>NZ_ALBT01000152.1 GCF_000766945.1 Cellvibrio mixtus subsp. mixtus J3-8 | reverse complement strand
CCCGGAGCATACATAAATAAATTTTTAAAATTGCCCGGCCCCTTCGACTCCTTTAGTGCCTTACGCAAATTATCAACATCCTCTTGTTTCTGCGCTGCATCGGTCATGTACAAAATGAATCCCGCGTGACTGCCATTGGTGTAATACTTGCGACGAAACAAGGTAGCACCTTCGTTCAACTGGACGCTTTGTAATGCGCCAAGATAATCAGGTACACCGTAAATTTCCTGATTAATATCAGGTTCCATGATGTGAACAATGCTGCCCTGGTCAAACTGCTTTTCTTCGCCCGTATGGTGAACCCACCAATACTCGTCAGGTTTCAAACCAACACGCACATAGCGGGCAAGCGCAGGTTCAATTCTCATTAGGCGATCAAGTCTGCTACGCACCTGCTCACCGTACATGTTGCCAAGCACGATCAAATCCAGCGCAAGCCGAGTGAAATCCATCCGATTTAAAAATGGTGAAGGTTTAAAGGTTCGCAGCAAAATATTTCGCTTTACCTGCAATGCGGAGCC
>NZ_ALBT01000151.1 GCF_000766945.1 Cellvibrio mixtus subsp. mixtus J3-8 | reverse complement strand
GAGCCAGTGCGTGCAATTGACCAGCCATTCCTGATGCCAGTAGAAGACGTATTCTCTATCTCTGGTCGCGGTACTGTGGTAACCGGTCGTGTAGAGCGCGGTATCGTTAAAGTGGGTGAAGAGATTCAGATCGTTGGTCTGAAAGAAACTACCAAAACAACCTGTACTGGTGTTGAAATGTTCCGCAAGCTGCTCGACGAAGGTCGTGCGGGTGAGAACGTAGGTGTTCTGTTGCGTGGTACCAAGCGTGATGACGTTGAGCGTGGTCAGGTTTTGTGTAAGCCGGGTTCAGTAACTCCACACACCAAGTTTGAATCTGAAGTGTACGTTCTGTCCAAAGAAGAAGGTGGTCGTCACACTCCATTCTTCAAAGGCTACCGTCCACAGTTTTACTTCCGTACTACTGACGTAACCGGTGCAGTAGAGTTGCCGGAAGGTGTAGAAATGGTAATGCCAGGTGATAACATTAAAATGGTTGTTACCCTGATTCACCCGATCGCGATGGAAGAAGGTTTGCGCTTCGCTATTCGTGAAGGTGGTCGTACTGTTGGTGCTGG
>NZ_ALBT01000150.1 GCF_000766945.1 Cellvibrio mixtus subsp. mixtus J3-8 | reverse complement strand
CGCAAATCCCAGAAGCCGCAGTTGCTGCTGTCATAACGGCAAGTCACCGGGTTTTTCGCATTCTGGAACCAGTTGCTTTCAATTAATGCATAACCGGCTTGACGCACGTTGATACCGGAATCGGTAATACCGTCGTACAAGTTGTTATACATGTGCGTCCAGCCACCGCGTTGCAATGGCAAGCGCGCATTCACGTTGCGATAAATATTGTGGTGGAACGTAATTTCGCGACCACCGGCAATATCGCTGCTGCTGGAACCATCAAGGCCGACTTTTTTGCTGTCGCGAATCAGGTTGTAGGAAACCGTAATATTGTGTGAATCTTTTTTAATATCGATTGCACTTTCAAACGTTAAATCACCATCCGGTGAGCCTTTACATTCATTGTTCACCGCAAACAATTCGTTGTGGTCAACCCACACGTTGGTGCCGCTGTCGATACGAATCATATCGGCATCGTTGCTCGCACCGGCAAGTGCACCGATTTTCATATTGCGAATAATCACGTTGCTGGATTTATTCACCACCACACCAAAGTTTGCGGAAGAACCGTTAGCACCAATGATGGTGACGCCTTTGGTAAATTCTTTAATTTCAACGTAGCGATACGCTTCACTCCAGCGCGGATTCGGACAATT
>NZ_ALBT01000149.1 GCF_000766945.1 Cellvibrio mixtus subsp. mixtus J3-8 | reverse complement strand
CATCCAGCAATAACCCGAAATGCCGGGCCATCCGACCTATGCTTGCCGCTTCAAAGACATCACTGTTGTACTCCCAGCACAGCGATAGGCCCGACGCGCCCTCTACCACCGTCAAGGTCAAATCATATTTGGCAAAGCCACTGCTGCGACGCTCCAGTTCACCCAACTGCAAGCCGGGTAACTTCAGCGATCCTGACGGGTTGTTTTGCAATACCAGCATCACCTGGAACAGCGCGCTGTGGCTGAGGTGGCGTTCCGGTTGCAGCCGCTCTACCAACTGCTCAAACGGCACTTGCTGGTGCGCATACGCATCCAGCAACCGGGCTTTACTTTGTGCCAGCATTTCCAGGAAATCCGGTGCACCCGACAAATCGCTGCGCAACACCAGCGTGTTAACAAAGAAACCGATCAATGGCGCAATCTCGGCCTGCTCCCGATTGGCAATCGGGCTGCCAATCACGATATCCGTTTCGTTGCTGTAGCGGGACAGCAATACCGCAAAGGCGGCATGCAACCCCATAAACAACGTCGCCCCTTGTGCCTGGCACAGGGCAAGCAGTGTCCGGGTGGCTTCAGGACCGATGTGCGAATAACAATTTCCACCGCGGAAACTTTGCAGCGCGGGGCGTGCATTATCCAGCGGTAAACTGTGTACTACCGGCAAGCAGGCCAGGTGCTGCTCCCAATAG
>NZ_ALBT01000148.1 GCF_000766945.1 Cellvibrio mixtus subsp. mixtus J3-8 | reverse complement strand
AATTATTTGCTGCAGTTGCATTCCAGTATGGTGATGGCAACGATTCAGTAACACTGACGGCAGATGCGGAAATTGTGCGCGGTGGTGGCGGTAATGATGTCATCAATGCAGACGGTGGAAATGATGTGCTCTTTGGTGAAGCAGGTAATGACTCATTGAGTGGTGGTGATGGTGATGACCTGCTGGATGGCGGTGTTGGTAGCGATACGCTCAATGGTGGCGCAGGCAATGATGTGTTTGTGTTCCGTAAAGGTTCTGGCAATGACACGGTTTTTGCGTACGATACTTCTGTCGATCGTGTCGACATCATTCGTTTTGACGATGTAAATCCGGCTGATCTCAAATTGTTGCGCCGTGCAGGTGATGATTTGTTTATCGAGTACGGTGTCAGTGACAGCATCAAGGTCCAGGATTATTTCTACAGCAATTCTTACAAATTTAGCAAAATTGAATTTGCTGACGGCACTACTTATACCTCGACACAATTATTCGCCGCTGTTGGATTCCAATATGGTGATGGAAATGATTCTGCGGTACTTACCTCAGAAGCAGAAATGGTGCGCGGTGGCCTTGGTGACGACACTATTAACGCCGCCGGTGGCAATGATGTGTTGTTCGGTGAAGCCGGTAATGATTCGCTGCTGGGCGGTGATGGTAATGATGTGCTGGACGGTGGTGTTGGCAATGATTACCTGAATGGTGGTGCAGGCAATGATGTGTTTGTGTTCCGTAAAGGTTCCGGTGTTGACACAGTATTTGC
>NZ_ALBT01000147.1 GCF_000766945.1 Cellvibrio mixtus subsp. mixtus J3-8 | reverse complement strand
AGTAGTGGTGCGACGGATCATCGTGGTGGCGGAGCCATCAAGATTGAAGCGGATACCTTAACGCTAAATGGAAAGATTCTTGCGGACGGTGGAGTAGTTACTGCGAGTAGTCATGGTGGTGGCGCTGGTGGATCGATTTGGTTGAATGTTGGTGCACTGACATCACCATCAGGATTAGGTGAGATACGTGCGAATGGCAGCAATGGTCGAGATGTTTCTGGTGGTGGTGGTGGCCGCATTGCAATTTATTATGAATCCAAAACCGGTCTGAATGATTCAAAAATTACAGCGACGGGTGGTAATGGTCAAAGCAGTGGAAAACATGGTGCTCCAGGTACGGTTTATATCAAAGATAAAACTGATCTTTCCTCAGCTTATTTGAAAATACAAGGTGCCGGTTCAGGCGCTGCTTACTCATATACACCATTAAATGATGTAACGAATGAAAGTAAAATAATTATTGAGAATGCCAACACCACAATTAGTGAAACGGTCCTCAATGGAAATCTGAATATTATCAATAGCAATGTGCGTATTGAAAACCCGATCAGATTTACACAACCTTTAAGTTTATTAAACAGCAAACTGGAAATACAAAGTGATGTAACATTTGAACACTTTATTGCGGGTAGCAACGCTTCATCTGAAATTGTTGAAGTGGGTGGCCAATTAACAGTTCCTGGGAACAATCTGGTTGTTGATGGCATTACGTTATCCCTCGCTAAAAATCACATTTTTAATTCAATCCATATTAAAAATGGTGGCGTATTAAC
>NZ_ALBT01000146.1 GCF_000766945.1 Cellvibrio mixtus subsp. mixtus J3-8 | reverse complement strand
TTGCAGGACGAAGGGGTCACGGTGCTGAACCAGACTCCCAGTGCGTTCAGTGCGGTCATCACCGAGGATGGCAACGCCGCGCGTGCGCTATCGCTGCGTTACATTATTTTTGGTGGTGAAGCACTGCAACTGGCGATGTTATCGCCCTGGTTTGAGCGGCACGGGGATCAGGCGCCGCGGCTGATCAATATGTACGGGATCACCGAAACGACGGTACATGTGACCCATCGTCACATCACCCGGGCGCTGGTCGCCGAATCGGCAGGTCGCAGCATCATCGGCCGCCCACTCGCTGACCTGAAGTTACTGGTATTAAACGCCTGCCAGGGGTTGGTACCGGTAGGGGTAGAAGGGGAATTGTATGTCGGAGGCGATGGCGTTACCCGCGGTTACCTGAACCAGCCGGCATTAACGGAACAGCGCTTTGTGAGCTTGCCGGAGTATGGTGAAGGGCGTTTTTACCGCACGGGTGATTTGGTGCGTTCTCTGGCGACGGGTGATCTGGAATACCTTGGGCGGCTGGACGAGCAGGTGAAGATCCGTGGTTTCCGGATCGAGCTGGGTGAAATTGAAGCAACGCTGGTTGCCCAGGGTGAGGTGAGGGAAGCGCTGGTGCTGGCAAAAACGGCAGTGGCGGGGGAGAAATATCTGGTTGCCTATGTACTGTCGAGGGGGGCGGAAGCGTCGGACAGCAGTTCGACGGAGTTGATTGAGCGGCTGCGGGCCTATCTGCGTGCGCATTTACCGGAGCACATGGTGCCCCCGGCATTTGTGGTGTTGGCCCAGTGGCCGTTGACGGCGAATGGCAAGGTAGATCGCAAGGCGCTACCGGAAGCGGATATGGGGTTGCAACAGGGATCCTATGTTGCACCGGGTACGGAAACGGAGCAATTACTGGCTGAAGTCTGGCAGGAAGTGCTGGGTATTGAACGGGTAGGTGTGACGGATAATTTCTTCCATTTGGGTGGGCATTCGTTA
>NZ_ALBT01000145.1 GCF_000766945.1 Cellvibrio mixtus subsp. mixtus J3-8 | reverse complement strand
GTCGTGCCACCGGTAAATACAACACTCACCGGAGTAGTTCCCGCTGACGGAATACTGTCGGTATAGCTGATGACTTTATAGTCATAAGTGCCAGACTCGGTCAGAAGGTCCAGGTAGGACACGGTGTTCGCGGCATTATTCTTTGCAGTGTACCAACGGCCATCAGCCCCTTTACGACGCACCAGGAAGCCGGTTTCGTTCGCACTGGCATCCGCCCAGTTCAGGTTGGCACCGGTGCTAACCGCAGTACCGCTCACACTCAATGGTGCAGCCGGTGCAGTAGGCAGGCTGATTGCCGCTGTATTGGTCGGGTTGCTGTTGGTCAGGAATAACTTGAAGTACACAGGTGTTTTCTCACCGATAGTGCTCAAGCCCATCAGGTTGCGCAGGTATTCAATCCCGTAGTTGAGATCGAAATCGGTAGAGTTGATGACGATGGGTTTACGTGGAGAGAACGAAACACTGCCGTTGCTGTGTTTGACCACCAGGGCATCAAACACGATGGATTTCACAACGCCGTGCAGGATCAGGTTGCCGGTGACAGATTGCACGGACGTGCTGCCTGCTGCCAGAGCGTCAATCGCTGTCAGGTCAAGTTGGGTCGTGAAGTGCAAGCTGGGCAGGTACGCCGACTCGAACACGTAATCCTGCAGTCGTCCATCGCGGATAGTCTGTGCAGTATTGATGCTGGCCAATGGGATGGTCAGGGTTGCCTGACCCGTCGGAGACACAGTGCCTTGCAAGGTATTGAAGGTAAAGTTTTCCGGGGTTTCTACACCGGCGGCACTTTTCTTCACAGACACAAAGTGGAAGGTGGAGTTGGTTGCATCCACCAACCAGCGAGCCACGACACCATTGCTGACAGAGCTACTGCTGCCGGTGATCGGGGTAGAACTACGGCTGCTGCTGGTGCTGGTGATTGGCGTAGAGCTGCTACTGCTGGTGCTGGGTTGGCTGGTATTGCCACCACAAGACGCCCCGTTGAGGGTAAACGCCGTGGGTGCTGCACCCGGGTTATTCACCAGGAAACCAAACGACGCCGTACCGTTGGCCGCCAGGTTAGG
>NZ_ALBT01000144.1 GCF_000766945.1 Cellvibrio mixtus subsp. mixtus J3-8 | reverse complement strand
GTGCGCACCGTTGCGATGGCCGATATCGACGCGCTGAGCCAGCGCATGAATTTAGTTATTGATTTGGTCGCGCAACAAAAACTGGTATCCGATATCGGCACCCGTGAGGCAGCGGCAAAGAAAGGTGTTTTTGTCGATCCGTTTTTGGATGACTCGCATCGCGACCAGGGCATCGCGCAAACAGCGGCAAGTTTTAACGGTGTACTGACATTGCCAATTGTGGGGGAGTCAAAAAGCCCATCGACTGATATCGAATCGCCTGCATTGTGCGCGTTTAATCATGTACCGGTACTGAGTCAAAATGCCCGCACCACCGGCATGAAAATTAATCCCTACATGGCCTATGGTGTATTGCCATCACAAGTGGTGTTATCACCTGCAATTGATCGCTGGACTGACATTGTGAATAGCTGGACAAGCCCGGTCACGCGCTTATTTAGCCAAGGTAGTGGCACCGCTATTACATCCACACAAACCACCACCTCAGTGCAATTAATTTCAACCAGCACCAGTCAATTACAGCACTTGCGCCAAATCAGTATTCGTTTTGTGATTAATGGTTTCGGGCCGGGGGAATTGGTGAGCAGCATTATGTTTGATGGCGTTACGGTAGCACCTACCGCACCCGTGGCTGCAAATCCGCAAGGCCAGGCGACAGGCAATTTTATTATCCCTGCCAATATTTCTGCCGGTTCAAAACTGGTTAATTTTACCGGCTCTGGTGGTTCCTACGGCTCTGCTGTTTTTGTCGGCCAAGGCCTGCAAGAAAAACGAACGCTGCAAGAAATTATTACCACCACCCAAAATATGGGCACGCGCAGTGTTGATCCACTGGCACAAACTTTCTCTCTGGATAACACCGCACAAATCACCGGTGTGGAATTATTTGTGACTGCACTGGGCGCAACTGCAATCACAGTACAAATTCGCGAAACCCAAGTGGGGTTCCCAACCCAACGCATTATTGCGGAAGCAACAAAGCAACCGGGCACCATCACCGTTAATCAAATTAACCGCTGGCTGTTTGATCAACCAATTGTATTAATGCCGCAAACCGAATACGCCATTGTGATTTTGTGCAATGACTCAAC
>NZ_ALBT01000143.1 GCF_000766945.1 Cellvibrio mixtus subsp. mixtus J3-8 | reverse complement strand
TAGACACTTTCAAGCCTCTGAAAATACGCCTCTTCATATTTAGCGGGAGATAACCCTCCATTATGTGAATGGCGTTTAATTGGATTGTAAAACATCTCAATAAAATTAAATATTTCTGTTTTGGCTTCTTCCCTCGTACTGTATATCTTCTTACGAGTTACACGCTTCTTGAACGTAGCAAAAAAACTCTCTGCAACCGCATTATCATGACAATTTCCTCGACGGCTCATTGATGGAATGAAATTGTTAGCTTCCATAAAAGTCGTGTAATCATGACTGCCGTATTGGCTGCCTTGGTCGCTGTGAATTAGCACGGCATGTTGTGGTTGACGCCCGAGCTTTGCCATTAACAGTGCATCAATCACCAGGTGGCGATCTATATTTTTCCCCATCGACCAACCAACAATGCGTCGGGAAAATAAATCCAGTACCGTCGCAACATACAAAAAGCCTTCATAAGTTCGCACGTACGTAATATCGCTAACCCAGGATATATTCGGGGCGTCAGGACTGAAATTCCGGTTCAACAAATTGGCTGCTACTTTGGCAGTTTTGCCGCCTTTGATATAACGCCGTTTATATCCAATCTGCGCTTTTATCCGGTTCTTACGCATGATTTTGGCTACACGATGTACACTGCACCTTTCACCTGCCTCGTGCAAATCCTTGTGTATCCACGGGCTACCGTAAGTACCACCGCTCGCCAGATAATGTTCTTTTATTAACGCCAACAACCGTTGATCTTCCTGTTCACGTTTTGATACCGGATTTTTTAGCCAGGCGTAGTAACCACTGGGATGAACTTTTAACACATGGCACATCAAGCGCACGGAATGTGCCTTGGTGTTAGCGCTGATAAAACCGTACTTTAGTCGTGCTCCCTTGCAAAGTATGCGGCGGCCTTTTTTAAAATATCACGCTCCTCTGTGACTCGTCTGAGTTCTGCTTTGAGGCGAGCGATTTCGGCTTGCTCATTAACCTGAGTCGCTTGGCGGGGTTGCGGTTCGTTGTATTTCTTGAGCCAGTTGTACAGACTGTGGGTGGTCGTTCCAAGTCGTTCAGCAACTTCCGCAACGGAATACCCCCGTTCAGTAATTTGCTTAATAGCTTCTTTTTTGAATTCTTCGGTAAATCGTTTGCCTGACATAAACACCTCATCTTGAAGTTAGATTATGAGGCTTTCGGGTGTCTAGTAAAGTCTGGGAAGTC
>NZ_ALBT01000142.1 GCF_000766945.1 Cellvibrio mixtus subsp. mixtus J3-8 | reverse complement strand
TTGTTGCGCACATAGCCGATGAAGTTATCCCAGCCGGCCGGTTGGGTATTGACAGCGCCGCTTTCAAAGGTTTCGGAGAACAACACCCCGGCACCGTTGTTAACGGAAGAGCTGCTGCCCACGACGGCCACTGAACTGCTGGAGCGTGAGCTGGAGGTGGTCACAACCGGGGTTGATGACGAGCTGCGCGCAGAAGTAGAAGGCGTGGAGCTGGTCACCGTACCACCGTTGTTGGCAATAATGGCATTGCGAACCAGGGTGCCGGAGGTGGTCAGTTGTGCACTGGTCCAGCCACCGTTGGCACTGGCGCCGGCGACGAGGGCGGACGCGCCTTCGACCTTATCATTCAATGCCCAGTTCGCATGGCTGATACCGTTGGTTTTCAGGAAGTTCAGCCAGGTAGTGGTTTCGGCAGTATCGACACCGCCATCCCCGTCGGCATTCACTGAGCCCCATTCGGTCACGAACAATGCAATACCATTATTCATTGCCGTTTGCGCTTTATCACGCAGCCATTGCTTGTGGGTGCCGGCGTAGAAGTGCAGGGTGTAAGCGATGTTGCTGTAGCCTGTGATTTTATCCTGTGAAGCAACATCCACATCCTGGGACCAGGAGGGAGTACCCACAATAATCAGGTTGTCAGGGTCGATGGCACGGATTTCTTTAATCACATCCACTGCATAAGGCTTGATCACGTTGCTCCAGGAGACCTGCAGCGGCTCGTTGTATACCTCATAAATAATGTTGTTGTAGTGGCCGTATTTGGTTGCCATTTCCTTGAAGAAGGTAATAGCAGCAGCTTTGTTGGCTTCAGCCGTGTGGGTGTGCCAATCGATAATCACATACATGTTATTGGCGATAGCCGCATCAATAACCGCCGTCGCACGGGTTTTGTTGGTGGAATCGGTCAGGTATCCACCATCGGATTCAGTGCCCATTGCCACGCGCACCACATTGGCTTTCCAGTCAGATTTCAACCAGGAAACGACCTGGGCGTTGTAGTACTTCTCGCCGCCCCAGCCAGTGTTGCTCCAGAACAGGCTCACACCGGCGAGGTTGGCGGGCTGGCCGTTCGTGGTGACTTTATTGCCTTGTACGGCAAGAGGCGTAACCCCCTGGGGAATACCGGCGGAAGACGAAGAGCGAGAGGTAGTCGGTGTCGATGAGGTAGTCGAACCCCCACAAACAGCCCCCGAGATAGTCGGGATCTCGGCAGCAGCAGCCCCTTT
>NZ_ALBT01000141.1 GCF_000766945.1 Cellvibrio mixtus subsp. mixtus J3-8 | reverse complement strand
CCCCCACAAACAGCCCCCGAGATAGTCGGGATCTCGGCAGCAGCAGCCCCTTTGCTGCCCTGGAAGCCAAACTCTACAGCCTGGCCCGGCTGGATGCTGGCATTCCAGCTCAGGTTGGTTGCAGAGTAAGGGTTGGTACCGGTCAGGGTGGCGTTGTAACTGCTGGTGACGCGGTTATCACCGCTGTACTGCCAGCTAATATTCCAGCCATTGATCGCAGTTGTCCCATCGTTAGTAATTTTTATTTTTGCGCCGAATCCATTATTCCACTGGTTGTCGATCACATACTGGCAACCGGCAAAGGCCTGTGTGGAGAGAGTGGATACAGCCAGGGAGAACCCGGCCGCACAGAGGGTGCGTGTTAGCGCACCCGCCATGCGAGGGTTGATCGCAGAGGCTTTAAAGCTACTCATAGTGTCTTCCTCGGAGGTAAACGCCGGTCTGCACCGGCAACGGTCATCAACAATCGTTATTGTTAAAACGGGTGAAGCAAAGGGTTAAAGCAAAGCCTTACAACAAGGTCGCGATGGCAGTAACAGCGCTGTCATTGCGTGGCCCGACACAGGGGAATCCGGGCCCTGTCCAACATCGGGTACTAGTCAAACTTGGAGGTGTTCAGCCGGATCTGTTCGGCGAGCATGGGCTGTTCGGGTTCAGCCTTGCGCATGGCGCGCAGCACTTCACCGGCGACAATAAAGGCGGTGACGAGCAAACCGGAGTAGATGAACATGACGAAGCTGTAATCGACGGTGTAATTCCAGGGCCTGGCGATACCGAGGTAGCAGGCAAAGAGCCAGGAGACCGAGGAAAGTGCCCCGGTCAGGGCCACCAGGATTTGTTCAAAGGTGGGTAAGCCGAGCAATCCGCGACGCGAGGTTACGCGCGGGAAGCTGAAATAGTGCAGGGCGATCCCGTTGAGTGTCAGTACTGACACGACGGTGAATTTGGCCCAGAGTTTTTCATTCATCAGGTATTGCTGGGGGTTTTCGAGGTAGCCCAGCAGCACCAGTGCGAGCCCGGAAATCCACAGGATGACCAGTGCGATGAACATGATTTCGGCGGACTTGGTGAGGTCCTTGACGGCGGGTGCAGAGAGGGCATTGCCACGGGTTTTGGCCAGGGCGAGATCCTGGATAAGCAGGATACCAACGGCCACGCAGGCGGCGAGTAGATGGGCATACACAATCAGGGTTTTAAACATAGTTGTCCGCGCCTTTTTTGTTGTTGTGGGTCAGGTT
>NZ_ALBT01000140.1 GCF_000766945.1 Cellvibrio mixtus subsp. mixtus J3-8 | reverse complement strand
GCAGTAAATGATTTTGCACCGCTAACGTTACCGCCATCGGTTGTAGAAAAACCGCCGGTGCTGGCTGCCATGGCGCTACCACTAAAAAGGGCGATAGCAACAGCGGTTACTTTCAAGATAAAGCCAGAGCTTTTTGCAGTTGTTGGTTTAATGCGTAGCATAATTACAATCTCGTCTTAGTTATTAAAGTTAGACGGATTGACCGAAACCAAGCGGTGACGCAAGGGTAATTCCGATAGAGATAATGCACTTACTATTATTTTTATATTTTTATTTTGCTTCTTCTTTTTTGGCTGCCTGAAGAAACATCGCGATCTACAACACAGCTAATCAGGATAAATCTACTCACAGCGGAGCGACATTCAGTAACGGCTGAGTGTCGGGGTTTTTATTCTTGCACTTACGCAAAAGAAAATCCAGCGTCAGCACCGTGTCGTTTCCAATCGTTACAATTATGTTAAACACGGGGTACATAGCGGGATTTTTTTGCCCAAGTGAAATGCTATTCCTGGCCTTCATTCATCAATAAAAAAAGCGGATGGCATTTACACCATCAGCTTTTTTCGCATTAGCAAACCATGGAAATTAATTACAGACCGACCCGGTGACTACCGGAATTTCTGCGCTGGTGTGGTTGCCCTGGAAACCGAACTCTACGGTTTGTCCAGGCTGGATAACCGCATTCCAACTCAAGTTGCTCGCTGAATAACTGCCTGAGAAGTTAGCGTTCCAGGTACCACTCAGGGTGGTGCCGTTGGAATATTTCCAGCTGACATTCCATCCGTTAATGGCGCTGGTGCCTTTATTGGTAATGCGAATCGCGCCCACAAAACCTGAGCCCCAGTTATTCACAATTGCGTAACTGCAATTACCGGATGTATTCGGTGTACTGCTTGATGATTTACTGGACGACGTTGCGGCAATCGAGCTGGACGATTTGCTCGATGAAACAATCGAGGATTTGCTCGATGACGTTGCTACCGCAGAACTGGACGATTTGCTGGAAGAAACAATCGCAATAGAGCTTGAGGATTTACTGGAAGACGTTGCTGCAACAGAGCTCGGGGCAGACGACGATGAAGTTGTTGTTCCGCACACAGATGCATTTAATTGCGCATTATTTTTTCCAACACCAGCAACTTGCGCGAGCTTGTCTTTCACACATTGTGGAGACACCGGTGAATAGCTGTAAGGAATGCTGATTGGAAATGGTGCGGTGGTTGTCCAGTTGGTTGCATCGATGGTGCCGCCGCTGCTCCAGGTGATGTTGTAGGTTGCAAAATCCGCTGGCGATTTCACATTGTTATTACGCAAATCCCAGAAGCCGCAGTTGCTGCTGTCATAACGGCAAGTCACCGGGTT
>NZ_ALBT01000139.1 GCF_000766945.1 Cellvibrio mixtus subsp. mixtus J3-8 | reverse complement strand
ATCTTCACATTGGAAGATTCACAGGAATACCCGCTCGGATCCGTAAAACTCAGAGGATTATTGAACACATACGAATAACGATTATAACTCTGTGAATTATAAGGCGCCTGCACAAACGGATCAGCACTCAGGAAGCGGCCCAATTCCGGATCATACACACGGCCATTCATGTGGATTAATCCCACCGAATCCAGATGCTCGTGATCAGTAAAACCACGTGCAGTGAATGCTGTAAAAAAGAATAGTATTTTTTATGAAAAAGGCCGAATAGCTTTTGCTATTCGGTTTTTTGTAGATTGATAGTGAGGAACCAACCTCAACATGTCCATACATTCATAACAACTAAAACCAAAATCCGAGTACCTTTAATTGTTTTTTTGCACTCATGAAACAATACCCGCCACAGGCAACCGTGCCCTGGCTGCAACTCAAAGGCCATTGGTTAAAACACGCGGGGTTTGATATCAACTCACTCGTGACCATTCGGGTAATGTACGGGTGTTTGGTGCTGACAACCGAGTGAGGAACGTGAATAAAAATGCCGTTACGAGAGCGGCATTTTTAGTTTGGACGGGACACAATTTATTAAAAAGTATTTTTGTTTAACAAGCTAACAATTACGACAGAAGGGTGATGTACGTCATTAACAAAAATTGAAAATGCTGCTTTTCCATTTGGGACATCAAGCTCTAGAAGAGTTTCAAGCTCAGCTGTAACTACAGCAATTTTTCCACCATAAATAGAAATACTGCCTTCAAATACGTGATGATAATTTAAGGAATTTTCAAAATTAACAACTAAAGAAACCTCTGTTTCTCCGTCTTCGGGTGCCTGAGTAGCAACAGACACGCATGTATCTGTTGCAGATGCAACTTGATCAGGAATATATACTGGAATAACAGTTTCATTATTTTTTAGATCAACAATAAATAATATTGCATTAGGCACATTAACAATTACTTTATTCATTTAATGAACTCCGCTTTTTGAATAACTCTTGTGCAACCTCTCCACCTTGTTGCCTCATACAAACGATGCAATGAGGGAGAAAAATCTTTGGGTTCCCCAAAGCTTGAGCTGGTTGATGATCTGCTACAGCATTACCACTTTTTGTTCCTGCGTTTTTAGTTCCACAGGTATGGCAGCCATACTTTTCCATTAATTCATTAACTTTCCGTTGCTCTTCAGCTGTTGGCTTACCTCTGTGTGCAGGTATCGATTATTTTGCATATGGTCCAGGAGATAGCGTAGATGCTTTTTTAGTTTCAAGAGCTTCTGTATTTTTCTTGCTGTTCTTCTTCTCCAGTACAGTCAGTACAGTACCAAGAAGCGTAGCTGCTGCACTATATCCTTTTCCATCAATTTCATCCTGGAGCTTCTTTAGTTCTTCCGCAGAATCTTGATCCACTTCCTCCATGAAATTAAACGTGTTATCGCCAGTATAGCTATTAAGAAATTGCAATTGGCCCCGTGTTTCATAATCAACAAAATACGGAGCAGAAATTGTCCATGCTTGGTTTACAAAATCCTGCCAATATTTTCCAAAATCAATCGCATCCTGCCCACACAATGTAGTCGCACCACTACCCGCTGA
>NZ_ALBT01000138.1 GCF_000766945.1 Cellvibrio mixtus subsp. mixtus J3-8 | reverse complement strand
GTCAATACCCAACCGGCCGGCTGGGATAACTTCATCGGCTATGTGCGCAACAACAGCAACACCCCCTCCGGTACTGCCTACGCCTTGATCGATAGCACCAAAGCCTACAGCGGCACCAAGTCTATCCACTTCAAAGGCGGCCAAAACCCGGCACAAATTATCCGTGCCCTCCCCGCCGGCACACAGCGCCTCTATACCCGCGCTTACGTTAACCTCAGCGTCCCCTTCGGTAATGTCGCAGGCGATAACCACGAACATCTCTTCGGCATCAAGAAAACCCCTGATGCCAATGACGAAGTTCGTGTAGGCCAAATCAAGGGCGTACTGGGTACCAACCATATTCCCAGCGATGACATTGCACCCAAGGCAGCCCAATGGTGGAGTGGCCCGCAACTCGCCGCCAACAAATGGTATTGCGTGGAAACCGCTTTCCTCGCTGACCAGGCTTACGACACCCTGCACATGTGGGTCGATGGAACCCTCGTTCACACCATCGATTCTGCCGATGACTGGAACAACAACCGCTTGCCTGCCGACTGGATGAGCGACAAGTTCAACTTCGTGATGTTCGGTTTCCACAGCTTCAGCAGCCGTAACGCCGATGTCTGGATGGATGACCTGGTTGTCTCTACACAACCTATCGGCTGTGGTACTACACCACCCCCTGCCAGCAGCAGCTCGGTTGCGTCAGTAGCGCCAAGCTCTTCCAGCAAATCCAGCAGTCCGGTAACACCTTCGTCTTCCAGCGTGGCAGTCACCAGCAGTTCAGTACCGTCCTCGGTAGCGCCAAGCTCCAGCAGCCGCTCAAGCTCTTCTGTCGCTAACACCGCCGCCTGGAACCTGAACACCACCGACTCCTACCTGAACTTCGTCACCACCAAAAACACCCATAACGTGGAAGTGCATAACTTCACCGGCTTGAGTGGCGATATCAGCAGCGCCGGGGTTGCGACCCTTACCATCGACCTCAACACCGTCAATACCGGTGTGGCCCTGCGTGACCAACGCATGAAGGATTTGTTGTTTGAAACCGCAACCTATCCCACCGCCACCATCACTGTGACTGTACCTGCTACCGTGATCAGCGGCCTCGCTGCCGGCCAATCCGCAGCGACCGATGTGACTGCCAGCCTCAACCTCCACGGGGTGAACGGCACTATCACCACCAAGGTCTCCGTCCAGAAACTATCGAATAGCCGCATCCTCGTGCAAACACTCGCTCCGGTGCTGGTGAAAGCCGATACCTACAACCTCACCTCCGGTGTGGAAGCACTGCGTGCCGCAGTGGGTATTGCCTCCATCAGCGTTGCCGTTCCTGTGGACTTTGCGCTCGTCTTTGACGCCCGTTAATTGGATGAAGCCTAGAGAGAACCTATCATGAAAAAATTATTGAAACTGTCGATGCTCTCCTCCAGCCTGGCGTTGGGCATCATGGCTGCCGGTGGCGTGAATGCCCAGGGCGCCTGTAGTGTGGATTACACCAGTGTGAATAACTGGGGCTCCGGTGCCCAGTACAAAGTCACCTTCACCAATACCGGTGCGGCCAAAACCTCCTGGGAATTGTGCTGGACCTTTGCCGGGAGTGAAGTTGTTAACAACCTCTGGGACGGTGTGTTCACCCAGACCGGTAAAAATGTGTGTGTGAAGAATGCACCTTACAACCCTAACCTGGCGGCCAACGGTACGGCGTCGTTTGGTTTCCTGGTGAATAACCC
>NZ_ALBT01000137.1 GCF_000766945.1 Cellvibrio mixtus subsp. mixtus J3-8 | reverse complement strand
TCTGCATTAAAGGCCAATTGCGTTTTATCAACTCCGCCTGCGTGCTCACTGGAAATGGCCCTGCCTTGGGTATCGTAGGTCCAGGTAGCGTAACGTTTTCCTCGCTCATCAGTGATCCCGGTCAAAAAGGTTGGGAAGCGAGTATCTTCGTAGTGATAAATACGTTCGGAATTATCAGGGCGAATAACTTTGCTAATCAGTCCCTGACCATTATATGTATACGATGTTGTTTTATTACCATCGACAGTCACGCTGCTTAATTGATTGCCGGTGTAAGCGAACAACAGCTCACGACCAGTGGAATCTTTTACGCGTACCAAAAGACCACTGGTTGCATCGTAAAACAATTCCTGTTTCATACCGTTGCTGGCGGTAATGGATAATAGTTTTCCATCTGCATTGTAATCTTCGGTATCACCATTGGATGCTTTGTATCGCCATGCGATTGGTGCAGCACCAAGAGCAACTAACTGGCCTTGCTCATCCCCTAAGGCTTGGTACACACCACTAGCATTTAAGCCAAAACTAAACGTACTTCCATTTTCGCGGTTCAAAACTATTGCTCTGGCTTCCAGCTGAACGCCTTGTATATCAGGGAATACTGAAAGATTTTTAATAACAACATTATTACGTATGATTTGGCAAATACCATTTACATATCGACCCGTGGTTCCTTGCGCCCAAGTATCTGTGATATGCACTCTCAACTCATTCCAACCGCTATTACAAGCAATAGCTCTAGTGAGGTGCGGAGAGCTCTTTTGTTGTGGACTTAACAGGTTTTGAGGATCAATTACTTCCAAAGATTTTTGATAGGAGTTATACCAAAATCCACCGATAGCTTTGTTTGAATTACTATAAAACCGCTCAACTCCAACAGAGTTAACTCCCATTGCAGAAATATCTACTTCTTTTTGGATTTTTGCTCCCGAACTTGTATCAATTGGATTACCAGAACATTGTTTTGGAGGAACAGGATTAAATGGGTCACCAAGCACGAAGGTTTCAATTCGAGTAATACGAACTGTTCCAGATCCCCCACACGTAGCCGTTGCGAAGTTACAAGTCATTACACCACCACTCCCCGGATACACCCAGCTATGGCATCCGGGAACACCGTAATTAGTATCATGATATGGCCCCCCGACACTACAAGCTTGCTGTGCAGACGAATAACCTCCAGATGGCTGAGTCAGCCCTTCGAGATAATATATATCTGCAAAAGCAGATGTGCCCCAAAGCGAATTACCAATTAACAAAGTTTTGAAAAAATGTCTCCTAATATTCATTGAAACTCCTATTACTTATGTTCAAACGATAATTTAAAAACAACATCATACAAACCATTCCCTATGAAGGGACAGTTCATGAGCACAACTCGTAAATTCCTAACCAACACCACTCTGTCACATTCGCCGGATCAAGACCGGGAGCATGGTCTACGACTACCGGCGCAAGACGCAGTACCCGCCACAGGCAACCGTGCCCTGGTTGCAGCTCAAGGGGCATTGGTTGGAGCAAGCGGGATTCAACATTGATTCACCCGTGACGGTGAGAGTGATGCAAGGTTGTCTCGTGCTGACGACGGAATAAATTCAGCGAGCAACATTTCAATAAAAAAGCCCAGCGGTGTTCTGCTGGGCTTTGATACTTGATAGATGGGAAAGTTATTTTTTCCTTCTACCAATAAAATATCTAATTAAAAAAGCAGTTGCCAATAAAAATAATACGTAAAAAGAATATCCAAAAAAAGACGACAAATTAATATAAAAATCTGGTCTTGGTGTGTAAGTTTCAGCTATCCATGCATAATAAATCCCTAAAAATAAAGCCAGAAATGCAAGAACATACAAAACCACTGGAGTAATAAATTTACGCATGACTCATAGACCATCCTTTATATTTGCGGGCCAGTTCGACATACAACAATGATATGCCATGCGAAAGACTGACACTGATTAAACCCATTCCAAGTCCCAAGTGGCTGACCAATTTGTAGCAATTGATTAACGCACTCTTCATCAACATTATTCATAGTTTCGCAACTGGAATTAGGCTCTTTGTGTTGATCTGTGTGATCCTTAACGTAGACCTCAGTTACATAAGGTACGTCTGCACACCCTTGTCCTGGCACAGCACAATCGCCACCCATACCAGCTTCTTTTGTATCTGTTTTTATCCATGTATGTTTAGGTATTACTGAACTGCTTGCCCAAGTAGGCATCCAGGAAACATCTACTGGTCTGCGGCAAACTTTTACTTCTAAACCTAAGGGATCTGAATTTGTTATGGAATTTTGCAGCGCATATCCATATGTATTGATGCCTCCTTCTAATCCAATGGGGTCGCTTTCTATGTATCTTGCGATTGATGGATCATAATCCCGAAAGTAGTTGTAATAAAGGTTAGTTTCCGGATCAACATA
>NZ_ALBT01000136.1 GCF_000766945.1 Cellvibrio mixtus subsp. mixtus J3-8 | reverse complement strand
TGCACCAACAAATCCGCGCTGAGGAAACGGCCCAAATTCGGATCATAAACACGCCCGCCCATATGGACCAGGTTATGGCTGTCTAGTTGATCATGTCTGGTATTTTTTGGTAAAAAATTCCGCTATAAAAAAGCGTATCTATTCATGTCATTGTCCATGCAGTATTTTTGATAAAAAGTGTCGCCAATACGAAGACACTTTAGTTTGGACGGTTGAACGAGACAATGAACTCAAGATACCTAAAACTTACCTCAACATACTCATTTTGCTAAATATCGGGAATATCATCTATCCATTCAGGCGTGCAATCAGTAATAGAATAATGAATTATAAATTCAGCCGCCGTTCGCGTTCCAACTTTTTTTTTCTTCAAGTAATTGACCCACCTTTCAATTTCTTCTCTACCAAGTAAATATTCATAACCTTCTTCTTTTATTTTTTGTGGTACGCAGTAATCCTCATCTAATTCAACAAATAAAGCATCCGCCCCCCATGTAAGTGGGGGTTTTGCCACGAGCACACTATTTTCTGACATGTCAGCCCACTTAATCACTGCCTCTTCAATATTCATAAATATATAGCCTCAAAAAAATTACCAGTTGCGCCCCCACCTAGCAAAGCCGCCACTACCACCGGGATGCAATATACTCCAAAAATCTGAACCTTTGGTATGCTGATTTATCGGAACAAGTTGCATTACGCCAGGTCGTTCAGCTGAATGGTGCCATATAAATCCGTCTGGAGTATTTTTACCGCCAACAGGAGTTACTCCCAGCTTTTGCATTAGTTGCGCAAAGTTTTTATCTTTCACGGCTTCTGCAAGATTACGATTTGAATCGCCCCGGGTTTGTTGGAGGCTAACTTTCTTGAGAGAATTAGCCTATGAAAAAGAGACCTGGATATTCCCCCGAGGTGCGTGAGCGAGCGGTAAGGCTTGTGCTTACCACCGAAAAAGACCACAACTCACGCTGGGCAGCGATTACTTCCGTTGCCACCAGGATTGGCTGTACGCCTGAAACTCTGCGCGCCTGGATAATTCGAACTGAATCTACCAACGATGCTCAAGTCGGCTCCGTGAGTGATGAATCAGAGCGAATTAAAGCATTGGAGCGCGAGAACCGAGAGCTTAAACGTGCCAATGAAATCCTTCGCTTAGCCTCGGCTTTTTTTGCCCAGGCGGAGCTCGACCGCAAACCGAAACTTTAGTCGATTTTATTGATGCGCATAAAAGTGTTTTTGGTGTCGAGCCGATTTGTCAGCTGCTACAGATTGCACCATCGACTTACTATAGGCACAAACAGCTAGCAAGATCACCTGAATTGCGCGCACAACGAACTCAACAGGATGAACGGTTAATACCTGAAATCCAGCGTATTTGGTATGAGAGTGATCGCAACTATGGTGCTCGAAAGATCTGGAAACAATTGCGCAGAGAGGGATTTGATGTGGCTCGTTGTACGGTTGAGCGATTAATGAATCAATTGGGAATAGAAGGTATTTGTCGCGGCAAGAAGTGCAAAACAACGATTCCTGATAGCAAGGCAAATTGCCCTCACGATTTGGTTAACCGTCAGTTTCAGGCAGAAAGACCAAACCAACTCTGGGTTGCTGACATTACTTACGTTGCCACTTGGTCAGGTTTTGTTTATGTCGCCTTTGTTGTTGATGTTTTTTCGCGTCGCATTGTCGGTTGGCGAGCGATGAAGAGCATGCAAACAGAATTAATTTTGGATGCATTGGAGCAAGCACTGTGGGCAAGAGGCAAGCCTCATGGCGTTATCCATCATAGCGATAGAGGTAGTCAATATTTATCGATCAGCTACAGTGAGCGTCTTGTGGAAGCAGGTTTTAAGGCGTCGGTCGGGAGTGTTGGTGACTCTTACGATAATGCGTTAGCTGAAACGATTAACGGTCTGTACAAAACTGAGGTTATCCATAAAGGTGCACCTTGGAAAAAGCTTGACGATGTGGAGTTGGCGACCCTGACTTGGGTTGAGTGGTTTAATAACCGCCGTCTTCACAGTGCACTGGATTATGTACCGCCAAAGGAGTTTGAAGAAAATTTTTATCAAAAAACCGAGTTGGCTCATGTAGCATGACTCAAATTAAACAACCTCCGACAAACCCGGGGCGATTCAATTTGCAGAAGCCTTGTGAGCTTCTCGAGTGCCTGCACCGGTTTTTGAAATTGTTGTTTCGAAATAAACTGAATAAACATTTTTCGTTGACTTAGTAAACTTCCCTGGCCCAGCAATCATAGCCACCAAACTAAACGCCTTTAAAGCAGGCCCCGCCACACCATTCCTCGCCGCCGTTTTATTCGCTTCAATCTGCGGATTAGACCTCAACGACAATCTAGAGCCTGTTTCACCCCACACAATTCCCAGTGTTGTTTCTTCAACAAGAATAGCTGCTGCGCCATAAAATGAATTTCCCTCAAGGGGTGCAATAGTTCCAGTAGATGCCTGCTGTTGACCAGCATAATTCAGGTAATCATCCTGTGTGAATTGCGGAACCTGAAAATTTTCATAACCGTTGTTGTAATCCGGACGGTTATAAAAATCATTTCCATCACAGGTTTGCTGGGTGCTCATCCCCAGGTAATTGCC
>NZ_ALBT01000135.1 GCF_000766945.1 Cellvibrio mixtus subsp. mixtus J3-8 | reverse complement strand
GGATCATAATCCCGAAAGTAGTTGTAATAAAGGTTAGTTTCCGGATCAACATATTGTCCGGGGAAACGGCTGAATAGCTCTATGTTGTTGGTTGCATTCACCGTTAATTTACCAAAGGGTTCGTAATGGCCCATCCATACCACTTGCTGACTTTGGTTCGTAATAACTTGCGGAGTGTTAAGGTGATCGTTGTGAATGTAATACAGCGCACCATTGTTCACAAATGCGATTTGTTGATTGCCCCAGTAAATATATTCGCGCAGGGTAACGTAATTTCCGTCACTGACTGAAAGCAGGTTGCCATTTAAATCGTAGTGATAAATTTCCTTATTACCATTGGCGAATGTTTTTACGGATCGCTGGCCCAGCGGATTGTATAAATACGTTGCAGCCAAAGTACCATTGACATTAACACTTGCTAATCGATTGGCTTTGTTGAACGTAAAGTTTTGGGTGCTGTTATCGTCCGCAGTACGTTGCACAGGATTGCCGGCCGCATCATACGTAAAATGACGATTACCACTACTGCGTGTGATTTGTTGGAGGCGGTTATTGTTGTTGTCATAAGTGTAGGTATCAGTAGCGCCATTACGGGTTTCAGAGAGACGATTACCTACTGCATCGTAACTGTAACCGAGATTGCCATAGCCGCCGCTTGCGGTAATCAGGCGATTAAGTGCATCGTAACTGTAAGTTTGGTTATTGGTACTGCCCAATGCGTTGGTGATGGTCAGGATATTATTGGCCGGGTCATATCCATAACTGCGATTTAGCACACCACCCACCTGAATTGAACCAAGACGATAATCCTGGTCGTAGGTGTAGGTATGACTCAAACCATTGCCATACACATAACTATTCGCTGGCCCGAACGGTAAATAACTCACTGCATCCACTAACGTTTGTATGGCTGCGCTACCCAGTTTTGTTGTGATTTTATTGATGCGCCCCTGGGTGTCATAGTAATAGTTAACCGTACGCCCGGAAGGGTAAGTAATCTGTGTTGCTTGACCAGCCGTGTTATAGCTGTACTTAACATATTTGGTAACGCCACTGATACTGGTAGCGAGCTGATTAATATTTCCCAGATAGTCGTAATAAAAGTTGAGTGCAACGTTATTGCTCACTTTGGTAAGCCGGCCAACACCCTTATTGGTAGATGACGTTGCATCATAGTAAAAGGATATATTTTCAGTGGAGACGGGATATTTAATGGTTTTAACACGATTGAGCGCATCGTAGGCATAGTTGGTTACAACACCGCGCGCATCCGTTTGGCTCAGGCGATTGCCTGCAGCATCGTAGGTGAATGTCGTTGTACCCGTGTCCGGGCTGACCAGTGATGTGAGATTACCTAAACCGTCATAGTTATAGGTGGTAACGTTTCCGCGCGCATCAATAACGGTTTTAATTTGATCCCGGGCATCATACGTAAATTGGGTTTCACCCCAATCAGGATCAATAATTTTTTTAACCCGATCAAGTGCGTCATATTGCTGTTGGGTTTGGTTGTTACGTCCGTCAGTGGTTGCCGTGCGATTATTATTGACATCGTAATTATGTTTTTCTTGCTGGCTATTATTACCCAGCACATTCATCACACGGCTCAATTCATCAAATACACTGCTCACTGAATAAGTGATAGTGCCGGATGAATTTTTAATAACTTGCCCGGTGCGATTGCCTGCAGTATCCAGCGTGTATTCGATCCGTTCATTCACGCTATTTTTAATGGCGACCAGGCGGCGTGCATCATCGTATTCGTATTGAAGGCTTACTCCATTGGGCAGTGTCGTGCTGATCAATTGGCCAATAGCATCGTAACCATAGGTAGTGACTGCATCCAGGGTATTATTGGTTGGATGCTTTATCCGTGAGCTTAACAACCAGCCGCGATCATGGTAAGTAAACTCGGTAGTCACTCCATTTGGATCTGTCATTGATAACACATTGCCACTGGCATCGTAACTATTAAACGTAGTCGTTTGGCCCAGGGCATTCGTGGTAGTCGCCACATACCCCTGTGAGTTATAAGTGTGTGTGGTTACATCAATTACATCCGTACGAGGGCCGTCTTCGGTTAACACCTGCCCTGCGTCATTGTAGGTATAGCTTGTCGTTTGCTGCGCCTGCACAATCAGTGATGCAACAATAAAAAATACACTGAATAACAATTTATTTAACAATTTATTTAACAATTTCATTGGGATTCCCTTCATTCAATTAATTGCTGATGGCTTGTGTGGATTGGTTTAACAAACGGCCATTCGTGTCGTAACTGAATGCAATTTGTTTACCTGGCTCAGTGATTTTGGTTTTGACATAAAGCGTGGGATGCCACTCAGTAGTAATGGTGCGAGCCTCGGGTGTACCAAAAGCCTCTGTGCGGGATATTTCCTGGCCGAGAGAATTGTATTGGTAAGTAGTTTTAATCCCTTTCCAATCGGTTTTACTTTCAATCCATCCTTCAGGGGTATAGGTATAGTTCTGGTTGGCACCCGCACAATTTGCGGTAGGTTGGCCCTCTACTTTTACTACACGGCGCGCGCCGGCAATATCATCAAAGCGATAGATAGTTTGTTTGCCCAATGGATTGGTAACCGTTGTGCTGCCATCTGCATTAAAGGCCAATTGCGTTTTATCAACTCCGCCTGC
>NZ_ALBT01000134.1 GCF_000766945.1 Cellvibrio mixtus subsp. mixtus J3-8 | reverse complement strand
GCGCTTCAAATAATTCGTGAATGCATTTTTCCCGGGGATAACTGGCTGCGGTGCTGTTCCATTCCACCAGCAATTGCTGGCGTTCCTGCTCAGGTATTATCGACAACGAGGTCGCCTGTTTATCTGGCCATGAAGCTAACGCATCTACCAAATTTGCTAACGCAGTCTGCGTATATTTTTCTATTTGAATTGCATTAATTCTTTGATCTACCTGTATGCCTAGCGCAAAGCTATCACCATAGTCATCGACCAATAAATTGAATGGATAATTGCTGCGTTCCTGTGTGAGCAGCAGTTCGAATTGACTATGTTGATCTAAAAAATTATTCGATATCCCAACATGATTTGCACGATTGGAGTCCGCTGGCACAGAATGACGATAATTGAGCATTGCACTAAATAGCGGTACATCGCCAGGAAAACCACTGCAACGTTGCGCAAGAGCCAACGATGCTTGCTCATAAGGTAATAAGTCACGCAATGATTCCTGAACCTGATGTACCAACTCCAAGGCTGTGGCATTCATCAGCTTCACCCGCACTGGCTGGGTATTGATAAACATCCCCGGCATACTTTCAGCATGCGCAATTCCTTGAAGCCGCCCCGACATTACCGTACCAAACACAACATCATTGCGCCCACTACAGCCAGACACTACCATCGCCCAGGCAGCATGAAATAGCACAGCAGGACTAACGGCCAATTGTTTACTGAGTTTACGAATCCTGCTTGATATTGCGGAAGGAACATTCGCTTTTCGTTCTACAATATGACTACCATCACCATCCATGTTCACATTCACCAAGCCAAATGGCAAAGTGGGTTCGTCCAGGTCATTCAACATGTTAGTGAAAAAAATTTTTGCGTCGTGTTGGCGCGCATGATGCCGGGTGTGCGCAATAAACTCACGATAGCTTACAGGTGCAGGTAAATTATCTTGTTGCCCATTGAGAAAAGCTGTCAGTTCATTTTGGATAATATCCAAACTAACATGATCTGAAATAATATGATGCAGTTGCACAAGTACATAGTAAAAATTACTCCGGGCATCTACTGCTATTTGTAAACGAACGAGAGGAGCTTGGCCTAATTCCATCCCCTGTCGTTCCGGCGCACAGCGTGCACGCATTTCCGCTTCTACATCCTGACATGCGGAAAAATTTAACCATTGGACAGGCAAACTTGCCCGACGGAAAACCACTTGTACAGGAACAGATAATTCATCCCAAAAAAATGCCGTGCGCAACACATCATGGCGATCAATAACGAATTGTAATGCCACCAGAAATTCATCAAGCGCTTTACGCTCCTGTATTTTAAATAGCATTGGTATTACATAAGCGTCATTACTATTTATCGTGTGATGAAATAAAATACCTTCCTGCAACGGAGAAAGTGAATATATATCTTGTACATTGCTTGCTCCTCCGGGGATTTTTTTCACTACCCTCGCAATTTCATCAGGGCTCAGATTAACCAGTGGTAACATTTCCGGTGTAATACATTCACAGCCTTCGGGAATTAAATTCGCAGGTGTGATAAATGGAAACCCGGGGATTTTTATTTCGCCTTCAAGCTCTTCCGCAAGGCCCGCTACGCTCGGTGCAGCAAAAAGCTGTTTGGCAGTAATCGATAACCCTCGCTTTTGCAAACGCGACATTACTTGCATAACTAATAATGAATGCCCACCCAACTGAAAGAAGTTATCCGTAGCACTCACTCGCTCTACTCCCAACACATCCTTCCAAATATCACATATAATTTTTTCGGTTTTTGTGCGCGGTGCAACGTATCTTTCTCGCTGACTTTCCATATCAGGTTCAGGCAATGCTGTGCGATCCACCTTCCCATTCGGGGTTACAGGAAATTGATCCAGCAATACCAGTACCGAAGGTACCATGTAATCAGGTAATGTTTTTTGTAGATGCAGACGTAATATTTCAATCAGTGTGGATGAGTTATTTTCAGAATCCGCTTCTATGTGGGCATTATCAACCACTAGATAACCCACTAAAAATTTATCGCCACTTGCTGATTCTTTGACTACTACCAATGCATCCTTGACATCATCATGCGATGCCAACGTGTTTTCAATTTCTCCTAATTCAACGCGGAAGCCACGGATTTTAATTTGATGATCGATACGCCCGAGGAATTTCAAATTACCGTCAGGCAACCAGCGCACCAGATCGCCGGTTTTGTATATGCGCTCGCTGTTATTGGGATTGGCTTTATCGTAAAAAGGATTACGAATAAATTTTTCGGCAGTTAAATCGGGGTGATTCAAATAACCACGCGCAAGGCCTACGCCACCAATATGCAGCTCTCCGCATACACCCTGTGCCAATAACTCATTATTACCATCCAGAATATAAGCCTGAACATTATTTAATAACTTGCCGATGTGCGGTTCTTTTTTTGAGATATGACACCAGGTAGCATCAACCGTACATTCAGTCGGGCCATAAACATTCACGGCTTTTTTATTGTATTTTTCTTGCCACTCGCAAAGCAAATTCCAAAGCCGGGTACTGATTGATTCTCCACCCAGAATTAAATTGGGAAGATGCTCTTCTATGCCAGCAGCAAACCACGCCTCAACCATTAGGGGGGTGCAATCAATTACACTCAAATTATCAAGCTGGCTTACTAACAGTGACGGATCCTGCCTGCACTCCTCAGATATCACATGCAAACCACTGCCTGATATTAATTGGGTAATACCTTTGATAGACGCATCGAATGCATAAGATGCATTCCAGCCCCACTGCTTGCCGGGCAACGTTAAATCCATACACTGGATAGCACGAGTTAGGTTAATAACGGCGTGATGCTCAATCATCACCCCCTTGGGATTCCCCGTAGAACCCGAGGTGTAAATCA
>NZ_KN266223.1:619-4242 GCF_000766945.1 Cellvibrio mixtus subsp. mixtus J3-8 | reverse complement strand
TTGGTGTTGATGTCCTCATCGAACCAAGCAACACCGTCGATGATTAACCCAAGATTTTTTAACTCGCGGAACTTCGCATTAATGCCTTCGATAATGTCGCGCACCAGTGATGGATGCATGGGTTTATCCACTGCCCAGAAGTGTCCCTCGGCAATCGCATCTGCGAGGATTTGCGCAGTGCGTGTGTAGTTTTCAAATGCGAAGAGGGAATCTTCGGAGCAGGTGCGGCTACCCCAGAAACGGAAACCATCGCGATTGATTAACGTGGTGACTTGGGCAGCATTCAAATAACCTGCATCGGTGTTGGGGTCTTGCAAATCAAAGAAGACTGGCTTGCTGATCCCGTTGACGCTGTTTACTGGAATGTTGGAAAGCGTTTTATGCCAGCCTACGGTTTGATCCAGTTTGGCGCGCAAGCCGAGTGCATAGGCCACAGCAGGAACTTCGATAGTTTCAGTGGCATCAACATCAAACGCAGTGAAGTTAGGCCAAATAACCATTGCTTCGCGAGCACCAAATTTATTGCGGTAAAGCACGGCAGCTTCTTTTGTGTCGCATTCGTACCCGCTGATGTAGGTGAATGCTCGCAATTTTTGTGCAATCGAAATTAATTCGGCAGCGACGTTTTCCGTATCCAATTCCGGTACACCTAAAATGCGTGGCTTTAAGCCGAACATTTGTTCTGAATTCAGCAACGCTTTTAATCCGGTTTTTTTGCCGTCAGCCATAACACTTCCGATGATATTAGCCTCGGTGCCTTCTGGATCATCTTCCGGGTCTACAGCTTCAACACGGACGACAATCACTGGTGGCTGTGCATTGGCCGCAATTGCGGTGAGCGCGCGTTTTAATGTGCCGGTGAGCCCTGCATTACCGATGGCAGCATAAATATCGGTAATTAACACAGGTGTGTTTAAAGGGAATTTGTCGGCCACTGCATCGGGTGCGGTAGCAACTAATCCAATAACAGCGGTGGCGGGAGTGCGAATGGTGCGAGTGCCTTCGTTAATTTCAAGGACTCGGACACCATGGTGATATTGATCGGGCATGATGCCTCCTGATAGTTGACAGTATCAGGGCAATCATAATGATAACGCGGGCGAGAAAAATTAAATGCGCGCTGTAATGATTGGTATTACAGCACGCAATAAATTGAATTTATTTTTTTGAATGGTGGTAACGCTTGCCGAAAATTCTCACTGCCCAATATATTGGTAAGCGATAGCGACGGCGAACACCTTCGGCTTCCATTGCGGCAAGGAAAATTTTATCAGCATCTTTTCGATTATGCCCGATGCTATACAAATAATCATGTATTACCGCTCCAAAGCGTGTACGGTTTTTAAGGATAGTGTAAACCACTGGGATACGTGGCACTGAATCAAAATCAGTTATATAACCGATAGGAACCACTACCGGCGACCATTCAACATTTTCCAGTAGTGCCCAACGGTGTCCGATTGTTTGAACTTTGATGCTGATCATTAGTAAATGCTCTCGGAAAAATGAGTGTTATAGCTTGTCGGGTGAGATTAATGCACCGTCAGCAAAAAGCTGATCCAATTCAGGTTCAGTAATTCCCATTTCTTCAGCGACAAATAAAATCAATGGGTTGTCCCGGCGATACGTGGTTAATTTTCGCCAACCAATTTTTACTTTTTCCGGTGTGGCTGGGTCTTCCATAAAGCTCTCGATAAGGGGCAGGAGTCCATTACGTGATAGCACCATGTGTGCCTGAAATGCGGTGAGTTCAGGCACCACTGGTGTTGATACTTGCGAAGGATAAATTTGTGCTGCTTGTATAAACTTATGCATTATTTAATCCTCACATAGTGCGGTGCGGATGAAGATAAACGGCTTGCAGTTTCCACGCCGACCACTGGTGTGTACGGTGAGAAACGACCAGAGCCACCAATTAAAATGCCCTCACCAAATTTACTCGTCATTTTTCCCGACGCAGTGCCCGCACCGACTGAAACCCATGTGTGACCGTCTCGGGTATAAACAAATGTCCCTGCCGCACCCGATCCAAATACAGTGCGGGTAAACTTGTCGTAAAAGAGATCTGTAACAGCGACACCAAACATTTCACGTGCTATCCAGTTGATTCCATCTGGTGATGTTGACCAGGCTCCTGAAGTGGCAACCGCAATAAACATTTTTGCTTCCGGGAACCAGACAACTGAAGCGTAAACACCAGCGGGAATAGTGCGTGTAGTCCAAGAACCTGCGAACGCCGCATCATTGGTTTGACAGAGATTTGTGCCGACCATAACCAAGCGGTTCAATTCAGGAGAGTAAGCAATATCCTGCCATGCTGTGCCCGATGCGACGGGCACTACAGTGATCGTCCCTGCATCTTTTGCCCAGCCTGTCTGGGTGCTGTTGCATCCGTACCAGTACCCATTAATGGTTGGAACAATTTTTGAGAAACCAGCATTTTGCCCGGTCTTGGCTAACCAGTTAATACCATCATCGGTGTGATGGTAGGTGGATGAACCGGACACGCCGATAACTTTGCCGGTGGGTAGTTCAATCATTTTCGTAATGTTGAAATTGCCCCTGTTTGTCCAGGTTATGTGATCAGGTGATGAATAGGCAGCCGTGCTTGACGCGCATAGCCAAAGATTAGAAGCCGAGTGATACAAAACGGCAGAAGAATTTGGAATAGCATTTGCGACACTGGTGTTACCGGGTATGTATGAGCGCAAGGCATCTGGATAGCTTGCTACGTCAGTTGAAATGTATCCGGTTTTTAACCACTCACGAAAATTTGAATCAGTAAAATGTATATCCTGTTCAACAAATGGCGCAAGAATGCCAATCGGCAGCGGATCAATTGCTTCAGGTGCTTTTATTAATGCAGATGCCAGTGCAATTAAATTTTCTATTTCACTTCCTGCACCTGAAAGATTAATCATGCGTTGTATTTGTTCTGACAACACAATCTTGTTCAGCGAACCACCTGCGAGTTCAACAATTTTGGCGGCAATGGCAAGGTCGCGAACATCATCAAGGGTGCTGTCATTATTTAATGCATTGCACCGTGCTTGAATTTCGTTATTGATTGGGGCGATTAAAATAGTCATGTTGCTATACCTGCAAGGGCTAAGGTTCTAATCTTTTTTAAAATGAGTGAATCGGGCTGTACTGCGGAATCGGCCTTTGCACCCTGTGCGCTAGTGGCAAATTCTTCTGGTAATTTATCACCAAGTTTTTCACTGTTTTTGGCGGTGGCTGTTCTGCCGAGCTTCTGTGCAATTGCGTTGCTGTTAGTTTTTAACTGCGCATCGACAACAGTAAACGATTGCCGCAAAACCAAAACATCATCTTCTAAATCACCCTCTGCACTTGGCAGAGGGATTTCATAGTTAGGGGTAAAGTCAGTCATACATTACTCCGTCACAATGACACGCAAATTGGAGACTTTCGGGCGCGCACTGGCATGGCCGTTTAATTCCAGCTTTGTTCGCACCCGCGCTTCATGCACACCGGTAATGACAAATTCATATTCATGCAATCCATTGCCAAGTGGCTTGGCTGCTTTGGCTTGGGTTGCGTTTGACCAGGCATCGCCGATATCAACACCGGATACTTTCGGCACTACACCGGCGCCTGATGGA
>NZ_KN266223.1:0-500 GCF_000766945.1 Cellvibrio mixtus subsp. mixtus J3-8 | reverse complement strand
TTACTAATGGTGCCTACAATCAATTGACTGCCGGGCAGCAACATTGCAGAGAGCGATGTGGTTGCACGCAATTTCGCGATGATATTAATTTCACCGGATATCGGTGCAGGCAGTTGAATAATTTGGCGATCACTTGCGGGAATTGATTGGCCGTTGGGTAGTGTAATAACCAGTTCGCAATCTGCGCCGGTACCGGGCTGTATTGCAGGAAACAGCGCAATCAAATCTGTTGCGTTTTCAACGTCAATATTGCCCAGATTAATCACGCGCTCGGACTCGGTGTAAGTTGCACCAAGCAAACGGAATGTTAAATCACGGTCTTGGTGCGCACTCCACGTGCTGGCATTTGATGAAGACAGCAACACACCCACGTTATACGGCTGGCTAGTAACATTTCTTGCACCGACAATATCCCACTTGCCCAATTCCGCCACGCCAATAGAACCAGTTGAGTCATTGCACAAAATCACAATGGCGTATTCGGTTTGCGGCATTAATAC
>NZ_KN266222.1:610-4419 GCF_000766945.1 Cellvibrio mixtus subsp. mixtus J3-8 | reverse complement strand
TTGGTGTTGATGTCCTCATCGAACCAAGCAACACCGTCGATGATTAACCCAAGGTTTTTTAACTCGCGGAATTTCGCATTAATACTTTCGATAATGTCGCGCACTAGTGATGGGTGCATGGGTTTATCGACGGCCCAGAAGTGCCCCTCGGCAATTGCATCTGCAAGTATTTGCCCGGTGCGCGTGTAGTTTTCAAACGCAAAGAGCGGTTCGTCAGAGCACGTGCGACTACCCCAAAAGCGGAAGCCATCGCGATTAATTAGCGTGGTCACTTCGTCTGCATTCAAATAGCCTGCGTCGGTATTTGGATCTTGCAAGTCAAAAAACACTGGCTTGCTAATACCGTTAACACCGTTAACCGGAATGTTTGAAAGCGTTTTATGCCAACCAACCGTTTGATCCAGCTTTGCACGCAGACCGAGAGCGTAAGCAACGGCGGACACCTCGCTGGTTGTCTTGTCGGTAACATCATAGGAAGTGAAGTTAGGCCAGATCACCATGCCTTCACGTGCGCCAAATTTTTTGCGATACAGCACGGCGGCTTCTTTGGTATCGCAGTCAAAGGCGCTGAAATACGTAAAGGCGCGTAGCTTTTGCGCGATGATAATTAGTTCAGCCGCAACGTTTTCAGTATCCAATTCTGGCACGCCTAAAAGACGCGGTTTCAAACCAAACATTTGCTCGGAGTTGAGTAGTGCCTTGAGGCCAGTCTTTTGGCCGGTTGGCAATACATCACCAATAATATTGGCCTCAGTGCTTGCATCTTCATCTTCCGGATCGGCCTGCTCAACACGCACGACAATCACTGGCGGTTGTGCATTTGCAGCAATTGCTGTGAGGGCGCGTTTAAGTGTGCCGGTGGGGCCTGCATTACCAATCGCAGCATAAATATCGGTAATCAGTACTGGTGTGTTTAGGGGGAATTTGTCGGCCACTGCACCAGGTGCGGTAGCGACCAATCCAATAACAGCGGTGGCGGGAGTGCGAATGGTGCGAGTGCCTTGGTTAATTTCAAGGACTCGGACACCATGGTGATATTGATCGGGCATGATGCCTCCTGATAGTTGACAGTATCAGGGCAATCATAAAGATAACGCGCGCGGGAAAAATTAAACGCGTGTTGTAATAGCCAACATTACAACACGCAAAATAGAATTTATTTTTTTGAATGATGATAACGCTTGCCGAAAATTTTTACTGCCCAATAAATCGGTAAACGGTAGCGACGGCGAACACCTTCCGCTTCCATGGCAGCAAGAAAAATTTTATCAGCCTCTTTTCGATTATGCCCGATGCTATACAAATAATCATGTATTACGGCAGCAAAACGCGTGCGATTTTTAAAGATGGCATAGAAAAGTGGGATACGCGGCACCGAGTCCAGATCGGTTTTATAACCTACCGGCACTGTTACTTCTGATTCGGGCCACTCCACCTTTTCGATTAAAATCCACATGCGCCCGGCGGATTCCACTTTAATCGTTGTCATTAGTAAATGCTCTCCGCTGTAATTCCCGACGCGATCACAAACAAGTTATCAATATCCTCTTCGGTTAATCCTGCCTGCGCCGCAATCAACGTGAGCAATGGATTGTCGCGGCGAAAATCCAGATTGTTTTGCCAGGCTAATCGGACTTTAACCGGCGTGGACGAGTCATTGATTAATGTTTCCACCAATTCATATAACCCGGCATCGACCAGCGCGGCCTTTGCTTGGAATGCTGTCACCGTGGGCACCTGTACTTGCTGCGGAATAAAAATAATTGCCGTCATTATCGAATCCTCAAAAAGTCGCAGGTCAAAGACGCCGTATCAAGGTTGCGCTGTACATGATTTCCAATGTACGAACCGGCAGGCAAAGGGCTTAGAAAGTTTTTAATTACAATAGCCCCTGTGGAAGTTTTCACTATGTAGTCATTGCCGCGAATTACCGCCGCGCCATAGGGGCCGACACTACCAGAGAAGTACACTTTTTTTACAATGATATTTTCATCGGTATCCATAATGACCAATTGATAAATTCCTACTGCCTCCGTGGGTGAGATAAACACTAAATGGGTTGCCGATACGGCAAGCCCTTGTGGAATCATGTGCGTGATTTTCCAAAAGTTTTTTACTTTGGTAAAAAGTGAAAAATTATTTGATGTAGGACTCCAGCGAAACAAGCCGTGATAAAGCGCATTCAGGCCTGTGCCAACGCCATAAAATTTATTGTTAAATAAAAATATGCCGTTGGAAATATTGTAATAGCCACCGCTGCCCGATTGTAGCGGCGTAATACCCGCTTCTGTGAGTTGCAGAGTAGCACCCCCGCCCGAAAAGAACTGAGCCGCTATTGCTTTACCAGCTTCATCGACAAAGCCGTGCATTTTTATTGACGCTTGCAATCCGGGAGCAGAGATTTGATTGCCGTTGATTACCCAATTGTTCGCACCGTTTCGATACGCGGTGTAGGCAGCGGCGGTTTGCTCTGATGGCCAGACAATAAAATCAACATTACCAACTCGCACATGGCAACCGTATTGCGCATTGACGTCTCGGGTCGTGGAGTTTGTAAAGTTAGTTACAGCACCCACGGCTGTGGCGCCGGGGTTTGCAGGGTTAATCGTAAAATGGCTAACGGACAAATAGCTGTTGCTGTTTTTCCCGACAACAACACCAACGAATGCTGCACCGTTAAAATAAAATCCTAAAATACTACCAACAGACAGGGCGTTTACCGCCCAGCTTGGAACGCTGCCATTTGTCCATGTTTCTCCACCGTCGACGGAATACTGTGGGACTACCGTGGTAGTGCCGCCCACGCGAAAAAGTTTTCCTCCCCCTTCCGCATAATGCATATAGTTAGGGTGATAGTAATTGCTGTTTTCAGCGGGCAAATAAACAAACCCTGGCACCTTTGACAGCAGTGGTGATTCCTCGGCGGCGGTAAGTGTTCCTGATGGCAACCATGCGCTACCGTCCGGCAATGTAACCAGCTTGTCGCTATTGAGCGGCAACGGTGTATAGGTTCCCACCGGCAATGCGTTGCATGGATTCAATTCCTGTGCCGCTGCCAGTACAATTAAATCTTCAATAGCACTCGCCGAATCAAGGCTGTTAACGATGCGCTGCATTTGCGCATCAAGCACGACACGATTTAATGACAAGCCGGTCATTTCAATTTTTTTGGCAGCAATCGCGGCGTCAATAATATCGGTGAGGGAGCTATCGTTGTTCAATAAATTGCAACGCGCCTGAATTTCTGCATGCAGTGCAGTAATTAAAATCGTCATGGTTAAATACCTGCAAGAGCCAGTGTTCTAAGTTTTTTTAAAAGGGTGGAATCAGGCTGCACAGCGGAATCGGCTTTTTGCCCTTGCGCACTGGTGGCAAAGTCTTCCGGTGATTTATCGCCCAGCTTTTCGCTATTTTTGGCGGTGGCGGTTTTGCCAAGTTTTTGCGCAATCGCATTGCTGTTGGTTTTTAACTGCGCATCGACCACTGTTAACGCTTGGCGCAATACCAGTACATCGTTTTCCAATTCCCCCGCCGCATTGGGCAGGGGGATTTCGTAGTTAGGGGTAAAGTCAGTCATACATTACTCCGTCACAATTACGCGCAAATTGGAGACTTTTGGGCGTGCACTGGCATGGCCGTTTAATTCCAGCTTTGTGCGCACCCGTGCTTCATTCACACCGGTAATGACAAACTCATATTCATGCAATCCGTTACCGAGTGGCTTGGCTGCTTTGGCTAGGGTTGTGTTTGACCAGGCATCACCAATATCAACGCCGGATACTTTTGGCACTACGCCTGCACCCGATGGG
>NZ_KN266222.1:0-500 GCF_000766945.1 Cellvibrio mixtus subsp. mixtus J3-8 | reverse complement strand
TTACTAATGGTGCCTACAATCAATTGACTGCCGGGCAGCAACATTGCAGAGAGTGATGTGGTTGCACGCAATTTCGCGATGATATTAATTTCACCGGATATCGGTGCAGGCAGTTGAATAATTTGGCGATCACTCGCGGGAATTGATTGGCCGTTTGGCAGGGTAATAACCAGTTCGCAATCTGCGCCGGTACCGGGCTGTATTGCAGGAAACAGTGCAATCAAATCAGTGGCGTTTTCAACGTCAATATTCCCCAGATTAATCACACGTTCGGTCTCTGTGTAATTCGCACCGAGTAAGCGGAATGTTAAATCACGATCTTGGTGCGCACTCCACGTGCTGGCATTCGATGATGAAAGCAATACGCCAACGTTGTACGGCTGGCTTGTAACATTTCGTGCACCGACAATATCCCACTTGCCCAATTCCGCCACGCCAACAGAACCGGTTGAGTCATTGCACAAAATCACAATGGCGTATTCGGTTTGCGGCATTAATAC
>NZ_ALBT01000129.1 GCF_000766945.1 Cellvibrio mixtus subsp. mixtus J3-8 | reverse complement strand
ATCGTCAAGCTTTTAATCCAAAATCCCTGTCAGAAAACTGACAGGGATTTTTTTGCTCACTGATAAACTAATCCTGATTATTATTTCGCATAGCTTTTTATCTTACAGCTATTACTCTTGTGAGTATTTTCCGGCCCGCTTGCACCTTTCTGCTCTTTATTTTTTTATAGCTTTTACGCGCTTCCTCTGCTTAGATGTGTTCTTAAGTCCACCCTGTCTTCGAGTTCTTTTGTGCTTACAATTAATCTTAATGCTATCCAATCGAATTGGCTTCAACTTAAATCATTGGCTTCCTCTGCTCAGATAGCCGCGGTAATTAAGGCAAATGCATATGGTTTGGGCGCTGTCCGTGTTGGGCAAGCACTTTATGCTGCTGGCTGTAGGGAATTTTTTGTTGCGACTCTTGATGAAGCTTTATCTGCTCGAAAGTTTTTGCCGGCTGAAGTCAATATATATGTGTTGGGCGGCATTCGTAATGGGGAGGAACGAGATTTTATAGTAGCGAGGCTGGTCCCTGTTTTATGTTCTGTATCTGGAATAAAGAGCTGGGCCAAAATAAACGCTGATATGGGATTAGCGATGCCATCGGCAATAAAAGTTAATACTGGAATGACCCGATTCGGTCTTGATGTAGATGAGTTCAAAATATTTTGTTGTGATAAAAACTTAATTAAAACAGTTAATCCGGTTTTGTTGATGAGCCATCTGGCTTGTGCTGATGAGCCTGATCATCCTCTTAATGAATCCCAACTTGAAATTTTCCAATCCTGTGTTTCCCTAATGCGAAACGTCAAACCTGAAATCCGTTTTAGTCTAGCCAATTCTTCGGGAGTTTTTCTTGGCGAACAATGGCATTTCGATTTGGTGCGTCCTGGTGCTGCTCTTTATGGCATAGCACCGAATACAGACATAACTAATCCAATGAAAGCTGTTGTTAAATTGACATTACCTATTACCCAGGTGCGCAGATTGTCTGAGCCGGCAACCATAGGTTATGGCGCCGATGCTATTTTACCTAAAGGTGCCCGTATTGCTGTGGTGGCCGGTGGTTATGCAGATGGAATTAATCATAGTTTAGGCAGAAATCCCGAAGGTATTTTAGATGGGCAGCTAGTCCAATCTATTGGTCGTGTATCTATGGATGCTACTATTTTTGATATTTCTGGGATTTCATTATCGGATGAACAATTACTGCAATCCAATATTGAAGTAATAAATGATGAGCTTACCCTTGATTACCTGAGTAGAAAAAATAAATTGCTTGGCTATGAGGTTTTGACAAGTTTAGGGAATCGTTACCCGCGTGAATACCTATTGGGAGTTAGCCATGGCTGACGCAGGCAAAAATGACTTGGGAGCTTTGTGGGATATTGTTAAGAGACTAGCTGATGGCAAGTTTCATTCAGGCGAAGAGTTGGGAGGATTGTTAGGCGTTAGTCGTGCGGCGGTATGGAAACATCTTCAAAAGTTAGAAAATTTCGGTGTTGTTTTATCTTCAGTAAAAGGTCGCGGTTATTGCATCCATGGTGGGTTGGATTTGCTTGACCAGGATTTTATAAAAATAAATTTACAATCTCCCCTTACATTAGATATCCATATTTTTCCACAGATTGATTCTACGAACTCTTTTCTCATGCGCCAGGACAATCCAGCTATGAAGGTATGTTTTGCAGAGTTTCAGTCTGCTGGCCGAGGAAGGCGCGGGCGCAGTTGGATTAGCCCCATGGCGCAAAATATTTACTGTTCTATAGGTTGGGGATTTGAAGGGGGAGTTGCTGTTGTTGATGGATTGAGTTTGGCAATTGGATTGGCAATTGTCCGAACCTTGAAAAAATTTGGACTTTCCGGCTTGGCTTTAAAATGGCCAAACGATGTTTTGTATCAAAATAAAAAGCTCGCAGGCATTTTGATTGAAATGACTGGTGATCCAGCGGGATATTGTCAGCTAGTTATTGGTGTTGGATTAAATGTTTCAATGCAACAACAGCATGCGGAATCCATTGATCAGCCATGGGTAGCATTGAGCTCAATTTTAGCCGGTAAAAATATACCCATGATTTCTCGTAATCAATTGGCTGCCTCTTTACTGGATGAGTTGATGAACGTGCTGCAGGGCTACCAGAAAACTGGCTTTTCTGCGTACCAAATGGAATGGATGAGTGTAGCTGCATACACAGGGCAGCGAGTTGAGTTGCGCAATGGGCAATCATTATCGGAAGGCACCTTTTTGGGGGTTACACAATCAGGTGCATTGCAGCTTGCTACAGAAACTGGAATGCAGGTTTATCATGGCGGTGAGCTTTCATTAAGGGTTGCGCAATGATACTTGAATTGGATCTGGGAAATACGCGCTGCAAATGGCGTTTGCGCAAAGGAGAGGAAATTATAAATAGAGGTTCCTTGCCAACTTCAGGGGCGCCGAACGAACTGGTCGCAGCGCTGGATGAATATAGCGGGCAAATAAAGCGGGTATTGGTGGCTAGTGTGGTTGGAGTTGCGCTAGAGCAATCCCTTAATTTATGGAGTTTGGATTATCTTTCGGTAGCACCTGAATTTGCCAGGTCCACAAATAGTTGTTTGGGTATTGTGAATGGATATGAAGAACCTTGGCGATTAGGTGTTGACCGCTGGGTGGGCATGATTGCCTGTTATCAACAGTTAAATAAAGCATTTCTCCTGGTGTCCTTTGGTACTGCAATTACAGTGGATATTGTCTTGGAAAATGGACGGCATGCAGGAGGATTCATAGCTCCGGGAGTGAGTCTTATGCTAGATTCCCTTCAGCAAAATACACGTCAAGTTGCCCCGGATCGCAATTTTGAATTATTTAATTTGCACCCGGGAACCTCGACGACAGAGGCGGTTTATTGTGCAATTTCCGCTATGCTGGTAGGGCTGGTTGAGAACGGTCTGAAGCAATTACAAAGTGCCGCACCTAATGTTGGATTTGATATTGTTTTTGCAGGTGGCGATGCCTCCAAAATACTTCCGTTTTACCCGCAAGCGTTGTACAAGCCGGAATTGGTTTTGGATGGTCTTACTTATATTTTTGATAGTTCCAGGTGAGTAGAGAAAAATGCGAGCGATTTTTATTGTGCTATTAATTGCAAATTTGGCATTTTTTTCTCACCAGTATTTTCTCGGTGCTGGAGATGAAACTGTTTCGCCAGCAAATCAAGGATCTGATACAAAAAATGATTCAAAGAACAGCTTGCGTTTACTTTCAGAAGTCAATAGACAGGGCGATCTAACTAAAAGAGCAGAAGACATTGATAAAGCAAAATCTTCAGAAAACGAATCAAAAACTTCTGAGCTATGCACAATGCTTGGCCCCTATGAGCAGCTTTTGCAGGCCGAATATGCCGTTGAGCGTCTAAATGCTCTAGGGGTAAGCGCTCGCATCTCTCCGATTGAAATTCAGGAGGGGGAGTCTTTCTGGGTTTACTTGAAGCCGGAAATGTCCGAAAAGGAAGCCGTACGGCGATTGTATGAGTTGCAGAAGAAAAATATTGAAAGCCATGTGATTACTAAAGGCGAATTAACAAATGGAATTTCATTTGGGCGTTTTGCTGAGTATGCCGAAGCTGAGGTTAAACTGAATGAGGTTAAAAGCCAGGGGTATGAGGCGGCAATCAAACGTTTGCCTAAGACGATTCAGGAGACCTGGGTTGTTGTTGATGCCGGTTTTGCTGAAAAAGTAGGCGACTCAGTATGGGGCGACCTTCTTTCGAAGCAATCTGGCTTGGAAAAACGACAAAATTTCTGTTTAGGTGTTGCTTCTCAGTAAATGTTTCACTAGAATTCTGCCTCCACAAACAGCCGTGGTTAAAAAGCTGGCGTAGCTCAGTAGGTAGAGCAGCTGACTTGTAATCAGCCGGTCGGGGGTTCAATTCCTCTCGCCAGCTCCAATTTTGATCAGGCTTGTGTTCGTAACTGTGTGAATTTATTAAAAAAATAGATTGACAGTCCGATGTGTGGGCCGGAAAATGCCGGCGGTTTTCGGCAGGGGTTCCCGAGCGGCCAAAGGGATCAGACTGTAAATCTGACGCGTGAGCTTCGGTGGTTCGAATCCACCCCCCTGCACCAAATTCTCTTTTTGAGAAAGGCAAAAGCCTGAGAGCTAGCAGCCAATATCTGATTCAAGCGGGTATGGTTCAATGGTAGAACCTCAGCCTTCCAAGCTGATGGCGCGGGTTCGATTCCCGCTACCCGCTCCAAATTTTTAAAGAGTATCAGGCTCATATAGCTCAGTTGGTAGAGCACACCCTTGGTAAGGGTGAGGTCAGCAGTTCAAATCTGCTTATGAGCTCCAAAAATATGCTGCGAGAGGTGTTCTCTCGCAGCTTTTTTATCTGTGTAAAGTCATCTACGTCTGAGGAGGCGCTCGCAATGGCGAAGGAAAAGTTTGAACGTAACAAGCCCCACGTCAACGTGGGCACCATCGGTCACGT
>NZ_ALBT01000128.1 GCF_000766945.1 Cellvibrio mixtus subsp. mixtus J3-8 | reverse complement strand
TCAGGGTTTTAAACATAGTTGTCCGCGCCTTTTTTGTTGTTGTGGGTCAGGTTATTAATTTTGTTATCTATGGTTGCGCAACCAAAAGCATCAAATAGGAGCAGATCGAAAAAATTGCGAGGAATTTTTACGTATTGGCTATTGATGTGTATTGCTTGCGCAAAAAATTAATTACAACTGAATGGCGAAACAGAAAAGCACCCAAAACACTGACCTATGGCACTTATTTCCCTCGTTCTTATCGCGGTCTTTATAATTATGGCGCCTTAATTATCCATTTGGCGCTAGTTGTTTATAACTAAACTTGGCTTTTTTGAATATGAAACTATTTTTATATTTATTGTTCCACAGTACTCCAAATTGACAGCGCGATCAATTCACAAAAATACAATAAATTAATAATACTTATAATAAAAGTGATATAGAACACAAAAAAAGCGGTTTATTTTTACAGATAAACCGCTTTTTTCATGTAATTAATAAAATGGAGGGAAATGACTGATCAGCTTTGTTTACCTGGCTTGATCATTCGTACCAAGGTGCGATCCTTTTTAACAAAATGGTGAACCAATGCAGCTATCGCGTGGACCGCGACCAAACCCATTAATACCCAGGATAAATATTTGTGGCTTAAACCGGCCAGGTTCAATTTTTCGATATCAAGGAGTAACACAGAGGGCACCTGGAATAAACCAAATACATCCACGGTTTGTCCTTCGGATGTGCAAATAAAATATCCAGTGACCATGATGATTAATAACAGGACATACAACATTAATTTGCTCAGCTTGATCGTTATCCGCATTGCGAGGCTGGAGCTTAAAGTGGCGGGGGTTTTACTCGTCAGCCGCCATAGCAGGCGGATAACAATTAAACCCAATAACAACATGCCAAGCGCATAGTGGAAGTGGGCAATTTTCAGCGCATTGGGAGAATAATATCCGTAGCTCGTTAAATAAAAACCAACACCAAATACAACCAGCGTAACGATGGCACCCAGCCAGTGAAACAGGATGCTAATAAGGCCGAAGCCGGTAGATGTATCTCTTATCATTTTTATGCCTCTCAGATGAACACGATTTTTATTGTTAGGAAATGCCTGCTTATCCAGGCGCAGCAATGCTACCTGAATAATTTGCGAAGATATGCGATAACGTCAGAGTAATCCGCAAATGAAATCTTTTAGCGTGCCCCAATAAAAAAGCCTGACTGCTCATTAAAAATATCTTTAATAAACAGTCAGGCTAATTTCACAGGGCTTTTGATTGCAGGGCCCTGGATTACAGGATTCCGGATTTAGGTTTTTACAACCCGGAATCGTTGATCAGCAGTTACAGGCCTGAAATGGCACTGTTAGCCCATTTTCTGTAGGAGCCACCGTTAGGACCTTGGTCAGCACGCAATTTGAGACCGATGGTTTGATAAATATCAGCCTGGGTTTTGCCGCCAATATTCACCACGCGTCCACCAGTAATCCCGGCACCCGCAACCAGCATAGGAACGTTGTCATTACCATGGGAGTCGGCATCGCCCATATCCGATACCTGGGTCACGATGGTAGAGCTCAACAAACCTTTGGCATTGAGCTTATCAAACAGGTTTTTGGTCAAACCCTGCATGTACACAATGTCTTCGGTGTAGGCATTAGGCATGTTGCCCTGGTTGTGGTGTGACTGGTGCGATTCACGGCCCAATACATCCAGGTAGTGGGTGTGAGCATCGGTACCAAACGCGATAGAAACCGAGGCGCTCAAGTTGCAATCCAGGGCAAGGACAATGATATCGGTGTGCAATTTTGCCAGCGCATCGAAACCGGTTGCCGAGGTTGTTGGTGGCTGCGGACAGCTACCGCTGGAACCAGTACCGGTGCCTGAACTGCCAATTGCAGTTTCAATTTCCCGAATAGCCGACATGTGGCTATCCAGTTTGTCTTTTTCGTGCTGGCCCAATTTATTTTTCAGGTCATTTACCGCTGGCAAATGCAGGTCAACGATAGATTTGCGTGGCGCAACAGTGCCACCACCGCCACCACCGCCACCGCCAGCGAACAACACATCCAGGGCTGCCTGCGGGCTGGTGATAACGGGTTTGGTTCCGGTAGTGTCCCGGCTGAGCGCTGACTCGGCGGTAGTACCCACGTTCAGGTATTTCACCGGGTAGTTAGCCCCGATAGTGCGCCCCAGGTTCACATCAAAGCTATCGTAGTTCCACGAGCCGTCATTAAAACGGTGGAACATCACCCCGTGACCAGCCTGGCTCAGCTTGGCATTTTGCAACAGCGCAATACGGCTGTAATGGCTTTGCAAGGGTGCTGATTGTGCGGGTAAGGTGCTTCCCGTTGGAAACCATTTGGATGGATGGCAACCACCGCCGGAAAAAACCAGGCAGTGTTTGCTCGGTGTGCCACTTTGGGCTTCTGCGACACGTGCCATCATTACACCCGCGATCAGACTGGATGCTCTGATAACACCAGCGGCAATACCGGCGTGTTTGACAACACGCAAAAAGTCACGGCGCTCTTTGTCGAAGCAATCTTTATATCTCATTTTTATACTCCAATTCGTTGGCAAAGAGGGGGCGCTTAGCGCGCCCACACTTGACGATACATTACGGATTCCAGCGCCGGAATTTCTTCCAACATGGCGCGTGGGCCGCGGGTGTTAAGCACTTGGGTCAGGTCGGCGATGTCGCAACGATATGCGTTTTCTTCCGCTTTGCTGATGCGCTGTGTGCCAACATCCCGGTCAGTATCAAGCAAGAAGATCGAATGGATACCACTGCTGTAGCTCACGAACTGTGTTGCCAGGCAGGTTTGCGCCTGGGCACTTACGGTTGGGTGTTCCACAATGGTCCGACCCAGATCTTTAGCACCGCTGAACGTAATTGCCGGTTGGTGAATCACGCGATCCGGATCGTTCAGGAATTGCAACTGCTGGTAAGGAGAGAAGAATGTGGTGGTTGTTTTCACCGCATTGCCCTTCGGATCAGATGTGCGTACACGGCCCAGGTGATCGAAGTTCTCCATTCCAGCGCCCAATGGGTTGATGATTTCAGCATGGCAGTTGGAGCAGGTAGTGCCTGCGGTGATGCGGTTAGCAATCATCAACTGGGTAGTTGTGGGGCTGTTGAAGAATTCAGCATCACGTTTGGCAATGGCTTCACGATCCAGTGATACACCAGATGGTGGCTCAGGAATGTCCTGGCACATCATTTTGCGGCGTACTGCTACCGCACGGGTGATCAGGTTGGAGTCAGAGTTACTGGAGTAACGGCTCATAAATGCACCGGATGCCAGGATACCACCGCGCTCGCTAGTCGCTACGCGAACGAAGCCATCGCTATCTGCCCCACTATTGGTATATGCAAGGCCGTAATGGGTCGCCAGGCGTTGGTTAACATAGGTGTAGTTGGGGTTATACAGCGATCCAAAGGTGCTGGTTGAATCAAGCAACGCATTACCGAAGTTTTTACCCAGTTCTGCTTTCATATCGTTTGCCAGGTTTACGAAATCGGTAGTACCGGTACGGCTCAGGTTGGTCAGGTTTTCAGTACCGAGCCAGCGGTTTACGAAGTCGGTCAACAGTAACTTGGTGTTCGCTGAACTTAACAGGCTTGCAGCTTGTGTACGGATACCGGCAGCGGTATTCAACGAGCCGTTACCCGCTGCTGTTAACAGCGCCTGGCTTGGTGTTGAACCGGTGAAGGTATAAGCCAGATAGGTTGCCATCTCGTAACCGTTGAGTTTGTACACGCCAGAGCTTGAGAGATCACCGATCTCGGAGCGATACAGGAATTGCGGGGATGACAGCATTGCTGCCAGCGCAATTTGCATACCTTCCGCTTCAGTGCGGCTACCGGTAGTACCTTTCGCTACTGCCAGGTAAGCGGTTTTCTCATCAGTGGTCAGTGGGCGACGGAAAACGCGTGGCGCCAGATCATTAATCAACTTGTCCGCACAACCGGAAGTACCTGGCGTACAAGACAGCACGGCGTTCCAGCGGGTTGCTACGTTTTCAGCGATACGCTCAGCGGTGCCTAAGTAGCTGGAGTAACGGGTTTTGTCGATTTGCAGGTTGTTGTTGTTTACAAACACACCCGAGATCATGTCATCCGGCAAGCGTGAAATCACATCGTCGGTGTAGTTCACCAGATCTTTCACGGTACGTTGGTATTCCGCTTTGGTCAGCAGACGCAATGTACGTTGGCCGTAGCTTGGTGCTGTGCTTGGGCAAGAGAATGCAGTGGCAGGTTTGCTTGGGATGCCATCGCTGGGTTGACGCCAGGTGAAGATATAGGCCTCAAGGTCAGCGGCGCATTGGCCGGTACAGCTACCGCCATTACCTTCCGGCATCCACATGGCAATAAAGTCACGCAGCGAGCGATCCTGGGTGTCCATGCGATGACGATACGCAGAGCGGTTTGCGTTCAACGGAGCATAAGCCACTGTGCCATCGGCATTCTTCTCACCATCTACACCGTGACAACCCACACAGCTTTGGGTAGTCCAGAGTGATTTACCACGAGTTGCATCACCCACCAGGTTACCCGAGCTGCTGGAGCTGCCGGTATCCACAGACGATGTGCTGCTGCGACTGGAGGTACTGGATGAAGTACTGGTAGTTGATGACGTTGACGTCGTGCCACCGGTAAATACAACACTCACCGGAGTAGTTCCCGCTGACGGAAT
>NZ_ALBT01000127.1 GCF_000766945.1 Cellvibrio mixtus subsp. mixtus J3-8 | reverse complement strand
TGATTTACACCTCGGGTTCTACGGGGAATCCCAAGGGGGTGATGATTGAGCATAAATCCCTGGTAAATCGTATTCATTGGATGGATCAGAACTATGGCGCATCTCCTGCTGATCGTATCTTGCAAAAAACACCGTTTAGTTTTGATGTATCAGTATGGGAATTTATGTGGCCTCTCAGCGTGGGGGCCAGTTTGGTGCTGGCAAAACCCGAGGGGCATAAAGACCCCCACTATTTATCTGAAATAATTCAAACGCAAAAAATTACTAAATTGCATTTCGTACCTTCAATGCTCAATAGCATGTTATTGCACGGTGATTTATCGCGATGCTCGTCGCTTAAGCAAGTGTTCTGCAGTGGTGAAGCTTTATCGCCACATCAAGTTCGTGATTTCTTGCTTCAATCATCCGCAGAGCTACACAATTTATATGGGCCAACTGAAGCTGCAATTGATGTGAGTTATTGGGCTTGTCGCGAATTTGATAAATCGCCTTTGTTAAAAACGATTCCAATTGGCAAGCCTATTAATAACATTCAACTGTATGTATTAAATCAAAACTTACATTTGTGTCCTCAAGGAATTGCGGGTGAGTTATACATAGGTGGTATTGGATTGGCGCGAGGTTATCTTAATCGCTCTGATTTAACTGCTGAAAAATTTATCCCCAATCCTTTTTATGATGTTGATAAACCCGAGGTGGCGAGTAATAGCCGACGTCTTTATAAAACAGGAGATGTGGCTCGATGGTTACCCGATGGCAATATAGAATTTTTAGGAAGGGCAGATTATCAAGTCAAGATTCGCGGCTTTCGTATAGAGTTGGGTGAGATTGAAGCCATGCTTGCTATGGATTCCCAAGTGAAGGACGTCATCGTTGTTGCCAGGGAATCCGCTACGGGTGATAAACGCCTGGTTGCCTACATTGTACCTGCCCGACCAGTGGAGGGCGTTTCAGCGAACTCTTCATTAATTATTGAATCATTGCGCCAACAGCTTAAACAATCCTTGCCGGATTATATGTTGCCTTCTGTGTTTATGCTGTTGGATGCGTTTCCACTCACGCCCAGTGGAAAAGCAGATCGGAAACGTTTACCTGAGCCTGATGTAAATCAGCAGCAAGCCCTATTTGTGCCCCCGCAAACTACAACAGAAGTAGCGCTGTGTAATATTTGTGAAGATTTATTAGGGATTGGTCGCGTTGGCATTAACGATAATTTTTTTCAATTAGGTGGTCACTCACTTCTGGTGATGCAATTGATTGCGCGTGCAAAAGCCATTGGCTTGCCAGTGCTTGCGCGCGACGTCTTCAGGTTGTCTTCTTTAGGGGCGCTGGCAGCGGTAATTGAGGAAAATAATCATGTGCCTCCATCCTGTGCAGTTACGCCTGAAAATTTAATTGAACCGGGTTGCGCGCGGATTAAACCAGAGATGTTGCCATTGATAAATCTGACCCAGGCAGAGATTGAGCACATCGTTGCGACTGTGCCGGGGGGGAGTTCCAATATTCAAGACATCTATCCTTTGGCTCCTCTCCAGAACGGCATCCTGTTTCATCACATGCTAAATGATCATAATGATCCTTATATTTTGCCGGCTTTAATTAGTGTTAGCGGAAGCGATAACCTCAATAATTTGTTGGCCTCATTACAGCACTCCATGGACCGGCATGATGTATTGCGTACTGCTATATTGTGGCAAGATCTTCCAATGCCGATACAGGTGGTGTATCGCAAAGCGGAGTTGCCAATTACCTGGTTGGATTTGGATTGCAAAAAAGATCTTCGTTCGCAAATGCAGTCAATCATGTCTGCGAACAATCATTGGATGGATTTGCAAAAGGCGCCATTATTGCGTTTGCAAATTGCATTGGATAAACATCGCGACACTTATTATGTATTGTTACATCTCCACCACATTGCCTCAGACCGTATCGGTTTAAATATTATCCAGCAAGAACTTATTAGCTATTGTAATGGTGATAGAAATAGTTTTTCTACGCCAACGCATTATCGTGAATTTGTAACGCACGCATTGCAATCGTCAAATACTGACGCGAGTGAAGTGTTTTTTCGTGAGATGTTAAGCGATGTTGATGAACCTACCGCACCATTTAATTTGTTGAATGTCACTGGCGATGGCAATAATACTGATTCAGCCAAGGGAAAAATTCCTGAGGAAATAGAACAGGGTATCCGTAGCTTCAGCAAACAATTGCACATTAGTGCCGCAGCATTTTTTCATGCGGCATGGGCATTGGTCGTTGCGCATTGTAGTGGCCGCGATGATGTAGTGTTCGGTACAGTTCTTTCCGGGCGGCTACAGGGGCTTGCAGATGCAGAGCATCAAGTAGGTATGTTTATTAATACCTTGCCGATACGCATCCAACTGGATGGCCTGAATGCCCGCCAACTCCTTGAACATAGCCATCACTCAATCATAAATTTATTGCCCCACGAACAATGCCCTTTGGTTTCGGCACAGCGTTGTAGCCGGTTGTCCGGAGGTGTACCACTCTTCAGCGCGATATTGAATTATCGCCATTCTATTTCCATCGAAGGAAAAGTGGCAGGTATAGAGTTGCTCGATACGCAAGAGCGAACCAATTATCCATTCACGTTATCAGTAGACGATTCCGGAACAGGTTTTAATTTAGATATCCAGGTAGATAATAGTGTCAGTGCTACTCGCATAATAAATTATATGCAGGCGGCACTTGCCGGGTTAGTAGCGGCGTTAAATTCGGGGCATGGTCAACTGGCGTTGACATTACCCATTTTGCCGGACGTGGAGCAACGGCAATTGCTTACAGAATGGAATGGCCCTGCAACGGATTTTAAGATTAATAAATGCATCCATGAATTGGTTTTTGAGCAAGTTGTAAAACAACCACATGCGATTGCGGTAATCAATGAAGACGTGCAATTTACCTACGATGAAATTTATAACCGCGCGCTTATCCTTGCTCATGAAATCCGGGCCTCCGGGGCCAAGCCCAATGAATTGGTCGCCGTTATGCTTGAGCGTGGATGGCAGCAAGTGGTGGCAGTGTTGGGAACAATGATTGCCGGCGCTGCTTATTTGCCTATTAATATTGATTTACCTGAAGAGCGAAAAAAGCAGTTACTGGCATTAGGTGATGTTTCAATCCTGATTGCTGAAAAGAATAATTTTACTCATAGCTTAACGGTGAGAACGCTCTGTATCGCCACAGATATTGCTGAAAAACCCGATAATTTATCGACGATCCAATCATTGGACGATTTGGCATATGTGATATTTACCTCTGGGTCTACTGGTGTACCTAAAGGTGTTGCTATTGAGCACAGGGCTGTAATTAATACATTGTTGGATATGAATAACCGTTTCCACATTGCAGCGGACGATAGGGTTTTTGCAATTTCTGAAATTAATTTCGATTTATCGGTATACGATATTTTTGGAGTATTAATTGCCGGGGGCGCTATTGTAGTGCCTTCCCATGCGCTTGCCCGGGAACCTTCATATTGGTTAGCGCAAATAGCCATGCATGGTGTCACCTTGTGGAACTCTGTTCCAGCATTAATGCAGATGCTTATTGATTATTCAGAAGGCGATGAAGAGAAGGAGAGATCATTATCGACATTGCGCCATGTCTGGATGAGCGGAGACTGGATTCCTCCGGTACTACCGGACAGGATAACTGCAATCATTCCATCTGCCTCAATCATCAGTTTGGGTGGTGCTACTGAAGTTTCTATTTGGTCAATATATTTTCCAATAAAAAATCCTACCGCGCATTTACGTAGCATCCCCTATGGGAATGCACTCACGAATCAAAAATTTTATGTACTGAATGATTCGCTGCAACTTTGTCCAATTTTAGTAGCTGGTGATCTTTATATCGGTGGTATAGGTTTGGCCAGAGAATACTGGCGGAATGAAACCATTACAGCCTCCAGTTTTATAATACATCCTGAAACCGGATGTCGATTGTATCGCACAGGTGATAGAGGGCGATGGTTAGAGGAAGGAACTATTGAATTTCTTGGCCGTTTGGATCACCAGGTTAAAATGAGAGGGTTCCGGATTGAGCTTGGAGAAATAGAGGGTGTCTTAAATAGTCACGAACAAGTTAAAGACGCCGTTGTACTGGCAAAAAATATTGAAGGTAATGAAAGCAATAAATATTTAGTTGCTTACGTATTGGCAAATTCAAATGTTCTTGAAACAGATTTCACGGAGCAGTTGCGCGCTTATGTAAATGAAAAGTTGCCAGAATACATGTTGCCATCTGTATTTGTTGTGCTTGATGTTTTCCCCCTGACCAGCAATGGAAAAGTAGATCGCAAAGCGTTGCCAGAACCAGACGTAACGATGTTGCAGGCTGAATTTGTTGCACCACAAACAGAAATAGAAAAAATATTGTGCGAAATGTGGCAGGATCTTTTGGGGCGTGAGCGCATAGGCATTGCAGATAATTTTTTCCAGTTGGGCGGACATTCATTATCAGCTACTCGCTTGATGGTAAAAATCAACGAAAAATTTAACCTTAAATTGCCGTTAAAGGCCGTATTCAATACCCGGAATCTTGCGGACCTCGCGCAATTGATTATGCAACTTGATAAGGACGAATCAAGAGAACCTGCGTTAGTACAAGTATCGCGTGATCAAGTTCTACCTTTATCGTTTGCGCAACAGCGATTATGGTTGTTGGATCGAACGGAGGGCAGCAGTGCGCATTACAATATATCCGGCACGTTGAGATTAACTGGTGTTATCAAGCAGGAAGTTGTGGCCCGGGCTTTTGCTACGATCCTTGATCGCCACGAAAGTTTACGTACTTGTTTTGTAACCACTGATCAGGGGTTGCCGCTGCAAACTATTCAGGCGGTAAGGCCTTTGCACGTAACAGTAGTGGATATATCTTTTTTAACGGGGGAAGAAGGGCAGCAAGTACTGGATTCGCTAATTGTAAAAGAAACAACTACCACGTTTGATCTAAGTCGGGATCTCATGCTGCGAGCCACCTTAATCAAGGTAGCTGAAGAAGAGCATATTGCCGTT
>NZ_ALBT01000126.1 GCF_000766945.1 Cellvibrio mixtus subsp. mixtus J3-8 | reverse complement strand
CAGGCTGAACGTTTGATTGAAGAGCATTATGGATTGATTGCCGGTGGTGATCTCACTGTAGAGTTTGAGCGTGACGTTCCAGGTGGCGAAGCGGCGCATGACAGTTATACAAGTTGTTGTACTTTAAGTCAGTTAGCTTGCTCAATATCAACCGTCTATTTCAGTGCAAAAAATGACGAAGTATTTTTTATAGATAAAGTCGCCTAAACACCGTTTACAAAATGGCACCAATTGATATTATCCGCACTGCATACATATCCCCTTAAACCTACAGGGCAATGGACGATTCATAACTATGAATCCAATCACACTGGATGTAAAAATGGATTATAGCTTCATAAGAGCTACTTATCTCGATAAGCAGATGATTAAAAGCTGCTTTTCTTCATTGTATCGTTCCGATACATATCGAATTCTATTTTTTTATTCTTAAACACTTCAGGTGATTCCATGTTTGGTTTAGCAATTATATTTTTCATGCTTCTTTATTTGATAATTTGGATTTTGTTGGTAATAGGTGCCGCCTATTTGGGGGCAAAGGTTTTAAAATCAAAAAAAGCAGCGATTATTTTGGGGGTTATCGGTTTTCTGGCGGGGTATTGGCCGGCTTTCGGCGATTTAATCCCTACCTTATGGACGCATAAGCAGCTCTGTGAAAAAGAAGCTGGATTCAAGGTTTATGTTACTCCTGAGCAGTGGGACAGGAAAAATCCTGGAGTACTTGATACGCTTCATCCTTATGAAAAATATATTGATATGGATGATTCAAGGCTAAAAAATGAAAAATTTAAAACGTCATTTAAAATTGATGAGTATTCGTATCCACCAATAAAGAAATTTTCTGAAAAAATCTATGAAATTGAAACTAATAATTTAATAGCTGAAAAAATTGATTTTTCAAGGGGTTACGGAAATCTTTCTTTGGGAGGAGATAATAGAGCTATTAAAATATGGCTTTCGTCCGATTCTTGTTTTGATGATACTGAAAAGGAGATAGTTCTTTTTAAAGTTAAGGAATATTATTCAAAGTTAAAAATGAAGTGGGGATATTAGTTTTAAAATATTTGTTTTTAATGGAATTTTTTATAGGAGATTGCTATGAGTGTTTTGGTTAATGATTATTTTGATTTAGCTAGCCTTGCGGAGGCAAGTTATGCTGATTTTTCGAGTTTTCCTGAAGTTAAAGATGCTCTATTGGCAAGTGAATTCTCTGAAGCGCAAGCTGATGATATTTTGTCTCGCTGGACTGTAAGGGCTCATTTACCTAACACTTCCACTGGGTTTTCCACTAGCCTTTTTGAAGGAATCGATGGGTTTGTCTTAGCTTTTCGTGGCACGGAGCCAACTAAGCAATGGGCAAAGGATATCGTCGATGCGGATGTCGGCGATATTGTTACGGATGGCATTGCCCTTGATCAAATAATTGATTTAGTAAATACATGGGCATGGCTGAATTCAGCTGGGGTTTATACTGCTGCAAAATTAGAAGTGTTAGATACTGAAACCGCTACACTTCAGTTTATTAATAGGTTTGGTGATAAAACAACACGAGCTATTTTCCTAGCAGGTTTGGCTTTGCGTGATGATGTTGTAGTGGATTTCCCCAGCAATACGGTTAGACGTGTTATATGGGAAAATTCTGACACTGCATTTTCTGATGTGAAATACCAAACAGGTCTTGGGCTTGGGGATGAAATTGCAGCTAAAGGTTTGACAGTAACTGGACATAGTTTGGGTGGCCATCTAGCATCGGCATTTACGCGATTATTCCCAGATATCAACGCCGATGCATTAACAATTAATGGTGCTGGTTTTGGTATTGTTGGTTTGAGTGGGTTTGCGTCCAAGAATGTATCCAATTTTTTTAATATGTTGTTTGGAGGCGACTCCTTTAATAGTGATGGAATTTTGAATTTATACGGTGAGCGGAACCCTGAATTCGTAACGCAAGATGTATTGCTAAAGCAACCTGGAGGGCATGAGCCAGTATTTATTGAGCAAGCTGGTTTTATTGATAATACATTAGGGCATGGTACAAAGCCAATAACGGATACATTGGCGGTGTATGACTTATTTTTTAAAATGGATAAGAACGTCTTGCTTGATGATATGTTGTCTATTTTTAATTCATCAAGTAATGCAGCAGAAAAAAGTTTAGAAAATATTGTATCAACACTGGTTCGTATGTTTAACACTGGTGATAGCAATGTTATTACGGACGATAGGGAGTCATTGCATTCACATATTGATCTTATTCGAAAAAATAGCGAATTTATTTCGTTGGCTGAGAAAGTCAATGTAACCAAAGATGCAAGCCCATTTGAAGCAAAAAATAATTTCAGCCATTTTCTCTCTCTTTATCATCTGGCCCCTTTTGTGTTGGAGGGTGGTGAAAGTGCTCTCCAAAAAGCTAATTTAGATATTTATGCACTTTGGAATGCAGATGCGGCATTAACGCCTGCTGAGCGTAGTCAAGGTAAAGAAAATTTCTCCGATGTATGGTATCAAGACCGGGCAGCAATGTTGGCTGCATTGATTTCTCGTAATGAAGAAGATGAAATCAATGATGAAAACACGAATAAGGGAGAAAATGACATTCTATTTTTGGATAAAAGGGATTCATTAAATCTTTTATCCGAGGGTAGTAATGGTGATAAAACTCACGTAATTAATTTTGGTGGCTCACAGGCTGATGAATTAACCGGTGGGGCATATAACGACCGCATTTATGGCATGGATGGCAATGATAAACTTAGTGGTTTAAGCAGTCACGATGCTTTATTTGGTGGTGCTGGTGATGATGAGCTTATTGGTGGCGAAGGTTCAGATTTGTTAGTGGGTGGTAAGGATAAAGACACTCTCATTGGTGAGGCAGGGAATGACATTTTAAAGGGCGGTGAAGGCGACGATACCTATAAATTCACCGGCAATTTCGGTCGCGATATTATTATTGATAGCGAAGGCTCAAATACCCTGGATATTAACGGCGCTATTGGTGAGTTAACACAAACCTCCAAAGACAGCCTGATTTATAGCAATGCTTCCAACACAGTAGAAGTTATCCTGATTGAAGAAGGTGGTAAAAAATCACTGCTGATAAATTCCCTTTCAAATTCAGGCAGCAGTATTACGATTGATAATTGGGTGTCCGGTCAATTTGGTATTACCTTAAAAGAATTCGAAAACGAAGAAAGTTCTTCTCTGCATATCATCAACGGCAACGCAAACCCCAATCAATTATTCCCCTATTTTGAAGAAAACCAGCATTATTCTGCTTCCGAAATTCACGGTGGCGCAGGTGGCGATTTTATTCATGGCAGTTCAGGAGATGACAAATTATATGGCGGTGACGGTGATGATTGGATAACGGCGGGCAATAATCGCGGATTGGTTTCCAGTGCGAATCCTTCAGATATTATTATACCGGCAGGTGGTGGAGGAAAGGACTGGATTGATGGTGGTGATGGCGACGATGTTATCTCCGGTATTGCATCGGGCTCAACCTGGCTTGGTGGTGACGGCAATGACATGTTGCTGGGCGGTAGTGTATTGCATATGTTCAGGTTCAATGGTCCTTCTGTTGATGGGGTGAGCGATGATGTAAGGGCAAGCATTGCATGGCAGGATTTTAGCCAACATTTCAAAAAAGGATTTAAAGCTGATAAGAAAACAGTCGGAACTACAAATGAACACGGCTATTCAGCGTGGGCAGGTATCGAGCCAGGGACTTATACCGGAGCATCCGCTCATGGAAATGGGTGGCAATATAAAATAGTAGTGACAAACAGTACGCCGCTTTATGACCCGGCTGCGATTAACGCCGGTGTTTCTCATTATTCTTATAACTCGGATAACTTTAACGCATCATTCAATATGCGTATCTCCTATAGTCATCCATCCTGGAACGATGGCCAGTTTGTTTTAAGTAACGGCGTGTATTTTGAGTTTGGTTTGTTGCCAAAAGCATTAAAAGATGGAGTTACCTTAGAAAGCGTCGCTAATTATAAACACCTTAATTTGCACGGCGGAAAAGGCGATGATTTGCTGCTCGGATGGTATGCCCGTGATGAATTGCAAGGCGGTGAAGGCAACGACGTTATCTATGCAGACCAAGGCAATGATCTGGTTGATGGCGGAAGTGGCAATGATACCTTGTCGGGTGGTTGGGGTAATGACACGCTAATTGGTGGTGATGGAAATGATCTAATGCTAGGCGATAGCACTGATTCAACCGAGATTGGCTCAGATGACATTATGTACGGCGGCAAGGGAAATGATTCACTAAATGGAAATCAAGGCAATGATTTTCTGTACGGTGGAGATGGGGACGATCAGCTGATAGGTAATACCGGCAACGATTATTTATACGGTGGAGAAGGTGTAGACACGATATTGGGAGGTACAGGCGCTGACACTATTGTAGGAACCCTTGAGGACAAAATTTTAAATGGCGATGAAGATGATGATCTTTACATCATTGATACCTACATCGCTACCGGTGCTGAAATTCATGCATTTGCAAATACTGACAATAATAATTTAGCGTTCACAGTCGCAAATTTCTCTGCATCAGATTCCCCCATATCTTCTGTTACATCGATTAATGATAATGGCGGAAAAGATACAATTTCATTCCTCGGTCTTAACAATCTGAATGATATGGGCGCAACAGCTCAAGGGAATGATTTGGTTCTGAGATATCGAGGGCGAAGCATCTTTATCAAAGATGGATTGAATGGTGCTATCGATTATATGTCCACTGGCGATTCAATTGAGGCAGCCTCTGTTGTTGGTTCAGGATCTTCAGGCGCAACTACTATTGAAAACTTCCTATTGGAAAACCTTGAAACGGCTATCACCCGTGTGGGAGCAGCAGGTGCGCAGCTTGTAGGTGGGTTATTGGATGATAATCTAACTGCTCACGCGCAAGGATCAATCATTACGGGTGGAAAGGGAAATGACTCCTTATATGGTGGCCAAGGTAATGATGTTTATGTAATACGAAGTGGTGATGGCAACGATACTGTTTATGAAAATGGCGGCATCAATACTATCCGTTTTTCTGCAGGAGTATCACCAGAGCAACTAAGGTTACGTCGTGTAGGGAATAATCTATTAATTATCATTTCTGACGATCAGCATATTATTGTTAATGGTATTTTTAGTGAGACGACGGGTGATGTTATTGCTGATAAAGCAATCCAGCGTATTGAATTTAACAACGGGCAACACTGGGATCTTGCGCGTATCCTTGAAGAGTCAGCAAAAGGAATTAATCTAACAGGTACTGAGTTTGCTGATCAGCTTTTTGGATATGGAAGCGGAGACACGATCACCGGCGGAAAAGGTAACGATAAATTATACGGTGATAAAGGTGATGACCATTATTATTTTGCCACGGGTGATGGTGCCGATCTGATTGATGATGTGAGTGGTACGGACCATATCCATTTTGCAGCAGGTGTTACCGAATCCCAGGTCAGTTTGCGCAGGGATACCAGCAATAATCTCATTATCCGCATCAATAACACCGACAGTATTACTGTGCTCAATGCCTTCAATGCGCAAGGTGCGCTCACTATAAATTCAATCGAACAAATTCATTTCGATAACAATAATGTGTGGGATGTGCAGCGCATTAATGCCGAACTCGCGTTACATAAACCGTATTCTTTTACCGGCACAACGAGCAACGATGTGCTCACGGGTGAT
>NZ_ALBT01000125.1 GCF_000766945.1 Cellvibrio mixtus subsp. mixtus J3-8 | reverse complement strand
TTAAAAGCTTGACGATGACCTACTCTCACATGGGGAGACCCCACACTACCATCGGCGCTAAGTCGTTTCACTTCTGAGTTCGGTATGGGATCAGGTGGTTCCAACTTGCTATGGTCGTCAAGCAATACTGGTTGAGTTCGGAGGTCTTAGGATGTGTAGTACATCGGCCTCGATTGACTCAAAAAGGGTGGTGGTATGTAAAGCGTTGCTATTTACTGTTGTCCACGAATGTGTATTTTACAGTGTTTTGGATGCTTGCATATCCTGACAAGTCCGGTTGCAGATGACTTAAGGTTGCATTAAGTCTCTTGCAGTTGAATCATTGTAAACCGTTTAACAGTCGATTCTGTTATATGGTCAAGCCGCACGAGCAATTAGTATTGGTTAGCTCAACGCCTCACAGCGCTTCCACACCCAACCTATCAACGTCGTAGTCTTCAACGGCTCTTTAGGGGACTTAAAGTCCCAGGGAGATCTCATCTTGAAGGAGGCTTCCCGCTTAGATGCTTTCAGCGGTTATCCCGTCCGCACGTAGCTACCGGGCAGTGCCGTTGGCACGACAACCCGAACACCAGAGGTGCGTTCATTCCGGTCCTCTCGTACTAGGAACAACTCTTCTCAAATCTCCAACGCCCACGGCAGATAGGGACCGAACTGTCTCACGACGTTCTAAACCCAGCTCGCGTACCACTTTAAATGGCGAACAGCCATACCCTTGGGACCGGCTTCAGCCCCAGGATGTGATGAGCCGACATCGAGGTGCCAAACACCGCCGTCGATGTGAACTCTTGGGCGGTATCAGCCTGTTATCCCCGGAGTACCTTTTATCCGTTGAGCGATGGCCCTTCCATACAGAACCACCGGATCACTAAGACCTACTTTCGTACCTGCTCGACATGTCTGTCTCGCAGTCAAGCGTGCTTTTGCCTTTACACTAACCTCATGATTTCCGACCATGATTAGCACACCTTCGTGCTCCTCCGTTACTCTTTGGGAGGAGACCGCCCCAGTCAAACTACCCACCATACACTGTCCGTAACCCGGATAACGGGCCGACGTTAGAACCTCAAACATACCAGGGTGGTATTTCAAGGACGGCTCCATCGAAACTAGCGTCTCGACTTCAAAGCCTCCCACCTATCCTACACAGATAGGTTCAAAGTTCAGTGCAAAGCTATAGTAAAGGTTCACGGGGTCTTTCCGTCTAGCCGCGGGAACACGGCATCTTAACCGCGATTTCAATTTCACTGAGTCTCGGGTGGAGACAGCTCCCCCATCATTACGCCATTCGTGCAGGTCGGAACTTACCCGACAAGGAATTTCGCTACCTTAGGACCGTTATAGTTACGGCCGCCGTTTACCGGGGCTTCGATCAAGAGCTTCGCTTGCGCTAACCCCATCAATTAACCTTCCGGCACCGGGCAGGCGTCACACCCTATACGTCCACTTACGTGTTTGCAGAGTGCTGTGTTTTTAATAAACAGTTGCAGGGGACTGGTATCTTCGGCCGGCATGGGCTTACGGAGCAAGTCCTTCACCCTCACCGGCGCACCTTCTCCCGAAGTTACGGTGCCATTTTGCCTAGTTCCTTCACCCGAGTTCTCTCAAGCGCCTTGGTATTCTCTACCTGATCACCTGTGTCGGTTTGGAGTACGGTCTCTTTTTACCTGAAGCTTAGAGGCTTTTCTTGGAAGCATGGCATCAAGCACTTCATGTTCCGAGGAACACTCGTCATCAGTTCTCAGCCTTGGCATCCCGGATTTACCTAAGACACCAGCCTACGACCTTAAACACGGACAACCAACGCCGTGCTGCTCTAGCCTTCTCCGTCCCCCCATCGCAGTAAAAAGAGGTACAGGAATATTAACCTGTTTCCCATCGACTACGCATTTCTGCCTCGCCTTAGGGGCCGACTAACCCTGTCCCGATTAGCGTTGGACAGGAACCCTTGATCTTCCGGCGGGGGAGTTTTTCACTCCCCTTATCGTTACTCATGTCAGCATTCGCACTTCTGATACCTCCAGCATGCTTCTCAACACACCTTCGACGGCTTACAGAACGCTCCCCTACCCCACATACAAAGTATGCAGCCGCAGCTTCGGTTGCTAGTTTTAGCCCCGTTACATCTTCCGCGCAGGCCGACTCGACTAGTGAGCTATTACGCTTTCTTTAAAGGGTGGCTGCTTCTAAGCCAACCTCCTAGCTGTCTAAGCCTTCCCACATCGTTTCCCACTTAACTAACATTGGGGACCTTAGCTGGCGGTCTGGGTTGTTGCCCTCTTGACAACGGACGTTAGCACCCGCTGTCTGTCTGCCATGATTGCACTCCTCGGTATTCGTAGTTTGCATGGGTTTGGTAAGTCGGGATGACCCCCTAGCCCAAACAGTGCTCTACCCCCGAGGGTGAGACATGACGCGCTACCTAAATAGCTTTCGGGGAGAACCAGATATCTCCCGGCTTGATTAGCCTTTCACCCCTATCCACACGTCATCCCCAAATTTTTCAACATTTGTGGGTTCGGTCCTCCAGTTAGTGTTACCCAACCTTCAACCTGCACATGGATAGATCGCCGGGTTTCGGGTCTATTGCCAGCGACTAGACGCCCTATTAAGACTCGCTTTCGCTACGGCTCCCCTATACGGTTAACCTTGCCACTGACAATAAGTCGCTGACCCATTATACAAAAGGTACGCAGTCACACCACGAAGGTGCTCCTACTGCTTGTACGCACACGGTTTCAGGATCTATTTCACTCCCCTCACAGGGGTTCTTTTCGCCTTTCCCTCACGGTACTGGTTCACTATCGGTCAGTTGGGAGTATTTAGCCTTGGAGGATGGTCCCCCCATATTCAAACAGGATATCACGTGTCCCGTCCTACTCGTTTTCATGACTAAGGCATTTTCGTGTACGGGGCTATCACCCTGTATCGCGGCACTTTCCAGAGCCTTCCACTAATACCAAAGCCACTTAAGGGCTGGTCCCCTTTCGCTCGCCGCTACTGAGGGAATCTCGGTTGATTTCTTTTCCTCCGGGTACTTAGATGTTTCAGTTCCCCGGGTTCGCTTCCAGCAGCTATGTATTCACTGCAGGATACTTACTAAAAGTAAGTGGGTTCCCCCATTCAGAGATCTCGGGATCACAGCTTGTTTGCCAGCTCCCCCGAGCTTATCGCAGGCTCCTACGTCTTTCATCGCCTCCAACTGCCTAGGCATCCACCGTGTGCGCTTAGTCGCTTGACCATATAACACAAGCGACTGCTTTAACGATTTAACACATTGATACGCTCACGATAATAAGCGCATCGCATGAGTATGATTCGCCGGACTTTTGTGTAGAGATACACAAGACATCCATAAATCAGCAATTTTATTACTTTACATTCCACCTTGTTAAAGAGCTTTCTGGCGTAAAAACCAGTCAGTTACGTTCTTGGCTTTTCATTCAGGGAATGTAAAGCGAAGACAGTAATTGGCTGACTTCTTCAAACAACAGTGATGACAATATCCACTCATCAAGTATTTTGATTTGATAAGTGGTGGAGCTAAACGGGATCGAACCGTTGACCTCCTGCGTGCAAGGCAGGCGCTCTCCCAGCTGAGCTATAGCCCCTCAAATAGATAAAACCATCAAGGCTAAATTTATTTCCATCAAGGCGAATTCACGCGAAGTGTGCTTTAGCACATGAGCGGGGATTCAACGCAGAGGGAAGCAAATTTGGTAGGCCTGGGCAGACTCGAACTGCCGACCTCACCCTTATCAGGGGTGCGCTCTAACCAGCTGAGCTACAGGCCTATGTTTCTATCTTAAGCTTCAATTAGCCTCAAGGTTGCTTGAGCTTCGCTTGGAGCCTATGGCTTGTAGCTTGCAGATGATTTTTCACTGCTGTTTCCAGTTGATCAAGCAATGCGTGTGAGCACTTACAGAGAGTTGGCAAATCGTTTAAGGAGGTGATCCAGCCCCAGGTTCCCCTAGGGCTACCTTGTTACGACTTCACCCCAGTCATGAATCACAAAGTGGTAACCGTCCCCCTTGCGGTTAGACTAGCTACTTCTTTTGCAACCCACTCCCATGGTGTGACGGGCGGTGTGTACAAGGCCCGGGAACGTATTCACCGCAACGTTCTGATTTGCGATTACTAGCGATTCCGACTTCATGGAGTCGAGTTGCAGACTCCAATCCGGACTACGAACGGTTTTATGGGATTAGCTCCACCTCGCGGTTTGGCAACCCTTTGTACCGCCCATTGTAGCACGTGTGTAGCCCAGGTCGTAAGGGCCATGATGACTTGACGTCATCCCCACCTTCCTCCGGTTTGTCACCGGCAGTCTCCTTAGAGTTCCCGCCATTACGCGCTGGCAACTAAGGACAAGGGTTGCGCTCGTTACGGGACTTAACCCAACATCTCACGACACGAGCTGACGACAGCCATGCAGCACCTGTCTCAGAGCTCCCGAAGGCACCAATCCATCTCTGGAAAGTTCTCTGGATGTCAAGACCTGGTAAGGTTCTTCGCGTTGCGTCGAATTAAACCACATGCTCCACCGCTTGTGCGGGCCCCCGTCAATTCATTTGAGTTTTAATCTTGCGACCGTACTCCCCAGGCGGTCTACTTAGTGCGTTAGCTGCGCCACTAAGAGCTCAAGGCTCCCAACGGCTAGTAGACATCGTTTACGGCGTGGACTACCAGGGTATCTAATCCTGTTTGCTCCCCACGCTTTCGCACCTCAGTGTCAGTATGAGTCCAGGGTGTCGCCTTCGCCACTGATGTTCCTCCAGATATCTACGCATTTCACCGCTACACCTGGAATTCCACACCCCTCTACCCTACTCTAGCTTGCCAGTTCTAACTGCAGTGCCCAGGTTGAGCCCGGGGATTTCACAGCTAGCTTAACAAACCACCTACGTGCGCTTTACGCCCAGTAATTCCGATTAACGCTTGCACCCTCCGTATTACCGCGGCTGCTGGCACGGAGTTAGCCGGTGCTTCTTCTGTGGGTAACATCAATTGACTCACGTATTAGGTGAATCACTTTTCTCCCCACTGAAAGTGCTTTACAACCCTAGGGCCTTCTTCACACACGCGGCATGGCTGGATCAGGCTTGCGCCCATTGTCCAATATTCCCCACTGCTGCCTCCCGTAGGAGTCTGGACCGTGTCTCAGTTCCAGTGTGACTGATCATCCTCTCAGACCAGTTACAGATCGTCGCCTTGGTAGGCCTTTACCCCACCAACTAGCTAATCTGACATGGGCTCATCTGATAGCGAGAGGTCCGAAGATCCCCCCCTTTCCCCCGTAGGGCGTATGCGGTATTAGCGTCCCTTTCGAGACGTTGTCCCCCACTACCAGGCAGATTCCCATGTATTACTCACCCGTTCGCCGCTTTACTCATTCCGAAGAACTTTCGCGCTCGACTTGCATGTGTTAGGCCTGCCGCCAGCGTTCAATCTGAGCCATGATCAAACTCTTCAGTTTAAAATCATCATCACTTAATAAATTAAGCGATTAAAACTTGGCTCAACTTTTTGTTTCTCTATTACTCTTGCGAATTGTCGAGTCACTTACGTTGATATATTTGGTTTTCGCCAATCATCTCCGCAAGTGCCCACACGCATTGCTTGATCTGCTTTTTAAAAAACCGGTTAGCGCTTCGGCTCAACCGTGGGACGCGCATTATACGCATCATTCTTTCTTTCGCAAGCTTTTTCTTTTGA
>NZ_KN266221.1:2842-5827 GCF_000766945.1 Cellvibrio mixtus subsp. mixtus J3-8 | reverse complement strand
ATTCCGTCAGCGGGAACTACTCCGGTGAGTGTTGTATTTACCGGTGGCACGACTTCTACGTCTACATCAACCTCCAGAAGTTCAAGCAGCGTTAGTTCTGTTGGAAGTTCATCCAGCGTAACCACAACAACCTCACGCAGTTCAAGCAGCGTTGCATTTGTGGGTGATGCGACAACAGGTAAAAACCTGTTCAGCACTGTTGGCTGCCAAGGCTGCCATAAGGATAGCGATGGCGATGGGCGTTTCACCGATGGTGCTATCAGCTTCGACGTTAATGCCTGGAAACACCCGGCTAACTTCCCATCCAGCAATTACACCGGCACAAGCGTAAGCGAGTTGGCACGTTTCATTAATGAGCGGATGCTAGGCTCTTACGCAACCTGTACCGCTGCAAATTGCGGTGAGCACCTTGCTGCGTTCCTGTGGTCACTCAGAGGCAGGAACCAGGATAACGGCGTAGCTTGCGATACCACTTCGCCAGTCAAATACGGTATGCGTTCTGTTAAGTTGTTAACCTCTTTCGAGTACCACAACTCGATGCAGGCATTGTTCAACAGAACATTACCGAACAACTTTGCCTCGAAGGAATTGGCTAACCCGGACAAAACCGTTGCCAACCTGCCAAACCATCTGACCGAGCAAATTTCAGAAGCGCGCTTGTTGTCTTACAAGAAAAATGCTGAAGACATTGCTAGCTGGGCAATTACCAACAATGCAATTTCATCATTGAATTGCAGCGACACCACTTCTGCAAATTGTGCAACCAGTTTCCTCGACAACTTTGCGTATCTGGCCTTCCGTCGTCCTTTGACCAACGAAGAGAAAACCGAGTACACCGCAATTGTTCGCAATGGTTCTACCGGTTTGCGCTGGGCGATTCAGACTGTGTTGATGTCTCCACAATTCCTGTATCGCACCGAGCTGGGTATTCCTGTTAGCCAGGCTCGCGCCCAGTCATGGGGTAGTGGCTCGGTATTCCAATCTGCAGACGGCACTGCCTACGCGTTGGATCCCTACGAGTTTGCTGCGTCATTGGCTTACATGTATACCGGTAGTGCGCCGGACAGAACCTTGTTGAGTGCGGCTGCCAATGGCCAACTGGAAAATGCAACCTCACTTAACCAGCAAATTGATCGCTTGCTTGATTCAGACCTGGGTAAAGCGCAAATCGGTCGTTTCGCCGGCCTGTGGTTCCGTACTGATGATGTTGTGAATATGACCCGTACCGCTGGATCCAATTTCACGCAAGCAGTGAAAGATTCCATGGCACAGGAAATTCGCGAAATCTACAAATATGCCTTCTACAACAACCTGCCATTTACCGATATCTACACCGGTGACTACACCATGCTGAACAGCACATTGTCGTCGTACTACGGTATTTCCGGTGGCGGTACCAGTGCAACAGATTGGCGTATGGTTAACACTGCGGCATCCAAGCGCGGTGGTGTGTTGTCCTCCGGTGCGTTCATGACCGTTAATGCACACGCTGGCCGTACTTCACCGATCAAACGTGCTGTGCATGTTCGTCAGGATATGTTGTGTCAAAACATTCCGTTGCCGACGTCATTCGTAGATAACACTGGCTTGCGTGACAAGGCAGCCGCCGATGCGCAAAAAGCGCTGGAAGCGGGCAACCTGACCACCACCCAGTTCTATGATATGCAAACCGCCGTTGAGGGAACACCTTGTTATCAATGCCACAACGCGATCATCAACCCGCTCTTCGGTGTGGATGACTTCGACCACCTTGGTATGCCACGCAGTGTTGTTAACGGCAAGGTTGTACAAAAAGCGATGGACCTGAATGGTAACGAAGCGCGCAGCAACAATGTTGAGATCCCAATGGTGAACAACGGTGGCCGCCTGTTCGGTGCCAACGGTGTAGGAATTGTGGGCTTCGCAGAAGTGAATGCCGAGAAAGATACCGGCTCACCAGGTTTGCCATTCAATGGCTCAAAAGACCTCGGTAAAGTCATGGTTGCCAACAACCTGCCCGGTGTTAATGCGTGTTTGATCCAAAAATCATTCCGCTTCGCAACCGGTTATGCGCTAAGCAGACAATTCCAGGATGACACGCAGGAAACCGCGCTTACCACACAACAACAAGGCCAATTGGCGTGTGTAGCAGACACACTCAAAACCAGACTCGCTGCCAGCAATGGCAACCCGAGAGCCATGTTGAAAGAGTTGGGTACATCTAACGTAATTCGTTTCCGTCGCTAAGGCTGGACAGGTGGGGTTAGCCCCACCTGTCAACTGGACAACCAAAAAAACAGAATTCTAAATCCAAGAGGTTTGGTTATGAAAAAGATTGATAGCAGATTTCGCCATTTACCCGAGGAAGATGCGCTCGAGGCGATGGAACATTTTAAAAAGCTCGAAGCAGGCCCTGCCGCACTTAATGCCTATTTAAAAGAAGATTATTACAGCGGTAATAAAAAAATCCGTGAGGATTTTGTCAAACAGGATCGCCGTCGCTTCCTTGACCTGGTTGCCAAATCAGGCATTTCTGCAGGCCTGTTGAGAGGTTCCGCATTATTAGGCGGCTTGCTTGCCAACCGTCACGTTATGGCACAAGACGCAACGAACAAACGCGTTGTATTTTGTTACCTGAATAGTGGTGCCGCATCTGGCGCCTGGATGCCATCCAGCGCCAGCCAGATGAACCAGATCACTCGCGCCTATGGTCCGGATGGTTATGGAGTTTCCGATATTTGCCATTTCCGCCAGGTAGACGTGATTACTGCAGGTCACCAAACTGCACTCAATTCATTGGGAGTAACCGACTATAACTCTCCCACCATGGATAAGCGTATCGCATCCGTTTTGGGTAGCAGCACACCACGTTCCTCAATTTATCTGGGCGCCAAAGCAACCACTAACGGTACCTTGTGTAGCAATATTGGCCCGTGCCAGGACAATCCTACCCAGGCATTAGCAAGTATTTTCAGTGGCAACACTGGCGGCGGTGGCGGTACTACA
>NZ_KN266221.1:0-2831 GCF_000766945.1 Cellvibrio mixtus subsp. mixtus J3-8 | reverse complement strand
CCCGACACTACTTATGCACTGTCCTACGATGCACAATTGAGAGCACTTGATTCTATCAAGAGCAAACTCAGCACCCAGGAATATGCGCGCTATCAGGAGCATATTGACTCACTGAAAAAAATCAAAACCAACCTGACTAACCAAAACAGTAGCAGCAGTACTCCGAGCACGACAAACTGTGGTAGCAACATTACTCCAAGCGTGGCTAATATGCAGGCTACCGGTAAATCGCAAGCTGACATCGTTGTTGCTGCGCTCGCTTGTGGTATTACCAAAGTTGCAACTTTGCAGTTGGGTAATCACCAGGGTGATTGGCTTGGCCACAATACTTCCTGGTCACAGGACGCCCACCAGGCGTGTCATGGTGCTCCCAGTAATGCGGCGTTTATCGAAATGTGGCGTTATTTGAATGATGTACCTGCCTACCTTATCGATAAGCTGCGTAAAACCTCTGGTCCTGACGGCCAACCGCTCATCAATTCCACTGTATTTGTACAAGTGACATGTATGGGCAACGGCATGGACCACACTTCTGGCAATGGTCCGTTTATCGTTGCTACACAAATGCCCGGTTTTGCACGCGGTTATTCTGCTCGCCAGGGTGGAAATGTGTATGACCTGAATGGTGCTATCCCGAAAGGCATGGGCTTGTCCGGCATCACATTAGGTAGCAACACTTTGGGCTTGGTGTAATATCAAACTGCACTGCATGTTGATTGAATCAAGTTAGTTGGATCAAAACGCCTTCTGTTACAACACATCAGAAGGCGTTTTGTTTTTTATAAGAAGTTAATTAAGATGAACCTGCATGGCGAATTATCCAGGCCTCACTATGAATAATAAAATAGATTTTCCCACACAATTACGCACTCAATGTTGCTGTCCGAATTGTCGGGCCAATGTATCTGAAGGCTTTAACCTGGAACAATTATTTTGCAATCGCTGTAAAAGTGAATTTTTCACAATGGAAAATATACCCTGCCTGTTTCCGGCAGGCACCCATCAGCGGCTGATATGGCAACATCAAACAGCAATGCTAACTTCGCTCGCCGAGCAAGCATTGAACAACATCCGGGAATCGTTAGCTCGTTATGATTTGAGTGATACTACACGCGAACGATTAGCTGAAATATACAAAGCCAATTTAATTAATCGGGATAGCATTCAGTCTTTACTTGCTAAAAAATCTGTTCCGCCTGAATTTAACGAAAAATTAAACCAGATGCATGCGGGCGACCTTAGCGAATACTTTGATTTGATATTTCGCGATTGGGCCTGGGATACCGTGAGCGAGCCCAGTGAAGAAAATAAAAATGCATTGAAACGAATTACATCACTAATCGACACACTGCCAAATTCCCCCAAGCGAGTGTTAGTGTTAGGCGCAGGTGCCGGCAGGCTCAGTTGGGATATTCACACCTATTTAGATCCTGAATTTTCTCTGGTAGTCGATAGCAACCCATTATTATTAGCCGTCGCCGATGAATTGATTAAGCAAAAAAATTCACTCACTTTTGGTGAATTTAAACTTTTTCCCCAAATAGATTTTCCAACAACAGCCACTAGAAATATTCCATCACCACAAGTACCAGTCCATCAATCATCCAACTGGTTTCTTCTTGCTGCTAACGTTTGGAATCTGCCGTTACCAACCCAATCATTTGATTTGATCATTACCCCCTGGTTTATTGATGTAAACGGTGGCGATGTACGCGATTTAATTGGACTCATCCAGAATTTATTGACACCGGAAGGAAGCTGGTTGAATACAGGGCCATTGTTATATACGCGCCATCTACCCACACAATTAAAATATTCCCAAGCCGAAATTAAAGAGTTTTTTTCGCTTGGCGGATTGAGCCTTACCTCGGAACGCATTGATCAGGTGCCTTATCTTGTTTCACCAATGGAGGCAAGGATCAGAACTGAACAAATATGGAGTTTCATTGCCACCCAAACTGTAAACACCCAACCGGTAGACGGAGTAATCGCAAACTGGTTGATCATGCATCACCTTCCTATTCCTGTCGCCAATTATCGCTCTTCCCAATCCCATCCGCTTATTGACGCAATAATCCAAATGGTTGATGGCAAAAAATCCATTAATACAATCAGCGCGATTTTGGATCCGCAAATGCCAGAAGGTGTAATGGTAAAGGAAGTTGTAATAGCCATTATGGGACAATTAGTCTTGGATACCCGCGCGGCTGAAGAGATGTCTAACCCTGAGTAAACAGATTGAAATCAAGAATGTTGTCGGTAATTTTTATGTGCCGTTCTTTGTGCGGCTCTTCACAATTAAGAACAAATTTTAAATGCGAATTACCACAAATAAACAAATCGTCATTAATTAAATTGAAAGTTCGCCATAAGTGAAAATTAACTTTATCAGTGATGAAAAAATTATCTTTTAGTGTTGCTTTCAACGCTAATTTGCATAGACCTGCGCGTTTATTAAAATTTGTGAATTGATCGCGCTGTCAATTTGCGATACTGTGGAACAATAAACATAAAAGCAGATTCCAACTCAAAAATTACTTATTTAGTTATATAGATGTATCACTAAATGGATAATTTAAGTGCCAGTATTATAAAAACCGTGATAAAGAACGAGGGAAACAAGCGCTTGTTTCAGTTGAAAGAAGCTCTTTTCTAGTTCACACCATTCAGTAGTAATTAATTTACGCGCGAGCGTCGGTGCAATATTTTGTCGATAAAAATCCTGCTGCGATTTTTATTGATGATTTAATAGCATCAATATGTTAGCGCAATCATTACTGATAAATACCACAACAACAGCATGAACAACCTGACCCACAACAACAAAAAAG
>NZ_KN266220.1:11866-13243 GCF_000766945.1 Cellvibrio mixtus subsp. mixtus J3-8 | reverse complement strand
AAATTCATGCGCTGGCTCAGCGCGTCGATATCGGCCATCGCAACGGTGCGCACGCCGTCATTAATAATTTCGCGAGCCTCTGTCCATGTTTGAATGACTTGGGCTAATTCAATCAAATGTGAGGGCACTGGCGGGCGCACTGGATTGTAATCGGTAGAAATTCCTTCGATCCAAATGTGCTCGCCTTTTTCGTTTAAACACAAGCGATCAATGCGCGGTAACTTCACACGGTAAGTAACCAAAATCAATGTGTCGGCGACGGCACCGGCAACATTAAAGCCGGTGTCGTCGGCGTTAGTGATTTCCGCATCTTTGATGTATTGGTAAGTCACATCATACGAAGAGCCGGGACTTGGCTCCGCACCATTCGGCGACCAGTCCACTTTGCCCGCGGCTAATATCCAGTCGGCATTTTTGTTGTAAGTTGTTGCACCTTGTTTCACCTGCGTAATTTGAATAACCGACGTGTCTGGCAGTGGATCAGGCGCCCCCGCATAGGTGCCGTGGTTGATCGTGACGGTGCGTTGCGCTGTGATGCGTACCTGTTCAATTTCCGCTGCGGGTGTGCGATCCAGATTTACGCGCTGATTGTTGATGGTGGTGGAGGTGTGCGGCTCGCTGTCGATAAATTTCAATACCGGTACAGCGGCATAATGAATACGACGCGAGGTATTCAATTGCACACCAAAACCATTAACGCGCGCGCGGCCTTCTTCGAGGTTATACATTTGATCGCCGTTAACCGCGTCTGGCAGCGCTGTGACACGCAATCCACTTACGACATAGTTAGACCCCGAGCTATCGCGGTCGTAGCGCGCTATGGCTTGTGAAACGGCATCCAGTGTGGGTGGTGGCTCTTTGGCGGAGATGTGGCCGTGATCGATGGTATAGACGGGATAGAAGACACCTTCAGTGCCATCGCCGTAAATGCCCCATTGTGTATTGATTTGGTTGCGTGCTGCACCGGGCTGCTTGTAGCCACGCGCACCCACCGCCGGATTCAATAGAGTAGGGTCTTGCATTTCAGTGATAGTGAGTGAGTGGACATACACACCAATCACCACAATGTCATCAAGTGGTACGCTCAAGTTCTTGGCACCTACACCGCGAACTGCACCAGCAAGATAAAGCGCACCGGATTCAATCGACACCGCACCAGTATCTGCATTAATCACTATGCCTGCATCGCGGATAATATCGCCGTCGGCAAACAATACATCGCTGATATTTTGCAGACGATGATGCATTGCACTTTGTAATTCATTGAATTCTGCTGTTTGCAACACTTTGTCGGAGCGAAACAAAATAGAATCGTAATTTTTATCGGGGTCAAAATGATTATAAGTGTTAGTCATGGCAGCACCGGAAAATTAAAAG
>NZ_KN266220.1:11601-11815 GCF_000766945.1 Cellvibrio mixtus subsp. mixtus J3-8 | reverse complement strand
TTCGCGCACAATTTTGTTTTCCAACCGGTGCAATAATTTCAATCGACCAGGGGAGACAATTTGCTCGGGCAAAAAATAACGTTGGCCTGCGGGTAAATCCGGCTCTACGGTGGTGCCAAAGAAAATTCCCAGCTCCCGAATGGTTTCACCTACGGCATCATCAAAATCAAACACCACGCGCACATAGGCCCATTTGGTAGGCACGGCGGATACT
>NZ_KN266220.1:11087-11312 GCF_000766945.1 Cellvibrio mixtus subsp. mixtus J3-8 | reverse complement strand
TATTCCTCTGAGTGTTTAAACGGAATGGACAAACGCCACGGGCCAACCCAAGGTCCACGCCATGTACGTTTGTAAAAACGCTGTGGTGCGATTTGAGCGCGTTGTGCAGTGATGCTATGCAGTGGTGGTGCAAGCTCGCGCGGAACCACCCGGCGCAGCACCGTATCGCCTGTGGCACGAACCAGCGGCGCGGGTAGTTGTCGATCAGGGGCGGTGATTGACATA
>NZ_KN266220.1:9295-11039 GCF_000766945.1 Cellvibrio mixtus subsp. mixtus J3-8 | reverse complement strand
CTATCGAGTACCCATGAATCCCAATAGGCTTGTTCTCGGCGCACGGTGATTGCCAATACTGACGTTATGCTCTGCTTGCAGGGCGATTCAGTTTTTTTGGCAGGAATTGCAATGCGTTCTTCAATGCTGATTTTTATCCCGTCAATCCACGCGCCCGAGTCGTCATCCCAAATGCAATTATCGTGATGCGATTGGTCACCTACCGCGTGGCGAATATCGTAGCGATGAAACAACCGGTAAAAATAAACATGGGCAGGAATGGATAAATTAACGATGTTGCGAATGTCCGCTAATTTTGCCGGGGCGCGTGGTGTGCCGGGATCAATGTGCAACCAATTACTATCGTCATCGAGCAAGGCATCAATCTGTATCCAGCGCAGTGCGCGCTTTACAGCAGCAGCGGTACCGCGTTGGCGTAGCCAGGGCAAACCGGCGTGAATTAATTCCTCGGCAGAATCAAAATAATTAGTGAAGCCTGACAAAAAAAATTCAGCGGCAATGAACGGCGCGAATGCGGCGGGTAATTCAGTGCGGATGCGCGCCGGTGCGTCGGCGTGTGCATCGAGCGCCGGAAATGACAACGCCTGCGATAACGCACGCTCAAGGCTGGTGCTGGCGGGTGGCAGTAAAGTTTCTACCATGCCACACCACCGTCGGTGAATTGCGTGTTGCCAGCGACGGCATATTCATCGCTGTTGATCGCAATTACATCGGCCATATCAAGCTCAAGGCGAGCCACGCCATCGATGTGCAGTGTTTTTACTGCCCATGTTTTCGCGATGGATTGCCCAAGCTTCGCGTGTTGCGCGAGCAGTGACGGCCAGCTTTGTTGTAATTGTTCGGCTAGATTCACGGGCGATGATTGCAAGCGATACACCGTGCCGGTGAGGTTGACAGGCTTCGCAATTGCCGCGCGGATATTCAGGGCAGGCCCTAAAATTTTAATGTGATCCTGCAAAAAATAAATCTTCACTTGTTGCAGTAAATCATGTTGATTTTGTGAGTCGGCAAGTCTGACCACCAGATCAATATAGCCGGGTGCCGTGCGTATCACTTCGGCAGCAGTGACATGAAGGCTAATGCTCAATGCGTGAAATAAATAATATTCACGTGTGCCCATGCCCGCCATGGCCGCAATGCGCAATAACAGCCGCTCGCGATAGCGTTCGTCCAATTCACCAGGCAAACGCGGCGCTTCAAATAATTGCCCCAAAAAATCAAGGTCCGTGTCTTGCGCGAATGAAATTAAATTCGATACCGCTGCATCATTGATACGATTGCGCAGCACTAATTCACGATAGGAGGACTCTTGCAACAGCTTGGTAATCGGCTCGGATTCCAGTGCCAGCACAGCGGCAACTTGATCGCGCTGATCGACGGGCAATGAATTTAAAAACGCGGTTTTGCGCTCAGCCAGAATATGTTCATAGTCCAACTGTTCCAGCATTTTGGGTGGTGGCAGTGTTGTCATTGTGAATACCCACCTTTTAACAATTCAATTTCAAGTCTCGCCAATTCCGGTGTGCCGGTATCGAGCCGGATAAATTCCATATCAATCACCACTTGCCCGTGCTGCTCGCTACTGACAAAACGATGCAATTGCACCAGGCGCACGCGCGGTTCCCAACGCGCAATCGCCATTACCGTGGCCGCATACACTTGTAATAACAATGTGCCGCTTAATGGCTGGTCGATTAATTCCGGCAGTAAAGAACCATAGTCGCGGCGCATTACTCGCGAGCCA
>NZ_KN266220.1:8238-9201 GCF_000766945.1 Cellvibrio mixtus subsp. mixtus J3-8 | reverse complement strand
CAGCCAGCGCAGTCCCGTGATTGCGATTCATGCCGCTCATGGGTTACTCCGCTTTAACGACTTTTGAAAAGTCGGCGTGAGGGCTTTGCGTGTAGGCACACAAATGTTTGCCGGTCACTACACCAGCCCCACCTTTGCCCAATTCGATTGTTGGGGCGGTAATTTGCGCGATCATTTCAACGTCGATTTTTGCCGCACCACCAACCTTGGCAATCAAGTCTTGATCAATTTTCACCGTTGCATTTTTTTCGACGTGAATATTGGCATCGCCTTTGATTTTGATATCAAGGCGGTTTTCGGCATGGTCATAAGAAAATGTTGAGCCGTCGGGAAATTTTCGAAGCCATAAATTTTTATTGTCACTGGGTGCAGGGAATTGATCGCTATAAATTCCGGTGACCGCAATCGCTTGCGCTAGATCACCCGCAGGAGAAAATAATATAACTTGCTCACCCTCAATGGGCGGGTCCCAATCGGCAGTAGTTGCAGCACGCAAATTTAACCAGTGCAACCAGTCGGTTTCGTTGTCGCCGGTTTTTACGCGCACGCGGGGCGGTTGATATTGCACCTCGGCAACAGTGCCGAGGCGTATCAAGTTATGCAATAGTCGAAGAATTTCAGCAAGCTCTATCATGCATTCATCATGACAGGCGGGCAGTGGGGATTCAGCTTGCGAGAGCTGTAATACATGCTATTACAGCAGCGTGATTTTGAAAAAATTATTTGAGGTGATTCAACACCATGTCGGTGATGGCTTCGCGATCTTCACTGGAGAAGCCTAACAGCTTTCGCTCTGGATAGGTATATTCAACGTGATTATTTACCTTGCCGCGCAATCCGTAATGATGCTCCGCTGCAATACGGCCGGCACGCCCTAGAATATTTATAGTGGCGCTATGTGGCGTGGTAGACGTTCGCAAAAATCGCACCAGCCGCAATTTGGAAAACATCGCCCCGCGTTTA
>NZ_KN266220.1:7550-7972 GCF_000766945.1 Cellvibrio mixtus subsp. mixtus J3-8 | reverse complement strand
CCAGCGTGCCCCCGGATTCATTTGCATAGGAGGTTCCGGCAAATCATGCGTGACGATGCGTTTGCCATCTTCCAGCGCCACAATAACACGCTCGGTGATTTCCAGTGTGAAGGCCATATCGACGGTTTCTTTATCCAGAATTTCCAGATCAAATTTGATTGCGGTTTCAGGATTAAAGCCCGGCTCGCGTACACTCATCCACTCCAGTACAGCGATAATCAAGTCATCGGTTTTGCCTTTCCAATCAGTGACAATAACCCGTGCCGCTGTTTTGTAATTGTGGGAGTAGTTAGTGGCGGGGTAAAAAATTATGCGGCCATCTTCAATAAATACCAGCAGCTGATCCGGGTTGCGTTTCAGGTCTGGTATTCTTTTTTCAAGATAGCCTCGCAAGTCAGCGAGTTTTTTCATTTTGCTTTGCT
>NZ_KN266220.1:7315-7535 GCF_000766945.1 Cellvibrio mixtus subsp. mixtus J3-8 | reverse complement strand
GTCGCTTTTTGGTTGCAGGTGATGTGTGCTTCTACCTTTGCCGCACAATCAGCCCAATCGGCTACTGCACGTTCATAGGCCAGTTGAAAATCGCCGTTAGTCTTAGGGCGGGTTCCGACCAGGTGGCACGCGGTTGGTGTTTCGCAAGTATTCCAGATAATCGGTGCTGGAGCGGAAGGTGGGGCGGTCGTACAGGCTGACAACATGAGCAGGCAAAGGC
>NZ_KN266220.1:6566-7304 GCF_000766945.1 Cellvibrio mixtus subsp. mixtus J3-8 | reverse complement strand
TGGCTAGCCCAATCTTTAATTTCAACAATTTCATGGTGAGACCTCACAATAGTGTCTTGGCGTGTTTCGGCATTGATCTGTAAATCATTTTGCTTTTCGATCAGCGCTTCTTTTGCCTCGGCACGCGCTTGCTCGGCTTCCTGTAATTTCCGGTTGTTATCTTCTGAGGCGGTGTACTTCTCATTGAGCGAGTTGTAATTGGTTTCCCATGTGGTGATCTTGGCTTCCAGTGTTTGATTGTGTTGCCACTGGTAGCCAATCGCCGCTAATGAAAATAAAAAACCGATAAGTAAATAATTCATCATTCCCCCGGCAAATTAATGCGCAATGTCTTCAGCAGCATATTTGAGATTAATGGCAACACGCCGCACCCATCCCTTACCGAAGCTCGACCATGTTGATAGATTCGTATAAAAATCCAGTCGCTCTGCATTGAAACGCGATAGCACATCACCCACCGGCATGGACTTAATGGCAGCTATAGAGACGGGGCCAAGGTTGGCATCATCCATAACGCCTACTGCGCGCTGCAAAAATTTAATGGCTTGCGATACGCCGTGATTCACTGCGGTATCAAACACTTGGTAAGCAATTGCACCGGGATATTGATCTGCTTTAATTTTCCCCCAGTAAGCCGTGCGATAGATTTCTTTAGCTTGTTCACGGGTAAGGTCGCGCATATTGCCTTTGTAGCCTTCGCTCCGGGCAACATTAAGGGTAATGCCGTAGTTGGTTTCA
>NZ_KN266220.1:5306-6161 GCF_000766945.1 Cellvibrio mixtus subsp. mixtus J3-8 | reverse complement strand
CATAAATCCTCCTATTTCGGGCGAAACCAATTGTTAATATCGATTTGATCTACACTGTTAATGAGTTTCAAACCAAGCCCAATAACGCATGCAGAAAAAACAAAACTGCTAATGGCTCGCTCGCTAAAAATATGACCGAGTACCGCCTCACCACTGGTGTAACCCATAAATAAACTGATGAGCAAATAGACCAGTCGTGTAATTATTTTTAAATCTTTTGCGCTCATTACAAACAGGCTTGACCCTGCGGTTGCTCCAATCAGGGCATTTGCATCTATCCCATGAAAAAAAGAAACCAGAGTTACACCTGTTGCTGTTACTGCGGCCACAGTGGTTGAGCTTGCGGGTTCAGCCATAAAATTAATCCCAAAGTTTGACGGTGTTTTTAATCGGTACAGGCGCTATTGCAGGCAACTTTACCTGCGTGCCTACGGGCAGCTGCGCACCCAGCGCCGCGAGACCAGGATTCGCCGCTAATACTTGTTCGGTTACTTTTGCTGTGTAGCCATAATGCCGAACACAAATCATGTCGACGGTATCGCCTTGCACGCTGATAACGGAATCGGCCCGGGCGTTCATATCAATTCAATCGTTGTGCGCGGCGCGCCGATAATGTCGTTAATTGCCCATGATGCATCGCGGCGATACGATTCTGCGGATGGTTCCAGTGTGTCGGCTTTTTCTTTTCCGGCATTGGTTGTGTCGTAATCGGGAAGGCGCTCTACCAATTCCGCTTTGGCGAGTGACCACACGGCAGTGAAATACTGGTTTTTAATCGCGCCAGCTGGATGACCTGTTTTTTGTGGAACGTCATCCAGTGCCGCTATGCCTTTTTGTTGCTGTTGCGATACCCAA
>NZ_KN266220.1:5057-5274 GCF_000766945.1 Cellvibrio mixtus subsp. mixtus J3-8 | reverse complement strand
TTAACTTCGAGCATGGCGCGGTACAAAGCGTGAATTGCACGCTCTTTGGTGGTAACTGAATCCACGCGCATGCTGGTGCGAAATGCCATCAATGAAATATTGGGAAAAAATGCATGATTGTCTATCGTTTCATCTGTTTCGGTATCAGCAACAGGCGTATTGGGAGCAACAAAGGTCATAGTATTTTCTCTCTAAGAAAGTGCCCGGATCGCAATCA
>NZ_KN266220.1:4258-5000 GCF_000766945.1 Cellvibrio mixtus subsp. mixtus J3-8 | reverse complement strand
TTCAAGAAGGCGGTGGGAGAGAAACCGGCAAGGGAATAAATTACCTGGTCGGTCTCTCTCGCCGCCTGACGTCGTGGGCCGACTCGGTTATGCGCTACCAGCTTTTGGCTGTAAGCGCTCAATATCTTTTTTAACGCCGCAATTTTTATCCAACTCCAATGCGCGAGTTAGCATTGCCAACGCACCTGCGTAATTGCGTTGCACGGCGTACAAATAGCCAATGGTTTTGTACAGTTTTGCTCTGACTTGATCATGCATGTCATGCTCGGCAGTGAGCGTTTCAATCACCTGCAAATATTCAAGTTGTACGCGATGATCATCACTGATCGGGTTTTGAATATCGCCTTCTTTCCAGATTGGCTTGATATCTTTACGCAACAAGGTATCGGCAGTTTCTTCTACGAGAATTGTGGCCGCACTTCGCTGGTATTGATCAGGCGATTGCAAATTGTGTGCGAGTGCATATTCCGCAATAGGAATAGCTTTGGCGATATCGCCGATATCCAGATACCAAATCATGACTGTCATTAACACATCGTCATTGGCACCGGTTCCGACTTCCAATACGCCCGTAATGTAAGGTTCATAGATTGGCAGCATTTCGCGCTTGGCTTCGATTTTGCGTTCAATGCTTTTGATATCGGAAAGGCGGCGACGATCTTCAAGCAGTGAGGCTTTTGTCAGCAAATAGGCGTCACTGGTTTGGGGTTCATCGACACTTACAGCAGCCGCAGAAGCGGCT
>NZ_KN266220.1:3933-4207 GCF_000766945.1 Cellvibrio mixtus subsp. mixtus J3-8 | reverse complement strand
CACCGGTCACCTACCTGATTAACTAAAATCGCCAAGTTCGATGTTTTCAATCAGGCAGCCGAAACCGTAATCCTCGATAACATAAGCATCGTTTGAAGATTCATAGTTGGCAATGCGGTTGAAGTTCGGCTCTTCGACGATGTGGCGACGGCGTGCACCTTCCTGCCAGTAGATCGACAGATTGGAGAGCGCGGTAATGAAAATTTTGCCGTCAGGAACAAACGGTGCGCGCACTGCTTGCAGACCACCAATGCGTTTTTGCGAGACAATCAAG
>NZ_KN266220.1:3667-3913 GCF_000766945.1 Cellvibrio mixtus subsp. mixtus J3-8 | reverse complement strand
GCTTTTTGCTCGCTTGGCGCATTGTCTTTATTGATGAGTGGGAAATATTTATCACCCAACAATTTACGACCACAGATGGCGACCAGCTCGGTACTTTCTTGATGCCATGGATCAATCAGCTCATTAACTGCGTCATATACAAGGGCGTCGAGGTTTTCATAATCGCCAGCTTTACCTACGCGAACTTTGTTAGCTTCGGTAACTTGTTTAATAACGCGTGCGGCTGCATGGTTACGATATTTTTGC
>NZ_KN266220.1:2424-3578 GCF_000766945.1 Cellvibrio mixtus subsp. mixtus J3-8 | reverse complement strand
CCAACCATGATTCGGTCGAGTGCTTGCTGACGCAAAATGGCATCGCGGAGGCGCGCTTGGAAGTCCGGGAACTTGGCCCATGCATCTAATTTTGCGTAACCGATGCCGGTGTCAAATTCGGTGAATTTGCATTCATACTCCATGTCATCCAATGTGCTGACATCGCGCGGTTGGCGAGGGCCTTCGCTTACGTCGGTGCGGCCGGCAATTGGATTAACACCAAGCCCCAGTTTCTCGCCTTTGAGTTCTTTTACTCCGAATATATTAATTCGGCCAAGGAAGTCGCTGGATTCTTGCAGTTTGGTTTCCAACGTTTGCTGCACACTGGGTGCCACACTGAATTTTTTACTAGCGTCTTTAACGCTGTTTAATTGACCGATGCGAGCCACAAAGGCGTCGTATAGCGGGCGTGTATCGTTATGCATAGTAGGTGCCTTTTGTTTGTGTGTTTGGATTGCCGCTCGCTGCGTTAGCAGTCGGTCTGCACCAAGTTACCGTTGTTACCGGTTGCTGTGCTGCGGTGGTGTTGGCGGCCGTCAGTTGAGTCCAATTTTTTATACAAGGCGTCAAAGTCAGCTTGTAATTTTTCATGGGCTTTTTTCAGGTCGCTAAATTCAGTTGGCAAGGTAGATTTTCCTTCGCTGAATTTATTAATAACTAATTCCAAAGCCTTCTCTAAATCTTTCCGGAAGGATTCAAATTCAGCGCTGGCAAATTTGTTATGTTTTTTAAACAAAGCAGTGACGGTGTCTTGCAGAGAAGTTTTATCGTCTTCCGGTTCATCATCGTCGATGAATTCGAGTTCCACTTCTTCAGCGGCAGTGAATAGGTTTTCGGGTCGGTTTTTGCGATATGCGAGCGGATTGGATTTCGCACTGGCTGAGAACGCCAGCATTTCAGTGCCGAGACTTGCAGGATCATCGGTAACCGCAAGGCCAACCATATACGCTTCGCCCAGGTCGGCAAATTCGGGATCTACTTCGATACTGGTATACACTTTCTGACGCTTTTTGTTCATCTCTACCAAATCATCCGTGGGGCTGATTTCGGCAAGTAGGAACATCTTTCCGTTTTCTTCCTCGGTGGATAGCGATAACACATCACCATAAGCACGGAATGGACTGTCGGGGTGATAGCCTTTGATATGCTCAAGA
>NZ_KN266220.1:1899-2254 GCF_000766945.1 Cellvibrio mixtus subsp. mixtus J3-8 | reverse complement strand
TGCCTCATCATGTTTGCGAATGTTTGGTGAGCACAGCTTCGCGCGATCCCTTCCTTTATCCAAGCTGTTGCTGCTGTAATGTGCTGTATTACAGCAGTCATTAGATTCGCAGAATAAAAAACCTCGTCAAACTTGTGGCATGTCAAATGCTGCCCCGCAATTAATCATCACTCCCGATATGTCACCACGCCAACAAGCCCGTGCTTTGTATTGGCAAGGGTGGCGTGTCGCTCGCATTGCTGAAACAATCGGCGAAAAGGCCTCGACTATTCACACGTGGAAAACTCGCGACAAGTGGGAAGAGGCCACGCCGATTGATCGCGTGGAAGGCACGATTGAAGCCCGCTTAATTCAA
>NZ_KN266220.1:1558-1808 GCF_000766945.1 Cellvibrio mixtus subsp. mixtus J3-8 | reverse complement strand
CGTTCACAAATACACTGAATGCGGCAAGGAAAGTGTTTTAAATCCCAATATTGCCAATCGTAATACTGCACCAAGAGTGCGTAAGACGATTAAAAATGATTTGGGAGAAGGGGGCATCCAGAAGGTGTTGGATGCTTTCCATAACTCAATGTTTGAATATCAGCGCGGGTGGTATCGCGCAGGTGTTGAGAATCGCATCCGAAACATTCTTAAATCGCGGCAAATCGGTGCGACCTGGTATTTTGCACGC
>NZ_KN266220.1:947-1418 GCF_000766945.1 Cellvibrio mixtus subsp. mixtus J3-8 | reverse complement strand
AAAGGCGATCCGATTATTTTGCCAAATGGTGCAGAGCTTTATTTTCTCGGTACTAACGCAAACACAGCACAAGGTTATCACGGTGATACCTATCTGGATGAATATTTCTGGATACCAAAGTTTTTGGTATTCAGAAAAGTCACCAGCGGTATGGCGATGCATAAGAAGTGGAAGCAAACGTATTTTTCCACTCCATCCAGTATCACTCATGAGGCATACGATTTTTGGACTGGCGATTTATTCAATAAGAAGCGCCCTAAAGATCAACGTATTACCTTTGATGTTTCGCATGAGGCACTAGCAAAAGGTCGCTTATGTGAGGATCGCCAATGGCGTCAGATTGTGACTGTGGAGGATGCAATCAGGGGCGGCTGTGATTTATTTGACCTTGATGAATTGCGCCTTGAATACAGTGACGACGAATTCGACAACTTATTGATGTGTGAATTTGTCGACGATACGCAGTCGGTC
>NZ_KN266220.1:437-842 GCF_000766945.1 Cellvibrio mixtus subsp. mixtus J3-8 | reverse complement strand
CCGCTTGCTTCCCGTCCTATGGGCGATCAAGAGATATGGCTCGGGTATGACGCAGATGGCGGTGGGGAAAATGGTGATGGCGCTGGATTGGTCGCAATTGCACCGGCAAAAAATAAAAATGGTAAACATCGGATTGTTGAAAAACTTCGGCTTTTTGGGTTGGACTTTGAGCAACAGGCGGAAGTTATTCTGAAGTTTTGCCAAAAATATAACGTCACCTATATCGGCATGGATGCGACTGGCTTGGGTGAATCGGTGGCTCAAATTGTAGAGAAGCAAAAGCCCGGCATTGTACGGCGTTTTGTTTACTCTGCTGATGTGAAGTATCAGATGGTTTTGAAGGCGCAGAACGTTATTGATCGTGGCCGCTTGGAATTCGATGCAGGCTCAATCGATATCGCGCAT
>NZ_KN266220.1:0-373 GCF_000766945.1 Cellvibrio mixtus subsp. mixtus J3-8 | reverse complement strand
TTTAAGGCTGGCCGAAACAAACGCACAGGGCATGCAGAGTTAGCTTGGGCAACTATGCACGCATTATTTAACGAACCTGTTGATATTGCCTTCGATGAACATAATCAATCACTGATGGAGATTTACGAATGAACTGGTTAAGAAAAACTAAAACTCAAAAAGAGTCGGGGCCAGTGGCATTTACATTTGGCGAACCAGAGCCAGTGCTTAATGCTTATGATTTTCTCTATTCAGGATGCTACTCATACGGTAGCCGCTACTATGAGCCACCGGTAGATTTAAATGGCTTGGCAAAGCTCTATCGAGCAACAGCACATCATGGCTCCGCATTGCAGGTAAAGCGAAATATTTTGCTGCGAACCTTTAAACCTTC
>NZ_KN266219.1:11891-13268 GCF_000766945.1 Cellvibrio mixtus subsp. mixtus J3-8 | reverse complement strand
AAATTCATGCGCTGGCTCAGCGCGTCGATATCGGCCATCGCAACGGTGCGCACACCGTCATTAATAATTTCGCGAGCCTCTGTCCATGTTTGAATGACTTGGGCTAACTCAATCAAATGGGAGGGCACTGGTGGGCGCACAGGATCGTAATCGGTAGAGATGCCTTCGATCCAAATGTGTTCGCCTTTTTCATTGAGGCACAAACGATCAATGCGTGGTAATTTCACGCGGTAAGTAACCAGTATCAGCGTGTCTTGCACCGCACCGGCCACATCAAAACCGGTGGCATTTGCATTGGTGATTTCCGCATCTTTGATGTACTGGTAAGTCACATCATAGGAAGAGCCGGGACTTGGTTCTGCACCATTGGGTGACCAGTCCACTTTGCCCGCGGCTAATATCCAGTCGGCAGTTTTATTGTAAACAGTTGCGCCTTGCTTCACTTGCGTGATTTGAATGACTGAGGTGTCCGGCAATGGATCAGGTGCGCCCGCGTAGGTGCCGTGATTAATCGTTACGGTGCGTTGCGCTGTGATGCGTACCTGTTCAATTTCCGCCGCTGGTGTGCGATCCAGATTCACGCGCTGATTGTTAATGGTGGTGGAGGTATGCGGCTCGCTGTCGATAAATTTCAACACCGGCACAGCGGCATAATGAATACGGCGCGAGGTATTCAATTGCACACCAAAACCGTTGACGCGGGCGCGACCTTCTTCGAGGTTATACATTTGATCGCCGTTAACCGCATCTGGCAGCGCTGTGACGCGCAATCCAGTTACGACATAGTTAGATCCCGAGCTATCGCGGTCATAACGCGCAATGGCTTGCGAAACGGCGTCCAGTGTAGGTGGTGGCTCTTTGGCAGAGATGTGGCCGTGATCGATGGTATAGACGGGATAGAAAACACCTTCTGTGCCATCACCGTAAATGCCCCACTGTGTATTGATTTGGTTGCGTGCTGCACCGGGCTGCATGTAGCCACGCGCGCCCACCGCTGGATTCAATAGCGTAGGGTCTTGCATTTCAGTGATAGTGAGTGAGTGGACATACACACCAACCACCACAATGTCATCGAGCGGCACGTTCAAGTTCTTGGCGCCTACACCACGAACTGCACCAGCAAGATAAAGCGCACCGGATTCAATCGACACTGCACCAGTATCTGCATTAATCACTATGCCTGCATCGCGAATAATATCGCCATCGGCAAACAATACATCGCTGATATTTTGCAGACGATGATGCATTGCACTTTGTAATTCGTTGAATTCTGCTGTTTGCAACACTTTGTCGGAGCGAAACAAAATAGAATCGTAATTTTTATCGGGGTCAAAATGATTGTAAGTGTTAGTCATGGCAGCACCGGAAAATTAAAAA
>NZ_KN266219.1:11626-11840 GCF_000766945.1 Cellvibrio mixtus subsp. mixtus J3-8 | reverse complement strand
TTCGCGCACAATTTTGTTTTCCAACCGGTGCAATAATTTCAATCGACCAGGGGCGACAATTTGCTCGGGTAAAAAATAGCGTTGGCCTGCGGGTAAATCCGGTTCTACGGTGGTGCCAAAGAAAATTCCCAGCTCGCGAATGGTTTCACCTACGGCGTCATCAAAATCAAATACCACGCGCACATAAGCCCATTTGGTGGGCACGGCGGATACC
>NZ_KN266219.1:11115-11340 GCF_000766945.1 Cellvibrio mixtus subsp. mixtus J3-8 | reverse complement strand
TATTCCTCTGAGTGTTTAAACGGAATGGACAAACGCCACGGGCCAACCCAAGGGCCACGCCATGTACGCTTGTAAAAACGCTGTGGTGCGATTTGAGCGCGTTGTGTGGTGATGCTATGCAGTGGCGGTGCAAGTACGCGCGGAACTACCCAGCGCAGCACCGTATCGCCTGTGGCACGAACCAGCGGCGCGGGTAGTTGTCGATCAGGGGCGGTGATTGACATG
>NZ_KN266219.1:9319-11066 GCF_000766945.1 Cellvibrio mixtus subsp. mixtus J3-8 | reverse complement strand
CTATCGAGTACCCATGAATCCCAATAGGCTTGTTCTCGGCGCACGGTGATTGCTAATACTGACGTTATGCTCTGCTTGCAGGGCGATTCAGTTTTTGTGGCAGGAATTGCAATGCGTTCTTCAATGCTGATTTTTATCCCGTCAATCCACGCACCCGAGTCGTCATCCCAAATGCAATTGTCGTGATGCGATTGGTCACCTACCGCGTGGCGAATATCGTAGCGATGAAACAGCCGGTAAAAATAAACATGGGCAGGAATGGATAAATTAACGATGTTGCGAATGTCAGCTAATTTGGCCGGTGCACGTGGTGTGCCCGGATCAATGTGCAGCCAATTAATATCGTCATCAAGCAGGGCTTCAATCTGTATCCAGCGCAACGCACGCTTTACAGCAGCTGCGGTGCCGCGCTGGTGCAGCCAAGGCAAACCGGCGTGGATTAATTCCTCGGCAGAATCAAAATAATTAGTGAAGCCTGATAGAAAAAATTCTGCTGCAATAAACGGCGCAAATTCCGGATGTAAATCGGTACGAATATGTGCGGGTGCGTCGGCGTGCGCATCGAGCGCAGGAAACGATAGCGCATGCGATAACGCACGCTCCAAACTGGTGCTGGCGGGTGGCAGCAGGGTTTCTACCATGCCACACCGCCATCGGTGAATTGTGTGGTGCCTGCGACCGCATATTCATCGCTATTGATCGCGATCACGTCATCCATATCAAGATCAAGGCGAGCCACACTGTCAGTGTGCAATGTTTTTACGGCCCATGTTTTCGCAATGGATTGCCCAAGCTTCGCATGTTGCGCCAACAGTAACGGCCAGCTTTGTTGCAACTGGGCGGCAAGATTAACCGGGGCCGATTGCAAGCGATACACAGTGCCTTTGAGGTTGATGGGTTTTGCAATAGCAGCGCGAATATTTAAGGCGGGGCCTAAAATTTTCACGTGATCTTGTGCGAAATAATTAATGATTTGCTGCAACAATTCAGGTTTGTTTGCTGAGTCACTTAGCCTCACCACTAGATCAATATATCCGGGTGCTGTCCGAATAACATCGGCGGCAATCACGTCAAGGCTGATACCCATTGCGTGCCATAGATAGTGCTCGCGTGTTCCCATGCCTGCCATTGAAGCAATACGTAATAGCAAACGCTCGCGATAGCGTTCATCTGGTTCACCCGGCAAACGTAAAGGCGCTGCAAACAAAGCCGCGATGTAATCCAGATCAAAGCCTTGCGCAAAGGCAATTAAATTCGAGACGGCGGCATCATTGATACGGTTGCGCAGTACCAATTCGCGATAGGATGACTCTTGCAGCAGTTTTGTAATTGGCTCGGATTCCAGCGCCAATACTGCGGCCACTTGATCGCGTTGGTCAGCGGGTAATGAATTTAAAAATGCTGCTTTGCGTTCAGCCAGAATATTTTCATAGTCCAACTGTTCCAGCATTTTTGGTGGTGGCAGTGTTGTCATTGTGAGTACCCACCTTTTAATAATTCAATTTCAAGTCTCGCCAATTCCGGTGTGCCGGTATCCAGACGGATAAATTCCATATTAATCACCACTTGCCCGTGTTGCTCGCTGTTTACAAAACGATGTAATTGCACCAGGCGCACGCGCGGTTCCCAGCGCGCAATCGCCATTGCCGTGGCCGCATACACTTGCAACAACAATGTGCCGCTTAATGGCTGGTCGATTAATTCCGGCAGTACAGAACCATAGTCGCGGCGCATTACTCGCGAGCCG
>NZ_KN266219.1:8266-9228 GCF_000766945.1 Cellvibrio mixtus subsp. mixtus J3-8 | reverse complement strand
CAGCCAGCGCAGTCCCGTGATTGCGATTCATGCCGCTCATGGGTTACTCCGCTGTAACGATTTTTGAAAAATCGGCGTGAGGGGTTTGTGTGTAGGCACACAAATGTTTGCCGGTCACTACACCAGCCCCACCTTTGCCTAGCTCGATTTTTGGGGCGGTAATTTGAGCGATCATTTCAACGTCGATTTTTGCCGCACCACCAACTTTGGCAGTCAAGTCTTGATCAATTTTCACGGTTGCATTTTTTTCGACGTGAATATTCGCATCGCCTTTAATATTGATATCAAGGCGGTTTTCGGCGTGGTCATACGAAAGCGTGGAGCCATCGGGAAATTTGCGCAGCCACAAATTTTTATTATCACTGGGCGCAGGGAATTGATCGCTATAAATTCCGGTAACGGCAATCGCTTGTGCCAGATCACCCGCAGGAGAAAATAAAATAACTTGTTCGCCCTCAATGGGCGGGTCCCAATCGGCAGTAGTTGCAGCGCGCAAATTTAACCAGTGCAACCAGTCAGTTTCGTTGTCACCGGTTTTTACGCGCACGCGAGGTGGTTGATATTGCACCTCGGCAACAGTGCCGAGGCGTATCAAGTTGTGAAGTAAACGGAGAATTTCAGCTGGCTCTATCATGTATCCATGATGACAGGCAGACTTTGTAGAAGCAGCTTTTACAACTTGTAATGCTTGCTATTACAAGTTGTTATTTTTGAAAAATTATTTTAAGTGATTTAACACCATGCTGGTGATTGCTTCGCGATCTTCGCGGGAGAAGCCTAACAGCTTTCGCTCTGGATAGGTATATTCAACATGATTATTTACCTTGCCGCGCAATCCGTAATGATGCTCGGCTGCAATACGGCCGGCACGCCCTAGAATATTTATAGTGGCGTTATGTGGCGTGGTAGACGTTCGCATAAATCGCGCCAGCCGCAATTTGGAAAACATCGCCCCGCGTTTT
>NZ_KN266219.1:7740-7988 GCF_000766945.1 Cellvibrio mixtus subsp. mixtus J3-8 | reverse complement strand
CCAGCGTGCCCCCGGATTCATTTGCATAGGAGGTTCCGGCAAATCATGCGTGATGGTGCGTTTGCCATCTTCCAAGGCCACAATAACACGCTCGGTGATTTCCAGCGTGAATGCAATATCGACCGTTTCTTTATCCAGAATTTCCAGATCAAATTTGATCGCTGTTTCTGGATTAAAACCCGGTTCGCGCACGCTCATCCATTCCAGCACCGCAATAATCAGATCGTCAGTTTTTCCTTTCCAATCAG
>NZ_KN266219.1:6566-7304 GCF_000766945.1 Cellvibrio mixtus subsp. mixtus J3-8 | reverse complement strand
TGGCTAGCCCAATCTTTAATTTCAACAATTTCATGGTGAGACCTCACAATAGTTTCTTGGCGTGTTTCGGCATTGATCTGCAAATCGTTTTGCTTTTCGATCAGCGCTTCTTTTGCCTCGGTGCGCGCTTGCTCGGTTTCCTGTAATTTCCGATTGTTTTCTTCTGAGGTGGTGTACTTCTCATTGAGCGAGTTGTAATTGGTTTCCCATGTATTGATCTTGGCTTCCAGTGTTTGATTGTGTTGCCACTGGTAACCAATCGCCGCCAATGAAAATAAAAAACCGATAAGTAAATAATTCATCATTCCCCCGGCAAATTAATGCGCAATGTCTTCTGCTGCATATTTGAGGTTGATGGCAACACGCCGCACCCATCCCTTACCGAAGCTCGACCATGTTGACAGGTTGGTATAAAAATCCAGCCGTTCTGCATTGAAACGCGATAGCACATCACCCACCGGCATGGACTTAATGGCAGCTATAGAGACGGGGCCAAGGTTGGCATCATCGATAACGCCTACTGCGCGCTGCAAAAATTTAATGGCTTGCGATACGCCGTGATTCACAGCGGTATCAAAGACTTGGTAAGCAATTGCACCGGGATATTGATCTGCTTTAATTTTCCCCCAGTAAGCCGTGCGATAAATTTCTTTAGCTTGCTCACGGGTAAGGTCGCGCATATTGCCTTTGTAGCCTTCGCTCCGGGCAACGTTAAGGGTAATGCCGTAGTTAGTTTCG
>NZ_KN266219.1:5300-6155 GCF_000766945.1 Cellvibrio mixtus subsp. mixtus J3-8 | reverse complement strand
CATAAATCCTCCTATTTCGGGCGAAACCAATTGTTAATATCGATTTGATCTACGCTGTTAATGAGTTTCAAACCAAGCCCAATGACGCACGCAGAAAAAACAAAGCTGCTAATGGCGCGCTCGCTAAAAATATGACCGAGTACCGCTTCACCACTGGTGTAACCCATAAATAAACTGATGAGCAAATACACCAATCGAGTAATTATTTTTAAATCTTTTGCGCTCATTACAAACAAGCTTGATCCTGCGGTTGCCCCAATCAAGGCATTTGCATCTATCCCATGAAAGAAAGAAACCAGAGTTACACCTGTCGCAGTTACTGCGGCCACAGTGGTTGAGCTTGCGGGTTCAGCCATAAAATTAATCCCAAAGTTTGACGATGTTTTTAATCGGTACAGGCGCTATTGCAGGCAATTTTACCCGCGTGCCTACGGGCAGCTGCGCACCCAGCGCCGCGAGACCAGGATTCGCCGCTAACACTTGCTCGGTCACTTTTGCGGTATAGCCGTAATGCCGAACACAAATCATGTCAACTGTGTCGCCTTGCACGCTAATGACCGAATCGGTACGTGTGTTCATATCAATTCAATTGTTGTACGGGCTGCGCCGATAATGTCGTTAATTGCCCATGATGCATCGCGGCGATACGTTTCTGCGGATGGTTCCAGTGTGTCGGCTTTTTCTTTTCCGGCATTGGTTGTGTCGTAATCGGGAAGGCGCTCTACCAATTCCGCTTTAGCAAGTGACCACACGGCAGTGAAATATTGGTTTTTAATTGCGCCAGCTGGATGGCCTGTTTTTTGTGGAACGTCATCCAGTGCCGCTATGCCTTTCTGTTGCTGTTGCGATACCCAG
>NZ_KN266219.1:5058-5275 GCF_000766945.1 Cellvibrio mixtus subsp. mixtus J3-8 | reverse complement strand
TTAACTTCGAGCATGGCGCGGTACAAAGCGTGAATTGCACGCTCTTTGGTGGTCACTGAATCCACGCGCATGCTGGTGCGAAATGTCATCAATGAAATATTTGGAAAAAATGCATGATTGTCTATCGTTTCATCTGTTTCGGTATCAGGAACAGGCGTATTGGGAGCAACAAAGGTCATAGTATTTTCTCTCTAAGAAAGTGCCCGGATCGCAATCT
>NZ_KN266219.1:4264-5006 GCF_000766945.1 Cellvibrio mixtus subsp. mixtus J3-8 | reverse complement strand
TTCAAGAAGGCGGTGGGAGAGAAACCGGCAAGGGAATAAATTACCTGGTCGGTTTCTCTCGCCGCCTGACGTCGCGGGCCGACTCGGTTATGCGCTACCAGCTTTTGGCTGTAAGCGCTCAATATCTTTTTTAACACCGCAATTTTTATCCAACTCCAATGCCCGAGTTAGCATTGCCAACGCACCTGCGTAGTTGCGCTGTACGGCGTACAGATAGCCAATGGTTTTGTACAGTTTTGCTCTGACTTGATCATGCATGTCATGCTGGGCAGTGAGCGTTTCAATCACCTGCAAATATTCAAGTTGCACGCGATGATCATCACTGATCGGGTTTTGGATATCGCCTTCTTTCCAGATTGGTTTGATATCTTTGCGCAACAATGTATCGGCAGTTTCTTCTACGAGAATTGTGGCCGCACTTCGCTGATATTGATCAGGCGATTGCAAATTGTGTGCGAGTGCATATTCCGCAATAGGAATGGCTTTAGCGATATCGCCGATATCCAGATACCAAATCATGACCGTCATTAACACATCGTCATTGGCACCGGTTCCGGCTTCCAATACGCCCGTAATGTATGGTTCATAGGTTGGAAGCATGTCGCGCTTGGCTTCTATTTTGCGCTCAATGCTTTTGATATCGGAAAGGCGGCGACGATCTTCAAGCAGTGCAGCTTTTGTCAACAAATAGGCGTCACTTGTTTGAGGTTCATCGTCACTTACAGCAGCCGCAGAAGCGGCC
>NZ_KN266219.1:3938-4212 GCF_000766945.1 Cellvibrio mixtus subsp. mixtus J3-8 | reverse complement strand
CACCGGTCACCTACCTGATTAACTAAAATCGCCAAGTTCGATGTTTTCAATCAAGCAGCCGAAACCATAATCTTCGATAACATAGGCATCGTTTGAAGATTCATAGTTGGCAATGCGGTTGAAGTTCGGTTCTTCCACGATGTGGCGACGGCGTGCACCTTCCTGCCAGTAGATCGACAAATTGGAGAGTGCGGTAATGAAAATTTTTCCGTCAGGAACAAACGGTGCGCGCACTGCTTGCAGGCCACCAATGCGTTTTTGCGAGACAATCAAA
>NZ_KN266219.1:3671-3917 GCF_000766945.1 Cellvibrio mixtus subsp. mixtus J3-8 | reverse complement strand
GCTTTTTGCTCGCTTGGCGCATTGTCTTTATTGATGAGTGGGAAATATTTATCCCCCAACAATTTACGACCACAGATGGCGACCAGCTCGGTACTTTCTTGGTGCCATGGATCAATCAGTTCATTAACGGCGTCATACACAAGCGCGTCGAGGTTTTCATAATCGCCAGCTTTACCTACGCGAACTTTGTTAGCTTCGGTAACTTCTTTCATAACGCGTGCGGCTGCATGGCTACGATACTTTTGA
>NZ_KN266219.1:2429-3583 GCF_000766945.1 Cellvibrio mixtus subsp. mixtus J3-8 | reverse complement strand
CCAACCATGATTCGGTCGAGTGCTTGCTGACGCAAAATGGCATCGCGGAGGCGTGCTTGGAAGTCCGGGAACTTGGCCCATGCATCTAATTTTGCGTAACCGATTCCGGTGTCAAATTCGGTGAATTTGCATTCATACTCCATGTCATCCAGTGTGCTGACATCGCGCGGTTGGCGAGGGCCTTCGCTTACGTCGGTGCGACCGGCAATTGGATTAACACCAAGCCCCAGCTTTTCGCCTTTGAGTTCTTTTACTCCGAATATATTAATTCGGCCAAGGAAGTCGCTGGACTCTTGCAGTTTGGTTTCCAGCGTTTGTTGCACACTGGGTGCTACGCTGAATTTTTTGCTAGCGTCTTTAATGCTGTTTAATTGACCGATGCGAGCCACAAAGGCGTCGTATAGCGGGCGTGTATCGTTATGCATAGTAAGTGCCTTTTGTTTGTGTGTTTGGATTGCCGCGCGCTGCCTTAGCAGTCGGTCTGCACCAAGTTACCGTTGTTACCGGTTGCTGTGCTGCGGTGATGTTGGCGGCCGTCAGTTGAGTCCAATTTTTTATACAAGGCATCAAAGTCGGCTTGTAATTGTTCATGGGCTTTTTTCAGGTCGCTAAATTCAGTTGGCAGGGTAGAGTTTCCTTCACTGAATTTATTGATAACTAATTCCAAAGCCTTCTCTAAATCTTTCCGGAAGGATTCAAATTCGGCGCTGTTAGATTTGTTGTGTTTTTTAAACAACGCAGTGACGGTATCCTGCAACGAGGTTTTATCGTCTTCCTGTTCATCATCTTCGATGAATTCAAGAGTCACTTCTTCAACAGCAGTAAATAAATTTTCTGGACGGGTTTTGCGATACGCCAGCGGATTGGATTTTGCACCGGCTGAGAATTCCAGCATTTCAGTGCCGAGGCTTGCCGGATCATCGGTAACTGCGAGTCCTACCATGTAGGCTTCCCCGAGGTCGGCAAATTCCGTATCAATTTCGATACTGGTATAAACCTTTTGGCGCTTTTTGTTCATCGCTACCAAATCATCCGTTGGACTGATTTCGGCAAGCAGGAACATTTTCCCTTTATCCTCTTCGGTGGATAGCGATAACACATCACCATAGGCACGGAATGGGCTGTCAGGGTGATAGCCTTTGATATGCTCAAGG
>NZ_KN266219.1:1900-2255 GCF_000766945.1 Cellvibrio mixtus subsp. mixtus J3-8 | reverse complement strand
TGCCTCATCATGTTTGCGAATGTTTGGTGAGCACAGCTTCGCGCGATCCCTTCTTTTATCCAAGCACTTCAATTTGTAATAGGCCGCATTACAAGTGCCGTTTGGTTGCTGCGAGAAAAAACACCGGCAAACTAATCGCATGACAAGTTCCGCCCCGCAATTAATCATCACTCCCGATATGTCACCACGCCAACAAGCCCGCGCTTTGTATTGGCAAGGGTGGCGTGTCGCTCGCATTGCCGAAACAATCGGCGAAAAAGCCTCGACTATTCACACGTGGAAAACTCGCGATAAGTGGGAAGAGGCCACACCGATTGATCGCGTGGAAGGCACGATTGAAGCCCGCTTAATTCAG
>NZ_KN266219.1:1558-1808 GCF_000766945.1 Cellvibrio mixtus subsp. mixtus J3-8 | reverse complement strand
CGTTCACAAATACACTGAATGCGGCAAGGAAAGTGTTTTAAATCCCAATATTGAAAATCGCAATACCGCACCGAGGGCGCGCAAGACGATTAAAAATGATTTGGGAGACGGTGGCATCCAGAAGGTGTTGGATGCTTTCCATAACTCGATGTTTGAATATCAGCGGGGATGGTATCGCGCAGGCATCGAGAATCGCATCCGAAATATTCTTAAATCACGGCAGATCGGTGCGACCTGGTATTTTGCACGT
>NZ_KN266219.1:948-1419 GCF_000766945.1 Cellvibrio mixtus subsp. mixtus J3-8 | reverse complement strand
AAAGGCGATCCGATTATTTTGCCAAATGGTGCAGAGCTTTATTTTCTCGGTACCAATGCAAATACAGCTCAAGGCTATCACGGCGATACCTATCTGGATGAATATTTCTGGATACCGAAATTTTTGGTATTCAGGAAAGTCACCAGTGGGATGGCGATGCATAAAAAATGGAAGCAAACCTACTTTTCAACACCGTCAAGCATTACCCATGAAGCATACGATTTCTGGACGGGCGATTTATTCAATAAGAAGCGCCCTAAAGATCAACGCATTACATTTGATGTTTCGCATGAGGCACTAGCAAAAGGTCGCTTATGTGAGGATCGCCAATGGCGTCAGATTGTGACGGTAGAGGATGCAATCAGGGGCGGCTGTGATTTATTTGACCTTGATGAGTTGCGCCTTGAATACAGCGACGACGAATTCGACAACTTATTGATGTGTGAATTTGTCGACGATACGCAGTCGGTA
>NZ_KN266219.1:433-838 GCF_000766945.1 Cellvibrio mixtus subsp. mixtus J3-8 | reverse complement strand
CCGCTTGCTTCCCGTCCTATGGGCGATCAAGAGATATGGCTCGGGTATGACGCGGATGGCGGTGGGGAAAATGGTGACGGCGCTGGATTGGTCGCAATTGCACCGGCAAAAAATAAAAATGGTAAACATCGGATTGTTGAAAAACTTCGCCTTTTTGGGTTGGACTTTGAACAACAGGCAGAAGTTATTCTGAAGTTTTGCCAAAAATATAGCGTCACCTATATCGGAATGGATGCGACTGGCTTAGGTGAATCGGTGGCGCAAATTGTAGAGAAACAAAAGCCCGGCATTGTACGGCGTTTTGTTTACTCTGCTGATGTGAAGTATCAGATGGTTTTGAAGGCACAGAATGTTATTGATCGTGGTCGTTTGGAATTCGATGCGGGTTCAATCGATATTGCGCAC
>NZ_KN266219.1:0-373 GCF_000766945.1 Cellvibrio mixtus subsp. mixtus J3-8 | reverse complement strand
TTTAAGGCTGGCCGAAACAAACGCACAGGGCATGCAGAGTTAGCTTGGGCAACGATGCATGCATTATTTAACGAACCTGTTGATATTGCCTTCGATGAGCATAATCAATCACTGATGGAGATTTATGAATGAACTGGTTAAGAAAAAATAAAACTCAAAAAGAGTCGGGGCCAGTGGCATTTACATTTGGTGAACCAGAGCCAGTGCTTAATGCTTATGATTTTCTCTATTCAGGATGCTACTCATACGGTAGCCGCTACTACGAGCCACCGGTAGATTTAAATGGCTTGGCAAAGCTCTATCGAGCAACAGCACATCACGGCTCCGCATTGCAGGTAAAGCGAAATATTTTGCTGCGAACCTTTAAACCTTC
>NZ_ALBT01000085.1 GCF_000766945.1 Cellvibrio mixtus subsp. mixtus J3-8 | reverse complement strand
GAAGAAGGTTTGCGCTTCGCTATTCGTGAAGGTGGTCGTACTGTTGGTGCTGGTGTTGTAGCCAAAATCATTCAGTAATAGATGTTTTGTGCGGTAGCGTTTGCTATCGCACAACTCTGCTTCATTTATGTTAGGCCAGTAGTTCAATTGGTAGAGCACCGGTCTCCAAAACCGGGTGTTGGGGGTTCGAGTCCCTCCTGGCCTGCCAAATTTCATGAAGGTTTCAATCGATAATGACTGCAAATACTGAAGAAAAAGTTTACCGGCTGGATGCTTTAAAATGGCTTCTGGTAGTTGCTGTGGTTGCTGCCGGCATTGTTGGAAACTCTCATTTTTCCGCTGAATCCATTCTCTATCGCGCATTAGGCTTGATTGTGCTTGCCGGTATTGCAGTGTTTGTTGCATTGCAAACTGCAAAAGGCAATGCAATCGCTGATGTTGTGCGCGGCGCCTTGGTTGAGCTGCGCAAAGTGGTTTGGCCTACACGCCAGGAAACCAATCAAACAACCTTAATTGTGCTTGCTGTGGTGATAGTCGCTTCAATTATTTTGTGGTTGTTGGATACTTTTTTTGGTTTCATTGCTTCCAGCATCATAGGATAAGAATTATGGCTAAGCGCTGGTATGTGGTTCACGCCTATTCTGGTTACGAGAAAAAAGTAGCCGCATCTTTACGTGATCGTGTTGCACTTTACGGAATGGAAGAGAGCTTTGGTGAGATTCTCGTTCCAACCGAAGAGGTTGTAGAGATGCGCGGCGGGCAGAAGCGTAAAAGCGAACGAAAGTTTTTCCCTGGATATGTGCTGGTTCAAATGGAATTGAATGATGATACCTGGCACTTGGTAAAAGATACTCCTCGTGTGATGGGTTTTATTGGTGGCAAGGCTGATCAGCCTGCGCCTATTACAGAGAAAGAAGCTGAAGCAATTTTGCGTCGTGTTGACGACTCGATTGAAAAGCCGAAACCCAAAACCATTTTCGAGCCAGGTGAAATGGTTCGTGTTATCGATGGCCCATTTAATGACTTTAATGGTGTTGTTGAAGAAGTAAATTACGACAAAAATAAACTGCGCGTCGCTGTTCTTATTTTTGGTCGCTCAACTCCGGTGGAGCTTGAGTTTAGCCAGGTCGAAAAGACCTAAAAAGCTAAAAGGTTTTCAATGCCCTTCTTTGTTTTGGCAAAGAGGGGTTTTCGTGTCCTTGGTGATCGCCAGGGCGGGGAGCCGGAGACGTCTGATCTTGCCAAAGGTCTGGCTGAGGCGCTAATACCCATAGGGGAGTAATGTCATGGCAAAGAAAGTAACCGCTTACGTTAAGCTGCAAGTTGCAGCTGGCAAAGCAAACCCAAGTCCACCAGTTGGTCCAGCGTTGGGTCAGCATGGTGTAAACATCATGGAATTCTGTAAAGCGTTCAATGCCCAAACCCAGGGTATGGAAGTTGGTGCTCCTGTGCCTGTAATTATCAGTGTATACAGTGACCGCAGCTTTACATTCGTAATGAAAACCCCACCCGCTTCTTTCTTGCTGAAGAAAGCGGCAGGCATTACCAGCGGTTCTGGTCGCCCAAATACCAACAAGGTTGGAAAAGTGACCCGTGCTCAGCTCGAAGTAATTGCGAATACCAAACAAGCTGATTTGACTGCTGCTGATCTGGATGCCGCAGTGCGTACCATTGCTGGCTCTGCGCGTTCAATGGGTTTGGAAGTGGAGGGTTTATAAGATGGCTAAAATTACTAAACGTCAACGCGCTATTAATGAGAAAGTTGATTCAACCAAACAGTACGCTATTGATGACGCTGTTGCGCTGTTGAAAGAACTTTCCAATGTAAAGTTTGCTGAAACTGTAGATGTTGCTATCAGTCTTGGTATTGATCCACGTAAATCTGATCAGTCAGTTCGTGGTGCTACCACTCTGCCACACGGCAACGGTAAATCAGTTCGTGTTGCTGTATTCACCCAAGGCGCAAATGCTGAAGCCGCAAAAGCTGCTGGCGCAGAATTTGTTGGTATGGATGAATTGGCTGCTGAAATCAAAGCGGGCAAGAACGACTTTGATGTGGTAATCGCCAGCCCTGATGCAATGCGCGTAGTGGGTCAATTGGGTCAAGTGCTTGGTCCTCGTGGCCTTATGCCAAACCCGAAAACCGGCACTGTAACTCCAGATGTAGTTACTGCTGTTAAAAATGCCAAAGCAGGTCAGGTTCGTTTCCGTGCAGAAAAAGGCGGTATCGTTCATGGTGGTCTGGGTAAAATTTCTTTTGATGCTGTTGCTATCAAAGAAAACCTGGAAGCATTAGTTAATGATTTGAAAAAAGCCAAACCAGCCACTTCAAAAGGTATTTACCTGAAGAAGATTTCCCTGAGCACCACTATGGGGCCAGGTTTGGTTATTGATCAGGCATCGCTTGCAATTTAATTGCTGATGCAAAAGAACTTTGGGGTCCGCTCGCTGAGAGCGGGCTATCAAAGACCGTAGGTGTCAACGATTTTTCCGCGACTTAATGTAATTGCCTACGCAGATGGTGAGACCCTTTTCAGTATTTTTATAAAACTGAATGACATCACCAAATGATGGCTTCACTGTTTGTTAAATCCAATTATCAAGCAGCGAAGATGAAGACAACGATAGGCAATGCCTATCCCAACAGGAGAAATCCCGTGGCACTAGGACTTGATGGTAAGAAGGCGATTGTCGCTGAAGTCCATGAAGCTGCTAAGAGTGCGTTGTCTGCGGTGGTTGCGGATTCCCGTGGCGTAACCGTAGGTAAAATGACCGCTCTGCGCAAGCAGGCCCGTGAAGCAGGCGTTTGGATTCAAGTCGTCCGTAACACATTGGCCCGTCGCGCTGTACAAGGCACAGCTTACGAATGTCTCGTTGACACTTTCGTAGGTCCAACCTTGATTGCTTTCTCGAACGAACATCCAGGTGCGGGCGCCCGTATTCTGCAAGATTTCGCGCGTGAGAACGACAAGTTTGAATTGAAAGCTGCCGCTTTTGAAGGTGAGAAAGTAAGCATCGCTACACTGGCAACCCTGCCAACGTACGACGAAGCTATCGCTCGCTTGCTACGTACAATGAAAGAAGCAGCTGCTGGCAAACTGGTTCGCACTATTGCGGCCGTCGCCGAGCAAAAAGAACAACAAGCTGCCTAATCGTTTCGATTACAGCTTTATTTAGATTAATTGAGCCGTTCAGGCTCCCAATATAGGAATTGAGACATGTCTCTGACTAAAGAAGATATCATCAATGCCATCGCAGAATTGTCAGTAAAAGAAGTTGTTGAGCTGGTATCTGCAATGGAAGAAAAATTCGGTGTTAGCGCTGCTGCAGCGGTTGCTGTTGCTGCTGGCCCAGCTGCAGCTGCAGTTGAAGAGCAAACCGAGTTCAACGTAATCCTGTCATCTGTTGGTGACAAGAAAGTTAACGTAATTAAAGCGGTTCGTGAGCTGACTGGCCTGGGCTTGAAAGAAGCTAAAGACCTGGTTGAAGCTGCACCAAAAGCTGTTAAAGAAGCTGTTTCTAAAGCTGATGCAGAAGCTGCAAAAGCAAAATTGGAAGAAGCTGGCGCTATCGTAGAAGTGAAGTAATTTTACGTTGGTGTACAAGGTCCATTTTCAGTTTGGACACAAGGCTGGTGGGTTTTTGCCCGCCAGCCTTTTTCTGTTTTCAGAATAGCAACTGAGCAAGTCGAGTTAGAAAGTCAGAGAAGCAGCGATTATATCGAACGCTATCTGGAGATTATCGTAAACATTTATTACGAATAATCGCGCAACAAATTGTCGAGTTAGTAGTTTTATACAAAGAAACGCATTGGCGTTTTCATGGCTGCGATCAAGCCCGATCCGCGAACAAGCTGGGGAATACAGATGGCTTACTCATATACTGAGAAAAAACGTATCCGCAAGGATTTTGGCAAACTGCCTCATGTAATGGATGTACCTTACCTCTTGGCGATTCAGTTAGATTCCTACAGAAAGTTTACCCAGGCAGATACTGCACCCAACAAGCGTGATGATATGGGTTTGCACGCTGCTTTCCGTTCCGTTTTTCCAATTGTCAGCTACTCAGGTAATGCTGCTCTCGAATACGTGAGCTACAACCTCGGTAAAGCGGCATTTGATGTAAACGAATGTATTTTGCGTGGCGCAACCTACGCTGTTCCCCTGCGCGTTAAAGTGCGCTTGATTATTTATGATCGTGAATCGTCTAACAAAGCGATCAAAGACATTAAAGAACAAGAAGTTTACATGGGCGAAATTCCGCTCATGACTGACAACGGTACTTTTGTAATCAATGGTACCGAGCGTGTAATTGTTTCCCAGTTGCACCGTTCTCCTGGCGTGTTCTTCGATCACGACAAGGGTAAAACCCATTCATCCGGCAAGCTGCTTTATTCCGCGCGTATCATTCCTTACCGTGGTTCATGGCTGGATTTCGAATTTGATCCAAAAGATTTGTTGTACGTACGTATTGACCGTCGTCGCAAATTGCCAGCAACCATTTTGTTGCGTGCACTGGGATTCAGCTCGCAAGAAATGCTGGGCATGTTCTTCGAGACCAGTAGCTTTACGTTAGGTAAAGATGGCCAGTTCAGTTATGAAGTGGTTCCATCGCGTTTGCGCGGTGATGTAGCTACATTTGATATTAAAGACGATAAAGGCAACATCATTGTTGAAGAAGGTCGTCGTATTACCGCTCGCCATATTCGCCAACTCGAAAAAGCTGGCGTTGACCAAATGGATGTTCCGTCTGAATATCTGTTGGGCCGTTCGTTGGCGAAAGATATTGTTGATACTCGCACCGGCGAACAATTGTTTGAGTGCAATACTGAAATTACTGCTGATGTATTGAATAAAATTGCTGCTGCCGGCGTTGAGAAAGTAGAGACGCTCTACACCAACGAACTGGATTGTGGTCCGTTTATTTCTGAAACATTGCGCGTTGACCCAACTCGCACTGCACTGGAAGCATTGGTAGAAATTTATCGCATGATGCGTCCTGGTGAACCGCCAACCAAAGAATCTGCTGAAGCGCTGTTCCAGAATTTGTTCTTCTCACAAGAGCGTTACGACTTGTCTGCGGTAGGTCGTATGAAGTTCAACCGTCGCCTTGGCCGTGAAGCTGAAACTGGCGAAGGTACTTTGTCTAACGACGATATCGTTGATGTGATGAAGACCCTGATTTCGATCCGTAACGGTAAAGGCGTTGTGGATGATATCGATCACCTGGGTAACCGTCGTGTTCGCTCTGTAGGTGAAATGGCAGAAAACCAATTCCGTGTTGGTTTGGTGCGTGTTGAGCGTGCAGTGAAAGAACGTTTATCCATGGCGGAAAGCGAAGGCTTGATGCCGCAAGATTTGATTAATGCCAAACCGGTTGCTGCAGCGGTGAAAGAATTCTTCGGTTCTTCACAGTTGTCTCAGTTTATGGACCAAAACAACCCGCTTTCCGAAATCACCCACAAGCGCCGTGTTTCTGCGCTCGGCCCAGGTGGTTTGACGCGTGAGCGCGCGGGCTTCGAAGTGCGTGACGTACACCCAACTCACTACGGTCGTGTATGCCCCATTGAAACGCCGGAAGGTCCAAACATTGGTTTGATCAACTCCCTGGCAACCTATGCGCGCACCAACAATTACGGCTTCCTCGAGAGCCCGTATCGCAAAGTGATCAACGGCAAGGTAACCAGCGAAATTGATTTCCTGTCGGCGATTAACGAATCTGAATACGTTATTGCACAGGCATCTGCAACGCTCGATGAACAAGGTAACCTGACTGAAGAGTTGGTGTCTGTTCGTCACTTGAACGAATTTGCCCTGAAGCCTGCAGCTGAAGTCCAGTATATGGACGTATCTGCACGCCAGGTTGTATCTGTTGCAGCATCGTTGATTCCATTCCTTGAGCACGACGATGCGAACCGTGCATTGATGGGATCAAACATGCAACGTCAGGCTGTTCCAACTCTGCGCTCGCAAAAGCCGCTGGTTGGTACCGGCATGGAGCGCAATGTTGCGGCTGACTCCGGTGTGTGCGTTGTCGCCAAACGCGGTGGTGTGATCGATAGCGTTGATGCCGGTCGTATCGTAGTAAAAGTCCACAGCGCGGAAGTGCAAGCTGGCGATGCCGGTGTGGATATTTACAACCTGATCAAGTACACCCGTTCTAACCAGAACACCTGTATTAACCAGCGTCCAATCGTAAGCATGGGCGATGTGGTTTCCCGTGGTGACATCCTGGCTGACGGTCCATCCGTCGATATGGGTGAGTTGGCGCTTGGCCAAAACATGCGTATCGCGTTTATGCCGTGGAATGGTTACAACTTCGAAGACTCGATTCTGGTTTCCGAACGCGTTGTACAGGAAGACCGCTTCACGACTATCCACATCCAGGAATTAACCTGTATCGCACGCGATACCAAGTTGGGCAGCGAAGAAATCACAGCGGATATTCCCAACGTTGGTGAAAGCGCCCTGAGCAAACTGGATGAGTCCGGTATTGTTTATATCGGTGCGGAAGTGGTTGGTGGCGATATCCTGGTAGGCAAGGTAACGCCAAAAGGCGAAACCCAATTGACGCCGGAAGAGAAACTGCTGCGCGCAATCTTCGGTGAAAAAGCCTCTGACGTTAAGGATACTTCCCTGCGCGTGCCTTCAAGCACCAAAGGTACTGTTATCGACGTTCAGGTATTTACGCGCGATGGCCTGGAAAAAGACCAACGCAGCCTGGAAATTGAAAAAGCACAATTGGATGAAGTGCGTAAGGATCTCAACGAAGAATACCGTATCGTTGAAACCGCAACCTTCGAGCGTTTGCGTTCTGCATTGGTAGGTCAGGTTGTTGCATCGGGCAAAAACGTGAAGAAAGGCGAAGCCATGACGCACGAAATCCTGGATGGCCTGGAAAAAGACCAATGGTTCAAGCTTCGTATGAGTGAAGAAGCGCTGAATGAGCAGATTGATCGCGCCGAAGAGCAATTGGCTGAGCGTCGCAAGATTCTGGATGAGCGTTTTGAAGATAAGAAACGCAAATTGTCCACTGGCGATGACCTGGCTCCCGGCGTTCTTAAAATCGTTAAAGTTTATTTGGCGATCAAGCGTCGTATCCAGCCTGGTGACAAGATGGCGGGCCGTCACGGTAACAAAGGGGTTATCTCGGTCATTATGCCGATCGAAGATATGCCTTACGACGAAAATGGCGAGACCGTTGATATCGTACTCAACCCGCTCGGTGTACCTTCACGTATGAACGTGGGCCAGGTGTTGGAAATGCACCTGGGTATGGCCGCGAAAGGTTTGGGTGTGAAGATCAACAAGCTGGTGCAAGAGCAAAAAGCGATTGCTGATGTTCGCGCCTTCCTGGAAGACATTTACAACAAGACTGGTGATGTTGCTGCCAAAGAAGATCTGGCGTCATTCTCTGACAAAGAGATCCTGGATCTGGCCAAAAACCTGATTGACGGTGTACCAATGGCAACGCCGGTGTTTGATGGTGCGAAAGAGCATGAAATCAAATCCCTGTTGCGTTTGGCCGGCTTGTCCGATTCAGGTCAGACCATTCTTTATGATGGCCGTACCGGTGACCAGTTCACTCGTCCAGTGACCGTTGGCTATATGTACATGTTGAAGTTGAACCACTTGGTCGACGACAAAATGCACGCCCGTTCAACCGGTTCGTACAGTCTGGTTACCCAGCAACCATTGGGTGGTAAAGCGCAGTTTGGTGGTCAGCGTTTCGGTGAGATGGAAGTGTGGGCACTGGAAGCATACGGTGCAGCCTACACCTTGCAGGAAATGCTGACTGTTAAGTCGGATGACGTTGCCGGTCGTACCAAGATGTATAAAAACATCGTTGATGGCGACCACCGTATGGAGCCGGGTATGCCCGAGTCCTTCAACGTATTGGTTAAGGAAATCCGCTCTCTGGGTATCAATATCGAGCTTGAGCAAGAAGATTAATGCTCGGCACTGGCCAGCTCCCCGGAGCTGGCATTGACCCGGAAACACCAAAGAATTCGCCTAGAAGTTTAATGAAAGCTCCCCGGAGCCCACAGGAGAAAGCGCCTTGAAAGACTTACTGAATTTGCTCAAGTCCCAGGGACAAGTCGAAGAGTTCGACTCTATTCGTATTAGCTTGGCATCACCTGAAATGATTCGTTCCTGGTCGTTTGGCGAAGTGAAAAAGCCAGAGACTATTAACTACCGTACCTTCAAGCCCGAGCGCGAAGGTCTGTTCTGTGCCAAGATCTTTGGCCCGGTAAAAGATTACGAATGCTTGTGCGGCAAGTACAAGCGTATGAAGCATCGCGGCATTATCTGTGAAAAATGCGGCGTGGAAGTGACCCTGGCTAAAGTGCGCCGTGAGCGTATGGGCCACATCGAACTGGCAAGCCCGGTTGCGCATATCTGGTTCCTGAAATCGCTGCCGAGCCGTATCGGTTTGCTGCTGGATATGACCCTGCGTGATATCGAGCGCGTACTCTATTTTGAATCCTACGTAGTGACCGAACCTGGTATGACCACGTTGGAGCGCGGCCAATTGCTCACCGACGAGCAATACTTCGAAGCAATGGAAGAGTTCGGTGATGAGTTCGAAGCGCAAATGGGTGCTGAAGCTATTCAGACATTAATGCGTGCTATCGACCTGGAATCAGAAATCCAGCGCCTGCGTGAGGAAATCCCGAATACCACCAGCGAAACCAAAATCAAGAAATACTCCAAGCGTTTGAAGCTGCTGGAAGCATTCTTCTTCTCGGGCAACAAGCCGGAGTGGATGGTAATGGAAGTGCTGCCGGTATTGCCGCCGGATTTGCGTCCATTGGTTCCGTTGGATGGCGGTCGTTTTGCGACTTCCGACCTGAACGATTTGTACCGCCGCGTGATCAACCGTAACAACCGTTTGAAGCGCCTGCTGGATTTGAATGCGCCCGACATTATCGTGCGCAACGAAAAACGTATGCTGCAAGAAGCAGTCGATGCGTTGCTGGATAACGGTCGCCGTGGTCGTGCAATCACCGGTTCCAACAAGCGTCCGCTGAAATCTTTGGCAGATATGATCAAAGGTAAGCAAGGTCGTTTCCGTCAGAACCTGCTCGGTAAACGCGTTGACTATTCTGGCCGTTCGGTGATTGTGGTAGGTCCAACCCTGCGTCTGCACCAGTGTGGTCTGCCGAAGAAAATGGCATTGGAACTGTTCAAGCCGTTTATTTTCAGCAAGCTCGAATTGCGTGGTCTGGCAACCACCATCAAAGCCGCCAAGAAAATGGTAGAGCGTGAAGAGGCGGTGGTATGGGATATCCTCGACGAAGTAATTCGCGAGCATCCGGTACTGCTGAACCGTGCACCAACCCTGCACCGTCTCGGTATCCAGGCGTTTGAGCCGGTATTGATTGAAGGTAAAGCGATCCAGTTGCACCCGTTGGTGTGTTCTGCGTATAACGCGGACTTTGACGGTGACCAAATGGCAGTTCACGTTCCTTTGACCCTGGAAGCCCAGCTCGAAGCGCGCGCATTGATGATGTCTACCAATAACATCCTGTCGCCAGCGTCAGGTGAACCAATCATCGTTCCTTCACAGGACGTGGTATTGGGCTTGTACTGGATGACTCGCGACCGTGTAAATGCCAAAGGCGAAAACATGGTGTTTGCGGATACCGCTGAAGTATCCCGTGCTTATTATTCCAAACAAGTTGATCTGCAAGCGCGTATTAAAGTGCGTTTGACTGAAACGTTGATTGGTGCCGAAGGCGAAAAAACCAGTGAAGTAAAACTGGTGCAAACCACTGTTGGTCGTGTGCTGTTGTGGGAAATTGTTCCTGCCGGTATTCCACTGGAAATGATCAACCGTCCAATGGTCAAGAAAGCAATTTCTGCCGTGATCAACTACTGCTACCGCGTGGTTGGTTTGAAGGCGACAGTTATTTTTGCTGACCGTTTGATGTACATGGGCTACGACTTCTCAACCAAATCCGGTTCGTCCATTGGTGTTAACGACTTTACTATCCCGGCTGCAAAAGCGGAGATCATTGGTCGCGCCGATGCTGAAGTAAAAGAAATTGAAACCCAATATGCCTCAGGTCTGGTGACCCAGGGCGAGAAATACAACAAGGTTATCGATATCTGGTCGCGTGCTAACGATTTGGTTGCCAAATCGATGATGGAAGGTATTTCCAAAGAAGCCGTTATCAATCGCGATGGCGTTGAAGAATTGCAACCGTCATTTAACTCCGTATTTATGTACGCTGATTCAGGTGCGCGTGGTTCGCCCGCCCAGATCCGTCAGTTGGCTGGTATGCGTGGTTTGATGGCGCGTCCGGATGGCTCGATCATCGAGACTCCAATTAAAGCGAACTTCCGCGAAGGCTTGAACGTACTCCAGTACTTCATTTCGACGCACGGTGCGCGTAAAGGTTTGGCGGATACCGCATTGAAGACCGCGAACTCCGGTTACTTGACTCGCCGTCTGGTCGACGTTGCGCAGGACCTGGTAGTAACCGCTATCGATTGCGGCACCGACGAAGGTTTGACCATGTCACCGGTAATCGAAGGCGGCGACGTTATCGAATCCCTGGGTGATCGTATCCTCGGTCGTATTATTGCGCGTGATGTGATTCGTCCGGGCACCGATGAAATCCTGGTTCCTGCGGGCACCATGATCGATGAAGCCTGGGTTGAGCGCGTTGAAGCCATGGGTATCGACGAAGTATTGGTGCGTTCGCCAATTACTTGCGAAGCGCGCAGCGGTATTTGCTCCATGTGTTACGGCCGTGACCTGGCGCGTGGTCATCGCGTTAACGTGGGTGAAGCAGTTGGTGTTATCGCGGCCCAGTCAATCGGTGAACCGGGTACCCAGCTGACCATGCGTACCTTCCACATCGGTGGTGCGGCATCGCGAGCGTCTGCTGCAGACAGCGTACAAGTTAAGCAAGAAGGTACCGTGCGCCTGTTGAACGTTAAGGTTGTAAGCAACCCGGCGGGCAATCTGGTTGCGGTATCCCGTTCAGGCGAATTGGCAATTGCCGATGGCAGTGGTCGTGAGCGTGAGCGTTACAAGATTCCTTACGGTGCATTGATCACTGTTAAAGACGGCGAAGCAGTAAAAGGCGGCCAGATTATTGCCAAGTGGGACCCGCATACCCACCCGATCGTATCGGAAGTGGCAGGTACCGTGGCATTCTCCGGTATGGAAGACGGTCTTTCTATCCGTCGCCAAACCGACGAGCTGACTGGTTTGAGTTCTATCGAGATCCTGGATCCGGCAGAGCGTCCATCAGCAGGTAAAGATTTACGTCCTGCGGTGACACTGGTAGATGCGAAAGGTAAAGAGCTGTTCCTGGCGAACACCAACGTACCAGCGCACTACATGCTGCCAGCCAAAGCGATTCTGAGCATTAACAACAGCGACACTATCAACGTTGGTGACATTATTGCGCGTATCCCGCAAGAAGGTTCCAAGACCCGTGATATCACCGGTGGTCTGCCACGCGTTGCTGACTTGTTTGAGGCCCGTCGTCCGAAAGAGCCGTCAATCCTGGCGGAAATTTCCGGTACTGTGAGCTTCGGTAAAGAAACCAAAGGCAAGCGCCGTTTGATCATTACTCCAACTGATGGCCAGGTATTGGATGATGGCTCAACCCATTACGAAGTACTGATCCCGAAACATCGTCAGCTGACTGTGTTTGAAGGGGAAATGGTTGCGAAGGGTGAGGTTGTGTCTGACGGTCCAGCGAACCCGCATGATATTTTGCGTTTGCAAGGTGTTGAAGCGTTGGCTCGTTATATCACCAACGAAATCCAGGACGTATATCGTCTGCAAGGTGTGAAGATTAACGATAAGCACATTGAAACTATCGTTCGTCAAATGCTGCGCAAAGTAGAAATTACCACTATGGGTGACTCTACCTTCGTTAAAGGCGAGCAAGTTGAATATAACCAGGTGTTGGAAGAAAACGAAAAACTGCGCGCGGAAGCCCGTCAGCCGGCTAACTATGAGCGTCAACTGCTGGGTATTACCAAGGCCTCTTTGGCAACCGAATCGTTTATTTCGGCAGCATCCTTCCAGGAAACCACCCGCGTTCTGACCGAAGCGGCAGTAACTGGCAAGAAAGATACCCTGCGCGGCCTGAAAGAAAACGTTGTGGTAGGTCGTTTGATTCCAGCCGGTACCGGTCTGGCATATCACTCGGACCGCAAGCGTCGTCGTGAAGAAGCGGCAAACCAGGACGTTGGCGTGAGTGCAGAAGATGTTGAAGCAGCATTAACTGAGGCACTGAAATCCAGCATTAACTAATACTGGATAATTTGCTGAGGTTTGGAAATCGCAAGATTTCCAGCGCAAATCCCGGGCAAGGCTGGCGACCCCAGCCTTGCTTTTTTATCAGCATTTGGCAAATTGCTTTATGCCTATTAAATAAGCGGGGTTTGCCTTGACGGTGGGGGGGAGCATCTTTACAATGCGCCACCCACTTTTACCCAAGTGGGAAGCAGGTCTATTTTTCGATAAGCCGCTTTCTTAAACCTGCCTTCGTGATGAAGGCATATATCTATGGAGTTTGTTTTCATGCCAACGATCAATCAATTGATTCGTAAGCCAAGAAAACCCATCGTAGACAAGAGTGACGTTCCAGCTCTGCAAGGTAACCCGCAAAGACGCGGTGTTTGCACTCGCGTGTATACGACCACCCCTAAAAAGCCAAACTCGGCGCTGCGTAAAGTATGCCGTGTACGTTTGACCAATGGCTTTGAAGTGACCTCGTATATTGGCGGTGAAGGCCATAACCTGCAAGAGCACAGCGTGGTGCTGATTCGTGGCGGTCGTGTTAAAGACTTGCCAGGTGTGCGTTACCACACTGTACGCGGTTCACTGGATACTTCCGGTGTTGCCAAGCGTAAACAAGGTCGCTCCAAATACGGTGCGAAACGTCCTAAGTAATAGTTGGCGGATGTTATCCGCCGCTTGATTTAGGTTGTTAAAGTTTTCGGTTTACTACCGAGTAAGGCCAAGCAAGTTATAAACAATAGGGTTTATAGGGTTGTCTTGGAAAATCCCTGAAGAGAGGCTATTAAAATGCCAAGAAGACGAGTCGTCGCCAAACGCGACACGCTGCCGGATCCAAAATTCGGTAACGTGACTCTGGCAAAGTTCATGAACCACGTGATGATCAGTGGTAAGAAATCGGTAGCAGAGCGCATTATTTATGGCGCAATGGATATCGTAAAAACCAAATTGAATCGCGATCCTCTGGAAGTATTCTCCGAGGCTCTCGAAAACATCGCTCCACTGGTTGAGGTTAAATCCCGCCGTGTGGGTGGTGCAACCTATCAGGTTCCAGTTGAGGTTCGTGCGTCACGCCGTACTGCGCTGGCAATGCGTTGGTTGGTGGATTACTCACGCAAGCGCGGTGAGAAATCCATGCCAGCACGTTTGGCTGGTGAGTTGATGGATGCTGCTCAAGGTAAAGGTGCCGCGGTTAAGAAGCGTGAAGACGTTCACCGTATGGCTGAAGCGAACAAAGCGTTCTCGCATTTCCGCTTCTAAGCGGAAGTCGCTTCACGTTATCTGGGCAAGAATAAAGGCAGCGTTGCTGCCTTTACCTTTTTGAAGAACTGGTGATTCGGAAACACCGCCATGGCACGTAAAACTCCAATATCACGCTACCGCAATATCGGTATCTGTGCGCATGTTGATGCTGGTAAAACCACTACGACAGAGCGCGTACTGTTTTACACCGGCCTGTCGCACAAGATTGGTGAGGTGCATGACGGCGCTGCAACTACTGACTGGATGGTGCAGGAGCAGGAGCGGGGTATCACTATCACTTCCGCAGCTGTTACGACCTTCTGGAAAGGAATGGGAGCTCAGTTTGACGAGCATCGCATCAACGTTATTGATACTCCCGGGCACGTAGATTTCACGATTGAAGTAGAGCGTTCATTGCGTGTGCTTGATGGTGCGGTCGTAGTGCTTTGTGGTTCCTCCGGGGTTCAACCGCAAACCGAAACTGTATGGCGCCAGGCAAATAAATACGAAGTTCCACGCTTGGTATTTGTTAATAAGATGGACCGTACAGGTGCTAATTATCTGCGTGTAGTTGAGCAACTTAAAACTCGCCTGGGAGCCAATCCTGTCCCGTTGCAAATGACTATTGGTTCGGAAGAGCAATTCAAGGGTGTGGTGGATCTGATTAAGATGCGCGCCATCATCTGGAATGAAGCTGACCAGGGTATGACATTTACCTACGGGGATGTCCCGGCTGATTTGGTTGAGCAGTGCAAAAAAATGCGCGAGTTCATTGTCGAATCGGCAGCGGAGTCCAGTGAAGAGTTGATGGAAAAGTACCTGGGTGGCGACGAGCTTACCGAGGCTGAAGTTAAAACGGGTATTCGTGCGCGCACATTGGCGGGTGAGATAGTTCCGGTTATCGGTGGCTCTGCATTCAAAAATAAAGGTGTCCAGGCAATGCTGGATGCTGTTATTGAGTACTTGCCGTCACCAACCGAAGTTAAGGCAATCGAAGGTGTGCTGGAAGATGGCGAGACTGTTGCTGAGCGCCATGCAAATGACAGTGATCCTTTTTCGGCGCTGGCCTTCAAGATCGCTACCGATCCGTTTGTGGGTAGTTTGACATTTATCCGTGTGTATTCCGGAATGTTGAGCTCCGGCGACGCGGTATATAACTCGGTTAAACAGAAACGGGAACGTATTGGTCGCATGGTGCAAATGCATGCTAACCAGCGCTCCGAAATTAAAGAGGTTCTGGCGGGTGATATTGCGGCGGTCATTGGCCTGAAAGACGCAACAACCGGGGATACCCTGTGCGATCAGAACAATATTATTGTTCTCGAACGTATGGATTTCCCGGAGCCGGTTATTCATGTTGCGGTGGAGCCAAAAACCAAAGCTGACCAGGAAAAGATGGGTGTTGCACTAAGCAAATTGGCGCAAGAGGATCCCTCTTTCCGTGTTCGTACAGATGAAGAAACCGGGCAAACCATTATTGGTGGCATGGGTGAGTTGCATCTGGATATCATCGTTGACCGTATGCGCCGCGAATTTAGTGTTGAGGCTAACATTGGTAAGCCTCAAGTGGCTTATCGCGAAGCTATCCGCAATACCTGTGAAATTGAGGGCAAGTTTGTCCGTCAATCGGGTGGTCGCGGTCAATATGGTCATTGCTGGATTCGCTTCTCTCCTGGCGCAGATGAAACTGCTGAAGGCTTGGAGTTTGTAAACGAAATTGTTGGTGGTGTGGTCCCTAAAGAATTTGTTCCGGCTATTCAAAAGGGGATTGCTGAGCAAATGCAAAATGGCGTTCTTGCTGGCTATCCATTGCTGGGCTTGAAGGCTGTTGTGTTTGATGGCTCTTACCATGACGTTGATTCGTCAGAAATGGCATTTAAAATTGCTGCTTCGATGGCGACAAAAAAGTTGGCTCAATATGGCGGTGCTGTATTGCTCGAGCCGATTATGAAGGTCGAAGTGGTGACGCCGGAAGAAAACATGGGTGACGTGGTGGGTGACTTGAACCGTCGTCGCGGCATGATCCTGGGTATGGATGAAAGTGTGAGCGGTAAAATCGTAAATGCTGAAGTTCCCCTGGGGGAGATGTTTGGTTATGCAACCTCATTGCGTTCTGCAACTCAGGGTCGTGCAACCTACACTATGGAGTTCTTGAAGTACCAAGAGGCCTCGCGCAATGTTGCTGATGAAGTAATGGCGAAGGGCAGAATGCAGAAGTACGAAGAATAGTTTTGATATTTCATCTTGTTGGAGGAATAGAAAAGTGGCTAAA
>NZ_ALBT01000084.1 GCF_000766945.1 Cellvibrio mixtus subsp. mixtus J3-8 | reverse complement strand
TTGAACGGGTAGGTGTGACGGATAATTTCTTCCATTTGGGTGGGCATTCGTTACTGACTATGCGCGTGATCGCACGTTTGCAGCAACAGGGTTGTTCCTTGCAGGTTAGGGATATATTTATCACAGAAAACCTGGCTGCATTAGCACAAGTTATCGATCAGCAGGCAGGAAAAAAATCGCCGATTTTTGTCGCTCCTCCCAATGTAATTCCTAACAATTGCAGGCATATCACACCAGCGATGCTGCCGCTGGTTAACCTGACAGAAGAAGAAATTGAACACCTGATTACCCAAATTCCCGGGGGTACAACAAATGTGCAGGATATATATGCACTGGGTCCTTTACAGGAAGGTCTATTGTTTCACCATATGCTGTGCCAGCAGGTAGACCCGTATGTTCTTCCGGTGTTATTTAAATTTAATAGTGCTGAATCAGTAACTGCATTTATTGATGCTTTGCAATTTATTATTCATCGGCATGATGCGCTACGTACTGCTATTTTCTGGCGTGGTTTGTCGGTACCTGTTCAGGTGGTTTGTCGTGAGGCGCCCCTTCCTGTTGTGCAGTTAAATCTCAGCGGTGATATCGAAGCACAAATGCGTCAGCTATGTGATCCGCAACTTCAATGGATAAATCTGGAACAAGCTCCGTTGATGCGTTTGCAAATAGCAAACAGTTGTCACGCTGGTGAACATTTTGTCTTGTTGCAATACCACCATATTATTTCCGATCACCTAGGTTTGGAAATTATACAAAGGGAATTTGAGGCTTATAAGGCAGGTAAGGCGGATGAGTTGCCCCCGTCTGTGCCATACCGGGACTTTATTGCGCACACACAGTATCAAGCTTTACATAATAATGCAGAATCTTTTTTCACCGATATTTTAGGTGATGTTGAAGAACCTACTACACCTTTTAATTTATTAGATATTAATGAAGACGGATGTCATCGCGCAGATGCGGATATCTATCTCCATAGCGAAACATCAAAACAGGTTCGGCTGGTAGCCAAAAATTTAAACATTAGCCCGGCAGTGCTATTTCATGCAGCATGGGCAATGGTAATAGCTACATGTACCGCTCGAAATGATGTGATATTTGGTACCGTATTATCCGGTAGATTACAGGGCGCCATTGGCGCAGAGCGTTCAATGGGTGTATTCATTAATACACTGCCATTTCGCGCAAAATTAGAATCGGTTAGTGTTATTGAATTCGTTCGACAGGTTCAATCATCATTAACAAATTTATTACATTATGAGCAAACTTCGCTTGCCTTGGCCCAGCGCTGTAGCCAGGTTAATGGCAAGTTGCCCCTGTTCACTTCCTTATTTAATTACCGGCACTCGTTACCGAAAACAAATAATTTTCCGGAAAACCCTGCTGCGGAAAAAGACTTTGAAGTTGTATTGGGATATGAGCGGACTAATTATCCGTTTAATATTTCGGTTAATGATTTTGGGCAGGATTTCCAATTAGATGTGCAAGTTGACTCCTCAATTAATGCGAAACGAATATTGGATTATGCTCACACAGCAATCAGCGGTTTAGTGTCTGCATTACAGCATTCGCCTGCTTCAGGCATTGAAACTATATCCATTATTTCTAATGATGAACGCAATCAAATAGTAGTGGATTGGAATAATACAAAAACAGCATATCCAAATGATAAGTGTGTTCATGAATTGTTTGAGATAGAAGCAGCTAAGTTCCCGACGCACACTGCGCTTTTCAACGATAGCATCAAACTTAGCTATGGAGAGTTAAATTCATATGCAAATGGTTTGGCTAAAGATTTTATCCAGGCTGATGTCAATGTTGGCGATGTTATTCCGGTTTTAATGGAGCCGGGTATTGAGGTTCCTCTTGTATATCTGGCAATAATGAAAGCAGGGGCTATATTTGCCCCCATTGATACACGCTGGCCAAGTGTACGGATTCAGTCAGCCCTGGAGCGTCTGTCTGCAAAAGTTGTTGTGATCGATGATAGGTTTGCGCACCACATTAACAATCTGCCAACCATCATTAATATAAGTATAGAGCGAATTAAACCCTCGAACGAAAACCTGGCAATACCTCTTGCGTCCGATGCCCCGATATACGTTATACATACATCGGGTTCAACAGGAGCGCCAAAAGGTGCAATCAATCTTCACAAGGGTATCGTGAATCGATTGGTTTTCATGAATCAATTTTTCAGTGCGACAACTGAAGTTGTCATGCAAACAACACATCATTGTTTTGATTCATGTATATGGCAATTTTTCTGGCCATTAATAACTGGCGGAAGTTGTTATATTCCCGATAGGGACAATATTCTTGATGTAAATTATGTTGCTTCTGCTATTTGTGAAAAAAATATCACTTTAATCGATTTCACCCCTGCGCTGTTCTCTGCATTTGTTGATGAGGCGGTCAGTCATAAAAATAATCATCAATACAAAAAACTGTCCTCACTGAAGTCAATAATAATTGGTGGGGAAGCAATAAATGTAAATGCAGTTAAAAAGTTTAAGCAAACATTTCCTGCTATTGAGTTGGTGAATGCCTATGGACCGACTGAAACTTCTATCGGTGTCGTGTTCTACCGTATTCCTGATGTGCCACCGGATTCGATTCCAATCGGCAAGCCAATTAATAATACCAATGTGTATGTGCTTGGGCGCAATTATGCAATTGTGCCCATAGGCGTAGTTGGGGAGCTGTATATCGGTGGTGATTGTGTTGGTGGTGGTTATTGGAACGATGGGAACCAAACCGGCAAAGTATTTGTTCCCAACCCTTTCTATAACGGACAGGACTATTCAATCAGTAAATTTATTTATAAGACTGGTGATTTGGTTCGTTGGCTTCCGGATGGCAACCTGGAATTTATAGGTAGGGCAGATCATCAAACTAAAATTCGTGGTTTCAGGATTGAGTTAAGCGAAATTGAAAATGCTTTGCGTAACTACATTGATATTCAAGATGCCATTGTAATCGCCAAAGATTTTGGCGATAACGATAAGCGTTTGATTGCGTACATTGTTGAGAATGAGGCTCATGTTTCGCGTGATGGCGGCAACTCTGACGATGTTTTAACTGCACTGCGTAAATATCTGGCACAGCATGTCCCGGATTACATGATTCCTGCTGCTTTTGTGTTAATGAAAGAGTTCCCGTTAACGCCGAGCGGTAAGGTGGATAGAAAATCATTGCCAGAACCAGAAATAATACTACAGGCGTCTTATCTTGCCCCGCGTAGCGAAACCGAAAAGGCCTTATGTAAAATTTGGCAAGATGTTTTAAGCATAGAGCGTGTTGGAGCCGGGGATAATTTTTTCAATTTGGGTGGACATTCTTTGTTATTAACACGCCTCATGGCAAAAATTAATCAAACATTTATGGTTGTGTTGCAATTCAAATCATTATTTGAATGTGAGGATCTCCAGGCTATGAGTGCCCTGATTGATGAAAATATTGCGTTAACGAAAAATAAAATTTTAAAAGAAATTAATAAGGAAAAAACGGAGATTGAGTGGTGAGCATTATTGAGGTTATTAACAAGCTTTCCGATGCTGGAGTCTATGTCTTCGTTGAGGAGGGAAAGCTAAAAACAAGATCTGATGACAATAGCTTAACCGATGATATCGCTCATCTTATTAGAAGCAATAAAAGCCAATTGATAGATTATCTTTCAGTTGAGTTGAAAGCTGACACTATTGATTATGGAAAGATTTTGCCGCTGGATGAAAGGAAGTCTTTGCTATCCTATGCCCAGCAACGCCTTTGGCTATTAAGTGAAATTGATGGAGGGAGCGCACATTATAATATATCTGGTGTGTTCAAACTCACGGGCGCCCTTAATTATAATATTGTTAACAAAACCTTTTCTGAAATTATTGAGCGACATCATGGTTTACGCACGCGTTTTATCGCAGATGAAGAAGGACAGTTATTTCAAATTATCCAGGATTCGGAGCGCTTTGAGGTCCCTTTAGACGATCTGACTGCACTTGAGCCCGAGGTGCAGCAACAGCAATTGAATAACATAATAACCGCGGCAAAATTGCACACATTTGATTTAAGCCGTGACCTGATGATTTATTTGAAATTGGTAAAAACCAAAGAAGATGAACATATCTTGTTGGTTGTAATGCATCATATCGTTTCGGATGGTTGGTCAACAGCAATCTTCGTTAAAGAATTTAAGGAATTATATTCCGCATTTTATTTAGGTAATGCCAGCCCGCTTCCACCATTACATATTCAATATGCTGATTATGCTTCCTGGCAGCGTCAATGGTTGCAGGGAGATGCTTTTGAAGAGCAATTAAATTATTGGGTTAAAGAGTTGGCCGATTTGCCGTTAGTACACAGCTTGCCATTGGATTATCCTCGTCCGACAGTACAAACGTTTACTGGGTCAACCTATATTAATAGAATTGATTTGGCTGCTACTGATGCACTAAAGGAATTGTGCCGTACTCAGGGTGCAACCTTGTACATGGGATTGCACGTGGTTTTTTCAATATTACTATCTCGATACAGCAATGAAAGGGATATTGTTGTTGGCAGCTTTATTGCCAATAGAGAGCAGGAAGAAATTGCAAATTTAATAGGTTTTTTTGTTAATGCATTAGTTTTGCGCATGGATCTTGCGGAACAACCAAGCTTCAATAGCTTGCTTGGAAAAAGCCGGAGAACGTTGCTCGATGCCTATAAATACCAACAAGTTCCGTTTCAAAAAATAGTTGAAAAAATCCAGCCTGAAAGAAATATGGCATACAGCCCGCTATTTCAAATTATGCTTGTGCTTCATAATTATGAAAAAACCAAAATAAACTTACCAGGTTTAGAACTTACTGAGGTAAAGCTTGATTCAAGTCTGGTAACTCATGATTTGCGCCTTGACGTCATTGAGTGCCCTGATGGATTGGATTTGCGATGGAGTTTCAGGACGGATCTTTTTAATCCTTCGACTATTGAACGGATGGCTAATCATTTTAAGGAATTGCTCAGTGCCGTATTAAAGAGCCCGGATGCACATGTATATGCACTGAATATGCTTAATCAGCAAGAGCGTTTTAAGCTGTTGGATGCAGTACCGGATGAGTTGCAAAATTATAATAAAAATAAATTCATCCATGAGTTATTTGAAGCCAGGGAAATTGCCCAACCTAATGCTATTGCCATTAAATTTGAATTGCAGGAGCTTAGCTATCGCGAATTAAATTGCAGGGCAAACCGATTGGCGCATTACCTGGTTAATAAGAGAAATGTTATGCCCAATACACTTGTTGGTGTGTGTGTTGAGCGCTCCCTGGATACTATTGTAGCTATTCTGGGCGTTTTAAAAGCTGGCGCTGCTTATGTGCCAATTGACCCTGATTATCCCGAAGCTCGGGTGAAATACATTTTGGATGATGCGAAACTTGATACCGTAATAACCCATACTCATCTATTACCTCGTTTACCTGTTATTCCCGAGCAAGCTTTATGTATTGATGATTCATCTAATGAGTTGGATAGTTTCCCATCGGCAAATGTTTCCTTGCCTGAAAATAATTCAAGGGAACATAATTTAGCGTATGTTATTTATACATCAGGCTCTACCGGCAATCCAAAAGGTGTTTTGGTAGAGCATCATAATGTGACTCGGCTATTCCATGCTGCGCAAGCGCATTTTGACTTTAACCATACTGATATATGGACGTTATTTCATTCTTATGCGTTTGATTTTTCGGTATGGGAAATATGGGGAGCCTTATGTTTTGGTGGCCGCCTGATAATAGTTCCCTATTGGGTATCAAGATCGACCAGTGATTTTTACCAGCTGGTTGCACGCGAAAAAGTTACCGTACTAAACCAAACCCCCAGTGCGTTTAATCAATTTATGCCTGAGGACAGCATACAAAATTTATCGCTCTCCTTACGCTATGTCATATTTGGTGGGGAAGCGCTTAACCTATCAAGTTTATCTTCCTGGGTTTCACGGCATGGAGATGCCGCGCCAAACTTGATTAATATGTATGGGATCACGGAAACAACGGTGCATGTAACCTATCGGAGACTAACGCAAACCGATATTTTGGAAAATACGGGAGCCAGTTTAATTGGAAAACCTCTTTCTGATTTACAGCTGATTGTATTAAACGAAGAGAAAAGTTTGGTTCCTGCTGGTGTAACAGGTGAACTGTATGTAGGGGGGGCTGGTGTTACCCGTGGTTATTTGAATCGAGAGGCGTTAACTGAAACTCGATTTGTTTCACTCCCTGAATTTGGCAACAGACGTTTTTATCGTACAGGTGATTTGGCTCGTAAACTGATTAATGGCGAATTTGAATATTTTGGGCGCATTGACCAACAAGTTAAGATCCGCGGTTTTAGAATTGAACTGGGAGAAATTGAATCAGTGTTACGACAACATCCTTCGATCCAGGATGTGGTTGTTGTAGCAAGGGACAATGATCATCATGAAAAACAACTGGTTGCTTATATCGTTCCCGCCAACACTGAAAATATGGCGAAGACTGCCGTTCCATCAATTGATTTCAGCCTTTTTTATTTTGGTGCTAATCCATTCGCGGAAAAGAATAAGTATGAGTTGTATCTTAAAGCAGCACAATTTGCTGACGAAAATGGCTTTGAAGCTATTTGGACTCCCGAGCGGCATTTTGACCCTGTTGGGGGCCTCTATCCCAATCCTGCGGTTCTAAATGCTGCAATAGCCACTATCACCCAACGCGTACACCTGCGGGCGGGAAGTGTTGTGCTGCCTTTGCAAGATCCTATTCGGGTTGCTGAAGAGTGGTCTGTGGTAGATAACCTCTCGAATGGCCGGGTAGGTATGGCAATTGCCAGTGGATGGCATCCTCGTGATTTTGTTTTGGCTCCTGATAATTTTGCAGATAGAAAAAAGATATTGAGTGAAGGAGTAAAAACTGTAAGGGCTCTGTGGGCCGGAGAATCTATTACACGGCGAGATGGTAATAATAATGATGTCAGTGTAAAAATTTATCCAACACCAGCACAGGATCAAATTCCTTTGTGGGTTGCAGCTGGTGGTAACCCGGAGACATTTATTGAAGCTGGCCGTTTGGGCGTAAATCTTATTACGCACTTTTTGGGCCAATCAATAGATGAGCTAGAACAAAAAATTTCCCTTTACCGGAAGTCCTTGGTAAAGCATGGACATGATCCGAAAAAGGGGCGGGTAACCTTGATGGTGCATACCTTTTTGGGGGAGGATCTTGAACGCACTCTCGAACAGGCGAGAGCGCCATTTATTGACTACATGAAAGCTCATGTGTCTTTGTATTTGGTTCACGCTCCCGGTGTTACTCACACCCAGGAAGAGATAGATGATGTAACAGCGTTGGCATTTGAGCACTATGTTACTGCGGCGGCGTTGATCGGCACTCCAAAAAGTGTATCGCCGATGGTTGAGCGAATAAAGAAAATTGATGTTGATGAAATAGCATGCCTTATCGATTGGATGGATAATGATTTGGCTTTTCAAGGATTAGACTATATAAATCAGTTAAAAAATATCACTCTTTCGTCAACGTTAAATATTAGAAACCTGGCGGATTATTGCAGTAATCTTTTACCTCCCTATATGTTACCTTCGGCATACGTTGAACTTGAACAATTGCCGTTGACTTCCAATGGAAAAGTTAATGTTAAAGCATTACCCAAACCTGATAGGTCCCTGCTACAAGAGGAATATGTTGCGCCGCGTTCTGACATCGAAGTTCTTTTATGTGAAATTTGGCAGGATGTATTAAAAGTTGAACGGATAGGAATAACCGATAATATATTTCACCTCGGCGGGCATTCCTTATTGATTATCCAGTTAATTGCGCAAATGAAAAAAGCCGGTATGGATGTGCTGGTGAAAGATATTATGCAATTTCCAACTGTTGCCGGTGTGTCTGCATTGATTTCACAGCAGGCATCGACAAGTTCCTATAAATATAACTATGTAAAAGGGGATATAGTATATAGTTTGCCAAATAAACAAATGCTTTTTAAATATGTGTTTAAAAATCATTGGAATCAATCCGGAATACTTAATATCATAGATGCGAATCCGGCATTCTTAAATCAAGCATTGCACGCCGTTGTACTTGATCAAGAAGGATTACGTCACATATTTCATAATAATAATGGAGTCGTCCACGAAAGTGTCATTGATATTGAACATTGTGAATTGCTACAAATAATCGATTTATCACATGTACCTTGTCAGAAGTCCAGATCTGAGGAAATAGAATATATTGCAAATGAAATGCAACACTCTTTGGATCTTGGAAAGAATCTCTTTAAGTTCGTTTTGTTCAACTGCGGCAACGCGGAGCCAGCCAGGTTTCTTTGGATTGTCCATCATGCACTGATGGACGGTTATAGCTTTGCTGTGTTCATGAAGGAGTTATTTGTTCATTACTTGTCCCTGGTGCAAGGGAAAGCCATAAAGGATTTACCAGTAAAAACATCGATCATTGAATGGGCCAATTATCTTAATAACTGGGTGAATTCACCGGATATTGAAAGGGATGTCAAATACTGGCAGTCATTGGAGTTTAGCCTCGTTGGCCGAATGATCGATTTCCCCGATGGTATTGCAAAGAACAGATCCGGCAACCAGGCTCTGTACGGTAAAGATTTTCTGGTTGAGCGACAATTGAATATTCAATCAAATGATTTTTTACTGTCTTTTCCGCATCGGGCTGACAGGATAACCGCTGCAGATGTTATCTTTACTGCTTTATCAAATGCGATTTCCCTAATGACCGGGGCGCCGCATATTTGTTTTACGATGATTTCTCTTGGAAGAGAAAAAATTATTCGAAATGTGGATTTAAGCAGAACAATTGGTTGGTTTTCTGATTATTTACCTGTATTAATTAATGTGGACCTTGCAGTTGATAGGAAAGAACAGGTTCTGTCTTATAAAAAGCAATATGAATCTATTCCTAATGGGGGGCTGGCTTTTAACGCTATAAAGGCTTTTTCAAGAGATAATGAGCTCAAAAAATATTTCAATGAAATACCTATTCCTGAATTCAATATCAATTATATCCCGCCTGATCTTGTTGGTGTTAAAAATAACATTGAGAATGAGTTTTCTGATTTGCCGGCACATTTAATTTCTTCGGCCAGTGAGTCATATGGCGTTTCGCATTCTGAAACTGCAGCAGATATTTGCTGGGCCTCTTACATTGAGGTTGCGGTAAAAAATGGAACTTATAATGTAAAATGGATTTGCAGGGATAATATTTATAAAAAAGAAACTATCGAGCAAGGGGTTGAGCTCTGGGTTTCAGAGATAAATGAAATTATTGCTGCATTTAGTAATTAACGTATCGTTGTTTTTAAAATTAAAATTTTTGTTTGTGAAAAGATTCACGACAATATACAAGCGAGTATTAAGTAGACCATATGGACAAGCAAATTACCCCTAAAAAATATAGTAAAAGTTTTTTTATAAAAAGCATATGCGCGGCAGGTGCAATTCTCGTTGTTGGTTATTTGGCTTTTGGTGTTACATTTCAAAAAACATACTCTGTAAAACGTGACCATGTATCTATTTCAAGCGTCACATTTGGTAGCTTCGAGGACAGCATTCCAATTCGTGGTATCGCAGCACCAATAAAAACTGTTTTCCTGGATGCCATCCAGGGCGGTACGGTAGATGCGATATATGTTTCTCAAGGCGATTATGTTAAGGCAGGGCAAAATATAATCAAATTTAAGAATACCGCATTTCAATTAGATGTTTATTCCCAAGAAGCTCAAGTAAGTTATCAGCTTGACATAAATGCAAGCACGCGCTTGTCGCTGGATAGAAATGAGCTGGAATTAAATACCACGCTCAACGAAGTCACATACAAAACAAATGAACTTCAGAGGCGTTTGGATATGACAACCCATTTATTTGAAAACAAGCTTGTCAGCAAAAACGATTTCGATTCCATTAAAAATGAACATGAATACAGTGCAAGATATCTTGAGTTGATTCGTTTAGCGCAGAAGAAAGAAACCGAAATTCAACGTCAAAAAATTGGGCAGCTACTTGAAAGCGAAAAAAGACTTCAAAACCATTTGAGTATTATTCGAAATAGTCTTGAGGATCTGGTTGTTAAATCCCCTATTGATGGGCAGTTAACATCTCTTGATGTAGAAATTGGGCAGTCAAGGGAGAAAGGAGCTCGTCTCGGTCAAATTGATAAAGAAGGCGTGTTTAAGTTGGTGGCAAATGTGGACGCTTTTTATGCTGCAAGATTAAAGGTTGGGCAAAAGGCAATATATAAAAGAGATAACGATACAGCAACTTTGGTCGTTCAAAAAATTTACCCCGAGGTGATTAATGGGGCCTTTGTAGTTGATTTGGAATTTGAGGGTGCTGCCTTGAAAGACCTGCGGAGGGGGCAGGATTTATCGCTTACATTGATTTTAGATCAACCAAAGCAGACATTATTAGTCGACAATGCTGGCTTTTTCTCCGACACCGGAGGAAATTGGATTTTTGTTCTTGAGAAAAACGGGTCAACTGCAGTGAAACGAAAAGTTAAATTGGGGCGTCGTAATTCGAAATTCATCGAGGTAATTAGCGGTTTGACTGCAGGTGAAAAAGTTGTTGTTTCATCTTATGCTGATTATAAAGATATGGAAAAGCTCAAAATTTACTAATGCAGGTTTTCTAAATATTATTAATGGAGATAAATGATGTTGAAATTTGACAAAATCAGTAAGGTTTATAGAACAGAAGATATAGAAACCACAGCTCTCAATGAAATTAGTTTAGAAATTAAAGAGGGTGAGTTTGTTGCCATAATGGGGCCTTCTGGATGCGGTAAATCTTCAATATTAAATATCTTCGGCTTATTGGGAAATCCTAGTTCAGGTAAATATTATTTCCTTGATCATGAGGTTTCTTCCTATTCTGAAAAACAGTTAGCCAATATTAGAAAGTCAAATATTGGCTACATATTCCAGGAGTTTAATTTAATTGATGAGTTAACTGTATATGAGAATGTTGAATTGGCGTTGCTGTACCAAAATAAATCAAAAAATCAACGTCAAGAATTGGTAAAGAAAATATTGGAAGATGTGGGTATTTTGCATCGAATGAATCATTATCCAAAGCAGCTTTCGGGTGGACAGCAGCAGCGCGTTGCAATTGCAAGAGCCTTGGTAGCCAAACCAAAATTAATATTAGCTGATGAGCCGACTGGTAACCTGGATAGTGAAATGGGGCAAGAAGTGATGGATATGCTCAAAGCGTTAAATAAGTCTGGAACTACGTTGATAATGGTTACACACTCTGATTATCACGCCAGTTACGCTAATCGAATCCTATATTTGCTGGATGGGAAGATGCAGGAATATGGGAGCCAAAATGAGATAGTTCAAGCTCGCAAAAACGAGGTCGAAGTATGCTCATAAATTATTTGCTTATAGCTATTCGCCGACTGAAAGCGGATCTATTTTATTCGACTATAAACATTCTTGGTCTAGCTATTGGTATGGCAGTTTTTGTTTTTACACTGCTATATGTCCAGGATGAGCTTAGTTTCGATAAAAATTGGAAGAACAGTGGACAGATTTTTCGCCTTGAAACAGTTCGGCACTTTTCAGATAAGGCTGGCAGTATTGATGTTGATACATTTCCTGCCATTGCTCCGGCTTTGGTGGCAGGGGTAGCTGAGGTTGAACAAGCCGCTCGCCTGGTTCCAATGCAATTTGTTGTAAAGTATCAAGAAAAAGCCTTTTATGAAAATATCAATTTTATTGATAAATCATTTTTATCGATATTCGGTTTTGAGTTTATATATGGCGATTATGAAACTGCATTTGGCGAGCCTTTTTCAATAGTTATTACCAAATCTATGTCCGAAAAATATTTTGGTGATATTAATCCAGTAGATAAAGTTCTAACGCTGGATAATAAAAATTTCTATCGCGTTGGCGCAGTTATAAAAGATGTTAAAGAAAATTCGCATTTGAATATTGAATTTTTAGCGAATATTCAATCGCGTGAAAATATGTATCACGCCCGTGACAACGATAATTGGAAAGATCGATTTGCCAGAACGTATATTTTGTTAAAAAAGAATGAAACTATTGAATCATTGAAAAATGGCATTGAGTACTTCTCAAGCGTTCACATACCAAACGAGCTTAATATTGGATTTCGTTTAAATCCAATAGAGGATATTCATCTTCAAGAATCGGCGGGGGGAGGTGGAAATAGCCTAATTGCGCTGTCGCTAATTGGAGGCCTTATTTTGCTAATCGCCTGTATTAATGCTACCAATATGGCGATTGCCAAAGGGGTTGGGCGGAATAAGGAGCTCGGAGTTAGGAAATCACTTGGTGCTTCACGTCAGCAACTGGCAATACAATTTCTATCTGAATCCCTGGTGCTTTCAGTGTGTGCATTATTTTTGGCAATTATTTTGGTAAGGTTGTCTTTAGGTTGGTTTAATTACGTAACGGATAAAACGATAATATTTGATTTCTTTACAAATATCTTTTTAATTTGGAAATTGGTCATTGTTACAGTAATTACTGGATTTATAGCTGGTTCTTACCCTGCATTTTATCTGTCTAAATTTCAACCCTCAGAAGTATTTAGAAACCTCGGAAAAGCTGGTTCTGCGTCATCAAGTGTTAGAAACGGATTGATTATAGTTCAATTTTCAATTGCTATAGTTGTAAGTATCTATACAGTTTTTATCTTCCAGCAGATGAGTTTTATAAAAAAAATTGATTTGGGGTTTGAAAAAGAGAATATCTTGGTGTTAAGCAATTTAGGATGGACGGAAATAAAACCAAATTACGAAAGATTAAAAAATGAACTTTTAAAAAATCCCGAAGTAATAAGTGTTTCTGGCTCAATGACTGTACCTGGTAAAGAATATGATAAATCGAGTGGATTTTATCTTTCTGGCGGTAACAGGGAAGATGCATTAACACTTAATCGACTTGCTGTAGATTATGATTTTTTTGAAACCTACAATATCAACGTTCTTGCTGGCAGATCCTTCGGTGAAGATTACGCGCTAGATAGGGCTACAAATAAAGACGTAGTTGATAATTCAATTTATAGTGCGGTTATTAATGAGTCGGCTGCGCGCAAGCTTGGTTGGTTGAATAATTCCGATGCATTGGGTCAGTTAGTAAACTCGGTGGATAGCCATTGGAATTTCACATTAAACATTGTAGGTGTAGTGTCAGATTTCCATATGCTCGCTGGGCATGGCGAATTATCTCCTTATATTTTCATTGTTTATCCTGAGCAGTCGCAGTACCTATCAGTAAAAATTACCGGTAATAATTTAGTGGACACTCTTGAATCAATAGATTCAACCTGGAGCGCGATTAACCCTAATTATCCGATCGTAAGGTCTTTTCTAGATACGGATTTGAATATCGCCTTCTCTCGCTGGGAGAAAAATGGACAAATAATGGCGGTTTTGTCAATTGTAGCCATAGTTATTGCAATGCTTGGTTCATTTGTTTTGTCCGGTTTTTCAATTCGATCACAAACAAAAGAGATCGGATTAAGAAAAATGGTTGGTGCAAATACGATAGATATATCCAGGTTGTTTCTATGGAAATTTGCCAAACCTGTTTTAATTGCAAACATTATCGCTATGCCAATTGCTTTTTATGTGGTTATAGAATGGTTGAGCGGATTTCCATATCGTTTGCATGTTTCTTCGGTTAATTTTCTTGTTGTAAGTGTGCTTTCATTAGTGGTTTGTTGGATCGCAGTCGGTTATCACATTATAAAAATTTCAAACGTTAGCCTTGCGCATACTTTTCGAAATAATCACTCATAAACTACGAAGATAAGCTCGCCCGTTATAAATAGAGATTAGTTTGATCTCTATTTATAACTCACTTTATATACATATATTTATGTGACTTTATAAAAATTAATTAAGCGCATGAATGATTGAATGGAAAAATTAAAAAAATGGAAAATAATTACAGTAGTTGTAAGCATCAATTTGAAGATATTGAATTAACCAGCCTAGTGGATATTGCCCGGCACTGGGCTGAGGTAAAACCAGACCATGTTGCCTATAGGTTTTTAACTAATGAGGGGTTGGTCAGTACCTCGATAACCTACGGAGAACTGGATTCAAAAGCAAAATCCATAGCATCCAGGCTTCAGCAAGCCAATGCGCACTCTCAGGCGCTGCTGATATTCCCGCCGGGATTGGAGTTCATTGAAGCATTCTGGGGCTGTTTATATGCAGGTGTAGTCTGTGTACCTGTCTATCCTCCGCGCGCGCGCGCAGAAGACTGGATCCGCCTTAAAGCAATCAAAGATAATTGCCAGGCAGAGTTTATCTTAATTGGAAAAAATGAATTACAAATCACCAAGTCCTTGCTGGTGCAAAAGGTGTTGGCGAATGAAGAAAGTATCATCGATATTAGTGAAGTGCTTTCCGATAAAAAGATATTGTGGGCGAAGCCTGATTTCCAACTGAAGCAATTGGCGTTCTTGCAATATACATCCGGGTCAACAGGTTCTCCGAAAGGGGTTATGGTATCGCACGAAAATTTGCTCCATAACCAATCAATGATTTTCTCAAGCTTTAATCACACCAGAAATTCGGTCGTCGCTGGTTGGCTACCTCAATACCATGACATGGGACTGATAGGGAATATTCTGCACCCGATGTATTTGGGTACTACTGCCATTCTAATGTCTCCTGTTACGTTTTTACGCAGGCCAATTACATGGTTGGAAATGATCTCCAATTATAAAGCGACCACCAGTGGTGCTCCCAATTTTGCTTATGATTTATGTGTCAGCAGAATTACTGAAGAAGAAAAAGAGCATTTGGATTTGAGTTCATGGGATTTGGCTTTTAATGGTGCTGAGCCTGTCAATTCCACAACATTGGAGCGGTTTTTTAATGCATTTAAAATATGTGGGTTTAAATATAATGCATTTTATCCATGCTATGGAATGGCAGAATCTACATTGATGATATCCGGCGTTAATAAAGCGGATCAGCCAGTTGCATTGAATCTGGAGCGTGAGAATTTAGATTTCCACATTATAAAAACTAGCGCTTCAAACGAAAGCTCAGTATCACTTGTGAGTTGCGGGCAAGCAGGAATTGATACCGCTATTCGTATCGTTGATCCGAAAACCTTACGCGAATGTGAAAACAATAAAGTGGGGGAGATTTGGGTTAAGGGGCCTAGTGTCGCATTGGGTTATTGGGGAAATCCGGATTTAACAGCCGCATCTTTTAATGCTCATATCAATAATTCCACTGATCCAAATGAGACATTTTTAAGAACCGGCGATATGGGGTTTTTACATGATAAACAACTGTACGTTTCCGGTCGCCTTAAGGATCTTATTATCGTAAGGGGTAAAAATTACTACCCCCAGGATATTGAAACTACGGCACAGAATAGCTCTAAACACTTGCGCGCTGGAAGAGGCGCTTGTTTTTCAGTGGAAACGAAAGAAAAACAAAAAATCATTTTAATTCAGGAGATGGAAAGAAGTTCAGTCAGGAAAGCGGAAGGTGCTAATGTCGAGACGCTTATACGAGAAGCTGTTCTTTTGTCTCATGGTCTGTATCTTGATGAAATCATTCTGGTTAAACCCGGGAAAATATTTATAACCTCCAGCGGTAAAGTGCGTCGCTCGGAGTGTAGGTTGGCTTATTTGAAGGGCGTTTTTGCTACTGCGCACGAAGAAGATGCCAAACAAAAAATTAAAGAAGAATATAGCGCAGCAACATCTGGAGATAATGACAATTATGCATATGTAAAATCATTGTTTTTGAACGAGCTGAATATTGATGTTGATAATGTTAGCTGGAATGTTTCAATAGTTAACTTTGGGGTGGACTCGCTCAAGGCTGCGCATTTGCAATACAGGATCGAAGCCGACAAAGGTGTGGCCTACGACATGTCAAGGTTATTGTCAGGTCCAACATTGCTGGAGTTGATGACGCATATCTCTGAATTAGAATCTATAAAGGATAAAAATAACACGGCAAGTTTGTTGGTTTCTGCATCATCAGTAGCCAATGACAATATTTCCCATCAGCAAATGGGTTTTTGGTATCTTCAAAATCTACACCCTGACAGCGCTAATTATAATTTGTCGTTAACCTTAAAACTGTCATCGAGTGAAAATCAAAGGGATATTAATGTTGAGCATTTTAGGGAATCAGTTCGGCAACTAATCGAAGAGCAAGAGATTCTTCGTTCGGTTTATATTGAAAAAAACGGTGTGCCATTTCAGATTGTAAAAAGTGATTTCCTGATCGAGGATTATTTTCGGTTTTTAGATGCCAGCCTATGGAATGCCAATCAATTGGATGTCGAATTAAAGGCTAATATCCTAAAACCTATTAATTTGCAATATGACCCGGTTATCAGGATTTACTTATATAAGGTCGCTGATAATAATTATGTATTGAATGTTGTTATTCATCATATCGCAGCAGATGCATGGTCTGTGCAATTGTTAATTAAAAAGATAGCAAATTATTATCAAGCTTATCAAAGCTCAATTAAAAAACATTTGCAAAAAATAAATCAATATAGCGTGTTTTCGCAAAAAAATGCTGCGCTTATCAATAGTGCGCACGTCGTTGAAATGCAATCTTTTTGGCGTGATTACATGGCTGGTGCTGGAAGTTTAACAGAGCTTCCTATTGATCATCCTCGAGGAACCACGCTTGATTTTTCCGGGGATAATTTTGATTTTTACCTTTCCCGTGATCAATTTGAAAAAGTAGAGCGAACATTGTTAGAAACAAATTCAACGTTGTATATGTTTCTGTTATCCGTCTATCAAGTTTTGCTTTATCGATTTATGGGTGAGCAAGACATAATTGTTGGCTCCCCAATATCAGAGCGGCCTCTGAAGTTTGCTGAAACGGTGGGTTGTTTCGTCGATATAAAACCTATTAGAAGCCAGGTAAATGGCAATGATTCTTTTAAGGTGCACCTGGATAAATTAAAGAACACTTTTATTCATGTTATTAAAAATAAATCATACCCTTTGCAGTTAATTATTAGGGATACATTTACAAATGATTCTCTGGCTGCGGGAATGACATTTCCGAATGTAAGATTTTCCTTGCAGCAGGAAAGCCTGCTTAAGGGTAGTGCACCCTTCTATTTTGGTGCAGCCGATAGTTCTTTGACCCTGGATTCCTTTAGCCTTTCCTCATACCAATCGAACGGATTAAAAACAGATTTGGCTCAAGCAGAACTGAGCTTAACGGCAGTTGAGTGTGACGCGGGCATACTATTTCGATTTAATTATAATAAATGCCTCTTTGAGCAGAAGACAATTAGCCGTTTAGCCGATTGTTATAAAGCTATTCTTGCATCTGCCGTATCAAACTTAACGCAGAAAATATGCGATATACCATTGCCACCAACCATTCCGTTATCGTTAATCAAAGGCAATCAAAATGCACTTTCTGCATTGCCCAGGCATTTTGGGATTCATCAGGTTTTTGAGCGGCAGGTAAAGATGGTGCCGAATGCGACAGCTGTTGTCTGCGGTATTGATAGCCTGACCTATGAAGAACTAAATCGCAAAGCTAACTGTCTAGCTCACGCATTGGTTGATAATGGTGTGTTGCCTGAGACAAGAGTGGCTATTTATTGCAAGCGCTCTGTTGATACGATAATTGCTTTTTTTGGAGCATTAAAAGCGGGAGCATGCTGCATATTGCTGGAGCCCAGTGTTACCAAAAAACGTTGTGAATATATAATCGATGATGCAGAAGTAAAAGTAATTCTCGGAGAAGAGGCGAGCGAGCTTTCATATAGCGATAATATTGTTTTTTTATCAATTAAGAACAGCTTGTCTAGATACGCCGATAAGGTAAAAAATTTATCCGTTAATATAATTGGTTCCAATGCGGCTTACATAATTTATACCTCTGGCTCGACAGGTGAGCCCAAAGGTGTTGTTGGTATTCATGAAGGTATCATTAATAGAACTGAATGGATGCTCTCTGAATATGGAATCAATGCGGAAGATACGGTTCTGCATGCCACACCAATTAATTTTGTACGGGCTGAAAGGGAAATTTTTTTCCCGCTCTGTGCCGGAGCGAAACTAGTCATTCTTGATGAGAATGGGCTGGAAAATCCGGTTGCATTTCTTAATGCCTTAAATAGTGAAAATGTAACATTTACTGCCTCTTCGCCTGCGCATTTGCGAATTATGCTAGATACCGATGCAGCAAAGTTTGCCTCAATCAGCTCTATTAAACATTGGTTTATCGGGGCGGATGTGCTGCATCATAGTTTGATAAAACGAATCCAGCATTTTCAACCAAATGTACAATTCAGTTATTTCTATGGTTCCACAGAAACCACATCTGATGTCGCTTGTTTCCGGGTGCCATATGGCTACGAAAAAAATGAGTTTACTACGCCGATTGGCAGCGCTTTGTCCAATACGATTATTTATATTTTAGATGAAAACCTTTCGCAGGTTCCCGTTGGTGGTATTGGCGAAATATATATAGAAGGTATGCAGCTATCCAGAGGCTACAATAAGTCACCACGCCTTACCGCTGAAAAATTTATTCCCAATCCATTTTCTAAAGTGCCTGGATCGCGTTTGTACAGAATGGGAGACCTTGCGCGGCAGCTTCCTGATGGAAATATAATTATAGCCGGGCGTAAAGATTCACAGATAAATATAAATGGTTTTCGTATTGAGCCTGCTGAAATAGAAAAAGCGTTATGTGACCTCAGTAGCATTAAAAGCGCTGTGATATCTACCTATTTCAATAAAGGTGATTTGCATTTAATTGCCTACGTGGTCACGTATCCCTGGTTTAACAAAAGCCTTGATGAAGCTCAATTGCGTGAAGAGCTAAAATTAAAATTGCCTGCTTATATGATTCCCAGCGCGTTCGTCTATTTAGATGAACTGCCCCTTACTACATTGGGAAAAATCGAACGACGCTTATTACCATCACCTGTTGATGCTATAAGCCAGGCTTTCGAAGCAAGTTATGTAGCTCCTGAAAATGAGCTTGAAGTAATGCTGGTCGAAATATGGGAGTCTGTGCTTGGTGATCGTAATTTGGCAGGACGTATGATTGGAACAAACGATGACTTTTTCCAAATTGGCGGAAACTCATTACTAGGAACAAAACTTCTTTCTATTATTAAAAGTGATTTAGGTATTGATATTAGTATTCGTGAGCTTTTCAATAACCCTAAAATTTCTTTATTAGCCAATAAAATTCTAATTATGGCCACTGAATTGGAAGAACTTCAATAACTCTTCCAATTTTCCACTACATTCTCAAAAAAGTTTTATAACGGAATTTAAAAATACTGCTATGTATCAGGAAAATAATTGTTTGATAGTTGAACAAGATCAACCTCATGTTAATAGGTTTGATTTTTTTAAAGACAATAAATATCTAAATCTAGTAAAAACCTCACTTGATGATATTGAGTTTCTTAAGCTCGACGGTGGTGGAATTGCTTTATGCATTACGATATATAACGAGCCGGTTGAAGCGTTAATTTCGTCTTTATCTGCTATCGTAAACAATATCGAATTTATGCTCCGCGAAGAATCCATCATTGATACAGGAGGGATTACGATTTGTATCGTCGTTGACGGAGTGGAAGCACTGGCAAGTTCAACCAGGATTTTCCTGGAGGACTTCGGATTCTTCTTTAATGAAAATGATGGTTCAACCGGTATTCAAATATGTAAAGCAAACATTCATTTGAAAAGGATCAGGGAAATAATTTCAAACCGGCATTTAAATGGTGCGACTGATGAGCTTCATTGGGGTGTAATTTATAAGGAGAGTTTGCGTCTTGGCTCACGGGATTCTTCTGGCCATCATGTTAATGATGAGATCACTCCAATCCAGTTATTAGTGGGAGTTAAAAATAAAAATGCGGGAAAACTCGATTCACATTGGTGGTTTTATCGGGTTTTCTGCCAGGTCATCTCTCCTGCATTTTGTATTCAAATGGATGTGGGTACTGCACCTGTAAATACTGCAATCTCCGAAACTATGAAAGTTTTCAACGATGATAAAACAATAGGCGCTGTGGCAAGTGGGATATACCTTACATCGCCGGATGGTTCTTCAGATTTTTTAAAAATGTGGCAATTTATTACATTTGCTAAATGTATGCTGGTTGAATGGCCTGCCGAGGTTGCCAGTGGGTATTTAAGTGTAATTCCGGGGCAGTTTAGCGCTATCCGATGGGATGCATTAAAAAGTAACAGTGATTCGGATGCTTTAGACCAACCATTGGATATTTATTTCAAGGGATTGGGTGCACTAAAGCCTTCGGAATCAATTTTATATTTAGCTGAGGATCGTGTTCTTTGTGCGCAAATTGCTACAAGGCCTGAGTCTAAATGGAAACTTGGATTTGCCAAGGCTTCGTTAGCCATTACGGATTATTGCCATTCATTTGAGGAGCTGTTGCGTCAACGAAAACGTTGGTGTAATGGTTATCTTGCCTGCCGTATTAGTTTTCTGTCTCAAATGTCCGACTATTTATCACGTAAAAACCTGTCAGCTAATGAAAAGTTGTCGATGTTGTTTGCCTCGGTTTATCAATTGTTATTGCTTATTAAAGATTGGTTTTTCCCTGCATTTATTCTTTATTCTTATGTTGAACTTGCTAAAATAGCAATAAAGGCAGAAGGGGCTAGCTCTATATCCGGAGTATATATAAGTACGTTATCACTACTTATGTCAGCGTCAATCATCTTTCAGTTTATCGCCTGCTACAGGGGAAAATTGGATAAAGTAGCGAAGAGCATTATTGTCGGTTCTATTCTTTTACAAACATTATTTATTTTAAGTTGCACTGTTACCATTATCAAAAATGGTGAATGGATGTTTGCATTGATGATGGCCGTTGCATATATAGCTGTTATTCCTTTAGCTACGGCGATTTTTCATGCGCGTCAGTTATTCCCGGTATTGAAATACAGTGTGCAGACAATATCTTTATTACCAGCATCGTGGTTTGCCATTTGGATGTACGCCATATGTAATGCCCATGATAATAGTTGGGGCACCAAGGGCTTGGAAACGCCGGGCTATGCTAGCAGTAAAGAGGCTGCACTCTCTCATCAGAAAGAACAATATTCCATATTCAGGAATACATATGTCCTAAGTTGGCTGGGGCTGAATTGCATTTTCTTTGCAGTCCTTTTTTATTTTTTTAAAAATAATAATAATTTCTTGCCAATACTGCTTGGGCTGTTAGCGGGAAATTCCTTCTTTGGCTTTTTTTCGTCAATAAAGAGCAAGCTTTTTAAATAATCAAACATTGCTGTATTAAATTTACATATAAATTAAAGGATAAAGGGAATAGTGGGAAATACTACTAGTAGCTTAAAATTTGCTAACAGTTGTTCTTATGTTGCGGTGGGAAAATTGGCTATAAGGCAGCCATTTATTAAGAATTCGTTAGTAAAGATCGATGGTGCTTTTCAAGAAGGTAACCCCGCCCTATTTTGCAAGCTATCATCTGATCGATTCAAAATAAAATCACCTTCTCTTGGGTTTCTGACGGCTGGATCTATCGATTCTGTACACGTTATTTCCAGGGAGCAAAAGGAATATTGGTTGCTACAAAAGATATTGGGAGAAAAGGTTAACCTAAATACAACACTCGTATTTGAAATTAATGGTGAGCTCGATAAGCAATTGCTGCGCGATGCATTTGTCGCTGTCCTTGAAAAGCATGTGGTTTTGCGGACTGTATATACAGACCGTATAAATGATATTGAAGGGAGGGTTATTAGCCCCCTGGGCTTTTCCATTGAGTTGGAATGTCTTGTAGCCCATGACAATGAATTGTCTCAATGCCATCATATCATTAAACGTGAAAATGCCAGGCTAATTGATATCGCTAATGATTTCATGTTGCGGGCAACGTTGTTGCAGCAAGGTGATAAACACCATTTCCTTATAATGACTGCGCACAATATAGCAACAGATATGTGGTCATTGTCATTAATAGTAAGTGAAATTTTTGAATTTTATTCGAACAGCACCGCGATTTACGATGATACATCCCCTAACAATTTTCCTTACTCTGCATATATTAAATGGATTGAGAGTGGTGATTCTTGTAAGTCTTCTACCAATGAACCTAAATTATATTTGGACCGCTTATGCAATCCAGCTTTAGGCTCTGCGCTTGTTGGCCAGGCCCCTGAATTGGCGATTGATCTATGTAATAAGGTTTCCATTGATACTGATATTGAAGTGACCACATTTAATAGCTTTGAATCAATTTGCGTTGGTTCAGATGTTTCGCCATTTGTTGGAATATGTGGTTTATTTTTGCTTGCTTTATCGCGCCTTACAGGTAACGAGAAAATAACAATAGCAATACCAGATCCAAATAGGTATTGGTATGAGTTTTCCAGCAGTATTGGTCCCTACGAATCGATAGCGGCTTTTGAGGTAAATGTTAGCCAACGACCAGATTTCCGGGATTTTCTATTTAGCTTCGGTCGCCAACTGCCAGGTTTTAATGAACGTGTTGGGTATGACTCCAGTTTTGCTGCTGATGTTGCCTTTGATGTGCAGGATTTCCGGCAATTTTCCCATATCGAATGCGGTAATAATCTAACGCTATCCTTTTTTAAAATGATTAAAAGTGGCGGCGCGCACAATCTCTCTTTAAGATTGATTTTTCGTGATGAAAGTATTACTGCGGAGTGGATTTATAATCCTGAAGTTTATAGAGACGATTTTGTCCGGGCATTATCAAAAAGCTTTGATAACTATCTGGTATCTGTTGTTAGCTCTGGCTTTGCAGGTAGTGTCGCTGAAAATCCGGTAAGCCCATCACCGCAAATTGAATCGCCAGTTCCTCGGCAAAATATTTATCATTTCTTCTCCGATTGTGTGGAAAAAAACCCTTCAAAAACTGCTTTGCGGTGTGATTCCCGGAATATTAGTTATGCTAATTTGTTGGCTGCCTCAAATGCAGTTGCCGAAAATATAAATCGCATTTCAGGTAATACGAAAGCGCTGATTGCAATAGTTTCTTCAGCGGCGGATGTTACTGTTTCTGCATTGCTTGGCGTTTTAAAAACTGGTGCCAGTTACATTAATGTAGACCCTTTACTTATCGATGATAGTTACTTGCGCTGGATGAAGGAAATCGGTGTTAAGATAATACTGAGTGACTCATTAAAAAACTCCGCCCTGCATTCCCAGTCATCAATTGATGTAATATTGCTGGATGAGTTTAATCGCTTATCTGAAATCAATGCCGACAAGGCTATTCTGCCGGTAAACACGCCGAATGATGTTATTGCTTTTTTTAACCTGGATGATGAAAAAAAATCATCATACGTCAGCAATTCAATAGCAATAGATACTATTGAAACAATTTGTGCGCATTATTCAATTTCTGAAAATGATAATTTTTTATCATTTAACAAATTAAACTCTGAATTATTTTTATTTGATTTGTTTGCGGCCTTTAAAGTGGGGGCATGTCTCGTTATCGCCAATGAGGGGTTGCCTGTTAATCAATGGATGACTTATGTAAATGATAATCAAATTAGTGTTTTTAATGCTACGCATGAGGATATTCAGAAATTAAGTTCAGTCACTTCCTCTACTATTGTTTGTGCCTCCCAATCCCTTAGATTGTTGTTGCTCAGTAGTGATTTCTCGGCTAGTAAATATTATAGATATTTAACTTCTCTCTTTCCAAATGCCGAATTTTTGGAGCTCCGCCATGGAAACCCCGGCGAGATTTGGCGATTAGCCTTTCCCGTATCGAGCGCGCATGTGCATAGTGGTGTTCAACGATACAGTAAACCCTTGTATCCAAAAAATGTAATTTTAAAAAATGACGACGAAATTATTTCTCCAGCTGGAGTGTGGGGCAATTTTTACGATGCTCAAATAATCGCTGTTCCAGCAAGAAAGATTCCTGTAATGAATATATTCAAACAGGCATCTCTTGTTCGACAAAACCATTTGTCGCAAAAAGGACGGTTGATGGATGATGGAACTTTTGAGTTGGTTGATTCTACTGCAGACGTTATTAGTTTTCGTCATCATTCGATAAATCGAAAAAATATAGAAGACGTTATTTGTGCTCATCCTGATGTAGAAACAGCCAAAGTGTCTGTCGTGCTAGGAGATGATGCCAAACAATACCTGGTTGCTGATGTAGTGACTAAGGAAACAAAATCCCATAGTCCAGCTAATGATAAAATTGGTTTTAGCCTTTTCTATTTTGGTACTGAATCATCCAAAGTTACCGACAGATATGATTTGTACCTAAAATCTGCAATCTATGCCGACAACAATAATTTTGAAGCGCTTTGGACTCCCGAGCGGCATTTTGGTGTTGTGGGAGCCCTTTACCCAACACCCGCATTATTGAATGCGGCCCTGGCTACCGTTACCAAACAGATAAAACTGAGAGCGGGTAGCGTTGTTGTGCCCTTGCAGCATCCAGTTCGAATAGCTGAAGAGTGGTCAGTAGTTGATAACCTTTCGAATGGTCGTATTGGTCTTGGCGTGGCAAGCGGCTTTCACCCTCGCGATTTTGTTGTGGCACCAGAAAATTTTTCCAATAGAAGGGATGTAACCGCCGAATCACTTAACGTGATATACGATCTGTGGTCCGGAAAACGCATATTGGAAAAAGATGGCAATCAAGCTAATGCTGAGATTGAAATATTTCCAAAGCCAATCCAGAAAAAGTTACCGATATGGTTAACCACAGCAGGCAGCCCTGATGCATTTAGAGAAGCAGGGCGGCAAGGTGTTAATGTTCTCACGCATATGTTGGGGCAGCCTATCGCAGACCTTAAAGAAAAAGTTGCAATATATCGAGAGGCTTTAGCGGCCGCGGGGCATGATGTGGAGAAGGGGCGGGTGACTGTTATGATTCACACGTTCCTGGGCGAAAATATTGATGAGACACTAAATAAAGCCAGGTCTCCTTTTTCGGCATACATTAGAGAGCATGCATCATTAATTCTACGTCTTTTAAAAAATCCCAAGATTTCTGTGGAGGATGTAGATGAAAAAACATTGGCGGGAATGGCTGATTTTGCATTTGACCATTATGTGCAAAAAGGTGCATTGATTGGTACGCCAGAAAGCGTCGCTCATATCGTTCATGACCTTGCGGATGCCGGTGTCAATGAAGTGGCATGTCTTGTAGATTGGATGGATGATGAGTCTGTCCTGAATGGTCTCTCGTCGTTGAACCGGTTAAAAAATTTAATTAATGATAAAAATAAATCTTTGAACTTAAGTGATTATTGCAGCGAATTTTTACCGGCCAACTCGCTTCCTGCGCAATTTAGATACAGTAAAAGTAGCTCATGTGCTATGGCTACCAATGAGGCCAATTCGCCTTTTCCTCCAAAAAAATTCGAAAGCCCATATTTTTCTCCGCGAACTGATACAGAAAAATATATGTGTGAGGTGTGGAGGAAGTATATTCCTCGGGAAAAAATTAGTATCCACGATAATTTTTTCGCTCTCGGTGGAGAAGCAATTGATGCTTTTTTTATGCTAAAGCAAATAAATGAATCAATCGGAATAAACATTCCATTTTATTATCTAGCCGAATATGGCTCTTTGGAAGCGCTTAGCGCTTGTATTGACGCATTTAAATTAAATAGCACTAATGCTGCTATTACACATGAAGAAATTATTGAGGAAGGAATATTTTAATGCCTAACCGTATATTGCTTGCCGCAGCCCAAAAAGGCATTTATTTATATCTAAAAGACGGTGCGCTCGCATACAGGGCACAAAAAGATGCCATGACACCTGATTTAAAGCTATCTATTCAGGAAAATAAGGCAGCCCTGATTAAATTATTAGAAGAGCAATCGGTAAATGAACCTAATTTAAATATTATTCCTCGTGCTAATCGCGCCGAGGAAAAACTTGTCCTCTCTTTTGAACAGCAGCGTTTATGGCTGTTAAATCAAATTGATGGCGGCTCCCACTATAATATGCCGGGTGTGTTGAGGCTTAAAGGAGAGTTGAATATAGACGCAATCAATAAGGCTTTTTCCGCTATTATTGAGCGCCATGAAAGTTTGCGAACTTTTATTCTTACTGATCAGGACGGTGAACCATATCAGTTTATTAGCCAGGCTGTACCTTATGATATTGCGATTAAGGATTTGACTCGCAATGCTGGCGACCCCTCTTTAATGGGGGGCATTATTTTAGAGGAGACCAGCAAGCAATTTGATCTTTCAAAAGATTTGATGTTGAGAGCCAAACTAATAAAGCTGGCCAGCGACGAGCATATTCTTGTGGTTACCATGCATCACATTGCTTCTGATGGCTGGTCCATGGCGATATTAATCAACGAATTTTGTGGCCTATATAGCGCCTGTATTTCTAATACACCCAATCCGCTTTTTCCTTTACCTCTGCAATATGTTGATTATGCTGTATGGCAACGAAAATGGTTAAAAAGTGAAAAATGTACTAAACAATTAAGTTACTGGCGATCCCAATTAAGTGATCTGCCTGTTGTCCATAATATTCCATTGGATCGCCCCCGCCCGGTTCGCCAAACTTTCAAAGGTAGTACTTTGGTAAGCAGCATCCCGGTGGGACTCGCTGAGCAGTTCGGTGCTTTTTGTCGCAAGCAGGGGGCCACGGTATTTATGGGCATCCATGCTGTGTTTTCGATCTTGCTGGCAAGATATAGCAATGAAACAGATATTGTGATTGGAAGCCCGATAGCGGGCAGGGACCAAGTTGAGATTAGTGGCTTGATTGGTTACTTTGGAAATACATTGGTTTTACGCAGTGATCTGTCAGACGCGCCCAATTTTTATCAAGTGCTGGAAAAAAGCAAGAATATGCTGCTGGCTGCTTATGAAAACCAGCACCTTCCGTTTGACCAAATTGTTGAAATGATACAACCGGAGCGAACATCAAGTTATAGCCCGATATTTCAAATAATGTTGGTCATGCAGAATAATGAAAAGGGAAATTTTAATATTCCGGGTGTCTCGTTAAGTTCAGAAAGTATAGGTGAAGGTAATACTGCAAAATTCGATCTCACTTTAAATATCAGTGAATCCGCAAACGGATTTAATTTAGGTTGGGAATACAGTTCAGATATTTTTAATCTGGAAACTATCCAGAATTTTTCAGAAAATTTTAATGTACTATTAGATACGCTTATTGCTGAACCGGAAAAAAATGTATTGCAAATCGGAATTTCATCGCAAGTCGAGCGGGAAATTTTAAAAAAGCAAAAAGCAAATTATGTGTCTTTTCCTGTACAGGACTGTATTCACCAGTTGTTTGAACAGCAAGCGGCTATCAATGCAAATGCTGTAGCATTAACATTTAATAATGAGTCTATGGCTTATGGAGAGCTAAATCGGAAAGCTAATAGGTTGGCACATTATTTAATTACGCAAAGGGCTATAAAACCTGACACATTGATTGGTGTCTTCTTGGATCGATCATTCGAGATGTTGATTGCTATCCTGGGGATACTTAAAGCGGGGGGAGCTTATGTTCCCCTTGATCCGGAAAGCCCTGAAGAGCGAATCCACTATATATTGAAAGATGCTTCCCTGGTTACGGTCATTACTCAACATAAATTGCTGGATAGGGTTCCCGCAATCAATGCAAGTAATGCACTTTGCCTTGATCATGATGAATTTAACACGATTCTCATGGATATGCCTGAAGAGAATCCCTGCGTGAATGCGCTTGGGCTTACCTCCGCGAACCTTGCTTATGTCATATACACATCCGGTTCGACTGGAAAACCAAAGGGTGTTTTAGTCGAGCATAGAAATGTCAGTCGGTTAATGGAAGCTGCAAAGTCCAATTTTGAATTCTCTTCTACTGATGTTTGGACATTGTTCCATTCTTATGCATTTGATTTTTCAGTATGGGAAATTTGGGGCGCACTTTCACATGGTGGGCGTTTGGTAATTGTTTCTCATGAGACTGCCCGTTCTCCTGTGGATTTTTACGGTTTGCTATTACAAGAACAAGTCACTGTATTAAACCAAACGCCTGGTGCTTTTAATTTCCTGTTACAGGAAGATGCACACCAGCGAGCTCGCTTCGCTTTGCGTTACATTATATTTGGTGGTGAAGCACTTAATCTCAGTGCACTTGAGCCTTGGTTTAATCGCCGTGGTTATAATTCCCCGTTGTTAGTTAACATGTACGGTATTACTGAAACTACCGTACATGTTACTTATCTTGCGATAACGCCGGAAATCGTCCGTGAGCAGAAATACGCAAGTTTTATCGGAAAACCGTTGTGTGATCTGACTGCGTTAGTGCTTAACACTCATGGTGGGGGCGTGCCTACTGGCGGTATTGGTGAATTATATGTTGGCGGTGATGGCGTAACGCGCGGTTACCTCAATCAGCCTGAATTAACCAATACTAAATTTGTCCAATTGCCAGGATATGAAAATAAATTATTTTATAAAACAGGCGATATTGTCAGATTGTTTGCTGATGGTTCCCTGGATTATCTGGGGCGTATGGATTCGCAAGTAAAAATCCGTGGTTACCGTATAGAGTTGGGTGAAATTGAAACAGTTTTAAATACCCATCGACACGTTAATAAAGCAGTTGTAGTTACTGAGAAAGAACTTGAAAGCAAACGTATTGTTGCCTACGTTGCTGTCGATTTTTTAAATTGTGGCGATGCCTCAGAAAAAACAACTCATTTGAAGAAAATATTGATTGATGAGTTACAGGGTATAGCAAAAGCGGCATTGCCTGGTTATATGGTGCCGGCGATATTTGTTGTATTGAATGATTTCCCGCTTACCAATAATGGAAAAATTGATCTACGAAAATTACCAAAAACAGATGAAGCACTACTTAAAGAAAATTTCCCGGCGTTACCTGGCAGTGAGCTTGAGAAAAAAATTCATACAATATGGTGTGAGTTATTGAATGTTCCTGAAGTCAGTGTAAATGTGAATTTTTTTGAAGTTGGCGGTAATTCCCTGCTGGCTGTACGGCTTCAGGCAAGGATAAGGGATGACATTGGAATTGATATCCCGGTCACTGAAATCTTTACCTACACCACAATACATGCGTTAGCTGGAGCAATTGCATCCCATGCCAATCAAGCGGATGCTAGTGCAGAGCTGGCGTCAACCCCGGCAGCTAATGAGTCACTGGATCCCAATGTTCCGATTGCCATCATTGGTATGGCCGGGCGTTTTCCTGATGCGCAAAATATCGAAGAATATTGGAGCAATCTAAGCCTTGGTTTGGAGTCTATCCAGGAATTTAGCGACGAAGAACTAAGGGCGGCGGGTATTGACCCGGAAGTATTGGAAAATCCAGCCTATGTAAAAAAAGGACATGTTTTCCATGGTTATGACATGTTTGATGCAGCGTATTTTGGATTTACCCCCAGGGAAGCCGAGATTACCTGTCCGCAATTACGCATGATGCTGGAGGTCGCATTAGAAACTTTAGAGCACGGTGGTTATGGCGATTGTAGCAAAGAGCGAAATATAGGTGTTTTTGCTGGTGCCAGTAATAGTAGATATTTCCTGGAAAATATTTTACCTAATACTGAATTGCGCTCCGCTATGGGAGCGATGGCAGTAAAAATGGGTGGTGACAAAGATTTTATTGCCACTCGATTAGCGTATAAATTAAATCTTACTGGCCCAAGCTTGAGCCTTAACACCGCTTGTTCTACTTCGCTTGTTGCAATTGCACAGGCTTGTTTAAACCTGACTGCTAATAAATGTGATATGGCTTTAGCTGGTGCGGCATCTATCTCGCAGTTTTACCCTGAAGGATACTTATATGAAGAAGGGGGAATATATTCCCCTGATGGGCATTGCCGGCCATTTGATGAGCAAGGTGCTGGTACTCGTAATGGCAACGGTTTGGGTATGGTGTTGTTGAAGCGCCTTGATAAAGCAATAATGGATGGAGATACCATTCACGCTGTTATTAAAGGCATCGGTATAAATAACGATGGTAATCAGAAAGTCGGTTATGTTGCCCCGAGCATGCCCGGGCAAGCAAAGGCAATTCGCGATGCTATTCAAAAATCCGGCATTCAACCTGATACCATTGATTATGTTGAAACCCATGGTACTGCCACTCATTTAGGTGATCCGATTGAAATATCGGCCCTATCTGCCGGTTTCGGCAACAACTCGAACCATACTTGCGCCCTTGGCAGCGTTAAAGCAAATATCGGTCATTTAGATGCTGCTGCCGGCATCGCCGGTTTGATAAAAACAATACAGGCAATTAAATATAAGCAGCTGCCGCCAAGTATTAATTTCAATAATTTAAACTCTAAAATTAATTTGGGAAACTCACCTTTCCATATAAATGTAGAGCAAAAAAATTGGCCGCATAATGGACGGCCAAGGCGTGCTGCGGTTTCTTCCTTTGGGATTGGTGGAACAAACGTCCACATGATTGTGGAAGAAAATGAATCTCTTCCTGAGACCAATTCACACAGAAATAAAAAATTGTTGCTGCTTTCAGCCAAGACAGAAAATGATATTGAAAACTTGCGCCAGCAGATGATCAACCAATTTTTAACCAACAACGCGCTTTCACTGCATAATATTGAGTACACCCTTCATGTTGGACGTGAATTCCATGATTTCCGGCAGTTTATTGTTTGTGAATCGCATGATGAAGCAATAGATTTATTAAGTAATGATAAAAATGTATTGAGCCGGAAAACGATTAACGCTGGATCTTCCTTGCCAATAATATTTATGTTTCCCGGACAAGGCGCACAATATGTCAATATGGCCAAAGGCATATATGAACAGGAACCCTATTTCCGCAATGAGCTTGATAAATGCAGCGAGCTGTTAAAGCCTGAAATCGGTGTTGATATCAGGGCGTTGCTATATCCCCAAAATGGTGAGGCCGTGGATGATATTGATAAAACCATCTATGCCCAGCCAGCAATTTTTGTTGTCGAGTATTGTTTGGCAAGATTATTGATGTCATGGGGTATTAAGCCTGCAGCGATGATTGGTCATAGTCTTGGCGAATATGTAGCTGCCTGCCTCTCTGGTGTATTTAGCCTGGCGGATGCGCTGAAAATAATAGCAATACGGGCGAGATTAATGCAGTCAGCGAAACCTGGTTGCATGCTGTCGGTTCTTTTGGAGCGCAATCAATTGGCTGATCTATTGAAAGATACTGATTGCGAGATAGCTGCTGTAAATAGCCCAACGGATATTGTGGTTTCAGGCCCTCAGGAAAATATTGAGCAACTTAAAAATAAACTTTCCGCATTGGAAATTGTTAATAAACAACTTAATACCTCCCATGCATTCCATTCACATATGATGGATGACATATTAGATACATTTAAAACGGCGTGGGAAAATATCCAGTTTGGAAAAATGACCATTCCATTTATGTCGAATCTAAGTGGCAAGCCAGCATTGGAAAGACTTGTGACAACACCTGCGTACTGGGTGAATCATTTGCGGAATTCCGTGGAGTTTTCTTCTGGCATTCTCAATCTGTCATCCGCTTCAAAAAATTTCTTCATCGAGGTTGGCCCCGGCAATGCACTGACCTCTCTTGTTAAGCGGCATCAGGGAATAGACGGAAAATTTGTGGCTCATTTGACGCGTCATCAACAAAGTGAGCTGGATGATGGTGCTCACTTACTGGAAGTTATCGGTAAACTTTGGCAGTCGGGTGTAGATATTGATTGGAAGAATTTCCATCGGTTCAATAAATGCCAGCGTGTACCATTTTCGACATATCCGTTTTCTCAAAGTCGTTACTGGATTGATGCAAAAAAACATTTGCAATCACGAGCGTTGGGCAAAAAGAAAGGTATTAAAGGATTGGCTTATGTTTCTCGCTGGAAAAAGCAAGCACTTCCTGATGCTAAGCCGGTTGGAGACTCATTCCAATATCAAAATGTATTAATATTTGTTCACAAAAATGAAGTGTGCGACGCCTTGGTAAGTGCCTTGCGTACCTCTGGAAAAAATGTGATTTGTGTCTATGCGGGTGCAGCATACTCCTCCATTTCCGCAGATAACTATTCTATTGATATAAATAGTGGCGGTGATTTTGAGGCGCTCATTAAGAGCGTAATCCTCGACGAGCATTCTCCCTGGCAAGTGGTTTATATGTGGGGATTATCACCTGCTGAAACACACCGGTCCCAAGCTGAATTTTCAGTCGATCTTTTTGAACAATCGCAAAAGCAGGGAATACAAGGCTTATTAAAATTAGTTAAAGCGATATTGGCCCAACGCTTGGATAATATTCAGCTAAATATAATTTCGGAAAACATACACCGTGTTTCAGGGTGTGAAGATATATCTCCTGCCAATGCAACCATCACCGGTTTACAAAAAGCAATGAAGCTTGAGTGTCCGGAAGTTAGCTGCTTCCAAATAGATGTAGATTCGGCAGAACTAAATAATCGCTTTTCAATTAAACGCGTTATTAACGATATTACCAATGAACTGTTGTTGGCTGAACGTGAACATGATATTGCGTTAAGGAACCATCGTCGCTGGTTGCATAATTTTGAATATGCGTATCAGGAAGATTATGCATCCTCCACTACCAGGAAAATACGTGAGGGTGGGGTTTACGTTATTACCGGTGGATTAGGGCAGGTAGGATTAAATATTGCTGAATTTATTGCCTGTGTACCAAATACCAAAATAGCACTCTTGAGCCGTTCGGCATTCCCGGCAACTGAAGAGTGGGAGAATTGGTGCTCGGAACATGGCGAAAAAGACAAGACAAGCAGAAAAATAAGAAAGCTGGAAAGGGTCTTTGCTTCAGCACGCAGTGTTGAATTATATCAAGTAGATGTCAGTGACTGCGTCCAGCTTGAAGCGATATTTTTACAAATCGAGGAAAAACTGGGCGCTATCACCGGCGTTGTGCATGCTGCCGGTCTTGCGCATGGAATTATAAAACCTATCCAGGATGTTAGCGAACGGGAATTCCTGGATCAGTATCAAACCAAAGTCATTGCATTACATGCCTTGGATAAAGTGTTGGCGAATCGCGAGATTGATTTTTGTATATTGACTTCAACACTTGCATCGGTATTGGGCGGCCTTGGTTTTTCGGCTTACGCAGCAGCGAATGCGTATATGGATGCATTTGCAAAACAGAAAAATTTACACGGCTACCAGCAGTGGACAGCGATAAATTGGGATCGTTGGGATTTTTCTGCTGAGGAGGTGGCAAACTCAGGATTATCAGCCATGGAAGGTATAAAAACTTTTGAATATGCACTGACATTTAGTGATATTCCACAGTTACTCTTTTCTAAAAGGGATATTTCAATTACTGCTGAAATTGATAAAGAAAAACCGGAAAGTACAGATGAACCTGTAAATTACTCATCGCGCACGCTTGAGAATGAATATGTAGCAGCGAGAAATGATGTTGAGCGAGACCTTGTTAAGATCTGGCAAGATTTACTGGGTGTTGAAAAGATTGGTATCCATGATAATTTGTTTGATCTCGGCGGCCACTCTTTGCTGGCGATCCAGCTTATTTCGAAAATGAAAAAAGCCGGCTATGAAATATTAGTAAGAGAGCTTATTGATTCCCCAACAATTGCTGGCGTTAGTGAAACACTGAATGCACAACAGCATGTAACCCAGGCTGCATATTTATATAAATATCAAGAAGGCGATACTGTATATAGTCTTCCAAATAAGCAATTATTGTTTAAAAGTGATTTTAATAATCATTGGAATGTGGGAACTATATTTAACATTGTTGATGCAAATGAAGAATACCTCCAGCGTGCGCTTTCCGAATTGTTACAAGAACAGGAAGGTTTAAGGCACGTATATTATCTGGATGGTGCAACTGTTAAAGAAAACGTTTTAGGCATGGATGACCTTGAGGTTATGGAAGTTGTTAACTTCACCTCTATTGAGGATGAAAACTTATCTGCTTCTATTGAAGCGTTTGCCAATAAAGTTCAGGGAAGCCTGGACCTCACGAAAAAACTCCACAAGTTTGTATTGTTTAAGTGTCCGAAAGGGCAGCCTGACAGATTCCTGTGGGTGGTTCATCACTCTGTTATGGATGGGTTTAGTGTAAATATCTTCTTTCAGGAAATATTTACTCGATACTTATCTTACGTTGCACAAGTAGAGTTTACTCCTCTGCCCAAAACTCAAACGATAGTTGAGTGGGGTAATTACCTACACCAATTTGTCAATTCGCCAGAGGTAAATGGTGACATAGAATATTGGACTAGCCGTGAATGGGATAAGGTCGGCACACTGATCGATTATCCTGATGGTTTACTGAAGAATATGGGTAATAATCCGGCTGAATATGGGAATGATTTTTCCCGAACCCGTACGCTCGCCAAAGAGTTTAGTGCAGCACTGATCGATGGTGCAGCTGTTTATAAGAATGTTACAAGTGCGGATGTCATATTTTCAGCATTCACTGCGGCGGTTGCCGGTTTTAACGGATCTTCCCATGTACGTTTTGAAATGATCGTTAATGGAAGGGATAAAATTATACGAAATGTTGATGTGGATAGAACCATCGGTTGGTTTGCTGATTGGGCTCCTATCGTGACAGAAATTGATTTTTCCAAAAGTCCACTAGAGCAGGCTGTTGATTACCACAACCAACTGGCACAAATGCCAAATGCGGGATTGACGTTCAATGCCATCAGGCATCTTTCGGAAGACGAAGAGTTGCGGTCAAATTTGAGGGCGCTTGGGAATGCCGAGTTCAATATTAATTTTGTTCCACCGGCTTTGAGAAATATGGACGAGTTAAAAAATACTAATCTTCCATTGCATTTAATAAGCGGCGCTAAAGAATCTGCAGGACAACTTGTTGGGTCGCAACGTAGTTCTATTGTGTGGCCTTCCTATATCCAAGTAGGCGTTAACCAAAATTGTTATGAATTTACCTGGATGGCTCGGGATAACATCTATAACCCCGACAACATTGAAAAAGTGTTGGAGTTATGGATATCCAATATCATTAACATCCTTGAGGAAGCTAATAAGCAATAGTCGAATACCCATCTCTTATTGAGTTGCTTGAGTGCACTTTTGAATGAGTGCACCTTTTTAAAATAATTAATTTTACAGTATGGAATTAGCGTGTTAATGGAAAGTATAAATAGTTC
>NZ_ALBT01000083.1 GCF_000766945.1 Cellvibrio mixtus subsp. mixtus J3-8 | reverse complement strand
CTTGAAGTTAGATTATGAGGCTTTCGGGTGTCTAGTAAAGTCTGGGAAGTCCACATATTCTTTACCTGGAGACTTACAAGACCACTGATATATATCGAGCTTTGTTAAATCTAAAATTAAATGCAAACAAATATGCAGCCATCGCCCAAACTCACTAGAAGTGATTACTCCACCAATTTTCTGAGCCTCTAACGGAAATATGTTTTTATCAACATGCGCAGAAAGCTTATTTCTGGCAGTTGTAATATTTGACTTGTGATCGTGAGGCAAAAGACGAGAATATATTTTTTGTATCTCTGACACTTCCTTAACCTTTGAATCATCTAACAACCCACGAGTTTCCTCATTGCATTGAATATTATTGCAAAGATCATCTAAAGATATAATTAAAGAATGTAAAGGAGTTAGCGCAATCTTTAACTTTCTTTTTCTTTTCGTAGAATTTTTTTGATTCGACGAATCAATTAAAAGATCATCTAAATCTCTTAAAGACTCCAAACATCGCCATAATTTTTGGGAAGCACTATTTGAAGGATACCAAGAATCCACCTCAACAGCCTCTAACGAGTCAGAAATATTTCTTGGAGTATTATCCAAATATATCGGCATTCCTTTGTTTTTCATATCTTCACTCATAACAGATATCCCATATTAGGACTAGAGACAATTAAGCTCAGACTCGAATTAAAATAGGACTTAGTCCGCTTTGAGCACAGAAGCGCCCCCTCTTACCAATGAAGGTTATCGCATGCATTTTCCAAAATAAAATCCATAACTCAGTAAAAATGGAATTCCTCATTGGAGAGAGAGGCTAAAACATTATCCGAACAACTCAGACATCTGCTTCATGGGAATAAACAATCGGGAGCGTTCGTTGTATTTACACAATTCCTGAAACCCATACTTTAAATAAAAGCTTTCTGCACTTTTATTGAGGCAATCCACTACCACAGCATATGCTGGCATATGAGCGCTAATGTTGTGGAAGTATTCAAGCGCATTCACAAGAGCAACCTTACCCAACCCTAAACCTTTAAATTCCTGGTGCACTGCTAACTGCGCGAGAAGAAATACCGGGATAGGATAGCGAGGTAGTTTTTTAGCGATCCCCTCTGGTAAGTCTTCACGCTTTATTAATGATGGCGCAATGGAATAAAACGCACAGATAGGCACTTTTCCATTCGGTAAAGATAAGGATGCAGGCAACACCATAGTTTTGCTGATGCCCGCATCCATAAGTCTTGAAGCCTGGCTTCGAATGAAGCTATTTAATTCAGGCTCACCACAATCAAAAGACTCTCTGTCATGGATTGTTTTATCCAGGCTGACAAATTCTTTTGTATAACTCACTTAAATCCCTGTTCTTTGGCAAATTGAACGGCGTTTGTCAGTGCGGAATTGGGTTTGCTGGCCTTATTACATGCATCCATAAATCTATCGAAAACATCATTTTCTACAGTCATGGATTCATATTGGGCTATGACTTTGGTCGAATTTTCATTCAGTACACTAACAACATAATCAGTCAGGCTCTTATGGCCCAGCAATACTGAGGCTTTTTCAGCCTTGGCCTTAATTTGCTCATCAAGGCGCATGTCTAAGCGGGATGTCGCCATGGGATACCTCGAATATAGTGAAATTGTACGGAAAACACCCGTACAAAAAATGATACAACCAAACCACCCTCCAGATCAACACGTACGGATAGCTTACGTACAATAGAACTCAATCGTCCTATAGCCTTTAAAATGAAGAGTACCGAACCCTTTTCTTTTTAATTTCTTTTTAGATTGCTCTCACGGATTTCCATCACAAGCTGCTCTCGCTGTTCAATCAAAAAATCCATCAGCGAGCGGATTTTGGCTGGCATTTGCGCACGCGATGGAATATAGAGATAAAAACCTGGAAATGGCTGACACCAGGGTGCCAACACTCGCACTAACCGTCCATCTTCAAGATGTTTACGAACGCAAATATCCAGATACTTAATCAAGCCCACGCCCTGCACCGCCGCGTTAAGCATGTTCTCGTCATCATTGAAGATGGCATTACCTTTAGGCTCAAACACGAGGGTATTTGTTTGGTCATCCGACGAGGTAAATGACCAGCGATCAATCGTGCCACTGGAAGTAAAGCGATAAGCCAAGCAGTTGTGATTTATCAAATCCTCTGGCGTTTTGGGAACACCATACTGTTCAAAGTAAGCCGGTGAACCAACAATCGCCATTTCGATGGGCGGTGTAATGGGCACCGCTACCATGTGCTCGTCCAAACTCTCGCCCAATCGAATACCCGCATCCATTCCATCGGCAACAATATTGGAGAAGCCATCGTTCATCACCAATTCCAACCGCAGTTTGGGATAGCGCGCTAAAAACCTTCCCATATGAGGCTCGATCAATAGCCGTGCGGCGATGCGTGAACTATTCATGCGGATTAACCCCGAGGGTTCCGCACTCGCCTCACCCAATTCCGCGATGGCTTTCTCGATAGAGGCTAACGCAGGTTGCAGCACATCCAGTAAACGCTGCCCCTCTTCCGTCAGCGACATATCCCGTGTGGTGCGATTGATTAAACGTACATTCAGCTGCTGCTCCAACCCTTTCAGGTGTTGTGACAAAGCCGCCCGCGTGACCTCCATTTCCGTAGCGGCTTTGGTGAAGCTACGGTGGCGGGCAATGTGGGCGAACCAAGTCAGTACGTAGAGTGTTGATGGTTGTATAGGCATATTGTTTAGTTTAACTAACGACTTATGTCTTTTAAAGCCTATTTATCCAACACAATAGCGAGCCTAAGATGGGTTCATGCATGTGATGCAACTCCAACCGCAAACATGCCACTCTCACCCACCATTAGATATTTTTAGGAGTCACCATCATGACTGGAATTTCAAAAGAAAGAATGCAAAAAGCCCTGGAACAGGAAAAAACCATCTCTGCCGATGATCACGCTAAAGTCAAAGCGCTGGCCGGTATGATCAAAATGCCGCGCAGTTTTATCTTCAAAAATCCCGACGAATACGGCATGACTGGCTGGTACGACCTGTCCATCCCCTCGGATGATGGCACTCCACTCGAAGCCTGGTACATCCCGGCCAAAGGTGGTGAAAGCAACAAACTCGTTATTTTCAATCATGCCCTGCCGATGTGCCGCGCGGGTTACCCTGGCCACATGGGCGAGCCCTGGAGCAACTTCGTCGAAGCGGTCGAGATTGATTTCGTTATCCAGTACAAACACCTGACCGATGCAGGTTACAACGTTTTGACCTACGATTTCCGCAACCACGGGCAAAGCGGTGCAGCAAATAACGGTGTTAGCGGTGTCGGCCAATGGGAATGGCGCGATTGCGTAGGAGTGAAGAAATTTGTCGATGCCCACCCGCGCCTGAGCAAAATGGATGTCGCTCTTTTCAGTCAATGCCTAGGTGGTATTTCGCAGTACGCGGCAATCACCAAGCATCCGGAGTTATTCAAGAATGTGAAATGTATGGCCAGCCCGCTGGTACCTAACATGACATCCGTGTTTGAAAAACTTTCTGGTTACCAAAGCATATCGCAGTATCAGGAGTTGATCGATCTGGAGTTATTGAAGCTGGGCGGTTTCGCTGCCGCTGATATGTCCGGCGCACTCTGGGCACCGAATGTAAAAGATATTCCCATCCTGATGTGGCAAGTTCTGGAAGATGCAGTCATCAATAATCCATCAGATGCAGAGCGCACCTTCAATGCTTTGGGTACCAGCGATAAAGAACTTTATTGGATTGAAGGCACGACTAGCCGGTTCGGTGATGGCTACAACTGGTTTGGCCGCCATCCACAGAAAGTGTTGTCATTCCTGGCCAAGTATATGGACTAACTCCTTTGGGCTACTTTTCGGATTAACACGCCCAAGCAAAAGCCGCAGCGGCAACGGTAGTAATACCGGCATAAACACTGCGGCCATTCCCATTCTGAATTCGAAACAGGAATCACATCATGAATAACCTGCTCATACTTGGCGCTAGCGGCCAAATCGCGCAATGGGTAGTTAAGGCGCTAGCCGATGATCAGAACATCAACCAGACCTTGCTGCTGCGCAATCCCAAAAAGCTCACTGGTAGAGAGCCCACGAACGCCAAAGTGGTGATCGGCAATGTGCTGGACAAAAAGTTGCTCAAACAAACCATGGCTGGACAGAATTTCGTTTATGCCAACCTGATCGGTGACGATCTCGATAAACAAGCACAAGCCATTATCACCGCCATGCAATCCGAAGGTGTAAAACGCCTGGTGTTCGTGTTATCGCTAGGCATCTACAACGAAATACCCGGAAAATTTGGCGAATGGAACCACGCGATTATCGGTGAAGACCTCAAACCTTATCGCCGTACAGCGGATCTCATTGAGGCGTCCGGCTTGGACTACACCATTCTGCGCCCAGCTTGGTTAACGGATGAAAACGAAGTGGATTATGAAATCACTACCAAAGGCGAACCATTCAAAGGCACCGTAGTATCACGCAAGAGTGTGGGCGAGTTAATCAGCAACATTATTATCAATCCCGAATTGCATCTGGGTGAAAATCTGGGCGTGAATAAACCCAACAGCGACGGCGATAAACCGTATTTCATGTAAAGTGAGGACGCAGATGCTCAAGTGGATTATTGTTGGAATCGCCTTACTCTTAACGGCAATTGCGATGGTACCAATTGCCGTTACATACATTGAAAAGCAGCAAGCGCGTGATAATGCCGAAAAATTAGCGCATGCAAAAAATGTCAATCAATCGGAAGCAAAAACTGCTGTGATTGTTTTTTCCCGTTCGGGCAATACCGCAGTGTTAGCACAACATATTGCGCAGCAATGGCAGGCGGATTTTTATCGCCTAGAAGCATCAGATTACGAACTTGGTCTTAAAGGTTGGACGAATGCCATGCAGGATGCGCGCAGTATTCGCACCGAGATAAGCCCCAGGCAAATTGACCTTTCGGCTTACAACACTATTTATCTCGGCTCACCCATTTGGCTCTACAGCCCTGCCCCACCCATTTGGGCATTTGTGGAAAATAATAATTTCCAGGGTAAGCATGTTGTTTTCTTCAATACCTTCAACAGTAAATTCGAGCAGACATATATCGATCAATTTAAACAATTATTATTGGACAAAGGTGCAATTTCATTTGAACACCGACATGTAAAACGCGGGCGTATGGGACAACAAATTTCTACTGAGGTGATGTTGGAAATTTATGATAATTACCCATCTAAAAACGTCAACAACAAGATTGAGTAATGTAAATTTATTATCAGATTTTTGATTTTCTTATCGGTAAATTAGCGGACATTTAAAATCGGGGGAAAAGCTCCCCCGCCATGAACTAAAAGAAATCACTTGCCTCAATCGTGCTTCTTGAAAATTTGATCGAAAATAGATTCAAATTTTGATTCAGATTCCGCGATTTCTTTATCCGCCGCCTGTGCAATCACTTCAGGTGTTTTACCCTCTTTGTTTTTTAGTGTTGCATCGGCACCAAGAGAGATAAAAAACTCATAAAGCCCTCCAAATCCATACCCTGCGGCATGATGAAGTAAACTGCATCCATCATTATCCAAACTATCAATGGGTATACCTAGTTTTTTTGCTGTTCTGTAGTATTTTTTTGTATCTTCGAAAAGCTTTTCCTTCTCGATAGCATCGGCACTATAAATACAATAAAACCAGCTTATCCTGTCATGAAAATAGCTAACATCACTATGCTTCGACCTACGTGCAAATAGATTTTTTATGCTACTTCCCTGCCCTAATAAATAGTAGCAAACATCTAGATCACCCGCAGCGAGCGCATTATCAAGAAGCGCAGGGGCATCAAAACACGCGCCGTAATTATTTAATATTTTGAGAAAAGCTAATGGAGCATCGCCAACCTCCATACTGACTATCTCATCGATTCCAAGGTAAGGAAGGAACTTTTCAATATGTTTAACATATTCATTTTCAGTGGTGGCGGAGAATGATTCTCCATAGTTTTCGCTAATACACTCCCGCAGATATAAATCAAAATTTTCTCTATTGTCCAGAAAAAATGGCGTTTCGCCCCGCATCATTTCGTCAATAAAAAACTCAGTTATTTTTTCAAGAGGAATATCGGGTGAATTCATGTAAGCATATTGATCTCGGGAAGAACACAAATAATTCTCTCCGAAACTTCCAAGATATTGCTCATCACCATCTCCAATAAATGTAAGAAGCCAATAGCCACCGTCTTGATCTTGCAGATCATCGAAATCTTCATCTTTCCAGTGCTTGAACTCGATTTGAGTAACTGCATCCCAATTGAGCGCGGTTTTTATCGCGCTATATTTATCCTTGGCAAACAAAACATCATTCTCCTTGAATCTATATCCTCCTGTTACCTCGAAATCTTCGTAAAATTTTATGAACGTGGTAAAACCTGTATACTTTTTAAAGTAATCATAGAGTTTCAAAGGGTTCTTTATACTTTTTAACACAAGATCACGAACGTCTTTATGGTGTCCGCGATGATCAAAAGCACATTGTGCTTCTTGTCTTTCCTTGTATTTCTTTATCTTCGAGTCAAAGACATTGGACGTATCAAATCCGAGCAAAGAAGAAATGACTTCTTTCAGAACACTTTTTTTGATTTTTACGTGTTGTTCTGAAAGTTGATTGTGAAGAGTTTCGATTGTGCGATGGGCATTTTCAATAGAGATGGTATAACTATATTCTGTCATGATAATAACCTTTTAAACATGCAAGCTCTTTAAGATGATTAGCCTTCCCCGTTAGCCAAATAAACAGTGAGCCTGCAGATTGGTAAAAGATTATTAGTCAAAAAATCAAAAATATATCAGGACAGATGCCATAAAATGGGGATAGCGGGATGTCCGGCCCACGGCGTTACGCAACCGCCAGAAAAGGCTAACATAGCACCACACCTCAATCAACAGGTTAGGTAACTTTTGATCAACTCCTCAACTAATACTTCAACCACATATTTGCCCTGTATTAAGCTTTTGCTGTAATTGAATGTAATGGCCAAGATGATTCCACTGATACTATTAATCACACTCCTAATTTGAAAAATATATTGCGTCATAATTTGGATAAAGGATGCACCTATTGGACTTTGTTACCCTCGACAACTTACGCACTCACCACCCGGCATGGCGGTTGTTGTGTTCGGATCATGCCCCATTGGTAGCAAGTTTTCTGTACCGAGTGTTTGTACAGCCAAATGTCCGCTTGATAGCGGCAGCGGACTTGGCTGAGCTATTAGAAGATGAGCTTTATGCATTGCGCCAACAACTTGGTGAAAACGCATTCCCCAGATCAGGACTTGACTACCTCAATGATTGGGCTGCACCCGACAAGGGTTGGTTACGCAAATTCTACAAACCAGGCACAGATGAAGCACAGTTTGATCTGACACCAGCCACAGAAAGGGCAATTGCATGGCTGGGACAACTGAACGAACGGCAGTTCATTGGTACCGAATCGCGCTTGCTCACACTATTTGATCTGCTCAAACAAATGAGTGAAGGCAGCGAGACAGACCCAGCCAAGCGCATCGCCGAACTGCACAAACGCCGTGATGAAATAGACACAGAGATTGCCCGCGTTATAGCGGGCGATGCTCCGTTATTGGATGACACAGCGCTGAAGGATCGTTTTCAACAGTTCATACAAGGCGCAAAGGACCTGTTGACCGATTTTCGAGAAGTAGAATATAACTTCCGCCAACTTGATCGACGAGTGCGCGAGCGCATTGCTCTCTGGGAAGGCAGTAAAGGCGAACTCTTGGAAGACATCATGGGGGAACGAGATGCGATTGCTGACTCTGATCAAGGTAAGAGCTTCCGCGCATTCTGGGAGTTTTTACTATCAAGCCGCCGCCAAGAAGAGCTGACCGAGCTGTTGGATCGGGTACTCGCTTTGCCAGCTGTAAGTGACCTGAACCCCGACACTCGCACACGGCGAATTCACTATGATTGGATGGAAGCGGGTGAACACACCCAACGCACCGTTGCTGCCTTATCACAGCAATTACGCAGATTTCTGGATGATCAAGCGTGGTTGGAAAACCGCCGCATCATGGACATTCTACAAAGTATCGAAAGTAAAGCTTTAGCGCTACGGGAAGTACCGCCTGAAGGCGTCATTATGGAAATGGCTGAAGCCAAAGCCGATATAGAATTAGCGATGGAGCGGCCATTGTTCACACCAACAATCAAGCCAATCATCGCTAATATTGCGCTGCAAGTAGGTGATGAGGATATTGATCCATCAGCGCTCTTCGATCAGGTGGTAGTGGACAAAGCACGACTCACACGTCACATTCGTCACGCCCTACAAGATAAAGCCCAAATTACGTTGAGTGAGTTGGTGGTCAGCCAGCCCTTGCAGCAAGGACTAGCTGAATTAGTGGTTTATTTGCAGTTGGGCAGTGAGACTTTCACAACTGTGGTCGATGAAAGCACAAATGAACCAATCCAATGGCAAGCCTTGGCAATAGATGGCGTGATATTTACCCGTAGTGCCCAGTTACCCAGGATAATTTTCACACGCTAAGATATCGTTAAATAAGAACAAACGATGAGGCAAGGGATGGAAGAATTCTCGAACACCACATATGCAGCCCCCACCGAGGCTCCTGCTAATGATTTATCAATACTGCTAATCAATTTACTTAAAAACGTACTCTATCGTGACGGCGATGAACGCCTCTGGGCAGCGCTACTGAAGCTGCAAGCTCGAGTACGTGACTATGTGGCAATACTCAATCTTGACCTGATCCTGGATGAAGCTGAAGGTTACGCCTTTTTGAAAAGTCGACCTGACCCAACCGACGATAAACCCTCAACCCATCTGCCCCGATTGGTTGTGCGCCGCCCCCTATCATTTGCAGTCAGCTTACTACTCGCGCTGTTACGCAAAAAACTGGCAGAGTTTGATGCCAGCGGTGGCGACACACGTTTGGTACTCAGCCGCGATGAAATAGTAGAACTAGTGCGTGTTTTTCTTCCCGATGGACCCAATGAAGCAAAACTAATTGATCAGATCGAAAATACCATCACCAAAGTCGTTGAGCTAGGCTTTCTACACAAACTCAAACCTGCCTCCGGCGCCACTTCTGGCCCCAACAGCTATGAGGTTCGCCGAATTCTAAAAGCGTTTGTCGATGCACAATGGTTAGCCGAATTTGATGCAAGATTAGCGATCTACCAATCTGCGCTGTCGGGCACAGGCTCCAACAAAGAGGGAGCACAAGATGAATAACCCGGAAGTTTTAGGATTGGACTTCGTAGCCGATGATACCCTCTCTGGCTTTCGCCTACAGAGATTGGAAGTTTTCAACTGGGGAACCTTTGACAGCAGAGTGTGGACATTACAGCTGGAAGGTAAAAATGGGTTGCTCACTGGCGATATAGGCTCCGGTAAATCTACTTTAGTTGATGCCATTACCACGCTACTTGTACCCGCAAACCGTATCGCCTACAACAAGGCCGCTGGTGCCGACAACAAAGAACGAACGCTTCGCTCTTACGTGCTCGGGCACTATAAATCTGAACGCAGCGAAATTACTGGCACAGCAAAACCAGTTAGTTTGCGTGATAACAATGGTTATTCTGTCATTTTGGGAGTATTCCATAACGCCGGCTATGACCAGACGGTGAGCCTGGCACAAGTTTTCTGGATGAAAGACTCTCAAGGACAACCGGCACGTTTTTTTATGGGGGCAGAAAAGGCATTATCTATTGCCACTGATTTCGCTAACTTTGGTTCAGACATCACCCAATTGCGTAAAAAATTGCGTAATGCAGGTGCAGAGATCAATGACAGCTTTCCTCCTTATGCTGCTTGGTTTCGCCGCCGATTCGGTATTGAGAACGATCAAGCGCTAGAGCTTTTTCATCAAACCGTATCGATGAAATCCGTGGGAAACCTTACCGAATTTGTACGCAGCCACATGCTGGAACCATTTGAAGTTGCTCCACGAATACAAGCACTAATAACGCATTTTGATGATCTTAGCCGTGCTCACCAAGCTGTACTCAAAGCACAAGAACAAATTGAGTTGTTAACACCGCTCGTTGCAGATTGCAACCGACATCAGTTGCTTGTAGCAGAGGTCGAAGGCTTGCGCACTTGCCGTGAACACCTTCGCCCTTACTTTGCTGAGTTAAAACTGAACTTGCTAAACAAGCGCCTGAATATTTTGACCGAAGACTGGACCCGCGCAAATGTACAAGTACAAAATCTTGAGAGTATTCACGACGAACAAAGTAACCAAGTTGACGAGCTGAAACAGGCAATTAATGACAACGGTGGTGACCGCCTAGAAAAACTCGCCGCCGATATTCGCAAGAAAGAACAATTACGAGATACCCGCAAGATTAAAGCACAACGCTACAATGACCTTGCCACCTTATTAGGTGAACCGATAGCAATGGATGCAGAGAATTTTGCAAATCAACGCGGGAATTTTACACTTTGGCGCGAAGATGCGCGTAACCTCGATGCTGATTTACAGAACTCATTAACTGAGCAAGCCATGATCATGCGTGATGGAAAAAAAGAACATGATCAACTATCAAGTGAAATCGATAGCCTCAAAAATCGCACAAGTAAAATTGAAGATAAGCACATCCGGATACGCACTGCGATTTGTACCGCACTGGGGCTGAATGCGGATGACATGCCTTTCGCAGGTGAACTTATTCAGGTACGCGAAGAAGAACGTGATTGGGAAGGAGCGGCAGAACGTCTCTTGCGTAGCTTCGGGCTTTCGCTTCTAGTACCTGATGCACATTATAAAGTTGTTGCGGAATGGGTAGATAACAACCATTTGCGTGGTCGCTTAGTATATTTCCATGTGCGACCACGCAAATCGGGCGAAATGCCTGACTTACACCGTGATTCATTAGTCCGCAAGCTAGCAATTAAACTCGATTCCCCCTATTACGACTGGCTAGAGCGAGAGCTCACACATCGATTCGATGTTGCCTGCTGTGCGACCCAAGAACAGTTTCGGCGCGAAGTACGTGCCATAACACGGGCGGGCCAAATTAAAGATCCTAGTGGGAGGCACGAAAAAGATGATCGTAACCGCATTGAGGATGACAGCCATTATGTGCTCGGCTGGAACAACAGTGCAAAAATTGTCGCGCTGGAGGTAAAACGCCGTCAGCTCGAAAAACGCTTGGGCGATCTGGGCGGAAAGATCAATAAAATAGAATTCGAACGCCAGCAATTACGAAGTCGACTCGAAACTCTTGCGCGCCTTGAAGAGTTTACGAACTTTGAAGAGCTTGACTGGACTAGCGTAGCAACTAATATCGCACGGCTTGAAGATGAGCGTTCAGCGCTGGAGCAAGCGTCTGATGTTCTCAAGCAGCTGAATGACAATCTGCGAGAATTGCAGCAAACGTTAAAGGGTACTGTAACTGAACTCCAATCAGCACGAGATACGCGCGCCAAAGTGGAACAAAAACATACCGATGCTCAGGAGCTTCACCAACAAACAGCTGATTTACTTCAAGAGGCTACTGTAGAAGAATTGTCGTTAGCTAAACTGGAAACTATGCGTGCCGAAGCGCTGGGCGAGCACCAATTAACTGTAGAATCCTGCGGTAACCGCGAACAGGATATGCGAGCCTGGATACAAAATAAAATTGATAATGAAACTAAGGCACAAGGACGATTAAGTGAAAAAATTATTAAAGCCATGTCTTTCTTCAAAGAAAAATTCAAACTGGAAACAGCCGAAATCGATGCCAGCCTGGACGCTACTTACGAGTACGAGAATCTACTAGTACAACTCAATAAAGATGATCTACCACGTTTTCTCAATCGCTTTAAAGAACTGCTCAATGTTAACACTATTAATGAAATAGCCAACTTTAATGCGCAATTGGCGCGGGAGCGAGAAACAATTAAAGAACGCATCGCGCACATTAACAAGTCACTTGCAGGAATCGACTACAATTCTGGACGTTACATAGTTTTAGAATCACAACCCAGCCCCGACGCTGAGGTTCGCGATTTCCAACAAGAACTACGCGCTTGCACTGAGGGTGCATTCACAAGCTCTATTGAAGATATCAACGATGCACAATATTCAGAGGAAAAGTTTTTGCAGGTCAAAGCCATTATTGATCGATTCCGAGGTCGCGAAGGCTTATCAGAACAGGATCGCCGATGGACCGCGAAAGTTACCGATGTGCGAAACTGGTTTTTATTTGCTGCCAGTGAGCGCTGGCGTGAAGACGACACCGAGCATGAGCACTATTCGGACTCAGGTGGAAAATCAGGAGGCCAAAAAGAAAAATTGGCCTATACCATTCTTGCGGCAAGCTTGGCCATCAATTCGGACTGGAATGGGGCGCAGTGCGCTCACGCTCGTTCCGTTTCGCGGTCATTGACGAAGCTTTTGGGCGCGGCTCGGATGAATCTGCGCAATATGGATTAAAATTATTCCGACAACTTAATCTGCAATTGTTAATTGTTACCCCACTGCAAAAAATTCACATCATAGAACCCTTTGTTGCCAATGTAGGCTTTGTACACAACGAAGGTGGTCGAGCTTCAAAATTACGCAACCTCTCCATCGAAGAATATCGAGAACAAAAAAATAAAGATGTAACCAACCTACCTAGGGCTCCAGAATAATGTGGACGACACCTAAAGATATAAAAACTCAATTATTACGGTTTTGGGACAACGGTGACTTATTACGAGATGACGTTACGGGAAACACAGCATTTCCATTATCGTTGAAAATCAAAAGCCCTTCATCAACGGACATCACTAATCGCTTCGAAGATGTACGTAAATGGATCGCAGAATTGGCAAACACCAGATCGCTGCGAGTGGAATGGCGAGAGGTTCGCCATCCTGTGCAAGGGTTACAAAGACTCCCTCAGCGCATATGGATCGACTCAATTGATGATGCCCTCTACCTCATTGATAAACAGCAAGAGAGGAATATATTTAAATCATTGGTCGAACAAACTCATCAAGATTGCCCAGGCCTATTACCTTGGTTGGAAAAACGACCGCTGCTGGCAGTCGAGCTGGCAAACAAGTGGCAACATTTATTAGCCATAGTGAATTGGATCAGCACACATCCACTGCCGAAAATTTATTTGCGCCAAGTGGATATACCTTTAATAAGCACTAAATTTATCGAATCGCACCGCCCTGTCCTCTCCGAGCTACTTGATCTAGTTATACCCGCAAGCCACATAGACACAACCAAGAGCGGTACCAGCCAATTCGCAGCCCGCTATGGTTTTTTAGAGAAGCCCATACGCATTCGTTTTCGTATTCTAGATCCTAAAATTCAAGCACTTACAGGCATCTCTTGTCCAGATATTACACTGGATGTCAGTAGCTTTAGCCAACTGAAGATTAACGTTCAGAAAATATTAATTACTGAAAATGAAATCAATTTTTTAGCATTACCTAACCTACCAGCCTCAATTGCTATTTTTGGCTCTGGATATGGATGGGATGCATTAGCAAAAGCTCAATGGCTGGAACAATGTGCCATTCATTATTGGGGAGATATTGATACTCATGGCTTCGCCATTTTAAATCAACTACGCGGCCATTTCAGTCATGTCAAATCTTTCCTTATGGACAGAACGACCCTCGAAGCTCACAAATCTTTATGGGGAATCGAGGATAAACCTCAACGAGCAGATCTGCACAAGTTGACCCCTGAAGAACTAGACTTATATAACCATCTTCGGGATAACCGTATCCAAACCGGACTACGTTTGGAGCAAGAGCATATTGGATATCACTGGGTGCAAAAACATATTTCTCAGCTGTTCAGTCTCAGGTCAACCGATACCGCAACTTAATTAAGGTTAATTCAATAATAGGCTTCTACTTGACTGTAAATGGTGAAAACTTTCCTTTCAATTCCTTTGCTAATTCGTGTAGTTCAGGAAACAAATAACTACGAGTCATACCCAAGTGAGCCAAATCTTTTAATAAACTACTTTTTGCGCTAGCTTTTATGGTGACAACGATAGATTGTTGCACATTTTGAATCGTCCAATGAATGGTTTTAGCAGGAGAGCAAATAAGGAAAGCGCCTCTCTGACGCCGAATGCGCTCATTATTAATTGGCGGATTAACAAAATAATAGAAAGTAAATTGTTGTATAAATCTATGCAACAAACGTTCGTCGCTCTGCCCTATCTTTAACTGCCCGCAAATGGTTTTAATGGTCTTTGCTGAGAAATCTAAATACTCTTTAGAGAAACTCATCAAAAATATATTTGCCCTTAATATCTCCGGCTTATCATTTAAGTTTGCTGTCTCAACATCAGCGCCAAAAAGATCATTCCATTGCTGCGAAAAATAATCAACGGAAGAGTCAATATCTGCCAATAAAGCAGCAACCCCCAAAATGTCCATATTTGAATTTATTTTTTCCAATGCTGTTATATAAGCCAATAATGCAGCTTGAAAAGCCTGATCAAATTTAGCGTATCGACTATTAACACCTTGATACCTCTTAAAAAAACCAACAAGGTTTTCGGCTATTTGCACACCCAGCAGATCTAAATTAGAACGGACTTCCAAACCGACAAATGCATGCTCTGGAACAGACGAAGAGTAGTCAACTAAAGACAAACCCCTAGAAAAAGCAATCACTTGACCATCATCTGATGAAACATCCTCACATGCAAAATACAGAGCAACAAGAGGGTTCGCAGTAACATCAAGCAATCTTGTAGGCAATCCATGATGCTGCATGCGAACCAGTCTATCAAACACGGTATGATCATTAATAAATGCCATGGGATCTTGTCGCAACATTTCCTGATACAAATGATGCTCTACAGCACGATAACTTTCACCCGCGCTGTTTTCACGGTAAACGCTTGGAACTAATTGGTAAGAAATGTCAGCATGACCCCGATAAAAAACAATGGAATTTTCCTGAGCCGTTTCTTGCTGAATTTTCTGTGTCCACTCCAAATATTCAGCAATAGATGCAATTTCCGTTTTAAGCATTTTATTGTTAACCTCGTGTCCTTAAATACTCATGATCACTGGATATTTTTACTGTTGTAACGGTTTTATTAATATATCCCAGAATGCATCTGCTGCCCCCTCTTGAGACAATTTCGCTTCCGGATTTTTAAAATTCCACATTCCTGTTAATTTCAAATACATGGACTGATCATCTGCCTCCACATAGAGCATTTCATTGTAGCTGTTCATTCCGCGCACAGACACATCAGATGAGTAAGAAATTCCTTTACCAGTTATCGTTCCTGCCCCCAGATTAATGGCACACTCATTACTTCGAGTTCCACTCACATAAATCGTTGCAGTGAAAGTGTTTGCATCAATCTGACGAAATTGCGTATCTATTCCGGGGTTTCTATTTTTCAACTCAGCTAAAGATGCCTCGAAATACTTTGCAATAAATTGAAACGATTCCTGGTAAAACTGGTCGCGGTCGTAATCTGAAAATGTCTTTCTAAGCCTAAGATTGCTGGAACGAAAGGGGGGCTCAACAATTGATTTTTGAGTGGTAGAGATAGATTCACCCTGAGATTGGGATATTGGAACTTGATTTTGGTGTAAATCTTTTATCACTGCACGAATTTGCAGAACAACATCCAGATAAGCCTCATCCATGATCGCCCAAGAAGCAATGGGCTTACCATCTTTAGGAGCAGCTAATAACCTACCAATTGGCGTGTTTGTCCAATCACAAGCATGCACAATAACAGGTATTACCCTAGCCTCCTTGGCATGATGCCGCTCCATTGCCCGCTTCATTTCTATAGAATAGCAATAATGAGAACCTAAGAAACTGGCACTAACTAATAAAAGAATAATGTCAGCCGAATTGATATTCCTATCGATTTCGTTATTCAAATCAGTGCCTGCTAAAATCCTTCTATCATGCCAGGATTCGATCAACCCCTCATGACGCAGAGGTGACAAGTGCTTCTCCAATCGATCACGATAGGATTCGTCCTCATGCGAGTACGAAAAAAATACCTTCGCCATTTTCAGCTCCATTGAGAAAATTTTGGATATCATTCTATCCCAAATCACTTAATTATTTCACTACTCCAAAAATAATCAGATACACATCATTCCTCTGAACAAGAAAGATAGTTTCAGTCACACCGAGAGAAAACCTTTAAAAAAATCGTCCAAATTGCCATTAGAGGCAATACACAAGCATTAACTCAACAAAAAAGGCCTGAACAGCGGCTGGAGATACGAAAGGAACCGCTCCTCAGATTAATTTAATTATTGATTTCCCTAATCTTTTTACTCGGTTTAATGTGCATTAAACCGCTAGTACTCTCCCCCTTCGTTCTAACCCTTTTCACACATCAACTATCCCTGATCAAATCCATTGATCGCAGGACTTCTATTACTGTTTAAACAGGAGGCCTTATGGCTAACCACGCAGTTAAAACCAAACTTTCAACATCAAAATTTAAAACAGAAATAAAATCAGCTTATTCAATTTATTTGGATAGCCTGGCTCCCACAGGACGAAAATCGATGAAGACGTTACTACAACAATGTGCATCTATCCTGGGCCATGAAAAACCTATCGAACGTTTTGACTGGAGCACACTGACCTTTGAAAAAGTGCAACTGATTCGCTCAATATTTACGGAGGCAGGATACGCAGTTAGCAGTATCAACCTTACTTTAGCGGGATTAAAAGGTGTTGCCAAAACAGCTTTCAATCTGGGGCAAATCAATGCAGATACCCTATTGCGAATCAATTCAGTTAAAACATTAAAAGGCAATGCAACAAGGACCGGCAGGCGCTTATCAAACACAGAAATCACAAAACTGCTCGAAGGCTGCAACAAAATCACCTGCCCTACTGCAAGATCGCGCGACCGTGCGATTTTATTGGTAGGCATCGGGGCTGGTTTGCGCTGTTCGGAAATCTGTTCGCTTGATGTTGGTGACATTGATATTAAGAATGGTGTTTTGACGGTGATGGAGGGCAAAGGCAGAAAGCATCGTCAAATATTTTTAGCAGCCGAAGTAATAGCAGCCTTAAAAGAATGGAAACAATATCGCCATAGCAGTAGCAGTGCACTGTTTTGCAAGATTATCAAAAGTGGAAAAGTAATTGACAATAGATTGTCGCCAAGTGGCTTGGATTACATGCTCACCTCATTGCAAGCATTATCTGGTGTCGAGAAATTTACACCGCACGATTTGCGCAGAACGTTCATTACTCAGCTGCTTGAAAAAGGAGTGGACTTAAACACGGTTCGGCAACTCGCGGGACACAGCGATGTCAGCACGACCACCCGGTACGATAAACGCGATATGGCATGGCAAAAGGAAGCATCACAAGGAATTAGCTTCAGTAGAACCTCACTATAGGAGAGCTACTGTTAATTCATTGCAACATCGAAATACTTTCACCACCCTCTTCCACCCGCACCAATCTAAAAAAACTCAAACCTACATCATCTCAATGAGCCGCCCTTGAAGCGGTGCCATTGTTTAATCGAGGTGAGTTATGAGTATCTTTTGCCCCAAATGCAATTCTCCAAATGTATCCGGCTCGCAAATAGCCCAAAGAACTGGTGCGTCTATAGGCACTATCGGCGGAGCTATTTACGGTTATCGAATCGGAACGATATTCGGCCCTGTTGGCATGTTTACTGGCGCAATAGCCGGACTAATCTGCGGTTCTATTAGTGGCTGCGAGGCGGGTCATGCCGTTGGCAAGATGATCGATGAAAAGGTCATTAGCGAATACGTATGCAATACCTGCCATTACACCTTCAGTAACTAATTTACATTTCCACCACAGCATAAAGCCCCGGAGCCTAAAAAGCTCCGGGGCTTTATGCTTTTAGGAGTTATGAAAAATGAGTAACGATTTGTATCTAAATTCCACGGAGAATACAGAGACAGAAAAACTTCCTGAAAATATTTCGGAGGAAGATGTCCTTTATTGGGCAGAAAAAATTGTAACGAAACGATTTACCCGCAGTAATTATTTAACCTCACCAGATGCCACGAGAGAATTTCTGCAAATTATTCTCGCCAAAGAACATCGGGAGCTTTTTATTGTTATTTTCCTAGATAATCAAAATGGTGTTCTTGGTTATGAAACCTTATTTCAGGGGACGATTGACGGTGCCGCAATCTATCCGCGAGAGATCGTAAAAGCCGTGCTCGACAACAACTCAGCATCCGTGATTTTGGCCCACAATCACCCCAGCGGAACCGCAATGCCAAGCGAAGCTGACAAACGTATTACCACTCGTGTAATCCAGGCTCTCGATACTATTGATGTCAGGGTGTTGGATCATTTGGTGGTGGGAGGGATTGATATAGTGAGTTTTGCTGAAAGAGGCCTAATTTAAGCATTTTATAACTCCAATAAACATTCTTTTAGCCTCATTAAAACTTGTGCCTTTTTATCTTTATTTATTCTGTGTATTTGCACAGCTATCGAAGCAATATCGTCATCCTTTGCGTAAAAGTACGCTTCAGGCACATTTAATACCTTTGCTAATCGTTCTACCATTGAAAAATCAGGTTCATGCTTACCTTTCTCATATTGATTCATCCTGGCACTTGCAGACATTTCATCAATACCGGCCAAAATTCCTAACCGCTCTTGAGATAGAGCAGCTTCTTGCCTTGCTGCCTTTAACCTTTTGGAGAATATCAGCATCTTAGCCTCCTATACGTGAGGCTAAGATATTCTTAGGTTATACTTCAAATTGTACTAAGGAATCCTTAGTTTTCAGCGTAAATGAAATACCCCTCTTTTCAACACAGGAAAAAAGAAAATGCTCAATAAATATACAGCGCTAATTTGCACCTTCTTTGTGACTCTAATCGTTACCGGCTGCAATCAAACAATTGATGCAAGACAGCTAAAGCTCATTCAAGGACTGCATTACAAAATTAATGACAATGAACCGTTTACCGGTACCGTAACGAACTACCGCAACCTAGGAGCTTTTTCCACTAGTTGCTCTGTCGAAATGAAGGAGGGTCAACTAGATGGGAATTTTGAGTGCAAAACAAAAAATGGATTTACGACAACTAAATTAGAATATAAAAATAATCTTAAAAATGGCGTGGAGCAGGTATGGGATGAAGAAAGCGGAAATTTAGTTTCAAAAACTTCATGGAAAGAAGGGAAACGTGATGGTTCAGATGAACGATATAACTACAAAACAGGAAAACTAATACAAATCACTCATTGGTCAGAAAACAGAAAGGAAGGTGAAGAAAAAATATGGGATGCAAGTGGAGAAAAATTACTAACCCATCTTGACTGGGAAGATGGAAAACAGTCTGGGTTTAGTACATGGAGTGAATGGGAGGAAAACTATAAAGATGGAAAATTGCACGGAACACGCAAACACTTCGGACTAAAGCAAAATGCGTCGTACGATGAGTATCAAGCCGCCTCCACTGAAATTCAGCTTCTCAATGCAGGAACTTTCTCTATTGGGCTTTTAAAAGATGGCTATGTTCAGTGGGAAGAAGAATATGAAAATGGCAATCTGATATCAAAAACGGAATATGAACATAAATAATTTATTTTTTATTAGTTGCACTAGTCTCGACAAAATCTGACACTTCAACTTGAAAGAAGACAAGTCACTACACTACAAAACTGACTTGTCTTCTTATCACTATGAGTTTTTATGTAAAAATCATCAACCAATTATCGTTCCAAATATTTCCTCATTAATTTTCCTCTGCCCTTTACTAACGGTCTCAATAACCTTGAGCTTTTCAAGGTTAGCGCACGCGGCATTTACAAATCCTTGCCACTGGGGAAATGAAAATTCTTTCAAGCCATCATTAAAATTATGGCACGCCTTGGCCACTTCTGATATTTTAAATTCAAAAATCCTTCGCCTAACATAATCTTTATGTAAAACAAAAATTGCCAACACCATTGCAACCTTACCAATTCCTGCATGTGAATCAATTAAATCAATAAGCAATTTTTCATCATGCTTAAATTTATGTCTTTTCATTACACCAATAGCAAAAAGATATGGATCTATGCTCTTCCTTACCTCATCAGGATGATCATTTGGATTTTCAAGAATATCATTGATATATTCATAATGACCTTCAAAACGCTCATCTCTTGAATTAAAACTAGTTCTACAAGGTACGCATATTCTCCTCTCATTGCCAATGCCACCTGTTGAAACCTCCTTATCAATTAGGGCACGCTGAATATCAATAATATCTGTTACATGCGGTGTTAGTGCACCACAAATCTGACAAAACCGTAATGAAACAGAAGAAGTAAAACCTATGGAATGCTCAGGAATTAACCTGCAATATTGTCGATCTTTATTTCTCCAGGTATAAATCAGGGGCGACTCAACTTGAGTAAAGTGTTCAACAACTAATAATCTAAAGGACTCAGGTATTTGAGGACACAATGAATAACCATTCCAATAACCACACCAATTAATAGCAACACTGCCACCAATGACCGGCTCAAATAACAAAGAACTATTATGAATGGCGGTTGAAACAAATGATTTCTTCAACTCAGTATCAACATCATCTTTTTTCTCAAGATATAACGCCTTTCCTAAACTCGAATACCGTTCCTCGCTAACATCAAAAGCATCTAAAATCACTATACAACGGCTAGTCGCTCTAGAATATGCACAAAAAAACTCTGTGTCCGACATATCTGCATGAGCAAAAATTATAATTATTGGCGATTCCATTCCTCGATAACGCCCAATTGTTTCAACCCTAATTCCTTGAGGGACCAATTCTACAGAAACACTTTTCGATGAAGGTTTGAGCACGGTAATCCATTCGAAAGGAATATTCTCTGCTCTAAGCTTCTGTATCACCTGAGATAAACTGGTCTCCTGACTGTGAGCAGCTATTTCGGCTAATGCATCCAGCTCCTCATACCGAGGATTTGTCACCGAATACTCGGGCATAACAAACAGTTTTAAACGATTACAAATTGCTTTTGGAATTCTTAAGCTTTGTGTTAATAAATAAGGTTTTGCGCCGATAAACGCTTCCAATTGTTCTCCTGTAGACGGCTGCTCATAAGGGAATGCCTGAGCAACATCATACATAACAACAATCTTCTTATGTTCGAACGCAGAAAATAGTGTCTGCCAACCGATTTCTCTAATTGCCTGCCCCTCATCAACAATCAGAGCATCATATTGATCAAAAAAATGAAACTCTTTCGATTGTTCAAGCGCTTTATAAGCACCATCATTCAACCAATCATTACCCTCAACTGCCAAACCACAAAATTCAGCGGATTGACGACATAAACCATGAAAGGTAAAAACACTAGTATTGGCAAAGTCCGTTAATTCTTCTTCGATTTTATCAGCTATAAGCTTATTAACAGTTAAGAACAATACACGCTGATTGTTATCAGATAAATTACGAGCCGTTTGTATTGCGACAATTGTTTTACCTGATCCAGGCCAACCACTTACCAGGAACTTTGTCTTTTTTGTCGCAAGAGCAACACATTCTGTCTGCTCAGGAGTTAAACTAAGCCATACCCTATTGTCATTTTCAATTCTGGAATACCAACATGGACTGTAGTCTTTTTCGGGAACAATTAAGGATACAAGCTGCAACAACTCATTACTTTTAAATGCTTCAAATAATCGCTGCTTACGAAAGTAGTCCATAATTTCAGTGATGCGCTTTTCGATATTGGGAATATCGTCAATATCTATCACTAAATTCAAAGGAGGATCACATGACCAATCTACCGCCTCAGGTGGGAGGTCATTCAAAGATACTTGAGATTGTGGAAAGCAAAAGCAGTGACCTATGAACAGTTGCCGCCCTTTATTCTTAAACCAATTTTGAAGAGCAAACACACCCCGCCTCAGCTGTCCCTGTGGATTTGATGCCTGCGTGCCCTGACTATAATAAAATCCACTGGAATTGTGCTGAATTGCCCCGCCCTTGACCTCTATCGCCAAAACACCATAAAACTCATGAAAAATCAAAAAATCAATTTCCCCAATGGGACTTTTACTGCCCTCTCTAAACTTGTCCACAATTGAGGACAGCCATGGAAGACTGTGGATAACATGAAAATTATCATCCAGCCCACTTTTAAGTAAATTATAAACAAGTGGCTCTGCTATCGAGCTATCATTTTCCTTAGGGCCAAAATCTGGGTACATCACTGCCATTTATTACAAACCACGCAAAATAAAAAGTATTCAGATGAAAACTAAAAAATTAAACACCAAATATCCAAGAAAAATGTAATCTAACTTCTAATCTCATTTAACTTTAATTTTTTCCCATGGAACAAATTTTTTGGGAAGCATCTTAGAAACATTAAAGAATTGAGCCCCTTCGTGCCCCACCAATCCTATTGACTCAAGATCTTTAAACCAAAACCACAGGTCCTTTTGACGTTTGTTAATAGATTCACTTGTATCAGACCAACTCAAAAGACGAGATAACCATTTACATTCAGCTATTGAGGATAAATAAACAACTTCTTCTTTCTTTTTAAATACATAGTAGTACCAAACCAGTCCCTTCCATATAGACCAAGTTGTATTCCAATGAAAAACAACAGGACCGATATAAGAAGGCGGTGAGATGTTCAGCTTATTAGCAATAAATGCAAGTTTTTCTAAGTTATTTAAGCCAATAAAATATTCAGCAAAACTATCTATTCTTTTTTCAGACTCCAGTCGCTGATTCTCTCGTTTTTGATATTTTTCCACAGCCTTAGCATTTAACTTATCGATCCAACGGTCAATTCCAACCCAAGTAAGCCCACATTTCTCAAGGCTCACAGATTCAAACTCATTGATATCTACGGAGATAATCAGGGAGGGGCTACCAATGGAAATGGTAGATATATCAATACCATCAAGAATAAAATAAACACCAACAGGTATTTTATTATTCACAATTCCCGTTGACTCAATAATTCCGTTAAATCTGGAACAAACATCTAAAAATTTGGTAATTTTCGGTGTCTCGCTCACCTCAACTGTTGTAATACTAGAATCACTAGTTTGAGAAAATTTTGCTTTGAGGATTGGCCAATTAAGCAGATTCAGCTGTTTAATCTCTGAATCCATAATAAGCGAACAGAATCCATCGAAGGTAGCAGCCTCATCTCTAATCTGATCTTGAATTTTTTGATTAAGATCTACCCTAGCTGCATCTATCCGATATCGGGCATGTACACAATGAATCCAGCATCTAGACGCGCTTCTTAGAACCGCTTCCTCAATCAGTTCAACCGAAGCATTCCACTTCATATCGAAAAGCATAATTTCAATACAAGATACATCTGCTGCTTCGTATTTTTGCTGTTCAACTTCAGTCTTTCTGTTAGTAACACATATTTCAATGGCAACTTCCTGTTGATCACATATTGCTAAGACATCCGCTATTAGATCAGACCTGATTCTGACTTCCTGACTGGCCGCACTTATTTCAGCAAGGCGAGATGGGACACTCCACACCCCCTCAAAATGACGTCTTCTTATATCCTGCTGGGACACCGTGCCGGAAATTTCTGGTAGCAATATTGAAAAATGATTAGTTGCAGCATCCTCAATGACTTGCTTCGCTGCCCGATGCAATGCACTCTCGCCGTTACACTCAATAGGTACGGCATGAGCAAAATGCCATACCACTTGATCGCCTTTTTTTGCAATAAGAGGTGATCCGCAATCCGGGCACACACAGTCGCATTTCTTTCCTCGCTCAGCCATTTCAATATGACGCATTCGTCCAGAGGCATGAAGCCCCCAACCTAATTTGGCGCTATTCATCTGCAACTCTGAATAATTTAACTTTATTGATAACCCTAAAACTGAAAAAACAAGATGTCATCTGGCCTTGATATAGATTTTCGCCAATTACTGGCTTTTGATAAAAATTCAATTTTAACTAGGTGATTCACTACTCTTTAATTCAGCAAACTTTGCAGCCATCGTTGGGTTATTTTTGGTTAGTTTCTTAACCGTCAAATCATCCGCTTTATTGTTGGCAAGACGAAGATTATTTTCAGAACCAAGAAGAGCTTCTTTAGTTTTTTGAAGGTGATCAATAGTTTTATCAATTTCATCTATTGCAGTTTTAAATTTCTTGGAGGCCAACTCATAATTTCTAGCAAAGCCTGTCTTAAATTCATCGAGCTCACTCTCAAAGTTAGTAATATCGATATTCTGGGCCTTAACGAGTGCTAGTTCTGTTTTGAACTTTAGTGAATTCTGGGCAGCGTTTCTAAGTAAAGTAATTATTGGGATGAAGAATTGGGGACGGACAATATACATTTTCGGAAAGCGATGAGAGACATCGACAATCCCAGAGTTGTAAAGCTCACTATCGGGCTCTAAAAGTGAAACAAGCACTGCATATTCGCAATTTTTTTCACTTCTATCTTTATCTAGCTCTTTTAGGAAGTCTTCGTTCTTTTTCTTGGTAGCGGTTTGGTCATTTTCGTTTTTCATTTCAAACATTATCGACACTATTTCAGTGTTAGCGTCGTCCGAATCTCGAAAAATGTAATCTCCCTTGCTACCGCTTCGAGCGTCGTTATCTTTCTCGAAATATGCTTTTGGAAAAGCTGTTGCCCGGATTCGATTAAATTCAATCTCACAATGCTGCTCAAGTGTTTCACCAACCATCTTGGTTGACAGGCGAGCCTTCATGTCGCGTAAGCGTTCAATCGTATCATCGCGATCTTTGATTTGCGTTTCATACTTGTCTTTGAGTGAGCTTTCAGCAAGCTGTTTCTCAAGTCTTGCTCGCTCAAGGTCACTCTTCAGTTGGTCACGTTCTTTTTCAACTGTATTAACCGCAGTAGTAATAGCAAGCCTTTGAGAGATCTGAATGGAATCGAGTTGGGCTTTCAGCGCCTGAATTTCGCCATCTTTAACTGCGGTAGCTTTCTGAAGCTCATGCACAAGCTTCGCTTCGGCAAGCTGTAAGTCAGTCTGTTTATCATGTTTTGCTTGTTTGAGCTCATTCGCCAGTACATCACGCTCTTTTTCCAAAACACCTAACGCTTCATTTACAGCAAGCTTCTGCTTGACTTCACCAGCTTCAAGCTTAGCTTTCAACTCCTTGATTTCAGAATCCTTAGCAAAGGCGACTTTTCCTAACTCACTAGTGATCTTGGTTGTAGCCAATTCAACAGCATTTCGCTTATCTTGCTCTGCCAATTCAAGCCGTTCATGCAACTGCTGCTCGAAATCGTTATCCCGAACTTGCTTTAGAATATCAGCATACCCAGCTTCGTCAATTTTGAATGCTTTTTTGCAATGAGGGCAGATTATTTCGTGCATAACTATTTTTCCTTCGCAACTTTTTTCACAAAAACCATATCATGACCTCACCGATCTGGTTCATAAAATTTTAAAAAGTAAAACATAACTAACTTTAATTAAGCGATCATACCCTAGAGTATGGATATGCATTCTTAATATAAGCATTGAAAAATTGTCCTTTAGATCCTGCCTGCATTAACTGATCATACATTTCCTTGGATATATTGTAATACTGATAAACACTACCATTTAAAAACTCCACCTCTAAAGTATCAGTACCCTCATCGTAGCCAATCGAAGCTATATTCGTTGACGAAACGTAATTTCTATCCATTGCATACTCCTAATTTATTTTTCTTCAGTGGGAATTAAGCTTCTAGTTATATCTAGTACTTTAACAACAGCGCGCGGTTTTTGTGCTCTCCAAGATGCCACAACGCGGTCGTAGCCTTCGAGTTTTTTGACATATGCCCATTGAACTGCAACTTTAGGATCACTGCTTTTAGGTCGATATTCTTCTTCTGGCAGAGTTATTCTACAACGCATTGGCAATTTAGCAGCTTCGCCCATTACGATAGCTTCCCCAGTTCGAAGTACTGGCAATACATCTAATAGAGTTATCAACCCATCAGGTAACGCACCTTGTACTCGCCCCCGGTCATCTGGATTCGAAAGACGCAGCGCAAAAAATGTCCCGCACTGAGATAAAATAGTTTCATCAACCTCAGATGGCCTTTGACTAATTACCATGGCACCAACACCATACTTGCGACCTTCTTTCGCAATTTTCTGAACTATTTCAGATGCCAGATTGTTCTTCCCTTTTGATAGATAGCGATGGGCCTCCTCCATCACCACCAACAAAGGTCTATTTATTCCACCCTCGGATTTTTCTCTACTCCAAAATAAAGCTTCATAAACTATTTTCAAAATAGAGCCAACTAACAATTCCAAAACAATACTTGGAACCCCTGATAAGTCCAGGATAGTAATTGGTTTTTCATTACCCAACCATTCAGAAAGCAAAAAATCTAAATCGCATTGTGGAACTCCATTTATATCCGGTTCCCAAGGACCAGGATGAAGTAAAAAATTATAGCGGCGATCTAAAAGTCTGGATCTAAGAAAATTTAATTGTCTTCTGATTCCTAATGCTTGAGTATTAATGAACGGTGGGGTGCTACCCATCCCATGGGGCTTATATTTCGGCGCAATAAGTGCATCGATATCTCCATCATCTTGTTTGGTAGGCTGATCTCTGTGCTGACCTTCAAAAGTTGTAATTTCAAAATCAATTAACTCATACCATAATTTTTTCAAACTAAAAGGTATAGGCGTATCAACCGTAATTGAGTTTGATTCAACACCAGCAAAATTTGCATGATTATGAGATTGCATTTTTAGGCTAAAAATTTTGTCCGTAAATGCAGTTTCTTTTGCGTCCTTAACACCGCCAGTTAAAAAATCAAGCAATTCATTACTACTTAGAGCCCAATACGGGATAAAAAGCTCCTTTTCTCCAGGCCTTGGATCAACTGAAAAAATTGTTGCAACATCAGAAAGAGCCTCTGCATATTCGCCATGAACATCAAGCATCAAAATTCGAGCACTCGGGTATTCAGAATTCCCACATATAGAGCGTAGCAAGCTTGCCGTAGTGGTGGACTTACCAGACCCAGTTGACCCCAAAACTGCAGAATGCCTAGTCACTAACTCATTCAACGATACCTTAGCAGGAATACTTTCTGCACTGGAGAGAGTGCCGATAACAATTTGGCCAAACTTACTCGCCCCATAAATACGAGCCAAATTTGATTCCGTAGTTATGTGCACACTGTCTCCAATATTTGGATATTGACTTATACCTCGCTCAAATACGCTACCAACAGACTCCCCAATTAATTGGACCTGCATCCATCTACCAGTCTCACCAGCAGCCGAATCCAAATTGGAAGGCATTGCTTTTGCTCCCACCTCTGATACGACACCAAACAAGTCTTGATACCCTTGAGGTATACGTACAAAGCTCCCCACCTGGCCAATTCGATAAGTTCTACCCTCGATAATTGATAATCCCGATGCAATTGATTTAGCCAGATGTACACTAACGGAGGAACCGGAAACAGACTCAACTGAACCCATATATGTTGGATCACGACTTAGAGTCATTATTCTCTCCTGCACTCATACTATCTTCCTCATCAACTGAAGAAGGAGAGTCTTCTCCTTCCGTGATAGCATCATCAGCATTCTTTTGAAAAATAAATTCAGATGATTGCGAAAGAGCAAAAAATCTAGCTAATTTAGAAAAATCGCCAAGAAGAAATTGATTTGATGTGTTTTCTCCAGTTCCTCCCCAAAAGGTGCGCCGAATGTTAAGCCACTCATTACTAGGCGATTGCCCTGGAACCCAATTGCCTTTCACACCAAAGATTACAGCACCGTCTCGTGCATAAACACTCATATTTGGCCGCTTTAATGCTAAACCAACAGCATACATTTCATCGGATAAATTTTTATATTGAAAAGCAAGAACCGCAGTGTGCTTATTCGCTTCTAATGCTTCATCTAGAACAGCAGCAATGTGAGAATCAAAAAATGAAAACCCCGTGCAAATTAAAAGGCTATCTGGAGTGGTAAGAAAGGATTTCAATCTTTCAAATAAAGATGAAAATGGCTGGCGCGATATTTGATCGTATTTTAGGTGATCTGGATATATTAATTTTGTCGCACTTCGGCTTCCCGTTCTAATAACTGTCCCACCAGAAATATCCCATCCAAGTGAACCGTGGATCTTCCATAAACGGGACCAACGAGAAGGAAGTCGATCAGTTGCAACACTCGTTGGATCAAAAAATGGTTTATGGGCCCCAGAAAACCCATCAAAATAAGGTAGATGCGCTCGCTCAAAAGCTTCTTCAAGAAGTAAGTCATAGTTAGGAGAAAAAATCTCTACGGGATGATCTCTGGTAATGCCGCTGACCCATGAAACTAATTCAGTGTACGGATTTACTTCTTGCGGTAATGATGGCGCCACTCGCTCTCCGATTTTCTCACATATTCTTTCTGCAAGAGCCTCATAGCCTGAGCCATCCAACCCATGAATCTTAATAGTTCCAATAGCTTGGGAAAGCCTGCGAATTCGGGTCAGTATTGTTTCAATATTAGGATTGGGATCCAACTCAGGCAGCAAAAGATCGACAATTTTTCTATCTTCATCAAGAATATTTTCGAACACATATTTCGTAAGCCCAGCAACATCAGGGATAATTGAGCTGCCTGTATCACTTAACTTTCCTTCGCCATCGACTCTTAAAGATACAGGCGCCCCTGCACCCAATAATATACCAATACGCTTTTTCCCTTGTGACAGTATTTGCCTCAAGTCCGCCATATAACGATCTGGATTATGTACTGTATTTTGACTCATATTTCTCTCTCAGATAACGAGCTGACTGATCTTACAAGCATCAATTGTTGTTTGAAGCAAAAAATTAGAAAAGCTTTTGAGTTTTCCTTCTTTCAGAAACATGGAATAGTTGATTAAAATTCACTTACGAAGAACTAAATATTAGTGTTGCTCCAACGAAAAATTCCTTCTGATAATTCAACCTTTCCTCTGTGATGTAAAACATCCAGTCCGCTTGAGATTAGATCTCTTAGCTGAGAGCTAACCACATTAAAACCTAGCCTTTTTGCAACCTCAGATGGAATTTCATCCCTCTTGCCACCCAGGTTATCAAGCAAGACTTTATTGATCGCCTCATGAATCTCTTGATGTGGTAAGAACTCCGGTTTACGGAGGTTTACTGATAACACATCAGAACGGTCACGAACCCGTATAGGCCGGTTAGAAATATCCAAAAAGTCTCCATCCGCAGATACACCTCCTCCAGCTAAGGCGATTTTTTTGGCTTCTTCCAACACATCACGAATTCGATTGCCCGCACGCTGAAGCCCCCATAAAGTTCTAATACGAGTAATAACTTCATCGTTATGGATAGGCCCTTCAATTTCTACAACTTGATGAATAATTTGAGCGAGGCGAGTTACCGGGACTTCATGAAGCTCTACATGCTTGGGAACATCAAAATTTGCTTCCTGATATTTATTTGCTTCGTTCTTTAATGTAGTTAACTCGATAACAGAATGGTCATCTCGATCAACAATATTTACCTGTACTCTACCCGCCTCTTTTTGTATATCCCTTTCTTGCCGAGCAGTTAGCTCTGCTTTAGCCGCATCCAACGCACTGAGAATTTTGTTTACTTCTCTTTCAGGTTGTCTAAACCAATCGGTGCTCCAGACTCGATGCAATATCCACCCATGATCTTCCAACACGGCCTGACGCAAGCGATCCCTATCACGAGCTGAACGTGATGAATGGTAACTCGTACCATCGCATTCAATACCCAGTAAGTAACGGCCTGTTTTCTCTTGATCCAAGATAGCTAGATCAATAAAGAATCCTGCAATTCCGATTTGAGGATGGATGGTTAGGCCTTTCGCCTCCAAGGCAGCTTTAACCTCTTCTTCAAACGGAGACTCCATCTCCCTACTTTCACGACTTGCGATTGATAACCTGCCGGTCTCCGCGTAACTCAAGAAAACCTTGAGCGCAGCAACACCCTTCCCTTTACCACGATCAAGGTCGATATCTTCCGCCTTAATTGAAGAAAACACTTCGCAGCGCAGTTTTGCACGAGAAATAAGTACGTTAAGTCTTCGCTCTCCACCGTCCATACTGACGGGGCCAAATTTCATCGGCAAATAACCGGACGAGTTTCTTGCGTAGGCAACAGAAATGAAAATTACATCACGCTCGTCCCCCTGAACATTTTCAAGATTTTTTATAAAGAAGGGCTCATTCGGATGATTATTAAAATAAGGTTCAACGTCCAAATGTTTGCGGCGCAGCAGTTCAAGTTCATCTTGAATTGCTATTTTTTGCTGAAGGGAAAATGCAGCGACCCCCAAGCTTTGGTGGGGATTATTTTTGGCATGCTCAATAATTTTCGCAGCAATAACTTTTGCCTCTTCGCGGTTTACTCGCGTCCCACCACTATCAAATACACCATTGGGAACATAGTTAAACCTTAACCCCGCTCCTGAGGCAGCAGTAAATGGGCTTGGAACGATAAACAATTCATTTTTATAGAATTGCTGATTAGAGACTGCAATCAACGATTGATGGCGACTACGATAGTGCCAACGCAACATCATTTGTGGCATGCCGCGAGCCATGCAAAGACTCAGGATACTTTCAACATCGCTTGCACCAGCAACGAAGGACTCGTCGTCATCGTCAGAGGTTTCTGATTCGGTCGTCATGCGGGAGAAAAAGCGGGTTGGCGGTAATTGGCGATCATCACCAACCACAACCAGTTGCTTGCATCTGGCAACTGCGCCTAGTGCGTCGACTGGTTCAATTTGACTGGCCTCATCGATAACCAAGATGTCAAATTCAACTGACCCTGGTTCTAAAAATTGTGCAACAGAAAGAGGACTCATCATAAAAACTGGTTTAATTGCTTGAATTGCTTCGCCGGTTAGTTTGAAAAGTTTTCTGAGTGGCATATGTCCGCGTTTACGAGCAATCTCAGCATTCAACGTGCCCATCGGGCCAATACCACCGACGGTTCGGGGAATTTGATCAAAATGCTTTAACGCAGCTTCTGCTCTAGCCAACTCTATACGCTGCTTATCAAGTGTGCGGAAACGTTCCACCTTATTGGTATGTTGGTCGCCATCAAAAGTTGCCAATTCAGGCAAGCTGTTGCTTAAACCTTTCAGTAAACGCTCGTAGTAAGCACGCTCGAAATACAAAATAATTTGCTCAAGTGGTATTACGCCTTTTTCTAACTGATTGATCAGTTCGCCCAAGCCGCGCTCCCTTGCCTCTTTCCTGATATATTGATATTGCATCCAATCAAACAAGCGCTCTGGCTCTGCCTTCCAGGATGCTAAACGGGCATTCAGCTCAGAGAGATTGATTGCATTTTCACTATCAACACCAAATGCTTCTTTTAGATCGAGTTTATAAGCGGTAATTAATGAAGTGAGTGCTTGTTGAAATAGTTGTGATTGCTTTTCTGCCAAGACACCTTGTTGTGTGCATTTTGTTGGTTCCGGCAACGCTGAATACATCGAACGAAATGTTTCAGACAGCCCATTGCCATCCTGCCCCTTCATCCAGTGAAGAACTTCACCCAACTTACCCCAATCACTTTTTTCGCCGCCCCAGAGCGTTCCGAAGGCTGCTCGCCCAATAGAATCTTTGTCCGCAATGGATTTACGCAACTGTTGCGACTCAATTAATTCATCAACTAATGCCAGCCGTTCCTGTTTTGATTTTGGAAATTCTGCTTTGCAATGTGACTTTATTGTCGCCAATGCTTTCCTATAATCGCCCATTAAAAAACGGAACAAGGAGTCACCGTTAGCGGCAATTTGTCTACGACAGGGATCGAGCTCTTCTTTCCAAGCCGATTCAACAAAGGACTGTTGTAGTTTTGTGTAACTGCTTTGGAATTTGACGCCAAGCTCTACCAACGAAGCCAGTTCTTTTATGCCGTTACTCCAAATCGCATTTGCAACAGCAGCGCGATCAAGAGTAGGAGCCGCCCCAATTAACTTGCTCAGACGAATCTGCTCAGCTATTTCAGTCAGTGTACTCGGCGATGCAAAACCTAACGCATTCGCTAATCCCTGGGTGATGCTTAAAAGATCTTCTGAAAGGATTTGAACGTTGGGGATTTTTTCCTGAAGATTATCAGCATCCAATTTCAGCAACGCTAGGTGACCACAACCTCGCCATGGGTGACTTGCAGCAGCGCCAACTTTTTCTGCTTTTTGTTGATAATCCGATAGAAGTGTTTTGCGAGCGCGAAAATCTTCGTAAGTCCAAGCCTCAGGTTTTTCCAACAAGGTAGGCAACCCGGATAAACGAATATTCTGTAATCGAACAAGATGCCCAACCACATTAAAGGGCGTTATCCCGGTAGGCTTTACCCGCGCATGCATAACCGCCACATGACGATTCAACTCATCACGGGTTTTGCTCAACTCCTGAACCAATTCGTCCCGCCGCTCTATCTTTGGACGTCCTAAATCACGTGCCGCTTTTAGCTCGTCAAGAACCCTGCGTTTATTCGTTCTATTACTGTGTAACTCAATACAGGCAGGGCCTAAACCTATGGCATTTAGTCGGCGATACACCACTTCTAAAGCAGCCATTTTTTCAGATACGAAAAGGACTTTTTTACCATCAGCGACAGCTGCTGCAATGACATTAGTGATTGTTTGGGATTTACCTGTACCAGGTGGTCCCTGGATAACCAAGTTTTCACCTTTACGCACAGCCTCGATAGCAAGAGATTGGGAACTGTCTGCATCAACCACATGGCGCTGTTCAGAGACGGGTACGATTTTATCGACATGGGTATTGTCTGGAAAAATCTCACCTCGTGCCGGGAAGCCGTTTTGTAAGGTAGCCAAGATGAGTGGTTGCTGATCGATACGTTTGTTCGCGGGCCATGTTTCCGGATCTAAATCCCGGTACATGAGGAATTTTGCAAAGCTGAAAAAGCCAAGCACCATCGCATTGGGCTCAACAGACCAACCCTCCTGCGAAGAGATAGACTTCGAAACTTCATCAATATAAGCAACCGGATCGAAATCATCACCGGCTTTGAACTCCGGCAATATCAAACCGAAATCGGCTTTTAGTTTCGCCGCTAACGATAAATTTTCCGAAGCATCTTCTTGCAACCATACAAGGTGAAAACGCTCTGCTGCGCTTTTACGCTCCAATGCAACTGGTAAGAGAATCAGAGGAGCAGAACGCTCTTTATCGGGGGCATTTCGGTCAAACCATTTAAGCTGGCCCAAACCAAGGTAGAGGATGTTAACGCCCTGCTCTTCAATAAAAGTACGGGCGTCGTAATACATTTCAAGCAAACGGTGCTGCAACTTATCGGATGCGAGTTTGGTTTGAAGCTTCGCATCCTTATGGCGAGTGGCCATCCCATTTTCATCCAGCTCATCATCGGGCTGGGGAAGCGAAACTCCACTCTCGTCATCAGGCGCGACTTCGTCAGGATCTTGCTCTACTGTCCTTCCTGGCAGGAAGGTCATACTTTTGCTCTCAAGAACGAGCCTTTTGTAGACCTCGGAAGTTAGTTCATCGTAGATGTTCAGAAGCTTACCGGTAGCTCGCTTGGGTAGACTCAGAAGACGATTTCTTGTGGACAGATCAAGCAAAGACTGACGGCTTTTTTCCAGCTTATTCGCAACAGACTCGACCATTACGGTTCCCTTTGTTTGGATATGTTGAGTAACTATACGACCCCTTCTATCCAGTCAAACGAGTGGCGCCTGCCATCCCAAAAGCAAACAGATAGTGGTTTTATCCGATATTAGCAATTTTGAGAACCAAATCAAATTTCGCGGGATTACGACCCCCCCCCCATTAAAGAAGCAAGGCAACCACCTTAGACAAACAATGGTCACCTAAAAACATCACTCTCGGCTACCACCAAACACATGAAATCCATCATGGAAATTTTTGGAGACGACCTTGGCGAGATAGCTAGCCCGGCAGAACACCTGAGCCATTTGGTCTGCATTTCTAGAATCTACCAAATATTGACCAATTTCAGGAAAGTGAGTGAATTTGTTTCCTTCAACCACATGAACGCCCAACGCCTCTCCCCAAGATTCACCAATGCGGTTATACAGACTTTCATGGGCATTAGAAAAATGACCTAACGAATTGAATGCATGACCACTGAATAGCAGGAGGAGATGGAAGTGAGGCTTATCACTAGAAGGGCCATATTCTCTAGTCCAAACATATTCAAAACCCAGACTATGCACACGCTGCCCCGCACCCTGCTTTTCGGTTTTGTAGCGCTGGAGCTTACGCCTTAAAGCCTTGATAAATAGGTGCAGATATTCGTTTGAAAAAATCTCCTGCCCCTCAGGGAAATGATATTGGGGAAAATGCAAATCGACTCTTGCAGCAAATACTTTCGAGTGACACTGAAGGCTACGATTGATTGTGCATAGCAATCGTTCCAGATATTCCTCTACGAAGCCATCCTTACAGTTAAGTATGGGAAGCCCTTTATAGGTAGGCTGCTGATGCAGAGATAAGTGATATTGACCTGATACTCGCTTACTCATGTGATACTCCTAAAGGTTAGTTGTTACATAACCTCTGGAGCACACATAAAAAGTTACGCAGTGACAGCACACATTAAAGCTATTAAGAAACCAATCTTAATTAACTATACTAATATTCCCTACAGCCATGATTTAAGCCAGCCCCTATAAAACCCTCATTAAGGCAGCATAAGCCCCACAATTCTGAAAGAGCTATATTTCCAAAAAATTTACATATTATTTAAAAAGCAGCATAAAAGGAGGGGGCGCGCCCTCCTCTAGCTAGGCTATTACCTTACCCGAGAAAACCTCACCCCTATCTCGTTCTTCTATACGAGCTAGCACCCACTCGTGCACCTCACTCTCCACCCAGCCAACCGACCTATCCCCCAATGACACGGGCTTAGGAAACGAACCTTCAGCGACATATTTATAAACAGTCGATCGGGCCAGACCGGTGCTATCTATCACTTCTTTTAAACGAATAATTCTCATGACTGCCTCCAATATTTGAGTCATGAGATAAGGGAAGGAAGTATTTTTTGTTTCTTGATAGTCGTTACGCAATAGAAAGTTAAAGCAAAAATCTCAAGTTTTCTGAGTAACCTAGAAGGACAGATTAAGTGCGAACGCATGAAAACTGCCAAGATACCTTTATTTATACAACAATTAGTCTAAATTGATAACTTAAATGAGACGTAAATTATGCTTAATTAAGTCTTTATTAAGCACTAAATTAATCTGAAATATTACTGAGTGATTTATGCCACTGCAAACAGATGACCTTATCGAAAAATTGACTAAAAGAGAGATCAACTGGATCTCCGCTTATATGAATATGCGCGAAACAGAGTCAATCTTAGATACGGATAGCTTTTCATTAAGAGAGAAAAAGCTAAAAGTTTACGCCCTTGCAAATGATTCAAATCTTAAAGAAATAGAGTTATTGAAACATCAAAGTGGGGATCGTCTTTTATTTGAGAGTGAACTTGCATGGATCAATAAAAATGATTCCCGACTTTTAAAATGGATAGCCTACTACTGGGCAAAAGCAGCAAAAGGCGCTGGTAGACTTTCTATAAAAGCTGGCGGTACAGAGATAGTTTATGAAAATTTTATCTTTGCCATAGACTGGTGGCCGGTAAACTTAGAAAACAAGCGCATGTTCATCAACCAGGCCAAGTCAGAATGGGCTCAAATATTACAAAATGATAGAAAGCTTGCTTGGTTGGACATTAAAAATCAAAGTCAAATTGAATGGGCATGGGCATATATTAGAGAGAGCATGAAGGATTACGTGAACTGGAAAGATTACAATCCCACTAGTACAGAAGAAATGTATCTGGATATTTTATCTATTTTTGACATGTGGGACGGTAATCCTGCCGAGTTACGCGAGCATCAAAGCAAACTGAAACAAGCATGGGCCCAACAGAAATATCGAGCAAACCTTCACAAAAAGAAGAAAAAGCAAAGTACTTATGTGCTAAGTACAGAGACCAAGACCCAGCTTGAAACTTTGGCAAGAGTTAACAACGTCAACCTAAATCAAATGCTTGAATACATTATCAATCAAGCATTTAAGAACTCTAAAAGGGGGCAACTACACGATATCTCAGCAACAGATAACAACATCCCTATTCAATGATAGATGACCTGTTTATATACTTTATGAATTGGCCACCTTTACTTTTCCTGACGGTGTTTGCCAACGCGCAAGGCATCCAAATAATCCGCCCACACCTGCATCATCTCTTTCCGTTCAGGAAGATGCCTAGTCCGGTTGTACGCCCGGCCATTTGTATCCTTAACAGCATGCGCAAGCTGCTGTTCAATATAGTCAACACGAACGTGCAAGATCTCATCAAGGATAGTACGGGCCGTCGCCCTGAATCCGTGAGGTGTAACTTGGTCGTTTGAGTAACCCAAAGACCTCAAGGCAGTACGGACGCCATTTTCTGACATGGGGCGACCATCACGTCTGGCGCTGGGCATCACGTAGCGGTTGCGCCCGGTAATTGGCTCCAGCTCTCTCAAGATTTCTATGGCCTGCCTTGGAAGAGGCACTATGTGGGCAGAGCGCATTTTCATTTTGCCTGCCGGGATTTCCCAATACTCCTTTTCCCAATTGATCTCAGCCCATTCCATTTGTCGGATTTCACCTGGGCGCTGAAATAGTATTGGGGTGAGCCTTAGAGCAGCCCTGACTTCCGGCGTACCGCTGTAGCTATCAATACTGATGAGAACCTTGCGCAGCTCTTTTGGGTCGGTAATGGCAGCCCTGTGGTTGGCCTTGGCGGTGACCAATACATCTTTAAGATCTTGGGATGGGTCTCTATTAGCCAACCCCAAACCGACTGCATAGCGCATGACCTGACCGGCAACCCTTTTGGCTCGGTTAGCAGTTTCGTGCAAACCGTCAATTTCGATTTGCCGTAATGGTACGAGCAACTTTGCTGAAGTGATTTCTGAAACAGGGGTGTTGCCGATAAAAGGGGATAACTTTTGATCAACTATCCACTTGAGCTTATCGAGGGTTACGGGAGCAGCGCCCTCAATTTCTTTCTTCTTAATGTACTCAGCAGCAATCGCTGAAAAAGTGTTCGATGCAGAAATTCGCTTGCTTAATTTTTCTTGTCTTTTGATCTCGCCCGGATCCTTGCCTTCAACTAATTCCAGTTTTGCGAGTCGAGTTTTTTCGCGTGCAGATGCAAGAGAAATTAATGGATAAACACCAAAGGCAAGACGTTTTTCTTTTCCACCAAAACGGTATTTCATTCGCCAATATTTGGAGCCATTCGGCATGACTTCTAAATACAAACCGCCGCCATCAGCAAGCTTGAATGGCTTCTCTTTTGGCTTAGCCTTCTTGATTGCGACTTCAGTGAGCTTATTGGTTGCCATTTACGCCTCCAAATTTATGCCCCCAATTGTGCCCCCAGATGGTTGTAGCTTCAATAGGATTTCGGTGGACGTATATAGACAAAAAACGCCTTAAAACCCAGTGTTTATGCGGGTTTGGAGACGTTCTGGGATTTCCTGAAATTTGGAGATGGTGCCCGAGGCCGGACAAAAATACCCAATAAAATCAATGCCATTAGGACACAAAACGTAAAATAAGTGAGCGGATTACGTGTACTGCAAACCAAACAGAGGAGCAAACAACCCTTTTTACGTTTTTTTGAGAGCCCTATTTCTCACACAAACTTTGCCTGGCAATTCATGATTTTCGCCCTACAAAGTCCAAATCCAGTACTTGAACTCAGAGACACATCTCCCACCCTTAAAAACATGATAACAGCCCTTCCCCACCTGTTTTAGCCTTGTCAGGGGGCGGGAATGCACGCAAAAAACCGTGGATCCGTGGATCATTTTTTTAACCCTTTGATTTGTATATATTTTCTTTATTTCACCATCCACACATACCCCCAATTTCTCCACGAATTCTTGTTTTTCTCCGTGGATGCTTTTTTGATCACCTCATCCTTATCTATCTCTATCTTATTGAATTAAAAGAAAAATAAATAAAAAGACCGGTAAAAGATAGAAGTAGCACATCCACGGTTTTTCTAGCTGATCAAAAAATAGTCCACGGATTTTTTCGTGGATCCACGCTTTTTTGTGGATGTTTTTGTGGACATAAATATCAATAAAATCAGTACGTTAATCATAAAAAAGCCCCCTCTCCACGGATCCACGGCTGCGCACTCCCTGTCCCCCCTTATTTTTAAAAACGACCCCTTTCACTACCCTCTAATTTATTCCGCAGTTCCTAACGCAACTTTTCGCGAATTTTGAATAAATTCGAATAATTTATTGCAGCCGGCAATCTCACGCATAGCCCAAATACGGCGCGGCTTTGACCAAGATGAATGTGGTGAATAAAAACCCGCACGTGAAGAGCGCAGGCGGGGCGGGGGCCTGACTGCGCGCAAAAGATTTGAAGGGGGAGTAAATGCAGTAGCTTAGGAACCTCTGCCACAAGTTGGCGTCAAAGATTGGCTACAAAATACTTTAAGTACTTAAGCAAGTTGACATGCGGCAAAGCGCTACTCTATAGTTACCTTGAGTCAGGTTGACTCTAAAGTAATTTATGTGGTATAGAAAATAGGAGTCACATATGATGTTATACAAAGATGGATGGAGTGATAGATAAAACAAAAATGGAAGAATCTTCAATTAAACCGGAAGTTGTAATAGGAATTATTAACCTTGTAATACTCCTCATCACTGCAGTTGCAGCGTTTATTGCCATTGGCATAAATCAAGCAATCAACCGAAAGCGAGCAACTGTAGAGATGGTTTTAAACCATAATCAGAATGCTCAATTGCAGGAGGCGAATGAAGCAATTAATGAGCTGTTACATTCGCAACAAATTACCTCACTAAGTGCAAACGATAAGAAAGACTCCCCAGAAAGAAAAGCTCTCTTAAAGGTTCTTAATGCATATGAATTTATTGCAAATGGAATCAAAGAAGGGGTTTTTGATAAACAGCTATATAAAAGAATGCAATATGGGACGGTTGTGAGAGACTGGGAGGCGTTCGCTCCATTTGTCATGCATCTTAGAACGCAAGTTCAACGCCCCACCCTATTTCAAGATTTTCAGTGGCTATATAAAGAATTTAAAAAACAACCGCTAAAATGTTTGCACAGCGATAACTAATTTTTAAGGCGCCCTCACAAGGAGGTAGAGGTTAATTTCGCCAAGCTGTAATCATTAAAAGCAATTACCTCCTCCCCTACCCGTTCGTTGAGCTCCATCATCCGAGCTTGCAGCGGCTCTAATTCATTCGCCACAAATACATTGGCTGCCTTCTCTACGTCGCCAAAACCTCCTGTATTATCGGGAACTATACCCATCAATTGTGGTGGCACACGGTGGCCTGCGAGTTGATCATCGCGACTGGCGCGCTTGATATTCAGGAACTCATCTTTAGCCGCAACCTCACTGACCGGAATTATTTGTATACCTTCCTTTTTTCCACCCGGAGCATACATAAATAAATTTTTAAAATTGCCCGGCCCCTTCGACTCCTT
>NZ_KN266218.1:4501-43640 GCF_000766945.1 Cellvibrio mixtus subsp. mixtus J3-8 | reverse complement strand
AGGCGTATTTTCAGAGGCTTGAAAGTGTCTAACGAAGCCTGGGAAGTCCACTTTTGGTTCTCCAGTAACGCTCACGCCTGGAAAAACATACTATTGGCATATTGTAGGTACAAATGGCAGCAAGTCAGCTGAGGCTAGCTTTACCGTGATGTCAGTGCCAGCTCAGCCTTACTTGACCATTTCCAATAATTTAAATCGTAGGCTGTTCGATGTTTCTTGGAATGGGGTGAGTAGTGTTACTCGGTATGAGCTGTATCGCAGTGGTGCGTTGATCTATTCAGGCTTAGCTGTCACTCAGGAGGTTCCTGTTGGGAATTTTGGTGTGACCATTCCGTTTTCTATCAAAGCATGCAATGCAGCCGGTTGTACGAGTGGATCGAGTGGCAATGGTAATTTCCCTACGCCACCTACAACTGCAATTATTCAATCCCCAGCTATTGGAACGACAGCAACTATTGCTCCTGTTTTTGCAGCAACTGGATCGAGTTTAGTTTCCAATGCTACTTACACTATATCATTGTCTGAAGCGCCTCGCGCAGGCTTAAATAATCAGTATACGAATTATTGGGCGATTGGTGGGCTAAGCAGCACAAGCTTAACGCAGGGAAGCTTGGATCAACTTATATGGAACTCAGGTTGGGTTCAGCGTACGCGTAACGGAAATCCTGATGGTCCAGCAGTCATTGTGAGCAATAGTTCCCCACAATTTCTTACTGTTGGCAAAACTTATTATTGGCATATCGTTGCCAGTGGTTCTAACGGCGGACTGTCAAAATCTGCTGAAGGGCGATTTGCAGTGGTGGCTGCAACCAGTTCATCACGCTCAAGCAGCTCTTTTTCTAGCACATCAAACTCCAGCTCGGCTTCAATTCAATCAGTGACAATAATATTTACGTACGATGACTTGGGTCGAGTGAAAACTGTAACTCATCCAAATACTATTAAAAACACTTACGAGTATGACGATGCTAATAATCGAACAAAAATGGAATCATTACCTTATTAATTTGGAAGTGCTTACTAGCGTATTTGATGAGAGCAGGGGCCGGAAGGCCAAGAACCAGAATTGAGAAATTTTGAAGGAAGAATTATGAAAGTATTTAGTATGTTTGCTGCTGTGGTATTGCTTGGAATATGTATAAATACAATTGCGGATGACGATATCGGGGTGCCAAATTTTGAAGATCGTTTTGGTGTTGACTTGATGAAGGCGGCACCTGTAGGTCAAACTTTATCTTTTGGTCTTGGAAACGAGAATAGCGGCATTAAATATGTGTCGGGTACAGGCAACGTTTTTTCTAACAATTTTGTTGGAACTATCACGTTGTTGAAGCTAACGTCTAGTAATCACCCTGCACCGTACTATGTGGTAGGTTTGAGCGCAGGAGATTATTATAAAGTTGACTCTCTTGGTAATTCAGAGGTGTTTAAGTTAAATGCGAATGGTGTGCTAGATAATACCCGTAATACTGGTGGGTCCCTTTCGTGCGGTGTGAATATCTGTACCTATACGAATAAATTTGGCGATATTATAGAGTTCAATAAGAGTTACACCAACGGGTACTCAAATCAGCGCTACAATACAAATGGAGAAAAAATAGTAGATCCCCACAGTAAGGCGCACGGGGAATGGAATATTGCGCTGCAAGTCAGTCACACTAAGCCAAACGGTGAAGTGATTTCCAATGTGTGGGGTTCTTATGAGTCCTATTGGAATCCTACCAAGCTAAAATCTGTTAGTAGTTCATTGGGGTGGATGATTAAGCTTTCATATAGCGGTATTACGTCTGATATAAGCACGTATAATCAAATAACTAACATCAACTCCACCTCAACGCTAAACATAAAGCTGGTAAATAATGCAGAAGAATATTGCGATGGCTCGAGTGACAATTTATGTAATTCTTTAACGAAAACATGGCCGTCAATTAGTGTGAAAACTGATGGGAATATGAATTATTCGACCATAGTAAGTTGTGACGCAAGTTGTTACGCCACCATCAAGTTCATTCTTTCTTCGCTTCCTTCGCAAGCCACTTACAAAAAGGATGAGAGCGGGGAGTATAAGTTTATAGGTGTAATGGGGTTCCTAGATTCATCTGTATATAATCCTTCTAATGGTATTATGCAAGGTGTGCAAATAAATGATGGGGTTATATATTATTCCGACACTTATGAAATAACAAATCCGCTGAACTTAACAAGCAAGTATTCGCGTTCATTAACTCCCTGCAACAAATTAGATCAATATAGCTTTGAAAGTTACACTGGTCTCAAGCGGAGGTATGAGGTCAAATCGGGCTTTCTCGTTAATAGCGGGCCACCACCGTCTCAGACAGTCTGTACTCAAAGCCCCGGTCAAGGCACTGTTAATCAGCTGGTTTTAATTGATAGTGCGTCTTCTAAAAAGGCATATTTTAGTTATAACTTCAATCTGGTAAATACTAGTGCCGTGTTAACCGGTGCAACCATATCCAGTCCAGATGGTAATTACACTATTGACTCAGCTCAATACGGAATCGAGACATATACAGATAATCTTGAGCGGACGTGGAGCTATAAATATGCGAATGTTGGCAGCTACTTGGAGAGATTGGTTCAGCCAAATGGTAGTTCAACCGAGTGGGATTATGAGGGCACAAACCTGCAGTCAATGGAGTTAATTTCCCACGATGCTTCAGATGAAAAAATTGTAAGCTCCATAACACATTATAGAGATGTACAACCCTGTAATACTGTAAATATTAAATATTGTAATAAACCCTATCAGGTGACAGACGATAAAGGGGTGGTAACCACTTTTACCTATCATCCTGAAAGTGGTTATGTTGCGACTATCACTAAACCCGCCGTCAATGGTGTTCAAGCGCAAACTCGTTATACATATGAACAAAAAATTCCTTATGTAAAAAATAGTTCCGGTAGTTTGGTTGCGTCACCTGCTGTTTGGGTACTGACCGAATTGTCGGAATGTATGAACACTGCGCCGGACGAATGTGTCGATACTGCAGATGAAAAAAGGATTGTCTACTCAAACTTTTCAAACAACTTATTACCGCAAACCACGATCGTAAAAACGGGTGACAATTCCGAAAGCTTGGTTACCACAACGCAGTACGACATATATGGCAATGTTTCATCCATTGACGGACCTCGTTCGGGAACTAGTGATAAAACGTACTATTTTTACGACTTGATGCAACGAAAAACTGGTGAAATTGGTATTGATCCAGATGGTTCCGGACCATTGCCGCGCAGGGCGGTAAAAACGACTTACAACGGTGATGGAAAGATTAGTCGGGTTGATATGGGGATCACCAACGGTACTACTTTGGCAAATTTGAATGGTATGACGGTCAAGCAATATGCCACAACAGACTTCAGTACCCTTCATGGCTTGCCAACTGTGGAAAAGTTTTATGCAGCAGGTACTTTGGAAAGGGTGACACAGAAAAGCTATGACGGCATGCTTCGACTAGAGTGTGTTGCTCAGCGCTTAAATAGGACTGAGTGGGCATCCTTGCCGTTATCAGCCTGCACGCTTGGAACTGCAAGCGATGAAGGGAGTGATCGCATTACAAAATATACATACGATGCAACTGGTGCGTTATTATCCACCACCAACGCGCTGGGTACCATTTTTGAGCGAATAGACAGAACAAGTACTTATTATGAAAGTAATGGAATGTTAAGTTCTGACGCTGATGGCAATGGAAATACTACCAATTATGAGTACGATGGTTTCGGTCGGCTCTATAAAACCATTTATCCCACTGCTGAAAGCGGCACCACAAAAAGCACAACTGACTATACACAAACAAATTATAAATCGGGTTCCTCTCTGGTGGACTCTGTTCGCTTGCGCGATGGGCTGACAATTGACTTTAGTGAATATGACGCGTTGGGGCGTGTCAAAACCAAGTCTGGTGCTGTTAATGAAACTTTTACGTATAACAATTTCAATCAGGTGGTAAGCCGAACCAATAATTCCACAGGTGGAACTTCTCAGACATCAGCTTATGAATTCAATGCTTTAGGTTGGCTGGAAGGTGAAACCAGCACTTCCGGTACTGGAACAATATTGGGTAGCGTAAGCTACACCCATGACTCTACCGGTCGCCGCGAAACATTGACGTGGCCTGATAATTTTTCTATTAAATACGACTACAAAGTCAACGGTGCTGCCGGTGAATATCTGCGAAAGATTACAGAGTCTAACGATACACTGTTAGCTGAGTTTGATTATTACGACAATGGTCGCCGCAAAAGCTTAACGCGTGGAAATGGTGTTGTTACATCCTATGCATACAATGATCTTGATCAGCTGGATGCACAATCAACTGATGTTGGTGGTTCCAATATTTCCGATGATATTGGTGAAAGCTTTACCTACACCCTGTCTGGGCAGTTGAAGAACCATACTTTGAGTGTTGCTAATAGTAATTATATTTTTACACCGAGTGTGAGTGCTGCAATAAACTACGTACATGATGCATTGAACCGGATTAAAAGTGTCGATGGTGTGGTGTTCAACTATGACGGGCGCGGAAATTTGACAAAGGATCAGGCGGGTCGCACGTATACCTACAATGCCAACAATCTTATGCTTAATTCAACGGCAAGCGGTGTTACCACTACATTAAGTTACGATACTGAAAATAGATTGCATAGCGTAACGAAATCTGGCAGCACAACAAAGTTTGTATACGATGGTACTGACTTAATTGCTGAAACGAACAGTAGTAACATGACTCAGCGCCGTTATGTGCATGGACCTGAAACAGACGATCCAATTGTGTGGTACGAAGGTTCAGGTACTAGCGATAAGCGTTACTACACTGCGAATCGCCAAGGCAGCATCGTAGGAATTACGCTACAAAATGGAATGAGCACGTCGGTTAACTCTTATGATGAATATGGAGTCCAGAAACTAAATACCATTGGTAGATTTCAATATACAGGTCAGACATGGATACCTGAGTTAGGCCTTTATTATTATAAGGCCCGCTTTTACAGTCCAGCTTTAGGGCGGTTCATGCAAACTGACCCCGTGAGCTACAAGGATGGCATGAATTGGTATGCCTATGTGGGAAATGATCCGGTGAACATGACAGACCCGACTGGGATGTATGGATATTGGCCTGGTATGGAAGAAATGCATCAGGCTGCCGAAGCCAATGGTCAGGCTGAGGTGGTAAGAACGGTTATTACAACGGCAGTGACATCTGCTGCTGGTGGCGGTATAGGGGGAAATGTTGCAGTTAAAGCAGTAAGTGGATTAAGCAATGCAACAAAAGGAAAAATTGGTGAGGCTGTTGCTAGAGCTGGAATTGCAGCTAGAGGTGAAAAAGTTCTTGTTCCGCAAGGTACGCGGGCTGGTGATATTAAACAATTAGGTAATATTAACGGTCGTGGTGCTAATTCCAAGCCTGATTATGTCGTACAGGACAAAAGCGGTAATGTGAAGGTTGTTGAGGCTAAATTTAATTCAAGCGGCTTAACTGGAGCACAAAAGGATTTACAAAAACAGATGGGTGATGCGTTCACCGTTTCCCGAACTACTCTCAATGATGTTGCTAATGCGGGAACGGCAGCAGGTGCAGCGGCTGGCGCTGCTGCGAGCTGTGTAGCCACAACATCAAGTCCTTGTCGGTAATCACTATGAAAGCAAAAAACCATTCACAAAAATTTAAAAGGTGGCAGGAAAAAATTTCTCAGGAGACTCGATTTCTGAGTGAGCAAGTAGATAAAAATATTATCCCATTCTTTGAAAAAAATGGTTTCCAGAAAGTTGAAGTAGCTTTGAATAATCCAGAGTGGCCAGTATCAATGGATGAGATTAGATTAGAGCGAAAAGTAAGCAACGTTATTGATTCGATATATGTTGGTTTTGCAAAACATGGAGCAACCAAATTTCAAATTAGAATTTCTCGGAGAGAGCTAGATTCTCCTCATGAATTTATTCGGGATGCTTGTTTGGTTAAAAATTCGACCCAGCGTTATTTTCTTTGGGGAAAGCCGTGGTGGTTTCCAATGAGTTTTTGGGGTGAATCCAGCTCTAAAAAAACTATCGATGAAATTATGCCGCTATTGCCTCAAATTCTGGAATTCCTGGAAAGCGGGGTTCGTGGTAAAAATATAAGTAAAGAAGTTTAGTTTTAAATTGAAAACCGAAACCCCGGCCAGTCCTCTGACCGGGGTTTTGTTTTTATGAATGTTTGAGCTTGTTCGTCACTCCGCCGTCAACACCAAACACCCTTGCATTACCCGTCACCGGCGTGTTAATGGTGAATCCCGCCTGTTCCAACCAATGCCCCTTGAGCTGCAACCAGGGCACGGTTGCCTGTGGCGGGTACTGCGTCTTGCGCCGGTAGTCGTAGACCATACTCCCGGTCTTGATTTTGCGAATGTGACAGGGTGGTGTTGCTTGCGTAGAATCGTGTCTAGCCATGATCAATAGCCTCAGCGAAGGATTTCATTGGCACGTTTAAGCTCTCGGTTCTCGCGCCCCAATGCTTTAGTTCGCTCTGATTCATCCTCACGGAGCCGACTTGTGGCCAAAATGTGGTCATTTTATGATGTTTTTAAAATCTAAAAATAAAAAACCCTAACATAATCAATATGTTAGGGTTTGTTTTGTGGTGGAGCCGGGGGGATTTGAATGTTTGGAAAACCGTTAGTATTCAAAACCTTATCCATTCACTGCGCCTCAATAGTGCCAAAATTATCAAAAAAGCCTTATAAAGTCCAATTACTGGTTTGTGCAAAATCTGGCCATAATCGAGGTTGACCCGGATCAAACATAAAATTTTATGTAAACACCTGGTTAATACATAAAACCGTATGTATCCGGATCAAGTTTGCTCAAACGGCACAAATTGGGCACAAGTCAGTTATTTGGTATCCAACGCCCATAAACCTTACGAATCATTCCCCAATCTTTATGGCCCATTTGCTCGGCAACCCATAGCGGGTTTTTGCCCTGAGAGAGCATCATTGACGCAAAGGTATGCCGTGTTTGATAGGGATTCCTGTAATCGAGCCCAGCGGCCTTTAAAGCGGGTATCCAAAGGCGTTTCCGGATTGCCTGATCACATTGCCATGCCTGACCGGTTTTATCGTCATGAAAGACCCTGTGCGAGTCTTCAGTAAATGATTGCTGATTGTTTAGGGCCTCAATGGCTTGAGTATTTAATTCCACTGTGCGCCGGCCAGAAACGGTTTTAGTTGTTTTCTCTCTGCGGCCCACTATGACAACACGTACATAAAACCGGTTGTTGGGTAAGTCGATATCTTCCCACCGGAGGCCGATCAATTCAGATGTGCGCAAGCCAGTATAAAACGCGAATTGAAACAGGTTGCGGGCTTGACCTTGCAATTGATCGAGCACACGAATAATTTCGTGCTGGGTAAACGGATTCGGCTCGCGTTGTTCAACCGGTAAAAACCGAACTCTATCAAGTGGATTTTTATCAATCAGTTGATCGAAGTAAGCATCTTTAAAAACGAGCCTTAGCGGACTGAGAACATTGTTTATTCGTTTGTTGGAAATGCTCAGTGTGTCTAACCAATCTTCAATATGCGATACAGCCAACTCGGTTAATTTCAGATGCCCAAATGTCGGAATTAGGTGGTGATAAACAGCACTGTTGTAACCCCTGATGGTACTTAATTGGCAATGACGCTCAGTCTTTTTTAGCCAGTCTTTTAGTGCTTGTTCAATGGTGATCGACTGACCTAATTGCTTCGAATATTTCTTTGCTTTTGCGCTAGCGGGGAAGTGATTCAAATAATCAAATGTTCCCATGGCAATTTCAAAGAGAATAGCCTCACGTTTCCGCGAGGCTTCTTTCAAAGTGGTTTTGGTTGGTTTAATTCTTAATGTTTCGCGGCAGCGCTCGCCTTGGTAAGTGAAATCAAGGAGGATGCTATTGCCGCGCGATCTTACGCCAGAATGTTTAATGTTCATCGAAATAAAATGTGTGTACGTATTCGCCAAAATCAAACAAAAGAATTACCAAGGAATCTTGCTTATACTGATTCACAAACTCAGTAGCATCTGCCTGGGTATTAAAAATCAATGCATCGTCTAACACTGTTGAAAAAAGTGAATATAGTATTTTCTTTGAAATGGAAACTAAAAATGTTTCTGAATTTTTTCTGGTTACAGCAAACCCTATAAAGTTTGCATGTTCCGGAATGGAGAATATCTGTTTTAATTCTTGAATGTTAGCTAAATACATAACTATGAATTCCTAAGGTTTTTAACGTTAGGTTTTTCACCGGAAATCCACTTTTGAACCTCATGGGGGTTAATAAAAATTCTTCCGTTGGGAGCTTTAACCCAATGAATTTTTTCTCTAAAAATTCCGCGTTTTTTCAATGCTCTAATAGCTTCTTTGGATAAGCCAATGTCACTTGAAACTTTTTCGATTGTTTGCCATTGCATACAAAATCACCTAATAATCAAAAGCAAGCGAATGCAGTAGCCAAAATGGCCATTGCTATTTATGCGTTTAAAAAGAATTAGATGAGTGTCGAAATGGTAGAAGGGGAAAAGTATTGAGCAGCATATAGCTGATAATACGTAAAAGAAATATCCAGTATCGACACTTAATTTAGGTAGGCACTGACGACTATTTTCAATCTTCTTTTTGCCCGGGCTTTGCCCTTCAGTTTTCAGGCCGACAAAGAAAATAACCGTATAACCACGTCTAGGAAGGTGCATTTTTATCATTGGTTTAAGCTGCTGTCAAATGCCAAAGCCAATCAAGGAGGCTAAAGCCCCCTGACCCAGATAACACCTGTGGGTGGTCGCTTGAGGCTTCCTTCACAGGCTAACTGGGCGCGTGTGCGCGTTGGCTTGAAAGATGTTGCTAAATTTAAGCTGCTTGATGGTTAATCAGTGTTGTGGTGATAGCTTGTTCGTGATTAATGTCCAAGTCATGCAAATTAAAATAGGCAATGTGGAATTTATCAATGTCAAATTGCTCCAGCGATATGGAAGGATCATATTCCGATACGCCAAGCTCAATATGCCCATCAAAGTGAAAAATAACTGCATCGATTAAATATAGACCTGCTGGCATTTCAAAGTAGGATGGTGATGAATTAAATCTATTAATAAAAACAGGTGTAGCCACTAAGGACAGTAAATAATTTTTTTTGATATTAGTGTTAACATTCAAATCAGTCATATAGACCTCCGATCAGGTTGGTATGATTAGCTCTGCCTTGAGGTACAACTCTTGGCAGGGCGACTAACAAAATATTCCGTAGTGTTACGAAATATCATGTATTTAGTTTGGGGCCGCGTTTTCTCCGTCCTCCTCCTTGTCTCCTTCTATTGCCGTTTTGCCAAAATGGTTTTGGAACATCGCCATTCCTGTACATTGGTAGATCGTCATAGTCATAAGTTAGCCAATAAAGGTCGAGATGCGCGCGACATATTTCATAAAGCTTTTCGTTTATAAAAAAATATAGTTCATCCGTTTCGTGTTTCATCAAGCCATCAAATTGGCAATCTTCAAGCTCTCGCCAATAGGCAGTGAAATCAATAATGCACGCAGGAATAATTTTGGCAGCATGATTTTTCTTGTCGCGTTTGTGAAATAAATATATATCGTCAAGGCGATAAAGCTTTGCTCTTACGCGATCAGTTACCATTCTGGCACCAGCTTGTAATCACCACAAAATTCGGTTTTTGTTAATTGCTCCATTCCCTCTGGAAAACGCACTACAACTTCAATTTCCTCATTCACAGCAAGAACACCAACAATGTTTCCGGTTTTTGTAATAGGTGGGCGAGGTAGAAGTTCGGCATCTTCCGTGCGAACAACTTCACGGCACATTAAAGAGCAGGCTTCTGTTAATTCAAATTGCAAAGATGTATCCCAGTCGAAAAAATCAACTTCATATTCTCTGCCTAATTTTTTAGACATTTTTAACCCTCTCCATTAATGAATTTGGGGCTGCGTACAGTTATTGATACTAGTCCAAGGCCGCCCTGCGGGCGGCGCTGGCGGCCTCGCCGCTGTCGTGCTCGTACCTGCGCGCGGCGCTATGCTAAGGCCGCCAGCGGACTCGTATTTTTTCCAATTATGTAAGCGCGTGATGATGGCCTGATTGAAATAATCCAAGCCTTTAATTCGTGGTTTTTTCGGGTCGCCATAAACGGTAAGACCTTCTGGTAATAGCTCTCCTGTTTCTTCATTAACAAACACAGGGTGCTCATAGAACGGTCTGATAGGGTGCTCTGATTTACGCATTTCAACACCGCCCATAACCATGACATAAGCTGCCCAATCTGAGGCGACTGCTGCGCATGCCGCCTCAGATATAATTGCGTTATTGTCAATGTCATCAACATCAATATCGCATGCCGGTGTTCTTCGAAGCTCTCGCCAGACGGTTACACTCGGGCCACCAATTTGCTGAAATTGACGAATGCCCCAGCAGCTTGCCCATGCATCGATGGCTTTGGCAGATTGCTTTGCATCATTGCCGTATAGGTCTGTATCGATATTAGAGCCATCAATATTTTTAGTGATGTATTTAGCAATGTATCCAGCAGCAGAGCCTTTCGATTTATCTATCGCAACAGCTTTAAATCTGTGTTTGCTCGCTCCTTTTTCATGCTTGCTATCCTGCAATGCATAATGCTTCATGATCGAACGCACACGGGTTTTTATTGATGGCGACATAAACAGCATTAAATGCCAGTGCGGGGTTCCATCATGGTTAGGCTCTGCGACACGGAAACCGTAAACGTTCAAGTTTTCCCGATGCAACTTGGCTCTAATTCTTGCCCATAGCTCACCTAAATATTCGTTCACTTCTCGCGGAGTCGTGCCGTCATATTTAGAATTTTGCTTTCCTGTTTTATTTAAACGGGAATGCATTCTTGATGGTGCGGTAATGGTGTAAAACTCACCGCAATGACCAAGCTCATCGGCAACAATTTCAAAACCTGATATGCGCGTCATTAGTTCAGCGCGCCTAATTTCTGGATTAGAAACTGATTTTTCTGAAAGCTCTTTTAGTGAAAAAACTTGCTGGTTTTGGTTGACCAAAAAGGTGTTTTCCAAAAACTGATTAGCCAAATGTTTTTGATGTGATCGTTGAGCTTGAGTGAACTTGCTTGAATAAGCGGAGCGCTTGCGGTGAATCATTCCAAGGTCGCGAGCAACTGCCTCGATAGTGCGGCGTTGAAGGGTGCACAGTTTTTTCTTCCACCAGCGTGGGCAACCCATACGCAAAATACTTGCAGAGATAAAATCCCCGTTTTTGCTCTTTCTTGGTGGTGTTAGCTCATAGCCCTTGATGTACTCGCAGCACGCATCATAGGCGGCGTTCAAATTGCCTTTGTAAGATTCAGCAAGGGTGGTGGTGTACTGGGCTTTATCTTCGGCAAATTTTTTGATGATTTCGAGGCTGGACGACAGATTCAGGTCTTTGACGATCAGGCGCTGGTTTAAGGTCAGTAGATTGCGGTTTGCATCAACGTAGCCTTTAGCCTTGGCAATATCCAGATAGGACGATGCCATCGACAGGGAAAGCTGGGGATGTTGTTCAAAAATTTTTTTGCGGAAAAGGTGACAGTCAGTCGTTCCGAGACCATAGGGAAAGGGCTTTGCTGGGCGGGGTGGTGAAATGTGCCGGATTTGTGCCGGATTGGTGCCTTACTGGAGACCGATCAAGACCACTGGAGACCATGTAGTTGGGAGTTGGGGAGCTGCTGGAACCCGCACAAATACTGGTCTCCAGCGGTCTAGATAGGTCTAGACACCCCCCTGTGTTTGGTGGAGCCGGGGGGATTTGCTCCCGGATACACCTAACTCATTGATTTATATAGACAGCTAAAACCCTGTGATTGAGTTTAGTGTACCAAATTTGTGACTCTTAGTTAGGGGATAGAGAAGAGATTTTGCACCCTGCTGCAAAATGACTATTCTTCATTATCTTGTCTGGCGCTTACGTCCATTGAAAACACATTTTCAATGTTAAGTGCCGGATGGTTAATAAGTGCCCAGTACGTTAAAGACAAAATTACAGCATTATCGAAGGGATAACATGTCATCACTACTTCTCAAAAGGCTTAATCAACTATCTAACGAAGATAAAAATTTAGAAATACTAGCTGCTCAATGGGCATTTGACGAACGTTTAATAGGAAAGGCGTTGGCAAACATAGGTACGATTTTTGGTCATTACAGTAGACATGATGAGTCTCATTCTAAGCAGATACTTATCAATATAGAAAGAGTTCTCGGTAATCATAGGATTGATTTGCTTTCTGCGACTGATATTTGGATGCTTTTGGAATGTGCTTATTTACATGATATTGGTATGGTTATTCCCATTGATCTGATGAGAAAAGACTGGAGCTCCAAAGAGTTCCAAGAGTTTTTCAATGAAAGTACTACGGCTAAAGAGTTAAGAGATATTTTTGGGGCTATAAGCCAAGAAAAACCATTTGATTTGGCATCTTGGCCAATAGATTTCTACGAAAAAATGAAATTTATAATGTCTGAATATTATCGGGCAAAACATCCACAAAGATCTGATGAAATAGCTAAAAACCCTCTTCATGAAATATCGCTTTCTTCACCAAGGACAGAGTTGTTGCCGAAAAGAATTTTTAATCTTATTGGGAGGATTTGCTATTTGCATGGGCAACCCTTTGAAGAAGTTATGAAACTTCCAAAAGTTGAGGTTGGAATTGGTAACGATGATGTTCATCCAAGATTAATAGCAAGCTTACTTAGATTGGGTGATTTGTTAGATCTCGATAATAATAGATTTTGCCCGGTTATGTTGAGCTGTGCTGGAAATGTTCCTGATAGTACTCTTAGCCATATTGAAAAACATTTTTCGATAAATAGTTTTTATGCTTCTCCGTCGAATATTGAGGTTGAGGCTGTATGTGAAACATATGCTGGTTATTCTGAAACTCAAAAATGGTTTTCCTATTTAAAGGATGAGCTTTCATGTCAAATGAATAGTTGGCATGAAATTATTCCTGCTATAAGTTTTGGTGCGTTGCCTACTATAGGAAAGTTAAATATCCAGCTGATGGGGTATGAGTTAATTGACGGAAAAAATGTCCCTAGATTTGAAATTGATAAAAAGCGAATATTTGATATCGTTACTGGTTCGGAAATATATTCTCATAAGGAGCAGGCAATTCGAGAGCTGTTGCAAAACGCAATAGATGCTTGCCTTGTAAGGATTTGGATTGAATACTCGGGAAGTAAAAATTTTGATGAGCCTAGTGTTGAGACGTTGGATTTTATAAAAAATAAAGTAAATATTGATATTTCAATATCGAAAAAAATTATTCAAGTAAGTGGCAGAACAGCTTGGCGTGTAACAATAAAGGATAATGGTACAGGGATGGATTATGATGGTATTCGATCTATACAAAGTATTGGTTCCTCTAGACGGGGAAGCCTGAGGAAAACATTATCAAAAATGCCCGCCTGGATGAGACCATCGGGGTCTTTTGGATTGGGTTTCCAAAGTGTTTTTTTGCTGACGCAAGAAGTTGATCTTACCACCAGATATTTGGGCTCATATAATCAATACTTCATTAATTTAAAAAGCCCTGGGTCGGGAGGTGATATTCTTATTTCTAAGTCCACTGTTCAAGGTGTTGAAAGTGTCGGGACTTCTATTTCGTTTGATTTTGAATACGATACGATACCTAATGCATTTACTATTAGCCCAAACATGGAGAATTCTTTGCGCGCCTTGAGGGATCATGATCCAGTGGTTGGTAATGGATTGGATATTGATATTGCACGAGTAGTCGATGAAATAGAGAAGTTTTTTAGGTTTTCAATTTTTAATTGTTCGTTAACGTTTGATGGCGAAATTATCAATATAAAAGATGTTGATCTTCCCCCTTATGTTTTTTACTCGGAAAAAAATGAAATTCAAATATTGAATTTAAATTTTGGTCCTGAAAGTGCTGCCTCAGCGGCCACTTATTATAAGTGGCAACCATTTGATTCCCGCCTTGCGGCTATTCCATTTGTAAGAAGTGATATTAATATACTGGGTTACGATGCTAGTGATATTCTTCAGCTTAGTAGAAATCAATTAAAAAAATCAAAAGGTTTAGAGGTCAAACAAAAAATTATCTCTTCTTTAAATGAATATTTCTTGGCTAGCAAGTCAAAATCTAATGAGGAAGATTTTAAATATATTGATGCCTTTTTAATTTTTCATGGATTTGATCCTATTTATGACGGAAAGCATAAAGATATTGCTATGGGTGAAGGTGTTACGATTGGCGATGTAATAAATGCTGATAAAATATTGTTTTATCAGGTCAACGTGAGTGATCATAATACTTATGTTTCCCCGGTCATTTCTAATGATGATGGCGTTATAAAAATAAAATCAAATGCGTTTCGTGGTATCTCTCTCAGGATTCAATTTCTCCAAATATTATTGGAAAAAAATGGTCGTCGTCTAGGAGTTGAGGTTCATGAGCATAGGAAAAATTTAGATGCTGATGATGACCGATTAATGTTTAGCTTGATGCGTGATTCTAAAACGGTTATCAGTGATAATGCGCTACAAAAGATGTTGGGGGCAGAGCTTTGGGGTGCAATACGTCATAAAAGAAATTTAATATTATGTGAATCAGATTATATAGAGCTGGCTATCGATAAAAATAAAATAAATGGCTATTTCGATACTATAAATTATGATTATGCATTTGGTTACTATCCTAATTTAATGATTTTCCCCTTTTTAATTGAGGAGCGTAAAGCTGGCCCTGAGCGTAAAGCTGTTTCTGAGCGTAAAGCTGTTGCTGATAGGTCAGCTGAATTGCTGAATTATATATATGAAAACAGAAAAGATAATTCTGTAACAAAAGAGAAAATTTCTGAAAAGCTTGAGTGTTATATTAGCAGGATTAAAAAACTAATGTTCAATAAACCAATGTGGCGTTAGGTGTTCAATTGGTCTGTATGGGGATGTGCTCGTAAATGCCGATCTCCATCCGTATTCACGTGGAAGAAAAATGAGATTTTCTTCGCTTAATATTCCAATTGAGCTCATTTTTAATCCTTGTAAATGTTTTTGGCTGAAAATTTGGCCATTGGGTTAAATTTTTTCTACTGCTAGGCATTTTCTTTGGCTTTAATAAAATAACTGTTTTTTAAATGGTTGTACCATTCGGCTATTGTTTCGCTATCCCTTTTTGGGCTGTATTCCTCTCCATTTTTAAAAACTTTACCGCCAATCAAATAATGCGAAACTCTAATGGTTAATATTTTTTCTTCTGTCTTTACGTGATTAACTTTAGAGCTTTCTTTCCCTTCCGCAATAAAGTAAAAATAAATTTGATGATTGCATAATGAGAGCTCAAAAAGCTTTTGAAATGTTTCAGGGCTAGGGATATGCGTTCGTACAACCTCAATAATAATATTGGGATAGGCGGAGCGAGGGAAAAATCTTGTGGAGTCTCTGCCTGCCAAATCTGGTTTTATGTAGGTTTCATCACCAAAAGCAGTGCGACAATCGTTTTCCATAAACCAAATGTATTTGCTATCATCTATTGTTTTAAAAATCACCTGTTCTTCTCTGTTTTCTCCAAAGATATACGTAGAAAATTGAATTCTATCAATTTCCGGTGAAGTTAATTTGTCGAATAAAGATCTAACGCATTTGTCATGAGTTGGGTTGTTTTCATCGCGACCTAATCTTTTTATAAATGATGGATTTCCTATTCTTCTAAAGTGTGGCGTTCTTTCATTTCTCACCGGGACAACCAAGCAGTCATCATTGTTTAATAATGGTTCATCCTTCATTTTTGGATAAATAATCGGGTTAAATATATCTTCTTCAAAATAGCGTTGACCAGAAATGATGCCATATACCATGCTTAATCCTTGTTCCATTTATCAGTTAATCTTTTAGCAATTAAGGGGGGTATTAATCCAATATTTATCGGGTAATAAAGCCAAGCGTTCTTCTGTGAAAATTCTAATTGATTTTATTTTTCATCTCATGTTTTTAATGGTTGTGTTTTCTTACGGTTTTTATAATTTCTTTTTATTCTGAGCATTGCTCGATGTTTTTGGCTGATCTGTATGCTAGGTATGCAATAAGCTCTGTGTGGAAATATCCTATAGTTTTCTTTCTATAAACTGCTCTCCAGCGCTTAACCCGTTTGCCTCCATGTCCGAAATAAGTTACTCCGGGATAATCGGAAACGGGTTTTTTCTGGTCAGGTATAAAGTCAACATATCTAAGTTCGCCCTCATAAAATTTATCTGGAAAATTTAAATAGGCGAATTCACCGTGAAAATGTCTGGCCGCCTTATCGTGTGCCATCGCTGCTTCTTCAGCGGTATCAAATCGTCCAACACATAAGCGATTGCATGATGCTACCCAGCGATTACCGTCTTGGTTTACACCTTTATACCCTGATTTGGCGCATGAACGGGAATTCCATGAGTTTTGTTTGTGAGTTGCCCATCGTAAATTACTACGCTTGTTATTAGTACGATCCCCATCTTTATGATCACATATTAGCCCTTCTTTAGGAGGACTTCCCATTATTAATTTATGCATGAAAATATTTTTATTGCCATTTCCTGTGGCCTTGTATTTTTCTGGGTCGTGAATAACTGTCATTGCATAGCCATTAGAGCTTATGTGCCACAAATACTGCGAAACCAATGGCCAATCGATTGAGTCAATTTTGGCGTTGTAACCGCCACGCAATCCAATTAAGGGCATAAAGACCTCCTGCTGAGTCCGTTGTAGATCATTCGGAATTGAATGCTTTTTTATTCGTTAAAAATTAATTAACTTTAGGAATTTATTGATCATCAGAAAATAACGCAAGAGGTTCTTTCAATATTTTAATTTAATTTTTAGTTGCAGATTTTTAATTTTTATTTAATGAGGCTTGGCTTGGTTTTGTGCTTTGGCCTGATTGATAGACTTACTCTGAATAAACGCTTGGGATGATCCACTTTATCCTTATCTTTGTGGTATTCCAGCCCCGCCAGCTCTACACGTAGTATCTCGTTATCAACCATGTCTATACGGTCTTGGTAGAAGGCTGTGCGAAGAGTTATGTAAGGATCGGTAGTAGTATCCATAGATACAGTGTCTGACAGTATCCCCGCCTTTCTCAGCAAGAGAATAGATTCACGCGAGTCATAACCATCATACGTAACCTTTTTGATGTTGAGGCCGTATACCTTCTTCAGTGCGAGAATCCACGTTCTTATTTCTGTGGGGGCAATTGGGTTTGCTGCATTGGGTTCAATGCTTATGGCCAGCTCTACTACTATCCGTGGCATTAGCTCTAACAGCTCTCCAGTCTGTACAGCTACTACATCTGATTCCTTCACCACCGCAAGGCCACACCGGTCACCTGTCCGGGATAAGTCTACGTGTACGTATCTGGGTGTGTCTTTATCTTCAGGTAGTAGTCCCTCCGCAATCAATGGTAATGAGTCTTCCCCCAGCACCACGTTTTGCTTATGTACATACGGCACTATATCCAGTTCTTTAGCGCGCACCACCGCATCTACAATCTTGTTACGGCGTGTAATGAAGGGGGCAAGCACGTCAGTGGATATTCCTATCACGTCACGTAGGGAACCTTCTGGGTCTAACTGGAAGGCCGCCTTAAACTCTACAGGTACATCCTTAACGGTTGCTGTCTCTGGGTAATCTATTCCAGCCTCTGCGTCATCATCGAGTATCTGGGTAGCGTAGTCTGTACTGCCTACCAATAGCTTAAAGGTCTCCCCGCAGTATGTACCCTCTGGACGCACCTCATATTGCGCCCGGCGTTTCATGACTACGTTTTTCTCTTCATTCTTTTCTATGTTTTCTTGGCGACGGTCAAGGAAGTCCCCCTTATATCGGGTAGACGAAAGCACGGATATACAACCAATCGATATACCTTGGGTCGCAAATGTACCTACCCGGCGACGTGTGATGTTGGTATGCACTATCTCTGCTTGGTCATAGTGTCCGCCTTGCCCCCGTGCCCCGGTCACGTTCTTGGAATTCTCCACCACGCTCATAAAGTTAACTTCATCGAGAAGCGCACTTAATACCGCTTGGCCGATCATTGTATTTAGGTTTGTCAGCGTTGGCACCACTACATCCCAGTCTGACCTATATCTAGTAAGGGTGAATTCATGGTATTTATTATGATGTATCCATTTCTTTATATAGTTGTTCTAGGAAGTGCTATTAAAAGAAGAATAATATGGCGTAAGTAACGAACGCTGGATAAGAGTGTGTGTCAGGTTTTTATTAAGTAAATAAGGGGGGGGTATGATTTTGCCATTACAGGAAATACAAAATCCTGAACTGCACTATTCTTCTAGGGCGGATCTGGGGCTCTCATTAGAATATCAGTTGGGAAAAATATTATTCATCTGCAAAAAAATAGAATCGTTTCTATATAAGCAAAAAAGATCGCTTTATTTTTATTCTACAGACTGTGAAGATGACTATCTCATTGACTCTCTTGTAAATAACTATTCTTCTTTAATTGAGTACTATTATTCGTGGGTTATATTTTCTTATATAGGAACTATAGAGCACAAAAAAACTACATATACTCCTATTAAAAATATAGATAGTGAAATAGAAAAGGAAATTAATAGAATTTTCAAATATCACTCCATTGGTGTTTTAAAAAAAAGCACTGATTCTGAGTACACTGATAAATGTAAAAAAGCATTTATTAAATCATTTGAATTCCTTTTTGTTGGTAGGTTTCACGAAATGTATGTGCTCAATAATTTTCTTAAGCATAATAGAATTTTATCTTCTTATGCTCCAAAGTTTTTATTTAATGGAAAAAGTGTTTGTCTTCCATATGTTTATATAAATAAGCATAGTAGTGCATTACTAAATGCCTCGGTATTCAAAGTAATATTTGATTTGGAGCTAAATTCTGGCGCTAATGTTATTGTTGAACCTGATAGTTATTATGTTGATTTATTTAATAAAGGGAAATTAATTGCCACCATTGGGAATCAAAAATTGTTTCGTGTGAATGAGGTAGATTATTTGGTGTCGTCTAGTTATGTTGGGATAACTGTAGAGTCGATGGTAGACGTAACATATGACTTATGTTTGAAGATAATTTCAATCATGACTGAACTAAAATTAGGTATAACACGCAGTTTATTGGATGGCTTTGTGTTGCAGATAAATCAAAGAAGGTCTAAGGATGTTGACCTATAATTTGGTTGCTCTAGTTGAAGATGACACCTGATTTTGCAACCAGTTTCAAAATCAGGATGACTTTAAAACATCATAAACAGATTGCCTGCTTAATTTTAAATCCTTGGCTATTTTTGTTTTGGGAATGCCCTCTTGGGCTAGCTTCAATACCTGAGCTTTGGTCTTATCAGTAATGGATGGTTTCCTGCCCATCTTGATCCCGTTGGCAATAGCCGCCCTGCGTCCCTCATGAGTACGCTCAAGGATTCTCTCCCGCTCAGCTTGGGCAACCGCTGCAAGGATGGTTACTACCATCTTCCCCATCGACCCTTCGGTACTAATCCCATCATCCAGAAAGCGTACAGATATGCCACGTTTATGGAGTTGGTCTATTATCGAGATCATATCAACTGTATTGCGGCCAAGGCGATCAAGCTTGGTTACTAGGATGGTGTCCCCCTCCCGAGCCTTGGTAAGCAACAGCTGCAACCCTTCGCGGTTGTCATCCTTACCCGAAGCTTTGTCCATAAACAGAAAGTCCGGGCTGTTCTTCACACCCTCTTTGATGAGTCGGTCTTTCTGGATGGTCAGATCCTGTTGATTGGTAGATACGCGGGCATAACCTAGAAGAGCCATATACTGTCCAGAAAATAGATTGATTTACAGATTTGTAAAAAAACTAATAAAAACCGATTTATTTGACAGTATACACAGGGTCTGGGTGGGTGTAAAAAATCTTAAGATTTATTTTACTGCTCCAGCAGATTAAGGCTTAATGCTTTTAATTGTTTTATTGTCTGAGGATAAGGCGGGGGTGCTTTGAGGTGGCAAAAAATTATAATCCACTATCTGACTTGTATCAGGGGTCGCTCGCTGAGTGGCGAGCGCTTCTGGATCCATTGAGTGAATATAAATACGCGCTAGAAATAGGAAAAGTAGCTAATCAGTTCAACTCTGCCAGTGAAATTCTAGGCATGATGAACGGGGCTGCTCAGCCATTTCGTAGTTATCAGGAAGCTTATGGCGTGAGCAATGTGTTGAGGGAGTTAAATTCTGTTGGTGCTTGGTATGGTCTTACGACTTCTTTGGATAGTTATCGTAAGTCAATGGAATTGGATGTGGTGTCTGATCAGGTGAGAGCCATTCAGGAATCGGCAAGTGCATGGAAAAGGCTTGTGGATCCCCTTAAAAGCTATCAAGAGTCATTCGACTTAATTCGTGGGCATACAATTCAAAATGAAATGTTTAGGCAGTCTGTTGATGCCTGGGCTGGCTTGTCCCAACCATTAAAACAATTTAAGGAAGCGTTAGGTTGGGTGGATGAGCTTTCGACTATTAAATCTGCGAATGAATTGTTTATATCTGATCTTGATAATAGTGTAGCGCTAGGCTACCTGAGAGATCAGGCGCTAGGCGTATATTCGGAAATAGAAATAGATAACAATGAAATTTTTCTCTCATCTAAACAGATTGCAGCTCAAGAGTTGCAGGAGTTATCAGAAGAGATAATTCGTAGCGTCTCGTTAAATAATACTTCTGGATTGGAGAAATCAATTAATGATTTGGTCTCTGAAATTAAAGCACAAAGAGATCCATGGCTGCAAAAGCTTTTGGCATGGTTTATTTATCCACTTCTGGTGGGGATTATAATAGCAATTATCACCCCTATAGCCGAGCATCATGTCGGCTCATTTCTAAAAGAAGATAAGAAGTCTGTAGAGAAGAAGATTAGAGCAAAGGCAATACAATCAGTTGGCAATCATGAGATTTTAAAGTCAATTAGGTATGTTTCTGCTGATCGCCTTAATGTTAGGTTGGCACCATCAAAAAAATCTGACGTTATAGGGGTTTTGCAATTTTCTTATTCCGTTCTGATTCTGGAGAAAAGGAAGAGCTGGACGTTGGTGGAATGGCGGGATGTAGATTCCGATGTGGTAATAAAAGGTTGGGTTTTTTCTAGATATTTAAAAAAATTTAGATGAGCTGTTTATGTAACTATAACACACCTGCAGGTTTCTTTGCTGTAATGATGAGTCAAAAACTAAACAATATTAATCATCAGTCAGTTCATTCGCTGTAAAAATTATAATTGGATATTGTATGTCAGTAGTTAGAATGCCATGGGAGCGGCGCTTAGACGATCTTGCTCATATTCTACATGCATGTAGTGAGACGTATTTTGATCCCGAACTTTTTAGAAGAAACACAAATCAGTTTTTGCAAACTGCAAGAACAATAACTTTCATTATTCAGAAAAATAAGAGTGATATCCAAAATTTTGACGAGTGGTATCAAGAAAATGTTTTGGATAAATGGGTTGGTGACGATGTGATGCGCTGGGCGAAAGATTCAAGAAATATTATTGAAAAGCAAGGAGATCTTGAATTTAACAGCACATTGACTGTGACTCTGATTTTCTCCTATTTAGAAGAAGACGATCTGCAAATGCCTGTTGGCGAAAAAGAGCTGCTAACTGCCAGTGTTAAGCGTTTAGTCCGTTTTGCACAGAAATATTTTCCAACAAGACTTACGGATGTAGCTGGAGTTAAAATTGAACGTGCTTGGGTAACCAAATCACTAGAGAAAAGAGAAATCCTTTCTGCTTTGGAGTACGTTTATGCTCGTCAATATGACTGTTGTGAAGCTCTTGCCAAACATCTTAATAGGGAATTTTATGGGAATGTTCATGAGCAATATTCATTGGGAAACAAGAATGAGTATTTTCGACAGGTAGAAATGATAAAGCTAAAAAGTATGCAGAGTTGTCGCATAAGCTTTGGACAAATCAAAAGGCCACCTAGTTCACAAGTGCCTGATTTTGTTAGAGGCAGAGCTTCAGAGCTTAAGAGTATGCTAGGCGAAGCACCTCATGATTATAAATCAGCTGTTGATTACTATAGCAGAATGGCTGAAGGAACCTTTAAGCAATGGGGTAATCACCTTACGGTTCTGTATTTTTTGAATCCTGACTGGTCAATTCAACAGATGATTAATCCTATGTTAATTGATCAAACGGATAAATATTTTTTTGCGCGCTTAATTGCAGAGCAGATAAAAGTAAAAAAGCCCCACTGTCTGATTCATATTACAGAGGCTTGGACAAGAGATCTAAAAAAATATCGTCCCGGCTTAACTATGAGCAAGTTACCCATCAATGGTGAGTTTTTACAGCTTGCAGCTGTGGATGTGGATGGTAACAAAACGATATGCACATGGAGGATTGTTAGGGAGCTAGGGGATCAAATACCTATGCTTGATGCGCAAAAAATTGAGGATGAAACAGATGAGCGCATCTTTTTTTTAGTGCCAGCGATGAGGGCAATGGGAGTGCAACCAAAGTTTTATCAATCTGATTAGCATTACATGTAACGCTAATCAGAAGTTTCAGCGGTTGATAATGATGAGGCACGCCATCTGGTCTTTATGGAAGATTGCGGAGTTAAGCTTCGCACTTTAAAGATTGAGCTACAACCTTATTTGCAACCTGTTGCAAAAAGTTACCGTATGGTTGCTTCGTCATTGATTGCTAAGGATTCTTGATTTTTCCTTTTATGTATTTCTATTTTGTGTGACTTATAAAGAGAGTTAAGTGCGGTTTTATGTAGGGTTCCTGATATTGGATTTAATAATCTTTTTGGACGCTTCGTTCCAAGAAATATTGAAGGCACATAATTTTGGAAAAAAATGAACTTCTGAGTAGTTGGGAATATTTGCTGTTATCCAGAGGCTAAGTTTTCTCCAGTCTTTAGTGGCTTCGTAATAGGGTAGGTAGGAATTAACTACCACGCAGGCCATAGCTCCATAATTCCCATACTTATCAGGGTAATCCCAAATATGCCGGGCATAGTTTCTTTCATTGCTTGCGCATCGGTACTGGTTTTTGTTTTCAGCGCCTTTTGCATTCACTTCAGGGCAACGGTAGCCCGACCTTATGCTTATGCGTCCAAAGGCTTCCTGTAGCGGCTCAAGGACTTTCTGGCAAAGCATTGAGCCTGTTTGTATGGCTGTCTCCGGGTAGTGCGGGATGTTGGGGATATTTTCTATCTGGGATATTTCGGAGTAGAGAAAGTCGCGCATGAAGAAAGAAGGGGAGAGCTGGACTCTCCCAAAATCTTCTAGCTGATTTACCGTCAGTATTTTTGATGGGATTTTTTTAGCGTGGATCAAATGCAAGTTCAATTAACTCCCAGTTTTTAATATCCGCTGTCTCATTTCCATCCGCTGTTAAGCCTTTGTATTTCACTTTGCAGAGAATTTGGGTTCTAAGCATTGCGCCGAATTTATTCTGTGAGTCTACGTAGGTTTGAATGATGTAGCTCTGACTTTTGAAGCCTCGGACATCAGTTGGAAGAAATGGAAAGTCTGCTGAGGCAGGAGAGGCCAAGTTTTGTTTTGTGTATTGATTGCAAATGATAAAAGCCATTGTGCTTAAGTCTTCTTTTTCCAATTCTTCCCGAGCCTTCTCCTGTTTTTCGGCTTCAATGGTTGCCAGTCTTTTCTTTTCCTCTGCATCAAGGTGCTGGTAGTACGACGTTGCGCTTGTGATATTTACTTGTGCCGCTGCTTGTTTATCTGAGAGTGATTTAAAGCCTGCTTTCTTCGCGTCTTTTTCTTCCTGTGAGTCCAGATTCAGAATGATCACGAACACAGCGGAGATCGCTATTTTTAGGGCTATATGAAAGCGCTCTGACATCCATAACCCAATTAGTCCAACAGGGAAAAAGAAGATCAGCCAAAGAGTAACAACCCACCGTTTGTTGTACCAAGGTGTTTTGGCGGGGGTGGCCGATAAGTCTGCGCTAGGGGGCGGGGTAGTCTCTTGCATGGTGTATCCCTATTGTTAGTTGATATTTGAGTGCGATGCTTAGATGCATTTTGAAACCAGTTGCAAATCAAATTATCCCAAAATGGGATAATTTAAACAATATTCTAATTTGGGATATTTCGGCTTACAGGCGAAGTATCTAAATGGCAAACAGACCTTGGGATGAGAAGAGGGAAGTCCTCACCGCATTACTTAAAACTCTGCGTAGCGAGGCAGGCTTAACGCAAACCGAGATGGCTAACTTATTGGGTAAACCCCAGAGTTATGTATCTAAATATGAAAGTGGAGAGCGGCGGTTGGATTTTGTGGAAGTAATGGAGGTTTGTGAGGGGTTACACGTGGCTCCGAAGTCTTTCCTTGAGCGATATTTTGCCAGTTTTTAGTTGTTGTAGGGGCGAGTGACGGAGTTTCAAAACACGGCTCCATAAGTGAAATTTATTGTTTGCAGCTTCATCCAATTAATTGTAAATCACTGTGGATTTTGTTGATTGCATCTTGCAAAACCTTCAACTCATATCCCATACCATAGTTGTCCATTACGTCTTCTGAGTGCTTCCAGCCCCCCAGTGTTGCAGCAATTTCTTTGTTGATGTTGTGTGCCCTGCATTCATCCCTGAATGTATGTCTAAAACTGTGAAAGCAAAGCCCCGCACGCTTGAGATTTGATGCAATAAGGAATCGGTTGAACCATTTAGAAAAGTTATCCGATAGGCTGTCGCGAGCGCTAGAGGATAGGTCAGGAAAGAGCTGCGTTTTATTTTGTGCTTTAATCTTATTTACGTATTCAAGAAAACCTATTTCTATGAGGTTTTTGTGGATAGGGATAATGCGCTCGCTATGGTCGGTTTTTAAAGTTTTTGTTTCGTCTTCATCAACACGTACATGGATAGCATGTATTCCGTTTATACACTCTATGTCGTCGGTAAACAGTTGGCATATTTCATTCAATCGCATGCCCGTATAAAGCGCTATCAAGGGCACCCAGAAGCGATGACGACGAGGTTTGTTTTCCCCCGGAACATTGTAACTATGTTCATCGTCTTTGCAGCCGGTGTATATAGGGGTTGAAAACAGTTTATGTAGCTCATCGTGATTAAACGGTATCCGACCTTTTTTGTTGCGTTTTACCTTCAGCTGAGGGATATGGTTTGCCGGGTTTGTGTCCAGTAGTTGTTCCCTCACCGCAAAGTTAAAAATTGCGGAAAGATTTTTCATGTGGCCATTAACAGAGGTGGCGCTCAGCGCTTCTGTAGAGCCCTTGGCGCACGTTTCTATTGCTTGCATAAGGGTTAGATGCGGATATTTCTTTTTTGCGTTAGAGGGAAGCTGGGCGAGTTTATCTCTGAACTCTCTACAGTCCGCAGGCGTTAGCGACTTAATCGGTTTCTGTTTGCCAAATAATTCGACTACAAAGTCAAATGTGAGTTTGTACCCAGCCAACGATTTTTCGGTCAGGCCATCACTACGTTTTGCGGAGCGGAATCTTTGGAGAAGGATTTCAAGAGTTACATCATTCGAGGGGATTGATTCCCCCGTCCATGCTAACGCTTGAGTGTTGGTAAATAGGCTTGACGGTTTTCGTTGGAAAAACTCTCCGAACCTTTCAAAGCTTTCAAAAATTTGCTCCAAGCGAGCTTGGCGAATAAGGTTGTAAAAATATTGAGCTTGTTCTCTATTCAGAGTTTGCTTATCGATTGCAGACTCATCAAGAATTTTATTGGCAGTTGCTTGTATCGATGATGCGTTAATAACTTCATCGGCATTGCTTAGCGCTGCCAAATCATCTTTTAAATTGTCGAGAACCGCGTCCTTTTCAGTAGGGGAAATACTGATTCTAAGTTGGTCATCTTCAAGCGCTGATTTGGCGGACTCTTTCCTGTGCCAGATTAATACTGCACGTTCGAGGTCAGTATTGGATATGTGATTGGTTAGCGGTGTGCTTACTGATGCGCTGGGGGTGGGCTTTAATAGTTGCCTGCGCAGCTTCTGGAATTCTTCCTCGACTTTCAAAAGCTCAAGTTGCAGGCGTGCTTTAGCTTCCTTTGAGTCTTTGGTCTTGAGGCTGCGTTTTATCTCAGTTTTCTTGAGGCGATCAACAAGGTCTACAGGCACTCGTACCCGCAGGTAATAGTGGCCGTTTCGATTAAGCAGGTGTGATCGTTTAGACAAGTCTTCCATACCCCAAGTGTACCAGTAATGTGTACCACATGGGATATGGAAGTCTTTATGATTCAATAACTTATTAGAAAACAACAAGTTATTTTAAAGTGGTGGAGCCGGGGGGATTTGAACCTTCGGCCAACCCAGTAATTACAAGCCCTTCAGCCGTGATGTTGTCATTGTATTGTCATTGTTTCCGAAAAGCGATTCGGCTTTTGACCCCGCGCCGACATCGGCGCTTGGCATCCACCGGCCATAGATTCTGGATATCATCATCCAGCTACTGTGCCCCATCTGAGTGGCCACCCACATTGGGTGCTCGCCTGCTGAAAGCATCATGCTGGCATAGGTGTGCCGGGTTTGATAAGGCCGCCTATAACGCACGCCGGCGCGTTTTAAGGCAGGTTGCCATAGCGTCTTGCGGATTGGTCCATCACCAGCCCATCTTTCGCCCGTGCGGGGATTTTGGAAAACCTCCAGCCCGGCCAGAAAGGTGTGCTGTTTTTGATCCATTAGCGCCTGTAATGCGGGTTTAAGTAATTTAACTTCTCTTTGCCCGGATGTTGTTTTTGTCGTTTCCGCCTCGGTGGCTGCTTGTGTTAATGCACGTGATATCCGCACGACACCCCTGATCCAATCGATATCTCCCCAATCCAGAGCAACCAGCTCGGAAGTGCGCAAACCGGTCCAGAAAGCAAACTGAATAAGGTTTCGACCTTGGCCATTTAGCTGTGCTTGGATTGCCTGCTGTTCTTCTGCAGTGAAAGGGTCAACATCATCGGTTTGCTTTGGGGCTTCCCGGCGCTGATAAGTCCAGCCCTGCAGTGGGTTGGATTCAATGCGTTCATCGTACACAGCGTCATCCAGGGCGGAGCGCAGGCAGCTTTGGATGTTGCTTAGGGTTTTATTACTGGTGGTTAAGCCATCCAGCCATTCGCGAATACGCTTGCGGGACAGCTCGGATAGTGGCAAATCGCCAAACTGGGGAATAACCCGGTGAGTAATTATCTTCCGGTAGCCTTCGGCTGTACTGGCTTTCACCTCAACCTCTTTGCGATCAAGCCAGCGCTCCAGGTAAGTCTTGGTTGATTCTGGTTTGGTGGATGAAAACTGGGTGGCGCGTGAGGAATTGGGAAACGTTGTAGCGTAGTCGAATGTGCCGCGCAGGATTGCATCGAGTATTGCTGCTCGATGCAATTCAGCACGTTTTAAATTAGTGGCGGTGGGCTTGAGCGCGATTCTTTCGCGACACCTGATGCCTTGGTACATGAAACTGATTTCAATACTGGAGTCTGATCCGGGTTTGACTCCGCGCCCATCTCTACCCATTCTCTATACCCCTCCAAATCAATTAAAACACGGCCATCCGGGGCATGATGCCATAGATGGCCTTTAAGCCATTTGCCATCTCGAATTTTCGTTCGGATTGCATCTTCGGTGTAGCCCGACAGTTCCGAGAAGCGATTGACTGTAATATAGCGAATCATTTTTGTGTAGGCGTATCAATCAGGCTGTTAATGTGTATTGTTGTTTTTGGCATTACTGCGGTCGAGGATTGGTAACCCAGTTTTTCGCAGCCTCTAGCGCATCCTCTAGTGATTCGGCATATATCCATGTGTAGCTATAGTGATTCCAGGAATAGCCAATGCATTCCATTACGGGGGTTTCTACCTTTATCAATAAGCCTGTCAGTTGATTAATCAGTAGATGATTAAGTATCTCGTCATCACTGCTTCCTTTGCAGCCAATAGCTTCGGCGATTTGATCGTGATCCGTATAAAGATCGCCAATGCAATCAGTTAAATCGTCGGTGTCATCCCAATGATGAATTAGAGTTGCCAGCCAATAAATCCCACCAATTTTGAACGTGTGACGATTGGATAGAGCGGAAGCTTTTTCGTTTAATGAACTCATATCTTTACTACCGGTTAGCAGGTTGCATAACGTGAATTGCATAAACCTCTTGCGGTTGGTTACTCCATTCGTCACAAATCACTGTTTGAATTTCATAACCGGCGTAAGGTTTTTTGATTCGTCTGGTTTCATCGTTTCGGCGTGGATAGCCGAGGGTAAAAATCACGTTGGTGTAGCTCTTTCCCTCAAGCCGCCTTCTCCAGTATTCGGTTTTTAGTCGGTACTCAAAGGGCTTTATCCCTTGCTGGATTTGTTCAAACCATTTGCGCTTTAGCGGTAAGATTAAATCCATGACCGTCACCAATAGTTTCGGCATTTAACGTAAACGGCAACGCCGGGGCATGCTGTTACATGGGAATAGTGCCAGAGCCAAAGTGTTGTAATAATCGCCCCTATTACGAAGATTTTTTTATAGCTAAATTTTTTCATTTATTGGCTTCTCCATTTCACCTGTAGGCTTTCCGCAGAAAGGGCAGAAGGAATGAAAAAGAGACAAGCGCTCCTTTTTCTTTTGCCCTTCTAATTCAATTTCAACAACGTTATATGTTCTGGCTACGAAATTATTTTTGCTGTCAATTCCAAATCCAACGCCGAGTAAATCGATACGCTTCAGTGGTTTTTTAAATCGTGGGTTATCTGTGAAGTCTTTAGTCAAAGCTGATTTAATTTCGCCTACACATTTGCACTGCATTCGTTGTCTCCTATTTATGCCACTTGGTTGAGTCTTCATTTAGTGCTTGGCAATGAACGCAGGTAGAAACACCGGGCAAGGCGAGGCGGCGAGCTTCCGGAATGGGGTCTCCACATTCACCGCAATCGGTTGCACTTGGCTGCGTGTTATTTTGTGGGCGGTTATTCAGGATGCGCGCAATACGTTCCTGTTCGATATCGCTGGCAATGTCTGCTACATCGGCCATGGTTAATCTCCTTAGTGAGTGTTGTTGTTATGAAGGTGTGACCAATCAGTGGCGAGCTGTTGAAATATTGCGCCGCCGTTTTCAATGAGCGAGTGAGGTTCGGTATTCATGCGGCAGCGCAAATCAATCACTACAAGTGCAGATAAGTAGTAATTAAAATCAAGCAAGCACAGCCCGCCTAAATCCAGCTTGTATTCGTAGATGTTATAAGTGCTTAACAACACTGCGGCGGCGATCTCACTGGAGCCGCAGCTTTTATTGGCCAACTCCAGCAGGGCGTTGATTGCTTGGTATGGCGTTATGTTGCGTGTGCCGCACGTTATCGGGGCTTCTCGTTGCATCTTTTCTTCCTCCGGTTTTTTAATTAATAAATATTCAAGTAACTGCAAACCGCTATCAGTCACTAATGTTTTTTGGTAAGGCATTTTTCCTTTTGTCGGGTGATTCCAACTGCTATTGGCAACCACAAAATAGCCCTTACCGCTGTAGCGGCCCTGCGGCTTATTCGTCGAATCCAATACGCGCATTTCACGCAATTTTTTTGTCATTACATTGCGACCAATACCTAAAAGCTGTGCTGTGTCGTCGAAGGTGAAAGGCATAAATGCTCCTAATCTTCATGTAATGGGCCATCGGGAATGGAAACGCTTAACCCGTATGTGGCTAGTTGGTTAAGGCTCAATGCGTACAGGTGACCTATTCGTTGTCTGCGAATGGCGCGCTCTATATTTGCTTCGACAGCAACCTCGGCTCGCTCCAATTGCTTTGCAAAAACTTTGGAGGTTTTCACTGGCATTGCATCGAATTTGGAGCGCAGGGCGCTGGTTTGGGATATGTGTTGCATGATGTGAGTGGGTCTGATTAACAGCCATGTATCACCGTCCGGGCGTGCCTCAAATTTGAAGGGAAATTTGTATTCATGCCGGTCAATTTCGCCCAAAATAATTTCCATGATCTGCACCCATGGTTCACGGTTTGCCCGTGATTCCATAATGTGGATATTCATTTCCTGAATGAGATCATCGGGGAATTGATTTTGATCGGAGGCGATGCCCGCGAATTCAGCGAGCAAAATCCACGCGGTTCCGAGTGCGGCGTAATTGCTAACCATACGTGCGGCGCCGTCATCATCTTTGCTTCCAGCAGCGCGCAGTAACAATTTGTTGCGCGTTGCTTGATGAATTTCTCGCACGCGTTGTGGGTCAAGGCTCGCTAAAAATTGCAGCCATTCACGCACAGGAAATCGCGGTAAATTTGTAGGAAGAATGTCGCCTTTGCGGCCTGATAGTTGAGAGCGAACAATTTTTCCTTGCAGGCTATCCACTGGAACATCTTCACCGGCTAGTAGCACCGGTGCACATAACAGATATTCCGTCATGTCTCCGCCACGGCGTGTGATAGTGAATTGGTAAGTTTCCTGCAGTAGACCTACCGCTTTATCGATAATGTCTTGGCGACGTGCAGAAAGTTCTTCCCAGCCAATAGGCTGCGATGTATGGGACACACTTGTGATCAAGCGGAACTCAGTACCCAAGCTCTGACCAGAAAACATAGTGAATGCGATGGTGCTTTCCAGCGCTTTGATCAGAGTGGTTTTTCCTGAGCCTTTATCCGCTTGTAAAACCATGTGCGGCCAAAAACCGAGGTAAGGCTTTAGGTGGCCACCCAGTCCCCACGTGAGAAGCTGACAGGCTGCGTTCTTGCGAAAAGTATTTTGATATGCGGTAACGACAGGCGCGGCGTTGGCGACTGGGCCACTTGGGAAACGCAAATTGTGATAAGGGCACTGCTTTTCCGGATCTGAAAAATAACAATCAGCACCTTCATTAACTACCGGTTTACCATCACGAAAACACAGGCCAACAAAGTTAGCTGCATTGCGTGCACCAATGCTGGTTGCGCGCTCCCAAATGCTGAGCATACGTGCAAATTGTTGTGGCTTAAAAATCGGGCCGAATTTGCTCCAGTTAGTGATGTTGTGTAAACCATCATCGCTGATTACACGCCGCAATAAATTTTTCTCGTGGCGTGGTGTTTGGACAGCCGCAGCAAATACTGTATTTGGTTGTGCATCTTCGCCACCGCTCATGGTTGCGTGGGCACTTGCAATTGTGATGCGCGATAAAGCTGCTACGCGAAAACCGCAAACGTCTTCGTGCACAAAGCTGGTATTTCCCTGATCATCTTTGGACGTGCTCATGCGCGATGTAAAGTCGGCCTTGCAGCGAAACTTCCAATAAATAGCGAAGTCGTGCGCAGGTAAATATAGGCGCTTGCGTCCACCCGGTGCTTTAGTTTCACCATCACCGGCGCCCGCTAAGCCGGGTATTAACCAAGGCTCTAAATTTTCCAGTGCGTTGCTGGTTGGCCGTGGGCCGTGTTTGATTAAATATTCATTTAAATCGTTAATGCTTTCCCATTCAGTGGTTAACTGGTCAATCATTTGCACTGGAATGTTTAGCGCGGTTAACGCCTCGCAAATTTTCCACGCGGCTTCAGGACCAGGGCGACGGCCTTTGTCTGGACCTTCTTCCAATGGTTTGTCGTTATCGAAGCAAAGCACTACGCTTTTGCCGATCAGGAACGACCAATCAATATCGGTATTTTTTGTGCCGCGAGTTGCTAATACAGCCATGTCCGGTTTTTTGGTAACAAACCATGCAGATTCAGCGCTAAGGGCATTAATAGCGCTCTCAACAATCACCACTGTTTTTGCTCTGCGTACTCTTGCCCAGCAGCTTGTCCATAACACGCCTTCTTTGTCGCCAATGCTTTTGGTTTTCAGGTCACCATTAAGCGCAGGGTCTATATAGCGGTAGTCAATTCCGCGCGCACGGCTGTCATGCATATCAAGGCAAATAAATGCGGGCGCAGGGCCGCCATAGCCCAGCTTGCCCGGTTCATGCTTGGCGCTTGTGAATTCACTAAAACCTAATGTGCGGCGTGCAATGGCGGTGGTGATAACTTTTTCATCCAGTCCGCGCACTTTAGTTAAATATTCAATCGCTTTTGCAGGCTCTTTAAGGCATTGCAGTGCGATGTATTCAATGGTGCTGAGTTTTGCTGGTTGTTGCTTTTTTTCGCGTGGCTCTTCGGGAAGGTTGTACCATTCACGAATCGTTTTAATGGCTTCTGCGGTCGAGCATTGGTGTACATAGGCTACCAAGTCAAAGCAGTCGCCTTTCTGATCTGCGCTAAAGTCTTCCCAGCGCTGTGTAAAATCATCGCAATTAAAAATCGATAACGAAGGGTTGCTGTCATCGTGGTGCGGGCTTCGATAATTCCCATTACCAGTGGCATCCGGCCGTACTAAACCCAAACGTGAAGCTACATCGTGCAAATCAACTTTCTTTTTAATATCAGCTAGCTTCATTCTTTTTTTTCCGGAGCCAAAGATTTTTTAAATGTGTTTCAGTCATCGGTCGTAGTTCAGTTGGAACTTTTTCCAATGCTGCGCGGCGGTCTTCAAGTTTTGGAATCTCTGCTATTTCTTCCGCCCAAAGTCGTGCAGGCTTTTGTAATTTCCGGTTCATGCGCCTATCGCTTTAAATCCGACGGTGCTAATCGCATCCAATGTCGCTATGTAACGGGCTGCTGCGGAGTAAGCGCCGTCTGTGTCGTTGTTGAGAAATGCCGCACCCATCGCGGGGACTATTAATGCTTGTGCTTCTTGTACTGCGGTTAAACGAATTTTTTCCCGCACAAGCTTGTCTTCACCCTCGGCCAAACCAATCGCGCCCACAGGGACTTTGTGGCCAAATTCAATGGCCCCGCTTTTCCAGCAATACGCGAATAGTTTTTTAGGGTGCGGCATGGTGCTTGCCTCAGTGCGTAACTACTTTTAATTGCTCGGTTTCGGCATCGCTTTCGCCGTGGGTGTCATGCAAGCCGAGTAAGTCGCCTAACGTGAACACCAGTTTTTTATCAAGAGCCTTCACAATCAAAAGCTGTGCCGTTGAGTTCGCGATATCAATGCAGTGGCCTTTGGGAATATTTCGGGATTCCAGTTCAGCCAATACACGCCAGCAGGCCAATTCTGCGGCGTCGCGTGTCATTTCCAATTTGGTCATAAGTTCGTCGCGTGATTCAGTGATGCACTGACGGCGTGGCTTTTTTTCTTGTAAGCGGCGGGTTAGCGCAATTACAGCGCTGGTATTAATTTGCGTAATGCTTGGATTCATGGTGCGGCTCCGTTATTTGTTTTCAAAAAGCAGCATCTGATCGCGGTGTGGATCAAATGGGTTTTTGGTTGTGACTTGGCTTTTGCGTGGCATGCCATCTTTCTGTAAGGCATAGGGTGATAAGGGCAAATTGATTGCGCTGGTTGTTGGTTGTAGTGAAGGAGTGATGGTTGCCAAAAGCTCAACAGCAAAAGAACCTCTCCAGCCACAACTAGAAATGTCTTGGCATTCAACAACGCCGTGGGCATATACAGGCGATAGACGTCTGCTAAAACGTATACGCGCTTTTTTAAGGCACACGGGACAAATAAATTGATTGCGCTGGTTTGCTGCTAAGTTGTTATCACTGTCTGTCATCACTAAGCCCTTAGAACGGTTGTTCTCCGGTTGCGATAGATTCCAGTAATTTCGCATCGCCAGATTTGGCGTTATCGCCAACGATTAGTCGCCACGCGAGGAATGCGCCGTAAGCCCACTCGCGATAAATTTCACCATTTTCATCTGCTGGTTTTTCACGGCTTTTGTTTATAAGGCGTTTAATTTCATCGCAGATTAATTCGGTGGTTCGAGGGTAATCGCTGTGAACCATTCCGAAGTTATCGTCATGAACACAGCGGGCGACTACATGTATCAGTCTGTCATCTGGGGAGTCCGGAATTACCCGATCATATTCGCTGAGATAATGTTCGTAAGATTCTTCACCGTCGAAACTCAGCATTTGCTCAGTGCATTTAATATTCATGCCCGCTCGCGCTAAGCAAATGCCGATTAAATTGAGCAGAGTGGTTTTCCCTGATCCGGGTGCGCCCTCAATCGTGATGGTGATAGCTGGTGTCATTATTTATTCCTCTCTTCGATACATTGGTTAATCCACTCATCAATTTCCGTTTCGAGCCAAGCCACTGTGTTATTGCTCAGATGTATAGGTTTGGGGAATCTTTCTTTTTCCATAAGTGCGTAAATGCGTGCCCGACTCAAACTGGTTTTTTCTTCTACGTCTTTGCGCCTTAGTAGGCTGCTTCTTTTACGTTGTTGGCCCGATGCAGTGTTTGGATCTGTATTGATCTTATGGTCTATCCAACTTTCGATTTCGCTGAGTAAAAAACCTGCAGCTGAATTGGCTCCTTGTCCCATTTTTATTGGTTGAGGAAAGTGTTTATCGCTTGCAATAAGCCGATATGCGGTTGCACGAGAAATTGCAACTATGGTGAGCATCTCTTTCATGCGGATAATTCGATGACCAGATGCATTGCTTTTTGTGGTTAACGAGGTCATGGGCGTTTCCTAGTGGTTTTTTAACGGAGTTACTTGATGCTGATTCATTAGCTCTCTCCTTAGTTGCAAGTAGGTCTCGGGGATTCGCGGCGCTCTAGTGCATCTATCACCAGTAACCGGCAAACACTGGTCATGCTGCGTTCTTCTGCTTTGGCAATAGCCTCGATCTTTGCGCGTTGGTCGTCGGCCAGGGTGACCATCACATGGGTGCGCAAACGGCGTGGGCGGGTAGCGGATTTGGTTTTCATGGCTTAAAGTTCCTGTATGGTTGTGTGCAAATGTGCACATTTATTAAGTTTGGTGTCCAATTGGACACTTGTCAATGTTTTTTTGGTGTTCAAATGGACTCTTTTGGCGAGCGATTGCGTAGTGAGCGGGAACGGTTGGGGTTAACTCAGGATGAGTTTTCTGAAAAAGGGGGAGTAAAAAAGCGAGCTCAAATTAATTACGAAAAGGGGGAGAGAAACCCTGATTCGACTTATTTGGCGGCTATTGCAGCAGCTGGTGTTGATATTGTTTATGTCATTACCGGTGTACGGACTACACCAGCGGCGGCCTTAAGTCCGCGAGCAGCTGCGCTTGTAGATAACTTTGAACACATGGCGGACGAAGACAAAAGGGCAATTGAACGCTTGGCCGATGCGGTACAGAAACCGCAGGCGCAAGGTTTGACAGGAACGAAATAATTAAAAATGAAGTGTTCAATTTTCTTGCTCAGATAATTGAACAAGGGAGTTGTGCAGATAGGGTTAACCCTTAACCAAGAGCCAATTGAGGGTTTTGTGTGTTCCTTGAATTACAACCTTCACCATCGAACAAGCTGTTACATATAAGGAGAGGTAATTGAGAGTTGTACTTGTCATTTTGGGGGCTTTGTTATTTATCGCAAGTGTCAAACTTGGTTATTGTCTCCTATCAAATGGAAAGCTATCTGGTTCCGAATTTATAAGCTTAATAATTGCATTTGCAATAATTGGGCTAATCATTTCATTTGCATCAGAAGTAAGTGAGTTTTCAATCGCAGGAAATATCGTAAAGTTAAAAGAAGTGAAAGCTGATGCGGAAAGATCTATCGCTGAACTTAAGGAGGCAAGAACGGAAACTTTTAGATTTTTACTATCACTAACAAAGAAATATGGTGGTGGCTTAGGTAGTATCCGTAATCCAATTGATGAACGAATTCCAGATTTTTGGTCGCTTTTTGAAAAAATTTCCTCCTTCAGCTGCGTGAACGACCTCAAAAAAAATATAATGGAAGTAATAGACGTTCTTTTGAAAGGGCAGATAAAAGCGATTTCCAAATTCAATAATAATGTTGAAACCAAATATCGTGGTGAATATGAGTTTCCGACGCCAGTAGCATTGTCACATGATTCATTGCAAGAGCAGCATCTACAAGAAGCGGCAGGACGTATATTTCAAGGGGATTTGTATAAAACTAGAGGTGCCGTACTAGCTGGCTTGGAGGAATACAGAAAGCTATTTGAACTAAAAAACAAACTTTCTTGAAGACATAAACAATCATCAAATGGATGGCAGGTTTTTAATTATCATTTTGCTTTTCAGATTTTTTCGTTTCATGACAAAAACTCTAAATATCACCGCTTAGATTAGTAGGTATAGATAATGGTTACTGCCGAAGTAATTAACCGAGTTCTTTTTGTAAAAGTGGCCGATTACGGTTCGGCCACTGTGGTGGATGTTGATGGAAGGCAGTATTTAGTTACAGCAAAGCATTTGCTTCGTGGGGAATCTGAAGTTAGCAGTATTAAATTTTACTTCAATGGAAAATGGGAAAATTTAAATGTAAAAATTGTTGGAGTAGCGCGAGGTGGTGCTGATATCGCAGTATTTGCGACGGATACTATTCTTTGTCCTTCTTCATTGCCTTTAATGGTAGGTAACAAGGATATGGTATTAAGCCAAGATGTTTATTTCTTGGGTTACCCTTTCAAATTAAGTACTGACGGAGGGGCGGCGCTTCAAGGGAGGCCATGTCCTTTTGTTAAAAAGGGCATATGGAGTTCGCTTTTCGATGATGGCACTGGAGACTATAAGCTCTACATTGATGCAATTAATAACGAAGGTTTTTCTGGTGGCCCAATCGTTTTTAAGGTTTCGGGAACTAACAAGTTTTCATTGGCGGGTATAGTTTCTAAGTATAGAACTGAACATGGCAGTGTTGTGTGTGAAGAAGGGAATAGTACGGGCTGGACTGTGGAATACAATACAGGTTTGACTATTGGTACCGATATTTCAGAAGCAGTGAAAATAATCAATCAAAATCCAATAGGCCTGCTACTGCCAATTTAAAAATCAATATTCACCAATTTAAGGAGTCTTTGATGGGTGAGGTAGAAGAAACAGCGAAAGCAGTTCAAGAGGTTGCCAAGACAACCAGTAATGCGCTCGACAAAGGTGCTGAACTGTCACGTTTTATTGGAAAGGTCATCGGTCCAGCTATTGAGGATCTCGGCGCTATTGCCAAGCAGTATACTGAATATTGGAAGATAAAGAATGCGCTCAGTCTTAATGATAAGTTTGAACGCGTTTTAGCTAAGCGTGGAAATCCCTCACTGTCTTCGCTCCCTCTTAGAACCGGTTTGCCACTTTTGGATGCAGCTGTTCTAGAAGACGAGGATAGCATCCAAATTATGTGGGCAAATCTTTTAGCCTCAGCAATGTCTGAGGAATGTATGTTTACAGTGGCTAAGTCATATGTGGAAGTCTTGAAGCAGCTCGATCTGGTAGATGCTGAGTTGATTGAAGCTATATATCGAATGCATCTCCAAGCCACACTTGATAAGACAAAAAGCACATATATCAACCCAAAGAAAACGAGAAGTGTTATTCAGATTAGCTTTGCTGTTAACAATTTGGAACGGTTGGGCCTGATAAAGTTGCATGCCAAATCAGAGAAAAAAGTTGATGATACGGTTATCAGTATTTTCTTTTTGGAGGAGACTTCAGGCAAAGAGCGGTCATTTTCAATGAATGTATCTTGTACTTTATTCGGTATTTATTTCATGAGAGCATGTACTGACCACAAGTTGCAATCAAAAGATGGGGGCGAGTTTGTGCCGATTGAGGATCGATTTGATTACCATGGTTACGGTGATAAAAGCTAAAGCGTTACTGTGCCGATTTTTTGTTGGTTTTTCTGTTTGATTGTTGGATTGCAGTAGTTTAATAGGTGCCGATTTTAAATTCATTGAAAATGCGAAGGAAACGGTTTGAAGATTTTTAAACAAATTTTGAAAGAGTTTTGGTTTCCATTAATTCTTGCCGTTTTATGGACTATCTACAATATCTATGTCGACGAAAATAGAGGTGGATGGCCAGTTCAAAAAATTGTTAACACCTTTGGTCCTACATTCTTCCTTCTGAGTTGGGTTACAGGCCAATTCTTTAGAGTGAAAAAGCAGGCAAAAGTTGAGGATAGTTTTGGAAGTGTGGAGGTTCGTTTTAATGAGCTTATTGATAAGCTGGAGGCAAAGGCCGAAGAAACAATCTCTCATATATCCGGTGGAGGTAGCTATCCTATGGCTCAGTTTTGTGGAATTGGCCCCCCAAATAACTGGGGGTTAATAGTTAGACATCATGGTAGCTATCCGTTATATGATGTCACTGTGAGAATTACTGACTTGCGACAATTGGCTCAAGCTAAGGATTCTTCATCTATAAGTGCTGCAGCATTTGGCACCATGAAGCACGTTGGAAATATGATTCCGACTCAATCGAACATTGTTTTTGCGGTAGACGTAAAAGATTATTCTGAGCTGTCATTCAATATTTTCTTTACTGCAAGAAACGGACTTTTTTCTCAACTACTGCGGATAAAAAAAATCAACGATTCATGGGTGTCTGCCATAAAGGGATTGAACAAGGACGGCGACATAATTTTCGAACATGTTGAAGAGTTGTTTCCACGGGACTCTAGTGGAAATGTTAACTGGTAGTGCTGGTTGCCAACTCTTGGCATCCTGATTGATCAGTGCGATTCTGCCTCAAGGCTGCTGGTCAATCCGGTAGATTCAGAGAGTCTATGAGTAACCCTAATTGCAACCCATTTAGTGCTATCTATTTCCGGCTTAAAGCCCTGGCACTGAATGAGTGCTTCTGGTTCCAGGTCTAAATTCCCCCTCGCCAAATTTAAACTAAACGTAGTTTTTCCCCGCTGTAATCGCGCCAACTCTGATTTTGCTGCGTAAAGTGCATCCGCTTCGCTTGCGTAAGTTTCCTTTAATTCCTTTGCCTTTTCAGTTGTGCCCGCAATCACCATTTGGCGCTTTGCTCCGGAAACATTATTCCAATAGGCGCGCACACCGGTGTAAGCGTTGCGGTCTGCACGTACATAACGGTGCTGATCGCCGTCACTTCTGATGATTGTCACTGGGTTTAATATTTTGCCGGTGATTGATATTCCCTGCGCAATCGGCATGAATAAAAGCCTGCCTTCTTTTACTGCAAATAAAGCATCGTACCGTTCACCCAAACGCGTTAAAAAGTGTGCGTCGCTTTCGTGGGTTTGATCGATATGGTGAATGCGTATGCCATCCAGTGGCTTGCCAACAACCGGGATAAGGCCATGTTCATTGGCAATGGTGGTGACAATTTCCAGCACGGTTTTTTTATGCCAACTC
>NZ_KN266218.1:3044-4419 GCF_000766945.1 Cellvibrio mixtus subsp. mixtus J3-8 | reverse complement strand
CGCAGGTCGGCACTGCGCGCGCGAATATTGATTTGATCAGGCGCGCCGGAATGCTCCACTTCATCGACCACATAAATGCCTTTGTTAATCAGGTCGCGATTGCGATAGCCAATTGCCACACTGATTTTTGCACCGTGCGGTGGTAATTCCATATCACCATTTTGATCGGTCAACGTTAAATCGAGTGTGTCCGCTTCCAGATGACGATTGTCGGTGATGGTGAGTTCAATCAGGCAACCGCGAATACGCGGGGTAATATCGGTGCCGTTTACGACAAGGCGGTAATCCGGGGCGGGATGATCAACAGTAAAAATATTCATAGGGAAAATTAAAAGCGTGGCAATTTACTGACCGCGTGTGTCAGATCGCGAATTTTATTTAGTGGCCCTGCAAGCAAACCGGTTGCTACCCCGAGGCCTGCATTAATAACCGTACCGAGCAAATCAATTTGTGATTCATCCACGCGAATGAGCGAAATACTGAATTCAATTTTTTGTGGTGTGCCATCGCGCATCAATTCGCTACTGGTTTCTGAAATGCTGGTAATAGACCAAAAACCGTAAAGCCTGCCACTGCCTTCAATGAGCGGCCATGCTTTACCTTGCTCGGCCATGGTGCGCAATAAATCCAGCGATAAGCGACCACCGGTTATTTCCGGGTAAAGCACACCGGTAAGCGTGATGGTGTCATCACCTGGTCCAACGTACTGATAGGCCGGACGTTGTCCTACGCGCGACTGGCTTGGGTGTCGCCATTCGGTTTGCCGCTGCAGTTGTTGGTAGGGCGCAGTGGGCAAATCAAACACAAAAAAGCCCAGTGTCATCAACATGATTAAAACTCCTAATCGTTATCGAACAACACCGAACGACGGCGTTGTGCTTTTTTGCGGTCGCGCTCTTCCAATGCGCGCTGGATCTGTTGAGCAATCGCGTGCTCATTCATGCCGGGGCTGGCCTGCACCGTGATGTGAATCGTATCGCCACCAAACTGCTGCGAGCTGCTCGCTCTTTTCAGTGGCGCCCGGGATTCAAAGCGCACTGCACTGGCCGGGTCTGTCGACGGCATTCCAGCGGCGCCAGCGGGTGTTGCGGATGCGATGCCGGGCGTAAGCAGTACACCCGCCCCGGCAGCGGTAAGCGCGCCGGTAATGCGTGTGAGGCGGTTTATCGTTGCGCGGGTTTGGTCGTCCAGCCCGTCTTCAAATCCCAGCAGGGTATCGCGGCCCAGTTGCGCAAAAACACGGCTGGGGGAGCGAATGCCCAACTTGTCTTTGAACCAGGTGATGGTGCCATCACCCAGATTCGAAATGGCTTCCTTCAGTTTGCCGATGCCGGTGTGAATTCCCCCCAGCAAACCGTCCACAACGGCGCTCCCA
>NZ_KN266218.1:0-2947 GCF_000766945.1 Cellvibrio mixtus subsp. mixtus J3-8 | reverse complement strand
AAACCCCACACAATGCCCTTGTAAATCAATCCAAAGGGCGACCAGTCGAGCAGTAGTTTGGTTACACCAAAAATGCCTTGGTCAAACGCGGACTTCACTTCACCCCACAAGCCCTTGAACCATGCTTTGATCGGTTCCCAGTGCTTGTAAATCATGTACACACCCAGTGCGATGGCGGTGATGGCCAAGCCGATGGGATTCATGAGAAAAAGCCTGCTGAGCCACACCAATGCAGACCCCACCATTTTGAGTGGGCCGCCGAGCGCCAGCGCAACCCGGACAAATCCGGACACGGCCATCATCGCGTTACCCAGCGCGAAACCCAGCACACCCAAAATGGCAACAGCGCCGAGTAAAACAACTGTCCATTTGGCAATGCTGGCCGCGAGTTCCGGATTCGCTTTAATCCATTCACCCAACTTGCGCACAAATTTAATCAGGTCGGGCAATTGCTTTTTTAATTCCGGCAATAAAATATCGGCGGCAGTTTGTTTTAACTCATCGACACTGATTTTTAATTCATCCAATTGTTTTCTGGATGTGTCCATGCGCTCTTTCCAGTCCGCATCGATCATGCCCGATGCCGTTTGCGCACCGCGATTAATGGCCGCCATTTGCTTGCTGTTCGCGATAGCCGGGCGAATGAAACTCATGGCCTGCATATCGCGGAATAAATCGCCCAATGCGTAGGCTTCCGTTAACCGCTGCATCGCGGCTTCACGTTGAATATCGTTTTTGATATTCATCGCCGCATTAAATTCTTTTAACGCGCCAAGCCCTTTGGTTTTCATGTACTCGGAAATAACCTCAAGGGAACCTTGCACCGGACTGACACCTTTCGCACTTAATTCCAGCAAGCGCTTTTTAAGATCGATACCGGCGTCATCAAAATGTTTGATGGTTTCCGGTGCAGTAATTTTGGCGAGGTAGTTTTTCAGGTTGTTGGCCGCTTCATCGGAATTGCCTGCACCCAAGCGCGCAATTTGCAAGGCGGCACCTAATTCCGATACGGCGTTGCGGCCTTCCACACCGAGCGCTGCCATCATTGGGCTTAATTGTGGCAACCACTTAGCCATATCCTTGATTTCAAATGAACCCTCTTTGCCCGCGTATGCCAGGCTATCGAGCGACGCCGGTATATCTCCCACGGCAACGTTTAAGTTTTTGCGCAAAGAGATAATCAAATTGCCGAGGTCTTCCATATCGGAATTGGTCGCGACTGAACTTTTTGCCAGCACCGCCGAGTAGTAATTCAAATCCTTGACTTTGGTGATGCCGTTGGCAACCAGTACGGCCAAACCATCGGCAATCTGTTCGGTAAACTGGCCGTACTTTTCTGCATCCAACCGGATTTGATTGCCGAGTTGCGCTTCGGCTTTTTTGGAAAAGCCGCCAGTGATTTTCATATCGCGCAGGCGTGCTTCAAAATCAATGCCTGGTGCAATAGCGTTGGCCGTTTTATCCAAGCCTGATTTACCGACATAGGCAGCACCAGCGCCATGCAGTGCCATACTCATTCCAGCACCGTGCATTTTTTTAAGCGATGCTTCCAACTGCTTGCGCTTTTCCAGTTGGCTATTGATTTTGGCGAGTGCGTTTTTTTGTTTATCAATGGATGCGGTTAGCTGTTGCGTAGCACTGCGTAACTCGCGCGCACTCTTGCCCGTCTTGTCGAGGTTTATTCCCGCCTCAATTAATTTTTTGGTGAGCGGTGCCAATTGTTCCTGATGGCGTTTGTGTGTGGCCGTCAATTTTTTTACGTCGGCCTCACCGTGGCGTATTTTGTCCCGGTAATTCGAGAGTGACTTTGCCGACTTTTCATAAGCCTGTTGGTTGGTGAGCAATTTAATGCGGGTTTTTTCCAACTCGCGGTGGAATGCCTCGCCTTGGCCTGTGCCATCGAGCAGGGCTTCGGTCAGTTTTTTGTGTTGGTTGCGTGCGGTGGTTAAGGCGGCCTTGATATTGGTGTGGGCCGCTTGCTGCTTTTCCATCGCTGCTGTGTTTTCAGTTACGGATGCAGTCGAGTCTTTTAACGTGCGTGCATTCGCACGCAACTGCGCTTGCAGTGTGCGATACGATTTTAGGTTGCTAAATTGGGTATCCAGTTTGGCTTTTTCATCGCGCGTTTTTTTGAGCGTATCCGCGAGTGATTTATTGCCTTGCCGGATTTTTTTTATAACCTGAGTGGCTTTATCAACAGCGCCGAGGACAATTTTTAATTGAAGGTCGCGAGACATTAGCGACCTCCAGCGTGATTAGTTAGCGCTTGGGAAAGAAGTCTACACCGAAGGGCAAGAGCAGAGAGGCGAGCAGGTAGCGCACAATGGACAATGCCAAATAACCACACCAGGCGATCAGACTTAGCAGGATTAACGCGATTGCGGTTCCAAGAACCCAGCCAATAACCGTTAACATTGTGTTTTACCAGCAGCATGTGTGAGCCTCAAAAATAACACTTAATCTTTATCTGATCCAGACCGCTTTGCCGCAAGCTCCCACCAATCAATGAGTTCACTCAGGGAAAGCTGGCAGAGTTCCGATAGCGGCCAATGGAAAATAACCGCTATGTCTGCCATCGCATCCTCTACTCGGCGGGGGATTCCACGGCGCTGTCCCCCGGCTCCGTAACATCCTTCGGCGTCAAAAAAATGGACACCTCCGTTCCCAGTCTGACCAGGTCTTGTCCGGGCATTGCTGCAATTTCGTGTTTGGTAAGACTTGGTGATGAAATGCGCGGTAACAGTGTTTGCAGCGCATCAACCTCTAGCTGCAACAAATCCACTAAACTCAGTCCACGTAACTCGCCGCTGCTTGGGCTGCGTAACGATACGGATTTAATATCACCGCCACCGCGTTTGATTGGGGTGGATAGGGTGACTGCTACGCTGGTTTTTTCATTCATGGTTTTAGCTCCATTGGATTTTTAAAAATGCCCGGCAATGGATAG
>NZ_ALBT01000079.1 GCF_000766945.1 Cellvibrio mixtus subsp. mixtus J3-8 | reverse complement strand
CCGCAGCCCCGACAGCCGCACCCGCTTCTGCCCCGGCCGCCGCACCTGCAGCACCCATATCTTCCGGCCATATAGTGAAATCACCAATGGTCGGAACCTTCTACCGCTCACCAAGCCCGGGCTCACCTTCATTTATTGAAGTAGGCAAATCCGTAAAAGCAGGCGATGTAATCTGCATCATTGAAGCGATGAAAATGATGAACCAGATCGAAGCCGATAAATCCGGTGTGATTGAAGCCATCCTGGTGGAAGACGGCAACCCCGTTGAATTCGACCAACCTCTGGTAACGATTGTTTAACCGCTACCCAACAGAGGATTCGGTCCATGTTTGATAAAATTCTGATCGCCAACCGCGGCGAAATCGCGTTGCGTGTACTGCGCGCCTGTAAGGAGATGGGCATCAAAACCGTTGCTGTCCACTCGCAAATTGACCGCGATTTGAAACACGTGCGCCTGGCGGATGAGTCGGTATGTATCGGCCCTAACCCGTCACCAAAAAGTTATTTGAATGTGCCGGCGATTATCGCCGCGATGGAAATTACCGATTCCCAAGCGGTTCACCCTGGTTATGGTTTCCTCGCAGAAAATGCGGATTTCGCCGAGCGCGTACAAAAAAGTGGTTTCACCTTTATCGGCCCGGACCCGGATGTCATCCGCATGATGGGCGATAAGGTTGAAGCCATTAAAGCGATGAAAAAAGCAGGTGTTCCTACCGTTCCCGGTTCCGATGGCCCTTTGCCTGAGGATGAGGAAGAGTGCCATGCAATCGCCAAACGTATTGGCTATCCGATCATCATCAAGGCAGCAGCCGGTGGTGGCGGTCGCGGTATGCGCGTTGTCCATACCGAAGCAGCTCTGATCAGCTCAATCCGTGTGACCCAGGGCGAAGCCAAGGCAGCATTTGGCGATGGCACTGTGTACATGGAAAAATTCCTGCAAAACCCGCGTCACGTGGAAGTGCAAATCCTTTCTGACGGCCAGGGTAGCGCAATCCATTTGGGTGACCGCGATTGCTCACTGCAACGCCGCCACCAGAAAGTATTGGAAGAAGCTCCCGCCCCCGGTATTCCCCAAGAAGTACGCGAAGCAACTTATGCCGCCTGCGTAAAAGCGTGTATCGATATCAAATATAAAGGTGCCGGCACATTTGAATTTTTGTACGAAGATGGCCGCTTCTACTTTATTGAGATGAACACCCGTATCCAGGTGGAACATCCGGTATCGGAAATGGTGACCGGTATTGATTTGATCAAGGAGCAAATCCGCGTTTGTTCCGGCTTGCCGTTGTCAATCAAGCAATCTGATGTGATTATTCGTGGCCACTCTTTTGAATGCCGCATCAACGCTGAAGACCCAAAAACCTTTATGCCCTGCCCCGGCCTGGTAAAAGGTTTCCATGCTCCCGGCGGTTTAGGCGTGCGTGTGGATTCGCACCTGTACAATGGCTACTCGGTTCCGCCGAACTACGATTCGATGATCGCCAAAATTATTACCTACGGTGATACCCGCGAGATCGCCCTTAATCGTATGCGCAATGCGCTGGACGAAACCATTGTCGATGGCATTCGCACCAATATCCCGCTGCAGCAAATGCTGGTGCGCGATGAGGCTTTCCGTCAAGGTGGTGTTAACATCCATTATCTGGAAAAGAAACTGGCGGAATAAAAATCGCTGATTTTTGATCGTAGGGGCGCGATTTATCGCGCCCTTTTACATTGCACCATTCATAATCGGCATCCATGATTCCAACCTGGAAAATATCGGGTGTAATAATTCAAGGGCGCGATACTTGCCACGTTAAAATTGGCGCTCCTACGAACGATCAATTTTTACAAACGATCAATTGCGACGAACCATCAATCATCAAGAATTAAAACCTATGCCCTGGCTGCAACTTAAAATTATTACCCCGCGCCGTTATGTCGAATCACTTGAAGATTCGCTGCTAGCGTGTGGCGCGGCATCAGTCACCTTACAAGACAATGCCGATCAACCCATCCTCGAACCCGGCCTTGGCGAAACCCCATTATGGGATAGCGTGAAAATGACCGGGCTGTTTGATGCCGAAATTGACACCGCAAAAACGATTGCGCTGGCAGAGCGCCGTTTCGGAAATCCGTTACCGGAACACTTTTGGGAACAGCTCGAAGATAAAGATTGGGAACGCGAGTGGATGGCAAATTACCATGCAATCCGCTGCGGTGAACGCTTGTGGATTTGCCCTAGCTGGCAACAACCCCCCGAACCGGAAAAAGTCAATTTGATGCTCGACCCGGGCCTGGCCTTCGGCACTGGCACCCATCCGACTACATTTTTGTGCATGCAATGGATCGACCAGCAGGATTTCACTGATCTTGAAGTAGTGGATTATGGCTGCGGCTCAGGCATCCTTGGAATTGCGACACTACTACTCGGCGCCAAAAAAGTGATTGGTGTAGACATAGATCCCCAAGCCTTATTGGCCACAACGGAAAATGCCAAGCGCAACAATCTACCTGAAGATGCCATGCCCGTTTATCTGCCACCGGATTGCCCCACAGGCCAGGCCGATGTAATGCTCGCCAATATCCTTGCTGGCCCCCTGGCGGAATTGGCGCCAGCATTGAATGCGATGACCAAAGTCGGGGGCAAAATTTGCCTGTCTGGCATCCTGGCTGTACAGGCCAAAACCGTCATGGCGGCTTACGAGCCCTGGTTTACCTTTGACCCTATCGCCGAACAGGAAGAATGGGTACGCTTGACAGCAACGAAAACTCAACCATAACAAGTCAGATAAAAGTGAGGCAGTTGGCATTGTTGATGGAGACCGTGATGACCAGTTGTCGCTGGAATTTACCGCACGTCTCCTGATAGTTACACTGTCAGGTCTCGATAATAAATTTGAAGCGGTTTTTAAGGGCCTTGATGTATGACCTCTGCGAGTAACCAACAGATCACCCGCTGCCCCAAGTGTGGAACTGCCTTTCGGATAACCCAGGCACAATTGCAATCCGCCAATGGCGCTGTGCGTTGCGGTTCTTGCTTGAATGTATTCAAAGCGATGGATTATCTGGTAGCGGCTGCAACTCCAAAAATCGCTGAATCGCCCACACCTGTAGACCCCATCAAAACTGCGGCTCCCGAAAAAGCACCCGCTCCGGCCAACGCAAAACCGGAAGCCAGCACCAAGCCGCTGATAAATCCGATATCGTCTATCGCGGTAAATTCACCACCCGCAAAACCTGCAACAACACCGGCAGCCCCGGCGCACAAAGTTGCAGCAACTACATCGCTACCCACCAATACCCCGGCGAATCAACCTGAGCAACTGGCAATCCTAAGCAGCATCAAACCATTGCCAATAGCGCCCACCCCCGTTAGTGCCGCACCACTACCAAAGCTCGAACCGCAAAAGCCGGTAGTACGGGTACTGGATAAATCGTCGCTATCACACGGTGATGACATACTCATTAGTGACGATATGGATGACACCAAATCCGATACCAAGAGCTATGAGTTCGACAGTTTTATGGATATAGATACGACGCCCAAGGCCGAAGTATCGCTGTTTGAGCGCAAGATTCGCCATCAGGACGACAAGGAAGACCTGCATAGCGCCGATGAATCCTGGGCAGAAATGCTGATCGACGATGAGGACCAGGAAGCACCGCGATATGTGGCGCAGAAAAAACCTGTCATCGCTAATGATGAAGATTTGCATGCAAACGACTATGAAGCAAATGCACCTGTAGCAGAACCATCTGGGCCAGCACCTTCAGCGCCCGGCTTAATGTTCAGCCTGATCGGCGAAGCTGAGCCCGCGCCGCCCACACCAGCGGAAGATAAAGAACCAGGAAAAGTAGCAGATGACTTTATCCTGAGTGACGAACTGGCGAGCATTCCTGATCACAACGGTTTTAAAGCGCCGCAGGCAAATCCAACCCCCAATGCGCCCGACCCGAGCATTTTTGAAACACCCGATGAAAATGCCACCCAGGATGATTCACCCAAACGCCAGGTAAAAACCCAACCGAAAATTCGCGCTTATGATGGTTCACGTACCGCGTTGCTAATGAACATCATACCGGCCCCCATCGAATTCACCGCCAAACGCATGCGCCGATGGTATCAACGCAAACTGTGGCCAGCGTTAAGCTTGCTTGCACTGCTTGCGCTGGTTGTGCAGTTGGCCTGGTTTAAGTTTGATTACTTTAGCCGTGTAGAACCCTACAGAACGGCTTATACATTTATATGTCCCTACCTGAAATGCGAAGTACCATCCCTGATTGATACCAGCCAGATACTCGCATACAACCTGGTAATCGGTGATCACCCCACCATTGAAAATGCATTAGAGATCGATGTATTGATCGTAAATAATGCCCCCTTTGAACAACCCTATCCGGATCTGGAACTGGTATTTACCAATATCGATGAAAACGTAATAGCGTCACGACGCTTTTCGCCCGGTGAATATCTTGGAGGGGAAGCTGCCGGCACCACTCACATGCCAAGAAAACAACCGGTTCATTTAACGTTTGATGTCGTTGACCCCGGTGAACAAGCGGTCAACTATCGAGTGAAAGTACTGCGCCAGCAAAACCATCCGAATTAAGAACCACTTACACATAATTACGGCTCCCCATACTGCAGGATCAAGCTGGTAACCAAGCAATGAAAATGGATTATGGCGTTATCACCGATCAATTAACCCAAACCGGGAGCCAGTGTTATCACTATTTTTTCAGGCCCAACAAACCTGGATTTTTGTTTTACCTATTACTTATCGTCGCCCCTATTGTATTTGCCGATGAGCGCGCGCAGCCGGATCCCACCAAACAACCGCCTGACAGCCAACTCCTGATCGTTACCCATAAGCTGCCGGAAATCGCTAGCCCGGAGCAGGAACTGCACGAAGTAGATGTATTGCGCCTGGCACTGGAAAAAACGCGTGCAGAGTATGGCCCCTATGAGTTGCGCGGCCTCCCACCCATGAATCGCGCCCGCGCACTAGCAGCAATGCATAACAACATTTACCCCAACCTGGTACTGCAAATCAGCTACGAGGATGACCTAGCCAATCAGGAAAAGCTGGCTTATATCCCTTTTCCACTGGACCGGGGAGCACTTAGCTATCGCATATGCTTTATGCGTGACGCATTGAAAGCCAGGGTCAGCACGATTACCCGCACAGAACAACTTAAACACTTCACCTTTGGAACAGGCATTGGTTGGGCAGATACCAAAGTGCTTCGCCACAACCATCTGCAAGTAGTCGAAGCCAATAGCGTAATTAACCTGTTCCGCATGACCAAAGCGGGCCGCGTCGATTTATTTTGTCGCGGCCCCTCCGAGTATTTTTATGAACAAGCCCATGAAAGCAGCCTTGGGCTCACTAGCGACACGCAACTCGCCCTGTATTACCCGCTGCCAAAATTCTTCTTTGCACACAAAGATAACCAGCAAATGCTGGATCGCATCAAACACGGTTTGGAAATCGCCTATAAAGACGGCTCGTTTAACAAGCTCTGGCGTAAACGTCACATCCAGGGATTGCGAGCGGCGGACTTACCAAAACGCAATCTCGTAAAAATGGAAAATCCATTGATCAAACATTTGTCGCGCGATTACGAAACCTATCTTTATGACCCGCTAACAGAGCAGTAACAACTGCTGCCCCAAATCACACTTTTTTGCAACCCGAAATCACTAAAAAAGGCTGTTTTTATCGCTCAAAAAAACACCGTTTTTTACGTTTTTTACGTTCCCAACCCCAGCCCAAACGGGTATCATGGCGCCCCTTTAACGCAAGGCCCGGCTCAGTTTTTAAGCGGAGTGATTCTGCTAGCGCCAGCCTTCGCTGTTATTGGCAAACTGAGTTAACGGCAAATTACACGTGTTCAACATCGGCCCTTATTGCATAGACTCCAAGGTCATACTCGCGCCCATGGCCGGTGTTACTGACAGGCCATTCCGCCAGCTATGCCGCTCATTGGGCGCTGGCCTGGTGGTGTCGGAAATGTTGACGGCTGACTCAAACCTTTGGAGCAGCCGTAAAAGTAGCCTGAGGATGGACCATACCGGTGAGGCCGAGCCGATTGCAGTGCAAATTGCTGGTGGCGATCCGGAAATGATGGCGGAAGCAGCGCGCCTTAACGCCGCTAACGGTGCGCAGATTATTGATATCAACATGGGCTGCCCGGCCAAGAAAGTCTGCAAAAAAGCCGCCGGATCGGCCCTGCTCAAAGACGAGCAACTCGTAACTGAAATATTGCACGCCGTAGTGAGTGCAGTGGACATTCCCGTCACACTGAAATTCCGTACCGGCTGGAGCAACGAACAACGCAATGCGGTGCGTATTGCACACATTGCCGAAGATGCAGGCATACAGGCCCTCGCACTTCACGGTCGCACCCGCGCTGACGCCTTTCTGGGCGAGGCCGAGTACGACACTATTGCCAGCGTTGTCAATGCCGTGAACATTCCGGTGTTTGCCAATGGCGATATAGATTCACCGCAAAAAGCCAAAGCTGTATTGGATCACACAGGTGCAGCGGCGGTGATGATTGGGCGGGCCGCGCAAGGTCGCCCCTGGATCTTCCGGGAAATTGCGCATTACCTGCGTACCGGTGAGCAATTACCCGAACCATCCCTGGTGGAAGTCAGGGATATTTTATGTACCCATCTGTGTGAGCTATACCGTTTTTATGGTGAGTTTATGGGGCCGCGTATCGCTCGCAAACACGCGAGTTGGTATTTGCAAACGGTTCCTGGCAGCGAAGTATTTCGCAAAACCTTTAACGCTATAGATAACGCGGAAGAACAACAAACCAGCATTCAAAATTTCTTTGAACAGCTGCTTACGAAAGAGGAAAAAGCCGCATGAATACTGCAACTTTCTTTGCTGAATCAACCCCAGCACAAGCTGCAAACCCGAACCAACCAGTACAAGCTCAATCACTGCGCGGCTGTGTAGAGCAAGCCATGGAAAATTACTTCAAACATTTGGACGGCCAGGACGTTAGCAACGTTTACGAAATGGTACTCGCTGAAGTAGAAGCACCGATGTTGGAAATCGTATTGAAGTACACCCGTCACAACCAAACCCGCGCTGCACAAGTATTAGGTTTGAACCGTGGCACTCTGCGCAAAAAACTGAAGCAATACGGCCTGCTGTAATTTTTCCAGCGCCGCATGGCAAATAAAAAAGGGGTGGTAATTCGTTTCCACCCCTTTTGCTTTTTAGCAACTCTTATTTTTGGTATTACCGTTTTCCGCTTTAACTTTCTCATCTACAGGAACTGTGTATGTCTACTACTTCCGATCTTGTTGCAGTCAAACGCGCACTGATCAGCGTATCTGATAAAACCGGCATTGTTGAATTTGCCCAGGCCTTGCACGCTCAGGGCGTAGAAATTTTATCGACCGGTGGTACTTTTAAATTACTTACCGAAAACAAGATTCCCGCAATTGAAGTCTCCGACTACACCGGTTTTCCGGAAATGATGGATGGCCGCGTAAAAACCCTGCACCCGAAAGTTCACGGTGGTATTTTGGGGCGTCGCGGTATTGATGAAGGCGTGATGTCACAACACGGTATCAGTGCGATTGATATGGTCGTTGTGAATTTGTATCCATTTGAAAAAACCGTCGCCAATAAAGATTGCTCATTGGAGGACGCGGTAGAAAATATTGATATCGGCGGCCCCACCATGGTTCGCGCCGCTGCAAAAAATCATGCCCACGTAAATATTGTTGTTAACGCATCAGACTACGCCAATATTCTTGCCGAATTAAAAGCAAACAACGGTAGCACTTCATTAAAAACCCGTTTCGATCTGGCAATTAAAGCCTATGAACATACCGCTGCTTACGATGGCGCTATTGCCAATTATTTTGGTCGCCTGGTAGAGGGCGGCAGCGTTGATTTCCCGCGCACTTTCAACACCCAATTTATCAAAGCACAGGAAATGCGTTACGGTGAAAACCCGCACCAGAAAGCCGCTTTCTATGTGGAAAAAAATCCGCAGGAAGTAGGTATTGCTTCTGCAAAACAATTGCAAGGAAAAGAACTTTCTTACAACAACGTTGCTGATACCGACGCTGCACTGGAAACTGTAAAATCATTTAGTGAACCCGCGTGCGTTATTGTTAAACATGCAAACCCGTGCGGTGTTGCGGTCGCAGAATCGATTAAACACGCATACGACCTGGCCTACTCTACCGATAGCGAATCTGCATTTGGCGGCATTATCGCGTTCAACCGCGAACTGGATGCAGAAACTGCCAAAGCGATAGTTGAACGTCAATTTGTAGAAGTTATTATCGCACCCAGCGTTTCCGCAGAAGCTATCGAAATTGTTAAAGCAAAACAAAACGTACGTTTGCTGGCAACCGGTGAATGGAGTTCGGTGCGCGTTAAAGGTCTGGATTACAAACGCGTCAACGGCGGTTTATTAGTACAAGATCGCGATGATGGCATCATCACTGAAAGCGATTTGAAAATCGTCACCAAGCGCGCACCAACAGCTGAAGAAATCAAAGATTTATTGTTCGCATGGAAAGTCGCCAAGTTTGTAAAATCCAATGCCATTATTTACGCAAAAAACCAACACACTATTGGTGTGGGTGCAGGCCAAATGAGCCGCGTAAATTCCGCGCGTATCGCTGCAATTAAAGCGGAGCATGCAGGCTTGCAAGTTGCCGGCTCCGTAATGGCTTCCGACGCATTCTTCCCGTTCCGCGATGGTATTGATAACGCGGCGAAAGTCGGTATTGCCGCCGTAATCCAACCCGGTGGTTCGATGCGCGATGCGGAAGTTATCGCTGCTGCCGACGAACACGGTATGGCGATGGTATTCACCGGTATGCGCCATTTCCGTCATTAATTGAATTCGTTAATTTCGTAGGTTGGGCCGCGCCGCGCAGGCAGCAATGCCCAACATAGTGATCAAAAAATTAATTAGTGTTGGGCATTGCTGCCCAACCTACGTAAACGACTTAAAAAGATATTAATTTTATGAACGTATTAATTATTGGCAGCGGTGGCCGTGAACATGCCCTTGCATGGAAAGCGGCGCAAAGCGCGCAAGTCGAAAAAGTATTTGTTGCTCCGGGCAATGCGGGTACCGCACTGGAAGCAAAATTGGAAAACGTTGCTATCGACGTTTTAAATTTTGAAGCATTGGCAAATTTCGCTGAACAAAATAATGTTGGCTTGACAATTGTTGGGCCGGAAGTGCCACTGGTTGCTGGCGTGGTAGATTATTTTCAAGCGCGCAATTTATTATGCTTCGGTCCAAGCAAAGGTGCAGCGCAATTGGAAGGCTCAAAAGCCTTTACTAAAGATTTCCTAGCGCGCCATAAAATTCCTACTGCTGATTACCAAAATTTTATCGAAGTGGAACCTGCCCTCGCCTACTTGCGCGAAAAAGGTGCTCCGATCGTAATTAAAGCGGATGGCCTCGCTGCCGGTAAAGGTGTAATCGTTGCCGAAACATTGCAGCAAGCTGAAGATGCAGTGCGCGATATGCTGTCAGGCAATGCATTTGGCGATGCCGGTTGCCGCGTGGTAATTGAAGAATTTTTGGCAGGCGAAGAAGCCAGCTTTATTGTGATGGTCGACGGCAAAAATGTATTGCCGATGGCAACCAGCCAGGATCATAAACGCGTTGGCGATGGCGACACCGGCCCGAACACTGGCGGTATGGGTGCTTATTCTCCTGCACCGGTTGTGACGCAAGCGGTGCATGATCGCGTGATGAAAGAAATTATTTATCCAACCGTAAATGGCATGGCTGCTGAAGGTAATACCTACGTTGGCTTTTTGTATGCCGGTTTGATGATTGATGCAGCGGGCAATTCAAAAGTTATCGAATACAACTGCCGTTTTGGTGATCCCGAAACCCAACCGATTATGTTGCGCTTGCAATCAGATTTGGTCGAGTTGTGTTTGGCAGCATTGAAAGGTGACCTGGATAAAACCACTGCTGATTGGGACTCTCGTGCATCAGTAGGTATTGTATTGGCCGCTGGCGGTTATCCTGACAGTTACAACAAAGGCGATGTCATTTCAGGTTTACCAACTACAGAAGTTGCAGGCGAAAAAGTTTTCCACGCAGGCACTGCGCAAAAAGATGGCAACACTGTCACTAATGGTGGTCGCGTGCTTTGTTCTACTGCGCTGGGCAACAGTGTTTCTGAAGCACAACAACGCGCATATAAACTCGCTGAACAAATTAGCTGGAACGGAATGTTTTACCGTAACGATATTGCATACCGCGCTATCGCTCGCGAAAAACAGTAAACACTCCGGGTGCTTGTAGTCTTGAAAGTGCATCATTTTCAATGATGCATTTTTTATATCTTTAAATTTCATATCTACAGATATTTTTAGTCTGCAATATTTTCAATTTGTTCAAACCTGCCAGCATTTTGTCGCATTGCTCCACACATTTACATTTCCCAATCGATTATTCCCCCTCTGATAAAAACTTTTTAACCATCTACTAGACTAAGAAGGCAACTAGACTAAGAAGACCTGGTTGAATCAATTTGTTGTATTCAGGAGGCTTTATGAGATTCACTCGTCGCGCGCTCGTTACCAGCATTGGTTTAATGCTGCCCGTATTATCCCACGCTGCATCATTTCAAATACTCGAACAAAGCCCCGCCTTTTTAGGGCAAGCGTTTGCAGGCACTGCATCCGATACCAAAGATGCAACCAGTGTATTTTTTAATCCTGCATCGCTGAGTGAATTAAAAGACCCCACTCTTACATTGGGTGTAAATGCGATATTTACCAGCGCGGAATTCAATAACACTAACTCCAACACTAATGGAACAACAGGTAAAACCAACGAGACAGGTTACGTACCCAATATTTATTGGGTACAACCACTCACCGAAAAATTAACACTGGGCCTCGGAGTAAATGCACCTTATGGATTAGCCAGTAAATACGGTGATGAATGGACTGGCCGTTACCTTGCAACACATAGCGAGCTCGAAGTTGCAAATATCAATGCCGTGCTTGCAATTGAATTAAATGAGCAATGGTCATTAGGTGTGGGATTGGATTATCAAACTGCTGATGTAACACTGAAAAGCCAGGTCGACTCAACACTTGGCGTGAATCCTCAACCGGCAACCGACAGCAGCGCAAAAATCCAGGGCGATGACGACGATATTGTTGGCGATGTAAGTCTATTTTTTAAACCTACTGATCGCACACGCTTCGGATTGCTGTGGAGGCAAGGCGGAGAGTTTGACCTGGAAGGTGATGCAACATTTACGTTAAATGCATTGTGCAGGCCCGGTGCCGGGTTCCCTACCGGTGCACCACCAGCGCCAACAACCGGCACTATTTGCGCGGCAACATTAAATACATTGTCGGGTGACGCAAAAGCCAGTGTTGAATTGCCCGATACCCTAACATTTAGTGCTTCACATCGTTTCTCCGATTATTGGTGGGTCCACACCGATATTGCCTGGACCCAATGGAGCAGCATTAACACCATTGATGTCATCAACACTGGCAATAATCTCACCGTGAGCCGACTGGATTTGGAATACGAAGATTCAATGCGGTATGCATTGGGCCTTAGTTATAAATCTGACTGCCCATGGTCATGGCGTTTTGGTATTGCCTATGATGAGGCACCGCAAACCAACCCGGCATTGGTAAACCCGCGCATCCCGGATGAAAATCGCTTATGGTTTACCGGTGGTTTTAATTACCGCTTCTCCAACGATTTTTCAATGGACCTGGGTTACGCTTACATAAAAGTTGATGATGCCCATATCAACAATACCAATTTGCAAACAGGTCACCATGTTGAAGGTAATTTTGATGCATCGGTAAATGTAGTGGGCGTGCAAGCTAACTGGATTTTTTAATTCTGTGTCATAACATCGCATAAAAAAGCGGAGGATGAACCTCCGCTTTTTTATTATCTATTTATTTAAAACTCCTTTTTCGGATTTATTATAAATTCTTTACTACCAAGCGTCTGATTTCAATTTATTTTTACCAACCCAACTGTGGCTCGCGATAATATTGAATTCCCTCTTTATCAAAATAGGGTTTTAATTCCTTCAAACGCAAAATAAATTGCTGATAATCACGTGCAGAATGTTGGGTCCAGGCAATTTCCGCCACCGCCGCAAGGCGCGGCCAAATTCGGTTATCCAACGCTGCTTCCGAGGTAATAACCTCGCTCCATACCGGCGCTTCTATACCAGTAACTAACGAATATTTCTGCGGATTAAAACTGTAAACACGTTCCATCGGGACACCTTGTTTGCGGCACCAGGTATAGGTCTCCGGCTGGCCATTGTAATTGCCGTGATCCAGATAAAAATAACTGCAAGGAGAAAGAATTAAATGGATATTACGATCCAACGCAGACTGGATATTGTAATTATCATTCCACAATTGCAACAATGTACCCGGTTCCAGGTTTTTCCCCGCAGACGCCTCTTCCCAGGCAATCATGGTGCGGTTTAACTCTTTGATAATTTGTTGTGCCTTATCAATAAATTCAGGATATAAATTATGTTTTATTTCATCTCCACCAAGATGAATATATTGTGATGGAAAAACCTCCGCCACTTCAGTCAATACATTTTTTACAAATGGATAAATCACGTCCGGCTTTGTTAAACATAAAGAACTAAAACCAACATCCAGGCCAGTATAAACACTTAAGTTAGTGACATTATCGCAAGCCAGTTCATTGTATGAAGCAATAGCTGCCTGCACGTGTCCGGGCATATCTAATTCAGGAATAACATCTATGTTGTGTTGTGCTGCAAATGCAACGAGATCCTTCAATTCTTCCTGTGTATAAAAACCACCCGGACCACCGCCCGCTTGCGTTGAACCACCAACGCTGGTGAGTTTGGGATATTGTTTTATTTCCATTCGCCAGCCCTGGTCATCAGATAAGTGCAAATGCAGTCTATTTAATTTAAATGCCGCCATTCGCTCAACATGTTTTTTCAGATAATCAATACTGAAAAAATGCCGTGCGACATCGACCATGCTACCGCGCCATGCATATTGAGGAATGTCCGTAATTGTTATTTTGGGCAACTGATACGTTGCTTGCGCATTGACAGGAAATAATTGTTTCAATGTTTGCACACCGTAAAAAAGTCCAGCGTCGGTTTGCGCACTGATGTGAATATTTTCCGCAATCACCAAACGATAACCTTCCGCACCTAATTCCGGCTGGCTCACCAGCGACAACTGGATTTTATAAGGTGCAGTTTCAACCGCAGAAATTCCCAACACATTTAATAATGCGGTCAGTGCGCGGGTGCTGGTTGGTGTTGAACCATCGAATTCCAGCGTCGCTTGTACTCCCAGATTTGCAACACCGTTTTGTTCGCTAACCTCTGAAGGCCACGGAACCAATGCCTGCTGACGAGCCTGGGTGGATGAGGTATTTGAAAAGGATTGGCTTGAAACAGATAAACTTGAAACAGGCTGGCTGGTTGCTTGAGAGGAAGATTGAACTGAGGCCTGATTCGAAGAAGTGGTCGGGGATGATCCCGATGAACCGCCACCACAGGCAATCAACATTAATGAAAATATTAATAGGATATATTTATACATGGTTGACTCTCATTGTTTGTTTTTATGTCGTTGTTTTTATTTATTCGTTAATAACGAATAAATTGTGCGTATCAATATTAACCAGCGAACCGCAAGCCAACACTGTTTTATCAATTCTTTACCAGCACATGACATATATAACGCGCATAAAAAAACCCGCACTGCTGCGGGTTTTTGTTTTCCAATTCAATGAAAATTAATTTACACGGATTGGCAAGTAAGATGCATTGTTAACCGATACTGTTTCTGTCACGGCATTATCGTAATCCACAATCGCGCCTACCCAATAGTTTGTACCTGATGTGAGATCCGCCGGGATAACCAGATTGCTTTTAAACGTTGCAGGTTGATTGCGACTCAGGGTCACGGTACCCGTAGCAATCAAACGGTCAGCGGTACTGATTAAATTATTGCTGGAAATGTAGTAAGCAATTTTTACCGTCTGGGTGGTTTTACCATTGTTCTCACCGGTCAATTCCAGCTGCACTGATTGGCCTTTGTTGACACGATAACGGCGTTCACCGGCATCGGTAAACCAGCTCAGCACTGAGCCCGCCGAGTTAAATAATTGTGTTGGTTGATGTGTGGAGTACTCACCATCCTTTCCCAAATATTTAAAATTAGTGAGCGATAAATCTTCCATTGCACTGGCTTGGGTTCCGTAAAGAATTACCGAGCCTTCCGCACCATCTTCACCCAAATAGGAGCGCGCAGTATCACCGTTAGCATGGATGTGAGTCCAATCCGACCCCATAATGCTGTACCAGCGATTTTCATGCAGCAATCCCATTGCGTGTGCAAATTCATGAACAGCTGTGGTTTCAAATGGACGCGCACTGCCACCAAACGCCCACAAACTGGTTTTGTTCATAGAGGTGGTATAAGTTTCAGCGGTGTTAAACACGACGTCCACTTCATCGATACCATAATGCCAGCCAAATGCCCAGTAACAGTGATACCAGGTTAACGCGCGTGCCGGAGCACCGCCGTGCACATCAGGGTCGCTAGTGAACCAGGTTTCGTTTTGGCCGTTATCGCGCTTTACAGAAGTATCGCCAAACAATAATGAGAAATTAAAATTACTGGGATTGTCATTTACACGGTTAATGGAAGTTTGCAGTGAATTTCCAAATGCTGAACCGGCGGGAAAACTGACATTGCTTGCACGAAACGTAACTGTATTACTATCCCATTTAATTTTGTTGCCATCGCAGGTGCGCCAGCCAACAGCACTCGCGCTCATCGCGCTCAGGGTCATTACCAGGCCCAACGACGTTAATAATAATTTTTTCATGATAGTTTCCTTGTCAAAAGACATTTAAAAAGATGAATGATTAAAGAACCGGGTTGCCGTTATTTTTGCGCACAGCATCTTCTTCCCAACGATCAAAATCCGTTGGGGTAGTAATGCGGCGCAACAAGTTTGGAGCAGCATCAGCAGGCGCAGCTTCGGGAGTCATTGCTGCTGATTTAAACTCGTCTCTAATCGATGCAGAAACAAATACCGGAGTATCGGCACGAGCGCTGGCGACTTCCCTCGCCTGCTCACGCAAATCGGCAATAAATTGTTCTGCTTTTATTGCAGAAGCAGGGACAACAGGTGATACAGGCTCACGCGCTACACTTGCCAGCGCATTAGCACCATGTCCAACCTCGCCGTTGTCTGCTGCTTCTTTGGTAATAACCGTGTTAGAAATTGCATAACTGCTATCGGTTTTTTCAATGATTGCACGGCCATCATCGCTGGCTAATACACCATCCAGGTTACGGAAGCGACCAGATGTGCATTTTGCCAATGGGCAAATACTGCTGTTATTTTTGCTTGCGAAAAGTACATCGGTATCCCCGACCTGGAATTGCGGTGTTTCAGACACCTCAAGGTAACGAACCACTTCGCCTTTTTGCTGGCGTCCACCAAGGAAACGCAAGGTTACTTGTGAGCCGTCGGGACGGCCGGAGATCACCTGATCCACACTGTATGTAACAAAAGTATGGGGCAGACCATCGACGGAATCTTTGTATTCCACACTCACAACTTTTCCAGAAAATACCAGGTCTGATTGTGCCAGCAAATCGCGGGTCACAATGCTGGTAGTTTTTTCGGGGGTTGCTACAGCAGCAGAAACAGCAGTTGCAGTAAGAGCAGATTGAATGGCCAGTGCAGACAAAACTGCGAGCCACAGGGGTGACTTTTTCATAAAAATTTCCTTTTAGGTTAGTGACGCGTCGACATCATTAGTCGACAGTAGGCAGTATAGGCCGGTGATCAATGTGGCCCCGTTAATTAATCCCGAATCCTTTGTGAAATATTCACAAGCTATCACTGAAGCGTTTATAGTGGCCATATTGCGAAGGATTAATGACCATTATGCTTACTACCTTAATTAGCCACCCGAGTTGCCATGAACATCAAATGCCGGATGGACATCCAGAATGTCCGGGCAGAGTTGATGCAATTGCCAATCAATTATTAGCCAGCGGTATTGATGCCCTGCTCTACCAACGCGATGCACCTGCCGTTACCGACGAACAATTGTTACGTGTGCACACTGCGGAGCACATACAGCGCGTTGCGCGCGCAGTGCCACAATCCGGTATCCATTTTTTTGCAGACGATGTTTATCTCTCACCGCAAACATTAACCGCCGCACGCCATGCCGCCGGTGCCGGTGTATTGGGTGTGGATATGATTATGCGCAAAGAAACCGACGCGGTGTTTTGCAATGTGCGTCCGCCTGGTCATCACGCCGAGCGCGCGCGCGCGATGGGTTTTTGTATTTTTAATAATATTGCTATCGCCGCCAAACATGCCTTGGAAACGTATGGATTACAGCGTATCGCCATCGTGGATTTTGATGTGCACCACGGCAATGGTACCCAGGATATTTTCCTAGACGATGAACGTGTACTTTTTTGTTCCAGCTTTCAGTATCCGTTTTATCCCAATACTGAAATTGATGATGTTCCGGCGCACATCATTAACACTCCGCTGCCGGCTACTTGTCGCAGCCAGGGATTTCGTGATGCGATTAGCGCGCAATGGTTTCCGGCATTAGAAAAATTCAAACCACAATTTATTTTTATTTCAGCAGGATTCGACGCTTACATTGATGACGATATGTCATCCATCAGTTTGGTCGAACAGGATTATGCGTGGGTTACTCAAAAGATACGCCAATTAATGGATGGCAGTAAAAAATTTCCGGAGGAGAATCAATGCCAGGGCGTAGTATCCATGCTGGAAGGTGGTTACGATTTATTAGGATTGGGGCGGTGTGTGCTTGCACATATTAAAGCGCTGGGAAAATTATCGTCATAAATTTAATTAACAGGGATGTTAATTACTCTTGCAATACCAAGCGCATATCAATTAAACCTTCATCACTATTAACACGCACTTTAAAACCCAGTTTACGCGCAAGGTTAGCCATGCCGGCATTTTCCAGCATAGTAATCCCGTTGAGTTCTTTGGTGTTTTGGCTGCGACAATAATCAATCATTTTTTGCAACAACCGCGCGCCCAAACCGATTCCCTTTAATTCACTGCGAACTGCCATAGCAAATTCTGCGTGAAGATTATCCGGTTCTGTTTGTACCCGCACTACTCCCAGGATTTTTTCCGCGGTGGAATCTGCTTGTGATACAGCAATAAATGCCATTTCGCGCGCATAATCAATTTGTGCAAGCCGCGCCATTTGTTCGTGGGAAAATTGTGGCAAGTCGGCAAAGTAACGTTTGTACCTGTCTTCTTTGGTTTGCGAGTTATCAAACTGTTGCAATAATAATTCGTCTTCCGATTTAATTGGCCGCAAGATGACGGTTTGTCCATCGCGCAAAACGCAGGTTTCTTCCAATTCTTTTGGATAGGGGCGAATTGCCAGGGGCGCGAGATGATTATCCAGCCTCAATTTGATACCGGCTTCCAACGCATGGATTTGTTCACCCGCTACCAGCACCGGGTTAATTAGCAATGAATACAAACGCGGATGGTCAATCACAATTTGACTGACCTGCGTCAATAACAAACACAGTGCGGGCATATTTAATTGCGCGTAACCTTCACGCTCGCGAATTTTTCCTTCCGCCAATGCCTGAATGACCATGTAGCGCGCAAGCGCCATATTTAATGGCGGCAATGCAACCACTGCACTCTTGCGAATACTCCAATGACTGGCAGCTTCCCCCAATAAAATAACCGGGCCAAATACCGGATCTGTTTGCACTTGCACACGCAACTTGTGCGGGGTATTGGCTGTGGTGAAATTTTTGGTCGCGGCATCAACACCGGTAATGCCATAGGCAGACAGTAGTTGCAACGATTCGGCAGAACTGAGTTGTGCTCGATCTTCACTTAATGCCAGTTCAATCAATTCGGACGCATGTGCAGGCTGATAAGGCACTTTATCGCTAATGGATTCCGGGGTTTCTGATAATAATTTCTGGTTGCGCCGGTATTGCACCATATGCATAAACGCTCCTACGGCGCCTTCCGGCGTGCGGAAAGAGGCTATGCCTGCCGCTGCAAAACGCAAGCGCGCTTCTTGCGCCGCATCTTCTCCCATCCAGTTAGCGAAAACATTCGGTTTTTTTCCACGATAGTTTTTATACGCGTCAATCACTGCATCAGCATAAATTTCGCCCGGTGTTAACGCCGAAGGTGCTTGCATAATTAACAAGTTATCAATGCTGTTACTTTGCAATAACACTTCCATTACTTTGCGATAAGTTTCTGGTGATGCATCGCCTAATACATTAATAGGATTGGTTGGACGACCACCGGTATGGATAATTTTTTGTAACTGCTGCACAACCACATCATCCAATTTTGCGAGGCGACCGCCACGCTCCAACAATGCATCGACAGACATTGCACAAGGGCCATTACCATTCGCAAGAATTACCAGTTGCTCATTATGGATTGGTTTTCCATTCGCAAGCGTTTCTACTGCCGCTAGCAATTCACGCAAGTCACCAACACGCAACATACCCGCACGTCGAAACGCAGCGTCATAAACAGGATCGGCGCCAATTTGTTCAGGCTGCAGACGCGATGTTACCAGTGCTGACTCGGAATAAGTTCCCGCTTTAATTACCAGTATCGGCTTATTAAACGACGCGGCACGCGCGGAAGACATAAATGCGCGCCCGTCAAAAATCGCATCGATGTAAAGCAGAATTGCAGACGTGTTTGCATCGCGGCCAAGGAAATCAATCATCTCGTCAAAATCGATATCAATCCCTTCGCCGAGCGAAATAAAATAAGAAAAACCGATACGACGGCGCTTTGACCAATCAAGCAAAGTCACACATACGGCGCTGGATTGAGAGACCACCGCAATTTTTCCCGGCAGTGCATTGGTATGCGCATAGCTCGCGTTTAATCCGAGTGCCGGTACAATAATGCCGAGCGAATCCGGCCCCAAAATACGCACGCCCCATTCTTTAGCAATCGCGAGCATTTGCTCTTGCAAGTTGGTGCCTTGCGCGGTGTATAAATTATCAAGGCCGGATGCAATTACAATTGCATTGCGTGTTCCCTTGCGCCCCAATTGCAAAATAATTGCCGGGACTCGCGTTGCGCGCGTGCAAATAATCGCAAGGTCGGGAACCATGGGTAATTCATCAATCGAGCGATATGCCAATACACCGTTCACTGATTTGTAATGCGGTGTGACCGGCATAATCGGCCCATCAAATTGCCCTTGCAATAAATTGCGCATCACGGCATTACCCGGACGATTAGGCTGGTTGGATGCACCGATGACGGCAATCGAATGGGGTTTTAATAACTGCTCGATACTTTTTACGCTCATGGAACACTCAAATTAAACGCATGGAACACTTAAACGCTGATATGGATTTGGGTTATCGGTTTTTTAGCAAAAATTTAATTCCCTTCCTCTTCGTCAATTTTTTGTAAACTTAATTCCCCAAAACTGGCAGGTGGCGTTTTGGGTTTTGCGGCAACCGGTTCTGCCCTGGGTACAACGGTACCTTCAGTTGCGAGCTTAATACGCAAGCGCAAATTATTGGGTGAATCCGCATTGGCAATAGCATCATCAAAACTGACTTTCCCTTCCATATATAATTTAAAAATTGCACCATCAAATGTTTGCATGCCGAGATTTTCAGATTTCTCCATAATCTCTTTAATTTCGGTGAGGCGACTTTTTAAAATCAATTCCTGAATTGTTTTGGTACCGAGTAATACTTCTACCGCCGCGCAACGCTTTCCATCTACCGTTGGCAATAAACGCTGTGATACAAACGCACGCAGGTTTTGTGAAAGCCCCATCAATAATTGCGGGCGCCGCTCTTCAGGGAATAAATTAATAATCCGCTCTAACGCCTGGTTGGAATTGTTTGCATGCAACGTAGAAATTGCGAGATGCCCGGTTTCAGCAAACTCCAGGGCATGTTCCATAGTTTCGCGATCGCGAATCTCGCCGATCAAAATAACATCCGGTGCCTGGCGTAATGTATTTTTTAACGCGGCTTTATAACTGCGCGTATCCACACCCACTTCACGTTGGTTGATCACACTGCGCTTATGTTTGTGCACAAACTCCACCGGGTCTTCGATAGTAATAATGTGGCCACCGCTGGATGAATTGCGATGATCGATCAGCGCCGCAAGTGAGGTGGATTTACCGGAACCAGTGCCGCCCACAAATAACACCAGGCCGCGCTTGGTCATAATTACATCTTTCAATACTTCGGGGAGACCTAATGCATCGAACTGGGGAATATCGGTTTTTATATTGCGTGCAACTATCGCCACTTCGTTCCGCTGCTTGAAAATATTGACGCGAAACCGCCCTACACCGTGAATAGAAATGGCGAGGTTCATTTCCAGGTCGCGCACAAACGCCTCGCGTTGCTCTTCATCCATAATGGCATTGGCGATAGCTTCAATTTCGCCCGGCTTTAAGGTCTCGCTAGAAAGCGGTTTTAATACGCCCTGGAATTTTGCGCAGGGTGGCGCACCGGTACTCAGGTATAAATCCGAGCCATCTTTTTTTGCAAGAATATTTAAATATTGATCAATCGGCGTTGCCATAAATAGCTCCTGTTAAAACACCGGTCAGGACGACATAACAGCAAGAAGTATAGGCAAAAATCCCCGTTTAACCGCTCCACAATGACCAGAATCGCTATTGTCTCACCGCGGCAACAAACGCAATTTCCACCAGCATCGCCGGATCAAGCAATTCTACTTTTATACACGCCCGCGATGGCGCGCAACCCACGGGCAACCACGCCTGCCAGGCAGCATTTAATGCCGGCACATTAGTTTTATCAGTGATGTAAATAGTGGCTGACAGCAAACGCGATTTATCGCTGTTAATTTCCGCCAGGGTAATTTCTGCTTGCGCCAGTATCTGGGCAACCTGATCATCCATTGAGCAATCGGTATTATTGGGAACCTCTACAAAATGAGCGATATTGTTGAATATGGTCGCGTCTGACCAGCGCGGTGTGGGGTTTAAACGTTGAATAGTCATATAGTGTCCGGAATCAAGTCTGTGAAAATTCGATGTGACGCCTATAATAGCGGCCTTTTCCAGTTCATCCCATTAATCCAGATCCATCAATAGATAGTTAAGCGATTCCTTATGGCTATTTCCGCAATTATTGCTCATCGAATTTATCGCCACTCCCCCGGCAGCGCCTTTGAATTGCAATTACGCAGTGAAATGTTTGCTACTAACGGCAAGCTGGAAGAATTGGCCTATGAACTAAAAGCGCAATTTATCCGTAAAGGCGGTAAAAGTTATGGGCGCTTTTCTGATGAAATTGGCGAGTTTCCGTTGCCTGCCTGGTTAAAAGATTCGCGTGAAGATCGCCTGAGCTTTCTCAGTTTCACACACAAAGCCATGCAACAGTTTCAGCAATCACTGGAAGGTGCTGAATCGCTATTGGATGCCTATGTATTTTTTGTGGAAGAGAAGCTGGAGGTTGGCGATACATTACACGTGTATCTGGTCGAGCATTTAAGTGGCTTGTACCTGGACGGCGATTTGGCGATGGATGACTCGCTCCACCTCGACACCAGTGGATTCAACCTTGCCGCCAAAATCCAGCTACAGGATTGGGTGGATACAGACTCAACGACTTACCTTACCTTGATCCGTTCACGGAGTGATAAGGATATATCCGAGGCGTTTACGCAATTTATCGCATTTACTGACAAACAAGACATTAAACAGGAAACGGCCGAGTTCCTGAAAGTCGTAGATGATTTCAGCCAGACACTCGATGAGGCCACCGCCAGGATTACACGTAGCAAGGTGGTGGATTACTGCCTGGAACAAAATAAAGCGGGCAAGGCGGTAACTATCGCCGATTTGTCACAAAACCTCGCTGAAGAGGTAAAAAGCTATGAACCAGAGCGCTTTGCGCGCTATGTAGAAACGAGCAAACCGGATATCAAACCGGAATTTATCCCTCATGCCGGGCAAATCCGCAGTTATGTGCGTATTAGCGGACGTAACGACAACCTAAGTATGAGCTTCGCTTCCGATTGCCTTGGGCGAGAAATTGAATATGATGCAGATCAGGATGTTTTGACTATCAGAAACCTGCCGCCTGCACTCAAGGCACGCTTGATCAAACATCTTAAAGAATCAAATTAGAGATCCATTTACCCTAAAACAATAATAACGAGACGTTTTCGTGCAACACATAACTAAAACCCTCATTCCTATAACAATTTAACCTAAACCGTCGCTTGAAAACACAGACGACTGGTCATATATTTACCCCATGAGCAAACGTGAACTGAAAAAAGACCATCTCCTTGATGCCGGCCTGAAAGTAATGGCCACTCGCGGTTACAACGGCACCAGTATTCAGGACATAGTCAATGCTGCGAATGTGCCGAAAGGTTCTTTCTACACCTATTTCAAAAGCAAAGAGGATTTTGCGATTGAAGCGTTGGAGAAAGTAACTGAAGAGCGCATGGAACAGAATCGTCACTTGCTCAATGATCGCAGTATTTGCCCGCAAGAACGCCTTACCCGTTTTTTTGTGGAGAATATTGGCGGTTGTGAGGAAAACCTCAATGGCGGCTGTTTTATTGGAAATATGTGCCAGGAGATGTCGGAATCAAGCGAAGCAATTCGTATTAAAGTCCGTCAGATGCTACGCAACAGTACCCAGGCTATTGAGGATGTATTGGAAGAAGCGCGTATAAAAGATGGCCTGAAAAGCCATTTGCCTTCCCCCGTATTGGCTGAATTTTTATTCAACGCGTGGGAAGGGACATTAATGCGAATGAAGGCATCCAAATGCCGGGAACCATTAGACGCCTTTTTAACCGTACTACCCGAATTGTTTACCAAGCCACAGGTTTGATTTAGTTACTGCACTTCAGAATGTCCTTTTGGACATTTTTTTCCAGATAAAAATAAGACGACTGGTCACCTTTTTGTTTTTGACAGAATGAAAATTTCTGCGCAGGGTCATTTTTTGCACCCATTTTTGCATCAAAAACAATACGACTGGTCATTTATTTTATCGAAGTGCCATTTTTATCCATTTTAGGTAACCATAAGAAGGAGTTACCATCGTGAATGCGTTAAAACATAAGGGCGCCATTATTGGCCTATCACATTTGATTGCCCTTTGGTTGCTTGCCATCAGCTCACTTACAGCTGCTGCAGATATTCCCTATTTGGCAAGGCAAGAACCAGAATGGGTGCAACTGGCCAGTTTGATTGAGGAGGAAAAGCGCCCTGCACTGCATCTAGATAGCGATAACGCCAGGGCAACGAAAAGTTGGGCACTAGCTTTTGATAATGACGTGCTGGTTCCTGGTGGTCGCGATCAGGATTACACCTACGGCATCAACTTTACCCAAACCGGGGATAATGCACGTACCGCATCTGTGTCCTTGAGCAAACCATTAATTGCGTTGGATAAATGGCTTGGCAATGAACACAAATCATTAGGATTTCAGGAAACATTTAGTCGTGAGATTGGCGTGTTTGGCTTTACGCCCGAAAACATCAGCATTCGCCAGGCTAACCCCAATGATCGCCCTTACGCTAGCCTGATTTATTTATCCAGCTCCCGGGAACAAATTGATTTAGTTGATAATGTTGCCTGGAAAAGCACCCTGACTGTTGGGGCTCTCGGCCTCGGCTTAGTTGGCGAACTACAAGATGTTGTGCACGAAGTGACTAATAGCGAGAAACCTCAAGGCTGGGATAATCAAATTAGTGAGGGCGGTGAATTAACAGGACGCTATGTATTAGCGCGTCAACAATATTTCGATAACACATCGGATAACCTTGAAGTTAAAAGCACCATCCAGACCTCAATTGGATATTTGACAGAAGCAAGCTGGAGCTTAAGCTTCCGCAGCGGCAGAATCCATAGCCCCTGGTCATCGTTCAATCCGGAACTGGCTAGTTACGGTGAAAAATCGTCTTACTCAAGTAATGCGAAAGCTGTTGATGAGCGTTATTTCTGGGCAGGCGTTGCATTCAAAGCAAGGGCTTACAATGCGTTTTTACAAGGTCAATTTCGTAATAGCTCGGTAACTTATGATCACAGCGAGTTAAATCCGCTGCTCGTTGAAGCCTGGGCTGGCTATACATTTGCATTTAAACATGGGTACAGAATCAGCTATGTATTACGTGGTCACAGTTCGGAAATTAACGTTGGTGCAGGTGATCGCAGTTTATTGTGGGGCGGGATTATTGTTGCACGCAGCTTGTAAAAAGAGAGTGTAAAAGTTATTAATGCAAAGCCCCAAAGTTTTTATCCAAGCTTTGGGGCTTTTTATTTTTTTACTTCAATAAAGGTGAATTGAGTGCTTCAACCTTTGGGCCAATCAACTTTTGTGTTGCCTGGGTTAAATCCTCAAGAGAAACTTTACGGTGCGTCATTAACTCGCGCGTTACATCATCAATGCTGTATTTATTATTACTACGCTTGCGAATTTCTTTATCTAACGCATCAAGCAGCACAACTGCGCGCGCAGTAATAGGTCCTGTCGATTTGGTTTTGCGCAAATGCTCGACTTCACCTCCCCACTTGGAAAGGCCACTAATTATTTTAGTACGGCGAGCTTTAGTCATTCCATCAGCACGGTATAACAATTCAAATGAGTAGAACTCAGCAAGGCCTTCCGCAATCCAATCATCATTTGCTGTTTCAGTTACTTTACCGCTAATACGTGTAACCATATGCGTCAATTCATGCAGTAACGGACTAGTACCATTTTCGCTTACCAAAGGCCGATCCGAATGTAGAAATAAAGAATTTGATGCTGAAAGACCACCTCGCCACATTGGATCTCCCGCACCTACGACCAATAGTTTTTGTGGCGTTTTTTCAAACGCTTTATGTAACTCAGGCCAAACAAAATTAAAAAACGTGAGTGCATCCATCCGACGCATACCTTCACCAGAAGGAGCACTAATTGCAATTCCCGTTTTTTTAACTGTCGCACGACGAGTTCCGATATTGCCTGCAATCATCCATCCTGTGGGGCGATCAAATCTGCGCTCAGGATTATCAATAGAAAAAACATTTCCACTTTTCCGCTGCCAACCTGTCTCAACACTCTTCCAATTCTTTGGCAGATTGAAAGTTAAGGTTGCATTCGAATAAGCATTTGGGACTTCGTAAGTATGAACAGCAGGAATTAAATCATCACCACGAAACAATGCCCATTTATCAGTAACCCTGGAGTCAAATTTTCCAGATGACCGCTCATTTGTTAATAAAACAAAGTACGACAAAGTTGCCTCTCCGGAAGGCAACTCCCATTCAATCCTTTTACCATTAGTAGTTAATTTTCCATTCGCATGCAAATCTGAATATATATTTCTCTCATTACTAAAAGAGAACTTATGGAGTAATTGTCCTTTATCGACTTTTATTTTTACTACGGCACCAGACTTTTCAGGCACGAGGGTGACAACATAATCGAGCCTATACGCTAGCTGCTCATTATTTTCCGCAGCCATAGCAGGGTTGCTTAAGAAAATCCCAAGCCCTATAGCAAACCAATAAGGTGACATCTTTAACAGGAATCGCATCTGTATTTGCCTCTTGAATATTCTATTTATCACCGATATAGGGATCATCATTAGAATCCAATCAGTTTCTAATTATACGTCTTTCGCTACAACCGCAGCTGAATGTAGTCAATTTCCTACAAGCGAAAGCGAAATTGGCGACTATCGCTCTAACTCAATTTTCTTGATAATGATCACATCAAGGATGAATAAGGTACTGAAGGAAACGGTAAGCATGCAAGGAAAGCGTAATTGGAATTATTAAGTTTGCCAGGATGGCGCAGGAGCAATCAGGGAGAATTACAGGAGTTATAGCAGCTGGGCAAGGAGGAAAAGGAGCTAGGGTATTGTCAAGGAACAGATTCAAGGTGGTTGGAAGGAATGAAACCAGATTAACGATAGGGAAATATCGTAGGAACTATTAAAAAGGACTTGGAAGGAAATTATCAGGTTTCGGCAGGATGCCAGGCTAAAAGGAAATGGCTGTTATCCATTCATGGAATCGCTACGGGGCTTTGTATAAAGCCCCTTTCTTTTTTAGCGAATAATTAAATTAAAAATTATCAGTCAAAAATTTTTGTGCCAATCGAGCTGCGTCACTACCGCCCGTCGCCACTTCTGTTAGTAAGGATTTTGCCTTCGCTTTTTCGCCTGTTAAAAAATAAACCTTCCCTAAATCAAGTTGGGCATCTGGTACTTTCGGGGCATCAGGGAAATTCGCAATTAATTCAGTAAACCAGGTTCTCGCCTGCGGATAATCCTTTTTCAGCATTGCAACCTTGCCCAACCAATAATGACTATTGCTAGCAAAGTTGCCATTGGGAAAACGATTTAAATGATCTTTAAATGCTGCAACTGCACCGTCAAAATCTTTCTGATTTAGCAAGTCATAGGCTGCCTTGTAAACGTCAGCTTCACTGGCGCTATCAGGGATAGTCAAATTGGATTCAATTGAAGGCTTGGTTGGTTTGGAAGGCTCGTCACGAGTAGTTGTTGGTACAGAAGCACCGCCACCCGATATCCGACGATCAAGATCCATATAATTATCCAGTTGCAATTGTTTCAATTGCTTTAACTGGTGGTTTTGCTCTTCAAGAAGACCACGCAAAATTGCAATTTCTTCCTGCAGTGCACGAATTTGGGAATATACATCAGACTCGGCAGATGCATGCAAACCAGGCTGAGCCACCCCAGAGCCTAAGCCCTGAGGTGAAGACTCAACAACCCGTACCTGCGCCTGTAAGACTGGAGCTGCAACTAAAATTGCCACAGCAATCAGATTTTTAAGCATACGGGTTTAGACTCTTAGTATTTAACTTCTACGCGACGGTTTTGAGCCCAAGAAGCTTCGTCATGACCGGTAGCAGCTGGTTGTTCTTCACCGAAGCTTACAACTTCCAAAGAAGAACCGTTAACACCTTGAGTTACCAGGAAATCGCGAACTGCGTTAGCACGCTTTTCACCCAGAGCCAAGTTGTACTCGCGTGAACCGCGCTCGTCAGCGTGACCTTCCAGACGCACAGCTACTGAAGCACCTTTCAATTTGTCAGCGTGAGCCAACAGAACAGCGCGGCTCTCAGCAGTCAAAGAGTATTGGTCAAAGTCAAAGTAAACAACATTTGACAAAGGAGCAGTTTCAGTAACAGCTGGAGTAGTAGCAGTACCAGTGGTTGGAGCAGTTTCAGTACCCTTGTTATCGCTGCTTGAACAGCCAACCAGGAAAGACATAACAACCGCCAGAGTGAGACCTTGCTTAAGTGCCTTGGTGATCATGTGTGTGTAACTCCAATGAAGTTTTGATCTAGTTTGAACGGGGATTTACTTAAAAAATGGCGACCATGCGGGTTCCCGCACATCACCTTGTTTTGGAGGCTGGATGATTTTGACACGCGCATCAAGGGACACGGCTGCCAACACTCCTTTACCACCAGAACGAGTCGCATACATTAGCATAGCGCCATTGGGCGCTATAGTAGGCGATTCATCCAGATTTGTCTCGGACAAAATACGTAAATTGCCAGATTTTATATCTTGAGCAGCAATATGGTGAGTAGTGCCCGGACGCTTATTCAACATAACAAGGCTTTTACCATCCGGGGACACACGAGGACGCGCATTGTAATCACCATCAAATGTCACTCGCTCCTGCTGCATTGATGCGACATTAACTTCATATATTTGTGGCTTGCCGCCTCGATCAGAAGTAAAGAAAATCGATGAGCCATCTGCAGACCATGTCGGTTCATGGTCAATAGCAAAGTGATTGGTTATACGCGTTAGCTGACGCGTCAAAACATTCATAACATAAATTTCAGGATTGCCATCTTTCGATAAAGCCATGGCCAATTTTTGACCATCAGGAGACCAGGCTGGCGCACCATTCAGGCCGCGAAAATTAGTCATTTGTTGACGGCGACCAGTCGCAATGTCCTGAATATAAATTGCTGGTTTGTTATCAACTTCAAAAGATACATAGGCAACACGCTGGCCATTCGGCGACCAGACTGGAGACAAAAGCGGGAACTTGGTTTCGAGCAGCATTCGTGGGCGGAACCCGTCAATGTCCGAAAGCATTAACCGATATTTTTGCGGTTTTTGAAACGCCTCAACATAAATCAGCTTGGTAGAAAATATACCGCGGATTCCTGTAATAGTTTCATAAACCTTATCGCTAATGTGATGAGCCATATCGCGCAGTTGTGCCTCAGTACCATCAACTGTTAGCTTGGCAAAAACACGTTTTTGCTGGACCACGTCGAAGAGTTCATAACTGGCGTAATAACGATCAGCCTGCTGGGTAATTGAACCAATGAGTAGATATTCTGAGCCAAGGGCCTTCCAGTCACGATAATGAACCTCAGCTTCTGAGCGCGGAAATGACAGCATGCGATCAGCAGCAATCGCCTCAAATTGACCCGAAAATTCCAGATCATTTCCCACGATCTTGCCAAGATCCTCCGAGAGGCGCCCCCCCGCCCAGGAAAACGGAACAACCGCAATTTTAGTGGGGTTATCCACACCTTTGGTTACCTTCAAATTTAATTGTGCATGGGCAATGCCTGCTACAAAAATTAAACATAGTAGTAAATATCGCTTCACGACCTTAAGTCCTCTGGGCTGAATGTAAATCTGAACACGCGAAAATATTTTTCAAATATGTCCGGCGGAATTTGCATGACTTCAGTGAAGCGATCCACGCGTTTCACTGCTTGCTCTGCTGCACGGTCAAATGCCGGATCACCACTACTTTTGATGATTCTCAAACTTGTCACAATACCCGTCGGCAGCATATTAACTTCTAAAGTGACTTCCATTCCGCGCCTCGCAGATGGCGGACGACTCCAGTTCTGCTCAACGCGCTCAATCAACATCTCTTCGTAACTTTTAGTATTAACTTCATCATTAGTGTCACTGATGTGCTTCGCTTCTTTTTGCTGTGCGGCTTGAATTCGACGCTGCTCTTCCTGAGCTTCCTGTTCACGTTTTGTCTTTTTAGCCGCTTCAGCCTTACGCGCTTCTTCCTCAGCTTTACGTTTTTTCTCTGCAGCCTCTTTTTCTGCTTTGGCTTTAGCTATTTTTGCTTGCTCTTCTTTAACTTTTTGTTTCTTTAATTCTTCAGCTGCTGCCTCTTTGGCCGCTTGTTCTTTTTGTTGTTGCACAAGAGCTTCTGCTTCCATACGGCGTTGCTCTTCTTGCTTTTTGTTGTTTTTTAAATCTTCATAAGGTTTTGAATCCAATACCTGTTCTTTAGTTTGTTGTGGCTGGGCTTTAGCTTTAGGTTTTAAATCCACCAACGTAGCTGTGACATAATGGGGCTTATAAGGTTCTTCTTCTTTTTTAAAGAAATTCCAATTTCCCAAAAACAACACCAGTAACAACGTGTGAAAAGACACGCTGAGAAATAGAGGAAGCGATAGAGATTTTTGAAACTTCATAACGTTAGCGCGCTGGCTCTGTAATCAGACCAACTGAAGGCGCCCCCGCTTGCTTAAGCTCACCCATTAAGGTCACTACAACCCCGTAATCGACTTTCTTATCGCCCTGGACAAATACCGGTGTATTGGGTTTTTCCTTGAGCACCTTACTTACAATCGATTTAATTTCCGCCAATGGACGCGGAGCTTCCGGATCGCCAGCCAAATCAATGTAATAACTTCCATCAGCTTTTACCGATACGGTAATAGGCTCGTCTTCTTTGCTTTCAACCGGCTCCGAAGCAGCCTGCGGTAATTCCACTTTGATACCTTGAGTCATCATAGGTGCAGCAATCATAAATACGATCAACAACACCAGCATTACGTCGATCAACGGTACAACGTTAATCTCCGCTTTCAATTTCTTTTTAATCGGTGGTCCAAATCCAGACATGTCTATTAACCTGTTTTTTCAATCACTGTAAAACAGCGTTACTTGCTGTGAACCTGGCGATGGAGAATTGCTGAAAATTCTTCAGCAAAAGTTTGATAATTGCTTAACAAGCTTTCTGCGCGAGCAGAAAATTTGTTATAGGCGAGTACCGCTGGAATAGCTGCAAACAATCCCATTGCAGTGGCAATCAATGCCTCTGCAATACCAGGGGCAACGGTAGCAAGGCTTGGCTGTCCAGCATTGGCGATATTAAGGAATGACACCATAATCCCCCATACGGTTCCAAACAAACCAATGTAAGGGCTCACCGAGGCAACACTGGCCAGGAATGGCAAGTTTTCTTCCAGCTTTTCCTGCTCTCTTGCTAATGCAACGCGCATAGCGCGCATAGAACCTTCCATCACCGCATCAGAATCTGCGCCGGCAGTTTGACGCAACCGGGTGAATTCTTTGAAGCCTGCGCGGAAAATACTTTCAATCCCTTCCACCATTTCATTGCGTCCATTGCTTTGACGGTACAACTGGTTAAGGTCAATACCTGACCAGAATTGTTTTTCAAAATAACTGAAAGCACCTGATGCTTTACGCTGATAGCGTTCGCGCTGAAAAATCATTGCCCATGAAATCACTGAGGCCATAACCAAAATAAGCATCACAACTTGTACCAAAAAGCTGGCATTCAGGATGAGATGCGCAATTGACAGATTGTTTTCCGTTGCAGGCATGCTTGATTAACTCTCAATAGTATTAAGACGAAACGATTGATCCAGATGCTGGTACATAGTGGCGGGAAGCGCGCTAGGTTTCATAGACTCGGCATCGACACAGGCGATACGAATTAACCCCTCACACAATAATTCTTCGCCACGCAGCACCTGCTGCTGAAACTCTACATAAGTTCGCGCCAGTTTATGGATTTGCGCAGTTACGCTGAGCAAATTATCCAGGCGCGCAGGGCGGCGATAATTAATTTGTGCCGAATGAACGACCAATAATAAACCGCCCTCTAAAATTGCGGGCTTATCATAGCCGAAACCGCGCAAAAATTCTGTACGACTGCGCTCCATGTACTTCAGATAATTCACGTAGTACACAATTCCGCCAGCATCTGTGTCTTCGATATACACTCTTACAGGAATGTTAAATGGCTGCATAACCCATTAAATCCTTACTTGGTTCACTCACTCGATAGAATCTTGCAACCGTTTCGGAACCGGTATTCCAAAATACACATACGCATTATTGGTTAAAATCCGGCCGCGCGGTGTGCGCGCCATAAACCCCTGCTGTATGAGATATGGCTCTATAACATCTTCAATAGTTCCGCGATCTTCACTGATTGCTGCGGCCAAACTTTCCACACCAACCGGCCCGCCATCAAAATTATTTAGCATCGCCATTAATAAACGGCGATCCATATGATCGAAACCGCGCTCATCAACATTCAACATATTCAGCGCACTATCAGCCATTTTTGCAGTGACAGTGCCGTCACCTTTCATCTCTGCATAATCGCGTACACGGCGCAATAAGCGATTGGCAATACGTGGGGTACCGCGCGAACGCTTGGCTACTTCGCCAGCGCCCTCATAATCCATTTTCACCCCCAGCAAAGCCGCTGAACGCGCGACAATATGGGTGAGATCGGCGACATTATAGAATTCCAGACGCTGAACAATACCAAAACGATCACGCAAAGGGGATGTCAGTAATCCAGCGCGAGTGGTTGCACCAACAAGGGTAAATTGCGGCAAATCCAGCTTGATGGACCGCGCGGCTGGCCCCTCACCGATCATAATATCCAATTGGAAATCTTCCATCGCCGGATAGAGAATTTCTTCCACCACAGGGCTTAAGCGATGAATTTCATCGATAAACAACACATCGCCCGGCTCAAGATTAGTGAGTAAAGCAGCCAGATCACCGGCTTTTTCCAATACCGGCCCCGAAGTACTTTTGAGTGAAACATTCATTTCGTTGGCGATGATATTTGCCAGCGTCGTTTTACCCAAACCCGGCGGGCCAAATACCAGGGTGTGATCCAATGCTTCATTACGCTTTTTGGCAGCGCCAATGAAAATTTCCATCTGCTCGCGCACAGCTGGCTGACCAACATAATCAGCGAGGTATTTGGGGCGTACAGTGCGGTCAAGGTGGTCTTCGCGCTCTTTCGCGGTAGGCGCAATCAGGCGATCAGTTTCTATCATGAGGCTTTGACCCTATAAGCATGAACCCGGTGATTTTCATTCTGTGGACAAAAACTAACCTGCAATACTGCGCAAGGCGATACGAATCAACTCTTCACTTTTCGCATCCGGCTTTTGTTTGCTGGCGAGGGAAATCATTTTTGCAGCCTCTACCGGTTTATAACCCAGCGCAATCAACGCACTTTCAGCTTCTGCAAATATATCGTTATCCGTCGCAATGCTCTGAATTTCACTGTGTGCCAGCATATCACCTTGTGGCATATCCCAGTTTTTCAGGCGATCGCGCAACTCAATCACCAAACGCTCGGCGGTTTTTTTGCCAATGCCAGGCACTTTGGTCAAGGCATTAATATTGTCATCACGCACACAACGGGCAATATCGTCCGCTTCCATACCCGATAAAATCGCAATCGCCAATTTTGGGCCAACGCCATTTACCTTAATTAAAGTGCGAAACAGTGAACGATCGCGCTGCTCGCTAAAACCGAATAATTGATGCAGGTTTTCGGTAATTGATAAATGCGTGTGCAGGACAACTTCCTGACCCAGTGATGGCAGGCGATAAAACGTCGTCATAGGCGCTTGTAATTCATAACCCACACCATTCACATCCAGCAGCAAATACGGTGGCTGCTTTTCCAAAAGAATTCCGCGCAAACGTCCGATCATAGAATGCTTTTCCATCAGGGCCGATAAGGCTTTACAGGGTTTAACTGTTTTTATAGACAGTGCTTTGGTTGGCATTGTAATGGAGTTTAGACACAAGAGTCACCCATGCCAGCCGGCACCTCGGAAATATTCCGGTTCCGGTGCCATACTTGCTCCAGATGTACGAGAAAAACCCAGAGGTAGCAAACCTATGTTTTCTTCTCGCTGTTTCCCCAGGGCTCGCTCATTGGATGGCTGGCGTCAGGCCATTAGTGATCACTATTTGGTTGATGAATCGGCTTACCTTGCGGAATTAGTTCATTGGCTGGACCAAGATGAACAGCAAATCCAGCACATCAACCAGCAAACCCTCGCCTTTCTAACCCGTTGGCAACGCTCAACAGCCGGGCACAACGATTGGCCGCAAGAGTTTCTCCAAGCGTATGGATTAAATACACGCGAAGGCGTGGTACTCATGTGTTTGGCCGAATCACTCATACGTATTCCCGATAAGATTTCCGCCCGGGCATTTATAGCTGACAAACTTGCTTCCGCCCGTTGGCAAAATCGATTGGATGAGCAACACCCCTGGATGATTAATGCTGCCACCTGGGGTCTGGTATGGGGCGAGCGATTGCTGGAACCGGTGGACAGCGCCGGTATTTTGCAAAACCTGCTGCGCCGTTTGGGTGAGCCGGTTATTCACACCGCATTGGAAAAAGCCTTGCTCTGGCTAGCAGATACATTTGTGTTCGCTGCCGATATAAATTCAGCGCTGGAGCGCGCCCATGCAATCAACAGCAAAGAACCGGAATTGCGCTGGCATTATTCATTTGACCTGCTAGGTGAAGCAGCGATCACTCATCCTGTCGCGCAACAATACCAACACAATTATTTTTCTGCACTTACACAACTCGCCAACAGTGATCAAAAAAATCGTTACAGTTTATCGATAAAATTAAGTGCACTGCATCCACGCTATGAAGCATTGCAACGGGCGCAAATCCTTGCCGATTTAATTGGAACAACAACTTCTCCCGGAATTTTGGTGCAATTGGCACAACAAGCACGCGCAGGAAATATTCCGCTGACAATTGATGCAGAAGAATCCGAGCGACTTGAAATATCCCTCGAATTAATTGAAGCCTGTTTACGTCATCCTGCATTACGCAGCTGGAATGGTTTTGGTTTGGCGGTGCAAGCGTATTCAAAACGCGCGATACCTGTATTGGGATTTATTGACCAGCTCGCTGACGAACTGAAAATTAGTATTAATGTGCGCCTGGTAAAAGGAGCGTACTGGGATAGCGAGATTCACTGGGCGCAGCGTGCCGGCCTCAGTGGTTATCCGGTATTTACAGCAAAAGCGACAACCGATATTTCTTATCTTGCCTGTGCAAAATTTTTATTACACAGTCGCCATTTAAATCCACAATTTGCTACGCACAATGCTACAACTGTGTGCAGTGTGATCGCCATGGCTAAAGGTAAGCCTGTGGAATTCCAACGACTGCACGGAATGGGGGAATCGCTCTATCGCCAACTATTGATTGACCATCCCCACATACATTGCCGGGTTTATTCACCCGTCGGTAATTACTCGGAGTTATTACCCTATCTGGTGCGCAGGCTATTGGAAAATGGTGCAAACAGCTCTTTTGTAAATCAATTGAATAGCAAAGATGCTTCACTGGAATCTTTAGCGGATCACCCGCTACATAAAATTACGGAATCATCCCAACGCCTCCCATTACCTGAAGAATTATTTCTCCATACAAATGTAAATAAATCACGCCGCAATTCCCATGGCATTAATATCCAAATCGCCAGGCAACGGGAACAATTAATGGATGCAATAGAACCATGGCTTGATCACCAATGGTATGCCTGTCCGATTATTGGTGGCGGTTATGTGAAAGCAGGTTCCGTGATAAACATCATTAATCCTGCAAATAACAATGAACAGGTTGGAATTTGCATGCAGGCTCGCGCTGAAACCGCAAAAGCAGCCATTGACCAGGCCGCCGAATTTTCATCGCAGTGGCGGCAATATCCCGTAAAAGATAAAGCAATACTAATGGATAAAACCGGCGATTTATTCGAAGAACATCGCGCAGAATTTATCGCACTATTGATGCGTGAAGCAGGAAAAACATTGAACGATGCTATTGATGAAGTGCGTGAAGCTGTCGACTTTTGTCATTACTATGCACAGCAAGCACTGGAAAAACTCGCCAATCCCCTACCCTTGCCGGGGCCAACAGGCGAGCACAATCAATTGCTATTGGAAGGCCGCGGCATTTTTGTGTGTATCTCGCCATGGAATTTTCCGTTGGCGATTTTTACCGGTCAGATAATCGCTGCACTTGTTGCAGGCAATACCGTGTTAGCCAAACCGGCGCGACAAACCTGCTTGATTGCCTTTCGTGCTATCGAGTTAATGCTCACGGCCGGAATACCACCCGCAGCACTTTATTTTTTACCCGGCTCCAGCAGCGAGCTCAGCCCATCATTAACCGGCGATGCACGAATTGAGGGCATTGCCTTTACCGGTTCAACGCAAAGCGCATGGACAATCAACCGCGCGTTAGCCGCGCGCGATTCCAGTATCGCCAGCTTGATTGCCGAAACTGGCGGCCAAAATGCATTAATTGCTGATTCAACGTGCTTGCCCGAACAATTAGTAAAAGATGTTATTCGCTCCGCTTTTGGTAGCGCAGGCCAACGCTGCTCCGCATTGCGAGTTTTATTTGTGCAGGAAGAAATTGCTGATCGGGTTATTGAATTACTCAAAGGCGCTATGGATTGTTTAATCATTGGAAATCCGTGCGAAACCCGCACCGATATTGGCCCGGTAATCGATAAGCAGGAACAACAAAAATTACTTACCCATATCGACAACGCAAAAATCGAAGGCCGATTACTTGCGCAAACACATTTACCGGCCGGATTGGAGCACGGCAACTTTGTTGCACCGACATTAATTGAAATTCATAACATTAATGAACTACAGGAAGAACATTTCGGGCCGATTTGCCATTTAATACGCTTCCGCATTCAGGATCTGGAAAGCGTCATCGCAAGTATTAATCGCACCGGTTTTGGTTTGACATTGGGAATTCACACCCGCAACGAAACAATCGGCCAGAAAATTGCTCGGGAAATCAATGTGGGTAATGTGTATATCAATCGCAATATGATTGGCGCAGTGGTGGGAGTGCAACCGTTTGGCGGTTGTGGCCTTTCCGGCACCGGCCCCAAAGCGGGTGGGCCTCATTACTTGCTACGTTTTGTGCGCGAGAAAACTATCAGCAATTATTTAGCCGCTGTCGGTGGCAATATCCAGTTGCTAACACAAAAACCCTCTGCACCCAATACCGAGTGAGGGATTTATGAATAGCTATGTTGATATTAAATGGCACGAATGGAACCCCGGCTTGCATAATGGTGAGGCCACATTGCAGGATGTAATTGCAACACTGCCAGCAGCAGAATCAAATGATATTCCCTGGCGGGTAAAATTATTTGAAAACCCCGCCAGCCCTATCGCCTTTCCCGGCGCAATTAATTTAGCCCGCCACGATGCATTACATGTTTTACTCGGGCGCGGTCTGCGTAATGAAGATGAAGCGTTTGTGATTGGTTTTACCATGGGCACCAGCGATCACATCCATACATGGCACATTTATTTTTTCCGCTGGATTATCACGCATGTTTACCCCGCACCTTATAAGTTCAGTCGCCAGGATTTAATTGCATTTGAGTTGGGATTCAACTGCGGCCATACCGTCTCAATGCGCAACCTGCATCATTTCCCTTTTGAAAAATATTCAAGTTGTAAAGTGGATGATTTGCGTCACTGGTTGGGGATTAATTCTGCCAAGCTCCATGCGATTTACCGCTTGGAGTCGCTGTTGATTGCCAATAGCCGCGCGAGCCATCGACTGGATGTTGATGACAAACCACAACCGATGCGCCGGACTTAAAAGGATTGTTGTTTTTAAAAGAGTGACGGAAAAAACTTAAACAATCCGCCCACGGCGAAAACTGGATGAACCCGCCATACGAATTAAATGATCACGGGTATTTGCATGGCAAAGCGCAACAGCCAAAGCATCGGCGGCGTCTTCTTGTGGTGATGCAGGGAGGCGCAGCAAGGTTTTCACCATGTGCTGCACCTGCAATTTATCGGCAGCACCATTACCTACTACCGACTGTTTTACCTTACGCGCTTCGTATTCAGACACAGGTACATTTTGCGCAGTAGCCGCCACAATCGCAGCGCCCCTGGCCTGCCCCAGCTTTAATGCCGAAGCTGCATTCTTGGCCATGAATACTTGTTCAATCGCCATTTCCTGCGGGTAATATTGCTCGATAATTTGCGTGAGCGAATCAAAAATAACTTTCAGGCGCGCAGGCAATTCATCAGTATCTTTCATCCTGATAACACCACTGGTGACATATTCCGATTTGCTGCCAATGACATTGATAATGCCAAAACCGGTTTTGCGGGAGCCTGGATCGATGCCGAGGATAAGCGCCATAAGTTGTATCTTTATACAGTAGTTATGGCGCAGTGTTGCATGGGAAATAAGGAGACGCAAGCGAGATTTTTTACAAGCGGGCCAGCCACGTTCATACCACGCTCCAAATCACCAGCTTCATTATTTTAAAAATCTGCTACAAGTTGCAGGTTTACACGTTGCCCATCGGGAAAAATTACATGCATGGATGCAGGTTTTTGATCCTCAACCAACATCGCCGGGCTCGAAAATAACCGGTATTCATTTCCAACAAAATTATAGATTTTCGCCGAGATCAGCACCTGCTCGCCTTGACGATTGGAACTAAAAACCAGGCGAAACTGGTTCTCCAGATTTATTTCGCTCTCCTTGCCAAACTCATTCAATAGCATCATGTCCGAATAAATATTGCCTGGCGTTTCGATGGAGAGACTCACCATCACTTGCTCAGCGGCTGCATTGGACCACCAACCCAACGCAACGATTGCTGAACCGATTACCCCAATTAGGCCCCATAATTTATAGCGATATGGCTTGATGGGCACTACGGAGTTAACAACAACCGGAACATCGATTAGCGCTGACAATTCCAGTTCCAATGCCGCTGCCAACGCACCAGCCGATTCCATCGACGCATCACCGGTACGTTCAATGCGTTGTACCGTGCGCATACTTAAATCGGCAACTTCGGCCAAATGACTTTGGGTCCAGGCGCGTAGTTCGCGCTCGCGGCGCAATGCTTCTTTATTGATTTTCATATCCATAAAATTCACCTCGCGGAATCTAAAAACCTTGAGGTTTCGCTAAAACGGCGGTTTTGTATACGACAGCAATATGACATTGCAGCTTTTTTAAAGAGTGCGGTGTTTATTAACCCAACTGCTCCATAATTTCTTCCGCAATATCAGCATTGGTATAAACGTTTTGCACATCGTCCAGGTCTTCAAGCGCGTCGATTAAATTGATAATTTTTTCGGCGGCATCTTTATCTAACGAGACAGTCATGGAAGGAATCATCGCGAAGTCGGCCGCTGCAAAGGTAAAACCGGCGGCGGTGAGCGCATCTTTTACTGCAAAAAAATCTTCGAAGGCAGTCATCACATCCGCAGAACCATCTTCATTCACAACCACATCATCAGCGCCTGCTTCCAATGCAGCTTCCATTAATGCATCTTCATTAAAGCCAGGCTCAAAACTGATTTGGCCTTTGCGGGTAAACAAATAGGAAACTGAACCGTTAGTGCCAAGATTGCCGCCGCGTTTATCAAATGCATGGCGAACATCACCAACGGTACGATTGCGATTATCGGTCATACACTCAACGATAAACGCAACGCCATTTACGCCATAACCTTCATAAGTCAGTTCTTCGTATGCATCGGATTCATTAGTGCCGGCACCGCGTGCAATTGCACGTTCAACTACATCTTTTTTTAAGTTATTTAAATAGGCTTTTTCAACCGCTGCGCGCAAGCGCGGGTTATCTGCCGGATTGGGGCCACCTTTCGCTGCAACTGTTAATTCACGAATAATTTTGGTGAAAATTTTCGTACGCTTGGCATCCTGGCGCGCCTTGCGGTGTTTCATGTTAGCCCATTTGGAATGTCCGGCCATTGATAGCTCCCATTCAGCTGCTCTATAACAGTCAAAGATAAAAATAAAAAAGGTGGGCATCGCCCACCCTTTTTTTACGGATTTAAATTTTTAAGGATTTAAAAATCCGTTAATTACATACCATACTCTGGCGATTCAGTTGCAGTATCCGCTGCTTTTTTCTGATTGCGCAAACGAATGTGCAGTTCGCGCAATTGCAGTTCGTCTACTGTACCGGGCGCATCGGTCATGACGCAGGCGGCGCTTTGGGTTTTCGGGAAGGCGATTACGTCGCGGATCGAGCTTGCGCCCACCATCAACATAATCAAACGATCCAGACCAAATGCCAGCCCACCATGTGGTGGTGCACCGTAGCTCAGCGCGTCCAACAGGAAGCCGAATTTTTCGCGTTGTTCTTCTGGGCTGATTCCAAGAATCTGGAATACCGCTTGTTGCATTTCCGGCGAGTGGATACGCACTGAACCACCGCCCAATTCAGTACCGTTCAACACCAGGTCATAAGCGCGCGACAATGCATCACCAGGGCTTGCAACCAATTGTTCCGGCGTGCAGCTTGGTGAAGTAAACGGGTGATGGATTGACGTCCAGCCACCTTTGTCATCGTCTTCAAACATCGGGAAATCAACAACCCACAACGGTGCCCACTCGGTGGTGTACAGATTCAAATCTGCACCGAGCTTGCAACGCAATGCACCCAGCGCTTCGGTAACGATTTTGTGCTTGTCAGCGCCGAAGAAAATCAAATCACCGTTCTCTGCACCAACACGCTCAAGGATCGCGGCGCGCACTGGCACTGGCAGGTTTTTCACGATCGGTGATTGCAAACCTTCTTCCAGATCAGACTTGTCATTCACTTTGATGTACGCCAAACCTTTTGCACCGTAGATGCTGACAAACTTGGTGTAATCGTCGATTTGCTTGCGAGTCAATTTCTCATTGCCGCCGGGAACTTTCAGCGCAGTCACGCGCGATTTTGGATCGTTCGCCGGGCCGGCAAATACTTTAAATTCAACCTCAGTAACGAGGTCTTTGATATCGACCAGTTGCAGTGGAATGCGCATATCCGGTTTGTCTGAACCGTATTTGGCAATCGCTTCAGAGAACGGCATGTGTTTGATTTCAGCGAATTCAATGTTCAACAAATCTTTGAATAATTCGCGGAACATACCTTCAGTCACTTCCATAATTTGCTCTTGGCTCATAAAGGAAGTTTCGATATCGATCTGGGTGAATTCCGGCTGGCGATCCGCACGCAGGTCTTCGTCGCGGAAACATTTAGCAATTTGGTAGTAACGGTCATAGCCGGCAACCATTAGCAATTGCTTAAACAATTGTGGTGATTGTGGCAGCGCAAAGAATTTGCCGTCGTGGGTACGCGAAGGTACCAAATAATCGCGCGCACCTTCCGGAGTTGCACGGGTCAGGATCGGGGTTTCCACATCGAGGAAGCCATTGCGATCCAGGTAGTTGCGAATCGCACTGGTCACCTTGCTACGGAAGCGCAGGTTTTTCTGCATTTCAGCGCGACGCAAATCCAGGAAGCGATATTTCAAACGGGTTTCTTCGCCGACGGTGGTATAACCATCCAACGGGAATGGAATGGTTTTGGCCTCGTTGAGGATGGTCAACGCCGTACCGTAAACTTCAATTTCACCCGTAGGCATATTTGGATTAACTGTCGCAGCGGCACGGGCGCGGACTTTACCAGTGACTTGCAATACATATTCGCCACGCACTTTATCGGCCAACGCAAAATTTTCTTTCCCATCAGGATCAAACACTACTTGCACCACACCTTCGCGGTCACGCAGGTCGATAAAGATCACCCCACCGTGATCACGACGACCATCCACCCATCCACAGAGGGTGACTTCCTGGTTTATATGAGAGGCATTTAAAGCGCCACAATATTGGCTGCGCATAGGTTTTTCCCGTTATTTATCGACAGTAAATGGATTGGCTCTTTGGCTTAGCTGGATGCTGTGATGGAGCTGGATGCAGAGGAGGAACCGGAACTGCCCTCACCCGCGAGATTCTTTTTCTTGCCCGATTTGAAATCGGTCTCGTACCAACCGCCGCCGGAAAGGCGGAAACCGGCCGCAGAAATCTGCTTTTTCAAACTGGCCTTACCACAAGCCGGGCAATCGACCAAAGCCGCATCACTCAGCTTTTGCAGGGCTTCCAACGCATGGTTGCAGGATTCACATTGGTATTCGTAAATAGGCACGTCTTTCACCTTGATCAGAAATTCATCAATTACGGAATGCAGAGACTGCAAAAGGGTCGCGATTGTAACGTAAAAGGCTGGCGGCGAGAACCGCGCAATAGCAGCAAAAATGAGTGCAAAGCGGGGAATCTTGCGGTTTATCAGGGAATTTGCGAATAACGCATCCGCGCCTGGACGCGCGCAGCATGACGCACCACCCAGGCAGGCATAGCTTTTTCATACTTACGCGGGTTGGGCAACATCACCGCCATACGCGCAGCGGCTGACGGGCCAACCTGCGCAGCGGGGACTTTATAGTAATGTCGCGCCGCCGCTTCAGCACCGAAAATACCGTTACCCCACTCCACCACATTCAGGTACACCTCAAGAATACGGCGCTTGTCCCAAAGCCACTCGATCATCAGCGCGATAACAGCCTCTTCAGCTTTGCGCACATAGGAGCGCGATGGCGACAAAAATAAATTCTTGGCAAGTTGCTGCGTTATCGATGAGCCGCCTGCAACGGATTTTCCACGTTGCGCATTTTTTTCCAGCGCCTTTTCAATGCCGCGAAGATCAAACCCATTGTGCGCCATAAAACGATCATCTTCCGCAGCAACGACCGCGCGCTTTAAATGGTTGGAGATTCCGGTGTAATCAACCCACTGGTATTTTAGTTTTGCTTCGGGATTTGTTTCCCGCAGTTCATCCAGGCGAATCTCCATAAAACTGGTTTCTCCCGGATTCACCCACTTCCATACCAGCACATGGAAAAAAATCCATAGTTGATAAGCGAACAACACTAGCAGTAGCCATTTCAACAGGAACTTTATGGAGCGCCAGACGTTTTTCATGCACGGATAAACCTAGTTGGCCTCCTCTGGCAGCGTGCGGGTTTGCATTTTATCGGCAGCGGCACGCGCTTTTTCCAGCGGTGTTTGCATGCCGGAAGTTACTGATTTTTGAGTATTGGTTTGCGTAGCATCCTGATCGGGGGGAGAAATAGCATTTTGAATTTTTACCTCCACTTGCTCGGCACCGACACTGTCCGGCTTATCACCATAATGAACCTGACCATTGGCGTCGGTCCATTTATACACTTTTGTCGGAGCCGGTTTGGCCGCATCATCCTGCGTTAAACCATCAACCGTTTTTTTCGCTTCCGCAAACAAATCGCCCGATGAGAAAGTTTCCTTTACCGCCGCCAACCAATCACCATTGTAATTTTCACGCACCTTGGCAAGGGGGAACTGGCCTGTCTTGAGATAGACCAGGTAATTGCCAACGCCGAGCACAATAACGAGGATAATCAGTGATTTAAAAATGAAACGCATAATGTATATCCTTGATAAAAATTAACCGGCATCAATACCGATCTGATTGCCTTCGTAAACTAGCGGGATAAATTGCAAACCATTTACGCAGGCAGCACTGCGTGAACGTCCGGTACTTAACTCAAACTCGATACCATGCATAGGGCAGCGTAAACAACCATCATTATAAGTAGCGTGGGTTAACGGCGCACTGGCATGGGGACAGGCATTTTTAATCAGGCTGACGCGCCCGTTTTCCTGCAATAACAAAAACGGACGCCCGCCAATAGTTACCGCCTTACGGTAACCGTCGTAAAGCAAATGCAATTTCTCCAACGCGACAAAGGGCATGCCGGACCTCATACAGGAATTAAAAGCTGCCAAGCGGCAAACATTCTGGCGATTTCCCTCACGTATCGCCAGCTACATGCACACAGAACATGGCTACTACGACAAATTCTAGCCACAAACCTGTCAGTTAACGATAGAATAACCGGGCCTGAGTTCCGTAACCGGCGCATTCTCGCACTCAAATGTGGCAGCCTTGATATGACCGACCCTGCTTACCTGGAGCGACTGAAACAACTCTCAACGCGCCTGGTATCCCTGCAAAAACCCATTCGCATTCTCGATGCCATTAAATGGCCGGCGGGCATTGAACAACGTTTCCGCGAACAACAAGGGCGTGAATTACCAGCGTTGGATAAAGATTTTTACCAGCGGCAAAAACTGGCATTTGACCCGGACAACATCCAGCAGCTATTTAAAGAATTAAAAAATGATGTGCGCCGGCAATTAGGCCACGACGATGCGCTGGGGAAAATCCTGCAAGCCACGATTGATCAATACCAGATAGTGATTGAATTATTGCGACATCGCGGCACAGGCCAATTTGGTTATTTCAGCAAACAACTTTACGGTTCTGCGAGTGATAATTTACGCGGTGATCGTAAAAGTTTGCGCCAGATGGGTGAAAAACTTTGCCATATTTTTTCCCTGCCTGCAGTTGAACATTTGAACCGCCCATACACTAACCATATCAGTGCAGAAGAAGCCGTAAAAATTTTGCGCGAACGGATGAATGATTATTTTGGTGCGGGCGAAGTGCGTGTGCAAATCAGTGATGACATTGTGTCCGATGCATCGGCAGGTGGCGACTGTATCAAAATCAATCGCCGCTCACTTTTTTCCGAACTGGATTTACAAGTATTGGAAGTCCATGAAGGCTGGGTTCACATCGGCACCACATTAAATGGCCGCGAACAACCCTGGGCAACCTGGTTGAGCGTGGGTTCGCCGCGCATTACTGCGATCCAGGAAGGGATGGCGGTGTTGTTGGAAACCCTGACGTTCAGTTCGTTTCCACAGCGCGCACGCCGAATCAGTGATCGCGTGGTTGCAGTGGACCTCGCCGAACAAGGCGCTGATTTTTGCGATGTGTATAACTACTTCCTTGAGCGCGGCGTGACGGAGCACGACAGTTATCGCGTAACCCAGCGCGTTTTTCGCGGCGGTACCCTGACCGGTGGATCGGTGTTTACCAAGGATATTTCTTACGTAAAAGGCTTTGTTGAAAATGTAAACTTTATTCGCAGTGCGATTAACTCCGGCGTTCCCGAAATTATTCCCATGTTATTTGTGGGCAAGGTAACGCTGGATGACTTACCACTGTTGTACGAGCGCTATCTGGAAGGTGTGATCGCCGGGCCAAAATATTTACCGCCCATGTTTAAAAACCTGAATGGTTTATATGTGTGGTTTGGTTTTTCCAGTGGCATATCATCGGTGATGAACATTGCCCGCGCTCAACAACACTTCAGCAAAATATTTGAAAAACTGCCGACGCCACAATATTCGTATGGCACTACCGACGCAGAAATTGATTGATTGTAAATTTATGACGTATTACAAAGTTGTACTCTCTGGCGAGAATATTTTTTTTGAAAATTACAGTGATGCACCGGAACCTGTAATTGGCTTTGTCACTTGTAAATTAATCCAGGCAGATACTGAAGAGCTGGCCATCGCACTGGCCAAACGCGACTTACTGGTTCATTGGAACCACAGTTTTAATTCAGATCGCAAACTGGGGATGCCCAAACTCGCTATCGAATTTATCGAGCCGGTGAAGGGTTGGTTTAAACCAAAAACCACCAATGATTATTATTGGTTCACCAATGCCGCACATAAACAGGAACAGTTCGAAAAATTTACCAGGGCACCCAGCCGCTGGTTTTGGCGTAAAGATAAAAAAGATACGCCAATACCACCGCAAGATACGCCTGAATAATCCAGACCTGATTAATTAATTGGATTGGCAGTTCACTCAGCCGTTGGCAACAGCGGCTTCCTGCTCCACATTGATTAATGCCAGTAATGTCGCACGCAAACCGGGAGAGGTAATTTCTTCACTGCGCGCGGATAACGGTGAATTTCCCACCCATTCAAAACGCCAGCGAAAAAGATGAATATCATCGAGCGTTTCGCGCACTTCAATTAATTCCATGCGACGCGCATCCAGCGCCAGTTTTTCACGCAATTGGAACGCAAAAGGTTCGGCATTCTTACCGACAAAGCTGGAGGCTTGCTGGGTAGGTGCAGCGACAAATACGTAGTCGCGCCCTTGATGTTGGAGGTGATAGACACCTACACGGACAGATTGGCCCAATCGATTGTTTAACGGCGTATCTACAAACAATGGAGTCAATAACATAGAACTTCCTGCTGCGCTTTTTATGTACAGTCCAACACCTTAAACCCGATACTGCGATGCTGTTCTGCTGGTTGATTATTCGCCACTCGGTTCCGTAAGAAGTCCTTCTGATGCGGCGAGGCGGCAGTCTACGCACTATTTATTACAGTTCAAGCAAAAGCTGCCGATACCGCAAAATACCCTGAAGCGTTCCTTCAGGTGTTACTTTATTACCAGATTGCGGATGCAAAGGTGACAATTCGCCATCACAGGTACGGAATCGCCGATGCCTTACACGACACAATCTGCTAATGTCAGTCTTTAAGGCTTGGGCGAAACTGAATAGTTCCTTAAGCGTGGTGCTTTTTTTAACTTTATTTTTTGCCGTTTTTTCATCTATAACAATTTGATGGACGACTGTTTGAATATTGCGGGCCAAACTGTTCACGCAATAAACAAATCATCATTAGTCCGCTACTCTTTTGCTTTTAGTTATAAAGGAATAAACATGGACTTTCATACTCGCTACCATTTTTTATCATCGTTTTTTCGTCACTCACCATTCCGGATTGCACATCTCGCGGTGGCGATCACACTGACTGGAATATCTGCTTGCACCTTTCCGCCACAAGACACAAATGTTGGTGAGCGCAATGCCAAAGTGCTACAGCAGGACAGCCTTGGCGACAGCGCTGAGCGCGTGGTTTACCCTGAACAAAACTGGAGTGCCGCTGAAAGCGTGTGGTTCTACAATGCTACCCAGGGATCCAACCTGATTCCCTACGATCTGTTCCTGCACCTGGAGCTGCCGGATCGCGAGCAATTATTCCGTAGCGATGAAAATATGAATCGCCTGCGCTATCTGCCACAGAAAGCCTCCGCAGAAAATCCGGATTCGTTGCCGGTCGGCTGGGTTAAAGATAACTATGAAGGAAAGGAATACATCGGCTTTACCTGCGCCGCTTGCCATACCAGCCAGGTCAATTACAAGGGCACAGCAATCCGTATCGACGGTGGCGCCCCCTTGGCGGATATGGATTTGATGCTGAAAAACCTTGCCAGCTCATTGCAAGCCAGTATCGACCAACCCAAAAAATTCGAGCGCCTCGCGCGCAATGTATTGAAAGAAAAATATCCCGAACAAAAGGAAGCCTTCCGGGCAGAGCTGGTGCAAGCAGCACAGCAAATCCATCGCTATAACCAAGCCAATGAGCCGCGTGTTGGCGAACAATCAGTCGCTTATGGTTATGCGCGGCTGGATGCCTTCGGCCGTATTTATAACCGCATCCTTAACCATTTAACACCCCAGGACCCGGCTAACGTTAACCCGGCCAATGCCCCTGTCAGCTATCCCTTTTTGTGGGATACACCGCAACACGATTTCGTCCAATGGAATGGCATTGGTGATAACGAGGGTGATGGCCCAATCGGGCGTAACGTTGGTGAGGCGCTGGGTGTCTTTGCGAGTTTTGATTTGCACCAGCAGGACGGTATCAGGGGTTATCGCTCGTCAGTCAATATACGCAACCTGCAGCTGATGGAGCACAGTCTTGCAAACCTGTGGTCACCGCGCTGGGAGGACCTCTCCAGGCAACAGGTTTTACCGCCAATCAACCAGGCCCTGGCAGAAAAAGGCCGCACAATATTTATGGAATATCAATGCCTGGGTTGCCATAGCGCTATTGAGCGCACAGATCCCAATCGCCGGGTTATTGCGCAATTTTCCAGCCTCCAGACCATTGGTACCGACCCATTGATGGCAATAAACGCGTTGAAGTACACCGGCAAAAGCGGCCTGTTCCAGGGGCAAAAACTGGACCCGCGCGATCCAAGCTCCAAAAACTTTGATGCGGTGACACCGGTGTTACCGGCCCTAAGCCTGGCAACAGGAGGAATTGCAGCAGGGGCATCCGGACAATCAGCGCCCGCCAGCGACAATCCAATCAAGAGCACGCAGCGCCACCTGGATTATGAAGTCGTGAATAAAAAGGATCCGCGCACCCTGATTGCGTATAAAGCGCGCCCGCTAAATGGTATTTGGGCAACTGCACCTTACTTACACAACGGTTCCGTGCCCAGCTTGTATGAATTATTCCTGCCCAGTTGTAGCGATGGGGAAATCGCTGGTGGCAAAGCCTGTCGCCCCAACCGCTTTACAGTTGGAGCCCTGGAACTGGACCCGATCAAAGTCGGTTTCGTGCAGCGCGACCCAGCCCGATATCCTTCATTATTTGTGTTCGATACCAGCCTGCCCGGAAACTCTAATAAAGGCCATGAATATACCGCCGGAGTTACCCCTGTGTTTGTATTGGATAGCAATGGTCGCCCCGTGAAGGACGCAGATGGTAAACCGCAGATGCGCAAATTGCCGCCCATCAACGATGACCAGCGTTTAGCCTTGGTTGAATACCTGAAAACCCTATGACCCCACAACAAAGTAGCTGGCCGCAGGTACGGCCAGCTGCTTTGACAATTGCTCACAACTCTAGCCATACGATTCAAGGTAGATTGTGTAGCAGCATAAATAGACAAGCGTTCAGCTGCATAAATCAAATTGCACAGAACCGTCAGGGGCAATGAACCAATTCCCCTGTTTGACGGTCTTTATGCCACCCTGTTTTGCCCGTAAGGTGAAATCATTAGTGCCTGTCGCTGGCGATTTGATTGACACCAGACGTCGCGACACACAGAATCACCGACCAGTTTTAACCCTCAGGAACTTGCTGAATGAATATTGATCGTTTCTCGCCGCTGATACAGCGCTCCGCCCTGCTTTTATCATTATTGGCAGGTTCATTGTTGTTAACCGCTTGCGGTGGCGGTAGCGACAAAAAGTCCTCAGCCAGTTCTTCGTCTTCCAGCCTTTCCTCATCGTCACGCAGCAGCTTCAGCGCCGCCTCGGTTCCGGCAAATGGTTCCGGCATTTGGCCGAGCGTGAAGGTAGAAGCCCAAAATCCAAAGCAACTCAGTTTCCAATGGAGTGCCGTGGAAGGCGCTACGTTTTACAGGCTGTACAAGCACAATGCAGCAACTGGTGGCATCACCCAGGTTGGTGGTGATTTGACAGCCACAACGGCTACCGATGAAATCGGTGTGCATGTGCACGACTGGGTCAATAACTACTATTACGTAGAAGCGTGTGATGCGACGGGTTGCAGTAAAAAATCCGATCTTACTTTTACCGCAACCGAAATGATTAAAGCCATCGGTTACCTGAAAGCATCCAATGGCGATACGTTTGACACCTTTGGCTGGAGCATCGCCCTGTCTGCCGATGGCAAGACCCTCGCCGTTGGGGCACCCGCAGAAGATAGTAAAGCCACTGGCAGTGGCGGCGACCAAACCAACAACGACAGCACTAACTCCGGTGCAGTGTATGTATTTGTGAAGGAAAATGGCGTATGGGTCCAGGAGGCTTATTTGAAAGCCTCCAACACCGAACAACCTAACGTTAACGCCAGCAGGTTCCTGGCAAATGATCGCTTCGGCTATAAAGTTGCATTATCAGATGATGGCAATACCCTGGCAGTCTCGGCATTGCTGGAAGATAGCCTATCCACCGGCATCAACTGCAACCAGGACAACTATGAGGACAGAACTTACAACTCTTCCAATCCTGCCGATGATACTTACACTGCAAGAAGCACTAATACCGGTGCAGTCTATGTATTTACCCGTGCAGCCAAAACCTGGACCCAGGATGCCTATGTCAAAGCCAGCTATGCTGCCCTTGAATTGCGCTTCGGTGAAACCCTGGCTTTATCCGGTGATGGCAAAACCCTGGCAGTGGGTGCAACCAGTGACAGTAAATCGAAAAGCGGAATTGAGATGTACACATCTTCCTCCATGCCCGCTTGTGTTATTTATTACCCGTCCAGTAGCAGCAGCTCCAGTGTGTCCTCATCAAGCAGCAGCTCAAGTAGTTCATCTTCATCCAGCTCAAGCAGCTCAACCAGTTCTTATAGCGGCGGAACCAACTCCGGTTCGGTACATATCTTTATTCGCCGCGAAGATGGCTGGATGCAACAAGCCCAGTTGAAGGGCTCCAACGCCGAGCAAGGGGACGCTTTTGGTACCAGCATCGCGCTCTCCGCTGATGGTAATACGATTGTAGTGGGTGCAATCGGTGAAGATAGCCAGGCCAAAGGCGTGAATGGTAACCAGGCTGATAACTCTTGCTATTACCAGAACAACACGGATGGCACTTACACCATGGACCTCACCTGTAAAGATGCTTATTACACCGGTTATGGTTTGAATAATGGTGCAGCTTATGTATTCACACGTACCAATGCAGTCTGGACCCAGGAAGCGTACCTGAAACCAGCAACCACCTTCTTCTCTACCCTGTTCGGTTCCAGCGTGGATATTTCCGGTGATGGCAATACCTTGGTGGTCGGCGCAAGGGGTGATACTACGGATAAACTGGATACCAGCAACGCTGACAATATTGATAAAGCCAAGGTACAGGAAATCGCCAAACAACTGTTCTCGGGCTCCGTGTATGTATTCGCGCGTTCAGGAACTACCTGGGCCCAGGAAGCTTATTTAAAACCCTCCACAGTCACTATCGGTGGCGAGTTCGGTGGTGATGTCAGCCTGTCGCAAGATGGCAAAACCCTTGCCGTAGGTTCGTTCCGCGATCCAAGCAACGCCAAAGGTATTAATGGCGACCAGGGCGACACCAGTGCGGAACGTGCCGGTGCCGTATTTGTATACACTCGCAACAACAGTGTGTGGACCCAACAAAGCTACGTTAAAGCCAGCAACACCGACAAAGATGATCGCTTTGGCTTGAATGTAGATTTATCCGGCGATGGCCAAACCCTGGCCGTGGGTGCACATCGCGAAGCGGGTCGCGGCTATGCATCGGCAACGTCAAATTCCAGCCAAAGCAGTAGCAGTGCTTCAAGCTTGCCGGCAGGCGTTTTGGATCAAAACGACAACAGCCTGGAAGCATCCGGAGCGGTTTACCTGTTCTAATACAGCAGCTTTCACCCCATAAAAAAACGGGAGGCCAAAAGCCTCCCGTTTTTTATTGCGTAATATTCAATCCAAATCCTAAACGCAAATTGTTTTATAAATTTCGCCGAAAAGTCAGTGCCATAAATATCAGCGTTGGCACCACACCAATTGCAATGCCGGTTCACCAACCTGCGCCACATAACCGTCGCAAACCCATAAATCGCCGACGGCAACCAGATTTTCTTTACTGTATAGAAGCGGCACCGAATCGCGAAGCCAGGGCTCCAGCTGATATTCCTGCAATAATTTTTTCAATAGTTGCGAGTGCCTGCGCCCCGCCGGTTTACAACGTTCACCCCCGGTGCGATAACGAATATACAAATCCGGTAAATCCGCGCGCAAATATTTTGCCTCGATATTTGCCGCGATGGTTTCTACCAACTGAAGCTCCATTACCGGCAGTTCACCCGGTAATAAAAATAATCGCTCCTGATAAGGCTGTAGCGAATGTTTATTCCAGGTAATTTTTATCGCGGCATCTTCTCGCGCATTCAATAATTGAATTTCCAACTGCTGCCAATGCGCGGTTTCCGGTAATTCGCATTTCAATTGTCGCAACCAGTATCGCAATAAATGTTGCCGGCGCGCGACCGATAAAGATTTCAGCCACACCAAATCAATACTCTGCCCGATCCGTTCAGCGCGTGGAGTAGCGCGAACAAAATCCTGCTGCGCGAATTCATCCAATAAATTTTCCTGTTGAGCACATAATTCGGCGGTTTGCTGCCACTTGCGCATAAAAGCCGGCCAACGATTGTGCAACAACGGCATTACCCGGTTACGCAAAAAATTGCGGTCGTAATGATCGTCCTGATTGCTTTCGTCATCGCTCCACCGCAATTGGTGAGCATGCGCATAAGCTTCAAGATCTGCGCGGGAAAAATGCAACAGCGGGCGAATTAATTTTCCACCACCCATTAATTCACGCTCACTAGCGATGCCAGCCAAACCACGCGGCCCAGTGCCGCGCATCAACCGCAACAACAATGTTTCGGCCTGATCATTACTATGATGTGCAGTGAATAAATAATCATCGCTGCCTACATGGTGTTCAAACACGCGATAACGCGCTTCGCGGGCAGCATCCTCAATTCCTTTGCCGGTATTTTTTACCTGCACTTTTTGCGCAAGAAAGGGGATGTTTAATTCAGCGCACAACCTGGCGCATTGCGCTTGCCATGCATCGGCATTGGGGGAAATCTGGTGATTGATATGCAGAGCACGCAATGCCACAGGCAAATTCAATTGCGCCAACGCATGCAGGAGCACAGTTGAATCCAGGCCACCACTAAAACCAACCCACCACACTGCGGCGGGGGATTTATCGAGCGGCGGCAACCAGGCGCGCAATTGTTCAGGGGTAAAACCGGTATTGGGTTCCGACATAATTTGGCATTGCATTGTGGGATTAAATGCGTAGATTAATGCGGATTCACTCACAAGACAAAGTTCGTTTTATGAATAGCCATCATTACGGCCACTGGCCATCCCCCATTACTACAGAATTACTCACTGCCCAGGGTGTTCGCATCAGTGATCCACAAGCAGTAGGTGATCGACTTTACTGGCTGGAAACCCGCCCGCAAGAAAAAGGGCGCAATGTGCTGGTGTGTGAACATGCGGGTCAACGCGCCGACCTATTCCCGGCCCCCTTAAGCATTCGTACACGCGCACAGGAATATGGCGGCTCGTCTTATCTCGCCACTGAAATGTTTATTTTTTATGTGCAGGATAGCGATCAACGGCTCTATCAATATGAGATTGCAACACAACAAACCAAACCCATTAGCCCTGCGGGTGCTTATCGCTATGCGGATTTTTGCTACGACCAACAACGCCACCGTTTATTAGCCGTGCGTGAAGACTACACGGTAGGTACCCATAGTCCTGCTGCCGATATTATCGCAATTGATTTGTACAACTTCGCCCTGACCACACTCGCACAAAGCGCTGATTTTTATTCGAACCCCCGCATTTCCCCGGATGGAAATCATTTAAGTTATTTGCGCTGGCATCATCCGCAAATGCCGTGGGATGGCACTGAGTGTGTGCTCGCACAATTGGATAACCACGGAAATATTCTGCAGGAACAAATCATTGCCGGGGGCAAAACCGAATCCATTTTCCAACCGCAATGGTCGCCAGACAATCAATTATATTTTATCTCTGACCGCAGCAATTGGTGGAATATTTATCGCTGGAATAGCCACAGTAGCGAGATAATTGTTGCGCTAGACGCGGAATTTGCCACTCCGCAATGGGTGTTCGGCATGAGCACTTACGGTTTTTTAAATGCACAGGAAATTTTTTGTTGCTATAGCCAACGCGGGACCTGGCAAATTGGTGTTATCAATATTGCCGCAAAAAAATTGCAACCCATTGCAACAGAATTTCGCGATATTTCAGCCATCCATTGCAATAATAATCGCGCCTGGTTTCTGGCCGCTAGCGCAATACAAGGTTCACAACTGCAAGGTTACAGCGGGCATGCTATCAATGCAGTCACCGGTAATAGCTCGCCTGTTACACAGGATATTATTGCGCAAGCAGAAGCCATTACCTTTCCCACACGCGATGGTGAATATGCGCACGGATTTTTTTATCGCCCAACCAATGCACAGGTTTCACCGGTGCTCGATTCCCTCCCACCGTTATTGGTGATGTGCCACGGTGGCCCAACCGGCGCAACCGAAACCGGATTGAATTTAAAAATCCAGTTCTGGACCAGCCGTGGTTTTGCAGTGCTGGATGTCAATTATCGGGGAAGCACCGGTTATGGTCGCCAATATCGTGATCGCTTAAAAAATAATTGGGGTGTTACCGATGTAATCGACGCATGCAGTGGCGTAGATTTTTTAATTGCACAAAACCTTGTCGATCAAAATAAAGTGGCTATTCGCGGCTCCAGCGCAGGTGGTTACACCGTATTAGCCGCATTAACCTTCAGCGATGCGTTTAAAGCCGGTGCAAGTTTGTACGGTATTGGTGACCTTGAGGCACTGGCAAAAGATACGCATAAATTTGAAGCGCATTACCTTGATTCACTTGTTGGTGCCTACCCACAAGAACAGGCAACTTATCGCGCTCGCTCGCCAATACATCACATTGAACAATTAAATTGTCCGGTGATTTTTTTACAGGGTTTACAAGATAAAGTGGTACCGCCTGCGCAAGCAGAAGCGATGGTCAATGCATTAACCGCAAAAGGGATTTATACCGAATATGTGGCTTTTGCCGAAGAGGCCCACGGTTTTCGCCAGGCGCAAACAATCCAGCGCGCATTGGAGGCAGAGTTGGCGTTTTATCAAAAAGTATTTGCTGATCGGTAAACTTTTTTCAAATCGCTTTTTAAAACAGTTGCTTGCCCGGAAAAATCCGGGCAAAAACATCACCATTAAAAATTGATGTATTAGGATTTGGATTTGGTAAATGCCGCACAAGGATCTTCACGGGTATGTACTGGCGTAACCCAAATTACATCATATTGTTGCGCAAGGGCCGCCAGTTTTTCCTGGGTAGCCACTTCATCCGATTCTACAAATGCGAGCGACACTAGTGTTTTACCAGCAGCGCGCTGTTGCAAATGCAACGGAAAACCCAAATCCTTGCGCGCATGGAATGCACCCGCGATTAGCGCTGCACCGCGTTTGGTGTGCAGTAAACTGGTGACCATCGCATCATCGCGCGCTAATTGGACTGATAACATATTGCTGGTTTGCGGTTCCTTGATAAATCCGCAATGGGATTCCTCTATATCGCGCAAGAGCGACGCTTTTGCTTCCGGGCTCAACAACACATGCGGCGATGGTTTGTCCCCTTTATACAATGCCTTGATCTCGTCCTGATCTACATTGGCACTACTCAACGGAATGGAATTTTTCACCGCCAATTGCACCAAATCATCATAGTCATTCCATGGCCAGCCATCATCGGGCCATGCCAGTGCTTTTTGCAGTGCTGCCTTATTTTCCGCGAGTGCCGGAGAAAGTGCCGTGAAGTTTTTTTGTTGTTGCGGTGTAATCATTTCCAGGCTTAATTGCGTAAGCCACTGCTGCGCCTGGAGTTGTTGCAGCACCCACAATTGCAACTCATGGTGCTGTGGATTGTCATGGCGCTCGCCGAGCACTACATAATCACTGGCGAGGATATTATTAATTAATTGATCGCGTGAAACTGGCGTTTGGCTGCGCAAATCATATAGAGCACCTTCTTTAATATCCGCGGCCTGAAGCGCTGGCTGTGTTAAAAACTGGCTACACCCCGACAGTATTAGTAATAAAATAATCCACAATCCGGAAACAGTATATTTTCTCATGGCAATCAATCCCAATAATTGAATAAGGCTGGACACAACAATTAGACAAAGCACACAGCAATCAATATGCCATGAACGTTCACTCCAATTAATTCGCGCCCTTCACATAACATTCAATTCGAAAACTATTTTTCATAGTGGATTGAATTAATGTACCAGGTTGTAGTGCCCGCCTCTGTTTTTACATCGGCTTCATCACCCACCTGTTTTTTTAATAATGCACGGGCCATCGGAGCATCGATGGATATGTAGTCTTTGCGATTAAAAATTTCGTCGTAGCCAACAATTCTAAATTTCAAAATTCGGCCATCATCGTCTTCAACTTCAACCCAGGCGCCAAAGAAAACCTTCCCTTCCTGCTCCGGGCGGTATTCCACTACTTTAAGATTCTCCAGGCATTTGCGCAGGTATCGAACACGGCGATCTATTTCCCGGAGGCGCTTTTTATTATATTGATAATCCGCGTTTTCGCTGCGATCCCCCAGGCTTGCCGCCCAGGACACCTTTTTCGTAACATCCGGCCGCTCAACCCTCCACAGCTCATCAAGTTCTTTTCTTAGATCTTCTAACCCTTGTTGTGTTATCAATGGCGTATGCAATCTATTCACCCTTTCTTTTTACACAGAGCGGCGATTATAAACAAAATGATCACGGAGAGGCCGCTTTAGTCAAGTTTTCCAAACCAATTGGATAATATTTCTGCTCGCATTCCGGTGAATTAATTCTTTATCATTCAGTCTTAAGCAACAGATAATAGAGAGGGAAACAATATGAGATTCGTTGTAAAGACACTGGTTGCAATACTTATCTCTGCTTTTATGTGGGGTTGTAGCTCAATGAAACCAGTAGATCCTTCTGCACAATCTACGGCGACCAGGGATCGACCAAGCTATACCGAAACAGGCAAAGCCTCATTCTATGCAAACCTGCATCAAGCGAAGAAAACTGCAAGCGGAGAAATTTACGATCATAAACTAAATACAGCAGCCCATAAGAACTTGCCTTTTGGTACGAAAGTCAGGGTTACTAATTTGGCGAATGGAAAAACGGTTATCGTGAAAATTAATGATCGCGGTCCTTTTATTAGAGGCCGAATCCTTGATCTTTCGAAATCTGCATTTAGCAGCATAGCAAGTGTATCGTCAGGTATCATTGAGGTAAAAATTGAAGTCATTGAATAACGCAAACCACTTCTACCACCAAGGTAAGCGTTAAAAAGTGAAGTGATAGGGGTTTCCAAGCCTATTGATGATCATCACCTCATTAAAGTACAACAGAAAGAGCATGAACAACGCTAATACGAAAATCTGTTGGATGGAGCATGATAAATAAAAAATTTCCAATAATTAGGCTTATATAAATCACTTGCCTTAACAGTGCGGCATTAAGTAAGAACTCCGAATTATTGTTTACCATTTCGCTATTCTCTTGAAGTTGTTATGCCTTATCGACTGGAGAAAATTATGCTGCTGCTTTTTTAGTTGACATTTGCATCGGCAATAGAAATTCAAAGCGAGTTCCCTCCTGGGGAATCGACTCCACCCGGATTACACTACCGTGTAATTCTAATATTCGTTTTACGATCGCTAATCCCAATCCCGTGCTTTGCTCGTGATAGCCGGTTGGATTTTGTGCGCGATAATACCGTTCAAAAATGCGGGGAATATCTTCTGCAGCCAAGCCAATACCGGTATCTTGCACACCAACCTCCACACAGTGTGGTTTTTGTGTAAGGGTAATTTCTACATGACCATTTTCTGGGGTGTAGCGCAGGGCATTATCAATAAGATTTTCCAGGACTCGCTCAATCAGGGCAATATCAGCATTGACCATATATAATTGATCGGTGTACGCAGCCCTCAAGCTGATATTTTTTTGTTGTGCGTGCAGAGAATATTTTTGAACCACATCTTGCAACAACTCCGCTAGCGAAAAATTTTCGAATTGTGGTACTTCCCGGCCCGCATCCAATTTACTTAATTCAAATAGCTCTTTCACCAGCCGGGTCATGCGGCGACAGTGTTTGAATGCAATATCCATAAAATGTTGGTGATCCTCCGCGGTAATAGCCGGGCGAGTCAGCATTTCCAGATACCCTTGCATGGAGGACAGTGGCGTGCGCAAATCATGAGATACATTGGAAATAAGTTCGCGCCGTAAACGGTCCGTTTCTTCCAGTTTTTGCATTTGCTCATGGATGCGATTGCGCATGGCAATGAATGCAGAGCGCAGATAAGCTATTTCATCGCTGATTGGAGTTACAGTTACAGGTTTTTCCAATGTGTGGGGTTGAAGTTCCTGTTGTTGGAAATTATCCATTTGTTGTGCCAATTTGCGTAAAGGATTAGTGAGCACAGCAAAAATTAATAACGCACTAACGATTGCAAATAATAAAATTACTACAAGCCCGGCGAAACTTTGTTTTAAAATATAACTACCGCGCAGTGTAGCGCTAAGACTTTGTACATTTTGCCCCCCCAGAATCACATAGAGATAACCCGCAAGTTTGTTATCGTCAATCACTGGCCAGACTGAAAAAATCTGCTCCCCGTGCTGTACGCGAGGGTTCTCTCCCAAAACAGGAAAAGGATTTTTTTTCGCCAACACATCCTGTAGCGGTTGAAGAGAGACATACGTGCGCAACACTGTATCGGCAGGTAAAGTGTGTGAGAGCACCTTGCCTGTCTCATCCAGCAAATACACTTCAACGATGGGATTTACCGTCATTACCAATGTCGCCAATTCAACCATAGCGGCTTGATTGACAATGTTATTGTGGATAAGTGGTGCACGCTGGACAATATACATTGCCAGGCTTTGATTAAGGTTTTGGGTTACCTCTTCGTAATAGCGATTGTTACTCCAATTGGCAAGTGCTAAAAAGGCAAGCCCCAGCAGCAAAAACAGCCCCACAAACGCCAGCGCCAAACGCACATACAATTTAGAAAACAGGCCTGGCTTTAAACGATTCATCATTAGTTGTTCTCACAGAATTTATAACCAACGCCCCATACCGTTAATAAATATTCCGGCGCAGATGGATTTCGCTCAATTTTGCCGCGCAAGCGATTGATATGGCTGTTTACTGTGTGCTCATATCCTTCGTGTCCGTATCCCCAAACCTTATCCAATAATTCAGCACGATTGAAAACACGTCCAGGGTTGTTGGCAAAAAACCATAACAAATCAAATTCGCGGGCAGTGGTTTCAATATCAATATCGTTTAATAACGTTCGACGTTGCAATTTATCCAGGCTGAGTTGGTTAATGGTAATTTGCGTAGGCTCTTGTGCATCTATGTGCTGTGCGCGCGCTGCGCGCCTCAGCAATGCGCGTACGCGCGCCGCCAACTCGAGTGAGCTAAATGGTTTGGTGAGATAATCATCAGCCCCCAATTCCAAACCTAATACACGATCCAGTTCGGTGGAACGAGCGGTTAACATCATTAGTGGATATTCAAATCCTTTGCTGCGCAGCGTGCGGCAAATTTCCAATCCGTCCATACCTGGCAATCTGAGATCCAGAATGATCAAATCCCACTGTTCACTTAATGCTTTTTGAAGACCAATGTCCCCGCGTCCAACCCATTCGATATCGGCATGAAAATCCTGCAAATAAAGTTTAATCAAATTGCCAAGGTCCGCTTCGTCTTCAATAATCAGGAATCGATGACGTGACGATGGGTATAACGCAGCAACATTGGTTTTTGACATATGTAACTTCTCCGATTTTTATGCGGCGTATCGTTTTTATTAAGAGCAAATGCGAAATCAATAAGTATGCAATTTGCAAGGTTTAACAGCCGTTAAAAAACGCAAAAAATCTGAAGTTATCAAATATAACTTCAGAAAATTCCGCTTAAGGTGTTAGACGAGTAATGACGATTCTTGCAACCGGGTTATCCCAGCGGTGCATTTGCGTGAGCGTTGAATCCATCTTGCCATCGTCTCGGGTAACTACTCCCGGGTGCATAGTGACATGATTAACCATGTCATCCCGTGCAGCGAAGCTTTCGCCCCCACCTGCTGGCCCCGGTATTGTAGCTTGAGACTCGCTATTCATTTCCGTGCCTGCGTCATAACTCATTGCATTTATTGTCAGGCTCTCACCCACAGCAAGCTCACCAATGGCAATACTGTTAACGCCACTGAAACCATCATTAGTGTTAGCCAACATACTCACCACACTAAAACGCAGTTGGTTGATGTTCGCCATTTCGCTATTCAAGTTTACGCTTAACATTTTGGTTTCACCGGGGAGGGTTAACCCGGCAGCATGATCAGCCAGTACAACATCAGGATTAGCCATTGCCGCTGCTAAAAAATCATCGTTTGCACCGGACTCGGCTATTTTTTCCAGGCCAATCGTCGCAGGCATTCCGATAGTAAATGGACTGAACCCCGAATAATGAAAACTGTAGGTCAGTGGTGAAAAAGGTTGCCCTGCGGTGAGGTTGGTCACTGTTATCGAATATTTTAATTCGGTCGTAGCGGCCATACTCGAATTAGCCATTTGACTGCTAACGGTTGCAATACTACTCATCATTGCCGTATTACTGCTGGCAGCCATCATGCTACTTATTGCCATCGAACTGGACGATTTAGTGTGTGATGTTGAATGACTTCCACCACAGCCACCAAGCACGAGAGCAATACAAATGAGGCTGGATAATTGATGCTTCATCGTAACGCTCCTTATTGAACCGTGATAGTCACACGAGCCACCGGGTTCAACCAACGTTGACTCGATGCATTTATATCGCTCATGCCGCCCGTCAAATTGTGATCTCCCAATACCCCGCGATGAATATGCACAAAACCTTCAGCCGTTGCGCCGATTCCCGCACCACCTGTACCGACAAGTGCATCCAGTGGCGGCGGAACCGGCATACCTGCCATACCCACTGCACCGCTACCCCGAATCTCATTATTAGCTTCAGTACCAGCATCATAGGCATTCAAAAGATAGGTATAGATACCTGGCGTAGTAGGTAGCGTGAGGTTGTTCAAAGTTACAAAACCATCATTGGTTGGCACCATCATGGCGACAATCGATAGCTGGGTATTCGCAGCAGCCGGGTTTGCGAGGTGTGCAATAGTAGATTTCCCTGGCATTAATAATCCCGCGGCTGGATTAACAACATTAGTTGCGCCTACTGCCATCAAATCAGCCTCAAGGCCACTAATATCACCGCCTTCCGCCATTTTTTGCAGGCTTATTGAAGCAGGCATGCCACTAGTAAAAAGCGTTATTCCTACTGGATGCGCTGAAACAAGCAGTGGGGCGAAGTAGGTGCCATGGGTGAGGTTTTCTATTTTTACACTGTAGTCAGCAGCAAATACCTGGGTAGCCATCAGCAACGGAAGTGCAGAGAGTGAAATCAAACCAGCGATAAGATTTTTTTTCATAATATGATTCCTGTGAAGTTATTAGCACAGGCAGAATGCGCGAAACGTTATGCGCAATCATCACGAAATTATCACGAAAGCATGCTGATTCTGTTCACTGGCATCTGTTTCACTCACATGATTCTCCGAATATAAAACGTTCTTGTTTCATACTCCCTCTTCGTTCTTTTTGCTGCCCCTTTAACTGAAATTAAACCAATGTCATCACTAACGCCTGTAAGAACGATGTTCATTATTTCATCGAATTGACAGCACCAACCGCTTCCACTACTCTGCCCCCGCAGCGAAAAAAACGCTGTCGGGATTGCAACCCCCGGTAATTCTCAACAGGCACACGACACTTCTGGTGTTTTGTGTCCTCGTACAGCTACGCCTGTGTTATGGCGGCTGGATGAGGCCGCCTTCGGGCGGGCCGGTGTTGTTGAGGCCGGTGGTTGCAACCTTGTCCAGTCGCCTCCATGAGTTGCAACCTCATGGAGGTGGGATACCTTACCTCAACACAGAGACACTATTATGGATAATGTTACTCCTCCCTCCGCTTCACCTTCCGTTTGCATTATTAAACTCGATCAAATCCAATACGCGTATTACAAAAAATCCCGCCTTGAAATTCATTCGCCCGCCGGCGAAGCGATCACTGTACTTTGCAAACCATGGCCAGTCATAACGGATGAAGATGCGATTTACCAACTGTATTGCCAAACGCATGTGTTGGAAAAATTGTTTTATGAAGTTAATGAGCGCGTGAAATTACCGCAATGGGCACTCAACAGTATTGCGCGGGTGATTGACAGGATTGATTTGCATATTAGGGAACAGTTATCGATGTAGATTTTTGGTTGGGTCGGGGTTCGCAATCCAAGTCCTGCGAGTCCCGGCTTTTCATCGGCAATGTTACGAATACATTGCCTCCCATGTTTTTTGAGAAAAAATCTTTTTGCCCGATTGGATCAGTACTTTGTTATACCTCACTAGTATTTTCATCATTTAAAATCGTCTGAGACGAATGCCGCTACGTGGAAAATAAACAGGATCTCATCCTCTCTATTCTCATTAAGAGTGAATACTATTTTTTTATCCTTATTAAGCTAGCCGATGTTGAAACTTTTTTTGTTAATTGGAAAATTCAAGTTGCCAGTTGTTTCACTTTATGGCTTGGTGATTTTCAACCCATCGACCATCCACAGAAACGCTTCAATCGCTTTATCAACGACGTCCTCGGGAGTGTCACTAGCAGCGATCCATAATGCAGCATTCAATGCTGCCCCATTTAATAAGCGCGCTGCCGCTTCGGTATTTACAGGATTGACCGTACCTTCCTCAATCAATTTGTCGAGCGTACGAATTGTCATCTGGAGACAATTATTTTGACTCGGCCATTGGGATGGATCGCCAAGAACTGCTGGACCATCGAGCAAAACTATTCGTTGCACTTCCGGGTTGAGGGCCATTTTCACGTAAGCGACTCCTTCGGCGATTAACCCGTCCCATAAGCTCGCCGCTTCACTTGCCACTGCATGGGCGTGAGATGCCATCTCCGTATCTATTTGATCCACCACTGCCTGTAGTAACCCTTTCTTGTCACCAAAGGTGTGATAGAGAGCACCACGAGTGAGACCTACAGATGCGGTAATGTCATCCATTGAAACCGCAGCGTAACCCTTTTCAGCAAAGGCTCTACGTGCCGCCTGGATGAGCTTGCGGCGCGTATCTTCGACTTTCTCAGCTCGTTTCATACAACCAGCCCTCCGGAATTCATCTATTTACATACGAAACGTATGTATTTATTATTTACATACGCGCCGTATGTTAAATGGATCGATCCGTTAACTCAACATTTGCTTAGTCCATAGGGCTGGCTATCAGTCACTTTTATAGAGGAATCAACAATGAACCAGCGTCAGGCAATTTTTCCGGCAGAGCGGCATGCGCTCTATGAGCAACACCGTTACTCAGCCGCAATACAATCCGGCGACTTACTTTTTATCTCCGGGCAGGTTGGAAGTCGAATAGATGGCACACCCGAACCGGATTTTGCGCGCCAGGTGCAACTGGCCTTCGATAATTTAAACAATGTTTTAAAAGCAGCGGGTTGCACATTTCAGGATGTGGTAGATGTGACCAGTTTTCATACCGATCCCGAAAAACAATTTGAAACTTTCATGGCGGTAAGAGAGAAAAACATCGGTGAAGCACCGTACCCAAACTGGACCGCCATCGGCGTCAACTGGTTGGCCGGTTTCGATGTTGAAATCAAGGTGATTGCACGTTTGCCGCAAGCAAAATAAAAAATCGACTGCGTCGAGGGATTGATGCAGATCAGATCGCGACTAGTACAATTGATAATGAGTTTGTCATCTGATCCTATTCGTTGCCAATCAACCCTTGGCCCCCATTAAAGACCAGATCTAGCAATACAGCTCTCATGTTGGATCGCGGCAAATCGTTAATATCAATGTCATAAGGCGCTTGATTTAAGCGATTTTCCAATTGATTCTGATAGGTCTCCTGCGTTGTTTCTAAGAGATCTGAAGCTTGTTGTTGATTCAAATTCAAATTATTTGCAGCAGTCCGGAACTCTTGATTCGACATTCAAATAACGCAACTTAAATTTAAGTTTTTTAACTCTCCTTTTATAGTAAAAATAAGATGTTTCTTATTACCTTCACTATTTTTCTCAGCAAGAAGATGAATATCTCCCTTAAAAACTATTGGCCTAATTAAGTTATAACCAACAAAATTCTCTTCAATTTCATCACCATAATTTGATGTAATATTAAATTTTTCTAAAATCAATGGGAAATACCCATCTTTGTGTCTTGGGCTGATTTTCTTATCCATTAAAAATTTTTTTAATTCAATCCTATTTGCATAAAGATCCCCTCGATTTGAATAAACATACACAGCTAAATAGAAGTTTCCTTGACCTTTCTGAATCCAATCAGTAGCAATAAGATCATCTACACCATCGTTGGAAATGTCATAAGCATTCACCCGCAGATAGTAATCATTCGGATTGTTTTTTAGTCGACTCCCGCCAACAAATTGTTTCTTCTCAAGATTTCCATTAGGCGCAAATTTTTCGTAGTTATAAGATACAAGCTCTAGTTCCTTTTTAAGCTCCACACAGAACGGTGCATTTACATCTAAAATCCTCTGTTTGATATTGTCCTCATTTGAGGCCACCGCAGAACTCGACAAAAACATAACAATAAGCAAATTTACTAATTTCATAAAGCACCTATTTTCTCAAAGAAAAACCGACTACGCTTGTAGTATATTTTTCAAGATTTTTGGACTTCCCAGGCTTCGCTAGACACTTTCAAGCCTCTGAAAATACGCCTCTTCATATTTAGCGGGAGATAA
>NZ_ALBT01000078.1 GCF_000766945.1 Cellvibrio mixtus subsp. mixtus J3-8 | reverse complement strand
AGGCGTATTTTCAGAGGCTTGAAAGTGTCTAACGAAGCCTGGGAAGTCCACTTCACTTATATCTTTTTCTTCCCTATTTCATTTCGTGCTTTTACTGCCATAGAATGCAGCTGGCTTCTATCGCTACCATTGTTGGTAACTTCATGCGCAATTATTAGGTGATGTTCACTATCTACGGCAGCTTGAACATTGTAACCGACTATTCCAGCTCCGCTTATTTTCATGGACCGGGCATCCGGATCGGTAAGTGATACTTGTTTTTCATCGGAATATTGCATGCGACGTAATGGACTCTAAATTTGTAGAAGATAACTTGAAGGTTGTCTGCGTGCAGAAAGCGATCCTTCGTATTGAGCTTTTTTTGTAAGTGAAGAATGGAGAGCGGCACCTAAAAGTAGTTGTGTCCTGGCGTTGGGTAGGAGTCCGAGAAACAGGGGTCTTAAATTTCAACCACCACCAGAAAAAACAGCGGGTAGCTAAATAAGGTGAATCAACTACCATCGCATAGTTGAATAATTTGTGAGTCGGCGTATGGAGATACATATCAACAGTATCTCCATATGTAGCTAAATATTTTTAGGGGATTACGGTCAGGTTTCCTTGCATAATGGCGTTATGGCCTGGATATGAACAGAAAAAAGTGTAAGCATCACCAGCTTTCAATTTGCTCACAGCAAACGTGACTGATGCACTTTCGCCTCCACCAATAATCGGCGTAAATGCAATTACCCGAGTATCGCCTTTTTTAAGATAATTAGCGTCTATCCCAGCAGCCATTCCATCTGCGGTAATTCCCTGTTTATCATCCGTTTTGCTCAATACCCAATTATGTCCCATGACATTTTTTGGAAGCTTTCCCGCATGTTTCAGGTTTACCGTAAATTCTTTACATGAGCTGTTAACGCTGATTGATTTGGTATCAAACTGCATGGCGTCATTAGAGGTAACGGTTATACTGCAATCATCGGCCAATGCGATATTTGCCAGTGCTGATAATAACGGTAACGCAAGGTATTTCATTTTCATAGTGTGATCTCCAATTAAGATTAAACACTTACATTAAAAAAATTATTAATTGACAGGTCGACCTAGCTGCTTTAGCGCAGTTAAGCGGATGATGTAGCTTACTTTGAAGAGGGCAGGAAAAATAATAAGGCCAACGTGCAAGATGACTTGGGTGGATATTGCTAAATGCATATTGGTGCCATAGGCTAAATATACAATCAAGATTGATAACGAAAATGTGATTGCCATTGTCCAGTGGGCTGAAGTCAATAAGTGCTGCGGTTTCATAATCAAACCTTAAATAAATTAGAAACGGTTTAAATAACGATCAGCTTCTTGCATCAAATCATTTATCACTGTTGCAGCGGTTTTTATATGCTTAACACTACCGCATCCCTGTCCACAATAAAGTGCCATCGAAGCGATATCACCCACTGCGCCATCTAGCGGTGAATCTGTTGAAAAAGGGTAGATAGGAGCTCCATCTTGTTCGCCGATGGGATTATTAAGGTGCGATTTATAGGGGTGATTAATACTTTCTGTAATATCGTTCTTTAATACGCGGACTGCCGCAGGCATTGGCCAATTTCTGTAGAAGTTGTAACAGAGGACGGTATTGCTCGCTTCGGCAGCAACAATTTTTTCTTTATGAAAATAATGTGCGTTTGACTCTTCCGTTGCTAAAAAAAGAGTACCACAGCTAATTGCTTGTGCACCTAACGCAAAAGCGGCCACCATCCCCTCGCCAGTAGTGATACCACCAGATGCAATAATTGGCACAGAGCTGAATGCACAAATTTCTGGTAACAAACCAAATAGAGAGGTTTCACCACGTACATGTCCTCCTGCCTCCACGCCTTGAACAATTAATGCATCTACACCGGCTTCCAGCGCAAGTACTGCATCACGTTTGGAGCCTACCTGGTAGATGACCTGTATACCGTTGTCGCGGCATTGTTTAACGATTTCTTTATCAACATCCCAAAAAAACACCATGTAGTTAATTTTCAGTGCAATACATTCAGCAATTTGCATTGCTAATAATCGAGCTTCTGTTGCTGCTGGAATTAAATTGATAGCAAAAGGTTTATTGCTGATCGAGCGATATAGATTCACTTCTTTGCGAATGAATTCCGGTTGTTCCCGTACCATGCCAATACAGCCAAACCCACCTGCATTACTAACCGATGCTGCTAATTGATATCGTGCAACGCCCCCCATGCCTGCGCATAGGATGGGAAATTGACATCCCAGAATATCGGTAATAGGTGTATACAGTGCAGGGTGATACATAATTTTCAGCCGTAAACACTCAAACCCAAATCACTTCGTCACCATTCAATGTTGCATGAATAATGGTGTTTAATTCAGTGGTTTGGATATTAGGTTTTAATTCAGACGTGATGATTCCGCGTTGTGCTAATGAATGTGCATCGGCGTAAATCGTAATGGGTTTTGTTAGTAGCTCGTCAAAACAAGAGCGTTGGGCCGTTTTGATGGCGAGAGTAACGCCATCCAAAAGCAAGAATATTGAAACAGAATTGCCTTGCTGTGAAAGATTAATAATCTTGGGAAAATAGCCCTGTAAAAGATTGTCGGTAAATGGGTTTTGCCTGTTCACAAAAAAGTAACGTAACACCAGTTTCCCCTAAGCGTATATTGTTGATAGCGCCATTGGTTTCATCTTATGGGATCGAAAACTAATTGAATAATGAATTTAAATGGACTTTAATATCAAAAACTTTGGTATTAAATAATGGATATCGATCTCGCAAAAACTTTTTTGGATATAGTCCGTTCTGGTAGCTTGATTGCTACAGCTGAGCGTTTGCACTTGACGCAGACAGCTGTGACTGCGCGCGTTAAAAGCCTTGAGTCGCAGTTGGAGTGCCAGTTATTTATTCGTAATCGTGCGGGAGCGTCATTAACACCGGAAGGTGAACGCTTTGTGAGTTATGCGACCCAAATTGTACAGTTGTGGGAAAACGCCAAATTTGATGTTCCTTTACCAGAGGCCAAAGCAACTGCGGTTGCGGTGGGTGGTGAGCTTGCTCTGTGGAGCCCCCTGTTGTTGAATTGGGTAGTGAATTTACGCTCCACACAGGATGCATCAGCGATTCAGGTTGCTACGGGTGAGGCTAGTCATCTGATTGATCTGGTTCATCGTGGAGTTTTGGATATCACTGTAGTGTATCGTCCGGAATATCTTCCGGGCTTGAAAATTGAACAGCTATTGGAAGAAAAATTAGTAATGGTGTCAGCGGCTTTACCCGACCCTTATATTTATGTCGATTGGGGACCCGCTTACGAGAAGCAACATGATTCCGCATTTCCGGGTAGGCGTAGGGCGGAGTTGTCTATTGATTTCGGTTTGCTAGCACTGGAATATCTCCTCCAACATTCAGGCACCGGATATTTTCGAGCGCGTGTTGTTCAGCGTTATATTGAAGAAAAGAAATTATATTTGGTTCCTAATGCCCCTGAATTTACTTATCCCATTTTTGCAGTGTATCGGGATAGCGACACTTCCGATGCCGTGCATCAAGCACTGGATAGTTTAAGAGTGACAGCACGCCAGAATGTTGTCTGGCGTTGATATGGCAAGCTTTTGTTACTGTCATCGGCCTCTCACATATACAGATTTTATTTAAGCGCTGTTTTGAGTTTCTTGAATACTACCTTGATTGAAACAGCATTCCCGCTCGGTCAATACTGATGCGTCAGGCAAGCGATTTACCGAAGAATTCAAGTTTGCCAAGAAGAATTTTGGTGTGGGTGATTGCTTGATTGAGTTACCAAACATCGGCGGTGTGTGACTGCAAAGCGGAGCGTTTCCGATACTGAAGCAATCCAAATCGGTTCACTATTACAATAAAATAGCCATGGCTATTTTCCCCATTTTTATACTTTCTTTATACCCTTCCCGTTAGTCTCTACAACATCTTTATAGGCCTTTCCATAAGCTAGCCAATGACAACTGCAAACTCATTTGAGGTGCGTGATGGACTTGGTTTTTGGTGGTGTATTGGTGATTTTTCTACTGCTGAGCTGCGCGTTGGTGGCAGGTTGCAGGAACTTGGGGGAAAGGGCATGAACATGTTTTATGTGATCGGTGCGGGGGTAGCGGTATTTTTGCTGGTTTACCTGATTGCCGCTTTAGTGAATGCGGAGAAGCTGTAATGACAACGCAGGCGATTGTTTTATTAATAGTGTTTTTATTGAGTTTATTGGTGCTGGCTTATCCACTGGGAACTTACCTGGCGCAAGTGGGCGCGCCGGGAACAATTCGCGGATTGGGGGGCGTCGCTTTTTTTGAACGTGTGTTTTATCGCCTGGCTGGGCCCAAAGCAACGGCGGATATGAATTGGAAAACCTATGCGCTTTCGTTGTTGGTGTTTAACGCATTTGGTGCGTTGTTTGTGTACGCGATCCAGCGCTGGCAAGTTTGGCTACCATTGAATCCGCAAGCATTTGGAAATGTTGCACCGGATTCTGCGTTTAACACTGCAGTGAGTTTTGTGGCTAACACTAACTGGCAAGGTTATGCCGGTGAAACCACCATGAGTTATCTCACGCAAATGTTAGCCCTGACTTGCCAGAATTTCTTTTCGGCGGCGACCGGTATTGCGGTGGTATACGCATTGATTCGCGGGTTTTCCTCTCGTGGCCAATCAACCGCAATAGGCAATTTCTGGGTGGATATCACGCGTTCAACACTGTATGTGTTGTTGCCTTTATCGATTTTATTCGCAGTGATTTTGATGGCGCAGGGCGTTATCCAGAATTTCTCCGCTTACAAGGAAGTGGCCCTGCTTGATCCCGTCACTTATTCGCAAACCCAAACCAATGCCAAGGGTGAAAAAGTTCTGGATGCGCAGGGTGAGCCGGTCATGGAAGCAATAACAACCACTACCCAAACACTTGCGATGGGCCCGGTTGCTTCGCAAGAGGCGATAAAAATGTTGGGCACCAATGGTGGCGGATTCTTTAATGCGAATTCTGCGCATCCTTTTGAAAATCCCACGCCGCTGAGTAATTTAATTGAAATGCTCGCGATTTTTCTGATCCCCACCGCATTGTGTTTTGCGTTTGGTCGCATGGTGGGGGACATTCGCCAAGGCTGGGCTGTACTGGGCGCGATGACGATTATTTTTGTAATTATGACGCTGGTGGTAATGGGTGCTGAACAACAAGCGCATCCGGGCCTGCAACAACTGGGTGTGGATCAACAAGCGAGCCAATTGCAATCCGGTGGCAACATGGAAGGCAAGGAAACCCGCTTTGGTATCAGCGCATCCGCTTTATTTGCGGCAGTGACTACCGCTGCGTCTTGCGGTGCCGTCAATGCGATGCACGATTCATTTATGCCGTTAGGTGGAATGGTTCCGCTGGTATTGATGCAATTGGGTGAAGTGGTTTTTGGTGGTGTTGGTTCCGGACTTTATGGAATGTTGGTGTTTGCCATTCTCGCGGTATTTATTTCCGGTTTGATGATTGGTCGCACACCGGAATACCTGGGCAAAAAAATCCAGGCTTATGAAATGAAAATGACCTCCATCGTGATTCTGGTAACACCGACTCTGGTATTGCTGGGCACCGCCATTGCAGTATCGGTGAGCGCAGGTACCAGCAGTGTTGCCAACCCCGGTGCACACGGGTTTTCGGAAATTCTTTACGCATTTACTTCCGCGGCTAATAACAACGGCAGCGCATTCGCAGGTATCTCGGCGAACACACCCTTCTACAACACCATGCTCGCAATCGCGATGTGGTTTGGTCGCTTTGCGGTGATTGTTCCATTACTTGCTATCGCCGGTTCGCTTGCCGGAAAAATTCCGGCACCGGTATCAGCCGGAACCATGCCGACTCACGGTGGATTATTTATCACTATGTTAATAGGTGTTGTTCTGCTGGTTGGGGTTTTGAATTACGTGCCCGCATTGGCACTCGGCCCCATTGTTGAACATTTGCAGCTATTGGTTGCGCCCTGATTTATGTATCAGGTCATGGGTTATCTGTTGGGCGATAAGTTGTCAGGCGAGGAATAGCATTATGTCTTCAGAAAATGTGTCTTCAGAAAATGTGTCTTCAGAAAATGTGTTGCCAGAAAAAATGGCTTCAAAAAATTTGAGTTTGTTTGATCCCACTATGGTTGCACCCGCCATTGCGGATGCGTATAAAAAACTTGATCCGCGAGTGCAATTGCGCAATCCGGTGATGTTTGTGGTTTACGTTGGCTCGTTTCTTACCAGTGCATTATTTCTCCATGCATTACTGAATGAGCATTGGGCTAACGCGGGATTTATTTTCGTAATCAGCATGGCGTTATGGTTCACCGTTTTGTTTGCCAATTTTGCAGAGTCACTAGCAGAGGGGCGCAGCAAAGCACAAGCCGCATCCTTGCGCGTGTTAAAGCAAAATCTGTTTGCTAAAAAATTAGCGACACCCAAACACGGCTCTACCTGGGAGCCATGCCCGGTAGCTGATTTGCGTAAAGGTATGGTGCTGCTGGTAGAGGCGGGGGATGTAATTCCTGTCGATGCAGAAGTTATCGAAGGTGTTGCCTCGGTGGATGAAAGTGCAATTACCGGTGAATCGGCTCCGGTGATTCGCGAATCGGGCGGCGATTTTTCTTCGGTCACCGGCGGTACGCGCGTGTTATCGGATTGGTTAGTCATCCGCGTGAGCGTCAATCCTGGCGAGGCATTTATTGATCGCATGATATCAATGGTGGAAGGCGCAAAACGCCAGAAAACGCCGAATGAAATTGCACTGACTATTTTGTTGGTTGCATTGACGATTGTATTTCTGGTGGTAACTGTAACGCTGTTGCCGATGTCACTGTTCGCGGTGGAAGTGGCCGGTAGCGGTGAACCTGTTTCCATTACTGTGTTGATTGCTTTACTCGTGTGTCTGATTCCAACCACCATCGGTGGATTGTTATCGGCAATTGGTGTGGCGGGTATGAGTCGCATGATGCAAGCAAATGTTATCGCCACGTCAGGTCGCGCGGTGGAAGCGGCGGGTGATGTGGATGTGCTTTTACTCGATAAGACCGGCACCATCACACTCGGCAACCGTCAGGCAGCAGATTTTATTCCTGCCCCGCATGTGACTGAAGCGCAACTGGCCGATGCTGCACAGCTTGCATCCTTAGCAGATGAAACGCCGGAAGGTCGTAGCATTGCGGTATTGGCCAAACAAAAATTTAATATTCGCGCGCGCGAAATGGCATCGCTCAATGCCAGCTTTGTTCCCTTTACGGCGCAAACGCGCATGAGCGGGATTGATATTGGCAACCGAGCTGTGCGTAAAGGTGCGGCGGAAACCATGAAGCGTTTTGTGGAATCGCTTGGGCGTCCGTTTCCGGATGAGGTTAGTCAGGTAGTGCAGGATATCGCTCGCCGTGGTGGTACCCCGTTGGTGGTGGTTGATGACGGCACGGTAATGGGCACCGTTGAATTGAAAGATATTGTGAAAGGCGGCATCAAGGAACGCTTTGCTGAATTGCGCCATATGGGCATTAAAACGGTGATGATCACGGGCGATAACAAACTCACCGCCGCTGCAATTGCAGCGGAAGCGGGTGTGGACGATTTTCTTGCAGAGGCGACACCGGAAGACAAGTTGAAGTTGATTCGTCACTATCAGGCTGGTGGTCGCCTGGTCGCCATGACCGGTGATGGCACCAACGATGCGCCGGCGCTCGCGCAAGCTGACGTGGCGGTTGCGATGAATTCAGGTACCCAGGCTGCGAAAGAGGCGGGCAATATGGTGGACCTGGATTCCAATCCCACCAAGCTGCTGGAGATTGTGGAGATCGGTAAACAACTGCTGATGACGCGCGGCTCGCTTACCACGTTTTCTATCGCCAATGACATTGCGAAATATTTCGCGATTATCCCCGCTGCATTTGTCGCAACTTATCCGCAATTGAAAGCGCTGGATATCATGAATTTAACCAGCCCGACGTCGGCCATTATGTCGGCGGTGATTTTCAATGCGTTGATTATTGTGGTGCTTATCCCGCTGGCACTCAAAGGTGTGAAGTATCGCCCGCTCGGTGCGGCAATATTATTGCGCCGCAATTTGTTGATCTACGGTTTGGGTGGAATCCTGGTGCCTTTTGTCGGCATTAAGTTGATCGACCTGATCCTGACTGCCCTGAATCTGGTATAGGAGTTTTTATGAGTGTATTACGTCCAACCCTGGCGCTATTTTTTCTGCTGACGTTACTCTGTGGTGGTGTTTATCCCTATTTGATTACCGGTGTCGGCCAGCTCGCATTTTCCAATCAGTCGCAAGGCAGTTTGGTAAATCGCGATGGCAAGGTGGTTGGTTCTGCATTGATTGGTCAATCCTTTACATCGCCCCACTATTTTTGGGGGCGTCCTTCGGCTACCGGCCCAATGGCGAATAATGCCGGTGCCTCCAGCGGCTCCAACCAGGGGCCGTTGAACCCGGCATTGATTGATGCAGTTACCCGCCGGATTGAAACATTGCGTGCGGTTGATCCGGGCAATACATTGCCAATACCGGTTGATCTGGTTACCGCATCCGCCAGTGGCCTTGACCCGGACATCAGCCTCGCGGCAGCGCACTACCAAATCCATCGTATTGCCCGCGCGCGTGAGCTTGATGAAAGCCGTGTGCAGCAGTTGATCGAGGCTCACCAGCAGCAACCCTGGTTAGGTTTTTTGGGAGAGCCGCGCGTGAATGTGTTAGCGCTGAATCTGGCGTTGGACGAATTGAAAAACTAAGCTGGCGTAGGCGCAATCTGACTATTGATTATGTATCCAACCGATTTTGAATCACCGCGCGAACGCCCGGACCCCGATGCATTACTGGCACAAATGCAGGCGCGTGAACAACGCGCTGCACGCGGCAAGTTGCGTATTTATTTTGGTGCCTCGGCGGGTGTAGGAAAAACCTGCGCCATGCTCAGCGCCGCGCGCAAATTAGTCAATGAGGGGAAGTCAGTACTGGTCGGCGTAGTGGAAACCCATGGCCGCGCCGATACCCAGGCAATGCTTGACGGCCTGGAGGTTTTACCGCGTAAACAGGTTGAGTATCGGGGCAAGTCGCTGGCGGAGTTTGATATTGATGCGGCGTTGGAGCGCAAACCGCCGCTGATCCTCATCGACGAGCTGGCTCACTCCAATGCACCGGGTTCGCGCCACCCCAAACGCTGGCAAGATGTTGAAGAATTGCTCGATGCCGGTATCGATGTATTCACTACCTTGAATGTGCAACATCTGGAAAGTTTGAATGATGTCGTCGGTGGCATTACCAGCATCCGGGTGTCCGAAACCTTGCCTGACCGTGTGTTCGATAACGCCGATGAAGTGGTATTGGTGGATGTGCCTGCGGATGAACTGCTGGCGCGGCTCAACGCCGGAAAAGTGTATAAAGCCACACAGGCAGAACGCGCTGCGCGCAATTTTTTTCGTAAAGGCAATTTAATTGCGCTGCGCGAATTGGCCTTGCGGCGCACCGCAGATCGTGTGGAAAACGATGTGCAGGTTTATCGCATCGAACAATCCATCAGCAAAGTTTGGAAAACCGATGCCGCTTTGCTTGCATGCATTGGCCCACGCGCGGGCGCTGAACACATAGTGCGTTCGTGCGCGCGGTTAGCTAACCAATTGAACACCGATTGGTTTTTGGTTTACGTAGAGACACCGCAACTGCAACGTTTGCCTTCGTCACAACGCGAGCGAATTCTGAAAACAGTAAAACTGGCGGAAGAATTGGGAGCGACTACGGCAATTCTTACCGGTAGCGATATTGCACAGGAAATTGTGCATTACGCCCGCACTAAAAATTTATCGAAAATTGTGGTTGGTCGCGGTCATAGAACCTGGCCCTGGCTAACGCCACACAGTAAGCGCATCAGCCGTTTCGCACCTGCTATGGATTTGATTGAAATCGGTCAGGGTGAGGGCGAACAATTTGGTCCCTTGCGCGAAACTTCGCAAGAAAAAATAGTTTACGGATCGCGCTGGCATTATCTGTGGGCAAGTGGCGCAAGTTTGTTAACTGCAGTGGTGACAACGCCGTTAATTCATTGGCTGGATCTTGCCAACATTGTCATGCTGTTTTTACTGACGGTCGTATTGGTTGCTGTTCGATTTGGTCGCGGCCCGGCAGTGGTATCGGCAATTATCAGCGTGATCGCGTTTGATTTCTTTTTTGTGCCTCCACGTTTTTCATTTGCCGTCAGTGATGTCCAATATTTAATTACCTTTGCTGTGATGCTGATTGTCGGGTTGGTCATCGGCCAATTAACCGCGGGGTTGCGCTTTCAAGCGCGGGTATCTATGCATCGCGAATCGCGCTCACGTGCGCTGTATGAATTTGCACGTGCATTATCGGGTGTATTGGCGACAGAACAAATTTTTGAAACTACACGCAGCCACCTGGAGCGAACCTTTCGCGCAAAAGTATTATTGCTGTTGCCGGATAACGAAGGCCGCTTGCAACCGCCAACCGGGCAAGTTTCCGATGCGCTGGATATCGCCATTGCGCAGTGGTCTTTTGATCGCGCCACTCCCGCCGGGATTGGTACAGACACCTTACCGACTAGCGATTTCTTTTATTTGCCATTAATTGCACCCATGCGTACCCGCGGCGTGTTAGTGCTCCAGCCTGAAGGACGCCGCTGGATTTTAATTCCCGAACAGCGCCAGCAACTGGATACCTTTGCTGCGCTTGCCGCTATCGCACTGGAACGTGTTCACTACATTGAAGTGGCGCAGAAGGCGTTGGTGGGAATTGAATCGGAGCGTTTGCGCAATTCATTGCTCGCTGCACTGTCGCACGATTTGCGCACGCCGCTGACATCGCTGGTGGGGTTATCGGAATCACTTACGCGCGCAAAACCAACGCTGCCCGCTGCGCAATTATCTGTCGCCCGGGCATTGCACAATGAAGCCTTACGCATGAGCAACCTGGTGGTGAACCTGCTCGATATGGCGCGTATCCAAAGTGGTGAAGTAAAACTGAATCTCGAATGGCAACCGTTGGAAGAAGTTGTTGGCAGTGCATTGCATGCGAGTACCGCGTTTCTCGGCCAGCATTCCGTAAAAACAACAATTGCAGCGGATTTGCCGTTGATCCAAATCGATTCGGTGTTGATTGAACGCGTGTTGTGCAATTTGTTGGAGAACGCAACCAAATACACGCCGCCGGGTGCGCACATCGTTATCGTGGCAGAAGTCAATGGCCATATGCTCGATATCAGTGTGCGCGATAATGGCCCCGGACTTCCCAGCGGCAAGGAAGATAGCCTGTTTGAAAAATTCACGCGCGGCGAAAAAGAATCCACCACGCCCGGTGTGGGATTGGGGTTGGCGATTTGCAAAGCCATTGTGCAAGCACACGGTGGAAAAATCCGTGCGGGTAAAGCGCCCGAAGGCGGTGCTGCTATAGTATTTTCGCTTCCGTTGGGCACGCCGCCCGCATTGCCGGACGACATTAATGAGTAAGGTATTTCTATGACAGAACCCACGGTCACCGCGCTACTGGTGGAAGACGAGCCACAAATCCGGCGCTTTGTGCGCAGTGCATTGGAAGAAGAAGGCTGGCAGGTATTTGAAGCTGAAAATGTAAAACGCGGGTTGATAGATGCCGGTACCCGCAAGCCGGATTTGATCATCCTGGACCTCGGTTTGCCGGATGGTGATGGTGTGGATTTTATTGCGGATGTGCGCAACTGGTCGCCAGTACCGATTATTGTGCTCTCGGCGCGCAGCAACGAAGCCGACAAAATTCGTGCGTTGGACGCGGGCGCCGATGATTACCTGAGCAAACCTTTTGGTGTTGGTGAATTGCTGGCGCGGGTGCGCTCCACACTCCGCCGTATTCGCCAGCCTGTAAATAGCAATAGCAGCAATATTCAATTCGGCGATGTAAATGTAGATTTGCAAGCACGGGTCATCACCAAAGCGGGGCAGCCCGTTCACCTCACACCGATTGAATACCGTTTGTTAGGTGTACTCATCGCCAACGCCGGCAAGGTAGTGACCAACCCGCAATTGCTGCGCGAAGTCTGGGGGCCATCCCACTCTGAAAGTAGCCAATATCTGCGCGTGTATATGGGGCATTTGCGGCAAAAGCTGGAGGATATTCCCGCGCAACCGCGCTTCCTGCTAACGGAGACAGCGGTGGGCTATCGCCTGCTGATTCCCGTTTGATTTGATTTAACCCGTCGATCAATTTCCCACCCGGATTGCTTCATGTTGCCCGGTCAGGATTCCTATTGCCCGACGTTTTTACCATCGACAATTCATGTCGATTTATTGAGGAGTTAGTCCATGAAAAAAATGATGCTTTCACTGCTTGCTTCAATGGTTGCCAGCACCAGCCTGCCGGCATTGGCACAAACGGATAACCTGGCTTTTAACGCGGCGGTCACATCCGATTATCGCTATCGCGGCATTTCCCAAACGCGCCTCGATCCCGCCATCCAGGGTGGTGTGGATTACACCCACAGCGATAACGGTTTTTATGTGGGAGCCTGGGCATCGAGTATTAAATGGATTGACGATGCTGGTGGCGATGCCAATGTTGAACTCGATATTTATGCGGGCAAACGCGGAAATATTACGGAATCATTTTCCTATGATGTGGGTGTGCTCACCTATGTTTATCCCAATAACGACATGGACGAAGTTGCCGGTTTTGATAACGCGGATACCACCGAAGTGTATGGGCAATTGAGTTACGGTGTTGCGTACCTGAAATACTCCCATGCGGTAACCAATTTATTTGGTTTTGTTGACAGTGAAAACAGCGGCTATATCGATCTGGGCGCAACTATTTCACTGGGTAATAATTTCATACTCAATTTGCATGCCGGTCACCAGAAAGTAGAAAACAATTCCATCGCCAGCTATGACGATTGGAAAGTTGGTGTGACCAGGGATTTTGGTATTTGCACACTGGCGCTTGCGGCAATAGGCACCAATGCGGATGAAGCTGCCTATGCATCACCTGCCAATGGAAAATTCCTGGGTAAAGATGCGGTAGTGGTAACACTCAGCAAAATTTTTTAATCGTCATTGCGGAGGTTAATTATGCTGGTGAATTGCATGGTGTATTGCCGGGGTGAAAAACCGGGCGATATTGCGATGGAAAAACCGGGTGATTACCTCCGCCTGCCAGATCATTTTGTGTGGGTTGCATTGCGTGATTCTCCTATAGATGAATTAACGCAATTGCAATCCGTTTTTGGTTTGCATGAATTGGCTGTTGCGGATGTTATCAACGGCCATCAGTCACCCAAAATAGAGGAATATGGTGAAAGTCTTTTCGCTGTCTTACCATTAATTGATGTGGCGGGTGGGCAACTGTCCATCGGTGAAGTCGCCGCCATCACAGTTGTCTGTAGTTATTTATTTTATCGATTCAAAAAAGCAGGCTGGTTGTAGCCTGCCACAATATTCATTACGCGCTCCACTTCCTTGAATAACGCGGCCTTGCCCAACGCTGACATACAGGTCATTGGCGAGCGCAGTGAATCCGTTATAAAACCTTGTACAGCGAGTGCCGCTTTTACCGGAGCCGGGTTGGGTTCGGAAAATAATAATGTAATCATCGGCAGTAATTGCTCGAACAAACGATGAGCCTGGTTAATATGCCCAGCGCTAACCAGTTTGTACAAATGCACAAATAAATCCGGGCGAATATGTGCAGCGGCGGATATGGCACCACTCGCGCCCAAACACAGATCGTTTAACAAGGTTTCATCATTGCCGCATAAAACAGGCATGCGCGTACGCGCGACTAAATCGCGGGTTTGCTCGCTGCATTCTTTTATAGCAGCAAATTGCCGGCTCTGTGCAAGCTCAATAACAGTATCGACATTCATATTAACGCCGGTGCGCGCCGGAACGTTGTATAACACCAGCGGTAGTTCGGTGGCGGCGGCAATTGCCGAAAAATGCAAGCGCAGGCCTTCTTGCGATGGACGAATATACGCGGGTGTTGATACCAAAAAACCACTCAGTAAATCCGGCTTCAAGCGCTTTACCTTATCCACAAATTCGCGCGTGTTAATCCCGCTCAAGCCGAATAGCAATGGACAATAATTGCCAACGGCCTCATGCACAGCGGCTAATAACAACTGCTGCTCATTTTTATCCAGCGCACAACCTTCACCAGTAGTGCCACCAATAACCAATCCTTGCACACCGGAATAAACCAAATAATTTGCCAATTCCTGTACTGCGTTTACATCAATTTTTCCATGTTTGAACGGCGTGACCAGTGGTACCCAAATACCTTCAAATGAATTCATAAGGTTCACCTGGCCTATACCCGACAGACGCGACCAAATTCAGCAGACTCCAGCTTCGCGATGACGGCAACCATGAGTTGGGTAATTACCGCTTTACCAACACAACGCAAACGAATTAATTTTTGTGAAGGCTTTTTGGTGGGCTCTATCAAAAATGAATCCATTTGCCTGCCACAGGTTTCGCTCGCTACCTGGCGCAGATCAGCAATATGGTCAGTATCGATGGTGATTCGTACTTCGAATAATGAATCAATGGCGGGTGATTTTTGGTCCAGCGTATGCGTAGCCAGGAAAAGTGATGCAGAGGTTTTATTTGATGCCTTGTGAATTACCGAGGTGTTTTCCAACCAGTAAGATCGTTTTGTACGAGTTGGATAATTACTGCTTGATCGTGAGGTTTCCATAAATTACCTATTGGGTTATTGCCACCCGTTAAAGGTAATGTGTTGTGTATAAAAACGTTATAAAAATACGGGGATAATTAATAAAATTTGGATTAATGTCCTAATGCATCCTTGCATTTGAATAGGTTGGATTATTGCAGGGCGTTTAATTCAGAGCCTTAATTTATCGCATCCGCTCGATAGTCAAACCTACTGCGGCAATACGGTTGACTCCCTGGTATCCGGGTTTTTCAATTTCTTCACTAAAAATATCGGGGTCAATTTCTTCATAACACCAACGAAATTTTCCACTGGAAAAATGTGGAATTAATTCGGCAAGGAGCGGGTTTTTTTCATCACTGGTCATAGCAACCCCGGTGTATAGAAGTAAACGACCACCAGGTGATAGCAGGGCAAGTGCGTGTTTTGCAATTCGCACGCTGAGTTCCAATCCAAAGAGCGAACCGCCATCGCGATAGAGGCGCGCCGCCGGGTCGTGAATGTAAGGTGGGTTGCACAGGATCAAGTCGAATTGCATGTGCTGAACGTTAAAAAAATCACCGGGTAGCAGAGTCGCATTTATAGCAGCTACCTGTGCGCAAGCAGTGGCATAGTCTAACGCTACGGGATTTAAATCATTTAATGTTAATAAATATTGATGTTGGTTTTGTATGGCGCGAATCGCTGCGATTCCCCCGGCGCCACTGCCACAGCCTACGTCCAATATTCGTAATGGGCTATGTGGCGAAAATCCTGGTTCAAATTGTAAAACTTTAAGGGATTGTTGGATGAAACGGGCAAATCGATAGGTATCCGGACCGAAGAAAACAGAGCGTACATCGTCCGTCGGAAAGCGAGAGTGCAAAAACAAATCATCGTTTAATGAAGATATCCGGATTTTACTTTGGCAATACCCATCGAGGGTGATCAAGAGATCTGCTTGCGACATCAATTCGAATATCAGGGGCGGGAGCAGGTTACTTTTAAACAGCAGGTTCCAACCAAAAATATCGCGCATATTTTTGGCAATACCATTCGAATTTGCAAAAAAACGCTGATGTGTCACCGGTGTAACTGTAATAAACCTATATCCTTGTAACGCAACTGTACGAAGCAATTCCTGCAATAATAAAATTTGTTGGTGATCTGTATTATTTTTTTGCATATGGATTTCATCCAACCTGGGCATTGCACGGATTCACGCTGATGGTCATGCATAGAGTGACTCGGCGGGCAGGGTCCGTGCATTGAGATTATGGAGTAAATCGATCTTCATTTCTTTGCTGTATCTATCGAAACAAAGTTCGCCACAACGCAAACGCATGAGCGCACCTTCAGCAATAAAAATTGCGCAACCAGGATTTGCAGAAATGAGCGGCTTTATGATTTCATTGATCCATTCACGTGCATGGAGAACATCAATTTTTGCATGCAAATCAAAATAGCGTCGCGACCTCCTTGGAAAATTAAGCCGCTGCATCGCGAGCGATACTTTTGCTGCCCGCCATGGTGCTGTCAGTTCAATGACTCCCAATGCTCCCAATGAATGATAGGTATGCCGGCGCGACGTAGCTAATCCAAGCATAGTGTTTGCGAGTGCGAGCGATTCCCACACTGTAGTGTCGATGGTGGGGGTCAGGCCCAATTCTTTTACCATCGATTCCAGCAGAGGCCCGTGCATTGCTTTATATTTGCCGCGCCCCATTTCGTCCCAATAATTACGAGCGCATTCGAGTTTGACTTGCGCAGGTAATTTAACCTGGGTATAGGCAACGAGATCCTCAAAGCCTGCTTCGCCTGCAGCTTCTTGTGTGAGAAACCATTTCAGTTGATCTGCCGAAGCGCGATTGGCTAACCAATCAAATAATGGATGATATTGACCTGGTCCCCATTCCTGCAAGGACTCAAACCAGGTAATAAAATGATCCGGATTCTGTGGGGCATCTGTTGTCAATGGAGCAATGGAAGTGCGCAGTCCTTCTAAAAACCTGCCTTCCAAAATGCGCATGTTCAGGCTATCCCTTTCAGCTGCTTCCCAATCAGCGGAAGGAATACCAATTGCTGTACGTAATCTATTGAAATTAGCAAGTTTGGTATGAAATTTTTGCGGTTCGATTCCAACACTGGACAGAAACATAGTTCCTCCTATTCCTCGCCTTATTTCGATTAAGAGCTTTTCAGGCTTTCATTCGTTCGGGCTTATTAATAAGTAGGTAGTGATAATCTGAGCGCAGCAGCTGGTTAAAGTTCACGCATAATTAATATATGAATTTTTATTATTTCTTCCTGAAATTTTAAAAATTATTGTGGCGGTAATTCATCGCTTCTATCGTTGAAATGAATGGATTATTGGTTGTCAGGATAATGTTTCACTATTTGAGTTACACAATAGTTCACATTATATTTTCGAGGCGGAAAATACAAAACGTTCGTAGCCATAAGCTACGAACGTTTTTCCGGATGAGGTATTCGCTAAACAATTGGTGGTTCAGTCTCGCGCAAAAATTCACGATGTCCTGCCAATTTTTGTTCAAATAGCACTAATGCATCCGGTATTCCACCTGTTTCCGCTTCGATTACTGCACCATCAGGTTCGCCGCTGGGCAGGGTTAGCGGTATATCGGCGTTTAGCAACAAATTAACTCCGTCGCCAACGGTCAATATGGGTTTGCAATGGCGATATTGTTCTCGCACAAAATCGAGCGCATGGGCATCACGTAACAATTTGGTCACAGACCCGTCACCATCTGGAATGACTACGCCGTCATACAATACGGATGGCCCGGCTTCTAATGAAATATCCACCTCCAGTGCTTCACCGGTATCGCTCGATATTGAACCAAGACGCGTTGAAACAAATCGCGGCACAGCGCCCTTGGTCAACAATGCGGTATAAATAAATCGCGTGGATACAGTATTCACACCCTGAGCCACAAGAATTGCAACGCGGCGGGTTTGAATGCCGGTTTTGCCCGGATATGAAAGTAAGGATAACGCGGGAGAGGGGGCATATTCAGGCGCAGGCAGGTCGGTTGCCAGGGGTAGCGGCGGTGGCAATTCCAGCCCCAAACCTTGCGCTACGTTTTGCGCTAATACAGCATCCACATTTGCCAACAATGCGAGCACGCGTTGACGAATCCCTACTATTTGCACACGCGATAATTCGAAGCGAAATGCAGCAATAATGTGTGCTTGCTCGGCCGGGGATTGGCTCTGCCAAAACAACCGTGCTTGCGAATAATGGTCTGCAAATAACACCGGGTTACCGCGAACTTTATCTTCCGTTATGTGTTCGGGGAAACTGCGGAAACCTGTCGCACCAGCCTGGAATGGGCAGCCACCCCCTAGCGAATTTGGTTCGTAATTTACGCGGCCGCGATGTATCGCCTGCCGATGAAACCCATCCCGCTGATTGTTATGAACCTGCGCAATGGGTGCGTTGATTGGGATCTCATGAAAATTTGGACCTCCAAGGCGCGTTAGTTGAGTATCAACGTAAGAATGAATCCTGCCTTGTAATAATGGATCATTGGAGAAATCAATACCGGGAATTATATGTGCGGTACAGAATGCAACTTGTTCGGTTTCAGCGAAAAAATTATCCGGATTACGGTTTAACACCAATTTTCCCACCGGAGTCAGCGGAACCAATTCTTCGGGAACGATTTTTGTCGGGTCCAGAATATCGAAGGGGAATGTTTGTGCTTCTTCCTCAGTAAAAATTTGCAATCCTAATTCCCACTCCGGAAATGCACCCGCCTCAATTGCCTCCCATAAATCGCGGCGATGGAAATCGGGATCAGCGCCGCTGATTTTTACTGCCTCATCCCATACGAGCGAATGCGCGCCTGCCAGTGGTGTCCAATGGAATTTGCAAAAAACTGCGATGCCATCCTCATTCACGAGGCGAAACGTATGAACACCAAATCCTTGCATTGTCCGGTAGGAGCGGGGAATAGCCCGGTCAGACATTTGCCACAACAACATATGCGCGGATTCAGGCATCAAGGATACGAAGTCCCAAAAGGTGTCATGGGCGCTCGATGCTTGCGGCATGGCATGATGTGGTTCCGGTTTTACCGCGTGGACCAAATCCGGAAATTTCATTGCATCCTGGATAAAAAATACAGGGATGTTATTTCCCACCAAATCCCAATTGCCATCCTCTGTATAAAACTTGACTGCAAACCCGCGCACATCACGTGCTGTGTCCGTCGAGCCGCGTTCACCTGCAACGGTAGAGAAGCGTACAAAAACCGGCGTGCGCTTACCTGCCTCGCGAAATGGAGCGGCCATTGTTACATCGCCAAGATCTTTATAGGCTTCAAAATAACCGTGCGCAGCAGAGCCGCGTGCATGCACTACGCGCTCAGGAATTCGTTCATGATCGAAATGCGTAATTTTTTCACGCAAAATAAAATCTTCAAGTAATGTAGGGCCGCGCAAGCCGAGCTTTAATGAATGTTGATTGTTGGCAACCGGAACGCCCTGGTTGGTCGTAAGCACCTGGTTGCCACTGTCCACTCGCACGCGGTCCAGCGAATCAATCGTAGCATTTATGCCGGGCTCAATTTTTCCGTCGCCAACTTTTTCAGAAGCAATTAATTCTGATGAGGTACTGGCAGTCGCTGCAAGTGAGGGAGGTTCTTGTGTATAACCCATCATTGGGCAACGCGCTTCATCACCATATTCTCCGGATTTATTAGGATTCGCTGGTATCTGTTGTGCCAGCGCTTGTTGGCCGGATACTTTTTCAATCAATGCTTCGGAAACTTCTGTCTCCAAACCCAGGTTGTCGGGAAGTTTGGTGGAGGATGCTCCCGATACGCTGGTGAGTACACCGCCAGCACCGCCTGTTGTGTCGTTATCTTTTTTTGTCATGATTTTCTCTCCGCAGCAAAATAATTTATGAAGTTTAAGAAAGACCAGTTTTGTAAACGATAAGGTGGCTAACCGCCGGTCTCCCCATGGGGAGCATCTACCGGTTTTGATTCGGGTGAACCTCTTTGGCGCAGGTAAATAGAAAAGAAGACAATAGCAGCAACAGATAGAAACTCACTTTGCCAATTCTGGAATGATTCAAACCAAAATCGTTGCTCAGCCATAACTTCAAACAGGGTTAGCGTTTTTCCATCGTCTTCATTTATTTGCAGCATCGTCCCGTGGGCGTGCAATAGAAATGAAGATACAAATAGGAGGATGAAAACAAGGCTTAACGAATTTTGATAAATTGTTAATATTATCCCTCCCTGTTTGACTGGCCAGGGAGCATCCTTATGGGGTTGCGGTGTTCTATCGACCTCTTCAGGCTCATCAAGGCTTTTGGATTCTGCTGAACCTTGTTGAAACAAAAATACTGTCATCACCACATACATTCCCATTTGTAAGAATTCGCTCTCCCAATTTTCAAAAGTAGTTTGGAGAAAATGGCCAGATGTTAAATATTGGCTGAAATCATAAGTAGGAAATCCCTGCTCAATTCTCTCTTCATTATGAACCTGCCACCCGGTATAACTTTGCCCCGCAAGTGCTAGTAAGGTAAATGTTAGAAACACAATTAAAAGTCCATTTCTTTTAAAAAAAGAATGTTTCATAGTGATTTCTTAAAAAATTAAGGTGGAGAAATTACTTCAAGAAATGAGCCAATTATTAATTACTGGCAAATGAGGTATATCGGATGATGCTAGTGACAATTATTTGAAAGAGACGACATTATTAAGTGCTGTGTAATTTTTAAAAGTAAAAATCCATGAAAATTTTACAGGGCTATTGCAATTGATTACGTATTTGCTAACAGTCATGCCTGTGGAGGCATGACTTCCCGATGGAAAATTTACGCTGGTTGATGAGATATTTTTTTTAAGGGCGAAGTATCACCTTTCTACAATCATCTTCCTTCTTATCGAAAATTCGATAACCGTCCGCAGCTTCTTCGAGGCTTAGGCGATGTGAAATAATAATGTCAGGATGCAACTCACCGCGAAGAATGTGTTCAATAAGATTGGGAAGGTGTGCTTGTACATGGGTTTGTCCGGTGCGAATTGCCAATCCTTTTTCAAAAATATCGCCAAATAGAAATCCGTGGATAAAACCGGCATAGACTCCTGGAACGCTAATAATTCCCCCGCGTCGCACGGCGGCAATACATTGTCTTAGCGCGGCGCCGCTGCTGCCTTCCATTTTTAAATTGGTGAGTACCGTTTCTATTTTGCTGCCTTTAGCTTCAAAACCCACTGCATCTATGACCGCATCAACACCTCGATGCCCCGCTGTGTGCTCGATAATTGCTTCCGCAGGATCATCAACCTCATCAAAGTTAACAGGGATAACACCGTAGGTTTTTGCCGCAAAATCTAATCGATATTGGTGGTGGTCCACCATAAAAATTTGCGTAGCACCCAAAAGTCGAGCGCAAGCGGCAGCCATAAGGCCGACCGGCCCAGCGCCATAAATAACCAGTGTGCTTCCTGTCGTTACTCCCGCATTCACTACCGCTTGATATCCTGTTGGCAAAATGTCAGATAGGAAAAGTACCTTTTCATCATCAAGGCCTTCCGGAATCTTAAATGGGCCAATGTTGGCTTTTGGTACCCGCACATATTCAGCCTGCCCACCGGGAATTCCTCCGTATAAATGACTAAAGCCGAAAAGCGCTGCGCCTGGAGGAATTTGCTTTTTATTTAAGATCGCACCTCGTCCGGTATTTGTCGTTTCACACGCGGAATGCAAATTGAGTGAACAAAAGAAACAGCTACCACAAGCGATAACAAAAGGAATCACAACGCGATCACCTTTGTTGACAGCAGTAACATTGGCTCCCGTATCTTCAACAATTCCCATAAATTCATGGCCAAAAATATCACCTTCCTCGGTATTGGGAATTTTCCCGCGATAAAGATGCAAATCCGATCCGCAAATGGCTGTTGCTGTAACTTTTAAAATGATGTCGTCTGGCTCCTGAATTTTTGGATCAGGCATGGTATCAACCCGTACATCGTGACTACCGTGATAAGTTAATGCACGCATAGATTTCCCCTTTGGAATTTAAATGAAGATGGCTCGGCTCACGGCCGGTTTTTCGCTGCATTTAAAAGGGACATTCCATATCAACTGTAGTTCGATATGGAGCAGGCGTTAGGAGACATTATTTAAATCTTTGATGAGTTAAAGACAGGTATTTAACTGATGCTGCATTTATCCAATATGTTCACGAATGTAATGTTGCAGCGATAAAGCGTTTTCGTAGGCATTTCCAATAATATTGTTAAAATATACGAATATGGTCTTTCCGATTTTGTAAGAATGGATTATTAATTCGATATATTTTTCCATATCGTCAATGCGGTAACTTCCCTTGTAGTCGCCGGCGGCCCCGTGAAAGCGGATGTAAATAATGTTTGTTGCGGACTGGTCTAATGGCGTTTTTGACGTTGGCATATCGTGAAAAACCATCGATGCTCCATGTCGGGTAAGCATGTTGTAGGTAGCCATGTTATGCCAGCTGTTATGCCTAACCTCAATTGCAATATCCCATTTTGATGCTCCTTGTAATGATTGCGTCTGCTTGATTAAATCTTCAATTTTAAAACAATAATCCGCAGTAATACTGGCCGGGAATTGAATAAGCAACGCTCCTTTTTTACTCTCTATATGACGTGCAGCATCCATAAATTTTTCAAGGTCTTCAGGATGGAAATCAAGTTTCTTGCTGTGCGTAATATCGCGTGACATTTTAACGGTGAACCTGAAGTCGTTGTTAACTTCATGTTCCCATTTTGAAAATGTTTGCGGCTGTGGTGTTTTATAGAATGAACTGTTTATTTCCAACGAATTGAATAGGGTGCTGTAATATTGCAATCGCGTCCCCGATTTGAATTCATCCGGAAAATTTTCTTTATTGCCGGGCAACACTATCCCGCTAGTGCCGATGTATATCAAAACCAAGTCCACGTTAGACGGGTGTCGTTAATCCCGTTCACGTTATGGGTCAGCTTCATTGGCATATTATTCAGCCTCTTGCGCCCGCAGTTCCACTTTTATCCAACCGTTATCACGTCTGTCAAATGCCTTAAATGCCTCTATTGCATTCGCGATGGGTTCAACATTGGTTAAGATTTTACTGGGATCAATTCTTCCGCTGACAACCAGCTCAATCAGTGTGGGGATATATTTGCGATGGTGGCAATTGCCCATGTTGATCGTCAGGTTTTTATTCATTGCAAGGCCAATTGGAAATACGTCGGACTTTTCAGAATACACCCCGATAATTGATAATGTTCCTGCTTTTGCAAGCGCATTAACAGCCCAGTGTAATGCCTGGCTTGGGCCATCACCGGGAATCCAGTTTTTCCCATCCGGTGCAGTGACCGGTGCAAGTTCCTTTACTTCTTGTTCAAATTTTTTAATTTTTTCTTTGGTTTCCTTATCCTTGCCATGATGATGCGAATGTTCTGCATCAACACCAACAGCATCAATCGCACGGTCAACACCGATACCGTTGGTCATACGTTGCAATGTGCTAACGGGATCTTCCTGTTCAAAATTAATAACTTCCGCACCTTGTGCCTGCGCCATGGTAAGGCGATCTTTGTGTTTATCAATGGCAAAGACGCGTGATGCGCCCATAAGTTTTGCACTGGCAATCGCAAATTGACCTACCGGACCGCAACCAAATACCGCAACCGTGTCACCGGGTGTAATCTCAGCCATTTCAGCGCCGAAATAACCGGTGGGGAAAATATCGGAAAGTAAAATTGCTTGATCATCGGTAATCTCAATTGGCAATTTAATTAAACCAATATGTGCGAATGGAATACGCGCTTTTTCCGCCTGCAATCCATTAAACGATCCGCTATTTTCAGGTCCGCTAAAAAATGCAGTGCCTGAGGATTTTCCATGGGGATTTGAATTGTCACACTGGGCGTAGTAGCCAGCGCGGCAATACGAACAATTACCGCAGGCGATAGTGGAGGGCACTACTACGCGATCCCCGATTTGAAGGTTTCTGACATCATCACCGAGGGCTTCAACAATTCCCACCGCTTCATGGCCGAGGATGATTCCTTTTTTCATTCCACCCAGGGTGCCACGCACAAAATGTAAATCGGTTCCGCATATTGCGGATGTAGTGATTCGCACAATAGCATCGGTAGGTTGTTCAATTTTAGGTTCAGGTACATCTTCGAGGCGTATATCGCCAATATCATGGAATACTATAGCTTTCATCGAATGTCTCCCTATTTAACGGAAGAAAAGGGCACGAGAGTAATTTTCTCTCGCATGCAGGGGAGCCTCTCTTAATGCAAATTGAATACCGGTTTCAGGTTTGGCGTCATATGGAGCTGTTTTGGCGCGAAATTAGTAAAGAAATGATAGTTTCAATGACATGGATGCAATTTATTTACGTGAGTGTTGAATAAATTGCAAAATATTTAAATAAAAATTAATTGTACAAGTCAGCTAAAAATTTTTACCGGTTTAATTGTTCGTATTATTTCTCTATCCCGGGATTGGTTTCAGTAGAAAAATATTCATCACCTTCATGTAAATACTTCAAAATCACGCTATAAAAATTTTTGTGAAGTTAATAATCACGTTTGATATTGCCAGGAACGTTGTCATCGGTGTCAAAATAGAGGGATTGGTATCCATATTGCATTTTTAATGATGGTATAAAAATTAATGAATTTTTCGTACGCATAATTTTTATTTTCACCGTGTTTCAAATTTTGGAGAAAGCATTATGCCCAATTCAGCCAAGAAAGTTATTCCACTTGCCGGTAAAGCCCAGGAAGCTACGCGTTTATTGCGTGCAGACCATAAGCTGGTTAATGATCTGTTTGAAAAATTCGAGTCGACTCGTTCCGCTGACAAGAAACAAGCGCTCGCACTGGAAATATGCCAGGAGTTGACCATCCATGCGCAGATTGAAGAGGAGATCTTTTATCCTGCGGTCCAAAAAGTACTAAAAGATAAATCTTTAGTACCTGAAGCGAAGGTTGAGCATGAAACGTTAAAGTACCTGATCGCGCAAATACAAAGCGAGGAACCGGGTAGCGAGCTATACGACGCTAAAGTGAAGGTATTGTCCGAGTATGTTAAGCACCATGTTAAGGAAGAGCAAAATGAGATCTTCCCGAAAGTTAAGGAATCCCGGCTCGATTTAATTGAGCTGGGCGCGCAACTGGAGGCTCGCAAAGAAGAGCTGAAGGCTGCATTAGAGTAGTGTTTCAAAAAAGGGACGAAAGTCCCTTTTTATTTAACATTGTTGGTCAGGTGCAATCCTGCTTTAACGACGGCAGTACATGTATTGCAAAATCCTCAATAAATAATTCCTGGTTTTTACCGACATTGTGCAGGATTACATGATCAACACCGAGCGCGAAAATTTCTTTGATGATATGGATAAAATCGGCGGGCTGTGAGCTTACCGGTATATGTCGTAATATCGTTTCCAGAGTGCATTGTTCGCTCGCTGCATCAAATTCCTCAACCGTTTGAATCGTAGCAAGCAGACGAGTGTCCAGGCAGTTGGTTCGCCATTGATCAAACGCGTGTTCTTTTGCGATGGATAAATCACGATCATAAGCGAAGGTTAATTTAACATGGATAGGTTTTCCTTCACCACCATTGCTCCTGAACGCTTGTATGATTGCTTGCAGCTGCGGCGATGGACGATGAATTGTTAACAGCCCATCAGCCCAGCTTGCTGCCCATTTCGCCGTTTCCTGTGAGAGGGCAGCACAATTCAATGGCGGGATTCTTTTTGGAAGTGTATAAAGTTTTGCTTCATGAACGTTTACCAAACCCCAATGATTTACTTTGTCGCCCTTAAGTAAATTACGAATAACCGTGGCACATTCCCGCAACCGTTCATTGCGAAGAGTTTTTTCTGGCCATGGCGCACCGGTTATGTGCTCGTTCAATGCTTCTCCGCTACCGAGGGATACTCCCAGTCTACCGGGATACATTTCCTCAAGCGTTGCAATCGCCTGCGCGACCACTGCCGGGTGATAACGTTGCCCGGGCGTGGTAATAAAATAAACCGGAAATCGTGTTGCCTCCAACGCGGCGCCAAGCCAACTATAAACATGGCCACTATGGCCCTGGCGCGCACTCCACGGATGAAAATGGTCGGAGGAATGGCAAGATGTGAAACCTGCCTGTTCGGCCAATTTAATAAACCTCAGCAAATCGCTGGGAGAAAATTGTTCGTGAGATGCTTGATAGGAAATTAATTTCATAGTCATGTATAAGTCGTTATGCTGCCTTCCGTAAAAAAACAGATGATCCGCTTCCGGTTCGACCTGGCAAGAAAAGCGATATATCACACCTTTTGCGATTATCGGTGGGCGGATTAAAATCAGTTACCTTTGACATTCAATAAGAGAGAAGAGTTCGAGAGAAAATGAATTCATTAAAAATTGCAACCGTTCAGTTTGAAAACGCGAGCGGGGATAAAAAATTTAACCTGGGGCGTATACAGGATTTCTGCGAACGAGCCGCTGCTGCCGGGGCGAAAGTCGTTGCTTTCCACGAATGTTCGATTACCGGTTACACCTTTGCCAGAAAATTATCCCGTGACCAATTGGTGAAGCTATCCGAAAGCATTCCCTCAGGGGAGAGCACATCAAGGTTAATAGACATAGCAAAAAAACTGGATATTTATGTGCTAGCGGGCCTTTTTGAATTGGGTGAGGATGACAAGCTTTATAAAGCTTATATTTGTGTTGGACCAAACGGTATTGTTGGAAAGTATCGGAAAATCCATCCGTTTATTAATCCGCATTTATCGCCCGGCAATGAATATATCGTTTTTGATATTGAAGGCTGGAAGTGTGGAATATTGATTTGCTACGACAATAATGTCATTGAAAATGTCAGAGCAACGACGCTGTTGGGTGCGCAGGTTATATTTATGCCGCATGTGACTATGTGTACTCCATCAACGCGGCCGGGAGCTGGCTTTGTTGATCCCGAATTGTGGAAAAACCGGGATGCGGACCCAACATCACTCCGTGCGGAATTTGAAGGGCTGAAGGGCAGGGCCTGGCTTATGAAATGGCTTCCGGCACGGGCGTACGATAACGGAATCTATGTTGTGTTTTCGAATCCGATTGGAATGGACGATGATCAATTAAAAAATGGCTGCTCAATGATCATCGATCCTTTCGGTGATGTCATTGCTGAATGCCCGCGTCTGGATGAAGGATTTGCAATCGCTACGCTGCATCCTGAAAAATTGGCCCAGGCAGGTGGCACTCGCTATAAACAGGCGCGCAAGCCGGAATTGTATCGGGAGATAATCGGGCAACAACATGTATCAGAGCAAAAAGTTATCTGGTTGACGGACAATCCGGAAAATAAAAATTGATCACAAAGGCGGCGCTGCCGCCTTTGTTTTTTCTACATTGATAACTGTTTCTTAAGATGCCCATCAATCCTGTTAATTACATGCGCGATACTATTAATCGCCCGCTGCGGTAATTTCATTCGCTCGTTAATTTGATCAAACAATATCTCCAGTAAACACGCCTGCGCCCACAACTGGTAAAGCGCATCATCTTCTGTATTTGCGGGTAATGGTTTGCTAATAACAGTAAGCACTTTGCCAGCAGGCGAATGAATTTCCAGCCGGGATTGTTGATAAAACGTGTATTGAAGTTGATCGAGTTTAATAACAAGGGACGTGGGGAACGGGGGAGGAAGAACGGTATTATCCATAATAAAAATCTCTTTGATCTGTTTGTAAACCGCCACATGAGGTCGTAATTCATGGGGGCGGACTGAGCAGGGTTACGACCACCGGCAACAGATCACACCGGCCCACCCGAAGGTGGCCCCACCCAGCCGCCATAACAAACAGGCAAAGCTGTGCGAGGACACAAAATACTCACGTATTTAGTGCCGATCTGTTGTCGGGGGTCGTAATCCCGACTGCGGGATTTACCGCAGCGCGGGCAGGTTAGGGGATGAGGGTAGTGTTGTCAACGCGCACGCTGAGTAAAAAAACCAGATTAATAGGCGAAATAAATACCTAGCGTTGACTTTTTAACATTTGTAGCGACCACCTGATCTGCACTGTGCGAATATCGACTCCACAAAAGAATTAGCAAGGAAATTTTCCGTCTTTCATCCAGTGGCCAATCTGGATGAAAGTCCCTTAGAGCCTGTAATGGCGCGTAATTGGTGGGTATGCTATAAATCACCAATCAAAAACTTAGACGGAAAGCTTCCGGTTTGAAAGGCGGAAACTTTCCGGCTAATAACATTGTTAAATGGTCTCAATGGCTAGATTCTCTAAGCAGGTAATAATGAATTGAATCTCTACTTTAAATCTTCAAATTTTAATTCAAATAAAGAACTGGCACGTTACATGTTCAATGAATTCGCTTCGCTGGGTTTGAATCCATCCGAGCCAGTGCATGAAGATTTTATGTGCATCATTAGTACCACTATAGAAAATGAATCAATAGTGTTCTATATGGGTAAAAATGACGAACCGTCAAATCCTACTCTATGGCAAATATGGCCAGAGCAAAGCATCCCACTCTTGAAACGAATATTCGGAAAGGTTAGTAAAAAGCCGGAACAACAAGCTAAAGTTATAGTTGAAAGAATAGTTGGGAACATAAATTCAGTTAGTGGTGTTGAGTGGGGCATTTAACAAAGCGGTCAAACATCGTTCCACTTCGCTCCACTGGACAGAATTTAAGTAGAGGAAAAACATGCTCCAAAATCTATATTTATCATTATTGGCCTCAGCTGCAATAGTCACGAGTAGTTTTGCAGCAGATGCTCCGTCAGCCCCACCAAAATTTTCGGAGCCCAGAAGTGCAGCTGCAACTTTTGTTGGGTCAATAAATTTCAGTATAGGCCGCCTAGGTTCAACTTGCGCCCCAATTCTTGGTGAGTCAGGTGGCTTCGCAAAATCTTTAGCTGAAATGTGGCAGTCTCAGAACGCCATATATTACACAACATCAATAAACTATTTTACGGAGTTATCAGTGAATATCTTGGACACAAAGGGGGCTGAAAGCTACTCCTTTTTTCAAGAAACGATTCGCCGAGAATTTGAGAAGACAGGCAATTCATTTGTAGATAATAAAATTGTTGGAAGCAAAAAGAAAAAAATAGAATCTTGCAAAAATTTAATAGAAAAAGTTAAGACCGGCGGGTTAAATATCACTGAAGCCAATGAGTTTGCTTCTACGCTTAATGAAATGGCAAGCGTGTTCAAATAAAGTGTTCTAACAAGTCGCTCAAGCACCGCGCACTACGTGCGCTGGACAGTTTTGAAGTCGCAGTTTTGCGGTTTTGCTGCGCAAAAGTGTTCCACAAAACCGCAACTTAAAAACTGCCGCTTAGCTCGGCGTTAAATTGCAATCGGAGGGAAAATGATTTTTGTCGGAATAATCGGAAATAGGAATTCAGGAAAATCGACGATAATAAAATCTCTATCGGGATGTGGAAATTCATCTTTCAGGGATTATATGGATGGATTTTCTAATCAATCAGTATATATATGTTGTGCATCACCTCAAGAAAAGAGGTTTGTATCAGGTCGTAAATTTGACTTGGCCGCAATTGAAGAAACAATGCAGTCCGCTCATAAGAAAGTAGGCTGCAGAGGCATGGTCGTAGCTATGCAGGCAACAGGAAAATCAAGACTTAGACCTGACTATATGAGTATCTTTCGAGCTGCCAAAAATAATGGATTTACCGAACTATATGCATTCATTGTAGATCCTGGGTATAACGATTCAGCATCAATAAAGCTTGAAAATACGAAAGAATTATCAGAATTATGTGTGGAAGTTAAGAGATTATCAGGTAAACACTTTCCACACTCTAATGCAACTTATATAAACAACATATCGCGCATTATATTTTGAATTTAACAAGAAACTGTTGTAGAAAATCTTAGATATAAGTTTAACGAATGTATCAAGCGGATGGTTTATATGTGCACATCAACTATTTGCTACGCTCATTTTAATGGTTTAAGTGTCTCAATAAACCACCGCTTATTAGGCGTTAGGTGAAAATGAAACTATCCATATCCTCTATGACTACGCGCCCGAAGAGCTGCATGAGGCCCACCGCATCGCTTTGCGGTAGGAAAATGCAAACCACCCAAGTGTGAAACTCGTAAGGCTGTCATGCTGATGTCAAGAGAGAAGCCGAAAGCGGTGATCCCGTAAGGTGAGAGTATCAATTTGTCGGTTAGCTCGGTGTCATGTATCAGGAGGAGATAGATTTACCTTGAAAATATATTATGTAGATGCTGAAAACATAGGCTTGAGCGCTCTGGAAGAACTGACCATTTCAGTATTGGACAGAGTTTTTGTCTTCACAAATTCAGAACATTTGAGGTCCGCCTGCACTAATGCGCTTGTTACATGTGTAAGCGGTTATCCAAACGGGCAGAATCAAGCTGACTTTTATATTATCGCCCACCTTTCAAATATACTTGCTCATTTATCAAAAGCTGAAAAAAAGGCAATTGAATTTTTACTTTGCTCAAAAGACCAAAATCTCTGGAAGGCATTTGAATTCCAATGCTATCTTGCTGGTGTTAAGTCTAGCGCACCTAACCTCGTTATTGAGGCGCAAATAAGTGTTTTTCCAGCTCCAGCTCCAGCTCCAGTTCAGTCTCCTTTAGAGCAAAGAATATTAAAGTTAATGGTTCAACCCATTACCGTTGTTGAAATTCAGCAAAAACTAAATGCTTCGCAATCTGAATTTACTGCTTCTTTTAATGTTCTAATTAAGGCAGGAAAAGTAAAACGGCATGAAAAATCTAAAAAAAAGTGGCTTCGTAATGTAAGCACGTAACAAAGCAAATCAAACTCGTTTCGCTTGGTTCCACCGGGCGGAATGTAAGCTGCGGCTTCTTATTTCTGCTGCGTAAAAAGTATTTCGTAAAACCACACTTAAACACTGTCACTAAACTCGTTAGGCACTAAAGGAGTCATCCATGAGTGTTTCAAAATCATTTTCTATGTTTATGCAGGAAGCACCTGCTCATGCCGAAGCGTGGATGCAGGCTGCGAAAGCGCTTGAGGCTGCTAGCGCTTTGGATAAAAAGACCGAGGAGTTGGCTTATCTTGCAGTCCTCGCAGCTACCGGAAATACTTCGGGAATTCCATTCCATGTGCTTTCCGCCAAGTCGCATGGTGCATCAAGGCAGGAAGTCTTGAGCGCTATTTTGCTCGGATTGCCTGCCGCTGGTGCTGTGGTTATTGGTGCAGTTCCTTTAGCTCTGGAGGCTTACGATGGGCAAGACAAATAAGCTTTGGCATGAAGAGAATAAAATGCCAAAAAACCCGACTATCCAGCAGCGTGTAGAATGGCATCTTGCGCACGCGCAAGTGTGTGAATGCCGTCCAATTCCTAAATCAGTTCTCAAATTTATTGACACACATAAACAAACGCCTGGTGCCTAACCAATCATTCCTGGGGGCGTACCGAGATAAGGTCGCGTCACGTGCACCTGATTCAAGCGTTAGGTAAAATATGACTATGAATCAAATTAACTGCCGTTGTGCGCGGCGTTAAGCAACCTAATTACACTGAGAGAATGGTTTATGTATAAAAGTATTGTTGTCACTAACGATGATAATGGATACATGTCAAATATCGCAGAGATTGCATCAAAACCTTTGCAAGAAGGAGAAGTTTCGGTTGAGGTGAAATATTCAACTGTAAACTATAAAGATGCGTTAGCCATTACGGGGCGTGCTCCGGTTGTGCGTAACTTTCCGCTGACACCGGGCATTGATTTTTCAGGCGTTGTGATTGAATCAAAACACCCGGTATGGAAAGCGGGAGACGAAGTACTTTTGAATGGTTGGGGTGTAGGTGAAAAATATTCTGGAGGATTGGCTGAGCAAGCGATTGTTTCAGGTGATTGGCTCATCCGGAAACCTGCCGAATTTTCTTTTAAAGAAACAATGGCAATTGGCACGGCAGGTTATACAGCTATGCTGTGTGTCATGGCTTTGCAACAGCATGGAGTAAAGCCAAATGATGGAAAAATTTTAGTGACAGGTGCAAATGGTGGTGTGGGCAATATCGCCATAATTATATTAAGTCATCTTGGTTATCAAGTTACCGCTTCAACTGGCCGCACTCAAGAGTCAGAATATTTAACCCGGTTAGGTGCGAGTGAAGTTATAAATCGTACTGAATTATCTTCACCCGGAAAACCGCTGGGCAAAGAAATTTGGGCGGGTGTGATTGATACCGTTGGCAGTCATACTTTAGCCAACGCATGCGCCTCAACAAAATATCGCGGCGCTGTCGCTGCGTGTGGCTTGGCGGGTGGAATGGATTTTTCCGCAACGGTGGCTCCATTTATTTTGAGAGGAATTACGCTATATGGAATTGATAGCGTGATGGCACCGCTCGATTTAAGGAAACAAGCATGGGAGCGGTTGGCTACTGAATTAGATAAAATTAAATTGGACGCCCTGATAACTGAAATTTCTTTAGCGGATACCTTGGGGGTTGCGGCTGACATCTTAGATGGAAAGGTCAGAGGCCGAATTGTTGTAAAACTGTAACGTTTTAAATTAGTACCACTCTCTAACGCCGCATGCGCGCGGTGGCTGGAACTGAAAGCTTGTAATGACATAAGGGGTAATCAAATGATTTGTGTTGTTTATATTAGCTCTGCAAAACTTGGCTTAACTCACAGTGAAATAATAAACATTGTAGAAGATTCCCGGATTAACAACGAAAAAAACGGGTTAACCGGAGTAATGCTCTTCAATAGCGGCAATTTTATGCAACTGTTGGAAGGCGAAGATTCGACAGTAGATGCGTTATACAAAAAAATTGAAAAAGATCGCCGTCATACCGAAGTGAAGCTCTTATTGAGGGAGCCGATCACTCACAGGAATTTTAGCAATTGGACGATGGGTTTTAAAAATATCGAAAAATTAAAAGAAACGAAGCCTGAACTGCTTAACTCATTCTTAACTGATGATTTTAATTTTTCTGTTTATCAAAAAAATCCCTATAGGGCATTGGAATTCCTGGAAACCTTCAAGAGGATAATTTAATCCTGGTGCATGTGAGTAGGATTCAAAATGAAGGAGCGTTAAATTTATACGGGTCAAAATAGAAGGGCGGATATATCTACGCTTGGGATGTTGTTTTGTCCAGCAACCGATTTAATTTTTGATAATCAATCGGTTTGGTTAAATGTTTATCAAAACCCGCTGCTTTAGCGAGGGCTTTATCTTTATCCTGGCCCCAGCCGGTAGCGGCAATTAAAAGAATATTATTGCCCCAGGGTTTTTGCCGCAGAAGGCGTGCGACTTCATAACCATTGATATCGGGAAGGCCGATATCGAGCAGTATCACATCGGGGCGAAACTCTTCGGCAGCGGTCAGGCCTGTTGTGCCGTCATGGACACTCCTGGTGATGTGGCCACTCATTTCCAGCAGCAAGGCCAGGCTCTCGGCAGCATCTACATTATCGTCCACGACTAAAATACGTTTACTGTTAGTTGTGGTTGTTTCAGGCCCTGCAAGCACCCCGGACGTTTTCGTACGCACTACGTCTTCTTGAGTAAGGGAAATGGGGAGTCGCACGATAAATTCGCTGCCTTTGCCATCGCCTTCACTTAATGCAACTATGCTGCCGCCATGAAGTTCAACTAATCCCCTTACTAATGAAAGCCCTATGCCCAGCCCGCCTTGCGAACGTTCCAGTGCAGGTTTGAGTTGGGAAAACATGGTGAATATAGTGGAAAGTTGTTCGGGTGGTATGCCTATGCCTGTATCGCGCACGGACAAAACTGCTTCGTTGTCATCCTGGAAAAGGTTTAAATAAATATCGCCGCCTGCCGGGGTGTATTTCGCCGCGTTGGTAAGTAAATTGGAAATAATTTGTACGATGCGCGTTGAATCAGCATCAACGATGAGTGGCGAGTCCGGTGTGCTCATTTTAAAATTATGTTTCGATTCGAGTATTAACGCCTGGGATGTTTCAACGGCATGCAGCGTTACCTCGCACATATCAATGTGTTTTTTGCGAAGCTCCAAACGCCCTTGGGAAATACGTGCTGCTTCCATCAGGTCATCAACCAAATGGGTCATCTGCGAGACGTGGCGCTCTATGATATCGCGCGACCAATGTATGAATGGATTATCTTTTTCTTTAAATCGCATTATCTCCAGCACATTGCGCATGGGGGCAAGCGGATTGCGTAATTCATGGGCGAGGGTGGCCAGGAATTCATCCTTGCGGCGATCAGAAATGGATAGTTGTTTATTCAGTTCATGTAATTGTTGTTCCGCCGCTTTGCGGTCAGAGATATCAATAACAAGGCCAAAAATAGAAAGGGCTTCGCTTTTTTCCGAATAGACCGCGTGGCCGCGACCTTCCATGGTAAGCCAGTTTCCGTCGGCATGTTGCAGGCGAAATTGCACTTCATAATTCGAACGCGTATCGACAGCTTTTTTTAATTCATTAGCGAAAGTAATCCTGTCTTCAGGATGAATCAACGCATAAAAATCATCCCGGCTTTCACCAAATTTTTTTTCACTGATAAAGCCCGTTAGTTGCTCAAGCTCCAGGCTCCACCATACTTCATGGGTTTGCAAATTTTCTGACCACACTCCCATGCGCGCACTTTGAATGGCGATGCTCAATATATCCCTGCTTTCGTGCAGTTCTTTCTGGGCTTCGTATAAGGATTGCAGGGTTTCCTCGGCAGTTTTTCGCGCGGAAATAAGCTCGCGTTCATACACCTTTCGATCCGTTGCTACCATAAACGCGAATTCATCAAAACGTTGTTCGCCTTGTTTATGCCGAATTGCATTGATCAGCATCGGTATCGCGATACCGTTGTGGCCGATAAGGTCTATTTGAATTTCTGCAACCGAACCTTGCATTTGCAATAGTGGCGCTAAGTGGGTGTGATGAAAAAAGCGGCCACCAACGGTAAATAATTCCTGGATCCGTTTTTTGCCGATCATTTCACTCGCTGCATAACCGAGCCATTTGCAGAAGGTGGCATTGGCCCTGCGAATGGTACCGTTTATTTCTGTGGTCACCAAACCACAGGCAGCGTGTTCATAAGTGAATGCAAGATCAGGGAGCGTGTGCATGACTAACGTTTTAATAAAAATATTTTTTCAGGTATTTCTCAATCGCCAGGGTGCTTGCATCCGGGGCGCTCAAGTGTGGACAATGGCCGACGTTATCAATAATGCACAACTCAGCATTGGGCATGGTTTTTTGCATATATTCGCCCACTGTTAAGGGTGCAATAAAATCATCGCTGCATTGGAGTATCAATGTTGGTGTAATGGATTTTGGCAGCGCATCCCGGTGATCAGAGAGGAAAGTTACCCGCGCAAAATGTTTGGCGATTTCAGGGTCAGTCCTGCAAAAACTGTTGGTTAATTCAATGCCCAGTTCCGGTTGGCGCGGTGCACCCATAATGGCTGGTGCCATGGTGCTGGACCAGCCCAGGTAATTGCTATCGATGGTGTTACACAATTCTTCAATATCGCTACGCGAGAATCCGCCAATATAATTTTCATCATTGATGTAACACGGGGAGGGGCCAATCATCACCTGGCATTGGAATTTATCCGGAGCAGCCACCGATGCTAGTAATCCGATAACCGCACTAACCGAATGCCCTACAAAAACCACAGGTGATGTGGTTACATCATCAATGATTTCAATCAAATCATCCGCATAAGCTTGCAGCGATCCGTACCGGTTAAAATCATAGAATGAAATATCCGATTGCCCGCTACCGACCAAATCAAATAGCACTACGGTATAGCGATCTTCAAATACAGGGGCCAAATAGCGCCACATATTCTGATCACAGCCAAATCCGTGGGCAAACACGATTGCTGTTGGGCCATTACCAATAACGCGGACATTGTTTCGCAGGCGGACATTCATAATCTATCTCAGGGCGCACCAGTAATTTGTTACATATATTCAATGCGGCCGGATCTAATATTTCCCAGGTAATTATGGGGCCGCAAGTTAACGGGTAATTATTAATAAAGATGACAATAATATGCAAGGCCGATTGAAATGATAATTTCTATATTGAAATCTGGCTTATGGTTTCAATCAGGTGCAGGCAGGTGCAAATAAAGTTTTTAATAATTTTTCGCGTTTTTTTCATCTGGATGGGTATTAAAAAGCGTATAAACAAGATGATTTTGTAATTTATTATTTTTGGTTTTGTAACTTTTTCAAAAATCTTTCGATGCGTTTTCGCCGTTGTTAAGAAAACCCGAAGTCCATTATTATAGTGCTTGTAAAAATGCAAAAATGACCAGCCTGTTAGAAAAACGTCGTTCAATTTTAACGGCCAGGTCATTGATGCATTGTGACAGGATTGACTATTGATTCGACCGGCCACCATTTGATCGTCCACCGTTATCAGTCCCATCAGTGTGGTTGTGATCAGTATTATTACCACTGTTTCCATTGGTGTTCGTGCGGTCCCGATCGGGTAGCTGTGTTCCCTGTCCATTGGTTGTGCCTTGTCCGTTAGTATTGTTTTGTCGGGTTGCGCTGTGGTTGGTCTTGTCATACTGACTGGATGCCGAGCTGGCATTGGCTCCCTGACGGGTAGTGCCAGTATTAGCCGGGTTTGCCAAGGTTAATGATGACATTACCATTGTCGATGCGGCAATTAACAATAATGTTGTTTTCATAAAAATCTCCAATATATTCCTACATATTTCTGTGTGTAAATTTCTACTAATCCTGATTAGGATTTGCGGCCACCACCATGACTGTGAGTCCCGCCTTTGCGACCTGCTTCAGCCGCTTTTTCAGGGTTGTCTTTAAAATTGCCACTATTGCCCTTGCCAGAGGTTTTGGTGTTTCCAGTTTTACTGTGGGATTTTTCCCGTTGAATTTTTGCCATGATATTTCTCCGAAATGAAATGGTTAACTATTAACAAATTTATAAGCCAGATTTTTAAATTTTTTAACCTGGCTATTTGGTGTTTGCAATATGGGGGCCAATCTCATATTTTTTTACTGCCTTGGTTTTGTGGTGAAATTTTTATTTTATATTGTTTTGATTTTTTTAAGTTTTTACATTGAAATTGTTTTATGAAATTTTCTCCGCTTCGCTTCGATTATTTTTTTTAAAATATTTTTATATTAATAATGAAATTACTGTTGTGTCGTCCGTTTATGTTTACATTGATAGTCAATGGGAGCAATATGGCTTCGACATCTTTGATGTTGGTAGCGCCTCTGTTAACCCACCACTTGGTAGTGGTGGGTTTTTTTATGAGATTAATTTTAATGTTGATCGTTATAATTTTTTCGGTAATTTTTTCGGTTGTAATAAGCGACTTTTATCCGATTTTAATGCGATTTTATTTTAAATAAGCACCTGTTGATATTTTTGTTGGGTTGGCTTCCAAATTAATTGTTAACTAACAAAACGAAGCGAAACGTGGTAATTAAAAATTTTAAATTTTTTAGAACTTTTGAATAATCTTGAGCCCTATTACTTACGCTATCGCAATTGCGAAGCGGAAATTAATCATCAAGAGGTAACTTAAAATGGCACAATCACAGAAATCAGAAAATCGCGGTTTTGCAAATGATCCTGAACGCGCAGCAGAAGCAGGGCGTAAAGGTGGGCAGGAAAGCGGTGGTAATTTTAAAAACGATCCGGAACGTGCTTCTGAAGCCGGCCAGAAAGGTGGTCAGGTGAGTGGAGGCAATTTCAAAAATGACCCGGAGCGAGCCGCTGAAGCGGGTCACAAGGGTGGTCAGGTAAGTGGAGGTAACTTTAAAAATGATCCGGAACGTGCCGCTGAAGCTGGACGAAAAGGCGGACAAAATAGTCATAAGAATGATCAGGAAGAGTAGTGCAATATCTTGAGAATTCCTTTAATTGACACTCGCTCCCATACCTGCCTCGCGGTGGGTATGGTTAACCGGTTACTATCCCGACGAATTGAAGAGTTAGGTACGAGTACGTCAACCTTGAAAAATGTTGCCGGGACTATAGTTGCAGCTGCACAAAATGTATCGGGAATGGTGGTAAGTGATGAGCCGGTAAAAGGTGTATTAGCACTGCATACCTTTAATCAAATGGCTATTGGATCTTATAAAATTCTTGTTTGTGCAGCTGAGGCTGAGCAAGATTTGGAGGCAAAGCAGATATGCCAGACAATAATAATCAGCCCTCGAGTGCCGCAACACACATCCATAATACGCTGGACAAAAATTTCCTGGAGGATTAACCATAGCGGCGTGCAGACAAAATAATGTTTGGACGTTAGCATGACCTCTATTAGCTCATGTGGGAATTGGGTCTTTTCTAATGGTTATACCAAATATGTCAGTATTGCGACCTTATTTTGTTAGCCCTGATTTCACTTGTGAGTTTTTCTACAGCAGTTCGTCCTTCCGTTAAATGATCATATATCCCCATGCATTTTCCGTTTCTGGTATTGATGACTTCAAAATGAAAACTCACTGCAAAGCCTCGATTGTCTTTGCACTCTACGAGATTTAATTGAAAATTGCCGTCGCAAAGGATAGGTGTCGTCGAGATCATAATTATCACCGCGATGTATATCGCTGCATCAGTAAACGTAAGTTAATCATAGGCGGTGATAAAGCGATGGCAAATAATCAGGTTGAAAATATGGGGCATTGTGCCCCCGCGAGCCATAATTACTATGCAATGAAACACACCTCGAAATAGAGTTTTCGAATGATTGATTTCCAAAACTCTGTTTTTTGTCGCATCACTTGTTCTGCTGTGGATAGGGACTCGAATGTTTGGCCGGAAGTATTTGGTGTTTCTATCAGCTCATAGTGGGAGCTATGGACGCCGTCAATATTCTCATCTTCAACCAGGATGATTTTAAAGAGATCGTTGCTGGAAATTATTGTTTTCATAAATACCTCCTGCGTTATTTTTATTTTAGTACGTAATATGCGATTGTAAATTTTGAATATGCATTTTTTAAAAAGTTTCAATACCTGTTGCCAGGAAACTGATGTGGAATATATGGGTCACACCTTAGTAGAGAGTTAATACTGTTTTAATTTTTTTCATATGGAGATCAATAATGGAAAAAGATAAGCAATATGAAGTCTACGGACCAGATGGAATTCCACTAGGGTATTTTCTTGATAATCGCTTGTATGAGTATAGGACCAGTACATGCGTTGGATTTCTAAATGATAAAGGAGAATTAATTGATGAAAACGAAGTGCTAGGGCATTTGGAAGGTGATGTATTAATACAACGTGATGGCACACGCATCACCATTCAATTAAAAAAAGAGTAGTTATGTTCCATTCTGTGGACATTCCTTTTTTAAATCGTTGTTCCATCATAATAAATTATTCGCTTAAAGCAGCTTGCATCGGCAAATTATTCAAAAACATCCCATCTACAATGTTGTCCCTTTGATCCGCTCTTATATGCGCTCAGGTAAATACCGCTATTACTACCATTTAAGAGGACAAGGGATTATCTGCGAACATCCGTTCCCTCCAGGCGACCGTAAATACTTCATGCAATATCGATGGGGTTGGCAGACATCGGCGGCTGGTAATGCTGTTGGAGGGTTGGATAAATATATTAATAATGTAGAATCCATAACAAATTTATTGAGTATTCTACATATTATGAAGTGGCTATTATTGATTTTATCGCTACCGACCAATAACACGGCGGCCCGCATGCGTGCGTGGAGGAACTTGAAAGGGGTGGGAGCAGCTGTTTTGCGTGACGGGGTTTACCTGATTCCTGCTAGCGAGGCCCATACCGCTGCTTTTGAAGAGGTCAGCCGTGATGTCATTGCTAATGATGGCTCTGCCTACATTTTCCCCACCGGGACGGCCGATGTTGGAGACCTTGGCGAGTTGTTTGATCGCCGTGAGGAGTACCTGGCCCTCCAGGCAGAGCTGCAACAATTGGCAAGCCAACCGGGGGTGAATGGCACACAGGATGCGCTCAAACAATTGCGAAAGCTGCGCAAGAGTTTCGCCTCACTGACGGCGATTGATTTTTTCCCGGGGGAATTGCAAACCCAAACCCAGGACGCTATCCAGGCTCTGGAATTGCAAATCAATCGTCAGCTCTCGCCCAATGAGCCCGGATTTGCCTCTGGCGATATTGCCCGCCGCAACCCCCTGGACTACCAAAACCGGGTATGGGCAACCCGCAAGCGCCCGTGGGTTGATCGCCTTGCCAGCGCATGGTTAATAAAAAAATTTATCGATCCCAACGCGCGCTTCCTGTGGCTGGAATCACCTGACGTATGCCCGGCTGATGCCCTGGGTTTTGATTTCGATGGTGCGGAATTCACCCATGTCGATAATCGCGTTTCTTTCGAAGTATTACTGGCAAGTTTCGATTTGAATCAACCCGGATTAATCCGCATGGGGGCGCTTGTTCATTACCTTGATGTTGGTGGCGTACAACCCCTTGAAGCCAGTGGGCTTGAACAAATCCTGTGGGGATTGCGCAACAGCATTCCCGACGATGACAACTTGATTGCGGCCGCTGAAGGTGTCTTTGATGCGTTGCTCGCCGCGTTTACCCATAAGGAAAAAGTATGAATTCCACAGCTACTGAATTAACACCGGAACAAAAACTGGAAGCACCGGCACCAGTAAGTTTTTGGGAAGCTTTTCGTTTCTGGCTTAAATTAGGCTTTATCAGTTTTGGTGGACCCGCCGGGCAAATTGCCATCATGCACCAGGAGTTGGTGGAACGCCGTCGCTGGATCAGCGAAACGCGGTTTTTGCATGCGTTGAATTACTGCATGGTATTGCCCGGTCCGGAAGCACAACAACTGGCGACTTACATTGGCTGGTTGATGCATCGCACATGGGGCGGAATTATTGCCGGTGTGCTTTTTGTATTGCCGTCATTATTTATTTTAATCGCGCTTTCCTGGATTTATATCGCTTACGGCGATGTGAGTTGGGTAGCCGGTTTGTTCTACGGTATTAAACCGGCGGTCACTGCCATTGTGGTGCAAGCCGCGCATCGCATTGGTTCGCGCGCACTGAAAAATAATGTGATGTGGGCTATTGCTGCTGCCGCGTTTGTGGCGGTTTTTGCGCTCAATGTGCCGTTCCCTTACATCGTGGTTGCAGCCGCACTGATTGGTTATCTGGGTGGACGTTTTGCACCGGATTATTTCACCGGCGGTGGTGGTCACGGTAAAGCGAATAAATCCTTCGGTGTTGCACTGATTGATGATCACACACCCACACCGGCGCACGCGGTTTTTCGCTGGTCACGTCTGGCACTGATTTTAATTTCCGGTGTTGTGTTGTGGGCAATTCCGCTCGCGGCGCTCTGGGGTTACTACGGCTGGGATCACACGCTCACACAAATGGCCTGGTTTTTTACCAAAGCGGCATTGCTTACCTTTGGTGGTGCTTATGCGGTACTGCCGTATGTTTATCAAGGTTCAGTCAGTCATTACGGCTGGTTGACGCCCACGCAAATGATCGATGGTCTCGCACTGGGTGAAACCACACCGGGGCCGCTCATTATGGTGGTAGCGTTTGTCGGTTTTGTGGGGGGTTATGTGAAAGCGGTGTTTGGTCCGGATTTATTATTTGTTGCCGGTGCCGTTGCCGCTACTATCGTTACCTGGTTTACTTTTTTGCCCTCGTTTATTTTTATTTTTGCGGGCGCTCCGTTTATTGAAACTACCCATAACGATTTGAAATTCACCGCACCATTACTCGCAATCACTGCTGCGGTCGTCGGCGTAATCCTGAACCTTGCGATGTTTTTTGGTTACCACGTGCTCTGGCCACAGGGATTCGCGGGCACTTTTGAATGGCCATCTGCGCTCATTGCGCTGGGCGCTGGTATCGCGCTATTTCGTTACAAAGTCGGCGTTATCAAAGTGATTGCTGCCAGTGCGCTGGTGGGGCTTGCTTTCACGCTTGCCGGTGTTTAATGCAAATTGGCGCAGCCGATGGATCATTTCTCCAGATTTTGATTTGCATAGGTTACCCCATGTTTTTCCAGGTATTCGCGGATAAGCTGGCGAACGACTTGTGAGGGGGTAACATCCTGGGTTGCACACAGTTGTTCAAAGGCATCTTTTTTGGTCGGATCAATCAGTATCGTCAGGCGGGCGGTCTTCTGTTCCATTGTTTCCATTTCTCAGCGGGTTTGGTTGTGCAATAAATAGCAGGGATAGGGAGCGCATTTTAACGGCTTCCAGGCAGGGAGGTTTACATCTTTCGGTTATTTTTTTGCTGATGGTTAAGCATTAATCGATAATAGAATTATAATTTTGTTATCATTTGATGGTAATTATTTTCGCATTGTTAAAACCATTACGAGGGATGCATGCCACATAGAACTCATTTGTTCTCGCTACGTATTGGACATGCAGTGCGGGAAAGCTGCATCACTGAACCTTACAGTGGACGGAGATTCGGGAAAGATCTGATTGCCGGGTTGACCGTAGGCGTTATTGCTATCCCCCTGGCTATGGCCCTGGCAATTGCCAGCGGTGTTGCGCCGCAATACGGGTTGTATACCGCTGCTATTGCCGGTTTTTTTATTGCCTTGACGGGAGGTTCCCGTTTCAGTATTTCCGGCCCCACGGCGGCCTTCGTTGTAATCCTTTATCCAATTACCCAAAAGTACGGTCTTGGCGGCCTGCTGCTGGCTAGTGTGATGGCTGGCATTATCTTGATTGCCATGGCTTTATTCCGGGTTGGTCGATTTATCGAATATATTCCCGAGCCGGTTACCCTGGGGTTTACCAGTGGTATAGGCGTGGTTATTGCGACTATGCAAATCAAGGATTTCCTGGGGTTATCAGTTGAATCCATGCCTGAGCATTATTGGGATAAGCTTATCTTGCTCGCCAGACTAATACCGGACACACATTGGCCCAGTCTCCTGGTTGCGGCAATTACCTTTGCAATTATGTTGTTATGGCCATTGTTGAGGGCGCCGGTGCCTGCCCATTTGCCCGCGTTATTCGCTGGCAGCATGGTGGCACTCTGGTTAAACAATACTGGCTTGGGTGTGGAGACGATAGCTTCACGGTTTCAGTACACCACAGCAGGGGGAAGTGTGGGGCACGGTATTCCACCCATGCTTCCGGTGTTCCAATGGCCATGGACACAGCCGGGAGGTGACGGGGAGTCATTGACATTGGGATGGGGAGTGGTGCGCGATTTATTGCCCGCCGCGTTTGCCATTGCGATGCTGGGGGCTATTGAGTCCCTTTTGTGTGCGGTCATCATGGATGGGATGACCGGTAAGCGACATAGCGCGAACAGTGAGTTGCTCGGGCAAGGGATTGGCAACCTTATCGCCCCGTTTTTTGGTGGCATCACTGCAACGGCTGCAATCGCGCGCTCGACTGCAAATTACAAAGCAGGCGCTGAATCCCCGGTGGCAGCGATGGTTCATGCATTGGTTATTCTCCTGGGATTGGTTGGCCTTACAACATTGCTGGGTTACCTGCCTATGCCAGTAATGGCTGCGTTGTTATTGGTAGTAGCCTGGAACATGAGTGAGGCACCAAAAAGTTTGCATTTATTAAAAACATCGCAACCAGGTGACCGCTGGATATTTCTTACGTGTTTTGCATTAACCGTTATGGTTGATATGGTGATTGCGATTACGGCGGGCATTTTGCTGGCGGCAATACTGTTTATGAAAACGATTGCCGATATGACCCGCCTTATTGATATCTCTGGAAATAATCAATATTTGAGTAAACCGCTTCCGGAAAATTGGCGAGTGTTCAAAGTAACTGGCCCGCTATTTTTTGCTGCCGCCGACAAAATATTTAGCGAGTTAACGCGTTACTGTACTGCGGGCAGGGGGGTGATTCTTTATCTCGATAACGCCACGGTGCTTGATGCGGGAGGTGTTGCTGCGCTCACGAAGCTGATCTCTCATTGTGAACATGCAAACGCACAGTTAATTCTGACTGATATTCAGTTCCAGCCGCTAAAGACACTCGCGAAAGCGCAGGTGAAGCCTATTACGGGAGTGTTCAACCTGTATCCATGCTTGCGCGATGCGCTGAATATAATTGATCCTCACAACGAATCTAATCGATGAAGCAAAGTGATACGGCTAGGTATTAATGTAATTATGCAGTCAGATGCTCAAGGCGCTGGAACAAAGGCATAAATGTTTCATTTAATATTTTCTCCATTTTTCTCAGCTTAACCGGTGCTTGCTCGTAATCGACACTGGAGGATTTTCCGGCAAACAAAATATGATTTCCGTATGCGCCCGAGCACACCATGAGAGTGCTGAAATGATCAATAAGGCATTCAAAAAATGGCGAGTTGGGATCCGGCAATAAATGGTAATTAATCACCAGCCAGCCATTTTTGCTTAAGGTCCGATAGCATTCCTGTATAAATTGTTTTTGCCCCTGGATTGGGCTCATGTGATAAGCGTCGTACATGTCGGCAAAAATAATATCGGTACTGGCGTCCTTGCTGGATTTCATTTTTAGCTTGGCATCTTCGATTGATACCCATACACGTTCATCATCGGGGATATCAAAATACTCCCTGGCGATTTCATAAACTTTAGGGCGCAATTCCACCACATGAAAATCGCAGTGCGATAAATAGTGGTGCAAGCTGCGTAATAAACTGCCGCCACCCAATCCCAGCAGTGTAGTGTGGCGTGGTTCCATAAACCCCAGCACCAGCATCATGATGCGTGTGTATTCATGCACCAGCGCGTAGGGCTTCTCTACATAAAAACCGCTCTGTTCATAAATGGAATCAAAGCTGAGTACGCGGTAGCGAGGGTAATCAACCACCAGAATATTGCCGTAAGCATCACTGGTGCGGTGTACAACTTTTCCATCGGCCATTGTGGAGGCGCCCGTTAACAAACATTTCAATTTCATGGATGTATCTTTAAAGAACGACATTGGCTTGTTTAATGCCCATTGAACGTAATAGCAGTAATGCTTGATTCGCGTCCGTAGTGGTCATTACCCCGTCAAATTCATCCATTAGCAGAAAACTTTTTCCGTCCCCTTCGCGAATCCAGATAACCCATTCCGATAACTCGGCCGGGTTGCGCATCATTTCAATCGCAATAGTTTCGTTAGCAAGAATTTTTTCTTTTACTTCAGATATTTTCATGTCAATAACATTTCATAAATGCGCCTGATGAGCGGTAGACGATTGATCAGTAACTGCTGTACATCGCCAGCGCGCAAGGCTAACGAAATGCGTCACCGCCAGGCTTTGTTGGTTTTAGGTTGGATGGGTGGGGTTTTTGCCAGTTGTTCCGTCGTGCTCTGCGAAAGGAAAAGGAATGAGTTTGTGCGGCATACCCCGGTGTATTGTTATCAGTATAACGACCATTATCATTCAATGCTAATTTTATTATAATTATGTTATCATTATTGCGATATGCGTATGTGGGGTTTGGATGACATGAGAGTCATGGTACTTAGGGCTACCAGGTTGCGGCACAGGAAACGGGGGCGATTACTGTTTTGCAAGCTGCATTCGCACCGTTCAATCCCCCCTTATAAAACCTTTGACGATGAGAGCGTGGATATGGAGCAAAAAACGGCGCGCCTTACAGTGCTGATCGATCCCACCAAGAAAGATGCCTTTGAACAGCTGTGCGCAATCCAGGATGTGACCCCGTCACAAGTAGTCCGCCAATTAATTCGTGAATACCTGGATAAGCATGGAATCACCTACGCTAACCAGGCGCAAAACCCCAATGGCACGAATGAATGAGTGTGATTAATTGGCTCTACATGAGCGATTGTTTGGGGGTACTGGTGTTCGCCGTGAGCGGTGCACTCGCTGCCGGGCGTCGCTCGATGGATATTTTCGGGGTGCTGGTCATCGCATTTATCACGGCATTGGGAGGCGGTACTTTACGTGATTTGGTGTTGGGTATTCACCCGGTAAGCTGGATCGGTAATCCCGTGTACTTATTGCTGGTGACCATTGCGGTAGTGCTAACGCTGATGGGGCAACGTATCACGCACCGTTTTGACCAGCGCATCATGCTGGTGTCAGATGCGTTTGGTTTGGCGGTATTTACGGTAATTGGTGTGCAAGTGGCGCTGCATCAAGCTGTATCCGCACCGGTTGCAATCATGATGGGAGTCGTCACCGGTACGGCGGGCGGCGCCATACGTGACATCATTTGCAATGATATTCCACTCATTTTGAAACGTGAAATTTACGCAACCGCCAGTGCGCTGGGTGGAATTGTTTACTGCATCCTCGACGCACTGCAATTCGCCATAGTTGCAAACACACTCATCAGCATGTCCTGCGTGTTGGTGTTGCGGCTCTGGGCGGTAAAAGCGCAATGGGCACTGCCTTCTTTTGTACTCGAAAAATGAAACATTTTATTTTTAGCTCTCGCCGGAGATTCATCAATGACTCAACTTCCACCCTGCCCGAAGTGCAACTCGCAATACACCTATCAGGATCAAAATCTCCTGATTTGCCCCGAGTGCGCCCACGAATGGTCACCACAAGCGCAAGCCAGCGACGAGACCGACATCGCCAAACAAGTTCGTGATGCCAACGGCAACCCGCTTGCCGAGGGTGACTTCGTTACTGTCATCAAGGATTTAAAAATTAAAGGCTCTTCATCGGTGGTGAAAGTAGGCACCAAGGTAAAAATATTGCGTTTGGTGGATGGCGATCATGACATTGACTGTCGTATTGAAGGCATTGGCCCGATGATGCTGAAATCGGAATTTGTGAAAAAAGCGTAATCCAATCGGTAACCTGAATGTTCAATCCGTCGAGGCGGAATTTGACGTTCATCTGGTGAGGCCAGTTGTTCACAGGATTATTAACTGGCTGGCTGATTTCAAGTAGCAGCCATGCAACGCATGACTGCTACTGTTGTTATCATTTTGTTAAAACTTGAATAGCTGCCGTTACATAAACCAAAGGTGCATTCCAGTTAATGGCGATTTCATTACTCGCGTAACTGCACTCATCATCCAGGTAGGATTTGGCTGGTAATGTAGATGGATAAGGTTTGCTGCAATTCAATTTGTCTTCTTGCCCGGCATTCGAACCACCCGCGAGGAAGCCAGGGATAGCACCAGGGATACCATCGGCCGCTGAGGGGCGATGATGGATATTTTGGGGTGTTTTTTTACCGAAGCCGGTCACAAATGAATAGTCAGTGGCATTGCGGCCAAGGACATAATCCAGCAGGGATTGTGCAGCAGATAGATAACCGGTTTTTGACGTGTCAGCCTGATAGGCCTCCAACAATACCCATGCTTGATTCAGAATGCCTGAGTTGCTACCCCAGTTAAAGTCACGGTTGTTAATCGCCACCGCATAGGCAGAACCATTCGCTTTCGTTTCGATAGCCTTGGCCAGGTTATCCAGTTTGCTCTTGATTAAGGTTGTGTCTGCTGCTGTGGTGAGATTACCACTGTGGCGAACGAGCGAGAAAAACCCCAGTGTTTTTACACCACCCCACCAGGGAGCGTCAGGTGTCATATTGGCCAGGTTTGCCTCTGTATAGTAACTGTCAGTTTTGGTTGTGATGTAAAGCTCGGTGGAGGCCCAGGCAAATTCATCACTGACATCGCCATCACCGTATTCTCCGGTAGAAATGTCTGAGGGTTGTGAGTAATACACCTTGGGGTTGGCTTTAGCCCAGGCATACGCCGCTTGCGCCGCGTTGAGCATTTTGGTGGCAAGGCCAGGGAGTTGCGCCTCGTAATTCGCGTAGATGCGGCTGGCTGCTGCCATGGTCGCGGCAAAATCGAGCGCAGCTGCAGTTGTTTTTTGCACCACATAACGATCAGAAATATCATTCGCCGGCATCACGAAACCACTGAAGGATTTGCTGGTGAGTTTATGGTAAACGCCACCATCGTTGGGATCTTGCATCGCCAACATCCATTCCAGGTTCCACAGTGCCTCATTCAATAAATCCGGCACTGCGTCACCGCTCTCGGGAATATTCAGGTTTTGGTTTTTAAAGTAATCGGAAAAACTTTCGTAGGCCGCCAGAAGTGTGTAAGTGGAAATGCCTGAGTTAACGACATAAAGATTGTAATCACCGGCATCATACCAACCCTTGGGGGCGGAAATGATTGTACCTTCGGGGCGCTGGATGCTCCTGGCGCTGGCATGGATGAGCACTTTATCATCCATGTGCCCGGCGGCGCGTTTGTAGGCTCCCGCATGTGTTTCGAGTAATTCGGTTGAGGCGCGATTGAAATAAAATGCTTTTATCGCACCCGCGTTCAAAGCATCGTAAGCCGAATTCGATACGGTGAATTCGGCGGCTTTTTCTACACCATCAACCAGTAGCTCATAGGTACCGGGTTTAGTGATAGCGGAAACATCCGCGAGCTTTACAGATTCCTGTGATGGCGCCCAGGTTGCTGCAGCGCCGAGCGTGCCAGTCAGCGCGGTACTGTTATCAGACGTATCGATCACACGAAAAGTGGTTGCCGCAATGGCTGGAACAACGGCGAGTTTTTGGGCGTTGGGTTTAAAACCCAGTTGATTTATTTTAATCAGTACCTGGGTAACAGCTGCGTCGCTGGAGCTTGTTGTTGCCGTGCTCGATGAGATATTGGAGCTCACAGCAGCGCTCGACTTGCTGCTACTTGAACTGGTTGTTGTGGATGTTGCGGCTGTGCTGGAAGCGGGTTTTGAACCGCCACCTCCACCATCTCCACAGGAAACGCCGGCGAGGCAACACATTAACACGCTAAGTGCGCGGATTCTTTTCATTTTAGTTCTCCAGATCGTGTATTTTTTTATTGTTTAACAGAAATATTTTTTTGCATTACAGGAATACTAATGACTGATACCGAATGTGGTGGTGCCTTGTAGGTTGCCACATTATTGAATTTTTCCGTGTGTGTTATGGGGGTGATCACGGAAGGCGATGCAAAACTGTTTTCAGCTTGCAAATTATTGGCGCTGAGCAAGGTCACTGTGGCTTTTCCCTTCATCACGCCGGCAGGCATGTTTAACTGGATGTTAAGCGCTTGTGCATTTGTGTTTACCAATTTCAGGGTCAGCGATTTGTTCTGCTTATCAGTAACCGCAGAAGCATAGAGTCCATCCTGGCCTGTTAATGGTTTTCCATCATGCGTGATACGCACAAGTTCGGTGCCTTTATTATTGGAAAATAATTTTTGTACCTGGTAATTGGCAGTGGCAAGGGCCTGTAAGTTATTAAACCAGATCATATTAGGTGACCATTGCCAGGCCTCGGTGTGTGCCATCAAGGGAGCGTAGGAAGTCATATGTACCAGATCAGCATTGCGTTCCAGTCCGGTCATAAAAGCGGCTTCAGCGAGTGCAGTTTCCCAGGAGTTTTTATTATCCGGGCTCACCACCGCAACGCTTTGCGCTGCATACTCGCCTGCAAAAATTTTCGGGCCATTGCGATCATAATCGTCATAGCGTGTCGCGTTGTTTTTAAACCAGGCGATGTCTTTGTAATAGTGCTCATCGATAATATCGGCGCCCAGTTTTTTCAGTTCGCGATGGGCGTAGTCAAACATCTGGCCTTCAGCAAAGGGGCCTGAACCGGAAACCAAAATAATATCGGGATATTTTTTCTTTAATACGGTTTGGAAAATTTTGTAGCGCTCTATGTATTGCGGGCCCCATTGCTCGTTACCAATGCCGATATATTTCAAGTTGAAAGGTTTCGGGTGTCCCATTTCTACGCGCACCTTGCCCCAGGGTGAATCGGCAGTTCCGTTGGCAAATTCAATCAAATCAAGCGCATCCTGGATGTAAGGGTCCAATTCAGAAACCGGCACCAATTCACCGGTATTGAATTGGCAAGCGATGCCGCAACTAAGTACGGGAATTGGTTCCGCACCCAAATCTTCGGCAAGTTGGAAATACTCGTAAAAACCCAGCCCGAAACTTTGAAAATAATCGGGCGTAAGTTTGTGTTTGAATTCCGTATTCCAGCGACTGACCATGGTAGGGCGACTGTCAGTTTGGCCAAGGGTATTTTTCCATTGATAACGTTGGGCGAGGGTACGTCCCTCAATAATGCATCCGCCGGGAAAACGTAAAAATCCCGGTTTTAAATCTGCCAATAATTGCACCAAATCTTTGCGCAAGCCTTTTTCCCGCCCCTTCCATGTATTATTTGGAAAGAGCGAAACCATATCCATATCCAGGGTGCCCGTGCCTTCAAATGAAATTCGTAGCGATGCTTTTTCTTCGGTACGTTTTGCCACCAGCCTGCTTTCATATTTATGCCAATCAGCATGCGCCAGCGACACTTTGGTTGAAGCAATGATCTCTCCTTTTGCATCAATTAATTGGGCGACGACGTTTTTAATAGTTCGATTCGGGTTGTTCGCATAAAAGGAGAGTAGGTAACCCTCGCCGTTGTGAATACCCATTCCGCGAAAACCTTCATTAACAAGGCTGTAATGTTGATCATTAAAAACATTAATGCGCAGTACATTTTTATTGGTTTTGTTGTCGGCAAAATGCAACGTGTTCGCGATGCCCGAATTTTCATTGGTAGCGTATGGGTCTGTCGCAGGTTGGCTCCATCCCATCATGGGTTGCTCAAATTCAAATGAGCGATTTTTCACCAGCTCCGCGTAGAGTCCCCCATCCGCAGAAAAGTTAATGTCCTCAAAAAAGATGCCATACATGGTGGGCTGGATATTAGCTGATGCTGTGAGATCCACATCTAATGGAATATTTTCTTGTGCAACTGACGGAGTCGAGCACAACGAAAATACAGAAAAAAATGAAATGGTTTTAAGTGCGGCGCGAATATTTTTCATCACTTTTTTTCTACTTTGTTGGCGATTATAAATTGGGTAACAATTATTGATATTGTCAGACAATTATGTGCCAACTACTATTCTGCTGCTTGATTGATTAACAAAAATTTAACTTTTCCTTTGGGCGGAAATTGATTTGTTACTAAATGTAGCGTTTATACAATGTTAGTTCTGTCCGCAAGCGCGATTGGCTGGTACCGCTATATCCATCAATGTCGGATTGGGTAATTTCAGGTTATTCATTAAGTCCACATAAGCCTGCATGTGCTTGACTTGCAAGCGCGGGTTATGTGCTTTTTCTTCACCAATGGTGCTGCGTGTCCACCCTTTGTAATCATGGCCAGGGTAAACCCAGGTGGTTTCCGGCAAGAGCAATAATTTTCCAAACAGGCTTTGATATTGATCCTGCGCGCTACCGTTTTGAAAATCTGTGCGGCCCGTGCCGCGAATCAACAGTGTGTCGCCGGTAAATAAATATTGTTCGATACCATCGATTAAATGAAATGTATAGGAATCATCGGTGTGGCCCGGTGTGTACAGTGCAGTGAGTGTAAGTTTACCGACGGAAATTTTTTCACCGTCGTGCAGTGCCTGGGAAACACACGCTGAATGTGCTTCCTCCCCGAGCAGGGTAGTGCAACCGGTTAAATCACGCAGCTCACCCGCGCCGGTAATATGGTCGGCGTGGGTGTGTGTGTCGAGCGTATATGCGAGGGTAAGATTTAATTCGTGCAGCAATTGTATGTACTGCGAGACTTCGGACTTCACCGTATCAATTAATGCTGCTTTGCGAGTTTCTTCACAGGCGATGAGATAAGTGTAGGTGGAGGACTCTTGTTCAAACAGTTGACGAAAAATCATAATTGCCTCGCGATAATCACAGTTGCAATAATTAATAAACTCAACGCAAACAATTTTTGTAGCGCCGCACTTGCAATTTTGTGGCTGACAGCTTGTCCGATCATCATGCCAATGGTTCCTCCGGTGGCGATCAATAACAGCCAATTCCATTTTATTGAATCATCCATGGCTAAATGACTAATAAATCCGGAGCTGCTGATCATGGCAATAATTAGCAATGATGTGCTTACGGCTTGCGCCATGTTGACTGCGCTGAGTGCCAGTAACAGCGGGACAATTAAGAATCCGCCACCGACACCAAATAAACCCGATAAAATTCCGACGGCCAAACCACCAATTATCAATCCGCTCACGCAACGTATGCGCAATTCAAATTGACCGTTGGGATTCAGATTGCATAAATGTTCGAGCGGCGGTGTATTGGAAAAGTTTCCAGCGCGAACAATTTGTGCAGCGGCGGGATTTTTTTGTGCACCCAGCCACATGCGCCCGGCAATCACGATGGCTAACAAACCGAATCCAGTGATTAGCCATATTGCATTCATCTGTAGCCCTAACCATTTACCCAAAGGTGCAGTTAATGCCCCGCTGAAAGCTAATATCAGCCCGGGCTTCCAGAGCACGCTTGGCGCACTGCGTGAAAAATAATTACGCAGGCTCGCATAAAGTGTGGTTGTAGCTACCGCGCCGAGCGACATGCCAGTTGCATCGGTCATCGACATTCCACCGAACAATATCAGTAGTGGTACTGCGAATACCGAGCCGCCTGCACCGGTGAGGCCGAGTATCAAACCAATCAGTAAGCCAATCAGCAGTAGCACGTTTTATTTCTCGCGTTAGGTCACAAAAATGCCGCCCTGGTTACTTCCTAATATGGTGTTTCATTTATTCCAGGGTGCTTTGGCGATCAACATACCCATTGGGCAAATATCGGTAATGCCCGCAAAGGTGAGGCCAGCGCCCACAAAGGCACAGAGTCCAAAAAAACCGGGATTTACCCAGGTACCCAGTGCGGCACCGATGATGATTAATAGTCCCGCTGCGATACGCAGTTGTCGTTCCGGTGAAATGACATTGTTGCCGCGCGCGATAACAGGAATGTTTGATTGCTTCACGGCATTCATGCCGCCCTCAATAACGACCAATTCAGCATCAAGCTTGCCTGTTAATTGCTCCGCAGCCATTTCAGCACGCTTGCCGCCCTGGCAAAGGAGGTAAATAGGAGTAGCATTTTTACCGCTTTTGCGAATCTCGGCTTGCAGGCGCTCGGGCGTTAAATCATGCAATGGAATGTGTAAACAATCCGGCAATCCGCTGGCCTTCACTTCGGCGGCGGTGCGCACATCCAGGATGCACATGTCGGCGGTTTTGTTAGCCATTAAATCAATCGGGTGAATACGTTTATGACTCATCGTGTTACCTCATGCGCTTGGACAATAAATAGATTGCAATACCGCGATGACTTTGGAGGCTTCGTCACCCTGTACGCGGTAATAAACGGTTTGAGCTTCTTTACGGGTGCTTACTAAGCCAGCCTCACGCAGGCTGGCCAAATGCTGCGACAGCGCCGATTGGCTCAAAGGAACCCGTGCATTCAGCTCCCCCACGGAAAGCTCACCGTCAAGCAAGGTGCACAAAATCATTAGGCGGTTCTCGTTTGCCAGTACTTTGAGTAGTGCTGCGGCTGATTGGGCATGCTGCTGCAGGGCTTCCAAACCCTTGTGATCTGTTTTTCGGTTGTTCATGGTTTGCTTCTTCTCACGAGGATGTCCCCAGTATATTAGTTTATTTTAAATTAGCAATTTCTAATTTAAGTTTTTCTAATGTTTGTGGGTTGGTTTTTCCTGGTGTGACGATCGGGGGGGGGATATTTGGGCAAAATTGATGGGCAGTTTATGTTTGGGTGCCTAATTTTTTCATGTGTTCCAACAGTTGGGAGATGTCCTTGTCAATAACCTCGCTACTATGTGTTAACGCGTTAATGCGTTCTTCAAATTCAGTGATTGAATTGTCAAGGACTATGGCGCCTGGTCCTTGTAAATCAAGCAGATGGTAAGCGCGCCGCAATTCGCTGATGAAATGATTAAAGGTTTTTCGATTCTCTTCCAGTTGATAAGCGTATTGAATATCTAAATTGGAGAGCAGGTTTTTGGCTAAATCAACCCATTCATGGGTACCGCTATTGTTCATCCTGTTTATCTTTTCATATTCCAGTCGTTTGATGCTTTCTTCCGTTGCACTAATCAGATTGACCAGGCTCGTTTCCAAAATGGGATGACCGGCCGCCTGGGTAAGCAGTATTGCGCGCAATTTGGAATTTACAAAAAGTGTTCCCTCCTCCAGGTGCGTAATCGGATCCGTGTAATTCGAATCTTTAAGCAGTTTCTTAATTGATTCATTAAATTGGCTTACGGGTAAATACTCGGCTTTTCCCAGTAGGGATTTGATGCTAAAACCGACAGGAAGTTGAAAACTTTTGATAAATTGTATCAATTGTTTGGCAATATCTTCGATTGAATTGGACGTGATCAGCTCTATGATTACATAGTTAATTGCATGGAGTTGTTGGTAGTGTGCAACTGTTTTTTCGAGTTCTCGGGTTATCATGTTTATTTCATCGTTTACGTCTACAGAATCCCTTGTGACTTCTGGCTCGTTTTGTTCGGAGATTTTACCTTTTAATTGTTCGTAAAGGTTATCAACTTCGCTTTCAAGAATGTGTATGCATGCCTGGCCTTCTCTGACCAGGCGTTCCAGATTATGTATTTCTTCTCTTTTAATGTTAGCTTCAGTCTCTGAGGTTGAATCCAGCGAGGCTTTTAGCAGCTGAATTTCCCTTTCCAACTCGCTGATAATGAAATGTTGTTGTTTATTGTTTTTTCTTAATAGTTGTATTTCATTAATGATATTTTGTTGATCATTGGCTCTAGGGTTGGCTGTGTTGTTGGATGTGTTTTCAGTATTGTTATCATATTGTTTTAATGCGTAATTAATAACGTGTGATTGCGCCTCTTTTAGTTCTTTTTTTAAGTTATTAATATATTGATCTGATTTCATCAGTTCAATTTCCAGGATGTTTAATTGACCCTCCAGTTTTTTTCTTGCCGTGGGGGTAAATTGTGAGGGGTATCCTTTCAACTCTTGCAATAAATCAAACATTTTTTTATTTCGATTTTCGGCGCTGTCTGCCAATTGATTAATTGACTGTGTATCCCACAATGGGGCAACGGCTTCTTGCTGATCTGAATCCGGGCTGGTATGTAATTTTTTTACGGACGCTAACATACTCTGCAAGCTATTGATCATTCGCTGGCTTTCCAGCTGGTATTGCTCCAATTCTGCCTGATATTTTTTAAGGCGGGATATTTCGTCTTGTAGCGACTTCACATCAGTATCGTCATGTTCCTGTTGGGAAGTGTTTTTATGCTTAATCAATTCTGCTAATCGTTTTTCAAAGGTACCCCAGGCAGCATGAGTAATTCCCATTTCCTCATATACTTCTTTCTCGGCAGCCAAATAGATGCTTCGCAAAGCCGCAATTTTTCCACTGTATGGATAGTCCGGATTGATATGCGGGATCTCTGACGCTGTGAATTTTTTATAACGTAGCAGCGAGTCATTCAAAGCGTGTTCGAAATACTCTTTAATAACATCCTTATTTTCTGGAGTGGATTCATGGCTATAAAAAGAGGTGCCATCGCTTTGTTGGAGCGCAGATTTCATTTCATTGAATTTGGCCAATAGTTTCTGGATTTGCTTGCGTTGTTTTATGATTTTGTGGATGGTGAAAAATAACAGTAACAGGAGTGCAAAAATGGCTTCTCCCGGAATTAATACTGATAGGCGAGTGTAGATATCCATAGTTTTGTGAAATTAAGAGTCAGGAATACATAAATCCTAGCATCAGGCCGGGTTTCCTCCAGTAAAGCAAAAGAGCGATGAGTTGTACCCGGAGATGAGTTGTACCCGGAATAGGGGATTGGATAAGCATGTATTGTTTCCAGCAGTCGCTCATCTGGAGGGTTGGTGTAATATCGTGAAATTTGGAAGATTGCTGTCGTGTAACTATGCTTCAAGGTATCTATCCAAGCTTCGGGATATCTATCCACACTTCAGGATACTTAGCCCGGGCTTCAAGGTATTTATCCCACCAGCAAACTAAAGGAGCCGAACGTGTCGGTGTTAGTGAATCAGGAAGCTACGCTTTTGCTTTCTTTGACTGCATTTATTTTTATATGGGCAGTCCTGGCGATATCGTACCTCAAGTTGGTAAAGCAATCTTTTGAACAAGAGCAGCAGTTACGGCTCGACCGCGCACATGTGGTCCACGCTGATCGTTCTCGTAAACTGGATTTACATCACAATAAATAATGGATTGGCTGCTACTGGAAACAGCCACTACGCCTTTATGGACTTTTGGGTTGTGGCTCATCTCCAGATGACCAATCGTGGTGTTGGATGGAGCCAACCTTTCCGGTCACACATTGGTTTCGCGGCGCAGCAGTTCCCGTTTGCGCTCCACTCCCCAGCGATAGCCGGAAATATCACCATCGCGACGCACAACACGATGACAGGGAATGGCCACGGCAAGGCGATTTGCCGCACAGGCTTGCGCTACAGCGCGCACTGCTTTGGGTGAACCGACGCGGTTGGCGATGTCCGAGTAACTCGCGGTTGTGCCCGGCGGGATCTCGCGTAATGCTTGCCAGACACGTTCCTGAAAGGCGGTGCCCTGTACATCCAGTGGCAAGTGAAACCCGATAGCAGGGACTTCGATAAATCCTACGACCTGGGCGATCAGTTGTTCGAACTCATTGTCGCAGCCGATGATTTCAGCCTTGGGAAACTGGTCTTGCAGGTCGCGCACCAGCAAATCCGGATCATCGCCCAACAAAATGGCGCAGATACCTCGCTGGCTTTGAGCGACCAGAATAGCGCCGAGTGAGCATTGCCCCACGGCAAAACGGATGACTGCACCGTTGCCACCCGCCCGGTAATCACGGGCGCGCATCCCTAGTAAATTATCGGCGGTTTCATAAAACCGGCTGTTGGAATTGAAGCCTGCACCATAAATGGCATCGGTAATAGAGACACTTGAGCTACTTAACTCCTCACGTAATTTGCGAGCACGATAAGCTGAGCTGTAAGCCTTGGGGGTCAGGCCGGTTTCGGCCTTAAACAAACGATGGAAGTGGAAGGAGCTTATACCTACCTCAGCTGCCAGGTCATCCAGCGAGGGTGGTATTTCGGAAGCTTCGATCAGCCGGCAAGCGCGTGCCACTAGCGTGGCGCGCTCGGTAGCTGCATTACTTTGGTTTCCACGCGTACGCCGGCTGCTGCGATAGCCCGCGGCTTCGGCGGCGTTGGCGGTATCAAAAAATTCTACGTTCTCGCGTTTGGGTCGCCGGGCTGGCGAACTCGGCTGGCAATACACACCGGTGGTGCGCACAGCATAGACAAAATGGCCATCAGCAGCGGCATCTCGCGCTTGAACGGCAGTCCAGCGATCCTCTTCGGTTTGGTAGGTAATGGTCGTAGTCATGGCAAGAATCCGTCAACATCAATCTCATCATCAACAATATGCAAGGTTTCAATCGCAAGCACTCCGATTCTTGCGGTTGAATTCAGGGAATTCATCCCGCTTTTCGAAAAGTAAAATTGATGCGTTGGCTACCGAGCAGCGAATGGGGATTATCTTTGAGTGGCATTACGCCATGGTAGCGCAGGCGATCAACACCGCCCCATACCATCACGTCTCCATGGTTCAATTGCACTTTGACCGTTGGATCGTTACGTTCATGGCCGCCAAACATAAAGGTTGCGGTCATGCCTAACGAAACTGACACTATAGGTTCGTCGTAATCCCGTTCGTTCTTATCCTGGTGTAGCGAAAGTCGTGCGCCGGGGGCGTAGCGATTAACCAGGCAGGCATCGGGTTGGAAGTTATCGAATCCGGCTGCTGTTGCAGCCGCGTTTGCCAGTTGGGCAAATACTTTCGGCATGGAAGGCCAGGGTTTGCCAGTATCGGGGTCAATCGAGGTATAACGGTAACCACGCCGATCTGTTGTCCAACCCAGCGCACCGCAGTTAGTTAAAGCTACTGACATGGTAAAACCACCAGGCGTCACCATCTGCCGGAATGGTGATATGGCAGTGATCACTTGAATGCAGGGGATCAGTTCACGAACATAGGGCACTGCGAACCCTCGCAGCACCATTGTCGCCGGCCCCAGGCGCTGACATGAATTTTGTTCGATGGCTTCAAATAGTTCGAGCGATTGCATGCTTATCTCATGTCATGAACGATGATACCCAGGATGTAGCGCTAACTCTTCGAGAAGTATTGGTAGATTCCAGGCGTGCAAGGTAATTTTTAATGTGAGGCGTACCCTGGCTCAGCGTAATCCCTTAACAAGGAAAAAACATCCTACGGCAAATAACAATACGGCAAAACATTTTTTAAGCATTGCCGGGGATAATGCGTGTGCTGTTCTAGCACCTGACTTTGCGGTAAAAAAACTCATTATGCTAATCCCTAAGAACGCATAAATATGCACAAAGCCAACACTATTGGGAATACTGACTTGCTCCTTCATACCAAAAACGATAAATCCAATCGCACCCGCCGTCGCTATAGGTAAACCACAGGCGGCTGATGTTCCAACGGCTCTTTGCATTACTACCCCGTAATGATTCAGGTAAGGCACAGTTAGGCTTCCGCCTCCAATCCCGAATATCGCAGAGGCAATTCCTATTCCTGTGCCTGCACAAAATTGCTTAAAAGCTGTCGGTAAAACGGCATGCTGATCTACTACCTGTCTGGTGCCCATCATCATCCTATACGCAACCCAGATTACAAAAATTCCGATGATCAGTTGCAAATTTGTACCAGAAAGCAATCCTGCAATGCCTGCGCCCAAAAAAGATCCTATCACCAGTCCCGGTGTCAGGTTTCTGAATACGGGCCACATAACCGCACCATTTTTATGGTGTGCAATTGATGAACTAAAAGAAGTCACAATGATTGTTGCTAACGACGTTCCCAGAGCCATATGCATGATAACTTCAGGCTCATAACCCATTTGCGTAAAGACCACAAACAACAGGGGGACTATAATCAAGCCACCACCAATACCAAAAATCCCTGCCGTAAATCCCGCTAATGCACCTATTGCTAAAAAAATTATTAATTCCACGACATGCTTACTTGATGGTTTGAGGTTAAATAAAAAGGTTGATGTTAACTAAAAGTTTGATGCTAATTAAATATCGGTTTAAGCACCTTTTACTTTAATCAAAAGGCGTTTTAAACAGCAGCCGCTTGCCCTACGTGATGATAAGCGCGATTAAAATAAACCAAACTGTGATCCTGCCGGTTTTGTTGAATCGCTATTACCCGGCAAATGAAAATATCATGTGTGCCGACCGCCTGGATTTGCTCAATTTGGCAATCAAAACTCGCTAAAGAATCTGCTAAAACGGGTGCACCGGTTTTTAATGTTGTCCAAACACCATGTTTAAACCGCTCTGTTGAATTCATTTTGGATGAAAATACATTTGAAATGAGCTGATGATGCGCACTTAATACATTTACGGCCAAAATTTTATGTTCCACAAAATAGGAATGCAGGTAAGATCCTTTATTCATACAGACTAATAATGTCGCAGGGTTATCGGTGACACTGCAGACAGCCGATGCTGTGAATCCGTAACGACCAGATGCCCCTATTGTGGTAACAACGTTAACTGCACTTGTTAATAAAGACATCGCATTTCTAAAGTCTGTTGCTTCAATCATCACCTTGCTCCTGTGTTGAACCCTGCGTTTCACTATGGCGGTGAACACTGGCGAGAGCTATTTAAAAAACGTTCTTTAAATAGCGCTCTTAAATAGTGTTACTTAAATAGATAACTCTTTGCGGATGATTTCCGCTCCGGCGCTCAACGCATTTAACTTGCCCCTTGCTACTTGACGGGATAAAGGTGCCATACCGCAGTTAGTGCAAGGGCAGAGTTTGTCGGCATCAACAAACTTAAGTGCTTTTCGCAGGGTATTGGCAACTTCCTCCGCTGTTTCAATGGTGTTGGTTGCAACATCAATAGCCCCCACCATGACTTTTTTACCGCGAACGAGCTCAAGTAACTCCATGGGGACACGAGAGTTGTGGCATTCCAGTGAGATCATATCGATATTGGATTTTTGCAGCTTGGGAAAAATCTCTTCGTATTGCCGCCATTCCGCCCCCAAGGTTTTTTTCCACTCTGTATTAGCCTTGATACCGTAGCCGTAGCAAATATGCACAGCAGTTTCACATTTCAGTCCTTCGATTGCCCTTTCTAAAGTAGCAATTCCCCAATCATTTACCTCATCAAAAAATACATTAAATGCAGGCTCATCAAATTGAATAATATCAACACCGGCGGCCTCCAATTCTTTGGCTTCCTGATTGAGGATTTTGGCAAATTCCCATGCCAGTTTTTCACGGCTTTTATAATGCGCATCATAAAGTGTATCGATCATAGTCATGGGGCCGGGCAGGGCCCATTTTATGGGTTGATTGGTTTGCTGGCGCAAAAACCTGGCATCTTCAACAAAAACCGGCTTTTGGCGAGAAACAGCCCCTACCACTGTCGGTACACTTGCATCATAGCGATCGCGAATTCTAACTGTCTCGCGTTTTGCAAAATCAACGCCGTCGAGATGTTCAATAAACGTGGTGACAAAGTGTTGGCGTGATTGCTCGCCATCACCAACAATATCGATACCTGCTTGTTGCTGCTCTTGCAATGACAAACGCAAGGCATCTTGCTTGCCATCAACTAATTCCTGATCTTGCAATTTCCAGGGGGACCAAAGTGTCTCTGGTTGTGCAAGCCAGGAAGGTTTAGGCAAACTGCCTGCTGTTGAGGTAGGTAATAATTTTTTCATAATAAATAATCGTGGCTAAATAAATGGTCTTATATAAATACTCTTATATAAGCAGGTTAATTAAGGGCGTAATTAGCAGACCATCGCTCCAGCGTAGCCTGGTATGGTTTGATGAAATTTTCCTCGGCAAATTTTCCCTGCTCAATCGCCAGGCGATTGCGCTCTTCCCGATCATAAACAATTCGCGTTAGTGAATAATCTTGATGCTTTAAATTGGGTTGATAGTATGTTCCTGCTGCAGAATTCGCATTATAAATTTCAGGGCGGTAAATCTTTTGAAAGGTTTCCATCGTGCTGATGGTACTGATAAGTTCAAGGTTCGTATAATCACTCAGCAAATCGCCAAAAAAATAAAAAGCCAAGGGTGCAACGCTATTTGGCGGCATAAAATAGCGAACCTGCAAGCCCATTTTTTTGAAATATTGCTCAGTCAACGACGATTCATTAGGCTGGTACTCAATACCCAATACGGGATGCCGGTTTTTAGTCTGCTGATAGATTTTATTATCCGAAACGCTCAAGCATATAACGGGTGGTTTAATAAAATTCTGTTGGTAAACATTGGAATTTACAAAACTCTTAAAAAGCTTTCCGTGTAAATCGCCATAATTATCCGGAATGCTAAATTTGGATTGATTCTTATTATGTTCCAGTAATAGCACGCTGAAATCATAGTCGCGCACATAAGATGAGAAATTATTCCCCACGATGCCGTCAATGCGTTTGTTGGTGCTGTGATCAATAATATTGGTTTTCAATATTTCAATCATTGGAAAGGCTTCGCCATTACCTTCAACATCAAGATCCATCTCAACCGAAATGATTTCGAGTTCGACAGAATAACGATCACCCTTGGGGTTATCCCAAGACGCCAGGGCATTGAAACGATTGTCAATCATCGTTAACGCATTGCGCAAATTCTCCTGGCGATTCGCTCCCCTCGCCAAATTAGCAAAATTGGTAGTGGTGCGGGTATTGTGTGAGGGACGATAATTTTCATCGAAACGAATGCTTTTGATGGTAAATGCAAAATCTTTATTCATGGTGATCTTGAAACCTGATGGTTGAAAGCCTGAATGTATGTTGTGCTCTTAAATAGGAGATCCGGTTTTCTGCGCTTATTTCCCCAGGCAGTTCACAGTGCCTGTTGATGTATGCCTGTGGCCCTATAGCCTATTAAGAGCCAACCGGAATGTTGTCCATAATTAAGGGCATGGTGCGTTTTATACCCGAATAGTTACATGAATAAAAATGACTTTATTTCACAAAACCATGAATTTAATTCATGGTTTTGTGTGGTGCGGTTTATACCGATCAAACTACAGGAGTGATTCCGGGGATGGTGTGGTTAAAAAATGGGTATTACGAACGGTCTGTTGGCGGTTACGGTGAACCTGGCATTTGCAGCGGAATAGTTATTGCCAGGGTATCAACTATAGAAATATTGAGGTTCACCCTATGAATGCAGATATGCCTGCGGAAGACGCGGTCCGAATAATGGCCCTGGAAATACTTAATATTGTTGAATCATATGTTGACGGTACGGTAAACGATCTGGATGCAGAATTTTTACATCAATACAGGGTAAATTTCAGAAAGTTGAGATCGTTAATCAGTTTGTTGAAAACTACATTACCGGAGAAAACAATGGCTTTATTAAAGGCCAGGTTTTCGCTGGTTTTTCGGAGAACAAATGTGTTGCGTAATCTCGATGTTTTTTTATTGGAAGAAGAACGGTATCGTGAAATGCTGCCGGAGGGTTTTAAGGATGGTTTGTCCGAGCTCTATACTTTGATAAGAAAACAAAGAAAGGAAGAACAGCGAAAGGTTGCGCGTTATTTTTCATCCAGGAGCTATGCCCTTGATATCGCGGCTTGTTCCAAAAAATTATCTGCTCCTCCTGTTTATGAAACCCGTTCGGCAGCCAAACCAATTTTAAAGGTTGTCAAAAAATTGTTGCTCAATCGGTATCAAAAAATCCTAAAGATTAGCGCAGGGATTAATGCGGGTTCAGCAGATTCGGATATTCATGGGTTGCGTATTGAGTTTAAAAAGTTTCGTTATTTGATTGACCTGTTTTCCGGGTTTTTCCCGAAAAAACGTTTGTCAGGTTTAATGGAAAACGTTAAAAAAATACAAACAGTGTTGGGCGACTTTAATGATTATTCAACACAAATAATGCTTTTGAAAGAATATGTTGATGATAGCCGGCTGGAGATGTCGAAATCATTATGTGGGTTAATTGCAGTGTTGCACCAAAAGCAAACGAAGGAGAAGAAAAAGGTTGGGGCAGCTCTGGAGCGTTTCTTTACAAAGAAGATGTCCGGAGAAATTGATTTTATATTTGGCTAACGTGTAAAAGCGTCTTTGGATGGTTTACTCCTCGTTGGGGTGGCATTAACGGCTCTGTATGCTTTTATTGGTTTAACGAAATTGCCTTTTTACATGGCTGATTTTTGTCTGGTGTCGCATCGGGATAATAGGTTCTTATACCATTATTGCGACGCACAAAAACCATATCGTACATAGCATCACCGTCATTCAATCTCAGGATGCAATGCTCGCTTTTGTTGCTGTTTGTGTGGTTTTCAGAAAACGCTTTTGTGGCGCTCAGCAGGATATCGCTTGCATTAAGTGTGAGGCCATATCCCTTTATTGAGTGCCTGATTGTTTCATTATTGCCTAACTTCATTTCTACGCCCATTGAATAAATGGTGCCTTCGATAACTTCATTGCTACCAAAATTATTCATTCTGCATATTTCACCGGTGCCCTCCAGTTGCTGATAGCGCCCGTAAAAATGCAGGCCCCCAATGCTGCGACCATTTTTTTCACCGCAAAAAATATGATCAAAAGCATGCAGGGAGTACCAGGCGCTAGCCAGGTCATTGAGATAAGTGTTTATATCGGTATGTTTTTTCTTTTCCTGGAAAACCTTCCCGGCGGTAAAATCAAAAATATTTTTCAACACTGCCGGGTTGGCGTTCATAAGTGATTTAAAGCCCTCTGCCGTCGTTACCTTGCCGGGGGCACCGCAGAAATTTAAGACATCTTTGTCAAACTTGTTAAGTGGTGGTGCCGGTGGGGTAATATCTTTAAACCCCTGGCTTGTTTTTACCGGATTAATTTCATTGTCAAAAAATTTTAAACATGCGGTGCTGCTTTTATTTCCTGCCGGGTTCTTGCTTCTGGTTTGAGCAGGATGTTTAAAGTCAGGTTTATTATTTATGTAGGAGCCGCACTCCAGTTTTACCCATTTCTTTCTACCTTCAATTTCAATGTAGGAATGGGTTGCGCCTGTGGCTTTATTTTCACCAAATGAAATATATGTGTTCCCGATTTGTAGTGTGACCGGGTTGTTTTCTTTTTTTATGGAGTCGTAGGCATTGCAAGATTTGTTTATTTTGAACTCCAGGGGCGCTGTAAATAGTGCTTGTGCATGAATTGCTACTGATACCATCAAGATCAATAGTGCAACGACAATTCTTAGCCAGTAAGTGCCCATGTTTCGTTTTCCGCGCCTTAATTTTTTGAAGGTTTATGATGCATGAAAAATTCCCCTGAAACCACTGCAAATCCTGATTTACAGGTTGGTTAATAAAGCAACCAGCCCATGTTGGGCGATTGTCTAATAACGCACGTTAAAGGCAAAATAAAAAAGCCGCTGCAATTTTATTTTGCAACGGCTTTTTTCTGATACTTGCGTGAATTAATCCAGCAGATCGGAATAGTCGCGTGAAAGGTAATTGCCAAGCTGGGTCCATGGCAGTGTTTTAGGTGCGGTTATTTCGCTTGCTCTGATAGTGCGGCCGGATAAACCTTGTGAGTCTTTGGCAGTAATGGATTGAGCGTATTGTCCTTCAGGGTTCCACACTAACGTTATCTGTTGTGTGCCGCGTTGGATTTCGTACGTTTCCAATCCATTTTCACTGATTTTTGTCGGCTTGAGTTTTTGTAAGGTTTCCGGATCGGCCAGGCTCCAGCTTTCTACCCAGTGCCCATCAAACCCTACATTGCTGTAATAAGCTTCTGCTATTTCGATCATGCGTTGTTCGTGGCGATCGATCAGTTTTACATCCAGTTTTCCTTGCGGATCGCGCACAATCCATAGCGGAGCACCAGTAACATCGGCATGTTTATGGCCAAGTCCACCGTGATGGTGATCGTCGTGTGAATGTTGGGCGGCTTCGGGAATTTCGCGTTCGATCCAAAGTGAATCGGGTTTGCGGTAGAGCAATTCGGAATAGGACATTTCCTGGCGTATCCCATCTTTGCCCAGTTTCCATTGGTGATAGTCCACGCGTAATGCATCGGCGGGGGCAGCCTGGACCTGGTGGGTAATCACGAACAAAGGCAGCAACAAAACCAGTAAACCAAAACCTGTTTTTTTCATCTTTTGAAACTCGTGTTGAAGCAATAAAAACTAAATCCCTCCCTGTCCCCTTTTTAAGCGGGGCGTGTAGCCAGGGAGGAGCTTTTTTCTCAGCACCAAAGAGAAGACCTCTCTTTGGTGCTGAGTGGTTTCCCGCATTTTGAAAAAGGGCTGGAAGAGCGAAATTACAAACCCATTGCTTGCTTGATCAAACCATGTATGTCGGTGTTGTTAAGGGTGCCTTTGAAGCGCTGGCTACCAGCACCACCGGCGGTCAGGCGGACATCGCCACCGCCGTGGGTTTCTGAACCGGCGCTGCCCAGTTTCACACCCACTTCCTGAAGGTAATCGTCAGCCAGTACGTCGGCTTCAAGGAGTTCCGCGCGAGTCGCTTCACGTGGGCCACCACCGTTGCCGAATACCAGCGTAGTGAACGGCTTGCCTTGTTTATCTTTGGTGGGATTACCGCTGACGTAGTCGCGCATCAGGCCAAGGATCGGGTTGCCAATTTTGGAGTAACCGTTAAAAGCCATTACGTGGTCGTGGTCGGCGGTCACGATGATCAGGGTATTGCTCAGGTCAACTGATTCAACAGCGGCTTTAATGGCGGCATCAAACGCAAGTGTATCTTCCAGCGCGCGCTTGGCATTGGTGCCGTGCAGTGCGTGATCGATACGGCCACCTTCCACCATCAGGAAATAACCTTTCTGGTTGCGCGACAGAACCTGGATGGCTGCCTTGGTCATATCAGCCAGGCTTGGTTCATTGATGCTGCTTTTCACGCGATCCAGATCGTAGTTGAGGTCGCTGGCATTAAAGAGGCCGAGTAACTTATTGGTGTTCGCCAGGTTAACCGCGCTTAACTCGGTGCCAGTGCTGACATAGGTGTAACCGGCAGTTTTCATTTCTTCAACCAGGTTACGGCTGTCAGTGCGACGGCCGCCGCTAACCGTGGTTGGTAAAAAGTGACGACGGCCACCGCCGAGTACAACGTCCATACCATCGGTGCCCAGCTTCGTGTTGTAACCTGCGCCGTTCGGGACCATTTGTGCAGCGATGGTATTTTCGGCATTGCGATTACAAATGTGAGCGTAGGTAGTAGCGGGAGTGGCGTGAGTGATACGAGTGGTACTCACGATACCGGTGCCATAGCTTTTCGCCTTCAGGGTTTCCAGCAAGGTTTCTACCGCCTGGCCATTGCCAGTAGCAGGGCAAGTGCTGTCGCCATTGACTTGATAGGCATTGCCTGACGCATCGTTCGGATTGGTATCCGGCGTCATGGAAATCACTTCGTTCTTGGATTTCGAACCGGTGATATAGCTCGCCATACCCGGGGCGCTGTCGGTAGTTTGCGCATCTTCGGAATAGGTTTTGATGCGCGCGGCGTAACCCAGTTTTTCCATTGCCAGCTTATGGGTTTCAGGGACTGCCAACCCGGCTTTTTCGCCCGCGTAAATACGCGCAGCAGTTTGTGTTACCGGGCCCATACCATCGCCCAGGAAGAAAATAATATTTTTAGCTTCGGCAGCGGCAACAGTGTTAATAGTCATTGCGGCAGCACAACTTAAAATGGCGCCACTTAAAAAAGATCGTTTCATAGCATTCTCCTATTTAAGGTGCGGGTTATTCCAGGTTGATGGCTTTTTTGATCAGACCGAAAACTTCGACGTTGTCGATCACACCGTGAAAATTTTCTGCGCCCAATCCTTTTGCACCCAGGAATACATCGCCACCGCCGTGGGTTTCACTGTCCAACTGGATAACCGCTTCTTGCAGATAGTCTTTGCCGCTGGTGGTTGTTTCATCCAGCGCGATGCGGGTAGCAGGACGATTAGGGCCGTTACCGAAGGCGAGGATGGTGTAAGGGTTGCCGTTTACGTCGGTGGTTGGCTGGCCTTTGCCGGGGCCATTGGCATAGCTTTTTACCAGGCCCAATACTCCGGCATGGTTATCCGTGGTTTTGCCAGTGCGCTCGGCGTAACCGTTAATCACCAGGGTGTGGTCATGGTCAGCGGTGACGACTACCAGCGTGTTTTTCAAACCTGGATCTACGGCTTCCATTTTTTGCAGCGCAAGCTTGATGGCATTATCAAACGCGATGCCGTCAACCAACGCACGCTTGGCATTACTGGCGTGGAGTGCGTGGTCAATACGGCCACCTTCTACCATCAGGAAAAAGCCTTTATCGCGTTGGCTCAGGATGTCGATCGCTTTACCGGTCATTTCCGACAGGCTTGGTTCTGCTATTGGATTGCGATCCAGCTCGTAGCTCATGTCGCTGCTATGGAACAGGCCGAGCAACTTGTTAGTGGCATTTGATGCGGCTAACAGTTCACCTGTATTGGTTGCGTAGGTGTAACCAGCGGCCTTCATTTCTTCAACCAGATTCCGGCTGTCGGTGCGACGGCCACCGCTTACAGTGCTCGGTAAGAAGTGACGCAAACCACCGCCTAATACGACATCGATACCATTGCCGAGAGCCGCGTTAAAGCCTGCGCCGTTAGGAACCATTTGCGCAGCAATAGTGTTTTCACCGTTGCGATTACAGACGTGGGAATAGGTAGTTGCCGGTGTTGCGTGAGTGATACGCGTGGTGCTTACTACGCCAGTGGCATAACCTTTTGCCTTCATCAATTCGAGCAGGGTTGGAACGGCCTTGCCATTACCGGCTTCGCAGGTGCTGTTGCCGCTGGCATCAACAAATTGTGAGCCGTCCGGGCGATAGGCGTTAGTGCCAGCCGACATGGAAATGACTTCGTTTTTCATTTTGACGCCGGTCATATAAGCCGCCATAGAGGGCGCACTATCAGTCACCTGGCCATCTTCAGAATAGGTACGCACAAATGCGGATTCAGGCAAGGTATCGATAGTAATGCTGCCTGCTTCGCCCACTTCGTAAATACGCATCGCGGTCAAGGTGGTGATACCCATGCCGTCGCCGAGGAAAAACAACACGTTCTTTTTTGCTACCGGCGCGGCGCTACTGCTACTGGAACTTGGGGCACTGCTAGAGCTTTTAATGCTACTGGACGCAGCGCTGCTGGATGTAGCCGGTGTGCTACTGGAAGCGAGAGCGCTACTGGCAACGCTAACGCTGCTGCTGGATTTGCTCGAATTATTTTTTTTGTCGTTGTCACTACCGCAGCCAGCCAATGCCATGGCCAGCGTCAGTCCCGTCACCGTCACTGTTAATCGTTTCATGGGGGAATCCTGTTTCTAGGTTTACTGCTCCCGGCTTCAAGGGGAAACCGAACACGGCGCCTAGTATCAGAATCGATTGTTACGATTAGATTAATTTGAGCGACAACTTACCTGAATTGATTAACAGCAGAAAATATCGGAAAAATGTATGTAAGTTAAAATATGGGCGATATTTAATCGCCCATCTGTTTTCATTCGCTTGCAATTTACATCGACAACTGATTTTTAATATGTACATCAAGTCTGTCGACAATCCTCACAATGCTGTTGATTGTTTTCGGTGGTAATTTTATTTGGATCTGATCGAACAACACTTCCAGCAGGGTTGCCTGGCACCACAACTGAAAAATTGCATCATCGTCATTCGTAATTTTTATACTCGGAGAAATTCTGGTAAGAAATTGACCTCGCGATGTATGAATTTCCAGGCGCGATTGTCGGTAAGCAGCGTATTGAAATTTATCGAGCTTGATTACACAGGTGGAGGGAGAGGTTACATTATCCATAATAAAATCTCGTTGAATTGGGTTTTTAACCAACCCCATAAGGTGAGATTTATGGGGGCGGACTGAGCAGGGGTCTCACCACCGGTCCCAATTCAACACCGGCCCGCCCGAAGGCGGCCCCGCCCAGCCGCCATATCAACAGGCATAACTGTGCGAGGACACAAAACACCGCGACGTGCCTTGTGCCGAATTGGGAATAAATCGGGGGTGAGAGTCCCGGCCACGGGATTTACCGCAGCGCGGGCAGGTTAGGGGATGGGGTAAGGCTTGTCAATGTAGGCAAAAAATGAAATATGGCGTTATTTTAATCTCCTGAAATATGGCCTATGCTTTTAAACCATTAATCCCAACTCAATATTCGTTTTTATAATGCGGATTAATCTTTCCGCAAATAAAACAATCCCCTGCCATGAAGTTAGTTGGTTGATATCCTGGAATGTTATTGCGCATATTAAGCGCTATACGTTTATGATCTTATTACTTCCGAAGGTCAAAGGGGTATGGGGCAAGGCTAATAAAAAACATCATTGCTCATGCAAATAAAGAAAATTGCAAATGTGTACACCTTGACTCAAATGTAGTGCGCCATAAGGCACATAAATTTTATCTTGAAATGGCTTTGACATTGTTGCGTATCACTTTTTGTTTAAATTGGTATAAAGCTTCATTAAACACATATGACAAACGGTTGCAACACCGCTCCAACGATTCGCGCTTACACTCGACAGTTTGTAAGTAACGCATTTAGGGAATTGCTGCGCAAAGTTTATCGTAATGCGCTGCTTACAAGCTGCGGCTGAACATAACGTTAGTTTATATCTATGGATGAAGTATTGAGTTTTATTGAAAGTATTACGGAAGCAGAGCTTAATTATATAGCTGCCGCTGATTATGGCAGGGATACTGATCAACATAAAAATGCTCTCAATGACCTAATTTTTTTACAAAACGGAATTGTGCAAAAGGGGCAGTATTGGTATCCGTATGAGGTTGTAGAGCTGAATCGCTGGTCATGCAAAGAAGGGCATGAAAGGGAGTTTGCAATTTGTCATCTCATCATTGCTTTATCTATTATGGCGGGAACTGACATATCAAATTCTGCGGCACACATGCTTGAAACGCTTCAAAATGAATATCACAAACTTCCAAAACAACTTTATAAATTGGTAGTTAATACTATGTCTAAGGCATCGCACATGGAACACCAATAAACTAACAAGGCGTAGTAACACGCGCACTACGTGCGCAGGATAGTTTGTAAGTCGCAGTTTTGTGGTTTTGCTGCGCAAAAGTAATCCACAAAACCATGACTTACAAACTGTAGTTGAGCACGGGGTTATGCATCGTTAATTATGAAATTAATTACTAGTGAATATATACAGGGCAATATCGCTGATTCTGTTGCACTTTTAAGAAGTAAAGGCATATTAGTTAGCAGTACTAATGACTATGCAAATATTCCACGCTATGGTCATGCGGCAAGAGCAATCAAACAAGGAATCTGGGTTCATTTGAGTAATCAGTATTCTGATGCAATGCTATTGCTTAAAAATCCAAACGCGGTAATACAAAGCGGTTTATCTGACGAGCAAATGGAGGCAATTGAGTCAGAAGCAAAGGCTGCTTTTTATAATAGCTCAAGCGTATTTTTTAGCAGGGTTGCTACTGTAATTTTATGCATGGGGCTTATTGTCTTGCTATCTTACGTTGCGTTAAGTGTTTATAAAGCATAACAAAGTGTAGCAACGCACGCATTGTATGTGCTGGATAGTTTGAAAGTCGCAGTGTTGTGGTTTTGCTGCGCAAAGTAATCCACAAAACCACGACTTACAAACTGCCGTTGAGCACGGTGTTAGAGAAATCATGAAAAAATACATCTTTCTATTTTGTTTTCTATTCACAGGTTGTGTTGGTTACAACTGGGACGGTGCTTTCCCAGAAACCAAAATTACATACGTATTCGTGGACGGTGGTGGAAAACCAATACAAGGCGTCGTGCTAAAGGTGTTAGATAGTGAGGGTAAAGAATCTTTTAACTATCCAATAAATCAATTTAGTGCCGGATCTAGCATCATTAGCAACACTCAAGGCATTATGACGTTCGCACATATCAGCAAGCGGGCTCTTGAGTTCGGTGGCAGCTGCACAAATTTATATATTAAAAAGGTCGGAGTTTGTTCTGCGCCGGTGTACACGTTGAAGTTTATATGGAATAAAAAAGAAGTTTATTCTATACCCTATAATGACTTAGCTTACTTGGGTGAAGAAATCACAATAAAACAAACTATATATACATCTCAGCATCTCTAACAAAGTGCTGCAACACGCTCACTTTGTGAGCTGGACAGTTTGTAAGTCGCGGCCTTGTGGTTTTGCTGCGCAAAAATAACCCATAAAGCCACGATTTACAAACTGCCGTTGTGCGCGGCGTTAAGTATTCTCAGAAAAAACATATGAATATATATGAATTCGAAAAAGTAAAATTGGATGATTTTCCAGGAAAACTGGAATTCATGTGTTATCTCGAAGATGAAACTTTGATCTATCAATCCAAAGAAGAACGGCAAACCCAAGGCTGTATTGAAATCTGTATGAGAGTATTAGAGTTAACAAAAAAATCTGACTATTCACGGTATCAGGTTCATGCATTCAGCTTATTATTAGAAGAGCTTGAAAAAGAGCCCGCGTCATTATGTCTAATTACCACTTTTACCAAGGCGCCATTCTATCAATATCTGGACTTCCCAGACTTTACTAGACACCCGAAAGCCTCATAATCTAACTTC
>NZ_KN266217.1:18728-77247 GCF_000766945.1 Cellvibrio mixtus subsp. mixtus J3-8 | reverse complement strand
CTTGAAGTTAGATTATGAGGCTTTCGGGTGTCTAGTAAAGTCTGGGAAGTCCAAAGAGCTAGATGTGACTACGCCGTCATAACCGCCACTGCGAATTTTTTGTGTCCATTCAGAATTCCAAATTAAGCGATTATTATTGGACGGCATAAGATCGTTTGCGGCTAGCCCGCTTTTCATCCAAAAATTTTGATACTGATTGCTTGTACCGCCTCGGGGATATTCTGAGATAGCGACGCTATAGGTTACTCCATTGGTAACCAAACTAGAGGTAACTGCAGAAAACTGCGGAGCAATCGATTGACTATTACCAATAGGATTGGCTACTTGCGCAGTTTGGGCAAGTAGCGAAAGTGAAACAATAGATAGGCATACACCCAAGGTCATACGAACCACAACACGCATGCAACATAAAAAAGTTTTAGATTTCATAATGTAAAAACCAATAAAAGTTTAATTGGATGCTGCCTCTTTTTTCGCCCTATTGTCTGCGGCATCATAGTAGTAGGTATTTTTTATAGAATTTGGATAAGTTGCTGTTTTCACTCTACCCAGATCATCATATATAAATGTCGTTGTGACTGATTGAACAGATGCTGCACTGGAGTTCTCATTGACTGGCGTCCAACTGAAACATGGATTTTGACCTGATTGGAGCACTGTAGAGCCGCTCGCTGGGTATGTCATGCTTGGTGCTGGGTAGACTTGTGAGTAGGTATCGCGAGAAGCTAATGCCAATAATACAGCACATAGCGCTATGCAACAGGCACATGTATCTTTATACAAAACACTCAATACACGCATCCAAATTGAAGGAAGCAAAGAGGAAAACATTCAACACTCCTTGTTTAGAGGGAATCGCGACATAGCACTTAAAAAATCGGCGTCAGATTAAATCAATTTCTAAAGATTTTCCAATTAAAGTTTCAGTAGCATGACCTCTTTAAATTCCATTAACTAAGTGATGCCTCACGAACCAAACCTCAAAGAGATGCTACGTAAACGACTCACATCAATCAATTTAATATCAACCTTTTGAAAACCAGAAATTTGACTAGCCCCCCTACGAAACGCCAGCAATTAGTTGATATTCTCGAATCCATACCCCATAAAGTGAAACTTGTAAATTACGCAACATTACATTTTGAATCGCTCATGCCTTACTTTAAAAAATATGTACTTATATGTGAGAAAAGAGCTGGCGAACTGCAGAATGCTTCACTAGTTGACAGAAGCATGTTTAACTCATCCTGCTTCAGCACCCAAACGAACACGAAAAATGTTTTTTAGTATTATTTTCAATACATTTAATTTATAACGATACCAATGTTTAAACATACGTATTTATTACACTAATGGAAGTCACGGGATTTGATGGCCAGATTTTGTAATCGTGGTGTGACGTCTTCTATGTGACCTGCTATATTAGTTTTCAGTTGCCTATTTTTTGGAATTAACGGATTAGGCGTAACTTAAACTCAAAGGAACAAAAATATGGAATTACTTAAAGCGTTTAAAAGTATATTTAACCTTGGGGTTGGTTTCTGCGATTTACCCTGTATTTGCGCAAACAACTTCAATATCAATTATCCCTGAAGATAATTCATATCAAGTCGAAGCTGCTAGTCCTATTGCTGCACTTTTGAGTGGTGCTTGGATTAACAGTGGAGTGGGACCGATGCTCACAAATAAATCCACTAACTACGCATTGACTATTCCAGTGCTGGGTCCAGTTCCGGCAGGCTCTGTAATAACCTCTGTGAATTACTCCTGGAACCTATCCACGCTGCCTTCAGGTCTCACTGTGAGTCTATGTCACGATACTACCGCGACTTGTGTGAACGTGACATCGTCCAAAAATGGTTCGGTGTCTAACTTCAACGGTCTGGATGCTAACAAGAAGTTTATTTATGTGTTCCGTGTATCAGGTTCGGGTTCAATTTTCCCGGTCGCATACGGAATGTCGGACCAAGTGATTGTTAATTATAACTAATTAACATCGCTGTGGCCGCAACATAGACAATAGTTGCGGCCACTTTTGATGAAATCAAACATAAATACTATATCTGCTTAATCCAGTCTTCAGCTGATAATCCATAGGAAGGGATTTGTTGAATTCCATTAATGATTTGAAAATTTCTGCATCAGGAATATTTTCGGCCTTCATTTTTTTATAAATCTCAATCCGTTGTTCAGTTACATCTTCTGCTATTTGACTGAATTGATTGGTCCGATCCTGAAAGGCCCTCCATGCCTCAATATCAGAGGGCACATCATTAGCGTCATATATCTCTCTATCGGGAATAAAGGTATATATTTCGACCATTTCTTTGGCGAATAGAGGATCTTGTTCGACTTGTTCAAAAATTTTTTCAATGCCACTAGCGGCTTCATCGGATTCATTGATATTGGATGTTAATGAGATACCTGTGGTCGACGCTGAGTTAACATTGGTTGTTGTTGAAGGTTTAACTGGGTTGTTTATTGAATTACTTAATAAGCTGCCAATGCTAGAAATTACTGACATTTTAAATCTCCTTAAGTTTATCTCCTTATCTACATTGCAGAGCTTATGCCTATAAAAAAATAATGAATAGGTTCAACAAATTACGTCGTGCTAGTAGTGCATGACGTATACCAAGCGGTAGATGCTTGCCGGGATACGGCAATAATCTTCCGCCTTCAGATTCACCCACTTTCCATTCATTTAATTCCAGCGAATAACAACTGTTCTTGGGCATGGCTATTTACTTGTATTTGCATAAACTGGCACCCGATTTTGGCGTGTACCGTGATAAGGCGGTGCTTTCCCCCACGGATGAAAAACCTACTTGCCTATCGTTCCAGACGAAAGCAAGGGGAGCAATTGTGGAGGCAACGAAATAGTTGAAGCCTTCGTTGAGGCGTGCCACAAAATACGGTGACAACGCGAGTATGCAGACTGTAACGTGAGTGAGCGCCGAGCAATTTTCGAAAAGAATGTTGCACAGGCTTATCGTGCAATTGATAGCTATATCGCCATGCGGTTGCACATGTGGCTGCGACATAAATATAAAGTTAGAGGGTCGAGGTAAGCCATTTTCCTCGGTCCCATCTCTAAGGGCATTTTGGGTTCGTGCGTTTAACGCAATTGGGTTGCGGGTGAAAACGCGATATTTTGTCCGAGTGCCAAATGCGGGAAATTTGCACGTCCGGTTCGGTAAGCGGCGGCTGGAAATGTGAGCAGAGAGAAGGCGTGTCGGCTGCATTAATAATTGTTAAAAATGCGATGTCTATCGATCTTGTCAGTAATCGTAAGCTTTGCAGTTAGACTGTATCCACAGATGAATTTTCTAAAATTGAAAAAGCGGTAAAAAACTATCTGTTGCTATAAATAATTAAGTATAGATATGCAGCCAAAATGATTCAGAAAAACTGTTAGATTAATTTTAAGAGGGGCGGACGAGATAATGGATGAGCGAGAAAATAAAATATTTGAGATGGTCAAGCTCAATAGACGTCGGGAAATAATTAGAAAATTTCTAAAAAATTCGAAGTTGGTATGGATATTAGATCCATACCCTTACGAAACACATATAATCACCTATATTTTAATTAAACGATCCTTTAAAAAGGAAAATTGGTTGATACTGTCAACCACTCCCAACCAATTTTTGCGCATAATGATTATTAACCGATGAAGTTAATAACAAAAATTGCTGCGCACGTGTCATGGCAACATACAGTAAGCGCGCTTCTTCAGGCATAGCTTCCTCATCATCTTTCAGAACTCCAAGCCCCGCGACTATCACGCGGGGAAATTCAAGCCCTTTACTGCTTTGGCGAGTTACCAATAAGACTTTATTTTCCAGAGGATCATAGTTGCGGCGATTTTTGGAATCGCCCATCCATACATTCGGAACGGTGTGTTGGTTGAGTTCATGCATAAGCGCTTCACCAAAATTATGATGGCAATAAATGACTGCCATATCGGACCATGCAACACCATCGTCATGCCACTTTTTCAAACAAGTGCGAATGAATGATAATTCCTGAGCCCGGTTTGATAAAAGACGAAACGCTGGAACCTGACCGGATTTCCCGCCCATTTGTGGTTTTATAAGCGGTACTGAATCTTCATCTGCATCTTTTTCTTGTAAATATTCTTTAGCAAAGTCAAAAGCAAAATGTAGAATTTCGCGGGTGTTTCGGTAATTTAATTTGAGGATGCTGGTGCGGCCACGCGCCTGAATCCCTACACTGGATAATGTAAAATTCAGATTTGATTTTTTCTTATAGATGGCTTGCGCATCATCGTACAGTAACAGCAAAGCATTGGTTTCCGGATCGATCATACCTACGATTAATTTTAACCATTCAGCTTCAAAATCATGACCTTCGTCAATTAACACAGCACCATATTGCGCACGCGGAATGTGTTCCTGTTCTACACCTTTTATTACACTTAATACCTGCCGCTCCCATACTGGCTCTTTACCGTCTATTAAATTCACATGGTAGCTACGCAGTTGCTGCCCACACCAATCGTGAAAGTGATAAACCTGCACTTGTTGTTCAATGCCTTTTTCGCGCATAAATGCACGTAATTTTGCCGCTAACGAAATGTTGTAACAAAGCACCAGAATAGGTTTGGATTGAGTTTGAGCCAAATACCAACAGCGAAATCCTAAAATTAATGTTTTTCCAGAACCAGCTACGCCATGTACTACACGGTGTCCCTCTCCAAAGCTGCGAGCCAATTGTTCTTGCTGCATATCCATAACTTTAACAATATCCGGTACATCAACCGGTTTATCATCGCCATCTACTGGTGAAGCAAACAAATCTTCGTTCACCGAACCAATTCGAATTTCGGGAAATAGATGCGCACGGATACGATCAATTTGCGGCAAACTCAATTTTTGCGAAAACTGAAAGCTAAACATATTCCATAAACGCTGCTGGAATTCTTCCGCATCCGTTTTCTCCATCATTTCATCCTGACAAATCACCAAATGCGCAGGCAGAATCGATTCACCATCTTCCCCCAGCGCAGTTAGTAATTGTTTACGTGAAATATTGGTAAAAACTACACCGTAACCGTAGGGGCAAACCAGATTGCCTTGATGTTTTCCATCAGCCTGGACCAATGCATTATCGCGTTTTAATTTATTTACAACTTGATAAGCGCACTGGCGCGCTTGTTCAATGGGATTCGATTTATTAAAGGAACCGCTGGAAGTCAGCAATGTAAATGATTGGAGAGTCATGGATTTAATAGTGGATAACTTCCAATCCTTTACCTCCAAAAATAACAATCCACGCCCAGGATGCAAAATAATAAAATCCGGATAACGTCGGGCTGCACCTACAGGCACATCAAACCAGCAGAGATAATCATCTTCCAGGAATTTTTCCAAACGTTGTCCGAATCGGCGTTCACCGGGGGTCATTTTGGTAGAGCTGGAATTAATATTAGGGATAATTGTGGCCATCTATTTATTTTCCATTACTAATGGCAAATCTCGATTCATGGCAGTGCCTGCTATTGAATAACGATCATTATAAAAATCGATATTAGTAGTTTTGCAAGCTTACGCAAATATCAGAGCATTACAGTACGATCACTTTTTGTCCTGCTTTTAACTCAGCCAACTCGTTTGACAACCCTCCCCCACCCCATTAAAGTTCACCCCACTAGAACACGTGACGGTCCCCGCAACCGTCAGCTTTTTTTGCGATTTCGATATTCGTAGGGAAAGTGGCGCCCGCCATTTGGCCGGGTGGAGAGGCGTAATAGAAAACCCGCAAGGGGAATATGCCCGGAGCGCTCACGTGGCTCTAGTTGACACCCGGCTTCCAGCTACTAACTGGAAGCCGTTAACTTAAATACGTGAGAGTCTAATCATGAACAATCCAAATACACCGGACGTATCCGAAAATCCCTCCCCAAGCCTCAAATGGTAAATAGTTCAGCTGTACGATTCCTATCGAGAATTCCAACATCATTGTGCGTTTTATTGTAAATCCACGAGTGTAATTATTCATCGTTTTGTTGATGACCTCGATGCGGATAGCACCGAAGGCATCGAACGTTTTGCACAATTAGTGGTTGATAAAGCCGATGCAATTGATGTGCGATTAAAGCGGTTGATGGATAGGGTTTGATTCATCAATTTCTAAACAATCCCCCTTGCAAAAAAGGGGATTGATGCATGATTATCTTTCGCCGAATGCACTATGTCTCAGACATATTGTTTAACCATTGGGTATGATACTTTTTTGTTTTTTGGTTCTATTAGGGATGTGGATATGATTTGGCTAATAAAATTTAAAGCGGCAATGGGAGTTTCCTCCAGTGTGAATATGGATGGCTCGGATGCTATTTACGCTACAGGCGTTGTACTTGCGGATACAGAGAAAAGCGCTAAAACGTTACTGCAAGAATATCTCCACTCTGACCATATTTCGTTAAATATTAATGAGATTAATGCAGAGCAATTTGACCCTGAAAATATTGAGGGGTCTGCAGATGAGATTGCAGATATTAGGCAATGTGTTCTTGGCATCAATGAAAAAAAACCTGTTGCATTAGCAAATGCGATATCGTCAGAAGCGTACGAATCTATAAAGGGAGATAAATAATGCTAAAAGGAGCTTTGTCATTAGCCGAATGTATGCCAGCCTATAAAGTTGACTGCACCTTGATTCTGCACAATTCGAGGCAAAAGCGCGATTTCGTTTTACGCACCACTTTAGATTCCCTCTCCGTATGGAAAATTAAAGTCAAATACCTGTTTCACCTTACCGAGAGGCAATTGGTGCTATTACTAAAGATGCAGCAATCATAGAAGGTGATTTATGGGTTTTTGGCGTGGACGCCACCAAACCAGAGGATATTTTTACCGCCGTAAAAATCGGCATGCCTCATCACAAGGTTAAAGCTTCAGATATTATTGGAGATGTGTATGTAAAAAACCTTAATACAGAGCATGAATCAGAAATGAACTTACAGGCTCTGGTATTGGCAAATAAAAAATTGTATCGCGGGGTTTGTACCGCTGTTTTCAACGCAGCCAAGCTCCTTGGGGTTCAAGGCGTTATTAATTTTTTCGTCATCAGCAGTAATGTAAATCATAAAATACCTAAAGAGGATTTACACCAGGCACTACGGGATGGAGGCGCAAATAACGTTGACACTGACGGACATATCCATATGATCAAATCGGGTTCAAATAAAGGTGATAAAGCTGCCATTATTAAACAAAATATTCATTTAGTGACCTTTAAAATTTGATCATTGGTTCATATGCATCACGCGCATCAAAATATTAGTCAAGACGACACACTGCTGCGTCAGACATTGCGGGAAGCTTTTATTAATTACCTCGTCCATGCCGATTATTCTGATCGTGATCGGCCAGTTTTTATGGTAATACTGAGGCTTTTTCAGCGTCGGCCTTAAATCGTTCGTCAAGTCCAATATCCAGGGGATGCAGGGGGTTTTTCGTACAACAAAAAGGATTGTCATGTTGTATATGTGGATTTAGAATGTCGCGCTTTTCATTTTTTAAAATTTATTTTTCTAATTACAACAAGGATTTATTCGATGCTGAAACAATTTAAAAGTCTCATTTTGGGAGTTGGTGCATTGATGGGCGTAAATGCCCATGCAGTAATTATCTCTGGCGACCAGGTAACCTCAGGTGGAAAACAAGTAGCCTTGCAAGGTTTGGAATGGCTTTCCCTGGATCATACCGTTGGCTTCAGCCGCGCCGATATCGAAGATGGTTTTACTGACCGATTTGGCAATACCTGGAATGCGGGTGACTGGCGTTATGCAACTCGCGCCGAAACTACAACGCTATTGAGCTCATTATGGGGTGGTGTCTGGACGGGAGAGCTAGGAGGCTGGCAAAGCAGCAATCATGACGGTGCAAGCTGGTTTATAAATGCGTTTGAAGGCTTGGCGTATGACAGTGGCTTCGGCAACGGGCGTATTGATAAAACTTACACGTTCCCTGGCGGTTACAAGAATCATGACTTTTCTCAATTCTTTTTTGGAAATCAGTATGAGTGCAACGGCCGGTATGATTTTACCTGCTACGGTCTAGTGCAAGTCGCGGATTATCATTCCTCTAGTAATAACTCCGAAAAGACTGGCTGGCTACACAAGGGCTACGGTCTAAGCATGCAGGCTTCGAATATTGCAACGCTTAGTATTAGCAGTGGCGTAAGTAGAGGAAGCCTTTTAGTCCGTACAGCCAGGGAGCCGGTTAATGTTCCAGAATCAAGCGGCTTGATATTGTTAGGTTTAGGTTTGCTCGGGATGATGACTCGCCGTCGTTTTAAATCTTAACAATCGTCAGCTTTTTTGTGAAACCCGCAAGGGGAATATGCCCGGAGCCCTGCATGTGCTCCAGTTAACACCCGGCTTCCAGCCACTAACTGGAAGCCGTTAACTTAAAACACACAAAAGTCCTATCATGAACAATTCAAATACATCGGATGTATTCGAAAATCCCCCCGCAAGAAATCAAATTGGAACGACTCATTAAATTTCGTCTCAACACTTTAAAAACACTTAGACGAAATTTAAATCAATTGCATGTGTGCGCCACACCAGCTTGCAACTATAACGCTGGTTTTCACTAGCGCGATGAATAGCCCCTTTGATACATTGCATGGCATATCGGTGAACTCCACCATTTCAAACACACAAAAGATAATCCATGAAAATCCTGATTATTGAAGACGATCCAAAAATCCGTACCTACGTCGGAAAAGGTTTAAAGGAAGCCGGGCATGTTGTTGATCTGGCTGAGGATGGGGAAATCGGCCTTCATCGCGCGTTGCATGAAAAATATGATGTGCTGATTATTGATCGTATGTTGCCGTTGCTCGACGGTCTTTCCATTATTAAAACATTGCGCGGTAGCGGCAATTTGGCCGGCGTTTTGATATTAAGCTCGCTTGGTGACGTAGATGACAGAGTGACCGGTTTGCGCGCTGGTGGCGATGATTATCTCGTTAAACCTTTCGCGTTTGTTGAACTCCTGGCGCGGGTCGAAGCGCTGGGCAAACGCGCATCTTTGCCATTATCCGCGCAATCAACCACACTCAAAGCCGGCAATCTGGAAATAGATTTACTCGCACACAAAGTGCGTTGTAACGGCAAAATCATTGATCTTCAACCGCGTGAATTCCGTTTGCTGGAATACCTCGTAAAATTCAAAGGCCAGCTGGTCACGCGCACTATGTTGCTGGAAAGCGTGTGGGATTATCATTTTGATCCGCAGACCAGTGTGATCGACGTGCACATAAGCCGCTTGCGCAAAAAATTGGGCGACACCGGAAATACGTTAATCAAAACCGTGCGCGGTGCAGGATACATTGTTGATGACAGTTTCTAGGCGTTATATCCAAAGCTCCAGTTTTAAGATGGCATTGTTGTTCACAGTGTTGCTTGCCGTGTCTGCTGCCATCCTGGGTTATTTCCTGATTGATTTGGGCAAACGCGATTTCCTGCGCGAAACCGAAGCCGCAATTGATATTGAAATCAGCATGGTGTCGGGCATGGCGAATGTTGAGGGCGAGTTGCTGCCCTACATTCAACGCCGGGCCAAGGATGATCAGATCGTGCGCTTCCGCTATGAAGATGCAGCGGGAAAATTGCTGGGCGGCTCCATTGACCCCATGCCCGCTACCATCCAGAAGATTACTGAAGGCGTTTTGGGTTTTGACCTTGAAACATTCCACGGCAACCAGGCATTTGCTGCAAAAATCCACACATTCGATAACGGCGCGCGCATTATGGTTGCGCGCAATGTGCAGGAACTGATTGCGAGTTATGAGCAGCTCAAACATTTGAGCTGGCTCATTATGGCGTTGATGTTAATTGTGGTGCTGGTAAGTTTTGGAATCAGCCATTTTGTGGTGAGCAGAATTAACCGTATCGCGGCGACCGCAGAACATATTGTTAAAACGGGTGATTTATCCCAACGCCTCGCGATTGATAGCCGCTGGGACGATTTGAGTAATTTATCGCTGGTGCTAAACAGTTTTCTCGCAAAAATCGAAGACCTGATGAATGGTGCGCGCGAAATCAGCAACAATATCGCCCACGATTTACGCACGCCATTAAGCGGTTTGCGCAGCGATATTGAAGCGTTGAAAAACCAGCGCGTCGATGACGAACACATCGACATGGTGCTTGCGAATGTCGACCACATCCTCGGTGTATTCCATGCATTGCTGCGCATTGCCAATATCGAAAAAGGCAAGCGCGGCCAGCAAATGCGCGACGTGAATTTGAGCAAAATTGTTCATGACATCGCTGAGCTTTATGAGCCGGTCGCTGAGGAAAAAGAGATTCGCTTCGATATAAAACTCGCCGCCAATTTAATGATTAAAGGCGATGGCGATTTGCTGTTCCAGCTGTTTGCCAACCTCGTCGACAACGCCATTAAATTTTCGCCGTCGCATTCGGTGATTGTGTTGTACACATGCGTTGAAAAGAATCACGTGGTGACATTGGTTGGCGACCAGGGGCCGGGAATCGCGGACGACGAAAAAGAAAAAGTGTTCAAACATTTTTACCGGGGCGATGCCAGCCGCAGTACGCCGGGCAACGGGCTGGGCCTGAGCCTGGTGCGCGCCGTGGCCGAGCAACACCAGGCGCATATTACCCTTGAGAACGCGGCTCCGGGCTTGCGGGTTCGCATAACCTTCCAGGCTTACCAATAAAGTTTTAACCTGGCCAACAACCTTAAACCTTCCCCGATACTTTCTAACCTTACCAAAAATTTAGAAAAGAGTAAGTTTGTGTCAATACCAGGCCCTCTACTATTGTAAGTGGCTCTAACGAGGACATACCTTTGACACAGATAGGTCGAAAAAAAATAGCCATAATCGGCACCGGTATATCCGGCCTTGGGGCAGCATCACTGCTGCATCCCCACCATGACATTACCGTCTACGAAAAAAACGGCTATATCGGCGGCCACAGCCGGACTGTGGAGGTAAATACCAAAGACGGCGTTGTGCCGGTGGATACCGGGTTTATCGTGTTTAACAAACGCAATTATCCCCTGCTCACCCGCTTGCTGGCGCATTTGCAAGTTCCTATCGCTGACAGCGATATGTCATTCGGTGCGAGCATCAACAACGGCTGGCTTGAATACGGCACACGCAAACCCGCCAATATATTTGCGCAAAAAAGAAATTTGTTACGCCCGGATTTCCTCGGCATGATCGCCGACATTTTACGCTTTAATAAATCGGCGCATTTATACCTTCACAAAGATCCTTCGTTCACCCTGGGCGATTGCCTGGACGATCTGGGCATGCGCCCCTGGTTCCGGAATTATTTTTTATTGGCGATGGGTGGTGCGATCTGGAGTATGCCGCTTGCCGATATGCTTAAATTTCCAGCGCGGACCTTTATTCGTTTTTTTGAAAACCATGGCTTGCTCACTATCAACGACCATCCCCAATGGCACACGGTGGTTGGCGGTAGCCGCGAATATGTGCGCCGGCTGACAGAGCCGTTTAAAGGTCGCATTCATTTGGGCCGCGCGGTTACCAATGTGATACGCAACGACGACAGTGTGTTGGTGGAAGACTCGTATGCAGGAATGCAATATTTTGATGAGGTGATCTTTGCCTGTCACGCCGACCAGGCACTCGCCATGATTGCCAATCCAAGCATCCAGGAACAAAAAATTCTTTCCGCGTTTACCTATCAACCCAACCGCGCCGTGTTGCACAGCGATACCAGTTTTATGCCCAAGCGGCGCAATGCCTGGTCGAGTTGGGTTTACCTTTCCGAAAGCAAGGCCGATAACAATCCCTGTGTGTCGCTCAGCTATTGGATGAATAATCTCCAGCCACTGGCGACCGACCAACCATTAATAGTGACGCTGAACCCCGGCCACGAACCGGCGGCTGAACTTATCCACGATGATGTGATGTTTGAGCATCCGGTGTTTGACGCCGCAGCAATTGAAAACCAGGCGCGCATTGAAGGGATACAAGGGCATAACCGCCTGTGGTTTTGCGGCGCCTACCAGCGCTACGGTTTTCATGAAGATGGCCTTGGCAGCGCCGTAGCCCTGGCGGAACGCATGGGGGTTTTGCCGCCATGGTGACCACAGCGCAACTCTATACCGCGCAAGTCGTGCACAAACGGCTGTTTCCCAAAGCCAACGCTTTCCATTACGGCATTTATTACCTGGTGTTGCCATTGCCCGCTGCGCCGGTTCCGGGACGCTTTGCAAGTTTTCACCGGGAGGATGTTGGCCCGCGCGATGGCAGCGATCCAACCCCCTGGGTCAGGAACATCCTGGCGGAATACGGCCTGGACCATAAAACGCAACACATCACCCTCGTCACCATGCCGCGCGTGCTCGGTTATGTTTTCAATCCCGTCAGTTTTTATTTTTGTATGGATGAAAGCCACGCATTAAGAGCGGTGTTGTGCGAGGTCCACAACACCTTTGGCGAGCAACATAATTATCTGTGCGCGAACCCGGACCACGCGCCGATTACCGCCGATCAATGGCTCGAAGCGGAAAAGGTGTTTCATGTGTCGCCCTTTCTTAACCGGCATGGCAATTATAAATTTCGTTTTGATTTCACTGCGGACACTCTGGGCATCTGGATCGATTACTACGATGCTGACCAGCAAAAACAATTGGTCACTTCGTTGACCGGCACACTCGCACCACTGACATCACAAACGTTACAGCGCGCGTTCTGGCGGCATCCATTGGTCGCGATGAAAGCCATTTCATTAATTCATTGGCAAGCGTTAAAACTGTTACTGCGCGGTATTCGTTTTATCACCAAACCTGTGCAACTTGCACAACGTACCACCGCAACCCGAAACCTTAACAAGATATGACAACGAAAAAGGCGAGCGAAAAAACGCTGCCACCAATAAGTTTTTACGAGGTTACTAACATGTTTGATCGTCACATTACCAACCGTTTTCTCAGCGCAATGGAGCGCATTGAATCCGGCACTATCCGCGTCACCACACCCGATGGTCAAACACATATATTTAACGGTAACCAACCCGGCGCCAATGCGGAATTTGATATTCATGATTGGCGTTTAATCGCAGCGCTGATCCGTCACGGCGATATCGCGCTGGCAGAAGCCTATCGCGATGGCTGGTGGGATTCCACTGATCCAACACAGTTATTTTTGTTCGGGCTGCAAAACCAGGCGGCGCTCGACAATTATATTTGCGGCAATGCCTTGGGCCGGTTCGCCGCGCGTATCGCGTATCTTTTTACGCGCAACACCGAACGCGGCAGCAAAAAAAATATCCATGCCCACTATGATCTGGGCAATGATTTCTATTCGCTCTGGCTCGATCCCTCCATGACCTATTCCGCCGCAATTTTTGATAATGACAAGGAATCGCTGCAGGCGGCACAAACACGGAAATATGACCGGATGATTGACCGGCTCAATCCATCCGGCAGCCTGCTGGAAATCGGTTGCGGCTGGGGCGGGTTTGCAGAGCGCGCACTGCAACGCGGTGATTATGGCATCAAGGCCCTGACCATCTCGGCCGCGCAACATCAATTTGCGGCACAACGTGTTGGCAACAATGCCGTTATCGCGCTTGAAGATTACCGCCGCCAAACCGGTGCGTATGACCAGATTGTCTCGATTGAAATGTTCGAAGCAGTCGGCGAAAAATTCTGGCCGGTTTATTTCGCCAAATTAAAATCACTGCTTGCTGCTAACGGTAAAGTGATGCTGCAAAGCATCACCATTGCCGACGATAATTTTGAACGCTACCGTACCAGTGGTGATGCAATTCGCACATTTATTTTCCCCGGCGGTATGCTGCCATCGCCAGCGCGATTCCGCGAAGAAAGTGCCAAAGCGGGGCTGCGCGTAACGGATGAGTTTGCCTTCGGCCAGGATTATGCGCTCACGCTTAGCCATTGGCTCGATAATTTTGATGCGCGAATCAACGAGGTAAAAGCCATGGGGTTTGATACGAAATTTATTCGCATGTGGCGTTTTTACCTGACCTGCTGCATTGCCTCTTTCCGGCACGGACGCACTGATGTCATGCAGTGGGGACTTCAACATGCGGTCTAGGTACATGGCGGTGCTGGACATACCGTTTTTGAATATGGTGTTTCTGGGCCTGACATTCCAAAGCATTTTTTTCCTGCACGCAATAAATGCGTTTGCCGCTGGCGAACATGCAGTTCCGGCTGAAACGGTACAAACATCCATACCGGATGCAGCAGTGGTGGGGCGCGGTGTTTTATCCTATGCATTCTGGGATGTTTACGAAGCGACGCTCTTTGCACCCGATGGTGTGTGGGACCCGGGCAAATCATTTGCATTGTCTATCGAATATTTTCGCGTAATAAAAGGCAAAGATATTGCCGACCGGTCAGTACAGGAAATACGCCAGCAAGGTTTTACCGACGAAGTCACACTGGCCGCCTGGCATGCACAAATGAAAGCCATTTTCCCCGACGTCAAAAAAGGTACGGTTTTAACTGCGGTATACATTCCCGGTAAACAAACTACGTTTTACGATGACGCAACATTTATTGGTGTTATCAAAGGTGATGATTTCGGTAAATCTTTTTTTGGCATCTGGCTCGCGGAAAAAACGTCTGAACCCGCATTGCGCCGCGCACTGCTGGGGCTGAAATGAACACGCCGGCAATCACGGGCAAATCGCTATTACAATATGGCTTTATCGCCTTGCCTGTCGCTTTTGCCGGCTTTCCCCTGTACGTGTTAGCGCCGGATTTTTTTGCAACGCGCTACGGACTCTCACTCACATTACTTGGCACATTGCTGCTTTTAATTCGAGCATTCGATGCAATACAAGACCCGTTAATCGGCTGGTTCACCGATAAACTGCAAAATCATTTCCTGCTATTGCTGTCCATCGCCGGAGCGATATTATGCCTTTCGGTTTTCGGGCTTTTTAACAGCCTTTTTTTCTCGCCTGCAATCTGGTTTTCACTCTGTATGGTGTTTGCGGTGAGCGCTTACAGCGTGTTGATCATTGTGCTCGGTGCGCAAGCTACCTTATGGACTACGGATGCTAATGCACAAACACGAATTGCCGGCGCGCGCGAAGCGTTTGGAATTATCGGGCTGGTTATCGCGGTGTCGGTGCCGACGTTGCTTTCACAATGGATGACTACCGATGAAGTTTATCGCGGGTATGCGGGAATCCTTTTTCTATTGATGCTTGCCGGCATTATCTGTTTTTCAAAACTGGCTTTACGTTCTGCAACAACTGCGACTAATAACACACACTTATCACCGCTAGCAGCAATACGCGCGCTGCCAACGGAAAGCTGGCGACTTTTTGTTGTGTACGGTGTGAGTATGTTAGCGTCGAGTATTCCAGCGATCCTGGTTATTTTTTATGTGCGCGATCTTATCGGTGCGGAAAAACTGACCGGTTTATTTTTACTGCTCTATTTTCTTTCCGGCGCTGCCGCTATGCCATTGTGGAAAAAAATCAGTGTGCGGCACGGAAAATACAAGGCGTGGTGTTGCGCCAATATTCTCGCTGTAGCCGGCTTTATTTGTGCGTTTTTTTTGACGGCCGGCGATGTGTGGCCGTATGCGATAGTGTGTATAGTTTCCGGCCTTGCACTCGGTGCGGATTTAACGCTGCCGCCATCCATTCTGGCTGATCATATCCATGCGCGCGCTAACCGTGCCTGTTCAGCATCGCATTACGCGTTTCTGGCATTTATCAGCAAAGCCAGCCTGGCATTGGCCTCCGCTATCGCGCTTCCGGTTCTTGATGTAGCCGGTTTTAAACCACAGTCCGTTAACTCACAGGCGGCGCTTGCAACACTGTCCGCCGCTTACGCGCTGGTTCCCTGTGTGTTGAAATTGGTTGCAGCCGCGTTGCTGTATGCTTTTTTTATTCGATCAGGTTCAGGAGGCAACAATGCAAATTTTCAAAATCATGGCCACAATAGGAGCTCTCATCATGCTTAGCAGTTGCGCCGCCAATAATATTGATTATTACAAAGACACCACACCGCGCGCCGACATTAAGGAATATTTTAATGGCCCCATCAAAGCCTGGGGGATTGTGCAGGATTGGCGCGGTCGCGTAGTGCGCCGGTTCGATATCGACCTTGTGGGCGAATGGAATGGTGATGTTGGCACGCTGACTGAGCATTTCGATTATTACGACGGTGAAAAACAACAACGCGTGTGGACGATTAAAAAGTTACCCGACGGCACTTTCGAGGGAACCGCAGCGGATATTATCGACAAAGCCACTGGCAAAGCCGAAGGCAGTGCGGTGCGCTGGAATTACGTAATGGACCTCCCGGTGAAAGACACGACTTATCACATTCGCTTTGACGATTGGATGTGGTTAATGAATGACGGGGTATTGATCAATCGCTCATACTTGAAAAAATTTGGCATCACCGTTTCTGAACTGACTATTTTTATGCAGAAGCAACAATGAACCGTCCCTATCAAGACCAGATCGTCTGGATTATCGGTGCCAGCAGCGGAATTGGCTACGCATTAGCACGGGAGCTTTCCGCGCGCGGCGCCATTCTTGCGCTGTCCGCGCGACGCAAGGATGAACTTGAAAAATTAAATGATGAACTGGGTGAACGCCATAGCGTGTTTATACTGGACACGGCGAACGCTGAAACAACACTGCGCACCGCGCAGGCAATTCGCGCTGCATTTGGGCGTATTGATCGCATTATTTTTTTAGCGGCCGCTTACGCACCGATGAAAACCGATGCGCTTGATATAGTGGCAACCAAAGGTATTGTCGATATTAATTTGACCGGCGCATTCAATGTAGTACACGCAGTTTTACCTATCCTGAAAGCCCAACAACCACGCGGACAACTGGCATTGTGTGGCAGTGTCGCAGGTTATATTGGCCTGCCTAACGGTCAACCCTATAGCGCAACCAAAGCCGCGATTATTAACCTTGCCGAAAGTTTGCACGCTGAATGCAAGAGCTCAATCGATATCAAATTGATCAGCCCCGGCTTCGTACGCACAGCGCTGACCGATAAAAATAATTTCAAAATGCCAGCGATGATTGAACCGGAACAAGCCGCCACCGAAATAGCGGATGGCTTGCTCGCGCAAGGTTTTGAAATTCATTTTCCCAAGCGCTTCACGCTTTTTTTGAAGCTGTTGCGCTTGCTTCCCTACAGGTTGTCCCAATTTCTGACACGAAAATTAAATTGAAATAATGCCGGCGTAAAAAAATATCGACCAATTCCATTAACAACAAAATGAGGGAAAATGGCTCAAGAACACAGGCCTGTTTCCCGAAGGTTAAAAATTCTTAAACGGATTGATTTTCCCCCGCAAAAAAACTCTGGCACCCTTATTGCGTTATACCCACCACCTTTCATTAAAAAATGATTTACAAGACGCTCAATTAAAACTATTGCGCCATAAACTGAGAATTAAGACAGGCATTGCCGAACAAACGGCAAGAAGTCGCCGCTTACAGCAATATTAATAGTGAGCGTATCCTGTAAGAGGAAATCGACATGATCAGCGTATCTACTACAGCATTGTATAATGCGTATTCAAGTGATATGAGCACAAGAAAAACTGTTTCAACAATAGTGGATGAAAAAACACCTGAAACATCGTCGAGTGAATCCCCCACTGCCATCGTCAATTTATCTAATGAAGCGATTAGTGCACTGGAAAAATATAAAGCGTCCGCAACAGTAGACCAATTCCTTAAGGAACATGGAAGGGAGGTGTATGAAAGCACCATGAACAGTTTGAAAGGATACCCGGAGAATTTGGCTAGCAAGCTCAATGATAAATCGCTTTCGGAAAAAGAACTTACCGCCATTCAAAATGCATTAACCGAGAGAGAAATGAATGCATTTATGAAATATGCACGTCAGGACCCGCCAGACATGAAAATGTTCTTCGAAAAGTATGTTGAATATTTAGATACTCTTTCTCCAGAAGAACTACTATCACAGCGTTACATTGGCCAGCGTGCCGTAGCGGAACAGCAATACCAACATTTTGCGCGCGAACAAGGAGAAACCCCCGATGATTTATCTTCCGCACAGCATCCAATTACATCTCTTTTTGAACTCTTGAAGGAAGTGGATTTTACGGTAGAAGATAAAAATGGCTTCCTGAAAAAATATGAAGATAAAGTTTCTTCCATCCTGAACCGCGAAGGCAATGAAAACCTAAAGCCATTATCCGATGAGGCTGTTGAAAAATTAAACAATCTTTTTAGCATTATCTCAGCAGCTCATGAAGGTGATAAAGCAGCATTTGAAAAATTGCAATCGGCTATAAAACCCGCAGAAATTGAAAAGCGCACCTAGTTTTCAAGGTGCGTCTTAAATCTTATTTAAATTATTTCAAACTTCAACGAATATGCGCCGGTTGTAAAATTCTGCGAAATTACAGTTGCCTAGCATTTTGTAGCAGGCGTAGCAGATTTCAAATAATCTGAACAACAATTAAGCAACTCTCCGATTAAGATATTTAACATTTCCAATAAAAACTTATGTCGCGAAAATTATTATAATGAATTTTTTTTGAATTATTACGCGCCCCTATACTAAAAGTCGAACGTAAAACCCAAAAGTCAAACTCGCCATTTAGTTATTGCCCTCGTAGACTGCGATTGCGCAATAAGCGCGCCTTTCTGTTGTAACCCCGCTGATGTTGCAAATTAATGACGATGTAAAACGTTAATTGCCTTGTAGGAGAATGGCAATCTTATGCGCACAAACCGCATTTGCAGATGCATGTAAATGCAATGACATTCAATCGTCCGAAAGGAAAAGAGGATAAAAATAATGAATAATCAACCTGACGTTTTTCGCAAGAATATAGTGAAAGTATTCTCGCTATTAGCCGGGGCATCCATGATGCTCGGTGCCATCGATGTTAGCGCACATGGATATGTTTCCAGCCCGAAAGGGCGCGCGGTAGCGTGTCGCGATGATGGCCCCAGTCCGGAAACTCCGCGCAATGCTGCGTGTAAAGCAGCATTTGCAGCGGGCAACGCCGCTATTTATGAGCCTTGGTCAATTAATGTGATTGGTGCTGATAATAATCACCAGGCATTAATTCCCGATGGCAAATTATGCAGTGCGGGCCATGGTGATTTTGGTGGGCTGGATCTTGCCAGAAATGATTGGCCGGCGACGCAGGTTTCGGCCGGGCCACGCGCGTTTATCTGGACTAATACGGCGCAACACAGAACCACTTATTTCCGCTATTACATCACCAAGCAGGGTTTTAATCCGTTACAACCATTGAAGTGGTCCGACCTGGAACAGATTCACCAATCGGGACGCGCAGGTAATGAAGCCACGTCGACTCATGTAGTCACACTGCCAGCGCGTACAGGGCGACATATTGTTTATAGCGTGTGGCAACGTGACAAGGCAGATGCGCCGGAAGGTTTTTACCAATGTGTGGATGTGATTTACTCACCTGATACCAATTCATCAAGCTCCGTCGCATCCAGCAGTTCCAGTTCCAGCATTACCACAACGTCGCGCTCCTCATCCAGCATTAGCGATAACGCCTGTGTAAATTTATCGACCTGGAATGCCAGCACGCAATACAACGCGCGGCAGGAAGTTATCTACAATGGCAGACGTTATTCGGCGAACTATTGGACCCAGGGAAATAATCCTGCGGAAACCTCCGGCCAATATAATTACTGGTCAGACATGGGGCCATGCAGCGAAACAACATCCAGCCAATCTTCAGTCATCAGGGTTAGCTCCGCCAGCAGTTCCTCCAGAAGCGCAGTGCCATCATCCAGTAGCGCATCATCAACGTCTGTCAGCGGTAATTGCACATCACCCGTTTTTGCCAGTGGCACCAGTTATGCGGCAGGTGCATTGGTACAAAATGGCGGCAGTGAATACCGTTGCAGCGTAGGGGGATGGTGTTCGTTGGGTGGCGCAGCTTATTCACCGGGAACTGGCTGGGCCTGGACCCAGGCCTGGACATTGGTGCGCAGTTGCCAATAAAAAAGTTGATGTAATAAAAACAATACTGTAATAAAAACCGGTCAGAAATGATCGGTTTTTATGTTGGGCGAAGCATAAAATACAACTCACCAATGATTGCCAACAAACAGAAAACAATTACTAAAAGCCGACTTAAGAGATCCTCCACACTTCAATAAAATTAAAAATAATTCAACCTTTTGCATTGCTGCATAAATTTATTTAAATGGATTACAGGCAAGTACGTATTTATTTGTGTCACTTCTTATCAACACCCAACAGTTTGGCAGCCAACGGAGCTTCCATAATCCGCCCCTGGTGAAAAACGCGTTGGTGAAATTCCCTTCCCAACATGCCGACCACATCAAAACTCTGCAAAATTTACACATTTCCAGTGCCATTTAGCCTGCATCCAGTCGCATCAACGCTCTAATTGGCATCTTAAGCGCAGGAAAACCCTGATAAATGAAGTAATTACGTCGATGGTATTCATATTGCATTGTGGTAATTCAACAGCATATTTTGTCAGGAGAAATAAAATGGCAGATTCCCGCAATGAAAATATTCGCGATTGGTTGCGCGATGCGCATGCTTTGGAAGAACAGGGTGAGAAGCTTTTTTCCGGGCAAGCAGATCGCTTAAAGGATTATCCGGAATTGCGTGCAAAACTAACCGCTGAATTAAATTTTTTCAGGGAATTCCAAAAACTGCTTTCGATTCGCATCCAGCAATTGGGAAGTGGGCCTTCTGTTATTAAAGATACCGTTGGGAAGTTACTCGCTGGAGCGCAAAATTTTTCCGGTACCGTTGTGAGTGATGAACCTGTTAAGGGAATTCTTGCTTTACACACCTTCAATCAATTTGCGATTGGATCTTACAAGATTCTGATTTCCGCAACCGAAGCATCTGGCGATGAAACCACCAGGCAACTCAGCCAAAAAATTCTGGATCATGCCGAAACACGAGCCCTGTGGCTGGACTCGGAATTAGACACGGTAACCAGGCGCTTTCTGGTTGGCCAGGCAGCATAAGCGCTTAATACCAGGCATTTGATAAATGTTAACCGGATTTCGAAATAATTTTAAAACTGGAAAATTTTTATCGTCCCAATAAATGAAGGAGATCAACGTGGCTACAACAATTGAAGTTCATGAAAAAACTGATGTAATCCTGCCCTCCCCCAACAGGGGAGATAACTCTGCGAGTGCTGTATCCTGGGGCGCAATTTTTGCCGGCGCCGCAGGTGCTGCCGCATTATCGTTAATCCTGTTGATACTGGGATCGGGTTTGGGTTTTAGCTCAATCTCCCCGTGGGCTAACGATGGTGTGAGCGCAAAAACACTGGGAATCTCCGGAATCCTGTGGATCACCCTAACTTCACTTGCTGCAAGCGGTCTTGGTGGTTATTTGGCAGGTCGCTTACGGACACGCTGGGCCTCATCAACAGATCGCGACGAAATTTATTTTCGCGATACTGCGCATGGCTTCCTTGCGTGGGCAGTCGCCACTTTATTAACCGCAGGCTTACTCACCACAACTATCGCAACTGTGGTTGGCGGAGGAATTAAAGCCGGCGCGAGCGTTGCAAATGGTGTAGCAACATCAGCTGCCGTTGCGGGCGCAAGCTCCAGTGAATTCGGTGACCGGTTTGGCTTGCACGGTGAATCAACAGGTTATTTTATTGATACTTTATTTCGCAGACCAGCCAGTGCCGCGCCAACTACTGCCCCGACCAATGTAACTGATCCAAACGCTGCCGCATCCCCAACTTTACCCTTGCCACCGCCACGTAATGAACATGCTGCAAACGCAGAGGTAGCACGCATATTTATTAATGCCCTGCGAAATAATGCACTCCCGGAAAATGATGCCCGGTACCTCGGCCAGATTGTTGCTGCACACACCAGCCTTAGCCAGCCGGAAGCGGAGCAAAGAGTGAAAGAAACTTATAACCTGTGGCAAACAAAATTGCGTGAGACCGAAGCCGCTGCAAAAAAAGCAGCTGATGAAGCTCGCAAAGCAACTGCGTATATTTCGCTCTGGTTATTTATTTCATTGTTAATCGGTGCATTTACTGCCAGCTGGCTTGCTACCTTCGGTGGCCGCCAACGCGATTTATAATTTTCCATTTAACAAAGGAGAGTAATTATGCGTTCTTTATTACTGTGGTTTCTCGGTGTCCCTATTCCGGTCATTATTTTGATTGCAATATTGACCTGACCTGATAAGGCATTTTGGCTCAAGACAGTAACACACAAGCCCTGGTAAACCTCGCATGGATAACAAGCCTATACAAACAGATCCCTGCGAGGTTTTTTTCGATATAAAATTTCAAGTTGCGTCATTTTTTGTTAACCTTCTGTACCCGGGATATGAAGCGGGAAATCAGGCTGCTAGAATCAGATAATCAGTCCTCTCTCCGTTAAACGCGTTGATCAGTATCCTGGAGTCCCGCGATGGAAAACCCGACACACTGCTCATATCGCTATTCCGTCATTGCCCTCGTGTTACTCTTTTTGTTCTCCGCTAACAGCCGCGCCGATGATGGATCACCTATGGTCTACCGATAATGGGATTTGGGTGCAAGCCCAACTCGCGACCAATATCAATTTGAATTATTGAAACTTGCGCTGGAAAAAACACGTAATACTTACGGTGATTATCAATTAATACGTGTCGATCAAAAAATTACCTCGTTGCGGGCCAGCCGTGAAGTTAGCCGTGGCAATTTGATTAATATTGAGGCCACACCCAATTGGACTACTGACACAGTTCCCTCGGAAATAAAACGTGATAAACGCATCGCGGTAAAAATTCCCATTCTGCATGGGCTATTGGGTTATCGCCGTTTGGTTATCCGCAAAAACGACCTGGAAAAATTCAACGCTATAACGCAGGAATCGCAATTACAAAAATTAGTCGCGGGCCAAGGCAAGGATTGGGAAGATGTTTTCATTTATCGTTCCAATGGTTACCAAGTGAACGATGAAGCAGATTATTATAAGTTGTTCGCCATGCTGGCAGCGGGACGAATTGATTACATTCCGTTGAGCACCATTGAGGTCGAGAATTTCATTCAAAAATTTGGCAAGTACTCGCAAGACGTTACCGTTGCGCCAGGAATTTTAATTTACTATCCGTTTCCGGTTTTATTCCAGGTCAGTATTCGCTACCCCGAGCTTGCCCAACGTGTTGAAAAAGGCCTTATCAAAGCCAAAAGCGATGGCTCTATGGATAAATTATTCCAATCGTATTTCGCCCATGAGTTAACAAAACTGCGGTCAGCAAATAACCGCGTCTTTGTACTGGATAACAAACGAGTCCCGACCGAATTACGCCTGGCCAAACCCGACCTATTATGAGACCGGCAGCAACCAATCGATTAATAATTCCCGCGTAATACTTACAACGCCGATTTGAATACCGGTTGGCTGTTTATTTTTCCAGTGAATGTTTGCCGGAACCCTAATGAGCTGAACCCGATAACTTCCTGTTCTGGAAAAATTCAAACAGTGTCTTCAGGATTAAAGTCAGGAGCGCAATGGATGCAAGTAATAACGCAGCAGTGAAGGCACCTATACTGTTGTAATCCTGTTGCAGTAGTTGCACATGGAGTGGCAAGGTATTGGTGTGACCACGGATTGCACCGGAGACTACGGCAACCGAACCAAACTCACCTACTGCGCGCGCGGTGGTTAATACAGTACCGTAAAGTAAAGCCCATTTGATATTCGGCAAGGTAACCCGTAAAAACATACGCAAACCATTTGCACCTAACACCATCGCCGCTTCCTCTTCTTCAGAACCCTGCGCTTCCATTAGTGGAATTAATTCCCGCGCAACATAAGGGCTGGTAACAAAAATCGTAACCAACACAATGACTGGCCATGCAAAAATAATTTGAATGCCCTGCTCATTCAACCATCCACCCAACCAGCTTTGGTTGCCATAAAGCAGCAGGTAACATAACCCGGCAACAACGGGAGAAATCGCGTAAGGCGCATCAATAAATGCGATGAGTAATTTGCGGCCCATGAATTGGAATTTGGTAACACACCATGCGATCAACGTGCCGAAAACCAAATTAACAGGTACTGTCAGCAACGCCACCCACAAGGTTAAGCGGATTGCGGCAAGCATATCTTTATCGAGTAAATTGCTGGCAAATAACTCCCAACCACCGCGAAAGGCAGCCACAAAAATTAATGCCAACGGCAAAATCAGTAACAGGAATACAAAAAATATCCCTAAACCAATTAATACCTTACCGCCCGTTCCGGGCTTTTGTGCGATGTAGGTTTGCATAGTGTGATAAAAGTTGACGCCGCATGGTAATAATTAAAAGTTAACGCTTAAGGCGTTTCCCATAATAATTTTGTAACAGCTGGACGATTAGCAATAACAGCAATGAAGTGATTAAAATAAGCATCGCAACTGCCGATGCCGCCGGATAATTGTATTCGCCGATATAAGTAAAAATCATTAGCGATACAACTTCCGTTTCATACGGCATATTGCCGGCAATAAATATGACCGCACCAAATTCACCCAGGCTGCGTACAAAAGACAAGGCGACACCGATCATCAACGCCGGCGTAATATGGGGCAAAATAATCCGCAAGAAAACCTGCCTCCTGGTTGCCCCAAGGGTTTCCGCTGCCTCTTCAAATTCAGGGGATAAATCTTCCAGGACCGGCTGCAAGGTTCTTATAACAAACGGGATACTGGTGAAAATCATCGCGATGATAATGCCGCAAAAAGTATAGGAAATTTTAATATCAAACGGCACCAGCCATTGCCCTATCCAGCCGTTTTCCGCAAACAATGCCGAGAGTGTTAACCCGGCTACAGCAGTGGGTAATGCAAAGGGCAAATCAATCAATGTATCAATCAGCTTTTTCCCGGGAAATTGGTAACGAACCAGAATCCAGGCAAGTAGCAACCCCAATAACAGGTTAAAAAATGTCGCGATCCCCGCCGCCAGGAATGTCACGCGAAAGCTGGACAACAAACGCGGGTCAGTAATATAGAAAACAAACTTATCCCAGGTAATCTGCAGTGATTGCATTACCAGTGTGATCGCTGGCAGTAAAACGATAATACTTAAATAAAATACGCCCAGCCCGAGGCTGAGCGTAAAACCGGGAAGTACGCGGGTAGATTTCGTCACAGATTATTCATCATCAACTATTTTTTGAAATGATTACGGTGCAATGATCGCAACAATCATTGTTTCTTTGCTTGCCGTAATAGTTGGTCAAGGATGCCACTTGTTACAAAGTGCTTGTCGTTGACGTCTTTCCATGAGCCAAATATCGATTCAACACTCACCAGTTTAAGTTCCGGAAATTGTTTGGCGTAATCGGCTTTTACCTGTTCATCGTGGACACGGTAAAAATAGCTGGCCAAAATAGCTTGTGCTGCAGGTGAATATAAGTAATTCAAATATTCAGTCGCTACTTTTTCAGTACCTTTCTCCTTAACAACAGAATCGACTACAGCAACCGGGAATTCAGCCAGCACACTGATTTTGGGAACGACGATATCGTATTTATCGGAACCGTATTCCTTGCGAATCAAATTGACTTCCGATTCAAATGTGAGCAATACATCACCCTGCGCGCGGTCCACAAATGAGGTGGTAGCACCGCGGCCACCGGTATCGAATACCACTACGTTTCCTAGTACTTTACTCACAAAATCCTTGATTTTTTTCTCATCCCCATTAAACGCATTGTGAGCATAAATCCAGGCGGCGAGGTAAGTGTAACGGGCATTGCCCGAGGTTTTTGGATTAGGGAATACCAGTTTTACATCCTTACGGGCCAGGTCATCCCAATCTTTAATATTTTTCGGATTACCTTTGCGCACCAGGAAGGCGGTAGTTGAATAAAAAGGTGACGCATTATTAGGAAACTTTTTTCGCCAATCCGGGCTCACAAATTTTCCTTTCTCATGCAATACATCAATATCGGTGGATTGGTTAAAGGTTACTACATCAGCCTTTAAGCCTTGTAGTATCGCGGCAGCCTGTGCCGACGAACCCGCATGGGACTGCTGGATATTAATATCTTCGCCCGTTTTTTCTTTCCAATAACCCTGGAATTTCGGATTAATAGCCACAAATAACTCACGGGAAACATCGTAGGATGTATTCAGGATCTCCTGTGCCGCATGTGCAGAAAATACCGGTGACAACACTAAAGACAATCCCAGTGATGAAATGAGTTTTTTCACAAACGAATTCTTTGCCAATGAATTTCTTCCCAACTCGTTAACAGCCACGTTCAGCTCCTCAATATAAAGTAATTACAAAATCCGGTTTAAAGTGTAGTGATCAAAAATACGCAGTTAAGCATATTTTTTTGCGCCGGATTTAGATCATTAGTGCCTATGCTTATTCCTATTTGGCAGGCAGTAATGGCCTCCACAAACTACTGGAGGATTACTCCATCATCGGCCTCAATAGCCATGCCCAAAGGAAATTCGCATTGAGTTCCGCCGCACTTACCTAATCAAAAATGACGCACTACAACTATTGAAAAAGCCTGTATCGATCATCAATTCCTGGCGAGCAATCATTAATTTAAGCGTTATACCGCTATTTACTGATTTGAAATAAAACTTTATTACTATGAGGGCGTCCTAATCATGCAACCGTGTTTATTATTTTGGAGAAAAACATGACTAGTTCAGCAAAAAAAATCGTTCCACTTAGCCCCGCCGGTAAAGCTCAAGAAGCAACACGTTTGCTAAGAGCAGACCATAAACATGTTAGCGAGCTTTTTGAGCAATTTGAATCCGCACGCTCATCATCCAGGAAGAAAGCGCTGGTGCAGGAAATCTGCCAGGAATTGACTGTGCATGCGCAAATTGAAGAAGAAATATTTTATCCGGCAATACAACCGGTATTGAAAGATAAAACGCTGGTGCCAGAAGCAAAAGTTGAGCACGAAACATTGAAATATCTGATCGCTCAAATCGAAGATGCCGAAACAAATAGCGACTTGTACGATGCAAAAGTCAAAGTGCTTTCAGAATATGTGCAACATCACGTTAAGGAAGAACAAAATGAGATTTTTCCACAAGTCAAACAATCAAAGCTTGATTTGGTAGAACTGGGAGCCAAACTCGCGCAGCGCAAAGAAGAGTTGCTAGCGAAATTATCGTAATAGCGCTATCCATACGCGATCCATTTAATAACAAAGGTGTTCATCGCTCCTTTGTTATTATTTGATTATTTTTTGGTTATTTATGCGATACACGCTTCCTGTAATACCTTTCCCCCTTACCTGTCATTCCAATTAGTCTCATTCCGATCAGTCTCATTCTAATTAGTCTCATTATTGTTATAGGGTTTAATGACGCGTTAAACCATCGCATGCAGATTGTGTTGCATCTTCGGCTCTGTAAAGTTGCGTGCTGCACAATGTCGTTTTTACAAAAATTTATCGAAATTAGCGCAGAAAATTAATGTACAGATGCCAATGTGGCCACATAAATGCTGATGGGCAAGCCATTTGGCGAACATGGCCTTGTTATTGCAATAATAAAATCGTCGTATGATTAGGTATGTATGTATCTATGTACCGATGGCTATATGCGGGAGGGAGTTCTGGTTCATCCGCATGTGATGAAACCCGGTAGGAATCTTGACCATATGTGCCCCAATTGGACTGGCAACATGGATGTTTTTTTGACAGGAAGTTAAAGGATTAACTTCATTCCGATCCTCCCCAGTGGTTACGTATAAACCTGTTCCATACATAACAGCTCCTTCCTGTCATCGACACTGATTTGATTTCGTATTGTTCACGTTGACTTCGCACAGGCGGCTTAAATCTTATTGAAATCCCAAACGATGAGGGATTACCAATGCTTGCAGATATAATTGAGATTAATAATGAAAGAATTGAAATCCACATTATCAATCTCATTGACCATGATTACTTTTCTATTTACGCCCTTGATTCCAACGGAAACAAAGTTCAGGGAATGGAAATGAGAATTTGCAAACCATTTAAAATAGATCTTCTCGAATTCGCGTTACAGGAGCATACCGTGGCAGCGGTCAGTTTTTTGCGTCGCCAGATTGAAACGTTTGGTTTGAACTCTTCGCGAAATGAAACCGTTGATATTCAATTACAACAAAAAAATTCTGTCGATGACCTTCGCAGCGCAGGGCGGAATGCATTTCTTGCCGGGATGCACTATCGTATTAATCCTTTCACCACGATTAATACACTGAGATCAGTTGAATGGCATCGCGGCTGGATGGAAGAAGCCAAAAAAAATCCCGGCCGCTTTGATTTTGAATCCGATCAATTCCGTGAATACACTTATAAACGCACTGCTCACCGTTAAGGCACATTTATTGTGGCGGTTTAGCACCCAGTTTTTTCCACATCGCGGCAGTCAATTCTTGCTGGTTTGTGTACCCCTTCCATGGATCTGCTTTTAATTTTTCCAGACGCGCGGCCAAATTGCCAATATGCCATTGCGCAGGCCCTTTGAGTTTCTTTATTTCATCGCGAGTAATGGGCACAGAGACCGGCAATCCTGGCCGGGCACGAACTGAATACGCACACACTGTACTTGCGCCACGCTGGTTACGCAGATAATCAATAAATAATTTACCAACCCGGTTTTGTGGCCCCATCTTCGCCACAAAGCGATCCGGTATTTGCTTTGCCATAAATTGCGATAACGCTTTGGAAAATTCCTTTACATAATCCCAACTGAATTTACGCGCTAATGGAACTACAATATGCAAACCTTTTCCGCCACTGGTTTTTAAAAACGCATCCAGTTTTAACTCATCCAATACCGCGAGTGTCAGGGTTGCAGCCTCCGTAATACTGCGCCATGGCAGCACCGGGTCCGGGTCCAGATCGAAAATAATTCGCTCCGGGGTTTCAATGTCTTCGCTGGTTGAGCCCCAGGTATGCAATTCAATAGTTCCCATTTGTGCCGCCCCCACTAACGCTTGTGGTGTATCTATTTGCATAAGGCGAGCGTGGCCTGGGTCCAGGGATGGATCGAGATGATGCATATGCGGAATCGCCATATGCTCCGCATGCTTTTGAAAAAATTGTTCGCCGCCGACACCTTGTGGTGCGCGCAATAGCGATACCGGCCGATCCTGGATATGCGGTAACAGCCAGGGGGCGATGTATTCATAAAATTGCGCCAGTTCCAGTTTGGTAGCACCGCTTTCACTGTCGATAATTCGTTCGGGATGAGTAATTTTTATATCCGCCACAGTAGCCGATGTAGTTTTACCCCTGCCATTTTTTACCCCCGTGTTTTTTGCAGTGGTCGTTTTTCCATGGAGTGTTTTTATTGGGATACCCGCAAGGTTATCGGCGCCGGCTTTCACTGATTTTGCTTTCGGGCTTTTGGTATTTTCATCGTGCGGAGCAACTGGCGGTTTGATGGCATGCTCGCGAATAATTTCCCTGGCGGGTTTATCTGTTCTCATAGCGATAAACGCAGCTTGCCGCAAAATATTATCGCCCGTCCATTCCGCAAATTCGACTTCGCAGACCAACGTCGGCTTCACCCAATGAACACCGCGCGCCAATGCACCGCTTAACGGAGTAGTAAGCGGCGAGCTGGTTGTTTCCAATGCGGTTAATTTTTTATGGCACTGTTTGAGGCTGGCGTCATTAAAACCGGTGCCTACACGCCCCGCGTATAACAATTCAGAGGATTTGGGTTGCGCATAAACGCCCAACAACAATGCTCCAAATCCCGTCCGGCTACCTTGCGGTTTTGTATACCCGATAATGACGAACTCCTGCCGTAAACGGCATTTAAGTTTTATCCAATCCGGACTGCGGCGCGATAAATAGGGGCTGCCAGCGCGCTTACCGATAACACCTTCCAATGACATGGAGCAGGCACTTTCAACAATGTTGCGATGATCCGCCAAAAATGCAGCTGAAAAACGTAACGGGTTTTTCGCTTTGCCGGGAATAATTTTTTGCAAGGCTGCGCGGCGTTCTTCTACCGGCCGTTCACGCATATCCACGCCATTTAAAAAAGGTGCATCGAATAAATAATAAAGAATTTGCTGGCTGCGACCTATTTCAAACGCACGTTGCAATTTCTGGAAATCGGGAATGCCATCATCATTCAGGACAACCACTTCACCATCCAGCCAGGAATCGGTTAAACCGAGTTCGGCAATGGCTTTGGCTTGCAGCGGCATGCGTTCGGTCCAATCATTCCCATTGCGCGTAATTAATTTCACTTCGCCATTTTCAATACGGCTGAGAATCCGGTAGCCATCAAACTTGATTTCATAAAGCCAATCACCCGCTGGCGGTTCACTGACTAATGTTGCCAACTCCGGAGCAATCATTTCTGGCAAAGTAATTTCTTTTGTGGTTTTTTTTGCGGGTGAGATGGCATTTACAGCGTTAGCTGCCGATTTCGCGGAATGAGCGCTCGCTTTCTTTTTAGCATTTTCGCTGCTCGCATTTGCGCCGGTTTTTGCAGTAGTTTTCGTAGCCGTTTTTTGTGTTACAGATGCCTTATTTTTTTTCCTTTTTTCCGGATCGATCAATGCACCGCTGACAACACTTTGCGGTAGTTCTACGACTACATCATAATCCTCCGCTGCACGTGCACTTTCATCGCGCTCTTTTATGAGTAACCATTGCTCTTTATCACCGCTGCCGCGTAAATTCGTGCGCACCAACGTCCAACCACCTGTCAATTTTTCACCGATCAAGGTGAATTTGAGTTTACCGGCTTTATAACTTGCCGCCGGATTGCCTTCCGGCTCCCATACCCCACGGTCCCAGACAATAACATCGCCACCACCATAATGTCCCTCTGGAATATGCCCTTCAAAACTGGCGTAATCCAGTGGGTGATCTTCTACGTGCACGGCGAGGCGTTTATCTTTAGGGTCCAGGCTCGGCCCTTTAGGTATTGCCCAACTCAATAAAGTACCATTCATCTCGAGGCGAAAATCATAATGCAACCGCCGCGCATCATGTTTTTGGATAACAAATTGCAACGCATGAGCGGGCGATTTTTTCTTTCCGTGCAAATCTTCGCCCCGGGGTTCGGTTGTTACATCGAAATTGCGTTTACGATGATATTCACGCAGTGGTTTGGCCATGGGAATCTCCGATTATTAATAAGCGCCTTTTAGCCGGAAGCAGATTTCCTTTGCCGGGCAGGCGCAGGGGATTTTTTGGGTGTAGGTTTGGTAGCGGATTTGACAACAGGATTTTTTGTCGTTGTTGATTTTTCAGGTGCAACGGATTTTTTGGATGCAGCGGATTTTTTTTGCGCAGACGTTTTTTTTACACTGGTCGTTTTAGCAGTAGCTACAGGCTTTTCTTTGTCAATAAGCTTTTCTTTGTCAATAGGTTTTACTTTTGCAGATGAAACCCTCGCGGCCTTCGTTGCGGTTTTACCACCAAGACTTCTTTTGAGCAGCTCGGTTAGATCGATGATGTCAGCACTTTTTCGCTCTTCTCCCGCTGCGATTGGCTCAACATTTTCAATTTTCCCTTCGTGGACTTTTTTATCTACCAGCGCCATTATTTTTTCCTGGAAGCTATCCTGGTATTTATCTGGCTCCCAGGTTGCGCTCATATCCTGGATTAATCGTTTCGCCATATCGATTTCGCTTTTTTTCAACTCCGGATGGGTGACCGCTTTCCCCAGTTCAAGCGTATCCAGACTGCGCACTTCGTTGGACCAACGTAACAGGATTAACACCAGCGCCGCATCCAGTGGCATTAATACCGCCAAATGTTGGCGTGTATGCAGGATTACATTTGCGAGTGCTACCTTGCCGGTGGTTTCCAATGCCTGCCTTAGCAGCGCATATACTTTTTCGCCACGTTTATCCGGGCTTAAGTAGTAAGGAACTTCAATATGGGTGATGGGAATTTCAGATTGGTCGACAAAGGAAAAAATATCGATTGTCTGGGTTGTTTTAGGATGAGCGGCGCGAATCTCTTCTTCACTCAGTACTACATAATGCCCTTTTTCATATTGGATTCCCTTTACAATATTTTCCTGCTTCATTTCCTTACCGGTTACTTTATTAATTCGTTTGTATCCCACCGGTTCCATACTGCGTTTATCCAGCCAATCAAAATCAATAGAATTTGAAGATGTTGCAGAAACCAGGGCTACCGGAATATGCACCAAACCAAAACTGATTGCGCCTTTCCAAATTGCACGCGCCATATCGCCCCCTTATAAAAATATCACATTGCAAAAACATCAATGTTTGCAAAAATTGCAAACGGTGTTGTGACAGGTTCTATTAAATTCTTGACTGAAAAATGATTGGAAAAGTTCACGTTTTAGAAAATGCGTCATGCAAATCAACACCTATTAACGCTTATTAAAAACGTCTTCTTTAAAAGCCGATAGAACGGAATTTTTTCCACAAAATTCAGGTCATACGAGGACGTTATTTATTATTTACAACAATGCCATCGCATGATAATCGCGTGAAAGTAGAAATGTTCATTTCGCAGCTTGCATGCCAGAGGAGGTAGTTATGATTCCCAATCAACCGCACATTAAGGAAATTACCAACGAACCTGATTTTAATGATCCGCAACCCGTATCAGGTCCGCGCCCTAACAGGCCAACAGTACCCTATCCTTCTGGTGGTGTGGCCGATTCCGGTGAGATAAAACAAAATTCGCAAAAACTACCTGCTGATAAAGAACAAAAGAAGCAGACCGGCAATAATTAATTATTAAATAAGAGATTTTTTTGGGGGGATTTATGAGTCAATTTCATATTGGTATTTCCGGATGGCGTTACGCCCCATGGCGGGATAACTTTTATCCCAAAGGTTTAGTGCAAAAAAAAGAACTTTATTTTGCATCCCGCTCGGTAAACAGCATTGAGATCAACGGTTCTTTCTACGCATTGCAAACACCTGAGCGCTATGCAAACTGGTATGCAGATACTCCGGATAATTTCATATTCAGCGTCAAGGCACCGCGTTACATTACCCATATTCGCCGGTTAAATGATGTGGAAGAGCCTATCGCAAATTTCTTTGCGTCGGGCCTGTTGGAATTGAAAGAAAAGTTGGGCGCAATCCTGTGGCAATTTCCGCCCAGTTTTAAATTTGATGAAGAAAAATTTCGCCAGTTTTTAGACCTGTTACCCAAAACAGTGACAGAGGCGGTAAAAAATACGCGCAAATATCACCCCGATTTCGAATTGCCAAAAAATTTTCCGCGCAGTTTCAAGCTCCGCCACGCTGTCGAGATTCGCAATGAGACGTTTGTGAATGAAAAATTTATCAAGATGCTGCGCCATCACAACGTTGCATTTGTAGTTGCCGATACTGCCGGGCGTTGGCCTTATGCAGAAGATGTTACCAGCGATTTTGTCTATATGCGCTTACATGGTGATACCGAACTGTATCGCAGTGGTTATTCCAAAACAGCAATTGAACATTGGTATAAACGCATTAAATCCTGGAGCCGTGGCCGCCATCCCAAAGACGCAAAATTAATTGGGAAGCGGGTGCGCCTGCATGAATCCCTGGATATTTTTTGTTACTTCGATAACACCGATAAATTGTGGGCGCCGCAGGATGCGCGGCAGTTGTCAGCGTTACTGGGCATTGATAAAGAGTTGGAGCAGCAAGGGGATTTGCTGGAAGGAATCATGGAGGAACGCAGGGCCTGATCCGTTAATCCTCCCTTAGCTACGCGCACTGATTCAAAGGGGAGGGTTAACGATAAAAAAGTCCGACAATCCTATTGCCGAAAAAACGCGTGCAATAGTGCATAACATTTTTCCGGTCACTCCATCCCTAGAGCAAGTGTTTGGTTAAAACTCGGTAGTAACAGAAAGCACCAGTGTGCGTGGATCACCAATACGCGTACCGTTGAAACCATTCCAGTAGTGCTCATTGGTAAGGTTGTGCACGTCTGCGCGGAAGGTAACCAGCTGCTGCGCCACCGCCGTTTGATAACGGGCGCCGATATCCAATAAGGTGTAGGCGGGAACCTTATCCTTATTCAAGCCATCGCCGTAACTGGAGCCATTGTAATTCGCTGCTGCTGAAAAGCTGAGGTTGGGTATAGCCGGAACCTTATATTCAATGCGCGCTTTGACAATTTGTTCAGCAACATCAACTGGCGCTTTACCTTCCAATGCCGGTGTTTGTTTTTGCTGTTTCACTTCCGGGTCAAGCCAGGTGAAACCAGCGATAAGATTCAAATTTTCCGTCAGGTTACCGATAGCGGTGAACTCAATCCCCTCATGCACTTGCAAACCATTCTGCACGAATTCTGGCGCACCCGGAACGTTGATGTAGTACTGCAATCCTTTTTCGATGCGAAATAAGGCGGTAGCCAGCGCAATTTCGCCAACGGTGGCCTTCACACCTATTTCAAATTGCTCGCTGGTTAATGGATCAAAAACGTCACCGCCATTCACGACTTTTGTAGCGGTGTTGTTGTAAAACTCGGGCACAACAATCCCCGCTTCCAATCCTTCGATGTAACTTACATAGGTCGTAATCGCTTCTATCGGTTTGAACAGTATTGATACCGATGGCGTAAGCGCAGACTCATCGTAACCGGCTCCGGTTTTTTGGGTGATGGTGGTTTTGGCAACACCGAGCAATGTCGACCATTGGTCATTGAAAGTGATGTCATCGCCAATCATGAGGCTGCGGTATTCAGTGTTACTGCTGAGGGTGAAAACACCCCGGTTAACCGGTGCCACAACGGACGGGCGCGGAATGTAAGTTGGCGATGAGAGTGGCAAGCCAGTGAGATTGATGTTTGCAGCGCTGGCCCCGTTCATCCGGTATTGGAAGCTGTCGCTGTATTGGTAACCTGCCGTGAGTTTGTGCGCGATTGCGCCAGTGTCCAACAGCACATCAAGATACAGTGCCGCACCGGAATCCTTCTGGTCACTGAGGATGGTATCCAGCCCCGGGGCGTACACGCCGGAAATTTGCTGGCTGTAGGTACCATTGGCAGCGATAGTGTTACTGGTACTCTCCGCGCCGCGCGCGCCGCGGTTATCAATATAGGCTCCGCGCAATGATACCTTTTCGCTGATATTCCATTTCAGATTAGCGCCGTAACGGTTGTAATCGTACCAGCGGTTGGTCCAGGGTTGTCCCCAGGAAATCTCATTGTCGATGCTGTCTGCTGAAGGGCGTTTTACACCGTTGGCAAAATACCAATAGGTTTGCGAGCCGTTCACATCGTAGGTGTAATCCATACCATGGACTTGCACCCAGAAGTCATCAAACAAATAACCGTCGAATGCGAGGCTGTAAAAGGTTTTCTCGACAGCCTGGTTTTTGATACTGCCTTCGCCACCTTGTTCCACCAGGTTTACGCGATAGCCATATTTGCCTTCACTATCAAACTTGCCGCCAAAATCACCATGGGCATTCCAGCTTTCCCCACCGAGGCTACTCAGGGTTAACTGGTTCATGCGCTCGGCGGTCGAGTGCTTGGTCACATAATTGGTAACACCGCCTACATTGTTCGCGCCGTACATAAACCCCGAGAGGCCATTCAGGATTTCAACGCGCGCGGCATCTTCCATAGTCGCGCTGTGGTTGTACTGATCATCCGGCACACCATCGCGATAGGAACGCTGCACTGAAAATCCACGCATCATAATGCGCGGCTGGTTGTTCTCGTGTTGCGCCCTTATGAGCTGGGTGGTCGGGTTAACGCGATAAATCTGGTCGGGTGTCGTGGCTTGCAGGTTCTCGATCAACTCCTCGGTAATAACGTTCACCGCGTAAGGAGTATCCTGGAGGTTCCGGCCCTGCCATGGGCCGACAGATGACACGTCTTCCGTGCGATAACCATTTTCAGCACCACCGTCGGCAGCATCAGCCGTTACTTTCACAGCGTTCAAGCGTTTAGCTTCTGCGACTTCGTTGGTTGTTTGCGCGGCTTCCTGTACGGTATCTGCCAGGGCCAGTGGGCTGGTCGCCAGCAATAAACTGAGGCCGGCATTACATAATGCATGCGTAAGCGGATGAAGTTGGTGCAATCTGCGATGAGACTGTTGGCGCATGAATATTCCCCAATTAAATGAATGTTATTGGCCTTCATGCCTGCTACCGTTAATGGAACATGCCTGTAAGATCCGGAATCCGGGAGACGGGCGAGAAGCAAGCTGAACGGTGCGCCACATTACACCAAATGATAATGACTTTCATTAACATTTGATAAAGATTTTATTTGGTTTATAGTTGCCACTTTGTGCTGCCCAATCTGGAGAGGGTCACCATGCAACTCCTGCTACCCCGTCCGGTCAGATCTATGGAGCGCGCCCCGTCTTCGCCGCAATCAATAAGGTCCCATTATGAAAACACGAAGTGAACGCGATACCTTTGGTCCCATTGATGTTCCCGCTGACCGTTTATGGGGTGCGCAAACACAACGCTCGTTGCAGAACTTTGCTATCTCGGGCGAGCGTCAACCACTGGAAATTATTCGCGCGCTAGCGCAAGTGAAGCGCGCCTCTGCAAAAATAAATTGCGCACTGGGTTTACAAGACAGCAAAAAAACCGATGCAATTATTGCTGCGGCGGATGAAGTGATCGCAGGAAAACATTCCGATGAATTTCCGTTAGTGGTGTGGCAAACCGGTTCCGGTACGCAAACCAATATGAATATGAATGAAGTGATAGCCAATCGCGCAAGCGAAATACTCGGCGGTCCGCGCGGTGATGAACGCCTGGTGCATCCCAACGACGATGTCAATCGCAGCCAATCCAGTAACGATGTTTTCCCCACGGCGATGCACGTCGCAGCTGTTGAGGCACTCACCAATCATTTATTGCCAGCAATCGCAAAATTGCGTGCGACATTGGAAAACAAAGCGCGCGAGTTTGATGACATCGTCAAGATTGGCCGCACCCATTTGCAAGACGCAACTCCACTGACGTTAGGCCAGGAAATTTCCGGTTGGGTCGCGCAATTGCATCATGGCGAACAACATGTTCGCGCTGCATTACCCCACTTAAGCGAATTAGCATTGGGCGGCACTGCCGTTGGAACCGGATTGAATGCGCCCAAAGGTTATGCGGAACAAGTTGCGGCTGAACTCGCACAACTGACCCATTTGCCGTTCGTTACTGCGCCGAATAAATTTGAAGCGCTGGCGTCATGCGATGCATTGGTCCATGCCCACGGTTCGTTGAAAACACTCGCCGCCAGTTTGATGAAAATCGCCAACGATGTGCGTTGGCTGGCGAGCGGCCCGCGCAGCGGAATCGGTGAAATCAGTATCCCGGAAAATGAACCCGGTTCGTCAATTATGCCGGGCAAAGTAAATCCCACCCAAAGCGAAGCATTAACGATGTTAGCCGCGCAAGTAATGGGTAACGATGTGGCGATTAATATCGGTGGTGCATCGGGTAATTTTGAACTCAACGTATTTCGTCCGATGATTGCACATAACTTTTTGCAAAGCGTGCGCTTGCTGGCCGATGGCATGGTGAGTTTTAACGATCATTGTGCAGTTGGCATTGAGCCAAATCGCGCGCGCATCAATGAATTGGTGGAGCGTTCACTGATGTTGGTTACCGCATTGAACACGCACATTGGTTACGATAAAGCCGCACAAATCGCCAAGAAAGCCCACAAAGAAGGCACGAGTTTACGTGAATCCGCACTCGCGCTCGGTTATGTTACTGGCGAACAATTTGATGAGTGGGTGGTGCCGGGGAAAATGGTGGGGCGTTAATCAGGTCAAAACAGCAAGCAGCAGCCTAGCTGGCTGCTTTTGCCCAAAAGATCAATACAGAAAACAGCCGTGGACGCCAGCTAAAAGTGAAGGCAACTATCAAAGTTGCTGCCGCCAGCAACATCACCCATACCAATGACGCCATAGACGCGTGATCGGTAAACAGGCACAACACCAATGAAGCAAACAACGACAAACTACCCAACAGGCGCAGCACTTTTGCAGTGCTTTCGGAAGGTTGATCAGTGCGCACTTGTTTCCAGTGCACATCCATCGCCAGGGCTAACCATGCACAACCCAGAACACACAATAGCGTAGCGGCAGCGAGTAACAAATTAACCATGTTGTACCCCTGCCCCGGCAAAATCTGTTGCCCCCTGCACCGGAGCGCCTTGCTCCCTACGGCGTAAATGGCGTGCAGCGATCAACGCTAATACACCCCCAACAAGGATCGATAGATCCAGACCTGCCACCGGCCAATACCCCTCACCCAGCGTTTTCAGCAGATGATCGCCCGTCGTTACCCAGTTCAGTATTACAGTCACCGGTGCAAGTACGGCCAATGCCAAACATTGCTCACGCCATGCCGGGTTGATTTCTCCTTGCACTACCGGCGCGCTACGTAAGAACGCATGGGCCATGGCCACCACCCAGGTACCCCAGAAAAAGTACTCTTCCAGATCGCCACGGCCGGGCCATCCAAAAGGCAAACTGGCTGGCAGCAAACGGTTGGCAATCAGGATTCCCAAGGTTGCCAGCAGCATACCGGTCACGGTAGTAACCGCGAGCGCATCGACGATGCGGCCATTCTGGCTGCCCTCTTTCGCATATTGGCGTTTGCGTTTTTCGACAAAGAAAATAAACCCGGTCGCGATACACACACAACCCGCAAGGCCACCCAATACGTACAACCAACGCAGCATCCAATGACGGAAATGCTGTAAATGCAGGCCGGTCAGGAATTCGTTAATACTTTCAACTGCCGTTGGAGGCAGGTCTTCGCGCAGTACTTCACCAGTGCTGGCTTTGAAGTGGATTCCCTGGCCGGTCAGGGCAATACGATCCGTACCAGCGCGATAGATACTCACATAACCATTGGTATCACCCACGTGGCGCAGGGTAAGGAAGCCAACATCGCCCCCCATACCACGCTCCGCCCAGCGGCGCTGCGCTTCCACCACCATGGCATCCACCGAGGCAATCGGTGCAGGTACGCCAGCGCGGTCATGTGGCAAACCGGTTTCCTGTGCCTCGATCACTTCATGTTGATCGTGCAATGGCTTCATTTGGGTGTGGGACACCGGAAAATAGATGCCGGCAAAAATCACCAGCCCGGTAAAGGCAAAGAAAAAGTGAAATGGCAGTGCAACGACACCGGTAAGGTTGTGCAAATCCAGCGTGCTGCGCTGGGTGCTTTTCTTCGGGCGAAAGGTAAATAACTCGCGGAATATTTTGCGATGCATAACCACACCGCTCACCAGCGCCGCCAACATAACCAACGAGGCGAAGCCTACAATCCAGTAGCCTAGATTTGCCCAGTGAAAATGGAGGCTGTAATGCAGTGGATAGAAAAAGCCGCTGCCGATTTTGAGCTGATCATCAGGAAATGCCACGCCCGTGCGCGGATCAATAGTGCGATTCCCCCAGACGGTCACATCCGGCTCTTTCGCATTGGGTACCTCATAACCGGCAAAAATTGTGAGTACCGGATCGCGGTGGGTGGTGTAAGCGCCCCAGGTAACTATCGTGTCAAAACGCTCCGGCATCGGGCCATTCACTTTGTCACGCGCGAAGTCGATACTTTCCTTGCTCGGTTGCATACCCTCAAAAACAGGTTTGAGCAAAGTGTCGAACGATGGCATCGGTTGCGGTTCAAAACGCGATTCCGGAATTGCCCAGCGGTCTATCTCGCGGTCAAATACCGACAGCGCACCGAAGAAAAATACTGCCATCAGCACAAAGCCCAATACCAGGCCGAACCAGGTATGTAACCACGCCATCGACAAACGGAAATTCTGGAACATGGAAGCCCCCCTAGAGCAGCGATTGCTGGATCAGGGCGCCGATACCGGTCATTAGCAAACCGCCACCAACCAATATCATCCACACCCGTTTCAAATTGGATGCAGCAAACGCCCATAAAAATACAACGAGGAACAGTAAAAACCCGAGGATATTAGACAGGGCTTCAGCATCGTGAAATGGCAGTCCCACCGCGTAAAATCCGGCCAACCCAAGGGCGATGAAGCCCCACACAAACGCATAACCGCCGAGGACGCCGGCGCCGATACGTGCAATCACGTGGCGGGTTGAAAGTGTTGATGTAGACATAATGATCCCGGCAATACGCCATCAGCTCCGAATCTGATAACTTAACAGGTGCGCAAAGATTATCAAATGATAATTTTTCTCATTTTAAGTCAAGTAAAGTTTTAAAGGCAATGAAAGTTTGGGAAAGAAGTGTTTATGTCCATCCTTATCCATGTTCCTTATATTTCCCCCTGTCGCTTTTCCGATTGCAGCAATTGGGTCAAAAGCTCTATTTGCTTTTGTTGCTGGTTAATAATGTCAGTGAGGTGCTCTCCCCTGAGCGCATCCAATTTATCGTGCAATGCCATAATTTCGATTTCCGCCTTCAGGTTCACCTCATAATCGTGCATGGTGATTTGACGGTCTTTTGCTGATTGCCGATTTTGGCTCATTAAAATGACAGGGGCTTGTACAGCGGCCAACATTGATAGCACCAGATTTAAAAACACATAAGGATAGGGATCAAAGGCGGTTTTCCCCAGAATTTCGGTATTCAGAATTGCCCAGGAAATCATAAAGCCGCCAAATAACCCGATAAACAACCAGGAACCACCAAATGCCGCCACCCGATCCGCAAGGCGCTCCCCAAGCGTCGCCGACTGATCCAGTTTACGCGTAGGGTCTTCGGTCATGGCCTGGTGTTTTATCACATGCTCCAGTGCCGACCGTTCGATGTGATCAAGTTTGTCTGCACTGCGACCAAACCAGCGTGTTGCTGCCTCAAAATAATTAAAAGGGATATTAATTTTTTTCATCACAAGGTCCTTTAAGAAAAATGTAAAAACAAATTATGGGTCATTTTATTAATACCGTATTAATTCCAACCGCTTCTTTTCTTAATAGAACAATATTAAAAGTGCAACAGCCGTCCCCATTGTTCTCCGGGTTGCCCGATTATTGAAACATTTTAAGGTTAAAAAAACGCTTATAAATTTCCGCCATAAATGCATTTATTGCCAAGGGTGGAACTCATATTTCTTAAAAAAAAGCCGCTCATCAAGAGCGGCATTTTCTAAAAATTCAGCAGTAATCTATTTTTAGAATTTGTACCTCACTGCTGCGGTTGCGCTACGGGTATCACCAAAATCGGAATAGCCCCACATGGAGCGGTTGTAAATTTCGTCGAACAGGTTATCGATGTTGAGCGACACCGACAGCGAATCGGTAATTTCGTAACGCCCCATCACATCTACCAACCAATAAGACGGTTGCTCTTGCTTAACATAGATTGCTTTTCCGGTTGAACTGATTGCCGCAGGAATAGTGGCATCGCCATAAGAATAATTTTGCCAGCGCGCACTCGCACCGACCGTTAAACCATTACTGAGGGAATAACTATTAGTGATTTTAAATTGCCTGGTGGGTAGATAAGTCTGGCGAGGGTTGCCCTCTTTATCTTCTGCTTTGTTATCGGTGTAGCCACCACTGATATTCCAGCGCTCGGTTAACGCCCCGGAAATTTCAACTTCGTAACCGTCAGTTTTTACACCATCGATACTCTTATAAATCAAGGTCCCATTAGGCAACTTACCTGCATTGGCATACTCGGCAACATTGTCTTTATTTGCGCGATACACCGCTGCGGAAATATTAAGCTCGTTATCAAAGAACGCCATTTTGATGCCGGCTTCGGTGTTAGTACCTTCTGTTGGGTCCAATACATTTCCATCGGCGCCGTATTGTTGAACGGGCAGGAAAATACCGGTGTAACTGGCGTAGAGCGAGAGGAAACTATTTACGTCATACACAAGGCCAGTGTAGGGGATAACCACGTTGTTTTCAGAAGTGCTCACTATCGTTTTGTTAATCAAATCAGTGTTGAGGTAACTCCAGTCGCTAACGCGGCCACCGAGCATAAATTTCAATGGATCAGCGAGATTAAAACGCACAGTTCCATAAATACCGGATTGCTCACCTTCCTCAATCGATCTGGATAGTCCATAGGGAGACGACGGACCTGAGTAGTCGGGGGCATCGGCATGAGGATGATTGAGGTTGTAAACCGGCATATCGGCATAATCAAACAACAAACCAAATTCGTTGCTGCTGTAGCTGTAACCAAATACTACGTCGTGGTCGCGCCCCAAAAGCCCGAACTCGCCGTTAGCCACTATGTTGAAACTTTCAGTGTCAGAGGTGCGATCAGAATAGAGTGCGTAAGGAGTTGTCCATGGATCAACTAAATTGCCCGTCGCTTTATCCACATAAGCACCAAAGCTGGCATTACTCACATCCTGGGTTGCCTTCGCGAAACGGTAAATCGCTTTCACGCTCCAGCTATCGCTAAAATCATGTTTGATGTAAGGGGTAATGCTCCACTGTTCAATAAAACGATGCGCCCATTCGTGGCCAGTCGAGAAAGAAACATCGTGATCAATCAGGGTGCCATCGGTATAAAACGCCGGGTTGGAACTCCAGTTGTAAACACCGCGCGAATTCACTTTGGTTTTATCGATTGCGACCGAGGCCAGGGTATCCGGTGTGAGATCGGTTTCGATGATGCCATACACCACGGATTTATCGCGCGAGTAACGGTCGATATAGGAGTCGCCATCCATGTAGGAACCAATGAAACGCCCGCGTACACTGCCGGATTCATTCAATGGACCGGAAATATCGCCCTCAGTACGGTAAGTATCCCAACTACCTAACGATCCCATTAAGGATGCTTTAAAGTCGGTCGTCGGACGTTTGCGAATCATATTCACTGTCGCCGATGGCTCGCCCTGCCCGCCCAGAATACCAGCGGCACCTTTTAATATTTCAATACGCTCAGCCAGGATAGGATCGATACTCTGGCTGGTATCGCCGGAATATGTAGAGTTAGCCGGTGTCGTAATCATTCCATCGACCTGCACACCGGTATCCAGTTGGAAACCGCGCACATACATCACACTGTATTCGGACGCATCGCCCGATTTGCTCACACCGGGAACATGGTCGAGCACCTGTTCCATGTCCACCAGACCTTTATCTTCGATCATCTGGCTGGTCACGATAGTGACGGTTTGTGGGGTCTCACGCAGGGTCATATCCAGGCCAGTGGCACCATTCATGGATTGGGTGGTGTAACTTCCCTGAACCAGGATTTCCTCTACCACCGGGTTAGCCTTTTTGCCTTTTACAGGGGCTTTTTCAGCCGTGATTTGCGCCATGCTGGCCTCGGGAAGAGCGGCCCAACATAAAGCGCTAATAACGATAGCGAGGTATTTTTTTGTAGGCATAGAGGCACCTTAAATAACGGATATATAGAGTGGTGCGCAATGTATTCATAATGATAATTGTTTTCAATAAATAATTATTAACATTTGTAAAATAATTCAGATATAACCTTTAATAGTGAGAAAACTTGGGTTATGGATGAGTACCATTGCAATGTCTCCACTAACAAGGAACCTGCGCAGGCTGTCTATTCATGATAAAAAATGGTATTTTTTCAAAAAATGATTAGTTTTTTTCATAAATAGGTTTATGAGTAATCCTACATGCTGGAAAGAATCCATTTAGCCGTAGTCCGCGAAGTTGACCGCCAGGGGTCGCTTACCGCCGCCGCTGAAAAATTGCACCTCACCCAATCTGCATTGAGCCACACCATCAAAAAACTGGAACAGAACCTGGGGACGGATATCTGGCTGCGCGAAGGCCGCAGCCTGAAACTCACCCAGGCCGGGCAATATTTATTAGCAGTTGCCAACCGCGTGTTACCGCAACTTGATCACGCCGCGGAGCGCATACGCCAGTACGCAGAAGGCGAACGCGGCGCGTTGCGTATCGGAATGGAATGCCACCCGTGCTATCAATGGTTACTGAAATTGGTTTCGCCATTTTTATCCGCGTGGCCGGATGTAGACGTGGATGTTAAACAAAAATTTCAATTCGGCGGATTGGGCGCGCTGTTTGGTTATGAAATTGATTTATTGGTAACACCGGATCCACTCTACAAACCGGGTTTGCATTACGAACCGGTATTTGATTACGAGCAAGTGCTGGTAGTGAACAGCACCCACCCACTCGCAAAAACTACTTATGTTGAGCCAACACAATTAAGCAACGAAGTATTAATCACCTATCCGGTAAGTATTGAGCGGCTGGATATTTACAACCAGTTTTTATCGCCCGCCGGTGTCAGCCCGAAACGCCACAAACCTATTGAAACAACAGACATCATGATGCAAATGGTGGCGAGCGGGCGCGGCGTGACCGCATTACCGCGTTGGCTGGTAGAAGAATACGCAAGCAAACTGGATGTAGTGCCGCTACGCCTCGGCAAACAAGGTATCCATAAAAATATTTTCCTGGGTATTCGCGAACCGGATATGTCGATTGATTACCTGCGCGCATTTGTGGATTTGGCTCGCCAATTCCGTGCAGCCAATAAATAATCACTATCGATCACAACGAACTAAATTGCAGACTATGTCTTACACTATTCTCGCAGCTACCATTGAATCCTGTACCGAAGAAAAGAACAGCGAATTTCTAACATTTTTGCACCCGGTAACTTCACGCGAAGAAGCCATGGCGCATATTGAGCATTACCGCAAACAATATCCGGATGCGAATCATGTGTGCTGGGCCTATGTGATTGGCAATACACGACAACCGCAAACACAAGCATTTAGCGATGATGGCGAACCATCCGGCACCGCTGGAAAACCCATGCTGCACGTACTCACCGAGCGCGAGGTTGGCAATTCACTCGCCGTCGTGGTGCGTTATTTTGGTGGAGTGAAGTTGGGTGCGGGTGGATTAGTCCGGGCTTATTCTGCAGCGGTTTCCGATGCGGTTAGTATTGCCTCTCTATTGCAGGTAACGCCCAGTGTGCAAATTAATGTTTCGGTAGATTTTTCACGCGAGACCAAAATCCGCCATCTGGCCAATCAATTTGACGGAAAAATCTTGCAGGTGGATTACGCTACCGCCGTTACACTGAGCATCAGTTTACCCTCAGCACAGTTGGAAAACTTTACGCAGCATGTTATTAATGAAACAGCTGGCAACGCCATAGTCGCTATAAAAAAATAAATTATCAGGCGCTGATATTTCAAAAATAATTGACTGTAAAATAACCCGGAAAAAAACGCAGAAAGATCATTTGAACCATTGCATCAACAATCACCCTCAACCGCAGATTTTTTATCCAGCCAATATATTTTGAATCCCCGTGCCCACGCCAGCGTGTAAACAAAACTCAGGAAAAATATTCCCCATTGTTGCTCACTGTAGGAAATATAAAACCAGAACGGCTGCCCTGCCAATCCAAACCAACAAGCGTATTTACGGCGATGCAATTTCGGATCCTGGCTCAACCATACAGACAGGACGCCCAGGATCGCGATAATCGTCTGGCTTATCATACTGGTTGCGAAAGGCGCTGATATTTTTCCAGTCGCTGTTTTATAGCACCTGCAAGGCCAGGGTCAACCTGCGACCATGAAAAGCGCCAACGCCAGTTTTTATCGGGTGTGCCCGGCATATTCATCCGGCTATCACTATCCAGTGCCAAAAAATCCTGCAGCGGAATAATGGCGAGCTTCGCTACTGATGAGAGCGCCATATCAATTAAAAACCACGGCATTTCAGCGTCAGACTGGAAATCATAATGTTCAAATCGTTCGCGGTCTTCATCACTCATTTGCTTAAACCAGCCCACAGTCGTGTCATTATCATGGGTGCCGGTATAAACAATATTATGCTCGGTGTGGTGATGAGGCTGGAGCTGGTTATCATCGCTCTCAAACGCAAAATGCAGTACCAACATGCCAGGCAAATTGAATTTCAACCGTAAATCTTCAATTTCTTGCGTAATTTCACCCAGGTTTTCAGCCACCAATTTTAAATCCGGATAACGATCAAAGGATGCTTGCAATAACGCGTCACCCGGGGTCTTGATCCATTTGCCTTCGCGGGCGTCTTCATTTTTACCGGGAATTTCATATACAGAATGAAAACCACGGAAGTGATCGATGCGGATAATATCAAACAATTTTTTTTGTGTTCCGAAGCGCGCCAGCCACCACTGGAATCCATCTTGCTCCATAACATCCCAGCGATAATGTGGATTGCCCCAACGCTGGCCGGATTCAGAAAATGAATCCGGTGGCACGCCGGCAACGGTGAGTGCCTGGCCATTTTCCTCCAACGAAAAATAGTGTTGTGCAGCCCATACATCCGCACTGTTATGGCCAACAAAAATAGGGATATCACCAAAAATCGCAACACCTTTTTGGTTGGCGTAATTTTTTAATGTGAGCCACTGGGCGTAAAACGAAAATTGCTCGAAGTAAACGCTATTAATATCATCCTGCAATTCGTTTTTCTGTTGTTCCAGTGCGCCCGATTCACGCTTGCGTAGTGCTTCAGGCCAATCCACCCAGCTACTGCCGTTGAAGCGGCGCCCCAGTGCAACAAATAATGCAAAATCATCAAGCCAAAATGCTTCCTGCTGGCGAAAAGATTCAAATTGTTGTCGCGTTTCTGTACCAGCATCACTATTGAGATAGTGAAAAAATGAAGGTGCACAACGACGGCGTAATTCAGCAAGGCCTTGCCGGCTCTTTTCATCCAGTTGCAAATTATTTTTATCGATCCAGCCGCGCGCCGCCAAATCATCCAGGCTAATTAAATCCGGATTACCCGCATGCACCGATGAAGATTGGTAAGGTGATAAATTATCTTCTGTAGGCACCAGTGGTAGCACCTGCCACACCCTTAAACCGGCAGCGGCCATAAAATCCACAAAATTAAACGCTTCCTTTCCAAAAGTCCCCGAAGCATTTTGCTGCTCATCACCCCAATAACTCTCCGAACCAGGCAAGGATGTAGGGTGCAATAAAATACCGGCTGTGCGTTGTTCAAATAGATTAGGGGATGGCATAAGTATTCCTTACCTTCGGCGAGTTAAAATAAAATTTCGTTACCTCTCTTGCTTAAGCAATTTAAAAGCCAATTTATTAATTCGGTTTCCTATTAATGAATGTTCAAATAAAACGCAAAAAAATAATCAAAAACCAATAATTACAGGAAATATGCCGATGGTTATTTATAGATAAGTGACAAACGTATTGGAATTACTTTATTTTTGCTATGTATGAATTTCAATTTATGTCATTCCTTCAACGCCGCTACCGAATGGTTGTCGTTCCAAACTGCTAATGTTGCGCCTCAACTATCATTTTTCCTGATTTTTCTATTTGCTACACCCGCCAAGCTTCATTGGCCCCTTACTTGCAAATGTCCTTATCAACTCAATGTCACACAAAATTTTATACTGCAAATTTCCCGGTATAGGAAAGCCGATCAGCGCCTTCCCCCGCTTTAATATTTATTGTTTACAACGGAGCTCTGTATGTCGCGGCCTATCCAACTTGATCCTGCTAATGAAAAATTTTTCCAGTCCCATGTCATTGTTTTCCATAAACCCGCTCAAGGCTGTTACAAATCTGTTCAGGGCTGCACTGGTAAGAATATTATCGATCAACAGCTACCAGACCAAACCAACAAACATGAACCGGAATTTCTACAGCGTTCATCGGTTGTTATTTTCAAAACAAAATTACACAACAAATAAATCCTGAACTGCCGCCGCCGAGGGTGATCGCACTGTAATTCCGTTTATGGTCCTGCCGGGCATTTGTCAGCTATTGGAAACGTCAATTCGCCAATGGAGCAATAGATAACGCTGCTTTGGAGGCTGTTTCGCCCGTAAATTTTGCACAACACTTTAAAGCACCTGTACTCTTGATTCACGGGACACGCGATCAAACCGTTCCTGTTGAACAGTCTGAACGCATGAATTCAGCACTGAAATCGGCCAGGAAACCTGTCACGTTTATCGAGCTGGACAAAGAAAACCACTATCTCCAGGAAAGTGAAACACGATTAAAGACGCTTGAAGAAAGTATCAAATTTGTTAACAAACATATTGGACATCAATAAAAACACCGAACAACTTCATTGAGTTAACCCTCAGTGGAGTTGCTATGGGTTTGTCAAACAGGAATAAATATTTTTTCCTATTGTCGATTTAATAACGGTTGGCTCGACTATGGGTAGAAGACATCAACCCTACCCTAAACAATGGTCTACATATAGGAGAGACAACAATGAAAGTCATGGTAATGGTTAAAGCATCCCCCGGTTCAGAAGCAGGCAAAATGCCGACAGAAGAGCTCATGACCGCAATGGGCAAATATAATGAAGAACTGGTAAACGCCGGCATTATGGAATCCGGGGATGGACTCAAGCCCAGCAAAGAAGGCTATCGAGTGCGTTTTAGCGGCGACAAGCGCGTTGTCACTACAGGCCCGTTCACAGAAACCAACGAATTAATTGCCGGTTATTGGATCTGGAATGTGAAGTCCATAGAGGAAGCATTGGAGTGGGTAAAAAAATGTCCCAACCCAATGGACGACGAAGAATCCGATATCGAAATCCGTACCTTTTACACCATCGATGATTTTGCAGTGGCAGATCCCGATGGCAAAGTGCGCGAACAGGAAGATCAATTGCGCCAGACCCTCGCATTGCGTAAAGCCACCGTGAATAATTATTTGTTTTTTTCCGGGCGCTGCGAAGAAGCGATTAATTTTTATCGACAACACTTGGGCGCAACGGTAAACATGATGTTGCGTTTTAATGAAAGTCCCGATCCGGTTCCCGAAGGTATGTTGCAGGAAGGTTTCGAAAATAAAATCATGCACGCTGATTTTACCCTCGGCAATGTCAATATCCTGGCCTCCGATGGCTGTGATGATGCAACCAGTTTTAGTGGTTTCCGCCTGACCTTAACCGTTCCCACAGCGGAAGACGCGCACCGTGTTTTTGATGCGCTGGCAACGGGCGGTACCGTGGATATGGCGCTTGCGAAAACATTCTGGTCACCACTTTACGGGCAAGTTACCGATCAATTTGGTGTGGGCTGGATGGTAATGTTGCCGGAAGGCGCAGCAGCGTAATCAATACGCGCGCACCAGGCCGGGTAATCACCGGCGGACGCCGCATTACAACCAGGAATATCGACAGCTACCGAAATCCTGTAGCTGTCGGTTGACCGCTTGATGATAACGGGGGCCGGTCGTATAACTATTGCAGGCGTCCCACGTTTCCCGCACCCACCGCCTTTGCATTCATCTTCTGCACCGCCCCATCCATGTTCGAGCCCGCCGCCGCCAGCACTTCTTTCGTGTAGGCCAGGATAAATTTTTTCCCGCTAAAATAAATTTGGTATTTTTACCAACTTTTGGTATTTTTACCTAAATAGATCAAATGCCATTCCGAATGCAGGTAATAATCCGGTGAAAACTAAAGAAAAAATACTTAATGCGGCCCTGGAGGTCCTTGTGGAGGAAGGGTTTAACGCACTAACCCAAACTCGCGTTGCCGAGTTTGCGGGCGTTCGGCAAGGCTTGCTCACCTATCACTTTCCCAAACGCATTGATCTGTTAACGGCGGTGGTAGATGAGAGTAAAAAGCGCATGACTGAATCGCGATTCGGCCCGAACACCCACCCCTTCACCCTCGCCGCACTAAAAGAACTCATGATTCATTTCGCGATTAACAAAACGTTTCCCCGCCTTATGCTGGCACTCACCGTAGCCGCCGATGAAGATCCATCGCTTGCAGAATGGTTTGTTGAAAGTGACCTGGATACCCGTAGAAAAATGCGCGAGCTGATCAAGCACTCAGGGTGGCAAGTTGAAGAAAGTGTTCTCCATACCCTGCGCTCAATTGTCGTAGGCGCATCGCTTATTAATCTGCAACAAAACACCGCTGAATCAGAAGAACGCGTAAAGCTGGTGATTGACTCCGCGTTCAAATATCTCACTGACAACCTCAAACCGCTATAAATTCCAGGATATGAACATGTTTTTATCGAATTACAACGATCGGGATGAATGCGATTGCAAGCACTTGGTACTGAATATTATTGTGGCCATCGGTTTATTCCTGATGACATTTGTCCCCTTTGCATTTGCAGCAGACACCACTACGGAAAACAACGAAGCACCGCGAACCCAGGTTACAACGGCCGAAGCAAAAACCGCCGACTGGGCAGTCTCTATTCCTGCGCAAGGTGAAGTATTGCCATGGGAAGTTGCGATTATCAGCGCAAAAACCAATGGTATAGGGGCAACGGAAATAAAAGTGGTAGAGGGCGATAGTGTGCGCAAAGGCCAGGTGCTTGCGCGCTTTGATGATCGCTTGTTAAAAGCAGAATTGGCACAAGCAAAAGCCAATCTCGCGCTTGCTGCATCCAATTTGCAACTGGCCACTAATAATTTAAAACGTTTTGAACAACTTAAAATAAAACAAACATTAAGCGAACAGGAATTTGAACAGGTTTCCACCCAGGCAGCGACTGCAATGGCCACGCGCGATCAAGCCGCCGCCGCCGTGACACTCGCTGAAGTGAAGCTGGCAGATGCAACGGTAATCGCACCCGATGATGGAAAAATCCTGGAGCGCAATATCGAATTGGGCAAAGTGCCCGGCACTGGTGAAGTACTATTTCGCTTGTTGCGCCAGCACAAACTCGAATGGGTGGTGCAAATTAATGCGGAAGACCTGGATCGGGTAAAACCGAATATGTTGGCGCAAATTAATGTAGCGAATAACAAAACCCTGCCGGGAAAAATTCGCAGCGTTTCACCACAACTCAATAGCAACTCGCGCCTCGCAACAGTACGTGTGATTCTGGATGGATCGCCTGATCTCGCGGTAAATACCTATGCCGATGGAAAAATCCTGATCGGCAATGCGAAAGCGATCATCGCACCCGCAGACACACTGGTCATCAAAGACGGAAAAACCTGGGTATTTCGCTTAAAAAATAATAGTGCCGAGCAAGTTCTTGTGACTTTGGGGCGCCGTGTCGGGCAGGAAATTGAAATTCTTTCCGGCGTTAATGCGGGTGATGTATTGGTATGGGAAGGCGCAGGTTTTTTAAATGACGGTGACAAGATCGCAGTGAAAACCGCGCACACCACTGGAGCCCAATAATGAATTTTGCAACCTGGTCACTGCGTAATCCCAGCGCGGCTATACTGATTTTCATTTTATTAACCTTCTCCGGCCTATGGGGATTCCACCAGCTTAACGTGCAGGATTTCCCCGACCTGGATTTGCCGATGGTCAATGTTTCATTGAACCAACCCGGCGCAGCGCCCACGCAATTGGAAACCGAAGTCGCACGCAAAGTAGAGGACGCACTCGCAAATTTGCAATTGCTGCGTCACACGCACACTACTATTTCGCGCGGCAATGTTTCAATCGTGGTTGAATTCGACCTGGAGAAAAAGTTATCCGATGCCGTTGCCGATGTTAAAGATGCACTGGATAGCATTCGCAGTGATTTACCACCGGACTTGCTTGAACCACAAATTAGCAAAGTCGAATTGGGTGCAGATAATCCCACCGTTACCTACGCAGTTTCCGCACCCCATTTATCGGAAGAAGAATTGTCATGGTATGTCGATAACACGCTTGGCAAAAAAATTATGTCGGTGCGCGGCGTGGGAAAATTTACTCGCCTTGGCGGTGTCAGCCGCGAAATACAAGTGTTGGTTGATCCGTTAAAACTCAATGCGCTGGGCGTTACAGCGACGGATTTATCGAAAACCATTAAAGAAATCCAGCAGGAAAATTCGGGTGGCCGCAGCCAGCTAGGGGGTTCGGAACAAGGAGTGCGTACCATTAACACAATGAAAACTGTTGGCGAACTGGAACAACTTCCAATCTCACTCGCTAATGGCGCAACACTACGCCTCGGGCAAGTCGCGCAAGTGATCGATACCAATGCAGAGCGAACACAATCGGCGTTACTCAATGGCGAACCGGCAATAGGTTTTCAAGTATTGCGCTCCAAAGGTTTTGACGAAACCAAATTGGCTGCGGACATTGATCTGGCACTGCAAGAATTAGCAATACAAAATCCGGATGTCTCTTTCCATTTAATTCGTTCAAGCGTACCCAAAATCCTGGAGCAATATGAAGGCTCCATGAACATGCTGTACGAAGGTGCAATTCTCGCCGTGCTGGTCATCTTTTTTTTCCTGCGCGATTGGCGTGCAACGCTGATTGGGGCTATCGCATTGCCACTCTCGATCATTCCAACGTTTGCGTTTATGTCCTGGGCAGATTTTTCGATCAACACCATTACCTTATTGGCAATGGCCGTCGTAGTTGGAGTGCTGGTGGACGACGCAATTGTTGAAGTGGAAAATATTGCGCGTCACCAGCGCATGGGAAAATCCATCAAGCAAGCGACGATTGATGCAGTCAATGAAATTGCCTTGGCAGTAATCGCCACCACCGCCACCTTAGTCGTGGTGTTTTTACCCACAGCGATGATGGGGGGTATTCCCGGCCTGGTGTTTAAACAATTCGGTTGGACGCTGGTTATCGCGGTACTTATTTCGTTATTGGTTGCGCGTATTATCACACCAATGACAGCAGTGTTTTTATTGAAACCCATTGAGCATGAAGAAAAAGAAGGAAAGTTTTTACCGCTTTATCTCAACGCTGCACATTGGTGTTTATTACATCGCAAAACGACGCTTGCCGCAGGTACACTATTTTTTTTGTTGTCGGTGAGTCTCGTTGCATTTTTACCTGCCGGTTTTATTCCTGCATCCGATGAAGGAATGACTTACGTGCAGATTGAAACACCGCCGGGCAGCAGTTTTATTACTACCCAGCAAAAAGCTGAAGAGGTGCGTAAAGCAATTAAAGATATACCCGGTATTGCGCAAATCTTTACCACTGTCGGCACAGCAACAGCCAATGGCGGCGGCGGCAGCATGTCATTGGGTGAAGTGCGTAAAGCAACCTTGATGGTAGTGTTTGCAGCGTCGCGCCCGACACAAACTGAAATTGAAAATAATATTCGCGCGCAACTGGAATCTATCGCAGGCATTAAATATTCAGCGGGTGCCGGCGGCCCGGGTGAAAAATTCCAGATTCTATTGACGGGCGATGACTCACTCGCACTGGCAACCAGTGCGCGCGCCATTGAAAAAGAAATTCGCGAATTGGGATATTTAAGCGGAGTGACCTCCACCGCCAGCCTTGAACAACAGGAAATACAAGTCATCCCGAACAGTATCCAGGCCAGTGAGCGCGGCGTTTCAACCCAGGCGATTGGCGAAACATTACGTATCGCGTTAGCCGGTGATTATGATCATATTTTACCGAAACTAAACCTGGACCAGCGCCAATTGGGAATTCGCGTTATGTTCCCGCCCGGTATGCGTGCGAATGTGGATACCATTGCGAATTTGCGTGTGCATTCCAACAATGGATTGGTACCTTTAAAAAGTGTGGCAACCATTGAGTTGCGCAGCGCGCCGTCACAAATTTTACGGATTGATCGACAACAACAAGTATCAATCTCTGCTGATCTCGGCGGCCACGCGTTAGGCACTGCATTGGACGATGCGAAAAAATTACCAAGCATGCAATCACTCCCCTCATCTGTTCGCTTTATTGAAGGCGGTGATGCGGAAATTATGGTGGATTTATTTATGGGTTTTATTATCGCCCTGCTCACCGGCGTTTTCTGTGTGTATGCGGTGCTCGTGTTGCTGTTTAAAGACTGGTTACAACCCATTACGATTTTATCGGCAGTACCGCTCTCGGTCGGTGGTGCATTTGTGGCGCTCCTGATTGCAGGTTCTGAATTAGGATTACCGGCATTGATTGGCCTGGTAATGCTACTGGGAATCGTGACCAAAAATTCTATCTTGCTGGTTGATTTCGCCATTATTTCGTTACAGCAACCGCACGAATCCAAAAATGCCGCCATCCTTGACGCATCGGGAAAACGTGCGCGCCCGGTGTTGATGACCAGTGTGGCGATGATTGCCGGTATGCTGCCACTGGCGCTCGGCTTTGGCGGTGATGCCAGTTTCCGGCAACCCATGGCAATTGCCGTTATTGGCGGATTAATTACCTCAACTGCATTGAGCTTATTGGTCGTACCTGTTGTCTTTTCTTATATGACCGGCTTTGAAGCACGTTTGAAAAAACGCTTTAAATCCTTTGGGAGCCACCACCCGATCGCCATTGTTGAATAAGTGCCAGCTGTTGTGTAAAAGGAGTGAGCCCAATGACGAAAGAAATTGAATTAAAAAAAACCAAACGCCTGGCGCTCTATTTCCTGGTGTTTGCGGCGCTCACTTTTATTACGACACTTTTTTTACCAGCCACCCTTTGGTGGGTCGGATTAATCCGCGCCATATCGGAAGCCGCTATGGTGGGCGCCCTCGCCGACTGGTTTGCCGTAGTGGCGCTGTTTAAACGAGTTCCCATTCCTGTCGTTTCTGCACACACCGAAATCATTCCCAAAAATAAAGAAAAAATTGCTGATAACCTCGCGATTTTTGTGCGCGATAAATTCCTGGATGTGGATTCATTAGTGGCCCTCATCCAGAAACATGATCCGGCAAAAAAAGCGGCGGATTGGCTTATCGCACCTGGCAACACCAAAAAGCTGGGTGCCTACCTGGTCCGCTTTACCGCCGGCACTATCGATTTTATTGAAGATTCCGCCGTACAGAAATTTATTACCCGCGCTATTCATGCGGTGCTGGATAAAATTGATCTCTCCAATTCCGCCGGTTTGTTGCTGGAAGTGCTAACAAAAAATAAACGGCACCAGGCATTGTTAAATGAAGGCATTAATCAATTTGCGATTTTATTAAGTGAAGAAGGCACCCAGGAATATATCGCTGCCGGTATTGTAGAGTGGTTGAAAGAAGAACATCCCGTGGCAGAAAAGCTCTTGCCTTCAGGCTGGGTTGGAAAAACCGGTGCGGATATCGCCATCAAAGCCGCCAGTCAATTATTAAATGAAGTCAATGAAAATCCTGATCACCCGATTCGAACCAAGTTTGATAATTACACGGCAGAATTTATTGAAAAGTTAAAAACTGATCCGGATTTTTTTGCCAAAGCGGAAGAAATTAAACGCTACTTAAAAGACGATGCAACCTTTAATAGTTATATGGGTGGTTTGTGGCGCGATTTAAAAGACTGGATAAAACACGACTGCCTGGATGAAAATTCGATATTGCACCAAAAAATCAGCGATGCAGGCCAGTGGCTGGGCAAAACACTTTCCGAAGATGAAAGCCTGCGTACATCTCTGAACCTGCATATGGAAGATGCCGCAACCAAAATGGCTCCTGATTTTGCGCAATTTTTAACAACACACATCAGGGACACCGTAAAAAGTTGGGACAGCAAAGAAATGTCGCGGCAGATTGAACTGAATATCGGCAAAGACCTGCAATACATTCGAATCAACGGCACCATTGTCGGCGGATGTATCGGTTGTTTGTTGTATGTAATTTCTCACACCGGCGATATTCTTAATTTTCTTCGGTAAGCGAATAAGTACGTAAATTAAATTGGTATTGGGTGTTCACCGCTTCATCATAAGCAGCCTGTAACAAGGTTAACGTTTCAGCATCCAGTTTATCGCGTTGATCCAGCACCGATAAAAATGTGCGCTCATAATGCTCGCGCGGTTTTACGGTCAGATAAATATCTATTGTACCTTTACTATCAAAATCCGCTGGCAAGGTAGCGCTGATACGGCGCTTTGCCCCGGAGGGAATACGTGTATCTGCCAGTTCCTGCGCAAGCGACACATCTACATTCCAGCCGATAGTATCAGTAGCAATCACACTGAATTTTTTTTCATTGCCAGCGCGATAACGCAATTCCACAATCACTTTTGGCACCATGTACGTGGGAAAATAATGCCCCGCGCCGCTATTAATAATATCCACATAAATCCGGTTGCCATCGCGCGTTAGCTGCGTACTTAACGCATTGGTTACCATGCGTTGATCATGAATGCCTTTCCATTGATGTTTGCGATCCGGCATATGGCAGGATTGGCATTGCTGGCCATTTTTTGCAAATGCCGATTGTTGCCATTGTGCATAGGTATCTTCGCGCAATTTATTATTGGTGCGCGGACCATCTTGCGGAAATTGATGGCAGGCTGCACAAAAGCGGCTGTCCTCAAATGCCGGTGCAATGGTAAATCCGTCATGCGGTAATTGTGCAGCCATTTCTTTTAATGGCTCCGGTCCAAAACGCTGGTGTTTGCGCACGTGACACGATGCACACACCAAACCTTGATGGCCAAGGTCAGCAGGAACGTAAGCAGGTGGTTTTTGTTGCGGCGCATTGGGCCAACCTTGCGCTTGTGCAATCAATGCTTTTTGTTCGGCGAGTGGCGCGTGGCATTTCATACATTGATTGCCATCCGCCTGGGTCATTAAGCGCAATTGCCATAAAATTCCCGGCCCCATAGTCTTGCTGTGCAAACTGTGTTGCCAATCCTGGTATTGCTGCACATGGCATTGGCCGCAGGTTTCCGGTGCGAGCGATGCTTCGTGTGCGGAAAAATGTGCAGGCGGTTTGCCTTGTGGCGAAATAGGATCTTTCCAATGTTGTGCCAGAAAAGCATCCACCGCATCCTGTGGTTGTAAATTGTGGGGTGATAGTGATGCAGAATCGGAAGTATGTTGTTCAATCGTTTCTTTTTTAATAACAGTTTCATTTTTGCCAACGCGCGCAGGCAGCGACTGAGATGGAATAAACCACCACAACGCTACTGCCACGATCATAATTACCAGGCCAAGTGCCGGAATTATTTTGCGCGAGGAATTCATCTAATACTGTAATCCTATGCAGCTTTACGAATTGACCAGGTAAATGTCCCGGACTCTTCATTGCGCACAAATAAATTATCGCCACTGGCAGTACATAAGTAAGTGATAGATTCACCGGAGGATGGATTATCAAATACCACCGTCAGCACTTTGCCACTGTCGATTTTTTTCAGTGCCTTTTCAGTATAAATTTGTACGTGCGGGCACCCATAGCCGCGCACATCCAGTTTGAAATTGCCATCTTCTATTTCTTCAAATACAACTGTTTCTTTTAATTTCAAAGCCATGGTTTACCTCTTTATCTCTGTCATAATTTTCGATTACGAAAATATAAAACATATAAATATAAAATAATTAATTGCATTTGGCGTATATTAAAAATCAGCACCGGTGCGCGCTAATTGCCAATCGATCCAGGCTTTGATGGCTTTCACCGCAACATAACCGCCAAGCGCCATACCTGCCAGAAATACCCAACCACTAATATCGCCATTGGTCACAGTCGCAAAAAAGGCGCCGATGTTACAACCCATGCCAATACGCGAGCCAATGCCCATCAATGCACCACCAACGACTGCCAGTATCACGGTTTCAGTATTGGGCCATTTCCATTTAAATTCGCCAGTGATATTCGCGAGCATCGCCGCGCCCAGAATAATACCGATGGACATCATGCCCGGGGCATTTAAGAGCGGGTTAGGCAAACCGTTTTCCAAACCGAAGAAAATATTGTCCATCATATTGATGCCCAATTTTTCCAATACCCAACCGCCCCATTGCGCTTCTTGCGTAGTGATATACCAATAACCGGGATCAAACACGCTGTCCTGGATCGACAAACCATCGGTATACCCCATTTGCGCAAGCAGCTCACCGAAATTAAAGATATTGTAGTACTCGCGCAGCTCACCTGTGAGCAACATGTGTAAACCTGCAAGAATTCCCAATCCAATACCGGCAATGGCTGTATTGCGCGATTGGATAAACATGGACCAGATACCCGCCAGCTCGTAACGAATTTTTTGTGCAATGTTGTTAACATCTTCACGCGAGTTCTGGCGCACAAAAATTTTGCGGTAGTTAAAGCGATACAAAAGCATCAACAATATCAACGACGGTGCAATCGCAATTAACACGGCATTGGCAATCAAATAACTGGCAAGGTTCTCGCCCCACCCCAACCAGGTATTGGCAGTAGTGCCGGTCAATTCCCATAAATAACCTGCGGTAAATTGATCAAACCAGCCATCAGTTACAGTAAGTTCATCAGGCATTTGTGCGTTCGCCGCATTTGCAGTCCAGGTTTCCGGCACCAGCGCATTTAACCAGCCACCCGCATTCACAAACCAGGCTTGCGAAAATGAAATGGAAAATAAAACCAATGCACCACCCAGATTTCCTTCACCGGTTTTATAGAGTGAGCTGGATGCGCAACCGCCACTAAACACCATACCCAAACCAAAAATGGCACCACCAATCAATACATGCCACCCCAACGGGTGCGCATGAAAACTATTGAAGCCAGCCTCCTGGATAAACGCAGAAATAATCGCGTAGAGGATAATCGCGATAAGCACGCCCACGGCCATGCGCGGCACACCAATCGCAAATAAATCGCGAATGGCAGATGCCATACAAAAACGGCCGTACTGCAAAAAAATTCCGTAGGCGACACCAAACCAGGCATAAATTAATAAATAGATAAAACGCTGGTCCACCGCAAGATAAACCAGCGATACCAATAACACCGCAATCGCAATTGCCGCCGAATATAAATAGCCG
>NZ_KN266217.1:7394-18706 GCF_000766945.1 Cellvibrio mixtus subsp. mixtus J3-8 | reverse complement strand
GACGGCGACGGTTTGTCGCCGTCGCGGCTGCAGTAAGAGACCCCTGCATACATTAACCCTTTACTACAAAATGACGTGGCCCTTCATTAACCAATGAAAAGTTTGCTTACAAAAAACGCGCTCTTTTCATTGCAAAATTAATGGCTATTACAAAATAAATTGGAAGCCAACAGTCGTTTGATAGTTGTCCTGTAATGACGGCACCGATTCCACCGGGTTCGCATAATCATTGCGACGGTATTCAAGCGTTAATTTAATTTTCTGGCCATCCAGATAATAATTCGCACCACCGCTGAATACGCGCCTGTCCAGGCTGCCGCCGGGAAGGTTGTATTCAGTACCGTCATGACGGGCAAACAATTGCAAACGGCCGGGACCAATTGTATTTGGGAACAAATAACCGGCTTTCACATACATACCCTCTTGCTGGGTATTGGATGGCAATTCCGGGTCCGGTAATAAATTAATCGCATCGCCTAAATCGTAATTAAAATAGGCTGCCGAAAATGTGTAGGTACCACTCTTGAATGGATACTCCACAAAACCATCTACCGTCCACGCCGAATAATCTTTTATATCTTCACGGTTTTGATAATCCGCGTAAGCAGCATCGGCTTGATAATCATACGCAGCACCGATGGTTAAAATTTTGCGCGTTCCTAAATAAGTGCCGCGATAACCGTAATCGTATTCCGGGTCCAAAAAGCTCCAATGCACGCGAGTAGTCACGCGCGGTGATTTGATTGGGACATAATCACCTTCACGACCATCGGCAATCATGAGGCGGTATTGAAATGCCGCATCGGCTAAATTACCCCAAATGGCAGCACCGGTATCACGCGTGCCGGCAAACGGTGTATAGGAAATATCGCTGCGATCCAGTGTCAACGGCTCAAGGCACGCTTCCAGGTTTTCGCGCGAGAAGGTATTTTTGAAGCGGCCGATAATAAAACGATACTCATCGGAATAATCGAGCGTCACATACGCATCGCGGTAATACACTTCGCGATCATCATTGCCGGCCTTGCTGTCATTACCCGCCTCAAGCTGCGCGTAAAAACCGACGTAGTCGTTGTATTGGCCCGATAACGTAATGCGATTGCGGCGCAAGTAAAAATCGGTAGAACTGCCATCGTGATTGTTAGAGGTGTAACTGCTGTTAGTCGCCCAGGCTTGCAAGGCGTAATTAAACTGCAGCGAACCTGAATCACCAAAGTCAATTGTTGGACCGGCGTAGGCAGCGCTGGATGAAGCGGCTACCAGCGCAAGCACTAATGGATTGTTCACAATACTTTTTTTAGCGCGACTAGTTTTCACGCTGTTGCTTTTTACGGTAAGGTTTTTCACGGTGCGGCACCTTCAGAATTTTCAAATAAGCGTGGATGGCTGGCGCGGTAAACGGGAAGCAAGCGCGTAATGTCGTCGGCCGAGTGGCAAGTCGCGCAGGTTTTTTCCGGCGCGGCAGCAGCATTCACAATTAAATTTTTGTGGGCAATTTCCTGCTTGAGGATGCGCGGATTGCCCTGGTGACAACCGGTGCACGAATAATTCACGCTTTTATGCTGTGCATGCCAGGGAGCACCAACCGGTGAATAGTTCGGTGCTTTTGCCCGTTTGTCGTTATGGCAACGGAAACAACTGGATGCACCCAAACCACAGGCATTCGCGAATGCAATCGGCGATAACTGCTGCGCTTGTGTGTGGATAATTTCCAATGCTTCCGAGCCCCAGCCATCGTCTGCAGAATTTTCTTTCGCAACATTTTTTGTAACAACATCGGCTGAAGAATAAATTCCTGTTGGTGAATCAGTTGTAGCACCAGTGGTCGCGATAACTGCATCAACAATAATTTCCAGAGCGCCATCATGTGATGTACTACGGTCTGTTGAGGACTGGTTATGCGCTGGCGAATGACTGGCAATAGCCTCACTACTATGCGATTCCCAATAAAAACTACCCAACGCAATAGCGGTGCTCACCACAAACACTCCCACCCACAAAATGGAAGTCAGTGCGGTAACTTTCGCCAGTTTCGTTACACTTTTTACAACAATGTGATTAAGCGATTTCACGGTTATGTACCTTTGTGTTTTACCGGATGTTTTCCGGTTGCGGTTTCACGGTTGTTATTCCTGTTTGGTTTTCTGCGCTTTTTTAATATCGTTTTCGGTCAGGCCATCGGCACAGAGGCACACGGGGCCATCGCGAAAACGCAAACGCTTTGATTTTTTCTCCAGCTCTTCACTGACCGGATTTGCAGCCGGACTCGAGTGATCTTTCACCGGATCAAGCACTAATTGTTTTTCCATACTTTCTATTTTTTCTGCTATTGCAATTTTTTCATTAGTTGCTTTCTCGATTGTTAAAGCCTCATCAGCCTGCACTGACAGTGGCAATAACAGCGCGCCCAAAAACAACAGAAAAAAAGCACCCTGCACTCCTGAAAAAGGAGTGTTGTTGGTAACGAAAGTCATAAGTATTCTCCGCCGTAGATGGGCCGTTCAAGCGATGATCAACCGGCCCATCAAATTGAAGCGATGATTAACCGCCGCACGGATTGGGTGGCAGGACCACACCACCTTTACTGCTACTGCTGCCACTGCTCGCGGCGCTACTGGTAGCGGCCGGGCGAATATAGGCTTTGTCTTCGTTGATAACCTGATGCGTATGCGCACCGAAGCCGTCAACGATACGGGGAGTCGCCGTGGTGAATTGCGCATCGCGTGCGTTAATTAATTCCGGTTTGTTCGGAAAATACGGCGCAGATAACGATGCGGTATCCCAGGGTGAATTTTTCGCAAGAATTAAATTGCCGTTCTTGTCGGTGAAGCCGGCGCTCAATGAATTCCATTCAATCATCGAGGCATCGTAAATACGGGTTGGCAATCCCAAAATAACGACAGCCGCAACTTGGGTCACCGCCGCGCGTGCTGCGGTTTCACACCACAAAATAATCTGGTCGCCTTTTTGATACGCATTACCTGCACCAACGTGTTGATAGGTTCCATCAACAAACCCTTTGCCGGCCGCATCGATATTGCCCTCCAGATAAGAACGCAATTGCGCTTTGGTTTTAAATAAACCGGTTGAGGTATCAATCAAATTGGTCCAGTTCAAATTCAATGCACCGCGTGGATGGCTTTGGCGTGGTGCGTTATTTTGGAAGCTGGAATAACGGTTCGCCAATGCACCACCCGCTTCACTGGCTTCACCCGCACTGAATTGGTCCAGGCTGCGGCCATCCCATAAAAAATAACCATCTTTGGTATTGTTGGTGTCGTGGGTTGGCAACACATTGATCAAATCTTCCATGGTCGCTTGCAAAATGGTGTTATCAACACCCAGGTCGCGCACGCTGCTGATTTGTTTGTTAATAATCGGGCTCGGTTGGTTAGCAACAGCGCCATTAAATGGTGTTGCAGTGAAATCATCCGCAGTCCAGGTGCCGCTCAGGAAATTATTTCCACCGTCGAGGATCGCGAGGTTTTTCGCATCCACGCCCCAATAACGGAAGGTGTACCAGCAGCGGCCCTGATCCATTGCCGCGCTGCCGCCCGTGCCTTGCGCGCACAAAATTAAATCGTTTTTCAAGTCGATGCCGTAGCGACGCACCAATGCATCGGTAGTCTCACCGGAAATCACAATACCTTCGATTTCAGTCACGCCATTAAAGCGCGGCTCACGCCAGGTGTTTTCCAGGTAAGTAAATACGGTGTTGTTGTTTGGTTTGATAAATTCAAAACCGGCGCGGCCTTTGGTCGCCTGGAAAATTACCAGCTTGCCGGTGATACCTTGCGGGCGTTCTTTTTCCCAATTGCCAATCCAGCGCTTCAGGGTTTTACCGGTGATCACACCGTTGACGTTATCGTCATAATTTTCCGCTGATTCCTGCGCGATATCCTTCGGTGTATTCACCTTGATTTGCGCAACAGGTGGCGTTGTAGTGTCAGGTTCTTTTTTGCTGGCTTCACCACCGCAACCCACTAATGAAAGGCTGAGAGTGATTAATAAGGTAGCGGTTAATGGTCGTTTACGAAGGTGATGAATGGTCGATTTCATTGTAATAATCCTGTGCTTGGTAAAAAAAAGACAAACGAATACCTGCCGCCGAAGGTATTAGTTATCTAGTAACCAGGCGGGTCTTTAACGAGAATTTCCGTAAGTGCAATGCTGTAAGCGCGCGGAAAAATAAACATTTCTGCGTGCGATTTTTTAAAAGTCCTTAACTTCTTCCGGGATAGACAGTTCCTAAAAATCAGGTAGTCCTTTGCTGCGGGGGGCTTGCCAGCTGATAAGCGCGAATACATAAACTGTGTATTCTGGTGACAATGGTAGTCGCATGTGCAGGCTATGCCAATCCAATATCCGTTAGAAATTAGAACCATTTTTTATATGCTAATAACTTATTTAAAGTTCAATCGCGGCACAGGGCTTTGTTATAGTCTCCCAACCCTATATTCCGGATTGGCGAAACTATGGCTAAATTACCCCTGATAGTGAGCGGAGAGTTATTAAAAACGCACCTAACTGACGAAAATGTGACCATTGTTGATGTGGGCAAACCAGCGATCTATGAGCAGGCGCATTTGCCCGGCGCCCTGCCCCTGGACTATCGCCGCCTGCAAAAAGGTGAGCTTCCCGCCCCCGGCCAATTGCCCGCATTGGGCGATATTGCACAACTACTCTCCTCGCTCGGTATTACACCGGATACCCATGTCGTTGCTTATGACGATGAAGGCGGAACCCGCGCAGCGCGTTTTTTATGGTTGCTCGATGCTATTGGCCACGCGCATTACAGTTTCCTCAACGGTGGCATCCACGCCTGGCTCGCCGATGATTTGCCTTATGAAGTCACCGCACCGGTCGCTACACCATCCGCTTACGGCGTTGAATTATTCGATATGAAAAAACAAATCGATCTGGATTATTTGCGCGCGCATTATCGCGATGAGAATTTACAAATCTGGGATGCACGCACCGCAGAAGAATTTTCCGGAGAGCGCGTGTCGGCACAACGCGGCGGTCATATTCCCGGTGCGATCCATTACAACTGGGAACAGGCAATTGATCGCACTAACGATAATCGTTTGCGCGACCTGGAAGTGATTCGTGCAGAATTAATTGCAGCAGGAATTACCGGGAAGAAAAAAATTATTACGCATTGCCAAACCCATCATCGTTCCAGTTTTACCTGGTTGTTGGGTAAAGCATTTGGCTTTGATATTGCGGGTTATCCCGGTGCCTGGGCAGAATGGGGCAACCACTCTGAAACACCGGTAGCCACAGGAAAATAATTATTTATCCCAACGTTTACGACTGGAAAGCAACACGAGAAACCCCGTCAAAACTAATAACAGCACTGGTGGCTCTGGCAACGAATAGTCATAACTTAAGTTGTCCACACTGGTGCTGACCCGCAAATTATAAAATGTTGAAAGGCTGATACTGGTGATTCCTTCAGGCGAATAAAAGCTTACTAACTGATGCGGGATATAAGGCGTGTTTTCTTCAAAGGGGCCACCATAACCATCCGTTTTTTTACTTTCATTCCATCCATTCAAACCTACAGCATCGATAAATACTGCCTGGTCATAAACAGCATCCACAAAAAAACTGACGCGATTGGGAAAATTATCAACAAAGAAAAGGGTGAGCGAAAGGCTGCCTAATAATTGATTGTCATTAGTGCCATCGGGGCGCTTTTCTCCTGACAAATAACCGCTGTCAACCAGTAAGCCTTTGTCGCGATATTGATCGGTAATGGGGTTATCGCAAAAGCAGCCACCATCCGGATCGTGATAAACATCAATATCGTCAAAATCAATTACCACTGCGGCGGCATTGCAGGAAAAAATTACAAATACAGCTGTCAGAATGACACGCAAATATTGCATCGCTGGTGTGAATCCTGTGCGCTCGCTCATAAAAACCTCCAGATTCCTTCGCGTTTGGGTTAAACATCTTATCGGGATCAAGAAACTAGCAACAACAACGCCAATATTTTTATTTATGTGTCTTACATTGATGCGTGACTATTTTGCCTACTCGCATACCCTCTGTGTCCGCTCTCCGCACGGACACTTGAAACGGACACATTCCACATCAGCATATCCGCAAAATTCCTTGTAAATTCAATGCTTTATTAAATTGGCATTGCAACTGCAATGCACCCGCCAGGCAATCTGCCAAATGAAACCCAAACAGCCTGGTAGCGCTGGCCGTGTATTGAAGATTAAGGATTCAACCTGATGTCCGAAGCACTGCAACACAACACCTTCACCGTTGAAAAACCCGCTGACGCATCAAACGGCGGAACTCGGGACCAAGCGGCGTTCGACACCGGAATTAAAAGTACAGGCATTAAAAGTACAGGTATTCAAGGCACAGCAAAACAGGACGTAGCTGTGTCTGCACAGCCCTTTGCAGTTACCCCGATTACTATAATTGTGTGCGGTTTTATCGGATTAATTACGCTGGTTTCTTTCTGCTGGTGGTTGTGGCAGGAACAATTGCACACGGATATGCGTGTGAAGCGCGCTGAGTTGCGTATCGCATCGGTAACACGCGGCGATTTGCGACGCGAAATTGCAGCTACGGGAAAAATCGTCGTCGCCAACAGCCCCACACTTTATAGCAGTGCCGATGGCATAGTGACTTACAACGTAAAAGCGGGCGATAGGGTTAAACAAGGGCAATTATTGCTGAGCGTGGAAAGCCCAGCGCTGACCAGCCGCTTTCAACAAGCGAATGCGGTATTGGCTCGGTTGCAAACTGAACTGGCGGGACGCGAACTTTCCGCGCAAAAAAATCAACTGGAGGCAAAGCAAGCCTTACAGTTTTCCGAACTAACCTTGCGCAATGCACAGCGGGATTTTTCCCGTTATGAACAGGGGTTCAACAAAGGCTTTGTATCGCGGCAGGAATTTGAACGCGCTGAAGAAAATTTACATATCGCCGAATTAAAAGCTCAACAGGCCCCTGAACAACTTATATTAATAACCCGGGTCACCAAAACTGAAATACAAAACACCGCCAAACAAATTGAAGAACAACAATCTATCGTCAACGAATTGCTGCGCGAAGTTAACGCATTACAAGTAAGGTCGCCGGTGGATGCAATGGTAGGTAATTTGTCGGTCAACCAAAAAAGTGCTGTCGCTATGCATCAGGCATTAATCACCGTGATTGATTTATCTCACTATGAAGTAGAAATAGAAGTACCGGAAAATTATGCGCCGGAGTTAGTCCCGGGAATGGCGGTAGAAATAAAACTCGACAATAACATTTACACCGGTGCAATCATCGCCATAGCGCCCGAGGTAAATGCAGGCCAGGTAAAAGTACGATTGAAATTTACCGGAGACGAGCCGCAGCACTTGCGCCAGAACCAACGCATTACGGCGATCATTTTATTGGAGGTACGTGAAGGTGTACTAAAACTGCCACGAGGCCTTTACGCCGAATTGGATAATGGCAAAAGTGTTTTTAAAGTCAACGGCAATAAAGCGATCAAGACTCCGGTGACCTACGGCGTGTGGGGGCTGGACGATATTGAAGTCACCAACGGGCTGACATTGAACGATGAGATAATCGTTTCAGATACCTCCGCCTTCCGCGCGGCACAATCACTTTACATAAAGCAATAATATTGCAACGGTAAAACATACAACCATGCACACAACACGAGTGTAATCCATGAACCAGGCACAGATAAAACAGCAGGCGGAAACCGCAAAAACCATGTTTGCAATGGAAAATATCAGCAAAGTGTACCGCACAGAATTAATTGAAACCCATGCATTGCGCGATTTTACACTGCAAGTCAATGAAGGTGAATTTGTGGCAATTACCGGCCCGTCCGGTTCCGGCAAAACAACATTCCTTAATATTGCCGGGCTATTGGAAACCTATAGTTCCGGTCATTATTTTCTGGATGGCGTTAATACACGCGATTTAAACGATAAGCAATTATCACATCTACGTAATACCAAAATCGGTTTTGTATTTCAGGGTTTTAATTTAATTCCCGATTTAAATGCATATGACAATATTGAAGTGCCTTTGCGCTACCGCAATATGAACCGCAGCGAACGCAAGGATCGCGTGCAACAGGCGCTGGCCCGTGTAGGTTTGGAATCGCGCGCAAAACATTTTCCCGCACAATTATCCGGTGGCCAGCAGCAGCGAATTGCGGTTGCCCGCGCAATTGCGGGATCACCTGCATTTATCCTCGCCGATGAACCCACCGGCAATCTGGATTCGCTAATGGCACGGCAGGTAATGGAGCTACTGGAAAACATTAATGACCAGGGGACCACTATTATTATGGTTACGCACGATCAGGATCTCGCGCGGCGAACACAGCGTCATGTCCAGATTATTGATGGTCAAGTCACCGAAATGTTTAAACATTTTTAGGGAATACCATTAAAGGAGAAACTATGTTTTGGTATCAATATCAATTGGCGCTGCGTTCAATTCGTAAAACGCCGATCCTGAGCTGTGTGATGATTTTTATATTGGCAACAGGTGTAGCTGTTACCACGATTTGCTACACCCATTATCACCATTTAAAGAAGAATCCGCTCGCCCACAAAGATGAGCATTTATTTTTATTACAAACGGATTCCTGGGATGAAAAAACACAATATGAAAGAACACCTAATCATCTCCCTCCCCTGCACAGTTATCGCGACAGTGTTGCCCTGCTTGCCAGCGATATCCCCTTGAGGAAGACCGCCATTACCAAGTGGGGTGGCTCAATGCATAATCCGGAAATACAACAAAAAGCTATTTTTGTACGCGGCAATATCGTTACGCGTGATTTTTTTGCTATGTTTGAACGCGAGTTTATTTATGGTGGAGCCTGGAATGCAATAGCAGACCAGCAGTTTCAAAATGTGATTATTCTTAACGAAGACGTCAATCAAAAATTATTTAGCGGCGACAATAGTATTGGCAAAAGTGTGATGTACGAAAACATCCAATATCAGGTTGTGGGTGTTACAAAAAAAGTCCAGCACAGCAATCCCACCTATGACATTGCACAATTTCGTTGGCCACAACCTGACGCACAATTTTATATTCCTTTTTCGGTAATAAAAGCGGCTGAATTTGGTGCATGGACAAGATACGAATGCCCGCAGGATTTACGCGATTATGGTTCTCACTGGTATCAACCACGGCTCATCAATAGCTGTATCTGGATTGGCCTGTGGTATGAATTTGCCGGCGAAGAACAAAAACACCAATTTGAAAATTTTGTCCGCAATTATATTCAGGATCAAAAAAAGGCAGGTAATTATCCTCGCCCGATCCGCTTTGCATTGTCGAGCATTGGCGATTATATGCAACTTAACCAACAGGGTTATGATGAGGATAAAACCACTATTTATATAGGTTTTTTTACGCTATTGGTTTGCACATTGAATTTTGTCGCCCTCCTGTTGGCAAAATTTATGCGTGCATTACCGGAATCCGGTGTAAGGCGCGCATTGGGCGCAAACCGTCGGGTGATCTTTGCGCAACACCTTATTGAGAGTACCACGCTCGGAAGCATTGCTGCAGTCCTGGGTATGTTAATGACCTTCGCGGGCTTGTTATATCTACAACTCGTGTGGAAATCTGCCCCGGCACCCTCGAGTGGTTTGCCAGTACAAGATAACACTGTGTTAATGGAACCCGATTTTTATCTAATGACAGTTTGTGTGTTAACGGCGATTGCCGCAAGTATTTGCGCCGGGCTCTACCCGGCCTGGCGCGCATGCAAGGTTCCTGCTGCAAATTATTTAAAAATTCAATGATATTTTTAATTAAATAATACGCAGATAAAAATTAATAACACCGGGTTAACAATAAGGTATTAACATGTTTTCGCTACCCCCTGTATTAAAGCCGTTACTACGAAAAAAATTGACTGTGGTATTGCTGGGCTTGCAAATTGCGCTGATTACTATGCTGATTAGTAACCTGGCACATATTCTTAACGAGATGGATAATTATTATAAATCACCGACCGGAATTGATGATAAACACCTGCTCTGTTTTACCTTGCGCAATCCGTCAGGAACAAAAGGTATTGCGTTAGCGGATGGATTGCGCGACCTTGAAAAAATCAAGGCAATTCCCGGCGTAGTCGATGTAGCCAGCGTTGACGCAACACCACTTGACCATGAATACAACCTTAAAACCGGAAGCTTTAATACCAGCCTGGAACAAAATAATGAGCAGATTGCATTTGTCCGCAGTAATGTATCACCCAATGCATTGGATACACTCGGATTACGCTTGCTGGCAGGGCGCAAATTTGAAAGCAGTGATATGGCATTTACGTATAAATCCTACCCACAGGTTACTATTATTACCCGGGCATTAGCCACGGCGTTGTTCGGGGAAAACAATAACGCTATAGGTAAAATGGTTTATGAAAAAGATAAACAATATGAAATCATTGGTGTGGTTTCTGATTGGAAAGGCTTCGCGCCGCAAATTTATCGCTTCGAATCCACCGCTTTTTTTCCGGAATACAACGAAATCAATAATGAGTTCCGCTACCTGATTCGCACTCACTCACCGGAGGTCCGTTCAGTAGTTATTCAAGCGGTTGAACAATACCTTATGCACCAGTATCCACAAGGCCTGATCTTTTATGCAGACAAACTGGACGCTATTGTAAACAAGTATATGAACCGCGGTACCCTGGCATTACTTAAACTGATTACGCTGATATTGACGCTAGCATCTATTATCGCAATTGCCGGACAAGCCTATTTTTCTGTACACCAACGGCGCAAGCAATTAGGTGTATTGCGCGCGTTGGGTGCAACACGTACCAAACTCATTGCACAAATTTTGTTAGAAAATGCAGCTATCGTTTCCGTTGGTTTATCATTAGGTGTTGCGCTGGCAATGTTGCTAAGTCATTTCTTTTATAAAACCACGGAAATTGTCGCACTTTCGCCCTGGTTTTTATTGACCACAGCTTGCGGTATTTTTGCAATCTGTTTGCTCAGTGCCGCTATACCGGCATTGCAAGCAGGAAAAATTTCTCCCAGCCTGGCAACGCGTACTTTATAATTCTCCCACAATAATTTTTGTGCATGGCATTTATGGCTAATATTCTGGTACTCGATGACAATCCGGCAGTGCTGACCTCATTGCAAATATTATTTTCAATGAATGGCTTGCCGTGTATTACCAGCGAGTACCCCTCCCATGCGCTGGAGTTGATTAAGCAAGGCACTGTTTCGCTGGTCATTGCCGATATGAATTTCCAACGGGAAACTACCAGTGGCGAAGAAGGTAAACGCTTT
>NZ_KN266217.1:0-7295 GCF_000766945.1 Cellvibrio mixtus subsp. mixtus J3-8 | reverse complement strand
TGGACCGATTTGTCCAGCGCGGTAGAACTGGTAAAAGCAGGAGCAGCAGATTACCTTGCGAAGCCATGGGACGACCAGAAACTATTATCTGCCGTGAATAATTTGCTGGAGCTGGATGAAATTGCAATTCAGCATCGAGTGTTGCTCACTGAACGCGCAATGCAGCGGGAAAAACTGACGAGCAATTTTGATTTGTCCGGTGTAATTTATCAGTCCGATACCATGCACCGATTGTTATCTACCGCCGTGCAAGTTGCTAAAGCCGATGTTCCCATCCTTATTACTGGCCCTAATGGCTCGGGTAAAGAAAAAATTGCTGACATTATCCAACGCAACTCTTCGATAAAAAATGGCCCCTTCATTCGCCTGAATGCCGGGGCTATGCCGCTGGATTTAATGGAGGCAGAAATGTTCGGCGCTGAAGCAGGCGCTTATACCGGAATTAAACACACACGCATCGGCCATTTTGAACAGGCCCATGGTGGCACATTATTTCTGGATGAAATTGGCAACCTGCCCCTGACCGGACAAATGAAATTGTTGCGTTTGTTACAAACAGGTGAATTTCAACGCCTGGGTTCCAGCCAAATTCGGCGCGCACGTGTGCGTATTATTGCGGCAACCAATACGGATTTACCGGTAGCCATTGCGCGCGGCGCATTTCGTGAAGATTTATATTACCGCTTGAATGTCATTGAACTGCACACACCCGCACTGGCTGAACGCAAAGACGACATCATTCCCCTCGCCCGCCATTTTTTACAAGGTCGGCCAATAGCACCGGAAGCCCTTCGCACATTGGAAGCATACGACTGGCCCGGCAATGTACGCGAATTACAAAATACAATCCAACGCGCATGCCTGCTTGCGAACTCACATAATATTGAAGTAGCGGACCTGCAATTACCGGCGCAAAAAATAAAAAATCGTCCGTTATTTGAACCCGGTGAAGAACAAGTACGCCACTGTTTAACCCAGGCTTCCAGTGTTGCTGAAGCAGCCCGCCAACTGGGACTCAGCCGACAGGCGCTCTATCGTCGCATGGAAAAATACGCAATTATTCCTGAGGAGTATTTTTCCGTAGCCGCTGCAAGCAACGCGATTAATAACCTGCTGGATAATAAGAATGATGCTATGAAACATCGCGCTACCGACAATTCAGATAACAGGTTAAAAAATAATTCCAATAACCTTCCTGCCAAAAAACCGGGTAATAACCCGACAAATACACCATGAACCCTTCATTGCGTTTAATTGCGTTAATTATAGGAAACTGCCTGGCGGCAATGAGCGGCTTTTGGGTGTATCACTATCTGTCCAATAAAGTTATTGCGTTGATTAGTGGTTTCCTGGTGCTAGCACTTATCACCTGGCTGGTTTGCCGCCTGTTTGGCAAACCATTGGATAGATTTTTAAAAACATTGGAAGCCGCATTGTTGCATTTGAAGGATGGGGAATTTTCACTGCAAGTACCTGAGCAAAGAAACCGGCAATTTAATCAACTTGGCAAATTATTTAATCAGGTAATCGCTAACTTACGCGCGGACCAAACCCATTTGTTACAACGCGATTTAATGTTGAACCGTGTATTTGAAACAGTATCTTCTGCGCTGGTATTAACCGATGCCCGCCAAAAAATTGTGTTATGCAATCCCGCAGCACGACAATTATTGAACCAGGGAAAAGCAGTGCGCGGACTGTCCTTGCAAGAATTAACGGTTACCCTGCCAGCTTCATTGCAAGAGTCTATCCTGCACCAGCAAAACCTGATGTTCACATTGGAGAAAGTGCATAATAATGATTCTGGAAATCGCTCTGCGGAACCAGCAGGAGAGCAAACTGAAGTACAAACAGATGAGCAAGAAAAAACCGGAGAACAAGAAAAAAATAGAGAACAAGAAAAAAACGGAGAAATAGAAAGCTGGTATTTATTCTGTGAACGATTCCAATTGCATGGCTATGAACATTGTTTATATCACTTCCAGCCGTTAACACGTGCATTGGCGCGCAGTGAAGTAGACACCTGGAAAAAAGTCATCCGCGTATTCAGCCATGAATTAAATAATTCCCTGGCACCGGTAAGCTCACTTGCCCATTCGGGTTTGCAACTGATTCAAAATTCTTCGCTACCTGCACAACAACAGGATTTACTACAAAAAATCCTTGTCACCGTACAGGAACGCGCAACCCATTTGCGCGATTTCCTGAGTGACTACGCACAATTTTCACGTTTGCCAACCCCGGCGCGCGAGCCAGTTAATTGGCTCGCTTTTTTATCTAACCTGCAAGGATTAAGTTTTTTTTGCTGGGACAATAGTTATATACCGCGCCCTGGTTTCGCTGATCCGGCACAACTCGCACAAGTGCTAATTAATTTAATGAAAAATGCGCGCGAAGCCGGTGCCAGTGAAGAAGGTGTTTTTCTGGAAGTAAAAGAACAAGGCAGTTGGGATATGATCGCCATTAGCGACGATGGCAGCGGCATGAGCGAGGAGCAATTAAAACAGGCGATGTTGCCGTTTTACTCCACCAAACGCGACGGCTCCGGCCTGGGGTTAGCATTGTGCCGCGAAATTATTGAAGCCCACAACGGGCGCATTCACTTTGCCAACCGACCGGAGCGCGGGTTAAAAGTATCCATCTGGTTACCCGCGCTTGCTGTTTCAACGGACCAACATTTTTAATTTAGTGTGGGCCATTAATCCATCTGATGGCTGCATCCAATCCGCCGTCATAACCACCGTCACGCTCCTGGCGTGTTCCAAAAGGCACTTCGATATCGGCAGGAATGCCAATGCCTTCGTAATTATTTCCCTGGACATCCAGATAGGTTTCATTACTCACACCGAACAGGATATCGCTGGTGAGACGCTTGACAAGAATGTCGGAAAACGCACCGGCTGTTGGCTCTCCAATAATCGCCACTTGTGATAATGAAGCCATAGCGATAGTGAATATCTCGGCTGCGCTCCCGGTATCACCACTCACCAATACTGCTGTGGGGTTTAAATAAATATTATCGCTTTGTGGGTCGAGCACTATATCTTTTATGGGTGTTGCCTGCTTGCCACTCCCGGCAAATTTGGAGTAAACAACCTGCGACTGGTTCATAAAATGACGGACGAAAGCAAGTGCTACCTGGTCCTGCCCGCCGCCGTTAAAACGAACATCAACGATAAGGCCATCGGTACCCTCCAGATCCTTCAAGGCTTCATTAATCGTGGCTTCAGCTATAGCAACATCAGAAGCAATATCGGAAATACTTGTTGGCCTGTCTTCGCCATAATCCGCCATTGAACCAATAAATAAATAACCTACATTATCGTTTGTTTTAAACCATGCAATTTCACCGTCAGCCCTTATTTGAATACGTTCTTTTTTATTCGCATAGCTAAAAATGATATCCTTTATTTCCTCAACACTATCGAACACATACTTTTCAGCAGCAGCGATTTGCGCATCGGTTAGCTCAACGTCTGGTTCCAACACCTGCAGATATTCTTTTAATAATTTTTCATATAAGGTTAATTGTGTGGATGCACTAAAATTCGGGGTTTCTTCATTTTCCAGTGCCGCCGTTATACTTTTATCCAAATCCAGGCTTAGTGGCGCCCTGATTATCAACGCGTGACCATCACCTAGAGGAGCAATAAGTGCACTGAGGAACTCAAACAATTCTCCCTCGTCAGTAATATTTCCTACAGATTTCGTAGCCTCCTGATAAACCCCATCCCAATCTACCTTTCTTAAGTCAAAATTAATGTATAACTCATTAAATGTTTGCCAGAAAATCTCAAAGTCTTTTTTAGCATCAAAGGTATAGCTGGAGTCTGTTTTTAACGTTTGTAAATTTTCCTTACAGACCACCGGGAGTTGTTGTACTTTTACATATTCAACTCCAGCAGAATAATATCCTTTGTTTTCAACCAGCACCTCCTTCGCAAAATTTGAATAAGTATAATTTTGTTTAAGCTTATCCGGGGAAAGGTCAGAAACTACTTGTTGTAAAATGCAGTAATTTTCAGTGACGCTGTATGTTTTAAGCGTAAAAGCAGCACCCACCTCACTTACCGACACAACATAGCCGTACGCGGGCGCATACCACTGACCTGCATATGGAGAGCTTGATGTTGATGGGAGAGAACTGGATACCGATGAGTTGGCTACTGAGGAACTGGATGCAGAAGAACCGAATGCAGAGGAACTGGATGTAGAAGAGTGCGATGCTGGTTTATGCTTATCATCAGAGCACCCTGATAATAATGCCAGTACAAGCCAGCCTATCGCTGTCACATATTTTATTGCAAAATTTTTCTTTGTAGTGAAATACATTTTTGATATCCCTTTGGATCATTCGAAAGAGATAATGTAAATCACCATGTATTCTATAACTGTATCAGGCTTTATCAGTTTGTAACCCGGGCCTTACTGATTTTGTGCACACATTTTTATGGTTGGTCAGTGCACTTGCTCTATTGGCGAAAAAATATTGTACCAATGTGTATCCGGTTTACAGGATCATTGTACTTCTATTTTTAACGAACAATTTTCCCAGGCAGCAACCACAATCAATATTGCTGTAGTGGCCGCACTCATAGCTAATGCAGACCAATGCAACGCCACTACTATCGGAATTAACGCAGCCAGCAATAACAAACCGGCAAGATGCGATAACGGCGGCGTGCGGCGATCATTAGTGACCCACTTGAATAATGCGCAGCCGATTAAATACAATGCCGGACCACCGATAATGGCAAACAATCCGGCAGTGGATGCGTGATCCGGATGTACCAACACCAATTCATCGGCAACAGCACACACAATAATGCCTGCGATAATCGGTGCATGCAGATAGGTATATGCCAAACGCGCCTGTCCACCCGGATCTTGCGAATGCAAAATGCGATGGTGCGCGCGCTCAACCCCGCTATCAAAATAAATCCACCAAAGCGCAATCGAACCCGATACTGCAACCAGGAATGCGGTGATGACTGTTAAATCCCATTGCCGGTCCGCAAAGGTTGCGCCGGTTACCAATAGCGATTCGCCCAGCGCGATTATCACAAACAATGCGCATCGCTCGGCCATGTGATTGCCTTCCACATCCCAATCGGTAGTACTTGAGCGGCCCATACCCGGCACCCAAAAAAGCACACCGGGTGAAATAAATTCGATTAAAAACGCAATGCACCACAAGATAAATCGCTGATCGCCTTCGGCAAAACCACCGCTGATCCAGAAAATTGCCGAGCAACATAGCCAGATAAAAATACGCTGGAAACTGCGTACAAAATTTTTCGCGCTGGTGCGAATCGCGTAAAGAAAAAATGCGGTTCTTCCCACTTGCATGAACACATAAGCAAATGCAAAAAATAATCCGCGTTCGCCAAAAGCTTCAGGAATTGATACCGACATAATCAACCCGCCGAGCATCAATGCAAATAAACATAACCGCACGGGGAAGCGATCCGGGTCAAGCCAATTCGTAACCCAGGAAGTGTAAATCCACACCCACCACACGGCGAGTAAAAGCAAACCATGCTTGACCGCACCGTCAAGCGTTAAATTGGCAAGCAATGAATGGGAGATTTGGGTAATGGCAAACACAAACACCAGATCGAAAAATAATTCGACCATAGTCACTTTGCCACTTTGGCTACCGCTGCGATTTCTTAGTAAGGACATCATAATTTTTTGTTCGCTTGAATAAGTGAAACCATCAATGTTTTAAATCACCACAACCCATCCTGGTTGCGCACCAGAGAGGCTGGGAGCGATTACAAAACAATAAACCCCGCACAAGGCGGGGTTTGCAGGTGTTTTTTAGTTGCTTTTCCGGTTATTCGCCGGTTTCGCGCAGGATGGTATTCAAACCTTCAAGGTCGGCGCGAGCCACAGCGCGCTGATCCAGCTTTTCACGGGCGGCGGCGGGTAAATCGGTGTATTGGATTACGCCGCGATCAACCAGCACAATCACCACATCTTCCAGTACGCGCACCAGTTCAAGGTCAGATGAATGAAGGCTGTCCAGCCGCGCTTTGACTTCTTCTTTTACCTTCAGCCAGTTTTGCAACTCCTCGCTTTCCACGGCCATATGTTCTGCGCCTTCAAATGGCTGTTGCTCAACGCGTAGCAATCGCCCTTGCGCATCGCGCTCTACATATACCATTGCCTTCCTCCGCCATCGCCTTGTTATTAACATTGCGAGCGATGTTACAAGGTTTCCCCAAGTCTGAATACCTTCGGGGCGGGCTCGGGGGACATAAGCGCAATCCGTATCGTTTATGTCATGGGAGCGCGAATCAAGGCCGCTCATGATGTTAAACCTCTGTTGCGTGGATGATATGGGCCCCCTTTTAAGACGAAGGGGCCTGCGCCCGGTCTTGGCCGTGCGATCAGAATTGTTGTAGCTGGTGGCGAATCAGGACAGCAGGCTGACGACCGCGAAGCGGGTGAGCTGCGCCTGGGCGATAACTGTTTGCGACACTACCGAGTAGCTGGACGCTTTGCGTCCGTTGATGCTAAACACTGCGCTGGCAAAATTGAGCGCCCATTGCTTTTCGTCCTGGCTTTCCTGGCGGGCGAGAAATTCGCGTACATCTTCCTGGCGTTGGCTGAGTTGCTGGCGCAAACCGTTGATGCGATCAAGCGCGGCAATTACCGAATCCAATAACTGGCGCAATTCGCGCGCCGACTCTTGCGCCAATGCGGGGTCAAATCCCAACAATCCCTCTTCCCGTGGTTTTACCGCACTGGCATTGGCGGAAAATAGTTTGCCCTCGCCTTTTACCCGCAGTTGGTCCTTTAATGCCTGCCAGTCATTTTCCGGCATGGAAAATTTCAGCGCACCCTGGGCATCCAGCTCTGCACGAATCCCGGCGCTGCCAAGGCCGGCATTGAGGTTGCGCAATACTTGCTCATCGCCCATACCTTCATCAAACACCACCGCGAGCGGTTCTTGCAGCGCGCGGCCACCGGTAAAGACCAGGGTTTCCTTGCCCGAGCGCTTGATCGTTTCCAACGATTCCAGCCCCGGCAAACTAAAGCGGCTGCGCAGGGGTTCGTTGAGGCGCAAATTGAAATTTGCATCCAGGCTTTGGCCGGTGCGTTTGCTGCGCTCATCCAGCAAGCTGTTTACTTGCTGCAATCCTTTGCTAATCGCTTCGCGTTCATTACTTACCGATGAGCTGAGCTGGCGACTGATACTTAACTTGAGCGATGACAAGTTCTCAACCAAATCCCCCAGGTAGCGATCCGCCGCCTGCATCGACGATAACTGCTGGTTCAGCTGCAGG
>NZ_KN266216.1:73440-79766 GCF_000766945.1 Cellvibrio mixtus subsp. mixtus J3-8 | reverse complement strand
AGTAGTGGTGCGACGGATCATCGTGGTGGCGGAGCCATCAAGATTGAAGCGGACACCTTAACGCTAAATGGAAAGATTCTTGCGGACGGTGGAGTAGTTACTGCGAGCAGTCATGGTGGTGGCGCTGGTGGATCGATTTGGTTGAATGTTGGTGCACTGACATCACCATCAGGATTAGGTGAGATACGTGCAAACGGAAGTGATAGCCGTAGCTCGGTAGGCGGAGGTGGTGGCGGCCGCATTGCAATCTTTTACGAAGTTCTCTCCGGAATAGCAGAAAATAAAATTACTGTAGCGGGTGGTGCGGGTAATAAAAGCGGTAATGCGGGAACTATTTATAAACAACAAACCGAAGCCCCACCCTACGTCTATGCGACAAGTTTAAGTGCTTTAAGCAATCAATCTGTGCAGGAAATTCGTGTCGACTTTAGTGTTCCTATTGATGCGACCAGCCTTACAATTGATGATGTGGTGGTAACCGATGCCGGAAATGTTGCGCATTACCCGATAAGTATTACTGCACACAGTAATATGAGTTTTACCTTTGTATTTGCACAACCATTTTCTAATGGAAATTACAAATTAAAAGTGGGACCGAATATTCTTTCTATTCTCGGAAATGGACTGGATCAAAATCGGAATAAAATTGCTGAAGGCGAAATTGATGCATACTTATTTGATTTTATAATTGATGTGGATATGCCGGTTGCAGTGTCCGTCAATTATGCAGTTGCACCGGCAATTAATAAAATAAGCAATACGCAATTTACTATTTCCGGAACCAGAGAAAATAACACTTCAATTTGGATTAACAATGCGCAAGCAGTTCCGATTGGCTCCGGGGATTGGTCGCATACACTGACGTTGCCGCAAGGAACGTCTAACCTTGCTGTTGTTGCGAAGGATGCGGCAACAAATGCATCACCGGAAGTACGTGTTATTGTTGAAGTGGATTCGATTGCTCCGTCAGTAGCACCTGTAAGCCCGTCAGCAAATACCTACCTTGCCGTTGCACCGGAATTTATTCGTATTAATGTTACTGAAAATGGTAGTGGTATCGATGCTGTTGGTTCAACGATTGTTGTAAAACAAAATAATGTAATGGTAAGTGGTACCACCACACTCAATGCCAAACAATTTACATGGACGCCATCCGCGTCATTGATGGATGGTGAATATCTGGTAAGCAGTCAAGTTCTGGATTTGTTTGGTAATTCCACTGCGCACAGTTATACCTTTGTGTTGGATCGCGAACAGCCTGCTGCAACGATTCTCAATGAATATCCTCCACAAACATCTTTTAATAATCACACTTTCAGTGGCAGCAAAGAAGCCTGGTCGCAAATTCTCATCAATGGCCAGGTTGTTGTCGGTGCGAATAGTTCAACTACGTGGACCTACAATAAAACGTTGGCTGCTGGCGCTAATCGATTGGAGTTTGTTGTCAGGGATCGTGCAGGTAATCAAAGTGAGCCGGTTATCGCTAATATTGCTTACGACAATTTACCACCGGGTAAGGTTGAACCTATTGCAGTGAGTACCGGTGAAGGTAGTGAAATCAATATAACCTGGTTAGCTTACAGTGAACCATTGAATGGAAATGATATTAAAAATTATCGTGTGTACTTTAATACCAATCCCTTCGACAATATTATTGGAATGGAACCAATTGATATTCTTCCTGCAGGTTCGAAATCAACAGTCGTTAAAGGATTGACTACTGGTAATACTTATTATTTTGCCATTGTTGCAGTTGATAAATCAGATCTTTTCATTTCCCAAGTAATTTCTGTTGCCGGTCAACCATTGGATACTCGTGCACCGGAAGAAATTACTAACCTGCAAATTGTTTCAGGCTTAACCCAGCTGGATTTACGTTGGACGCCATCGCTGGATAAAAGTGGCGACCTGGAATCCTATGTGATTAATTATTCTGACAATGGTGAAGCCAAAACAATTACCTTGAGTAAAGCCGATGTTGGTGCAGCTAATCCGATTGTTTATTCAATCACTAATTTGCAACCGGCAACGGCGCACAACCTGCGTATTTCTGTGGTTGATAAAACTGGTAACCGTAGCACAGGTATTACTAATTCAGCGATCACGTTGCTACCGAATCCGATTAATGTTACTGCTGAACCCGGCGTAGATAGTGCCGTCGTCAGCTGGACTCCATCGAATGCATACTCTCTGGTAAAACAATACGCGATTTATATAGATACAAATCCATATACGTCTGTCGCGGCTATGACGCCTAAGAAAATTATTGCTAAGGGATCTGCGAATCAATCGTTGCAAAGTACAACGCTAACCGGTCTGGTAAATGGCACCAAAGTGTATGTGGCCGTTACGGTGATTAATGATTCAAATGGCGAATTGAAAGAGGTTATTCCAGTTGCCGTTACACCACAAAATGATACTGAAAACCCCACCATCACTAGCGCAGAATATTTGTCTTCATTAGCGCCATTATCATTGGATACTGCTCCGGTTCTTGTACAAGCTGGAAAATTCGCAATTAAAGCCACCGATAAATCCAAAATCTCACGCGTGGTATTTACCTTGAATGGCGAGCCATTGGGTAATGTGTTGATCACTAATGCGCAAGGTGCATACGAGCAACCGCTTGATTTATTGTCGTTGGCTGACGGTAATTACACCTTGGGAGTAAAAGTTTATGACATGTTGGAAAATGTTACGGAAAAAAATTATCCGTTCTCAATCGATTTAATTGCACCTGCGGTGCCAACAATCGTTGCACCAGTGCAAAACATCACCATCAACCAAACCAGTGTGCAAGTAACGGGTAAATCGGTTGTAGGTGCGGAAGTGATGATTGCGCTAAATGGTATTGACCTTGCAGATGTTATTGCTGTGGATTCCAGTGGAAATTATTCCGCCGTTATTGATGTGGTTGAAGGGTCGAATAAAATAAAAACCAAAGCGCGTTACATCGGTAGAACCAAATGGAGTGTGTACAGTGCCGAGCGCAATATCACTGTAAATACGCAAATACCCGATGCCCCAAGGGGCTTTAGTGCCACCGCGACCAAGCAAGGGCAAGTGCAACTGCAATGGAGCGCTGTGACCAGTAGTAATACCAATAATCAGGTGAAGGGTTACCGCGTCTATCGATCAGCGACAACATTTGCCAGTATCAACGATGCCGGCGTGACGAAACTCAATGCACAATTAATTACTGCAACCAGCTACACCAACACAGTCGCTGTGGATGGTAATTATTTTTATGCTGTAGCAGCGGTGAACGAAGCGGGTAATGAAGGTGCACTGTCTAATGTGTTAAGTGTCACGGCTGATAGTATTGGCCCGAAAATTACGCAACTGACATTCACATCGGAAGGTGAGTTTGATGCGGCGAATAATATTTTTGGTCGTGGCCGTGTCATTGTAAATGCAACGTTCAGCGAACCCCTGCGCAATGCACCGTACTTTGCAGTAGTGCCTGAAGCCGGGTTGCCGATATCGATTGATCTGGTGAAATCGTACGGTGATGAATCCGTCTACACCGGTCAATTCCAGATTGATCAATCTACTGCATCGGGAATTGCCTACACCACTATGTCGGCATTTGATAATGTGGGGAACCGTGGCACAGATATCCAGCAAAATAATTCGCTGAAAATTGATACCCAAGGCCCGGACATTACGCAACTGACCATTGCACCGGTTGAACCATTGAAAGTAGATGCAGCAAATGGTTTGCATGTGAATGTGGCAATTCGTTTAAGCGAAGCAACCAAAGCCGGCACGCCAGTGAAACTAGTTCCAATGATTAATGGTTCGCCGTTGGCCGGTGTTGAGCAGGGAATTTCGTTGGTGGCTGGTGCGGAAAATTTGAGTTTTACCGGTAGCTTTGATCTGCCGAATACGGTTGCGCAAAATGCCAGTGCACAATTGAGTTTCGCGCATACTGCTATCGATGAACTCAACAATAGCAGCCAAAAAATTATTGGCCAAAATCAATTCCAGGTTTATCAAGGCAACCTCCCGCCATTGAATACCCCCGCTGATTTAACCGCGACTGCCCTGCCCGGTGGAAAAATTAAATTGAAGTGGCTCGCCGTAGAAAAAGCAGCGGCTTATGTACTTTATCGCCAGGGACCGGCTGATACGGAATTAATTGAATTGATATCGTTAACGGCATTGGAATATGAAGACCAAACGCTGGAAGACGGAACCTATCGTTACGCAATTGCTTCTGTGCGTCGCGAAAACGGCCAGGAATCCGAAAGCAGTAAATCACCAACAGTGAGTGTAACGGCAGATCGCGTTGCACCTGCCAAACCGGAAAATGTTGCGCTCGAATTAAATGGTGCGGGTATCGTTGTGCGTTGGTCTGCGCCGGTTGTTGATGTACAAGGTGCACCGCAATCGCCGCAAGGTTTAACGTACAAACTCTATCGCACGTCGCTGCCTCAACATGCAGAAGTCACGGATGCATCGGTTTACACACCGATTCAAACACGCATTCCGGCCTTGATTGCACTGGATACTAAACCCTCCGACGATCAGCACAGTTATTTTGTTGTAGCGGTGGATGCAGCAGGTAATGAATCTGCACCGAGTGCGACGGATTATCTCAATGCAGGATTGCTGCCGGTTAACCAATTGTTTATCACACTGGATAATAACGGTTATCCGCAATTGTCCTGGCAACACCAGGGAAGAGGCGTTGAGCACTATCGCGTGTTCCGTAAAACCGGCGATGCCGATGCAGAATTGCTGACACCGGAAGGCATCAACCATAGCGGCACTAACAGCAGTTACACCGATAATACTTACAACGCAAACCAGGCGAGCCAGGGTGCTGGCCAGGAAGTGGTGTACAGCGTAATTGCTGTGGATGAACATGATGTGGAAAGTAAGCCGCATGAATTGCGTTTGCCGGCATTGTCGGTGAAGTTGGAGCGCGATAAATCGATATTGCTGGAGCGCGGCGTGATGAACCAGTTGCGCTTCCGTGTGGATAACAAAGGTACCAGCGCTGCAGAAGGTGTTCGTTTGTATGTGACCCTGACTGAAAATGGTCAAACACGTGAACATGTATCTGAAATCTTCACTGTGGCTGCCGGTGCAAATCAATTGGTTCCGGTTGTTGTCGGCGGTTACGACAAGCTGGATGCCATTACCAATTTATCATTGCGCCTTGAACAAAAACCGCAAACCAACCAGCGTATTCGTATTCAACAAACTGAATCGGTGGAAGTAGGCAGCTCTGGCTTGACGCTGGATCTCAGCACGCAAAACTTCACACGCGGCGGCGCAGGTAAAGTTTCCTTTAACCTGACCAACAATAGCGATGTGGAAACGGAATTGGTGATGGCGACCAATAACAGCAAAGCCGATTCCACCGAAGTGCGTTTAATCCTGGAAGATTTGCAAGGCAACCTGCTCGCCCGCAAAACTATTCGCCAGACCACCGGTGGTGTTATCAACGTTCCATCGGGCCACACTGTTGCGCGTGTTGCAGCCAAATCTATTTTCAATTCGGAAGAGTTTTCACTGAATGTTCCCGCCGCCGCGCCGGACCAGGTGCGTTTGCGGTTGGTGGTTGATAAATATCACTATCAACTTGGCAAAGAAAATCATGTTGAAATTTCCGGTATTGGTATCAGCAAAGATATCCAATTAAGCGATACGCCCTACTTCGCCGTAGTAACAGATGTGCAACCGACAACGGTGAATGCTAAAAATGGCACAGTGACAATTTCTGGCCGCGTTGTGGATCGCACCACCAACGAACCGATTGCCAATGTTCCGGTCAGCATCGTTACCACTGTGCGCGGTTTTGAACGCATCAACACGGTGTACTCCGATGCAAGTGGCAATTATATATTCGGCTACAAACTGGATGGCACTGCCGGCAAATATCGCGTCTCTGCCATTCATCCGGAAATGACGGATAGACCCAATCACGGCGAATTTACTGCTGAGGGTGGTTCGGTAAGTCCGGCGGAGATTGACATGAAAGTACCGCGCAATTACCCGCAAAAAATTAATTTGCGCGTACGCGCGGATCAGGATACGCATTTAACCAATGTGCGCCTGGTGCAAATACCTAATGCTCAACAGCCTATTGCTGAATTACCGGCGGGCGTGAGAGTGGATTATTCGCCGCTCACCAACGTTGCGGCAAATTCCTATAAAGATCTCGCGCTGACGTTTACCGGCGATAACACTGCGGAAAATTCAGGTTTGGTTACCTACCGTGTCGAAGCTGATAACCATACCGGCCCCAATGCATTGGGTACGGTCAATATCATTTATGAACTATCTGCATCAGCACCGGCAGTAAAAATGACCCC
>NZ_KN266216.1:67037-73295 GCF_000766945.1 Cellvibrio mixtus subsp. mixtus J3-8 | reverse complement strand
CGTGTGAAATTGGCAAGCAGAAATTCTTCGCCAGTGCCTGATTGGATTTCACTTGTAACTGCGAGCAATTTGGGTGATATCCCTGTGGGCGAGAATCGCCAGGTTCAAATGGCGATTGCACCAGAAGTTGGTGTTTTGGAAGGGCGTTACGAATTCGATCTCATTGTTGAGGGCGATAACCTTGCAAGTAATAGAAGCATTCCGGTATTTGTAAACGTCACCCAATCCGGAATCGGTAAGGTATCTTTCAAAATTACTGATATTTACACCTCCACCAAAGATAATAATCATCAAATTATTTATGGGGTAAACAAAGCGCGTATTCAATTACAAAATGAAAATGTGCTATCGATAAACCGGACGGAAACTACTGATGCAGAAGGCGATGTGCTCATTAAGGATCTTCCTGCCGGGCGCTACACCTATCGTGTCAGTGCCAACGATCACACCAGTGTCAGTGGTCGCATTTGGATCAAACCGGATGTTACCAGTAAGGAAACCGTATTCCTGATGAATACTCTGGTGAGTGTGGAATGGGCTGTGCGCGAAATTACGGTTGAAGATCGTTATGAAATAAAACTGGAAGCCATTTTCAAAACCAATGTTCCCGCTCCGGTTGTTGTTATGAAACCAATGGCGGTGAATTTGCCGGTAATGAAAAAAGGCGACGTGTTCCAGGGTGAATTTACGCTGACGAACCACGGATTAATTCGCGCATACAACCTGAAAGAAGGGTTGCCAATTACCAACGATTTGGTGCGCTTTGAATTCCTCAAAGAAATTCCCTATGCGTTGGAGCCGAGCCAGGTATTTACCATGCCCTATCGCATCCAAGCACTGCGTGACTTTAATCCTGCATCAGAAGCGGCTGCAACAGGCGGTGGTTGCGGCAGTTACAGTGCATCCTACAACGTCACTTACCAGGGTAAGTGCGTTAATGAAACAGTGATAACCAGCCAGGCCTCAGCTCACTTTAATTCCAATTGGGGGAATTGTGGAGGCAGTGGTGGCAGCAGCGGTGGTGGAGGTGGTGGCGCATCTGGAGGCTATTTCGGCGGCACTGGTAGTGTAAGTTATATCAATGGTGGCACTGCTATTTCTTCCGAGCCAATGTGGTGTATCGCCGATACCGAATGCGATGACTGCAATAAAGGCAATGGTTCCGGCAAGTAATTATTGGTTGGAGACACTGCCAAATCAGTGTTACTCCATGGAATGACTAATTAGATAAACAAAGAGTGTTATCGTGAAATTGATAAAATTATTTTCCAGTTTATTGGTGCTCGGTTTGGTGCTGCTTTCATCGCCGCTTTACGCTGCGCGTGGCATTACCAGTGATAATGCCGGCCCTCACTTTTCCGGCTTACATAATCAGGAAACCATAGAAGATATTCGCTTTAAAGTGCTTGGCGGTGATGTTCGTATGAACCGTGTGTGGCGAGGCAAGCATTGGGAATGGAATGAGCGCTGGGGGCAACTGGAGACAATGTTGCACACCACCACAGATGCCACCGGTGAGACCACCACTGGCGTGATTGCGGTTTATCGCGCGGGCCAGCTTTATCGTAAAACATCACAGACTGCTGAAAAAATTGTTTACGAAAACCAGCTAAACCAATTTATTACCAAAACAGCCACTGAATATGTCTGGACTGACCGCAACGGCAATGGCATTACCTATGATTTAAATGGTCGCGTCATCAATTACTTTGATAAAAATAAGATTTACGTTCACCTGGAGCGCAATGCAAATGGTGATATCCAATACATTAAAGATCATCACAACACGGTTGCGCTAACTTACAGCTATGAAAGCTATACCAACCCGGATGATGCCAGCCAACAATTACAGCGGATAAAATCATTTACTGATTACAAAGGTCGCACGGTTGTTTATGGCTGGAACACTAAAAACCAATTGGAAACTGTGACCGATGTGCGTGGGCAAGTCTGGACCTATGTTTACAACGATAAAGGTCTGCTCACCCAACTGAAAGATCCTGATGGTCGTATCACCCGTTACGAGATTGAGCAAAACGGTAAATTTATTTCACGTTTTAATGCCGATGGTGTAGGCGAGCGTTACCAATATAATTTTGATAAAGAAAAACAAATTTATTACATGTCCAAAACTAATGGCGCAGGCCAGGTAGAAGAAACCTGGAACAACGCCATGGGCCAACCAGTGCGCTCAAGTGCTAACGGTGAAGATAAAAGTAAGGTGGAATATATATTGTCGGATGGTTCCACAGGAGTGGAAAACATCATGAAAAATTATTCCTACCGGGTGGAGTATTGGTACAAGGGCAGTGAATTCCAATACAAAAAACGTTATTGCAGCATGAATGAAGATCCGGATAATTCGGAAAACCCCTGCATGCTCAATGACCCCGGTTTGATTAATAAACCTGTGTATGTGAAGTATAAAAAAGTTACCGACACCAATGGCAATGTCACCCTGTATGAATACGACCAATGGAAAAATGAAGTTGGTGTGACCTATCAGGATGGTGCGCGCACCACCCGTAAAATGCATCCGCAATGGTCATTCCCGAGCAGTGAAAACAATGAGAAAGGCGTAGTCACCACTTACGATTATGATCCCAATGGTAATGTTCTGGTATTGGTGGAAGCCAAAGGTACTCCGCTGGAACGTACAACCCGCTACACCTATGATGAATACGGCCAGTTAAAAACCAAAACTACGGGTGAATCTGCGGCGAATGATACTGCATTGGCTACAACGCAATATGACTACGATTCCTATGGCAATCTTATCCAGGTAACTGATCCGGAAGGCAACGTCACAAAGTATGAAGATTATGATGCGTTGGGGAATGCACAAACTACGATTGATGCTCGTGCAAATTTATTACCGGTTAATGAGCAATACAAATGGAAAAGTACTTACGATGCTGCCGGAAATGCATTAACCCGTCGCGATCCTTACAACAAAGGCGAAACCTATACTTATACAAAAACGGGCGATTTGGAAACCATTACTACTGCCAGCGGAAGTAAAGTAGTTTTAACTTCAAATGCAAGCGGTCAACCCCTAACAATGACCGATGACAATAATAAAGTCACCAAGCTGGATTATGATAAAACGGGTCAAATAAGTTTTACTACAGATGCAAATGGCAACAAAACCCAAACTGTATACGATGCTGAAGGCCGTGTTTTCCGCACGATTGATGGTGAAGGTAACATTACACAATCAAATTATATTGATGGCGATCTGCGTAGTGTCAAATATCCTACTTACAATGAATTGCTGGAGTACGACAATCGCAATCGTATTAAACAAACTACACAACAAGCCAACAGCCATAACTATATTCAAAAGCATGGATATGACCCACTCGGCAACATGGCAGACAATACCGACGCAGAAAACAATAAAACGATCTATGACTATGATGTATTAAACCGTGTTAAAAAAATTACCGATGCTGAAGAAGGGGTAACGGAGTTTTCCTACGATGCGCGCGATAATCTATTACAGGTTAAAGACCCCGAAGGGCGTTTAACCATTTACACCTATGATAAAAATGATCGCTTACGCACAGAAACGAAAGACGGTGACCAAGGCACAACCCGTCAGCGTCGCTATGATTATGATGAAAATGGCAATTTAATTAGCACTATTAATCCTGAACAGGAAAAAACGACTTACGAGTTTGATCATGCCAATCGTTTGGTAAAAAATCGTATCTATGCAAATAAAGACCACACCCATCCAATCAAAGAGGTTATTTTCAATTTTAATGAAAAAAATCAATTTAGCGGTTGGAATCAGCAAGCTTCTAGTACCTTGCCTGAAGGCATAACACCGACAGCAGATGTTATCTCTCTCAGCGAAACACACACCTACAACAATCTGGATCAGCTTGAATCCGTTACAGTGAATTTTGGCAGTTTCACCAAAACCTATAGTTACACCTATTATCCTAATGGCCTTAAGAAAACCTACACCAATCCGGAAAACATCACTTACACCTACTATTACAATAAAAACAATCAGCTAATGGCGGTACATATTCCTGGTGAAGGCCAAATTAGCTGGGCTAATTTTGACTGGATGGTTCCGCAAACTTTACTGTTACCTGGTGGCCAAAAAGTCTCGCTTAAATACGATGATTTCCAACAAATAAAAGAACGTGCACTGAAGAAATCTGACGATACAGAGTTGGCCAAAGCTGTGTATGAGTACGATTTTGCGCAAAACATAAAGAAAATTGAAAATAACGAAGGTATTTTCAATTATGACTATGACAATCTTTATCGTTTAACTTTGGCCGATTCGCCCGATGGTTATGCCGCAAATGATGAAGCCTTTGATTATGATGGTGTTGGTAATCGTATATCCCGTACAGAAAATGGTGCAACGGAAAATCAAAGCTACAACCAAAAAAATCAATTGAAAACTATTGATTCGAGTGATAACACGCAGGATGTAACTTACACCTATAACGCTAATGGCCATACGAAAACGCAAACTAAAAATGATGTAGAAACTGAGTATGTTTATAACCATGAAGAGAGATTGATTGCGGTAAAACGCAATGGAACCGTTGTTGGGGAATATGCATACAATCCAAATGGACAGCGCGTCAAGAAAACCGCCAGCGGTAATACTACCTGGTATCTCTATAACGAAAATGGTTTGGTCGCAGAATATTCTGATTCGGGTTTGCTAATTAAGGAATATCATTTTCACCCACAAAAAACGTGGATGACTGATCCGCTATTTCAGCGTACGGCAATTGGTGAGTTGTACTACTATCACAATGATCATCTAGGTACACCGCAAAAGATGGTAGATGGTTCAGGTAATATTGTTTGGGCTGCGCAATATTCGGTGTTTGGTAAGGCGTATATTACCGTTAATAGTGTGGAAAATAATTTGCGGTTTCCAGGGCAATATTTTGATGTTGAAAGTGAGTTACATCATAATTATATGCGCGATTATGATGCAGAAACTGGTCGTTATTTGCAGGAAGACCCTTTAAGGATGAGTAGTAATATTAATTATTATTTCTATGCGGGACAAAACCCGTTAATAAATATTGATCCAACAGGAGAGTTATTTTTTGCAATTCCGGTAGTTTTTTCTCTTGTAGGTGCTTTACAAGGGGCTCTGAGAGACATATGGGATCAAAGAAATTCACCTTGTTTGGATGTTGCCGATGTATTAACTGCAGCCTTATTTGGTGCTCTAGAATTTAACGCAGCGGGGCGAGTTCTTAAATACGTTGGTAAGGCGGCGAAACATTATGCAAATGCGAGGAATGGTTACAAGTCTTACAAACATAAATATAGAAGTGGAAGATCTGAATACAGATCTTCTAATCGTGCTGGAAATAAATATGCTGCAAATGCAGGATTGGTAGGTGGGTCTGAGTTTGCATTAGATTATGTAGAGGATTTGGTAAAAGACCAAGCCAACTACTGTGTCTGTAGCAGGTGATTGAAAATGGAAAAATTTTTAATATTCATAGCTATGATGTTATGTTTTCTAGTAAGCATTTACTTAATAAAACCAAGTAAAATTTATAAATTTCCCTATGTTTTCATAACACTCTTGTTTGCACTCTTATTCTCTATATCTATTAAATTTAATTTCCATGAAATAATACTAGCTATTTTTAGCTTTATTTTAATAGTGCTTAATTTTATTAAGAGAAATTATTTGGGATTACAATCAGTTTATATTTTCATTAATTCCTTAATAATTATTTATTGCGTTTCTAATTTTTATTCACCTATATTTTTCAAAATTTTATTTGTTTTAGTGTTCTTCTCATTTTTAAGCTTTTTAATAATAAACAAACAGCGGTTAGTTAAGCAGATACTATTTTTAGTATCTGCAATTATATTCTCATGGTGCTCTTTATTTATAAGAGATTTTATTCTGTTTTTACTATTGTTAGTCGTTTGGGCTGTTTTTGTGGTGTTTGCATTGTTAGGTGTTAAGGAAGCAAAAAAATTATTTAATTATTATTTTAAATAATAAATTTAATTTTTACGCACTATATCATCCCGTCCAAACTAAGATTGGTAACACAAACTCGTAACTTGGATTAAACATTATTGTAGGTTGGAAGAGCGCAGCGACTTCCGACATGATCGAACGGTAATCTGGTCCCTGCATTTCGCATGAGCATCAACATGACTGTGCAATGATGTATGTGAATTTGATTGTGGTGAATTTTTCGGAAGTCGCTGCGCTTTTTCAACCTACAGGAAACGTTAAAT
>NZ_KN266216.1:61213-67002 GCF_000766945.1 Cellvibrio mixtus subsp. mixtus J3-8 | reverse complement strand
CGGTTTATCGGCGTAATTATTTGGAGGGTGGGACGTATTTTTTTACGGTGAATATGTTGGATCGTAAAAAAACATTGTTGGTGGATTATGTGGATCGTTTGCGGGAATCGGTGGCTAGGGTGAAACGTAAACGTCCGTTCCATATTGATGCCTGGGTGGTGTTACCTGACCATATGCATGCGGTGTGGACTTTGCCTGAAGGCGATGCTGATTATTCGACGCGTTGGCGTGAAATTAAAAAGGCGTTTAATCGATATGTGTCGCCGGGTGAAATATTATCACGCGCACGTCAGCAACAAGGTGAGCGTGGAATATGGCAGCGTCGTTTTTGGGAGCACACAATAAAATCTGACGAGGATTACCGTCACCATATTGATTACGTTCACATCAACCCGTTAAAGCATGGGTTGGTAACGCAAGTGAAAGATTGGCCGTATTCGTCGTTTCATAATTATGTGAAAAAAGGCTTATATCCCGTTGATTGGTGCGGTAACAAAAAATCGTAACACATGCGCGATTAATGGCGATTGTAGGTTGGAAGAGCGCAGCGACTTCCGACATGGTTGTGCGACCCTCGATACTGTTATACGAATATCGGAATATTTATGTAATCCCAACATATTTACGTAATTCGAATATATTTATGCAATTTCCAACATGGAAATATATTGAGGGTAAATGTTGTCGGAAATCGGCCTTGCCTCTCCGACCTACGATGTGTTGATAGGCATGATGATATTGTCGGAAGTCGCTGCGCTCTTCCAACCTACAACTTAAAAATTATTTTTATTAAAAATTTTATTGTTTTAAATGGAGCTTCAAGCTAAATGGGTATGCGAATTTTTGCGTTGTGTTTGGGGCTGTTGTTAAGCCTGGGTTCCTGGTCGTCCCGGGCTGAAGAGGCGCTTTGTGCTTCGGTTAAAATTGAAATCCTGCAAGAGCTTACGATGGAGCGGCAGGGTTTTGAAGCGTTGATGCGGATTACTAATAGCCTGGATACTTTCTCGCTGGAAAATGTCAGCGTTAAAGTGTTTTTTAAAGATGCGGATGGCAATCCGGTTGTTGCGACTTCCAATACGTCTACAAGTAATGCCGCATTTTTTATTCGTAAGGATGATGTCCAGGATGTTGGCGGTGTGCAGGAAGGCGCAGACGGTTATTTGTATGGCGGTACTATTGCTCCGAAAAAGGTTGGGGAATTGCGTTGGTTAATTATTCCCACTGCGAAAGCCGCAGGCCAAACCAAAGACGGTAAATTATTTTTTGTCGGCGCTGAATTGCGTTATTCCTACGGTGGTAAGGAAGAAGTAGTTACTGTGGCAGATGACACTATCATCGTAAAACCACAACCTGAATTGACACTGGATTATTTCCTAACAGAAGAAATCGTGGGCGATAATGGCTTCACCCCCGAAATTGAACCAGCCGAGCCTTATACGTTGGGTGTGCGTATTAATAACAGCGGTTTCGGATTTGCAAAGAGTGTAAAAATTGAATCCGCCCAACCAAAAATTGAAGCCAATAAACAGGGTTTGGCAATAAATTTTAAAATACTGGGCAGCTATCTCAAAGATCAACCCTCTACCCCATCGTTGTTGATTAACTTTGGCAATGTTGAACCCAACGGTGTTACCACCGGGCGTTGGATTATGGAATCCAATCTCGCCGGAACGTTTAAATCATTTACTGCAAGTTACTCCCATGCAGATGACCTGGGTGGTGAATTAACATCGTTACTGAAAGCAACGACTAATAATTTTTTGGTGCGCGACGTACAAATGGATTTACCGGGCCGCGATAACTATCGCGACTTTCTTGCTTATAATGCTAGCCGCAGTTTGCGCGTCTTTGAATCAGAACCGACGGGCGCCAATGAAGTTGATTGTGCAAATTGCAAAAAAGTCACTGAAATTGCCACCGCCACGTTAATACCTGTCGATAATTCCCACAGCAAAATTGAATTCGAACCTGTCGGTGGTTTGACTTATGCAATGGCGACAGATCCTTTTAATGGCACTAAAGCATTGGCAAAAGTAGTGCGCGAAAATGGTTCAGTGGTGCATCCACAAAATGCATGGCTTTCCAAAAAACGCGCGAGCGACAATATTAATTTCAATTATTTTATTAATGTTTTCGATAACAACTCATCAGGAAAATACACCGTGTACTGGGGCGGTAACCTGGTGGATGTGCCCCAACCGCCTGTGATCCAGTTTGTGCAGGATCAAATAACGTTTGAAGGTGGCAATGTCGGGTTTGTGGTGCACGCAACTGACCCTAATAAAACTATTCCTACACTCAGCGTTTCACCACTACCTGCCGGTGCGAGTTTTATTCCCGGTGCAGTTAATGAAGGTGTTTTTAATTGGTCGCCATTACCCGGACAAGCCGGCCAGTACACCATTACCTTTACCGCGACTGATGGTGAGCTTACTGCTGAACGCATCGTTAATATCCGCGTGAATCCTTCCAATGACACTGATGGCGATGGAATGGATGATGATTGGGAGCGCGAACAATTTGGCAATCTCGACAAAGATGGAACACAAGACAGTGACGGTGATGGCCGCACGGATCTGGAAGAATTTGAACAGGGAACTGATCCCAATTTAATTGATGCTGCACCGGCAGCGCCGGAAATCCAGACACCTGTTTATAACGCGGATATCCTTGAGGGTGAATCGTTGCCATTGCAGCCCGAGCTGGTTGTCAGCAATGGTACGCATGCACCGGAAGTTGGCGCTGTTGCGATTTTATTTGAAGTTTATAAAGACGAAGCCCTGACCGAATTAATTGCCAGTACTACGCTGGACGAAGGTGCTGGTGCAGCGGCGGGAAATAATACAACGCACTGGAAAATATCGCCGGTGGATATGGAAGACGGCATAGAGTTTGAAGACAACACGCTCTATTACTGGCGTGCCCGATCTGTACAAACCGGTGAGAATGCCAAGGCGGCTAGTGCCTGGGTGAAGAGCCGCTTCTTTATTAACACTGTTAATGATTTGCCCACACAACCGCAAATCAGTTCACCGGCGCTGGATGCCAGCATTGCCGATGTGAGCCCGACATTAATTGTGACTAACAGTACGGATATAGATCGCGATGAATTGCGTTATGCATTTGAACTCTTTGCTGAAGCGGATCTGGAAAATCCAATTGCTACTGTGAGCGGATTATTTGCCGGTAATAATGGGCAAACATCCTGGGCGGTGGCAACAATCCTTGAGGAAGACCAGCGCTATGTATGGCAAGCAAGTGTGACGGATGAGCACGGCGCCGTGGTGAAATCCGAGTGGGGCAGTTTTATGGTTAACACGCAAAACCATGCACCCACAGATCCACAAATCACTTCGCCACTGCCGGCGGCTACTGTCAGCCAATTGCAGCAAGGTAATAGTGTATTGTTGCGTGTAGTGAATTCCACTGATCCGGAACGCAAACCAGTCCAATATTATTTTGAATTGGATAAGGTCAATACTTTCGACAGTGCTGATAAACAAATTTCCACTGCGGTGGTGGCCGGTACTGATCATACCGAATGGAAAGCGAGTGGATTAACAGATAACACCCATTATTTCTGGCGAGTAAAAGCCAGCGATGGTGAAGTGGAATCCGCATGGGTGGTGAGCAATTTTACGGTGAGCCTCGCGAATCAGGCGCCTGCTGTTCCGGTATTACAAAATCCGGTTGGTGGTGCATTGGTTGCGACCACGGATGTGATGTTGGAAGGTAATCCTGTTATTGATCCTGAAAATGATATTGTCAGTTATCGCATACAACTTTACTCCGATGCGGCATTAACACAGCAATTACTGGATGAAGTTGTACTCACTCCATCATTGCAAACCGGTGCAATTCTGGTTGATAAAACAACCTACTACTGGCGTATGCGTGCCGAGGATGAGGAAGGCCAGGTGAGCGAATGGAGTGCGGTAGAAAACTTCACCATTAATTTGCCCGTTACTAACCAGAAGCCACAATTCACGTTCATTGCGCCCGCGCAAAATGTTACGCAGAGTGATGGTACTTTATTAATTCAATGGCAGGATTCTGATCCCGATAGCAAAGCCCTGATTAAATTATTATTGGAGCCAACTACATCGGGTACGGCAGTCGTTATTGCAGAAAATATTGATGAAGATCTCGATGGAAATTATGACTCTTATCTTTTAGCCATCAATACTGTTACACCCGGTGTTTATAGATTGAAAGCCGAGATCAGCGATGAGAATCATACGGAAGTTGTAACCAGTTGTTGCACTATCACTGTGTCCGGCGCACCTGCCCTTCCTGTACCGCACAGCCATTGGTTATTGAACGAGGCAAGTGGCGATACTATTAATTCCCTGGTCGGCAGTTTTTCTGGTCAGCTCAGTGTAGTGGACATAAACCCCAATACAGCAGAGACAGCACCCATCTGGGTTACTGGAAGAAATAATTCTTCAGCGATTGAATTTGATGGTATTGGAGGCTATCTCGCATTTGGCAAACCGATCACAGCACCTTTATTGTCTGAATCAAGTTTAAGCATCTGGGTTAAAACCCTGACCACGGTGAGCAGTGGTGATGCGGATTCGGCTCCCGCGATTATGGGTAGCAGGGTTGATCGTGGTGAGCTGAGCAATGATATGAAATGGGGTTCTTTTGGCCTTCAGGGCCAAATAGGTCTGGCGGTTGGTGACTCACGTTTACTCGGCGTGACGAAAGTCAATGATGGTGCCTGGCATCATGTTGTTATCACCAGGAAAATTGCACCGGGCTCGAATATTGGCAGGGTCAATGTTTATGTGGATGGAAAACTCGATGCATCAGGTGAGCCCAGGGATTCCCAATTCAATGGTTTACTCAATACATTTTTAGGCATGGCTATTCGTAATACGGTTTTCATCTACCCGGCCAATACCAATTTCCTGGGATCGGGAAGCGGATTTTTAAAAGCAACATTTGATGATATCCGTGTTTACTCCCAAGCCTTAACCACACAACAAGTGCGTGAATTATATCAATTGGAATTTGGTAGCCTTCCTGCAAATGATTCGACATATTCACAATTTATTGCCAATGGAATTTATCAGGGTGAAAGTGCGAGCACGTACAAAACAAACATTATGAACAACCGTCCGGGTTTCAGCGGTATCGGTTTTGCGGATTTCGCCGCTGCAGACGGGTATGTTGAATGGGTTGTTGATAGCCAATATGGCGGCCCTGTAAATCTTTTCTTTCAATATGCCAACGGCACTAGCGGAGATTTACCATTGAAACTCAGTGTTAATGATGTCGTGGTAAACGCGACTTTATCATTCCCAAAAACCACTAACTGGAGTACCTGGAGGGAAGTGTCTACCGCTGTTAACTTGCAACCCGGAAAAAATACAATCCGTGTTCAGGTAATCCCTGGCAATACCGATGGGCCGCACATTGATTTTATGAAAGTTGTGCAGTGATTGTTAAATAAAACGTGCAATTCCCGCAAAAAATTAATTTGCGCGTACGCGCGGATCAGGATACGCATTTAACCAATGTGCGCCTGGTGAAATACCTAATGCCAGGCAACCTATTGCTGAATTACCGGCGGGCGTAAGAGTGGATTATTTGCCGCTCACCAACGTTGCGGCAAATTCCTATAAAGATCTCGCGCTGACATTTACCGGCGACAATACTGCGGAAAATTCGGGTTTGGTTACCTACCGTGTCGAAGCTGATAACTATATCGGCCCCAATGCATTGGGTACGGTCAATATCATTTATGAACTATCTGCATCAGCATCGGCAGTAAAAATGACCCT
>NZ_KN266216.1:58913-61087 GCF_000766945.1 Cellvibrio mixtus subsp. mixtus J3-8 | reverse complement strand
CGTGTGAAATTGGCAAGCAGAAATTCTTCGCCAGTGCCTGATTGGATTTCACTAGTAACTGCGAGCAATTTGGGTGATATCCCGCGGGTCACTACACCTATCGTGTCAGCGCCAACGACCATACCAGAAACTATTTATGACTATGATGTATTAAACCGTGTTAAAAAAATTACCGATGCTGAAGAAGGTGTAACGGAGTTTTCTTAAGATGCACGCGATAATCTTTTGCAGGTTAAAGACCCCGAAGGGCGTTTAACCATATACACCTATGATAAAAATGATCGTTTACGCTTAGAAACCAAAGACGGTGACCAAAACACAACCCCTCAGCGTCGTTATGACTATGATCAAAATGGCAATTTAATTAGTGCTATTAATCCTGAACGGGAAAAAACTACTTACGAGTTGGATCATGATAATCGTTTGGTAAAAACTTATATCTATGCAAATAAAGATCATGTGAATCCGATTAAATTTATCACTTACAATTTCAACGAAAAAAAACCAATTTAGCAGTTGGAACCAACAAGCTTCCTCTACTCTGCCCGAAAGTATAACTCGGACGGCTGACGTTATTCCTCTATACCAATGATGATCCATTTTAGAAGCCTGCGACAGACTGGTTCAAATAAGGAAATTTAATGAAATATTTATACTATTTTTTGAATTTTATAGTTGTGCTGATTGCCACAGGACTAACATTTTTTGGCTTTGATTTGATTATAGATTTATTAAAAAAAGGTCAAATAACAGTAGAAAGTATGCATGCCATATTTCTTTTCCTGGTGTTACCTGTATTTATCCTTGGGGGAGCAATACTCGCTTTGATGGTAGGCTTTAATAATAAGCTGGACTTGAGAATGCCATTAGCAATGCTTTTGTTCTTTCAAGCTTGGGGCTTTCACTCATTTAGTATTATTTCATTAGTATTAGGAATTTTAGCATTATATGTATGTATGGTTGCTATTTCTAAATACATAAAAATTAAGAGTGGATAAAATTTTATATTATTTAAAACACGTAACTTGGATTAAATGAATGTAGGTTGGAACGGGCCGCATAGGTGAGCGCAACGATTTCCAACATGACCGAACGATAATCTGTCTCTACATTTCGCATGAACATCAACATGCTTGTGCAATGATTTACATGGTTTTGATTGTGGGGAATTTGGAAGAAATGACTAAAAGATGGTTTGATGGAGTTACAGATGCTGAGCATGAGGCTCATATGGCTCAAATTGAAAATCAAATAGCTAGTGCCGAAAGATGGGTTAAAGAAGTATGTAAGAAAGATTGCCGTTAAAAAGGAGGCTTTATGAATGTAGATGAGTGGATAAATTATGTATTTCCTGATGTTGTTAATGATGATTTTTCAACGTGGAAATACCCTGATTTTTATAATGAACCAATAAAAGATAAAAATATTATTTGTAGTTATGTTGATTATGTTTTTTTAAATATTGACAAAATACACAGTCGCCGTAATTTAAATGAAATTGCTTATGGTCTTAATTATATTGTTAATCCATTTATAAGTTTAACTGCTTATGCATTATTAGATGATTCCGTTATGGATGAAAAAAAATTAATGCTATTAAATCGATGAATAATATATTTTGTTTTTTTGAAAACCAGTGTAATGATTCAACAATAAATTTAAATTATGTATGTAAGATGTGGTGGGATTTTTTTCCTAGACATGGAACAGGAACTAGAAATGATTCTATGAAAAAAATAGATCTAGAAATTATGAAAATAATGCAAAATTTATTGAAATATAAAAATAATCACTGCATTGAATCAGCACTTCATGGGCTTGGTCATTGGCATGTTGGGTATCCAAATGAAGTTAAAGAAATTATTGAAAATAATATTAAATTTTTACCAGAGGAATTATTGGAGTATGCTGAAAAATGCAAAAATGGAATTATTTTATAACGCGTAACTCAGGTCAAATGAATGTAGGTTGGAACGGGCCGCGTAGGTGAGCGAAGCGACTTCCGACATTATCGAACGATAATCTGTCTCTATATTTCGCACGAGCATCAACATGATTGTGCAATGATGTATATGAATTTGATTGTGGTGAATTGTCGGAAGTCGTTGCGCTCACCTACGCGGCCCATTCCAACCTACAGAAAACGTTAAATTTTTACAGGGAGGTTTTTATGC
>NZ_KN266216.1:55472-58898 GCF_000766945.1 Cellvibrio mixtus subsp. mixtus J3-8 | reverse complement strand
TATCGGCGTAATTATTTGGAGGGTGGGACGTATTTTTTTACGGTGAATTTGTTGGATCGTAAAAAGACATTGTTGGTGGATTATGTGGATTATTTGCGGGAGTCGGTGGCTAAGGTTAGGCGTAAACGTCCGTTTCATACTGATGCTTGCGTGAGCTACCTGATCATATGCATGCGGCGGAGACTTTGCCAGAAGGCGATGCTGATTATTAGGGAGTGTTGGTGTGAAATTAAAAAGGCGTTTAATCGATATGCATCACCGGACGAATTTTAATCAGGCGCGCGTCAGCCATTATTACAATAAAAACAATCAGCTATTCGGTGTTTGGTAAAGTGGCCGTGAAGGGATTATGTATCGCTGCTCAGTCAACGTTATCTGTTAAATGTTACAAGGAAAATCCATCACATGACCAGAGAATAAAAGATGAAATAAATGGAATAAATAAATGTACAGATTATATGAAATAGGCATGCAAAGATGATTGCGAAGAAAAAAAACCTACTAAATAAAATAAATTATGCATTCATGAACTGCCCTTGCCCAAAAAAAATAGCAATGATTGATGATTGGAATGAAGAAGAAATTAACAAAGATTTTTCACCATTTATAAAAGGTTATGTAGACTCTCATGTGTTGGAGAATCACGCTAAAAGTCTGCCTGCATTGACAGCACAAGCTTTTGCATTTTTCTTAAAAGATTATTTAGTCTACGCAATCAATAATGTTGATTCAGAGTTAACGGATAATCTTGTTTATAGACTATCTGCATTAGATTTATCTGAGCAGTATTGGAAGGAAAGGGTGAGCTATTTAACAATAGATCAACTAAGTGTAATAGGTGAAACTTTAAATTTTATTAAAATGTATAACAATGAAGAAAATGAGTATTTCAATTCTCTTATTGAAAAAACAATTTTCTTATGGAATGAATTGCAAAGCGCGTAACTTGGATTAAATGAATGTAGGTTGGAAGAGCGCAGCGACTTCCGACATGATCGAATGATAATCTGTCTCTGTAGTGGACAAGTAATTTTGGCCACAGTTTAAGAGTTACTTGCGTATGCTAGTTCAGCCATCACTGGCGATAATCCAGCATTGTGACTATGCGGCCTCGTTTGACTGTAGTAACCCAAAATATAATCCGTTATCGAACACTCAGCCTCTTTAAAATTTCGATAACCGAATGTCGGCACCCATTCTGTTTTCAGGCTTCTAAAAAATCTTTCCATTGGAGCATTGTCCCAACAATTACCGCGGCGACTCATGCTTTGATCAATGCGGTAGCGCCATAATAATTGACGATAACTTTTGCTGGTGTAATGGCAACCTTGATCGGAATGAAACATCACACCTTTAGGTTTTCCTCTTGCTTCAAATGCCATGGTTAACGCGCGCCTGGTAAGCTCGCTATCAGGCGATAACGATAATGCCCAGCCAATCGGCCTGCGCGCAAATAAATCCAATACTACGGAAAGATAAGCCCAGCGCGTACCAATCCAAATGTAAGTGACATCACCACACCAGACTTGATTGGGTTTGCTGACTGTAAATTGCCGATCCAATTTATTAGGGACAGCAATATGTTCCTGGCCAGCTTTTTTATAGCTGTGCTTCGGTATTTGGCAACTGACTAACTCCAGCTTTTTCATCAGTTTTCCTGCACGGTAGCGACTCAATGAAGTACCTCGCGCTGTCACCATGTCCGCAATTGTTCTGGCACCCGCAGAACCGTTACTTTCTGCATGCACAGCGCGAACTTCGCTTAGTAAGTGAATGGTTTCAGCATTGATACTGTCAGGTCGATCACACCAATACTTATAACTGCTGCGATGGATGCCAAACGTTTCGCACAACATTTTTACGCTGTAGCTCTTCTTGAGCTCTTTGACTATCGCAAATTGTTCAGAGAGTCGGACATCAAGAGAGCGGTAGCCTTTTTTAATATTTCGTTTTCCGTCTCGATGCGCTTGATTTTCTTTTCTAACTCGCGAATGCGCTGTTGTTCCGATGTTACCGGGGCTCCTTTGGCAAATTGCCCACCGGGTGCTGCGCGAAGTTGCTTAACCCATTTATCCATCGTGGATAGGCCTACCCCCATTGATTCTGCTGCTTCACGGATGGTGTAGCCTTTTTCTACAACGAGTTGTGCAGCTTCATGGCGAAATTCAGGGCTAAATGTTGGTCTCGTACGTTTGCTCATTGGACACCTATTAGTTGTATGAAGTGATAATATCACTTCTAATTAGGTGGCCAAATTCACTATGCCACTACAGCCGTTCATATAAAAAATTGGGAAGAGGTTTTGGAAAATGATATCGGTGAACTACTAATTTCAGAGCCATTGGCGTTGTGCGATGTAAATGAAACTATTCTTTTGGATAGAAAGAAGTATCTGTCGTTCAGGATAATGGATCAATTGCATAGTGCATTTGAGCAAGGATTTGAAGTTAAAAAAATTTTCAAAGTTAATTCATGTATACATAATGAAGAATTTAATACAGCCATAGTTTTTTTATTTTTTATATTAATAAAACATCAAAAGCAATATTGATAAGATTTTTAAAGAATTAATTAAAAAACCAAACTGATAAGTTATACCACAAAACGCGTAACTTGGATTAGATCGATAAGGATGATGAGCCACTTAAATTATTATTCTTATGCAAATAATGATCCTTTAAGATTCATAGATCCTACAGGAGAAATTATTCAGGCAGTTGGATGGGCTATTGGTGTTCTTGATGAAGCAAAAGAAAAGGTAAAAAACTGCAAAGATAAATATTGGAATTAAGGTGTTTCTATGAAATACGATAAAGATTACATCCTGGATAACATTGAGATGCTTTTGCTAGATGATGATTTTATGCTGAATGTAAACTCATATTTAACAGAGGCAATCGAAAATTTGGATTTAAATTACGCTAAGTTACTTCTAATAAGCGGGGCAAATCCAAACATTAATACGAACGCACAGTTTTCTATACGCAATCATGGATTTTTGCATGATCTCATTCACAGATATCATGTTGAGAAAATAAGCAAGGGTGATTTAATAGAAAATGCTGTGCATTTATTGTTAAGTTTTGGCGCAAATCCAGATTGCCCGGGTGACTCGAATGCTGCACCAATTCAGAGATGTACCGGAAAATCAGGAAATATTGAGAAAATATTATTAGAGTTTGGAGCCAATCGAGCAGGTAATGTTATTTATTAACGCGTAACTTGTATTAGATCGATGTAGGGTGGAACGTGCCGCATAGGTGAGCGCAGCGACTTCCGACATGATCGAACGATAATCTGTCTCTACATTTCGAATGAGCATCAACATAATTGTGCAATGATTTACATGGTTTTGATTGTGGTGAATTTGTCGGAAGTCGCTGCGCTCACCTACGCGGCCCGTTCCAACCTACAGAAAACGTTAAA
>NZ_KN266216.1:36469-55396 GCF_000766945.1 Cellvibrio mixtus subsp. mixtus J3-8 | reverse complement strand
TATCGGCGTAATTATTTGGAGGGTGGGACGTATTTTTTTACGGTGAATTTGTTTGATCGTAAAAAAACATTGTTGGTGGATTATGTGGATAGTTTGCGGGAGTCGGTGGCTAAGGTTAGGCGTAAACGTCCGTTTCATATTGATGCCTGGGTGGTGATACCTGACCATATGCATACGGTGTGACTTTGCCTAAAGGCGATAATGATTATTAAGGCGTGGACTGTTTAAGTTTCTAACAATGATTTTGGTGACAAACTAAAGAAGACTGTTATTTTATTTATAAAAATTTGTGCACTATGTCTGGGCAAAAACGCGAAGTTGTTAATTTTTTGAACAAAAATGCATTATCTTTGTCGCGCTAATCAACATCGAAAAATCTTATTCAGTTTCCATTCAAAAAAGCACGAGACGTCAAAAAATTTTGTGCTAACATCCTTGAATTGCACTTCTTACACAAATTGCATTAATTACATAAATTGGTAGATCAAAACTACATAAGAGGCTAAGAGCGCAGGTGATTCAGGCGGCTATTAACCATTTGGCAACGCAGCTAAATGCTCACCTCAAGCGCACCAATAATCTCACTGAAGATATTGTGGTGGTATCCAGCCTGGTAGAAAGTGATGGCAATGTTGCAGCCAATACCAATAATAAATTGGTGTTATTACTAACCAATATTGAGAAAGATACTGTCCCCAACGCTAATGCAGTACGCGCTACCGGTTTTGATGGCCGCGCATTAGTGGGTAGCCGTTCGTTGTATTTAAATTTATATGTGATGCTCGCAGCGAATTTCAGTGGCAGCAATTATCCGGAAGCGCTGAAATTTATTTCCAAGGCCATCGCATTTTTTCAGATGCAGCCGGTGTTTGATAAACAATCGACACCGGATCTGGATTCACGCATCGATAAACTCGTTTTGGATATCGAGAACCTGAATATTCAGGATTTAAGTAATCTCTGGGGTTTATTGGGCGGGAAATACCTTCCCTCGGTTTTCTATCGCGTGCGCATGGTAACCATCAACCCTGACAATGTAATTGCACAATTGCCTTATGCGACTCGTCCGCAAAGCGATGTGCGCGGTTAATCGCTAATATAAATTTATTATTGAAATAATTAGCAAAGGACATTGTTGTGGCGCAGTTTAAACCTGTCTTCACGCTTGGGGTCGCTCACGCTTTTTTTGCGGATGGGCGATGCACACATTTGCATTTTGAACCCACCCCGGCGACCGAAAGATTATTGCGTCGCTATCAATTACTGGTGCGGCACAGCGATATTGGTTTTTCGTTAGTGGCTGATCTCGATAATTGGATTGCAGCGGATGATGATGAATCTGTGCTGCGTTTTAACGCCTATGCGCAGGATAATTATTTTGGTTTTTATACAGCAGAAACCGAAGGTTTATACACACCACTGTATGCAACCAATAAAAATATTACAGCGGATAACAGTGGCCTTGTATTAGAGCGCGAGCCCCCGCCACAATTACAAAGCGAATATTCCGCACGCATAAAACCCGGCATACGCACGCCCGTAGTGGTTGTTGATATAGATTTAAACGACAGTGCATTTGTTGCTGCAAAGACTGCGGCAGCGGAGATTTTTTGGTTGCGTTTTAATACCCGCGAGCTTTATTGGAAATATTATTTTTTTGGTGAACTGGCAAAACTGGAATTAGACATCCATGATGTAGGTTCGCCCAATGCAATAGGTTTCGATCAAAGTGATGAACCTGTTGCTAAAAACGGTAAAGCGTTTATTTCGCAAATTCCCATTGCAATGAACAGTGAACCGAAGCAGCGCTTTCAACTGAAGGATAAAAATAATTCAGGCAAGATTTTGATCAGGCGTTTACCCAACGCAGGAATTAATCTGATCAGCAAGAGCAGGAACCTCAAGGGGCAGCAAATTCTTGTTGCAGAAATTTATGTCAATCAATAGCACTGAAAGGAACCCATATGGCTGGCGCGTATAAAACTCCCGGCGTCTACATTGTCGAAAAAGACGCTTTTCCCAACTCCGTTGTTGAAGTAGCAACCGCTGTTCCGGCCTTTATCGGTTACACCGAATTTGCCGACAACAAAGGTAAAAGCTTGCACCAAAAACCCTGGCGTATTTCTTCAATGGCTGAATTTATCAGCTACTTCGGAGGCCCGCCGCCAGCCACGTTTAAAATTGCGCGCAAAACCAAAAAAGATGCAACTGCAGCAGGCACTGCAACGCCAGCTGCAACACTCACCCCACCTGCTGATGATGCTAGCGACGATGACAAAAAGGCTTATGCATTGGCTAAAGCGAAACAAGATGTTGCCGGTATTGCAGGTATCACCGTAAATCCGGATTTGTTCAGCGGCGATGAAGAAGATTTTTCGGGTGGCAAAGACGATAAATATTTCCTGTCATTAGATGGCCCTTATTACTTGCTGTATCGCAGCATCAATTTGTTTTTCCAGAACGGTGGTGGTGCTTGTTATATTGTTTCTGTCGGCACGTACAGCGCCAAAGAAATTAAATCTGCAGAGCTGGCCAGCGGGATTGAGCTGCTGAAAAAAGAACAAGAGCCAACCATGCTGGTGATCCCGGAAGCTGTCTCATTGGGTGCTGCTAAAAAAGATGGCGTCACCGAAGGTGCAGAATGTTTTACCTTGCAGCAGGCAATGGTGAATCATTGTGGTTATGAAATGAAAAACCGTTTCGCTATCCTCGATGTATTTGGTGGCTTCCAGGACAATCGCGATAATTCGTGTATCGATACTTTCCGCTTGAAAATGTCTACTAATTTTCCAGCGTTCAGTGCGGCTTATTATCCCTGGTTAAATACCTCGATTGTGCCGGTGAGTGAATTGTCATTCCGCAATGTGCATCCGGACAATCTCGACGACTTGGTAAAATTGTTGACGCTGGAAGTGCTTGAGAATGTACCGTCTGCGAAAAAGCAGGACAGTATTATTACCGAGATCAACAAACTGACCACCATTGCTACCAAGAGTGCTGCAGAAAATAACGAGCTGCACAAAACGCTCAGTGCAGTGAGCCCGCTCTATAACCAAGTGCTCACCGGTATTCAACATAAATTGAATTTGCTACCGCCAAGTGCTGCATTGGCTGGCATCTACACCATGGTTGATAACTCACGCGGCGTGTGGAAAGCACCGGCGAATGTGAGCTTGAGTGCAGTGTCATCGCCAACGGTAAATATCAATCACGAAGAACAAGAAGATCTCAACGTAGATACCGCCGGTAAATCCATCAATGCGATTCGTACCTTTATTGGCGAAGGCACATTGGTATGGGGCGCACGTACCCTTGATGGCAACAGCCTCGACTGGCGTTACATCAACGTGCGTCGCACCATGATCATGCTGGAAGAGTCTGTGCGTTTGGCTACCAAAGCTTACGTATTTGAACCCAACGTGGCCAACACCTGGGTTACTGTGAAAAGCATGATCAGCAACTTCCTGGCGAGTGTATGGAAGCGTGGTGGCCTTGCCGGTTCCAGCCCGGAAGATGCATTCAGTGTGCATGTGGGCCTGGGTGAAACCATGACTGCAGAAGATATTCTTGAAGGAATTTTGCGTGTAACTGTATTGGTGGCGCTGAGCCGTCCAGCGGAATTTATCGAGATCACCTTCCAGCAACAAATGCAAAAATCCTGATAAACGAATGCAAGATTAACGCGCGGTTTTTATTGTCTCGAAACATTTTTTGAAGAGAGATAAAACCGCGCAAGAATGTTAACCATTGATTAATTAAGGCAGAGATAATCATGGCAGAAGACGGCTCAACACAATCAGCCAATATATGGCCACTCCCCAAGTTCCATTTTGAAGTGAAATGGGATACCAACGTAATGTCCTTCCAGGAAGTCAGTGGATTGGATATTCAATCAGAAGAAATTAAATATCGCTCCGGTGATAGCAAAGTATTTTCCGTCGTGAAAATGCCGGGCATGGTGAAGTTCAGCAACGTCACTATGAAAAAAGGCGTATTCAAGGGCGATAACAAATTCTGGGATTGGCTCAACCAGATCAAACTCAATACCATCAAGCGTGTTCCGGTCACCATCAGTTTGCTGGATGAATCCAGTGCACCGACCATGGTGTGGACACTCAAAAATGCCTGGCCAACCAAAATTACCTCCACGGATTTAAAAGCAGAAGGTAATGAAGTTGCGATCGAGAGCATTGAAATTGTCCACGAAGGCTTGACCATCGCTAACGGTTAATCGCGAGTGACTATCTAATATGCCTGCAAGTCCAGCAGCAAGCACAGAAGGCGGTTTTTATCCGCCTTCTGCGTTTTATTTCAAGGTGGTTTTTGGCAATAGTGCCAATAGCCCGGATGCGTCGTTTCAGGATGTTTCTGGCATCAGTAGCGAAATGACAGTTGAGGAAGTCCCGGAAGGTGGTGAGAATCGTTTCGTCCACAAATTGCCGCGCGGGGTAAAAAACCCCAACCTTGAATTAAAGCGCGGTATCGCTGCATCAACATCACCGTTAGTGACCTGGTGTCAATCGGTGTTCGAAGGTGGTTTGAACGCAGCCATAGTGCCGCAAACGATTCGCGTGTATTTGTTAGATGAAAATGCTGCTCCGTTACGTGGATGGGTATTTGTTAACGCATTTCCAGTGAAATGGGAAGTAGAAGGTTTCAATTCCACCAAAAACGAAGTTGCCATCGAAAAAATTTCATTCAGCTACAACTATTCCAAGCGTATTAAATAAAGCGCAGAAATCCGCTATCTGGATGAACGATTATGGCCATCGAAATTAAACAGTTACTGATTAAATCCAGCGTTGTGGATGATGTGTATCAGGAAGATAGCTCCCGTGCAGATATTTCTGCCGAAGCCATTAAGTATGAAGTGCTTGAGGAGTGTCGCCGTTTAATTCAGGAAATGCTGAACGATAAAGGACAGCGTTAACCATGCCCGTCGCCTCCGGTACCAAAATCAAATTAAAAATTTCGCCGTGTGACGTCAGCAATGGCGTAGCAACCGTGAATGGCGATACCCCCTTTCAAGCATTGATCAACCCTGAAGAGTACACGCACACGTCCGCGATTAAATATGCTGACAACAAAGCGATTGGCCCCGGTGGCGAAAAAAAATATAACAAGTCAGTCCCGGACAAAATTGAATTTAAAGAAATGGTACTGGATGGCACTGGTGTAGTGCCCGGCACTACTACTACCGTACTGCAACAGGTCGCCCTGTTACGTAAAGTTGCCTATACCTACGACGGCACTGAACACGAGCCACCGGTAGTCGAAGTATCCTGGGGGCCATTACTATTTAAAGCGCGCCTTGAATCGCTCGATGTTAAATACACGCTATTCAAACCCAGCGGTGAACCGTTGCGCGCGCGCGTCACGCTAAAATTTACCGCGTTCACTACAACAGAAGAAGTGTTTCGCTCGGCGAGCATGGAATCACCGGATCTAACCCATCTGGTAGAAGTGAAAGCGGGCGATACCCTGCCACTGTTATGCCATCGTATTTACAAAGACAGTAGTTATTACCTCGCTGTTGCAGAATTTAATCATCTCCGTAATTTCCGCGAATTGGTGCCAGGCCAGTTCTTGCGCTTTCCTCCGCTGGTGTAAATCATGGCTGTATCTCCTGCAACAAATGCTAGCGGTGTTGTCTCCTATACCATTTCGGTAAATGGCACAGACCTGCCGACAACTATTGAAATAGTTTCCATTGATATTAGTTGTTGTGTGAATCGCATCAACACCGCAACGCTGGTGTTTAATGATGGCAATATGCCGGAAGCAAAATTTCCCAACAGCGACAGTGCGACTTTTGTACCCGGTGCAACGATTAAAATCCAACTGGGTTATGACCAACAAATCGTTGAAGTTTTTTCCGGCATTATTATCAAACACTCGGTAAAAATTTCCGGCAACAACGCTGCGCGTTTAATTGTTGAATGCAAAGATAAAGCAATTGCGATGACTGCCGGCCGTAAAAATGCCAATTACCTGAATAAAAAAGACAGCGATATTATTACGGCATTGATTGGTACTTATTCGGGGCTCAGCGCCACAGTTACCGCGACGACATTTGAACACAAGGAATTGGTACAGTTTTACTGTAGCGATTGGGATTTTATGCTCGCGCGCGCTGAAGCCAACGGTATGTTGGTCACGCTTGAGGCGGGCACTGTTACGGTAGCTCCCCCCGCTGTGAGTAGTGCGGCGGTATTAACGGTGACTTACGGAATGGATTTAATTGAATTCAATGCGGAGATGGATGCACGCCATCAATTCAGTAACGTCACCAGCAATGGCTGGGATCTCGCTACCCACCAATTACTGCAACAACAAGCGACACCGGAAGCATTAAACAGCCAGGGTAATGTTACTTCCGCTACGCTCGCCGGTGTACTCGCGCTCAGCGATTTTCGTTTGCAAAGCACCATTCCGCAAGACAGCAGTTTGCTTACCTCCTGGGCGAAAGCCCAGCAATTAAAATCCGGCCTGGCGCGCATTCGCGGCCAGGTCAGTTTTCAAGGCAGTGCGCTGGCGAAACCCGGTGTCATTATTGAACTTGCTGCAGTGGGTGATCGTTTTAATGGCGATGCATTTATCAGTGCTGTGCATCACCGCGTGATCGAGGGTGATTGGATTACACGCGCCGAATTCGGAATGTCACCCAACTGGTTTACCGAAGTCAATGAAGTGGCAGCGCCGCCCGCGGCAGGATTAACGGCCGGCATCAGCGGTTTGCATGTGGGTACAGTCATGAAACTGGATGCAGACCCTGAAAGCCAATATCGCATCCAGGTGTCGATTCCGGAAATGAGTGCGACTACGGATGGCTTCTGGGCGCGGCTCGCCAACTTTTACAGCTCGAATACATTCGGCGCATTTTTCCTGCCGGAAATTGGCGACGAAGTAGTACTGGGGTTTTTTAATGATGATCCCTCTCACCCGGTTATCCTCGGCAGTTTATATTCCAGTAAAAATGTATCTCCCTACACACCGGAAGCAGCTAACAATACCAAGGCGCTGGTGACGCGCACCAAAATGAAAGTGGAATTCAACGAAGAAAAAAAGATTATCACCATCATCACACCGGCAAATAACCAGATCGTTATCAGCGACGATGGCAAATCAATTTTATTGCAAGACCAAAACAGCAACAAAGTCACGCTGGATTCAGCGGGGATTACCTTGGATAGCCCCAAAGACATCACTTTAAAAGCGCAGGGCAAAATTGTACTCAATGCCACCGGCAATATTGAAGCAACAGCACAAATGGATATCAAACAAACCGGGTTGAATATTACCAGCACTGCGAATGTTGGCTTCACCGCAAAAGGTAGCGCCACCGCGGAAGTGTCTGCTGCTGGCACTACCACGATCAAAGGTGCCATGGTGATGATCAATTAATTTTTTAATGAATAGCGAATTTAAAAATATTATCAACGAGTAAAAAACTATGCCACCCGCTGCGCGAATTACGGATATGCATGCATGCCCAATGACCACTGGACCGGTTCCCCATGTGGGCGGGCCTATCGTCGGTCCCTGTGTACCGACAGTGTTAATTGGTAAGTTGCCGGCTGCAGTAGTAGGCGACTCGTGTGTTTGCGTTGGTCCACCGGACTCTATTGTGAAAGGCTCGGCAACCGTGTTCATCGGCAATATGCCTGCTGCACGCATGGGCGATACCACTGCGCACGGTGGCAATATTGTTTTAGGTCTTCCTACGGTAATGATTGGTGGGTAATCAAAAATAATATGCAAGGGTAAGCGTGTGTTTGATTCAAAACCGTTTGGGGCATGGATGCCGATTCGAACCTGCACGGATGTATTTATTAAACCAAATAATATCCTTGTACTGGCGAATAGATGAGATCCAAACAATGAATTCAAAATCCTTTCTCGGCACCGGGTGGAGTTTTCCCCCCGCCTTTACCAGCAACGGTTTGGTGACCGTGTCTGCCGAGCAGGATATTTATGAAAGTTTGTGGATTCTATTATCAACAACGCCGGGTGAACGGGTAATGCAACCCGCCTATGGTTGCGGATTAAAAGCCCATGTATTCGACAATCTTGATGAAAGCAGTTTTGCGGTCATGCGCGATCTGGTTGAGAAAGCCATTTTATTTTTTGAGCCGCGTATTACCGTCGAAAATATCGAGATTAATGATGACGATCATCTGGAAGGCAAAGTGCTGCTGAATATTATTTATCGGGTGCGATCCACCAATAATCGTTACAACCTCGTATATCCGTTTTATATCCATGAAGCCAGCAATGCTTCGATTTAATTGTTTGACCAGGTAACCGAGTAACGCGGTATGAATGTTGATAAGGCAAAAACTGCTCCGCAGCTGCATGTCCGCGATGGCATGAGTCAGCGTCGCCGTTTTTTGCCCGCATTACAACCGGGCTACTTCAATGTCGATGAAATGGGCCTGGAGCAATTGCTCACACAAATGCAGGACTATGCGCGCCTGGTCGATATGCCCGGTGTAGCGTTTGCGGAGACTGAAATTGATCCGGTGATATTTGCGCGCGATGAAATTATTGTCATGGCGCAAATACTGGCAGTGAACACGCACGAATTGGAAAATCGCTTTAAAGCGCGCATGTTACAGGAACTGGATGAACTCGAATGGGTTGTCACTGAATCCAAAAATCCCGCCTCGGTATCGGGGCTCGCGTGTTTGATTGATCGTTGGTGGAATTTGTTGCGCCATTCGCAAAGCCCTGCGGGTGAAGCCATGTACGGTTTACTGGAAAGTGTTATTCGCGGGCTAGCGCGCGAATTTGTTCGTGTGTATGGCGCTATGCCGGAGCGCATCAAACAATCACGCAATTTATCCGAACCTTTTGTAAAGTTGATGAGCACGGAAGCGGGCCAATGGTCACAACCTGCACAGGGATTAAATGAAATTGTGCTGCGCTCGATCTACGCTTCACTGCTGAAAGCAGTGGACATGGTGCAGGCCGGTGCGCGTGCGCATTTACCCGCATCTATGCACAGCCAAAACCACGACCCGGCATTAGCGTTGCGCGTCGCCTTCACCCGTCTGTATCAATTGCTGCAACAACGTGTGAATCGTTTTACGCTCGATTTTATCGATTTTTATTTTAACCAGGTGCTGCAAGCCAGGGCGCGCCCTGCGCACCCGGACAGCGTATATCTGGTAATCGCAGCGGGTATAAAAGAGCGTTACATATCGCTGCCCAAAGGCACAGAATTTTTTGCCGGTATCGACAACAACAGTCGCGATATTGTGTACGCCAGCGATGAAGATACCTTGGTCACTGATGCGGAAGTGCAATCGCTCTATAGCTTGTTTTTTCCGCGTGTAAATCTGGACCTGCGCACCAAAACCATTGTGAATACCATTGAGCCATTAGTCGCTGGCCCGGAAACACCCATTGAAACTGATGCGGTGGAAGCCAGGGCATTGGTCATTGCCAAACGTAACCTGGTGAAACTTTCTGACGGCGCGTGGCTGAATCAAATTAACGCAGAACCGCGCGCGGATAAAAAAGTGCGCGATAAATTTTTACCCCAACCATTTTTTGGCGCACCGCGCGTAGATACCAGTGGCGATGGGCGTACGGGTGATAATGCACAAGCAGCGCGCCTGGGCTTCGCAGTGGCAAGCCAGGTATTGTTACTGCGCGAAGGCCAGCGACAAATCACCGTCGATTTGGTATTTGAAACCTTGCGCGCGCAACCCTGGAGCAAGCTCGCCAATATCTTGCGGCATATGCCGACGATTAAAGATACTATCGCCGATGACAAAGCAAAATTTTTTGCTTACTTCAGCAAAATGTTCCAACTCAGTTTAACTACCGTTGAAGGTTGGTTGGATATTGTTGAATACAAACCGGCTTATCAAGCAACAGATTCCACTGTAAAAACCAATGCAATTCGCCTGGAGTTTTGCCTGCCCGAAAGCGCGCCGGCAATCAGTGCGTACAATCCTGTGATCCACGGCGATCAACTCACTACTATTTTACCGGTGTTGCGCTGTACCCTGCGCGAAAATTATTTGCAATATCCCTACGACATAGTGCGGCAGCTGGTATTGCGTGAAGTACGTATCCGCGTGGATGTAACAGGTTGCAGCGATTTATTGTTACACAACAATATCGGCCAATTATCACCGCTCTCGCCGTTCCAACCGTTTGGCCCTATGCCGGAAGTCGGCTCCTATTTTATTGTCGGCCATGAAGAAACCCGAAGCAAAAACTTGCTGGATTGGAACCTGGATATTGAATGGAGTGGCTTGCCGACGGTAGCGGGCGGTTTTAATCGCTGGTACGGGGATTATTTATTTCCACGCGATAATAACCAGTTTGTGGTGAATGCCAGTGTATTGGCTAATGGTCGCTGGCAAGCTGCGCCGCAAACCATGCCGCTATTTGCGCAGGGATTAAAAAATGGCAGCGTCTATTTAAAGACGGACAGTAATTTATCGGCGGGTAGCGCGATTATTTTCAGCAGCGCCGAAACTGTCACTGAACGGCAAAAAATATTTACCTATTCACCGCTCACGCGCAATGGTTTATTTAAATTTACCTTGCAGGGGCCGGTGGGAGCGTTTGGCCATCGCGAATACCCGAATTTGCTGGCGGAAACATTAACGCACAACACCCGTGTAAAAAATTCGCGCCTGGCCCGGTCAATTCCCAACCCGCCCTATACACCGGAAATAAATAGTATCCGGTTAAATTATTCCGCCCAGTCGATAATCACCCTGGCGGATACAACTCGCGAAGTTAGCGCGACCAGCAAGGAACAATATTTCCATTTACATCCGCTCGGATGGGAATTGATTTCGCCACTGCGCCATTCACGGTTGTATTTTTTACCGCAATACGCACAGGCCGGTTCTTTATTTATTGGAATAGATGCAAGCGATATCCAGCAACTCAGTTTGCTATTCCATTTAAAAAATAATTCGTTGCCCGTTGATGATGCACAGCTAGTCAGCCTCAATAGCGAACGTAAAAACAGTTTGCGTTCTGTCAGCGATTTAATTACCTGGCATTACCTGAGCGAAAACCAGTGGCGCCCTTTGGATGTGCGCAACATCCTCAGCGACTCCACGCAAGGGTTTATGACCTCGGGCATAGTGACCCTGTTAATGCCGGAAAAAATGACCAAAGGCAACAGTATCATGCCGGGAAATTTATACTGGTTAAAAATTACAGCAGATGATTGCCTCGCCCATTTCAGCGAACTATTTTCGGTCTATGCACAAGCCGTGAAAGCCAGCTGGATATCCGGCGACCATCCGTTGGCAATACAGCCGATGCAATTACCGGCGGATACGATTAAACGCACCCGCCAAACTATTGCCGGTATTAACGGCGTAATGCAAATCAGCAATTCCTTTGGCGGTGTTCCTGCCGAAAGTAATGCCCGTTTGCGTCGCCGAATCAGTGAGCGTTTGCGCCATAAAAATCGTGCGCTCGCGCCGCTCGATTATGAAATGCTAATCCTGGAAGCCTTTCCACAAGTATTCAAAGCGAAATGCTTCGCCAACCTGCGTTCAGATCCTGCTGCACCGGTAAGTCCGGGGCATATATTAATTGTGGTGGTTCCACATCCCGACGCTACGGATGAGCAGGATTTCCAACCGTATTTTGATGGCCACACAATTCTTGAAATTAAAGAATTTATCCAGGCACTTGTGCCCGAGGCCGTAAAAATTGCGGTAGAAAATCCACTCTATGAGGAAATCCAGGTGCGCTGTGCAGTGCATTTCCGTAAAGGTTTACACGCGGGGCGCCACCAGAATTTATTGAACCAGGCGCTGTGCGATTACCTATCGCCCTGGTCGCCCGGCGGTAACACGGTACATTTTGGCTGGAGTTTGAGTGAACAGGAAATCCGATCGTTTATCCAGAACCTGGAATACATTGATCATGTAACTGATTTTTCGCTGTTGCGCATTGCGCCCAGCACCGGAGGTTTATTCCTGCTCGATGACACGGCCGAACCTGCGCATGCAGGCGATATTAGCCACACTTTTAAACCAACGTATCCCTGGAGCACGGCGGTACCTATTCGTCGCCATTATTTATTGACGACCGATTTGCATCGGCAGATTCGCGCTGAGCGCACCGGTGTGGATGAATTGGAAGTGGGTAGTACATTTATTATTTCCGGATAATTTTTTAACAGTAAGGTTCCTGTAATTTTTTTGAAGAAGTTATTTCCACACGCCATTAATTAGAAAACGCTGGTAACTGACGGATTGCATTATGGAAAAGCTCGATAGAAACGCGCTTAAAAATAAATTCAGAAAAGGCAAAATGCCCTCGGAACAGGACTTTTCCAATTTAATCGATTCGATGGTTAATATCCTCGAAGAGGGTTTTGATAAAACCAGCCGCGACGGTTTAAAGATATCGCAACTGATGGGCTCCGGGCGCTTGCTAAGTTTTTATAAAAACATCGCGGTAGAAAGCCCGCAATGGTTTATGGAGTTGGGCAATGGCGATAACCACTTACACATAGGTACACCCGCTGCGCCCCATGTAATTAGTTTGTACAGCCATGGCGGTCAACAGGACAATAATAATTCCCTGCGTGTAGCGGTGGGTATTAATAAAGAAAATCCGCAATACACGCTCGATGTGGAAGGCACTATTGCCTCCAGCGGGCGCATGGGGAAAGCCGGTGAATTTGCGGTCGCTGCTGATGGCGAATGGTATGACATCACCAGTCCCCTGACTGGCTGTGAAGTCTTTGAAGTTGTCGCCGGTGTTGGCGGCCAGGATTCCGATGGTAAATACGCATTGATCCATGCCCGTGCCATGAATGCATTTAATGGCAAAGGCAGCATTGAAACCCAGCATGCGTTTTTTGGCAACAAATGCAATCGACTGGAACTACGTTGGCAAGCCGTACCTGAACTCGGGCAATTTCATTACAAGCTGCAACTGCGCAGCCAATGCTCCTACGGTAAAGATATCTGGATTCACTACCACCTTACCCGCCAGTGGTTTGATCCATTAATGCTGAACAGTAATCGGGCGCCGGAGTAATCGTGATGAACACTTCAACTCCACCGGATTTACATGTGCACTTGACTCTGGCGCAAAGCAGCCTTGTGCTGGAAGCGTTAATGGAACAGCCATTCAAAAAAGTGTTTGAAATTATTGGCTCACTCAACCAGCAAGCCCAACAATTTTATCAATCACCGGCGGATAAAAATAACGCGCAATTATTTTTGATAAGCAAAAATGATTTCGCAACCTGTATTAAAGCATTGGGTGAGTTGCCCTATAACCGCGTCAGCGGGCTTATCCAGAATTTGCACCAGCAATTACATACACAATTATTTGCCACTGATGCAGCGGGTGATGAAGTTGGTGCAACCAATGTAGTTGTCGCTACGGAAACGGTGTCATGAGCTTACCGGATCCGATCAAAAAGCAAGGCATAAAACGCCTGGTACCCGGTGTTGATCCGTTGGATTTTTCCAGCTTGCGCACGCAGGGTATTGAGCATGTGCAACAGCTCGCCGGGGATATCTGGACTGATTACAACCTGCACGATCCCGGTGTTACGATCCTGGAGCAATTGTGCTATGGCCTGACCGAATTAGCCTATCAAGCCAAACAACCCATTGCCGATTACCTGGCGAATGAGCGTGGCCAGATAGATTTCCACCATCACGCGTTGTATAAACCCCAGGAAATTTTTCCAACCCGGCCAGTAACGGCAGAAGATTATTGCAAACGCATCCTTGATGAAGTACCGGAGATTGATGCAATTCGTGTAACCACTGTGGATGAGCCCGGTAATTACGGCGCGTGTCTTTACGATGTATCATTAAAATTATTGCAGCCGTTAATTGGCCCCGAATACACCGATGAATATCGCGCGGCCGTGCGTAAAAAAGTGCTGCGTGTTTACCAAAAAAATCGGAACCTTGGCGAAGATATCCATCGCATTCGTATCGAACGCAGTAGCGCTTGCTTTTTAAAAGGTGTTATTGAAACCACCGGCATTCGTCCAAGTGCAGATATTTATGCCGACGTATTTTTTCAGGTCGCGCGCAAAATTTCCTCCAACGTTGCGATAGAACGTTACGAGACCCTCGCATTGCAGGAAAGCCTGGACACTATTTTTACCGGGCCACTCACGCGTCACGGTTATATCGCCAGTGAAGGGCTGAATGAAACCAATCCCGGCAAAGCGCTGGACGAACTCAACGCAATTGTGTCTGCAATTGACGGCGTTAAAAAAGTTTATCACCTTGAGTTAGTTAATGCCGATGGCCAGACCCTGGATGGTGATGCGTTGATGGAACAATCGTTCTTCCTGAAATTCCCGGAAGAAATAGCCCAACAAACCTGGTTAAAAATTGATTTTAATCCCGGTAAAACAACCGATGCCAAAGATGTTGTTAAAGGGCGCGATGAAATCCTCGAACACTTAATGGGAGAAACCCGTCGCGCACTGCAAAAACTTGAATTTGAATATCGCGCATTTCGCAATAACAAAACTGACACCGCGCAATTTGTCGTTTTACCGCAAGGTAAAAAGAAACAATTCCTGGGCTATTACTCAATCCAGCATCATTTTCCAAATGTCTATGGCATCAATGCTGATGGTATCCCCGCCAGTGAAACGCGCGAGCGGAAAATTGCGGCACAACAGTTAAAATCCTATCTGTATCCGTTCGAGCAATTGCTGGCCAACATGCTGGCGCTGTTGCAACACTGGCAACAATTATTCAGTTTGGGCGAAGTGCCTAATCACAGTTATTTCGCACAATTCCTGGATAACCAATCCATTCCGGATTTTACGGCACTCTATAAAAGCGCGGATACTAACCTGGATACGATCACCGCCTTGCAAGCGCAGTATGACCCGGCGTTTGATCGCAAAAGCCGGGCCCTGGACACCTTGCTCGCGCTCTATGGTGAAGAATTTTCCCAGGAAGGCCTGCTGCATTTTAATTATTACCACCAGGAGCAACCGGAATACTGGGCGATTGATAATAAAATCCGCATGTTGTTGCACCTGGCTGACATCAGCCAGAACCGCAATGGCGCTTTTGACACGGGTGAACAACATTGGCAATCAGCCAACATCAGCAGCCTGCATAAAAAGATCAATATATTATTGGGAATCCAGCAGCTGGATACCCTGGTGACATTGGGTGAAAGTTTTAAGGCGCACAATGTGCAATTGGTGAGCGATAATGTGCTATGCAAACAGGGTGAGCCTCCGGCAATAGCATCAGCGCGAGCAGTGCCACAACTAACCCGTGAAGAGCAACAAAAGATCAGGCGTTGGGCGGACAACAAAAACATTAGAAATAATGCAGAAAATAGCAGTGCGGGTAAAGCATTGAGCCTGAGCCCGGCAATGATTCGCGACGGCACCAATATCAATGCTTACTATTTACAAGAGCAGGATAAATCCACCAGCGTTTATTTTTATTCGCGCATCAAAAAACTGTGGACTCCACTCAAGGAATTCCCCGAACGCGAGCAAGCCAAGGCTTACGTACATAAGTTTAAAAAAATAATTACCGATTTAAATTCCAATAGCGAAGGCTTCTATCTATTAGAACACTTGCTGCTGCGCCCGCGTACACCGCCTAAAGATGAGCGGGTTGAAAATTATATTCGCAGCAGCGATGCCTTTTATCATTGCCGGCTCAGCTTCATCTTCCCCAAATGGACTGCACGTTTTGCCAATCCGGCATTTCGTCAGTTTGCGGAAAAAACTATCGCTAACAATCTTGCTGCGCATTTGTTTCCACATATTTATTGGTTAACGCCGGAACAAATGCAGGAATTTGAAAGCCATTACCAACCCTGGTTACGTGCGTTGCAATCCTATGAACAGGACCATGCGAATAGCGACCAGCCAGCTGCAAGCTGCGCACCGTTGGACCAGGCCGCAATCCATTTACGCCATTGGCTGGAACAAAACCAGCCTTCTGTGTCTTACTGGATTTAGCGATGAACTTCCCACTCCATACCAAACCGTCCTTTCGCCAGGCGCGTCACTGTATCGATGATGTGGTGGTGGAGTTGGAGTTTAGTAATACGTTGCTGGAACGACGTGAACGCGCCAGCATCGCTGACTGGTTGAGTGGTGAGCTACTACCGGCATTGGATGAATTATTTTCTTTTTACGCACCGGGTGAACAAACCCTGTATTTTGAACAACTGGTTTTTGATTTCGGCCGATTACCCGCCAGTGATTATCGCTACATCATTCGTGAACAATTAGTACAAAAATTAACGCGTTTGATTAAAGATAAAAGTTTGCCACTGGAGTTTAACAACCAACAACCGCTGTTGGTAAATCGCATTACGGAACCCGCATCGGCGTTAAAAATTTTGCTGGATTATTTGCGGACCGGGCAATTAAATGTGCAGGCCACAATGCTTGGATCAAATGCAGGTGGTACGCCAAAATTACATCAGCAATTGCTGGAATCTTTAATTGCCGAGCAACATATTGCAACACAATTGCGCGCCTTGCCCAATCGCAGCCAGTTAATCGAGCGCTTGTTAAAACAATTTTCGGAGCGCCACAGGACTGCATTGCTACGCCAGCTTGCGCCAGGCCAACTGGAAATCGCACTGGCATTGCTGGATATATTGCAAACATCCTCAGTCGCCACGCCTACTGAAAAAATACAGCCGGTATGGGGATATATTCTGGACATCGCACTTGAACTCCCCACTGTCAGTGCGCGTGCCTGGTTTAAAGAACTGATGCAACGATGGCTTGGCCACGAGCGCGAATCAGGGATTAATTTCATCCAGCATTTGCAACAACTCCAGTATCGGCCTGATTCGACAGCAGCGATAGAAAATACGCTCACCGAACATTGGCAACAGCTGCAAAATTTCGCGCATGGAATTTTGCAAGATAAAAATTATTCCTTATTGGAAGATGTACAATCCGCAGCCGATACAGAACAAAAAGAAAAGATAACGAATGCTGTTGACGATAACCATCAATCGCAGGCGCCAAACACGCAACAAATTCTCGCGGGCATCCTGGTTCGTGGTGATGCGACTGCACTGATGCATTATTGGCCGCAATGGCTGCCACATTCACGGCAATTATTGATCGCCGGATTAAAACATTACCTGATCAAACCGGAATTGCGCCAGCAATTATTATTAAAGCTGCCACATGCATTTATTGCTGATATGTTGGTGGTACTTGTTCCGGATCTCTACCCAATAACACGTAGTTTTGAGCAGCACGCGAACAAATACCTTGAGTTGCTGCAACGCTTATCCGGAAGCGCACAATTCAATTCTACTGTGCCAGATACTAATCAATCGACAGCAGTGTGGTTGGGTAATATTTACGAAATACTCGCTACACAAATATTCTCCATAATAAATGACGATACTGGCAATACCATCCACATACCCTCGCTGGAAAAGTTGTGGAACGAATGGATTTTTCAAATTGCAAGTCGATACGAGGTTGTTGCAAGCGATTTGCAATCGATGTGGAATGGGTTATTCCAGGCGGAAAATACTGGAAAAGCGATCACGCAAGATGCAAATGCAGTTACAACATTGCCTGATGCCAATGAGCCGCTTTTTATTAGCGCCGATGCCTCTCAGTCATTGCCTGCTGAGTTGTTTTTAAAAGATGCCCAGCAGGCCTTTACACAAAAAAATATTTATGAATTGGAACGGCTGTGGCCGAAAATAACTGGCTTTAATAGTCAGCGGAAAGATTCGCAATTAATTACTGCGATTGCAACGCAGTGGGCGCAAACGGATATCCGCCGGATATTGTTGGCTGAACTGCCATTATCTATGTTGATCCAGTTGCTTGAAATGATTGCGCCTGCTTATCAACATTGGTTTTCACGTCTTGCTGGCCGACGTGTGGATTTATTGCAGCAAACCAGGCATGCCAACAACCCGGATAGCGTTAGCGCGCAATTGCCCGTAACGGCCGATAACTGGTTGCGAGAAGCATTGACCCTGGTGTCTGACATTTTATGGAATGCAGAGTCTTCGCCAGTCGTAAACGAACCTGTATTTACAGCAGATACTTTATTGCAAAAACTGGCGCAACATTTTGCAAAAAAATACCAGCTTGCGGCAGAACCATTATTTTATTATTGGAATGATACGATTGATTCATTATCAATAACGCCGTCTTCGCCTGAGGAAAAATCATCCGCTGTTGCGAAAGATGCTATTGACGCCGATATAGCTTCCGCTGTCCGTGTAGCACTCACTAACGATGGAAATTTCTCCCGATCATCCTCCATTGAGTTAAAGAAGGAAAACCGGAAAACGTTTTCGCCTTTAGTACCGGAAAATCCTGCGAGATATTTGGAAACACCTGTTGGAAGTGCACAGCACAATGAAAGTCCTACGGATCCAATGCCAGTCGAACCGCTGCTCAATAAAATCCAGCAAGCACTTTTACACAAAAATGCTCACGCCCTGGAGCAACTTTGGCCCCAGGTTAGCGATATTAATCGCACACAACGTAATTCATTACTGGCTGCTGCAATGGTTGAATATTGGGTGCAAGCTGATATTCGCCAGCGTTTGTTAGCTGATCTGTCATTACCGGTTTTAATACAGCTGCTGGAATTAATCGCCCCGGCTTACCAGGACTGGTTTTCCCGCCTCGCTGAACGGCGTGTGGAGTTTCTGCAGGAAGCAAGGAGCCTTGGTATTGTCAACAAAGATGGAATTGAAGTGGAGGCAACACAATTAACAATGACCACCGATGAGTGGTTGCGAGATGCTTTCGCCATAGTGTCTGATGTTTTATGGCAGCCGGCATCAGTGCAAGTGCTAATTGAACCTACAATTGCAAAAGATAAATTGCTGCAACAGCTTTCCAAAAATTTTGCGGAAAAATATCAAATCGCAGTAGAGCCGTTATATTACCTCTGGAACACTATTTTT
>NZ_KN266216.1:0-36370 GCF_000766945.1 Cellvibrio mixtus subsp. mixtus J3-8 | reverse complement strand
AAGCTCAAGCTCAAGCTCAAGCTCAAGCTCAAGCTCAAGCTCAAGCTCAAGCTTGGAATATTTACCGAATGCTGTTTCAAAAGATGCATCAGGCAGCAATGCCGGTACATCTGCGTCCCCTTCGACTAATACAACAAATGATAAGTTAGCGAGCCTTAAAAAAGAAAAAGATGTTGCTAATTTACCCAATGCAATAATAGAACAACCAACTGAAACAGACGTGAAACGCGAGGTTGCGGAGACTGGACAATGGGTTGCAAAGTCAGAACATGAGCTTTTTGATTGGTGCATGCAAATAAAACATAGCATCAGTGCACGCACCAGCTTGCCACTTCAAGAGCCATTAATTGCGCGCTTGATTGATAACTTTATCAAGTACAGTCCAAATTTTTCTCCGGAATTTCGCAGCTATTTTTTAGTGGCTATTAAAGAGACCCTGGAAAATATTTCTGCAAAAGCAGAATTCCTTCGTCGTGTGTTGTTTGCGTTGATTGATGATGAGCTGATAGACCTTGATGCTTTTGCCATGGCTGTTGCTGCTGCTGATCCGGCGATTGCGGATAACAGTATTGCTCCCGCACCGATAACAGGCAACCAGGAAAAGCCCCCGCAAATAAACTCGCAGGTAGTGGGTGTTATACAAGAACAACAAGCTATTCAAAATGATGATGCACCACAGAAAGATGATGTTATTTATAACAATCAACACACACAGGATCAGCTGGATAGCACATCAAGCCAACAGGACAGTGAACAGCAAATCCAACAGCGTCTGTCCCAGCTGATCCGGGAATTGCGTAACGGAAGAATTGATGCTTTCGGGTTGCGCATGAACCTTTATTATTGGCAACGATTGGTTGAACAATTTTTTCAGTCGTCGGCTAATAGCGACAATTATTCAACCTTGCTGCAATCTATTCGCAGCTATTCAATAGAAGCGATTGATCCCAATCATTTCTATCAACAAGTGATACATGCGCTCGTCACTGACTTGCCTGTGGACATGGAAATATTTATCACGCGTACCGCAGAGGATCATAGCCGCGCGCAAACTGCTGCACCACAACCAGCTGTTGTCGCAACCGGCGATGCAATATTGCCGGCGAACATGCAGGAAACAGCAAGTCTACACATTGCAAGCACTACCAACGAGCAACCAGCCGGTGTAATGGATGCAGCGGATGGCGTAAATCCACAACAGAATTCCAACGCTGGCCAGGCGCAATATCCAGCGAATGAAAATAATGAATATGTTATTGGACAGGATGCAACCAATGAGCAAGGCATGCATATGAGCCAACCAACCAATTCCGATTTGCGTGGGAGTGAAAAATCGTTGCGTATTCCCGGATTAACCCTGGAGCAATTGCTCCAGGGATCGGCAGCGTTAAATGTTGAACAACTACAACAACTTCAACAACAGGTTAATTTATTGCTGCGGCAATTTACGCGGGAGCAGGCAAACGAATGGCATGGTGTATTGCGTAATCCATTATCGGCCCAACGATTAATCCAGCATGTTCCCGGTCATTTATTGCATCAAATTGTGCAACGCTTGCAGCCCGCACAATTTGCGGCGCTTGATCCTATTGTCAAGCTGGCGACTGAGGCATTGGTATTACTGATACCAAATGCTGATCCATTAATAATCAAGCAAGTGCGTTGGGAATTTGTATTTATGCAATTGTTTGGCCCGCCAAACCCGTTGGATGCTGCCGGGCTATTGAAAAAATGTTGTGAACAACTTGCTGGTGCTCTGGGCTTTGACGATAGCCAACGCCTGCTGCAATTGGCAGAGCGCCGCCTGGCATTGTTAAAACCGGTGGCAGCGGCGCGACCCAACATGTCATTAACCGATAGCAATGGCAGCGCAGAACCTGAATTGGATTTTGAGGCCGGTATTCATTTAAATAATGTGGGAATGGTGTTGGCATCGCCATTTTTACCGCGGCTATTTTCCATGTTCAATTTATTGGAAGACGGAAAATTTATTCATCCGGGCGCCGCTGACCGCGCCGTGCATTTGCTGCAATACATGGTAACAGGCCGCAGTGAAACACCGGAGTATGAATTAATGTTGAATAAAATCCTCTGCGGTATTAGCACCAGCATGCCCATCAGTAATGGTATCGATATTACCGAACAAGAAAAAACGGTGATTGATCAAATGTTGCAAAGCATGATTCAACATTGGCGGGCATTGGGTTCCACGTCTGTTGCTGGCCTACGCGAAACATTTTTCCAACGCCAGGGCTGGTTGGTGCTGGATGAGGAGTATTGGCGATTAAAAGTTCAGGAGCGCACCTTTGATATGTTGCTGGATCGTTTGCCCTGGAGTATTTCCATGATTAAACATGGATGGATGGACAAACCGCTGCGCGTTTCCTGGCGTGAACAATCATGATAGTTAACAAAAAAATGAATGGGATAATGGTGAACTGATCAATGGTAAATAATGTAAGCCAACAAAATGCAGCGACACTTGAACGCGAACTTAACTGGTTTGCAGACGTGCTCAATTTGCGTTTTACCCATTATTTCGGTTCGCCCGATATCCAGGCAACGACAGCCGATATCCGCACAATTTCCCCGCCGGATTTGGCAAATGATAATTCTGAGTACGCACAACTGGTACGCCGTTATGCAATGGAGTTTGACGCGCGATTGTTATTTATTTTGTGCCTGATTCCGCATGTGCGCCCGCAAGCATTGGATATTTTCTTTACCCAGAGCCAAATCACCGGGCGCAGTTACACCGAATTTGGTGGCTGGCGCGGTAAAGCCCACAGCGGTTTTTTACCCTCGGCCGAAACCGCCGTATTTTTATTGGCCGGCCAGGATCTGGAGCGACGTTTCGCGGCGCTGCAATTATTTGATGAACACCATTATTTTTTCAAACAAGGATTATTAAAGCTTGAACATCAAGCGGCAGGTGAACCGTTTTTGAATGCGACTATTTCTGTAACGGCTGAAACCTTGCATCGCTGCACCCACGGCCAGGTGCATAAACCGGATTACAGTATGGAATTTCCGGCCAAATTAATTACCAGTCCGTTGAATTGGAGTGATCTGGTTTTGTCGCAAGATGTTATGGAAGAAATTGACCACCTTAATACCTGGTTAAAGCAGGGCAAGGATCTGGTTAATCGCTGGGCATTGGAGCGAGCAATTAAACCCGGTTATCGCAGTTTATTTTTCGGTCCACCGGGAACGGGTAAAACCCTGACGGCAACGTTACTCGGCGCCAGTGCGGGAGTCGATGTATACCGCATCGATTTATCCATGGTGGTATCCAAATATATTGGTGAAACTGAAAAAAATCTCGCCGGTGTCTTTGACCAGGCGCAAAATAAAAACTGGATTTTATTTTTTGACGAAGCCGATTCACTTTTTGGCAAGCGCACGCAAACCAGCAACTCCAATGATCGCCACGCAAACCAGGAAATTTCCTATCTGTTACAGCGCATTGAAGATTTCCCCGGCGTCGTGATTTTGGCCAGTAACATCAAGGCCAACATTGATGAAGCGTTTGCGCGGCGTTTCCAATCCATTATTTACTTTCCATTACCGGATGAAGTGGAGCGTTTGCGGTTATTAAAAAATTTATTCGGTAACCCGGAACTGCTAGCAGATGATGTAGACCTGCAACAGCTTGCGGAAAAGTATGAACTCTCCGGCGGTTCACTGACTAATGTGGCCCGCTACGCTGCAATACGCGCAACCCGCCAGCAGCGCAATAAAATCCAGCATGCCGATTTGTTGCAAGGCATTAACAAAGAACTTCTCAAGGAGGGGCGTACGCTCTAATTGACCATGATGAATGTTTCTTCATCCAAGTTGTTATCGCAATTATCCGGTACATTGTTACTACTGTTTTCGTTGGTGGCGAATTCCCAATCGCTACCGGAAGGTGCTATTGCCAATAAAGATAAGTGCCTTGGCTATGAAATGGAATATAAAAAATATCCCAAACCTGTTATCGCCAAAGTACAAGCGGATATGTATCAGCTTTATCACCAGGATGCAGATTGGAAACATGATGCCGGCTTAAAAGGAAAACCGCTGAATGACGGTATTCTCGGCCCGATTACCTGGTCCTGGATGCAGCGATTCTGTAAAAATTTTGCGTTGGATATTAATGCTAATGTAGTCGCGGCCTTCCCTCCCCGCGCTGATGAAATTGCCAGTTTTTCTACACGCTTTAATGAAGCGGCATTTACGTTAATCAGCAAACCATTTGCGCAGTGGAGTGTAAGTCATCACACAGCCTGCAATCTGGATGTGCAACAAACATTGGCCCATGGTAACGATGATGCATTGCAAGCGTTGGTGCGTTGTTATCTGGAAGGGGAACAGAAAAAGCCGGAGCCGGCGGCGGCTGTTGCTAGCAAACCTGTTATTCCCCATACGCTCTATGTTTTGCGTGAGGATGATTTTGCATTGATGGCCGAAGCATCTGCCTCCGCAAAAATAATCATTAACGCGATTGAGGGTTTGCAAGGAAAGGAATTTGCCGATAAACCTGCTGCCCAGGCTGAACTTAATAAGTTGCTTGCCGGTGTACCCGTGGAAGAAAGCAAAATGTTGGCTGATGCAATTATCGCGCAATTGGAACCAAAAACACGCTATGTCATTACAGATCAACTATTAAATACGTTAAACCAGCAAGGTATTAGTGATGCGTTATTTGATGCATTAAAAAATTTACCGGAAAAGTCATTTAATGATCAAACTACATTGAAAAAAACAATTACTGCAGTTATCGAGAAAGTTAATGCAATCCCGGTAACAAACGTTGCAGTGAATAGTGCGACCGGCACCGAAACCAATACTGCATCCCATGCTGAACCCAACGCCACAACTAACACAAAAAATAATCACAGCGAGGCCGAACCCAATGCTCCAGCTGCCCAACCGCCCATTAATGCCGAGCGAGTGGTATTGCAAATCCAGTTGCTTAGCCAACAGGACTACCTGGTTGCCAACAAAATTACAGTTGCAAATATTCCGTTATCCCAAGGGCCGATTGTGGCTCCGATTATCGAATTGCTACAGGACCTGAAAGATCGTGAGTACCCGGAAGGTGAGCTTTTGCATCTTGCGATTAAAAATAAAATCCTGAAAGCATCGGATATCTGTAAACAGGATAAATCCAATGCCGTGGATAAAACGCTGGATAAACCCAACATTAATGAAATCCGGCAATACTTGCAAAAAGCTATTGAGCCCGGCGATTTGACTGACAAATATTGCACCGAAAATTACTATGCAAAATTGAATAAATACTATGACGAGCACGTGCGGGCCAATATCGAAAGAATCTACTCGGAACCTATGCCTGAATATAAGCATGAACCGATTTTATGGAGCGGCGCTGCCAAAGACTGTGGTTGTGTGCCAGCGGAAATCCAAACTATGGCCTATGGTATTTTTCCTTACTGGAAAATAACGGATAAACCACTCTCTTATGACTTCAGCACTTTTTCGCGAGTTTCCTATTTTGGCTTGACGCTTAGTAATGGCGGCAAACTGCAACAAATTAATAGTAAAGGCGAAAATTTACTGAAAGATAACACTGACAAAGCCAAGGCATTTATTCGTGAAGCGCGGCGTTACGGTAGCAAAGTCGATTGGATTCTTGAAAAGGAATTTTCCACCGCACCGGAGTTGCAAAATGATGCGGCGTTGCAAATTTTCTATAGCAATCTGGAAACCGAAATTATCAATCTGCTTGGCACACCCCTTATGGATGCAGAATCGCGTTTGCGCCCCCTGTTGAGTTTCGGCCTGACCAATCATCCATTGAATGGTGATGGTGTAACCCTGTACTTTAAAAATTACCCGCAGTCTTCTGCAGCCAGGGACAAGTTCGATGAATTTTTCAAATCGCTAAAAGGAAAACTGCGCGAGCTTGATGAAAAACGTAATTACTTACGCGTAGAAAAACACACTACCTATGTCAATATCATGCTGAATAAGTCCAGTTTCCTGGGTGACAGCAACACCTTTAATCGCGAACACCTGGATAGCCTCACGCAAGCGGATGACTGGGCGGAAAAAAATCTTTCTATTGTAGAAATCCAGGATCGTGTACGCACTATGCTGGTGCTGATTATGGAAGATCCCTATTACACATCACTCGATGAAATTTATGCAGTGACTACCAGCACCGACAGATCCATTATTGCGCCGTTAATGTTTAGCGACTATTCGCAGATGGATACCAGTATGGAGCACAAAGGACAAAGTGTTGACGAGCGCAAAAAGCGCCTTGCTTATGTCCATGAAAGTTTTGGTGGCGGTACATTTTGGCCGATGGTGGAATATGAAAACAGTAGCGATGGGAAAGATTACAAGGAATTTAACAACTATATTGGCAAACATTTTTCACCGGGTTACACCGAATCTTTCTGGAATGAAACCTTGTGTGCTTATCGCTGGACGCTCATTTACATTATGAACGTGTGGCTATTACTGGCCTTTATCTATTTAATTACCTTGTTTTATTTGTTCCCTCATCGCTGCAGGAACTTGCCGGGATTATTGCGCTGGTTGCAACATCCACTAACGGTTGTCGCACTCATTTTGCCACCTATAGCGCTCTGGGGGTATCTGATATTGATGGACCCGGTATTCAGTTTCCTGAATTTATCCAGCGTATTTTGTTTGCTATTGCTAGCCCTTGCGATTTGGGCGGGTGTTGATGCGGTTAAGGCGTTGCAACAACAAAAACCCAATCGTAATTTATTGCATTATCAAAAAATGGCAACTGTTCCGGCAGCGGAACCTACGGATTCTGTTACCGATGAACACGATGAAAATAGCGAAGACGATTACAAATAGTTTCACCAGTAGTTATTGCAAGGATGCTGCCACTGAACTTAACTTAATTGATCTACCAACCAGGGAATACCCGGGAGAACATGATGGCCTTTACTACCAGACAAACTGCCAGTGAACAAAAATCCGCACAGGAAGCAGCAGCCAAGCCGTCGGCACAATTATTTAGCGATCAACGTGCCTCTACCGGCATGCAATTAAAGCAACAACAGCTAATGCAAACCGCGCAGCTCGCTGGCGCGGAAGAAGAGGAACCACTGCAAGGAAAATTTGTACCTGCACAATTAATGGAAGAGGAAGAGCCACTGCAAGGCAAGTTTGCGACAGCGCAATTAGCCGAAGAGGAGGAACCATTACAAGGGAAATTTGCAACAGCACAGCTCGCTGAAGACGAAGAATTGCTGCAAGGAAAATTCGCGGATAGCGCACCTGTACAACGGGAAGAAAAACCCAATAACACCGGTTTGCCCAACCAATTAAAAGCAGGCATTGAATCACTTTCCGGGATGAGTATGGATGGTGTAAAAGTTCATTACAATTCGGACAAACCTGCACAATTAAATGCGCACGCTTATGCGCAAGGTACAGACATCCACGTTGCACCGGGACAAGAACAACACCTGCCGCACGAGGCATGGCATGTTGTACAGCAAGCCCAGGGCCGTGTTCAACCGACCACACAAATGCAAGGCACATCGGTCAATGATGATGCGGGTTTGGAATCGGAAGCGGATGTAATGGGGGCGAAGGCGTTATCGACTGCTTCACACGGAAATAGTCAGGCAGCCACATCAATACAATTGAAATCCGAGGATACAAAACAACTGCTGAGTGCAACTGTTGTGCAGAAAAAAGATATGCATTATTGGGTGACGTCTCGCGACAATGGTAACCATTATATTGGTATGTTCAAAGGACATGCGGCGGCCAACAAGTGGTGGAAAGCCAATAAGAGCAATTATCGCGGGTATACGTTTGGCCAGGGAAACAGCGCAGAAAGTTATCGATAATATTGGAGATTTATCGCTTGGGTGCATGAAATGAATTGTATGAAAAAGTGTATTTGATTTTCCGGTTAGTGTTTAAAGGATAATTTTATTATGCATACTCGCGCTCCTGCATCCCAAAAACAATTCGGATCAGTTAATCAGCTAGCGCAACAGCCAGAAAATACTGCTTCACTATTTACCGATAACCGTCAGGAATCCAATGAATCCAAAGCCATGCAATTGATGATGCATGGTAATCCTCATCATAAAGAAATAAATGGATTGCAAAGGAAAATGGATTCCAGTCATTTGTTGAGCTTGCAATTGCGCGGGAAAAATATTGTACAGCGCGCACCAATCGGAGCGTTTGCAGCAGCAGTACCAACACCGCATGGTATGTTTATGGATACGGCTAATACAGTAGCCCATAACAGTAATGTGGATGGAAATGCAAACGTTGCGGGCCGCCGTATCGCGGTTATGCGCGGCCCGGCGAACGGTGGAGTGCCCTCGGTTGATCCGCATGGATGGAATTGGTTGAGGGCCAAGTTTTTACGCCTGAAAGGACAATGGGTTCGCTTTCATTTAATTAATGCAAAATTAGGTGGCTCCGGTGCAAACCCGTTAAACCTGGTGCCGACAACCCACGCGTTGAATCACGATGCGAATTGGCGACAAATTGAGGAAGATGCCAAGACAAGTGCAAATACCAAATGGACTTATCTGGATGTAACTCCCACTTATGATCCTGCATACCCTGCAGGTATTCCACGCTCGATCCAGGGTGAATGGGGCGATTGGGATGCGCTAAATTCACAGTGGATAACACGTGGTGTTATGCCTGCTACCGCGCAGGATAATCCGGTGCACAATATGCAACCTTATAGTGATGCATCAGCATTGAATTTGCATACATTAAAAAATCTGATCAGGGCTAATATGCCTAATGCGAAAAATAATAGAAAGAAAATTGCCAAACGTCGCTCGCTAGCAATCCCTGCATCTTACAAGGTTTCAAAAGGCCTGGATTTATTAACAAACTCATATCAATCTCATTATGAATTAGAGACTGCCTGGCAGGCATTCTTGAATATAATTAAGGACGAAAAAGCAGCTAGCGTCTGGTACAAAATAATGAACCGGGTTTATTTAACAGAAGAAGGCCCTGCCCCCTGGCGATTGGTTTATCGTAAGTGAGTAGCACAATATGCCATACCAATCTCGCGATCAGAAAAAAAATGTACTAAATGAAAACGCCGCAACGGCTGCTTCGGTGCGTGTTAACGATCAGCGGGTCGCAGCTGCAACCCAATTGGCGTTGCAACGTAATATGGGTAATAACCCGGTGGCTATTCAGCAACAAAAGACCCAGCAGCAAATGAACGTTGCTACCGCGAATAAATTTCCTGTTATACAGCGCGATGAGACAGATGTAAGTGATTACGTATTCAAGAATAGAAATACTATAAAAACTATTGAAGGACTAAAGGAAATTTTTGAAGGGTGTTATAACAATGGCAAACTAATGACAAAATGGGGGCCACGTAGAAAAGATACATTGGAACACTATATCACTACGCAGATTGATAGGGATTTGGTCAAATCCTGGGTGAAAGACACGAGTGTGCCGTCAAAAATTAGAAAAATGTTATTAGAACTTTGGAATAAAGGTCAGTCAAAAAAATTAAAGCTCAACAATAATCTGATTGCCGATTTGGTTCAGGATGTATCTACATTGGATCTTGATAGTAAAGGCGGATTGAAACGCTCTGATTCATTTACATTTGAAGGTGGTACGAAGGTCCCTGATTTTTCTGAATTATTAGGCAAACTCGACCAAACAACCAAAGTAGAAGATAGTAGTGGCAAGAAATTAAAAAAAGTACCGTCCACCAAATCATTGCGTACCAGTGGTTTACTCATCCGCGCCTATGGCGATGATATGAATGCGAAGCAGCGCCAACCGGGAACCGAATTTGTCCTTGACCTTGGTGGTAGCCTGGGAATTTACAGGGATGCTTATGGTAATGGCGATATGTTTTATTATCCGTTGGAAAACAGTGAGAGTCGCCCGGATGTTTATCAACAAGAAGGTAACTCAAGTGAACACACCTGGACCGGTTTGGCGAAGGAACTATCCAGTCATTCCGGGCTTGAAGATTTGGGCGAAAAGCTAGCACAAGTGTTGCAATCTGAATATAAAGGCAAGTTGAACCGCTCGGAAGTAAATGCTATTGGAGCTATGTTGGCCGATGTAAAACTATCCATTCAGGGATGGGTGTATGCGGTTGAACAATTGAAGACTTTTGACTTGAATGAAAAAACCATTGAAGACCTTTTTGCAGTCATCGGTGGCCCCTTCTGGAAATATTCGCTGAATGCGTCTCATGTATCAAACAGCAAAATTCCGGATGATGAAAAGGGCCGCAAGGCAGGTCTGGGGTTTAAGAAAACAGATATTGCAAAAAGAAAAAGGAACAGTGCAGGTACAACAGGCAATAAACCCAAAAAGAAAAAATTAACGGAAACAGTAAATGATGAAAAATAACAATGTCGGTATAAAAACGTATATTCCCAAAATTGAAACACTATTTCATGAAATGACTTCAATCGCCTGTTGAAATGTTTTCTTGCCGCGCTGGTGGCGCTTTAATGGCTGGTCATCGGCGAATACTTCCAGCAATGCAGTATTAAAATCATAAATGCGATTATCGCGACCCGTTTGTTCTGTTGCGGCTTCGAAACCCTGGGTGTGTGCATCGGCCAGAATGGCAACATCTTCAATCATCCCGGTGGCGATTTCCATATCCGCAGGGTTATTGAATGATGCCTCACACGCAAGGGCATCGGTCGAATGAAAATTACGGCAGCGAAATGGGCGCACTGGATAAATAGTGCATTGGTTGTTTTCCAGCAGCGCGCATTTTAAATTAGTGGTGAGGTGCTGTTCAGGCGTGATGGTGCGAATTATTTCTGCATTATCAGCCGCTTGTTTTAATATTGCCGTGATTTTTTCGGCGCTGAAATTTTTGCCCATGTAATTTTTAATTAACAGGATTTCATGGGCCCGTGCTTCTACCTTATAGTAACAGCAAAATGCACACCCTGCTTTACAGGCGGGTTTGTTCGTTGCATCAGCGAAAGCAGTGGCGATCAGGTTATCGTAACGCGCATAGGATTTTTCCAGGGCAGAATTTGCATCTTTGCTGCCCTTTAATTGTGCAGCAGAACGCTGGTATTCATGTTGTGCGGTGGTTTGGAAAATGTCGGACATGGAAAATAAATAGCGTTGTTGGTTAAGACGAATGGTGTTTAAGTTCTTTCCGGGCTTGTTTGATAATTTGCGTCGCTGCCGTCAATGCCAGAGTGGCCATAATAACTGCCACAATTAAATCCGGCCATGCCGTACCCGTACCAAATACACCAACTGCCGCAAGGACAACCGCGATATTTCCCAATGCATCATTACGCGTACACAACCACACACTGCGCATATTGCTATCGCCATTGCGATAGGCATACAACAACCATGCAACACCGAGGTTAGCGCCGAGCGCGAGCAATCCAATAAGGCTCATGGTTTGCGCATCGGGAATCACGCCGGTAATTGCATTCCATATGGCATGCGCTAAAACCCCGATGCCAAATAACGCCATCGACGCTGCTTTTAGCAGTGATGCTTTCGCGCGCGTTTGTACACTCTGTGCCAACACCCACAAACTGATTCCGTAATTCGCGGCATCACCAAGGAAATCGATTGAATCAGCGAGTAATGAAGCAGAATTTGCGCGCAGGCTGAAAATAATTTCAACCACAAACATCAATGCATTAACGACGAGTGCGATCCATAAAATACGGCGGTATTTGGGATCAGGTTGGGGTGGAGAGTCGTGATCGTGGCTACAGCAATGAGCGCCCATAATTTTCTCCGGTTTTTTGTTGCATAGCTCACCAATAGTCAGGTTTTTTAATGGCTTTTTTCTGCGTTGGAATCACGTCAGGTAATATTGATTGTTTCAACTCTTCGCTTCGGATGTGATTCCTTGTCCAATGCGCATAAATACTCAACCGGTTATTGCCTGGACGTGCCCGTGAAGTAATGCCGGGGATTGGTTCCCTGATGGGTAATATTACTCCAATTTTTAGTGCGGGATAGTCGTTGCATAGCGCTTTAAGTGTGGGCTCCTGATCGGTATCGTTGGTAACAAAGACGGCTTGGTCTATATGAATAGCATCGCGATAAGCCTCAAGTGCTATGTTCACATCAGATTGTTTTTCTTCCAGGCGCCATATTTTGACTCGCCGATTTTTATCAGGTGGATCCAGGTATTCGAGAAATGAGCCTTCCTCAAGACTAAAGTAACCTTCAAATATAGAAATGTGCTGAGGATATAAGGTGGCAAGTGCGCGATGGTAAGCATTTTGTGCCGCACCTGCTGCATTACCATGGGACGCGAGTTTGGTTTTAATCGGTGCCGTAAAAAATTTAATGTGCAGCAATTCTGCATCAGGGTTGTTTTCGTTAATAATCCTCGTAAATAGCTTATAGAGATCCAGCCATTTATATTTCGTAGCTTTTAAACAGCCATAGTAAAGGTTAAATCCATCAACATAACAAATAGTTTTCATAGGCTTTCCCTGTCCAGATATAAAAGTACTGATATAAAAAAACCGCCCGGAGGCGGTTTTTTTGTCCTATACCGATACCAACTTAATGATACCTGCTAAGGATGAGTCGTGAAGCAATTATAACGATTATTCCTTTATTGGCAATCGCGAATTGCCAGGTTTGCGATGCACTAACGCATAAAGCACTGGTAACACAAATAACGTGAGTAATGTAGACGAAATAATTCCGCCGATGACCACGGTTGCTAATGGCCGTTGCACTTCTGCGCCTATGCCCACGTTAAATGCCATTGGTACAAATCCCAAACTGGCCACCAGTGCGGTCATTAACACTGGGCGTAAACGAGTTAGTGCGCCCTGGATAATGGCGGAAATCAAATCGCCATGCTCATGGTAAAGCTGCCGAATAAACGCGAGCATTACCAAACCATTCAATACCGCAATGCCGGAGAGTGCGATAAAGCCGACACCGGCGGACATGGATAAGGGCATGTCGCGCAACCAGAGCGCAAGTACACCGCCGGTGAGCGCGAGGGGAACGCCGGTGAAAATAATCAGCGCATCTTTTAGCGAACCAAACGCCATCACTAATAATACGATGACCATTAGCAATGTTAATGGAACAACAACTGCCAAACGTTGGGTCGCGGATTCAAGTTGCTCAAATGTGCCGCCGTAATCCAGCCAATAACCTGCCGGTAATTTTACTTGCTGGTTAATTTGGGTTTGCACATCATTCACAAATGAGCCGAGATCGCGGCCGCGCACATTGGCAGTAACGATTACCAAACGTTTTCCATTTTCGCGGCTGACCTGGTTGGGTGCCGGTGCAAGTTCGATGCTGGCAATTTCATTGAGCGGTACAAATCCGGGTTCGGAATTAATGGGTACCGGCAAGCGTTCAAGGGCGAGCAAATCGTTGCGCAAATTTTCGGGCAAGCGCACCTGTATTTCAAAACGGCGATCACCTTCATAAATAATGCCTGCACTTTCCCCGGCAATTGCGGTAGCAACAAAATCCTGCACTTCATTAATTGTTAATCCATAAGCAGCGAGTTGCGTGCGCTTTGGGGTAACAGTTAATACCGGCAGGCCAGTAACTTGTTCCATACGCGCATCGGCAGCGCCGGGAATTTGTTGCACGACTTGCAAAATTTCTGCCGCGGATTGTTGCAATTGATCGAGATCATCGCCGATGACTTTGATACCCAAATCTGAACGCACTCCGGAAATCAATTCATTAAAACGCATTTGGATCGGCTGGGTGAATTCGTAATTGTTGCCGGGTAACTCGCGCACGGCTTTTTCAATCGCGTCGACCAGATCTTGCTTTGCGCGTTTAGGGTCTGGCCATTGGTCACGCGGTTTGAAAATCACAAAGTTATCGGCAACCGATGGCGGCATGGGGTCGGTGGCAATTTCGGCGGTGCCGATTTTGGCAAAGACTTTATCCACTTCCGGAAATTCTTTGATACGCGCTTCCAGCAAACTTTGCATCGCTACCGCTTGCTCCAGGCCGGTGCCGGGAATGCGCAATGCATGGAGTGCCATATCGCCTTCGTCCAGCTGTGGAATAAATTCTGAACCCAAGCGCGTCGCCAGCCACAGACTGAACATTACCAGCAACACGGCGGCCGCCAGAATGCGGGTATGCAAACGCAATGCTTTTTCCAGTAAGGGTTGATAAAAATCTTTAACCGCGCGCATCACACGATTTTCATGTTCAGCAATTTTTCCATTCATTAACAACGCAATGGCAGCGGGAATAAAGGTTAGTGAGAGGATTAATGCCGAGGTCAAAGCGATAACAACGGTGATTGCCATGGGGTGAAACATTTTTCCTTCCACACCGGTGAGCGTAAAAATCGGCAAATACACCAGCGTGATAATGCCCACACCAAACAGGCTGGGGCGGATGACTTCGCCGGTGGCTTCATAGGCGAGTTGCAAGCGCGCTTTTACGTCGAGTTTATGGTCATGGGGTAATCCGCGTTGGGCTTCTCCCAAACGACGAATGCAGTTTTCAACAATGATAACCGCACCGTCCACAATCAAACCAAAATCCAGTGCACCCAAACTCATCAGGTTGGCTGACACGCCCGCCTCCACCATGCCGGTAATCGTCATTAACATGGTGATAGGAATGACCGCCGCCGTAATTAACGCAGCGCGCAAATTGCCGAGCAATAAAAATAAAACCGCGATGACCAGCAATGCACCTTCGAGCAGGTTTTTTTGCACAGTGTCGATGGTTTTATCAACCAATTGCGTGCGGTCATACACCGCCACGGCGACAACGCCGTCGGGCAATGAGCGATTGATTTCCTCCAGTTTTTCGGCCAGTGCGCGCGCGACTGTGCGGGAGTTTTCACCCATTAACATCATCGCCGTGCCGAGTACTGTCTCACTGCCATTTTGCGTGGCAGCACCGGTGCGCAATTCTTTACCAATGGCCACTTGCGCGATGTCCCTGATGCGCACGGCAACCCCTTTGCCATTGGTGACAATGAGATTTTCAATATCGTCGATATTGCTTAATTGCCCCGGTGTGCGCACTAGTAATTGCTGGCCGTTGCGTTCGATAAAGCCGGCGCCGCGATTATTGTTGTTGCTATTAAGCGCGTTAACCAGATCGTCAAAGGTTAACCCCCACTGCAATAATTTTGTCGGTTCCGGCGTGATGTGATATTGCCGCGTGTAACCGCCGATCGCGTTAATTTCAATCACGCCTTTCACTTGCATTAATTGCGGACGAATGACCCAGTCCTGCAATTCGCGCAAGGCCATTGCATCGAATGGCTTGCTATTTTCTTGTGCTTCCACCGTGTACATAAAAATTTCACCGAGGCCGGTGGCAATCGGCCCCATGGTCGGCGAAATATTTTCCGGCAAATGGGTTTTGATCTGGCCAATGCGCTCGTTAATTAAATTGCGCGCAAAATAAATATCCGTGCCTTCTTCAAATACCACCGTGACTTGCGATAAACCGTAACGGGAAATCGAACGGGTGTAAGCGAGTTTAGGCAAACCGGCGAGCGCGGTTTCTACCGGATAGGTGATGCGCTGTTCAGTTTCCAGTGGCGAATAGCCGGGCGCTTCGGTGTTGATTTGTACCTGGACATTGGTGATGTCGGGCACGGCATCAATGGGCAGGCGCTGGTAATTCCACAGGCCAAGTAACGCGATAGCCACTATAGCGGCGAGCACCAGCCAGCGCCGCGCAATGGCGGTGTGCAGGATTGCATCAATCATGGTGGCAATTCTCCTGAATCATTTTGATAGCTCCTGTCCTGCGTTAGTGGTCGTGGCTCGCCCCGGATTTCTCCAGGTCGGCTTTCAGGACATAGGCGTTTTCCACCACATACTCATCACCCGCGTTTAACCCGCCGAGCACTTCGCTGTAATTGCCATCACTGCGGCCCAATTCCAACGGGCGGATTTCATAGCTATCACCGACTTTGATAAACACCACCTGCCAATCGCGGAAAGTTTGTAAAGCGCGACGATCAATACGCACGGCAACCGCTGTTTCAGCGGTGGTAATCCAGCCTTCCACCGATTGGTTGGGAACCCAGGTGCCCGCGTTGTTATCAACCGGTGCATGGACTTCCAGCGTCGGCGTTTCGCCATGGCGTGGGGTGATGTATTCAATTCTGGTAGTGGCAATTTGGCCATCCGCTTTTACTTCTACAGGTTGGCCTGCTTTGATTTTGCTGGCATCGGCGGGGAAAACCTGCAAATGCAACTCCAAAACACGCTCATCCAGCACACTGAATAACACGCGATCTGCGGTGAATTCACCCGCATTTGCATGGCGCTCCACGACACGGCCATCAATGGGGGATAGCAAGGGGTATTCACGCAAACTCTCGTTGGATTCGACCATCGCCAATACTTCACCCGCTTTTACCGACGCGCCAATGGTCGGTTTCACCGAGCGAATCAAACCGGGGTAACGCGCCTGTATGTGGCTGATGCGCAGTGGATCAGCCACCAGATTGCCGTAGAGTTTGATGCGTTCTTGCAAGGTGCCTTTACCTGCAACAGCGGTGGTTAAACCTGATGCTTTGGCGATTGCAGGGCTGAGTTCGACGCGACCTTCGTAAGATGGATAGCGCCATTGGTAGCGTTTACCTTTGTAGGTCGCAGTGACTTTTACATCAAAGGAATGGGGTTCTTCCACCACGCCCTGGCCGCGCAGGAAATCCTGTTGCGGCTTGAAAACAAAATTATCAATGGCACCGCCAAGGCGATTGAGTTGTACCGATAATTGCCATTCATTTGGCTTGAGTGGTTGGCCATCCAGCGTGGCCCAGGCGCGGTATTCCGGTGGCACGCCTTGTTCAAAGATCGCCAGCTCGACAACGAAATCGCCCTCTTCCAATAAGCGGCCATTGTGTGGGCCTTTGATGATCTCCCCGGCGTGCTCTTCCTGTTCATCGCCATGGTCGTGATCTTCATGGGCGATTGCTAATGAGGAAATGCTGAGGCTGGCGAGTAATAACAGGGACTTGATCAATCGATTCATTCGGCTAACTCCTGTGCGGGGGCGGACGCGGTCAAACGCTCCAGCTCAATTCGGGTTTCGTGGGCACGCAGGGCGGCATTGATTAATTCGGCGCGGGTTTCCAGCAATTCGCGCTGTGCCATCGCCAGTTCCAGCGAGCTGTAACGCCCTTGCTCGAAGGCGTTGGCGGTTGCGCGGCTGGCATCCTGTAACAGCGGCAATATGCGGTCGCGCAGGCTCAGGGTTTCATTCAGTGCTTGCTGGTGGGCGATAAAGGTTTGGTTGAGGCGGGTTTCCAACCGGGATTTGGCGGTATCTTCGGCAAACCGGGCGGCATCTTGCTCCGCCCTCGCCGTTTGCACTGCACCGCTGGCGCGCTTGCCAGCAGCCAGCGGGATATTCACGCCGAGTATGACCGCCGTGTCATCGCTTTGCTGAAACTGGCGCACACCGGCATTCCAGCCTAAAGCCAATTTGCGCTCACTATCGGCTTTGCGCAATTCGGCGGTACGCAGGCGGGTCGCATCGCCCAGTAATGTGAGATCGGGATTTTGCGCAAGGCGCGTTTGCCAATTGGCGAGGGGTTCGGGGTTAGTCAGTGCAAACAAATCACCGTGGGCGCGGGTGAAATCCGGGCTGGCATCGGCCCAGAAAGCGCTGAGTAACAAGGCTTCCTCCTGTGCTTGTTGCCGGGCTTTATCCACGGCGATCCCGGTGCGTGCCAGGGCGGCGCGGGCGCGCATTAGTTCGGCCTGCGGTGTACTGCCGGCCTGGACGCGTTTTACCAGGCTGTCTACCAGCGCCTGCCCTAAATGCTGCGCTTCTTCTTCCAGCCGCTGTTGTTCCTGGGCGGCGAGCAAGGCGATAAAGCGGTAATTCACCGCCGCGACCAAGTCCAGCACTGCCACGCGCCGCTCAGTTTGCAATTGCTGCTGGCGCGCAGTGACGACACCGGTACGTGCATCGCGTTGGCCACCGAGTTCGATTATTGAGGAAAATGACAAGGTGAGTTCAGCAGCATCAACCCCGCTGAATTCGCCGGAACCGGCGATATTTTCGGCCTCCAGCTGAAAACGCGTTTCCGGTCGCAATTGCGCTGTGGTGTGCTCGCCATCCAGCGCGGCGCGGCGGAACTTGTAGCCTGCGAGTTGGGGATTGTGTTGCAGGCTACGGCTTAGCGCCTGTTGTAAGGTGATTTCGCCAGTTTGTGCGAAAGACGCACAGGTGAAGCAGGCACTGGTAATCAATACCAATGCAGGTAACAAGGGTTTCATAATAAATCCTGCCCGCTTTTCTTAACGTTGGGCGCTTGATGGGCGCAAGTTATTAATCAGAGTTGCGCAGGCAACTCGCGAGAAAAATAATCAGGCAGTAAATGGTGGTGCGCGCAGTAGCGGCCGTGCAAAGGGAATGTGGACGGGGACAAACGGAGAGTAATGGCTGGCTGGCACCGGAGTGCGTTGGATTACCAGCAGCAGGGCAACGACTGCCAGCAGGAGCAAGCTTTGATCCAGCTTGGTCAGTTTGGCGATGGCCGATTGTAGCAAATCAACATCAGCATCCTGATGATCTGCATCGGCATGGTGCTCAGGGTGATCGCCCAGCATGTGCATATGAACGGATACCGGCGGTTCCTTCCCATCAAAACAAAAATGCCCATGCGCACCCAACCAGCTGCCAAGCAACCAGAGGGCGAATGCTGCAAAAGCAAAATAGGGTGAAGGTTTGGACATGAGCAATGCCGGTAAAAAATATTGTCCAAGCATAGAGAGGCTAACGGCATACATCAACCATTTCATGGTGAAACGGTTGTGAGGACATCGCCCCTAGAAATTATAAATACCGTCGAGGCTCCAGGTTTGCAGGTTTCTGCCGGGCAACGACGCGAGGAAACCGGGCAGGTAGCGCAGCAAATTATCCGGGCGATTGTGCTCGCGCTGGCCGTCGTGCATCAACACAATGTCACCGGCCTCAATGCGCTCCATGCGATTGCGGATTCCGCTCGCATTTCCCAGCAAACCCCAATCGATAATGCTGCGGTTCCACAATACGGTAGTCATATTATCGAGCGTTGCTTGCTGGCGCATCGCAAAGCGCAAGCGGCCATAGGGCGGGCGGAACCAGCGTGGGCGAACGCCGGCAATCTGTTCGATGATGTCAGAGGTTCTGGTGACTTCCTCGCGGGCAATCTCTTCCGAGGTAAACCAGGGATTGGGATGGCTGTAAGTGTGATTACCAATGGTGTGGCCCTCGGCAACGATTCGCTCTACCAAATGGGGAAATTCTTCAGCGGCCTGGCCCAGCACAAAAAAAGTTGCCTTGGCATTGTATGCACTGAGCACATCCAATATTGCCGGGGTGTACACAGGATCGGGGCCGTCATCAAACGTCAGGCAAATAGCATGCGCAGCCTGGCCGAATGCAGCGGTCGAATGGATCGGGCGCGGCAACATTGCATCGGTAAGGAGTTGTTTATTATTGTTCGGGCTGAGGTTCATGGTGGTGCTCCATCGCAAAGTGTTTGAGAAGATTGTTACGCGTTAACCAATAAGCGTGTGGTTGGATGCGATTACTTTCGCGCTCAGCCACTTGTGGAAAAAAAGCCTTCAATAACAAACGAAAATAATATTTACGCGCACGATTCAATGCGGAATCCGGCAATTGTTCGATCAAAAAACCAAATTTCTCTCCGTGCGGTGGCAACCAGCTCACACCGTGGAAAGCTTTCACCTGCACTAATTTTTCATGGGCATTGATATCTTTGGCTAATTGCGCCAGTGATGACAAAATCAATTTGCGAAAGCGCAGCGCATTGCGCATGTAATCGCGTGTTTGATGAGCGGCACCGGAAAAACATTCGCGATTAAAATGCAGTATCGCAAGCGCGTCGCCAGGTTCAATCCAGGTACCATCATTCATAATACGTCGTTCGCCGGAAAATTTTTCAAAGGAAAAACTGATTAACTCATCAAATTTTTCGACTTTATGTTGGCGTCGCCACCAGGCGTCGTACCAGCACATGCATCGATAAAATAATCCGCTGCTCATGTGTTATCTCCGTGCTTGTTCGAGTGAAAATGTTTTGGCTTTTTTAAGCAGCATCAATTTTTCCAATTCAGCAACGACACTGCTGGCGGCGTGGGGGTGTCCCAGTTTTCCGGCATTTACTTTCATGGCTTCCAGGCGTGGCTGGTTGCTAAATAGCGCACTTACTGCGCTGGAGAGCTGAGATAAATCTATATGCAAACCGGCACCATTTTTTTCCAGGAAATTCACGTTATGCATTTCCTGGCCGCCGAGGCAGCAGGTAGCGATAAAAGGTTTGCCACAAGCCAGTGTTTCACTCACGGTCAAGCCGCCCGGTTTACCGATGACAATATCGGCGGCGCAAAATAAATCGCGCATATCGCTGCGCCAGCCAAATAAATGAAATCGATGTTGATATGCGTCGGCGAGTTGCTGCAATTTTTCGTTGTCAGCCGCATGGCTCCCGGCGGTAACCAACACTTGATAGTTGTGGCGGTTGTCGTCCAGCAATTGCTGCAACGCGTCGGTCACGCCAATACCGCATTGGCCGCCGGTAATTAATAGCGTGGGGTTAGCGTCAAGCCCGAGGTTTGCGCGCGCCTGCTGTTGGGTGGGAAGGTTTTCAAAGGCAGGGATTAATGGAATACCAGTGACGCGAATACGATGGGCAGGTACACCCTGTTGGCGCAATGAATCGGCAACGTGTTGATGGCCAACGCAATAAACGGCGGTGGTGTCGCGCACCCAAACACCGTGGACGCCATAGTCGGTCAATACCCCTACAATGGGTTTGGTAATAATGCCTTTTTTAACGTAACGCGATAACAATGCGTTGGGATACATTTGCGTCGCAACAATACAATCCGGGTTGTAATCGCTCACGAATTTTTTTACACGCGCAGACAAGATGCGAAAAATGAGTGCGAGCAATCCTTGCAACAACAGTCGCCCTGCCGGTGTTTTATTGCGATTGCAAACACCATTAATAAATGTATTCAGTAATGCGCCATCGAGATTTTTATAATAAACCGGTAGTGAAAATAATGACCGCTCAAACTCTTCAGGATACGAGCGCTGTTGCTGCTCGGTTAAAAAATCCACCAGCGTTTGATCAGCTGGAATTTTTCCCGCCAACTGGCGATATAAATTTTTATCCAGGTTATAAAGTTTTTGGTAGAGCTCGGGGTGTTCTGCAGTCATGCGCAGGTAACCGTCTTGCAGTGCAGCGCTGGCTAGTGGGTCGAGTAGTTGGGTTACATCAAGATAATTGGTTTCAATGTTGGGATATTCTCGTTGTAAAACTGCGCCAATTGCTTCAGCGGCGCGCGTATGGCCGTAACCGGGGCTGGACGTTAAAAACAGAACTTTCATAGAGTTTCCTTGTTGAAATAGCGTTATTAATTTCAATCCGGTTCTGACTGGAACTGCTTTCTTAATTATTGATGTCGCGAATGTTTATGTGACCAATGTTTATATGATCTGTAATCCATATCGCTACTCCAAATAGCCATGCGTTTGGTTGAACTACTTGGAAAAAATGCCAAGCTTTGTAAAAAGCGCGCGCTGCTGTCGCTTTAGTTTTCTTAAAACGACTCAGAACGCTGGCCTTTTCAAAGCGCTGCGGTGTTGAAATTGAAATGTTGCAAAATGTTTACCAATTATAAAATCAGTAAATGCGAGGCGATGAAGGAAAAAAGTTAAAGTGACGGTTAACTCTTAAAAGCATAATAAAACAGGATTTTTATAAGCAGTACTAATGTGAAGTGATTTTCGGGATAGCCAACGAGAGCACGGCTGCAAATAAGATAAAAATACTTGCTGCCCACAGGCATACGGTCAAGCCCGCCGTTTGATAAATCCAGCCCGAGAGTAACGTACCGGCCAAACGCCCCATGGCATTGGCCATGTAATAAAAACCAACGTCCAGTGAAACGCCGTCTTCTTTGGCATGGCTGACAATTAAATACGAGTGCAGTGATGAGTTAATTGCGAAGACAATTCCAAAAATAATTAATCCACCAATTAAAACTACACCTTGCGGTAATGTTGTTGCTAACGTCGCTGCAATTGCTGCTGTCACCAATGCTAATGCGATGGCCCATGAGAATGCGGATTTTCCATCCGGTACGGTGCCGGTATTGTTGCGAAAAATGGCGGGTGTAATTGATTGCACAACACCGTAGCCAATAACCCAGGCGGCGAGGAAGCCGCTGGTCTGCCAAAAAGTCCATTGCAACTGGCTGCTTAAAAAAACCGGCAGCGCAACAACAAACCAGATGTCGCGCGCGCAAAATAAAAACAAGCGCGCGGCGGATAACATATTGATTGCACGGCTTTTGGAAAATAATTCATTAAACCCGGGTTTGTTTTTGGCTTTGCCAAGATCCTGTTGCAAAAGGATCAGGCTTGCGATCCATACGAGTGTTAATACGGCGGCCATTAATATTACAGCGGCTTTGAAACCCACCATTGCCAACAATATCCCGCCAAGGAAGAAGCCCACACCTTTTAATGCATTTTTAGAGCCGGTCAGCACCGCTACCCATTTGAACAATGCGCCTTGTTGGTCATCCGGCACCAATTGTTTAATTGCGCTTTTTGCGCTCATTTTGTTTAAATCTTTAGCGATACCGGAGAGTGCCTGTGCAGCCATTACCAACGGAATCGTTAACCACTGTGCAGGCGCCGCCAGCATTGCCAACGCAATTACCTGCAAACCCAAACCAATATTCATGGTGCGATTCAAACCAATGCGTGCGCCCAGATAACCGCCCAGCAAATTAGTGATCACCCCGAATAATTCGTAAAATAAAAATAGCGCTGCAATATGCAAAGGGCTGTAACCCAATTGATGGAAATGCAAAACCACCAGCATGCGTAAAGCGCCGTCGGTCAGGGTGAAAGCCCAGTAGTTGCCGGTAACGATGGAATATTGGTGAATTGCCGCAGAGTTTTTCATGGTTTTCGGTAGGTTTACGGTGCATACCGGATTTTATCATCGATTTATGGCTTTGCTGCTAGACTATAGCGATCAAAAAAGTACATAACCATTTCGGCCTATGAAAACTCCAATCTTCAATATCCACGACCTTATCCTCGTCCTCACCCTGGCGGTGTGTGTACTGCTGGTGATTTTCCAGTGGTTATTATCCAAACAAAAAACCATTGCTTCACTCTTGCTGAGCGGTTTTTTTGTCGGTGTAGGATTAACATCATTGTGTAATTTACTGCTGTGGAATGATTACATCCAGAGCAGTTCTGCAACAGCAAAAATACTATTGTCAGTCCTGCTTGCCACAGCAGTGGTTGGGAAAAGTGTGTGTTTATTTTTTTATGTGGTTGCTATTACGCGGGCCGACTTTCGTTGGCGTGGAGCTTACGCCTTCCACGGTTTGAATTTATTGGCGGTTATTGTCGTGATCCTCGCCTCCGGCCTGGATTCTGATCGCTTGCGTTTTATCACCACTGGCCAAACCGAAACCGGTGTGCAGCTGGTAAATTTTTTATGGTATTACCTGAAAATAGTAGCCGTGGTTTATGCCTTTGCCGCGGCCTATGTTGTGTTTCGTTATAAACAACAATTAAAGGAATTTTATTCAACATTCAGTTTGCAGGCACCGCTGTGGTTGCTGTTATTGACGATTGGTTTTACCTTGAACTGGAGTTGGTCGCTGGTGGTTCACATACTGGGCCAATCCGTTGGTGTGCAATTGGCTGATACATTTGGTATTGCGGATAACTACATTACTTTTTTATTGGTTAATGCGTTGTTTGTGTATAGCTTGCTCTATGCGCATGAGTTATTAGTGACCAAAGAAAAACCGGTCGAAAAAGAAGTGGTTGTTCCTGTAGAAATATCCCAGGATGCGATTGAACGTATTCGTCGCACTATGGAAGAACAGCAATTGTATTTAAAACAGAACCTGAATATTGAAGAGTTTGCGCGGCATGTCGGTATTCATTACCGCGAAGTATCGAGCATCATTAACAAACATTTTGATACTAATTTTTTTGAATTTGTAAATGAGTACCGTGTTAATAAAGCCAAGCAAATGCTGCTTGATGCAAACAATGCCGAGATGACCATTCTGGATATTTTGCTGGAATCCGGGTTTAACAGTAAATCATCGTTCCATCGGTTTTTTAAACGTTATACCGGAATGTCGGCGGCTGATTTCCGCAAGCAGAATTCGTAATCCCCCCTTTTGAAACGGGGCGCGTAACCAAGGGGGGTTAGAGCGTTAATTACTTGCTGGTACGGCGCAAAAACAGCAAGCCACACAATAAAAATAATCCCGCTAACGGAAATGATCCGCCACCGCCGCCTGAAGTGCTACCGCTATTTTTTGCGGAACTTGCGCCTGCTGATGAAGCTGCGGGTGCACTGCTGGCCACCGGGCTGCTGACTGCACTGCTTACTACACTACTCGCTGCACTTGAACTCATCACCGAACTGGAAACAGCAACTGAACTTGCACTGGAACTGCTGGCAGGTTCATCAGCCGGTGGTGTGCCGGTATAACCTGTTGCATTTTCCTTGGTGAGTGCGAGAACCAATATGCCATTTTTTACCAAGGCATTTTCCGGTGCAAAATCCACGCGGTTCATATCAAAACTCCAATTCGCTTTATTCCAGCGCTTGGTATCAAACGTATCAAAATCATCGCGCCAGCCACCTTCAAATGTTTTGGTGGCAGTGTTGTAGGCTTTGTATTCGATGTAATTTACAAATTGATAAACCGGTAAAACCGAATCATCCCAGGGGCCAACCCAGGCGGCGGATTCTGATGACCAGATATTAAAGCGCAAACTCTGTTTATTGGTGAGACTGGTAACGGTACTGGTGCCGTTGATGCGACGAATTTCTACACCGTCGATAAACCAGGCCACATAATCCGGCGTCCACTCCAATACGTAAGTGTGATAAGCGTCGGCGAGTGAGGTGGCATTTGTGTGATGTTGCTCGCTATTAATAGTTGGGCGCGAACTGCCAAGGATCACATTGCTTTGCCATTCGGTTGCATTATTTTTGCCGAAAATTTCGATATCGATTTCTTCCCAGAATGTATTTCCGATTTCCGAACCATCTTTGTAGGTAAAAAATGTGGATAGAACACCGCTCGCCCTGGCGACGCGCATGCGCATTTCGTAGCGACCATAGAGATAGCTATCGCTCGAAAAAATTTCCGCACCTTTGTAAGGTTTGGCGGTGACGATACTGGACGTGAAGCTTGCGGCCAGTGCCAGCAAAATAATAAAAATACTGCGCATGTTTTACCCCGATAACACCTAATGAGTGAACAATAAAATAGACGAACAAAAATAATAAAAACGGAGCCGGCAACAAAAGCATTGCCGGCTCCAAAGGCTGTAAAGCAATTAATTAAATTTTAGTCAGTTTAATCCAATCGATATTGAAGCCACCGCTGTTGGCGTAAATCGCCAGGTTTTGTGTACCGGCATTCAAATAGATGTTATGCGAGATAGTTTGGTAGTTGCCCCAACCGCCGGTATTGGGGACACTCAGGGTACCAAGGCCCACGCCATCGCGATCCAGTGTGAACTGTGCAGTGGTGAGTGCTGAGGCAACCCGGTATTCCACGCGGTAGGTGCCGGTTTGGGGGATGTTCACATTACGGTACTTGAACCACTCTCCCGAATCGATGTAGCCGACGGTGCCACCGGATACCGTCACGCTGCCACCTACTTCATTATAATTTTCTGCTTCGATATGGATGCTGGTTGCGGGTGCCGCGCTGCTGGATGAATTGCCGGAACCAGAGTCCGCCGGTGGGGTGCCGTTATAGCCCGTTTGGCCCTCGCGGGTCAGTGCCAGTATCAGCGTGCCATTTTTTACCACTACGTTGTTGGGTTCAAAATCGGCCAGGTTTTCGCCGAAGGTCCAGTTGGCCTTATTCCAGCGGTTGGTATCAAAGCTGTTGAAATCATCGCGCCAGCCGGTGCCAAAACTATTGGTTGCTGCGACCCAGGGCTTGTACTCGATGTAATTCACGAATTGGTACACCGGCAGAATGTTGGGGTTAAAGGCGCCCACCCACTCGGCAATATTGGCCGCCCAAAGGTTAAAGCGGATATCTTGCGGGCTGGTCAGGCTGGTTACGAACTGCCCACCATTGATGCGGCGTACCTGGGTACCGTTTACAAACCAGGCGATGTAGCCGGGTGTCCACTCCAATACATAGGTGTTGTAACCATTCCCCAATGAATAAGGCATGGTATGAACGCCTTCGGTTTTGGTGGTGGGGCGGTTGGTACCGATAATTACGTTGCTTTGCCATTGGGTAGCGTCGTTTTTGCCGAAGATTTCAATGTCAATCTCCTCCCAAAATACGCCGGCTTGTTCGGAACCATTTTTGTAGGTGAAGAAAGTGGATAGGACTCCACTTCCTTTAGCGACCTGCATACGCATCTCGTAGCGGCCGTACTTGTAGGTTTGTTTGGAATAAATTTCGGCGGCCTTGTACGGCTTGGCCTGGGTTGAACTGGTAAAACCGATAGTCGCGGCGAGCGCAAAGAGCACGCCCGTTAAGCGGTTGAGTTTAAACATAGCGAGTACCTTTTATCTTTATTAGAAACGCTGGATATCTGTAGAAGAAAGTTCCGCCACAGACAGTGGTGGCGTGGCAACAACCGGATACCACAGGGCTTATCTTGTAGATGTGCGCAACGCGCGTCGCACCAGTTTGCGCAAGCTGCGTAAACTGGTGCTGAGCAGTTTAAGGGCGGGATTTCTGGTGCGGATATTTGCCGGAACAACCCACTGGGCCGTCTTTGCCTATGCGTTGGATGCGGAAAATCTTACCCATTCCCACGGCAATTTCTCACAGATTTTATTCCGGCCACGGCTTACATTGATCATGAAGGAACCGGTACCTTCCAGGATGGAAGGTGAATCTCGTCAGTTGTTACAGTGAGGAAGGGTTATGGATAAGGATGATCTTGATATTGCGTCATTGCTGGCTCGCTTTAATGCGCAGCCTGTTCCCCGCCCGGCAAACGATACGCCCCAAAAGTTGTTGATGGCCCTCTTTTTTATGGTAGTGGGGCTGATATTAATGGCAACGGGCTTTATCAGTTTGCTATTACGATTGGCCAGCATGGTGCATTTGCCCATGTTGTGGTTGATACAGCGAACGAAGAATTATCAACAGGTAAATATAGAACTCGAGCGGCGATTAAAGCATCGCTAGCGAATATGCGATCATCGTGACGAACGGACAGCAATCCAGCGTGGCTGCCCGATTTTTCCTGCGCGCACCGCCGGGGTTTCCTGGCAGTGCGATTCTTCGCAACTGGTTGCGGGTCCGGGCAACCCTGAGCCTGACGTCCTCCAGCCCGCTTTGAACATCCTGAAACGATGCTTGCTTAAATAGTACCTCCGGCGCACAATACTGTTTTTATATACAGTATTGGGGGTGAGATTATGGTGTTTGATGATCAGGATTTTATCCACCCTGAACACTGGATCGCGGCCAAACCCCAAGCCCATAAAGGGCGTGGTGCAGTGACTAATATTGTTGGCCGTTATGAAACCCAATTGATCGAAACAGTGGATGACGGCTGGAAGCCCTATGAGGATGACACGGATATCCATCCCGAATTAACAACCCTGGTCACCCCCGAATTGGCCAAGACTATTCTCAGTCGCAACCAATCACCGGATATTCCCTTTAGTGTTTCGCTTAATCCCTATCGCGGTTGCGAACATGGTTGCATCTATTGTTTTGCGCGGCCAACCCACGCGTACCTCGGTTTATCGCCGGGCCTTGATTTTGAAACACGGCTCTACGCCAAAACCAATGCTGCTGAAGTATTGCGCCGCGAACTCGCCCACAAGAATTACGAGCCGAACCCGATTGCCTTTGGTGTAAATACTGATGCCTACCAACCCTGCGAGCGCGACTTAAAAATTACTCGCCAATGCCTGGAAGTGTTCCATGAGTGCGATCACCCGGTGGGCATGATTACCAAATCGGCGCTGATCGAACGGGATATCGACTTGCTGCAAGCCATGGCGAAAAAAAACCTCGCGGCCGCGGCTATAACAATCACTACATTGGATCACCGCATCTCACGCATTTTGGAACCGCGCGCCGCATCGCCAACCCGGCGTTTGCAAACTATTGAGCGTTTAACCAAAGCAGGTATTCCGACAATGGTGAGCGTAGCACCGATCATTCCATTTATTACTGAACAGGAAATCGAAAAAGTATTAAGCGCTGCTGCCGATGCCGGCGCAACGGCCGCGGGTTACACCGTGTTGCGGTTGCCGTGGGAAATTAATCCGCTCTTTCAGGAATGGCTGCAAACCCATTTTCCCGAGCGTGCGGAACGCGTGATGAATCGCGTCCGCGATATGCGCGGCGGCAAAGATTACGATGCAAATTTTGCCACGCGCATGCGCGGTGAAGGATTGTGGGCCGATATGATCCGGCAGCGTTTTATGAAAGGTTTAAAACGTTATGGTTTGGATAAAAGCCGGCGTTACGGTGAATTGGATTGTTCGCGTTTCCGCAAACCGTTGAGTATTCCGGTGAAGGAAAATAGCAATGGACAGATGGATATTTTTGGGTAATCCCGCTTGCTACTTGCGCCGTTTCAACCGAGGGTTGGAAAAGATTTAAAACCCTCCGATCAACCTACCCAACATTGCCATTGCATCATCAACTTCCTTATCCCATGGATAACCATAATTCAATCGGATGCAATTACGAAAACGGCGTGTTGCCGAAAAAATTGGACCCGGGGCGATGCTGATACCTTGCGCGAGCGCCATGGAAAATAATTGCAAACTGTCGACTTGCTCAGGCAATTCCACCCACAAAAAATAACCACCGTTAGGGCGGCTGACGCGTGTATTTTTGGGAAAATATTTGGCGATGGCATTGAGCATTAATTGTTGTTGGTGTTCGAGCGTCTCGCGCAATTTTCGCAAATGGCGATCATAACCGCCCTGCTGTAAATAATCGGCAAGTGCTGCTTGCGCAGGAATCGAAGGAGAAATAGTCGTCATCAATTTCAAGCGATGGATTTGTTCAGCATAACGCCCCGCTGCAACCCAACCCACGCGATAACCCGGCGCCAGGTTTTTGGAAAAAGAGCCGCAATGCATCACAATACCTGCGCGATCAAAATGCTTGACGGGTTTGTGTGGCGTGAGGCCAAAATATAATTCGGAGTAAACATCATCTTCAATTAATGGCACTTGATGGCGATGCAGTAAATCGTAGAGTTGTTGTTTTTTTTCATCGCTCATGGAGGCGCCGAGCGGGTTGTGAAAACTGCTCATTAACCAGCACGCTTTAATGGGCAAGCGCTGCAAACTTTCTTCGAGTGTTTGCAAATGAATTCCATCGCGTGGATGCACGGGAATTTCCACGGCTTTTAATTGCAAGCGTTCAAGGATTTGCAGCGCTGCATAAAATGTTGGCGTTTCAATCGCAACCAGGTCACCCGGTTTGGTGACAACTTGCATGCATAAATTTAATGCTTCCAGTGCACCGTTGGTGATGACTAATTCTTCCGGTGCATGCATGACACCATTAACGCGATAGCGCAGTGCAATCTGGCGGCGCAATTGCGGATTGCCGCTGGTGATATCGGTCAGGATGGTTTTTGCCGGCATTTGCTGCAAACTTTTGCTCATGGAGCGCGCGAGGCGTGCGAGCGGGAATAGATCGGGGCTGGGAAATGCAGAGCCAAGTGGAATGGTGTCCGGATCTTTAATGGAACCTAACACTGAAAATACTAATTCACTCACATCGACCGGTGTGGTTTCCGCGATGCGCGGGCTCATTTCCGGTTCGGCGAGCGCATTTTTTACTTGCGTACAAACAAAATAACCCGAGCGTGGCCGCGCCTGGATCAGGCCGCGGCTTTCCAATAAATAATAGGCTTCGAATACGGTTGCCGGGCTCACATTATAGGTACGGCTGGCGGTGCGCACCGAGGGTACTTTTTCATTCGGTGCGAGCACGCCGCTGCGAATTAATTCGGCGATTTCATCAGCCAGCTTTTCATATAATTTCATCTCAGTTTAAAGCAACCTCATAAAAATTATTGCGCTGGATACATAAAGTTAGCCGCTTCGTGAGTGACCAGGTTGGGTGCCGAGCTGTTTACCAATTCGAAATCAAAATGAAGCATGCCAGCCTCTTTGGTTTGCAGGGGTTTCATTTTTACGGTGACCGGGAAATCGTAAACTTCACCGGCAGCGAGTGTGAATTGATAAGTGCGCGACAGCGATAAGCCTTCAGCGTTATGCAATTTTAAATTGTATTGGGCAGAATGCTGGGTTTTGTTGGTAATTTTCATGCGATACACATTCATGACATCACCGTCGCTGGTATAGCGATAAAGCACGCTACGATCTTTCACTACGCTCATATCTACCAGTTCGCGAGAATTAAGCGATACCACTAGTGCAGCAAACACCATGGCGATGATTGCACCATAACCCAATAAGCGCGGACGCAGGATTTTTTCCGGCTCACCGGCGAGTGCAGCTTCCGAAGTATAACTGACCAGGCCGCGGTCATAGCCCATTTTATCCATCACGTCGTCGCAGGCATCTATACACGCGGCGCAACCGATGCAATCCATTTGCAATCCATCGCGAATATCAATTCCAGTGGGACATACTTGCACGCACATATAACAATCGATGCAATCGCCAAGGCCGAGCGCTTTGTGATCATCGGTTTTTTTGCGCGAACCGCGCGCGTCACCCCGTGCGGCATCGTAGGCGATAACCATCGTGTTACGGTCAAACATCACGCTTTGGAAACGCGCGTAAGGGCACATATGCAAACACACTTTTTCGCGTACCCAGCCGGCGTTCATATAAGTGAGTGATGCCACTATGCCGACCCAGATTGCGCTACTGCTGAACCATTCGAAGTGCGCGAGGTTTTGCACCAGTTCGCGCACGGGTACAAAGTAACCGACAAAGGCGATTCCGGTGGCGACACTCATTAGCAGCCATAAAACATGTTTGCTGCTGCGTTTAAACAATTTGGAAAAAGTTAATTCTGCATGTTGCAATTTTATGCGTTGGTTGCGATCACCTTCGGTGATTTTTTCCGCCCAGATAAACGCCCAGGTCCACACACTTTGGGGGCAGGTATAACCGCACCAGACTCGACCTGCCACCATGGTTACGGCGAAGAGCAGTAGCGCGCCGATAATCATCACAAATGACAGCAGCATAAAATCCTGTGGCCAAAAGGTCGTACCGAACACATGGAATTGACGTGTGTCCAGATCCCAGAGTATCGCCTGATGGCCATTCCAGTTAATCCAGGACGTACCAAAAAATAACAACGCCAGGAAGCCTGCGCCCAGCAACCGCAAATTGCGGAAGCGGCCAGTGAAACTGCGGGTGAATATCTTGCCTTCATGCAGGGTTTTGTTGGCGGGGTTTTTATCGTCCGGTAAGTTTTTGGCAGGAATCAGGATTTGGACTGGTGAATCGCTCATGGGGACCTCATCCACAATGGACTTATTGACACGGTGGTAACTGATATTACTATGCGCGCGAATCTGTACTGAAAACAGATTCAGATAATCCAAAAAAAACCATATCAGATGTGAAAGGACCCAGTAGTTGAGAGCTATTCGCAAAGCGTTTGGGGTAAGGCTGGGGAAAAAATTGAATCGCTGAATCGCTCAGATTAATTACACACATTGGCATATTGTTTATTCACAGCGGCTGGCAAACCAAAAACCCGGTCAAATGCCCAGGTAAACACAAAGGTGTAAACCAGGAAAAATACCAACAAACCCAGGTCCATCAGCAGCGCTTGCCAGAAACTTACGTCATACCACCAGGCCACCAGTGGAATCAGGAATATCAATAACCCGCCTTCAAAGCCTATGGCGTGAAGGATGCGTACGCCCAGGCTACGGCCTTGTTGTTTGCGACTGGCTTCCCAGCGTTCAAACAACCCGTTGAAAATCAGGTTCCAGATAATTGCTACTGCTGATGCGGCCACGGCCAAGCCCAGCGATTCTGCCGCCCCGGCATTGCTCATCAGTTCCAGCAGGATCGCGGAGAGCACAATCGCGATAAATTCATACAGGCCCACATATACCACCCTGCGCTTTGCCCCTTGCAGTCCTACCAATTGCATAACTACCTCTAGCGTTGGCTATTAAATAAACTTTATGTATTTTCAGTGGATTTCACTGATAGAAAAAGTTAGCTACTATCAGAAATACTGAAAGATGAGGCTATAGAGATGAATGGCGTATTTAATTCAGAGATGGTTGCGGTATTTCTGGCGGTGATGGATACGGGATCATTCTCGGCGGCGGCACGCCAGTTGGGGCGCGTTCCCTCGGCCATCAGCATGGCCATTGCCAACCTGGAAGCTGAGCTGGCGCTTGAGTTATTTGATCGCAGCGGCCGCGAACCAAAACCGACTGCGCAAGCCTTGGCGCTGGAACCGCAAGCGCGCTTGCTGGTTGCGCAGTTACAACAACTGAATACCCAGGCACTGGAGTTGAGCCAGGGCCTGGAAACCCGGTTGACCCTGGTGATCGCGCCGGAATTGCAATCCACCCAGTGGGTTCGTCCGTTGCAAGTACTTGCGCGCGAATATCCGTCGTTAGAAGTCCAGGTCATCACCGCGCCGCAAACGGATGCGCTGCGTTTATTACATGATGGGGGCGCGCAACTCGCACTGGTCTTCCAACGCCCGGCAGCGGATGGTCGCGAAAGCTTTCAGGAAGTCGGCCGCGAAACGCTGGTCGCCGTAATCGCCCGCCAGCATCTGCTACTGCAAGAACTATCGTCGCAAGGCCAACTGAGCGACACCCAATTGCGCCCTGTCCGGCAAGTCATGGTTGGGAGCCGAAGCCAGAATGATGTTAATAATCCGGGCGGCCCGTTTTGTATTACCTCGGAACATTACTGGCGGGTTGATCATCCGGAGTCTGCATTGCAAATGGTGCTATCCGGCCTCGGTTGGGCCTGGTTGCCGCGCACATTTGTGCAACCTTATATCAACGGCCAGATGTTGGTGGAATTACCCATCGCCAACTTCACTAACGGCGAGGAACTGTGGGTCGACCTGGTCTGGTCGCGCGAGCGGCCCCTGGGTTTAGGTGCGCAAAAATTTATTGCGTTGATGGCGGAGCAGTATCGCCAAACGCGGTGAGGAGGTGAAAATCCGCTACTGCAATACAGTAGCGGATTTTTATTTACTGGCAGGCCCACTCAATGATTGGATTATTATATTGCTGGCTTTGTGACGCTGGTTTGCATTGGGTGTTATAACCTTTTTCTGTGGTGCTTAACGGGCAGCTGGCATCACCACAGACTGTATATCTTCCCATGTCATTAGGTCCTGGATTGAGGATCCCGTTCGTGTATTTACACGATTGCCCCAAGACTATGCCCGATTGACAGGCAGTGCTGGTTCTAACCAAATTTGGCTGCAAGCAAGTGCCAGTATTAATGGTGTTGCCAATCACGTTAATTGTGCATGTTGGAGGAGAGGTAAAGGGTGCTGAGGACACCAGTGTTCGGGTAGCAAACCACGCATTACTGTTATTGTCTTTGCAGCGTTGATTGGTAGTTTGTTGTTGAGCTGTTGATGAAGTGCTGGTTATTTCCCATGAACATGAAGCCGGAGTATTGGCAAACGATGGGAAAGATACAAATGCAATGCAGCTCACAGTTAACGCTGAAATAAATTTAAATAACTTCATGAAAATATCCCTAATTACAATGGTAAAAAATAATAAGCAGATTGATGAAATCTCCCTGGTTAGTTATCTATCCGCGTTTGAATAGAAAACTGTATTCATCAATTACTTGTTCTACCTGAATTCCATTCCAGATAATTGAACCGGGTAATTGTTTACTTTGGCTCAATCCTGTTCCCGTTTTGTGCGCCATAAAAAATGGCTTCACCTTTCATGTTGTTGTTAATAATTAAATTTGAAAGTATGTTTCTTTTGTAGCGCTTAAATAATAGCATCATGAAAATAATTTTCAGTTTATTTAAGCGACAACATCAAGGCTTTTAGTTGAAAAAGCAACATTTTCTTGAAGAAATGTGGGTATTCTGCAAGGTGTGAAGGGATTGGTGCGGGCACCTTTGGGAAGGATCCGCACCAACATTGCTAGCGGAGAACAACCATTATTTTATTGCGTACAGCAACCACAAACCGATTGGGAACCGGGAACGGTTGTGGTCCATTGTCCATTCCAGTTTTTCTTTTCTGCGCTGCACACCGTCGGGCATTTATTTTGTGCATCAATGTTGTCCCAGATCGGGCCGGCATTGGAGTCGCTGCAACTTTTTGAAATCACCGGAATGGTATTTAACACGGCATAAGGTGCAGGCATGTTTGCCCCCAACACATGGCTTATACCAATAAGGCGCGATGCCAGTGGTGCAATGGGCGAAGAATAGGAAGTCGGGTTATGGCACATGAAACAATTTTGCACATTATCCAAATTGCTGTTGGTAGCAAATTGCTGGAATGTTTCAGCGGTGCTGTTGGCAAGGTTCACCGAACCTATTGCATCGCTTTGATCCAATTGCCACCAATTAGCGGTGTTAGTTGAATAAATATTCGGAGCCATCCACACAGTGCCAATCAAATCGTAATGCGCAAATTGCGCCTGCTTTTTTTGTCCCTTTAAAAAATTTTGCGACGCTCTATTCAGGCTGGCAATGTTTTGCACACCACCAGGCTGGTTTTCGCCACCGGTTTTATTTTCCAGGACTACATTGGTGACGGGTGAAAATTTTTGCGTTTTTTCATTGAACGTCAATGTCGCTGGTAAATCCTGGTTGCTGATATTGACCTGGGTGTAAGGGGTTTTCGCTTTGTAAAAGGTGTAATTTTTATCAGCCGGCGCCATGCTGGTGTTGAAGGTATTATCCGGCACCATGGGCGCATTCAGGTTGTGCTCGAACGTCGCCCATAAAAATTCCGGGTGATTGATTGTGGTGCCCACCACATGCAAACCAACCAATGCCACGGTGACAGTGACAAATTTTCCTTCCACCGGTACCGCATTGCCTTCTTTCACGGTTAACACCGGCACTTCGGCTTTCATGGTGTAAGCGCCTTCCGGTGCTTTTTCATTGCTGTCCAGGCGCAACCAGGTTGCTTTGAATACTGCAGCGCCGACAGGGAAATAACTCTCCTTATCGGTATTTTTGCTGTAGTCACCTGTAATGATCAGATTATTTTTTGCAGTTTGGAAATATTCCGGATTCATATGCACCGAGGCATATACCGGATAACCATTTTGTGAAACCAGCATATTGCCATCGGCTTCCACAATGGCGCCGGCAACTTGCGCCTTGCTGTTGGTGTGAGGTTTAAGTGCGCGCGTGCCCAGTTTTAATACGCGCTTGCCGTTTTTTAATAAACCGCTTTGGTTTCCCAATAATTCGTCGGGTGTGGAAAATTGCAAAAAACGTGGGCTGTTATCGATTAATGCTGTTGCCCATACAAAGGCTTCCCATGACCATTCGTGAAAATCGCAATCCGATGCGTTTAATGGCGTATTTTCCGTTGGAATTTTTGCAGCGGGCTGCAGGTAGCGTACCAGGCCTTCACTCCAGCCCAGTGATGGACACATGGGTGTAGCGCCGGGTTTGGCATCGTCAGCCAATGCCGGTATTGCAAACGCGCCAGCTGCAACCAGCGCCGAAACGGAAAAAATTTTTCTAATAGAATGCAAGGATTTAATTCTCATATGGTTTCCTTTGAAAAGGTAAATGGTTCTACAACCTACCGCGTCTATACCTCATTAACGTGCAGCAAGCCTAACCCTAGAAGAGGAATACTTATTTACCAATCGGAAAGATTACGTGACATTACAGCGATCCATAAAGACGTGCGGTGAGTGCTCGCGACGCTATATGGGCAGTATTTTATGGATGAAATTCGCGGTGCAGATCCGGTGCAATTCGCAGACGAAAAATAGGCGGAAATTAATTATCGACGTGGCGTCTTATAAGGCTGTGATCGCGAGCACATTTGCCCGCTGGATTTATTATCATACAAATGTAAATATGCTCCCAACGGTACAAGTTGTATAACCTTGTACTGTTCCCTCTCCGGGATTTTTTGAATCGGCTTATTCCCCATAACCGCTTCCAACGGCGTTACCCGGACAATTTCAACAACAATAAGATTGCACGAACAACGTTTTGTATTCCTCGATTGCGCATGGTTTCGGTCAATCCGTCTACACAATTAATAATCCCGGGCGGAACATAATATGTTTACACAATCCTCTACCACAGCTTCCCGTTTTACGCTGAAGGCAACTGCCGCAGCGATTGCATTACTCACAGGTTCCACTGCATTTGCAGCGGCGACAGGG
>NZ_ALBT01000067.1 GCF_000766945.1 Cellvibrio mixtus subsp. mixtus J3-8 | reverse complement strand
CTTTGTGAAACAATCTGTTTGATACTCGCCCTGGCGAGGTCGCGCACTATACGCACCACCCCTCACCCAGGCAAGCTTTATTTGGCGCAATTTTAAGAATTTCAGAAGCACAGAATAATTGGGGAACAATACGAACAAAAATCAAACAATTTCAAACAGGTGATACTTCTTTTTGCCAACTTTCACCACATAAAAGCGACCAAAAAACGCATGGGCCGGCGCAAACACATCCGCCACTTTCATATTATCTTCAAGTGACTTGGCTATACCATTTACAAATACCGCACTACGAGCAAGAGCATCTTTAATTTGTTTTCCTGATGCAGCCAACTCCGCGTCAGCCAAAAGCTGGGTTAAAGGAACCGCATCAAGACTAGCCCGCTCAATATTTGACGAAGGCAAACCATCTTGTTGAAGCTGTAGAAAATCCGCTTCACTCAACCCCAATAACTCATCATTAAACAATGCTTGGGTAATGCGTTGCGCCGCGAGCAAGCCAGCATCTCCATGCACAATTCTGGTCACCTCCTCGGCCAACAGTCTTTGCGCCTCGGGCCTAGACTCGCGAGCCGCATCATCAGCTTCGATTTTTGCAATCTCGCCAACAGACAAGAAGGTGAAGTAGCGCAAGAATTTATAGACATCTGCATCTGCTGTATTTAACCAAAATTGATAGAAGGCGTAAGGAGATGTTCGCGCAGAATCCAGCCAGACAGTACCAGTTTCCGTTTTACCAAACTTGGTCCCATCAGACTTTGTTACCAGAGGCATAGTCAAACCAAATACCTGAGCACCATGGAGGCGGCGAGTCAAATCTATCCCGCCAGTAATATTCCCCCACTGATCACTACCACCTATTTGCAGTGTGCATTGGTTACGCGCATACAATTCAGCAAAGTCGTAAGATTGCAGCAGCATATAGGTAAACTCGGTAAAAGAGATGCCCTCGCCTTCCCGCTCGATACGCTGCTTTACCGATTCCTTATTAATCATATTGTTAACAGAGAAATGCTTGCCCACATCGCGCAAAAAGGTCAGAACATCAATTTTACCGACCCAATCCAAATTATTGACGACATCAGCAGAATTGCTTCCCGCATTAAAATCAATAAATTGGCTAACTTGATTCTTGAGCTTGCCCACCCATGAAGCAACAATATCCGGAGTGTTAAGCTTACGTTCCTGCGCCTTGAAGCTGGGGTCGCCAATCAACCCGGTCGCCCCACCAACCAATGCAACAGGCTTGTGACCTGCCAATTGAAAACGCTTTAACATCAAAAGCGGAACCAAGCTTCCAATATGAAGACTATCTGCAGTTGGATCAAAGCCACAATAAAGCGTGCGACTGCCCGAATTAAGATGCTCGACAATTGCCTCACCACCTGTCATTTGGGCAATAAGGCCACGATCTTGTAACTCTTGCAGAAAATTTGTGTCAATTGCTGTCATAACGCACCAACCAAGTGATAGAAATTATGTTTCGATTTGAGCCAAAAAGGCGGCCAAGATACCTGATCTCACTTCAAATTCAAGGTTAAATCAAAGGCTTGTTGCAGGAAGATGAAATTTTGGGGTGTTAAGGGCATTTTTTTCTGCTATAAATGCTCATTCTTGGATCACATCTCTATATGAAAAACAGACGACATTTTTATGCCGCCAATAAAGAAATATTACGAAATTACCAAAGCAACCCTGTCACAGCACCTGCCAGGTAGGCATTTGATGGCAGCTGCCGCCTTATCTATAGGTGTAGTAGCGCTTATTGTTGTGGAAGATAATTCAGATTCAAGGAGTGTTTTGATTGAGAGCAGCCATATTCCCGGGTTACATCTTCAAGGCACCGAAACCCAGGCAAATCCTATAGTTATTCCTCCTGTAGAAATGATTATTCAGGAAGTTGCTGCGACGCCCGAACCTCAACGAACAGTAGTTATAGAACCAGAAGCATCCCCCTGGAAAGAGTTCACAGTTCAGAATGGCGACAACCTCTCTATTATTTTTAAACGTGCAGGCTTAAATGATCGCGCTATTTATGAATTATTTAGTGAAGCCAAAGACGCAAAAGATTTACGCAATATCCGCCCGGGCCAAAAAATGGCCTTCCTTGTTGAAAACGGGCAACTTCAAGGCCTGAATTACATCATTGATGACCTGAATAGCCTGAGCTTCAACCGCACCGCAAAAGGATTCGATAGCAAAGAAACCGCCCTTAAACCTGATGTGAAGCATGCATTCAGCCAAGGCACAATCGACAGCTCTCTTTATATGGCCGGAAAACGTGCAGGATTGCCGAGTTATCTAACCATGGAACTGGCTAACATTTTTGGATGGGATATCGATTTTGCGCTGGACATCCAAAAGGGTGATAGTTTTAAAGTGATGTTTGAGGAGCAATTTCTCGACGGCAAAAAGATTGGCACCGGCAAAATCATCGCAGCAGAATTTACCAACGGCGGTAAAACCTTCCAGGCAGTACGCTATACAGATAAAGACGGCGTAAGTAATTATTACACCCCTGATGGTCGCGGTATGCATAAAGCATTCTTGCGGACACCCATCGAATTTGCACGCATCAGCTCACATTTTAATTTGGCGCGCAAACATCCGGTACTACATATTATTCGCGCGCACAAAGGAACCGATTACGCTGCTGTTCGCGGCACACCAATCCGCGCTACCGGTAATGGCAAAATTGCCTTTGCGGGGCGCAAAGGTGCTTTCGGTAATTGCATAATCATTCAGCATGGGCAAGGCATTGAAACGTTATACGGCCACATGAATGCTTTTGCGAAAGGAATGAAAGCCGGCGCGAGGATTAGCCAAGGTGACGTGATTGGTTATGTTGGCTCTACCGGTTTGGCCTCTGGCCCACATTTGCATTATGAATTTCATGTCAACGGCCAGGTTCGTAATCCCGTTACTGTTCCGCTACCAAAATCAATTGGTATTGAGAAAACCGAGTTAGCCAGATTCAATGGCACAACCCGCCCCCTTATTGCCAAACTGGATGAATACAAATCCTCTACTAAAGTGGCTGTAGCCAAGAGCGGTAATAAAACCAACTAATCAGCCAATTAACCATGTCGAAACGCCAGCTCTACATAGGTTTGATGTCTGGCACCAGCGCTGATGGCATAGATGCAGCGCTGGTTGACATGCAAACCTTTCCAACACTCATTGCCTCCCATAACACTCCGTTTACTGAAGAGCTGCGCAAAAAAATTCACGCTATCGCCTTACCCGGTGATAATGAAATTGACCGAATGGGTGTATTGGACGTAGAACTTGCCAGGTTATTTGCAACATGCAGCCTTGACCTGATCAAAAAGATTGGTATTGACCACAACGAAATAATTGCTATTGGCAGCCATGGGCAAACCATTCGCCATCGCCCCCCGGGTTCGCCAGAGGGTTGTTTTACGCTGCAAATTGGTGATCCCAATATCATTGCCGAATTGACTGGCATAACTACTATTGCCGATTTTCGGCGACGTGATATGGCAGCCAGCGGCCAAGGTGCGCCGCTAGTTCCAGCCTTCCACAACGCCATTTTTCACAATCCCGGCAAAGATAGAGTAATAGCCAACATCGGCGGTATGGCCAATATTACCTGGTTGCCTGCGAGCGGGACTGTGTGTGGTTTCGATACCGGCCCAGGAAATGTGCTTATGGATTTATGGATGCAGGAGTCCCAAGGCAAAAGCTACGACGCAGACGGGAAATGGGCTGCATCGGGAAAAGTATCAACAGAGTTAGTTGACCTACTACTGCAAGAAACGTTTTTCACCTTACCTCCACCAAAAAGTACCGGGCGGGAAAGTTTTAATCGCGCATGGCTGGGTAATCGCCTGAAAAAATTGGCGCACGAACTGGATGCATGCGACATCCAAGCATCTTTACTCGAGCTAACAGCGATGAGTATCAGCAACAGCATTACACAATTGAGCGATGCACCAAAAGAAGTACTGGTATGTGGTGGAGGTGCATTTAATAAGCGATTAATGCAACGATTGAAGGACTTATTACCCGGATGCACACTAGATACGACAGCGAAACTCGGTATTGATCCACAGTGGATTGAAGCTATGGCTTTCGCCTGGTTAGCCCATCAGACAATAAACCATCGCCCCGGTAATCTCTGTGCAGTCACCGGAGCAAAACGGGAGGTAATTCTGGGGGGAGTGTATTTTGCCCGCTGAGCAGGCAATTACATGCTGAAAGAAGAGCCGCAACCACAGGTACTGGATGCATTCGGGTTTTGGATAACAAATTTTGAACCTTGCAGACCTTCTTCATAGTCAACACGGGCACCCACCAGATAAGGATAGCTCATTGCATCAACAACAACTTTGACGCCATCCCGCTCTACGATTGAATCATCATCCGCAACAGCTTCATCAAATGTAAAACCATACTGAAAGCCCGAACAGCCGCCACCGGTAACGTATACCCGTAACTTGAGATCGGGATTATCTTCCTCCTCAATTAAGCTCCGCACCTTGGCAATTGCACTCTCGGTGACGGAAACAACTTCGGGGATGTAGATTTCAGCGGTAGACATAAAAACTCCGGATAACAGCCTGCTCAATACAACGAGTGAGAAATATTATCCCTTTACCTGAGTAAAACAGTCAACTATTGAGCCTTGGCCGCCGCAATATCATGAACATTAGTTGAGGCTTGCTGCTGGTTGCTCACCATAGAACCATTGAGTTGAGCACCTTTCACCATTTCAATGGATTGATAATGGACAGTGCCTGTGACATTCCCCTTGGCGGCCAGTTCAAGGTGCTTGCTGGAGTGGATGTTTCCCAACACTTTCCCATTAACGATAATGACTGGCGCTCGAATTTCCCCTTCTACGACACCGTTATCCGCAATCACGAGTTTTGCGTCTTTTTCGTCATCGGCATAGATATTACCGGTCACCTTACCTTCTATTTGTAACTCACCAGTGAAGTGCAGATCACCATTAACGCGGGTCGCACGGGAAATCAAGGTATGGTTATTGGAAAACGCCATCGATTGCTCCTTACCAAAGCACTATTTAATTTCTGGCCACTCCAACTGCGCTTCTACTACCGCCGAGTTGCGCACTGAGTCAGACTTAACAGCCAATTCAACACGGACGGGAGTAAAACCTGCAGGAAGCACGATTTCAGTTTCAAGATTTTGGAAAAATTTAAAATTGAGCGGGATACTCTCTGTCATAGGCTCTGTATCTGCTTTGGCAACCGCGAGTTCATGAAGGGATATTTTTGCTTCTTGCCCATCGCGTTGGCCAACCACCATAAAACGCAGCTGTCCCGTAAACTCGTCATCGCCTTCAGCCAGCTTTTGCACAACCAATTTCAATTGATGCTTGCTGTCAGGCAGTGAAGACACAGAAAAAACCCCAAAGCTGATGCCTTTGGGATTTTTATTTTTATCCGAAGTCATGATGCGCAACACATCGATATCGCGTTGCAGTGCCGCATTCTCTTCGCGCAGGTCAAGCACTTTCTTGCGGACATCTTCGCCGGCCTGGCGATCAACTTCTGCACTTACCTGATACTTCGTTTGTTCGCGGCGCAACTCTGCAATTTCTTCAGTCGCTTTCGCCAATTGGGCGCGCAAATCCTGAGCTTGTTGTAGGGTCAGGCGCTCGCTGCTGGCCTTGTTTTCAGCGTATTCATACGTACCAATCAGGGCCGCCACAACCAACAACGCGATCCCCCCAATAATCAACGCGCTTTTTAAGGGGCGATGGGGAACCACTTGCAAACGATAAACCGGAGAGCCTTTAACTTTGGCCATACAAAAGATTCGTGTAAAAATTCGTTGTTATTATTAGCGGGATAAATACTTATCCCGCCCATGATTGATAAGCCTTACGGCATTAACGCCACAACATCCAAGCCAGCCTTTTCATCAAACCCGAACATAATGTTCATGTTTTGGATGGCTTGACCGGAAGCGCCTTTGGTGAGGTTATCGATGACCGAAAGCACGACAATAGTATCGCGTTGTTGCGGGCGCAACACTGCGATGCGGCACACATTGGAGCCTTTCACACTTCTCGTTTGCGGCAATTCACCGGCAGGCAATACATCAACAAACGGCTCATTGGCGTAGCGTTGTTCATAAAGCTTTTGCAAATCCGGGAGTTTGCTCGCATCCAAGGCGGTAGCGTAAAGCGTGGCATGGATACCGCGAATAATGGGCAGCAAATGCGGGACAAAGGTCAATGATACAGGGGCAACGCCAGCGGGTTGGGCATCGCGCAAGCCCTGTTCAATTTCCGGTAAATGGCGATGACCGGCTACACCGTAAGCCTTGAAGCTGTCACTGATTTCCATCAACAAGTTATCTACTTTCGCTTGACGCCCGGCACCGCTCGCACCGCTCGCAGCGTTGGAAATAAGGCGGGTTGGATCAACCAGATTATTTTCAATGAGTGGCAAGAAACCCAACTGGGTTGCCGTCGGATAACAACCGGGGCAAGCCACTAACTTCGCAGTGCGGATTTTATCGCGGTTCACTTCCGGCAAACCGTAGACAGCCTGGGCAACCAAATCGGGGGCACCGTGGGTTTGGTTGTACCACTTCTCCCAAAGCGGGACATCACGGATGCGGAAGTCGGCAGACAAATCGATGATACGCGCCTTGGTATTCATCAAAGCGCCCATCATGTTCTGGGCAACACCATGGGGCGTAGCGAAGAAAATAACATCGCATTCGCCCAGTAACGCCACATCCGGTTCAGTAAACGCCAAATCGATATGGCCGCGCAAACTCGGATACATATCTGCGACTTTTACACCAGCTTCAGCGCGTGAGGTAATTATTGTTACTTCAACCTGTGGATGTTTGGACAACAAACGCAGCAACTCCACGCCTGTATAACCGGTTCCGCCAACGATGGCTGCTTTAATCACCTCAACCCCCTCATCAAAAACCAACGATATTCAAACTACAGAAAGCCAGGATTCAAGCACCGGCAGTTGTTATGCTAGCTGCTCCTCCCCATGGCAATAAGAAGACGGCTATCATAAGAGCCTTGCCAGCAAATCGAAAGTAAAAGCTACCGTCATTTTTGACCACTGGTCTAAAGCCGATAGGAAACATTGTGTCCGATTCCCCTGCAACCCCAGCCTCCAGGCGCGCCTTGAAGCACGGTACTGAATCACTGCGCGACAAGCTCGCCACTGGTGATTCATTGCCACACCTAACGCTGCTGGGATTGCTCACCGGTATTATCGCCGGTGCGATTATTGTGCTGTTTCGCTGGATCGTCGAAATTCCGCTTGGAACCCTCCTGCCAGGCAGCTTTGAAAACTTCGAAGCAGCCAGTCGTTATATTCATTTCTTTCTTCCCTTCATCGGCGCAACGCTGTTGGGATTGATATTGCAATGCGTGGATAAACAGCACCATGCCGCCAGTATTGGCCATGTCCTGGATCGCATGCACAACCATCAGGGCCGGATGCCCGCCGGCAATTTCGCAACGCAGTTTTTTGGGGGCGCAGCCTGTTTGCTCACCGGGCAATCGGTTGGCCGTGAAGGGCCAGCCGTTCACCTGGGCGCGGGAACCGGCAGTCTGCTTGGGCAATGGTTAAAATTGCCTGCTAATTCACTCCGTCCCCTCGCCGGTTGCGGGGTCGCCGCCGCTATTGCAGCGTGTTTCAATACACCAATGGCCGGCGTTATCTTCGCGATGGAAGTGGTGTTGATGGAATACACCATCGCGGGATTTATCCCTATCGCACTCGCAGCTATCGCCGGGGTAACTATCACCCGTCTCGCCTTCGGTCCCGAAATCGCTTTTATCAATGCCCAATCAGTCATGGGAGATTTACGCGAACTGCCATTGATAGCAATAACAGGGTTAATCATCGCCGTATTTTCAGCCGCCTATATTCGTTTGCATTGCAATGCAAATCGTTGGGCGCTGAATCGACCAATCGCCCTGCGTCTATTGCTCGCGGGTTTATTGACCGGAACCTGTGCGCTTTGGGTTCCCCACATTATGGGGGTAGGCTATGACACTATCGGCAGTGCTATGTCCGGTGAGATAGGTGTTTGGCTGCTATTTACCATCGCAATCACCAAACTCTTTGCAACGTCCATCAGTTTAGGTGTAGGCATGCCTGGCGGTGTAGTTGGCCCACTACTATTTATCGGGGCCTGTATTGGCGGAGCGGTGGGAAACCTTGCCCATATGATCATGCCCGAATCCGCCAGCGCCATTGGTTTCTACGTGATTCTGGGCATGGGGGCGATGATGGGTGCAACCCTGAATGCACCGCTTGCCGCCATGATGGCCATACTGGAACTCACCTATAACCCCAATATTATTTTCCCCGGCATGCTGGTGGTGATTGCCGCTTGCCTTTGCACGCGCTGGGCGTTTAAGTGTGAAGGTTTATTCCTGCACGTATTGCATGTGCAGGGTAAATTTCGCACCGCTGATGTAATGGAGCAGCTTTTGAGCCGCACTGGTGTGCGCGGGTTAATGGATCGCCGGTTGATAGAAACATCTGCCATCATTCACCGCAAGGCGGCTGAACATTTATTGGCGCAACAACCACACTGGATTTTATTGCGCGCAAACCAGCAGCTATTGCAACCTGCGGATCTGGCGGCTCACTTGCAGCAATTACCGATAGTGGACGATTCACAAATCACTGAAATCAATCTGCACGAAATTCCCGCACGGCGGTATGATTTGGCCCGTATTACTGCCGATGCGAATTTGTATGAAGCATTGGAGTTGATGAATCGCCAGCAAGTTGATGCACTTTGGGTAGAATCACTCACCGATGATCATCAGCCGTTGGGCGTAATCAGCCGGGAAAAAATCACCAGTTACTATCGAATCTAGCGGCCGTTGCTGCAGTTAATCATCAGGTTACACCATGCTCTGGATCAAAGCTTTCCATATCATTTCTGTCATCTCCTGGATGGCAGCGTTATTTTATTTGCCGCGTTTATTTGTCTATCACTCAATGAGCGAAGACGAAACCAGCCGCGAGCGATTTAAAATAATGGAGCGTAAATTATTACGTGGCATCGCCAATCCGGCGATGATAGCGACATTTATTTTTGGCATCTGGATGAGTTGGTTGCTATGGGATTATTACTCTACGCAAGTATGGTATTGGTGCAAAATTACACTGGTGTCACTAATGGCAGCTTATCACCACGCTTGCATTGTTTACTTCAAACAATTACGCGATGATCGCTGCACCAAAACACATAAATTTTTTCGCGTGTTTAACGAATTGCCGGTAATGCTGCTGTTTGGCATAGTGATTCTTGTAGTAGTGAAGCCATTTTAAATCATAAGCTACCTGTAAATAGAGTCCCCCTTGAATATGTACCAGCAGCAAAGAAAATATGATTATCTCTTAGTATTGAGAGGGCTATGTGCACTAGCCGTAGTTGTATGTCATTACCCGTTTTATTTGTCGGAGCTGACCACAATTAAAGGGCTGGACTGGCTGCTTGATCCGTTTGGATATGTGCCGGTTCTAATCTTCTTCCTCTTAAGCGGCTATCTAATCACTCTTGGATTTATAGAAAAGCGCCACGATGCCACTATTTTTTCCGGCGTAAAAAAATATTACATCAGCAGGATATTCCGGATAGTTCCTCTTTACTATTTATCGATAATAATATGCTGCGCTATATATTGGGAAAGGGTAACAGCATCGCCAAACGAAGTGTTGTTGCTGTTACCGTTCATAGCAAATTACAAATCCGAAAATGGCATTATTTTCAATCACGTTTATTGGACAATGCCAGTAGAAATGCTTTATTTTTTATTTGCCCCATTCATATATATATTGCTGGCAAAGCTAATTAAAAAATATGGGGTAATCCCTCTGATTGCTGCTGTTATTTTAATTTTCGTACCCTTTACGTTTATTCTTTTTTCAAATTTTCCGAGAGTAACCGATGGCATACAAATGTGGCGAAAAGACTGGATAATGACTGCCCGATGTGATTTTTTCTACAACCTGGAAGCGTTTATACTGGGCGGCTTATGCGCTTTCCTGGCAAAAAAAAGCAACATACTGGAAAAAATTAGCGTTTCAAATAGAAGTATTTTATTTATTGCAATAGCAAGTATATTGTTTCTCGTTTTTTATACGACCACCTATAGCATCGTGTTACTAAATGAGCAACGCATAGCAACCTACTTTTTGCTTTACGGCATTATCCCCGCCATGGCGCTATGGTTTTTCCTTATTGTCATTCTCGACCAAAATCAAAGTAAAACTCATAGCAAGTTATTACTACTAGGTGAAAAACTAGGTCATATGGCCTATGCCATCTATTTATTTCATATGCCGACGTTAACGATCGTGGAATCATTTAAAAAAGCCTATAGCCCGGCAATATCAGCAGAAATGACAAGCATTATTGCGCTGATTGTTACCTTGATTTTTTCTGCTTTTATTTATAAAAACTTCGAGAAACCAATAATGGATATGAGGAAAAATGCGGTGAAATCCATTGCAGAAGAAAAAAGAGCGGAGATCCTGTGAGTAAACTCTATGCAATAACCGACTCGCAGCTCCTGCCCGGAAATAAATTATTTACTGCAGTAGAGTCTGTGTTACAAGCAGGTTGCACCTGGGTCCAATATCGCGATAAATCCACCGATCAGGAACGGCGCTTATATGATGCGTTACAGCTAGTAGCCTTATGCAATCAATATAATGCTGTATTGATCGTGAATGATGATGTGCAACTTGCGATTGCTGCAAAAGCGCATGGTGTACATCTCGGACAAGGCGACAGCAGCCCGATAATTGCTCGCACACTATTGGGAGACAATGCAATTGTTGGCGTAACGTGCCACGACTCACTGGAGCTTGCACAACAAGCGATAATTGATGGAGCAAGTTATATTGCATTCGGGCGCTTTTTTCCTTCACACACTAAACCCCATGCAAAATCTGCAAAACTCGCATTGATTGGCGAAGCGAAGGAAAAGTTTCCCAATACCCCCATTGTAGTGATTGGTGGAATTACACTGGATAATGTGCACATGGTACTAGATGCCGGCGCTGATAAGTTCGCCATATGTCATGAGCTTTTTTCCGCTGCGGACATCACGCAAATTGCCGCAAAGTTTATCGAGTATTAGCTGGCGTGAACAATCAGAACTGAGAAATGATTCCCGTCACGTTTTATCACTAGCCAAATTTGTATTGAATTTAAAATAACCAGGATTAACTATGAGTCGTTCAGAAGAACTTTTTTTACAAGCCCAAAAACATATCCCGGGTGGCGTTAACTCGCCGGTACGCGCATTTAAAGCCGTCGGCGGAACACCAGTATTTTTTGAAAAAGCCCTGGGGGCATATGTTTGGGACGCGGACCATAAACGCTATATTGACTACGTACAAAGCTGGGGCCCGATGGTATTGGGCCATGCGCATCCGGAAGTTATTAATGCCGTAATCGAAGCAGCAAAACATGGTTTAAGTTTTGGTGCTCCTACCGAGCGTGAAACCACATTGGCAGAAAAACTTTGTGCATTGATGCCAGGTATGGATATGGTGCGTTTTGTCAGCTCCGGTACTGAAGCAACAATGAGTGCAATTCGTTTAGCGCGCGCATTTACCAAGCGCGATAAAATTATTAAATTCGAAGGTTGCTATCATGGTCACTCGGATTCCCTACTCATTAAAGCAGGCTCAGGTGCATTAACACTTGGCGTTCCCAACTCACCTGGTGTTCCAGCCGTATTGGCCGACCACACAATCACTCTCGATTACAATGATGCAGAACAAGTGCGCGAATGCTTTGCAAAACTTGGGGACCAAATTGCATGCATTATCGTAGAGCCCGTTGTAGGCAACATGAATTGCGTTCCACCGGTGCCGGGATTTTTGGAATGTTTGCGTGACGTGTGCGATCAATATCGCAGCGTATTAATTCTGGATGAAGTGATGACCGGTTTCCGCGTCAGCCACACCGGTGCACAGGGTTATTACAATATCAAAGCCGATATAACCACCCTCGGCAAAGTCATCGGTGGCGGTATGCCGGTTGGCGCTTTTGGTGGCCGTCGCGATATTATGCAAATGATTGCACCATCTGGCCCTGTTTATCAGGCGGGCACATTATCCGGGAATCCCGTCGCTATGGCCGCAGGCTTAAAAACCCTGGAGCTTTTAGAACACCAGGACTTTTATAAAAACCTTGGCACTCGTACAACACAATTGGTTGAAGGTTTGCAAAAACTCGCTGACGAAGCCGGTATTCCATTTACTACTAACCATGTCGGTAGCATGTTCGGTTTCTTTTTTACCAGCGAGAAAAAAGTCACCAATTTCAAACAAGTCATGGCCTGTGATATTCCCCGCTTCAATAAATTTTTCCACGGTATGCTGGAACGAGGCGTTTATTTAGCGCCGGCCTCTTATGAGGCGGGATTTATGTCCGCAGCCCATACTGATGAAGATATTCGCAACACGTTGGCGGCAGCGAAAGAAGTATTTGCAGAATTGCAATAAAAATTCCACGAAAAAATAAAAAAGCCCCTGGAATTATCACAAGGGCTTTTTTACATACTGGCTACCGGAAATTGTGTTATGGATTTTGCGGGTTCAGCATTATCAATAAATCGCCGCCTGGTAAACGCTGGCTGATAAATAATCCGTGATCCCGCTTCAGTTCATTACGCCGTTTGTAATACTCCACAACCTGATCACAATCCCAACCCTGTAAGTCCTGGCAAATCCTGAACTGTGTATAACCCATTTGCTTTAACGTCGGCACCCAATACAGGGGTGGCGAAAAGTCTTCAGAAAGCAGGGTTTTATGTTTAATCCGTGCATCAATAGCACGAAACACCGTCAAGACTTCTGGCACTTCTACCGCAATGAATACTCGATTAACTTCTTCCGGGTGATGTTCAATAGCCTCGGAGAACTGCTGCTGCAATACAGTATTCAACGTTTTGTACCAACCAATTTCTTCATGGCTGGTTGACGCCAAACGAATTGACAGTAAAGCCATCACAATCATCACTGCCAGCAAGGCTTTTCTTGATTGATAACCGTAAACAAACAAAGCTGCAAATAGCGCAATAAAAACGCTGAGAGTAGTTCGCTCCTGAATATAAATTCCAATTGGAATTACTGATACATAAATACCCAGCGCCGACACAACACCAACAATCAACGTGAAATATTGCTTCTTGACAATAGCAACCGCGATAGCAATCAATCCCAATACGCCAACCACCGCAGGTTTTAAAAAAACTTGCGCCTTTCCCCAATGCGCTACAAACGATGATGCGACTCGCGCAACGTTGTCCAGCAAACTGGCAAAATCCACGACATAATGCGGTTGTCGCCAACCGGCTATTTGCATGGTATTTCCGGTAAATGCGAATACAAGCAATTGTGTTACCAGATATGCCACGATAAATGATCCCATCCAGTAAGCCATCAAACGCCAGAATCGTGGAAAATCCAGGTCACGTAAAAATAGCAATGGCATTAAAAAATAAAACGCACTGAACGTACCAAAAAACAATATTCCCATTAAGGGGAAGAAATAATACGGCGGTAAAACCTGTTGTAAACGGGGAGAAAGCGCTAAAAAAATAAATCCGAATAACAATGTTTCAGGCCACTGCAGCTGCACCGGTAACACCGGAACCAGCACACATAAAATACCGAAGGCCAGGGAAAAATAATGGCTGTTAGTGACCCTGACCGCAACGCTGTATGTAAAACCCACGATGGACGCATAACTAATCAGAATTGCAAGATCGCTTGGAAGTATGCGCAAAAAATTGAAAAATAAATAATTTATCCAACGCCCTTCTTCGGCAAGTTTATCGTTGTAAGCCGACACATAATACATTGAGTCCTGGCGCCACACGTCAACTTGCAGGAAGAGCGACAAATTAATACACACAAGAACAAACATCAGAAGCAGAATTAACAGCTCGGGCAATCGGTTGCGCCACTGTTCCTTAATAAAGGATAACTCCATACATCACCTTGGTAGCCAATAAAACGTGGCCAGCCTTATCGGTAAAAAAGCTGGCAGTACATAAAAATTACATAGGGGAAAGCTACTGAACGATAAACAGCAAAAAGCCGCTCATAGACATCAGCGGCTTTAGTTCTGAGGGGGCGATTTCAGCCGATTTCAAAACAGATGTCTATTATTATTTTGTTATGCAGACCAAATTCCGTGAAATCGGGGAGAGAATAATTTGGATTGCCAATCACTTATGTCGTGTAGGCAGGCCCAAATCCAAAACTCCAAATCAGGACGGTGATCGCCATAATCGATACCAGCATCACCAAACCAATGGTCAGAATTGAGCTGGAATAAATAAAACCTTCATCCTCGGGAATTTTCATAAAAATCGGAATTCCCATATACAGCAAATACACCGTATAAAAAACCGCAACAATTCCGACCAACATTGTAAGGATCACATTGGGATAGAGCGCGCAGAGGCCGGCAACAAATAAAGGAGTTGCTGTATAGGCCGCAAATACAATACAGCGCGCGAGCCCGGGTGATGAATCATAGGTGCGCGACATCCAGTTAATAAACACCCCGATCACTGCCACACCGGCGAGCATGGCCAAATACATGAGTATACTCATGATTGCGGCGCTGGATTCGGTGAGCATTACCGGGGCACCTTTACCAATCGTCCACCCCACTTTGGTGGTACCGATAAACATGGAGACCGGAGGAATCAGGGCAAGAAAAAGTACGTGCGCAAAATAAAGATGGGAAACACTTTCCTGGGTATCGCGAATTTCTTCCCACTCTCTATGAGGGTGGGTAAACAGACCAGCAACATGGGAAATCATATCCTGCCTCCAGCTACACCGTTTATGGAAACTGCGTTTATCTGCAAAGGCTGCAACGAATATTGAAGCTTCACAGAAAAACATCAAACGTTATTCTAAAAAGCACCATCAACATCTTCGTGTATCAGTATAAAGCGTGGCGCCGCTGACTTCATGTAGCGCATTAGAACAAATGCAGTTCAAAAACCGTTATGTCGATAACTGCCAACGCTAAAACAACTTCTCCAAATCAGACCACAGTAATTCTGCCGATTCAATATTAGTTGCCGATCCCACATATTGCCCCTGTGGGTCCACTATAAAAATCCGGGTGGAATGATTTACCTGATATTGCTCTCCCACCACCGAAGGCATGGCCGCGCCAGCAGGAACATTCAATAAGCGACTGTTAATAATGGCAGAGCGCTCATAGTTTGCGCCAAAAAAACGCGCGAAATTAGCGACGGCAGGATTGTCGCCACGCAAACCAATAATATGTGGATGAAAGAATGTTACATAATCAGCCAAACGTACTGCAGAGTCCCGCTCCGGATCAACACTCACAAAAATCACTTGTAGATCACGCTCCGAGTCATGGGCAATTGTTAACAGCTTACTCAATTTCTGCAATTCCATCGGGCAGAAATCCGGACAGGATGTAAAACCAAAAAAAACCAGGCTCCAGTGTTGCCGGAATTTTTCACGGACAAAAGCATCTCCGGCCACAGTGCGCAATAGCACCTGCGGCACAACTTTGGGTTCAGGTAATAATTGCACGCTGGATAAAACCAAAGGTTTATTTGCCAATGCAGCAAATAATTGCTTCGCGCTGACAGCCCCAAGCACTAGACACAATGCGGCAATAACAATAAACCCACAGCGCGAAGCATTAATTGTCATCAGATTTTACCGGTAGTTGGATACGTTGTTGCCGCCCATCACTAAAGTGAAGTTGTATTTCAACACTATCCCCTGCACGCAACGGTGCTGAAGGATTGAGCAACATAACATGTAATCCGCCCGGAATTAATTCAACACTACTTTGGGGGAGTACACTGAGCAAATCCAAATGTTCCATAATTGCACGATCATTTTCATAACGGGTGCGATGCAACATCACACGTTCACAACAAATTGCACTTAGAGATTTTATCGTTATTATTTCACGCGAAGGATTGTACAGCGTCGCATATGCCGCGTTAGCCTTGGCACCCGGGGGTGCCAGCCTTACCCATGCATCATTGATTTTCAAACCGGTTGATTCCTTATCAGCTAACGTAAAAAAACTATAGCCACACAAACTGAAGCAAAAAAAAATCCCGACAACATTCCTCACAGGAAATTTATTGAGCCAACCTTTGAATATCCCAATAAACATAATGATCCACCAATAACACCAGAAATAGCACCATTAAATGAACGATAGAAAAGCGAAACATTTTCATCGCTGATTCAGCATCTGCACGAAACTTTAATTGCCATGCATGAACGATAAATTTTGCATTCAGGAAAACGGCACCCAGCAGATAAATTAACCCACTTATCCCAACCAGATAGGGCAAGAGGCACACCAATGCTAACAATAAGGTATAAAGTAAAATCAGCGTTTTGGTAAATTGAATGCCGTGTGTCACTGGCAACATCGGAATACCGGCGCGGGCATAATCATTCACCCGATGAATCGCCAGCGCCCAAAAATGGGGTGGCGTCCAGGTAAAGACAATCATCATTAATAAAAGTGCCTCACCACTCACCTGCCCGGTCACCGCGCTCCATCCCAGTACAGGCGGCAATGCTCCGGCAATGCCACCAATAACAATATTTTGTGGTGTTGCCCGTTTTAATAGCAGCGTGTAAATCACTGCATAACCAAATAAACCAAGCAAGGTTAGCCATGCTGTTAACCAATTAATTAACACGCCCAATAACACAAATCCGCTTATCGCCAATGCAACTGCAAAATAAACGGCTTGTGCCGTAGATAATTTACCTTTCGGCAATGGACGCATATAGGTACGCGCCATTTGCGCATCAATTTTTTGATCGAGTATCTGGTTAAATGCGGCAGCGGCGGCTGACACCAATGCAATACCAAGGCATGCTAGAGATAATTGGGAAATCGCCGGTGGCTCGGGTGTCGCCAACATCATGCCCACCCACGCGGTTAACACCAGCAATGCGACAACCTTAGGTTTGGTGAGTTGATAATAATTGCGGAAAAGCGTAAAAATTTCTTTGCGCACGCCGCCTGGCAATAGCAATTTTTCTGTAGCCATAACACACCCCTGGTGCGTAGATTCAAGCCATTATTGATGAATGTTGCGGTTAATATTGACAGCGACAACAGGGATATTTTTTTCAATAATATTTTTTTGCAGGGTCGCAACAGAACTGCGGGTACGCCAGTGCAATTGCTGAATCAATACAACTATCAACATTAACAGGTTAGCGGCTACCAGATTGTGTGCAACCGCAGTGAACAACGGCAAATGCAAATAGACATTCAATATTCCCAAAATTGCCTGTAATACCAATACTGCACCCACAGTTAAAATCAAACGCCGCAAACCGCTGCTACGAGCTGCATGCCAGCAACATAATAACAATGCTGATACGCTAAAAAACGTTATTGCTGCACCAACGCGATGCGCAATATGAATACTCATTCGCGCTTCATAAGGTAAAACACCATACTCATAGGTATCGTGCCCAAGTGGCAAGTGAAAAATAGATTCCAGCGAAAACCGCGTTTGCCACCCTGGTTCGCACACCGGAAATTGTGTACAGGTTAACGCGGCATAATTTGCCGAGGTCCATCCACCTAACGCAATTTGCGCAAGTACAATTAACCCTGCGATATAAGCGAAAGGTAAAAACGCGCGCAATTTCGATTCGGGAATCACTGCGTTGTGTCGACAATAAATTTTTACTCGCAGCAGCACCAATAAACTTAATAACAAAAACCCACCTAGTAAATGTGCCATCACCACCAGCGGAATTAAATTCATTGTCACCGTCCACATTCCCAACAGCGCTTGCAACACCACCAGCACTGCAATCAAACTGCAATGTACCCGCCAGCGTTTGATTAACAGGCTGGAGATAAATATGGTTAACACCACCAATCCCAACAACCCTGCAACATAGCGATGCAACATTTCATTATGTGCTTTATGGGGCTCAATAAATGCGTGCGGAAATTGCTGCTGGATTTCAGCTATATGCCCATCATGTAACGGGGCAGTTAATTTTCCGTAGCAACCGGGCCAATCCGGGCAACCAAGGCCCGCGTCGGTTAAACGCGTGTAAGCTCCCAAACCTATTACAATCAACGCAAGAAAAATTGCCAGGCTTACCAAACGCCGGAATGCGATATTGCCAACACCTGCAACAAAGTTTGCTTCTGGTTTCATAACCGGCTCCGGTCATAATTAATCAAACGCAATAAATCACTGCGCATGTCCGCTGCAACTTGCGCAGGTGCTTGTACAGAAAGGGGATAACGCAACAGCACCAACCCATGCTGATTGATAATGACAAAATGATGTTCGAGCAAGCGCAACTGTTCAGCTGAAATAGTATTTTTACCCGGAATATTGTTATCAGTATTGCCATGGGCAAGAAGTACCGTATTAATGACAGAAAAATGTTGCGGAATAATACCGGGGTTGGATGCATTCGTAGTAATGAACAATGCTTGTGCCCCAAGCTGCTTGCGCCCTAATCCGGTGTAAAGTTGTTGCAACAAACCTATTGTTTCAAGGCAATTTTTTTCGCATTGCTCCCCTGTCACATAAGCGACAGTCCAATGCATATCGCCAGAAGCTAATGCAGGAATCAACTGTATTTCTTGTTCCAGCCACTGCCCTTTATTAGTCGCACCGGAATCAAACCAACCGTACGACAAACTGAGTTTGGCGGCAGCAAAAGGTACCACTGCACACAGGAAAAATAGTAGGAAAAATCGCCGGCCACTCATAACGGCTTCTCCGCAAAATGCGGTTCATCATTGCCTTTTGCACAGGCCAAGCCTACCAACAATGCAGCCATTGCTAATAAAAACCATTGCAATGCATATGCTTTATGCCGTTCAGGTGGCAACACAACCGGATGATAGTGAATTGCAAAGGGGGATTCACGTTGCTGGTAAATCATTCCGGCAATTAATGAGTCAGGCAAATAGGTAATGAGTAATTTATTATCGGGCTGTTGCATGCGCATAGGCCATTGTCCAAGGTCTTCCAGATTTTTTCCCAATAAAAAACTACCTGCTTGCGCTCGATAGATTCCTTGCACAATTAATTCAGCAGGAATTTGTATTGCAGGTAGGTCAGTGCGTTGTGCCGGGGCTGCAACCCATCCCAAATTGACGAGCACTATCGAGCTTATTGCACCGGAATTCAGTGCAATATTTCCAGGATTGTTTTCCTGTACAGGAATTATTACATCGTATCCGGGGCGCCCCATCAGGATTTGGTTATCCAGCAACCATACATAGGGCGCAAGCCAGCGTGCAGGAAAATTGACAGTTGCACCATCGCGCGCCATTAGACTTTCGCTCGACAGTAGTGCAGTAGATTGATCCGTAATTAATTCACGCAACGACAATGCCTTTTGCATTTGCCATTGGGACAACATGTGTAAGCTCTGCTGTTTTTGTGCAGCGCGTTGCCATTGCCAAAAAGAAAGTGATAACAAAATGGCGACCGCGATAAAATTTATTAACAGCCAATGCCAGCGGACAATCCAATGGCGATTAAACGCTATAATGGTCATAAACTCACTCCTGCGGAGTTATTATGTTAATTAAATTTATCCTTATCGCATTACTATTACTGGTGATTATCAGCTTGTTCCAGGCACTTTACGTCATGATGAAAAACGACGGCACAGCACCAAAGATGTCGAAGTTCCTGGGGCGCCGATTGTTATTTTCGGCATTGGTTGTTGCGGTAATTCTCGTCTTGCTCGCAACCGGAATAATCACTCCGCACCCTCGTCCCTACTAATGCTTGCAATACTGTTAGAGCACATACACGAATACAAATAAATTAAGCCAAACCACATCCACAAAATGCCAATACCAGGCAGCCGCTTGGAAACCAAAATGTTTTTCCGCCGTAAAATGCCCTTTTACAGCAATGCGTAAAAAAATGACCGTTAGAAAAATGGCCCCCAGGGTGACATGTAACCCATGAAAACCTGTCAATAAAAAAAACGTATTACCGTATACGCCCGAATCCAGGCGCAAACCTAATTCCTCGTATGCGTGAACATATTCGTATCCTTGCAAGGCTAAAAAACATATTCCCAAAATAATGGTCAGCATCAGAAAGAACCCTAGCTGTGCCGGCTTTTGTTGTTCAATCCCCATATGCGCAAATTGCAAGGTGATAGATGAAACCAAAAGAATAATCGTATTGATAAGCGGAATACCTTCCCAGGGCATCGCATGGGTTTCCAGGCCTGAGGGTGTTTTTATTAGCGGCCAGATTGCTTCAAAATCAGGCCAGAGCACTTGCGCCGTCATGGCATTGTCACCAGCACCATCCAGCCAGGGTACTGAAATCATGCGCGCATAAAAAAGTGCACCAAAGAATGCGCCAAAAAACATAATCTCGGAAAAAATAAACCAGCTCATGCCTTGGCGAAATGAATGATCCATTTGCTCGCTATAAAGCCCACTCATGGACTCATCAATAACATTGCTAAACCAGCCAAATAACATTAATAGCAATAAACCAAAACCCACGGCTAATAATATCGGTCCGATTAAATCATCATTAACCCAATGGGCTGCACCATACCCCATTAAAAATAATGCGGCAGCGCCAACAATGGGCCAATGACTTTGGTGGGGAACATAATAATGTTGATAACCGGCACTCATGGTCTATACCTCCATTCGCACGGACTCTATGTTCAGCCTGTGCATTACAGACTGTACCCTACGAAACCAGGCTAACGCGTCACCGTTTGGCCCTGACTTTTGTATAAGCGATACGATAAAGTGATAGTGGAATACTCAGCGGGCAACTGTGGATCTATATAAAATTGCACGGGCATGGCTTTTTCACCATGGGCATCCAGCGGTTGCTCGGTAAAGCAAAAACATTCAATTTTTTTAAAATAGCGTGCGGCTGCACCGGGCGATACCGATGGCACAGCGCGGCCGATCATGGCTTGGGCTGATAAATTTTTAACGTGAAAATTAACCACTTTAACTGCGCCAGGATTTAATTCCAGGGAATTAATTTCCGGCGCAAAATTCCAGGGAATAGAGTCATCGCGATTGGCAATAAACTCCACTTTAATACGGCGACTGGTGTCAATACGAGTGGATGGTGCAGCAACTGTGTTAGCGGTTTTTCCATTTAATCCCGTTAAACGACAAAAAACATCATACAGCGGAATTAATGCAAAACCGAAAAAAAACATGGCAATAGATACCACCAGCAATTTACGCAGCAAGGGTTGGTGCGAAATATTCTGATTGCCCATCTATGCCTCCGCCGGTAATGGCTGAATCATTAATGCCCGGATTTAATATCCGGCGGTATTTGAAAGGTGTGATAAGGCGCAGGCGAAGGAATTTGCCATTCCAAACCTTCAGCGCCTTCCCATACCTGGGCGCTGGCTTTTTCACCTTTACGCCGGATACAGCGAAACACCATCGCCACAAATAATAGTTGCGACAAACCAAATAAAAATCCGCCAATACTGATAAACGCATTCATGTCGGCAAATTGCAATGCATAATCAGGAATACGCCGTGGCATTCCTGCAAGCCCGACAAAATGCATGGGAAAGAACAACATATTTACTGACACCAGTGAACACCAGAAGTGACATTGCCCCAAACGTTCGCTATACATAACGCCAGTCCATTTTGGAATCCAGAAATATACGCCGGCAATAATTCCAAAGAGCGCACCAGTTACCAATACGTAATGAAAATGTGCTACGACAAAATAAGTGTCCTGATATTGAAAATCAGCCGGGGTAATCGCTAACATCAATCCGGAGAAGCCACCGATCGTAAACAACACAATAAATGCGATGGCAAACATCATGGGTGTTTCAAAGGTCATAGCACCGCGCCACATAGTAGCAACCCAATTAAATACTTTTACGCCGGTGGGAACTGCAATCAACATAGTGGTATACATAAAAAATAATTCAGCCGCGACCGGCATGCCGGTAGTGAACATATGATGCGCCCATACAATAAATGATAAAAATGCAATGCTCGCTGTAGCGATCACCATGGACTCATAACCAAATAAAGGCTTACGTGCAAAAGCGGGAACAATACTGGAAATAATGCCAAAGGCCGGCAAAATCATAATGTAAACTTCCGGATGCCCGAAGAACCAGAAAATGTGCTGGAACATTACCGGATCACCGCCGCCGGCCGCATTAAAAAAGCTGGTTCCAAAATATTTATCGGTAAGTACCATTGTCACTACGCCGGCAAGCACTGGCATCACCGCAATTAGCAAAAACGCAGTAATAATCCAGGTCCATACAAAAAGCGGCAATTTCATCCAGGTCATACCCGGCGCACGCAAATTAAAAATGGTGACAATAATGTTCATCGCCCCCATGATTGAAGAAATACCCATTAAATGCACCGCAAAAACAAAAAAAGCAGTGCTGTCATTGGAATAAGTGGTTGATAAAGGTACGTAGAAAGTCCAACCTGCTGCCGGTGCACCACCCTCCATAAATAACGTTGATAACAAAATGGTAAATGCGCAAGGTAATAACCAGAAACTCCAATTGTTCATGCGCGGCAATGCCATATCCGGTGCGCCAATCATCAAGGGCACCATCCAATTTGCGAGCCCTACAAATGCGGGCATAATCGCACCGAATACCATCACCAACCCATGAACTGTTGTCATCTGGTTAAAAAAATGCGGATCGACAAATTGCAAGCCTGGCTGAAATAATTCCGCACGAATAACCATGGCCATACTGCCACCGGTAAATAACATCAGCAGTGAAAATAATAAATACAAGGTGCCAATATCTTTGTGATTGGTCGTATAAAGCCAGCGCGAAATTCCACGCGGTTTATGGTCGTCTACTTGATCGTGGTGGTGCGGCGCAGTGGAATCAATCGGTTGGATATTTTCCTGGTTCATCATTATTCTCCCGCACTCAGCACTGCATTGATGTCCGCAATTTGTACCAAATCACCCGTATTATTTCCCCAGGCATTGCGTTCGTAGGTAATCACTGCCGCGAGTTCTGCAGCTGTTAATTGTTTGCCAAACGCCTGCATCGCGGTCGCAGGCTTTCCAAATAAAACGATGTGCAAGTGCGCAGGCTTATTTTTAGTGACTATTGCACTGCCTTTCAATGCAGGGAATGCGCCCGGCAATCCTTCACCGCCTGGTTGATGGCAAACTGCACAACGGCTTTCGTAAGTTTTTTGTCCCAATTCCATTAATTCTTCCCGAGTCATAAGCCCGCGCGCTGCTTCTGCCGCTTTAGCTTTTTCCTGCTCGGCAATTTTTTCAGCAACCCATTGCTCAAACGCTTCCGGTGTTTTTACGTCGACAACGATCGGCATAAAACCGTGGTCTTTACCGCATAATTCCGCGCATTGTCCGCGATAAATCCCGGGGTTATCGATTTTTGCCCAGGTCTCATTAATAAAACCGGGATTTGCATCTTTTTTGATGGCGAAATCAGGTACCCACCATGAATGAATTACATCATCAGCAGTCACCAGGAAACGAATTTTTTTCCCGGCAGGAAGAACCAGCGGCTTATCAACCTCGCGTAAATAAAGCGCATCCTTTACGGCATTATTTTCAATTTGATCGCGGGGTGTGGATAGCAAGGAATAAAATTCGATGGGATATTCCATATATTTGTAATGCCATTTCCATTGCGAACCGGTAACCAAAACCGTCATATCAGCTTTGGAGGCATCTTCCATCGCTACCAGGGTTTTGGTAGCGGGGATTGCCATGGCAATTAAAATAAGTACAGGAATCGCCGTCCAGATAATTTCTATTTTTAAACTGCCATGAAATTGCGCAGGTGCTGTACCTTTCACTTTGCGATGATGAACAATAGACCAAAACATTAAACCGAAAACAATCGCACCAATCACACAACAAATATAAAAAATGATCATGTGCAGGTTATAGACTTTGTGACTAAGCTCGGTCGCGCCGCGTGTCATGTTATAAGCGGAGTGCACTGTAGTATCGGCAGCAACGCTACGCGCACACCACCACACGAATGAAAAAAGTATCCAGTTGCACTTATTATTCAACGACCAGCAATAGCGTTTCACTGCACGACTCCTTTTTCTGGTTCTTTGCCGTGGAAAACCGCAACGAATAGATGAGCGAGTACCTGCCAGGGGTGCAGCAGAAAAATTTACGGCTCATAACTACTATTCATGAAAAATTGTTTTAAAAAAGCAAAAGCTGTTAAAACAATTCGATACCGGGCTCACTCCCAGTCACAGGAATCAGGTGAAACATCCAGTTTACAACTGGACCAGGCGCAACCTGACAACAGAAACAGCCGACTGGCTATAGAGGAAATTGCCAGAACACAGGACGCACCAGGCTCTCTATATAGAATTACCGGCCACCTAAATTCCAACTCACTGCACATAAGTGCATATATCGATGCTAAGTGATAAATCCACTAAAAATAAAAACGCATCTGACGGAATAACTATAAACGGGGAATAACAAAACGCAAGAAATGAGCAGCTAATTAACCTGAATGACTAACCTGTTTTTTTAATATAACAATCGGTGTTGTTTGAGAATTCAAAAATCACGCAAGGCAATTGCAGGAAAAACGAACACCGTCTTCCAAACGCATGGCGGTAAGGGTTCCGCCCCAGACACAACCGGTATCCAATGCGAATAAATTGGGAAAATTGACTTTGCCTTCCAGTGCTGCCCAATGGCCAAAAATAATTTTTTCGTTGCGGGCTTTTCGCTGTAAAAAAGAAAACCAGGGAGCAAATCCGAAAGGTGCAGCATCGGCACTTTCTTTGGTTTGCAATTCGAGTTCACCCTGTGCGTTGCAAAAGCGCATGCGCGTAAAATAATTGGTGATCACACGCAAGCGATCAGCACCGCTTAATTGGTCGCTCCAGATATTGGGTGAGTTACCGTACATCCCCGCTAAAAAATATTCAGGATTCTCACTTTGCAACACACTTTCTACTTCGCGTGAGCGCGCCAATGCATCCTGGATTGTCCATTGCGGTGGAATGCCAGCGTGAACCATGGTGTAACCCAGACGTTCGTCGTGATGAACCAATTTTTGTTGTCGCAACCAATACACGAGATCAAGGCGATCCGGCGCAATTAATAATTGATCGAGGGTATCGTTTTTCCCCAATTTGCGCAGGCCGTAGTACACCGCAATAAAATGCAGATCGTGATTGCCTAATACAATGGTGATGGAATCGCGCAGCTTATATAAATAACGCAAAGTGGCGAGCGTATCCGGCCCGCGATTAATTAAATCACCGGCCAGCCACAGTTTATCTTTGGCGGGATCAAACGCGATTTTCTTTAACAGGCATTGCAGGGGCTCAAGGCAGCCCTGGATATCGCCGATTGCGTAAGTCGCCATAAACCTGCAAACCTCGGTAATTAATGCATTGCGTGCGGAGGAACCAGTGCAAAGGTAGGAATGGGGGCATCAAACATAGCGCCTTCATCGGTGCGCATATGGTAAGTGCCTTCCATAATACCGGTTTCTGTTTCCAGGATTACGCCACTCGTATAGGTATAACTTTCACCGGGCTGCAAATGCGGTTGTTCGCCGACAACACCAACACCTTGCACTTCTTGCAAATTTTCATTCGCATCAGTGATGCGCCAATGGCGGCTGATTAATTGCGCCGGCACTTCACTTTCATTGGCAATGGTGATTGTGTAGGCGTATACATAACGCTGTTCCGCTGGCACCGATTGCGCCGCAATGTATTGGGTTTTTACATTGACAGAAATAGCTGACATTTTTATCTACCTGATATTAATAAGTGATCACTCGCCATCATCAGCAAGTATTTTCCCATTAAATGAAAGCTCGCCCAACAAGTTACTCATGGCGACATATTCGGGCAAACTGATTTCTTCCGGCCGCAGGCTTAAATCCACCGGCAATTTTTCCATTTGCTCAGCAGTTAATAATTGTTTAAGCGAGTTGCGCAGGGTTTTGCGGCGTTGCTGGAATGCTACATTAACCAAGGTTTCCAGCGTTTTGACATTGTTGGCCACATGGGGTAATTGCGCATAAGGAACCAACCGAACTATCGCCGAATCTACCTTGGGTGCAGGATCAAATGATGTTGGTGGCACATCAAATAAATCTTCCACCGCACAATAATATTGCACCATGATTCCCAGCCGGCCGTAAGCACTTTCACCGGCTTGCGCGGCCATGCGTTTCACCACTTCTTTTTGCAGCATAAAGTGCATGTCCTGCACTTTGTTGGCATAGCTGAGCAAATGGAAAATCAACGGCGTAGAAATGTTGTAAGGCAGGTTGCCCACAATACGCAACGGTTTTTCATTTTTTATCAGCTGTGCAAAATCAAATTGCAACGCATCAGCCTGGAACAATTGGAAGTTCGGATGCTTTTCAAATTTAACCTTTAACCAGGGCACCAGATCGCGATCCAGCTCAATCACATTTAAATTATCGCAAGCATCGGCCAATAATTGTGTAATGGCGCCTTTACCTGGCCCGATCTCCACAATCACATCATCTTTATGCGGATGCACGGAACGAACAATATCGCGAATGATCCCGTGATCGATTAAGAAGTTTTGCCCGAAGCGTTTGCGCGCTTTATGTTGGGATTCATGATTTAACATTTTTTTCATGAAGAAGTCTCAAATTAGTGCGCGCGGCGGGAATGAATAGCGGTATGGGCCGGGGAATTAACAGCGGCTTGAACCATTGCCAGGGCATACGCCAATGCAGTGCGCAAGCTACCCAAATCAGCGTTGCCGGTTGCAGCCAGATCCAGCGCAGTACCGTGGTCAACTGATGTGCGAATAATGGGCAAGCCCAGGGTGACATTCACTGCCTGGCCAAAACCTTTGTATTTTAATACCGGTAAACCTTGATCGTGATACATCGCGAGTACTGCATCGGCTTTATCCAGATACTTGGGAGTAAATAAAGTATCCGCAGGAAGCGGGCCAATTAAATTCATGCCGCGTGCGCGCAATGTGTTCAATACCGGCTCGATCACGTCAATTTCTTCACGGCCTAAATGACCGCCTTCGCCGGCATGGGGGTTTAATCCACACACCAAAATGCGTGGCTCTTTAATACCAAATTGCACCTGCATATCGCGGTGCAAGATTTCGGTCACTTGTGTGAGTTCATCGGGAGTAATTGCTCCAGCAACATCTTTCAACGGCAAATGGGTCGTCGCCAATGCAACACGTAGACCTTCCGTAGCAAGCATCATCACGACTTTGGGCGTATGGGTTTTATCGGCAAGATATTCCGTGTGGCCACTGAATGCGATGCCCGCATCATTAATGACACTTTTTTGTACCGGGCCGGTTACCAGCGCGGCAAACGATCCATTAATACAGCCGTCGATAGCGGCATCCAGTGTTTGCAAAATATAGGGAGCATTTTTTACGTTGAGTTTGCCGGGTATTGCCGGTTCAGCCAGCGCGACTGATAACACAGCCAGCTCACCTGCAACACCAGGGCGAGGCGTATCGTGCAAATTAATTTCGCGCAACTGCAGCGGCAAATTTAATTGTCGCGCGCGCGCGCGCAACAATTCGGGATCAGCAATCGCAACAATTTCGTTTGCTTGCGCTTGCTGCGCGAGCGCAATCACCAGATCCGGACCAATACCCGCTGGCTCGCCCGGTGTTAATGCAATACGGTAGCAGTCTGGCATGTTATGAGTACCCCAAAAAGTACAACGGTTAAAAACCGAAGTGGCAATGCCCTCCAATTTTTAACCGCGTTTTTTATAATCGAGTTTTAGCGAATGGTGCAAATAATTACAGTTTGATTTCGACGTAGGCTTCTTCGCGAATTTGTGTGAGCCACAATTGGAATTCTTCGTCGAAGCGGCGTGAACGCAATACGTTAGCCGCCTGGTTCCGCTTCACTTTATCGCTCATATCTTCTTTACGACGTTCGATCACTTGCAAAATATGCCAGCCAAACTGGCTTTTGAAGGGGCGACTGATACTACCGGGAGAAGTATTAGCCATTGCTTCTTCAAACTCGGGAACAAACATTCCGGGGGTGGACCAACCCAAATCACCACCGCTTAACATGGAACCGGTGTCTTCCGAATTTTCACGCGCGAGCTTGGCAAAATCTTCACCTTTTTCAATACGCGCTTTTAAATCCACTAATTTCTGACGCGCTTGCGCATCGTCCATAATTTCCGAAGTTTTTACCAGAATATGGCGTGCGTGGGTTTGGTCAATCATTTGTGCGCCGCCGCCACGTTGCTCAATATTTTTCAGGATATGGAAGCCTGCACCGCTGCGGAATGGCTTGGAAACCTGGCCCGCAGATAAATTCGCCATTTGATTGCCAAACAACTCCGGCAATTGTGCAAGTTTACGCCAGCCAATATCGCCACCTTGTAATGCAGCCTGATCGTTGGAAAAACTGATCGCCATTTGCGAGAAGTCGCTACCGGATTGCAGTTTTTGGTAAATATCATTGGCTTTCTTTTCCGCTTCGGCAACCGCTTCCGCATCGGCACTGCTGGAAACAGCAATCAAAATATGGCCGATGTGGTAATCCGGCGAAGTCGCATATTTGCCATCGCTGGAAGCGAGGAAGTTATTGATGTCCTGGTCAGTAACTTTAATACGACTGTTTACTATACCTTGCTGCAAGTGGCTGATAGTAAGTTCGCTACGCATTTGTTTACGCAAACCCGCCAGGGTTAAGCCCTGACGCTGCAAATCAACTTCCAATTGCGCCAGGGTGATTTGATTTTTTTGCAGGACGCGACCAATAGCCTGATCGATTTCCGATTCATCCACTTTAATATCGTAACGTTCAGCCAAACCCAGCTCGATACGCTCAATAATCAATTGTTCCAGGATTTGTTTATTGAGCACGTCCTCCGGTGGCAACTCTTGATACTGGCCACGTAAACGCTCCAGGATAGTTTGCTTGCGTGCGTTCAATTCACTTTCAAGCACCACATCTTTATCGACAATAGCGACAACACGGTCCAGTGATACAGCCTTGCTTTGGGCCAGACCAATTTGGCTGCCGAGCAGCAACAAACCACCCAGAAATAGTACCCAGGCGTTGCGCACGTTGTTTTGGTTTTTACTCATAACTTCAAATCACTGTTTTATTGTAAAGAGGCTTCACGCTCGCTGTAGCCCAGCATGGCTTTATCGAGCAGGTTACTAATACGCTGGCTCAGGGTACCAAAGCCGCGCAATTGCACTTCAAAGAAAATACCACGGTCATAATCATCACTACTGATGTTGGCAAGGAAATCCGGGCTAAAGTCAAAATCCACCCACTGGCGAGCCAGCACCCGGACCCGGTAGCAACAATCGGTGTATTCGAGCCCCGCAAAGGTATCGAGTTCCGCGCTGTAGTTAAAATCGTAGTTGGTACGGGCAATGACTGCCCATTGGTTATTCAGCGGCCAGAGTGCGGTGATATCCAATTGATCCAGGGTTTCACCAATTTTCGGACTGGCATCCAGGGGGCTTAAGGTGACCGGGTCGCGGCTGTAACGATAGCCTACATTCAGGATGCGGTATTGTTCATCCATATAATGCAGGCTGCTGCTGACCGCGTTGATTTTTTTCTGCTGGTGATCGTACAGAACATCATTGCTGAAGCGCAGGTGATCGCCCAACTGTCCGCTCAACTGGCCGGCGATAGCGGAACTACTGCGGGTATTTGCATAATCGTCATCGTTGTTGAGGATGCTGACTTCGCGATCCTCAAAGTAGTTAATCTGGCCGATACTGACGCGCACGCGCTCGATCCCGGTGTCAGACTCCACGAAACGGCTGGTGACACCCAGTGCAAGGTGGTTTGCATCATCGATACGGTCACCGCCGGAAAAACGCGAATCGCGAAATAATTGCTGGTAGGTTACAACCAGATCCGAGGTATCAAAGTTGACGTAGCTCGCATCCGAGGTCAGGCCGTAAAGTGCATCCTGGTTTTCATAATCGCGATACAGATAAAACGCGCGCGGCTCCAGGGTTTGGGTAAAGTCTTCGCCAAACCATTGCTTGTCGCGTTCGAAATACAAACCGGTATCCAGCGAGCCTTGCGGCGCAACGATCTGCGGGCTGGTATCGGCATCTGCGCGCATGTTGGTCGCATCCAATTGATAGCCCAGGGTTTTTACTGCAACACCCGGCTTGATAAAACCGGCAGCGTATTCTTTATCCCAGGTCAGGGCATAGTTGGTGCGCAAGCGCTCACCGGTGATCAAATTAGCCCTATCAACGGCCTGAACCGGATTTTCACCGAAATAGCGATTCATCGCGAAGTGTGCATATTCGTTATCCAACTCCAACACCCAATCGTTGATGCGGTATTCACCATCGGCATTAATGCGCGGTACTTCGCGATAAGGAAGCTGTTGGTCAGTGAGCAAGCGGAACTCTTCAATCTTGCCCGCCAATTGCCAATGATCGGTAACGTAACTGCCCGATACACGCTGGCGGATATAAGCCTGGCGATTCAAATCTACCGCACTGCGATCAACATCGCGCAGGTAATCGGTATCGCTGACGTCGGTGTAATCAATTAAGGTTGACCAGGGCTGGTTGCGACCACCGGTTTGATACAGGTTGTACTGCCAGCGATCCTTTCCTTTATAGGGATAGGCATCTTCCTCAGCAATCTCACCGTTATCGATTTGGTCCTGCAAACGTTCGCTAAACCCACCGCGATCATTGTTCAACGCACTGGCCCTGAGTTCGGTATCGAAGTAATTCGACATATGGCGCAGTTCAGTCGCCAGGATATTGCCGTGATCCGAGAGATAGCGCCAGGTCAGAGTCGCATCGTAATTGGGGGCGATATTCCAATAGAAAGGCGCAGTGAATTCACCAATACCATCGTTCTCATCCAACCCTAATGACGGGAAGAGAAAACCGGTCAAGCGATCCGGGCCAATCGGAAAGCGAAAATACGGGGCATACGCGATCGGGATATCTTTCACTTCCAGGCGCATATTGCGCGCAGTACCGTAATGCTTGTCATTGTGCAAAGTAATATTGGAACCGCGGATCAGCCAAGTGTTATCGCCCGGTTCACAACTGGTAAAGGTACCTTGGTCCAGGCTGATGATCTGGTCGCCAAACTTTTCCAGCTTTTCCGCACGGCCACGGACACGGGTCTCGTACAGAACAAAGCGGGCTTGTTCCAGTTCGGCATTGCCGGTGTTGGTATCCACGTAAGCGCGCTCGGCACGCAACAATACTCCCGGCTCACGTACCTGGATGTTGCCTTTGAGCTCTGCCTCGCGGGTCGTTTTATCAAAACTGAAAGTATCTGCACGGAACGAGCGGCGGCCCTGGGTCAGGCGCACATCTTTATGCATTACAAACTTGGTTTGTTTTTCCGCTTCGGAGTAATCAGCACTGCCCAGGATATTAGCCTTTTCCGGATCGAGGTCCGATTCCGCATCATCCCGTGGTGGCGCGATATAGGCACCGCAACACGCGGTAGGAACCAGCTTTTTCTGCTCTTCCGTCAATTCGGCCATCGGCACCCAGTCCAGCTCACGCAACTCATCATTGGGATCAACAGCCGCAACAGCGACGGCAGATGATGAAGAGGAACTGATTGATGGGGCACTTGAAGAGCTGCTGGAATTCGATGAATTCGTGTCAGCGGCGACTGATGTCGCAGGCAGCAACAATAGGCCTGCACACTGGGCTGCTATACACAACGCCAGACGGGAAGGAATAAATGAAAAACGTCGATACTGCTTGGGTTGATTCTGGGTTGGAGCCATTAACCGCGGTCTCATACTGGCGGGCGGATACGCGCGCTGCCATCAATTGTTTTATTCACTTGATTGAGTCAACAGGCGCCTGAAAAAGTTGCCGCCGAAAAAATTGCTGCGATTCTACTGGAAACCGTCTGTACTGGGAATGAATTGGGCAAAAGCAATGCATTGGGGAAAGCATCATGACTCGGGTAGAATCTATCGCCATAACTTACTTGCGCATTTACCCTAGGCACAATCAGGCCATCAATGAACGACACCATACCACAACCCCCTAATGATCCCCGAAAGTCAGCACTTGCCAACTGGGTAACCCTTAATACACCTGACAGCTGGCATCCCATAGAGTTGCAAAGCCTGGGAAGCGATGCCGGTTTTCGCCGTTACTTCCGTTTTCAACAACCCTCGCAATGGCTCGCAGTAGATGCGCCACCCGCTACGGAAGACAGCCATCAATTCATAGCCATCGCCCGGCTTCTGCGCAATCAAAAGGTACATAGCCCGGAAATCCTTGCTGCAAATCCGGAACAGGGGTTTTTATTAGTTGAGGATATGGGTGATAAATTGTTCTTTCGCGCAGTCGATGGGACTAATGCCGACCAATTTTATACGCAGGCAATCGATACCCTCTTACAGCTCCATCAGAGCGATGACCAGCCTGAGCTTATCCCGCGCTATGACCGCGCGCTCTTGCGGCGGGAGTTGGAAATTTTTACGGAATGGTTTGCTGGCAAGCTGCTCGGCTATTCACTTAATGGAACAGAACAACAATATCTTGACCAACTCTTTATCGAGCTGGAAGACAACGCCCTCAACCAACCACAAGGTTTTGTCCATCGCGATTATCATTCCCGCAATTTATTGGTACGCAGCGATGGTGCCCTTGGTGTTATTGATTTCCAGGGCGCACTCTGGGGTGGAGTAACCTACGATCTGGTATCGCTCCTGCGCGATTGTTATGTGCGCTGGCCAACCACCCAAGTGACGCGATGGGCACTCTACTATCGACAACGCGCAATCGCACTACAACAAATCCCGAACGTCAGTGAACAAGAATTCCTGCGCTGGTTTGATTGGCTGGGCTTGCAACGCCATATAAAAGTGCTGGGTATTTTTGCGCGGTTGCAATTGCGCGATAACAAATCCGGTTACCTACAAGATTTGCCACTCGTTATTCGCTACGCATTGGAAGTTGCCAGCCAATATCCGGAACTGCAGGAATTTGCCACCTGGTTTACACAAAAACTCTTACCTATCGCGCAGCAACAACCTTGGTATAGCGATTATCGCACCGCTGGAGATCGGCCATGAAAGCTATGATCCTTGCTGCGGGCCTGGGTAACCGCATGCGCCCCCTGACTGATCACACACCAAAGCCGTTGCTTTGCGCCGGCAATAAACCATTGATTGAATATCATCTGGAAAATTTGCAACGTGCGGGTATTCACGAAGTTATTATCAACCTCGCCTACCTTGGTGAAAAAATTCGCATGCACCTTGGCGATGGTAAACGCTGGAATCTGCATATCCATTACTCGCAAGAACCTGAACCGCTAGAAACCGGCGGGGCGATTTTGCGTGCACTGGATTTATTAGGCAAAGACACCTTTTTATTAATCAACGGCGATGTCTGGTGCGATATTGAATTTAATGATGTTGTAACAACGCCATTAAATACTACCCAATCGGGGCATTTATTATTGGTGCCTAATCCGGCATTTCATCCACACGGCGATTTCGCATTGGATGACTCCGGATTATTACTGGAAGATGCACAAAAAAATCATCTGCACCGTTTCACATTTGCAGGTATCAGCTTGTTAAAACCTGCACTGGTGTCTGATTATCCCAATAAGCGCGAAAAATTTCCGCTGGTTGAAACCTTTCGCCACGCCATCGCACAACAACAGTTGCGCGGACAGGTTCATTACGGATACTGGAGCGATGTGGGAACGCCGGAACGATTGCAGCAATTAAACAATTTCCTTAATTCATAGGAGACAATAAAATTGCATCCTATGAATTAATATAGTCTATCGAATTATTCGACCATTTAATTTATCGCCACCAACTGCCCATCACCAAAACTATCAACATGCATTACCAGCTGGATATCATTATTTGCCGTATTCACAACCACCCCATTCAAGAGCAACTCGGTTTTGATCGGATAAACGCCCTGCGGCAATCCCTCCGGCAAGGTAAACGAAAATTCATTTTTATAACGCCCGCCAGCTTTAGTTTTCCCATTTACCAGTTTGGTAAAATTTTTTAGCTCCCTGGTGTTATCTTCATTGTCATAAATAGCAATACGTTCTTCGATCAATGCTGTTTTTTGCCGTGTGCCGGGAACAACTACGATATCAGATTGAATGATCACCTCTTGCCCGGGTGTAACCACATTGCCCGGAATAGTTTTGGTTTGATATTCAGTGACTACCGATTGCGTCGGTAAATTTTTGTTTTTGGCTTTGTACTCTTCGCTCACCTGTTCTTCTTTCGCAATACGCTCAGAGCGATAATTAATAATCATTTTAGTAATTAACGTTACCGCGACCGCAACCGCAGCTACACGTGCAGCAGCCTTTAAATGTTCGCGGTTTTTACAGCCTTGATCACCGCTTTTACATTTATAAGAACGGTCAATATTATCTTTCAAATCCTTAAGGCTAAATGCTACAACCGGGTTCACCAGTGCATACGCAATAATCGCAACCAATAATCTGGATTTCATATACCCCTGCCCCAAGAAAGTTATTTACATCGTTATTTAATGATAAAACCGGTTTCTTTCAGTTTACGCTGGATTTCCTGTGCCCGGTCTTTTAATGCGGATGCAGGTTGATAAGTCACATCCAGTTCCAATACCGATTCAGCTTTGGCGATTGCACAGGAATAATTTTTCTTTTCCATGCAATTATTTGCATCGTCCATTAACCGGTTAATCCTTTCAGCCAACTCACGTGCCTGCCCTTGTGCCAGGGTTGCCGCTTGTTTTACTTCAACAGCCCGCGCATTGGCGGCATCCTGTTCCAATACTGCATTAGCACTATTTACCGCGCAGGAATAATCTTTATTTGACAAACAATTCTGCGCGCGTGTTAGTGCCGAGTTAATAACTAATTGTTTCTGTGCAGTAGATTGTGCTTGTTGTGCACGGGCCACACTTAAGGCTTCGTGAAAACTGACTACTTGTGAATTGTGCAAGCCAATAGCTTCCGCTTTTTGTAAAAACAGGGTTGCACAATCCAGATCCTGCTGATGCAAGCAATGTTGTGCTTCCGCAATAAGTTCACGCACTCGCTCATCATTTGCACGTTGCTCTTTCGCGGTTTGGGCTGTGGCAAGCAATTGTGCAGCAACGCTATTTGTTGGATCGAGATTAGTTGCAACCAAACTCTGTTCAATAGTGCAATCAAAATTTTGCAATGCAAAACAGGTTTGGGCCGCCGTCATTTTTTCAGCGATAGTTTTTTGCAAATGTTGTTTTGCCTGGTGCTGGCTATAACCAAACCATCCTGCACCGGCTAACGACACTACGGCAAAGCCCAGCGCCGCCGTGAGCAAAATGGGATTGCGTTTGGGAAACAATTCATCGGCAAATTGTGTAATGTTTTGATAGCGTCCGGATTTCACTGGCACCAGGCCGCGACTTAATACTTTCCATTCACGCGAGCTCAAACAATCCAAACGCTTGGGTTGCATTTGTTGTTCATGTGCCTGCAACGCCGAACGATTATTGTAAGGGTGGCGCCCCGCGAGCATTTCATATACCACGCAGGCCAGAGCATATACATCATCACTAAAGCTGAGGGGTTCATCTTTTATCATTTCGATAGTGGCATAAGCCGGTGTCAACGCACCTAATTGCCCCGCATCGAATGCATGTTTTTGTGCTTCGCGTGTTGCTGCGCGCGCAATACCAAAATCCAGCACCTTGGCAGAACCATCGCGATTGACAAAAATATTCCCCGGTTTGAAATCCGCATGAATTAATTGGCGTTGATGCGCATAGGCCAATGCCGCGCACAAATCGCGCGTGATTCTCCAAACCTGTTCTTTCGGCAAACCTTTGTTGCGTTGTGCTTTTAGCAATTGATCCAGCGGCTGGCCATCCAGCAATTCCATGGTCATAAATAGCGTGTCGCCATCGCGATCAAAATCGTGGACCGTCACGATATTCGGGTGCGCCAGGGTTTGGGATTTCGCGGTTTCTTGCTGCAAGGTCACAAACGCATCAGGATGATCCTTGAAATCCTTGTTCAATACTTTGGTAGCGATGTAGGGATTAGGATCTTCCGCTTCGACTTTACGCAAATCCTTGGTTTTATAGACTGTACCCATGCCGCCATGACCGAGCACATCCTCCAGCAGAAAACGTTTTTTTAGCAGCAGGCCCTTACCGGTTTGTGACTGTTTCACCAATTCGCGCGCCTGCGCAAAACCGGCAGAATGATTATGGGAAGCAGAATAATGCGTAATTTGAGGATTATCGAATGTATCCGGCACAGCACCCCGGGCTGCGCCCTCGGACTGGTCAGATCGTATCTGGGTTTTATTGGAATTGTCGGAATCGGTCACGCAAAATCCCCTGCGCTTTGGTGCCTGGCTCAGGGGATGGATATTATCATGGCAACATTATTTTATCGCGGCACAACACTAATTCGCCGCGCCTACCGCAATTTCATACCAGAGGCTGGCGGTGTTGCCATTCAATATTAATTGCGCTTTTCCTGCATTATCAATCACAGTCAATTCTGTTTTACGCTGGCCGGTTTCATCCAGGATCCAGGCTTTGGTGCGCGTGCTTGCGTAAGGCAGATCGAGCGCAACCGGAATAACCTCCACTAACGTTGGCGCAGTTCCCCAGTTGGTACCGACAGAATTTTTGGCGGCGCTTTTCCATTGCATATTTGTATTTTCCGTATTACCGGTGGCCACAACTAATATGTTGGCTGCGCTGTTGAGGTCAGCAAAACTACCCTGTTGTGCAGTCAGCGAAACCGTTGCCCAGTTATTCGCAGTTGCCGCAACCTTGATACCTACATTACCCAATGTCACAGCACGGTTATTGATGAATCCAACCAACGCTTTGGTTTTTGCGGTATTAATAGTTACCAACCCTTGATTTGCCTGGGCAAGATTCCATACCAGCTCGCCAGTATCCGAGGTTAACCGGTTTTGATTACTGGCCGCAGGCGCAACACTTTGCCCGTGCGGAATTGCACTCACATCCAGTGCAAAACGTTTGGTAAGTGGAATATCGTCGGGTACATTCAGGTGAGAGCCATTGGCAACATTCCAGCCGCTGCCTTTGCTCGCAAGAACATTCAATTCAGTTGCCGGATCAAAATTCATCAACAATTGGCTATGTGCCGCTGCAACATCACCACGCCGGAACATATTGGCTGCCACTAACATATTGGCCATTTTGGTTGGGTGTGCATTCATGCTGAAAAAATCGCTGAAATAACCCTGGCTCCAATCGTCGTTCGGGCCCGAATCATAAGCGAACATCATGATACCGTCCCAATCCTGCAACGCACCGTAAGCAGCTACTAAAAGCGGACCTTCACTACCATAGATATTGGGCGATGAATGTTGGTATTCGGAAATAGTGAATGGCAATCCGTGGATGCGCTGCTTCGCGAGCGACGTTAGCGTGTTGCTAAAGATATTCACCATCGATTGATTTTCTACGGTCCAATTCACCGCATCCCAATCCGCCGTTGGAAATACCGGATGCTGCCAATAAGCGTGGGCATCGGCGAAATCAAATTGCCGGTGTGTGCCTGGCGGCGTGTTCATGATTGCCGTGCCGGTAATCAAACCGCTAAAACCCACGGTGGTTTTAATGTGGCTTTTCATATCCGCCCAATAAGCGGTTTCCAATTCACGCAAAAAATCAGCCCAATCTTTATCTCGTCCGCTCGTGTATCCCACTGAACGTAAATTGTTGCCGATATTTTTTGCCTCCAGCGTTTGCCCCGCCGGCAATTTCCCGAGGCTGCCACCCGCCCTGAAACTGACATCGCCGATATAAACGGTCGCCAGTTGGTTACCAAAACCGTTGAAGTTGATGCGTAGGTTGTTATCGCTCCGGCTCGCAATAAAATTCGTTTCAAAATATTTCCAATTAGTCGCCAGTGAATAATTACGCTCCACCAATGTAGTCCAGGGAGCGTAAGCTAGCCCCAGCGCTACACCAAGCTGGCGATTGGTCTCCGCCTTGGCCCAAAAACCCAAGGTGTAAACCTGGTCTTTTACAATCGCAAGGTTGCCCTGGTTCAATTGCACGTTCCAACTTGCCGGGCCAGTTTGTGTCACTTTTAGTTCCACACCGGTGCGACCATCAAATGTGCCCGTTGTAGCAACGGCCTTTGCAGTATCGTGCTGCTCGACATTCCAACCCGTTGTGCCGATGGCAAAATTATTATTGGCTAATATTTCAGTCCCGAGCGGTTGATCAATCGCCCCCCAACCTGCCTCCAGTAATTGCGTCGATGCATATTTGGCTGCGAGCCAATTATTCCAGCGCCCATTCAACATCACACTAAAAGTTTGCGGCCATTTATCGATAGAACCATCGTAATACTGCTGGAAAATCCCGTTTTCATTATTGATTTCGACAAAAGCAACGGCAGGATCTTCCGCATAGGTTAAGCCGGTGTAGGGATTTTTATGATTGAGCAATTGGGTAGCAAATTCTTTTTCCAGATTGCGAAAAGCCGGAGATACATAGCCCAACACATGACGCTGTTTCCAATTGAGCTGATTGATATCCGCCGGCAAACCATCGGCAGCAGAAAATTCGCGCGAGTTAATTAAATTAATATTGGAATAAATACCATTGAGTTTCAGCTGATGGATAAAATAATCCAGCTTGTCGAGGTTATCAGCATCGAGTGAACGACTATTGCCTGCGGCATAGTTGATAATACTTTTAGCCCCGAAGTTGTTATCCATATGATGGAAACGCACCAGGTTCACACCAAATTTCGCCAAACGTTTCGCGACCTTTTCCGCATTGGCCTTTGCTGTGACTGTTGAGCTGGCCGTGATATTTACGCCCAGAAAGCGAATGCGCTCGCCTCCCACAGCAAAATGCCCCAGGCCATCTACCTTGACCGCACCAAATTTACCAGCGGGTAAATGGTTCAGTAATGCACCCGATTGGGTAATTCCGCCGGTAGCATCGTCATAAGGCAAAACAAAGGGCACCATCTTATTTGCCGTATTCGCCACAGATGAGCTCGCAGCTACCGGTGTCGATGAAGATGACGATACGGAGATTGAGGACAAACTGACTGCCGCTGAGCTACTGGTGCTGGCTGGCCCGCCGGAAGGTTTACTGCCGCCGCCCCCACTGCCACAACCCGCCACTAATGAAACAAGAACGCAGGGAAGCACATACTTCCCGATGGATGAGTAAATCATGGATGGTATCCCCTGAGCATCGTTATATTTATATCGCTCAAAGTGTATCCAGAATCAGCCGCTTGTCCCTGCCGCGGCGTGTAAACTATCGTAAAACCAACCTTTGTAAAAAGGCATTTCCCTACTGCTAGAAAATCGTTTCTTTGGTTGACAAACTAATCGAAAACGGCATAATGTCGCGTCCCTGAATCCAGACCCTTTTTAGTCAGTTTTATCCAGAATTTATTTATAGGAGCACTAAGGTGGCAAATACACCCCAAGCCAAAAAACGCGCGCGTCAGAATGAAAAAGCTCGCAAGCACAACGCAAGCATGCGCTCTATGGGGCGTACTTACCTCAAGAAAGTGTTGGCTGCTATCGCTACTGGCGACAAAGCTGCTGCGCAAGCTGCTTACGTATCAGCAGTTTCTGTGATTGATCGTATTGCCGATAAAGGCTTGATCCACAAAAACAAAGCTGCTCGTCATAAGAGCCGCTTGAATGCCAAGCTGAAGGCACTGGCTGCTTAATCGCACCGGGTATACAGCTCAAAAAACCGGCTTCGGCCGGTTTTTTTATGCCCGCAATTTGCACATACAGGGCAGATCACCAACAAACGGATGATAAAACCATCAGCCAGGGTAATTTAAGCTCTATACACTGTCACAAAAACAGATTAAATTCGGCAGCAACTTTTGGCTGGAGAGCGATTCCAGCGCTATAACAATGAAAGCAGTGCTTTGGGTAAATCCACCCGGGATGACCGATAACAGGGACGCGGTAATTCGGAGATACTCCAAACCTGATGAGCGCATACTAATAATGGAGATACCCTATGTTGCCGCGTGAGCATTACTTGAAACAAACATTCCAGGATGCAGTCAACTTCCCAGAAGGTTTTGAGAAGGGTGGATTATCCGACGTACAAGCCAGATTAATCCGCAAGCAGGGCGTATTAATTAACGCCTTGATGCAAGAAGAAGTTTCCGATCCGACCAATGAAGACCAGCATATTCTCAAAGTTATAGCCAATCAAAGCGCACCCAAGAGCCCGGTTGAACAGGCCTGGGTCAAATATCTCGCCATCGTCAAAACCCGCCAGGCATCCTCCCCTGCTAAAACCAAAGCCAAACCCAAAGCCAAAACAACAGAACCCAAAGAGGCTGAAACCAAACCAAAGGTAGCCGAGGCCAAACCAGCAACCAAGGCCACCAGGAAAGCCGCTAAAACCGAGGCAGGTTGACAAGCAGGCTCCATTACTGAAAAATCCGCTTACCGAAGGGGAGTAGTTCCCGCTGCGACTGTCGTCATCACGAGCCTTTTTAATCCATCGGCTCCGGCACCGCAGGCAAATGCCCTGCATTTGCGAACGAGACCTTTGTCACAATGACAAAGGTTTCGCGTGCCCGGTCGTTGTGTATTCATTTCACGCACACATCGGAGACACAATATGCACTGCCCAAATCCCAGTTGTTACGAATCCCCGGACCGCCCTCACCTGCTTATTTCCGAACGCTCAGGCATTGAAATTGATTACTGCCCTAAATGTCGCGGTGTATGGCTGGATCGCGGAGAGCTGGATAAATTAATCGAACGTGCACAAGAAGAGGTAACTCCTGCTCCGCAGGCGCAACAAACCGTGCACGATCATCGCCCGCAACAACACCAGGATCAACATTATCGCCCCCAGCACGATTACAAAGAACAACGCCATTACGATTCACAACGCAAACATTATGATGATGACCGTAAACACCACAACTACGGTGGACACTACGGAAAACCCTACAAAAAGAAATCCATACTGAGCGAAATCTTTGACTTCTAATATCAATACCCAAAAACCCAAAAGGCGTGCACCGTGCACGCCTTTTGGGTTTTTGTTTCCACGTTTTTGATAATTAAGGAATCAAAACATCCAATTGATATCGCCGCCCAGCTTCAATCTTGCGTACACAATTATCAACCAGCAATTCACCATCGCAACGCAATTGCAATTTTTCCACTGCACTACGCTTAATACTTACCGCAAAACTTGCACCGCGGAACTCACGTACTGCTTTTGCCTCATTCCAATCCGATGGCAATTGCGGATTGACTCGCAAGCCCTCAGTATCACCCTGCAAACCAAAAATACCTTCTACCAGGCAGCGGTACACCCAGGACACAGTCCCGGTATTAAATAATTGCGATGACCGCCCCGCAGTGCGCGGATATTGATAATACGCACCGCGATAATAGTTAGGGATGTAAACCGGCATCTGTCCACGCTGCAAATAATCCGCTTCCGTTGGACCGGGAATCATTTGTCGCAATAACTTATAAGCGCGATCTTTCTCAGCGACAGTAAACAAACTGTAGATATAAAAAACTGCCGCATGATTATAGACAGAACCATTTTCTGCAGATCCGGGATGCTTTTGGGTTACACGCCCCACATCATCGCGCATGGCAGTATATGCGGGAGCCAACATCGCAACACCATAGGGTGTTTCCAATTGCGCTTCTACCGCTGCAATCATTTTTTTGCGCTGCTCTTCATTAGCAGCACCACCGAGGATCGCCCAGCTTTGTGGATTTAAAAAGATGCGCCCCTCCTTGTCGTTGCTAATACCAAAAACAACATCATCATCAGTGATGCCGCGACCAAACCATTCGCCATCCCATAAGTATTTATTCACCGCCGCATTCACATCTCTTGCACCGGCAATGAATTCTTGCTGTAAATCCGTGCGTGATGTTTTTGCGCAGACATCGGCCCACAAATTTAAAGCGTAAGCGGTTGCGACAGAAAGCCAACCGGAAACCCCTTTACCTTTGTAACCCACCATATTCATCGGATCACACCAGTCACCCTGGGCGATAAAACTTAAGCCGCGATAATCACGCGCTTGCAGCAGCCAGCGCATCGCGCTGCTGATTCGCTCAAACACACTCAGGGTCTTCCCATCATGCCCGGAGACTAGCTCATCCAACATCGCGTAATCGTTAGTTTCATCCAGGTAAGTTTTTAAGCATACCGGCAGCCAAACGCAATGATCCGTGTGTGGAATCTGGTTGATGTATTTCAGCTCTGCGCCTTCCACCAGTAAAATACCGTCGGGCATAGCGCCAGAAGCCTCCTGTTGGCTCAGCGCATGTAAAAATGCAGCGCGAGTGATTTCGGGCTTGATAAATGTCATGCCCATATTGTCCTGCAGATAATTGCGCGTCTGTGGATCAGTGGTGAGGCGATTTACATCGCCATGATAAAACACCTGGCGCGGCAACCAATTGTTTACAAAGTTATCCAGCCCGGCATCCGGTGTTTGAATTTGCAAGCAGCCATTACCACTTGCCACATATGCAGAATATTCAGCGCGCGCTTTGGCAAAACCCTGTTCACTTAAATAAGTGTCACGTATTTTTTTTATTTCTGCGTCATCAAACGCCGGCCCAAAAATAAAACGATAAACCTGTTCGCCATTTGCCGACAACTCCAGGCGATATTGCAAAATCGCTGCCGGAGTTTCATAACGGGCGTCTCCACCAGACAACGTTTCCTGTTGCAAAGCTGATGGATTATGCAGCCCGCCTTCACCTTCAAAGGTTTCCTGTTTTGCGTCCCATGCTATCGGTTTCTGTTCATGCAGGAAAAATGTTTTGTCTTTAAAGAGTTTATTTTTAAAGTGATCCGCTACTTTTTGATAAGGCGTTACGCAAGTCGCTACCACGCCACCGAGGTCAGCACGATACTCCGCCGCTTGATTCATCCACGACATATAACCCACAGGGAAATACGGATAAACACTAATGCGTCGCGCGCGCGCGGAACGATTGGTAACTTTTACATCCCATAACTCCACCACATCCGCAACCGGCAATGACAGCGTAATTTCTATCTCAATGCCCAGGGATTGCAACGTCCAACGCAAATCACTTTTGCCAATCGAAAATATATAATTTTCGTAAGGTGCCCGCACCGGCTCATAAGGTGCCGAAAAAATCTCGCCAGTATCTTCATCCTTCACATAAAAAAAGCGACCGGGATGATGCGCATAATAAGGTTGCTCTGGCTGCATAAATGTTTTCGCTTCCAGATTGGGCGCATACGCATATTTGGCCGGTTCCGGTTGCATAAATTGCGCAACAGCATACCCGCGACAAGTCGATTGGATCATCATGCGCTGGTTCCATAAAAAACCGGCGGCACGCGGCATGGCAGTGGGCGTTAGCAAATCGTAACGCTCACCATTGTGTGAAGGTCTTAACATATCAGTTACCTGAAAGAAAAAGGTACCTGAAAAGGTACCCGGATGAAAAGTTATCTAGAGTTTGTATATAGTTTGAAATTTATATCTGCGCCTTACGGGCAGCCAGGTCGATCTGGATTTGCTTCAGGGTTTTGTTATCCAGCGAGTAAAAAAACATGCACGCAACAGCAAGCACCGCAAATACCGCAGGGATAAATGACATCAACATAACAATACCGGTTTGCGATGCCTCCGTTTGTGTTGCATTGGCAACGTAACCTAACGAAGCAAAAATAACACCCATCATTAACGCCGCCAACGCATTACCCAGTTTTTGCGAAAAAGTTGCCGCCGCAAATGTCATTGCCGTAGCACGGCGCCCGGTCTTCCACTCATTGTAATCAGCGGTATCCGCATACATAGAAAATGCCAGCGGTGATTTCGGCCCCAATACAAAGCCAATCGCAATTTGTAGCGCATACATCAATTCCACTTGCTCTTTAGGGATAAAATAAAATGTAAATGACAATACAGCGGTGATACTCATCAATATCATCATCAATATTTTTTTATCGATATAACGAGTCATTAACGGTGTAAGTGATGCGCCGACAGCCGCAGCAGCCATATAAGCAGGCACAAATGTTTTAATGAGATCAGGGTTGCCAACGTAGTATTTAAAATAATAAGCCGCTGAACTGGTGCGCAATGTAATGGTGATCATAATGATCAGCGCCAGGAAAAACAGCACAACCCAAGGACCGTTGCGAGTAAGGTCTTTAATATCCTGCACCACTGAGCTCGGCTCAGGGGCGATTGGTTTTACCCGCTCTTTGGTATTAAAGAATGTCCAGATAAATAAAATACTGGCTGCAATTCCCCACACTACCATAGTTAATTGCCAACCCAGGCGCTCATCGCCCTGCCCTAAATATTTCACCATATCCGGGGTTAAATAAGTCACCACCGTACTACCAGTAAATGCAAAAATAAAACGCAATCCATTAATGGTTGAACGCTCCTGGGTATCACTCGACATGACCCCGGATAATGCGTTGTAAGGAATATTGATGCAGGTGTAACACACCATCATTAACAAATAGGTACCGTAGGCCCAAATTAACTTTCCATCTTCACCGAGATTTGGTGTGGTGTAAGTAAGCACACCGGCACAGGCGAGCGGCAATGCCATCCAGATTAAATAGGGGCGAAACTTTCCGAAACGACTGCGCGTTCTGTCCGAGAGCGCACCGATCATTGGATCAGTAAATGCGTTAATCAGTTTGATGGTAAACATCATGCTGCCGGCGGCAAGTGCAGAAATACCGAATACGTCGGTATAGAAAATCATTAAAAATGTAGCAATATTGGCCCAATAAAAATTGAAGCCCAAATCAGCAATACCATAGCTGATTTTTTCCCGCCAACTAATGCGCGAGTCTGTCGTCAATACCGGGTTTTGATCAGTGGTCACAGCACACCTCGATAATAATTATTGTAAGGCGCAATCATCAGAGGCGACTGGTAGACACGCGTTTTTTGATTTCATAACCCATATCCACCTTTTTGGATTCAATGGGTTTTTCGTTGAGCACACGGATAATCATATCAGCGGCTTTTACCCCCATCTCATAACGCCCCACCGATACACTGGTGAGCGATGGATTCACGTAGGCAGCGGCTTCAATATCGTTAAACCCGCAAATTGCAAGATCCTGGGGGACATTGATATTCATCCGTTGGGCTTCAAAGAGCGCCCCCAATGCCAGGTCATCGTTCACACAAAAAACGGCATCGACAACTCCGTTAGTAGATGCCATCAAACTTTTGAACAACTCACCTCCCACACCAATAGATGAAGGTTCAGGCGTGGTCACAATTAAGTTTTTATCAAACTTGCCCATTTGCTCCAGTGCCAGCTTGTAGCCTTGCATACGCTGCTGAACACGCGGATCCATGCGCGCGCCGATAAACCCGATGCGCTCATACCCCTGGCCAATTAAATGTTTAACCACATCGTAACCCGCACGGCCGTGGGCAAAACCCACATTCATATCGATAGGGTCAGCGAGTAATTCCATTATCTGCACGATAGGAATTCGCGCCTTGGTAAGGAAGTTTTGACAAGCCTTGGTTTGATCGCCACCCGTGATAATCAACCCTTCCGGTGACTGGCTCAGCAAGGTGCGGATCATCTTCTCTTCTTCGAGGGGGGAATAATGGGTATCGACCAACAAAACCTTGTAGCCACTCGCCCCCATCACTTCATAAATCCCGCGCAATACCTCGGTAAATACGATGTTGCTGAGCGAAGGGATGGCAACCCCGATAACCCGGGATTTGGAAGACGCGAGTGAACTGGCATGCTGGTTCGGGATGTAACCCAGTGAATCAATGGCTTTTTGGACCTGGATACGCAAGGACTCCGAGACTTTTTCAGGCTGGTTGATAACGCGGGACACAGTGATAGCACTAACACCGGAAGCATTGGCAACATCAACCAAAGTGATTTTTTTATCTGAAAGTCTTTTTTTTGCGGTTTTCATAGGCAATATCTGCACTTGGCTATTATTTTTTGCTAACATACCACAAGCACAATGGTTGCGCTATCATCTGCATTGATCGGGCATTTTTGATTGCGATTCCATTGCATCATCCAGCAGCAAGCTGGATTTAGTCGTAGGATGTACACGAGACCACAACCAATGCAGCACTCATTTGCCATTACCAACCCGGATGCAGAGACCAACCTGATCATAGTGATGGGCGTGTCTGGCAGCGGTAAAACCTCGGTGGCACAAGCCCTGGCGAACCATTACGGTTATGAGTTTCTGGATGGCGATGATTTCCACAGCCAGGAATCGCGCGATTTGATGGCCAAAGGCATCCCGTTGACCGATGCGATGCGCTTGCCCTGGGTGATCCGGATGCGCGATTACTTTCGCGATGCCGGCACCAAAAACCAACATTCCACCCTCGCGTTTTCAGGATTAAAGCGGGCCCACCGCGATGAATTGCGCAAGGCAGGACTCAAAACGATTTTTATTTTCCTCCAGTCTGACAAAGACACCATTCAAACCCGCGTTAACAAGCGCGCTGGCCATTTCATGGCTCCCAGTCTGGTGGACAGCCAATTTGATAGCCTGGAAGACCCAAATCACGAAGCCGATGTTTATCGTATCGATGTGCGTGGCTCGCTCGATCAGGTTATTGCCCAGGCGATTGGAATTATTGATCGCGAAGTGCACCAACAACCGGATGCCATGCTCGCCTGAGCAACTCCCACCTTAAAAAAAGATCACTAGTGCCAACAGAAAATTAATTTTCGGCTTGGCATTCCTTTGCGCTACCGCCAGAATGTGAACTCTTGCGAATATGGTTGATCCAAGCATCAACGCTCACGGAGATTCATACATGCCCGGCCGGAAAACATTATCTTGTTTCAGTTTAATTGCACTGACCCTTACCCTTTCAGCCTGCGCGGGGAAAACCCAATTTCGCAGCGCGTGCGATAAAGAAATTGATGCAGCCTGGAGTGAATTGTCCATTGCGAAAGCCGATGGCTTCAGCGGGACCGTCAGCTATACAAAAGCGCTCAGTTTGATTACCGCCGCACGCACTATGCAAGCGGTGGAAAATTTCGATAACTGTTACAACAATGCCAAAGATGCGCGCTTCTATATCCGCGAATCGCGCAAAGGCCAATAACTCTCGCATTAATACCTGAAATATTATGGAAATAATTCGACTGGCAGGCCACAACGATCTCAGCGGCCTGCTTTCTCTCTACCGCGAACTGCGTCCTAAAGATCCAGAGCTTCCTGCTGATGTTGCATCCAGCCGCATGGATGAATTATTGGCAAATTCATATACCCACCTGATTGTGGTTGAAGCCAACCAACAACTTATTGCCAGCTGTATGCTGGGCTTAATCCCTACACTCACCAACGGCGCTCGCTCGATTGCAATGATTGAACATGTGATTACCACCAATGTCTGTCGCGGCAAAGGAATCGGCAGCAAAATGCTACGCTTTGCGATAGAACTGGCATGGAGCAAAGATTGTTACAAGATCGTATTATTATCGGGTGTGCAGCGGATAGAAGCGCATCGGGTTTATGAAAAGCTGGGCTTTCGGGGCGATATAGAAAAAGGCTACGCATTAAAACCTGAATGGTATATTCGAGCAGTATGAAAAAAATAGCGCATCCGATGCGCTATTTTTTATTCACTATTAAAACAGGTTACTCTAATTGCAATGCTTCGCGGATTTTTTTCCAGGCAACATATTTAAAATTCTGCGGCGCTTCCGGCATTACTTTATGCCCATCCTGTACAACCAATAAACCTTCGCTAAACGCCCCCCCAAAATTTACCGAACTCACCTCCAAACCATCAGTTTCAGAAACACCATCAATATTATTGGCTGCGTCCAGATCGATACGAACAATTCCACGCACATTGAACGGCGGCAATGCATCCATCACCACAAATGTATTATTACCCTGGCTTGAAACCACAACATACGACTTTTCCTTGCCTGCATAAACACCAACACCTTCAACATCAGCTACCAGGGTATCGCCCGCAGCCAACACCAATTGCGGTAGCGGGCTTGCATTTGCATCCGCACCCAAAGTCCACAAAGCAACATCTTCTTCACCAATAAATAAACGCTGGTGCTGATCATCTGCTACACAACCTTCCGGTTGGCTTTTAACAAAAAAACGACGCACAACCTTACCTTTCCAGCTTATCGCTTTCTTTTTATCGATAGTTGCCGTTAGCTCGATCTGTTGGAATTCACCGCTTTTTGCGTTGGGAATTGCATAGGTTTTTACCGGTGCATTTGCTGATGCCGGTGATTGATACATACAAAAGCCATAAATCTCTTCAAGATTGGTTTTTACACTGCCAGAAAAATTTAAATTTCCAGTCGCTGGGTCAATGGTATAAATCGCCAGGCTATTGTCATCGCGATTGGTCGCCACCGCGATATCCAACTGTTGCTGCCCAACCGGAATGCCGTAACGCACATCCACATTATTTAATTTACCGGTGTTGAAATGTTGCACCTCTTTGCCTTGCAAATCATAAACAAATAAACCTTGTTGCTTATTAGTGCCGATAACGCGGCTTTGTTGTGGATTGTGTTTATTAACCCAAATAGCAGGATCATCAGCGGCATCACCAAAACGGGCCATGACGTGAGTTTGCGCATCAGCGGTTACCGAACTAATTGCTAACGCCGATTTTTTTTGCGCCAGAGTGTGCGCATGGCCCCAGGGAATGACAACTTCATGGTGTTGCTTTTTTCCTTCATCAAACAACACCGCTGTTATCTGCTGCGTTGCCGGATCATAACGGGCAGCGAGATGTTCGGCCTCATCTATATCATTCACGGCAATGCTATTTATTAATTCAAGCTTATCCGTACGATATGCATGCAACTTCTTTTGCTCGCCATCAAATACCAATAGGCCGCCAGGAACTGCACTTACCAATTCCGCCGCTTCACTGAGCCTGCCAAACGGCGCGGACATATCAACCACACGCCGCCCCGGTGATGACTCAACAGACGCACCGTAAGCCCAAACACCAATAGATTCCTCAGCAATCAATAAATGCTCGCCAGCATCATCAACCGAACAGGATTTACTGTTAGGTGCGATAGGAAGGCTGCGTAATTTTTTGATCTGCTGATTACCATTGGCGTCCAACACCAACCAATGCTCAGCTGTGCCGCGTTCATCCAGCAAATACAATGATAAATTATTAGCCGTGTCACGGCTTAAGCACAGGTTTTCAATTTTAAATGCAGGAATCGGTAAACGCGCCAGCACAATAATTTTTTTACCGGTTTTATCCAATGCGATCAACGCCGCCTGCTGTTCCGGTAATAATACGGTGGCAGCCACGTCGAACGGGGTTAATTTATTGTTGTAATTAACCTCGACATTCTCGCGCACATCCAACAGTTCTGCCGATGCAGCCAAATGTGCTTTGCGTTTACCTTGTGCATCAAACCAGGTTATACCTGCCCGATCATCAACACTCAAATAGTTTGATTGGGCTAAAGGAGCAACGGCACCCGCCTGGATATTTTTAGATAAGGTTTTTTGCTCTTGCGCAACAGCACCAACAGATAAACAAACGCAGCCTGACAATAACATAACGACTATTTTTTTCATGGACAATATTCCCTGGTGAATGAAATATGCATCTGGCAACAAACACTTCATAACCCGATGCATATGTGTTCACTACAATATTTGTATTAGCTTAATTCACACTTAAACTTCGCCCTGGATATTTAATGGCAAATAAGCGAAATCTAAAACAGCATAAAGCTCACACCGATTTTGTATGTTGCGCCATAGGTTTCATATTGCGCGTTATAACGTGAATTTTTTACGTAGGTGTAATAAATTTCATCAGTCAGGTTTAACGCTTCAAAATGCACTTTGACAGCATCAGTGATGTAATAGCGCAACGAGAAATCCAATTGCAACTGATCATCCACATACGCATCGTAATCTGCTTCCAGCGGTTCGGTCACTTCCAGCAAATAACGGGATTTATAGTTTGCGGATAAACGCGCGCTGACTTTTTCTGATTCATAACCCACCATCAGGTTCGCAGACGTATCGGATTGGCTCGGCATGGCAATATCTCGTGCAACAAATTCGCCATCATCGTAAGCACCGATTTCTGCAGTAGAATCCACCAGCGTAGCGTTAGCGCCAATCAGCAATCCATTCCACGGGGCGGGCAAGGATGAAAATTGTTTGGATGCTGCCAATTCAATACCGGTAATTTCTGCCGAGTCGCCATTAGCATAGGTCACTGCGTGTTTATAATTTTCGTAATCCGCAGAACCTGCCAAATCGGTTTGATAAACAAAATTATCAATGGTTTTATGGAATGCGAATGCCGATATAACGCTGGCAACACCGGGATAATATTCAATACCCACATCAAAATTTCGTGATTCCAGCGATTTTAATTCCGGATTCCCGAATTCGGCTTCTATATCACCATCATCTTCTTCAATTAATTGACCGGGCGACAACTGCGCAAAACCGGGGCGCACCACGGAATTAGTCCAGGCAGCGCGGATTTGGGTTCTATCATTCACACTATAACGAAGGTGCAACGCCGGTAAAAAATAATCGTCGGAGTTATCGAAGTTACGCGTGCTGGCAATTTCTTCGGCATCATCCCAGGAATAACCTTGTGCAGTGAAATCGGTTTTCTCATAGCGAACGCCGGTGAGAATTCGCAGCGCATCGATATCAATGCGCCCCATCACATAGGCAGCGCTGGTATCTTCCGTAATATCATAATCACCAATACTGCTTTCCACTTCATCTTCTTCAGCGTCGGCAATAGCGGCTTTTACCGCGCGAGCATTAATAGTAGAACCAAACTGGCCTAATTTATAATCTGCATTGCCACCGCTGAAATTAGCCAGGGATGTATCGCCGTTAAAATCTTCGGATGCCCAGACATTGACGTCATTATCTTTTTCGCGCTCAACGCGTTTTACACCAAACTTTAATTGCGCCGGGCGTGCACCGATTTCCAGATCGCGGGCGATATCCAGATTAAATGCATTACTTTCATCATTGGTATTGGTGCTCCCCAATTCCACTTCATCCAGTTTATAGCTGGCGGCCTGATAAAATTCAGCCGGAGCGGTGATATGGATTTTCTTGCTATCGTTGAACGCCAACTCAAATACTTCATCAGCAATCACATCATCGTCGATTTTAAATACTGCACCGGCGATATTTTGTGGTTCATCTTCGCTGGATTTGCTATGTGCGATGCGATAATCCACTGTCCAGTTATCCACACGCGTTTGGCCGCCGAAAGAACTGGATAAAATTTTCTGGGTTTCAGTGCGATCTTTTAATTCGCGTTGTACTTCCGCAGTAATAACATCACCTTCCGCCGCAGGATCTTCGAACTCAATAACATTCGCCAGGCGAATTTCCGAGTCCGTATATTCGCTATAAAGATTACGCCAATATAAGTCAGTATTTTCAGAAGGTTTAACATCAATATTGAATGTCAACCCGGAACGCTCGCGGGAAATACGGTAGTCGCGCTGCTCAATTTCTTCCAACAATGCGCCTTCTTCAAAATCCCAGGCACCGCCAGTTTCCACATTATCTGAACCAAAATCGCGTTTAAATGAACTGATACCAAACGCTACGCCCAGATTATTTTCATCGCTGCCAACGCTGAATTGATTGCTCGCTGTAAGCGCAAGTTTCGGGCTGGTTTGTTCGGTATTTTCATCAAAGCTACCTTCCGCCGTCATTTGCAAAAATAATCCGTCGCGGTCAAATGCTGACAAGCTTTGCACTTCAATGCTACCGCCTAATGAATTGGCATCCATATCGGGAGTTAAGGTTTTAGTGACGACTAAATTTTCCAACAGGTCTGACGGAATTACATCCAACGCAACCGCACGACGATCTGCATCCGGGCCGGGAACACCAACACCGTTAATCGTCACTGCGTTGAAGTCTGGCCCCATACCACGCACACGCACATAGCGCCCTTCGCCCTGATCGCGCTCAATCGATAAACCCGGTAAACGCTGTAACGATTCAGAGACGTTAGTATCAGGAAATTGGCCAATCGCATCAGCCGATACAGCAGTAATAATATTTTCTGCGGCGCGTTGCTTATTCAATGCTTTGTTAAGGCCCGCCGCCTGGCCGATAACAATCACGTTTTCAACAATGCCGGAAACACCGCTTAATTGAAATTGGGTTTTTGTAGTTGCGTTATCAGTAACATTGATACGACGACTGATTGCATCAGCACCAATGTAACTTGTTTCCAATGTATAAATGCCGGGTTTTACATCGACAAAAATAAAACGACCATCACGCTGACTGGTCGCTTCGCGATTCAATTCAACAATGCGCACTTTCACACCTTCCAGTGCAACACCGTAATCGGTTGTTTTCACCTGACCTTCAATGCGCCCATCGGCTACCGCGCCCGCGGCGATACTTGTTAATGCAATTGCCAGCGTATTTTTTAAAAAATTATGTTTTGATAGTGCTTGAGTTTTCATTAAACGGCCCACCTTGCTTCCCCATCTGTTTGTGTCCCCGTGCTGCGCCGGGATGTGAAATATCGGTGAGCAAAATTAGGTGCCATAGATGACAGTAAAGTGACTAAATAGGCTTACTAAAAAAATATGCGCTGAGCTGATTTGCCTCCGGATTAATGCGCAAAAACAGCACAAGTCATCTCAGCCCAACATAAAAAACCGGATTCCTGACAATCAAAATTGAATTCATAAAATTGTCACAAATAACTGTTAAGGGTGGCGGGCTTTATTTATTGAAACTTTTTATGCGGGAATTGATTGCACTATGTTAAAACTTCACCAATGGAAATTACTGGCACTGGGATTGGCTGCCAACATTTTATTGAGTGCGAACTTTGCGTTGGGTGATACCAAACGCTGGAACGTTATCAATTGGCTGGATGTGATTAGTGAAGGTGGGGCAGCGTTACTCGCATTAGTATGGCTGTTATTAATTCTTCAGAGCCGCCCCGCCGGGCGCGTGACCCAATGGTTAAGCCTGGGTTTGAGTTGTATTTTTCTGGCCGGATTCCAGGATTGGCTGGACGAATTTATTACCTTTCCAGATGCCGCTTTATGGGACCATTGGGTAGAGTCCGGATTAATGCCGATCGGACTCGGTTTATTAACCTTGGGAATTTATCACTGGCATCAGGAGCAAATTGCGATTAATGAACAATTGCGTAAGCGCGAGCGATTGTTTCGCGAACATCGCGGGCTGGATTTTATTACGCAATTAAATGGCGCCACTTATCTACGCAAACAATTGCAACAGGAGTTGTCAACCCATTACCACAGTCATTCATCGTTGGCATTAGTGTTTATTGATATCGATTATTTTGATGATACCAACCGCCGTTACGGCCATCAGGAAGGTGATCGTTTTTTGCAGGCGCTGGGTGAATTTATTTTGTTGAACATTCGCGGCACTGATTTGCTGTGCCGCTATGCAGGTGATCGCTTTGCACTGGTATTACCTAACACTGGCCGCATAATGGCGGAGGCCCTCAGCGCTGAAATCACGCGCGCGCTGCATCACTTCGCGTTTAAATCGCGCACGCAAGGGGAAAGTATTTTCCACACCGCCAGTATTGGTATTGCACTCACTGATTCACACCGGCAAGACACAGCCGATTCATTGATTGAACGCGCAACGATTGCATTACTGCATGCGAAAGAAAAACGCAAATCGACGCTGGATAAGGTTGCCTAGGTGAGTTTCCCACATTCCACAACACATGATTGTTATTATTTTCCGCAAACCTGGCGGGAAATAGACACGCCATTTATATATGCCGGTGGCTGGCCACATAGTTTGATTGAACTTGCCTGTGCCCGCGGACACCAGGAACATAAGCTGTTACGCAACACCGGTATTTTCCTGCAAGATCTCGCACACAACACATTGCAGTTTTCCGCCGCGCAGTTGTTTCAACTGATTGAAAATATACTGAAGCATCCAGCGGGACACGAATTGGCATTTTTACTTTGTCACGATGTGTTCACTAACAACGCCAAGCTGGATAATGCAGCCAACCTGCATGATTTTCTGGAATTATTTGCAGGCCACAGTTATGCGATATCGCCATTACTCAGCCCGCATTTTCACTATGAGCAAGAGCGGCTGGTCATTTACTGGCAAGATAATTTTGGTGCAGATTTAATCATGCCTTTTTTATTGGAAATGATTTTCACCGCTTTACAGGTTTATACGCGTCGACGCGCCGGTTATCAATTGCCATGGGCATTTCATGTTAGCCACAATAAACCCGCTTACATAGAACAATATCAGGTACATTTGGGCGAGCGGGTGTTATTTAATGCACGTGGCAATGCGGTATCGATTGCGCGCACTGAATTGTATCGCCAATGGCACACTTCCGATTCATCCATTCAGCTTGCACAGGTGTCCACAATAGGTGAGAACCGGCACCATGGCATTACAACTCCGGTTGTGCGTGGTTTCCTGCATGAAATTTATCACTACCTGAAAACCAATATCCAACACAATCCCCATCTTGAAAAAACGGCGCAGGATTTTGGTATGAGCAGTGCCAGCCTCAAACGCAAACTGCAAAAACATAACAGCAGTTTTCAGCAGCAATTTGATCAGGCACGTAAACATTTGGCATTGGATTGGCTGAGCAAGGAAGGTGTTACCCAGGAAGAAATTGCGCAACATTTGCATTTTTATGATGCCGCCAATTTACGCCGCGCATTCAAGCGTTGGACCGGACAATTACCCGGCAAACTTTAACGATCCCCATGCCAGATTGTTGTGGATTAACCGGCCGGGCTTTCCATCTGCAATGGTTCACTCTATAGTTTTCCCATTCTGCTGCATTCAAATAAGGGGACGAACCTATGCAAACCGTATTAATCACCGGCGCCAACCGCGGCATTGGCCTTGCCTTGTGCAAAACCTATCTCGCCGAGGGCTGGCAAGTGATCGGCGTGTGCCGCAATGCATCGCCGGAACTGACCGAAACCGGTGCACGCGTTATTGCCGGAGTGGATGTCACAGACCAGAAGGCACTTAACCACCTTGCCGATACACTCACCGGAAAAAAACTCGATTTATTAATCAATAACGCCGGCGTGTTGCAGCGCGAGACGCTGGGGAATATTGATTACAACAGCATTGAACATCAATTCAACATCAACGCAGTAGCGCCCTTGCGCGTGACCGAAGCCTTGCTGGGCAGCTTGCATAAAGGCTCCAAAATTGCGTTTATCACCAGCCGCATGGGTTCCATTGCCGACAACACCTCCGGTGCTTATTACGGTTACCGTATGTCCAAGGCGGCATTGAATGCAGCCGCCATGTCACTGGCGCGCGACCTGCACCCAAAAGGTGTAGCCGTTGCGATATTGCATCCCGGTTATGTACAAACAGCGATGGTTAATTTTGGTGGCGATATTTCCGCCGAGGAATCCGCCCGGCGCCTGAGCCAGCGTATCGCCAGCCTGACCCTGGAAAACAGCGGCACCTTCTGGCATTCCAACGGCGACACACTGCCCTGGTAAATGCGGCCCCGCCCACTGGTGCATTTTTTCCTGTTAACCCGCGCGCGGCTCACCTTCAAGGTCGCGCTTGGGCTACACTGACCGCACGCTACAGAACCCATTACAACCACTAAAAACATTCTTGATATCTATCTATACACCCTTGATATCTACCGACAAAAACTCTGACACCAAGGACCTGCCATGCAAAAAATTCGTTGGGGAGTGCTTAGCACTGCCAAGATTGGCCGCGAAAAAGTTATCCCTGCACTGCAAAGCTCTGCCCATAACCAGGTGATCGCGATTTGTTCGCGCACCCAGGAAAGCGCCCGAGCTGTAGCCGACCAACTGAACATCGCCAAAGCTTATGGCCATTACCACGAATTGCTGGCAGACCCGGAAATCGATGCAATCTACAACCCACTCCCCAATCACTTGCATGTTGAATGGTCGATCAAAGCCTTGGAAGCCGGTAAACACGTACTCTGCGAAAAACCATTGGGGTTAAATACAGAAGACGCGCAACGTTTGGTCGATGCCGCAAAAGCCCATCCCCATTTGAAAGTGATGGAAGCATTTATGTATCGCTTTCATCCGCAGTGGCAATTGGTAAAAAAACTGATTGATGAAGGGCGCATCGGCAAACTGCGCTCGGTACATTCAAATTTTTCCTACAACAATCGCGATAGTGACAATATTCGCAATAAAATCGAAATGGGTGGAGGTGCGTTGCTGGATATCGGCTGTTACTCCATTTCGCTTTCGCGTTGGTTGTTTAACGAAGAGCCGGCACAAGTAATGGGCCACATCACCCCGTTCCCCGGTGAGGAGGTGGATTGCCTGGTATCTGGCATCCTTGAGTTCAACGATGGTGCGGCGACCTTTACGACGTCCACTAAAATCGAACCGCAACAATTCGTTGAAGCCAGTGGTGAAGAAGGTAGCCTCTATTTAAGCCAACCGTTTTATGGCCCCACCGATTCTTCGCCCAAAACAATTCGGATTACCCGCAACCGCGATGTGGAAGAAATTAATATTCCGCCCGCCAACCATTACAGTGAAATGGGCGATGCGTTTGCGCAAAGTATTTTTAACAATACACCGGCACCTGCATCACTGGAGGATGCCATTGCCAACATGCGCGCTATCGATGCCATTTTCGAAAGCGCCGCTGAAGGCCAATGGATAGAGCTCTAGAAAAAAGTTGCAGGTTTTGCTGTTAGTTCATTGTGGAGAAATATCGCGTGTCAGATTTTTTTGTGCGGTTAATAAAAAAGCGTTCATTGTGCCTGTTTGGTTTTCTGTTTCTGTGTGGATTGATAATTAGCACAGGCACTCTCGCCGCAGAAAAAGACCAAGGTGAGGCCGCGCGAATTGCCCCACCACTAAAAACCCTGATGCGCGGATTCAAACCTGCCGACAAAACCGAAGCACAGGTTTTATTGCGCAAAACAGATGTTTATATCGATGCTCAACTGATGAGCCATGCCACATCTTATGTGGCGGTATATATCAACAGCGATGAAGCCGTGCGCGACTATAGTCAAATCAGTGTGACCTTCAATAGTTTTTATGAAGACATCCAGCTGGAGTTTGCCCATGTGCGCACACCTGATGGTAAACTCGACAGCATCAAGGCCGATGCAACACAAATCCAAAGCCCTACCGATGAAAATTTTTATCACGACCGCAAGGAATTATTATTTTCACTGCCCAATGTGCGCAAAGGTTCGGTGATTGAATTCCAATATCGCTACACCGATACAAAAAAAATGGTGCCCAACCAATGGTTCGATAGTTTCAGTTTCCACTGGTGGGAAGATCTCGCTGCCGGCCAGGGTACGCGTGCCGATGCCATCCTTACCAGCGAATTAAGTATTACTGCACCCACCAGTATTCATTTATTCAGCAGCGATGTTACGCCCTATCAAATTACCCAAAAACGCAGCGCGCAAGGCCAGCAACAAACAGTCACCTGGACTGGAAAAAATATTGCCAAAATTGAATTGCAAAGCGATATGCCGCGCGAACATAACTACGCCCCCTACCTGCGCGTCGCCACTACAGATAAGTGGAATGATGTGGCGCGTTGGGCTGACGGCTTGGTTGAACCACACTTATTAAGCGATGCTGCATTAGCGCAAATTGTTACCGATATAAAGCAAACTGCGCTCACGCCGGATGCAAAAGTCAAAGCGGTTTATCAAACCATCCAGGATCATATTCGTTACGTCTTTGCCCACGTAGGACGCGGTGGTTATGAACCCCATGACACCACAGATATTTTGAAAAACGGTTACGGCGACTGCAAAGACCAAACTGTGCTGGCAGTAAAACTATTGCGCGATTTGGGCATAAAAGCCGATCCGGCATTGATCATCACACGCGGGCGCGGCATTCCGGACATGACCATTCCCGGCATCAGTTTTGACCATATGATTGTGCATATTCCAGCGCAAAATGGTTTGCAGGAAATCTGGATGGACACTACCGGCGAAACCAGTTTGTACCCCGGTTTTTCCGTAGGCATTGAAGGCCAGCCAGCGTTGATTGTTAACGAGCAGAGCAAACAAATCAGCGTATTACCCAGCCAGGGGCCGGATAAACATTTTGCGCACCTGGAATTGGTCTTCGATAAATTTGACGGTCAAAACGCGCAAGCCAGTTTTAAACTCACCTTTGGCGGACTCTACGAACAACGCTTACGCAGCATGTGGCAATACTCACGCGAACGCGATAAATATTTTCGCGAGTTAATCGGGCAAATTTACAACGCCGCTGAAGTGATCGAATTAAATACCAGCAATGCCGATAACCTATGGCAACCATTTGTCATCAATGGCCGTTTTGCATTTACCAAAGTATGGGGTGGCGATAAGGAACCTATTAATTATGCCTTCAGCATCACCCAACTCACCAATTTATTTGCAGATTTACGCAATTTGCACAAACCGGATGATCGCAAACAACCTTATGTCAATGACCCTGGCTACAGCTTGCAATCACGCATTGTGTTTAATAGCCCGAGCACCAGGCATCAGCTGCGTATAAAAACCCGCGGGGTTAATATCGACAATCCCTACTACAAATTAGTGCAAACGGGAACACAGGAACCGCAGCGTTATATTGTGGAGCAAAACCTCACATTGAAAACCAGTCGTATTGAATTGGCCAATTACGCTGATTTTTACCAGAAAACAGAAGAGCTGCTCGATTCTACGGATTGGACCCTGGCCTACGAATACGATGCAACCGCTGCCGATATGGCCGCACTGCAAAGCAACGGTAAAAATGATATCGCCAGTTTGATCGCGCTGAGCAAATTGCATATTAAAAATGGCGACTACCAACAAGCACTTGAAACGGCACAATCTGCAGTGACAATCGCACCCACAAATGCCGAGGCCCATTACCAATTGGGATTAGCATTAGGATATACCCATCAATTCAAAGAGTCTGATGCTGCGTTTAAAAAAGCAGAAGCACTGGGTTATAAACTTTAAGGGGCATTAATTGGTGAAGCCGTATAACAATTCATTGCAATTCAATTCCTGCGGATTTGCTGGACTGGTATTAATTGGCAGTTTGTTGCTAATGAGTTGCAGCCAAACTGTAAAACACGTTGACGCGCCTCTTGCCTCATCTAACTTGTCAACAGCATCTGCTTTGGTCTCCGATCTGGAGCAGCAGCTGCTTAAAGATCCCAATAATCCCGAACTGCATTACAAACTGGGTTACGCTTACATCGCACAGGCGGAAAAAAGTAAATCCGCTGCGGATCGCAAGCAGGCTATCCGGGAGTTTCGCAACGTATTAAAACTGGTTCCCGGCAACGAAAACACCTTAACAGCGTTGTACAATATTTATTACGATGATGTAGTAAAGGGTGATAACAAAGCGCTGGAAAAAGCCAAAACGATATTTAACCAATTATCATCACAAGCACGCGAGAATTTAAATCCACCATCGCTCGCCTATTTTTTACAACGTTACATCGCCCAAAAAGATGCCCGTGAAAAAAATCCCAATGAGCTTTTTGATGCATTGTTAAGTGCAACGCGCGAGCAACCTGCCAGCGATAAAGCATATATCCAACTGGCAAAAATGTATCGCACACAAGGTTATTACCCTTTAGCGATTGCAACACTGAAAAACGCGGAAGGAAATCAGGTGCAATCACGTGCGTTATATCAAAACCTCGCAGAAACCTATGAAGAACGCGCGGAAGCCGGTGGCTGTACCTATGAAAAAAGTGATTCACTTTACCGCGCTGCTACCTATTACCAGAAAGCCATTCCCCTCGCCACTGATAAACCGGATATGCATTACCAATTGGCGCAAATGTTTATGGACAACAACCATTACCAGCTGGCCCTCAACGAAATTGCGATCGTGTTGGAGCTTGCACCCACTGCTGAAAATTACGGCTGGGCCGCACAAAGTTATTCCCTGTTAGGGCGCGAGCAGAAAGCATTTGAATTGCTCGATAAAGCTAAACAACAAGGACTTGCAACCAGCGATATGGCATACCATGAAATTTATATGAATGCGGGAAACTGGATGCAAGCCGCACTGAGCTTCACCGAATATTTGCAAGCGCAACCGCAAATCAGTATTTACGATGCGATCAAGGCTGATATCCTGCGCGACCAGACCGAACTGGATTTCACCAAAGTAACCAGCGGTAAAAAAATTAACGTGCGTAACGAATGGGAAGGCGCGGTTTACGCCTATTGGACCAACAAAATAAATCGCCAACAATTTGAAAAAACGGCTCGCAATCGCTGCGAACGCACCGAATATTATTTTTATTCCGGCTATCGCGATTATCGCGCTGGCAACACCCAGGCTGCCAAACAGCTATTCAAGGCCGCATTACAACAAAATACTTATCGATTTATCGAGCGGCCCCTGGCAAGCCTTTTTCTGGAGAGAGATTAATCCACTACCTATGCAGGTGCACCATGCAAACATCAACCACCCAATTGGCCACAAGCCAATCTACTACCAGCCAATCGACTGCAAATCGATCTGCGGCCCGGCCGCGAATTGTTGTCGTTGGTGGCGGCGCGGGCGGACTTGAACTCGCCACGAAGCTCGGCGATAAACTCGGACGCAAACACAAAGCAGAAGTCACCCTGATTGATCGCAACACCACCCACCTATGGAAACCATTACTGCACGAAATTGCGGTGGGAACCATGGACGAAGATGTAGACGCAGTGAGTTATCGCGGCCACGCCAACGCCCATCACTTTTTCTTTCGCGTCGGCACCATGATCGATATTGATCGCGATAATCGCGAAGTCGTGTTAGCGCCGATGCACGACGATGAAGGCGTAGAATTTTTACCATCAACCCGTATTCCTTACGATTACCTGGTCATTGCACTCGGTTCAATCTCCAATGATTTCAACACTACCGGCGTTAAAGAAAATTGCCTGTTCCTGGATAGCCCCACACAAGCCCATAAATTCCATAATAAATTGCTCAATAAATTTTTGCGCATCCAGCGTGTGACCGGAGCAGAAGATCGCGTGCGTATCGCAATTGTCGGCGCCGGCGCAACGGGCGTAGAACTCTCCGCTGAGCTACATCATGCCGTACAGGAAATTCATAATTACGGCTTTAACGCAGTTTCAAAAGAACATTTGCAAGTTACCCTGGTGGAAGCGGGTCCACGAATTCTTCCTGCATTGCCCGAGCGCATTTCCGGCGCGGCCCACGGCGAACTGGTAAAAATCGGCGTGGATGTAAAACTCAACACCATGATTACTGCCGCGACCAAAGAAGGATTGCAAACCAAAGACGGCCAATTAATTGAAGCGGATTTAATGGTATGGGCCGCTGGCATTAAAGTGCCTGAGTTTATGGCCAATATCGCTGGCCTGGAAACCAATCGCATCAACCAACTGCAGGTGAATGAATTTTTGCAAACCTCGCGCGACCCACATATTTTTGCCATTGGCGATTGCGCCCAGTTTACCAACCCCGATGGCTCACGCGTTCCACCGCGCGCGCAGTCCGCGCACCAGATGGCAAGCACTTGCTATAAAAATTTGCTGGCATTGATCGATAACAAACCATTACATGCTTACAAATACACTGATCATGGTTCATTAATTTCCCTTGCCAGTTATTCCACCGTTGGCAATTTGATGGGTAATTTGAGCAAGGGCAGTATGTTTATCGAAGGACGTCTCGCGCGTATGGTTTATATTTCGCTATACCGTATGCACCAGATTGCGATTCACGGATTAATCCGCACCGGATTAATTATGCTGGGAGGACGTTTGAATCGCTGGTTGCGTCCGCGCTTGAAATTGCATTGATTGATTTTGACCTACGAGCGGAGTGCATTGCACTTCGCGATTTATTATTATCCCTGATTAAATAATTTATCACTCCACTGAAACACCTCTTCCTTCACACCCATCGCACGCTTTAATGCCACATCCCTATCCCACTGGTTGCGAATCAATGAAATTTGAATCGCTTGTTTGAGAGTAATATCACCCAGGTGATAAAGCGGTGAAACGAGTGGGAAAAATTGCAGTGGCCAATCTGTTCCATAAATTAAATGACCTTGCAATTCCGGTGCACTGACAACTTTACGCATAAAACCGAGTTTATTAACCTGCGTAAGACTGGAAATATCGCCATAGAGATTGGGATATTGTTTGAACATGGGCAGTATACGTTCGAAATTATCTTCACCGTGGGACTCACCGGTTGTTGCAATATGTGCGGCAATAACGGTAACGCCCATAGAAAGAGGCAGCGCCAATTTTTGTGGGTCAGCCAATTCATCCCGCGCACTGCTAAATGATTTTTCCATTCCGGTGTGCGTCAGCAATGGCATATTCAATTCAATCATTTTTTGATAAAAAGGAATCAATGCGGGATCGGCCGGATCAATATACATAATTGATGGCAACCATTTGATTAGCACTGCACCTTGTGCGCTGGCCTGCTCCAAGCGCTGGATTGCGTCCTTCCGATAGGGATTGATACTCGCCGCATATAACAAATTGGGATATTTTTGCGTTTGTTCGTACACGTATTCGTTAGGGACATAAATCTGGGTGAGGTTTTTATCCAGATTTCCTTTCGAATCTATTACACCATCCATCGCCAGAATCACCGCTTTATTAACGCGTGATGATTGCGCGACTGCATCGCTGACTTTCTTGACAACAATGCTATCACCTTGCTCTTCCAGCTCATTCAGGCTTACACCCATCGCCCAGAGATATAAAGGAAAGCGAACATTGTCCCGCATTTCTTTATTAATAAAACAACCGGAATTGCCGTAACCCAAACCGGCCACATGCGCATGGAAATCGATAATGCTTTTGCCAGTGCCGGTAAGCTCCACTGGAGGTTTTGAAGCAGCCACATAAAATGCAGCCACTCCAAAGCTCACAAACACTGCACTGAGACCAATCCATTTTTTTAACGCGTTCATTCCACATTACCTACTGAAGACAAACTCAACGCCAATTGTTTTGCTGCACTGAAATCCGTTTTGCCACTACCCAATTTAGGAATAGATTCAACCTGTTGAACCTGTGACGGAATCATTAGCGGGTTACAATTAATCGATAATAAACGTTGGCGTAATTCACTAGCCTCAATTGCCAGGGTGATCAACAATACAATTTGTTCGCCTTTTTTCTCATCGGGGATATTCACTGCAACCATTTCCACATCGGGTTCGGTGATTACTTTTTTAATTTCCTGTTCAACAGCACCCAGGCTAATCATTTCACCGCCCAATTTGGCGAAGCGCGAATAGCGGTCCACAATTGTTAAAAATCCGTCGGCATCAACGTGACCTTTGTCGCCGGTTTTGTACCAGCGACGACCATCCAGCTCCACAATAACGGATTTGGTTTTTTCCGGATCATTTAAATAGCCAAGCATAACTTGTGTACCGGAAATTAAAATCAAACCATCTTCACCGACCGGCAAGGTTTGCAAACTTACCGGATCAACAACGCGGAATGAACAACCGGGTAATGGCAGACCAACAGTGCCGAGTTTATTTCCCGGTTGCACATGCCAGTCGTTAGGGTCCAGCTGATCGGGGATATTCACACTCGCTACCGGTGTGGTTTCCGTTGCGCCGTAGCCTTCGTAAATAATTTTATTAAACCGCTGCTGGAACTCCTCGCGCACTTCCGGCGCCAGTTTTTCAGCACCGGCAACCACAACCCGCAACGGCTCCAGCATTAATGGATGCACTTTTTTATTTTTACTGTACAGACGCAAGAAAGTTGCCGTCGCACACATCACAGTGACGCGGTTGCGCGAAATGGCTTTGGCGATATTTACCACATCAGTTGGGTCCGGATGGCACACCACCGGAATACCTTCGATTAATGGCAGGAAGGTCGTGACAGTTAAACCGAAAGAGTGGAACGGTGGCAAGCTGCCCATCACCACATCATCTTCACGGGTTTTTAATACGTCGCTGATTTGCTTTATGTTGGCCATAAAGTTGCGATGGCTTAATACGATTCCCTTGGGTGTACCTTCACTGCCGCTGGAAAAAAGAATCGCTGCCGGATCATTAATACCCACCCTTTTACCAAACACCAGATAGAACAGATCAGCTGGAAGAATATGTGCGCCGATAAAACCGAGTGCCACCACGAATTTTGACAGTTGTTCTTTCAGGCTTTCAAGATAAACCACCTGCATACCCTGCAACATTGCATCGGTATCAATGCCGCGCCCCTGCAATTTTTCGATAAATTTTTCCGAGGTATAAACAGTTTTTATCGCGGCATTTTTTACACCCGCCTGAATAGCCGCAATGCTGGTGGTGAAATTTATGTTCACCGCCGTTTGGCCATTCAACATTACCGCCAGGTTGGCGATAGTCGCCGCACTGCTGGCGGGCAATAAAATCGCCACGTTTTGTTCACGGTCCCGCTTGCGCATTTGCTGCGCAAAAGCCACGGTTGCCGCGAGCATTTTGGCATTGGTCAATTCTGTGCCGTTGGTATCAATTACGCAGGTTGCTCCCAGATGTTCTTTTGCAGAGCGAATATAAGCAAGTGGCAACGGATCAAACTCTTTGGTGTGCTGCTCCCAGGCATCGAAGGAAAGTTCAAATACTTTTTGTTTTAGTTGTTCCGCTTTGGTATCCGCAGGCAATGGTTGACCAAAGGTAACAACGACTTCGCGACGCAAACCACGCGCGGTATTTTTGCGCAGTTTTTCACTGCGTGCGCGCGACAAGCGACTGCCCCATAAGCCATGCAGATAAAAAGGTACAATCACACCATTGAAACCGTCTACAACACGTTCATAACCGGTGCGAAATGTTCCTAATGATCCGGTGCGGCTAATTGCGCCTTCAGGAAATAAACATACGACTTCACCGGCAATTAATAACTGATTGATCAACTCCAGGGATTCCTTGCTTTGGCCGCTGCTGATTGGAATTACACCGAAAAATTTAAAGATGGGTTTTAAATACCATTGCTCATAAATAGAACGCAGCATTACAAAACGCACAGGACGCGGGCAAGCAATTTGCACCATCGCCCAATCGATCCAACTGATGTGATTACCCAACAGTAATACACCGCCGGTTTTTGGTAGATGATCGAAACCTACCACGCTGATTTTGTATTTGCCTTGCACTAATAAAGCAGCACCAATACGGGTTAATGAATGCGGCAATTCATAAACAGTGAAGAATGCGCCGCCCAATGCAACCAACATCAACAGGAAAAATAATTGTGGCGTAGTCAGGCCGACACTCGCCAGCAACATGGTTAAACCAAGGAAGGCAATCATGCCGATATTTTGCACCCAGTTATTGCCGGCAAGCACAGTACCGGCTTCATCGGCTTTGGCGTGATATTGAATCAATGAATTAAGCGGAATAATAAATAAGCCACCGAGCACTCCCAGCCCCATGAATGTCATAGCCATTGCAAAGCGCGAATCCAGCGCGGGCAATACACCGAGCAACACAGCAAAGCCCAAAGCACCAACAGGAATTAAACCCAACTCAATATAATTTTTGGATAATTTACCGGCGACCAGCGAACCGATCACAATACCGATTCCGGTACAAGCAAGAATTCCCTGAATTACCAGCGTATTATTTTCATTTAATACTTCTTTGGCAAATGCAGGAAATGACGCTAATACTGCCTGGGAAATTGCCCAGAACATGGTGAGGCCGATAATGGATAACCAGATTGCCCGTTTAGCGGAAATCGTTTTTAAATTTTTGCCAAGGTAACCGCCAGTTAAATATTTACCCACGGAAAAAGTCTGGTGTTGCTTTTCCGTTTCGCAGTGGCGATCCGGTAATTGGTAAGCCATCCATAATTCAATCAATGTAAATGCAACTAATGCCCAACCGAGCGGAGCTATGCTGGTAATAATTGAATTCGGGTCAGTGATCACAACATCTTTCAAAAATACTTCAAAGAGTGCGGAGAAAACAAACGTGCTGCCGAGAATGGAAATAATCGTCAGCGCTTGCACGATGCCGTTAGCGCTGGCGAGGTTAATGTCGCCAACCAGTTCGCGGATGTAACCATATTTTGCCGGTGAATAAATTGCTGCTTGAATACCGAGAGTTAACGTCATCGCAAATGCAAGCCAAAACCAGCCCTGGTAATACGCCAACATAATCACTAACACGGCGACTAATTCAGCCCAGGCACTGTATTGCATGACTTTGTGTTTGGGATATTTATCGGAAATAAATCCGGCGGGAGAAAATAACAGGATAAAAGGAATCAAAATGAGGGCATTCACCAACGCAGTTAAAATAACTTGCGTATTGCCATCATAGATTTTGAAAACAGTATTCTGGATAACGATTTTGTGGCCCAAATCGATAAAGGCATTTACAAATAGTACTAGCAGATAAGGTATAAAACCTTTAATGCGGAACAGTGGCAGCACAGTGTTGACTCTCCTTATAAGAGGCCCGGGAGCCGGGCCTTAAAGCGGACTACCTTAAGTGGTATTTAGTATCGGCGTCCTTTTACCCCAAGCAATCGCGCGTGGGGAGCAGCCGGTTTTTTAACGCCCGGCCAGCATGCCCAAGCCGGCGCCCACTTTCTACCTTTTTCTGTAAAGTTGAATTTTCATGGCCACAAGGTAGCGTATTTTGCTACCTTTACCACAAACCAACCCCATAAGCGCATCCACGACACCATGCCCCAAATCAATAACCTGCTTGGCACCCTGAAAAAAGCCCTGAAAAGTCACGGCCTCACCTATGCCCGGGTGGCAATCCACCTGGATCTCACCGAGGCCAGTGTGAAACGCCTGTTCTCCGAACAACAAATATCCCTGCAACGCCTGGAGCAAATTTGCCAGTTAATGCAGATGGAAATTTCTGACCTGGTGCAATTGATGAATGAACAACAACCGCAATTGCAGCAGTTAACCCGCGAACAAGAAGAGGAAATTACCCGCGACTTGATGTTGCTATTGGTTACCGTGTGCGTGTTGAATCGCTGGACAATGGAAGAAATTCTGGATTGGTACAAAATTAGCGAACATGATTGTTTGCAAAAATTAATCCAACTGGACAAGCTGAAACTGATTGAATTATTGCCACGCAATAAAATTAAATTACGCGTTGCAACCAATTTCGGTTGGCGCGAAGGTGGCCCTATCCAACAATTTTTCCAGGAAAAAATTGCACAGGAATTTTTTAAGGCACGCTTTGATAACCAGGATGAATATTTGCTGGTCTTAAACGGTATGCTGTCCCCTGCCAGTCATAAGGAATTCCAACGCAAACTTAAACGTGTAGCGCGCGAGTTCGATGAATTAAATAACCAGGATGCCGGTTTACCACTGGAAGAACGCAAGGGTGTTACATTGGTATTAGCGGCACGCCATTGGAATTATGGTTTGTTTAAACCACTGTTAAACAAATAAATGTACGCCATTTTTTTGGAGTTATGTGAATATTTCACAAGAATTCTGCTTCATTGTTCGCTGGTTAATATTCAACAGGAGCAGATGATTAAATGCGAGAGAGCCCAAGGAGTTTCCGGCAAGCACTCTCTTTCATTTATCAATCGTTAAGGAGAAGGATCATGTCTGACGAAAAATCCCCTGTCACTGAAACTCAAGACGTTAACGCATCCAGCAATCCCAATGACCGCCGCGATTTTTTACGCAACTCCATGCTCGCCGCCGGTGCTATAGCAACGCTCACAGCCGCAGAATCCGCCACAGCACAAACCTGTTACGATGCCGCTGGCAATGTCACTAAAGCAGCAAGCCCGGTGCAAGTTATTGACATCGCTTTTAATAGTGCGGATGTCGCACTTGATGATTTCAATAGCATCCTCAAACAATTGGGGAGAATGACCGGGTGTTTGAATTGCGGTTTCAACGGTTTTGATTTGCGCTTCCGCATTAATCCGGTTATCAAATTGGACACCCGTATTCCCGTTGCGGCCAGCCTTATGCAACGTTAACGCAAAAAAAGCCGATACATGACATTCTGTGGTGTCGGCTTTTTTTGTTGATAACGCATCGTTAGTCTCAGGCAGGAGGCATTATGGCGATTAAACAGTGTCCAACCAAATTAGGGGTAGGCATTAATTATCATTGGGATTTTTCAGCGCTGATTTTACGCAATGCCAATATCATTAATTTTATTGAAGTTAGCCCCGACATTTTGTGCGAGGAAATCATTACCAGGCAACAACGCAAATTGTGTTTTGATAACAACAAAATTGAACAGCTTAAATTTATCGCCAGTGATTTTCCGGTAATAGTGCATGGCCTTGGTCTATCAATAGGCTCAGCGAGCGGATGGAACCAGGATTATTTATCCATGTTGGATAGCTATGCGCAACAACAACCATTTTTGTGGCATAGCGAGCATTTGGGTTTTACCCTCGCCAAAAATCCGGACGGCGGTGAAGATCACGCCGGACTTCTACTCCCTTTGCCGTTTACCCGCGAAGCACTGGATTTACTCTGCCCGCGCATCCAGCATTTATGCCAGCGTTACACAACTCCTTTCCTTATTGAAAATACAACCTGTTACTTACCTGATTTTATTGGAAATGAATGGAATGAAATTGAATTCCTCAACCAGTTATTAAGCAACACCGACTGCGGATTGTTATTGGATTTATATAATTTTTACTGCAATGCCATTAATTTTGGCTTTGATCCATTAGCGGCACTGATGCGTTTGCAACTTGATCGAGTGATAGAAATTCATATTGCAGGTGGCGTCACCCATGAAGGTTTTTTACTGGACGTACACAGCGACCTGGTGCCCGAACCCGTATGGGACATGCTGGAATCTATTTTGCCTTATACCCCAAACCTGTGTGCCATTACCTACGAGTTACTTGAGCACGCACTGCCATTGTTGGGCGAGGAAAAAATCGTTGCGCAACTAACGCGCTGCCAGGCACTCTGGCAACATTATTGTTGCGCCCAGGAAAAAAACCATTTGAATTTGCAACAAATGGAGCCTAATTATGCCGCTTGCTGATGTTCAATCCTGTTTGGTCAGCCTTGCACGCGGCAATCACACGCCGTTAATGCACAAACAAAACCTGAGCGATGAAGAACGAAGCTGGCTACAGCAATTACGCGCCAGCAAGGGGTTAATGGTTACTGAGCAAATCCAGGGCTGGTGGCGATTGGGACGACTGCACACTGCAGCCCCTCTCACCGTCGGATTATTAAAATATTGGCAACAGGAATTTTTAATTATCGACTACATCACCCATATGCCGTTGCGCACGTTATTTTTTGCGGCGGAGATAGAACAATTCAAACAATTTTTATTGGATCGCGACGATGTAGATGCATTTACCAAAACAACTATTGCATTTGAGTATGCATTAAAACAAGCAGGTCAATTGCAGAGTAATGATGGAGCGCCGATAAAGCAGGTCGATAAAATCCAGCTCGCGCCCGGGGTTGTGGCATTGCAATTCAATCGCAACCCACTCGAAGTCTTTCATGCACTATTGACAGCAAAACCAATTGCTGCCGGAAAAGCGGAAAATTTTTATGTGGTAGTCGCACCGCATTTGCCGGATTTATGGCGCCGGGCGTCAGCAGCAGAATATTTGTTGTTAACGTCGCAAGCGCAATGTTTAGCAGAAGCATTTGCGCCAGGAGTTAACCGGCCATTAGTGGAATGGCTCATTCGCGAAAATTTTTTGCAATAAAAAAACGGCGCTGCAATTGCAGCGCCGTTTTTTGTGTTACCCAATCAGGGATTATTTACCCCAGAGTGAATTCAACAGTGAGGTTTTGCGCGGGTCAAGTGTGGTCCATTGGCCCCACTTATCGTTCGCGCTAACCGGATCCCAAGGGGTCAAATACCAACCGAAGGTATCAGCCGACTCAGGGTTCATCGACCAATAGCACGCGTGGATATTTTTCTTCTTGAAGTAGTTAACTGCTGCAACTTGCCATTGTTGATCTACGTTGGTGGTGATGTGGCTCCACGCAGTACGATCAGCCTGGCTGGTTTTGTTTGGCCAATCCATGTTGCCACCGAATTCGCCCACCAGAATACCGTAGCCTTGCTCACGCAGGTAACCGAAGTGCTCTTCCCAACCTTCTTCAAGCACTGTCGGGTTAATCACGATACGGCAATCAAGCTCAGCCGCAGAGTCACCTTCAAGCCCCTCACACTCGGTTTGGGCTGGATCCATATGGTGTTTTTGTACAAACACTGATGGGCCATAGGTGTGCGGTGACAGCAACAAACGGTCTTTTGGAATGTTGAGCGGTGCCTCAGCAAACCCATACAGGTTTTCACCCCAGTTCGGGTTCAGGTCCGGATTACCGTGTGGCACTTCATCTTTGGTGTCAGGCGTTCCATCCTGGTTATTTGCGGTACCGGAAATACCTTCAACAATAATCAGCAGGTTAGGGTTAACGGAATCAATTGCAGCGTAGGCTTCTTCTGATAACGCTTTCCAATCTGCCCAGGTGTAATCCCATGGCTCGTTGAAAATATCGATACCCACCAGGTTGGTTACACCCAGTTTCGCTGGAAGACCTGCAATTTCCTTCAGGTTAGCCAGCCATTTGGCTTTGTCATAGGCGTGGATTTTAGTCACGCTGCTGGGGTTGCCAGTTGCAGAGCAAGAATATTCTTCACGTCTGTAGTCATAGCCAACGCGATCTTTATCCACATACGGTGGACGTGCGTCGAGGCGACCTTTACGCCAACCGACGAAGTTGGAGCAGGAGTGGATATCAACAAAGATCTGAATGTTGTTTTGATCAGCCAGCTTGATGAAATCCTCCAGCGCCTGGCGAGCGTTGGTTTGGCGGATCGATGGATGGTTTTTCAGGTTAGGTGCCATACCTTGCGGGTTATTGGCTTCCAGGGTTTGTGGAGCGATCGGCAACCGCAGCATGGTGATGCCGGCAGCTTTCAACTCTTTCATGGTTTGGTCGATAGTACGGCCTGAACCTTTACTGTCATTCACCCACCACATGTTACCGGCGTACAGCTCCATTGGCGCACCGCTGGGGTTGGTCGAATCATTGGATGGCTCATGACGACCTTCCAGGCCGAACCAGTTACCGCATTGTGCCGGCAACGCCTGGCCATCTTTGGTCAGGTTACCCTGCGCGTTCACGCGGAATACACCACCAGCAGGAGGAGTAACACTGGAGCTTGAGCTGGAACTGGTTGTTGGAACAGAGCTGGATGAACGGATTGAACTGGAGCTGCTGGTAGTCACGCCCACAGAAGAGCTTGAACGAGAGCTACTGGTCACTGCCACCGATGAGCTTGAGCGCGAACTGCTGGTCGCTGGCGTTGAAGAGCTGGTTGCTGGCGTTGAAGAGCTGGAGCGGCTGGATGTTGTCACCACGCTTGAAGATGTACCGCAATTGGCAGTATTGGTGAGGCCAAATGGCGATGGCTGGCTGGTACAGGTAGCGCGTGAAATACAGCTTCTATTGTTCTCATAACCCCAACCGCTGGTAGTCGTCACACATACAGGGTAAAGCGTGCCATACCAGTTACATTGCTGGAGGCAAGCTTGCAGGGAGCTTGAAGAAGACGACGATGTGGTTGGTGCTGATGATGAAGTCGATGGCGCCGATGAAGAGGAAGGCGGCGGAGTATCACCACAAACCGCTCCGGTAATAGTCGGACGCTCAGCAGCTGCACTGTTATTTTTATTGATCTGGAAACCAAAGGTTGCGGTTTGGCCTGGCGACAAAGTACCGTTCCAACCAACATTCGTGGCTGTATACGGGTTGGAGCCACTCACTTGGGCATTCCAGGAGCCGCTCAGTCTGTTGGTAGCGTATTGCCAATTGACAGCCCAACCATTGATAGTGGAAGTCGTGGAGTTAGTGATGCGAATTTCACCGGTTGCACCGTTGTTCCACTCATTGGTAATTACATAGCTACAGGCAGCAAAAGCAGAGCCTGCGTAGCTCGCTGCCAGCACACTCAGCCCGAGCAGGGCCAGCCGGAAGCGTTTGTTTGGAGGAGTAGTCATTTATTGTCTCCTTGGACGAAACATGGATGAGGGTTAAACCCTGGTTTTATTAGAAAAGCCCTGATATCCGGGCATGAAACAGCCACTCCTGTTGCCTGCAAAAGCAGACAGCCAAGGCAGCAACACCCAAAAGTCGTTACTACTTTGGTGGTCCTGTTACTTCGAACGACGCGAAAATCTACGCCAGAAAATTATTTCGCCCCGATTACGGCTGGGGCACGGATGATTGCTTGGAGAGCTTTGTTTGACGCCTAAAATTTTATTTTTATTATTGTTGTTATTTGTCTCACTTAATTAAGACAGCGCTGTCATTTTTGTGTTTTCAAAAAAGGAATACTGAGAACCAGTTAACATTCGAAGAGAATTTTTCTCGCAGGGGGAATAAATCTACTACCAAAAAGATTACCCGGCAGAACACCTACATTTTGTGCGCCTTCTGTGGGGAAAAACCGGATCTTGCTGCAAATATGTGACAATTTACTGTGCAATCGTCCAGAAATGTAAAACCGATTGCAGGCTTATTCCTTGCATAATAGCCTCCCGCTCCAATGCGCCAGATTTCATTCCGTTTATTTATAAACATCTACGCGCCAATCCTGTTTCAAATTAATCAATTGATGGATGTTTTCATGCTTGCTTCGTTAAATCGCCTCTCGCGCGGCCAGCGCTGGTTAGTGGGTGCCGGTGTTGTTGTGGTTTTATTGTTGGTCTGGTTTTTTGGCATTCGCAAACCTGAAGCAAAACGCCCTCCGCCACCTAACCCCTGGATGGGCCCAACGCCCGTCCATGTAGTTGCGGTTAGCAAAAGTAATTTGAAGGTCCATCTCAAAGCCATTGGCACGGTAAGTCCACTCAATACGGTTACTGTGCGCCCGCGTGTTGGCGGTCCGATAATCAGTGTGAAGTTTTCCGAGGGGCAATTGGTGAAAGCGGGTGAAGTGCTGGCTGAAATTGATCCGGCGCCTTATCAGGTAAAACTCCATCAAGCCGAAGGCTCACTGCAGGAAACCCGGGCGCAACTGAAAAATGCCCAGGACGACCTCGCACTTTATGAACGTTTATTGACGAACAACTCCATCGCCAAGCAGCAATACGACAAACAAAAAGCGCTGGTCGACCAACTGCAAGGCACATTAAAGAGCCACTCCGCCCAACTGGAAGATGCGCGTTTACAGCTCTCATACACACGCATTACTGCGCCGATTGCCGGCCGTACCGGCTTGCGCAAGGTGGATGTGGGTAACCTGGTCAATGCCAATGACACTACCGGTCTGGTGACGATTACCCAAACCAAACCCATTTCGGTGGTATTCACCATCCCGGAAAACCAGTTAATGGCTGTGCGCCAGGCAAACTCGTTGGCCATAGCCAATAAGCAAGCATTGAGCGTGGAGGCGTGGGACCGCAGCGAACAAAACCTGTTGGCTACTGGCAAATTGACCACCCTGGATAACCAAATCGACACCGCCACCGGTACCCTGCGCCTGAAAGCCGAATTCGATAATGGCGATGACGGCCTCTTCCCCAACCAGTTTATTAATGCCCGCCTGCATTTGCAGACGCTCGACGGCGCCGTGACCATTCCCGCCGATGCAGTGCAATACGGCACCAAAGGTACCTATGTTTACGTGATTGACGACGGTAAAGCCAAAATGCGCCAGATCAAGCTCGGCGCACTGGAAGCCGACCGCATCGCCGTGCTTGAAGGATTGAAGGAAGGTGAACAAGTAGTGCTGGAAGGTATTGATCGCTTGTGGGAAGGCAAAGATGTCAAGGTGATGTAAATGTAGGTTGCCGGTGAGGAACGAACCGCAACATGACCATCTCACACCAACTGCCGCCAACCTGATTGAATATTCAAATTATTTTGGTGGATGCGGATATATGGTCATGTTGCGGTTCGCAAGCTCACCACAACCTACACACTGCCCAACCTACGAAGCTACATCGCACCTTATTATTTATTTGAGATAAACAATGAGTATTTCCCGTCCCTTTATTCTCCGCCCTGTCGCCACTTCGCTGGTGATGCTGGCGTTTTTGCTTGCCGGTTTGCTGGGCTATCGCTTGTTGCCCGTGGCGGCATTGCCGCAGGTGGATTATCCGATCATCCAGATTTTCACCTTCAACCCCGGCGCCAGCCCGGATGTTATGGCACGTACGGTAACCGCGCCGCTTGAGCGCAGCCTCGGCCAGATTCCCGGCGTCAAACAACTTTCTTCGACCAGTTCTACCGGTGCGTCCATTATCACCCTGCAATTTTTGCTGGAAGTGGATTTGGGCGTGGCCGAGCAGGAAGTCCAGGCAGCGTTGAACTCTGCTGACAACCTGTTACCCAATGACCTGCCTACTCCGCCAATCTACCGCAAAGTCAATCCGGCGGATGCCCCAATCATGACGCTCGCGGTCACCTCGGAAAGCCTGCCACTACCCGAAGTGTACGATCTGGTGAATACGCGGATGGCGCAAAAGATCGCCCAATTACCCGGAGTAGGTATGGTGACCCTTGCGGGCGGCCAGCGCCCGGCGATTCGAATCAAGGTCAATCCCAATGCCCTCGCTAATACCCAGTTGAGCCTGGAGCAAGTCCGCACGGCTGTGGTCACCGCCAACACCAACCAGCCCAAAGGCAGTTTCGACGGCGAATACCGCTCGACCATGCTGGATGCCAATGATCAAATTCGCTCCGCCAGTGAATATCGCGACCTTATCGTCAGCTGGCGCGATGGCTCGCCATTGCGTCTGGGGGATGTCGCCACAGTGGAAGAAGGCGCAGAAGATCGCTTCCTTGCTGCCTGGGCTAATAAACAACCGGCAGTGCTGATTAATATCCAGCGCCAGCCCGGTGCGAACGTTATTGATGTAGCTGACAGCATCGAAGAATTGCTACCAAAACTGATGGTGACCATGCCCGCCGCCGCAAAAATCGAAGTATTGAGCGACCGTACCCACAGTATCCGCGCCTCCATTCGCGATGTGCAAAAAGAGCTGGTATTCGCCATTTTCCTCGTTGTCGCCGTCACCCTGGTATTCCTGCGCTCGGTGCCCGCCACCATTATTCCCAGCCTCGCGGTACCACTGTCGTTGATTGGCACCTTTGCGGTGATGTATTTCCTCAATTTCTCCATCAACAACCTGACACTCATGGCACTTACCATCGCCACTGGCTTTGTGGTGGACGATGCGATTGTGATGCTGGAGAACATTTCCCGTCATCGCGAGCAAGGCGAAACACCGATGAACGCCGCGCTGAAAGGCGCGGGGGAAATCGGCTTTACGCTGGTATCACTGACAATTTCACTTATCGCCGTATTAATCCCGCTGCTGTTTATGGGCGACCTGGTTGGTCGATTGTTCCAGGAGTTTGCCATTACGCTGGCCGTGGCGATCGGGATCTCCCTGATCGTATCGCTCACCCTCACCCCGATGATGTGCGCGCGCATGCTCAAAACCGCGCCGGTGCACGACGAAAACAAACCAGACGTCCTCGATAAGGTCATCCGTCGCTACGGGGAATTGCTCGACAAGGTACTGGAGCGTGAAACCGCCGCCATGGCAGTAATGATTGGCACAATTGTCGTCACCGCCGGGTTGTATTTGCTGGTGCCGAAAGGTTTTTTCCCGGTACAGGACAGCGGCGCCATCCAGGCAATTACCGAAGCACCGCAAGACACCTCCTTCGCCGCCATGACCGAACGCCAGCAGCAAATTGCCGCACTGATTTTGCAAGACCCGGATGTGGAAAGCCTTTCCTCCTTTATCGGCGTAGATGGCAGCAATATCACCCTCAACTCCGGGCGTTTGCTGATTAATCTCAAGGCCCATGGCGAACGCGATACCCACGCCAGCGATGTGATTCGCCGCTTGCAGGAAAAAATTGCCACTATCAGCGGCATCACCGCCTGGTTTCAGCCGCTACAGGAATTAAGTATCGAAGATCGGGTCAGCCGTACCCAATACCAGTTCACCCTGACTGCCCCGGAAATCGCCTTGCTGGATCAAACCCTGCCGCGCGTGCTGGAGCGTTTGCGCCAGGAACCGGCATTGGCTGATGTGGCGGCTGATTTACAAACCCGCGGGCTGCAAGCTTATGTCGATATTGACCGCGATGCCGCAGCACGCCTTGGGGTGAGTGTTAGCAACATTGCCAGCAGTTTGCAGACAGCATACGCACAGCGGCAGATTGCGACCCTGTTTACGCAAGCCAACCAATATCGCGTGGTGCTGGAAGTTGATCCGGATTATGCCCGGGGTTTAAAGGCGCTGGAGAATACGTATGTGAACTCCAGCAGCGGCAAACCGGTGTTGCTGTCCACGGTAGCCAAAATCACCCAACGCCCGACGCCGTTGTTGATCAACCATCAAAGCCAATTCCCGTCCACAACGGTGTCTTTCAACCTCGCGGAAGATGCGTCTTTGGGGGAAGCCATCGCTGCGATTGACGCTGCACAGGCGGATCTGGATTTGCCTGCCGCTGTTGAATTGCGTTTCCAGGGGGCGGCAGAAGCGTTCCGCGCCTCGCTCAGCAACACCTTGTGGCTGGTGCTGGCAGCAGTCGTCACTATGTACATTGTGCTCGGTGTGCTCTACGAAAGTTTTATCCATCCGGTGACCATCCTGTCCACACTGCCCTCCGCCACTGTCGGCGCGCTACTGGCATTGCTCCTGACGGGCCAACCACTGGATTTGATTGCAGTAATCGGGGTGGTCCTGTTAATCGGGCTGGTTAAAAAGAACGGCATCATGATGGTGGACTTTGCGCTCGAAGCCCAGCGTACCCTCGGTATGAGCCCGCGCGAAGCAATCCATCGCGCCGCCTTGATGCGCTTCCGCCCAATCCTGATGACCACCCTCGCCGCCCTGTTTGGCGCTATTCCACTGATGCTCGCCAGCGGCTCCGGCGCTGAGTTGCGCCAACCGCTGGGTTTGGTGATGGTCGGCGGTTTGTTGGTCAGCCAGGTATTGACCCTGTTCACTACACCGGTGGTGTATTTGTTTTTTGATCGCTGGGTGAATAAACCCGGCACAAATCAACTTGCGGAGGAGGCGTAGGTTGGGCAGCCATGCCCAACATAACCATGCCTGAAAACACACTTGTCGGGCATGGCTGCCCAACCTACGGACAATCTCATGACAATCGCAGAACCGTTTATTAAAAGGCCCGTTGCTTCCTGTTTGGTGGCAATCGGGATTGTGCTGCTTGGGCTTTTGTCCTGGCGTATGTTGCCCGTGGCGCCTTTGCCACAGGTAGATTTTCCCGCAGTTCAAATTTTCGCCGGCCTGCCTGGCGCCAGCCCGGAAAGTATGGCGGCGACGGTGGCGACGCCATTGGAGCGCGCCCTCGGCAGCATTCCCGGGGTAACGGCGATCAACTCCAACTCTACCCAGGGCTCAACATTTATCTGGGTCGAATTTACCCTCGACCGCGATCTGGATTCTGCCGCGCGCGATGTGCAAGCTGCACTGAATGCCGCCCGCGGCCAGTTACCAGCGGGAATGCCCGGCAATCCAAGCTATCGCAAAATCAGCCCGTCACAAGCGCCGATTATGGCGTTGGCGTTGAGCTCACCCAACCTGTCGCCCAGTACACTCTACGATGCCGCCTCCACTATCCTCGCGCAGCAGCTTTCGCAAATTAAAGGCGTGGGTCAGGTGGGTATTGACGGCGCGTCGCTACCAGCGGTGCGCATCCAGCTCAACCCCAACGCCCTTGCCAGCTACGGCATAGCGCTGGACGAAGTGCGCAACGCCATCAGCAATGCCAATGTACAACGCCCCATGGGTGTGCTGGAGGAAAACGATTCCCGCTGGCAGGTTTACACCAGTGAAACCCTGCGCTCCGCCGCGGATTACCAGAATCTGGTGATTCGTTATGGCGATTCAGGGCCGGTGCGGTTGCGCGATGTCGCTACCGTGAGCGATTCCGTGGAAAACCGCTATGCCGATGGTTTCCACAACCAAAGCTCGGCCGTAACCCTTACCGTAAGCCGCCAGACTGGCGCCAATATCGTTGAAACAATTGATGCCATCAACGCCCAGTTACCACTACTGCGCGAGTTAATGCCTGGCGATACCCAATTGAAAGTGGTGATGGATCGCTCTCCCGGCATCCGCGCCACCCTGAGCGAAGCGCAAATCACGCTCGCCGTTTCGGTATTGCTGGTTGTAGGCGTGGTCTTCATATTTTTACGCAGCGCCCACAGCGCGCTGATCCCGAGCCTGGCCGTTCCTGTGGCGATCATCGGCGCATTTTCGGTGATGTATCTGTGGGGCTTTTCGCTCAATAACCTGTCGTTGATGGCGCTGATCGTCGCGGCCGGCCTGGTTGTGGACGACGCCATCGTGGTCCTGGAAAACATTAAACGCCATATCGAAAGGGGCACGCCGCCCTTTGAGGCCGCCATTCAGGGCGCCCGTGAGGTTGGATTTACCTTGCTGGCGATGAACGTCACATTGGTAGTGGTGTTTGTTTCCATCTTGCTGATGGGCGGGGTAGTGGAAAAACTCTTCCGCGAATTCTCCATCACCCTCGCAGCGGCCATGATTATTTCGCTCTTGGTTTCCCTGAGCCTGACTCCTGCCCTGTGCGGCCAATTGTTAAAAGCAGAATCCAGGAAAGAAGAGAAACCGGGTGTTTTCGATGACCTGAAAAAAGGCTACGCCGTGGCACTGGATTGGGCATTGCGCCATAGCCGGATCGTAATGCTGATTCTCGCGGCGGTGATCGGGGTGAATATTTACCTGTACATCGCCATTCCCAAGACCATGCTGCCGGAACAGGACACCGGCCAGATGACCGGTTTTATCCGTGGCGATGATGGCTTTTCCTTTCAGTTGATGCAGCCGAAGATCCAGGAATTCCGCCGCGTACTGCTCAATGATCCCGCTATCGAGGATGTTTTCGGTGCAAGCGGTGGCGGCAACGGCGTAAGCAATGCGTGGATGCGTATCAGCCTCAAACCCATGGCCGAGCGCGGGGTTTCAGTGATGGAAGTGACTGATCGCATCCGCCGTGAACTGCCCAGTATTCCCGGTGCCATGTTGATGGTAGGTCCGGACCAGGACATTCGCCTGAGCTCTCCGTTTAGCCGCAGCCAACATGAAGTTATGATGCTCTCCGACGATATCCGCCAGCTCTACAAATGGGCTGCCGCGCTCACCACAGCCATGGAAAAAATGCCGGAGCTGGTTGAAGTGGATGGTGTAAAGGAAGAAGGTACCCAGCAAATTAACCTCACCATCGACCGTGAAGCCGCGCAACGTTTGGGCGTGGATATGACCACCATCGCCAGCCTGCTCAATAATTCCTTCTCGCAACGGCAAGTATCCACCATGTACGAGGAGATGAACCAATATCGTGTGGTAATGGAGCTGGAACCTGGTTACACAGCAACCCCGGAAATACTCAACCAGCTACAAGTCATCACCCGCGATGGCAACCGCGTTCCACTGTCTACCTTCTCCAGTTTTGACTACGGTTTGGCAGAAGACCGAGTGCGCCATAGTAACCAGTTCGTATCGGAAAGCATTGGCTACGGCCTTGCCGAAGGTGTCACCGAAGAACAAGCGCGTATAGCGATTGAAGCCAAGGTGGCGGAGATCATGATGCCCAAGGAGGTTTACCTCGCTCCCGCCGGCAGCACGCGTCCCGGTTGGGGCCCAAGCACACCGGGCATGGCGCAAGATCCGGCGATCCTGATTCTGTGTGTGCTGCTCGCCGTGTATTTAATCCTGGGGATTTTGTACGAGAGCACTATCCACCCGCTCACGATTCTCTCCACCCTTCCCTCAGCGGGAATCGGGGCATTGCTGGCGCTCTGGCTTACCAACACACCATTCAGTTTGATCGCCATGCTCGGCCTGTTTTTGTTAATTGGTATCGTGATGAAAAACGCGATCCTGATGATCGACTTCGCCCTGGAACTCGAACGCAACGAAGGCCTGTCATCGCGCGACTCAATCTACCAGGCTGCATTAATTCGCTTCCGCCCTATCCTCATGACCAACCTCGCCGGCCTATTTGGCGCAGTGCCATTAATCCTCGGCTTCAACGAAGGCTCGGAATTACGCACCCCGCTCGGTATCACCATTATCGGTGGCCTGGCGGTCAGCCAATTGCTCACGCTGTTCACCACACCGGTGGTGTATTTGTATATGGAAAAATTGCGCAACTGGGGATTACGCAAAAAAAATCTCACTCACGTCACTGCGCATTAGTCGCTGCCGGAGTCCGTATTCGTCCCTCGACAGGATACGGACTCTCACGATTAACAATTTTTTACCCCACCCCGCTTAAATTCCTGCCGCAAACCAGACTAGAATCCGGGGCGCATCGCACACAAACATACTGCCTAACAATATTATTCCGCGACGCATTTTTTTCTACTGATCCTGACCCACAGCTTGCCCAGACAAGCGAACGACATAAACCATAAGACCATCAGTCAACAGAGAAAAATTATGAAACGATTTTTATCCGGCGCCCTTTGGGCTTGCGCCTGCCTGGCGCAATTTGCATTTGCCGTACAAACATCCAGCACCATCACAACTGAATTACCCTTACACGCCTACACTCGCGCAGCAACATCCCTTAATGGTGAATGGAAAATCATTGTCGATCCTTACGAAAACGGTTATTACAACTATCGCTACGAACCGTTTGACCAACAGTCCACCCCATCGCAAAACGCATACTTCACCGATTCAAAACAAAAGCACCCGGGTGATTTACTGGAATATGATTTTGATAAATCAACCAGCCTGCAAGTACCTGGCGATTGGAACACCCAAACCGATAAGCTTTATTACTACGAAGGCACCGTCTGGTATCGCAAAACCTTTGACGCCCCCGCTACAAAAAAATCTGATCGAACATTTTTATATTTTGGTGCAGTAAATTACCGTGCAGATGTTTATCTGAATGGCAAAAAACTTGGTGTACACCTGGGCGGATTTACCCCCTTCCACTATGAAATCACCGATCACTTAAAAGCAAAAAATAATTCGCTGGTAGTCAAGGTAGATAACAAACGTCACGCCGATGCCGTACCAACATTAAATACCGATTGGTGGAACTACGGTGGCATACCCGCGATGTAACGTTGATCACCGTACCTAAAACGTTTATTCGCGATTATAAAATCGCACTTACATCCCTGGCCGAAAAAACTGTTTCCGGATTTGTGTTATTGGACGGAGCAAAAGGTGGCGAAAAAATTTCGCTCAAAGTGCCGGAGTTAAATGTCCAGTACACGTTAACAGCCGATAAACACGGCAAAGCGACCTTTTCATTCAACGTTGGCACAGCCCAACTCTGGTCACCGGAAAATCCAAAATTGTATGCAGTACAAATCTCCTCCGGCGCAGACAAACTTGGCGATTCAATAGGCCTGCGCAGTATCAGTACACAAGGCAAACAACTATTATTAAATGGCAAACCCATTTTCCTGCGCGGTGTTTCTGTGCATGAAGAGTACTCCGCACAAGGTGGTGGCAGGGTAAAAAATGCGGCGGAAGCGCAGCAATTATTACAATGGGCGAAAGGATTAAACGCGAATTTCGTACGCCTTGCCCATTATCCCCACAATGAAGATATGGTGCGCCTCGCAGAAAAAACAGGGTTGTTGGTCTGGTCGGAAATCCCGGTGTACTGGACTATCAACTGGAACAACGAAAGCACTTACCAAAATGCTGAAGCACAATTAACCGCAATGATTGAACGCGATAAAAACCGGGCCGCTGTCATCATCTGGTCGCTGGCCAATGAAACGCCGGTATCCGATGCGCGCAATCAATTTCTCACGCGCCTTGCCGCTAAAGCGCGCAGCCTTGATAACACCCGACTGCTAAGTGCTGCGCTGGAAAAACATTATCGCGCAGACAACGGGAACATCGCGGTAGTAGAAGATCCATTAGCCGAACACCTGGATATGGTGAGCTTCAACCAATATATCGGCTGGTATGATGGCACACCGGAAAAAATTGATCGCATCACCTGGGAAATCAATTACAACAAGCCAGTATTTATCAGCGAATTTGGTGGCGATGCACGCGCGGGCAATCATGGCGATGTGGATAAAATTTTCACTGAGGAATTTCAGGAAAACCTGTATATCAAAACATTGAAAATGCTTGATGGCATTGATGGCTTTGTGGGTACTTCGCCATGGATCCTCACCGATTTCCGTTCTCCACGCCGCCACCTGCCCGGCATTCAGGACGAATTCAACCGCAAGGGAATTTATTCCAACACCGGGCAAAAGAAAAAAGCGTTTTATGTCCTGAAAAATTTCTACGATAAAAAAGCAGGGGCTAATCCCCATTAACTCAATCACTCGTGATTGAACAACCGCATCAGGGTGCAAAAATTTCCATTTGCATCTTGATGCGCCAGCAAAAACCAATGCACTGCCATAGAACATAACGATACAGGCGACAAAGATATAGGCGACAGCCCCTTCGCGACAAACGGTTACAATAAATTTTCCACGCATTTTTATCCTGAACGTTTTCCATCATAGCTTTTTCTGCCTAATTATTTCGCCCCCCAACCCTTTGGTTCTATTAAAAACAGCAGTAATTAAAATAATAATGTCCCGCTTCGACACGCTTTAATGCCACTGCTATATTTTATCAGCGACCTCAACACCTCAAGGCATTCTGCCCCAGGGAGTTTTAGCCGAAGGATTAATAACCCCGATGACTGCTGAACCCTCACTTGACCAAACTGATCTCTATGCGCGCGCGCTGGCCGAATGGCAGCAGCGATTACCGCGCGCGGCAAAAACACTCGCAGACGCAACGCCGCAACAATTGCAGGAACGCGAATTACAAATTTATAAATTGGCTATTGAAATCCAGCGCAATGAATTGCAAGCCCTGGAAAAAAAACTGGCAGACCTCATCAGCCTGGAACGCAAACAACTGGACGACCTGCGCACCAGCGCGCGCATCCTGGAAGCATCGCAAAGTATTGCCAAAGTCGGCGGCGTGGAAATGTATGTGCCTACACGCACCATCTATTGGACAGCAGAAACCTTTCGCATCCATGACACTACGCCGCAAGAATATACCCCCACACTGGATGAAGAATTTTCCTCATACCTGCCGGGCTCACGTGAGCGCATTGCAACGGCAATAGGCCGCGCAATCGAAACCGGTGAAGTGTTTGATATCGAATTGGAAAAATATACCTTTAAAGGTCGAAAAATTGATGTGCGCACCACCTGCACATCGCATTTCGAAAATGGCAAATTGGTACGTCTTACCGGTATCTACCAGGATATTACCGAGCGCAAACAAGCCGAGCGGCGCCATCAGCATCACAACCGCATCCTGGAAATGCTCATCGCCAAAGTAACGCTACCGGAAATCCTGCGCACCATCGCCAGCGATGTTGAAAAATTATTACCCGATTGTATGTGCAGTATTATGTTGATCGACAGCGACGGCCAACATTTACACAGTGGTGCTGCACACAGTTTGCCGGATTTTTTTCTCAATGCGATTGATTGTTTGCCAGTAGGTGCAGGCATGGGCGTGTGTGGCAGCGCTGCATTTTTTCGCCACCGTGTCATCATTCCCGATGTACACAGCCATCCCTGGACTATGGCGTTTAGTGATCTCGCACGCGAAGCCGGTATTCATGCATGCTGGTCACAACCGGTTTTTTCTGCGCAGGGCCAGGTATTGGGTACCTTTGCGTTATATATCAAGGAAGCACGCAATCCCGATGATTACGAAATTAATTTAATTGAAAGCGAAGCGCGTTTAACATCGCTCGCCATTGAACAAAGCAATGCCGAATCGCGCCTGCAAATGGCGGCAAGTGTTTTTACCCACGCGCGCGAAGGGATTTTAATTACTGACACTCAAGGCAATATCATTGAAGCCAACCAGGTATTTGCAGACATTACCGGCTACAGTCGCGAAGAAGTGCTGGGGAAAAATCCGCGCTTGTTACAATCGGGGTTGCACGATCAGGATTTTTTTTCATCGCTGTGGCACAGCCTGCTGGAAAATGGCAATTGGTATGGTGAAATCTGGAACCGCCGTAAAAATGGCGAGCTTTATGCTGCGATGATGACGATCAGTGCGGTACAGGATATTCACGGGGTCACCCAAAATTACGTTAATTTATTTACCGATATTACCCCGCTCAAAGAACACCAGCGCCAGCTGGAATATATTGCGCATTACGATGCACTCACCGGTTTACCTAACCGTGTTTTATTGGCAGATCGCCTGAAACAAGCCATGGCACGCAGCCATCGCAGCGGCCATTCATTGGCGGTGCTCTATTTGGACCTCGATGGCTTTAAAGCGGTCAATGATCAACATGGCCACGATATTGGCGATCAATTATTAGTAAATATTTCACACCGGTTAAAAGAAGTGTTGCGTGAAGGCGATACGCTCGCGCGCATTGGCGGCGATGAATTTATTGTAGTGATGGTTGACCTTGAACAACCCGATGATTACGAAGCTGTACTCCTGCGCTTGTTAAATGTGGCCGCCGAACCCGTTACCTTGAACCAGCATTTATTGCGTGTATCTGCCAGCATTGGCGCAACGCGTTATCCACAAGACCCGGTTGATGCCGATCAGCTCTTGCGACATGCGGACCAAGCCATGTACATCGCCAAACAAGCAGGCAAGAATTGTTATCATTTGTTTGATGTAGCAAAAGATATCGCGGTGAAAACCCAGCGAGAAACAATCGAGCATATTCGCATTGCGCTGGACCAAAAAGAATTTGTGTTGTATTACCAACCCAAGGTCAATATGCGCACCGGTGCAATTATCGGCGCGGAGGCATTGGTGCGCTGGCAACATCCGGAACGGGGGTTATTATCACCGGCATTATTTTTACCCGTCATTGAAGATCATCCGCTCAGCATTGAATTGGGCGATTGGGTTATCAATGAGGCATTAACACAAATTGCGTATTGGCAAACGCTTGGCGTTTTAATTCCGGTCAGCGTGAATATTGGTGCGCTGCAATTGCAGCGCAGTGAATTTGTAACACAACTCGCAGAACAATTAGCGGCGCACCCGCAAGTGCCACCGGCCTATTTGCAACTTGAAATAGTAGAAACCAGCGCGCTGGAAGATATCGCTGAAGTCGCTGATATTATGCGACGCTGTCGCAACCTGGGAGTCAGTTTCGCAGTTGATGATTTCGGTACAGGTTACTCATCACTTACCTATTTAAAACGTTTACCCGCCGAATTATTAAAAATCGACCAAACGTTTATACGCGATATGCTGGAAGACGCCGATGACCTTGCTATTGTCAAAGGTGTAATCGGTTTAGCGAATGCATTTCATCGCCAGGTCATTGCAGAAGGCGTTGAAACTATTGCCCACGGCGAATTATTAATTCCCCTTGGCTGCGAACTGGCGCAGGGTTATGGTATTGCGCGACCGATGCCTGCGGCTGATTTACCCGATTGGGCCGCAACCTGGAAGCCCGCTCCCGCCTGGACAAAGTTGCATCGACTGGTTTAAAAGCGCACGTAGAACGGACAATTTCCGTTCAATTCTCAGATTGTATTATTAACAATAAATCGTTAATCTGCTGCCATAAATTCGGTCTCCTAGAGCAATGACAACGATGGCAATCCTCGATCGCAACTTCAATCTTTCACAACGCATGGTACAGGAACTGGGACGCACTATTATCTGTGGTGAATTCATTGATGACAGCCTGCCTACAGAAGCAGAACTGTGCGATAAATTCGGCGTAAGCCGCAGCGCCGTCCGCGAAGCTGTAAAAATGTTATCGGCCAAAGGCCTGATTACCAGCAAACCCCGCCAGGGCATCCGCATCCAACCGGAAGATCAATGGAATATTTTTGATCCGGATTTATTGCGCTGGGTTCTGGAAAGCAAACCATCATTGCATGTGTTGAAAGAATTTTTGCAAGTGCGCATCGCGATTGAACCTGAAGCCGCCGCACTCGCCGCACGCTATGCCGACCAGTCCAAACTGGAGGCGATTGAAAACGCACTTGAAGGCATGCGCAAAGCGGAAGGCAATAGCAAGGAAGACCTGGAAGCAGATATCGCCTTCCACGTTAGTATTCTGTACGCGAGCAACAACCGTTTCTATATTCGCCTGCGCGATTTTATTTCCACTGCACTGCGCGTAAGTATCAGCCACACCAATCCTATCAAAGGCAATCACGAAGGTGTGGTAGAGGATCACTCAAAAGTATTCAATGCCATTAAAAACCGCAACCCCGAACGCGCACGCCAGGCGATGCTCGCCTTGATCGATGAAGCGTTGAATTTTATTGAGGATTCAATTGCAGCGGGAAAATAATTTAACCTTCCTGTAAATAAAAAGCGGCAGCCAATTGGCTGCCGCTTTTGCTTTGGTCTTTAAAAAATATTCTGAACAGGAAATAGTTGCCCCCGCTTAAAGCAGGAGCGATAACAAATATTACCGGATCGGTTTGAGCTGGAAACGCTGGCAAGTGGAGTTCAACCATTGCCCTTGGGCAAAGTTGGTATGATTCGCCACCCCGCAATGCGCCAGATCAACGACCAGGTTGCTTTTGCGGTTTGCCAGTTTCACCGTGCCATCGGTAAGGAAATCCACTTGCCATTGCGCGTGGTTATCACCACAGGCAGCCAGCTCTATATTGGCGCCGGGCACAATGGATTTATTAGCGACACTTAAACACAGCTTGTCGTTAGCGGCAGATTGAATTTGATAAAAACCGTTTTCAGTATGCACAAATGCCCAACGCTGATTTGCCTGGTTTTTCCATTCGTCCTGTTCGATATTTGCGCCCGCTTTATTTTTTCCAGCGAAGCTAATCGCTTTACCACTTTGCACACTGGTGATGGCAACTTCTTGCAATGGTTGAATACGCCACAACGCACATGCTGGTTTTTGCTCAATAAATTGCGGGACATCTTCTACCGATTTTTTCTCGGAAACCGGTGCGGGCTCCGCACAATTTGAAAACTGGATAGGCTGTTTGGTCTGCGCATTAACCAGGCTTAACCAACCCTGGTGATGCGGCACCAATTGCCATTGCTGGCACAGCTGGTTGTACCAGGGAGCGATATTTAAATCGCTGGAATTTCCCCTCTTACATTGTCCATTGCCCTCTTTCCCAATGCCTTGGCCTAAAAATTTTCCGTCTTTATTCACTAACCGATAATTCCCGTTGGTGGTGTAATCCAGAACCCAATTACTGGCAGATTCATTACGGCAATCTGCCGGGGCAATTTTTCCATTCACATCAAACGCTACACATTGTTTATTGGCTTTGCTAACCAGCTGCACTTGTGTGCCTTGTACTTTAGTGACCAGAGGACCATTTTCACCCGCCGGAGAAATCACCGGCGTTCCTGCTTCAACCGGCTCACCGAAATTTGGCGTGTCATCCGCATTCCAGGTAAATTTTTGCGCGCGTAATGAACGGGTAGAACTACAACCTTCTTTTTCACTGGCATTGCCATGGTAGATTAACCAGTCCTCAGTGCCATCCGGTGATTTGAAAAATCCATTGTGACCAGGACCATAAACACCGTTCGCTTTACTAAATACCGGTTCAGCGGATTTTTTCCAGGATTCAGGTTTTAATGGATCGCCAGTTAATTCAATCAAGCCTAATTTATAATCCGGTGTGTTACAGAAACTCGCAGAATAAATCATAAAGGTTCGGCCATTGCGTTTTAAAATCTCCGGACCTTCATTGACTTTCATGCCGGATTTTTCCCACTCGTAATCCGGCTTGGAAATTAATACTTTCTCTCCGGTGATCGTCCAGGGGTTTTTCATTTTGGCAATAAAGATCGATTGCTCGTCCTTCACCCATTCAGACCACAACAAATAAAGTTGGCCGTGGTATTCAAGGTAGTTGCCATCAATATTCCAGGTATCCGGCATGGGTGAGCCTTTGTAGGTGTACGGCCCCAAAGGATCATCACCCTGACTTTCAATAATACTTAAATGCTGGCGGTCATAATTTTCGGCGATGCCCGACGTGTACATCACATACCAGCGATATCCTTTTTCAGTTTTTAAGCGATGGAACTCGAATGCCCAAAAATTACAGCAACGTTCCAATTCACTTTCAGACCAGATATGGATCGGTGTCGCCGTTGCCAAACCAGCCAGCGTCGGCGATTTGCGCATTACCAATTGCGAGGTCCAGGTGGTAGTCGTTAAATAATAATTACCGTCAAAATATTCCAGCCATGGATCTGCACCATTGGGATAAATCGGATTGGTAAAGGTATTTACATCCGCTGGAGCGACGGACGCTGCAGCATCGTTAGCTGGTGTAGTTTCTTTAGCAGATTCTTTGGTTGCACAACTTAACAAGAAGATCGGCAATAAAAAGCTGGTTAATAATTTTTTCATTTAAATATATCGCTCATTATGTACATCGTTCTGTAGGTTGCTGCGGGCCGCGCAGGCTGAGCGTTGGAACCGCAACATTCGCAATCGAATAGATATTGGACATGTTGTATGTGCATGGCCATGTTGCGGTTCGCAAGCTCACCGGCAACCTACGTCTAGGTTTATTTCAATACCATCACAAAACCGGCGTTGGGTCGCAGGGTCAGCGTTTGAGGTGTTTTGCTATTTATTTGCTGCTGCATAAAACTTCTTTCCGTTTCGCCACTGGCAATGACATAACCTTTTTTATCGTTGATAAAATGTAAATCCAGCGTCAGGGTTTTACTTTCTTTTTCAGCATTGATGCCGGCGATATACCAGGTGTCACCTGCTTTACGTGCGATCACCGCAAACTTTCCCGGGTAGCCATCAATAAATTTCACATCGTCCCATTCCCGTGGTAACTCGCGTAAAAAATCTTTTACATACTCGGGAACAGTTGCCATACCTTCGGGAATTTCAGCAAAGTGCTGGATACCGGAAATCATCAGCACCGACTCTGCCAATTCAAACGAGTTTTCAGTCACGCGCTTAATATTGGGAATATCACCGAAGACCATCGGTGTGAAATCCATAGGATCAAAAATATTGCGCGCGAATAACGCGGTAGCTACGTGTTGTGCAACCGCGTCCTGATCTGCCTGGGTGAAGGTTGTGAATTCAAAACCTTTGATTGACTCCATGGTCATTAAATTTGGAAATGTACGTTGCCAGCCGCGCGGCAAAGTCGCACCGTGGAAATTCACCAACAACTTATGTGCGGCCGCATCTTTTAAAATATCGATGTAATACGCCATAAAGGATTGGCCATCGCCGCCAAAGAAATCAATTTTTACACCTTTCACACCAATGTCATGTAAACGGGAAAATTCTGCTTCGCGTTGTTTTGGGGTTATCAATTGGCTTTTGGGACTATAGGGAGAGGTATTCCAATCCCCGGAGGAGTTGTACCACACCAGAATGCCGACATTTTTTTGCGCGGCATAATCGACCAATTCTTTTAATTTTTCATATCCAATTTTTTTATCCCAATCAGCATCAATTAACGTGTAATCCCACTGCATATCAGCAGCGTAATCAATAAATTTTTTTTGCACATCAAAGGTAGTGAAATCATCCTTTAAAATCGCCCAACTCCAGGAACTGTGACCTGGCTTGATAAAATCTTTCTCCATAGGAATGGCTGGTGTAGCAAGGTCAGTTCCCAAGGTAGATTCCATTACTTGCGCAAGTGAACCCAATGCAATAATTCGCCACGGCGAGAGCAGTACTTCACTGCCATTTGCAAGCAGCCCACCTTTTTCACCGGTAGCAGAAATAAACACTTCTGCACTTTGCGGCGATGCCAATGTGTATTGGCCAGCCGCTGAACCCGATTGCAAATGAGACCCATGCCAATTACCATCTATCGCTGCTTCTGAAATCACAATCCATTGATTGGTTTGCGCGTTTTCGCCAAGGTTAAATAACGCCGGAAACACCCAACCTTGCCCCAGGGTTGCATCAGTGCCTACCGGCACTTCAATTTGATAATGCTCTTCATAAGAAGGATTAGTATTGCTCCAGCCGGTTTGCGCAACTGACATAGGTTGCAGCCAGGCTTTTGCTGATGGCGCGATATTAAAAGCCGTAATTTCTTTTGAAAACTGTTTGGTGGCAAGAGTGGAATCCGTCACCGAATAACGAAAGGCAACACCATCATTGGAAACACGAAATATCAACGTCAGTTTTTGTTGTTGTGCATTGCTGATAGAAAATGTTTGTTCGTTAGCCGTGTAAGTAATATTGCTTTTTTTACCGACTTGAATTTGGTAACTATCACTCACCGGAGTCACTGGTGACTGCGCATCAATTTTTACATCATGAGTGAAATCCGCTTCAGTTAATTGCAGGCCTAATGCAGATTCGAGGATTACCGGTTGACCGGCGCGCTCAACGCTATAGGCAAGTGTATGTTGGTCAGTCACCACTATTTTTACACTGATTTGTTTGTCAGGGCTGGTGAGAGTTTCCTGCGGCTTTTTACTACACCCAACAACACCTATCATTATTGTGGCAACCACAGCGATTTTGACCAAAACATTACCTATTTTCATTCTTACCTCGCATTGCTCTATTTCTGAGAAAAAACTGCAGCACCAGATAAAATGTGCTGCAGTTTTGATACTTGAAAATAATTACTTCAAGCGCGTTAAACTGAATTGCTGGTTAGTGGCCCCCGTCGCGTTCCATTGGATAATTTGCGCACCATTAGCGGTACTCAAATTCAATACATCCAACGGCAAATTACTCAGTTGCGATTTAACAGTGTAATAACCACTGCTGCTGGTCAGGCTCCACTTTTGCCCTGCACCACCCCAATAATCCCACTGCGCGATATTCGCGCCCGCCGCCGTGGAGTTGTTATACACATCCAGGCTTTTCAAACTCGCCGCGTTAATCAGGCTGTAATAACCGGTGCCCTGGTTAATTACATACCATTGTTGTGCGCGATAGGAATTCCAGGTTTCTTGTTGGATCATCGCACCATTTGCACCTGATTTCGCTGCGGGTAATAAGTCCTTACCACTATGGCGCGCGGTAATCCGATACACGCCATCACTTACACCACCACAACTCGCGACAGAAAAATTGCGTGTTAATGTTGGCCAACCATTGCTGTAGGTCATTTTTAAAATATCGAGTTTGGCCGCACCGTTATCATTCAAGTCGTAATAATGGGTTGAAACATAATTACAACCATCTTGCTTCAACAGGCCAATATGGCCGGGGCCTTTGTATTTACCATCGGTATTGGGTAGCAATGTGCGCACATCGGTGTAAGGCCCATAAACAGATGTGGAGCGCGCAACTTGCACGTAATAGGTGCTGCTCGCACCATTGCAGCAAGCGCCACGATTGATAAACAAATAATAGTAATCGCCATTACGCGTAATGTAAGGAGCCTCGATATCAGCGTGGTTGCCGCCGTAAATTTTGGTCACACTGCCATTTAATTTACCTGTGGATTGGTTAATTTCCGCCAGGCCAATACCACCAAAGAATGAGCCATAGCTCATATACACTTTGCCGTCGTGATCGCGGTAAAGCGCAGGATCAATCGCATTGATTTCCGCACTGCCGCCGTAGGACTCCACTACGATTCCCAAATCCTGCCAAGCGGGTGATGTGAGCGATTCCGAGCGCACGACACCAATCGCCGAATTCGAAGAACCGAATGTCGATACGGAGTAATACAAGTAGAAATAGCCATTCATATGAATGATATCGGGCGCCCAGAATGAACCGCCGAAGCTCGGGATCTTGTTGTAAATCCAGGAGGGATAGGAACTGAACACCGGGCTGGGGCCACCGGTCCAGGTCGTCAAATTAGTGGATGTTGAATACCAAATCCCGGTTCCCGTGGTGAAATGAAAATAGGTATGTCCATCCTTAGTGATAGCACCCGGATCATGGGAATTGGTAAGCCCGGAAAGGGTAATAGCAGACACCGTAAGGCTACAGAACCAAAGGCCGAGGCCGGCCAGTAAACGCTTGTACATAGTGATCACCTGTTCGTTATTGTTAGCAGGGTTGCGGTTGATTATCTTATTCGTCAGGATTTCATCCTAATATTATAAGACAAATCGAGTTTACCCTTAAAGCTAATAACCTGCCAAGGCGAATCAGGCGTCTTTACAATCTCCTTTACGTTCGGAACCAGCAGTTCAACAAAGCGATACACAATGAGAGACCTGCGAGGCTCCAGCTTATGTGCGTCTAAAAATGATGCGTCCAGCTCATTAATTTGACATTTGTCACTCTTGGGTGAATATTATTTGGGCGCCAAAATAATAGTTAATGGCGATACACAATTAATAATAACGTCACACGAGACAATAATTATGGGCAACGCATTTTCCCCACTTACCTCTTTCCTGACCTGCGCCAGCCTTGGTTTTTTCATGGCATTACCAGTGCAAGCGCAAAACACCCTGAATCCAGCATATTTTTATCTGGTCAAAGGGGAATTAATCAACCGCAGCATTTCATTGGGCGACCCAAGCAACTGGAGCCTGAATATCCAGGGGCGAGAAGGTAAATCCGCAGGCGGCAAGATAGAAGTAGCGCCAATAGATTTCAAAGCGCAAGGCGATGCAATCCAAATCAAATGGTCGCCACGCAGCAAAGAAGTCGGAAACCTTGGTCTTTACGGCAGCGCGATCGACCTATCCAAATTTAAAGATGCCGCTGCACTTACCATTGATATGCGCGTAGATGTAAAACCCGATAAAGATGTAAAAATCGGCCTGGACTGCGGCTACCCTTGCCGCGCAGATCTATCTATCAACAGCCTGATTAAAAAAATGCCCAAAGGTGAATGGTTTTCCCTGCCGTTGCCGCTAAATTGTTTTAAAAGTGACAACTTTGATTTAAGTAAAATTGTCGGGCCTTTTAGTATTTCTACTGATGGAAAATTCACGGTAAGTATCACCAATATTCGATTGGAAAAATTGGGCGATGGGGAGAAAGGGTGTGTGGAGGAGAAAAAAGAATAGTATTTTTTATGAAAAAGACCGAATAGCTTTTGCTATTCGGTTTTTTGTAGATTGATAGGGAGGAACCAACCTCAACATGGCCATACCTTAATAACAACCAAAACCAAAATCCGAGTACCTTTAATTGTTTTTTTGCACTCATGAAACAATATGCTATTAGCAATTACGAATGTTGCGGTTCGCGAGCTCACCACAACCTACGGGCTACGCCCCCATGTCACATTCGTAAAATCAAAACCGGAAAGGTGATTTACGACTATCGGCGCAAGCACCAGTACCCGCAACAGGCAACGGTGCCCTGGTTGCAACTCAAGGGGGATTGGTTACAGCAGGCGGGGTTTGGTATCAACGCGCCGGTGACTATTCGGGTCATGCACGGGTGTTTGGTGTTGACGGCGGAGTGATTCAACAATTAATAAAAATGCCGCTACGGAAGCGGCATTCATTTGTTTTTTGTAATCACAACTAACAACGTCATTTGCGATGACGAATGTTGCGGTTCGCAAGCTCACCACAACCTACGAACCAGCAGACTCTCTTCACTCAAGATCTGAAATTAGTTCAGATATTTTATTCCTAAGCTGCTTTTCATCGAGTTCGTACTCCTCCCTATCTGATTCCGGATTATATAAATCGGCCAAACAAAAAATACTAGACAAGCATCCATTTAATTTTGCTTCATCTTTTTGAAAGAGATTTGAATCTCTTTCAAATTTCCATATTTCCATGTATGCATCCGAAAATTGGTCCGCCGACAATCTTTCCATGACAAATGATTTTGCAAGTGAGAGAACGGTGAGGCTCATCGTAAAACTCCGTTTTTGAAATAATTGATAAACTGATCAGAACCAGGAGACAATTTAAACCCTGTAACAAAATTACCGGAATTATCTAAAACAACTGCATTATTAGTATTTGAGTTGAAGAACAACTTAAAATCCTTTACAAATCCATATGTGCCTTTTTCAACAGTATTTGAGTCAGACAAATGATCCCTTAAGGCCTTCTCATATTGGGATAAAGTCGCTGGATTTTTCTTAGTGGAATCCACCCCGAAATCTGCTGCATGCTTAAATTTCTTATCAAGCTGCTTACTTGAAAAGTTTGTAGTAATTTTACTTAAAGCATCAGCCGCCTTTTTGGCCTCAGCAGCTTTCTTCGCACTATTTGCAAGCTTTGCAAGTATTAATCCCTCACCACCAATCATAAATCCAATCGCCGTCGCCTGTCCTTCTGCTAATTCACTCCCCGCCGTTTTTATACACTGAGGATCACCCGAACAAGCATCCGCAATCGGAATCGCGACATTCATTGATCCTGTGATAGATCCCCAACCACCAAGACTACCTGCATAACCAGATTGATAATCTTGATTTGAAAAGCTATTCGTAAAATCCTGCCAGTACCGACCAAAATCAATCGCATCCTGCCCACACAATGTAGTCGCACCACTACCCGCTGA
>NZ_KN266215.1:79753-133154 GCF_000766945.1 Cellvibrio mixtus subsp. mixtus J3-8 | reverse complement strand
ATCTTGAAGTTAGATTATGAGGCTTTCGGGTGTCTAGTAAAGTCTGGGAAGTCAAACTTTCCCCCCAATCAAAATAATTTTTACGACAGACCGGTATTGGTCAATTTATTGTTTTTCTCTTTATGGATGTAATAAAGCTAAATATCCGTTTTGGGCACTTTTCCGCCCTCACCCCACCTTCCCCAACAAAACCTCCAACAACAAATGACTCACCTTACCATCCACAACCATTTCATTATCCACCTGAAAATGCTGTATCGCTTTTATAGATTGTTTTCCCAAAACACCGTCAGGATTACCAGCGTTGTAACCAAGTTTGTTTAATGCGGATTGCGTTTCTAAAACCAATTTTTTATACGCAGCGAGATTGGTTTCTCGCATTTGGGAATTTGCAGGCTGGGTTTTTAGGGATTGTGGTCTTGTGGAATTTGTAGCTGCTGAATTATCCGATGCGCGGAAATTCTGAGTTTGAGGAATTGTGCCGCTGTTGTGGCAATAGTAGCCGCCGTTTTTTCTGTCGTTGTGGCATCCGTATTTATCTGTTCTGCCGCCGTGGGCGAGAACGAGTGAGGGGATTAGGAACAGGCAGAGGAGTAGTGCGTTTTTGATTTCCATAATTCCATCGCAGCAAAACAGAGCTTATCCAGATTTCCCTGATGCAATCCCTGCATTGCTGATACCGCTCTGGTCGATCCTGTGACTGGAGTCGCAGAGACTATGCAAACTGGAACGCCAAAAATATTACATGACATTACACGGGAAACAATGAGCGTTTAAGTAACACTTTGTTTTGGTGGTTTACCATTGAGCGGGATGACGTTGCACTACGCGGATTTGCGCTGGGCGAACCAGAGTGTGCGCTGGAGGTCTGTTAGAAAGTGATGGCGATAATGTGAGTCGTGGTGCTGATGATGCTCGATAGGAAAACCGGATATGTCCTTCGCAAAATTTAATTATTCACTGGATTACAAAAACCTGAATCTGCGTGAGCAACCAGAACTTTACCGAACCGGTGTTGGTGAACAAGGTGTGTTATTGGTTGAACCTTACAAAAGCGAAATACTGCCCTACTGGAAATTCAAAACGCCTGAACTGGCAAAAAAATCCTCACAGAAAATTTATACCTTGTTTAAACAATATTTAAGCGATGATGATTTTGTGGGTGCAGATATGGCCCGAAAATTTTTGCAAATGGGTTATACCCGCAGCCGCCGCTATGCCAACCATAAAAGTGGAAAAAAATATGACGGACCGGTACCGCAAGATAAAAAGGGACAAAGCGGTGCACATGGAAGGGAAATGTTGCCTCTTGTACCCGATGACGAAAAAGTCCGTAGCGCAGAAATTTTTTACCAATTTTGGCAAAAAGCAAAAGCCAACAAAAAATACCAATCCCTGTTAACCACACATAAAAATTTATACAAAACAATATAAATTAATACATGGCTGGCTCGACCCGGATGGTTAGTTCACATTGTCCATCTATCCAGATAATGACGATTTTTCCGCTGAAAATGAACATAATATGAACGGTGGAATCCAAATTGGACGCATTTTTTTAGCATTTTTTATTTACAAATACCGAAAATTTAATTTTTTGGGATTTGGATCTCCTTCGGATTTGAATTTCTGGCAATCAACGCAATCTATACCATTGTAAGCGCTTTCGTTACACCGGCTCATGTACAACCCGGCCCCCGTAACATCCAGAAAAAGGAAACAAACATGGTTACTCAAAATACTGTGAGCAAAGATTTTATCTCTACCGGTATCCCCGGCCTTGACCATATTCTGGGCGGTGGCCTGACGAAAGAACGGCTCTATTTGCTGGAGGGTGACCCCGGTGCAGGCAAGACCACCATGGCCATCCAATTCCTGATTGAAGGTGCGAAGCAAGGTGAGAAAGTTTTATATATCACGCTTTCCGAAAATGAAGTTGAACTCCGCGCGGTTGCACAGGCGCATGGTTTTTCATTAGAGGGCGTGACTATCCATGAAGTTATTCAAGAAGCTAACTTGCTCGATCCCGCTGAACAATACACAGCATTACATCCGTCAGAAGTTGAACTGGGTGAGACAAACAATCTTATCCTTGAAATGATTGAGCAAATGAATCCAACGCGTGTTGTGCTGGATTCATTGTCAGAACTGCAATTGCTATCCGGCAATCCTTTGCGTTATCGTCGGCACGTATTGGGTTTGAAACAATATTTTGCGAATCGTTCTTGCACTGCGCTATTGTTGGATGATAAATCGTCCGTGCGACAGGATTTGCAGGTGCGCAGCATTGCGCACGGCGTTATTTCGTTGCAACATTTTGATTCTGATTACGGCGCTGAGCGGCGTGTAGTGCGTATTCTGAAATATCGCGGAATTAATTACCGACGTGGCCCACACGATTACAGTATTATCACTGGCGGTATTGTGGTGTACCCGAATGTGATTGTTGCTGAATCACGACACCTGGCAGAACGCAATCAGATTCGAAGCGGGCTAGCAGGATTCGATGCGTTATTGGGTGGCGGTATTGAAGAAGGTTCAAGCACGTTTATTTCAGGGCCACCCGGTACCGGTAAATCCAGTTTGGCTTGCCAATTCGTAAAATCGATTACAGCACGCGGCGAAAAAGCGGCCATCTTTTTGTTTGAAGAATCGCTGAATACACTGCTTAACCGCAGCAAAGGAATAGGCCTTGATTTACACGAGCCCTATGAATCCGGTTTGTTAACGGTTAACCAAATTGATCCCGCTGAAATGTCGCCGGGAGAATTCACGCACAGTGTGCGAGCACTGGCCGATAACGGCGCGAAGGTGATTGTCATTGATAGCTTAAATGGATATTTGAACGCGATGCCGGATGCACGTTTCCTAGCAACACATTTACACGATGTGCTGACCTATCTGGGGCAACGCGGTGTATTAACGTTCCTTATCGGTGTGCATCAAGGTATTGTGGGGCCTATGTCAACGGGTATCGACGTCAGTTACATGGCGGACAATGTATTGATCCTGCGCTACTTCGAAGCGCGTGGAGCCGTTGAAAAAGCAATTTCTGTATTCAAAAAACGCGGTAGCGCGCACGAAACCGCATTGCGGCGTTTTGAAATTACCTCGCAGGGAATTACTGTGGGTGCAGTGCTTAATAATTTCCAGGGAATATTAACCGGCGTACCCAGTTTTATAAATGCGTCGGATGTTCATATTCAGCATCAGGTTCCATACCAAAGTCCGTTGGAGTAAATAAAATTTTATTTAATTATATTGATGGCCTATTAGAAGCGGTTGCGTAAGGCGTGATGAATATGGGAATGGAAAATCGTTTACTAATTTACGCACCCACTGGTAAGGATGGACGGCTCCTGGCCGGCGTTCTGGAACGTGCACAAATGACTTGCCAAGTGTGCACGCACATTAATGAAACCTTTGAAGAGATAAATAAAGATGCCGGAGCGCTAATTGTTGCGGATGAGGCGCTTACACATGAATTCTTAAAACGGATTCGTCCATTTCTGGAGAGCCAGCCCAGCTGGTCTGATTTTCCATTTCTGGTGCTACGACAAATAGCACCCGATACCCCCGATATGCGCAGGCGCTACGCATTATTGGGAAATATCACTTTATTGGATCGACCTGTTAGCACGGTAACGTTAGTGAGCGCGGCAGCCTCTGCGTTGCGAGCGCGAACACGGCAATATGAAATGCGGGAAATTGACCGACGTAAAGATGAATTCCTTGCAATGCTTGCGCATGAATTACGCAATCCACTCGCACCGATTAGCGCCGCGTCCGAATTACTGCGTGTTCCAACACTGGATCGAAAAAAAATCCAGCAGACCAGTGAAATTATTTCGCGGCAAGTGCGCCACATGACCGGCCTTATTGATGATTTACTGGATGTATCCAGGGTCTCGCGCGGTCTGGTTACACTGGATGAAGGCGTGCAGGATGCATGGCAAATTGTCGCGAGTGCCGTCGAACAAGTGCGGCCATTAATCGATGCACGGCAACATCAGTTAACCGTACTGGATTTACCCTTAACCGCATCCATTTTTGGCGATCAAAAACGATTGGTGCAAATCATCGCCAATATTTTAAATAATGCCGCTAAATATACGCCGCCCGCAGGACAGATCTCCCTCAGCGTTGTAGTCGATGATACCAACGTTATTTTTTCGGTGACGGATAATGGAATTGGTATGGAGCCTGAAGTGCTCGCCCATGTTTTTGATATGTTTGCGCAAGCGGAAAGGAGCTCAGACCGCGCACAAGGTGGTTTGGGAATTGGGCTCGCTATTGTCAAAAGCCTGGTAAATTTACACGGCGGCCAGGTAACCGCACACAGCGCGGGCTTGGGCAAAGGCAGCACGTTTACAATAACGCTGCCGCGCGTTACCGAGGCACCGGCATCAACCCAAACCGTTTATTCTGAATTGAAATCCGTGAAGACACCGCAACACATTATGATTGTGGACGATAATGTTGACGCAGCGGTAACACTGGGGACAATCCTGGAAATAGCAGGATACAAAGTCAGCATCGCGCACAGCGCTAAAGCGGCATTGGATCAGGTTAGCATTAACGCACCGCGCATTTGTTTACTCGATATCGGTTTACCCGATATGGATGGAATTACACTGGTAAAACTATTGCGCAACCACAGTGAAACTTCAACCGCGCTGATTATTGCGATTACCGGGTATGGGCAGGATAGCGACCGGAAAAAATCATTACACGCCGGCTTCGATCATCATTTGGTAAAGCCGGTCGACCTCCAGGAATTACTTGGAATTTTGGCGGCGTTGTAACAACAATTAAAATCCAGCCATACCTGAATGTTTTTGTAATCAATGCCTGGGAATTTTCATACACTTTCACACCAACGCGATATGTATTCTTTAATCTTGTTTGTGCGTGAAAGGCAAACATAACGTAAAACATGCACCGGACCCCGGTGTATTTCTGACAGTTAATTTCCCACCGTGGGCTTCTGCCAATTGCCGTGCAATGTATAGCCCCATGCCCAGCCCTTCTTTCACCTGGTTGTTACCCAGGCGTTCGAACTTTTCAAATATACGCTGCTGTTCACTTTCGGGAATACCTGCGCCCTGATCCTGAACATGAATTTCTACATAATCATCGGTTAATGAAAAACTGATTTTTACCGGTTTGCCACCACCATAGCGCAACGCGTTAGTGATGAGATTAACCAGCACTTGTTCAACACGGAATTCATCCCACTCACCAATAACTTCCGGGACGGGATCGAGCCTGAAACAACAGCCGGCCAGATGCGCTTGCTGGGAGAAATCACCGACGATACGCGTTACCAGTTGCGCGAGGTTAACGCTGCCGGGGCGGATGGACAGTGTACCGGTTGTTGCACGGGAGACGTCCACCATGTCATTGATCAAACGAATCATGCTTTGGATTTGGCGGCTATCACGCTCCACCATCGAATTTAATGATTCCTTATTAAATGCAGCGATATCTTCGCGTTGCAACCGCACGCGGCGCACCTGGGTTTCCAGATGCAAAGTATTCAGAGGTGTCCTTAATTCATGTGCGACCAATGACATAAAATCATCGCGCATTTTTAACGCCCGCTCTAACTCAAGCTGGGTTGCATGTAGTTCACGCTGGCTTTGTTCCAGGGCTTCCACTTGTTGTTTTACTTTAATCCGTTGTTGGTAGAGCGAAACAAACACATTCACTTTGCTTTTGACCGCAGCAATATCCAATGGCTTGTGGAGAAAATCTACCGCGCCGGTTTCATAACCTTTGAATGCGTAATTTAATTCCTTGCCGCCGGCGCTGACGAATACGATGGGAATATGGCGGGTTTTTTCCGTGCCACGCATTAGCTCCGCCAATTCAAAACCATTCATATCCGGCATCATGACGTCGAGAATTGCTAATGCAAAATCGTGTTCAAGCAATAATGCCAGCGCCGCTTCGCCGGAAGAGGCTTGATAAATTTCACGATCATCCTGTTCGATAATCCGCGTCAGTGCCAGCAAGTTTTCTCGCAAATCATCAACAATGAGTAGCTTGGTGCGTTGCATCAAGATATCTCCAATTTAAATATTAGCTGCCGGATTTCTTCCAACGGCAAAACGAAATCCGGCGTAAATAAATCAAGCGCTGCTTGCGGCATAATTGCCATTTCCGCTTCATGCGGGTCCTGGATAATCGTGAGCCCGCCAGCCTTATTAATACAGGCCATACCTTCTGCGCCATCCTGGTTGGCCCCGGTTAATAAAATACCCGCCAGTGATGCGCCGTACGCGTCCGCCGCCGATGACATTAAGATATCAATCGAGGGCCGCGAATAATGTACCGGCTCTTCACAACTCAGGGAAAAGCTGCGGTCGCGCTCAATCGACAAATGATAACCGGACCCGGCAAAATAAATATGCCCCGGTGCAATACGGTGCTTGTCCTCCGCCATCCTAACAGCCATCGCAAAATGATGCTGGAAAACTTCCGCCAGGCGCGACTCCCGCGAGTCCGGCATATGTACAACAATAATAATCGGCACCTGACAATGCGCCGGCAAGGTGCCGAGGATTTTCATCAATGCCCGGATACCGCCTGCTGAAGCGCCAATCACAATGGCATCGATGCGCCGATTACCTAACTTTTTGGTGAGCGTATCGACACTCAGTGTGCGATCAAAAAATTTTCCGGAGTACGCGTTAGCCATAGCAATGACGCCTTAACATTTGCGATAAATGCGCTGGGGTTTTACCAAAGGCTCAAAATGATTTGCATGGCTGGAAAAATCAATGCTCTCCTTGCTGCCCAGGCCAAGGAAGCCACGATGGCACAATGATTCATGAAATAACCCCAGCGCCCGCTCTTGCAGTGCAGGGTTAAAATAAATCATGACATTGCGGCAACACACCAAATGCGTTTCAGAAAATACACTATCGGTCGCGAGGCTGTGATCGGCAAAGCTCACGTTTTCACACAAACTGCGATCAAATAACACTCCATCGTATGCCGCAGTGTAGTAATCCGAAAACGATTGTTTGCCACCGGCGGCCTGGTAATTCGCGGTGTAATTACGCACGCGCTCTAACGAAAAAATTCCCTTCCTGGCTTTTTCAAGTGAATGAGGATTAATGTCTGTGGCATAGATAATACTGCGCTCCAGTAATCCCTCTTCTTTTAACAGTATCGCCATGGAGTAAAGTTCTTCACCGGTGCTGCAACCGGCAATCCAGATTTTTAATGACGGATAGGTTTTTAAAAACGGCACGACATGTTCGCGTAATGCGAGGAAATATTCCGGATCGCGGAACATTTCGGTCGTCGGGATCGTGAGGTATTGCAGCAACTCCATAAAGGTATCAGGGTCGTGCAATACTTTTGCCTGAAGCTCTGAAATCGATTCACAGTGCAATTGCGTCATCGCATGAAAAACGCGGCGCTTTTGTGAAGCGCCAGCGTAATCGCGAAAATCGTAACTGTATTTCAGATAAATCGCTTCGATTAATAACTTCAGTTCGATGTCAATACTGGTAGGGTTATTCATTAATCAGGCTCATCTCTAGATACGATCCATAGTGGGCATCCACACCCGTAATAATGAATAGAGCCTGTCAATATCAATTGGTTTCGCCAGATAATCCGATGCTCCCGCTTTTAAACATTGCTCCTGGTCATCTTTCATCGCTTTGGCGGTGATCGCAATAATCGGTAACTTCTGGAAACGCACATCCGTGCGGATGCGACGCATGGCCTCAAGCCCGTCCATTATCGGCATCATCACATCCATCAATACCAGATCAATTTCCGGAACTTCATTCAGTTTTTCAAGCGACTCCAACCCATTGCGCGCAATTTCCACAATTGCGCCTTTTTGTTCGAGCGCACCGGTTAACGCAAAAATATTGCGCATATCGTCATCCACCAGCAGCACCCGACGACCTTCCAATACACGGTCACGGCTACGCACGGTTTTCAACATACTTTGGCGCTCACTGGATAATTCCGATTCAACCTTGTGCAAGAACAACGTGACTTCATCTAACAAGCGCTCCGGCGAGCGTGCACCTTTGATAATGATCGAACGGGAATATTTCAGCAGTTCATTTTCTTCCGCGCGCGTCAGGTTGCGGCCGGTGTATACAATCACTGGCGGGAAACAACAAATATCTTCCGTGGACATGCGTTGCAACAATTCATGGCCTTGCATATCCGGCAATTTCAAATCGATGATCATGCAATCAAAAATGGTGGTGCGTAATAACTCAATGGCTTCTTCGCCCAACTCAACCGCCGTGATATCAATATCTTCATCGCCAATTAATTTCACTACGCTCTGGCGTTGTAACGCATCGTCTTCCACCAGCAGTACACGTTTTACTTTGCGCGTGAGTTTGTCTTCCAGTTTATCGAATACGTCTTTCAAACGATCGCGGGTTGTAGGTTTACTCATATAACCTACCGCGCCCATCTGCAAGGCAGCTTCACTGCGATCCGCCGCAGACACAATGTGCACCGGTATATGGCGCGTCAGCGGATTTGCTTTTAATTTTTGCAACACATTCAAACCCGAGGTATCCGGCAAGCCGATATCGAGCAATATCGCATCAGGGATAAAATCACTCGCAATCTGTAAACCTTCCCCTGCGGTTTCTGCTACCAGGCAACGATATTGCAATTCGTGCGCAAGGTCATAAAGAATGCTGGCGAAATCCGCATCATCTTCAATGATAAGTACACTGCGAGTGGCATCGGTGTTTTTATCGCGATCATCATTAAAGAAACGTTTTTCGGTTGATGGCTGTTGCACTTTATTGTCAGCAATTTTTTCTATCGCTGGAGTAGCAGCCTGTGGTTTTTCTGGCACGGGTGTTGGAACGGGCTCATCAAGCGCAAGCGATAATTCCGCCGGCAATACCAGCGTAAATGTACTGCCCACTCCCGGTGTGCTGCTCACGCTGATACTGCCGCCCAGCAAACTGGCGAGGTCACGCGAAATCGATAACCCCAAACCGGTGCCACCGTAGCGACGACTGATGCTGCCATCCGCTTGCTGGAAGGCTTCAAATATTAAGGTTTGATGCTCGATGGCAATACCAATTCCTGAATCGGTTACTGCGAATGAAATTCCATTATCCGGCGCGGGGGCGATAGCAATACTGATTTTGCCCTGCTCGGTAAATTTGATGGCATTGGAGAGCAAATTTTTAAGGATTTGTTCAAGGCGTTGATGGTCGGTAAAAATCGACGGCAATGTGCCCGCTTCAATCGCGGCCGAAAACTCCAGTTTTTTTTGCGTCGCTAATGGTTCAAATGTGAGGCGCAATGAATCGACCAAACGCTGGATTGGAATCACCTCTGGAGCCAATTCCAGTTTACCGGCTTCGACTTTGGAGATATCAAGGATGTCGTTAATCAAATTCAGCAAATCATTGCCAGCAGAGTAAATACTGTTGGCGAACTGTACTTGCTCCGGATTGAGGTTGCCCTTGGCATTTTCGGCCAGCAATTTTGCCAGGATCATCGAGCTGTTTAATGGAGTGCGCAATTCGTGCGACATATTGGCCAGGAATTCAGATTTGTATTTACTTGCGCGTTGCAGCTCGGCCGCACGCTCTTCCAATTCCACCTGGATGGTATTGAGCGCAACATTTTTTTGATCCAGCACGACAGCCTGGTCCAATAATTTTTCGTTGGTTTGTTCCAATTCTGCTTTTTGGTTTTCCAACAATGCCTGCGACTCTTCCAATATCCGCGATTGTTCTTCAAGTTCTTCATTGGCGGTGCGCAATTCTTCTTGTTGTACTTGCAACTCTTCGTTGAGTTGTTGTGTCTCTTCCAATACATCCTGCAGGCGACGGCGATTAATCGCCATTTCCAGCGAATTGCCGATATTCGGGGCAACGAGTTTCAGGAATTCAATATCGCGTGTTGCCGGCGCATGCAAAAAACCTAATTCAATAACACCGTTGGTTTGATCATCGTGGGCCACCGGCACCATCACAATATGGCGCGGTACAGCTTCACCCAATCCGGAATTAATTTTTACGTAATCCGCAGGTACATCGTTTAATTCAATTATGCGGTTGGATAACAGAGCCTGTTCCACCAGACTCTCACCCGCTTCCAGGGTTTGCTGCGCATCGGCCATATCATGGCGGAAACCGTAGCTCGCGATCCGTTGCAATGCATGGTGACCGCTGCGGCGCGAATAAAAAGCGGCAGCCGATGCACCCAGGTAATGGACAAGGAAATCCAGGATGATTTGCCCCAGCGCGCCCATGGAAGCCTGGCCAATACTTTGTTCCGCAAGGCGTGCCTGCCCTGCGCGCTGCCAATTTTGTTGTTCAAGTGTTTCGGCATGGCGGCGACGCTCTTCAAGGGAGTCGTTGTAGGTATTGGAAAGCTGGACTAACTCGCGACGCCCCAAATAACTTAATAATCCCGTAACCACCACCATCACGGCCAGGTAAACAATTATCGAAATAATGGTTACATTGCGCGCATCTTCGCGGCGCTCTATCAGAAAATTATTTTCCATATCCTGGAAATCAGTAATTTCGCGGCGAATTTCATTAAATTCCTGTTGCCCGCGACTGCTCACCAGCTTCGCGTAATCACCATTATTACGGCGCATCTCGATGGCGCGCTCACTGTAGGCAACCCATTCAGCATGCATCGCTTCAATGCGTAGCAAGCGCTCTACCTGAACTTTGTTATCGCCAACCATTTCCTTCAGCATGGTTAACTCAGGGCTAACCTTGGGGCGCGCAAGCCGATAGATATTCAAAAACGGTTCTTCACCGGTAATAAGGAATCCGCGCATTCCAGTTTGCATATCTACCATCAACCGCGATGATTCATGGGATTTAGCCAGTACCGCCTCTGTGTGTTCAACCCACCGGAAGGCATTGAGTAAAAACAGAATCAGCACAATAAAAACGGCGGCATTAATCAAGCCGAATACCAGGGGGAAGACGATATTGCGCGCGAGGATGCGACGGAATGTGCTTTGATCAACAGGAGATGAAGGAGCCATTGTTAGTCCATGAGTTAAGGTGTCGATTTTTATCGTTTTAAACCAGCGACATTGATAAACAAAACGAAATTGCTAAGCAACAGAAGTCATTAGCACGAGCCGCGCCAACGTTTTTATAATCTGAAACCGGGAAAGAATCGCCTTAAATGCTGATTTTTCCAACATCCAGCGGTAGCAATACACTTTTTTGTCGAATATTCGATCATGCGATTGTCGCCAAAATTGCAAATTTAACAATTTTGCAAATTTGACAAAATTGCTGGCATATAAGGGGATCGCTACGAAAAGGCTGCTCAAAAATGCTATAGTGCGCGCCCAATTTTTGCCTTGCGCCCTGCCTTCGGCGTTGACTTCTGACTGTTACAGGTTGTAATCCTATGACTCAATCATCCCGTAAGATTCTCGTTACCAGTGCATTACCCTATGCCAACGGTTCGATCCACCTCGGCCACCTGGTGGAATATATCCAGACCGATATTTGGGTGCGCTTCCAGAAAATACGTGGGGTGGATTGTACTTACGTCTGTGCCGATGATGCCCACGGCACTGCGATCATGCTTAAAGCCGAGCAGTTGGGTCATTCAGCCGAACAGCAAATCGCCAATGTCAAAGCCGAACATGAGGCTGACTTTGCAGCGTTTAATATCAATTTCGACAACTACCATTCAACCCATTCGGATGAAAATCGCGAGCTGTCCAACCTGATTTACAGCCGTTTGAAAGCCAATGGTCATATCGCCACCCGCGCCATTACCCAAGCCTATGACCCGGAAAAGCAATTGTTCCTCGCTGACCGTTACATCAAAGGCACTTGCCCCAAATGTAAAACCGAAGACCAATACGGCGATAACTGCGAGAAATGCGGTGCAACTTATTCACCAATGGATTTGATCAATCCAAAATCAGCGATTTCCGGTGCGACGCCGGTAGCGAAAGATTCCGAACACTTTTTCTTCACCCTGCCCGCGTTCAGCGATTTCCTGAAAACCTGGACGCGCGCCGGTCACTTGCAGGATGAAGTTGCCAACAAAATGGCCGAATGGCTGGATGCCGGTTTGCAGGAATGGGATATCTCCCGCGATGCACCTTATTTCGGTTTTGAAATTCCCGGTGAACCCGGCAAATATTTTTATGTGTGGCTGGATGCCCCCATCGGCTATATCGCCAGTTTGAAAAACCTGTTAGATAAAACCGGTGGAGATTGGCAGGAATATTGGAAGCTGGACTCCACTGCCGACGTGTATCACTTTATCGGCAAGGACATCGTAAATTTCCACGCGCTCTTTTGGCCGGCGATGCTGCACTCCGCCAATTTGCGCACGCCGACCAAAATTTGCGTGCACGGATTTTTAACCGTGAACGGCACCAAGATGAGTAAATCGCGCGGTACTTTTATTAATGCGCGCACTTACCTCGACCATTTGAATCCGGAATATTTGCGTTATTACTTTGCCGCAAAACTCACCAGCAATGTGGATGATATCGATTTGAACCTGGAGGATTTTATCCAGCGCGTGAATTCGGATCTGGTTGGTAAAGTAGTGAATATCGCCAGCCGCACGGCGAAATTCATTAACAATGCTGGTGGTGTATTGGCAACTGAAATTGCTGATAAGGCGTTGTGGCAACAATTTATCGATGCGGGCGAAACTATCGCCAACTATTATGAAAGCCGCGACTACAGCAAAGCCATGCGCGAAATTATGGCGCTGGCCGATGCCGCTAACGAATACATCGCCACACAAGAGCCATGGAAACTTGCCAAGCAAGCAGGCGCCGAAGCGCAAACGCAAGCGGTATGCACACTCGGCATTAATATGTTCCGCGCGTTGCTGACCTATTTGAAACCCGTGTTGCCGGCATTAACAAAAGACGCAGAACAATTCCTTGGTGAAACATTAAGCTGGAATGCGCCCATCAGTTTCCGCTCTGGTGGAAAAATTAACGAATTCAAACCACTGTTAACGCGCGTGGAAAAAGACAAAGTGGATGCGATGATTGAAGCGGGTAAAGAATCTTTAGCCGCAGCTGCCCCGGCAAAAACATCGGCAAAAGCACCTGCTGCTGAAAAATCCGGTGAACCCATCGCAGCAGAAATTGAATTCGATGATTTCGCTAAAGTAGATTTGCGTATCGCCCTGATTGCGAATGCAGAACATGTGGAAGGTTCAGATAAATTATTGCGCCTGACGCTGGATCTCGGTGGCGAAACCCGCAATGTGTTTTCGGGAATCAAAGCAGCGTATAAACCGGAAGATTTGGTAGGCAAACTCACTGTGGTTGTTGCGAACCTCAAGCCGCGCAAAATGAAATTCGGTATGAGTGAAGGCATGGTGTTGGCGGCAGGCCCTGGCGGTAATGAATTGTATTTACTGGAGCCGCACAGCGGTGCGAAGCCAGGGCAACGGGTGATGTAAATCCCCATAAATGTTTGGGGTTCGCTCCTTGTCGGAATACACCGCTATTGTAGGTTGGCGGTGAGGAACGAACCCCAACATGCCCATCGCCCCGCGCAAACCGAAAGCCCGATCCTTGCGATTGTGATTTAAAATACATTGTGCCGCTTGCGAGGACGAATGTTGCGGTTCGTTCCTCACCAGCAACCTACAATTTATAACACCACAAACAACCTCGTTTATTCCCGGCAGAACACATCATGACTCTTAGCGAATTGGCCATCATTCTGCTTAGCACGGTACTGGTGAACAACTTTGTGCTGGCACAGTTCCTTGGCTTGTGTCCATTTATGGGCGTTTCCAACAAACTGGAAAGCGCTATCGGGATGGGCGGCGCAACCATGTTTGTGATGACCCTTGCCTCTATTTGCAGTTATCTGGTGGATACCTGGATTCTCGCCCCACTGGGTTTGCAGTATTTGCGTACTATCGCGTTTATTTTGGTTATCGCCGCCGTCGTGCAATTCGTAAAAATGTTTATGGAGAAAACCAGCCCGCTGCTCTATCGCATGCTGGGAATTTTTCTTCCGTTGATTACTGTGAATTGCGCGGTACTTGGTGTTGCATTATTGAATACCCAGAAAGCACATAATTTCTTTGAATCGACGCTCTACGGTTTCGGCGGCTCACTGGGATTTGCAATGGTGCTAATCCTGTTTTCCGCCATGCGCGAACGCCTTGCTGTTGCCGATGTGCCAGCACCGTTTAAAGGTGCATCAATCGGGATGATCACTGCCGGCCTTATCGCCCTTGCCTTTCTCGGCTTTGGCGGATTGGTCAGTGCACAGTAATTCCGGGCCAGCATCATGATCGACGTTATCCTGCAAAACCCGATTCTCAGCGCGCTCCTGGCGTTAGGTGGATTATCCGCTGCCTTCGGGGCGATCCTGGGTTTTGCGGCGGTAAAATATAAAGTGGACGGTGACCCACTGGTCGAGCGCATCGATGCGTTGTTGCCACAAACCCAATGCGGCCAATGCGGTCATCCCGGTTGCAAGCCTTACGCACAAGCCATCGTTAACGGCGAAGACATCAATAAATGTCCACCCGGCGGCCAGGCGACGATTAATGCCCTCGCCGATTTGCTTGATGTACCTGCCCCGTCACTGGACACTGAGCACGGCGAATATTCCGAGGTCAAGAAAGTCGCGTTTATTCGCGAGGAGGAATGCATAGGCTGTACTAAATGTATCCAGGCCTGCCCAACGGATGCGATCCTCGGCGCAGCTAAACAAATGCATACGGTAATCGCCGATGAATGCACGGGTTGTGATTTGTGCGTGGAGCCCTGCCCGGTGGATTGTATCGATATGATTCCAGTGCAAACCGATCTCAATGCCTGGAAATGGACGCTGCCCACCACTAACCAGAAACCGCTATTCCATGTAGTGGCCAACGAGCTCAATTTGATCGCTTCTGACCGCCGCAACAGCGACGACGAAAAGGCCGCGTAATGACCAGTTTAACCAGAGTTTGGGATATTCCCGGCGGCATTCATCCACCGGAAAATAAAAACCAGTCGCTGCAATTACCGCTGGGCGAAATTCCCCTGCCGCCGCTACTAGTCATCCCATTGAACCAGCATATGGGCACCCCGGCCCAACCGGTGGTGCAGGTTGGCGATTCAGTGTTAGCGGGGCAATTAATCGGCGCTGCCGATGGCACTTTTAGTGCGAATACCCACGCCTCCACTTCTGGAACGGTGATCGCGATTGAAGACCGGGCAATTCCCCACCCTTCCGGAATTGCCGCGCAATCCATTGTGATCCAGCCCGATGGTTTGCATGCGTGGATTGAAAAAGAAGAGTGCGCTGATTTTCGCGCGCTGGATCGCCTGGAATTGCTCGATAAAATTCGCGCTGCCGGAGTGGCCGGATTAGGTGGCGCCGGTTTTCCCACCGCCGTAAAACTTGCCCCGAAATCCACACAAGTCATTGATACATTAATTCTCAACGGCGCCGAGTGCGAACCCTACATCACCGCTGATGATATGTTGATGCAAGTACGCGCCAATGAATTAATTGCGGGCACGTTATTGCTTAGCCATATTTTGCACCATCCCGAAAAATTATTGATCGGTGTGGAAGACAACAAACCCAAGGCCATCGCCGCGCTAAAAATGGCAATCGCGGCGGCAGCGGTGACTGATCCCGAAGCAAAAAAAATCCAGGTCGTTTCTTTCCCGACAAAATATCCGTCGGGCGGCGCAAAGCAAATCATCCAGATATTAACCGGACGCGAAACACCGAGCGGACATCACTCGGCGGATATCGGTGTGATTTGCGTTAACGTCGCAACCGCAGTTGCCGCATGGCGCGCAGTGCGCTACGGCGAACCGATGATTTCGCGTGTGACGACGATTGTGGGTGAAGCATTGCAAACCCAACGCAATATTGATGTGTTATTCGGCACTCCAATTAGCTACGTATTAGAGCAACACGGTTTTGATGCGAATCGCGCGTCACGCGTCGTAATGGGCGGCCCGATGATGGGTTTCACGTTGTTGGATCTGGATGCGCCGGTCATTAAAACTACCAATTGCATTCTCGCACCGGGAAAGCAGGAATTGCCGCCGCCCGCACCGGCACAAGCCTGCATTCGCTGCGGCCTGTGTGCAGAAGTGTGCCCCGTCAGTTTGTTACCGCAACAATTATTCTGGTATGCACAAGCAGAAGATTTTGATCGACTGGAAACACACAATTTATTTGATTGCATTGAATGCGGTGCATGTTCCTACGTGTGTCCAAGTTCGATTCCGCTGGTGCAATATTACCGCGCCGCCAAAGGCAGCATTCGCCAGCAAGAAATAGAAAAAGAAAAAGCGGATCGCTCTCGCCAGCGGTTTGAATTCCGTCAGGCGCGTATCGCTAAAGAAGAAGCGGAAAAAGAAGCCAAACGTTTGCTTCGCCAAAAAGCAGCAGAAGAAGCGAAGAAAAAACTGGCGGAAAAAACTATCGCTACTTCTGAGCCGCTGGAAGCGCTTGCAACAACAACTGACATTGTTGCTGCGGCAGTTGCCAAAGCAAGTGCAGTACAAATATCTGCTGACGAACAAAAGATAAAACTCGAACGCATGGTCAATGCGGCGAAGAGCACACTTGAGTTTGCGCAAAAACCCCTGGTGCCAAATAAAACCAATCCGGTAATCAGCGAGGAACAACTTGTTAAACAGCAAGTGCGTGTTAAACAAGCTGCATTAAAACTTGCTGAAGCCGAGAAAAAACTGGCGGACTTTATAGCGACCCAACCGGAGCTAGCTGCCCCGGAACCATTACCAACTGCCACCACACCTGCAGTGGCAACCACCACCGCAATAGACGATCCGATTGCAGCGGCGATCGCGCGTGCACAAGCAAAACTGGCAATTTCACCTGCCGATAGAATTCGTAGCAACATCGAATCCTTGCACTCGCGTTTGGCTAAAGCCGAAGAACGCGTTGCTGAAGCAAAAGCTGACGGCAGTATCAATGTGGCCGCGCTACAGCAAGGTGTGGACAAACTGCGCGAAAAAATTGCTGAAACAGAAGCGCAATTGACGGAACCCGGTGCAAATGAGCCAGTAGCGGTGAAAGCGGAAAAAACTGCCGCGCAGATTGCCATCGAAAAAGCCAGACAAAAAGCTACAGCCATGGCAAACAAAAGTGATGGGCAAAAACGGGCCGAACAAATCCAGGCATTGCAATTGCGCCTGCAAAAAGCGCGCGAGCGTTTGGCTCAAGCCGAAGCAGAAAATGATCCCAACATTGAAGCCTTCCGTCTTGGCGTCACCAGGCTGGAAGAAAAACTGAACGAGATTGCCTGATGGCATTATTAAATATCACCTCCCCCCACACCCACGGGGCCAATCGCACCGGGCGCATTATGCGTTTGGTTGTCTATGCCACATTTCCCGGCATAGCGGCGCTTACACATTTTTTTGGCATCGGTGTATTAATCAATGTTTTTTTAGCAAGCATCACCTGCCTCGCATTTGAAGCAGCAGTGATGAAGCTGCGCCAGCGCCCGATTATGTTTTATTTGCGCGATTGCAGCGCATTGGTAACAGGAATTTTAATCGGTGTTTCATTACCGGCTTATTGCCCCTGGTGGTTAGTGATCAGCGCAAGTTTTATTGCGATTGTACTTGCGAAACAATTGTATGGCGGCATGGGTTTTAATCCGTTTAATCCAGCAATGGTCGCTTATGCGTTATTACTAGTTTCTTTTCCTTTGCAAATGAGCGCATGGCCAACACCATTACCTTTATTGTCTGATGGTCAAACGACACCGAGCCTCGTTGCGGCACTGGAAAAAATATTCTTCGGCACACACATTGATGGTTACAGTTCGGCAACGGTGCTGGACATCATGAAACAAAATGCCGGTTTAACGCTGGACGATTTATACAAAAAAGAAGCTGTATTTAATGGCCGTTGGGCTGGCGCCGGTTGGGAATGGGTGAATATTGCGTTTTTGATTGGCGGTATTTATTTGCTCTACAAAAAAGTATTTACCTGGCACGCACCAATTTCCATGCTCGCCGCACTCGCCATTATGGCCACACTCTTTTATGACAGCGGCAGCTCCAACTCCAGTGGCTCGCCGATTTTCCATTTGCTATCCGGTGCAACCATGCTCGGTGCATTTTTTATTGTGACCGATCCGGTGACATCAGCGGTCAGTAATAAAGGGCGTGTCATTTACGGCGCGCTGATTGGCGTTTTGATTTATGTGATTCGCAGTTGGGGTACCAGTTATCCTGACGGTGTTGCTTTTGCGGTATTACTGTTAAATTTCGCGGCACCGTTTATCGATTACTACACCACACCGCGCACCTATGGCCACAAAAAACCGCGCCGTGCGACCGATAGCACACCGCGCGATGGCCATTGAGCCGATGTGAAATAAACAAAGAGCAAATCATGCTTGGTAGATCCATCAGCAAAAACAGTTTAATTCTCACCGCCTTTGCGCTTGCCACGGCAGGGGCACTGGCATTGACCAATCTCGGTACGCAAGATCGAATTGCCAGCGCCGAACGCGCGGCACAACAACGCGCGCTCTATGAAATTATTCCGCTCAGCCAACACGATAACGATTTATTAACCGATACCATTCCCGTTCCGCAATCCGGGTGGAGCGATTTGGGGGTGGATGCCACCGGCAAAATCCATCGCGCACGCCGTAACGGTGAAATATCTGCATTGATTATTCCCGCAGTAGCACATGATGGCTACTCGGGTGATATCAGTATGATCGTGGGGGTGAACCGCGATGGGACTATTGCCGGTGTGCGCATTTTATTGCACAAGGAAACACCGGGGTTAGGTGATAAAATCGAATTGAAAAAGAGCCAGTGGATTTTAAATTTCGATGGCAAGAGTTTGCAGGTGCCAGTCATTGAAGAATGGAACGTTAAAAAAGACGGCGGCACTTTTGATCAATTTGCCGGGGCAACAATTACACCGCGTGCAGTTGTCGGCCAAATAAAACGCGTGCTGGAATTCGTCGCATTGAATCAGGAAAGTTTATTTAGCAGCGTACAACCCCCGGCAACAACATCGTCAACCGGTGAATCCCATGAGTGACGTTAATTACAAAGATATTATTGAAAAAGGCATCTGGAGCAATAATGCGGCGCTGGTACAAGTGCTCGGCCTATGCCCCTTGCTCGCGGTTAGCTCCACGGTAGTCAATGCCCTGGGTCTTGGCCTGGCAACATTACTGGTGTTAACCACTACGAACTCGGCAGTATCGCTGTTGCGTCATTATGTTAGCGATGCTATCCGCCTGCCCGCGTTCGTAATGATTATCGCCTCTGCCGTAACTTGTATTGAATTGTTGATGAAAGCATTTACTTACGAGCTTTATCAAATCCTCGGCTTATTTATTCCATTGATCGTCACCAACTGCGCGGTGCTTGGTCGCGCCGATGCATTCGCCAGCAAACATAAATTAACACCCGCGGCTGTCGACGGTTTTATGATGGGCCTTGGTTTCTTGCTGGTGCTGGTATGCGTGGGAGCGGTGCGCGAATTACTGGGTACTGGCCATATTTTTTCTGATATGCATTTACTATTTGGCGAGCCAGCGCGTAACTGGCAACTGAATGTGTTTGGGGCCGATTATCCCAATATGATTTTTGCGCTCTTGCCGCCCGGGGCATTTATTGTGGTGGGTTTTTTGATTGCATTGAAAAATATCATCGATGCGCAAATCAAAAAGCGCGTCGAATCACGTAAGACAGAAACAGTAAAAGGCAGCAAGCGCGTTCGCACTACCGGTTCAGTTGCCTGATTCAATCCTGTAATGCCAGGGTCATACCCTGGCTTTAGGATTAGTCGCAAAATTCTATTTCCCATTTAATGCAATTATGGATATGAGGTTGCCCATGTTTGGTATCGAAGAAGCTAAAATGATTGTTATCTACGACAAGTTTATTGTGCCGTGGAGTTTGAAAATCCTGGTTGCATTACTGATTTTTCTGATCGGTCAATTAGTAGCAAAAATTATCGCGCGCGTATTAGGCAAAGTATTAAGGCACACCAAGCTGGATAAAATCCTGGTGGACTTTATCCAATCATTAGTGAATGCCCTGTTACTGGTATTTGTGATTGTCGCCGCGCTTGATCAGCTTGGAGTAAATACCAATTCGGTTATCGCGGTATTGGGTGCGGCCGGCCTGGCAATTGGTTTGGCGCTACAAGGTTCCCTGCAAAATTTCGCCGCCGGATTTATGTTATTAATTTTCCGGCCGTTTAAAGATGGCGATTTTGTAGAAGCAGCAGGAACGTCCGGCATTGTGGAAAAAATCGGTATCTTCTCCACCACCTTGCGCACCGGGGATAACAAAGAAGTCATCATTCCGAATGGTTCTATTTATAGCAGCAACATTACTAATTATTCCAAGCGCGCTACCCGCCGTATCGATATGATTTTCAGCATCGGTTACAACGATGATATCCGTCTCGCTCGCGATGTTATCGCGGCAATCATTAAAACCGAATCACGTATATTGTTTGAACCGGAGCCACAAATTGTAGTTGGGGAATTGGGCGCAAGCAGTGTGAATTTCTTCGTCCGCCCCTGGGTAAAAACCGACGATTATTGGGATGTACGATTTTCCCTGAACGAAAAAATCAAAATCGCATTTGATGAACACGGCATCACGATTCCGTTCCCGCAAATGGATGTGCATTGGAATAAACAACAAACAGGAAAAGCCTTATTGGCAAAACAGGAAAAATGAAGCTTGACATAAAACCAGTGCATCTTTAGGCTCTACGGTGAGTCGGGAGTGCTGACCTTTTCGCAGTGCGCCTGGAATATTTATTCCGCCTGGCTTACCAATTTACACAGGCCGCCTTAATGGCGGCCTGTTTCATTCAAATGGAATTGAAAATATGCATCTGATGTATGTTGATGAATCTGGCTCAGTCAGCGATCCCGCCCAAAAATACTTTGTTCTTGCCGGAGTTTCTATTTTCGAAAGAAGAACCCATTGGATCGAACAAAACCTTAATGAAATAGCAAAACAATTCTCGCCTGAAGATCCTCACCTAATCGAATTACATGGATCACCTATGCGTTCCGGACGAGAAGGCTGGAAGGCGTTCTCATTAATTGATCGATTAACTGCAATCAAAACAGCATTAAAAGCAGGTATTGCAGATTATCATTCGAAGGGGGTTAACTTGTTTGGTGTGGTTATTAGGAAACAAATTCTGGTTGGTGTAGATCCTGTCGAATATGCATTTGAACAGCTATCGAGCAGGTTTGATTTGTTCCTTAAACGCCAGCATAACAAATACAACGATCCGCAACGAGGCATAATCATTTTCGATAATTCCACTACTGAACAGCGCATTCAGACCTTGGCCAGGGAATTCAAATACACTGGTCACACCTGGGGGAAAACCAGTAATTACGCTGAAGTGCCAGTATTTCTTGATTCAAAAGCCTCAAGGTTAATTCAATTAGCAGATTTGGCAGCCTACGCGTTATTTCGATTTTATGAATATGAAGACCCATCTTTCTACAATGTGATTAAACATTGCTTTGACTCTGAAGGCGGTGTTTTGCATGGGTTACACGTTAGGCAATAGCGCACCCATTTGCCCCACAGTGGTGCACTTGAGGCGTCGTCAAAAATTGCCTTGACGCTGATTTGGCCTGCTCTTAACCTAGGCGCCCTTTTTTCTCCGAGCTCCGGTTGTAGTTATGACCTATTGTGTCGCCATCAAAGTCAACGCAGGTGTCGTTTTCTGTTCCGATTCCCGCACTAATGCGGGTGTCGACCAGGTCAGCACCTATAGCAAGATGTATCACTTTGGTATTCAGGGCGACCGTCAGCTGGTGATCAACTCCGCCGGAAACCTGGCTACTACCCAGTCAGTTATCGCCAAGATCCGCAAAGACATTAAAGATGGGGCAGATGTAAGCCTGGAAACCGTAACCAGCATCCATGATGCCGCCGACTATGTAGGCGAAATCAGCGTGGCGATCCAGGAAAAACATGCCCAGCACAACAGCAACGTGAGCTTTGAAGCCAGCTTCCTGCTGGGAGGTCAAATTGGCCTGGATACCCCGGCCGTTACCTTGATTTACCCCCAGGGGAATCACATCACCACCTCGGACCAAACTCCCTACCTGCAAATTGGCGAGAGCAAATACGGCAAGCCAATCCTGGATCGCATTATCAAACCGGAAACTGCGCTGGATACAGCATCACTTTGTGCGCTGGTTTCCATGGATTCCACCATGCGTTCCAACCTCACTGTTGGCCCGCCGATTGAATTGGTGGTTTATGCCACCGATAGCGGCGCGATTAAACACAGTTCGTTCTCTGCTGATAATGAATATCTGCGTAACCTGACCAAATCCTGGGATCACCAGATAGTACAAGCGTTCTTACAATTACCTCCGCCGCCGCAGAGTTAATTGCATAACATCTCAAAAAAAACGCCGCAGCCTTTGCGGCGTTTTTGTTTCTGCGCGACTTAAATAAAAACGGCGCAGTGCACTCATGGTGCAGATATTGCCTTACCTAACCTGAACCACGAAAAGGTCAGTTAACCCGCATGAAATGTGAATGTCACAGCATCACAACGATTACGGATGATAATAATTTGCCCTTTTCCCGACCTGATGCACACTTGAGTGCACCAGCATGGTCCACATTACGGTTACTGGAAGGAAATTTTTATGGCTATTCGTGTTGCCATTCACCATAAGACTGAATACCACTTTGATCGTTTAACGAATCTTTTTCCCCACGTACTGCGCCTGCGCCCGGCACCCCATAGCCGCACCAAAATTCATAGCTACTCATTGAAAGTTGAGCCCGAACATTTTATTAACTGGCAACAGGACCCGTTCGGCAATTTCCAGGCGCGCCTGGTTTTCCCCGAACAATGCACGCATTTAAAAATTGAAGTGGAAGTTATCGCCGAGATGGCATCCATTAATCCGTTTGATTTTTTTGTAGAAGATTATGCGGAGCACGTGCCGTTTGAATATGACCCTCAACTCAAACGCGAATTAATTCCCTACCTGGAAATCAGCGAAGCCGGCCCATTGTTAAGCAAGCTGGTGAATAAAATCAAAACCGAAATCCGCCATCGTCAGGTCACGGAAAAGCCCTGGCACATTAACGATTTTATGGTGAGCATCAACCAACAATTGCAACAGGATATTGGTTATGGTGTACGCCTTGAACCAGGGATACAAACCTGCGAAGAAACATTAACGCTAGCAAAAGGCTCATGCCGCGATAGCGCCTGGCTGCTGGTACAAATTTTTCGTCACCTGGGTTATGCCGCGCGTTTTGCGTCGGGGTATCTGGTGCAACTAACAGCCGATGTAAAAGCACTTGATGGCCCCAGCGGCCCGGAAAAAGATTTCACTGATTTACACGCATGGACAGAAATTTTTGTACCCGGTGCCGGCTGGGTTGGCCTCGATCCCACCTCCGGTTTATTAGCGACTGAAGGGCATATTCCACTCGCGTGCACACCTGATCCCATTTCCGCCGCACCTATCACTGGTGCCACCAGTAAATGCGAAGTGGAATTCAGTTACAGCAACGATGTGTTTCGTATCCTTGAAGATCCACGCGTAACCAAACCTTATACCGAAGAACAGTGGGCGACCATTAATGCACTGGGCGCAGCAATCGATAAAGAATTAATTGAACAGGATGTACGCTTAACTACCGGCGGCGAACCCACATTTGTTTCTATCGATGATATGGAATCCGAGCAATGGAACACCGGCGCACTGGGCACCGATAAATTACACCTCGCTAAAGATTTATTACTGCGCATGCGCAGCACCTTTGCGCCTAATGGTTTATTACATTATGGACAAGGAAAATGGTATCCCGGTGAAGAAGTACCGCGCTGGGCATTAGGTTGTTTCTGGCGCACTGATGGTGAAGCCCTGTGGCGGAACCCGGCGTTAATCGCACGTGTGGATAAAAATTATGGTTTAACACATCTGGATGCAAAAAAATTCGCGCACGCGCTCTGCGATAAACTGCAAGTAAACAGTGAGCACATTATTCCCGCATTTGAAGATACCTTGTACTACTTGTGGGCTGAACAAAAATTACCGGCCGATATAGATCCATTAAAAGCAGATTTAAAAGATGACCTGGAACGGCGCCGTATCGCCAGGTTATTATCGCGTGGATTAAATACCGAATCCGGTTATGTATTGCCGCTTGAATGGAATTATCTGCAACAAAACTGGCTCACGGGCCGCTGGAAGTTACGTTCGGAAAATTTATTATTGATTCCCGGCGATTCACCACTCGGTTTGCGTTTACCGCTTAATTCGCTGGAGTTTCCCGAGCATGAGTACGAGCGTTATCACCCGGAAAATGATCCGCTGGAAATTCGCGCACCGCTCGCGCCCAGTGGCCAGCAATACACGCAATTGATTGCCGAAAAAGCATCGGCATCACCAATAACCAATCCCCAACCGCAAGCAGTGCAAACAGCGTCGAAAAAACTTTATACCGAAGCCGGTTATGTCATTCGCACTGCGTTGTGTTTTGAAGTGCGCGATGGTCGCATGCATTTATTTATGCCCCCGCTCACCTACCTCGAACATTATGTTGCCTTGATTGAAGCAATTGAAGACACGGCGTCGGCCCTGGGAATACCGGTCATTATTGAGGGTTACGAACCACCGAAAGATTATCGTTTGAAGAAATTTTTAATTACACCTGACCCGGGCGTTATTGAAGTGAATATTCATCCGGTAGAAACCTGGAATGATCTGGTAAAAAATACCGAAGCACTTTATGAAGACGCGCGGCAATGCCGTTTGGGTACCGAAAAATTTATGCTCGATGGCCGCCACTCAGGTACGGGGGGCGGTAACCACGTCACCTTTGGCGGTTCAACACCGGCGAATAGCCCGTTTTTGCGTCGCCCCGATTTATTGCGCAGCCTGGTAACTTACTGGCAACACCATCCGGGTCTTTCCTATTTATTTTCCGGATTATTTATCGGGCCAACGAGTCAATCACCGCGTGTCGATGAAGGCCGCGATGAAATGCTCTATGAATTGGAAATTGCGTTTAAACAAATGCCCGATGGTATTGTAGAGCAACCCTGGTTAGTCGATAGATTAATGCGCAATTTATTAATTGACATTACCGGCAACACCCATCGCTCGGAATTTTGCATCGATAAACTATATTCACCGGGTAGCGCCAGTGGCCGCCAGGGCATTCTGGAATTTCGCGGTTTTGAAATGCCGCCCCACGCGCGGATGTCGTTAGTGCAAATTTTATTGTTGCGCTGTTTGATTAGTCGCTTCTGGAAAAATCCGTATCGCCAACCGTTAGTGCGCTGGGGTACGTTATTGCACGATAAATTTATGTTGCCACATTATGTATGGGAAGACCTGCGCGATGTCGTGAATGATTTGAATGAAAATGGCTATCCATTTCAACTTGAATGGCTCGCCGCGTTTGAAGAATTTCGTTTCCCCCATTATGGCCGCGTACAACTGGATGATATCCAGATTGAATTACGCTGGGCGATCGAACCCTGGCATGTGTTGGGCGAAGAAATTAGCAGTTTTGGTACATCGCGCTATGTGGATTCTTCCGTAGAAAGATTGCAAGTCAAAGTCAGCGGTTTAACGCCAGGCCGTTATGTGCTCGCCTGCAATGGTCGTCGCGTTTGTTTAAGCCCCACAGGAAAAAACGGGGAATATGTTGGTGGCGTACGCTATCGCGCCTGGCAACCGCCATCGGCATTGCATCCAACTATCGGCATTCATTCGCCGCTGGTATTTGATTTGATTGATACCTGGAATGGCAAAAGTATTGGCGGTTGCAGCTATCACGTCAGCCACCCGGGTGGACGCAGCTATGACCGATTCCCTGTGAATGCTAACGAAGCAGAGTCGCGCCGTGGTAATCGTTTCTTTGATATTAACTATACGCCCGGTGCATTACCTATCACACCAGCAGGGAAAATATTGCGCGAATTTTTTGAGCATAAACATCCACCGCGCCCTATGGCCCCGCCACCGGAGGAACCGGCGGATGAATACCCGCACACCCTGGATTTGCGCCGCTGATGAACCCTTCACCGCTTAACATTGTCACAGGTTGCACGCCATGCAATCTGTGACAAATATTCAAGGCAGCAAATCGCGTTACAATAATCGCGTTGATAACAACAACGGCTCAACACCAACGAACCATCACCAACCAGATAAATGCAATGAATTCCACACTTATGGAAACCCGGGTCGATACCAGCCAAGGTGCTTTTAGTTATCCATCACCACAACAAGGGGTGGATGAAGCCTACGATGCAGAGGGACAAATTCGTCCCTACTGGCGATATTTGTTGCACAGCTTGGAAAGCCTGGGGCACGACACCATTGAAGAGCGCCAGAAAAAAGCACGGCGGATTCTGCGCGATGATGGTGCCACCTATAAAATTTACGACGAACCTGATGCAAACCAAAGTTGGCAACTCAACCCTATTCCACTGCTCATTAATAGTGAGGAATGGAATCAAATCGAAACCGGTTTGATTGAACGCGCCGAATTATTTAATTTATTACTGCAAGATATTTACGGTGAACGTAAATTAATTCGCCAGGGAATTATTCCGCCGGAATTATTATTTTCCCATCAGGGGTTTTTGCGCCCTTGCCACGGGGTGAAGTTGGCCGGTGCCCACCAATTAATTTTACACGGTGTCGATTTAGTTCGCGCGCCCGATGGTCAGATGCGCGTGATGGGTGACCGTACCCAGGCGCCTTCCGGTGCGGGTTATGCGTTGGAAAATCGCACAGTGATGAACCGTGTATTTCCCAGTTTATTTCGCGATAGCCATGTGCATCGGTTGTCATTATTTTTTGCGCGTTTACGTCAACGCTTGCATGAATTAAATCCGAATGGTGGCATTGCACATATCGTGGTACTCACCCCGGGCATCTATAACGAAGCCTATTTTGAGCATGCCTATCTCGCTAATTATTTGGGATTTCAATTAGTGCAAGGCAGTGATTTAAGTGTGCGCAATGGTTACGTGTGGATGAAAGCGCTGGATGGATTAAAACGTGTCGATGTTATTTTACGTCGCGTTGATGATGTGTACTGTGATCCGGTGGAATTAAAAGGGGACTCCCGTTTGGGTGTACCCGGATTATTGGAAGTTGCGCGTATCGGCCATGTAGCAATTGCGAATCCGCTCGGCTCCAGTGTGTTGGAAAATCCGGCACTCTTGCGTTACCTGCCTGCAATTGCGCGCACGTTTTTTGGTCGCGAGTTACAAATACCCTCAGTAAAAACCTGGTGGTGCGGCAATCCGGATGACCTTGAGTATGTGTGTGCAAATTTAAAAGATTTATTGATCAAACCAACCTATCGCCGTCCCGGTTTATACGAAGCCTACGGTGCCGATCTGGACGAAACCAAACTGCTGGCCTGGCAAAATCGCATTCGCAAAAATCCTTACCAATTTGCTGCACAGGAATATGTTGCCGGTGCGCAAACACCTACCTGGCACCAGGGAAAAATTTTACCGCGCGCGTCAGTGTTGCGGACTTTTGCCGTTGCGAGTGAAAGCTCTTATGCGGTAATGCCCGGCGGGCTCACGCGCGTTAACCTTGATACCGGTAAAAAAATTATTTCCAACCAGCGCGGTTCCGTTTCCAAAGACACCTGGGTACTTGCATCAGAGCCGGAAAAACAAATTAGTTTACGCCCTGTCGATGTACAACCGATCAACGAATCCGGCAGCGCACTGCCCAGCCGTGTGGTAGAAAATTTATTCTGGATGGGTCGCTACGCAGAGCGTGCTGAATCCGCGTTGCGTTTATTGCGCACGGTATTTATCCAACTCAATCGCACCGAGAAATTACCCGATACTGTACAGCGCACCTTGCTCAGCGCCGTCACGCATGTAACGTCAACCTATCCCGGCTTTACCAGCTTGCAACCAGCGTTGTTGAAAAATCCGGAACCGGAAATGATTTCAATTATCCTGGACCAGCAACGCATGGGCAGTGTTGCCAATAACCTGACTGCGATGATCAATTCTGCTGAACAAGTGAAAGAACAATTATCCAGTGACACCCAGCGCGTAATTAATGATATTGGCGATGAATTGGAGTTGCTGAAAACCACCCTGGAACCCAATGCATTATCTGCACCGGAAGAAACGCTTGCGCCCCTGATTACTACGTTGCTCGCCTTTGCGGGTTTAATCCATGAAAGTATGACGCGCGGCAACGGTTGGCATTTCATCGAAATTGGCCGCCGCCTTGAGCGCGCATTGCAAATCACCAGTATGTTACGCTCGATGTTAACCGCGCGCCTTGATGAGGTTGACCAGGAGAGTTTAATTGAGTCCAGCTTGTTATGCGGCGAAGCATTAATTCCTTATCGTCGTCGCTATCAAAATGGAATTCGTATCGACCAGGGTTTGGAAATGATTATGCTGAACCCCAGGAATCCACGTTCACTGATTTACCAATTAATCCAATTGGAGCATCATTTTGCTGAATTACCGGACGATCACGAAACCTTCAGTACCGAACAAAAATTATTATTGGAGGCCACCACAGCATTGCGGCTGAGCAATATAAAAACACTGGTAAAAACTACTAGCGGTATTCGCGCAGAATTGGATCAACTGTTATCGCGGACACAATATTTAATTTCCAGCATAGCCAAAACTATTGGCCAACGCTATTTTGATCACACCGAGGGCCCACAATTGCTGGTAAAAAATACTCACTGGCAGGATCAACTCTAGGGCGCTCATTATGAAATATCGAATTCACCATAAAACCCGCTACCAATACACACTGCCCGTGAGCCATTGTTACAACCTTGCATATGTATTGCCGCGCGCAACTGAACGCCAGCGAATTGATGACATCAAGATTGAGGTATCACCAAAAGTCAGCACTCGCGTCCAGCACACTGACTATTTTGGTAATCACTTTTTGCAATTTTCGATTGAAAAAGATCACAGCGAATTGGAAGTCAGCATCACCAGCGAGTTATCGATTAAAGATAACACCGGCAATATTAATCTGGACTTTGGGACACCCTGCGCCTACGTAAAATACTTACTGCAAAATAGTAAAGATTGGGAGACCTTGTGCGCGCGTGAATTCATGCTCGACTCACCCATGGTGCAACAACATCCGGATCTGGCCGACTATGCAGCATCCAGCTTTAGCGATGATCGCCCGTTTTTATCGGCGGTTATGGATTTAACCCAACGGATTTATAAAGATTTTACCTACGACCCGCAATTTTCCGACGTCGCCACCCCACTTGCCGATGTATTAAAACATAAACGCGGCGTATGCCAGGATTTTGCACATCTCGCGATCGGTTGTTTACGTTCCCTGGGTTATCCGGCACGTTATGTGAGCGGCTACCTGGAAACCCTGCCACCACCCGGGCAAGAAAAATTAGTAGGGGCAGATGCTACACATGCATGGTTTGCCGTTTATTCACCGGGCGAAGGCTGGTATGAGTTTGATCCCACCAATAACACCATCACCGGTGCGCAACATATCACTACTGCCTGGGGACGGGATTATTCGGATGTCACCCCGTTAAAAGGCGTTATTTTTGGCGGAGGCCATTTACCGCAGTTATTGGTATCGGTGGATGTGCAACGAATAGCAGATAATTACATCTTCGGTTTATAAAAAAGCAGTGGTTTTTTTGCGTCCACTGCTGTTTCAACATTTCAAAAAACATTATCCGGTCTAAAAATTAGCCGCCATTGCGGAGCGCCGCAGCATTAAATTTTTTGCAGCCCGTACTGTTTAATCTTGTTAACAATTTCGCGGTGCGTTGGCAGGATCTTTATAACCTCGTTAGTCTTTTTATGATTCGCCCTGAAAAATCCATTCGCCCGCTCAAGTGTTTCCGGATTCACTTTTTTAGTGGCTGGCCGCTGTGCAGTTTCGTAACCCATTCCATAAAGAATGTATTGGAAACTCGCTAACGGAAACAATTCCTCTGAATGAACTTCATCGTAGAACCAGGGCGCCTGGTATTTCCATAACGCTTGCAGCTCCTGCAAGCTTTGCGGGATGCTGGTGGGATCACGATGATCAAGCCAATATTGGGAGCTTGTGCGCTTACTCAATACGTAATGCAACTTTAAGAAATTAATAATATGGTTCCAGCGATAGGTAAACACATCATTAAACCGTTTTGCCACAAGGGTCATTGCAGCCCTATCTGCCGGTAATTGTTCGCTAATCATTCTCGCGGAAAGCTCAATCAAAATGATGGCGGATGCTTCCAGCGGCTCAATAAACCCCGCTGCCAGGCCCACAGCAACACAATTATTTTTCCAGAATACTTCGCGATGCCCGGGTGTAAATTTAATTTTCTGGAACTCGGTTGCATCAGCTTTTTCGCGGCCAATTGTCAGAGTCAAATAATCGCGGAATTCCTTATCCGCTTCTTCATCGGAAATGTGGGTGCGCGAATAAACATAGCCAACACCGCGGCGGGTTTGCAAACCAATATCCCACACCCAACCGGCAGACTGCGCAGTAGAAATAGTATTGGATGAAATCGGGCACTCAGGATCCAGATAAGGAACCTGCGCAGCAAGTGCTGCATCATTAAATAAGAATTGTTTTTTGCTGACCAATGGCACCTGGTAGTGTTTACCTAACAGTATTGACGCTAGCCCGGTGCAATCAACAAACAAATCGCCATGAAGCTCGCCGGTATTTTGGGTCGCCAGTGAATGGATATCACCATTCCCTGCTGAATTGATGCCGATAACATTATCGGTAATATGTTTGACACCCAGTTTTTCTATACAGTGTTTACGCAGGAACTGTGCAAATTTGGCTGCATCCAGATGATAGGAATAATTGGCTATAGCTTCAAATTCCGGCGTGCTAATCAATTTTGGTCCCATATGGTTTGCGCAAATCCGGCTTTGGATACAAACCGCATCGGAAAAAGATATTTCGTTGCGATGTGCTTTCCAATACTCAGCCAGGTTCAAATCGCGATAACCTACCGGTAACGTAAAGGGATGGTAATACTCATCGTCGTCCTCACCGGTAGTCCATTTGCAAAATTTGGATGCCTGTTTGAAAGCAACATCGCACTCACGAACAAATTCTGTTTCTGAAATGCCCATTTTTCTGATGGTGCTGCGCATGGTCGGCCAGGTGCCTTCACCTACCCCGACCAATTTAATATCTGGCGATTCAATCAAGGTAATTTGCACACCTTCATCACCATTACCATGCTCGGCGGCGAGTGTTCCGGCTACCAACCACCCGGCAGAGCCTCCGCCAACAATAACGATGTGTTTGACTGCTGTATTCATGGTGTTTTCCACTTATTATTTATTAATGTAAACCGAAAGGTGCCGTAGCTTGCCTGCCACATATCCATTAAGCTATTCGCTTTCCATTAATTTTCTCTATTGCACAATGGCTAAAAACCGATGGAATACATGTTGATGGTCACCCATACTGATTTGCGTTTCACTGCCTGTGCCTTCGCTCTTAAGGAAAAATAATGAACCGTTTTCTTGCCGCCTTATTAATTGCTTTTTCCAGTACATCGGTATTTGCATTGGATTTACCGGTTGTATTACAGGTGAAATATTCGCCATGGGGCGGAATAGATGCCGATGAAGACCAATTCGAAACTGATGAAAATTTCAGTCAATACGACATGACGTTTAATAACAGCTATAGCGGGCGCGCGTTAATCGGCCCTGTGTATATCTCCCATCAAAAAAGCAACGCCGATATTAAAGGTGACAATAATGTTGAGGTAAAAACCTTTGCAATTGGTTTGGCAGGCATCAATTATGATGCGCTTGACAGTCAATATAATGCTTACCTGATAGGCGGTATTGGTATAGGCAGGGGCACATTCCGGTTTAATAATAGTACCGAAACAACAGAGGATATGTTCGAGGCCAGTGCGGAAATAGGCATTAAACCTGCGGAACATTTAATGCTTGGTGCGGGCGTGGATTTTCAACATTTTGGGGAATTTCGCGAGAGCAAAGCATCCTCATGGACTTTTTACATCAGCAGTGGGCTAACTTTTTAAATGACACATATATCTATTCCATTAAAAGACAGTTACAAATTATTTAACCATGGCCCGGTCAGTATCATCACCAGTGCCCATGGTGAAAAACGCAATATCATGGCCGCCGCCTGGACAATGCCGCTGGATTTTTCACCCGCCAAAGTGGCAGTAGTGATTGATAAAAATACATATACCCGTGAATTAGTAGAGGCAAGCGGCGAATTTGGTTTGCAATTTCCCATGCGCAAAATTGCCAGGCTCACACTGGATGTTGGCGATATTTCCGGGCGCGATGCGGATAAATTTTCTCGTTTTAATATCAGTACATTTCCCGCTACGAAAATCACTGCGCCTTTTATTGAAGATTGTATCGGGTGGCTGGAATGTAAAGTTATCAAACAAGGTGCAGAAGAGATGGATCTAATTGTTGGCGAAGTTGTAGCTGCTTATGCTGATGCGGAACAATTCCTCAATGGTCGCTGGAGTTTTTCTGATGATCCGCAAAAGCGGAGTATTCATTACATGGCGGGTGGAGAATTCTATGCGACCGGTGACGCATTTCATGTCCCTGATAGTCCTTCAGAATAATTGATTAGGGGTTTTACTGATCTACTTTGAAATAAAATAGTCATTTAAAACATGAACAGATCAATGATTAACACGCGTGTGACTATCCTCAATGAAAAACGCCATTAAAAATAATGAAAACCTATCTGCCAAAAGACTGTTGATTTTTAAAAATAATAATAGTCAATTGTCGCCATAATCATAAAAATAAATTCGTTAACATTTTGGCATAAAAAATAACAATTAAAATACCATGTTCACAAAGCCGCAATAAATCCTGCGTATTAAGATGCCTTTGCCTGGTATCAATAAAAAATAAATTGGAATTGCATTGCAAAAAATCATAAAAAACTAATTCCAGCTATTTACTTTTTCCAACATAAAAATATGATCACCAGGATTTTTTCCTAACCAGGGTTGTGGATGCTCGTTAAAACACATCTACCACCACAGACATAAGGATAATTTATGGCTGTTGAATACAGGATTGATACGCCAGGGAATATCACTGAATACCTTGACCTGCACGCAAGGTCACAACCATTTTCCCTTGCATTCACATTTTTAGAAAAAGACGGTGTTGAGCAATCATCCGTTACGTTCGGTGAGCTGGATTTTTCAGCACGAAAAATTGCGTGGGCATTAAGTTACCTTCCATTCCAGTCCAGAATTATTCTAGCATTACCATCAGGGATTGAATTTATCCAGGCATTTATGGGATGCCTTTACGCGGGGATGGTTGCTATACCAGCCTATCCACCTGAAGGATCACAAAAAAGAAATCGCCTTTACGCTATTGCAAAAGATAGCGACTCAGAACTACTTATTACCTCCCGCACCATCAAAAATAAATATGAAAATCGCGTTGATGATACCGGATTAAATAGCGCCCAATCGCTAAAAAAAATACCCTGGATCGCGATTGAAAATTTATTACAAACTGTACCACTGCAACAAACGTCACTACCTGTTTTAGCACCACAAAATGCTGCTTTCCTCCAATATACATCAGGTTCAACAGGTTCCCCTAAAGGGGTTGTGATCAGCCATGAAAATTTATTAGCCAACCAACACATGATTGCGGAAGTATTCCAGCACAATAAAAACACTGTATTTGCTTCGTGGTTACCGTTATTCCATGACATGGGATTGGTCGGAAATATTTTACAGCCGTTATATTTGGGAATCCCCTGTTACTTTATGAGCCCGTTGACTTTTATCGAAAAACCGGCTCGTTGGTTAAACGCAATATCCAAATACAAAGTCACCACAACCGGGGCACCCAATTTTGGTTACGACCTGTGCGTAAAGCGTATTACAAAAGAACAATTTGCATCGCTGGATTTAAGCAGCTGGACTATCGCCTATAACGGTGCCGAACCTGTTAAAGCAACAACTATTGACACATTTTCTTCCAAATTTCGCGACTGCGGATTTTCCCGTACTGCCATGTTTCCGGTGTATGGTATGGCCGAGGCAACGTTATTAATCAGTGGTGGGAAGCCTTGTACAGAACCGGACATTCGCTATGTCAATAAAAGTGCACTGGCCGCGAATCGGTTTGAATGGATGGCCCGCGATAACAATGTTGGCGATGTGAATTACCAGGCATTAGTAGGAAATGGATATGCAGCAGATGGCCTCACTATAAAAATTATTGATCCTGATACATCCATTGAGTGCGCTGCCGACACTGTTGGCGAAATCTGGCTAAAAGGCAAAAGTATCTCTACTGGTTACTTCAATAAAAGCGATGTTAACTCCAAATTTTTTAAGCAACATATTGTTAACGGCAATATAGACCAGCAGTATTTTCGAACAGGAGATTTGGGAACCTTAAGTGGTGGCCAGCTTTTTATTACCGGCCGCCTGAAAGATATTATTATCGTTCGCGGAAAAAATTATTATCCGCAGGATCTGGAGCAAACGATAAGCACATCAGCAAGTGAATTATGCCTCGATGGTTGCGCCGTTTTTTCATGGAACAATCAAGGAACGGAGCGAATTATCGCGGTCCAGGAAGTTGAAAAGCGCTGGGTTCGCACCTTCAATACAGACCTCACAACAATAAAAATCCAGAATGAATTGCACGATGAACATGGTCTTCACCTGGATGCAATATTGTGGGTAAAACCAGCCACCATACCACGCACGACAAGTGGAAAAATTAGCAGGACATTATGCAAACAAAAATATCTTACAGGACAATTACATTATTTTTCTGTTTCCTGTAATGCCAACGTCCGGGTAATACCTGAACAGGAAAAGGGCTTATGTTAAACGATACGGCAATACCAGCAGATAATTCGCTTGCAAATATCACCACTATGGATGATGGGAACAAATACATATCCAGTTATGTGATAAAGAACCATGGACTGGATGTATTTCAAAAAATCCATGCAACAGCCATTATCGTTTTACCATTTATTGGTTTTATTGTCGCTTGTGCATTAATTCCTGTTTACGGATTTAGCAACCTGACATTCATCCTGTTTTTGGTATTTTATTTCATGACCATGGTATTGGGCATTACGGTTGGCTTTCATCGCATGCTCGCACACCGAAGTTTTACCACATCCAATAGTATTCGTGCACTACTCACGGTATTCGGTTGTATGGCGGCGCAAGGCTCACCAGTTTATTGGGTCAGCAATCATCGTCGCCATCACCAATTTAGTGATAAACCATTGGATCCGCATTCACCACATTACAACCAGGAAAAAAACCTCACACATTGGCAAGGATTTTTTCACAGCCATTTTGGCTGGATGTTTAATCACGATTTAACCAATAGCGCGCGTTATGCCAAAGATATCCTGAAAGATAAAACGGTTATGTCAGTGGGACGGCACTATTTTTTTTGGGTAGCACTGGGCATTTTACTACCACCAGCAATCGCAGGAGCAATTGAAGGAACGTTATCTGCAGCCATCATGGCATTTCTATGGGGCAGCATGGCGAGATTGTTTTTATCGTTCCATGCCACCAGCAGTGTTAATTCAATTTGCCATTTAACCGGCCATCAACGCTATAAAACAATGGATGGCAGCCGGAACAATGCCTGGCTATCTATCATCACTGGCGGTGAATCATGGCATAACAACCACCACGCCTTTCCATATTCGGCGCGTTTTGGGTTGCGCTGGTATCAACTGGATATTGGATATTTATCAATAGTGCTAATGGAATCCATTGGCCTTGTTAGCAATGTAAAACGTGTTAAATAACTGTCATTAATTTTTATCGTTCAAAAGGAAAATTCTATGAGTGATTTGCTAATTGATACCCCTGCACCTGGAGCCGAAGCGATTCAGAATTGGCTGTACGATTATATTGAGAATGTATTGGATTTTAATAAAGCAGACATAGTTTCTGATGTTCCATTGCAAAATTTGGGTTTGGATTCTTCTTCTGCTGTCGGATTAATTTCCGATTTGGCTGCATGGTCGGGAGTTCCCCTCGGGGTGAAAGTGCTCAGAACGCACAATTCGATTAAATCCCTGGCTGAATATGTAGCCCGGAACCACTAATAGGAAAGCAAAATCCTGGGGAAGTGTAATGAACACAAAACTATCTGATCCAATTCAATCCGTACCGGAAACAGCATTTGAAAATCCACGGGAAAAACGTGTTGTGCGCGTCACGTTAAATGATCCCGACGTAATATTTGCTCAAAAAATACTTGCTTCTGCCACCATTGTTTTACCTTTCCTGGGTGTAATTGCCGCGATTTATTTAATGGTTGTCGACGGTGGCGTGAGTGCATTGAATGTCGGCTTATTAATTGGAATGTATATATTAACTAACCTTGGTATCGAAATGGGATACCATCGATTGCTGGCTCATAGAAGCTTCCAAACAAGTTCATTTTTAAAATACCTGTTAACTATTCTTGGACAAATGGCTGGCGAAGGCGGCGTTATTTATTGGGTAGCAACTCATCGCCGTCATCACATTCATAGTGATACCGAACTCGATCCACATTCACCACATGTTCGCCACACCCACGCAAATCCGGAAAACCTTGGATTGGCAAAAGGGTTGTTGCACGCACATCTCGGCTGGATGATTAACGACAAAGTGACCAATAGCAGTGCCTTCGCCAAAGATCTCATTCAGGATTCTACTTTAAAAAAAATTAATGATTTGTATGTTCCGATTTTGATTCTTGGATTAATTATTCCCGGTGTTATTGGTGGACTTGCAACCCAGACATGGATGGGTGCATTAACAGGATTTATCTGGGGTGGCCTTGTGCGTATGTTTTTAGTGACCCAATCAACCTGGCTCAATGGTTCATTTGCGCATCGTTATGGTAGTAAGCCATATGAAACCGGAGATCACAGCGCCAATAATATGTGGTGCGCATTACCAACCTTTGGGGCCTCCTGGCAAAACAATCACCATGCTTACCCCACCGCAGCAAAATTGGGTTTTAAATGGTGGCAGGTGGATATCGCCTGGTATTTTATTTTTGTGTGCAAGAAAATCGGACTCGTCTGGAATGTAAAACACGTTGTATTAAGTTCGTTAAAACCCCGGCAATAAGGAGAATGGTAATGAGCAATACAACCAATTTTTCAATACGTATAATTTCCGGCGCTATTCCACAGGGTTTATATGAATTAAGGCGAGATATTTATTCTATTGAAAAAAAGTTCCTCAAAGAAGAATCACTGATTTGCCAGGAGGATTATGATGGGCAACACATTTGTATTTATCACAATGACAAATTAGTGGCCTCCATGTTTGGAATTGATGCACAACGATCGCCTTTTCCCACTTATACCGGCGTCCCTTTATCCGATTTAAAAAATTGTTACTATTCAACGCGCGGGATGATTCACCGTGATTATCGCAGCCGCCATAATTTGTGGGCATTGATTACCTACCTCACTTTTTTGACAGGAATAAAACTGGGATTTATTAATAACGTCAGCTTATTTGAAAATAAAGTCTTTGTTGAACTCATTATGGATGTGGAATGGATGGAAAATATTCCACGTGTCCTGGTGGAAGGTATTGATAAGCACTACGAAGTAATGCCTGCAATTGTTAATTTACGCTATGGATGCGCATCGGCATGGGAGCAATTGGATGAAGATGTTAAGCATTTATTGTCTGAACAGGATCTGCTGGTTCCTGAACTATCCCAAGCTGAATTAATTTAAATGAATACAGTCGCAAATAGTATCCAGCTTTTTATTACTGCTGTTCAAGATATCAACGACTCACCGGTTATTGTGCAAGGTGATGCACTGGTATCGTTTCAACAAAATACATTGGGTTTGTTACGCAAATTACAGGCGGTAATTAAGGTTACCAACCCGCACCAGATAGTTGCCATTGTCCGCCTCGCCAACTTTTATAAAATTGCACTTTATCCTGTAAGCACTGGAAAAAATTGGGGATTAGGTTCGCGCACGCCTGTCACCGACCATTGTGTGTTATTGGATATGCATGCAATGAACAAGGTTTTGGAGATTAACACTGAATTTGGTTACGCGTGTGTCGAGCCAGGAGTAACCCAGGCGCAATTAGCGCAAGCGCTGATTAATATTAACGCGCCCTTTTTTATTGATGTAACTGGCTCAGGGCGGGACACAAGTATTATCGGTAATACCCTTGAGCGCGGCACAGCTTATAATTCCTTGCGCGTTGAAACATTGATCACGATGGATGTAGTTTTAGGGAACGGAGATACCATCACCACTGGATTTGACTCCGCATTTAAGGTTGCTAATTTATATCCTTATGGTATTGGCCCGGATATGCTGGGTTTATTTTTACAATCCAATTTCGGTATATGTATTTCCGCTTGTGTCAAATTGCAGCCGAAACAGGAATCCCACACGGCGTTTATTGCCAGTGTGAACACCCGGAACGAATTAACACAACTGGTTGAATATTTGCGGGAATTATTTGATGCAAAAACGTTAAGCTGCGTAGTCCATATTGGCAATGAGCGCCGCAGGGATATATCCCTTACGCCGATTATTTTCAACCAGCTTAAGAATGACAATGCGCTTCAGCCCAGGGAAGTAGTGGAAAAAGTGGTGCGGGAAGAGTCCCAGGGAACATGGTCCGCCGTCGGATCAATTATGGGAACCAAAGAGCAGGTTAGACTCACGCAAAAAATCCTGAAAAGGACACTGGGTAAAACTGCAAAAGTATCCTTTATGGATGAAAAAAAATATTTATTATTATCATCCATTGCCAAGTGGTTATCGCTCCACCGGAAAACCTGGTTCTTGCAAGCCATAAAACCATTAATCGGGCTTACCCGGGGTATACCAACCGACGAAATGCTACGCAGCATTTATTGGCCCACACGCGACACTGAAGAAAAATGGCTTACCCCTGATAACAGCGATAACGGGATTTATTTTTGCGCTCCAATATTACCAATGAATGCAACCGCGATTAATACAGCGTTAAAAATAATTGAACAACATGCAAAGGAGTTTGCGGTCCAACCGGCGGTAACAATGAACACCTTGCGCGGTTGTGTATTGGAATGTGTTATCAGTATCGACTTTATAAAATCTGTGGATGCATCAAGGGATTCTGCCCATCGCTTTATCAGTACTATTCTGGATAACTTTATCGCTGCCGGCTTTCCCCCTTACCGGATTGATATTGGTAATATGGATAAAATTTTTACTACCAATCAATCTCTCTACCCGATCACTCGCCAATTAAAATCCATTTTTGACCCTAATAATGTTATTTCGCCAGGACGTTACAATTCTCTGTAGCCCTGGTTGTTTTCCTGCAAGCGAGCGCAGCACCGCCTGATTCTCGCTCATATTCTTCAGTCTTCGGCCATTTACTGCAGGCTTAAAAGCGAATGTAACCCAACCTTATTCAGCACCCATAAAGCCTACTGTACTACTATTAAACTCGAATACACCCGACAAATGTATTTTCCCCTCTGGTACTCATCAAGGATTTAATCTGGACTATGCGTAAATTAATCATTTCAGGTTTGACCTGCCTGCTTTTAGCTTTCAGCCTGAGCGGCTGTGAATACAACAGCGACAATAAAGCCGTGGAAAGCCCAACCGCCATGATGAAAGCTGGCTTGATTGCACAACGCCAAACTAACCCCTACCTTTCCTACGAACATAATTTAAGTGTAGAGCTGGCCAAGGAAGCACTTGACGCAAGGTATAAAGTGTTGACAGATTATTGTGCTGCCGACAGGGATAACAACTGTACTATCCTGGAATCCGAGCTTTCGGCGGGTAACTATAGCTACGGCAAAATCCGGGTGCGAATCAAACCGGCAGGTGTGGAGAAGTTTCTCGCACTTGCAGGTACTGACAGTGAAATTACCAACGAATCCACAGTAGTAGAGGATCTTTCAACACAGATTTTCGATACGGAAAAACGCATCAAGTTATTGCAATCCTATCAGGAAAATTTGCTGGATCTGCAAAAGCAAGCAAAGGGTGATATCGAATCGCTTATTAAGGTTTCACAAGAAATTGCCAACACACAATCGCAATTGGAGGATTTAAGCGGAAATAACAAAGCGCTAATGCAACGTGTAGAAATGGATATTATTAATATCCGATTATCCAGCCGTAGTGAAAACTCTTTCTGGCAACCTATTACCACTGCACTGGATGAGTTCAAAACTAATTTCGCTGAGGGCATTGCCGGTGCAATTACTATTACGGCCTACCTGATTCCCTGGTTGATTATTTTTATAATTTTATTTTTTATCTTGCGATTTTTCTGGCGCAAGCTCAGGGCCAAATCGCCAAAGCCGTAATCGTTTTTTAGCAACAACAGAAAACAGCTATTAGATAGTTGTTTTCTGTTGCCTGAAATAAAAAAGGCCCGAACAACGGGCCAGGTCTCAGAGAGACAACACGCAAGACGGTTGTGCCGATTTATATCGACACCGTTAACTCAAAACATCAGGCAGACTTCTGTTCCTGGGCCATCACCACTGGCAGGAACCAGGTTTGGGCGATTTTGAAATGCAGGTTTCCAATTTCCAATTGTAGTTCATCAATGTATTCATGTAATCCGGATTGCAATAACTGGTCCAGGTTTGCTTCATCCAGCTTTTGTTGGATATTGACAATGGATGACAACACATTTTCACTATTGGGCAACGCCCACAAACATTGCTCCAGTTGTTTTAAACAATGGGCAACAGCGCGCGGAAAATCTTCGTTTTGCAACAGGAAAGTTACTACTGCATTGGAGTTAACACGATCGCGCACATGCTGGCGATACATTTGGTAAGCACTGAGCGAACGCAATACGCTCATCCACAAAATATTATCGTAAGGTTCCAGAACTTCGGTACCACCGATAGATAAATGCGGCAGTAAATTCACCAGGCCAACATCGACAATACGCGTACTCATATCAGCACGTTCAAGGTTGCGCCCGATGCGAATTAAATCGTAAGCATTGTTGTGACTCATACAACCCGCAAGCAGGCCGGTAAATTGCTGCACACTGCTAATCACATGCAACAGAATAATATTGCGATCGCGACGCGATGTAACTTTGTCAGCGCGATCGCGAATATAGTGGTACAAATCATTAATTAATTCCCATGCTTCCATGGGCATAATTTCGCGTGTAATACGCGAATTTTCACGGGCAAAACTGAGAGAATTAATTAAGGAAGCGGGATTGTTTTTATCGGCCAGCATAAAATGCACAACCGTTTTTTCATCGGCGAGTTGGGTATCGCGCTCAAAATATTTGCCAGTGCCGCTAATATCAATTAATGAGCCCCAACCAACACGCACACCGCTGGGCAAATCCAGTAATAAATTGGAGTTTACATTCACCAGGCGCGCAGTGTTTTCGCTGCGCTCCATATAGCGCCCCAGCCAATAAATTCGTTCTGCAACACGGGACAACATAATTTAGTCCTCCACCACAATCCAGGTATCTTTACTGCCACCGCCTTGCGATGAATTCACCACATAGGAACCTTTGCGCATGGCGACTCGCGTTAAGCCTCCTGGTGTAACGCAGTGTTCCTTGCCTTGCAACACAAATGGACGCAAATCAATATGCCGCGGTTCGGCATTGCCATTGGTTAAAATCGGCGCAGTAGATAATGAGATTAATGGCTGTGCCATGTAGTTACGCGGATTGGCTTTAATGCGCAACGCAAATTCTTCCAATTCTTTTTTGCTCGCTTGAGGTCCGATGATCATGCCGTAACCACCGGATTCATTTGCCGGCTTCACCACCAATTTATCGAGGTTGGCGAGCACATGGTCGCACTGTTTTTTATCGACACATAAATAACTGGGCACATTGGCAAGAATAGGTTCTTCACCCAAATAATATTTGATCATGTCCGGCACAAAGGTGTAGATAACCTTATCGTCAGCAACACCGGCGCCAGGCGCATTGGCAAGGGCAACATTTCCCTTCAACCATGCACGCATTAAACCACGCACGCCTAATACCGAATCCGGGTTAAACATTTCAGGATCTAAAAATAAATCATCGATACGGCGATAAATAACATCGACACGTTTTAATCCATCAATACTGCGCATATACACGCAGTCATCACTATCCACTACCAAATCACTGCCTTCTACTAATTCCACACCCATTTGCTGGGCGAGATAAGAGTGTTCAAAGTAAGCAGAGTTATAAATGCCAGGAGTGAGTACCACAATTTCAGGACGATCTGATTTACGCGGTGAGAGCGATGCAAGTGTGTCGAATAACTGGTTGGGATAATCCGTGACCGGAACAATGTTGTGATTTTCGAATAATTCCGGAAATACCCGCTTGGTTACTTTGCGATTTTCCAGCATGTAGGAAACACCGGAAGGCACCCGCAAATTATCTTCCAACACAAAAAATTCGCCGTGGTTATCGCGAATCAAATCGCTGCCACAAATATGCGACCACACACCATACGCGGGCTTCATGCCCATGCATTCCTTGCGGAAATTGACCGAATCCTCAAATAAATAAGAGGGAACGACTTTATCTTTGATAATTTTCTGGTCGTTGTAAATGTCGTTAATAAATAAGTTCAGCGCAGTTAAACGTTGGATTAATCCACGTTCAGTTTTTTGCCATTCGCGTTGCGGAATAATGCGCGGAATAATATCGAAGGGCCATTCGCGATCAATGTTGCCGGCATCGCTGTACACCGTGAAGGAAATGCCCATGGTTTTAATGGCCAACTCCGCCGAGAGCTTGCGTTCTTGCAACTCCTCTCCCGAGAGGGAAGCGAGATATTGGGTAAGGTGTTTGGTTTCAGATCGGGGTTTGCCGGGCGCACTGATTAACTCATCATAGAAATGGCCAGAATGGTAATTCTGCCAATCTATTTTCATTTCACTCATAGTGACTTCCTTTAACATGCGCGGCCTCGCTTATCGTTTCTCTGAGCATTTTTCATTGTTATAGTGCCTGCCGAAAAACGCTTCCCTGGTTTCCATTTCTCCCCTCCCGGAAGAATTTCAGCAAGCTACGCCCAGTATCTTGCAAAAGCATTGCCAACTGCCAAAACAACAATTGCCCGCTATTTATAATGTCCATTACCTCGTAAATACCACCAAGCCATCCAACCGCTTTTAAAATAATTCCTAAGGATTTATCGCCTAAAAATATTCAAGGATTAGGTCAATACACCTTTTCAATCGCCAAAAATATTACGCGTTAATCCGAAACCATCCAGCGATACTCTGGCGCGAATGTCGTGCAGGCAAAACCTCATGGGGAAAGTCTTCACTGAGAAACAGGATTAGCCTGCCGCATTCTGGTGCAACACGAACAAGTTCCTGCTCTTCTGCTTCATCATAGAGCACCAGTTCGCCACCCGCCGTTAAATCCCAATCCGGATTCAAATAAAAAACACTGGAGACCTTGCGCCCCGGCTTGCCTCGAAATGCATCCCTGTGCTTTTTATAGAATGCACCTGGTGCATAACTGGCGAAATGCGCCTCATAATCGGCCAAACCGAGATATAACCGTTCATTGAGTGCCTGCCGGAGTTTATCCATGGCAGATAAAAATTCTGTGGCAGCCGCATCTCCCGCTTCCAACCATTGGATTGCATCACCGCGCACCAAATCATTGAGCTGATAATTACCTTCACGGCCAATACCGGCGCGTTTCAATTGGCTTTCACGTTGCCCGATAAGTGCTACCAAACCCTGGGTAAGGCTCTCAGGAAAAACGTTGTCGAGGATAATAAAGCCGGGGCCCACTAATGCATCAGCTATTTCATCGTAACACTCTGGTAAAAACCGTGGGGTTGGTGAAAATGGTTTGGTGCCGGACATAAAACTCATCGCTATTTTCAAAAAGTCGCATCATCAATCGAAGTGGCCATTATAGGCTTGATCCATGTCAATTCGGTGAGACCAACAAGTTTTTACCATGGCGATAAGCAAGCCATAGGTTTATCTGACCATCACAGGAAAAGCGCCATGTCCATTTTTGAAAAACCCATTGAGTGGGATGAGCAACTTCTCCAACGTTATGATCTGGCGGGGCCACGCTATACGTCTTACCCAACCGCACCACAATTTTCAGAATCATTTAGCCAATCAGCGCTGTTTCGAGCCATAGTGCGCAGCAATCTCGCCCACCGGCCATTGTCGCTGTATTTCCATATCCCGTTTTGCGAAAGCCTTTGTTATTACTGTGGTTGCAATAAAATTGTGACTAACAATAAAGGCCGCGCCCTGCCCTATGTGCAACGCATGATCCAGGAGTTGTCGCTTTATGCAGACATGTTTGAACCCAATAAGGAGGTTCAACAATTGCATTGGGGCGGCGGCACCCCGACATTTATTAGCGATGAAGAAATGTCGCTTTTGATGAACGCGAGCCGCCGCTTGTTTAAATTTGCCGATGATAAAAGCGGTGAATTTTCGATTGAAATCCATCCCGGAAAAGTCAGTATTAATACCATGGGGCATTTACGCCAGCTGGGATTTAACCGCGTAAGTATGGGTGTGCAGGATTTTGATGCGCAAGTACAAAAAGCCGTTAACCGCTACAACACCTATGCGCAGGTAGCAGAACTCGTAACTTCATTGCGCAATCAACAATATCAATCTATCAGTATGGATTTAATCTACGGCCTACCGCTGCAAAGCCAACAATCATTGCACGAAACATTACAGCAAGTGATTGATTTGGGGCCTGATCGATTATCACTTTTTAATTACGCCCACATGCCACATTTATTTAAAAGCCAACGATTAATTCGCGCTGAAGATTTGCCCAGCCCGCCTGAAAAACTGGCAATGCTGCATTTTGCGATAGAAACACTGCAAAATGCTGGTTATATCTATATCGGAATGGATCACTTTGCAAAACCGGATGATGATTTGGTAATCGCGCAGCAACAGGGAAAGCTACAACGAAACTTCCAGGGTTATTCCACTCACGGCAATTGTGATTTGCTGGCGCTGGGTGTTTCTTCAATCAGCATGATTGATAACGTGTACGTGCAAAATGCAAAGGATTTAAACAGCTATCAACAAAAAATGGATATGGGATTATTACCTATCACCAAAGGTTTTACACTAAACCAGGAGGACTTGCTGCGTCGCTTTGTGATCAACCGTTTGATTTGTTATTGCGAATTGTCTTTCCACGAAATTGCGCGCGCATTTGATATTGATCCGCAACAACATTTTCGCCATGAGCTGATGCAATTGCAGCCGCTGGTTGAAGATGGTTTGATTTATATTGATAACGGTGGAATCAAGGTGCTCAACAAGGGGCGCCTATTGATTCGCCGGGTTTGTATGGTTTTTGATGAATACCTGCAAAAAGCGGCAAATAAAGTGCAGCCAATTCGTTATTCAAGAATCATTTAAAAAAATAAACTGATCAAGAAAGCGGAAGGTGGTCCGGTAATTTTTTTATCGTGTAGATGTCATATCGGCTGGATTTTCCTTCCAGTTGATAAGACGGTGTTTGGTTATTCAAGAAAGGAGCCTTGCGCGGGCGCTTGACGACTACACGGTAATTTACATGTGCCAACGCTAACGGCAACAACGCATCCGCGTCTTCATCTTTACCGACTATTGAATGAAATGCTGCCATTTCTTTTTTTACATCAGCGGTTTTTTGCCGCTCGGGAAACATCGGGTCAAGGTAGATAACGTCGGGAAATGTAGCGGGAGTTAGTGTTGATAAATATTCACGACTATCCTGAGTAACCAATATTATTTTTTGCAGTAACGAAAACAGTTCACCATCCTGCTCGCGCGCGAACTCCTGCGCACGCATCAAGCCATCTTTCAATAACACTTGAACAATAGGTGATCGCTCCAACATAGTTACATTGCAGCCAAGGCTCGCCAGCACAAAACTGTCTTTGCCAAGGCCTGCCGTTGCATCTAGAACTTGCGGATAACAGCCGGCTTTAATGCCCACCGCCTTTGCAATCATCTGACCTTTACCGCCGCCGAATTTACGCCGGTGATCGACAGCACCGTCGGTAAAGCCTGCACGAACCGGCCCCGGCGCCTTGCGCCCGGTTTGCTGCAAAACGACACCGTTTTTATCAAACAATACAACGAACTCAAATTCAGTAATTGCTTCCGGGGATTGTTCGCACAATAAAGAGACCTGCAGTTGGGTAGCAAGTAATTCGGCATCTGCACGCAACGATAAATCGTTACACAAAACGGCAATAGGTTGGATCATGGGCAATCACTGAACGAGAATTGAAACGGTATTATCCACGCTGCAGATAGTAGTCGCAATTACACTTTTCTTTACTACACTACAGCCAATAAAAAAAGCCGCTGCGGTCTCCCGAGCGGCTATTGTGAAACAGAATATTGCAGTTTGAATTAATTACTTTCGTTAGGGACCAATTCAAGTTCTACACGACGGTTTTGCTCACGGCCAGTTGCAGTATCGTTGCTCGCAACCGGGTAACGCGAACCGTATCCATAAGACTGAATACGTGCACTGTTAACTTTTTGGCTGCGCAGATACATTGCAACACTGTCAGCGCGACGCTCACTCAACGGCTGGTTAATTTTATCGCCGCCCGTTGAATCGGTATGGCCAGTGACACGAATTGAAGTCTGGTTAAACTCGGCCAGGACTTTGGCAACCGAATTTAAAACATCATAGAAATTGGAGCGGATATCAGCACTGTTAGAGTTAAAGGTAATGTTGCCAGGCATGATCAATGTCAGATTGTTACCATCGCGTTGGACCTGTACGCCAGTGCCTTGCAATTCAGCACGAAGCTTGGCTTCCTGACGGTCCATATAATTACCTACACCACCGCCAATTGCGCCGCCAATCAAACCACCCTTGAGCGCACGCTCACGGCGGTCTTTCGCATTATCACCGGTTGCTGCACCCAATACCGCACCAGCGATTGCGCCAATACCTGCACCCTTTGCTGTTTTACTGGTTTTTTGCTCACCAGTGTAAGGATCGTTGGTAGTACAACCTATTAGACCAACAAACAAAATCAAGGCAAGTAGATATTTCATAGTGAACCTCCAATGGAACAAACGTATTGTTTTTGTCAGACCAGTAAACATCATAAACGTTTACAGCAGGCAGCAAAATCATAGCTGGCATGGGTGGATTGTCGATGAGAACAACTGAACCCATACTGAATTATGGATTCTAACATTGCTGTATACAGCCCATCTGTTTAAAGTGAACACCAATTCACATTTTCGGGAATCGTCAGGATTTCTATTCCGGTAACCATAAGGTATGCATTATGCAAATTAAATTTTCTTTAATCGCGCTCACTTTCATCGGTAGCGCCTTTTTAACCGCGTGCAACAATTACTCTGTTAGCGTAAATGACAAAACGGTTTATACCCCCGCACCATTATTCAAAGATTACCAGTTGGCAGATGCAAAATTAAAAGATTGTGTGGAGCAAACTATTTCCGATTTGAATGTTACAAAAGCCGATGACTTGATTCGCCTGAATTGCAGTGATGCGGGAATCACTTCAGTTGCCGGGCTCGATAAATTTTTTGCATTGGCCGAACTTAATCTGGCTAACAATCAATTAAGCGATATCAATGAATTAGGGAATCTGGGGCGGCTGGAAGTATTGGTATTAAACAATAATCAGATTAAAAATCCTGCACCGCTACTGAGCTTATTACATTTACAGACACTTGATCTGACTAAAAACCCGAATATGGCATGCAAGGATTTATACCAACTCGCCCAAAATTTGAGCCCCAACAAACCACAATTAAAATTACCGGAACAATGCAATAAAGGTTAAGAGGAATTAAAGCGGTAAAGGAAAGATAGCGCCCCTTTACAGGGGCGATAACAAATATTAAATAGCGCCGCGCACAAACATTAAGCCAATCGTATTACGCAATTGATGCACAACACGCATACGCACAGGCTCCGCATTAATTGCACCCACCGCTTTTTTAAATTTCACTGATACCTCGGTACCTACGGGCGGGCAAACCTGATTTTCAATTTGCACCTGGGCACCACCATCGGAAATATCCTTGGCAAAACCAACAATAGTTCCAAAGCTCGGATGAGACATTTCCACACGCACCGAAGTAGAGGTACGTTCAAACAAGCGGCGTTCATTCACAGTCGATTCTCCATATTTGGAAAGCCTTACGGCTTGGCCAAGATTATTATTGAGTATAGATAGGATTCGTCAAAATTCACTACGGCATCTGATTACACATAACTCTTGTATAAAAAAAAGGGGCTATTGCCCCTTTTTTTTGCTGCCGCCGGGCAAATTAAAACGTTAAACCCAAACGCTGGCCGACCAGCTCATAGGATTCAACCACATTACCCAAATTCTGGCGGAAGCGGTCCTTATCCAGTTTTTCACGGGTGTCTTTATCCCACAAACGGCAGCCGTCTGGTGAGAACTCGTCCCCAAGAATGACTTCACCTTTATGAATACCAAATTCAACTTTGAAATCTACTAACAACATATTGCCAGCAGCAAACAAATCTCTCAGCACGGCGTTGATCTTGAAAGTTAATTCTTTCATACGCGCCAACTGTTCAGCGGTTGCCCAACCGAAAGATTGCACATGATATTCGTTAACCATGGGATCACCCAATGCATCGTTCTTGAGGAACAATTCAAATGTAGGTGGATTCAACTCCAAACCTTCCTGCACACCCAAACGGCGCACCAGAGAACCAGCAGCAAGGTTGCGCACCACACACTCCACCGGAATCATTTTCATGGTTTTTACCAATGACTCGGTATCGGATAGTTGTTTGACGAAATGAGTAGGAATACCGGCTTCTTGCAATTTGGTCATGATGAACGCATTGAATTTATTGTTCACCATGCCTTTGCGATCAAGTTGCTCTACACGTTTGCCATCAAACGCAGAGGTATCGTTGCGAAACAACATGATTACATGATCCGGATCATCAGTTCCGAAAATAGATTTGGCTTTGCCAGCGTAGAGTTGTTCGCGCTTTTCCATTGATAGACCTGCTGTATCTGAAAGATAAATTTAAAAAACGGATAACCAGTCGAAACCCTGGTTCTGGCACGCAAAGGTTATTTGTTTGACCTCTGCCGTGACAGGTGCCAAAGCGGCCTGGGCCAGCTCCAGCGAATTATTTTGTTGGCTGATATGTGCCACTACCAAATGCTGCAACCGGGCACAGTTCAAGCGCTGTAAAAAACCGGCTGCCTGCTGGTTACTCAAATGCCCCCACAAACCACCCACACGCTGCTTTAATGAAGGTGGATAAGGGCCGGACGCAAGCATAAAAGGATCGTGGTTAGCCTCGAGCACCATCGCATCCAGATCCTGGTAATGTGATTCTACATGAGCGGTAATACTGCCCAAATCGGTCAGCACCCCCAGGCGAATTCCGGTTCGTTCAAAAATAAACTGGGCTGGCTCCCGCGCATCATGGGGGACAGCCACCGGGATAACGTTAAGTTGATCCAACTCGAAGGCGGCGTAGCCTTCTATTAAACGCAAATCCGGTAGCTCACCTAAATTACGGCTTTGATAGGTGCCAGGCGTCATATACACCGGCAAACCGTAACGGCGTGCGAGCGGGGCAACCCCTTTGATATGATCGGCATGCTCATGGGTAACCAATATAGCCGTCAAATCTTCCGCTCGCCTTCCCAGTCGCTCCAGCCGCTGGTTTGCCTCCTTGACGCTGAAACCACAATCAATAAGCAGCATCCCTGAATCCCACTCCACCAATGTCGAATTGCCCCGACTACCACTTCCCAGTGAAGCAAAACGCAGTGACGCCATCATTTAAATCAGGTTTTTACGCAATACAGTCAACAACTCTCGCGCCTCATGGGGCGTCAAACGCTTGCCATAGGGATCGCGGACACGCACTACAAAATTATCCTTGGAACCGGTAACTACTAACAGATAACCTGGTGCATCAGGGTTAACTTTCTCTTTGTCCCGATCTGAGCGAGGCGCCTTGTCAAAAGCCTCATCAGTGGGCAGCTGCGCTTTTAATTGCTTTAGAGAATAAGGTGTAGTTGGTGGCTTGGGATTCAAACCAACACGAAACAAGCGCTTCAACCAGCCCGGCTTGTTTTCCTCCGGGTTCAGGTATTCAACGTAATAAAGGCCTGCATCGCCATCAACATCAAAGGTAGTGAAACCATCTTTTTTGGCAGCATAACTAATGGTCGCCAGAGCACGCACCCTATCCAGTTTGATAGTCATCAACGGCTCGCCGCTGAGCATACTCAAATTAGCCTTTACCGAACCGCCAATATCCTGTGCCAGCAGGGAAGTACCACCTTCACTGGTCTCACTGGCCAATGTCGCTGCCAGCTCATCCAGCAACCATTTTTCACGCTCGGCATTTACAGAGCGCTGCGGCCAGGGCATATCCGCTTGTGGCTTTTCAGCCGTAGGGACGCTCATGTGGGTGATGTGAATTTCTGTGGTATCCGGTTGTACACCCTGATCGATTTGCATGCGATAACGATCATAAGTGGTTAAATCAGTTTTAAATTGCAGCCAACTGGTTTCAATAATACCTTTGCCGATATCCGCCTTGCTGACCGCCAGGGTATTTACATTGAGGAAGTTACGAATACGCGGCCAAACTTCTCCCGGTGCGGCATTGATCAGAATCCAGCTTTCTCCACCTACGCGTTGGATCTTGACGTTTTCCTGCTCCGAATTGGCCGCTAACGGCATAGGGCGCGGCACTTCATAGTTCGCATCGGGATCATAACCAAAATCTGAAGCGGTGATAGGGGGAATAGGATACAACTCACCCATGGATTCGGATTTCTTACCAGCCGGTAACACCAGTGGCGGAATATTATCTGCCTTCAGGTAATCAGCTTCGCGATTACGGAAAGCACCTTCTTCACCAAAAAATATGCCGCAACCGGAGAGGGATAACCCCAACCCCATAATGCATGCCAGCAAAAGAGGACGCGAAATAACCGAAGAATTCGTTGTTGTTATAGCCATTGCTTTAATAGGACTCATGAATCATCTCATCGACAGCAGCAGAACAGATGTTTTAAATCGTTGCTGCCTGCATAGCTGCTTTAACCTGTTGGTGATACTGCTCTGACAAACGCGTCAACGGCAGGCGAATACCCGATTGGATCAGGCCCAGTTGCTCAACGGCCCACTTCACTGGAATCGGGTTGGACTCCACAAACATGGCAGTATGTAAAGGTAACAAGCGCTCATTAATTGCACGAGCTTCATCGGCCTTACCTGCCAGTGCCAATTCACACATACGTGCGATGGCCGCAGGTACGACATTCGCAGTGACAGAAATATCCCCTTTGCCACCTAAAAGAATCAGGTCAACCGCAGTGGCATCGTCACCAGAGATAATGGCGAAGCCTTCAGGTGCGTTTTCGATCAATAATTTTGCCCGTTCCAAATCACCAGTTGCTTCTTTAATACCGATGATATTAGGAACAGAAGCCAGGCGCAGGACGGTCTCCGGCTTCATATCAACACCGGTGCGGCCAGGTACGTTATAGAGGATTTGGGGAATAGCGACTGCGCGCGCGATATGGGTATGGTGCAACACCAAGCCTTCCTGGGTTGGCTTGTTGTAATACGGCGTTACCAATAAACAGGCATCCGCACCAATGTCTTTAGCAGCTTGGGTCCACTCAACCGCTTCCGCTGTAGAGTTGGCTCCAGTCCCGGCAATAACCGGAATACGGCCATTCACTTGATCAACTACTTTTTTGATAACCGCCAGATGCTCATCAACATTCAATGTTGGCGACTCACCGGTAGTACCCACAGCAACAAGTGCATGAGTGCCCTGCTCCAGATGCCAGTCCACCAATTTATGCAGTGCGGCCCAATCGAGGGAATTATCTGCATTCATCGGGGTAACCAGGGCAACCATACTGCCTTGAATCATCGGGGGACTCCATTAGCTAACCACAACGGCTAGCGATACAAAAGAAAGTGGATAATCAAATTAACAAGGGCGCAATGGTACTGAGTGGCCCCGCGCGAAACAAGCAAAACCCCATCAGGATACGCGAATACTTATTTCCTGAAATCCAGCATACGCTGCAAGGGAATCATCGCCCGCTTGCCCAGCTCGGGGTCCACATGGATTTCATTGTCGGCCCGGTCAAATACTGAAGCGAGATTATCCAGCACATTCATTGCCATCCACGGGCAGTTAGCGCAAGAACGGCAGGTAGCTCCACTGCCAGCAGTCGGTGCGATATGGAAAATTTTATCGGGATTGACCTGCTGCATCTTGTAGAAAATACCCTGGTCAGTTGCAACGATAAATTCGCGATTAGGCAAGGTTTGCGCAGCTTTGATCAACTGGGAGGTAGAACCTACAACATCAGCCAACTCAACCACAGCCCTGGGTGATTCCGGATGTACAAGCACTGCAGCATCGGGATACAACACTTTCAGGTCTTCAACACCTTTAGCCTTGAACTCTTCGTGAACGATACAAGCGCCATCCCACAACAGCACATCTGCGCCTGTTTTTTGCTGCACATAAGCCCCCAGGTGCTTATCTGGTGCCCATAGGATCTTTTTGCCCTGGCGATCAAGGTAATCAACCACGTCCAACGCGATACTGGAAGTCACCACCCAATCAGCACGCGCCTTTACCGCCGCCGATGTATTGGCATAAACAACGACGGTACGATCAGGATGCTGGTCGCAAAATGCCGAAAATTCATCGATGGGGCACCCTAAATCCAGCGAACAAGTCGCCTCCAGGGTCGGCATTAGCACACGCTTTTCGGGGGTGAGGATTTTCGCCGTCTCCCCCATAAATTTAACCCCGGCAACAATCAACGTATCTGCCGCGTGATTTTTACCGAAGCGCGCCATCTCCAACGAATCGGAAACACAACCACCAGTTTCCTCAGCCAATGCCTGAATTAACGGATCAGTGTAGTAGTGCGCAACCAGTACCGCGTTGTGCTGCTTGAGCAAGAATTTAATTCGGTTCTTATAATCGGCTTCTTGCTCAGGCGTATATTGAGGAGCGCTCCAGGCGCGAGCAAGATGCTGCTTAACGAGATCTTGCGCCGCAGAATCGCGTGCAGCCAAATTAATAAATTCAGACATGAAATCGCCTCAGGAAAGACACATTCGCATAGAGTAAAAAAGCCAATGCGTTAATTTGCACGCAATTTTATCACACCCGCATTGAAGGCATGACAGCTTGTAACATCGCCCGATAAATAATCAACCATACCGAACCAACAAACACCCGATAAGCAGCCAATAAAAAAGGGCACTTGGTAAAGTGCCCTTTTAGTTGGAGTTATTACTCCGTATA
>NZ_KN266215.1:47830-79568 GCF_000766945.1 Cellvibrio mixtus subsp. mixtus J3-8 | reverse complement strand
CAGCGACCAATTGGTTAAAAGCCAACTGCTCTACCGACTGAGCTAACGACCCTAAATGCGAGGCGCGTATAATAATGTTTTGAACTGAAAAAACAAGCATTTTTTTTGAAATAGTGCACAATAGCGCTCAGGCAAAGACAGCTTGGTTATTAAAGAATCTTTTTGCCAGCTTTATCAACAACGGATTTCCAAAAGACCTGAACGCCGAAACAACGGCGGTAAGGATATGCGTCTTGATGGAATTTGCGTAAGGAAAAACTTTCACGACACAGGTGCCAAAACTAACCTATTCTTAGAAAGCCTTATGGTCTAAAGATATTCCTGTGAACGGCAGAAAAAATCTAAGGCGCGTTGCAGGAACGACAGATCAGATTGCCTCTATAAGGTTTGGTCCAAGTCGATAACGAGACAGATGCATGCTTTTTGCCTCACCCGGTGAAAGAAGTTCTCAGTCCACTCTCCCCAGGTCAAGCCAGCTATTACTGGTTTTCCTGGCCTATTGCCTTACCGGCTGGCTCGGCCTTTGTGTTCCGTTTGAAAATGATAAGGTCACACTGTTCTGGCTTCCCAGTGGTATTGCCGTAGCCGCGTTTTATCGTTGGTCAACGTCGTTATGGCCCGGCGTATTTTTAGCCGCACTATTACTCAATCTGGTCACCGGAACATCTTCTTTACTGACCGATGTATTATTAGCGTCCACTAATACATTGGCTCCGCTGATAAGCGCCTGGCTATTGCGCTGGGCCAATTGCAATATCGCTTATTTGCACCGGGCCAAAGCACTTTGTTTTCTGACGCTCAGTTCAGTAGGCATGTTGGTGTCTGCCATTAGTGGTGGAGTTATCCTTAGCCTGCAACAGCACAACTCATTAGAATCTGCCTTTTACATTAGCCTTGTATGGTGGATGGGTGACAGCTTGGGGGTATTCCTCGCCACGCCACTACTTGCCAATATCAACAAAGCGCACATCGATAAAATTCGCACCCGCAAACTGGATTTCTTTATTGTTTTTTCCATCAGCCTGATCGTTGGCCTGGTGTGCTTTCCACTAAACAACTATACGGACAACATCCACCTGCCCATCGTATTTGTCAGTTTTGTATGCGTCGCCTGGGCAGCGCTTCGTTTTGGCTTACCCGGTTCTGCACTAACCACCATGGGCTTCAGCTTTCTTTCCACCTGGTCCACTGTCCATCAGTTAGGGCCATTTGCATTACCAGATTGGCAATTAAGTTATTGGGTAATCTGGATCTACACCGCCAGCATGGCCATTTTGGGATTAATGATTACCGCAGCGCATACCGAAATTGCCACCACTGCGTTCAAATTGGGCGAGTCCAACCAGGAACAGGAAGAGCAAAAACAATACCTGGAAGCCGTGCTCCATGCGATTCCCGATTTACTGTTTGAAATCGATCGCGAGGGGCAAGTCATTTCCTTTAATGGCGGCAACGAGCACCACACCTTATCCGCCCCCGCGCTGCTGGGGAAAAACCTTTCCGAAACATTGTCATCAAGCTCGGTATCCGTATGGATCAGCGCATTAGGCGAGGCGGATAATTGGGGAATATCCCAAGGCAAAAGCATTATGATCGAACAAGGCGACCAGATTTTCTGGTATGAATTGTCGATCGCCAAACGAGCGGGATTGCGCCGCGAAGAAGATCGCTTTATTTGCCTGGCGCGCGACATCACCAAACGCGTACACACCCATCAAGCTGATCTCGCTAACGAACAGCGTTTCCGCAATATTTTTGAAACAACGCGCAACATCGCGGTACAAGGTTACAACCGTTTTCATGAAGTTATTTTCTGGAATAAAGCCAGCGAAGACCTTTATGGGTTCACCGCTGCGGAAGCGATGGGAAAAAAACTGGAAGATTTAATTATTCCGGAATTTATGCGCGAGATGGTTTATCAGGGAATTGAAGATTGGCATGAAAAAGATGCAGCTATTCCATCCGGAGAGCTTGCTTTGCTCGGAAAAAACGGCAACGAAGTCTGGGTTTATTCCAATCATGTATTAATTGATGCACCCGATCACAAGGAAATGTATTGCCTGGATATCGATTTGGGCCCACAGCGCAAAGCGTTGCTACAAGTTGAACAGGAGCTTGCAGAACGCAAACAAATTGAAAATGCATTGCGGCAAAGTGAACAGCGCCTGGAAAGCGCACAACTCATGGCACGAGTTGCGCATTGGAGTTGGAACCCGACCACTGATAGCTACAGCTTTAGTCCATCCATGCATGACATATTTTCTCTTCCCATCGAAAAACTGCACGGCAGCATGCGCAATTTCATTGCTGAATTTATTCACAACGAGGAACATGAAAGCCTGCAAAGCGCCCTGCAAGACAGTGTCACCCAACAAAAAGCAATTAGCCTGGAAATCAGATTGGAAATTGCCAACCAGAAATATTGGGTGCAACTTCAGGGCGATAGAATAATTAATAACGGTAAAGCCCATATTCAAGGGACAGTGCAAGACATTACCGAGCGCAAAGGACTGGATCTGGCACTGGCAGCGGCAGCTGCCGATGCCGCCTCTGCACCCGATTTTTTTATCACTATCCTAAAAGCATTGGCGGATGCACTCAGCGCAGAACATGTGCTCATCAGTTTGATTAATCAGGATGATCCGACCCAAGCAACAACCCACACTTATTTAAAAAACGGCGTACTCCAAGAAAACTTCCAGTACGTCTTGCGCAATACACCGTGTGCCGATGTCGTCGCGGAAAACTTGTGTTTTGTGACTGCCGATGCAAGCAAACGCTACCCCGATGATGAAATGTTCCGCGCACTTAACATCGAAAGTTACATGGGTGTGGGTATTCGCAATGCCAAAGGAAAACCCGTCGGTATATTGATGGTGATGACTGAACAAGCCATGTCAGTCACACCGCAAATCAGTTCGTTATTGCTTATTTTTGCTGACCGTATCGGTGGCGAATTGCGCCGCGCACAGGATCAGGAAAAAATTTACAACCTCGCGTTTTTTGATCCGCTAACCCATCTGCCCAACCGGCGAATGTTGCAAGATCGATTGAAATTATTAACCGCGCAAAGTGCACGCACCAATCAACATGGCGCACTGTTGTTTATTGATATAGATCATTTCAAATTATTAAACGATACCCGTGGTCACCATATTGGCGACCAATTATTAGTGCAGGTTGCCGAGCGCATAAGCAGCGTAATCCGCTCCACCGATTTAGCCGCACGCCTGGGTGGCGATGAATTTGTGGTGGTGTTTGATAATCTCGGGGAAGACGCAGAAGCTGCTGCATTGGAAGCGAAAAAGCGTGCGGAAGAATTGCATAATTTAATTAACCTGCCCTACCCGCTGATGCAATCGGTCTATCACTGCACGATCAGTATCGGCGTGAATTTATTTAAAGGGCAAACCCGCACTATTGATGATTTACTTCGCCATGCCGATGTGGCGATGTACCAGGCAAAAGACAGCGGCCGTAATGCAATTCGTTTTTTTGATCCGAACATGCAATCACGCCTGGAAAAACGCGCCGCTATCGAGGCGGATTTGCGCACAGCCTATGAGTCCCACCAACAATTGATTCCTTATTACCAGGTGCAAATTGATCATCACAATAAAGCCATCGGTGCAGAGTTATTGCTGCGCTGGCTGCATCCGCTGAATGGCATGGTTTCACCGGCGGATTTTATTCCCGTCGCCGAACAAACCGGTTTGATCGTCAATATTGGCCGCCAGGTTATTCGCCATGCGTGCGAACAACTCCAGCAATGGAGCAACAATCCGGCATTTGCGAATTTAAGTATTGCGGTAAATGTCAGCCCGATTCAGTTTAATCAACTGTATTTTGTTGAAGACGTTTTGCAAATCGTAAAGACCAGCGGTATAAATCCGCGCTTGTTAAAGCTGGAACTTACTGAAAGCTCACTGTTAAAAAACGTCGATCAAAGTATTGAGAAAATGCAACAACTACAGGATGAAGGTATCGGTTTTTCCATGGATGATTTTGGAATCGGTTATTCATCGTTATCCTATCTTAAACGTTTACCATTGGGGCAATTGAAGATAGACCAAACGTTTGTACGCGATATTGCCATTGATCCCAACGACGCAATTATTGCACGCACGATTATTGCCATGGCGCAGAATATGAATTTGCAGGTGATTGCAGAAGGCGTGGAAACTGAAGAACAAAAAATGTTCCTGGAACAAAATGGTTGCACAATGTTCCAGGGTTATTTCTTTGGCAGGCCACTGCCGATACAGGAGTTCGAACAACAATTGTTAGCGCGCAACTATGTTGCCGTCGCAACACCAGCAAAAGCGCTGCAATAAGTTAAGCGCGATAACGAGTAGGATCAGCCACACCCGCCTGGACAAAGCCGATTTTGCGCAAGCGGCAACTATCGCACTTGCCACAAGCTTCACCTTGTTCATTTGCCTGATAGCAGGACACTGTAAGGCTATAATCCACCCCCAACGCAATTCCCTGTTGAATAATTTCCGCTTTGGTTAATTTAATTAATGGTGTGCGTATATGTAATTTATTGCCTTCCGCTCCAGCGCGTGTAGCAAGGTTCGCCATGGTCTCGTAAGCAGCAATATATTCAGGGCGGCAATCGGGATAACCGGAAAAATCGACCGCGTTTACGCCGATAAAAATATCATCGCACCCCAACACTTCTGCCCAGCCTAATGCAATAGATAAAAAAATCGTGTTGCGCGCCGGCACATAGGTGATAGGAATTCCACCCGTTTCCTCTTCCGGAACGGCAATGGTCTCGTCGGTTAATGCAGAGCCGCCAATCGAACGCAAATCCAGTTTAATGACTTTGTAATCTGCACTGCCCAAAGCTTTTGCGGTGCGCTCGGCAGCGAGCAATTCCGAGCGATGGCGCTGGCCGTAATCAAAACTCATGGAATAGCATTCGTAGCCTTCGCTACGCGCTATAGCCAGGACAGTCGTGGAATCCAAACCACCGGAAACAAGTACAACGGCTTTTTTGGATGCAGGGTGAGTTTGCGACATTAAAAATTACCTACAGAAAATCAGAGCACGGCAGAAAAAATGTTGCTTAATGACCCGGAGAGTCATTCCATAAAATTTTGTGCAATTGCAATTGAAAACGCACTGGCAAATTATCAGCGAGTATCCACTCAGCCAACTCCAGCGGGGTGATCTGGCCAAAACTGGGCGAGAAAAGCACTTCTGCCACTTTGGTGTTTAATTGATACTCGTCGAGCTTGAAGCGCGCCCACTCATAATCTTCACGATTACAAATAACGAATTTGACCTGGTCCTGCTGACTAAGCAGTGAAATGTTTTCCCAGCGATTACGCCCGACCTCGCCCGAACCGGGAGTTTTTAAATCCATCACCTTAACCACACGCGGATCAACATCATCCACTGGCAGCGCACCACTGGTTTCCAGTGAAACGCTATAACCGGCATCGCACAACAGCCCAAGCAAGGTCAGGCACTCGCGCTGGGCAAGTGGTTCACCGCCAGTCACACAAATATATCCAGGTTTATAAGCTGCAACACGTGCGAGGATTTCATCCAGCACCAGGCGCTCGCCGCCATAGAAAGCGTATTCGGAATCACAATAACCGCAACGCAAAGGGCAACCCGTCAAGCGCACAAATACTGTTGGCAACCCCACAGTACTGGATTCGCCCTGCAACGAATAGAAAATTTCAGTGATTTTAAGGCTGGCTTGAGTCATAACTACAACGCGGAAAACGGCGGGCGATTAATAGATGCGCAGTTTACCGGAAGGCGGCGCGCGATGCGAGGCGCGGAATTTAACGACAGTCATTCGTTATACCAATATTGACGGGAATTTGATCTATCTGCTTCCGGACTGTTATGCTGGCAGGCCGCGTTTATGTTGAAATAACCTTTTTTTCCCTACTTTTGGCTTAACAGGTCGTTTGGATTCCATGATCAAACCCACAAAAACCCGCCGTCAGCTGCATCAGGAATTGGAGGAACAAATCCGCCAATATCTGGACGGTGGAGGTCATGTCAATGAAGTTCCGCGTGGACTAAGTGGCCGTATGGATCCGACTGGCCCCCTCGTAGCCCTCTTTGAGGGCACAAGTCAGGAAGACCGGACTCCGTTACCGGAAGTTGTCGCCGCTATTGAAGCGCGCAAAAAGCCTGCGCTTACTCTGAAACCCAAAAAACCAAGGCCGCGCAAAAAAGTTATCCTCGACGACTTTGGCCAGCCACTACGTTGGGAATGGGTTGAAGAATAAGTCCTACGCAGTAGCGATATCAGCCTTGTAGAGCCCACTACAGGACAATACAGTTTTATTACGCCCCTCTTCCTTAGCGGCATACAGCGCTTGATCAGCGGCGCGAAACCAATCGCTGTAGCTCTGAAACCCGGCATGATAACTTGCCACCCCGAGGCTGATAGTGCAGCTCAACCCTGTCGCACCTTTGTCTGTATCAAAATGTGCCAGTTGCACCAGGCGACGCAATCGCTCTGCAGTCGCATATGCAGCTTCCTTATCGGTGTTGGGCAATACCAGCGCAAATTCTTCGCCGCCATAGCGCCCCAATAATTCACTTTCGCGCAAGTTCAACCGCAATAAACGGGCGATCTGTTGCAGCACCTGATCTCCAGTCAAGTGTCCATGGGTGTCATTGATGGATTTAAAGTGATCCACATCCAGCAAAATCAGGGAAAGCGGCTGGGCGCTACGCCTGACCATCGCCATCAGATCCGAGACTCGCGTTTCCCAGTAATGACGGTTATAAAGCCCCGTTAAGCCATCCACCCGGCTTATTTGTTTCAGTAATTCCTTTTGTTTGTGGAGCTGGATGGCGAGGCGATAGGTAATCGAACCTATGGCGACCGGATAAGCAACCAACATAGGCAGGCAGGCAAAAACGATCAATTGGCCTGATACCAGGTTCAGTTGCCAGCCAAACACCAGCAAGCCTAACGCCAATCCCGCAACACTTCCGACGACGCCCTTGAGAAATAAACGTACACCGCCGGCAGCAATATTATTCATCCATAGCATCATAATAATCATGCTGCTGGCGAGCGGATTGAACCCCATGGCAGCCACCCAGAAACCACCGCTGGTACTATCAAATAGCAGATGTTTTCGCTCGGTCTGGAACGGTGCCTGACTCCGTAATGCTTTGAAATATGCCAGATGTGGCCAGATAAACCCGTTAACCGCCCACAACGCCCAAAAAAACAACGGGTGTTGCTGCGGCAGCAATGCCGCACCAACGGCCAAAGCGCCCAATCCCAAACCCAAGGCTCGCGCGGGATAAACCCGCTTCACAAAGCTCAGGCCCCTGCCAGTTTCTTCTTTTACGCTCAATGCTGTGATCCGCTGTAGTAAGTACCCCGATACCATTAATCCTAGTGTATTTTGGCGCCAAATAAAGTATCACCATGGGCATAAACGTAACTTTTTTACACAAAATCCCTTACACAATATTACAGGGCAATAAAAAACGCCGTGGAGCTTGCGGCTCCACGGCGTTTTTTAGATCGACACCAGGGGCGATTACAACCAATCCTTGCGCTTGAAATACCAATAAGGCAACACTGCTGATAGCAGCATCAATAGCACCGCCACTACAAACCCGTACTTCCAATCGGAATGGGGGATATATTCAAAGTTCATCCCGTAAGCACTAGCAACCACGGTTGGAGGCAGGAACACCATGGCCGCGATAGAGAAGATTTTAATAATCTGGTTTTGTTCGATATTGATAAACCCCTGGGTCGAGTCCATCAGGAAGTTAATCTTGTCGAACAGGAAGGCCGTATGCGACATCAGGGTATCCACGTCGCGCTTGATCTCACGCGCGGTTTCCTGCAACTCAAAGGATTCGCGCAGGTGGCGCTGCAAAAAGGAAATAGAACGCTGGGTGTCCATCAGGCACAAACGGATTTTCCCGTTGCTATCTTCCAGTTTGGCCAATTGGTCAATCGCATCTTCCAATTCGGCCTCTTCATCTTCCAGCACCATGTGGCTGACTTCTTCCAATTTGCGATGGATGTCTTCGAGCACGTCCGCCAGGTTCTCCACTTTTTGTTCAAACATAGTGACGAGCAAACCTTGCGGGGAAGTAACATGGATCTGCCCCGCGCGCACGCGCATACGCAACAAACGGAAGTCGGCAAGATCGCCATCGCGCACAGTAATCAACCGCTTGTCTTGCAAGATAAATGCAACAGTCGCCGTGCTATGGCGACCGGATTCACCGGGAGCAAGGAACAACGAGTGGACGTGAATGCCTACTCCATCCTGGAAATAGCGGGCCGAGAACTCAATCTCTTCCACATCATCGGATTCCGGCAATTCGGCACGCAGGAAAGTATTTAATTCTTCACGTTCTTCATCAGAGGGTTCGCGGGCATCAATCCAGAGAGCGTTATTCAGCGCAAGGCGGGTATTCTCATCCGGCTGCTTGTCTTCGCGCAGCGTATTACCTTGTACTTTAAACATTCTCAACATGGATGTTTTTCTCCTCTGGAAACTAACCGATAGCTCAAAAAAAACCACCGGGACGCGCAAAAGCTGGCAGGTTTATAGCACACGCCGTTAAAACTTAAAGTATTTTATTAGGTTTTAGCGATAAATCGATATGTGGATTATGAAGTCAGGAAAAAAAATCCGGCATCTGCTAAGGTAAATCGATTATTTTCCAGAGCAATCGTTATGCAAATTCGCCAGGTATCCGCCGCGCTGGACCATAAACTCGCGCAACTGGACAAAAAGCTGAAACAACTTGAACAAGAACAGCGCGAAACCCCCAGCCCAACGTTGAATCAGGATATTGAGGCCCTGCAACAAGTACGTGAAAAACTGCAAAAATCCAAAGCGCTCGCCTGGCGCGCCCATGAATTACAAGATCAAAATGATGAAGCCAAACGCGCACGCCAACGCTTGATCGGACTGTCACTGTGCGCAGTCAGCTTGCTGGGTACTGCTATTTTGCTCTTTTTGGCCCTGGTGTAAACGCCCCAAATAAAGCAAAAGCCAGGGAAGTGCGCGGCCTCCACTATGGGAGGCCACTTTAGTATTAACCCGCAACAGCTGCGTCAATCAGGGGTTTCAACTCACCCTTTTCATGCATTTCAGTCACGATATCGCAACCACCGATCAACTCGCCCTTCACCCATAATTGCGGGAAAGTCGGCCAGTTGGCGAATTTGGGCAATTCGGTACGGATGTCCGGGTTGCTCAAAATATCCACATACGCAAAACGCTGACCACACGCCATCAGGGCTTGGGATGCGCGCATGGAGAAGCCGCATTGAGGGGCACTGGGTGAGCCTTTCATATACAGGATCACCGCATTTTCGCTGATTTGTTGTTTGATCGTTTCTAACGTGTCCATCTTTTATCTACCTCGATAATCTGCCGGGACTGAATTCATGAGGGAATCCCCTCTAAAGACTGGTGGAGGAACAACGGTACAGACCGTATATCCGAGTAATTTGCTCAAGTATTACCATTTTACCCCAGTCATCGCAGTCAGGCCAATCTCCCCGGGTTTGCCAAACCGGCAATTTTGCATATTCTGTCAATACCACCCGGTTGTTTCCCCAGCTGTTTAAAGGTTGTTTGTTACTGTGAAATTCAATTTACGCATTCAAGTATTTTTGGTGTTTGCCTTTTTTGCCGTGCTCCTGACCAGCGGTTTATTTTTGTATTCACGTTTGAGTTTCGAACGCGGCTTTAACCATTACATGGAGCAAAAGGAAACCGCGCGCAATGGCCGACTCATTAATGCCCTGGAACGCCAATACCGTATGACAGGCAATTGGGACGCGTTCAAAATAAATCGCAATTACTGGGAATTATTTGTGTGGCAATACACTACAAACCTACGTGAGCGAGGCGAGCGTCCGATCCCATTTCCATTACCGCCAGAATTCAATAGCAATTTCGACAACAATCCCGATAATGATCGGGAACGCTTCTTTCTTCATCGAGATACTCAAAATAATCGCCAGCGTGCGCCACAAAATATGGATGACTTTTTGCGGCACCAACCCTACAAGCGTTTTATTTTATTAAATGAAAAAAAGAAAGTAATTGCGGGAAAGCGCTGGCGTAATGAAACCTACTTTTTTAGTGACCTTCATACCATTGTCGATGGCGAAGAAAAACGCGTTGGCTATTTAGGCACCCCGATGAATCCGGCATTGCGCGATTTACGCGATAATGAATTTGCCAAACGCCAGCAAAACCATTTTTTAATTATGGCTATGGTTGCATTAATAATTGCACTAGGCTGTGCTATTCCATTGTCTTACTTATTTACCCAGCGAGTAAAACGCCTGGCGGCGCATGTGCAACGATTAAGTAGTGGCGATTATCAACAGCGCCTGACACCGAAAGGCCAGGACGAAATATCCACCCTTGCAGAAAACCTTAATCACCTTGCGCACACATTGGAGCAAACCGAACAAGCCCGCAAGCGCTGGGTTGCTGACATATCCCATGAATTGCGGACACCGCTCGCAGTATTAAAAGCAGATTTGGAAGCACTTGAGGATGGTGTACGTAAATTTGATAATAAAGCCATCGCCCGCTTGCAAAAACATGCAACACGGCTGGCAAGTTTGATTAATGACTTGTACCAATTATCGCTTACCGATATCGGCGCCATGAGCTATCGCAAGCAAGAGTGTGATTTCAGCGAAATCCTCGAAGAAACCAGCACTTCGTTGCAATATAAACTTGCCCAGGCAGGCCTGGTACTGGAACAACACATCAGCAAAGAGCCGCTATGGATTTTCGCCGACACTGAACGGTTACAACAATTGTTATTGAACCTATTCAATAACAGTATCAATTACACCGAAGCACCGGGAATAATAAAAATATCGCTCAGCAAAAAGGAAAACACGGCAGTATTGGTGATGGAAGATTCTTCTCCCGGGGTAGATCCGGAATTGCACGAAAAGCTTTTTGAACGCCTCTATCGTGCTGAATCATCGCGCAGCCGCGAAACTGGCGGCGCCGGGCTAGGTCTGAGTATCTGCCGTAATATTGTGGAGGCTCATGATGGGCAAATCAGTATTAGCAGCAGCGAGCTCGGGGGTTTGAAAATTACCATTGCTTTACCATTACAGTAACATCGCTATCACAGGTATCAGTAGTATGAATATTTTAATTGTGGAAGATGAAATTGACCTCGGTGAAATTCTTCAGGATTACCTCACCAGCGAGAACTTTTCAGCGACTCTGGTCAGCGACGGCGAATTAGCACTGCAAAAAATCCTCACCGAAAAATGGGATTTGGTGTTGCTGGATTTAATGCTGCCAAAGCGCGATGGTTTAAGCATTTGCCAGGAAGTGCGCAAAACATCGCAAGTGCCAATTATTATGACGACCGCCAAAGTAGAAGAAATTGATCGTTTGCTGGGGCTCGAACTGGGTGCTGATGATTATATTTGCAAACCCTTCAGTCCGCGCGAAGTCATCGCCCGCGTAAAAGCAGTTTTGCGTCGCACAGGCAAAACCGAAGCCAATGAAGAAGAAGGTTTACGTTTGGACAAAGAACGCCAATACGCATGCGTGGGTGATCAATGCGTTGAACTTACCAGTATCGAGTTTCGCATTCTGGAAACATTATTGTTAAACAAACAACGCGTAATTTCGCGCGATACGTTACTGAAAAATGCTTACACTGACCACCGCATTGTGAGTGATCGAACAATGGACTCCCACATCACAAAATTGCGCAAAAAAATACAACCTATTTGCAATGAAGACATCATTCATTCGGTGTATGGCGTAGGTTATCGCCTGCAAATTTCCTGATTACTTATACCCCGCTTTATAGCCATGGAAGGCTTCAACTCACAGGTTTTCTCCGTAAAAATTGCCATTTTCCTTACACATTTTTCGCTTCCACAGTTTTTCCATAATTGATCATTAATCTTTTCACAATCACTGTCGCATTCTCTTTCCATTGGATTGCACGCTGCCAATTGCGCTATATCAACTGCAAGGTGTTGCGACTTTTTCACAAAAGTATCAGGTGCGAAACTCGCGCAACAAACCATCCAGCTTACGCGCTTCAAGCTCCAAATGTTCACGCGAGCGCGAGACTTGTTCGCCAGCGTCTTGATTACGTCGTGCCTGTTGCAAAATAGTATTCATACTTTGCGTTATTTTTTGCATGGAATGTTTTTCTTCTCCCGTAGCCGAGGCGATTTGCGTATTCATTTTCTGGATTTGATCCACTGCCACGACAATATTAGAGAAAGCACTGGATGTATCCGAAATTCGCTCTTTGATGACTAATGCTTTCTGTTGGGCATCACCCATGACTTCCACCGCTTTACCAGACCCGGAAGTCAAATTGGCGATAATTGTTTCAATAGCTTTGGTGGATTCCTGGGTTCGCGACGCAAGGCTGCGCACTTCATCCGCTACCACTGCAAACCCGCGCCCGCTTTCGCCGGCACGCGCTGCTTCAATCGCCGCATTCAATGCCAGCAAATTGGTCTGTTCCGCAATACTACGAATCACCTCCAGCATTGAGCCGATATTGCGACTATCCGCCACCAACGCAGAAATAACTTGCGAGGCTTTATCTACTTCACGAACCACTTCATCAACACCTTGCTGTGCCGATACCACCACATTATTTCCAGCGCCAGTGGTATTGGTTGCTTGAATAGATGCATCACTCGCTTGTACAGCGGCATCCACCACTTTATCCAGCATGGAAGAAATTTGGTCCACCGCCGAAACCACATGGGAAATTTCAGAGAATTGAACCTCAATACCTTTTGCGGTTTGATCAATCGATTGGGTTATTTGCACACTCGCTTCCGTTAACGATTTATTACTCTGTTGTGCCTGGCCAATTAAATGTTGCAACTTGGCGACGAACAAATTAAAAGCATGCGATAAACGCCCCACTTCGGTATTCCGGTTTTCGCCGCTCAAGCGTGCCGTTAAATCGCCAGAACCCGAAGCCAATTCGCGCAGGTTATCGGTGACTTTCGATATGGGTTGTACAATCACTTTATTGGCAAATATAAAAATGACTATTGCTAACACCACACTGACCGACAGCGCACCTAGCAATTCAATTTTTGCCAGTGACTGCACATGGGCCACGTTCCCCGTCTCACCTTCAACTTTTCCATCTGCATCTTCCTCCATCTCTCCAATAAACGCTAATAACTGATCCATTAAACTATTTAACTGCTGATATTCTGCAGCAGCTTCATTTCCAGTTTTTAACTTTTCCAGTAATACATCACGTGTCTGATGAAATTGATTTAACAGTTGGTCAAGGCGAGCAACTATAGCGTCGCCCATTAACCCGGTGTTTTTCATACGCTCCAATGCCTGATTTTCCATGGCAACGGCAGCATCAAATTGCGTTTGTATTTCCGCAAAGTTTTTTTCGCGGTGATACATTTTTTGCAATGCAATGATTTGCGCCTGTAAGCCTATCTGCCCTTCCATTGCACCATCGGCCGCATTCCAGGCAGGCCCTGAAAGATAATCCAGCAAGCTGCCAAGTTTATGTGTTGTGCTCAGACCAACAAAAGTGTTGATTCCGATCAAGGCAACAAACCCAACGACAACCCAAATTATTGATTGTTTGATACTCATTCCTTCCTCACTTGCTTAATATTGCGTTTTGCAAATACCATTAAAATTCAATGTAAACGCGCGCACCTAGAGCCACCGCGTTATCCAGTGTTTCGTCCATTGAAGGGTGTTGAATGTAATACAAGCTGGCTTGCGCACTTAAATGATCAATTACCGGTGCGAAATAACTTAATTCCCACGCGGTTTCCGCACGCTCAAGATCAGTATGGGTTTCAAGGTAAGGATCGCCATTGCGCGCATGCGCTACCGCCAAACCAAAACCATCGCCATCTATCCAGAAACTGTTAAACGTAATGCCGGTGCCGGCGTAATATTCCAATTGATTGTACAAATCGTCAGCGCGGCCCAGCTGTAAAAATACACCCGCCACATCATTAATATTTTTTTCCGCAATAATGTACACACCGGTGTTCTCATCATTGATATTGCCATTGACCGGATTTTCAGCGTCGGCAGTTTGCTGCCATGCACCAATGGCAATTTTATCCAGGGAGTCGTTTGCCCATCCCCATTCAAGCGCACTGAATACACCATCACCGTGATTAAATTGAATGTGGGTGCCACGCGGATTATCCGGGTCGCCAGGCACACCGTCATAAATAGCAGCCAGCAGGTATTGATGCTCGCCTTGAAACGTAAAATGCAAGGCGGTCGACGTGGTAGAAAAAATAGAAGGGACTGCTTGTGATGTATCCGGCCCTATACCAAATGACGGATGACTATATAAGCTCGCAAATTCCAGTGAATAAAATGTAGAGTTGTAATCATGCAAGCCAAATAAAACGTTAATGCTGTCATTGGCAAAACTATGTTGGTACCAGAATTCATAAATTTTCAGGGATTCATCAGTAGCAATATTGGAGGTTCCTTGCATATCACCAATGTATTCCGATGGATCTTTACCTGTATCACCCAATACGTAAACAAACCATTCACCATTGCTCCACCAATTTGCCTGGTCAGTATTAATAGCAAGTGTGATATCCAGGTTAGCAAGCTCACGCGTACCCTCCTTTATACCGCCATCCAGATTGGTTACTGATTCCAGGGTTAAGGCGCCAGCCCAGGAATACGCCTCAGCTTTGGCAGCATCTTTCGCAAGCGCAAAAGGAACACTGCCACATAGCACCAGAACAAATAACAAGGATTTATGCATGATTTTGGATTTCCCTTTACCATCAGGATCCACCAACAACCGGATCGAATCTTGAGTATAGACAGGGAAATCTCACGCCAAGGGCAATTTCACCAAGAGGTGATTTTTTAGCGCAAAATGAAATTTTAAATTTATTATTTAGCTAAATAAGTAACAAACGATTACTTCTCACTTGTGTGTTGGGCAAGCTTGCGCTTGGTAAGTGCGGTTGCTTCGTGCTCCAGCGGATTTTCCGGCCAGGGATGTCGCGGATAACGACCGCGCATTTCTTTACGTACGTCGGGATACGCTTGTTGCCAAAACGTTTGCAAGTTCATGGTAATTGCCAACGGACTACCGTTAGGTGACAGCAAATGAATTTGCAATGGAATTTTTCCCCCGGCCAACTGCAATTGTTCGCAGCCAAAAAATTCTTGTAACTTGGCAGCTACCTTTGCATTGCCTTCACTGGTAAATTCCACCACCACACTGCGACCACTGGGTAGTTCAATTTTTTCTGGTAACAACGTTGAAATTGTCCGGCAAGCATCGTGTCCCAAATAAAACTCGAGGCCTTGTAACCAGGGCAAACAGGCTAATTGTGTCGACGAAGTTAAAAATGGTGACAACCATTGATCAAGTGCGCAACAGAGCGTGCCATCGTCCAATGCAGGCAGTTCACACAGGTTTAAATCAGCGAGCAATCGTGCGCGCTGCAGCAGGCGGTCAGCATTATCACTCCACTGAAAATAGGCCCTACCTTTTTCGTGCCATAGATGCTGAATATGTTGTGTCAAATATCGCGGAATTTCATTCGCATCCAGAGGATTTAATTGCTCATCAATCACTACGCCCCCCATTCGCCATACATTATGTAACTGCCAGCGCTGCTGTTTAAATTCCAGTTGCGTTTGATGCTGGCTTAACTGACGTTGCATAGCTGCACTTAATTGCACAGCTACACCCACACCGGAATGGCTTTTGGGTTTGGTATTGATAATCGGTAAAACAGCCCACTGGCCGACTACTGGAGACTCAACACTGATACCGGAGTTCAAACGATATTTTCCCGACTCCTGACGATAGCCAATGCGATCACTAAAAGCGCGCGCCAGCAAACCGGTTGCGAGCTCGCCAGTGTCCACGGGTAAATCCAACACATTGAGCCAACGTTTTTGTTGCTGTTGCCATTGCCGATTACGCGCGAGTTCTTTTTCCGCGCCTGCAATTAATTCTTCACTATTTTGCCCGGTAGATAATTCAAAATGCAGTGCCAATGCAAACAGTAATGATGCGCGACTAATATGTTGTTGATGCAATAATAAAAATGCAGCAATGCGTGGATGAGTACCCAACTCACTCACACGCTCGCCTGTTTCAGTGATTATTCCCTGCTCGCTCACCAACTGCATTTGCTGCAATTGTTGTTGTGCAAATGCGAGTGCCAGGGCATTAGGTTTTTCCAGCCAGGGTAAAGATTCCGCTGGGCTCCCCCAATGGGCGATACGCAATGCCAGAGGCAAATAATCCGTTGCGCGAATTTCCGGTAAATCGGCAGCAGCAAGCGCTTGATCTTGCGACCACAAGCGAATGCAATGTCCCGCTTGCACACGCCCTGCACGACCGCGACGCTGTTCGGCGCTGGCCACACTGATACGCGCCGTACGCAAACGGGAAATGCCGGTGCGCTGTTCGTAATCTACCCGGCGTGCAAGCCCCGAATCAATTACCAATGTGACATCCGCGATGGTTAATGATGTTTCTGCAATATTAGTCGCAAGAATAATGCGCGAACCCTGCAACGGATCTAATGCATTATGTTGTTCAGCAGCGGCAACACGACTGTGCAAGCGGAAAATTTTTTGGGCGGGAAATGTGTGGCTTATCGCTTGGGCCGCGTCTTCAATCTCACGCCATCCTGGCAAAAAAACCAATACCGTTTGTTGCTGCCAACCGGAATGATTACGCAGCACTCGCAATAAATGTTCATCCACTTTTTCAGCAAATTGATTGGGTAATTGTTTTGCCGGTTGATATTCGAGAGCCACCGGATAGCAGCGCCCCGGCGCAAACAAGCGGTTGGAAATTTGTTGCTGCAATGCCGGGTCCGGCGTTGCGCTCATCAAGACCAGCTGCAAATCATCGCGCAGGATTTGCACTTCTTGCAAGAAAGCCCAGGCGAGATCCTGGTTGACACTGCGTTCGTGAATTTCGTCCAGCATTACGCAGGCTACATTATCCAATTCAGGATTTTGCAATAAATGTTGCAACAATACGCCCGGTGTCATTAGCACCAAACGCGTGCGCTTACCCATGCGTGAATCGTAAGGTACTTGATAACCCACGGTCTCACCGGTTTTTTCATGTAGCAATTCTGCTAACCGTTCTGCCAATGCTTGCGCAGCCAACACGCGCGGCTGGATTAACCATACTTGTTGCTCGCCAGCGGTATTTGCCAATACCCATAAAGGCGCAAGTGTGGATTTGCCCGCACCCGGCTCCGCCTCCAACAAAAGCGGAGTTTGTTGCAAAGCGTTAAAAAACTGCTCGCGCAATTGTGTTAGCGGTAAGACCGGTAAATTATCCAGATCAATCACAAAAAAACATCCACTCACATGAAGGGTAAAAAAATATAACAAACTGATAATTAAAAGCGGTATGCGATTTTTACGCCGCCAGAAAAGTTGCGCCCTAACGCCGGCTCAAACGCGCGGCCATTACTTTGATTCACAACAACAGAACCCACATAATTTTCATCGCGCAAATTCGCCAGTTTTAACCACCAATCCAGTCCCCAGGATTGCATTTCATATTCACCTTGCAAGCTGAAATCCAGTGTATAAAAACCGGGCGCAGCAACCTGGTTATTGTCGGCAGTAAAAATCCGTGAGCGTTGCTGCGTAATTAAATTCACTTGCAGTAAATCATTGCGCAACGGCAGCCATTCTACGCCAAGTTGGTATTGTTCACGCGCAACACCGGGCAATTGTTTACCGTCCCATGGTCCGGCCGAATAATCGGCGCGCATGGATTGCGCGCTAGCCTGTAATTTCCACATATCATTGAGCGCAACGCGCGCAAATATTTCTACACCCTCGCGTTCAGTTTCGGCGGCATTGCGGAAACTGGTGCGCCCGCCGACAGATTGATCCACCACAATTTCATTGTCAGTATTGATGATGAAATGGGTGATGGAAAATTGCAGCTGATCTTGATGCTGGTATTGCACACCCCATTGGTACTGGTGATTGATGGCAGCGTCCAACTGCGTATTTAACCCTGTTGCACCGGCTTTGTAAGCCATTTCCGTGAGCGTCGGTGTTTCATACCCGCGCCCGCTGCTAGCAAATATTTCCCAATGATTGGCAAACTGATAATTGCCACCCAGTGCGTAGGAATGTTCGCGGTAAGCGCGCGCGCCCGAGTCATCCGGATTACCGGCAACAATAAAATAATCCTCCACATCAATATCGAGCCAACTGCGCCTTGCACCGGCATAAAGCGTTAACGGTTGCACCGGGTTCAATTGAAGCAATGTGTAAATATCACGACCACTCGCCTCACCCAATTCATCGCGGCGCAAATCACCTGCCACGCCAAGGTTATTTACATATCCACGACGGCGATCTTCCATTTTTGCAGCTTCGGCGCCCAGGCTTAAGTCAATTGGCATCGATAATAATTGCGTGCTGTGCGTGACCGTAGCACTGGCGCCGGCAAAATCCCGCGCGAGATCCACCACACCGCCACTGCCGGAAATTCCATCGCCGATAAATCCCAAATATTGGGTGATATCGCGCTCGCCTTGCCACACAGCAGTTTGCCAGCGAGTATCACCTTGTTGTTCGCGTACACTAATTGAAGTCTGGTGATGCTTGACGCTTTTGCGGGTGTTGTAAGTTTCTGCCAAAGGATTTTTTTGCCAGGGGTCTGCACGCCATTGCTCCGGCGTTAACCCCAATGGATCTTCCAATAAAGGATCATCACTTTGTTCATGCTTAATACGCACATCGAGATTATTGGATGTGGTGTAAAACATTTGCACCGCCGCTTGCTCACGCTCGGCCGCTGAATGAGGGCGATCACCCTCCAGGCGAGTATCCGCAAATTGCCCACGCACGGCAAAATTTGAGTGACGGAAATCACCTTGCACTTGATAGCGCTCCAGCCCCTGATCACTGCCAACACCGCCTAACACAAACTGATTTTGTTGTGGTGTAGCGGTTTGTACGGCAATTACACCACCGGCCCCATTGCCATAGAGTGATGCCAACGGCCCGCGCAATACCTGGACTGCCGTTACCGAATCGAGCATCACACTGGACAGCTGCCCTTGCCCATCGGGAGTAGACATGGGAATACCATCCACTAGCAAATCAATTCCACGCACCCCGAAGGCCGAGCGGGCACCAAAACCGCGAAGGCTGATGCGGGTGTCCTGCGCGTAGTTTGTGCGGAAATCTACCTGCACACCCGGGATAGCAACCAATAATTCGGCAGGATCCAGGCGCGCGCCGGTACCAAAATCAGTTGGTGTATTGGCAATTGATTGCCGCGCAAGATCCAATGGCCCAGGCTGGGAACCATAGACCACGAGTGTTTCAACAGTAGCCAGTGACTTTTCTGCGCGACTAACATGACTGGTATCTGCATAACTGGTGGCGATAACCAGGGTGCATCCGAGTGGTAAAAGTGAGGAGAATTTCGTAGCGTAACAAGGTGTCATAGCGTAGAAAGGTTTCATAGCGAAGGAAGGCTCGTCGAGCGATTATTCAAGGGAGCGCCATTCTGTGGAATGACGGTGAAAGGTACACCTATTAAAACTATTTTTTACATCGGCCACGCTGAACTCTTAAATGGCAAACAGCTTCTATACTGAAGAAGAATTTATCTGGACGATTTTATGCCACAAGAATTCCATAGCCAGTTAGAAAAATTGCGTCAACAATTTGCGGCGAGCTTGCCCGAGCAAGCACGGCGCCTTGAGCACATTTGGGGACATTTGCGCCACCTCAATTGGAGTGAGCAGGGTATAGCCGCCCTTGAGCAGTTCGCGCACAAGATGGCCGAAACCTCGACCAGTTTCGGGTTTGGAGAGCTGCGCCAGAAAGCGGGCCAACTGGAAAGTTATATCCGCGATTTGAAAGCCCTCGGGCGTCATTTTGGCGGCCCCGAATACGCGCAAGTCGCAGAGTTGGTCAAACAGTTGAGCAATAGCCTTAACAACCGGCAAGATCCCACTGAAACGCCACCCGCGCCCGATAGCTTGCCAGAAGCGCGCGGTAAAACGGTATTTTTAATTGACCCCGACCGCACCCTCGCCACACTCTGCACGGCGTATTTGCGCAATGCCGGGTTTACGGTGGAATACTTTGATAATCCGCAAACCTGCATGCAACGCCTGTATCTGGATTCGCCGGATGTCATCCTGTTTGACCCTGACTTTGAAGGCTCCGGCCTGCAAGCCCTTGGCAATTTGCGCAAAATAAAATCGCTGCTGCTGCAAAACACACCTATTGTGTTGATGTCGGGACGCACGGATTTGAATGCGAAATTGCGCGCGTTGCGTGCAGGCAGTACAGATTATTTAATCAAACCGGTGGACTTTAATTTCCTGGTCGAAAAACTGGTCCAGTTAATTAACCAGAACAACAAAACCTATAAGGTTATGGTGGTCGATGACGACGAAGCCGTCGCCAATTTGCAAGCAGAAATCCTGCGTTATGCCGGCATGGAAGTCCTTTGTGTCAACCAGCCCTTGCACAGCTTGCAACACGCCGCCCAATTCAAACCGGATCTGGTAATACTCGATATGCATATGCCGGATATTAACGGCATGGAATTAGCGGTATTACTGCGCCAGGACCCGGAGTTTTTATTGCTGCCGATTATTTTTGTCACTGCCGATACCGACATCAATTTGCATCGCAACATTCGCGCGCTAGGCGTTAATGCGTTGCTGACCAAACCCTTTGAAGCCGATGACCTGATTGAACGCTGCCGGCAAGCATTGACGGATACAACCCTGCTCAAAACCCGCGTAGCACGCATTACTCGCCACACCCAAAAACCGCAACAAATTAATCGCAGTTATTTTTTCAGCGCTCTGGAAGAAGCACTCCACGGTAAAAACCCCGGCGGACAAGCCAGCGCACTCTACTACGTAAGCGTGGACAAATTACCCGAGCTGGGCCAGCAACTGGGGCAAGTTGAACTGATCGGTTTGCATGAGCACTTTTGTGAATTCCTGGATGAGATTCTGGGGAGCGACGAGCAATGGGCCGACCTTTCCAACCTGGTCGCCTGCGTATTGGCCGGTAAACGCAACCTGGAGTTCCACCGGCAGCGCGCCGAACAAATCAGCAAATATTTGAGCAATCACCCTTTCAATGTGAAAGGCAAGTTGCTCTCACTGGACGTTAAATTAGGCGTGGTACTGCTCGAGCCCAGCCTTGCCACTGCAAATAATGCATTGCAGCAAGCTGAGCAAGCGTTTGAACAACAACTGGACAATACGGCGCAAACCAATGCGCAAGATACACCGCCAACTACAGTAGCGGCGGTCACATCAACTCTTGCCACCAAAGCCCAACCCGATTTCTCACAAATAGTATTCAACCGCGATTTGCAACTGGCATTTCAACCGATTATCAGCCTGGAAGAGCCGCAGATTGAGCATTTCTCCGTACTCACTCGTTTGCGCAATGGAGCAGATGAATTAATCCCCGCCAGCCAATTCCTTGGCCGCATCAACCAGCCGGGAAAGCGCCTGGAACTGGATCGCTGGGTGTTACAACAAGCCGTTTCTGCAATCGCAGAAAATAGCAGTACGCGGGAATTAGCTACTTTATTTATTCACCTCGCTGAAGAAACCTTGCAGCAGAGTTCATTTTTTTCCTTTGCCGCTAATGTGTTGCGCTCATCGCGCCTGCGCGGCGAAGGCCGCCTGGTGTTTATGCTTGAGGAAAGTTGGCTGGTCAACCATTTTCACCAAGCCCGGGAAATTGCCAAAGCACTGCGTGATATTCGCTGCAGCATTTGCATCACCCGCGCTGGAGAAAACGAACAGGCACTGGATATTCTGGAAGAACTACCACTTAGCTTCTTGCGCCTTTCATCAAAATTGACAAACGCAAGCAATAACCCGAAATTGCTGGAGCGCTATGTAACGCTAGCTAATAAGAAAGGGGTTCAGGTTATCGCAACCCAAATTGAAAACTCGCGCAACCTGTCCAGTTTGTGGATGCAAGGTGTGCGCTTGTTTGAAGGCTTTTTTATCCAGCCGCCCGATGAAGGATTCCATCTCAAAAACGATATTATTTTTGCCAGGGAGTTTGCGCAGGACAATAACTTCAACCTGTCATAGAAAGCACTTCAGGTTGTTATAAGCGGTGTTGAGCCATCATAAAAGTAACTTTAATTTGTCATAAAAAGCGCCATACGGCAGCAAATTTGCCAATACTCGCAATAACTTATATATTTGCTGCCTATTTTTTGCCGCGCGTAACGTAATTTCCGCGATCCGCCGTCAGCAACCGGTGTCTGACCAGCAAAAAATCCCTCTGCTTACTAATGAATATTAATCGCCTGATGGCCTTTCCCTGATCGGCTTGCGGCTTTGTTTTTTTATGGAGATTGTCATGACCAGTCTGATGAACACATACGGCACCAGAACCCTCACCCTCACCCGGGGCGAAGGTAGCCGAGTGTGGGACGATCAGGGCAAATCCTACCTGGACGGCATCAGCGGCATCGCTGTGTGCGCCCTTGGTTATAGCCATCCTGCTGTAACCAAAGCCATTTCCGATCAGGCTGCCACACTCATTCATACATCTAACCTGTACAACATTCCCCAGCAACAGCGCCTGGGTGATTTGCTGATTCAGGTTTCGGGGATGGATAAGGTGTTCTTCTCCAACTCCGGCGCTGAAGCCAATGAAGCAGCGATCAAGATTGCGCGTAAATACGGCAATGACAACGGCGTGAAAAACCCGACCATCATCGTAATGACCAATAGCTTCCACGGCAGAACCATGGCAACCCTGACTGCTACTGGCAACACCAAAGTGCAGATTGGTTTTGAACCATTGGTAGAAGGTTTTATCCGCGTTCCCTACGACGATGTAGCGGCAGTAAAAACAGCGATTGCCGAACACAAAAATATTGTCGCCATCCTGGTTGAGCCAGTACAGGGTGAAGGCGGCGTGCGTGTGCCTGCTGCCAATTACCTGAACGAGCTGCGCGCTATCGCTGACCAACACCAATTGTTGTTGATGCTGGATGAAATCCAGACCGGCAATGGCCGTACCGGTACTTACTTCGCTTACCAGCACAACGGCATATTGCCGGATGTAGTCACCACTGCAAAAGGCCTGGGTAATGGCATGCCAATCGGCGCCTGCCTCGCACGCGGCAAAGCGGCGGAGGTTCTGCAAGCGGGCAACCACGGCACAACCTTCGGGGGTAATCCTCTGGCATGCAGCGCCGGTATTGCCGTCGTAGAAACCTTGCAAAACTCAGGCTTGATTGCGCACGCTAAAGTGCTGGGTGACAAGCTATTGAATGATTTCAAAACGGCGTTGGCAGGCAACCCCAAAGTGGTCGACATTCGCGGCAAAGGGTTGATGATTGGCATCGAGCTGAATGCACCTTGCGGCGACCTGGTCCAAAAAGGCCGCGATATTGGTGTACTTATCAACGTTACTGCCCTGAATACCATCCGCTTGCTGCCCACTTTTATCCTTACGGATGCAGAAGCCGATGAACTGGTTACCAAGGTGGTACAACTGGTTACAGAGTTTTAAACAAGTGCGCGCAATAACGCGCGCACTGCAATATAAAGAGCATGATTATGGTTCCCTCCAAGGCGCCGAGACATTTCCTGACCCTGAACGACGTTAACCGCGACGAACTCCAACACATCATCGCGCGTGCCATCGAACTCAAAGCCCTGCTGCGCCAGGGTAAAGCCCCAGCCCTATTCGATAACAAAGTGCTGGCAATGATTTTCGAAAAAAACTCCACCCGTACCCGCGTATCGTTTGAATCCGGCGTTGCCAAATTAGGTGGCCATGCGATTTTCCTGTCGACCAAGGACTCACAACTCGGCCGGGGCGAACCCATTGAAGACGCTGCACGCTGCATTGCCAGCATGGTCGATATGGTGATGATCCGCACTTTCGGTCACGACACTGTCGAGCGCTTCGCTGAATACTCACGCGTTCCTGTTATCAACGGTTTGACTGACGAATTCCATCCCTGCCAGTTGCTGGCGGATATCCAGACTTACGTTGAACAACGCGGTTCACTTGCAGGCAAAACAGTTGCCTGGGTGGGTGATGGTAACAACATGTGCAACTCCTACATCCAGGCTGCCGAGCTGTGCGATTTTGAATTGCGTATCGCCACACCGAAAGGTTTTGAACCGGAAGATGAGTTTGTAACGCCCTACCAACATCGCGTGGCATTAAGCAATGATCCGCGCGCTGCAGTTGCCGGCGCCGATTTGGTTGTAACTGACACCTGGGCATCTATGGGCCAGGAAGATGAAAAGAAGCAGCGTGAAAAAATCTTCATAGGTTATCAAGTCAATAAAGAGTTGATGAGCCATGCCAATAGCAATGCACTCTTTATGCATTGCCTGCCCGCGTACCGCGGTAAAGAAGTCAGCGCGGAAATTCTGGACGCCCCCGATGCCGTGGTATGGGAAGAGGCCGAAAACCGTATGCATGCACAAAATGCGTTGATGGAATTTTTATTCAATCAATAAATCATTTCTGCATGTGACCGCGTTGAAAAAAACCCGCTTTTTAGCGGGTTTTTTATTGCGCACCAAAAATGCCCCCACAACAGACAACGTTGTCTTTTTTGCACCAAAACCAACCAAATAAAAACACCAAAACATTACAATAAGTAACACAACTCATTAAAAATGCCTCTATTTTGTGCTTTTAATAACTTAAAAAATTTAAAATACATTTTTATATTTCATATATGAATAAAAATGCTGTTTATTTGGCTTTTAGTGACAAAACAGTTTAAAAAATCGTAACAAAAGGTAACAAATAATTTTCCCTCTTCCCTATAATCAACTTGCGAGCTGATGACAACGTTGTTTCCCCCAACATCCTATTGTTTAGAGGTTTTTTATCATGACTAAAGTTCCTTTTGTAAAAGCACTGGCCCTGATTTCACTGGTTAGCCTTTCTTCTTTTGCCAGCGCTTACTCTTTTGTTTCCTACAAGGAAGTTCCCGGTGTTGTGCAAAGCGTAAGTGAAGCGGCAAGCACCATTACCATCAAAACTGAAGCCGGCGAAACCAAAACATTTAATGTAGTGAAAGGCGCAAAAGTTGCGACCACCAAAGGCCGCGCAATGAAGTTAGCGTCATTGCGAGAAGGCGATACCGTTACGTTGAAAAATCGCGTATCCACTCCAGTTGCCGGTGAAATCAAAGGTAAAATTCTCGCCGTAAACTCAGAAGACCTCACTGTAAAGCTGCGCGAACACAACACACAAAATGTTCTGCATGTGAAATTTAACGAAGAAGTTCGCGCTACCGGAATCGGCAGTGAATCGTTTGCAAGTTTGCGCAGTGGAAATGAATTGGTTGTTCGCGCTGATGCCAAATAAACAACAAGCTCTAGACATACATTACAATTATTGTTGTTCTGACCACTGCAACGAGCCCCGAATCAGGGGCTTGTTGTTTTCAATAAAATCAAAAAAATTACACACTCAAATTAATTTCCTGGATAACCCCCGCTTTGCCATCCTCCGTTAAATAAATACCGGAATTAGCGACTTCTCCCAGCGAATTATTATTTGTATCTTTTAACTGGAAAGGTGATGAAACATGGCCAAGAAAAATTGCACCGATATTTTTATCGCCCAACGCCGCTAATTGTGTACTGCCATCTTCGTTAGTCATCCAAATGCGCAGCTGCTGATAAATGCTGTCGCCTTCATCGATAAAATTATTCCCGTCTTCATCATACATAGCGAGCTCAGCAAAACCGCGGCCACTGCTGGGGCCAAATAATTCACTGCCATTATTGATAGTGCCATCACCATTTCGATCCAATGCCAAATAACCGCTACCCGGCCGCAGCTGCGCAATTTGCTCGGTAGTTCCATTATTATCAAGATCAAATTCAAAACGGGTTTGGCTGAGCGCCGCGCCCTGCCCGTCAAAATTAATGACAAGCGGATCGATTTTTTTGCTGCCGCCTTGTAATTGCAGGTTGGACTCCTGCACAAATTCGCGGCTCATGTTCATAGCGACAGAAAAATTAATTTCACGTCCATCCGCCGCGCGCACAACACCGACAGCCTGGAACTTTAATGCCTCTTGTTCCTGATAACGTTCACGGCGCTGATAAACCAGTCCAGGGCCAACATTGCCCCTTGTCGTAATTGCTCGCTCAGGTGGTGTTGTTTCCACTTCCAGCGAGTCCATTTTGGCTTTGATTTTTGTCCGTAGTTCATCAGGTGTAGAAACTTGCAGATCATTCCCGGTAATGGATTTATACAGCGACTCCAAAATCATCAGGTTCAAGCGGGAACGGGAATCCATTTGGGTCGTTAGATCGAGCGTTTCTTTCGTGCGATACATTGATAACAATGAACCGGCGCGGGACAGATCTACCGCTGCGTCCGCCGGCTCTACCGACTCTGCCAACACACCGCCAGGCTGATTAAACGCGGGTTGCTCTGTCCAAAACTCCAGGCTTTCAGAAACACTGTGCTCTTCGCGGTAATCCCGCTGTGCAGCCATCCCAATCCAGGCGTTTGAAATAATCATAAATGCCATCCACTTTTGCGAGAAATTCAGGGATACCTCACATCATCAGGAGTGAGGGCTACTCTCTATAGCGGCAAAAACGCCCGTTATTTGAGCAAAATTTGGCATCAAAATTAGAATTTTTTGTTATGAATGGTAACGATGAAATCCACATTCCCAACAAACCAGGAATAAAGGCAATGGAATTTTGGAACCGTAATGGAATGGAAAGTAGAACTAACAACGAAAAGTTAATTGCGCGCGAGTGATGCCAATTGGGTTTTGTAACGCTGGTGCAGGATGTTCACGCGGAACACGTAGGTTTTGGTTTCTTCAAAAGGTGGTACACCGCGGTATCTTTCCACTGCGCCGGGCCCCGCGTTGTAAGCGGCGGTTGCAAGGGTTATATCGCCGTTAAAACGCTTCAGTAGCCAGGCAAGGTATTTCACTCCACCTTCAATATTATCCGCCGCATTTGAAGTGTCCTTTACGCCCATATCCCGTGCCGTGCCGGGCATTAATTGCATCAAACCATTGGCGCCTTTGCGCGAGCGGGCAAGCGGGTTGAAGTTGGATTCAGCATGGATAACCGCACGTACCAGCGCCGGATCTACACCATATTTGTTCGCATTCCGGCTAATGGAATAAGTAAATTCAGTGAGATACAAACGAGTGCCGCGCCAGTTGATACGCGAGAGCGGGTTACAGGCGTAGCAGGAGTTATAAACAATAACTTCAAAATCCGTCTTGTGCGGCTGCCGATCGGAATAGGCAACCGCACCATCTTTTCGATATTTAAAGAATTTGAACTCCTGCTTTTTGGCAGCCGCCTCATATTCTTTTCGCTCCTGCTCCTTGCGCGCTTTTTCATCGGCGGCGGTTTGCTCGGCAACCCGGCGAACCTGGGCCTCAAAATCAGAGAGACTGGACTCCTGCGCTTGCACCCTTTGCTCTTGCCCTGCTTCAGCCCGATCGCCAGCCACAAGCGGCCCGCTGGCCAGGGCCAGAAGCATACTCAGGGTTAAGGCGGAGGATAATCGCACAGCAAACTCTCATTACGGGTTCATTGGCCATCGAATGATGGCCGGGAGATTGAGTGTAGCCCAGCAGAATATTTCATGTGGCACAAGAATCTATTTTCGTGATCTGACGCGCGTCTTACTGCAGGAGCCCATCAAGACTCCAGCCATACATCCCTGACCCAATGCCAAACGGAAGGCCAGGATTCATCGGTTAAATCGCCATCACGCCAAAACACCACTTCACCTTCCGGCTCCACACAATAATAGTTGCCATTGATCTCGCATAACGGCATCAGATAGCGCGGTACACCTTGCGCCCAGGCAACAGCAGTAACTTCCGGTAAATAAGTATGGGAATGGGGATCAGCAGCAGTTACCGGCTCGATACCGCCGTACACCACATCGCTGGCTTCCAATAAAAAGGTACGCATATCGCGCGGGATCGGCAGAAGGATCTCTTCTTCTATTTCGACCAAACGGTCTTCATCGGGTAATTCTAAAGGTACTGGTACGGGTTCATTATATTCGCGCAGTAAATCCAGAACTTCATCGATATCGGCCATGGGGTAACCTGTCAATAACTAAGGGAAACGGACTATAGCCCGAACAGCAATGACCTCACAATACCAGTGCCTGAATTACAACTTTCCTTTACATCCAGCCTTTATCCGATTCTTGCCGTTATCGTTTTTCTTCTAACAATTCCTGAGGCTGGCGTTCATAGGTTTGGTAATCCGGGTTTATGATCTGTTACAGATATTTACTACAACGTTTATTTACCAAACAATGAAAGCTGTTGATCTACCAATTCATTCAGGGACTCATTCAGGAAATGCAAAATACTATCGGCAACGGGGGTTAATTGTTTATCGATGTAATGCTGGTAATCAATCGGGCTCTGGCGCAATAACATATCCACCTCATACTGCCCTACCGGCTCAGGACCATTGGTAGTAATCAAATAACTGATCCAATCGCCGCGCCGCATTGACGCTCCCGTCAGCTGCACATATTTGCGCGCAGCCTGTACGTGGGGCGGAACATTTTTTTGATATTCGTGTAAATGACGACGCAAACGTTTGCGATAAATTAATTCCAGGTCGCGCTTGCCCGCCAACACTTCATCGTTAGTTGTGCGCACAAATTCCAGATAATCTTCACCGGCAAAAACCTTGCGATACAGCTCTGCCTGAAATTCTTTCGCTAATTGGGTCCAGTCCGTACGAACATTTTCAAGTCCCTTGAAAACCATTTCCTGTTTGCCATTGATTTCCACCAATCCGGCATAACGCTTTTTGGTGCCCAGTTCCGAGCCACGAATAGTGGGCATTAAAAAACGCAAATAATGGGTTTCGTACTGAATTTCCAATGCACTTTTGAGATTAAATTCAGTGAGTATAGTGTGCTGCCACCACTGGTTTAATTCTTTGGCGAGGCGTTTACCAATAACATCACATTGCGCAGGATTTTTTGCCGGTAAACCTTTGCAATTATTTTCCAGCCACACAAACAACGAGTCGGTATCACCATAAATAACAGCATAACCTTGCTGCTCAATCCAATCGCGGCTGCGCTGGATAATATCGTGGCCACGTAACGTAATTGAACTGCATACACGTGGGTCAAAAAAGCGGCATCCCATTGAACCCAGCACACCGTAAAACGAGTTCATAATAATTTTTATGGCGTGCGATAGAGGCGCATTTTTGTGTTGCTTGGCACGATCACGTGCAGCCGATAATTGTTCAATGATTTGCGGGAGAATATGATCTTCGCGCGCAAAACAGGCACCATTAAAACCGGGAACCGTTTGCTGCTCATCAAGTTGTCGATGTTGTGCCACCCAAAATGCACAGGGATCAATTAAAAATGTGCGAATAATACTGGGATACAGGCTTTTAAAATCCAGCACCAATACATTGTCGTAGATACCCGGCTGCGAATTCATTACGTAACCGCCGGGGCTAATCACATCAGATTCCAACTCGCCTAAATTAGGGGCAACATAACCGCGCCGGTGCAAACGCGGCAAATATAAATATTCGAACGCCGCCACCGAACCACCAATACGATCCAGCAATACACCGGTTAATTGGCTGCGTTCCATCGCAAACGCCAGCAACTCCTGCTTCAGGAAAATTTCCCACACCAATTCACAATCGCGCAAATTGTATTCTGCCAGTGCCAATTTATCGTGTTTGAACAAGTGCGTAATATCTTCACCGCGATTATCGCCGCTCAGTAACTTTCCCTGACCGAGTAACTTTTCCGACACATTTTGCAATGAATAACTTTCGTAACTGTAATTGGCGGCTTTTAATAATTCGATGCCATCCAGCGCAACCCGGCCGGGAATAACAACATAACTGCGCCCGGTATCGGCATCGTCATGGCGCCAGTGAATGGCCTGGCCACCGCGCCCCAGCTGCAATTCCATCTGTAAACTTTTGCAGATTTTTTCGAGCACCAGTAAATCAAATTGCACTACACTCCAGCCAATTAAAATATCCGGATCAGCGGTGTGCAAGAATTCAAAAAATGTGAGCAAACATTGTTTTGCATCCGCACAAAAAATAACGGTTTCAGTGTTTTCTCCTTCACCGACCATAAAAACTTTCTGCCCCGAATCACACCAGACGCCAATGGAATACAATTGTTTGGCATCCATGGACGTTTCTATATCCAGCGACAGCATCTTCAACGCGGGGCGCCATTGGTTATCGCCAATAGCGGTAAGCCGGGGATTTCGTAACGGCAGTTGATTCGATGAAATATCAATATACGCAGCGGCGGTAATAAAACGCTCCATCAAATAGCGTTCGGGCGGGCGAATATCCGCTTCCCAATAACTGATGTAGCGCTGGTGAAAAATATCCTGCGCCTCGCGCGCAACACGATGTTGCTTGAAATAAAGCGCGTTAACCGGTTGGTTATTGAATGTTTTTAGCTCGACTTCCGCCATGCGCCATTGGCGAAGGGGTTTAAGCAGCGGGCGAATCTCTTCGGCCTGCTCGCGCAGGATAAACAGCACAACTTCCTGCCCGGTGATTTGTGTCCAACAGCTACCGGCTTCTGTCGCCCACCATAAATCCAGCACTACCCCTTCGCGGGTATCGCGCCATTGACGAGTTAACAGGAACGCATTGGTAAGCATAGCGAATAACAATTACTGGTTGGGCAGCCAGTATATCGCGTTTCAACACTATTCAACTTATGCATCGGGAAGGTTTACATAAAATAATCCCTTCATTATTGGCGGCTAGTCTGGTTATAATAAATACTATACCCCCCTATAGTATTTTAAGTGAACCACATTATGAGCCATGTGATCCAGGAAAAATCCAAGTTATTAAGCCGGGTGCGCCGTATTCGGGGCCAGGTGGACGCTGTAGAGCGCGCGCTGGAAGCAGAAAAAGAATGTGCAGAAGTATTGCAACAAATTGCAGCGATAAAAGGTGCAATCAACGGCCTTATGAGTGAAGTGCTGGAAGAACATATTCGCAATCACATTGCGTCTCCCTCGATAACAAATGATATAGAACGAATGCAAGGAGCCAGTGAATTGATCGGTGTGCTGCGCACTTATCTCAAATAATCAGTGAATCACCTTTTTACATTTATTTAAAAAATTATTTTTCAAATAACCAATTTCTGTCGGAGAAATTACGTCATGCGCGATGAAGATTTATCCAAATGGACCCATGACCATATCTTTGATACCGGCAATGAAGCAGCCGAGCGCGGTACCAAAGTGGTTATGTGGATTACCATCGTGATGATGGTTATTGAAATCAAAGCAGGTTGGTGGTTTAACTCAATGGCACTGCTCGCCGATGGTTGGCATATGAGCTCCCATGCGGTTGCGATAGGACTTTCGGCGATGGCTTATGTCACCGCGCGACGCTATGCCAGGGATTCACGCTTTGCATTTGGCACCTGGAAAATTGAAATCCTGGCGGGCTTTACCAGCGCTATTTTTTTAGTAGGCGTTGCAGTGATGATGTTGGTGGGCTCCATTGAGCGAATTATTTCACCACAACCCATCCAATATCAGGAAGCCATTGTAATTGCGATTCTGGGTTTGATCGTAAACCTTGTATGCGCATTGATTCTTGGTAACGCGCACCATCACCACGATCATGGCCATTCACACACGCATACCGATGATC
>NZ_KN266215.1:2221-47769 GCF_000766945.1 Cellvibrio mixtus subsp. mixtus J3-8 | reverse complement strand
ATCACGATCACGATCACGATCACGATCACGATCACGATCACGATCACGATCACAAGCATCATGATCTCAATCTGAAATCAGCATACATACATGTTATTGCCGACGCTGCCACCTCTGTGCTTGCAATAATTGCGTTATTGGGTGGATGGATTTACGGCTGGTCCTGGTTGGACCCGGTAATGGGCATTGTTGGTGCCGTGTTAGTGGCAATCTGGGCAAAGGGATTAATTCGCGAAACCGGAAAAATATTACTGGATCGCGAAATGGATCATCCGGTTGTCGACGAAATTCGCGAAGTGATAGAAGCGGAAAATAACAATACTCGCATTACCGACCTCCACGTATGGCGCGTAGGTAAAAATGTTTATTCCTGTGCGATTGCTATAGCGACAAAAGATGCATCTCTAACTGCGGATATTATTCGCCAACGTCTTTCTGTACATGAAGAAATTGTTCATTCAACTATTGAGGTCCACACTGTCTCCTGAAAAAACTATTTGAAAATAAAAATTTAGCCATTCTGATTTATTTTTATATGGTATCGCGAAGCAACTCTAAGCTACCGGCTTCAATCCCGGGCTAAAAATTCTGCCAATGCTGAAAGATCTACCGGTTTAATTAAATGTGCGTCAAATCCTGCTTCCAATGAAAGGCGTCGGTCTTTTTCCTGGCTCATGCCCGTCAAGGCTACCAATTTGAAATTGTCTTTTCGCGTTTTACGAATTCTACGCGCCGCCTCATAACCATTGACCTCCGGCATCCCGATATCCAATAAAATTAAGTCAGGATAAAAACTCGCAGCCTTCTCTATGGCATCAAGGCCATCATGAGCGACCGCAACCGAGTGACCTATCAATTCCAGTAATGCAGCAAGGCTGATTGCAGAATCCCGGTTATCATCCGCGATCAATATCCGCAGGGGACCGGCATTTTTTTGCGCAGGGCTGTTTTGAACCTGTGAACTCACTGAAAATTGCCCGGATAACACCGGCAATCTCACAATAAATTCACTGCCGAATCCTAATCCCTCACTGTGTGCTTCTACAGAACCATCGTGCATATCAACCAAACTTTTCACTAACGCTAATCCCAACCCAAGTCCATTGCGAGTGCGCTCCAATGATTTATCCAACTGGACAAACATTTCAAAAATTTGTTGCAAATCAGCTTTATCAATGCCAATGCCATTATCGCGGATGCGCACGGATACAAGATCATTGTCATGCTCAACCATAAGCCAAATTTTCCCGCCTTTACCTGAAAATTTGCTGGCGTTGTTTAAAAGATTACCAATAACCTGTGTCAAACGAATCGGATCACCATAAATATAAATCGGGTCCGTGTGTAGGGTTACAATGAACTCTTGTTCCAGCTCATCAAATTGCGAGCGACTGGTTTCAACGGCATGGCTTATGATTTTTGTTAATGCGGTATTCTCTTTTCTGAGCTCAATTTTTCCTTGTGTAATCCGGTTCACGTCCAGCAAGTCATCCACTTGCCGCACCATATGGTCAACTTGCCGATTTAAAATTTCTGCCGCCAAACGCGATGTTTGTGCATCGCCATTTGCACGCAATAAAATTTGCCCCGCGTTGCGAATAGCCGCCAGCGGATTTCTTAATTCGTGTGCAAGCAATGCCAGGAATTCATTTTTGCGATGATCCGCCTCGCGCAACACTTGCTCTGTGCGAATTCGCTCCTGCATTGCAAGATGATGAACCATGATTACTGCAGCAGCGTTAGTCAGTGTACTGGCAACTTCCAGATCGCGTGGTGTTACGTCGCGCGGCTGTTGGTAATACATGCAAAATGTACCCACAATTTTCCCGCCGGCAACGCGCACAGGGAACGACCAGGTCGCACGAAAATCAAATCGGCGCGCAAGCCATAAATAGCTTTCCCAATCAGGGTCAGTATCGACATCCGAATAAATTAATGGCGTTCCAATATGCGCTGCCAATCCACAGCCGATAGAATCGGGGCCAACAGGAAAATCACCGATTACTTTCGTGTATTCGTCGCCCATTCCGGTGATGTGGTTAATTGTTTTGCCATCAGGTTTAAGCAAAAAAAATGATGCCCGCCCACCGTCGCCCATAAAATTGGTAGCGCACCTAATCAGCATATCCAGGGAAGTTTCCAACGGTGCACCGTTGATCGACGCTAAAAAAGCTTCTTTTTGACCTTTTAACCAGGTTTCATTGCGGAGCAATGCCTGCTCGGATTCGCGCACCTTGGTTGAATCATAAAAATAACAAACAACACCATATCGTCCATCCGGCAAGGTAATACGATGAAGTTCCCACTCATAGGCCTCTACAGCATCAATATCGGCGCGAGGCTCAATATAATCAACAGAAAAAAATGGTTCGCCTGAATCCAATGTGGTGCGAAATTTACTAATGACAAATGCCGCTACTGCTTCAGGCCAAAGAATGCGTATCGCTTCAGCAAAATCCCTCCCGATTACCGGATTTACATTGCGAAAAGCGTGTTTCTTGGATTCTCCATTCATCAAGGCAATTCGAAAATCGGAGTCGATTATATAAAGACCGAAGGGTGCGAGTTCGACCAATGAGAACAAGGACTCCCAATTTAAACGTGCCGAATCAGAAACGTTTTCATGCTCGTTAATCATGCTATTTACTCAGTGATGTTTTCGCCGGTGCTGAATACACAGATAATATCCTTCAACAAAAGTAGCCTTATTGAATGAAAGTTGGGACCAGCATTGTTGCCGACTATAGAACGGAAACTATTTTTTCGACAGTAATTCTTTTAAAAGCGGAGTGTTGCGGAAATTTTTGGCGCATCAATCAAGTAATATCAAAATCTATGCCTTGAATAAAAACGAAATTAACCGGAATGATCCAGCATAGGGCGGAACCCTGCCGCAATTAGCCGAGTGCCGTCAAACACAGGCTCCAGATCAGTAAACTGCATCCGTGAATCCGCCATTGCCTTTGCCATTCCTTCATCGCGGCTGCGTTTGTCAGGCCATTCAATCCATGACATAACAATTGTTTCATCAGTTTTAGCACCAGCGGTTGCTGCCATGGCTCTGTAATTAGCTGCTTCTTGACGTGCACTGTCCGCATGATAACTCGCTGCATCTGTTCCTTCATCAAGCCAACATTCCACCACTCTCAACGCTCCAAATTCCCGCACCACACTGGAAGAAATTTGCGCAAGCTTTTCATAACTCGCCTTATTGGCGCGGGGAACAGGAACCAGGAAACAATCAATGTAAGTCATGTGAAACTCCCGGTAATATGGATTGATTTTTGCGAAAAAATTAACTTATAGATAAATGAAAACAAAAACGCTCTAAAGTTCCAAATGCAATATAGTGGACCGCAACACACGGTGCTTCCCCGGAAGTATACGCAACAATGCTATATGTACGATCTGTATAATTTTTTATAAAAGAAGAAATGACATATCTCACATAGTCAGGATCTAAATTTTTTAGCCATAGAATTTTTTTCTGCCTTTAACGTTGTGCTAATCAAAAGTCATTTATTTTTTATTAATTCCATCAAGGCAGATGCTTATGTCATTGTATAAACTGAAACATTCAACCTCTATTTTTATAACTGATTTTGCAACCCGATCAATATGTTAATCAGGGTAAAATCCAATAAAGGCCCTGTAATACAGGGCATAAAGGATTATGGAAATGCGATTTTCTGATTTTTACCTGCAACTTGCTATGTATTATCGTTTTCGCCCAACAAAGCCAAAAAACTTTTAGGCAAGAGACTTAAACCACACAATTCCGCAAGTTGCTCTTGGGATAGCAGCCTTTTTTGCCTGAGCTCTTTAATTAACATACAAACCTCTCGTTGCCGAAAGCCCATAATATTAAAAAATGTGAACTGTCGGTAACGAAAAAAAGCCGCCTTTTTACCGCCAATTGGCAAATAACTACTTTATCGCTATGCAGTACATTGTTATATAGGATATATCGAAGTGATAATTAACAAAAAAGGTGGCAGATGCCACCTTTTTTGAAAAGTTACAGGATGCTATGCGAATGATTTAAAAAAATAGCTTACTTATTTCAACACGCGACTGGAACTGGCCGGATGCCATGGTTCCGGAACATAGCGCGTGCGCGCCAGGGTTTTGTAATATTCAAGGTCGTGTTTTGGTTGTTCATATTCTGCAGGAATTGGTTTTCCGGAAAACGTTTGGAAATACAGCACACAGGAATCACGCCAGATTACCGCATCGCGCTCCTGTATTTTCAATAGCGCTTTTACCTGCGCGAAACGCTCTGCATCGATAAATGATTCCAGCTTTTCCCATTCGCGTTGCATACTGCGCACTTGCTCAACACCATCGTAGTATTTGTGTACCAATTCATTCCACAGAGTGCGACCGGATTGCATCTGGTGGTCCCAACTGACATGATGAAACCACAGCAACAAATCTTCTGGCACGGTTTTTAAATCACCGTATTGTTTAGCCAGGGTTTCCGGATATTGTGCAACCGCATTGGAACCGGTTTTAGTGCGATTAAATCCAATACCATCTTTGGCGGCGCGATGGTAATAAATTGCAGTCCAATCCGGGCGTTCCAAATTTGCAGTCCAGGGTGCAGGGCCATAGTGATCGCCCTGTGAATACAAGTGTGTTAATCCCAACGGTGAACGATAATTTACGCCGGCCTCACGCGAAGCGAGCATAAATTGTTTTACCGGCTCGATAAATTTTTTGTCGTTGGTGAATGTCATTCGCAGCCACTCATCGGCAGCAACATCTGCAGAGATACTGTGATCCCACGCCATACGCCCGAACGCGTACCAGCTTGATTGCACAAAAGGATGACCGGTCCAGTTTCGATCTGTTCCCGGATTAATGACTGCCGCCATGCCAGTGTGTTTGGTGTTAAAAGTTTTTCCTTCCAAAATATTACCAATTGTGGAACCTTCACCTTTTACATAAGTTTCTGTGCGCAATGATTCTTCAAATAGCGACCCCTGGTAAGCAAGGTGAGTAGCAAAACCGAAATATTCTTGCGTAACCTGGAATTCCATCATCATGTTGGTTTTTTCCATCGCGGAAAATAATGCGGAATAAGGTTCGCGCGGTTGGAAATCGATAGGACCATTTTTAACTTGCAGGATCACGTTATCTGCAAATTTCCCATCGAGCGGTTTAAATTCATCGTAAGAACCGCGAAAGCGATCATCAATATCCGGGTGATATACAAATGCGCGCCAAAAAACTATACCGCCGTAAGGTTTTAATGCAGCAGCGAGCATATTGGCACCATCAGCGTGATTGCGTTTGTAATCTTGCGGGCCGGGCTGCCCCTCAGAGTTGGCTTTTACCAGGTAACCACCAAAATCAGGAATATAGTCGTAAACTTTTTTAGTGCGCTCTTGCCACCATTTTGCGACGCGTGGGTCCAGTGGATCTGCTGTGTCCAAATCGCCAAATGCACGGGGCGAATTATAATTAATCGATAGATAAACCTTTATCCCGTAGGGGCGAAATACATCCGCCAATGCTGCAATTTTTTGCAGGAATTGATCACTCAATACGCGCGGATCAGCATTCACATTATTGATCACCGTGCCGTTAATACCGAGCGACGCGTTGATGCGCGCATAATCTACATAGCGTTGTGATTTATGCTCCGGTAGCGTGCCCCAATCCCATAGCGATAAACCGGCATAACCACGCTCAATAACGCGGTTTAGGTTATCCCAATGGTTGATAACGCGATGTTGTAGTTTGGGTGCACTGCTGATGGAAATATTATCCAGCGCTTGCTGTGTTTGCAGTAAGCGCAATAAATGAAAACTGCCGTAGAGCACGCCAGTATCGGAATTAGCCGCAATAACAGTGACATTGCGTTTATTGATGCGTGCTTTCTCGATCAAATAACCTTCGTTACCCAACATCGATAAACGCGCGGATAAATCCAGTGACGCTATTAAAGGCGAGCTTGCCGGCGTGCCGACCACTAACGCATTACTGGATAATTTTTCACTGATAGCAACTGGCTTGGCAAGTAAACCACTTAATCCACGCTGCAATTCGCCAGTTGCAGCTTGCAGTGTTGGCGAATTGCCCTCAGTGATGATCGCTCTCAATTGTTGCTGATATGCCTTGCGGAGCTTCTGCTCTACTACCGGTTGGTAACGCAGCCAGGCCTCATAGCCGTCTTCAGCATGGGCAGGCATTGCCACTGTGAATGAAACCGTCAATAAGAGGAATATTTTGTAAAGAAATGCCCGACGCACGCCAACCCCCGTAGATTATTTTTAATCGCCGCCTTATAGTCATTGAAAATATAACACTGGTATACAAGAATACACATTTAATAAATGTAAAGGAAATGCGCAAGCTCGCCATTGCCCATAGCGATAACCCCGACTATAAAGTAGAAGCGGTCCATGAAGATTTCACCCTGGCGCACCTGAATGAAGGGGTAAACACCAACGGGTTATTGATCGCCCGGGATTATGGTTTGATCCACAAACATTACCTGATACCGATGATCAGACAGCGTTACTCACCCAATAATTTTTAATAACCTGGATAGCGAATTTTCAATAACCAGACCATTATCAACCGAGGAGACAAGAATGAAAATCTCACGCAGACATTTACTAGCGATGAGCGGAGCAACTGCCGCTATTATCGCCAGTGCAAAATTGCAGGCAGCAGAAAAAGCCGCTGCTGCTACCGGATTAAAAGAAGCATACAAAGACGATTTTTTAATTGGTGCCGCGCTCAGCGCCAGCATTATTAATAAACAAGATCCGAAATTGGTTGCAATTATCAATAAAGATTTCAATTCCATCACGCCGGAAAACTGCATGAAATGGGGTGAGATGCGCAATGAAGATGGCAGCTGGAAATGGGGCGATGCCGATGCCTTTGTTGCATTTGGCAGCAAACATAATTTGCATATGGTAGGCCACACACTAGGTTGGCATAGCCAGATCCCCGATAGCGTATTTAAAAATAAAGATGGCAGCTATATCTCCAAAGCAGAATTGGAGAAAAAACAAAAAGAACATATCACGACGATTGTTGGCCGCTACAAAGGGAAACTCGCCGCCTGGGATGTAGTCAATGAAGCCGTAGGCGACGATGGCAAAATGCGCGATAGCCATTGGTATAAAATCATGGGCGATGATTTCCTGGTCAACGCCTTTAACCTCGCACACGAAGTCGATCCCAACGCGCATTTGATGTACAACGATTACAACAATGAACGCCCGGACAAACGCCAGGCAACACTCGATATGCTGAAACGCCTGCAAAAACGCAATACACCAATCCATGGTTTAGGCATGCAAGCGCATATCGGTTTGGAAACCAACATACAGGATTTTGAAGACAGCATCCTCGCCTATTCTGCATTAGGTTTGAAAGTACACCTCACCGAGCTGGATATTGACGTACTGCCTTCAGTATGGAATTTACCGGTTGCGGAAATTTCCACCCGTTTTGAATACAAACCAGAGCGTGATCCTTACATCAAAGGTTTGCCTAAAGAAGTCGAGGAAAAATTGGCGAAGGCTTATGAATCGCTGTTTAAGATCCTGGTGAAACATCGCGATAAGGTTGACCGCGTAACTTTCTGGGGAGTGAGTGATGATGCCAGTTGGCTGAATGATTTCCCGATTAAAGGCAGAACCAACTATCCGCTATTGTTTGATCGCCAACAACAACCAAAACCGGCCTATTTCCGCTTGCTGGATTTGAAGCGCTAATTTTTTCCGGTAACAAAAACGGGCGATTACCTCGCCCGTTTTTATTTGGTTTCTGCTTTAATCGATATTACCAATTCATTTTTTGTTTGATAAATGCCGTTAACTTTTCTGCATTGGCTTTGTGCTGCGCGATGCGCGGATGCCCACCGAAGCCAGTGAACTCAAAGAAAATAGTATCGAGTTTTTGATCATTATTTTCTTTTTTCATACGTTCAACCGCCGTGGTGATATAGCCAGGCCACTTGGGCGTTGCCGTTGCATCCATACTGCCCAATGCACAAATAATTTGTGCCTTTGGATATTTGGCTCGCACACTGCGCACAAAATTAATATAGGCTTGAACACGTTGCGCGTCCGTTGGCGCAGGTTGTAAACGTTGTTCGCGATCTACCAGCCATGAATCATTCTGGAATAAATTAATTACCACGAGATCCGGGGTCCATTGGCTAAAGTTCCATTGGCTGTCGTTATTGCCTACCGCGCTAAGCTGGTCATAAAACTGCGGCATAATAAAAGGAAACCAGCTAATCATAATGCCGATTCCGCTTTGCGAAATAGTATGTAGCTCTGCATTCAGGTTGCGCGCCGTTATCGCGCCGTAAGCCCAATAATTATTTTTTTCGCTGAGCAAATGGTCTGCGCCATTATCAGCACCTTCGTTGCCTGCACCGGTAGTAATTGAATCGCCATAGATTTCAATACGACGAGCGGGTCGTGCTGGCGGCGCCAGCAATTTTGCATCTTTATCCAATAACAATCCCTTAAATGCCGTAGCGCCCTCTTCCCCTTCGGTACGCTTGTAGATTTCCAGGGTATGGTTGCCTGCTTTTAAGGCGGTGCTGATTACATAAGTTTGCTCGCCTTGTTTGGCTTCAAGCACATAAGGGTGCTGCGTTTCGCCATCGATAAAAATATTGAAATAATTTTTACCGAATTGATCATCCAGTTTTAAGGCTAATGAGGTACCAGTAAAATTCGCCTTGATACTGGTACCGGTCCAGGAAATGGATGGTGCTTTTTTATCTGCAAAATCAACGCGACCGGTATAGAGATAATTGGCGTTATCTGCCGGTATCAATTGCACCGGTTCACCAAATACAAACGGGGATGAACACAGAATACCCAATAGCAATCCATGGATTTTTTTCATGTTATATCTCTAAAGAAAAGGGCAATGTCGGGAGGGTTATATTGTGCTGCGAATCAGGGGTTGACTCAAGCAATGAAATAACATGCAGGTCAAGGATATTAATAATAAAAAAATCCCGGGCTTTAACCCGGGATTTTTACGATAACAAACGCGTGGAACCTTACTTCACTTCTACAACAACAACCGATTTAGCCGGCAGATCCAGCGCCAGTTTGCCATTGCTGGCCTTCGCAGAATAAGCCTCCGGTTTAATGTTGTTCGGTGCAGCAAACGTGTTGTGTGCATCCATCGCTTTCGCCGTTAACACCTGGCCGCTAACAGAATTAATTTTTACACCAGCAAGATTGATATCCACCGCTTCCGCTTTATTGGGATTGGTATTCACCAGCGCCAGATAAATTTTCCCGTCTTTTGCTCGCGCTGCGGTTGCACTTACCGCAGGAACTGATTGTTTACCCAGGGTATATTGTGGAACGTTTTTCAACTCCAGCGGAAATGATGTCGCATCCTGGAATGGTACATACATTTTATAAATATGGTAGGTCGGGGTCAGGATCATTTTTTCTTTATCCGTCAAAATCATTGCCTGCAGCACGTTTACCATTTGCGCGATATTGCTCATATGCACACGGTCTGCGTGCTTGTGAAAAATATTCAAATTCAATGCAGCAACAATTGCATCACGCAAACTATTTTGTTGATAAAGGAAACCGGGATTCTCACCTTTCTCCACGTCGAACCATGTACCCCACTCATCCACATAAAAACCTACCGTTTTCTCCGGATCATTTTTATCCATCACTTTTTTATTGTTGATAATGAATTCGTCCATTTTCAACGTATTAACCACCGTAGACATCCACTCAGCCTCTGGAAACTGCAATGCAGCACCTTTAACTTTCCAGTCGCCAGTCGGGAGCGTGTAGTAATGGAAACTCACTGCATCCATTCGCAAACTCCAATTGGGTTTTACATTGGCGGTGAGATGATCGGCCCAACTGGTATCTTCAGTGTGTCCACCGCTGGCAATCAGCTTCGGTTTATTGTGCTCGGGAGTTTTCAGGAAGCTGGCATATTGTTTATAGAGGTGAGTGTAAAACTCAGGGGTCATATTGCCGCCGCAGCCCCAAGCCTCATTACCAATCGCAAAGTAATGTACGCGGAAAGGTTTGTCGCGGCCATTTTTACGGCGTAACTCGGCAAGTGTAGATTTGCCCTCGCCCGTCATGTATTCAACCCAATCAGCCATCTCCTGCGCAGTGCCTGTGCCGAGATTACCATTCACATAAGTCTCTGCGCCGAGTATTTCGGCCAAATCAAAAAATTCGTGCGTACCTACCGCGTTATTTTCTTCCACACCACCCCAGTTGGTATTTACTTTTACCGGACGTTGCGCACGCGGACCAATGCCATCGCGCCAATGGTATTCATCGGCAAAACAACCGCCAGGCCAACGAACCAGAGGGACTTTGATTTCCTTTAGCGCGCCAATTACATCATTACGCCAACCGCGTGTATTCGGGATTTTGGAATCCGGACCAACCCACAGTCCCTCGTAAACACCGCGCCCCAAATGCTCGGCAAATTGACCGTAGATATTTTTATTAATGACCGGACCGGGCTTGGTCGTATCCACACTTAACTGGGTATTGGCAAAGACCAGGGAGGATGCGCACAGGCCGATAGCTGCCGCGAGCGGTTTGATAAAACGCATAGGATTTTCTCCAGAGTTTGTATTTATAGTTAAATCAGGCAAGTTAAGAATAGTCGCCCAGAGATAATATAGTCATACAATTTAACCTAATTTTACCCGTTGTTACCAGGCTTCACACTGACCCGTATGGCCTGGCAGGAACACTCACATCACCCTGGCCCAATTACCACTGCCGTAACCTGGCGATACCAGGGCATATCCTTTGCAACGCAAATACTGGTTTTTTAGCCATACTGTGTTTAAATACAGAAACCTGACCAACTCCTTTTAACAAACACTTTCCTGATGCGTAAAATTATTCACCTGGATGCCGATTGTTTTTTCGCCGCGATTGAAATGCGCGATGATCCGTCATTGGTGAAACTTCCCATCGCAGTAGGCGGGCGCAGTGAAAGCCGTGGTGTTATATCAACCTGCAATTATGTAGCGCGACGCTACGGCGTGCGTTCCGCGATGCCCACCAGCCATGCCAAACGCCTCTGCCCGGACTTACTGGTATTACCCCATCGCATGGATTCCTATCGCGAGGCATCTATGCAAATGCGCAGTATTTTTTATGAATATACCGAGTTGATCGAGCCACTCTCGTTGGATGAAGCGTTTCTGGATGTGAGCGATTCGGAATTTCATCACGGCAGTGCAACACTCATCGCACAGGAAATTCGCGCGCGTATTCAAAAAGAAATCGGCATTACCGTTTCTGCAGGCATCGCCCCCAATAAATTCCTCGCCAAAATTGCCAGCGATTGGAATAAACCTAATGGCCAATTTGTTATTACGCCAGCCAAAGTACCAGAGTTTGTAGCGCAACTACCGGTAAATAAAATTTATGGCGTGGGCAAAGCCATGGCGGCAAAACTGGCAGAGTCCAGTATTTTTACTTGTAGTGATTTGCATAAGTTTTCAGTGTTCGAATTAACCCAGCGCTACGGGCAAATGGGCACACGCCTTTATCATTTAAGCCGTGGTATTGATAACCGCCCAGTGACTGTGGATCGCCGCCGTAAATCCCTGAGTGTTGAAAATACCTTTGCAAACGATTTATCGGGATTACCACAGTGCTTGAACGAAATCCCATCTTTAAGCCAGCAACTGGCGATTCGTCTGCGCCGCGTGGATGACGATTACAAAGTGGTGAAGCTTTACGTAAAAATAAAATTTTCCGATTTCAGCATCACCACTATCGAACGCAGTGCCAGTGCTGTTTCACTCAGCGAATTGCAAAGCTTATGCGCTGAAGCGTACAACCGCAAAAATATGCCGGTGCGTTTATTGGGTGTTGGTGTCAGGTTTATTGATTTGCGGGAAGATAATAATTTTTTGCAGTTGGAGCTTTTTTCTAATCAAAGCTCCATCCAATATGCTGAGGCAAATTAATAACCTAGCGACTGTTGTTCCAATCATACTCCATTTGCCGCGCAGTTCTTTCTGCTAAATCGCGACTGTGCAAGCGCGCAACCAAATATAAACTCATGTCAATTCCCGCTGAAATACCGCTGGAAGAAACCAGATTCCCGGCATCGACCCACCGAATATTTTCCTGTACATCCAATTCAGGAAATTGTTGGCGCAGATCGGGAATATCTTCCCAATGGGTGGTGACTGTTGTATTGGATAAATTAGTAGCTTTAGCAAGCAAAAAAATGCCAGTGCAAACTGTTGCTGTTAACGATACCCGGCAATGCTGCTGTTTCAACCAAGCCATTACATTATCCTTTTCCATCTCGCCGGTGTGAACACCACCAACCACGACTAATAAATCCAGTACAGGATGGTTATGAATTGAATAATCCGGAAGCACTTTAAAACCGGCACGGGCTACAACAGTCGCTCCGGTTTCTCCTATCAAATACACACGAAATAGATCCGGGTTTTTAGCCACACGCGCAGCCGTGGAAAACACTTCGAATGGGCCAGAGAAATCGAGCACTTCAGCATTATCGTAAATATAGATGCCTACATTCATCGCCAACTCCTTTCAATTCAATATTTGCCCTGGTTTCTACTTTTTAATTTAACGCTCGCCCAGGTTAACAGCATCAGCGTAACCAATGCAAAGAATGGCACTTGCCATAAGAGTGAATGGCGTAACGCGTTGCCGTCTGGCGAATTCGGGAAATGTGCCAATAACATTGAAAAAGCCAAACTAAATAGGCCATACCCTAAATTGAAAATTAAACCTTTAACCGAAAGCACAGTTGCGCGGCGCGATGATTCCGCTTCCTCATGCAATACACGGCTGACGGTGAACCCCAGGAAAAACATCATGCTGAACAAAAAAATAGCGGGAATTAATCCGTAAATCGACCAGGCAGGAACCAACACAATCAATCCAACCAGGGTACAAATTACTATGAATAACAAGTTGGTGAACAAACTGAATTTTTCATTCAACCGTTTGGCAATACCGGGGATAATAAAACCCATTATTCCAAATAACGCACCAAGAAACCCATAAGTCCATTCCGGCACATCAATCAGGCGGTAATAACTGCTGTTGATGGTAGCAAAATTACGCACAATGGAATCCACCGCAACACCGATCACTATCACTACCAATGTCTTCGGATTAGTTAGCACCCAGCGCGCTGTAGTGAGAATATGCTCCCAGGTATTTTCCAGTTTTGCACCAGCGATGGCATGGGCAGGCTCGCGCATGCGCCAGGTAATAAATACACAAACTATTGCCTGCAACAACACTAATAGAACCGGTATGCGATGAGCAATGTCAGCAGGAATAGTCTGGTCTTGTGGTAACAAAAAATTCAGTATCTGAGGATCGTATAAAATCCCGCCTAAAATCATCGCAACAACAAATCCAATCGAGCGCCAGCGCATTACTTTGGCAAGCAGTTTATCCCATGCCAGGGTGCGATTCTGCTCTGGCAATGAATCGTAGGCTAGCGCTTCGTCTGCACCGCTAGCGCAAGCTTCCGATATTCCCGAACAGATACGATTGAGAATACAAAGCAAGAGCAGCATGGCTCCGCTGGACCAGGATGCGAATAACAAGCAAAGCATTTCAATAAACATCAGCGCAGATGCAGCCACCAACAACTTGCGCCGGCCGATAGTATCAGCCAATGCCCCCGAGGGAACTTCAAACAGGAAAATGGTAACTGCCCACACAAAATTGAGCATGACGAACTGATCCAGGGTTAAACCCAAATCAATAAATAAGATTGCCAGTACCGGATAGTAAGCACGCGCAGTAAAGAATACGGAGAAGATAATAAAGCGATTAATATTACCTGATAAATCCGCGCGCATATTGATGTCCCTGGTTTATCGCTGGAGAGAACCATCAATATAGCGGGTTACTTGCTAACCGCCAGCATCAGTATAAAAATTAAAACCGGTATTGGATTACTCCAATACCGGTTTCCATAGATCAAATTGGCTAAATAAATGTCATTAGCAATTTTTGTCCGTGGCTTTTTCGCAGGCATCTTCAACGCCATCTTTTACTTCGTCGGCAGCATCATCCAATTTATCGCGGGCTTCATTGCCGGCATTATCAATTTTTTCCCCAAGTTGCTCTGCTTTTCCGTCATTGGAATCACAGGCAGCCAGAGGAAAAGCCAAACATAAAATAATCAATGCATTTTTGAGAATAGTCATAATAGACTCCTTATCCTTTTTCGCTTGAATTGAATTGCTCAACGCAAAGTTCATACGAGCTAATGCGCATTGCGTGCCAGAAAATAAAATTACCAATAAATTCAATAGCTAAATGGCATAGAGTGACTAAAAACCATTATGGAAGGAGAACTAATAACAGAATTTTCTGTAAAACTTACAAACAAAAAAACGGCGACTATAAAGTCACCGTGTAGAAAGACATGAAATTTTCCACTGTAATTAACCAATCTTGAAGCGGTCCAACAATGCTTCTATTTGCCATTCACATTCAAAGTCCTGGCCGGAATTTTTACTTTCGCCGTTGACTGCGGCTCGATTGCCGACCGCGCAAGAATTATTTCATACTGGTCCTTGGCAATTTTCCAGGTTTTGGACTCGCTTTGATAAATAGCCAACAAACGGGGGTCGACAACAACAGAAACCTGCGTTGATTCTCCCGGTTTTAAATCCACCTTTTGAAATGCCCCCAAACGTTTTGGAGCTTCCCATTTAGTGTTGAGTGGAGCGATATACACTTGTGCCACTTCTTTACCTGCAACAACACCGATATTTTTTACACGGAAGCTGACATTCAGTTGATCATTTTTAACAGTTGCCTTTAAATCGCTAAACTCAAAATCCGTGTAAGACAATCCGTACCCAAATGGAAATAATGGTGTGTGGTTGTGGGCATCAAACCACTTATACCCTACGGTAGCGCCTTCGGTGTAATTCACATCAAAGCGCTGATCCTTTACTTCAGGATAACCATCCACTTTTAATCGCGGTAATTGTGCTTCTGCGGCAGGGAAAGTAATTGGTAGATGGCCGGATGGATTTACTTCACCCGTTAAAACGCGCGCGATTGCTTCACCACCGCTAGTGCCCGGATACCATGCTTCTACCACTGCACCCACATCATTTAACCAGGGCATTAATACCGCACCACCTGTTTGCAAAACGACAACAGTTTTTTTATTGGCTTTAGCCACAGCGGCAATCAATGCATCCTGATTATCAGGTAAGGATAAATTCGCGGCATCAACCGACTCTGCGGTCCATTGATTGGCAAACACCAACACCAAATCACTTTCTGCAGCCAATGTTGCGGCAATTTGAATATTGGTTCCTTCATCAAAGGTAATGCGGGTATCAGGCAAACGTGCCTCCAATGCCTTCATCGGGGATGATGGGTAATACACCATTGGTCCAGGAAATATTTTCGGACCAAGACCAGAAACCGCCATTCCGCCCAACGGATAAACTTGCGATGAACCACCACCGGAAAGTACACCGACATTAGCATGGGAGCCGATGATCGCGATTTTTTTCACACTTTTGGTGAGCGGTAAAAGCTTGTCATTTTTTAATAATACAATGGCTTCTTCTGCATCTTTTTGGGAAATCAATCCGTGCTTTTTGAAATCAATATTGTTGCTGCCTTTGGGAACAGGATTATCAATGACACCCTTATCAAACAACGCGAAGAGCACACGCCCGGCCATATCATTAAAACGTTCTTGCGATACCCAGCCATTCATAACTGCTTCTTTTAATGGCTCTTTAAAATAAGCGGAAACATCGAAAGGAAAACCGGATTGCTGATCCAGGCCATTATTTGCTGCGGGAACTGTAGAGTGGGTTGCGCCCCAATCGGACATAACCCAACCTTTAAAGCCCCAATCCTTTTTCAATACTTCATTTAATAAATAATCACTTTCACAACCATATACGCCATACACACGGTTGTAGGAGCACATTACTGAACCGGGGTTGCCAATTTCGTAAGCAAATTGCAGTGCAAGTAAATCGGACATGCGCCCTGCAGCTTCATCAATATTTACATTTAAATTAAAGCGACCGGTTTCCTGGTCGTTGTACGCAAAATGTTTCAATGTGGAAACAATATGATTGGATTGCACACCTTTAATTTGATGGCCTACCATCACACCGGCAAGATAGGGATCCTCACCACCGTATTCAAAATTGCGGCCGTTGCGCGGTTCACGTACTAAATTTACACCGCCGGCAAGTAACACATTAAAGCCGGAAATGCGCGCCTCAGCGCCGATCATTGCACCACCATCAAATCCAATTTTTGGATTCCAGGTTGCTGCAGTTGCCATGCCCGATGGTAATGCCGTGCGCTCACGCACATTGGGGCCAGATTGGGACGCGACACCTACACCGGCATCTGCTTGCCAGATATTGGGAATACCCAGTCGCGGCACACCATAAACAAAACCCGCCGACTGCGGATAGGACTCTTCAGGACGCGTGAAATTTTTCCAGGGTGCATCCGTACCAAAATAACCCATCAATAAACTGAGCTTTTCATCCACTGTCATTTCTTTTAACACCAACTGCGTACGTTCATGCGCACCAAGTCTGGTGTTCATCCAGGGCTTGCTGGCCAGTTCTTTTTGACTTGGTGCAGATGCCTGTTGTTGCGTTTGCGCATTCGCCATCAATATTGGGCCGGCCAGTGCGCAGCCCATTGCGATGATGCTGAGTTTTTTTAGAAAGGTCATATTGTTGAGCCCCTTGCGTTGTGTATTGGAGAGCATCGTTGTTGTTATGAGTTGAGCGTTGTTATAAAAATCCGGGCGATACTAGCCGTTCAAATATCGATCCGCAGGAACTTAACCGATATTTACCTGCACCAGATATAAAAACGGCCCTTTTACAAGAGCCGTTTTTATTACTGAAATAATTTATTTCACTTCAGTCTCAATCGTATAGACACCGGAAATATCGCGATTAAACGCCGTAAGATTGTCTTTATAAAAGACACGGAAATCGTCTAAAGTTCCATTCTTGATATTTTCTTCACGATTCGATGGAACCCAATAATGAGGAACGTTTTTTCCATTCGGACCGGGAACACCTTGCGGAGCATTACGCCAGGTCAGCAAGAATGCAATGTGGCGCGCTTCATTATCTGCTTTTAATCCGGCAATCAATTTTTGATACCACTGGTTATCGTATTTACCAGCCTCAATATCGGGTGCGCGAATACCAATTTCAGAAATTACCGGAATTTTTCCGCGCGCATCTGCCATGCGCACAACCAGTGCTGCATTGGCGACTACATTTTTAAACCAGTCAGTGTTATCCGCTACCGGACCGTAAGCATCAAAACCCAGAACATCCACCCAGGCATTACCAGGATAACGCTCCAAATAGTTCGCTTCAGTCACATCCCAAAAATTATTCGGGGAGTACGCGTAAAGAAAATTATGAACACCTTTTTTATCGCGCAAATATTCTACGGTGTATTGATAAAGCCTTTTGTATTGTTCGGGTGTCGATTGTTTATCGCCCCACCAAAACCAGCTCCCGGTATTCTCATGAAGGATGCGGAAAATAACGGGGATTAATTTACCCTGGTCATCTTTTAAATTATTAGCCCAATGGGCGAGCTGATCGAGATAACCTTTATAGACATCATTAAATTCACCACCGGGTAAAGATTCAACAACGGCCGGGGTCTGGTCCCACGCAGTACCGACCATTCCCTCACCTTTTTTCTTATCAGTTTTGGGGTTATCAAAATGCGAGCTCACAGTGATGATACCGCCGCGAGCGTAAGCTTTTTTAATTTGCGCAACCACATCGCCTTCCTGTTTTGGTGTCACGATGCTGAGCGTATCCCAACCATACACCGCAGCAAAATCCCCCACCGCATTGAAGGTATCGGATTGAGAGCCATCGGTTGATGTGATCGTCAAACCTTGCGTTGTGTCATGCTGGTGGCCAAACATGATCGCTTGTTTGCGATGCTGTTGCATAAATACAAACAGCGAATGGGTTTCAGCAGTTGCTTTTTTATCGACAATATTAATTTCTATTGGCAATGCTTTTTTCGCAGCAACCTTCGTAGCACCCACAGATGTTGCAGAATTGCTTTCCGCCATCGAAAGCGCAGAAAACATTCCCAGCATTAACGTTGAACAACACACCAGCGCCGATAATAACTTCGGTAATATACATTTTTTCATTCCACCCTCGCGGATTCTTAAATTGTAAGGAAACGAGTCCATTTCTTTTTATTGCTATTAATTACCGCTGGTGCTGTGTTTTGATTGCAGGATATATTTATCCAAAAATATGTTTATACATTAATCAATCAGGTTAAAAATTCTTGTAATTTTTCCGGCTCATTTATTTTCAATGTGGATTGCAAACCAATGCAACTCACTTACTAAAGTAACGCACGCGAATACCCAGATCAAATGACAACCGCAATTCAGTCGCCGGTAATTCCGCAGGGAAAAAACATCCGGAAATGTGAGCCTGGCAAAAACTCGCACCTTCCAATTGGGTATTGCGAAAATCTACTCCACGCAAATCGGCCCCGCGAAAATAAGCATCGCGCAAGTCCAGGCCACTGGCATCCAGCTCACGCAAATCAAGGCCGCGAAAATCGCCGCCGCGCAACATACCGTCTTTTATTTCGCCGCGCGCTTTGCGCTGGTTAAACTCGGCTACCCGCTCGGAACGCAACAGTTCGTAATACGGATTAGTGTGGACAATCGGCTTGGTCATAACAGACTCCGTTTTGGTAGCAATAATCGCAATAAAACCTGTTTTGACTATAGCTGATGAATCCACTTTTGCTTAACCGGTTTAGCGGCGCCCGGCATTATACTGTAAACGGTTACATTCGAGTTAAAGAAGTGTAATAGTCGTAATAAATCACTGCGGCTAGCTGTTGGTATTTTGCCTGCCAGCAGTTACACTGGTATCCAAGCTGCAACATAGCGGCACGCCCAATAGTTACGGTTTTCGTGTGGTCATCCATTGAGCCTTTTGGGCAGGCAATCCTCGGTCAAACTTATCTCTTCGTGTATTGGCAGCATGCTGGTACTCGATGGAATAACAACATTCAACCAGTCTCCCTTTCCAAAGGTTGTCCGTTTATTTTCGGGCCAGGCTTTTATTTATGGTTTGGGAAAACGAGACATGCGTTGAGCGTAATACTTTCTTGCCATCGCACAGCCTCAACGGGAAACGCTGTTGCTTCGGCATATCTTGAGGAATTGTGAGAATGAGCTTTATCCACGACGACTTTTTGCTCGATACCGAACAGGCGAAGGTGCTATTTCATGACTACGCCAAAAATATGCCCATCATTGATTACCACTGCCACCTGCCCCCCGAACAAGTAGGCCAGAATAAACAATTCAGAAATCTCTACGAAGTCTGGCTAGCCGGTGATCATTACAAATGGCGAGCCATGCGCTCCAACGGTGTTGATGAGCGCTACTGTACTGGCGACGCCAGCGACTGGGAAAAATTTGAAAAGTGGTGCGAGACGGTTCCTTACACACTGCGAAATCCGCTTTACCACTGGACGCACCTCGAACTGCGCAAACCTTTCGGCATTACGGACCGCCTGCTTGATAGCACCAACGCCAAACGCACCTGGGATCAATGTAATGAATTATTGGCCACACCGGAATTCAGCGCGCGCGGTTTAATGCAACAAGCCAATGTGAAACTGGTGTGCACCACTGATGACCCCATTCACGATCTGGCACATCACAAAACTGCTGCTGCCGACAAATCCTTTAAATCGTCCATGCTGCCAACCTGGCGCCCGGACCGGGCAATGGCGGTAGAAAGTGAAGCGGCATACAATAAATATCTGGATCGCCTCGCAATCGCTGCTGATGTGAACATCAACACTTTTGATGATTTGATTCGTGCGCTGGATATTCGCCATGATTATTTCCACGCAAATGGCTGCCGTTTGTCGGACCATGGTTTGGAAACTGTTTACGCAGCGGATTATACCGAGGAAGAAATCAAAACAATTTTCCTCAAAATCCGTAACCACAAAGAATTGGATGCCGTTGAAATTGAAAAATTCCAATCTGCCATGATGGTGCAATTTGCATTGCAGGATCATGCGAAAGGTTGGGTGCAACAATTTCACATTGGTGCGATTCGCAACAACAACCCACGTTTGTTCCGTACCCTGGGTGCAGACACAGGATTTGATTCAATTGGCGACCACAATTACGCGAAGCCCCTGGCAAAGTTTTTGGGCCGCCTGGACGACCAGAACAAACTCGCCAAAACGATTATTTACAACTTAAACCCGCGTGACAACGAAGTCATTGGCACCATGATCGGTAATTTCCAGGACGGTTCGGTAGCGGGCAAGATCCAGTTTGGCAGCGGCTGGTGGTTCCTCGACCAAATGGACGGCATGACTCGCCAGATTGAAGCCCTGAGCCAATTGGGTTTGTTGAGCCGCTTCGTGGGCATGTTGACTGATAGCCGCAGCTTCCTGAGCTATTCGCGCCATGAATATTTCCGTCGCATTCTGTGCGGAATTTTGGGTCGCGATATGGCAAAAGGCTTAGTGCCAAATGACACCAAAATGGTAGGTAAGATGATTCAGGATATCAGCTTCAACAATGCGAAAAATTATTTTCCGTTTGTCCTGCCTGAGTAGGTTCAACCTGATATTTCACCGTGTAATTTTTCCAGCACAATAAAGCCCGCTTCGCCGGGCTTTATAAAAATTACACTAACTTTTTCTGCCAGAATAACGCCTGTCCAGCTTCCGGTTTTAATTCATAACCCGCAAAACCAAATTTTAAATAGGCACGCTTTGCAGTTTCATTTCCGCTTAATACTTCCAGCGTTATTTTGCAGCAACCGCGTTCGCGCGCGATGCGCTCAAGCGCTGCCAATAACTGTTGGCTGAGTTGCAATCCGCGAAACTCCTGCACCACAACAATATCATGCACATTCAATAGTGGTTTTGCTGCAAAGGTTGAGAAACCTTCAAATGCATTTAATAACCCCGCCGGTTTGCCATCCACATACGCCAGCAACGAAATAGCGAAACTGCGCCTGGCTAATTCATCAACCAGAGTATTTTGCACATGTCCGGTGAGAGGAGCGCCGCCGCCCATTGGGTCCAGTGCATATGCATTTAGCAGATACACCAGATCTTTTGCGTGCTGCGGATTTTTATAATCAGCCGATACAATTTCAATCGATACATCTGCCATAGCTAGGCCTTCTCAACATCATTTTGCGGGAAATATCACTACCTGAATTAACCGAAGCGCGGCTCTTCCAAACCTTGAATGTCGGTTTGGAAAATAAATAAGTTACCCGCCTGCGGTTGCAGTTTCAAAGCGTCTTCGCTTAAACCAATTCGCGCGCTGGTTACTGCGAGCAAATTTAATTGTTCGCCACCAAACGCAACGCAGGTTGCCTGCGAAACCGGCATTGTTAATACCAGGTCTATACTGCCATCAGGTGCATAGCGCACCACGCGATTGCCGCCCCACTGTGCATTCCACACATACCCTTGCGCATCCACGCAAGCCCCATCCGGTTCTACACCGGGCTCAGTGCGCGCAAACACCTGGCGATTGGACAGTGTTCCATCAGCAGCATCAAAATCATAAACATTAATTGTATGGGTGGGCGAATCAGCGTGATACAACTTGCGCGAATCCGGACTCCAGCAGAGCGCGTTGGAAATATGCAGGCCGGTAAGATGCTGGTTTATTTTTCCGTCAGCACTTAATGAATAAAGTGATGCGTATTGATCCGGTGTATTTTTCTGGTCAAGGATTGTGCCCATCCAGAAGCGCCCCTGGCGATCACAACGTCCGTCATTAGAGCGATTTCCCGGTATATGTGCTTCCGGTTTCGCGATCCACTCCACAACACCGTTGCTGTAATCAAACCATGCAAAACCGGATTCAAACGCTGCCAGCAGGCGCGAATCATTTTTCGCAAACGCAAAGCAACAAAGCTTTTCCGGCAAATTCCAGTGCGACAGTTTTTTAGTAGCCAGATGATAGCGATAAAGTTTTGCGGAATGGATATCTGTCCACCAAAAACATTGGTCTTGGGAATTCCATTGTATGCCCTCGCCTAATACGTTTTCGCAGGGCACGGTATCAATGAGCGTGTAGTTAGCCATAGTTGTTAGCCACAATTATTATCTGCATGTCGTTGCATTTTCTTTTATCTGTAAACAGCAATTTAACATTCACTGTAAAACAGTTTGCAATCCCGCAAATAAAAAAACGCCCCAAGGGGCGTTTTAACCAGTCCCATCAGGGCACGAAGCTTACCACCAGATACTGTAGAAGGCGACGAGTATCACCACCACGCCAACGCAGGCAGCGTTGTATACCGGCTCGGTTTTAAAATTGATGCCACTGAGATCGATGGCTTTCTCCTGATCCTTACCACCGGCAGCATAGGTAACGATCACGGCAAGAACAGCACAAATTACGAATACCAGACCTACGCGATCCATAAACGGCAAGCCGGGATAAAATTCTTTGAATGCAATCGATAATAAAATGGAAGAAATGCCTGCAACCAAAGCAGATGTCGCCGTTGCTTTTTTCCAGAAGAAACCAAACAAAAACATTAACACAATTCCCGGAGTGAAATAGGCGGTGAAATCCTGAATAAACTGGAACGCCTGATCTGATTTCCCGATAAGCGGCTTGGCGACAACCAACGCAATAATTAATGAAATCGTAGCCGCAATGCGACCTACGTTGACCAGATGCGCTTCTGATGCCGATGGCTTGATAATTAATTTGTAAATATCCATGGTGAACAATGTGGAAATACTATTCACCTTCGAGCTGAGCGATGCGCAAATGGCTGCAACCAGACTGGCAAAGACAATTCCCAATAAACCATGAGGAAGTAATTTCATCATTTCCGGATAGGCGCGATCGGATGGCGATAAACCGGGAATCAAACTCGCCGCTGCAACACCAGGTAATACCACAATGATTGGCATCAACACTTTCAGGTATGCCGCCAGCGCAATACCTTTTTGCGCTTCCTGCAAACTTTTTGCAGCGAGTGTGCGTTGGGTTATGTATTGGTTGAAGCCCCAGTACGACATGTTCATTACCCACATGCCACCAATTAACACAGAAATACCTGGCAGGTTTTGATATTGCGGATTGCTTGGGTCAAGAATTAAATCAAATTTTTCCGGAACTGTTTCCAACAGCGTAGTGAAGCCATGCACGATACCTTGATCGCCACCAATTTTTTCCAAACCGAGATAGGTAATTAATAAACCGCCTAACACCAATAGAGTTACCTGGAATACATCGGTAAACGCGACCGCTTTCATGCCACCGTAAATGGAATAGGTGAATGAAAAAACCGCAAGGCCGATCATGGCATAAGTCATTTCAACACCGGTTACCGCTTCAATTGCCAAAGCACCGAGATATAAAATAGACGTGAGATTCACCAGCACATACAAGGTTAACCAGAAAATCGACATCACGATGCGCACGCGACGGTCATAACGATTTTCCAAAAATTGCGGCATGGTATAAATCCCCTTCGCCATAAAAATCGGCAGGAAATATTTACCAACGATGAAGAGTGTAATAGCAGACATCCATTCGTAGGATGCAATGGCAATACCCGCGGCATAACCGGCACCGGACATACCGACAATTTGTTCTGCAGAAATATTCGCAGCGATGAGTGAAGTACCTACTGCCCACCAGGGCAAGGATTTACTCGCCAGAAAATAATCTTCGGCGTTTTTTTGGTGCCCGGCTTTTTCGCGCGAAACATAATAAGCAATGAAAATCAGAACCATGGCGTATAACGCCAGAATAGAAAGGTCTAACCAATTTAGGCTATTAATCATTACCGCAGATCTCCTGACTACTTATTGAATTTTATTTTTATAGCTTCAATGAGCTTTTGGTAATCAGGATTACCTACCGCAACCATTACGCCATAATCATTAAATACGCCCTCCATCTACGATAAACTCTTGCGAGGTAATCATGGCGGCGTCGTCGGATGCCAAGAACAAGGCAAGCTTGGCAACATCATGTGCACCCAGACGTTTTTTCAGGCACACACGTTTCATCAACTCTGCTTCTTCTTCCGGTGAGAGCCATTTTTCCAATTGTTTGGGCGTTGCAACCCAGCCCGGCAAAATGGAATTCACCCGGATATTATCTATACCGTAATCCGTCGCCAGCGCTTTTGAAATTCCCAAAATCCCCGCTTTGGCAGTGATATAACTGGCAAGGTTGGGTGGGCCGAATTGCACGTTAATGGAGCTGATATTTACAATCGATCCGCCCCCCAATTTCGCCATCATAGGCTGTACGGTTTGCGCTGCAAAAAATGCCGGGTGCAAATTGATCGCCAAACCGCGATACCAATTTTCTTCGGTAATGCTACGCGTATCGTAACGTTGGTCATTAGCAGCGTTATTTACCAATACACTGATTTCACCGAGGCTTTCAGCAGCTTTGAGGATGCTTTGTTTAAGCGAGCTGATATCACTCACATCACACGCCGCAAACCAGGGGCGAATCCAGCCTTTTTGGGCAAGCTCATCGCATAATGCTTCGCCAGCCGGTACATCTATATCGACAAACGCCACCTTTGCGCCCTGGGAAGCAAATGCCTCGACCAGCGCCGCACCGATTCCCGTGGAACCGCCAGTAATAAACACGGCACGCCCTTCCAGACTGGGGTAGCGGGTATATCCTTGATGGCTTGAATAGCTTTGCATGTTGAATTCTCTCTGGTTACACGCGGTCATTACCGTTACTTAGCTTAGGCAGAAAACCCTTACCCTTGCAGTTTATTTCGGTTTTACCAGAGAGACATTAATTAACTGCATAACCTCTTGTAACAAGGTTTTTACCGCTTTACTGGCTGATTCCTGATCGCCAGCACAGATCGCATCGTAAATACGTTTATGGTCTTCGTAATCTGCGGTCAGTACACCTTTTAGCTGGTTGGTACTGGCGATACTTACACGCAGGGCGACCTGGATAAATTCACGCAACTGGAAGAAGAAGCGATTTTTGCTGGCAGCCAGGATTGCGCAATGGAACTCAATATCGGCCGAGAGCGGATCGTCTTGCCCTTCATCGGCTTTTTTCATACGCGCGAGCGCATCGCCAATGGCTTTAATTGCTGCTGCATCCTTATAGTTTTCGGCAGCCAATGCGGCAGCTTCCGGCTCAATCGCCATCCGCAATTGCGTGAATTCACGCAACAACTCCAATGACGGGCGCGCATTTAACGTCCAGCCCAATACATCGGCATCAAACATATTCCAGTGGGTACTGGGCATAACCCGGATACCCTGCCGTGGCCGTGAAGCAATCAGGCCCTTGGCCGTCAGCATTTTTACCGCTTCGCGGGTAACACTGCGACTGATGTTAAATTGCAGCGATAGCTCCGCCTCGGTAGGGAAGGATTTATCAATCGCATATTGACCTTGTACTATCGCCGCACCCAATTGATGGGTTAACTGGTGAGTTAGATTACGCCCTGTATCCAGCATATTTAATTAGCCTATTTATATTATATATTTATGCGCTCCCCGACAAGACTTATTCGCGTTGGATAAATCAATAAATCCCGTATTGGAGAGGGAAACGCTGTTGTGACCCCATAAAAACAAAACCCGCGCCTGAAATCAGGCGCGGGTTATTTAACAAGAGGATATAGCTTTAGTCACGCAAAATATGCATTGCAATAACCATAAAGGATTGATTCCTTCAGTTATTCCTTATTAGCGATGTTATCGGCAATCTCTTCAAGGTTGGAGTGGCGAACATCCTCGCCATTCACCAGATAAATGACATATTGGGCCAGGTTGCGCGCATGATCACCAATACGCTCCAACGCACGCAATGACCAGATGATATTAAGAACGCGCGTAATGCTGCGCGGATCTTCAATCATAAAAGTCACCAACTCGCGCATCGCGGTGCTGTATTCCATATCAACTTGTTTATCGGTTTGTACAACGGTCAGGGCAAGGTCCATATCCAGGCGAGCGAATGCATCCAGGGCGTCTTGCAACATACGCGATACATGGCCGCCGATATGGCGCACCTCAATATAACCACGCGGCGCATGGCCATCTTTATTCATCGCAATTGCCTGGCGGGCAATTTTGGACGCTTCATCACCGATGCGCTCCAAATCGGTAATTGCTTTTGTGACTGCAATGACCAAACGCAAATCGCTGGCAGCTGGCTGGCGACGGGCAAGAATACGTACGCATTCTTCGTCGATAGTCACTTCCATTGAATTGACTTTGGTATCGCCACGCACCACTTGTTCGGCGCGTTCAATATCGGCATCGATTAATGCCTGAATCGCATCGTTCACCTGACGCTGGGCCATGCCGCCCATTTCCGACAAATGCGTGCGGATGGTTTCCAGCTCAAGATTGTATTGTTGCGAGATATGATGAGTGTGACTCGTAATATCCATAACCATGATGCGCCCTCCGCATTAACCGTAACGGCCGGTGATGTAATCTTCAGTTTGTTTTTTGCTGGGATTGGTAAAGAGCGTGTCTGTTAGATCGTGCTCAATTAAATCCCCCATATACATAAACGCTGTGTAATCCGAAACGCGCGCTGCTTGCTGCATGTTGTGGGTAACAATAACGATTGTGTATTGGTGCTTCAATTCGTTAATCAGTTCTTCAATCTTCAATGTCGAAATTGGATCGAGTGCCGATGCAGGTTCGTCCAGCAAAATCACTTCCGGTTCAATTGCAATTGCACGTGCAATTACCAAACGTTGTTGCTGTCCACCTGACAATCCGAACGCATTGTCATGCAGGCGATCCTTCACTTCATCCCACAATGCTGCACCGCGCAATGATTTCTCTACGACTTCATCCAACACGCGTTTGGATTTCACACCTTGCAAGCGTAGACCATAGGCAACATTTTCGTAGATTGATTTTGGAAATGGATTCGGTTTTTGAAAAACCATCCCCACTTGACGACGCAATTCTGCAACATCAACCGATTTGTCATAAATATTGGAACCTTCCAATAAAATTTGACCTTCGATACGGCATGCATCAACCAAATCATTCATGCGATTGAAACAACGCAGCAACGTCGACTTACCGCAACCGGATGGACCAATAAACGCAGTCACTTTCTTTTCCGGGATTTTCATATTTACCGCGTTCAATGCGCGTTTCGGACCATAAAACAAGTCGAGGTTTTTCACTTCAAGCTTGATAGGTTCTGATTTAAAAGGTTCTACCAGTGCTGTTGGGCTCATAATCGGGGCCTGTGTAAGACTCGGTTAAATTTTGATTAACAATATATTTCAAAATAATGACAAATTTATTACAAAAACAACCTTGGTATTAATCCGAAGCACTACGATACTTTTCACGCAAATTGTTGCGGATTTTAATCGCAGAAATATTCAAGGCAATAATCAGTAATACCAATGTCAATGACGTTGCGTACACCAATGGTCGCGCCGCTTCGACGTTAGGGCTTTGGAAACCCACGTCATATATATGGAAACCCAAGTGCATAATTTTTTGATCCAGGTGCAGGTATGGATAGTTGCCATCCACCGGTAATGCCGGTGCCAGTTTCACAACACCCACCAACATCAATGGCGCCACTTCACCCGCTGCACGTGCGATCGCCAAAATTAATCCGGTCATCATCGCTGGCGTTGCCAGAGGCACTACAACTTTCCACAGGGTTTCTGCTTTGGTTGCACCCAATGCAAGGCTGCCCTGGCGAATAGTACTGGGAATACGCGATAAACCTTCTTCAGTAGAAACAATCACAATCGGTAACGTCAGGAGCGCGAGCGTTAAAGACGCCCAGAATAAACCCGGAGTACCAAATGTCGGCGAAGGTAATGATTCGGTGTAAAACAATTCATCGAGGTTGCCTCCGAGCGTATACACAAAAAATCCCAAACCAAATACGCCATAAACAATCGATGGAACACCCGCGAGGTTATACACAGAAATACGGATAATTTTCAGGAAGGTTCCCTGCTTGGCGTATTCGCGCAAATAAATAGCCGCGAGCACACCGAATGGCGTCACCATGATAGACATTACAATTACCATGGTAAGCGTGCCAAAAATTGCCGGGAAAATGCCACCCTCGGTATTTGCTTCGCGCGGTTCGTCAGTCATAAATTCCCAGAAGCGATCCAGGTATTGAACTGATTTGGCAAACACGCCCATTTCATTGGGGCGGGTAACACGGACGATATGATCGAATGCCACAACAACTTCTTTGCCGTCTGCAGTGCGTGCAATTAATTTGTCGCGTGTTGCCTGTGCAAGAATTTCATCGCGCTCTTTTTTAATAACATCGTACTCGGCTTCCAATGCTGCGCGACGCTCAGCGAGCTGTGCGTCTGCACTCGCCATTTGCGCACCGGTTATACCATCAAGCTCCAAACGACGGCGCTCCAGACGCAACTCATCCATTTGATTATTGATGCGGCCGATATCTACTTTTTCGATGCGGTGGATTTTATCGTGCAATTCAAGGGCGCGATGTAAACGCTGATCCAGTTGCTCCCAAAAATCAGATCCACTCAATTCACTGACGATATTGTCATGTTCTTTAATTGCTACCGGATAACCATAGAAGTTCCCCCACTCGCGACGCTCAATCGAAATTGCGTCCGCAGGATATTCCCATTTGCCCATTCCGGTATCGAGGAACCAGGCAAAGTCGCGACCATTGACATCGCGATTGCCCATCTTAAATAAATGACGGGTAATTAATTCCACATCCGCAGCAACGGTATAACCACCATCGCGCGCAACGGCAGCCGAAATAATTTCATCGCGCACTGCTTCGCCCATTACGATCTGGCTTTTGCCATCGCGATCTACAATCGTGGTTTGCAAAATATCGGCGGGCCAGAAATGACCGAAGCCGCGCACTGCAATTAACCCGAGCAAACCTAATACCATCAACATACAAATGGCAACGGCACCGCCGTTTAACCAGATCCAGGGAGAACCGCTGCTGAACCAGGAAGTTTTTCGTTTCAATAAATTTTTCATCACAGTCTTCCGAAAAAAGTCATCCGAAATTACAGATTGCTATAGCGCTGACGCAAGCGCTGACGAATTACTTCAGCCAGGGTATTCACCACGAAGGTCAACGCCAGCAACACCAATGCCGCGAGGAAGAGCACACGGAAATGCGTACTGCCTACTGCGGTTTCCGGTAATTCCACCGCGATATTTGCCGAGAGCGTGCGCATCCCTTCGAAGATATTAAAGTTAACAACCGGGCTATTACCGGTAGCCATAAGTACGATCATGGTTTCACCCACAGCACGACCAAAGCCCATCATCACTGCAGAAAAAATACCGGGACTCGCAGTTGGCAACACCACACCCACCATCGTTTGCCAGGGTGTTGCACCTAAAGCCAATGAACCTTGTGTGAGATGGCGCGGCACGCTGAATACCGCATCTTCTGCGATTGAAAAAATACTTGGGATAACCGCAAATCCCATGATGATGCCTACAACCAAGGCGTTGCGTTGATCGTAATTAACGCCATTGTCGGTAAACCATTGACGCATGCTGCCATCAAAAAACCAGACTTCCGCCAAGGGACTCAGCGCTACACACGCCCAGACTGTTGCAATGATTGGAAGTATGACGATAACCGCTTCCCAACCTTCTGGCATTTTGTTGCGGATATTTTCCGGGCATTTACTCCAGGCGAACCCGGTGACCAACATAATCACCGGCAACAAAATTAAAATACTGAAAATTGCCGGCAAATGGTTTTCCATAAACGGTGCAAGCCACAAACCGGCGAGGAAGCCGAGAATCACCGTCGGCAATGCTGCCATAATTTCAATAGTTGGTTTTACGATGCCGCGCAATTTGGGAGTCATAAAATAGGCGGTATAGATTGCACCCATTACTCCAAGCGGAACCGCAAATAAAATTGCAAAAAATGCTGCTTTTAACGTTCCCAATGACAGGGGGACAAAACTCATTTTGGCTTCGAAGTTGTCACTGCCCGATGATGCTTGCCAAATATATTCCGGCGCATCGCGACCTTCGTACCAGACTTTTTGCCAGAGTGAACTAAAAGACACTTCCGGATGTTTGTTCCACACATCCAGCAGTGACAGGTTTTTACTGTCGTCAATTAACAAGGCACGATTATTGATTGGTGAAATGGCAATTTTGTTAATCGATTTATCACTGACAGATTCAACCAACAACGTCCGCTGCGAAGTTCCAAAATAAATTCCGATATTTCCCTTGTCATCGCCCGCCCAAAAACCGCGACGTGCAAACTCCGGAGCAAAACCGGTAATCGCGCCATTGAGGGATTCGAAATCGCGCACATGGGTTACATGATATTCATTGTGCGGGTCACGCACTAAAAACCATTGGCTCACATGACCTTCGCTGGTACCTACAACCAACGAGCCAGTACCCACCAGGAATTGCATGGCAGTAATTTTTCCATTCGGAACAACCACCGCGTCTTTGCGTTCCGCCGCTGAAGGATTCACAATTTTGTACAAAATTATTTGCGATTTATCAGTCGCCACTACCAAATGCTGCGCACCTTCGTCGATTTGCATGTGCGTAGCAGTTACGCCTTGTGGCAAAGGCGGCAAGGTAAATACTTCTTGTTCAAGCATCACCGCACCGGTAATTAAATTGCTGCTACTGCTGAACACGCCTAGAAGTAAACGGTTATCGGCAGTTAATGCACCGATCAATGTACCGCTGGAAGTTTGCTGAATGGCCAACACTTTTAACGCACTGCCTTGCGCATCCAGTTGAATCGGTTGATCGCCTAATGGAAATGCCAGGCTGGGAGTAATTTGACGTTTATCGTTCGGATAACTGAGTTCATATTCGGTTTTTGCAACTGCAACCTGACCATTGCTGTAACCATAAGCCACTAAACCATGGTCGGCAGTGCTGGTGGCCATAACTGAAAATTCTGCCGTTTCAGGTTTTGGCATTTGCGCGGATAACAGGGTTTTACCATCATCGACGGTAAAAAAACTGACTGCCCCGCTACGCTTGAAATTACCGCCGATCTCTTCGTAACGTTCGAGCGTAAGAAATTCGGTTTTGTCCTCCGGCGCTTGATGTAACGCTTCGGGCGTGTAGGTTTTCACAATCTCTACAGATGCACCACGAAACAAAGGCGCGATTTCTGAAAACAGATAGAAAAATATCAACCCCAATGAAAAAACAACCGCCATGCCGGCGGTCATTACTCCGTAGCGGGATAGACCATCCTTAAATTTACGGAGGCGACGCAGACGATTACGCTGCTCGAGCGTCGGCATCAAACTGACGGGTTCTTTTACCAAGGGAATGGATTCGGACATGGTCTGCTCACCTGATTAAACTTCTGGCACAAGAATCCTAACAAGGGAAAATGACACTTTTGTTACAAACACCAATTTCATTGTCATTTTTCTGTAACACAATTCTTATGTGCAAAAAAAAGCCGCCGGAAGAGCGGCGGCCTTTGGAACGCCATTATTACTTTTGCAACACAGCGAGCGCTTTGCTGGTCATGGATTCTGGCAACGGGATGTAACCATCGCGCACTACAGTTTCCTGGCCTTGCTTGGAGAGAACCATTTTCAAGAACTCAAGTTGCAGAGCATCCAGCTTACGGTTCGGGTGTTTATTGATGTATACGTAGAGTACGCGCGCCAATGGGTAGGTACCGTCCAATGCGTGAGCAGCATCAGGAGTAATAAATGGCTGACCATCTTTTTTGGACAGTGGCAGAGCACGCACACCGGAAGTCACATAACCAATACCTGAATAACCAATACCGTTAATGGATTCGGATACACCTTGCACTACTGACGCAGAACCTGGTTGTTCATTAATGCTGGCTTTGAAGTCACCTTTACACAGGGCTTCATCTTTAAAGTAACCGTAGGTACCGGATACAGCGTTACGGCTGTAAATGGTGAAATCACGGTTCGCCCAGGCACCTTGCAGACCTACGTCACCCCAACGGGTAATGTCTTTTGCTTCGCCGCATTTACGGGTAGCAGAGAAAATCGCATCAACTTGCTGCAGGGACAAACCTTTGATCGGATTATCCTTATTCACATACACAGCCAGAACGTCGATCGCCACAGGTACCGCAGTTGGCTTGTAGCCGTGCTTGGCTTCAAATGCCTGGATTTCTTCTGACTTCATTTCACGGCTCATTGGGCCGAAGTTTGCAGTGCCTTCGATCAAGGCTGGTGGTGCTGTAGAAGAGCCAGCGCCCTGGATTTGAATATTTACATTGGGATACAACTTTTTGAAATCTTCTGCCCACAGGGTCATCAGATTGTTCAACGTATCGGAACCAATTGAGTTTACGTTTCCGGACACACCGGTTGTTACTTTGTATTCCGGCAGTTTGGAATCAACAGCAGCCTGCAGCGTAGCGGCGCAAACCATAGAGCTGGCCAACACCAACCCTTTAATAATTTTCTTAGCGTTCATAGAGCGCTCCGTTAGTCATTTCGTAAGTAGGTTTGAATGACAAGGCTTGCCTCGCCATTGGTAGTTACTCTAACCAGCGAATGTGACACTAATGTGACTGCACGGAGTTTTTGTCACAAATATGTCGCACAAGCGTCACAAACCTGCTCCAAAAACAACAACACCAGCCGAAGCTGGTGTTTGATAGGAAAAATTCTTTTATTTAACGACGCGCAAACCGGGCTTTTTAGGCGCATCACCAATTGACCTTACCGGTGATGGTGGTGTGGGCGGAGGAGGTGCTGGTGGCTGGGGATTTGCCTCAGGCTCAAACATCATTCCCTGGCCATTTTCACGGGCATATATTCCAAGAATTGCACCACAGGGAATATAAAGATTATTCACCACACCACTGAAACGGGCATTGAATGAAACGGCGGTGTTATCCATAAAAAAATCCTTCACCGCAGAAGGGGATATATTCAGGATTATCTGGCCATCTTTATTGACGTGTTGCTGCGGAACCTGGGTGTTTTGCACATGGGCATCTACCAGGATATGGGGGGTACAATTGTTATCCAGTATCCACTCATAAATAGCACGCAAAAAATAGGGACGGCTGGATGACATGGACATAGACAGTATTCCTTGAAAATAAACAACGCCGACAAGGTACAGGGATTTGGCAGGAGACTCAAATAAAAAGGGCGACTTGCGTCGCCCTTTTTGTGGTTCACCAATTATCAGTGAATATCTCGCCAGAACTCACGGTTCAGGAAGTAAACAAAGATAAACAGTATCACCAGGAAGCCCAATACATAGTAACCAATAGATTGGCGCTTAACAGCGATGGGTTCAGCTACATACTCGAGGAAATTAACCAGGTCATATACAGCTTCGTCAAATTCCGCCTGGGACAACGAACCTTTCACCTTGCCTTCTTTAAGCGCACCGCAATGCTCGTCAATTTCAACCTGGCCAACATCGTTACGCAATGCGCCGCCATGATGGTTCAGTTTTGGACCAGCACCACACTCCAGCAAACCTTGCGGGCCAATCAACACGTGCGGCATCCCCACGTTAGGGAATACACGGTTGTTAACCCCCCAGGGGCGGGTTTCATCTTTATAGAAGTTACGCAGGTAGGTATACAACCACTCAGGTGAACGCGCACGAGCCACCAATGTAAGGTCCGGCGGAACCACACCAAACCAGACTTTCGCCTGTTGTGGTTTCATTGCAATTTCCATCAATTGACCGATGCGTTGATCGCCGAAAATCAGGTTTTGCTCCATGACATCATGGGGAATTCCCAAATCGTCAGCCACACGCTCATAACGGGAGTATTTTGCTGAGTGGCACCCCATACAATAGTTCACAAAGTATTTGGCACCACGCTGCAGGGACTCTTTGTCATTCATGTCTGTTTCAATATGATCGCAAGGAATAGCGCCGCAATTGAACGAGCCTTCCGACGCTACCGCCTTGATAGGCACTACCGCAAGAATCACAAACAATGCAAAACCGGCAGCTACCAGAATACCCGGCAAACCTTTAGCCTGGGTGCGGGTCGGCTCGGGCAGATCCTTATCGCGCGCAGCCAAAATTGGCAACACTGCAAAGATGATCGCTAACAGGAAGCACAAACCCAGCAACAATCCGGGAACATCACCACCAATATAATCGAAGCCCATCCACGCAAAAATCACCGCAAACGCACCTGACAATACCCATGAAACTTTAGATTTGGCTTTCTCGGGGCTGGTAGTAGTCCATACCGGCATTGTTACAAAGTACGCAAAATAGAAAGCAGTTGCGATTTGCGACAACAGAGTTCTACCTTCCGTAGGTGCTTTAACACCGAGGTAACCCAGGATTACAAACATCGAGGCAAAGGCAATCAATGCGATACGCGGAATATGGCCGCGATAACGCATGGATTTAACTTTACTGCGATCCAGCCACGGCAACACGAACAGGATTGCAATCGCTGCGGCCATCGCAATGAAGCCCAGGAACTTGGCGGTCAATACCATCGGGCCAAGTTCGATTTGCATAGTTACCGCACGCAACACCGCGTAGAACGGGGTGAAATACCAAACCGGTGCAATATGGGTTGGAGTTTTCAGATTGTTAGCTTCTTCGAAGTTAGCGTATTCCAGGAAGAAACCGCCCATTTCCGGCATGAAGAACATAATGAAACAGAACGCAAACAGGAAAACAGTGACACCAACCAAATCATGCACAGTATAGAAAGGATGGAACGGAACGCCGTCACGCGGAATGCCATTTTCATCTTTGTTCTTTTTGATCTCGACACCGTCAGGGTTGTTAGAGCCCACTTCGTGCAGAGCAAGGATATGCATCACCACCAGTGCCAGCAATACGATTGGAAGAGCCACAACGTGAAGCGCAAAGAAGCGGTTCAGGGTAATACCGGAAATCAGGTAATCGCCGCGAATCCATTGCACCAGATCTTCACCAATGCCGGGAATAGCGCCAAACAGCGACACAATTACCTGCGCGCCCCAGTAAGACATTTGTCCCCAAGGCAATACATAGCCCATGAAAGCTTCGGCCATCAGCACCAGATAAATAGTCATCCCGAAGATCCAGACCAACTCACGTGGCGCCTTGTATGAGCCGTACATCATGCCGCGGAACATATGCAGATAAACAACAATGAAGAATGCCGACGCGCCAGTGGAGTGCATATAACGCAGCAACCAGCCAAAATCCACGTCACGCATAATATATTCAACAGAAGCGAATGCACCTTCTGCCGAAGGGTTGTAGCTCATGGTCAACCAGATACCAGTAACCAGTTGGTTTACCAATACCAGCAGCGAAAGCACACCAAAGAAATACCAGAAGTTAAAATTCTTGGGTGCGTAGTATTTACCCATATGGGTATCCCAGGCACGTTGTACCGGAAGACGCTTGTCAACCCACTGCCACAATCCAACTAACCAATTCATCTTTAAGCCCCTTGATCTTCGCCAATCACAACTACAGCATCACTCTCATAACGATGAGGAGGAACTTCCAGGTTTAATGGAGCAGGAACGCCGATGTAAACGCGCCCCGCCAAATCGTACTTCGACCCATGACATGGACAGAAGAAACCGCCTTGCCATTTTTCACCACCCAAATCGGCTGCGTGAACATCGGGGCGATACATAGGTGCACATCCCAGGTGGGTACAAACTCCCAACAGGATTGCAAATTCTTTATTGATAGCACGCTCAGGATTTTTTGCGTATTCAGGTTGCTGGGGTTCGTCAGAGTTTGCGTCCAGCAACACTCCCAACTCTTCCACTTTTTTCAGGCTATCCAATGCCGCCTGGGTACGACGCACAACAAACACCGGTTTACCGCGCCACTCAACGGTGACCATAGCGCCAGGCTCTACCTTGCTGAGATTATATTTAACGGGAGCACCGGCAGCTTTCGCCTTGGCACTCGGGTTCCAGGAACCCACAAAAGGAACTGCAGCACCAACCACACCAACCGCACCCACTGCACAAGTGGCTCCGATCAATACACGACGGCGCGTTTTATTTACAGCGTCATTACTCATGACGAATTTCTCCCCTAACAGCTAACGGCTAGCAAATCGCCTAAATCGCGCTGCGACTTTGCAAAAACTCTGATACCAAGTCCGACGACAAAGGATTTATTGGGTGACTCAAGAAAAGGCGGGCAATCTTAATGAATTCACACACGGCTTACAAGAATAACCACACACAATCAGTGGGTTATAGACCCGCAATTTTAGACGTAAAAAAACGCCCAAGCCAGAAAAGACTTGGGCGTTTTTTTGATGATCATCAAGCAGCAACCATAAAAGCCACTGCATGAAATCATTAACGCTTGGAGAATTGCGGCTTTTTACGTGCTTTACGCAAGCCAACTTTCTTACGCTCAACCTCACGGGAATCGCGGGTAACGTAACCGGCTTTACGCAATTCGCTACGCAGGTTGTCATCGTACTCCATCAGGGCGCGAGTCAAACCGTGGCGAATAGCACCAGCTTGACCGAAACTACCGCCACCAGAGACAGTAACATTCACATCAAACTTTTCTACCAGACCAACCAGTTCGAGCGGTTGACGAACAACCATGCGCGCCACTGGACGACCAAAGTATTCGTCCAGAGGACGATCATTTACAACGATATTGCCAGTACCAGCAGTGATGAATACACGTGCGGTAGAGGTCTTGCGACGGCCTGTGCCGTAAAATTGTGCTGCAGACATATCGGCTCCCCTTAGATGCTCAGTTCTTTCGGTTGCTGAGCAGCATGTGGATGCTCATTACCCGCATAAACTTTCAATTTTCTGAACATTGCACGACCCAGTGGGCCTTTCGGCAACATGCCTTTAACAGCGATCTGGATGGTGCGCTCTGGAGCCTTCTCGATCAATTTATCGAAGGTAATGGATTTAATACCACCAACGAAGTTGGTGTGATGGTAATAAACCTTGTCAGTAGCTTTACGGCCAGTCACACGCACTTGAGCAGCATTGATAACAACGATGTAATCACCGGTATCAACGTGTGGAGTGAATTCTGGCTTGTGCTTGCCACGCAAACGCGAAGCAATTTCCGCAGATAAACGGCCGAGGGTTTTTCCCGCCGCATCCACGATGAACCAGTCATGTACGACAGATTCAGGTTTGGCAATATAGGTCTTCATGTTATTCCTGCCTAAATTGGATGTGGAACTAAATGTTAAATACCCCTGAAAACAGGGAGGCGGCATACTACACACCCAGGGAGTATTTTTCAACCACAATATAAGCTCTATTCCGGTCTATGAGGACGGGAAAGGTATTCATGGCTTTGCATTTCCAGTAAACGGCTGATTGTACGCTGGAATTCGAAGTCCAGTTTACCCGTGGAATAGAGTTCGGCCAGCGGGCGCTCCGCAGAAATAATCAGCTTTACCTGGCGGTCATAGAATTCATCAACAAGATTCACAAAGCGTCGCGCCTGGTCGTCTTTTTCACGCCCGAGGCCGGGGACATTACTGAGGATAACGGCGTGATATTCACGCGCGAGTTCGATGTAATCGTTTTGTGAACGCGGCCCATCGCACAACTCAACGAAATCAAACCAGATAATCCCTTCACTAACGCAGCGGGACAAAATCATCCGCCCTTCTACCTCTATCTCCTGCTGTTCGCGAATCTCTGCGCCGGCAGGCACCAGGCTTTTAAAGCTGCACATCAAACTTTCATCAGCTGCCGCATCCAGCGGGTGGTGATATAACTCCGCCTGCTCCAGAGCACGCAGACGATAATCAACCCCGCCATCCACATTCACCACAAGGGTATGCTTGTTAAGCAAATCGATTGCTGGCAAAAAGCGGGCGCGTTGTAATCCATCCTTATAAAGGCCATCAGGAACAATATTGGAGGTTGCAACCAACGTAACACCGCGCGCGAAAAGCTCTTCCATCAAAGTGCCAAGAATCATGGCATCAGTGATATCCGATACAAAAAACTCATCAAAACAAATCACCCGCGCTTCAGCGGCGATAGTGTCGGCAACCAGTTTGAGCGGATTTTTTTTTCCGTCCAGTTTTTTGAGTTCCGCATGGACACGACGCATAAAACGATGGAAGTGGGCGCGTAGCTTTTGCTCGAAAGGCAAGCTCTCGTAAAAATTATCCATCAGGTAGGTTTTGCCGCGCCCCACCCCACCCCAAAAATACAAGCCGCGCACCAACTCGCGCGATGAATCGCCAGTAAATCGTTTGAAAAAATTACCCAGCAGGCTTTGTTGTTGTTCGGCTTTCCATGCAGAAACCAATTGCTCATATAGATGCTGCAAATGATTCACTGCAGCTTCCTGGGCTGGATCATGGCGGAAATCGGGGCGTTGCAAATCGCGCTGATAGCGTGCAAGAGGGGAATTGGTATCGGGAATGGTCATGGGATTAGCGACTGGCATTAACATCAAATAACAAAATATTGCATCACGCCACCACTTTAGCGGCTGCAACCAAGAATAACCACGCTTATTGCAATTGTCGTTGCAGGATTTGGGTTAAGTCAGTTTTTAATGCAGTTAAATATCCATGAAAAAAGTGCCCCGCCCCGGGATACCGCAACAATTCAACATCACCCCGTAAAGTAGCCACCCAGTCATAAACTCCCCGGGCAATCACACGCTCATCCTGATCCCCCTGCACAACACACGCTTTGCAGGGAAACTGATTATCCCGCGCATACGGATAACGCTCTACCGGAGGGGCGACCAATGAAAGGTGCTGCACACCGGAAACCTCATAACTCACCTGGGCGGCAATGGAAGAACCAAATGAAAACCCGGCCAATAGCAAACCGGCTTCCGGCAAATTTTGTTGGGCCCAGGCGACTATCGCACGAAGATCATCCAGCTCACCGATAGCGTTATCAAAAACACCCTCGCTCTTGCCCACACCACGAAAATTAAAACGCAACACATGAATCCCCACGTCGCGATAAGTACGCATCAAGGTTGTGACAACTTTATTATCCATAGTACCGCCGTGAACCGGGTGGGGATGGCACAGGATTACCAACCGCGGCCTATGTGCCAAACCTCCAAGTTCATCCCCCTGATGTAAAGCTGCCTGCAATTGCCCTGACGGACCTGAAATCATTAACAATTCTTCTTTTGCAAAAGGAAAATGCATGAATTACCCCAAATTTCATTACTCTGCCGGAAAGGCAATAATTTTTGCCCATTTTAATGAGAAAATGGACTTATAATAGGTCTATCAATGTTTAAGGTCGTATATACGCTTTAAACACGCTTGTCGATGAGGAGATCCCCCGTGTATTCATTCAGTGCGCTATTTATAACCGGTTTACTGTGCTTGTTAGCGGGCGGGGCCATTGGCGCCGCTATATTGTATATTTTTCGCGCGCAAATTCTGGGGCGAGATCTGGAGCAGCGTTTGCACGAGGCTGAAAGCTCACTACAAGCCTATCAGCGCGATGTTGCTGAGCACTTCACCCAAACGTCGCAATTGGTAAATAACCTTACCCAAGCCTATCGTGAAGTACACGAGCATTTGGCCAATGGCGCATTGAAACTGGCAACCCCGGCGATTAGCCGGCAGATTATCGACTCAGCCAACACCAATTTAAGTGGTGATACCAAAGCATACATTAATGAACAACGCATTGAGCCGCCGCGCGACTGGGCCCCAAAAGCACCGGGAGCAAAAGGGACATTAAGCGAAGACTACGACCTGCGTGAAGATCAAAACCATAGCCGCATGCCAATGGAATCTGCGGATGATTTCGACTTTGATGGAAAAGCAAACCGTTACTAAAATTTCCTGAAGTGGTTAACCACTTTCGCGTACAGGATGTCGAATATAGTTGTTAAACCCCGCGCCCTGCGGGGTTTTTGTTGGCCAAAAAATAAAACGACGGGGACAAACCTAATGTTTTTACAACGCTTGCTAAGTTTTATCGGCTGGCCGGTTATTGCAGGCGTGATTATCGCGTTACTTGTATTGTTTTTATTTCCGCAATTACGCAGTGCACCCGCACCAGCAACTCATGCACCGGCCAACGTAAATACTGGCGTTGTGTCTTACGCTGATGCAGTAAATCGTGCAGCTCCTGCCGTAGTTAATATTTATACACAAAAACGCGTCGTACAACGTTACCAAAATTTTTATAACAATCCGTTTTTTCGCCAGCTTTACAATAATTCCAATACACCGCAGCAGGAACGTATGGAAAAAACCCTTGGCTCGGGTGTTATTGTGGATAGCGAAGGTTTCATTCTTACTAACAACCATGTGATTAACGGCGCTGATCGTATCTCGGTCTTATTGTACGACGGACGCTACACCGCCGCCGAATTGGTAGGCATTGATAAAGCTAATGACCTCGCCGTATTGCGTATTAAATTAGATAACATCACTGCCATTAACATTGGCAACTCCGACAATATTCGCGTAGGCGATGTGGTGCTCGCGATTGGCAATCCATTTGGTGTCGGACAAAGTGTGAGCCAGGGCATTGTGAGCGCTACAGGTCGTTGGAACCTTGGCATCAACAGCGCTGAAAATTTTATCCAGACAGATGCAGCGATTAACCCCGGCAATTCAGGTGGTGCGTTGATCGATGCCTATGGCAACTTAATTGGCATCAACACAGCAATGCTGGATGAAACGGGTGCATCTTTTGGTATCAGTTTCGCAGTGCCGGTTGATAAAGCCCTGAACTCGCTGAAACAAATTATTGAATTTGGTACGGTAAGGCGAGGATGGTTAGGACTAGGGGTTAGCTACCTCAATCGCGAACAGGCAGAACAACTCGGCAGTAATGGTGTGCTAATCAATGAAATTGAAAAAGATAGTCCGGCCGCTAAAGCGGGCTTTCAACTGAATGATGTCATCACCCATATCGATAATATCCCGATTGGTATTGCACCCGGCAAATTCGAAATCCATGCGCTGTCAAATATCCAGCCTAACGCTGAAGTCGTGTTCAAGGTTATTCGCGATGGAAAATCATTGGAAATTAAAGCAATCGCTGCATTTCCCCCAACAAAAACCTGATTCAGTTTTCTCATCACAAGAATAAAAAAACGGGTGCATATGCACCCGTTTTTTTCTGGCATTACGTTAAAAATTATTTCAGTCAATAATCCGGTATTCCGCCGAACGCGCATGCGCTTCCAGTTGTTCGCCACGCGCTAACACTGACGCGGTTTTAGATAGTGTTGATGCTCCTGCAGGTGAACACATAATAATTGAACTGCGTTTCTGGAAATCGTAAACACCTAATGGCGAAGAAAAACGTGCAGTACCTGACGTTGGCAGCACGTGATTAGGCCCTGCACAATAATCACCTAATGCTTCCGGTGTATGGCGCCCCATAAAAATGGCACCGGCGTGGCGAATTTTCGGCAACAATGCTTCAGGATCAGCAACGGATAATTCCAGATGCTCCGGCGCAATGCGATTGCTGATTTCAACAGCCTGTTGCATATCAGCAACCTGGATTAATGCACCGCGATTTTTTAATGACACACTGGCGATTTCATTGCGTGCCAATGTTGGCAATAATTTTTTGATGGATGCTTCAACGTTATTTAAAAATTCCGCATCCGGGCTCAACAAAATTGCTTGTGCCTGTTCATCGTGTTCTGCCTGGCTAAACAAATCCATCGCAATCCAGTCGGGATGAGTGAGGCCGTCACATACCACTAAAATTTCCGACGGGCCGGCGATCATATCAATCGCCACCTGCCCGAATACCGCACGCTTTGCAGTAGCGACATAAATATTTCCAGGGCCAACAATCTTATCAACTTTGGTAATTGTTTCAGTACCAAATGCCAGGGCAGCAACGGCTTGCGCACCGCCAATCGTAATAACGCGATCTACACCGGCGACGGCTGCAGCAGCCAGTACTATCGGGCTGATTTCACCATCCGGTGCCGGCACCACCATTGTCAATTCATCAACACCGGCAACTTTCGCTGGAATTGCATTCATCAACACTGAAGATGGATAAGACGCTTTACCACCGGGAACGTAAAGCCCCACTCGCTCCATCGCCGAAATTTGTTGGCCCAGCACAGTGCCATCCGCTTCTGTGTAGCGCCATGAATTTTGCAGCTGATGCTTGTGGTAACTACGAATACGCTCGGCAGCAATTTCCAATGCGATGCGCTGCTCGGATGTAATTTGGTTTAATGCCGCGTGCAGTTGCGCCGGTGGGACAACCAGATCCTGAATTGTTTGCGCCGTGCGGCGATCAAATTTATTGGTGTATTCCAATACCGCTGCATCACCGCGATTTTTTACTTGATGCAGAATGTCATCGACAACACCGGCAACGCGGGTATCGCTTACTGATTCCCAAGCTAATAACTGGTCCAGGCGCTGGTTAAAATCACCCTGGCTCGCATCCAATCGTGTGATAACGGATTCAGACATAAAAAACTCATTGCGATGACAATAAAAAATTAATCGACAGGAAACGTATGATGCTCACCGGCGCTTGCAATTGCTCATTAACTAATTTAATTGCCCCAATAGAGAGTCAATTAAATCCATAGCAATGCAATCGCCGGTTAGCGAAGAATTTATTCGGCAGACTGTATTGCACCGGCGACACAATCAATAATCGCCTGGATTTGTACGTGTTTCATTTTCATCGAGGCTTTATTCACGATCAAACGTGAACTGATATCCGCAATAAATTCGCGCGGTTCCAAACCATTTGCACGCAAGGTATTGCCGGTATCAACAATATCGACAATCTCATCGGCCAGATTCATAATCGGGGCCAATTCCATTGCACCATAAAGTTTGATCACATCGATCTGGCGGCCTTGCGCAGCGTAATACTGCTTGGCGATATTGACATACTTGGTCGCCACACGGATGCGACCCGGCGGTGTAGTTTGGCCTTTCACACCCGCTGTCATTAATTTGCAGCGCGCGATATTTAAATCAAGCGGTTCATACAAACCGTCAGCACCGTTTTCCATCAAAGTATCTTTGCCAGAAATTCCCATATCAGCCGCACCAAATTGCACGTAGGTGGGAACATCAGCACCGCGCAACAATAAGAAACGCACATTAGGCTGGGTGGTTTCAAAAACCAGCTTGCGGCTTTTTTCCATATCTTCGAGCGGGCGAATATCCGCTGCCGCCAACAACGGCAAGGTTTCATCCAGGATGCGCCCTTTGGTCAGGGCGATGGTCAGCGTCTGGCTCATGCTCAGGAACCTTTTACACGGCGCACGCTCGCGCCGAGACTTTGGAATTTTTCTTCGATGGCTTCGTAACCACGATCAATGTGGTAAATACGGTCGATCAGGGTTTCACCATCAGCCACCAGACCGGCAATCACCAGGCTCGCCGAAGCGCGCAAGTCCGACGCCATTACCGGCGCTGCTTTTAAACGCTCAACACCTTTTACAATCGCGGTATTGTGTTCAAGTTCGATGTGCGCGCCCATGCGGTTTAATTCCGCAACCTGCACCAACCGATTTTCAAAAATTGTTTCGGTAATATGGCTCACACCTTCGGCAACCGCATTCATCGCCATAAATTGCGATTGCATATCGGTCGGGAACGCCGGATAGGGCGCGGTGCGCAGGCTTACCGCTTTCGGGCGTCGGCCGTGCATATCCAGTGTGATCCAGTCTGCACCGCTGGCAATATCAGCACCCGCTTCCTGCAATTTCAAAATCACCGCTTCCAGAATGTCGACACTGGTGTTTGTCAACTTGACCTTGCCACGTGTTGCCGCTGCGGCGACAAGGTAAGTGCCGGTTTCGATCCGGTCCGGCATAACGGCATAATCACACCCCTGAAGCGACTCAACGCCGGTAATCGTTAGGGTTGCTGTGCCGATACCATCAATTGTTGCGCCCATTGCCACCAGCATATTGGCAAGGTCGACAATCTCCGGTTCGCATGCAGCGTTTTCCAGCACCGTGACGCCCTCCGCCAACACTGCCGCCATCAGCAAATTCTCGGTGCCGCCAACAGTGACGATATCCATCAGGAAATGGCAACCTTTCAAACGGCCATTGGAGCGCGCACGAATATAACCGCCATCAATTTCAATAGTGGCACCCATGGCTTCCAGGCCGCGCAGGTGGATATCCACCGGACGCGAACCAATCGCACAACCACCGGGAAAGGACACATTGGCTTCACCATAACGAGCCAATAGCGGGCCCAGTACGAGAATGGACGCGCGCATGGTCTTCACCAGATCATAAGGCGCGGTGTAAGAGTTGATGGTATTCGGGTCCACAATCACCACGTGATCCCCCTGGATCTCAATGATCAACCCCAGGGTTTTCAACAAAGTGACCATAGTGGTCATATCTTTTAAATGCGGAACATTGCTCAAACGCACTTTGGATTGGGCGAGAATCGTCGCCGCCAGCAGCGGTAGGCCCGCATTTTTAGAACCGGAAATACGAATTTCACCGGATAGAGGGCCACCGCCTGTAATCAAAAACTTATCCATTACCAACCTGAAAACATAAAAAATAGAAAGAAAATTGCCTGAAATAGCAAGTTATTGCTGCTGTTGTTGCTGTTGCCACTGCTCAGGGGTAAAGGATTTGATGTAATCCACGGCATGGATACTGCGATCAGCAAATTGTTGGCTCAGGGTAGACAGCACCAATTGCTGCTTCTTGACCGGGGTTAGACCTGCGAATGCCGGGCTGACAATCACCAGACCAATGTGATCGCCCTGCACTTCTACAGATTTAACATCGCAATCGGGGATTTGGCTCTCAATAAGCGCTTTGATTTGTTCGGCTTGCATAGTTCTACTCGGAAGGATTTGGCCTGGATTGCAATGCGGATACATTGCAATTTTTAAAATAAGGCGCGAAGTTTACCGGAACTACCGGCAACTCGCATCCCAAAAACCGGTTTTGCACAAAAACAAAGCCCTGGCTGTTAGACCGGGGCTTTGGACAAACTCAATAAACGCTCAGAAATAGAAAGATCAGTTTGATTGCCAGGTTGTCGCCAGCACCGGGGTCAATTGATCCTTCATTTCCTGGGTAACGACAGATCCAACTCCAACCGGTGGTGCAAACGCAGCCATTGCATTGACGAGTTGATTGACCTGGCTATTCAGTAACACCGCCGAATCCACTTCGATTTTGTCGAGTTGATAGGAAGCACCTGAATACCAATTGCTTACATTAACCTTGTCGGTGGTACCGACGCGGCTAATGACCAGGTCACTGCCTGAACGGCTGAACCACAAATCTTCGATAGTGGCGTTATTGAAATGTGCCACATCGATACTTGCGGTGTTGGTGTCGTAGTTATTGATGGTGTCTTGGCCGAAGGCGCTATTGAAGATGTAAGTATCGCTACCGGCACCCCCCGTCAACGAGTCATTGCCAGCGCCGCCATCCAGCAAATCATTGCCATCACCGCCGCTGAGCGTGTCATTACCAGCTTCACCATACAACGCATCATTTCCACCATCAGTATTAATAACG
>NZ_KN266215.1:1214-1424 GCF_000766945.1 Cellvibrio mixtus subsp. mixtus J3-8 | reverse complement strand
GTATCGACACGATTGACAGAGGTATCGTACGCAAAAACTGTGTCATTGCCAGAACCTTTACGGAACACAAACACATCATTGCCTGCGCCACCATTGAGCGTATCGTTACCAACACCGCCATCCAACAAGTCATCACCATCACCACCACTCAATGAGTCATTACCTGCTTCACCAAAGAGCACATCATTTCCACCGTCGGCATTGATGACA
>NZ_KN266215.1:0-995 GCF_000766945.1 Cellvibrio mixtus subsp. mixtus J3-8 | reverse complement strand
AATAAATCATTACCCACACGACGCAATGCGCTGACATCAGATGGATTTACATCTTCAAAACGAATGGTGTCAACTCGATCAACAGAAGTATCGTACGCAAAAACCGTGTCATTACCGGAGCCCTTGCGGAATACAAACACATCGTTGCCCGCGCCGCCATTGAGAGTGTCGTTACCAACGCCACCATCCAGCAGGTCATTACCATCACCGCCGCTGAGTGAGTCATTACCCGCTTCACCGTACAATTTATCATTGCCACCACCAGCATTAATGACATCATTACCACCGCCACCAAGAACAATTTCTGCTGCAGAGGTCAGCGTTATCACATCATCGCCATTACCGTACTGGAATGGCATTGCTGTAATAAATTCCGTTGCGGTGTAGCTAATACCATTAGCAAATTCAACCTTGTTGAATTGGTAAGCATTGCTGTAGAAATAATCCTGAACACTGATACTGTCACCAACACCATAGTCGATAATCAAATCATAACCCACACGACGCAATGCTTTGATATCTGCCGAATTCACATCTGCAAAACGAATAGTATCGATACGATTTGCCGTGGTGTCGTATGCATAGACCCTATCAATCCCCGAGCCTTTACGGAACACAAACACATCATTGCCTGCACCACCATTCAAGTAATCATTGCCAACACCACCGTCCAGCACATCATTACCATCGCCGCCTAACAACGAATCATCGCCAGCCTCACCGTACACCACATCATTTCCTGCACCGGCATTAATGGTGTCATTACCACCACCACCACGTGCAATTTCCGATGCAGAACTCAGCGTTACCGAGTCATTACCATCGCCGTACTGAAATGGCATTGCCGTAATAAATTCGTCCACTGTGTAGACAACATTATTAGGGAATTCAATGTGGGTGAATCTGTAAGAATTGCTGTAGTAGAAATCCTGCACCTTGATACTGTCACCCACACCGTAGTCGATAAATAAATCATTACCCACACGACGCAATGC
>NZ_KN266214.1:54601-164199 GCF_000766945.1 Cellvibrio mixtus subsp. mixtus J3-8 | reverse complement strand
AACCCGGTGACTTGCCGTTATGACAGCAGCAACTGCGGCTTCTGGGATTTGCGCAACAACAATGTGAAATCGCCAGCGGATTTTGCAACCTACAACATCACCTGGAGCAGCGGCGGCACCATCGATGCGACTAACTGGACAACCACCGCACCATTTCCAATTAGCATTCCTTACAGCTATTCACCGGTGTCGCCACAATGTGTGAAAGACAAGCTCGCACAATATGCGGGCGTTGGTAAGAACGGTGCGCAACTGACGGCATCGGCGTGTGGTGGTACACCAACTTCATCATCTGCACCAAGTTCTGTTGCTGTAGTTTCATCCAGCAAATCATCAAGCTCTACAGCAGTGGTTTCTTCGAGCAAATCGTCCAGTTCGATTGCTGCAACATCTTCCAGCAAAAGTTCAGCGGCGATTTCTTCCAGCAAGTCATCCAGCTCGGTGGCTTCCGGCCCGGTATTGAGTGGCACTGGCGATTACCCGAGCGGCTTCTCCAAGTGCGCGGATCTCGGCGAAACCTGTTCAGTAACCTCTGGCGATGGTTGGGTGGCATTTGGCCGTAAAGGCAAGTGGGTTACCAAAAAAGTAACTGTCGGCGGTTCAATTGCCTGTACTGTTGCAGCATTCGGTTCTGATCCGGGTGGCAATCCGAACAAGTGCTCTTACAAAAAATAAGTGTTTGTGAAACAACGTTGTGACATAAAAAAAACCCGGCGTCATGCCGGGTTTTTTAGCCTGAGTGATGTGGAACGCAACATGGGATTTTTTGATTAAAATGTGCGTTGGTAACCTACATTAAAGCTGCGGCCGACACCGGTGAAATTGCGGATATCGTTCGGGCTGCTTTGCGAATAGTAAGTGAAATAATATTCGTCAGTCAGGTTCTGGATTGCCAAACTGATTTTGCCATCAAAGGCGTTGATATTCGCACTCAAATCAAAAGTGGTATAACCATTGAAACTGTTTGTCACTACGCCGCTGCTATTTTTCACATCGCGATCAAACAAATAGTTGGCTTGCAAGCGGGTGTCGATGCTGTTGGTCCAGCTGCGATCCCAACTCACATTCACGCGATCCGGTGAAATATTAGTGCCACCCAGATCGGCATCCACACGGCCATCTTTATTGGAGTCGTAGCGGCCCGTTGCTTCCGCGTAACGCAGGCCCAATAAATCCACATCGGTTGCGGCCCATGAAGTACTGAATTCAATTCCATCGATTTCGGTTTTTTCGCGCTGCACGGTGTAAATACCATCGGCGTCGCGCTCCAGGCGCTCGCCGAAATTAGAGCTGGAATCGTAGTAACTCAATTGTGCCGTAATATCGCCGGTTTTAAATTCCACACCGAATTCATTGCTTTCAGTCAGCACCGGTTTTAAATCCAGGAACGTTTCTACACGTTGGTTGGGTTGGTTAATACCGCGCAATACGCGGCCCACATCGGGCATGGAAAACGCTTCCGCATAATTGGCAAACACACGCCAGGCTTGTGTAATTTGATAAGTACCGCCGTAGTTATACAGCGTTTCAGAAAAATCCGGTGAACCGCCTTTTACAAAACGGCTGCCGTAAGAGTGCAGGGTGGTGAAATCATTGATTTTCAATTTGGATTTTTCGTAACGCACGCCGCTGGTGAGCGTAAGTTTATCGATACCAGTAAATTCCGCTTGCAAATACGGCGCGGTATTTTCGTACTCGCTGGGTGGCACCCAGGCGCGACCCGTCTGGATTAATTCCTGCCAGGTTTTATCTTTAAGCACATCCACACCGTACACAACATTTACCGGCAAGCCGGCAACCTGATCTTTCACCAGCGTAATTTTTGCACCGGCTTTTTCCGAATTATTTTGCGATTGGTCAATCAGGTTCGGGCCATACGCCGGGTCCTGGAATGTTGCCAGCGGAACGGCTTCTGCGCCGTAAGTTGCGGCAAAATCCTGGTTGAAACCTTGTATGCGCAATTTCTGGCCGAAGAAATCTTCGTTGGTGTAATTGACACTCACTGCAGTCACTTCGTTGCGCGCGCCTTCACCGATGATCTTGCCTTTCGCTGCGCTGCTGGGGGTTCCGGTGGATACTTTGCCGGGAACAGAAACCCAGTTATTTTTATTTTTGATTTCGTAATGGTTCACCATCAATTCGATGCGTTGGTCATCCCAATCAAAACCACCTTTCACAAAACCATTGACGGATTTGGAATCCATGGTATCGCCCTGGGTATTGTCGGCACCGATAATCTGGCCTTTACCATCGTAGGCAACGCCCATATCGCGCAGGCTGATGCTGGCGATAATATCGGCGCTGTCCGCAAAACGATTGGAAATGCTGTAGCTCATGCCGTAGTCCGCGCTCTCGCCCGCATCCTCGCTTTGGAGGCCGGTACTGAAACGAATGCCTTGTTCCAATTGATCGGACGGTTTGCGGGTGATCAGGTTAATCACACCGCCCGATGCGCCCAAACCGTGGATCGCATTCGCGCCGTGTAATACTTCCACGCGCTCAATCACTACCGGATCAATGGTATTGCCTTCACGGCCGCCATCGCGCAACGGATTGGATTGGGGTACACCGTCGATCATATAGAGCGGTTTGCGCCCGCGCAGGGTTTCACCGGCATTGGTCATCTTCTGGCGGCTGGGTGAGAAGCCGGGAATCAAATTGCCCAAAACGGTGGAAAGGTCATCCTGAATCGATAATTGTTGTTCCAATTCGGCCGGGTTAATTACCGTTACCGTATTGGGAATAGTGCTTAGCGGCTTTTCGGTGCGGCTCGCACTCACAATTACTTCCTGGATATCCGCCGCCGCTGCAACAGCGGGCAGTAAGGCGGCGGAAACCAACAGCAAACGGGCAGGACGGCTAAAACGATACATCAGGGAGTTTCCTATAACGAGGTGCGCAGGTGCGCTAATGGAGAATTGGCGCGGATTTTAACGTTAATGAGAATTGTTATCAACCGAGGATAATTCTACATCGGGTTAAATTGTGTAAGGTGATTGCGTCGTTGGGTCATGGATTATGTTAGGTTGGGCGCAAATCCAATTCAGTGCAGAGTCTTTATGTCATGCCCACGAATATTGATGAGCATTTAATGAGTGGCAAATTAACGGGATCCATGAAGCGGGTATAACCAACGGCTATGTCTAATTATTACAACATCATCCCCTCCCCTGTTGGCCAACTAACCTTGATCGCCAGTGATCATGGCCTTATGGCGGTGCTCTGGGAAAATGAAGATCCAAAACGGGTTGGAATTGATAAAGGCGAACGCAGCGATAATTTTCCGTATCTGCAACAAACAGAAAATCAATTGAAAGATTATTTCGCCGGGCGGCGAAAAAAATTCGAGCTGCCATTGCATTTCATCGGCACGGATTTCCAGCAGCAAGTCTGGCAAGCACTGTTAACAATCCCTTTCGGTGAAACGCGCAGTTATTTACAAATCGCACAACAAATTGGCAACGAAAAATCCGTGCGTGCCGTCGGTGCCGCCAATGGCAAAAATCCGATTTCGATTATTGCACCTTGCCATCGCGTTATCGGCTCCTCCGGAAAACTGACGGGGTTTGCCGGCGGGCTGGAAGCCAAGGCATTTTTATTGCAGCTTGAATCGCCACCACAACAAGCGGATTTGTGGGGCTAAGTTGCTCGACTGTCTGTGAACTAATAGTTGATGCAACCTGGCAAGTGGAACGGATTACAAAATATAATCAAACAAAAACGTCGCCACGCCATCCGGATGATTTTTTGGTGCGCGCTGGGCATCGGGAAATAATTGCTTGAGCGTGGTGCCGGCATTTTCCATCACTACCGGATGCGCAACGGTGCGGAATAACTCCACATCATTCAGCCCATCGCCGAACGCCATGGCTTTATCGACGGAAAGCGACAGTTTTTCCAGCAATATTTTCAACGCATAACCTTTGGAAATATTTTGTTGCATGACTTCCAGGTAACAATCATCGGAAAAGGTCAGGTTTATATCCAATGGATGATCTTTGAGGATTTGCGCCTTTAATTTTTGCAACTCGGCATTTTCACCATAAAACAGAATTTTCAATGCCGGTGTTGCTATCATTTCCTGCAAATCAACCTGGCGATAGAAAAATTGCGTTTGGTCATGGGCCTCCAGCATCGCCGCACAAGGCGCAATAGTTAGCCATTCGCTATCCGTAAACATATTCAGGTTGACATTGAATTGCGCCGCCAATGGCAGCAAGGTTTGGTTGACCAACAACGGCAAACCTTCACGGTAAATTAATTTGCCGTTGCGATCATGGATATTGGCACCGTTGCATGTAATGGTTGCGATATCGCCACCCAATTGTTGCAGGTGGTATTGCATATCCCTGACGTGGCGGCCGGTGGCAATCACCAGATTAAAACCGCGTTCCCGCAAGCCATGTAGCGCACGGAGGTTCTGCGGGGAAATTACGTGCTCATCATTGAGCAGCGTGCCATCCATATCAAATACAAATGTATTCACCTCATCCAACGCTGCAACTTTTTGTAGCGCACCGGTGGGTTCTATTTCGGTTAACAACGTCATGCGGTTATCTCCACTGTATTGCCGTCGGGATCTTTTATTGCGCTTGCAAAATACCCAATCATTTGGTCGATTTATTATTGGACGAGTGCTAGCATAAATAAAACTAATTTTTTCTATTTTAAAGATCAAATTAACTTATAGCGCTTTTTATTGGGGACCCTCATGAAATTAACCCCGCACATCATCGCCCACCTCCCGTATCTGGCCGCGCTTGCTGAAACTGGCAGCTTTACTGTGGCGGCGCAACAAATGAATATCACCCAGGCAGCGATGAGCTACCAGATAAAAGCATTGGAAGAAAAATTAAACTGCACACTGGTAATGCGGCAATCGGGCGCGCCGCTCAAACTTACCAGTGCCGGTGAGTTACTGATAACTGAATATCTGTACTGCGCCAAACGCCTGAATATTGTATTGCAGCAATTAAATCACGGCGAAGGCAAAGGCATTTTAAAAATAAGCACTCCGGTGGATTTCGGCAGCATGCTAATGCCCAAAGCCATGGCCGCACTGAAAATACTTGCGCCGGATTTGCATATTGATTTGCACACCAGCGACGACATGGTCGATCTCGCAACGTCCAAATGGGATATGGCAATTCGTTCGTACCTGAATACGGACCAGCCACCGATATACACATCAAAAATATGTTTGGTGGTGAGTGAGATTTACAAAAAGCGTTGCGGCATACCCAAAACAATCCGCGAGATAAACAAACACACTATTTTAATGCGCGAAAACGCCAACCACCGCACCTGGAAAATGTTATTGGCACAACATGAGTTAACCATCGACCACATTCAGGACCGCATGATCATGGGTAATACGCTAGCCCTGAAAGAGGCGGCAAAGCAAGGTTTAGGCATTGCACTACTGCCTGAGTTTGTGGTGCGCGAAGATATCAGTGAAAAAAAATTAACTGTACTGCTGCCAAAAATTACCACGACGCTTACATCCAATTTTTATTTATCAAAAATCAACGCATCACAACTGCAATCCTATGAGCATTTATTGCGGCGAGTATTTAAGGAGATTTAATCCTGTATTGATAACGGTTAGAAAATTATTTATACAATTGTTTAAACCGGGCGGTTTGCTATAGCCAACACAACTTCAAATTTTCCTGCCCCCAATTAATTCGTTCTTTTATTAAGTCAAAACAGCATTTTGCGCACTGGCACAGTCCTTGCCGATACCGCAGCTCACTGTTTATAAAACGACTTTATAAAGGATTGGATATGCCGCTGCGAAATGTTTCTAATTATTCACTTGTTTCATTGTTAGCATTAATAATGACATCGCCGTGTTTGGTTTACGCACAAAGTGTCGCGATTGAAACTGAAGCACAAACAGAGAATGAAAATCCACAACAATCGCTGCCTCTCAATCAGCAAACAAATTCAGCAATTGATGAACAGGTTGATGCAGCCGTTGATACATTAAATGATGAGCCGCCAGCAGCAGGCCGCACGCAGGAATTACTCGTGCGTGGCCTACAGGAAACACAACCTGCAATAAAATTAAAAGATGTTCCACTTTCCGTATCGGTAGTAACCGGTGTTGAACTGGAAAAATTCAACACGCTTGATTTTCGCAATATCATCACCCGTATTGGCAATGTGCGTGCAACTTACACCAACCCGCAAGCGGGAAGTCTGATCTTACGCGGCGTCGGTTGGGCCAGTGGTGCGGGCCCGCTCGATCCGAGTGTGGGTGTGCGTGTGGACGGTGTCAGTTACGGCATCAGTGCGTTGGCATCGTCATTAAATTATGTGGATATTGAATCAGTGGATGTAACGCGCGGCCCGCAAGGCACACTGGGTGGAAAAAATACCAGCCTCGGTGAAATTTCCATTAAAACGCGCGCGCCGTCATTCACGCCGGATGCGCACGCATCCATTACCTACGGCGAATTAAATACCATTAACACCACAGTGGCTGCCGGTGGCCCGGTAATTGATGATTTGCTTGCCTGGCGCGGCACATTTTTGCGGTCACAGGCCGATGGCCCCTGGAAAAATCAGGATGACAAAAACTGGAGTTATAAAAATGAAGATCGCACGTTTGGTCGTGTGCAATTTTTATTAACACCGGCTGAGGATTTTTTGGCGTTACTGAGTTTGGAACACGCGCCGACGAGTAAAGAATTTTCTGATAACTATGTGAATTTTTCACGCCCTACGCCCGCCTATTACGATTACAACGGCGCCGATGGAAAACCCATGCCGGTAAATATCGGCAACCAACCGGAGGGCCGGTTAGCGCGGCGCTGGTTTGCGCAAGAACAAAATTATGGGCCGGATGATTATCTCGACGATAAAATCAATCGCTTGAGCCAGAACCCCAATAACTACGCATCCAAAGGCGCAGCACTAACACTGGATTGGAGTTTCACCAATTATGCACTGACATCAATTACCGCCTTTCGCGATTTTTATTTTGACTCCGGCGGCGGCCCGATTTCCGTATTTGATATTGAGCGCTCACCATCAACCGGTCACGTTGAATATGAACAACTTAGCCAGGAATTCCGTATCAGTTCCAATAGTGATGGTTTTGTAAATTACCAGGCCGGATTATTTTATTTCCAAAATGAAATTCCCGAGCGTTGGACTACGGCGCGGTTCGGTTCCGATGCCGGGGCCTATCACGCAACAACAGTGCAATATAATCGCCTGGATACCGATGGCAATGGCCGCATACTGTTGCAAAATTCACTGAGCCGTTTATTTACCAAAACCAAAGATGAAATCGACAACACCAGCACCGCAATATACGCCAACGCCGATTGGAATTTTACCGATGCAATTACACTCACAACAGGATTGCGTATTACCCACGAAGAACGCGCAACCCGCTCATCCCGTTTTATTGTGGATTTCGGTTATGCACCGGAATTAAATCCTGCAGCCATTAATAATGTGCAATTGCGCGATCCTGCGGATCAACTCGCTAACGACAATTTCATCGCACAAAAATATTTTGGCGTGGCGACCTATGCCGCGCTCACCACAGCACAAAAACAACAGGTGACCGATGCCCGGCAAATTCGCCTCGCCCGTATTGGCGGACTTTATAGCGCGGTTGATGCCGAACCTTTTGATGAGTGGTTACCTACTGCAGTAATTAGCCCGAGCTATAAACTTAACGATAACCAAACGGTATATTTTTCCTGGCAGCACGGCGAGAAAGCGGGCATTTCGCAAATTGTTGGTGCAACGACAGACGGTGGAAAATCGGCGCCGGTAAAATCTGAACGCAGCGATACGCTGGAGTTGGGATTGAAATCAGTAGTGCTTGATAATGATCTGGTAATTAATAGCGGCCTCTACGTACATCGCGTAAAAAATTATATCCAGCCCATGTTTTTTTACGATGAAGCACAAACCATTTTTAATAAAGATGGCTTGCTCGCGTATACATCCGGTTTGGGAAATGTGCCGGAAGTGGAATCCAAAGGCGTGGAACTGGATGTGGTTTACACCGGTTTGCCTAACACCAGTTTGCGTTTTGCCGGTGCTTATACCGATGCGGTTTATAAAGAATTTGAATTCCTCGCCAAACCGTTGGAATTGGGCGGCTCCGGTTATCCTTATTACGACGCAACCGGAAAAACCTTGCCCGGTTCCGCAAAATTTACCTTCAACATCGCCGCCGAATATTTATTGCCGTTAACCAACGGCAAGGAATTTCACAGCAATATCAATTACCGCTATTCCACTAAATACAACAACGATGTTTCCCTGTCCCGTTATTCCGTGGTCGATGCCGCCGGCATTCTCGATCTCGCCATCGGCATTGGTCGCAGCGACGGATTATTCGACGTAAACCTGATCGTCAAAAATGTTCTGGATACCGATTACGGCTTTTATGGAAACTGGAACACCTACTTCCCCAGCGCCCCGCGCTGGGTTGGTGTGGCGTTGAGTACGAATTTCTAACTGATTGCCGCATTGGGAATCACGTTATAACCCGTATAACGCTTCCAGCGAAGTACGGGAAATTCCTTAATAATCAGTGAGATAAATCCGCTGATCGTTTCCTCAACCGCAATAAACCGCCTCTAAACGTGATGCATCAACACTTTTATGCGCATAAAAGTGTTGATACATTCATTTTTATGCGCATAATTGTGTAATTTAGTGCATTTTTATCTACCTGAATGAATCCATCTGCGGACCCGGGAAACTTATGAGACGTTCATTGCTGGAAAAACTGATTGGTTGGAAACAACAGGCGGAGCGAAAGCCGTTATTGATCGACGGAGCGAGGCAGACCGGCAAAACCTATTTGTTGCGAGAACTATTCGGGCGGGAATTCAACAAGGTGCTGCACATCGATTTCCTGGCAAACCCGCAGTTTGCCGATGCGTTTGCCGGCTCCCTTGCTCCGGGCGATGTGCTATCCGGTTTGGAATTGTTGACCGGTCAAATTTTTGATCCCACAACAGATTTGCTGATCCTGGATGAGATTGGCGAGTGCTCACGGGCAGTCACGGCATTAAAATATTTTGCAGAAAATGCACCAACCTGGTTTATCGCGGCGAGTGGTTCCAATATCGGCTTGCTTAATTCATTTCCTGTTGGAAAAGTAGAGCAGTACAACTTACGGCCACTGACATTCAGGGAATTTTTATGGGCTGCCAATGAACCTGCCCTTGTAAAAGCCTACGAATCACAAACCAATTCTGCTGCGGCCCATAGCAAACTCTTTGATAAATTAACAGATTACTATTTCACCGGCGGTATGCCGGAAGCGGTGGCAACATGGTTTAACAATGCTGAAAAAAGTATTCTCGAACGCATCAGTTCCGTACAAAAAGTTCACGCGGATTTAGTGCTCGGCTACAAACGCGATTTTGGTAAATACGCCGGCAAAGTGGATGCACAATTAATTGAAGCAGTATTTAGCAATATCCCGTCGCAGTTAGCAGCAGTTATGGATGAATCGGTAAAACGGTTTAAATTTAAAGATATATCTGCGCGCAAATCGCGCTACGCGGAATTTGAAAGCCCAATTATGTGGCTGCACCAGTGCCGGCTGGCGTTAAGAAATTATCCAATAGAAGGTCACCCCAAATCACCCCTGGCGGCATACCAAAAAGATAACATGGTGAAATTATTTTTATTGGATGTCGGTTTGCTCAATCACATGCTCAATACCGGTTACAGGGAAATCAAGCAACAGGGATATGAATACAAAGGTTATATAGCAGAAAATTTTGTGCAACAGGAATTTGCCGCACTCGGTATCGAACCAGGTTATTCCTGGGCGGACGCCCGGGCGGAAATTGAATTTATCATTGTGAATAAAGAGGGGTTGGTAGTTCCAATAGAGGTAAAAAGTGGAAAACGCACGCGCGCAAAATCCTTACAGTCTTACATTGCGAAATGTGCGCCTCAAAAAACAATAAAACTCACTGGCACACAAGGCTCTTCTCCTCAGGAACAAACGCATATTGTTATGCCGCTATATTATGCGGAATATGTTTTGTCCCGCATTAATTAAATAATAAAATTGCTCGTGTTAACCCAAGCTCTATGCGAGCTTGATTGCTTAATAAATTATTTATTCCTCATCAAAATCAAACAACATTTTTGCGGGTACGTTTAACGCAAGAATAATTTTTTCCAGGTTATCAAAGCTTGGACCGTGAATACCTCGTTCAATATTACTGATGGATTCAATACTCACTCCCACGTGTTCTGCTAACTCTTCCTGGGTTATTTTTTTAGCGAGGCGCAATTGTTGTACTCGCCTACCAAACTGTTTTTTGAGTTGCACGGGCTTATAACCTTTATTGGAATCAAGGTACCCATGTTATTGAAGTTGAACTTCGGCTTTAACGAAGCTAGACTTCGGGTGTGGTCAATAGGTGATCGACAGTGGTTAATTAAAAACAGGATCGGAATGGAGGTATTATGAAAAAGGCGGACGATGCAGAACTGAATCTGGATTTCCTAAATAACTACGCATTGGAAGATGAAATTTATATGCAACTGGATAAGCTGCAAGCGTTAACTGCGTTGCAGACATTAATGAATTCGGCGGAAGATCCGGCGATTCCACGCAAACATTACCAGCACTATTCAATAGTGATGGAAGAAAATTTATTCAAGCTACGCAGTTTGTTGAACCAATTGTTTGACTAAATCAAACCAACAAATAAAAAAGGTTGCCCCTACACAGCGGCAACCAAGGTGTCACTTATGACAGTGACTTTGATGACATGACAGTCAAATGAATGTGGATAGAAACAGGTTGGCCCCGGTTCGGGTTAACCATCGCGTAATTTATAAAGCTGTTGTTTAAATGTGGCCATACGGGCTTTAAGTTGGCTGCCAAACCTGTCCAAACCATGTTTACTGACGGCGTCTAAAGGAAGATCGCGCTGGTTCAGGCTGATTAACAACTCATACAACAAGGCGCATTCGCCCTCCAGATCCACAAAGTCATCGCACAACTTGACCCACTGTTCATTGCATTTACACGCCATGGGCAAGGTTTCAACCGGGTTGGGTGGATCATCGGGCATCATGCCTGCTACATCTCCTTGCAAACTACACGTTTAACGATTGTGCCCTGGGCCCAAATAGTTTCCATAAGCGTGTTTATTTGTACATTTTAATATAGTTATGTTGATGAACAGATACTAGGCCATAACTACCATATCCGTCAACCGTGTGAATCAAAAGGATTCACCTGTATTCGGATGACTCGCTATGGCAAAACCTGCCGTCACAGACCTGGACCGACAAATCGGCAAGCGCCTCAAAAAACTTCGCAAGCAACTCGATGCGACTACGCTGGAATTGGCTGAGGCTATAGATTCCACTCAACAGCAAATTTCTCGCTATGAAAATGGCGAAAATAAAATCAGTGCTTCCCAGCTCTATCTGTTAGCCAAATCTATGGACGTGCCTATCTCCTGGTTTTTTCTGGAGTGCACAACGGAACACCCCATACCCCTCGTGGTAAAAGAACCCACCCCTCACTATTTGCGCCATGTGCTCGAAGAAGAAATCCAAACGGTGCAACATTTTTGGCCACAGTTAAGCGAGCAACAACGCAATACTCTGCTGAGGGTGCTGAACTCATATCTTGTGGACCAACAATCATAAAAGCCGGTAGCTATAAGGGCTTAGCCTCAATATTGGACAGGTTGGTTGCGCTGGTTAAACAGTGAATTATTTTATTTTCCGATGGTCTTCTTGTTGTATAAAAAAATCGAGACCAGAAATAGCAAAATAAAAAAGTGCTATGAAGGAAATCATTATGAATTTACTAAAACCCTTGTCAGTTTTTATCCTGCTAATTTCCATTATTAGCTGCGGTGACAAAACCTCAGAACAAGAAATAACACTGGCCCCGCCCGATGTATCCACAAACAATGAAGTAACGAAGCTGGAACAATTAATTAACCTGCCCGTAAAACCGGTGTGGATAAAATGGGAAGTCACCAAAGTGACTAAACCGGTAGGCAAACTGGGCACGGATGATTGGAGTATTGTCGCGCGCATGGCATTGGACAGTGGTGATATAAAAATTCTAACGGTGACACCACTGCCCAATAAAATAGTTAAGCTACCCGCCTATGCAGTAAAGCCCTGGATGGAAGATATTATTGCAGCCAATTTCAAGCCCGATGAAACCGGTGATTTTTATATTCCCCAAGGCACCATGCTAAGCGCGGAACAATTTTATCGCGACCCACTATTAACCGGCGCAATTTACATGATCAGTGAAACGGAAATCCTGTTATTCCTGCAAACTGAATAAAACGCATAGCTCGTATGGCGCTACGATATTTGGATAATGAAAATTTTTATCTGGAAATTAAAAAAGATTATTGGGATTTAACGATTCTATTTGAACGTGAATTGCTGGATGACCACATACTCGCAAAAGCCATCGTTGCAACGTTTCAGCGTCGCAACATGCAGATTCCAAAAATATTCCCCGTTGGTTTAAGCAAAGAATTTGCCCAAGGTACAACTCGCCAAGCGCTCTGGCGGGCGCTTCTGAATAAAAATAATTTAGCGGTTTCCACATTAATGGATGTAATTTCCTTCTTTCAGAAAAAACTAAAGAACGCATTAGCCATTGTTGCCATGTTTGAATAAATTCTTTGAAACCATTTCGAGGGAATCCTCGAAATGGTTTGGTTGCGGGGCAGCTTTACCTATCACATCGGCGTTGGTCTCACTTCCCCTCTTAACACGTGCAGCTTCTCCCCAAACACCTGCGCCCGCTGCTTAACCTGCACGGCATTCATATGCAGCCCATTCACACTCCACTTATCCATCACCAATTCCGACATCGCCAATGCCACCACGGCATCGCACAGGAATGTGCATTGGCTTTGAAATTCGGTGAAGTCGTCGTAGAGGAGTAATAACTCATTCGTGGGGTTTTGGTTTGGCGGTGATGGCATAAAAGATCCCTCTATGGTTAAAGGCGGCGGGCCGGTTTTTGTTGGTTGGTACTTCGGTGGTTGCATTCGGAGCATGGTAGTGCAATGTTTTGTTGCTAACAAATTAGTGGACCAAAATAGCTGGGATGTTGGCTATTTGGGTTCACTTGAAATTTATGGAATGGATTTTAGGGGGAAAGGATTTTATGTCTAGAGCATATAATCCTCATTTTTATTTTTTAATTGATTTATAGCGAGAATATATTACTAAATATGGTTGTAATGTCTTGCTTCAGCTAAGAACAGAAAAATCACATATCCACTTCATCAATCAAGAGAATGGAATCTAGAATCTTCGTTACCAAATAAACGATTGTCATTGAGTAAAGTACTAACTGTGGAATATCCTCATCATGTTTCCACTCCCTATAGGGTTCTAAAGATTCTAAATCACAAACATGGAGAATAGCCTCTAAACCTGACAAGACTATTTCATATTTTTTATGTAGAGCGGAATTTGAATGAATAGGCAATACGCTATGTGCCACTTTATTTTTTTCCACCTGCAGCGAGTCAACTACCTCTTCTAAAATTGATTTTACTTTAGAGAACTCGGTTTGATATCTGGTGAGCCAACCTTCAGCTAGCCAGGCATTGCGCCAGATTCTGCTCCAATCATCGCGATTAATTCTTTTCATCAGCTGATAGCAAACCCACCTAAAAGCATCCGCTTCTCCGATATTTTTATTTAACGGCGGAGAACCAAGAGCGCACTCAAAATTACCATACGTTCTGTCTGCTTTTTTGAGCAGACTATTGTACTCATGCTCATTCAGCTCATTTACACCATCTCTAATAATAGAAAACATCGAGCGCTTTACATTTCTATATTGCTTACCATCTCGCGTTGCGTGATTTATAAGCATTTCACTTCCATTTGATAGAACATGCCTTAAAGGCCTGGGGTCCAGTCCTCCGTTGCAACGTACGTCTTTTGATTCAATTTCTCTAGGCCAATCTACCCAAAATTCGTACGAAAATTCCGAAAGGTTTTTTGTTTCTTTTATAAGTTTATCAATTGAGTTTGAAAGAACAGAGGCAGCATTATGATGGTGAACTGCCAATATACTTTTCTCAGATATAGAATTGGCTTTTTTACTAATACTCAACGCAACAAAAGCAGCATAGGAGGCTGCGACGGCAGCTATCGCAGACATCACCGACGGAACAACATTAAACCATTCAATAGGAGTCATTTATCACCATAAAAAATTGCATTATTTAGCAGCTCATGCGTTGAAATGGTTGAGGTACTGCCCAAAATTTTAATGTTAAGCTGGGTTATATGGCTGATTTTTTCAAAGGTCTTAATTCGGCCAGCAGCAAACATTGCCCCTTATGTAGATTGGTTAACCATGCCCAATTTTTGTGATTAAATAGAATTGTTGGGCATAGCTGTCCAATCTACTCACTCGCTAAGGGCAAATCCCCAAATCAACGGAAACTCCATCTGCCAAATCGTCGCTTTTTAGTGCGCGGCATGCCCCAACTGGAAGACTACTTCCTTAACCTCAATCTGGATGTCAGCACCGTAATTGAATTCACTCGCCGCTAAATACCTGATGTAATCGCCAGTGTGAAAAAATCCGGCCCACATTTAGCGTTTGATAACATCAAAGATTCCATCGCCGAACCGCAACACAACCTCGCTACGTTTTTTTAAGGTGAATTGAGTGTTAGTGTTAGAAAAAATAAGGCGCCGATTGGCGTCTTATTTTCTGCATCGCTCAAACCGATCAATGGAAGTGCAGGCAACTTAGAATGGTTATTACTCCAGAATAGGCTTAATTTTTATCTGGAGCAATGTATTGATGCGAATTAATTAATTCGGCAGATAATTTTTCAAGCTGAATCTTTCTTTGTAATTTGTATTCATCACTAAAATTTGGAGATTTTAAATCTGCTTTTATTGCTACTATCTGCTTCTTTAAGCACCGCCGCAACTTAATAACTTCTGCATTCTCCAAGCTAACGACATCCCACAGCCACTTTAGTCCGTTTGATATGAGAGCGCTGACAACAGGAACGCTTAAAACAAGCGGTTCTTGGTACCATTCACCCTCACATGTTTTATTTATCACAGCTAACATTATGGCGCCTACTGTACCAATAGTGCCTACATCAACACCTACATTCTTTAGTTTTTTAGATGAAGAGGCCAACTATACACCCGCCTTTTCATTTTTACGGTTTTCTTTCAGCTCATCTAAAATTCTAATAAGTTCGTCATCATTATTACAACGCACACGGCGCTGATGAATAGCCCCATTAGCGTCTATGTATCTGAAGTTGATGTATTGACCAAAATAGGCGCTCACAACAAAGCGAGTTAAACGATAAAAAAAAGCGCTTGCAGCGATAAACACAACAATCGCGCCAATCACTAACACCACTGAGCTTATCATTTATTGGATACCTGCTTAATTGGTTTCGTGTTGAACCCTTGCGATTGTAAAACTACTTTTAGTCTTATTTAAGCGGGATGTTTCTTTGATCTTCATTTTAACAATAAAGAATTTGCCAAAGATATGAGGCTCTTCCATATTTAACAATCTTTCCCTAAATAGCTCATCTTCCATGTGAACCATTCTAACTTTACCGTCAAATTCAACCTTCCAGCCCGTTGTTTTCTTTATATCGGCGGCGATGAACTTAATTTTCATCTCACGACTTTTTGATCGTTCTTTGACATCAATGATCAGTCCAGAAAAAGCATTCTCTTCAGCTTTCTTAATTTCCACTAATGGCTGCTCATCTATTGTGCGCTTAATTGCAAAGCTAGTAGTGCCAGCATTTTTTAGTGGTGCAGAAATTAAGCCCTCCATTGCAGCCCTAAACGTCTTATTAGTAACGAGTTTGGATACATCTTTATCTGCAGTTATTTCTGTTCCTTCGGCAATTATTGTCACATCACCATCTTCCTCATCTGGGTCTTGAATAGCAGTGATCTCTTTGCCTTTTAGTTCTTTTAGCGCACCCACCACCGTGCCAACACCTGCACCAATACTGCCAGAAAATCCAAGTATCTGTAGGATATCTGTTGAGTTTGCCAATAACTGAGTCAGTATTACTTCAACACCAAACGAGCCCTCTTTGAAATCTGCATTCACCTCAATCTTTATGCTATTACGGTCGCCATTAATCAAGTGGTTGGCTTCGTATAAAACTGTTCCAAGCGATGTCAACGCCCTCCCTAGTGTCATGATGTTCATTTCATGCTTTTTATGATCAGGGCCATCATAAACCACACAAAATGATGTTTTCTTCTCAGTTACTTTTGCTTTTTTTTCTGGCTTTAACGACATGATTCATTCCATTTATTAATAGATGTATTTATTTTTTAGCTTAAAATTTCCACTAACCAATATCTTAGATGGAGTAACAGTAATCCGCTATTTGTGGTATAACAACATTATAATCTTCCTCAGTTATGCCTGATTCTGGCACGAAGCTGTCATAAACTGTTGAGCATATAGATAACCAAGCCAATACATCCCATAACGGTCAAAAGCGGATGTTCTTTAATTTTACTTGGATAAAATAATTATCAATTCACAATCTCGCCCATGTAAATATCTCTCAAGTTAAATTTTTTCATTTCAATCTCAATATCCAAATCTTGACAGAGCTGGCTAAAAAGTTTAAATCCTTCAGGCCCAAAAGCCTGTCTAGATCTAGGGCTATTTTTTATCGATTCATATGCGCTGCCAATGTTTTTCCACTTAACTAAGTGCCCATCTCTATTTACCGTTATTCCATCAATATTTTCTCTTAATTTTTCAATTAACAACGCAGGAAGCCCTATTGCTCTTTTGGTGTATAAAAACTCCTTGCCAGTCATAAAAACAACATTTTTTGCAGAAGAATCATCTGCCAACTTAAGTTCTTCTATTTGTTTAGGGCAACCTAAAACTGGCAGCTCACTCTCAGCATCCAAATAGTTAATCCAATCTTCCTCAAGAAATTCGTCTACTTTTTCGAAAAAAGGTGATAGCGATCCATGATAGCTAACTATAAGTTCTCGTTTTGCACGTGTTAGCGAAACATATAGCTGTGTTAGATCTTTTGTTCTTTCTAATTCAGGAGAGGAAAAGTTAGGCATAACGCCATCTATAACGTTGACTACAATAACCAAATCAAATTCAAAACCTTTTGTTTGCTCTAGGTCAGAAAAAAACAAGGCAGATGCCCCAATGCTTGTGCTGCTATCTAAAACTTTGATCTCCAAGAGCTCTCCAAATCGTTGTATTTCTAAATGTGTATATCCGCATATTGCTACGCAAACTTTCATATTACTATTATCAATAATTTGCTGCTTCGAATACGCAACTGCACACGATATCTCATCAGCGAGCGTATCAGCTTTTAGCAACAAGGGGCATGAGCTTGAAAAATTAGAATATTCCGGACTCAAAACTTCAAAATCTTCAGATAAAACAGCGCTGGAAGAAAAATTAACTGAAAGCACCTCTTGCGCAGCTTTGAGAATTTCCTTGCTGTTTCTATAATTTTTTAGAATTTTTTTCGATCTACTTGGGAATACCTCTATCCCAGATTTTCTGAAAGATTGGAATTTTGTTGAAACTCTTTGGGATGCATCACCACACACAAAAATATCGTTTTCTGCCTTTTGGGTGATCTTTCTTATTAAAGCCAACTCAATTGTCCCAAAATCTTGGGACTCATCTACTAACACACAACGGTAATCCTCATATAGGTCATCTTTGTATTTCATCAATGCGGTGGCAAGACCGATATAATCTGTCACCCCGATGGCCTTCATTTTTCCTTCCCAAGCAGAAAGTCCTTCCAAAATAATCTCTCTGAAATTTTTGTTTAAAGGAACTGATCTGCCCTCTCGATCAATAGTTAGATACTGGTTTCGTTCGTAAAAAGATACTGCACTCCTGATCCAGTCAAATTCATGGCGAATATATTCTGATGCATTTATACCTTGAGCAATAAGGTAATCGTGTACCGGAATAAGGATTGACGCACTATGATTATTCAATTCACAACGATAAAACTCGTGCCATATCTCATCAATGTGCTCTAAGCTTTTCCACGTAACGTCATCATATAATTTATGGTTTTCAGGCTCATATTTGAGTAAGTATTCTTGGCAGATGGTAAAAAATGGTTTTACCTCAATATTGTTATTGACTACTGGTGATGCAACATCGACCAATTCCTTAATTAGCTTTGCTAAAGATCTATTTAAGGTTACTACTAGGATTTTTTTATCTTTATATCGTGCAGCCAATCTTATTGCACGCTTAACTACTACACAGGTTTTCCCTGAGCCTGACACACCAACCAGTTTTGCGGCACCATCAAAATCTAGGTCTACAACTTTTCTTTGTTCCGGGTGCATAAATAACATCCAGGATTTGTAGTCCGCAGTTTTAACAAAGTGCGCAAAGAGTTCAGCGTATGTCGGATCATCCGTAGGTATTTCGGAAATCAATTCACCTGAATATGCAACTTCCTCGGTTAGATCTTTTAATTCCCCTCGTTCTAATAAAATTCGCTTTCTGGCGCCATCCGAATCTCCCTCCTTCAAAAGTAGAAGGACATCTAAAACGAAAGATTTAACCAGTTCATCCTGTACAGATTCGACTATACCAAGGAAGCTCTCATCTGCTGAAAATGAATTCAGCTCCTCGATGTGCCGACACTGCTGTCTCGATAAGCCAGAAACTAAATATTCATAATCACTTTCACTTAAATGCTGGTAGAGTTGACCACTAGAATACTCATAATTCAATGGTACGGGATACTGATGGTTTCCCAGGGTTTTTGAAACTACTTTAACCAATTCGATTTTATTATCAGTTGTTAATTTATAGGTATTCCCTCTATTGGCATTCAGCCACTTTTCCTCATCTTCATGATCACCAACGAAAAGCAAAAAGATTTTTTTCTCATTCTGCACTGTAACCAATCGGCACGCACTGGGCAGGTCATACTTAACGCAATGTTCTAATCTTTTCTCTCCATGATTAGTCGTTTTAAAATCTGAAAGGGGATTTCGTTCGCCACTTGTCACCAATTGAATAATCGTCATAACTTTTTCGGCAGTCTTTTTAAAGGAACCACCGCGCTTATAGAGGGCATGAGCCTGCTCGCGCAAATCATTATGAGTAAAATACTGAATAGACATCTCATATCTCCTTCTTTCTAATTTATTTTGTGAATCCCATTAAACAACAATCCATCATCAAAACTTAGATCAAGTCTTTCCCTTAAATGAAGGGATAATTGCACTGAGCTTGGTGGTAGTGACCATGTATTGGTATGGTGCGAGGTCCTTTAAAAATTTACTTTCATGCTCTCAACTAGCAGGCGCAATCAAAATTGTTATGGGAAGGTTTATTTCCTCATGTTAGTTATTAGCGTCCGCTTTTGGTACACGAAGTTCAATTGCCCAAGGTCTGCTTTGGGAACATAACGGAATACATAAAGCTAAGTTGTACTCTGATTTTGCATTGCAACCCGATGTTCTTTCAGCGAACTTAAATCAGGAAAAAACCTATACGGCATCTCCAAAACTCTCCCCTCAATCTTCAAAAAATACTCCTTCACCATCTCATCTTTAGTCTGCGCTTTAATTCGCTCCGACAGAACCAACCTAAAATCCTCATCAAACGAAATTAAATGCCGATCAAACGCTTTATCATAAAGCGCATTCAACGCAATTCCATTTGTAGGATCAGCCCGACGCGATACATCTTCAGACCAAGGAATAATGTGGCTAGCCACTAATAATTGCGGAATCGCTAAACCCGAAATCGCGCAACGATTGTTGTAGCTTTGCAACACAGTTCGGCGGAAAAAATTTTGAACGCGGCGTGCTTTTATTTCGCGGATGGTTTCTGTTTCTCCGGTAGGAAATGTTGGTTCTTTTATTTCATAGGTGGATGTAACAGGTTCTGGGTTGGTAATGCGGGATTCATAAAGCGCTTCGGCTTTTTCGGCGATGTCGGTGGAGTTTTGCATAAATGCATCCCACATTGCGCGATCTGCTTTGCTGGTGTTGCTCATACCTTTTTGATGAATGGATGGATCTAAGCTGGCAAAGTTAACGGCTTTTAAGGCAACAGCCGAGGGCGACCGGCCAATGATATTGGCCAGTTGAATAATGTCGGGGTTGGTTTTGTGCAATTTGCCGAACGGGGTGCGGCAGTATAAATGCAAGGTGAGCAGCAGCTCGTCCTCTTGCCAATCATTAGCCATGCATCGCCCCCCAAGGGGTAATGGCTAACGTCCAATCGTTATTCATGTGTATTTCCTATCCCAGTCCTATGGTGCAAGTCTCTACTATAGCCAAGGATTTTGAGAAATACATCCCATTACATGGGGGGATTTTGTAAGCCTTTGGCCACTATCCATTGGGCAAATGGAGTGATAGCTGGCTTTGGGCGGTGGCCATTGTTATAAGTGAAATCGGGGTTGGCGTTATAGAATCATTTTCGTGGCGTTACGAAAATGATTCTCTGGGGATCGTGATAAGGGTTGGAATTTGGGGATGTGATATTGCTGCGGCTTACTTCGGGGCTGATTTTTGTGGAGCGCTACTGCACGGCTCATCGTCGGAACCGGGTTTGATAAGGTTTTCCGGCGACCCCAGTGTTTTTATCCGTTCAAGGGCTTCGTTTTCTTCTTGCGTTCTATTACCAAAAGCCGCTTGGCTGCTTCTTTCGCGTACTGTTTTGCCTCCGTGTCTTTCTTGTCGTAACTCATAATATTCGCTCCAGATAATGTGGATTGCCCTTTGATCTTCTGACCCTTTGCAATGAGTAAATGGTTTCATCAAAACTTTTACTGATAGATAGTGCAAGCCTTGCTATAGCCAAGTATTTTGAGAAATACATCCCATTGTATGAGGTTTTTTTATAAGCCAAAGGCCACTGTTTTATTATCCTTTGGAGCACTCTGACGCTGTCTACCCAGGAAGTTAGCCAGGAATTGGAAAAACTCATAATCTCGTTGAGCGGTGAATTGAGCCGCTCCGAGTTGCAAACGTCTTTGCAGCTAAAAGATCCAGAGCATTTTCGCAGTAAATATATTAATGAGGCGTTGAATGCAGGCCTTATTGAGCTGACGCAACCCGATAAGCCCAAAAGCAGCAAACAGAAATATCGATTAACCTCCTTTGGCCTTCGCACAAAAAGAGTTAGAAGAATGTCGCTCGAACAAGCCTTTTCCCTTGAGATGAAGATTGATGTAACGGCCACCAAAGCAGATGAATTATATGGTCGCGGGCAGATTCAATCCAAATTTGCATTCAAGTGTCCAGAGCCCAACTGTAATGCTCAAGTGACTTGTGCAAATTTAGACAAGCCAAAATCAAAACGGAAAAGAGACCCTTATTTTGTGTTTGTCTCAGAACATAATATTGACTGTCCTTTAAAGGGAGTTAATTCCTATGGGAGATCTCCGAAATATGGTGATAAAACGAGTGATGAAGTTTATGTGGCAAATAGCATCAAACTGAATTTAGTGGCGCCAGCCAGTAAAGGCATTGGCATTAATTCAAATTCTGATGAAGAAAGTGACACAAACAATTTAAAAGAAAAACCCAATAACTCTGGAACTGGAAAAAGAAAACAACAAAAGTCAAAAACATTAAGTTCCATGGTGGATGCATTCCTGGCTAGTGACAATTTTGCTGTTGAGACCCCTGATGGACTTATAGAGTTAAAGGATCTTTTCATCGAAATTGATAATCAGTCAATTGACGATTTTTCAGATGAGTTTCGAATTTATTATGGAAAGGCCTGGATCAATAAAAATGACAAGGGTTATTCAGTGCGTTTCTGTAACCATTTGCGATACAAAAACCTTGATACTTCACCTTCATTTTTTATTTCTAATGATCTTATTGATCAAGATATATATAAAAAATTCAGTCATGAAAAATTAGAAAAGATCGCTAACAGTAAGCCAAAGCAAATTTTTTTGGCATCCCAACTTGGGCCATATAAAAGCTATAAAGGAGAATTTATTAATTTTAAGCTGGAAGGACTTGAGTACCTGGATTACAGGGTTCTCCCAGCAAAAAATTAGGACTTTTTGATAGCCCTGAATCTACTGAGGGCTATCGAACGTAGACAAAAGACGTTTTACTGGAATGACGTTTTCTGCCTCTAGTAAGGAGTAAAGACGGAGTGGATTCAAGTTGGTTACAACTTCAATATGTTGATTGCTTGTACATGTCAGGTTTTTATGTCGAAAAAGTAAATGTTTTTCGACATGATGCCGGGTAAGCGTCGATTTTCTCAATCCAGGCTGTCTGCTTTAAGAACGTGCGTAAAAATCAAAGACAGTATTGTGTCCAAAATAGATGAAAATAACCTGTTATGGATATTATGTTATCTATATTGGTGAGCCAATCATCTTCATTTCTGATTCATCTCTCATCGTAGTTTTTTTGAGTTAAATTGCGTTTGCCTAGCTAAAAGACTGTGACATAAATCCCATCTCACCAACATAATTTGTAAGCCAATCCCCACTATTTCCCAAGCCCAAAATGATGGTTAACTGACAACTCATCACGGTATTAAATTTCCAACACGGACAGGAGTAAAAACCACATGGACTACACGCAAGTAAAAGATATGCAATCGCGCTTTGATAATTTAGTGCGGCGCGTGCCGGGGGAGGATATTGAATTCTGGTTTGCGCGGGATTTGCAGGAGTTGTTGGGGTATGACAATTGGGTGAATTTTTCTATCGTACTGCGGCGCGCGATTGGTGCGTGTGGTGCGACGGAATTTGAACCGGCGGATCATTTTCGCGGTGTTACGCGCGGGGCGATTTTGGGTAGAGATGTAGAGTGTGGTGATGTGACGTATGGTGATGTGGAATGTGATGTTGAGGATTTTATGTTGACGCGCTACGGGTGTTATCTCATCGCTCAGCATGCAAATCCCGGCCGCGCGACGATTGTGTTTGCACAAAGTTATTTTGCAATCCAGACACGCAAACAAAAGCTGGTTAATGATCGTATGCGTTTGCAAGCGTTGATAGATGGGCGCGCGGGGTTGCGGGAGCCTCGCGCGTTTGCGTCAGGTAATCATTCGTCAAATAACTATTCATCAAATGGCTATGAGCACGGTACGGACGATGAAGGTTTTATGCGGATCCGTATACGTGATGAAGTATTTAATGCAGAGCAAAACCAGCGCAAGCCGCCGCCGCAACAAATGGTTGCTGATGATGTGAAAACGCTGGCGCGGCGGTTGAAGGGTGAATTGCACGGGTTGGTCAGGGATTTTCTTACGTAGGTTTTCCAAATAAACCGATAGTGATGATCGAAGGTTTTTGTTGGGCAGCGTGGCGTGATTGCGCCTCCTGTTACTTCCCTTATACAGCGATCCATTAACCCCGCTGTTTCCAAAAACGGGGTTTTGGGTTCGGATTACAATTACAAAACAATATTTATTTATCGATTATCGATAAATAAATATTGAAAAATGGCTTTTTGCGGTTATTATATAGGCTCCACCTATGAATACCCGAGGAGTCATCCATGAACGTTCAGCAACATGAGCGTATTGCCCGAATCAAGCAGTTCAGCCGTTCTATCTATGTGTGCCTCACCTGGATACGTTACTTCCTATGGGTGACCTGGCCTTTAATGGCGGCGGCGATTATTTTTTCATTTGATAGCAAAGCGAATATCACTCTGGGAAATATGCGGATTGATGATGTTGAGCTGACGATTGTGCAACGTGTTTTAATTGTGGCTTTTATATCGGCATTATTTTTTCTTGCGTTGAAACTGGCCAATCACTGTCGTGATTTGATTCGTTATTTTTCCGAGGGCGATATTTTTAATAAACAGGCCATAGACCATGCACGTAAAGCGTTATTCAGTGGATTGATAATGTATGGATTGTATTTGTGTGCTTCGCTGGGTGGTTGGATTTATACCGTGATGCAAAGCTCACCGACATCAGTTTCAATAAATGGCGATTTTATTTTTGGAATGATGTTTTTTGGTTTGATGTATGTGTTGCTGTGGGCGCTGGAAATCGGGTGCGACCTTAATGAAGAATCCGAGTTGACTATCTAGGATTCACCACCTGATAACGTGAGGAATTTTTATGCCCATTATTGTTAACCTGGATGTGGTTCTCGCCCAACGCAAAATGCGGTTGAATACATTGGCGGAATTGGTGGATATCACTCCACAAAATTTATCCGTACTAAAAACCGGTAAGGCCAAAGCAATACGTTTTGATACGCTGGAAAAAATTTGCGCAGTGCTGGAATGCCAGCCGGGAGATATTTTAGCGTTTTCCAAAGAGCCTACGTTTACAAATAATATTGAAACAGCAGAATGAGGGCTTTCCGGGCTATGTCATTAAAAATAAAGTTTCAATTATTAATATTATTAAGTACGGGATTGGTGGCGGTGAATTTTTTTGCGCTTGCCACTGAAAAAAATCAATATGGAAAAAATGGTTTATTTTCTTTCCCAATCGCTTTTTATGAATTAACCATGGCTGGAATTGAAAATGGAAATTTAAAATTGCAGCCTGACAATTTTTTTCTGACATTTTATAAGTGGTCAGCTTTTTTGAATGACATGATTAGCACAACTCACAATGCCAATCATGTCATCAAGGGGCATGACGGTGGAGAATAACAATCATATGTCGGCCACAGAACCTGATTGTGAAAGTATGGCCAGGTTTACGGCAATCTAACGGAGTTTTTAAAAGCTCGAACCGGGCTGCTGCAAAAATTCAATTTCTTCCGGTGTCGATGTCCGGCCGAGAATTTTGTTGCGATGCGGGTAACGGCCGAAGCGGTCAATGATTTTTTGGTGCTGGAGTTCAAAGTCCAGGTTATCGGGTAAGCCGAGGTCAGTGTATAAAATCACCGCGACTTTATGGATTTCGGCAGATTCGCTGTGCATAAAGGGTAAATATAAAAAGCTGCGTTCGACTGGCGATAATGCTTTGTCCGCCTCCACTGCCAAGGCTTCCTGTGCGAGGGCTAGTGCAAGCGGATCGGTGGCGAAGGCTTGCGCGGTGTCGCGGTAAATATTGCGTGAGAATTGGTCGAGGATAATTATTTCTGCGAGGCGGCCTTTGGCGGCCATGCGCCAGTCGAATAATTCACAGCGTGCAGCTTGCGCATGGAGGGCGGAAAATCGGCGCGCAATTTCCTGGTCCAGTTTTTCATCTTTTACCCACCATTGTTGTGGCGATAAATCGTTAAACCAGAAGTCGAGAATATCTTCGTACATAGTTATTTTCCCCGGGTAAAGATGGCGACCATGATAAGCATGGAAATATAACGGTTTTGTGATGCTGGTTATGACTATTGCGGCAAGTCAAAATTCAATTCTTCCGGTAGCCCGTAAAACGCAAAGGGATTGAGGAATTGCCGGCGCCACATCAAGCGCCTATCGACCTCTGGAAGTTCTACTTCATCGCATACTGCTTCAAAGCGTTGTTGGATAACGCGAATTTGATGCGCGATGATGGCATGGGCTTTTTCGGAATTGAGCAAAAAATTCGGTGCGGCGTTGAGGCAGGTGCTGAGTTGGCTCATGCGATTGTTAGCGTGGATAAGCATGGCTTGCGAGGCTTCATTGCCGCTGCGCGCTTGCGGGCAAATATCGTAAGCGGGTGTGAGTGTTAAGGTTTCTCCATTCCAAAAGGCGGCATGGTTGCGCGCGTGGTCATCCGTGTTGCCGCACAGGATATTGAACACAATCCGGCTGAATAATTCTTGCAATGTTTTTACGGGATCGGTAAACCGGTGGCGAATAATTTCTGCGAGGATTTCGTAGCTCGCGTAGGCGGCCATCATCTCATCCAGTTCAAAAATAGTGAGTGCGGACACGATGGCTTTGCGGTGCCAGCCGCTTGCGGTTTTGGTACGGTCAAACCGCTCAACCAGCAAAACATCTTTTCCTAATGCGCGGGCGATTTTTACCGGTGCCACCTGCAAGCCGACTTCAGCGGCCAGGCGCATCGCAATAAATTCTGCTTTTACGACATTGTATAAATCGTTGGTGGCGGAGAATTTGGCGATGAATTTGCGTTCACCGTCATCGATTAATACTTTCGGGCGTGCACCACCTAACGAGGTGCCATGTTGCAGTGCCTGATCCAGCTCCGGATTTAGCGGCACACCTTTTTCGACGTTTTCTGCTGCTTGTGCCAGTTCGTCCAATGAGGCGTTGCGGCGTTGGCGCGGTGCATAGTGTGTGGGCGATAGTTGGAAATCCAGCGCGCCGATCCGATCAGAACCGGATTCGAGCAAATAGGTTAGTTCATCCAATTCAGTGTTCGTGGCGATATCGCCCGTTACGCCCAGCTTGCGGTTAATGAGTACGCGCCGGCCCCAGGCATCGGGCGATGCATCACGGATGCAACCGGGCATGGGTAAACCCGGCAGTAGCGGCAAGGCGCCTTGTTGCAGAGGTAATTCCGGCGCGTAGACCGGGATGGCATCGGGCCGTTGTAAATAACTGCGACCGTAATTGAACACGAGCTGGTTACCGGATTTGCTGAGTAAGCCAGCCACTACCGGTTCGGTTTTTTGTGGTAGCCAGATCCAGACGTAGGCTTCGGTATAGGGGCCGTTAGAAATCATCCTTCACCGCCTTCCCGGAGGGCCGGACCGCTCTGGGTAGCAAGGCTTGTTTTTCATTGCTGTAAGCCAGGCGTGTAGAAAGGATTTTGGAATCCGCCTCAAATAATGGAATACCCAGGATCGCTGCCACTTCAAATACTGCCCCGATAGCACAGCCCGGATCACCTTTTTCAATGCGCTGGAGCAGGGATCGGGAAATACCGGCGCGTTGAGCCAGGGCTTCGGCGGTGAAATTTGCCGCGATGCGTCCTTCGCGAATCTGGTTTGCCAGCAACGCCAGCGCGTTCTGTGTGTAACGGGAGTAAGTACGAGTTTGAGGCTTGGCCATAGTTTATTGATTCATTAATGAGCCAAATGGCGTCATATGGGTTGTTTATGAGCCAATAATAGCATTTGCATGGTCAAATAATCAACAAAAATGACTCATTAACATGCCATGAGCATCCATATGACGTGTTAATGAGTCATGGGCTCCGGTTATTAGATTCCAACTATTAATGATCGATGCGTTGCAAACCCAGCCTGCGCACCATCGCCAATCGCAAAGGTTACGCTACCCATCGGCCTGCCAAGGTCGCCGCAGGCGAATACGCCCGGAATGGATGTTTGTTTGAATTCATCGGTTTTTACATAAAAACCCACCGGGCTTTCAGCAATTTCACAACCTAAATCCTGTGCGATGCGATTGGACGGTTGGGTGAGTGATGCAACAAATAATCCCGCCAATTCAACCAGACGGCCATTATCGAGTTTTACGATTGCGCATTGCTCGCCCGCTATTTCGCGCACGATTTCCGTTTCGATTTTTACATTGCGCGCGGCAAGTTGTTGTAATTGCGTGTCATCCGGTGTGAAACAATTGTTGGTGAATAAAGTGGTTGGGCCCCAATCGGGAATTAATAACGCCTGATGCAGGGACGCTTCGCTGGTAGCGAGTACGCCGAGCGGGCCCTGGTTTAATTCGTAGCCGTGGCAGTAAGGGCAATGGAAAACAGTTTTACCCCAGCGCTCTTGCAAACCGGTAATGGCCGGCAGGTGATCGGTGACACCGCTGGCGAGTATCAGACGTTTGGTGGTTAGCGCTTGAGTGCCGCTGGTTACGGTAAATAAATCGCCGGTTTTTTCTGCTGAATCTGCCCATCCTTGCAGCCAGGTGAGATTGGGATATGCCAGTAATTGCGCTTTGGCTTCTTCGGCGATGGCGGTGGGTGATTTGCCATCTTGCCCCAACAGACCGTGGGAAAATTCGGCGAAGCGATTGCGGCGCACACCCGCATCAATCACCAATACTTGTCGGCGGCCGCGTGCAATTTGCAAGGCAGCAGCCATTCCGGCGTAGCTGCCGCCGATGACGATGACGTCGTAGGTTGTTTGCATAAACTCACCTTTTATTTGAAATCAGTTGTTAAAAAATGAATAACCCGAAGCAATTATTCTTCAGAAGAATTTGTATCGTTGTCGGAAAAAATCGAATGCTCATGGATGCCGCTAAAACCACGCGCTTGCATGCGCTGATGGAAATCGCTGCTCAACTGCGCCAGTGTTACGGTACGGAAGCGAGCGAGTAACAGGGCTTCGGCATCCTGGAATGCCTGGTTTAGCGCGCTGTTTACCGCTTCCTCAACCAGACAACCCGGCGCTTCGGTGCGGTTGCCCATAGCCAGTAACGTCGGTTCATTGAGGGCGAGGTAAATATCGTGGAGGGTGATGGTCTGCAGTTCACGACACAATGTCCAGCCGCCGCCGTGGCCTTTTTCGGAACAGACCAGCTCATGCTCGCGCAGGCCTGCGAGCACACGGCGAATTACCACTGGATTGGTTTTCATCATTTTGGCCAGCGCATCCGAGGTCATCGGAGTACCGGCTTCGGCCATGTGCAGGAGGACGTGGAGTACGCCTGATAATCGGGAATCTCGTTTCATGCCATTTCTCGTAACAATTAATGTTTCGTGAAATGGTATTTCAATAAAATCGATTATGCAACTTTATTTGTTACGTAACATATTGCGTCTGATCCCAATGCTTATTAAGCCGATACCCAAAAGAACAAAGGGCGCGGGTTCCGGAATGGAGGAAGGGCCAGGCAGGAATTCGCCAGTAACAGTGATATTGCCGAACCAAACAGCGGGCGGCTCCACAACATTAATTGAAACTCGCATGATGCCGTCTTCATTAAAAAATCCATGTTCAACCCAATCCTCGATTCCGACGCGAGTGTGATAACGGGCAAAATCAATAAAGATCATCAGGAATGGCTGTTCCCAATAATCTTTGTCGGGGCGATATTCGGTATCGCGCATTTCAATAGTGAGTGTGGGTGAGCCGATAATGCTATCTCTGCCCTCCACAAAACCATAATCAGCAAGATTAAATTCCAACAGGATATTTTCACCGCTACCGTAAATGGCATTAATTGCTCTCACGTCATTGATGATGACTGCATTTGCGCAAGTAGAAATAACGAATAAAAAAACGCTGGCAACAACCTGGAAACATTTCATGGGGCGACACCTTTAGTGTTCAATAATTTATTAAATATTTTTTACGCATTAACTGTTTCGGTAGCGCGCAAATGCCAATGCTAAACATCCGATAGTAATCAGTGAAAAAGGTGCGGATTCTGTGGCTGCCTTGGGGCTGGATGTGGTTTCGAGCGCAAGCGTTACTGGGCCGAGCCAAATTCCGGTCAAATCGTAGATAGTAATTGCAATGGGTAAAATGTCGTCTCCATGAAAGTCACCAATATTTTTTACCCAGTCGATGTCAGTGGCGTATCCATGGGAGTGTGCTTCGTTGACATGAGCGAACTCGCGTATATCAGTAACAACATGGGCGCTGGTGTAGCTGGATATGAAAATACTAAAAACGCTGGCGAAATAGCGAAAGAATTTCATGCCATATTCCCTTTGCTTCGGAGTGGGGGAAGAGAAATAAGCAGGATTTACACCAGTACAAAAAAGGAAATGAGTTTTCAACGAGTTAAATGCGATTAAAAAAATGTGTCCTATAGATCCGCGTGCTTAAGGTGCCAGATGAAAAGAAAATCGACGATATAATTTAATGCGATTTTCCAAATTACAAATTCACAACAATAAAAAAATCCCGATTCGATTTACCTCAAATCAGGATTTTTAATTTTTTATTAATAGAAATAGTTAACTCGCCAAGCGCTCCGCATATTCCCGCTCAAGGCGAGTGTGGACTTTCCAGAATCCTTCGGGTGTTTTTCCTTCCAGGCGGTCGCGCAAAATATTGAGATGGGTATGCCAGCCACCAGCGACACTGAGGCGTTCCTCCGCGTTAGTAAGCCGGCGATGGGTGACGGTGAGTTTTACCTGGCCCTGCTGTGCGACCAATTCAAAACTCACTTCCGATTCTACCTCGGACCCTTTATTCCAGATATAACTGAGTAAACGCAGCGGCTCGCACGCGGTTACTTCGCCAAGCATGGGCACATCACCCGCGCAATTGGAATATTTGGGCGGTGGGATATCCTGTTCCGGGCTGAGTTCCGAATTGCGGAAGGTATGGTCGACTTTACCGCCTACCCGCTGCTCGACATTGCCGGCGGCGAGCCAGGTTGCGCGTTTATCGGAATCGGTCAGGTATTGCCAGACGCGCTCAATCGGGCCGGGCAGCAAGCGCTCGATGCGCAGGGTATCGGGCGCGGTTAATACACCGTAGTCATTCATCGTCAAACTCCTTTGGCGCGGGGCCAATTGTGGTGATGGGCTGACTTAGTGAATGGGTAAGTCGCCCGTGTTAATTGCTGTTTGCCTTGTCATCTTCCAGCAGCGCTGCAGCCAGTGCATCCAGCCGTTGATTCCAGAATTGTTCGTAATGGCGCAGCCATTCAATGCCGCCCAGCATGGGGCGTGTATCCAACTGGCAAGTGTGGTTGCGGCCCTGGATGTTGCGTACCACCAGCCCCGCACCTTCCAGCACTTTGATGTGTTTGGATATTGCGGCGAGCGTCATTTCAAACGGTGCAGCCAGCTCGGTAATCCCGCACGGCGCTTGCGCCAGGCGCGCGATCATTGCCCTTCGAGTTGGGTCCGCCAGGGCATGGAAGACGGCATCGAGCTGTTCGTTTTGATTGTTTACCATGTGGTTAAGTATTCTCCTGAATAAAATAATTGTCAACCATTTGGTTAAATATAATCGTTCGGCGTGTTTTATGCCATCGCCACTGGAAATCGGCCGATAGCGCAAACGGCGATTGTCGAGTATTTCACACTCTGGAAATTGCAGTGCACGCGCTGGCATTTTTCAGTTTTCGTTCAGCCCCATCGCCCTAGCCTGCCAAAAAACATCGGAGAATAATCATGAAAAAATCGTTGTCGTTGATGGGTAGTTTATGGGTGCTGGTATTTATGCACGCGGGTACTGTTGATGCGCGCGAGCGCCACTGGCACAACGATGAGCGTGCGGAAATCCAGTACGAACGCGAAGAACTGAATCGTGAGCGCCAGGAAATGCATCGTGAGTTTGATGAAATGATGCGCGATCTGGACGAGGAAAATCGTGAAATTGATCAATGGCAAAATCGCCAGCACCAACGCCGCAATGATCATCAGGAAATTTCACGCATCGCCAATCAAAAACGCGATGCGTTGAATCGGGAGCGCGACAGGGTTAATCGCGAACGCGACCGGATGAATCGTGCTTTTGATGAGCAGAATCGCGCGCTGGATCGACGCAACCAGCAAGTGGATCAACGTCAACAGCACAATCGCCGCTGGCAATAGCAATAAATCCTTCGCAACAACATGCATATTTATTGCTGACCCTTGTCACTTTTCGTGGCGCTTATTCACGTCTATGCTTGCTTAAGCTCTTAATCGCACATTAACAATAATTGCACTGCAGAGAGGCAAGCATGAGTCGTTCCATCCGCGGGTTTATTATATTTTTCCTGGGGTTCTTTCCCCTGTTTGTGAGTGCGGGTGAAGTCACCGTCCACAAATCAATCCAGTTTGCAGCACCGGATAATTTTCCACTTACCCTGGATATTTATGTTCCCAAAACCGGCAAGAAATCCTATCCGGTATTAGTGATTTACCACGGTGGTGGCTGGCTGGTGAATAACAATTCAATCATGAATGACCTGGCGACGACTATCGCGCACGATGGCGAATTTGTAGTGGCTAATATGAATTATCGCTTGCTGGTGGATCAGGATAATTCAGTAAAAATGAATCAAATTGTCGAAGATGTTTTTGGCGGTTTGTTATGGGTAAAGGAAAATATTGCGCAATACCAGGGTGATCCCGGGCATGTGGCGGTTACGGGGGATAGTGCCGGTGGCCATCTCGCGGCGATGATTCTCACCCGTGGTCGCCAATTGGAGAGCGATGGTTTTGCAGGCCCGAGCCTCGGTTTTAATCCCAGTTATTTACCGGCGGGAAAAACCGCTGAGCAAATTGCGAAGGCCGATGGTTTGAAAGTCCAGGCAGCGGTTATCAGCTACGGTGCGTTTGATATCCATGGCGCGGCACTGGATGGATTTGAAACTGTTTCCAATGGTTTCTGGTTGTTCGCCAAATCCCTGCCGCGCGGATTGTTTGGTGACAAGATCAATGTTAAAGATAACCCGGATTACTACAAAGCCGTATCGCCAATTTATTTCGTCCCCAAGGCCAGTGAATATAAATTGCCACCGCAATTTGTGCATGTTGGCAGCAAGGATAAAACCACTCCGCCAGCCTCGGCGCAGCGTTATGTGGACTTGCTGAAAGCGGGTAAGCAGCCGGTGGAATATAAGGTTTATCCCGGCAAAGACCATGCATATCTGGACAATGGTTGTAATTGGTCGGGCAGTTGTTTTAAGAATGACGCCCGCTGGCCCGTTGAAGACATCATCGCTTTCCTAAACAAAACCCTGAGGCCTTGACTACCTGCTGCACATTAGCCCCTTAAAGCCAATAAAATGATGGATATATTCATCATTTTGCTGAAAAATTGCCGCTTCGATGAATATATTCATCCGCTCGATAAAGGTTGGCGATGCAGATTCAGTTGGTAGCAGGATTAATTAGTCTCGGGAGCTTCCCGAGACGATATTTACGCGGTGTCTACAAGGATGATTGAGACCATGAATTCCCCTTTGGCAATTTTGAATTCCGTTTTCGGCTATCACGAATTCCGCGGCCCGCAGGCAGCGGTGATCGATGCATTGGTCGCGGGTGATGACGTTTTGGTATTAATGCCAACCGGTGGTGGAAAATCATTGTGTTATCAAATTCCCGCATTGGTGCGCGAGGGTGTTGCCATTGTCATTTCGCCGTTGATTGCATTGATGCAAGACCAGGTCAGTGCGTTACGGGAATTGGGGGTGAGGGCCGGATTTTTAAATTCTACATTGTCATCGCAAGAGTGGTGGCAAACAGAATCGGCGTTACAGCGCGGTGAACTGGATTTACTTTACATCGCACCTGAACGTTTGATCCAGCCGCGCACCATCGAACTATTGCATTCATTAAAAATTTCCTTGTTTGCTATTGATGAGGCCCATTGTGTATCGCAATGGGGTCACGATTTTCGCGCAGATTATTTAAAACTGGATTTACTGCATCGCGAATTTCCGCAAGTGCCGCGTATTGCATTAACCGCAACCGCCGATTTGCGCACGCGCGATGAAATTGTCGTGCGTTTGCAATTGCAGAATGCGCAGCAATTTATCAGCGGTTTTGATCGCCCCAATATCCAATACCGCATTGCACAAAAAAATAATCCTAAAATTCAATTGATGCGTTTTTTGCGCGAAGAGCAAGCGGGTAATTCCGGAATCGTTTATTGCTTGTCGCGCAATAAAGTAGAACAAATTGCCGATTGGCTGCGCAGCGAAGGTTTTAATGCATTGCCTTATCACGCCGGTTTGGCTGCGAACATCCGCCAGCAGCATCAGGAGCGTTTCCTGCGCGAAGACAATATTATTATGGTGGCCACCATCGCGTTTGGAATGGGGATCGATAAACCTGATGTACGTTTTGTTGCGCATCTGGATTTGCCGAAAAGTATTGAAGCCTATTATCAGGAAACCGGTCGCGCCGGCCGCGATGGCGAAGCGGCAACTACGTTATTGCTTTATGGGTTGGAAGATGTCGTAAAACTGCGGCAGATGATGGCGCAGAGTGAAGGTAGCGAAGAATTCAAACGCAATGAACAGCAGCGATTAAATGCGATGTTGGGATTGTGTGAAATTACCTCGTGTCGCCGCATCAGTTTGTTGCGTTATTTTGGCGATAATCCCACGCAAGCCTGTGGTAATTGCGATTGCTGTTTAACGCCGCCGCAAACCTGGGATGCCACTGAGGCCGTGCAAATGGCGTTGTCCTGTGTGTATCGCACCGGCCAGCGTTTTGGTGCCGGGCATGTGATTGATGTATTGCGCGGCAGCAACAACGACAAAATCCTTTCTTTCGATCACCACAAATTAACCACGTATGGAATTGGAAAACATTTAGCCGTTGATGAATGGAAATCTATTTTCCGCCAGTTGGTTGCGCGTGGATTACTGGATGTGAATAGCGATGGTTTTGGTGGCTTGTTGTTGAATGAAGCTTGTCGGCCTTATTTGCGCGGCGATGAAAAAATAAATCTGCGCCGCGATATTAAATTAGCGGTTAGTTCGCCGCGTCGCGCGAATTTGTCGCAAGCGATCGAAGCGGAAGACCAATCACTCTGGAATGCCTTGCGCGCTTGCCGTAAACGGCTGGCAGAAGAGCAAGGTGTTCCGCCTTACGTCATATTCCATGATGCAACGCTGCGCGAAATGCTGGAATTCCGCCCGCTCACACCCGAACAATTACGTACTATCACTGGTGTTGGTGAAAGCAAATTAAAACGTTTTGGTGAAGAGTTTCTGGCGGTACTGCGCGAAGCGGAATACAGTGCGTAATCCGGTTATTGCGGTGATCCTTAAGATCCATAGTTTAAATTGATCATAGGTTTGTTGAAGCGCTTTTTTCTTTGCTCCTAGAATTCGCGCCTTTAGTTTTCCAGCCTGCCAATAGGTGGCTGGCATAACAAAGGCGTGCGTGGCCCCACGCAAACAATAAAAAAGGAGCAGCGATGAATAAAAATAAGATCAAACGGGTGGTCATTGCCGGTGGCGGTACTTCGGGTTGGGTAACGGCGGCGCTGATGTCCCGTCAGTTGGGCAAGGTGCTCGATATCACCCTGGTTGAGTCGGAAGAGATAGGCACCGTAGGCGTAGGTGAATCCACCGTGCCACCCATGCGCGCCTTTAATAAAATCATGGGTATTGATGAGCAGGAATTCATGCGCGAAACGGCGGCTACCTTCAAGCTGGGCATCTGGTTTGAAAATTGGGGCCTTAAAGGTGACAAGTACATCCATCCTTTCGGCGTTACCGGCCAGCCGTCCTGGACCTGTGAATTTCATCATTTCTGGCTGCGCAGTCAGCAAATAGGCCTTAAAGATGAGTTGGGTGAATACTGTGTAGAGTGGTTGGCCGCACATCAGAACAAATTTTTCACCCGCCCCGATTCCAAACTCAACTTTGCCTACCACATAGATGCAGCCCTCTATGCAAAATTTCTGCGCAAGATAGCCGAGAGCTACGGCGTCAAGCGCGTTGAGGGCAAGATAGAACACATTAACCAGCACCCTGATTCGGGTTATATCCAATCCCTGGGCCTGGCCTCCGGTGAAGTGATTGAAGGCGATCTGTTTATTGACTGCACAGGCTTTCGTGGGCTGCTCATTGAGCAAACCCTGCATACCGGTTTTGAAGACTGGTCCCATTGGTTAGCGTGCGATACGGCGGTGGCGGTGCAATCGGAAAACGTCGGCCCGGTACAGCCCTACACCAGCGCCATCGCCCATGATGCCGGCTGGCGTTGGAACATTCCTTTGCAGCATCGCTCTGGTAACGGCTATGTTTTTTGCAGCCGTTATATGTCGGTGGATGAAGCCACCAGCCAGTTGCTGGCTGCGGTACCCGGTAAGAAAACACGCGATCCCTGGACGGTTAAGGTTCGCACCGGGCGCCGCCGCAAAGCCTGGAACAAGAACTGCGTGGCCATTGGCCTGGCTGCCGGTTTTGTGGAGCCGCTTGAGGCCACCAGCATCCACGTCATCATGACGACCGCTGCGCGCCTGCTGCAACTCTTTCCGTTTAACGGCATAGAGCAATCCCTGGTTGACCAGTTCAACAAGGAAACCCGGGAGGAAATTGAGGAAATCCGCGATTTTATCGTACTGCACTACAACACCACGGAGCGGCAAGACACGCCCTTCTGGCGCTACTGCAAAAATATGGAGCTACCGGAATCCCTGCGACATCGCATCCAGCTATTCAAGGACGTGGGCCATGTAATTTCCAACACCGGCGGGTTGTTCCGGTTGGATTCCTGGGTGCATGTGTTACTGGGGCAGCGCGTGATGCCACGCCATTACCATGGTGCCGCTGATGCTATGGATGATGAGCGCCTGCAAGCATTCCTCAACAACTTCAAAACCGGCGTTAAAAACGCCGTGGCAACCATGCCTGGCCATCAGGAGTTCCTTGAGCAATATTGTCCGGCGCGGGTAGATGTCTGGGGTAGACCCGTGGGCTAATCAATACGTAAATCCGCGCACAACGGCGAGGAATTCCTCGCCAATTATGTTTGATCGTACATTGAAACCAAATTTTTTTTCTGCAATTTGAGAATCCATCCGCCCCATAAAATCGCCACCATAATAATCAATGTTCCTACAACAAAACTCGCGTTGGCGATTGCGCGGGTATACTCCAGTGCATTCATCATCGTTAATAAATTTCCCCAATCATGGGACTCTTCACCACTACCGCCTACTAATGGTAATGCGCGATATTCGGCATCAGCAATATACGGTGAAACATCGATAAAACTTTGGCCGCACCACCAAAGGGTAATACTACCGGCGAAGGTGTCCTTTTGTTTGAAAACAAAAACTAGCGTTAATACAAACGGTAATAAAACCTGAAATAAACTGCCGCCGAGGATCATCATAAATTCGCCGAATGGCATAAATAAAATATGGCCGAATTCATGAAAAGGCAGATTGATATTGTGCATGAAAGAGCTGCCGATGATTTCCCAATTGACGCCGCTGCTAATGAAATAAAACCCCCACACTGAGAAAGCGCAGAGCAATAATGCGTGCGCATAAAAACTTTCTTTACTGGTTTTTTCAGGCACCGCAAACAATGCAGCAAGCAATTGCTGGCGAAGTGACGGCGATACTTCGATTTCAATATCCGGTTCTGCAGTAAAGTTTCCTTCCGCTGGATGTTGTGCTTCCCGGCGCGCAAGAAATTTGCTGTAGGCAATTCCACAGCGCGGGCAAATATCAGGATGCACCTGTTCATCCTGCATTTGCCGGTGATATTTGCATTTGGGACAGGACGTAATTGCCATATATAAACCCGGATATCAATCGGTGTAATCGTTAAGTTGTTCGCTCACCCAATCCATAAACACTTGCACGCGCCGCGATAAATTGCGGCGGTTGGGATAAAGCAATGAAACCGGCATAGGTTCAGCGCGAAACTCTGGCAGGATTTCAATTAAGTTTCCTTGCGCAATATATTCCTGTGCGCCGATGCGCGGAATTTGCGCGATCCCAAAACCGGCGAGGCAGGCAGCGCTGTAAGCATCGGAATTATTAACCGTGATGTTGCCATTCATGGGAATCAATATAGGTTCATTATCGCGGAGATACTCAAATCCTGCCGACTTTGCACCCAATGTAGTGACGTAATGCACCAGATGGTGATGTGATAACTCTTCCAGAGTGTGCGGTTTACCATGAAGGGCGATGTAAGCCGGGCTCACGCAATTTAACAATTCCAGTTTGCCCAGTGGCCGCGCTATTAGCGATGAATCACTGAGCTTGCCGACGCGAATCACACAATCAAATCCTTCCCGAATCACATCGACGCGGCGATCGGTGCTGCTGATTTCCAATTGTAATTGGGGGTGCCTCGCCAACAATTCCGGCAGGCGCGGCAGGATGCGATTTTTGGCCATACCGCTGGGCATATCGATGCGCAAACGGCCCGTGAGATTACTGGCACCCTGTTGGAACAAGCCTTCCAGCTCCTCAACGTCAGCCAGCAAATCCTTGCTGCGCTCGTAAAAAATCTGGCCATCCAGTGTGAGTTGTACGCGCCGTGTTGTGCGATGCAACAGGCGTGTGCCCAGCAGGCTTTCCAACTGCTGCACGCTAGTGGAAATGCTGGCTTTGGGCAGCCCAAGGCTATCAGCGGCTTTTGTAAAGCTGGCGAGTTCGGCTACTCGCACAAAGATCTGCATGGCATCCAATCGGTTCATCATCACCGCCTATTGTTCGGATTATGTGAACAGTCTAATCATTGTTTGTGGATTTATCGAAAAATAAGCGAGTAATAGACTGGCTCCATTAACAAGTTTGGTAGTTTTTCCAGCAGTTCTTTTTTCGATAGCCCTTTTAACCAATCAGTGAGGTAGTTATGAGCAAAATTGCATTAGTGACCGGTGGTAGCCGCGGTTTGGGTAAAAACACTGTGTTGGCATTGGCGAAGCAAGGTGTGGATGTTGTCCTCACCTACAACAGCAAACGGGCGGAGGCTGAGGCCGTAGTTGCTGAAGTGCAGGCATTGGGTACAAAAGCCGTGGCTTTGCAGTTGGATGTCGGCCACAGTAAAGGTTTTGCGACGTTTGCCGGAGAATTGGCAGCCATATTGGAGAGCCAATGGCGGCGCGCGGATTTTGATTTTCTCATTAACAATGCCGGCATCGGCGTCCATGCGAGTTTTGCAGAAACCACCGAAGAACAATTTGATTTGTTAATGAATATCCACCTTAAGGGAACATTTTTCTTTACACAAACGTTATTGCCGTTGATAAAAAATGGTGGTCGTATTGTGAATATTTCTACTGGCCTCGCGCGCTTTTGTTATCCGGGTTATGCCGCTTACGCAACGATGAAAGGTGGCATTGAAGTGTTAAGCCGTTACATGGCTAAAGAATTGGGTGCGCGCGGTATTGCGGTGAATGTGGTAGCGCCCGGTGCGATTGAAACTGATTTTGGCGGTGGCGCCGTGCGCGATAATGAGCAACTCAATCAGCAAATTGCTTCCTATACGGCGTTGGGGCGTGTGGGCGTGCCTGATGATATTGGCCCTGCCATTGCCGCGCTATTGTCGGAGAGTAATCGCTGGATTAATGCCCAGCGCATTGAAATTTCCGGTGGCATGATGCTGTAGTGAAATACTTGCGACAAGGAGGTCGCAATCAATACTCGAGCAAAAAGCGCCGCAACTTCAGTACCCAACCGCGTTTGATATATTCCCAACACATGCGCGGTTTATCCCATTGGATATGGCTGAGAAAATGCTGGCGATAAGTGCTCATATCCGGCCTTTTGTTATTGGATATTGTGCGTAATTCCTTACTGACAAAAATATGCGTGCGTACACAAAAGTGTGCAAACGAGAAGCGTGCATCCGCGGAAAGATGCGGGTATTTCTCTAACCACAACGCTAATACACCAGTAGATGCAATCGACATATCATCAATTTTTTTCTGGTTAGGCCTGGAGAGGATGCTGCCTTCGCGCTGGCGATAAATAACCCAAGGCTGTTGTGCATAAATATAATTTTTTACACGCAAACATAAGCGCGGTGTTACTACAACATCTTCCATTATGCGCCCTTCGGGAAAACGTAAATCATCTCCCCAGAGTTCACGGCGCGAAATTTTCGACCAGATATGTAATTTTCGTTTTTGATAGATGCCTTCAAATAATTTAATCGGGTCGGTCATCAACACTCCGCTGGTCCCTGGAAAAGTGGTGATATGGCGCTCATCGCGGGAATAGTGTTTTAACCGGTGTTGGCTGCGCAATACGCGGTAATCACAGAGCACCAGATCGGGATGGTGCTGGCGAACCAAGGCGTGTAGGGATTGGATGGCATCGTCATTTAATTTGTCATCGGAATCGATGAACCACACATAATCCCCTTGCGCGGCATCAAGCAAGGTATTGCGCGCTGCGCTCAAGCCGCGATTATGGGCATGTTGCAAAATGCGGATAGGAACCAGGGAGTTTTTTGCGAAATCTTGCAGTATGGTGAGTGAATTATCCGTGGAGCAATCATCCAGCGTGATGATTTCTATTCCGGGAATTGTTTGTAACACTATGGATTCAAGGCATTCCACTAAATAGGCAGAGACATTGTAAACCGGGATTAGAATACTCAGCCAGGGCCTATAGGTACGCATATAAAAGTCATTATGTTCCGGTAACAGTAAGATACATTTCCGTATAGGCTTTGTGCATGTGAGGCAAAGAAAAATTTTCTTGTGCTCGCAGGCGCGCCTGACGCGCTAGTTGTTGCGCATAGCCGGTATTTTTTAACAAATTTTCCAGTTTCTCTGCAAGCAATTCCGGTGAGTCACTTGCAAATAAAATTCCGTCATTGTCATGCTGGATTAACGATGGTGTGTTATCGGGGGTGATTCCCAGCGTGGCGCAACCCGCCGCCATTGACTGGGCCACCAGGAGGGGGTTTTTATCCGGATTGCCAATAACAGAAAGTTGGTGATGCATTAATAGAAATGGCAAGTTGCCGCAATGTGTGGCAATACGCAATTGATTATCCAGGCCAAGGGCTTTACCCAATTGTTGAGCAGATTCTTGTGCCTGGTGTGTGCCGGGGCCGGTTAGGAATACCCGCGGGTATAAACGTTTTTCACGCAAACACGCGAGTGCACGAATTAATTGCAAATGAAATTGATCGTTAAAGCCACTCGGCATGATGATGCCGGGAATGCGTAACCCCAGTGGAACTTCATCTGCCTTGCTGAAATGATCCATATCAATACCGTAGGGTATTTGCTGGCGTAATTGCTCATTGATATGGATGACTTGCGCACCGGCGTGCAAGCTGGCGTAGCGGCACCAACTGATGTTTTGTTCGCTGTGGATGAATACCGCATCCGGCTGGTAATCGCGGCAAAGGCGATAAAATTCATAGGTGCGGCCAATGGTCGACCAACTGTCCAGTTGCTTGAAGGAAATCTCGTCAGTATCCCCCATCACATGGGGTTTGTTATTGAATGCTTTATCCAATACCAGCATCGCCGTGAACCCCGGTGCATTGTCGGCCGAACGAACCAGTTCCAGTACTGAGGGCTGTAATACTTGCGAATCATCAGCAATAAAATGGATCAGCCGCAACGGACGTGAAACAGAAACGCGCGTTAAGTCCTGCGCGGGAAAATGGCTGGTGACGGGCAAACGGAGTTCAGGGTTCATAAGCAGATACCACCTTGCTTGGAGTGCGAGCGAGTCCTTAGAGACACAGGAGACAAGTATAAAAATGTGCAGTTCATAAAGTTGTGAAACTTTGTTCAGTTTTGTGAAAAAATGAGTAAATACTTGCTTGAGATGACGCATAAAAATGCAGTGCCCCTCGTGGAGCACTGAAATTGAAAAATTTACAAAATAATTTGCCCTTCTATAGTGGCAAGTATTTAGTAAGGAATTTATCTATCGCTTCAAATGTTTGTTTGCGATGGGGCAAATAATCCAGGTGATGAGTTCCATCTTCCAGCTCGATGTACTCATAGGCTTTACCTTCACTTTTAAGTGCGCTGGCCATAATCCGGCTTTGTTCAACAGGAACAGATACATCATCTTTGCCGTGAATTAAAAGTACTGGTGCTTTAATTCGTTCAACCAGGCGCACCGGTGATGTTTCCTTGAGTTGGCCTTTATCTTCACCAAATTGTTTGCGCGCGGTATTTTTGTTGGTGAAATAGCGGAAGTTGTTGCTCATTTTTACCAGGTCTGACATACCGGCAAAACTAACTGCACATTGGAATAAATCCGGCGTTTTGGCAACGCCCATTAATGCAGCATAACCACCATAACTTGCACCGACAATGCACACGCGTTTTGGATCAGCAATTTTCTGGTCGATTAAATATTTTACCGAATCTTCAAGGTCATCCTGCATTTCCAAACCGTAACCACCGACAGCTTGCATCATAAAGTCGTGGCCGTACCCGGAAGAGCCGCGAAAATTTGGCTGGAAAACGACGTAACCGCGGTTGGCCATAAACGTGGAAAACATATCAAAATCCTTTCCATCCTCACTCATCGGGCCGCCGTGTGGAAGAATAATTGCTGCTGTAGGTTTATTAGAAAAATTTTTAGGCAAGGATAAAAATCCTTCCAGGTCCAAACCGTCGCGCGCTTTAAAATGGCGCGACTCTTTTTCGATTAATACATTCTCTTTTAAATCGGGATAAGCACTGGCGAGATAGCTTAAGGTTTTCGCGTCGCGATCGCCGTAATAATAAGTACCGGGATTGGTGCTGTTGGTAGTGTACAAAATATATTTGCGTGCATCGGCGCTCATGCTGGCAATGTAATTAGTCGTATCGGGCATGACTTTATCCAAACCGCCCTGGAATGCTCTGAATTCCTTGTTCCAGAAAATGCTTTTGGCGCTGCCGTCGGTGTAGTAAATACCGACAACTTCTTTGTGTGCATCGGAATAAATCAGGCGACCATTTACATCATAATCCGGATCGCTCAACACCAATTCCTTCGGGTAACCGGCTTTTGCAAGGTCTGCTTTAAACAACGCCTGGCGGCCTTCATGGTCCGCAAAAATAAATAATTCATTCGGGTTATGGCCAAAACCGGCGATGTGAATTTCCGGTTCATCAAACACTATGTATTCCCAGGCAACATTCCATTCATTGGTATTGGGGTCGAGTACCTTGTAAGTGACTTTGCGTTTTTTATCGTCGTAATGTTCACCAACGCGCACATTGCCCGCGTGATCTGCATACCATGAGCGCACACTGGCGGCGTGTTTTTTTACGCGGGTTAATTTACCGGTGTAGACATTGGCTTTATAAACGGTTTGGTGAAAAGGGACTTCGCGATCAACACTGATAAGCACATGGTCGGGATCATCCGGTGTCATGCTGATAATGTTGTCCTGGAATTGGCTGATCCAGCCATCGGCATTGTCATCCGCTTTTACCAGCGTAATCATTTTGGATTGTTGTTTTGCATCGGTAGCCAGCAAACGTGTTTGCATATATTTCACGCCGTTAAAGGTACGGCTATCAAAACGCAAACTCATCACCAGGCGATCATTATTAGCCCAGCGCACCCAATTAAACTTGAATTGTTTGTTATCCGTTTTAACGGGATAAAACGCTTTATTGGTAGCCAATTCAATCACCATGATAACGGTGTTTTCACCAATATTTTTTAACGCTAATAAATGCGTACCGTCGGGCGAGAGTTCGATATCCTCGATCAATGCATCGTTATAAAAAACATCGAGCGGTAAGGGGGTGTGTGTTGCAGGGGCATCGCTAGCCAGGGCGGATGTGGCCACGCCAAGTATTGCGAGGCAGCCCAGCATTTGACGCAATGAACGTTGAAGATAATGGCGAATAGAACATCGAGTAGGCAGGTGCATAATGAGATCCTTGAGATAATGATTGCCTTGCAGTGTCGCTCCTTGAATTTCCGGTTCCTTGGGGCAATCCGCCCAATTGGTTTCCTCTCTCAAGCAATGCAAACCTGCAGACCGCGCAGTATCTACAGGCGGCTTTTAGACGTCAACCAACCTGATCAAATTTGGTCGAAATTAAGTTTCATTTAATCCGGCGCCCTTATTCTGGACCTGTCGACGTTAATCAATGACTGACGATTAACGCCCTGAATATTTATCCTGAATGAGGACTTTTACTATGAAAATGACCACGTTGATTATTTCCAGCTTAGCCCTGACCAGCCTTGCTTTGGTTGCCAATGCCCGCGATCTTGGGCCGGATGAGGCGCTGAAACTTCGCGATTCTGGTAGCATCCAATCCTTTGAAAAACTCAATGAAGCCGCTTTGGCTAAATATCCGGGCGGCGTCATTCGTGAAACTGAACTGGAAAACGAATTGGGCCGCTATATTTATCAACTGGAAGTTGTGGATGCCCAAGGCATCGAGTGGGATGTGAAGCTGGATGCGGCTACTGGTGAAGTGTTGGAAAATCGCCGGGATGATTAACCGGCGCTGGTGAACAGCAAGGCATAGCGATGAAATCAGTAACGCGCGTTCTTTTATTTCTGGTGTTCACCGGCAGTGTGAATGCGCGTGATTTATCGCAAGATGAAGCCCTGCGCCTGCGTGAGCAGGGCCGCATCATTCCCCTGGAGCAGTTATTATCGTTGGTGAATGCGCGTCATCCCCACGCCAGTTTGCTCGAAGTGGAATTGGAGGAGGACGACGATATTTATATCTATGACGTAGAGTTGGCCACGCGCGAGGGGGTAGTGCGCGAGCTGGAAATAGATGCCACCACTGGAAAAATTTTGAAAGACGAAGAGGATGATTAATGCGTATCCTGATCGTCGAAGATAATGTTGCGCTGGCCGATGAATTAACGGCCGATTTAAAACGCGCCGGTTACGCAGTGGATTGGTTAGCGGATGGCCGCGATGCATTAATCCAGGGCGCGATTGAGCCTTATGATTTAATCTTGCTGGACCTGGGTTTGCCTGGAAAATCCGGCCTGGATATTTTGCGTGAATGGCGCGCAACCCAAATGCTGCGGCCGGTGTTAATCCTCACGGCGCGCGATCATTGGGCGGAACGGATCGAAGGTTTGAAAGCGGGTGCTGATGATTACCTCACCAAACCCTTTCACCCGGAAGAATTGCAACTGCGTATCCAGGCATTATTGCGGCGCGCCCATGGGCAAGTGAATCAACCGCAATTACATGCGGCTGGCGTACAATTGGATGAGGGGCGCCAGTGCGCCGTAAAAAATGATGAAATAATTGAACTGACTGCGGCTGAATTCAGCTTATTACGTTATTTAATGTTGCATGAAGGCCAAATCGTTTCCAAAAGCAAATTGCATGATCATCTCTACGATGGTGAAACGGAACGGGATTCCAATGTAATTGAAGTGCACGTGAATCATTTGCGGCGCAAACTGGGTAAGGACATTATCGAAACAAAACGCGGACAAGGATATCGCCTGCAAAAAAATTCCGGATAAGGAAAATTTCTTGTTAACACGCACGATGAATTCTATCCAACAGCGTTTAAGCCTGGGATTAATCAGTGTTTTGATTATTACCGGCCTGGTGCTTGCACAGTTAAGCCTCTGGCTATTTGATCAGGGGTTGCGGCGTTATCTGCAAACGCATTTGCACCATGAAGCGCAAACGTTACTCGCTGCGATTATTCGCGGCGCTAACGGAATTGAGTTGGACCAGCAACGCGTTTCTGCGAGCTACCAGCGGCCGTTTTCCGGCGAATATTTTGTAGTGGTCCTACCGGATCAACAATGGCGTTCCCGTTCGTCCTGGGATTATCAAGTCACGCTGCCCGCAACAACCGGTTTGCAAAAAGAACTTGCCGATGGCCCGCAAGCGCAGGAGTTATTAATTTATCGCGCGGATTTCCGGCGTTACGGAAAAGCTATCCAGATTATCGCCGCACAAGATTACACACCCATGCTAAAAAGTTTTCGCACCATGCAGTGGAGCGCGGCGGGAATTGGTTTAGGCGCGCTCATTTTATTGGTGTTAATTCAGCGCATTTTAGTGCGTCGCGCATTGCGGCCACTGGAACAAATGCGCGAACAAATTGTGCAATTGCAACAGGGCCAGCGCACGGAACTGGATCAACAGGTGCCCGATGAATTGGTGCCGCTGGTGCAACAATTAAATCATTTATTGCAACACACCGAAGACACACTGGGACGCTCGCGTAATGCGTTGGGTAATTTGGGGCACGCCTTAAAAACACCGTTAGCGATTCTGTTCAGCCTCGCCAATCGCCATGAATTAAATGCGCATCCGGAATTGCGCGATAGTTTTCGCCAGCAATTACAAAGTATGCAGGAGCGTATCAGTCGCGAATTGGGACGCGCGCGCCTCGCCGGTGAAGCATTGCCCGGCGCGTATTTTGAATGTGCAAGAGAATTGCCGGATTTATGTAGCACTTTGCAACAAATCCATCGGCGCGATTTGCAATTGGGGTGGCAAGCGGAATCCGGTTTGCGTTTGCCCTGGGATCGTGAAGATATTCTGGAATTACTTGGCAACCTGCTTGATAACGCCTGCAAATGGGCGCACCAAAAAATACAGATTGGTGTCACCTATGAGCAAACCCATTATTGCATCACGATTGATGATGATGGCCCGGGCATCGCAGCGGAATTGCGCGAACAGGTAATGACTCGCGGTGCACGTATTGATGAACAGGTGCAAGGGCACGGTTTGGGGTTGGGCATAGTGCGCGATATTGTCGAACACTGCCGTGGCGAATTAGTGTTGGATAGCAGCCCCTTGGGTGGTTTGCGGGTAATCATCCGGTTGCCGGTTAACCGCGTTTAAAACTCGCCGTTGCGCGCCATGCGCTCGCGCTCTTTGCGATCTTCTTCTTCCTGTTTGGCGTGTTCGATAATGCGCATCATGGTGGCGATATCCGCGTCCACATTGCTGTGGGCAAATTGCCCCGTGAGTTTTACATCGGGATGTAAATTGCCGTGCTCAAATAAATCCCAGATTTCTTCGCCGTAGTGCGTGACTAATAAATCCGGCGCGTATTGGCCAAAATATTGGGTCATATTATTTACGTCGCGCAGCAACATCATTTTTGCGTTGTTGTTGCCAGCGGCATTGACGGCCTGTGGTAAATCGATAACCACCGGACCGGAGTGATCGACCAGTACATTGAATTCAGACAGATCACCGTGAACCAGGCCAGCACAGAGCATGCGCACAATTTCCTGCATCATCCGTGCGTGATAATCGCGTGCGGTTTCCGCATCAAAGGCGACATCATCCAAACGCGGAGCGGGGTCGCCGTCTTCATCCACCACCAGTTCCATCACTAATACACCTTCTAAAAACCAGTAAGGTGTAGGGACGCGTACTCCGGCTTGCGCGAGGCGATATAGCGCTTCAACTTCGGCATTTAACCAGGCCTCTTCCGCTTCCCGCTGGCCAAACTTTGTGCCTTTGGCCATAGCGCGGGCGCGGCGTGTGTTACGCACGCTACGGCCTTCCTGGTATTGCGCTGCCTGTTTGAAACTGCGTTTATTCGCTTCTTTATAGACTTTGGCGCAACGTACTTCGTTATTGGCGCTGACCACAAAGACCTGGGCTTCTTTGCCGCTCATTAATTGATAGTAAACCTCATCAATCAAGCCATCATCGACCAGTGGTTGTAAACGTTTGGGTATTTTCATGAAAAAAACAGAAAGAGTTGAAAGTGCATATGGTAGCACTTGAAACGGGCTTGTGTCGGTCCCATAAGGGGGAATCTGTTAGCATGAAATTTCCCCATTGATTTATAGGCTGTCGTTATGCGCGGTATGCACACTTCCGGTTTATCCGTTCATCCCAATAACGAACCTCGCGCACCTGGTGCTAACGAAACAAGTCCAAAGGTTAATTTGCGCCAGAGCATGCAATACCTGCTGCCTTACCTATGGGATTTTAAAGGGCGCGTTTTGCTCGCGATACTCGCTCTGCTTGCAGCCAAAGGTGCTACGCTGGTGATGCCCTGGGCGCTGAAACATATCATTGATGGTGTTGATCGCAGTATTTCGCCCGAATTACTGTTGCCAGTATTTTTTATTTTATTTTACGGGGCGATGCGTTTTGGCAGTGTCTTTTTTGGCGAAGTGCGCGACGCGCTTTTCAGTCGTGTTACCGAGCATGCCATGCGTAAAATTGGTTTGCGTGTATTTAAACATTTGCATTCGCTGGAGCTGGCGTTTCACCTGGATCGCGCAACAGGTGGCATTAGCCGGGATATTGAGCGTGGTACTAACGGCATCAGTTTTTTGATGCGTTTTTTGATGTTCAATATTGTCCCTACCCTGTTTGAAATCCTAATGGTCGCGATTATTTTTGCGGCGGCATTTTCGATCTGGTATGCCGTTATTACCCTGGTCGCTGTCGTTATCTATGTAATCTTTACCATTTATACCACCGAGTGGCGCAACAAATTTGTGCGCGAAGCTAACCAGGCCGATTCATCTACCAGCACGCGCGCCATTGATTCCCTGCTCAATTATGAAACAGTTAAATATTTCAATAACGAGAATTACGAAGCGGAAACCTATGATAAATTCCTGGAGAAATGGGAAACCGCAAAATTAAAAAATCGCATGTCGCTGTTAGCACTTAACTCCGGGCAAGCATTGATCATTGCATTGGCAATGACGGCGATGATGTGGATGGCGGCGCAAAGTGTTTTGGATAAAACCATGACGCTGGGTGATTTGGCGATGATCAATGCCTATATGATCCAGCTATTTATCCCGCTTAATTTTCTTGGGTTTGTGTACCGTGAAATTCGCCGCTCGTTAACCGATCTGGAAAATATGCTGGCTTTACTAAAGCGTGATTCCGCAATTATTGATGCTGATGATGCAGCGCCGTTGCAGGTAACTCGCGGCGAAATACACTGGCACCAGGTGGATTTTTCGTATCATCAGGATCGGCCGATTTTACAGCAACTGGATTTAGAAATTCCGGCGGGTAGCAAGGTAGCTATTGTTGGTTCCTCCGGTGCCGGTAAAAGTACTCTGTCGCGTTTGCTGTACCGTTTCTACGATATCAGTGGCGGAAAAATTTTAATCGATGGGCAGGATATTCGCGGTGTCACGCTGGATTCACTGCGCCGTGCCATTGCGATAGTGCCGCAGGATACCGTGTTGTTTAACACCAGCATCCGTGAAAATATTGCTTATGGAAATCCGGCGGCGAGTGAAGAGCAAATTGATCGCGCAATAAAAATGGCTCACCTGGAATCATTTATTAATAGTTTGCCTGACGGTGATAAAACCCTGGTTGGCGAACGCGGCTTGAAAGTATCCGGCGGTGAAAAGCAACGTATTGCCATTGCGCGGGTATTATTAAAAGGTGCGTCTATTTTAATCTTTGATGAAGCTACCAGTGCGCTGGATTCCAATTCGGAAGCGGCGATCCTTGAAGCCATGCGCGAAGCTGCCAGTGGCCATACAACATTGGTTATCGCCCATCGGTTATCCACCGTTGTCGACGCTGATAAAATTGTAGTGCTGGAAGCAGGCAGGGTTGTTGAGCAAGGCACGCATGCAGAATTATTAGCCAAACAGGGAAAATATGCGCAGATGTGGGCAATGCAATTGCAGGATGCTGATTAGGTTTTAATGACAAAACCGGTGTGTGATTAGAGATTTGATAATCGGGCATTGTACATGCCCGATTATGTTGTGCTGATGAGGCGGTATTACATTATTGCGCTGCTTCTTTTACTTTTTGTTCTGCTTTATCGGCTGCATTTTCGACTGTTTCAGCTGCTTCTGCCGCACCTTCACTAATTGCTTCACCGGTAGCTTCTACAGTTTCGGAAGCATCGGCTTTCAGTTCCGCAGCAGTATCGCTCACATTATCAGCTGCTTGTTGCAAGGTTTCACCCGCTTGTTCCAGTTTCTCTGCCGCTGCTTCTTTGGCTTCGGTAGTCGCTTCTTTTACTGCGTCGGTTGTGGTTTGTGGTTCTTCTTTTGCACAGGCAGTTAACAAGCCGGCAGCAACCAGCAGGGTAGCGAACGTATGGATAATTTTCATGGTGTGATCCTTATGCTTTAGGTATGAATGGATATTTGCGCAACCGGAGAATTGGATGTTGCGCAAATGACAACCAGCAATGCCAGCGCCGCAGGAAGTCTATACCGATCAGCACCATGATTAAAAGATAAAGTGCCCCACCAGGAAGCAAAAAGGGGCAGCGCTTGGATCTTGTGCCTGCGTTTGTCCGATTTGTCCGTTTAAAAAAGTGACTATTTGTTCTAATTTTACCGCTCTTGGCGCATTAGTTTGCGTCAACGCTATCATTTTGCATGATCCTCTACTTGGCAATTTACGGAGTCGTTGGGGGCAAAAACGGATCGCCCGGCCGCAGCACAAGCGGTATTAGTTACTCATGACCACGGGCGAACACATGTCAGGATTATTTAATTTCGATGTCGGTAAATACAAAATCTTCCACCGGTTTTTTTCAATGAGTGATGCACCCTTACCGACGCCAAATAAAACTTTACTTATCGCATCATAAAATCGAAATCGCGACAAATTTTATTCTACATTGCTATTAGCTTTCCAATACCAGATTTGGCAAATCAATACACCGGTGACACCGGACAACATCATCAACGAAAATGGCATAGCAGTACCAGTGTAGAAAAAAGCGAGTAAAGGTCCGGCAAAGGCGCCGCTACCAAAACGCAGGGTGCCGGAGACGGCGGTGGTTGTGCCGCTGTTGTGGGGGAATTTCATCAATAATATTGCATCGGAATTTGTACCCATTAACGTCAAGGAGCCCATTAACGCGGCTACTGCAACCACCGTATAAGCAATGCCCAATTCCAGATAGTTCACTGCGCACAAGACAGACGCACTTATTAGTCCTATCACTAACCCCGAACGTAGCATGCGCAATGGCCCATAACGTGTTACCAGGCGGCTGTTAATAAAATTGGCGATCATCAAACAAAATACGTTTAAGCCGAACAACACACTGAAAACCTGCTCGCTAACACCAAAATAATTAATGTAGAGAAATGATACGGCGGTGATAAAACAGAAAAAAGCGAAAGAGCCAAACATCATGCTGGCGATCATTGGTCGCGCTTGCGGATTGGAAAAAACAATTTTGTAACCGCTGAAAAAGTTCGCCGGTTTTTTTTCCGTATCTGTATTAATCGGTTGGCTGATTTCCGGTAACCATTTCCATACCAATGCAAAAATCAATACACCATAAATAGCGAGCACCGCAAAAATACTGTGCCATTCGCTGAATAATAAAATTCCACTACCGATACCTGGCGCAAGCAAAGGGGCAAGCATCATTATCATTGAGAGATAAGACATGCCTTTTGCAGTGTGCTCTTGATATAGATGGCGAACCAGTCCCGGTATTACCACGGTTGCAGCCGCGCCACAGAAAGCCTGGGTGGTACGCAAGGTTAAAAATAATTCGATATTGTTGGCAAACACCAATCCGATGCTGCTGAGCGTAAATCCGCTCAAACCAAAAATCGCCAACGGCCGCCGGCCCCATTGATCTGCCAATGGCCCGAACAGCAGCATGCCGCTGGCATAAGCTGCGAGGAAAATACTTAATGATTGCTGCACATTGCCAATATGGGTATTGAGACTGAGGGCGATGTCGGGCATTGCTGGCAAATACATATCAACTGCCAGTGGTGTAATCGCGATAACAGCGGCAAGCAGGATAATTAAATAAGGGTGGGATTCGCGGGTCATAGCAAGCTCATTGTTTAACTAGCCTATAGCCTAGACCCCGGCAACCTGATTAACGAGTGGTGAAAATGAAACAGAAACAACAAATTTTTCGATAATGCTTATGGTGATTTCCAACCCCAGATAATGATAGCCATGCCGGCAAAAGTAACGGCGGCGCCGATATAATCGGTAGCGGAAAGTTTTACGCCATCGACAACGCGGAGCCACAAGAGCGCGACAATCACATAAGCGCCACCGTAAGCGGCATAAACGCGGCCACTGGCAGCGGGATGTAGTGTCAGCAGCCATACAAAAATCATCAAGCTAATTGCAGCAGGTATCAATAACCAGGCACTGCCTTCTTTGCGCAAATACAAATAAGGTAAATAGCAGCCGATAATTTCCGCAATCGCAGTCGCGAAAAATAATCCGCCTATAACAAGATAATTCATGGTGTTATCCGTATTTATTCAGCGCAATTATTTTGCAGCCTGGCAATCGCAGTTGCGTAAGGTGTTTTTAATAGTTCTATTTGTTTATCGCCCAAATACTTTTGCGCGAACTCCCACGGAGGGACGCCGTTATTCCAATCACAATGGATAACCGCAAGGGTTGCCAGGTTTTGTGCGACCGACGTTTTTAAATAAGGCCGATAATTATTTTCCGCCGCGAAAGTGGAAAATTTATCCAGTTCGGCGATATAAAATTCGGCCGGCAATTTGAAACTCACTTTGTGTACGCCTGCCTGTTCCATGATTGCTTTTACGTACATTGGTTTCAGGTCGGGCCGGGTTTTTGGCCAATCCTCCAGATTAAACGCATTACCCTGAGCAAATGCATTTAAAGGGAATAATAAGCAACACAACGATAAAAACTTTATTGCGGCAGGACGGGACATAAACAACAAACTCTGGATTTTGGGGAATTGTGAATAGATCGATGGAAGATTGTCGCCATTATAACCATTTGGCTGGGTAATCAGCCGCCAACCCCTGTTTTGATAGAAGTATCCATTGACTTTGATAACGACGAGTGTACACTGGGCTTCGCTTGAAAGTACGATTAATATTTATGCACATCATTTCGAAGTTCCAAAGTACCTCGTCCTGTTTCATAAGTAATTCCCACATTTCCAGCACAAACCGCCCGTTCGCGGGTATTAAATTACTTCTGTTTTAAATAGGATGATTAACATGTCTAAGACTGTTACTGGTACCGTTAAGTGGTTCAACGAAGCTAAAGGTTTTGGTTTTATCGCTCAAGAATCTGGTCCGGATGTATTTGCACATTTCAGTGCTATATCTGGTACTGGTTTCAAAACTCTGGCTGAAGGCCAAAAAGTGAGCTTCACTGTGACTCAAGGCCAAAAAGGCCCACAAGCTGAAAACATCACTGCTATCTAATTTCTGCGGAAATTAATCCATAGCAAAAAGGCGAGATTAACCTCTCGCCTTTTTTATTGCCCGCAATTTGGCACTTTTTCTAATAAGCCTTGACGTTCGCTGACAAAGGTCATCAATTGTTAGCCGGCCATTGTTTTTACCGCGGTATCGCCCAATCTTCCTGAGTCTGTTGCGTATTTCAGGACGTGCTATGACCCTGCCTCTCTCCCGCCGCCAGATTCTGCTTGATTTAATTCGCCCTTACCGTGTGCGCATAAGTTTCGCGTTGCTGGCGTTAGTGGTTGCCGCTGCTTCGGTGCTGCTGATTGGCCAGGGTTTGAAACAGGTAATTGATAAGGGGTTTGTAGCGGGTAGCCCGGAACTATTGAATTACGCGCTGCTGGGGTTGCTGGTGGTGATTCTGGTGATGTCGCTCGCGACCTATGCGCGTTTTTACCTGGTGTCCTGGCTGGGGGAGCGCATTACAGCGGATCTGCGTCGCCGTGTGTTTTCCCATTTGCTCACGCTTTCTCCCTCATTTTTTGAACAGAACCGCACGGGTGATGTGCTCTCGCGTTTAACCAATGACACCACGCAGCTGGAAACGGTTATTGGTTCCAGTGTTTCTATGGCGCTACGCAATGCACTTTTGTTATTGGGTGGATTGGTGATGCTTGCAATCACCAGTTTGAAACTCACGTTATTGGTGTTGTTGGCGATTCCGTTTGTGTTGGTGCCGATTATTGCGTTTGGTCGTCGTGTGCGCCGCCTGGCGCGAGCGAGCCAGGATTCGGTGGCTAATGTTGGTGCTTACACTGATGAAGTTATCCATGAAATCCGCACCGTGCAGGCTTACGGTCACGAAGCCGCTTCCGCGTATGAATTTAACCAGCGCGTGGAGTCAACCTTTGCGACGGGTATTCAACGTGTGCGTCAGCGCGCACTACTGGTCGCGGCCGTAATCACGTTGGTATTCAGTGCTGTTGCATTAATTTTATGGGTAGGTGGTCACGATGTATTAAGTGGCGAGATTACTGGCGGTGAGTTATCTGCGTTTATTTTTTACGCGGTGATTGTTGCCAGTGCGATGGGGACTATTTCGGAAGTGATTGGCGATGTGCAGCGTGCGGCGGGTGCTACCGAACGATTGGTGGAATTATTGGTAACACCTTCGGGATTACCCCTGGCGAACAATCCGGTGGCGTTGCCCGTCCCTGCAACCGGCGCATTAACTATGCGCGATATTGTATTTGCTTATCCATCGCGCCCCGATGCGCCGGTGTTCGAACAATTTAATTTGCACATTAATCCCGGCGAAAAAATTGCGTTGGTGGGGCCGTCCGGTGCTGGTAAAACGACGGTGTTTCAGTTGCTGCAACGATTTTATGATCCACACGCCGGTGAGATTTTATTGGACGGTATAAATATCCGTGAAGCAGATATCCATGCATTGCGTGAACGTATTGCATTGGTCCCGCAAGATCCGGTGATATTTGCTGCAAGCCTGCGCGATAACGTGCGCTATGCGCGCCCGGATGCAACAGATATGGATGTATTGGCGGCGTGCGATGCGGCGTTTGCGATGGAATTTATTGAAAAATTACCGGAGGGACTGGATACCTTTTTGGGTGAGCGCGGGGTACGGTTATCCGGTGGACAAAAACAGCGTATCGCAATTGCGCGTGCAATTCTTGCGGATCGTCCGATTTTATTATTGGATGAAGCGACCAGTGCGCTGGATTCCAACAGTGAACAAATTGTGCAGCAGGCGCTGGAGCGTTTAATGCAAAACCGCACCACGATTATGATTGCGCATCGGTTATCAACGGTGATTAATGCTGATCGAATTCTGGTGTTGCAACAGGGAAAAATTGTGGCGAGCGGTACGCATCAACAGTTGATGTCCAATAGCGAGTTATATCAGCAGCTTGCGCGATTACAATTACAATCGGCGGCCTTTCAGGAAATATAACCTGCACCTTTAGCAGCCGGTCGGTATTTGTCAGTGATCGCGCACGCTTAATGGCAAACCTCTGTTAGTAAATCAGGACATTTGTCATCGGCATCTGGTGAGCCTTGTCATCGCGAATTACTGAGAAATGACACCTGTGTAATGAAGCGCGGCTCATTATTCTGTTGTTGTGTTTACCCAAACTAAATAAGGAGTTTTGCGATGAAAATGATAATGACGCTGGCAGGTATGGCATTGGTTGCGTTCGGTGTGCCGTCACTGGCCCATGAGCTGACGCTGAAGGTAGATAAGGTAAAAAATGTTAATGGCAGTTTACTGGTAGCGGTTTACGATCAAGCTGCGCATTACGACAGTAATAACCAGTGGGTTACAGTACGGAAAATCAAAATGGTGGAAGGACCAATCCTCATTTCGCTGGGGGATCTTCCCGCTGGTCACTATGCGGTAAAGTTATTCCAGGATGAAAATGACAATGGTTTTATCGATAAGAATTCTATTGGCATTCCCACCGAGCCTTACGGGTTTTCCAATAGTGGTGGCAGTTTTGGCCAACCCTCTTTTGAGGAAGCCAAGGTGTTACTGGATAAAGCCACTGAAATAGAAATTCAGTTGCGCTAAATAAAAAACGGCAATCCTTGTGGGATTGCCGTTTTTTATTTTACTCCGGATTAACTTGCAGGAAATTCCGGTGTAAATCCTTACGTATTAGTTACAGCTGCGAACCAAAGACCACGCATTCGCCCAAGCCCAACCGGTGCCTGGAGCGTATGGGCCGCCAACGCTACACCAGCCGGCAACAGTACATTGATACTCGCTACCACCGTTGGTTACCTTGGCGCCATTCGCGTAGGTAGAACCATTTACGTAAGCAGGAGAAGTACAGTTACCAGTTGATACTGAAGACGCTACGCTGGAAACAGCAGTGCTTGATTTGCTGGATGAACTCACTACAGCGCTTGACGCAACTGAAGAAGAGGTCGGGCTTCCAGCACACGCACCCAGATCCAACCAGTAGCTGTATTGGCCAGAGTTGGTGGTTGGGTCATTGCCTTGGGTCCAGTAGTTAGCCTGGTAGCGCTTGTTGTTGTGCTTCACTTGTTGTGGGTTAGTGTAAGTACTGCTTGCGCTCCAGGTTGGCAGGCCAGCGCAAGTGTCATTAGATACACTTGAAGCCACAGAAGAGGCTACTGAAGACGCCACAGAAGAAGAGCTCTTCACAGATGAACTGGTGCTAGCTACAGAAGAAGTGCTGCCACCGAAGTCAACATCCACACACTGATAGAAACCTTCAGCTGCGTCGCGCTCCCAGTCACGTTGCCAAATGCTGTACACAATGTGACGACCGGTACGTGCTGGCAGGTTTACTACGTGGTTGGAAACGGCTTCCTGGTCTGCTTTACCGGAATCATGGATCAATTCCAGATCGCTCCAACGCAGTGGTTGGCTGTGGTTGTAACCTTGTTTGGTGATGTAGTAACGGAAGTACATGGTTTTGTGCGCAGCAGTGTTAGTCCAGGTGAAAGTGCGTGGACCAGCAGTTACAGCGGTAGCAGGCCAATCAGTGCGCGCCAGATCCATACCAAACAGGTTGGAACGGTTTGCAGAGCAGAGGCGACCATCGGGAATGAAGAACTCATGGTTGTCTTTTACGCCGCCCACAGCAACTTCTTGTGGGGTATACAGGCCGCCGTTACCAGCTGCCTTGGCAGCGATACATGCAGGGTGAGACGGGTTTTCAATACCGTTCTCAGCACATTGGATGTAGCGCGCTTTTGGAGAAGAAATATATCCGTGGGCAAATGCCTGGCCAGCAGCCAGTAAAGAGCCCAGTACTACAGCGGAAACACCGCATTTCATTATTGTCTTTTTCACTCTCAATCTCCTGGGTAATTTAGATTGGTCATATAGCGGGGCGAACCTTGGGGTGTTCGCTTTGTTATGTAACTCATGCAAGTCAACCGAACTTGGCGTCAGGTTCATTGCATGTGGAGCGAGTCTAAAATGACAACGTTGTTTTGGCGAGTCCGACTTTCCGTTTTCAGGGTAAGAGTTTTAGAAAGAAGTTCGAATTTGGGAGAAAATTCCGTTTGCTATAGCAGTCAGCGTTCGATTTTCAGACAAGTGGGGAGAAAAGTGACAAGGTTGTCATTTGACGCCAGAAAAGTGTCATGCTCATTTATGCGGCAGCGGGAAGACGCAAATAAACATACTGCCCTTACCGGGTTCGCTGGTAATTTGCAGTTCAGCATCATGACGCATGAGCACATGTTTTACGATCGCCAAACCCAAACCGGTTCCGCCAGTACTGCTATTGCGGCTGGCATCCACACGATAGAAACGCTCGGTCAAGCGCGGGATATGCTGGGCTTCAATGCCTGGCCCGTTATCGCTCACGGAAAAGTAAAAATGTTTTTGGTCCTGCCACAGCAGCATGCTGATTTTGCCTTCCGGCGGTGTGTATTTAATAGCGTTGGTGACAAGATTGGAAAAAGCGCTGTGTAACTCTTTTTCGTTGCCGTGCAGCAGGAGCGGTTTTGTTGTGTTGTTGCAGATCAACGTCAGTTGCTGGCTTTTCTCGGTGCTCAATACATCCGCTTCACTCTTAACGATGGCGAGTAGCTGTTCGATATTGATCGGCTTGTGGTTGTGCCCTGCTTCAGTTGTTTCCAGTTTGGAGAGAACCAGCAAATCGTTAATCAGTAACGACATGCGCTTGGATTGCTGCGACATTTGCTGCAAGGGCTTATCCCAACCGGGTGTTGTATTGTTATCGGCGAGGGTTTCCACATAGCCGTTAATCACTGTCAGCGGTGTGCGTAATTCGTGGGAAACGTTAGCAATAAAATCCTGGCGCATCTTTTCCAGATTGTGCAGCTGGGTCACATCGCGGATCACAATCAGGCGCTCGTTCTTGCCGAACAATGTGATCTGGAATTGCAGGTGCTTTGAGGGAAAGCGTGTTGATGGCAGCTCCAGCGGCTCTTCGTAATTGCCTTCTTCAAAGTAGGCGACGAATTTGGGGTGGCGAATAAAGTTGATGACCGATTGGCCCTGGTCTTTGGTGCTAAGTGCAAGCATACGGTGCGCCGCCGGATTCCAGAAATCCAGATGGCCGCGAGCATCCAGAATCACCAAACCATCTTTTAGCGCCGAACTGATTTCCTGGATACGTTTTATCACCGCCTGAAGGTTTTCTTTTTCCAGACGCTGGTCGCGTTGCAGTTGGTAGATATTGTCGAAGATCTGGCCCCAGATACCGCTGGCCTCGGGAGGATGTTCGCTTTCCTGGCGCACCAGCCATTGGTTAAGGCGACGCATTTGCCAGAGCATCCAGATGATGTAAACGGCGCAGCCGAAGAGCATCCACAGCAAATAGTGATCGCTGAAAAAACCAATCACACTGCAGATAACAAGGATGACCAGGATACGCTGGAGTTCGGTGCTGAAACCTTTTAACAACGTGGAAGCCTCTCGGTTTTAAATCCGTATCCAGCGACGATAAACATGGTGAGACACGCCGTAAACCCATCCACGGGGCTCATCGTCATTAGATACTCAATATGCAGTTAAATCAGGCTTCAATACGGGTAGAAAAACGATAACCGGTACCGCGTACGGTCTGGATCAGGTCTTCGTGGCCGTCGATGGTGAGGGCTTTGCGCAAGCGGCGGATATGGACATCCACCGTGCGCTCTTCCACATAAACATTGCCGCCCCAGACGTGATCCAGGAGTTGGCTGCGAGTATAAGCCCTTTCCTGGTGGGTCAGGAAAAATTCCAGCAGGCGATATTCGGTGGGGCCCATGTCCACGGATTGATTGTTAATTGTCACGCGGTGGCTGGCCGGATCAAGGCACAAGCCTTGTACGGTGATAGGTGCAGAATTGATTTGGGGATCGGCGCGGCGCAGTACCGCCTTCAGGCGGGCTACCAGTTCACGCGGGGAAAAAGGTTTGGTGATGTAATCGTCGGCGCCGACCTCAAGGCCCTGGATTTTGTTATCTTCCTCGCCTTTGGCCGTCAGCATAATGATCGGGGTTCCGGCGGTGACTTCATCGCGCTTCAAGCGGCGCGCCAGCTCAATACCGCTGGTGCCGGGCATCATCCAGTCGAGCAGGATCAAATCCGGTTTTTCGTCGATAATCAGTCCGTGGGCATCCTGCGCATTACTTGCTTCCATGACCTGATACTCGGCCATCTCCAGTGCCACGCGCAACATATCGCGAATAGCGGATTCATCATCAACGATCAGAATTTTGCGACCAGTCATAGGTGTTCTGCCTGAAATAACTACGGGGCGCTCCATGGTTTATGAAGCTATTGTTGCAGCTTATTAAATAAGTTCAGTGTTACACATTTATGACAGGCAAAAAATTTTATCCAGGTTCCAGGATTCAAATTGCCTGGTTATTTAATAGCATAATCAACGGCAACTCCCATAAAAACCGCCATTCCCACCCAATTATTATTGAGAAATGCCTTGAAGCAGGCTTCGCGCGCGCGGAACCGGATTAACCATTGCTGGTAAACAAATAATCCGGCAGCAACCACCAGGCCGAGATAATAAAAAGTACCCAACCCAAAATGCTTCCCTACCAGTACCAATGCCCATAGCGTTAGAAATTGCAGCAAGCCGGTGATAACCCGATCCTGCTCACCGAATAAAACAGCGGTGGATTTCACGCCGATCTTCAAATCATCGTCCCTATCGACCATCGCATAAAAGGTGTCATAGGCCACGGTCCACAACACCACGGCGATATAGATCAACCACATGTGCCGGTCGAGCTCGCCCGCTTCAGCGGCGTATGCCATAGGAATTCCCCACGCGAATGCGGCACCGAGCACCACCTGGGGTAAATGTGTGTGGCGTTTCATGAAGGGGTAGCTGAAGGCGAGAATCAAGCCGCCTACTGAAAGCTTGATGGTAAGTGGATCAGTCATTAATACCAGGCCAAAAGCAATCAGGCACAGCGCGATAAAGAGCCCGATGGCTTCGCGGCTGGATACTGCCCCGGTAGCCAGCGGGCGATTTTTGGTGCGTAGTACCTGGCCGTCAATTTTGCGGTCGGCAAAATCGTTAATCACACAACCAGCAGCACGCATCACAATCACACCCAACACAAAAATCAGCAAATTTTTGAGGCCCGGCACACCTTTCGCCGCAATCCATAACGCCCAGAGTGTGGGCCAGAGTAGCAGCAAGGTACCGATGGGACGATCCATGCGCATTAGCTTCCAGTAATGGGGTGCTTTTTGTAACAGCAAATTACCGGATGTGTGCGTTTTGTGCGATTTCCCTGCCTGTTTAAGGATTTTCGCCGCATGATTTTTAGTTACTTCCGGCAGAGATGGTGTGGATGCGGGTGTTTCGGTATCGCCGGGAGCGTTAGGAGTAGGGGGTGGATTATCGTTAACAGTAGTCATCGCCAGAGCGCCTGTAGCCTTGTTATTGGTATACACCTGTTTTCGGTATATCGAAGGTGGCCGGATTATGCCGTTGTTTTCGGTAAGCTGGCGATGAAATCCGGCAGGAATACTTCGCTTACCAGCAGGGGTTTGTCATGCAGGGAAAAGATGGATCTGCGCCCCCACAGAATCGCTGATCCCACCAACCGAAAAGGGACATAAGCATGATCGCGATTAATCGCTGCAATCGCAATCGGGCTGCGCACCAGGTGTGGCTGACTAAACAAAAATGCGCCCAACGGGCGATTCGTTTGCTTGCGCAGATGACGCAACTCGCCGGTCAGGCTGGTTAATGGCAGCACGCTGCGTGCAAACACCCAGGGTTGATTATTGCCTTTGAGGATCACCTCGCGGATCAGTGCAAGCCCGGCGGTGCGAACGCCCAGCACCTGGCATTCGTTCAAGTCGGGGCGACCAATCACCTGGCGCAATACTTCCACCTGGAACCGGCCTTCACTTTTGGTAATCAGGCGTGCCGTTAATGAGCCTGCATCGGCCAACCAATCGCGCAATATCGAGGGTGGCCGTAATTGTTGCCAGCGATCAATCGGGCGCCATAACAATGGCTTGCGTGAGTGAGTCACAACCTGGAGCAACACAAATCTCCTGCAAATTGTCAGCGTGTAGGTATCTTTGGCGGATAAATAATCGCAATCGCGCCGGGCGGCCGGCAGTTTATCAGCTTGAATGCATATGAGCGTGCAAAATGCCGCTGCAAGTCTGCCCCAATGCCATTAATGCAGGTAAACTCCCCGGGCGATTTAATATCTAGGAGAAGAAAATATGCACAAGACCGATATCGTTGTAGCCTTGGCTAATAACACTGATCTGGGAGTTAACAAAGCTGATTTAGTCGTTTCAGCGTTCATTGAGCAGATCACCAATGCGCTTGCTCGCGGTGAATCTGTGGCATTGCTGGGCTTCGGCACCTTCAACGTGAGTGAGCGTGCTGCGCGCGAAGGCCGCAATCCGCAAACCGGTGCGACTATCCAGATCGCTGCCAGTAAAACCGTAACCTTTAAAGCGGGCAAAGCCCTTAAAGACTCGGTTAACGAATAACCAGTACCTTCCGGCGGCATGTCCATGCCGCCCTCACCCGCCTATCAACTAACAATAATTCCGGGGTGTATCTATGTCTCTAACCAATAAAATTTTACTGGGCATGGTGCTGGGGACAATTGTCGGCATAATTTTCAATGTAGCTTTGGGCATCAATCAGGATCAAAGCCAGATCGGCGGTTTAAGCCAATGGTTGCAAATGTTTGTGATTGACGGCTTGTTTGATGCGGTCGGAAAAATTTTTATAGCATCGCTCAAGATGCTTGTTGTACCGCTGGTATTTGTCTCCCTTGTGTGCGGGGCGGCTGCGCTGGGTGGACAAAGCCGTATGGGGCCGATGGCTGGAAAAACGCTGGGACTCTACTTGTGTTGCACTTCCTTTGCAGTTGCTTTGTCTATTGCGTGTGCGGTGTTTATCCAACCGGGCGCTGACGTAGGTATTCCCACTGCCAGTAATTTTACCGCGCCGGAAATTCCCTCCATTAAAGATACCCTGATTGATATTGTGCCCAGTAACCCGCTGCAATCCATGGTTGAAGCCAATATGTTGCAGATCATTATTTTTTCGATTTTGTTTGGTCTGGCAATTTCGCGTACCGGTGGTGAAGCAGCAGGCAATATGGTGGTGTTTTTTAATAATCTCAACGATGTGATTATTAGAATGGTGATGATGTTAATGCAGCTGGCGCCTTATGGGATTTTTTGTCTGCTGGCTAAATTATTTTCATCACTAGGTGTCGGCGTCATTCTCGATTTAGCCAAATATTTTTTTACTGTCGTACTCGTTTTGTTTTTGCACGGTATCGGTGTTTATGGGGCACTGATTAAAATTCTCTCGGGTTTAAGCCCTGTTATCTTTTTCAAAAAAATGCAAAAAGTCATGCTGTTTGCATTCAGTACTGCATCGAGTAATGCCACTATTCCTATCACTTTGCGCACTGTCGAACATGATTTGGGGGTGGATAATAAAGTTGCCAGTTTTTCTGTCCCCCTCGGCGCTACGGTGAATATGGATGGCACTGCCATCATGCAAGGTGTTGCCACGGTTTTTATTGCGCAGGCATACAATATCGATATTGGTATCGCTGGTTATTTAATGGTGATTTTAACCGCGACGCTTGCCTCAATTGGCACTGCCGGTGTTCCCGGTGTTGGTTTGGTGACCTTGACGATGGTGCTGCAATCGGTGGGTTTGCCGGTGGAAGGTATTGCGTTAATTATTGGTGTTGATCGATTGCTGGATATGATTCGCACCGGTGTTAATGTCGCGGGCGATGCAGTCATTGCAGTCATAGTGGCAAAAAGTGAAAAAATGCTGGATGTGGAACGCTATAATAATCCGACGCTGAATGCCGAGAACGATCCTGCCTGACGTGTCAACGTAGTACATAAAAAAAGCGAATTGCCTATCAGCAATTCGCTTTTTTTATGTGCAAAATTTTAAATACATTTAATGCCGGGTAATACTTTCCGAATCAAATTCCACACTGATAACAAGGTCATCAACCAGACATGGCCAGCGCTCCATTTCCTCTGCCCAGCCACGGCTTTTGTGCGTATTGACGTAATCGGCGATATTGCCTGTTTCAAATTTATGTTCGTTCAATAACAATTCCGCAGAAAATAGCACTGCCTGATCCAACTCATTCGCAAAGGGCTCGCCAATTAATTCATGTGCGATCACATTCGCTACTGTCATGTCCATGGGCGCGAGGGGAATTCCACTCTTGGCCATAAAGCGATCATTCACTTCTTCGAGCAAACGATGAGCGAGATAGGCTTCATCCAGCAACGCTTCCAATTGGCTGTGCGGATCGATAATGGATGGTGGTGATAAAAAATAATCGCTGGCAATTTTTAATAATGGTTCTACTTCGCTATAAATACCGGCCTCTTGTGCCATTGTGCGAATGGCATCAATAAAATCCGGTACATGTTTTATATAGCGCACAATAAAATCTGCCAGACCTTTAGCTGCCTGGTCTTCCGGTAATTTAATAGCGGTGTGCAAGCGGGTTTTTCGGCACTCAACAAATTCCAATAACTTCCCCGAGGCGGAATCCTGCACTTGCGCCTGCGCAATTAACTGGCGAATGGGGTTGAGTGGGTCGTTCAAGCTTAGTCTCTGGTAATCATTATAACTAATCACATTTACAATCCTTCCGGTCGCGAAATTCATTAATCGCGAATTAAAAGTAAACCAAGACGGGGTAAACGCAAGTGAGCCCTAATACCAACTTTTTATAAAAACCAAAGCAACCGCATAAATCGACCTGATGGCATTTTTTGTGCCATCAGGTGCATATCCAGACGACTAAATTTTTTAGAAGGCCCCTGAAATTTTCAAACGCAATGTGTTATCGAGGTCGCCGCTAAAGTATTGCTGGAACTGCAGGCCGATATCAATTGCACCCAATGTTTGCCCGATACCGATAACCCCGTATAAACCACCGTCGATTTCAATATCTTCAGAATAACAATTTCTGCAATTGCTAATACTGCGCTCGGAACCGAGTATGCCGCTCACGCCACCGCGCACGCTGAAGAATGTCATATTGTCGCGGCCAAAGCGGTATTTGGGACCGTATTCCGCAAACAGCATAAACGCATTTGCATCGGATTCTTCGTAATCCACATCGCCCCAATAATCTTCGACATATTGGGAGAATTCGGCGTTATCGCGGTAGAACAAAACACTCGCGCCTAACGACAAGGTATTTTCGCTATCGCTCGCATAATATTCTGCGGCACCGCCGATAGCGAAGGCGGTGTCTTCAATCCACTGTTCAGCTGCGGCTTGTTTGTCGATATTGATATGGTCTACATGGCCTGACCAGCTCCAGCCGGTTTGGCGCACATTGTTATTGGATTGGGCGAGGGCCAGTTGGCTGCACGCTAGCAGGCAACTGCCTAATACCAGCGGTTTGATCATGGCCATGGGGTTGCTCAGGGGTGTGAACATAAGGGTGATCCATCAGTGATTGAAAGGTGCTGGCGATAGTTTTTACCGCCCCTGGAGCAGAATTTTGCGCAGCAGAATCTGTACGCTAACTTAACAATCGTACTTATAGCGCGGCTTTCCGTGAATTCAGCGCGCCAAGTCTATATAATTCGCGCTTTCTGTGTATTAGCTTGTTGGCACTTCTATCTTTTGTGAGTTTTCTTATGTCCGACCGTATCGCCCAGGTCACCCGTAACACCCTGGAAACCAAAATCAGCGTCAGCCTTAATCTGGATGGTGCCGGTAAAGGCGTGTTTAATACCGGTGTTCCTTTTCTTGAACACATGATGGATCAGATCGCCCGCCACGGCATGATTGACCTGGACGTGACTTGCGACGGCGACACACACATTGATGATCACCACTCGGTAGAAGATATCGGCATCACCATTGGCCAGGCTATCGCCAAGGCTGTGGGCGATAAAAAAGGCATTCGTCGCTACGGCCATGCCTATGTTCCGCTGGATGAAGCCTTGTCGCGTGTAGTGATCGATTTTTCCGGCCGCCCCGGTTTGGTAATGCAAATCCCCTTTACCCAAAAACGTGTTGGCCAGTTTGATGTGGAGTTGTTCTGGGAATTTTTCCAGGGCTTCGTCAACCACGCTGGCGTGACCCTGCACGTGGATAATTTGCGCGGCCATAATGCGCATCACCAGATTGAAACTGTCTTCAAAGCCTTTGGTCGCGCCCTGCGCATGGCCCTGGAAAAAGATCCGCGTATGGAAGGTATTACTCCTTCCACCAAAGGAACCCTGTAAGCAATGACTGACGTGGAAAGAAAACAAACCGTCGCCGTGATTGATTACGGCATGGGCAATTTGCACTCGGTCAAGAGCGCACTCGAACACGTAGCTCCCGAACAAAATGTGGTTGTAACTTCTGATCCAGCCGTCGTTGCGACGGCTGATCGGGTGATTTTCCCCGGTGTCGGTGCGATCCGCGATTGTATGGCGGAAATCAAACGCCTTGGTTTTGACCAACTGCTGCGCGAGCAAATCGCCACTGGAAAACCGGTGTTGGGCATTTGCGTCGGTATGCAGGCGTTGATGGATCACAGCGAAGAAAACAACGGGGTAGATTGCATCCACATATTGCCGGGTCAGGTGAAGTTCTTCGGCGAGCATCACAAGGATGCGGAAGGGAATGCGCTGAAAGTGCCGCATATGGGCTGGAACGAGGTACATCACAATGACCATCCGTTGTGGGCTAATATCCCGCAAAATGCGCGTTTTTATTTCGTGCACAGTTTTTATATCCACGCCCGGGAAGCGGCGCTAGTCGCGGCGACTTGCAATTACGGCGTGGAATTTCACGCAGCCTTGACGCGCGGCAACTTGTTCGCAGTGCAATTCCACCCGGAAAAAAGCCACACGGCAGGCTTGCAGTTATTGAAGAATTTTTTGCACTGGAATGGCAAGGCGTAGGTTGGGCAGCAATGCCCAACACATAAAATCTATCCTCGCGTTGGGCATTGCTGCCCAACCTACCCAATCGAAAGATGAGACGTTTGTAATGCTGATTATCCCCGCAATTGATTTAAAAGATGGCCAATGTGTGCGCTTGCGCCAGGGCTTGATGGATGATTCCACGGTATTTTCCGATGACCCGGTGGCCATGGCCAAACAGTGGGTGGACCAGGGTTGTCGCCGTTTACATCTGGTGGATTTGAATGGTGCTTTTGAAGGTAAACCGGTTAACGGTGGTGTAGTGACGGCGATTGCCAAAGCCTATCCGTCATTGCCGATCCAGATTGGCGGCGGTATCCGTAGCGCGGCAACTATCGAGTACTACCTGCAAGCCGGTGTTCAGTACGTGATTATCGGTACCAAAGCGGTAAAAGAACCGCAATTCGTCACCGATATGTGCAAACAGTTTCCCGGCCACATTATTGTTGGTTTGGATGCAAAAGACGGGTGGGTGGCGACTGATGGCTGGGCCGAAGTATCCAACATCCAGGCCTCTGAGCTGGCCAGGCGTTTCGAGCAGGACGGCGTGAGCAGTATCGTTTATACCGATATCGCGCGCGACGGCATGATGCAAGGTGTCAACGTGCAGGCGACTGTGGCGATGGCGCAAGCTTCCAGCATTCCGGTGATTGCTTCCGGTGGTATCACCAATATGGACGATATCATCGCATTGAAAGCGGAAGCCCATAAAGGTATCTGCGGTGCTATCACCGGCCGTGCAATATATGAAGGTACGCTTAAAATGGCTGAAGCTCAGGCCTATTGCGATGCCAATTAAGGCTCAGTAGTGACTGTCGATTGAGTCGGCAGGTTGATTTGTTGGGCATCGCTGCGCTCAGCACCAGCCTACTGGTTCCTTGAATTGAGATTGAATACGAGACTGTAGGTTTATGGCACTCGCAAAACGTATTATTCCCTGCCTCGATGTTGATAATGGCCGCGTGGTGAAAGGGGTGAATTTTGTTGGCATTCGCGATGCGGGTGATCCGGTGGAGATCGCCAAACGCTACAACGATGAAGGTGCTGACGAAATCACTTTCCTGGATATCACTGCCACGCACGAAGGTCGCGATACCACGGTGCATACCGTGGAGAAAATCGCCAGCCAGGTATTTATTCCGCTGACCGTCGGTGGTGGTATTCGTACCGTGGACGATATTCGCACTATGCTCAATGCCGGTGCGGATAAGGTAAGTATCAACTCGGCGGCAGTGTTCAATCCGGACTTTGTGAAAGCCGCGTCAGATCGCTTTGGTGCACAGTGTATTGTAGTTGCCATCGACGCCAAAAAAGTCAGTGTTGATGGAGAAGAACCGCGCTGGGAAATCTTCACCCACGGTGGTCGTAAACCTACCGGCATTAATGCGGTGGAGTGGGCGATGAAAATGGCGGAGTATGGCGCTGGTGAAATCCTGCTGACCAGTATGGATGGTGATGGCACCAAGAAAGGCTATGATCTGGGGGTAACCCGCGCAATTAGTGATGCCGTGCCTATCCCGGTAATTGCGTCCGGTGGTGTTGGTAATTTGCAACATTTGGTTGATGGTGTAACGCTCGGCCGTGCCGATGCAGTACTGGCAGCGAGTATCTTCCACTTTCGTGAATACACTGTGCCTCAGGCAAAAGAGTTTATGCGGGCACAGGGCATCGAAGTACGACTCTGATCGCCTGAATTGCACAACCTAACCAAATACAAAGGGCGCCGTGTGGCGCCCTTTGTGTGTCGGCCCAAACCCGGTTCAGGCCGCGCGATACTGTTTCAATACATCTGACACCTTGGGTTCGGATGCCTGGATGAACTCGATAAATTCCCCCACGCCATTTTCGGCATCCGCACGGCTGTCGAATGGGCCTATATCCACACCTTCGCGAGTGCCATAGTACCAATAGCCATCTTTTTGCAGGTAACGCCCATGTCGTTCGGGCACTGAGCCATGTTCACCCGCTCTATTTAGTGTTGCCATATAAGCTCCTCAATATGTTGCTCTAACCACCGGTTCCTTTTGCTGGATTGATTAAAAATCATCCTCGCTGATTATAGACAGCATTTTAAACAGCTTGTTAGATTTAGTTGTCTCCTAAAAGCACATCTCTTATGCCCAAATTTTATTTTTTTGATGCATTTATCGTATTTGCCCTGAAAGTGTGAATAAGTCCTCATCAAAAGGATCTACGGGGGCCCATGTTTGTGGCCAAAAACTTTGGGGTGGTGCCTGGCAATAATCGGTGGGATCGGGATGGGAGCGAAATGCAGGTAACAATCCTGATACAGGCACCAGCTCTACCTGATATTGCTTCAACAACGGCTGTATTTGCTTCAGTACCGCCAGGGTTTCCGGATAAGGATGGCCGATGGCAACTGCCGAACCCTGTTGCCGGGCTTTTTGTAATGCCAGAAGTAATTGCTGCTGGATTTGTGATAAATCGCGCTCATCGTCGAGAAAAACATCGCGTTTGCGACTCGGCAAGCGGATGCGTTCCGCTTCAATTAACGCTTGGGTTTTGGCGGTGGTGCGGCTATCCACAAAATAAAGCTGGTGCGCCTGTAGCTCCTGCATCAGCCAGCGCATAGGTTCGGTTTGCTCGGTCAGCTGGCTGCCCATGTGGTTGTTCACACCTTTGATATGGGGAATATTGGCGATGTTCTGGCGCAATACCGCAAGGAATTCAGCCTGTCCCATAGTGCCCATCAAACCGCCGCGCCCTAATGGGAAGCTGTGATGGTTGCTCATGGGGGCGTGCAGCATCACTTCCTTGCCGCGTTCGTGAGCTAGTTCGGCGAGTTGTTTACCGTGGGGGGTAAAGGGTAAAACGGCGAGTGTAAATGCACCGGGCAAACGGGCCGCGCGTTCACCCAGCGATAGGTTGTAACCGACATCATCAATAATAATCGCGAGTTTCGCGCGTTCTTTGGCAAATATTGACGGGCATAACGTAAGGCACAGGATGCCGAGCCAATACACTATGCTGTGAATTAGCTGCGGCATGCGGTGTTATTGCGGTGAATCTGTAGCAGGAGTTGGTTGTACGGCGATATCGGGTGCAATTTCAGGGGCCGCCGCTGCTAGCGGAGTACTCTGGATGAAGATGTTCAAACCTTTCAGCAAATTTAATGCTTCGTGCAATTGGTTATCTTCTTTTAACAATTCTGCGCTGGATACCCGCTTTTGTTCGCGCTCTTTGCGGTTGCTTTCCTTGCCGCCTTTGCCATTGCCCAGATGGCGGACGAGGTCAGCTTCCGTTGTGCTCACACCTTGCTGGATACCGGCAACTTGCACGCGTTCCACATCCACATCCGGTTCAATGCCCTGCGCCTGGATTGAGCGACCTTTGGGGGTGTAATAAAGCGCGGTGGTGAGTTTGATAGCGCGGTCATTACTAATCGGGATAACCGATTGCACCGAACCTTTACCAAAACTGCGTGTACCCATGATCACCGCGCGCTTGTGATCCTGTAATGCGCCAGCAACAATTTCCGATGCCGATGCAGAGCCATCATTAATCAGTACTACCAGCGGTAAGCCATTAGTAACATCGCCGGCCTCGGCGTTGTAACTGATATTGGAATTATCCATACGGCCCTGGGTATAGACCACCTGGCCGCCGTTGAGGAATGCATCCACCACTTCCACTGAAGCTTGCAATACGCCACCCGGATTATTGCGTAGGTCGAGAATCACGCCTTTGGTCGCCGGGTTTTTCTTTAGTTGATCGCGCAATTTCTGCACGGTGTCTTTGCCCGTATCTAACTGGAATTGGGCGATACGGATATAAAAATAATCTTGTTCCAGCGTGCGCGTGCGAACGCTTTGTACTTTGATAATGTCGCGCTGCAAATTAAATTCGAGGGGCTGATCCACGCCTTCGCGCATTACATTAATTTTGATCGGTGTATTTTTGGCGCCGCGCATCAGGTTAATGGCTTTGGTGAGTTCCATGCCTTTGACCGGGGCGTCATCAATACGCACCACAATATCACCCGCCATGATTCCGGCCTTGGCCGAAGGGCTGTCATCAATGGGCGTTACCACTTTGATAAAACCTTCTTCCAGGCTGACTTCCAAACCTATTCCGCCAAATTCACCCGAGGTGCTCGCCTGCAAATCAGCAAAGGCTTCTTTATCGAGATACGCAGAGTGTGGATCAAGTTCAGCAATCATCCCTTTGATGGCATATTCGAGGAGTTGTGCGTCGTCTATTTCATCAACATAACCATTGCGCACGTGATCGTAAACGCGAGTAAATGTGCGCAATTCTTCCAGTGGTAGCAGGCCTGCTTCCCCCGCCGGTTTTTTTTCCGCTGCGACAGCGGGAAATGCGAGTGCAAGCGTGCCCAGCAAACCGGTAAACAGCAGCGAGCGAGGAGAAATAATTCTGGGAAAAGCAGCGACGAACATGGTGTCTCCGAAAGACGCAACAGCGTGACAGCGGGCTGAATGAAGCGGAAGTTGCCGTTAAATCAGTCCCGTGAATCCAAAAGGAACACTAAGCCAAAAAATTGGAAAATGACAGGGTTGATGCAATATTTTTCTGTCGCTGGATGGTTTTAGCCGCGCGCCAGCCATAGGTTGGGGTCAATCGGCTTGCCTTGATGGCGAATTTCAAAATACAAACCGGCATTGGCCTGGCCACCGGAATTACCAACAGTGGCGATACTTTCACCGGCTTGCACCGGATCGCCCGCTTTTTTGAGTAAGCGTTGATTGTGCGCGTACAGACTCATGTAACCTTCGCCGTGATCAACAATTACCAGCAAGCCGTGGCCGCCAAAATAATCGGCAAATACTACCCGGCCATGATGCACAGCGACCACGTTGTTGCCCATGGGGGCGGCGATATAAGCGCCACTCCAATTGATTTGCCCGGCAATACGTGCGCTGCCAAAACGGTGAATCATGCTGCCGCGGGTTGGCCAGGGTAAACGGCCTTTGCGCAGCGAAAACTTTTCACCGCCTTTGGGCAGCGGTACATAGTCGGGGGAATTTATCGCGCCGGTGGTGGCGACTTTTTGGGTCACGCGCTCCAGCAATGCTTGCAAGCGGCGGCGATCTTCATTGAGTTGGCTGAGTTCTTTATTTTTATTTTTGAGATCGTCGTTGACTTTGGCGAGGGCTTTTTCGCGTTCGCCATGGATATTCTTTAATTCAGCGCGCTGGCCATCCAGCTCACTTTGCATCCCGGCTAACTCAAGCGTTTTTTTTTCTATTTCCGGTGTGAGCGCATCGATACGGGTGATGGTTTCCAGGTAGGTTTTCATTTTGGCGGTGTGCGCTTCCATAAAATAACTGTGGTATTTCATGATGCGCGATACCTGATCGGGCGACTCCTGGTTCAACAAAACCTTGATTTCACTTTGCTCCCCCAATTTGTGCGCAGCGCGCATTTGCTCGGCGATGTGGGCTTGCTGGTTTTTGCGCGCCTGTTCCAGTTGGCTGCGTTCGTTTTTTAACTGGTTAAGCTCTTTGTTTTGCTGGTTGAGTTGTTGATTAATCTCATCCGCTTTTTTTTGCAATTCATTAATTTGCTGTTCGGATTTTTCCAGGTCTTTTTGCAAACCGGTGCGCGTGCCTTGCACCGCTTTCAATTCTTTTTGCAGCGCTTCAATATCTTTTTGCAGTTTTGCCATATCGGCTTTTTCATCGGCGCAGGCATATCCGCTGATTAATGTCGCGCAGAGCAAACTGCTGAGTGCGAAAACCTTGGTGAATGCAAAAAATCGACTCATATTTTTGTTATTAACTATCCGTTTTAGTAGCAAACTCGAGGGGAAACAACGGCCGGCGAATGCCGGCCGTATGCGCGGTGATTAACCGAGGGTAATCAAATTATGGCCAGTCATTTCTTTGGGTTGCGGCAAGCCCAGTAAAGACAGGATGGTAGGTGCAACGTCGGCCAGGGATCCACCATTTGCCATAGTACCTTTGCGGCTGCTAACAAAAATAAATGGCACTGGCAGTGTGGAATGTTGCGTGTGTGGTTGGCCGGTTTCCTCGTCGAACATTTCTTCCACGTTGCCGTGGTCAGCGGTGATCAACGCTTCACCGCCCACTTTTTCCACTGCTGCCAATACTTTACCGAGGCAGACATCAATCGCTTCTACGGCTTTGATTGCCGCTTCCATCAAACCTGAGTGGCCGACCATATCGCAGTTGGCATAGTTACAAATAATCGTGTCGTACTTGCCGGATTCAATCGCTGCAACCAGTTTCTCGGTCACTTCCGGTGCGCTCATTTCCGGTTGCAAATCGTAGGTTGCCACTTGTGGCGATGGCACCAGGATACGGTCTTCACCGGGATAAACCACTTCGTTGCCGCCATTAAAGAAGAACGTCACGTGCGCGTATTTTTCAGTTTCGGCGATACGCAATTGGGTTTTGCCCAAACTGGAAAGGTATTCACCAAATGAGTTCGCCAAATTCTCGGGCGGATATGCGATAGGCGCTTTGATATTGGAGGCGTATTCGGTGGTTTGCACAAAATGCGCAATTGCCGGATGGGTATCGCCACGGTCAAAACCGGTAAAAGGTTCATCGATCAGGGCGCGGGTAATTTCGCGCGCGCGGTCCGGGCGGAAGTTCATAAAAATTACGGAGTCGCCATCATTGATCGTCGCAACTTCTTCATCTTCACCGCAGATAACTGTCGCTTTTACAAATTCATCGTTTTCACCGCGCTCGTAAGCCGCTTTCAAACCGTCGACGGCAGTGAGGGCATCAAATTCGGCATCGCCTGTCACCATGACATCGTAAGCGGCTTTTACACGATCCCAGCGGTTATCGCGATCCAATGCAAAATAGCGGCCGACAATCGAGGCTACACGACCGGTACCCAGTTCCTTGAACAGGTCTTCGGCTTTTTGCAGTGATGATTCTGCGCTGCGCGGTGGTGTGTCGCGGCCGTCAAGGAACGCGTGCAAGTAAACGTTTTTGGCTCCACGTTGCACCGCCATTTTGATCATCGCATACATGTGGTCCTGATGTGCATGCACGCCGCCTTCGGACAATAGGCCGAGGATGTGTACGGATTTATCATTGGCGATAGCGCTGTCGATGGCTTTCACGTATTCGGGATTGGTAAAGAAATCACCATCGCTGATAGATTTATTGATGCGGGTAAAATTTTGGTAAACCACACGGCCGGCGCCGATGGTGGTATGACCGACTTCAGAGTTGCCCATCTGGCCATCCGGCAGGCCCACGGCCATACCCGAGGTATCGATCAAGGTATTGGGGCACGTTTTCCAGAGATTGTCATACACAGGCGTGTTTGCGGCGTAGACAGCGTTGTATTTGGTTTTTTCCGAATAGCCGTAACCATCGAGAATCAGCAGAACTACAGGTTTTTTCGCGCTCATAAATCGCTTCCAATGTCGGATGAACATGAACCGGTCAATTCCGGCAACTGCTTGTGACAGCCATGGAATGCAACCGCTGGGTAGTGGTTCGGGCTGCAGCCCGTGAATGATAGGCATTCTAGCGGGTTGGGCGGCCCAACTCTATGTTTAAACGCAAGCAAACCGGCTATAGGTCTGATAAATAGCGGTATTCTCGTTGTTGCGTCAGGCGGATGCTGGCGTCGAATCGTGTATACTTCGCCGCCTTATCGCCCGCCCGGGTAAAGTTTCGGTCGCTGTATTGAAATCGACTTTACCTGTCCCCATTTTGGTTTCACCGGGACAGCGGGTCGTTTTATCGTCCCCCTGCAGATTTACAAGAAGGCCAATACCGTGGATTTTATTAATTTTGTTACCCAAGAGTGGCTATTGGTCACCGTTCTGATTGCATTGATTTATGTGTATATATGGCGTGATCGTATCAAGAGTGGCCGCCCGGTATCACCCCACGAAGTAACCCGCCTGGTTAATGATGGCAATGCGGTGATTGTGGATTTACGCGAAGGTGCGGAATTCAAGGCGGGCCATATTGTTGGTGCATTGAATATCCCGTATTCCAAACTCAACAAGGAAACCACCGAAGTGGCCAGCCATAAAGGCAAAACCATTATCCTGGTGGATAAACTCGGCCAGCACGCTGGTGCGGTAGGTCGTTTGCTGGGTAAAGAAGGTTTTGACGTGCGTCGCCTGAGCGGTGGTATTGCCGAGTGGCAGGCGCAGAGTTTGCCGCTTGTTAAAGGTAAGTAAGTGAAGAATTGAAATACTGGTTAGTTAACCTCGGAGTTATTTATGGCCCGCGTGCTGATGTACACCACTGCTGTTTGTCCGTTCTGCGTTAATGCGAAGAAATTGTTAGCGCAAAAAGGAGTGGCAGTGGAAGAAATTCGCGTGGACACCCAACCGCAATTGCGCCAGGAAATGATGGCCAAAAGCGGTCAGCGCACAGTACCGCAGATCTGGATCGGCGACACCCATGTCGGCGGCTTTACCGATCTCTGGGCGTTGGATAAAGCGGGCAAACTGGATCCACTGCTGGCACAACCCTGATTGGCCGAGTGTTTTATTTAATCCCATCGAGTCGAGTTCATTATGTCTGAAGAAAATAACCAACAAGCCGCGGAAGCTGCCGAAGGCGCACAAGGCCCCATTTTTGCTATCCAACGTATTTACTTAAAAGATATTTCCTTTGAAACCCCGATGGGGCCAGAAGCATTTACCAAGGCGTTCAAGCCAAATATCCAGCAAGACCTGAATATCCAGGCAAACCAGATCGAAGACGGTTTGTTTGAAGTGGTGTTGTTCCTGACCATCACTGCAAATATTGATAACCGCGCGGTATTCCTGGTTGAAGTGAAACAAGCCGGTTTGTTTGGCATTGCCAATATCGAAGGCCCGGCCATTACCCAATTGATCAACACCGCGTGTCCGCAAATCCTGTTCCCTTACGCGCGCGAAGCGGTGGACAGTATTCTCGGTCGTGGCAGCTTCCCACCCCTGATGCTGGCACCGATCAACTTTGATGCCGTGTTTGTTCAAGCCATTGCTGCTGCCCAGCAACAAGCGGCAGATCAAGCACAAGCGGAAAAACCTGAAGTCGTTAATTAATCGACGCAGGTATTCTCCCGGAGGCAATCACGCAGGTGATTGCCTTTTTTTATTTTTGCTTCACTTTTTCCAAACCAGATCAATGCGTAATGGTTTTGCGATTTGTAATCTCGCCAAAGTCTCGCATAATCACTGCCTGCCGATGTTTGCGAGAAACCGCCTATGTTCAACCTCAGAAGCCACTCCCGCGCCAGTCATATCGCTGCGATTGATCTGGGTTCCAACAGTTTCCATATGATTGTCGCGCGCTGGGACAACGGCCAGTTGACCCTGCTTGATCGTCTGCGCGAGCCGGTGCGCCTGGGGTTTGGTTTACAGTCCGATGGCAGCCTGAGTGAGGATGCGCGCGAACGCGCCCTCGCGTGTATGGAACGGTTTGGCGAAGCCTTGCGCGCTTATCCTTCGCGGATTGTGCGTATCGTCGGCACCAAAACCCTGCGCAGCGTGCGCGATTCGCGCCAATTCCTGAAAGAAGCGGAAAAACGCCTGGGCCATCCGGTGGAGATTATTTCCGGCGACGAAGAGGCGCGCCTGATTTATCTCGGCGTGGCCCATTACATTGAGCCGGGTAAAGGCAAGCGGATTGTGATGGACATCGGCGGTGGCAGTACCGAAGTAATCCTGGGCGAAGGCATGAAGCCCTTGCTCAAGGAAAGTTTGAACATGGGCTGCGTGGCGATCACTAAAAAATTCTTTATGGATGGCCGTGTCGACGAAAAACTGGTTGCGCGTGCAGTCATCGCCTGTTTGCAGGAGCTGGAGCCGGTGCGTGACGAATTCCTGGAACAGGGCTGGAACCAGGTGCTCGGTGCCTCGGGCAGTATTAAAGCAGTGGCTAAAGTGTGCGAAGCGAATGGTTGGAGTGATGGCACAATCACCGTGGACTCGCTGGAAAAAATTATGGCGATCTACATTGACCACGGCGGCCTGGATGTCCAGATTCCCGGCTTGTCGGAGGATCGCAAACCGGTATTCCTTGGCGGTGTGGTAGTGCTCTGTGCGCTCTTCGATGCCCTTCGGCTCGACAAAATGGTGGCTGCTGATTGGGCGTTGCGCGAAGGCTTGTTGTTCGATCAAAAAGGCCGCCTTGAAGACCACGATATTCGTCAGGCGAGCGTGGATGCCCTGGCCGAACGTTTCCGCGTAAATATGGATAAAGCCCGCGCGGTGGAAAAAACGGCGCTGAATTTACTCAACCAGGTCGAGCGCGCCTGGCGCCTCACCACGGATGATGCCGATAAATTATTGGGTTGGGCGGCGCGCCTTTATCACGTCGGCCTGGATATCGCCCACGCCGATTACCACAAACATTCCGCCTACATCGTGCAGCACGTCGATCTCGCCGGTTGTTCGCGTTCGGAGCAGGCCCAGCTGGCGGCATTGGTGCTGGCCCATCGCAAGCGCTTTCCCAGCAAAACATTTCCGATGGGAAACACCCAGTTGGTGCGCCTGGCGATTTTATTGCGCATGGCCATTATTTTTCACCGCGGCCGTATTGAAAAAGGCTTGCCGGCGATGACGTTAAAAGCCGATGGCAAAAAAATGAAATTATTGCTTTCGGAAAAGTGGATCAGCGGCCATCCCCTTACCCAGGCTGACCTGGAAACGGAGCAGCGTCACCTGGCGGATATTGGTTACCAGCTGGAATTGGTGATTGATTAACTGCAATCCTCTGTTGCTGCCATCGGAGTGATTTTTCCTCCGTCTTTTTTATGGGGTTGCCCATGCAAACATCTGCATCCAAAAGCGGCTATTTCTTTGTTGCCGGTACGGTTTTAATCTGGTCCGGCTTTGTGCTGGTGGCGCGCATGGGCGGAGCCAGCGCACTGAATGCGTTTGATATCACCGCCTTGCGCTTCGGTGCTGCGAGCCTGATCCTGTTGCCGCTATGGATATTCTGGAAGCGGGTGCCGCTGTTCAATAAAACCGTGCTGTCCCTCGCGCTCAGCGGCGGTATCGGTTATTCCGTCGTCGTTTACCTTGCCTTCAAGCATGCACCGGCTGCCCACGGTGCGGTGTTGATTTCAGGGTTGTTGCCCTTCTTCGTGCCTTTGCTGGCATTTTGGCTGCTGAAAGAACCCTTGCGCAGCAACCTGCGCATTGCATTGCCGGTGATTGCGGTGGGAATTCTCTGCCTCGGCGTGGATATTTTCTCGCGCAGTGAAAACACCTTGCCTGGGGATATATTGCTGGTCGCGTCATCAATTATCTGGGCGTTGTATACCATCCTGGCCAAGCGCTCCGGCCTCGGTCCATGGGAAACCGCCATTGGCAGTGCGTTGCTCGCGGCTCTTATTTATCTTCCGGTTTACTTTCTGTTCTTGCCCAAGGAAATCCTGCATGCCCCTGTCGCTGATATTGCGTTGCAAGCTATTTACCAGGGCGTGGTGGTGGCGGTTATTGCGATGTTTTTTTATATGGCGGCGATGACGCGGCTTGGTCCGGCACGAACGGGCGCGTGCATGGCGCTGGTGCCAGCGCTGGCGGGAATAGGCGCATCGCTGATTTTAGGTGAGGAACTCAGCACCTGGTTAATTTCAGGATTGCTGGTAACCAGTACCGGGGCCTGGTTGGGCGCGAGGTGAGTTGATCTTGGCGAAAACAAAAAGGCCGATGGCAATGCACCATCGGCCTTTTTTGTTATCCGTAAAATTAATTACAGGCAGAGCCGGTAATCACGGGCGTTTCCGCCGTGGTGTGGGTGCCCTGGAAACCGAATTCAACCGTTTGGCCGGGTTGGATGCTGGCGTTCCAGCTCAGGTTGCTTGCCGAATAAGGGTTGGTTCCCGTTACGGTCGCATTCCATGAACCGCTCAGGCGCGTGCTGCCCGCATAAGTCCAATTGATATTCCAGCCGTTGATTGCGCTGGTGCCTTTATTGGTAATACGGATCGCGCCGGTAAAGCCTGCACCCCAGTTGTTGCTAATTACATAACTGCAATTACCGCCGGTGTTCGCAGCGCTGGAGGCCATACTGCTGCGTGAGCTGCTGGTAACTGGTGTTGAGCTTGGCGTGCTGCTGTGCGATGAACTGGTGGCGGCTATCACACTGCTGGAACGACTGGACAATGAGCTACTGGTTACCGGTGTTGACGAACTGCTACGGCTGGTGGATGCAACTGAACTGGAAGTCGTTAACGGCCCGCCATTAGGGTTGGTGCCCACGTAACTCAAATCCGGCGTTGCGGGTGTTGCCATCCCTTCGCCAAGGAAAAAACTGGTGTGCGGGGGTTGGTTGTAGGCCACGTTTTGCCAGGCGATGGCTTGGCGATATTGGGAGTCGTGCATCAGTGTGCGCAGCTTGTTATTGGTTACTGCAGTGGTCGAAAACACCAGCAGCTGGCTGTTATTTTCATGGCGCCAGATTACTTCTTCACGCCAGTCTCCGAACAGATCTGCCGACAGGCCGGGTGTAGACTTGGTGCCGTTATTGGATGCGGCGCCGTAGTTATAGGCGGTCAGCAAGCGCGAGCTGGAGTTATTGCTGTAATTCCATTTGTCGATCATGGTGTTATTCAACTGCTCGCGCAGCAAATCGCCGTCCCACCAGCTGGCGAAGTTGATGGATGCCGGTTTGGTGGTGGTGATCTGGCCGCCGGTGGGATTATTCAATCCGCCTACGCTGGCCCAGCTTTCCGCACCGGCGATACGCGGGTCGATATCCATAATCACACCGCGGCCCACGTCAGCACCGCCGCTGGGAATGCTCCAGATAACCTGGCCGGTTCTGGCGTCGTGCATATCGACACCCACGGCATTGGACTCATGCACCATAAATACTTCCAGCCCGGGACGGCTGGGGATGAAGTCGGATAAATGCAGCGCATCGCCATGGCCCAGGCCGGTGGAGTACATCAGCGTGCCGTTGTCGTTGATGGTGGCGGAACCGTAGACGATTTCATCTTTACCGTCCTGATCAACGTCGCCTACGGTTAGTGAGTGCGCGCCCTGGCCCGCTGCGGCGCCATTGCCGCTGGAATTGCTATCAAACGTCCAGCGACGGGTCAGGCTACCGTTGCGCCAGTCCCATGCGACCAGGACCGCACGAGTGTAGTAGCCGCGTGTCATCACCAGGCTCGGGCGGCTGCCATCCAGATAAGCGATGCCAGCGAGGAAGCGGTCCACGCGGTTGCCATAGCTGTCGCCCCAACTGCTAACGGTGCCGCGTGCGGGTAAATAATCCGTGGTGGCTAATGCCACACCGGTCTGGCCGTTGAAAATGGTCAGGTATTCTGCGCCGGACAGGATATAACCGCTGGAATTGCGGTAATCGGTATTGGCATTGCTGCCACCCAATACGGTGCCGGCGGCATCGCGGGTGCCCGGTGCGGTTTTCATCGCCACTTCGGCTTTGCCGTCACCGTCCAGGTCATACACCATAAATTGGGTGTAATGCGCGCCGGCGCGGATGTTTTTGCCAAGGTCAATACGCCATAACTGGGTGCCGTTAAATTCATAGGCATCAATCAATACATTACCGGTATAACCGGATTGGGAATTGTCTTTGGCGTTGGACGGGTCCCATTTCACTACGATTTCATACTGGCCATCGCCATCCAGATCGCCCACGCTCAGGTCGTTAGGGGAATAAGTATAAGCCTCGCCACTGGGGGTGGTTCCCCCTGCCGGGCGATTGAGGTTGATCGCCCAATAAGGGTTTGCCCAGGTTGCTTTGGCGGCGTTAGCAGCATATTCGATGCCATTTATAACCGGGCGCACGGTGTAGGCGGCGCTGGTGGTACCGGTTGCATCAACGTAATTGGTGCTGGTGGTAATTGGTGATGAGGTAATTTTGGCGCCGTTGCGATACACGTTAAAACCAATTGCTGCCGGATCACTCCCTAGCATTCGCCAGCTAATAAATATGCCGCTGCCGGACGGCAGGGCTACCACGCCACGGTCCAGGTGCTCGGCCTGGCGTGCAGCAAAGCTCGGCGCTGCCGCTATTCCCATCAAACCTGCGCACGCGCAGGCCAATAACGTTTTGCGCAACCAGGGTTGCAGGTTATGCCTAATCATATTCTTATCTCTCTAGAGTTGTGTTGTAGACGATAGTGACTACACAGTGGGCCTGTGGTCGGTGTTATTGCCGATACCTTGCCGTGAATCAGGTACAACGTGATTTATGGCTATTGTTGTTAGTTGTTTAACCTGCTGGAGAGAACCGGCATAGGCCGGAAGCGGGTGCGCCCAGAATATATAAGTAAGATTTATTCGGAAATTATGGCAGGTGTGTTTACAGGACCATATTTCGGGCTTTTTGCCGGAAATGCGAAACTGGTCGGGTTTGATTTTTATGGGTGAAGGATGTACGCGCGTTTTGCGGGTATTTCATGGGTTCACCATCCATGGTGATGGGGCGTTAATTGCTGATATGCGCGGACCAACGCTCCAATAACACAGCCTGTGCATCAATTGTTTCTTCACCTTCTTTGGGCTGGGTGAGGATATAACTGCCGTCGTCCTGCAATAACCACGCATGGGTGTTATCGGCCAGGTACAAATGCAGGTCTTCCAGAATCCGGTCGCGGATTTTCTTGTGCTTGATCGGGAAGCAGGTCTCGACCCTGTGGAACATGTTGCGCAGCATCCAGTCAGCGCTGGAACAGAACAATTCGGGGTTGCCGCTATTCTCGAAATAAAACACGCGATGGTGCTCAAGGAAGCGGCCGATAATCGAACGCACGCGGATGTTTTCCGATAAGCCTTCAACGCCCGGACGCAACTGGCAAACACCGCGCACAATCAAATCGATCTGCACGCCCGCTTGCGAGGCAGCGTAAAGTTCATTCACCAATTCCTCATCGTACAGCGCATTCATCTTGGCGATGATGCGCGCCGGCTTGCCGTGTTCGGCGTTTTCCTTTTCCGTGCGGATACGTTTTACCATGCCCCTGTGCAAGGTGAATGGGGCGTATAACAGCGCTTCCATTTTGGAGGCTTTGCCCATGCTCGATAATTGCAAAAAGATGCGATACACATCTTCGCCGATTTCTTTATCGGACGTGAGCAAACCGTAATCGGTATAAATTTTACTGGTGCGCGGATGATAGTTACCGGTACCCAGGTGCACGTAGTAACGTAATTTTCCGGTTTCGCGGCGCGCGACCAGAATCATTTTGGAGTGGGTTTTAAAGCCGACCACGCCGTAAATCACGTGGATACCAAAACGCTGCAAGCGTTCGGCGAGGGCGACGTTTTGCTCTTCGTCAAAACGCGCGCGCAATTCCACAATCGCGGTGACTTCCTTGCCGGCTTTGGCAGCGGCAACCAACGCATCCACAATCGGCGAATTGGAACCGGTGCGATACAGCGTTTGTTTAATCGCCAACACGTTTGGATCGGTGGCCGCTTCGCGCAAGAAGTCCACCACACCCTGGAATGAATCGAAGGGGTGATGCAGCAAAATATCCTGTTTTTGCAGCACTTCGAAATACGAGTTAGTCCGCTTGGGCAACTTGGGCATTGCTTGCATAAATGGCTTGAAATAATGCTGCGCATCTTTCACCAGATCGAACAAATCGCTGTAGCGATTCAAATTCACCGGCCCGTTAATGCGGTACAAATCGCGCTCTTTAATTTCGCAACGCTGCAATAGAAATTGCTCCAGTTCAGACGGGCAGGTGTCGGTAAGTTCCAGGCGTACTTCATCACCGTACTGGCGATATGCCAGTTCACCTTGTACCGCGCGCAATAAATCGTCGGTCTCTTCTTCGTCGAGGAAAATGTCCGAGTTGCGGGTGAGACGGAATTGGTAGCTCTCCATCACCGTCATACCGACGAATATTTCGGCCATGAAAAAATGGATGATGGAGGAAATAAATACGAAATTGCGTCCGTTATGGCTCAGGGCTTCGGGCAATTCAATGATATGCGGCAGCGAACGTGGCACCTGCACAATCGCGCGGCCCGAGTTGCGGCCAAAGGCATCTTTGCCATCGAGCCGGACAATAAAGTTCAAGCTTTTATTGAGGATGCGCGGAAACGGGTGCGCGGGGTCGAGCCCGATTGGACTCAATACCGGCAGCACATCGGACAAAAAAATATGTTTCAGGTATTGGATTTGTTCCGGGGTCCAATCTTCGCGGCGCAACACCTGGATGCCGTGGTCGCGCATGGACGGCAGCAATTCGCTATTGAGGATGCGGTATTGTTCGGCCACCAGTTCGTGGGCGCGCAGGGAAATTTCATTCAGGGTCTGGGTTTGGGTCATGCCATCCGGCCCGTGGGTGGGCGGTGCGTTGCGCTCCAAAATTTCCACCAGCCCGCCGACGCGCACTTCAAAAAACTCATCGAGGTTGGTGGAAAAAATACACAAAAAACGCAGCCGTTCCAGCAAGGGCAAATTGCGATTGTAAGCTTGGTGAAGCACGCGCTTGTTAAATTCGAGCAGGCTCAGTTCGCGATTGAAATAGGCGTTGGACACCTTGGACCTCATTTACACACCGGATTTTGCGCCAGATTATGGCAATTATGTGACAGCAATAAGACAAAAATTATCTGCCGCTAACACTAGCAAAGATTTGGGTGATAAAGCGGAAGCAAGTGCAAAAAGCCGTGCGCTATGTACAAAAAATTACGGAGATGTGGAGAATCGAAAAGGAATACGCAAAAAGAAATGCAAAAGGCCGGGATTAACCCGGCCTTTGTTTTGACAGTGCCACTATTTCGCTTAGTTGCACTTGTACACATCAAAGCTTTGGCGGCCATCGGCCGGTTGGGAAACCGGCACTACGGTGTCGCCGCCGAATTGGGTCGCCTCGTTGCGCGCCATGTTGGTCAGTTCAGTGGAAACTTTATTCGGGTCGCGCTTCATGGAACCCACAAAGTTATCTTTTACTTTTACGTTAACAGTGCGCACTTTTTCACAGCTGCGCACGTTGGCGGCGTTGGCCACTGCGACGTTGGAACCTTGTTCAGACACTTTCACCCAGGTACAGGCACTGGTCAGGCTGACGAGGGCGGCAGCGAGGATGATGGAGAATTTTTTCATAGGGATTTCCTCAGAGTTGATTAATCATTAACCAGGGGGACAAAAATACGCGGCTACACTACTGCCATGGCGTTGGAGTTGCAAGTCGGGCCAAAAGTCCCGGTGTAATCCCGCGTAACATGAATAACCCCGGGAATGCGCTAATAAATAGTGGTAAACGTTGGCGCGCATAGTATCTTTAATCTGTCTAGTTGCATCACTCATCAAAGGCAGCGACAACAAAAATATCAATAACCAGCATATTGATAAGAAAGCATCGACCTATAACGAAGTATTGATAGGACAAAACTTTAAATAGGAGTTAACACTATGGGCGCGTTGAGCCTGGGCAACCTTTTTACCCGTCGTTTCTTCCGGGGTTTGTTCAAATGGCTGGTGTTCATCGCCATATTGATGGCGATTGGCCTTACGCTAGGAAAGCTTTACCAGAATTGGGATGACGATCCTGATCGTGGCGCGATTGCGATTGAGCAAGGCGCGTTTGGCGAAAATTATTCCACGCCGATCTACCTGGACCAGGGTTGGGATGCCAACGATAGCCTGTGGTATTACAACACCACGCAGGGTTCAGCGTTGATGCCCTACGATTTTTTCATCGCCCTGGAGCAAGCGGATTCCACCGGTTTGTTTCGCGCGAACAGCGTGATCGATAAATACCGTTACCTGCCGCAAAAGCCTACTTTTTTTAACCCCGATGGTTTACCCGTAGGCTTCGTGAAAGAAACCTACAAAGGCAATGATTATATCGGCCTGACTTGCGCTGCCTGTCACACCGGCCAGGTGAATTACAAAGGCAACGCACTGCGTATTGATGGCGGCGCGGCTATGGCGGATATGGTGGGTTTCCTCACTGGCCTGGAAAAAAGCCTGGCGGCGGCTGTGGAAAACAGCGAGAAAAACCATCGCTTTGTGACGCGCGTATTGGAGTTGAATAACACCTATTCCAATGCTGATGATGTGCAAGCTGACCTTAAACGCTGGACGCGCAAAATCCGCCTCTACAACACTATCAATCACTCCAATGTGGAATACGGCTATGCGCGCCTGGATGCCTTTGGCCGCATTTATAACCGCGTACTGGAACATGTCATCAGCCGCAACCAATTGCGCGATGTGCTACTCGGTGTGACGAGAGCCGGTGAAGATGATACGAATTTGTTGACTCAGGAGCAGGTCGATAACGTCCTCGATGGCATCAGCGAAACTATTATTGGCGACCTGCAATTTGCGCGGATTATTGATCGGTTGATGTCAAAAAAAGACGGCTATCCCGGTTTAGGCCTCCCTGATATGGAGCGCATAAAAGCGCAAATTTTTAATGAACCCAACGCGCCGGTCAGTTATCCGTTCCTGTGGGATATCGTGCAATCCGACTATGTGCAATGGAATGGTTTGGCGAATAACTCGGGAGTCGGGCCGCTGGGGCGCAACACCGGTGAAGTGATCGGTGTATTTGGTATCCTTGATTGGACCGCGCACAAACGTGGCTGGAGTTTGTCATCGTTATTGACTGGCCAGCGCGGTAAGAGTTATCAAATCGATTTCACGTCTTCCATTGATCTGGTGAATTTGTCGCGACTGGAATCCCATCTGAAAAGCCTGACTTCACCGGTGTGGCCAACGATTGATACCGGCACCAATAATCCCGAGCAGAAAAAAGCCAATGACATTTTTGGCAAGTTTTCCGAATGGCAAATCGATGAAACCAAAATTCGCCGCGGTCGCCAGTTGTATGCGCAATATTGTGAGTCCTGCCATGAGGTGATTGATCGCACCGACTGGAATCGGATTGTCGTTGCGAGCATGGCCAATATCGACTTGATGGGTACCGACCGTGCTATGGCGGAAAATAGTGTGAACTACACTGGCTACTCGGGGAATTTTAAAAACACTTATCAATCAGAAAGTGTGGGTTCGCTGGTGATCAAAGACCGCGCGCCGGTGGTGCAAATATTAACGGCGGCAACCATGGGTGAAGTGGCAACCGAGCCCGACCCTGATAAATGGTGGCCGCGTCGCGCGCTGGATTGGTTGTACATGATGGCGAAATCCTTCTTTGATAATGAAATCAAAGCCAGTGTAAAATCCGGCGACTATTGGTCCGACACAACGGCATTGCCCTACAATTCACTGCTGGCTTACAAAGCGCGCCCCTTGAATGGTATCTGGGCTACCGCGCCTTACTTGCACAATGGTTCGGTGCCGAGTATTTATGATTTGTTGCTGCCGATAAAACGCGACGGCGATCCGGAGGATGGCCAATATCGCCCGAATGAATTTAAAGTGGGCAGCCGCGAATTTGATCCGGTGAAAATCGGATTGCGCACCGAAGGCTATGAAGGATTCCACTTCCGTGCAACCAGGCGTGGCGATTTGAATATTGGCCACGAATACGGCACAGTCCACGCTCCGGCTGTGAGCGGAACCAGGCAGGAACCTCTGACCGAAGCCGAGCGCTGGGAGTTGGTGGAATACATTAAAACATTGTAATCACCAATTCAGTGTGACTTTAACTCCCGTTAAGATTCGGGTGGTAAGGTTCAGGTTAGAATTCGCCCCGGATAAACGTTCCGGATGCAACAGAGGCCGCACTTTGTTAAGGGAAAAATAACGCCATCGTTGCAGTGCAATGTTGTTGATTGGATATTGCACTGCAACGATGGCGTTTGTTTATCAGAAATTTAAATGCCCTTAAGGCTACCCATTAATTGAAATACGACATACTGAATCGCTGATGCCCGTTATCCTGATACCAAAAACGACAACAACATTTCTAACGGGCCTATTGTGTGCTCTGCTGGTTTCCACTGCTGTGCCAGTTATGGCCAACGGGGAAAAGCGGGTTACCGTGCCCATCGCCCTCCCATTCCAGCAGCAAGCCAGTAGTGCCGCTACGTCTGTAGCTGCCGCGCAAGGTTTGCAAACCACACCCTACACCCAAACCCTTGCTGCCTCGTCGGCACCGGCTGTGCAACAACTGCCAGTGCAACAACAGGTGATCCAGCAGCAAACGGTCCAGCAACAAATAGCGCAACAACCGCTTGTGGCGTCGTCGGCAACAGCGGTAAATGTGCCCGCGCAAGTGCTTACACCGGCGATAGGTGTTCCGGTGGTGGCATCTACGTCATCTGTTTCAGCCGGCACTTTGGTTGGCAGCAATGCACTGGCGGTGAATAGCAGCAGTACTGCAAATAGAAATCCAGCGGCGCCCACTGTGGCGGCAACGCCGCAACAATCACCCAAAGTCGTCGCCCAAAAATCTGAACTCCGGAGGCCGTCAGCATCGGCGCTGGATGATGAAAGAGTGGGTGAGGAAAAATTTGATGACGAGGAGCCGGGAGCGGCGACAGTTACTATTCCTGTTGTCACTACCGCACCGATCAGTGCGTTGCGTTATCCCGCCGGACATCCCGAAGCTTTTGTGGCGGAGTTTGAGGATTACGTGGCGAAAAAGGTCGCACCTTTTGTCCCCGGTGTTGCCATTGCTGTGGTCTCGGGTGGGCAAATCAAATCCCTGCAAGGCTATGGTGTTCGCCGCGCAGGAACCCGTGAAACCCTGACCCCTGATACTGTTTTTCGCCTTGCCTCCCTCTCCAAATCCTTCGCCGCCACCGCCGCCAGTGAACTGGTCAATGAAGGCAAAATTTCCTGGGATACCACCGTCACCTCGGTTTTACCGGATGTCGCCTTTAAGAATGCGCGCTACGGCAAGCAGCTGACGTTCCGCAATGTGCTCTCCCAGGCGTCGGGTTTACCCCGCCATACCTACAGCCATTTTATCGACGAGAATATGAGTTACGCCGAAATTGTCCGGCGTTTGCGCTATGTGAATTTTGCTTGTGCTCCGGGTAAATGCTATGCCTACCAGAACGTCAGCTATAGCCTGGCGGGCGAGATGATCAAAAAGAAATCCGGGATGAGCTTTGAAAAATACGTGGAGAAAAATATTTTTGATCCGTTAGGGATGCGCACTGCTTCTTACGGATTAAGTAACTACAACGCCTCCCCCAATCGCGCGGCGCCACACATTTCTAACGGCAAGCGCTGGATTCCCACGGCGGTGACGCCCAACTGGTATCGCGTTGCGCCAGCGGCGGGCGTCAATGCCAGCATTGTGGATATGTCCAAATTTTTGCTCGGGCAAATGGGTAAGCGCCCTGAAGCCTTGCCGCCCTCGGTACTTAACCCTATTCAATCCCGTGTGACTAAAAATACACCGGCGCAAAATTATTACTCCGGGCACAAAGCTGCAGTAAATACGGCATATGGTATGGGCTGGCGAGTATTTGATTACGGGCGCTACAAAAACTTTGTCCATCATGGCGGCCATGTAAAAGGTTTCCGCACCGAGATGGTGTTTAATCGCGATTTGCAAATCGGTATGGTGTTTCTCACCAACTCCGAAAGTCGCTTTGCCAAAGACATTATTTTTAAATTCCTTGATATGTACGAAAGCAGCCGTAACCCTGCGCGTACAACCAAAGGCAAAACTGCCAAGGCCCAATAAGCGGACAGTAACCGACTACCGGACAATAACAATGAAACTTGCCGCTTTGCATCCGCGCCAGATATTGCGCGCCCTGGACCAGATCGATGCAGCGGCACCTTCCTGGCAAATGTCCCGCCCCGAAGCGTTACGGCGGGTGTTCATCGTATTGGCAACGGTGTCAGTCAGCTTGCTCATCCTCCATTACGGCAAATTCGCCACCAATCTCCATGCCTTGTTGCAATCGTTAGGTGAAAGGCGCGGTGTGGATTACTTGCAACAATTGCGCGACGCCGGTTGGTTAGAGTTGTGTAGTTATGTGTGGTGGACGGGTTGCCACCTGCTGACTTTTATCGTGCTGCCCTGGCTGGTGATACGCTTTATATTCCGCGCACAAATGCGCGACTTTGGCTGGCGCTGGAACCAGGTCGGCGAGCATTGGCGCGGTTACCTGCTGCTGCTCAGTCCAATCCTGGTGTTTGTGGTCTTGGTCAGCATGGGAGAGGATTTTGTCGGGCATTATCCGTTCTATCGCCACGCGGGCCGCAGCTGGCTGGATTTCCTGCTGTGGGAATTGCTTTACATGAGCCAGTTTATATTCCTGGAGTTTTTCTTCCGCGGCTTTATGCTCAATGCCTTGCGTCCGGCTATTGGCGCCAATGCGATTTGGGTGATGTGTGTGCCCTACCTGATGATTCATTTCCCCAAGCTTTGGCTGGAAGCTACCGGCGCCATTTTGTTCGGCCTGTTCCTCGGTATCCTGGCACTGCAATCGCGCTCGATCTGGGGCGGTGTTTTGGTGCACGCGGGCGTTGCATTGAGCATGGATATCGCTGCGTTGATACGTAAAGGCGAATTTCCTGGATCATTTTTTCCTTTCTAAAATCCCTTTTATAGCTGCTGGCTACTTGGGATTTTTAGCGATTTTTTTCCTGCCAATAAAATCAATGGCTTGTCGCTTAAATTGTCTTTATGCGCAGAGATTGGCATTTAAATTCCCCCAAAAGTGGTAACTTGAATCACTTTTTATCGATGCTACAGTCAAGTTACCAAGACCCTGCCTTTGGGGAGGAGGGGGGAAATGAACCATCTAACACTATCAGCAAGCTACCGGCTTGCAGGGGTAGCTTTTACCCTGGTATTTGCCATGGATTGCCGGGCATCGCTGCTGGATTGCGCCAAAATCCCGGGTATTGATCGCAACCCCCAGGGTGAATGCATGCTTGAGGAAAGCCATCACCCCACGCCTGTTTTGGTCTCCCTTCCCACTACTGAACGTACGCCACCGCCATTGCTGGCGCGCAGTGGTTTTCATGTGAGTGCCCCGCAAACCGGCAGTTCTGTACCCGATTCGCTCCCGCTGGTGGTGTTCTTTATAGGGTTGTTTGGGGTGATGCTCATTCGCGCCAAAAGCTGCAATAACAAATGATTTTTGCCGGGTTGCCTAGTACGCCTGTTTGGTGCAACAGTTACACCAGTGCTCAAATGGATGATTGGCTGAAGCCAATGGTTGATGCACAAACGGGATATGTCGCTGGTTGCCCGCCAGGTTGATTTGTTCGTAGATAAACTCATCATCAAACCCGGCCGCTGCTGCTTGCTCGCGGCTGGCGACAAAATACACCGCTTTCGGGCGCGCCCAGAAAATTACCCCCAGGCACATCGGGCAGGGCTCGCAGCTGCTGTAAATCTCACAATCGTCCAATTGATAACTGCCTAATCGCTGGCAGGCATTGCGAATAGCGACAACTTCCGCATGGGCACTGGGATCGTTGGTGCTCGTCACCTCGTTACAACCCTCGGCAATCACTTCCCCGTTTTTGACCACCAGCGCCGCAAATGGCCCACCCTTGCCGCTACCGGCGTGTGCGCATGCCAGGTCTATACAGCGTTGCAGCCATTGGTGTTGCTTCTCGTTCATGGGTATTTACTCCGTACAGTTATCTGTTAATGCCAGCATAACGCGTGTCGCCTGTTTCTAAAATGCTAATGACAACGGGATAAAAACAAAGGTAGCGATATGTATATCTAAACAGTAAAATCGCCCCATTCCTATTGATGAATTTTTCGGGCTCCCTGCCCGCCGGCCTTAATGTTATGGATGTTTCCCTGCTGCTCGACCACCTCAATGATGCCCAGCGCGATGCGGTTTCTGCCCCCGCCACCAACCAGTTAATCCTGGCCGGTGCCGGCAGCGGTAAAACCCGGGTGCTGGTGCATCGCATTGCCTGGTTGATCCAGGTGGAGCGGGTGTCGCCCTACTCGATTATGGCGGTGACGTTTACCAACAAAGCCGCACGCGAAATGCGCAGCCGGCTGGATGAACTCTTCCACCAGAACAATCAACACATCAACAGCCGCGCTATGTGGGTCGGCACTTTCCATGGTCTTGCCCATCGTTTGTTAAAAGCCCATTGGCAAGATGCAAACCTGCCGCAAAATTTCCAGATCCTTGATAGCGATGACCAGCTGCGGTTAATCAAGCGTGTATATCAAGCACTCAATCTGGATGAAAATAAATGGCCGCATAAACAAGCACAGTGGTACATCAACGAACAAAAAGATGAAGGTTTGCGCCCGCAACACATCCAGGAAACGGGCGATCCATTTGTGCGCACCATGCTGCAAATTTATCGCGCCTACGAAGAGGATTGTCAGCGCGGTGGCATGGTGGACTTCGCTGAAATTTTGTTGCGCGCCCATGAACTCTGGCTCCACAAGCCGCACATCCTGGAACATTATCGCCAGCGTTTTCCATTCATCCTTGTCGACGAGTTCCAGGATACCAACAGTGTGCAATACGCCTGGTTGCGTGTGCTTGCCGGCAAAGAAAGTTGTGTAACGGCAGTGGGCGATGACGACCAATCCATCTACGGCTGGCGCGGTGCAAAAATAGAAAATATCCAGCGTTTCTCGCAGGATTTCGCCGGCACACAGGTATATCGCCTCGAACAAAATTACCGTTCCACCGGCAATATTTTGCAAGCTGCCAATGCGGTGATCAAACACAATGCCGGGCGTTTGGGCAAAGAATTATGGACAGAGGGTGATAAAGGCGAGGCGATTTCCCTTTACGCCGCGTACAACGAGCAGGATGAAGCGCGTTTTATTGTCGAGCGAATCCAAAGCTGGTTAAAGCAAGGTAATAAACGCGATTCGGTAGCGATCTTATATCGCTCCAACGCCCAATCGCGGGTACTTGAAGAAGCGTTGCTGCGCGAGGCAATTCCCTATCGTATTTACGGCGGATTGCGCTTTTATGATCGCCTCGAAATTAAAAATGCAATTGCGTATATGCGCCTTATCAGCAATCGCCACGACGATGCGGCATTTGAGCGCGTCATTAATACACCAACGCGCGGCATTGGTGGCAAGACGGTTGATGACATTCGCCTCTTTGCGCGGGAGCAGGGTTTTTCCCTGTGGGCCGCTGCGGAAAAAATGCTCGCGCATAAAGTGTTAACGGCGCGCGCCGGCAATGCGGTGCAAACGTTTTTGAATTTAATTATCAAACTCGCTCAAGACACTAGCGAAATTGACGTGAATGGCGATGCGCCTGCGCTCGACGAAATCGCGCGCATGGTGATTGAAGACACGGGTTTGCTGCTGTTCCATCAAAATGAAAAAGGCGAGAAAGGCCAGGCGCGCGGCGAAAACTTGCAGGAATTAATTACCGCGTGCCGCGCGTTTGATGTAGAAGAAAGCGATGAAAACCTTACACCACTGCAACAATTTTTAGATACCGCTGCACTCGATGCCGGTGAAACCCAGGCTGATGAATTTGAAGAAGCGATCCAGCTGATGACCTTGCACTCGGCGAAAGGTTTGGAATTCCCGTTGGTATTCCTCGCCGGTGTGGAAGAAGGTTTGTTCCCGCATAAAATGTCGGCGGATGATCCGGATCGTTTGGAAGAAGAACGTCGCCTTTGTTATGTGGGCATCACGCGCGCGATGCAAAAATTATTTATCAGTTACGCCGAAACTCGTCGGCTATACGGCAACGAAACCTTCAATGCAGTCTCGCGTTTTGTAAAAGAAATCCCGACGGATTGCATTGAAGAAGTTCGTTTAAAAACCGCCGTCACTCGTCCGGTCAGTTTTCAGCGCACACCTGCGCGTGAAAGCTTGAGTGATAGCGGCGAAGGCAGCGGCTTCAGGCTTGGCCAGCGCGTCAATCATGCCATATTTGGTGAAGGGGTTATTTTGCAATTTGAAGGCACCGGCCCCAATGCGGTAGTGCAGGTCAAATTCGAAAAAATCGGCACCAAGCGTTTGGTTATGCAATATGCAAAATTGCAGGGCTTGTAATTTGTTTGGGCTTGATTGTAAGGCAAGGCCCAGCGCTCAATGATTTATTGTCAGGTTGGCGGAGGCAATCTGCGCATACTTATCGCTATCGTGGTTGCCAGCGTCTTTTGATTTGAGTACCAGGTATTTGCTGCGGTATTGGTAGCTTTTTGTACACCAAAGCGCGGCAAAAAAGTGATTGAGTTGTGCGATTAAGCAATCGAAAAGAATTACAGATTGATATCCCCTTGCGCACTGATTTCCACCAGTGTTGCGATGCCATTCTTGCGCAGCTTGTCCATTAGTTTGGCGAGATGTTCTACTTCCGCTGCATCCAATTGTTCGCCGTGGATAAACGTAAGGCGTTTTTTGGCTACCAGTGCACGCACATAATCCGGGCGCACACGCAGGCGTTCAGCAGTTTGGCTAATCGAAAGCAGTTGACGTAGCATCTTGGGTTCACTGTGTGATCGGATGGCAAGAGGCTCACTATGCCATATTTACCGTTACATTTAACGGTGTTTGACTCGCTATAAAACGCTGGCAATAAAACTTTCGGCTGAGCGCTGCGTCAAGCTGTGCCATAATTTCCGCTATTCTTTGATATCTGTTCATTTGTTTCGAATTTTCCAAGGCGACTTCATGGCTAATCTCGGCACCCTTTACACCGTTTCCGCGCCTTCGGGTGCAGGCAAAACCAGTCTCGTCAGCGCGCTGGTCAAATCCAATCCGGAAGTTTGTGTCTCTGTTTCCCATACCACTCGCCCCATGCGTCCCGGTGAAATTGACGGGGTGAATTACCATTTTGTCGATCACGCCACCTTTGAAAAAATGCTGGAAGATGGTGCATTCCTCGAACATGCACGCGTATTCAGCAATTTATACGGCACCTCGCAGCAATGGGTGGTGGATACCTTGAACCAGGGAATCGATGTGATCCTGGAAATCGATTGGCAAGGTGCGCAACAAGTGCGCAAGCTAATGCCGGACACCGTTAGCCTGTTTATATTGCCGCCCTCATTAGCCTGTTTGCGCCAGCGTTTGACCGGCCGCGGCCAGGATAATGATGCGGTGATCGAAGCGCGTATGAATGAGGCGATCAGTGAAATGTCTCATTATGTGGAAGCGGATTATCTGATCATCAATGATGATTTCACCGTAGCGCTCGCACAGTTCCAGGCGCTAATTACCAGCCAGCATATCCGCCTGGCACGACAGGCAGAGCGCCACAATGGCCTGTTGCAGAGTTTATTGGCTTAATTTCAGCCAGCGGCGGTTGGCATAGTTGCTGCCGCTGACGCATAATAGCGACCCCCTTGGTGCTTTGGACCTGAAGCGCCCCGAATTCCACGTGTTATCCGACACGTAATTTTGCAAAGTACCTCTAACAAAGTACCTTTTTAACAGAGCATTGAGTTATGGCACGTATTACCGTTGAAGATTGTCTGGATCATGTAGATAACCGTTTTGAGTTGGTGATGGTTGGCAGCAAGCGCGCCCGCCAATTAGCCATCGGTGGCAAAGATCCTTTTGTTGCCCCTGAGAACGACAAGCCAACCGTTATCGCGTTGCGTGAAATTGAAGAAGGTTTTATCGACGCAAGTATCCTGCTGGAAAAAGACACCCTGCCACAACCCAAGCCAGAACGTGTTTACGACAACGAGATTTAAATTTCCATCAGCCGCCACCATCTCCATGAGTGGCGGTTGTGCTTTTGGAAACCTGATGCCGGCGCTGCTGGCAATGTGAAATCTGGAGAGAGGCGTGCAAACCATCGAGGCCCTTAGCCATCGGCTATCGTCTTATCTCGAACCTTCCCAAATCAATTTGGTGAAGCGCGCCTACTTCTACGCCGAACAAGCCCACGACGGCCAGAAACGCCGGAGCGGCGAAGCTTATATTACCCATCCCCTCGCGGTAGCCGACATCCTCGCCAGTATGCATATGGACCATCAAAGCCTGATGGCGGCCATGTTGCACGATGTAATTGAAGACACTGGCATCAGCAAAAAAGCCATCTCCGGCCAATTTGGCGAATCGGTGGCGAACCTGGTGGATGGCGTATCCAAGCTGACGCAGATTGAATTTGAATCCCACGCGGAAAAGCAGGCGGAAAATTTCCAGAAGATGGCATTGGCGATGGCCAATGATCTGCGCGTGATCCTGGTAAAACTCGCCGACCGCTTGCATAACATGCGCACATTAGGTGCGATGCCGCCAGATAAAAAACGCCGTATCGCCAAAGAAACCCTCGAAATTTACGCGCCGATTGCTCATCGATTAGGTATGAACGATGTGCGCCTGGAGTTGGAGGATCGCAGCTTCTACTGTATGTATCCGTTGCGCGCTACGCGCTTGCAAGCTGCGTTAAAAACTGCGCGCGGTAATCGCAAGGAACTGGTAGAACAAATCCAGGCGTCGTTTGAAAAACGCCTGCTCAAGGAAAATATCACCGCGATTGTAATCGGGCGGGAAAAGCATTTGTTCAGCATCTACGAGAAGATGCGCCAGAAGAAAAAATTCTTCAAAGAGATTATGGATGTCTACGCGTTCCGCATCATTGTAGATAGCGTAGATACTTGTTATCGCGTACTTGGTGTAGTGCATAACCTCTACAAGCCGGTTGCCGGTGAATTTAAAGATTACATCGCCATTCCCAAAACCAACGGCTACCAATCGCTGCATACCGTGTTGGTGGGAATGCATGGGGTGCCGATTGAAGTGCAAATCCGCACCAAGGAAATGGACGAGATGGCCAACAGCGGAATTGCGGCGCATTTCCTCTACAAATCCAATAGCGATGCCACCATCAATGCCAGCCACAGCCGTGCGCGCCAGTGGGTGCAGGGTTTGCTGGAGATGCAAAAGAATGCCGGTAATTCGTTGGAGTTTATCGAAAACGTCAAGATCGATCTCTTCCCCGACGAAGTGTATGTGTTTACACCCAAAGGCAAAATTGTGGAGTTGCCCACCGGCGCAACTCCGGTGGATTTTGCTTACGCGGTGCATACCGATATCGGCAACACTTGCGTAGCCTGCCGCATTAACGAGCGCATGGCGCCGTTGTCGCAGCCGTTATTGAGCGGACAAAAAGTGGCGATTATCACGGCGCAGGGTGCGCAACCGAATCCGAATTGGCTCAATTTTGTAGTGTCGGCGAAAGCGCGCTCGGCGATTCGCCATTACCTGAAGCACCAGCGCCACCATCAATCGGTGACGCTTGGCAAACGTATGCTCAACCGCGCACTGGCAGAAATCCATCTCGATCTCGAGCATCTCAACGAGGAAAAACAGCACAAGATTTTGCAGAGTACCCAGGTTGACTCGATGGAAAAACTCTACGAGGAAATCGGCCTTGGAAATAAGGTGGTTTATTCGATTATAAAATTGTTGCAGCCGGATGCTGAAGCAAAGCCGCGTACCGGTTTGGTTGGCTCGGCAATTACGATTGATTCCGCTGAAGGGATGATGATCAGTTTTGCCCGTTGTTGCCGCCCAATTCCTGGCGATCCGATTATCGGCCACGTCAGTTCCGGAAAAGGGCTGGTAATCCATCAGGACACTTGCCGCAATATTGCTGAAATCCGCAACTATCCCGACAAAATCAGCCAGGTGAATTGGGCCGCAAATGTCAGCGGTGAATTCCTGGTGGATGTGCGTGTTGAGGTGGAAAGTGATCGCGGCATTATTGCCACGTTGGCGACGCGCATCACCGAACAAGGTGCGAGCATCGAGCACATCAACGTCCATGAACGCGATGCGCACAACAGTGTTATCCATTTGTGCATCGGGGTGCACAACCGTATCCATCTCGCCAATATCATGCGCCGTATTCGCAATCTGAGTTTTGTGATTCGGGTGAATCGTTCTAAAAACTAATCCTTCTCCGGCCAGGGGGAGTGGGTGAGACTTTTTGAAAAAGGAAGCTCGCGGAGGATTTTGTTTTATACTTCACCGCTTCCCATTACGACTATCGATTAAAAGGTTCTCCCATGACCAATAAAGCCATTATCCACAGCGACAATGCTCCCGCCGCTATCGGCACTTATTCCCAGGCGGTGAAAGTTAACAATACTGTTTATCTTTCCGGCCAAATTCCATTGGACCCAAAAACCATGCAATTGGTGGACGGTGATTTCGCGGTACAAGCGCACCAGGTATTCAAAAACCTGCAAGCGGTTTGCGAAGCTGCCGGGGGTGGGTTGAAAGATGTGGTGAAGCTGAATATCTATCTGACGGACCTTGCAAATTTTCCGATAGTCAATGAAGTGATGGGCCACTATTTCCAACAACCCTATCCTGCGCGTGCCGCCATTGGCATCAATCAATTACCGCGCAATTCGCTGATTGAAGCAGATGGTGTGATGGTTATTTAACTATCTGCATTTGTTTTTGTGCGGATACATGCCCGATATAATCGGGCATTTTTTTGCGAAAAAAGACATGACACTTGTGAAGTTGCCAAGGGTGGCTCATTGCTTGTTAAATGAAACAAACCGCATAGAAACTCTCCGGGTAACGAATACTTTTCCGGGTCAATATATGCCGGTCAAACAATAAAAACAGATTCACTCCACTATCACTACGCGCGCTCTGGAATCCCACAACCATAAAGGTGTTTTCACTACACTCTGAATAACGGGGAAGAGCGATTATGGATCGTCGAAAATTTTTGGCGGTATCCCTCACTACCACTGCATTAAGTGCGTGCGGTGGTGGGAGTGGCGGCGGTAATGGAAGTATTGCTTCGAGCAGCAGTAGTGTTTCTTCTGAAAATGGAATTTGGGGTCAACTTGCGACACAGCTGAGTGGCACGGTGCTGCGTCCGGGACAAAATGATTACGAACTCCTGCGACGGGTTTACAACACCCGCTACGATCACATCAAACCGGTTGCCGTGGTGCGTTGCACCAGTGTGCAAGACGTACAGGCGACCCTGGCTTTCGCCCGCAGCCAAAAATTGGCGATCGTGCCACGCTCAGGTGGTCATGGTTACGCGGGTTATTCGACTACCGAAGGTATTGTGCTGGATTTGGGGCAGATGAAAAGTATCCAGGTTGGACCCGGTACCGCGACTATCGGTGCCGGCGCCAGGCTGGTTGATATCTACGACCAATTGGGCGCGCAGGGTGTTGGTATTCCTGCGGGTAGTTGCCCCACAGTGGGTATTGGTGGCCTGACGTTGGGTGGCGGGATTGGCATTGTGGATCGCGCTTACGGCTTGACCTGCGATAACCTGCTTGCTGCGGAAGTGGTGCTCGCTGATGGGCGGGTCATTGAGTGCGATGCGCAAAACCACGCTGATCTTTTTTGGGCATTGCGCGGCGGTGGCGGCGGTAATTTCGGGGTGGTTACCCGCTTTACCTTTAAAACCCATACGACTGCCGATATCACCACGTTCGATTCCTATTTCGATTTCAACGATTTCACCAGGGTTATGAGTGCCTGGCAGGCATGGCCGGAGACGTTGCCCAACCATATCTGGGCGCAGGCGATCCCCGGCTGGAATTCGCCCTCCAGTTCCCCTGCGTTGCAAATCCGTGTCTTTTGTATCGGGTCTATCGCGGACATGACGCCCCACTGGCAGCACTTCCTGCAACAGGCCGGCGTCACGCCTTTATGGGTGAGTCAGGTTACCGAGCCCTATCGCAGTGTCATGTTGAGTGGTTGTGGCGAGTTAAATATTCCGGCGTGCCACGTTCAGGGCGATGGTCAAGGCCAATATCCCCGCAACGCGTTTGCGGCGAGTTCGGATTTCTTCGCCAAACCTATCCCGGAAGAGGGTTTGCTGGTGCTGAAACAAGCCATTCTGGACAGCCAGCTTGCCGGCAATTACGGCATGATGATCATGGATTTGATGCACGGGGCAATCGATGAATTGGCAGCAGATGAGACGGCATTTGTGCATCGCGGGGCGCTGTTTAGCGTTGAGTACTACACCTGGTTTCGCGCCGGTACAGCCAATAACCAGGTCGACGCCGCCCAGGTCTGGGTAAACAGTTTCCGCCAAACGCTCTCGCCCTGGACTACCGGAGGCGCTTATGTGAATTACATCGACCCGTTGATCAGCAATTATGAAGTGGCTTATTACGGCGCGAATTATCCGCGCTTGCAGCAGGTGAAAGCGACTTATGATCCCGATTGGTTATTCAAAATCCCGCAAGGCGTGAAGCCATTATAGAAAACATGGATTGGCTGGTGAGCAGGTAGCTGCAACGCAACTACCTGCTGACGGGGGCGGGGACTAGCGTTTCTTCGCGGCCGGATTCGGCAAATCAGTAATGGTGCCTGCGCCTAATTCAGCGGCCAAACCGACGGATTCATGCAAGGTCGGGTGTGCGTGAATGGTCAGTGCAATATCTTCAACACTCGCACCAAATTCCAATGCCAGTGTTAATTCGCCCAATAATTCACCGGCGTGGATACCTACCAGCCCGGCGCCGAGTAAACGATCCGTCGTTGCGTCGTAAATCAGTTTGGTCTTGCCTTCGCTCCGGTCCGCAGCAATGGCACGGCCACTGGCGCTCCACGGGAACACTGCCGTTTTGAAATTGATGCCTTTTTGCTGGGCCTCTTTTTCAGTCAGGCCAACCCAGGCAATTTCCGGGCTGGTGTAGGCAATGGATGGGATCGCCATAGGCTCAAACTTATGGGGATGACCCGCAACACCTTCAGCGGCGGCGTGACCTTCGTGGGTGGCTTTGTGGGCGAGCATCGGTTGGCCGACGATATCGCCAATCGCGTAGATATGCGGCACATTGGTTTGCAGGTATTCGTTAACCGGGATGAAGCCGCGCTCATCGACATTCACACCAGCTTTTTCCGCGCCGATCAATTTGCCATTCGGTGTGCGGCCCACAGCAACCAATACAGCATCAAATTCAAGGGGAGTTGCCGGTGCCTGGGCGCCGCTGAATGCAACCTGTATTGCTTCAGGTTTGGCAGTGACAGCGTCTACTTTGGTGGAAAGCAATACTTCAAAGCGGCCCTTGTTATATTTGTTGTACACCGCGACCAGGTCTTTATCGGCGGCCGGAACCAGTTGGTCTGCAAACTCCACAACAGTCACTTTACTGCCCAGTGCTTCATAGACAGTTGCCATCTCCAAGCCAATAATGCCACCGCCGATAACCAGCAGGCGCGCTGGCACTGAGCGAAGCTCAAGGGCACCGGTAGAATCAAAGATACGAGGATCTTCAGGGATAAAGGGCAGTTTCACACTGCGTGAACCAGCGGCGATAATCGCATGGTCAAAATCTATCAGGGTGGTTTCTCCACCCTTAACCACTTGTAACTGGCGATCGCTCACAAAGCTGCCGTGACCTTCCACGACGCGCACTTTGCGGCCTTTCGCCATGGCACCAACCCCCGAAACGAGTTTGCTGACGACCGAATCCTTGTAAGCGCGGACTTTATCCAGATCGTGGCTGACCGCGCCGATACTCAGGCCGAGGTTATCCGCATGTTTGGTTTCATTGATCACTTCCGCCACGTGCAATAGCGCTTTGGAGGGAATACAGCCCACATTCAGGCAAACACCGCCTAGGCTGGAATAACGTTCAACGAGGGTGACCTCAAGGCCAAGGTCAGCAGCGCGGAAGGCAGCGGAATAGCCACCGGGGCCACTGCCGAGAACGACGAGTTGGGTCTTAACATTTGCCATGAAGTGCTCCTGTGTGAATTTTGATCTGGGGCTTTTTAAAGGACATTGTTGTGCATATTAAGGAAGCCGCATCATAAGGGATTCGGCGCTCATAAATCAGGTGCTTATCGCCATAAAAAATCACCTTATTACCTGAAGCAGGATTCAGTATCATGGTGCCACTACCAGCAATGAGAGCCGTGCGCAGCCATGGACGATACGTATAATTTTTCCTTGCATCCCCACTTTATCTACCAGACCGTCAGGGTTGGACGCGATAACATCCCGGTTTTGGTAATCGATAATTTCCTCGCTAGCCCTGAGTTCCTGGTGAGTCTGTGTGTTCAGGATAATAAACTTGACGAGGCTGATACCTATTATCCGGGCAAGCGAATGATGGCCCCCAAGCAATATACCTACGCTATTTATCGCTATCTGGGTGAGTTGATCGAACGCTGTTTTGGTTTACCCCGGGATGCCTGGGCAGGTGCGCAATCGCTTTATTCAATTGTGGCAACTCCCCCGGAAAAAATGGGCGCGCAGCAAAGTTTGCCGCATATCGATACCATCAAGCGTACCGATTTGGCATGCGTACATTACCTGTGTGGTGCCGAGCATGGGGGAACATCACTGTATCGCCATCGCGGCACTGGCTTTGAAATTATTGATGGCGCACGGCAAGCGATTTATAGCGAACGCGCCCGCGCGGAAGGCCTGCTGGAGAAATCCCCGCGCACATATATGAATGGTTCAGATCAATGGTTTGAGCAAATTATGAGTGTGGATGCGCGCTTTAACCGGTTGGTTATTTACCCTGGAAACGTGTTGCATTCGGGCAATATCGGCCCGGATTTCCGGTTTGATCCCGATCCGGCCAGCGGCCGCTTAACGCTTAACTCGTTTATTTTTGGCAAGCGCGATTGGGTCCAACAGCCTGCCGGATAATGGCAGGCTTGCTGGGGCGGCAGGAATACCGGCTGGGGGATAATTAGAAAAAGCTGAAGCCAACCTGGAACAGCTTTTCCACATCGCGGATATGCTTTTTCTGCAGCAGGAAAATAATGACATGATCGCCCGATTGCACAACCACATCGTCATGGGCGATTACTACCTCATCGCCATCAGGCCCTTGCCGTACAATCGCGCCGATATTGGCGCCTTCCGGCAGATCGATATCTTCCAGCGCTTTACCCACGACTTTTGACGACTTGGCATCGCCATGGGCGATGATTTCGATCGCCTCCGCCGCACCGCGCCGCAGTGAGTGAACGTTGACAATATCGCCGCGGCGCACGTGGGTAAGCAGGCTGCCGATGGTGGTGGTTTGGGGTGAAATAGCAATATCAATATCACCGCCCTGCACCACATCCACATAGGCGGGGTTGTTAATCAAGGTCATTACCTTGCGCGCACCCAGGCGTTTGGCGAGCATCGAGGACATGATATTGGCCTCGTCGTCGTTGGTCAGGGCGAGGAAAACATCCGTATCTTCAATACTTTCTTCCAACAATAAATCTTTATCCGAAGCGCTGCCCTGAATCACGATGGCGCGCTCCAGTTGTTCGGAAAGGCGAATGCAGCGGCTTTTGTTGTATTCAATCACGCGCACGTTGTAACGGCCTTCCAGCATCCTGGCGAGGCGCAAACCAATATTGCCACCTCCAGCGATAGTGATGCGTTTATAAGCGACTTCCAGGCGGCGCAACTCACTCATTACCGCGCGGATATCGGCCTTGGCGGCGATAAAGAAAACCTCATCATCGGCTTCGATCACCGTGGTTCCGGTAGGCATTATGGCGCGATTGCGGCGGTAAATTGCCGCAACGCGGGTCTCCACTGCGGGCATATGCTCACGTAAAAAGCGCAGCTCCTGGCCAACCAGCGGGCCACCGTGGTAAGCCTTTACTGCCACTAACTGTACTTTGCCATCGGCGAAATCCAGCACTTGCAGTGCGCCGGGTTGTTCGATCAAACGGAAAATGTATTCAGACATCAGCTGCTCCGGGCTGATCAATACATCAATCGGGATAGCGCCGGATTCAAACAGTTTTTGATGGGTTAAATACGAGGTGGCACGCACCCGCGCAATTTTGGTGGGGGTGTGGAACAGATTTTCTGCGACGGTGCAGGCGATCATATTGATCTCGTCATCGCTGGTGACGGCCACCAGCATATCGGCGTCTTCCATGCCGGCTTGCGCAAGGATATCCGGATGCGAGGCTTCGCCAGTAACGACGCTGATATCCAGCCGGTCGCGCAACTCGCGCAAACGCGCTTCATCGGTATCGACAACGGTAATGTCATTGGCCTCGTTGGCCAGGTGCTCTGCGAGGCTGCCGCCAACCTGGCCGGCGCCGAGGATAATTATTTTCATAATCGCTATCTCCGTTATTGGGCAAACTCACCGCGCTGCCGGACTGGTTTGCGCAACTTTTTTAATTTTCCCTGCGGATGTTGTGCCTAGGTAATGTCGCATCCATCTACTTCTGGCAAGAACGGTATTTTCCCGGTTCGGAACATGCACATCTGCATCCAGTAGGTAGATCAGCTTAGCTTCCGGAGGCGCGCATAGTAAAAACCATCGTGGCCATCCAGTTGTGGTAACAATTGCCTGCCACAGGTTTGCGGCAGGCCCCAATCAACATCCAGCTGGTCGCAGTGGGCATCCTTTTGGCGCGCCACAAAGGCTTCGATAACCCGGGTGTTTTCCTTCGGCATCATTGAACAGGTGGCGTAGAGCAAAATTCCGCCGGGTTTCAAGAGCGGCCATAAGCTTTTCAGGAGTTGTTGCTGCAATTCACCAAGCCGGTCGAGTTCTTCGGGGGTGCGCAAGACCTTGATGTCCGGGTGGCGGCGGATAATGCCGGTTGCTGAGCAAGGTGCATCGAGCAGGATGCGATCGTAAAGTTCACCGTTCCACCAGGTATCCGGTTTTGTACCATCGCCGCACATAATGTTGGCGGTTACTCCCAAGCGAGTAAGGTTTTCGCGCACACGGCCAAGGCGGCGTTCGTCGGCATCCAGTGCGGTCACTGTAAGGCTCGGTTCCAGCTCTAAGAGATGGCCTGTTTTCCCTCCGGGCGCACTACATGCATCCAATACCCGCAAGTTGGGTGACAATTGCAGCAAATCGCCACTCAATTGCGCAGCTTCATCCTGCACGCTCAGCCAGCCTTCAGCGAAATGCGGCAGTTTGCGCGGATCACAAGCGTGTTCAAGGGTAATGCCATAAGGGCTGAATCGGGTGGCATTCGCGTTAATGCCGAGTCCACTCAATAAAGTGAGATATTGCTCGCGACGGATTTTGTTGACATTGAGGCGCAAGGTGAATGGCGGGTGCTGGTTATTGGCAGCGATCAGATTATCGAATTGTTCAGGCCAGCATTTGCTAATCATGGCCTCCATCCAGGCGGGGTGATTGCTCTGGAATGCGCGGTTTTGGCTAAGAAATTCGTTAATTTTGGCGCTATCGCGCTGGAAACTCCGCAAAACGCCATTTACCAGTTTGGTCGCCCAGGGCTTTTTGATGTGGCGGGTGACCTCCACGGTTTCACCGATGGCGGCATGGTCGGGAATGCGTGTATGTAGCAGTTGGTAAAGCCCGAGTAGCAACAGGGCTTGCACGTCGTTATCTTTAGCCCTTAGCGGTTTATCCAGGAGACACTCGGTATAGGCCTGAAGTTGGGGATAAAAACGGCAAGTGCCAAAACACAATTCCTGTAGTAACGCGCGATCATTTTCAGGGATTTTCGCTGAAATAGGTGGTAATAAGCTGGAAAGTGAGCCTTTCAATCCAAGAATCTGTGTTATCACCTGTGCGGCGGCGGCGCGTACCCTTAGCATGTCGGTTGTTCCAACTGATCGCCGACTTTAAACAGGTCCGGGTGGCCGCGCAGTATTTCGTTTACCTTCATCACTTTTTTGCCCGGGAGCTGCAATTGTTCCAGTATTAATTGGCCTTCAGCGCAAGCAACCCAAAGGCCCTGTTCGGTGATTTGACTGATACTCCCGGGAATCCCTGCTGAGGTTTTATCAATGGCGCTTGCCGCCCAGACACGAATACGTTGGTCGTCAGCGGCACCTGCCGGTTTGGTGTGGGCGACAGGAAACGGGTTAAAGGCGCGCACACGGCGCTCCAGGGTAAGCGCTGGTAATGCCCAATTTAAGGCAGCTTCTTCTTTGCTAAGTTTTGGAGCGTAATTGCTTAGGGAATCATCCTGTTTTTCCGGTTTGGCGGTATTGGTTTGCAGTTGCTCTAGCGCGCTTAATAGCGCCGGACTTCCAATCTGGATGAGCTTATCATGCAGGCTTCCGCCGGTATCGTCCGCTAAAATCGGGCAATAAGCTTTGATCAGCATATCACCGGTATCCAATCCCACATCCATTTGCATAATGGTGACGCCGGTCTCGGTGTCGCCCGCTTCAATGGCGCGCTGGATAGGGGCCGCACCACGCCAGCGCGGCAGGATTGAGGCATGGACGTTAATGCAACCCAGGCGCGGCGCCTCGAGGACCGCCTTTGGTAAGATCAGGCCATATGCGACCACGACCATCAAATCCGCTTGCAAGCTGGCAAGCCCGGCAATCGCTTCTGGCGCTTTGAAATTGAGCGGTTGGTAAACCGGGATGTTGTTGGCCAGCGCGACTTCCTTTACCGGGCTCGCGGTAAGCTTTTTGCCGCGACCTGCGGGGCGATCAGGCTGGGAATATACGGCGATCACCTGGTGGCGGCTGTCCAGCAGGGTCTTTAGATGTTCAGCGGCAAATTCCGGGGTGCCGGCAAAAATAATGCGTAAACCTTGGCTCATGGATAACCTATTGAAATAGCGGAAATTTAACTCGCAAGAAATAAAAAAGGCGCCAGTAGCGCCTTGGTTTGCCGGGCGCTAACTCAGCGCGCTTCGGCCTTATGCTTTTTCTCCAGCTTGGAGCGAATGCGCGAACGTTTAAACGGCGAAATATGGTCTACAAACAATTTGCCATTCAGGTGGTCCAGCTCGTGCTGGATACACACGGCCAACAAACCGGCGGGCTCCATTTCAAAGGGGTTGCCATCCCGATCCAGCGCTTTTACCCGGATACGGGTCGGGCGCATTACCGTTTCGTAGAATCCAGGCACTGACAGGCAACCTTCATCGTAGGGTGCAGAAGAATTATCCAGCGTCTCAATTTCCGGGTTGATAAACACCAGCGGCTGGGATTTATCTTCGCTCACGTCTATAACTACTACGCGAATATGCACATTGATCTGGGATGCTGCGAGGCCAACACCGGGGGCGTCGTACATGGTTTCAAACATATCGTCGATCAGTTTGCGGATTTCATCGTCCACTTCTGTGACGGGTTTGGCGACAGTACGCAGCCGTGGGTCGGGAAATTCAAGGATAGGTAACAAGGCCATAGTGTTTGTGACAAACTTCTAGTAAAAAGGTAATAACCGCTGCTAACATGATGATCGCACAGGATTTATGCGGTGCAAATGGAAACAGCATGGGCTTTAATTCAACTATTATACGTCTATCTGCCTCAGGACCGAATAAAACAGGATCGGTTTCTATGAAAAAAATATTATTGGCGGTGTTCGCCGCATCCCTAATCAGCTTGTTTTCCTGGGCTGATGACTCCGTGCTCAAAACGGGTCACCCCGACGAATATACCGTTAAAAAAGGCGATACCCTGTGGGATATCTCCGCGACATTTTTAAACAGTCCCTGGCTCTGGCCAGAGATTTGGCATGTTAATCCACAAATTGAAAACCCCCATCTCATTTTCCCTGGGGATTTGATCAAGCTTATTTATTTGGATGGCCGGCCGCGCCTGACTGTTGAGCGCACGCTCAAGATGGTTCCGGGTGCTGGTGGTATCAATGGCGCAACCAAGCTTAGCCCCAGCGTTCGTGTACAAAAAATGGAGGATGCCATCTCTACTATCCCGCTCGACAGGATTGATGCATTCCTGTCCCGCAGTCGTATTGTGGAAGCTGGTGTACTGGAAAAAGCCCCTTACATGCTGGCTGGCCAGCAGCAGCACGTTATTGTAGGTGCGGGTGATTTGGCTTATGCGCGCGGTACGTTTGATTCGAGCTTTTCCAATTACGGTATTTATCGCAAAGGCCAGGTGTTTAAAGATCCGGTAACCAAAGAGTTTCTGGGGGTATACGCGCAAAGCATTGGTACTGTTGCGATTGATAACATCGAGGGTGAAGTTGCCAAGCTGGATGTAATCCGTACCTATGAAGAAGTGCGCCCTGGCGACCAATTACTGCCCAGCGAAGACCGTTCCGTAGATTCACTGTTTTATCCCAGTGCACCGGATGATGACATCAATGCTCAAATCATTGCTGTTGAAGGTGGTGTTACCCAGGTTGGCAAATTCAATGTGGTAATCATTAACCGCGGTGAACGCGAAGGTCTGCAAATTGGCAATGTGTTGGCTATCTACAAGACGGGTGAAGTGGTTCGCGATCGTGTGAAAGGCGGCAAAATTGCCCTGCCGGATGAGCGTGCTGGCCTGTTAATGGTATTCCGCACGTTTGAAAAGATAAGCTTCGGTCTGGTTTTGGAAGCGGATCGCGCATTGGCTGTTAACGACAAGGTGCGCAACCCCTAAGTAAATATGCCCCCGTCCGGGGGCAGTCTATATCAAGGATGATTATGACCCTCTCCCTGCTCGATTCCTGCCTCGCTAAATATCTACTCTTTTTGCGTTTGCCTGAAACCGGCGCCGGTGCTTACTGGCAATTGCGCGAACAGGGATTGGATATTGAAACCCTGTTAGATCAATCTCCATCAGCCCTTAAATCCTATTTTCGTCCCGCCGCGTTGGAATCGCTCCGTGCTTTTCACTCCGGCTCTGCACTGACCCGGCGCCTGGAACAGGATCTGGCTTATATAGAAAGCCAACCGGATTTGCATTGCCTGACATTCGATGACCCCCGCTATCCCAGGCTGTTGCGGGAAATCCCGAAGCCGCCCCCTATGTTATTTGTGCGTGGTGATCACACTTGCCTTAGCCTGCCGCAAGTTGCGATGGTGGGCAGCCGTAACCCGACGGCGGGTGGCAGTGAAAATGCCGAGCGTTTTGCGCGATACCTTGCAGAATGCGGATTTGCGATTACCAGTGGCCTGGCACTGGGAATTGATGCTGCTGCGCATCAGGGTGCATTGAATGCCGGTGGAAAAACTATTGCAGTGATGGGGACCGGAATTGACATGATTTATCCTGCGCGCCATCGTGGTTTGGCGCAGGCGATTCTGTATGCAGGCGGCGCATTGGTCAGTGAGTTCCCGCTTGGGGTGAGCTCCCAGGCAGCGAATTTCCCGCAACGAAATCGCATTATCAGTGGTTTAAGTGGCGGGACTCTGGTGGTGGAGGCGGCTGTACAAAGCGGTTCATTGATAACGGCTGCTTACGCCTTGCAACATAACCGGGAAGTCTTTGCAATTCCGGGGTCAATCCATAATCCATTAGCCCGTGGTTGCCATCAGTTAATTCGCCAGGGGGCGACGCTGGTTGAAACTGCGCAGGATATTGTCGAGCAACTGGCTGGTTTGATCAGTTACAAGCGCCAGGAAGTGGCACATAAAAATAGCTCCCTGGCTCTGTTTGATACGGCTGATATTGACGCTCCCGAGCCAGTTTTAGATCCGGATGAGCAGGCATTACTGGATGCGTTGGGCTTTGATCCGTTGCCGCTGGACCTACTCGCAGAGCGTACCGGCGCTGATATAGGAAGCCTCTCCGCCGGTTTGGTGGCACTGGAAATCAAAGGTCTGGTGCAGCAAATAGGTGCTTGTTATCAACGTGTATGAGTAGGTGAAGGGTGTAAGATTGAACGCTAAGCTGGGATAATCACCAGACCGTGTTTCCAACGTTGAAAAAGGTATATTCATGCTTGAATGGTCGCTCAACCCCCGTGTGCAATTCGCCGCCCGGCAAATGAGATTGGGTGGTGTTGTTGCTTATCCCACCGAAGCCGTGTGGGGGCTGGGCTGTAATCCTTTTGATGAAGTTGCGGTCATGGATTTGCTGGCATTGAAAGATCGCCCGGTAGAAAAGGGAGTGATTTTATTAGCAGCGGATATTCGTATGTTCGAGCCTTTTTTAGTGCACCTGGATGATCTGCAACGGCAGCGCTTGAAAAATTCATGGCCTGGGCCTTACACCTGGCTGGTGCCTAATAATGGTTTGGCGCCGCCCTGGATTACCGGTAATTTTTCCAGTGTTGCGTTGCGGGTTACCGATCATCCGGTTGCGGCTGGCCTGTCACGTGCCTTTGGTGGGCCGATAGTATCCACTTCATGCAATCCCGCTGGCATGAAACCGGCGCGCACTATTGATCAGGTTCGGCGCTATTTTGGTAATCAGCTCGATGCTGTTACCTCCGGGCAAGTGGGCGCGCGTGCTGCCCCCTCGGAAATTCGCGATTTGCTTACCGGTGAAATCATTCGACCCGGCTGATTGCGCCACTATCTTTTCCCCTTTATGACAAGGCCGCGTAGAATACCGGCCTTTATTTATTCCCGTCTAAGGACTCCGCCATGACTCTCGCTTCCGGGCCGGATAAAGCCGCCGTTAAAGCCTATCTACTGGATTTACAAGACCGTATTTGCCAGGCGCTTGCCGTCGAAGATGGTGGTGCGCAATTTGTTGAAGATAGCTGGACGCGCAACGAAGGCGGCGGCGGTCGTTCGCGCGTGCTCACCAACGGCAACGTAATTGAAAAAGGCGGTGTTAATTTTTCCCATGTCCACGGTACCCAGATGCCCGCGTCGGCCACCGCCCACCGCCCTGAATTGGCCGGGCGCTCGTTTGAAGCAATGGGTGTTTCGCTCGTCATTCATCCGCATAATCCCTATGTGCCAACCAGTCACGCCAACGTACGGTTTTTTATCGCCGAAAAAGAAGGTGCTGCGCCGGTGTGGTGGTTTGGGGGTGGTTACGATTTAACGCCCTATTACGGCAACGAAGATGATGTTGTCCATTGGCATCAAACCGCAAAAAACGCCTGTGACCCACTTGGTGAGCATCTTTATCCCAAATTTAAAAAATGGTGCGATGATTATTTTTTCCTTAAACATCGTGGTGAAGCGCGCGGTGTAGGCGGTTTATTTTTTGATGATTATAACGCGGAAAGTTTTGACCACAGTTTCGCACTGATGCAGGCAGTTGGCGACAGTTATGTCCCTGCGTATGTACCGATTGTAAACGCGCGTAAAGCTATGTCTTTTTCGGAACGCGAACGCGATTTCCAACTCTATCGTCGTGGCCGTTATGTTGAGTTCAACCTGGTTTATGATCGCGGCACATTATTTGGTTTGCAAACTGGTGGGCGCACAGAATCAATTCTAATGTCATTGCCGCCACTGGTGCGCTGGGAATACAACTGGCAACCGGAAGCGGGTAGCCCGGAAGCAGAACTTTACGAAAAATTTTTACCCCATCGCGATTGGCTGAAATAAAAAACGACAATTATCCGCGCTGACATTTTGATTTTATTGGGACTCTCATGACAGATTTATACGCAGTATTTGGCAATCCGATTAGCCACAGTAAATCGCCAGTTATTCATCGCCAGTTTGCCGAACAAACCGGGCAGGATATGCATTACACCAAGCAATTGGTCAATGAAGGTGAATTTGAAAAAGCGGCGCAGGATTTTTTTGCGCAGGGCGGCAAAGGTTTAAATATTACTGTGCCATTTAAATTAAATGCATTTGAGTTTGCCCAAAAACGTACTGCTCGTGCAGAGCGTGCAGGCGCAATTAATACACTCGCGGTATTAAGCGATGGCACTATCCTTGGTGATAACACGGACGGTATCGGTATGATTCACGATATGCACAACCTCGGTTGGGAGATCCAGGGCAAGCGCGTATTAATTCTCGGTGCTGGTGGCGCAGTGCGCGGCATTTTGCAACCTTTGTTGGAAGAACAACCAGCACGCATCACCATTGCTAATCGAACCCTGAGTAAAGCGGAAGAGTTGGCGAAAAATTTTCTGGACCTTGGCGATATCCACGCGAAAGCCTTTGAACAACTTCACGGTGACAGTTTTGATATTGTGATTAATGGAACCTCAGCCAGTTTGCAAGGTGAATTACCGCCGCTCCCGGAAAAACTGCTCGCTGCAAATGCCAGTTGTTACGACATGATGTACGGTGCCGAGCCAACCATCTTTTTGCAGTGGGCAAAAACGCACGGCGCTACGCAAATTGCTGATGGTTTGGGGATGTTAATTGGGCAAGCGGCAGAAGCTTTTTATTTGTGGCGACAAATTCGCCCTGAAGTGGTGCCGGTGATAACGTCGCTACGCCGCCAGCTTACCGAAAAAAAATAGATCCCATGCGATACTGACACTTTTTCTGGTTGGTATCGCATTCATTATGGCTTATCTCTCGCTTTTCGTTGCTGCATTCCTGGCGGCAACTCTCCTGCCGCTTTCATCGGAAGCATTGCTTGCTACATTGATTTATCAACATTATTCCCTGCCATTATTATGGGCTGTTGCTACGTTGGGCAATACACTGGGTTCCTGTGTGAATTGGTATTTGGGCAAGCAATGTTTGCATTTACAAACAAAAAAATGGTTTCCATTTTCGCAGGCACAAATAAATAATGCACAAACACGATTTAAAAAACATGGCCAGTGGTCATTATTATTTGCTTGGGTGCCTGTAATTGGTGATCCGTTAACTTTCTTTGCAGGGGTTATGCGCGTTTCCTTCTACCGATTTCTGGTGTTGGTTTTTTGCGGAAAAGCCATTCGATACTTATTAATTATCGGAGTTGCCATTGGTGTTTTTGGAAATGGGACTACATAAATAAGTAATCACCTATTGAATATATCCCATCAATTTTCATCATAAAAATAAAAGATAAATTTATT
>NZ_KN266214.1:1626-54572 GCF_000766945.1 Cellvibrio mixtus subsp. mixtus J3-8 | reverse complement strand
ATGCACAAATGCACAAATGCACAAATGCACAAATGCACAAATGCACAAATGCAAATTTTTTAAAATGGACATTTTTGGATTATCAAGTTGCGAATGATCCATTTATCAATATGTGAGGGTTTTATAAAAATTATTCACACTAAGAAATGTCTCGCTACTTGTCGCATAAAGTTATACCGCTCCCTTATTCTCTTTTATGTAATTCATCCGCTGCTTAAACGCTGGCATTATATTTGCTGAATTCTTTTTCACTATTGCACGTGTCGTTTATTCGTAAGAATTGGGGCGTGTCATCAGGTGGGCATTATCGTATTAACAAAATTTTAGTAAAAGATTCAAACATCGTTTTCTAATTATTTTAAATTCGCCTTTGCAAAGGGATAGTTTTGATGAAAATAAGTATGTACGAAGATGTCCCTAATTTCGGTGACGTTTTGAATAGATACCTCTGGCAGCCTTATTTGGGGGAGTTTATTGGCCGCGATGACAATATCCTGATGATGGGAATTGGCACTTTATTGGGGCACAGCAAAGCCCATGATGGGCAAGTTATTGTTTGTGGTTCTGGCAGCGGATATGGTGGTGATTTCAGTCAACTGAAAAATGAGAACTGGAAAATCTTTTTTGTACGTGGACCATCTACAGCCAAAGCACTTGGCTTGCCCGCTGATTTGGCCATTACCGATCCGGCGATATTGACGCCAGAAATTTTCCCTGCTGGCCCTAAAACAGGAAAAACAATTTTCGTTCCCCATTGGGAGTCATCGTTAAACCCTTTGTGGGAAAGTGCATGCAAGCGTGCCGGGGTAGAATACGTAAATCCGTTGGATGATATCGCAAAAATTATGCAGGCTATTAGTGGCGCCAGTCTGGTGATTGCAGAAGCTATGCACGCAGCAATTATTGCGGATGCTTATCGGGTGCCCTGGGTATCGGTTTCCACTTCCTCAAGGATTAACGGATTCAAATGGCAAGACTGGGCAAGCTCACTGGGTATGCGTCACCATTTCCAGCGCTATGCTGCTCTTGGGTTAACGAATAAGGTGTTTAACCTTACTTCGGGCCGCGCTGATATGTTTGAAACGGCAATGACACCGTCGGCCAATCACAATCACGCTGCACAAGTTATAACGGCGCGGCAATCGCCATCTTTTGCGCAATCCGCCAAAGCAGTTTATAAAAAAGTAATTCCGCAATCCTGGCAGGGTGGAAAGGATCTTGAGGTTATTTCTGCCGCTGCAGTGGTTGCCGACCGGGCACTGAATGGAGTTCTGAAAACAGGAATCTACAATCGTTATTTTGACAAGACACTGGAAGATATTCGCATTTCTGCAGCGCAGCCCGGCATGCTAAGTGATGATAAAATTCATGACGAAAAAAAATCAATTTTGAAAGAAAAGTTGGCAGAAGTTCATAAGTATCTCGCAGATACAATCTGACCTAAATAATCGGTTTGATGTGATTTATAAAAAGCCGCTGTATAAAAACAGCGGCTTTTTATTTGAAGGTGGATATTTACGTTGCCAAGGTATGCCGATGCTAATTTTAAAATTAACTTTTTAATCATATTTTTATTAAATTTTCAAAATAAAATGATTTATATGCAATAAATATTTTCATTTGTAAAAAAATGTTATTCTGGCACCTGATTGCTCGTGTGTTTTTGAGCGTCTGTTATTCTCTTTGAGCTGTTTTGTGCAAGGGATGATTCAGGGTATGAATAAATTAATATTTACGGTATCAATATTTTTATCTGCAATGTTTGGATATTGGTTGGGAGATCATCAGCATATTGATGTAGCACCAGAGTCTAATGTTATTTTCGAAAATGATGATAAAGAAAAACTCCTAGAAAAAATAAAAAACTTAACAACAGAAAATGAAAAACTGATTGCAGATAAATATTCTAGGGCGCAATCTTCACTTCCTTCAAAAGAAAAGCCTCAAAAAATTGCTGTTGAAACAGCAAGCGATTTCAGTTCAGTAAACCCATCTGCGGGCAATATTGCAAAAGAAGAATACGAACTTAAAGAGCGCGCATCCGCTTTTACAAATTGGCTCACCAAAAGCCAGCAGGAAAAACCCTGGTTTGATTTGGGTGTGGAAATGGAAGGTCGTTTTGAGGCTGAAGAAAAAAATTTCACCTGGGCTGATCAGGAAGAAAGTCAAATACAAACATTATTTGGACAGGATAAATCTTTATCTGGCATCGCATTAAAATCAGCCAGCTGCAAATCAACCCAATGTCAGTTGAAAGTTGGTGTCGCTGATCAAGAGCAAGCTAATCAAGTCGCAATGGCAATTAGTAAAACATTTGGTGAAAACAATTTTTCGCAAATAATTATTGATAGTCGTATCACACAAGGCGAAGCCGTATTTTATGTCACTCGTAATGAGAAAGGATTTGAGCTTAATTAAAATTGAATTTTAATTGGCTTAAATAATTCGATAGGACGTCGAATTGCCGGGTTCTGATGTTTTAACACTGAAGAACTTTTGAAGGAAAAATTAATTTAAAAATCAGGAGACGTTATGAGAGTAATAAAAATGTTAGGTGCTGCGCTACTTGGGTTAGCCGTTTTAATTAATGTTGGTGCGAATGCGCAGGGAGTACCGGTATCTTGCACATGGAGTGTTGCCAGTTCAGAAGGCCCTCCAAATGGTACATGGAGAGATGTTGTCCGTGTCTGTAAGGAGGCTAACAACACTTGGGTTGCTTCGCAGAACTTTCGTTCATACAACGGAAGTAACGTTATGGAGAATTGCACGCTAACCCTGGCGGCTAATATTAGCTCTACCGGTGCGTGTTCGTCTCCGAGCTTCTTCAGGACAGCGGTGTCTTCCAGTTCAGCTTCCAGTTCAGCATCTCCAGTCTGCCCGAATGCAGGCAAGTTTCTTGGCCAGGGTTGTGCCAACGGCACTGCTAACATCCCTGTTCCAACACTCTGCGGTAATAACTGTAGTTTACGTTTTGAGACTATCGGATGGACAACTGCTTGCCCATATGCCGGTGAGGGCCGCAGCCCTGAAGTAAAAGTGTTCTGTCAGTAGTAAGAAATCCGTTATTGCAATGCGATAACGGATTTTTCAATAAAAATTTTATTTTGATATTGCGTAATAACGAGAAGGATTGGGTGAATGCAGGGTGCTACTGCAGTAGCCCATTAATCTGAAAAGGATGACAGATTTAATTATCGGCCTATTTTTTTGTTCGACCCCCGGCTGGTGAAGGATGTAAATAATTAATTAAAATCAGGAGACGTTATGAGAGTGTTAAAATTATTTGGTGCTATGGCAATAGTATCTGCAACTTTGTCTGTTACCAATGCAATGGCACAAAGCCAGAATATCCCCGTGTCTTGCAATTGGATTCATACAAGTTCGCAACCGGGAGGAACTTCGGGTGCAATCGTTACTTTTCAATGTAAAGAAGCGAATAATAACGTGGCGGCAACTCAGTCATTAACGTATACCGCACCAACATGGCAAGTGACTTATTGTACGATTTCGCTGGCATCCGGAGTTTATAATTCGGGGACTTGCCAAAATCCGAATTTGTATCGGACTGTGGCGCCATTGTTATCGTCCCAATGTCAAAATGTAGGAAAGTACGTTGGCAGTGGTTGTGCTGTTAGTATTTCGAGCAGCGATGGCTTTGGCCAGTATTTCCAACAACAATGTGGACCCGGCTGTACTCCACGGTACGAAAGTTTGGGGTTTATTAATGGATGCTATTCTGGCCCGCCAAATGGTAGCCCGTATGTAAATGTTTACTGCCAGTAATTAAGTGGTTCCGCTATCACCAATGGTGATAGCGGTCTTATTAAATTTCCTGTAATAAATTTTTATTTGGATAGTAACCAATTCTCCTGTGAGCTTGCATTCACAAACCATTGCAGGGCCCTGCCCGAATTATTTTTTCGCCAGGCAATATAAAGCGGAATATTCGGACGAGGCACCGAGCAATCCAGAACCACCAGTTCCTCGCGTTGAATTTCATCTTGAATTAAATGTTTTGGCAAAAAACCAACACCGATTCCCATTTGCTGCGCCTGAATTTTTGCTATGGCGTTGGGCACACGAATAATTTGCCGGCTTTCCAGCAGACCAGATGTGCGTCCCTGCGAACTGAGCGATGAGTCGGCGATAACGATGGTGGGAAATGCGGAGATAGCTGCTGCATCGACAGGACCTTTATGAAAACGTAGCGGATGTTCCCGCGCTACAGCAAATACGAATTCCACTTCGCCCATTAACCGATATTCAAAAATCCCTTTCGGTAAATCCCCACTTGCGCCCAACGCTAAATCACAACGTTCGGCGATTAATGCATCCCAGGTGCCTCCCAGTACCTCCTCGCTCACCGTAATGGCTACACGTTTATCCAATTGATTAAAGGCATTGATTTGCTGCAGCAATGGTGTGAGTGGCAACACCGTATCCCGGGCAATGCGCAGTTGGGTTTCCCAACCGGACTCCAGTTGTTGTACCGCTTCTTCAATAGCGCTGGCAGCTTGCAGCAACTGCCGTCCCTGTTCTAACAACAACCGCCCGGCTGTGGTGAGTTGGGCTTTCTGTTTACTGCGATCAAATAAACTGATGCCAAGGTCGGATTCAAGCTTCTGGACGGTATAGGAGAGGGCTGATGGCACTTTGAATAAAGCCTCGGCAGCAGCCCCGAAGCTGCCTTTGCGGTCAATAGCATCTAGTACTCTCAGTGCCTCCAGCGTAATGGCGTGGTGCATGATGGGTAATCTTCCCGATGTTCAAAAATTTTGAAGTAATGACTCAAAATCTTCCGCTTTTTTATCTCCGATCACAAGCTTATTCTGGTAACAAGTGAGGCGAACACAGCAACAAGCAAACGCCAAAACGGATCTAAATAGCAACTAAACCCGATTTATGCATTCAAATTTTTTGGAGATTACCATGAGCATTATCCGCAACATTATCGCTACCAATAACAGTTTTTCTGCCCTGGCACTGCGTTTGCCCCTCGGCATCATATTCGCTGCCCACGGTGCGCAGAAATTGTTTGGATGGTTTGGTGGCTACGGCCTGCAAGGCACCGGGCAATGGATGGATTCAATTGGCCTTGGTCCCGGTGTCGTGATGGCAGCGTTAGCTGGTTCCGCAGAGTTCTTCGGTGGATTGTTCCTGATTCTCGGTTTGTTAACTCGCCCGACAGCATTAGTGCTTGCAGTAACCATGGTAGTGGCGATTTTCTCGGTACATATCAACAACGGCCTGTTTATGAGTAATAACGGTTATGAGTTTGGTTTGGCGTTGTTGGCGGGTGCGGTATCCCTGTTGATCTCCGGCGGCGGTCGCGTCAGTGCAGACAGCGTGATTGCCAATAAGCTGTAATTGTTAATGAAAAGTGTGGCCATTAATAAGCAGTAACAAACAGAAATTCATTGTGTCGCGACCGGCCATAGCCGGTCGCACAAAACGGGAGGTGTAAGATGATCAGTATCAGACGTAACCATGAACGTGGCGGTGCCGATTTTGGTTGGCTCAACAGTAAACATACGTTTTCATTTGGCAGTTATTACGATGAGCGCCACATGGGATTTTCCGCGCTGCGTGTTATTAATGATGATCGTGTGACTCCCGGGGCAGGTTTTGATACGCATGGCCATCGCGATATGGAAATCCTTAGTTACGTACTTGAGGGCGAGATCGCTCATAAAGATAGCGAAGGTAATGTCGCCACCCTGCCGCCAGGCGAATTTCAATTGATGTCAGCCGGCAGTGGTATTCGCCATAGCGAATTTAATCCATCGCGCACAAAAGGCTTACACTTTCTACAAATCTGGATTCAGCCTAATGTGTATGGCGAAGCACCGGGTTACCAGCAAAAAGATTTTGGCAGTAATCCGGGGTTAACCCTGGCGGTGAGCCCTGATGGTGAAGCGGGTAGCCTGGTAATCAAACAGGATGCACGTATTTATCAGCTGTTGTTGGCGCCAGGTGAAACTGCGCAATTGAATACCAAAACCAACCGCCATTATTATGTGCATGTGATTGATGGTGAATTGAAAATTGCGGGTGAAACCGTAAGGCCCGGTGATGGTGCGAAATTGGCAGATATTGATTCGCTGCAATTAAATGCCATGGCACAAGCAGTAAAAGCGTTGGTTTTTGATTTGCCATAACGCGGTAATAAAAATTCAGGTGAATAGTTTTCACCTGAATTTTTATTTTGCTATTCAGTTATGCGCAATTTCAATGTTTGCGAAAAACCTTCCAAACGTGCAATTAATTCATCGCCGATCTGCACCGGCCCCACACCGGCAGGTGTTCCGGTAAAAATCAAATCGCCTGCCTCCAATTTTATATAACGTGATACTTCAGCAATTAATTCTGGAATTGGCCACACCATATCGCGCCAGTTGCCGCGTTGCACTTCGTCGCCATTGCGCGTTAATACCAGTGCATTACATTGCTCCAGATCACGCATTGTTCCGCGTTGGATTGCGGTGCAAGGTGCTGAGCCATCAAAACCCTTTGCGAGCTCCCAGGGGCGCCCTAGTTTTTTAGCTTCTTTCTGGATATCGCGGCAGGTCATATCCAGGCCGACAGCAAAACCGAATACAACATTACCTGCATCTGCTGCGGAAATTTTTGTTGCAGATTTGCCTATCGCTACGACCAGCTCCACTTCATGCTCAACGTGCCTGGAAAAATGCGGGTAGTGAAAAACGTCGCCATTTTGCGCCAATGCACTTTGTGGTTTGAAAAAGAAAAAGGGTGGTTCGCGATCAGGGTCATGCCCCATTTCACGAGCGTGCTCGGCATAATTGCGGCCAATGCAAATTATTTTATTCACGGAAAATACATCCGGGCTATCAACAATTGGCAACGAGTATTTCAACATGGTAATCCCTGAAAATAATGGTGAACGATTAGTCGAGGCTTGAGTTGTCTTGTGAAGATTTACATTCCTCAAGATAAGCATTTTTCAACTTCACATAATTATTTGCAGAATAAGAAAAAAAGCTGCGCTCCGAATCTTTTAGCGGGCGAGCTTGCTTAACCGGGGAGCCAATATACAAAAAACCGGATTCGAGGCGTTTTCCCGGTGGGACCAATGAGCCTGCCCCGATCACAACTTCATCTTCAATAATTGCCCCATCAAGAATCGTTGAACCGATTCCGATCAAAACGCGGTTGCCAATTGTGCAGCCATGCAAACACACTGAATGACCGACTGTCACATCATCGCCAATGGTGAGCGGGTGGCCATCCGGGTTGTAATCACTGGCGTGGGTAATGTGCAGCACTGAACCATCCTGTACACTGGTGCGTGCACCTACACGAATACGATGCATATCGCCGCGAATTACCACGCAGGGCCATATTGAGGCATCATCCCCCAATTCCACATCGCCAATAACAACCGCAGATTCATCCACAAAAACCCGTTCACCCAAGTGCGGGGTATGGCCTTGGAAACTTCTTATTGCGCCCATAAATAATTCCTCGAAAACCAACACAATCTTGGGTGTATGATACGCGAAACTGCGTTTGATTTTCGCCCGATGGAGTTATTGCATGACCAATCCCCTGCTTGAAACCCACACACTGCCGCCTTTTTCTGCTATTCGCGCTGAACATGTTGAACCGGCGATTCGCAAATTGGTTGATGATGGCCGCGCCCAATTAAAATCCTTATTGGGTGGGCTGCCTACTGTAACCTGGGATAATCTGGTCGCACCCATTGAAGAACAAGGCGATAAGCTCGATCAAGCCTGGGCACCGGTAAGCCATTTGAATTCGGTTGCCAACAGTGATGAATTGCGCAAAGCCTACACGGAAAGCATCGCACTGTTGACTGATTATTCTACTGAGTTCAGCCAAAACGAAGATCTATATAAGGCTTATCAGCAACTGGTAGAGAGCAGTGAGTTTGCGCACTTAACCCAGGCCCAACAACAAACACTGAATAATGCATTGCGCGATTTTCGATTGGGAGGTGTTGCATTAAATGAAGTGGATAAAAAACGTTTTGGTGAAATCCAAAAACGTTTGTCCGAACTTTCTACACAATTTTCCAACAATGTGCTGGACGCAACCCAGGCATGGTATAAACATTTCGATAATGCCGATGACCTCGCCGGGCTACCGGAATCAGCGCTTGCGCAAGCGACACAAACAGCGGCACAAAAAAATCTGCAAGGTTATGTAATTACCTTGGACTTTCCCTCGTACTACGCGGTGATGACATATGCTGATAATCGCGTGTTGCGCGAAGAAATTTATACTGCTTATGTAACCCGTGCATCTGCAGCAGGAAAAAAAGCGGATGGTTCTTCTGCTGCAGAATGGGATAACAGCGCGCTTATTACCGAGACGCTTGCATTGCGGCACGAATTGGCCCGATTGCTGGGATTTAATAATTACGCCGAGCGTTCGCTCGCCAGCAAGATGGCTGAATCGCCGGCACAGGTGCTGCAATTTTTAAATGAGCTTGCGCAAAAAACCAAACCCTATGCAGAGCAAGACTATGCTGAATTATGTGCATTTGCCGCTGCAAATGGGTGTTCTGATTTACAAGCTTGGGATACCACGTATTACAGTGAAAAATTGCGTGTAGAAAAATATTCGGTATCGCAAGAAGAATTGCGCCCGTATTTTCCCGCAGAAAAAGTTATTGCGGGTATGTTTGATGTAGTGCAGCGGTTGTTTGGAATCCAGGTGCAATCCATTGCGAATTTCGATACATATCATCCGGATGTACGCTTCTACCATATCGAAAAAAATGGCAAGCATATCGCCAGCTTTTATCTGGATTTATTTGCGCGCGACAAGAAAAAAGGCGGCGCCTGGATGGCCGATTGCCGTGTGCGCCGTAAAACACCCAATGGTGTGCAATTGCCGGTCGCTTTTTTAACCTGCAATTTTACGCCGCCAGTAGGCGATACCCCGTCATTGTTAACCCACAATGAAGTAACCACTTTATTCCATGAATTTGGCCACGGTTTACACCATATGCTCACGCAAATTGATGTCGCTGCGGTGAGTGGAATTAACGGTGTTGCGTGGGATGCAGTGGAGTTGCCGAGCCAATTTCTGGAGAACTGGTGCTGGGAGCCGGAAGCGATTCCATTAATTTCCGGGCACTATCAAACGGGCGAACCTTTACCGCAATCCTTGCTGGATAAAATGCTTGCAGCGAAAAATTTCCAATCGGGTTTGCAAATGATCCGCCAGTTGGAATTTTCTTTATTCGATTTCCGCCTGCATGCTGAATACGATTCTGCTGCGCCAAAATCTGCGCAGGACGTATTAAATGAAGTGCGCGACCTGGTTGCGGTTATCAAGCCGCCCGCATTTAATCGATTCGAAAACAGCTTTAGCCATATTTTCGCTGGCGGTTATGCGGCGGGTTATTACAGCTATAAATGGGCGGAGGTTTTATCGGCCGATGCCTATTCGCGTTTTGAGGAGGAAGGTATTTTTAACGCGCAGACGGGCGAGAGTTTCCTGCAAGAAATTCTGCAACAAGGCGGCAGTCGTGCGCCGATGGAATTATTTAAAAATTTCCGTGGCCGTGAACCGCACATTGATGCGTTGCTGCGACACTCAGGAATCACGGTGGGCGATGCCTCCGGGGAGGTAGCCTGATGGTTTACAGCAGCAAGCGTCGTTTTGTCGCGGGCGCGGTTTGCCCGCGCTGTTCAGAGATGGATAAGCTGGTGGTATACAGCGAGGACGGCAAAGATTTTCGCGAATGTGTGGCGTGTGGCTATAAGGATGAGATGCATTTCAAACCGATTGCACGTGAACTGGATACCCGCGTTAATTTGACTGAAAAGGACAAACAGGATGTTCAAGTCATCAATATTTTGCCTTTTGAAAAGCCCGATCACTAGATCGGCTTTTTAGTTTTATGCTTGTATTTTCACCAACAATAAAAACAATTTCATTGATAAATTTATAATATAAATATGAATGGTTGATTTCCTATATTGTTGTTGCAACAGCAATTTTTCCTCCCACCTAAATTTCACTAATCAAAAAACTGCTACCGCTGATTGATTTTTACGCCAATGTGTAGCGTTGCGTAACAGATCAGTGATTTTTACAAATTGGTGCGTCTCAATTTCTTGTAGTCAAACTGAACATATGATACTTGTATTCAACGGTGCCAGTTGCGAGCTATGTCTCATTCAAAAACACAATAAGTGCAGTTGGCAGGTGGAGACAGGCGACAGCCTGGTGCGATCCAAATCATCTTGCTAATAAGGTGAATTCGGGTCTATTACTCCTGCTCTAGGGGGTAATGGATTTGTATAAGCGGTACGATAAAAAAATCCTGAGCATAATTAATCCAATTAAGGAGAGCTCCATGAGTAGAAAAGTCAGTTTTAATAAAAAAATCCTGGCAACGGTCATTGCCTCATCAGCCCTTAGTGGTCTGAGCAGCTTTGCCATTGCACAAGATGATTCAGTTGAAGAAGTCACAGTAACCGGTATTCGCGCCTCTATGGAGCGTGCGATGGACATCAAACGTGATGCAGCGGGTGTGGTCGATGCGATCAGCGCCGAAGATATGGGTAAATTCCCGGATACCAACCTGGCGGAATCGCTGCAACGTATTACCGGTGTTTCTATTGACCGTTCCAATGGTGAAGGTTCGCGTATTACCGTTCGGGGTTTTGGCCCTGACTACAATATGGTGACCTTGAACGGAAGAACACTTCCAACGGGTAGCGCATACGGTGGTAGTTCAGGTGCTGACGCATCCACTCGTGGCGGTAACTCGCGTGCATTTGATTTCGCGAACCTCGCTTCTGAAGCCGTTTCCGGCGTAGAAGTTTATAAAACCGGTAAGGCCAACATCGCTGCGGGTGGTATTGGTGCATCGGTAAACATCAAAACCTCTCGTCCATTGGACGGTGATGGATTCAAAGCAACTATTGGCGCTAAAGCGGTAGCGGATACGACCAATCGTACTGGTGACGACGTAACTCCGGAAGTTTCCGGCCTGGTGAGCTGGGCAGATGACTCTGATGTATTTGGTGTGTCATTGAGCGCTAGCTATCAAGAGCGTGACTCAGGTTTTACCGGGGCTACCGTTAACAACTGGACAGTTGCAGAATGGGGCGGCGGTGACAGCCAAACTATTTATAACACCCCTGCTAACAGTGCGAAATTCAAGAATGCCCCAGCGGTTGGACAACTTTATTCTCGTCCTAACGATGTCCGTTATACCTTCTCCGATCGTGAGCGTGATCGCACCAACGCACAGTTGACCTTCCAATATCGTCCTATTGAAGACCTGACCGCTACCCTGGACTATACCTTTGCTCAGAACAACCAATCTGAACATCGCGGTGAAGTGACAACCTGGGTGCAAAATGGTAATTACCTCCAATCCGTTGAGTTTGATAATTCTGCCATTAAGACGCCTAAATTCATTGTCGAAAACTACGGTATAGATAGAAAAGATATCGGTTTCTCCCAGCAATATCGTTCGCAGGAAGATACCCTGGAGTCAACTGGTTTAAATCTTAACTGGGCAGTGAATGACCAATTGACATTGAATGTCGATGTCCATGACTCAACCCTGGAAAGTCTGCCAACTGGCCCAGGTCATTCCGGTGAATTGGATGTCGGTATTGGCGCGACCATTAAGTCCGGTGCAAGCTGGCAGTTTAGTGGTGCCACTATTCCTAACTGGACTCACACAATAGATGGAACTCTGGGCACAGAGGATCTTAGTTCTTCCGTTATGCGTGTATGGTCAGCTGAGCAAGTGTCTGATGTAACCCAAGCTAAAGTGGATGCGCAATGGCAGTTTGATGATGGCCGTTTTGACTTTGGTATTGAGCGCCGTGAAATGGGTTCAAATACCATTGATTACAACACCAACAATGCTCAGATATTGGGTGGTTGGGGTGCATCTGCGCCGGGCGAATTCCCTGCCGGATTGTTTGAAAACTTCGATGTTGCGGGTGAATTTGAGGATGTAAGCACGGGTAAGTCACCCCATATCGGTTATCGTGCTGACGCACGTGCATTGGCAAAACACCTGGTGAGTATATACCCCACCACTGAGGTTTCTCCTGACTCTCCCCTCGGATCTGGACCAGCTTATATTGGTGTAGAAAACAAACAGAGTCCTAAAGGTATTGTTCGCAATAGCAAAAGCAACAATGACATTCAGGAAGATACCGATGCAGTCTACTTCCAGTTAAGCACGGCGGGTACATTAGCCGGGCTTGAGGTTGATGTATTGACCGGTTTGCGCTATGAAACAACCGATCAAGTCTCATCTTCTGATACTCCACCGCTGGCTTATTACGTATGGCAGTCAGATAACGATTTCAGTACTGTTAGCCAGGCAGCAGGCGCCCAAACTGTAGCCAGGAACAGCTATGACGCATTGCTCCCCAACCTGGATTTGTCAGCCAAACTGAGGGACGACCTGGTAGCCAGATTCTCTTACAGCAAAACCATCGCTCGTCCTGGTTTGGGTCAATTGGGCGCAGCAACTTCATTTGGCAATCCGGACGGTTCTACGCTGAATGAAGGTACTAACGTTCAGGCAACCGGTAACAACCCTTATCTGAAGCCATTAGAGTCAAATAACGTTGACGTGTCCGTAGAATGGTATTTTGATGATGCCAGCTATGTGTCTGCCGGTGTGTTTGAAAAACGCGTTATTAACTTTATCGGAACAGAGCAAGTAACGCGCACCTTCCCAGGTATTCAAGACCAAACCTCAGGCCCAAGAGCAAAAGCAGCACAAGCGGCGTTGCAAAGCAGAGGTATCAATGTTGATGACGCCAGCATTTATGCAATGATGCAAATTTTGGCCAACCCAACTGCATATCCTACCGGCGCTGCGGCATACACCGACTCATTGAAGAACTTCTTCAATGAGCAGAAAGGTTACCCATTCATCACTCCGAATGCAGATGATCCGTTGATGGTATACACCATGAGCAGCCCGGTTAACAGCCGCCAGGCGAAAATTTATGGTGCTGAGTTTGCGGGGCAACACTTCTTTGGTGAGACCGGCTTTGGTATCCAGGCTAACTACACCATCGTAAGAGGCGATGTGAAGTTTGATGACATGGATATTACAGAAAACCAATTTGCATTGTTGGGTCTGAGCGATACTGCAAACCTGGTATTGATGTATGAAAAGTATGGTATTGAAGCGCGTCTCGCTTACAACTGGCGTGATGAGTTCCTCAATAGAACCGGTGCTGGTGCTAACAACCCGGGCTACATCGAAGCATACTCGCAAATTGACGCTAACGTGACTTATCATGTGACCGACAATTTGTCGCTCTCGTTTGAAGGTATTAACCTGACTGGTGAAGATCGTCGTGAGCATGCCCGTAACAAAAACATGTTGTGGGGTTACGATGATTTGGGTGCTCGTTACCAATTGGGTGCTCGATACAGCTTCTAAGTATCACTTAAAGGTTGTTTAATAAAAAAGAGTCGCCCAGGCGGCTCTTTTTTATATGTAGATCAAAATAAATTGTGCAAATTGCCGGTAGTATTTATATGCAAAAGACAGAAGTATTAAACAATATTGCTCACGAACATTTGCGGGTGAATTCAACATTTTCAGCAGCGCTGGGGGATAATGTTGTCAGTACAGTTACATTTATAACTGAATTCGCTGAGGTTCAAAAAGAATACCCGATATTGTGCCGTAAGAATCCGGAGACGAATGAATATCAGGCGATTGTATTTTTTGGCCTGGAAAAAGATGAAAACCTGTTTTTGACGGATGCAAATCCATTAAAACAAAAATATTCCGGATGGGACGCCTATTATGTTCCGGCGGCGCTCGCTAGAGGACCATTTTCTATCGGTATGCATCGCGACGTTGTGGATGGGGCAGAGATTCAAAGGCCGATGGTGCATATTGATATGAACCATCCTAAAGCAAACAGTAATGAAGGCCATTCACTGTTTTTGGAAAATGGCGGGCATAGCCCATACCTGAACCATATCTCCAAGGCGTTGGAAATTATCAATGATGGAATACCGCAGACAAAATTGATGTTTGATGCATTCGCCAAATATCAATTATTGGATGCTGTTGTTTTGGATATCGAATTTCAAAACCAGGAAAAATTAAAAATTAATGGATTTGAGACAATTAATGTTGAAAAATTATCGCAGCTGGAAGGTGTTGCACTGGAAGAGCTGAACAAGGCTGGCTTTCTTCAGGCGGCTTATTTAATCGCGGCATCAATGTCTAATATTCGAAAATTAATTGATCGAAAAAATCGCAAACTGTTGACGGGGAATAACTGACTTTGAAAGAAACAACGATTTTGCATGGAATTAATTCGCACACTATTCCAAAAAATGTAATTAATTCTGCAGAGCCTGTTGTTTTTAAGCAGTTGGTTGGCGATTGGCCTATGGTGCAAGCCGGGCGAGAGTCAGATCGTGCATCAGTCGATTACCTGAAATCGTTTTATAATGGCAGCCCTACGATCGTATGCAAAATCCCTGCAGAAAATAACGGCAGGATGTTTTACAACGATGATTGCACCAGGCTCGATTATGAAAGTTTTAAAGGTCGCATTGATGAAACCCTGGAAGCGATTCTGGATGGGGTGAATCAAATAAATGCTCCAGCGTATTATATTGCATCCAATATTATTGATACGCATTTGCCCGGGTTTAACGATAACAACAACATTGTAATTCCTCGCGATAAACATCCCGATGCAATGGCAGAGCGAGTGAGTATCTGGATTGGCGGTGCAACAACCGCGACCTGTCATTTTGATGCGCTGGATAACATCGCCTGCTGTGTTGCCGGCAAGCGCAGGTTTACACTTTTCCCGCCGGATCAAATCAGCAATCTTTATCCCGGTCCGCTGGAGCCCACACCCGGTGGACAGGTTATTAGCCTTGTTGATTTTAAAAATCCTGACTTTCAAAAATTCCCACGCTTTAGCGATGCACTGTTGACTGCCCGGGTTGTAGAGCTGGAGCCAGGGGACGCGCTATATATACCAAGCATGTGGTGGCATCATGTAGAAAGCCTGGCACCGTACAATATTCTTGTGAATTACTGGTGGGAAGATGCCCCGGCGTTTTTAACATCAGGTATGAACGCTTTGTACATGGCGATGCTTGGTATCAGGGATAAATCCCCCCATGAGCGCGAAGCCTGGAAACATATTTTTAATCATTATATTTTTGACGGAGCAGAAAAATCCAACGCCTTTATTCCGCCAGAGGCGAGAGGGTTTTTACAAGTCCTGGATAGATTGGGTGTCAGGAAATTAAGAGCCCTGCTTATTAATAAACTGAATCGTTGATGCGGATAAGTGAAGAATAATGAAATGCTAAATAAAAAAATGAAGATAGTTATTGCCGGTGGTGGTACAGCAGGCTGGATTGCCGCCGCTGCGTTATCGAATCAAATGGGTGAGCTCCTCGATATCACGTTGGTTGAATCACAGGAAATAGGGACTATCGGTGTTGGCGAAGCGACCATCCCGCCCATGCGGACATTTCACCGCTTGTTGGGAATAAACGAGCAAGAGTTTATGCGCGCAACCAATGCTACGTTTAAGCTCGGCATCCAATTTGAAAACTGGAAGCAAGTTGGTGAAAAATATTTCCATTCATTTGGAATCACCGGCAAGCAAACATTAATTACTGACTTTATTCATTTTTGGCTCAGGGGACGAAAGTTGGGAATCGCCCGGGAGTTTGGTGATTACTGCCTCGAATACAAAGCAGCATTAAAGGATCTCTTCTCTGTCAATGACCAGGCAAAACTAAATTACGCATTTCACCTTGATGCCGGACGCTATGCCAGTTTTCTCAGGGTACGTTCGGAAGCGCGTGGTGTAAAACGCGTTGAAGGAAAAATAGCAGAGGTGCGACAACATCCGGACTCCGGGGATATCGCTGCACTTAAAATGGAATCCGGCCAGGAGATTCCGGGAGATTTATTTTTGGATTGTACGGGGATGAGGGGTTTGTTGATTGAACAAACGCTGCAGACCGGATTTGAGGGATGGGAGCAATGGTTGCCTTGTGACAGTGCTATTGCAATCCAGACAGAAAGCACGGCCCCCGCTGTACCCTATACTCGATCAATTGCACACCATGCCGGTTGGCGCTGGAAAATTCCATTGCAACACAGGGTCGGCAATGGATTGGTGTTTAGCAGTCGTTATATGTCGGATGATGAAGCAATCAATATGTTGCTGACGAGCGTAGAGGGAAAAGTACTTATTGATCCCAGGGTAATAAAATTTAAAACCGGAAAACGCAAAAAAACCTGGAATAAAAACTGTATTGCTGTGGGCTTGTCTTCCGGCTTTTTAGAGCCGCTCGAGTCAACCAGTATCCATATGATTATGACGGCAATAACCCGCCTGCTCCAACTATTCCCCCATGGAGAAATCCGGCAACCGATTGTGGATGAATTTAATATCCAGGCGGAAAGTGAAATCACAAGAATCAGGGATTTTATTATCCTGCATTACAAGGCGACTGAGCGCGATGATAGTCCTTTTTGGCGTTATTGTAAGGATATGGATGTGCCGGAAAACCTTATGCACCGCATAAATTTATTTAAAGATTATGGGAGAGCCTATCAGGTTGAAGGCGAATTATTTCGCCTGGATTCATGGACCCAGGTTATGCTCGGGCAAGGTGTCATCCCCACATCATATCACCCCATTGTCGATTTAATGTCAGAGCATGAATTGCAAAATTTTTTGAATGGCGTTGCTGCCGGTGTTGATAGAAATATGGCAACACTTTTAACGCATCATGAATTTATTAATAAATATTGTAGTAGCACGCTGAATAGCTAAAAGTAAAAACCTATGACGATATTAGGCTTTTAGCCGTTGCTCGATAATAGCTCTTACGAGGAATTGCTTGTTACCATTTTGTTGGATGGGCGCAAGCAGCAAGAGCTGGTAAGCCCGATTTTTTGTGGGGTTTATTGATCTACAATTTTGCATGTATTTCACTTGTGTAGTGACTTAATTCCTTGATGGCTCAGGTAATTACCTGACTAAACTCACCTACGACAGCTTCGGTATTCCAGGTGCATCCAACACCGGCCGCTTTGGTTATACAGGGCAAATTTGGTTGGGTGAGTTAGCTTTATTTCATTACAAAGCGAGATTGTATTCACCGAAACTTGGTCGCTTTTTGCAAACGGATCCAATTTTTTACGCAGATCAAATGAATATGTATGCGTATGTGGGAAATGATCCGGTTAATAAGCGAGACCCAACAGGGATGTATACATGCGGTGGAACAACTGAACAATGTGGTCAACTTAAAAATGATCTTAAGGTGGTCAATGAAGCGTTGAAATCAGGAAAGCTAGATAAAGCGCAAACTGCACAAGTAACTGCAATAAATAAAACTCTTGGTAAAGAGGGTGAGCGGAATGGAGTTACTATTTCCTTTGGTGGTCTTAAATCAGGAGGTAGAGCTGAGTTTGGAGGGCCAGGGAACACCGCAGAAAGCTCCAGAGGAATTATTCGGGTTGATCGATCAAAGATGAAAAGTGAACTTGAAGCTGGTTCTGCTGTTGCTCATGAAGTAGATCATATACATACTTTTGAAAAAAGAGGCAAAAGAGCCTCCGCATCACGTGATGAAGCTTTGGAAGATGAAAAAAGTGCTTATGGGGTAAATGCTGCTATCTACCAAGGTCATGGATATACAACATCAGATGAAAGTATTGAAAAATTTGCTAATCAATCTGTGGACAATTGGTGTAAAAGATCGCCAGGTACACCAGGCTGCTAATGTTTACCATCTATTAATGAGGGTATGGTAATTGAGAAATTACTTTTTTATTTTGATTTTTATGTCTCTTCATGGTTGCTCACATGCAGAAGATTTTGACGTAATGAAAACTGCGCTTGGCGGTTATTGTAAAGGCAATGATGTATATATCTTGCAATCTGAAACCATTAAGCCGCCATCAAGGGATCAGTTAAGCGAATCGTTAATAAAAGATGTTGGGGAAGATTTGATAAATGCCTTATATGCTTCAAAAAATTCTCCATTAATATCTGAGAAAATTTGTTCGCAGATCAATATTGAAAAATCTTTAACAATAGAGAAGGCTCTAGAAGGTAAAAAGGAAGTGAAAGATATAGTGTTCGAGGATGAACATTGGGAGCACTTTTATCATGTGTTCCCTGGTGTGAAAGGAGTAATTTATATATCCAGTGTTGCGTATTCTAGTAACCGTAAATCCGCTATAGTTTTTTTGGCCTCTGCCTGCGGGCCTTTATGTGGCGGTTCGACTTTTATTGTAATGTCATACAAAGAGAAAAAGTGGCGTCACGTAAAATCCGTTCAATTTTCTCAAAGTTAATAAACGTTCACCCCGGCCAGTCCTCTGACCGGGGTTTTGTTTTTATGAGCGCGTGAGTTTGTTCCTCACTCCGTCGTCAACACCAAACACCCTTGCATAACCCGAATCGTCACCGGTGTGTTAATGGTGAATCCCGCCTGTTCCAACCAATGCCCCTTAAGTTGCAACCAGGGCACGGTTGCCTGTGGCGGGTACTGTGTCTTGCGCCGGTAGTCGTAGACCATACTCCCGGTCTTGATTCGGCGAATGTGACAGGGTGGTATTCCCAGGGGATGAAGAATAACGAAGGTTGAAAATAAAAAATCCCCGCCAGCTTTCACTGGCGGGGATTTTATTTTCTAACAGCGAATGTTAATTAAGGGCAAGCAACATCTTTACCTGCACCCTTCACTACGCTCACATTGGCGAAGGTAATATCCAATGTGCCTTTGGTAATGAGTGAGAAAGGTTGCAGAACCTGGGTCCAGAATTCTTCCGGTGGTTGTTGTACACCGAAATTCGCGCCTGAGTTTGGATAACAACTCAGCGGGACAGTAACGGTTTGCCACTCTTTTCCTGCAAAACCTTTCAGCTTTTCAGTGAGGTTGATATCGGATGCGCAATAAGAGCCGCAACCTAAACGCAACCAGGTTGCATCACTGGGCGCTGCGTTTACTTTAATATCAAACACCAATGCTGAATTTTCTTTCACATAATTAATAAAATCCTGGCGATCATTAATTGAGAATGCCACCTGGCCGTTGCCGTTGCCTTGCCATTGCACGCGACGGGCATCTTCCTGTACATCGCGATCGACCGATTGCAGTGTGAGCGACGAGGCTTTTACGGTATTACTGGTCGCTGCCACAACATCATTCTGGAAACCGATAATTTCCAAACGCCATGGGTCAATTGCGCGCTGTTTGAAAATGTCCAGTTTATCGAGCGCTTGTGCAGCTTGTGGGCCTTCTTCGGAGAGGTTATCACCGATGGTATTTTTATCGGCGTAACTCAAACCATAACCGTAAGCGAACAATGGATCATAATTCGCATCGCCCACGTTGAGTGGAGATTGGTTTGGTAATTTCGGCCAGGAGAAACTCAAACGGCCGGTAACATCGTAATTGATCGCGCCAGCCGCATTTTTGAAAATAACATCGGCGACACCATTACCTTCAGTACCGGGCAACCAGATTGCTGCAAATGCGTCAGACGCATTAATTTCACGGTTAACCCACAATGGGCGACCGGAAATAAACAGTGATACGACCGGAATGCCTTGTGCGCGTAATTTTTTCAGCAGTTCCCAATCGCGTGGGTCGCGCACTTTATACGCGAGTGAGCCGGCATCACCTTGCATTTCTGCGTAAGGATCTTCACCAAATACCACGATAGCAACATCCGGTTTTTCTTTGAATGAGCCATCGACACTCAGCGTGGCTTTGCCACCTGCAGCATCAACAACTTCTTTAATACCAGCATAAATAGAGGTGCCGCCCGGGAAGTCTGCGTTGGTATTACCCGTGCCCTGCCAGGACACAGACCAGCCACCGGATTGTTTACCAATATTGTCGGCACCATCACCGGCAACCAATACTTTTTGTTTGCGATCCAGTGGTAATAAATTGCCTTTGTTTTTCAATAATACGATGGACTCGCGCACTGCCTGGCGGGCAACTTCGCGATGTGCTTGTGCGCCGAGCACTTCTTTTTTACCGGCAAGGGGACGAGTAGATGGCGCGCCTTTTTCAAATAATCCTGCGCGAATTTTCACGCGCAAGATTCTGCGCACTGCATCATCCAGACGTTCAGCAGTCACTTCGCCGGATTTGGCTTGCGCCAGCAAATTGTTGTAAAGGTCTTTCCAGTTTTCTTCCGGCACCATGTAAATATCCAGGCCTGCCATCAACGATTCCGGGCAATCCACTGCGGTACAGCCGGGAATAAAACTGTGGCCACTCCAATCGCCTACAACGAGCCCGTCAAAACCCATGCGATTTTTTAATACATCGGTGAGTAAATATTTGTGGCCGTGCATGCGCGTACCATCCCAACTGGTGAATGATGCCATCACCACTTGCACGCCGGATTCAATCGCACTGAAATAACCGGTGCCGTGAATATCGCGCACAAATTTTTCATCGCCCTGGGTTTCACCGCGGTCAACACCATTCAGGGTGCCGCCATCGCCAATAAAATGTTTTGAGGTGGCGATAACGTGTTCGTTGGTAAAGGGTTTATCGGTGCCGCCAGTGCCTTGCAGGCCTTCAACCATTTCGCCGGCAAAGGCGCCGACGATACGTGGGTCTTCCGACCAGGATTCATAGGTGCGGCCCCAGTGGTCATCCCGTGCGACTGCAACGGTGGGCGAGAAATCCCAATCCAGTCCTGTTGCCGCAATTTCGCGTGCGGTGGCCCAGCCGATTTTTTTCAGCAATTCGGGATTATGGGTTGCGCCCAAACCAATGTTATGCGGGAATAATGTTGCGCCGACCACATTGCCCAAACCGTGCACAGCATCGGTTCCCCACATAATGGGAATACCAATGCGTCCATTGGATTTATCAACGGAGGCGTTGTAGTAACTGTCAGCGAGTTTTACCCAATCTTCCAGGGTTGCGTACTTGTTTCCACCCGGCGTGCTGCCGCCGCCGTTAAGCACGGAACCAACGTGATATTTGGTTACGTCTTCCGGTGTGAGATAGCGAATTTCCGGTTGGATTAACTGGCCAATTTTTTCTTCCAGCGTCATTTTTGCCAATAGTTCATCGATGCGTTTTTCAACCGCCGGATCTTTGGCAACAACACTTTTAATAGCGGGCCATTCGACGGCAGCCGTTTCAGCGATGGGCGCAGGTGCGGGTGCTTCCGCTTTTTTGGAGTCGCAGCCTGCAAGTAGTGACAGCAGCACCGCGCCCGAAAGTAGCGAGCGTAGTGGAAATGTAGGGTTCATAGCCGATGACCTTATCAGAAGTAGTAAGCCGGGTTTAACCGAGTGGAATCGAATAATAAGTATTGTTTATCTGTGACAACATAATTCCTTAACTGTAAAGGAATGCTTATAAAAATAGCATTTTGCGCGAAATTCGCGAATAAAATTTACTATTTATGACAGTGCTTGATAACGCACAGGAGTGGATAACGTAGCGTGGATGAAGCAGGAATTGCTGTAATAAGGCTAGTTTTTATACATAAAAGAATATGCCGGGCAACTATTTTATTGGGGATAAACTGTTAATCCGGACAAAATAAAGCTTCGGGCCACGCGTAATGCGCAGCACCGAATTTTCATCTTCCATAAGGAAGAATTAATGAAGCGAGTCCAGATAGGTATCAATATCTTTCTCAGCTTCTTCTTTACGTTTACCGTATTTCTCTTGCAAAACGCCTACGAAGCGCTCGCGGTTACCAGCGATGCGATCAAAATCGTCATCGGTGATATCACCCCATTTTTTTTGCACAGAGCCTTTCAATTGTTTCCATTTACCTTCAACGATATCTTTGTTCATGATATTCACCTCGATATGGTTTAGTAAAAAGTTCCGTTTATTTTTTTGCTTTTCTTCATACTTTTGCGACTGCTTTTTACCTGTCGCGGGATAAAGAAAATTTCCGTAGCGATTTAACTTTTGCAAGGTAAATGCCAATTATTTTTTGCAGATTTTAGCGGGATTTTAGATGAATTAAGCGAATATTTTGCAAAGCCTACAAATACCGGGCGTAGGAGTTTCAAATTAATGTGAGGGTTTTTATTTTTTTAACGTTGATAAATGCGAGCCAAGTAAAATTTTTAAATACTTTAATGGATATTAAAAGCCACATTAATTTCCTTCGAGCTTTTAATTTGACGCAGCTAATTCCATGGATATTAAAAAAAGAAATATCGCGCAGGTTTTACCGTCCACCTGACACATCCAGGATTGTGCCGGTAACGAATGAGGCTTCTGCGGATGCAAGCCACAAAATCGCGTTGGCGATTTCTTCCGGTTCGCCCGCGCGTTGCATGGGCACGGATGGCGCAACACGTTGGATGCGTCCGGGTTCCCCTCCTTTTGCATGCATACCAGTGTTAATTATTCCCGGGCGCACGGCATTAACACGAATACCTTCGCTGACCACTTCTTTAGCAAGCCCCAGTGTAAAAGTGTCGATAGCACCTTTAGTTGCCGCGTAATCAATATATTCAAACGGCGAGCCCACACGCGCTGCAACGGAAGATACATTCACAATTGATCCACCCTTGCCGCCGCTTGTTGTGCCCATACGTTTTATAGCTTCGCGCGCGCATAAAAAACTGCCGATAACATTGACTGCAAATAAATGTTGTAGCGCTTCAGTTTCAATATCGCGAAATAATTTTTGGCGCAAAATCGCCGCGTTATTTACTAATAAATCCATGCGGCCAAAATGCGCATCGACCTGTGCAAACCACGCGAGAATATCGACTTCTTTACTGAGATCAACCGGTGTAAAAATAACCTTGCGGCCTAATGCAGTAATTTTTTCAGCGATGGTTTCTGCGTGTTGTTGTTGGTTGAGATAAGTAAATGCTACATCGTATCCGCGCTGTGCTGCGAGCAATGCAGTGGCGGCGCCTATGCCGCTACTGGCACCGGTAATTAATGCAACAGGATTTAGCGTCATTGCGATTTTTCCCGTCTGAATTTTTCGCGTTTGAGCCCATCATCCATTTCGCGCACTAAGGCCATGTACAGTGCATCGGCACTGGCGGTATAACCTTCGGGGCTCATATGGACAAGGTCCGGGCGCATCAATGGCACCGCTTGTTTGAACCAGGCTTGCGCGCCGCAATTACCGCCCATCATCGCGCCCCAATCCCAGTAAAGGGTTTTTTCCTGACGGGCGATGCGGCGCTGGCTGTTTTGTACTTTGATCAGCGAGGGTGGCAACGGCAGCTTGCAACCGCCATTGATATTGGGCGCTTTGGTTTTGGCTGAACTGGGAGCGCCTATCAGGAGGATGGCCGCGTTGGGGGCAGCGGCGCGCACTTTGCGAATGACATTGCGCAATTCGGTTTCGTAGGTATCGGGAATCAGGTCTTTGCCGAAGGCTTCGTTGGTGCCGTAGGCGAGGATGACCAATTGCGGATCGCGCCACTGTAATTGGGCGCGCAAGCTGGCTTCATCCCAGCGGCTGATCACATTGGCGACGGAACCGTTAATGCCCAACGCATCCAGCGTAATGCCGGGTGCCTGGCGATCAATAATGACCCCGCCCAATTTGCCACCGCTCGGTGCCAGTAAGCGCAAACCATTCACTTTGCTGGCATCGATCAATTGACTGCTCAGGCGCCAGCTCGCCTTGGGGTCACCCTGGCCGGGCAATTTGGATAATTTGCCGCCGACCAGGGCGAGGCTCCAGGGCGTTTGTTTTGATTGCTGCCAGATGCTCACTTGCCACTGACCGCTAGCGAGCTCTTCTTTGGCTTTGATTTCCAAAATCGAATTGCCAGCCGAGGTGTTAATCAAGCCACCCAATGGAAAAGTGCCGGTATGTTTGGCGATTTTGCTATCGCTGAGCGTCCACTTGCCCAAACTGCGTAACAGTACTTGATGGGAGCGTTGGTTAGTGATGTATCCGGGCGTTAACCAGCCAATTCCGGCATTGCCAAATTGGCGCTGCAAGCGCAGGCGCAGTTGGCCGGTAAAATAATCGCCAGCGGTGTGGGAGTCGCCCAACTGGATAATCCGCAAGGGTTGTGTGCGCTGGCCCTGTTCGAGTTGCTGCAAGGCTTCCCATAGTGCTGGCGCTTTGCGATCGCCGTAATCATGGACAGGGGTGGATTGATCGGCGACCGTGTAAGTTGCCAGCAAAAAAAACACGCAAAAACAAAAATATCTCATCGTTGACTAATAGCCGGGTTGGGCTGCTGCGCCGGTGGCGTCGGTTCCACGGGTGCAGGTGACGCAGTAGGTTTCGGTTCGGCAGGTATCACTCCCGGTTCTGCCATGGGTGGTACAGGTGGTTGCTCTGTTGATGGCGCAGCATGGGTAAATTGCGCCAGTGTTAGTTTGGCCAGTAGTTTTTGGCCCTGGGTGGTGAAATGTACGCCGTCATCAGTGCGCACCATCACACTGCCGCGCTCTGGCAACTCCAGGAATTTGGTAAAGGTGCTGCCGTCAGTGCTCAAACTGGGCGCGGTGGCGACAAAGCGGGCGAACAGGGGATACCTGGCTGATTCAGTGGCATAGATTTCATTAAGCAACGGCTCTTTACCGAGCAAATCCTCACGCCCCATGGGTGGTGCGCCCAACCAAATCAAGCGCGCATTATGCTCTGCCGTGGTCTGGATAATTTGCTTCACCCGCGCGCTGTACACTTCCCTCCAGCGCTCGGAACCGTAGCGCACATATTTGCCCTGGAGGGTCATATCCCAGGGGTCGTTAGCGCCCAGAAACACAATGACCACCTGGTAATTTTCCAGCTCAAATGCGGCCTTGACGGTAGCTGGCCAATCAAAAAATGCCGGATAGGTCAGGCCGGTGCTGTGTCGGCTGATATCCATGGATTCCACGTTGTAATTGCGCTTAAGCGCCGTAATCAAATGCGGTGCAACACCCTGCATCAGTGAATCACCCACAAGCAAAATACGGTCGCCGGTTTGCAAGGCGATAGGCGCATTGGCCGCGGCCAGCGCTTCAGGTGTTGCTTCCGGCATCACAAAAGCCGGGTCATCGGTAGTGGACGGGCTCTCCGTTGTATCCACTGTTTTTGCTTCTTTCTTTTCGCTAGGGGCGATATTGATATTCGCTACCACTGGCACAGATGTCTTTGATGGCTCGGCCGTTGGTTTTTCGTTAGTTGCAGGCGCGGGACAAGTAGGAGCAGTTGCTTTGGGCGTTGCAACCTCCGGGCATTTAGTGGGGGCCATTACTACCTGCGGTTTTGGCAGGGCTTTATCACCGGCAAGCAACAATTGTCCTGCAACCAGCATTCGCTCCGCGCGCTCATCGCCCCAACGGTTAAAATCCTGTTGCCAGTGTGCGAAGGTCTGGCTGCCAGGGATCAACTGGCTAGCCGTGGGTAAATTGCCCAACTCCAGAAAAATATGGTGCGTCTGTTGCCAGTATTGCAACAGGGCATTGCCTTTAATGGCCACCAGCAACACACAGGCAAGGCTGATGGCTGCCAGCGCGCTCGGGTGTTGCGATTCCGGCTCAATCGCCAGGAATGGTTTTTCATCTAACTGCATAGCGTTGTGAATCCGTTAAAACGCAGGTATTAAAAATAGAAGGCGACAGCAATATTAAAAACCAAAATAGATAAAACCCGGCATACCGGCAGGTGCCAATTCCATAATTGCCAGGGCGCAGACCAACAGGCAAAAACTTTGGCCCCACCAGGGCAGCTTTCGTAGCGCGAGTGCGGATTTATCCATAATTGCCTGCGCATGCCTGGCCAATGTAAAAAATACCACCATTGCCAGTAATAAACCCAACCAGTTCAGGCTGGGCACAATGTCCCATTCGCCAAAACCTTTTACAAACGCAGATACTGAATCCCAGTCTTCCGCCCTGAATAATAGCCAGCCGAGACACACAAATATAAACGTAATGATCTGGCCGATCACCGCCGGGAGGCGCCATTCGGACACCTTATGCCACAGGTTTTGAAACACCAAGCCAATGCCGTGCCATAAACCCCACACCACAAACGTAATACTTGCTCCGTGCCAAAAACCGGACAGCGTCATGGCGATAACCAGGTTAAGTTGTGTGAGCCCCCAATTGCCACGATTGCCACCGAGCGGGATGTACACATAATCGCGAATCCAGCGCGATAAAGTGATATGCCAGCGCTTCCAGAAATCGCTGAGGTTGGTGGCGAGATACGGCTGGCGGAAATTTACCGGCAGATTAAAACCGAGCAACAAGGCAAGTGCCGTAACCACATCGGTATAGCCGGAAAAATCGAAAAACAATTGCCATGCATAGGCCATCAATCCGCCCACCAATTCCAAGGCGTGATAACTTTCCGGGTTCGAAAAAACCGGATTGGCCCACTCCTCGGCCAACCAGGCTGCGAGCCAGACTTTTTTAATCAGCGCCGAAATAACCAGCAGGATCGCCCACTCAGGTGCAACGATAGCGCGTTGCGATGGTGACTCAATTTGCGCGAGTAATTCGTTAGGGCGACAAATCGGCCCTGCTAATAAAGTCGGGAAAAAAGAAAGGTGCAATAAACCATCGGGCAGTGTTGCTGCTTTGTATTCACCGCGGCCAACGCTAACCAGATAAGCGATTCCCTGGAAGGTGTAAAAGGAAATGCCCACCGGCAGCACCAATTCCAGCACCGGCAAGCTGGCGCCGGTGAATATTGGCGAGAGCAATGCCATCGCTTCTTCACGGAAAAAATTGTAATACTTGAAAATGCCGAGGTTGAGTAATGCAATCGCCACGCCCGCAATTACCGGCCAGCGACGACGGGTTCCATCGGGTGTCCTTATTGCCTGGGCGAGCAACAAAATAACCAGCGAAAAATTGATCAGCAACAACGCAAAACGCCAATCAAAACTGCAATAAAAAAGATAGCTGGCACCGAGCAATAAATGGTTCTGCGCACGCACGCCGTAGGCTGATCCCGCCCACCAGTAGAGCCACAAAAATCCAACGAAAATCAAGGCGAATTCGGGGGAGAGGTAATGCATTAGCCAATATCCATAAGGTCCCTGACAGCGAGGGCGCCATCATACGCAAAGCGCCAGGGAAAATCCTTTATTCCGGTTTCCAATCCCCGAGAATTTTTTCTGTGGAATAGTGTTTGATTTCTTCTGCCGATAGCTGTCGGCGGTGGCGGTTTACCGCTGCACCCGGTCCCTTGCTGTTAGATTCAAAGAAGCGTGAATCTTCAGGGAGGAACTTTGTTCGGGTTCCATCTTTGGCGGTTCCACTCATAGAGTCCCAGCCATCCAGGGTAATGTGTTTATCCATCCAGGAATTAATAAATACCGCTTTCCCAATTGCGTTCGGGTCCGCATAACGGCCGTCGGTAAACTGGGTGGTCGGGTGCCAGGGGCGGCCAAGAGGTACGGAATTATCGGGTACGGATTTACTGCGCGTTAAAATGCAGTCGATAAAGGTTAATCCATATTCACTGCTAATTTGGGTGGATGGCGCAACCAGATAGGCGTGGGGCACGCTGGGTTTGCCGCGCCCGCGCGTTTTTATTTCCGAGTGGGTGAACAGCGCATTACCTTTACCAAAAATAAAATCCACGTTGCCCGCGATGAGGCTTTTATCAAACCAGCTGCGTCCGGCATTGACAAATAATGTGTCCTGGTAGCCGAGCAAACGTACCTCGCGCGCTACAAAACGATCACTGCCATTATCCAGATGCAATGCAACTGCCTGGGTGTTGGCAATACGCTGGGGATCATCATTGGCAAGCGCATCGTTCGCCAGGAAATCAAAAGTATTTTCAATAGTCAGTTGTTGTATATGGATATTGGCCGCGCGAATAATCACTGTGGCAGAACCTGGTGTTCCCCAGATTTGCCCTTTGGTGGCTCCCGTCTCGGTAGATTGTTGGCCGGCATAAGCATTGTAATAAATTCGTGTGTTTTTTTTGTCTGCACCCATTAAATGGATATTGGGTTTGGCGATGGTAAGTTTTTCATAATAATCGCCAGGCGCAATAAAAATCCGGTAAGGTTTTTTGGCAACTGTGGGTGCAGCCTCCAATGCCGCCTGCACGCTGGAGAAATTTTTCTTGCCGAGTTGATGTTGGCTCGCATTATTTTTATCAACTACTGCGTCATAGGGTTTTACGCCGGCACAACCGGAAAAAAATAAAACTGTCATCAATACAGTCACAAAGCGAAGCATCATGGTTTTATTGTCTCCACAAAATAAAAAGAAACGCCCGCATCAGCGGGCGTTAGTGAAGCAACTTGCTATTAATGTGCAAAGCTTTCTTTAACACTTGCAAGTACACCCTTCGCGTAGAATTTTTCCAGCCATTGGGTTGTCGTTTCTACAAAACGTGGCTCATTAATCAGATCAGCACCAAATACCTTTTGAATACCAACAACGGCTTTCACCGTTGCAGCCGGGTTGCCCTGATTTGCATCGCAAGCGGCGCGAAGTTCTTTTGCAAGGGGATCGGAAACTTCAATCGCCTGGCCTTTCTCATCGACACCGGATACGTAGCGAATCCATGCTGCTACGCCGAGGCACAAAATATCGATATGACCGTTACCTGCTAATTGCTCACGCAATGTTTCCAATAAGCGTTGCGGTAATTTTTGCGAGCCATCCATCGCAATTTGCCAGGTGCGATGTTTGAGTGCCTTATTGGAAAAACGGTCACGTAATTGTTGTTTGTAAGCTTCAATATCAAAACCGGCTGGCGCAACCACAGTTTCACCTGCTTCGCGTGCCATATAGGTTTTTACCAGATTAACAAATGCCGGTTGCTCCATGACTTCGCTAATGTATTGGAAACCGGAAAGATAGCCAGTGTAGGCCATGGTAGAGTGAGCGCCGTTTAATAAACGCAGTTTAATTTTTTCGAATATACGAACATCGTTGACTAACAGTACGCCAACTTTTTCCCATTCGGGACGACCGTCTGCAAATTTATCTTCCACCACCCATTGTGAAAAAGGCTCACATACAACCATCCCTTCGTCGCGAACACCGAGGCGAGCTTCAATATCGCGGCGATCATCGTCAGTGGTGGCGGGAACAATACGGTCAATCATGGTGCTGGGAAATGTAGCGTTGGTTTTAATCCAATCGGCAAGCGCCGGAGAAATTTTCTGCGCGAACTGCAGCACTACTTTTTCCAACACTTCACCATTGTTCGGCAGGTTATCGCAACTCAATGCAGTAAATGCTTTCTGTTTATTTTCATAGCGTAGTTTTAGCGCAGCAACGATAAACCCAATAGCAGATACAGGTTCTTCCAGGTTTTGCAGGTCGTGAATAATATCGGGATGTGCTTCATTTAAATTGCCGGTGGCGGGATCATGGCAATAACCCTTTTCGGTCACAGTTAATGAAACAATTTTAATGTTGGGTTGTGCGATTGTTGCTACTAATGCGGCGGGGTTTTCCGGGCCAACAAGCGTATCGGTCACTGCGCCGATAATTTGTAATTTTTCGCCCGCACCGGAACGCTCAACTAATGTATACAAACAATCTTGCGGCACCAGTTGATCGCGCACACTGGCTGACCGTAAGCTGCTGCCAATAATTCCCCAGTCTCCACCGAATTGGTTTAATACCGCTTCCGTATAAAATGCCTGATGGGCGCGATGAAATGCGCCTATCCCCAGATGAACAATACCAGACACTAATTCATCGCGATTATATTTTGGTAAAACAACATCTTCAGGTAACTGTGACAACAAGTTTTTGTTTAAACGATTCATTATAAAATCCAGCAGGGTTGATAGCATTCTTAAAAGCTAAAAATTTAAAAAATAAAAACACAAAATAAAATCTGATTTACCAATCAGCAATAACATTTAAATAACAAAACAACTTCATTTTAATCGCACAAAATTCTAGGGTTGCCATTTAACAAGTGTTATAGTTGCCCGGCTTAATGTCACGCATCTTTATTATTGCGTCACCCATATCGCACAACCCATAACAACATTCTTAACCAGCACATCCGTGGAATTTAACATGGCACACATAGCAGCAATTGGCGAAGTCATGGTGGAGCTTTCCCCGTTCCCGACCGCCGACAGCAATGGCCGCGAAACAATGGCCCTTTCTTTCGCTGGCGATACCTATAACACGTCGGTGTATATGGCTCGCCAGGGTTTAAAAACTGATTACGTAACCCAGTTGGGTGATGACCCTTACAGTGCGCAAATTATGCAGCGCATGGCGAATGAAAATATTGGTACCGGTTTGATCAAACAAATTCCCGGTCGTTCACCCGGTTTGTACATTATTCGCAATCGCCCTGATGGTGAGCGCGAATTTTTTTACTGGCGCAAAGAGGCGCCGGCACGCGAATTATTTAATTCGCAGGATGCTGCCGATCAATTGTGCCAGAAACTGGTCCATTGCAACTGCGTTTACCTGAGTGGCATTACGCTGGCAATTATTGGCGAAAAATCACGTGAATTTTTATACAACGCATTGCATAAATTGCGTCAGCAAGATGTGATTATCGCGTTCGATAGCAACTATCGCCCGCGCTTATGGCGCGATAAAGCTGAAGCCCAACAAGCGATGCTCGCGATTATGCAATACACCGATATCGCGCTGCTTACCCTCGATGACGAACAATTATTGTGGGGCGATGACAGTATCGAAGGCTGCAAAAAACGTTACACATCTTACAACCTGTGCGAACTTGTATTAAAACGCGGTGCTGATGATGCCGTGATCATTACCCCCGATGCGGAAATCCGCGTACCTGTTCCACCTGTGCAAGGTGTTATTGATACTACCGGCGCAGGTGATACATTTAACGCGGGTTATCTCGCGGGTCGTTTGCAGAAAAAATCGATTGAAGATTCTGCGAAACAAGGCATTCGCTGCGCCGGCATTATCATTCGTCACCGTGGTGCGATTATTGATAAAGCTATTTTTGATAAAGAACTTGGCGCATAGGCCGCTTAATATTTTTGGTGAAATCTATATACCATGGATGGTGAAAACGATTATCGGTATTTATCCTTATTCGAACAGTGTTATCCCTTCGAATCCGTTTTTCCGTCAGTCACTGATTTCAAAAACGCATAAACCCGTCCTTGGCTCCCTTTCGCCATCCATGGCTCGAGGGTTTTGAAATCAGTGACTGACGAAAAAACTCACATCGCGACGTTACAATAAATAATCAAAAAAATTCCTGCTGATACTTCAGCATTTTATTCCCGCGTTTGCATAACTGAATTGCTAGTCCCCAGGGGTCGCGCATCATTACTAAATGCGAGCCATCTTTAATATGTACTTCTTCGGCAAAGCTTGCTCCAGCTAATTCGAGCTCTGCACGTTTTTGCTCCGGGTTTTCACACACAAAAGCCAGATGTAATAACAACGGATTCATATTTTTGTAATCGGGAACTTCATCCGGTGGGTTGTTGTAAATTTCAATCATCACATCACCGGAATCATCAGCAAGAAAATGGGTGTTAGCCCCGCCTTCTTGCTTGCGCACAATTTGCAAACCCATATTCGCCACATACCATTTAGCCATCGCAACAGGGTCAGCTACATTTACGGCAAAATGTTCAATCTTCATAACCTACCTAAACCTGGAAAAATGAGTGCCCTCACCGAGCGGCACTCTAGAGGGGCTCCATTACTCATACAAAAAATTGTTGATGGAAAATATTACGCGATATTTTTTACAATAGACTCGACCATTTTCTTCGCATCACCAAACAACATCATGGTGTTATCGCGATGAAACAATTCGTTTTCCACACCTGAATAACCTGAAGCCATAGAGCGCTTCACAAACAATACTGTGCGCGCTTTTTCCACCTCCAGGATCGGCATGCCGAAAATCGGGCTTTGCGGATTGGTTTTGGCGGCGGGATTGGTCACGTCATTTGCACCAATTACAAAGGCAACATCAGCCGTCTGGAATTCGTTGTTAATATCATCGAGCTCAAACACTTCGTCGTAAGGCACATTGGCTTCAGCGAGTAACACATTCATATGGCCAGGCATACGGCCAGCAACCGGATGAATGGCATAACTGACTTTCACGTCCGCGCGTTTTAATTCATCAGCCATTTCGCGCAATGCATGTTGCGCTTGCGCAACAGCCATGCCATAGCCGGGAACAATAATCACCGAGCCGGCATTTTTCATAATGAATGCAGCATCTTCGGCACTGCCTTGTTTAACCGGTTTGTCGTCGCCAGCTGTTGCAGTTGCGGCTGTTGCATCTGCACCGAAACCGCCAAGAATCACATTGAAAAATGAGCGATTCATACCTTTACACATAATATAGGAAAGAATCGCACCCGACGAGCCGACTAGTGCACCAGTAACAATCAATGCATTATTATGCAGTGTAAATCCGATGCCAGCCGCAGCCCATCCTGAATAGGAGTTGAGCATGGAAACTACCACCGGCATATCAGCGCCGCCGATCGGAATAATGAGCAGCACACCAATTAAAAATGCAAGTGCGGTCATGCTCCAGAAAATCCACGCAGATTGGTCAACACAGAAATACACAATCAAACCAATAATCAGTAAACCAATTAACGCGTTCAGAAAATGCTGGCCACCAAACACAATTGGTCTTCCGGAAACCAATCCTTGTAATTTGGTAAATGCAATTACTGAACCGGAAAAGGTAATTGCACCAATCACCACACCCAGGCCCATTTCAATACGGCTGGCAATAAAAATTTCACCCGCTGCATTGGCAATACCAAAACCAATCGGATTACTAAATGCTGCACCAGCAACCAATACCGCCGCCATGCCAACCAAACTATGAAATGCGGCTACTAATTGCGGCATTGCGGTCATGGCAATTTTGCGTGCGATAAAAATCCCGATCACCGCGCCAATCGCTAACGCGGAAAAAATCCAGCCATAGGAGGTAATTTCCGGGCTCAATACCGTAGTAATAATTGCGATTGCCATCCCGATCATGCCGAGCGTATTGCCGCGACGGGATGACTCTGGAGATGACAAACCGCGCAACGCGAGAATAAATAAAACGGCTGCGACTAAATAAGCGAATGCGGTGAGGTTTTCGTGGAAGCTGGCCATGATTATTTACTCCCCGCTTTATCTTTCTTTTTATACATGGCGAGCATGCGTTGTGTGACGGTAAAGCCGCCAAAAATATTAATCGCGGCTAACACCATGGCAACAAAGCCGAGCACTTTGGATAAACTCATGCCTTCAGGGCCAACCGCAATTAATGCTCCGACAATAATCACACTGGAGATGGCGTTGGTCACTGCCATCAAAGGTGTATGCAACGCAGGCGTCACACTCCAGACTACGTAGTAGCCAACAAAAATCGCGAGTACAAAAATCGATAATTGCGAAACAAAACTGGTTTCCATAATGAATTCCCCTTAAGCCGCGCTGGCAGGTTTAAAGTTGGGATGAACAATGTCGCCGTCGCGTGTGAGCACTGTGGCGGCAATAATTTCATCCTGCCAATTAACAGCGAGCTGTTTGTCGGCATTCACCATGGGAGTAATAAAATTCAACAGGTTTTTGGCATAAAGCGCACTGGCATCTGCTGATAATCGGCTTGGGATATTTAATAAACCGATAATGCTTACACCATTTACTTCAATAATTTCACCGGGTTTGGTGAGGGTACAATTACCACCTTGTTCCGCTGCCAAATCGACGATCACTGAACCGGGGCGCATTGAATACACCATCTCATCATTAATTAATGTGGGGGCTTTACGTCCGGGAATTAGCGCGGTGCAAATGGCGATGTCTTGTTTCTTTAATGTCTCGGCAACCAATTCAGCCTGGCGACGCTTGTAATCATCACTCATCTCTTTGGCATAACCACCTGCGGTTTCAGCGTTTTTAACTTCCTCGCTTTCCACCATCACAAATTTTCCGCCGAGGCTTTCCACTTGTTCTTTGGATGCCGCGCGCACATCGGTTGCAGAAACAATTGCGCCTAAACGCCGCGCAGTCGCAATCGCTTGTAAACCGGCGACACCTGCGCCAAGAACCATTACGCGTGCGGGTGCGATGGTGCCGGCAGCGGTCATCATCATCGGCATGGCGCGATCATAAATATGAATGGCTTCCAGCACCGCGCGATAACCGGCGAGATTGGATTGTGAACTCAACACATCCATGGACTGCGCGCGCGTAATGCGTGGCACAAATTCCAGAGTCATTGCGGTAATGCCCGCTTGCGCATATTGAGTGAGCGCTGAAGGATCGGCATAAGGTGAAAGCATGGCGATTAATAATGCCCCGCGTTTTATTAACGCAAGTTCATTAATTTGTCCTTCGCCTTCGAGCAATGGTCGCTGCACTTTTAAAACTATGTCAGCGTCGCGTAATAAATTGACGATATCGCTTTCAATAGTTGCACCGGCGGTTTGGTAATCACTATCGGGAATACGGCTGGATTCTCCGGCACCTTTTTCAATTACCACTGTAAATCCCAGTGCAATAAATTTTTTTACAGTGTCCGGTGTGGCGGCAACACGGCGTTCGTGTGCCCGCCGCTCTTTGGTGATGGCTATTTTCATTGTTGTCGTTCTCTCTGTGGCAAATTTTGGGCAATAGGAAGTCACATCAATATCATTATTAATGTGACCGATGGAACTGCCGTAATTTGCTTTCTAGTTAATCCAGCTTTTTGCCGGTTATCGTTGTATAAAATTTTTTAATTGAGCGTAGTGCGATAAAAATATCGAATGTTGATCAGTGCGCTACATTCCCACCGTTTTCCAAACGGGGGATTTGGCCTGTGCTTTGAAAAAAATGGGAGCGAATTTAAACCACTGCCCCAATTTTCCACGGGATAAATTCATTATCGCCGTAGCCAAGCAATTCGCTTTTGGTTTTTTTCCCGGAAGCAACTGCGAGTATTTCTTCAAAAATTTCCTGGCCGTTTTGTTCCAGTGTAACCTCGCCGTCCAGCACTTTTCCGCAATTCAAATCCATATCCTCATTCATATGCGCAAAGATTTTACTGTTGGTAGCAAGTTTGATACTGGGCGCCGGTTTGCAACCAAATGCAGAACCGCGGCCGGTAGTGAAGCATAAAATCTGCGCGCCCGATGCGACCTGGCCCGTGGCGGATACCGGGTCATAACCGGGGCTGTCCATAAACACAAAACCTTTGGTGGTTATGTCTTCGCCGTATAAAAATACATCGGTTAAATTGGTTGAGCCACTTTTGGCTTGCGCACCGAGTGACTTTTCAATAATGGTTGTTAATCCACCGGCTTTATTGCCGGGTGATGGATTATTATTTAATTCGAAATCATTGCGCGCGGTGTAATCTTCCCACCAGCTGATGCGATCCAATAATTTTTGCGCGATTTGCGGGTTTTCCGCGCGGCGTGTTAGCAAATGCTCTGCACCGAAAATTTCCGGTGTTTCAGACAAAATGACGGTGCCGCCGTGACGAACCAAAATATCGCCGGCAATGCCCAAAGCAGGGTTTGCCGTTACACCGGAAAGTGCATCAGAACCGCCGCATTGCAAACCGATAATTAATTCGCTTGCAGGAACCGTTTCGCGTTGGAATTCGTTGACCAGTGGCAACATCGCGCGCAGGGTTTCAATACCTTTTTCAATCGCGATGCGCGTACCGCCTACGTCCTGAATGGTATACGCGGTAAATGTGTTGGAATCGGCGAGCCCGCATTCTTCCATCACACGCTGGATCTGCATGGTTTCGCAACCCAGGCCCACCATCATCACACCGCCAAAATTCGGGTGACGAGCATAACCGTTAAACGTGCGACGCAAGGTTTCATAACCTTCACCATCCGAGCGCATACCGCAGCCTGAGTCGTGGGTCATGGCGACGACGCCATCAATATTCGGATATTTTTGCAGCTCGCCGGAGAAGGTGAAATGCTGGGCAATGGCTTTTGCAACAGTCGCCGAGCAATTCACGGTAGTGATAATGCCCACAAAATTGCGCGTTCCCACTTTGCCATTCAGGCGCTTATAGCCCTGGAAGGTTGCACGTTTTTCGATGGCTACAAATTCAGTAGGATTGGCTTCTTCACAAAAACCGTAATCTTTTTCCAGAGCACCCATCGCGCAATTGTGCACATGCACATGTTCACCGGCGGGAATATCCTGGCTGGCGAAACCAATGGTTTGCCCGTATTTCAAAATCGCTTCGCCTTTGGCGATGGGACGCACCGCAAACTTGTGCAGGGCGGGAATATCGCGCAGGAGGGTGACATCTTTTTCTGCATACAGAACCCCGGCTGGCAGGGCAACTTTACAAATACCGACGTTATCTCTGTCATGCAAAACAATAATACTGCTCACGCGTGTCTCTCTTTCGATGCTCTCGAATTAAGGAAGCGAATTAAGGAACTAACGAATCAATGTAATGAATTACCGAAAAGGATTGATGCCTCCGCGATCATTTCAAGTGTAGCCGTTCAGAAAATTCTCACTGCTATTCCCTCAACTCCATGCGTCCCTGGACGCATTTGGCTGCACCGATAAATTCGATCTTAAAAAAAAGGCGCCTTGCGGCGCCTCAAAATCGGCAATGGTATTCGGTCAATACCGGGATCAAATCTACGCCCGATTTTTGGCTCTCGCAACCACCCTCCAAAGCCCAAAAACTCAAATGTAACCGGTTTCATATGGCGCAAAACAAATCTTTAGCCTGTTACATAAAAACGAATCTATCATATTATTAAGTTTATCCTAATATTATAAAAATATTAGGATGTTTTATTTTCAATAAAAATCAAATATTTTTTAAAAAATTTCTATTTAAAGTGATGTGTATACGTTTACATTTTAATTAAAAAATAAAAGAAAACGGTTACATGACAAATATGGCGTAAAAAACACTAAATTTACGCTTGTTAAGGAAAATTTTTGTGCTATTGGCTTGCAAATATCAAACATGACATACAGAATGATTTTCGTTCGATAGGAGGATAAGTATCTTCTTCTCGAAAAAGCCGGATTGGACATTTGCCAGTGGCAATCAGAATCGTCTGCTAAAACTCTTTCATAAGTAATGCGGGCGAATTTGTTACTCACTTATCGAAGCGTCCAGGTCTGGCCATAACAACAAAAGCATTCAGCCGATAAAGCAATACACGAGAGAACACGCAGTGACTGAGATGTACCTGGAATATGCAGGCCGCCAGGCCTTTATCCGTCGTCGTACCTTTATTCAACAGGGGTTGACCACAATTGCCGGCTGCTCGGCCATGGGTATCCTGGGCGGTTGTGCCCATCACAATGCTTCAGTCGCGTCTCCAGCCAGTACTGATCCATGGTCGCAAGCGGAACTGATCCGCCAACAAGTGCGTGTTCCTGAATTTCCTGATCGTACATTTGATATCCGTACCTATGGTGCCCAGGCCAAGGCCGGCCACGACAATACCCAGGCAATTGCGGCCGCTATCCTCGCATGCCACAACGCCGGTGGCGGTAAAGTGCTGGTCACTGGTGGTAGATATTTGAGTGGCCCGGTACATCTGCGCTCCAACGTGAATTTGCACATTGATGAAAGCGCAACTATTGCGTTTATCACTGATCCCAAAGCCTACCTGCCGGCCGTGTTTACGCGTTGGGAAGGGATGGAAATCATGGGTTATTCCCCCCTGGTTTATGCCTACGGGCAAACCAATATTGCCGTGACCGGAAAAGGTACGTTGGATGGTCAGGGCAATCGCACGACCTGGTGGCCGTGGAAAGGCAGTAATTTCAGCAGCGTGGATTGGGGTATTCCCGGCGTGCCGACCCAGGAAGCGGCGCGTAATAAATTAATGCAGGACATGGAAAATAATGTACCTGTCGCCCGGCGTAATTACGCTGACGGTTCCTATTTGCGTCCGACATTTGTGCAGCCCTATTCCTGCAAAAATGTATTAATCGAAAATATAACTATCACTAACGCGCCCTTCTGGTTATTGAATCCGGTGTTATGCGAAAACGTCACGATTGATGGCGTCAAGTTGGTTAGCCATGGCCCCAATTCCGATGGCTGCGATCCTGAATCCTGCAAAAACGTGGTTATCAAAAATTGTTTATTTGATACCGGTGATGATTGCATCGCGATTAAATCCGGCCGCAATGCCGATGGCCGCCGTATCAATATTCCCTCTGAAAATATTTTGATCAGCGATTGCCAGATGCGTAGCGGACACGGTGGTGTGGTAATTGGTAGCGAAATTTCCGGTGGTGTGCGTAATGTGTTTGTTGAAAATTGCGTGATGAGCAGTCCTGAACTGGAACGTGGCATCCGCATTAAAACCAATTCCATTCGCGGCGGTGTGATCGAAAATTTCTATATTCGCAACATCACAATCGGCGAAGTGCAAACCGCTATTGTTATCGACTTTCATTACGAAGAAGGCGATGCCGGTAAATTTACCCCGACTGTGCGCAATATTCATATCAGTAACTTGAAATGCGAAACGGCACATAAAGTATTCCAGGTGCGCGGTTACAAGCGTTCTCCTATCCAAAGCCTTCACTTAATTGATTGTGATTTCAAAAAAGTAGATGCAATAGGTGTATTGGAAGAGTTGGATAACTTTGTCGCCAGCAATGTAAAAATCCAGGGCATTGAATTTAAAGCCTGATGCAAATTGCGACATTTGCATTAAATAAATTGTTAATAATTTTTCATAAAGCGAATTGAAATATAAAAAAATTTGAATAGTGCCCATCGTCCTCTCTAAAAGGAAAAGCACTAAAAAGCCGCCCAGGCTAAAAACAGTTATAACAAACAGATTACAAAGTAACGCGAATTCTGCCTGACCTGAATTTGCTCGTTTGTGAAACCGTGTTGATTGCTGTTGCCCACGAGGCGGCAAAAAAACACAGCTCTATTAGCTCAATGATTTAATCACAATAAAAGATGGGGAATAGCTATGAGAAAGTTTGCACTAAATCCAATCGTACTGGCCATGGCCGTAGCGGCATTGCCTGCTGGCGTGTATGCGCAAGAGGCTGGTGACGAAACCGTTGAAGAAGTGTTGGTTACGGGGAGTTTCCGTGACAGCTTGGCAAACGCAATGAATATTAAGAAAAGTCAAACTGGTTTTGTGGATGCGATTGTCGCATCGGATATTGCCGAATTTCCAGATAATAACCTTGCTGAATCATTACAGCGTGTTCCTGGCGTAGCGATCCAGCGTTCTGGTGGTGAAGGTCGCGGCATCACTGTGCGTGGTCTTGGTCCAACATTTACTACTGTTCGTTTGAATGGTATGGAAACTGTTTCAACTACAGGTGGTACAGATGCCGTTGGTGGTAATAACCGCGGTCGTGGTTTTGACTTCAATACTTTCTCTTCTGATTTATTCAGCTCTTTGACCGTGCGTAAAACCAACTCGGCCGAAATTCAGGAAGGCTCATTAGGTGCAACTGTTGACTTGAAAGCTGCTCAGCCGTTTGATTATGAGGGATTTGTGTTCACTGCTGCTGGTCAGCTTGGCTATAACGATTTATCAGAAAAAACTGACCCAGGTGGTTCTTTTCTGGTGAGTAATATTTTTGCTGATGGCAAATTTGGTGCTCTATTTTCCCTGTCTTATTCAGAGCGCGATGTAAAAGATGAAGGTTCGAGTACTGTCCGTTGGAGCAATCAGCATAGTAATCGCTTTAAAACAGTGAAAGGCCAAACGGTTGGCGCTTTGGGGGCCGGAGTAGTTGGTGTTGCGCCTAACCCGAATGATTTTGATGTGGTAAATGGCCCCTGTCTGGATACTGACAACAACGCAAGCACCGCATGTACTTATGACAACCGCAAATTTGCACCACGCATTCCACGTTACGACTCATTCGAACACACTATGGAGCGCTTGGGCTCAAGTTTGTCGTTGCAATTCCGCCCCACTGACACAACAGAAATTAGTGTTGATGGCCTATGGGCTAAATTCGATGCAACTCGTCAGGAAGTTTTCTTACAAGCCTCAATGAACCCAGGTACTAACGTCACTGGCGGTAACCTGTTGGATTACGAAGTTCGAGGGAATACTCTGGTTTATGCAGATATTGAAGGCACTCGTTTACTTTCAGAAAACCGTTTTGATGATATGTCAACAGACTTCTCCCAGGGCACTATCACCTTGAAGCAAGACTTCACTGATAGTTTCCGTATGAAAGCTCTGGTTGGAACTACAAAATCTGATTATGACAACCCTATTCAGAATACTGTGATTATGGAAGCGAATAATCAACGGTTTACTTATGATTATCGCGATTATGATAATCCAAAGTTAATCTTTGACGAAACCGCATATGCCAAAACATCATGGAAAACGAATGGTGTTCGTCAGCGTCCACAATCAACTGTAAATGAGAATGATGCAGCATCTCTTGCTTTTGAATACGATTTTAATGACCACTTAAAATTTAAGATTGGTGCGGACTATAAAGATTTTTCATTTAATACAAATCAATTTGTGCTCACCGCCGGTGAAGGTGTTAATGGCGTAGACATTCTTTCCAATCCGGATTTTATCGTTGAATACGATTCTGGTTTGGGTGATGGTCAGCCATGGTTAATTCCAAATCGTGGATTAATCATGGATAGCTATAAGTTGTTTGATGCAGCAATGACTCCAAACTACGGTAGCACCTACGAAGTGGGTGAAGAAACCACTGGTGCTTATGTGCAAGCAGATTTTAATTTTGATATTGGCTCTGTGCCAGTACGTGGTGATATTGGTGTGCGTCGTTTTGATACCGATCAAACATCAAGTGGTTGGTTGAACGCGAACACGGCAAATCGCAGTTACATTACTGTTGAACATGACTACTCAGATACATTGCCTGCATTGAATTTGTCTGTAGAACCAATTTCAGATTTATTTGTGCGTGCGAGTTATTCCGAAGGTATTTCCAGAGCTGGCCTTGGTTCGATTGTTCCTGCGGTAAACGTCAGTGTCGCTGGTACAAACCGTACTATTACCGGCGCTAACCCAATATTGGAACCAACTAAAGCGAAAAGTTATGACTTGGGTGTTGAATGGTATTTCGCTGAAGAAGGTTTATTAGGTTTAACTTTATTCAAGAAAGAAATTGAAAGCCATGTTCAAACTGTTAGAACACAAGTCAATTATTTAGATACAGGCTTGCCCGCTGAAGCTGCTGTAAATGCCTGTGCCAGCGCTGGTCGACCAGTGACTGAATGTAATACATCGGTTGATTGGTCGTTCTCTGCGCCTGTAAATGGTCCTGGCGGCGATTTGGATGGTTATGAAATTAGTTACCAGCAACCATTTACATTCTTGCCTGGATTCTGGAGCAACTTTGGTTTTATCGGATCCTTCACTCATGTTGAATCCGATTTGGATTATCTAAACGCCGCTGGTCTCTTCCAAAAGACTCGTCCATTGGTTGGTTTGTCTGATGAGACTTATGCGGCAACAATTTATTATGAGAATGATAAGTTTAACGGCCGTGTTTCATTGGCAAATCGTAGCAGTTATTTGACTACACCAGTTGGCCGGGAAGGAAATGATGAAGAGGGTACAAACTCAACCACTAACATTGATGCATCATTCGGTTACCAAGTAAGTGATCGATGGAAAGTTACGCTTGAGGCATTAAACCTGACGGATGAGGTGGACGATCAATGGGTTGGTAGCGAAAGTGAGCAACGCCTGTCTTACTATCACGCAACTGGCCGTCAATTTAACCTTGGCGTTCAATACAAATTTAATTAATGTTCGTACGCTTGTTGCATTAAAAATGAAATCAAAAGGGATGTCAGTTCGCTGGCACCCCTGTTTGATTATTTAAGCAGGTGTTTTGTTGTTTTTTATGCAGGATTGATTGCCAGGTAACAGCTAATTTTCAAGCAGCTACTATTCAAGTAAAAGAGAAGGTGAAGAGCGTGAGTTTATTGTTGAAAAGCAGAACGCCCCGCAAGGCTATTTATGGCGGTATTTTTTTGGCAGCAATTACCGGTTGCTCACCAGAAAAAACCAATGAACAACAAACCACCGCTACAACATCTGTTGCGCAAACAATAGCGGCCAATCCGCAAGTCGCTACTGCAGAAATTTCCAATGCCAATAATTTCGCTTTGCAGCAAGAACCCATTTATTTTCCGTTATACGATTTGGGGTTGGATCCAACTGATGAAGCGGTAAAACATTTAAGTGTGTCAGTCAATGGCACAGTCCAGCCTTCGCAAACAGTGGATACTGACGGCGATGGTACAGTGGATAGTTTGTTGTTAGTGAGCGATTTCGCAGCAGCAGAAAGCAAATCCTTTGTAATCTCCTCCGATCCCGCCATTCAAAAACCAGCGTTGAAAAAACAAACCCAGGCTGAAATTTCCATCAAAGACGGTGGTGAATGGAAAGGTAAGGAATATGTGGGCGGGACTTTTAAAAATGTCGATAAAGTAACGCCACCAGCACAATACACGGATCACTCTTTCTGGATTCGCTATGAAGGCCCCGGTATTGAATCCGATAAAGTGGCATACCGTGTTTATCTCGACTGGCGTAACGGCTTTGATATTTTTGGTAAGAAAACCAACGATGTTGTCCTGCAAAATGTCGGGCAAGATGGTTACGATTCCTATCACATCAACGCCGATTGGGGTGTGGATGTTTTAAAGGTGGGCAAATCACTCGGCATGGGTGGCTATGGTTTCTGGAATGGAAAAAGTGTTGATCTGGTTTCATTGGTTGATACTCGCGATGCCATCATTACCAATAATGGTGATCTTTATTCCGGATTCAAAATCAATTACAACGGTTGGCAAATCAATAACCAAAAAGTGGATTTGACTGCGCATTTGACAATGAATGCCGGCAGCCGTTTAGTGAATGTGAAATTACAAGCGAGCCAGCAATTACCGAACCTCGCGATTGGTTTGGTTAAACATCCCGGCACGACCTTTTTTGAAGGGCCACAAAATATCAGTGGTTACGCCTGGACCTACGCGGCCAGCTGGGGCAAGCAAAGTTTAAGTGGCGAGAATGATCATTTGGGCATGGCGGTAATTTTCCGTCGCGATGATCGTGAAAAACAAACGACCGATGAAAATTCCTACGTCTCTATCATGAAAGATAAAGGCGGCGAGCTGGAATATTATTTTGTGGCGGCCTGGGAGCACGAATTAAATGGCATCAAAACCGAAGCAGAATTTAAAGCGTATCTCGATAGTGAAATTCAACGCCTGACCAAAACTCCACGCGTACGTTTTGAATCGACATTGAGCCAGGCTGCAAAACAAAAACCGGTTGACTCTGAAGCCGCATTGAACTGGGCGAAGAAATTAGCGGATTCCGAACTGGAACGCAAAACCCTGAATTACCACTATCAAGGTTGGGATGAATACCGTAAACGTCCGGGCAAATTTGAATACGATGTAGTGGGTATGCAAATCGCTGTGTTACAAGATATTGATGCAATCAGCCCTAATCCTGCGTATCGCCAAGCCTTGGAAACTGTAACCGGCAGTTATATCCGCGATGATGGACACATTGAAACCTTTGAGCCGGATTTATTCAGCATCGATTTGACCAAGCCGGGTGAAATGGTGATCTTGTTGGAGCAACGCACCCGGCAAGAAAAATATCGCAAAGCCGCTGATTTTTTGCGTGAAAATTTAAAACGTCATCCCCGTACCAGCGAAGGCGCGTTCTGGCATCGTGCAACCTATCCAAATCAATTGTGGTTGGACGGTGTGTACATGGGTATGCCATTTTTAGCGCGTTATGCTGCTGCTTATGAAACGGGTGAACAGCAACACAAAAGTTTTAAAGAAGCCGTACATGAATTTGTAATCGCGCGCGATCACCTGCGCGATGCAAAAACCGGCCTTTATTACCACGCATGGGATGAATCCAAAAAAGCGGATTGGGCCGATAAGCAAACCGGTCGTGCCCCACAATTCTGGTCGCGCGGTATGGGCTGGTATGCAATGGCATTGGTTGATGTGCTCGATTTTATTCCGGAATCAGAAACGGAATTACGCAAAACGTTGACGGATATCATCGTGGAATTGGCTCCGGATATTTTGCGTTACCAGGATCAAGCCACAGGCACCTGGTGGCAAATTACCGATAGGCCGGGCGACATTGGCAATTACCGCGAGTCATCCGCAAGTGCAATGTTTACTTATTTCCTTGCGAAAGCCGTTAACAAAGGTTATTTGCCGGAATCCTATCGCGATGCAGCTGTAAAAAGTTACCAGGGCCTCATCAATGAATTTATGACGGTGCATAAAGATGGCAAAGTCAGTATGAATGATCAATGCCTGGTAGCCGGTTTGGGATTTGGTCGCGATGGTTCCTATGATTACTACATGACCGAGCGCATTTTCTCTAACGATGCCAAAGGCAATAGCCCGTTTATCGGGGCGAGCCTTGAGATTTATAAATTACTCAAGTAGTAACAATGAATTGCATAGCCAAATTTCATTATTCACTGGTTATGCAATTCACTATCCTCATAGAAAGTGATCATTACCTGCCCGCCTATTGCGCGCAGGCACAAGTAACAAACCGTGATAGAAGGTTTTATTATGAAAGTCGTAGAAGAGCGTTTTGCAGTACATATCGATGATTTCAAACATTACGATACCCAAAAACTGCGTAAACATTTCCTGGTGGAAAATATTTTTGCTGCCGATGAAGTATTGTTTACCTACACCCATTATGAGCGTTTGATGGTTGGTGGTGCATTCCCGGTAAATAAAGCAATTGCGCTGGAAAGCTACGATCAATTGAAAGCGGATTTTTTCCTGCAGCGTCGCGAATTGGGCGCTATTAATATTGGCGGGGCGGGAAAAATATCGGTTGATGGCGAAGTTTATGCCATCAATACTAAAGAGGCTCTATATATCGGCCGCGGTGCCAAAGAAGTTATTTTTAGCAGCGACGATGCGAATAACCCGGCAAAATTTTATTTAAATTCCACTCCGGCACATCAGGCTTTTCCGACCAAAAAATTGAACAAGGAAAATAGTAAGGTATTGCAAGTCGGCGCTGGCGATACCTGTAACGAGCGCGAAATCTATCAGCTGATGATCAGCACGGTATTGGATACTTGCCAATTACAAATGGGCATGACCGAATTAAAACCCGGCAGCATCTGGAACACTATGCCGATGCATACGCATAGCCGCCGTATGGAAGCCTATTTTTATTTCAATATCCCGCAAGATCACGCTGTGTGTCATTTTATGGGGCCCGCGGAAGAAACCCGCCATATCTGGGTTGGGAATGAACAAGCGGTTGTATCACCACCCTGGTCAATGCACTCCGGTGTAGGCACTGCCAACTACACATTTATTTGGGGTATGGCGGGTGAAAACCACGATTACACCGATATGGATTTCCACAAGCCCAGCGAACTCAAATAAATTATTGCCAATACGTAGCCCGTATGAAGTCTGACGAATACGGGTTTTCCCAACGTTTAAAAATTTTATCCCACTCAAGAAATTTTAAAAAAATTCCCAATCGAGATCACCTTATGACTCACCCACTCTTCGACTTAACCGGAAAAGTTGCCCTGGTTACCGGCGCCACCCATGGCCTGGGTATGGCCATGGCTTCAGGTCTCGCCAGCGCCGGTGCAAAATTAATTATCAACGGTAATTCCTCGCAGGAAAAAATCGATAATGCCGTTAACGAATATCGCGCAAAAGGTTTCCAGGCATTTGGTTACAAATTCAATGTCACTGATGAAGACCAGGTTGCCGCTGCTGTTGAGCAAATCGAAAACGAGCATGGCCCTATTGATATTCTGGTCAACAATGCCGGCATTATTAAACGCACACCGTTGCTGGAAATGTCGCTGCAAGATTTTGAAGAAGTCATCAAAATTGATTTAACTGGCGTGTTCACTATGACGCGTCCGGTTGCGCGCAAAATGGTTGAACGTCGCCAGGGAAAAATTATTAATATCTGTTCAATGATGAGCGAATTGGGCCGCAATTCTGTGGGTGCTTATGCAGCCGCAAAAGGTGGTTTGAAAATGCTTACTAAAAATATGGCCACCGAGTGGGCAAAATATAACGTGCAAGTGAATGGTATTGGCCCCGGCTATTTCGCCACCAGCCAAACCGAACCCATTCGCGTAGATGGTCATCCCTTCAATGAGTTTATTATCAACCGGACTCCCGCCGCAAAATGGGGTGATCCGGATGACCTGCAAGGCGCAACCATTTTCCTCGCGTCCAAAGCGAGCGATTTTGTTACCGGGCAAATTGTCTATGTGGATGGTGGGATTCTGGCAACTATTGGTAAGCCGGGTAATGAGGTTTAGTCGTTAGGGTATGCAGGGCATTGGTTTGCCCTGCATATTATTGATCTCGATCTTTTATATCCTTTTCAAGCAATTAATCCATATTTGCAACGGTTGTTGATTTTTTAGTATTAAAGTGACTATTGTCACGCCGTGTTTTCATCGATATTATGCCCTCCGCTTAAATTTAAACCAGATGGCGCTATGGATAGGTGTCCTACCCTGCATTGCCCTCTCTCCTTTTTTTCTCTCTTGCTATCAATCATAGATCCATAATATGGAGGTTTACTTATGTCTGAATATTTAAGGATATTTCGCTCGCTAAACAATCATCAAAAATACCTTCCGAGTTTTTTCAGACAACTTCATATTTTTATTTATGTTGCTCTGGCAATAATTTCATTCAACACCTTTGCCCAGACTGCCCAAATCGCCAATCCTGTTGGCAGTGATCAATCAACCATTCCGCAATTTTCAGCAGTAGCATCAAGCCTTGTCAGCGGTGTGACTTATAACGTTGCGGTTTCGGAAAATCCACGCGGCGGGGTTAATAATCAATACGTTGATTGGTGGATAAAACAAAACCTCACAGCTAATGACCTTTCACCGACTAACTCAAATCGTTTGACCTGGAATTCAGGTTGGACACGCAATATTCGCAGTGGTGGTTATGATGGTGCGGTAAGCAGTAGTACGGTCGGCTCACCCGCAAGCCTCACTCCTGGTAAAACCTATTATTGGCACATTGTTGGATCCAACGGCACCAAATCTGCGCAAGCCAGTTTTACAGTGATGTCTCTACCTGCACAACCCACACCGACTATTAGTAATAATCTCAATCGCAACATTTTTGAAATTTCCTGGAATGCTGTCAGCAATGTTTCGCGTTACGAGTTGTACCGGAATAATTTACTCATTTACTCCGGCATGGCTACCTATCAGGAAGTGCCAATCATCAGCGCTGGTGTTAACTACACCTTTTTATTAAAAGCCTGTAATGCAGCCGGTTGTACTACTGGCTCAAGCGCAATTGGTAATATCCCGGTACCACCAACTACTGCAATTATACAAAGCCCGGCAGTTGGTGGAACTGGCTCAACGATTCCATTCTTCGCTGCTACTACTGCTAGTCTGGTTTCAACAGCGTCTTACAGCATTGCAATTTCCGAATCACCCCGGGCTGGTCTGAGTGGTCAGTATGTAGATTTCTGGTCAATTAATAATTTGGGTAGCAGTGCATTAACGGCTGGAAATGCAGCACAATTAACCTGGAGCACAAATTGGGTAAAACGAACCCGTTACGGTAATCCGGATGGTGCTGCAACAATTGTTAGCAATACTTCCCCACCAACACTAACTGTAGGTAAAACTTATTACTGGCATATTGTTGCTAGTGGTTCGAATGGGGGAATGTCGAAGTCGGCAGAAGGTCGGTTTGTGGTTGCTGCTGCAAGCAGCTCATCGGCGTCAACCTCAAGCTCGGCGACGTTATTCGATTTCAATTCACAAGCACCCGCAATATTTAATTATTCATTAACAAATTCCGGACTCCCTTCTCTGGGAGCCAATCAGCTCGTTGCATCAACGCAAGGTAATCTCAGTGTTAGTAATGGTGCAGCAAATTATTCAATTGGTATTGAACTGCCGCCAGCCGTGCGTGATTTGAAACCAAAACTGGCGCTTGCTTATAACAGTCGTGCTGGAAATGGCTTGATGGGTGTTGGTTGGAATTTGAGTGGTCTTTCCGCTATTACGCGATGCCGTAAGACTTTTGCGACGGAGGGTGCAGAAGCGCAAAAACCCAATCTGCGTTACACAATTGGCGATCGTTTGTGTCTGGATGGACAAAAACTGGTAATTGCTTCCAGTGCAGCCCCGGCAAATTCCACGTATTGGGCAACCGGAACGGAATACCGAACGGAACTGGATAACTTTTCGCGCATTGTTGCTTATGGTTCCAGTGCAAATGGCGATCACGGTTATTTCAAAGTGTGGACGAAGGATGGACGTGTTCTGACATTTGGCGAGGCGGATTCCAGCCAGGGTAGCAAAGTTTATTCCTCAACGACAACTGCATCGGCAGTAGCCAGTTGGTTACTGGACAAAGTAGAAGATACTTATGGCAATACCTATACGATTTCTTACATCAATGATCTTGCTAGTGGTGATTATTATCCACAGAGAATCAATTTTGCTCCGGGTTCCGCCGTTGTTTTTAATTATCAGGATCGATTGGGCCAAATACCCTGGGGTTATTCAAGAGGTAATTATTACAAACGCAAAAAAGTATTGGACACTGTTACAACCTATATCAATGTGACAAATCCACTGTTTCCTGAAAATGGCACGCCCATTAAGCGCTATGATGCTGATTATGTATTAAGCCAGGCTACGCAGCGTGAGCTTGTGGATTCCATCACCGAGTGCGGTTATGAGTCATCCAGTTGGAAATGTGCAAAACCACTCAAATTCAGTTGGGATAGCGGTGAGTTCGGTTTTGATGTGAATAATCCATACACCTTGCAATATTGCAACGGAGCTAAGATCTCCGATGCGAGGCAAATTGTTGATCTGGATGGCGATGAACGCAACGATATAATTACAACAACCGGCAAGGTAGCCTGGGGAACTACCAGCTTGTGTTTCGATAATGGTGACTGGGTGACCGCTGGCTACACCATTGATGCAGCAGCCCCGGTGATGACCAACAATGGTTATGCACTCCTCATTCAAACCATTGATAAGACGGTCACGCCTAATAAGAAAGTTGTTGGCTTGATCACCAATATTAATCGAAGCACCAATACCAAAACTTATAGTGAAATTGATCGTGATTCCACAGACGTTGGTTCATTTATAGTGGACGATCTCAATAATGATGGACTAGATGATTTTAATTACAAGGGAATCAACTTTATCCAGTCATACCAATCGATACCTGCATTTGTGCAAACAGGCTCCCGCGATACCACCAAGAGTGCGGGTACGGTGCTTCTTGATATTAGTGGCGATGGCTTAAAATCCCGTATTACAACCGATGTTAATTTTTCAGCCACTAATGGCAAGCCGGTAGGTGTATTTGTTGTGTTTCCTTTCGGTGATTCTTTTGAAGCGAATACCACTAAACTCTATACCGTCGCAGAACCTTTCAAAGATAGCCCCATTAGGCAGACCGGTGGATTGTACAGGGTGGTGGCGGATATCAATGGAGATGGCAACAAAGATTTCCTCTATCATCAAGTGACAGGTGACACCGGTAAGTGGTTCTACCGCATTAACGCGCAAAATGGCTCATTTGGAAACCAGATCGATACCGGCATCATTGCTGGCCAGGCAGGTCAATCGTATTACGTCTATAACCATTTCTCGTACGCATACGATTACGATCAGGATGGACGAGACGATTTGTTAGCGATAGTTCCCAGCGGGCCTAACGTCTGCAAACTAAGAGTATTGCTAGCGCGAGACAATAACGGTGGTTCCGCTAACTTTGTTGAAGCAAAAGATTCGTCAGGGAATCAAGTTGCCTTTTTGTCCAATCTCAATGTGTGCAATCCGGTGTATGGTGAGGTCCAGGCGAATATACTGATGGGCGATGTCAATAACGATGGTTCATTGGATATCAATTACAGCGGTACGATTTACCCCGGCAAACAAAAACAACCGGATTTATTAAAGGGCATCACAGATGGATTTGCTGCAAATACAGAAATACGTTACAGCCCCTTAATACCCACAGTTAGCTTTGAAACACCATTGTATTCCCCGGGGATTAGACCGCAATTTCCACAAATGCCCGCCAGTCGCGGCATGCCAGTGGTGTCCATGGTGGGTACCAGTAATGGTTGGGGAAGTTTGAATTATCGGAATTATTTTTATGCCGGCGCAAGGGTTGATCGCCATGGACGTGGATTTATCGGTTTCGAAAATATAAAAACCATCGATATTAATAAATCATTGGTAACCTCAACAGATTATCGTCTGGATTGGCCATATAACGGACGCGTAAAAAAGCAGGTAATTAAAGATACCTCAGGAAAGTTAATTGCTGTTACTGATCATACCTATGAATTGCATCCAGCAAATAATCGTTTTCCTTACCTGCGTTCATCTGTGCAGAAAAAATATGAATTAAGTACAACCAATGAATCCCTACCTGTCAGTGTTGGAAAAACGGTTAATACATTTGATACGTGTGGAAATCTCACCCGGCAAACTATAAAAACCGGCAATGGAATAAATGGTACTGAGGTAACAGGCGAACAAGCCAACCAACAAGTTGATAATTATTATGATTATTACGGCACACCGGCAAATTGCAGCGATGATTTTCTATTAACATCGACTAAAGAACTGACAAAAGCCGGAGGTAATGGGCTGAAGCGGATCATTACCGAATTCACGCCTAACGCGCAACGCGATATTTGGTCGCGCATTGATTTCAAGGGTGAACCAATTCAGAAAACGACAACCTATGATCGTGAAAACAATGGCATTGTGAACAAAATTACTGAAGTAGCCAGGGATATTGATGGCACCGATGAACCTGCACGTATCACGGCATTCAGTAATTTTGCGTCCGGCATATATCCGCAAACCATTACTAATGCAGAAGGCCACACAACCACATATGCCTATGATTATCGTTTTGGTGCCATTAGCACGGAAACTTTCCTGGGGCAATCTACGACCAATATTTACGACGCATTAGGGCGGTTGCATCATCAAAAAGGACCTGATGGCACAGTCTCTGACAGCATCGCATTTTATTGTGCCAATGCGCCGGTGACCTGCCCGACAGGAGCAATCTTTGGTATCGCATCCCAGGTAACGCATACCGCCCAGCCAGGGAAGTTGGGTGAACCATTAAGCATCGTCTTTTACGACTTATTGCAACGTGAAATTCGCAATGTGGCGTATGGTTTGGATGGAAAAATGGTTAATAAAGCTACGCAATATTCCGAAGCCGGCAATCTGTTTCGAATTTCTGAGCCCTATGTAACTGATGGGCTATTAGCGAGCAGCGCCTCAGCCAGTGCATGGACTGTTTACAGTAGTTACGATGCGATGGGCAGAGCTAATAGCATTGTGGCTGCCGATGGTGGTAGCAAAACAGTTAGCTACACCACCGATGGCTATGGTTACAAGGTTTCAGAAAACGTAAATGTAATAAAACCCGTGGGTGGCTCTGAAATACAAACCAGCAATAGCTGGATTAATGCATTGGGCCAAGTGGTTCGCGTTGAGGACGCACTCTATAACACCGTGGCATACAGTTACGATGCTGCTGGCAACCTTGAAACAGCGCAGGTAAACAATAATATTGTTACGCAAATTGATACCCGCCATGATCTTGCCGGAAACAAAACCTATATCAAAGATCCCGATGCGGGTATTGTGAATTTTGATTTCAATGGTTTTGGCGAACTGCGCAAACAAACCTGGCAAAAAGGTATTGACGGTGTTGAAAAATATATCAGCTACGATTACGACCGCTTGGGCCGCCAAACCAGCCGTATTGATAAACCTGCTAATGGCAGTAATATTTCTTACTCATGGGTATGGGATACCAGACAACAAGGCCAGTTAACAAGCCGCAGCGGCAATGGATTTAGTGAAGATTATTTTTATGATGGTTTCTCACGTTTATCTCGCCAGATTGTCAACACTGCGGGATTAAATGGTGGTGAATTTACTTACACCTACGACAACTTCAGCCGCCCGGAAACCGTTAAATATCCAAACGGTTTCAAAATCCAGCGCGATTACCATGCGGCGGGTTATCAAGTCCAAACGCGCGATGTAACGTCCACGTCGCGCGTGTTGTGGGCGTTGGGTAATACCGTTGATACTCGCGGTGCGTTCAATAACCAGCTATGGGGCAACGGTGTTGTTACCCAAACCGGCTTCGATAATAAAAATGGTCGCTTGACCACTATCAAGTCCGGTCGCCTGAGCAGCATCAACAATGTCACCAGCTTATACGGCGACATCCAAAACCTGAATTACAGTTACGACACACTGGGCAATCTCGCCACACGCACGACAGCAAGGACCAATGCCAATGGCGTGGCGCAGGAAAATATCATCGAGTCTTTCGGTTACGACAAACTCAATCGCATAAAAACCATCACCACCAGCGGGCTGTTTTCGCGCGCGCAAACCTTTACGTATGACAACGGTGGTTTGGGTAATCTGGTTAATCGTTCCGATATGTTCAGCGGCATGGAAAACGATGTGGGCGAATTGCTCTATCAACAAGTGCGCAATGCCGGTGTGCATGCAGTGACTTCTGCTGGTGGTGTGAATTACAGCTACGATAAATACGGCAACATGACGGCACGTGGCAGTGAGTCCATTACCTACGATACATTTAATAAACCCACACGTATTTCCGGTACATTCACCGTAGATTTTTACTACGACCCGGATCACGAGCTGTATAAGGAAGTTAACTTCACCAAAACCACCTACAAGTTAGCGGGCGGTACTTATGAAGTGATTGTTGATGGTGCTACCACCACACAAAAAAGTTATGTGGATGGTGTGATCATGAACAACCGTGTGCTCACCAATGGCACACAAAGCGCGAATGATATTGTGTACTTACACACGGATAACCTGGGCTCAGTAGAAGCCACCACCAATGCGCTCGGCCAGTTTGTGAATCGCATGAGTTTTGGTGCCTGGGGTGAGCGGCAAAAATCGGATTGGAA
>NZ_KN266214.1:0-1526 GCF_000766945.1 Cellvibrio mixtus subsp. mixtus J3-8 | reverse complement strand
TCAACTAGACAGCCACAACCTGGTCCATATGGGTGGCCGTGTTTATGATCCGACTTTGGGCCGTTTCCTCAGTGCGGATTTGTTCGTGCAATCGCCGTATAATTCGCAGAGTTTTAACCGGTACAGCTACACGTTTAATAATCCGGGTAGCTTTGTGGATCCGGACGGTTATTCGTGTTACTACACCGGTTATTATCACCGCACCGATGACGGCCAAAAGGATTTTTTCCGCACCACAGAAACCTGTAATAACCCGGATTATTACGACCAGATCGACCCCAACAACGGCACTGAAAATTTTAAAATTCCGGATTTGTCGGTTAATGATTCTTTAACCAATGTATCGCAGCGTCAGGATTCAACAGGGATAATCGCACCGCTGGAAGGAAATCAGTTTTACGGTGCCGCAGCTATTCTTGTTGAAGACGCAACGCTTGGGATTATATGGGGTGAAAATGGCTCCATATTGTCACTGAGAACCGACCCGCAAATGGAAGCGAATAAAACTGCGGCAAGGAATGGTGTTGCAGGACCACTGGTCAAAGGCGCGCAATTTGCGATGATGGTGGCTGGGCCGGGGAAGTTTTTGAAGGGTGCTAGGGCAGGAGAAAATACTGCTAAAGGAGGAAAGGAAATTGTTTACCGGTGGATGTCTAGAGCTGAGCTGAAATCAACGCTAGAAACTGGGTTATTACGTGGGGGACGTGAAGGCAAGCATTATGTAACCGATGCTGCTAATAGTGATCCCTTACGAGCTCGGATCAGGTTAGCTTTACCTCAAACTCCCGAAGTTAGGGTCAAAATGGAAGTTCCTGGTGGAATCCTATCTACACCTTCAAGAGTTCAGCCAGCTTTTAATATGCCCGGCGGAGGGATGGAACGCACAGCAATTGGAAATATCCCTGTTAATATTTTGGAGGTGTTCTAATGAATGATTTTTTAGAAGGAAGAGCGGTTAGAATTAGGATGAATGATTTCATTGCTCAAGATACATTTGCTCAAATAGCATTTGTTGACGAAGAACATAAAAAAATTCTTTTGAAATTAAATACGCCATTAGATGTTGGTGGCGTTATTTATTCATATGCGGTAGCTTCTCCAAGATTGGCGCAGGATAATTTATTGGATTTACTAAAAGGTAGCGAAATTGGAAGTTCCGTGACTTGGGTGCCTTTAATAAAATTCGATGAAAACCGCCCGTTGGATTTATCTTGGTGGCGCGGAGGTGCAGCAGCAATAACGGATATTCTTCTTAATTAAACTCATGGAGATAAAGCCCAGCACGTAGGTTGTGGTGAGCATGCGAACCGCAACATGAGTAATCGTAAATAACATTGTTAGTTGTGATTACAAAAAAATAAAAATGCCGCTTTCGTAGCGGCATTTTTATTTACGTTCCTCACTCAGTTGTTAACACCAAACACCCGTGCATAACCCGAATGGTCACGGGTGAGTTGATATCAAACCCCGCGTGTTTTAACCAATGGCCTTTGAGTTGCAACCAGGGCACGGTGGCCTGTGGCGGG
>NZ_ALBT01000058.1 GCF_000766945.1 Cellvibrio mixtus subsp. mixtus J3-8 | reverse complement strand
ATCTTCACATTGGAAGATTCACAGGAATACCCGCTCGGATCCGTAAAACTCAGCGGGTTATTAAACACATACGAATAACGATTATAACTCTGCGAATTATACGGCGCCTGCACAAACGGATCAGCACTCAGGAAGCGGCCCAATTCCGGATCATACACACGGCCATTCATGTGGAGTAATCCCACTGCATCCAGATGCTCGTGATCAGTAAAACCACGCGCCGTTGAGGTGAGGATCAGGCTGCTGTCGAGCGGGCCGTTCCATTGCTGGTAACGACGTTCGCCTCAGGCGCCGTTGGCTTGCCAGCTAATATCAGTGGCCGCACTGACGGTGGATTTACTGATCACCACAATAGAACCAATGTGGTCGCGATGCACATACTCGTGTTTGCTAGTGGGCGTTGCACCACCGGTCTGGATGTAGAGGGCGAAATCACCCACGTAGCGGGTGACACGGTCATTGCTGTCACTGTGTTTGATGTAGGTAGCCGAAGAAATTAAATAAACCAAATCAAATGCCGCTACCAGAGCAGCATTTAATAACGAAATTTATTTAATAAAATCAACTATAAGCTGTATTTTTTTTCTGCTTCATCATATGCGATATTTTTCAACGCAGGTGCACCACCTCCCTGTAAATTGCTCTCTGGATAAGTAAGCTCCCAATATCGACTGTCATCAGTATCGATATAAAGCGTATCCCAACCATCGTCTGAAACTGCGACCTTCTTTAAAAAAGCAGTAATTAAAAGTTGTATTCTTTTAGAAACAGAATCCTCTACAATTTTTCCGTTTTCAAGAACCCAAGCCCCCTCAAGAAAGTTTTCTGTATTCTTTAGTTTTTCAATCATTGCATAACTCTCCACGTTGATCCAACAGGTATTGGCCCATTGGGCATAACAAATTCCGGCGCGCCTCCCGCAGTTTTTCCTCCACCAATAAATCCAGGATTTGTTCTATTAATCGGTGATGCTATACCTGAAATACCTTTACTTGAAAATTCAATAATTTTAAATCCTGACAAGCTTTGAGGTATGGTTAATTTCTCTGCAATCTGATTTGCATTTAAACCTTTCAAAACTTTTGCATCAGTTACGAATACATCAGGGGTTGTACCAAGTGTTTTTGGATCTATATTTCCAGGCACTACCCTTGCCAGAGTTTTAGGAACTGGGTTTGCGATTCTAGCTAAACTCTTAGCCTTCGCCGGCCCAACAATCATTCCTATAACGGTAGCCGCTGTCATCGCATGCTTACCAACAACCTTCTCAGCCGCTGCAAGATCCGCAGAATCTTCTACCGAATCACCAAGACATATTCCGGCGATTCCACACCCTGCCCCCGCAAAAGCATTTCCCTCAATCGGTATAGCAAGACCAGTCGCATAACCGTTAGATTGGAAACTTTGTGGCCAATATGAAGCTTGGAAATTCTGAATGACATATTCCCAGCTCTGATTTTGCCGCTCCTGCTGGATTTTCCAATCTTGACCAAAGACTATCGCATCCTGACCACACAATGTTCCATTGGAAGAAATCCAGTCTGATCCCTGTTTTTGTCCATTAACAAAATAATCTTGTTGGAAACATTCATACCCGCTCGGATCCGTAAAACTCAGCGGATTATTGAACACATACGAATAACGATTATAACTCTGCGAATTATACGGCGCCTGCACAAACGGATCTGCACTCAGGAAGCGACCCAATTCCGGATCATACACACGGCCATTCATGTGGATTAATCCCACTGAATCCAGATGCTCGTGATCAGTAAAACCACGCGCAGTGGATGCTGGAATTAATAAATTATCCAGCGGGCCATTCCATTGCTGGTAACGACGCTCACCCCAGGTGCCATTCGCTTGCCATTGCACATCCGATGCAGAGTTAACCGCACCTTTACTCAGTGCAACAAGACTGCCGATGTGATCGCGATGCTGATATTCATAACTGTAGGTGGCGTTGGTGTTGCTACCCTTGCTAATAAATAATGCAACATCTCCGACGTAGTGAATTTTTTGTGTGACGCCATCTTTGGTGACTTCCTCATAAATACCACCAACATAGTTGGTCACGCGTCCATTGCTGTCACTGTGTTTAATCCGATCCTGATTGGGGCCGTAAACAATGGTTGAAAATTTGCTGCCTTGTGTGATGCTGACGGGTTTATTGAACGGACTGTACTGGACCGTACGCGTTAGCTGCCCGGATTTGGTCGCCGTTTCCAGATTGCCGATAGCATCGTATTTGTAACTCCAGCCATTCGCCGATGTCACTGCATGCGGACCAGCCACATTACTACCATTGGTGCCATAACCCAGCGTCCCGGTCATTCCTTCCTTCGTAGCAAGGTTTCCCAACGAGTCATAAGTGAAATCATTATTGGCACTGCTACAGCCAGTAAAACGCGCGGCTTTTAAACGGTTAAGTCCGTCGTAGCACAGGCTTTGTGTGAGGGTATTTTTGCGATCTTCACGCGATTTTAAATTACCAATAGCATCAAACTTGTAACGCTGATCCTGAATAACCAGATTACCTTTTACGGCCTGAATTGTTTCGATACGGTTATAGAAGGGATCAAACGTCTGATTGGTTACAACGTCGTTACCCAACGTAAATTGCTTGAGGTTGCCTTGCGCATCCGCATCATTGGCTTTCCACACCCGGGTATTCGCCGAGTCAATAATTTCACTCATATGACCGTAGCTGTTATAGCGATTGGCAACGACGTAGCCCGTGGGATATGTGGTTGCTAACGGACGACTAAAACTATCGTAGCTGGAGGTGATGGTGTAGCTGTTACCGCCGTAACTGTATGTTGTGGCTTGCGGCAATCCCATGTTCGTGTAGGAATATTGCTCGGAATAACCTGAGCCATCGGTATTAATACCATTCAGACTTGCCAACTGGCCTTTACCATAGGTTTTGGTATCGTAACTCCAGCTTTGCGTTGTGCCCGAACAACTGCTGCTGGCATTGTCGATACGCTTGGTTTGCCGCTCCAATGCATCATAACCAAAACAGGTACGCTGGTTTTTTGCATCGGTTTGCGTTGCCATTAATCCCAATGAGTTATAGGTATAACTTGTTTTACCGGTATTGGGATCGGTCATTTCCGTTTTGCGACCCAGCTTATCGTATACAACGTTTACCAGTGTTTTCGGATCATTATTGACTTGCGAGGTTTTTAAATCCCCCCAGGGCCAGTAAGTGAAATCGATGGGTGTGTTGGCGTTATCTACCGAGCGTATCACCCAGCCAGCCGCATTGAGGTAACGGTTCTGCGTTTGATTCAGGCGATTGGTCGTCGCATGGCGCAAACCATTGTAAGTATAAATTTCGCTCGAATTATCAGGGAAATTTATTGTGCTGATTCGCCCCAGGTCATCGTAATTGCGCGTTGTGGTTTGCTGCACTCCACCACTAAAGAAAGGTGCAGAGACCTGATAAATACCACCGCGGCTGTTATAGGTTTGCACCGTGTAGGTATCCAGCCCGTTCAGGCCTTTGGTGCGCCCCCCTATTTCACGATTAAATCCATCGTAATACGTACGAACCGCGGAACTACCGGTTGTTTTTACCTGCTTATACCACACAGCAGCAGAATGAAAACCGGAGCAGGAATTACACTGGCGATAATCAATTTGTGTATTGGTCGCATCGGCATACACAATTGATGAAGGGCGTCCCTGAGCATCGTAGAAACGTTTGGTTTCCAAACCATTTACATCGATTTCGCTGGTTGGGACACCAAAAACCGGGTGGAATTTTGTAGTTTCCTTCAGCCCGAGTGGTTTGGTGGTTTCTACCTGGCGCGCACCTGAAGAATCAAATGTTTCAATGATGTTAGTTTCACGGGTTGTGATATCCAGACCATCATTTGCGGCATCGTCCCAGGCTTCAGTAATTTTCCTGACAGAACCAAATCCGTTATAGAGGTAAGTCGACGTTACCTTGAAATTATTGGGGGACGCCAATTCCGGCTCTATGGTTTTAGTTTCCAATTGGCCGAGCGAGTTATAGGCAAACGATTGCGTGCGAACGTCATAGGCTGATTTTGTTGCCGAGGCAACAGCAGAACCAACCCAGGCATAGGCCTTGCGTTTTTGAACCAATGCCCGCGCATTGCCTTTGCTGGTGACATCCAGATTTTCCAATGCATTGATTTGCACGGAAGCCGACGATCCGGATTGATCGCACATGGCGGTTTGGCTGAACAGTAAAACACCATCAGCGGAATAATCATTATCCGCAGCGCTGCCTGCATTGGTTACCACTATAGAAGGACTTTCTACCAGCTCATCACAAGACGCCGTAGCACTTGCCTGATTCTGGGTTTGCGAATTTGCGATTTTGGTTCCGTCCAAATCCCATTGCTGTGAACTGGATTTATAGAGGTACGAAAAATAATGCGGGCTCTTGAAAGCAGTATCTATATCATCACTATAAATGCGCACTTTCCATTGGTTGCGGGTATCCGATAATTTTTGCAATAACGCGCCCGAAGAATTACTGGTGTAAACAAGTTGTTGCCTCACTCGCCCTGCCAGTTTGTATTGGGTATCCGCCGATTGATAATAACGCGTAATCGTTTTTATTGGCGTTTTACCAGCAACGGTATCCAATACCTCTACTTGCGCAAAGCCCAAGTCACCATAACCGGAACCGTGGGTTTTGGAGCCTTTGTAAATGTATTCACTTTTGTTGGTGCTGCCAGCACCATTGGAAACCTGGATTTCTCTTACACCAAAACGCTTACCAATCACTTTTGCCGATGAAATAAGAGAATAGGAATTATCGTTCCTTGATAAATCCTGTGCTGCTGCATCGGTAGTATATTGATAAATTTTTTGCGACAGCAATGAGTCATACGCAATATTAATCCGACCAGAGGCTTCAATTATCGACTCGATACGATTGGATTTAACATTGTTTTTCAGCCGTGCGTCGGTTTCCTGGTTACCATCATTATTGAAATCATCAACTCTCCTTTTGGCAAGGGACATACGGGTATAAGTATCAGCACCAACTGATTGCAACAATGGCAAATCGCTAATATTAACCGGAGCAGAAAATATTATATTACCCTCTGCATTTGCCCCCAAGGAGAGATAAACACGCGAAGTGTGCGCCGTCACACGATGGACATAGTTCCAACAGGAATCGCGAACTGGCGTTGCATCACGACACTCTGCCAATATTGCTGTAGTACTCGTTTCAACGATATCATCCATTCCATCATTGTTAAAATCAAAAATATCATATCTACACTTGTTAGATATGGGCTCAATTCCTGCACAATTCCCACTGTTGGAACCTGATGCCTCAGCAATAGAGAAGCTCGTAAATCCTTTTAACTCATCACCTGCTGCTATCATTTTTCCTATTCCTGCCTTGACACTAATCCGGTCAGAAGAATAAGAAGGCATTTTCACAATATCAATTCGTCCATCACCATTGAAATCACCCAAATAATTATTGAGAGCAATGGATTTTCCCAACGGGATAATGGTGAAACCATCCTTACCATTATTCAGGCCAACAATTACAAATTCATAAGTACCATTTGATCTTGGATATGCAGTATTTGCATAAAAATCAATGGTGCCATCGCCATCAATGTCAACAAAATTCAATTTGAACGTATTTAATTGACAGTCACGGAAAGCCGGACCAGCGGAAGACGGGCATAATGGACTGGGGCCAGCCCAGTTGGAATACCAGGAAATGAAAGCACCGAACCCCGTTCCAGTATTAAATGCAATAGAAATATCTTTAGCTGCAGATGAATCAAACTTACACCAAACTGTTGAGCCATAACAGCTGTAGGGGTATCTAATTAAATCGATAAGACCATCGCCATTAATATCTGCATATTCTGTTTCATATGCATACACATTTGGAGACGAGTCAGTCGCCGGCGGTGAATTACTTTGGTTAATGTAGGATGACCAGGTACGAATGGCAGAGTAGGAAATATCGCTTACACTTTTTCCGTATGAGCTGGCAGGGGTAGACTCTATTGATGTGCCATTACTTAAATAGACAGTGACCCCACTCACCAATTTATTTTCTTTAATAACATCTTCAAAACCATCGCGATTGACATCGGCTTTTCTGTATTTGATATTTCCCAATTCCGTAGAATCACCACCGAAATACGGCTCAAGCCTTCCATCGCCATTGATATCCAAATATACCTTAACAGTTGAAGAACCCTCGTCCTGATTTAACCCTGATGATGAAAACCTGTAGTTTTCTACCGTTTGCAAATTCCAATCAAATTCCACAGGCTTTGCACAATCTGTCAACGAATTACCAATGCATTTTTTAACGCTAGCCAAACGACTGGTTTTTGCCGGATCGGAATATTGTTTCCCGTGATACATTTGACCGGCTTGCTGATACGCAAGGTTATAGGTATGAATCGTAACGGAGGACGACTTCAATTCGATTTTCGAAAGTCGCTTATCATTTTTAACCTTCATCCCCGCAACGTATTTTACGGAAATGTCTTCACGGTTTTCATAATAAAATTTCACTGAGTGCATAGCACTCAGAAGAGGGTTGCTTGTATAGGTGATTGAATCCGGATAATGCGACTGGTGTCCACCTGATGAAGACTTGCTATAAATGACGGACCAACTATTGTTGGAGACATCTTTTTGCTGATCCAGATACCACGCATAAGTTTGGCTCTGATCATCCTCCAATTTGCTATCCGTATTAAAACCATAGCGGCTTTGGATTCCGACATTATTGGTGACCTCCCAGTAATCCCCCATTTTTTTAACACGCAAAAAACTTTCACTTTCGGTGCGATACTCACCGGTAGCGACTTCAACCAAACGCTGGCCATCAATGCAATATTTGTAATTATCTCCTGCCTGTATTCCACTTACATACCCATCGCGAACCATGCTGGCATTGCAGCGACCAATAACGGAAAGCCCACCCAAGGTCCAACCCCATCCCAGCAATCCATTTTTTGCATTGGAGTTATAATTCAGTTGCAATTTTGGTTGGACACCATTGATTCCAACTGGAATTGACAGTGGAAGGGAATAATTAAATGAGCCATCAGGGCCAACGCTATGTGAGCCACCAAGTGCACCGTTGTAGATGGATTCTGTCATTGAATCAGCAGCAGGATTAACCGGTGCGGTCTGGTTCAAAGACTGGATAAAGTTTGATGCTGTACCCGACAAGTTAATTGATTGAGCAGACGAACTACTTAATTTTGATGAGCTAGCCACTGAACTGCTAAAAATTGTTGCAATACTTGATTTCGAAGAACTATTGGTTGCAGTTGCCCTGTAATTAAATGAAGAGCCTACGAAATCCCTATTCAATATTGCCCCATCTGAATAGGTTATTAACACTCTCCAATAATAGGTAACGCCATTTTGAAGTGGCCCGGGTGTGGCGGGCGGAGTCGAACCTTTTGGTGTCCATCCCGAGCCATTATTCCAGCATATACTGGTTGTAGCTGCTGAATTTATTTGGTATTGCCAACGAGTAGATGGAAAATCAGGCGTGGTGGACACCATTACGGTGTAGGAACCAAAATTGCTCTGAGTGTATATATTCCAGGTAAAACAGGGCTCCCCAGCTGAAGCATCCACAACTGCTCCATTCGCAGGAGAATTGGCAAATACCATGCGTCTGTTATCCAGTGTCGAAAAAGTATTTTCAACTGACTTGGTTACATTACTCGCATAGATATGCCAGTAATATGTTTTTCCATAGGGCAATGACGCTGGCGTCGCGTTGGGAACTACTGTTGCAGCACCCACATAATTGCCATTTCTCGTTTTTCGAACCCAGGTGGAATCCCAACCTATACGATTCAAATTAGTATCCAGTATGCTTTCTGCAGGTAAACCTTCTTTAATCCAAAAATCAATATATTGATCAATACCCGCACCACCACCCCTGGGCTGCTCGGACACGATAATATTGTATGTAACACCCGGAATAAGGCTGGATGCGATGGCAGTAAATTTTGGATTGGATGAAACTTTATCGTTATTAATTGGATAACGAGGCTGCGCTGTTTGCGCCAACGAAAAAGCACTAAAAAAAAATAACGCGATTAAAATTAAATATGTGGAAACGAATCGAAATTGAACGGCAAGGAAAGGATGCATTGAATACGCTCCATGTATAAAGAAATAAAGCAGAAAATTAAACCTGATTCAAATTTAATCAATATTAATTAATAAAGCTAATAATTTTTTGTTACCTCACAAAAACCGAGACATTGATCACAGGTGACTCCTGAATAGTCACCAAGCATCTCATCAATTTAACCCAGGGGCAGCTGCTGTGCCCCCTATATTATCAGTACACTTTTTCAGCTTTACAATTTTCGGCGATAAACTGTGCATGCGTTGGCATGTAATCGACTGATTTATCAATGACTCGACGAACACTATCTAGTCGCTTCATAATCTCCTCCTCGGGCATACGATCAACCAGTGGATGGTATCCTCTAGGACGAATTCCTTGACCATACATAACCTCAAGCCAACTTAAATCACTGAACATTTCATTACTATTTCTAAAAATTCTTCCATTCTTTTGGAACTGTTCAATTTTTTGCTTTAGTTCGGGTGGAATAGACATTGTTCGACAATAATTCCAAAATTCAGAGTCGTTTCTCTCTGTAGCATGATAATGCAGAATGAGAAAATCCCTGATTTTTTCCACTTCGAAATCAGCTTGCCGATTAAATTCATCAATATCAGCTTGATCAAATGATTTGTTAGGAAAAAAACTCATTAAACGCCCAATCGATGACTGAATAAGATGAATACTCGTCGATTCAAGAGGCTCCATAAAACCACTCGACAAGCCAATTGCAAGGCAGTTTTTATTCCAGATTTTTTTTCTTTTCCCAGTAACAAATTTGAGCAATCTTGGCTCAGCCAACGGCTTGCCATCAAGATTATTTAATAAAATTGATCGAGCCTCATCTTCACTCATAAATTTACTGGAAAATACGTGACCATTTCCTACTCGATGTTGCAACGGAATTCGCCATTGCCAACCAGCAGAATGAGCAGTGGAGCGAGTGTAAGGTGTAGGGTCACTCGTGTTTTCACAGGGTACCGCCCAAGCTCGATCGCACGGCAACCAATGAGACCAATCCTCATATCCAGTATGTAAGGCTTCTTCTATTAACAACCCCCGGAACCCAGAACAGTCTATAAAAAAATCTGCTTCAACGGTCTCACCCGATTCCATGCGTACCGATTTTATAAAACCAGTACTTGAGTCAACATCTGTTGCAGCAATTTTACCTTCCGTACGCTGCACGCCGCGCGTTGTAGCAAACTCCTTAAGGAATCTTGCATATAAACCGGCATCAAAATGAAAAGCATAGGCGATATTTGATAAAGGTGAATTTCCCGCATCAAATGGCCTCATAAACTTCCCCTGTTCGGCAGCAACACCAGCAATTGAATATTGCCTCAAATCCTCAGCCTTACCCAATTGAGCCATTTTCAACCAGTAATGATAAAACTGCACAGCTTCCATATCTTTGCCAACTTCACCAAACGCATGAATATACTTCTGCCCAATATTTGTCCAGTTGACAAATTCAATCCCTAGCTTGAATGTGCCTTGAGTTTTTCGTACAAACTCATCTTCATCCAAATCCAGTAATTTATTGAACATTTGGATAATAGGTATAGTCGCCTCACCCACACCGACTGAGCCAATATCATCTGATTCAATTAATTGAATTGCACAAAATCGTTTGTCTATAATTTTCGATAGAGCGGCAGCTGTCATCCAACCTGCGGTTCCTCCACCAACGACGAGTATTTTTTTTATATTTTCCTGCATAACTTCACCGCTTATTTTTAGATTGTAAAAATTGACTAAGAAAAATTAAATGGTTGGGCATTTCAGCAACTGACTTTTTTATTTCCGCACTCATTGAATTTAGTAATATGGCAAGCCGTTCCAATTCGCTTGTGCCTATCAGCGCATCACGTTCTTTTATAGGGACTCCAAAGCCCATGAGCAATGAAATCCATTCATCTTTTGATATCAGCTCATTTTCGTGGAACTCATATCTTCCCGTTGACATAAAATAATTAATTCGTGCAACAAGGGATGGATAAAGACCGTTAAGTTCTTTATCCAGAGAACCTTTTCTCAAGATCGCACTTATTAGGCAATGATAATCGAGAATATTATCTACTGCTTGAGTAGTTATCCTATTATATTCAGCAATCAATTTGTCATTTTGCTCCATACAAGGAAAGTACTTAAGTAATTTTTCCAGCTGGACCTTAGTAACCTCCAACGCAGGAAACGCCAAATTACCAAGAGCAACAGCACTATCTCCAAGCGCCAAACAATTACCATTCCAAAAAACATTTTTGCGTCCTGAAGCCAAAATGATCAACTTTACAGAACTCTCTTGGATTAGATATCCAAGATTATTAAATAGCGCAGAATAATTTTTCTGTCGTGGCAACGGACCAGCACCGTAAAGCTCCACAATAGTACGAGATTGCAACGGAATTTTCTTAATCCAATACTGATCGTTAATTCGACGATATTCAGTTGCGGGGCGATAAACCTGATGCTCATCAAGAAACGCAGTTAAACACCAACTCGACAGCGCGTTACTTCGCCTTGGAGTATTCTGTAACTCATTCATCTCAAATGATGATGTAGAATTAGATGACCTTGCATCAATATAAAAATCCGCAGCATAAGTATTGCCATTACCAGTGATTATCTGGTTAATTTTAGCAGGGCTGTCAACATCAACAGATGTTATTGCATCAGCAATATGTTTTACACCCAATTGTTGGGCATAGGTTTTCAATAGTTTAGAGAACGCAATTCGATCATAATGCAAACCCCAGGCGCTATCTCTGTTGACAATAAATTTCCCATGCTTTGCAGCCTGAGCTTCCAATGAGTAGGCATCAAAAAACGCTGAAGGAAAATCATGATTTAACGCTTTAATAACATGATGAAATTCAAACAATCCGATATCTGCACCATAAGTACTGCAACTATGAAAAAAATCGAGACGATTATCGTCATCATTAACATAATGATTTGCGAGTTTATAAGTAGCACTGGAAGAAAATAGTAACTCCTGCCATGAAAACCCTAGTGAACAAAAAAAATCCTGACAATTACCCCGGGTAGCCGCCGCATAAAATCCACTGTTATTTTCGTTTTCACCAAGAACAGTAACGCTTAACCAAGGGCAATTAAATGCAAGAACTGCTGCAGCAAACCACGCATGCTCATCTTCACCCAAAATAATTATTTTCTTTATTTGCGACATTAGTTGCGCCCGTACAAACTAAGTGTCGCCGCAGGACACTGCCCTACCTCATCACCATGAATTTTGGCAAGAAACGCCTGCGCGTCAGGCATCGCTGCAACACTATTTTTTATAAGATTGTCAAAATCGGTAAGACGAAAATCAAGATTTTTAACATGCCGTGTTCGCAGATCATATTCTTTGGGAATGAAACCTTGTCCTAAATAAACGGCTAACCAACTTGGGCGCATAAACAAGCCTAAACTATAATGCTCGACATGTGCAGTATCTTCAAACAACGCCATTTTTCTTTCAAGCGATGAGGGAATTTCCATGGTCGCGCAATAATTCCAGAATGCTGAATCGGATTTTGAATTAAGCCGATAATGTAAAATAAGAAAATCCCTGATCAATTCATATTCAGTTTTCATAAATTTATTAAAATACAACCTCCTCAAAGGGTTTTCTTCCGAATGAGGAAACAATTCAAGCAATTTCATAATAGCTACCTGAATCAAATAGATACTGGTAGATTCCAACGGTTCCAGAAAGCCGCCGGAAAGTCCAATCGCAACGCAATTTTTTTTCCATGACTCATATCGGCGACCTGCAGTAAATTTTAATTGCCGTACATCTGCTAACGCAGGTGTATCCAGATTTTGTAAAAGCTGATCTTTCGCATCATCGTCACTAATATATTTGCTGCAATATACATATCCGTTACCCGTCCGATGTTGTAGCGGTATTTGCCAGCGCCATCCTGCTTCGCAAGCAATTGACCGCGTGTAAGGGCGAAGTGGTAGGACTTTTTCACTGGGTACTGCCACAGCGCTATCACAAGGGAGCCAATGGCTCCAATTATCATACCCAGCCTTAAGAGTCCCCTCGATCAATAAACCAACAAAACCGCTGCAATCGATAAAAAAATTACCTTGCAAAGTGAACCCGTCATCAAAAACCACTGAACTTATATTGCCATTATCTGCATCAAGTAAAACATCAGCAATTTTTCCCTCCCTCCGAATAACACCAAGGGCCTCGGCATAACGCCTTAGATAACGAGCATACAAACCAGCATCAATATGAAATGCATATGTATAACTTGAAAAAATTGACTGCGAATCTTCTGTTGGATACATAAATTTATTATGTTTTGCCGCCATTGATGCCAAAGAATAATTATCAAATGGAAGCACTTTATTTTCTTCGCGTAGTTTCAACCAACAATGATGAAAGTCTAACAAGGGAAAATCTCGACCATGCACACCAAATGGATGAATATAACTATCACCGTTCTTTCCCCAATTCTCAAATTGTATGCCTAATTTATAAGTTGCACCGGTAGATCGAACAAAATCGTTTTCATCAATTTCAAGCATTGAATTAAAATAACGAATATGAGGAATGGTTGCCTCACCCACCCCCACTGTTCCAATTAGCTCGGATTCAACCAAGGTAATTCGATGAGTATCTTGGGGTAAAAATTTTGCCAAAGCTGCAGCTGTCATCCAACCTGCAGTTCCACCACCAATGATAACAACCTCAAACAGGCTCATAAAACCTTCCACCAATTAGCAAAAAAATTATTTTTTATCATTGATTTCGTGACAGAAATTGATGTATACACTCTGAATATAGCGGCAAATTAAGTGCAGCAGACTGAGTTAATGAATTGATATGCTCAAAATATGTTAACAATTGATTTTCCGGTTTTTCTGCTGCCTGAGCTCTAGTCCATTCAGGGAAAATTTTGCTTCCGAGAAAAAAAGCATCCAACTGATTCAGAGAAATAACCTGATCATTTACGAAAGCATGTCTAGCCGCATCAGAATATAACTGCAATCGATGTTTCGCTTCCGATGATAAAGCATGCTCATTAAAATAATCAGCGAATAGTTTATTGTTGGTGCCACCCACGAAATAGGTTAATGCACTCAGCTCTTTTATCATCACAAGCTCATCAAGGGATAACCGATTATACTCACCAGCACAACATTGCAGCACATCAAACCCCATAAATAATTCTACAAAGCGAACCACCTGGTTTCGAAACCATTTAAATTCACCCCATGGGGTGACAGGCTGCCTAAACGCTGCCTTTCCCATTGCGACAACATTTGCAACCCAAGGAAAATTAAGGAAATAATTACTATTATTTGGCGTCGAAAGATAGGAACCACTTACTGTCAACCCTTGCAATTCCGATTGAGACAAAACATCTAAATCTGACAAAAGATGCAACGACACAAGTTTTTTTTCACGCAAAGGAATTATTTGAGCAACACCAATATCAATACCCAACCAATCTGCAACAGGCTTGAATTTTAAATCAGGAGCCATAGAACCAACAGTTAATCGAGAAAAACCAGGTGCATTAGAGTCACCGGTTTCGGGGAAAATCAATATTTTCCTAACCAAATCTCCGTTGTGAGAGCAATCAATATAAAGGTCTGCATAACATTTTTGCCCATATTCCAAAATCAAAGATTTCACATTTCCCGTACTATCTGTTTCATCAATACCAATTACACGTCCCTTAATATGGGCAACACCGAGACTAAGGGCAACTTTCGCAATTAAGCGCGTATATCCATTCAAATCCAAATTAATACCAAACTGTAAACCGGAATAAACTGAATTTTCATTTTTAACTGGAAATCCAAATCTACCTAATTTAGCAGCTACAGCAGGAAGAATAAAATCATCAAAATTTTTCGCCAGACCTGCTTTTTTTGCGGAGGAAAAAATTTGTGAAAAATTAATACCGCTTCGGTCATTCGGAAAAAAGGACTCAGTCAGAATAAAATCCTGACCTGAAAACGCCCATTGTTTAAAGCGATTGCCATAACTTAACGTTGAATTTGTCTCAGCAAGAATATCGCGAAGGGAGATACCCAACATATCGTTAAAATCATGTATATATGAACCCGCATATTCTGCAGGAAAAAAGTCAGCCTGCTCATTATCAAGAAAAATTATTTTTATTTCAGATGAAACAAAAAATCGCCCTAATGCGCAAGCTAAACTCCATCCGGCCACGCCACTTCCTATAATTACAATTGTCCTTGTATTCATTTGCGATGCTCACCAATTAGACTATCTATAAATTTGTCGGCGTTCTGCATTAATGCAGAACCTTCTGTGACTTGCTTATAAACTTCATTCAATGCGCGCATCAATTGAGCATCAGATAACCGGTTTATTTTTATATCATGGTATTTAGGGATTAAGCCCTGCCCAATACACACAGCTGCATATACGCCATATTGCGAATGATCCACAATTCCGGCGCAAGAAAAAGCCATTTGCCTTGCAGCCAATTCATCAGGCACCGTCATATTCTTACAATCACGCCAGAAAGTAGAATCTTCCCGATTAACTTCCTTATAGTGCATAATGATGAAATCACGTAAACGAATATACTCCTTGTTTAACTGTTTATTGAACTCGAAAGCGTTTGTATCAAACGCCCCTGATTCCGGGAAATACTCAATTAATTTTTGAATAGCATACTGAATTAAATAAATACTGGTCGACTCTAACGGCTCTAAAAATCCTCCGGATAAGCCAATGGCAACACAGTTTTTTTCCCAATTATTTTTGTACTGACCCGCTGAAAAACTTATCCTGCGGGGCTCCGCTAAAAGCTTCCCGGTAACATCTTCACAAAAAATACGAACTGCATCAGCGTGAGAAATGTAGTCAGATGCATATACATATCCATTACCAACTCGATGCTGAAGTGGAATTGACCATTGCCAGCCCACCGATTTAGCAGTGGATTGTGTATAGGGTTGCGGAATTAGCATTGCTTTTTCAGAGGGTGCCACGATTGCATTATCACAACGCAACCATTGCTTCCAAGACTCAAATTGAGCACCAACATCCTTCATCAATAAGGCTCGAAAACCTGAACAATCAATAAAAAGATCAGCCGAAATTTTCTCACCAGACTCCAAACCAATTATTTCGATGAAACCACTTGATGATTTTTTTAAAACACTATTAACAACTCCTTCACGACGAATAACTCCCCGGGTTTCTGCATAGCGACGAAGAAAAGTCGCATAAAGGGTTGCATCAAAATGGTAAGAATAATTAAAGCTTGATAGTAATGGATGATCACGCTCGGGAAATTGAAAACGTCCTTGCCTGGCGGCCACCGCTGCTAATGAATATTGATCAAAAGGAACCTTATTGCCGATTGAGCGAGCCCGTCTCCAATAATGATGAAAATCAATGCCGGCAAAATCCTGACCAACAGAACCGAAAGGATGAATATAATCGCCACCAAGCTCGCCCCAATTTAAAAATCGAATACCGAGTTTAAAGGTTGCTTTAGTTTCCCGAACAAAAGCTAGTTCATCGATGCCGAGAAATTCATTAAACTGCCTGATTGGGGGTATTGTCGATTCACCGACACCTACAGCGCCAATCACATCACTTTCTATTAACGTGATGTCGAGTTGTTTTCCAGGAAAGCGTCGAACTAACGCCGCAGCTGTCATCCAGCCAGCAGATCCACCACCAACAATAACAACCTTTTTTATATTCATTTTTTTCAGGTTTTAAAATTAGAGAAGGAGTTTCAAAAAAAACGCGCCAATGAAGGCGCGTTTTCCCTGGAGTAAAATGAAAGCTGCTGCTTTCATCTAAAATTAACCATTTAGAAAGTAGCTTTAACCACCACAGCCGCCCTGCGATCATTAACAAACCAGGAGCGACCAGCCTCAAGCCCTTTGCCATCCAATATCATAATAGTTTCTGTCTGTGCGTTGGTAATATTAGTCATCTGCAACCCAACAGTGAAATTATCATTAACAGTATAGAACAAAGACCCATCAACCGTACCGTAGTCATCATTCCACAGCGGATACCGACTAATCACGTCACGTGTAGTTAACAAATAACGAGAACGCCAGTTATATGCCAAACGGAATGACCAATCATTTTTCTCGTACATACCGGTAATATTAAAGGTATCTTTAGATTGCCCCTTTAATGGTAAACCAGCTAAATCTACACGAGCCCCAGTATCGGTTGAATCACCATCATCCTGCTCCAGGCTTCCTGCATTAGGAATCGCTTTGGAATCAATATAGGTATAGTTAACCTGTACCCCTAAACCATCAAATGGTGCAGGCAACATATCGAAGAATTGCTGATACGCAAACTCGATACCTTGCAATTCCCCTTCACCATTATTGATAGTGCCCGTTACCAAAGCTTGCTGAGTTACACCACTCTCAGGATTGGTGTAACTTCTGGTAAATGCGCCTTCTGTGAAGAAATTTGAAAGCTCTTTTCTAAACGCTGTAACTGTTAAAGAACCATCTTTTGCAAAATACCATTCAAGAGACACGTCAATCTGATCAGATTCCATAGGCTGCAAATATGGGTTACCTGCAGTGCCGGTCCATTCATTAACAGTCGCAGCAATAATCTGGGAGCTCTGCTCAAGTAATGGAGGAGTGGGAGGAATAATTCGTATTTGATTAGTCGTCGTCGTATTCGATATTGTCGATGTATTTCTGACATTTTCCATATCAGGCATAGCTATCGCTTTCGCGAACGCAAAACGACCAATCAATTCATCGGTAAAACTTACCGCCAAATTAAGGCTTGGTAGCACGGCATCGTATGTGCTTGATGCGCTCTGGAACTGTGACGCATTATTTGCAAAACCAGACTGTTCATCTGAGAGGTAATATCCTGACTGACCACGATATACCATGATTTTGTCGAGATCGGTATTAACAGCTTTCTCACGGTCTTGTGCAGCCTTCACTTCAGTGGCATAAGTCGCAACCAACGCATTATATTGTGCAATCCCTGATTCCCCTTGGGCATACAGCGCGGCAACAGCAGCTGGCTGCAATTCTGCAGGCAAAAGAGATACCGCACTACCACCATATTTAGCTTCAATGAGCGCTTTTTGTTGTGCTTCATAGGCATCGCTTGCGGCTATATCTTTTGGATGAGGCGCTCCAGCGGGAATGGCTACGGTCGGACGCAAATCAGGATACTTAACTGAGCCAGTCGCATCACGCTCCAACTCAATGTAACGTAAACCTACGTTACCCTTTATAGGCAATTCAGCAACTTCCGTATTAAAGTCAAAACGTACATATGCTGCTCTATTTTCCTCAGAGGTAATGTTTATTTCCGAGGGGAGAAATAATGATCCAGGAATAACACCCTCGCGCTTACCGGTTTGCTCCCAAGGATTATCCACTTTATCACCAGCCGTTGGTAAATCACGACCATTGATAACATCTCTTACCAATCTCTCTGATGGATGAAGAAAGGAGTCACCTTGCACACTTAATACATTGCCACGGTGAAAATCGCTCCAATTAACAGCTTCCCATTGCCCCTTCAAATCTCCGACGGTGTCGGTATCTGCCCACCCCAAACCACCAGCACGAGCAAATACCGGAAACAAAGCACCCCAGTTGTAAGTCGATGATCTGACTGTTTGCTCACGCTTGGCAAATCTCACCCCAGCTTTTACAGCAGTCAGGAAATCACCATCAGCATTAAACGTGACATCCAAACGTGCGGCGTTTGAATCCCCTTCTGAGCGCTCATAGTGATCCATCGCAGATTGCCAGTTGTAAGAATTAATATCCTGGAAATAATTGCTATCACCTAATGGATCATCTGAAAAACCCGGTAAGTTCTTGCCGCCAATTTTAGTGCCGTCTCCAGCAACACCAAAAGGCCCTTGCCCCGCCAATGGCATACCATTAGCATCGAGACAAACTTCACCTTTTTCGGGGCCGCCGCAATCAATCTTATAATTATTATCGCGCGCACCAGCCCAAGGCTCAATGAATCGCAGTTTTGGTGTATCTCCGCGAGTGTCATAATCCTGGATAGCATTCATTGCCATCATGATTGCAACGTCGTCGTCGTCACTCTCGGCTTCAATATGTTGTAAATCCAAGCTGACTTCCCAGCTGTCGCTAGGAGTCCATTTGAAATTTGTAGAGAAATCATCAATGATGGTATCAGTCTCTTTTACACGTGTAGCAGTCTGGAATTGACTACCGAAAACACGCAGGTTTGGAGTAGCCCATGAAGCCCCGTTAGGGATATGTGCATTTGCACTATCGTCCCCATCCACTGAGCGCCAGCCATTAGCTCCAAAACCACTGTCGTTTGTAATTACACCCGCCTGAAAAATACCATCATCATCAAAGGTGTATTCCGTTCCTGGCAACGGGATTGCACGGCGCCTGTCATAACCAGACTGATAACCGATAGTATTTTCCTTCCAACTTAAACGCGCATCAGAGCGTAAAAACTGGGTGGTATTAATAAGAGTTTTATCAGTATTTTCCCATTGGAAAGCAGCGGAAAAGCCTTTACGGTAACGATCATCATTTTTCATTGAGGCGTTTGAGCCAGCCGGCAACCAAACGCCTTTTCCAGCTTCTGCAAAACGCTCTGCACCAGCAATATCATTTGGACCGGCGTGATTGGCGTTAGGACCGCCATCCAAAGGACGCGGAAAATTAGTGTAATCATCCAAATACTGAACATAAGCATCGGACTGAATGCCGTGAGAAACACCATCTAATTTTGAGGATGATGCATTAACAAGAAAACCAAATTCGCCGGCAGAGGTTTCCCAACGATCACTAAACAAGCCAGATATCGTAGGAGTCCAACTTTCTGCCATGTCACCATAAGAATAGTCTGCTGTAACTGCCACCAAACGATCAGGCGAGTCAAATGGTTTACGCGTCCGGAGACTTACTGTACCCCCAATACCACCTTCGATCATATCGGCAGATTGGTTTTTATATATATCCACACCTGACATTAGTTCGGGCGGGACATCCTGAAAGTTTAGCCCGCGTCCTGAGTTCGCCGTGAAAGAATCCCGGCCATTGAACTCTGAGCGGGTAGCACTCATCCCGCGGATTACCGCACCAGAACCCTCAACACCGAAATGGTCAGGATCATTTGCCGCAGCAAAACGTTCGATCGACACACCGGGAACACGCGACATAGCTTCTAAAACACTGCGATCAGGCAAAGAGCCAATGTCCTCTGCGGAAATAGAATCGACGAATGTGTTTGCGTTTTTCTTGATTTCTTGAGCATTTTGCAAGTTAGCACGTGTGCCACTTACAACTATCTCTTCGACGTTATCAGTTTGTGCAAATCCTGGAGCACTCAATGCCACTATGCACATCGCTAACATGGACTTTTTAAATTTGATGTTTTGCTGCTGTGGTGCGGTTTTGTCATTTTTATGGAAAACCATATAGCCAACCCCATTGTTAAATTTATGATTAGGTAATTTTTTATAGTTCTTTGAGTCAAATAGACCCTAAGCATTCTGAGTTTAGATCAAGATGAGCAGTGTCATACTTACCTGTCACCAATAATCACTAACTATGCTCCGGTAGTGCGAAATGTGTGTCGCACCAGTTTGCGCAGGTTGCGTAAAATGGTGCAGAGCAGTTTTGACTGCGGACCTGGTGATTATTGTTAGCAGGCGATTAAATCCTAGCATCCATTAAAGGGATGTGGCGCCGTAAAGGAAGAGGAGCAATGGTTTTTTTGACTATAAAAGAATCAAGCTGACAGCGCTATCAATTTGAGCGCAAGCAATCATTTACTTGCAATAATAAATTTCACCCATAAAAAAGCCCATTATGGCAAATGGGCTTTTTAAGCGACAAAAAGAAAAGTTTTATGCCGAGAATGGATGACGTAAAACAATGGTTTCAATCCGATCAGGACCAGTGGAAACTATATCAATTGGCGCCTTGATTAACTCTTCAAGCCGGCGAATATAGGCTCTGGCGTTCGCGGGTAAATCATCCAGCGACTGTGCACCGACGGTTGATTCACTCCATCCCTGTACTTCTTCATATACAGGTTTGAGGCCAGCCCAACCATCAGCGTCATAAGGCATGCTAGCGATTGGATTGCCTTTGGAGTCTTGATAACCGATACAGATTTTGACAGTTTCCAATCCATCCAAAACATCCAGCTTTGTCAAACAGATGCCTGTAACACTGTTAATGCGATTAGCGTGGCGCACGGCAACGGCATCAAACCAGCCGCAACGGCGCTTGCGACCGGTAGTGGCACCAAACTCGTGGCCTTTTTTGCCCAGGTATTCGCCAATTTCACAATCCAGTTCGGTTGGGAACGGGCCGGAACCGACACGTGTGGTGTAGGCTTTGGTGATACCCAAAACATAATCGAGATACAGCGGACCAAAACCTGAACCTGTCGCTGTACCACCGGCGGTCGTATTTGATGAGGTTACATACGGATAAGTACCATGGTCGATATCCAATAAAGACCCCTGCGCGCCCTCAAATAAAATACTTTCACCTTGCTCGCGTGCAGCATGAAGCAATTCTGTAACATCAGCCATCATCGGCAGAAGCTGCTCAGCCCAGAGCTTGCAATCGGCAAAGACACTGTCGAAGCTAACTTCATTAACCTTGAAATAGTTGGTCAGGACAAAGTTGTGGTAGGCAAGAATTTCCTTCAGTTTTACGGCGAAGGTATCCAGATCAACCAGATCCCCCAAACGCAAGCCGCGACGGGCAACTTTGTCTTCGTAAGCCGGGCCAATACCGCGGCCGGTGGTGCCAATTTTGGCATCGCCACGAGCAAGCTCGCGCGCTTGATCCAACGCAACGTGGTAAGGAAGGATAAGCGGGCAAGCCGGAGACAAACGCAGGCGGCTGCGTACAGGAACACCCGTTGCTTCCAGCCCGGCAATTTCTTTAAGCAAAGCCTCAGGGGAAAGCACTACACCGTTGCCAATCAGGCAGGTAACGCCGTCGCGCAGAATGCCGGAGGGAATCAGGTGGAGTACGGTTTTTTTACCGTCGATCACCAAGGTATGACCCGCATTGTGACCGCCCTGGAAGCGAGTCACCAGGGAGACCTGATCCGTTAACAAATCAACAATCTTACCCTTGCCTTCATCACCCCATTGGGTGCCCAATACCACAACGTTCTTGCCCATGACTGGTTTAACTCTCTGTGCTAGATAAAAATAAAAAATGGATTAATCAGATGGCCAAAACCTGATAATGACCATCGCGCAAAATCAGATGGCGATCACATCCTAATTCACTCAGGTCGGAAGTAGCGCTTACATTCACAACTCTTTCGCCTTGTTGGCGTAACTCACTCACCGCACGCCACTGTAAAGGATCTGTTGATTCAATAACGGCAATCGCATTTAACGACTTGCGCGGCAACAACCCCAACTTACTGATAGCGGTAATATCAACAGCAAACCCGGTAGCAGGCCGCGCACGGCCAAACACTTCACCGATGTGATCGTAACGACCACCGCTAGCAATAGGGTTGCCGTATCCGGGAGCAAAAGCTGCAAACACCAAACCGGTCAGATAGTGATAGCCGCGCAACTCACCCAGATCAAAATACAACTCAGCTGTCGGATAACGCCGCTCAATAATTTCTGCAACTTGCATCAACTGTTCGACAGCATGCTGCGCAGCCGTCAAACCTGAAAAAAGCGCTTTGGCTTTCTGCAACACAGATTTATCACCAGCAAGGCCAGGTAATGCCAAAAATAAATTCGCCGTCTCAATATCATTGATATTCGCTGCAACCCAGGCGCGAATCTCGGTCGTTGCTTTGCGTTGCAACAATTCGAAGAAAGTTTCTTCCTGTTCCTTGCTCAGTCCAGCACTCGCAGCAATAGCGCGATAAATACCTACATGGCCTAAATCAATATGTTGATGGGTCAATCCTGCTATGGACAACGACTCCAGCAGCAGGGATACCACTTCAATGTCAGCTGCGATTCCCGATTCGCCGTAAAACTCAAGCCCGGCCTGAATTGGGGTACGCGTGGCCAGCGGATTCTTCGGACGGGTATGAACTACATGTCCGGCATAACATAAACGGTTGGCACCTGAGCGATGAAAACTGTGGGCATCCATACGCGCAGTTTGCGGGGTGATATCTGCACGTAACCCCAAGGTACGACCACTTAGCTGGTCGGTGACTTTAAAAGTGAGCAAATCAACATCGCGCCCAAGCCCTATCAAGAGGGAATCTGTGTACTCCAGCAGCGGAGGTATGACCATGTCATAACCCCAGGTGCTATAGAGGTCCAGCAGGCGACGACGCAGAGCATCTATGGCTTTGGCTTCGGCGGGGAGGATTTCTTCCACTCCGTCCGGTAACAACCAGCGATCAGCGTAGGTCATAAGCGACTCAATATTCAGCAAAAATCCGGCGTGCGCGCATAAAAAAACCGAGCGGTCGGCTCGGTTGCGGCATTTTAACACTGTTTACCACAGGATTTGTAGGCCAATCTGAAGTTGACCTGCAAAAGTTGTATTACTTAAACAATAAGGCCCGCAACAGCGGGCCTTGTCAGGATCAATTTTTACCTTGTGGATCCTTCAGGTAACGAAAGAAATCACTTTTAGGATCAACAACCATTAAATCCTCCTTACTGCTAAAGCTTTGGCGATAAGCATTGAGGCTGCGCACAAAACTGTAGAATTCAGGATCTTTGGTGTAGGCTTCGGCAAAAATACCTGCTGCCTTGGCATCACCTTCACCGCGAATTCGCTCGGCATCACGATAAGCATTAGCCTCAAGAACAGCGCGCTGCTTATCCGCATCAGCACCAATAACTTCTGCTTGTTCCTTACCCTGTGAACGATACTCACGCGCCTCTTTCTCGCGATCTGCCGCCATACGGGCAAATACTGATTGACTGGCTTCCGGCGGGAAATCAATGCGTTTTACACGGATATCTTTTACTTCGATACCCAATAATTTGATTGCATCCACATTGATGCTGGTGGTGATCTCACTCATCAATTCATCGCGCTTGCCCGATACCACATCATGTAATGTGCGACGGCCAAACTGGTTACGCAGGCCATCGGCAACACGTTGCGCCAGGCGATCTTCCGCCAACATCTCATCGCCGCCGGTAGCTTTATAGTATGTTTCTACATCTTTAACTTGCCATTTGATATAGGAATCAACCACCAAACGCTTGTTCTCGACGGTAAAGAAACTTTCAGGATTCATGTCTGCTGTTAACAGGCGCCCATCAAATTTGCGCACCTTTTCTGCAAATGGCAGCTTGAAATGTAAGCCAGGAGGCACATCAGCCTTAACCAGGCGACCAAATTGCAAAACCACTGCACGCTGGTATTCAGTCACTACGTAAATGCTATTAAACGCAAGCAACAATCCTAATACAGCAAGAATGAGGGCAAAAAAACCTTTATTAGACATTAGCGCAACTCCCGACGAACAAGTGGCTTGGTCGCTTCAACAGCAGGCGTTGCACGCGAATTGAAATTATCGGTCTGTACTTGCGGTTCAGCTACAGCCGAGCGATTCCCCAAACGATCCAGAGGTAAATACAACATGTTGTTGCCCCCAGCCACATCCACCATAACCTTGGAAGAGTTGGACATTACACTTTCCACGGTTTCCAGATAAAGACGCTGACGAGTTACTGCCGGCGCACGCTTATATTCCGCGAGGAGGCTCTCAAAACGATCTGATTCACCTTCTGCGCGCGCAATTACTTCGGCCTTATAGGCTTCCGCCTCTTCCAGCATACGCTGCGCACGACCACGGGCTTCCGGAATAATACCGTTTGCATAAGCCTGCGCCTGGTTCTTCAGGCGAGCCTCATCTTCTTTCGCTTTGATTACATCATCAAATGCAGCGCGAACCTCTTCTGGAGGGCGGGCCTCCTGGATATTCACATTAATTACCTGAATACCTGCACCGTAAGAATCCATATAGGTTTGCAAACGTTGCTTCACTTCTGCCGCAATTGCCTGACGACCTTCAGATAACACTTGATTCAACTCTGTAGAACCAATTACATGGCGCACAGCAGAATCAGTGGCATGGCGCAAACTGGTCTCAGGGTCACGCACATTCAACACATAGGATTTAACATCTGCGACGTTGTATTGCACAGTAATTGGCAATTCAACGATGCTTTCATCTTCGGTAAGCATTAATCCGCGGGAAGGATATTGGCGCTCGCCCGTTACGTTGACGATGTATACATCGGTAATCAACGGCGCATTCCAGTTAAGACCTTCCGTTTTGATTTCAGAGAAAGCACCGAACTTTAAAACTACCGCACGCTCTTTGGCATCCACCTGATAAAAACCGGCGCCGAAATAAAATACAAGGGCAATAACGCCCGCAATGATAAATAGCGGACCAAGGTTTGCCCCGCCAGAAGATTTACCACCACCGGAACCAGAGCCGCCACCGAAGATACCATTCAGCTTATCTTGCAGCTTTCTGAAAGCCTCATCCAAATCAGGAGGTCCATCGTTATTATTGCCGCCACCGCGACCACCCCATGGGTCTTTGTCTTTTCCCGGTTCATTCCAGGCCATAGTTTTTCTCCACGTAGAAAATAATACGGTTGTGGGGGCTGTATGCCGGTTTTACAACTCCCCTGATAAATCCTGTCCAGCAGAAACGTCATCTGCCCATAGCAACTGTTCAAATTCGATAGATTCGGCGCTGAGGATACGCAACAAATCACTTTTGGGTACACGTATTTGCAATAAGCTGGCGCCATCATCGCGATAATCTTCGGCAATTACCGCTTGTTGAGTGTAGAGCATAGCGCGTAAGCGCCCTTGCGTGGGTGTTAACACCAGACAACCACTCACAACCTCTTTACCAAGGAGCTCGGAAATGGCCTCTTCCAATAAATTACATCCCACTCCCGTTTGCGCTGAAAGCCAAACAGCAACCGGCCTACCAGAGTCATCACGATCGATATGCGGATCAGTATCGGCAAGCAAATCGACCTTATTGTAAACTCGCAGCTGCGGCAATTCGGCAGCACCAATTTCCTCCAACACCAACTCAACTTGCTCTATATTGCGCGCACGCTCTTCCGCTGCGGAATCTATCACATGCAAGAGTAAAGTTGAGTTACTGGCCTCTTCTAATGTCGCGCGAAAAGCCTCAACTAACTTATGGGGAAGATGACTAATAAAACCTACCGTGTCTGCCAACACCACTGCGCCGATATCCGCAAGCTCAATGCGACGCATTGTTGGATCAAGCGTCGCAAACAATTTGTTCTCGGCGTAAACATCAGAACCGGTAATACGATTAAATAAAGTAGATTTACCCGCGTTGGTATAACCAACCAGAGAAACCGTGGGGATAGCCGCGCGCTGTCGGGAGCGCCGCCCCTGTTCACGCTGGGAGCGAACCTTCTCCAGCCGCTGCTCAATCATGGTAATGCGATTACGCAATAAACGGCGGTCAGTCTCCAGCTGTGTCTCACCCGGACCACGCAAACCAATACCGCCTTTTTGGCGCTCAAGGTGGGTCCAGCCGCGAATTAATCGCGTGGCTGTATGACGAAGCTGGGCGAGCTCAACTTGCAACTTCCCCTCAAAGGTTCGTGCACGCTGCGCAAAAATATCCAGGATCAAACCGGTGCGGTCCAGCACGCGACATTGCAATTCGCGTTCGAGGTTACGCTCCTGGCTGGGAGTAAGGGTGTGGTTAAAAATCACCAGCTCGGCTTTGTGTTCAGCAACCAATTGCCGAAGCTCTTCGAGCTTGCCGGTGCTGATTAAAAATTTGGCGGTAGGGACAATACGGGAGCCAGTCAGAAAAGCTACAGGATCACCCCCTGCAGACAATACCAACTCTTCAAATTCGCGAGGGTCTTCGGCATCTTGGCCATGCGACAAGTTCAGGTGAACCAGCACCGCTAGCTCACCTGATTCTGGGCGATCAAAAAACAATTAGCGACCTCGAGGCTATATCAAATAGCTTGATAGATTACTCGGCTTGCTCGTCTTCTTCGCCTTCGATACCACCAGCTTCATTGAGCAGTGGTACACGTACCGCACGGGATGGAACTACTGTGGAGATAGCGTGCTTGTAAACCATTTGGCTTACAGTATTTTTTAACAGCACGACAAACTGATCAAATGACTCAACCTGACCCTGCAACTTGATACCATTCACCAGGTAAATGGACACAGGTACACGCTCTTTGCGCAGAACGTTCAGGTAAGGGTCTTGTAAACTATGCCCTTTTGACATGTTTATTCTCCTCGGGACAATAAATAAAAAGAAAGCAAAAATTACCCACCCAAAACACCTAATACATCCAGTAAGGAGGGGGTGGAAGAATGCATGAAAATCTGACTAGGGTTCTCACGTGGGTATTATATGGCTCTCGTGCCTATAAAATTCAAGGCGCAACGCACAATTTCTTCCTTTGTGAGTGAAATTCCCTGTTCAGTCTCCGTGAATATCCAGTGTAGATCAGTATTTGCACTTGTCGACCATCCGCGCAACCAGGTGAACTGGCGCTTGGCTAATTGACGCGTGGCAATAATGCCGCGTTCGGTCATTTGCGTGTAATCCCAAATACCGTCGAAATAATCCCACACCTGGCGATAACCCACGGCGCGAATTGCCGGTAAATCTTTATGCAAATCGCCGCGCTCATACAATGCGCGCACTTCTGCCAGCAGGCCTTTTTCGAGCATCGTTTTAAAACGAAGTTCAATCCGTTTATGCAGGATCGCGCGATCGCGTGGAGCTATCGCTAATTGGCAAACATCGTAGCGGTCAGAAAAATTGCCGGCATTTATCTGCAAATGTTGAAGCTCGCGCAATTGCGACATGGTTTTGCCACTGACTCGATAAACTTCCAACGCGCGACTTAAACGCTGCGAATGATTGGGGTGTATCTCTGCTGCCGTTTGTGGATCTACCGCCGCCAATTGTTGATGCACATAAGGCCAACCAAACTCTTCTGCCTCGCGCTCGATTTGCGCGCGCACATCGGCATCAGCCGCTGGCATTTCTGCCAAACCATCCAGCAGCGCGCGAAAATAGAGCATAGTTCCGCCCACCAGTAACGGGATTTTTCCAGAATTGTGGATATCCACAATTTCTCGCTCTGCATCAGCAAGGAAATCGGCTACCGAATAAGGTTCTGCCGGATCGCGAATATCAATTAAACGATGCGGAGCCGCTGCTAACTCTGCCGCCGAGGGCTTCGCGGTTCCAATATCCATGCCGCGATACACCAATGTGGAATCCACGCTGATCAATTCCACGGGCAAATGCTGGCGCAGGGAAATCGCCAAATCAGTTTTACCCGAGGCGGTTGGACCCATCAAAAAAATGACCGGTTTTTTTTCATTATTGGCAATGGTCATTACTGTCCACGCATAAATAATTTATCCAGTTCATCCAATGACTGTAGCAACCAGGTGGGGCGGCCATGGTTACACTGACCGCTGCGCTCAGTCGCTTCCATATCGCGCAACAATGCATTCATTTCCGGAATGGTTAATTTGCGATTGGCGCGCACAGAACCATGGCAGGCCATTGTGCCGAGGATTTCATTAATGTGATGTTGGATGCGCTCGCTGGTGCCGTGTTCGATTAAATCCGAAAGCACATCGCGCACCAGCTGTTCAACTTTCGCACGATTTAATATCACAGGAATCTGGCGGATCAATATTGTTTCAGGTCCTGCGCGCTGCAATTCAAAGCCGAGAGATTTAAAAATCTCGTGAAAATTTTCAGCACAGTCGGCTTCTTTTTCACTGATGGCAATTGATTCGGGCACCAGTAGAGGTTGGGTTTGAATACCACCGCAACTAAAAGATTCTTTCATGCGCTCATAGGTGATACGTTCATGCGCCGCATGCATGTCCACCAGAATTAAACCTTGCGCATTTTCCGCAAGAATATAAATCCCTTTTAATTGCGCGAGCGCATAACCCAACGGCGGAATATCTTCACTTTGAGTTTCCGGCAATGGATTATTTTTCAGCGGTGACGAGTGCAATGCACCATATACCGCCATCTGTTCACGCACAGTGTTTTCATCAGGGAATGAAGGCTTATAGGATGATTGGTAATTTCCCTGATAACCGGCTGCAGATGGTGCACGAAAACCAATAGTTTCCTGCCCTTTAAATTCTCCCGCGGCAATTCCCTGAACTGTTTTTTGCGCGGAAAGTGCAAACGGATTTACAGCGGGAGCATCATCAACTTCATTGGATTCGCGTCGCGCCAAAGTATCTTCCGGGCGAACGCGCGCGAGGGCATGATGCAAGCTCGAATAAATAAAATCATGCACGCTGCGATTATCGCGGAACCGCACTTCATGTTTGGTGGGATGCACGTTGACATCCACCGTTGATGGGTCCAACTCCAGATACAACACAAATGCCGGATGGCGTCCGTGATAGAGCACATCCTGGAACGCCTGACGCACGGCATGGCTCACCAGTTTGTCGCGAATCGCGCGACCATTGACGTAGAAATGTTGCAGGTCTGCCTGGCTGCGTGAAAATGTTGGCTGCGCGACCCACCCCCACAAACGCAAACCGCTGCGCTCAATATCAATATGCACCGCATTTTCCATAAACGCAGGGCCACACACTTGTGCAACGCGACGCTCCTGTTCCAATTGCGAATCACCCGCGCGCCAGGAATAAATTGCGCGATTGTTATGGCGCAAATTAAATGCGACATCAAACCGCGATAACGCCAAACGTTTTACAACATCTTCCAAATGGGTGTATTCAGTTTTGTCGGTGCGTAAAAATTTGCGGCGTGCAGGCGTATTAAAAAATAAATCGCGCACTTCTACCGTAGTACCGCGTGGATGCGGAGCAGGCGAAACCTGGGTCTCCATATCGCGACCTTCCGCTACCACTTGCCAGCCGGCACTTTCTTCATTGGTGCTACTAATTAATGCAAGGCGCGCGACGGAACTGATACTCGCCAATGCCTCACCACGAAATCCCAAAGTAGCAACGGCTTCAAGATCATCCAGCTCGTAAATTTTGCTGGTGGCGTGGCGACTCAATGCGAGTGGCAAATCATCTTTATCAATGCCGCCACCATTATCGCGTACGCGCATTAATTTAATGCCGCCTTCCTCAATATCAATTTCCAGGCGTGTAGCGCCGGCATCCAATGAGTTCTCAAGCAATTCCTTGATTACCGAAGAGGGGCGCTCCACCACTTCACCGGCAGCAATCTGGTTGGCAAGGCGGGGGCTGAGTAATTTAATTTTGCGCATGGGAAGTCGCATCAACCTATTTTGAAAAAAGCATTAACAGGGAAAAACGTTTACGCAGCAGATGTAATCAAGTCGTAGGAATCTTAATGGTTTGACCGATTTTTACTGTGGGGTTTTTCATATTGTTGTGACGCAATAACTGCCCCACCGAAACGCCGTAACGAGAGGCGATCCCGGATAACGTATCACCTGCAATCACTTTATGCTGGCGCGGCATCACTGGTTTTGAAGCAGGCGGCGGTGTAACCGGCTTTGCAACCGGCAAGGTAGTAGGTTCAATTTGCGCAGTAGCAACAGGAGCAGAGGCAGGCGCATTGCCGGAAGGAATCCGTATTACTTGCCCGAGTTTCACAACGGTGGAATTCATTTTGTTGTATTGCATTAATTGCTGGCTGCTTACGCCATAGCGCGCAGCGATTGCCGATAAACTATCGCCCGCCGCAACTGTATGTTGCCGTTCAAAATCTTTTATGCCACCGGATTGCAATTGCGCCGCAACATAAGTTCCCGCCGGTGGATGCTGATAAAAATATTGGCGAATGCCTTTAAATACCGAACTGGCCATTTGCTTGCGATAAGCAGGCGTTGCCAGTTTGCGTGACTCATCCGGATTGGAAATAAAACCGGTTTCCACCAAAATCGAGGGAACATCCGGCGCTTTCAATACCATAAAGCCTGCTTGCTCCACATGGCGCTTGTGCAAATGCGCAATGCCGCCCATGGAATTCAACACGTGGTGGCCTACCTGTAAACTTGAGTTGAGCGTTGCCGTCATGGATAAATCCACCAGCACACCGGCAAGCACCTGGTCTTTATCATCCAGGCTGATATTGCCCACACCGCCAATCAAATCCGATTCGTTTTCACGTTCGGCCAAAAAGCGCGCCGTTTCCGAGGTGGCACCATTGCGCGATAACGCAAATACCGACGCACCGCGCGCACTGGATTTATGAAATGCATCCGCATGGATAGACACAAACAAATCCGCTTTCATCGTGCGCGCAATATCGCGGCGTTTTTTGAGCGGGATAAAATAATCGCCAGTGCGCGTTAATTTACCGCTGAAGCCCGGCTGCGCATTAATAGCAGCAACCAGTTCTTTGGCAATGGCGAGCGTCACTTCTTTTTCGCGAATACGATTAGGGCCCATTGCACCGGGATCTTCACCGCCGTGCCCCGCATCAACAGCAATAATAATCGTGCGCTTGCCTTGCAGATCGACATTCGCCGGTGCAGGCGTTTTTTCAACAGGTGCCGCTGTCGCAACCACAGGTTTTACTGAAACCGGTGCATTTGTCGCTGTTGAATTGGTAGCGGTTGGATTAGCAGTCACCGGATTTTTATTTGCAGGCGCAGCTGGGTTGGCAGGTGCAACCACAGGCTTATCAATCGCCGCCGTCGCTGTTGTATTGGCTGGCGTTGCAGGCTCGTCATAGAGGTCAATCACCAAACGATCATGCATACCGCCGTGGGCTTTTAATAAAAAACTGTTAGGCGCGATTTTGGCTTTCAGATCCAGAACCAAACGCAGATCCGTTTTATTTTGCACATAGCTGCGCACCGCCAATACCGGTGTATCAGCAAGGGGTAGAGAGTTGAGAGTAGTATTTAATGAGCTCGCTGGAACATCGAGGATAATGCGATCGGGATTATTGGCGAGGGTCAGGCTGTGTTGTACCGGCGCATCCAGGTCCAACACAATGCGCGTGTGATCGGGCGCGCGCCAGACACGCACACCATTGACGGTCGCCGACTGGGCGGCCTGGGCAAGAACAATCAGCCCCAGGAAAAAAAATCCACATGTGCGGCAAATAAAAGACATAGGCAATTTCAAAACCGGAATACTCTCTATCTGCTGAGATCAACAGCTTTTTGTCGTTATGACGCAACATTACCCGCCGTTTAGTAACGATGGCAACAGGCGCACTTTACCGCAAAAACCTGTTTTCACTCTAGCAAAATTGCCAATTTGATCACTGTTTGATCGCCAAGCTCCATTAACTTTTCCCCAAAATCTGTGAACCAGGTACGGCTATAGCCAAACCAGCTTCTGCATTATTGGGCCCCGATAACATCAACCGGTAGTGTTTATGCACGCATTTTTCGCCCGTCGCTCTTGTTTCAAACCTGTTGCATTGCTGGTTGCGTCACTTGGCTCGCCGGCATTTGCAATCACTTACGGAATTTACGATTCGCGCGCATTAGCGATGGGAGGCGCCGCAACCGCCATCGGTACCCACGCGCAGGCGGCATTTTATAACCCGGCCCTGCTCGCGTTTCATGAGGAAGAGGAAGAAGCCGGGCGCGATGGACGCGTATATTTACCCAATATCGTAGTGCAAGTATCCGATGGTGCCGAATCAGCAATCGATGCGGTTGAAGATGAATTGGACACGCAACTCAGTAGCGCAATCGATAATTTCAATGACGCTCCGGTTCAAACATCTGCCGCCTTAATTCGCGATGTTGCCACCGATTTACGCGATGTACTGGATGATATTGCGGGCAAGGATTTATCCGTCGACAGTTTTATTGGTTTCAATATCAGCGAGCCAAGTAATCGCGAAGGCGGTGGATTTTATTTTGGTGCACGCGCATTGGCAGGCGGTGTTGCGAATGTCAGCGACGCTGACCGCGCATTGCTGGGCGACTACATTGAATCCATGGGACAAATTGCCGCCGGTGCCGATCCAGTTGCGGTTGCCGCCGCCTACCCGCACCTTGTTAACAGTCGTGGCCAGCTACGGGATCTCACCCGCACCCTCACCTCCAACGCCGATGTCAGTGCATTGATTGTGAGTGAATGGGGCATGGCGATGGCCAAACAATTTGAAGTGCGCGGGCACGCTATCGCCATTGGTGTCACCCCCAAATTAATGCGCGTGGATGCCTTTCGCGATACTGCCGATTTCAACGATAGCCTCGATTCCGTTGAAGAGGCCGGCGATGAATTTAAAGATACCCGGGAAACCCATTTGGCCTTTAACGCCGATCTCGGCATTGCAGCTACGTTTGCCGAGCATTATCGCGTTAGCCTCACCTTAAAAGATGCCTTTAAAAAGCGCTTCAGCACCAAGCAGGAAGCCGACCCGGAAACTGGCGAGCCAGAGCCGGATTTGAAAGTGACACTGAGCTCCCGTGCGCGCATGGGCCTCGGTTATGTAGGCGATAAATTCAGTGTGGGCCTGGATTACGACCTGGAAGAATCCACACCCATGGCAACCGAGGCAGGAACGCAGGAATTAAGCCTGGGCGCAGAATACGTATTATTTGATAGCCTCGCGTTGCGCGCGGGTTATCGCAATGACCAAACCGGTATGCATGAAAATATGTCCAGCGCCGGTGTCGGTTATCGCTGGAAACGTTTTGTCGTGGATGTGGCTTATGCGAGTGGTGGCGATTATCGCGCGGGCGGATTACAACTCGGGTGGACGTTTTAAATCCGCGCGGCTACCCTGGCTGGTGGCTGGCTTAATTAACCGGTACAAAAACAAGCGCTCGCCGCTCAAGAAAGCTTATCGTTTCATAAACTGGCTGATATCAAAAAGTTGCGCAGCGTGGGCGCGCATAAATTCAATAAATTCTGCTTCCGCCATGGGCTTCGCAATCACATAACCCTGCGCCAGATCGCACCCATCCTTCTTAAGGATTTGCAGGGTCTGGTCATCCTCCACACCTTCGGCAACTGTTGTCAGCCCCAGTTCGCGCGCCATTAAAATAGTAGAGCGCACAATACTGTGGTTACGCGGATTCCCGATCATATCGCTAACAAATGTGCGATCAATTTTTAATTCGCGAATCGGAAACATCGTCAAATACGAGAGCGATGAATAACCCGTTCCAAAATCATCAACCGAGGCGTATATCCCCAACTCGCTTAACTCCAGCAATACCTGTTTTACACGGTGCGGATCACTCGCGACCGACGTTTCAGTCAGTTCCAATTTAATATCGCTCGCAACACCCTGATAGCGCACCAAGGCCTGGCCAATCACTTCAGCGAGCCTGGTTTCAATTAAATCGTACGCGGAAATGTTGACGCTGATTGCGCACGGCAAATTACGTTTGCGCAACAACACCGCAACACGCACTGCCTCATCGATCATCTGCGCGGTAATTTGTTCGATCAAACCGGAATTTTCCAATAGCGGAATAAATACATTGGGGGGGATAAACCCCAATCGCGGATGCTGCCAACGCACCAACACTTCTGCCGAAATAATTTTGCCAGTGCGTAAATCCAGCTGCGGTTGAAACACCGGATAAATTCCCTGCACATTGCCATCGATAAAAATCGAAATAATATCCAGATCCAGGCGGCTGGGTTCCATGGCAGATTCATAAGCCATCCAGCGCCGCCGGCGCGCAATGCTCATCGCCATGGCTGTTTCCGCGTGCCGCATTAATTTCCCCGCCGAACGACCATGCTCAGGCCAATAAGCCGAGCCGCCGACAAATTGCGAATTTAATCCCGGGTCCGAATTGGCCATGGCCGCACCGAGGCGATCAAACAACGCGTGCGCATTGCACTTGTTGGTAAAAATCGCAAACACTCCGCGCCCAAGGTATGCTGCCAGCGAATCATTTAATTTCACCAGGTGCACCGCGAATGCACTCACTACCATTTCTGCACGCGAGAAACCGAAGGTGCGCACAATGACATCCAGATCGACCAGTTTTAAAATCAGGATTTCTTTCTCCTGTTTCACCGGTTGCTGGTGCGAGTGAAAATAATCATCCACTTGCTCGATAAAATATTGCAGCTTGGCCAAACCGGTTTGGGAATCAAAATGGGCGACATGGCGCAATTCCTGTTCGGCCATTTCACGCTGGGTGAGTGCATCGCGCAATTCCTGTGTGCGCAAGGCAACTGTGCGTTTCAAACTCCAATACCAACTCGCGCCCAGTAGCAAAATAACAATCACAATTGCCAGGCTGATCCACAATATGTTTACCAGGGTTTTATCGGAAGCGGCAGGCTCGAGCGTTGTTTCCCATTCGTTATAAAGCTGCTGGTAGCGCCCCGATGCTATGGTTTCACTGAGCGCATTCTGCAACCACTCCGCTAACTCCGGCTTGTTTTTATTGACCGCAAAGGCATACCCACGCGACCAGAAAGGTGCGCCCATACGTTCCAGTTTCCAATTATTTTTTTGCAGCAAACTATCAGCGGCGAGGCTGGTGAGAATGGCGTACTCTGCTTTGCCATTGTGCACGGCTTCTATCGCCGTGAGTGTATTGGAGGCTAGTACCAGTTGCGGTTTTATCGCTAATGCACGCAGCTGCTGGTGAGCAAACGACTCTTGCTCTACCGCAACGGTGTGACCATTCAAATCATCCACCGAGGAAACGCGCACAGCGCCCGGCCGCGCGTAGATGGAGTGGGATAGATAATGATAGGCGTGCGTAAAAATAAATTGTTTGGCGCGCTCGCTGGAATAATACATGGGCACCACATCAAGGTGACCCTCTTCCAGTGCATGGATGACATCAGGCCAATTGCCCAAATGATGTTCAGCTTTGCTGCCGCCCACGCGCGCGACCGTGCGGGCGAGTTCTACGTTAAATCCTTTAGCCTGGTTTTTTTCCATCCATTCAAGGGGTGGATATTCAGCATCGCCACCAAACAGGACGCGCCGGGGCGTTTCATAGGCACAGCAGGTTGCACCAAAAAATGCGCTGGATGCACACAGCAATAACAAGAAGCCGCGCACGCAACCCGCGAGCGGCCCTTGCCGGAAAAGCATTTCTTTGTGCATGAATCTCCCTCACCACACTAACAACCAGCCAGACTCATTTTATGAATGGTATTCCCAAGCCTAGGTTAGTTTCAGGTTTTTCACCAATGACAGGGAGATGACAAGTGAATGAATACAGAGCTTAAATCGCCAACGGCAAACGACTTTGCAAGTGAATATGGCGGCCAATCCCCGCCACGGTTATGTGCAAGCTAACATCCGCTTCCGGCAGCAGGCCAGCACCGCGTTCGGGCCACTCAATCAGGCAGATATTGGGCGCGGCAAAATAATCGCGGATCCCCATGTACTCCAGTTCTTCCGGGTCGCCCAGGCGATATAAATCGAAGTGATACAGGATGCGTCCGGCAAATTCATAGGGCTCAACCAGGGTATAGGTCGGGCTTTTTACCGCGCCGGCATGGCCAAAGGCGCGCAAGATTCCACGGCTTAGTGTCGTTTTCCCGGCGCCCAAATCACCCTGCAAGTATACCGAGATGGTCCCGTCGCACGCTGCCAGCGCACGCCCTAGTTGCTCGCCAAAAGCCACCATCAGGGCGTCATCCTCTAATTGGAAGTCACGATCAATCATCAACATCTCCCACCGGCTTACAGTAATTCGCCCAGATAGGGAATAAGGTCAGTCGCCAACAAACTGCGTTGGCCATGTTCATCGGCGGCGAGATCAGCCACACAAGCGTGGACCACAGCACCGAGGCGTGCGGCATCGGCCACAGGCAATCCCTGGGCAACCAAACCACCGAGGATGCCAGACAGCACATCACCCATTCCGCCAGTTGCCATACCGGGGTTGCCATCGGTGACAATACCAACCGGGCCCTGCGCCGATGCCACCAAACTACCGGCGCCCTTGAGGATAACGCTGGCATTGTATTTGGACTGGATCGCACGCACCGCCGCAAAGCGATCCGCTTGCACCTCAGCCGTGGTTTGTCCCAGCAAGCGCGCTGCTTCTGCCGGATGCGGGGTCAGTAACCAGTTATCGCGTTTGACGCTGGCCGGTATCACGCGTCCTGCAGCGAGAATATTGAGCGCGTCTGCATCCAGCACTAACGGCAAACCGCTTTTTACGGCTTGTTGCAGCATCTGCTCGGACCAGGGCGAACGCCCCAAACCAGGGCCTACCACCAATACGGTTGGCCGCGCTAGCAAAGGCTCCAGCTCTTGCCCGGACACCACACCACAGGCCATGATTTCCGGGCGGCGTGCCAGGATTGCCGGAATGTGTTCGGGGCGCGTAGCGATGCTCACTAACCCGGCGCCAGTGCGAGCCGCCGCCTCCGCCGCCATCAATGCAGCGCCACCGTATCCGGTATCGCCACCAATCACTAAAACATGGCCAAAATCACCTTTGTGGGCATCGGCAGCGCGTGGCGCCAACAATGGCAAGAGCGCGTTTAAATGCAGCCTTTCTGTAGATGGGCTAACGGCGGTATAAGATGCTGCGGGCACATTCAGGTTAGCCAGCACTAACTCACCACAGACCGCAGGGCCGCGCCCCGTCAATAATCCTCGCTTTACACCGATATAGGTCAAGGTGAGCTGCGCCTGCACTACAGCGCCAGCCACAGCACCGGTATCGGCTTGTAAACCAGAGGGGATATCCAGCGCCAGTACAGGTACACCACTCGCGTTAATTTGCTCAATCGCTGCCGCATAGTTTGCGCGCACAGCGCCCTGTAAACCAATGCCGAGCATGGCATCGACAATCAAACCGCCGTTTGGAGCGTCGACAAAGGGCCTACTATCAAACGATAAAACCTCCACACCTTCCTGCACCGCAAATTCATAGGCCTGGCGAACCTCGTTTTTCAGCTGGTCAGGTGCCACCAGGGCAATTACCTTCACGGCATACAAACGCTGGGCCAGCAGCCCCGCCAATACATAGCCATCGCCCCCATTATTGCCGCCGCCGGTGTAGATGCTAATTAGCGCTGCGTCAGCAAAACGTTCTGTCACCAACTCAAACGCTGCGCGCCCGGCACGCTTCATTAACTGGATGGACGGAATGCCCGATGCGATAGCAGCGGCATCCACCGCATAGGTTTCGGCAGCAGTGTATAAAAGGGAGGAATCGGCAGTAATTTTCATGGAGTCACAAGTCCCAGAGGCTAATAGCTACAAACGGGGCGTGATTATACGCAAGTTGCCACGAACCGGGGCGGGAAAACCTTTGTCAAAACCCGCGCGGGGAAAAGTACAGCGCAGCCTGCACATCTTGGCTATATTGAGCAGAGAATGATTGCGCAAAATAGAGTGATGGTAGCTACTGATGCTCCTGTGTTTGGTCTTTTATGTTTGATCCCCTATGTCTGAATTTACCCTGCAAGCCATAACCGCTGGCGATTCGCTGCAACTGAGCGAAGTATTTGCCAGTATCGCCGCACATGAACACCAATCCCCCGATGTTATCCGCGGGCAACTGGCCAATGACTTTATCAGCCAATTCAAGCAAAACCCATTGTGGGATGCAAAGCTGCACACCGAATTACAAATGCTATGGCCAACGCTTTCGACTGCAATCAGCCGCGACAATGAATTTTTTTGCTCACCGCTCCACCCGCTACATCAATTGCTGCAAACGTTATTAAGCGGACGCTATTGGTATCCGCGAGACGGCAAGCCTGCCCAACAATTCCTGGAAAAATTTCAAGCATTCGCCACTGCCACCCAAACACACCTCACCACAATAACGGATGCAGAGCTGACTGATCACGCACCACTACGAGATACGATTCAACAATTTAATGAGTGGTTAGCCAGCGAAGAAAAACGCGCGGCTATGCTGGAAAGCCGGCTATGCGAAACCGAACTGGCACACCTGAAACAAATCAGTGCAGAAACACGCGTGATTGATCTACTGAACAAAAACCTGGGCAATCGCCCGCTCCCCAGCGACTTGCATGGGCTGATCAAGGGCACGCTGAAAAGTGAATTGCAGTATTGGGCATTTAATAAAACGCCCGAAGAATTAATCCAGTTACCGCTATGGAAAAGCTGGAACCGGTTGCTACCCGCGCTCGGCGAATTATTTTCTACCGATGAGATTACGGTAGATGAGCAACACCTTTACCAGCAAATCCCACTCGTGATCGCCGAGCTGGAGCGCAGTAGCGAGCATCCGCTAAATAACAGCCATGCCTATCAGCAATTATTTGAACATTTGCACGCTCACCTGATGGCTGCGATTCAGAAACACCCCCTGGAAAACTCCTTGTTTACACCGCTGGGGTATAGCGCCGGGCAAAGCAGTAGCAACACCCAACTCCCCTATAGCTTGCTGAAACAGACTGAGCAATTACGTGTCGGCGATTGGTTTATTTTCTATGGCGAAAACAATGAAGCATTGCGTTGCAAACTCGCACTGAAAAACCCGGATGTGGATCAGTTATTGTTGGTTGATCACACCGGCCGCAAAGTGATGATTAAAAGCCACAAGGACTTTGCACTGTGTTTATCCACGGGCATTGCGAAACCATTGCCACATCCGGATATTCAAACCATTATTAATACCGCACTCGCTACGTTGATTGAACGTGCAAATGCGGGTGTACAAGCACAATTGCTAATGCAAAAACAAAAAGCGGAACAAGTGGTCAAGGCATTAATTGCCCAACAACAAGCGGTAGCCGAAGCGGCTGCACAAGCGCGCGCTGAAGCAGAAGCGCGCATGCAACAGCAATTGGAAGCCCGCCGCGCTGCCGCGCGCAAAGCAATGGCAGAAGCGCGGGCCCTGGCAGACGAGCAGCGCCGTCGCGAAGCCGAACAGGCGGCAGAAGCCGCGCGTTTACGCATCGAAAACGCGGCAGCTGAAGCGGCCGCACAATTGATCCGGGAACAATCTGCACTACAAACAGTTAGCGAACTGCAAGTCGGCGCCTGGCTGGAAATATCGAGTAGCAATGAAAAGCAGCGCGCTAAACTTTCAGTCATTATTGCATCCACCAGCAAATATATTTTTGCCGATCAGGTGGGCAGAAAAATTGCAGAATACACGCGAGAACAATTGCAGGATTTAATAGCGCGGGAGCAAATAAAAGTGCTGCGTAATGGCGATAATTTTGAAGACCAATTAGCAAAAGTCATTCGCGGTTTGCGCAGAGATTTGAACTAACCAACCAAAACCATACCGATATTCATGGACAGCCCTATGGATAATAACCACAACAATCCCGAACAGCGCCAGGAGTTCCGGCTGGACAATCAACTCATCGTGATTATCGAACTGGATTCGTCCGCCAACGGTGATCCCACCCTGGTCATCACCCAAAGCCTGGATATATCGGCCAATGGATTGCGCGTTATCGCCACCCAGGCAGTAGCAACCGATATTATCTTGCGCTGCTGCATTCGCGATGCCGATGGTAATCGGCAGTTTTTATTAGTCACCGAAGTCAAATGGTGCAGACCACAAGCAGCGAGCGGGGATTATTTATTGGGCTTAAGCTTGTTTGATTCCGAAGGCACTGACATAGTCGCGTGGAAGGAATACATCGCCCAAATTTGCGCATAATTCCGCAAACCATTCGCACGCCTAAAAATAATAAGTTTCGCTACAGAGACTCAAGGCCATGAAAATCCTGATCGTTGATGATTCACGCTTCGCACGCAAAGAGCTGGCAGGATTGCTACAACATTTCCCCCAATACAGCATCGCCGGTGAAGCGAGCGATGTACAAACAGCCATTACAGCGATCAACCAATTGCGCCCGGATCTGGTGCTGTTGGACATCAATTTAGCTGAGGGTAGCGGATTTGATGTATTGGAACATAGCGAGCACACGCCCGGCGTTATTTTTACTACTGCTTATGAAGAACACGCCGTACACGTATTTGAATCCAATGCGCTGGATTACTTACTCAAACCCATCACCCGCGATCGCCTGGATGCAGCCCTTGGGAAATTAGCGAGGCGGGCACAGCACGTTCCATTTAACCAACCGGAAAAAAGCCTGGACGCACATATTTTTATCCGTGAAGGTGAGCGCTGCCATTTCATAAAACTTCGGGAAATCAGCCGCATCGCTGTAGAAGGAAATTATGTCCGTTTATTTTTCGGCGCGTTAAGTGCACCAGTACTGCGCCCATTAAATTACCTGGAAGCACGCCTTGACCCGGAAACTTTTTTTCGCGCAAATCGCCAGGAAATTATTAATTTGAACTTTATTGATCGTATCGAGCCTTGGATTGGCGATGGTGTGATGATTATTATGCAAGATTGTACTGAAGTAATTGCCTCACGCCGCCATGCACGGGAACTGAAACAGCATATGGAATTTTAAATTCCCACGCTGATTACAAAATACATAAATACCACGTGGAGTTTTATTGATTTCACCAGGGAGCGATAGAATTTTTCACCATTGTCCCCTGCGAACAGCCTCTCAACTATTCACAGGGGACATCGAAAATACTTAAGGATTGGCCGCCAGGCGTTGCTTTGCATCCGCCGCCCAATAGCTGTTGCCATCCAGCTTCAATGCCTGCGCCAAGGATTTTTTCGCAGCAGCAGTATTGCCAATTGCCGTTTGCACCACGCCGGTATGATAGTGAATGACTGCAATATCCGGCTTGGCTTTTGTTGCGTCAGCCAATACATCGAGGGATTCCTTGTACCGTTTTTGCTGATACAAAATCCATCCGAGGGTATCCAGCAATTGTGCATTACCCTTGGATAACTCACTGGCTTTTCTAGCGGCTTTTTCAGCGTCATCCAGCTTGCCTTGTTCTGCCAATAATGAAGCGAAATTATTCAATGCAACCAGATTGCCCGGTTCTTGTGTAAGAATTTTTTGATAAATCGCTGCCGCTTCCGCTAATTGTTTGTCTTGTTGTAACAGGGTTGCGTAAAACAGTGCTTCCGGTGTTTGTTCCCCACGCACCTTATACAATTTTCCGGCAGTTGCTGCAGCATCAGCTGTTTTACCGGATTTACTTTGCACCAAACTATAGGAACGCAAAATATCAGCATCTTGCGGTTTCAGCTGATGGGCCTTGTCAAAATACGGCAACGACTCATCATAACGACGCAAGGCAGCAAGCTCACTCCCCAACCGGAATTGCAACAATCCGTTTTGTGGAAATTTATCGATACCCGCGCGCAATGCTGCCAAACCTGCGTCCACATTATTTTGAGATCGCTCAAGCTCGGCCAGCATTGCATAGGTTTCTGGCTGTACTGCACCTTTATCAATTCCATTACGCAACCGTGCAATCGCTTCCCTGGTTTGCTTGTGGGCCACGTAATACTGTGCAAGTTTATAATCGATTGAGGCCGCATCAGCACCTTTGTTAATCGCCGTATTAAACGCGGCTTCAGCGTCGGCAACTTTTCCAGCAGCTAACGCCAGTTCGCCTTGCTCAAGGTAAGCGGGCCTCCAATCGGGATTTTTGACAATCAGTTTTTTCAACGTGTCTGTCGCTGCGGCCAATTGCTTTCCCTCTCGCTGGCTAATTGCTAACCCTAATTGATATTCTTTACTCTCAGGTTGCAATTCAACAGCGCGGGAATATCGTTCACTCGCTTTATCAAACTGCTGCGCACCGGAATAGGATGCAGCCAAAATGATATGGACCACCGGATCCATCAAGGTTAACGGCGCGCGTGGAGCCAGCGTGTCAATGGCATCCTTGTAACGTTTTTGTCGATTCAATAATTGCGCAAGATTCGGTGCAACTCCCAAATAATTATTGCCAGTTCCTTTTAAGCCTTTTTGCAAATATTCAATCGCGGCGGTGTATTTTTTTTGGTATTCGTACAACAGGCCAAGACGCTGGTTGGCAATACGATTATCCGGCTTGAGCGCTAATGCTTTTTGCAATGAAACCTCCGCCGAGTCAATGCTTCCCGATTCCATTTGGGTAATACCCAACTTCACCCAGGGGCCCACTTGCTGCGGTTCCAATCGTGTTGCAATCGAAAACTCCTCAAGCGCACCTTTCATATCACCCGAATAAAATAAAGCCGTACCCAACACTTCATGGGCCAAGCCGGATTTCGGGTATTTTTTGATTGCATCGCGTGCAGTCTGGCCAAGTTTTCTTAACCCTTCCGCACCCCCCCCAAACGAAACATTGGTAAAAGCCTCCGCTCCGGGGCGATTTTGTATATCAATGGAAGGAGCAGAATTTGCTCCGTTATCGCTAAATGCCGATTGGGGATCTCCACCGATGATCGCGGCTGTTGCAGTGCCAGTGCCCATACTTAACCAGCACCCAAGAAGCAACGCGCACAATGGTTTTACATGTGCGAGACGAGGTGAAACAGAAAATAACGATGCCGTGGCTCTCACTATTGCCAACTCCTTTCTTTGAATAGATGCGATGACGAAAAAACACTTTAATTATTGTTGGCGATTCTACTACTGCACCAATAAAAAAAGCGGCCATTACGGCCGCTTTTTTACGCATGGTAACAATTAAGCTTTCATACGACGACGGGTCAAACCCAGGCCCAACAAACCAACACCCAACAACAAGATGCTGCTTGGCTCTGGAACATCAGCACCAGTTACGGTAATGGTGTCTCTCTCACTGGCAACGATAGCGCCATCAACCAGACCACGGGTCAGGAAAGAGTGGGTACCAGTTTCCAAACCGGTGAAGGTTACAGAGTAGGTGAATGAACGGGATACGCTACGGTCAAAAGAACCAACCGCAGAATCACCCACGCAAGTACCGGTGTCTGCCGTCAAGCAAGTTACAGAAACACCAACACCTGGCAAACCTGCACCCAGATCGCCAACACTTACTTTGCTGTAAGTAGCGAAAGAGTCTTCAACACTTGCAAGAATTGAAGCAATCAATGCACTTGGATCAATAGCACTTGATACTACGCTACCACCGGTAGCAGTTGCCAACAGGGTAGGGTCAATGCCGCCCCATGCGGTTTGAGTCATGTTGCCAAAGTCGATACCGATGAAAGTTACATCGTTAGCAGCCAGAGCAGCTTGCGCTGATGCCAGGGTTGAGCCATCAGATTCTTTGAACGTAGCATCACCTAAAGCGATAACGAAACGTGAAGAACCGGGTCTCCAGGAAGTATTGGTCGCTGCCAATTCAACCGCATGGATACCTTCTTCAGGGAAGTCACCGCCGCCACCGCCATCACCCAGGTTAATGGCATTAATCGCAGCAACACCGGCAGCAGTGTTGGTGGTCAGGTCGGTATTCAAGCCTGAACCTGGCTCACTGTAATAACCGGTACCAGTAGCCAAATCACCGAAACCAGCCAAGCCAGTCAACAAGTTTGCCGCCGCCGCTTTTGCAGCCGCAATAACGCCGCCCATACTGCCGGAAGTATCAATCAAAAATACAACGTCGAGTACACCACTGCTTACAGATTCTTCAACAGTTACGGTTTTGGTGATAGTCACACTTTCGCCAACTCCGAGGGTAGCAGCGTAAGTTTCTGGAGAAATAGTGTCAGCGTGAGCTGCTACTGGCAGGGCCAGGGCAACAGTTAACGCAAGTTTTTTGAAAAGAGTCATGGCATCAGATCCTTCAGTACTAAAAACATAATGATCGGGTGTAGATACAACTGTGAGTTATGTATCCGTTGAGGTTGTGCTGGCATATCAATCAGCGAAACTCAAAATGAGAAAAGTTTCACAGTTTCCTTGACTGGATATTCAGCAGCAACACCCAAAGCAAAAGCTGAGCCAAATGAAAAATTGCGTTTACTTTCAATAGGAAAAGTAAACGCAATTTATTTTTATGGCATCTGTTGTAAATAACGCCGACAAGTTTTTATTTAACTATTTATGTGCCATCCATCGATGCTTAAAGCAAAACAGATACGTTAAGACTTGGCAGAAAAAACCGCACTATTTTAATAGATAAACCACATAAACCTGCGCCGTAATTTTCATCACACCAGGTTCAAATGGCTCGCCTTCGCGCTTAAAACCCATATCTGCTGCCGCTACTATATTTGCCGAGCTGCCAGCCAAACTACGTGCCGGCCGCAATTCCCAACGCTCATTGCCGCGATTATTAAATTCCGAAATCGACCAAGGCTCACCAACCGCCTTGCCCTGGGTTTTAGCCAAACGTTCTGCACGGGCCCGCGCATCGTTCATCGCTGCCGTCTGGGCTTTCTCTTCAACCGCTTTTTTATTGGCGACGGTTAAATTGGTATTGATGGTTTCAGAAATTTTTGCATCTACTAACGCCTTCATCAGGTCGGGGTATTTTTTTAAATCGCGCAAGGTGATGTCTACCTGGCGTGAAACGTTATTGCCTGTTAACACGCGCTGATTATCTTTGTATTCATATTCGGGGCGAATATTGAGCGCAGTAGTTGCAACATCTTCCGATTTAATACCGAACTTTTTGATAGCATCGATTAACAATCGTGAACGCGCATCAACATCTGCTTTGGCTTTGGCAAGGTCCAAATCTACTTTCTGGATGCTGAGCGTAAACGTCATAGTGTCGGGTTCAACCTCCAATTCGGCAGAACCTTCTACATACACATGGGCCTGATTAGGCAAGGGAGTTGCAAATACCGGGATACTTAACAGTAACGACGCAACAGCAGGAATCAGAAATTTCATAGCATTACTCCATTTAAAAAAGTCCCGTTCACTATAGCCGCCAAGCCTGAATATCTGCCAAATCAAATGTTTAAAAATGTAACCCCCATCAAATTCAGGCAAAATAGCTTTTTTCGTTAATTGCCACTCCACTATGACCCAACCCGATCTGCAGCAACTTGCCCGCGATATCAAACTCTGGAGCCGCGAACTGGGCTTCCAGCAGTTGGGCATTACGGATATCGACCTGGGCACTGCAGAAGTGCGCCTTAGGGAATGGCTGGCGAAGGGCTATCACGGCAGCATGGAATGGCTCGCCGCACACGGCAACAAACGTTCGCGCCCGGCAGAATTATTACCCGGCACAGTACGGGTGATATCAGTGCGCATGGATTATTTGCCTGGCGATACCCAACAAATCAAAATCCTTAAAGATCCAACCAGGGCTTATATATCGCGCTACACATTAGGGCGCGATTATCACAAGTTGATTCGCAAGCGACTGGGTGTACTTGCGCAAAAAATTGATGATGCATTACCGGCGGGCTATGAATTCAAAGGCCAAAATCGCGCCTTTGTGGATAGCGCTCCGGTGATGGAACGGCCACTCGCTGAAAAAGCCGGCCTGGGGTGGACCGGTAAACACACACTTATCATTAATAGCGCCGCAGGCAGCTGGTTTTTCCTCGGCGAGATTTTTACCTTCGTCCCTTTACCCATCGACGAACCCGCGCAACCCAACCAATGCGGCGAATGTACGGCCTGCCTGAAAGTATGCCCGACCGATGCATTCCCTCGCCCATATGAACTGGATGCCCGTCGCTGCATTTCTTATTTGACCATCGAAAACAAGGGCGCTATTCCCGAGGAATTCCGCGAACCCATCGGCAATCGCATCTTCGGTTGCGATGATTGCCAGGCTATCTGCCCCTGGAATAAATATGCGCAATTCACACAGGAAAAAGATTTTTTACCTCGCCATGGATTGGCCGATAGCGATCTGGTCGATTTATTTAATTGGACCGAAAATGAATACCTGAGCCGCACCGAAGGTTCAGCCATTCGTCGCATTGGCTATGAAGGGTGGTTAAGGAACCTCGCCGTGGGGCTGGGGAATGCGCCGAGCGATGAACGGATAATTCTGGCGTTGAACAGCAAAAGGGATCGGGTATCTCCCCTGGTTAAAGAACATATTGATTGGGCATTAAACCAGCAAGCCATTCCCAACCGTCGCCGCAAACGTAAAATCCAGCAAACCCGCCCGACCCATTGACACAACCAATGGCCAAAATAGCCAGAAGTTTTACGCCTTCAGCTATTCTTTTGACGCGTAAACGGGAATAATACGCACCCTTTCAAGAGCGCGACCACGTAAGAGTTGCGCCATTAGTGTTTAGAAATCGGTCAATCAATGCACCCTGATCCTCCGAATGCGAGGCCAGTGACAATGTCTTGGTACTATGGCCGGAACTGTCCTGTTGCAATGCTTCCGTGGGTAGGACATCAACCACAACGATAGGCTATTACTACTATGAAACCACTTTCCGATATAGGCTTGGTTGGCTTGGCAGTGATGGGGGAAAACCTCATCCTCAACATGGCGAGCAAAGGCTATACAGTTACCGCTTACAACCGCTCCGTAGAAAAAGTAGACGCCTTCATCGAAGGCCGCGCCAAGGGCAAAACCATTCGCGGCGCGCGCTCTATTGAAGAGCTGGTGCAGTCACTGGCCAAACCACGCAAGATCATGCTGATGGTAAAAGCCGGTAAAGCGGTAGACGATTTCATTGAACAATTAATTCCGCACCTTGACGCTGGCGACATTATCATCGACGGCGGCAACACCCACTTCCCCGATACCGACCGTCGCACCGCGTACCTCGCGAGCAAAGGTTTGCGCTTTATCGGCACCGGCGTTTCCGGTGGTGAAGAAGGTGCATTGACCGGGCCATCCATCATGCCCGGCGGTTCACCGGAAGCCTGGCCATTTGTAAAAGATATTTTCCAAAGCATCGCCGCCAAAGTCGATGACGGCAGCCCATGCTGCGATTGGGTTGGCGAGAACGGCGCTGGCCACTTTGTGAAAATGGTTCATAACGGAATTGAATACGGCGATATGCAATTAATTTGCGAAGCCTACCAATTGCTGAAAGAAGTCGTCGGCCTGAGCGCAGACGAAATGCACGAAGTATTTGCCGAGTGGAACAAAGGCGAACTCGATTCCTACCTGATCGAAATCACCCGCGACATCCTCGCGTACAAAGACACCGATGGCGAACCACTGGTTGAAAAAATCCTCGACACCGCCGGCCAAAAAGGCACCGGCAAGTGGACTGGTGTAATCGCACTGGATCTGGGTGTACCGCTCACGCTGATTTCTGAAGCCGTATTTGCGCGCTGCCTGTCGTCACAAAAAGCCGAGCGCGTTGAAGCAGCAAAAGTAATCAAAGGCCCCGCCGTAAATTTCACTGGCGACAAACAAGCTTTCATCAACGATTTGCGCGATGCAGTATTTGCATCAAAAATTATTTCTTACGCACAAGGTTATTTGTTGATGCGTGAAGCCGCGAAAGAATACGGCTGGCACTTGAACTACGGTGGCATCGCATTGATGTGGCGCGGTGGTTGTATCATCCGCTCATCATTCCTCGGCAACATCAAAGAAGCATTCGATAAGAATCCTGAATTGAAAAACCTGTTGCTGGATGATCACTTCGCAAAAACTGTTGATGCAGCACAAGCTGGCTGGCGTCGTGTTGCTGCGGCTGCAATTGTGAACGGCATCCCCGCTCCAACCATTACATCAGCACTGACCTACTTCGACGGCTACCGCACTGCCCGCTTGCCAGCAAACCTGCTGCAAGCCCAACGCGATTACTTCGGCGCGCACACTTACGAGCGCACCGACAAACCACGCGGTGAATTCTTCCACACCAACTGGACTGGTCGTGGTGGTAATACTGCATCGAGCACTTACAACGTTTAAGTTTTTAAATATTGTGGGAGAAAAGCAAAAGGCCGAATCAGAAATGATTCGGCTTTTTGTTTCGTAGGTTGCCGGTGAGGCACGAACCGCAACATTTGCAAACGCAAACGCAAACGCAAACGCAAACGCAAACGCAAAATGTTTTATTAAAATGAATAATTAAAATGAATAATTAAAAAAGCACAAATAAAGGATTGGTGGCTGCCCGTACATGGTCATGTTGCGGTTCGTGCCTCACCGGCAACCTACATCATTTCAGCAAACCGTTATACAACATCTTAAAAACAATCGATGCATATCTTAATAAAGCATTTAACGATCAGGAAGCTGGCGTCGCATTGCTGTTTGCAGTTGTTGATAATCGCACCCAAAAAATTATTGGTACAACTCGCTATTGCAATGCCGACAATCTCAATCATCGCGTTGAGATTGGTTATACCTGGTATGCAAAGTCCTTCCAGCGAACCGGTGTAAATACCGAATGCAAATATTTATTGCTTAGCCATGCATTTGAGACCCTTAATTCAATCGCAGTGGAGTTTCGAACGCATTGGCACAACCATGCATCACGCACTGCAATTGCTCGCCTGGGTGCAAAACAGGATGGCATTCTGCGCAATCATCAAAAAAATGCAGAAGGCGTTTATCGGGATACCGTGGTTTTCTCAATCATTGATCAGGAATGGCCAACTGTTAAAAAAAACATTGAATACAAAATGGATCGATAATTTTAGTAGTGGATATCGATTTACGAATGGACCAACCGACAAACGGACTGGGGCATGAGCATGCGAATGCGTTGGTCGCTTATTTTCGGGATAAAGAAAAACTGTAATAACCTCACTGCTCATGAGCGCGCGGGCAGCAATGCCCAATGCCGCCTCGAAAGAAAATCCCTACAAACACTACGGAATAAAACGCCAATCCCGCTTGATTCGCAATTCCTGGCTGCCAGGGAGCATTCACTCGCACCGGAACGTGCGAATCAACCAACACCTGCTATAACTAAACAAACTCAAACCCAACGCCGTCATTAACTCCAACAATACCCGGCTTATTATTGGGATAGCTCACTACATACAGCGATACACAAGATCAATGAAACCAACGCTTTTTATACGGACCAGCAAACACCGGGTGCGTAAGCTCCTGCACATAACGGCCTATGTCACAATAATTCTAGTGGCCCATTTATTTGCGGGCATTAGTTTTGCCAATGAAACTTCCGCTGTCGATTACCCGAAAAAAATCCACTTCCGCAACATTATGCAAAACCAGGATATTGCACTGGGTGAAGTAGAAGCAATTTTGCAGGATTACCAGGGCTTTATGTGGTTGGGTGGACGCAATGCATTACTCCGTTACGACAGCTATGAGTTTTTAACAATTCCTGCCGCCAAAGATCCGCAGGACCTGTCGCAAACCGAACCCGTCAATCAAGTATTGGAATTATTGGAAGATCGCCAACGCAATTTGTGGGCAGCGACCCGCGCCGGTTTATATCGCTATGATCGCAACCACGAAATTCTGGTGCCCATACCACTTCCGGAAAGTGCCACCCCCGCAGGCGGTGCGATTAATGCAATTGCCGAAAGTGCTGATGGCGATATTTTGATTGGCTCTGCCAACGGGTTTGGCATTCTTAACCCCGACAATGGCCACCTGGATTTTTTCAGCCAGCAAAACGGCACCTTGCCGAGCAATTTGGTCAGCGACATTGAGGTAGATAAAGAAGGGATGGTTTGGTTAGGCCTGGACACCGGCGTTGCGCAATTCGATCTTGCGACTAAAGCAATCACCCTACACATTCCCAGTCCCGATAATCCGAAATCCGCGCTTGAAAACAGTATCCGAACTATCGCGGTAGATCATTCGGGGCGCATTTGGGCTGGCAGTGATAATGGAATTTATCGTCTGGATCGCACCACTCGCCAATTCGTTCACTACCAACATGACGCACAGGATCCGCATAGCCTCGGCAACAATTTTTCGCGGCAAATTTATATTGATCGCAATGGCTGGATATGGAGCGGCAGCGATGGCGCCGGCCTGGACCTTTATAACGAAACACAAAATAACTGGATTCACTTTGATCGCGGTGACGGCGGCGCGGGTCGGTTAACCAGTAATACTATTCGCCGCATTTATGAAGATCGTATTGGCGACCTGTGGGTGGGCACCTATCCATCGGGCGTCCATGTCTATGATCGCTCCAGCGCTGCGATAAAGGTTTACCAAAAATCCACTGACAGCAACAATGGGCCACTGGATAACAATGTCGAAGCCATCGTCGAAGATAAAGAAGGAAAATTGTGGCTGGGATCCGGCGGCATTTCCCGTTTTGATCCGGACACGGATTCCTTCACCCATTATCGCCATACCACCGGAGCTGATTCACGTGTAGCTACCACTGCCATTCTCAACGGCGCAATAGATTCAGCGGGCACGTTGCTTTTTGGCACCTGGGGCGCCGCCGCACAAAAATACAACGCCGTGACCGACCGCTTCGACACCATCCCTGTAGACCCCGACCAAAGCAAGCGCGGTGAAAAAACTGGAAAAAAACTCAATGATTTGATGATCTGGAATATTTTCGAAGATCGACAGAAAAACCTATGGTTCAGCACACACTTTAATGGCCTTACCAAATTCGATCCGCGCACCGGCGATTATTCGTTTTATCCACACGATGAAAATAATCCCGAAAGCCTTTCCAGTACGGTTGCCTGGGTTTCCTATGAAGATTCCCAGGGGCGATTCTGGATCGGTACCGCTTATGGTTTGAATTTGATGGATCGCGAAAAAGGCATTTTCAAGCGTTACATCCCCGACAGTACCAAACCGCGCAGTTTGGCCAATGGTTCAGTCATTTCCATTCGCGAAGATAGCAAAGGGCGACTTTGGTTTGGTACCGATATGGGTTTGCATTTGTATAACCCGCACAGCGATGATTTCACGCTGTATGACTCGCGCAATGGTTTTGCCGATCAGGGCATTCGCGCGATTATTGAAGACCAGCACGGCAATTTATGGTTGGGCACCAATAACGGTATTGTGCGTTTTAATCCGGAGACGCTAGCCGTAAAAAATTACACGCGGATTAATGGTGAACTCATCGGTGGTGTTGCCACTAATGCCGCATTAGCAACACGCTCCGGTGCGATGGTATTTGGTGCGCGCACCGGACTTTATTTTTTTGATGTTGATCGGCTCGACAACCATCAAAATGAAATTGCACCAGCCATCGCGTTTACCGATTTCCGGCTCTTCACTGAAAAAGTAAAAGTGAATGGCCCGGATAAACTATTGACCAGCTCAATCAACCAAACAGCATCCATCACCCTGGATTACACGCAGTCGATGATTTCATTTAGCTTTGCCGCGCTGAATTATCGCGAGCCGGAAAAAAATATGTACGCCTATATGCTTGAAGGCTTCGATGACCAATGGCGCGCCGTAGGCAACCAACGCACTGCGCTTTACACCAACCTGCCCGCAGGCACCTATCAATTCCGCGTACGCGCCAGCAACAATGATGGAGTGTGGAATGAGCAGGGGCACAGCATCAAACTTATTGTATTGCCGCCGCCGTGGAAAACCTGGTGGGCTTACAGCATTTATGTAGCCATCATTTTAGGATTACTCTTGCTGTTCGTGCGCAACCAGCATTTAAAAGTCATTGCTGCGCGCAATATCAGCCGTGAGCTGGAGCAAAAAGTTGCCGAGCGCACAGCAGAATTGCGCAACAAAAATGGCGAGCTCGAAAATGCCTACGCGCAATTGGAAGCGATCAGTTTGTCCGATCCATTAACCGGCTTGAGCAATCGCCGCTATTTGCAAAAACTAATGCCGATGGACACCGCCAAAGTCCAGCGCGAATACAACGCAAACTTTTCTAAAGAGCCGCGAAAAAAACCTACACCCGACCTTACTTTTTTTATTTTGGATGTAGACCATTTTAAATCGGTTAATGATATTTACGGACACAACGCCGGCGACCAATTATTAATTCAATTATCCGACCTGCTGACCCACACCTGTCGTGAATCGGATTGTGTTGTGCGTTGGGGCGGCGAAGAATTTTTAATTGTCAGCCGCTTTGCGGATCGCGAAGATGCACCGCTCATGGCCGAGCGCATTCGCACCGCGATTGCAGAACACACCTTTAAATTACCCGATGGCTCCGATTTGAAAAAAACCTGCTCCATCGGTTTCGCCTGCTTCCCGTTCCTGCGCGAAGCGCCGATGGCGCTCACCTGGGAGCAAGTAATCGATGTTGCCGACCATGCGCTTTACGCTGCAAAAAAATCCGGGCGCAACCGTAGCGTCGGCCTGACCGCGAACACGACAACCCGGGCTAATGACTTACACCAGAATATCAGCGGTAATCTACAACACATGATTGAGAACAATGAGTTGACAGTCATCGCGCACGCCCGCGACGATCTGGTGTGGAATTAAACCAGGCCACGCTAACAGCTCAACCAGGGTTTCATAAAAGTGTAAGAATACACACAACAAAAAGCCGCTATGCTCAGCTCGTCAGCCATTGCTAGCGGCGGTATACATGAATACTGATGAACCCAATTACATAACAGATCCTGTCGCGGAACCGTCTACCACGAACGTATCAACAGACGCGTTAGCCCCGCTACCGGAACCTGCATCGACACCCGATCAATCCAGCCTGCGCAGCGCCGAACTACGCCGCGACTTCAAACAAAAAATTCCCGAACTCTTGCAACTTGAGCGCTTGATTCGCCAATATCCGCAACACCTTCACGCGCGCAATGAATTAACCTTGCAGGCCCGGCACCGCGAATTCCCACTCTATTCACTCACCCTCGGCAGCAGCGCCAACACCGCTCCTGCATTATTATTAACCGGCGGCATGCACGGCCTGGAACGCATTGGCAGCCAGGTACTAATTGCCTGGCTGCAAACCCTGCTGGAGCGATTGAATTGGGATTCACACCTGCAACAACAACTCGCACAAGTGCAATTGGTGTTGATGCCCATTTTGAATCCGGTGGGAATGTATTTAAACCAGCGCAGCAACGGCAACGGTGTCGATCTCAATCGCAATGCGCCCATCAATGCCGACGGTGATGTCCCCCTGCTGGGTGGCGGTCATCGTTTGGGCCCGTTTTTACCCTGGTATCGCGGGCGTAAAAACGGGCCTATGGAAGCGGAAAATATTGCGCTGGAAAAATTGATGCACGCGCGAATTTTAAATCGCCCGTTTGCATTGGTGGTGGATTTGCATTCAGGTTTCGGCATGCGCGACCAGCTCTGGTTTCCCTACGCCTATCGCAAAAAACCGATTCATAATATTGCCGATTACGTCGCGCTCAAAATGCTATGGGAGCGTACCTACCCTAACCACACGTATGTCTTTGAACCGCAATCGGTTCATTATTTATCGCACGGGGATTTGTGGGATTATTTTTATTTGCAATCGCGGGCGCAGCAGCAAGCGCATTTTTTACCGCTAACGCTGGAGATGGGCTCCTGGGCCTGGATTAAAAAACGCCCGCGCCAGATTTTTAATATGGCCGGCTTATTTAACCCGCAAATGCAGCATCGCCATGCGCGCGTATTGCGCAGCCATCTGCTCCTGCTGGATTTTATGCTCGCCGCCACACTTAATTATCGAAACTGGTTGCCAGATGAAAAGCAACGCGGGATATTAAGCCAAACAGCGAACAGCCTCTGGTTTCGCTAACTGCATATAACATAATAAGGAAAAATCCATGCACGTTATTTTATTGCGCGGCCTTGCGCGCGAAGCGGCCCACTGGATGCAATTCCCCGAACAATTGCGCAATGCATTGGGCGAGGGCTATCAAATCCATTGCATCGATTTTCCGGGCTGCGGTACACGCTATCGCCAAACTGCACTGGATTCAATTCCCGCCATGACTGACTACGCGCGCATGCAACTTGCCGCGCAAAAAATTACCGGCCCGGTACATGTTGTCGGGATTTCCATGGGCGGCATGATCGCACTCAATTGGGCCCAACAATTTCCCGAACAACTTGCCAGCGTAACACTCATTAACTCCAGTGCCGGCGATCAACCGCTGCAATGGCGATTGCGTCCGCGCGTTTGGCTACCTATTTTAATGGCCCTGTTATTACCTGCCGCATTGCGTGAGCGCCTGGTGCTACGCAAAGTCAGCAATGAACGTCAACATTTTGCGGCGCACTTGCAGCAATGGCTAAGCATCCAACAGCAGCGCCCGGTAACACGCGCGACTATCATCACCATGCTCACTGCTGCCGCACGTTTTCGTCCACAAGCAAGTTGCACCGTGAAAGGATTGGTCATCGCCAGCCAGGGAGATGGTTTTGTTTCGGTCAAAGCCAGCGAGGACCTGGCCCAACGTTTTCAGTGGCCGCTCAAACTCCACAGCTCAGCCGGTCACGACATTCCCATGGACGATCCCGCCTGGTTAAGTGCGAACCTTGCAAGCTGGTTAACATCGCACCAGGCTGGATGAGTTCTCATCGCCACCCCAAAAAATTTTACTTCAGGTTGATTATTACCCACGCTCTTATGCTGTTTTGCGTAAGCACCTTATTCTGTTTTGCGTAAGCAAAAAGTGATCTCCAGCCAAAGCATTCTAAACCGCAGTATGTTCACGAAAATTCGCGTAAAAAGCGCGAGTAACCGTTTCCATATTTACAAATATTGACCCCTCTTAACCATGTCGGCTACTAGACTTGAGCGCAAGCCCGCCTAAAAAGAGCGGGCAGATATCCCGTGTTTGCCCATGCACCTGACAGCAATTGAGCGGTACACAACAATAAAGATAGGCGCGTTAAAAAATAGGCGCGCTAAAAGACAGACGCTTTAAAATAGAGGCTCCTAATGAACAACCCCACTCAGCTCATCCCCTCGGTCGCGGAGGATCTGGATTTACCACAGGAAATGGATCAATCCCGTCGTAATGCGATTAAACAATTAGCCCTGATGTGTGGCCTGGCATTGTCCGCCAGTTCACTCTCGGCATTAGCGGCAGTGGTAACACCGCCGACGGATATGAATCGCAGCACTAAAACCCTGTTCAATAAAAGCCAGCTCGCACTGGTACGCGAACTGGGCGAAATCATTATTCCCACTACCGATACTCCCGGTGCAATTGCCGCTGGTGTCCATGATTTTATTAATCACTACGTGGTTTATTGTGCGAGCAAAGAGGAGCAGCAAGATTTGCTCACTATGCTCAAGCGCATTGACGACAGCGCACAAGCAAATGCGCAAAAACCCTTCCTGCTGCTTACCAAAGAACAGCAAACCGAATTACTCAACAACATGGAGCAAGCCAAAAACGGCTTTAACCAGACTGACCGCAATGGCTTCAAACAATTGAAGGCCCTGGTGCTGTTTGGTTACTACACGTCGGAAATTGGCGCAACCCAGGAACTGGCCTACCTCGCCATTCCCGGTGGTTACAAAGGTAACTTTAAATTTAAAGAGATTGGTAAAGCCTGGGCACTGCCGCAGTAAATAATTTGCGCATGCCCGATTAATTACCACTTTTTATTTACCCTTTCTTGCGAAGAAAACTCCATGAGCGACAATGTTTATATCACCAATACCAAAGAAATTTTTGATGCAATTGTGGTTGGCTCCGGTATTTCCGGTGGCTGGGCTGCAAAGGAATTAACTGAAAAAGGTTTGAAGACCCTCATCGTAGAACGCGGTCGCCCGGTGGAACACCGTAAAGATTATGTCGGCGAAGGTGTTAAGCCCTGGGAGATGCCGTTCCGCGGAAAAATCGAGCGCAATGTTGTTGAAGAACAGCATTACATCCAGAAAAAATGTTATGCCTTTAACGATGCCACCAAACATTTTTTTGGCAACGATAAAGACTATCCCTACGCGACCCCAAAAGATAAACCCTTCGACTGGATTCGCGGCAACCAGCTGGGCGGAAAATCGCTGTTGTGGCACCGCCAATCCTATCGCTGGAGTGAATACGACTTCACCGCCAACGCGCGCGATGGACAGGGTACTGATTGGCCTATTCGCTACAACGATGTTGAAAAGTGGTACGACTATGTCGAGACCCACGCCGGTATCAGCGGCTCGGTAGAAAATAACCCGGCATTACCGGATAGCAAATTTTTACCGCCGTTTGAAATGAACGCGGTGGAAAAAGAAATGAAAAAGCGCATTGAATCCAAATGGAGCACGCGCAAATTATTTATTGGCCGCACCGCGCATTTATCTGTACCGGCACAACACCATCTTGAACAGGGCCGCGCACCGTGCCAGGCGCGCAATGAATGTCAAAAAGGGTGTTCATTCGGCGCTTATTTTTCCACGCAAAGTTCAACCTTGCCCGCTGCACTGAAAACCAATAATTTGAAAATCGCGACCAATAGCATTGTGCATAGCGTGATTTATGATCCCAAAACCAATCGCGCTACCGGTGTACGTGTGATTGATTCAGAGACTATGGAAACGCGCGAATATTTTGCAAAAGTTATTTTCCTGTGCGCATCTACGCTGGGCACAACGCAAATTATGCTCAATTCAAAAAGCGAAACATTCCCTAATGGTATCGCCAACTCTTCCGGTGTATTGGGTCACTATTTAATGGATCACCTTTACACTGCCGGTGCAAGCGGTCGAGTGGAAGGTTTTGAAGAGGAATATTATTCCGGTCGTCGTCCAACCGGTTTGGCGATGGCGCCCTTCCGCAATATCACCGAAAAAAACAGTAAGTTTTTGCGCGGTTATATGCTCACTGGCGGCGCCCAACGTACACCATGGGAAGCATTCGCACAGCAAGATGGTTTCGGGGCGGATTTCAAAAAATCCATTCGCAATGCCGGCAGTTGGTATTTCCATTTGGGGGGCTCTGGCGAGATGTTACCACGCTACGAAAACCAGGTTTCATTACACCCAACATTGAAAGACAAATGGGGCATGCCGCAACTTTATATCGATTGTAGCTATGGCGAAAACGATATTAAAATTTTCCACGATATTGCAGATACCTGCGCGGAAATTCTGGAAGCTATTGGCGTGAAAGAAGTGAGGAAAGAAATTCGCGCGTTAGAGAAAGGCCAATGGGCTCCCGGTTTATCTATCCACGAGATGGGAACTGCACGCATGGGTAAAGATCCAAAGACATCAATACTCAATGGTTGGAACCAGGCGCACGATGTTCCCAATTTATTCGTGACCGATGGTGCCAGCATGGCATCCTGTGCATCGCAAAACCCATCGCTGACCTATATGGCGTTGACTGCGCGCGCAGCGGATTACGCCGTCACACAATTAAAGCAAGGTAAAATCTAAAAAACCTGACACCCAAACAGTGACACAACCACTATTAAACATTTAACAAAGGAACTCACCATGAAACTGTCTACAACAATAAAGGCAATCACAATGGCAGCACTTGCCAGCGTCAGCATTTCGACATTTGCTGCCGATGTTGCACCAACATCACCGCAATTAAGTGTGCAACTCTGGTCAATTAAAGATGATGTTGCCAAAGACTTTGAAGGCACACTGAAAAAACTTAAAGCCATGGGTTTCCAGGGCGTAGAATTTGCCGGTAACTTCGGCCCTTACGCCAATGATCCAAAAGGGTTGAAAGCGTTTTTGGAAAAAACCGGTTTGAAAGCATCGGGCGCGCACGTTCATTTCGATAAATTATCGCCCGAAAATTTCGACGCGACCGTAGCGTTCTACAAAGCGATTGACTGTAAATATTTAATTATTCCAATGGATGAGCGCGCATTTACACCGGAAGGTGCCAAAGCTGTTGCTGCAGATCTCGAAGCTGTACAGAAAAAACTGGCTCCACACGGCATGCACACCGGTTATCACAACCACAAGCCGGAAATGCTGGGCGAAAAAGGTAAAACGCCTTGGGATGTCATTGGAAAAAATACCGAGCACGCCGTTATCCTGCAACAAGATGTGGGTTGGACTGAAGTTGCCGGCAAAGATCCGGTTGATTTCGTAAAAGCCTACCCGGGCCGTACCATCACCACGCATTACAAAGCATCTGCTCCGGAAAAAGGCAATAAAGAGGACCCGATCATCGGTAAAGACACTACTGATTGGAAAGCCCTGATTAATGCCAACAGAACGGTGGGGGGCACCTTGTGGCTGGTAGTTGAACAAGAATCCTACCCGGAAGGTTTGACACCAATGCAAAGTGTTGAGGCATCATTAAAAGGCTTGCAAAAAATTATTGCGGAAACCAAATAATTCTTCTGTGAGATAATGTTTTACTGCATAAAAGGCGCCGCAACTGCGGCGTTTTTTATTTTCGTAATAGCGCGCTACAATTAACGCGCAAAAAATTAATAACAACAAACCTCGAGGATAACTATGAACCTGACAAAAACCGCCCTGCTATTAACAGCATTGACACTTCCACAACTCAGTATGGCTACGGGGTTACAACAACTGCCCACACATGTCGGTGGACGGGTATTGGAAACTACCGTTGCAGATGGCAGCAAAGCCTACGAATATTCCTGGCCCGCAATTTATTTTGAAACCGCGTTTAAAGGTGACTCACTCACGCTGAAATTTAATGATGACCAAAACATTTTCCAATTAATTGTGGATGATGGGACACCTGTTGTGATTAATAAACCTGGTGTACAGGATTATGTGGTGCCCGGCTTGACTGCGGGCACACACAAAGTGCGTCTGGAAAAAATTACTGAAACACAATCCAGTACAGGGCGCTTCCTTGGTTTTTTCAGCGACGACAAACCAGCCGCATTACCCAACAGAAAACGCCAGATTGAATTTATCGGCGATTCATTTACGGTCGGTTACGGCAATACTTCACCCAGCCGCGAATGTAATAATGAAGAATTATTCAAGACAACCAATTCCCAACTTTCCTTCGGCCCCATTACCGCAAAACATTTCAATGCGGATTACCAAATCAATGCCTCATCCGGTTTCGGTATTGTGCGCAATTACAATGGCACATCGCCAGATAAAAGTTTGATTGGCCTTTATCCTTTTACCTTGCACAGCAACAACTACATTTACACCAGTACCTGGCAACCACAAGTGATTGTGATCGGCTTAGGCACCAATGATTTCTCCACAAAGCTCAACAACGGCGAACGCTGGAAAACGCGCGAAGAATTGCAGCAAGATTACATCAATAAATACGTTGAATTTATTAACGCTTTGCAACGTAAAAATCCCAAAGCACAATTTGTGCTGATGGCATCAGACAAAGCTGAAGGTGAAATTGCCAACCAGGTTGGAAAAGTGCTTGCGCAAGTGAAGGCCGCCGGCATGAAAAACATCGATTCGATTATTTTTACCGGCCTGGATTATGAAGGCTGCCACTATCATCCGTCTGCCAAAGATGACAAGTTAGTAGCTGATTTGCTGATTGCGCACTTGAAGTCCAGAAAAGTCTGGTAGTTATTTTTGACTCAACAACTTTTGGCTCAACAGGGTTCTCCATTTTATTTTTTGTTATTGCAATTTGTCGTTATTGACAATCACCGCTAATGTAAATTGATGTTATTACACAACATATCCATTGCGAGGAATTAAAAATGAAAGCGGTAAGAATTTATGCATATGGCGGGCAAGATCAATTAACAGTTGAAGACGCGCCGGTGCCGCAACCGGGGGACAATGATGTTCTGGTACGTGTAGTAGCCACCTCGGTGAACCCTGTTGACTGGAAAATTCGCGAAGGCTACCTCAAAGAAATGCTGCCTTATCACTTTCCGATTATTTTAGGTTGGGATGTTTCCGGTGTAGTGGAATCGGTGGGGAAAGCTGTTACCCAATTTAAACCGGGTGATGCAGTTTATTCTCGCCCTGATATTTTGCGCGCTGGAACCTATGCCGAGTATATTTCCATCGACGCAAATGAAGTTGCGTTTAAACCTGCCACAATTTCTCACTCGAGCGCCGCGTCTTTACCACTCGCCGGCATTACCGCGTGGGATGTATTAATTAAAGCGGCCGGAATAAAAAATGGGGATCGTGTTTTAATTCACGCTGCGTCCGGCGGCGTCGGCTCACTCGCGGTGCAATTGGCAAAAGCACGTGGTGCTTATGTTATTGCGACAACCTCTGCAAAAAATAGTGCACTGGTTAAATCACTCGGGGCCGATGAAATCATTGATTATCGCACACAGTCATTTGAAAAAATGGTAACGGATGTTGATATTGTTTTTGATTCCCTGGGTGGAGAGATACAGCAGAAATCCTGGCAAGTACTTAAGCCTAACGGAATACTGGTTTCTATCGTAAATCCACCATCGGTAGAACAGGCCGCAGCCCATAACGCCCGCAGCGCATTTGTCTTTATCAAGCCCGATGCAGCCGTACTCAAGGAACTCGCCACCCTGGTAGACGCCGGAAAAATTCGCCCGATTATCGGGGCCGAATTTGCCCTGTCAGATATCGCCAAGGCACAAGCTTTAAGCGAATCAGGGCGAGCAGTAGGGAAAATCGTAGTGCACGTCGGCAACCCTTAGGATTTCAGTGCAGCGCCCTCACTATAGACTTCAATATATGATTCATATACGATACATATATATTTTGCATATTGAGGCATTTTATGGGCATTGTGAAAATCAGCGATGAGTTGCATGAGGATATCCGTAAAGCCAGCTCGGCCATGGTTAGGTCCATTAATTCCCAGGCTGAATTCTGGATCAAAATCGGCATGTTGGCCGAAACCAATCCCACGCTGACTTACACCGAAATCCTGCGCGAACAATTGCGCCTGGCCACTGGCGAGCCTGTCGCTGATGAGTGACATCATCCTCAAACACAACAGCGAACTGGCGCTTATGCGCGAATCAGGGCGCCTGCTTGCAAGGGTATTTGATTTCCTTAATCCGCTGGTCGTGCCTGGCATATCGACAATGGAAATCAATGACCGGGTCGAAGATTTTATAATCAATCATCTGCATGCACGGCCCGCCAGTAAAGGCCAATACAATTATCCTTACTCTTTGAATACATCCATCAATGATGTTGTTTGCCATGGCATGCCATCGCCCACGCAATTTTTAAAGGCGGGCGATATTATTAATGTGGATATCACGCTGGAAAAAAACGGCTTTGTTGCCGACTCGAGCAAAATGTATATGGTTGGCAATGTTTCAGCGCAGGCAAAACATTTAGTCGATAGCACTTATGAAGCATTATGGAAAGGTATCCGCGCCGTAAAACCGGGCGCAACCCTTGGCGATATTGGCCATGCAATTGAATTACACGCAGCAGCGAATGGTTACTCCGTCGTGCGCGAATATTGTGGCCACGGTATTGGGCGGGAAATGCATGAAGCACCGCATGTATTGCATCATGGCACACCAAATTCCGGTGTCGTGCTACGCGAAGGTATGACGTTCACAATAGAACCCATGCTTAATCAAGGCACCGCCAAAGTAAAAGTAAAACGCGATGGCTGGACAGTAATCACGCGCGATAAAAAACTTTCTGCGCAATGGGAACACACCATTGCAGTCACCGCCGATGGTTTTGAAGTATTGACACTGCGCGCCGAAGAAAAAATTAATGCGTAAATAAAAATGGATAACGTCAAAATATAAATCAACATCGCGTTAAGGTCGTAAAGTAGTAACATCTAACCTCCAATGCGTTATGTGCATAAAAAAGTACCTCTATTATTTAATCAACGACACCCTGGCCTGGGGATCATAAAATTCATCAAATTCCTATCCCTTTGTTTTTTAACATGCTTATAAATAAATATAAGTGATGCATTATGAAAATAAATGATTACGACTCCATCGAAAGACATTGGCTTCACGCAAGAAAGGCACTTCCACCAAAAGACCGGGAGTTGTTCGAATTATTTCTGGGCACCCTTCCTATCAATAGCAAAATACTGGATTTAGGTTGCGGCCACGGAGCCCCTATCGCTACATTACTTGCAACCGGCGGACACAAAATAGTGGGCATAGATCGTTCAGAAAAATTATTAGGCTATGCACGAAATACGCTGCCAGAACATGAGTGGATATTGAGTGATCTTGAAGACTTTGAACCTGCAGATAGTTATGATGGAATTGTCATATGGGATTCCCTGTTTCATTTGCCAAGGGCGAACCAGCTAACCTTACTGCGCAAAGCCGCTGCATCATTGAAACCAAAAGGAATGCTTATACTTTCAAGTGGCGGATCAGAAAATGATATTCCTCCATTCACAGATCAAATGTTTGGCCACACATTTTTCTATGATTCATTTACCGTAAACCAGCTCTTGCAACACTGCTCAGAATTAGGGTTGAACGTCATCAAAAGTATCCTGCTCAATACTCCGGATGGAAAAAGGGACAAAGGACGATTAGGCGTTGTCCTGCAAAAATCAAAAAAGTAATTTTTTAATATAGATAAAACCAAAATGTATCTTGAACAAGCAAAAACCATCAAAGATTGGCAAGCCGCATCAAAGCTATTACTCGATGTTATGGAAAATTTAAATCATCAACACCTAACACTATGGAATGAAAGCCAACTAACGCTGGATGGCTTGAAAAAACAATACAAAGACAATGAGCTTTATCTGGTTAAAAATCAGGGAACACTTGAAGGAGTAATATTCCTACAGGAGATAGATCCTTATTTCTGGCCAGAGCTCACGAGTCGAGATAGCTTGTTCTTGCACAAACTCGCCATTCATCCCAAACATAAAGGCTTCAATAAAGGAACCGAATTAATTAGATTAGCAGAGCAGGAAGCAACTAAACGCGGATTAACATGGTTGCGGCTGGATTGTGATGACAGAGAACCTTTGCATAATTTTTATCAAAGTAATAACTTTCAACTAATTGACATTAAAATAATAAATCAATTCACAGCTGCCAGATATTCAAAAGAAATAAAAACCTGAATACTTTCGTTAACAATATCGTTTTACAATGTAGCCCGTATGGAGTCTAACGCAATACGGGATTTCGTTTTCATAAAACGCCCATGCATTAGAACAACCCATAATGCGTTTCACTCCACACGGGCTGCGGCTCGGCAAATTAAACCTTATTCCCCAACGGCAATTTAGTCACCGGCTTGCCAGTAGCCGCAAACAACGCATTACCAACAGCACCCGCAATCGGCGGCAAGCCAGGCTCACCTACACCAGTGGGAGCTTCTGCGGATGGAACAATATGCACTTCCACTTTTGGCATCGAATCAATTCGCAGCGGGGTGTAAGTGTGGTAATTAGTTTGTTCAACGACGCCATTTTTCAACGTGATGGCTTCGCCCAATGCAGCACTTAATCCCATACCAATACCACCTTCCATTTGCGCGGCAATGACATCCGGATTTACTGCGACACCACAATCCACAGCACAAACTACGCGCTCGACGTTAAATGTTTTATCGGCATTGATGCGCACTTCGGCAACTTGCGCCACCCAGGTTCCAAAGGATTTATGCACAGCAATACCGCGCGAAACACCCGCAGCCAGAGGCTTCCCCCAATTGGCTTTTTCAGCGGCAAGGTTTAATACACCTAACGCACGCGGTTCATTGGCTAACAATTCACGTCGGAAAGCTACCGGATCTTTTTTTGCGGATTTTGCGAGTTGATCGATAAATGTTTCGATAACAAATGCATTGCCGGAATGCCCCACCGAACGCCACCACAACGTAGAAATTTTAATGGGAATTTCTGTGCCCTGAACTTGCAGATTGGGAATGGCGTAATGCATGTCGTTAACGCCTTCGACAATACTATTATCGAGTGGGCCTTGAATCATTCCTTCAAAGGGCGTGCCACGCATAATGGATTGCGCAACAGCATGGTGTTGCCATGCAAGCGCTTTTCCATCGGGCGATACTGCACCGCGAAGATGATGAACCGCCATAGGGCGATAACGCGCGTTGAGAATTTCATCTTCGCGCGTCCACACCATTTTTATCGCGCGGCCAGGAAGTTGTTTGGCGATCTGCGCAGCATCCACTACATAATCACCGGCGCAAGCACGGCGACCAAAACTGCCACCGGCATATAGTGAATTAATTTTTACTTGTTCCGGTTTTAAACCGGTGACTTTGCCAACTTCCATTTGGTCGATGGTCGGCATTTGGCTGGCGAACCACATTTCACATTGGTTTTTATCCACTTTGACAACACAATTCAATGGCTCAATAGCAGCGTGTGCAAGATAGGGAATTTCGTATTTGGCTTCGATAACCTGTTCAGATTTTTTTAATGCAGCTGACGCATCGCCTGTATTTTTGACGATATGGCCAGTCTTACTGGCGGCTTCATGACAAGCGGCAAACAATTCATCACTACTGCGGGTTTCACATGCCGATAAATCCCATTCAATTGCCAATAATTTTCGCGCTTTATTCGCCGCCCAGAAATTTTCGGCAACAACTGCAACGCCGCGCGGGATTTCCACCACCGCAATAACACCGGGGGATGCTTTGGCTTTGGCTACATCTACTTTTTTCGCCTTGCCAAATAGTTGCGGAGGGTAAGCTACCAGCGCCGTTAGCATGCCGGGCAATTGGATATCCTGCGTATAAATAGCAGTGCCGTTGGTTTTATCTGCACTATCTTTGCGCGGAATTTTTTTGCCGATTAATTGGAAATCCTTTGGATCTTTTAAAACCGGTTTTTGCGGCGCGGGCAAGGTTGAAGCCGTGGCCACCAACACACCAAATTCACTGGAGTGCTTGCCGTGGCTAACCACACCATTTTTGATTTGCACTTCAGCCTGTGGAACTTTCCATTCCGCAGCTGCAGCAGCTTGCAACATTTCGCGCGCAGCAGCGCCCGCAGTGCGCAATTGTTGCCAGGAGTTTGCGATAGACGATGATCCACCAGTACCTTGCGTTGGCCCCCAGAATAAATTGTTGTAACGCGTCGCATCTGCCGGTGCAAACTCAAATTGAATTTGGTCCCAGCGCGCGCCCAGCTCTTCAGCTATTAGCGTTGTCAATCCGGTGCTCACACCCTGCCCCATATCCATATGCTTGATTGCCACAATCACGTTGTTATCCGGTGTAATTTTCAGAAATGCGTTAAACACCGGTGCATCACTCACCGTCGCGGCATCGGCGGGAATTGTTAAGGAAATAAAACCACTGCCGACCAATAAACCGCCACCAACACCGGTCGCTTGTAAAAATTGACGGCGCGATAATTCCAGCGGGGAATTTTTATCGATTGTTGCGAATTGCTTATTGAGGAAGTTCATCAGGCTTTTCCTCCGACTGTGCTTGCAGTTTTACCGATTGCATCGGCCGCCTGGTGAATTGCATTGCGGATACGATGATAGGTAGCACAACGGCAAAGGTTGCCCGACATTGCCGCGTCGATTTGTTCGTCAGTTGGTTTTTTATTGGTTTGTAATAAAGCAGTTGCCGACATAATTTGTCCGGACTGGCAATAACCGCATTGCACTACATCCAGATCGCGCCAGGCTTTTTGCACCGCTTGAAAGGCAACAGAATTCATACCTTCGATCGTTTGAATATTTGCATTTGCTACGGCGGACACCGGTATGCTGCAAGAACGCACGGGGGTGCCATCCATATGCACGGTGCACGCGCCGCATAACGCCATACCGCAGCCAAGCTTGGTACCGGTCATGTGTAATTCATCGCGCAACACCCACAACAGCGGAGTATCCGGGTCTATATCCAATTCCTGTTTTTTACCGTTAATCGTGAGCGAAATCATAGGAGACTCCTGCGAATAAAATTCAGTGAAATATCTTTCGGCCAAGGTTATGTATAAATATTTTTATTTAGATTATTGCTAATTCACGCTGCAAATCTGCGGGTGTATCTATATCGAATTCCGCAGAAGGAATATGCACAGCAACTACGTGTTGCGCGTAATTGAATAGCAATTGTTTCGCACCACGGTCACCCACACAGTTGCGTAAATGCGTTTTGAAACTTGCTGGAAAAATTGCCGGCACACCCAATGTATCGGCAAAACTTGCACAAATAATTTGGCTTGGACTACTGTTCCATAAGCGATATAAACGCTTGACATCATCACAGCTGATGCGCGGCTGATCACCCAACAATACCAAAACCGGTTTATCATTCTCCAGTTGGCTTACACCATGAGCCAGCGAATGTCCCATTCCCATTTGCCAATCAGCGCAATAGGCTAATTCGACACCCGGAGCATCAACATGCAGGCGATCACTATGGCTTACCAATTGTTCGTGACTGGCCCCGGTCACAATAATAATTCGCTCTGGCGCCACTGCTTTCGCCGTTTCAATGACATAACTGATTAGCGGCTGGCCTCGATAATCGGTAACCAACTTACAACTGCCGAAACGTGTCGCTGCACCGGCAGCAAGAATGATGCAATCAATCGTCATAAAATATTTCCTTGTACTAATTATTTACAAGGCTGGGCAAAGGTAGTGCTTGATCCGGCGCGGCAAATACACCCAGCGGCAACGCGCTGCTACCAAATAAACGCGCATGACATTCCGCCAACACCGATAACGCAATGCTTTCCGGCAAATCCCCACCCAAGGCTAGCCCCATCGGACCAGCGATGGGATAACGCAATTGCGCGTCAACCAATCCGGCAAGCGCAAGCACTTCCGCTTTGCGGTGTGCAGGGCCAAGCAATCCGATATAAGGGTTTTGCAAATCACGTGTTTGCAAATTGGCAATTGCGGCAGCATCCAGATTTATATTGTGATGCGCGATAACGATGGCATCTACTTGCTGCAAATATTCAGCAGAAATATTTTCAACAGATTGTGTAAGTGCTGAAATATTTTCAGGAAAATTTTCGCGCTTTTGCGGTGTCAGGCGTTGATCGGCCAAAGAGACTCGCCACCCCAATGCAAGCGCGAGTTGGCATAAAGGAATCATATCCACACCATTCCCCAGCACTAGCAAATGCGGCAATGGATTGATGGTGGTTGTTAATTGCTGGTGGACGCCCGATTGCAAATAACCGGCGCGGCGCAGTGTAAAATCACGCATGCAAGCCGTAAAACTTGCCGTCGAAAAATCCAGTTGTACAGAGTACTCACACGCTTGATGCTGCTGTAAACAGGAAAATATCTCGGCAAGTAATAAATAATTGTTTTGTGTATTGCACGGATGCAACAAAATTTCAGCGGCACCGCCACAACCAATGCCCAAGCGCCAGGCAATATTATCCTCATCGCTTGCATCGTAAATAACACGTCGCGATTTTCCCAACGCAATTACCTTGCGCGCTTGCAATAGCAAATCTGACTCTATGCAGCCGCCGCTTAGCAAGCCAAATTGATGCCCGGCATCACTCAGCAGCATTAACGCACCGGTTTTGCGATAAACAGAACCTCGCGTTTGAATGACCGCCCCCAGCACCCAATTGGCCTGCTCTTTTAACGGCAACCAACGCGATAACAAATGAAAGAAATGATTGGACATACACAGGCATCCTTAACGTCGGCTGCGGTGCTTAACCAAACGATAATCCCACCGGAATTAATGGAAAGAAAGACCTGTTAACAAAACTAAACAGCGATATGACAAATGCCACCGGCAGAGTTCTTGAATATCGCCCTGGAAAAATCGCAAATAAAAATTATTATCAAAAAAGCTGGAGCCGCCTGTGATCAGGCACACCTAAACTACCGTCGTCATCCGGATTGGATAATTCAATCAACTGTCGATCAGCGAGATGCAGGCGTTTTAAACGTTCGCCAAAATGATCAGTAAATATTTTTCCCATCAGTCCGCTTGCGCTCAGGTAATTCAAACCCAACGTTAAGCGATCAGCCAATTCCGGTGCAGCAGGGCTCACATAAAAATAGACTGGCAACGGCATATAAATCAGTAAGGACTTTTCCGGAACCAGACTCCTTACCAATGCGCCATCAATTTCATAATGGTCATCAATTTCAATCGCACTGAGCGGCACAAAATAATAACGTTTACCTGCCAGCATTTTGAGTAACATTGGCATCGTTAACGCTTCGGCGACAGAAAAGCCATTGTGTTTATATACATGCCCTTCCCAGCCCTTACCAAAACCCATTGGCAGTTTTCGCAATTCATCGCTGGATTTAATGTTGGAGAATAGCGGCTGGTTTTCGTTGCGAATTAATAGAATCCGGTATCCCATAAAACCATTCAGGATCGGAACACCCACACGAATCAATCCTTTACGTGCGCCATTCATTGTCGGAAATCCCACCAGGCGATCCACATTGACTTTATCACCCAATACCAGCAAATCATGTTTGCGCTCGGAACTGATTTGTTCCTGCGCATACATCAATTTGAAAGGACCATGGGTTGATTCAGTCACCTTGAGTGCTGCAGAGATAAGGGCCAGGTAATAATCCTCGTTAATCGAGGTGTTGTTACCAATATATTTCACTAACAACGGCTCCCCCGCCAACGCGACAGGCGCAAGCCAAACCGTAGTTAAAAACAGGGACACAATAAATTGCAAAACACCGCTTGAACGGCCACACATAACGCCCTCCCCTTATTTTTTCCAGGGTGTGGTTATGTCAATAATCCTAGCAGTAGTTTATTTCTGCGACACGCATTTTTTCAAATTTGAAAATTGCACCATCTTTGTTCACAGCAGGCAAAAACAAAATCACAGCGAATGAATCAGCAAGTGAAATGAAACGCACTGATATATGAACTGAAAATGATGTAGTCGCGGCAAGAACAGCTACTTGGTAGAGGGAGAGCGCCGCAGGTAAAAAAAGGTGGCGATAAATATCAACAGGATCGCAATCAGAGGATTCGCCTCCGAAGAATTTTGCGGCACCGCAAACCATTCATGCAGGGTATGAATTTTGGGGGGATTATCAGTGGAGTCGCTACAATGGTCAGCGGTTTTGCAATCTTCCTTATTAACTTGAGCTTCTGCGACATCCCTGCCAGTAACTCCTCCTTGCTGAAGCCCCACATCCTTGTGCAAGACCGCATCTAATGCTGCCGTGACTTCGGCAGGGTTCACATCCAATGGAACCGTACCGGCCTGAGCAGCCAGTGAAAAATTGAGTAACGCGCAGACAATGAGAGAGTGAGGGACCATTCGCGTAACTCCTTTTTTCACCCTGATTAAACGCTAGATCTGTATCCTTGATACCATGCCGGTGGTGATGCCAATCAACCTGCCATTGCGTGATACGGTGGCCAGAATAACGACATTACTAACGAAAGGCTGTGAAATATTCACATGAATTTAGCTGATGATAATGTAGCCGGGCGCCCTGCCGCATGGCTGAATACCTGCCGCAAAACTCAAGGCGATTGGGGGAGGCGTAATGCCTGATATGCGTCCTTGCCACCTTCGGTTTTGCTGCAAGCAGCGTCTTGTCCTTGAATATCGGAATACCTATTCCGCTCGCTTATCCTTGCTGACGCCCTGCTACTGATGGCTAAGATATAGTGATCCTGATGAAAAATATGTGCGGTTTTGTAAGGGGGGGATGTGACTTATTCACATGGGGTAAAAAAGCCGGCTGGCGCCGGCTTTCAATAAAAATTAATCATCACGTTTAATAATAAATGGGGGGTCGAGCTCACGATCCTTAATTCGTATAGCATAATTAAATCTGACTTGCTTGGTTTTGGCGAACTCTTCTCTGAATTCAGGCCTGTCCAATATATCTTTAGGAACATCCACAGTCACAACACCATTAGCTGATCTATATAGTGTTTTCTTTTCAGGAATTTTTTTATCTTTAAATATTATCTGAAAATCGTCCGGCCCAGCAAAAATTGCTCTTTGCCCTGGTTTCAAAACAATCTCTCTAACAGTTTCTAAAGGCATTCCGTCTTTATCAATAGCAATCCCAACAACAGCCGTATTTGTGCCTTTTAACGCAGTGCTTACCGGCAATTTTGCCCTAGTTAACGACGCTGCCCCTCGATCAACAGCTGAAACGACGCTCTTGTCAACTGAGGAAACAGTATTATCAACTGCAGATACACACCCTGCAAACATAAACAAAATTGATACAACACATAACTTACTTTTTACTTTCATAACAACACACTCCTTAGTTTCACTTTAAAATTAATAATTTTTTTATTCTATCCTCATTTAGAAGAACAAAATCAGGATCTGCAAGAAGCAACCCAAGAGTATATTCATTGCTCAATAGTTTATTTGCATATTCAACAATATTTTTCTCATCTTGCTCCAATACAGCTATTCGTAAATGCGAATAATATGATTCTGTATTGTTTCCTCCGAGGTTATCTGCAATAAGCATGTACTCTTTAGCTTTTTTTATTTCACCTAAATATGCGTATGCTCTTGCAAGATACTGATAAGGCTTTTCTATATTACTATTCACATCTATCTCAGAGTTGGCATACTTTATAACATCATCAAAGCATTTGGCGGCCAAGTGCTTCTTTAATGGCATAAACTTAAAAGCATCACCGAGATATGCCATATATTGATAATTATTTGGCTCAAGTTCTAACGCTTTTGCATAATAAAAAGCCGCTTTTTCAAAGTTTTTGTCAACATAAAACACAGTTCCGGTATTAATGAAAACAGTTCCAGAAGGTTCAATATCAGCCGCTTTGGAAAAATATTCAGCAGATGATGAAAAATCATTCAAATAATAATAATTTACTGCTATGTTATTCAAGGCAATAACATTTTCAGGAAGTATCTTTAGAACATGTTTGTGATTTTCAATGGCATCCAAGTGCCTACCAATTCGACTTAGATAGTAAGCATAGCCTGAAAAACCCCTCCAATTTTTGGGGTTATTTTTAATTGTTTCAGAATATAACTCCTCTGCCTTTTTACGATCTCCCATAGCAAACAGAGTAGAAGCCAACGCAACGTAAGCAGTAACATCTTCTTTATTAATTTCAATAGCTTGATCCAAGTATTCAATCGCCTCGGAAAATCTACCTGTATCCCTATAAATACCACCTAAAGCTTTATATGCTTTTGAAACCTTTGAATCAATTTGAATAGCAATGAGGCAATTTTTTTCGGCGTCATTGAGCCACGAAGATAAATTTGTTATTTCATATTTTTTCCAATAAGCCTCACATAGGCCGGCATTGGCGAGGGAAAATTTTTTATCGTGAATTAGTGCTGTCTGAAAATTCGCGATGGCTTCATCTGCTTTTTCGTGTGATAGTTCGCCATTCAAAAAATCCAACCCCTTCAAATAAAAATCATATGCCGTAATATCATTAGTCAGCCTTAACGGCGCCGGCCTAAAGTTCTGCAATTGAAATTCATCAGCAAGATAACGCGCAATCTCCCCCACCAAACGATCCTGCAAAATAAAAATATCCTGATAGGTTCCATCCAACTTTCCGCCGGCGATTTGTACGTTGTCTTTGCGGCGGAATAATCGATAGGCGATGCGTAAATTGTCGCCGAGCTTTTGTACGCTGCCTTCCAATCTTATAGGGGCGTGAATACCTTCTTTGGCATCGACGATATATACATCGCGCATATCCGCGAGTTGCGAGCGGACGGCTTCGGTGATTCCGGCGGAGAAATAATCCGCATCGCCTTTTTCATTCATCAGGTTTTTAAAATCGGCGATTTCTACATAGTTGGCCGCATAACCCGGAACTAACCAGCGCGGAATAAAGTAGATGCCAGCGGCGATGAGTGCCAGTACGGTGGCGGCGATCGGGTAACGATAGGCGACAATTTTTCGATTCAGGCCGCGCAAAAAATAATGCAGGTGATCACGCCAGTTGATGCCGGCGGGTTTGATTAAATAGACACGGATTTTTTGCTGGATATTTTTTAACGATTGCGCACCCAGGCGTTTAGCTGGTGCAGACAGTGAAAAGCGAACTTCGTCATAAACACTTTGTGAAATACAAATACCATCAGCAACAGCAAGCGGTTCCAATCGCGCGGCGATGTTGACGCTATCGCCAAACACTGCACCATCGCGCAGCATTACCTCACCTTTGTTTAAACCGATGCGCGTTTGCAGGCGCGGGAGTTTTTTATCGCGCGCTTCATTAAACGCGAGCAAATGTTGCTGGATGGCTATAGCAGCCGATACCGCTGCTACTGCCGTATCAAAACGCGCAAAAACTGCGTCGCCCACAAATTCCACCAATTGCCCGCCTTGTGCTTCGATGTGTGAGAGCAAAATTTTGCGATAATCCCCCAACATTTCCACCGCCAGCGACTCATTGCGCCCCATAAGGCGTGAGTAGCCGACAATGTCGGTGAACATCAATGTTTGTTCACAATGCTGGATAGAATCGGCGACCATGGTGCAGTCAGCTCTCCGTGCGCTAGCGATTAATGGTTGGGATAAAATTATGATCCTTGCCACAAAATGCGGGCAAATAAAGGCGCGATTATTGTGTGTTTTGGTGACAATAACAACCAATCGACAACGCCGGATCAGTAACGTGAGACAATCCACAAGTTTTTGAAGACTTTGGCGCCAAAATTGGCTCTCGCTTAAGACATGGGGTTATGATTGCCATCGCCAATCAACTATTCCAAGAAGCCATTGCCATGTTAGAGAACGTCAGCTTGTTTGCCGATGTACCACCGCATTTTCTCACGGAACTGGAAAAACTCAGCGTACAGCGCAAATACCCCAAGAACACCGTACTGGTCACGGAAGGCGATGAATCCACTCATTTATACATTATTCGGAAAGGCACCGTTAGCTGCTATTTGAATAATGAAGATGGCCGCCAGGTCAATCTGAATTACTTACACGAAGGCGAATATTTTGGCGAGTTATCACTCATTGATGGAAAACCTCGTTCAGCATCTGTCATGACTATCAGCGATTGCGAAATTATTCTGGTGTCGCGCGCCAGCGTGCAGGAATTAATTCGCAAACATCCCGAATTCGCGATGTTACTCCTGATCGAAGTCACACGTCGCGTGCGTGAACTCACCGATAGTGTAAAAGATATGGCGCTATTAGATGTCTATGGTCGCGTAAGCGCAGCACTGGAAAAGTTAAGCGACGACAACAAACGCATTCACAACCCTAAAGTTACCCACCAGGACATTGCCAATATGGTTGGCTCATCGCGCGAAATGGTGAGCCGGATTATGAAGCAATTGTTGATTGGCGAATATATCGAGCAATGCTCTGGCTATATCGAAATTAAAAAGCCATTGCCACGTTACTGGTAACCGCTACACCACATACTGCACGACAGGGATGTTATTCCACGCTCTCCACTTTTCAGCAATACTGAATTAATTCAAACAGTAACCCCCACCCGACCATATTTATTGCAGCACAGGCAACACCGATTCCTCTAGCGACAGAAAATGCAGTATTAATTTTCCCTGTTGATTTCAGCAAAGCTCGCTGCACTGGATAAAACACAAACGCGAATAACGCCAAAAAGCTGCCATGCGTGCCGCTTTAAAAACAACAAGCCATTTCAAAAATAAACATTCTGCTACACCGTAAAAAACTCTGGCACACATATCGCCTTAAAGGGATGCGAGTTATTCAACATCATCGTCCGATCACAAGGTAGTTATATGCCGATTAAAGCCATAAAATTTTTCGTGGATTATTTATTTACATTTTTTCCCTCCAATAAAAAAACAAACCAATTCTTACCTGTTTCGATAGAGCGACCACTTGCACATACAAACAAACGTGCAGGAACCCATAAGGCGAAATGGATCGCATTCGGCCTTATTCCTTTATTCATTCAATTTGCAATAGCAGAACAATCCACCACCAATGAAAAAACAACGGATGTTACTGAACAATTGATATTGCCCTCGACTACGCTTGCACAAGCAGCCCAACATGGCGAAGCAACCAACCAAGGGGCTAACCAAACCAGACTCGGAAAAGTTACGGTGACATCCAGAAAAAAAATTCCACCATTGCAGACAGTGAAAGAAGTTCCTGCATCTATTTCGATAGTGGCCGGTGAAGAACTTACCAAACAACAAACATCAAATTACCGCGATATTTTAAAACGCATCGGCAATGTGAAATGGGGCGGTTCCAGTACCAACCCTACTACCACGGCACTAGCCGTGCGCGGCGTCGGCTATTTGGGTAGCGGCGGTGCATTGGGTTTTGACGGGAGTGTTAATACTACTGTTGACGATGTTCCGTTTATCCTTTCCAACATGGCAGTGTTCAACAGTTATTATGATCTCGATTCTGTGGATGTTGCGCGCGGCCCGCAAGGAACTCGCGGCGGATATACCGCCAGCCTCGGAAAAATTTCGTTTAAAACCAAAGCCCCTTCATTCGAACCGGAAGCGGAAGGCTCCCTCACATTTGGCCAGCTGAATAGCATCATTACCCGCGGAGTGATTGGTGGGCCTATTATTGAAAATGTGCTTGCGTGGCGCGGTACGTTTTATCGCGAACAATCGGACGGCGCGTTTGAAAATTATTATTACCACACGGCCAGTAACGGTGGTAACGAGGTTACTTACGGCAATATTGATCGCACCTTCGGCAAGGTACAATTTTTATTAACACCAAGCGAGAATTTCAGTGCGCGCTTAAGCATTGATGTCACACCCAATAGCAAAGAATATGGCATTTCATCTAACGGTGGTTTTTTACCGCGCGCGATACCGGATTATTATGACTCACTCGATCCCGCTACCGGAAAAATTACTTACAATGATCGCAAAGTAAATCAGGATAACCAGGACACCGGCAAACTCACTCGCCGCTGGTTTTCACAGAATCCCGGTTACAGTTACGATGGTACTTATTTACATAAATCCTATCGTGCGGAGCATTATCCTATCGCCAATGACAGCAAAGGTGTTGCGTTGCACCTGGATTGGACAGTGGATAATTACCAATTGAAATCCATCACCGGTTGGCGCGATTACCATTTTGATTTTGGTAGCCCCAATTTCAGTTTACCAACGCCGTTCGATATTCTGGTCGGGCCATCATCCGGCCTTGGATATTTCAAACAAACTACGCAGGAATTTCGATTAACACACAAGTCCGACGCCAGTATTAATTATCAAGCCGGCGTATTTTTTGCGGATGTGTTTAAAACCAACGGTGGTTTCGGTCGCGGCAATAAATTCGGCAATGATGCCGGCGCCTACTACGCGAGCAAGGCCCAATATGATGCGCTGGATATTGATGGCAATGGCCGATATTTATTGAGCAATTCGTTAAATGACTTAGCCTCCAATACCTATGCCGAAAAAGAAGACAGGTCTCTGGGCCTTTACGGCAATTTGCAATGGCAGGCTACCGAAAAATTTATCGTCGATGTTGGCTTGCGCATTTCTGATGAAGAAAGGCGCAATGATGAAAACTACAATTTAATTTACAACCAGGGTGTCGCACCGGAATTAAATCCGGCAACGGTTAATAATGTGCAGCTTGGCGGCTTTGATTCAACCACGACGGGAACACTTTATTCAGGGAAAATCAGCGCAGCCAGTTCAACCAATATTGGTTTCCTATCACCGGGCAACACACCGGAGCAGCGAGCATTAGCCGATGCTGCAGCAAAAAAATATTTTGGTGTGGCAAGTTATGGTGATTTAACCGGCGCGCAAGCGCGCCAGTTGGCCTATGCAAAAGCTATTCGTTTTGGACGCCTCAGCACGCTGTACAATTCAACGGCCGCCGAACCATTTAACGATACACTTTACACCACACACCTGAGCCCGAGTTATGCATTTACCCCGAACCATACCGGTTATATTTCCTGGCAACATGGGGAGAAAGCTGGCGTATCACAAATTGTTGGCGCCACCAAACTTGGCGGAACATCCTACCCGGTCAAGGCCGAAAAAAATGAAACCTTTGAGCTGGGTTTAAAATCTGTTTTCCTCGATCAAACACTGGTGGTAAACACCACGGTGTTTTACCAGGAAATCACTGATTACATTGCCAATCGCTTTGTATTTGATGAAGTGCAAACCCGCGTTAATAACGATGGCAATAATGTGTATATCACCGCGATTGGCAATGTGCCTGAAGTTAGCGCAAAAGGGATCGAACTGGATATTGCCTATAACATTAATAACACCAGTATTCGCTTGTCCGGCGCTTACAATGATTCACGCTACGAAGATTTTAAAGAAGCCGGCAAGCCACTCGAGCTTGGGGGAACTAACACACCCTATTATGATATTAGTGGCCGCCGCTTACCCGGTGTCGGGCCAACCAGTTTCAATGCGTTTGTAGAACATACCTGGAGCTTCACTAACAAGCGCGAAATTTTCGCCAATGCTAATTACAACTACACCAGCAATTATCTCACCGACCCGGCATTATCGCGTTACAGCAAAGTAGATAGCTACGGGCTTACTGATATCGGTGTGGGTTACGGCACCAGCGATGAAAAATTCCAGATCAGTTTGGTAGTAAAGAATTTATTTGACGAGGAATACGGTTACCAACCCTTGTGGAATATTGCCATTCCCAGTACTCCGCGCTGGGCGGGGATTACTATCAGCGGAAAATTATAATTACCAAAAAAATAAGGGCCCACTCCGGGCTCTTATTTTTTTACTTTTCGCTGCGACTTTTATGTGAACACCTGATTAACCAAACAACCCCGATTCATGCAGCCAGCGCATTAATTGCGGCATGGGTAAAGCCCCGGACACACGCTGCACTTCTTTTCCATGGTGAAACAAAATCAAGGTCGGAATACTGCGAATATTCCAGCGCTGACCGATACTCGGTACGTCTTCCGTATTGAGTTTAACGAAGCGAATGTAGGGCTCCATTCGTGCCGCCGCTTCTTCAAATACCGGCGCAAAACCCTGACACGGGCCACACCAGGGAGCCCAGCAATCCACCAGCACTGGAATATCATTACCCTCCAGGGTGTGCGCGACATTGCCGGGATTTAATTCCATCGATTTGCCACTGAATAGCGGGCGTTTGCATTTACCGCAATTAGGCTTGTCTTCCAAACGTTCGCCCGGCAGGCGGTTGGTAGCAAAACAATGTGGGCAATTGATTTGAATACTGCTCATAGGATTTTCCACGGATAAATAACAATTTAATTATTGGACGCCGACAGCTTAACAGAATTTCACCTGCTCATAAAAAGCGACATAAAAAAGCCCGCTCGTGCAAGACCCAAGGGGTAGGAGCAACACGGCAGGCAAAGAGCAACTCTTTACAATGAAGGGCTTAAAGAGTCGGTTTTCCAAAATAAAAACAATAACCAGAAACACAAGACAATACGCACGGAATCAATGATGACTTAAGGATTACTCGCCACCGGATTCTGTTGCAACTCCCAACCACCACCCAGGGTTTTATACACCGCAACCAGGTTCAACAGCACTTGCATATCGCTCTGCGCTAATTGCGCACTTACGTTTAGCTGTGAACGTTCAGCATCCAATACCGTGAGAAAATCGCTGCTACCTACTTCAAACTTTTTCCGCGCAAAAAATGCCGCTTGGTTGCTGGCGGACAGTGCGCGCTGCAATCCGGTGCGGCGCTCCTCTTCACGTGCAAAATTTTGCAATGCATTATCGGTTTCTTCCAATGCTACCAACACGCGCTGCTCAAATTCTGCAATGCGTTGATGCGTGCGGGCATCAGCAGCATCAATTTGCGCATCGACGCGACCAAGGTTAAACGCGGCCCAATGGATTCGCGGTGTAAAAGAAAATGTTTCAGTTTCCCGATTCCCCAAACGCTCCCAATCCGTAGAGAGATATCCGAGGCCACCGGTAAAACTGATACCGGGATATAAATCCGCCACGCGAATATTGTATTCAGCAACCGATCCCGCCAACGCTTGTTCCGCACGGCGAATATCCGGGCGACGCTTTAATAAATCCGCGGGATTTCCCACCGCAAATGAGGCTGGAATTTCCGGTAGTGATTTCACTTCCGCGAGCGATGTTTTTAATTGCTCTGTTGGTGTACCGGTTAATACGCCAATGCGATTGAGCGCTGTGTTGACTTGCGCTTGTAATGCGGGAATGGTTGCGCGCGTTAATTCGAGCTGTGCTTCTGCGCGTGCCACATCCAATTGGTCACCGCGCCCCACTTCTTCAAACCGCTGCGTTAGCTGCAAGGATTCCTGTTGGTTTTTGGCGTTGCGTTCGGCCACATCCAATAAATATTGATTACCACGCAAACTGATATACGCGCTGGCAACTTCCGCCGCTACACTCACTTGTGCGGCTTGCAAATCTGCTTTACGCGCGGCAACTTGCGCTTTGGATAATTTCACGCCGTTGCGCACACGGCCAAAAATATCCAGCTCCCAACTTGCACCAAAACCTGCTTGATAGGTTTCCGTAATCGGAGCATTGGCATCACCACTGATATCTACACTTTGGCGCTGGCGGGTGCCACTTGCATTAGCTTCAACAGTCGGATAGCGATCCAGCCTGCTGTTGCGTAAATATGCGCGCGACTCTTCCAACGATGCCTGTGCGATACGGATGCTGTGATTGCGCTGTAATGAATCCGCAATCAATTGATTTAATTGCACGTCATGCAACTGCGCCCACCAATCAGCGACCGGCTTTTCTGCACTGACTCCCTGCGGCAAATTAAATGCCGCCGGAGTTGCTGGCAATTGTGCGAGTTGTTGCGCGTTTTCAACCGATTTAAATCCGCTGCATGCACTGATCATCAAGGGTAACAACGCCACACTGAATACTTTAATCAATACTTTTCGTTTCATGCTTTCACCTCGTGATGGGTAATTGCTGATTGCTGTTGAAAGTTTCCGGCGGTCTCATCGTGGTGATGATATTTACGGTTACCTTCCAGCTTGCGCAACAACACATAGAACATCGGGGTAAAGAACAATCCAAAGAAAGTCACACCCAACATACCGGAGAACACCGCGATTCCCATTACGCTACGCATTTCTGCACCGGCACCGGTTGAGAACACCATCGGCAACACACCCATAATAAAAGCGAAGGAAGTCATCAATATCGGACGCAAACGCATGCGGCTGGCGGTAATGGCAGCTTCATAGGTTTGCATGCCGCGAATTTCCAACTCCCGCGCAAATTCCACAATCAAAATCGCGTTCTTGCTGGCGAGGCCGGCAAGCACAAACAAACTGATTTGCGTAAAGATGTTGTTATCGCCATTGCTCACCCACACACCGAACAGTGCAGACAAAATCGACAGCGGAACAATAGTCACTACTACCAATGGCAATGCCAGACTTTCGTATTGCGCAGCCAACACTAAAAACACCAGCAACAAACACAATGGCAAAATATAAATTGCAGTATTGCCAGCCAACACTTCCTGATAGGTCAAATCAGTCCATTCATACACAATACCTGCAGGCAATACTTCATCCAGGATTTCAGCGATGGCATCTTGCGCTTGACCGCTGGAATAACCGGGCGCTGCATTGCCATTTATATCCGCCGCCAAATAACCGTTGTAATGCGCCGCACTTTCAGGGCCGTAGCTTTCTTTCATCGTTAATACTGCACCTAACGGCACCATGTCGCCTTGCGCATTACGCACTTTTAAATTCAACGCATCTTCCGGCGTGTTGCGATAAGGCGCATCCGCTTGTGCGATGACTTGATAAGTGCGACCAAACTGGTTGAAATCATTGACGTAGAGCGAGCCCAGATAAACCTGCATGGTGTCAAAAATTTCTTTTACGTTTAATCCCAGCTGTTTGGCCTTGGTGCGATCCACATCAGCATACAATTGCGGCACGTTGATTTTGTAGTTGGAGAACACGCTCGCCAACTCAGGGCGCTGCATGGCTTTTTGCTGCACTTGCGCAACAACTTCCGCAAGCTTCTCGTAACCTAAACCGGCGCGATCTTCAATTTGCAATTTAAATCCGCCTGTCGTCCCTAAACCGCGCACGGGTGGTGGAGGGAAAATTGCAATAAATGCCTCTTCGATGCCACCAAATTTCATTTGCAGTTTTTGCGAAATTGCCGCCGCAGAAAGATCATCGCTTTTACGTTGGTCGAAATCTTTTAACGGGAAAAACACAATGCCGGCACTGGAGCTGTTGGTGAAACCATTAATACTCAAGCCCGGGAATTGCACTGCATTTTCTACACCCGCTTCGGCCAAACCGATTTCCCCCATCTCACGAATCACTTTTTCAGTGCGATCCAGGGTTGCACCGTCAGGCAATTGCGCGAACGCGATCAGGTATTGTTTATCCTGCGCAGGCACAAAGCCTTTCGGGATAATATTGAAACCCACCACCGCAATGCCAAGCAAAATCGCATACACACCTACAGCAGCCATTTTGCGGCCAAGAATTTTTCCAACTTTGGTTGAATAATTTCCGGATGCACGCGCAAAGCTGCGATTGAACCATGCGAAGAAACGGCCAAATATTTTATCCATACCAATGGTCAGGCGATCCTTGGGTTCGTTGTGGCCTTTTAATAACAACGCTGCTAACGCCGGGCTTAAGGTCAGCGAGTTAATTGCAGAAATCACCGTAGAAATCGCAATCGTCAACGCAAATTGTTTGTAGAACTGCCCCGTCAAACCACTAACGAAGGCAATAGGTACAAATACCGCAATCAGCGTTAATGAAATGGCAATAATCGGCCCGCTCACTTCCTGCATCGCTTTATAAGTTGCCGCGATGGGTGTTAAGCCTTCTTCGATATTCCGCTCAACGTTTTCCACCACCACAATCGCATCATCCACCACGATACCGATTGCCAATACCAAGCCAAACAGCGAGAGCGTATTGATGGAAAATCCGAACGCCCACATCAACGCAAAGGTACCGATAATTGAAACCGGAACGGCCAGCAACGGAATAATCGACGCGCGCCAGGTTTGCAAAAACAGGATCACCACCACTACTACCAATGCGAGCGCTTCGGCCAGGGTTTTAATTACTGCTTTGATCGAACTTTTTACGAAAATCGTCGGGTCATAAACAACGTGGTAATCCACACCTTCCGGAAAGCGTTTTTTTAATTCCGCCATAGTGGCACGAACGTTATCGGAAATTTGAATCGCGTTGGCACCGGGTGCCTGGAAAATGGGGATAGCAACCGCAGGCTGACTATCAAGCATGGAGTTCAACGCAAATTCGGACGCGCCCATTTCCACACGCGCAACATCTTTCAAGCGCGTGATTTCACCATTACTGCCGGCGCGAATAATAATTTCACCGAATTCTTCGGGATTATCCAAACGACCTTTGGCATTAACCGGTAATTGCACATCCACGAGGTCAGTCACCGGCGCACCACCGATAATACCGGCAGCAACCTGCACGTTTTGCTCGCGAATTGCATTGACCACTTCATTGGCGGTGAGATTTTTCTCGGCGATTTTTTCCGGATTCAACCAGATACGCATCGCGTAATCGCCCGAGCCAAACAGGCGTACCATACCAACGCCCTGCACTTTGGCGAGTTCGTCTTTAATATTCATCAACGCATAGTTGCGCAGATAAAGTTCGTCGTAACTTTTATCCGGCGAAATTAAATGCACCACCATGGTTAAATCCGGCGAGCTTTTTACTACGGTCACACCGCGCTGGCGCGTTACATCAGGCAAACGCGGCAATGCTTGTGAAATACGGTTTTGCACCATTTGTTGTGCAAGGTCAGGGTCGGTGCCGATACGGAAGGTCACGGTCAAGGTTAAACGACCATCAGTAGTCGCTTGCGAAAACATGTACAACATATTTTCAGTGCCGGCGAGCTGCTCCTCCAATGGCGTTGCAACGGTTTCCGCAATTACTTTCGGGTTTGCACCGGGATAAGATGCATTAACGACCACCGAAGGCGGAGAGACATCAGGGTATTCCGAAATCGGTAATTGAAACATGGCGATGAAGCCAGCGATAAAAATCAGGAGTGAAATCACACCGGCAAAAATGGGGCGATCCACAAAAAATCTGGATATGTTCATGGTGTACCTGCCAGCTTTTATGGCCAGGGTCTTATAGAGACCGGGGTTTTAATGGGATGAGTTTGGAGAGCACCGGTAAAATTTACCGGTGCCTCGCTGTGCTCTTTCAAAAATTAAATCGTGTTACAGAATGTCAGGAAACCAATCAGACTAATGAATTGACGCAACCCGCGTATCTTCTTCCTCTGATTTTTTGGTTACTGCAACGGTGGGATTCACGACACTTTTCGGTCGCACATGAGAAAGGCCATTCACAATTACTTTTTCACCGGCATTCACCCCAACCTGAATAACCCGCTGGCTTTCGTAATGATCGCCAAGGGTCACTTCGCGATAATTGGCGGTGTTGGTTTCATCCACCACCAACACATATTTTTTACTTTGGTTGGTCCCGATTGCGCGTTCAGGCACTAATAACGCCTGAACTTTTTCCGCCGACCCCAAACGCACATTGGCAAACATTCCTGCGGTCAGTGCGCCATCTTTGTTGTCAAAAATTGCGCGGGCGCGAATAGTGCCGCTGTTGGTATCCAGACGATTATCAAACGCATAAATGTGGCCTTCATATGCAGATTTCGTATCACCGGCAAGGCTCAGCTCTACTGGCATCGCTTGAACATCTTTGGTGTTGCGCACCAACTGCACGTAAGTCGCTTCATCAACATTGAATTCAGCGTAGAGTTTGTCGTTGGCAACAATTTGCGTCAGCACGGGTGCATTTACACCGGCTTCCACTACGTTACCGACGGTGAGTTCAGCGCGGCCAACACGACCGGAAATCGGTGCGCTGATGTGCGCATATTCCAAATCAAGTTTTGCCTGGTTCAATGCGGCATCGGCTTGCTTTACGTCGGCCTGGGCAACCTGATGGGCGCTCAGGGCAGAATCGTAAACACTTTGCGATACCAGTTTTGCACCGATTAATTGTTCGGCACGGGTCAGTTCATCCTGCGCGAGCTTGGCGCGCGATTGGGCGGTCGCCAATTGCGCTTGTGCACGCTGCACCGATGCCTGGTGCGGACGCGGATCAATTACAAATAACGGCTCACCTTTTTTCACCTGTTGACCTTCGGTGAACAACACCTTCTGGATAGTGCCGCTAACCAGCGGTTTGATCGCTGCGCTCTCTACCGGCGCCAGGCGACCGGAAAAGCCAGCCCAGGAACGGATTTCCTGGGGCTGTAAAACAACAACATCAACCGCCGGGGCGGGTGGTACGGCTGCGGGAGTTGCCGCAACGACACCAGATACATAATGGACACTGGCAATACCTGTCAGTATGGCGATTGCAGCGTAAGTAATAACTTTGCGAGATAGTATTGTGCTAGACATGATGGGCTCCTGTTGCTCTTGCAAATCAATGACGAGTTAAGCTCCCTTGGGGGAATACCAGAACGGAGAGGTTGAACCGGACATTTCGGCAAACTATACATACCGGTTGGTATGCTGGTCAACAGAATTTTTTATTTCCATTGTTTCCCAGTGCAAATGCAGATGCCTAAACCGCTCAAAACATCAATAAAATCAACAGACTTATCGGGTTGCAGGATTTTTTCCAAAGCGCTATCTTTCCCGTACCGACGGTTTAAAGCCCGAGTATGCGATTGAAAAACATACCACCCGGTATCATAATAACCACAACATTTGTACGCCCACTTTTTTGAGTAACCCTGTTTATGAACGCCCCTGATACCCGAACACTGCTACTGGAAACCGCGCTGGACCTGATCTGGACCAGCAATTACAGCGCTGTGGGTGTAAATGAAATCTGCAAGCAAGCAGGCGTCACCAAGGGAAGTTTCTATCACCATTTTGAATCCAAAGCCGAATTGTTCTGCGAAGCAACCAGCCACCACTGGGAAAAAATTCGCCAGGATATGGATTGCATGCTCTCGCCCATCAACACACCGCTTGAGCAATTGGAAAACTGGTTGCAATTTATTTACGTAAACAAAGTGGGCGAAGATAAAGACAACGTTCCCGGGTGCGCTTTTTTCAGTGCGGGTATGCAGGCGGGTTGTAGTGAGCCGCGCATTACTGAAACCTTGCAGCTGATGACGGAGCGCGGCGCAAAATACAATCAGGCACTGGTGCGCAGCTTGCTGAGCGGCAATTATTTGTGTGAACAAAAAGATATCGAACAAACCGCGCGCTTGATGCAGCAGTATGTGCAAGGCCTGATTACGCACGCACGCGTGACCCGCAATATTGATAATGTGCGCAGTGATTTGCCAACGGCAATTTATCGCCTGATTGGTTTGAAACCGGAATTCTGGTTTAGCGCAAAACCCACTTGGCCTTGCTCTGGCGGTGACAAATAATTTTCAACTATCCGCGATAGAAAATTAATTAAGGAGAATTAATTTATTTTTTGTTTCCCCACCTGTTCGCTCACATAGTCCAGGAAGCAGGAAATGCGTGAAGCCAGTGCCGTATTGCGATAATAGACTGCATTTACCGGCTGTAATACCTCTACCGTATCACCTTCCAATACCTGAACCAGGTTTCCTTTTTTTCTATCTTCGCTCGTCATAAAATCCGCCAGGCAAACAATACCTTCACCGGCCAACGCCAATTGCCGCAATGTTTCCCCGCTTGATGCGAGCACCTGCGGTGCAATAATAAATCTATCGCCTTGTGCGCTTCGCAATGGCCACGCATTCAAGGATTCAGGCCGCGAAAAACCCAGCAAGCGGTGCGACAATAACCCCCCGGGAGATTTGGGCTCACCCATTTCACGCACATAACCAGGGCTGGCGAGAATACGCAAACGATTCGTCATCAATGGCCGCGCATGCAAACTGGAATCACCAAGCGCGCCGATGCGAATAGCGATATCGGTGCGATGTTCCAGTAGATCGATAATTTGATCATTGGTATTTAATTCGAGTTCTATATCGGGATAACGTTGGCGAAAGCCGCGCACCAATGGCACAAGCACATGCAACATAAATGGCGATGCGGCGTTAACGCGTAATAAACCCGCCGGTAACTTGCGGCGAATTTCCATCTGCTCTTCTGCTTCTTCCACCGCGCTAATAATTTTGCGCGTTTGCGCGAGAAATACCTGACCTTCTTCGGTTAATTCCAAGCGGCGTGTGGTCCGGCGCATCAAGGTGACTTCCAGTTTTTCTTCCAGGCGCGCCAGCGCGCGACTCAATGCGGATACCGTTTGCCCCAGTTGATCGGCAGCGGCAGTGATCGATCCGGTATCTACTACGCGCACAAACGCCTGCATTTCATCGAGTGTTGTTTTCATCATTGCCTCATTGTTGATTTTTTCGCAAAAATCTTATGCATATAAGGCTATTTTTCTGCAAATATCAACCCACCACAATAGCGACCATCATTGATTAATCGTTATTGAGGAAAGATTTATGCGTATTCCCATCGCCTTGCTGGCGCTGACCATCAGCGCTTTTGCCATAGGCACCACCGAGTTTGTGATCGTCGGTTTGATCCCGACCATTGCCGCCGATCTACAAGTCAGCCTGCCGCCAGCAGGGTTACTCGTCAGCCTTTATGCCCTTGGTGTTGCGGTCGGTGCACCGGTGTTAACCGCGCTCACCGGCCAATTACCACGCAAATGGTTGCTGCTGGGTTTGATGTTGTTATTCACGCTGGGCAACCTGGTTGCCTGGCAAGCACCGGGTTATGAATCGTTGGTGATTGCACGAATTCTAACGGGCCTCGCGCACGGTGTTTTCTTTTCAATAGGCGCAACGATTGCCACCAATTTAGTGGCTAAAGATAAAGCGGCCAGCGCGATTGCGATTATGTTTTCCGGCCTTACGGTGGCGTTGGTGACCGGTGTTCCATTGGGCACTTTTATTGGCCAGCATTTTGGTTGGCGCGCAACATTTTTAGCCGTGTCCGCGTTAGGTGTAATCGCATTTATTACAAGCTTGTTATTTATTCCACGCACCTTGCAACACAACAAGCCGGCGTCGGTTTTGCAACAGTTACAGGTGTTAAAACAACCGCGCTTGTTATTGGTCTATGCAATGACGGCGGTGGGTTATGGCGGTACTTTTATTGCGTTTACCTTCCTCGCGCCGATCCTGGAGCAAATCACCGGCTTGAGTAATAGCAGTGTCGCTCTGGTTTTACTGGTGTATGGCTTCTCTGTGGCAGTGGGAAATATTTGGGGCGGAAAACTCGCCGATCAAAAAGGTCCGATTCCTGCACTGCAAATTATTTTTGCCGGATTGGCGTTAGTGCTGTTTGTATTTACATTTACTGCTGCGAATCCATGGTTTGCAGTGGCAACCGTTTTAATATGGGGCGCATTTGCATTCGGTAATGTGCCGGGATTGCAAGTTTATGTAGTACAGCAAGCCGCGCATCACACGCCCCATGCAATTGATGTTGCATCAGGCTTGAATATCGCTGCGTTTAATTTGGGAATCGCATTGGGTGCATGGGCCGGTGGATTGATTGTCGATAGCTGGGGTCTGCAACACACCCCCTGGATCGGCGCAATGGTTGTCGTGTGCGCCATTTTGTTAACACGCTGGAGCGGCAAGCTCGACAAAGCCAACCCATTACCCGGTGATTTACCGGAGAACCTCGCTGTCAGCTCTCATTAATATCGATTACTTTTTTAGCATCATCTCAAAATATTTTTACGGGGATACATTATGAGCACCGCAAATATTCCACCATTCGGCCTGGGCACATTCCGCTTGAAAGACCAGCAAGCATTTGATGCGGTTTATAACGGCATTGAACTCGGCTATCGCAATATCGATACCGCGCAAGCTTATGACAACGAAGCCGATGTCGGCAAAGCAATCAAAGCCAGCAAAGTTTCTGCAAATGAATTATTTGTTACCACCAAAATCTGGACGGATCGTTTTGCCGAAGGAAAATTAATTCCCAGCCTGAAAGAAAGTTTGCAAAAATTGCAGCTGGAACGCGTGAATCTCACGCTGATCCACTGGCCGTCGCCCAACAATGAAATTCCAGCGGCGGTTTACCTGGAGCAATTACTGCAAGCAAAAAAAGAAGGCTTAACCGAATTAATCGGCATTTCCAATTTCACCATCAAACATACGCAGGAAGCGATTAACATCATTGGCGCCAATGAAATTGCTACCAACCAGATTGAAGTGCATCCGTTTTTGCAGAATCGCAAATTGATTCATTTTTTGCGCGAACAAGGCATTCATATTACAGCTTACATGCCGCTCGCTGTCGGCAAGGTGTTACACGAGCCGGTTATCCAAAAGATTGCGGAAGCCCATAAAGCGACGCCGGCGCAAATCGCACTGGCATGGTCTTTACAGCAAGGTTTTGCGGTGATTCCATCGTCGACCAAACGCGAAAATTTGCAGAGTAATTTACATGCGACGAACATCAAATTAACCGATGAGGAAATAAAAGCGATTACGGAACTGGATAGTGGTGACAGGGTTGCTAACCCCGGGTTTGCGCCTGAATGGGATTAATCTGTTGCCGGAAATTACTCGAATGTGAGTTCGTGGTCCGGTTCATTGTTTCAAAGTCCTAGAGCCATGGATGGCGAAAGGAAGCTCCATGGATGGATGCGTTTTTGAAACAATGAACCGGACCACGAACGTGCTACAAAGCGCGATCAAAAACATTTACACAACCGTAGATTAAAGCTTAACGCGCAATCCCATCCGTGTAAGGCCAGCACCAATCAACATAATCACGCACGAAAAAAACAAACTCCAGATAATTCCCGGCACACCCGCATCAAACATTTCCGGACGAAAATGAAAGCCGACAATCCCGCTTAATGCAAACAAAATGTACGGCAAAATATAAACCAGCAGAGGATTGGTTGCGGAAGGTTCAAAGAATTTGGTCCAGGCATATTGTTGTTTTACATCCACCAACCAATACACCGCACCAAAAATTGCACAGCAGAAAAACACGCTAAACAAGCCCCAACTCGGGGTAGACCAAATTTTAGAGATCGGAAAAAACTGCCAGCTTGCAAGCGCCAGCAATCCCGCTACCGCGGTAAACAACCAATAATATCCAGCTTTCTTTGTAGCAAATTGCGGGGCATAAAATAATTGCGACAGGATAACGCCAGCCAACACAATCGCAGCGTGGGTGTAATTACCGCCCTGCTCTTTTATCAGTGCAAGTAGCGGCGCAGTGGTTGTATCAGCTTTAAATGAGATCGCAAACAATCCGAGTAAAACTAACGCAATAATCGCCAGTGTTAATACGCGCGCGGATGCAGAAATAATATTGCGGCACAACAAAAAAATTGTGCCCGCAATTAAATAGGCCCAACCAATTAACCCGAGGATTCCCCACCACTGCGGTGTCATACCGGCACTCGCGGTGCCTTTATACAACCACCACAACATGATTAAACCGGCAACACCAATTAACTTTGCACCCAGCGCAATCGCAGGTGAAATAGTTTTGGGATAATTCGACCAGATCAGCAAGACATAAATAAACATCAGCAACGACCACAGCGGCATGGAGATACTCATCGCCGCCGCGTCATAACCGGATTCGGTATTAACCATAAACACCCCAATCACGATCAACCCGACACTGCGCAGCACAATGTGTTTAAAAATTTCCAGCGATGAATCGCCTTTATTAGCGCGCGCCTGGATTGCAAACGGAATAGACATACCGACGATAAATAAAAACGCCGGGAAAACCAGATCCACAAATGTCATGCCGTCAACGTCCGCAGGAAGATGCTTCATCCACTGCGGAATATCCGCAACACCTGCCAGCTCGTTAACAAATACCATGGTAAAAATGATGATGCCGCGAAAGACATCGATGGATAACACGCGATTAGGCAACGCACGGCCAGGTTGCCCGTTACCCGATAGCTCGTTATTAGATGGATTATTAGATAACCCGTTGCCATGCCCCGGAATTGAGGTTGGAGAACTCATGATGTTAGCCCGTCGTAATTTATAAAAATTATAGAACCAGCCGACAATAACGGACCCAAACCTGTTACTGCAAGCCATCCTGACAACGTTGCCTTATTTTTTACACTTTTCAACAAAACAAAGCCCGCATGGCGATAAAACCAGCGGGCTAGTATTAGCTTTGGTTGATATTCACCAACCAGTATTGCAAGAAACTACTTTCTATTAACGCTCATCGCCGTCCAGAACACCATCTTCATCGCGATCCAGGGCCATGCGGTAACCCGAGCCGGGTGGTGCGCAGGTAAAGGTCAACGTGTTGCCCTTAACGGCCGAGGCGTACATGAGGGTGGCCAAACTGAGCGGCGGAGATTTGCGACTATCCAATGCAAATTTGCCATTATCTTTTAACAAGCCACCCACAGATTGCCCAAGCAGTTCTCCCTTAACGATCAAATCACATTCAGGGCGCGGTGTTTTTACTTGCGCAGCTGCGAACATAAGTTCTATCCGATCGCGCGTGGCCTTGTTAAAAACATTTTTGTAGTTGAGCGTAACTTGCTGGCCAACAACCGGTGCCATCTCACCCACCATACTCAAAACAAAATCCACCACATTTTGTTTATCGGTTTCCGTTTCAAACTGGAACAAATTGAATTCCAGTGTAAGGAATTCGCTGACCGAATCGATACTGCCATCACTTTGGTAACCGAAGCCGCGAATTTGTTCACCGGTAAATGGATAGCCGTCATTCGGGCTACCGGTGCTGCCAAACATTCCCACTTTTTGATAGGCGTTGCGCAGATGCGGTGTTTTAAAGTTCTCAGCAAGGCCACCACCTTCCACCGCCATTAAACCGGATGTACCAAATTTGCCGGCTGCAATATCCACGGTGTGGCAATCATTACAGGACATCAGCCCTGGACCAGTGCTAAGAAAATTGCGGAAGGTTTCTTCGCCGGCAGCCTGGCTTGGCGTTAGCACATTATCCAAACGGCGAATAGGGGTTGGTGGATAGGTTAACTGCATGGCAAATTTCGCGAACGCATCAATTTCTTCATCGGTGAGCGGTGTCGCGCGTCCTAATAATCCCTGGAATGCAACATTGAAATCTTCAAAGGCCTGCTCTTCCAATGTTTCATCAGCATCGTGCGTAATACCGGTGCGGTCACCGCGCCAATGCATCGGTCCGTTGCCCGCCATGCCACGGAAACTTTGCGTTCCCATCGGGCCTTTCATCGGATTGAAATACGGCGTGGTAAATTCCGGGAATGCGTCAAAGAGCGGAACATACTTGCGCGGGTTATTGGCAATTAATGCATCGGGATTTCCCAAATCCCAGGACAAGTGATCCATATCGCCAAAGACATGGCAACCTGCACAGGAAGAATCACCGCGACTGGATGTAAGCGCTGCGTCATATAAAAATTTTCGCCCATCGACAATAGTTTGCGGCTCCGGATTGTAAAGCGCGAGCTTGGCAATTTCCTTACGGTTTTTGGTATTGATCATAGCGACCGAATTATCAAAACGCGTAATGACAAACAAGCGTTGATTGTCATCATCCAAGACCAAACCGCTCGGACCACCACCACTCAAATTAATTTGCTGGTTTAGTGACGGCGTAAAACTATCGGATTTCAATTCATCAGTGGAATAAATACCAATTTTTTGCGAACCAAAACCAGCAAGGTATAGTTTTTTTCCATCATTGGAAATCACCATTTCCAATGGTGTGGCCAAACTTAACTGCCGCTCTGTTTCTGTGCCGACAGGTTTATCGTAGGATTTAATATGTTTGTTCAAATGGCGCGGCAACACTTTGCCATCATCAATCACAGTGATACGGCTCTGCACAAAATTGCCGCGCACAGTTGATGAAATGGAACCCGGCCCCTCAAAACGAATATTGTTGCGCGCTTCAGTGTTGGAAACATACAGCGTACCGGTTTTAGGATTTACAACCATATTAAACAAGGTCGTCCCAACACCTTTGTATTCTGTAATTTTCCTTGGCAATTTCGCATCGGCATCGATCACAAATACGTCGTTGTCCGGCAATGAAAAACGGACTCGGTCGTTCCAGATTTTCGGCGCTTCGCCCGTCAGCGGATTCCCCGAATCCACCCAATCCTTACCGTTGAATTTCACAATTACACCAGTGGATACTGCCTGCTCACCGGCAGTATTTATATGGGGCGATGCTTTGGGCAAACCACCATTCGGTAAATCACCTTGCAATACGGTCGTCTGGTTACCGGAATTGAAAACGGCGGCATACACTTTTGAACCATCTTTGCTGGTTGCCAATGCGCGCGGCGTGTCGCCAAACAAACTTAAAATAGTAAGCGGCTTTCCACCCAAGCCTTCACCGGGATCGGTTGCATCAAATACCCACACGTCAGCACGGCCAACACCGGCTTTTTTTAATTGCGGATCAAAAGGTGCATTCTGGCCGCGATGCGCGGTGGTAATAAACGCGCGGTTTTTATTTTTCCCGGCAAACACAATATCGCGCGGTTCATCGCCAACCAATAATGTTTGCGTTACGCGCGGCTTGCCCTGATCGAGACGCACAATGCTGATGCTGTCGGATAAATGATTGACAACCCATACTTCATTTTTATTGCGTACGGCTACCGATACCGGCTCCATTCCCACGGGAACCGAATGCAAATGCACAAGGCGATCGGATTCCGCACGTAAAATTTCCAGACGGTTATCCGGCGTATTCACCGCAAAAACCAGGGATTTATCGTTCGATATTGCCAGTGGCCGTACATGGCCACTTTCAAAGGCAACGAATGAACTGGTGGGAGGAGTGGCGGCAGCCGGAGTGCAGGAAAAAAAAGCACTGAGCAATGCCATCGATATTTTAAATAAGTGTTTCTGACTAACACGCATGATTAAACCCTGCCTTGGATTCATTTAATGATTGAGTGAAAAATCCTAAATACGCCCGGCGTATTTAATTACCGCTTGCCGCCATTTTTCGCGTTGTTGGTCGGTTGAATTGCGCACCGGGCCAAACGCACTGATTTTGACGGGCTTGATACCACACCATTCGAGAATGGTAATTTTCATTTGATTGTGCCCCGGCATTTTATAAATCCAGCGGTAATACCAGGGCGGTGTATCCATAGTCACAATCAAATGCGCACTTCTCCCTGCAAGCAACCTATCCCACCACACAGAATTCTCGCGGTAGCGAAACGCAAAACCGGGCAAGAATGTCCGATCAAAAAAACCTTTCAACAAAGCGGGAATGGAACCCCACCAAATGGGATAAACAAACACAATGTGCGAAGCCCATAAAATGGCCTCGCGCATTTCCACCAGGTCAGGTTCCAGTTCCTGCCGCTGGTTATAACCGTGGTGTAAAACGGGATCAAAATTCGCGTCACCCAATTTGAATAACTTTACGTTGTGGCCGTTTGCTCGCGCCGTTTGCGTATAGGATTCGGCCAATGAACCGCAATAGCTGTTGGAATCGGGATGCCCGAGAATCACCACAATATTTTTAGTCATGAATACTCACTTGTTTTTGCTGCTTTTATGAAAAGAGGGTTTTCAATTGCCTCACTATTTTCTGCTTGCGGCTCCTTGCGCATAAACCAGGGTGCCAGCATCGAGATCAGGAAGATCGACATAAAACCGCTGATTGTCAATGCTAATGCCACCAGCCCACCAAGATGCGCAATCGGCGTAAATTGTGAAAATAATAATGTGAGGAAACCCAACGAAAACAGCGCAACGTTAAAAACAATCGATGAGCCTGAATGGCGAATGGCATACAGCAGTGATTCATCAATACTGTCAGAGCTGGCGAAATGTTCTTTCACACGATGCAAGTAGTGAACGGAATAGTCCACAATACCGACCACTATAAATGAAATCAGAGCAGTGCCAATATTCAATTCAATTCCCAACGCCGCCATTATGCCGTAATAACTGACCATGGTTGCCGCGAGCGGCAACGCAGTCAGCAAACCCAAACGCGCAGAGCGCAACCACAACATCAATACCAGGCAGATGGAACTGAATGCCAACACAAAACTGGTAAATTGGCCTTTAATAATCTCGTGCAACACACCGGTCCAGATCACAGGAGTCCCAGCCACTTGCAGTTCCACATTGGCAGGTTTGTTCGCCGCGATCCATGCATTCAGATTATCCAGCAATACCTGATATTCAGTTGCCCGTGTGGTATTCATCGTAAATAACACTGCCGCTTTGGAAAAATCGCGTGTGAGCACGTTGTTCAGATCACTGCCGCCGCCATTTTCGTAAAGCAGCACCAATTGTGATACCACTTCATCGCCACTGATTTCCTCAACAATGGTTTGGTTGGTGTCAGGATCAATTGAACTGACTTGTTCGATTTTATTCGGCAAACGATTGAATGCCGGGTCCATATCGTGCAACGCCAGGTTCATACGTTTAATGTAAGTGGCGATGGAATAGGTATAAGTTACGTTTTGCTGGGTTAATAAAAATTTATCCAGTTTATCGATAAAGGCAACGGTGTCGACATTCAAAATAGCATTGGGCCCAACGCCTTTTATTTCCACCCAGCCTGGACTGGTCCCGGCAATATGAGAATTAACAAACTCATCAGAAATACGGAATTTATTATCCGCCGCAAAATAATCCGAACCTGCGTCCTCCACCACAATACGCGTGGCCATTGCACCGCAGCCCAGCATCACTACTGCAAATACGACGAGTGATAAACGGCGGCGACGAATCATCGCACCGAAGAATGTTGCCAATGCTTCACCCAGGTATTCACGTCCGGATTCTTTTTGCGCATCGGGTTGGCGCTGGCCTTTGGTTAAGTTCAACCAGGCAGGGATTAATAGCAGCGAAATAATTTGCGCCGTCACCAAACCAACCGCCATATAAATGCCAAACGATTGAATACTGGAAATATTGGTCGAGGTGGAAAATAGAAATCCCGCAACTGTGGTGACAGTGGTAAGGACGATCGGCGAAAACATGGCACGCAAGGATTTTTTAACCGCTTCGCGCGGCGGCAAACCGGAATTATGGTGCGTGTAATATTCGTTCATCATGTGGATAGCGTCAGCACCGCAAATGGTAATTAAAAATACCGGCAAGGCACTGGTTACCAAATCCATCGGCTCGCGCATCAAACTCATCATCCCCAGCGTCCAGATGGTGCACATAATGACGTTGAGCATCGGCAACAAAAACCCCATGGGGCGACGGAAAAATACCACCAGGATTGTACCCACAATTAACAGTACAACCGGTAACAGCGTGCCCAGATCGGCATCTGTTAATTTTTTTTGCTCAGCGATAAAAATGGGCACACCGGCAATATAAACTTCATCGGTAAACTCCGGATGGCGCGCGCGGTAATCCTCAATTAATTGTTTGATTGCTTCATAAGCACGCACCTGCCCATCGGCGTCATCCTGCTTTACAAATAATTCCACAGTAATCATGGTGGATTTGTTATCTGCCGAGAACACGCTGTTTACCATCAATTCATTGCCCATTACCTCGCGTTTGATTTGCTCGGCAGGCACTTCCTTATCGTGCAGGCTTTTGAATATTTTTAGCGTACCATCTTCAGTGATAATGTTATCCGATGCTGCCAGGCCTGCCATTTCCTTGATCGGGTTCAAGCGGCGCGGCAAATACGCAAGGAATGCAGCTTCGGTATGGGTCAGTGAAAGATGCCTGGTTTTTTGCAGCAATTCATCCGCCGCAAAAAAATCACTTTGAGCCAATCCATCGCGCACAATGGATTCACTCAGTGTGCGAAACTCCGGCACCTGCGCACTGTACTTATCAGCCAGCTGTTGCAAGTATTGCGCATCGGCGTCGGTGGCTAACATTAATTTGCGAAATTCAGTGGTCAGTTCATAAACCGCATCCAATGTAGTGCGATTAAAAATATCCTGTTTGTTATGTACAACCACCATCGCTGCATCAAAAGTGCCGCTGAATTCCTGCTGCATATCCAGAATGGATTTGCGCGCTGGATGGTTTTCCGGCAATAGATAAGGATTGCTGTCATTGGTCAAATTGCCCAACTGCAATGCAAAAAACAGGGTGATCGAAAAGAGTACGAAAATAATCGCACGCGACCAACGATCAACGAACTTGAGGTAAGTTTCCATTTTTCACTCCTGTTTTCATAATATTGTGTTGAAACAAACTGTCATCCAGCCCTACGTCATAACGCACCCCGCTGAAAATTAATTCCGACGTGCGGCCATTGACCAGATCGCGCATTTCGCTGTGGGTAACGGTCCAGATGTTTTGCACTTGTTCCAATTTTTTTGCAAAGAATTCTTTGAACGGAATTCCCTTTGCATCGAAATACACTTGCTTCACCACCACCGATGAATCCTTGTCCACCCATACATTTACCTTGTGATAACCGGTGCGATTCACCACTTCCAGCGACGATGGTATGCGCTCAATTACATAGCAATCGCGCTCATTGATTTTTTCTTCGCGCACCAATGTCTGGCGATAATCCGTCACACGCAATTTATCCAGGTCGATGTAGGAAAATTGGCTACCCATAAAAGAACCGCGTTTGTCTGTTGCGGCAATGCGACGGATCTGGCGGAACGCTGGCAGATACATCCATTGATCATCTTCTTTTTGCACCGATTCATCGTAGTTAATGCTTTGCAATACCACGCCTTTCACATCCGCAGGCGTGGTAAAGCTCAGGGTGAGCTTGTCGTCCTTGCCGTAATCTTTTTGCAGGAACAACAAATCGCGTACGCGCTTGCTGCCATTTTTTTCTATCAATACCAAACTGGCATTGGCAAATGTATCTACACCATCGGGGCGGTTGCGCACCTGGGAGAGAATATCATCGGCAGTCACGGCGGCCACTTGTGTGGCGGACATGAAGCACAGGCTAATGCCTGCTGCCGCAATGGATAAAAATTTCATGACAAGCTCCTTGTAAAATCCATAATAACTATTAAAAAAATTAAAAATAACGTTGCACTTTTATCCATACGCGATCTTTATGCGCAAACTGGCCGAAGGTGCCTTGTGCTGGCCCGCTAAAATAATCCGCGCCCAGTGTGTAGGCCCAATAATCGTCTGGCCGCCAGCTGGTGCGAATTTGCAATAATTGATCATTGGACTCGTCGGTAAAACGCGCAATTGCAATACGCGATTCCAGACGGCCGGAAAAACTTTGCCCGGTAGCGGAAAAGGTAACCAGGGGTTGATGTTCTGCGCTGGCAAATTCATTGGTCCAGTTATCGATATAACGATCATTGGCTTGCATCGAGAACAACCAGTCGCGCCAGGAATAATCCAGACCGAGCAATGCATTCACCGTGGTTTCTTCAATTAATCCGCCGTTAATGTCTGCTACATTCAACATATAAACACTGTCGGGAATAACCAGCCACTCTGTGCGCAATACAAAACCGTTCGCTAATGAATATGCAGCCGCTACACCTAAATGCAATTGACGGTGATATTCCGGTTGCAATTCAGCAATGAATTCACCGCTGGCATCAATCGCATATTGCTGGCGATACACCGGGTTGTCATCCCAGGTATGGAAGATGGAAAAATTTATATCCAGCCCGGAAAAACTGCGTGCGATTTGCACACCGGCTTCACCATTATCAACGGTGTGTGCCGGTTTTTTTTCTGGCAACAATGTGAAACTTTGCAAGAGCTCAGGATCTATCGCAATAAATTCATACTCACTGCCAGGTGTCGCCTGATCGTTAGGTTCAAACCAGGGAATATAAAATGTTTGCACCGACCAATCGCCCACATAACCTTCACCTTTGGCCATCCATAACGGTTTGCGGTAATCATTTAAATCCGGCAACACAAAATCGCGGTAATCGAGCGGGTTAACCTGGTCCAGCACACGCAGGTTGTCTGCCTTGCCCCACACCACCTGTTGCATGCCAAGGCTGATATTCCATTGGTTAACATCTTTGGCGATATACAGTTCGCGCCAGTCAGCGCTCCATTCGTAATCGTCGCGCGCCGCTTCGCTGTAATCATTTGCATACGCATGATTCCAGCGCGCACGGCCTTCGCCGACCAACGAAAATGCGTCGCGGTCTTCAGTAAATTTCACTACAAGTTGACCGCCTTGTTCACTCAAATCCGGTTCCGCACCGGCAGTGTGCGCAGCAAGGTTTAACGCTGCATTGCCGCTCACTTCCAATGCTTGCAATTCACAAGCATTGGTAAATAGCGCTAGCGATGTGAATTGGATTAAACGCCGCATGTGAAGCCACCATCGATAGTAAAACTTTGCGCCGTGATGCTGCCCGCACCGGCGGAAGCGATAAACGCAATCAGGTTGGCTACATCATCACTGGGCGTGAGGCGTTTCAGAGGAATTTTCTTTTTGGCAGTGCGCAACATTTGTTCCGGATCTGCGCCAATTTTTTCTGCATTCAATGCAATTTCGCGGCGCAACATCGGTGTATCCACCCAACCGGGTAACACTGCGTTCACGGTAATTTTGCGCGGCGCCAAATCCAGCGCGAGGCTTTTGGTGAAACCCAGTATCCCATGCTTGGAGGTACAATAGGCTGTGTTACGCACATTGCCTGCGCGCCCTAAAATAGAAGACACATTAATAATGCGCCCACCATTAGGCATAAACGCGAGCACTTCAATGCTGGTGTAATAAGTGCCGTGCAAATTTATGCCGAGTACCTTGTGCCAGATTTGACTTTCTTCCGGTTCGTTTTCATCACCGACACCAGCGCTGTTGACCAGAATGTCTATATGCTCCACTTGTTGCAGCAATGGTTTGAGCGATTCATGCAATTTCTGTTGATTGGAAATATCGGCAACGCAAGTAATGATGTAAGTATGTGGATAAGCTTCACGCAATTCTTTTGCAAATTGCCGCAGTAAAGGTTCGGCGATATCCAGCAATATCAATGTGCCTATCTGTTCCTGGCAAAATTGTTTGGCAGTGGCGGCGCCTATTCCAGTGGCGGCGCCGGTAATCAATGCGTTTTTTGTTTGAAAGTTCATAATCATTACGCCATTTTTAAACCGCCGTCGAGGTGCAATACCTCTCCGGTCATGTATTGGTTAGCGGGGCTGGCAAGCCAGCACACCAGGTCTGCAACTTCATCGGCTTCGGCATAACGTTTTAATAACAAACGCGCTTTAATTTCCTCTTCACCCAATTCGCGAATTTGTTCAGACATTTCCGTCACTATCACACCGGGTGCAACTGCATTAACCAAAATATTGCGCGGCGCCAATTCCACCGCCATGGCCTTGGTAAATGCTTCCACACCACCTTTTGCAGCGGCGTAATTGCTTTGCCCTTTGCCGGGTTTGGAGGCAGCGGATGAAGAAAGATTGACGATGCGCCCGTAGCGTTGACGCATCATTTGCATGGCAACGGCCTTGGTGGGATAAATCACGCCGAGCAAATTAGTATTGATGACGGATAGAATATCCTCCGGCTCCAGGCTGACTAATAAATTATCGCGCGTGATACCGGCGTTGTTGACCAATACATCCAGGCGGCCAAATTTATCCAACGCGGCAGCCACCATATTTTCACACGCGGCGTAGCTGGAAACATCAGCGGGAACTAATAATGCCTCGCGGCCCAATTCGCTGATTGCAGCCGCGGTTTGCGCTGCACCGGCTTCGTCGTTGCGATAATTAATTACCACATGACAACCTTGCTGTGCGAGTTGCACGGCGATAGCGCGACCGATACCACGGCTCGCACCGGTTACCAAAGCGATTTGCTCATTTAAATCATTATTACGGATAGCCTTCATACTGAATTCCTTTTGTTTACTACGTGGTGTTTACTACATCGTATCTACTGCATGATGCTTACTGAAATTTTTTACATCAGCCAGCCAATTTACATTCACACTACATCACTTGTTGTTAAAAAAAGTGGCGTTTACTTTTGCGTCGTATTCGAATTAAAGCGAATTACCGGTTTTATAACTTGCCAACGAAAATCCGTGCGCTTTGGCGAGCGTGAGAATTTCGCGTACTTGTTGTTTGGAAATAGCACCGTGCGAATAGTGGCGATTAATACCGGACAAACCAAGCACTGCCGTTTCCGCCATACACGCAAATAATTGCCCGGATTTGAGGAACGCGCGCGCGGTTGGATGCAAGCTTTCACCATTGGGTGTCGCCACTACACCACCTTGTTGGTAAATCACATCGGGGCGTGTAGAGACAATATCGGCGCGCACATTATTGGGCACCGCGATATCGCACACGATCGCGTTCTCCCGGAAATCCTCCGCACCTAAAAACGCTTCAGCAGCATTGGCGGAGCACAACACAATGTGGCCTTGCTTAATTAGATTGAGATCGGTTGATACCGTGATAAAAGGATCTTGTCCATGGTGCTCCACCAATTTCGCGGCGATGGTTTTACCGATATTTTTTTCCGGTGCATTTTTATTTTCAAACCATTCCTGCACAAACGCTTCGGCAATTAATTCTTTTGCCAGGGCGCCCCACTGATGGCGAGGAGTGCTGATAATTTCCTGCCAGGTATCTTCATAAATGCTGTATGCCGTTTGTTGCAAACGGTTGATTGATCCGCTGCGCTCACTGCCAAGCAAAATCAGGTGCGTGGTTTTCTCGCTCAGTAACGACGCATAGGTGGAGGCAATATTGCCCGCAGCGCCGACCACTACAACCGTCATATCACTAATTTTTAATGATTGCCGTGGCACTGCTTGTTTGATCGCTTCCAGCGCCATGCCGATGGTTAATGCATTGCCGGAAGTAAGTGCCATATCCGGAATTTTGAGGGAGGTACAATTGTTGGTAACGATGGAGGTGTACATCCCCAGGCCGGCAATTTCACAACCCTCGGTCTGCGCGGCTTTAATGCGATCTTTAATATCATCGCGAATAATATCCAGGTTGCCTTCACTTAAATAACGCGCCATTTGATGCGAGCTTACGCAGAGTGGATATAAATAAAAATCCACCGCTACACCGAGGGGCGAATGAATGCGCACAGGCGGGAATGGTGCCGTCTTTTTGTTGGGCTCCATGCGTTCTACAAATTGACGCAACTCGTCGCTGCTGAGTGCTTGCAATGATGGATCAACTTCTGCGAGCAATTCCGGGGTAATCAGGTGATTAATGAACGCGACTTTGCGCACCGGGCGCGTCAGGTTCATGCCTGCCGGGGTAGTCACACTGGCGGTGAAATCCTGCTGGAAATTTTCTATGGTGGCGCGCGGTTTTTGACGTGCAGAACCGGTCAATGGAAATGCCAGGTGCAACGAATCTTGCGCAGCAACAATTTGGCATAAACGGGTGAATGCCTGCTCGATATGCTCAATTTGTGCATCGGTTAAAAATAACGATGGTTCCAGGCGTAATACATTCGGTGCGCTGCCCGGTGGCGCAATACGAATACGCTCTTCGTGCAACAGGTAGCCCGCGAGCAAATAACCGAACGAATCGTTGTAGCTGCTACCACGAAACAAAATCGAGCTGGCATTTTTTTGTTCGAAAAATTCTACGCCCAAAAACAGACCGATACCGCGCACATCGCGAATGACTTGCGGGAATTTTTGTTGTACGCGTTCCAGTGCAGCGCGCAATGCTGCGCTACTGGTGCGGATTTTTTCGTAGGCGCCCAAGTCCGGATCATCCAGCATCGCCAATACTTTTAATGCAATACCGGAGGAGAGATCGTCCTCTGCAAAGGTGGAGCTGTGCACCAGACTAAATTCTTTGCGCAAGCGGCTTTTTCTGATCAGGGTTGCAGACACTTTGGCAATACCACCACCGAGGGATTTGGAGAAGGTGTAGTAATCGCCTTTTAAAGGAATTTGGGTGCTAGCCAGGAAACTGCCGCTGCGCCCCATGCCCGATTGGATTTCATCGATAATTAACGGGCAGTCCAATTGGTTGCACACACGGCGTACGCGCCGGGCAAATTCGGCTTCCAATACATTTACGCCACCTTCGCCTTGAATCGGTTCTACAATAAATGCGCTGAAAATAGGCAGTTCGCGTTCAACAATAGCCACCTGGCCGTTGTCAATCGCCAGATCAAAAATAACGACACGTTCCTCCTTGATTACCCGGTCCAACTGCTCCGGATCGCGCGGGGAAATAAAACGTGTATTCAAACCAAAATACTGGAATGGCCTTCTGAAATTTTTGTTGTAGGTTAATTGCACACTGCCAATTAATTTACCGTGGAAGGATTTTTCCAGCACCAGGAAAATCGGGCGTTTCACTAATTGCGTGGCGTTGTGATTGACCAGGCCAACAATTAATTCTTCAAAATTGCGCACATCAAATACGTATTCGCGAATCGATGTGTGGCGATAAATATTTTCCGGAATTTTGGCATCGCCAACGCGAATGGCGCGCTGCACAGTTTCAATATTGAGGGTGACCTCGTCGAGCAAATCTTGCAGCTTGAGTACGCGTTCCAATTCAGCGTGCTTGATCGCCACCTCAATGGCTTCGGCACCACTGTTGGCGAAAGTCACCGCAAACTCGTCATCGTTTTGCAGTTCGCGTTGCATAACCTGATTCAATTTGCGCGCGAGCTCACCTGAACCTTCGCGCAAGGAAAATTGCGCATGCACCGGCACTTGTGCGTCGAGCAAGCGCTTGGTTTCGGCAATAATCTGCGGATGATTATGGCCAAAAATCAGCGAGCCGTAACCGCCGAGTAAATCCAGCACCGGCACTTCGACGTTTTGTGCATCGCGATAAAATAAATAGTCGCCTTGGGCCCGGGTGTAATGGATATCCAGGCCTAAAGTGTTCATCAAGTTGGCTAAATGGGTTTTCACAAACGTTTGATAGAGCGATTTTTGCGGCAACGGTTGTTGCGAATGCGGTGTTTGATAAATGGTCATGGCAATTACCCGATAAAGGACGGCAGGGAGAGGGAAACAGCCGAATGGAAACCGCTGTAACAGCGGCCCAGGCTGAGCACGCGCGCAATGGCTTTGGTGTGCGGTTGGCGATAAACCCAGGGCACCCGTGTTGACGCCGGGCGGGTGAGGTTCGCAATCGCCGGGATTTGCTGGTGCTGCAGCATTTGCAGCGCCAGCAGTAAATCCACCGGGCACGCCGGTACCAAACCGGTAATCGGAGAGGCGCAGGTCACCGGAATTGCCTGACCGTCGACCAGCAGGTGTTCCAACTGCTGGATCTCCTGCTCATCATCATCCTTGCTGCCCAGACCGCGCGCGACTATGGCATCCACCGAATCCAGATCGAGGCCAATACTTTGCAATAAACGATCTGTGCAACGGCGATAGGCCGAGGGATCGCGCTCGAAGCGGGTGGTGTTGCTGATGCCGTCGATAGTTGCCAGCACCGGGGCCGAACGCGCCCGGGCACGGGCGGCGGTTTCCAGTACAAATGCGATAGCGCCTTCGCCGGCAATACCGCCATCGCGCGCTTGATCGAACGGCCGGAATTCGTTGCTCGCACCGGCCGAAGTAAGTTGTTGCGCCTGGAAGAGTTCAGCCAGAGTAAGGGCTTCGTTGTAGCTGCCGGTAAAAATCACCAATGCCACGTCGCTATCGCCACGTTTGAGGCTGATCATGGCGCTCCGCAATGCCGCCAGGGTGGCGCTGGCGTTTTGCACATAGGCACCGCAATCGCCACGCGAACCAAACGCCAGGCTGGCGATGGCGAGCATATTGTTGGACAAGCCTTTAATCGACAGGAATGAATCCATGCCCCGCGCATTGAGGAATTCATGGGTCAGGCCGGGAATATCCAGCTCGCCTTGTTCGTATTGCTGGCGAATCCCGGTCATAAACGATTGTACGGCGGGGTAACAATAGTCGGCCTGGGCGGTGAATACACCAACCCGTTCAGCGTCAACGCTGGCCAGTTCAAGGTTGGCGGATACCAGCGCATCTTTGGTGGCTTTGATGCCCCATTGCGATGCCGCTGTGGCGTAGCGGCGCAGCTTGAACGGTACCGCGTCCAATGCCGCAGCGCTTTGCTGCGTGTTGATATGGCCGAAGCGGGTGATCAGTTCGCTGCGCACCATGTCATCCGCATAGGGAACGGTGGCGCAACGTTGTTCCAGCGCGCGCTGCCAGAGCTCTGCCGGGCTATCGCAACCCGGCAGCAGGCAACCCGCGCCAGTGATGACAACACTGGTGCAATTATCCATGGTATTCATGGGCATCCTCCTTGATGTAGGGCTTAACGATTAACGATGCATTGAGCCCGCCAAAACCGAACGAGTTGGATAAGGCCGCACCGATTTTCATGGGGCGCGCCTGTAGCGGAACATAGTCCAGGTCGCAAGCGGGGTCCGGGTTTTCCAGGTTGAGCGTGGGTGGCGCAATGCCGTCGCGCGCGGCCAGCAACGTCGCAATAAACTCCGGCGCCCCGGCGGCTGCAATCCAATGGCCAATCTGGGATTTGGTCGCACTAACCGCGAGCTTGCGATAGTGGTCACCCGCTGCAAATACGTGTTTGATAGCCATTGTCTCGGCAGGATCATTTAAGGGTGTAGATGTGCCGTGAGCATTGATATAGTCGATATCGCCCGGAGCAATACCTGCATCGCGCAGGGCATTCTCCATGGATTGCGCGGCCCCCCTTCCCTCCGGATGTGGTGCAGTAACGCGGTAGGCATCCATCGAACTGCCAAAGCCGAGCACCTCACCGTAAATAGTGGCATTGCGTGTACGGGCATGGTCCAGGCTTTCCAGTACCACAAAGGCACCGCCTTCAGCGGCGATAAACCCGGAGCGGGCTTCATCGAAGGGACGGCAGAGTTTATCGCCCAGGTCTTCATTCACGGAAGGCGCGCCGAGCAAATGCAAACCGGTGATGGTCATAGGGCTGAGCACTGAATCGGCGCCGCCGGCGATCATGCAATTGATCTCGCCGTTGCGGATCATGCGGAAGCTGCTACCGATGGCGTGGGCTGCACCGGCACAGGCAGTACTGAAGTTTTGGACCGGGCCACGCGCCTTGAACTGACGCGCAATGACCGCAGCCAGTTGGTCGTTGCCGCCACGCAAGGCGGGGTTGAGTTGCGCACGGCGCGCATAGAATGCGTCCCAGCTCGGGCCGGCATCGGTCATCGCCAGCAGCATATCGGCCGTATCGCGCTCGGGAATACCGGAGCCTACGGCGACGCCCAGCCTCAGGTCTTTATCAATCAGACCGGCATCGTGCATGGCGGCATAGGCAGCCATAGCACCGAAGCGGCTGCGGCGTTCCATGGGCGGCAGGGATTCAACCAGGCCGGCAAATGCGGCGGTAAATGCGGCATCGTCAACAGGTGCGGCGTAGCGCACCGGGAAATCGCTAATCGCTCCCGGTTGCCAGGGTACGACTGCCGATTCGCCGGCGAGCAATGCCTTCCAGAAATCGCGCCAATGGAAACCCAGGCGACCAACCACACCCAAACCGGTGACTACAACACGCTGGCTCATAGTGCTTCCTCCCTGGAGATAATGACGACGATATATTGGCCTTCAGGGCCAGCGGCACTGAGGGCAACATGGCGCAAGCTGCGCGAATAGCATTGCAGCGGCTGGCGCGAATCGCCTTCCAGCAGCATTTGCTGTTGCACACCCGCCAGCGCCAGGTTGAGGTTTAGCAGTGGGTTGGCGGCACCGGCGTAACCCAGAAATGCTTCGCTGAATAAAAACGGTAATGATGCGCAGGCGCCCGCCAATACCAGGGCAGCGCTTTCCACCAGGTCATCTTCGCCGGCGATAAACCAGTCCAGATCGCTAACCGTTAACCCCGCGTTGCCCAATGCCTGTTGCAACAGGGCGGCACGCTGACTGATCGCCTGGGCCGGGTCCGCAATAAAACCGCGCGCGAAACCGCTCACACTGGTCGCCCGGGGTTGCGCACCGACCACGGCAAAGGCCGATGCCTCGGCGGGAATACGGGTGGCTTTTTGGTCCCATCCCCAATAGTTGTATTGCACCAGCAATTGCGGGTTGATCTTGGGGCTGACTGCACCGACCAATGCCAAGTGGTTTTCGCCATTGCGGATAGACTCCACCGCATCGATCAATGCCTGGAACGCCGCATCGGCAAAGGGCGAATACGCCCCCATCGCACCCATCAACCCAAAGCGGGCAGAAATGTGCGCACAGGTATTGCTGTTAAGCGTGGATAGCCCGAAGAACGCGGGAATTTCGCGCAGCAGGAATTCGGTGGAATTCAGCTCGGCGGGTTGCGCCGGTTGTGCGGATTCTTCATGCAAGGTTTCCAGCAAGGTCCACGGCGGCACTGATTCATCCACCGTAGGGATGGCGAGGTAGAGCCCACGCCGCGCCGGACTAATATGCTTGTCCTGCAAACTCGCACGGGCATCCGCCGACAGGCAAGCGCCATAAAGCGCCAGCTTGGCCTGCTTTTCCATCGTGCGCAGGACTTTGCGGTCCACCCCCAGTTCCAGTGCACCCGGTTCCGGTGTGGCGTATACCTCCGGCCAGGGCCAGGTATCGTAGGCGGGACAAGGCAAAGGCTCTTTGGGAACGGTGCCATCCACCAGGGATTGCCAGAGCAAATCCACCCGTGTAGCCGCTGCACAAACCACAGCGCCCGGTTCAATAAATACTTTCACGTTCAATCTTCCTTTTTACGACTGCATGATCCTTATGGTTCATGGCTTATTGATAAACGTCAGGTGGCACTATTCAGGCACCACCCGGTCAGGCAGCACTGAGCACCAGCGCTGAATTCTCTCCACCAAAACCGAAGGAATTGGATAGCACATGGCGAAGCGGCGCCGGTGTTGCTTGCCGCACCACCTGGATGTCCGCCGTGTCATCATCCGGTTCCTGGTAATTTAATGTTGGCAACAGCAATTGGTGTTGCAGTGACAAGATCGACATGGCCGCTTCTATCGCGCCGCTCGCCGCCAGCGAATGACCAATGGCCGATTTATTCGAGGTGACCGGGATCTTCGCGGTACGCTCTGCAAACAGTTTTTTAATCGCCAGGCTTTCACAACTGTCGTTCTGTTCGGTGGAAGTGCCGTGGGCGTTGATATGGTCGATATCGTCCAGTGCCAAACCTGCATCCCTGATTGCCGCCTGCATACACCGGGCGTAATCGGAGCCGTCGCGCGGGCTGGAGGTAATCCGCCAGGCTTCGGTTTGTTTGGCAAAACCGCTGATGTAACCCAGTATCACGGCGCCGCGCGCCCGGGCATGGGCTTCGGATTCCAGCACCAGGAAAGCGCTGCCATCCCCCATGACAAAACCGCTACGCGCCTTATCGAATGGCCGACTGATTTCACCGGGATTAACTAACCCCTGTGGTGCCAGCGCACCTAATACCGAGAATGACAACATAGGCATGTAGTTGCACATGGTTTCCGCTGCACCGGCGAGGGCTACATCCAATTCACCGCTGGCGATGTAACGATAAGCGGTGCCGATGGAGATACCACCTGCAGCACAGGCATCGCCGGGGGTCATCACCACATCGTCAAAACCGTAGCGTTCTGCCAGCGCCAGCGCGCCCATGTCCTGGCGTTTGTGGAAATAGGCCAAGGGATCATGGCGCTCCAGTTCCAGGTATAAATCCAGGTTCAGAGTATCGGTGTGGGGATCGAGGTGCTGCGCCAGCACCAGCAGATCTTCCGCTTCCATGGACTGCTTATTACACGCGGCGAAGAGTCCTTTTCGCACAACGGTCGCCAGATCCAGGCCGGCATTGGCGACGGCCTGGTCGGCCGCGTGCAACGCCAGTAATGCGGGCGGGCCGCAACGCGACGCAACCGCGCCATAACGCGCCGCTAACCCGGCCAATACCGCCTCATCCACATACGAACAGGCCGCATTGGCAACACCGTAAGCCGCCAACCCCGGATGCACGCGCACAGATGACTGCAAGGTTTTAATGCGTTCAAACAATGCCGGAGCCGACATTGCCTGGCCGCAAATAAGTCCCATCCCTGTTACTACCACCCGCTGTTCCATGATGGTTACACCGCCTCTGCCAAGGTGAACTCGAGGTATTTACGCAGGCCTTGCTCTTCTGCCTCATCGCCATGCAAGGGGCGCACAGGTGTGCTGCATTGCTCGCACACCAGCTTCCCTTGCGGTGAAAGGCGCGCATGGGTATGGCCACAATCCGGGCACGACGCAGGCAAGTATTGGCTGAAGAGGTTGTGGCACAAACTGGCGATATTAACGACGCGCGTTGAGTTGAAAATATCGCTGATGCTCGCACCGGTTTTTAAATGGGTGTAATGGGATAAACACTGTTTTAACAGCTCGACACCATCATTAGTCAGGCCGGTTTTGGAACTGTAAAACAATTCGGGACTGCCACTGATTTTACCGGCTTGCAAGAGCGCGCCTTTTTTGGGGAGCACGAAATTAAATCTTTTTTCCAGGTTTGCATTGAACTCGACAAAGTCCAGTGATTCCGCACCCAGGTCATTGACCATTTCACTGTCAGGGGAAATTTCATCCGGTTCAAGGCCGAGAACATCCGCTAACATTTGTGTGATTTCGGTTAAAAAATATTCGTGAGTCATTGGGTTTTTCATCTTAATTTCCTTTAAATAATTGCACTGTTTAAAATAAATTCACTGCTTAGACAGTGGCCTAATGCCGTAACCATGAACACAATGTTCAACTTTCCAACTACACCGAACACGCACAGATCATCGCACCGAAATGCGAATCGAATCAGCGTCGGCAGCGAAAAACTGCCAACACATCAAGCGATAGTTTGTATCGAAATCGCCACGGGATATTCAGGAAAACAGATAAAGGACCAGCACAATTTTTCCAGCAGAAAAATTTGCTGCAGTAAGAGAGGGTTATTGCCAATAGCCCCATGCCATGAAGATGACAATAGACACTATTAACAAAACAAGGAATGTAACCTTGGTTCACGTTGCTTTCCCCAATCCTTTTAAATCAACATTTTCCTATCTAAAAATCTTTAGCATTCGTTACGCCAATCCACATTTTCTTGCGGAGGCGCATCCTGGCGATTAAGACTTCCAATAACAATTCATTAAAAAATAATTCAATGTGCTGTAATGAATCCAATCGATGCTGCTATTTTTTCAGCACCTTGAGCAAAACAAAAATCAACATTTTATTTGCGCATGCGTTAATAAAACGCTTCTGGACCAATGAGCTCAGTGAAAAATATTATCACAGAAATTTTTGAAATTTTGTTAAAAAATGTGTGACAAATATGTAAAAAAATCACATCAACATAAAGAATATTGTGCCAAGCAACATAAAAGAATGGAGTTTTGAATTAACAAATTGTTTTATATAAAAACAATTTGTATAAAAAAAGCCCGCACTATTTTTGTGCGGGCTTTTTTCGGAGTGTTTGTGGTTTGCGCAACAACACACCATTAATCGTGGTGATGGCCACCGGCACCATGAGCGTGGCCGTGCGCCAATTCTTCTTCCGATGCGTCGCGCACATCAACTACTTCCAATTCAAACTCCAGGTTTTTACCCGCCAATGGATGGTTGCTATCGATATCCACATTGAACTTACCGACTTTCAACACGATTGCTTCCCATGGTCCCTGTTGGGTGTTTACAGCGACTTTAACGCCAGGTTTTAATTTGTTTTTGATTTTTTCGTGGTCGAGCAAATGTTTAATCGGGATACGTTGCACCGCACCTTCCTTACGTTCGCCATAACCTTGTTCAGGGGTAACGCTAACGGTCACTTTATCACCCTTGGCTTTACCCTCCAGCGCGCTTTCCAACACCGGTAGCAAGTTGTTGTGGCCATGGAGATACAGGGTTGGATCTGCATCGTAAGAGGTTTCCAATTGCTCACCACCGGTTTCGTTCAGGCGGTAATGAAAGCTGACAACTTTGTCGGCAGAGATTTGCATGATGGCTCCAGGAATAGATTCGTTTTTTTTGAGGGCGCGGATTGTCGCTGATTTATTGGGCGGGCGCAAAGCTTGTCTGACGGGAGTACGCATCTATAGTGCAAGAGTGAACAACATTAAAAAGCCCGCCGAAGCGGGCCAAAGGGGAGACAACAAACACTTATAGGGAGTTGAGGAATGCTTTTAACGCCGTACGATCGGCCACGGACAGGGCTTCATATTTCAAACGGCTGTTAGTGGCTTCGCCGCCGTGCCACAGGATTGCCTCATCCAGTGAGTGCGCGCGGCCATCGTGCAGGTAGCGAACACTGGCTTCATTGCCAGCCGAAGTTCCGCTTTGCACATACTTCAGGCTACCCAATCCCCACAAAGGCGCGGTACGCCACATAGTTGCCGGAGCGCCGTCTTGCGGCAGGGAATCCGCCAGGTCAGAGCCCATGTCATGCAGCAACAGATCGGTGTACGGGCGAATAGTCTGGTTGCGCAATTCGGCGAAGGGATGGGTATCGCCAGTAACCAGCGTCGCTTTATGGCAGGCCACACAGTTGGCATTTTCAAACACGGTTTTGCCCCGGGCGATGTGCTCCCGGTTTACATCGTGCTCCACCGATACGCGCATACCTGCCGGATAACCACTGCGGTAACTGCGTTGCGCCGGCACTCCGAGCAATTGCAAATAGTTGGTCAATCGGGTCAACTCCAACTCGGATATATGGGTGGTAACGCCGGTTTGATGGCAATTGGTTTCAGTCTTCTGGCAAGAGCGAACGGGATATACCGGTGAGGTCACCCCCAGATCCTGCACAAAAGCTTCAGCCGCTTGATGGCGCACACTCACCTTTGCTGCTTTCCAGCCAAAACGGCCCAATTGGGTCGCGCCGGTTTCAGGGTTTTTCACGAAGTTGGCTTTACCGCGTACACCATCGCCATCGGCATCGTTGGCATCCACATTGGCGAGAATGGTTTCTTCCGGAATCGCTTCCAGCAAACCTGCACCAATCACTTGCGGTGCCTGCCGCACTGAATACAACTGCGGCACGGGCCCGGTGAATTCATATACCGGTTTGTGCATATCCACGCGTGTCCCATCACTGAGGAAGCGCGGGGTTACATCGTAGCGCTGCAGTTTCACCGTATTGTTTACCGCACCTTTTTGCAGGACGTTAAAGCCGTAGGCTGGATCGGGCAGGTTGCCCGGCGCGCCCGTTAATACTGACAGCGTATCCAGCGCCTCACCGGCAACAGCGGCTTTACTGCGCCCGTTCAATTGGTGGCAGGCGATACAACGCACATCGTTATAGTTACTGCCCAATTGATTCACGTGCTCGGAAAAAACAGGGTTCTGCGCCGGGAATTCCGAATGCTGGCCATTCGCAAACGATGTGTGGAACAAACGGCGGCCTTTAAGGAAACGATCGGTATTGCGAATACCGATATTGTTCGCCATTTGCTGGAACACGCGATAAGGCTCTTCGGAATAGTTGTAGGACACACTGGTCTCACCACCGAGCAAGGCATCCTCTGGCACTGGTGCTGAATCCAGGTTTGGCGCTACGCCGTACCAGGGACGCACGCCCTCGCCCACCACATAAAGCTGCTCGAAGGAGTAGTAACGGGAACCGCCGCCATCAGCGCGCGCACGGTTATCGGATTCGCTCATCTCCACCAGGCGCGGTGCCGGCGCCAGTTCGATACGGTCCCCCATTACCAACGGGCGATGCGGATCTTTACCGGTATTCCAATAGGAATCGACGTCCATATAACAATCTTCATTGCCGCCATCGAAGCAGCGCGGCAAGTTGCCTTCTTTCAGGTTGTTGAAACCGTAGTTCAGTGCCCAGCCAAATTCCGTCACGGTGGGATCGCTGGAATTGCGGAACACGCTGAAGGTAGTGCCGAAGAAAGTGCCTTCGTTAATCAGCATGGTGATGCGGATATTTTTTCCACCCGCCGGAATGGTATCGCGCACTTTCAAACCGAAAGAGCGATTCTGGAAATAAAACGGTGGATAGGTGAAGTAACGCCCGTCCGCTTCATTGGGCGATAACCAGGCTTCGCCGCGTTCGCGCGCATGGCGTTCAGTAGAGCGCATACCGATCAGGGTCACCAGCGTTCCATCCGCTTCGCGATACTGGATTTGTTCAGTGACCTGGGTGCCTTCGGGAAACAATGGCACGTATCCCACTGGCACTGCGCGACTGGATGAAGATGAACTCAACGTCGATGACCGTGACGATGAAGAACTGTTGCTCGCATTAGTTCCACTGCCAAATACCTTCAGTTCAAAAATCGAATAGCCCCAGGCATTGCCCGGTGCCGGTTTCGTCGCATTGATACGCACGTAACGGTAGCTGCCACTCACAGCAAAGGTATCGGTACGGTTGCCAAAGGTGCCGCCAGTCTTTTGCGCGAGGCTGGTCCAGGTCGAATTATTGTTGGAGCCCTGCACCTGGTAAATCTCCGGATTGGCAGCTTCCCAATCCACAACTACCTGGCTCAGATTGGAGGCGCTGCCGAGATCCACTGTAATCCAGCTCGGGCTAACACCGTGGGCGGATTCCCAGCGGCTGTAGCCGGAGCCATCGACGGCATCTTTTGCGGCGCGCAGTTCGCTGCTGGCAGACACCGGTTTGTTTAATGCGAGATTCGTTTGTGCCAGTGCAGTAGTGGTCAAAGGCAGGGTACAAGCGAATGCAGCCCCCGCCATTAACAGGCGCTGCAACGCCCGCATCGGGTTGATAATTAACATGGGGATTTTGCCTCTCTGTCTATTGTTATTCGAGCGATTGATATACCCACCTGCACGACAGCAGGTGAAGCTAAACAACCGGACTAGTGTGGAAGCAAAAAAATAAATAGCGTTCGCACAAACGGTGCGAACGAAAATTTTGGCGTTCGGCTAACGCGTGCCAGCCAAACCTGGCATCAAAAAACCAAGGCTTTTCACCACGAACCATGCAATTTGCGCGGTTGCTCACAACGCCAAAAAGTGCGACTCACATGAAGGATGCACAGGCATTTTTTTTGCGTGCATCAATGTATTCATGAATAAAGGAGGATTGCGTATCATGGGCGCCCTACATAAGGATCCCTCATGCAACCTTTACCTGAACTCCAACGCTCACCACAATTATTACAATCAGGACACGTCCACTTGTGGCTATTGGATGTACGCCAATTCAACGATGCCCTGGCTGAGCAAGCATTCTTATTAATGAGTAGCGATGAACGCGAACGCGCGCAAAAATTTATCCGCGGCAAAGATGAATACATCGCCAGCCGCTGGTTGTTGCGTAAAGTGCTGGGGCAGTATCTACGGCAGGCGCCGGCATCACTGGTGTTTAGCCGCGGCGAAAAAGGCAAACCTTACATCGCCAATATTTCGATCAGGTTCAATTTAAGCCATAGCGCCAATTGGGCAGTGCTCGCGCTGGCACAAGATATGGAATTGGGTGTGGATATTGAGCAAATCCGCACTTCGCGCGACTTGTTGGGTATCGCTGAAAATTACTATCACCCGGATGAATTTACGCAGCTGCGCCAGCGGCAGGGCGATGACCAGTTTCACTTTTTTTACCAGCTATGGACATTGAAAGAAGCGCTCCTGAAAGCGATGGGAGTGGGTATTTCTGCCGGGCTGGAAAACCTCAATTTTAATGTACAGAATGGGATATCTGTCAGCCTGTCGCCCGGATTGCGGGCACAATCGGTCACAGATAAATGGCAGTTTCATCAATGGCAACTACCCGATGACAGTTATTGCGCGCTCGCCGCTGCCAGTGGGGATCTACCGCAAACTTACTGGTTCGATCCACTGCAAGCGCTGGCCTGACCAGGAAGCCTGCACACGCTTTTTACTTGACTCTCAGGTCTCCACTGCTAGCATGGCCGCCATTATCACACCTCCGATAAATAAGAAGATTCCATGCTGCCATTCCATGAGGCGGTGAAAGACGATTTCACTGCGGTTAACCAACTGATTATCGACAAACTCCATTCCGACGTGGGCCTGGTAGAAAATATCGGCCATTACCTGGTGGAAGCTGGCGGCAAACGCCTGCGCCCCTTGCTGGTATTGCTCACAGCTAACGCGCTGGGCTACCAGGGCAAGGATCACTTGTCGCTGGCAGCGATTATTGAATTTATCCATACCGCCACCCTGTTGCACGACGATGTCGTTGATGTCTCCAGCTTGCGGCGTGGCCGCCCCACCGCCAATGCCCAATGGGGCAATGCACCCAGTGTGCTTGTGGGTGACTTCCTCTATTCGCGCGCCTTCCAGATGATGGTGGGCATCGGCAATATGGATGTTATGGCAATCCTCAGCGATACCACCAATGTGATCGCCGAAGGTGAAGTGCAACAATTGGTGAACGCCAAAGATCCCAACGTAAACGAGGAAAACTACTTCCGCGTGATCGACAAGAAAACCGCCATCCTCTTCGCTGCCGCTTGTGAAGTGGCAGCCGTCGCTTGCGGCGCAACTGACGCACAACGTAAAGCACTTGGCATTTATGGTCGTAAAGTGGGCGTTGCATTCCAATTAGTGGACGATGCGCTGGATTACACCGGCGATGCCGCAACCCTCGGGAAAAACGTGGGTGACGACCTGGCTGAAGGCAAGCCCACATTGCCGTTGATCCATGCCATGCGCACGGGCACGCCCGAGCAAGCGGACCTGATTGCAACCGCCATTCGCAATGGCGACGCCAGCAAACTCCCGGCGATCCTGGAAATTGTCCAGGCCACTGGCGGCATGACCTACACGCTGGATTGCGCCAGGCAACAAGTGCGAGACGCGCTTGCACAACTCGCACAACTGCCGGATAACCGCTTCACCCAAGCCATGAAACAACTGGCTGAATTCTCGCTGGCGCGCAGTTTCTAGCCATCAAATCCATCTTCCACAGGCGGTGGCTGGCATCGCCTTAACTGGACAACTGGGCCACAGCGGTTAGAATGGCGCACTTTGCGCGGGACCTGCAATTTCCGGCCCGCCCAGCTAACATCGAATGAGTAAATTCCATGACCAATTTTGAACCCAAAAGCTCCTACAGCCGCGAAGACCTGCTCCTGTGTGGCGACGGCAAATTGTTTGGCCCGGGCAATGCACAACTACCGAAACCCAACATGCTGATGCTGGATCGCGTAGTGCACATCAGCCAAACCGGCGGTGAATTTGGTAAGGGCGAGATCGTGGCTGAACTGGATATCAGCCCGGACTTGTGGTTCTTCGAATGCCATTTCCCGGGCGACCCGGTGATGCCCGGTTGTTTGGGATTGGACGCCATGTGGCAGCTGGTAGGCTTCTTCCTCGGCTGGAAAGGCAATCCCGGTCGTGGTCGCGCGCTAGGTTGTGGCGAGGTGAAATTCACGGGCCAAATCCTGCCTACGGCGAAGAAAATCACCTATCACATTAATTTAAAACGCGTCATTGAACGCAAGCTCATCATGGGTATTGCCGACGGACGCGTTTCCTGCGATGGCAAAGACATCTATTTTGCCCACGACCTGCGCGTCGGCCTGTTCCAGAATACCGACAGCTTCTAAGCTTTATAAAATAATGATAGACGGTGAGCGCATACGCTCCTGTGGCATAATACTCACCGTTTTATAACCCCGTCAGATAATTACGCCAGAGTTCTGTTCAAACCTGCTGTTCAGGCGCTGTAGCAAAAAAGTAAGAGGTAGCCTATGAAACGCGTTGTTGTAACCGGTATGGGAATCGTGTCCTGCCTGGGCAATGATAAGAATGCCGTGTTGGATGCATTGCGCGCTGGCCGTTCCGGTATCAAATTTCAGGAAGCCTATAAAGAGATGGGGTTTCGCAGCCACGTGGCTGGCTCCATTGATATCAATCTATCCGACCTGATTGACCGCAAGGTACTGCGGTTCATGGGCGATGCAGCAGCCTATGCCTATCTTTCCATGCAACAAGCGATTGCCGACTCAGGCCTGAGCGAAGAACAAGTTTCCAGCGAGCGCACAGGTATCATCATGGGCTCCGGGGGCGCATCATCCAAGAATCTGGTTGAAGCTGCCGATATCCTGCGTGAAAAAGGGTTAAAACGTGTTGGCCCTTACCGTGTAACACAAACGATGGGCAGCACCACCTCGGCATGCCTGGCGACCCCGTTCAAAATCAAAGGCGTTAACTACTCAATCTCCTCCGCCTGTGCTACCAGCGCCCATTGCGTTGGCAATGCGATGGAGCTGATCCAGCTCGGCAAGCAAGATATCGTCTTTGCCGGCGGCGGCGAAGAAGAACACTGGACCCTGACCGCGCTGTTTGATGCGATGGGCGCGCTCTCTACCAAATATAACGAAACACCGGAACAAGCTTCACGCGCCTATGATGCCAACCGCGACGGTTTCGTCATCGCTGGCGGCGGCGGTTGCCTGATACTGGAAGAATACGAACACGCCAAAGCACGCGGCGCAAAAATCTATGCTGAAGTCATCGGCTACGGTGCGACCTCCGATGGTTACGATATGGTCGCTCCATCCGGCGAAGGTGCTGTACGCTGCATGAAGCAAGCACTGGCAACCGTGCAAGGCGAGATTGACTACATCAATTCCCATGGCACCTCAACACCGGTAGGCGACCTGGCTGAACTCAAGGCGATCAAAGAAACCTTTGGCGACAAGATTCCCGCTATCAGTTCTACCAAATCCCTCACCGGCCACAGCCTGGGTGCAACCGGTGTACAAGAAGCGATTTACAGCTTGTTGATGATGGAAAATGATTTTATCTGCGCGTCTGCCAACATCGAAACACTCGATGCCGAAGCGCAAGGTATGCCCATCGCCCTGCAACGCCAGGACAACGTGAAACTGACGCGGGTAATGTCCAACAGCTTTGGCTTTGGCGGCACCAACGCGACCCTGGTGTTCCAAAAGGTATAATTCACCAACACAAAAAAGCCGCTGGTTTCCAGCAGCTTTTTTGTTTTTTGAAACGCGTCAGTCAGGGTCGCCTGGTTTGTTCGCGGTTATGCAGCCATTGCTTTACCAGCGGTAACAAGCTCGGGCGCCAGGAGCGCGCCTGAACCCCGAAATAATCACGCACACGGCGACAACCGAGAATCGCACTCAGAGGCTCGTGCTCCGGTTCTTCATCCACCAGTGTCAGGCTGGGCTCTGCGGTCAATAATTGCTGCTGGATAAGCAATTGCAGCAACTGCTCGGCAAATTCGTCTTCGGTACAAGAATCCCCGCTGCAATAATGCATGATCCCCCAGTTTTCAGCGCCACTGCTAATTTGCTTGATCAGTGCAACAGCAACCCGCGCAGCATCTGACAGTGCCGTCGGCGCACCGCGCATACGGCGATTGACACTGACCGACGCCCCCGCCAGGTATGCGCTGAGCAGGCGGGTGAGGAGGTTGTCGCCAAAGGCACCTATTACCCAACTGAGGCGCAAAATAATGTGCCGGGGTACTTCGGCCACCAATTGCTCGGTCGCCATAAACGCACTACCGGTATCACTCACGGGGGCCGGGGTATCTTTTTCACTGTGCGTCCCTTTCGGATCGGCACCAAATACGCTGTAACTGGAAAAATGGATCAGCGGAATGTCCGCCGCTGCACAATAAGTCGATAATAATTGCGCCGCCTGTAGCAATGGCCCCTGGCCGCCAGCGTGATACGCCTCTTCCCAGCCACGGCAGTTAAGCACCAGGTCTATTTTGTGATTTTCCATATAGCGGGCAAGGCTCGCAGGAGATGACCAATCCACGTCAGCCCCCGGCACCAGCATTTTGAATGGTTCGCGCTCAAGCTCATGCTCAAGGGATTTGCCCAAAGGAGAAATTACATCCGTTAACAACAAGGTAAATGACATGCTGATCGACTAACCCTTAAAATTTTCCTGCATATTAGCAGCAGAACCCGTCGCTGCGGCAAGGGCATTTCGCGTCGGAAACACTTATACTGCGCGCCCGTCTGCCAGACCTGGATTTTTTACCGGATTCCCGATCACCCATGACCCTCTCACCTGTCAGCATTGCCCTTGACCTCGCCATTATTGGCGGTGGCGTCGCCGGTTTATGGCTGGCCAACCGTGCCGCCAGCGCAGGCTACTCGGTGGCGGTTTTTGAATCCGGCGGCCTTGGTGGCGGCCAGACGCTAGCGTCCCAGGGTATGATCCATGGCGGGATGAAGTACACATTGGCCGGCGCCCTGAGTGGCGCCTCGGAAGCTATCGCAGAGATGCCCGGACATTGGCGCGCCTGCCTGTGCGGTGAAGGCGATGTGGACTTACAGCACACCCGCATCCTCAGTGATCACTTTTTCATGTGGTCTGGCGATGATCCGGGCAGCAAGATTACCGGCTTTTTCGCCAGCAAGATTACCCGGGGCCGGATCGAACCGGTCAACCCCGATCGCCGCCCGCCGCTGTTGCGCCACCCCCTGTTTACCGGCAGCCTCTATCGACTTGAAGACCTGGTAATTGATACACCCAGCCTGGTTAACAACCTTGCCAATAATATCGAGGGGCATTGCTTCCGCATCGACTGGAGTGAGGCACAATTACAGAAGGATGCAAGCGGACAGCTCAGCTTGCACATCCAGACGCAGCAGCAAACGCTGGTTGTCCAGGCCCAACGTTTTATCTTTACTGCGGGTAAAGGCAATGCCGAATTACTCGCACAAATCGGCGAACGGCAGCCAGCGATGCAATTGCGCCCGCTGCAACAGGTAATGGTCAAAAACCATCACCCGTTTGACTTTTACGGCCATTGCCTTGGTATAGGCACCACCCCGCGCCTGACCATTTCCAGCCACCGTTTACCCGATGGCAATCATGTCTGGTATTTGGGTGGAAGCTTGGCGGAAAACGGCGTCAACATGAGCGCGGACGAGCTTATCCGGAAAGCCGAAGCCGAATTACGCGACTTGATTCCCTGGATCAACCTGCACAACGCGGAATGGGCCACCCTGCCTATTGAGCGAGCCGAGCCATTACAACCAGGCTTTGCGCGGCCAGATAACGCCTTTATGGAAAAAGTACCGGGCACTAATCTGTTAGTCGGCTGGCCCACCAAGTTAACCCTCGCACCCAACCTCGCCAACCAGGCGCTGGAACTGCTGAAGGGCGATGGGGTAACTCCACAACCGGCAAGTAACTTCCACTATCTGCATGATTATTTACCCTACGCTGAACCGGATAAAACCCCGTGGGAGAAGGCATTCCCTCCCAAAATCAGCGCCGAAGAAGCCATGGCGTTACGCTTTAAAGAACCGGATGAGAACGACGAATGATGCCACGCAAGCGCCTGGGGCGCACCGATATAGAGATCAGTAGCTTTGGCCTTGGCACTGTGAAGTTTGGCCGCAACCAAAGCCTGAAATATCCCAACCAGTTTGAATTACCGGACGATCAACAACTGCGCGACCTGCTCGCCTGCGCCAGAGACTATGGCGTAAACCTGTTAGACACTGCACCCGCCTATGGCTACAGCGAAGAGCGCTTGGGCGACCTGCTGAAAAAGGAGCGCAAGGAATGGGTGATTTCCACTAAAGTTGGAGAGGAATTCGAGCCTAATAAATTTGATACCGGGGGTAAATCCTGGTTTGACTTCAGCGCCAAACACACACGCTTGAGCGTGGAGCGCTCCATGCGTCGCCTGCGCACAGACTACCTGGATCTGGTGCTTATCCATTCCGATGGCAACGATGTGGGCATACTGACCCAAACCCCGGTTATCCAAACCTTGCAACAACTCAAACAGGAAGGCTGGATACGCGCGTTCGGTATCTCCTCCAAAACCCTGGAAGGCAGCCTGGTTGCTGCTGATATGTGCGATGCGATCATGATGGTTTACACCGCCAATTACACCGATGAGCTACCGGCAATTGAAAAATCCGCACGGCAAAATGTGGCAATTTTATTAAAAAAGGTTCTCGACAGCGGACATATCTGCCATGATGTGCAACCCGCTGAAGACCCTATACAGGCCGCCCTGGATTTTGCTTACGCGCATCCGGGTGTTACCAGCGCCATCCTCGGCACCGTTAACTTGCAACATTTGCGCGCTAACCTAATAAAAGCATTGCGCGCACAAAAGCTGGCGTGAGATTCTATTGAGTAATTTATGAGCAGTTGGTTAGATGCTGTTAACTGGAACAGCGATGGTTTGATTCCAGCAATTGCGCAGGACGCCAAAACCGGCCGTATCCTGATGATGGCCTGGATGAATCGTGAATCCCTGCAGCTGTCTGCCGAGCGTGGCGAAGCCGTTTACTGGTCGCGCTCCCGCAACAAACTCTGGCACAAGGGTGAAACCTCCGGCCACATCCAAAAGCTCCATGAAATACGCCTGGATTGCGATGAGGATGTAATTGTTCTGCAAGTTGAGCAATTGGGCGGCATCGCCTGTCATACCGGACGGGAATCCTGTTTTTACCGGGTATTGAAAGATGGTCAATGGGAAACCGTTGACCCGGTACTGAAAGATCCCTCTGACATTTATTAGTAATAAGCAGATTTCATGAGCAACGATATTCTCAAGCAACTGACGGAAATTCTCGAAGCCCGTAAAAATAATGCGGATGCAGAAAATTCCTACGTTGCCAGCCTGCATAAAAAGGGCTTGAACAAGATTTTGGAAAAAGTCGGTGAGGAGTGCACCGAAACCATACTGGCCGCCAAGGATGCCCAGGCCAGTGGCGACAATTCCGATTTGATCTACGAAACAGCAGACTTGTGGTTTCACAGCCTGGTAATGCTGTCTCACCTCGGCGAAAACGCCGATGCAGTATTGAATGAACTGGCGCGGCGCTTTAACGTATCGGGACACGATGAAAAAGCATCGCGCCCCTCATCAACATAACCACCTTAACTATTCTCCTGCGAGGGTAACATTATGGGACTTACCGGCATCAGTATTTGGCAACTGCTGATTATATTGGCCATCGTCATAGTGCTGTTTGGCACCAAGCGCCTGAAAACGTTGGGCAGCGATCTGGGCGGCATGATCAAAGGCTTCAAAAATTCAATGAACAGCCATGATGATCCTCCCAAAACAGATGAACAAAAGGCCCAGGAGCCACCGCCCCAGCAACCACAACCTATTGCGGCGCAACAAACTGCAGCACCGCAGCCAGCGACCGAAAAAGCTGACCAGAACAATAAGGTTTAAGCCGTGTTCGATATCGGATTTACCGAGTTGCTCCTGTGCCTGATAGTGGGTCTGATTGTTATTGGACCCGAACAACTACCGGGCACGGTGCGCACTGTTGCGTTATGGATAGGCCGCCTCAAGCGTAGCCTCGCCGAAACTCGCAGTGAGATTGAGCGCCAGATCGGCGCTGACGATATTCGTCGCCAGCTCCACAACGAAGAGATTTTGCGCAATATCGAAGAGACCCGCTTGCAGATTGAAGCGTCCATACGCGAGCATGGGTTACTTGAACACACACAAACTGATAATAACGATGCAAAGCCGGTCGCAGCTGATTACGGACCACCGGAAGAATTGCCGGACCATGCCCATGGCAACGATGATTCTCACCAGGCGGTAGTAAAACCAGCCGCGGCAACGCCCGTCGCCGCTACCCCTGCGCCTGTGGCTACAACGCCGCCAGCTCAAGCGAGCCCGGCGACGTCTGCCAATCAGGCAACCGCAGTGACGCCAACAGCCCCGACTGAGCCAGCAAAAGCATCGATTCCGCCCGCAACTGGCACCAGCCATTAATTTAGATTTATTGCATGAATCAGGCATCCGAAGATAAAGAACAACCCTTGGTGCAGCATTTAATCGAGCTGCGTAACCGGGTTCTGCATACCGTTTATTTCCTGTTTGGCGTGTTCGTGTGCCTGTTCCCGTTTGCAAACGAGATTTACGGATTCATCTCTGCACCGCTCCTTGCAGTGCTGCCGGAAGGCACAAGCATGATTGCGACCGATGTGGTATCACCATTTTTCACACCGATGAAGCTGACGTTTTATCTCGCTGTTTACATTTGTATTCCGTTTATCTTCTATCAAATATGGGCATTTGTATCGCCTGGTTTGTATAAGCATGAACGAGATCTGGCGGGGCCGCTGATGCTATCTACGATCCTGCTGTTTTTTGCCGGGATGGCATTTGCGTATTTCTTTGTATTGCCAATGCTGTTCAGCTTCACCATGGGCATACAGCTGGAAGGCGTAGCCGCCATGACCGACATCACCAAGTATCTGGATCTGGTGTTGCAAATGTTCCTCGCCTTTGGCCTGGCGTTTGAGATTCCGATTGCAACGGTATTACTGATATTGTCCGGCGTCGTATCACCGGAAGCCCTGGCAGAAAAGCGCCGCTACATTATTGTGGGCTGTTTTATTGTGGGGATGATCCTGACCCCGCCCGATGTATTCTCCCAAACCATGTTGGCCGTTCCGATGTGGATGCTGTTTGAAGCGGGATTATTCTTTGGCCGGTTACTGAGAAAACGTGGTGAAGATCGCCGTACGGCAGAAGAAGAAAAAGCAAACGAACATTAATTACTGTATCCAAACATTGTTCATCCAAGACAAAGGCCAGCAATTGCTGGCCTTTGTTATTTCCAGGCAGCGATACCGCTGTTAAACCCTGTTAGCAAAGGCCTCCTGTAAGGTGCCTTTATGGGCCTCAAATTTCTTCCAGCCCAATTCATGGAAGTAGAAAGCCACAGTATTGATTGCGGGTTCGATCAACGCTAACGCGCTTCCCACTACCACACTGCCTGTTAATGCATAGCCAACACTGAAGGCCACACTGAAATGGATAACCGCAAAGGTTGCTGTTTTGGCCATGATAAAATCCTCTTGTATCCAATGGGGCGGCTGATCATTTGTCAGCCCATGGATGCATCTTAGGCATGGCCATTCGATTATAAAAGAAAATTAAAATAACAACATTGATAGAAAATTACTATTTAAAGCCTATCGCTAAAAACTACCAGCGAGAGAAAGGGTGAGCAGCCAGACTGGAGTTGTAATAACGGGTATCGCTGGTAACCTCTACACCCACCCACACAGGTTTGTTAAATACCGCGTCTTCCGCCGTCAGTTCGATTTCTGCGATGACCAACCCTGTGTTCTCTCCTAAAAATTCATCCACTTCCCAAATGAAACCTTCATAAGGAATTTTGCGGCGATACTTTTCAATCAATGGTTGCTCGCACATCGCTAGCAACTCACGTGCATCCCACACAGGAATGGGATATTCAAATTCCGCGCGCGTAGCACCAGTAGAAATTCCCTTAATGGTAAGGAACGCTGCTTCACCCGCAATACGCACACGCACCGTGCGCTCTTTCGCGCGGCTCAAATACCCCTGTGAATAATAAACTGCCGGGGCATCACGCCAGGCATCGCCGTGCACTAAAAATTTGCGTTCGATTTCAATCGCCATAACTCATTTTCCTTCAGCAACACTAACAGTCGGGAAGCCAAACAATAACAGTTACAATTTTTTGTTTGGTTAGCAGCCTTTGAGACTAGCGCATAGATGGCAATTCAAGCAAATGATGATGAAAATACAGGATGAGAGAAAAGGAGAAAAAAGCGCAGCCGAAACTGCGCAATATTTATCAACAGCGACGATAAATGTAACAAAGAGGCTCGAGAGCTACATGGAGCAAAAAATTTGTCCCAGTAAACTGGGTGCATATTAGGTGTTTTGATCGAACAGCAACAAGCAACTACATACGTATTCATTTGCGATTTTTTTTGCAAAAAAAACCGCACGATTTTTTGTGCGGTAAGTGGGCATTAAAAAATGGCATTCGTCCAAAATAATAATTTATTCAATCTATGATTTTGGACGCATCAATGACACAGTTAGAAAGTGTAATTCGCACCTACGTAGAAAGTGCGACCAAACCACTGCAATGTCCGTGTCAGTTCTTCATCAAACATATAACTTCTATTTGGTTCATTGGTCAGGTTGGTAACAGAGAAAATAACATCAATACCGTTATCAAATTTGTAGGACGCCTGATAATCCAACAATGTTTCAGGCGCATAAACAATGGGTTGTAAATTCACGTTGCGCGTTTCACCCACAAACGAATCCTGATAGGTCGTTGAGAGCCGTGTTTCAAACGCGCCGTAGCTATAGAACAACGTGAAGTTCGCCGATTTTTCTACCAGACCAGGGAACGGCAAATTGTTGCTGCCCTGAACGCTTTCCACCGGATTCACAACACTGATTTTACTGTCAGTCAGTGAGTAACTGGTACTTACCCCCAAGCCGGCCCAGGGATCAGGCAGGAAGTTAAAGGTTTGGGTGTAGGAAATTTCCAGGCCGCGAATGTATCCACCTTCGCTGTTGTTAATCGATGTTGAATAGTCTCCGTTTTGAACATCTTCCTCAACAATCACTCCACCAGTATTGTTGTTTACGACTTCCCATGTATCCGGCACATCAAACCCTGCTGCACGAAAATCGAAATTTTCGTACGTAATATCCTGGATAAACGATTTGATTTCACGATGATAAACAGCCACAACAAATGCACCGTTGGTATCCGGCATGTAGTGCTCGAAAGAAATATCAACCTGGTCAGCAATAAACGGGGTAAGGAAGGGCGAAGTATTGCTACCATAATTGAAATAAGGGGTGGTTCCTTCAATAGAAATCGTACCTTCCGAATCGGGTGCCGCGAGACGATTGATTGGTGGTCGCGATAACACCCGTGCTAATGCGAGACGCAAACTGTTATCTTCCGACAACGCATAATTGAGGTTGAGCGACGGTAAGTTGTGATCGTATTTAGCACCCAATGTTTGATACGCAAAATCAGCTTTGCATTCACCTACTTCGTCGCAAATTTCGATCGCACCTTTGGATTCATCACCATTGACATTCACAATGGAGACACTTGATTGGTCGGTACGTACATGGCGTAAACCGATATTACCTATTAAATCGCGATCAAATAATGTGGTCGCCAGATTCGCTTGCAAATAAAACGACGTGATATTTTCATCGATGTCTGAACGCTGTTTCATCGACCAATCGCGGCCTTCGCCCCAACGCGCAGCCGGTTCAATTGAACGTGCGCTGGCAACCGGTTTAGGGTTAGCAGCCGTTGGCTCAGGTACTGGCCCCAACACTAAACCTTTGTCGTAAGCCTCTTTCATAATCGCATCACCATCAATGGCGATAAATGAAGGGAAATGCGAGAACTCGCCTTTCCAATTCACCACATCAGAATTTTCGGTAGTGATCGGCAACGACCAATCCGTAAAAATCGTTGTTGCAGCACCATCGCCATACACAAACACCTGGCGACGATCTTTGTGGTTGCGCTCCGAGTAGCGCACACCGGCTTCAACAGAACTGATCAGCGGCACTTCCAATTCATATTTCACATCGAATCGCGCTGCGCTAATCACATCGTCGTTAATGCGCGGATAGCGTTCGTAATTGGCGAGGCGAACATTGCTGACACCGTTGCTATCGTAACTGGTGTAATCGCGACTCATACTCACGCTGGGTACATTAATGCCGTCCAGTAAATATGTAACGGATTGATCCGGATCGCGCTCAAACGGATCAGCATTTGGAGTTGCCGCTGATTTGGGACGATACAAATACGCACGTACAACACCATCCGCTTGTTCACCGGACGCATCGGAGTGCGATAAATCCAGCGATGCCGTCAGTGCATCCTGTTGCCATTGCAAATTCAAACCGCCCGATAACAATTCATTGGTCTGGGTGACATCGTTGCTATTAATTTGCAAATTAAGTGCAGTAGGTGTTTTGTCATTGCTTTTGAATTCGCCTCCGACAACGGCTGTGTTATTCCACAACACCATGCTGGCAATTTCAGCATTGCGCAATGGCTGCACACGGAAGCCGCGCGAGTAACTATCGGATTCAAATTTGGAATAAAAAACATCGGACTGGATGGACAGGTTTTCCGTCGGTTCAAATTGGACCGCCGCCACATAACCATCGCGGGTTTCTTCACCGCCGGTCTGGAATACTTCGAAACCCTCCGCCATAAATACTGATGCAGGGCGATTTGCGGTGGACACGGCATTGAAGTCCCTATCGACAATCGCCGTCGATAAACGCTCGTCCGGTTTAACCAGCGAATAAGGCGTGGTTTCGTAATTATATTGTTCAAAACGCGTGGCAGAACGCGGTTGTACTAACCGTGCATATCCCAACGCAAGGCCGAGTTTGTCATCGAATAATTTTTTCTGGAAGGAAACAGAGAAGCGTTTGCCGTAGGGATCTGCACCGTAAATATCATCGGCTTGATCGTTAAAACTGCCGCGCACGCCGAGTACAACTTTTTGGTCATCTTCCATTTCCAGCGGGTTGGCAGTTTTCAATTCCACGGTGCCCGCCACACCACCTTCAATCAGCGATGCCTTGGGCGACATATACACTTCTACCGATTGGATCAGTTCGGATGGAAACTGGCTGAACTCCATCGCACGGGTACCGTTAGGTGATACCTGCTCGCGGCCATTCAGGGTGGAGAACACAAAGCCTTCACCCATGCCGCGCACCTGGATGGTTCCCGCCTGACCGCCGGAGCGGGTAATGGTGATGCCGGGAACGCGGCCGAGCGCATCGGCGATGGAGGCGTCGGGCAATGCGCCCAGGTCATCGGCAGAAATTGCCTGTACAACGGTGTCTGCGTTGCGCTTGATATCAATGCTGTTCTGGATCGATAAGGCGTAGCCGGTGACCACAACTTCTTCCACGCCTTCTTTCTTGTCGTCGTCTGACGCCTGGGCCAACACACTGTTTGACCAGGGCGCTACCGCCAGGGCAGCAACCATCAGGGCCAGTGGTTTTACGGGGAATTTTTTCATTTTTCGTATTCTCTTTTTCCGTTAGCTATCGCATCGGCTCCCCACCATTGACGGGGGAGCCAGCCGGTTTTAGTTGCCTGTCGCCACTACAGTGATGGTAGGTGCATTGGGGCTAGAGGTATCCACCGTGAAGCGATAGTCCCCAGTACTGGGAATAGTGATCGCCAAATTACTATTGGAACCCTGAATTAATTCAGCCGGCTCACCCAGTAAAATTGCGCCGCCACCAAGATTAGGATTGGTCCAAGTGGCTTCGGCCACTTTGAATTCATATGTGCCAGCCGCCAGTGGTAATATCAGGGAATAGAGCCCCTTCGTTTGGTACACAAGCTTGTTAGTGGCATTAGTTTCATCCCAACCGGAGGAAGACACCTGTCCGCGCAGGTAAATCGGCGTTGCGGCAAATACATCCTCGCGATACACCTTGATCACCGGCGCATCCGGATTGCGTGCATCCACTACAAAGCGATAATTGGCCTCTGCGTCGACATTGAGCCTGAGGTTATCGCCGCCTTGCGCCAGTACCAGGCTCTCACCCAATACCACCGCGCTGGCAGAACCAAGGTTAATGGTGGACCAATCGCTGGAAGCAACTTTGAACTCGTAGGAACCGGGCGCCAGATGCAAACTGGAGGCATAAATACTATTGCCCTCGTAAGCCAATTGGTTACTGGCACTGAAATTCCATCCATTAGCCGTTATCTGACCCGGTAGATAAACAGGCGTACCTTTCCAGGTTTCCGGATCGATTACCCGCAGGGTTGGTGCAGTAGTGCTGCTGGAAGCATCCAGTTCGAAGCGATACTGACCGGCAGTAGCCACGGTAATGGCGATATTGTCATTGCTGCCTTGTGTCAGCGTGATCGAGCCACCAATGCTGATTGGTTGGTTCGAGCCAAGGTTCGGGCTGCTCCAGTTAGCTTCTGCAACTTTGAAGTTATGGGTTCCGGCACTCACGTTCAGCAACACCGAATAAATACCATCGCCGTCATAGGTCATGCGATTTGCTGCGGTTGCATCCCAACCGGCAGCCGATACATCACCACGCACATAAACCGCCGTATCGCCATAAGGCACTACGGTGCTGGAGCCGATGCTGGCAGTTGCCGATAAGCCTTCCCCCTGCGCTCCCATCTGCGCTTTCACAAAAACAGCAGTGGTATAAGCGGGAACACTGAAAGTGCCGCCACCGTCTGCCGCTGTAAAGCTGGCAGTACGCACTACGGAATCGGCCGAGTTTTTCTGGATGCTATGCAGCGTAAAACCGCTCGCGGTTTTTACCGTTGGCGTTTGCGTGGACGCAGTACCGTTAATCACGACAACGATGGCATCGACAGCCGGGTCGAGATCTGCACGGGCAATACCACTATCGCCAACAGTGCCGACACCATCATCGATGCTGTACACAATCAGCCCCGCTACCTGGCTCTTGCCTCCATCGTGGAAACCGACACGATCCAACACCTCATCGGCGGTCTGCAGGCTGAATAACGGGCTGCCAGATGCGATAGACAGGAACTCGTCAAACACGGAGGAAGCTTGCGCGATATGGTTAGCCATTGGCTTGGTATTCGGATTGGCAAACAGGGTTTGCACATAAGGATCCGTCACACCATCGCGCAATTCCGGTGGCAAACCGACTGCCCAGTTATTGGTTTGTTTGGTGAAATCCACCGCATTAAACCAATCGCCCGCGTTGTAGCTGTTAGGCGACATGGATTTGGAGCGCAGCAAGTCGTTGCCCATATGGATAAACGGCACGCCCTGGCTCAGCAAGGGAATAGAACTGGTCAGGCTACTAATACGTACACGGTCAGCAATTCCCAATGACGCTGGTACCGCATCGGGGCGATGGATCCAGTCCCACAGGGTTTCGTTATCGTGCTTATCCACATAGTTAACGGCCTCTTGCGGATCGAGGTTATAGGCACCTACAGTTTCCGCATTAACAACCGCACCGGATCGGGTTTTGAGCTTGAAGTTTCTGAGGTTACCCGCAAGGCCGGCGCGCACCGCATCTACATTTTCACCACGGATCAACGCCAAACGTTGCAAGGGATTGCGGATACGATCATTGAACGTACCAATACCGGTACCTGCCAACGCATCCTGCACGGCGCGCTCGACGATACGATCCCCCGAGGTGCCGCCCGCCGGTGTCCAGGCTTCGGCGTAGAAGTAATTATCGGCATCCACCGCTTGCACGGCTTCATAAGCATCGACCAAAACGGATTTGGGCATAAAGCCGGATTGGTCAAAACGGAAGCCATCCACTTTATATTGCTGCGCCCACTGCACCACAGAGTCAGCAACGAATTTGCCCATCATGCGATGTTCCGTTGCGGTATCCGGTCCGGCAGCCGTACCTCTTTCCGGCTCGGCGGTGGCGGGATTGGTGCGATAGTAATACCCGGGAACCACTTTATCGAACACGGAATTAGCCGCCTCAAAACCGGATGAAACGGTGTGCGGATACACCACATCCATCACCACACGCAAACCCAGTTGATGCAACGCCATGTTCATTTCACGCATTTCTTTTACACGCACCGCGCCCTGCGGATTGGTGGCGTAGCTACCTTCCGGCGCATTGAAATGTTGCGGGTCATAACCCCAGTTGAAACCATCAAGATCCGCCATAGCCGCAGCCAGCGAACGCGCTTTGGCGGATTGTGGATCAAACCCTTGCAACACACTGCGAATAGTGGCGCCGTTACTCACAGAACCATCGCATACCTCCACGGAGGCCTTGTCCGCGACTTTTTGACACAACTCAAAAATATAACTGTCGAGGTTTATTTGCGCCGTGACATCTTCGTTGACGGAAGAAATATCATTACTCGGTAGCAAATGAATATGAGTAAGGCCTGATGCAACCAGTTTGCGCAAGTGCTCAACCGGTGCCGTATTGGTTTGGGCAAATGCAAGATATTTACCGCGGAACGCCGCCGGCGTGCTTTGATCACTAACACTGAAATCGCGCACATGGCCTTCATAAATTGTTGCCGCTTCCGGTGAAACAACCGTAGGCACGGCGTGATTATCCCAGCCTGCCGGTTTCAAATCCGCATCATTCAAGTTCACAAATTGTGAATGGCGACTGTTAGTCGACAGCGAGACCGAATAAGGATCAGTCACCTCCAGGCGCTGCACTTTTTTCGCCAATGGATTATAAGCAGTCACGCGGAAACGGTAATACTTGCGGTCCAGTTCCGCGGCCGAACCTTTGTAACTCCAGATACCGGTATGCGCATCCCACTGCATGGTTTTTGTATCGGCAACACGCAAAGGTTCACCGGAATAAATACGCAGTTCAACATTTTGTGCGGTGGGAGCCCACACAGAAACGCCTACACCATCGCTGTAATTCACACCGAGTTTTGCTTCATCCGCATCGGCATTTGCACCTGCGGTGTAGAGCGCATCCAACACATGGGGCAATTGGATTCGCGTAGCGCGGCCGCGTTCGATAGTGACCGTTTCATCCTTATCATTTTTTTCAACAGAATCGTAACGCCCGAGAATAATCAGTTCGTCTTTCAACGCGGATTTAATCGTGTCAATAGAAATACTGGACGGTAAGTCGTAAGCGAGGTAACTCTCCAGGTGCGGCACCAGCGCCTGCTCTTCTTCAGTCATCGGACGACCAGGATTTAGCGTTGCCAATAATTGGCCGCCTTGCACACTGCCATCTTGCGCTGCACTGATACCACCGGTAGTTGAACGATAAAGTTCAACTTTTTTATTCGCCGCAAATTCGCGATTCCACAAAATAGTACGCGGGCTAATCCAATGCGCCTCCACATCGCTAATATTTACCAACGGACGTTCAAGCGTACATTTTTCAGTAAGGCAAACCGGAATATCACTCAACCGGCTATTGCGCATGTTGCTGGTATTTATCACCACCCAGGCCATGCGATCAAAATCGCCACCGCCGCGTTTAATACTGATTTGCATGTTTTCAGTTTGCGCAGCGCCGCCGGGAGTTTTGATAATGAAATTACCGCAAGTGCCTAATTCGCTGGCAGGAATTACAAAGAACGCACCGTAGTAAGGGTCATGGCGTTCGCCGGCTGCACCGGTATTTTTGCTGCTGATACCCGGGCCAACTGGCCAGGTAGTAGGAATGGTGTAGGACTTGCCGGTACTGTCCGTTGCGGAACTTCCCCAGCCACCGCCGCAATCCTGCCACAAATGCAGGTTGTAACCGGCAAACGCACTGAAGCGCTCATCATCTGTGCCTTCCACATTTACATAAATCACAACTTCATTGGGTCCCGGTTTTCTTTCCGGTGCCGGGAAATCCGGCACGATACAATTTTCACCATCGCGCACTTGCCCTTCAGGACAAGCAGGTAATTCATAAGGAGGACGAGGATCACCACAAGTGCCGTTATCCAGCACCACTTGCGGATCACGACAGGTCGGCAAATCAACTTTTTTATTATCAGTACCACTACCGCCGCCACAACCGGTCAACGTAAAAACGACTAATAACAGGGGGAGAACTCCCTGCATTAGCCGCCTGATTTTATTTCGAGCGTTAAGGTTCATTTGCTATCTCCCACAATATTATTTTTACATTGGTATCAAACACGAACAGGTAGCCGGCAACATTGCATTAACAAGTTGCGCTCATATATTTCTGATCTTAATGAGCATTTTTTTAGTTATCGCTCGCAAATATTTGCATCCGGGCCACAAAAAAACATGCATTAAAAAATGCTGCATGGCAGACAGGATTTTTTACAAAATCAATCAATTGAATTAATAAATTAATGCTCAAAGCTTAGTCTAAGTTTGCAAATTTCCATTCGCAAACTACATACGTATGCAAAAAACCGGCAGATAAAACAACGCCTTTGCATACGTATGCAAAGGCGCAAAAGGAGAATAAAAGTAACACCAGCAGAAATAAATGCAGATAAACCCTGCGCTAGCAGAGAACCACTATTCTGCTTTGATTAATTGCTAATAAAAAAATATTGGCAAAGAAATTAATATTCAATGATTACCGGCCGGCATTAAGGGGACTTAGGCTAAATCTATACAAATATTTTTAAGCGGATTAATCCTGAGCGGATGCCTTTTATCAATGATGTGGCAAAACGATACGGTGTTAGCAAATCAATATAGTAAGTTGATGACATAAAAAATCCCGGTACAGCTACCATTTTATTCACGCAGAATACCAGCCGGATTTTGTTACCAACTCACTACATAGTAATCAACTACATACTTTAAAATTATTAATTTTTTAACTGCAAAACCAACGATTCCAACGGCGCCAGCTTGATAGTAACGCTGGCACTTTTATCGTGAACGTGCAGTAGCAATGTTCTGTTTTCGCCGAGCCTCGACTGCAATTCGTATTCAGGCTTTGTAAGCTGCCATTGCTCCACCAGATCAGGCGTCAATTGCAAATTGAATTCGCGCACCTCAGTCGCACTGAAATTACTGACCACCAACCATTGTTGATGGGAATTCCACCGCGCAAAGGCAAAAACTTTTCCATCATAGCCGCCGCCCGCGTAGCGATTCAGACTGTGTAATTCGCGATATTCGCCACTAAAACCCGACTCACGAGCAGAAAGGTTTAGCAACTGGCGATAAAATTCCCGCAAGTCTTTTTCAGCAGCGGTTGATTGCCCACCATCAAATTTTCCACCGTTCATAAAACGTTGGTGTGCAGGTACACCGGCGTAATCGAAAATTGTCGTGCGCGACGGACTACCAAAACCAGATGCTAAAGCACCTGCTTCACCCACCTCCTGTCCAAAATACAGCATGGTTGGCGAACGACTGATTAATGCAGACACCACCATTGCCGGCTTGGCTTTTTGTGCATCGCCTGCAAATTCAGGGCTGACAATACGTTGCTCATCGTGATTCTCCAGGAAATGCAGCATATGGGATTCAATATCTGCCATACCGCTTTGCACTTGCGCAATCACATCCGTTGGTGCGCGATTCTGGATGATCGCTTTCAAACTATCGTACATTTCTACTTTATCGTAGAGATAATCCATTTTTCCCAAGCGCAAATAATTACGATACTCCGCCGGGTTATAAACTTCCGCCAATAAAAATGCATCAGGATTTTTTTGTTTGATTGCAGAATTCAAGTAACTCCAGAATTCAACCGGGACCATTTCTGCCATATCAAAACGGAAACCATCGACATGTTTATCCAACCAATATTCGACAATCTGGCGGAATTTAATCCATGAATCCGGTACCGATTTCCCTCGCCAGAACTCTGCATGCTCACGCACATCTTTGTATGCATACTCTGCCGGCAGCAGTGGAAAATCTTTATAGCCATCGGCACTGACACCGTAATTAATTTTTACGGTCTCATACCAATCATCAAATTTCGGTTGCGCCAACCGGGAACCATTCCCAGTCCATTTGGCAGGAACTTCATAAAATTGTCCGTCACTTAGAAAATGCGGCTCACCACCCAACGGGCGATAATGATGCTGCGGCTCTGGCACCTTGAAAGGCTGGTTCACCACATAATAAAAATTATTATCGCGCGCATATTCAACATGGGTATTATCGCGCGCACCAAAATCATCGACACCGGCCGGTTTGCTGAGTGAATGATAAGAACGCGCAACATGGTTGGGAACTATATCGATAATTACCTTCATGCCCTGTGCATGGGTGCGTGCAATTAATGCTTCAAATTCTTGCAGGCGCTGTGCGGGATCAACCGCTAAATCAGGATTCACATTGTAATAATCTTTAACCGCATACGGCGAACCGGCGCGGCCCTTCACGACATCGGGGTCGTCATTGGTAATACCGTAAGCCGTGTAATCGCGAATCACCGCGTGATGCGGCACACCGGTATACCACACATGGGTTGTGCCTAATTCTTTAATCGATTTGAGTGCAGCCTCATCAATATCATTAAATTTCCCGACACCATTTTCCTCAATAGTGCCCCAGGGTTTATTGGTGGTGTTTTTATTGCCATAAAGACGCGTGAAAATCTGGTACACGACAGGTTTACCCTGCATCACCGCCTCCTTATTGATTGATGGATTATGGGCCGATGTTGCCTGGGCTGATGGTGCTGTTTGATCTGTAGTCGAGGAGCAAGCGGACAATGCCAACACCATAGCGCTAATAAGTATTTTTGTTTTCATATATTTTTCCAGACCACCATAGCTGTCATGATGTATATCAGCGAACAGCTACGGCAATGATGTTGGACAATTAAGTAGCAATTGAATTCATTTTTCGCCACACTCCCTTAAAGAGCAGGGAAGCGAGAATAACAAAAAATATCACCCGCTATTCCAGTTCAAGCACCAATGATGATTTGGCTGGCAACACCAGTGATTCACCCAACACAATTTTCTTATTGGCCAATACGTTTTGCGCGCCGGTTTTATCTTTCAAAAAAGAATTAAAGCGCGATAACGCCAAGGTTTTTTCCTGCGTGTTTTTGTTGAGCACGACCATCACGGTTTTATTATCGAGATAACGGAAATAAACGTAGACTCCATCAACCGGAGCAAAGTGTTGTAATTTTCCTGAGTGGATCACCGTGGATTCTTTGCGCCAGTTAAATAATTGTTTTATAAATTGCTGCGCGTCTTTTTCTTTTGCAGTCAGGCCTTTTCCAGTGAATGCATTTTTACTATCCCCCTTCCAACCACCGGGCATATCGGCGCGCACGGCACCGTCATCGCGCTCTTTAGGGCTCGTTAGTAACACTTCCGAGCCGTAATAAAATTGCGGGATCCCACGCATGGTTGCTAAATAAACCATTGCCATTTTGAACAGATCCAGATCTTCATCCAGGATTGAATAAATACGCGCAGTATCGTGATTCTCAGGAAATATCACCAGATTAAACGGATCGGGATAAATAAAATCATTGGCCAGGGTTTCATACAAACGAATCACACCCATGCCCCAACTTTCTTCTTCGCTTAACGCCAGGCGCAATGCATCGTGAATTGGAAAATCCATCATGCTGGGTATATGCGGAACATGGCCGCTCGGATTTTGCTTGCCTTTTTGCCAGTGGGCAATAATCGCCGGATTACTACTCCACTCTTCGCCGACCATATTAAAATTTGGATATTCCTCCATCACTATTTTTGCCCAACGTGACAAGAACTCAGCATCCGCATAACCGTAAGTGTCTTCGCGCACACCACTTAAGCCGGCGTATTCAATCCACCACAATGTGTTTTGAATAAGATAAGTCGCCAGGTGCGGATTGTTTTGATTTAAATCTGGCATGGTGGTGACAAACCAGCCGCCGGTAAATAATGCTTTATCATCCGGCGCGGCATAAGGGTCTTGAATAGTAGTGCGACGATGTGAGGTTTCCGTATATTTATCCGGAAAATTCAACCAGTCTTTTTCCGGCATGTCCGCCATCCACCAATGTTTGGAACCGATATGATTGAGCACTATATCCTGGATAACCCCCATGCCTTTTTGTTTTGCCTTGCGCACAAATTTTTTAAAATCGTCATTAGTGCCATAGCGCGCATCGATTAAATATAAATTGGTCGCGGCGTATCCATGATAGGAATATTCAGGCTGGTTATTTTCCGTTAATGGATTTGGCCAGATTTGCGTGAACCCCATTGTCGCGATGTAATCCAGATGTTGCGTCATACCCGCAATATCACCGCCGTGGCGACCGCCTTTAAATTTACGATCAGGTTGTTCCGTAAAACCCGGCAAGGCATCGTTAGCCGAATTGCCATCGGCAAAGCGATCCGGTGTAATCAAATAAATAGCATCACGTGAACTAAAACCAATGCGTTCGGCAGATTTTTTTTCACGTGCGAACAACGTATAAGTTGCGCTACTTTTTTCTTGTCCATCCAGCAAAAAACGAATTGGAAATTTTCCCGGCCTCGCTGTTCCTGCAATATCAATAGTGACAAATAAGTAATTAGGGTTATCTGCTTTTTCACTGTGGACAATAGTTACGCCCGGATAATCAATTGCTGGCAGCGTTGATCCAATATTCTCTCCATGTACCATCAATTCAACTTGATCGTACTTCATTCCCACCCACCAGTTAGCAGGTTCCAGATGCTGGATTTTGTAGGGTTCGGCGTTCGCACACAGCGGCAATAATGCGGCAAAATTGAATACCAGCAACCATCGCAGGAGGATAATTTTTTTCATAGGAAACCTGTTGTTATCGTTGTGCAATAAAAAATTTAAGGTGGATTTATTGTAGCCAATCAACAGCGAGATAAATCTTAAAAAAAAAACCTGCCAGCATTCACTGGCAGGTTTTGATGCATCTACACCATGGCCTGACTCAGGCTTGGCATTTAATTAGAACTTGTAATTCACGCCCAACAAATAGTTAGCACCGAAATGCTGGTAACGATTAATTTGACGTGAATCAGTTTCCTGGGTAGTAATGGTTTCTTCATCGGTCAGGTTTTGCGCTTGCAATGTCAACGTCAAACCATCCAGTGACTTAATACCTGACTCACTGAAATCGTAACCGATTTGTGCATCCCACAACTCACCACCCTGATCCACTGCCGGCACCAGGCTTAAGCTAACGCCGCGCTCTTCACTCAGGTAAGCATCACGCTTGCGACCGCTAACACGGAATTCAAAACCACCTTTTTCAAAATACACCGTCAATTGGTAGGATTCTTTTGAAAGACCGGGAATACGCTGTTTTTCACCGTCATAATCAATTTCACCATCCAGGAAGGTGGCGCTGGTGAGAATACCGAAACCATCCAGCGCATCGCTAAATACATGGAACGGCAAACTGACTTGCACTTCATTACCGGCAACATAACCACTGCCCGCTTCAAACGTTCTGGTGGTTAAACCGCTGGTGGAAACCAGTTCGGGAATTCCCGCATCGTGATAACCGGGAATAATCCAGGATGTGAAATCCGTAACAACACTTTCAGACAAATGCCAGTTTTGCAGGTCTTTATAGAAATAAGTCAATGACACAAAACCATCATCAGCAAAATAATATTCGTAAGAAAGGTCTGACTGAATTGCTTCGATAGGTTTTAAATGCGTATTACCTTCCGATGCATCCCATGCACTGAATTGCGGATCGGAACTGCTGCGACGAGCGGTATCAAAACTGAAACCAATTACGCTGTTAGGACGCATTGCATCCATGCGTGCACGCGATGCGGTTTTTGATGCGGCAAAGCGCAGGATTTGTTCATCCGTCAATTGGAAATTCATATTCAAGGATGGCAACAACTTTGTGTATTTGTCGCTATCGGACACCGGAATTGCCGCTACGAAAGTATCCGCGCCGGTGTATGCATCAAAACCTGTTCCCGATTGATCAGAAGAAACCACTTGCAAACCGATATTACCGGTAAGGATGCCGGTTTCAAATTTTGCCAAACCGTATGCAGTAGTTACTTTTTCAGTTACTTCGTAAGTATCGCCTTTGCGATTCGGCTCGGTAGTAGTTGCATCAATGGAACGATACAAACCATCTTTATAAATACCAATGCCGTCATACGCCAGAATGCTGCCAAGGCCAAGGAAACTTAAATCAGCAGTTCCGACAATATATTCGTCCGGTACTGCGACATCGCCATTGGCAATGGTCACACCATCAGCCGCATAAAAACCGGGAGCGGTGAGGAATGCACCGTAGTTAACTTTGGATTTGGTGCGATCAGAATAATTAATACCGAATTCAACGCCGTTAATTATCGAAAATTCAACATCACCTTCTGCTTGCAAACGCACAGCATCCAGTTTCTCTTCGAAATACGGGTTATTTACAAAACCATCTTGCGCATTATTTTGTCCGCCAACCAACGGCGCAATTGCACCGCCCCATGCTTGTGGGCCAGCCAGGCGAATATTTGCAGGATTAGAATAATCCGGCGTTGTTAATGTTGAATGCGGGCCAAATATTGCGCCCTTGGATGTTAATACGTAAGAGCGCGCTGCCGGTGCACCTTGAGTTGCAGTGCCAGCACGACCAACACCGGAATAGCTTTCGATATTTAATAAATCTTTTGATGATTCACCGCTGGATACATCCAGTGTTAACGACCAGTCATCGTTAATTAAATATTCTGCATTGAAACCGAATGTGGTGAGTTCACCTTCTTTCACTTCACCGTCGTTGCGAATAACGCTATGGAAACCGCTCCACTCACCAGCAGTAACCAAATTATTTTCAATGACAGAATGCACGTTGGTTACACCGCCGCCCCACACGGTTCCCTCTTCCATACCGCGAAATACTTTGGAGTCAGTGAAATCGATATAGAGCGCATCCAGTGCAAAAGTCCATTGATCATTGGGTGCAAATTGCACAACACCGGCGTATGTATCGCGCTCCATTAATGCTGAGCGTACAAACGAATCATGCCCACCCAATGCAACCACCTCACCGGGACCTTCGTTATCGAGATCGGCATAACCCCATCCACGGAATTGTTCTTCCTGGCTGGGTGATTCCATGGTGGCGATAGATAACGCAACGCCTACGGTGTCATCCGCAAATTTGTCGGAATAAATAAATGCCAGGCGATGACCGGTGTCATCATAATCCGGGTTCGCTGACGATAATTCGTTAAATTCGTAGTTCGCATTCAGGGTTACGATGCGATCACGTTCGAGCGGGCGAATGGTTTGCAAATCAACAATACCACCGAGGCCCTGGTGCACTTTGCTGGCGTCCGGCGTTTTATAAACAACAGCGCCCGATAAAATTTCAGAAGGATACAAATCGTATTCAACACCGCGGTTATCGCCGATGCCTAAAATTTCACGGCCGTTTAATGTAGTCGCTACATAGTTTTCATTAAAGCCGCGCACTGAAATGCCACTGGTGCGTCCATCGCGACGTTCACCGGTCAAGCCGGGCAAACGGGCCAGAGATTCGGCAATACTGGTATCGGGTAATTTACCGATGTCTTCAGCGGTCAATGCTTCAACAACAGAAGGCGATGCCTGCTTGGTTGCAATAGAATTTTGCAAACTGGCACGAAAGCCGGTCACTGTGACTTCTTCAACTTGTTCGTCGGCACCTTGCGCGTAAACACCTTGTGAACCAGCGACCATTGCCATAGTGGTAGCCAGAGCGAGCATGTGGTTGAACGTGGGTTTTCTCATGGTTTTTCTCTCCGCGGAGTATAGCTTTTATTGTTAGCCTGTATGGTTAGCCTAATGCTTGAACGACACTCCCTCGTACGCAATATGCGCAACCCAGAACGGCTTTGTCGTTAAAACGATGGTAGGCCCTAGCACCTGATGATCACAATAGAATGCATACGTATTCAAAAGAGCGCATACGTATGCAATCACCTGTCATTACGGAACAATTAGCGCTCTTGCATTTAATTAAAAAGCCTAGTCGATTAATTTTTTCAATCCGGAAATTAAAAAAATTAACGATTAATAAATAATTTTTACACTGTGTCGAAAATAAAAAAGAGGGCGAAATCGCCCTCAAAAAGTAAAACAAACGACAGGGACACACTAAATAGTGGCGGGGCATTAACCCACACGCGCAATCAATGCAGAGTACGCCGGGATTTCAAGGTGATTTGCCGTAGTGCTTGCTGAATAGCAACCGTGACCTTCCACTGATTGGAGCGAGTAGGTATTATCCAATTCAATCGTCGTTGCAACCGCAGCGAAATTAAATGCGCACAACAAACGCTCACCTTCATACTGGCGAACAAAAACCAAATAGTCGTCTGCATCCGCAATAAATTTAATATCGCCCAAGCGTATCGCCGGTTGCGCTTTGCGCCAGCGCATAAATGTGCGATAGGCGTTTAAAATGGAGTCACTGTTGTCATCCTGTAAACTGATCGCCATTTTTTTATGTTCCGCAGGAACCGGCAACCAGGTTTTGTTACTGGAAAAACCGGCGTGTTCATCGCAGTGATTCCACGGCATTGGCGTACGGCAACCATCGCGGCCTTTAAAGCGTGGCCAAAAGGTAATACCGTAAGGATCTTGCAATTCGTGTTGTGCAATTTCCGCTTCGGTTAACCCTAACTCTTCACCTTGATAAGAACACACGCTGCCACGCAACGATAACAACATCGCATTCAATGTTTTTGCTAACTGCGGCGATTGGTCTGCGCCACCCCAGCGCGACATAAAGCGACGCACATCGTGGTTGCCAATTGCCCAGCATGGCCACCCTTCGGTTAATTTACTTTCCAGTGTTTCTACGGTTTCACGGATGTAACTGCCGGATAATTTTTCTACCAATAATTCAAAACTGTACGCCATATGCAAGCGTGAATTACCGGTAGTGTATTCCGCCATGGTTTTCAATGAATCATCAGCAGAAATTTCACCGAGTGTGACGGTGCCGGGATAACGATCCATTAATGCGCGTAACGATTCCAGGAACGCAAGATTTTCCGGGCGCGTGTTGTCGTAAATATGCTTCTGGAATGCATAGGGATTATCGACTGAAAAACCGCGGCCTTTGCGCTCTGCTTCCGGCTTAACCGGATTGGAGCGCAATTCTTTATCGTGGTAGCAAAAATTAATCGCGTCCAGGCGCAACCCATCCACACCGCGTTTTAACCAGAATTCAACTTCATCCAGAATTTGCTGGCGCACTGCGTCGCAGTGGTAATTTAAATCCGGTTGGGTTTTTAAAAAATTATGTAAAAAATATTGGCAGCGACGAGGTTCCCATTCCCAGGCAGAACCACCAAAAATCGCGAGCCAGTTATTCGGCGGGTTACCGTCAGGTAAAGGATCAGCCCACACATACCAATCGGCTTTTGGATTGTCGCGCGACTCGCGACTTTCCTGAAACCATGCGTGCATATCTGAAGTGTGACTCAGCACCTGGTCGATAATTATTTTGATGCCGCGCGCATGGGCTTTGGCAATCAGCTCATCAAAATCAGCAAGGGTTCCGAAGATAGGATCTATATCGCGATAGTCACTGATATCGTAACCAAAATCTTTCATCGGCGATTTAAAAAACGGGGATACCCAAATCGCATCCACCCCAAGGCTGGCGATGTAATCGAGTTTGCTAATGATGCCTGGAATATCACCTATGCCGTCATTGTTGGCGTCCATCATGCTGCGTGGATATACCTGATATACCACCGCGCCGCGCCACCAGGGAGTCGTTGTCATTACGGGAATCTCTACATTTTTATGGATCTTACGAATCGCACCAGCCCATCCGGATCGATTCAAACTTCATGTTTACACCATACGCGAGCCCTTTTTTTTCGCCAAGTGACTACATACGTATGCAAATCGCCCGACCGATTTTTAACGCAAAATTTCCCATAGAATACGTATTCATAAGCCACGCACTTTTCACCGCGTGCAAATTTTTTGAACTAGGCTTGTTTGCATACGTATGCAATGTGAATACGTATGCACGCACTTGAGTTGAGTCTAGCCAAGGCCTATGGTGGCGAAATAGTCATTTCTGCTATGACGGGACGAGCTTATAGCCAAACGAAAAATGCTAAAAGTGAATACCCGGACAAAAAAATCAAATAACAGTTTTTACATGAGGTCTGGTATGAAAAAAAATCTTCTGGCATTAACGCTGGGCAGCGCGGTTTTATCCGGCGCCTGTTTATTAGTGGCATGCTCCGACAAATCAACCAGCCCCCAACAACCAGCAACAGCACCAGGCGCACCCGGCAAAAGATCACTCTGGTCTTATTCTGGCAAAACCGGTATCGGCACTTCTTTCGAACAATATTCCAATGGTACCTATAGCGATGCAGGCGCAACCGGCACAGTTTCCAAAGTATGGTTTTCAATTGCACAAGGCATATTGACAGAAACCATGTACGGCTTGATTCATGAAGCACAATTGCAAGAGCTGCAATTTTTTATTAAGGGAAATGACTCGCTCGGCGAAAAATGGCTTGATGAGGAAAAGAAAGATACAGTTTCAACGATTGAATACCTGAATACTGATCCACAAGGCCGCCCGACATCGCTTGCCTACAAAATTGTGAATAAGGATAAAGAAGGAAAATATGAAATTGAAAAACATATTTTTACCGATCCTGATTCGCAAGCATTAATGATGCGGGTGAAATTCCGTGCACTGGAAGACGGTATTACTCCTTATATTTTCGTAAATCCCTCCATTGCCAATACCGGCAGCAACGACAGTGCGACCTACGCCAATAACACCTGGACCGCCAGTGAAGGCAACGTCAGCATGAGTTTAAAAACCAATGCGCCCGTTGCACAAAGCACGGTTGGTTTTGAAGGCGTTTCCGATGGTATTACGGAAATAAAACAAACAGGTTCGCTGACAAAAACCTACGCATCTACTGGCAACGATAAAGGCAATGTCGCATTTACCTTGCAATTAAATTCATTGAAGAAAGATGAAAATGCACAATGGGATTTAGTGTTGGGCTTTGGCAAATCGCCCGCAGAAAGCCAGGCTGCCGCCGAGCAAACCCTGGCAAAAGGTTACGACAAAGTACTCGCGCATTATAACGGTGACGGTGATGCCATTGGCTGGCAGGATTTTCTCGCAAGTTTACCCGCACTGGAAAAATTGTCTGCAACAGCAACAGATGGCGGCAAATTACTTTACACCAGCGCCATGGTTTTAAAAGCGCAGGAAGATAAAACCCATGCCGGTGCATTTATCGCATCGCTTTCAAATCCCTGGGGCGATATCAAACCGGCAGAAAAATCCGCAACAGGTTACAAAGCGGTATGGCCGCGCGATTTTTATCAAGTTGCCATGGCAATGCTTGCCCTTGGCGATACAGAATCACCACGCGTCGCCTTTGAATATCTGGAAAAAGTACAAGCGGGTCCGAATGTAAAAGGCTATACCGGAACACCCGGTTGGTTTTTACAAAAAACCCACGTCGATGGCGAAGTGGAATGGGTTGGTGTGCAACTGGATCAAACTGCGATGCCGATTATGCTCGGCTGGCGCTTGTGGAAGGAAGGCGTATTGAGCGATGCGGATATCGGCAACTGGTACAACAAAATGCTCAAACCCGCCGCAAACTTTTTAGTAGATGGCGGACCGGTAAAAATTTTATGGAATGACACCACGATCAAACCACCCTATACCCAGCAAGAACGCTGGGAAGAGCAACCGGGTTATTCGCCATCGACAACCGCCGCAGTAATTGCAGGATTGGTTTCAGCAGCCGATATAGCCACGCAAGCGGGTGATGCAGAAAATGCAAAGCGTTATCTTGCCGCAGCGGATAGCTATTCAAAAAATCTCGACGCATTGTTGTTTACCACCAAAGGTTCACTTACAGGTGAATTGGGCAACGGTAAATATTTTTTACGCATGAACACTCAACAAAATCCCAATGAGATTGCACCGCTGGAAGAGCGTAACGGCCAGGTAATTCCGGATCAATCGCAAGTGATTGATGGTGGTTTTCTGGAATTGGTGCGTTACGGTGTGCGCGCGGCAACGGATAACAATATCCAGGAAACACTGCCTGAATACGACAATCAAAAATTACCGGATTTGTTGCGCGTTAAATATGAATTTACCTTCCCCGGTGTTGACGGGACTTTCCCTGGCTGGCGCCGTTACGGTATTGACGGTTATGGTGAAGATACCGTCACCGGTGCCGGTTACGCTGCGGTAAATGACACCAGCACCAAAGAGCAACGCGGTCGTGTATGGCCATTCTTTACAGGCGAACGCGGCCATTATGAATTGCAATTGGCTAAAGCGAATAAAAATCTGGACACTGAAAAATTGCGCAACACTTATGTGAAAGCAATGGAACTCTTTGCCAACGAGGGCATGATGTTACCGGAACAAGTGTGGGATGGCGTGGGCAATAATTCCGTCTATAACTTTACCCTTGGCGAAGGCACTAACTCGGCAACACCACTGGCGTGGACCCATGCGGAATATGTGAAATTATTACGCAGCCTGAGCGATGAAAAAGTGTGGGATAGAAACGCAAGTACAGAAGCGCGCTACGTAAAATAAGTACGTCAACGCACTAACATTATCACCGACCCCGTTTTCAAACGTTGATTGAAAACGGGTTTTGGTTTTTAAAGAATGCGTAAAATTAAATCGCAATTTATATCAATCAACGCATAACAATTTATCAACAACAACGTATTAATAACAACAAAGGCGATACACGATGAAACAACCATCACTCCCCTTCTGGCAAGTCTGGAATGTCAGTTTCGGTTTCCTGGGAGTCCAACTCGGATTTGCATTGCAGAATGCAAACGTTAGCCGTGTGCTCTCCGATCTCGGCGCCGACCTGCATTCACTTTCATTATTCTGGCTCGCCGCACCCATTATGGGTTTATTGGTACAACCGATTGTGGGAGCAGCATCTGATCGCACCTGGAATCGCGTTGGCCGGCGCCGGCCATTTATTTTAGGTGGCGCAATTGCTGCCGCATTGGGAATGTTATTAATGCCCAATGCGCCGCTCTTTGTATCGCTAATGGCACCAATGTTATTCGGTGGTTTGATGCTGGCGTTAATGGACGGTGCGTTCAACGTCACCATGCAACCGTTTCGCGCATTGGTGGCCGATATGGTACCGAATGAGCAACGCACCCTCGGTTATTCAATCCAGGCGCTGCTAATTAATATCGGCGCAGTGATTGGCTCTATATTGCCATTCCTGCTCACCAACGTTATTGGCCTGGATAATACCGCTGCAAAAGGTGAAGTTGCACCCACCGTCACCTGGGCGTTTTATATTGGCGCAAGCGCATTGCTCGGCGCAGTGCTCTGGACCGTGATTCGTACCAAAGAATATCCACCGGAAGAATACAATCGCTACAAAGGTTTAACCGCTACAGCACCCGTTGAAAAAAAATCGCTCGCTGTTCGTTTGGGAAATTTCTGGCAATTATTTATTAATATGCCCAAGACCATGCGCCAGCTGGCGGTAGTGCAATTCTTTTCATGGTTTTCGCTCTTTATTATGTGGGTCTACACCACCCCGGCAATTACGCAATATATCTGGGGCATAGAAGCCAAATGGTTTGATGCCGATTATTTGCATTCACTCGCGGTAATTCCGCCGGAAATTGCAGCGGCCAAAGGCGCCGCGGGCGATTGGGTAGGAATTATTTTTGCTGCCTATTCATTATTCGCCGCATTATTTTCCATTGTGCTAACACGCATCGCCAATAAGCTCGGGCGCAAACTGACTTATTCGCTCTCACTGTTGGCAGGCGGTCTCGGCTATATCAGCTTTTTATTTTTTCAAAACACCGAAATTGTGCATGTATATTTATTGATTACCGAAGTGGATATCCCGCAAGGTGCGCTCGATTTAATTATCCCGATGATTGGTGTTGGCATTGCCTGGGCCGCTATTCTCGCGATGCCCTATGCAATTCTCTCAAGCACGTTACCAGCGGATAAAACTGGCGTGTACATGGGCATTTTTAATTTCACTATCGCCGCCCCACAAATTATTTCCGGTTTGGTTGCCGGTCAAATTTTAAAATATGCTTTCAATAACGAAGCGATTTACATCATCGTGCTGGCAGGTGTTTGTATGATACTTGGGGCTATTTCGGTGATGTTTGTGAGGGATTCGGAAGATTAATCCCTCCCTTGGCTACGCTCCCCGTTTCAAAGGGGAGGCCGGGAGGGGATTACCGCTTCACCGCCCCACAAGACCCCCGTACCATTAATTTCGCCGGCAGCAACATCGATTCCGGTTTTTCACCTGCAACCAGTTTTAATAAATTCTCTACCAGTAATTCGCCGGCAAGCAACGTATCCTGCTGCACAGTGGAAAGCGGTGGATGGGTGTAGGAGGCCATTGGAATATCATCAAAGCCCATCACCGCGACTTCTTGTGGTACGCGCAATTCTGCTTCTTCCAGCGCTTTCATAGCGCCGATAGCAATTAAATCACTCGCGCCAAAAATTGCATCAAAGGGAGTGCGTCGCTGCAACAATTTCAGCGTCGCTTTGTAACCTTCTTCTTCGGACGTTTCGGCAGCAACTTGTAGCAACAGATTGGGTTCTATCCCTGCTTCTTGCAACGCTTTACAGAAGCCGTGATAGCGATCCGCAAATTCGGGACTGTGCTCGGAAACATCGCCGAGAAATGCAATATTTTTTCGGCCCAGCGCCAATAAATGTTTTGCGGCCATGTAGGCGCTATTGAAATTATCGCAACCGATGGAAACGCCTGGCTGGCCTTCAAGTACCGGGCCCCAGGTAATAAAGTGCGCACCGACTTCAGTGAGATAGGTGAGTTTTTTTACGAAGCTTTCGTAATCGCCATATCCCAAAAAAATAATGCCGTCAGCGCGATTGGCATCTTCATAATCCGCATGCCAGTCTTCGCTGAATTGCTGGAAGGAAATTAATAAATCAAACCCGCGATTGGCGGTTGCACGCGTAATGCTGCCAAGCATCGAGAGAAAAAACGGGTTGATCAGGGAATTGCCTGTGCCTTGATCCTCGCACAATAACAGCGCAATAGTTTTGGTTTGCTGGGAGCGCAGGCTGCTCGCGTTTTTATCCACCTTGTAATTCAATTCGCGGGCGATTTGCTGCACTTTAAGGCGGGTTTCTTCATTCACTAACGGGCTATTGCGCAGCGCGCGCGATACGGTGGATTGGGACACGCCGGCGCGATAGGCAATATCAAAGGATGTGGGTTTATCGTCTTTCACTTGCTGACCCTCGCTGTAACAGTATTTTTTGTTGTAATTGTTGTTTTGTAATAGGATGTGATACTACATGACCCCCTTTGTCAGGTACAGCGAGGAAATAAACAGCGTTATGCCTTCAAATGGCGACGAGCAGCCAACCCCAGTAACCCTGCAAGCATCAACACCAGGGTCGAGGGTTCGGGAATATTGGCTTTCATTTTGGAATCAATCCAGTCAATAAAACTGCTAACCCGGGTAGAACCATAGGCATCTCCATAACCCCATATACCATCCTCATTAAAATCCCCACCAAATGAGTGGACACCCGCTAAATAGACTTGCCCGTCCTCTTCAATAAAAACACCGCCCCCGGAATCACCCGGCGCCGCCATTATTTCCAGGACCGTCGCGAGGTCATCAAAACTGAATTCAGGATAATCAAACAAGTTAAAGGATGGGTCGGTTGGATGATCGAAATCAGCCCAGATTATTTGGTCGCCATTGCCCTCAAGGGACCAGAGGTCATCAACGATATTGGTGCCGCCACGACGTTCATAATCCGACGTCAGCGGTCCTGTAAGACCATCACCGGTTCGGCCAAAGCCAACGCTGGCAATTGCGCTAAACCACTCACTGCCGCCGCGATACAATTGTGCCGGAGCCACATCGAAATCGGATTCAAAACGCATCAAGCCAATATCCCAACCGGCAACTAATCCAGTCTCCGAAAAATTTTCATGTGCAACCCAGGATTTGGCTTCATAAAAGCGCCAGCTGTCGCCATCGGGCAAATAAAATGACATCGCCGTAGCATCATCCACGCAGTGGCCAGCGGTTAATACCCAATTTTTATGGATTACCGTACCGCTGCAGGTGTAAGAGGCCTCTGCGGTATCAAATGCGATTAAACCTACACCGCTAAATGCTGCTTCATTGCCGAACCCGGTATACCAGGAGTCTGGTGTATCGTGGCGAATCAAACCTGCCGATGCCGGTAAAGCCAATGCAGCGATTAAAAACCCTGACATAAATTTCATAACATACTCCTTATTACTGAATTGATTATCCGTAGATCCTGATTCTTCCATGAGTGCGTCGAATCATCCTACCTGAGAAATATAACCAAGCTATTTTCGCCTGGATAGAAACATTCTGCTCATCGCATTATTTTTTATGGCCATTAAACAGTCATCTACCGATTAAAAACTTTGGGTGCCAAAAAATAAAAAACCGCTGCATTGCAGCGGTTTTTTTATAACAGAAAATCGATCAGTCAGACTTCACGTAGCGCTGTCGCCACCGGCAAGCGTGCTGCACGGATAGCAGGAAAAAATCCGCCAATAAAACCGATCACAGTCGCAAAAATGACACCTTGCACTAATAAATCCGGTGTCACTGCGAAATCAAAAACGACCTGGCTAAAACTGGCAAAGTTCAGTGTCGATACGGTGTAACCATTAAAAATGAAATACACAATAACCGAGCCAATTATTCCGCCAATAATAGCTAACACCAACGACTCCACCAGCGTAGAAATAGCAACCGGGGTTGCACCAAAACCCAATGCACGCAAGGTTGCAATTTCACGGGTGCGATTGGCTACCGACGTGTACATGGTATTAACCGCACCAAAAATTGCGCCGAGCGCCATCAATATCGCTAATGGATAACCAATGACTTTAATAAATTTGCTCAGAGGCTCGGATTGCTGAGAGAGATAATCCGTTTCGCGCTTCACATCCAGATTTAATTTTGGATCTGCCGCAACAGCCGCTTTAAATGCGTCCAGGCCGTTTTTATCATCGAGTTTCACGCGCGTAATTTGATAACTGTTGCCACGGCGATAGGCATTTTGCAAAATTTTTGCATCGCACCAGATTTCTGATTCTGCCAAACCACCACCCGCTTCAAACACCCCCACAACATTCCATTCTGTTTGACCGAGTTTTATGGTGGAGCCCACATTCAAATTCGCAAACTGGGTTTTCGCTCCACGGCCAACAATCAATTCATTTTTTCCCGGCTCAAAATTTCTGCCTTCGATTATGTTGAATTGTTTGCGCACCGAAAATGCCAACGGCTCAACACCCCGCAAGGGCGCATTCGCGCTGGCGTCTTTGTTGCGCATGGGGATATCGACAATCACAAATAATTCCGGCGAGCTCTGTGGTACGCCATCTTTTTTTGCAATGCCCGGCAGATTTGCAATGAGCTGGGTTTGATCATAACCGAGGCCGCTATTCATTTCAGTAGTGGCACCGGCACGCATCAACATCAACACATCATCGGAACCGGCATTCACCATAGTGCGCTGGAAACCGCTCGCCATAGAGAGCACACCAATAAATACGCCCACCACGCACGCCACACCAAATACCGCGACGGAAGATGTTCCCACACGCTGCGGCAAATTGCGCAAATTCATAACAGTAATGATGACGATTTGAGTAATTCCATTAAACATAATTAGCGTCTCCGTAATGCAGCGACAATGTTTAACTGCAACCCTTGCAGCGCTGGAATAATGCCGGTGAGCACACCGAATAAAAACATCAGCCCCACACCAAACAGCATCATGGTGGTGGATAAATGCAGTCCCGGTAATGTAGACGCCATGGATGCCGCCGCGCCGCCCAGAATTATTTTGGCGAGGAACAAACCGGCAAGCCCACCGATCAGCGAAATAACAATGGCTTCAACCAATACCAGTAACATCACCGCCACATCAGAAAATCCGAGGGTTTTGAGAATCGCCAATTCAGGAATACGTTCGCGAAAGGATTGCGCCATGGTATTACCCGCAACCAATAACATGGTGAAAAATACAGCGCCTAAAATTAATGTGGTGATCAATCCTATATCGCCAAATTGTTTGGCAAACGATTTGGCAAACTCTTTTTCACTGCTGGTTTTTGTTTCTGCCGGAGAATTGGCAAACATCGCGTCAACGGCGGCAGCAACCTGTGCCGCTTGCTTGGGATCTTTAACGCGAATAATTAACCAGCCCAACGTCCCTTTGGCATATTGGCGCGCCTCATCAAAATAATCGTAATGGATCAACATGGTATTTACGTCGGCACTTTTGCTTTTGGTTTCGTAAACACCTTCGATTACAAATTCCCAGGTTGTGCTGCCATTTTCTTGCGGGAACAATCCAATCAATGGAATGCGATCACCAATTTTCCATTTGAAGCGATCAATCAATCCTTTACCCACAACAACACCAACGCGATTTTTTTTCCAGGCTTGCAGCTGTTCTTCCGGCAAGCTGATCATGTCCTTATAGATTTCAAAATACTCATCGGCGATGACCGGGAATTGCGGGAACTGGTTTTTTGCATCCTGATAATAACCGCCAAACCAATTCGCCGAAGTGGCTTTATCTACACCCTCAATGCCTTGCACTTTGCCGAGATATGCCTCCGGTAGCGGCTGGATCAATGAAATTTTATTGATGCTGATAAGGCGATCTTCGCCCGCGATTTCTGCGCCCTGATCAAACGCTGCCGCTAAACTGCGCAACAATCCAAATAACAAAAACGCAATCATGATCGACAGCAACGTCAAAATTGTGCGCGCTTTTTTACGCCCCAGATTGCTTAATAAAAATTGCAGGTAATACATGATTAGTGACCTCCGGCATTGCCATTAGTCACTAACGAGCCTTTGTCCATATGCAATATATGGCGTGCATGGTCTGCCGCACGCGGGTCATGGGTTACCATGATGATGGTTTTTTTCTGCTGCTGGTTTAACGTTTGCAGCAGCGACAAAATTTCATCGGCGGTGGCGCGGTCCAGGTCACCCGTGGGTTCGTCACACAGCAGCAAATCCGGGTCACTCACTAACGCCCGCGCAATCGCTACACGCTGTTCCTGACCACCAGATAATTCGCTTGGATAATGTTTGGCGCGATTGGAAAGCCCCACCAATTCCAATGCAGCGGCAACATGATGTTTGCGCTGCTTGCTACTGAGGTTTGTCAGTAACAGCGGCAACTCCACATTTTTTTCAGCGGTAAGCACCGGCATCAAATTATAAAATTGAAAAATAAAACCGACATGGCGGGCGCGCCATTTGGTAAGTTGTGATGAGGACATTTTATCCAGGCGCTGGCCACCAATAATCAATTCACCGGAAGTAGGTGAATCCAATCCACCCAATAAATTTAATAAGGTCGTTTTTCCCGAACCCGAAGGCCCCATCAGCGCGAGGAAATCACCGCGATGGATATCCAGATCCAGCTCAGAAAGCACTTTGACTTGCTCTTTACCCTTTTTATAGGCTTTGCTGACACCTTTGAGTTGTACGAGTAATTCGTCGTTGACGACTTGGGATTCGAGCGCAGTCATAGATCCTCCAGGAAGTTAGACCAGCATGGACATTGGGAACGTACGGAATTGAAAACATAAAACATTGAAAAAAAGAAACGTTTTTATTCAACAAACAGAAACATCAAACTGTAAGACGAAAGATTTTTTATTCTTATCCAACCCCCTGCCAACGGGTGGCTGGGGGTTTCAATATTGACTGCGATACAATTTCTAATGCGTTAACTTTTTCAGCAACGCGCTGCTAATTTTTACACTTCAAACAATTAAGGCACGATTTTTTTTGCAATAACTTACTGCTCAATTCTGGCGCCGTCTTTTAATTCCGGCGTAATTTCCACCACAAAATCTTCACCTGGACGCAAACCGCTACCGATATAAATATCATTGCCATAACTGGCTTTGATGGTGACTTTGCGCAATTCCGCTACACCGTCTTTTACTACAAAAATAAATTTATCTTCGCCTTCATTGCGCACTGCGCTGATCGGCACGCGCACACCTAAGGGCTCTTTGGGTTTTTCTTCCGCAACCGGCTCAGCATTCAGGAAAGCAACTTTCACCCCCATGTCCGGCAAGATGCGTGGATCGCTAACCTGGAAGCCAATGCGCACTTTTACTGTAGCCTTCTGGCGATCTGCCGCGGGAATAATGGCTATTACTTTCGCGGGGATTTTCCAATCCGGATAAGCTTCCAACACCGCCTGTACAAATTGCTCGTCGCGTACGCGCTGGATGTAGGATTCATTCACATCCACTTCAATTTCCAGCGATGACATATCCACCAGCGTACAAATACCGGTGCGGGTAAAGCCGCCGCCTGCAGAAATCGGGGAAATCATTTCACCCGGCTGGGAATCCTTGCTGATAACCACACCAGTGAAGGGCGCGCGCAAGGTCAGGTCATCCAGGTTTTGTTGCTGTAATGCGAGACGTTTTTGGCTGACCTCGACATCCGCATTACGCGATTCCAATTGCGCGCGCAGGGATTCGAAATCCGCACGCGCTTTATCCAGCGCAGCCGCACTCACCAACTGCTGGCGCGCCAATTCAGTATTGCGCTCCAGGGTTAATTTCGCTTCGGTTAAACGCGCCTGGGTTTCTGTCACCAGGGTTTTGGCAGAGCGAAGTTCAGCCCGACTTAGCGCCACCGATTTCGCGGTATTGGAATCATCCAGGCGCGCAACAACCTGGTCTTTTTCAACGCGCTGGCCTTCTTCAACGAAAATTTCGGCCACACGGCCCGTCACCTTGGACGATACCGTGGAAATGCGACGCGCCACGACATAACCAGTGGCATCCAGCACAGTGGCGGATGATGAATCCGGCACGGCCATGCGCGCCATTTCAATCTGGACCTTTACCGGGTCCGGCTCGTACAGAAAACTGATGCCGAAGGCTATCGCCAGAATCGCAATACCACCACCGATCCAGAGGTGCGTTTTGCTTTCGCCCGCATAAGGCTGGTCGCGATCAATACGGAGTTGCGATAAAAGTTCGTCTTTATTAGTCACAGTGCACTTGCCCTTGTCTTGTGGTTTTTATCTGGAACTTTGGTCCAGGCGTGCGCATTATCACGCAAGTCCGGAGCGCGAGCCTAGCAGTTTCACAGCGGGAGAGACACTAATTTAAGGGCATTTTGCTGCTGCGGTATCGTCCCGGCCTATTGATCCTTATCCTGCAACGAAAGACAGGATAAAGACCTATAGGCACCAGGTAAAACCACGATTGTCATTCGGTTCGCATGACAATTATCAGGAAGGTTTACTAGATGGCCGGTTTAAAGCCCGCCATTTCTTTTGGCAGTATGGGATTTTCAAGGGTGATACGTGTACGCTCGGCCAGATGCAATTGGCCGAGCAGATCGCCGTAGAAACGGTTAAATATTTTATCCAACTCACCGTTCGCACCAATGGTTTGCAGGCCATGGGTTATACGATCCGCCAACGCCGGTTGCTGCGGATTCACATAAAACACCAATGGAAACGGGTAATACACCAGCAGCGAGGGTTCGATGATCAACTTGCCGGATTTCGCCGCACGCCCGGTAAATACGCTGGTCACTTCATTTGCGCCAAAGGTTACATAATCAAATTCGTTAGCTTCCAAACGCTGGAATAAATCATCAAAGCTACCCTTTTCAACTACCGGATAACCGTTGTGACGAAACAATCCGGCATCGGCCCAGGTATCGGGAATTCCCATGCGCAACTTTTTCAAATCAGCAGCCGATTTAATCGCGGCAAACTTTGCGGCGTCAGCGTTGCGGATAATCAAAATCCGGTAGCCCAAAATACCTTTCATCAACGGCAGGGGAATCAGGATTTTTTGTTCGCGGGCTAATTTTTGATTGCCCGCTACAGTGCCAAAAATATCGAAGCCCTTGCTGCGAAATACACTGGCCTCATCTTCGGCGAGCGGATAATCCTCGCGGCTCTCCACGATGGTGTATGGGCCTTTTGTGGCTTCGGTTGCGCCCAGCGTCGCATCGAGGATTTCTCGCTCGTATTGCTGGCGCGACGCGGTTTTATTGCCATTCCAGAATTTAATTGTTGTTGCCGGTTTTAATTCGGTAGAGGCAGGTTTATCCGCAGCGAAGGACATTGCGGTAAAGGTTATCGATGCAGCACAACAGCTAGCGAGGAACAATGCCTGCTGTATAACTTTTCTGCACGAATGAAAAAAAACTGTCGATGACATGAACGGACCTCTCATAGTAATTGTAATTTTATTGTCGTTATTTAACGCATTGCCCGCTGCCGGCAGCGCATCATAATCAATCATCCCCAGCCTTACACCCACGGTCACAATTAATCACGCCCGTCAACAACAGCAAACGCTTTACGAAGTTTAGCCGTTAACAAATGCAATACTGCAAAAAATCGGCTCTATACTATAAATCCCTACTTACCGCGATGTGCATTCGCCTGCCTGAACGGTACGGATACCGCAGACACCACACGACTCGATCCATGCTAAATATCTTTATCGACAACGATACTCCCGCGCTATTACTCCATGGCAGCCACAATCCGTGGCTGGTGTTTGTTTCCATTGCCGTCGCTATTATTTCCTCGATGATGGGACTGCAAATTGCCGGTATGGCCGGCTCGGCCAAAGGTCGCCTGTTGCATCAGGTAGCGCTGGTTTCCGGCTCACTCGCACTGGGTGGCGGCATCTGGTCGATGCATTTTATCGGCATGCTGGCGTTTGAACTGGGCACCCATGTGCACTACAACCCCACAATTACCGTACTATCCATGGCACCCTCGGTGTTTGCATCCTGGGTCACATTGCAGATGCTGTCTAATGAACATATCACCCGCCGCCAATTGGTTATTGGTGGTGTGCTGGTGGGATCGGGCATCGGCACCATGCATTACAGCGGCATGGCCGCTATGCATATGGACGCGATTTTGCGCTACGACCTCGCCTGGTTTATTACCTCCATTGTCGTTGCCGTTGTGCTGGCGATGCTCGCGCTCTGGATTCGTTTTGGTTTGCGCAATCGCGCCCGCTTCAGTTCGACACAAGCCACGCTGCTCGCCGGTGTCATCATGGGCCTGGCGATTGCGGGTATGCACTACACCGGTATGGCCGCCGCACGCTTTATCGGCACACCGGACAATGATTTCACCACTGACAGCAACCGCAACTTTCTCGCGATTACCATCGGTGTAACCACTGTTGCGATTAGTTTGCTGGTGCTCGCCGGCAATCTCATCCTGCGCTATCGCCAGCTATATGCGCAGATGCAGGAAAGCGAATCGCGATTGCGCGCGATTGTGGATACCGCAGTAGATGGCATCATCACTATCGATGGTAATGGCAGCATCATCGCCATGAACCATGCGGCAGAAAAATTATTCGGTTGGACCATCGGTGAACTGAAAGGCAAAAACATTAACCAGTTAATGCCTGAGCCTTACCACTCCGAACATGATCAATATTTAACAAATTATCACACCACCCACCAGGCAAAAATTATTGGCGTGGGCCGTGAAGTCACAGCGCTGCGTAAAGACGGCAAACATGTTCCCGTACGCCTGGCGGTGGGCAAAGCAGAAATTCCCGGGCAAAAATTATTTGTCGGCTTTGTAAGCGACTTGACCGAACGCATTGCGATGGAACGCGAATTGTCATCACGCGAACAGCAATACCGAACGTTGATTGACAACATTCCCGGCGTTGCATTTCGCTCGCAGGCCAATCCGCCCTGGGCCGTGATTTTTATCAGCGATGCTATAAGCGCGCTCAGCGGTTGGGAAACCGAAAAATTTTTTTCCGGTGAAATTAACCTGGGCGATATTGTCCATCCGGACGATGTAGACAGGGTTGCCCGCGAGCTTGAACCCGCCCTCGAAAATAAAAAATCCTATGTTGTTGAATACCGGGTTATCTGCCGTGATAAAACTGAACGCTGGGTTTCAGAAAGCGCCAGTGGTGTTTACGATGAGCACGGCAATCTGAACTGGATTGATGGAGTAATTATCGACATCACCGAATCCAAATTGCGCACGGCCGAATTTGAAGGCGTGGTGCATGCTATTAGCCACGCGATGGCTGTGGCCGAATTTGATATGGATGGCAACATCATCAATGCCAATGAAAATTTCCTGGCGCTCACCGGTTATGAATTAAAAGAATTGTTTGGCCAGCATCACAGCATGTTGTGTTTGCCCGAAGAACTTGACAGCGCCGAAGACGGCAGCTTTTGGGATAGCTTGCGCGAGGGAAATTTTCAAAGCGGCGAATTTTTGCGGTTGGGGAAAAATGGCAAAAGAATCTGGATTCAAGCGGCCTACAACCCCATTTTCGATGCGGATGGCAAGCCGTGGAAGGTGGTTAAGCTAGTTACGGATTTATCCGAGCGCAAAACCATGGAAACCGATTTAATGATCGCCAAGGATCGCGCTGAAAAAGCGTCGTCGGCAAAAGGCATGTTCCTCGCCAATATGAGCCACGAAATTCGCACCCCCATGAATGCAATTATTGGTTTTACTGAAGTACTTATTAATTCGCCACTGCAACCGGAACAACTAAAACATTTGCAAACAGTGCGTCGTTCGGCGGGCTCATTATTGAGTTTACTAAACGACATTCTGGATACCGCAAAACTAGAACGCGGCGCGCTGGAATTAGACCTTGAAGTGTTCTCGCTGAAAGAATTGTGCAATCAAATTTTACAGGAATTGCATATTCAGGCAGATAAAAAATCGCTCGCATTAATTTTCGATTTTTTACCGGGCACCCGCGATCATGTACTTGGTGATCCATTACGCCTGCGCCAGGTGTTAATTAATTTAGTAGGCAATGCTGTTAAATTTACCGAACAAGGTGATGTCACCTTGCGCGTTGCGGAAGATGGGCCGAATGTTGTTTTCAAAGTCATTGATACCGGCATCGGAATTGCAGAAGATCGCATCCAGCATATCTTTACACCCTTCACCCAGGCAGATGCCTCTATGGCGCGTCGCTTTGGAGGAACCGGCTTGGGCACCACCATCGCAAGGCAACTCACGGAACTGATGGGCGGCACCATCAACGCGACCAGCGTGCCCGGCAAAGGCAGTTGCTTTGAAGTCTCACTACCACTACCCGCTGCAAACGCAGAAAAAAAAGTCGCACCCACACAAAAAATTTCATTACCGATTTTAAATATATTGATCGCCGACGATGTGCCGCAAAATATTGAAGTGCTGCAATTAATGCTCACGCGCGAAGGCCATCGCACGGTGACAGCCAGCAACGGACTGGAAGCGTGCCAACGATTCCAGCAACAAGCATTTGATATTGTTTTGATGGATATCCAGATGCCTGAAGTAGACGGACTGCAAGCCTGCAAAATGATCCGCCAGTGGGAACTTGCACACGCCAAACTACCAACACCCATTATTGCACTCACAGCCAGTGTACTTGAGCAGGACCGCAAAGATGCTAAAGCCGCAGGTATGAACGGCTTTGCTTCCAAGCCAATTAATTTAATCGAGCTGCATAATGAAATCGGGCGTTGCCTCGGCTTGGGCGCCGCTATTGAAACGCACCCGTCAACATCGACCAATATCCCGATCATTATTGATTGGGACAATGCCCTGCAGCGCTGGGGTGACCATGTTGTATTAGTGAAAGCCATCAAACAATTCTGCACGGATAACAAATATTTTCTATCGCTTGCCAATAATGCAGACCACCAGAATGTAAAACAGGAAGCCCATCGGATCAAAGGCGCCGCAGCAAACCTCGGCTTATTATTTCTCGCCAGTGTTGCAAACCGTATTGAAATAGAAGAGCCCATGTCACCGAATGCATTTAGCGATATCGCAACAGCATTCTCACAAATTGACACTGAAATTAATGCGCATCCAAACAACACACAACATTCTGCCGCGCAGTTGATTGGCAACGTAGAAGTGAAATTACTGGAACAATTAGCGCAGGCTTACCAACACGGCACCTTTGACGATGACAGTTATCGCCAACTCGCAAAAATAATTCCACGCGCGATGTTAGCGCCACTGGATGAAGCTCTGGAGCAATTTGATTTTGACGCGGCTGCCGCCGTGCTACGCAAGTGGATTGAAACTGCAAACTGGGTTGCGAGGTAACTATGACTGAAACAAATTCTATTTTTGCGCAGCAAGATATCCGCCCGAAATTACTGCTCGTGGATGATGAACCCGTTAACCTGCAAGTATTGAAACAAATCTTGCAGCAGGATTATCGTTTACTCTTTGCGCGCGATGGCGAAAAAGCATTAAGCCTCGCCATCAATGAAAAACCGGATTTGATTTTGCTGGATATTATGATGCCGGGCATTACCGGGTTGGAAACCTGCAAGCAACTTAAAAGCAATTCAACTACCCAGCATATTCCAGTGATATTTGTTACCGCCCTCGCAGAAACACGTGATGAAGCCGAAGGTTTTCATGCGGGCTGTGTGGATTACATTACCAAACCCGTAAGTCCACCTATTGTGTTGGCCCGCGTTAAAACACAACTTTCGCTGGTGAGCATCGACACACTGCGTGAGACGCGTTTGCAAGTTATCCATCGTCTTGGCCGCGCCGCCGAATACAAAGATAACGAAACTGGCTTGCATGTTATTCGCATGAGCCATTACTCAAAGGAAATAGCACTCGCTGCCGGAATGAACGCCGTCGATGCGGAAGAATTATTAAATGCAGCGCCGATGCACGACATCGGAAAAATTGGAATCCCCGATGCCATTTTGCAAAAGCCCGGCAAGCTCACACCGGACGAATGGGAAATCATGAAAAGTCATACGGAAATTGGCGCAACTATTATTGGTGACGACAATTCCAATCTCTTAAAAATCGCGCGCATTATCGCGCTTAACCATCACGAAAAATGGGATGGTTCCGGTTACCCCAAAGGCCTTGTTGGTGAAACAATTCCCATCGAAGCACGCATAGTCGCCATCGCCGATGTATTTGATGCACTCACCAGTGTTCGCCCCTATAAAACGGCGTGGACGATTGAAGAGGCAACGCGTTATATCGAGCAGGAAGCCGGCAAACATTTTGACCCCGCCCTGGTAAAAGCATTTAGTGAAGCACTGCCTAAAATAATAGCGATTCGCGCAACATTATTGGATTAGCGTGATGGTTGGTGAATGTATTAACCAACCAGTGTTCGAAACCATTTATCATGCGCAAAATTCCTACCCCAAAAATGAAAAAACCACGCAATGCGTGGCTTTAAATAATTTTTCTGTTGCAAAAATCAGAACGGAATATCGTCATCAAATGAATCAAAACCACCTGCCGGGGGCGCATTGTGTTGTTGTGCCGGTGGTTGGTTATATTGCGGTTTTGGCGCCTGGTTGAAATTGCGGTTCGCTTGTGCCGGTTGTTGTGCGTAACCACCCTGGGCAGGCTGATTATATCCACCCCCCCCCTGGCCGTAACCGCCGTTGTCAGGGCCATTGTTGTATTGCGGAGTTTGGTCAAAAGCACCCATCGCAGCAGCAGCCCCCATACCCTGGCCTGCACCGGTGTTATCTCCACGACCATCAAGCATTTGCATTTCGCTGGCGACAATCTCGGTGGTGTAACGATCCGAACCATCTTGTGCTTGCCACTTGCGCGTGCGCAATGAACCTTCGATATAAACCTTGCTACCCTTACGCAAATACTCGCCGGCGATTTCGCCCAGGCGATTGAAGAACACCACGCGGTGCCATTCAGTGCGCTCTTGTGGCTGGCCGGTATTTTTGTCCTTCCATGTCTCCGAGGTTGCGACGCTAACATTGGTCACTGCGCCACCAGAGGGCATATATTTCACTTCAGGGTCCTGCCCGATATTGCCGATCAAAATTACTTTGTTAATACCGCGAGCCATAATAAATTCCTCTTGAGTTACCGTGTATCCGCCGTCTGTTTTTTGCATGCCGGCGGCATTCAGATTAATCGATGATCCCCTTGCAGGGGCTTGCACTTTACACCTGGTCGACTATCGCCGCCAGCGTTTTGCGATCCACCCGCCGCTGGTCCACCTTCAGGTAAGCAGTGTCTTCCGAGGTTACGATAACCACTTCGGCTACGCCGTCTACCGCGCGCAATTTTGCGGCGATTTGCTGGTGATCGCGCCCGCGCAATGGAATCAATACGCTGGCCAGGAAGTGCGGTGGTTTCATCGACCAGGCCACTGCCAGCCAGATCACTACCAATACACTGTTGAGCAAGAACACGGCGTTAATGCCATGATGCTGTAACAGCCAACCACCCAAAGCCCCACCGCCAAACACTCCCAGCACCTGGCAGGTTGAATAGATTCCTGTTGCAGTGCCTTTGGCACCTGCCGGTGCGATTTTGCTGACCATGGAAGGCTGGGTAGCTTCCAGCACATTGAAGGCGATAAAGAATACAAACAACACCAGCAGTGCCAATATCAAATGCGTGGATACCAGCATCAGCGCCAATTCGGAAATCAATAACAAACCAACAGCCAACAAAAATACGCTTTTAATTTTGCGGCGTTTTTCGGCGATGATGACAAACGGCAGCATCAACATAAATGCGAACGCGAGCAGCGGGAAATAAATCAAACCGTGGTATTCACGCGCGATTTTCAGTTGATCTTGCAATACTAATGGCAGCACAACAAAGCTGGACATGAGCACAAAATGCAGGACGAAAATCCCCACATTCAAACGCAATAATTGTGGATGCTTAAGCGTGCCCCACAGCAGATTGGGAACGGCGACGGCCTCCCGCTTGGGAACGGATGTTTTAGCCACGTCGGGAACCAGCTTCAGCAAAATATAAACCCCGACCAATCCCAATATGGCGGTTAACCAGAAAATCGCACCCACCCCACCCCAGCTCGCCAACAGCGGACCAACCGTCATCGCCACCGAAAAAGAAACACCAATAGACGCACCAATGGTTGCCATGGCTTTAGTGCGGTTTTCGTCAGAGGTTAGGTCGGTCAGCAATGCCATCACTACCGCAGAAATCGCACCGCCACCTTGCAAGAAGCGACCAATGATCAACCCATAAACGGAATCCGCAAGCGCGGCTACCACACTACCGAGCGTAAATATAATTAGCCCGATCAAAATTAATGGCTTACGCCCGATGCGATCCGACAAGACGCCAAAAGGGATTTGTAACAGGGCCTGGCTAAATCCATAAGCACCTAACGCAACTCCCAGTAAAAACGGGCTGTGATGGGCATATTCAGTGCCGTAAACCGCCAATACCGGCAACAGCATAAAGAGGCCAAGCATGCGAAAGGTGTAAAGCGCAGCGAGGGAATAAACGACTTTGCGCTCAAATGGCAGAGGAGCAGAAACGGAATCAGGTTGTTGCATGGCCGGGAATCTTGGGAACTTATTATCAAAAGGGCGGACAGTGTACCAATAGGGGCTATCACCTCACCAGAAATCCCGAAGAAGATTGCGAAAATTGCGGCAATTGTTTTTATCAGCAGGCATAAGAATCTGGACTACTGACATCTGCTGGCAAATGCATTCACGTATAATCGCCCCTCTTTGACCAAACAGCCTTGGTGGAACGCAGTAGATGGACAAAATTATTGTCAGGGGTGCACGCACCCACAACCTCAAAAATATTGACCTGGATATTCCGCGCGACAAACTTGTGGTAATTACCGGCCCTTCCGGTTCGGGCAAATCCTCACTCGCGTTCGACACCCTATACGCTGAAGGCCAGCGTCGCTATGTGGAATCATTATCCACCTACGCGCGCCAGTTTTTATCAATGATGGAAAAGCCGGATGTCGATCACGTGGAAGGCTTGAGCCCCGCGATTTCGATTGAGCAGAAATCTACCTCGCATAACCCTCGCTCCACAGTCGGCACCATCACCGAAATTTACGATTACTTGCGTTTGCTTTACGCCCGTGTAGGCGAGCCACGCTGCCCCGAGCATGGGGCACCACTCACTGCGCAGACTATTAGCGAGATGGTAGATACGGTATTAGCGATGCCGGAAGGCACCAAGCTGATGTTGCTCGCGCCGATCATTCGCGACCGCAAAGGCGAACATTTGCATGTATTTGAGCAACTGAAGCGCGATGGTTTTATCCGCGCACGTATCGACGGCATCCTTTGCGACCTGGACGATACACCAAAGCTCGATAAGAAAAAGAAACACACCGTTGAAGTGGTTATCGACCGCTTTAAAGTGCGCGAGGATTTAAAACTGCGCCTGGCAGAATCATTTGAAACAGCACTGAACTTATCCGAAGGTATCGCATGCATTAATTACATGGATGGCGAAGGACCAGATCGCCTTTTTTCTTCCAAACACGCCTGCCCGATTTGCGATTATAGCCTGAGCGAATTGGAGCCACGTCTCTTCTCGTTTAACAACCCTGCCGGCGCCTGTCCTACTTGCGATGGTTTGGGCGTACATCAATTTTTTGATGAAGATAAAGTTATCCAGGACCCGACGCTTAGCCTGTCCGACGGGGCTATCCGAGGCTGGGATAAACGCAATGTTTATTACTTCCACATGCTGGCATCGCTTGCCAAGCATTATGGCTTCAATGTCGATACCGCCTGGTCGAAACTAAAAGCAAAACAGCGTGAGGCCGTACTTTATGGTTCAGGCGATGAAACGATTGAATTTAATTACATCAATGATCGCGGTGATGTGTACAAACGCAGCCATACATTCGAAGGCGTTTTGCCGAACATGGAGCGACGTTATCGCGATACAGAATCCAATTCAGTGCGCGAAGACCTGATTAAATTCCTATCGACCCAACCTTGCCCGGAATGTGATGGCACTCGTTTGCGCATTGAAGCACGCAATGTGTTTATCGATGAACGCCCGCTACCCAAGATCACTGAAATGCCCGTAGCGGATGCGTATGCTTACTACATGAAACTCAGTTTCACTGGTCGCAAGGCAGGTATTGCCGATAAGATTCTTAAAGAACTGCGGGATCGCTTTCGCTTTTTGGTCGATGTTGGCCTGAATTACCTGACATTGAATCGTAGTGCTGAAACTTTATCTGGTGGTGAAGCGCAGCGAATTCGTCTTGCCAGCCAAATTGGTGCTGGCCTTGTTGGTGTTATGTATATCCTTGATGAGCCCTCTATCGGCTTGCATCAACGCGATAATGAACGATTACTGAAGACACTCACCCATTTGCGCGATATCGGCAATACGGTGATTGTGGTCGAACACGATGAGGATGCTATCCGCCTTGCCGACCATGTAATCGATATTGGTCCGGGTGCTGGCGTGCACGGCGGCCAGGTAATCGCACAAGGAAATGTAAAAGCAATTATGGCCAACAAGAATTCGATCACAGGCCAATACCTCAGTGGTACCAAAGAAATCGCAGTACCAGCCAAACGCAACCCGGTAGACCCGAAACAAATGTTGCGATTGATCGGAGCCAAAGGCAATAACTTGCAAAACGTTACGCTGGAAATTCCTGTTGGATTGATGACCTGCGTAACCGGTGTGTCTGGCTCGGGGAAATCCACGCTTATCAATGCGACCCTGCATCCATTGGCAGCCACTGAGCTCAATGGCGCAACCACACTTGATCCAGCTGAATATGAAGAAATTCAGGGACTGGATTTATTTGATAAATGTGTGGATATCGACCAAAGCCCGATCGGTCGCACGCCGCGCTCAAACCCGGCAACGTACACCGGTATATTCACACCAATCCGGGAATTATTTGCAGCCACGCAGGAATCCCGCTCACGCGGCTATCAACCTGGCCGCTTCAGCTTCAACGTAAAAGGCGGACGCTGTGAAGCCTGCCAGGGTGATGGCGTCACAAAAGTAGAAATGCACTTCTTGCCCGATGTTTATGTTCCGTGCGACGTGTGCAAAGGCAAACGTTACAATCGCGAAACACTGGATGTGAAATATAAAAATAAAAACATCAATGAGGTGTTGGATATGACAGTGGAAGACGCACGCGAATTTTTTGATCCGGTTACATCCATCGCCAATAAATTGCAAACATTGATGGACGTAGGCTTGTCCTATATTCGACTGGGGCAATCAGCAACAACACTATCTGGCGGTGAAGCGCAGAGGGTGAAACTTGCGAAAGAATTATCCAAACGCGACACTGGTAAAACACTTTATATTCTCGATGAACCCACCACCGGTTTGCACTTTTACGACATCCAGCAATTGCTAAATGTACTGCACAGGTTACGCGATCATGGAAACACTGTAGTTGTCATTGAGCACAATCTTGATGTAATTAAAACTGCGGACTGGATTGTAGACCTGGGACCGGAAGGAGGCAGCGGCGGAGGGCAGATTATTGCAACCGGAACACCGGAGGAAATCGCTCAACTTGAGCACTCGCACACCGGAAGATTCCTTAAACCAATGCTGAAAATTACCAATACCAAAAAGAAACCTGCAACAAAAACTGCAAAAGCAAAATCGTAATTTAACTCGCCAATCATCCGGCAAATTAAATCACGATTAAAATAAAAAAGGGGCATTGCATCCGCAAGCCCCGTTGCATCCTGCGGCGGGTCAACGATCATCTTGACCGCATCGGCATCCAGCCTAAATCCCATTTTCCATTTGTGACTACATCCGTAAGTCCTTATCCATTCATCAATACTTCCTGTATCGATCAACGTCCTGTGCTGACCATTCTATCAATTTCATAATCAACGGATAGCAGACAAAATCCGAATTATGTGTGAGACATTGACTACAATCATCTCAAATAAAGCGTGATGCGATACCGTAAGCAACAATAAAACTATTTAGTACCGCAAAGAAAAAGGCCAGGCATTTCTGCCTGGCCTTTTTAAAACTGAATATTTTAAAATTATTCAGCGTCTACAGCAGCCTCAAGAGCTTTTGCCGGACGATCAACCAATTCAACATAAGCCATTGGTGCTTTATCGCCAGCACGGAAACCGCATTTCAAAATTCGAACATAACCACCTGGACGAGTGTTATAACGCGGACCAAGCTGGCTGAACAATTTACCTACAGCTTCTTTGCTGTTCAAACGAGCAAACGCCAAACGACGATTCGCAACGCTATCCACTTTTGCCAAAGTAATCAAAGGCTCTGCAAAACGACGCAGCTCTTTTGCTTTTGGCAAAGTAGTTTTAATTAATTCATGCTCAACCAGAGAAATTACCATGTTACGAAACATAGCTTTACGGTGAGAAGCATTACGGCCTAATTGGCGACCAGTAAGACGATGACGCATATTCAAATTCCTTCAAAATGGATTGTTTACACAATCTCGTTAATCACCCGCACCGAAGTGAGTTACGGGCGAACTAATAATAAAACCCTGAATGACTATTGAAAAATTAATAGTCATTCAGGGTTTCGTTGCTTTTTAGTCGTTTCTCAAACTGGCTGGAGGCCAATTTTCCAAACGCATACCCAGAGACAAACCACGCGAAGCGAGAACATCTTTAATCTCGGTCAGCGATTTTTTACCCAGGTTCGGAGTTTTCAACAGCTCAACTTCAGTGCGCTGGATCAAATCACCGATGTAATAAATATTTTCTGCTTTCAAACAGTTTGCTGAACGAACAGTAAGCTCCAGATCATCAACCGGACGCAACAGAATCGGGTCAATAGCCTCTTCTTTTTGCTCTGGTGCAGATTGCTTCTCACCTTCAAGGTCAACAAACACTGCTAATTGTTGTTGCAGAATGGTAGCAGCGCGACGGATAGCTTCCTCAGGATCAATGGTACCGTTGGTTTCCAAATCCAGAATCAATTTATCCAAATCAGTACGCTGCTCAACACGTGCACTTTCAACACTGTAAGCCAAGCGCTTGACAGGGCTGAAAGAAGCATCCAATTGCAAGCGACCGATTGCGCGGCTCTCATCATCATCGCGACGACGGCTGTCAGCAGGCTGATAACCACGGCCACGAGCGATAGTTAAACGCATTTTCAATTCGGTGTTACTAGTGATATTGGCAATCACATGATCCGGATTTTTAATCTCCACATCATGATCAACCTGAATATCGGCAGCAGTTACAACACCAGGACCTTTCTTGCTCAGAGTAAGAACCGCATGATCCTTACCGTGCATAATCACAGCAACACCTTTTAGGTTCAGCAGGATCTCAATAACATCCTCACGAACACCTTCGATTGCACTGTACTCATGCAGCACGCCTTCGATTTCCGCTTCAACAATGGCACAACCGGCCATTGAAGAAAGCAGAATACGACGCAATGCATTGCCTAAAGTATGTCCGAAACCACGCTCCAATGGCTCCAATACAACGCGTGCGCGAGTTGGACCATTTTCTGTTACATCGATATGACGCGGAGTTAAAAATTCGTTTACTGCAGTCTGCATAGCCACACCTGTTAGCGGATCGTCCCTTACTTGGAGTAAAGCTCGACGATGAGGTTCTCGTTGATGTCAGCAGGTAAATCAATGCGATCAGGAACGCGCTTGAATACGCCTTCTTTCTTCTCGCTGTTTACATCAACCCACTCGACGTTGCTGCGCTGACCAGCCAAGTTCAATGCATTTTGTACACGCAATTGCTTTTTAGCTTTTTCACGTACAGCAACTACATCACCAGCACCAACTTGAAAAGACGCAACGTTTACGGTTTTACCGTTAACACTGATAGCTTTATGAGATACCAATTGACGAGATTCTGCGCGAGTAGAACCAAAACCCATGCGATAAACTACGTTATCCAGACGAGCTTCGAGCAACTTCAACAAGTTCTCACCAGTAGCACCTTTACGGCGGGCAGCTTCTTTGTAATAGCCGCGGAATTGCTTTTCAAGGATGCCGTAAATACGACGGACTTTTTGCTTTTCACGCAATTGCACACCGTAGTCAGATAAACGACCACGACGTTGGCCATGCTGGCCAGGAGCAGTTTCAATTTTGCACTTTGAATCCAGTGCACGCGCACCACTTTTCAGGAACAGGTCAGTTCCTTCGCGGCGAGACAGTTTACAAGTTGGTCCAATATAACGAGCCATTTTCTATGCTCCCCCTTATACGCGACGTTTTTTCGGCGGACGGCAGCCGTTGTGAGGAATCGGCGTAACGTCAGTGATGTTGGTAATTTTATAGCCAACATTGTTCAGTGCACGAACCGCTGATTCGCGGCCTGGGCCTGGGCCTTTAACTTCTACGTCAAGGTTTTTCAAACCATATTCTTTTGCCGCTTCACCAGCGCGCTCTGCAGCGACCTGAGCAGCAAAAGGAGTACTCTTACGTGAACCACGGAAACCCGAACCACCAGAAGTTGCCCACGCCAATGCATTGCCCTGGCGATCAGTAATGGTAACGATGGTGTTGTTAAAAGAAGCATGGATGTGCGCAACGCCATCAATTACCGTCTTTTTAACTTTTTTCTTGGCTGTGGTTTTATTACCTGGCTTAGCCATAGCAATTCTTCCTACTAATTTTTACCGTATGTGAATGAGATTCGCGATCAAGGCTTATTTCTTGATTGGTTTACGCGGGCCTTTACGAGTACGAGCGTTAGTTTTTGTACGCTGGCCACGCAATGGCAAACCACGACGATGACGCAGGCCGCGGTAGCAACCCAAGTCCATCAAGCGCTTGATGTTCATGTTAATTTCACGACGCAAATCACCTTCTACGGTGTGTTTGCCTACTTCAGCACGGATTGCATCCATCTGCTCTTCAGACAGAGTGCCAATCTTGGTCTCTTCAGCAATACCGGTAGCAGCACAGATCTGCTTGGCAGTGGTACGGCCAATACCATAGACATAAGTCAACGAGATAACGGCATGTTTGTTATCTGGTATGTTTACACCAGCTATACGAGCCATTCAATTTACTCCAATAACACCTGAATTGTAGCGTTGACAGCATATGAGCCACCCCGCCCCGAACAAAAGGCGCGCAGGATAACTTCAAATACACCTTAAATCAATAGCTGGGCAATTTCTCACCCAACGACAGTCAACGCCCCCTTGCGGCAATACTGCTAATATGAATCATAAAAATTCAGGCAGGTCGCTGATTAGCTGACCTGCCTGAATTTGCTGAAACAATTGAACAGCTATTAGCCTTGACGCTGCTTGTGGCGCGGCTCAACGTTGCAAATCACACGCAAAACACCGTTGCGACGAACCATTTTACAATTGCGACAAATCTTTTTTACGGAAGCACGAACTTTCATGATTCAACCTCTATAACTTGGATTAGCGTGCGTTTCCGCTGCCATATCCTTTTAAATTTGATTTCTTCATCAGTGACTCATACTGATGGGACATCAAGTGCGCTTGTACCTGGGACATAAAATCCATAACTACTACCACTACGATAAGTAATGAGGTTCCACCCAGATAAAAAGGTACACCAGTAGCCACTACAAGAAACTCTGGCAGCAAACAAACAGCCGACATATAGATAGCGCCAACAACAGTCAAACGAGTCAAAACACTATCAATATATTTTGCTGAATGCTCACCCGGGCGAATTCCAGGAATATATGCTCCAGACTTCTTCAGGTTATCTGCCACTTCTTTCGGGTTGAACATCAAAGCCGTATAGAAGAAGCAGAAGAAAGTAATGAGGGCAGCAAAAAGAATGATATACAAAGGCTGACCAGGGCCGATTGCCAAAGCCAGTTCTTGCAACACTTCATTTACAACACCATCACCACCCTGGCCAAACCACTGCGCGATCGATGCAGGGAATAACAAAATACTGCTGGCAAAAATAGCTGGGATTACACCGGCCATATTAATTTTCAGCGGTAAATGGCTGCTCTGTGCAGCGTATCCCTGGCGGCCTTGCTGACGCTTGGCATAATTAACTGTAATGCGACGCTGACCACGCTCAATCCGTACAACAAACCAGATAACAGCAATGGCAAGAATACTTACCACTAACAACGCCAGGATATGCAAATCGCCTTGCCTTGCACTTTCAAATGCCTGACCTATCGCACTCGGCATTCCCGCCACAATACCGGCAAATATCAGCATGGATATACCGTTACCGATACCACGTTCAGTTACCTGCTCACCCAACCACATCATAAACACTGCACCGGTCACCAACGACACAACCGCAATGAAATAGTAGGAAAAGGTTGGCTCACCACCGAACGCATAAGCAGAAAAGCTTACTGCCATGGCTAGCGCCTGAACGGTCGCCAAAACTACGGTGAAATAACGAGTGTACTGGTTGATCTTGCGACGCCCAGCATCACCTTCTTTCTTTAACTGCTCTAAAGAAGGAGTAACCGCCGTAAGCAACTGCATAATAATCGATGCAGAGATATAGGGCATGATACCCAAAGCAAGAATACTCATCCGCTCCAAGGCACCACCGGAAAACATGTTAAACATGCCCAGAATGGTTCCCTGATTTTGATTAAACAGATTTGCAATACGCTCTGGATCTAAACCTGGCACTGGTATGTGAGTACCAATACGATAAATCACTATTGCCAGAAACAAAAAGCGCAGGCGAGCCCAAAGCTCGCCCAAGCCTCTTTGATTTGCTAATGGCAGATTACCTGGAGTTGCCATTCGCGCCTCGTTACTCTTCTACTGTTCCGCCAGCGGCTTCAATCGCTGCTTTAGCACCTTTAGTTACAGCCAGGCCCTTAACAGTGACAGCTTTTTTCACTTCACCAGAAGCGAAAATTTTTGCACGCTTGATAACAGAACTGATCAAACCTGCTTGCTTCAGGGTTTCGATATCAACTACCGAACCTTCCACAGCGTTCAACTCTGACAAACGAATTTCCGCAGTTACCAAACCAATACGTGAAGTAAAACCGTATTTTGGCAAACGGATTTGCAAAGGCATTTGACCGCCTTCGAAACCGGGTCTTACGGAACCGCCTGAGCGAGATTTCAAACCTTTGTGACCACGACCTGCGGTTTTACCCAAGCCGCTACCGATACCACGACCAACACGCTTTTTAGCGTGTACACGGCCTGGTGCCGGGCTCAAAGTATTCAGACGCATCTTATTCCCCTTCTACCTTAACCAGATAGTTGACAACATTGATCATGCCGCGAACTGAAGGAGTATCTTCAACTTCCACAGAGTGACCGATGCGACGTAAACCCAAGCCGCGTACGCAAGCTTTGTGGTTCGCCAGACGATGAGCAGTACTCTTGATCTGGGTCACTTTAATCATTTTCTTAGACATGGTGAATTCCGCCATCTAATAATCGAACTAATCGATTAGTTCAGAATATCTTCAACAGTCTTACCGCGTTTTGCAGCAACTGCTTCAGGTGAAGTCATCTCTTTCAGCGCATTAAACGTTGCACGAACTACGTTTACCGGATTGGTTGAACCGTAGCACTTGGAAAGAACGTTCTGGATACCTGCGATTTCGAGTACGGCACGCATAGCACCGCCAGCGATTACGCCAGTACCTTGTGACGCTGGTTGCATGTAAACTTTTGACGCGCCATGAACACCTTTGGTTGGGTACTGAATGGTATCGCCATTCAGGTCAACAGTAATCATGTTGCGACGTGCAGCTTCCATTGCCTTTTGAATAGCAATAGGAACTTCACGAGCCTTACCGCGGCCAAAACCTACTTTTCCGTTACCATCACCAACAACAGTCAATGCGGTAAATTGGAAGATACGACCACCCTTTACAGTTTTAGCAACACGATTAACTTGAACTAATTTTTCCTGCAAGCCTTCGTTGTTGTCTTCTTCTTTCTTAGCGTATGCCATATCTCACCTTTAGAATTCCAATCCGCCTTCACGCGCTGCATCAGCAAGAGCCTTAACACGGCCGTGGTATTTGAAACCACTGCGGTCGAAAGCTACCTGGGTGATGCCTGCCGCTTTTGCACGCTCTGCTATCAGAGCACCAACAGCTTTTGCAGCTTCAGCGTTACCAGTTTTACCACTGCGCAAATCTTTATCCAGGGTTGAAGCACTCGCGAGTACGCAAGCACCATCACCTGAAATCAGTTGAGCATAGATATGGCGTGGAGAACGGTGAATAGTCAGGCGGGTTGCGCCCAATTCACGAATCTTTGCGCGAGCACGGCGTGCACGGCGAAGACGAGTTTGCTTCTTATCGCTCATATCTTAGCCCTACTTCTTCTTAGCTTCTTTACGCAGTACATTTTCGTCCGAATAACGAACACCTTTACCTTTGTAAGGCTCTGGCTCGCGGAATGAACGAAGTTCAGCAGCAACTTGACCAAGCAATTGCTTGTCACTGCCTTTCAGTACTATCTCGGTCTGACTTGGGGTCTCTACAGTTACACCCTGTGGCAGGGTGTAAACAACTGGATGAGAAAGACCCACAGACAGGTTTACAGTATTGCCTTCTGCTTTAACACGGTAACCAACGCCAACCAGAGTCAATTTTCTTTCGAAACCCTGGCTCACACCTTTAACCATGTTATTGACTAGCGCACGGGTAGTGCCTGCTAGCGCATCTGACTGCTTGGCACCATCACGTGGAGCAAAAGTCAGCACGTTGTTTTCGTGTTTAACTTCTACGTTCGCGTGAATTTGCAGCGCCAATGTACCTTTGCTGCCTTTAACGGACAGAGACTGTCCGTTAAGAGTGACAGTCACTGCAGCAGGTACTTCAACCGGACTTTTTGCAACTCGTGACATGACGATTTCCCAATTAGAATACTGTGCAGAGGACTTCGCCACCTACGCCAGCGGCGCGAGCAGCACGATCAGTCATAACACCTTTACTGGTAGAAACAATAGCGATACCCAAACCACCGCGAACGGTAGGCAGCGCTGTTTTACCAGCATAATTACGCAAACCTGGACGGCTTACGCGGTCAAGCTCAACAATTACTGGCTTGCCTTCAAAATATTTTAATTCAACAGTCAGCTCTTGCTTGGGGCCTTCGCTCACTGAAAAACCAGTTACATAACCCTCATCAGAGAGTACTTTTGCCACGCTTACTTTCAATTTGGAAGAAGGCATGGTTACAGATGCTTTACCTACACTTTGCGCGTTGCGAATGCGGGTCAGCATATCTGCCATAGGATCTTGCATGCTCATCAGATTCTGCTCCTAAAATTAAGCCGAGGCTTACCAGCTGGCCTTAACCAAGCCGGGGACATCGCCACGCATAGCGGCTTCACGCAACTTGTGACGGCACAGGCCGAATTTGCGATAAACACCGTGCGGACGACCAGTTACACGGCAGCGATTACGCTGGCGTGAAGCACTGGCATCACGAGGCATTTTTTGCAGTTTGATTTGCGCTTCCCAAACCTGCTCTTCAGAAGACGCAGGGCTTTGGATAAGTGCTTTCAATTCTGCACGCTTGGCAGCAAATTTTTTAACGGTTTCTGCACGTTTAGCTTCGCGTGCAATCATAGATTTTTTAGCCATGACGCTACCTTAGCCTTTGAAAGGGAAGTTAAACGCTTTCAACAACGCACGACCTTCTTCGTCAGTGCGAGCTGTTGTGGTGATACAAATATCAAGACCACGCAAACGATCTACTTTGTCGTAGTCGATTTCCGGGAAAATAATTTGTTCAGTCACACCCATTGAAAAGTTACCACGACCATCAAATTGCTTTGGACTAATACCGCGGAAATCGCGAATACGAGGAATAGCAATAGTGATCAAACGATCCAGGAATTCGTACATACGATCCGAGCGCAGAGTTACTTTGCAACCAATCGGCCAACCATCACGGATCTTGAAGCCCGCAATTGATTTACGCGCATTGGTAACAACCACTTTCTGACCAGCAATTTTTGTCAGATCATTTACGGCGTTTTCCAGGATTTTCTTGTCGCCAACAGCCTCACCAACACCCATATTAATAGTGATTTTGGTGATCTTTGGCACTTCCATTACGTTCGCCAAACCCAATTCTTCTTTGAGTTTTGGAGCGAGTTCTTTCACGTAAAGTTGTTTTAACCTAGCCATGTTTCATTACGCTCCCAGGGTTTCGCCATTGGATTTGAAAACACGAACTTTGTCGCCATTCTCAAGCACTTTGAAACCAACGCGGTCAGCTTTCTTGGTTGCCGGATTATAAATAGCAACATTGGAAGCGTGAATCGCAGCTTCTTTTTCAACGATTCCACCAGCAACACCCAATTGTGGGTTTGGTTTTTGGTGTTTCTTAATGATATTAACGCCGCTAACAATCAAACGATCTTCAGCCAACACGCGTACCACTTTACCGCGCTTGCCTTTGTCACGTCCGGCGATAACAATCACTTCGTCATCACGTTTAATTTTACGCATTTATCTGCCCTCGACTCTTTGACTTGACTGAGTGCCTTACAGCACTTCTGGAGCCAAAGAAATGATTTTCATAAATTTCTCGCCGCGCAACTCACGAGTTACCGGTCCGAAAATACGGGTACCAATCGGAGCATCTTGGTTGTTCAGCAGTACGGCAGCATTATCGTCAAACTTGATTAATGAACCGTCTTGACGACGCACGCCTTTTTTGGTGCGTACAACAACTGCCTTCATTACTTGGCCCTTCTTCACCTTACCGCGAGGAATTGCTTCCTTAACGGTTACTTTGATGATGTCACCCACGGCTGCATAGCGACGGTGGGAGCCGCCAAGAACCTTGATGCACATGACACGGCGAGCACCGCTGTTGTCAGCAACATCTAAGTAGCTTTCTGTTTGAATCATCGTCCGTCTCCGAAACTGACTTACAAAAGCGCGGAAGTCTTAGACTTCTGAAGCGCGCTCTTCAATTTTCACTAAAGACCAGGTCTTGGTTTTGGATAGGGGACGCGACTCAGAAACAGTCACAAGATCACCTATCTTGCACTCATTATTTTCATCATGAGCGTGAAGCTTGGATGATTTAGTAGTGTATTTGCCATAAAGCTCGTGCTTGACACGACGCTCAATCAACACGGTGATGGTTTTATCCATCTTGTCGCTGACAACTTTGCCAGTCAGTGTACGTGCCACTTTAGTTTCTTGAGTCATCGTTACTTACCTGCCTTTTGACTAAGCGCCGTTTTGATGCGAGCGATGTCTTTACGAACTTGCGACAGCAAGTGCGATTGGTTCAATTGGCCAGTAGAAGCTTGCATACGCAATTTGAACTGCTCTTTCAATTGTTCCAACAAGACGCCATTCAGCTCTTCGACGGATTTTTCGCGGAGTTCTGAAGCTTTCATCACATCACCGAACGTTTAACAAATGTTGTTGTAATTGGCAATTTAGCCGCGGCAAGAGCGAAGGCTTCACGAGCTAATTCCTCGCTTACACCATCCATTTCATAAAGAACTTTGCCAGGACGAATTTGCGCTACCCAGTATTCAACGCCACCTTTACCGCTACCCATACGAACTTCGAGTGGTTTAGCTGTAATCGGCTTATCGGGGAACACACGGATCCAGATTTTACCGCCACGCTTAACGTGACGAGTCATCGCACGACGTGCTGCTTCGATTTGACGCGCAGTAATGCGACCGCGACCAGTTGCTTTCAAGCCAAAATCACCAAAGCTAACTTTGGAGCCACGCTGGGCCAGACCGCGGTTGCGGCCTTTCATCTGCTTGCGAAACTTTGTACGCTTAGGTTGTAACATGATGCGTACCCCTTACTTGGACTTAGCGGCTTTTTTCTTGGACGCAGCTTCGGTTTCAACAACATCACCGATCACTTCGCCTTTGAAAATCCACACTTTCACACCAATGATACCGTAGGTGGTGCTCGCTTCTGCAGTTGCATAATCGATGTCTGCACGCAGAGTGTGCAGAGGCACACGACCTTCGCGATACCATTCACTACGAGCGATCTCGGCACCACCCAAGCGGCCACCCACTTGAATCTTGATGCCTTCAGCGCCTTGACGCATTGCGTTTTGTACCGCGCGCTTCATCGCACGGCGGAACATTACACGACGCTCAAGTTGCTGAGCCACGCCTTGTGCCACTAAAGCTGCATCCAAATCGGGCTTGCGAATCTCTTCAATATTAATATGAACAGGCACGCCCATTTGCTTGCTAACTTCAGCGCGCAACTTATCAACATCTTCACCTTTTTTACCAATCACAATACCTGGACGGGCGGTGTGGATGGTAATGCGCGCAGTATTAGCGGGGCGTTCAATATCAACGCGGCTAACTGACGCACTAGCAAGTTTGTCCTGAATGTACGCACGTACTTTCAAGTCGATGTTGAGTTTGTCTGCGTACTCGGTGCCATCGGCATACCATACAGAAGTATGTTTTTTGATGATCCCAAGACGAATACCGTTTGGATGTACTTTCTGACCCATAACGCGCTCTCTTACTTATCGGCTACTTTAACGGTGATGTGACAAGTACGCTTGGTAATACGATCAGCACGGCCTTTGGCACGTGGCTTAATGCGCTTCAGGCTTACACCCTCATCCACAAAAATCGTTTTTACTTTCAACTCATCAACATCAGCGCCTTCGTTATGCTCAGCATTTGCAATTGCAGATTCGAGCACTTTCTTGATAATCGCTGCACCCTTTTTGGTACTGAATGCAAGGATATCAAGCGCGTCTTCAACGCCTTTACCGCGAATTTGATCAGCAACCAAACGCGCTTTTTGCGCCGACAGACGAGCACCGCTTAATTTTGCTGCTACTTCCATCGTATACCTCGATTAGCGTTTTTTCGCTTTCTTATCAGCGGCATGGCCACGATAAGTGCGGGTTGCGGCAAATTCGCCAAGCTTATGGCCAACCATTTCTTCGTTAACCAAAACCGGAACATGTTGACGACCGTTGTGCACAGCCAATGTCAAACCCACCATTTCCGGCATAATCATGGAACGGCGAGACCAAGTTTTGATTGGACGACGATCATTGCTCGCGATCGCGGCCTCGACCTTCTTAATCAGGTGAAGGTCGATGAAAGGACCTTTTTTCAGTGAACGTGGCACTGTCTCTTCCTCTATTCAGCTGTTAAGTCGGCGCTTATTTCTTGTCGCGACGACGAACAATCATGTTATCGGTGCGCTTGTTACTGCGCGTTTTGTAACCCTTGGTTGGAACACCCCACGGTGATACCGGGTGACGACCACCAGAAGTACGACCCTCACCACCACCCATAGGGTGATCGACCGGGTTCATTGCAACACCGCGAACAGTAGGACGAATGCCTAACCAGCGCTTGGCACCAGCTTTACCCAATGAACGCAAATTGTGTTCATTGTTTGAAACCTCACCAAGCGTTGCACGACAATCACTCAAGACCTTGCGCATTTCACCGCTGCGCAAACGCAAAGTTGCGTAAGCACCATCGCGCGCTACCAACTGGACAGAAGCACCAGCAGAACGAGCAACTTGAGCACCTTTACCAGGCTTTAACTCAACACAGTGAATGACACTACCCAACGGGATGTTACGGATTGGCAGGGTATTGCCTACCTTAATAGCAGCAGCATTGCCCGACTCAATTTTGTCACCAGCGCTCAAACCTTTGGGCGCAATAATGTAGCGACGCTCTCCATCTGCATAACAAACAAGAGCAATATAAGCGGTACGATTTGGATCGTATTCAATACGCTCTACAGTTGCAGGGATACCGTCTTTGTTACGACGGAAATCGACTACACGGTAATGTTGCTTATGACCGCCGCCAACATGGCGAGTAGTAATACGACCGGTATTGTTGCGACCACCTGACTTGGATTTTTTATCCAACAAAGGTGCGTAGGGTTCACCCTTATGCAAATCCGGATTAACAACTTTTACTACAAAGCGACGACCAGGAGAGGTTGGCTTAGTTTTTACAAGTGGCATATCAACGTTCCCCTTACTCAGCTACCGCAAAGTCGATTTCTTGACCTTGCTCAAGACGTACATACGCTTTTTTCCAATCGGATCTTTTTCCGATTCCATGGCGAGTACGCTTGGTTTTGCCTTTAACGTTCAATACACGCACAGACTCAACTTTAGCGTTGAACAGTGCCTGAACTGCGGCTTTAATTTCCAATTTATTGGCATCACCCAACACTTTGAAAACCACTTGGTTACTAGTTTCGCCAGCTGCTGCAGTCTTCTCAGACACCACTGGACCTAACAACACTTTATAAATGCGTTCTTGGTTCATCCCAGGATCTCCTCGATTTTCTTCAGCGCAGGAACGGTAACGATAACCTTGTCGAAACCGATCAAACTCACCGGATCAACACCCTGAACATCAATCACGCCAACCTTGTACAAGTTGCGTGAAGCCAGGAACAGGTTTTCGCTCAATTCTTCGGTAACAATCAAGGCTTCAGTTAGATTGAACTGAGCTAATTTTTGTACCAGAGCTTTAGTTTTTGGCGCATCAACATCAAAGCTTTCAACAACAATCAAACGGTCCTGACGATTAAGTTCGGACAAGATGCACTGCAGAGCAGCACGATACATTTTCTTGTTAAGCTTTTGCTCGAAGTTGCGAGGCTTGGCAGCAAAAGTAGCACCGCCGCCACGCCAGATTGGACTACGAATAGTACCAGCACGAGCACGGCCAGTACCTTTTTGACGCCAAGGCTTTTTACCACCACCAGATACTTCTGCACGAGTTTTTTGCGCTTTAGTACCTTGACGAGCACCTGCCAAATAGGCAACAACTGTCTGATGAACCAAATCTTGGTTGAACTCTCTACCGAAGGCCACTTCAGATACCGTAACAGTACCCTGTGTGCCACCGGGATTAACAATTTTTAATTCCATGGTCATTTCCCCTCGGACACTTAAGCGTTAGAGCGCGCTTTAACAGCAGGACGCACAATAACGTCACCACCAGGAGCACCAGGAATAGCACCCTTAACAAGAATCAGGTTACGCTCAACATCAATGCGAACGATCTCAAGATTCTGAACGGTTACGCGCTCAGCACCCAAGTGACCAGACATTTTCTTGTTTTTGAATACGCGACCAGGAGATTGACACTGACCGTTAGAACCGGGAACACGATGTGAACGCGAGTTGCCGTGAGTGGCATCTTGCATATTGAAGTTCCAACGCTTAACAGTACCAGCGAAACCTTTACCCTTTGAAGTGCCAGTAACATCAATGATTTGACCTGCAGCGAATGCTTCTACAGTAATTGATGCACCAACTTCGAATGCTTCTTGAGCATCGTTGCGCAATTCCCAAACACCGCGACCTGCTTCAACATTAGCTTTAGCGAAGTGACCGGCTTCGGACTTGGCAACACGGGAGGCACGACGAGAACCAATGGTTACTTGCACAGCAGCATAACCATCATTTTCGACGCTCTTAACCTGAGTAATGCGATTAGGTTCAACCTCAATCACAGAAACAGGGATGGAAACACCATCATCGGTAAATACACGAGTCATACCGCTTTTGCGGCCGACAATACCAATCGTCATTTTACTAACCTCTTAGTGTACGGGGCTTTTACCCGCTATGGCCGCCCATTTCAGAGCGTTACACAGTCCGGAACACACATGCGTCCGAACCTTAAACATTTACTTAGCCGAGACTAATTTGAACTTCAACACCAGCAGCCAGATCCAGCTTCATAAGTGCATCAACAGTTTTTTCAGTAGGCTCAACAATATCCAGCAAACGCTTATGTGTACGGATCTCGTATTGATCACGCGCGTCTTTATTAACGTGCGGGGAAATCAATACAGTGAAGCGCTCTTTACGAGTCGGCAGCGGAATCGGACCGCGCACTTGAGCACCTGTACGCTTTGCTGTTTCAACAATCTCTTGGGTAGAGGCGTCGATAAGCTTGTGATCAAAAGCCTTCAGGCGAATTCTAATGCGTTGATTCTGCATGTGAACCAAACTCCAGTTGTTTGTTTAAAGAACTTCCAGTAAGCCAGAGTAAAACCACCCCGGCGAAAGGAGGCGCAATTCTAAGGGCGGTTTATTGACCTGTCAACAAATAAACAGAAGAACTGCAATTATTTTGATCAAATCAAAAAGCGCTCGCTTTATAAAATAAAAGGCGGGCATATTGCCCGCCTTTCTATCATCCGGATTAATTACTGGATGATTTTGGCAACAACGCCAGCACCAACAGTACGACCACCTTCACGAATAGCGAAGCGCAAACCTTCTTC
>NZ_KN266213.1:234569-236883 GCF_000766945.1 Cellvibrio mixtus subsp. mixtus J3-8 | reverse complement strand
CTTTTTTGTTGTTGTGGGTCAGGTTGTTCATGCTGTTGTTGTGGTATTTATCAATAATGATTGCGCTAACATATTGATGCAAATTTTAACGCCTAGTAAGTTACTTTTATTTTATTGGTGAAAATTACGTTACTGATGCTAATAAAAACTTAATCGCGTTGAAAAAGGTGTCTTCAATAAGTTATTTATTTATAAACGAATTTTTATTATTTTCTTTTTGATTTTCTATTGCGTGCTGTTTTCAATACTGAATGTTCTTTAAAAGACTTATTTGTCTATCCTTGCTTGAACAACTTCTGGATTGAGTTTTATGGTTATCTTTATCGATGCACAGTAACTAAAAATGACAGCGCGATCAATTTATGAAATGTAAAGTTTATTGGTGTTTTGAAGAGTAATAGGGAGATTTTGAGAAGAGTTTTGCAGATTGTTGATAGTAATGAAGATTTTAATCCATAGGTAAAATCTGATTTTTAGCCATGGCAGTGCCTGCTGTAATGCCTGCTTGAGGCGCGGTGGTGATCCAAATTAGCGATCTCATTTTGTTTGAAACTGCCGAGCTCATGCATGATTGTGAATAGATCAAAGGTTTATTTATAGGGTAATTTTTTATAATATAAATATCTTAATAGGAATTAATCCAACTATTTTTATATAAAGACTTGCCATTTGCAGATATTTACACTACTTTGACCCACAAATTGACAGCGCTGTTTTATGTTCAGTGTTGCTAGTTTTTTATATAAGAAATGACGGTAAATTCAAATAATTATAAAAGCCGGTTTATTACAAAAGCTGTCAATTTTTCAGGCTTTACTTTCTGTTTTTTGTTAACCCCATTTTCTGTTTTTCAGTAAATAAATCTTACAACAGGCTTCGCTGGCGCCACCTCCGGTTTTTACTTTAAAACCTTGTGGAAACTAAATAGTAGTTAGAAATGATAGCGCTATCTTAATATTTGTTTTTTTCATGTGCACAAGTGTTCATTGAGACGTTTTTCGCAGAATTTGAAATTAAATCGATAGGATAATATGAGGCATTGCATCGTACAGTTATCTATGACGATGTTAGTAATCCCTCTATTTTTTCCATAAATTTCCGAGTTTTTGTTGGTGCAGAAATATTACAGCCAACAATATTTAAGTCTGGCATCACAAGTTTTACTTGCTTGCCCTGATAATCACCTGAATATGTCTGTCCATTTAATAACAATAAATTTTTAGCTCAAATTAAGATAGCGCAACCAAACCTTATCGTTGTACCTCCCAGATGGACCGCCTGGCTGCGGCAGTTACGCGGCGCCTTGCAGGATGTAAGGATGAACCAGTGCCGGGTCGATTGTTTTTTGACCGGGTGCAGAATAATAACGAGAGCGAATAGCTCTTCCTCACTGGAATCCAGGAGAACTTTAATGATGACTCCAATAAGAAAAGCCGGCGGTTTGGCAACATTGCTAAGCCTTAGCCTGGCGATTGCTAGTCAAAGTGCTAGCGCTGCGTGTACATATAAAATCAGCAATGAATGGAATACCGGCCTTACCGGTGAAATTATTGTGACCAACAGTGGTTCTTCTGCTTTGAGCGGATGGACTATCGGTTGGCAATACAACACCAATCGTATTAGTAGTTCATGGAATGCGACCGTGAGTGGTAGCAACCCTTACACTGCCTCAAACTTGAGCTGGAATGGCACCTTGCAACCAGGCCAAAGCGCGACTTTCGGCTTCCAGGTTGACAAGCGTGGTGGCACAGGCGAAGTCCCAACAATAACTGGCAGCATTTGCTCTGGCACTACACCACCTGCAAGCAGTTCTTCTGTATCAAGCGCTCCTCCGCTGACTACGAGCAGTTCACGTTCAAGCAGCAGCACTCCGATTGTTTCCGGTGAGCAATGTAACTGGTACGGCACTTTGTATTCATTGTGCGCAAACACCCAAAGCGGTTGGGGTTACGAGAACAACAAGAGCTGTATTTCCCGTTCAACTTGTGCTGCGCAACCTGCGCCCTTTGGCATTGTGGGAGCCAACAGCTCAACGCCATCCAGCAGTTCAACGCCAGCAACTTCCAGCTCGCGTCCAAGCAGTTCAAGTGTTCCAGCAACCTCAAGCTCACGCCCAAGTAGCTCTAGTGTTCCGGCAACTTCAAGCAGCGTAATCTCTACCTCAACATCGCGCAGCTCCAGCAGTGTTGCGGTCACTACCTCAAGCAGTGTGGTGTCGACTTCTACCTCGCGCAGCTCAAGCAGCATAGCGACCACTTCATCCCGCTCCAGCTCCAGCACCCCGGTAATTCCTGGCGAGCGTCTGGATAACCCG
>NZ_KN266213.1:233555-233960 GCF_000766945.1 Cellvibrio mixtus subsp. mixtus J3-8 | reverse complement strand
GGTGCAACCGGTGGCGTTAACTCCATCGCCGGTTTTGTCTCCAACACCTCAGGTTACACTCCGCTGTACGAACCATTCCTTGATTCACTGGCAAATGGTTCATTCGGTACCGGTGGCGGTACGCAAACCCGTCAAGCGAAGTTCTACGAGTGGAACCCGCACTTCAGCGAAGTTTCTTTCGTACAAGCGTGGCGCACGGCAATGATCGCGGCCGGTTTCCCAAGCACCATTGGTATGTTGGTGGATACCTCACGCAATGGTTGGGGTGGTCCAAACCGTCCGACAGCAGTGTCTACCAGTACTGTGCTTGATACGTTCATTGACCAATCGCGTATTGACCGTCGTGCGCATCGCGGTAACTGGTGTAACCAGTCAGGTGGTGTAGGTGAGCGTCCGCAAACAGCA
>NZ_KN266213.1:227536-233479 GCF_000766945.1 Cellvibrio mixtus subsp. mixtus J3-8 | reverse complement strand
CCACCGGGTGAGTCGGATGGTGCTGCATCAAAAGAACTTTCCTATGATCCACAGGATCCTGCGAAAGGCTTTGATCGCAACTGTGATCCAACGTACACCAATGCAGCGGGAACCACGACCGGGTCGTTGCCTAATGCCCCAGTTGCTGGCCGCTGGTTTAAAGAAGGCTTCCAGGTACTGTTGAATAACGCTTATCCGCCATTGGATTAAGCAACGCGTGAGAGTGAGCCAGGACAGGCATTTGGAGAGATGCCTTGGTCACGGACGACTGCTTTGTGAAATGGAATCAGATAGGAAAAATTTTCACGCTCACATTTTTATCTGATTTCGCGTGTTACCCCTGAAACAACTGTGACTTTGCCGGCCCTCACTATGTGATGGCCGGATTTTTACAAATTCCAATGAATGAATAATCAATTATTAAAATTAATCGGTGTGTGGCAAGAACCATCAGCACTGGTAATGAATCTGCACGCAATCCTTATTCGAATTAGTGTCCGAATTTAGTACGGTAATGGAGTAGCTTTCATTCCATTCTCTTTTAATGAGGGATTAATGTATGAAGAAAAAAATATCCTCGCGCACGTCTGTTTATGGTTTAAAAAAATTAACTGCGCTAATGAGCGCAATATTGATGGCTTCGGCAATTAATGTGCGGGCCGAAGAAGGCAATCCACGTGTAAACCAGATTGGCTATTTTCCTAACAGTCCAAAAATAGCGGTTTACAAAACGTCGAATAGTAGTGCGCAATCCTGGCAATTAACACAAAATGGCGTGGTGGTTGCGTCGGGCCTTACTGCACCTTACGGAATTGATGGTGCTTCCGGTGATAATGTTCACCGTATTGATTTAACATCTGTTATCGCAAATGGCGATGGATTGGTATTAAAAGTGGGGGCAGATACCAGCTACCCATTTCGTATTTCTACCACGGCATTGAACGGGGCATTTTATGATGCACTGAAATATTTTTATCATAACCGCAGTGGTATTGCGATTGAAATTCCTTACACCGCTGGTGGATCTTACGCTGCAAATAGTAAATGGGCACGACCAGCAGGCCATCTTAATGCCGGTGCCAATAAAGGTGATAATAATGTCCCGTGTTGGACGGGTACATGCAATTATTCATTGAATGTTACCAAAGGTTGGTACGACGCCGGTGATCACGGAAAGTATGTTGTCAACGGCGGTATTTCAGTGTGGACTTTGTTGAATATGCATGAACGCAGTGTGTATTCCAATAAAGATATTTCTACTGTTGGTGCATTTAAATTATCCAATGCGCTAGTTGACAATTCATTAAATATTCCTGAAAGCGGCAATGGTGTTTCTGATTTGCTGGACGAAGCGCGCTGGCAACTGGAATTTTTACTGGCGATGCAAGTGCCTGCCGGCCAGGTGAAAGCCGGCATGGTTCATCACAAGGTTCACGATGTAGGTTGGACTGGTTTGCCGCTTGCCCCCCATGAAGATGGACAGCAACGCGCATTAGTCCCGCCCAGCACAGCAGCCACATTAAATGTTGCTGCTACCGGCGCACAATGTGCGCGTATCTGGAAAAATATTGATGCTGCCTTTGCTGCAACTTGTTTAACCGCTGCAGAGCGGGCATGGACTGCTGCGCAGGCAAATCCCGCTGATATTTATTCCGGTGCTTACGATAATGGCGGCGGCGGTTACGGTGATAAAACGGTTGCTGATGATTTTTATTGGGCTGCTGCAGAGTTATATATCACCACCGGTAATAGTAAATATCTTTCTACCATTAATAATTACACCATTACGCGCACTGATTTTAATTGGGCGGATACAGAATTGCCGGGTCTGATGTCGCTCGCATTGGTGCCAACAGAACATACATCTGCTTTGCGCACTGCGGCGCAACAAAAAATTATCAGCATTGCTGATATCCATTTGGTAACGCAAAACCAATCCGGTTACCTGGTGCCTTTATCCAATAAAGAATTTTATTGGGGTTCCAATAGCGGTGTAACTAATAAATTAATGTTGGTCGGGCTCGCTTATGATTTCACTGGCAATGCAATTTATGCCGAGGGTGTTATTAAAGGCCTGGATTATTTATTAGGCCGCAATACCTTATCGACTTCGTTCGTAACCGGTGCGGGTACCAAAACTGTGACGCAACCTCACCATCGTTTTTGGGCCGGCGCATTGAATGCGAATTATCCCTGGGCTCCACCAGGTGCCTTATCCGGTGGACCTAATGCCGGTTTGGAAGATGATGTTTCTGCCAGCCGTTTGAGTGGTTGTACAAGCAGACCGGCAACTTGCTGGATTGATAGCATCGATGCCTGGTCGACCAATGAAATTACGATTAACTGGAATGCACCTTATGCGTGGTTGCTTGGGTTTGCTAACGAATATGCCGGTGGCACAACGCAAACAAATTCATCGAGCTCATTCTCAAGCAGCAGTGTTATTCGCAGTTCATCATCGCGTAGCAGCATTGTTCCCGGCTCGTCATCACGCAGCAGTATTGCTACAAGTTCATCATCAAGCAGCGTAGCTTCTTCGCGTTCATCCAGTTCTGTTGTGAGTGGCCAGCAATGTAATTGGTACGGTACTTTGTATCCATTGTGCGTAACCACAACAAACGGTTGGGGTTATGAAAATAACAAGAGTTGTATTTCACGTACTACGTGCGCGGCGCAACCTGCACCTTTTGGTATTGTGGTAGTTACACCGAGTTCAGTATCAACAAGTAGTGCCAGTAGTATTGCTACAACCAGCTCTGTTAATTCAACTTCATCACGTTCATCCAGTAGTGCTATCAGAAGTTCAGTTTCCAGTTCCGTTTTATCCAGCAGCAGAAGCAGCTCTTCATCGGCGATCGCCGTTGCCAATTGTCAATATGTGATTAGCAATGAATGGAATACCGGCTTCACAGCGGCGATTCGAATTAAAAATAATGGGACTAGCGTAATTAATGGTTGGGTTTTGAATTGGAATTTCACCGATGGCAGCCGTATTACCAGTAGCTGGAACGCCACACTTAGCGGTAGTAATCCTTACTCGGCAACCAATTTAAGTTGGAATGGCACGATTCCTCCAGGTCAAACCATAGAGTTCGGCGTGCAGGGCAGTAAGGGGAGTTCGTCGGCACAGATTCCTGTGTTAAGTGGAAGTGTTTGCCAGCCGTAATCTGACGCAATAGTTACATCGTGGGAACGATAAATAATCACTGCACTTAAATGAGTGCAGTGATTTTATAGTTTTAAAACCCTTATTTTTTTAAAAAGGTCAATACACCGGAGTTGTCACTTCACGGAAGTAAATATAAAAAAATTTTTCACTTTCACAGCGGGATTATAACCATGCAATCTTTATTTAATAGAAAGATGCTGGGTGTTGTTGCAATGGCAAGTGCGGGTCTTTTAGCACAACCAACATTGGCACAGTCAGCAAATTGTAGTTACAGCATTAGCAATGAATGGAATACCGGTGCGACAGCCGCTATTACCATTACCAATACCAGCACCACTGCAATCAATGGCTGGACAGTAGGTTGGCAATACGCCACCAATCGTTTGTCCAGTTCATGGAATGCCAATGTCTCTGGTAACAATCCATACACTGCCAGCAATATAAGCTGGAACGGCGCTATCCAGCCTGGCCAAAGTGTTCAATTTGGTTTTCAGGTGGATAAACGCGGTGGCAGTGCAGAGCGGCCGACAATTACAGGTAATGTTTGTGGTGGTACTACATCATCTACACCTGTGAGTAGTGTGAGGAGTTCTTCGTCTGCTGCAATTAGCAGTTCTGTTGCTTCAAGTGCTGTGAATGCACAGCAATGTAATTGGTACGGAACCATTTATCCGTTATGCGTAAGTACCCAAAGCGGGTGGGGCTATGAAAACAACAAAAGTTGTATTTCACGTTCGACCTGTGCTTCGCAACCTGCGCCCTGGGGAATTGTTGGTGGTAGCAGCTCACAAGTTGTTTTATCAAGTAGCAGTCGCCCGGGTTCTTCTTCGGCATCTTCTATTCCTTCCTCTTCATCGATTCCCTCTTCATCATCAGTACCTTCATCAGTAGCGCCGTCTTCCCGTTCGTCATCGGTGTCTTCTGTGAATTCATCGTCTTCAATTGCGACATCTTCGAGCAGCTCGCGTTCTTCCAGCTCGGTTAGTTCTGCAATTGCAAACAATATTGCGGTGAACGGCGATGTGGAAAATGGCACTACCAATTGGGGCACTCGTGGCAATGCAACAATTGTTCGCAGTACTGCGGATCGTTATGCGGGTAATGCCAGCTTGTTCGTCAGTGGAAGAACTGCTTATTGGCACGGTGCAACATTTAATGTAACCAGGTTAACGGCGGGCAATAGCTATGAAGTTGCAGCCTGGGTGAAACTGGCTCCGGGAGAGTTGCCAGAGACTATTAAAATCACCGGCAAACTTGTTGATGATGCAGATACTGCTACCTACAACGAATATACGGAAATTGCGAGTGCACAAGTGACTGCAGATGGTTGGACTTTGTTGAGCGGCACTTACACTCCGGGCGGCTCCACTCCGTTTGAATCATTTATTGTTGAGTCAGTTGATGGTTCGGTAAATGTCAGTTTCTTTGTTGATAATTTCTCCGTTGCCGGTGACGTAGATGAAGAACCTGAAGTGCCTGTCGGTACCGGTTTGTCCAGCCTGGTTGATTTCCCGATTGGTGTTGCTGTTGCAGCGGGAAGTGGTGCCGCTGACATTTTCACTAACACTGCTCGCCAGAATATTGTGCGTGAAGAGTTCAGCCAAATCGTTGCCGAAAATATTATGAAAATGAGTTACATGTATTCCGGTAGCAATTTCTCGTTCACGAATGCAGATCGTTTGGCCAATTGGGCAGCAAGCAATGGTAAATCATTGCACGGCCATGCGTTGGTATGGCATCCGAGCTATCAATTGCCAACCTGGGCAACGGATAGCAACGCGAATTTCCGTAGTGATTATGCTCGTCACATCGACACTGTTGCCGCGCATTTTGCTGGCAAGGTAAAAAGTTGGGATGTTGTGAATGAAGCGTTATTTGATGCAGCGGATGATGATGGCCGTGGTTCTGCCAATGGTTACCGTCAATCTGTGTTTTATCGCCAATATGCCGGCCCTGGTTTTATCGATGAAGCGTTCCGTCGCGCGCGCGCAGCTGATCCTTCAGCAGAGCTGTATTACAACGATTTCAACACGGAAGAAAATGGAACCAAAACCACAGCATTAGTTAATCTGGTACAGCGCTTGTTAACTAACGGTGTACCGATTGATGGCGTTGGTTTCCAAATGCATGTGATGAATGATTATCCATCTATCGCCAACATTCGCGCATCTTTGCAAAAAATTGTTGATTTGAGTCCGACACTCAAAATCAAAATTTCTGAATTGGATGTACGTTTGAACAACCCTTACGATGGCAATTCCAATAATGATTACAAAAACCGCAGCGATTGTGCGGTGTCTTGTGCAGGGCTGGATCGTCAAAAAGCGCGCTACAAAGAAATTATCCAGGCGTATCTGGATATAGTTCCGCCTGCGCGTCGCGGCGGTGTTGTTGTGTGGGGAATCGCAGATCCGGATAGCTGGTTCTACACCCATCAAAACCTGCCGGATTGGCCGCTGCTGTTTAACGATAGCTTGCAGAAAAAATCTGCTTACCAGGGTGTGGCGGAGGCTTTAGCTACTGTGCCTCGCACCAGCTCAAGTGCTACTTCAAGTTCGCGCCCAAGCAGTTCAAGTGTGCCAGTGACATCGACATCCAGCTCGCGTCCAAGCAGCATTGCGGCAACCTCAAGCAGTGTTGTTGTATTCACATCGATTTCGCGCAGCTCTACCAGTGCACCAACAACCTCGCGCAGCTCAAGCAGCGTAGCGACTACCTCATCCCGCTCCAGCTCCAGCACCCCGGTAATTCCGGGTGAGCGTCTGGATAACCCC
>NZ_KN266213.1:226523-226928 GCF_000766945.1 Cellvibrio mixtus subsp. mixtus J3-8 | reverse complement strand
GGTGCAACCGGTGGCGTTAACTCCATCGCCGGTTTTGTCTCCAACACCTCAGGCTACACCCCGCTGTACGAGCCATTCCTTGATTCACTGGCAAATGGTTCATTCGGCACCGGTGGCGGAACCCAAACCCGTCAAGCGAAGTTCTACGAGTGGAACCCGCACTTCAGCGAAGTTTCTTTCGTACAAGCGTGGCGCACGGCAATGATCGCTGCCGGTTTCCCAAGCACCATTGGTATGTTGGTGGATACCTCACGCAATGGTTGGGGTGGTCCAAACCGTCCGACAGCCGTGTCTACCAGTACTGTGCTTGATACGTTCATTGACCAATCGCGTATTGACCGTCGTGCACATCGCGGTAACTGGTGTAACCAGTCAGGTGGTGTGGGTGAGCGTCCGCAAACGGCT
>NZ_KN266213.1:185700-226435 GCF_000766945.1 Cellvibrio mixtus subsp. mixtus J3-8 | reverse complement strand
CCACCGGGTGAGTCGGATGGTGCTGCATCAAAAGAACTTTCCTATGATCCACAAGATCCTGCGAAAGGCTTTGATCGCAACTGTGATCCAACGTACACCAATGCGGCGGGAACCACGACCGGGTCATTGCCTAATGCCCCAGTTGCTGGCCGCTGGTTTAAAGAAGGCTTCCAGGTACTGTTGAATAACGCTTATCCACCGTTGCAATAAATTACGGTGGTACGTTAGAAGTAAAAAACTCCCGGCCTAAAAACCGGGAGTTTTTGTTGTGATTTCCCCTGAAACACTGGCGATACCGGAGGACTGTGCTATTTGTTAACGGGCCAGTTTTTTACAAGACGCATTACACGATAATTTTTAATAATAACTAGTTTAATAATTAACGAGGTAAGTGATTATGCCTATCCCTAGTGACTTGATTGCCGAAATGCAAATTTTGCGGATGTTCACCGCCGACAGCCATCAGTCTGGCCTTAAGGTGCATTCCGATGCAGCACCGGAATTGATTGCGGCTACCCATCGCCTGTATGAAAAACAATTAATTACCCAGGTGGATGGCGGCTACCCGACTGCACTCGGTTATGAATGCGCGCAACATTTGCAGCAGTTATTGCACATCCTGAATACCAAACCTTTATTGTAATTTTTAAATTCAACTAGTGACTTTTGCGAATGGCAATGAGAGCATTCGCCGCCCCGTCCAGAGGGCAATCAATACATAAAAAAACAGATCTGTGAGAGAGCAAATATGTCCCGATTTCGCGCTTCTTTATTAAGGAAATTGTTCATTATGTTTGTTCCTCTCGCATTATCGGCGCACGCTGAAGTGGAAAGAATAATTTTAGACAATGGAACTGTCGCTGTTGAAATAACCCCGGATATTGGTGGGCGATTATTGTCAGTCCATTTGGCGGGGCAGCCTAATTTTTTAAAAATTGGAGAAGCTGTTGTCACTGAACCTAATCCACTGGTGACCCCGGAGGCAAATAATATTGGTTATTTAGGGCATGAAATCTGGGTCGGTCCGCAGAGCGAATGGTGGACACATCAATTGCTAAATGACGAGCGTCGCGCGCGAAAAGCAGTGTGGCCACCGGATCCTTTTTTAATTCTGGCAAAAAATAACGCCGTAGAAAAAACTGATCAAAAAGTCGTTTTACGCAGCCCCAATAGCCCGATTTCCGGCGTTGCGATAAAAAAAACGTATTCGTTAGTGGATGGAAAACCAAACCAAATCCAGCTGAATGTTGAAGCAACCAATATTCGCGATACCAAAGTATCCTGGGATATCTGGTTTAATACGCGGGTTCCTTATAGTGCGCAGGTTTATGTTCCCATCGCGAATGAAAGTGATGCGCGTATCGAACACTTTTCCGATGCAACCTACGATGGTTTAACGCATCATTTCAGCGATGGATTTTTCGCGCTGGAAAATTCCAATTCGACGCAAAAACAGGGCCGCAAAGGCAAAATATTTATCCAGCCTTCCCAGGGATGGATGGCCGCATTTCGCGATAAGCAGTTATTAATTATCCAATTTAATTTACAACCGAAAAGTGCGATCCACCCGGAACAAGGGCAAATCGAGTTGTACCAGGAATTTTTGCACGCGGAGTCTGATGAGGGATTATTGGAACTGGAGGTTCATGCCCCGTACAGAACCTTGCAGCCCGGTAAAAGTATGAGTGCAGCCGAAACCTGGACCCTGCTACCCTATGATGGACCTGCAACCCGAGCCGCCCATATTGCGTTTCTCAAGCAGCTCTCGCTGCCTTAATACTTAACTCCCATCGTATTGCGACCCGAAAGCTTATCGGGTCGTTTTCTCGTGTGAATCTCCTTACCCGTTTTTCAAGCCTACTCCCCAACTGGGATTAACACATATATCAAAAAGTGAGTTTAAGTCAGTTTGACAATAGCTAAATAGTGTTTGGTTATTGATTTTCAATCTATTAGTATTAATTAACATATTTAACTCATAAAACCATTAATTCTAATAAAAATAATTGGTAAAAATAGAGCTATATAGGGCACTGTCCCATGAAAGCCTTGATAGCTATCTCGCGTCACCGAAGGCTACGCGTCACAGAAGACTATTGATGTTTAATGATTTCCGGAGGAAATGGCCTCCGTGTGCAGTTGTTAGCTGATGCAGCTGCCACCCGAATTTGTGCGGTTACTGGCGGCAACCAGCCAGTGAAGGGAGAGGGAAGGCCCGTTGGTAACCGTACAAATCCAGCTACACCCAAGACCACTACTCATTTCCATCAGTGTTAATAACAAGAAGCACGAATAACGATAAATTGCTTTTAACAGGAAACGCCTATGAAACTCAAAACACTGGCCACAGGCTTAGCCTTGGGGGCCGCATTAATCACTCCATTATTCAGCGTTTATTCAATCGCACAGACTTCCGAAGCCTATAACTGGAACAGCCTTGCTATTGGCGGCGGCGGATTTGTCTCAGCAGTTGTGCCCAGCAAAACTGAGCAGGGTTTGGTCTATGCCCGCACCGACGTAGGCGGTGCCTACCGTTGGGATAAAGCCGCCAGCCGTTGGGTTTCCCTGCTGGATTGGGTCTCTGAAGATGAGACCGGCTACCTTGGCGTAGAGTCGCTCGCGCTGGACCCTAAAGATCCTGCCAAGGTGTATCTGCTTGCCGGCATTAGTTATTTCAATAACGGTAAAACCGCTATTTTACGCTCCAGCGATTACGGCAAGACCTTCACCATTATCGATACCACCAGCCAATTTAAAGCCCATGGTAACGGTATGGGGCGCCAAAACGGCGAGCGTTTGCAGGTGGATCCGGGGTCAAGCAACGTGTTGTATGTGGGAACGCGCTGGAATGGTTTATTCAAAAGTACCGATTCCGGTTCCAGTTGGACGCGTCTGGGGGGGTTAAATATCACCACCACGCCCAATGAAAATGGCATCAGCTTTGTTGCGTTGGATCCGTTAAGTGTTTCGGGTGGCACGGCGCAACGTATTGTGGTGGGTGTGTCGCGCTTTGGTTCGGTGGGCGCCAACCTCTACCGCAGCAACGATGGCGGTGCGACTTTTACCGCAATTTCCGGGGCTCCGACAGCCTATATGCCCCAACGCGCTGCCTATGCGGGCGATGGCAATCTTTATATCACCTACGGTAACGGTGCTGGTCCCCATGGCCATTGGGCGCAACCTGAACCTATGGATGCCGGCCAGATCTGGAAATATAACCTCAACAGTGGTGCCTGGACCAATGTAACACCCAGCGGCTATACCCGGGCCTTTGGCGGTATCAGTGTGGACCCGAATAATGCCCAGCGCTTACTCGCGACCACCGTGAATACCTACATGCAGCAGGGCGATGCCTGGGGCGATCGCATTTTTATTTCCACCAATGGTGGCAGTAGTTGGACCGATGTTATCCAGCGCGGTTTTGCGCGCGATGCGCAAGGTATTACCTGGATCAACGGCCATGCCATCCATTGGGCTGGAGCCATTGAGTTTGATCCCTTCGATACCAATGCCGCCTGGGTAACGTCCGGTAACGGTGTATTCAAAACCTCCAATATCAATGCAACAACCACAACCTGGGCTTTCAACGTAAAAGGGTTGGAGGAAACAGTACCGCTTAATATCGTCAGCGTACCCAATGGTCCGTTGCTAACAGTGATCGGGGATTACGACGGTTTCCGCCATACCGATCCCGCGCAATACGCCCCTATCCATACTCCCCGCATGGGAACTACCACAGGCCTGGCCGTTGCAGCGCAAATGACTAACATTGTGGCGCGTGCGGGTGGGGGCGATACGCCGGCTCTTTACACTTCTACCGATACCGGGGTTAGCTGGACCAAAGCGGCGAGCATGAATGGCAAGAATGGCCAGTTGGCGCTATCGGCTAACGGCAGCGTTCTACTTCACAGCCCGCAGGATTCCACCACCACCTATCGCTCCACGAATCTGGGGTCCAGCTGGGTTGCCGTGTCGGGATTGAGTGTTAATAACGCGCGACCGGTTGCGGATTCGGTAAACAGCAACAAGTTCTATGCCTACAACAACGGCACCATGATGGTCAGTACCAACGGCGGTGTTTCATTTGCGGCGGCCGGTTCACTGGCATCCGGTGGTTCCAATGTGATTCGCGTTGCGCCGGGGATTGAGGGCGATATCTGGGTTGCCTTATATGGTGGTGGTTTGGCGCGTTCAACAAACTCGGGATCATCGTTCGCCACGATCAGTGGTGTTAGCTACGCCGGTGCAGTGGGTTTTGGTAAAGCGGCAACGGGTGCAACTTATCCAACGGTTTACATCTGGGGAACGGTGAATGGTGTGCGCGGCGTTTATCGCTCTATCAATGCCGGCAACAGTTGGACGCGTATCAATACTGATGCACAGGAATTCGGTGGTCCCGCCAATGGCCAGTTTGTGATTGGCGATATGAACACTTTTGGATTGGTATATATGAGTACGGCGGGACGAGGTGTTGCCTACGGTAAGCCGTCGGGCGTTGTGACTTCATCCAGCGTATCCAGCAGCATTGCTGCGACCAGCTCAAGCCGCTCCTCCAGTTCCAGTAGCGCGCCATTGAGTAGTTCATCCAGCAGTCGCTCCTCAAGTTCGGGCGCGAGCACCAATAATTGCACCTACGTTGTAAGTAACCAATGGGGTACGGGCTTTACTGCCGCGATTCGCATTAAAAACAATCGCACCACCGCAATAAACGGCTGGAACGTCAGTTGGAGCTACAGTGACGGCAGTGCGGTCACTGGTGGCTGGAATGCAACCATCACCGGTTCCAATCCTTACAGTGCAGTGAATGTCGGCTATAACGGTACCATCCAACCCGGACAAACCGTTGAGTTCGGTTTCCAGGGCACCAAGCCTTCAAACCTCAATGCATCAACACCCATCGTGAGTGGTGCAGCGTGTAATTAATATCATTGTATTAACATGTGATTTATCTCCTTGTAGTTTGATGTTTGTTGTCGCCCGGTTGAAAAACCGGGCTTTTTTTTGCCTGCGGAAAAATTAACCCGCGTAATTTAAATAATGTTCGTACGCAGCATTCGCGCCGATTTAATAGTCATAGACTCAATCGATATTTCGTCACATTGAGTTTCCCGGAGTTTGTGATTATTGTGTGCCCCGATTAATAGTCAGGCTGGCAGTAATCGGGATGGCTGGCAAAACCATTGCCAGTAAAATTATCACCGGCTAAATCATGTTAGCTACGGATATGGGCGAGTTTATGGTCAGGAATATAAATCACATGTTACGCAAGCCAATAGCAAAACGTGCGATGCTATTTTTGTGTTGCATCGGCGCTGATTCCTATGCCGACGAATTCAAACATGAATTGCAATTCGGGCTGGGTGTTGGCGGGCAATATTTGCCACATTATCGTGGGTCCGATGAAACCCATCTCAAAGTGTTGCCAATTCCGGTAGTGGAATATCGCGGCAGGATTTTCAAATCTGATCGCGACGGCACACGTGCAGAATTTTCACTTGCGGAGCGAATTGAATTTAATGTCAGTGCAGATTTGGCTCTCAACGACGGCGCTGAAGATAATCGCATGCGTGAAGGTATGCCGGAACTTGAATCTGAATTCCAGTTAGGCCCATCAATCAATATTGATTTGACTGGCCATGGTTTTAATCGCGGTTTAATTTTGCGTTTGCCTGTCAGGCCTGCATTTGCTGTGGGTAACGGCATTGACTATATCGGTTATACCGCCAACCCAATGTTGACCTGGGTCCAACCAAAAGTGTTTGATAAATGGCGATTATCGCTGGATGTAGGTGCACTCTATGGATCGAGCGATTATCACGAACATTATTACAATGTCGCACCAAAATATGTTACGGCAACCAGGCCGGAATACGATGCTGCAGATGGTTTTAGCGGCACATTCACTGAGTTGAGTATTTCATCGCGGGAAGGGAATTTGGTGTACGGGGTCAGCCTGCGTTATGACAACCTGCGCGATGCTGTTTTTTATCCAAGCCCGTTAGTGGAAACCGGTGATTACTGGAGTTTTTCGTTTGGTGTGGGATGGTTGTTTAAAAGTTGGTCCTGGACGGAAAAAATTTAACCATACCTGGTATCTGGCGTTAATTCTTCTTCACAATACACCTGCAATAAAAACCTTTTTTGCAGGTGTATTTTTTCAGTTTCTACGCCGGCTGTTGTGCCAGGCGGGAAAGTGTTTCGATTGTGCCATTGACTTGTAATGCCAGATCAGCCAGCAATTTTCCGCACACATTGTTTTCGTCACTGCTGTTCGCCTGATCAATTAATTCCACTATTCTTGTTTCAACGTCGATTCGTTGTTGCAGTAATTTGCTGGTGTAATCTTCAGAAACGGCGGCGCTAATATGATGAATCAACATCTCGCCATCTTCTTTATCCGGGTCTGGCATGGAGGGCAAATCCCCGAGCTCACGGATTTTATTTTCGAGCGCCGGGATAAATTGTTTCCGCTCATCCGCTATTTTTTTAAATTCATTGGCAATTTTTTCATCCGTAAGCAACTGCACTGCATCGCGATAGTGATCAACAGATTCTCTGCTGGTCACCAAAAGCTCGTTTAATGACACTTCCAGGTCGGAGAGTAAACGAAACATTTGTTAGCTCCTTTATAACTATGAAATTGCTGGTTCAAACGGGCGAGTTATCAATCTTCAGTGGTACCGCAAATAACTTCCAATGCTTGTGGAATAACTTCAAACTCGGCCGGTGTTTTACTGATTTGTTCTCCATCCGCATGAATTTCAAGGGGCGGTATAGTGGTGATCGTAATTTTTTGCGTAGACAGTGTGCAGGTTTTATTGGTGAGTTGATGTTTGCCAAAGCGCAACAGGGGAGCGCAGGTTAACATTTGCCAAAATGTTAATGGATAAATGCTGTATAGACACAATTGGCCATCATCAATCTCGGATTTCTCATCAATGATATTCCCGCCGCCATAATAACGGCCATTACCTACCGCCAGCTGGATGGATTTCATTGAGCGAGTATTGCTGCCGGTTTGCAAAATAACGCGAAATGTTTTGTGCCTGCTGAACGCACTGAAAATGGCTTTTAAATAACTGAATACTCCCCACTTTTTTTTCAGGTCAGGCGTCAGTTCCTGGGTTACCTTAACACCTAATCCAATATGGGCAACATTGAGAAAGTACTTCCCATTTACTTTGCCGAGATTAATACGGCAAGTCTGCTGTTGCCGTATCACATTAAATGCTTCGGTTAGGTCAGTCGGGATGTTTAACGTGCGCGCCAAATCGTTTGCTGTGCCCAAGGGTAAAATAGCAAAACGTAATTGGTGCTGGTAAAGTTTTTCCAATGCAGAATTAATAGTGCCGTCGCCACCACCAATAATTACCAGTTGTATTTGTTGATGATATTTTTCAATGATTTGTGCAGTGGTTGTTGAATCGTCCAACATTTTTAGCTGGACTGTTATACCAGCGTTATTGAGTGAATCGATACCCTCCTGGATTTCCGCCTCATTACCATTGCGGCTATGAGGGTTAATAATCAGTAGAGCAGAAATTTTTGTCAGGGCACCCAAGATTTTCTCCCGCACTTAACATTATGCATTCGTCGGTGTTTCAGTATCGCGGCTTTGCAGCCACCGTGCTAATAACCAACAGGCTATTGCCCAGGCCGCGCCGGCAGTCCAACCGGCCAATACATCAGTGGGCCAATGTACGCCGAGATAAACGCGGCTTATTCCCACGAGCAATGTAATAGTCGTACAAAATGTCAAAATAAAAATTTTTATCCGTTTGCGCCGTTGCGTAGTGGCTAGCAGCGCACCCAATGTTAAATAAGTGCTTGCCGATAGCATTGAATGCCCGCTTGGAAAGCTTGCGGTATAAACAACCGTATTGTGGGGGACGAGGTCAGGGCGGTCGCGATCAATCGTTTCCTTTAGTGTGCTGCTCACCGCTAATGCCCCCAGCGTTGCAAGAAGTACAACCAAGGCCAACCGGGGTTTTAAATCCATCAATAAATAACCCAGCACTGCCAGGGTTAGCAATATCAGCACCGCGTTGCCGCCCAACGCTGTAATATCCCTTCCAACTTCTTCCAGCCAGCGCGGCCCGAGTGGATCGCTCAAATCACCGGGGTTGCGCATCAATAGCAATAAGTAGCGATCAAGTTCATGCGGCGTATCCTGCACCGCTAACTGGGTCAGTAGTGCAAATATCAAAAGCGCTGCAAATAATGCAAATATTGCCAACAACACTGGCAATTCCCGTTTCCACAACCAATCCCAACTGGTCACCAGCCAACTCTTTGAAAGTTGATTGATATCCTTGTTATCTAAGGTTGTTTTCATTGTTTTTGAATGCTCCGGAAACATTGGTCAATGCAATCTACTGTCTCGATGTACTTACATTTAAAACGTAAGAGCAAGTTACGAGCCAAGAGTTCTACTGTTTATGACGGTATTAAAATGATTGTTATAACGCTTTATTGCTCCATAAATACTCCTGCCCTGCACGAGTGGGTACGTCGATGACATAGGTTTGATCCAGGGATAAGTACGGCAATTTCTTATGGGTATGTATTAACGGTTTCTTAATTGCCGGCACTGCAAATAACGGATTAGGATTTTCTCCGCGCGCATTTTTTATGGGGAATCCGCTTGCCTTTGGTAATGGGGCGTAAGTGCGCAAGCGCAAATTTCCTCCTAGCTGAGACACGATTTTCAATTCGCAAATAACGCCTTTCTCCCAGCGCATATTGACCAGAAAGCCACCGCGCATCAGTAACCCTTTTACTTCACCATCGGGCCAGGCTTGTGGCAGGGCAGGTAAAAGATGGATGGCGCCGTCATGGCTTTGTGCAAGCATTTCTGCAATGCCTGCGGTAAAGCCGAAATTGCCGTCAATCTGGAACGGTGGGTGTGCATCAAACATATTGGGGTAGGTACCGCCTTCTTGTGAAATAGTCTCTGTGTTAAGTGATGCGGGTTTAATTTGTTCGCGAATGAGTTTCAGTGCGCGGTCACCGTCAAGCATGCGCGCCCAAAAATTAATTTTCCAATTCATGGACCATCCGGTCGATGGATCACCACGTTGTTCCAATGTTACGCGCGCCGCGTTGAATAATTCCGGTGTGCGCAGGGGGGATATCTGGTTGCCGGGATGTAGGCCGTATAAATGGGAAATATGGCGATGTGCATCCAACGGATGATCCCAATCATCCTGCCATTCCTGTAATTGATGGTATTGTCCGATTTGCATAGGCGGTAACTGATCAATAATTTTTTGCCAACGTTTTAGTAGTGGTTTTTCCTCTCCAAGGGCGTTTGCCGCTGCGATACTGTTGGTGAATAAATCAAACACTAATTGATTATCCATGGTTACGCCTGAAGCAATTTTTTTACCAGTAGCCACGGGTTCGTTTTCGGGAGACATGGAGGGTGATACAACCAGCCATCCTGTGCGGGGATCTTTAACCAAAAAATCTTCAAAAAATTCACACGCGCTTTTCATAATAGGAAAAATTTCACGCAGGTAATTTTTATCACCGGTGTATAAATATTTTTGCCATAAGTGTTGAACTAACCAGGTGTTGCTGGTTGGCCATGCCCCCCAGGACCAATCAACACCACCGGTGATACGCCAGATATCGGTATTATGGTGCGCCATCCAACCGCGTGCGCCGTACATCTGGCTCGCACTTTGTTGCCCTGTTTGCGCAAGGTCGCGAATCAATTGGATGAACGGCTCTTCCAGCTCTCCCAGATTGGTAACCCGGGCTGGCCAGTAATTCATTTCGGCATTTATATTAATCGTGTATTTGCTATCCCATGCAGGATCTTGCCGGTCATTCCAGATACCTTGCAAATTTGCCGGTTGCGTTCCTGGTTGTGAAGATGAAATTAATAAGTAACGCCCAAACTGAAAATAAAGATTGATCAATTGCGGGTCATGGCGTTTGGAAAACTCACGAATGCGTTTGTCAGTTGGTTCATTAGCGAATTCATTCGTGCCTAAATTCAAACTGGCACGATCAAAATAATTTTTATAAAAACTGCTGTGGGCATTCAGTCGATATGAATAAGCGATAGGCGATTCGGTGAATTTATTGGTGGCATTTTCCATGGCCGCCTGCGCACGTTCCAGCGCATTGGCACTAATATTGTTATAGTTAACAAAATTAGTGGCCATGGAAACCAAAATAATAACTTCGGAGGCATTGGATATTTTCAGCTTTTTTCCATCGCTGGTTAATTTGCCATCATGTTTTGCCACTTTAACCAGGCTGGCAAGTTGTACTTGCCCTTTAATGCCCTCATGGTCACGTGATTTTCCTTGCATTAACAGCGTCGATCCGATTGCATCTGCGTTGACCGGCATATTGTCCGGGTGCGCAAGCGCCATGGAAAAATTCAATGCACCTTTGCGACTTGCGTGAATTCGTATTGCAATTACCTGATCGACCAGTGAGCTAAAAATTTCCCGCTCATAATTCACTCCATTCGCTGAGTAGCGTGTACGCGCAACAGCATTACTAATATCCAGTTCGCGGTAATAATTCGTCGCATGGGTGTGATCGGGAAAATCCAGAAAAAGATTGCCAGCAGTTTGGTAGGGCATGCCGTTAGAGTCCTGGCTAGTGATGGTTTTTTCAGCCAGGGCAGATGCATCAGCATAATTTCCCTGGTTAATTAACTGGCGAATGTGTGGTAACGCCTCCCGCGCTGCGGGATTAATATTATTATGCGGACCACCGGCCCAGAAAGTATCTTCATTTAATTGCAAATTCTCATGTGTAACGCCACCGTACACCATTGCGCCCAGGCGACCATTACCTAATGGCAGGGCTTCTTCCCATTGATTGGCAGGTTTATCGAACCAGAGCTTCAATGGTTTTTGTTCCGCCGCGCAGGGCAGGGTGATAAACGCGATGTAAATTAATGTGTATTGTGTTAATGAGCGCAGAGTGGAATACATACGTTAATTCCCGGAAGCATTAAATAATTTATGTGTTTTATGAATGTGGAATTGTAGCGGCAAATTTATTGTCTGTTGTGTCGTGAGTTGACCGGGTATGATTAAAAAGTGCAAAGGTTTGTGGGGGCGTTATGAAAGGGGATGCCAGCCAGCGGTAAATACCGATTTGCTGGCTCGCCGTTCATCAATATGCTTATATGGTGCTAATTATTTATTTCCAGCAGCTCCATCACTATATCTTCCATTGCTGTCCAGGTATTAATGGCCGGGCTATTTGCCAGGCAAACAATCCATAATTGCTTTTCCGGAAAATTTGCTATCACCGTATTAAAACCAACCCAGCCACCGGTATGGTAGGTATGTTTATAGTGCTCATAAGTATCAAATTCCCAGCCATATCCGTAATCCACTTCTTTGCCCGAGCGTGTTGTGCCTGTAGTAAAAATTTTCTCCATCATGAGAGGGCTGATGAGTGAGTGACTTTCCAGGGCGTAAATCCATTTTTCCAGATCATCAATGGATGAATAAATTCCGCCTTCACCTAATAATGTGTTTCCCCTGTCGAAATCTATATTTTCAAAAAATGGCCAATTAGAATAGGAAATGGCTTGGTGTGGTATTGCAAACGGAGGGCTATAGGTGCGGCTATTGTGCATTCCAAGCGGTGTAAAAATCCTGTCATCCAGAAACCTGGTAAATGTTTGACCGGATACTTTTTCTATAATCGTGGCCAATAAATTATATGCACCATTGCTGTATTCAAAGTGGTGGCCTGATTCGAAATCCAGTTGTTGAATATTTTTATAAAAATTATAAACATCTATATTGAATGCCATTGGTTTATCGCGGTTGGTACCGCATAGGTTGTCGTAACATTCAGGCAGGCCGGATGTGTGATATAGCAAGTCCGCAATTGTTACCGGAATCATACAGGGAGGGAAATCGGTAAAATATAGGGTAATTGAGTCTGTTATCGATAATTTTCCTTGTTCTTCCAGAATCGCAATGCACATGGCAGTAAATTGTTTGGAAACGGAAGCCAGCCTAAAATTGGTTGCAGTCGTAACAGGTTCCTTTGTCTCCAGGTTCCGTAACCCATAGCCTTTCTTGAAAATGGTCTTTCCATTACGGATCACCAAAACGGCAAGCCCGACCTTTTCGTGCAAATTATAGCTTTCAAATTTCCTGTCGAATAAAAATGTATTCATGGCTAGTCCTTAAAATTAATACGCCTGTCATGTGTAGCTTGGGGTGAGAAACGAGCCCAATATGCCTGAATGATTATAATGAAAGCGATTGGGAGAAATGCTATAAAAGCGGTCAAATTAGACCACCGCAATTTACCACAATGCAGGCTAAAGCAATGAGTACGAATTTAGGGTTTCGCGCAGCGACGGAAAAGGATAAACAATTTTTGCTTCAGCTTCGTATTGCAACTATGAACAGGCACATTTCAAATGCAGGTTTGGAACCAAATCATGAAAATCATATTGAAAGAATCAATTATCGTTTTGAGTCTGCACAGATCATTGAGTATGCAGGTCAATCAATTGGTTTGCTGAAGGTAGTAAAAGAGGGTTCAGTGTGGGACCTTGTTCAAATACAACTTGACAGTAATTTTCAAGGGAAGGGGCTGGGTAGAAAAATCATTCAATCAGTTATTGTTGAAGCAAAGGAAAATGGAGCCAGGGTGAAATTAAGTGTTTTCAAAAAAAATCCAGCACTTGGGCTCTATCTTTCGTTGGGTTTTATAACCTATATGGAAACTGAAAATACATATGAAATGCTATTTTCCTAGTTTATTCCTTATCTTGATCTAAAGTGTTTCAAATGCCTGATAAAAAACTGTGCCAAACATCGTTCTGCACAGATTCAAATCGGAACTATGTTCTTTTGCTGAGCAAAACCACATGGCGCCGTAACGTAAAAGCTGCTGTTATGCACAACGCAAGGTGAAAAAAGTGCTTAATTTTATAGATGCCGAAGCAAAACATACCGAGCTTCTTCGAGATATATTAATCACATCGAAAGGTTATTGGGGTTATTCTCAAGAGAAACTTGAGGAATGGCGATCTAATTTAAAGTTTGAAGAAGAATATATTATTCGCAATACAGTCAAACTAATTTTGAACGATAAAGAAGTGATTGGATTTTTTGCCCTCGTAAAAGGCGATAATGATGAGCTTGATCACTTTTGGTTATTGCCCAAAGTCATTGGTAAAGGTTATGGCAATCTGGTATTTGACCAGATTCTTTCAGAATGTAATGCCTTGGGAATATCCCACTTCTACATCATATCTGATCCGGATGCTGAAGGGTTTTATTTAAAGAAAGGCGCATTGAAAATAGGGGAAGTTTACAGCGAACCCCAGAAAAGAATGCTACCTAAATTAAAATTTACGGTGCGGGCATAAATAACGGTGGTAGAAAAATAAATATTATGCAATTTAATTATCTTCCATGTTCCCCTATACGCTATGCTTTTGGCCAGGTGTGTAGCTAAATAACTATTGATAATTGAGCTTTCTATGAAAAAAATTTTATCTATAATAACTGCGATTTTTTATATGGTATTGATCTCTCCTGTGGTATCTGCAGAAGAAAAAAACACTAACAGTACTAACGACCAGAAAACAGATCCTGCTTATTTTTTTCCTCCTTCAATGCAGAGTTTTCGATTGTACGACGATGCTGCGATTCCAAATTCAAAGCCTGTTCCTGATGAAGAGTCAGGCGCAGACAAAGGTTGGATACAAAAAATTTCACAGCCTTATATTCAGGTGTATCTGCCCGCAAAAATTAAGGCCACAGGCGCCAGTGTGGTGATATTTCCGGGCGGAGCTTATTGGGGGTTAACCTTTGATTACGAAGGCGTTCAACAAGCCAATTATTTTGTGGATCATGGAATTGCTGCATTTGTTGTTAAGTACCGAATTCCAAATGATTTATGGATGATTGATAAATCCATTGGTCCGCTGCAGGATGCGCAACAAGCGATGAGGTTTGCCCGTCAACATGCTAACGAGTGGAACCTGGATTCAAATCGAATTGGTGCAGTAGGTTTTTCTGCAGGCGGTCACCTTGCGTCCACGTTGGCTACGCATTTTAATAAGGCCCAAATCGCGAATCCTGGCAATATTAATTTGCGCCCTGATTTTCTCGTACTTGTTTATCCGGTGGTCACTATGGATTCAAAAGTGACGCATCTGGATTCGCGCAAAGCCTTATTGGGCGAAAAGCCATCCAAAGAGCGCATCAATTTTTTTTCAAACGAGCTGCACGTGAATTCCAGCACTCCACCCACTCTGTTGCTACATGCTGTTGATGATAAATTGGTAGATGTTAAAAATAGCATCCTGTTTCTTGAAGCGCTTAAGCATGCGGGCGTACCGGTAGAAGCCCGCCTTTTTGAAAAAGGTGATCATGGTTTTTTTCTCATTCCACGCGACCGCTGGCAGGAACCAATTATGGAGTGGCTTGCATCAAATGGCTGGCTTGATTTGAGAAAAAATAAAGATGAATTAGCCGGTAGTGTTAATCAGCGCTAGATCGTTAACTTGTTATTCGCGCGAATGGTTTGATTAATTCAAATGCCCGCGCTGCACGTAGTACGGCTGCATCGCCCAATGACGGCCCGACAATTTGTAAACCGATAGGTAATCCATTGCTATCAAAACCAATAGGAACAGACGCTGCCGGTTGTTGGGTCAGGTTAAACGCACTTAAAAACGGCGCTTGCGGTGCCGTGCCGCGTTTGCTTACCGGTTGGGATTGTACGGGCGTAATTAGCAGATCGTATTGTTGATGAAACTTGCGTAATTGCACCGCTAATGTTGCGCGTCGCTCCTGCGCTTCAACCAGGTTGGCAATGGAAATTCCCTGTGCATTTTCTACCGAGGTGCGAATGGATGGATCGACCAGCTCCAAACCTTTCGGACCAATTTCCCGCACCAGACGTGCCGCCCGCTCAGCGGCCAGGGCAGTCAGGATCGGGGTCGGGTCTTCAATAACACGATCAACTTCGACCACCGTTGCACCTTGTTCGGTAAAAACGCGCACTGCATTCGCAACGGCTTGGGCAATCTCGGGATGTACCTGAATACCATAAAGCGTTGGGCTAAAAGCGATGCGCACATCGCGCAGGTTTAATGTGGGATCATCCAGGCCCTGGGTCCAATCGCGGGTTTCGCGTGGGAGGCTGGTCCAGTCGCGAATATCCGGTGCAGCGATAATATTGAGTGCCAGGGCCGCATCGCGCACCGAACGCGTGAGTGGCCCAATATGGAAAAGATTGCCATTGAGTGCGGCTGGATAACCGGCAACACGGCCGTAACTCGGTTTAAATCCGAATACGCCATTCACCGCCGCAGGCGCGCGGATGGAACCACCACCATCGGTACCGATTTGCAACGGCCCAAGGCCGAGTGCTGCCGCAACCGCTGCACCTCCCGAACTGCCACTGCTGGCATAGTCAATATTCCAGGCATTTGGCGTAACCCCGGCCAGTTGGGATTCTGTTAAGCCGCGCCAGCCAAATTCGGCTGTTTGCGTTTTCCCCAGCAGCACCGCACCACCTTCACGCAAACGCGCAGCAACCGGCGAATCGTCTTCCTGGCAGGTAGCCGCAGTCGCCAAACTGCCTTTGCGAGTTGGCCAACCGCGGACGTGTAGCAAATCTTTGAATCCCACTGGAATACCATCCACAGCGCTGAGCGGTTTTCCTTTTTGCCAGCGCGATTCAGCCGCTTTGGCAGAGGCGAGGGCAGATTCCGCATCCAAATGACGATAGGCATTGAACTGCGGTTGCAGCTTTTCCGCGCGGGACAATACTGCGCGCGTCACTTCAACTGGCGATACCGCTTTGGCTTTATAAAGTGCAGATAACTCGTGGGCATCAGCGCGGGTGAGGTCAGTGGGGATGGATAATTTGGATTTTGCCATGGCAGAAAAATGCTCCCGATAAGTGGCAGTAACGGTTGGGTTCCTCCTTTGGGCAACTCTTATGCCATATGCAATTGTGTTTTACAGACCTTGAATGACGCGGGTGTGAAGGATGCAGCATGAATAAAATTCAACATGGATTAAGCAAAGGTGAGTCGAAAGACGCATCTTGATGTTGCATCTGAAACAAATTGCGAATGCGTTTGAAATGTTGAGTTGGGAAATCCACTCCATTTTTAAAAGGGCGCCTGGCATTGGAAAAGTTTTGTGCACTCCATCACCAAAAATAAAAACGGGCCTCCATGGCCCGCGTTTATTTCTGTGATATGAAATTTACATCAGGTTGACAGCCTATTTGCAAACTGGCCTACCGCACTAACAACTTTTTGCGCACCGTCCTGAATTTCTACAATAACATCGCCTGCTTGTGCGGAAAGTTCGAGGCCTTGTACGGCCTGGCGTTTTCCATTTTCGATTATTTGTACCGCTTCTTCTGCGAGTTTCTGGTTTTGCGAAACCACGCTGACAATTTCTACTGTGGCCTGGCTGGTGCGTGAAGCGAGTTGGCGGACTTCATCGGCAACGACGGCGAAGCCACGGCCCTGGTCGCCGGCGCGTGCGGCTTCAATAGCGGCATTTAACGCGAGCAAATTGGTTTGGTCGGCAATGCTGCCGATGCTTTTAACAATGGTGCCGATGATTTGCGATTGTTTATCCAGTGCAGCAATTCCTTCGGCAGCCGCCTCCATTTGCGCCGCTAATTCACGCATCACTTCTACGGTTTGTTGTACCACACTACTGCCTTTTTTAGCGGTGGCATCTGTGTGCTGCGACGTGCTGTATGCAATATCAGCGGCTTGCGCAACGGCCAACTCACCATTCACTTGATCAGTAATAACGGTTGCGAATTTTACAATTTTATAAAGGCGATTATGGGAGTCAGAAATGGGATTGTAAGACGCTTCCAGCCAGACAATGCGGCCATAACTATCAACACGTTTGAATCGGTCTGCAATAAATTCACCGCGGCGAAGTTTTTCCCAAAATGACTGATAAGCCTGGGAATTATATTCGCTCGGTTCACAAAAAATGCGGTGATGCTTGCCGACAATTTGATTCAGGGAATAGCCCATCCCTTTTAAAAAACGATCATTGGCTGTCAACACATTTCCATTTAAGTCAAATTCAATAACCGCCGTTGAACGCTGCAATGCTTCAATCAAATTCTGGTGTTCACAAGAGGCTTCAATGGTGCGGGTAAGGTCATTCGCATAGACTGAAAAGTTTTTTATTTCCCCACGGCTGCTTTTTACCGGCTGGACAATCGCACGCAACCAGGCCTCTTCTTCATCCCCGCGAACTATTTGTAGCGCACCTGCCCAATGTGCTCCAAGTTGGATGGCATTTCTCATGCGTTCGAAATGGTCGGTTTTTTGCGCATAGGCGGGAACCAGATCGATCAACTGACGGTTAAGGACCTGGCCACTGGTAAACGCCATTTCCGCTTCAAAATTGGCATTGGCATAAATAATCCGGCCTTGCGGATCCAGGTTGAGCATTAGCATTTCACTGTCCAGGCTTTCGCGTACTTGCAGCATGGACGACAGCTGTTCGGTTAAAACAGCTAACTCTTGTTTCAATTGTGCGTTAAACATTGTGCTTTCCCATTTTTACCGCTCATGATCAGGAAAGCTTAGTTGGCGATTGTTGATCTGTACAAAATGGCGGATAACTTTATATAACAGACAAAAGAAACAGCAGCCGAAGCTGCTGTTTCTTAATAGACATCGCTATCGAAGTTGAAAATTTATTCGATCGCGCAGCCGCGAACCTGGGTCCACGCATAGGTCCAGGCCCAGCCCACACCCGGTGCATAAGCTCCACCGGAATTACACCAGCCGCTGACATTACATCTGTATTCGTACCCGAAGTTTTGGGTCAGATCGCCATTCTTATAGATATAACTGCTGTTATAGGTTGGTGAGTTGCAACCCAATGGGATTGATGAATTTGATCGGCTTGAAGAGGGCAAACTTGAGCTGCTCCGCTTGCTTGATGCGAGTGAACTTGATGCGGAACTCGTTACATTACAGGAACCCAGGTCCAGCCAGTGATTATATTGCCCGGATGATTGCTCGGGGTTATTTCCCTGCGTCCAGTAATTTGCCCGGTAACGTTTATTGTTGTGTTGTACCTGGTTGCCGCCCACGTAAACAGTGCTGCTATTCCAATAGGGCAAGGTGCTGCAATTATCCACTACAGAACTTGAACTACTGCTTACGCTGGATGACGAGTTAGGTTGGAAGTCCACATCAATACATTGGTAATTTGCTTCCGCCGCATCCGTTTTCCAATCACGTTGCCAAATCGCATAAACAATATGTTTACCACTACGTTGAGGTAAGTTGACGATATGGGTGGAGGTGGTTTGTTGGGGCTCCGGGCCGGAATCGTGAATCAATTCCAGGTCGGACCATTTCAGCGGGGCACCCGCAGGGTCAAAACCTGGCTTGGTAATGTAATAACGAAAATAAGTGGTGCGGTGGGATGCAGTATTTGTCCAGATAAATTCACGTGGTCCTGGTGTGACGATTGTTGCAGGCCAGTCGTTACGGGCCAGGTCCACACCGTAATACATAGGTCGGTTGGCACTGCATAATTTTCCGTCAGGAATCCATTGCTGATGATCATCCCTGGCTTCATAGACGGCTACTTCCTGGATGGAATAGAAACCAAGTTCGTTATAGTTCGCGGCTTTCGCGGCAGCACAAGCCGGTAATGCAGGATTTTCAATATTATCTTTATGGCACACCAATACCCTGCTTTGTGGTGAAGAAACATAACCGTGGGCGCTTAAATCAGCAACTGTAAAAAAAGATAAGGCCCCGGCGATAAATGCTGAGATTCGCAAAGACGTTATTTTATTTATTTTCATCGTTTTCTCCCTAAAGAATAAAAACCGGAATTTGTGGAATGCATCATCACGCAAGCTATGAATAATACAGTTCATAACTTGTGCGGCTGGATTCTAGGAGGGCATTATCTAAAAGGCGAGTTCGACTTTCGGGTTGGAATATAAACTACAGAATAACGTGTAAATAGTATTCATCGAAAAAAGTCGAACCTCGTTATTCTTGATTGGTCAGATGCTAATTTTTATTTTTACTGCATTAAATCCAGTTGAAAAGTACATTTGTTGAGCGCCTAATAGTCATCCATTTTACCTTCTCAGTTAAAAGGATGATTTATGAAAAGCCTCACTATTTTAAAACTGCTGTTGATCCCTTTTTTTCTCATTGCGCTTAATGCTCAAGCGATAATTATTGAGGGTGGGTTTCGCGGTACGATCACTTCTTTTTTAGACGGCGATGAGGATAAATATGACGGATATTTTGATGAAGACCTCTTGGGGACGGAGGTTTCAGGTTCATTTTGGTATGACGTAGATAAAGCACCGGGCAGTATTCGGGGAACTCCCACCAATCAATCATACGAAAGTTACACCAATAATTGGCTCACTTTGGTCGTCAACATAAATGGTAAGGTCTTAAGCCCTTCTGTAGAAATAAAGGAGCCGTTTTGGCCTTCGCTTTTAATAGAAGGTGTGAACTATACCAATGATGATATTGGTGATGGCTCTAATATTGAAGCTATCTATCTTTATGAACAGAATATTTATGTATATGGCGACACTCCGGACTATACAACCATGGGCATCAGTTTGGGGATCATGAATTGGGGGAAGCATTTGTTAAGCGGTTTGGGGCTTGTTCAGGAGTTACAATGGGAAGCAGGCCCTGATACTTATGGATATGTTTCAATTGGAATGCAAGATGAACATGAAATCGGGCGATCCAAAGCATCGGCTATAGATATTACTTTGGAAGAATTTTTTATTAGAAAACGCTCGGTAGCTAATGTCCCCGAAAGCCCTTCAATCTATTTATTATTGATCGGAGCACTTTCACTTTTATATAAACGCAAGCATTTTATTTTGGAAAAATAGCAACATTATTATTGCGTGCTGCACCTAATGGCTTAATTTTAAGTGCAGTACGCTAATTTTATTAAATGGCTTATCTAGTGGGCTTTAGCAACACCTTGCAATACAGTGGCACTTGCTTTTTGGCTGCGACAGCTCGCAATATTTCCGAGTGAGACAATCCCAACGAGCCGCTTATCACGATTTAAAACGGGTAAGCGCCTGATCTGGATATCGGCCATATTTTCAGCCACGTGCTGGATGTCTTCATCATCAAAACAATAGCGAATTTTTTCAGTCATCACCTGGCTTATGGGTGTTTCATGGCTTAAACCTTCCGCCACTGCGCGGATTGCAATGTCGCGGTCAGTAATTATCCCTACAAGGCGATCGCCTTCATTGACTAAAATTGCACCGCTATCCACGCGAGCCATAACGCTAGCCGCTTCGCCGATAGTTTTTTCCGGTGAAAGTGTTTCCACGTTTCGAGTCATAATATCTTTAATTTTCATGATATTTCTCCTGTGAAATATGGTTAATACAGCAATCGATTCAACTATTTGCAACTGGATGTGTTGGCTCGGTTGGATCTATAGGCTGGATTGGTTGATCCGGCGTACCGGGGGAATTGGGAGTTGGTTCTGGTGTTGGATCTGGAATCGGAACTGGAGAAGGTTGTGGCGGATCAATCGGATTTGGTGTGGGCGGCGGAGTTTCCGGTGGTGTGGTAATCGCTATAATGTTCTGGCTTTGATTTATCATGGCTCTTTCCTCATCATTCAAACTTTATAATTGGGTTCTTCAACAAAATCGGTATTTTTTAACGGGCTTGTTGGAATATTGTTAGTGTGAAACGTATCTGCCAGATCTTGCGCCATTCTTAAGTGATGGCCCAATTGCTCCAACGCATGAGTAAAAAAAACTTGTATTTCCGGGTCGCCAAAATCCCTGATTTTTTTAAATAATTTAACCAGGTCGTTATGTGCAGTTAATTGATAGTCCACATAATCCTCATCAAAAAATTCATCACTGGCAGGATTTAAAAGATAGGGTTCACCACTATCGATATAATTATCGATAGTAGGTGTGGGAATATTTTTGGAGCGGGTGATCTCTGTTATTTTTTGATTCATGGCCACATGGTCATCAATCATTCGTTGGGCAAATATTTTAATATTGGTTGATTTGGAATTTTGCACAGCTAATTTGGAATTTTTTATTTCGGCAAATCCTTTATAAATTGCCTTTTCAATTAGATGGGTAATGTCTGCTTGTTGGCGTTTGCCGAGTTTGGTTAACAAAAAACCGATAGCAAATGCAGCGCCTATCAATACAATATTTTTTGTACGCATCTTTCATTCACCTATTTAAGTAAAATGCACACCTAAAGAAAAAACCGTCTTTAGGGTGGACCTTTACATACGGCGAATGATTCCGTTAATTATCACCAGGTTTTTATTAAATCGCTTATTTGTCATGGAAAACAACGGTCTTTAGACACCTTAGCCTGCTGAATAGCATAACGAATGGGAACTATCTGCTTGATTTTGTTATCAGAAGTTAAAGTGCCTTGATGTGGCCTAACTCATATTCCTATTCTTTTTAAATAACGGTGTAGTCATGACACAGTATGGGAAAATCAAAGGATATGGAAAAGCTAAAGAATGGGCGTTCATGTTCCGTGATACGTTCCTGCAATGGCTGGATCGCGATCCTTTCCGGAATAGTGCGGTGATTTCTTTCTATACTATTTTTTCCCTACCGGGCCTGCTGGTGATTATTATTAATCTGGCTGGTTATTTTTTTGGCGAAGAAGCGATAACGCGACGAATCAGTGCAGAAGTGGGGGGAATGATTGGCGGTAACACGGCAAAAGATATTGAAGCCATTATCGCAAACGCCAGCGTTCATCATGATTCTACTTTTGCATCGATGGTCGGGATTGCTACGTTGATCTTCGGGGCAACAGGTGTTTTTTACCAGCTCCAGCAAACATTAAATTCTATTTGGGAGGTTAAACCCCAAGCCGAAGGAAAAATCATGAAAATGGTATTGGATAGGGTTTCTTCCTTTGGATTAATTCTTGCGGTGGGATTTATCCTGCTTGTTTCGCTGGTGTTATCTGCATTGTTGACGATATTAAGCGGGTGGGTTGCCTATTATTTCTCCGAGACATTCAATATTGTCTTCCGTTTTCTAGATATATCGTTATCACTTGGTGTTATCACTTTTTTATTTGCGGCCATCTTTAAATTCTTGCCCGATGCGATAGTGCCCTGGCGTGATGTCTGGACAGGGGCGTTTGTTACCGCGGTACTATTTGTATTGGCGAAATATGCATTGGGTATTTATTTTGGCCATAGCAATCCTGCTTCTGCTTACGGTGCTGCAGGAACAATTATTTTAATTATGTTGTGGGTATCCTACGTGGGATTAATTGTTTTATTTGGAGCTGAATTTACGCGAATCTATGCCGGCCGTCGCGGAACCAAGGTTAAACCACTGGATTTTGCTGTATCAACCTGTGATGAGGAGGCTGCTATGCACGACGAGAAAAAACCAGTTTACAGCGAAACAAATACGTTAACTGAGGATAATACCCCTGAACCTGGTTATCCGTTAGATAAGGATTTGGTGCTCGGGCATAAAGCCAGTAAGGCGGCAAGCCCAATTTATTCGTCAGGCGAAGAAGATCCGGGAGTAGGCCTGGAATTTTTGGTGACTAGCAATGAACCTAAAAAATAATTTCTACACAATACTCAATTTTTTATGGCCAGGGCGCAGGATTATCATTGATATATTGCGGGCCACCGTCTTCAGGTTCCGCATCGCTTAATGGATTGTCTGCTTTAATTTCACCGGTTGCTACCTGATGGAAATCGATGCGGACTTTAGCAAAATCAGCATAGGCAAGGTTTGCGTCTTTTATTGGGCATTCTTTTACCGCCCATGCAATGACTTCATCCAGGCGCCGGTCCAATTCTATACCAAATGCAGTTTTATCAAGTTTTCCAGTCATGGGATTTACTCCATTATTTATTGAAGTGGATATTCATTAAATTCAATACTGGCTCAGGTTTGATCCGGTTGTTCTGGCTCTGTTGAACCTTTTGCTTCGGAGGGATCGACAGAGCGCTTTTGATGGGGATGATCATTTTCTTTTTCAGCCATTGAAATTGCAATCTGCCAGTGTTTATCTGATTGCCCCTCAGGTTTTCCTTCAGATAACCATAAATAATACGCCAGCTCTTGTATGTGTTGCTGATTACTAATCATGGTGTGCCCCTGCATTAAAAATTGAATTACATTGTTAGATCACAAGCAATGTGAAAAATTCATATTGCTTGTGATGATTGATACCTTTCCATGTATGAGCTTGGCCGTAGCTTCTCTTTCTAAAGCGTATCTATACACACACTTGCACGCTGTGCATATCTGTGTATACTGTGCATATCAAATATACACAGTTGGAGTTTGCGTGACTGAAGGTTTATTTCTTTCGCAGCAGGATAGTCGGCCCATGTATTTGCAAATCATGGAGCAGATCAAACAGAAAGTCCGTGCAGGCGATTGGCCAGCTGGCCATCCTTTGCCTTCTATTCGCGAGTTAAGTGTCGCGACCAAAGTCAGTGTGATTACGGTGAAACGCGCTTACACAGAGTTGGAAACAGAAGGTGTAATCGTCACCCAGGCGGGGCGCGGTTCTTTTGTTGCCGATGTGATGGATGTGCAGAAAACCCTTATTGAAGCTGAACTGGAAAAATACATCGCAGGTTTGATTGGTGCCGGGCGCACATTGGGATTAAGCGATAACCGGATTATTGAATTGGTAAAAAATGCACTGGTAGCTGATTAATTATGTTACCCGAACTCGTCGCGGGATGCGGTAAAACGACGGGAAGGAAACGATACATTCACGGTGTTTGTAACAATCAGGAGTTTTTATGTACAACAAAATAATTACAGGAATAGCGGGCGTGGTGTTTGCCTGTCTTTGCATAAATGTTAATGCAGATGTGTTGCCAAAATCCGGCACGATCAATCTTCAATCTATTTATAAAGGTACATCCCTGACAAAATTTAATGACGACTACAGTCATGGCACGTTGACGGGAGTGACCTTTAACGAAATGGGAAAAGGGCCTCTGCATTTAGGTAAAGCAGCATGTTCTTTTTCTATCTTTACGCATAAAAAAATTAATAAAAGTGCTGGGTTTTGTGCTTATGAAGATTCAGATGGAGACAAGGTTTTCATTAGGTACGTAGGTAAAAGTGATGCTGTGGGCGAATGGAATGGCGCTGATGAGATTATCGGCGGTACGGGAAAATTTGATGGAATCATGGGGAGTGGCACTGACAGTTGTGCCAATACTGACAAGAAAGGAGAGTTTCCCTGCACCGCAAAACTCGAGTATCGCTTGCCTTAGCCCTAAAGTTGTTTGGAGTGAATATGCAAAACGCGATTGAATTTCAAAACGTGTGCAAACGTTATCCGGAATTTTATCTGGATAACCTCAGCCTGCAGTTACCGCAAGGGCAGATAATGGGTCTGGTTGGTGTAAACGGCGCGGGCAAGTCGACTACGATGCGTCTGCTAATGGGATTGATCCAACCGGATTCCGGTAGTGTGAGCGTGTTGGGCTGCAAACTACCGGCGCAGCAGGTTGCGGTTAAAGCGCAAATTGGTTACGCATCGGATGATATGCGGATGTACAAAAATGAAACCCTGCGCTGGCATATGGGATTTATCCAATCGGTCTATGGCAATTGGGATTCGCGTTATGCGGAGCATTTATTAACAGTATTTGATTTAAAAGCCGATCAAAAAACCAAAGGTTTTTCCCACGGGCAGCGTGTTAAAGCAGGGTTATTGCTGGTGTTGGCACGCCGTCCGAAATTAGTCGTGCTGGATGAACCCACGACGGGGCTTGATCCGGTTGCCCGTGAAGAAGTATTGACGGAACTGGCTGAAATCCTCCGCAACGAAGAACGCAGCGTACTTTTTTCATCCCACAATACACAGGATGTAGAACAACTCTCGGACACCATTAGTTTTCTGCACAAAGGAAAATTGCTGGATTCACAAGATAAGGAAATTTATCTGGATCGCTGGCGGCGGGTTTTGTGTACCGGCATCAGTAATGCCGCTGCTTTGTCGCTGCCAGGATTGGTCAGGGCAAAACAAAATGGTTCATTGTGCGAGTTGGTCTTTAACCGGAATCCCGAGCACGCTGTTGCGCGCTTAAATGAACTGGGTGCACAAATTTCGTCGGTTGAACCTATGTCGTTGGAAAAAATTTTTGTGGCCGCAGTCAAGTCAGGAGTACATGTATGAACCACGGATTGAATACGCCGCTGATTAAAATCCTGATCGCTAAAGATTGGCACATTCAGCGCAAAAATATTGCCATATATATGGTAGGTGGATTATTGGCCCTGAGTTTTATCAGCGGCGGCGAGTGGCAATTTTTTATGGGCACCACGTTGCTGATCAGTGCATTGATCGGTCTTGGTAATCATCAAATCACCAGCTCAATTGTCAACGAACGCAAAGAGCATACATTACCATTTATTATGAGTTTGCCGGTTACGCCCATGGATTACCTGGTGGCTAAATTAATTGCCAATATGAGTTTATTTATAGTGCCCTGGTTGATTGTGTGTGCAGCAACACTGGTTGTATTTTGGATCACGCCTATCCCTAATGGGTTTATTCCGTTGACGGTCATTATCGGAGTCTATTTGTTTTTATGTTACTGCGTGAGTTGGTCGGTGGGGATGATCAGCGAATCGGAAGCGGTAGTTATTTTTACCATGGTGTTTACGAATTGCCTGATTGGCCCGATTATGTATACCGTCACTCGCTTTAGTAGTATTTCTTCCCACATTGCTGCAGCTGAAGCGGTATGGAGTATTGAGGCTGTAGGTGCAATTGTTATACAAGCTGTAATTATCCTGCTTGCATTGGCGTCGGCGTTTTATTGGCAGGCGCGCAAAAAAACGTTCCTTTAATTTCCATTCACTATTCGCGAACGGTGGTTATTAACCGGCAATGCCCGCTGGTTACGAATGCACTGGAAAATCCCGATGATGTGCCGCCGGGCAAATTTGTTATGCCGCCAGCCGCAGTATGAAATTTATCACCTATAGCTCCTATTGGTTGTATTTTTAATGGCCATAAAAAATAATTTTGAATGATTGTAGCGATGAATAAAAATCCCGGCATTAGCCGGGATTTTTAATGTGATACCACGTTCTTTCTGGCTGTTTTTAACGGCCTAGTTTTAACTCTTTAACCAACGCATCTGCTTTGTACACTTTTTTCAATGCTTCAGTCATTGCCGCTGGATGCACCGAAACCGCACGATTCACTGCTTCATCATAAAAATAACTTCCGCCCAGCGATTGGATATTACCGTCAAAAATCAAACCAACCAATTCGCCTTTTGCGTTAATGAGTGGGCTGCCGGAATTTCCGCCTACAATATCGTTAGTGGAGACTTGGTTGAAGCGAGCTTTATGATCCAGTTTTTTCTGCGCACTCACCCAGGTATTTGCTAATTTAAAAGGATCGTATTCCGTTGCCCGACTAAACAAACCGCTAATATCAGTAAAGGGTTTCACCGGAGTGCCGCGTTCATCCCATCCGCGAATAACGCCATGGGAAAGGCGCAATGAAAAGGTTGCATCGGGATAAACCGCTGTACCTTTGAAAGCAAAGCGCGCCTTGGCGAGTTGTTCAATGGCGGCTTTTTGTACCGGCTCTATTTGGTGATCATATTGTTCGCGCAGTTTGCGGCCGTATTCATCCAACAAGCGAGCCAGCTCAATAGCGGGATCATTGCTGTTTTTAATTGCTGCTGCACCACCTTCCCATAATTGTTTACGCAACGCCGCATCACCCAATTTGCTTTGGGTTACAATTTTTTGTGCAAGGGATTCAGGTGACTCCTTACCCAGAATGCGTTTAACAACGGGGTTATCCACGCCCAGCTTTTCGCGCAATTTACTCAATGACCAGCTTAGTTTTATTTGTTCAAATTCAGGGTAGAGTGGTGTTTCCGCAAAGAGCCCTGCCTGTACGCCAGGCAATGCCGCCTGGGAAAATTCACGTAAACGTTCTGCATCGGCTTTCTCGCGTTCAGCTGCACCGCGCACCAGTGTTCTCGCCCAGGTAACCTGTTGCGACATTGAGCCCATACCCAATTCGATCATGACAAAATCCAGGTACAAGTTGCGCCAGGCGGTTTGGGTATTGCTAATGGTTTGCCAGGGATTGCCGAATTGTTGCTGACGTGTTGCATCGGCATTGACCCAATTGCGAAATGCAGTTTCATCATCGCGTTTTTGTTGCATTACCGCCGGTGACAACAGCGCCTGGAACATACCTGTGCGCGCCTTGATACCATTTTCTACCATGGTTAATTCAGTTTGGGCGATACGCGCCTGTTCAGTACCTTCGCGCGAATACTGCAACAGCAAACCGCGATATTCTGACGCCAAAATTAATCGGAACGGTAAAACCAGGTCGCGTTGGGTTTCCAGTTCGCTCATGGTGAGTAAACGTTGGGTTGTGCCGGGATGCCCCAGGGTCATCACCAATTCATTTTCTTTGGCGCCTTTGGGATTAATCGGAAACCAATCTTTGTTACTGATAGGTTTTCCATCGGCGTATACACGCAATAAACTCATGTCCAGGTTGTAACGTGGAAAATTAAAATTGTCCGGATCACCGCCAAAAAATCCCGCTGCATATTCCGGTGAAAATGCCAGGCGCACATCCTGGTAGCGGGTGTATTGATAAATGTGATACTGGCCACCGCCATAAAGCTCCACAATATCGCAACGGCGTTTATCGCCAGCATCGCCAACACATTCTTTTTCGATACGCGATTGTTCCGCCTTTTTCGCATCGCTGAATGCTTTGCCGGTCAAACCGGTTAACGCTTTTTGCATACGCGCCGTAACATCTTCTGTTTTTTCCAGGCGATTTACTTCAACGCCCGGGCATTGTTTTTCTTCATTGCGCGTTTTAGCAAGGAAACCATTATTGACGAGATCCTGTTCCTTACTGGACAAATCTTCTACACAGGAAATAACACAGTGATGATTGGTTAATACCAATCCATCGGGCGATACGAAAGAGCCCGAACAGCCACCAGCGAGGCGCACTGCGCTGCGCATGGATTTTTGAACCCATTCGGCAGTGGGTTTGAATTTGTAATTTTTTTCCAGATCGGCGTAGGGAAGGTTGTCCAATGTCCACATGCCTTCGGCGGCAAATAGAGGGCTGGCCATAGCCAACCCACTTGCAATTAAAAACGCCCTTGTCGCATTTCGCATACACAAACTCCTGCTGATAATGGTGTGATGAATGAAGTGTGGCAGAAGTGTAAACCAGGAACACTGGCGCTGCCTATGCATGCGTTACTTTTTGCGCTGGTTAAAACAGCATTGGTGTGGCGTAGCGATATTGTGAATCGCTTAATGGAACGGTTAACAGCGGTTGCTGCCGGTGAGGCGAGTATTTTATTAACCGGTGAAAACTGCGCCGGAAAAGCCATTTGACGTGCTGGATTCACAGTCCGCTGCATGGCTCGAAAATATTCGTGAGCTAAGCCATATGACGGAACGTGCAGTGCTCCTTGTCCAAAGGTACATAGCTAACGGCGGCAGAATTAATTGCCCGGTATGGCCCACCTGCGTTTGCTATGTGCGAATAAATGCATCCCTTTGAATTATCACTCCCTTGCCAAACCTGTTGGCTGGCAGCTTTTTTTGCGATAATTGGAGGGCACAAGCCGGGCACGCAAATTCATAAACGGTGTTTCGACCATTTTAAAAAGTATCCAGCCGGCAATAATACTGATGGATACGATAATGCCCATCCCCAAATAATCGTCGGTACTAATGCCAAGATTATTGATCGGTTGTTTCAATAATTGATACAGCGGTTTATGGATTAAATAAATGGCGTAAGACCAGAGTGCAAGACTGGCAGCGCCAGGAATTTTGCAACGATAAAGCCAGGATGACGGTGACAACGCGGCTAACACCAATAACGCAAAACTGATAGCTAATAGTGAGTAACCGATACTGGTTGTCCAGGCGCTGGTTCCTATACCGTCCTGATAATGAATATTTAAAAATAAATAAAATACTATTCCGCTACTGATTAAGCCCGCTGCAAAAAAATGATTTCCATAGTGGAGCAATTTTTCAAACGTTGACCGATGGTAGTTTTTGATAATTGCTAGCGCGATCCCCGGCAATAATTCATCAAAACGGGAATAACTCGGGTAATAAATGAATTCATAATAATCCATTATGTCTATTGCCGACTTTTCGTGATTAGTAAACATGATTAAACGTATCAGTATAGCGGCAACAAAACCTGCTACAAGAATGATCCACAGGCGCAAAGCATCGGAGGTTTTTGACAGGGCAAATATACAAATCAAGGGAAACAGTAAATAAAATTGCTCTTCAACACACAGTGACCATGAATGGGTAAATGTTTGGCCGGGGCGCATCTCCAGGTTTTGGGTGAAAGTTATGAATTGCCAGAGCGGTGCAGTATAGGTTCCACTTAAAGCTACTGGCAGAAGCAGGTAAAGGGCAAGAACCACTTAGTAATTGGGTAGGGTGCGCAACAAGCGCCGCGCATAAAAATATCTCAATGAAAAATCTTCTTTACGGGCGTAGGCGCGCAGGATTTGATCACCAATCAAATAGCCGCTGAGCACAAAAAATAAGTCTACACCCACCCAACCAATGCGGGTAATGAAGCCAAACAGTAATTCGTTACTAACCACTGATCGATAATGAAAAATCAGTACCAGAACAATCGCGAGTGCCCGTAAGGTGTCAAGGCCGTGCAGGCGAGTGTTATTAGTTTGATGATGCATATTATTCCATTCCTTCAAATAATTGTGCGAAAGCGCCATTGGTATAAGTGAGTCGTTGCTTGTGATCGAACACCAGGATTGGTGTGCTCAAGTGATCGATCATTTGATAGAGCGTGAAAGATATGAGGTGTCGTTGTAAATTCAGACAGTTTTATTTTCTGTATGAGCACTGGTGATGAATGTTTTACGAACAGATTAGATAGATAATGCTGTTATATACAAACAGGGCTCACCAATTTAGCCTTACACTATAGCTCCGGCCGCGAAATACGCATAGGCTTTTGTCTGTTAAGCTATATTCATCGTGCTTTTTAAGTTTACTGCTTCTGCTAAATTCACTGATTCTGGTAGTTATTGCAATGAAAAAGACAATATTGGTTTTGCTGCTCTGTGTATTGCCGCTGTTTTGTTATGCGGAATATCCCGTTACCGGCCATGCACAAGTCTCTGGCGATGGAAAAGTTGCTGCGGCGAGCGTTAACCCTGATGCAACCACTATCGCAATGAATGTGGTGAAGCGCGGTGGCAATGCGGTTGATGCCGCGATTGCGATTGCTTTTGCACTGGGGGTTGTGGACCCGCATAACTCGGGAATTGGTGGCGGCTGTTTTATTCTGGTTCGCCTGGCAGATGGCCGTGTGATAGCGATTGATGGCCGCGAAATGGCACCGGCAGCGGCACATCGCGATATGTTTGTGCAGGATGGCAAAGCCAATCCGGAATTGAGTCGCACCGGCGCCTTGGCGATTGGTGTGCCGGGTTCGGTGCTGGCGTTACATAAATTGCAACGCGAAGGCGGAAAATTAAATTTTTCCGATGTGATTTTGCCAGCCGCAGAATTGGCGGAAAAAGGTTTTGCGGTGTCACCACTGGTGGCTGATCGAATGGTAAGTACGGCAAAAGAGTTACAAAAATTTCCAGCCACCGCTGCAATTTATTTGGATAAGTCGCAGCAGCCTTTCGCAGCAAATACCATTATTACCAATCAAGATCTTGCACACACTTATCGAGAGTTGGCGCGCCTGGGGCCGGATTATTTTTATCGCGGTGACTTTGCGAGGAAAACAGCTGAATGGATGAAGAAAAATAATGGATTGGTCACGCGCGATGATTTTGCGAATTACCAAATAAAATTGCGCGAGCCGATTGTTAGCCAATTTGCGGGTTATACCTTGTATGGTTTTCCTCCGCCGAGTTCTGGCGGTATCCACGTAGCGCAAATTTTAAATATCCTGGAAAATTTTGATTTGCACAAAACGACCAGCTCCGAGCGTTATCACTTGATGGCCGAAGCAATGAAGTTTGCATTTGCTGATCGCGCCCATTGGCTGGGCGATTCGGATTTTGTCAAAGTGCCGTTATCGCTAACGGATAAAACCTACGCAAAAAAGATTGCCCGACAAATACAGCTGGATAAAGCAGTGAACAATGCAGTCCATGGTGATCCTGACCTGGATATTCCGCATTTGATGAACAAACACACCACGCACATCGCGGCGGCTGATCTGGAAGGTAATTGGGTCGCCATAACATCAACGATAAATACCACTTTTGGCAGCAAGGTGGTAATTCCTGGCACTGGTGTTGTGATGAATAACCAGATGGATGATTTTTCTGCACAAGCCGGTGCGGCCAATGCATTTGGTTTGGTGGGTTCGGATGCTAACGCAATTGCTGCTAAAAAACGGCCGTTATCAAGTATGAGCCCAACGATCGTATTTAAAGACAACCAACCGGTGATGACGCTGGGCGCAGCTGGTGGGCCTACGATTATTTCGCAAGTAGTGCAAAATTTGTTGTACACGCTGGAATTTAATATGCCGGCCGAAATAGCGATTAAACAACCGCGCATCCATGAGCAGTGGAGCCCGGATTTATTATTTGTAGAGCCCACCATGCATGAGCAGGTACGCAATGCATTGGTGCAAAAAGGCCATGAAGTAAAACTTTGGCCGAATATGGGATTTTCACAAATTATCCAACTACGCGATGGAAAGCTGGTTCCGGTGGCCGAACCGCGCGTGATCAAATAAACAGGAAAATTGCTGTGCATAAACTTCTGGCTCATATCAGGCAATTACTGGTTTTGAAAAAGGCGACTCGCCCCTGGCATATTCCGTTTATGGCATCGCTGGCCATAGGTGTGCCGGCATTACTGGGCGCGTATTTTTCGCGTTTTGATATGGGGATTTTAGGGTGCATGGGAGCAATGGTGTTTCTTTATATTCAGCCGATTCCTATGTCGCAACGTATGCTTCGCTTGATTGTGAGTTCCTTTGGTTTTTCGGTGTGTTTTGCATTGGGATTAATCACCGGTTTTAATCATTACCTTGCCGCGGCAACACTTTTCTGCGTTGCCTTCTTCGCCACCATCATCACACGCCTTTACGCTATTCCACCACCCGGGAGTTTCTTTTTTATTTTAGTGGCGGTGATGGGGATGAATATAAAATTTGATCTCGCGTTGATTCCGGTGCGTGTTGGTTTAATTACGCTCGGGGCAATTTTATCCTGCGTGCTGGCATTTTTTTATAGCTTGTGGGCAATTCGCAGGCAGCCAGTAATTATCCCGGAGTCAGTGGAAGCGCCACGTGTTTATGCGTTGGTACTTGAAGCGGGTGTTATTGCTTTTTTTGTGGGCGGTTCGTATGGAATTGCATTGTCGATAGGATTGGGAAATCCTTATTGGGTTCCTATTTCATGCGCGGCAATTATGCAAGGGGCAACATTTCGCATGGTATGGCAGCGTAAGGTGCACAGGATTGTGGGAACTGCGATTGGCTTGAGCCTGGCCACGGTTATTTTTAAATTACCGCTGAATCCCTATGAGGTCGCATTATTGATTATGTTGCTTAATTTTATTGTGGAATTTTTGGTGGTGCGCAATTACGGTTTGGCGGTTGTTTTTATTACACCGCTGACGGTTTTATTTGCTGAAGTGTCATCTGCTACTTTACTGCCTGATGTTCTCTTGACGAATCGTTTGCTGGATATTGTGTTGGGGAGCGTCATTGGTTTTGTGGGGGGCTGGTTGATGTATCAGCCAGGCATTTTTATTTGGGCTGAAGGAAAATTAAAAACGGTGTTCGGAAAAAGCCAGCATTAACAGAAACGAGTGCATCCATATCAATGGATGAAAAAACCGGAGCACGATTTTGCCCCGGTTTTTCTATCAGTAATTATTTCATTAGAGGCCAAAACCACCATCAATATTCCAGCTGGCGCCGGTGACGTAAGCCGCTTCATCACTTGCAAGGAACGCCGTCAGGTTGGCAATTTCTTCTGCTTTGCCGTAGCGGGGCAGGGCCATAATACCGCGCAAGGTATCGGCAAAATCACCTGATGCGGGATTCATATCGGTGTCCACCGGACCGGGTTGGATATTGTTGGCAGTAATACCGCGAGGACCCAAATCGCGCGCAAGGCCGCGTGTGAATGTCGCAATCGCACCTTTGCTCAAGCTGTAAATCGCCATGCCGGGGAAGGGCACAATCTCAGCGTTAATGCTGCCGATATTAATAATCCGACCACCGGTTTTTATATGTTTTAACGCTTCCCGGGTCGCGATAAAAACCCCTTTCACATTAATCGCCAGTATCCGGTCAAATTCTTCTTCCGCGAAATCTTCCACACTGCCAAGGCCTAAAGTGCCCGCGTTGTTGACCAGGATGTCGAGTCCTCCCAATTCTGCGACGGTGGTTGTTACCGAATTTTTGATATCGCTGACGTTCGCACTGTCTGCGTGAATCGCGATAGCTTTACCGCCGTATTGGCGAATGTCGTTAACAACTTGTTGTGCGGCGTCGGTACTGTTCGCATAAGTGATTGCTACCGCAGCACCTTCGCTGGCAAGGCGTTTTGCGATAGCGGCGCCGATACCGCGTGAGCCGCCGGTAACCAGTGCGACCTTGCCGTTTAAGCGAGTGGAAACACTATTTGTTGAAGCATTGTTGCTTGAAATGTTGGTGTTAGCAGATGAGTTTTGAGTCGTCATGATAAGGCTCCGTTTAATGTTGGAAATCAGTAATGTTTTGCTACGAAGCCAGTGTCTGATATTTATCCTGTGGAAATTAGCTGGTAATTCAGGCAATCTTTTTCAACTGTTGGTTGAAGATATAAATGCTTATGGAAACCCTGACCAGTATTGAATCTTTTGTGCGTAGCGCTGAAACCGGCAGTTTTTCTGCCGGTGCGCGCCTGCTCGGGTTAACACCGGCAGCGGTTAGTAAAAATGTGGCAACGTTGGAGCGGCAGTTGGGAATCCGTTTATTTCAACGCAGCACGCGCCGGCTAGCGCTAACCGAAGCGGGTGAACGGTTTTTACTGGAGGTGGGTGCAGGGCTGGAAACGGTACAAATGGCGTTGGCTAATGCCAGCCTGAACCAGGGTAAACCTGCCGGGGTGTTGAAAGTCAGTGTCGCCTATGCCTTTGGTCTGAATTACCTGTTGCCACTAATGCCACGGTTTTTAGCGATGTATCCGGATATTCAGCCCGATTGGCGCTTTGATAATCGCCAGGTTGATCTTATAAACGAAGGACTGGATGCCGCGATTGGCGGGGGGATTGAGTTTTCTCCCGGCGTTGTCGCCCGTGAATTGGCACGGCCCAACCTGGTGTTGGTGGCATCGCCGGACTTTTTAGCGGCGCGTAGCCTGCAATCACCCCATGCTATGCCCACGTCTCCGGCCGACCTGCACGGTTGGCCCGGGATTGTCCGGCGCTCTTCTAACAGCGGGCGTATCCAGCATTGGCAATTGCAGACTCGCCAGAATGAGCAAGCGCATGTGGAACCCAGGGTGCAGATTGTGCTGAATGATCCCGATGCGATTTGCCAGGCGGCGGCCATGGGGCTTGGCCTCGCGTTGGTGCCCATGCCTCATGCATTACCATACCTGGCTGAAGGTGCCCTGGTGCGCCTGTTGCCCGACTGGTACAACGATGTAGGGCCGTTGGCGATTTATTTTTCCAGCGCAAAAATGTTACCCGCCAAAACCCGTGTATTTGTAGATTTCATTGTCCAGCATTTTCGGGACGAAAACCTGGCAACGACATTTGCTGGTTATTGAGCGCATATTACTCATGCTTCTGAGTAATTCCACGCATATCGTCCTTTAGCATTCTCCCGCATCATTTCTCCCAGGCATCACGCTCGAACCTGCCATACCTGGACTAACTCGATAGTGGATTCGGTAGAATGAAGAAAGTGAACTATTTCCTCGTGTGCGCATTCTGGTTAATGGCCCCGGTGATGGCTAATGCCGCTGCGGCTGAGGAATTTGTGACTGCCGATTTTATCCGTTTCGTTTCCGCGAAAAATATGAGTGAAATGGCCGCTGCAAAACTTGCCTTGAAAACTTCAAGCTCTCCCGATGTACAAGCTTACGCACAGCGCCGCCTGGAAGAGCAGGTCGCGCTCCTGGCTTCGCTGCAATCATTGGCGCAGCAACAGGGAATTTTGTTGGATCATCAGCCGCGAGGTGCGTATGTTTTTATTCGCAAAGGCGAAACATTTGATACGGCTTATACCAATAAGCGTGCTGCTGAAGTAAAGCGCATGGTCAGGATTGTGCGTAAGGCAACACTCTCAGAGAATCCTGCGGTGCGTGATTATGCTGAACAAACCTTGCCGGCGTTAATGCAACATTGGTATCAGCTCCAGCAACTGGTTGCGACATTGAATAATCCGGTAATTTCAGCAGACTCTCGGGTGGCAACTCGTTAACCTGCTCTTATACTTATGGGCCATAGCACATAGTAATAAGGTGAGAGTTATGCCAGGGTTGATGTTTAGCCTTATATCGCCGCTTTTGACCATCTGCGTATTTATCATTTCCGGTTCTGTTGCGCATGCAGAGGAATTTGCGGCAACGAAAGTTGAGCGCATCGTCATTCCCCAAATGAGTTCCAGGGAAAATATTAATCATGAAGATTATTATTTTTCGCGGTTGCTCCAGCTTGTGCTTGAAAAAACCACGCCAAGCCATGGACCTTTCCAAATAGTGGAAGCGGATCAATGGTTGGTGGATAAACGCCTGCGCACTGCATTGGTCCAACATAAGGTTGATGTATTGTGGTCACCCGATAATGCCGATTTCAAACAGCAAATTCTGCCCGTGCGTATTCCCCTGTTAAAAGGATTAAATAATTTTCGTCTGTTATTAATCCGTAAAGGCGACCAGCCGCGCTTTTCTGCAGTTCATTCATTGGATGATTTGCGCAAATTAAAAGGTGGTATGAGCGCGCAGTGGGCCGATACTGAAATCATGCGTGACAATAATTTGCCGTTAGTGGAAGCCGTTGGTTATGGAAAATTATTTAAAATGCTCGCTGCGGGGCGCTTCGATTATTTTTCTCGCGGGCTTTACCAAATCCAGCCGGAAGTGAATTTATATCCGGAACTGGAATTGCAAATTGAACAGGAGTTAATGCTGCATTATCACAACGAAGTTTATTTTTTTGTACACAGGGACAATGCAAACCTCGCCAAACGAATCGAGGCTGGCTTGGTTGCGGCACTGGCTGATGGCAGTTTTGATCAGCTGTTTAACAGCATTCCCCATTACCAATGGGGAATGGAACTTTTGAAGACGCATCAGCGCAGGGTGATCAATTTGAACGCCTTGCCAATGGCAACCGGCCCGGCATGGCCTGCGATTTCCCAATAGACTTTTTCCTGGCAATACAACCAATTTCACCCTGATCCGGGATTAGGGATTCTATTTCCAGCGATAGCAAACCTGGTCCTTGTTTTGATAGACTACTTAAGCGTCAGGACACGTCTGGTGAAGTTTGTTTTCACTGAGCAATCCGGTGTAAATCACTAATGAAATAATAACGATATTATGGAGCTTGTATGTTCAAGGGGATTCCGTTTGTTGCCGGCATATTATTGTGGAGTGTATTTGCGGCAGCGAATACGCAGGATCAAACACCGGGGGTCACGCAAGTAAGGTCGGTTGCCGGACTGCATATCAATAATGTGGATAGCACCCCGGCTATTAACACATTTTCGCAAGATGCAACTGTTTCAATTGTTAATGTGCCGTCTAACCAACAACCTGTGCTGCACAGTTTGAATGGCGGGGTTGAATCCCGACGATTATTGGTGCGTTTAAAATCCTCTGCTTCACTTCCTTATTTCAAGCAGCAACGTGAAAAATTAAGTGCTGGCGGAAAAGTATCGCGCACCGGGCAACAAGCGCTTGCCAAAACAACCGCCAGCTATCGCCAGGGTTTGCAAAAAAGCCAGCTGCAATTAGTTGATGAGTTGCGCCGGAAAAATTATGTGCAACAAGTCCATCATCGTTTTGTGGATTTAACCAATACTCTGAGCGTTAGCGCTCCCGTCGATGCCATCCCTGCTATACGCAGCCTGCCGCAAGTTGCGGAGGTCTATGTTGATAACGAAGTTAAAGCGCTGCTGGATGATAGTGTTGCGGTTACCCAGGCTCCATCACTCTGGTCAATGCGCGATACCAACGGCAATTTTGTAACCGGGCGTGGCGTTTCAGTGGCAATTCTGGATACCGGAATTGATTACACCCACCCGGATCTTGGTGGCTGCATTGGTACTGGCTGTAAAGTGGTTGCCGGGTACAATTTTGTGGCAGGTGAGCAGCCTGGTAATTTTATTGATCGACATGGGCACGGAACCCATGTGGCGGGAATCGTCGCGGCGAAAGGCCGGCTACAAGGTGTCGCACCGGATGTGAGCCTTTATGCGTACAAAGTTCTGGATGATCGCGGTGGTGGATTTGATAGCGCGATTATTGCAGCGCTTGAAAAAGCGGTGGATCCCGATGGTGATCCGCTGACCCAGGATCAAATCAACATCGTCAATATGAGCCTGGGTGGTCCCGGTAAACCTGATTCGCCCTTAGCTGAAGCGGCTAATAATGCGATGGAAGCGGGCACACTGGTAGTCGTTGCCGCAGGTAACTCCGGTAGCGATTATTCTACGATTGGCGTTCCGGGCAATGCCGAACAGGTATTGACTGTCGGGGCGACAGATAACAATGGGGCACTTGCCAGTTTTACCTCGCGCGGGCCTGTTGTTGATGCAACTTATGTGAAGCCGGAATTAGTGGCACCCGGTGTGGATATTAATTCCACGGCTCCCGGTGCCGGTTACGCCATTAAAAGCGGCACCAGTATGGCCACCCCGCATGTAGCTGGGGGCGCCGCGTTGCTCAAACAGTTAAGGCCGCAATTAACCGCGGCGGAAATAAAAGATTTACTTATTTCGAGTGCCAGTGATCTTGGCCAGGATGTTTTTATCCAGGGCGCGGGGATGATGAAATTGGCTGAGGCGGCCAATGCTAATGTATTGGTTTCGCCCGTGTTGCTTAATGCCGGACGGGTAGATCTTACGCAACCGGCGTTCGCAAAAAATATTTCATTCCAGGTTAAAAATCTCACCAACACCTCCCAAACACTTTCATTCACCCCATCGGTTAATTTACCGCAAGGTGCAAGCCTTAAAGCATCGGCTAATTCCGCAATTCTGGAAGCCGGTGCAGCAACAAAAATAGATTTGCAACTGGATGTAGATACTGCGGTATTACCATTTGCGGATTCCGCGACGTTGCACCATCAACTAAACAACAATTTGCAAGTTGGCGGGCAATCATTGCGTTTGCCATTAGTGTTTTCCAAATCGGCATTACTGAATATCCAATGGGGCGGGCGCCCATTTGTATTAATGGTATTCAATGATGATGGCACCCAGGCAAAAATGTTTTCTTATCCTTGTGATAACTCATCATTGGCTAACGCTCCACCTCCGGAAGCTGTGTATGTGAAGCCCGGTAAATTTCATATAGCAGTGTCTTTTATGGCGGATAATAATTGCTACACCGTTGCCGCCCTGGTGTTCAAAGAAAATATCGACGTAAAAACAATTGCTACGATTGATGCGTCTCCCGCAACGGCAATTTATGATTTTTCGCTAACAGGGGTAATCTCTCCTGCCGGTCAAAACATTGAGCTTGATGAGTTGAATGTTTATGCCAAGGATGTAGCCTGGGCACATAATCGTATTGATAATTTGGGACAGGTGCTGTCGCTTGGTGATGGTGGAAGAAAAATTATAAAAGTTTCCGAGGTCTCCCCCAATTTTCGCTTGAGCACATCTATTTTTCTAAAGAAATACGAATTGGATGAACAAACACCAGCAACATTTTATGTATTGCAGGACAGCTTTGCTGCAGGCATTAATGAAAACAAAACATTGAATATCGATGCGCGAACTGCGGCTGGTATGCATTTTCGCTACGATGATCCGCTTCACCTGGCAGACGGTGTTGTACTCCTTTCAGGTTTTGAACAGTTGCGGTCATTAGCCAGTGGCAATATGTCAGTGGGAGCGTCGCGCCTTGAAAATACAGTGTTTCATAAACCGTTAGAAGTAGATGTTTACAGCGATGTTTCCACATTTATGCCGAATGAATGGTATCCCTATTTTGGCATTTTTCAATCAAACCCGAATGTTCCTTATGATTGGTCAAAACCGTTGCTGCGCACTGGACTCGTTGCGTTTGAGGATACCAATTCATACACCAAACTGAGGGGAACACTCAGTAAAAAAGAGGATAGTGTTTATCGCAGTAAAGACCGTAATTTGATTGTTGAAAATAATGGGTATTTTTTAACGGGGGCTTTCCTGTATACCCCCGCATCAAAAAATATTATGTTTTACGATAACAACAATTCTTACGGCATCCAGGGCGTGCAATACGATTATGCGCAAAATATGTTTTACGACCCGATGCGTTACCAGCAATTTTGTAATGGTGTTCCAATCAAAAATGGTGAAACTACCGGCTCAGGTTTTGAGGCTAAATTTGACGGGGTTACCTGCGCTACCCTCGGGCTTGAATTTGAATTGTTGACACGGTTCCAGCAGCAGGAACACAAATCGTACATCATGCTGACAGTAGAGACAAAAATTGCAGATGCTTATCAAAATACAAGGGACTCACCGACCGTACAGCAGGTTATTTTTCTGAATGATGGTATTCCTTCGCGCATATTAAATGGCAAGGATGCACAACTGCGGGTTAAAGCGGCTGATCGATACTGGCAGCGTTCAACGCTGTCGGAGAAAACGTTGGTTGAGTATCGCCTGAAGGATGATGAACCCTGGGTGACATTGAGCACGGAAGTTGATGGTGGTGAGTTGAAAGCGACTTTACCGGATGTCAGCGGAGGCCATTGGCTCTCTGTGCGGCTGACCATAAGCAATGACAACGGCATGCAAATGGTGCAGACGCTGAATGATGTTGCGATGATTGGCAATAACTTGCCAAAAGCCCCGCAATTTGATGCTTTGCCGGATTTGGTTGTGGAGGCCACAGGTCCTTTAACCGCATTTACTTTGCCGCCGGTAACCGCGAAGAATGAACAGGGCGAGGCCACTGTTGCGACCACGGCTGACCTTGGTCCCTACGCATTGGGAACACATCAAATTCGCTGGCAAGTGATTGATGCTAACGGTAAGACGAGCAAGGCAACCCAACGGTTAATTGTGCGTGACACTACACCGCCTGAATTAATTGCTCCTGCGGATATTCGTATAAAAGCCACGGGAGTTTATACACCGGTATTTTTTGTACCCATGGTAGCAACGGATTTAGTGGACGGCATTATTGGCCCATCGGTTAGCGATGTTGGTCCTTTTACAGTCGGCACCCATACCCTAATCTGGAGCGCAGCTGATAAGGCGGGAAATACAGCCACAGTCCAACAACAAGTGATTATTGACCCTATGCCACAATCATCGGGGTCATCATCCAGTACAATCTCGGCTATTGCATCAAGTAGGGCTTCCTCTAATTCCGGTAACACCGATAATAACGGTGGCAATTCCGGTGGTGGCGGTGGTGGAAGTAGTGGCGGAATTTTATTGTTACTGTTTGGATGCCTTGGTTTATTCAATATACTT
>NZ_KN266213.1:49369-185677 GCF_000766945.1 Cellvibrio mixtus subsp. mixtus J3-8 | reverse complement strand
CAAATCCAAATCCAAATCCAAATCCAAATCCAAATCCAAATCCAAATCCAAATAACAATTATGTAATCGCAATATGTAATAAAAAAATGCCGCTGTAGTCAGCGGCATTTAGCATTTAGCATTTAGTGATGATGATCGCCCGCCGGTTCGGCAATACCAACCCACGCAATTTTTGCCGGTGAGCCGGTGAGCTGCAAGCTGCTGCTTACTTTAGCTTCAGCCAGATCAATTTGTTTTATTTGGTTTGCAATCGGATCACTCACATAAATTTTATGGCCGGGTGTTAACGCCAATTCAAAACGGCTTCCAGTTGGCAGTGCAGCAAGGTTGCTGGTAATTGCCTGAATCCTTGTGCTGATACTCCAGTTATTAGTATTTAATAAATGGATCACACCCACGCTATCCAGAATGACAAACAATTCACCGTGATCTGCAAAACCGTAAGCAAGTGCGGTCGGTGTGGTGGTGCTGTTAGCATCAAGCCAATTGATGGGGGTAATGGATCCGGTACTGGTATTAATCGCAAAAAATTGACCTGCGGCGATGCCGACAAATTCTGCGCGATGCTTATCACCAAATACGGTTCCTATACGCATCGTGCCAGTAAAATTTGCCGGATTGGCAATTTTTTTCGCATTAAAACTATCGCCAGTTTGGGTGATAACCAGAACACCATCGGTACAGCCAAAAGCGATTTGGGTTTTGTTTTGCGCACTGCCATGAAAACCTGGGCAGTTTTCGCTAAATACTTGTTGTTCGGTGTAGATGCCATTGCTCGCTTTATAAAGGCCAACTTTATCGGGCAAAGTGCTGGTGGTAATTAATGGATCGCGAATCGTTGAAAGCAAATAATCACCACGGGCTTGCGCTGCGCCGTGCATATGAGTTGTGTACTCCAGTACATTTCCCGCAGTGTTATTTTTAATATTCTCTTCGGTATATACACCGACTTGCGCTGGTGTGGTGGTATCGCCGTTGCCATCGAAAAAAATAACCGATTGGGTTTCAGTGAGGGTGAAATGTGTCGGGCGCGCTTTATCGGTGCCAAATGCCAACCAGCGCGGCGCTTCAACCAAATCATGTTTGTGATCGCCATGGTCTTCTTGCGATAAACCGCTATCAATTACGTTCACGCGATTGGCAAGGCGCTGGATAACAAAACCATAGCGATAACTAGGGCTTGCATAAAGTGCGCTGGCGGGTTCAGTCAGTGTGAATTCCTCGAGCAAGGTTGCTTCAGTGATATCCCATATTCCCACTTTGGGCTGATCTTTAATGGCTACTAATAAGCGGCCTTGATTGGTTGGTTCGTCATCATGGTCGTGGTCATCTTCAATCGGAATTGGATCGCGCTCCACAATTTTTGTATCGCCACCACCACAACCTGTGAGTACGGCAGGCAGTGCAAATGCAAATAGCAGCGGTGAAATTTTTAATGGATTTCCAAAAAATTGTTGCAACATGGTCAGTACCTTTGAGTCATTAGTATTTTTCAGGCGTAACACGTCACTCAACGAATAAATGAGTACGCCGGTAATTGTTTGGTTTACAGTTAATTAATTAAAAACTGCCGCTAATACCCAGTGCATAACTACGCGCAGGTAGCGGTGCTTTATCTTTGAGGAATGATGCATGGACGCGCGCATATTCATCGGTGAGGTTGTTACCTTTCAGGTAGATTTTTAATCTATCGCTAATAACGTAACTGACCTGGGCATCGACCAATGTGTAATCCCCGGTAACAGCTTCGAGTGGCGCAGTTTTATCTTGCTCGAAGTAATGTTGGCTACTGAGCTCCGCGCGCCATTTCCCCATTTCATATTCGGCACTCGCTCCGATACGCAACGGCGGAATGCGCGGCAAATCGCCACCCTCTTTTAATTGGGCGCGGGTGTAATCAGTGGTGAAACTTAATTTGAGTGGCGTGCTCACTTGCCAATTAAATTCGCCTTCGAAGCCGTAGAGTTCGGCATCGCGTGCTTGATAAATAAATACCGGTAATTCGGCTGCATGTTCGTGTTCGCCGCCGGAGTGTTCTTCCGCACCATGATCGTGTTCTACTTCATAAACCGCGTTGGTTTCTGCGAGGTAATAATAGTTATCAATCTGGTTGTAAAATGCGTTTAATACAAAACCAAAATCGCCTTCAAATTTACGCAGCGATAAATCCAGGTTATTGGATGTTTCCAATTCCAGGTCTGTGCGCGCTAAATCAAAATGGAAACGATTGCCTTCTTCAATCAATTGCAAAATCGCCCCGACTTCATAAAGCCCTGACCCCAGGTGCGGGCCAAACGCCAGCAATTCAGCGGAGGACGGTGTGCGTTCTGCGTGTGTGTAAGATAAACCGATGTTGTAACCGCGCGTGAAATCCCAAACCACACCAGCAGAGGCACTGAAGGGGGTGGATTCATGATCAAAATCGAAAACGCGAATGAATTCACCGCTGTGGTTGTGTTCATTAGCGTGAGCGTGTTCATTTAAATCCAGCTGGATATCATTCGCCGAAATTTTTACCTGCTCAACGCGTGCGCCCAATTGCACTAACCAATCGCCAAAGTGACGCTCTTCCATTAGCCCCAGCGCAAACGTGTCGGTCTTGCTCGGTGGGGTGAACGCTTCTTCACCAATTGCTTCAAAATTGCTGTGTTTGTAATGCAAGCTGAGTGCGCCGCGCCATTCTGCGAGCGGGTGATGAAATAATTCCCAACGCGCTTCAGCGGTTTCGTTGTTGAAGGTTGTTCCGACAACACCGTTTTCAATTTCGCTGTGTTCGTAATCGGTGAAACCAAAACGCGTTTTGGTTGCGCTGAAAAAATCGTGGTCGAGTGTTAGCTCGCTGATAAATTGCAGGCGATCCTGTTTTAAATCGGCATAGACATCCACGTCTTCATTGCCGTGGCTGTGGCCGGGAATTCCGTATTGGCGTTCGAGGTGGCCGTAGGAAAGTCCAACAAAACCCTCATTCATAATAAAACTGCCACCGACATTAATTCCCTTGGCTTCGGCAAAAGAATTGGCGAGTCGACCGGTGTTGTCATGTTCATGACCTTCTTCAGTGTGCTCTTCGGCGGATTCAATTTCTGCCGGGCCGGGAATCTTGTAATTGCCGGCATCGCGCCAGAATCCATCGAGATGCAAACCAACATTGCCAATACCGGAATTACCGCTGGCAGAAACGAGTTGGTCATCAGCAACAGAGTCATGCTCCAGGCGCCACTCACCGTTGGTTTCGGTGCTTTGTGGAACGCGGTCATCAACGATATTAACTACCCCGCCGATAGCGCCGCTGCCGTAAAACAAGGTGGCTGGGCCACGCAGGATTTCGATTTGCCGTGCAGTAGATGCTTCAGTGGCAACGGCATGGTCGGGGCCAACGCGCGATGCATCGCCCGCATCCAAACCGTTTTGGGTGATTAAAACACGTGGGCCGTCAAGGCCGCGAATAATCGGGCTACTTGCAACAGGGCCGTAGTAACTGGAGTGCACGCCCACTTCATGCTTCAGGGTTTCGCCCAGGGTCGATGCCTGGCGATCGCGCAATTTGTCGGCGCTAAGTACATTAATTGGCTGGGCAGATTCCATCGTCGATGCATGCCAGGGCAGGCCAATCACATTCACGATTTCAATACTGCTGCTTGCCAATACCAGCTCAACCGGACCATCACCGTCATGCACGTGTAATGTTTTGTGGGTGTAATCCGGAGCACGAACGTGTAATTCCACATGGCCATCGCGCTGGGTTGGCAAGGTGAACTCGCCGCGCTCATTGGTTTTGGTACTGAGCTTGGTGCCTACCACCTCAATAGTCGCATTGGTAATCGGTTGGCCGGTTTCATCGCGAACCTGGCCTTGAATTTGGGCCAATGCGGATTGGCTGGCTAATACCATTGCAGCCCACACTAGGGATTTTTTCATTATTACCTCTGGATTCGATCTAATGACGCTGAACTTGTAGGCAATGTTATACTATAACGAAATTAAAAGTGAAGACTTTTTATATCGGTCGATTTCTTGACTTGTCGTTACTGTCACCGTAACTTGCGCGCCCGAGGTGTCTGATAGATGTGCAAGTCCATTGCGATGGATGCATCCCGGATCAGAGTCAATGGGAAGTCGGTGCGTTTTACCGGTACAAGCCAATACTTGTTAAATCGGTAATACAAACCCGACGCTGCCCCCGCAACGGTAAATGCTGCGATGTTAATCGCCATGAGTCCGATACCAGCCTCAATACCAGAGCTTTGCTCTTAATTGTTCACGATGTCGCGGAGGGCTACATCGGTGGAAATCTGTATTTTTTGGGCTCTGCCCATACATCTTTTTTCCGCTTTCCCTCCCTCATCCCTAATTCAGGATTGAGGAATCTCATGTCTAGATCATCAACCGTTATTCGGCCAACCGTTAAGTCGACCGTTTTTGTTATCAGTGCGCTGAGTGCCGCCATTATTGGTTCACCCGTTGCTTTTGCTGCTGCCCAAAAAAATGATGGGAAAAAACTCGAAACTGTTTATGTCAGTGCGACCCGTAGTGAAACGGCACAGTTGCCGGTTGCTACTCAAATTAAAGTAATTTCTGCGGAAGAAATCCGTGTGAGTGGTGCAAAATTGTTATCCGAAGTGTTGCGCACCCAGGCTGGGATTCAATTAACTGACTCCGATGGCAGCGGTGCGCGCAATGTGACAGCGTCCATGCGTGGTTTGTCCGGTACTAACAACGTTTTAGTATTGGTTGATGGCCGCAAATTAAATAATCCATCGTTAGCCGCACCCGCGTTAAATACGGTTTCTTTGAAAGATGTCGAGCGTATTGAAATTGTGCAGGGCAGTGCGGGTGTGTTGTACGGCGATCAAGCTGTTGGTGGTGTGATCAACATTATTACCAGGCGTGCTGTTGCTGGTGAGGTTGATGGTGTGGTTAGTGCTGCCCGCGGCAGTGACGACCTTGAAGATTACACTGCGAATGTGCGTCAGGGTTTTGAAAATGGTTTGAGTTACAGTGTATCCGCGCAGAAACGCGCTGCGGATAACTACCGTGATAATAACGACACCGCCTATGAAAACGTATTGGCAAGTGTGCGTTACGATTCTGGGTACGGTTTTGTATTTGCCGATGGACAACAAGTAAAAGATGAGCTGCGTTTGCCCGGTTCTATTTCTGATGCTCAAGCGGCAATTGACCGCCACCGCACAAACTCCCCAAATGATTACAGTAACCAGGATACTGATACCTGGCGTTTTGGTGGTGGTGTTAACTTGTCAGAGCATTGGCAATTACTGACGGAATATTCAGATCGCAATGAAGAAGGAATTTATTTTTATGATGATTATTGGGGCGGGGCCACACCGTCACCCACTGAATATTCTGTACGTGTTAAAAGTTTAACACCGCGTGTTATCGGTGAATATAAAACCGCGAATGGTACCGCAATAGCTACGCTGGGTTATGACCATATTGATAGTGATTATGAAAGTAACAATATTTGGAAGCCAGTAAATTCCAATCAGGAGCAACGCAGTTATTACGCGCAGTTAGTGTATCCATTATTGTCCAGGCTAACCGCGACTATCGGTACGCGTCAGTCAGAAGTGGAAGATCAAAATTATTTGAAGAATAAAGTTCAGGAGGATGACCTGAATGCGAGTGAATTCGGTTTGAGCTATCAATTTACCGATGCATGGCGGGGTTATGGACGCTTCGCCGAAAGTTTCCGTTTTGGAAATGCAGATGAAAATAATGCGGTATTGTTTGATGTCGTATTTTTAAAACCGCAAACTGGTGAGTCTGCTGAGTTGGGTGTGGAGTGGCAAGGTACGGATGCGCATGTTTCTTATGCGCTGTACAAAATGAGGTTGAATGATGAGATCGTGTACGATTCCATTAACTATGCCAATATCAATCTGCCCGATTCCGAACGCCAGGGATTCACGTTGGATGTTGATACACGTTTAAGTGATGAGTTAGCGTTGCGCTTTAACTACACTTACACCGATGCTGAAGTGGTAGAGGGTACGTACGACGGTAAACAAGTACCATTCGTTGCTGAAAACAGTGCTGCATTTACTGTGTTGTTTACGCCGGTATCGCCATTGACCTTTTCTTTGGAAAGTGTCTATACCGGATCACGTTATAAAGGTGATGACGAAAATAATGCCCAGGCCAAACTGGACCCATTAACAGTTTTTAATTTGGCCGCGGTATACAACTATCGTCAATTGGAGTTGAGTGCGCGCCTTAACAACATTACTAACGAGCTGTATGCCGGCTATCATTCTGTGTGGGGTCAATACCCGCAGCCAGAACGCAATGGTCAAGTTAGCGTGACTTATCGTTTCTAAGTGGTGATAATTGGGGCGGGCAGTGCGCAAGCGCTGTCCGCTTTTTTATTACCTGTTTATATGCCCCGGTGAGAATGACCATGACTGACGATATTTCATCAAACGACGCTATTCCCAATAACGACAAAGCCCAACGCCACAAAGAACGCATGCAACAACGCAAGGAAATTGTAGATGCTGCAATTGCGCGCGCGGATGAAGATCGTGGTGTGGTGATTGTGTTGACAGGGGATGGAAAGGGTAAAAGTTCGTCGGGTTTTGGTACAGCGTTGCGCTGCCTTGGTCATGGTTACAAAGTTGCCATCGTGCAATTTATTAAAGGTACCTGGGAGTGCGGAGAAAAGAATTTTTTAACCGAAAGTATTTTTCGTGGTGCTAACGCGCAACTGGAATATTTTGTGATGGGCACCGGGTTTACCTGGGAAACCCAAAATGCCGAGCAGGATCGTGCCGCAGCGGAACAAGTTTGGGCGGAGTGCGAGCATGTGTTTCGCGATCCGGAAATCCATCTGGTATTGCTGGATGAAATTACTTACATGCTCAATTATAAATACCTTGATAAAGATAAAGTGATAGCAGCCATTCAAAATCGTCCGCGTAACCAGAATGTGATCATTACCGGTCGCGGCGCCAAAAAATACCTGGAAGATCTGGCTGATACTTTCAGTGAAGTGAAATCGGTAAAACATGCCTTTAATGCCGGCGTAAAAGCACAGAAAGGTATTGAGTGGTAACTGAAATATATTGCGTGGTGACAAAAATCATTGAGTGGTAACTGAAATGTATTGCGTGGTAACAAAAATCATTGTGTGGTAGCAGCAAATATTGGATGGTAAAAAATTACTTCGATTCACTTTTTCCCAGGATAAACTGCACCAGTTTTTGGTAATCCCCATCAAAGTGATGATCGCCGGGTAAATAAATTAATTGTTGTTTGTCCGGCTTTTGTGCACTGTGTTCCTGTATTTCTTTACACAGGCTTTGCTCAGTCTCACTGTAAAAACAACGTGTTGTCCATTGGTTCCAATCCTTTACTTCCGGATAAAGCACATGCGCAGCTTCTCCGGAGCTTCCCAACCAGCCACTGACATGAAACACAAAATCAACGCTGGTTGATGGATTAAGCAAATTGACACTGGTTATTGTGGCTTTGGTTTCGTTATCAAGTTGGTTCACCATAAATGGCATGACATCGGCGCCCATCGAAAACCCTATTAACAATAAACGATGTTTATCCCAGGCTGCGGTGTAGTAATCAATCGTTGCTTGTAAATCTTTTCCGATGGTTGTTTTTGATTTTTCCTCCCAAAAATAATCCAGCGTATTCCAGCCAATCACAGCGATACCTTCTTGCGCTAATTGATTGGCAATGTCTTTATCGATATTCGCCCAGCCACCATCGCCGGAAATAACAATCGCTAATAAGTCCTTATTGTCTGAATTACGTGTTGAGCTATCGATGGCGGGAATTTCAATAAGCGGAATATTGGCAATGGCTTTTTTATCATCGTCATCTAATGGTTGCTTCAACGAAGTCTCGAACTTTTGCTTGTCTGCCTGCCAGTTTTTTAATAGCGGATAATCAGGAATCCATTGCTGGATCAATGGATGAGTATTAAATAATTTCCATGGTGTTGCCGGAAGTGAATCGGTGTTGAGCAGTGCATGATGATGAGTCGGGTTCCATGAAAACTGACTGCTGTTATTGCAGGGAGCAACGGGCAAAGCGATGTTATCGTTCCAGTTAATACTATAAGCACCGCGAAAAATACCTTTCGGAATTTGCGTTAGCATGGCAAATAAATAACTGCCTGCCATACCAAAACCGGTAATAAAGGGTTGCGAAAAATGGTGGAACTGGTGATGTTGCTGGATGTCCTGCGCATAAACCGATAATGGTGTTGCTGCATCAAAACAACTGGCATTGCGTTGTGTTATTCCTGCCAAATAGTTTTCAATGGTTAATACGGCGCTGAGATTGCCTTGCTGGCTGAGTTGCGCTGCATAGCCCATTGCCACCGTCTGGTGTTCTGTATCTGTCAGTATTAATTGAACACCCTCAGTGCCACCCGCATAAATAAATGTATTCCCGAAATCGCCCCAGCTAAATCTTTCCGGTTGGTCTGGAATGGCCGATTGACGCTGGAACGGGAATTGGGCATTGCAACAGGCTGACACGAGCAATAAAAACCATACAGCGGTGCGGACGATTTCTATCATTTACTAAAACTTCCACTGATGCCACCGGATATGGCATTGGTAATGGTAAATATTACGGGTGCTAAATGGCCACCGCGTGGCAGGGCTAAATAAACCGGATTCCATTGCGGGTGAAATTTTTCCTTGTAATGATGCAGGCCTTTAAAATCGTAGAACTCATTACCCATTCTGAATATTGATGAGCCCAGACGGTGCCAGAAGGGCGCAAGCTCATCGTCATCAAGCCCGGCCAGGGGCGCCATGCCCAGATTGAATTTATAATACTGTTCCTCTTTAGCCCACAGCATAATGTTGGAAAGCAAATAATCCATCGCTCCTTTAGGCGCCTGGTCACTGTAACGCATCAGGTCGATGGAAATTTCATTGGGCAAATTAGTGTGCAATAAATTGGCGAAGGCAACGATCTGATCCTCTTTGCTTACCACTGCAATATCAAAAAAACGCAGGTAATTTTCATCAAAAAACCCGAGTGAAAAACCTTTCTCACGGGATTTTTTATGATCCAGCCATTGATCGGATACCTGCTTTAATTCGGGCAGGTGTGGTTCAATATCGGCAGCGCGAATAATCCTGAAGGTGAAACCCTCTTTGATAATTTTATTTATAGTGCTACGGAATGAAGCCCAGGCATTACCTTTAAGCGCAAAATTGCTTAAATCGACATGGGCTTCTTCGCCGAGTTTGATCAGGTTTAAACCCAAATCTACATACAATGGTAAATGTTCGGTGGTAATACGATAGAAAACCGGTTTCGCACCATGCAAGTCTGCATGGGCGCGGAATTCTTTTACCAGCTCCTTGAAACTTGCACTGTTGCCACACGGATCGTTAAGTGCAATCCAGTATTTGGTGGTAGTGATGTAAGCAATAAAACAATCGCGTGCTTCCCCCCAAAATAAATATTTATCGCCACTCAAGCTAATATAATGTTCGGTGTTTTTTTGTGCCTGGATAATAGTTTCCGCTTCACGCAGTTCTTCATTGTCTGGCAGGTGCGGCTTGTATTGCCCGCGCGATAATAAATAATGCAGCAGCGCACCACATGCAACGACGCTAATTAATAATGTTGCACGCAAAAAGCGCGATGCATTCGCGTCTAATTCAAACTGCCACCAAAGTTCATGTGCATAGTCCACTTCCTGATAGGTAATGAAACCGATCAGCGTGCTTAAGCCGATGATGGCAACGATGAGAAGAATCCATTTCGGTGTAAGTAAATGCATGTCCAGTTTGGATTTGCGATAAAAATACGATTTGCAGGGAATGAATAATATTAACAACACGCTGAGGAAAACGGCCTCTTCATAATCCAGCCCTTTGGTGAGGGAAAAAATAATTCCGGCACCCAGAAAAACCAGAGTAAGCGGGTAGGCAGTGTTAATACGCAACAAAATAGCGCGTGCAAGGATCAGTAAAAAAACGCCGATCACACTGCCCAGTAAATGCGAAAGTTCAATGAGCGGCAGGTTAATGATATCGGTCAATGTTTCCAGCCGCTCGGGCATACCCGGCGTGCTTCCCGATAACAATAGAATCCCGCCGGCCAGCAACGCAAGAAGGGACAGGAACACCGGTAAACGGCGGTGCAAGAAGATACTGGTGGTTGCGATTATATGCTGCATACGAGTAACTCCAGGGATTTTCTGCCAGTTCTCCCGCAACGACTGGTGTTGGGTGATGGCAAATATAGCCAGTGCAATTAATAAAGGTAACAGGAAATACATCAAGCGATAGGTAAGTAAGGCGATCAGGATAATCTGGTGGTCGTGGGCATCGCCCACCAATAATAGAAATGCGCTTTCAAAAATGCCAATTCCGCCGGGGACCTGGCTAAATAAACCGATCAATTGCGCCAGAATATAAATAGTAAAGAACCACATGAAATGCATTTGGGTTGCGGGGTAGAGCAAGCAATAAAGTACTACGCCGGCAAATAATAAATCGCAAATGCCTGCAAAGGTTTGCAATGCTGTAATGCGTGCAGGAGGTAAACTGATGTTAATTTTTTTCCATTGCAAGCGGTGGCGGCCGCTTAATATTAGCAACCAATAAATCACCAGCAGCAACAGGATTCCCCAAATAAACCAGGCCAGGTGGCCGCCTAGTAATTCCGGGTGGTTGAGTTCATCCTGCGGCAAAAAAAAATAGGCGGCACACAGTAAAGTTACTGCGCCTAATAAATAGGTCGAGCTGGAAAAAACAATAATCTTGCCGATGGAAGTTGCATTCAGCCCCAGTGCTGAATAATAACGAAAGCGGATGGCTCCGCCAGTGACAATCGCATGGCCCGCATTATTACTTACTGCAAAACCGAGAAAGCTGACAAGCAAGGTTTTATGCCAGGGAATTTTGTAACCCAAATGATAAATCGCGAGTAGATCGTAAGTGGCTAATATCAGATAGCCGATAGCAGTAGCACCTAATGCTAATAGCAAGGTACTCCACTGAAAATCCTGTAAAATTTCCCCGGTAGTTGCCCAGGTAATGTTGTAGGTATGGATCTCCCTGCCAACCATATAAAAAGCAGCAACTGCTGCTAACAGGGAGATAGCATTAATAAGGATGTGTGAGTGTTTCAATCGTTGCCCGCCCTTGGGAATGTGAGTGACAGTCTAGCTCATGGCTGTGCGAGTGCATAACAGACACTAATTGGGCTGACTGGTTGCGGTTTTACAGGTCGTTTAAATTATTTTTCGTTTTTTTTACAGGTTGTTATTCATGGCAAATCACAAAGCTCCGTTAACACCCGGCGCACGGACGTTAATGGTGCAAGGCACCACCTCGGATGCAGGTAAATCGACATTGGTAACGGCGCTGTGCCGCATCTTGAAAAACCATGGAGTAGCCGTAGTTCCATTCAAGCCACAAAATATGGCTTTGAATTCTGCTGTCACTTGTGATGGTGGCGAAATTGGCCGCGCGCAAGCATTGCAGGCCCAAGCCGCCGGATTACAACCTCACACGGATATGAATCCGATCCTGATTAAACCCACTAGCGATATCAACGCGCAAATAATTGTTCAGGGCAAAGCTATTACCGATATGGACGCAGCGGTTTACCATGATTACAAAACCCGCGCGATGGCGTTTGTGCTGGATTCCCACCAGCGATTGCAGCAGCAATACCAAGTTATTGTGGTAGAGGGCGCGGGCAGTCCGGCGGAAATTAATTTGCGTGATCGCGATATTGCCAACATGGGGTTTGCGGAAGCGGTGGATTGTCCGGTGATACTGATTGCCGATATTGATCGCGGCGGTGTGTTTGCACATTTGGTAGGCACATTGGAATTGTTGAGCGAATCCGAGCGTGCGCGTGTGATTGGTTTTGTAATTAATCGTTTTCGCGGCGATATTGGTTTGTTGCAATCCGGGTTGGATTGGCTGGAGCAAAAAACCGGCAAGCCGGTATTGGGTGTTGTCCCGTATTTGCATGGGTTGTATCTGGATGCCGAAGACGCACTCACGAGTAATGCCCGCAAAGCCGGTGCAAAATTACGCGTGGCAGTATTGGCATTGCCACGTATATCCAACCATACCGATGTTGATGCATTGCGTTTACATCCACAGGTGGATTTTAGTTGGGTAGGGCCTAATCAAGCTGTACCCGGTTGTGATTTATTAATTATTCCCGGCAGTAAAAATGTTCGCGCCGATTTGCAATTTCTGCGTGATCAACAATGGGATGTACAGATTAAAACCCATTTGCGTTACGGCGGGAAAATAATGGGAATCTGTGGTGGCTTTCAAATGCTGGGCGAATATATTCACGATCCGTCAGGTATTGAATCTGCACCGGGTAGTTCGCCTGGCCTTGGTTATTTTGCAATGGACACCCAACTGGAAGCGTATAAACAATTACGACAGCGCCATGGCTTTTTATGGAATAAAAGTTCAACTGTTGCAGGTTATGAAATTCATTGTGGTATTAGTCATGGGAATGCGTTACTCAATCCTTTGTGTTTTTTATATGAAGGGGAAGAGCTTGTAGCAGAGGGCGCAATAAGCCATGACGGTCAAATTGCAGGAACGTATATTCACGGTATTTTCGATCAACCTGTGGCCTTGGCTGAGCTGTTAACCTGGGCAGGGTTTGAGGGGGCGCAAACGTTGTCGATTGATCATTTGCGGGAAGAATCTATTGCCCGCCTCGCGCTCGAAGTGGAAGCTGTTTTGTCAAAAACATTTTTGGCGGATTGGTCTTCACTGTTGTAACCCGTTCTGCCGGAAAACCAGCAAGGACAATATTAAGGGTTATACTTTCAGGAAGTTTGCGCGCCAATACAAATTGGATTGGTATCCAGGGAGCCGTTATGCGATTGATTTCCATCATAATGTCATTCGTTATTTCCTCTGCTGCGTCGGGTGATGCCGCTACGACGGAAACGCCGGCGGCTGGCCCGATAGCGGTGAACCTTGCTACCAATATCTCATCGGCGTTCAGTTCCGATTTGCCCACAGGTAGCGGGCAAAATTTGTTGCCTCACCTGGAATGCATTTTTAACGATATGGGGCGTGAATTTACGGTGCAGGTTATGCCCTGGCGGCGCGCATACCAGGATGTGAAGAGTAATCGCATCGACGGTTTTTTTACTGCAATCCCCATGCGCCAGGTTGATCCTTATGCCGTACTGTCTGCGCCTATGGTATTGGAAAACTGGTATTGGTTTTGGCGAAGCGACACTATCGCTCCTGAATCCTGGCGTGAGGGATACCGGTTGGGTTCGATCCTGGGGAGCCAACAGGAAACCTGGCTGGGCGAAACAGGCTATACCGTGGATATGAGTGCGAATAACTTGCCGCAATTAATTAAGTTGTTGCAGGGTAAGCGGATTGATGTGATCCTCGCGGATCGTGAAAATTTCGTCCGTGCTGCAAAAGAACTAACATTGAATCCGGACAATTTCCAGTCCCGCTTTTTTCGCTATGTGCCGCTGGGTGTTTATTTCAACGAGCAATTCCTGAATAACAATCCGGCATTTTTGTCCAGTTTTAATACCACTATCAATAAATGTGCAACAGAGCATTTTGCTGTTTCCGATTATGAGAAACAGCAGATCCGTGAATTATTACATCGCAAAATTGAACGCTGGAAACGTTTGCCCAAACTGGAGGAATTATTGCGTGCACAAAACGCCAAAACCAAAAGCCTGAGTAAAAACGAAATTCTGGAGCGCGACAAAAAATGGCGTATTGCATTTCAGGCGAACGACTTTGCTTATCCGATTAAATTGATTGACCAGGAATTATCCGCACAGTTGCGGGAAATTAAAAAACAATCCATGGATGTTATCACCGAGATTATTGTTACTGATGCGCGTGGATTAAACCTGGCTATTAGTGATATGACTTCGGATTATTGGCAGGGTGATGAAGAGAAATTTACGGGTGCTTACGATAAACCTGCGAGCACGTTTTATTTTGGTGATATTAATTACGATGAATCCACCAAGCGTTTTCAACTTCATATCAGTGTGCCGCTCTATACCGAAGAAAAATTTGAACCCTTGGGTGTTATGGTGTTTGGTGTGGATGTAGAAAAAATTTTATCGCAAGCACAATAATTTTCTGCTGGAATAAAAACTGCCGCAATTGCGGCAGTTTTTATTTGCATACATCCCAATTTATTTTTTGTTTTCCTTTGGAACGGTCAATGGTGCAACCTTCGGTGTTGCTTGAAAGGCGCGTGCGGCGAGAATCCAGCTAAAATCCGCACCGGCGCGTTGCGCACCTTGATGGCAATTCATACAACTATCGTATTGGTGATACGTTTCCATAGTGATATTTGCCAGCTGGCATTGTGGAAATGGCATACCACCCGCTTGTACCTCGGTACCATCCTCACAACCAAAATCATTGTCTGTGGGGGTTTTGGCGGAAATGGATGGTAATTGTGGCCACTGGCTACCAATCAATTGGTAATGCTCCCATACAGTTCCTTTCAACATTTCGCGATACATTTTATTCATCCCGGTGGTTGAATAATCGGTTTCGCCCGTTGCCGGTTTTGGTGTATCGGGAATTTGACTCAGGCGCACCACATTAATTGGCTCAGGATTGAAATCACCCGAATCAGGAACACGGTTTGACCCCGGATGCGCTGCCGGGTTTGCACGTAATACGTTAGGATATTTTTTATAAAGCTCCGGATCGTAATACGAAGGCTGCATATCTTTTGGTGTGCTCGGATCTTCTCCCAAATTATCCACTTGCTCAAAGGTAGACCAAACCCACTGTGGAAAATCCGGTGTTTTTTGCGCGATGTGGAAACCGACCAGGCCCACTTTGGTCGCTTCACAATCGCACACAATCATGCTGTTGGGTTTATCGCTACAGGTTTCCGGAATGGATACCAACACATTGTCCAGCGTGAAAAAACGATGGTGGAATTTGGGATCGACTTTACGCAAATCGCGCCAGGCCGCCTTCACCTCAATAACGCCGGTAACGTCTTTACCATTTCCGGCAGGAAAATTGACGCCGTCGCTTGGCCAATTACTTTTGTTGTAATAGCCGTTATTACGTACGTAATCGTATTCCACTTTATTCATACGTACTTCATAGCGTGTGAAGATCCCGGTTTGATCTGGCAATGGGCCGCCAAAGGCTTGATCAAGTTCATCCGCAACAGACGTGAATTGTGAGCCGCTAATTAACACCGCGCGTTTATCACCGGGTTTTATATTGCGGCAAACCGCTGTGCCATTATTTTTTTCCCACGCGATAGGCTTGGTACCGTTTTGCGGAAATAAATCAAATGCCGATTTCCAACCCAACCAAACCGGTTGCAGGTCTGAACTGTATTTGCCAAACACATTTTTATCGTGGGGCAAATAAGGCACACCGTGTGAATCCACCTTGCTGGGCCACATCAACGCGATAAAGTTTTGCCAATTGAAATAATCAAAGTAGGGGCGCTTTACCACGCCTGACGCAGCAAAAGGCTGCGCCGGAACTTCATTCAAATGCTGGCCACTAACGACTGGTTTAAGGTCTTTATATAAATTGTCGGCGGCAAATACGGCGGAGCTTGTTGTTGCAAATAAGATGGAACTGGTTGCCGCGCATAAACAGGAAGCAAGAATTAATTTTTTCATTAGTTAACCTCACAGGCTGCAGCAGCGGTGCCTTTTTGTTTAAACAACGCCCATTCCTGCATCGCAATTTGCATTTGCAGTGAGGTATCCATATTCATCGCATCCGGATAATTACCGCCGGTATACGCTTGCGGGAATTGAATGGTTTGGAAATATTCTGCGTTGTCCTGGCTGTACTGTGTGCATAACCCTTCAAACCCAAATACAGGTGGACCGTAAGTTCCTTCAGAGAAGGTATAACCGGCGGTATTGGCAAAAGCCCCACCGTGGCAAGAGAGGCATGAACTGAGTTTGTTATCAACCGGGCCCGCAAGGCGACCGTTGCAACCGTAATGTTCAAACGCGCTGATGGATTTATTCAACACACTTTGACGCGCAGGAATTGATTCTGCTTTAGGTACGGCAGGGAATGTCCAGGAATCCATGCCCCATTGCAAACCTACAGGTTTTAAATTGTCCCACACAGTTTTTCCTTTGCCGTCGAGATAGGCAAAGGTGCCGTAAACCCATCGGCTTGGAGAACGTTCATCAACAACTGCTACATCGACTTGCACGAGACGAACAGTTTGCACTTCACGTTTGCATTGGAATTTATTATCCACCTCAACATGGCGATCGGCTTGCCATTCCGGGCTGCCTTTTAAATAAGAAACTTCTTCCGGTGTAGCGGTAGTAAATAAAAATTTAACGACTACGGTGCCTTGCATAAACGGCATGCCTTTTGTGGCTTTAACACCGTTAATAGTTTCAATATTGGGTGTGCCTTTTTTACTCCAGCTTTGGCCAATGGTGTAGCCGCCATAACGGTTGTACATACCGACAGCCCAGGTTTCAAAACCTTGTTCGTTACCGGGTGTGGCACCGATGAGTGAATGTAAACCCAATCGTTCTTCGCCATAAAAATCGCTGATAACAGCGGTACGTTCATTTGTTAGACCATGAACAAATTCGCGCCCGGTGTGTTTATCAAATGCCATCCACGGAATATGGAACCATTCGGTTTTTCCATTCACATCGACTTTAAAACCCTCCTGGTTATTTAAATCCAGGGTCTGGCCTTTTTTTACGTAATCGAGAATGGATTGGATGTAATTATCGTAAACGCCACCTTCTTTCCAAACGGGAATGCCGGCATCAGTGAAATTGGTTTTGGTTGGCAATGGAATTCCCAACCAGGGACATTCAGCAACGCTGCAAGGTTGCGGTTTTTTTTGTGGATAATCGTGGCTTAATTTAAATGTTGGCCCTTGCCAGCTCGCTGGCGCCGGAACAGCGGCGTTGCGATAAGCTTCGTTTTTAGCGCTTTCTGCAAGTGCGCTACCGGCTGCAATACTGCAGGCAATAGCAAAGAGTGCTCGTTTCATAACAAGATCCTGAATAGATAGAAAAATATAAAATTGAAATATAAATAGGGTGACGTACGGCGTTGTTTAACTGGCAATGACTTCCAGAAATGTGCTGTACACCGCATTGGCGTTTGCCGTTAATGCGACATTCACGGAATAACCATTTTTCTCATCGACAATGATCATGCCGGACTTATCGTTTTCTTCATCGAGCTCCTGCTCAACGCGAATAGAAAATGATTGGGTAGTGATTAGCTCCGGATTGGTAATTACGCACGCGGCCAGGGGGTCCCAAAAATCCAGGTAAGCGCCGATGCCGCCTTTGATGGTGCTGCTCTCCAACACTTCAGTCAGAAAGTTCGCGATGGGGTTATTAATTTTTGCGAGCTGTGCAACGAAATCAGTAGTGATAGGAACTTGTGAGGTCGCATTTAAGGCGACGAGGGTAATGGGAATGCCGCCGGCAAAAATTTCTTGTGCGCCGCGCACATCCACAAAAATATTCCATTCCGCAACCTTGTTGGTGTAGTAAGGATTTGGTTGCAGGGTGGGTTGGATATTGCCTTCTGCACCGGGTGTTACAAATTCCGGCAACAGGTTTCCACCCATCATCACAATGTGTTCCAGGTTTTTATCCAGTGCTGCACGTAATTCCGGATCGCTTTTAGCTGTGTCGAACAGGCGCCCCCAATTGGAGCCACCACCAATACACAGGAGTGTTGTTGGTGTATCGCTATTAATAAAATAATCGCGCAAAAATACTTGCGCATCATCAAGTGGCGCGATGGGATTTTGTGCGGGAAAGGGCGCTTCGTAATGAAGGTCAGCAGCATTCCTGGCATCACCGGGAAAGGTATTGCTGTAAATCATAGGGGCTTTTGCGCCGCGTGCAACGGGAATATTTAGCGTGTCGCGGTCATTTAATAATGTCAGCATATTGCTGACATTATTTACTCCGGGAGTTAAGTGAACGTCACCCGTTCCGGTGACAGTGATGCCGCATACATTTATATCGGGATGCTTGAGTAAATACAGCATTGCCATGTAATCATCAAAGTCAGCATCGGTATCAATTAAGACACGGATTTTGTTTTCATTTTTTTTCATAACGAATCCTTATTTTTTGGAAATTTTTTTGAATCTCTTTTATAAAGGTCCGCAAGTTGATCAACTCCCTGTTGCGCGGTGTTAAATAGCAAGTGCGAGCACTTGCGTCAAAAAAGCATAGATGCTGGATTAATGATGGGTTATTACGTGTTATTACGCGCTAAAATGAATTGGCGTGGATTTAGGTGACTAATTGTTGAAACTTTGCGCAGATGTAATTTAAAAAGAACAAACAGGCAGTTTTTTAATAAACTGAATCGGAAAATTTTTTTAAAATTACTACTATTTGTTCTTGATGAAATGCAATTTTCGAATTGCGTAGATGGGGGAAACCGAAAAAAGTGTTTCGGATATACACAAAAACAATTTTTAAAAAATAGTAGAGCTAATTAATAAGAGAAATTGGCAATGAGAGAAATAAGAGGGAATGTAATGTTGCAAAGTTGCGAATGGGTTAGCAAATGAAATAGATAATGTGGATTCAATAATTTAAAACTGGATAAAAAAGAGGCAGCCAACCGGCTGCCTCTTTTGTTTTTTACTGCAGTAGCTTACGCCTTCAACGGTTTGTATTTCATTCGTTGTGGTTGTGCGTTTTGACCTTTACGTTTGATCAAATCTTCGTGGTAATCAGTGTAATTACCTTCGAAGAAAACAATGTCCGAATCGCCTTCATAAGCGAGGATATGGGTCGCAATACGGTCAAGAAACCAGCGATCATGCGAGATCACCAGCGTGCAACCAGGGAAGGCCAAAATTGCATCTTCCAATGCACGCAGGGTTTCAATATCCAGGTCGTTTGACGGTTCGTCGAGCAGCAATACGTTTGCGCCTTGCTTCAAGGTATTGGCCAAATGGAAACGGCCACGCTCACCGCCGGACAATTCGCCCACACGTTTTTGCTGGTCGGAACCTTTGAAGTTAAAACGGCCGATGTAAGAGCGTGAGGAAACTTCGTAGTTGCCGATTTTGAGGATATCGGAGCCATCCGATACAGCTTCCCAAACGGTTTTGTTGTTGTCGAGGTTATCGCGGCTTTGGTCAACAAAGGCAACGTTAACCGTTTCACCAATCACGACTTCACCACTATCGGGCTTTTCCTGGCCAGCAATCATACGGAAGAGGGTAGATTTACCGGCGCCGTTACCACCGATAATTCCAACAATGGCCCCTTTGGGTACGGTGAAACTCAGGTTGTCGATTAATAAGCGGTCGCCATAGGCTTTGGATACGTTATGGAATTCAATAACTTTATCGCCCAAACGCTCACCCGGCGGAATGTAGATTTCGTTAGTCTCGTTACGCGCCTGGAATTCTTGTGATTGCAATTCATCAAAGCGCGCCAAACGTGCCTTGCTCTTGGCTTGACGGCCCTTCGGATTTTGGCGAACCCATTCCAGCTCTTGTTTCAGGGCTTTTTGGTGTGCAGCTTCAGCGCGTTGTTCTTGTGCCAAACGCGCTTCTTTTTGCTCCAGCCAACTGGAATAGTTGCCTTCATAAGGAATGCCATGGCCGCGGTCCAGCTCCAGAATCCAGCCGGCGGCGTTGTCGAGGAAGTAACGGTCGTGGGTGATCGCCACTACAGTACCGGTGAATTTTTGCAGGAATTGCTCCAGCCAGAATACGGATTCTGCATCCAGATGGTTGGTTGGTTCGTCGAGCAACAACATATCCGGGCGCGATAATAGCAAACGGCACAGGGCCACACGGCGTTTTTCACCACCGGACAGTTTGGTTACATCGGCATCCCATGGCGGCAGACGCAGCGCGTCGGCAGCAACTTCCAGGGTGTGATCCAGGTTGTGGGCATCCCAGGCTTGGATAATGTCTTCGCACTGTGCTTGTTTCTTGGCGAGATCATCAAAATCTGCATCGGCTTCGGCGTAGGCTGCGTAGATACGGTCCAATTCGGCCAGCGCATCTACCGCTTCACGCACGCCATCTTCCACGTTTCCACGGACATCTTTGGCGGGGTCCAACTGGGGTTCTTGTGGCAAATAACCGACTTTAATGCCAGGCATCGGGCGTGCCTCACCGTTAAAATCCTGGTCTATGCCCGCCATGATTTTCAACAAGGTGGATTTACCGGAGCCGTTCAAACCCAACACGCCGATCTTGGCGCCCGGGAAAAATGACAAGGAGATGTCTTTCAGGATTTCACGCTTGGGGGGCACAACTTTGCCCAAGCGGTGCATGGTATATACGTATTGAGCCATGGGGCTTAACCTCGCGGTGTGACGATTATGTGAATGAAAAATCGCCAATGACAGGAAATAATTTTCGCGGGCGTACTATAAAGAAAGCCATGGGCGAGTGAAAGCATTCGGCAGGAGAATCCCGTATTTATGACGCGCGATAGGATTGATGGAGATGAAGCATTAACCTGCGGATCTGGCTGGATTTGCACTGCCGGGCCGGACAGCACAAGAAATCTGTCCGGCTGATCGGCAATATTGTTGCCTTGCTTCGTGTACTACAGCGATTTCTTCAAATCCCCACACCACTTTCCGCCTGTTGCTTCTTGCGCAAATAGCCCCGGGAGAAATTCGAGCGAATCTATGTCATTGTTATACAGCGTACCCAATTGTGCTGCTAATGTTTTGTGCTGCTAATGTTTTCTCACTGGTTAGTTTGGAAAAATTCTTTAATTTCTCAAGTTGAAATTGTTCCCGGTAATTGTGTAACTTTGAAGTTTGAAATCCCGTGCCATAATCAAGCTGAATTGTTCTGCCTGCCATAAAAACGACGGTGTATTTTGCAAGCAAATTTTCCGGCTGCCTGGCAGGATAAGGCGGATGTGTGGCTGCACGATTGCAGTTTCAGCCTGGCTGGAACGATATGTCGACTCATCCCCCATATAGGTGGCATTGGCATATTATTTGGATTAATCTCCAGTAGCTTGCTTCTTCAACAGGGCACGGACGGTTTGCTTGATGACTGAATTTCAATTGGGCGAAAAAGAAAACCAGTTGCTGCATAATATCTATGCTGCGGCGTTGGCTCCGGAAAAGTGGCGAGCAGTTATCGAAGCCATAGTGGTTCACATAGGTGCAGATAGCGGGCAACTTATTTTTTTTGATCCCAGCTACCCTGAACGCAATTTAATGGAAATTGCCAGCAGTGGTGAGTGCACCGCAAACGGTGCCGGGGTAACACTTTTCAACCCCGCTCATTTGGACGTGAATGAAATCAAAGAGTTATTTAACGGTTGGCAAGAAGGTGCCGTTATTCTTTCGCAACATTTCCCCTCAACCGCGTACTCCTTAACTTCCTCTGTTAATAAAGACCGAATCACCTTTGAAAAGATGAGTGCTGTTATTCCTCTTATCAATAGCAACAATATTGCTTCTTCCCTTGGCTTCTATTCTGCAGATGCTCAATATTTTTTGCCGGCCGGGGCGTTGTTATTTTTACAGCGTTTGGCCCCACACATTGCGCGTGCGTTGCATATTTATAATCAATCCAGTGCAGTTAAAAGTACAAATATTTCACTGATTGAATCACTTAAATGCTCCAACCTTGGGGTATTGCTGCTGGATGGCCATTTGCAAGTGGTTTATTCCACCGCAGAGGCCGGACATATTCTCGCTAAGAATCCTGCGTTACAAATCAATCGTTACCATCAATTGGAAATAAACGACAGCAGGCAACAAATTCATGAGCGCTTGCATCAATTGCTAAAGGGAAATTGCGCTGGTGAGGGTCTTTGTGCAAGTGAATTTACCATGCCGTTACGGATACCCGAGAAGGCTCACCCGCTAAAACTAACCGCCGTGGTTTTGGATAAGCAGGCAGTTATAGGTACAAATAAAGTGCGAATTGCTATTTTTTTAAATGATCCCGAGCGACAACGATTAGTGCCTTTGGATTATTTGCAGCAGGCTTTCGGGCTTACCCGTACGGAAGGGGCCATCGTCCAATTGCTACTGGGTGGGTATAGCATTGGCGATGTTGCACGAAAAAGAAAAACAACATTGGAAACTGCCCGTTGGCAACTTAAATCGATTCTGCATAAAACCAACACTGCTAATCAGGCTGAATTGACTCGTTTGTTAATGTTGTTGAGCCATGATGTTGCAAATACATCGTTGATAATTGACCGGCCGGCTGTCCATGCCACCCATTTGGTGGATGATTGAGGTCCGGCGCTTTCTTACCATGTATTCATCGCTAGCCTGCCGGAAGGATCGGATGATGTCTCACTATGAACCGGGTGATTACGAAAGCCAACTCATTAGCCGAATTTATGAAGCCGCACTGGACCCTGGCTTATGGAGTGATGTTCTCCAGTCAATTACCGATGCTTGTGGAGCCCATCAAAGCACATTGTTTTTTTACAATGCGCAATGCCGGGCGCGGAATTTTGCGGTAGCAGCAAAAACATGTGGTGGAATTATTGAAAAGTATTTGCGTGAATTTATCGATGTGGAAGCAGCGCGGATGCATATACAACTATCCCGGTTAAAAGAAGGGGAATTGGCTACACCGACAGGTTTATTCCGCGTTACAGGCGGCACTTATGAAGATCTGGTGGGTGCTGAATACATGGAAACCTTCATGCCTGAATTGCAATTCTGCGCCGGAATTATTTTGCTGCATGACAACATGACTTGCTCGGGATTGGGTATTAGAAAACATACCGGCTCATCTGGCCTGGATAGCAGTGCCGAGGAATTCTTGCGGCGTATTACGCCCCATATGGTACAGGCAATAAAAATCCATGATCACTTGAGTAGCATCAAGCAGGTGAACCAGGCGATTAAAGAAGTATTGAAACGGATTAACCAGGGCGTTTTTTTATTAGACCGTAATTTGCGGGTTATTTTTTCTAACGCAGAAGCTGCGCGCGTGCTGGAGTCACATGCTGTACTTGAAATCGGCAGGCAGGGAAAACTCTACCTGACGGGCGATAAAGAGAATCAGCAGCTGCAATCTGTATTTCAACGTTTGATCCGGCCACCGCAAGGCACATTACGTAAGTCCAGGAAAGCAGTTTCCCTGGCTGCCGGGACCGATTTTCAATCGAAACCACTGAGGTTGACCATCACACCGGTAGATACCCGGGCAGAGAATGAATTAAGCAAAGAAGGGATTGCGATAGCCGTATTTGTTAGTGATCCTGATCGCCCTGGCAATTTTTCGGATGCTTATATGCAGCAGGCCTACGCGCTGACACCCACTGAATGCAATATTATGAAAGCCCTGTTAAAAAACAAAAATATTGGCGATATTGCCGAAATGCGCGGTACAACCCTGGAAACGGCGCGCAGCCAACTCAAGATAATCCTGCAAAAAACCGGTACCCACTCCCAGGTGGAATTATCCAGGTTGCTGGTAGCGCTGGATAATGACGTTTAGCCCCCGCAATATCCACACAGGAATCGGTAATTACCGCTGCCAGCTACAATTGTCAAAAATTGTAATATCCCGTTAAATGGCGTGCTAAATCGCCAAAAAACCCATTAACTGCTCGAAAAGCGCCACCCTGTGGCGTTATATTAGCGCCCTCAATAAATGCCCTTCCCGGCGATCACGCATAACAATTCAATTGGGCAATCCAGGTCAAACTATCCGGCAATTGGAGTCACCTGCCTGGCAGGTGCGAGAGAATTTTTACCACGAATTTTAGAGAGCAGTACCAGCATGGATAAAGAGCGTATTCTTCAAGAACTCGACAGGGGGGCGAAGTCCTGGAACCTGTGGCGCAAGCGCCGGGCGGTGGGTGAAATTGATCTGGATGGTATAGAGCTGGTTGGTGTTAACCTGGATGAGTATGACTTGTCCAAAGTGTCCCTGCGTAATTCCCACATTACCCAATGCAGTTTTAAAGGCGCCGATCTGATTCAAACCAATTTGCAATATTCATTTTTGCAGAACAATGATTTCAGCCATGCAAAATTAATCGCAGCCAACCTCGGCAACACTGATATGAGTGGCTCGATTTTATTTATGACTAATATGCTGACGGCGAATACCCGCAATGCGCGCCTGGAGAATATTGATTTTCGTGGCCATGATATCAGCGGTTTAATGCTGCGCGAGGTATCCTTGGCGGGAAGTAACCTGGAAGGCCAACAATTGGCGCGGGTGGATTTATCCAACTCCAATCTTGAGGGCGTCAATTTACAAGGTGCGGATTTATCGAACACTTTATTTAATAACGCTAACCTCACCAACGCAGACGTGCGCGGTGCAAACCTCAATGGTGCATTATTTAAAGCAGCCAATCTCAGTGGTGTGGATTTAAGTAATCTCGATTTAACTAAAACCGATTTCAGTGGAGCCAATCTTTCCCATTGCGATTTGCGCGCTGCCAACCTCAGTAAATCAAAATTAATTGGGGCCAATATTACCGGAGCAAAATTGTGGAAGCTGGTGACTACCGGTTGGAGTATCGCCAGCGTCGAATGCAGTTATGCCTATTGGGATAAATCCGGAAAGGAAAAAACACTTTATCGCGCCCATGAATTTGAACGCATTTTTGCGGAAGCTATCACTATTGAGTTGCGTTATCCCTATCGCCTTGTTGATCATGAGTTGGCAACACTGCCAATTTTTATTGAGCATCTGACGGCAGTGCATTGGGGGACAATTATTCGCTTGAAATCCATTAGTGATGTAGCGGGCGGTGCCCTGGTTAAATTTGTGGTTGAAGAAGTGGGTGTGCACAATCCCACGGAATTAAAAAGCCAATTGCAAGCTGAGGCCGAGCGGATTCAACTAGCGCAATTAATGTTGCGTACCAATACCCAATTGCATACCCAGCTTAAGGAAAAAATTGGCGCGATTCGCGAAGAGTTCTGGCCACGCTTATTGGAATTGGCGGTTGACCATGAAAAAGACCAGGTACGCAACCTCACCATTTTATTTATGGATTTGAAAGGTTTCTCCAAATGGTCGGAAGGCGAGCTTTCAGAAAAGTTGTCATTGTTCCGTGGTTTGGTAAAACCTATCCTGAAAAAGTTCGCGGCCGGGCATCCCAATATGGAAGGGGATTCATTGCGCGTTACTTTTAAAAATGCATCTGCCGGTGTTTCCTGCGCATGCATGATTCGCAATGTACTGCGTGCTGCGGGTTTTGAATTGCGCATCGGGATGGAATTGGGTGAAGTAGCGGTGGTGCATAACGAAGTGACGGACATTCTGGATTTGGAAGGCGTTGCAGTAAGTATGGCAGCACGGATGGAGGCGGCGGCAGAACCGGGTGAGGTATTGGTTAGCCATAAAGTTCGACACTATGCCCAGCGCAGTGATTTATTCCACTTTACCCCGCGTCGTGTTCCACTGAAAAAAGCGATAGGTTCAATCGAGCAGGGCGATTACATTGAATGTTTTGCGGTAGAAGCTGCTAAAAATCTACAGGATGCATTTGCCTGATAATAATTAATTATTAGCCTTGTTGTTATGCGCAATAACAACAAGGTTTTATCTCCAGGCATCCTCAATAATGCAATGTTAAATAGTTTTACAACCAGCCCGATTTTTTAAAGCGATAATACAAATAACTGCAGATAATGCCGACCACTACCAGTGATACCGGATAACCGTATTTCCATTTCAGCTCCGGCATGTGTTCAAAGTTCATTCCCCACACACCGACAAATGCAGTCGCAACCGCAAAAATAGCTGCCCAGGCAGCGAGGCGTTTATTCACTTCGCTTTCATCAATACTCACCATGGATAAATTCACTTGAATCGCGGTGCTAATGGTATCGCGAATAGAATCGATGGAAGTATTAATGCGATAGAGATGGTCGTGCACATCGCGAAAGTAATCTTTGGTGTTGGAAACAATTGGCGGAACACGGCCACCATCAAGTTTACTGACCGCTTCCATTAATGGTGCAACGGCATGTTTTAATGTGGTGACTTTGCGTTTCAGTTCGTAAAGACGTTCGATATTGGCGCGTTGCGAACCTTTGGTAAAAATCTGCTCTTCGATAATTTCCAATTCCGTTTCCAGCGCGACCACGACGGGAAAGTAACGATCCACTACTGCATCCATCAATGCGTAAAACACAAATGCAGGGCCTTGTTTTAAATGGTGTGGCTCGCGTTCGCAACGTGCGCGGACACCTAAAAATCCTTGCTGGGTGCGATTGCGTGTGGAGAGCACATAATTTTCACCGACAAATACATCAACTTCCCCGATATTGATTTCACCATCCACCATTTCGATGGTGTGCATTACCGCAAATAATGAATCGCCATACTCTTCAATTTTGGGGCGCTGATGGCCTACCTGGGCATCTTCTACTGCCAGCTCATGCAAACCAAATTCATGTTGCATCTGGGCGAGTTCTTCCAGGTTTGAATCCTTTAACGCAACCCATACAAAGCAGTCGCTAATTTTCAGGTATTCGCTGATGTCTTCGGCGGGAATACTGCAGAGCTTTTTCCCTTCCTGATAAGCAACGCAATTGATCAGCATGTAAATTCTCCGCGCGGTATGGGTATTGGCTAACGAGGTGAGGCCCGGCTCGTTATATAATCAATGGATGTCTTAACGGAGCCAGGCGTTGTGTGTAGCTTAGCCTGTGGTGGATTATCCGTCTGTAACTATATATCAAGGGTGAATGAACATAATGAGTCATAGTAAAACCAAAACCAGTTTTTATCGCCGCATTTATGTTGCCTGGTTGATTGCCCGGGGGATAAATACCGTGCCCAAAATTATCAGCGCTACCGGCATGCCCCGGCGCACTGCGCAGGATACTCTGGCGGCAATCCACGAGTTGGCAATTGAGCTGGCAAATGATAATGGCAATTACGCGCTTATTAAGTGGGGCGCGGTGGATGCACATTGGGTCGAGACGAATATTGATCACTTGAAAGACGTATTGGAATACCCTTAAGGCGTGAGGCTTGGCTATACTCATGGGCATTACAACAAAAACAGGTGAGGGTATTTGATGTTGCGATGGGGGCGATACTCAGGGCCTTGCCTGCGGCAAACCTTAATTTCTATTTTTAGGCCTTTCTGCATTTTCAGATCTTTAGTGTTGGGATCGCTATTCTTGCTGGTACCCCCGGTTGCTCTAGCCGGGGAACACCAGGTGCTCTTGTATTCCCAGAAAGAATTCCGTTACCAATATTACCTTGCATTGCTGCGTCAGGCGCTCGATGTGACCGAAGGTGATTACGGCAAAACCGATGTTCAAATTTACCAGCCCCATACCACAGAAATTACCGAGGCGCGGGGTATGGTGTTGTTACAGCAACGACGCATTCATATAGCCTTTGTGCCAACCAGCCGCGAGCGGGAAGAATCGTTTCGGGCTGTGCCTATTCCATTGGATCAAGGATTGTTGGGGTTGCGCTTGTTGCTGATTAAAGAATCCTCGCAGCCCCGCTTTGATCGCATCCAAAACGCTAAAGAACTGCGCGAAAAAATGCTTGGTGGATTCAATACCAATTGGTTTGATTACGACATTTATAAAAGTAATGGCTTTCGAGTGCTCCCGGCAACCAAATACGAAACCTTGTTTAAAATGCTGGAAAGCGGCCGTTTTGATTATTTTTCGCGAGGTTTAATTGAAGTCTGGCCCGAACTGGATAATTTTAAAAACCAGTATCCGGATTTGCGCGTGGAAAACCGTTTTGCGTTTTACTACAACATTCCGGTGTATTTTTTTGTCCATAAAGATAATGAACAACTTGCGCAACGAATTGAAGAGGGGCTTAAACGCATACAGGCCAGTGGTGCATTTTCCAAATTATTCCAGGCTTATTATGGCGAGGACATCGCACGTGCCCAACTCGATAAGCGCCACATTATTATTCTGGATAACCCGCAAGCCCGCCAGGGAATCCCGGTAATAAAACCTTTCTGGTGGCCTGCGAAAACAGCATTTCCCACGGATGCAACCATCCCTGGTGATCAACCCCAATGAAGCTGGCCGCACAATTAATATTAGCTCGCCACTGCACGCGTGCGGGTTATACCTAACAGTTTTTCAAATTGCAGGGCAGGCATGGGTTTGCCATATAAATAACCTTGGCCTTCATCGCATTTATCATTCAGTAATGCAATGTGCAATTCATTAGTTTCAATACCTTCGGCAATCGTTTCCAGGTTGAAGCTGTGCGCCATGTCAAGAATAGCGCCTACTACGGCTGCATCCCGTTTTGATGTCAGCATGTTTTGTACAAAAGACCGATCTATTTTAATGCGTGTTAGCGGATAGGTTTTTAATAAACTGAGCGAGGCGTAACCCGTACCAAAATCATCGAAGGCAATTGCCAATCCGTAATTTCTTAAGCGTTCCAGTATCGTAAAAATAATTTCGTCATTATCCAATACAATATTTTCAGTAACTTCCAGCTCCAATGCTTGTGGCGGCAAGCCATGTCGATCCAATGCTTCAATGATTTCTGCAAACAAATCACCGGTGCGAAATTGTGCGCTAAATAAATTAATGCCCATGCGAAAATCAGCAGCACCATTGCGGCGCCAATAGGCTGTTTGTGCGCAGGCTTCATTAATCACCCAGGAGCCAACCGTTGCAGCTAAGGGTCCGGCTTCCAGCGCCGGTAAAAACGCCGCGGGGGCAAGCAAGCCGCGCTTGGGGTGATTCCAGCGGATCAATGCTTCGGCGCCGGTAACTTTTCCTGTTGCCAGGTTAATTTGCGGTTGATAGAACAATAGGAATTCACCTTCATCAACAGCGCGATGCAGTTCCAGCCCATAGCGACGCCGTGCTACCGCTTCTGCACGTAAATCGGCGGTGAATAAAAAATATTGTCCGCGTCCTGCTCTTTTGGCTTTGAATAATGCAAGGTCTGCATCGCCCACTAACTCCATTGCTTCTTGTGCTTGTGCGGGTGCAGAAGCAATGCCGCAACTTGCAGTGATTCGCAGTAACTGGCCATATACATTTAACGGCTGGGCGACCTGGCGCAATATGTCCGCTGTTAATTGGATTATTTTTTGTGCATCACTAAGGTTGGGAATTAGCATGGCAAATTCATCGCCACCCATACGCGCGAGTGTGGAATTTTCATCAACCAATGCATTTAATCGTCGTGCAATTTCGCGGAGGATTTCATCGCCCACCCTATGGCCCAGCGTATCATTGATGTCTTTGAATCCATCGAGGTCAATAATAAAAACGGTGGCGGGTAGCGGGGCAATCACAGTATCTTCCACTGCGCGATAAAAACGCGCACGATTAGCAAGGCCGGTTAGCGCATCCTGATTGGCCTGTTGTTGCAACAATTCTTTTTCGCGTTGATGTTCAGTCAAATCTTTCAGGATGGCTTCAAATTTTATTTGTCCTGCTTGTTTCCAGCAAAATAATGAAAAACCAAAATGCAATTCATGGGCATCCTGGCGCCGGCCATTAATTTCCGTAGGAATCTGCAATCCATTTAATGAGCCAATAGCAATAGCCTGGTTAATGAGTTGATTAAGGGCAGGGCGATCTGCCGGTGCGATTAATTTATCAAACAGTAAAATATTCTTATCGTAACGCTCGTAGCCGAAACTTTTAATGGCCGCTTCATTCCATTCGATGATGCGCCGTTTTTCATCGAACCAGATCACCGGGGTTGAAGAGCTTGCCGCATAGTTTTCAAAATCGGGACGCTCGCGTTCGCTATTGAATTTAATTCGTTGCAGCTCCAAACGGTCCGATACCATTTTGGATAATTCTTTCAATCGCGTGCGATCTTCATCAGAAAAATCATAGTGGGGTTTATCATCAATAATGCACAGTGCGCCTAACGCTAATCCTTCCGGGGAATGCAGCGGAACGCCAGCGTAAAAACGCAAATTGGTTGCCCCTGTCACTAATGGATTATCGTGAAAACGGTCATCAATCCGCGCATCGGGAACCACCATCACATCATTTTGATTGATGGCGTGAGCACAGAACGAAACATCGCGGTCCATATCCACTTCACCAACACCGGTGCTGGCTGCAAAAAAAACATGGTCATTACCAATCATGTTGACAGCGGAAACTGGCATATCAAACATTCGTGAAGCAATTTTTACGACAGGTTCGAGGCTTTGCAATCCCTGTTTTTCGTCCAGGCCGTAATTGGCAAGTGCTGCCAAGCGCGCAGGCTCATTAGGGAAAATTGCCGGACATTTCATCGACGCTTCCTCATATACGGGTGCCACATTTAATGGAGTATAGAGAAGGAAAATAATTTCAGCGCTGATATAAGGTTAGATGCGCCAAATTTTATGCACGCATCTTTTTGTTATTCTATTTTTTATAATTTTACTATTACATGGAATTACAACCGTTTAACCTGGGAGATAATGTCCTGATTTACTAATTGATAAAAATTTTAATGTATATTTCCTTCCTCTATATAAGTTCATATAAATCAATTTTTAGTCCATAACTAATAAAACCTAAAATAATTCTCAGTATTTTCATTCCAGTAAACCGCGCTGTGTGCACCGGCATTATTGTGCCATTGCACACGGATGCCCTGTTTTAGCAGATGTTGATAGAAACGCTGGTTTACCCCGAGTAATGGATCCCTGGTACCTACATCCAGATAAATATCGATATTGCGTAAATCCTGTGATTGCGCCAGCAAAAAGGGATCGCGCCGGGCGCGCAACTCGGCATTGCTATAAAGCCAATCGCGCTGCCCAATAAACATATCGCTGCTGCTGTAATCCCACAGTGCGGAACTGTGAGCGCCAATTTTGCTGAAGAGTTCAGGGTAATTGAATCCCAGGTAAAGTGTAGCAAATCCCCCCATGGAATAACCTTCAATAAAGCGGGCCGTGCGGTCATTGTCTGTGCTGAAATTCCGGTCAACGTAAGGAATTATTTCTTTGATTAAATAATCTTCATACAGGCCAATAGTGCCACCGTCGCTGTCAGGATTTTGTGCGGCGGTGGAATTCACCGCGAAACTGTTATCGTAATCCGGTACTACCAGAATAGTGGGCTGCATACTACCTTTTGCAATCATCCGGTCAGCAGTGCGGTTAACGCTCATAAAATTATTGAACATTGAATATTCGCTACCACCGTAACCGTACATGATATAGAGCACAGGATAACGATGAACCGGGTTGTAACCAGGAGGTAAATAAATCGCCAACCCCATGTTTTTTCCAAGTACCTTGCTTGCCACACGGTGGTAGCGAATATCGGAGCTCGCCAAATCACGGGAGGAAGAGCTGAGCGAAGTTGACATGGCACTGCTGGAGGAATGGGTAGTGGTCATAACCCTTGAGCCACCAGCACCATTGCCACCACAACCGGTAAGCACCAGTAGCAGTAATAAAATATGAACAGGATAAAACAGGGTTTCGTTCGACATGACTATTACCTTTACCAATTACTTTCTCGCCAGTGCGCCTTCAGGTTGTGTTGGGTATTTATATAAAAATATTAATTGCATCAGGCAATTAAGGCTCTTAAAGAATTCTTAATAAAGATTAATTTCATGTTTGGGGTTGTGCATGCAAGGATGCTGGACAAGATCGGCAAGAGATATTAAGGTCGCTGCGTTTTATGAATGAGTGTTGGTTATGACCGAGCGAGTGCCTGTGACTGAACGTTTGTATCGTCCCCAATCCGGTGAGCGTGAATACCTGTTAGGTGATTGGCGCCTGTGTGTGAACACCAATAGCCTGCAACGTGGTGACACGAAAGTGGAATTGGAACATCGCCTGGTTTTGCTATTGGTGTACCTGATTGAAAATCAAGGTGAGGTATTAGGCAAAGAGCAAATCCTGAAAACTATCTGGCAGGGTAAAGTGGTCAATGAAGATAGCCTTGCTGTTGCCATTAGTCATCTACGTAAAGCCCTCGGTGATAATTCGCGCGCGCCGCACTATATAAAAACGATTCCTGGTGTTGGCTATCAATTTATTGCGGACGCAAAACCCGTTGGTAAAATTACGCCGGCCATTGGTGGTGGTGCATGGGTAGCTGAGGATGAGCAACAGCCCGTGACACCGGCCTTATCGCCCGGGCAAAAAGATGCGCTACGGGAATTGGTTGCGCCATCTCCAATTGTTAAAAAATCTGCACGGCATTTAACCTTGATCGTGGTGGTAGCACTCTCTGTATTGCTATGCATGGTTGTGTATTTAAGGTTATTGCCTGGAGAGCCCCGAGTGGTCGCCCCTGCGAATAATTCTGCATCCTTGCTTCAGGAAGCGAATAACCATTTTGCCCGGATAAGTCCACAACTTGCGAGTTGGCAGCCGGCGGAGTTGAAAGAAGCCATCCAGTCATTGCGTGAATTTCTACAACAATATCCCGATTTCGCACCCGCCTATGCGGGAATTGCGGAGGCAAAGGTAAAGTTATTGCAGGAGCAGTTATCAATACGTGATAACTGCGCAGAAGTCCTGGGGTTGCTTAATAAGTCAATTGATCTTGATCCACAACAGGCGGGTACGCTAGTGACTCGCGGAAATGTTTTATTTTGGTGTGTACGTGATTATGTGGCGGCGGAGCAGGATTATTTGCAATCAATACAGTTGGACCCGATGAATGACCTCGCGCCAATGCAGTATGCACAGCTATTACTGGCACAAGGAAAATTTACCGAATCGCTACAGCAGGTCGAAAAGTCCCGTCAATTAAATCCACTTAATTATTCGGTACCTACAGTGGTGTGGATTTACCAGATGCAGAAACGCGATGATCTTGCATTACAGGAATTGGAACGTATTAATAAAGCAGAACCTGGTGACCGTGAGTTCCATATTTCAGCACAGCGTGTGTATGCCCGCATAGGGCGTAATGCCGAGTCCTTGCAGCATTGGTTGTGGTTAATGCGCGATTCTGGCTATAGCGAAGCAGATATTCAAACGGTGCAAAATGAATTTGCGCGCGGGGGATTGATCGCGGTCCATCGTTGGTTATTGGCCCGTAAAGATAATGTTGACCTTGGTCAATATGTTCCACCTTTATCGTGGGCGCGCTATGCATTAGCGGCAGGTGAAATTGATATAGCCCTGGATTATCTGGAGCAAGCATTTAACGCGCGGCAATCGCCGCTGTTGTGGGGTAATGTCGACCCGGCATATGATCCGGTGCGCACACACCCGCGCTTTCAAAGCATCATGCAACAATTGCAACAACCCGAGTTTTAATATTCTTTATAAATTAAGGAGCTGCTGCAGAATATGCGCAAGCTCCTTAAACCTTCTTCATATTCCTTCATTATCGATTTATACAATCTGTTTTTAAGCTCTCTCGTGGTAATGCTTGTAAGGATTACTGACATTAATAATCACAGAGGCTCTAGTCATGAAGCATTTATTACTACTTGGATCACTCTTTCTATTTGGCTGCGGTGTTTCTGCCCCTCATGAAGCTGTCGCATCCCACGCTAATGATCACAAACTGAAAACACTACAACTGGATTGGCAGTATTCGCTGTATGCGCCGGTTGTTTCCACACCGGTGGTGTCTGGTAACCAGCTATTGGTGGCGGCGGAGAATGGCAATCTTTATTCATTTGATTTGGCATCGCGTAAATTTTCCTGGTTGTACCACACCGAAGCAGGCATTGCTTCAACGCCTGTTGTTGCACGAGGAAAGGTTTATTTCCTGAGTCGCGATGGCTTTTTCTATGCACTGGAGCAAGCGACTGGTAAACGCCTGTGGCGTTTTGCTACCGGTGGAGAAGGGCGGTTTGCAGCCGTAGGTGGTTATGGATTGCCAACAGAAATGGGACCGGTGCCGGACCCTTGGGATTTCTATTTATCATCCCCCGTTGTGCATGATGGCAAGGTTTATTTTGGCAGTACCGATAAAAATTTATATGCATTGGATGCCGAAACCGGCGAGCAGGTATGGTCATTTACGGCTGACGAAGCAATCCATTCGTCCCCGGTTATTAAAAATGGAAAGATATTTTTTGGAACCTGGGGCACCAAATTATTCGCGCTGAATGTCAACACCGGTAGTGAACTCTGGCATTTTCAGGGCGGTACTGATCCGCAACACTTTGCAATGCAAGGCATTACAGCGGCTCCTGTTGTCGATAACAATAATGTTTATGTTGGTGCGCGCGACGGTTTTATGTATGCCATTCGCCAGGGTGATGGTGCGTTGCTATGGCGTTACGATGCGGCCAATAGCTGGGTTTTGGCGAGTGCGGCACTTGACGATAAGAATATTTATATAGCCACCTCGGATACCGGATTATTCCTGGCGTTGGATAAAAAAACCGGCCTGGAAAAATATCGCGCAGATACTCGTTTGTGGACTTACGCCACGCCGCTATTAGTACAGGATCGTTATGCGTTTGTAGGAACAATGGCGGGTGAACTATACGGGTTTGATAAAAACACCGGTAAAAAAATATGGTATTACCAAACAGCGGAAGGCCGCGCAGATATTAATGATATTGTCGATGGTAAAACTGGAAAATTACGCGGTGAAAAATTATTTGCGCCGGAAATGCAAACCCAGGCGGGTGTTGAATTGGTGAAATCATTAGGCGCATTTATCGCATCTCCGATTTGGGGCAATAACCAATTAATTGCTGTCACTGCCACCGGGGAAATATTGCTTTTTGACTACTGATTAAAGCGTTTTACTCATTCCACTAACTTTTAAACAGCGCTAACCATAATTCTATGGTTAGCCGGGGAGGTTTTTGCCTAAAAAAACGGTTTACCCATAAATCCAACACAAGTGAGAGATAAAAAAATAAAGGTCTAACTATGACAAACACCAAAAAATTCCTGATCGCATCCCGCAAGGACTTTAAAAAATCCTTACTGGCTTTATCTATTATTTCCTTAAGTGCACCCTTAATGGCGCAAGTTGAGGTTGCCGAAGATCCTGCACTGGATGAAATTATTGTCACCGGTATGAAAAGCAGTATCGACTCTGCACAAAACATCAAACGCAATGCCGATACTGTCAAAGATGTAATTACCGCATCAGATATAGGCGCATTACCGGACAAAAGTGTTACCGAAGCGCTGCAACGTGTTGCAGGGGTAACTGTAGAACGTTTTGCAGATACCTCTGACCCTAACCATTTTGCTGATGAAGGTTCCGGTGTGTTGATTCGTGGCCTGGATCGCGTACGCAGTGAAATCAATGGCCGTGATTCTTTTAGCGCTAATCCCAATGGCGGTTTGAATTTTGAAGATATTTCCCCGGAATTATTGGGTTCTGTTGAAGTGGTAAAAAACCAGACGGCAGATTTAATTGCGGGTGGTATCGCTGGCACGGTGAATTTGGTTACTCGCAAACCGTTTGATGCAACTGATCGAATTATTATGTTATCGACGAAGGCCAGCTATGGTGATTTCCGTGAAGAAATTTCTCCTTCATATTCCGGTTTATTTAGCGACCGCTGGGAAACTGGTGTAGGTGAATTTGGTGTGTTGCTCAGTGCATCGTTTACTGAATTTAAATCGCGCGGTGACGGTATCGGCGTTGCTAATTATTATTCGCGTGGTGATGCATATATTCCCAGTGCCGGTGATGGCGATATCGCAGCTCCAAACTCTCCATTGGAGGGAAGGGCTCTGCAAGGGCAAGCACCGGGTACAATCGTTTATATGCCTGGACAATTTTCTTTGCGTACAGCAAATAATGATCGTGAACGCACTGGTATTGCCGGTTCATTGCAATGGCAAAATGTTGATGAAAGTATTATCACTACCCTGGAATATATTAAATCAGATGCAAGTTTGACATGGCGCGAACGTGTTATTGGTGCACAGGTGCAGGGGTTTGATGGCCCTTTGCCTAATTATCTTGATCTTGTTGATAATTCCCCTCGAACGCTCAATAGCGGTTTTTTTACCAGCGGTAGAGTAAAAGGAACAAATAACCACACCAATATCTCATCCCGTTACAATGACGCCAATGACGTTGTTGAAGATGTATCGTTTAATGTTTCATTGCTACCCACTGATGTACTAAAAATAAATATCGACTATCAGCACATTGAGTCTACCCAACAGGTAAAGAATTACGGTGTAAACGGCCATGCTCGTAATACCATTAGTGATGCTGATGTAGACCTGCGTGGAAGCAAACCAAAAATTACTTATATTGATCCACGTTTTACCCAGGCTAATGCTACCTATAACAGTACCAACAAAGCGCTTTATCTTGCTTCTGCCCTTGATCAGAACATTGATTCAGATGGAACTGCAGATGCTATAGCGTTGGATATTGAATACGGCCTTGATAGCGATTGGTTCAAAAATATTAAATCCGGTATTTATTATACGGATAAAGACTTAACCATTCGTGATACTGAATATTCTAACTGGGGCGCGCTCAATAGAGCCTGGATTGGGGGCGAGGGAGATGCCAGCTCTCCTGATGTGGTACCTGATGAATGGGAGCAAGTTGATTTTGGTGATTTTTATAAAAATGGCGGTTTAGTGGGCGGAAATACTAATTTTTATTTTCCGAAAATGAGCAATGCTGAAAACTTTACGGAGTTTACCCGCCGTGGCTGCGGTACTTTTTCGCGTGCCCCTTATGGCGGTGGCGATGAAAATAGTTATCCTCAAACAAATTCAAAATGCTACATGTCGCAAATGGATTTGCCTAATCGTATAGCGGGTACTCCCTTCGCTCCTTTCCATGTAACTTCAACAAATGAAGAGCGCACTGAAGCTTATGTCAGAGTAGATTTTGGCAACGATGAATTGGCTATGCCAATGCGCGGTAACCTGGGGTTGCGCTATGTGAATTATCAGTTGGAGTCTACAGGTTTTACGTTGTTACCTACCTCTCGTCCGACTTTCAGCAGTGTTGCAGGTGAAACCTTCTTTAATCAGAAATATCCCGGTTTGCTACAAATGGTTAATCCGAATGGTGGTATTTCTTCTACTATCAAGGGGACAAATTATTCTACCCTGCTACCAAGTTTTAACCTGGCAGTGGATGTTGCTGATGACGTGATTGCGCGCGTTGGGGTATCCAAAGGATTATTTTTCCCTGCCTTAAATTTAACGCGCAACTCCAGGGTTGCAAGTGTTTCGGTTACGGAAAGTCGTCAAATTTCAAATAAGCCATTGCAAGAAAACCCAAATTTACCTAACTACAATCCGGTAATTGGTGTCACTGCAGAATTAAGTGGTAATCAGCGCAATCCTTTCCTTGAGCCTGAAGAGGCCGTCAATTTTGATGTATCGGCTGAATGGTATTTTGCAGAGGCGGGTTCTTTGACTGCGTCTTTATTCCGGAAAGACGTTGATAATTTATTCCGTGATCGAACTGTGCCGGTTGAAGTTGTTAATCCGCGCAATGGAGCTAAAGAGAAATTTTCATTAACAGGACCAGTTAATGATGGTTCCGGATCGATTCAGGGATTTGAAATGGCCTATAGCCAATTTTATGACTTCCTGCCGGGTGCATTCAGCGGTTTGGGGTTGCAGCTGAACTATACCTATGTCGACCAAAAAGATATGAATGATGATGCAGCTACTGGCACAGGTGGTGTACGTTTCAACGCGGATGGTACGGAGTTAAGCGATGCCCGTGCCACTTTCCGTCAATTCACTAATTTACCTTTACCGGGTTATTCAGATCAAAACTACAACATCGTAGGTATGTATGAGTACAACGATATTTCCGCGCGCCTTGCCTATACATGGCGTTCGGAGTATTTAATTACCCGTCGTGATTCCAATGAATTTGCACCGGTTTATTCCAAAGATGTAGGGTCTCTCGATTTTACTTTCTTCTATAACATTAATGACAATTTTAAAATTGGTTTTGAGGCAACCAATTTATTGGATACAGAAACTGAAACCCAGGTACAACTAAACCAATCCGGAGACAGAACAGATTCGCTTAACTTTATCACTGATAAACGTTATGCCATCAGTTTGAGAGCCAATTTTTAATCTAACCCCTCTGGTTCTCATTTGCCCATGCCATGTAAATGGCATGGGCGTTTTTGCCAGTAGATTCGAACGCTTTTTCACGGAGCTATTGCAGCCTTATGAATTCTGATGCGCATATTTCACAACGAATTAACACGATTATTATTGTTGGTGGCGGCACGGCCGGATGGATGACTGCAGCCACACTCGCCAAAGTATTGGGCAATGATAAATATTCTATCCAGCTAATTGAATCAGATGCTATTGGTACTATTGGTGTGGGTGAGGCCACTATTCCACATATTGGTGTTTTCAATAAAATCCTCGGAATTGATGAACAGGATTTTATGCGTAGCACCCAGGCAACCTTTAAATTAGGTATTGAATTCATTAACTGGGGAAATGTGGGTGAGTCTTATATCCATCCTTTTGGCAGCTATGGTGTCAATATAGATTCGTTGCATTTTTATAATTATTTTTTAAAAATGAGCAAGCAGGGAGGTAATTACAATCCGGAAGATTATTCTGTTGGGGCGTTGGCCGCGCGCAATAATAAATTTATGCATCCACTGAATATCACCCGGTCACCTCTGGGTAATATCAAGTATGCGTATCATTTTGATGCGGGTTTATATGCTAAATATTTGCGCAATTATGCTGAAAATAAAGGCGTTGGGCGAATTGAAGGAAAAATAACCCGGGTAAAATTACAGGAGGACAACGGGTTTATTGATTCTGTTTTGTTGGAAGACGGAAGGGTTTATTCGGGAGACTTGTTTATTGACTGTAGCGGATTTCGCGGCATTTTAATAGAAGAGGCTTTGGGCACAGGTTATGAAGACTGGAGTAATTTATTGCCTTGCGATAGTGCTATCGCTGTACCAACCGCGAATATACATCCTCCCAAGCCTTACACGCGCTCTGTTGCCCAAAAAGCCGGATGGCAATGGCATATCCCATTACAACATCGTACTGGCAATGGCCACGTTTATTCCAGCCGATTTATGTGCGATGAACAGGCCCGCCAGATTTTATTAAATAACGTTGAAGGAGGCCTATTGGCAGAGCCTCGCGTTGTGAGGTTTAAAACCGGAATGCGCCGTAAATTCTGGAATAAAAATTGTGTGGCTGTAGGGTTATCCAGCGGATTCATTGAGCCCCTTGAATCAACCAGTATCCATTTAATCCAAACCAGTATCAAAAAGTTATTGGAGTTTTTTCCTGGCAAATATTTTAACCAAGGCAATATAGATGCATATAATGAGATTTTGCAGCGGAATTTATTGTTTATCAGAGATTTTATCGTGCTCCACTATAAAGCAACCCATCGGCAAGATTCTGCTTTTTGGAATTACTGCCGTACCATGCCAATTCCAGATAGCCTGGAAAAGAGAATAGATTTATATCGGCAAGAGGGGAAGATATATCACGATAGCAATGAACTTTTTTCCGAGGACAGTTGGTTTGCAGTTATGCAAGGCCAAGGGCTGGAATCTAATAATCATCATCCGTTAGTGGATGTTTTATCTGAGCAACAACTGAGAAATTTTTTTTCTGAAATAAAATCAGTAGTTGCCAATTCTGTTAATGCTATGCCAACACATGCAGACTATATCGCTAACTATTGCGCACAATAATGTGCGCTAATAACCATCTGTTTTTTGCATTGCCCATAAATGTGCCGCGACCAATGCTCGCCAGGGTGAGAATTCGACGAGCCATTCTTTCGTTGCGGCTTCGCTGATTTTTTCCTCTTTATTTATCAACTTGTCAGACGCTAATAACCATTGCAAATTTCGCCGTACAGCAACGTCACCATGGAGTGATCCATCGAGCCAGCCAAATCCACGCAGGAGCGCATAATTGATTGTCCAGGGGCCAACTCCCTTAACCTGTATCAGCCGATCATAAATATCCTGCGCAGGAAGCCGGTTGTTGTTCCAATAATCGCGCAACCATTGCTCAAGCGGCAATTGGCCTGAATAAATCATCCTGGCCAATTCAAGTATTGTTTGCGCTTTGGTTTGTGAGAAACCTTGCGAGCGTAATTCATCTACCGTAAACCTGATCAGTTGTGCGGCGCCTGGATAACAATAAATACCGGAAGAATGTTGCACCCCGGCGTAACGAATTAAATTGCGTCGTAGTGATACTGCAGCATTAACACTGATTTGTTGGCCGGTAATTGCCCAGCTCAACGCTTCAAAGGCGGATGCACTCTGTGGAACACGCAGCCCGGATTGTTTGGCGATAAGAGGCCCAAGATGAGGGTGGTATTGAATGAAAGATTCAAATTCATCGACGGCCTGGTTAAGGCCCAGCATATGTTTTACGAGGTGTCGCAACTCTTTCTCTATTGATACAGCGTCGAGTTTTTTACGCCCTGAATCTATGTGTAACTCAGCTGTGAGTTGCTGCTTTTTTAATGTCACTGTGAGTTGTGCTGGCAGGTCATACCAGCAGATACCTTTTATGAGCTGATTATCTTTTACAATCTCCGATAGCATTTGCGTATCGCGTTGATGAAAAGTAAAAAAGTTATCCCGTTGATAATTACCCGGCAACGTGAAGCGTGTGCTAATTGTTATTGGCATAAATATTATTCGTAGATGGTATTAGAACAATCTTGCTGTGACATTTGAAATAATTAGCCGGTGCTGGCTTCAGGTTTACGCAACATTTGTGGCGTGGCCAGCGCCAGTAAAATCAATGTGGCAAGCAATACTATTGGGCCGCTGGTAACGATCATAAAGGGTGTCCAGTCTTTAACGGCATAAATAGTGCCAGTGAATGTTTGGGCTTTGAAGGAATCACTCTTGCTCAGGATCTTGCCCTTATTATCGATGATGGCACTGGGGCCATTATTTGTTGAGTACACCAGGTAGCGGCCAGTTTCCAATGCGCGCATTTGAGCCATTTGCATAAATTGCTTGGATTGAATCGAATCCAGAAACCAGCCGAGGTTATTTACGCTCAACAATACTTGAGTCTCTTTAGCGGCAGTAGCAATTAAATCGGGATAAACAATCTCATAACAAATTGCTGGTGTAATACGTACACCATTGGCAATCAAACCATGTTGGTCTTGTGGGCCAACGTGAATAAATGATGTAGGTAAATTGAAGAATTCAATTAATCCGCGCAATTGATCTTCTAATGGAACATATTCACCAAAAGGCACGAGGCGGCGCTTGTGGTAAAAACCATAACCATTACCCAAACCGGCAACCGAGTTGTAATATTTTTGTTGTTCGCGGTCTTCATAAATGACACCGGTAAATAAAGCTGATTCATTGAGGGATGCCTGTTTATTTATTTCTTCCAGGAAAGGCAGGGCATCGTGATAAGTCAGCGAAGTCGGGATGGCTGCTTCGGGCCAAATTACCCAATTATTTTTCCATAAATCATTGCTTAATTCGCGTAATTGATTCAATGCAGCAATAGTGGACGCTTGATTAAAACTCAGTTTAATACTTTGATCGATATTAGGTTGCACCATCCCGACAGTGATGGGTTTGGTATCTGGTTCGGCCCAGGTGATAGTTTTTAAGCCTGCACCCATCACCCAAAACAATATTGCGCAGCTACTGAGAATAACGAGGGAAATATTCTTAATCGAGTCGCTTCTATAGCGCCACAACCATTCTGCAATTACACCGGCGCCGAACACCAGAATAAAGCTGATACTGATTACGCCAGCGACGGGTGCCCAGCCGGCAAGCCAGGTATTTAAGTGGGCGTAACCCAGATATAACCACGGGAAACCGGTCAGTAACCAGGTGCGAATCCACTCACCCATCATCCAGCAGGCGGGCAGGGCAAGTGTTATTGCAAAGCGGTTGTAACTAAACCATTTTCCGAAAATATAAAATGGAATGCAAAATATCACAGCCATAAAGCAGGCGAAAATAAATACCAGGAAGGCTGCAAATAACGGAGATGCGCCACCAAAATGATGAATGCTGGTGTAAATCCAGTGAATGCCTGCGCAGTAAAATCCAACGCCGAACGCAAAGCTTCGCCACAATACATTTTTTAATGGCTGCTCTTTCAGAAGTAGCGCAAATGCAATAAGGCTCACCAGGGTAATTGGCCAGACATTGAACGGTGCAAAACTCAATGTAATGAATGCACCACTTATCAGTGCGATTAACAGTACATATTTATCGGGTAAATTTAAAACATTTCTGGCAATCATAATTATTTTCGATAGTTTAAAAAAATCCCGCCAGAAGGCGGGATTTTATTGGATTTAAATGGTTAGACTTAACCAGGGATCGGGTACTACAGCAGGGTAACAATCCCTCCGCTAGGTAGCCTTTTCCTATTTCATAAAATGATTAGGTCAGTCGTTTAAAATCGTCAACCTCAGCAAATGAATCTGACGGTTATCAGCATAGAGTACACGGAATTGCATGTTGTCCAATTGGACAACTTCATTCCGCTTGGGCAAATGGCCAAACTCCTGCATTAATATGCCGCCGAGAGTATCGAAATCTTCATCGCTGAAAATGGTACCGAAAAATTCGTTAAAACTTTCGATAGGAGTAAGCGCTTTGATGATGTAATCATTTTCGCTTACACGCTTGATGTAATCAGATGTTTCTTCTTCCTCATCGGTTTCATCTTCAATTTCGCCAACGATTTCTTCAAGAATATCTTCAATAGTCAACAGGCCGGTGATCCCGCCGTATTCATCCATCACCAATGCCATGTGGTAACGGTTTTCACGGAATTCACGCAACAAAATATTTACCCGTTTACTCTCGGGAATGATATTCGCCGGGCGCAAGATGGTTTCGATGTTGAAGTTATCAGTGCCTTTGAGGGCGAGTGGTAATAAATCTTTCGCCAGCAAAATGCCCCGCACATCGTCGATGTTTTCACCAATGACCGGAAAACGGGAATGGCCGGATTCGATAATTTTTGGCAGGTACTCCTGCGGGGAATCTTCAATGCGAATGGCCACGATATGGGAGCGCGGCACCATAATTTCGCGGGCTTGCAAGGACGAAACATCCATCGCACCCTCAATGATGCTCAGGGCTTCCTGATCCAGTAATTGGTTATCGGCGGCGTCTTTAATGATTTCCATCAATTCATCGCGGGATTTCGGTTCCGCGCTGAAGGCGTGGAGGAGCTTATCCAGCCAGGATCGTTCGTGTTTTTCGGTGGTGGTGCTACTCGGATGTTCGTCCGACATGATGATAGTTCCCAAGGTCTTTATTCTTCAGCAGTGAGACAGTCTTGATAGGGGGCTGGGAATCCCAGCCCGGTGATGATTTCGGTTTCCAGTGCTTCCATAGTTTCGGCTTCGTCATCGTCAATATGATCAAACCCCAGTAAATGCAGGCTGCCGTGAACCAACATGTGAGCCCAATGGGCCTCCAGTGTTTTGCCTTGCTCTTGCGCTTCCCGTTCTACTACCGGTGCGCATACAACGAGATCACCCAAAAGTGGAATGCCTACTTCTTCGGGGATGTCCGCAGGGAAGGAAAGCACATTGGTTGGCTTGTCCTTACCCCGGTATTGCGAATTCAATTCCTGGCTTTCAGCCTCATCTACTATATAAAGACTGACTTCGGCCTCGTCCAGTTCCTGACTTTTAAGCGCAGCAGCAATCCAGGTTTCCAGCGCAGCAACAGCCGGTAAATGCTGGCTATTGGTATTGGTTTCAATATCAATCTGGTACATATCAGTCGGCTTTTGGCTGCTTTTGTTCAAAAGCGTCATAGGCTTCCACAATGCGTTGCACGATCGGGTGGCGAACGACGTCCTTCGAGGTGAAATGGGTAAAGCTAATCCCGTTGACGTTATCCAGTACCTCAATCGCGTGGCGCAAGCCGGATGCCATACCGCGCGGCAAATCGATCTGGGTAGGGTCCCCAGTAATGACTGCGGTAGTACCAAAACCAATACGGGTCAGGAACATTTTCATTTGTTCGCGAGTGGTATTCTGGCTTTCGTCGAGGATTACAAACGAGTTGTTCAGCGTGCGACCGCGCATAAAGGCGAGCGGGGCGACCTCAATAACACCGCGTTCCATCAATTTGCCCACAGTATCAAACCCTAACATTTCAAATAATGCGTCGTAGAGCGGGCGCAGGTAAGGGTCTACCTTTTGCGCCAGGTCTCCTGGCAAAAAGCCCAGTTTTTCGCCCGCTTCCACTGCCGGACGCACCAGCAGGATTCGTTCGATTTCATTCTTGAGCAGTGCTTCTACTGCACAGGCAACCGCCAGGTAGGTTTTGCCGGTACCGGCCGGGCCAATGCCAAAGTTGATATCGTGCTTTTGAACTGCCCGCACATAACGTTGCTGGTTTAAGCCGCGTGGTTTAATGGTGCATTTTTTTGTGCGAATAAGGGTAATGCCTTCATCGCCATTGCTATCCTTCGCCGGAGCCTCGTTATCAGTGGCGGGGAATGCCTGTGCGTCGGCTTGATCAAGTTGTTGCATAAGCTGTTCTATACCTGAGGTTTGCAAAGCCAGATGAACTTCGTCGGGAGTGAGCTCGGCGTGTTCAGTTAATTGATAGAGGTTGCGTAAGAGCTCGGCAGCGGCGCGAATAGTATCCGCAGGACCAATTAGCTCGAAATCAGTGCCGCGGTGGCGGATTTCTATATCAAGGCGTTCTTCAATCTGACGCAGGTGCTGACCTAGCAGACCGTTGAGATTCGCAAGTCGGCGACTGTCACCCGGTTCCAGGCTTAGCTGGTGGGTAACGGTTTCCGGGGCGGAGGTGACGTGACTATTCAAAGCAGGTATTGATCTCTTTCAGCTTAAGTTAAGGTAAGACTAAACCATTCAGCAGGGAGGTTAAAGTACAAATTAGTCGCTGCAATGCTAATTAACGTTACTATTCTTATTGTTATGCTTTAGGTATTAATCATAACCTTATGTATTTAAAGTATATATTTATATTTAATATGTGGAGATGCCGTGCATCTCCACTCCCGCTATGAATGGTTACGATTTGACATCCAATTTGTTTACCACATTTTTAACATCATTTTGCTTTGCTGCAATAGCCTGGGCGAGGTCCTTTTGCGCCCCGCTGTTTACTTTGCCTGACAAGGTTACAACGTTGTTGTAGGTGTCTACATTAATTTCCAGGCCTTCAACATTTTTAGAGGCCAATAATTCGGTTTTAATTGCAGCGGTTGTCGATACATCATTGACATACTGCGAAAAACTGCGACGAGGAGGTTTCCCCGATGTGCTTTGCGTATTGGCGGTTGCGGCGGGTTTTGCTACGACTTTGAGATTATTTTTGACTGAGTCGATACCTTCAATACCTAAAGCAATATTTTCTGCGAGTTCTTTTTGAATATCTGAGTGCACTTCACCGCTTAAGGTGGCGATGTTGTTATCCACATTAATATCAATATCCGACGTGTTGAGGTATTTATTTAAAACAAGTGCCGTTTCCAACTTGCTTTCAATCCACCCATCTTTAAATGCCTCTTTACTGTCTTTCCAGGTTTGCTTGCTGTCCTGTTTGAACTCTGCCCAATATTCCTGGGCTGATTGTTTATCTACGTGCGGATCATGTGTTCCATCAGCGGCATTTGCTGTAGATATCGTCACCATTGTTATTGCAAAAATAAATGCACTTGAAAGTGGTTGGAATTGTAGTGATTTCATGATTTTTCTCCTTTTCGCCAAAAACGGTGTTCATTGGATAATTGCGCCTTACCTGCAGTACAAAAATTTAATCACTGTGGTGTGCGCAGTTCGTGGGGCAGCGGAATTTATGCCAGGTTCATCAGGCGGGTATAAGTGTTTGTATATTCTTTATTTTTCCAAATTCAGGCGGGTATAAACGGTATTTGATTTTTTGCAAAAAATTCAAAAAATGTAACTTTTAGATGATGTTTATATGTGGTATGGAAATGGCAAAGGAAAGTGAACATACCATGCAGGGGACAGGCAATGAACACGCGGATCATTATTCATGAGGTAGAAAAGCTGCAGCAGAAGACGGTCATTCTTGCCTTAAAATTTTTAGGTGTTATCGCATTACTATATACATTATATTTTTGCCGCACCTTACTGCTGCCGGTGCTCGTTGCCGGGTTTATTGCCCTTTTTTCCAGTCCCCTTGTGCGTTTTCTTGCCGGGCATAAAATCCCCCATGCGTTGGCCTCTTTAATCGTTGTCATTATTTTGTTTTTTAGCCTTATTTTCGCATTTGGATTTTTAATTGAACCTGCCAGCCAGTGGTTAAATAATCTGCCTGCACTTGGCGATAAACTTGCCGTACAAATGGATGGTTTATCGGAATCCTTTAATGCACTCAAGACAACTTTTTTAGCTAATAAGGCCTCCGATAATACAGTTGCAAATATGATTGAAGGCGTAATGTTGTCTGCGTTCCCTATTGTTGCGGAAACTACAGCATTATTGGTGATGCAAATTTTTTCGGTGTTTGTGATTACGTATTTTTTCCTGGAATATGGCGATGATCTTATGCGTAATTTGGTAAAGGCGCAGTCGTCATTTGGTGAAAAAAAGAAAACAGTTATCATTTTTCAAACGGTACGCGATGATATTTCCCGTTATGTATTGGTAATTTCGGTGATTAACATTGGTTTGGGGGTTGCTACGGGCATAGCGATGGCGCTCCTGGGAGTAGACGACCCGTTATTATGGGGCGCGTTGGCGGCTATTCTTAATTTTGCTCCTTATGTAGGTGCCCTGTTATTGACGGTAATTCTTACCGGGGTAGGGTTTATAGAATTTAATTCTGTGGCTGCGGCACTCATGGTTCCCGGTGCTTTTACTGTACTCAATTTTATTGAATCGCAAATGGTTACGCCGACTGTACTTGGCCAGCGTTTTAATATGAACCCATTGCTTGTGGTGTTGTGGATGTTTGCCTGGGGCTGGGTTTGGGGCGTTATAGGCTTGTTAATTGCCATCCCGTTGTTGGTCTGCTTTAAGATTCTCGCCTCTCATTTGAATCTCATTGGTGGTTGGATAAATATCCTGGATTCAGAGATCGCCAGGAAATAACCTGCCTGTAATAATTTCTATTTTTGCAATATTTTCAAGTTTTCAAGCCATAAACGCCCGGGTTTTAGAAGGAAAATTTATTTAGCAGCATATTGGTAGCCTCATTATTAACCTATTTGGCTGTAATCAAACGTTTTTTCGGGAAAAAAATAATAATAGCGATGAGTTATCAAATTTGGCATGCAGATTGAAAAGTAATTGATTGAAATGTGTAATTGCGCAAATGTGCAAAAAGGAGAACTCTATGCTGTACTACTCAATAGTGTTTTTTATTGTCGCTATCATTGCAGCTATTTTAGGATTTGGTGGTGTTGCGGGAGCAGCAGCGGGAATCGCGAAAATACTGTTTTATATATTTTTGGTGTTGTTAGTGTTGTCGTTAGTATTTGGCCGGCGTCGATTTTGACCGGATAAATAAACTGTTCTTATTATTAAATAAGAGGTGAAATTATGGCTACTCAACCATCGTTAAAAAATATCGAAAATGGACGGCTCAATGATATTACTGTTGCTGAGGCCATTGCCCAGTTCAAGGATGCGACAGCGCAAATTTATGACGCTGTAAGCCTGATTGGCAATGCTTCTGCTGCTTCTGCTAAAGCCCAGCTGCAGGAGGGTAAAGTAAAGGCGCTGGAGCTTGAAGAAAAGGCTGAAGAGGTTGTAAAAGCACGCCCCCTCGTTGCTGTCGGCGTGGCCTTTGCGGCTGGCTGGTTGGTATCCCGATTATTACAGCGCTAGCTAAGGGGTATTGATCATGAGTATTCATGATCCAGGGCAGAAATCCTCTGGAGCAAATATTTCTTCAGAGGATATCCCCGACAAGCCGGGTGATCTTGAGAAGACATTATTGCTCGGTGAGCAGATTCTCGGGCTTGTGAATGATGTTGTCGATTTGGCACGCATGGAGGCTTTATTGGCGATAAAATCTGCGCCCAAGGTGTTAATGCTATGGTTTTTAATGATGCCCATCATTTTGTTGACCTGGTGTTCTTTCTCGGCATGGGTGGCGTGGATGCTGTATTCGATCAATGAGCAGCCAGGTGTGGGGCTATTTGCGTTTTTCCTTCAACAGCTTTTATTGTTGATTGTGTGTCGATGGTTCTATGCCAAAAATCGGTTGCGTATGACGTTGCCTTATACCCGGGCACATATAGATAAATTCATGAAGGGGTTTGCTGATGGATCTGGTAGATCGAGTGAAGCTAAAAAATAGTCAGTTGGTAAGCCGAGAAATCGCCTTGCAAGCTTGTTTGCAAAATAATAGTGGATACGAGTCCAAACATGCATCTTTCCTAATCTTCGTTCTGGCGCCATTTGGCATCGGGTTTATCGCACAGCGCTTCGCTAGCGTTAATCTCTCGCCTGGTGCACAATTCATTCGCATTCTTTTTCCTTTAATTTCGGCATTTTCGAAATTATGATCCGGCAACATTTATTTTTTAAAGTAGGCATCACAGTTGGAATGTGTATGTTATTTTAAGTGCCGAATAAAATGCTGAAAAAGTGATGTAGATCGCTAACTTGTTGATTTAATCTAATTTCTCTTATCCGTGTGGTGCTAGAATCAGCCCCCGCGTGCCGCTAGCCAATAGTGAGGGTCGGAATCGTGGCTGACGTTTTATTAGTTGACGATGATAAACATTTTTTAGAAGCAACTGCCGAGCTGTTAGGCCTTTTGGGCCATAGCGTGAAAGCGGTAGACTCTGTTGCGGAAGCGCGCGAGTTGATAGGTCGGTATCAATTTACACATATGATATTGGACCTGATTTTACCGGATGGCAGTGGTTTGCATTTGCTGGAGGCCCTGCCTGCGAAAAGCGAAACCAAGGTTACGCTGATAACCGGCCATCCTTCCGTTAAATCTATAGTTAAAAATTTATACGGATCTAATGTCAGCTACCTGATTAAACCTATCGATTTGAGTCAGCTCCAATCATTGTTTGTAGATCACCAACCGATAGTTGGTGTTAACAATTCTGATATCCCGCTGCATTTTAATTTTCTTGTGGGTGAATCCGAGCCCATGCAACACCTCTATGAAATGATTGAGCGAGTTGCGTTGACCAAGGCGAACGTCCTTCTATTGGGCGAAAGCGGTGTTGGTAAGGAAATGGTTGCTGCAGCTATCCATTATGCAAGCAAAGTGGATGGCGAATTTATTGCCACTAACTGCGGGGCATTTTCACGTGAATTAATTAATAGTGAATTGTTCGGGCATGAAAAGGGCGCGTTCACTGGCGCTACACATCGCAAAATAGGAGTTTTTGAACAGGCGAACAAGGGAACTCTGTTCCTTGATGAAATCACTGAAATGCCGCTGGATCTTCAACCTAATTTGCTGCGTGTATTGGAAACCAAAAAGGTTACTCGTTTGGGGGGGATTACCCCTATTGATGTAGAAGGACGTATCGTCTCGGCAACAAATCGAACAGAGTTGGACATTGCCGAGCAGAATCGTTTACGTGAGGATTTGTATTTCCGCCTGGCGGTTTTCCCCATCCATATTCCTCCTCTGCGTACCCGTAAAAGTGATATTCCATTGCTTGTAAGATATTTCCTGGCCATTTTTAACCAGCAATACGACAGCAACATTGGTATCAGCGAGCAATCGCTGCAAAAGTTGATAGATTATGATTGGCCGGGTAATGTGCGCGAGTTGCGCCATGCAGTTCATCGTGCGTTTATCATGGCAGATCCCCATCAAAAGCTGATTGTTCTTCCTGATGATCTAACATCACCATTCTCCAAAATAAACCAGCAACATGCTGCAGGTATTGCGGTAGGAAAAACTGTTGAAGAAGTTGAAAAAGAGTTGATTGAGATTACTCTGCAACATTTTGACGGCGATAAAAAACAAACAGCAGATATGTTGGGGATTAGTTTGAAAACCCTGTATAACCGCTTAAATAGCTATGCAGATGCCTGATGGAGGGGATGTGAAATGTCAGATACAGAAACACATCGCTTGCTCCATGATTTACGCAATCCGCTGAATAGTATTTCAATTAATGCAGAGTTGGGAAAGTTAACGCTTGAACGCACGGGGGATATTCAACGTGCGATCCGCATTTTTGAGATTATCCTCAATGAGTGTCGCAATTGCAGTAATAAACTGGATGAGGTGAAAACTTCTTCAAGCAAGTTTGGCAATGAGTAAACAGGATGAACGATGCCTTACCTACCCGCGATGTTAGTTTTGGCGGCTTACCGGGATATGTCTGGCATCTGGTTCTGGCGACAGTCATCAGTTTTTTTGTTATTAGTGCGGTCCTTTCCTATCGCTCAGTCAATATTATTGCTGAAAACAATCGCAGCATTAATAACACCCTGCAGACCATCAATCTTATCAAGGATTTAAAAACTGAATTGCTTGCTGCGGAAAACAGCCAGCGTGGGTTTTTATTGACGTCCGATGAACAATATCTTGAGCCTTACCATCAAACCCTGCACGTCATTGATGATTTATTAAATCAGTTAAATGACGCTACTGAAGGAAGTCCTTCGCAACGTAGAAGGTTTGAAGAATTATATTCACACGTGCTGGATAAAATTAACGAATTGCAAATGATTGTGGGCTTGACGGGAGAGGATAGGTACAGGGAAGCAATTAATAAAGTCAGGACTGATGAAGGGATTCGCTTAATGCAGTTGATTACCGGTTTAATTGCGGAGATGGAAACAGATGAAGCAGAACGGCTTAAGAAAAATAAAAGCCATGCATTCAATAATCGCCAGTTCATTGTGGCTTCGTTGTTGTTAACCAACTCTATCGGTCTGGTTTTATCATTAGGGATATTTTTCATTTTATATCGCAATTCTGCGAAGGTGGCAGATTTATATAAGGCGCTTGAGAGAGCTAACAGCGAACTTGAAATGAAAGTTGACGCCCGGACGCAAACATTAATGCAATATTCAGAAGAGTTACAGCGCAGTAATAAAGAGCTTGAAGCATTTGCATTTGTTGCGTCCCACGACTTGCAGGAACCGTTGCGAAAAATTCGTGCATTTGGTGATCGTTTACAGCAGAAGTTTGCCTCGGAGTTAGGTGAGCGCGGTGCAGATTATGTGCAGCGTATGCAGGCAGCATCGGAACGCATGTCTGTTCTGATTGATGATTTATTGAGTTTTTCAAGGGTAACTACCAAGCAAAAACCCTTTGTACAGGTTGATCTTAACCAGGTCATGGCGCGCGTTCTGGATGACCTCGATTATGCTATTGAAGAAACCAGTTCCACACTGTTTATCGACCCATTACCAGTAATAGATGCAGATGCATCACAAATGGGGCAGGTCTTCATGAATTTAATAGCAAATAGCCTTAAATTTAGACAGGCAGGTGCACCGGCCATCATCAAAGTGACTTGTGAAGAAAAATTACCTTCCCCATTAGTTGAAGATTCACGGGAATGGTGTTGTATAGAATTTTCTGATCAAGGCATTGGATTTGATCCTCATTACGCGGATCGGGTATTTAATTTATTCCAACGCCTGCATGGGCGTGATGAATATTCAGGAACCGGTATTGGTTTAGCGTTGTGCCGCAAAATTGTTGAACGCCATGGCGGTAGTATTGAAGCAGAAAGTGAATTAGGCGAAGGAGCCACGTTTATTATTCGCTTGCCAATGACGCAGCCCGTGATTGAGCCATTGGATGTTTAACGTTGTCTTTTGTAATGTGCGAACTCTCTGGAGATAACGGTGAGCTTATGAATTTACCCAAAAAGACCTTGGTAATTTTAATGGCAGAAGACGATAAGGATGACCGTCTTCTCGCACATGAAGCTATGCATGAAAGCAGGGTATTGAATGAATTGCATTTTGTTGAAAATGGTGTGGAATTATTAAATTACCTTCACGGTAACGGTATTTATGCCGATCGTTCTATTTATCCTATGCCGGGATTAATTTTACTGGATTTAAATATGCCTAAGATGGATGGGCGCGAAGCGTTGGCAAAAATGAAAGCTGACAAAAACCTGCGTCGTATTCCGGTGGTAATTCTTACTACATCCAAAGCAGAAGAAGATATGGTTAAGGGCTATGATCTGGGCGCAGCTTCTTACATTACCAAACCAGTGACGTTTGATGCACTGGTTGAGTTAATGCGAGCTCTCGGCAAGTATTGGGTGGAGTTTGTTGAGTTGCCCTGATATGGGCGCTCGGAGAAGCACTATGCAAACCGTAAAACTATTAATTGTTGATGATGATGAAGATGATTTTTTGCTCACTAAAGAATTGCTGAGCGAGATTAATCAAAATTATCAATTGGAATGGGCGCCCACCTTTGAAAAGGGCTTATCACTGCTCGGTGAAAATTCGCACGACCTATGTTTGATGGATTACAAGCTGGGTGCACAGGATGGTATTGCGTTATTGCGACAAGCCCATGATGCCGGTTTTTCCGGCCCAATTATTTTGCTGACGGGAATTCACAGGGCTGAGGTCGATATCCAGGCATTGGAGGCGGGCGCCGTTGATTATTTAGTAAAGTCCGGCTTAAGTGCAGAACAACTTGCCCGCTCCATTCGTTACGCATTGGCTCGTAATGAAGTAGAAAAGGAACGGGTAGAGCGGTTAAAGGCCGAAGCCGAAAACAGGGCCAAGAGTGAATTCCTCGCGCATTTGAGCCATGAGTTACGCACCCCCTTATCGGCTATTCTCGGTTTTACCGAATTGCTGATTAATAAAAAAACGGATCTTGAAAGTCTCGCCCATTTGCATATTGTTCATCGCAATGGCAAACATTTATTGGGTTTATTAAATGATGTTTTGGATTTATCCAAAATCGAAGCCGGTAAATTGGAACTGGAAAAACAAACGGTTCATTTATCTTCTTTTCTTTGTGATATTTATTTCCTGATGCGCGGTGCAGCTATCGATAAAAATTTACGCCTGCGTGTTGAAGCTCCGGAACCGCTCCCGGCAGTTATTTATACCGATCCGATGCGGTTGCGCCAAATTTTATTAAATTTGATTGGTAATGCTATCAAATTTACCAATGATGGTGAGGTGGTTTTACATATCCAACGCTTGCAAGAACAAAACCAGGAAAAAATTGCCTTTACTGTTAGCGATACCGGAATAGGTATTAGTGCAAACGTGCTGGAGTTAATCTTTGAGCCTTTTGTGCAATCTACAGATACTTATGCACATCCGCGTGCAGGCACAGGTTTAGGGTTAACCATTAGTAAAATGCTGGTGGCGCGCCTTGGTGGAGAAATCCATGTGACCAGCGAAGTGGGCAAAGGCAGTAAGTTTGAATTTACGATTGACCCGGGCGATCTCGCGCATGCTGAATCTGAATTGTTACGGCTTGATTTTGATTTGGCCAACGAAAAAAGTACGGTAGTTCCACGATTTAACGGGCGTGTATTGGTTGTCGATGATCTGCGTGATATTCGTTTGCTGATTGGCCATTTTGTTGCATTGACTGGCCTTGAAGTGATGTATGCCAACAATGGAGAAGAGGTATTGCAATTAATTGATGCCGAAATGGCACAAGGGCGTACTTTTGATCTGGTGTTGATGGATATTCACATGCCGGTTATGAACGGCCATGAAGCGGCAAAAAAACTGCGCGCAAAAGGTTTTAATCCACCATTGGTTGCTTTGACTGCTGCGCACATGAAAGGTGATATGGATCGATGTTATGAATCCGGCTTTTCATCTTACCTGGGCAAGCCCGTAGATCAGGCTCGCCTTTATGAATGCATGGCAAATTTTCTTCCCTCTGCGCCTTCCGGGTTGCAGGATGAAAAGAAAAGTAATGGCCAATATATTTTAGTGGTTGAAGATAATCTGGATGCACTGCACGCAATGGCGGCACTGCTGGGATTATTGGGATGGCAAACGATTACTGCGCGTGATGCAGCCACCGCTCTAGTTAAAGTAAAAGAATATTCCCCTGCTTTTTTGCTATTGGATATTAATTTGCCGGATATGAACGGTTATGTATTAGCCGCGCAAATTCGCTCAACCTTACCGGATGCACGAATTATCCTTGCCAGTGGTGAAGAGCTGGATAAAGTTCGCGCCGGAGAAGCGGGTGTTAATGACTTTATATTAAAACCGGTTTCGCTTGAGCAATTACAAGACGTGTTGCAGTGAATAACCAAGTGTGGCGGATTGCCAATAAAAAAGCCTGCGTAGTTGCGACGCAGGCTTTTTTATTGGCAGGTAATGTCCTGGAGAACTAGAGCGTAATCCAATCGTCATCCAGCTCTGAACTTATCAAGCTGCCACGCAGCGAGTTTGGCAATGCTTCTTCGATTAATACATCCGCAAATTTTCCAATGAGATCGGCGTTGTCGCTACGGAAATTCACCACGCGGTTATTCTCGGTTCGGCCACACAATTGCCCCGGATCTTTTTTCGAATAACCCGACACCAGAATACGTTCGGTGTTGCCCACCATGCGGCGGCTAATGGCCATGGCTTGCTGGATCAAACGGTCTTGCAAAATTGCCAGGCGATGCTTTTTGACTTCTTCCGGTGTGTCATCAGGTAAATCTGCTGCCGGAGTTCCCGGGCGTGGACTGTAGATAAAACTGAATGATGTATCAAAATCCATATCGTGGATCAATTTCATTGTCGCCTCAAAATCGGCTTCGGTTTCACCGGGGAAGCCGATAATAAAATCCGATGAGAAACTGATATTCGGGCGAATTTTCTTGATGCGACGCAATTTGGATTTGTATTCAAGTGCGGTGTGGCCGCGTTTCATTGCCATCAAAATTCGATCTGATCCGCTTTGCACCGGCAAATGTAAATGGCTAACTAACTCTGGTACGTGGTTGTAAACATCAATCAGCGAGTCAGTAAATTCCACCGGATGGGATGTGGTAAAACGGATACGATCAATGCCATCAATAGCAGCGATATAAGTGATTAATTCAGCCAGGTCAACGATGGTGCTGTCGGTCGCGTCACCGCGATATGCATTCACATTTTGGCCCAGCAGGTTTACTTCGCGCACACCTTGTTTGGCGAGGTGGATGATTTCGGCCATCACATCAGCCACCGGGCGGCTGACCTCTTCACCGCGAGTGTAGGGCACTACGCAGAACGTGCAGTATTTAGAACAACCTTCCATGATAGAAACGAATGCGCTAACACCGTCGGCATCAGGTTGTGGCAAACGGTCAAATTTTTCGATTTCAGGGAAACTGACATCTACCACTACTACGCCGTTGCTTTTTTTGGTTTCCATCATTTCCGGCAAGCGGTGCAAGGTTTGCGGGCCAAAAATCAGATCGACATAAGGTGCACGTTTGGCTATGGCCGCACCTTCCTGGCTGGCGACACAACCGCCAACACCAATCACCAGATCCGGATTCTTTTGCTTGAGTTTTTTCCAGCGGCCCAGTTCATGGAACAAACGTTCTTGTGCCTTCTCCCGAATAGAACAGGTGTTAATCAGGATGACATCGGCATCTTCGGGGTCTTCAGTCGGCACCATATTGTGCGATTCGCCCAACAAATCCTTCATGCGCGACGAATCGTACTCATTCATCTGGCAGCCATGGGTTTTGATATAGAGCTTTTTAATGGGCGCTTCTGTGGTGGACATTGAACTACTACCTGCTTGAAAAGACGCTAATTAATGCATGTTTCTGATTAATCTATTGATCAAAAAGCACGCAGAAAAGAAGGCGCGCATTATAGCCATCTTACGGGGCAAAGCCTATAGAAAAGCCCTTGGCTTTCGATGAACGATGCATTAGCCTGCGGCGCCTAAGGTTTGAATTCGATAGTTATTGGAATCTGAAATGTATGAATGAGCTTTTGTCGATAGTTGCTGATGGTTATCTTCCTTTCTTGCTATTGGTTACTCTCGGAGTGGGTACGTTGGAAATAATGCGAGGTTACCGCTCGTTTTGGATCAAATTGTTTGCATCCGCGGTGCTGCTGCTGGCGGTAACCTTACTTGATTTGTACGTACATGTATGGGCAGATTTGGGGTTGGTTTATTCCATCCATACGGCGGTAGCGCTGGTATTGGTGGTGTTTATTGGGGCGGGATTACAATCGCGGATTGGCTGGGTGTTCTTATTGACCAGTTTACTGGCTTATCTGGAGCTGTTGTTTTATCTCGGTTATCGCACCTGGGGTGATATGGGATTGACGCTGGTAGTGATTGGTATCGGGCTCGGATTAATTTACCGCTTTTTACCTGGCCGCACGGCTGCGCGCACGTGATAAGATGCGCGCCCCGTTCGGACCCGTTGTATAACACAAGGTAAACCATGAAAAAGACGTTCAAACTCCACATTGAAGGCAAGCATCCTGATCGCCTGCTGGAAGCTATCAAGCATGAAGTGCGCAAATATGTGAAGCGTGAGCGCCGCAAAACATTGCCTGCAGGTGCCAATTATTGGGCTTTTGATTGCCGTTTTGGTGCCACAGAGGCGGCAGCACAAGAAGTGCGTTTGGCTGAGATCATTGCGTTGATGGATGGCGTAAAAGCCGCTAATGGCGACGCTTTCTATGTAGAGATCCTGGCGCGCGCGGCCCAGCGCAAGCCGCGGGTACATGCTGATGACCCGGATAGTGACGACGATCTGGAAGGTTAATTCTTTTTTCGAATCGCATAAAAAAGCCGCCTGTCACCTAACTAACAGGCGGTTTTTTTATTGGTGGGCTTTTAATTATTAGCGTTTTTTCGGCGTGGAAGGCTTCGCGCTGCGCGTAGTTTTAGCACTTGTCCGTGCGGGTTTACTGGCAGCTTGGCGAGTGCCGGTCGTGCTGCTTTTCGCCGGTTTGGCAAAGGCCGACTTTTTAGGATTGCCGGCTTTGGATTTATTGGACGGTTTTGCCGCCAATTTCAATAAGCCGCTTTTGGGTTTGGTGACAGATTTGATTACTTGCTCTGTCACTTCGAAGCCTTTGATTTTTTCGCGTTTGATTTTTGTACCGATCACATCCTCAATCAACGAAATTTTGTGCTCCTCAGCCGGAGTCACCAGCGAAATGGCCGTACCCTTTTTCCCGGCGCGACCCGTGCGGCCTACACGATGGACATAGTCTTCGGTGAAGAACGGCAAATCCAGGTTCACCACGAAATCCAGCCCCTGGATATCCAGGCCGCGCGCAGCTACTTCAGTGGCCACCAGCACCTGCAGTTTACCTTCCTTAAATTCTTGCAATGCACGGCGACGTGATCCTTGCGTTTTTTCGCTGTGAATGACGGCGGCATCGACTTTGTCATTCTTCAGGGCCTGGATCAGTTGTTCCGCGGCTTCGCGCGTACTGCTAAACACCATTACCTGATACCAGTTTTGGCTGTGTAATAGATGAATGAACAATTCGTACTTGCGTGCGCTATCCACCGGGTAGAGCACGTGATCCACCGTTTCTGCGACTGAGTTGCGCTTGCTGACTGTGATCAGGGTAGGGCGATTCATCGCCTGTTTGGACAAGTTGGTGACTAGTGGAGAGCCCGTTGCGGAGAAAAACAGGGTTTGGTGTTTGCGCGTAATACTGGTGAGGATTGCGTGCATATCAACTACAAAACCCATATCCAGCATACGGTCAGCTTCATCCAGAACAGCAAATTCCACTTTAGCCAGATTCACATTTTCCAGCTCGATGTGTTCCTTAAGGCGACCGGGAGTCGCGACCAGAATATCCACACCTGCACGCAGTTTCGCGCCCTGGCTGGTTACCTTTACGCCGCCATAGACGGCGGCAATTTTGAAGGGTGTGAATTGCGCAAACTCTTGCAGTGCTTTAGCGATTTGTTCAACCAGTTCGCGCGTCGGAGCAAGGATCAGGGTACGAACAAAACCTGCCTCGGTACCTTTGGGTTTTTCCAGCATTTGTTGCAGCACTGGCAGGCCATATGCGGCTGTTTTACCAGTACCGGTTTGGGCAGTAGCCAGTAGATCCAATCCGCGCCTGGCTGCCGGAATCGCTTGTTCCTGGATTGGAGTAAGGGTTTTGAAGCCAATGACTTTAAGGGCGCGCAGTAATTCAGGCGCAAGTCCAAGGGAAGTAAAGTTCATAGGCGTCTCCACCAGTCCGGCTAAAAAGGGCGCGCAGTATACCGGCTAAAACTCTTTTGGGGTTAACGCTGGTGATGTTTTGATCATCTTATAACCCAAAAATGATTTTTACGTCTTGCTCATGCGAAAGCCGTCTTTAGTAAAATAGTAAGCTATGTATATTATATATTTAACTTGTTATGAGGATGGTTTATGAATCTGCCCGAACACGATGATATGGGGCCACTGGTGCCTGAGCAGGAAAGCCTGGGTTTTCTGCTGGCAGACAACCTGCGCCTTACCCGTCGCATTGCTTCCCAATATTTTGAGCAATATCAACTGACATTGTCCCAGGCAAAAGCTTTGCTGGGTGTTCGCCGCTGGCAGGGCATCCGGCAGGTGGATTTGGCGGACTTTATGGATATTCAACCTATTAGCCTGGCCCGATTGTTAGACCAGCTTGCTGAAAACGGTTGGATTGAACGTCGTCCAGATCCCAAGGATCGTCGCGCATTCCAGCTTTATCTAACACCTGCCGCTGCACCCATTGTGAAAATGATTACGGCGGCATCGACAGAGTTCCAGCAAAAGGCGCTAGCCGGTTTAACGGTTGCACAACAACAAGCCCTATTTGCCGGATTAAACCAGGTGCGCGAAAACCTGGCGGCATTGGGAAAAAACGTTTCTGAATCCGAAGTGGTATCCGAGGTAAGTGAAAAATGACTGAAGCATTGAAGTCGCGCCGCTTTTTGTTACTGGTAGTTGTACCGGTTGTATTGGCTGTTATTGGGTTGGTGATTTATTTATCGGGTGGCCGTTACGCGACAACCGAAAATGCTTACACCAAAGCCGATGTAATCAGCATTCGCCCACGTGTTGCCGGTGCTGTAGAAAAGCGCCTGGTCGCCGAAAATGATCACGTGAAAGCGGGTCAGTTGCTGATAGTACTGGATCGCAAACCCTACGAAGTCGCGTTGGCAAAGGCGAACGCAAAGCTGGGTGAAGTGCGCACTAATCTGGCTGCGTTGCATGCGAGTTACAGCGAAAAACAATCCGAGTTGCAATTGGCAATCGCCAATCGTGATTACGCTGTGAAAGAGCAGCAGCGCCAGGCTAATCTGGCCGAGCGTAAATTGGTTGCCAAGGCAACTTATGATGAAGTGAGCCACACTCGTCGTATTAACGACCAGCAAGTTATTACCATTGAACAGGATTTAAAGCGTATCGCTGAATCCCTCGGGGGCGATGCCGGGTTACCAATTGAGCAGCATCCCAGTTATTTGGCCGCGAAAGCGGAAGTAGAGCAGGCCCAGCTGAACCTTGAATACACCGAAATAACCGCACCTAAAGATGGCATCGTGACCAAACCGCCAGAGGCGGGTGAATTCCTCGCAGTCGGTAGTTCGGTGATGTCGTTAGTGGCGAGCGATAACCTGTGGGTGGAAGCGAATTTTATCGAGACTGATTTGACTCATGTGCGTGTAGGCCAGACGGTCAGTGTAAAAGTGGATACTTATCCCGGTGTCGAATGGAAAGGTGAAGTACAGAGCATTAGCCCGGCAACAGGTGCTGAGTTCTCGGTGATTCCTGCGCAAAATGCTACCGGTAACTGGGTGAAGATCGCCCAACGTGTGCCGGTGCGTATCAGTATTAAGCCGAACAAAAACGCTCCCCCGTTACAGGCGGGTTTGAGTACCGGTATTGAAATCGATACCGGCTACAAACGTTCATTGTTGGGAATCTCGATCTAACCTTTTGCTCTGACTTTTTCGTGCGGGAGAGCTGTTGTGGCCCAGGTAGCGACTGAAACATTACCCGATACGCCGGCACCTGCTGTGTCGGCTGGTAAACGCGGGTTAATTACCGCCTCAGTGATGCTGGCAACCATTATCCAGGCGTTGGATACCACTATTGCCAACGTTGCCTTGCCCCATATGCAGGGCAGTATGTCGGCAACCCAGGACCAGATTTCCTGGGTTCTAACTTCTTATATCGTTGCTGCGGCAATCTTTTTGCCATTGACCGGTTTCCTGTCGGATCGCTTTGGTCGCAAACGGCTGATGCTATGGTCGATTGCGGGTTTTACGATCACTTCAATGCTTTGCGGTGCTGCGCAAAACCTTCCCCAAGTAGTGATTTTCCGTTTATTGCAGGGGATTTTCGGAGCGGCGCTGGTACCACTATCCCAATCAATTTTGCTGGATACATACCCCAAAGAAAAACACAGCCAGGCGATGGCAGTGTGGGGAATGGGGGTAGTTTTAGGGCCAATCCTCGGGCCAACCCTGGGTGGTTTGTTGACGGAGCATTACAGCTGGCGCTGGGTGTTTTATATCAATGTTCCCTTGGGAATTCTGGCGCTGCTTGGCGTGATGGCCGCCGTTAAAGAAACAACTATTAATAAAGCTCGCCATTTCGACCTGCTGGGGTTTGCTTTCCTAAGCCTGGGAATCGGGGCTTTGCAGATGATGCTAGACCGGGGTGAAAGCCAGAACTGGTTTAATAGCCCGGAGATCATCATTGAATGTATTTTGATGGGAATGGGGTTCTACTGGTTTATCACTCATATCTTCACTTACAAACAACCGTTTATCGAACCGGCTATTTTTAGGGATCGCAACTTTTCCATCGGCCTGATCTTTATGTTTGTGGTAGGGATTATCCTGCTCGCCACCATGGCCCTGTTGCCACCGTTTTTGCAAAACCTGCTGGGGTATCCAGTAGTCGATGTTGGTTTGGTAATGGCACCGCGCGGTATGGGGGTGATGTTCTCCATGATGATCGTTGGCAAGATTGCTGGCAAAGTCGACCCGCGCGTGCAAGTAGGATTCGGGTTGATACTGACGATTATCTCGTTATGGGAAATGACTTTGTTCAATACCAATATCACCAGTTGGGATATTGTGCGGACCAGCGTAGTTCAGGGTATCGGTTTGGGCTTTATCTTTGTGCCATTGTCAGCCATCGCTTTTGCCAGCCTTGAAGGCCGTTTCCGTAATGAGGGTACGGCGTTGTTTAGCCTTACCCGCAATATTGGGAGCAGTATTGGTATTTCGGTGGTGATGGCGGAGTTGCAGCAGAACATCCAGCGCAACCATGCAGCCTTTGCGGATTACATTACGCCTTACAACCAGGCATTGGCGAAAGTAGGTGAATCCGGTCATTGGGATATCGCAACTACCACGGGGTTGGTTGCGATTAACAATGAAGTCCAGCGCCAGGCAGCGACGCTGGCCTACTTGCAAGACTTCCAATTGATGATGTGGGTAACCATCGCTGCTTTGCCGTTATTACTGTTGCTGCGTAAACCGCAACCGGGTGGCGCTCCGGTAAATATTGCTGCCGATTAAGGCGCTAATAACACAATCGACTAACGCCGGTGTATGCAATTTAGCCAGACGGGGCGAGAATAGGAAAAACTTGTGGTATCCTGCGCGCCCTTTGTCGGGGCTTTTTGTCGGGGGATTCCAGATACTTCGTCCCGCTGTTATTTGAGTGATTTCCAAGAGAGAGTTATGGCTGCGAAACCCGTTTATAAAGTGATATTCCTGAACCAGGGCCAGGTTTACGAAGTATTTTGTTCCGCGATTTACCAAAGCGAGATGTATGGTTTTATTGAAATTGAAGAGTTCGTGTTTGGTGAGCGCACCCAGCTTCTAATTGATCCTGCTGAGGAAAAACTCAAAAACGAATTTGCAGGTGTTAAGCGCTCTTATATCCCCATGCATTCCATTGTGCGTATCGACGAAGTGGAAAAAGAAGGCCCGGTGAAAATTACCGAGATCAAAGGCGGCGGCGATAAAATTGCGCAATTTCCTTATGGGACTTTTATTCCTAATCCGAAGCCGGTTGAATAATTGACGTTTGCATATCCCGCAGGTGGAGAATCGTATTCGATTTAAAATCCTATGAGGCTGGATACTGATTCTAACCTGCATGTCGGTATTCACGGTGTTTTAATTGAATACTCTTTTTCGCCTTACTTCCCCTGCATTTCCTTACTAAACTTGCTGCATCGTTTCAATGAGCAAGTGCCATGAAAGAAAATCTATACCTCGCCATAGACCAGGGGGGACAAAGTTCCCGTGTCGGTATCTACTCCGAAACAGGTCAGTTAATCTGTCAGTTCTCCGCCCCTTGTGCTACACAACATCATCAGCCTGATGATTCTATTTATCCTCACATCGAACAGGATGGCAATGAAATCCTGCATGGTATTCGCCAGTGCCTTGATAAAGTTTGCGAGCAATTGGGTGAAACGATAAACAATATTAAAGCTGCAAGTTTTGCAGGGCAGGGTTCATCTTTTGTATGTTGGGATTCAAAAACCGGTGAGCCGTTGACACCGGTGTTAAGCTGGCAGGATATTCGCGGTGAACCATATTTGCGGCAAATTTCGCTAACACACCAACAAGCACAACACATTACCGGTTTGCGAGTATCACCGCATTACGGTGCGAGTAAAATTCGCTGGTGTCTTGATAATTCCAATGCAGTGAAAAAAGCACTGGGTGAAAACTCCCTGTCTATTGGCCCTATAGTAAGTTTTATTTTCTGGCATTTGCTCGATGGAAAAAATCTGGTTGATCCCGGCCATGCGCAACGTACATTGTTATGGAACCTGCACCGCAATGAATGGGATGAGCGTCTGCTTGAATTATTTAAAGTTCCCAAACCGGTTTTACCTGAATGCCGCTTTCACAATAGCAATTTCGGCAGTTTAAAATTAGGATCTCATTCGATTCCATTTTTCGCCAGCGCTCGCGACCAGGGTGCCTCTTTATTTGCAGCAGGCATGCCGGATTCAGCAGCGTGTTACGTAAATATTGGTACCGGTGCATTTATACAGAGGCTGAGTAATATTTTGCACGCGCCTGATGGTCTATTGGTTAGCCCGCTTTGGATCCCGCAAGATAAATGCAGTGAAAATGCAAATGCGTCACCCACGTGTTATGCAAATGAATTGGCTGATAAACCGTGGTATGCATGGGAGGCAACTGTTAACGGTGCAGCTTCTGCAATTTCCTATCTTCAGGAAAAAACACGTCTGGATGTAACGCCAAACGAAATTGAGTTGGCCCTTCAGCGTAATCCTGGGCATGAGGTTTATTTTCTAAATGCAGTCGGTGGTTTGAGTGCGCCGTATTGGCGAACAGATTTACAGGCTGCATTTGCAGCAGACCTGTCTCCACAGGAAAAAATTCTTGCCTGGATTGAATCGGTAATTTTCCAGATAGTCATCAATATAGAACTGATGAAAAAAGCAGGTGAGATTCGGTATGTCCGCATTAGTGGGGGTTTTAGCAAATCAAATCAGGTATGCCAACGATTGGCGGATATCAGCGGATTGGATGTTTATCGTAGTGATAATGCTGATGCAACGTTGCAAGGCGCTGCTTGTATGGCTACCGGAATATCATCCAGGTGGCAGCCGGATTTTCAGCAAGAAATTTTCTTGCCTGTAGAAAATGCAGAGTTAAGAAAACGTTTCCTGATTTGGCAAAACGCTATGAAAAAATGGTTAAACCCATAGGGGCACAATTTATAGCACTTAAAAATTTTTCCGAAAATGTTGATTTAATAAAAACGAGGTCCAAAAAAGGGCACAATAAATTGCGCCCCCCGGGGTAAAAATTATTCGGCTAATGTGCCATCCCGATAATCCTGAATTGCCTGCTCAATTTCTTCAGTGCTATTCATCACGAAAGGACCATACTGCACAATTGGCTCTTTAATCGGTTTGCCCGAGATCACTAAAAAGCGTGCCTCTGCTTCCAATGCTTGCACACTCAACTGATCACCTTTACTGAGTAAACCGGTATTGCCTTGGGTAAGTTTGCGTTTGTCTTCACCGATGGCAATATCACCTTCATACACATACAAAAACGCATTGTGATGTTCCGGCATGGCGTGATGGAACTCTTTCCCCGCAGGCACATGCACATCCCAATAAATGGTCTCGGTTGTTAAACCTTGTATCGGGCCGCTAATCACTTTTCCGCCGATGAAGGCTGTATTGGCAATGACTTTGATACGGCCACCATTGGGTAAATCAGCAACAGGAATTTCTGCTGACGGAATATCGCGATAATGTGCAGGTTTCATTTTTTCTGCGGCTGGCAAATTTAACCACAGTTGGAAACCGCGCATTAATCCGTGTTCCTGTTGCGGCATTTCCGAATGGATAATTCCGCGGCCCGCTGTCATCCACTGCACATCACCATCGCGCAAATGGCCTTTGTTGCCCATATGGTCTTCATGCAGCATGTGACCTTGCAACATATAAGTTACGGTTTCAAAGCCGCGATGGGGGTGAGCAGGAAAACCGGCGATGTAATCATCAGCACTGCTGCTTCCAAATTCGTCGAGCATTAAAAATGGATCAAAACGCGCATAGGGATTTTGGCCAAGGGTGCGTTTTATGCGAACACCAGCACCGTCGCTGGTCTCGCGGCCTTGTACGATTTGCTGTAATTGGCGTTGCATAATTTTCTCCAAATAATATTGCGTTGGGTTTTAACTCTGCGTTAATACTGCGTCAGAAAGCGCGGCTGGTTATGCCGCAACTTCCTGTTCGATTTCAGTTTTTGCCGCTGCAAAAGCTTCATCTTTTTGGCCCATATTCAGGCCTTCAGCATAAATAAAATGCACATCTTTCAAGCCAACAAAAGTTAAAAAACTTTTCAGGAACTGGCTTTGGCTATCGGCTGCCTGGCCTTTGTAAATGCCACCGCGAGTTGCGATGATATATACCGGTTTATCATTTAATAATCCTACCGGACCGGTTTCGGTGTATTTAAATGTGACACCGGCGCGAGCGATATGGTCGAAGTAAGCTTTAAGTGCAGAAGGCACACCAAAGTTGTACATCGGAACCCCGATCACAATTGCATCCGCACTCTGGATTTCAGCAATGATGTTGTCCGAATAATCCAGCACCGCTTGCTGTTCTGCAGTACGGCCTTCGGCCGGGCTAAACAATGCCTGTACACGCGTTGCATCCAGGTGTGGAACTTCTTCTTTGGCGAAATCGCGCACTACTACTTCGCCTGCCGGATTAACGGCTTTCCAGCGTTGTACAAATTCATTTGCCAGGGTACTTGAGTTGCCGTTGTCGCCAAACAAACTGCTGTTTATCTGTAAGAGCTTAGCCATTTTCGTTTCCTCATCCTATTCACAAAATGTGATTGCTAGTTGTGTGGCGTTATTGCCATGTGTCCATTAAATGATTTGACGAATGAATGATAAATACGGATATTTAGCGGTATATGATCGAATTATTTAATTGATCACTGAAAGTGAGGAAGAAAATGACAGATTCCGGACCTGTGGCGGTTACAGCCATCAGTGAAAATAAGGTGACGCTTGAACAATGGCGTGCATTACTGGCCGTTATTGATGCCGGGGGCTATGCCAAAGCAGCAGAACTGCTTAATAAGAGCCAATCGGCAGTTTCCTATTCCATTTCCCAATTGGAGTCTGCGCTAGGTGTAAAGGTGTTTCAGTTACAAGGCCGCAAGGCGGTGCCTTCGCCCGCCGGGGATTTGTTGTATCGCCGCGCGCGCCAGTTGCTGGAACAGGCGGAGCGGTTGGAAAAGTCAGCCGGGTGCTTATCGATAAAGGTGGAACCGCTGATAAAAATCGCGGCAGATTTAATTATTCCCCCTATTCGCGTGCTGCAGTGCCTGGAAATCTTTGCCAAAGATTTTCCGGATACCCGCGTGGAAATTTTTGAATCAGTATTGAGTGGAACGGAAGACGCGTTGTTGCAGCGTCATGTGGACCTGGCGATTGGCGGTCGCGTTCCTACCGGATTTATGGGCGAAAAACTGGTGACTGTGACTATGCACGGTGTATCCAGCCCGGATCATCCTTTACAAAAACTTGGGCGACCTATTAATTTTGAAGATATGCGCCAGCATCGTCAGATCATTGTGCGCGATTCAGGGCAATACCGTCGTCGTACAGAAGGTTGGCAAGAAGCTGATCAACGGTGGACCGTTAGCCATATTAAAACGTCATTGGATGCGATTCGGATGGGGCTGGGCTACGCGTGGTTACCCGATGCGTATACCCATGAAGATATTCTGGCCGGGCGATTACAATACTTGCCAGTAGAGGTGGGGGCGGTGCGTGAAGTGCCGACTTATCTCACCTTTGCTGATAGCGAATTTGCGGGGCCTGCGACGCGCAAGTTGGCGGAAGTATTAAAAGACAATCTACCGAAAATGTGCGGCTATTCAGCGTGAAAGTAATCGGCCTGCACGGCCGATTACTTCATTCGACGTGCTTATTTACGCTTTTAATTCAACCCAGATGGGGCAATGATCTGACGGTTTGTCCATCCCGCGAATTTCATAATCAATGCCAGTATCGACACATTTATCCAGCAAACGTTGTGTCATTAAAATCAAATCGATACGCAGGCCACGTTTGGGATTGTCTTCAAAGCCACCGCTGCGATAATCAAACCAGCTGAATAAATCACACACTTCCGGATTTTTTTCACGGAAGCTGTCTTTTAATCCCCAGGCTAATAATTCATTTAGCCATTCACGTTCCTCCGGTAAAAAACTGCATTTTCCAGTGCGCAACCAGCGCTTGCGATTTTCTTCACCGATGCCTATATCGATATCCTGATGGGAAATATTCATATCTCCCATCACAATGATTTGCTTGTCCGGAGTTTCTTCACCGGCAAGATAACTAATCAGATCGGAATAAAATTTTCGTTTCGCGGGGAATTTAACGGCGTGATCGCGACTTTCGCCTTGAGGAAAATAACCATTCAACACGGTAATTTCTCCGAGCGGCGTATCAAAAACACCACCGATAAAACGGCGTTGTGAATCTTCCATATCTCCGGGAAAGCCCTTGATCACTTTTTTAAAGGGGTAGCGTGATAACAACGCAACACCGTAATGGGTTTTTTGCCCGAAATACTCTACGTCATAACCGAGTGCTTTAATGGTTTCCAGCGGAAAATCCGGATCATTGACTTTGGTTTCCTGCAGGCCAATAAAGTCTGGACGATGTTTGGTAATGACTTCTTCGAGTTGGTGCAGGCGAGTACGGATACTATTAACGTTGAAGGACACGGCTATCATAATTTGACCTTGCTGTTGTAAAAAAACACCCGGGCATTACTGCCCGGGTGTTTGCGATGAGCGTAAAGGGTAAATTTTACTGTCTGGCGACTTTGGACTCGGGCTCTTTTAATTGCTTGATAAAATCTGCCAGTACATGACCTGCTTCCATTAAGTAAGGGTCTTCTTTCGGTTTAATTTCTTTGTCAGTTTCTTTGGGGGCTGCATCTTCATCCTCATCGCCGCCATTGGCTGCTTTCAAGGCTGCATAATTCGCATAGGGTTTTTCACCTTTTGCTATGCGGCGCTGATTTTCGTTATCCAATGCGCGTTGTTCCATTTTCTTTTGTTCTTCCTGACGAGTTGCCAACCGCAATGAGACTTCTTTTTTAGCGGAGGCTTCTTTAAACATCGCACTTTGTTTATTTAGGAAAATAAATTCCGGGTCTTTTGCCATACGCTCCTGGTGCAGGGTTTCGATCTTTGGCAAATATTTGCTGATATTGTAATAGTTCTGATGTGGGGCAGGGTGGATTCGGTCCCATGGCAACACATTATCATAACTGCTTTCACCAATCTCAGTCGGGTCTAGCAATGTTGGTAATTGCACATCGGGGATAACACCACGATGCTGGGTGCTATCACCGGAAATTCGATAGAATTTTGCTTCAGTAATTTTCAAACGGCCATGTTTAAGGTCAACCAGATTTTGCACAGAACCTTTACCGAACGTAGTAGAGCCAATAATAATTCCGCGACCATAATCCTGGATTGCACCGGCAAAAATTTCCGACGCAGACGCGCTTAAACGGTTAATCAATACTGCAATCGGTGCGCGATATGCAGCCGGTTGATAAGCGCGATAGTTGCGCGAAATCGTGTCATCACTCTGACGGATTTGTACAACAGGGCCTGGATCAACAAATAAATTGGTTAACATGGCTGCTTCAGGTAAAGAGCCACCGCCGTTATCGCGCAAATCAATAATAACGCCATCCACTTTTTCTTTATTCAATTCATTCAGCAAATTCAGTACATCGCGCGTGGTGCTTTTGTAGTTGGGATCACCTTTTGAGTAAGCTTCAAAGTTCATATAAAAGGTGGGGATATCAATAACGCCCAACTTGAAAGTTTTATCGCCATCTTTGACTTCAAATACCGCTTTTTTCGCTGCCTGGTCTTCCAGTTTTACTGTTTCACGTTTGATAGTAATCGTTTTATTGGCAGTAGCTGTTGGATCTGAAGGAATAACTTCCAGACGCACTTGCGTACCTTTGGGACCGCGAATTAATTTAACAACTTCGTCTAAACGCCAGCCAACAACATCAACAAATTCGCCATCTGCACCCTGGGCAATTGAAACAATTTTGTCGTTAGGTTTTAGTTGACCTTGTTTCTGGGCTGGGCCGCCAGCGACCAGGCTGCTTACTTTGGTGTAATCCTCATCACTTTGCAGTACTGCACCTATGCCTTGTAGCTCCAGAGACATACTGATATCAAAATTTTCGGCGTTTTCGGGTGACAGGTAATTAGTGTGTGGATCGTAAAGCATAGTCAGTGAATTCATCATCACACTGAATGCCTCTTCGGATGTTTGCTGTTTCAATCGACGGAGTTGATTCGCGTAACGTTTACGCAACGTCGTTTTACTTTCTTCCAGTTTTTTACCGGAAAGCAAGGAGTTCAGTAAATTGGATTTGAGATATTGATGCCAGAGTTTATCTGCTTCAGTCGCATTAGCTGGCCATTTTGCTTTTTCGCGATCGAGCAGGACAGATTCTTCTACATCAAAATTAAATTCGGTTTTCGGGTCGTCTAATTCTTTTACAACTTTTTCAAGGCGCTGGATCATACGCTCATTGAAGCGATTGAAAATTAAAAAACTGTTGGTGAGATTACCTTTTTTATAATCGTCATCAAATGTTTTGCGGAATTTTTCAAATTCGGCAATATCCGTCGCCAGGAAAAAATTGCGTGAGCTGTCCAATGCCTTCAAGTATTCATCCAGATAGCGGGAAGAAAGTGCATCATTGAAATCCTGATCCCGATAATGTTCGGCATCCAGTTTTAATACCAGCTCAATAGCTGCTTTACTTTGTTCTTCGGTGGGTTTCAGAACTTCTACTTTGTCGGCAAAGCTGAGTGACGACAAGCTGAGTAAAAGGCTGAACAGTGTGATTTTGAACGGTCTTACAACAACAGTTTGCATAAGGGAGCTTCTCGATAAAGTCGGGCGCATCCAGTCAGTAGTTGCTGGAACAGGGCAGTGCTTACTATAGCGGAATTCCTTATTAAAGGCAGGCGCCAATTGTACGTTTATGGTGCCGATTGGCATCAGGAGTCCAGATTAAGATTCACATTTGATGGAAAAGTTGCATCCGTCACTATCCAGCGGACCACAGGGCTGGTTGTGCTTATTGAACTAATGCGGGCTGCTGGCTTCCCATTAAATCAAGCCAGAGCTCTTTTCTATCCAGTGGTGTTGCCTTGGGGAGGTACGGGTTGGCGATACGTATAGCGCGACGATTTTTCAGGTCTGCTTTACCCAGTGCTTCCTTGACTTCAGAACTGTTGTAAAAGTAACGATCAAATGCCCCGTCCTTTATAGCTGATTCCAGTCCGGACTCAATATCCTTCGCCAATGCAGGATCTTTAGGTGATACAAAAAAATAGGTTGGTAATGGATATATCAGAACCAGGTTTTTCTCCACCGTCAATTTCAAATCAGGAAATGCCGCAAGCTCGGTCCAGACTTCATTTGCGCCACGTGGGAATGCATCAAACCGACCACCGTCAAGCATGTAATAGAGACCGGGTTTTTTTGTAGCTTTGATAACGTGCAATCCGGCACCCTCCAAAATAGATGCATCCTGCCAGCTGCGCCCCTGGCCAAATTTAATTTTTTTAAGATCGTCCAGCGTATTTATTTGATCGAAACGCGCCTGGTCACCTTCACGGATAAAAAACAGGCGATGATTCATTAAGCCGCGATAGGCATCAATACGGATTGGAATAAAATCGCGCTCCATCTCTTCCGATGTTCCACCCCACATCACCGAAATGCTGCCGGATTTAACGGACTCCATTACGCGCGGACGAGAATAAACCTCGGAGGTTGTAGAGTAGACGTATTCTTTATTGGAATAGGACAAAGCCAATTTCAACAAACCATTCATATAATCGGTTTGCACATTGGATTTCATATTAGTGACGACTGTTTTTTTCTCTGCCGCGATCACGGGCCCGCTCAGAAAAAATACAAACAGGGCAAGGGTTTTTACTAATAAAGGATACAAGCGGATAAATGGAGTCGTGGTGAAATGCATGGTTCCAGCTCGCAGGTTATGATTATATGGCTAAAAGTAGCATATAAATCTTATAAAGGCGGCTTTTACGGATAACATATTTTCAGCAAATAAAAATGCCGCAAGAATGCGGCATTTTCATAAAAATAATGTGGGAGTCTAGCAACTGGTGCTGCAATCAAAAATCATTTGCATAAAATCGATTTGGTCTTTGTGAATGACCGGCGTTGCGGAGACTTTAGTTACCTGACGGTTTTCCCATGCGTAATCATAACGCGTAAAGTTTAATTTCCCTTCTGTGTTCTCAGTAACACTGACAACCATGCTTTGGTGGGGGGAAGTATCCAGTAAATCCAGAAGCTCACGAATAGTTTTATCGGCGTGTTTAAGCTGCAATAATTCATGCGGGCCTTTATGGTTTACAAAAATATAATCGCATCCCAGCATTGTACTCAGACTCAATACAAACTCACCGCGAGCAACAGCACTGGCAACATCGAAACCTTTCAAACCGTGGCTTGGACATGAGTCTGGCGTTCGATATTCTCCCTGATGGGCGCTTTGGCTGTGAGGCATACGTCTCTCCGCAGGCTAATGGTTTATTGTTATTGCTTCCCGCAATTGGATTTCCGTGTTTACAGACGCTATCAAAGTAAAATCTATCAGTCACTCGCCTAAAAAACCATAGATGAAAACAAAAAAATGTCGATAAATTTAACAGTTTTTACGCGATGAACTTCTCAAAAAGGAATAAAAAAAGCGGCTGGTTAGCCGCTTTTCTTTTTTGTATCAAGTAATTAGCTGTAATAAATAATGCCAGGTTCTATCAAGCTTTTGCGCGTGTAACCAGCGCTTCTTTGATGGTGTTACGCATATGGCGCAACGCTTTTTCAGTGGTTTCCCAATCAATACAGGCGTCTGTAACCGACACACCATATTTAAGATCGCATAAATTAGCCGGAATGTTCTGATTGCCTGCGCCAATATTGCTTTCTACCATCAGGCCAATAATGGATTTATTGCCTTCAACAATTTGGTTAGCAACATTTTCCAAGACCAGGGTTTGCAACTCGTGGTTTTTATTGGAGTTGGCATGGCTGCAATCGACCATAATGTTGGGGACGACTTTGGCTTTTGCTAACTCTTGCTCGCAAATAGCAACACTGACCGAGTCATAATTAGGTTTGCCATTGCCACCACGCAGTACTACATGACCATAGCTATTGCCGCGTGTATGGATAATAGATACCTGGCCTTCAGTATTAATTCCCAGAAAACGATGTGGTTTGGATACCGATTGCAGGGCGTTAATTGCCACCGTCAAACCACCATCTGTGCCGTTCTTGAAGCCGACAGCAGATGATAAGCCACTGGCCATTTCGCGATGGGTTTGCGATTCGGTGGTACGTGCGCCAATTGCTGACCAGCTAATCAAGTCGTGCAAGTATTGTGGCGATATAGGGTCAAGCGCTTCAGTTGCAGCCGGGAGGCCTATTTCAGCGATATCCAGCAATAATTGACGACCAATATGTAAACCTTCTTCAATTTTGAAGGAGTCATCCAGGTATGGATCATTAATCAGGCCTTTCCAGCCAACGGTTGTGCGTGGCTTCTCAAAGTAAACCCGCATAACGACATAGATTGTATCGCTGACTTCATCCGCCAACTTTTTCAAACGCTGGGCGTAATCTTTGGCTGCGGCTACGTCGTGAATGGAGCAGGGACCAATTACTACAAAAATGCGGTGGTCCTTACGATCCAGTATGTTGCGTACAACTTCACGGCCGTGGGTGATGACTTCACACGCTTTTTCGGTTAACGGAATTTTTTTCTTAAGTTCTGCCGGAGAGATCAGCAGCTCTTGCGACACCACATTAAGGTCATCGACTTGGGTACTGGTCATGATGTTATTTCCTGAAAATATCAAATCGAGGCCATTCTACCGAAAACGAATCAAAAAGTGGGATGGTTTTTTTAATATAAGCCATAAATAAAGATAATTAGTCTGATTTTTGCTGGTTTGTGAGGCTAAATATATAAAAATTATAAGTTAAATTATCCTTTTAATTATTTTGTCCTCTTAAAAGGCTAATAAAAAAGATATTTATCCTTTTTATCTTTATACGGTAGGAAAGAATTGATTAATTAAATCAACTGTTAGGCTGCTTTTTAATCATTTATTGGATTTGGTTAGGGATGGTGAAATGAATGCTTGATTGCTATGGTGCCATCTTTATTTTTATACCCCGATCCTGAGAGTTTGGACATTTACTGCTATGAACATGCGAAAGGAAATACATACCCGTTTTATTCTTGCCCTCCTGGTTTGCTGTGGATTGGCAGTACCTGCCATGGCAGAGCCTGTCAGGACGGCGCTGGTATTGGGTGGGGGCGGTGCTCGTGGTGCGGCGCATATCGGTGTGCTGGAGGTTTTGGAGCGCGAACGGATTCCAATTGATTGTGTCGTTGGAACCAGTATGGGGGCGTTGGTGGCAGGTTCTTATGCGGCGGGTTTGTCACCCAAAAAGATGCGCAAGAAGTTGGCTGAGGCCGATTGGACTGATATTTTTCTGGATGTCGCCGATTTTTCGCAATTGAGCTACCGCAAGAAAAAAGTCAGTCAGCGCTATTTACCGGGCACTGAATTAGGGGTCACCCATAAAGGATTCCAATTGCAATCGGGTGTAGTGGCAGGTGAAAAGATCAAACTCTTTTTCAATCAGTTAGTAGATTCCAACCTGGGTGAGCGCAACATAGAGCAGCTAGCGATTCCTTTGGCGATTGTTGCAACTGATATTGGCACAGGCGAGCGCGTTGTATTTCGCGAAGGTAGCCTCACCCAGGCGATGCGCGCAAGTATGTCGGTCCCTGGTTTGATGGCTCCCGTTGAATATAAGGGGCGCAAGCTGGTTGATGGGGGCCTGGTTGATAACGTACCGGTTGTACTGGGGCGTGAACTTTGTAATGCGGATCGTGTCATCGCTGTGAATGTGGGGTCTCCCTTGCGGGAACCGGAAAATATTGGTTCGATGTTCAGTGTGACTGCACAGATGATTGGTACGCTTACCAAGCAAAACGTGGAGCGTTCACTCTCCAGTTTGACCGGTCAGGATATTTATATTTATCCGGATTTGGGCACTATCAAAGCCTCCGAATTTGCGCGTTATGACGAGGCTGCGGATGCTGGTCGTGCCGGTGCTGAAAAACAATTAATGTTTTTGCGTACGTTATCAGTCGACCAAAATACATACTCTGCGTGGAAAAAGAAAAATAAATACGCCCCCAAAACCGAAATTGTTATCGATGAAGTTCGCATTGCCCCCACCAAACGTATACATCGTGATTATGTGGCACGACAAATTCAGCAGTTGCCGGGAACGCTGTTGGATCGTCCCGAGCTGGAGCAAGATCTTATCCGAATTTATGGTGACGGTTTTTACCAGAATGTGGATTATCGGGTCGTCAATGAGAATGACAAAAACATCCTAGAAGTGGTTGCGCGGGAAAAGGACGCGAGCCTCGACTATTTGATTTTTGGTTTTTCCATTGATAATGAATATCGACAAGAATCCAATTTTAATTTTCGCGCGGCGTATCGCAATACCTGGTTGAATTCCTATGGCGGAGAGTTTTTTGCGAGCGCTGATGTTGGAGGAAAGCCGCGCGTTGAGTTGGATTTTTATCAGCCGTTAGATACCCGGCATCACTTTTTTATTGAGCCGAATTATCTGCGCAAGCGCGAAGAAATTAGCATCTTCATCGATGATGAGCGTATTGCCGAATATCAATTGGATACATCATATACCGAGGTTGTTTTAGGTTCAAACCTTGGAGGTTATGGTCAATCCCGTTTGGGTTGGCGTGACTACCATGTCAACGGTTCAGCAGATTTAAGCAGTATTACGTTGCCTGATGTTAACGAGCGCTTCGGTGGCTTTTTGTATGAATTAAATCTGGATCGGCGCAATCGTTTGTATTTCCCATCCCACGGTTGGCGTGCGGATATCAGTTACTTTGATTCACATCATGAGGATTACAGTAAATTAGCTGCTGACCTGGGCGGTGCTTATAAATTGGGCGATTATGTTTTGAGTATTCGCACTGCGTACATCACTTCAGTAAAAGGCCAATTGCCAATATATGACGCGGTTATGTTAGGAGGCTTTTTGAAAATGTCCGGTTATGCCAGTAATCAGATTCTTGGCGATGAAGCATTCTACGGTCATTTGCGAACTGAAAAAATTATTGGACGTATGCCACTGGGGTTAAACGGGGATTTGCGTTTGGGGTTTGGTTTGGAAGCTGCGAAGCTGGAAAAAAATTACACTATGTCGGTAGGCGATGACTGGCTTGATTCGGGCGTTATTTACCTTGGCGGTGAAACACCGTTTGGACCTCTTTATATGGGATATGGATTCACATCTCGCGGGGATTACAATCTATATCTACAGCTCGGCGCTTTGTGATTTTTTGATAAAACGGGCCACAGGGTGGCCCGTTTTTTATGTTAGAAATGAAATACCGCTGCAGCGTAAGGACCTTTCAGCTCCAGATTTGTTGTTACATCATCTTCATTGATATCAATTTTCATTGTGCGATAACCAACCTCAAGTCCGAGATCCAGTGCTGAATCAAACATGTAGCTGATTTTTGCATTGTAATCATGCAAGTTGTTGCCATCGTAACTAATAAAATTTCCCTCAATGCCCGCAGAGAAACCAGTGAGTGGCAAATCAAATTGAAATTTTCCATAAATCAGTGGCACAGTTGCGTCCACATCAATTTCATCACGCAGTGTGAGCGCTTCGGCTTTTAAGTGCCCCGAATATTTTCTTAATGTTATGCCGAGATCAAGGTTTAGCCAGTTGTCGAGAAACTCGTAATAAAGTGATGCATCTGTGGAACTCAAATCAAAATCAGTCTTTACGCTGGTGCCTGCCGGGAAAACAACATTATCAATGCTGAAATTGTTATTGATAGTGCCGGTTTGATCGCTGGTGATATTGTTTTGTTGTACTTTGAGGTTGGGTAAAAAGGGAACTGGATGTTCAATGGCAATATAATAAAAATTATTGTTGTTATCTTTCATTCCCAAATCATCTGCGCTGACTTTTGGGTCACCTGCTGAGCCTGAATATTCGCTTTGCCAGCTGCCGGCACCAGCATAAATTCCAAATACGGTATCTGCACTTGCGTGTTGGCAGAAAGCCAACGTCAAGGCGACAAAAGAAATTTTTCCTGTTTGCGTTATGTGTCGCATAAAGTTTTCCTGTGACATTAAGTGGGTTTTGTAATGACAAGTGTGCCGAAATTTTTATAGATTGCCCACTAAATGTTTCGCAGAAATGTCATCGCCCTGAAGCAAGGTTAAAAAAACACGTGCTGCATTATTTAATGTGCGCTGATTATGATGAATGCAACCCAATGGGCGCATGATTGGCGGGTGATCTACATTTAATATTTGCAATTGTTCGTCAATGATTTTGCGCGGCAATACCCCCCAACCAAGATTAATGCTAAGCAGCATTTTAATTGTATCGAGATGGTTGGAAATCATGCCGATATCCAGCGGTAAGCGTTCATCGTCAAACAAATTTTTTATGAGTTGGGTTGTGTAAGTGTTGGTGTCCGGCATTATTGCCTGGAATTGGCTTAAATCGGCCAGGTGAAGATGCGATTGCGTTGTATTGCCATGGGTTGCGAGGGGGTGAGAGGGCGCGACGACGAAGTGGAGTTGGTCGTGCCAGAGGGTGTGGCTTTGGAGTCGTGCGTCTTGCGAAAGCGCGAGCGTAATAATGGCGAGGTCGAATCTGCCTTGTAAGATTTCATGGTATGCCTGCTCCGAATCTAAAAAATGTAAGTCCAGCTTCACTTGGGGGTAGCGCGTTGAAAATTCACGCAAATAGGGTGGTAAATAGTGCAGCCCTACATGGTGGCTAGTAGCAATGCTCAGCTTGCCTTGAATATCTCCCTGTAAGTCTGCAATGGCCCGTTGTGCCGCTATTACCTCCCCCAAGATTAGTTTTGCTTTGCTTAATAAGACCTGACCAGCCTGGGTTAGTGCGACTTGCCGGCCTATCCGGTCAAATAAAGGTACCTTGAGTTGCTCCTCCAACAAGGCAATACGTTTGCTAATCGCCGGTTGTGTCAGGTGCAGCCGCTCCGCAGCAGCAGAGAAAGACCCGTTTTCAGCGATGGCGACAAATGCCTGTAAGTGTTGTGTATCCATTCGTTGAATATTTAGACTATTCCTGAATGGAATGCAATATATAAAAAAGATAAATTTGTTTTATGGATTTGCCGGGCGTAGCATGGCGCTATTCTTATTATTAGTTTCATCGCAACCTTGTGAGTCGGGCCCTAGCTGCCTTATTGGAGATCACCATGGCTAAAACGCTTTATGACAAATTGTGGGATGCCCACCTCGTCCACCAAAGTGACGATGGCTCTGCACTTATCTATATAGATCGCCACATCGTTCACGAAGTGACGTCGCCCCAGGCGTTTGATGGTCTGCGTATGGCAGGACGCAAGCCCTGGCGTGTGGACTCGATCCTCGCCACCCCGGATCACAACGTACCTACTACCCGGAAAGAACGTGCCCATGGGGTAAGTGGTATTCAGGACCCGGTGTCATTAATCCAGGTAAAAACGCTGGATGATAACTGTGATGAATTCGGTATCCTCGAATTCAAAATCAATGATGAGCGCCAGGGTATTGTGCATGTAGTGGGACCGGAAACCGGGGCCTGTTTGCCCGGTATGACGGTGGTGTGCGGTGACTCCCATACAGCCACTAACGGCGCATTGGGATCATTAGCGCACGGTATTGGTACCAGCGAAGTAGAGCATGTAATGGCTACCCAATGCCTGGTCGCAAAAAAAATGAAGAATATGTTGATTAAGGTTGATGGAAAGCTTGGCCTTGGCGTAACGCCAAAAGATGTGGTGCTCGCTATCATCGCCAAAATCGGTACCGCTGGCGGTACCGGTTATGCAATGGAGTTTGGTGGCCAGGTATTTCGCGAGATGAGCATGGAAGGTCGCATGACCGTGTGCAATATGGCGATTGAAGCCGGCGCACGCGCGGGTATGGTCGCTGTTGATCAAACCACTATCGATTATGTAAAAGGCAGAACTTTCGCTCCCAAAGGTGATTTATGGGAGAAGGCGGTTGCGGAATGGAAAAACTTTGTCAGTGATGACGGTGCCCATTTTGATTCGGTCGTTGAAATAAATGGTGCCGATATCAAGCCGCAGGTTAGCTGGGGCACTTCACCGGAAATGGTGGTTTCGGTCGAGGACAAGGTGCCTGATCCCGCGAGTGAAATCGATCCGGTAAAACGCAACGATATGATTCGTGCGTTGCAATATATGGGGTTGGAGGCGAACCAACCGATTACTTCTATTCATGTGGATCGCGTGTTTATTGGTTCTTGCACCAATTCCCGTATTGAAGATATTCGCGCTGCGGCAGAAGTTGTTAGGGGGCGCCAAAAGGCCGGTTCTGTTAAAGAGGCAATTGTTGTTCCCGGCTCCGGTGCAGTAAAAGCGCAAGCTGAAGCGGAAGGTTTGGATAAGATTTTTATCGCGGCAGGATTGGAATGGCGCGAGCCCGGTTGCTCTATGTGCCTTGCCATGAATGCTGACAAGCTCGGGGCAGGTGAGCACTGTGCTTCAACGTCTAACCGCAACTTTGAAGGTCGCCAGGGGTACGGTGGTCGCACTCACCTGGTGAGCCCTGCGATGGCAGCTGCTGCAGCAATTGCAGGCCATTTTGTCGATGTTCGCACTTTCAATTAAGAGGAGACGCCCATGAAAAGTTTTACTGTTATACAAGGCATTGCGGCTCCTATGGATCGTGCAAATGTCGACACTGATATGATCATCCCGAAACAGTTTTTGAAGTCCATCAAGCGCACGGGTTTTGGTAAAAATTTATTTGATGAATTGCGTTATCTCGACGAAGGCAAGCCGGACCAAAGCTGCGAAGGTCGCCCGATTAATACCGGGTTTCCACTGAACTTTCCGCGTTATAAAGATGCCAGCATTTTACTGGCGCGTGAAAATTTTGGTTGTGGTTCAAGTCGTGAGCATGCTCCATGGGCATTGGATGATTACGGTTTTCGCAGTGTAATTGCGCCGAGCTTTGCCGACATTTTCTTTAACAACTGTTTCAAAAATGGTTTGTTACCTATCATTTTGAGCGAAGAGATTGTTGATAGGTTATTTAAAGAAATGTACGCAACGGAAGGTTATCAATTAACGGTTGACCTTGCTGCGCAAACGGTAACTACACCATCTGGTGACAGTTTTGGATTTGAAATCGATGCATTTCGTAAGCACTGCTTGTTAAATGGTTTGGACGATATTGGTTTAACCCTTGAGCACGCCGATAAAATCCGTGCTTATGAAACCCGGCGTCGCGCTGAAGCTCCCTGGTTATTTGATGTAGTAAAATAAGAATTTTTAAAATTTGGAGAATGCTTGTGGGTAAACATATTTTAATTCTGGAAGGCGACGGTATAGGTCCTGAAATCGTACGTGAAGCGCGCAAGGTGCTTGATGTTGTTAATGCGAAATTTGATCTTGGCTTGACGTTTGAAAACGATCACATGGGTGGTTGTGCGATTGATGCTTATGGCGTCCCTCTGGCAGATTCAACCTTGGAAAAAGCACGCAAAGCCGATGCGATTTTGTTAGGCGCAGTTGGTGGCCCCAAATGGGACAAGTTGGATCGTGCAATTCGCCCGGAAAAAGGCTTGTTGAAAATTCGTTCGCAATTGGGCTTGTATGCGAACCTGCGCCCGGCACTGTTATATCCCCAATTGGTAGATGCATCTTCATTGAAACCTGAAGTGGTTTCAGGTCTCGATATTTTGATAGTTCGTGAATTGGCTGGTGGTATCTATTTTGGTGAGCCGCGCGGTATTCGCGTACTCGAGAATGGTGAACGCGAAGGTTACAACACTTACAAATATTCGGAGAGCGAGATTATCCGTATTGGCCGTACCGCATTTGAGATGGCGCGCAAGCGTAATGGTAAGGTCTGCTCGGTGGATAAGGCTAACGTGCTGGAAGCAACCATGCTCTGGCGCGAAGTGATGGATACATTGCATAAAGAGTATCCGGACGTAGAGTTGTCACATATGTATGTGGATAATGCCGCTATGCAACTGGTGCGTGCGCCGAAACAATTCGATGTGTTGGTGACTGGCAATATGTTTGGTGATATTTTGTCCGACGCGGCGGCTATGTTGACCGGCTCAATTGGTATGCTGCCATCGGCCTCGCTGGATAAAGATGGCCGTGGTATGTACGAGCCATGTCATGGTTCGGCCCCGGACATCGCCGGGCAGGGTATCGCAAACCCGCTTGCGACTATTTTGTCGGTATCCATGATGTTGCGTTATTCGCTCGGCTATCCGCAGGTTGCGGATGCGATTGAAGTGGCAGTTGGCAGTGTGCTGGATCAGGGTTTCCGCACTGCCGATATTTATACGGAAGGTAAGACCAAAGTATCTACCTCGCAAATGGGCGATGCTGTTGTTGCGGCTTTGAATGCATAGTTGCAGCGCTGGCTGGATTAATTAGCTTTTGAATGAAAGAGAGACTGAGATGAAAGTAGGTTTTGTAGGTTGGCGCGGCATGGTTGGTTCCGTATTAATGGAGCGTATGCAATCAGAGAATGATTTTGCCGATATCGAGCCCGTATTTTTCACCACTTCCAACGTGGGTGGTGCTGCGCCAGCAGTTGCGGCTGGTTTGCCTGCATTGAAAGATGCTTATTCTGTAGATGATCTGAAACAACTGGATGTAATTGTGACCTGTCAGGGTGGCGATTACACGAATGAAATTTTCCCGAAGCTGCGCTCTTCCGGGTGGAATGGTTACTGGATTGATGCAGCTTCCAGCCTGCGTATGGAAGATAATGCTGTCATTATCCTCGACCCGGTTAATCGCGGCCTTATAGATAGCGCCCTGCAAAAAGGGGTTAAAAACTTCATCGGCGGTAATTGCACCAACTCTATCATGCTGATGGGAATGGGTGGTCTGTTCCATGCCGGTTTGGTGGAGTGGGTTAGCTCTATGACCTATCAGGCGGCGTCGGGTGGTGGTGCAAATCACATGCGCGAATTGTTGAAAGGCATGGGTGTAATTCATAACGCGGTAGCCGATGAGTTGGCAACACCGGCATCAGCCATTTTGGATATCGATAGAAAAGTTGCTAACACCATTCGCAATGATGTGCCACGTGAGTTTTTCCCTGCCCCGCTGGCTGGTGGTTTGATCCCCTGGATCGACAAGCAATTGGATAACGGCCAATCTAAAGAAGAATGGAAAGGTCAGGCTGAAGTTAACAAAATTCTAGGCACCGACAGCACTATTCCGGTGGATGGTTTGTGTGTTCGTATCGGTGCGATGCGTTGCCACAGCCTGGCGCTAACCGTCAAACTCAAGAAAGACCTTCCGCTTGAGGAAATTGAATCCATTATCAAGTCAGGTAATGACTGGGTGAAATTTGTGCCTAATGATCGCAGCATCACTGAGCAAGAACTGACACCAGCCTCTATCACTGGTGGTTTGAAAATTGGTGTTGGTCGTGTGCGTAAGCTGAATATGGGGCCGGAGTATGTATCGGCCTTTGTGATTGGTGATCAATTATTGTGGGGTGCTGCGGAACCATTACGCCGTATGCTGCGCATCCTGAAAGAATCAAAATAAGCGGTTTTTATTTTGTTTTATCTAAAAACCCCGGGCCTAAAAGCCCGGGGTTTTTGCTTTATATAACCTTTTTGGTAATAAATAAGGATTTAAATGTCAGGCTTTTTTCACATTTTTGCCAAAAGCTGGTATCAACGCTTTAAAAAAACGGTTTAATGACAGCTTTGTCAAGACCCCGAGTATTGATAAAAACCTATTTATAATGAATACTTACGAAGGATACTGAATATTTATTCGAGGTTTTAAGCCTCTTAAAGCAGCGTACCCCTTCAGGTCGATGCTGTGTATATCAACTAAAATGTCTGGCTAATCATTGCAATTCAGCCGTGGAATAATAAAAGGATAGCGCTATGCGTCTTCGTCAGTTGGTTTTAGCCTGTGGTCTCGCGTCTCTGGCGCTCTCATCTCATGTGAGCGCATTGGGGCTAGGTGAGGTTAAGCTCAAGTCAACGCTGAACCAGCCTCTGGAGGCTGAGGTAAAGTTGCTTGATACGCGCGATCTTACAGCTGAACAGATCCTGGTGACTTTAGCCTCACCGGCAGATTTTGAGCGTAATGGCGTTGATCGTTTGTTTTTCTACACTGAATTCCAATTTACGGTAGACCTTGAAGCGGCAGATGGACCCAAAGTATTGATTACCTCACGCAATCCGGTGCGCGAGCCTTACCTGAACTTCCTGATTGAGGCGCGTTGGACTGCGGGTCGTTTGTTGCGCGAATATACCTTGTTGATGGACTTGCCAACCTTTGAAGAGGATGGGGCAACCCGTGCCGTCCAGTCGGCACCTGTTTCGACTCCACGCTCAACGGCACAGCCATCCCAATCCACTACCCAAACTGCATCCCCGACTACATCCCCAGCCCAGAGAGCTCCAGCGGCCAGAGCCTCGTCCGGTTCAGGCGGTGCCAGCCCAAAGCCTAAACTGAGTGGCAATGATTATGAAGTTCGTGGCAATGACACACTCTGGGAAATAGCGCTGCGCGCTCGCCCTGACTCCAGTGTTTCTGTTCACCAAAGTATGATGGCTTTGTACAAGGCCAATCCTGATGCGTTTATTGCTGGCAATATTAATCGGTTACGTCGCGGCCAGGTATTGCGTGTTCCCGATGCGAATGAAATGAAATCATTGAGCAAATCTGAAGCTGTCAGCCAGTTTGCATCTGCCAGTGGTGATTCTGCATTGGGTGCGCAAATCAATGCTTCCCGTCGTACAAGTACTGCACCCGCTGAGTCTACAGCGGTAAGTGGTCGCGTTAAGCTGGCTGCTCCTTCTACAGGTAGCGGAGCAGGAAAGGGCAGCGGCGCGAATGACGGTTCTGGCAAGGCATTGGAGTCCGAGCTGGCGACTACCCTGGAAGAGCTGGATAAGTCCAAAGCTGAAAACACCGAGCTGAGTTCTCGCGTGAAAGATCTGGAATCGCAAATTGAAACCATGCAGAAGTTGGTTGATGTCAGCAATGAAAAATTACGCGCACTCCAAATCGCTGCCGAGCAAAAAAATGAAGGTAAGGGTGCTACAGCTCCTGCAACCCCGGCTCCTGCAACCCCGGCTCCTGTAACCCCAGCTCCTGTGACTACCGCACCTGTCGAAGCTCCGGTTGTTGCCACTGAAAGTGCTGTGGATAACAGTGTTGTTGCTTCAAGTGCGGCGGCAGCTGTTCCTCCTAAACCTGCAACCAAACCAGCTGCTCAGCCAAAGCCAGCGACTACGCCAACACCTGAACCCGAGCCAGATTTGGTTGCTACGGCAATTGAAAATGCTCCCTGGATCGGTCTTGGCGTTTTAGGTTTGGCTGGTGTTGGCTATGCCGTTTACCGCCGTCGCAAGCAGCAGGAAAACGAACAGCAAGAGTTTGAACAGGAAGATGTTTTTGCATTCGATGAAACACCCGGTCAAATAGATGAGCCGGTAGATGTCCCGGACAATTTTGCTGATATCAATGAATCATCATTATTTGCAGAGGACCAGCCTGCATCAGCTGTTGCTGAAACCAGCGATGTTGTGGGTGAGGCTGACATTTACATTGCTTACGGCAAGTTGGATCAAGCCGAAGAGATGTTGCTTAATGCATTGAAGAAAGACCCTGAGTCAACCGATATTCGCATGAAATTGCTGGAGGTTTACGCGCAGCAGCAAAACGTATCCGGTTTTGACAAGCACTATGCAGCGCTTTTGCCGTTGGCTGGCGCAGCAGTTCTGGCGCGGGCATCCGAGTTACGTTCAGGTATTTCCGGCGCCGGTGAATTTGATACTGGTGCTCCGGCATCAGAAGAATTTGCACTTGATGATTTTGATTTGGACGATGATTTGTCAATTCCCGAGCAATCGCCTGCACCTGCTCCCTATGAACCGGGTGACTTTGACTTTGCGTTAGATCTGGATGATGAAGAGCCGAATCAACCGGTTGTGGCTGAGTCATCGACAAATGAATTTGATCTCGATTTGGATGACTCCGATTTGGCTAATACCCAGGCGGATGATTTATCCGAGCTTTCCCTTGCATTGGATGATCTGGATAGCAACGTATTACCAACAGAGGATGTAGAGCCTGCAACTGCAGCAATTGAAGATGAGTTTAATTTTGATCTGGATGATGATCTTGCATTGGATGAGGATCTGGTGCTGGATGATGAAGCCGTTGCGTTAATAGATGAGCCATCAAGTGCTCCGGTAGTTGCTGATGCGCCAGAGTCACTCGATGTTGCGGCGGACGATTTTAACCTCGATATGAATGTCGATGACATTGATCTGGCGGCGCTTGATCATGAAATGAAGAGCCTTGATGTCGATTTTGATGACGATGCTTTAGAAGCTGATTCTGCCAGCATCTCTGAATTTGCCGCGCAGGAAATTGCCAAAGATCAGGCTGAGCTTGGGTTGGATCTTGATGATGATTTGCAATTGGATGATCTTTCATCATCGGGTTTGAATTTGACTGATGCACTCGATAACGCCGATAACGCAGTTAATTTTGATCTGGACGATGATGATATTGCCGGTCTGGATTCCGAACTCGCAGCTGATTTCTCAAATGATACTGATTTGGTGTTGGACGGAAGTTCAGGCGAGCTGTTGGATTTTGATCGTAGTTCCGAACCTGCTAATGAATTGGCAGATCTTGATCTTGAACTCAGTGATCTGGATTCCGATAGTGCATCCCTTGATGATCAGGAGTTGGATTTCAGTATTGAAGAGCCTGCGTTAGCTGAGAGTAATCTTGCTGATACCAGTGTTGATCTGGAGTTGGATGATGAAATCCCTTCCGCGCCTGAAGCGATAGTTGCCCAGGAGGAGCCGGTTTCTCCGGAATTGGTTGCGGAGGATCATCACGATGAAGATTTATTTTCACAGGCATTATCCGATTTCTCGGCAGGTTCTGATGACCTTGATTTGAACGAGTTTTCCAGTGATGAGGCGGCATTGGCTGATTTATCAGATGATGATATGGATTCTGAACTGGATTTCCTGGCGGATGCTGATGAGGCGGCAACGAAACTGGATTTGGCCCGTGCGTATATCGATATGGGCGATGCTGAAGGCGCGAAAGACATTCTCTCCGAAGTTATCAATGAGGGTAATGATGACCAGCGGAAAGAGGCGAATGAGTTGCTCGGCCGCATAGTTTAATTATTATTTTGCTTACCAAAGCCTTGTACCTCTGGTACAAGGCTTTTTTATTTTATGCCCTGAATTGTTGGATGTTTGTTGTTCATGAGCGAAAACTTTATTCCTACCTCAAAACCTTATGCCCGGAATGGCGAAATTGTCGCGGACACGCCTTGGCCCGAAGGTATGCACAGGATTGCCTTGGGTATTGAGTACAAAGGGGCAGATTTCCATGGTTTTCAGGTGCAGCCCAGCGGCGTTAAAACTGTACAGCAAGCGTTGGAATATGCGTTATCGAAAGTGGCTGATGAAGAAATTACGCTGGTCTGTGCTGGTCGCACCGATGCTGGTGTCCATGCGACTAATCAGGTAATTCATTTTGATACGCTGGCGGTACGCCCGGAAAAAGCCTGGTTGCGGGGTACTCGTCCGCACTTGCCAGATGCGGTTGGTGTACGTTGGGCTAAAGAAGTTACTCCGCAGTTTCATGCGCGCTTCAGTGCGCTGAATCGCACCTATCGCTATTTGTTGAGCGATGCGAAGACGCCATCTGCGTTATTGCATGATCAGGTGACCTGGTCATCGCGTCCGCTGGATGTATCACTTATGCGTAAAGCTGCTGCACATTTAGTGGGGCAGCATGACTTTACCTCCTTTCGCGCTACCCAATGCCAGGCAAAAAGTCCGGTACGGAAAATCGAGTATCTGCATCTGGCCAGGCGTGGCGATCTTATTGTGTTAGAGGTGCAGGCCAATGCATTTCTCCATCATATGGTGCGCAATATTGTTGGTGTTTTGCTGACAGTAGGAGCGGGTGACAAGCCGCCTGAGTGGGTTGCCGAAGTTCTTGCTGCGCGTGATCGCAGTGCTGGTGGCGTAACAGCAAAACCCTTTGGTTTGTATCTCGTTAACGTTGATTATCCACAAGATTTTGTTTTACCTGCGTGTTTTCCCGGGCCTTTATATTTTCCCGAGCCGATAGGAGGCTTTGCGGCAGAGCTGTAATTGCTTGATTTTTGTGCTTGGTCTTTATGCGGTTTTTCGCTGTGAAGTCTGTTAATATCCCCGCCTGATTTTTAAAAGCGACCCTGTTTGTGCGGTCGTTTTTATATTTTATGAGGCTGACAGGAGCATTTCGGCGTGTCCGGCGTAAGAGTTAAAATTTGCGGTATTACCAATATAGAGGATGCTCGAGCAGTTGTTGATGCCGGCGCACATGCCTTGGGATTGGTGTTTTACGAAGCAAGCCCTCGCGCCGTTAATATTGAGCAAGCACGGGCGGTTGCCTTTGCTGCTGGCCCCTTTATCAGTGTGACTGCTTTATTTGTAGATCCTCCTGCATCGTTGGTGGAATCGGTAGTTGCCGGAGTTCCTGTTCAGTTATTGCAATTCCATGGTGATGAGGCGGCTGTTTTTTGTGAAAGCTTTCAACGCCCATATATAAAAGCTATTCGCATGCGACCGGATTTGGATATTGCAGCTGCTATCGCTGCTCATCCGAATGCTTCTGGATTTTTGCTTGACGCATATCGCCCGGGTGTTCCCGGGGGCACGGGAGAAACATTTGATTGGGGCAGGGTTCCTCGTAACTCCAAAGCACCAATTGTACTTGCTGGTGGTTTGACATCCGAAAATGTTGCGGAAGCTATTCGTAAAACCGGTGTCTATGGGGTTGATGTCAGTGGTGGTGTAGAATCAGCGCCCGGAAAAAAAGATCACAACCAAATCAAATCTTTTATTACTAATGCCCGGTCAGCCCGGATTTAATGGTGCTACCGGCTTACTACAGGTGATTTAACGGTGAGTCAGTCGATTGATTACAGTGCTTTCCCCAATGAGGAAGGTCATTTTGGCCCTTACGGTGGCCGTTTTGTGTCCGAGACATTGATTTACGCGCTCGATGAACTTCAGTCCATTTATTCGCGCTTGAAAGATGATCCGGGTTTCCAGGCTGAATTCGATAAGGACATGGCCCATTATGTTGGCCGTCCATCCCCCCTTTACCTCGCTGAGCGCTGGACCCGCGAACTGGGTGGTGCGCAAATTTATTTAAAACGTGAAGACCTCAATCACACCGGTGCCCATAAGGTTAATAACACTATTGGCCAGGCGTTGTTGGCGAAATTTACCGGCAAATCCCGTGTAATCGCTGAAACCGGTGCAGGGCAACACGGTGTTGCCACCGCGACTGTTGCCGCTCGCCTTGGTTTAAAATGCCGCGTTTATATGGGCGCTGAAGATGTCAAACGTCAGGCACTGAACGTATATCGCATGAAATTACTGGGCGCAGAAGTATTTCCGGTAACGTCCGGCTCCCGCACCTTGAAAGATGCGATGAACGAAGCCATGCGCGATTGGGCTACCAATGTGGATGATACTTTCTACATTATCGGTACCGTTGCCGGCCCGCATCCTTACCCGCAATTAGTGCGCGATTTCCAATCAATTATTGGTCGTGAAGCCCGGCGTCAATCATTGGAGCAAGCAGGTCGCTTGCCTGATGCACTGGTAGCTTGCGTTGGTGGTGGCTCCAACGCCATTGGCCTGTTCCATCCATTCCTTACCGATGAATCGGTAAAAATGTACGGCGTTGAAGCGGGTGGTCTGGGTATTGAAACCGGCAAACATGCGGCTCCATTAAATAAAGGAATTCCCGGTGTATTGCATGGCAATCGCACCTATTTGATGGAAGATGAAAACGGCCAGATCATTGAAACTCATTCAGTATCGGCTGGTCTGGACTACCCCGGTGTTGGCCCCGAGCATTCCTGGTTAAAAGATATTGGCCGCGTAAATTATGTAGCAATCAACGATGACGAAGCCCTGGCTGCGTTCCGTAAAGTGACCAAAACCGAAGGTATTATGCCTGCGCTGGAATCAAGTCACGCCCTGGCTTACGTTGAAAAATTGGCCCCGACCATGAGCAAAGATCAAATTATTATTGCGAACCTTTCCGGTCGTGGTGATAAAGATATTTTGACGGTGGCAGGTTTGGACGGTATTACCGTTTAATAAAATCTTTTAACAAAACCAAATTTATTTTTAATGTCACATCGTTGACAGTTATTTCAGGAATGATCGATGAGTCGTATTTCCCAGCGCTTGAACCAGGCCAAGGCCTCAGGCAAAAAAATTCTCGTCGCCTATGTGGTGAATGGCGATCCATTTCCGCAAGCAACCTTACCCACATTGCATGCAATGGTGGAGCAAGGTGTTGATGTTATTGAATTGGGTGTGCCTTTTTCAGATCCAATGGCAGAAGGCCCGGTGATTCAAAAAGGCCATGAGCGCGCGCTTGAGCACGGCACCAGTTTGAATGGCACATTGGAAATTGTTAAACAATTTCGCGCAACCAATAACACTACTCCAGTTGTATTGATGGGTTATGCAAACCCCGTGGAACGTTTTGGTTATGCGGAGTTTGCCAAGGCTGCCGCAAATGCGGGTGTTGACGGTTTATTAACAGTCGATTTGCCGCCTGAAGAAGTCGCTGTGCTGAAGGCAGAGCTCGACGCAAATGGCCTTGATAATATTTTCTTGCTTGCACCAACCACTACTGTTGAGCGCGCCCAAAAAATTGCCGCCCACGCATCCGGTTTTCTTTACTACGTTTCGCTTAAAGGCGTAACAGGTGCAGGGCATTTGGATGTTGATGCGGTTAAAACCAAATTGGCTGAATTCGGCAAATTAACGGATTTGCCGGTTTGTGTTGGTTTTGGTATTAAAGATCCTGAAACTGCAAAAGCGGTAGCCGGTCTGGCTGATGGTGTAGTTGTTGGTAGTGTGTTGGTTGATAAAATGGGCGCGCAAGCTGATAAAACAGCAGAAGAAATTGCAGCATCTGTTGGGGATATTATCAGCGGCATCCGCAAAGCCATAGATACCCTCTAATTACAATTTCAAACTTGGCTAAATAAATTTTTATTTGGTTGAATACAATTTTAATCCTGGTTGTTCGTTACTGATCTGAACAGTCAACTAACTTGAAACAAAATACAGAGATGCAACCATGAGTTGGTTAGATAAAATTATTCCGAGTATTTCCCGCACTGAAACCAAACGTAGTAACAAGGTTCCTGAAGGTTTGTGGGAAAAATGTGTCAAGTGTGATGCTGTACTGTATAAGCCGGAAATGGAAAAAACGCTGGATGTTTGCCCCAAGTGCGATCATCACATGCGGGTTGGTGCGCGTGCACGCTTGAATATGTTTCTTGATCCGCAGAATCGCCAGGAACTGGCAACTGAAGTTGAACCAATTGATCGCTTGAAATTTAAAGACGTAAAAAAATACAAAGATCGTTTGACCGCAGCGCAAAAAGAAACCGGCGAAAAAGATGCACTGGTTGCTATGCGTGGTGAGTTAAAAGGCATGCCGATAGTTGCTGTCGCATTTGAATTTGCCTTTCACGGCGGCTCCATGGGTTATGTGGTAGGTGAGCGTTTTACACGTGCCGCAACTATCGCATTGAAAGAAAATATTCCCTTTGTTTGTTTCTCCGCTACTGGCGGTGCGCGTATGCAAGAGGCGTTAATTTCGCTAATGCAAATGGCGAAAACCAGCGCGGTAATTGAACGTTTGAAGATGCAAGGTACGCCTTACATCTCTGTAATGACGGATCCGGTTTATGGCGGTGTTTCTGCGAGCCTTGCATTGCTGGGTGATTTGAATATTTGCGAACCAGGTTCACGCGCCGGTTTTGCCGGCCCAAGCATTATTGAACAAACCATTCGACAAAAATTGCCAAAAGGTTTCCAGCGAGCAGAATTTTTGTTGGAGCACGGTGCTATCGATATGATTATTCATCGTCGCGATATGCGCGATAAACTTGCCTCATTATTAGCGAAATTTACCCGTAAAGCGGCGGTGTAATTAGTAAGTATGCGGCTTGATTCGTTATCGGCGTGGCTGGAATGGTTAGAGCAAAACCATCCGCAGGAAATTGACCTGGGTTTGGAGCGGGTTGCCTGTGTCGCCGCGCGGATGACATTGCGAAATCCGAATGCAAAAGTTATTACTGTTGCCGGGACCAATGGCAAAGGCTCCTGTGTTACGGCAACGGCAGCACTGCTTTCTTCAGCAGGCTATTCAGTCGGTGTTTACACATCTCCCCATTTAATCCATTACAACGAGCGTATTGTTGTTGATGGAAAGCCTGTTGCTGATGACGAAATTTGCTCTGCATTTGCTGCAATTTATTTGGCGTGCCAGCAAATTTCACCTGAATATCCGCAACCTATCAGCCTTACTTATTTTGAATATGGCACCTTGGCGGCGCTGGAAATTTTTCGCCGTCGTAATGTCGCTGTTTTAGTGCTCGAAGTAGGTTTGGGCGGGCGCCTGGATGCGGTCAATATTATTGATGCAGATGTCGCAGTAATTACCAGCATTGCGTTGGATCACATTGATTGGCTGGGTGATAACCGTGACTCGATTGGCTATGAAAAAGCCGGCATTATGCGTGCAGGCAAGCCAGTTATCTGTGCGGATTTTGCTCCTCCCAAAACTGTTCTTGATCATGCGATGGCATTAGCTGCGCCATTGTATTTAATCAGCCGTGATTTTGGATTTATGCAAGTTAATGCAGAGCATTGGAATTGGTGGAGCGGTGCGCGAGAGTTTCTCGATCAACCATTGCCGCAGTTACCTTTGCCCAGTGTTGCAGCTGCATTGCAAGTTGTGCATCTGTTGGGGTTAAGTTTGCCCGCACTAAATGCATTTGATTGCGTTGCTGCGTTACGTGTTCCTGGCCGCTTTCAAACAATTCAATGGAATGACCGGCAAGTTATTTTGGACGTTGCACACAATCCTGCTGCAACAGCATATTTAGTTGAGCGCCTTGTGCAAAATGCATCTCCTTCATCCAGTGTTTATGGAATTGTGGCGATGATGTCAGATAAGGATCGCGCCCAGAGCCTGGCAAATTTAAAAGGGCGGATTAATCACTGGTATTTGGCGAATTTGGAATTTATTCCACGTGCTGCAACTCTTGAACAGCTGCGTCAAAATCTAGCAGATTTAAATGTTGAACCCGAGTTCTCCGGGAGTGTTGCTGAATGTTTGCAAGCCGCTTTAGGTAGCTCTAATCCCGGTGACCGTATCCTGATATGTGGCTCCTTTTACACCGTGGCTGCCGGTTTGCAGGCCTTGGCTATACCGGTAACCTAAATGGCACTCCGGAAAAATAATAATCGTTTTTATTAACCTGTTTGATAAACGGTGCAGAGGTTTCAGGTGAGAGAATCTGTAAAACATCGCTTGATTGGTGCAGCAGTGTTAGCTGCAATTGCAGTATTGTTCTTGCCCAGTTTTTTTAAAGACCGCCAACAATACCAAGTAAATACTGAATCACAAATCCCCGGGCGCCCAAGTATTACGGCGGTAGATTTTAATGAGCCTGCGCAACCGGAGGGGGTTGAGTCGGCACCTGCGCCGGAAACAATGTTTGTTCCGGATAGCGGCGATGCGGCGGTTAGCGAATTACCCGTACCTCCTGCTGAGAGTGTCGAGCCTCTGCAGGGGCAGAAGATAGTTGCCAGCTCACAAGCGCAAGCTTCTTCAGTTGCAAGTGTGGCGGGGGCAAAATCCGATCAGGTTCCCCAATTACCTTTAAATGCCCAGGGTTTGCCTGATGCATGGGTTATCCAGGTTGCCAGCCTTAGTGCGCAGGAAGGGGCCAATAAATTGCGCGACCAACTGCAAGCGGAAGGCCATAAGGCCTATGTACGCGCAGTACCTTCTGCAAATGGGAGTATATATCGCGTATTTATTGGCCCAAAGCAGGATAAAGCCCAGGCACTTGCGATTAAATCGCAATTGGACAAGCGCCTTAAAGTGAATTCACTGGTTTTACCCTTCAAACCATGAAGCCATAACGCCTCGCCTCTGGTAGAATGCGCGCCTCTGTAAACCTCTCACTTTTCTTCCGGAGCGGTCGGGCGAATGAATTGGGCTGATTGGGCCATTATCGGGATCTTTTCCCTGTCCTGTTTTATCGGTTTGATTCGCGGCTTTGTGCGCGAAGCGCTCTCGCTGGTGATCTGGATTTCCGCCGTACTGGTGGCCAGATTATTCGGTGGCCAGCTTGAAACCCTGCTGGTTGACCATATTGAAACTCCCTCCGTTCGTTTAATGACGGCCTACGCTGTATTATTTATTGCAACATTATTATTCGGTGCAATGATCAGTTATTTGGTAAGTGCATTGGTACGTGCGACCGGCCTGTCTGGCACGGATCGCTTGCTTGGCATGGTATTCGGCGCGGTACGCGCCTTTATTATCGTGATGGCAATTTTGATTTTATTACCCGGATTTATCCCTGTTAATGAAGACGACTGGTGGTTGCAAGCACAACTGATCCCCCATTTTCAATCCTGCGAAGGCTGGGTCGTTGAAGCTTATGATGATGTCAGTCAATGGGTTCAAACGCTTTTCGGCAGCGTAGAGCCGGCCCGGTCGGTGTGAGTTAACAGATTATTTCGTTATTAATTTTGTTCAAAGTTATTGAGGCAAGTTTATGTGCGGCATTGTAGGTATTGTGAGTAAGCGCGATGTGAATGTGCAGATTTACGATGCGTTAACCATTTTGCAACACCGTGGTCAGGATGCCGCCGGTATGGTCACCTGTGAAAACGGCCGCATGAGCCAGCAAAAAGCCAATGGGTTGGTGCAGGATGTTTTCAGGACTCGCCACATGCAGCGTTTGCTGGGCAATATGGGGATTGGCCATGTTCGTTACCCAACGGCGGGTAGCTCGGGGCCGGCACTTGCGCAACCTTTTTATGTGAATTCGCCCTATGGTATTGCGATGGCGCATAACGGCAATCTGACCAACGCTGACAAGCTCAGCGAAGATATTTTTAAAATGGATTTGCGCCACGTAAACACCGATTCGGATTCCGAAGTGTTGTTAAACGTGTTCGCACATGAATTGCAATTACAAGGCAAATTAAGCCCCACGGCGGAAGATATGTTTGCCGCTGTTGCCGGTGTGCACAAACGTGTTACCGGTGGATATTCGGTCGTAGCGCTGATTGCAAATTATGGTTTGGTTGCATTTCGTGATCCGAATGGTATCCGCCCCCTGGTATACGGCAAACGTAATGCAGAAGAAGGTGGTGTTGAATATATGGTGGCATCCGAAAGTGTTGCGCTGGATGTACTTGGTTTTGAATTAATTGACGACGTTGCGCCTGGCGAAGCTGTATACATTACCGAAGAAGGTGAATTGCATCGTCGCCAATGTGCACAAAACCCGCGTTTGAGCCCATGCATTTTTGAGCACGTTTATTTTGCTCGCCCGGATTCAATTATGGATGGCATTTCGGTTTATAAGGCGCGCTTGCGTCAAGGCGAAAAGCTCGCTGAAAAAATCCTGCGTGAACGCCCTGATCATGATATCGATGTAGTGATTCCAATCCCGGATACCAGTCGCGTCGCAGGTCAGGCGCTAGCACAAAAACTGGGTGTGAAATTTCGCGAAGGGCTGGTAAAAAATCGCTACATTGGGCGCACATTTATCATGCCCGGCCAGCAGCAGCGTAAAAAATCAGTGCGTCAGAAACTGAATCCAATCGAATTGGAGTTCAGGGATAAAGTTGTGCTATTGGTCGACGACTCTATCGTTCGTGGTACTACTTGCCAGCAAATAATCCAGATGGTGCGCGATGTAGGTGCGAAGAAAGTATATTTCGCCTCAGCCGCACCGGCAGTGAAATATCCTAACGTATACGGTATTGATATGCCGACTACGGCAGAGTTGATTGCACATGGCCGTAGCGATGAGGAAGTGTGCAAGGAAATTGGTGCTGATTGGTTGATCTATCAGGATCTTGAAGATTTGGTTGCAGCATCAGCAGAAGGAAATAATAGAGTTACCGAATTTGATTGCGCGGTTTTTAATGGTGAATATTGTGCGGGTGATGTGACTCAGGAATATCTGGATAAAGTTGCTGCTGCGCGTAATGACAGTGCCAAGTCTGGCAAAAAAAGCGTCAAGCAAATGGAGTTACCTATAGGTTTGCATAATGGCGCAGCGCGCGGCTAATGGTTAAAGATTTTGGTGAATGTTTAATGGATAATTTTTCAGAAGATCCGCTATTCGGTGCAGCCCTGGATACCCTGGCGATTCGCGCCGGTACCACTCGTTCGCACGAAGGCGAACACAGCGAAGCGTTATTTTTAACATCCAGTTATGTATTTGGTAGCGCACAAGAAGCAGCAGATCGTTTCTCCGGTGCACAGGAAGGTAACGTTTATTCTCGTTATACCAATCCGACCGTGCGTATGTTTGAAGAGCGTATCGCTGCACTTGAAGGTGCGGAAGCGGCAGTGGCTACATCATCTGGTATGGCTGCTATTTTGAGTACCTGTATCGCTTTATTAAAATCGGGTGATCATGTGCTCTGCTCGCGCAGTGTGTTTGGCACTACCACCGTACTGTTCACTAAATACCTGCAAAAATTTGGCGTGACGACTACGTTTGTAAATCCGGTTAATTACGACGAATGGGAAGCGGGTTTTACATCCAACACCAAACTTGTGTTTGTGGAAACTCCATCAAACCCATTGTGCGATGTTATTGATGTCCAGCGCCTTGCCGACCTTGCGCATGCACACGGCGCATTGTTTGCAGTTGACAACTGTTTTTGCACACCCGCATTGCAACAGCCATTAAAATTTGGGGCGGATTTAATTATCCATTCGGCTACCAAATACATTGATGGTCAGGGCCGTTGTCTCGGTGGTGTTGTTGCCGGTGCAAAAGTATTGGTCGATGAAGTGCTCGGTTTTATTCGCAGCGCTGGCCCAACGTTAAGTGCATTTAACGCTTGGGTATTTTTAAAAGGTTTGGAAACCTTGCGGTTGCGTATGGAAGCCCATTCGCGGAATGCATTGGAGCTGGCGCAATGGTTGAATTCACATCCGGCAGTAGAAAAAGTTTTCTATGCCGGTTTGCCATCGCACAAAGGTCATGAACTTGCGGCCAAACAACAATCAGCGTTTGGTGGAGTATTATCCTTTCGCGTGAAAGGTGGCCGCGACGAAGCCTGGAAAGTTATTGATGCAACCCGCATCATGTCTTTAACGGCGAATCTGGGCGATACCAAAACTACCATCGTCCATCCGGCAACCACCACCCATGGTCGTTTGTCACCGGAGCAGAAAGCTGATGCAGGTATTACCGAAAACCTGATTCGCATCGCAGTTGGTTTGGAGGAAATTGGTGATTTAAAAGCCGATCTCGCACGCGGTTTGGGTAATCCCTAGGCCAGCAGCGGGGCGGGGCTCAAAAAAATAGTTGTTGGGTCTTGTCCTTGCGAGTATGCCTTGGTAAAGTGCGCGCCCTGCCACCCGCAAGGGTAAGCATTTTAGGACTATAGCTCAGTTGGTTAGAGCACCACCTTGACATGGTGGGGGTCAGCAGTTCGAGTCTGCTTAGTCCTACCAGATTTGTATAAAAAAGCCGCTTACTGAGCGGCTTTTTTATTGCCTGTTTGATTTCTATTGCATTTGTTATTGCGCGTCACATTTGTTTCCCCTTGAATTCTTTTACTGCTGCCCCATCTAGTCCTCACTCGCCTGCAAAGGCTGTTTCCCTAGTAAATTCGTGCATGTAACCAGGAGTTCGACAAAATGACCGTTGATGCCCGCAAAGAGACCCGTGGCTTTCAGACAGAAGCCAAGCAATTGCTGCATTTGATGATCCATTCATTGTATTCAAACAAGGAAATTTTCCTGCGTGAGCTGGTTTCCAACGCCTCGGATGCAGCTGATAAGCTGCGATTTGAAGCGGTTTCCAACGGCGATTTATATGAAGGTGATACTGAGCTCAAGATCCGTATCAGTTTTGATAAAGATGCTAAAACCCTCACCATCAGCGATAACGGTATTGGTATGTCGCGTGCTGAGGTGATCGAAAATCTGGGCACTATTGCTAAATCCGGTACTGCGCAATTTATGCAAAAATTGTCGGGCGACCAGAAAAAAGATGCCCAATTAATTGGCCAGTTTGGTGTGGGTTTCTATTCTGCATTTATTGTTGCAGATCGCGTTGTCGTGACGACTCGCCGTGCTGGCGCTGCGCCTGATGAAGCGGTGCGTTGGGAATGTTCCGGTGATGCGGAGTTTACGGTTGAATCGGTGGAAAAGGCCGGACGCGGTATGACCGTTGAACTGCATTTAAAAGATGATGCACTGGAATTTGCTGACCACTGGCGTTTGCGCTCCATCATCAAAAAATATTCCGATCACATTGCCATTCCGGTTGTTATGCAAAAACAAACTCCGGCGGGGGAAGATGCATCGAGCACTGCTGAGCCGGAAGATGAAGTAATTAATACTGCCACGGCGCTCTGGACACGTTCACGTTCTGATGTGACCGATGAAGAATATAAAGAATTTTATAAGCATGTAAGCCACGATTTTACTGACCCATTGAGTTGGAGCCACAATCGCGTGGAAGGTAATCTGGATTACACCAGCCTGCTCTACATTCCCGCGCGCGCGCCTTATGATTTATATAACCGCGATGCATCGCGTGGTTTGAAATTGTATGTTCAACGCACTTTTATTATGGATGATGCAGAACAATTCCTGCCTTTGTACTTGCGCTTCATTAAAGGCGTTGTGGATTCCAACGATTTGAGTCTGAATGTATCGCGCGAAATTTTGCAGAAAGATCCTAACATCGAGTCAATGCGCTCTGCGTTGACCAAACGTGTATTGGATATGCTGGGCAAAATGGCGAAAAGCGAACCGGAAAATTACACCACTTTCTGGAAGGAATTTGGTCAGGTTATTAAAGAAGGTCCGGCAGAAGATTTTGCGAACCGCGAAAAAATTGCCAAGTTATTGCGTTTTGCTTCTACTCACACTGACACCGCCGAGCAAAATAATTCGCTCGATGATTATGTGGCGCGCATGAAAGAAGGCCAGGAAAAAATTTATTACATCGCTGCCGAAAATTTCAACACTGCAAAGAGCAGCCCTCATTTGGAAGTATTCCGTAAGAAGGGCATTGAGGTATTGTTGTTGTCGGATCGTGTTGACGAATGGCTGATGAGCCATTTGCAAGAATTTGAAGGCAAAAACTTCCAGGATGTAGGCAAGGGCGAATTGGATCTGGGTAAACTGGATACCGAAGAGGAAAAACAAGCACAGGAAAAAGTGGCTGAGCAACTTAAGCCATTGCTGGAGCGTGTGAAAACTGCATTAGGCGAAGAAGTTTCTGAAGTGCGGATTACCCACCGCTTGACCGATTCACCGGCGTGTGTAGTAGTTGGCCAATTTGATATGGGTGCACAGATGCGCCGTATTCTGGAATCGGCAGGCCAAAAAGTACCGGATGCAAAACCCATCTTTGAGTTGAACCCGGATCATCCATTAGTGAAGAAGCTTGAAACAGAAGCTAACGATAGCCGTTTTGGTGATTTGGCGCATATCCTGTTTGATCAAGCCAACTTGGCAGAAGGCGCACAATTGCAAGACCCTGCGGCTTACGTACAGCGCTTGAATAAGCTGTTGTTGGAGTTGAGTCACTAATTGTTATGTCTTTGAAGCCATTTTTGGCTTTATAGTGTTATTCAAAATGACCTTGCTATAATCAAGCAAGGTCATTTTTTTTGCCTGCCACTTTTTACCGCTAATTACGGCGCAGCTTTTATAAGGTATAGGTTTATGGAATACAAAGAAATCAGTTTGCCTGCTGCAAAATCCATTGCGCTGGTTGCGCACGATAACAAAAAGAAAGATTTATTGGGCTGGTGCCAAAAACATCGCGCCGATTTACAAAAGCATACGCTCTATGCCACTGGTACTACCGGCACTCTAATTGAAAAAGAAGCCGGCCTCGCCATTAATAAATTAATTTCCGGCCCAATGGGGGGAGACCAACAAGTGGGGGCGCTCATTACCGAGGGCAAAGTGGATATGTTGATTTTTTTCTGGGACCCTTTCGAACCGATGCCGCATGATCCTGATGTGAAAGCGTTATTGCGCATCGCAGCGGTATGGAATATTCCGGTTGCTTGTAATCAGAGTTCTGCTGATTTTATTGTGGCATCGCCGCTATTTAACCTTGAGTCTTCTCATTCTGTACCTGATTACGCGGCTTATATGGCCAAGCGTGCGCAAACTACTTAATTGATAGGCTAGCTATGGACCTGAATACGCTCCAGCAAATTTATTCCGATGCAGAAATTATTTTTTCTTTGCAAGACGTTGAAGCTGCATTGGATAAAATAGTTGAACCTATAACGCAGAACTTTGCCGATAAAAATCCATTGGTATTAGGGGTTATGAACGGCAGCCTGGCAACGCTCGGATATTTATTACCACGCCTGGATTTCCTGCTCGAAATTGATTACGTGCACGCGACGCGTTATCAAGGGGCATTGCAAGGAAATAATTTGATATGGAAGCGGAAACCGGAAGTCGCTTTGGGCGGGCGACATATTTTGTTAGTGGACGATTTATTGGACCAGGGTATTACCCTAAAGGCAATTGTTGAGCATTGCCTGAATGAAGGTGCGTTGAGTGTAAGCATCGCTGTATTAGGGACTAAAAGAATTGCTGGATACACTGCGCCTATCGCTGCCGATTACAGCGCGTTGGATATTCCCGATAAATATGTATTTGGTTTTGGAATGGATTATCACAATTACTGGCGCAATGCGCCTGGTATTTTTGCTTGCAAGGAATAGTAGATGCTCGCTGTTATTGGTGGTTCAGGTTTAAATCAATTTCCCGAATTGGAAATTATCGAAGAGCGTTTTTTATCAACTCCTTATGGTGAATGTTCTGCGCCGCTGACATTTGCCCGCATCGAAAATCAGTCGCTGATATTTCTTCCTCGCCATGGTAAAGGTCATAAGTTACCGCCCCATTTAATTAATTACCGCGCAAATATTTGGGCGTTAAAAGAAGTTGGTGTTAAACAAATCCTCGCGATTAATGCTGTCGGGGGAATGGGCGATGGAATAGCGCCGGGAACTTTTGTGGTGCCGCACCAGGTAATCGATTACACCTGGGGGCGCGAACAAAGTTTTAACTTTTTATTGGATGGTTATGTCAACCATATCGATTTTACTCATCCCTATAGCGCACGCTTGCGTGATCAGTTGATAAATTCTTTAACAGAAGCCAGGTTACCTTTCCAGGCGCAGGGCATTTATGGCTGCACCCAAGGGCCGCGTTTGGAAACGGCGGCGGAAATCCAGCGCCTGATTCGTGACGGATGCGATCTTGTGGGAATGACAGCCATGCCAGAAGCTGCACTTGCTCGCGAACTTGCAATGGATTATGCCGCGTTGTGTTTGGTCGTGAACTGGGGGGCAGGTCTTGCGGATCAGGAACTGAGTATTGCTGAGATGATGCAGATTCTTGCTTCAGGTATGAATAATATTAAGAAAACTATTTTTATATTTGCAAAAAATACAATTTGATTTGCAGAAGCAACAAAAAAGTCACCTCTTATTTCCTGGTTTTGTTAATATCTGTTAACTCAGGTATTTTGGTTCTAATTACTAATGCCTGTTAGTTCTGGATAGCTGCTGGCCTGCTGTGCTGGCGATCAACGGATGAGACAAACCGAGCAAATAACAATAAAGCATCAAGGCTGTAGAGGTGTTTCATATGACGACAGATCGTGAGATTGGCACTGTTAAATGGTTTAATAACGTGCGTGGATATGGGTTTATAACCAGAGGAGAAGGAGGCGAGGATATTTTCGTGCATTACCGAAATATCCGTGCGGAAGGTTACCGCTCCCTAGCTGAAGGTCAGAATGTGGAGTTTCAGCTGCAAAAAGGCGATAAAGGCCTTCAGGCAGAAGATGTAGTTTTGCTGGGCTAAGACGTCTTTCGAGAGTTGGGAAATAGAGAGTGACAAATAAAAACCCCGGTTCTACCGGGGTTTTTATTTTGCAGTTTTATTGCAAGGTTGTTGGTGGATAAGGCGTGACTTGAACTATAACTCCCAGCACCGGATGATCAATGTAATGTATTTCTCCACTACGCATATCCCGTTCTTGCTGCAATAAAATAATTTGTCGAGTGATGTACTCTGGTACTGCGCCATTAGTTTTAGCAGCAGTGCCCGAATCCACATTTGCACTTATTCCTTGCTGGTTTTCTTTGGCCAGAGCCTGATCCAATTCGAGATCTGAATCCAGTGATAACGTGTTTCCTCCCACTGCAGGGTAATTGGGACGCAATGGAATTTCCGGCCAGCTTTGAGTCACTTCTTGTCCGACATTCAAATCAAATTGTGAAAACCATAAATTGGTTTGCAATTCCAGATAAGTTGCCACACTCACACGAATACTGCCTTCCAGCGCCTGGTGTTTCCCTGAGGTTGGCCCACCGCTAATAAGAATTGCCTTGGAAGATTTTTTATTAGTAATGATTTGCCGCCATGCACTGTGGAACAAAAGTTCAAAGCGGCCATTGCGTTCCAGCTTTTGCGCCTGGGCATTTAATTGGCGTTCGCTGGCAGGCAGGCGATAAAAAGCTTCTTTCGTTAAATCAATTTTAACGTCGCTCATTGCGGGATCTTTTAATTCCACCCAGTCACCCGGATAGCGCAATTTAATATTGCTTGGCCAATGTTCCTGCGATGTATCTTCCTTGCGTGCAAATACAATTAATTCAACCTGGTACCAGCCTTCATGATTGCTTGCGCTTTGTTGAGCATGAAGGGAGTTGCTTACTAATAGCAGCGTGGCTAATCCCATCAATGACTGGTACAATTTTTTACAGAAATACATCATAAGATTTTTACCTGACTGTAAGCGCCATGTTTTTTTGCATTAGAGCGTTTTGGGTGTGAGATACGTTAATAAATCCATCACTGACTGGATGCGTTTTTCGGTACTTTCCATATCCATTGTAAATTTCAACTGGCTAGCACCTTCCAGTTTGTAGACGCGCGGTTGGCTTTGCACCAGTTTAACAATTTGCAATGGATCTACGCGGGTATCACCCGCAAATTCCACTTTACCGCCGCGATTGTTGGCTTCCAGTTTGGTAATACCAATCGCTTCGGCATTGATTTTAATCTGGGTGACGCGGAATAAATTTTTGATTGGTTCCGGCAACAAACCAAAACGGTCGATCATTTCCACTTGCAAATCGCGCAGTGCATCTTCGTTTTGCGCATTCGCAAGCCGTTTATACATAACCAGGCGCGTATGCACATCGGGCAAATAATCCGCAGGGATGAGTGCCGGTATACGCAAATTAATTTCGATGGCTTCACTCAGTGCTTTTTCCAGGTCAGCTTGCTTGCCCTGGCGAATGGCTTTTACCGCGCGGTCCAACATATCCATGTAGAGCGAGAATCCAATCGTCTGGATCTGGCCGCTTTGTTCTTCGCCGAGCAGCTCGCCGGCGCCGCGAATTTCCATATCGTACGTTGCCAGGGTAAAGCCCGCGCCCAGGTCTTCTGCCGCGCTAATTGCTTCAAGGCGTTTTACTGCATCGTCAGTCATGCTGCGACGATCCGGCGTTAATAAATAGGCGTAAGCCTGATGGTGCGAACGACCCACGCGGCCGCGCAGTTGATGCAATTGTGCCAATCCGAATTTATCGGCGCGGTTAATAATAATAGTGTTGGCGCTGGGAATATCGATACCGGTTTCGATAATCGTCGTACACACCATAATATTGAAGCGCTTGTGGTAGAAATCGCTCATCACCCGTTCCAGGTCGCGCTCGCGCATTTGCCCGTGGCCAACAGCGATACGCGCCTCAGGAATTAATTCCTGCAAATCGCGCGCGGTTTTTTCAATCGTATCGACTTCATTGTGCAGGTAGTACACCTGGCCACCGCGTAGTATTTCCCGCAGGATTGCTTCTTTAATCGTGGCTTCATCAAATGTGCGCACAAATGTTTTTACTGAAAGCCGACGCGCGGGTGGTGTGGCGATAATCGATAAATCGCGAATGCCTGCCATCGACATATTCAATGTGCGCGGAATGGGTGTGGCGGTCAGTGTAAGAATATCAATCTCGGCGCGCATGGCTTTCATTTGCTCCTTTTGCCGCACACCGAAGCGATGTTCTTCATCGATAATTAACAAGCCAAGATTTTTGAATTTAATATCCGGCTGCAATAATTTGTGCGTACCGACCACGATATCGACTTTTCCTTCGGCAACGCGATCCAATACTTGATTTACTTCTTTTGTTGTGCGGAAGCGTGACAACACTTCCACCGTAATTGGCCATTCAGCGAAGCGGTCTTTTAAGGATTCGTAATGTTGCTGGGCGAGCAGGGTGGTCGGGGCAAGTATCGCCACTTGTTTGCCACCATGGCTTGCCACAAATGCCGCGCGCATCGCCACTTCGGTTTTACCAAAACCTACATCGCCACACACGAGGCGATCCATAGGTTTATTGGACAGCATATCGTTAACAACCGACTCAATGGCACGTTGTTGGTCTGGTGTTTCCTCAAATGGAAAGCTTGCAGAAAATGCTTCGTAAGCTGTCTGTGGATTGGGAAACGCAAAACCTTTGCGCGCGGCGCGGCGCGCATAAACGTCGAGTAGTTCAGCCGCAGTATCGCGAATTTGCTCGGCCGCTTTTTTGCGCGCTTTTTGCCAGGATTCACTGCCCAATCGATGCAATGGTGCGAGATCGTCTTCAGCGCCACTGTAACGGCTAATCAAATGCAAATTAGTCACTGGAACGTAAAGCTTGGCTTCGTCAGCATACTCCAGCGTTAAAAATTCATTGGTTTGATTATCAATAGTGATGGTTTCCAAACCGCGATAGCGACCCACACCATGATCAATGTGTACAACTGCCGCACCGATTTTTAATTCGGTGAGGTTTTTCACCACCATATCGGCATTGTCTTGCGATTTTTGGCGGCGGCGCTGTTGCTGGATTCGCTCACCAAATAATTGCGATTCCGCAATCAGTGTTAATTTAGGCTCTGTTTGTAGCAAGCCTTGTTCAAGTGGTGCAACGGTGATCGCCAGCTTTTCGCTACTGGTATAAAAATCTTCCCAGTTATCCACCGACGTGGGGCGAATGCGGATTCGCCCCAATAGTTCCAATAAAGTTTCGCGACGGCCAGCAGATTCAGCACAAAATAGTACGCGGCCATCAAACTCCATCAAAAACGCATGGATTGCAGCAAGGGGATTTTCTGCTTGTGCACGAATTGGTAATGATGGCGGCAGGGTGGTATTGAAATTGATGTTGCCTTCTTTAGTATCCAACGTTGCCGAACTTATAAAAGTCCTGCAGTAATTTTTTAAATGGCCGAATACTTCATCAATCGCCAGATAAATATCGCGCGGCGCGAGCAATGGACGCAATGGATCTACACGGCGGCTTTCGTAACGGCGCAGTAATTCCACCCAGAAATTTTCGGCAGATTTTTCAATATCGCCCAGTGCATAGACTTGGGTGTTTTGTGGAAGGTAATCAAATAATGTGCTGCACGCATCAAAAAATAATGGCAGATAATATTCGATACCCGGCGGTGAAATACCGGCGCTTATATCCTGGAAAACCGGGCAGGCTTTATGGTTTACATCGAAACGTTCAAGCCACTGCTGTTTAAATAAATTAATGCCGGTTTTATTCAGTGGAAATTCTTTTGCAGGGAGAAGCTGGATTTTTTCTACTTTGTCTATTGTTAATTGCGTTTCGGGATCGAAAGTGCGCAAGCTTTCAATTTCGTCATCGAACAAATCGATACGATAGGGCTGGTGGCTGCCCATTGGATAAATATCCATCAGCGAACCGCGCACGGCGAATTCGCCGTGTTCATAAACTGTATTCACGCAATGGTAGCCGGCGCGCTCCAGGTTTTGCCGCAATTGGTTGGTATCTATTTGTTCTCCTACTGACACCATCAGGCTATTGCCAATTAAATAAGATTGCGGCATCAGGCGTTGTAACAGGGTAGTTATCGGAACAATCAAGATGCCCTGTTTGATGGACGGTAATTTGTAGAGTGTGCTGAGGCGTTCGGAAATAATATCTTGATGTGGCGAGATGGTGTCATAGGGAAGCGTCTCCCAATCGGCTAAATGCAGAACAGCGAGATGCTCCTGATTTTTTGCAAAAAAAGATAATTCACTTTCCAATCGAATAGCAGTGCTGGTATCTGCTGTGATGACCAGGCTCAATCCTTTATAGGTTAAAGCAGCATTTACGATGGCAAGGGATTGTGCGGAGCCGTGTAATTGCCCCCATGATTGCCGGTTGCCGGGGCGATGTGACAATGGAGGAGTCGCAAGTGAATGTAAAACCATAGAGAACCTGGATAGCCATTAAATAAAAATATCGGATATGAATAGCTGCCATAAATATGAACATTTGAATGTTGAATGCGTTCAGGGTGGCTTTAATAAATCGATTGATTGAAACAGGACGAGATTCACTTCTATCAACCGGATCTACACTGATTTATCCGGCCAGCATTGTACCTGTATGAGAGCGGGCCTCTAGTATGAAATCGAACAAATAAAATCAAAGCGGTTATTTATTAATCGGTTTTTCATCGCGAATCGAAATTTTTTGCAGTAAGTGCTTCAAATACATGAAACTTTTTTGTCATCGAGGTTTGAGTCTGGTTCTATAGTTGCTACAATGCGGGGCGTTTCTTTAAGCGGTCTTCAAAATATATTGGTTGATCAGGCACTTTTGGGCACGGAATGCGAATTATTACGACGGAATTTACGCCTTTTTTGCACACCGTTTATTGATATCCATAGAGAATGCCGGCCGATTTTTCTTAAGCCTCAAATTTTATAAGTCTTTTTTGTCGAGCACTTTTGCTCAATGACAACATAATAGGCTTTGCATTCATCTATCGCAATAAGATTAATTATCATTTGCATATTATTTGCATTTTGCGTCGCTCGCTGTGGGAGATTACTTGATGTCAATTGACGCCATTGCGCATAACTGGTCCTTCGCTGTTTATATCTTCGGTGTTATTTTTATTTGTGCATTTATGCTCGCCATTCCGGTGTTTATGGGTGGCCGCAGTAAAGGCAGGGCGAAAACCGAGCCCTTTGAATCCGGTATTGTTTCGGTAGGCGGTGCGCGCCTGCGTCTGTCGGCGAAGTTTTATTTGATCGCCATGTTCTTCGTTATTTTCGATATTGAAGCCCTTTTCCTGTACGCCTGGTCAGTATCCGTTCGCGAAAGTGGCTGGCCCGGTTTTATTGAAGTCTTTATTTTCGTTTCTGTTCTTCTGGTTGGTCTTATTTATATCTGGCGTCTTGGTGCCCTCGATTGGTCATCCGAAACGCGCCGTCGTCGTATTAAAGACGAAGCAAATGCAAAGACTGCAGCAACTACCAATTCCAATTAAGTTTTAAGCATCCTGAGGTTTTCCTGATGGACTATACCCTGACGCGTATTGATTCCGACAATTCAGAAATTCGCTACCCTGAACAACCCCGGGAGCGGGTAAGTGATCCGACGGAAGATCAGGTTCACAAAAATGTGTTCATGGGCAAGCTCGATGACATGATCAACGGTGCCGTGAACTGGGGGCGTAAAAATTCCCTGTGGCCCTATAACTTCGGTTTGTCTTGCTGCTATGTGGAAATGGCAACGGCCTTTACCGCGCCACACGACCTCGCGCGTTTTGGTGCAGAAGTAATTCGTGCATCACCCCGCCAGGCAGACCTGATGGTGGTGGCCGGCACCTGCTTTATCAAGATGGCTCCCGTTGTTCAGCGTTTGTACGAGCAAATGCTCGAACCAAAATGGGTAATCTCCATGGGGTCCTGTGCGAACTCCGGTGGCATGTACGACATTTATTCGGTTGTACAAGGCGTGGATAAATTCCTGCCAGTCGATCTGTATATTCCGGGTTGCCCACCGCGCCCTGAAGCCTTTTTGCAAGGCTTGATGCTGTTGCAGGAATCGATTGGCAAAGAGCGTCGCCCATTGACCTGGGTTGGCGGCGACCAGGGTGTATATCGCCCGGTAATGCCGGCACAGCGCGATGTTAAACAGGCCGAGCGTATCCAGGTCGTGAACCTGCGCGAGCCAGATAGCATTTAAAACCCGGTGGTTTGCAGGCCGCCGGGCTTGCGCCTATCCAAAAGAATTTTAATTTTAGTGACGAGCTGATAGATGGCTGAGAATGCGACTCTAGATACCGCTTTGCCTCAGGTAGTGAGCGAACTGTTTGCCCAATTTGGTGAAGGGACCTTCGTGGTTCAACCCACCAAAGACGACGTTCCAACACTCTGGGTAACGCGCGATAAAGTGGTTGAGGTATTGCGCTTCCTGCGTAATGTGCCCAAGCCTTATTCAATGCTGTATGACCTGAGTGCGGTGGATGAGCGTTTGCGCACCCACCGTTATGGTTTACCCGCAGCGGACTTTACCGTTTTCTACCATCTGCTCTCGATTGAGCGTAACAGCGATGTGCGCATCAAAGTTGCCCTTTCCTCTGACAGCCTGGGTATTCCAAGTGTTATCAACATTTGGCCAAACGCTAACTGGTATGAGCGTGAGGTGTGGGATTTATTCGGTATCGACTTCGAAGGTCACCCGTTACTGACCCGCATTATGCTGCCGCCGACCTGGAAGGGTCACCCGCTGCGTAAAGATTATCCGGCGCGTGCAACAGAATTCGATCCGTTTATGTTGAACGCCGCCAAGCAGGACTTCGAACAGGAAGGCCTGCGTTTTAACCCCGAAGAGTGGGGCATGAAACGCGGCACTGCGGATGAGGATTTCATGTTCCTCAACCTCGGCCCTAACCACCCGAGTGCGCACGGTGCGTTCCGTATCGTATTGCAGTTGGATGGTGAAGAGATTGTTGATTGCGTCCCCGATATTGGTTACCACCATCGCGGCGCCGAGAAAATGGGCGAACGCCAATCCTGGCACAGCTTTATTCCTTACACCGACCGTATCGATTACCTCGGCGGCGTAATGAACAACCTGCCTTACGTTCTTGCGGTAGAAAAACTGGCGGGCATTAAGGTGCCGTCTCGTGTTGAAACCATCCGCGTAATGATGGCGGAATTCTTCCGTATCACCAGTCACTTGCTGTTCCTTGGTACCTACATCCAGGACGTTGGCGGTATGACGCCGATCTTCTTTATGTTTACCGACCGTATGAAAGCTTACGATGTGATCGAGGCTGTGACCGGTTTCCGTATGCACCCGGCCTGGTATCGCATTGGCGGTGTTGCCCATGACTTGCCAAAAGGCTGGCAAAAACTGGTGCAGGAATTCGTTGACTGGATGCCAAAGCGTCTCGACGAATACGTAAAAGCCGCCGTCAAAAACAGCGTATTGAAATCCCGTACTATCGGTGTTGCGCAATACAATTCCAAGGAAGCGATTGAGTGGGGCGTTACCGGTCCTGGTCTGCGTGCTACCGGTATTGATTACGACCTGCGTAAAGCGCGTCCTTACTCTGGCTACCAGAATTTTGATTTTGATGTTCCTTTGGCCCACAACGGCGATGCTTATGATCGTTGCCTGGTGCGTATTGAAGAAATGCGCCAGAGCTTGCGCATCATCAAGCAATGTCTGGATAACATGCCGGAAGGTCCATACAAGGCTGATCACCATTTAACTTGTCCACCGCCGAAAGAAAAAACCCTGCAACACATTGAGACCCTGATTACCCACTTCCTGAGTGTGTCATGGGGTCCGATCATGCCAGCGGGCGAGGCGAGCCAGTTAATTGAAGCTACCAAGGGTATCAACAGTTATTACCTGACCAGCGATAACTCCACCATGAGTTACCGCACGCGTATCCGTACGCCGAGCTTCCCGCATTTGCAGCAGATTCCTGCAGTAATTCGCGGCAGTATGATTCCCGATTTGATTGCTTACCTGGCCAGTATCGACTTTGTAATGGCCGACGTTGACCGCTAATTATCCAGTAAACCAATTTGATTATTTGTACTGACTATTATGATTATTTGTACTGATAGTAACCGTCCCAATGTCGAGCCTTACATCCTGGCCGATGAAGACCGTGCTGAGATCGAGCACCACATTCATCACTATGATGATGCGCGCGCTGCATCGATTGATGCGTTAAAAGTAATCCAGCGTCGCCATGGTTGGGTGCCTGATGGCGCTATCCAACCGGTAGCTGATCTGCTCGGAATTTCCGCTCCCGACCTCGAAGGCGTCGCGACATTTTACAGTTTGATTTTCCGTCGCCCCGTTGGCCGTAACGTAATCAAAGTGTGCGACAGCATCGCTTGCCACCTGATGGATTTTGAAGTCGTCCAGGATGCCATCATCAAGCACATTAACGTTGGCCTTGGTGAAACTACGCCAGACGAACGTTATACCTTGTTGCCAATTTGCTGCCTGGGTACGTGCGATAAAGCGCCGGCCATCATGATCAATGATGACACCCACACCAATTTGACTCCGGAACAAATTCCCGCGCTGTTGGAGAAATACGTATGACTCTTCCCAACAACAACCTCGGCGAAATCAAGCCACTGACATACCGTATCGTTGATAACAAGCCAGTTGTTGATATCAACGAATACGAAGCGCTGGATGGTTATTTGTCCGTGCGTAAAGCGATTCCGGCAATGTCCCCTGCAGACGTTCAGGCGGCAGTAAAAGATGCAAACCTGCGTGGCCGTGGCGGTGCGGGTTTCCCTGCCGGTATCAAATGGGGTTTGATCCCGATGGGACCCGATGCCGGTGCGAAATACCTTGTGTGTAACGCGGACGAAATGGAGCCGGGTACATTCAAAGACCGTTTGTTGATGGAGTGTCTGCCACACCAATTGGTGGAAGGTATGATCATCGCGGCTTACGCGATCCAGGCAAAACGCGCGTACATTTTCTTGCGCGGCGAATATGTCCTCGCGGCAAAACATTTGAACGAAGCCATTGAGCAGGCCAACGCGAAAGGCTATCTCGGCGAAAACATTTTAGGTTCCGGCTGGAGCCTGGATATGCATGTGCATACTGGGGCAGGGCGTTATATCTGCGGTGAAGAAACGGCTTTGATTAACTCGCTCGAAGGCCGTCGTGCCAATCCAAGGGCCAAACCACCATTCCCGCAAATTGCTGGTCTTTGGGGCCGCCCAACCATCGTTAACAACGTGGAAACCCTGAGCAATTTGTCGCACATCATCAACCGCGGTGCTGACTGGTTCAAAGGGTTGTCCCAGGGCAAAAGCCCGGACGGTGGAACCAAGATCTATGGTGCTTCCGGCAAGGTGAAAAATCCTGGCCTGTGGGAGTTGCCAATCGGTACTACTGCACGCGAAATCATTTACGAACACGCCGGCGGTATGCGCGATGGCCTGGAGCTGAAAGCCTGGTTGCCCGGTGGTGCCTCAACTGACTTCCTGACTCCTGATCACCTGGATCTGGCGATGGATTTTGACACCATCATGAAAGCGGGCAGCCGTATGGGTACCGGCCTGGTGATGGTCGTTGACCACACCCAGAGCATGGTGTCGGCGGTGCGTAACCTCGAACAATTCTTCGCGCGTGAATCCTGTGGCTGGTGTACGCCATGCCGCGACGGTTTGCCATGGTCGGTGAAAATGCTGTTGGCGATTGAGCGCGGTGAAGGCAAGCCAGAATACCTGGATATTTTGCAACAACTGACTCGCCAGCTTGGTCCGGGTAAAACTTTCTGTGCCCACGCACCGGGAGCCATGGAACCATTGCAAAGCGCATTGAAATATTTCCGTTCCGAATTTGAACAAGGCATAGCAGCTCCAGCAACCGCTGCGGCTACTGCTACTGCGTAAGGGCTATATAAGTCATGGCTACGATTCACGTTGATGGTAAACAATTAGAAGTTAACGGCGCAGATAACCTGTTGCAGGCCTGTTTGTCGCTGGGCCTCGATATTCCTTACTTCTGCTGGCACCCGGCGCTGGGCAGCGTTGGTGCTTGTCGCCAATGCGCGGTCAAGCAATACGCCAATGCCGACGATAAGCGCGGCCGTTTGGTAATGTCGTGTATGACACCGGCAACCGACAACACCTACATCTCGATTGAAGATGAAGAAGCGAAAGAGTTTCGCGCGAGTGTTGTCGAGTGGTTGATGACCAACCACCCGCACGATTGTCCGGTGTGTGAAGAAGGCGGTCACTGCCATTTGCAAGATATGACCGTAATGACCGGCCACGATTCCCGCCGCTACGATTTCACCAAGCGTACTCACCTGAACCAGGAATTGGGTTCGTTTATCAGCCACGAAATGAACCGCTGCATCGCGTGTTATCGCTGCGTGCGTTATTACAACGATTACGCTGATGGTTCAGACTTGGGCGTATACGGTGCGCACGACAATGTTTATTTCGGTCGCGTAGAAAGCGGTACCCTGGAGAGCGAATTCTCCGGCAACCTGGTAGAAGTGTGCCCTACCGGTGTGTTCACCGACAAAACCCACTCCGAGCGTTACAACCGTAAGTGGGATATGCAATTTGCCCCGAGCGTATGCCAGGGTTGTTCCGTTGGCTGTAACATCAGCCCCGGTGAACGTTACGGTGAGTTGCGTCGTATCGAAAACCGTTACAACGGTTCGATCAACCATTATTTCCTGTGTGACAAAGGCCGTTTCGGTTACGGTTATGTCAACAACGAAGATCGTCCGCGCGTTCCATTCCTGCGTGCTGCTAACGGCCTTGGTGCAACCACTTTAGATGGTGCATTGGATTGGGCGATTGCCGCGCTTAAAAATTCCAAAAAAGTTATTGGTATCGGCTCGCCACGTGCAAGCATTGAAACCAACTACGCCTTGCGTTCATTAGTCGGTGCAGAAAATTTCAGTGCCGGTTTTGAAGCGGCTGAACAAAAACGTGTTGAGTTGGTGTTGGACATTCTGCAAAACAGCGGTTTGCACACTCCACCAGTACGCGATCTCGAAAACAGGGATGCAGTATTTATCCTGGGTGAAGATTTAACCCAGACCGCAGCGCGTATTGCACTGGCATTACGTCAAGCCGTGAAAGGCAAAGCCTATGAAATGGCGGCGGAAAAGCGCGTATCCGAGTGGGCTGCTGAAGCCATTAAAAATATTGGCCAGCATGCGAAGAGCCCATTGTTTATCGCCAGCTTCCAGGAAACTCGCCTGGATGATGCGGCGACTGAAACTTATCGCGCGCCGGTAGAAAGTATTGCGCGTTTGGGTTTTGCGGTAGCCAATATTATCGATAGTAATGCGCCAGCAGCGAATGATCTGAGTGATGCAGAGCGCGCATTGGCACAAACCATCGCTGATGCATTACTCGCAGCAAAAGCGCCGCTGGTTGTGTCGGGTACTTCAGCAGGTTCCGAGTCTGTTATCAAAGCGGCTGCAAACGTTGCGCTTGCATTGAAAGCGCGCGAAAAAGCAGTAGCAATTACTCTGGTTGTTCCTGAAGTAAACAGCCTTGGCGTTGCTTACCTGAAAGGTAAATCAGTGGTTGATGCACTGACTGCATTGAAAGATGGCGCAGCAGATACAATCGTCATCGCAGAAAATGATTTGTACCGTCGCGCACCAAAAGAATTGGTTGATGCCGCATTGTCTGCCGCGAAATCGGTAATCGTTCTTGATCACCAGGTAACAGCAGTACAGGAAAAAGCGCACTTGGTATTGTCCGGTGCAAGCTTCGCGGAAGCAGACGGTACCGTGATTAACTGTGAAGGTCGTGCACAACGTTTCTTCCAGGTTTATGACCCGGCATTCTACGATGCAAAAGTACAAGTGAAAGAAGGCTGGCGCTGGTTGCATGCGATCCACACTGCCGTTGAAGACAAGCCTTTCTCCTGGACTCAACTGGATGAAGTGATCAATGCAGTTGTCACTGAAGTTCCAGCGCTTGCAGAAATTCGCGATGCAGCTCCGAACGCTGACTTCCGTATTAAAGGGTTGAAACTCGCGCGCGAGCCGCGCCGTTATTCTGGCCGCACCGCAATGCGTGCAAACATCAGCGTTCACGAGCCGCGTGCTTCACAAGATAGCGACTCGGCATTGGCGCACTCAATGGAAGGTTATGTTGGTCCGGAAAATCCGGCGGCATTGACCTCATTTGCATGGGCTCCGGGTTGGAACTCACCACAAGCCTGGAACAAATTCCAGGACGAAGTCGGTGGCCATTCACGCAAAGGTGATGCGGGTAAACGTTTGATCGAAGCGCGCGCTGATGCAAGCTTCAATTATTTCAACGATGTCCCTGCGGCATTTGTTGCATCAGACAGCAAGCTGCGCGTTTCTCCGCTGTACCACATGTTTGGTAGCGAAGAGATGACTTCAAAAGCAGCGGTTATTGCGGACAGAATCCCGGCGCCTTACGTAGCGATTTCGGTTGCGGATGCCGAGCGCATCGGTGTGAAAGATAACGCCACTGTCATCGTGCGCATTGTTAATAACAATCTGCGTTTGCCGGTAAAAGTGAGTGCAACACTCGCGGCTGGCAGCCTCGGTTTACCGGTTGGCCTGAAAGGTATCCCGACATTTGTTGGTGAAACCTGGGCGCAAGTTATGCAGGAGGCTGTGTAATGTTTGATTGGGTAACGCCAGAGTTGGCGCAAATATTTTTTACCGTTTTCCAGGCGGTTGTGATTTTGTTAGTCACTGTTTTGCTTGCGGCTTACCTCAGTTTGATCGAGCGTAAATTGCTGGCGTGGTGGCAAGACCGTTATGGCCCTAACCGTGTTGGTCCGTTTGGTATGTTCCAGATTGTTGCCGACATGTTCAAAATGTTTTTCAAAGAAGACTGGACTCCACCCTTTGCAGACAAATTAACCTTCCGCCTTGCACCGGCGATTGCGATGGGAACGATTTTGTTATCCATGGCAGTGATCCCGGTAACGGCAACCTGGGGTGTTATCGATTTAAATATCGGTTTGTTGTTCTTCTTTGGTATGGCCGGTCTCGCTGTGTATTCAGTGATGTTCGCTGCCTGGTCATCCAACAACAAATACTCATTGCTCGGTGGCTTGCGTGCGGCTGCACAAACCGTGAGTTACGAAGTATTTATGGGTTTGGCGCTGATGGGCGTGGTAGTGCAAGCGGGTAGTTTTAACCTGCGCGATATCGTTGAAGCGCAATCCAATCTGTGGAATATCATCCCGCAATTCTTCGGTTTTTGTACATTTATGATTGCCGGTATCGCGGTAACTCACCGCCATCCATTCGACCAGCCGGAAGCGGAACAAGAACTTGCCGACGGTTACCACATTGAATATTCCGGTATGAAGTGGGGTATGTTCTTCGTGGCTGAATACATCGGTGTAGTGATGGTATCAGCGATGATTGTGACCCTGTTCTTCGGTGGCTGGAAACCGCTGCCATATCTCGATTTCATTCCATCATTCGTTTGGTTCGCAGTAAAAACCGGCTTCTTCATTATGTTGTTCGTATTGGTGCGCGGTGCGTTGATGCGTCCACGTTATGACCATGTAATGAAATTCAGCTGGTTGGTGTGTTTACCACTGACGCTGGTGAACTTATTGGTTACTGCAGCGGTTGTGCTGCTGAATACTCCGGCAGCTTGAGGGTAGTAATTATGGTAAAAAATATTGTTTCACTGGTTTCCGGAGCGGGCACCCAGATACGCAGTTTGCTGATGGTGTTTAGCCACGGTTTCCGCAAGCGCGACACCATCCAGTATCCGGAAGAAAAAGTGTATCTGCCGCCGCGCTATCGTGGTCGCATTGTATTGACGCGCGATCCGGATGGTGAGGAGCGTTGCGTAGCCTGTAACCTCTGTGCGGTTGCTTGCCCGGTGGGTTGTATCTCATTGCAAAAAGCAGAAACCGATGATGGCCGTTGGTATCCCGAATTTTTCCGCATCAATTTCTCGCGTTGCATTTTCTGCGGAATGTGTGAAGAAGCCTGTCCGACAACTGCAATCCAATTGACCCCGGATTTTGAGATGGCGGAATACAACCGTCAGGATCTGGTGTACGAGAAAGAGCACTTGTTGATTTCTGGCCCGGGTAAAAATCCGGATTACAACTTTTACCGTGTTTCCGGTATGGCGATTGCGGGCAAGCCAAAAGGCGCAGCGCAAAACGAAGCCAAGCCTATCGATGTAAAAAGCTTGTTGCCTTAATTCCGGCCCGACTGAAAAGAAGAGACATACGATGGAAATTGCATTCTACATTGCCTCCGCAATCGCGATTTACGCAACCTTGCGCGTAGTGACCAATACCAATCCGGTGCACGCGTTGTTGAGTTTGATTGTGTCGCTGTTAGCGGTTGCAGCCATATTTTTTATGCTCGGTGCGCCTTTTGCCGGTGCGCTTGAAATTATTGTTTATGCCGGTGCCATCATGGTGCTGTTCGTGTTCGTGGTGATGATGCTCAATATCGGCCCCGCCGTGGCGATGCAAGAGCGCGCCTGGTTAACGCCCAAAACCTGGGTTGTGCCAGCGATCCTCGCCGCCGTCCTGTTAGCGGAAATGCTGTATCTGTTGCGCGATGGCACCTGGAATCAGGCAGGCCATACGCTGGTGGATGCCAAGCAAGTCGGTATTTCCCTGTTTGGCCCTTACCTGTTGGTGGTTGAGCTGGCGTCATTGTTGCTGTTGGCAGCATTGGTTGCGGCGTATCACTTGGGCAAACGCGACGACCAAAACGGTTAATAACAATTTTAAAACTAAGCTGTCCGGAATCTGCTTGACGACATCCGGATAAATGGCAAAGCGCGCTGCGCGTAATCGAAAAAAGGTGTGCGTAAATGATAGCAATACCTATGGAGCAGGGCCTCGCGGTAGCGGGTGTGCTCTTTACACTGGGACTGGTTGGGGTGATGGTTCGCCGCAACATTCTATTTTTATTGATGTGCCTGGAAGTGATGATGAATGCGGCGGCGCTCGCCTTCATTGTTGCAGGTAGTCGCTGGGGTGCGCCGGACGGACAAGTGATGTTCATCCTGATCCTGACCCTGGCTGCAGCGGAAGCAAGTATCGGTTTGGCGATAGTGTTGCAGTTTTATCGTCGCCATCATTCCCTGGATATTGACGTTGCGAGTGAGATGCGCGGATGAATTTTCTCTACTTAACATTCCTGTTTCCCGCAATCGGCTTTTTATTATTAGCCACATTGCGTACCCGTCTCTCTGAAAACCTGGCCGCCGTTATCGGTGTTGGCTCGATTGGTCTTTCAGCGCTCACGACTGTATATGTCGGGATCGATTTTTTAAATAACGTAGAGCAGGGCGGCAAATACGTTCAAACCTTATGGACCTGGATGCACGTTGGCGATTTCAACGCGAGCTTCGGCCTGCACCTGGATGGTTTGTCACTGACTATGCTCGGTGTAATTACCGGTGTGGGTTTCTTCATCCATTTGTTTGCTTCCTGGTATATGCGCGGCGAAGCAGGCTACGAGCGTTTCTTCTCCTACATGAACCTGTTCGTTGCCAGCATGGTATTGCTGGTGCTGGGCGATAACCTCGGTCTCTTGTACCTGGGTTGGGAAGGGGTAGGTCTGTGTAGTTATCTGCTGATCGGTTTCTACTACTCTGATCGCGCCAATGGCGAAGCGGCTATCAAAGCCTTTACCGTCACTCGTGTGGGCGACGTGTTTATGGCCATTGGTATCTTCATTATTTTCCAACAACTCGGCACTTTGGATATCCAGCAAATCCTGGTTCTTGCTCCGCAAAAATGGAGTGAAGGTGACCCGATGGTGGTTGCTGCTTCCCTGATGTTGTTGGGCGGTGCGGTAGGTAAATCGGCGCAATTGCCACTCCAAACCTGGTTGGCGGATGCGATGGCTGGCCCGACCCCGGTTTCTGCATTGATCCACGCCGCTACCATGGTGACCGCGGGTGTGTACTTGATTGCCCGTACCCACACCGTATTTGAATTGGCTCCGGATGTACTGTTGCTGGTCGGTGTAGTGGGGGCGATTACCTTGTTGATTGCGGGTTTCTCTGCGCTGGTACAAACCGATATCAAGCGTGTGCTCGCGTACTCAACCATGAGCCAGATTGGTTATATGTTCCTCGCCTTGGGCGTTGGTGCCTGGGATGCTGCGATATTCCACTTGATGACCCACGCATTCTTTAAAGCTCTATTGTTCCTGTCGGCCGGTGCGGTGATTATTGCGTGCCATCACGAGCAAAATATCTTCAAGATGGGCGGCCTGTGGAAAAAGATTCCATTTGTCTATGCCTGTTTCCTGGTGGGTGGCGGTGCGCTGGCGGCGTTCCCGTTCCTGACCGTCGGCTTCTTCAGTAAGGACGCAATCCTGCTGCAAGCCTATGCCAGCGGTCACACCAATTTGTTCTGGGCCGGTTTGGTGGGTGCGTTCTTCACCTCTATCTATACCTTCCGTTTGATTTTCATCGTATTCCACGGCGAAGAGAAAACCCATGCTCACTCAATTCACGGTTTCTCTTACTGGTTGCCATTGGGTGTCCTGTTGGTGCTCTCAACTTTCGTTGGTTCATTCATTCATCAACCGCTTGAAGGTGTATTGCCGGCATTCACTTCGGCAACACTGGAAGAATCCAAGCACTTTGTTGAGATCCTTGCTATCGCAACCGGCCTGATTGGTTTGGCATTCGCGTTCGTATTCTTCTGGGGCGAGCGCCGCATTGCCAAATCGATTTCCGAAAGTGGTTTGGGCCGTTTGCTGTCGCCCGTATTACGCGATGGTTGTGGTTTCGATTGGTTGTACAACTGGTTGTTTGTAAAACCCTATTTGTTTATCGCGGCCATCAATCGCCACGATGCAATCGCCAAATTGTTTGATTTGATCCCGTCACTGGCAAAACTGGGCAACAGCGCAATGAGCGTGACCGAAAATGGTCGCGTGCGCTGGTATGCCACCAGTATTGCGCTGGGTGCGGTGTTGGTGCTGGGCGCAGTCCTGGTTTTACAAGTTACATTTACTCATTAAGAAGGATAGGCCAGACCATGACTCTTTCGGCACTGATCCTGATCCCGTTTTTTGGCGGCCTGTTGTGCTGGCTAAGCGAGCGATTAGGCGCAGGCGTCCCGCGGTGGATTGCCCTTATTACTATGTCTCTTGTTCTCGCCATTGGTGTAAACCTGTGGCTCACCGGTGATTATTCCAGCGTTGCAGGTACCGGCGGCCTTAACTGGCAAGTTGAAGAACAATATTCCTGGATTCCTTTACTCGGTGTGAGTATTCATTTCGGTATCGATGGCCTGTCACTGGTGATGGTATTGCTCACCGGTTTGTTGGGTGTTGTTGCTGTTGGCTGCTCCTGGAAAGAAATCAACAAAAACGTTGGCGCCTTCCACATGAACCTGCTGTGGAGCCTCGCCGGTGTGCTGGGTGTGTTCCTCGCGCTGGATATGATGCTGTTTTTCTTCTTCTGGGAAATGATGCTGATTCCGGTTTATTTCCTGATTGCGCTCTGGGGCAGTTCAGCCCACAACGGCGCGGTGCGTGTGAAAGCCGCGACCAAATTCTTCATTTACACCCAGGTGGGTGGTTTGGTGATGCTGGTGGGAATCCTCGCGCTGGTGGTTGTTAACTACAAAGCGACCGGGCAAATCACTTTCGCTTACGAAACCCTGTTGAATACCCACAAACTGATGAGCCAGGAACTGCAATTTATCCTGATGCTGTGTTTCTTCATCGGCTTTGCGGTCAAGTTGCCCATCGTTCCTGTTCATGCCTGGTTGCCGGATGCGCACGCTGAAGCACCAACCGCCGGTAGCGTAGACCTCGCCGGTATCCTGTTGAAAACCGCCGGTTACGGTATGTTGCGTTTCACCCTGCCATTCTTCCCTGATGCATCGCAAGAGTTTGCCAACACGGCGATGCTGCTGGGTGTATTCGGTATTTTCTACGGCGCCTTCCTGGCGTTCGTGCAAACCGATATCAAGCGTCTGATCGCCTACACCAGCATCTCCCACATGGGCTTTGTGCTGATCGGTATTTACTCCGGTAACTTGTTAACCCTGCAAGGCCTGGCGATCCAGATGCTGGCCCACGGTTTGTGTGCCGGTGGCTTGTTTATCCTCGCCGGTCAACTGTACGAGCGCCTCGGTACCCGCGATATGCGTGAGATGGGTGGACTGTGGGCTCGTTTCACTTACTTGCCGCCACTGTTGATGTTCTTTGCCGCTGCGTTGCTGGGTATTCCCGGTACTGCCAACTTCATCGGCGAATTCCTGATTCTGCTGGGCGCATTCAAAGTCGTTCCGGTGCTCACCATTATCGCGACGGCGAGCCTGGTATTGGCCGGTGTTTACTCGCTGATCCTGATCCATCGCACCCTGTTTGGTCAGCCGACTTCAGAACAAAAACTCGCAGAGCTTTCTGCCCGTGAAATTAGTCTCGTGGTGTCGCTTGCGGTGATTCTGTTGGTAATTGGTTTCTATCCCCAGCCACTGTTGAATGTGTCTGTGGATGCAATGACCTTTATCCAGCAAACCTATGCACCGGCAGATGTGTCTGTTCCTCTGCCCATTGGGGGCGCTGCGTCCCCAGTCGCTCCATGAGGTCACTATGAATTTATCATTCGAAACTTTTTTACCTTTAGCGCCGGTTATCTTACTGAGCCTCACTGCGGTATTGGTGATGCTGGCGGTATCTATCAAACGTAACCATTGTGTTAGTTACTGGATCACCATTGCCGGCCAATTGGCAGCATTGGTTTCTATTTTTGCACTGGATGGTTTTGCCGTTGATCGCGTTGCAACACCGGTTACGGATTTAATCCTGATTGATGGGCATGCTTATTTCTACGGTGCATTGGTGATCTTCGCCTCGTTGGTTTGCACTGTGTTTTTGCGCAACTTCATTGAGAGCTACGGCAACAACAAAGAAGAAGTTTATATGTTGTTGTTGATCGCGGCGGTCGGTGGTTTGGTGCTGGTATCCAGCAGCCATATGGCCGGCTTCTTTATCGGTTTGGAATTACTGTCTGTGCCTGTGTACGGCATGGTGGCTTACACCCATGAGCGCAGCCGCTCACTCGAAGCTGGTGTTAAGTACCTGATCCTCTCTGCTGCTGCCTCGGCGTTCCTGCTGTTTGGTATGGCTCTGGTTTATGCCCAAACCGGCACCATGTTGTTTGCTGACCTTGCAGACAAGCTTGCTGAACACGGTGGCTACCTTGCTGGCTTTGGTATCGCGATGATTGTGATTGCCATGTGCTTCAAGTTGTCGCTGGCTCCATTCCACCTGTGGACTCCTGACGTGTACCAGGGTGCACCTGCGCCAGTGGGGGCGTTGCTGGCGACGGCAAGCAAGCTCGCTATTATTGCCATCCTGATTCGCTTCCTTGGCCATATAACCAGTGACCTGACAGCAGTGCTGCAACCGGTATTGGCGGTGATTGCGATTGTGTCTATCGCAGTAGGTAACTTCCTCGCGCTGACCCAAACCAATTTGAAACGCATGCTGGCTTACTCATCTATCGCACACATGGGTTACCTGTTGATTGCGTTAATTGCCGGTAATTCCGTTGATGTTGTCAGTGCAAATGTTTATCTGTTGACCTATGTTGTTACCAGCCTTGCAGCCTTCGGTGCAATCAGTGCGCTGTCGCACGGTGGTAATGCATTGGATGCGGAGGAAGTGAATCACTATCGTGGTTTGTTCTACCGTAGCCCGGCACTCGCTGTTGCGTTGACCCTGGTGATGTTGTCATTGGCGGGTATTCCGTTAACTGCCGGTTTTATCGGTAAGTTCTATATCTTTATGACCGGCGTTACTACAAGTAGCTGGATTTTGTTGGCAGCGTTGATTATCGGCAGTGGCTTGGGACTCTATTACTACCTGCGTGTGATGGTTGCTTTATATGATCGCACGGGTAACTCCCAGGCGGATAATGTTCCCGCCGCCCGTGCCAGCGTCGCTATTGTCATTTTGTTGGTGGTACTGGTGTTGTGGTTGGGTGTGTACCCGCAACCCGCACTGGAATTTATCAATACCCTGCATTAATTGCGCGAAACAGGCTCCTGACGGAGCCTGTTTTGTTTTAGCTGTCCGATTTTCTGCTATCTATAATTTGTGCTTTATTTGCATTCAGATATTTCACTGTCACTGGTTTTTAGTTGTTATTGGCCTCGGATCACTCGTTGGATTTGCTCTATAAATTTCCAGCGCCTTTTATGAATTTATTGCATCTTTATAAATTAACTGCGCCTTTCCATAAATTTACTGCGTAAAGCGGAATGCTTGTTGCTAAACTAAACAGGCGCCAACATTGATAAGTAAGGGGAAATAAATTGACTGGTCGTAAAAAATCGGCAGATCACAGCTACGATCTTTTGGTAATCGGTTCCGGACCCTCCGGTGAAAGTGCCGCTATCTCTGCGTCGAAAATCGGCAAGCGAGTCGCAGTGATAGAGAACAGGGCACTGGTGGGTGGCAGTTGTGCACACAAAGGTACAATCCCTTCCAAATCCTTGCGTCATGTCGTCAAGCAAATTATCCAATTCAAAAGCAATAGTTTATTTCGCGAAATCGGCGATAGCCGCCGCCTGACTTTCCCGCGCGTTTTGCAATCAGCAGCAAAAGTGATTCCCAAACAAGTAGAGATGCACACCAACTTTTATGTGCGCAATCGCGTGAATGTGCATATCGGCCAGGCATCGTTTGTTGACGCAAACACGGTAAGTCTTTCATTGTTAGACGGTGGTGTTGAAAGTATTCACGCTGAAAAAATTGTGATTGCCACCGGTTCGCGCCCTTATCGTCCGGCGGATGTTGATTTCAATCACCCGCGTATTTATGACAGTGACACCATCCTGGAAATGGAGCACACACCGCGGCATATTATTGTTTATGGTGCGGGTGTCATTGGTTGTGAATACGCATCGATTTTTTCCGGCTTGGGCATGCGCGTTGATTTAATTAACAACCGTGATCGTTTATTGTCATTCCTCGATGACGAAATTTCTGATGCATTGAGTTACCACCTGCGTGATAGCGGCGTAACTGTTCGCCACGGCGAAGAATATGAAGCGATTGAAGCCAGTGATTGCAGCGTTACTTTATTTTTGAAATCCGGAAAGCGTTTGAAAGCCGATGCGATTTTATGGTGTAACGGTCGCAGCGGTAATACCGATAATCTGAATTTGAGTGCAGCAGGTTTACAAGCGGATCATCGCGGCAATTTAAAAGTGGATGATTGCTATCGCACCCAGGTTGAAAATATTTATGCCGTTGGCGATGTCATTGGCTGGCCCAGTTTGGCAAGTGCGTCTTATGGTCAGGGCCGCGCAGTAACCGGCGGTATTTTTGGCGATCAATGCCAATTAGTGCATGATGTCCCTACTGGAATTTATACCCTGCCGGAAATCAGCTCGGTAGGTAAAACTGAAACAGAATTAACCCAGGCAAAAGTGCCTTATGAAGTAGGGCGTGCGTTGTTTAAAAATACGGCACGCGGTCAAATTAGCAGTGAAGATGTCGGCATGTTAAAAATTTTGTTTCATGTTGATACGCTGGAAATACTCGGTGTCCATTGTTTTGGTGCGGAGGCCGCCGAGATTGTTCATATCGGCCAAGCCATTATGAAACAAACAGGTGAGGGCAATAATATCCATTATTTCCTCAATAATATTTTCAACTACCCAACCATGGCAGAAGCCTATCGAATTGCTGCGCTGGATGGCGTAAATCGTATCAGTCGTCGTTGACTTGACGTTTTTTCCGTAAGGGCGCGATTTATCGCGCCCTTTTCATTTGCTCCGTATCTGCATTTTCTCTGTGAATATTTTTACTGCACAGTATCTTCATTGTGATGTGCGGCTGGCGAATTTTCCTCCGATTGTGGCTGTCCAGATTCCACTTTTGGATGAAAATTCCTCACACAATGAATCACCGTATTGCTATCAAAATAAACTGTAAACTCCTGGTATTTCCAGCGCGAAATAGGTGGCTGCCCTTTTGCTGGCACCTCCTCCAAAGGTTCACCAAATAAACTTTTAACCCGTTCCTTGCTCATTCCTTTTGTTGGCATATCTATGGCCGGTTGGGTTTTGGCTTGCTCGCCAACAGGAATACGAATTTCTTCTGCAATCGAGCTTGGAGCTGGAAGTATTGCTGCTGTAAGCAACAATAATACGCCGCTGAGAGATTTGGATCGAAACATAATTGCCCCGGAGAGTTACAGCCCCGAGCTTCATTGCTGCATAAGGCCCTTAGAAAATTTATTGCAGATACTGCTGGCTCTTCCTGCGTTCGGCCATCTGCGCACGCATTATCTGTTGGCCAATTAACTGTTGTTGACCATCGCTGACACGATGAAATTTTGCCGCAATCTGGTATTCACCGGTGTTACTCGGTTCACAACGAATAATTTTGGCAAACAGCACAAGGCCGGCATTGCTGGGCAAAAAAATCAGGCGCAAGGCGATGTGGCTGTTCATTTCCACCGCACGGGAGCTACCGAATGCAATGCCACCCTCACTGAGGTTAACCTGTTTGATAGTCTTTGATGGGGGAAGTGGTTTTGAATCAGCCATTAACTGTTGGCTGATAATATCGATTTTGCGGTTCAAGTTGTGTAAGTACTCACCCAAAGCACGGCTGGTTTCTTTGATTTGATGGAACAAATGGGCATTGTCATTATCGATTTTACGTAGCTCAGCAAACAACTTTAGCGAGGCTGTATTGGGGAATTGCAGTTCTGCAGCGGCGGTATTCGCCGTTATTTCGTCCACCTCTTTAAATTCAATGGCGATACTTTCATCAATCCGAAAGTAACTACGACGTTCACTCATGACCTGAAGCTTCCAAAAACTGTGATGCAGTAAACATAGCACAAGCTACGCAGGTTGTTCATGTTTTACCGGAGGCCAGTTTTTGTGGAAAACGGGTTTTGTTTGATAAGCATGCAGTTTTGCTTGAGCAAAGGGGGCCAATTAGGTTTAATGCGCCCATGCTGAAAAATATCCCCCTCTACATAGGCTTGCGCTATACCCGTGCCAAGCGCCGCAACCAGTTTATTTCCTTTATCAGTGCTTTCTCCCTGATTGGTATGGCATTAGGGGTGATGGCCTTGATTATTGTGCTTTCCGTTATGAATGGCTTTGATCGGGAAATGAAGGGGCGCATCCTGAATGTCATCCCCCATGGTTTTATTGATCAGCAACCGATGGTTAGTGATTGGCAGGCGTTGGCTACAAAAGTAAATGCCCAACCCGGTGTAGTTGCATCGGCTCCTTATATCCAGAGTTCGGCAATGGTTACCTATGATGGCGGTGTAGAGGCAATTGAATTACACGGTATTGACCCGGCTGTGGAAACGAAAGTATCGGTTGTCGACCAACATATGATTGTTGGCAATATGGCCCAGTTGGAGCCCGGTGAATACGGGATTGTTATGGGGCGAATCCTTGCCAGTCGGTTGATGCTTGCAACCGGTGATAAAATTCGTGTGACTTCGCCAGAAATCAATATTACGCCGATGGGAGCATTTACCCGCTCACGTAACTTTACGTTGGTTGGTGTGTTCGAAGTGGGAGCGCAGGTGGACAGTACGCTAGCGCTCATCCATTTAACGGATGCGCAAAAATTTTTACGACAAACCGGCGTGCAAGGTCTCCACGTTAAAACAAAAGATTTATATTCCGCCGGCCTGATTATGAATCAGGTTCGCGCAAGCCTTGGCGATGAATTCCGTGTGCGCGACTGGAGCCAAACCCAGGGGAGTTTATTCCAGGCGGTCAAAATGGAAAAAATAGTCGTCGGCTCCTTGTTGATGATTATTATCGCTGTCGCTGCCTTTAATATTGTTTCCAGCCTGGTGTTAATGGTTGCAGACAAACGCTCGGACATCGCTGTGCTGCGTACATTAGGCCTAAACGCGCGGCAGGTAATGGCGATATTTATTGTGCAAGGCTGTGCAGTAGGATTTATCGGTACTTTTATCGGAACGATTCTTGGCTGTTTCGTTGCACTGACTTTAACGTCCATTATGTCGGTGTTTGAATCTGTATTGGGCTTACAAATTTTTGACCCCGAGGTTTATTTTATTACCCAATTGCCATCCGTATTGTTATGGCAGGATGTTGCTGTTATCTGCGGTATTGCTTTGGGTCTAAGTTTTCTCGCAACACTTTATCCGGCATATCGCGCTGCGCAAATTGAGCCGGCAGAAGCGTTGCGCTACGAATAATTTCTCTCTTGTTGATGGTTATTGCTATGAATAACAGCAGCGCTGTACTTGAATGTCAGCACGTCAGTAAACATTACGGCCAGGGTGCGTTGGCAGTCAGTGTATTGAGCAATGTAAATTTGCAAATATTGGCGGGAGAGCGTGTTGCAATTGTCGGTGCATCGGGTTCAGGGAAATCGACTTTGCTGAATATCCTCGGCGGATTGGATATTCCAGATCGCGGAGAAGTCACTGTAGCAAATCAAAATTTATCGCGTCTGAGTGCCGATGAGCGCGGCCGTTTGCGCAATCGCAGCCTGGGTTTTGTTTATCAATTCCATCATTTATTGCCCGAATTTACCGCGCTGGAAAATGTGTCCATGCCGCTGTTAATCGGCAAACATTCCATCGCTGAATCCAAAGAGCGCGCGTTAAAATTATTGGAGCGTGTTGGTCTCGCAAAGCGCGTTAATCATAAGCCTTCCGAGCTTTCCGGCGGAGAGCGTCAACGCGTGGCCATTGCGCGCGCATTGGTGACCAATCCTGCTTGCGTACTAATGGATGAGCCCACAGGAAACCTGGATACCCATGCCGCAGAATCTATCCAATCGTTAATGCTGGAATTAAATCGCTCGATAGGCACCAGCTTTGTAATAGTCACTCATGATCCGCGTTTGGCGGCACGCATGGATCGTACTCTCACGCTAACAGAAGGCGAATTGCGCGAAGGTAATTTGCTGGTGGCCGAACTTTAATATGTTCAAACGTTACATATTTTTAGTTGGCACGCGCTACGGAATTTCCCGCCGCCATAGTCATTTGGTTTCATTTATTTCGCGGCTATCGACAGCAGGTTTGGTGATTGGCGTTGCCTTATTGATTCTGGTGATGTCGATCATGAATGGTTTTGATCGTGAATTGCGCGAAAATATTTTAGGTGTGATGCCGCAAGCCAGTGTGTTGCATCGTCACGCTATGAGTGATCCGGAATCTTTAATCACACAGGTTAAACAGCATCCGCGTGTCATTGCTGCAACTCCCTTTGTGCAATTACAGGGACTCCTGAGTCAAAATAAAGCAGTAGCCCCCACACAAATATTTGGTATTGATCCTGCACAAGAACACACAACCTCCAAACTGCCGGAATTTTTACCTGCGGGGACTTTGGATTCGCTTGCCACAACTCCGGGGGCAATTGTGCTTGGCCGTGGTGTCGCAGAAAAAATTAATGCAGCAGTCGGGGAGAGTTTAAATTTAATTATTCCTGCTGAAGGTGGCGCAGCACCGCGTGTAAAAGTTGTCCATGTGATCGCGATTTTAAATACGCACACTGATATTGATAATGGTCTTGCACTGATGGAATTACATCAAGCGGCTGAAATTGCCGGATTTCCAGGGCAAGTTTCAGGTATACGTTTAAAAGTAGATGATTTATTTGCCGCACCACAAGTGGTGCGGGACATTATGCAAACCTTGCCGGCAGATTATTACGGATCGAGTTGGATGCGCACTCACGGCAGTGTTTACCAATCCATTCAAATGTCTAAAAACATGGTGGGCATGTTGCTGTTTTTGATTATAGCAATTGCCGCATTTAACCTGGTTTCAACCTTGATTATGGTGGTTGTCGATAAGCAAGGCGACATTGCTATTTTGCGGACTATGGGTGCCTCTACCGTAGAGATTATGGGTATTTTTATGGTGCAGGGCGGTTTGATTGGTTTAATTGGAACCAGCATTGGGCTCGTGATTGGAATTGTTCTTTCTTATTTCGTCACCACTATTGTGCAGGGCATCGAAAAATTATTTGGTATCCAGTTTTTGCATTCTGATGTCTACCCCACAACCTATTTGCCGTCAGAAATTGTGGCGAGCGATGTGTTAAAAGTGGTGGGGACCGCATTATTAATTAGTTTTTTTGTCACGCTTTATCCTGCATGGCGAGCCTCTAGAATCCAGCCTGCTGATGCACTGCGTTATGAATAATGGTTAGAAATAAATAATCAGCAATGCAAAATAAAAAAGCCCGCAATGTTGCGGGCTTTTTTCATTTCAATATTTTATTTTTCGGTATTTATTTGTCGGTCCGCACGTTTTTTCTGGCGCTTTTTCCAATTATGGTTCACATGCCAGCGCCAATAGGCTTGCATCGAAAAATATCCCAATGTCCCAAACAATAATCCGGTAATAATTGAGCCTGCTGCCAAAGGTTTCCACAAATGACCAAATTCATTGGCTAGCCAATCCCAACTCAATTCCGGTGCGGTGAGGGTAATCGGGTCCAACTGCAATACCAACCTACCCATTTGATAGGTGATGAAAAAGAAAAAAGGCATCGTGAATGGATTAGTGATCCATGTCAAAGCTACTGCAAGGGGAAGATTACAGCGAAAAAAAAGTGCAGCAGCAGCAGCTACCGGCATTTGGCCGGGAATGGGGAGGATTGCAACAAATAATCCCCAGAACATAGCAACGGAAACAGAATGACGATTTAAGTGGAACAGGTTGGGATCGTGCAGCAAATCGCCCAGGAAATGGAATGCGGGGTTGCTTTTAATAGCAGCGGGGGTCGGGATATATCGCTTCAGTAAGTTTCGCGCCATGCCAAAAAACCAGGTTACTGTCTAAAAAAGAAGGGGCATTATGCCCGTAAAATCCGGCCAAGGCCATGTTAATGGCACTTGCGCCGACCTTGTTAGCCTTCACAGGATGCCATAAGCTGCACGACAATCTGATGACAAGGGGTTTATCAGCTACATCGTTAAAGGATTAACCTTATGCCTATTCGCTTGGTCCTGTTTGCCATTGGCGTTATCGCCGTCAGTTTTTTTCCACGTCTTCCCCAGCTCGTATTACTGTGGGGGCTATTAATTTTATTGGTGCTGCTCATCCGTTACACCCGCCACTATTGGGCGGTGGCATTACTATCAGGGCTAGGGTGGGGCGTATACTCCGGCCATCAATTACTAGCAATGCAATTGAATGAATCTTTAGTCGGTAAAGATTTAATAATTGTTGGTGTCATAGCTGATTTGCCGGACACCAATGATCGTCGTTCGCGTTTTAATTTCAATGTCCACCAAATAATAAATTCACAAGGCGATATCCTCGATATCGACGATTTCCCTGAGAAGCTCCAACTTAGCTGGTACTCCGCTTACCACAAAAATACTAACACCCAAAAAATAACACAATTACCGGAATTAATTGTTGGACAAGCCTGGCAGCTAGAGGTTCGCTTGAAACGCCTGCGCGGTTTTGCAAATCCGGCGGGCTTTGATTATCACGCCTGGTTATTGCGACAAGGAATCGGCGCAACAGGCTATGTTATCAATTCAACTAATACTGTGAAGCTTGAAAATTATCCAATAGTAGTACATTGGCGTGAATGGATTGATCACCAACGCCAGTTATTACAACAATGGATTTTATTACACAGCAATTCCAGTGAGCGGGGAATTTTAATTGCATTATTAATTGGTGATTCTTCGCATGTAGAGAAAGAGCAATGGAATCGTATGCAACAAACTGGCACTAGCCATCTCATTGCTATCTCAGGTTTACATATCGGATTTCTAGCACTATTTGGATTTTATATTGGCCTGGGTGCTGGAAAATTCATTCAGCTGTTTTGGCGCCCATGCCCTGCATTTGTTATTGCCTGGATCATGGCAATTGCTTGCGCAAGTTTTTATTCCGCGCTCGCCGGTTTTAACATTCCTACCGTGCGCACACTCATTATGCTAAGCATATTTTATATTGCTTGCCTGGCACAACGTAGTGTACGCATCGTTGATATCTTTTGTTGTGCACTGGCATTGGTATTAATTATTGATCCGCTTGCCGCTTACGATATGGGGTTTTGGTTATCGTTTGGTGCAGTTGCTTTACTGTTATTTTATTTTTCCGGGCGATTTATTTCCAAAAAAAATGAAAATCACTGGCGTGGTTTTTCCTTGCGCGATATGAGCCTGGGTTTTATTCGCTCTCAATGGGTAATGTTTATTGGGTTGTTAATTCCCTTGAGTGTATTGGTTAACAACATCTCTTTGGTGGCGCCCATCGCAAATGCAATTGCAATACCGCTAATTACATTTTTCGTGGTGCCATTGCTGCTTATCAGTGCGTCATTGCAAAAATCATTTTCTTCAATCAGTGATTTTTTATTGAACACGGCTGGTGCTGCTATGGAGGTATTAAAGGTTATTTTACAAAAATGCCTTGATTGGTCGGGCGACTATGCAAGTCCGATTGTTGCCTTTTCGCCCGCGTTATCGTGTTTAATTGCTTTTAGTTGTTTGGTGCTGTTGTTACCTAAAGGGCTAGTACATCGGGCAATCGGTTGGTGTGGCTTGGCATTAGGGGCGTGGCTTGCCTATTTCGTACCGGCGGTAAATGTTCCTGAATTAAAGATCAGTGTTATGGATGTAGGGCAGGGCACAGCGTTGGTTGTGCAAGTAAAAGATAAAACCCTTGTTTATGATACCGGCCCAAAGTACACCGAGAGTTTTGATGCAGGCGGTGCAATTCTGGCCCCTTATTTATTTTCCCAGGCAATTTCAGATATCGATGTAATAGTGGTTAGCCACAATGATATGGATCATGCTGGTGGATTAAACAGTTTTCTGGATAAAGTGAGCGTAAAAAAAATACTATTGGGTGATATTGAAAATACAAGCTTCAATCAACCGGATTCTTCCGTAACAGAAAATTGCCATCAACAGAAACCATGGCAATGGCATAAGGTCTCATTTGAATTTTTACCCGTGCGTGCCACGCGTAATGCGAGCGATAACAATAAGTCATGTGTGTTGCTGATTCGTTATCAAGATCAAACCATATTGCTGCCCGGTGATATAGAAACCCGTGTTGAAAATCAGCTTTTGAGTGAAAATAAAATTCCTGAAAATCTGACAGTGCTACTCGCAGCCCATCATGGTAGCCGCACTTCTTCGGGTATTAAATTTGTTCGTCATGCTACTCCTGAAATCGTCGTTTATTCGGCGGGTTATCGCAGCCAGCACGGCCATCCACATCCGCAAATTCTCCGTCGTTTTCAAACAATAAATTCGCGTGAACTAAATACTGCAGAATCAGGAGCGTTATTGTTTGAATGGTATCAAGATAAGCCCGTAATAATTGCGGAATACCGGAAAGCGCACCGCCGATATTGGTTTGAATGATTCAACCTCATGGAATTGTTAAATTATCGACAATGTTGTTTAGATGATTGCGTGCCTGAGTAAACATTTATTAGAATCACCAGATATTTAATTAGATAAATGGAATGAGCCATGGACAATCCTCTACAGTGCTTGGCAGCACGCACTATCCACATCAGTATGCTCTATATCTGTCTTCGAATTTACAATTCCGCATCGCCTTGAGCCATACCACTAGTTCAGCTAACGTTGATAGTGCATTTGTGCCACAAACACAAAAAATCCATATAACAAGTAACAGGAATGACTGGTAATGAGAGTGTTGTTTATCCATCAAAATTTCCCCGCGCAGTTTGTGCACCTTGCTCCTGCATTAGCCGCCGATATCAAAAATGATGTTCGCGTACTAACGCCCAGCAAACGCTCTGTGCCTCGCGGCGTAAGAGTGCATCACTATGAAATAAAACGCAGCAGCAGTGAAAATATCCACCCATGGCTGGTGGATATGGAAACCAAAACCATTCGTGCGGAAGCGGCGTTTTGGGCGGCACAAGCATTAAAAAAGCAGGGTTTTACACCTGACGTAATCATTGCCCATCCCGGTTGGGGTGAAAGTTTATTTTTAAAAGAAGTATGGCCAACAGCAAAACTCGCTCTTTATTGCGAGTTTTATTATCAAGCGCAAGGTGCGGACAGCAATTTCGATCCCGAATTTTCCCAACAAGAAGAAGATCTTGCCTGCCGGTTGAAATTAAAAAATGCCAGTTTTGATTTGCATCTACTGCAAGCAGATGCCGGTTTATCTCCCACTCATTACCAGCGTTCAGTATTCCCGGAATATTTTAAATCCAAAATATCCGTCATCCACGACGGAATAAATACCCAACTGCTAAAACCAAATCCCCAGGTAACCATGCAATTAAATGGTAAAACCATCACCAGGGATGACCAGATAATCACCTTCGTAAACCGCAATCTGGAACCCATGCGCGGCTACCACATTTTTATGCGTGCCTTACCGGAAATCCTCAAACAAAACCCCAAGGCACGAGTAATTATTGTCGGTGGGGATGATGTAAGTTACGGCGCAAAACCACCAGCAGGAACAACCTGGAAGGAACTATTTTTACAGGAAGTAAAAAGCCAGCTGGATATGAGCCGCGTGCATTTCGTTGGCAAATTGCCTTATCCCAACTTCATCCAGTTGCTGCAAATATCTACGGTACATGTTTATTTAACTTATCCCTTTGTGCTGAGCTGGAGCCTTATGGAAGCCATGAGTATCGGTTGCTCCATTGTTGCCAGTAATACAGAACCGGTCAGGGAAGTTATCAAAAATAATGAAACCGGTATTTTGGTGGATTTTTTTGATCAGCAAGAAATAGTTAACAATGTTACAGAGTTGTTAAATAACCCAAAGGAACGGAAACGGTTAGGTGATTTTGCGAGGGATTTTATTTTTAGTAATTATGATTTGGAGTCTGAATGTTTACCCAAGCAAAAGTTGTGGGTTGAGAAAATATTTTTCTGATTTTAATTTATTCCTTTTCATGTAAAACTAATAGCACAAAATTTCAGTATGTTGAAGAAAATATTGAATAAGGCAGTTAAAAAAACAATTGTTAATGCGATAGGAATTGTTGGATGGATGTGCGCGCAGAATTGTGCAGTATCAAAATGCTGCACCGATTATTATTATGAAAATTTTATTGAAATTAATCCGAGAAAAAATTAATGATTAACTACTCCGATTTGCTTGGCTGTACTTGGAATTGCGTACATTTTTATGAAGTTGAAAATAAAATTAATGAAAAAATTATAAAAAAATATTGGATGAATGCTCCATATACTGCAGGTAAGTTAGTATCATTTTGGTAAACAGCAGCTGAAAGAAATTCTCATGAAAAAATCCCTTTTCACTTGATTTTTGTTTTATAAAAATAGATGCATTTGATAAAGTCTTAATGATTTTCGCGATACAAATCCCACATTGAATATTTACGCATACTCCGGTTTAAAAGCGGATGGCGGTGAAAGTGATGATTTTATCTATACCTCCATCGGGGGATCAGTTGCTCACGGTGGTGCTGATAACGATGTTCTGGTGTCATCAGGCCCAGCCTATTTTCAGTTTAATAATCTGAAAGAGTTTCACAAAAAAATGACTTTCTATTTCAATACAAAAAATGATGAAGTATTTTTTATAGATATGTCGCCTAAACCCTGTTTACAAAATGGCGCCAGTTGATATTATTCGCGCTGTATACATACCCACCTAAATTTTCAGGACAATGGATGATTCATTAATTCAATGAATCCCTCAAAACACTGGATGTAAAAATGGACGTACTGGCAAACAAGCCAAATCAATATCCCAATCGTGGATTTATATTCCCATTCTTATTTCGTTTTCCTGCTCGCAATTCAACAGAGGCGAGCAGGCATTTAGTATGTTGAGGAAAATCGTATGAGTAATGCAGTATCTAAAAAAGCAATTCTCAAAATAATCGGTATAGCCGGATTTGCAGCTTTCTCCAGCTTATTACAGGCAGCAAGTTTTGATTGTGCCAAAGCAACTACAAATGTTGAAAAAATGATCTGTCAGAGTAGTCTTTTGTCAAGAAGTGATGAAGAGCTGGCAATGGCTTATAAAAACGCAATGGATGCAGTTGTTGATAAAGAGGCATTAAAGCAACTGCAACGTACCTGGCTAAAAGACACCAGAAATAAATGCCAAGATATTTATTGTTTAAGTACAGCATATAGAAACCAGGCAACCCTATTGCTTCAGGCAGAAATGCAAGTGAAAGAAGCCGCAGGAAAAGTAGGAAAATATATTTGGGTTGGTGATGCCTTGAATGGCAATGGTGATCTTGTATCCAAATCAGAAGATAAGCCTCTTTGTCAGGCATTTCGGGAAAATCTCAATTCGTTTCCATCCATAAATCCTATGTTATGTGAGCTAAAACTAAATGCTGATTTGGGGTTTAAGCCGTTAGCATGGAAGCCATTAGATATTAAAAACCATGAAAGTATCATTCGTGATATTGAGAGATTTAGCTCTAGATATAACGCTTTTGGATTGAAAAAAGTTAATGATGATTTGCAATGGAAAGAAATATTTGAGTCAGTTAAAAGGCATGCAGTGCTAAATTACATAACGTTAGATGTTAACAATGATGGAAAAGAAGAAAATTTACTACATTATTATAGCCATGACGATGATGTTAAAAACTGCGATGTCTACCAGCGTGTTGGTTCTCGAAGAAACTATGGTAAATATTATATTACGGACATGGAATTTAAAAATATTTTTACTTTAAGTGGAAGTAAGGGGGCACCCAAAGACTTTCAGCACCCCAATTCGGGTGATTTTTTTAACTACAAAAATGAGTTGTATTTCGTAACTATGGATGAAAAGAGATTATCAAAAGGAAAAAATCAATTTTATTCAGAGTTACGTTTAAGCAAGGTTCCTAGTCACCATAACGCTATGGGGGCAGATGAAAAATGTTTTTATCACTTTGTATGGCCATAAACTTACCTCTCTGATCTACAGGGATTAACTAACAGGAGTTTTATATGATCAGTTTTAATGAGTTGGATACAACAACCTACGAAACACTGCGTCAAACATTTATTGAGTTGTTGGAGGCCAAGAGGGTTGCTGTTTATGACGATGGTATTGGTATTCCGACAATAGGAATTGGCTATAACCTTCGGGATGCTGGTGTTGCTGAATCTGTTATTACTTCAATGGGTGTAAATTTTAGTGCGGCAGCTTTTCGTGATAATCCTGTTGCAAGAGCTATAGAAAGTGACTACGTAGATCAACTCAGAAATACCTGCGCCAATAATGCATTAAATGTTCAGCAATTAACGGATGAATTGAACCGGATTATGGCAAGCAGGTATTCCGATACGGGGTTGAATTCTATTTATGGCACGGGTGCTAATAACGAACGCAAGCAAACATTTACTTATGCAGGTGTTGACGACCCTGCAATGCTTGATCCCTTTGATGCAGGTGTTGAGCGTTATGAAGATCGTGTCAATGGCTGGGCTGGTGGTGAAGGTGTTATTCCTGATTCGTATGAGCGCTTGGCTTTGCTTTCAATGGCTTATCGTGGTGATGTAAATACAGGTGTTGCTCCTTCAATGCGTAGGGCGTTTGATCAAGGAAATCGTGCAGAACTATGGTATGAAATTCGTTACAACACCGTTGGTAGTAGAACACCTGAAAATATCCAAAGAGGAGTTGCAAAACGAAAGTATATAGAAAGTGAAATGATTGGGCTGTTTCCGACTAGCTTATTATTAACGGAAACTGACGTTGTTAACGCAGTAAAGATGTATTCTAAGCATAGGAATCATATTCTTGATTATGATGCAGATGTAAGAAAAGGAGAATCTGCACGAGTTTTAGCAAATGAAGACGAAAACTTCGCTCCATTTTTGCTTGGTGGTAGTGTCTCTGATATTTATGGAGAGTTGAACCCAGCTATTAATTGGGTCAAAACAAATGGCTACGACGAATTACAAGGTGATTACCTGGGTTTAATTCAGCATTTGGATGGAGAATTTATATTTGGTGATCACACCAATGGCGTGTTTGATGATGCACTGGGTACATTATCTGACTCAGCCCGGCCTCTTGATAAGTCTGATTTGATTATGGGGCTCACAGGAAATGATTATATTCTCAGTCAAAAAGGCGATGATATTATTTTCGGTGGTTTGGGGAACGATGAAATTTATGCGGGTGAGGGCAACGATCAAGTCTTTGGTGGTGAAGGGGAGGATACTCTCTCTGGTGATGAAGGTTCCGATGTACTGCATGGCGGCGCAGGCAATGATACCTATAAATTCGAAAACGATTTCGGCACTGACATTATCAAAGACTCTGACGGTAGCGGTACAATTTCAATAACCGGTTGGTCCGGTAATTTCAAATCCCTGCATGGCTCCGATATTATTTTCCGCGATGATTCAAAAAGCTTTGAAGCCATAAAAATAAATAACGGTTCATCCACTGATCTTCTCATAAATTCACTCACCGATGCCGCTAACGGCACTATTCTGATTCGCGATTGGCAACCCGGTCACCTCGGCATTTCCCTAACCATTGACACATCAACACCAGCAACTGGAACTCCCGGTGTTGTTAATGGCGATGAAAAAAATAATGCGATTACCCTCGATAATTTGCGCGATACAAATCCCGCACTGAATATTTATGCATATTCCGGTTTAAAAGCGGATGGCGGTGCAGGTAATGACATCATTATGGGAATGCTGCAAGGCAGCGATACATTACTCGGTGGAGCGGGCGACGATATTATTTCCGGTGGTTTTACTACCACGCTGGATGGTGATGTTATCAATAACCTTAAAGCCAAAGTTGATGCAACTGGTGCAGATAGCATTGATGGCGGTGCAGGGAATGATTTTATCTATGCGTCTATCGGAGGGGCAGTTGCGCATGGTGGTGCTGATAACGATGTTCTGGTGTCATCAGGCCCAGCCTATTTTCAATTTAATAACCTGAAAGAGCTGCATAAAAATGATTTGGAGAAAATCGTAGGGCACAGAGCAATCACACGCGATGAAGTTTATGCAGATGCAATTGCCCAAATGGAATTCAGGGTCGAGCAAAGCGGAACGACCTACAACATAAAAAATGAATTTTATAAGAATTTCACCAACAGTTTTGCTGAATACAGTTCGGCCATTGAGAATGTGAAATATATTGGCAAGGATGGAAGTGTCACAACTAACCATAGTAGTGGCGATGTTGGTTATAGTTTTCCTGGAAGTTATACGCTCACGTATGACTATTCCAATAATGGACGATTAGCTATGGCTGGTAGTAATCCATCACCCGCTATAACAGCAATAACCACATTCGTGGCGTTGTCCGATGAAATTGCCAATAAGCTCGCTACAGTCAAAGGAGCTAATTTATTTGGTGATGAAGGTAACGATACATTATCGGGCGGTATCTACGCGGACTATCTATCTGGCGGTGCTGACAATGATGTGATTTTTGCGGGTGGAGGAAATGATGTTCTGGATGGCGGGACCGGAAAGGATACGCTTTTTGGTGAAAAAGGTAAGGATATTCTCATTGGTGGTGACGGCAATGATGAGCTAAGTGGTGGTGATGATAATGACCTTTTAATTGGTGGTGATGGTCAGGATAAATTTGATGGTGGAAATGGTGATGACACTATTGTTGGTGCAGTTGACGATTTAGGTTTTAATGGTGGTGCTGGCAATAATATTTTCATTATAGAAGACATTGTATTTGAACACGCCGGTGGCGCATCAGCTGCAAGTCGCTCCAGTGATTCACTTGCTTATACAGCACAATCTTCTTACACCGGCAATGCTCAGGCTGCTGCCAGTCCTGGCCATATGGTGGCAATTACAGGCAATGAGGGAAATAACACCCTTGCACTGGTTGGTGTTTCCTCTCTGGATCAAATTCGTGCTACTGCTACCAATAATGATTTGGTTTTACGCGTAGGCAATGCCGCATTTTATATTTTTAATGGGCTCAATGGCTCTGTGGGTCAAATTGCTTTAGGCAATAGTGTTGATGAATTTAAAGAGTCAGCAACAGCAAACAACGCGACGGCTATTGATGACGTTATTCTTGCCCGGCTAAGTTCGCAAGTAAATCGCACTGCTCAAACGGCAGGAACGCAGTTGGTTGGTGGTTTGGCTAATGACACGCTTTATGCTCATGCCGGTGGTTCAACCTTGATTGGTGGGCGCGGTGATGATTCGTTAACAGGGGGTATAGGCAGCGATACTTATTTAATTCGTGCAGGTGATGGTATTGATACCCTTATAGAAAGTGGTGGCACCAATACTATTCGTTTTGCGGAAGGGATTAACGCGAACCAATTGTTACTGAGTCGAGTTGATAATAATTTATTAATCGTAATCGCTGATGATCAGAAAATTGTTGTCAGCAATATGTTTAACGCACTCACAGATGGTGTGTTCCCCAATAAAGCAATACAACGTATTGAATTTAATGATGGCCAGGTATGGGATTTGCCACGCATCCTTGAAGAGTCCTCAAAAGGAATCAATCTGGTTGGCACTGAGTTTGGTGATACTCTTGTTGGCTACATAAATGCAGACACTATCACCGGCGGAAAAGGTAACGATAAATTATACGGCGATAAAGGTGATGACCATTATTATTTTGCCACAGGTGATGGCGCTGATCTGATTGATGATGTGAGTGGTACGGATCATCTCCATTTTGCAACAGGTATTACGGAATCCCAGGTCAGTTTACGCAGGGATACCAGCAATAATCTCATTATCCGCATCAATAACACTGACAGTATTACTGTGCTCAATGCTTTCAATACACAAGGTGAGCTCACTGTAAATTCAATCGAGCAAATTCATTTCGATAACAATAATGTGTGGGATGTGCAGCGCATTAATGCCGAACTCGCGTTAA
>NZ_KN266213.1:4497-48779 GCF_000766945.1 Cellvibrio mixtus subsp. mixtus J3-8 | reverse complement strand
CAGGCTGAACGTTTGATTGAAGAGCATTATGGATTGATTGCCGGTGGTGATCTTACGGTAGAGTTCGAACGCGATGTTTCAGGTGGAGAAGCGGCGCATGTAGAAGCTACCTATGCATCCTCCGGTTCCACTGGCACCAATATTAAACTGGTTATTGACCTTAGTGATTTCAGTGAGCTGCCCAATGGTAATTCCCCCTGGTATTACGACCGCATCATCGCGCATGAAATGGTGCATGCGATCATGGCCCGGAACATGAACAATTCCGAATTGCCGAGTTGGTTTAAAGAAGGAACCGCAGAGTTTATTCACGGCGCTGATGAACGCGTTAAAGGTGATGCCGATATTCTCGCGCTCGAAAGCAACTTCAGTGTTTTATTTGGCACTACACCGGCTGCTCCCACGCATTCTGCGGCTTACTCCGTTAGTTATATTGCGGTGAAATTGCTGGATAAAGAAATTCGCGATAGTGGTGGTGCGGGTATCAAAGATGTTTTCAACCATTTGAAAACTGGAAAAACATTGGATCAAGCGTTAGCGGCAGTCAGTGCTGCATATCCTTCATTGTCTGGTTTGTGGAATGGCAAGGCATCATTCGAATCGCATTTCCTGGCAGTTGGTTTTGCACAATATCCCTTATTATTAAATCTTGATGATCAGGATACCGGTTCTATCGCTGGTTCTGATTATGGCCATTCATCAAAATCTGAAGCCGCCATTATGCCGGAAGGCATTAGTGGTCCATCTAAAAATTTCAACGTCATTATTCCTGCTGCATATATCCCGACACCCGAAATCCGTGGTGCACTGGAATCAATTCGTTTTAGTAATGGCAATGAGTGGAATCAAGCCAGAGTCCTCCAGGAAGTCCTGAAGCCAACCAATGGTAATGACACCATTCATGCCTTCGATACCAATGACACATTAAGTGGATCAAAAGGTAATGACAAACTAATTGGTTACGGCGGCAATGATGTTTATCGCTATTCATCAGGTGATGGCAATGACGTCATTATTGATAGTGCGGGCACTGACCAGATTGATTTTTCGGCGGAGATATTGGCTGCGGATGTTAAGTTAAGGCGTGATGCGCAAAATAATTTAATTATCACAGTGAAAGATGGTTCAATTATCACAGTTAAAAATGCGTTTGATACATCCGGTAACCTCACGACAGGTTCAATAGAATCTATTAAGTTTTTGAGCGGAATAACATGGGATTCTGCAAAGATTCTGGAAGAAGTAAACAAGCCAAGTGAGCCTCTGATAAACATTGTTAATGGTACTGCCAGCAGTGAAACCTTATTGGGTTCCAGTGGCGATGACATAATCATTGGCGGGAAAGGTAACGATCAGTTAAATGGATATGCAGGTAATGATATCTATCGTTATTCATTAGGCGACGGCAATGACATTATCATTGATAGCGCAGGCGCTGACCAGATTGAGTTTTCGGCAGAGATATTGGCTGCGGAGATTAAGTTAAAGCGTGATGTATATAACTTGGTTATTACGCTAAAAGACAATTCCACAATTACCGTTAAAGATGCTTTTAATGCATCTGGTAACTTTGCAATTGGTTCTATTGAGTCCATTAAGTTTTTGAGTGGTGTTACATGGGATTCTGCAAAAATTCTGGAAGAAGTAAACAAGCCAAGTGAGCCTGTGATTAACATTGTTAATGGTACTGCCAACAGTGAAACCTTATTGGGTTCTAGTGGCGATGACGTAATCATTGGAAATAAAGGTAACGATCAGTTAAATGGGTATGCAGGCAACGATATTTATCGTTATTCATCAGGCGACGGCAATGACATCATCATTGACAGCGCAGGCACTGACCAGATTGAGTTTTCGGCGGAGATATTGGCTGCGGATGTTGAATTGAAACGAGATGTGCAGAACGACTTGGTTGTTACACTAAAAGATAATTCAACAGTAACTGTTAAAAATGCTTTTGATTTATGGGGTAATCTTACAGGTAATTCGATTGAGTCAATTAAGTTTTTGAATGGAGCAATCTGGGATGCTGCAAAAATTCGCGAGGACGCAAATAAACCTGGTGCGAATTTTGTCAATGGATCTATTAACAGTGAGACCCTCACTGGCACTGCAGGAATTGATATTTTAACGGGTGGTAAAGGGAATGATTTACTGCAAGGCAAAAGTGGTAATGATACCTATGTGTACAACCTGGGGGATGGCAACGACACTATAGCGGATGATAGTGGAGTTGACGTAATTAACTTCGGGCAGAATATTTTTTCTGATCAAATTATATTTTCTCGTTGGGGCTGGTACGGAGTGAAGATTGATCTGCAGGATGGCAGCTCAATTATAATCAACAATATGTTTAATTCTATTGATGTCGGGGCTGGCGCTGTTGAAGGTGTTCGATTTGCTAACGACGAGTTCTGGGGGTTATCAAGGATCAAAGCGGAGATATTGAAACGTGAATCATCAGATGGCAATGATGTGTTTGATGGCTTTGGTGGGGATGATGTGCTTGAAGGCAAGGGAGGATATGACCGGATTTATGGAAGAGAAGGGAATGACCGTTATATATTTAAACGTGGAGATGGTGTAGACATCATTAATGACACATCAGGCAATGATACGTTAGTGTTTGGTGAAGGGATTACTCCAGAAGATATTATTGTTCATCAAGCAAGTGGAAATTTATATTTTATTATTAATAATGGTGAAATGGTTCAGATAATGGGTTCGCTTATTGATGGCGCACCTGATGAATCCAAATTCATCGAAAAAGTTGATTTTTCTAATGGAGTTGTTTGGGATCAGGTAATTATCAAACAAAAAATAGCTGAAACAAAAATTAATCCTGATGTGCTTTTTGGGCGTAATACCTGGGATGATTTATATTCTGGTAGTGCCTATTTAATCCACGGGTTGGATGGCGATGATGAAATTCGTGGCGGAAGAAACACAAATTTCATCATGGGTGGTGGTGGACTTAACTTTCTGCAGGGTTATGGTGCTACCTATCTTATAACAGAGCAGCCTAGCTTAAATTTCATTGAAAATTTTCGAACTGATCAAGACCGGATTTTATTTGCCGAAGGTATTAAGCCAGAAGATGTAAAAGTAAAAATTGTTGAGGCACGCATTGAAGCTGGTCTGGAAGATGGCAGATTAATGGGGTACACCCTTGGATCAGAGAATGGTCGATGGAATCTTGAGTTAACTACAGGCGAAGTCTCAATTTATCTTGATAGTCTTTTTACGGATGGAGCCTACATTGGCGCGAAGGTTTATAGCCCAGAGAGGGCAATGGGTACTGTTGAATTTTTTGATGGAACTCGTTGGACAATAGATGACCTTTTAGTTCTTGCTTTGAATACTTCAGCGAATAATGATTGGATAAATGGAACAGGTTATAACGATAAAATATCGGGTAACGAGGGAAATGATTCCATTTATTCCTATTCAGGACAAGATTTGCTTGATGGTGGTGTCGGTGATGATCGGCTTGTTGGTGGTGATGATCAGGATACGCTAATTGGGGGTAAAGGAAATGACGAGCTTTATGGGGATTTCGGTGAATTTAGTAATAGAAATACCGCTAATGATACTTATATTTTTAATGTTGGTGACGGTAGCGACACTATTACAGATCTTTTTGGTTTCGACACTATTGAGTTTGGTGCAGGCATACAAAAAGAGGATGTTGTCATTACAACTATTGATGAAGATCTAGTTGTTTCATTTTTAAATCTGGCAGACCGTATAACTATCATTGGTGGTGCTATTCCTGAATACAAGTTCTACGTTGGAGGTAAAATAGAAAATTTTAAATTCTCTAATGGAGATATTTTAAATTTTGATCTGAAAGATACCCCGATATTTTTGGAAGGGGATGATCGGTATAATTTTTTATTTGGAGGAAACAAAAACGACACAATAATTGGTGGTTTGGGTGATGATGAGCTCAGTGGGGGCGATGGTGATGATGAGTATAGATATAATCTGGGAGATGGTTTTGATAGAATAATTGAAAATTCTGGGAGTGATAAAATTATTTTTGGAGAAACGATTACTCCTGAGATTACTAAAATAATAAGAGACAGCAACTTTTTTACTATTTACGTTGATGGAGAGCAAGCACTGTCTTTCCGTGATTCGTGGACTGACGTTGGTTCTATTGACTCTATTGTTTTTGCTAATGGTGAAATTTGGAATGTCTCGCAAATGATTTCCAAGTCGCTGATAGCAACATCTCAATCGGATAGTTTATATGGAAGTGATTTCAACGATCTGATTAATGGCTATGAGGAGCGTGACTTCATTAAAGCGGGCATGGGTAATGACACCATAATAGGTGGGTTGGGACATGATTCTTTGGAGGGCGGTTTAGGGGATGATATTTATCAGATTGGTTCAGGTCATGGTTATGATCAGATCTTTGACGAAGGGGGTATTGATACTATTGAGTTTGGTGTGGGTATTCTCCCCACAGATATTTCGGTGCAGGCCATAGACTCCAATTTAGAGATAAAAATAAAGAATGGTGAAACGATTATATTATATAACGTTTTTGATAATGATCTTACAGGCGTGGCAACAAGGAAAATAAATACAGAAAATTTAGTAGAAAACTTTATTTTTTCCAACGGGCAAAATTTACTGTTAACTCAGTTATTGCAAAAACTATCTGTCGGCACAAATCTTCAGGATACTTTGTATGGATCAGATATCAATGATTTTCTTGATGGTAAGGAATCGAGCGATGTAATGTATGCTGGTAGTGGAAATGATACATTAATTGGTGGCGACGGAAATGATCGATTACTTGGTGAAAGAGGGGACGATATTTTATATGGTGGCAATGGAAATGATGTTCTTGAGGATTTTTATGGAAACAATATCTATGTGGGCGGTAAAGGCAACGATAGAATTTCATTGTCAAATGGTAATTCGGTTTTTGGTAGGGAAAGTGCAGGGCCGAGTGTAATACGCTTTTCTTTGGGGGATGGTGTCGATACAATCGGCTGGGCTGTTCCTGGTCAAATGGTGATTGAGTTAGGCGAAGGAATATCGCCAGAAATGCTTGCATTTAAGTCATATAACGATGGTCTCGTAGATTTATTAATTCCTGGAACCACAGATCAAATAAATCAATTATCCGATAGACGGGAATATAGCATCAAATTTTTTGATGGCGCTTATTGGAGTCCTGATCAGTTATCGGCAGCTGTTAATAAATCAAAAGCCTTTCTTTCCACCAGTAAACAGACTCTTAGTGGGACTGTGCGGCCAAACGCTAAAATTTTTATTTCTGTCTTAAATCAAAACAATACCATTACAAATTATCCAATGATTCTGTCTGACTCTTCTGGTTATTATGAAATTGATTTTGAAGAGCGACTTTATACACACCAGATCGAAATTTTTTATGAAGATATAGTTGGAAATAAACTTCCCCTCACTGTATTTGATACTGTTGATTCACGCACGCCTCCTACACCCACAGCTGAGATAGATACTTCTGGTTATTTAATTGAAGGTTTTACAAGCCCCGGTGCTACTGTAAGTCTCTTAAATTATTATACGTCTATAGCTTCAGATCCAACTACAGGGTTTTACAGTATTGTTTTGCCAGACAATTTTGTTAATGGTGAAGATATTAAGGTTGTGGCAAGTTTTAATCACAGTTCTTATTCTTTACCAGCAATTATTAAGGCTCCAGACACTACTGCCCCAATACAAGCCTCAGGAATTCTTGACCATGTTGGGAGCAGGATTACAGGGGTTGCAGAAAAAGGTGCAGAAGTTACGTTGATAGATAATTTTGGTAAAACTTTAGGTATAGCCACTGCAAGTTCTAGTGATGGAACTTATGCAATCAAGTTTCAACGGCCTGTCGCAAATGGTGAATTAATCGAAATAATCACACGAGATGCCGTAGGGAATTCATCATCGGGTTTCATTCGTGCACCGGATTTAACTGCTCCTGTTTCGCTACACGCTTCTATTAATACAAACAGAAAAATCATCAATGGATACACAGAACCAGGTGCTAAAGTTATCGTTCGCTCACTAGAAGGTTCTTTTTTAGGTGAAGTGATTGCATCCGGTGTAAATGGATCTTTTGAATTAACTTTATCTACAGCATTGGCTGTTAACGATATAGTTAATTTACGTGTGATAGATGTCGCAGGAAACGTGTCTGAAATTATTCAATTAAAAGCCCCTGCTATAAATTCACCAATTCAACCTTCTGCGGCATTTGATGTGCTAGGAAAGACAATTTCCGGTGTTGCTGGTGAGAGTGGGGTTCTAATATTAAAAGATCAAGGTAATCACGAAATTTCCAGAACAGTTGTTCAGGCTGGTGTAGGTTTTTCTATTGAGCTTGAAAAGTCCTGGATAAATCGTGAAGTTTTTAATGTGGCGTTAATGAACGCAAGTGGCGATATTTCCTCACCTGTTTATTTTATCGCTCCTGACAGAACGCCGCCTAAAACTCCAAGTGCAATATTAGATGATTATAATTATGACATTGAAGGGTATGCTGAGCCTGGAAGTACTGTGGATATTGTTGATAAAAACGGTGATATTATTGCAACAGTGAATGCAGATTTAAAAACTGGGCACTTTACCAAAGTTTTATATGGGAAAGTGACAGAAGGTGAAGATATTTTTGTTAGGTCGGTAGATAGTGCAGGCAATAGCTCTTCTCTTAAATTGACCGTGCACGATTTAACTGCACCGTCACTTTCTGGCTATTTCGATGAACAAGGGCGTGTAATAAGTGGTGTCACAGAACCTGGTGCTTTGGTTTATATTAAGTACTCATCAGATTATGCAATCGCAAGTGCGGATGGGACTTACTTAATTGAACTTAGTAAGCCAGTCATCAGTGGTGAGTCTTTTGAAGTTCATGTGAAAGATAAGAGTAATAATATTTCTTCGATTTACATTGATTCGCCTGATTTGACCCAGCCAATGCCTCCGACAGCGCAATTTGATTCGGCGGGAAAAGTTATTACGGGGGAAACCCAATCGACTTCCACTGGAGGTTCTCAAGTTATTGTTATGGATAGCACTAATACAAGGGTTCTAGGTAGTGTTGTGTTAGGGGCATATTCGAGCTCTTTTAAAATAACATTAGCTACCGCATTGAAGAACAATGAGGTTGTTAATGTTACTGTGAAAGATGTTGCAGGAAATACATCTTATGCAACATCAATTAATGCTCCTGATAAAACTGCTCCCATTATTCAGTCTGTTAAATTTAATGAAACTGGGAAAATAGTTATTGGCACCACGGAACCAGGTGGTGTTGTGATTGTAAAGGATCAATCAGGCCAGCAGTTAAAAACAGCAGTTGCCGATTTAACAAATGGCAATTTTAGTATTACATTAGACACAGCATTTATTAATAAAGAGACAGTGAGTGTCACTGTGAAGGATGCGGCTGGAAATGTTTCGACAATAAAATCAATAATTGCTCCTGATTTAATTGTGCCTATTGTTCCAACCGCATCAATTGATGCTGCTGGTAAAGTAATAACGGGGACCGGAGAAAAAGGAAGTATTATTATTGTTAGAAGTGCGAGTGGTGAGGAGCTAAAAACGGCAACTGTTAATACATCAACAGGCACATATTCATTGACACTTACTACAGCGATGATAAATAAAGAAACGTTACTTATTTTTTCTAAAGATGCCGCCGGAAATATTTCTAATCCAACGTCCTTGATTGCGCCTGACAAAACACCGCCTGCAATTCCATCGGCGGAGTTTGATACAACCGGGCAAATTATTACGGGTTATACCGAAGCCGGTAGTACGGTTACCGTTAAAAATTCCTCTAATGTACTGCTTAAAACTGCTGTTGCTGATTCAGTCTCTGGTGCTTATACCGTTATTCTTGATTCGGCATTTATTAATAAACAAACTGTGAGTATTACTGCAACCGATAGCGCAGGAAATATTTCGGGTAAAAAATCCATCATTGCACCGGATTTGACTCCACCTGGTATTCCAACGGCGGCGATTGATGCTACCGGTAAAATTATTACGGGTAAGGCGGAGAAGGGCAGCACAGTGATTGTGAAGGATGCGAATGGTGTCGAATTGAAATCGGTGGTGCTGGATGCTGCAACAGATGCTTATACATTGACGCTTGATGTGGCAAAGATTAATAAGGAAACACTGTTAATTACTGCGAAAGATCCGGCGGGCAATATTTCTTCTCCAAAATCCATTATCGCTCCCGATAAAACTCCACCTGCTGCCCCTTCTGCAGTCCTCGATGCGACCCGAAAAATTATTACGGGTACCGCAGAAATTAGCAGCAAGATTGAGGTTAAAAATGCTGCCGGGACTGTGCTGAAATCTGTTACTGCCAATGCAACCAACGGTTCATACAGCATTACGTTAACGACAGCATTAGCAATCGGCGAAAAAGTTACTATCACAGCTAAAGATGCTGCCGCTAATATTTCGGACCCAACGGTATTGACGGCAACGGCAGTGCAAGCGGTGTCTACTCTTTTTGCAGACGCTGCACCTGAATATTTGTTAGTTGAATCCTTGTTCGGAGATGGCGTTGATGTAGCGGTCATTAATACGCCTACCGGTGTTAGTGATTATCGCCAACAAAATGGGATATTGATTCAGGCCATGGCTTCGTTTGCAGTGGTGGACGGTGTTGATACCAGGCGATCCGTTCATTATTACGAGGAGCGACCAGCGATGCTTGCTCCGGCGGTGTAAAGTTAATCAGGATGTGAAAGAAAAGTTGCAGGTATGTAGGGTTTTTAATTCTGCGCTGTAATTTTAAAAGAGCCTCATTTGAGGCTCTTTTTTGGCGATCAATAAAGAAAGAATATTCCAGGCAAACGTCTGGCATTTTCCTCGCGGAAAATTCGTTTGGACGTTCGCTAAATGGATGGCGAAGTTGGCGCCACACTTTTTTTGTGTTCACTGATTTTCTTTTTCTTGAGCTCGAACAATAACAACGAATGATCAGTGACAACAAATTCATGACCGAAGTGGTAAAAATCATGTTTATTGCGCTGCGGTTGATTGGTATCAATCAGGCAGCTCCAACCACTCCCCTGGGGAACTGCGGGCAGTTTGAAATTAACCGCGTCGGGTTGGGCATTGAGAATAAGCAATAATGTTGCATCCGAACCGCGGCGATGAATACCGGTGGGTTGCGCGCGGCCATCCATGATCATGCCGAAGCAACCCAGGTTTGGATCATGCCAATTGCCTTCCTGCATTTCTTCACCGGTGGGTGAAATCCAGCTTACATCTTTTACATCGAGTTCTTCATTGTACTCGCCTACCAGAAAACGCCCGCGTCGCAACATTGGATACGCATGGCGCAAGCGGATTAATTTGCGGGTGAAATCGAGCATGGTTTTTCCTTGCTCTTTGATGTCCCAATTCAGCCAGCTGATTTCATTATCCTGGCAGTAGACGTTGTTATTGCCGTTGAGCGTGTGCGCGAATTCATCGCCGGAAACCAGCATGGGTGTGCCTTGGGAAAACAGGAGCGTAGCCATCATATTGCGCATCTGGCGCTGGCGCAGGCGAGTGATGTTTTCGTCGTCAGTCGGACCTTCACAACCGTAGTTAGCAGAGAGGTTATTATCGGTACCGTCGGAATTATCGTGGCCGTTTGCCTCGTTATGTTTTTGCTCATAGGTAACGAGGTCATGCAACGTAAAACCGTCATGGGCGGTTACGAAATTCACCGATGCAGAAGGGCGACGACCACGGCGGTTGAACACATCGCCGGAGGCAGTTAAGCGGCTCGCCAACTCCTGTATTTTGCCTTTATCGCCACGCCAGAATTCGCGCACGGTATCGCGGAACCGGTCATTCCACTCCAGCCAGCCGGGTGGGAATGCCCCGACTTGATAACCCCCCATACCGCAATCCCAGGGCTCGGCGATGAGTTTTATCTGGCTAAGTAATGGATCTTGTCGGCATGCGAGATGGAAACCATGGCGTTCATCAAAACCGGTTTTGGCGCGCGCGAGGATAGTACCCAGGTCAAAGCGGAAGCCATCCACACCCATATCGGTGGCCCAATAACGTAACGAGTCGGTCACCATACGCAGTACACAGGGATGACTTAAATCGAGGGTGTTGCCGGTACCGGAATCATTGATGTAATAGCGCTTGTTATCGGGCATTAACCGGTAATAAGTCGAGTTATCGATTCCGCGCAACGACAGCGTTGGGCCGAATTCATTGCCTTCGGCAGTGTGGTTGTAAACCACATCCAGAATCACTTCCAATCCGGCTTGATGGAAATGGGCCACCATTCCTTTGAATTCATTCAGATGACCGCTCGCCAGATAAGGTGTGTGCGGTGCAAAAAATCCGAGGGTGTTGTAACCCCAATAATTTTTCAGGCCGCGCTCAAGTAAATGCTGCTCGTCGACAAACGCATGAACTGGCAAAAGCTCAACGCTGGTGACGCCCAGCGAGCGTATATGTTGCAGCAGATCGGGATTGCTCAGCCCGGCAAAGGTGCCACGTAAATGTTGCGGAACTGAAGGGTGTTGCATGCTGATGCCGCGCACATGGGTTTCGTAAATGATGGTTTTGTCGGGGGGAATGCGTTTGAACTGGTGGTTACCCCAGGTAAACGCGGAATCCACGACTTTGGATTTGGGGATATAGGCGGCGCTGTCGCGCTCATCAAAACTCAGGTCACCGTCGGGCGAGCCAATGGTGTAACCAAACAAACTGTCGTCCCATTTCAATTGGCCGACCAACTGTTTGGCATAGGGATCAATCAGCAATTTGTTGGGATTAAAACGATGCCCGGCGTCGGGTTCGTAAGGTCCGTAGACGCGGTAACCATACACCTGGCCGGGGCGAGCATCGGGTAAGTAGCCATGCCAGATTTCATCGCTGTATTCCGGCAACTCAATACGCTCCAGCTCATGCTTGCCGCTCGCATCAAACAGGCAAAGTTCGACCTTGGTTGCATTGGCCGAAAACAGCGCGAAGTTAACACCCAGTCCATCCCACGTCGCTCCTAACGGAAAAGGATTACCTTCGCTGATACGTGAATGGGTTTTAATCATTGGAGCGGGTACCTGTGTGTTCATCAATCATATCCCCCAGGCCTGTATGCGGCCTCTCATTGAAAAACGTGCCAACGGAAAACCTGCAAGGTAAAAACCATGCAAAACGTTTACCTATTGGCAGGGTCCTGTTGTTTTAGTGTGGTTTGGCGGGTTTTCTGGAGGCCTTTTTCGGAGCCGCTGCCGGGTCGTCCACAACCGCTTTTACGCGCACGCGGGTCGGGGGCGGGGCGATTTCCGGATCGGCAGACGCCATAGTGACCTCATGCTCAGCTGGCCCAAATGGCGATTTTCCATCGACCGGTTTGGCTGCCTGCTGTTCGTCGGCAGGTTTAAAGTTCTGCGGATCGGTCAATGATTCCATCGGGTCCGCTGGACCAGTTTCACCGGCAGCGAGTTTGCAGGCCATTTCCCAGTGACGCGCCGCCTGGCCATCGGGTTTACCTTCCGATTCCCAAATCTGGTGCGCGAATTTACGTACAACGTGTTCATTAGGTTGCATGATGCACCTCCGGTGAGAGTGATAAATAGAGAAGGTTGACGGGAAAGTCCGCGAGCAAATCGCGGGCTTCCAGTTGATCTTCCCGGGCTTGGTGAAAACGGTTGGAGAACACGCTGACCAGGCGTTGGCCAGCCAGCTCAGGGGGAAGGGTGATATGCGTGTCTTCCCACAGTAATGTTGGAACGAGAGGGGTTTCTGTATCGCCCAGCAATGTTGCTGCTAAACGCGGGGCGATAATGATGACCCATTGATTTTCCCGTTGGCGGGCAAAGGCAATAATCCGCTCGGCCCCTGTGCCACTAACGGCCAGTGGTTCATAACTGCCACGGCTAAACATTTCGGGAATAACATTGCGCAGGCCAAGGGTTTTGGTGATCAGGTATTGCTTGATATAACCATTGCGCCATTGCTTGATAAGGTCGGCGGGTGCTACGTCACTTTCCAGCGCGGCGAGTCGCGGGGCGTAGTCCACCGGGCGCCGGTTGTCCGGGTCGACCAGACTGAAGTCCCAGAAGTCGCATCCCTGGTAAAGATCCGGTACGCCAGGCGTCGTAATGCGCAGCAGGGTTTGGGTCAGGCTATTCAATGCACCAGCTGGGGCAAGGCTCATGGCAGCGGTATAAATATCCGTGCGCAAATCGCGAGCCTCATCGGCCGTGAGCAGGCGGGTCAGGAATTCCTTGCAAGCTGATTCATAAGCCCCGTTCGGGCTGATCCAGCGGGTGCGCAATTTGGCTTCGCGCATGGCCTTTTCTTGCCATCCCAGCACTCGCTCCAGATAAGTAGCGATGCCATCCTTGTCTGCTACATCCAGCCCCAGTGGCCAGCTTCCCAACAGGATTTGATACAACGCCAATTCGTCGCCAGCGGAGGGTGCAAGTCCATCTTCCAATTCCGTACGCAAGGGGTGGGCGAGCGAGCGCCACTCGTACACCTTTCCCGCAAACCACACGGAGCGCTCACTAATAACGGCAATACGTGCGCGCGTATCTTCACCGCGCTTGTGGTCGTGGGTAGCGGTCGCCAATAGGTTGTCAGGAAAGTTTTTTGCGCGTTGCCGGGCAATTTGGTGGAAGCGGGCTGTAGGAGCGCTAAATCGCGCCGGATCAAAACCGACATCGTTGCGTGATAGCAATACAGCGGAGCGATAACACGCCGTATCTTCCACCGCTTTGGCCGCTGTAGGTGATGTCACCTGTTGGAAATGGGCGAGGGTTACACGGCGCAAACGCCGCGCCTGGCCGGGAGGCAATTCATGTAAAGGTTGTGCGCCCAACCAGGAATCCAAACGTTCCAGCAACGGCCAATCGCTTTCCTGCAATGTCGTTTTGGCGCCGGCCAGCGCTTCGGAAAACACAGCTTGTTCCTGCGGTGTACGTGCGCATGCATTGGAATAGGTGCGATACACAGGGAAGTGGACAATCAATTCCAGCAAGGCCCGGCGAATTGCACCGAGGGTGAGGTCGCGGGTGGCAATATCGGTGCGGGCAACCAGCAATAACTGATGCGCGAGGCTTTCAAAATCGCCCGCCAGGGATGTGGACAATATCAGTCGCCGCGCTTCCAGTACTTCTTCCTTAAAGTTTGCCGAACGATTACTTAATTCCTGCCACAAACCATGTAATTGCAAGGCGCCAAGTGGATCGTGTTGCAGCAAGGAAACCTGGTTCATAAATTCGTAACCGGTAGTGCCTTGTACCAGCCAGTCACCAGGCAATTGCTCATCATCGGCGAGTATTTTTTCTACATAGATAGCAAATTGCTCTGGTTGTGGCGCTAACTGGTTAACGCGTCGACGCAACTTGCGGCAATAAGCCCGTGGGTTTGCGAGGCCATCCACATGATCGATGCGCAGACCATTCACGACGCCCTGTTCGATTAATTCAAAAATTTTTGCATGAACGGCTTCAAACACGTAACTCCGTTCCATGCGTAATGCGCCCAACTCATTTACATCGAAGAAGCGTCGCCAATTAATATCATCGGCGGCGGTGCGCCAGCTGGCCAGGCGATAATGTTGTTGTTCCAATAACTGGTGCAGGCGTTGTACTTGTGCGGAATAGCCATCGTGCTGGTTGCCACCGGTGCCCGGTACCACGGTAAATTGTGCAATCGCATGCCCAATCGCAGTGGCGATAGCCTCGTGTTGGGCGAGTTGATGCAACTCCTGCTGTAATGGACGAACGGCTGTCAAATAATCCGGGTGTTGATCCAATGCTTTAAAACGTTTGCCCAATCGTTTCAAATCATCATTTTTACTGCGCGCCAGGATTTCTGTGTAAGTCGGTGGATAAACCGGAAAACGGTGATCAAAATGTTCGAAATAAAACGCACCTGTTTCTGCTGAGAAATGCAGCGGTAATTCACCGGCTAATAGCACTTCGCCATAATCGGTGCGCAGGAACGGAACAAGCAATTGACCTTTCATCAACGGGTCGGGGGAGTTCCAATTGATGTCAAAAAAACCCGCATAAGGACTGCGTTGTCCCCACTCCAATACACTTAACCACCAGGGATTGCTAGCGCCGCCTACTGCCATATGGTTGGGCACAAAATCCACAATCAAACCCATATATTCACGGTGCAATGCATCGGCCAGGCGGCGCAGTCCTTCTTCACCCCCCAGCTCCGGGTTGATGCAGGTTGGGTCTACCATATCGTAACCGTAGGTTGAACCGGGGCGCGCTTTCAATACTGGCGATGCATAAATATGGCTCACGCCCAACTGCAAAAAATAAGGCACTAAAGCAACAGCGTCATCAAAGCGGAATCCGCTGTGAAATTGCAGACGTAGTGTGGCTCTTAATTCGGTCATATTCTTGCCTCTTCCAATACATGTTCCGTTGTTGCGATTGTTATTCCTGAACATTGTTATTCCTGAACAGTGGTTCCTGTATGTCAGTTAATCATCGTTGGCGCTCGCGTATGATTCAGGTGCTTGTGTTGCCTCATCCTGGTGGTGATGTTCAAGAATGGCGAGTGCACTGAGTCCCGGCAAAATATTGTGTTGATAATCATCATCGCTAACGCGGTGGCTGTACAAAACACGATGGCCGTTCCAGGCAGGATTTATAGTCACCGCGCCTTCGCTGAGATTAATATCGATGCGCAATTCGCGCCCGTCATTTAATAACCAACGGGCGCTGACTGCTTTATCTCCTAAAATATGCGCACCTGCCGCAACTGTTCCTGGCAAACGTGGAATGATTTCTTTTTTTCGCAACGCGAGTAATTCCCGGTATAACGACAAGCGCTCGCGGTGCGCCGGTTGCAAGCACTCTGCAAAATCCAGACGCGATTGGTTGAATGTCTCAAGTGCATTCGGGTCGGGAATTTGCTCGCGAACATCATCGCGATTAAAAAAACTGAACGCTGCAAATTCGTTGCGGCGGCCATCGCGTACGGCTGTGGCTAATTCAGGTTTGTGATCAGTGAAATACAGGAAGGGTTGTTCCGCGCCCCATTCTTCCCCCATAAATAACAGTGGAACCATCGGAGAGAGAAGTAATAAAACGGTCGCAGCTTCCAAGGCTTCTTTACGCGCGAGTTGCGTCAAGCGTTCACCAAAGGCGCGGTTGCCTACCTGATCGTGGTTTTGCAGAAACAAAATAAATGATGTTGGTGGCAAATGACCGCTAGGTTCACCGCGTGGCTTTCCATGGCGAGTAGTGTCGCCCTGGTAAATAAATCCTTCACTTAAAAAACGCGCCAGTTTTTCTGTTGCACGTTCAGAGAAATCGGCGTAATAACCTTCGTGCTCGCCTGTTAACAGGTGATGCAAAATATTGTGGCCATCGTCATTCCATTGTGCGTTGTAACCCTGGCTCAGCAAGGTTGCAGAATTATTTTCATTTTCCAGCATTAAATGGATATGACGTTCTGCGGGCACAGCGGCGCGAATTTGCGCTGCCATCGCCGCAAGGAAATCAGCATCCTGGATTGCATGTACCGCATCAAAACGCAAACCATCCACGCGATAATCCAGCAACCACATCAATGCATTTTCAATAAAAAATTCGCGCACTTCATTGCGCTGGAAATCAATAGCGGCACCCCAGGGGGTGTGGACATCGGGGCGAAAAAAATGGCTGGCGTAATTGTTCAGGTAATTTCCATCCGGGCCAAAATGGTTATAGACCACATCAACAAACACCATAATTCCCAATTCGTGCGCGCAATCAATTAAATGTTTTAATTCGTCGGGGGTGCCATAACTGGCGTCCGGTGCGAATAACAAGGCACCGTCGTAACCCCAATTGCGGCTGCCGGGAAATTCGTGCAATGGCATTAACTCAATAGCGGTAACGCCCAATTCCATTAATAACGGCAGGTGTTTGGTTACACCGGAAAATCCGCCCATTAAACCTGCATGCAATTCATAGATAACAGTTTCATGCCACGGGCGGCCACGCCAGTCATTGCAATTCCATTGATAAGTCGAGTGATCGACAACGAGGCTCCAATTGTGCACATCGTGATGTTGTGCACCGGCTGCAGGGTCCGGTACGGGTAATTCATTATTGATAATAAAGCGGTATGCATCGCCACCCGTGGCGGCAGCAGTGAGTTCGAACCATTCTTGCCTGCGCTCCATTGGCAATGTATCGCCTTTGCGAAATTGCAAATGTACGTCGCGCGCATCGGGTGCCCATAATGAAAAACGGGTATAACCTTTGCCTTGGGTGACAGCGCCAAAATGTTGAGTCCTCATCGACATTGGCGTAATCCTCCTGAAATTAAATGTGTTGTCCCGGTGTGTGGATAAGGCCGCTTATTAATAACTTGCTGGTACAGCTGATGATAAGGCCGAACGGATTCGCGCCAATATTGTGGTGAGTTCATCGCATGGCAACGCATTGCATTTAACAATTCAGGATACTCGTAAACATTTAATGCGCGCTGGATGGCTTCGTTGTAACTGCTTAATGTCGCTTCTTTAAAAAGAAAACCGTTAAGGCCATCTTCAATTGTATCGGCAAGGCCGCCAGTGCAGGTCGCAATAGGCAAGGAGCCAAATCGTTGTGCGTACATCTGGCTTAAACCGCAAGGTTCAAAGCGCGATGGCATTAACAAAAAATCGCTGCCGGCAAAAAAGCGGCGCGATTCATTTTCATTAAACCCTATATGTACACCGACTTGTTTCGGGTAGCGTTTGGCGAGTTTCACTAACGCATTTTCCAGCGACGAATCGCCGGTTCCCATCACCGCCAACCGCCCGCCAGCGCGCACTAGTGAATCTGCAATTCCCAGGGTGAGATCCACACCTTTTTGCGGTGCGAGACGCGAAACCACGGCAAACATCGGCCCGTCATTGGCAGCGAGATTGAAACGATTTTCTACATAGCGTGTGTTCGCGCGTTTTGCTTCCCATTGGCGCGGCGAAAAACTTTCCACTAAATAAGGATCAGTGCTCGGCTCCCAACTGTCATCAATGCCGTTGGTAATTCCTTGCAATTGCCCCTGTGCGGATTTTTTTTGTAACAATCCATGCAAGCCGCAACCAAATTCCGGGCGAGTAATTTCACGGGCGTAATTTTCACTCACAGTAGTAATCGAATTCGAATAAACGAGGCCTGCTTTTAAAAATGATAACTTCCCAAAGAATTCCATTTCTTCGGTATTAAAAACCTGCGCTGGCAAGCCAATGTCATTTCCGGTTTCCGGATTGAATAAGCCCTGAAAAGCGAGGTTGTGAATGGTAAATACAGTCGGGGTGGATTGGTGGCGCAACGCCATGTACGCAGGGGCGAGGGCGCTGGGCCAATCATTGCTGTGAACTATGTCAGGGCGCCAGCTTAAATGCCCTTTGCCCAGCGCGAGATCAGCTGCAGCAAGCCCCAGGCGCGCGAAGCGAATATGGTTATCGTCCCATTCATTGCCTTCTGGCGATGCATAGGGGGAACCTGTCCGATCATACAATTCCGGGCAGAGTAAAAGATAAATAATCGGGCCATTCTCCAATTGTATCTGCCCGATTTTGCACGCTGGAATTTTTGCCAGCCCCTCAAGTCGGGCGACAATTTTCATCGGAAAATTTTTCTGCAGAATTGAGCGGTAACCGGGGATTAAAATTCTTACATCGTGCTGGTGCAATAGTGCTCGCGGTAGCGCCGCCGAAACATCGCCCAATCCACCCGCCTTTATAAGCCCTGTATATTCCGGCGTAACAAACAATACTTTTTTCCGGGGAGCATGGTCCTCACGAAATGTTTTTAGCCGCTCCGCAAACGTAGGCTCCAGCTTGTTATCGCTTAATAATTTCCGGTTAACTGAATGATTCATAAATTTCTCGCTATACCGGTGGTTGGCGTTCTGGTTCTGGATGTGTGTCCACAGGTGGGGCTGGTGGTTCCTTTTCGCGTAACATGGCGCGCAGTTGCGGCAAGGAATCGGGATAATTTTTCATAATAAAATTAATCAGGTTCTCGCGCAGATAACAGCGCAAGTCCCAATTTTTAGAAGAATCGGTAGTGCTGATTAAAACGCGTATCTGGATACTTTTGGCGTCGGTATCGGTAACTTGTACACCGCATACCCTGCCATCCCACAATTGCGGAACTTCTTTACACAGGCGCGTTGCTTCCTCGCGGATGGGCTCGATAGGCACGGAATAATCCAGCCATAAATAAAAGAATCCCAACAATTCGGTGGTTTTTCGAGTCCAGTTTTGGAAGGGGTTTTCGATAAACCATTGCAGCGGAACAATCAGGCGGCGGTCGTCCCAAATACGTACTACTACATAGGTACCGGTTATTTCTTCAATGCGTCCCCATTCGCCCGCGACAATCACTACATCATCAAGGCGAATAGGCTGGGTGATAGCAATTTGTAAACCTGCGATTAAATTCCCCAGCACCGGTTTGGCAGCAAAGCCCAGCACCAAACCGGCAACGCCGGCAGACGCTAGCAAGCTGGTTCCAAATTGCCGTGCGATAGGGAAGGTCATCAACATCGCGGAAAGGCCAAATAAAATGACCAGGAAACTGAGGGTGTGCACCAGAACTTTGGTTTGGGTTTGAATGCGCCGGGCGTGCAAGTTGTCGCTGATATTAATCGGGTTATGTTTGTAAATAAGTTGTTGCACTGCATCGACTGCGCGCAAACCCAACCAGGTTACCGCGCCAATAATTGCCAGCAAGGTGATATGGTTAATGGCATTAATGCCGGTCATATCTTGCGGAGCAGATCTCGATACTGTTTGCAGGCCTATCAACGGAATCAATAAATGCAATGGATCGCGAATGCGCTCCAAAATGTCGCGTGCAAATGAAAAAGGCGTAAAAACGTGCGTAATAATCCGGCTGACAATCCGCGCGATAATAGCAAGGGCAATAAATACAACGATTGCAATCGTTAACCAGGTAAGTTCGGGGAATTGTTCCAGCCATTCATTCAACATAATTCACGCTCGTTACAAAAATACAATTAAGCGATAGCCTGATAGCACATAGGTTATGTACACCAGCGCCTTAGTTAACTCCCGCGAGAGAGCCCTATCCTTAAATTCCACCGCAAACCCGATGAATAAACAGCTTACGACGCTCTACGTAACGCTAAAATCAATTCCTGCTTGTTCATACCGGAACGGCCAGCAATATTTTTGTTGCGGGCTTTTTCCAATAAACTGATTTTGGTTTGTGATTCCAGTGAGTTGGGGTTTTCTTTTTTCTTGCGAGTGTCCGCTGCATTTTGGGCTGAGTCTTCACGCGCTTTACGTTTTTCGCTGGCCGGTTTATTTACACCGGAGCCTGATTTTTCGCCCCCACCGGATTGTTTATTTACGGTAGCCCAGGCGATTTGTTCTGCTTTCGCACTGGAAACGCCTTTTTCTTTGTAACCGTCTTCAATATGTTCCGCTTTGCGTTTTTGTTTGTCGGTATATTTTGCTTTGCTATCGCTACGTTGAGGCATGATAATTTCCTCTTGGTATCATTGCAGTTATTGAATGATTACCTGAAAGAAGCTATGAACTTCTTTCAGGTAATGCGGTCATCGCCAGAGGCGATTGTTTTATTCAGTTTCAGCCTTGGTGCTAACGTTCGGGCTGTTTTTAGCCAATTCGCTCACCAATGCTTCCGCTTCTTTCAAGTGATGTTGAATTTTAGGAACAGTAGCTACTGCAAAAGTGCGCACGTCTGCATCTTTTGACTTGGCTGCATCCTTATAAAATTCGAGTGCATCTTTATGCGCGCTCACTTGGTTGTTGGCATACGCGACATCAAATGATTCGCCGTCACGTTGCTTTAAAATAGCCGCCTTGGCTTTACTGGTCAGTTCAGCTTCATCAGTCACATCAACTTTTTTGCGAGTTGCCAGGCTGCGTATTTCAGTGTTGTTGGCACTGTGCTCATTAATCATTTTTTGCGCGAAGGTGCGCACGGCAGGGTAAGTAGACTTATCCAATGCCAATTTTGCTGCTTCAATTTCGGCAATATTTTTTGCAGCAGCTTCATCAACAAAATCCTCTGCATCTATGTCGGCCATTGCCGCGATGCTGCAGGTACCTAATGCCACAGTGAACAGGGAAGTCATAATGTATTTAGTCATTTTCATGATTGTTGCCTCTTATTGAACAAAATTTAAAGATCATGAGCGAAGATCTGGTTTTTGTATTTGTTGTGTACGCAACATTCAAGCCAGATTTTATTTCATAAAAAAATAATTTTATTTTCTACGCATAACCCGCGTCATGATGGTTATTTCTGGGGCATCTGGCACAGAGGAAAAATTCCCGATATAGAAAAAAATTTCGAAAATGGCGCGCAAGGGCATCATTTCTACTGGCGTTATTGTAATAATTTCAATAGATAGGGCATATGGTAAGCTTAAAGCTATGGGCGCTGATGGTGCTTGATAAGCAATATCCGGGGTTCACGGGTTTACGTGGAAGGAAATAGTTTTAATTGGAAAATTATTTAGACCTGAACATTTTTTGCTGGTCTATATTTTGCACCCGGCTTTGATAGTTTTTTAATAAAGCTTATGGAAGAAATTCATAACGTTTATTTTTCTAATAAGCCTGGATGAGGTGTGTGATGGCGAAGCAGAATAATCGCAATGTGCTTTTAGGTGACTCTACCTGGTATAAAGATGCAGTAATTTATCAGGTGCATGTGAAATCCTATTTCGATTCAAATAACGATGGAGTAGGGGATTTTGCCGGGTTAATTACCAAGCTGGATTACATTGCTGAACTTGGCGTCACTGCCATCTGGCTTTTACCGTTCTATCCATCCCCCATGCGCGATGATGGTTACGACATTGCTGACTACCGTGCAATTGAACCTTCCTATGGCACTATGAGTGAAGTGCGCCATTTTATAAAAGAAGCGCATAAACGCGGTTTGCGGATTATCACCGAGCTTGTTATTAACCACACATCGGATCAACATCCCTGGTTTCAAAAAGCGCGGCTCGCCAAAAAAAATTCCAAAGCACGTAATTTTTACGTGTGGTCTGATACCAATCAAAAGTATGAAGGTACCCGAATTATTTTTTCGGATACCGAAAGTTCCAATTGGACCTGGGACCCCATTGCCGGCCAATATTTTTGGCACCGCTTTTATTCCAACCAACCGGATCTGAATTTTGATAATCCCGATGTCTTGAAAGAAGTCCTTTCTATTATGCGTTTCTGGTTTGATATTGGTGTGGATGGTTTGCGCCTGGATGCCATTCCGTATTTGGTTGAGCGCGAGGGAACATTGAATGAAAACTTGCCCGAGACGCACGCGGTCCTTAAAAAAATCCGTGCCGAATTGAATGAACATTATCCGGACCGGATGTTGTTGGCGGAAGCGAATTTATGGCCAGAGGACATCCAGCAATATTTTGGTAATGGCGATGAATGCCATATGGCATTTCATTTCCCGTTGATGCCGCGTATGTACATGGCCATTGCACAGGAAGATCGTTTTCCAATTATTGATATTCTGCGGCAGATGCCGGAGATTCCGGAGAATTGCCAATGGGCAATTTTTTTGCGTAACCATGATGAATTAACACTGGAAATGGTGACAGACCAGGAGCGCGATTATTTGTGGAATCACTATGCTACGGATAAGCGCGCGCGTTTGAATCTGGGTATTCGTCGGCGCTTGGCGCCACTGGTGGAACGCGACCGGCGCAGGATTGAATTATTAAAAAGCTTATTGTTGTCGATGCCGGGAACCCCAACGATTTATTACGGTGATGAAATCGGTATGGGCGATAATATTTTCCTGGGAGATCGCCACGGTGTGCGCACGCCGATGCAATGGACGAATGATCGCAATGGTGGATTTTCCCGCGCCGATCCTGCGAGCCTCACCTTGCCGCTGATTATGGACCCGCTATATGGTTTTCAAGCGATCAATGTAGAAGCGCAAGCGCGCGATGCCCATTCGCTGTTAAATTGGACGCGCCGGATGCTATCGGTAAGGAAGCAACAAAAAGCATTTGGTCGCGGCAGTTTAAAAATATTATCGCCAGCAAATCGCCGCATTCTTGCTTACCTGCGCGAGTATGGTACAGGTGAAACCAGTGAAATAATTTTATGTGTGGCAAATATGTCGCGCGCGGCCCAGGCGGGTGAATTGGATTTGACCGCGTATGCAGGGAAAATTCCGATTGAAATGATTGGCGGCACTCGTTTTCCTGCGATTACGACATTGAATTATCAATTGACCTTACCTCCCTATGGGTTTTATTGGTTTTTGTTAGTCGATGAAAACCAAATGCGCAGCTGGAATGTGACTCCCGCCGATGTGTTGCCCGAATTGCCAACACTTATTATTAAATTGTCTTTATTGGAAATATTTTTATTACCCGCGAAAACGGTGCTGGAACAGGAGTGTTTGCCAGTGTATTTGCAAAATCGCCCCTGGTTCCATTATTGGGCGGGTGTCGCGGAAGAATTCCGGCTGGATTATCCGTTGTCATTTGGGGAGGCGAGCCAACCTTATGTATTTGCCGAGCTGGAAATGATTAATGCTGCAGTCAGCGGCGCCCGTTACCATTTGGCATTGGGTGTAGTTGCGGAACATTTGGCGAGTACACTTTCCAAACAGCTCACTGTTACACGCTTGCGGCAAAAACGCGTAGCAGGCTTATTAGTGGACGCATTTAGTTTGCCGGAGTTTAACCGCAAATTAATTAACTGTTTTTATCAACAACATGTTTATCGCTATGAAAATTCGGAAATACAATTTTTAGCTAAATCGGAGCTGCCGGAATTAAGTGACGCGCAGTTGGATGATATCCAGATGCTTTCCCATCCACACACGTTATTGGTATTGGTGGGCAATGCTGTTGTGATTAAACCGGTGCGCACGATTATTTATGGCCCGCATCCTTTTGTGCAGTTGAGTGATTACTTGCATCAACACCATTATGTGAATGCGATTAAAGTGCTTGCGGAGATGCATCGCGTTGATCAGCAAGGTTCCAGCAGCCTGGCTATTTTGCAAGAGTACCTGGTTAACCAGGGCGATGCGTGGCAGTGGACGCATAATACCCTGGAGCGCGGATTCCGCGACCAAACCACAGCGGGAAGTTCGAGCATGAATGAGCAGGTACCGGCATTGGTGGAGCTGGAAAATTTTGCCGGTGTTATGGGAAAACGCCTGGGCGAAATGCATGTGGTATTGGCATTGCCGTCGGATCAACCCGAATTCGGTATGGTGTTGGCAAGCTCGGAAATGATTGCGGTGTGGGTCAAAAGAATCGTGAATCGTTTGGATGAATTGATCCAATTATTAAAACAGCATTCGTCTGCTGATGTTGTCGAAAGCGCGAATCGATTGGAGAAAGATTTGCCAGCGATTGCAAAACATTTGGAAGCGCATATTCCCCAATTGGAAGGGGCACCGCATATTCGCACCCACGGCAATTTGCATTTGGGGCAAATTTTAGTAGTGCGTGGCGATGCTTTCTTTGGTTGTTTTGATGAGTTCCCGGCTGCATCGTTAATTGCAGCGCGCTCACCGGCCAATCCGTTTAAGGATGTCACTGACCTGCTGTTGTCGTTTGATGATGCTGCATCGGCAGCGGTACGCAATATTAGCGACGCCGATCCGCTCGCGAATATCGAACAAGCCCAGGCACTGGCGGTGTTATATCGCCAACGTGTAAAAACAGCTTTTTATAAATCCTATCAATTGGCAACGGAATCGCTCCCCGCCTTCTGGGATCAACCGGACCGTGTTGCGTTGGCTTTACAATATGCATCTGTAGAAAATCGTATCAATCATGTATTGCGTGGTGCATCCAATACCAGTCTCTTGCAAATACACCTGCATACATTGGAAGAGCGGTTGGTTGGTATTCTCGGTAATAACGGAAATGGATAAAACCTGTTCAAAAAGCAGGTAAATGTGCAGGCCGGTTTTTTAGCTGGCCCCGTTTTTATAGGCAACTTTTCACACAATCACAGACAAACTTCGTTCCCCCATGGCATTCCGGTCCGCATGTGGTATGTTACGTCGCATTTCCAGGCCAGCTCTGTGGAAGCTGGCTTGCGCTTGAATAATGTTGGCCTGCGCGTGCCTGAAAATAAGAGGAAGTCATCTGTGATAGAGATCTTTTTAGCTGGTGGTCTTTTGATGTGGCCGTTGTTGGCCTGTTCATTAATTGTGATTGCCATTAGTGCTGAACGTTATTGGACGTTGAACCCTGCCAAAATTGCCCCCAAGACCCTGCTTGCCCAAGTATGGACCTGGATTAAAAATAATCAGCTGGATGCGACCAAGTTGCGCGAGCTGAAACAGTCATCCCCCCTGGGTTATATTTTGTCCGCCGGTTTGAGCAACTCCAAACATGGCCGCGACATTATGAAAGACTCGGTGCAGGAGGCGGCCAACAAGGTTATCCATGACCTTGAGCGTTATGTCAGTACCTTGGGAACCATTGCGAATATCGCACCCTTGTTGGGATTGTTGGGAACCGTGTTGGGAATGATCGAAATTTTTAACGGCATCATGCTTGAAGGTTCCGGTAATACCAATGTGCTCGCGGGTGGTATTTCTATCGCGCTGTACACCACTGTAGCGGGTTTGGTGGTGGCAATTCCGGCAACGATTGCGAACAAATATTTCCAGCGCCGTATTGATGCGATTGTGGTGACCATGGAAGAGGAAGCGATCAAGTTGATCGATGCTCTCCATAGTGAGCGTCGCGTCGATGTGAAAGTAGTCTAGGGCGGGAGCTAACTGTGCAGTTTCGTAGGCAAAAACGCGAAGACGACTTTATCAACCTGACACCGTTGATTGATGTGGTATTTATCCTGCTGATTTTTTTCATGGTCTCCACATCATTCACCAAAGAAAGCCATTTAGTGGTGAGTTTGCCGGAAGCGACCGGTGAAGCCCCGCAAACACCGGCGGATCAGATTGAAATTATTATCATGACTGATGGCAGTTATGCCGTTAACGGCCAAGGGCTGGTGAATACCAAAATTGAGACCCTGAAATCAGCACTGGAAAAAGTGTCTGGAGGTAATAACAAAGTGCCGCTGGTCATTACTGCCGATGCCAAAACGCCGCACCAGGCGGTAGTGCAGGCGATGGATGCCGCAGGTCAGTTGGGTTTTGCGCATTTAAGCATCACTACTCGCCAGCCCGAAGCTAAAAAAGACTAACCGGAACGGTTGGTCCAACCTGAAAAAGACGAGTAAGTCAGCTACAATCCCCACCTAATTAACCATTCGGACTTTTGCCAATCGCAAAAGTCCTTTTGTTTTTACAGGCTGGCCAATTGAGTTCCCAATCCCCTTCAACGTCTTCGACCACCAAAACCAATTCCCAGGATACCTGGCTGGATGCCTGGTACGGCACGCGGCGTTGGACGCTGTGGTTATTGCCGGTGATGTGGTTGTTTGTCGCGCTTTCCGGTTTACGCCGTTTTTTATTATTGCGCTACAAGCAAAAACGTTTGCCAACACCGGTGGTGGTGGTCGGGAATATTTCTGTGGGTGGAACTGGCAAAACGCCGCTAATAATCGCAATGGTTAAATGGTTGCAGCAGCGCGGTTATACTCCGGGTGTAATTAGCCGTGGTTATGGTGGCAAGGCAACCCAATATCCTTGTTTGTTGGATGCGCAGACTACGGCTATTGAGGCAGGTGACGAACCCCTGGCAATTTTCCAGCAAACCGGTGTGGCGGTAGTTGTTGGTTCTGATCGCATTGCCAGTGGCAAATTATTGGAAGACCAGGGCTGCGATATTTTATTAAGCGATGATGGTTTGCAACATTATCGCTTGGGGCGCGATATTGAAATCGCTGTAGTCGATGGTTTGCGCGGTTTGGGAAACGGTTGGCGTTTGCCGGTTGGACCATTGCGCGAACCAGCAAGCCGCTTGAAAACAGTTGATTGGGTTGTGGTTAATTCTCCCGCTGAAAATTTTATATTGCCAGCACCGGGTGGCGATCCATTTTTTTATGTGCCGATGCAAATCCGGCCCAGTGAATTGATTCAATTGAAAACGGGTAACAGAATTTCCCGCTCTGAATTACCTGATGACATTAATGCGGTAGCCGGTATTGGCAATCCCGAGCGTTTCGCAAACACCTTGCGTGAGTTGGGTTTTGTGCCGCAATTGCATGGGTTTCCCGATCACTTTGCTTTTTCTGTTAATGACCTGGATTTCAAAAACTCACTGCCGGTTATTATGACGGAAAAAGATGCAGTGAAATGCCGTGGCTTCGCGCAGGATAACTGGTTTTATTTACCCGTTAATGCAGAATTGCCGGATTCTTTTTGGCAAGCATTCGAGCAAAAACTGGAGCGAGCTTCAGCGCAACAAAAATCCCGTTTTCCATTGCGATAATTTTTGAAGCAAAATTTTTTGCTTCATCAAATCGGATCAATATTATGAGCTTCTACGTTGTCATTCCTGCGCGTTATGCGTCCACCCGTTTACCTGCAAAACCGCTCAAGGAAATCGCGGGCAAACCGATGATCCAGCATGTGTATGAGCGCGCAAGTAAAAGCAATGCTGCGCAAGTGATTATTGCAACCGATGATGTGCGTATTGAATCGGTTGCCAAAGGTTTCGGTGCGCGTGTGTGTATGACTTCTGCTGCGCATAATTCCGGCACTGACCGCTTGCAGGAAGTTGCTGCGCAATTAGGTTTGAAGCCAGACGATATTATCGTCAATGTGCAGGGTGATGAACCATTAATTCCACCGGAAGTAATCAATCAGGTTGCAAACAATCTTGCGGCCAACACGTACGCCAGTGTCGCTACCTTAAGTGAGCCGATCCATAGCCTGGATGATTTTCGCAATCCTAATATTGTAAAAGCGGTTGCCGATCAAACGGGGAAGGCGTTGTATTTTAGCCGTGCGCCCATTCCCTGGCCGCGCGATCATTTTGCGCAAGCGGAAGTCAGTGTTTTGCCCGCTGAATTTCCGGCGCAACGCCATATCGGTATTTACGCGTATCGCGTGGCATTACTGAATCGTTTTATTACCTGGCCGCAAGCAACGCTGGAAAAAATTGAATCGCTTGAGCAGTTACGCGTATTAGCAAATGGTGAAGCAATTCATATTGCTGAAGCTTGTGCGCAGGTTCCTGGTGGTGTGGATACCGAAGCTGATTTGATGCGTGTAAAAGCATTGCTGGAAAACTGAGAATATTTTGAACTGAGACGAACATGACCAAAGTATTATTTGTATGTTTGGGCAACATTTGTCGCTCACCCACCGCTGACGGTATTTTTCGTGAAATTATAAAACGTGAAAAACTGGAGCAAAAAATTATTGTTGATTCCGCTGGAACCGGCGATTGGCATATTGGTAAAGCGCCTGATTCACGCACTGTCGCCGCAGCAAAAAAGCGTGGTTATGATTTGTCAGTGTTGCGTGCTCGCCAGGTGATAACCGCCGATTTTGATGAGTTCGATTATGTATTGGCCATGGATAACTCCAATTTGCGTGATTTGCATTCGCTCAGGCCAACGCATTTTGCTGGCCATCTCGGTTTATTCCTGGATTTTGGTTCGCGTAAAACTCACCGTGAAGTTCCCGATCCTTATTACGGCGGCAATGATGGTTTTGAATTGGTGCTGGATTTGGTGGAAGAAGCCGCTGAAGGATTGTTAACGCATATTCGCCAACGACTTTATTAATTTATCTTATCGAAGGTTTGTGCTGTGCCACTTTTTCTGCCGCATTTTAATATCCAGAAATTCAATACGCTCGCGGTTCCTGCGGTGGCGAATTATTTTGTTGCCGTGCAAAGCGATGAAGAATTACAGGAAGCGTTAGCGTTTGCCAAAACCGAAAAACTTCCGTTATTAATTTTGGGGGGCGGTAGCAATATTGTATTGCGTGCGGATTTTCCCGGTTTGGTCATCCACATAAAAACCCGTGGCCTGGATGTGGTTGCAGAAAATGACGAGTTTGTCTGGCTTAAGGTGGCCGCCGGGGAAAATTGGCACCAACTGGTGGAATACTCCCTGGATAATGGTTATTACGGATTGGAAAACCTATCCCTGATTCCCGGTAGTGTCGGTGCTGCACCAATCCAGAATATCGGTGCTTATGGTGTCGAATTAAAAGATGTCTTTGCTGAATTGAGTGCGCTGAATATTCAATCGGGATTGATGGTGACGTTTACTAAAGAGAGTTGCCAGTTTGGTTATCGTGACAGTATTTTCAAGCAATCGCTAAAAGATCAGTACGTGATTACGACTGTTACGTTGAAGTTGAGCAAAATGCCGAGATTGAATTTGCAATATCCAGCGCTTCGTGCGGCCCTGGCGGATATTCCCGGGGCTGAGGTTTCGCCGGAACAAGTGAGCGCTGCGGTAGTTACCATTCGCCAATCCAAATTACCTGATCCGCAACAAATCCCGAATGTGGGTAGCTTCTTTAAAAATCCGATCATTTCCGTAGCGCAGTTTGAGGCATTGAAGCTGCAATATCCCCAATTGGTGTCTTATCCCGTTGATGAGCTACACGTAAAGCTGGCGGCGGGCTGGTTAATAGATCACGCTGGCTGGCGGGGTAAGGAAATTAATGGCGTGCGGGTTCATCCAGACCAGGCGCTGGTACTGACAAACCCGGGTAAACTTGAAGGTAAACTTATATTGCAATTGGCAGATAGGGTGGTTGCCAGTGTGCGGGAGCAGTTTGGCGTGGTACTGGAGATGGAGCCGCGGGTATATCCCGAGTGAAAACCGGGTCATTGGTACTTCATCATTTTGCTGCATAACCCAAAAATCTGAAGGATCGGGGATGCATAAAGTAATAAAAAACAATGGGATTCCAGATTATTGGCATTTAACCAGGCTTAAAAGGGACATTTAAGAGTGGTAGTTTGTGTGGAGTCTCACTACAATCTCTAAAAATGTGCCAGCAAGTGTTGGCCATCGATAACAACAATGTCTGGTATCCGGTTTCGGGTTTGGGGGCTAGTTTGACAAAGATTCTCGTAGTCGATGATCACGATCTAGTTCGCATGGGGATAGTGCGTATGTTAGCCGACATAGACGGCTATCAAGTGGTTGGGGACGCCAAGAGTGGTGAAGAGGCGGTCACAAAGGCGCGTATTCTGAAGCCTGATGTAGTCCTGATGGATGTTAAGATGCCGGGGATGGGCGGCCTTGAAGCCACCAAAAAGCTGTTGACCGTAAATCCGGTGATTAAAATTATCGCGGTTACCGCCTGTGATGATGACCTTTATCCCACTCGCCTGATGCAAGCGGGTGCGGTTGGTTATGTCACCAAAGGGGCGGAATTTACCGAGATTACTGACGCAATCAATAAAGTGATTCGCGGTGATCTGTATATGAGCAACAGTATTGCCCAGCAGCTTGCCTTAAAGACGTTTTCCGGTGGTAATAACCAGGAATCGCCATTTGAAAAACTATCCCAGCGCGAACTGCAAACAGCCATGCTGATTGCTAATGGCCAAAAGGTGAATGATATTGCCAACACCTTTTGTGTAAGCCCTAAAACGGTTAATTCTTACCGTTACCGTATTTTTGAAAAGCTTGATATCAATAGTGATGTAGAGCTGACTTTATTGGCAGTAAAACACAATCTTCTCGATCCGGAAGCAGTCGTATAAGCGACTGCTTTTTCTTTCTGCAGATCTGTTTCAATGACGCAAGACAGCGCTGAGCTTTTTGACTCCGTTCGTTTCCTCGCTAGTACTACCCAGCAGCCAGGTATCTACCAGATGTTTGGTGGTGACGGTGCTATTTTGTATGTGGGAAAAGCCAAAAACCTAAAGGCTCGTTTATCCAGTTACTTCCGCAAAACGGGCCTCACTCCCAAAACCCAGGCTTTGGTATCGCGTATTGCCCGCGTTGAAGTGACGGTTACTGCGAGCGAAACAGAAGCATTGATTCTTGAGCAGAACCTGATTAAATCCAATCGTCCCCCCTACAATATTTTGTTGCGGGACGATAAATCCTATCCCTATATCTTTATTTCCAGTGGTGAAGATTATCCGCGTATTTCCTTTCATCGCGGTGCCAAGAAAAAACGTGGCGATTACTTCGGACCATTTCCGAATGTGGGTGCGGTAAAGGAAAGCCTGAATTTTTTACAGAAAACATTTCGTATTCGCCAATGTGAAGATAGCGTGTATAACAATCGTACACGTCCCTGTTTGCAATACCAGATAAAGCGTTGCACGGCGCCTTGCGTCGAATTTATTTCACCGGAAGACTACAAAACGGATTTGCATCATACGCAGTTATTTTTAACGGGTAATAGTGACAAGTTGCTGGGCGAGCTTGCCGATAAAATGGACAGTGCTGCGCAACAATTGCAATTTGAAAAAGCGGCTGCTTATCGCGATCAGATTACTGCCTTGCGTACCGTGCAATCGCAACAAGTGATTGAAGAGGGTAATGGCGATATCGATGTGATAGCTGCTGAAATGCGTGCGGCGGCGATTTGCGTGCACGTTTTATTTATTCGCCAGGGGCGGATTTTGGGGAGTCGCAGTTTTTATCCATCGTCAACGCTTGCAGAAACCCCGGCAGAAATTCTGGCTGAATTTATCCCGCAATTTTATTTGGCCAGCACTGGCCGGGAAATTCCGCGTGAAATTATTGTGAGTCATCCGCTGGATGAGACTGATCTAATTGCATCAGCGTTGCAGCAGGCTGCGGGGCGCCAGGTATTTATCAATCATCAAGTGCGCAGCCACAGATCCAAATGGCTGCAGATGGCAGCAACAGCCGCATTGCAAAATCTGATTGCCCATGTGAACAGTAAAAAGAATTCGCTTGATCGATTTGTTGCGTTGCAAGAAGCGCTTGGGTTGGATGAAACTCCGCAACGTTTGGAATGTTTTGATATCAGTCACAGCAGTGGTGAGCTAACTGTTGCAAGCTGTGTAGTGTTTGATACCAACGGGCCGCTCAAGTCGGATTATCGCCGCTTTAATATCGAAGGTATTACCGGCGGCGACGATTATGCGGCCATGGAGCAAGCGTTAACGCGTCGTTATACCCGCTTGCAAAATGGCGAGGGAAAGTTGCCGGATATTCTGCTCATTGATGGTGGAAAAGGGCAGTTGGGTAAAGCCAAAGAAGTATTATCGGAATTGGGTGTGCAGGGCGTGCAACTGATTGGTGTAGCCAAGGGCACTACACGTAAAGCCGGGTTTGAAACCTTGTTTGATGGTGATACCGGTGCAGAAATCGTATTGCCTGGCGATTCACCTGCATTGCATTTGATCCAGCATATTCGCGATGAGTCACATCGTTTTGCGATTACCGGCCATAAACAGCGGCGCGACAAAAAGCGTAAGACCTCAACTCTTGAAGATATTGCTGGTATTGGTGCAACCCGTCGCAGGGAGCTACTGCGGCATTTCGGTGGTTTACAGGAAGTACAAAACGCCAGCGTCGATGACCTGGCGCGAGTGAGTGGGATTAGCCAGAAACTGGCTGAAGAAATTTACGCGTTTTTCCATAATGACTAGGTTTTTAGCGCTTAACCCTTAAGTCGCAGGGTGTGAAAGCCGCCTTGCTGGTGTATTATCGCGCCCGTTTTACTGATTTGTTCATCTGGCCCAGAGAATTGCCTATGACGCTTGCCAACCAGCTGACCCTGATGCGGATTTTCCTGATTCCGTTATTCGTTGTAGTGTTTTATTTACCATTTGGTTGGGCTCATTTCGTCTCCTCCGTGATCTTCAGTGTTGCTGCCATCACCGATTGGGCGGATGGTTACGTAGCGCGCAAATACAACCAAAGTACTCCTTTTGGTGCTTTCCTGGACCCCGTTGCCGATAAATTGATGGTAGCAATTGCGCTGTTGTTGCTGGTGACCTTGCATCATGATTCAGTATGGTTCGTGGTCGCTGCTGCAGTCATTGTTGGCCGTGAAATTATTATCTCTGCTTTGCGTGAATGGATGGCGGAAGTAGGGCAGAGGGCAAGTGTGGCAGTTTCCTACATTGGTAAAATCAAAACCACATTGCAAATGACAGCAATTATTGTCTTGCTAGCAAATATTCCTTTGTTATTACCCATCGGCTACATTGCGTTGGCTGGTGCCGCCGCATTAACACTGTGGTCTATGGTGCTTTATCTGCGCGCTGCGTGGCCATTCCTGTTGCCCAAAACCCCTGATTAATAACGTCTTTTGATCGACCTGAGCAGCATTTAAACAATCTGCAAAAAACCTTCGGTTCAGTTATATAAAAGACTAGGATTTTCAAAATGAGTCCGCTAGAATTGCGGCCTCTTGAAATGGCGCGATAGCAAAGCGGTTATGCGTCGGATTGCAAATCCGTTGAGCCCGGTTCGACTCCGGGTCGCGCCTCCATTTTTTCTTTACGTACCGACGTAAAGGCACTCCGCCCGAGTGGTGAAATCGGTAGACACAACAGATTTAAAATCTGTCGATCTTTTGGTCGTGCCGGTTCAAGTCCGGCCTCGGGCACCATGTACTAAAACGTAAATAATCGTTTTTCCCCGCAAACGCCCGCAAACACTGAGTTTGCGGGCGTTTTCGTTTGTGCTTCATCTCGCATTTGCCCGTATTTAAACGTATATTCCTGCTTGGTCATTACGTTTTATTACGTCGGGGATTACGTTTTTTTATGGCAACCTTCAGGAAGATCGGCGACCGCTGGAGTGCCGAGGTGTATGTAAATGGGATCCGCAAGTCAAAGCGGCACGATACAAAAGCACAGGCTAAAAGTTGGGCAGCACAAACAGAATTTGAATTAGGGCAAATGGCTGATGGTGTAAGCACCACGCATACAATGCTCGATGTTTTTAAAAAATATGCAGAAGAAATTTCAGAAACAAAAAAGGGGGCGCAGTGGGAAATTGTTCGTTTGAAAATGTTCGAGCGATTTTCAATTTCAAATGTGCGCCTGGTCGATTTGCGGCGTGAGCATTTTGAAAGCTATATCGTCGAGCGATCAAAATCGGTAAAGCCCTCCAGTATCAATCGTGAATTGAATTTAATCAGCCACAGTTTGACTCAGGCCCGCCGCTGGCGATTGATGACTCATAATCCCATGGAAGATTTAAAGCGGCCAAAGGATCCCCCGCATCGCGAGCGCCGAATCTCTCAGCTTGAAATCGACACCATTTTGGTAGCCCTAAACTACGATGAAAGGTTTCCTGTAATTCAGCAACAGCAAAAGGTCGCAGTTGCGTTCCTGCTGGCGATTGAGACTGCAATGCGGGCAGGGGAGATCTGTAGCCTCCAGTCTAAAAACGTCAACTTTGCCCAGAGAACTGCTTTTCTGCCGGATACTAAAAATGGTCGTTCCAGAGCGGTACCTTTATCCCAGGAGGCGCTTCGCTTATTGAAGCGTGTAGACCCTTGGGGGGATGATGGAACAGTATTCAACATGGCTTCCAGCACACTGAGCACATTATACAAGCGTGCTGTTGATCGCACTGAAATTGAAGATTTAACGTTCCACGACACAAGGCATGAGGCGATTACGCGATTGGCGGACAAGTTGGATGTGTTGGATCTAGCTAGAATGGTGGGGCATCGAGATATTAAGCAATTAATGACTTACTATAATAAATCTGCAGCAGAATTAGCGACATTATTGGATTAAAACACTTGGGGTCTTTATGGAAAACTTTTCATTCGAAAAATACGATTTTACGGAAATAGTGTCTCGGCTTGATATTCTAAAAATGAGATTGGGCGAGGCAGATAAGAATATGGTCGATATTATTATCGACACCTTCAATACTATAAAACTCAATACAAAACATTGGGATGACGCATGTGTATTCACTAAAAAAAAATACGCCAAAATCCTTTTAAATTGCATTGCTCACATTGACTCTAATGATTTTCGTATAACCTTTAACGGAATTATTTTAAGTGTTTATGCATTTTACGAGGAGTCTAAATATTGGTCTGACGATCATACTTTTAGCATTACAGACCCGGGTATTAATTTTGCTCGATTGGTGGCAAGCGTAAATTCAACAGATGTTTACAATGGATTAATTCCTGAGTTTGATTCTATTAAAGATGAAGTCTATCGCGAGACTGTTCGAAGCAAAGTCAATAATGAAACGTTTCAGAAAATTTATGATGAAGTAAATGACCGAGATAATGTGTTAAAAGAGGTTGGCACCCTAAGTTCATATCTTGAATCCAAGACTCAGCTCGTAGAAGCATTAGATAAAAAAATATCAGAGTTAAGGACTGAATATAATTTTGTTGGTTTGTATAAGGGGTTTGAGGATCTGTTCAAAAGGAAGGCTGCAGCTAAAAAGGACTCTTTAAAATTTGTTTATATGTTAAGCGGGTTTCTAATTTTAGTTCCATTTTTGATTGTATTGAGTGCATTGGTAATTCAGGTGTTCTATTTTTTAAACACAGAAAATTATCTTACTCTGTTAAAGTTTATTGGTCTCCCTCTTATTTCTATAGAGATATTTTTGCTTTATTGTTTTCGTTTGAAATACGCGGAGGTTAAGTCCATTGATGCTCAATTGTTGCAGCTTGAGTTGCGCATGTCCCTTTGTCAATTTGTTGAATCATATTCCACATTTGCAGCTGAAATTCACAAGGATAATCCAAATTTACTATCGAGTTTTGAATCTATTGTTTTTAGTCCGATAGTTGCAAATGAGTCAGATATTCCTCCTTTGATTGATGGTGCTAATCAATTAGTTGAGCTGGTTTCTAAGGTTCGTAAGTAGCAAGCTGGCCTATTTATGGCCAGCCACCCAATCCTGCACTTCCACCGCATACCACCTCGCATGACCACGCTTGCCCCTATCACTTGGTAATTTGATAGGGGCAGGGAAGTCAAACGCTTTGCTCACCTTGTCCACAAAATGCCGCTCGCTTACGCCGATGTAATCGGCGCATTGTTTTGCAGTCCAAATAACTCTCGCTTGTGCGGGTAGGGCTTGAAGCCGCTGGGCAATGGCGTCGGCAAGTTTCTCGTAATCTATCTCGTTCATTTTTTCCGGTTCGCGCCCTAATGGTGAAATTTAAATCGTTGCTCGTTAATTTCCTGACAGTGGACGCATGTTTGAACACCCGGCAAGGCGATGCGTCTGGCCTCAGTAATTGGTAGGTCGCACTCCTTACAGTCAATTGCACTGGGTTGGTCGGTGGGTTGTGGGCGGTTGCTTAGGATGCGTGCAATGCGCTCTTGTTCTACATCGTTGGCAATATCTGCTACATCGGCCATGGTTATTCTCCTTAGTGAAGGTTTTTGTTATGAAGGTGTGACCAATCAGTGGCGAGCTGCTGAAATAAAGCGCCGCCATTTTCGATTAGCGTATGGGGTTCGGTATTCATACGGCAGCGCAGGTCAATCACTACCAATACAGACAAGTAGTAATTAAAATCAAGCAGGCACAAACCGCCTAAATCCAGTTTGTATTCGTAAATGTTGTAGGTGCTTAGCAATACTGCGGCGGCAGTTTCACTGGAGCCACAATGTTTGTTTGCCAGTTCGAGCAATGCATTAACGGCTTGATATGGGCTGATATTTTTTGTGCCGCATGTAATAGGTGCTTCTCTTTGCATTTTTTCTTCCTCTGGTTTTTTAATTAATAAATATTCAAGTAGCTGCAATCCGCTATCAGTAACTAATGTTTTTTGGTACGGCATTTTTCCTTTTTCCGGATGCGTCCAACTGTTATTTGCAACCACAAAATAACCTTTACCGCTGTATCTCCCTTGTGGCTTATTTGCTGAATCTAATACGCGCATTTCACGCAATTTTTTTGTCATCACATTGCGGCCAATACCTAAAAACTGCGCCGTGTCGTCGAAGGTGTAAGGCATAGTTACTCCTAGTCTTCAGGTAGTTGGCCGTCTGGTGTGGAAACGCTTAGGCCATAGGTCGCTAATTGATTGAGGCTTAATGCATACAGGTGGCCAATACGTTGTCTGCGGATGCTGCGCTCCAGGTTGCTCTCAGCAACTACATCGGCACGTTCCAATTGCTTCGCAAAAACCTTGGCGGTTTTCACCGGCATTGCATCGAATTTGGCGCGCAGGGCGCTGGTTTGGGAAAGGTGCTGCATGATGTGGGTGGGGCGAATTAGTAACCACACGTCGCCATCATTGCGTTGTTCAAATTTGAATGGTGATTTGAATTCGTGCCGGTCAATCTCACCCAAAATAATTTCCATAATCCACACCCACGGTTCACGCACCGCGCGTGACTCGATAATGTGGCTATTCATTTCCTGCACTAAATCGTCAGGGAATTGATTTTGGTCAGATGCGATACCCGCGAATTCCGCAAGTAAAATCCATGCGGTAGCCAATGCAGCGTAATTGCTCACCATGCGAGAAGCACCGTCATCGTCTTTGCTGCCAGCAGCTCGGATAAGTAATTTGTTGCGTGTAGTGCGGTGAATTTCACGGACGCGGCTTGGCTCAAGTTCTGCTAAAAATTGGAGCCATTCACGCACAGGAAATGCGGGTAGGTTCTCGGGCAACATATCGCCCTTACGCCCGGTCAATTGCGAGCGAACAATTTTCCCTTGCAGGCTATCCACAGGCACATCTTCACCGGCGAGCAATACTGGAGCACTCAATAAATACTCAGTCATTTCCGAGCCGCGGCGGGTAACAGAAAATTGATAAGTCTCCTGCAGTAGTGCAACGGCTTTATCGATAATGTCTTGGCGTCGAGCGGATAATTCCTCCCAGCCCACCGGTTGTGATGTATGTGAAACGCTGGTCACCAAGCGAAATTCAGAGCCAAGGCTTTGGCCGGAAAACATCGTGAACGCCGTAGCGCTTTCCAGTGATTTAATGAGCGTGGTTTTCCCCGAGCCCTTATCCGCTTGTAAAATCATATGAGGCCAAAAACCGAGTAGGGCTTTAAGGTGAGAACCCAAACACCAAGTTAAAAGCTGGCTGGCAGCGTTTTGGCGAAACGTTTGCTGATAGGCATGGATAACCTGTGCCGCATTGCTAACAGGGCCACTGGGGAAGTGCAGGTTGTGATAGGGGCATTGTTTTTCAGGATCAGCAAAATAACAGTCTGCCCCTTCGTTAACTACCGGCTTACCATCGCGAAAACAAAGCCCTACAAAGTTAGCTGCTTTGCGTGCGCCAATGCTTGTCGCGCGCTCCCAAATACTCAGCATGCGCGAGAATTGCTGCGGCTTAAAAATGGGGCCGAACTTGTTCCAATTGGTGATGTTGTGCAAGCCGTCATCACTCATCACTCGCCGCAATAATTCATTACCGTGGCGAGGTGTCTGCACGGTCGCTGCAAATACGGTTTGTGGTTGCGCATCAGTGCCACCGGTCATCGTCGCTTGCGCGCTGGCAATGGTGATGCGTGAAAGCCCAGCGATACGGAACCCGCATAAATCTTCTGGCGTTTCTTCAATGACAGAAACGTTGTGATCACCTTCCTCATCATCACCGTGCCTTTTGGTGGTGTACTTGATCAGCGTGGTGAAATCAGGTTTTACGCGGAAGCGCCAGTACACGGCAAAGTCGTGCGATGGTAAAAATATACGCGGGCGGCCCATTGGTTGTGGGCGTTCGTTATTGCCCGCTCCGGGTAATCCGGGTATCAGCCAGGGTTCAATATTTTCGATAGCGCTACGTGTTCTTAATGCGCCATGTTTTTTTAAAAAATCATTGAGGTCGTTAATGCCTTCCCAGTCTGCGGTGCCTTGGTCAATGATTTGCGCGGGTATGTTTAACGCCGTTAGCGCTTCGCAAATTCTCCAAGCGGCTTCTGGTCCTGGGCGACGGCCTTTCATTGGGCCTTCTTCAACGGGGGCGTCGTTATCACAGGCGATAATGACGCGCTTACCTGATATGAAGCTCCAATCAATATCGGTATTCTTGGTGCCGCGAATTGCGAGTGCAGCAAAACCTTGCTTTTTTGCAGCTTGCCACGCTGTTTCAGCGCTAAGGGCGTTAATCGCACTCTCTACTATCAATACCGTATGTGCCCGGCGCAGAGTCGCCCAGCAGCTTGTCCACAGCACTCCAATTTTGTCGCCAATGCTTTTGGTTTTCAGGCCACCATTTAGCGCAGGGTCTATGTAGCGGTAATCAATTCCGCGTGCGCGGCCAGTGTGCATATCGAGGCAAATAAACGCCGGCGCTGGACCGCCGTAACCTACAGATCCAAGTTCATGTTTCGCACTAGTGAAATCACTAAAGCCCAAGCTTTTGCGGGCGATAGCGGTAGCTATAACAGTGTCATTCAGGCCACGTGTTTGCGTTAGGTATTCAGCAGCTTTGGTTGGTTCTTTCAGACATTGCAAAGCGATATATTCAATGGTGTTTAGCTTTGCGGGCTGCTGGCTTTTATCGCGCGGTTCAGCAGGCAGGTTGTACCATTCGCGAATAGTTTTTATTGCTTCACCGGTATCGCATTGGTGTACATACGCAACTAAATCAAAACAATCACCACGCTGGTCAGCGCTGAAATCTTCCCAGCGTTGAATGCCGTCATTGCCTTCAAAAATAGAAAGTGATGGGCTGTTATCTTTGTGGTGCGGGCTGCGGTAATTACCTTTTGTATCTGGTCTCTCCAATCCCAAGCGTGAAGCGAGATCATGTAAATCGACTCTTTGTTTGATATCACTCAGCTTCATTCTGTTTTTTCCAAAGCCAAAAAATTCTTATGTGTGTTTCAACAATTGGGCGCAGGTTGCTTGGTACTTTTTTCAATGCTGCCCGGCGATCTTCAAGTTTCGGCATTGCAGTTATTTCCGCTGCCCACTGCCGTGGTGGCCTTTGGGTGGGCCGCATGGCACTTGTCTCAGTGGGTAACGACTTTTAGTTGTTCGGTTTCTGCATCGCTTTCACCGTGCTGGTCATGCAGTCCTAGTAAATCGCCCAACGTGAACACCAGTTTTTTATTTGGTGTTTTCACAATTAAAAGTTGTGAAGTTGAGTTCGCGATATCAATGCAATGGCCTTTAGGAATATTTCTGGATTCCAGTTCAGCCAGTACACGCCAGCAAGCCAATTCAGCGGCATCGCGTGTCATTTCTAGTTTTGCCATGAGTTCGTCGCGAGACTCTGTAATGCATTGGCGGCGTGGCTTTTTTTCTTGTAAGCGACGGGTGAGGGCGATTACAGCGCTGGTATTAATTTGGGTGAGGTTTGCATTCATGGTGCGGCTCCATTAGTGGCTTTCAAAAAGCGGCATCTGATCACGGTTCGGATCAAACGGATTTTTGGTTAATTGCTTGGCTTTTTCTTGTCGCTTAATTGCGTAGGGCGATAGCGGCAGTGAAACAGTGCTGGGGCGTAGTGATGGTGTGATGCTGGATAAAATTTCAGTCGCAAACCAGCCACGCCAACCGCACTCAATAATGTTGGAGCACTCAACAACGCCTTCGGCATAAAGTGCGGTAATGCGTGAGCTGGAACGTATACGCGCTTTGCTACCGCAAAACGGGCAAACACTTTGGTTTCGCTGATTGGAATTTTTATCACTGTCGGCCATGCGCATTCCCCTTAGAACGGTTGTTCTCCGGTTGCGATAGATTCCAGCAATTTTGCATCGCCAGCTTTGGCGTTATTGCCAACGATTAATTGCCAAGCGAGGAATGCGCCGTATGCCCACTCGCGATAAATTTCGCCATTTTCATTGAGTGGTTTTTCGCGAGATTTTTCAACCAGTCGCTGAATTTCATCGCGAATGGTTTGCGTGATTTTTGTATAGCTATCGAGCGTAGTTTTTTGCCCGCTTGATTTATCCAGTGCAACAATCTGAATCAAACGGTCGTCCCGTTTTTTGTAAGCCATATTGGTTGGCTGAACGTTGTAAGACTCTTGATCAGGCCCGTTTTGAAAACGCTCTATGCATTGAGCGTTCATGCCTTGGTTGAGCAGGCTTTTACCTATCAGGTTAAGCAGGGTGCTTTTACCTGACCCGGGTAAACCTTCAATCGTGATGGTGATAGCTGGTGTAATGGACTGATTCATGTTTGCTCCGTTAATGTCGCGCGGGCTTTTTTGCGGATTTTTCCAGACGTTCGAGAGACTCCAGTACTAAGCGTCGGCACACGCTGGTCATGCTGCGATCCTCAGTTTTGGCAATGGCTTCAATACGGGCGCGTTGTTCGTCACTCATCGTGACCATCACATGAGTGCGTTGCCGGCGTGGATTGGTGGCGGTTTTGGGTTTCATGGCTTAAAGTTCCTTAACGTTGAACACAGATATACAGTAGTTCAACAAATGTTGAACTGTCAAGCTGTAAAAGGAGCGTTTTGTTGAACATTGGTGATCGATTAAGAAAAGAACGTGAACGTTTGGGTTTGAATCAGCCTGAGTTTGGTGCGATTGCTGGGGTCAGTAAGACCACACAATTCAATTACGAAAAGGGTGATAGAAGCCCGGATGCCGAGTATTTGGCCGCAATTGCTGGGGCTGGGGTTGATGTGCTGTATGTATTGACGGGGACGCGCTCAACACCTGATGCCGAATCATTGAGTCCTCGGGCTGCAGCATTGCTGAATAACTTTGAAAACATGGCAGATGAAGACAAAAGGGCAATTGAACGCTTGGCCGATGCGGTACAGAAACCGCAGACGCAAGGTTTGACGGGGACGAAATAATTAAAATTGAAGTGTTCAATTTTCTTGCTCGGATAATTGAACAAGGGAGTTAGATAAGCCTGTTTAATACTTGGTTCAGGGCTAATTGGAGTGCGTTGAATTGTTAGATATTCCTCGTCGTATAGAAGTGATTAAATCGCTTCTATTAAAAAACACAGCAGAAAGTTTAACTTACGCAGCTTTGGAGAGTAGATTAACAATTGAGTATTTATGTTATGAGCGATTCAAACTCTCCTATACATATCTTTCCGCTGAAGACCTTAAACATTGGCAGCCAAAGCATGTTGTAAAGCAGATTTCAGAGGAGATTAATGAGAACGTAGTTAAAGGTTTTACTCTGTCGATATCTGCAGAACCGCTAAAAGGTAAGCTCCCAACTACTAGGGAAGAATATGAATCAATCGAATATATCCCAGTTGGAAGTCAGTCTGCGATTAATCTAAATAAATTGCATGAATTTTGGCATGGATTTTCAAATCTAGCTCTTCACATACCTGTCCCAAACATTAGTTCTGGCGACATAAGTATTTATGGTGATAAAGATAATATAAAGAAAAAAATTGAAGCTTTTATCGAGTATCTCTCAAAGTTAAAAGACGGCAATCTTTTAATGGGTGGAGTGCTGGGTAAAGGCTTTAGTTTTAACTGCTTTGTTTGCGAAACGTTAATTAAGAAACCTCTCAAATTGTTAGCATCACCAATTGTTGTGAGTTGCATCAATCCGAAATGTAATGAAAGTTATCTGATTGAGCCGGAATTGCAAAGTGAACACAAAATAACAAGATGCACTTTTAATTTTTCGTGCGTAGGATGTCAGGATGATTTGGAGATACCTTCAAATGTATTTAAAGGGCTTAAATTTGAGCAGCAGTTAAATATATGTTGTGGAAAATGCAAATCAAATCAAACGGTTGTCATGCGGCCTATGATTAAAGGTGCGTGAAAAGGTAATCAATCGAGTGGTTTTTAAGTTTCACTTTTACCAATCTGTTTCGCGGTTTTTTTTAATAAAATGCAACTTAAGAATCACCGCTGATCGCGGTGTTAGGCAATAATATCAGTCATTTACTAAGGCGTTGAATATGGAAAAGGAAAGAGAGAATTTTCCGGCAAAAGTAAAAGAGCAAATAGCTAGAGAAGCTATGTACATTTGTTCTTGTCCGGACTGTTATCGATTTACTGGTTACAATACAACCGAAGGAAAAGCGCGAACCATTGCTGAAGGTGCGCACATCTTGGCTGCCGGTAAAGCGGGGCCTCGTGCTGACGAAACAAAAGATAGCGATTTTCTCCGTTCTGCTGAAAATGGAATTTGGTTGTGTAGTATTTGTCATAAGAAAGCAGATGATGACCCCACATATTATTCAGAATTAAAGCTAAAGGAATGGAAAGCGAACCATCATGAACTTCTTCGTAGACTTGTAGGGAAGGACATTGAGACAGCACTTTTGGCTTTAGGAAATGAAAAGCGTCATTATCAGAATATAAGAGAATTTTTATCGTTCATGGATAACAGTCGAGTTTTATACGAAGGCTTGGATGGAGAGTTTCCTCCGCGAGTTCTCGATTCAATAGAAATGATGAGAGCTCGGGTTGTCCAGCTTAGGGCTCAAGTGGTGGATAACAAGGACGCATTTGCTGCCTTAAATCAAATTCAATTTGCAATTAATGAATTTTTATCCGGCGTAGGCAGCGATACAGATCTTAGAACACTAAAATGCAATTCCCATGACCCAAAGTGGCTTAAATTTGCAGACGAACTGATTAAATTTAGAAAGGCAATTGTCATAATATTGAAAGTCCTTTCAACTGATTCCAGTTATGAGCTGCATTGGGCTTTATGAAAATGCTAACAAGTGATTGTGGTATTAAGCCCGCGAGCAGCCGCGCTAGTTGCCTATGCGGTACATAAACCGACCGCGAAAACAGGAACCAATTAATTAAAAACATGGAGTTTTAATGAGGTTTTTTTTGCTTTTTATTTTTTTTCTTGTTGATGCCTCTTTCGCTCATGCCGAATCCATGACGGGAAAAGTTGTAGGGGTAACAGATGGCGACACGCTAACAGTGCTGGTTGATGGTAATCAGCAGCATAAAATCAGATTGGTTGAAATAGATGCGCCAGAATCTGGACAGCCTTTCGGAAGTCAATCAAAACAAGCATTAGCTAAACTCACATTTCAAAAAAATGTGCGTGTTGATATTGTTGGAAGAGACAGATATCAACGATTACTTGGCCGTGTTTATGTCGATGACATTGATGTGAATCGTGAACTTATATCGAGTGGATATGCTTGGGCTTACCGCAAATACATAAGTGATCATTCCTTACTATCCTTAGAAGCCGATGCACAAGCTAATCAGCGTGGACTTTGGTCTTTGCCGGAAAATGAGAAGGTTGCACCTTGGGAGTGGCGAAAAACTGGAAATAAAGCGGACTTACTAAACCTGGTTGATGAAAAACAAGAGCAAGAGTTTCAGTGTAAAGGGAAACGCACTTGCGGGCAGATGGTTAGCTGCGAAGAAGCTAAGTTTTATTTGAAGGTTTGCGGTGTTAAGAGTCTTGATCGTGATAGGGATGGCATTCCTTGTGAATCGTTGTGTGGTTGATTGGTGGTTTTTATAAAAACGGAAAAGTTAGGAGTAAAGTATGGCGTTAACATTAAAAAATTATTTATACAATTATTGTTTTTGGATTACTTTTCGTATCCACGATGAAAAAAGTAAGAAGGATGGTAGAGATTATGATGATCGTTATAACGCATTGCATGCTGCTGTTGAAAAATTGAGTGGTGGACAAGAAGATATGATGTGGAAAGAGTCTTCGTCTTTCATTGCATTTAGATCTGATAAAAATCTTGACGGCGTCTGTAAGGATTTGAGGGGAGCGATTGATCCATCTATTGATGTGCTAATCGTGCATAGATTAAATGATAAGAAACACCATGATGGCGATAAATATTTGGGAGTTACGGAAAGCTTGGGTGTTAACGACAACAGCACAGCTTTTAGGTTGTGTTTTCCTGTGCCTCATTAATTTATGTTGATTCAGCTTCAAAGCTGCTAGTTAACCCAGTAGATTCCGAAAGTCTGTGAGTAACCCTAATAGCTACCCATTTAGTGCCGTCTATTTCTGGCTTAAAGCCCTGGCACTGAATGGGTGCTTCAGGTTCAAGGTCTAAATTCGCCCGCGCGAGATTTAAACTGAATGTATTTTTCCCGCGTTGTAACCTCGCCAATTCCGATTTTGTTGCATAAAGTGCGTCGGCTTCACTGGCGTAAGTTTCTTTTAATTCCTTTGCTTTTTCTGTAGTGCCCGCAATCACCATTTGACGCTTTGCCCCGGAAACATTATTCCAATAGGCACGCACACCTGTGTAGGCATTACGGTCTGCACGCACGTAGCGGTGCTGATCGCCGTCACTTCTGATGATTGTGACTGGATTTAATATTTTTCCGGTGATTGATATTCCCTGTGCAATTGGCATGAATAAAAGCCGACCTTCTTTTACAGCAAATAATGCGTCGTAGCGTTCACCCAATCGTGTTAAAAAATGCGCATCACTTTCGTGTGTTTGATCGATGTGGTGAATGCGTATGCCATCTAGTGGTTTGCCAACAACGGGGATAAGGCCATGTTCATTGGCAATGGCGGTGACAATTTCCAGCACGTTTTTTTTATGCCAGCTA
>NZ_KN266213.1:3034-4416 GCF_000766945.1 Cellvibrio mixtus subsp. mixtus J3-8 | reverse complement strand
CGCAGGTCGGCACTGCGCGCGCGAATATTGATTTGATCAGGCGCGCCGGAATGTTCCACCTCATCGACCACATAGATTCCCTTATGAATTAGGTCTCTATTGCGATAACCAATTGCCACACTGATTTTTGCGCCGTGCGGTGGTAATTCCATATCGCCGTTTTGATCTGTCAACGTTAAATCGAGTGTGTCCGCTTCTAGGTGGCGATTATCGGTGATAGTGAGTTCCACCAAGCAACCACGAATGCGCGGTGTGATATCGGTGCCGTTTACTACCAGTCGGTAATCCGGGGCCGGGTGATCAAAATTAAAAATATTCATAGGTGCAAAAAATTAAAAGCGTGGCAATTTGCTGACGGCTTGCGTCAGGTCGCGGATTTTATTCAGTGGGCCAGCAAGCAAGCCGGTTGCTGCACCAAGCCCGGCATTAATAACGGTGCCGAGCAAATCAATTTGTGATTCATCTACACGAATTAACGAGATGCTGAATTCAATTTTTTGTGGTGTGCCATCGCGCATTAATTCGCTACTGGTTTCTGAAATGCTGGTGATAGACCAAAAACCATAAAGCCTGCCACTGCCCTCAATGAGCGGCCATGCTTTGCCTTGCTCCGCCATCGTGCGCAATAAATCCAGCGATAAACGGCCACCAGTTATTTCCGGGTAAAGCACACCGGTAAGCGTGATAGTGTCATCACCTGGTCCAACGTACTGATAGGCCGGACGTTGCCCTACACGCGACTGGCTTGGGTGCCGCCATTCGGTTTGTCGCTGCAGTTGTTGGTAGGGCGCTGTGGGCATATCAAATACAAAAAAGCCCAGTGTCATCAACATGGTTAAAACTCCTAATCGTTATCGAACAACACTGAGCGGCGGCGCTGAGCTTTTTTGCGATCACGTTCTTCCAGTGCGCGCTGGACTTGTTGGGCGATCACTTGCTCATTCATGCCGGGGCTGGCCTGCACCGTGATGTAAATCGTATCGCCACCAAACTGCTGCGAGCTGCTCGCTCTTTTCAGTGGTGCGCGAGATTCAAAGCGCACTGTACTTGCCGGGTCTGCCAATGGCTTTCCGGCTGTGCCTGCTTGCGTTGCTGACGCAATACCGGGCGTGAGCAGTACTACACCAGTGCCCGCCGCCGTAAGTGCGCTGGTAATGCGTGTGAGGCGGTTTATGGTTGCGCGGGTTTGGTCATCCAGTCCATTTTCAAATCCCTGCAGGGTATCGCGGCCCATTTGCGCAAATACCCGGCTGGGGGAGCGAATGCCCAACTTGTCTTTGAACCATGTGATGGTGCTGTCACCCAAACTCAGGATGCCATCTTTGAGTTTGCCTATGCCGGTGTTAATTCCCCCCAGCAAACCGTCCACAACGGCGCTCCCG
>NZ_KN266213.1:0-2947 GCF_000766945.1 Cellvibrio mixtus subsp. mixtus J3-8 | reverse complement strand
AAACCCCACACAATGCCCTTGTAAATCAATCCAAAGGGCGACCAGTCGAGCAGCAGTTTGGTTACACCAAAAATGCCCTGATCAAACGCGGACTTCACTTCACCCCACAAGCCCTTGAACCATGCTTTGATTGGCTCCCAGTGCTTGTAAATCATGTACACACCCAGTGCGATAGCGGTGATGGCCAAGCCGATGGGATTCATGAGAAAAAGCCTGCCAAGCCACACCAATGCAGATCCCAATATTTTGAGAGGGCCACCGAGTGCCAGCGCAACCCGGACAAAACCGGATACCGCCATCATCGCGTTACCCAGCGCGAAACCAAGCACGCCCAATATCGCCACTGCACCCAATAAAACCACCGACCATTTTGCAATGCTGGCGGCGAGTTCAGGATTGGCTTTAATCCACTCACCCAGCTTGCGCACAAATTTAATCAGGTCAGGCAATTGCTTTTTTAATTCCGGCAGTAAGATATCGGCAGCAGTTTGCTTTAACTCATCGACACTGATTTTTAATTCGTCCAATTGCTTTCTGGATGTTTCCATGCGCTCTTTCCAGTCCGCATCTATCATGCCCGATGCAGTTTGCGAGCCGCGATTAATGTCCGCCATTTGCTTGCTGTTGGCGATGGCAGGGCGAATAAAGCTCATGGCCTGCATATCGCGGAATAAATCACCGAGTGCATAGGCTTCGGTTAACCGCTGCATTGCAGCTTCACGTTGAATATCGTTTTTGATATTCATCGCTGCATTAAATTCTTTTAGTGCGCCAAGCCCTTTGGTTTTCATGTACTCGGAAATAACCTCAAGGGAGCCTTGCACCGGGCTGACACCTTTCGCACTTAATTCCAGTAAGCGCTTTTTAAGATCGATACCGGCGTCATCAAAATGTTTAATGGTTTCCGGTGCCGTAATTTTGGCGAGGTAGTTTTTCAGGTTGTTAGCCGCTTCATCGGAGTTGCCTGCACCCAAACGCGCAATTTGCAATGCTGCACCTAATTCCGATACGGCGTTGCGGCCTTCCACACCGAGCGCGGCCATCATCGGGCTTAATTGCGGCAACCACTTGGCCATGTCCTTAATTTCAAATGAACCCTCTTTGCCCGCGTATGCCAAGCTATCGAGCGACGCCGGTATATCACCCACGGCAACATTTAAATTTTTGCGCAGGGAGATAATCAAATTGCCGAGGTCTTCCATATCGGAATTGGTCGCGACTGAACTTTTTGCAAGCACTGCAGAGTAGTAATTCAAATCCTTGGCGCTGGTGATGCCGTTAGCAACCAGCACCGCCAAACCGTCGGCAATCTGCTCGGTAAACTGGCCGTACTTTTCAGCATCCAATCGGATTTGTTTGCCGAGTTGCGCTTCGGCTTTTTTGGAAAACCCGCCAGTGATTTTCATGTCGCGCAGGCGTGCTTCAAAATCAATGCCTGGTGCAATAGCGTTGGCGGTTTTATCCAAACCTGATTTGCCGACATAGGCAGCACCAGCACCATGCAAGGCGAGACTCATTCCTGCACCATGCATTTTTTTGAGCGAGGCTTCCAACTGCTTGCGCTTTTCCAATTGGCTATTGATTTTGGCGAGTGCGTTTTTTTGTTTATCAATGGACGCGGTTAGCTGTTGTGTAGCACTGCGTAACTCACGCGCACTCTTGCCTGTGTTGCTAAGATTTATACCTGCCTCACTTAATTTTTTAGTGAGTGGCGTTAGTTGATCCTGATGGCGTTTGTGTGTGGCCGTCAGCTTTTTAATGTCCGCTTCACCGTGGCGGATTTTATCCCGGTAATTCGATAAGGACTTTGCCGACTTTTCATAAGCCTGCTGATTGCTGAGCAACTTAATGCGGGCTTTTTCCAGCTCGCGATGAAATGCTTCACCTTTGCCGGTGCCATCGAGCAGGGCTTCGGTCAGTTTTTTATGTTGGTTGCGCGCGGTTGTTAAGGCGGCCTTGATGTTGGTGTGCGCGGCTTGCTGCTTTCCCATTGCTACTGTGTTTTCAGTAACGGATGCAGTGGAGTCTTTTAGTGTGCGTGCATTAGCGCGCAACTGCGCTTGCAGTGTGCGATACGATTTTAGGTTGCTAAATTGCGTATCCAGCTTGGATTTTTCATCGCGGGTTTTTTTGAGTGTATCCGCGAGTGATTTATTGCCTTGCCTGATTTTTTTTATAACTTGGGTGGCTTTATCAACAGCACCAAGAACGATTTTTAATTGAAGGTCGCGAGACATTAGCGACCTCCAGTGCGATTAGTTAGGGCTTGGGAAAGAGGTCTACACCGAATGGCAAGAGCAGAGAGGCGAGCAAGTAGCGCACAATGGACAGCGCCAAATATCCGCACCAAGCGATCAAGCCCAGCAGGATTAAAGCGATTGCGGTGCCTAGCACCCATCCAATAACCGTTAACATTGTGTTTTACCAGCAGCATGTGTGAGCCTCAAAAATAACACTTAATCTTCATCTGATCCAGACCGCTTTGCCGCAAGCTCCCACCAATCAATGAGTTCGCTCAGGGAAAGCTGGCAGAGTTCCGATAGCGGCCAGTGGAAAGTGACCGCTATATCTGCCATTGCATCCTCTACTCGGCGGGGGATTCCGCGTCGCTGTCCCCCGGTTCCGTGACTTCCTTCGGCGTCAAAAAAACGGACACCTCCGTTCCCAGTCTGACCAGGTCATGTCCGGGCATTGCTGCAATTTCGTGTTTGGTAAGACTTGGTGATGAAATGCGCGGTAACAGTGTTTGCAGTGCATCAACCTCTAGCTGCAGCAAATCCACTAGACTCAGTCCACGTAATTCGCCGCTGCTTGGGCTGCGTAAGGATACGGATTTAATATCACCGCCACCGCGTTTGATTGGGGTGGATAAGGTGACTGCTACGCTGGTTTTTTCATTCATGGTTTTTGCTCCATTGGATTTTTAAAAATGCCCGGCAATGGTTAA
>NZ_KN266212.1:260360-262086 GCF_000766945.1 Cellvibrio mixtus subsp. mixtus J3-8 | reverse complement strand
GTATCGACACGATTGACAGAGGTATCGTACGCAAAAACTGTGTCATTGCCAGAGCCTTTACGGAACACAAACACATCATTGCCTGCGCCACCGATTAACGTATCACTACCGACACCGCCATCAAGCACATCATTACCATCACCACCAATCAGCGAGTCATTACCAGCTTCACCAGAGAGAATATCATTACCCTGGTCACCGTATAGAGTATCGTCACCATCGCCGCCAAGAAGCTTATCTTCACCCGCTCCACCATAAAGTGAATCATTATCACCAAGGCCAAGAATTACATTTGATGAGTTATCGCCATAAATAATATTCTTGTTGGAATTACCTAATACCAGATCAATATTTAAATAACCGAACACAGGATTTTCAAATACCAATGACAAAACTTCTGAATTTGGATTTGATGTAGTAAATAAATCCATCGCCGCGATAGAGTCAGCCCTGAATGACGGATCAATTTCCAACAATGCGGCAATGACCAATAAATTGTTGTTCACTACATCGACATTGTCTGGATTGCCTGCAATTGCAAGCCATGCCTGACGGAAATTTTCAGTGCTAATAGGCTGATTAATGGATAACAAATCTGTCGCAGGATCGTAACGGAACTTAAGCAGAGAGTCAGATATTAATCCGCTTGTAACTGCAAACTTAACCAGCAAATTCCTCGATAGCTGATTGAATGCTTCACGATAATAATCGCCCGTCGATACCGGTTTACCATTATCAAACCATTGGCCATCACCCAGTAATAATGCGCTCATCCCTGCATACTGTTTAAGCACACCCAGTTGCTCTAACGTAAATGACTCACCGGCATTGCGGAATTCAACTTTGCCTGTAGCGGGATTTACATTTAAACGGTGATTAGGATCTATTTGATTAATAGAAATACCTTCAACACCCGCCCATTTAATCAATAACGTTTCGAAGCCGGAGAGCAACGATTGCGCCGTGGGTGCTGCCAACAATGAAAGCACATAATTCTTGAGTGCAGGGTCCCTGCTCATCGCAATATGAAGGTCCGGCATTTGTCCATAACCTTTAATATTGCTAACAGCCAGAACGGCCTGATCAATAGGCACATTACCCACGTAACGGGTAAATGTTGGGCTGGACGTAAATAAAACGTCCGCAGCAATACCCGAGGTTTCAGCAATTCCCTGAGTGCCATTTGCCCACGTAAATGAACCACGGCGAGCAATTTGCCCGTCGGCATCACCTGACGGAGCAATATTCTCATGTGCCAAACTGATATCTTTTATACCAATCGCACTCAATGAACTCAGTTCATTGGCCTGGCTGGTACCGTCTCCGTTTGCATCCTTCCAAATTAACAGGTCAGCAAAACGTTCATCGTTAGCATCTATTATTCCGTCATAGTTGGAGTCAAGATCGCCGAGCTCTTCGTAACCGGTACGTGTCGGGCTACCAAAGAGTTCACTGATATCATTAATTTTTCCATCCCGATTTAAATCGATAGCGAGGAAACCGTCGTCTCCTTTTAACCAGGAGGTACGTGTCGCGAAGCCATCGCCATCAAGGTCGAAATACGCATTGCTGCCATTCAACGATGTCAGTTCAACGCCATCGCCATCAAGATCGAGCACCAACGGGTCGCGGGGAACCGAACGGCCCGAACCGCCACTTCCAGCACCCGCGCCAGCACCTGCGCCGCCGCCTGCTCCGCCAGAGCTTCCTCCGCCTGCACCGCCTT
>NZ_KN266212.1:234553-260103 GCF_000766945.1 Cellvibrio mixtus subsp. mixtus J3-8 | reverse complement strand
CTCCTTCACCGCCTCCTGCACCACCACCACCTTCACCGCCTCCTGCACCACCTCCTGCACCACCTCCTGCACCACCTCCTGCACCGCCTCCTTCACCGCCTCCTGCACCACCACCTTCACCGCCTCCTTCACCGCCTCCTGCACCACCACCGCCAGGAACTCCTGGAGGTGTGTATGGTTTGCCATCAACGGTCTTCTTTTCACCGGTCAACTGATCAGTAATAACAATCGTGCCATCTGGCATGATTTCCCCACTCGTGTTTTCTAATACACTTTTACCGGGATCACCGTCTCCATTGCTCGGATTTTTCACAACAACTTGCCCATTTGGCATTAGTGTGAATTCGTAACCATTTTCAATTTTAATAAGAAGTCCATCCGCCGGAATTGTAGGTGTTACAGGCTCCAAATCCGGGATCGGTGGCTTCGGATCCGGATTCGGGTTCGGATTGGGATTGGGGTTCGGGCCAGGACTGGGGTTCGGGCCAGGACTGGGGTTCGGACCAGGATTGGGATTCGGACCGGGATTGGGGTTCGGGCCAGGACTGGGATTCGGACCGGGATTGGGATTCGGACCAGGACTGGGGTTCGGGCCAGGGTTGGGGATCGGATCTGGATTTGGGATCGGGTCTGGATTTGGACTCGGATTCGCCGGCTCACCTCCATCCACGGTTCCACCATCAGCAACCATTTGATTTATTGCAGTTTGAATAACACTATCAAATGAAGGAACGTTTTGGGCTCCATTGTCTTCCAGACGCTCCAGATACTGCTCTATCTGAGAGCGACGAGCATTTAAATAATCACGAATTTGTTGTTCGCTGACACCGGACAAATCCAAGGTTTCAGCTTCCCCATTTCTGCGCCGAGCAAGACCATTAAAAACAGCCCTCGTATCATCTCGCCATGGATTTGTCCCAAAACTTATTTCATACCATGCTGCTATAGCATTTGGGGGAACGGACATAAGCGCTGCTGATATAATTGGCCCAATCGTTGTATCCGCACCGAAAACCAAATCAATTAATGCTAATTGAGTGCCTGCTGGCAAATTATTAAACCGTTCACGAGCAACTGTTGCCGAAATACCCGCCTGATTCGCTAATCTATTTACCGCTCTCTGCTCATAAGTTGGAATATTTTGCTGTAATAAACTGCGCGGTTGATCTCCGGTCAGAAACAGATTCATTCCTTGTTCAGCATTTCTAGTCATTTGTGCTGCTTGATTTCCAGCTTCTGCCGCAGTGGATCTAATAAATGGGTTCGTATAACCCGCAATACCATTCAAAGCATTTACAGCATTTTGCAGTAACTGCAAATCAGATGCAGTTAGCTCTTGCCCCGGCCCAAAAATCCCTGCAGCACGCAAATCCTGAGCAATATTAGCTCGCATTGAATATTGATTCGCTGCATTTCTTACAAGCAAAGCATAACCATAACCTATGGTGGGTATACCGAGAGGATCCGCATACACGCGAAAATATTCGCCTTCAAAATGCTCCATATGATCGAGAAGCTGATTAACATTATCTTGATTATCTATTGCCCTTGTCACAACAAAACTCCTTTACATTCATTAATTGGATAACAACGTTTTTTTTACTAGCTCTTCAGCAGAATGAGGCACCTTGTATAAATTCGGATCTTCATTCGCATAATCTCCCCAACACCGCACATTTTCATAAGACAAACCACATACGTGACTGCGCCCTGCCGATACCGAGAAAAACTTTTCATTTTTTATAGAATTTTCATTAAACCCCTGAATTTCAGATCCGATGCATGATAAGCGTCCGCCAGAATGAATCAGGCAAAGAGGAAATAAGCCCGCAGACAACATTTTTACATTGGAAAATTTTTCCACGCCAGCAATGGTTTGCTCGGTAGAAAACCCACAATCAACTTTATTTGAATTATTTAAGATGCACGAAAAATACAAACCCAAGCTTATTTTTTTCGCATTAGCCAAACGTTCAGCCGAAGAAATAAGGTTGTACTTTTTATTACCCCAGCAACGAACTGAACCATCCCGAATAACAGCACATGAGTGAATATTATTAACAGCTATATCAATTACATCGTGCAGGTCGGACGGAGCATCAATTTGTCCATATTTATTTTTCCCCCAGCAGCGCACGAGTCCATTTTTCAACCCGCACACATGTGAAGCAGCAGGTGCAAGCTTATCTGCATCTTTATAATCTCCCGGGATATCACAAACGCCAGTATCGCATTCCCCCCAACATTCCCATCCTGCAGAATCTTTTGCACAAACAGCAGTTGACCATGTGGAATTTAATTGAGTTATTTGATTGAATTTTCGGGGTAAGTTGAGAGCACCACCATTGTTATTACCCCAACATTTAATTTCATCATCACTAGCAACACAGGTATGTTCATCCCCTGAAGCAATTAATTTCCAAGGGTGTTTTGCTTTTGCAAGCGACCCACCTTCAGTTGCTCCACTTTTCCCTCCTGAAAGTATTTTTATTCTTTCAACATAAGAATTTTTTATACATATGCCATCATCACACCGACGAACCGCTTTCAACCATGCTAGCTGTTCAGTTTTTAGGGCTTCTTTATCTTGATAGTTTTCTCGCGCTTGTTTGTATGCAGCAGCAAGATTTTCGTCCAGCTGAGAAAGCTCTACATTGGAGCAAATCAGATTTTCTGTTTTACTTACCGCTTTTGCGCAATCAAAACTGGCAGCTTGTGATTTACCACAAAGACTTAATACAAAAACCAGCCAGAGCATAAGCAATTGAAATCGATTATTTCTCTTCATAAATAGCCTTATTTAATTCATGTTAAAAAACTAAGCCAACTCAAAAAAACCAGCGATAGATTTCCTTACCGAGTCCCCGGCATTATCATTTACAGTACTTACAAGGTGATGCACATCATTTGACATAATCACTAACCTGTTCGGCCTGGGTAAAATCGTAATAGCCGTGGGGACATCAAAAACTGCTTCATTTTCATGAGCAGGATCAACCCATCTTGTAAGCCTATATTTAGATTCACCCAGCGCTTTCTTTTTATTTTCTATTGAGTTTGTAGCGGACTGAGGCAATATCATTAATTGCCCGCCCCAATGAATATTCCAGCTCTTATTCATAAAAAAAGTATACGCACCAGAATATGGACCACTGTCTTCGTGAAGCGAGAGACCTGTGCCCCGAGGATACATCCAGGAGGTAACCGAAAACCGATTCCATTGCTGTTGCGGAACACCGATATATTTTTTAAATAACGGCAATGCGTTATTGAGTGCATCAGCAAATTGATCCATTACATTGCTTACCGGGAACTCCCAGCTTTCCTTGACGTTTTTATTTTGATAAGACTTGAAGTAACTATCGACACTACGCAGTGGAAAGCCATCTCTCAAGCGCCACACTTTAGTAACTTTTCCCTCCGTGTTTATATGCTTGTAATCTCTCATGCATACAAATTCATATAAACTTTCAAATAACGAAGGCTCGATAAAATCGTCAATCACAATAAATCCGTCATCCTGATACGCTATTTTCATAGCAACTATTATCCCCCTTGAATTAAAATTTATTTACACTCCCATACAACACCATGAAAAATGCTGTTTTTCAGGTCTCAATTTTGAGAGACGCATATGAGTGGTAACAAAAAATACCCTTTTAAAAGCCCCAACAGAGATTTCCGTCTTCAACAAACGCAGGTGTTTCGAAATTCCGCCTGGTGATGATTTAACGAGGATTCACCACTAAAAATTCTGTGTATTTTCAAAAAAGCCATCAGGCAATGCTGGACATTATCAATCCTGATGGTGTTGTCATATTCATTCGTCCTGATTCCACCCATAACATTCGCTTTGTTTGAAACATAAAATGATTCAACATCATTCCTAAATTGCAATTGAATTACGCTACGAATTCCACGTAATAAAACCAGACGATAGGACTCCGCCCTTGCATTATCTGCAAGTGCAACCGCCAATTGATAAGCATCTATCAGACCTTCCAGATACACGCCAGTAGATGACGCATGCGGAGGCCCAAAGAAAGGGCGTTCTGGATCATAAAACCGGCCTTGCATATCCAGAAACTCAGCAGAATCCCATTGCTGCATGGATAACAACCAGTCATTCATTTCAAAAATAAAGTGGGCTAATTCTTCATCGCGGGTTACGCACCACACCAGCCAATAAGCCTGGGTGTGCCATGGAATAAATGCAGGGTTTCTATTGGCTCTATGCCAGTCACGATAATAAGTAAATGAGCACATTATTTTTTGTAGCAGCGCAGGATTTTTACTTATCGAATATTCCTGGGCCATAAACAACAGTGCTTCACCAGAATAAAAATTTTCATTCCCTGTTCTATCCCTGGGGATATAAAACGTGTCAAACGAGCCATCAGGATTTGATAGATGTTCAATCAGATTTCGTAAGGCATATTCCTGGGAAAGGTATTTTTTCCTCTCCGGTGATTCGAGGATCGCCAATGCGGCGAGCGCAGCAGCACCTAATTTGGCGCTGCCATCCAATAATATGTACCCCAAACCATCTTGGGCAAAAAACATTGAATCGAGGTTGTATTTAAGGTTTTTATTGGCGAGATCCATTAGCTGTTCAGATTTAAACGCTCGCGCTGCCCTGGCTAGGCACACTGTTGCCATCCACTGCCTGATGGCATTATTGGAATCAGAGAATTCTCCTCTGCTGGGCCAATATTTATATTCTGCCCGACCTTGCTCGTTGATTTGATTCGACAACCACAGGGTCATCAATTTTACAGATTCAGCAATTGCAGCCTTATTAACCTGCTCCAGTGTAAAGAGCCTGTTTCCCCGGTATAGCGGAACATATTCTTTTTCATGCTCGCTTAAAAATAAATATTGATCTGATTTGTAGAGGGTGATGCAACACTCATCCGGGATATTCATCTGCCGGGAAAGAAATGCTTTTTCCACGGCACCTGGAAAGGATAGATTCCCGGCAATCATTTGCAGCGCAGAAAATTTATGTGGTTTGCCTTTCACATCAAGAACAAAACCATATTTTCCCCGTAAGCTATTCAGGGAATTTTTATTGGCTAAATTGATAGACCGTACATGCGGCTCATACAGGCAATCCAGTTCTATAGAGGTTGCATCAGCAGGTATAGCGTCTAGAATCCCTGAATGCTCGAAATCGTCATTTTTTTCAATCCAGCATTTGAAGACTGCTTTACCATTTACCCTTGCACACACATACACCAATTCAAAACAAGAATTTTTATGCAGAAGGTAATTAAGGCGAGACTTAAGCCGGGCTAGCAAGCCACCCTGATTTTCTACTAAATCCAGCAATTCCATTTCTCATCGCTCCCGAATACTCTCTTGCTTATACTTCAACAACGGCGATAAAAAATACTCAATCACCCGCCGCTGCGTTGTCTTCACTTCCGCCGTCACGGCCATGCCCGGAATTAATTTCACATCTTTCGTTTCAACACGGATCGTGCTCTTGTGCATCTTTAAATGCATCGCGTACACAAGGCCGAGCTTTTCATCAAGGATCGCGTCTTCCGAAATGTGGGTGACCGTCGCATCGATCAAACCGTATTTGGTGAACGGGAACGTGTGGATTTTGATTTCGGCGGGCATATTGCTTTGCACAAAACCAATGTCCTGATTGCCCAGCATCACCTGCACTTCCAGGTTTTCTTCTTCCGGAACTACGATCATTAATTGTTGCGCTTCGGTAACGATGCCACCGATGGTGTTGACGGCAAGTTGCTGCACGTAACCGGAGACAGGGGCGTAGAGAATTTGTTTGTCATTCATATCGCGCGCTTTCACCAGTTCTTCACTGATGGTGGCGATCTGGTTGCGACTGTCGGCAATTTGCGCGAGCAGTTTGCTGCTAGTGTCGGCTTTGAGCGCGTTGATTTGTTGTTGCGCTTCGTTGATGGCTGCAATTAATTGCTGCTGGATTTGTTGCTGGGCGGCGAGATCCTGGGTGCGTTCGATGCGCGCTTGCTCCAACTCCAGGTATTCCGCTTCCGAAGCCATATTTTTTTGGTAGAGACTGCGCAGTGCATCCGCACGCTTGGTGATCATCGGCAGGGTTTGGTCGAGCTTTTTGATCGTTTCCTGGTTGGCAATTCGCTCGCTTTGCGCTTTTTTCAGGGCGCTGTGCAAACTGCTCAGTTGGGCCTGGTATTGTTGCCATTGCTCCCAGGTTTTTTGCTGGTGCAGTAATATTTCTGCTGCAGAGAGTTTTAATTTTTCATCGATAATGAACTGTAATTCGCTCGCCGATGCGGGGTTTTTACGGGTATTTTTTTGGGGTTGCTGATTGTGTTGTCGGGATTGTTGTTGATCAGTAATTAACGCTTGCAGCGCTTCACTGCCGGCAAGGTTCAAACTGGCATTGTGCAGCTCCTGTTGCATCCGCGCCTGGTCTGCGGCGGTGATGGTGCGGTCCAGCTCAATCAGGGCATCGCCCACTTTGACGTATTGCCCGTCTTTAACATGGATCGCTTTGATAAAGCCTTTGTCCAGCGGCTGGATTTGTTTGACACGGCTGCCGGGAATAATTTTCCCTTCCGCACTGGCGACGACATCGACTTTGCCAAAGATGGCCCAGAGCAGTGTCAGCACAAATAATACGATCAGGGTCCAGGCGAGCCAGCGCACTAATGGGTTCGGCGGGGTTTCCTGCAGCTCCAGCGCCGCCGGCATAAATTCAGACAGGCTTTGCTGTTTGGAACCATCACCTAACTTACCGCGCTCGCGCCAGGCTTCGCGGAATAATTCAAAAAAATTAGTCATGGCTCAGCTCCTTTGTTTCCTTCGCATCCTTTTTCTCTTTCACATCCCCCGCTTCTTTCAAGTCCTTCGCTGCATTCTCTTTTAGCACCGTCACATTGCCGGCACTGGTGTGGGCGTGATGATGCGCGTGGGATGGCACGGATGATGAAGGGGATTGCGGATGCGCTGTCGTTGCAGGATGGACAACCGCGGCCGGTTTTGCATCCTGATAACCATGCAGTTGGGCGTAATAGCCCTTTTGCTGGAGCAACTGGTCATGGGGTCCCTGCTCCACGATGTAGCCTTTGTTCATTACAATAATGCGATTACAAATCCGCACGGTGCTCAGGCGGTGCGCGATGATAAAGACCGTGCGGCCCTTACAGATTTGCGCCATGTTGTCCTGGATGATGCGTTCGGATTCGTAATCAAGCGCACTGGTCGCTTCATCAAAGATGAGAATTTTGGGATTGGTTAATAACGCCCGTGCAATCGCCAGGCGCTGGCGTTGGCCACCGGAGAGGTTGCTACCCTGCTCGCCCACCATGGTGTCGTAGGCTTCAGGCAAGTCCACAATAAATTCGTGGGCACCGGCAAGTTTGGCGACGGCAACGACTTGCTCCATGGGCGCGGCGGGATTGGTGAGCGCGATATTTTCACGCACGGTTTGATTGAATAAAAAGTTCTCTTGCAACACCACACCGATATTGCGCCGCAACCACGCGGTATCCACCATCGCAAGGTCCACACCATCCACCAGCACCCTGCCCGTTTCCGGTAAATACAAGCGCTGGATTAATTTGGTGAGTGTGCTTTTACCGGAACCGGAGCGGCCGACAATGCCGATAATCTCCCCGGGCTGCACTTGTAAATTGAAACTGTCGAGAATTACCGGGCCATCGTGGCGATAACGAAAACGCACATGTTCGAAATTCACATGGCCGGCAATTGACGGTAACGTGGAGCGATTGGGGTTGTAACCGGGTTCGCGCGGGGTATTTAAAATATCGCCCAGGCGTGCGATGGAAATGCCCGCTTGCTGGAAGTCTTGCCAGAGTTGCACCAGTTTTAATATCGGGCCGCTCACGCGACCGGCAAGCATGTTGAACGCAATCAATTCACCAACCGTGAGTTCGCCGGCAATAACCAGGTGCGCCCCCCACCAGATAATACCCAGGGTCATCAACTTGTTAATTAATCCCGCCACCTGGTTGGCGACATTGCCGAGGTTCTGGCTGCGGAATGACGCGTTCACATAATTGGCCAGTTGGTCTTCCCACTTGCGTTGCATTTGCGGCTCTACCGCCATGGCTTTTACTGTTTGCACACCGGTGACGGATTCGGTGAGAAAGGCGGTGTTGGCCGCGCCGTGCTTGAATTTTTCATCCAGGCGATGGCGCAATATGGGTGTGATAAATATCGAGAGCAGGATGTAACAGGGAATGGTCGCGGCAACCACAAAAAATAAAGTGATGCTGTAGTACCACATCACCAGCAGGAAGACGATGGTAAAACCCAGGTCCAGGATCAAGGTGAGCGCGCTGCCGGTAATAAAATTGCGGATCGTATCCAGCTCATGGACCCGCGCCACATTTTGCCCCACTTGCCGCGATTCAAAATAGGCCATGGGCAAGGCCATCAGGTGATGGAACAAGCGCGAACCCAGCTCCACATCCACACGGCTGGTGGTGTGCGACATGACATAACTGCGGATACCGCCAAGCAGTGCTTCAAAGATCGCTATCGCCAAAAAACCAAAGGCGATCACATCCAGCGTACTGAAGCCGCGATGCACCAGCACCTTGTCCATCACCACCTGGAACAATAGCGGGGTAATCAAGCCAAACAATTGCAAAAAGAACGAGGCAATAATGACTTCGCCAAACAATTTGCGGTATTTAACCAGGGAGGGAATAAACCAGCTGATATCGAATTTTTGTTGCAGGCTTTCACGCAACCCCAGCCGGCGGGTAAGGAAAATGATTTCGCCAGACCAGAGCGCGGTAAATTCATCAGCGCCCAGGGTTTTGGGAGTTTGTTCGCGCAGGTCCTGCACCAGCACTTTGGTGGGAACACCCTCTTCTTCCGCCACGCGCGCAAGGATAATGTAATCGCCATCAACGGTTTTAACGATCGCCGGCAAACTGGAGCCGGTTAATTTCTGCAGGGAAAGTGTAAACAGTTTGGCCTTGAAGGTCAGCGCTTTGGCAGCGCGCAGAATGTCGGTGTTATTGAAGGGCTGGCCGGGTGTGGCGAACTGATGGGAGAGCTGTGCGGCATCAGCCGGAAGCTGATGAAATCCTGCGAGTGCTACCAAGCACTGTAAACCTGTGTCCATGGGGCAATCCGTTTTATTCAATGTAGATTTAAACGGCGCCTAGACTATTATTAAGGTATTACAAGGTCAATAGTGCATCTATTGAACCCTATCACAAATATATGCTGTGATAGGGCTCTCATTTTTAAGTGTTATTAAGCGTCAACCAACCAATTAGCAATGACCTGGTCGATATTATTGTTGTGCTTTTTCAACCCCGCCTTGAACTGGCTGCTGAAGGACTGGCCAAGGTTCACGCCATTCAATACAACGTTAATTAATTTCCATTCGCCAGACTTGCCTTTGACCATGGTGTAATCCAATTTATGGGTTGCCCCTTCGGAACTTACTTCTTGCTTCACAACCACGCGATCGGCTTTCACAGTATCAACACCGGCAATAACTACTTTACTGTTGGCATAACCCAGAATGCCCTTGGCTAATGATTTAACCATGCCATCCTTAAATACTTTGAGGAACTGTTCACGCTGCGCCGGGGTTGCTTGTTTATAGGTCGCCTTACCCATCACCGAACCCGCAATAAAAGGAAAGTTAACTACCGGGTCCATCACCTTTTCGACTTGCTTGTAGTATTGATCATCGGGAGTGTTGGCAGAGTTCTTGACTTTTACCAAAGCGAACAATTCACCGGCAACCGATTCAACAATCACCTTGGGATCGGCCGTCGGTTTCACGGCATCTTGCGCGCCAGCGAATTGCGACCAAACCAATGCAATTGAAAGAGAAAATCCGAACAAGGATTTAAACAGGGAAACAGTTTTCATCGTATAAACCTTCCATTAACCAAGTGAGGCTAAAGCCTGATTGCCTTATGCCCTGATTGCGTTTACAGCCATGCATCAGACAGCGCTAATTCCTTAAGGTGCCATTCTTTGAAAGCGCCTATTTTGTAAGCGACTATGGGTGTGGCGATTTATTGAGCGGAAGCGCAGTGACTGGCTTTGCGGGGCGCACTATAACACCGCTGTATTACTTTTCTTAAGCGCTTACCGGGAAAAAAGACGAAAACACAACTCGCCTAAATGTCGATGCTCGTTATAATGCCCAACCCCCGATTCGCCGGTAATGGGATTTCTTATGGCCGCTTTTGATTATGTCCGCTCCGCGTTGCGCACCATCCGTCTGGAGGCTGAGGCCGTCACCGCATTGATGGAGCGTATTGATGGTCAATTTACCCAGGCTTGCGAACTTATTATGAACGGTAGCGGGCGAGTCATCGTCACTGGCATGGGTAAGTCCGGGCATGTGGGCAAAAAAATCGCCGCCACCCTTGCCAGTACAGGCACTCCCTCTTTTTTTGTTCATCCGGGCGAAGCCAGCCATGGCGACCTGGGTATGATCACGAAAGACGACATAGTTCTCGCCATTTCCTATTCCGGGACCTCCAGCGAAATTGTTGCGCTATTACCGTTGCTAAAGCGTACGGGAATCAAAATCATCAGTATGACCAGCAACCCCGGTTCAACGATTGCCGAAGTCGCGGAAGTTAATCTGGATATCAGCGTGGTACACGAAGCCTGCCCGCTCGATCTCGCACCAACATCCAGCACTACCGCAACATTGGTCCTGGGTGATGCACTTGCCATTGCACTGCTGGAAGCGCGCGGATTTACCGCTGAAGATTTTGCATTCTCTCACCCCGGTGGCGCACTGGGACGCAAGCTGCTGCTGCGACTGAGTGATGTGATGCACAGCGGCGAGGAAATTCCCCGTGTACTACCCGATACACCAATGCTGGACGCGCTGATGGAAATGTCCCAGAAAGGTTTTGGGATGACCACCGTAATGACGGTTAGCGGTGAATTAATGGGCATTTTTACCGATGGCGACCTGCGCCGCAGCATTGACCGCGGGGTGGATATTCGTATTGCCAAAGTTGGTGAACTGATGAACACCATGCCTAAAACCTTGCGCGACAATACTCTTGCTGCCGAAGCATTAGCATTGATGGAACAAGCAAAAATTAACGTACTGCTCGTCACCAACGAACAAAAAAAACTGGTTGGTGTCGTAAAGATCAATGACTTGCTACGCGCCGGTATTATTTAGTCCCTCACCTATAAATTTGTTTTGGAAAACCTATGAACCCCGAACTGCGTGAACGCGCTGCGCGTATTAAGCTGTTGTTGCTGGATGTAGATGGCGTACTTACTGATGGAAAGCTGTATTTCGGCAACAACGGTGAAGAGTTCAAAGCGTTTAGCACGCTGGATGGGCACGGCATCAAATTGTTACAGAAAAGTGGGGTCAAGGTCGGCATTATCACTGGCCGGACCAGCAACCTGGTAGCGCGACGCGCCAACGATTTGGGCATCAAAATTCTGGTGCAAGGCCGCGAAGACAAATGGGAAGCGCTGCAGGAAATCCTCAAGGAGCATCCGCTTCCGTTAGAGGAAATCGCCTTTATGGGGGATGACTGGCCCGACCTGGGGATTATGACGCGCGTAGGCCTTGCGTTTGCCGTCGCGAATGCACATGTCAGCGTGGCGGCGCGAGCACATTGGCAAAGCCGCGAACGCGGTGGCGATGGTGCAGTACGCGCCGCGTGCGATTTGATTATGCAAGCGCAAGATACATTTGATGCAGCACTGGCAGAATATCTTGCACCGCCGGCGCAACACTAACTCATCACAGCTCAGGATCAGGCAACCAATTACGCTATGAACCCAATTCAACGCCTTTATAGAATTCACCAGCAAATACCGGGGCCCTGGATAGTGGCCGGAGTATTAGTGTTGGGGTTTTTCCTGTTTTCGCTGCGTCACAAAGAAGGCCCTATAAGTCACGAGTATGACCCAAGCCGCTTTCCGCAAATTTTCATGAAGCAGGTGCAAACCCGCGAATTTGATGCGGAAGGCAAATTGAATTTTGAATTAACCACTCCGCAGGTTGCACTTTACCAACCCGATGTCGAAGGTCCCTCAGCGCGCGATTACACATTGATCGATGCCCCCAAAATGATTTTTTATAACAGCCAAAACGGCACCCCCTGGCGCATGTCTGCCACCCATGGTCGCAGTGAAGCCAATAATGAATTAATTCGTTTAATAGGCGATGTGATCATCCAGCAAAATTCCCCAACCCAAGGGTTGATGCGTGTTACCACCGATGAACTCAGCGTGCGTACACGTGAACAATTCGCGGAAACTGACAAAGCTGTTAAGATGCGCAGCGCAAAAGGCCAGATAGATGCCCTGGGTATGGATGCCGACCTGGTGCAAAGTCGGCTCCAGTTAAAGTCCCAGGTTAAGGCTGTTTATGACCCCCGTTAAGCTGTTTATGCCCTCTTTTAAAAAGCACTCGTGCCTGGCTCGATGTGTTGTTGCACTTGGTTTGCTGGCCGGTATTCATGCCAGCCAGGTGTTCGCCTTACCCAGCGACAAAAACGAAACCATTCGCGGTTCGGCCGATAAGCTCACGGTCGATCAAAAAAACGGAATCGCAACTTACACCGGCTCGGTAATCATCCAGCAGGGTACGCTGGTTATCTCTGCAGATTCGATTGTGATTCACACCAATGCCGATAACGATGTAGAGAAAATGGTTGCACAGGGCACCCCTGCCCGCTTCCAGCAGCAGCCGGAAAAAGACCAGGGCCTGGTTACTGCGGCAGCCAAACAAATTACCTATACCCCGGACAATCAACGCTTGCTGCTGATCGAAGACGCATCTGTTGAGCAAAACGGCGCGGTTATGAGCGGCCCACGAATTGATTACGACCTGGTAAAAGAAGTGATGAAAGCGGCGGGTAACAGCAGCGCTGATGGCAATGCGCAACGAATCGAAATTGTGATTCCTCCCAAAGGTGCCGCCAAAGAAAACGCGGTAATTGAAATTAAAGAGCCCGCAAAGTCATCTTCCCCAACCGAAGCTCCAGCTGCAAACAACGCAGCCTCGTCCGCCACTGCGTCCTCGAACGCCACACAAAATTAATGCCTATGTCCAGTTTGCATGCCCGTCACCTCGCCAAAAGTTACAAAAAACGCAAAGTGGTTATCGATGTATCCATTACCGTAGAGAGCGGTCACATTGTTGGCTTGCTCGGCCCTAACGGGGCGGGGAAAACTACCTGTTTTTATATGATTGCCGGGCTAGTTCCCGCCGACAATGGCACTGTATTGATCGATGATCGCGACATAACCAATCTGCCTATTCATGGTCGCGCCCGTGCAGGCATTGGCTATTTGCCACAGGAAGCATCTATCTTTCGCAAATTGAGCGTGGCCGATAACATCATGGCGATCCTGGAAACCCGCCAGGACCTGAGCACAAACCAGCGCAAGGAAAAACTGGAATCGCTGCTCAACGAATTCCATATCACCCACATTCGCGACAGCCTGGGTATGGCGTTATCTGGCGGTGAACGCCGCCGTGTAGAAATTGCCCGCGCCCTTGCAACCGACCCCAAATTCATCCTGCTCGACGAGCCTTTTGCCGGTGTTGATCCCATTTCGGTTAATGACATCAAGGAAATTGTCCGCCATCTCAAAGACCGCGGGATCGGTGTATTGATTACCGACCATAACGTACGCGAAACCCTGGATATTTGTGAAACGGCTTACATTGTGAGTGAAGGCCACATCATCGCCCAGGGCAGTGCAGAAACGGTACTGAGCAATACCAAGGTACGCGAAGTGTATCTGGGTGAAAATTTCCGCCTGTAGTGGAACGCCTGTCCGTAGATAAATATCACCAATCGACCCACCTGTACCTCTGGTATTACCCATTTACCCAGAGGATTCTCCCGACAAACAGCTTGACAAGTAACAATCTTTATCCATTAGGCATAGAGATTGCTTACAGTTATTGCTTGCGGCGCAAAGCCTGACTAAACTCCACTTATCTGATGTTTTCATACTGCGCCCATTTAACGATTCTGCGCCACAAGGGTTTGCTTACCTCACAATGAAACAATCGCTCCAGCTCAAACTCGGTCAACAGCTGACCATGACCCCGCAACTGCAACAGGCAATCCGCCTGCTGCAACTTTCTACATTGGATTTACAACAGGAAATCCAGGAAGCCCTTGAATCCAACCCCATGTTGGAAATGGAGGAAGGCTTCGATTCCCCTGGCCAAACAGCCGATTACGAAGGCAGTGATGCGGATAATGTTGACTATACCCGCCAACAGGAAATTGCTGCGGATTCTCATGGCGAGAGCACAACGGATTTCAGTGCCAGCGATACCTACTCTGCCAGCTCCGACAATTACCAGGAGAGCAGTAACTATTCCGACGGTGACAGTTTTGGCGACGGTGAAAGCTTTGGCGATAGCGAGCCCTTTGGTGATACCGATGTTTACGGTGAAGGCGAAAGTTTCAGCGCCGATAGCGGTGACTGGAGTGAAGCAATCCCGAGTGATCTACCAGTAGATACCAGTTGGGATGATGTATACCAGTCATCCGCCTCTGGCAACTCCAGCAATTACGACAACGAAGACAACGATTTTGAAAGTCGTCGCGCCGCTACCGATTCACTCTACGATCATTTGATGTGGCAATTAAACCTCACCCCCATGTCAGACCGTGACCGGGTCCTGGCGATGGCAATTATTGATGCTGTCGAACCTAGCGGTATGCTTTCAATCAGCCTTGAAGAAATTTTTGAAGGCATGCGCGATGAGTTTGAAGAGCTCGAACTTGATGAAGTCGTTGCCGTACAACATCGCTTGCAGCAATTTGATCCTTGCGGTGTGTGCAGCCAGAATCTTTCCGAGTGCTTGCTCGTCCAGTTACAACAATTCGACCCCAAAACACCGTTCCTGGATTCTGCAAAATTAATTGCAAAACAATATTTGCCAGTGCTTGGTAGCCGCGATTATCGCCAGCTGATGCGCCGCACCAAATTGAAAGAATCTGAATTGAGCCAGGCGGTAGCGCTTATTCAAAGCTTGAATCCGCGCCCGGGCGATATGATTGCCAGCGGCGATACCGAATACGTTGTGCCCGATGTATTTGTGGAAAAGAAAGACGGCCGCTGGTTAGTAGAACTCAACCCGGAAATTGCACCGCGCTTGCGTATCAATGCTGATTACGCATCGATGGTAAAACGCGCCGACTCCAGTAGCGACAATACTTTCCTGAAAGATAATTTGCAGGAAGCGCGCTGGTTTTTGAAAAGCTTGCAAAGCCGCAACGAAACCTTATTAAAAGTGGCAAGCTGTATCGTGGAAAAACAACGTGGTTTTCTCGAGTATGGTCCAGAAGCGATGAAACCCTTGGTACTGCATGATATTGCTGAAATTGTAGAGATGCATGAATCCACTATTTCACGCGTAACCACGCAAAAATATATGCATACCCCGCAAGGCATTTTTGAACTTAAATATTTTTTCTCCAGCCATGTCAGCACAGACAGTGGCGGCGAATGTTCATCAACAGCGATTCGCGCCATCATTAAAAAACTGGTGAATGCGGAAAACCCCAAAAAACCATTAAGCGATAGCAAAATTACTGACCTACTCGCGGAACAAGGTATCCAGGTAGCGCGTCGTACTATTGCGAAATACCGCGAATCCTTGAATATTCCACCCTCAAACGAACGTAAAACTATTTAATTATTTTCATTCAGGAAACAGAACAGGGATTGTTAAGTGCAGCTCCCGCTGTATCGTTTTTTTAAAGATCGACTCATTTGAGTCTGCGAACCCCATGAGGAAGCACCTATGCAAATAAATGTCAGTGGCCATCACCTCGAAGTAACCGAATCACTAAAAGATTATGTAACCAGTAAGCTGGAACGTTTGAGTCATCACCATGACCGCATTACCAACACTCACGTTATTCTCTCGGTGGATAAACTGATTCAAAAAGCAGAAGCAACCTTGCATGTGAGCGGCAAAGATATCCATGCCGACGCAACCCATGATGACTTGTATGCGGCAATTGATGCGCTGGCAGACAAGCTGGATCGTCAGCTAATCAAACACAAAGAGAAAATGCGCAGTCACCGTTAAAGCAACGATAACTGCATTCAATAGAGGATGCTCCGGCATCATTAAGCTATGCAAATTGAATCCCTTATTAGCCCCGGCCGCACCCTGTGCGGTATCGAGGGCGGCAGCAAAAAGCGCGCGTTGGAATTATTAGCGAATACCATTGCGCAGGATATTCCTGATATTGATGGCGATGAGCTATTTCGCCGTTTAATTGGCCGTGAGCGTTTAGGCTCCACCGGTATCGGCCATGGAGTAGCCATACCTCATTGCCGGGTCGAGAAATGCACGGGGACCGTTGGTGCCCTGATTACCCTGACTGACCCGATTGATTTTGACGCGATAGATTCACAACCGGTCGATATTCTCTTTGCGATGCTGGTTCCGGAAGATGCACACGACGAGCATTTGCAAACCCTGGCTACCCTGGCCGGGGCACTGAATAATCCCGAATATCGTCAAAGACTGAGAAAAGCCGCGAGTGACAAGGCGTTGTATCAGGCGGCGATTGCGCCGCTTTAAGGATCAGCACTATGCATCTGGTTATTGTCAGCGGCCTGTCCGGTTCAGGGAAAAGTACTGCACTTCATGTACTTGAAGATGTGGGTTTTAACTGTATCGACAATTTGCCCGTAAGCCTTTTACCGGCACTGGTTGCGCAAATCCAGATTCATAAAGATGACAAACAGAAATTTGCAATCGGTATTGATGTGCGTAATGCCTGGCAGGATCTCGCGATCTTCCCGCAGATGATCAGCACCCTCAAGGATGCACACCTGCCTTTTCGTACACTCTTTCTCGATTCACAGCCAGCGGTGTTAATCCAGCGGTTCAGTGAAACTCGCCGCAAACACCCGCTGTCTGACAAACACACGAGCCTGGAAGAAGCGATTTCCGCTGAACAGCATTTGCTGGAACCGATTCGCGATACTGCAGATCAAGTGATCGACACCAGCCATTTGAACCTGCATGAATTGCGCGATCTGGTGAAAGAGCGCGTTGTGGGCCGCAGCGAATCAACCATGGCGATCCTGTTTGAATCCTTTGGTTTCAAACACGGCGTGCCGGTAAATGCCGATCTGGTATTTGATGCGCGTTGCTTACCCAATCCGCATTGGAAGCCCAACCTGCGCCCGCAAACCGGAAAAGACCAGGAAGTGATTGATTTCCTGGAGGAGCAAGTCACCGTCAAGGAAATGTATGACGATATAGAACATTACCTGACCCGCTGGTTGCCACGCTACCAGGCCAATAATCGCAGCTATATTACAATTGCGATTGGCTGTACCGGCGGCCAACACCGGTCAGTTTATCTGGCGGAGCGCCTGCAAAAGCACTTCGACCAAAGCTTTAACGATGTGCAAGTACGCCATCGCGATATCAACAAACACAAAAAACACTGATTTCAAACACAGAACCAGGCGATGCTCACAGAAACCCTCGACATTATTAACAAACGCGGTCTCCACGCCCGGGCCGCAGCCAAACTCGCAACACTCGCTAATCAATTCAAGGCGAAAGTACAGGCACGGGTGGGCGAAGGCAATTGGGCCGATGCCAAGAGTGTTATGTCCTTGATGTTGCTCGCCGCCAGTTGCGGTACCGCCCTGCAAATCACCATTGATGGTGACGACGCCGAAGCCGCCATGAATGCCATCCGCGCCCTGATAGCCGACCGTTTTGAAGAAGGCGAATAAACAGGCTATTGTTGTTAGGAGCCATCTGCTCTAAGCTGCGCGCCCTTTTCGGGCGCAAACTTTTCGATTTACCCGATTACTTTTTTTACCCACAGCGCCCCGCGCGCACGGCACCGGTTATGGTTTACAACTACGACGACATTAATCCCGACGATTACATCCTGAGCAAATCCCAGGTCAAGCGCGACATGCACGCGCTGCAAGCCCTGGGTGAAAGCCTTATTGATATGAATGAAAAGCAACTGGCCAACATCCCCCTCAGTGAGGAAATGCTGGACGCTATTTATATCGCGCGCAAACTTCCTCCCAAAGAAGCTCGCCGTCGCCAGATCCAGTACATTGGCCGCCTGATGCGTGAAGGTAACCATGAGGAAATCAAAGCCGCGGTAGATAAAATGCAAAACCGCAGCGACCAGTACATTCATCGCCAACACCAGATTGAGCGCTATCGGGATTTGCTGATTGAAGGCGACAAACAGATTTTCCAAACGCTGGTGACCTCCTGTCCGGGTATTGACGTTCAACACCTGCGCCAGCTGATTCGCTCTGCACAGAAGGAGCGTGAAGAAAACAAACCGGCCGCAAGTGCGCGCAAACTATTTGGGTTTATTCGCGAGCAACTGGAACTGCAAGACTGATTCCCCGCCCCAAGGCCACCTTAAGGTTCATTTAAGGTGGCCATGTAAAGATTCACAAAAATCCATGCATTTGCTCGACCTGCTATTAGCGCAAGGTTAAGATGCTTTTCGTGTCAATTTTTAACCGATCATATATCGCCATCGTGAAAATCCGGAAAATCGCCAAGATAGTGACATTTGCAGCCTTATTCAGCTGGTTTTGCGCCTGCCTGTTTGGTTTGCACAGCCACATTCCGCTGGATGGCAGCCCGGCAACACTGGATAGCTCTTTCTTCAAGGATTCATTGGATGATTCCTATGGCCATAAAGCCAGTCCCCATGTCGATACCGGTTCAAATACCACACCCGCCAAAAACCTCAATCTTGTAATCCTGCTCGTTGCCGGCCTGGTTATCCTGCTATCAGCCGGGCGCGGTTTTTTCAGGGCACCGCCAGAACTTTCATTGCCCCCCCAAGCCCTCCAGGGGTTACGCCCGCCACTGCGCGCACCGCCAGCCTCACTCATCGCCTGATTCAGGCCTGCCATTAACTTTCCCGTGTAAATGGACCGTCGCTGCATCGCATTGATGCCGAAGCGACTGTGAGGTTTTTATGAATATTTCTTTTTTCGTTCTTCCGGCTCGCCGCTGGTTGATGGCTGCTGCATGGGTATCCTTATCGATTACCCCGACCGTCGCGCTTGCAGCCAGGACAAGTTCGATTCCTATCAGTGATCAACAAATACGCAACCTGGGGATAGAAACTATCCAACTGGACACCACAGCCGCCAGCGCCAGTGGGCGATATCCGGCACAAATTGTATTGCCCCCGCATCAGGAGTACCGGCTGGGCGCACCTGACAATAGCTTGGTGCAACAGGTGCTCGTACTGGAGAACCAGCCGGTTAACATCGGTGACCCGCTACTGGTAATCAGCAGCCAAAACCTTGGCGAACTCAGCCTCGCGCTGATTGAAAACCACAGCCGCTGGAAACTGGCACAACAAAACCTGGAGCGCGATCAGGAGCTGCTTAACGAAGGCATTATTCCCAGTCGCCGCCTTGAAGAAAGCAAAGCCAACGAGCGCGATGCACGCGCTGCGCTTGCCCAAGCCCGTTCGGCACTCACTGCCGCCGGCGTGGATGATAAAGGCATTGAAGGATTGATCCGGCAAGGTAAAGCCAGTAATACCCTTACCCTGCGCGCGCCTGTTGCCGGTATTGTTACCGGATTGATCGCCAAACCCGGTTGGCGCAATAACGACGGTTTGCCTTTACTGCATTTGGTGAAGCGCGAGCAACTGTGGGTAGATGTTCAAATTCCTGCAAACCAGGCAGGACTATGGCCATCCGCTACCTTGTTCCAGTTAGCTGACGGTACCGAAGCGACATTGCTCAATCTCAGTCCGGTTACTTCCGCAGCACAAACCCGTGTGCTGCGCGGTTTGATTGAAAATCCACCCGCACACCTGCTGCCCGGAAGTTATCAACAAGCGTTGCTCCCCCTGAGTAAAGATCACACCTGGGACCTGCCCCTAAGCGCGATTGCCCGCCGTGGTGCACAAGCTTATGTGTTTGTCCGAACCGATACGGGGTTTGACGCGCTACCCATTGAAGTTGCGGCCAGTGGCGGCCAACGAGCACTGGTTAGCGGCGCTTTACAAAGTGGCGCCGAGATTGCCGCTGTGGGTGTGGTTGCATTGAAAGCTGCCTGGCTAAGCCATCTGGATAGCGAACCGGCGTCTGCTGCGGTTGACAACCAGGCGCCGGAAACCCGGTTAGCGGGGGCGCGCTAGATGTTGGTCCGCCTGATCCAATTTGCGCTAACCCAGCGCCTGTTTATCCTCATCATGACGACATTATTGGCCGGTTATGGCTGGTATTCCTTTCGCCAGTTGCCCATTGATGCCTTCCCTGACGTCGCCACCACCCAGATCAAAGTGATTTACAAAGCGGCAGGCATGACCCCGGAAGAGGTGGAGAACCGTATCGCCGTACCGGTGGAAGCTGAATTATTGGGAATTCCCAACCAGCAGATGCTGCGGACGCTGGTGAAATACGGGTTGGTGGATATCACCCTGAACTTCACTGATGGCACCGATATTTACTGGGCTCGCCAACAAGTTGCTGAACGCCTTGCCGGTATTAGCGATCAATTACCCCCCGGGCTTGAGGGAGGTATGGCGCCTATCACAACACCATTGGGGGAAATGTTCCACTTCACAGTTGATAATCCGAAACTCGGCTTGATGGAGCGCAAAGGTTTGCTCGAATGGGTGATTCGCCCCGCCTTGCGTACCGTCCCTGGCGTCGCTGATGTCAACGTATTAGGCGGAGTTAGCCGCAGTTTTGAAGTGATTCCCGACAGTCTGCGTATGACTGCTGCGGGTATCAGCCTGCCGGAATTAAAACAGGCGATCCAGGACAACAACCGCAGCGATGGTGCTGGCCGCCTTGTGGAAGGTGGCGAAGTGCTGTTGGTTCGCAGCCAGGGCAATGTCCGTACCCTGAATGACTTGCGCGGGATGGTCATCGCTTTGCGCAATAACACCCCCATTCGTTTAAGCGATGTCGCTGAGGTGCGCATCGGTGAACTCACCCGCAATGGTATGGTAACCGCCCATGGCAAAGGTGAAGTTGCGCAGGGACTGGTGCTGGGTCTGGCGGGAGCCAACGCCCGCGCGGTCGTGGCCGGGTTGGAGCAGAAAATCGCCGAAATCCAGCCAAGCTTGCCGGAAGGCACGCAACTGAATGTGTTTTACAACCGTGCTTCCCTGGTCGACCAGGCAGTATTCACCGTCTCCAAAGCCCTGGCCGAAGCAATTGTGCTGGTGCTGATCCTGCTCGGGGTATTCCTCGGCAACTTACGCGCAGCAATCACAGTGGCGCTGATCCTGCCATTATCCGCCCTCGCAACCTTTGTGATGATGAACCAGGTGGACATGTCCGCCAATCTGATGAGCCTTGGTGGCTTGGCTATTGCGATTGGTATGCTGGTCGATGCCGCCGTGGTGGTAGTGGAAAACCTGGTCCAGCATATGGCCCATGAGCGCAGCAAATTGCCACGTATGCATTTGATTTACCGCGCCTTGCGCGAAGTCAGTGCACCGGTAACTACCGGGGTTTTGGTTATTATCACAGTGTTTCTGCCACTGCTGACGCTGCAGGGAATGGAAGGCAAACTCTTCGCCCCTGTGGCCCTGACGATTGTCTTTGCGTTGGCCAGCTCACTGTTGCTATCACTCACCGTAATTCCGGTGATCGCCTCCTACTTGCTCACCAACGTCAGCCACGAAGAACCCTGGCTGCCGCGCAAATTACAAGCGCTGTACACCCCCTTGCTGGAATGGGCCTTTAACAACCAGAAGCCGGTTTTTATCGGTGCCGGTGTAATGTTTGTGTTGGCCATCGGTGTTTACAGCATCACCGGTAAGACCTTTATGCCAACCATGGATGAGGGCGACATAGTGATCGGCCTGGAGCGTTTGCCATCGATCAGCCTGGAGGAAAGTGTTGCCCTGGATACACGCTTGCAGAAATCGATCCTGGAAAATATCCCGGAAGTCACCGGCATAGTCGCGCGCGCCGGCTCCGACCAGATCGGCCTGGATCCCATGGGCCTGAACCAGACCGACAGTTTCCTCACCATCAAACCCAAAGACGAATGGCGGATGGACACCAAGGAGGAACTGCTGGATGAATTGCGTGCGGTACTCGATGACATGCCCGGGATCGCCTACAACTTCACCATGCCGATTGATATGCGTGTGTCGGAAATGATCATGGGTGTGCGCGGCGACCTGGCGATCAAAATCTTCGGCCCGGATCTGGACACTCTGAACCGCCTCGCCGGCGATATCCTCACTGTTGTAGAAACACTGGACGGTAGCGAAGACGCGTACACGCTGGCCAACGACGGCGTGCAATACCTGCACGTCAACATCGACCGGCTTGCCGCTGGCCAACTCGGGTTCACCATGGCCGAGGTGCAGGATTTCCTGCGTGTGCAGTTGCAAGGTGAAGTGCTCGGCACTGTGAGCGAAGGCGACCGCCGCACACCTATCCAACTGCGTGGCAATAGTGATTTGCGCGCATCACCGGGCGATTTTGCCAATTTGCATTTGCTTTCCCCACGCGGGGAATCGGTGCCACTCAGCAGCATCGCCAACCTGGAACGGGTGGAAGGCCAGGTGAAAATCGACCGCGAAATGGGCAGTCGCTATAGCGTAGTGATCGCCAATGTGAGTGGTCGCGACCTGGTAGGTTTTGTCAATGAAGCCAAAGCAGCCATTGCCCGGCAAGTGGATTTGCCCGAGGGCTATCGCCTCACATTTGGCGGACAATTTGAAAACCAGCAGCGCGCCGCTGCCCGTTTAGGCTTGGTTACGCCGGTTGCCTTGCTGCTGATTTTTATCCTGCTGTTCTCCAGTTTTGGGTCCGTGCGCCAGGCTTTACTGGTATTCAGCAACATTCCCTTTGCGTTAGTGGGCGGAATAGTCGCGCTCTGGCTCTCCGGTGAATATCTGTCTGTACCGGCATCGGTGGGGTTTATCGCCCTGCTGGGAATTGCTGTGCTCAACGGTGTGGTCATGGTGAGCTACTTCAACCAATTGCATACCGAGGGAATGGCGCTGGCCCAGGTCGTTAGGATCGGTGCCAAACGCCGCTTGCGCCCGGTGCTGATGACAGCGGCGATTACCGCTTTTGGCCTGATTCCCCTGCTTTTTGCCACGGGGCCCGGGTCAGAAATCCAGCGACCACTGGCCATAGTCGTCATCGGCGGTTTAATCACCGCAACAGCGCTCACCCTGGTGATGCTGCCACTACTATACGCGCGCTTCGCCTTCCCTGCGCTCGGCGATGAAAAATCCACTGCCCCGACAGCCACTGGAGGAGCGCCTTTATGAGCCTTGTCTGCCTGTCTTTATTAGGTGCACCTGCACTGGAAGAAAAACTGCTCGACCAATTACTGCAAAGCCCGCACGACCTCACGTTTACCAGCCAGGGTTGCGCGAGCCATGGCGGCCACAGTGACGACGGCCTGGATGCGAGTGAACAGGTACTGGGGCGCGCTCGCGCCGTACTGGTCCAAGTGCTGGTTCCTGAAACCGTTGCCCGACAATTACTCCATGACCTCGGCGCGCTTTTTAACGGTTCCGGCCTGCGTTATTGGCTGACACCCGTTCTGGAAGAGGGACAACTCTAATGAAATTATTCCTGTTAAAACCTTTGGGATTAGCAATAGCGCTGGGATTTACACCCATCGCCTTCGCCCAAACCGAATTAATTAGCCACGCCCAAATTGCCCAATGGCTGGCTGATGATCCGGCTATCCAGCGCATCCAGGCCAACAAGCGTGGCCTGCTGGCCGAGGCGGAGCAAACCGCCCACTCCGGCTATGAATGGACTGCAACCTACGAACGCCAGGAGCGGGAATATGAGCAGCCGGAATTGGCGGGCATGGATAAATCGCGCGAGTGGAATGTCGAGCTGGAGCGTAGCCTTCGCCTTCCGGGCAAAGGCGCTGCCAGCCGTCGCCAGGCCGATGCGTTGCGTAGCCTGGCGGATGCCAGCGAGCAAGCCGGGTTGCGTAGTGCGATTGGCGAGCTGATAAATCACTATCTCGATGCACTCCACGCCAGTGCCAGCCGTGCCTTGCTGGAGCGGGAGCTAGTATTTGCACGCACCAACCTGCGGGCGGTAGAACACCGGGTTAAAGCGGGTGATGCACCCGCACTGGATGTCCGCCTTGCAGCGGCAGAAAGCCAGGCGCTGGAACGTGAACTTAACGCGGTACACCAGGAAGCCATGAATCGCTGGACGGCTTTCCATATCCGTTACCCGGCCGCTAGCTTACCGCCGTTTGCCCGGGTGATTATCGATGGTAAAAAACAACAAGCATCAACAATGGATAAAACGCAGGGAAATCCGCTCTCCCTTGATGCTCCTGCGTTAACCGCAATTCCCGAGCCGCAACCCTTGGCAGGTGAGCTGGCGGAATGGCAGGAACGCCTGCTCAACAACCAGCCCGAATTACAGCAAGCGAACGCCAGCGTTAATGCAGCAAGCGCCGCAGCCGATAAAGCCAGGCTGGACCGTATCCCCGACCCAAGTTTGGCCGTGTTCAGCGGGCGCGAATCCTTTGGGGAGGAGAGTATTGTGGGCGTGCGTTTGAGTATGCCTATTCCCGGTAGCCAACGTAGCCAGGCCATGCGCCAGCGTTATGCCGAAGAATCTATCGCCCGTGCGGATAAAGAGATCCTGCATCGTTCACTCCGGGCTGAAACGGAAAACCGTTATCACCAAACCAACAGCGAATTCCAGCGCTGGCAACTGGCCAGGCAAATGGCCGACAACCTGGGTGAAAACGCACGCTTGTTGCAAAAAGCCTATCGCCTTGGCGAACAGGATTTACAGGGATTACTACTCGGCCAACAACAACATGCCCGCGCCGCCCTCGCGGAAGTGGAAAGCCGGGTGGCGGCATTGCGCAGCCATTATCAATTGCGCCTGGCAGCGGGAGAGTTAAATCCATTCACGGCGGAATCCCCTGTTTCATCCACTGCCGTAACCACCACTCAATTAACAGAGACTTCTGTCGGGAGTTTGCAATGACGAACGTTAAGCGCTCAAATTTATTCAGCCTCGGAATACTTGTGTTTTTGCTCGGAGCCTGCACCCAGGTGCAAAGCGCAGGGCAAGCACAGGGCGATCAATATTCTTATCAAATAGATGCGAGCCGTGATTGGCAAATTAAAGCCGCGCGAATGGCATCGGTAAGCAACCAGGCGCACTTTACGGCGAAAATTTTCCATCGCCACAAACGTGCAATTTACCCGGTGGCAAATTTGCAATTACGAATTATTGATGCGTCCGGACAATTACTCAGTGCAGTAACAGCAACACCGGAATCGATATTTGATGCGGAAAAAGCCTGGCGCAAAACCGGCGTGGATTACCGGGCAATACTGGATTTTGTACCGCCAGCGGGCAGCCAAATCCAGGTGCAAATCAACCCATAAAGTTTTTATTTCGCACTGCTTCATCCCATAAAAAAAGCGCCGAATACGGCGCTTTTTTTCAACTACACCTGTACCGGAACACGGAGATCAAGGTGGCAATTTTTCCTGTGGGCTTTTTTCATCGGCTTTCGGTTTGTTCACGCTGTCACGCAAACTTTTTTCACT
>NZ_KN266212.1:140795-234540 GCF_000766945.1 Cellvibrio mixtus subsp. mixtus J3-8 | reverse complement strand
TTCAAACAAGCGATCAAAACTCATTTGTGGCTCGTCCCAGCTGCCGTTAATGGTGTAGCTGATACTCGTCGCTTGATCCACTTGCTTCTTGAACAATTTGCTGACCAGATAAACCCCGGCTGCTGCCGGCAAACCGGTAGCCAATGCCGCAAAGAACGTCAGGTTACCCGCGACCGGCAAGGTCGCAACCAACCGGGTATTGATGGTTTCATCACGCAAGTTAATGGTGCCGGCCATCTGCAAACCGCTTGATGGTGTACGCACCAGTAGCGGATCTTCAAATACCAATGTGCCCTGGTTAAAACGCACCTTGCCATTAATCTCATCGTAGGCCAGACCGCTTTTGTAGAGATCGGAAAAATCCAGCCGCATACGTCGTGCCAGCGAGTCAAAATTCAGGATAGATAACAACCGTAAAATACCATCGCCGGCACTGGCTTCACGTTTAAAGCGACCGTTTTCCATGTGGATGGTCATCTCGCCACCCAAGTCAACCACCGAGAAATCCTGCGGCGAGCCCGGCCAAAATAAATCGGCTTGATAGACGGCACGGGTACTTTCGATAGTGTCCGGCTTTTCCCATTCACGTAGCACTGCGCCTATATCCCCGGCACTAAGGGTGCCCACAAAACGGGTTTGCACACCTTGCGCGGTCTCCTGCCAGAATATTTTTGCACCCTGATCATTGGCGCCGCCAATGGTCACACCGCGAATACTGCCGCGAATCTTATCAATGACCACACCCTTCCCGTCCGGGCGCAACTGCAAGGACCAGTTACCGTAATTATTGCCATCCAGAGAAAGGGACTTTACGGCGATATTTGCCAGGGGCATGGAGCGTGGATCGAGTAATTTGCGTTCAGGTTCTACAGGTGCAGTCGCTGTCTCTCCAGCGGCAGGTGCAACATCCGGTGCGGTAGCGGCAGTATCAGTAGCAGCAGTGGTATCAACCGCCGCGTCAGTTTTGGCGAGTGAAGGATCTATCGATTGGACGATTACTGTTTCGGTATTGTCCTCCTGGCCCAAGGCAGCCCTGGTTAACGCCAGGCGCTCCAGGTTAACCTCCAGTGGTGCCAATTTGCTGGAAGGCACTAATAACTCACCAGCGACTTGTGGATTGTCAATATTCAATTTCCAACCGGCCTTCACTGGGACAGCAACCAGATTCAGGTTTTCCAAACGCAAACTGCCCACATCGTAGCGGCCAATCACCAGGTCAGTCCTGAATGGCAAACCACCTATACGTCCCACCGCTTCGGATTCAGCAGCCAATAACTCTTCCACTTCCCGGGGAGTGGAGGGATGCCTGAGCGGGTTAACCACCACTGATGTCAGTTGGTCTACATAGGCCTGATAGCGCGCTTGCACAGCTTTCCATTGATCCAGATCCACATCGGGAACAAAACCGGACACAACAAACTCGGGTTTATCGCTCAAGTGAGCATCGGCCCCCAGGGCAATATTGGCAGCCAGAAGGTTGTTGTTACGACGATCCATGCGCAGCAGCGCCTGGACATTTTCGCCATAGGCCAGGTGAATCTGGGATTGGGTTTCCTGCAACCAATACTGGAATACCAGGGGTCTGCCAGCCATACCCGCCTTGCCATAGGGCGCAGGCAAGTCCGCAGTAACGCCTTGCAAATCGCTGGTCACCGTGATGGTAGCAAACGCCTTGCTGGCAAACTCCGCGGGCGTTTCGGTTTTGACATCTATCGCCTCCGGGCTGAGCTCCGGTGGAGCAACATCGGCGCGCGGGCGATGGTTGAGCTCCACCATCGCTTTATAGGGCAAGGTTCCCTGCATAAATAAAACTTCCGGGCGCTTGCTCCAAAAGGCCAGCTGGCGCGCATCAACCGCACCACCCAGGCTAATCAGCGTCTTGCTGTAACCATCCTGCTTCTGTGTGCTGAGCTGGGCTTCCAGCGGTTGGTCAAATACTTGCCCGCGCAATTGCTCGCTGCTTACACCCGCCTCACTGTTGTAACTGATGTGACCACTGAGGTCCGTCACACTTAGATTCAGGTTCTGTAATTCAAACAAGGGGGATTTAAGGTCAACATCTACCTGTTGGCGATGGTCTTTCGCGTTTTTCTCGCCGGTGCCAATGGGGATATCCAGATCAAGGCGCGCCACCATATCGCCTTGCATACTCCATGAATCCAGGCTGGACCCCATGTATTTGCGCATTTCGCCTTCGCGCAGCACACGGATACCATCGCTCGCCTGGCCTGCTATTAGCCCTTTTACCTGCAAAAGCGAGCCGGCATTCCCGGCGCGCGGGCTTACGCGAACCTCGGCATGTTCGACCTTGCTATCAAACACTTTGGCCGCAGCAACGCTGGCCGCGATATGGGCATCACTAACCAGCAGGCGCCCATCCATATTAGTCAGTGCAGGCCAGCCGGGATGATAGGCAAGTGCAGCCTGTTGCAAGTCCAGGTACAACTGGAAAGTACGCGCCATCGTATTTTTGGTATTGAGTGTGCCGCGATATAAAAATCCCGCTTCACTCGCTTTACCAGGATTTTCCAGCCCGATACTTTTATTCAACCAATCGGCCAGCGAAGCCGGAACCGTGGCGGGTGTATATTTTTTATAGAGGCTGGCATTGAGTTGCTTGCCGCCAATTTGTAAAAACAAATCGACATCACCGGTATTGCGCTTCCAGGGTAACCCCAGCCACATATATCCGCGAGCAACCTCTTCACCCTGGCGAAACTCCAGCAGGCCGCTGTTGACGTAGATCTGGTTTTTTTCCGGTTGCAAATGCCAGGCAACCTGGCCTTTGGCAGTGTCGTATACCATAGGCGCAGTGTAGGTAGGCGAGTAATGCATGGAGAATCCGCGGCGGGAATCGATATCAACAAAACCACCCGCTTGTCCTGCTTGCACATAACCATCCACCCCCACTAATCCGGGAACACCTTGCCAGGGATTTACCGCCACCTGGTCGAGATTGGCACGCACTTGCCACTCTTTGGGGTTTTTCACCGGCAAGGTCAATTGCACATTGCGCAACTGGCCGCGTGGGTTAAGCGTCTGTAACACCTCGCGCAAACGCCCTTCGCCCAACACACCCGCATCGTTGAGGATACTGTTGAAACGCGCCAGATCGAGGTTATCCAGGCTTACTTTCACCGGCTGCTGGAAGCCGGCGGAAGTTGCGGCCACATTCAAACCGGTAATCTGCTCATCTTTCATCGATGCATTGATTTGCTGCAAACCCAAACGCCATTCGCCGCCGGGCAGCCAGAAACCGGTAATTTCGGTCGCGAAATCATCCAGCGCCACATGGCGCTCACCAAATGGCACAGCCAAACGCTGGACCCCGAGGCTTCCTACCAGGTCGTAGCCCCTGCCACTTTCGCCGTTTGCACCTTTGCGGGTTTCAAACCAGATATTCGCATCCACCTGCCCTTCACCCTGCAAAGCCGATTTTCCGCCAAGTAAAAAGGCGCTGGCAGCGGCGATGGGCTCGCTGGTAGGGAAGCGATTCAGTTGCAAATAACCTTTGCTATGGAAATGCTGCTGGTCGCGTGGGTCACCCTTGCCTTCGGCCACCAGGTAAACGGTGCGCGGCTGTTCATCCACATCAATTTGCAGCGATAGCCGGTGAAACCCGTCAGCGTTTTCCATCAACAGATAAGGAGAGTCCAACGTCATTTGGTGGCCGGAATTGAAGGTAAAGCTGAGATGGCTGCGCTGGAATTCGATGCGACCGGATAACAGCAACATATCGATCAACGCATCGATTTGAACACCGGCATCACTTTCCGGTTTCGCCTTGCGCGGTAAACCGGGAACCTCCCAAAAACCGTCTTCAGTCTGGACAAAACTCATGTCCACCTGATTTAGGATTAAATTGCTCCAGACCGGACTGAAATTGAGCAGGGATTCAAGCATATCCAGGCGTAACCGCGCTTGCTTCAAGGCAATAATCGGCTGGTTATCCTGGCTTTTGATCGTGAAGTCCTGCACCACCAGGCTGGGCTTCAACCCCGCCCATTCGGATTCAATCTGACCAATGCTGACTTGCGCATTCAGGCGTGACGAAAAGTAATTCGCAATGCTTTGGTTGTAGTCACCCAGCAAATGGGAAAAACTGCGCCCGGACTGCACCAGCACCGCCAATAAAATCAGGGCGATGGCGGCCAGCAGGTAGCACCATTTAACCAATTTGCGAAATGCGCGACTCATGTACCTTCAGGGCTTCCGGAAAAAATTAAACTAACACAATGTCGTACTGCTCTTGATGAAAGAGCGCCTCAACCCGGAACTCAATGGTGCGCCGGATGAATGCTTCCAGATCTGCCACATAAGCAGCCTCTTCATCAAGCAAACGATCAACCACCAGTTGCGACGCCAGCACCAAAAACTTTTCATTATCGTAAGTGCGCGCCATGCGCAGGATTTCACGAAAAATTTCGTAGCACACCGTCTCCGCCGATTTAACTTGCCCCCGCCCCTGGCATACCGGGCAAGGCTCGCACAGCATTTGCTCCAGGGATTCCCGCGTCCGCTTGCGCGCCATTTCCACCAGGCCGAGCTCAGACACACCAGTGATCCGCGTTTTGGCATGGTCTTTTTCCAGTGCCTTTTCCAGCGTCCGCAACACCTGGCGTTGGTGCTCAGGGTCTTTCATATCGATAAAATCGAGGATGATAATGCCCCCCAGGTTGCGCAACCGCAGTTGCCGCGCAATGGCAGTTGCCGCCTCCAGGTTGGTTTTGAAAATCGTCTCTTCCAGATTGCGGTGGCCAACAAACGCACCGGTGTTTACATCCACGGTGGTCATGGCTTCAGTCTGTTCGATAATCAGATAACCATTCGATTTCAAGGCGACGCGCGGTTCCAGGGCGCGGTGGATTTCCTCTTCCACCCCGTACAACTCCAACAGCGGGCGATCACCGCTGTAGAGATCGATCAAATCGATTAATTGCGGCGAATACTTGGACACGAACTCCAGCATTTGCTGGTAGGTCAGCCGCGAATCCACCCGCACCCGATCAATTGGTGCCCGCGCCATATCGCGCAGGGCGCGCAGATAGAGCGGCATATCGCGATGAAGTTCCGCCGGCACGCCAAGGCCGGGTAACTTTTGCGTTAAATCCTCCCACAAGCGCAGCAGGAACGGGATATCGGCAACAATCGCCTCGGCTTCAGCGCCCTCCGCCACCGTGCGCACAATAAATCCGCCGCGAATTTCCTGTTCGGCAACGGCAGTTTCAACTGCACTGCGCAGGCGCTCGCGCTCGGGCTCATCTTCAATCCGCGTGGATACGCCAATATGATTGGCATTAGGCATATACACCAGATAACGAGACGACAAGGTGAGATGGGTGGTAAGGCGAGCGCCTTTGGTGCTGATGGGATCTTTGGCGACTTGCACCAATAACGTCTGGCCTTCGCGCACCAGGGAACGGATATCGGGGACTTCCGCGCGGCGCACCTCGCCTTCCGGCGGTTCGGGCATCATGTCAGCGGCATGGATAAAACCGGTGCGCTCCAGCCCGATATCGACAAACGCGGCCTGCATACCGGGCAATACCCGCACAACTTTGCCTTTGTAGATATTGCCCACGTAAGTCTCGCCGTGGCTGCGCTCGATATAAAACTCCTGCACCACCCCGTTTTCAACCAGGGCAACACGCGTCTCCACCGGGGAAACATTGATCAGGATTTCTTCACTCATGCTTCAGCTCCCGCCGACCACCAGGGCACATTAAACTCGCGCAATAACTCGCAGGTTGCTTCAATCGGCAAACCCACCACACAGGAATAGCTGCCATGGATCTCTTTGACAAATACCGCGCCCAATCCCTGAATCCCGTAACCACCCGCTTTATCCTGTGGTTCACCGGTGTTCCAGTAAGCATCAATTTCAGCATCACTTAAGTCGCGGAAGGTCACGCGGGTAATGGCGAGGCGCTGGGCCTGATGCAATTGACCATGCAGGGCAACCGCAGTAATCACCTCATGGGTGCGACCGGAAAGCTGGCGCAAAATTGCGCGGGCATGCGCTTTATCGCGGGGTTTTTCGAGGATCACACCATTGATTAGCCCCAGCGTATCAGCGCCCAATACCGGCGCTAACGGCAACTGCTGGCGCTGTAATTCAGCAAAACCGGCAGCGGCTTTTTCGCGGGCGAGGCGCTGGACGTAATCGAGCGCATGTTCACCAATAGCAGGTTGTTCCGGAACAGAAGCGCGCACCACCGCATGATTCACACCAATCTGCTGCAACAACTCGCGGCGACGGGGAGACTGACTGGCAAGATATAAATCGGGAACCACCGGCTTCACCATCACAACTCCTGACCCAACACGAAAATATTATTTTAATAAACTGTTTATGGATAAACCCTGAACCGGCATCCCAGCCGGCCATCAATTTGCAGGAGCGCTAATGATGATGGCGATGCGTCAAACGATCCAGCCACAAGGAACAGGGTGGCCAGAGAAGCGCACTGGTCAGCGCAGGATAAAGAAATTGGATGCCGGACAACGGGCGTCCCGCCATACCCTGAACCCAGTTATCGGTAAGTTGGGCGATACCGACCAATACAAAAATCCATGCCGACTGGCGCCAGATCGAAAAATTGCGCACCCGCTGGTAGGACAAGATGCAGATATACCCCACAATCACCAATCCCAAACTGTGCTGGCCAAAAGGCACACCTTCGAGCAAATCCTGGAACAGGCCCAATGCACACAGGAAGAAAAAGCTGACGGTAAGCGGCATAAAGAACATCCAGTAAATTGCCACCACCAATACAAACTCGGGCCGCCACCAACGCATGTCCATGGGTAACGGATAAACTGACAAAACAAGCGCCACAAATACGCTGAGAGCGATAATGAGATAAAGGTTTAGCGACTGGGAGGGCATTACTGTGCCCCGCCCTGTGAACTGGAAGAGGAACTGCTGGATGATATTGAAGAAGCAGACGTTGTCGCAGGAATATTTAATGCACCGGGTACACTGGCTCGATCGCGGTTTTCAAATACCAGCAATAAATGGCGGCTGCGGTCAAGGCGCGCCATTGGCTTGGCAATTACCGTTAAAAATGCCTTGCCCGGATCGCGCACAACTTGAAGAACCTCTGCCACCGGATAACCCACGGGAAAGCGATCCCCCATACCCGAGCTCACCAGCAAATCGCCAGCGCGAATATCGGTATTCGCGGAGACGTGGCGCAAACTCAGGCTGTTTAAATCGCCGGTGCCTTCGGCAATTGCGCGCACACCATTGCGATTAACCTGTACCGGAATCGCATGGGTAGAGTCAGAAATCAACAGCACTGTACTGGAGTTTTCGCTAACTTCGGTCACCTGCCCCATCAAGCCAAAAGCATCCAACACCGGCTGGCCTTTGAATGCACCATCTTTGGTGCCGCGATTGATAATGACTTTATGGCTGAGCGGGTTGGGCGATACGCCAATCAACTCGGCGATCAACACAGTATCCTGCAACATCTGGCTGGCATTCAGCAGCTGGCGCAAACGTACGTTTTCGGCAGCCAATGATGCGAGTTGTTGCAGTTTGCGTTGATGGATTAGCAGCTCGGTTTTGAGTGCATCATTTTCCGTTTTAAGGTCAGCCTGGGATACAAACGTATCTTTGCGCCAATCATTAACGCGGGTAGGAACATTGGTAATTTGATAAAAGGGAGTAACCAGTTGCGCCAGCTTTTCACGCAGCGGTTCAAGTTTGTCGGTATAGAGGCCGACCACCACCAGCACCATCATGATCACAATGAACAAGAAGGCGCGACTGGTCGCAGATGAGCCTCGGGCAAAGAGCGGTTTAATGGCCGTATCTCCTGTCTGTTATTAACCCCTGCCAACAGGGAGCGGGAGCGACGCATCGCCCCCGTCATTTTATCAGGACGACAGCAGATCCATATTGCGCTTGTCGCTCATCTCCAGCGCCATGCCACCGCCGCGCGCAACGCAAGTCAACGGGTCTTCCGCGACAATAAAAGGCAAACCGGTTTCGTTAGAGAGTAGACGATCAATATCTCGCAGCAACGCACCGCCGCCGGTCAGCACAACACCGCTTTCGGCAATATCAGAAGCCAGTTCCGGTGGAGATTGTTCCAGCGCACTTTTTACTGCCTGTACGATGCCAGCCAGTGGATCTTGCAGCGCTTCCAACACTTCATCGCTGCTCAAGGTAAAGCTGCGCGGCACACCTTCCGCCAGGTTGCGGCCGCGCACATCAATTTCCCGGATCTCGCTGCCCGCAAATGCGCAGCCAATTTCCTGCTTGATACGTTCGGCGGTTGCATCGCCAATCACGCTGCCGTAATTGCGACGCACATAGTTAACGATAGCTTCGTCAAAACGGTCACCGCCGATACGCACAGAATCGGAATACACCACACCATTCAATGAGATAACCGCGATCTCGGTCGTACCACCACCAATATCCACCACCATCGAACCACTGGCTTCCGCCACTTTCAGACCGGCGCCAATGGCAGCGGCCATAGGTTCTTCAATCAGACGCACTTCGCGCGCGCCAGCACCCAGGGCTGATTCGCGGATCGCACGCTTTTCTACTTCGGTGGATAAACAGGGAACGCTGATCAAAACGCGGGGAGATGGGTTGAACCAGGAGTTTTCATGCACTTTACGGATAAAATGTTGCAGCATTTTTTCGGTAACCTGGAAGTCGGCAATAACACCGTCCTTCAGTGGGCGGATTGCCGTAATGTTACCCGGAGTACGGCCCAACATACGTTTGGCCTCAACGCCCACAGCTTCCACAATCTTGGTGCCATTGTGATGGCGAATTGCCACTACCGAAGGTTCGTTCAACACGATGCCGCGGCCGCGTACATAAATCAGGGTGTTAGCTGTGCCGAGGTCAATAGAAAGGTCGTTGGAGAAAGCTCCACGCAGAAGTTTCATCATAATGGGATGGGGCCTTAAGAAATGGGTTAAAAATAATATTCTGTTCCAGCCTGGACTCGGGGCACACTGGTTGGACCCGCTCTCCCTGAGTATTAACCTTGCGTATGCGAATCTGTTCAACCTGATCCGCTACTAAAGGACTTTCCTTGCACTTTTTCAGCAAGCGCGCAGTATAAGTGAATTTTGGTTTTTTATCCGACCCAATTTGCGCTGAAAGTTCACCGGATATCGGATAATTTGCACGAATTGCGTTTAATTTTTGCGCAAATTCACCAAAATTAAAAATGCTTGCCCGCCGCCTTGAAAACTGGCTGCACTCTATCAACCACAGGGTTTCTGGGCAAGGCGCAAATGTGATACCTTTGGCGCCCGTTTTTAGCGGTATATCGCGGGTTGGCCGCATGTTCACCGCATGTTTCGATTTTCTCTGCTGGAGCTTCCCATGGCTGTTGACCGTTCCGATATCGCCAAGCTATCCAAATTGGCGCGTATCCAGATTTCCGATGAGGCTGCCGATGAGGCGGCGAAAAGTATTTCCGATGTGCTGGCTCTGGTTGATCAATTGCAAGCCGTCAATACCGATGGCGTATTGCCCATGGCGCACCCGCTGGATGCGGTACAACGTTTGCGCGCCGATGTGGTGACTGAAGCGAATCAGCGCGAAATGTTCCAGTCCATCGCGCCTGCTGTGCAAGATGGTTTGTATCTGGTTCCGCAGGTTATTGAATAAGTGATTGGGCATTAACACTGTGCCAGAAAAAGAAGTGATAGTTTTCAAGACACGCCGTAAATCCATCCCTGGAGGTTTATCGTCGACATCCTTGTCTCCGATAGCCTTGAAAACTATCACTGCTTTTTCTCCAGAGATCTCCGCAAATTCAATTTAAAAAATGGCGAAAACTCGCCGATTAAAATCAGGATATTCGCAATGCATCAATTCACCATTGCCGAGCTGGTAAAAGGTCTGCGCAACAAAGACTTTTCCAGCACCGAAGTAACGCAACATTATCTGGAGCGCATTGCGCGTCTGGATAAAACCTACAACAGTTATATTACTGTCACGCCTGAATTGGCATTAGCGCAAGCAAAAGCAGCGGATAGACGCCTTGCAGACGGAAACCAGCCCGCACTGTGCGGTGTGCCTATCGCGCACAAAGATATTTTTTGTACTACCGGTGTGCGCACCAGCTGCGGTTCAAAAATGCTCGATAATTTTATCGCGCCTTACAACGCAACTATCGTCGATAATTATTTGGATTCCGGCGTGGTGATGCTGGGTAAAACCAATATGGATGAATTCGCAATGGGTTCATCAAACGAAACAAGTTATTACGGCCCGGTAAAAAACCCATGGGCAATTGATTGTGTTCCCGGCGGATCTTCCGGTGGCTCTGCTGCAGCCGTTGCTGCGCACCTGGCACCGGCTGCAACCGCATCGGATACCGGCGGATCAATTCGTCAACCCGCCGCATTGTGCGGATTAACCGGTATTAAACCAACCTATGGCCGCGTATCGCGCTGGGGCATGATTGCGTTTGCGTCAAGCCTGGACCAGGCGGGAATTTTATCGCGAACCGCAGAAGATGCCGCGATTTTGTTAAACGATATGGCGAGCTACGATGCAAAAGATTCAACTTGTGTTGAGCGCGATGTACCGGATTACACCGCTGATTTAAACAAACCCTTAAATGGTTTGCGCATCGGCGTACCCAAAGAATATTTCGGCGAAGGTTTGAATCCGCAAACGGCTGCGCATGTTGAATCGGCAATTAAAGTTTACGAAAGCCTCGGCGCAACGATTCACAGTGTCAGCTTGCCGCATACGCATCTCGCAGTACCTGCATACTACGTTATTGCTCCGGCAGAATGTTCTGCCAACCTGTCGCGTTTTGATGGGGTGCGTTACGGTCATCGCTGCGAAAACCCAAAAGATTTAAATGACCTTTATATGCGTTCGCGCAGTGAAGGTTTTGGGGCGGAAGTGAAGCGTCGTATCCTCGTTGGTACTTATGCATTGTCGGCTGGTTATTACGATGCTTATTACAGCAAAGCACAAAAAATCCGCCGCTTGATCAAGCAGGATTTTGTCGATGCCTTCCAAAATGTGGATGTAATCATTGGCCCGACTTCGCCATCACCCGCATTCCAATTTGGCTCAAAAACCAAAGACCCGGTTGCAATGTACCTGGAGGATATCTACACCATCGCCACCAACCTGGCAGGCTTGCCAGGCTTATCTATTCCGTGTGGTTTGGTGGATAACAAACCTGTGGGATTGCAATTGATTGGTAATTTCTTTGCGGAATCACAACTGTTAAATGCAGCGCATCAATTCCAGCAAGCCACTAACTTCCACCAACAAACTGCACCCAATATTGATTAATGATGCGAGAAAAATTATGCAATGGGAAACTGTAATCGGGTTGGAAGTTCACGTACAACTTGCCACCAAAACCAAAATTTTCTCCGGCTCCAGTACTGCATTCGGCGCTGAGCCAAATACCCAAGCCTCCGCAGTTGATTTGGCGTTGCCGGGTACTTTGCCAGTTGCCAACGAAGAAGCCTTTCGTTTTGCTACCATGTTTGGTTTGGCTGTGAATGCAGAAATCGGCAAACGTTCTGTATTTGAACGTAAAAATTATTTTTATCCGGATTTGCCGAAAGGTTATCAAACTACACAACTCGCTGAGCCAATTGTCGGCGCTGGTTTTGTGGATTTGGAATTGGAAGGTGGCCGCACCAAACGCGTTCGCATTCACCACGCCCATCTGGAAGAAGATGCAGGCAAATCCTTGCATGAAGATTTTGCGGGCATGAGCGGAATCGATTTAAACCGCGCAGGAACCCCATTGATCGAAGTGGTAACTGAACCGGATATGCGCAGCGCTGAAGAAGCGGTGGCCTTCGCAAAAAAACTGCATTCAATCGTCACGTCGCTGGAAATTTGCGATGGTGAAATGTCGCAAGGTTCCATGCGCTTTGACGTAAACATTTCTGTTCGTCCGAAAGGCACAGAAAAACTCGGCACCCGTACCGAAACCAAAAACCTCAACTCCTTTAAATTTATGGAAGAGGCAATTGAGCTTGAAGTTGAGCGTCAAATTGATGTTCTGGAAGACGGCGGGAAAATTACCCAGGAAACCCGCCTGTACAACGGCGACACTAAAAAAGCCCGCTCCATGCGCAGTAAAGAAGACAGCAACGATTACCGTTACTTCCCCTGCCCGGATTTGCTGCCAGTAATCCTGGATGATGAATACATCGAATCAGTGCGCAAACAAATGCCGGAATTACCCGAAGCCAAACGCGCACGTTTTGTGGAGCAATATGGTTTGAGCAGCTATGACGCTGGACAAATCACCATGGATAAATTCAGCGCAGCATTTTTTGAAGCTTCAACAAAAATTTCCAATGAACCAAAACTCACTGCCAACTGGATCATGGCCGACCTCGGCGCCTATTTAAATCGCACCGAACAACGTATCGATCATTCACCGGTAACCCCGGAATTACTCGCCGGTTTGGTAGTAAGAATTAAAGATGGCACACTCTCCAGCAAAATCGCCAAGCAAGTATTTGAAGCGATTGCCAATGGCGAAGGCGATGCGGATACCATCATCGAAACCAAAGGTTTGAAACAGGTTTCTGATACTGGCGCTCTGGAAAAAATTATCGATGACATCATCGCAGCAAATACGGCGCAAGTGGAAGGTTATCGTGCTGCCGCCGAAGACAAGCGTGCGAAAATGCTTGGATTCTTTGTAGGCCAGGCGATGAAAGCATCTAAAGGCCAGGCGAATCCGCAGGCGCTGAATGAGTTATTGGTCAAGAAGTTGAATGGGTAATTAACAAAGAGATTTTTAAAATGAGCCTACGCAAAGATAAAGAAAAAGTCCTCGGCGAAACCTTTACCGATGAACGAATCAAAACCTTTTTGGATTACCCCGCCCCCGCAGGCGTTAATGCCGATTACCATCTGCTCGAAAAAGCCTACCGCGGTATGCTTGGCGGAAACTTTGCCACTTTTGTAAAATTTTTCGTTGAAGCAGGCAAGGATATCAATGCAGTAGGCCCGGATGGTAAAACCTTCCTGCAATCAGTAAAAGGACATCGCAACGGTGAAGAATATGCCCAGGCACTGGAAGCGGCAGGCGCAAAATAAATTAAAGGCCGCTTATGCGGCCTTTAATTTTATCGACTTATGAATTTTTTAACGCACGGTTTTGAGCTGGTTGAAAATATTCCCCCTCCAAACGATATAGATAATATTCATCGGGACATTGACCAGCTCCAGGAATGCGATTCAGCAGGTATTCGCCACGCTGACACCAAGCTATCCACGCTGCAACAACTCGCCCAATCCGCCCCGGTATTGCAACTTGCTGAATATTATATGCAGGATAAGCCGCAATTAATGCGCTGCATTCTTTTCAATAAAACTGCTGGGCAAAATTGGCTGGTTAGCTGGCACCAGGATAAAACACTTTGCATGCCGCGCAAATTTTCACATCAGGATTGGGGGCCGTGGAGCATTAAGGATGGATCTCATCATGTGCAACCGCCCACCAATATACTTAATCAAATGGTAACCTTGCGTTTTCACCTTGATGACAATCACCATGAAAATGGTTGCCTGAAAGTTTTGCCGGGAAGTCACAATAACGGAATATTATCAACGCAACAAATACACGCACTTAGCGAAGAGATATTACCCGTTTACTGCCTTGCTCCCAAAAGATCCGCACTGGTGATGAAACCTTTATTGGTGCACGCATCAAGCAAGGCAACCAAACCGGACAGAAGGCGGGTCATCCATATGGAATTCGCGCCCGTCGAATTAATTTCTGCCTACTTGTAAAGCCCATATGAAAAGATCCCTTTCCCATCCGACCTTCCTGGCAAGCCTCGCCGTGAGTGCCGTAATATTAGTGCTGGCAATGTTTGAACCCCATTTATTCAACCTATTCAGCCTTGATCCAACACCAACCCGCCAAGGCCAATACTGGCGAATTTTCACGGCTAATTTTGTTCATTTCGGCTGGGCGCACACATTAATGAATACTGCCGCATTAATACTTTGTACGCTGGCATTACTCAGTGAAATGACATTGCAAAAATACGTGTATCTATTGTTGTCCAGCTGTTTGGTTGTTGGCCTGGGGATATATTGGTTTAATCCTGAGTACCAGCCTTACGCGGGTTTATCCGGCGCAATCCACGGTTTAATTGTGGCAGGATTGATACAAACGCGCGCCTATCCACTCTGGATAAAAGCTACAGGATTATTATTAATCATGGGCAAATTATTGCAAGAAAACCTACCCGGTTATGAAGCCACCGATTTGCAACAATTAATTCCTGCCACAGTTGCCGTGGAGTCTCACGTATACGGAGCGATTGCAGGGGCGGCATTTGCCTTGGGCGATGGGTTAATCCAACTGAAAAAGAGGAAACCATAAATGCAAGGTTCACCCGGTAAAGCAATAAATTATTTTCTGGAAGGCATGCGCTTGATTTTGCAGCCGGGCTTGCGCAAATTTATTTTGATCCCGCTGCTCGTAAATGTGCTGATTTTCTTTTTGGTTACCGCTGCATTACTAAATGCCTTTGGTGACGTGTTTGCAGAAATTCAGGCACTGACGCCCGGCTGGCTGCAATGGCTAACCTGGATATTATGGCCGTTAGTCGCCTTTATATTTTTGATTGTGTATGGATACAGTTTTAATATCATTACCAATTTTTTGGCAGCGCCTTTTTTTGGTTTGCTCGCAGAAAAAATTGAAACGCAATTAACCGGTATTGCGCCGCCCGACGAACCCTGGAGTTTATTGATTCCGCGCACACTGCAACGCGAAGCAATCAAGCTTTGGTATTTTATGACCCGGGGATTATTGGTGCTAATTATTTTTATCGCCCTGTTTTTTATCCCCGGTGCCAACCTGCTGGGTGCAATAATCGCTGCGCTCTGGAGTTGCTGGTGCATGGCGATCCAATATTCAGATTACCCTGCTGATAATCACCAATTACGTTTTCGCGAGCTACGCCGCCGCCTGAACACACAACAACTCACCAGTTATTCCTATGGCGGGATTATTTTGCTAGGAAGTATGGTGCCACTATTAAATATTTTTGTTACACCGGTTGCTGTGGCCGGAGCAACAATTTATTGGGTCAGGGAAATCAAGCAACTGTAGCTTTTTCATGGGGCAAAGGAAAAGGCGCGATAAACGCGCCGCTACAATAATGATTATCCATCAACAATGGTTATTCATCGCCATCATCGACGATCATATTGCCCCCGGCTTCTTTTGCGCGCTGCAAATAAATATTGGCTTGTGCCAATTGCTGGTCAAGGCTTTGGTGCAACTGATCACAAATACCCGCGCTGAAATAAAAATGTGTGTCAGCGCCATCAATATGAAAACTTTCTGCGGCCAATAATTGCTTTACCTTAGCCAGAAAGGATGCCGCTTTTTCATGGTCAAGCCCGGGCATCAACACAAAAAAATCATCGCTATCGGCGCGCGCTAATAAAAACCGCCCCAGCATATTTTGCAAGCTGGTGGCGATGCATTTCAAAGCCACATCGCCCCAGGAATTGCCATGTTGCTCATTCACCTGGCTGAAATGATCAATATTAATAATTGCCAATGATAAAGGTGATGCTTTTTCTACCGCCTGGCGATACAACTCACGTGCCGCATTAAAGAAATAGGAACGATGGTAAAGGCCCGTTAAATGATCGCGCTGCGAGCTGTAGGTGATCTGCTCAATTAATTCGAGCGACTCAATGTTATGGATAATCCGGCAATAAAACTCTTCAGGATGGAACGGTTTGCGCAAAAAATCATTGGCGCCGTGTTTAATAAATTTGGCAGACAATGCTTCACTGCTTTCACCGGAAACGCCAATCATAATCAAATCGGTTTTGTCGTATTTGTAACGCAGGTTGCGCACCAATTCAAAACCATCCATCCTGGGCATATTGTAATCGGTGATAACCAATTTAATATCCGGGTTCTCCAGCAGGACTTTAATTGCATCCACACCATCAACAGCTTCCAGCACCTGGAATAAATGCCGTTTGAATAAATTGGCCACATGCTTGCGCGACATATCGGAATCATCGACCACCAACACTTTAATATGCTGGTTTTTTTCCAGGCGATTGATCATGCCAATTGCTTTACTGTAAGCGTAGCGACCTTCCTTGGTAACGTAATCCACGATACCTTTATTGAAAAGTTGTTCGCGACGTTTTTCGTCGTAGCTACCAGTTAATACAATGGTGGGAATTTTTTTGCCGAGGGTAAAATCAACCACTTCACCGTTAGGGGCATCGGGCAAATTCAAATCAACCAGGGCCGCAAAAAAATCGTGGGGATTTTGCTCATAGGCATCTGTCGCTTGTGCCAGGCTATTTGCATACACGGCTTCATAAACCAGGGATGAAGATTGCACCAGGTGGCGCAATACCTTCATTACCATCTCACTGTCTTCAACGACCAGAATCTTTTTCATCAGATCACTCTCAATAACATTCCATTAGCAATTGCTTGCGAATAATTATTGAGTGTAGCCAAGAATTACTAAAATGCGCCAAAACCGCGCAAGGCGACAAATTATTGCCAGAGGAATCCACTCACGCGAGTACCCAATAGATAACCGCCAAAATTATGTTGCGCGCCAGATGAAGCCTTTGCCGCACCAAAGCAAACATGCAAAGGCAACAGATGCTCCTCACGCGGATGGCTGAAACGTGCATCAGGTGCACTTGCCCACGTGTTTAATCGCTTTGCGCGCTGCGAATAATCCAGCGCATTACTGGTCAGGGTTTCAACCAGCCATTGATCGAAATTGTCGCTTTTTGTTTTTACTGTCGGGCTCGGTGAGAAAAACGCGCGCATATTATGGAATGACATTCCCGATCCAAGAATTAATACACCTTGCTCACGTAACGGCGCTATGGCGTTGCCAAGGGCGATATGAGCGGCAGGATCGAGTGAGGCCAGCAATGATAATTGCACTACCGGGATATCCGCGTGCGGGTAGCTGAGTAACAAGGGCACAAATGTACCGTGATCATAGCCGCGCTGGTCATCCAGGGTGACCGGAATATTATTGGCGCGCAGCAGTTGTGCAATATTTTCTGCCAGCTGTGGTTGGCCGGGTGCAGGATAACGAAACTCATAACTTTCGGGAGGGAAGCCGTAATAGTCAAAAATCATGGCGGGGTTGGCAGCACTGGATACGTGCGCAATCGATTCTTCCCAATGGGCACTAATTACCAGGATCGCTTCAGGCGTTGGCAGATCCTGTGCGAGGTTTTGCATAAATGCAGTCAGTTCACGATGGCTGGCATCCCCCAGCAATGGCATTGGGCCACCACCATGGGGAACAAATACTACTGGCATTAATGTTTTACTCATAATCTTTCCTCCGCAATTAACAGGAGTTTAGTCAAGATCAGGCATAACCGGATTTTTTATGCTCGCGCACTGATTCATAAATCGCAGCGCCCATAATAATCGCACCGCCAATCAAGGTGCTGCTCGCAGGAATTTCATGCAGCAGAAAAATTTCATAAATCACCGCGTACACCGGCTGCAAGCAAGCCACCAGCCCCACCGTTTTCGCGGTTAAATAACGCAATGAAAAACCCAGCAGCGTGTGGGTAACAGCGGTAAAAATAATCCCCAGGCAAATTAATAACCACCAATCTTTTTCGGTAGGCTGATGGTTTGATAACAGCAAAACCGGTGTCATCAATAATGCAACAATCAATACCTGGTAACTCATGGAACGCGCCGCAGTTTGATTGCTAAACCAATGGCTCAGCAATAAATTACGCACGGCAAATGTGAGTGCGGAAATCACCCCCCAAATTACACCTTCGGTGAGGTTGTTACCGAGATCAAATTCCGGCACCAGCCAGTAAATCCCGACTAACACCAACACACCACTGACCACATCGCGCCAATCCAGTTGCGTGCGTTTAATCCAGGGCTCGATAAATACGGTGACGACGGGATAGGCGTAAAGCGAAATCATTCCCACAGCGATATTGGCAACTTGCATCGAATAAAAAAACGTAACCCAATGCAACGCCAGCAATACGCCCAATATCAACATGCGGCCATAATCGCGCGGTGATTTTAGAGCGATATTACGCTCACGCCACCACACCCAGGCAAATAATACTGCGGCTGCAATCCAGGTGCGATAACCAGTGATATCCCACGCGGGCAATTCAATAATTTTGGAAAACAAACCCGTGGCACCCATCATAAAAGCACCGAGATGCAACGTGAGTAATGCCGATTTGGCCGGGGAAGCAGCAGACATAAACATTCCGTTAAAAACAATTTGCCCGGCATGTGCCGGGCAATTAATTCATTTATTACTTAACGCATCAATAATCAGTGGCGCGGGCGACGATTGCGATTACCACCGGGGCGATTTCCCACTGAACGATTAGTGTAACGCTCATTGCCATTACGCGAACGCGGTGGTGCAGGAGGTAAATCCGGCGGCGCCAGTAGTAAAGGTTCGGGCGGTTGCTCGCATTTAATTGGCTTACCCAACAATTCTTCAATAGGCGCTAAACGCAATGCATCATCCTCGCATGCAAAACTGATCGAGGTTCCGGTTTTGCCGGCGCGACCAGTGCGGCCAATACGGTGTACATAATCTTCCGGCTCTTCCGGCAAAGTGAAATTCACTACGTGGCTAATACCACTGATATGAATTCCGCGCCCCGCAACATCGGTAGCTACCAATACCTTGATATCACCATTTTTAAATGCGTCCAATGTGGACACACGTTTGTTCTGGGTAATTTCGCCAGAGAGCAAACCGGCCTTAATACCATGGCGCAATAACTTTTCATGCAGGTCACGGCACTCATCGCGGCGATTGGCAAACACAATCATGCTCTCGGCGTGTTCCTGTTGAATCAGGTTGTATAGCAGCGTGTATTTTTCTTCCGTAGAAACCAGGTACACATGTTGGTCCACTCGCGCATTGGCAACGGATTCAGGTTCAATTTCTACGGTGACCGGTTTGTAAGTCCACTGCTGCACGAGGTTGTGCACATCATCAGTAAATGTCGCGGAGAAAAATAATGTCTGGCGATCTTCACGCTTCGGTGTCTGGCGAACAATTTGCCGCACCTGCGGAATAAAACCCATATCGAGCATGCGATCCGCTTCGTCGATAACCAGTATTTCCAATTGATCAAGGTATACATCTTTGTTGCCACAAAAATCCAGCAAGCGGCCCGGGGTAGCAACAAGGATATCCACCAGGTCTTCGTGTAAATGGCGTTGCTGTTTGGTGTAATCCATACCGCCAACAAGGGTATGGATTTTTAAATCCGTAAATTTGCACAACGCTTTCGCATCGTCAGCGATTTGAATAACCAGTTCGCGCGTGGGCGCAATGACCAATGCACGCGCTTCACCGGCATAACGTTTTTCCGCGATGGGGTTTTTTAACAAATCATCAATAATTGCCGTCAAAAATGCAGCAGTTTTTCCCGTCCCGGTTTGCGCTTTACCGACAACATCTTTACCTTGCAACGCATGGGGCAATGATTGGGCTTGAATCGGGGAGCAATATTTAAAACCCAGCTCGGCAATACCGCGCATCAGGGGTAATTCCAGATCGAAATCATGGAAGCGGGTTTTGCCCTCTATTTCTTCCACTGGAAATTGGGAAATATCCCAGGGGCCGTGATCTACTTTGGCAGGGCGTTTGGGAGCGTGGGATTTTTCTGGTTTGGGTTGCGCAGGTTTCTCTGCTCGCACAGCGGATTTGTCAATGTGCTCGGATTTTTGTGTACTGCGTTGATTGCGATTATTACGCGAACGCTGCTGCTCCTGGCTTTGACGATCTTGTCCCTGGGTATGGTCCCGGCTTTGATTCCGTTCCTGGCCCTGATGGCGTTCACGTGGATGTTTTCTGCTATTCGCCCCATGTTCATGGGCCGACTTCCCGGATGTTTTTACAGGACTATCTTGTTTAGCGGGCTTATCAGTCCCGGAGCCCATCAATTTTTTAAAAAAGCCTATCAATCTCGTCACCACAGTTATAACGCACAAATAATGGCCGAAGTATACACGAATCCCCAGGTAATCCGCCGCCTTGCGACGGTAACTTACGGAATAAACAGCCAAACTGGCTGGATTTCTGCATAATCGATGCCTGCTTATGCCTACTCGCCCGGTTCAAGGAGTTTTTTATGCGCATCCACAGCTTACAACATGTCCCCTTTGAAGATATTGGCAGCATGGCCAATGACTTCATTGCTCGTGGCTATGTACTCAATACCACCCACTGGTATCGCGGCGACAAAGCACCGGACGTGCACAGTTTTGATGCATTGGTCGTTATGGGTGGCCCTATGGGAATTTATGACGAGGCAATTTATCCCTGGCTGGCTGATGAAAAAATCCTGATCAAGGAAGCGATTCATGCGGGAAAAATCGTGATCGGTATTTGCCTGGGGGCGCAATTAATTGCTGATGTATTGGGTGGTAAAGTCACACGAAATGCTAACAAAGAAATCGGCTGGTTACCGTTGCAGATTTTACCTGAAGCAAATGCCCATCCTATCGCCCAAATCCTGGCGAAATACCCGGAAGTGTTTCACTGGCATGGGGATACCTTTGCCATTCCCCCTGGTGCATTGCACATCGCGCGCAGCGAAGGTTGTTTAAACCAGGCTTATGCTTTAAATGATCAGGTATACGGTTTCCAGTTTCACCTGGAAACCACACCTGCCTCGGCAGCTGCATTAATTGAACATTGTGCAGAAGATATCGATGGCTCGCGCTATACCCAACCCGCCAGTTTTATGCTGGCCGATGCCCGGCGTTTTGCGCGGATTAATCGCGCCATGAGCGAAGTGATTGCGCATATCTTTGATAAATAAATGCCGATAAAAATATTAAACCACCGCGCCAAACAAATGCCCTGCCGCAGCGGTCAATGCCATAGCCGCTGCGCCCCAAAAACCTACGCGTACAGCACCGGCAAACACATTCGCTCCACCAACTTTTGCAGCTAATCCACCGAGCATAGCCAGCGCAATTAACGATATTGAGCTGATTGCAAATGCAATATATTCAGCGGGGTGTAATAACACCACCACTAACGGAATAAACGCGCCCACTGAAAAAGTTAACGCGGATGTCAGTGCAGCTTGCAGGGGACGTGCGGCGAAAATATCAGTAATACCCAACTCGTCGCGCGCATGGGCACCGAGTGCATCGTGTGCCATTAATTGTCTGGCAACTTCACGTGCAAGGTCGCGCTCCAATCCGCGCGCAACATAAATTTCTTCCAATTCGCGATGTTCGCCGCCGGGGTTTGTTTCAAGCTCGTGAGTTTCCCGTGCAAGGTCTGCCGCTTCGGTATCAGCTTGTGAGCGTACCGATACGTATTCGCCTGCAGCCATGCTCATCGCGCCGGCAACCAAACCAGCAACTCCACTTAATAAAATCGTAGAGCCTGAAACACCAGCCGTTACCATTCCCATCATTAAACTTGCCGTGGAAATAATTCCATCATTCGCCCCTAAAACCGCTGCGCGTAGCCAGCCTGAGTGCTGGGATCTGTGACGTTCGTGATGGCGATGCGGCATTATATTTCCCCGGTAATATTTGGTATGGGCTAAATGATATAACCAATATGGTTATATGCAATGCCACATATTGATAAAACAGATCCACCGCGTTGTGCAATTCGTTGTTATTGACAAGCCAAACAGCCTTACTATTTAATGCCTACCGACCATGTGGTCGGTTTAAAATTGATCAAATCGATATTTCAAACTATCCCTATAAATATTCCAGCTATCAATAATAATTAACTGCCAACATATTTCTTGCTGGCCCACGAGAACACCATGCCCATTGAACGCAATGCTGAACATACCCGCGCCCGAATTCTGGAAGCTGCCCAGGAAGAGATTTATGAAAACGGCTATCAGGGGATGCGCATCGAAACCATATTGCAAAAAACACAGTTGGCAAAAGGCGCGCTCTATTATCACTTTCCCAACAAACTTGCGTTGGGTTATGCCGTCGTTGATGAGATTTTGCTGGAGCACGTCAAAGCAAACTGGTCAGAATTTTCTTCAAAATACCCCAATCCACTCACAGCAATCCAACAACTGTTTTTATGGAAAGCCGATGTTTATAAAAATGAAATTCATTTTAAAGGGTGCCCACTCAATAATTTAAACCAGGAGATGGCATCTATTGATAAAGGCTTCCATGAGCGGTTGGAAAAAATTATGGCGACAATTCATGGATCAATATTCGCCGCACTTGAGCAAGGCCAACAGCAAGGGCTGGTCCGTAAGGATATTAACCCGGGTAAGATTGCGATGTTCATTATGGCAAGCTACCAGGGGATTATCGGTGCGGCCAAATGCATGCAAGCGCCGCAATTACTCGCTGATTTATTTGGTACATTAAACGAATACATTGATACATTGCGAACACCTGCATAATAATTAGTGCTATTGCCCATCCGCTTTTTACCCTATCCATCATAGTTATCCGCAAAAAAACAATTATCGACACTCAATGGCATTGATATCCGGCCGCCATTGGCAGAGTAATGGTTACAGGCCAATCAAATAACTCCCGGATTGAACACGCGGGAATGTTGACCTCCAATATATTTTTACTGCATGCAACATTTACCCGTGATCAGAAACACTGATCACAGGTGCGCAAAACTCACCCGTTCCTCAACCGGTTTGCATCAACAAAAACACCCTGGCAACAGTATTGTTAGCTTAGGGGCAATAGTTTGGTGCCAGTTCTGCTTAGCCAACAGTGTAAAAAAAATCACTCTTCTTTTTTTAAATGTTTATAACGGCTCAATTTTTTTAAAGTTTGGCATACAAGCCATTTTTTGTTGCTATAGCAATAGCGCTATTTTTTAAAAACCAACAACGCACTGCTGCAAAAATAACTAAAAATCTACTGGCACGGTTACTGCAAAAACCCCTCCCTCAACGGCAGGACACATTTCCGTATTTAATTCCGTGCCCGAAAATTTTTTAGCATCCACGTAAACGATTCTTATCATCTGAATATAAAGAAAGGAGAGCCAAGAGTGAAAAGAACGGTCATTTTCATCGCGCTTTTTAGTCTCACATCCGTGGCGATGGCCCAGACAGGAAAGCCACCTGCAGATTCCATACACGCGAATGTTCCCGTGTTAACGGAAAAGCAAAAATCGCGTTTACCCTGGTCATGGCAACCGGTAAAAAATAGTGAGGTTCCCACACCGGCACATTCATCCTGGGTACGCACACCCATTGATGCATTTATCCTTGCCAAACTGGAAGAAAAAAAAAATCAAACCGTCAGTGGATACTGATCGCGGTACTTTTATCCGGCGGGCGACATTGGATGCCTGGGGTGTAATTCCAACGCCGGAGGAAGTAAAAGCATTTGAAGCTGATCACTCATCGCAAGCCTATGAAAAACTCGTTGATCGATTACTCGCATCGCCCCATTACGGCGAACGCCAGGCACGCCGCTGGCTGGATTTGGCGCGCTATGCCGATAGTGGCGGCTTTGATAATGATGAAACACGTCCGAATCTCTGGCGTTACCGCGATTACGTGGTTAACGCATTTAACCAGGACAAACCGTTCAATCAATTTATCCAGGAACAACTTGCCGGCGATGAATTGTGGCCAGAACGCCAGGAAGCTTTGATTGCTACCGGATTTCTGCGCAGCTTTCCCGACAATCCGAATGGCCGCAACCTGGTCCAGAAAAAATACCAGCACACGACTGATATTACCGACACTGTCGGAAAAGTTTTCCTCGGCCAAACTGTTGAGTGCGCGCGCTGCCACAATCACAAGCTCGATAAAATTTCGCAAAAAGATTATTTCGCATTACAAGCATTCTTTGCCAACACCAGCGTACGCGATGATATTCCAGCCGCAATAGGTGCGCAGGAAATTGCTTACAAAGAAGCCGCAGCAAAATACGAAGCGGAAATTGCACCAATCAATGCCGCGAAAAAAGCACTGATAGATCCTGTGCGCGAGCAAGCCAGTAAATACCTAAAAGAGCGTTATGATAAGGATACGTTGGTATCACTTAACAAACCCCAAAGCGAATGGAATGCCCATGATCGCTGGATTAATAATTATTACGGTCCATACGTTGATGATGATCGCCTCGCAGGTTATTTACAGGATACCTCCACCGATAAAACCGCACCGGATTACAATCCAAAACACGTAGACTTGTGGAAGCAATACGACAAGCTGCGCAAGCAAGGTCGCGAAATAGCAACGCGATTAAAACCACAAGGTTCGCTTTATCTTTCTGCTGCAACAGAATTGGGGCATGCTGATGCACCACCGACATTCGTTTATTTTGGTGGAATACAAGAACGCCCATTGGAAGAAGTGCAACCGGCATTTCCGGAAAGTATTACCAGCGAAAAACCGGTGATAGTTCCTACTGCGACTTCATCCGGTCGTCGCACGGCACTGGCAAACTGGATTACCAGCGAAAAAAATCCGCTGACCGCGCGCGTGTTTGTTAACCGTGTTTGGGAGCAATATTTTGCGCGCGGTATTGTAGATACTGTCAGCGACTTTGGCCGCGCCGGCGGCAAACCTACACACCCGGAATTACTCGATTACCTTGCCGCCCATTTTGTGAAGGAAGGCTGGAGCGTAAAACAATTACATCGCCAGATTTTATTATCCAGCGTGTATCGCCAATCCTCAGCGGAACGCGATGAAGAGGTGCGAAAACTTGACCCGGATAATAAATTGCTCGCGTTGTTTCCACGCAAACGCCTTGAAGCAGAACAAATTCGCGATTCACTCCTGGTTGCAGCAGGCAAATTAAATGACAAGCAAGGTGGGCCGGGTGTGTTCCCGCCAATTCCTTCCAACCTCGTAACGGGTAATTCCAATACCGATGGCCAACCGTTCTGGAAAACTTCTGCCGACAGTGCGGATTTCTATCGCCGCAGCCTTTATATCTTCAACCGTCGCAGTGTGCCCTATCCATTACTGCAAACATTTGATCTGGCTGGCACCCAGGAAGTGCATAGCAAACGCGATGTCACCACGACACCATTGCAAGCACTCACGCTTTATCACAGCGATATTGTATTTGGTTTATCGCAAGCGCTGGCGGGGCGTGTTATTTCGGAGGGCGGAAAAAATGAAAAAGCGCAACTTGATCGCCTCTACCAGATTCTGTTTGCGCGTAAACCTGACAAAGCAGAACGTAAGTTATTGCAAGCTTATCTGAATGACCAGGAAAAAATTATTCGCGAAAAAGCCATTTCCGGAACGCTGGCAATCAACCAACCCACGGGCTTGAAAGATGTGAACGGCGTTGACCCGATCCGGGCGGCGGCCCTGGTTGATTTGGTCCATACCGTAGCAAACTCCAATGAATTTGCTTATCGGCTCTAATTTCAATTTCATTAAACGATTTTTAAAAGGAAAATATTATGAGTAATTCACGTCGCGATTTTTTATTGAAAGCCGGTTATGGTTTGGGCGGTTTGGCATTAACCAGCGCACTGCCTGGCGGCGGTTTTTTTGCCACGCCGGTACTGGCATCCGAATTGATAGATCCACTTGCACCGAAGAATCCACATTTTGCACCTAAAGTAAAATCTGTGATCTGGTTACATCAAAATGGTGCACCGTCTACATTGGATTTGTACGACTACAAACCGGAATTGATCAAACGTGCAGGCCAGGAAATTGCGCCATCCTTTTTAAAAGGACTTAACGTTGCAATTCGCGGCGGCACGGGAAAACTGTACGCTTCCAATCGCAGCTGGAAACAATACGGAGAAAGCGGTGCCTGGTTTTCTGATTTATTGCCCAACCTCGCTAACCACGCCGATAAACTCGCATTTATTAAATCCAGCGTGACTGTGGGCGCAACACACGATATTTCTATTTTGAAATTAAATACCGGCTCATTGAATCCTGGCCGCCCTACACTCGGGGCATGGATTAATTATGCATTAGGTTCAGCTAATCCGGATTTGCCGTCTTACGTTGCACTTTACAGTGATCAAAAAGAACCGCGCGGCGGCAGCGCCAACTGGACCTCCGGATTTTTACCCGCTGTTTATCAAGGTACTCCATTTCGTCCGGGCGATTCGCCCATTCTGCATTTGGAACGCCCGGAAAATTTCTCGGCGGAACAACAGCGCAACAGTTTAAGTTTGTTAAATAAACTGAATCGCCATGGCTACGCCGATTACGCGCATGATACTGAATTGCAAGCACGCAACCGTTCTTATGAATTGGCATCGCGCATTGAAATCGCAGCACCTGAAGCCGTAGATATCAGTAAAGAAAGCGATGCAACTAAAGAGCTTTACGGGCTTAATGATGAAGTCAGTAAAGGCTACGGCGCAAATTTATTGCGTGCACGCCGGCTGGCGGAACGCGGAGTGCGTTTTATCCAGGTAATCTCCGGTGATTTGGAAATCCGCGGCGAAAATCGCAACTGGGATGCCCACAATAGTCTCGATGAAAATCACGGCAAACATGCACGCGCCGTTGATAAGCCTATCGCCGGTTTGCTGGAAGATTTGAAATCACGTGGTTTATTGGATTCAACCTTGATTGTATGGACTTCAGAATTTGGCCGTACTTCGTATGGACAAAGTGGTAACGGGCGCGATCACAATCCGTGGGGCTACACCCAATGGCTGGCCGGTGGCGGTGTGAAAGCGGGCTTCACTTACGGTGAAACGGATGAAGTAGGTTTGCGCGCAGTGGGTGAAAATGTTGTCGACACCTATGATTTGCATGCAACCGTATTGCATTTGCTCGGGTTGAATCACTTGAAAACAACCTTCCTGCAAAATGGTCGCTCCGAACGGCCGACCGTAGTGTATGGAAAAGTCGTTAAAGAATTGCTGGCTTAACACATCGAACGTTTTGTTAATATTTTTAGGTCTTCACCATCACCGATTAAGGAACGAGTGGTAAAAAGAAACGAGTGATAAAAACGAACGATGAGCAAAACGAAAACTTTCCTCCAGGCCGTCCGTGTAGCTATATACCGGGCGGCTTTTTTATCAAGGCAAAGAAGAACCCACCAAAACACCTTGTGTTTTTATTTAGTCCACACAAAAAAATTACCAAAGAAAATCCATTAAAGCTTATAACCACATGCAATGGTTATTGCTGATAAAAATCTAAGTAACCATTTGCTTTGCGCCAATTATCGCTGCCATAATCCAATCGTACACACAAGTAAAGTATCGAACTCACTAAGTCGTGCGTCGAAAATCCCACAAGGTCGTGGGATTTTTTTTGACTTTAAAATAGTAAAAATCCATTCAATCCATGATGCCTTTACCTTTAATTGAAAAACGGAGCTTCTCTATGTCACCCATCAAGCGTAAAACGCTTTTCACCTTAACAGCAGCGCTATTTTTTATTGCCAGTGCCCAGGCCCAACAACAGCAAATTGATTACAATACGGTAGAAATAAAAACCAATAAAATCGGTGACAACCTTTATACCCTGGAAGGTGCGGGCGGAACGATCAGCGCCCTCACCGGGCCGGATGGTATATTTTTAGTGGATTCACAATTCGCTCCCCTCACCGACAAATTAGTTGCTGCATTAAAAAAGATTTCCAACCAGCCAATACGTTATCTGGTGAATACCCATGTACACGGCGATCATACCGGTGGCAACGAAAATTTTGCCAAACAGGGGGCCATTCTTTTTAGTCGCGATCAGCTGCGTGCGCGCTTGGCGAACCCCAATCCCGCGCCTGATGGCACACCCGGTAAACCCGCGCCCGCCAAAGCATTGCCAGTTATTACTTACGACAATCAAGTGACCCTGCATATTAATAATGAAGAAGTTCGTTTGATTCCTATTCGTGTTGCCCACACCGACGGTGATACCCTGGTGCAATTTACCAAACAAGATGCCTTGGCTACCGGTGACTACTTCCGTTCAACTGGCTACCCTGTGGTTGATTTAACCAATGGCGGCACATTGCGCGGGATTCTGGATGGCCTCGGTGCAACTATTGGCCGCGCCGGCCCCAAAACCAAAATCATTCCCGGCCACGGCCCGATTACCGACCGCAATGGCCTTATTGCTGCGCGCGATTTGATTCTGGCCGCACGCGACAAAATTTCCCCGCTTGTTGCACAAGGAAAAACTGTGGAAGAAGTGCTCGCATTAAATCCAACCAAAGAATTTGATGCAAAAGTGGACGGTGTAACCCCGCAAAGTACGGAACGTTTTGTACGCTGGCTTTACACAGAAATAAAAAACGGAAAATCGTAATTAAAATGTAGGGCTGGAGCGTATTCAACAATAAGATTTATTCTCCAGCCAACGCTGTTAGTTTTAACGCACCCGGTTGCACGCCTGCAATTTCCCCTTTAATAAATTCCGCACCTTATAAAAAAAACTGCTGCTTGATTATCACTAATATCAGTGAGCACAATTACGCAGAAAACCGTATTTCAACCAGGCATTGCAATAGATCCAGCAATAATTTTTTATTTATCAACACTAAAAACCATCATAAAAACCAAATGCAATATTTATATTTCCCCAATTTTAATTACCCGATACATTCCATTCTCTTGTAAAAGCTAGCGCGGCTATTTGGCATAGATATCGCAATTCCTCCTGCATCGGTATTTTAATTAACCTCGCGAAAGGAAAATTTATGCGTCTGAAGTCGGCACTGCGCCATCAGTATTTATCCATTCAAGTCAAAAAAATGAGCACTCGTATTTTTTTATTGGCAATCAGTGCATCCAGTTGTTTATCTCTTCCGGTAGTGGCGGCTCCCACTGCGAAAGACATTGTTGACGAAAGTGATAATTTTACTCCAGCCGAAATTAACGATGATCTCGCACAAGCAGCACCACAACCATCAGCGGATCAATTGTCACCGGATCAATTATTGGAGCAAGAACCAACCGCCGCTGGCCGTAACAATACCCAGGGAATTGAAGAAGTGATTGTCGGGGGCAAAAAAGTGATTGTGCCACTGCGCAGCGTTAAAGATGCACCCATTTCAATTTCAATCGTGTCAGGTAATGAATTGGAAAAATTTGAAGTGACGCGGTTTCAGGATGTATTAAAAAAATTGGGCAATGTGCGCATCGCCGGCCAAACCGGCCTGGTAACCGGGCAAAATTTATCGTTACGCGGAATTGGTTTTCCCGGTGGCAGCCCGCAAGATCCTGGTATTGGCGTGAGCGTTGACGGTGTGAGTTATGCGTTTACCGATATGGCCGGCAGTTTTAATTTTTATGATCTGGAATCGGTTGCTGTGACGCGCGGAGCCCAGGGAACACAAGGTGGCCTTGCTGCAAACTATGGCCGTATTACGTTTCGCACCCAAGCGCCGACTTTTGACGATGAAGTACAAGCATCGATAACCGCCGGGCAACGCAATACCTTAATCACCCGCGCTGCTGTTGGAGGTGCGGTGATAGATGACCTGCTGGCTTATCGTGTGACGTTTTTACGCGAGCAAGCCGACGGTCCTTTTATCAATCATTATGACATCACCCAATCACTGTATAACCGCGACCGGACCTCCGCAAAAATCCAGTTACTACTGACACCGGATGAAAATTTCAGCGCGCATTTGAGTGCGGATTTTACACCTAAAGGTGCTGAATACGGTTCCTCGTCTTTCGGTGCATTTTCACGTGCAACACCAACTTACTATGACACACTGAATCCGGAAACCGGTTTACCTATCGCCGTAGTTCAAGAGCTGGAACCAGCGGGACGACTAGAGCGGCGTTGGTTTAAACAAGACCAAAGTTATAATTACCTTGATCCCGATGGAACAAAAAATCGCGTTGAACGCAGCGATGGCCCACCACAAGAGCGCGACACCGGCGGCGCATCTCTTGAACTCAATTGGAAATTAGGCAATTACACCTTGAATTCGATTACCGCTGCACGCGATTTTACGTTTGCCTGGCACGGTAAAAATACCGGGTTACGCGATATCTTCGACATCATGCGCGAGCCTTCGCAAGCCTGGAACAATTACAAACAACTGAGTGAAGAATTCAGTATTTCCTCCTCTGATATTGAAACAGATTTCGGGAAGTTTAATTACAAAACCGGTATTTTTTATTTGCATACAGAAGCACGCACCGGGCAACCCGGGTGGGGAACCCGTTTTGGTTCAGACGCAGGCGCTTACTATGCCACTGTAACTCAATACAAGGCATTGGATACCGACGCCGCTGGCCGTTATTTGTTACTTAACTCCGTTGACCGTTTGAATATCGCAGCACATACAAAAACTGATGGCGATAAATTAGCCTGGTTTGGCAATATTGATTGGAGCCCTACTGAACGTATCAGCATTAATTTTGGTTTACGTGTGTCAGATGAAAAATCGCATCAATTGCAATCTGCCAGTTATATTTCCCATCAAGGTTATGCGCCCGAATTAAATCCGGTTTCGGTAAACAACGTGCAACTTGGCGGATTTGATAGCGACGCTAAAGGTGATATAGATCTAACAAAAAATTCGCTCGCGCAATTAGCCCTGGCGGATTCCGTTGCACTCAAATATTTTAAAGTACCCAATTATGGGAGCCTTAATGCCATACAAAAAAATCAGGTGGCGCAAGCCAAAGCGATACGTGCCGCGCGAATCGGCGGTGTTTATCAAACTACAGCCGCAGAACCCTTTGATGATGTATTAACCGGGGCCAATATAAGCCCGAGCTTTCAACTCAATGATAACCACACGGTTTATTTTTCCTGGCAGCACGGAGAAAAAGCCGGGGTTTCACAAATTGTGGGAGCGACCAAGGAAGGCGGAAAATCGGCGCTGACGAAAGCAGAAAAAACGGATAACTATGATTTGGGCTGGAAAGCTAATTTACTGAACGATAATTTAATCCTCAGCACCAGCATCTATTATCTGGATATCAATAATTACATCCAATCACTTTATTATTACGATGCTGAACAGACCCGGATTAATGACGATGGCAAACCGGCTTATACCGCAGGCTTGGGTAATGTTCCAAAAATTACTGCCAGGGGCATTGAGTTTGATGCAGCCTATACACTCAATAACACTACGCTGCGTTTTGCCGGCGCGTACAGCGACCCCCGCTATAAAGATTTCCAGTACGCGGCTAAACCACCGGAATTAGGTGGCCTGCTATCGGCCCCGCCCTATTACGATGTCAGCGGCAAAACCATCGCCGGTGCCTCCAAAGTCTCGTTCAATATTTCACTTGAGCATACCGAATTGGTTTTCGGGGATAACGAATTGCACGGCAATATCAATTACAACTATGTGAGCAGTTTTAATCCCAATACCTCGTTATCCCGTTATGCAAAACAGGATGGTTATGGATTGACGGACCTCGCCATTGGTATCGCCACCAATAATCGTAAAGTCGATTTCACCCTGATTGTGCGCAACCTGTTTGAGGTGGAGTACGGCAGCCTTTACGACTGGAACAGTTTTTCACCCAGCGAGCCGCGCTGGATCGGCGTGAGCTTGAGTAGCAAATTCTTTTAATCGACAAGCAACATAATTTCTTGCTGCGTGAAAAAAACGCAGCAAGAATTAATTAATGGCTAATCATCCACGGGCGCATGGAGGGAAACATTTTATTCCCGCCAGCGGTGTACATCAGGTTGGATTTGCGAATCGGCTTATCACCGCAACCGCAGCCTTTACCGTGTTTATGCTCGCGTCGCGCTTGTTGTTCAGCGCGATAGTCAGGCGTCGAAAAAACCGGGGCATTCATCGCCGTTTCATTGCGTTGATGGGCCATGCGGTTTTCTTTTTTCATATCCAGGAATTCCGGTGCGAGCATAATTACCCGCGCGCATAATTTTGCACACTCCGGGCACGCCATGGGTTTGCTGGAATCTTCCATTGCGGCTAATTCGTAAAACAACCCATGGTCGGCGCATTTGTAGTCGTAAACAGGCATTACAAAACCTCACTGGCATAATTAGATTTTCGCAGGGCGGGCTCCGTCATTCACTTCGGGACACGCCGTGAATACATCCCTGTAGGCTCGGGCGCAGCATCCATGCTGCGCACGGTCCCGAAGCAAATGCCGGATCCCACCTCAACAGATCCTACCTGCATCGAAAAAATAAAAGTGACTCTATCTCACCACTATTTATCTTTCGAAAGCGGGACATCAGTACCCGGTGTAACCTTTTTCGTCGGGCCTTCCGCCGTAGGATTCACATCGAAATCAAAAATATCTGTGGGCAACCATAATGTTGCACAGGCATTCGGAATATCCACCACACCGGAAATATGCCCTTGCACCGGCGCACAACCAAGGATCGCGTATGCCTGGGCTTTGCTGTAACCAAATTTGGTTAAATAATTAATTGCATTCAAACACGCCTGGCGATAGGCAACATGAACATCCAGATAATGTTGCTCGCCATATTCATCGACAGAAATACCTTCAAAGATCAGGTAATCGTCGTATTTGGGTGCGATTGGGCTCGGCTTGAAGATAGGATTTTTGATCCCGTATTTCGCCATACCGTCTTTAATTAAATTTACACGCAAGTGAATCCAGCCCGCCATTTCGATTGCGCCGCAAAACGTAATTTCACCGTCGCCCTGACTGAAATGCAAATCGCCGACCGAGAGCCCGCCACCTTTCACATACACCGGGAAATAAATTTTTGAGCCGCGCGATAAATCTTTAATATCGCAGTTACCACCGTGTTCACGCGGCGGTACAGTGCGCGCACCTTCAGCGGCAGCGGCCTTGGCCGCATCACCACTTAATTTGCCCATGTGTGCCGTATCGGCGTAAGGCAATGTTGCCAATGCAGGCACACGCTCAGGTTCGGTATCGTAAAGTTCTTTTTCGCGTTTGTTCCACTCCAGCAGCATTTCTTTGGAGGGCAAGCAACCAATCAAACCGGGATGGATTAAGCCCGCAAATTCCACATTGGGCACATGGCGGGATTTGGTAAACATACCATTAAAATCCCAAATCGATTTTTGCGCTTCCGGAAAATGTTCTGTTAAAAACCCGCCGCCATTTTGCTTGGAGAAAAATCCGTTAAAGCCCCACAGGCTTTCCTGGAATGCGCCGATATCCAGAATATCCACCACCAGTAAATCGCCAGGCTCTGCGCCTTCCACACCCACCGGGCCGGAAAGGAAATGTACTTGTGACAAATCCACATCGCGCACGTCATCCGCGCTGTCATTGTTAGCGATTTGCCCACCGGTCCAGTCGTAGCATTCGATAATAAAATCCGCACCAGGTTTTACCGTCGCCGCCATGGGAATATCCGGATGCCAGCGATTGTGGATATTTTCATTCTCGTAGGGAGTTTTTTTTAAATCTATTTTGATAATCGTTTCAGCCATGGTCTGACTCCTGGTGTAGGTTGGACAATTCGTCGCGGAACAGGGTCAGTATCTGGCGCAAGGCGCATACTCTCAATACGACAAATAGCGCGCGCCTATACGTCATTCACCCCATAGACAAACATACATAACCAAATTTCAGGTGCGCGCGCGCACTCATCAATTGTGCAAAGACTGTGATACACACTGATTCTGCTGAACCAACAACCGTTTGATTTATCTCATGGGTAACGTTAATAAAGTAATCTGTACGAGGTACCTATGGCATCATCCCAACTACTTAAAACTGCTGGTATTGCCGGCATTTTTTTACATATAGTGTTGCAACCGGTATATGCCGTTGAAAACCAGCAACCGGAACGGGATGGAAAACGTGTTGGCCCACCGGAAGAAGCACTGCTGGCGTGCAAAGGGTTGGTGGAAAATGATCCATGCAGTTTTGCAGGACGCAATGATGAATTAATTAATGGTATCTGTAGCTTGCCTCCGCGACGCGGTGAAACAGCAACACTGGCGTGCAAGCCAGATAATATGCCGGAGCCGCCCGAAGGCGGGCAAGATGGGCGCGAACCACCGCCGGATAGAAATGATTAAGCAATGACGTGATTTACGCTATCAATAGGAGGAAAAAAGCCAGCGATCGCCCGAGACTTAGCGAAAGCTGGCTGAAGCTGAAGTATCATCCAGGGTCTACATTAAAAACTATGTCGATAAAAAATCACACTGACAAATAGGAAGCCACTTTCGCTTCGTTTACTGTCTCCCGTAATTCTTCATGCACAATCTGGCCTTTCTCAATCACCAGGATTCTATCGGCAATATCCAGTGCAAAACTTAATACCTGTTCGGAAACAACAATTGAAAGTCCACGTTGGTCACGAATGGCTTTCAGGGTGCGCCCCATTTCGCGAATGATTGATGGCTGGATTCCTTCGGTGGGTTCATCCAGGAATAACAATTTGGGATCACTTGCTAAGGCGCGCGCGATAGCCAATTGTTGCTGCTGCCCGCCCGATAAATTTCCACCGCGACGGCTGCGCATTTCCTGCAATACCGGGAACATATCGTAAAGTTCTTTTGGTACCGAACGTTTTTTGGTAGTGGTTAATCCGGTTTCAATATTTTCTTTCACGGTCATACTGGAAAAAATCATACGCCCTTGCGGCACAAAACCAAAACCGTTAGCAACTCGCTGAAAACTTTTCAACTGGCTGACTTCTTTACCATCCAGTTTAACGCTGCCACCGGAGCTGGGAATAACACCCATTAATGATTTCATCAAGGTGGTTTTGCCCATGCCATTGCGCCCCATCACCGCCACAATTTCGCGCGGCTTCACTTTAAAATTCAATCCGTGCAACACTTCGCTTTGGCCATAACTTACGCGGTAATCAGATACAGCTAACATAATTAATTCCTCATAAGTAATTAGTGACCAAGATAGACTTCAATCACCTTCGGATCATTCTTCACTTTATCGACTGAACCTTCGGCGAGAATTTTCCCCTGGTGCAATACCGTGACCTTGTCAGCGATTTGCGCAACGAATTGCATATCGTGTTCAATCACAATCACCGAGCGGTCTTTAATAATGCTGCGTAACAATTCCGCTGTTTGCTGGCGCTCGCCAACCGACATGCCTGCAACCGGTTCATCGAGCATTAGCAAATCAGGGTCTTGCATAAGCAACATGCCGATTTCCAACCACTGCTTTTGTCCATGGCTGAGCAACTCGGCTTGTCGGTCCAACTGGTCGCCCAGGAAAATCATGTTGGCCACTTCATGGACCTTGCTGATGACTTCTTCATCGCGCTTGAAGGCGAGCGCTCCAAATACGGAACGGCCACGGGGAAAGGAAATTTCCAGGTTTTCAAATACAGTGAGATCACCGTAAATAGACGGATTCTGGAATTTCCTGCCAACACCGGCTTTGACAATTTCGTGTTCGCGCAATTTGGTTAATTCGCGATTGCGGAATTTGATCGAGCCGTCAGTGGCTTTGGTGCGGCCGCAAATTAAATCCAGCACGGTCGTTTTGCCCGCACCATTAGGCCCGATAATTACGCGGATTTCATTTTCATCCACGTAAAACGTTAAGTCATTTACCGCCTTGAAACCATCGAAGGAAACCGTGAGCCCTTCAACAGCAAGCACAAAATCTGTATTGCTACTCATGGAGTGCTCCTTGTGGGATAACCGGGGTTTCCGTTTTGGTTGCAACGGGCTTATTTACGAGGGGCGTAGCGGGCGGCGGTGGTGCCGCAGCTACCGCCGGCTTTTTGCTGAAAACTTTCGCAAAAAGCGCATCCACCTTGGGTGCCGCATAAGTGTTATACAAACCCGCCAAACCATTGGGGAATGCCATTACTACGGCGATAAACAATCCGCCCATCGCGAACAACCATAATTCGGGGAAACTTTCGGAAAAAGATGTTTTTGCGGCGTTAACAATCAATGCACCGTATACCGCACCGATGATTGAGAGGCGGCCACCCACGGCGCAGAAAATTACCATTTCAATCGAAGGTACAATTCCTACTAGCGTTGGCGACATGAAGCCCACTTGCAAAGTAAACATCGCACCGCCGATTGCAGCGAAAACACCGCCAATGCAGAACACAAAGATTTTAAAATTGGCAACGTCATAGCCGGAGAAACGCACTCGATCTTCTTTATCGCGCATCGCCACCAATAAGCGGCCCAATTTACTTTTGCGAATAAATTGTGCGGCAAAGAGGCAGGCAAATAACAAAGCAACACACAAGAAGTAGAAGAAATATTTGGCGCTATCGGTGCGGATATCAAAACCGTGGAGCGTGCGCAAATCTGTCATACCATTCACGCCGCCGGTATAACCTTGCTGGCCGATAATTAAAATCGTGAGGATTGCGGCCAGTGCTTGCGTGATAATCGCGAAATACACACCGCCCACACGACGTTTAAACATGGCTACGCCGATGATGTAACCGAAAATGCACGGCAACAAAATAATCGCCGCCAGCGTAAAACCGAAACTGTGGAAGGGCTCCCAGAAAAAGGGCAATTCAGTGAGCTGGTTCCAGTCCATAAAATCGGGAATGCCGGGTGTGGATTGGATTTTAGTGCTTTCGGGATCAGACGCTTCCAGCTTTAAAAACATCGCCATGGCATAACCGCCCAAGCCAAAAAACACGCCCTGCCCTAAACTTAAAATCCCACCGTAACCCCAACACAACACCAGACCAACAGCAACGAATGCGTAAGTTAAATATTTGCCGACGAGATTGAGGCGGAAAATATCCAGTGTGAGTGGCAATATCACCGCAAGGATAATTGCCAGCACCAGAAAACCCAGCATTTCTTTTTTCGGAAAGAGTGCACCAAAACCTTGATAAGACATAATCAGTTACTCCTCTTAACGACGCACTTTCAAGGTGAATAAACCTTGCGGGCGCAACATCAGGATAAACACCACGAATAACAACGTGAGCACTTTGGACATGGAACCACTCATAAAGAATTCCATGGTCGATTGCGCTTGTGAAATGGTGAAGGCTGATGCGATTGTGCCGAGCAAACTGGATGCACCGCCAAACACAACTACCAGGAAAGTATCCACAATATAAAGTTGGCCGGATGTTGGCCCGGTTGAACCGATCATGGTAAATGCGCTACCGGCCACACCGGCAATGCCGCAACCCAAGGCAAAGGTTACGCGGTCCACTTTTGCGGTATTAATTCCCACTGCGCCGGCCATTGCACGATTCTGCACCACTGCGCGCACTTGGGTGCCCCAGCGGGAGCGGTACATTAAAATTGCAACGGCGAGTGAAATTCCTATCGCAAGGCTCATCACAAATAAACCATTAATCGGCAATTCGATTGAATCGGTTAATTGATACGAACCCATTAACCAATCCGGCAACGTCACACCGACTTCGCGTGCACCAAACACGGTGCGATAAAGCTGTTGCAGGATCAAACTCAAACCCCAGGTGGCGAGCAATGTATCCAGTGGTCGGTGATATAAGTGGCGAATCATCGCCCATTCCACTAATGCGCCTAGCGCACCTGCGGCAATAAAGGCGAGCACCATCGCGAGAATAAAGTAGATGCTGAAAAAATCTGGCAAGTACGTGGAAAAAACGTGCGAGGTTAAATAAGTCACGTAGGCGCCGAGAATCATAAATTCGCCGTGCGCCATATTGATTACGCCCATTTGCCCGAAAATAATGGCGAGCCCGAGGGCCATAAGGACAAACACTGAAAATAAAATCAATCCCGCTACGCCTTGCATGGCAAAGATCGATAACAATTCCGAGGTACTGTATTCAGCAAACATGGCTGTATCCTCATCATCTCGTTTAAAAAATTAGCTATTTCATCGCAGGAGTGATGCGTAGAGTTCAATTTAAAACACGCCGTAAATACGTCCATGTAGGCTCAAATCGGCCTTCTCTTCGCGCTCCCGGCGCTTCGAGAAACTTCCCACATCCCTGTGGGTCGTCCATGCCTCATATGGTTTTAAATTGAACTCTACTCCTCACTCATCACCATTTTCGTAAATTCAAACAGCCAGCTTTTCAGCTGGCTGTAATTTTTATTATTGATAACCTTTCGGGAATGGATCCGGCTCGATCAAATCTTTAGTCTCGAACACTACGTCATACTGACCGTCGGTACGGGCGTGGCCGATACGGGTTTTGGACCAGAGGTGATGGTTCGGGTGAACTTTTACGTAACCTTCCGGTGCAGTAGTCAACTCTATGCCGGGTGATGCAGCGCGAACTTTATCGATATCAAATGAGCCGGCTTTTTCCACTGCGGCTTTCCACAACCAGGGACCGAGATAAGCCGCTTGGGTTACGTCACCAATCACGATGTCTTTACCGTATTTCGCTTTAAAGTCAGCAACAAATTTCTTGTTATTGTCGTTCGGCAAGCTTTGGAAATATTTCATCGCCGCGTAAGCACCCACCATGTTTTCACCGCCGATGCCAAGGATTTCGTCTTCGGTTACGGAGATGGTCAATACCAGTGGTTTCTCTTTGGTCATATCGATACCGGCCGCTTTCAATTGTTTGTAGAAAGCCACGTTAGAGCCGCCTACAACAATTGCGTAAATCACATCCGGTTTTTTCAATTTTATTTTGTTGATCACCGAGTTAAATTGCGTGTGACCCAGTGGATAATATTCCTCACCTACTACACTCAAACCTAATTTTTCAATGTGCTTGCGCGCAATTTTGTTGGAAGTGCGCGGCCAAATATAATCTGAACCGAGCAGGTAGAACGATTTCGCACCTTTGGTTTTCACTACCCAATCAATACCCGCAATAATTTGTTGCGTCGCTTCCTGACCGGTGTAAATCACATTGGGTGATTGCTCCAGGCCTTCGTAAAAGGTCGGGTAATAAAGCATGCCGTTGTACTGCTCGAAAATGGGCAATACCGCTTTGCGCGATGCGGAAGTCCAGCAACCAAATACCGCAGCAACTTTATCGTTCACCAACAATTTTTTGGATTTCTCTGCGAAGGTTGGCCAGTCACTCGCACCATCCTCCTGGATAAATTCGATTTTGCGGCCCAACACACCGCCCATTGCGTTGATCTGGTCAATCGCCAATTTCTCTGCTTGCACTGAACCTGTTTCACTGATTGCCATAGTGCCGGTTACCGAGTGAAGGATGCCCACTTTTACGGTGGTATCAGTCACTGCCAAACCGGTGGTATTTACATCGGCAGCATGCGCACTACCAATGGCCAGGGATGCCGCAAGTGTTAGCAAACATTTTTTCCAGGTGCTGGCCGCTTTGGCGGGCCGGCCCAGATGCAATCTATTGTGCTTGATCATTTTCATGGTCTTTCCTCAAGTAATTAAGAGTGGCAAATCCCGATCTAAAAAAATTTAACGATGGAAATAGTTGCGAGCTGTTACCACTGAATTGTTTCGTTCAATATTGCCGTGATTCAAATCAAGTGGCTTTCCAATGTGAGGTTCGTGGGGAAATTGCTTGTCAGCGGAAGCGATTTCACACTTCCCAATCTAGGCGGGAGGGACGGCTTAAACCATTCGATAAATAACACAGACCACTACGTCATTTGACGCATGGAGAACAAATCCATAAGGATTTATGGTCAGAGTTTAAAAGGCACGAGAGAGATCGCGGCTGGCGTGAAGCACACGAACAATACGAATATGGTCGGTGCGCACCCGGTAAAAAATGATATGCGAGGAGTGAATAATACTGCGCAGGTTTGCGCGTATTTCAGGGCGCTCACGCCCTGACGTTGGATTACTAATTAAATCATTAAAGATAGCATCAAGCGCCATCAGGTAACGCGATGCTTGAGCCTTGCCAAACTCCTTTTCGGTGTAGTCAAAAATTGTTCCCAGGTCTGTTTCAGCCTGCGCTGATAGCAGGTAATGCGTAATCGTCCGTGATCTCACTTCGGTTTGATTTTCCCTTTAGCGGCAATAATATCTTGTACGGTTTTATTACTGGTCGGGCCATCCCAACCTTTGGCAATTTCTGCACGCAGCTCTTCGACAATCCGATGACGGTAAATTTCATGGAGTCGCAATGCATCCCGCACAACCTCACTGGCATTCTGATAATCGCCGCCGCTGACTTGTGTAGCAATATATTGCTGCTGCTTTTCAGTAAAGCTGATATTCATTAAAACCACCTGTCAGAAAGTTAATAAGCCATCCAGGCACATATCAATATCCAAAACAACATTTTGGCAAGGCTATCACTCATGTCCATATTTGGCAAACTTTGACAAAAGGGTTACTGGTGGCCTTTCGCTATCTTTCCCAAGGCCCTTCACAGGTGAAAGTTGGTACGGTGATTGACTGGATAAAGCGAGGAAGCTTTAAACGTCAGCAATTATCAGCATTTATGAGCAGGCGCAAAGATCAAATGCACCAAAACACAATAGCTATTACCGATGCTGCACAAACAAAGCGCATTTTAAAGGCCTTTTTACTTTGACCGAGACGTTCCCGGATGAACAACTGTTTAACGGGGAAACCATGACCGCCAAGCAACATATTTTTCGCGTGCGGCGCAATTACAACCAGTGGGTCGCGAACCAGACACTGGAAGATTACGCCTTGCGCTTTACCGCCAAAAGCGCACGGCGATGGTCGGCTGCGCGCGTCGCAACGACAGCATTGGGCGCAATTTCATTTCTTGCATTAGAGGCGATTGGCGGTGCGATTACATTGCACTACGGATTTGATAATGCCGTTGCCGCTATTTGTGCGGTAAGCCTGATTATTTTTTTAACCGCAATCCCCATCAGTTATTACGCTGCCAAATACGGTGTTGATATTGACCTGCTGACGCGCGGTGCAGGGTTTGGTTACATCGGTTCAACGATTACCTCGCTGATTTACGCTTCGTTCACCTTTATTTTTTTCGCGCTGGAAGCCGCCATTATGGCGATGGCGCTGGACCTGCTTTTTAAAATTCCGCTGGTATGGGGTTATCTGATCAGTTCAGTGGTGATCATCCCGCTAGTGACCCACGGCATTACGTTTATCAGTCGCTTCCAATTGTGGAGCCAACCACTGTGGATTGTGCTGCAACTATTGCCATTTGTTTTTATTATTTATGCCGATGCCAGTGCAGTAGAAAGCTGGACTGAATTTTCCGGCAGTTTGCCGCCGGAAAATACGCAGGGAATAAGCATTCTATTATTTGGTGCGGCATCCGCTGTGGTGTTTTCGTTAATTGCGCAAATTGGTGAGCAAGTGGATTTTTTGCGTTTTATGCCCGCACCACAACCGGAAAAAAAATGGCGCTGGTGGGCGGCGTTGATTGCCGGTGGTCCGGGCTGGATTGTTATTGGCTCTATAAAAATCCTGGCGGGATCATTCCTTGCCGTATTGGCGATTAACCATGGCATCGGCATGCAAGAAGCGGCCGACCCCACGCGCATGTACATGGTGGCATTCAGCTATATCGCCAATTCACCGGAGGTCGCGTTATCGGTTGCCGGTATTTTTGTCATCATCAGCCAATTAAAAATTAACGTAACCAATGCTTACGCGGGCTCAATCGCCTGGTCGAATTTTTTCTCACGCTTAACCCATAGCCATCCGGGACGGGTTGTATGGTTGGTGTTTAATGTGGCGATTGCATTATTGCTGATGGAGCTGGGGGTTTACCGCGCACTGGAACAAACGCTCGGTTACTACGGCATAGTGGCTGTTGCCTGGCTGGGTTCATTAGTGGCCGACCTGGTAATCAATAAACCACTGGGTTTCAGCCCACCACATATTGAATTTAAACGCGCGCATCTCTATGACATAAACCCGGTGGGTTTCGGTTCCATGCTGATTGCCTCTGTTGCCGGCATCACCTGCCACAGCGGACTGTTGGGCGATATTGCGCAAGCGCTCTCACATTTTATTGCGCTCGGTGTTGCGCTCTTATGCGCGCCGTTAATCGCATGGGCAACAAAAGGCCGCTACTATCTCGCACGTCCTGCAGTTAATTTGGCCGCCGAACATAATTTGCAAGACAAAAAACATGCATGCCTTTCCTGTTGTATTTGCGAACACAAATTTGAATTGGAAGATATGACATATTGCCCGGCGTATGCCGGGCATATTTGCTCACTGTGTTGCTCACTGGATGCGCGCTGTAATGATCACTGCAAACCGGGCGCGAATTACACTGAACAAGTCGGCATTTTTTTCAAAAAATTTCTACCTCACTCGATTACCGATAATATCAATTCCCGCCTCGGCCATTTTTTAATTCTGGTGCTGGTCATTAATGGCCTTTCTGCAATTTTACTATCGCTGATTTATTTCCAGACACCGATAGACGCACCCGAGACTGCCGCATTGCTGGAGGCAACATTGTGGAAAGTATTTTTCCTATTAGTCATTGTGACAGGTGTAGTGAGCTGGTTATTTGTGCTCGCCCATGAAAGCCGTGTTGTTGCACAGGAAGAAACCCAGCGGCAAACCCGTTTATTAATGGAAGAAATTGATGCGCACGAACGCACTGACCGCGCATTGCAAGCGGCAAAAGAAGAAGCTGAAGCTGCGAACCTTGCAAAGAGCCGTTACCTTACCGGTATCAGCCACGAATTACGTTCGCCGCTGAATGCAGTTTTGGGTTATGCACAATTATTGGAAAAAGATCCCAGCATGCCTGCGCACCGGCGCGATGCGCTGGGCGTAATTCGTCGCAGCGGCGAACATCTGGCAGATTTAATCGAAGGCTTGCTGGATATCTCCAAAATCGAAGCGGGCCGCCTGGATTTACACCAGGATCAGGTGCGCATCGCCTTATTGTTGGAACAATTGGTACACATGTTTCGCCTGCAAGCTGAAGCCAAAGGTTTGCAATTTATTTTTGAATGCAATGATCGCTTACCGGAATTTGTGCGCACCGATGAAAAACGCCTGCGCCAGATTTTAATTAATTTATTATCCAATGCGATTAAATACACTGATAAGGGCAGTGTCACTTTTAAAATTCGCTACCGCAGCCAGGTTGCCGAATTTACCGTGACCGATACTGGCGAGGGTATCGCCACTGAAAATATTGAACGTATTTTTCGCCCCTTCGAACGTGTGCGTCGCCCCGGTTCTACGGCGACCGGAACGGGTCTCGGTTTAACCATCACTCGTTTGCTCAGCGAAATTATGGGCGGTGATATTTCCGTTTCCAGCACTCCCGGTAAAGGCAGTATTTTTAAAGCGAGCTTGATGTTGTCCAGCATCAATAAACCGCACACTGAATCCATTACCGCACCGGTGCAAACTATTTACGGTTATCGCGGCCCTGTACAACGCATTATGTTAGTGGATGATGAGTTATCACACCGGCAACTGATGCGCGCCATGCTAACACCGCTCGGTTTCGATATTATCGAAATGGATAATCCGCTCAATGTTATTGCCCGCCTCGCCCAGGAATTCAAGAATGAAACAGCGCCGGATTTAATCATGCTGGATGTGTCCATGCCAGGTATGAATGGCTGGCAACTGGCGCAAGCCATTCGCGACAACCATTACGCATTGCCGATCATTATGGTTTCTGCAGATGCCAGCGAAGGAAAAGAGTTGCCAACAGAACACGATGACGAAGAACTACCGCTACACAATGCCTACGTTATTAAGCCCGTGCGAATTCAGCTCCTGTTGGATCACATCGGGCGCCTGCTAAATATAAATTGGCGTTATGAAAACGAAACGAAAAAGGATATTGAAACGCACATTAATACAATTGGCGAAAAAAATATTATTGCAACTGATGCAAGCAATAACATCATCACACTACACGATTCTGATTTAGATGAATTAGTCAGGCTTGCAGCCATCGGCCATAAAAAAGGGTTGCAGGAAAAAATCCGACAACTACAACACCATGGACATTATCCGCAACAGGATGCGCAATTACTACAACAACTCGCCAGCTACAGCGCCAATTTTCAATTTGAAAAAATACTCGAATTGATTGATCAGTACACCGCCGCCGCTGAGCCATTTTAAGACTGGAGACGATTATGATGAGCACCACGAATGTAGTACTGGTAGTTGATGACTCAATCGACAGTATTCATATGCTGAACGATGTGCTGGAAGATGCAAAATTCACCGTACTTGTTGCATTGGAAGGAACCCAGGCGCTCACTATTACAAAAAATATTCGCCCCGATATTATTTTGCTGGATGCAGTCATGCCGAACATGGATGGTTTTGAAACCTGTAAGCGCTTGAAGCAAAACCCGCAACTCGCCGATGTGCCGATTATCTTTATGACCGGCTTAAGCGATACCGAACATGTTGTCATGGGGCTGGGTGCCGGCGGTGTGGATTACATCACCAAACCGATTAACCCCGAAGAACTGATTGCACGCATGCGCGTGCATTTGGCGAACGCACGCATTAGCCAAAGTGCACGCGCGGCCCTGGATACCGCAGGGCAGAATTTATTAACGCTCAATGCACAGGGGCAATTGCTCTGGGCAACACCGCAGGTCTATGAATTACTGAATGCTGCCGGTGTATTGGACGCATCCACGTTATTGAGCAACTCCATTAATAACCAGTTACGCGATTGGCTCAGCCACAAACCCGAGGCGGGCCGTCAATTGACACTGGCCGGATTAAACCAGGCGATGAATGTGGAAATGCTCAACCTTATTGATGGCAAGGAGTATCTGCTACGCCTGAGCCATTGCCACGAGCCCGCCAGGGATACCCTCGCCCTCAAGCAGCAATTTTCTGTGACGGGGCGTGAAGCGGATGTATTACTGTGGATTGCTAACGGTAAAACCAACCGCGAAATTGGCCAGATATTGGAGATGAGCCCAAGGACTGTGAATAAGCACCTGGAGCAAATCTTTAAAAAGCTGGGTGTTGAGAATCGTACATCGGCGGCCGCAATCGCTATTAAATGCATGAGCAAAGCTTAGACAGATCGGTATGGTTATAATTTTCAATAGCTTTATGGCATTAAAATGAAACCCCAGGCTTCATTAAATTATTAATGGTTGTGTTACCTGCCATTTAAACCTTCCCTCTTTCAGGAAAGTTCCGTGTTACAAATGGATACAATTAGCAGCAAAAGGTGACATTAATCAGCTTGTGTTTTTACATACCAGTCGGTATCGTTCCCGCTTGCCTAAGTCCAACGGGAGTTTTACCTATGGGATTAATCGTTCTCGCCGTATTTATCCTCGCCGCCCTTTATGTTCAGAACCGGGGTGTAGTCCAACACGATAAGTTCACCCGCAAGTTAACTGATCACTCCAATTTCCTCGCACCGATCAACTGTCTGTTCTACTTTTTCTCCAAAGATACCCAGTCGGCTTACATCGATGTGGAGAAATTCCCCGAGCTGAAGGTTTTGCAGGACAATTGGGAAGTGATCCGCGATGAGGCGATTAACCTCAATAAAGAAGCCCATATCAAAGCGTCCGCTGACCTTGATGACCTTGGCTTTAATTCATTTTTCCGCACCGGCTGGAAGCGTTTTTACCTGAAATGGTACGGCGCGAATTTGAAATCAGCCGAGCAGTTGTGCCCGAAAACGGTAGAGCTGATTAGCCAATTGCCCAATGTAAAAGGTGCAATGTTTACGATGCTGCCACCCGGTTCACGCCTGGGCAAACATCGCGACCCCTATGCAGGCTCACTGCGCTATCACCTGGGCTTGGTGACTCCAAACAATGATGACTGCTATATCTCGGTCGATGGCCAGAAATATTCCTGGCGCGATGGTGAAGCGGTTATGTTTGATGAAACCTTCATCCACTATGCCGAAAACAAAACTGATCACAACCGCATCATCCTGTTTCTGGACGTAAAACGCCCGGTCGATTTTGTATGGGTAGACTGGATTAACGAGATTTTTTCACGCCTGGTTGTCGCTGGCGCCGCGACCAAAAACGTGCAAGGCGATAAAGTTGGATTTTTAAACCGTGCGTTTGCGTATTTGTATCAAGTACGTATTGTGGGTAAGAAGATCAAAGCGTTTAACAAACCGTTGTATTACATCCTGCAATACGGTTTATACCTCGGGTTGATTTACCTGATTTTCTTTTAAGCCACCGTAGTAATGCTCACGTAAAACCAAAAAGCCGCAAATTTAACTGCGGCTTTTTCTTTTTTAAACGTTTATTCCCTCGTTTTCTGTTCTTTATTGGTTTTCACATTGGCCGCATAAAGCTTGAACGACAACAAAACATTAGCCAGCAAACAATTTTACGAAACATCCCTGGTTTTGTTTTCGATTTATATAGTTTATAAGCCCGCTTTCTTTGCGCTTATCAAATAACGATACTTAACCAGTACTGCAAGCGCAATCAAGTCATACACCCCATGCCACACCATCACCATCACCAAGCTGCCAGACAGGTAATACACAACACCAAAAACAATACTCATTAACACAGCGCAAATAAAATACGCATGGGATAAATAATGCAACGCAGCGAACACCAGCGATGTAATTAAAATCGCCCAGCCTATCGGCAGATAGCCACTCATCAAGGTTTGAAAAAACCCGCGAAATAATAATTCTTCGCCAATACCCGCTAACGCGGCTACAAAAATAATTTTGCCCCATGAATATCCATGAAACAGTCCCCACACTCGCTGGAGATCCGCCAACAACATTTGGGCAAAGCGCCCACCAAAACGATAGATGGCTAAAAAAATGGCGAACGTAACAACAGCGAGGATTATTCCAAAAGCACTTGCAACTATCGCGTCGAGCTTCGCTTCAGGAAGCGATACATCCAATATCCAGATACCAGCAAGCCCCAACACAAGAATTGCCGCTTGACTGACCAATACCACACCCAAACCGGGGGTTTGCGGTTTATTATTCATTATTCACCTGTACAGCTCGTTTCTAGAGTATTGCAGTCAATTGCCGATAAAACTCCATCACTGGAACCCGCACCCTAAATATTAACTTAAGCGCCACCATTAAAAAATTACAGCACATGACCAATTGCAGGAAATAACGATGGAAGCAGAATTCTGGCAGCGCAAATGGGAAACCAATGAAATTGGGTTTCACAACTCCCGGGCGAACCTTTATTAGTAAAAACCTGATTAGTAAAAACCTGGGGGCAGCTGACGTGGGGTAATAAGAATGGAATTTCGCCAGGAGGTTAAAATTTATTGCCGTTTGCGCAACCGCAACTCTGCTTTTTCCTGATCGATAACAAAATCAAAGCGCCCTAGAATATCAACGCCCAGCAACCCGTCGAAACTATCATAATTATCCATAGGCAAACGAGCGAGCATATGCTTATTGAAAGTCACACCGGAAAATTGCAGCGAATCCACGACAAATAGAAAACTATCCACAGTACCACTGGCCGTGTTGAGCTGGATGGGCTTGGGGGATTTTACAACACTGTAATTGCGGTTGATAAAGCTGGAGGTTAATCCGCTAATAGATGCGCCGGTGTCCAATAGCAGTTTTACGGTTTTACCTTCCACAGAAACCGGAACCAGAAATTGTTTTCCAAAACGAATCAGCTGTACTTTACTTTCCTGGTCATCGGTTTGCTCTGCGATAGCATTATCAGTCAGCTTCGCGAGAAATTCTTCCGCTCGCAAACGGGTTCCATCCTGATTCGCCGCCATAAGCGCATGGTATTGCGCCTGCTCTTGATCATTCACCTTTGCATGCATATCGGCTAATAGTAAATGCAGCTCGCCGTTATCCGGGGTGAGTTTAATCAGGTCATTTAATTGCGCCATCAACCATTCACGGCTTGCACCAAAAATTCCCGGATTATTGACCAGGCGAATCAGGTAACGCGATAGATAAGTGACAGCGTCCTGGAATTTTTTTGCATCTACTTCGATATTCAAATAGCGAAACCAGGTAGTGACAGCATCTTCATGTTTGCCCTGCTTTTCCAGCACGCGTGCGAGTAGCAATAATGCTTCAGTATCGTTCGGATTATTTTTCAAGATTTCGTTCAGCGCCTGTACTGCACCAGGAAATGCATTATTGGCGATAAGCTGTTGTGCACGTTCCAACGGTGATAATTCGTGTGGCAACGCGGTAATAGACGTAGTAGGTACCGGAGCATGTTGTGCTACCGGTGCGACTTCTACTGGCACATTTACAATCGCTTGCGGTGCAACAATTTGATCCACTGGTTCGAAGGTATCAGCAAGCGTAGCTTGTTGTTGCGCATGGCGATACTCGCTGGCATAAAAACCCAACCCGAATGCGGCGGCGGCAATAAAAATATTTTTTTGAAGGCTCATCGTTATTTTGATTTAACTATTTTGCGAAATAAAATTAGCGTGCAAGTTCTTTTTGGATAAACGTTGCCATCTGTTCCGGCTTGGTAATAGTGGCAAAACGTTTGATGGGCTTGCCATCGCGGCCAATTAAAAATTTGGTAAAGTTCCATTTAATCGATTTTCCCAACCATCCGGGCAACTCACCCGTCAACCATTGGAATAACGGATGTGCCGCAGGGCCATTCACATCCACTTTGGCAAATATGGGAAAAGTTACACCGTAATTAATTTCGCAGGTGTGGGCAATTTGCTCCGCGCCGCCCGGCTCCTGGTTGCCAAATTGGTTGCACGGAAAACCGAGAATTACCAATCCCTGATCGTTAAACTGTTGGTATAGATTTTCAAGGCCGGCGTATTGGGGAGTAAATCCGCATTTACTGGCGGTATTAACAACCAACACCAGTTTCCCTGCGTAATCAGACAGGTTTTGCAACTGGCCGTTCAATCGTTCGGCAGTGAAAGAATAGAAAGGGCTCATGCGCAACTCCGGTAACCTGGCAATGGAGGGGGGTGACATGAGCCCAGACTGCCCGCGCGAACGGGCTAATTCAACTGTTTTGTGCAGATTTAACAGCTTTTTTATCAGTATTGATCAGCAGGTTTATCCAGGGTTTTGATCTGGATATTGCGATAGAAAGTTTCCGCACCTTCCGATTGTATCTGCAATTTTCCACGGGTTAAGGGTACGTATTTACCATCCACTTTTTCGCGGGAATTAAAACCGCGGAATACTTCTTTACCGTTGACTTTGTGGATAAGGGTTTTGCCATCGGTGATGACTTCCATGGTGTCCCATTCGCCGGACGGTTTTTCATAAAGGCCGCGTTTCAATACGCGCGCGGCGATATCTTTGCGCAACGGAGCCTTGGGATCATAGGCATAAAATTTCCAGTCACCCTCATTCGCATCACCGGCGTGCACATCGATAATCACCCCATCAAGGCTGTGATAATCCCCGCTATCGCCTTCCTGCACCTGGAATTCATGGCTGCGCATCCAGTGAGTACTCTGGGCACCATGGGGCCCAACGGCAAAATACAGAATGCCGCTATCGCGACGGGCATCCAGACGCGGTGGCCATTTTTTTACGCCCCATTTCACATCAAATTTCAAATGGAAATTTTCAAATTCTTCAAAGGTGGTGATACCGCCCCACTCTTCTCCGGAAACACGCAGCAAACCATCAACTACCGTGAATACTTTTTTAGGGTCGTTATTCACCCCGCGCGGCTTGTGTTTGGAAACAAGATTGTAAGCGTTGGTCTCCGGCTGGTAACTGACATAAGTTTCCCAGCCAGTAAGATCCTTACCGTTAAACAGGTTTTTCCATTCGCCGGCAAAAACCGACGTGCTGGCCAGAAGGCCGCATAAAGAAAGTCCCAGGAGCAGTGGTTTCATTATCATTCCTCGCGTTATTGCTGTAGTCGTTGTTGTAATAGACGCGAAGCCTAGGCGGAGCGGAACCATGAGTCCATATAGGCAGAAGGACAATTACAGTCCTTTACCTTTATGGATATTAGAAACGTATCGTATCGAGCTGATAAATTTTATCGCGCATCAGTTTGGCGTTTTCGCTGTCGCCGGTGCGCTCGTATATTTCAGCGGCCAGCTTATAAAAACGCACCTCGTCTTTTTCTTTTTTGATGGATTTTCGCAGTAAATCCAGCGCTTTGTCATCTTCATTACGCTGCGCGAATTCTTCAGCCAATTTGAACATATAGTATGGATTGGCATTGCGATGTTGACGCACTCGCTGTTGATATTCCTTATGCTTTGCCGTATTGCCCAGTTCAAGATACAGGCCAGCTAAATTATGCATGATGGTGTAATCGCGCGGGTTAATCGCTAGCCCATGAAGATAAATCGCTTCAGCTTCGGCGAACATTTTTTGGCGGCGATAAAAACTGCCGAAATTGCTCCAGATATAACTGGGTTCAGCGCTCATCAGCAAGGCCTTACGCAAATATAAAAATGCCGCACGCGCATCACCTTCTGCAGATAATTCCATTCCGCGATTGGAATAAAATTGTGCCGCAACCAGATCTGCACCAATCACTTTTTGTTTGTAATGCGGGCGAAATCGACGCATTTCCAAATCCACAACTATATCGCCCACATCGGCCGTTTCTGTCACACGCACCCAGGAAAACATATGCTTGCGCGGCATAAATACCTTTGCATTCACATGCCGCATAAATAAATAGGTATCGCTATCGCGCATATCCCAGGTGGGCGGCAACATGACCTCATTCACTTCAGCATTTAGACCGAGATGGCGCGCCATGGAGACGAACAACAATGTGTAACTCAAGCAGTTAGCCTGTCGCTGCTCGAAAGCGTCGATGCCTGTATTAGTGATGTAAGCGGTATAGGTAATGCCGCGGCCGCCGTGGGTCCGGGAAGTCATTAGTGCCTGATGAAGGGCTTCCGCTTTGGCCTCTTTGCGTTTGGCTGAAGTGGTTACAGTTTCGGCAAACTGACGCATTTCAGGGGTAAGGCCAAACAAATCCACATTGGGCAACTCATCGTTTTTATAGGCGCGCCCTAAAATCAATTCCCCGGATAAAGCTTTGGTTAAAAGGCTTTTATCCGTTGCAAACGGTGTTTTTTGCACCACGGAAGAACAGCCACTAAACAGCAAAATCATAAAAACCATGGCCAAAGCGGGTAATTTCATGGGCTTATCCAGATAAGGGAAATGGAATCCGCTTTTAGTATAGGCCGGCAAAAACAAACTTGCGCGTCACAAATGTCACGCTAAGCCACAGATATATAAGGTTATTTTTACCTTAAGGGGAACATTGGAATACGAGAGGCTAAACATCTGCGACAGATTTAACTGCTACAAAAATACTATTGCGCAAAAAAAGTGCGCGTTTTCAAAATGTCGTTTGCAATCAGCGCACGAACCTCCTGCAATTTGCAGCACCAAAAAAACGCAAGCGCTTTTGGTGTGTATCAGCAATGTGCAAACCCCATAAAAATATATACAACCATTGCAAAATCCCTGCGCTAAAAATGTGCGTCACTTAACTTGGCATAGTGTTTGAATAAGCCCTCTTGTATCGATTCAAAAAAATTCCTTGTGCCGAAATTTCATTTTAAAAAAATTAAACAAGCACAGAAAAAATTACATTGCCAAGCACTACCAAAGCCAGGAGCCAGAGATGAACGTGTCTTTTACTAAAACGAAAAAAATTTCCGCATTCTTAAGACCATTAACAAAGTTAACCTGTGCCATAGCAGCAAGTATTTCTTTGATTACCAGCGCGCATGCAGCGACTGGTCCCGCAGAAAAAACTGATTTGAAATTTGGTTTTATTAAATTAACCGACATGGCTGATCTGGCCGTTGCTTACGAAAATGGTTATTTCGACGATGAAGGTTTAACCGTAGAACTGGAGGCACAAGCCAACTGGAAAGTGGTGTTGGACCGCGTAATTTCCGGCGAGCTGGATGGCTCACACATGTTGGCAGCACAACCGGTAGCAGCGAATATTGGTTACGGCACTCCAGCGGAATTGGTGTTTCCATTTACCATGACCCAAAACACTTATGCGATTACAGTTTCCAATGAAATTTGGAAAAAAATGAAAAAAAATGTTCCTGTAGGCGCAGATGGAAAACTGGTTCATCCGATTAGCGCAGAAGCATTGAAACCTGTTGTCGATGCAATGAAGGATGCAGGAAAGTCGATCAACATGGGCGTAGTGTTCCCGGTATCTACCCACAATATGGGTTTGCGTTACTGGCTCGCTGCTGGCGGTGTTAACCCCGGTTTTTATGCACCGCTTAAAGGTGACACACTCGGGCAAATTAATGCCGACGTTTTGTTATCCGTAACGCCACCACCGCAAATGCCCGCCACAATGGAAGCGGGGACTATTCAAGGTTATTGCGTAGGCGAACCCTGGAATCAACAAGCCGTATTTCGTGGAATTGGTGTGCCGGTCATTGCAGTCTCCAACAAAATGGCTGACAAAGTGTTCGGCATGCGTAAAGATTTTGTTGAGAAAAATCCCAACACCAGTGTGCGAGTGGTGAAAGCATTAATTCGTGCCGCCATGTGGCTTGATGCAGCGAACCATGCAAATCGCGATGCGGCAGCAAAAATGATTTCTGCTGCGCATTATGTGGGTGCCGACTACAAAGTTATCGCTAACTCCATGACCGGCATTTTTGAGTACGAACGCAAAGATGTTCGCCCCGCACCGGATTTCAATACCTTCTTCCGTTACAACGCTTCATACCCTCACGTTTCTGATGCGGTCTGGTATCTCACCCAAATGCGTCGCTGGGGGCAAATTGCTGAAGCCAAACCGGATGGTTGGTATCTGGATATGGCGAAAAAAGCGGTAGCACCTGATGTTTATCAAAAAGCGGTTGCGGACCTGGTTGAAGAAGGCAAAGCAAAAGCCAGCGATTTTCCCGATTTCAAAGTCTTCAATGGTATTCGCAAAGTTGATGAAACCGTATGGATTGACGGTATTCAATTTGACGCAACCAAACCCAACGATTACCTCACCAAATTTAAAATTGGTTTGAAAGGCAACGAAAAAATTTAATCACGTTAAAACATTTCGTCGTTATAAATTCAGTCAGCATTAAAGACCATAACTTACCGGGTTGCGGCCCGGCAGGCATCCTCAGAGGAAATTGTCATGAGTAACAAACTCGCCACCCTGAAATTTGAACAGCTGAAAGAAATTAAATGGCGCGAGTTGATTATCGGTGTGAGTATGCCAATGATCGGCTTGCTGGTTTTTCTGGCGCTATGGCACAGCGTTGCGCCTAACATCAAAACATCACTCGGTGAATTTCCCCAACCCAAACAGGTCTTCGCACAATGGGGAAATTTGGTCGATGAATATCAATCAGAACAAGATCGCGCTACGCAATTTTATGAGCGCCAGGAAAAACGCAACGCAGAATTACTGGCAAAAGATCCCGCAGCAAAAGTGGACACACGCGAATTCAGTGGGCGTCCGACGTTTTTCGATAAAATCAAAACCAGTTTGATCACGGTATTATCCGGTTTTTTAGTAGCGACAATTATCGCTATCCCTATTGGTATCATGATTGGTTTGAGCCAAACACTTTACAGTGCGATCAACCCGCTGATCCAATTATTTAAACCCGTATCACCACTCGCCTGGTTGCCATTGGTAACTATTGTTGTCAGCGCCGTGTATGTTTCTGATTCACCGGCGTTCTCCAAGTCCTACATCATTTCATTATTTACCGTAAGCCTGTGTTCGCTGTGGCCCACTATGATTAACACCGCAGTCGGTGTAGCCGGTGTTAGCAAGGATTTAATTAATGTGAGCCGGGTTTTGCGTTTGGGTTGGTTCACTCATGTGGTGAAAATTGTATTGCCTTCCGCAATTCCAATGATGTTTACCGGTTTGCGTATTTCACTGGGGATCGCCTGGATGGTGTTGATCGCCGCTGAAATGTTGTCACAAAATCCAGGCCTTGGAAAATTTGTGTGGGATGAATTCCAGAATGGCTCATCCGAATCACTCAGTCGCATTTGCCTCGCCATTTTAGTGATTGGTTTGATCGGTTTTTTACTTGATCGCGCCATTTTAATGCTGCAAACCTATGTGAATTGGGACAAGAGTGCGGTAGTGCGCTGATCGCAACCGGCCAACCAATTGCGTTGCATAAATTGCTTCAGAAACATTCCATACATTATTTTCAAAAAACAGGATTGAACAGAGGAAATCCCATGAGCCAGATTCATTTGGAATTGACGAAAGTAGGAATCGAATTCCCCACCCCCAAAGGTCCGTTTTGTGCATTGCGCGATGTCGATTTAAAAATTAAAAAAGGCGAATTTGTATCGCTGATTGGTCATTCGGGTTGCGGCAAATCTACGGTGCTTAATATTGTTGCCGGCTTGTACCAGGCCACCACCGGCGGTGTAGTACTGAATGGCCGCGAAGTGAATGAACCCGGCCCCGAACGCGCCGTTGTTTTTCAAAACCATTCATTGTTGCCCTGGCTAACCGCGTACGAAAATGTAGAGCTGGGCGTGAAGCGCGTATTCAAAGGCAAGAAAACCAAAGCAGAGATGCGCGACTGGATTGAACACAACCTGGAGCTCGTCCACATGACCCATGCGATGCACAAACGCCCGGATGAGATTTCCGGCGGTATGAAGCAGCGCGTAGGTATCGCCCGCGCCCTGGCGATGGAACCACAAGTATTATTAATGGATGAACCCTTCGGTGCGCTGGATGCATTGACCCGCGCCCATTTGCAGGATTCGCTGATGGAAATCCAGAACGAACTGGGCAATACCGTGATTATGATTACCCATGATGTGGATGAAGCGGTATTGCTCTCGGACCGCATTGTGATGATGACCAACGGCCCGGCGGCAACCGTGGGGGAAATCCTTGAAGTAACACTGCCTCGCCCGCGCAATCGCCTGGAGTTGGCCGACAATGCCGGGTACAACGGCTATCGCTCGGCGGTACTGCGCTTTCTCCATGAGAAACAAAAAAAAGTTGAACCCATTGCGGCCAAACGCGCTGATAAGCACCGTGAACAAGACACGCCTGCACAGGCTAAAAGCGTCGCCTGATTTCGTAACATGCATTTGGCGTTCCTGCACATCGATGGTGCCTCCCCGATTCTGTAAAAGCCAGGCCAGTGCGAAAACACCCTCTGTTTGCCCTGCTTGCCAGGGCTTTTTTATGCCCCTTTGCCCCCTATTTGCAGTTCTTTAGCACCTTTATTCGTGAAAAGTTCATCTTTTATACTAAATGATCATTAAATGAGTGGCACATAGTTCATCATTGGTATATATTGTGCAGCATACTTAGAACCTATCAACTGTGATGGACCACTCACTTTTGGAACAAGGTGCGAAGTCCATGCTACAGCTCGTTAACATCCCTTATCTTGCCCCTGAATTACCTGATACAGAGTCGCTCACCCAACCTGGAATCACCACCACCTACGCTGATTTGATCGTTGATTACCTGCATCAAATGGGTATCGATACCGTATTTGGTGTGCCGGGAGGCGCTATTGAGCCTCTGCTCAATTCATTAGCCCGTAGCGAAAGGCGTGGTGGGCCGCGCCTGGTTGTTGCCCGCCATGAATGCGGTGCTGCGTTTATGGCCGACGGTTACACGCGCGAAACCGGAAAAATGGGCGTGGTGTGCGCCACCACAGGCCCGGGCGCAACCAACCTGATTACCGGTGTTGCGTCTGCACTGGCTGATGAAGTGCCAATGCTGGTGATTACCGCCCAGACACCGCTGCCCAAATTCGGCAAGCGCGCGTTGCAGGAATCCAGCTGCACCGCGATTGATACTGTCGGCATGTTCCGCTACGTAACCCAGTTCAATACGTTGGTATCCCATCACGAACAGCTGGAAAGCAAACTGGTTTCCGCCATTATGGCCGCGCATCGTAAACCTAACGGGCCGGTACATATCAGTATTCCAGCCGACGTGTTGCGCTCACCGGCAACGATCAAGGCTCATATTCACAGCGATCTGCTCGTCCACGATTTCGCCATGGCCGATGATTCTGCCATTGCCCGCCTCGGTGAAAAATTGGGTCGGGTCGACAATCTGGTCATGTATATCGGCAATGGCGTTGGTAAAGCCAGCGCGCAGATTATGGAGTTTATCGAACTGACTGGCGCCGCCTTTGTGACTGGCCCTATGGGTAAAACCTGGGTGGATGAACACCACCCGCTCTATCGCGGTGTATATGGTTTTGCCGGCCATGAAAGCGCCAAAAACCTGCTGCAAAGCAAAGACGTGGACCTGATCCTCGCGGTCGGTACCGAACTGGGCGAGCTGGGCACCAGCGGCTGGAAAGATGACCTGCTCAACACCAAGCTGGTACATATAGATTCTTCCATTGAACACTTCACCCGTTCGCCCATGGCGAATTTGCATGTGTTCGGCAATATCGATGTGATTTTCACGCGCTTATTGGAAAAAGTGCGCGAAGCACGCAAGTGGGGCCGCAAATGGGAAACCCTGCCGGGAACCAGTTCCACCCCCAATGCCAACGGCGGCTTTTTTACCCTCGCCGATGAAAGCAAATGTTACTCCGATGAGCGCCCGGTAAAGCCCCAGCGCCTGATGAGCCATTTATCCCGCCAGTTACCTGAAGACACCCGCATATTCGTCGATGCCGGTAACGGCTGGTCCTGGGCCACCCACTACCTGAGTCGCAGCAACAGTGCCGGCCTGTATCGCATTGCAATGGGTTATGGTTCCATGGCCTGGTCAATTGGTGCCGCTATCGGCTCTGCCATTGGCAACCGCATGGCCCCTACCCTGTGCATCGTGGGCGATGGTTCTTACCTGATGAGCGCGCAAGAAATTACTGTTGCCGCCCAACAACAATTACCGGTTGTATTCCTGGTCTTAAACGACGCCGCCATGGGCATGGTGATGCACGGCCAACGCCTGGGCCAGCAGGAATCTATCGGCTGGGAATTGAATACCGTTGATTATGCGCTAATGGCCAAATCCATGGGCGTGGACGGTATCGTTATCGATTGCCCGACGCAGCTCGATCAAGTGGATTATCAGGCGCTTTTTAGTAAAAAAGGGCCTACACTTCTGGATGTACGCATAGACCGCAATGAAGTCCCCCCGATGGGTGACCGAATCAAAGGTCTGGCAGTCAATGGCTCTGCAACACCGGGTGGTTAGCACCCGGTCAAACCGTTTTCTGCAAGGAAGAATCCGCGGGCAGTTTGTCCCAGAATAAAAAAGAAAACAGCGGTTTATGCTAGGCTAAAGGGATATTAATTCGGAGATTTATGCGTGTTACCCAATAACACCAATCAACCTGACTCGCCTATTAACATACTCATCGTTAATAACGATTCCCAAGCGCTGGCCACCATTGATGCCAGCCTGCAAGTACTTGCACAAGCCACCACCATTTGTGTCGATTCCGCTCAAAAAGCCCTGCGTGTATTGCGCCAGCAAACCATCGATTTATTGATTGTGGATATTGATATTCCCGACCTGGATGGCTGGAGGCTTTCACGTTTGGTACGCAGCGGGATTTTATTATGCCGCATCGATTTGCCCATCGTCATCACTGCGCAGACCTGGTGTGAACGCATTGCCGAAGTGACTGCGCGCGAATATGGCATCAACCAATTATTACCACTCGAACACATTGCCCAACTACCCCCGCTGGTGAAAAGCTTAACGCGCAAGCAACAGGCCGGAACAGCAAAACCACGCTTGTTAGTTATAGAGGATGAACCTGATACCGCCGAATTAATTCGGCGTTTTCTCTCCGCATCATTTGATATTGAATTTGCCAGCGAAGGTGATGTCGGCTTGCAAGCCTGGATACAAGGCCGCCAGGATTTAATCCTGCTGGATGTAATGCTGCCCAAGCTATCCGGGCGCGATATCCTGATAGAAATCCAGAACATAGATCCAAACCAACCGATCGTGATGATGACTGCACATACCACCATCGACCAGGCCGAGGAATTAATGCTGCTAGGCGCGGTAGATTTTCTGCCCAAACCATTTCGCGCCGAACAACTGCGCAAAGTGTGCGATATCGCCATTCACCGCGATGACTATTTAGTTAGCAACGCGCAGTTTGCCGAGCGGGTAAAAACCGTGCAGGAACGCGAGCGCGAATATCGCGCACTCTATGAAAGCCATCACCAATTGCTCAACGATTTGCAATCGGTAGTCATGGAGCTGGATGCGGATTTTAATATCCAATACCTAAACCAGGCATGGGAAACCATGATGGGATTTTCAATCAGCGAATGCCTGGGAAAACCACTGGAAACATTTGTCTCTAACGAAGACTTTAGCCAATACACGTTATTTAAAAGCAAAATCCGTAAATCCTTGCAACACAATAAACCCTGCCCTGAATTTGAATTGTGCCTGAGCAATTACCGCGGCCAAAAATTATGGGTGCAACTCAAGATCAGCCGCTCCACCAAATTACAAGGTTCCGAAAACCTCACTATCTGCCTGGACAATATTACCGAGCGGCGCGAATCCCAGGAGCAATTAAAATACCTGGCGATGCACGACTCATTAACCGGTTTATACAATCGCCATTTCTTTGAATCCACACTCGCGCAACTCACTGCCGATTCCGTGCGCAATAATCGCCAGCATGCGCTGGTGTATCTGGATCTCGATCATTTTAAGGTGATTAACGATACATTCGGCCACCAGAAAGGCGATGAAGTGCTGCGGGAAATGTCGCACTTGCTCAGCAAACGTATTCGCGGCACCGATATTTTATGTCGCCTGGGCGGCGACGAATTTGCGATTTTATTGCGCGATATTAAAGCTAATGAAGTGTACGAATTTGCGCGCAATATCCAGCAAATTGTGGCGGAATTTACATTCCAGTTGCAGGAGCAACGCATCAGCCTGGGCAGCAGTATTGGTTTAACACTGATTGATGGCAGCACCAATAATCCTGAAGAACACTTAATGCGCGCCGATATTGCGCTCTACGTTGCCAAAGGGCGTGGGCGCAACCTGATTCACCAATACGATCCACTCGACAGCGAGAGCGACGAGTTGCGTCACTCGGTTAACACCTCGCAAAAAATTCGCAAAGCGATTATGGAAGATCGCATGGTGCTCTACTTCCAGCCAATCTTTGATATTAAAAATAATCGCGTTTCCTATTATGAAGCGCTGGTGCGCCTGCGGGAAACCGATGGGCGTATTGTAGGGCCGGATACATTTATTCCCGCATTGGAATCCGCCGGTGAAATGCATTTGCTGGATCGCTGGATCATCAAGCTAGCCATCCACACTTTGCATAAACACCCGGAACTGAATCATATCGCCATCAATTTATCGGCGCAGGCATTTAAAGATGAAAACCTCACGCCGAGCATTCTGGAAAACCTCAATGCAACCGGCGTAAACCCCAAGCGCATTACCTTTGAATTAACGGAAAGCGCCAGCTTGTTCAATTTACACATCACCCAGAAAGTGATTGCTGATTTACACAAGCTCGGTTGCAGTTTTTCGGTGGATGATTTCGGCTCAGGCTTTAGCAGCTTTGCGTATTTAAAAGATTTGCCTGCAGATTACATCAAGCTTGATGGCTCATTTATCCAGAATTTGCACCGCGATCAAATTGACCAGACGTTAGTGAAATCCATGATCCAGGTTATCCAGGCGCTCGGCAAAAAAGCCGTGGCCGAATATGTCGAAAACGAAGCAATCCTGGAAATACTGAAAGATATGGGTGTGGATTTTGTGCAGGGTTATCACATCGGGCATCCATTGCCGGTGGAAAAAATACTACTGCAGCACAACAAAACCGAAGCGTCCCAAGCATAAGTTAGGGCGCATTGAGTGATAGCAACGCTGCTATCACTCAAGGTTGGGGGACGCTACGCGCTGCCGGCCCCTGGTAATCAATATCGTCACAGCGCAACGGTAAAAAAGTATCGGGTGGACGACGGTAAGTATCCAGGTAACAAGCGGTCACACCACTCGCCACCATCGCGGCAAACATTTGATACACCTCTTCCGGCGTAAATCCCTGGTCCGATAAAAAGGCGGACATATAACCATTAATATTCATGCCCTCGTCAAACTCGCGCATTAATATTTTTTCGATGTCATAAGCCAGTGTTTGATGCGAGCCGATAGCAAAACCCAATTTTTTTGCGTAGCGTTCCATCGCTTCAAGGCGCTCATCACCTTTGGCGATAGGACGAATATAACCAACAATATAGGGTTTGCCGCGATTGGCCGCGGTAATACGCTGCACAATTTCTTCAGCGGTCGCGCCCGCTAAAAATTGTGCGTGCGCATCCTGGATAAAGCGCAAACCATCCAGCAATGTGTAAGGGCCATAGGAGCGGGAATCAGCAGCAAGTGAGCCGATCGTGGTGGCGGCTACAACCGAGGTACGTGCAGCACCGGCCAATGCACCAATTTGATTGCACCAAATGCGCGGGTCAGGCCAACTTAAACAACCATAAATTGCCTCAACCCAATCTGCTAATTCCTTGCTGACTAATTTTCCGGTCGCGTTGAGAATTAAAATCTGGAAATACGATTTCACGCCGACCAATTCTTCCAGCATGGAATAACCGTGGGCGAAGACGCCTTTGCCGGGAAACCAGCCGCCAGTGTTGCTGACAATTCTTCCGCGTTGCTGATCGAGGAATTCGACAACATTTGTGTCGGTGTTGGACGAAACCACAGGCGGGGTATTAGCGTTCGATAACATAATTGTCATCACTCACAAAAGGCATTGCTGTAATAGGCTTGTTGGCTAATTCCAAACCGTGGGCAACCAAACCGGGCGCACCGAGTAATTGAAACAAGCTACCGCCCGCACGCGGATGAAAACCCAAATCGGCAAACACGGCAGCGGCAACGCCCGTACTTAACCAACCCATTCCAAAAGACTGTAAACTATTTGCCAATTGCTGCCCCCACCGCAAACATTTGCCTGCGCCCGGCAATGAGAGTAAATGTTCTGCGATTGATCGGGTTAATAAATCCACACCACCATTTTTTTGGCCAAAACCATAAATGCCGTGTGTAGCCAGGCTCTCGGGCGATGCGCCTGCATCGCGCCATTGCGCACAAAATTCCTGTGCCGGTGTGGAATGATGTTTGCGCAAAAAACGCATGGCATTTTCTATTTCACCACCGCCGAGGTAATCGCCCCCAAGCACCGCGCTGGCGATTGGTAAAATATGCAGGGGATTCGTTTTACCCACCCCTACATTCATGGCAGCGCGCGTTGCAGGGTGGCGTGGACCGGGATTTATCAAACCAATCATCAGCGCCTGGAATAGTTGCACTTCCGCCGGTGTTGGTAATTCGCCGCGAAATAACAAATAAAACACATCGGCAAATGAACGCTTATCCATCAGCTCCAGCAAATCGTACCCATGGCAGGAAGCCGCTTGAGCGATGTATGGATTATCAGCATCCGGCGTTTCATGCCATATGCGGGTAACAGTTTTGGCCACAAAAGGTTCATTGCGGCTGCGCACCTGATCGTGTTTGGGTTCTTGCATTTACATTCACTTGGGGGGAATACGTTAATCGAATTGATAACTTAATTGTAACCAGACACTGCGCGACTCCAGCGGATAATCATCCGCAATTTCACCACTGCTGGGCTCGCGGGCATCGGCATCAGCCAGGTTTTTAAATACGAGGGCAGCATCCAGCTGCGGAAAAATATTTTCACGCTTTATTGCAAAATCCAGTAACGCGTAATCATCAATTGCAGGGCGCAAATCTCCTTCACGGCGTTCGCGGTCAGCAATAACAATCAATTGGCCATTTGCAGTCCAGGACGGAGCGAACTCCCAATTCATATTCATTTTTATTTGTTGCCCGGGCGCGTCGGCAACCGGGCGGTTAGTGGCAACATCGCGCCCATCCTGGTAGGAATAACTGCCTGAAAAATGCAATGAGGGTTTAGGTTTCCAATTGAATTCCAATTCAAAACCTTCACCATCCTGATCGCGCACGTTTTGTGCAGTTTTAATATTGACCACACTTTCCGACACAAACTCGATCATATCGCGAGCTTCATAATTGAATAGTGTCAGTGACGTTTGCAGGTCTGGTGTTACCAGGTAATTAAATGAAAGTTCGAGTGTATTTATTTTTTCCGGATCCAAATCCGGATTCCCCAGCAGCACCGGATTATTTTTTGAGCCCTGCTCCATAAACGAAGGTGCACGGAAAGCACTGCCGTATAGCAACTTGGTAGTCAATTGTTCGGTGCCCGACCACACCAGCGCAATACGCGGATTAGTGGTGCCGCCGAAATCAGAATAATCGTCATAACGAACACCGGTTGTCAGCTCCAATGCAGACGTAATTTGCCACTCGTCTTGCAATGAAAGATAACCAATGGTGCGTGAACTTTTCGCCAGGAAAACATAATCAGTATTGCTCACATCGGTGACATTGCCGGAGATCACCGGAATACTGCCATCAATCACACCCGGGCCGAAATTTTTATATTCGCGCGCTTCGAGTGTTTGATGTTTAGAGCCGGCAGCAATTCTCAGGCGATGTGATTCCCAACCGGAATAGATGGAAATCATATCTATTTGGGTGTCCGCCGATTCCTGCCCGGGCTGCCCGATTAACCCATCAGGAAATGACACAATACCCACTGGGTCAACCGCGTTGACATTGCCGTCGCCACCAATGGGTATCACGGCGCCTTCGGGAAATAAAGAAAACCGTGTTTGTAAATCGTAATAGAGATAACTCAAGCGAACACTGTTGTCCCACTCGCCATCGGCGTTATCAAAATGGTGTGTTCCATCGATTAGAAAAAGATTGCTTTCATCGTTGCCATTAAAATCCAGCGCCTGGGCTCCACCGGCACCGATGCCAGCGTCGTTGGAAACCCAGCTCCACATATTAATCTGGGTTCGCTCGCGTGTGAGTGCCAGATGGGTGTCCAGGATTTGATAGCGTGTTGATAAAGCGCCCGGGGCAAGCGATGCATTGGTTCCAAAAACCCTATCCAGGGTTGATTGGATATCCGTTGTAACCATACGATTGTTATCGCCATTGCTTTCCTGGTAACTGAGGCTTAGCGACGCATTCCAATTATGTAATTCAGTGGCAGTCGTTAACCATACATCCCTGCCACCAAATGAACCTACACCGCCACCCATACGGGTGGAATCGATTGAAGAGGCATCCTTGGTAATAACATTGATAACGCCCGCATAAGCATCAGCCCCATATACGGCTGAACCAGGCCCGCGAATAATTTCAATACGTTCAATACCGGTAGTGGGAACACGGAGTAATGATGGCCGGCCGCCCTGCAAACTGGATTGCACCGGAACACCATTCATCATTAACAACACTTGCGGATTAAATCCGGTGTGGATACCACGAATGGAATACACCGAATCCAGGCGGCTTAAACTGGACAGCGAAACATGCAAACCGGGCACCGTTTCCAATATTTCATTTAAATTGCGCGCGCCCATTGCCTGGATTTCGCTGGCGGTAATTACAGTAGCTACCGCTGGTGCACGGTCTAACGAAATACTGTTGCCCGTCGCAATGGAAATTTGAATTTGCCCTAATTCGGCGAGGGAAAGATTATAAAAATCTTCAGATGACGAGGGAGGTGAAGCAGTAGATGCAACGGCTGCATATGAAATAGCAGCCGAGAGCAACGTCAGCGAAAATTTTGCCATGGATGACAAGCGCATAATGACAACCTATTAAAAAAGGGCTTGCGTCACTCCGCTGACTGAATCACTCACTACTGCTAATCCACTACTACCCAACTACACCAATAAGCCGTAACACTGCCCAATCGCTATTGTTCAACACTAAAAATAGCGAGTAAGTACTTTTTGCACTAAGAAATCGTAAGACTAGTTTAACTTCGCATGAAAGCAAAGCCCATTGACTTAACTTTTACGGGGTGCGAGACGCTGGATTGCCAACTTCAAGGTTTCGCGTTTAACCGGCTTGGTTAAATATTCCTCAGCAGGTTGGCGATTAAAACGTTTACGCTCTTCGATCATTGATACCACGATTACAGGAATATCACGGACATCCGGATCATCTTTAATACGTTCAAATAAAATCCAGCCGTGCTGATCGGGCAATAATAAATCCAGTGTGATGACTTGCGGTTTGACTGACTGGATTAAACGCCAGCCACTTTCCGCATCACTCGCCGTATGCACTTCATAACCTTCAGCACGAATCGTGCGCGCCATGATATCCAGGAATGCCGGGTCATCATCAATCATCACTACATGCTCACCTTCTGTAACGGCGGGCGTTGTCGGTGCGAGCGGTAATATATCGTCAACATCATTTTTAATTTTGTTGGCGGCTACCGGACTGATTGGTAACGGCAGCTCCACAATAAATTTCGCACCTGCCCCCAACTCACTTTCTACACGGATACTCCCCCCCATCAATTCACACAATTGGCGGGTAATGGAAAGCCCCAGGCCACTGCCCTGGAATTTACGGGTCGTACCTGAATCCGCTTGTTTGAATGGGTCAAAAATTCCAGCTTGTTGTTCTGCAGAAATGCCAATGCCGCTATCCGCCACGCTGATATAAATACGTTTGGGCTGATGATATGCCTTGATACGCACCTGGCCGTTCGGCGCAAATTTGATCGCATTACCCAATAAATTAATCAATATGTGCAACAGTTTTTCCGGATCTGCCTTGGGTAAAAACTCACCGTCATCGACATCCATCAACAACCGGATAGCATTGCGTTCAAGCAGCGGCGCAACCGTCCCGACCGCTTCATCAACCAGGCTGGATAATTTCACCTCGGTTAAATCCAGATCCATACGGCCAGATTCAATTTTGGCCAGATCCAACACCCCGTTAATTAACTTTAACAACCGTTCGCTGTTGGTAATTACACGTGTTAAATCTTTTACATGATGTTCGTCATCGATCAGATTCAATTCTTCGATAACCACTTCGGTATAACCAATAATGGCCTGCAAGGGCGTACGTAATTCATGGCTCATTAACGACAGGAATTCACTTTTTGCCTGGCTCGCGTCTTCGGCTTTGCGTTTGGCAATTGCCAACCGGTCACGCGCCATTTGTAGATCCTGGCTGTGTGCAGCCAGGCGTTGGTTATCGCGGCGTTTGACCGTGTACGCAATCAGGACAGTAACAATTAACAGCGCACCGAGAATAACCGACCCCCACAAATAACGCAGGGCGACTTTTTGCGAATCAACCAATTCATCCAGATCAACAATCGCTGCTTTTTGTTTATGGATTATGTCTTCCTGCGATTGGATAGTGTTATTGAGATACGTCAGACGCTTCTCGCGCGTATCAATCTCTGCGCGAATTGTATTCAAATGCTGTTGCTGTTCATCCAATTCCTGCGTGCGCTGTGCCACTTCACGCAATAAATTTTCACGCTCCAGGGTGCTGGCTTCAATTTGTGTTTGCTGGTTTTGCAATTGCAGTTTTTGTTCGGCAATCAGCGCATCGCTCTTTTGGATATTTTGGTTGAGCGTGGTCATTTGCGCTTGCAACTGGTCAGTCGCAGCCTGCTGCTTCTGGATAGAAAGGGTTAATTCATTCAGGGCTTTTTCACGCCCTTGCAATTGTTTTTGTAACGCGACTAACGACGCCTGCCCTTCCCGATACAAACGGGCCACATCAATTTCAGTGCCACCATTCAAAATCAACTCAGGTAAGGGTGTTAGCCCGTGATTGATAATGTTGGATTTATTCACTTCAAACTTCAGGCGATCATCCCCGGTGGGAACCAGGTTAATCATCACCAGTTGTTTATTGTCATACGCGTGGGTAACCAGCAATATCGGTTTGCCTTCAAGGGCATCGTAAATATCACTAATCGTTTTGGCGCTCACCTGCTCCACATACACCAGGTGATATTTTCCCAGGGAGTCAACGCGGTTGACCTGGGTGACTGTAATAGGCAGGTTGCGCAATTTGACACGTTGTTTTAATACGTTGAGCTCATCCATCAGTGCCGGGCTGTATGAGCCGTACACACCAATATCAAATGAAGTCATAGCCTGTTGATTAGGCCATTCAATATTTTTCGCGAAGTTATAGAGATAGGAAACGGTTATTTTTTGTTTATCCAGCGCGAAAGCAACACTGGGGACAAAAACCAGCAATGTCGCCAAAAGCAACGCACAAACAGCCACACGAAAGGGCTCTGGCGAAATTCGCCATGCAATAAAAAAATTTGATGACCGTCCGGGTAACGTCAGCATTGTATTAGGTCTTATTAAAGGAGTGAGCGTGTTACAAATTTTTCACCGCTAACGACAGCGGCGCGAAAATTATCGCTCGGGGAAGCATAGCTTGTTAATGACTATTTGGGTATACGCGCGACAAGTTTTCACAAGAGCACCAATACTGGCGACGACGTTAAAAAAACGCCCCATTAAAGAATGGGGCGTTTTTAACATTGCTACGTTAACAAGCGGGTTACATATAGGCTTTTGCAAAAGCGGCTTTGGATTCCTGAATATACGCGCGAACTTTTACTGCGTGGGATTCCCAGAGCGCGCGATCTTTGTCATCGGAAAAGGGATTTTGGTCTTTGGCGACAGAACGATCAAATTTATCGTAGAAAGTAATCACCGAAGACGCAATCACATTGAAACGCTCTTTAAAGACTTGCGTCTCTTCCATAGTGCCAGTCGCCTTCATCATAAACTGTACAAACTCGGTGTTTGAACTGGAATGGTTTTGATAGCTTTCCGCTTGCAGGGTGAAATAATTGTTAATTTCCTGCAATGCTTCGTTGCGCGTTGGCTCATCCTTACTCATAACACGATTGTAATTTTCCTGGCCGCGCCCCATGCCACCGGCGATAAGCGACTCTTTTAAATGCTTGTCCAGGTCTTTACGGAATTTATCCACTTCGCGCTGGATATCAATCAGGTCTTTATCCAACGCAACTACGGTATTGAGTTCTTTCTCTACTTCACCGAGGAAGCCCTCGGCCTTGGCAAATGTTTTCAAACCATTCTCTTCCGCAAATTTGCGCGCTTTGCGATCAACACCGGCATTTTCGTAGGAAACCCGATCAAACGTTGTAGCCACAATGGTTTTAAAGGGTTCGGCAAATGCCTGATAGGCACCTTGCGTCATCACATTCAAAGTCGCAGTGGCAATATCCCCCAACGGTTTCAGCAATGATTCCATACGCGATTTTTGTATAGGCGATGCCACAGTGCGAACATCATTTACAATTCCTTTAAAAGTTTGATAACCCAAAGGGTTGGCCATTTTTCCGCGCTCGGACGTGGCGAGAACCAGCGTAACACTGGAGTAAATACCATTCGCATATTCAAGGTACTGGCGTTGCACATCAATTTGGGCCGCGTAATTTTTACCCAATGTGCGCAACGCATCAGCCTGGACCTGATAGTTTTTATCATCGCGCAATTTGCCCAATACTTCGGCAATAACTTTTTCCTGGTTTTTTTGCAACGCGGTGTCCAGCAGGATTTTTTCTACGCTCAGGTCATCAATCCACACTTGCCCATTAGTGACTTCAAAATCCAGGCGCAAATATTTTTTGCCCGGATCATCGATGGAAATACGTTTGGCATGGTATTCGGCCGACGCATTGCTGCCGGTTACCTGCCCTACTTGCACCCACCCGGTATCTGTATTCTGGCTGGTCGCCACCAGTACCGTCACTTTATATTGGGTGGCAGGCGTGGAAGTTTTAAGCCAGAATTCCAGTGTGCCTTGCTCGCTTAAGTTTACGCGGGAACGGATTGACGCTTCGCCCTCTTCAATTTGCACCGCACCGGTACCGTTGCGTACTTGTTCGGTTACTGTTTTTGCGCCATACAACAAAGCAATTTTTTTGGTATCGGCTTCAGAATCAAAACCGTTTTTAAAAATCACTGATTTTTGTTGCGCCATGGCACCCGTCGCTATTGCACTGGCAACGAAGAGTGCGATCAAACGGGATGTATTTTTCAGCATGCTTGCCTCTACTACCTGATAAAAATAAATTCAATAATATGAAAAAAATGGATAACGATGAAACAAAAACTATTCAATAAAACCCGGAACCTGTAGTTGCAACAAGCGATCAACGCCCGCTTGCCGCTCGCCAATTACACGCGGGTAAGCCACCGGTAATTCAGGCAAACCGGTTAAGCCGTGGAGATAACTATTCGCACCCCAGCCACCTTGTGCGATAGGATTGACCAGGGGGTCATTCATCGCTTTTTCGGCAGCGATCATGGTCCAGCCTTGCGCAACCAATTCATCTACCAACGCCACAATAAAATACGCCGCCAAATCATTCTCCTGAATCACCAGTACCTGGCGCGGGGAATAACCGAGCATGTTGAAAAGATATTCATCTTGTCGCTGCAAGGGTTGCAACATTAATTCGACATAGGTTTTTTCCAGCGCTGCCATATCTACGCGGCGATTGTTGCGAATTTTCTTTTGGTAAAGCTGATCAATATACGCATCAATTCCACGCGCGTTATTAAAACCGGTGAAGGCTGGTTGGTAATCGCGCTCGCGCAAGAATTCAATCAGTCCGCGCTGAATTCCTGTATCAGCCACTTCATGCAACGTAGAAAAATGAATATGTTTTTTGTACCCGGAAAATTGCTCCAGAATACGATTGGCCTTGAGTATGCCAATCTCATACGCATAGAGGTCACTTTTGCTCACCAAACTGTGATTGTGACCAGCATTTACCAGCAAGTGCCCTTTATCACTATACAACGCAACACGGTCACTGTTCTTAGCGCCCATATTTTCCGTTTTAATTAAAAACATCGCTTGCGGAACACCGGCAATTGCCAAATTGCGCACCAGCATTTGTGAACGCGCCATAGCATCCAGTGAGGTAGACTCCTGTAATGTATTTTCAAATGCTAACACCAGTTCGCGTGCGCCTGCCTGATTGGCGCCGAGGCAACAGAACAATCCCAAAGCCATTAACGAATAAACGCGTTTCAACACAAGCGCATCTCACTTTGCAATTGATAGGAATTAGTTGTGCGATATTGCCGGTAATTCATAAAGTTCCAACGGCAAACCATCGGGATCCTTGAAAAACGTAAAACGTTTGTGTGTGTATTCATCCACGCGTACTGGCTCCACGTCTATGTGATGACTCACCAGCCAATCAATTAGCGCATTCAGGTCGCGCACTACAAATGCCAGATGGCGCAAACCGCAAGCCTCTGGTTGCGACGACCGCGCCGGTGGGTTAGGGAATGAAAACAGCTCCAGTTGGGTACCGTTGGGTAACGCCAGGTCCAATTTCCAGGATGCACGCTCGGCACGGTAATTTTCTGCCAACACCTCAAGCCCCAGGATATTTACATAAAAATGTCTGGATTTTTCATAATCCGAACAAATCAGGGCAACGTGGTGTACAGCATGTAGTTTGGGTTGCACGTTGTTCATAGCTATAGCCCTATGGTTAATGGCCATTGCACAATTAATGGCAGCCGCCAGGGTTAATCGGGGAACATTGCAGCGAACACTTGCCAGTTGCGGCTTATGCTGCGACGGCGAGGCTGTACCCATCATGAATAAAGCCACAGCGGATACTAAACCAAATCCGGCGAGAGAACCCCACCGGATTTGCCTGGAGGCCTTATATTAACCCGTCTTTGTGATGATTTCCCCGCTGCGGGGGGCAAAACTGCCGGCAACAGGCAGATAGAAGCGACCCATGTGCCGAATGGACAAACTATTACCCAAAAATGGTAACGGCGGTTATAACCGGGATTGAGCGGATAAAAAAATTATTTTTGTTCCTGTTGGCGGCGCAGCTGACTCAAATCATTCTTAACCCAATTCAATAGATCATCAGCGAAAAGCGGTTTGGAAAAATAATAACCTTGTACCAGATCTACACCCAAATCGTAGAGGATTTTGAAATCTTCTGCGGTCTCCACACCTTCCGCAACCGTAGTGAGATTCAGGTTTTTGGCCAGGTCGATGGTGCTCGCAAGAATGGTTCGCTGTTGTGGTCGGGCTGCAGCGCGATGAACCAGAGAGCGATCAATTTTTAATTCTGTGGCCGGCACGCGCGATAATTGCTGGGCGTTCGCAAAACCAGTGCCGTAATCATCAATAGCGATATGGAAACCTTTTAACCGCAAACGCGCGAGCGTACGTATCGCACTGGCCAATTCGCCCAATAAGGCATTCTCGGTCACTTCAAAGGTAATTTCGGCAGGCGCAATACCGTACTTTTCAGCCATCTTGCACAACCAATCTACCATGTCAGAATCGGCGAGCGACAATGGCGATAAATTAAATGCGAGATGGAAACGCAATCCATACTGTTGCCAGGTGCGTTTGTGTTTGAATGCTTCTTCTAATAAAAAATGCGTAAGCGCATCGATCATCCCGTGGCGTTCTGCCAATTCAATAAATACTACCGGCGATATCATGCCCTTGGCAGGATGGCGCCAGCGGGCCAATGCTTCTACGCCGCGCAATAATAATCCATGCACGGTCAACTTGGGCTGAAACGCAAGGGTTAATTCGTTGTTCGCCAACGCATGGCTGAGTTCCAGGGCGGTAACTTCTGTATCGTTTGATTTTTTTGGCTCTGCCGCCACTTTAGTGTCCTGGATAAAGCGCAACAAACTGCACTCCAGGGCATCAGGCAACAATGGTTTTTGAAAAGTTCCCAACACATGCAGACCATCAGCCTCGGCCATAGTGCCTACGCTGGCGATAAGAATAGGATCTTTTGCACTGAGGATAATGACACTGCTATTTAATTTTTTTTGCGCGATGGAGCGAATTAATTCCACCCCATCCATGATCGGCATTTCCAGGTCAATTAATACAACATCGACGCTGTTTGTATCCAACACGTCCAATGCATCGACACCATTGGCTGCATCAAATAAAGCTTGCACGCCCAGTTCCTGGCACAGGTCCATGGCGTACTGGCGCTGGGTGAGGCTGTCGTCAGTCACCAGCACGCTCAATTCGGAAATCACAGACTTCATGCCTTGCCTCCCAACACTGCCGGGATTTGCGACAATGGCATAATTTCTTTTGCGGCGCCCATGTTAATCGCTTCTTTGGGCATCCCAAATACAACACAGGATTGCTCATCCTGTGCAATAGTCCTGCAACCAACCTGGCGCATTTCCAATAGCCCGCGCGCGCCATCATCACCCATGCCGGTCATAATAATTCCCATGGCGTTGCGACCTGCGTAGCGCGCAGCCGAACGAAACAACACATCCACAGAAGGACAATGGCGATTCACACTCGGTCCGCGAAAAACCTTGGCAATATACTGGGCCCCCGAACGCTGTACCTCCAGGTGATGCCCGCCTGGTGCAATTAATACACGCCCGGGAATTAAACGATCACCGCTCTCCGCTTCTTTTACATCCACTTCACAGAGCCCATCAAGGCGTTTTGCAAACGCAGCGGTGAACTTTTCCGGCATGTGTTGCACCACAGCGATGCCCGGACAAGTACGCGGAATCTTACTAAGGATTTCTTCCAGCGCCTGGGTACCACCAGTCGATGTGCCGATGACAATAATAGTATCGGTAGTCGCCGTCATAGCGACCAGATCAGCCGCTGGTGCAGCAACCGCAGCCGGTTTTTTATCGGCTACCGATGCACGGCGCGATACATGGGCACCCGCTGCACCGCGTACGGTTTGCCACAACAAATGCTTGGCTTCGAGTAAAAAATCTTTCACACCCAATTGCGGTTTGGTGATGATATCAATGGCGCCGGCGGCCAATGCTTGCAACGTTAGCTCTGCACCTTTTTCGGCCAGCGAAGAACAAATAATTACCGGTGTTGGCCGCTCCTGCATTAATTGCCGCAAAAATGTCAGGCCATCCATGCGCGGCATTTCTATATCCAGCAACACCACATCCGGCCATTTTTTTTGCATCTGTTGCTGCGCAAATATGGGATCAGACGCAGTGGCATAGACACTGATATCCGGTGCCTCGTTGAGAACACCGCTCAGTACCTGGCGCACCACGGCTGAATCATCCACCACCAGCACATTAATAGTCATAGCATCTCAACTTCTACATAGGTTTGGCTTGTGCTTACACAAATTGGCTTGCGCGTGTTAATACTCACGCTGCGCGACTTCACCAAGTATTGTCGATAAGCGCGGCTTTTCAACAACTTAACCGGCATTCATTTGATAATGTTTTAGCTGGATTTCCCCGGTAGATATAATCAGCGTGAGGGAACGCGAAATCTTTCCACCGACATCCACATGCAATGGTTTTAATTTTTCGCGCATCAACCAATTGCGTGCAAATTGGATATTGTCTGTACCGATGGAAGTGGCAGTGATGTAAGCAAACATATCACCGCCACCAAACACGCCCAACTCAAATTCTGAAGGATTGGCAAACGACATCATCGCCAGTTTCATCTGCTCAAGGGCATTGGCCGCGTAGCGACAATCGCGTCCCGGTAATTTTTGCTCGGGCATTTTTGCCAGCAGATAATGGCAAAGCCCTCCCAGCCTCAGCTTCGGGTGCCAGGCAGTCAAAGCTACACAAGAGCCCAGCACGGTGTGCAAGCGCTCATATTCAGTACCGAAATACCACTCACCGGGATGAATACTGTGCAGCGGTTTTGATTCAGGAGCAGCAATCATTCATTAACGCCCGACCAGCCTGTAAATAGCCGGTTTTACAGGAACAAAGCGGTTACTGATTCCGTGCAGGCTCTCGGAGTGACCCACAAATAAAATGCCACCAGGATTCAGCTTGTCAGCAATCCGCTCCAGGATTTTGGTTTTGTTGTCATTTTCAAAATAAATTAAAACGTTGCGCAGGAATACCAGATCGAATTTCCCCAGATCAGGGAAATCTTCATGCAGGTTGAGCGTAAAAAACTGCACTGCCTGGCGCAATTCGGCAATCACCCTTACATTGCCAGTTTGCGGGCCAACACCTTTACGGCAAAAACGGCGCAAATATTCCGGCGGAATATTGCGCACGCGCATATCCGGGTATATCCCGATTTTCGCCTGCTCTACTACCGTACGATTTACATCGGAACACAGTAGTTCCCAATCGCAGTTGCAACGGTCTTTCAATACCATTGCAATACTGTAAGGTTCTTCACCGGTTGACGACGCTGCACTCCAAACCCGGAAACTATGGCCAGGGCGATAATTGGGCAGGATTTCATCCTGCAAATAATCAAAATGTTTTTGTTCGCGAAAAAAATACGTTTCGTTAGTAGTAATTAATTCCAGCGCTGTGCTTAATTCACCACGCCCCTGCGGACTTTGGATAAAACGATAATATTCACCAAAACCTTTTAAATCGCAGGCCTGCAACCGCTTCCACAAACGGTTGCTCAATAACGCTTTTTTTTGCACGGGCAAAAAAATACCCAGCTTTTGCTGAATGAGCTGCTGGAATAATTGGAACTCCTGATCAGTAGGAATTGGAGTTGCGTTATCCGCGGACATAATCACCATCACCCCTGCTGATCGTTATACATAATATTTTTATTCTGCTCATCATAAACACCGCGCGTCAGGTATAACGCACAAAATCCTTGTCAAGGTCATCGTCACTCGGTGTCGGTTTTGTTGCAGGTTTTTTTGCACGGGTTGGCGTAACAGGTTGTGCAGGCGTAGCGCGCGAACTACGTGCAAAATTGCTGCGGGAATCTTCAACAGACAATGTGAAATAACTCACTGCATCTTGCAGTCGCATCGCCTGTGAACTCAGTTCCTCCGAGGTTGAACTTAATTCTTCGGCAGCCGCTGCGTTTTGTTGCATGGTTTGGCTTACCTGGCCAATCGCGGCATTAATTTGATTAACTCCCGCTGTTTGCTCGGACGAAGCTGCGGAAATTTCCTGTACCAGATCAGCCGTTTTACGAATACTCGGCACCATTTCCTGCAAGAGTTTGCCCGCATTGTCGGCTTTGCTAACGGTCTCACCAGCCAGCGAACCAATTTCCTGTGCGGCGACCTGGCTGCGCTCAGCAAGCTTGCGCACTTCCGAGGCAACCACCGCAAAACCACGGCCGTGCTCGCCCGCGCGCCCTGCTTCAATCGCGGCGTTCAGCGCAAGCAAATTGGTTTGATAGGCAATGTCATCAATGACGCTGATACGATCCGCAATTTTCTGCATTGCCTCTACGGTGCTGGCAACAGCGCTGCCACCGGTTGCTGCATCTGCCGCCGCTTTTTGGGCCATGCCATCAGTGATACTGGCGTTTTCATTGTTTTGCATAATGGACGCTGACATTTGTTCCATTGATGCCGAGGTTTCCTCCACGCTCGCCGCTTGAACCGAGGCGCCTTTCGCCAGCGATTGCGCGGTTGCATTTACTTCCTCGGAAGCCGAAGCCAACGCATCAGCCGAACTGCGCACTTCCCCCAGCACTTGCGATAAGGACGTCGACATTTCCCGAATCGCCGCGAGCATGCTGGTAGTATCACCCGGCCTGGTGTTCACTTGCTGGGTTAAATCGCCACTGGCAATTTTGGCCACAACTGCCGCTGCGTAATCAGGTTCACCGCCAAGCTGGCGAAGCAGGTTGCGCGCAATGAAAAAACCGATTAGTGCAATAGCAAGTAGTGTAACGATAGAAATAATGATTGAAATTAATGCCGCTTTTGATTTGGTTGCCAATGCATTATTTTTGGCATTATCAGCCAATTCCATATTATACGCAGAGTGATTTTCCAATGCCGTAGCGAGAGCTCGTGCATCATCTCCGGATTTTTCCATTAATGCGAGCGCGGCATCGGTTTGGCCTTTTTTTGCAGCGGCGAGAATTTCCGGCAAGTGTCCTACAAAACTATCGAAGAATTTTTTATCGGCCGAAAACAGCTCCCGATCCTTATCCGAGGACAAATAGGTTTCATATTTTTTTAAACCATTGCGTGCATCGGCCATCGCTTTATTTAAGTCGATTTCCAGCTTTTCTATTTGCGTTTGATCCGTATTTAATACAAAGCGACTCAGGCGAATCCGGAAACGATAAACACTGCTTTGAATTTCCGCGAGCAAACTCATACTTGGTATAACATTTTCATTGCTGTAATTTGCTTGTTCAAACACAGTGTTAATTTGCACCTGGGCAGCGCCAGACAGAATAATTATTCCCAGCACCGCAGTAGCGACCAGCAATAGCATTTTTTTTGCAACAGTCATGTTTAGCTCCATTAAGATCTTTGATCACAAATTCCCGATACATTAATCAGGCAATTTTTATCAGTTAAAGCGTACAAAGTTATCATCCAGGTCATCACCACTGGCTACACGTTGTGCAGTGATTTTTTTAGGGCCAGGACCGGATGGTTTGGGTGATGTCGTGGAAGATGTTTTTTTAAATGAATTCTTAGCCGCTCCCGCGTGTAACTTGAAATAGGTCATCGATTCCTGCAGCCGGATTGCCTGCGCGCTCATCTCTTCGGAAGTCGAACTGAGTTCTTCCGATGCTGCGGCATTTTGTTGCAAGGTTTGGCTTACCTGGCCAATGGCTCCGTTAATTTGTGCAACGCCAGCGTTTTGTTCGGAAGAAGCGGCCGCAATTTCTTGTACCAGATCGGCAGTTTTGCGAATCGCTGGCACCATATTGTTAAGCATTGTTCCCGCTGTTTCAGCGCGTCTCACCGTATCTAATGCCAAGGTCCCGATTTCCTGTGCTGCAACCTGGCTGCGTTCGGCGAGTTTGCGAACTTCAGACGCTACAACAGCAAACCCGCGGCCATGTTCACCTGCACGCCCGGCTTCAATCGCCGCATTCAAGGCGAGCAAATTAGTTTGGTAAGCAATGTCATCAACCACACTGATACGCTCGGCAATTTTTTGCATGGCTTGCACTGTATTCATTACCGCTTCACCGCCAGTTGCGGCATCGTTCGCCGCTTTTTGAGCCATGCCATCGGTAATTTTTGCGTTCTCACTGTTTTGTGAAATAGATGCTGACATTTGTTCCATTGACGCAGACGTTTCTTCGACACTCGCCGCTTGTATCGACGCGCCTTTTGCCAGCGATTGCGCGGTTGCGTTCACTTCTTCCGAGGCCGATGACAAGGCGTCGGCCGAACTGCGCACATCGCCAATAATTTCAGCAAGTTGTTTGCGCATATTGGCCACACTGGCCAGCAATGAACTTTGGTCACCGTGCTTGAGCTGGATATCAATATTGAGATAACCATTGGCCACTTGCGACACTACATCAGCTGTATACGCAGGTTCGCCGCCAAGGGTTTTAAACATATCGCGAAAAATAATTACCATAGTCCCGATAATAGTGGCCGATGCGACAACACAAATGATGACCAGAATATTTACGGTCCTGTTATAAACGGCTTCGGTTTTGTTATCCGAATCATGCAAATACTGCTCAAAACCGGTTTTGGTTGCAGCGGCCAGCGCTTCCATCTGGGACGCTGTCTCGCGGTCCATTCCACTGACTTGTTTATCAACTGCTTTGCCGGTATTGGGTTGATCCTGTTCAAAATTGCTTAATGCATTACGGTAATTTTTTCCGAGGTTCGCATGCTCTGCCTGCAGTTTTTCAATCGCTTCCGTTGCAATGCCCTCTGCTTTTTGCAATGCCATCGCCTTGGACAAATGGTTTTGTACAGTTTTTTCGGCGAGGTTAAAACCATCGGCATATTTCACAAACTGTTCCGGTTCGTTACCGCGGATAAGGATATTTTTCCATTCCTGTACCTGGGTTTTAAACGTGATAGCGGAACCTTGAATCTCACCCAAAATATCCGCGCGACGCTGCACGTGCACATTGGTCTCATCAACAATTGCGTTGAACTGGCGAAGTTGTAAGTAGGCGGAGCCACCCAGCACACACAACCCTATAATAATCAGGGCGCTGAGCAACAATATTTTGGACCTCAAGGTTAAATTGGCTAACACGGTAACTCCCTCACAACAATAAATTAGGTTATTGCAACTGGGCTTCTACCAAATGCGCCAGCTCGCGGATGGACAAGGCATTATTTGCATCCAGCAATACCACAAATTCATCCTCGCGCTTGGCAATACCTTGAATAAACTCGGCGCGGATATTAGCTCCAAAAGATGGTGCATCTTCAATGTTTTCGTCATCCATTTCGATCACTTCACTGACGGCATCTGCAAGCAAACCCAGCACATGGTTTTGCTCATTGTTTTGCAACTCCACCACAATAATGCAGGTACGCTTTTGTACTTCAATGGACTTGCGCCCCAAGCGCACAGCCAAATCAATAACCGGCACGACTTCACCGCGCAAATTAATCACACCGCGCAAAAAATTTGGCATCAATGGGACTTCGGTAATGCCACTGTATTCAATAATTTCGCGGGTTTGCGACAACTCCAGGCCGTAATGCTCATTGCCAATACGAAACGTCAGGTATTGCTTGATCACTTCTGGGGAACCGGTCTTTTTTTGTTTACTTGCCTGATTCATTTATTCCTGCTCCTGGATGTTGACTGAAAAGGCATTGTTACGGAGATGTTCGCGGTTAATTGCAAAACTGATTAATTGCTGGATATCCAAAATCAGTGCAACCGCACCTGTGCCTAAAAGACTTGAACCGCCGATCCCCTTCAGCGCCTGGAAAATAGGGCCCATGGGCTTTACAACGGTTTGAATTTCACCGTGCAATTCATCGACAACAATGCCCGCACGTTTTTCACCAAATTGAACAACTACAATTTTTTCACGGCTGTGGTTACCCGGTTGCAACGAAAAAATTTCACGCAAGCGAATATAAGGAACCTGGTCGCCGCGCAGATTTACACAATTTTGCCCCTGCACATGATTCAGCGAATTTAAGTCCACACATTCGAGAATCGTATTTTGCGGCACAATAAAATCAATATTACCCGCCGTAACATGAAAGCCATCAATAATCGCCAGCGTAAGCGGCAAGCGAATACTCAAGCTCGTTCCCACCCCCATTTCACTTTCAATTTCAATACCGCCTTGCAGCTCTTCGATATTGCGTTTTACGACGTCCATGCCGACACCCCGCCCTGACAAGTTAGTCACTTGTTCGGCGGTTGATAAACCGGGATGGAAAATCAACTGGAACAATTCCTGCCGTGAAAGATGCACACCCTCTTCGATCAAACCATTAGTGATCGCTTTCTTGCGAATTTTTTCCACATCAAGGCCACCACCATCGTCGTGAATACCAATCACAATATTGCCTGCATCGTGGCGCGCAGTCAGTTTGATGGTACCGCTATCCGGCTTGTTACGCGCTTGCCGCACGGAAATGGATTCAATACCGTGATCCATTGCATTACGCACAATATGCATTAGCGGATCATTTAATTTTTCCACCATTGAACGGTCCAGCTCGGTCTCTGCACCTTCAATTTCCAATTCAATTTCTTTGTTAAGCGATTTGGCGGTATCGCGCACTACGCGTTTGAATTTCTGGAAGGTATCGCCAATTGGCACCATGCGTAGCGTAAGTGCCGCATCGCGAATTGCCTCGGTAAAATTCCCCATGGACGTTACCGCTTCAATCAGGGTTGGATTACCCATTTTGGACGCGAGCAAATCAACACGCTGGCGATTGATCACCAACTCGCCAATCAAATTAATTAATTTGTCCAAACGCTCGGCGTCAACACGAATAAACCGATTTTCAGGACTGGATTTTTTCTCGTTGTTTTTTTTCTGTTTATCCAATGCGGCATTGACAATTTCCGGGGCCACCGCCTGTTCTTCAATTAAAATATCGCCAAGCATGCCCACTTTACCAAGTGCTTTCGCCTGGTTTTTCTGGGTGGCTAATGCAGCCTCAAGCTCCTGATAAGTGATTGCATGGCTTTTCACCAGGATTTCACCAAGCCGCTGGGCATTTTCCGGCAATGACTGGATTAAATTAACAAAAGCATAGATATTACTGCGCGGTGGAATAATTTTGATTGAAGATTCTTCGCGCACAAACATAAACGCATCTTCAATTTGCTGCTGGCTGGCATTACTGCCCAAAGTAATTTCAAAACCCAGGTACAGTTGCTCCGGATCAAAATCATTAAACTCTGGCAGGTGTTCAGTAATAGTGGTGATGTGGGTGATTTCACCCAGCGTGCGTAAAAAACGCAAAATCGAAAACGGGTCCATGCCGTTGCGCAATAGATCCGGCCCAAAGCGCACCGAAATATGCCAGGAGTCGCGATCAGACGAGCCTCCCGTATTACCATCAAAAAAACCCGCGCTTGCATTGCTTTCTTGTTTGGCAATGACAGGTGCTGCCGCAACGCCAAGCCAGGGTTTTAATGCATCGAGTAACGCTTGCCCTTGTGCAAGGCAGGTTTCATCATTCGCGCGTTCGTGCATGGCATTTTCTACCAGTACGGCAATGTGATCCCGACAAGGTAATAAGATGCTGAGTAAATCGCCACTCACAGTGATTTTTTCATCGCGCGCGCGATCAAGCACATTTTCCACGATGTGAGTAAAACTCACGATATCGTTCAAACCAAATAAACCCGCAGAACCTTTAATGGTATGTGCTGCGCGAAAAATTTCATTGATGGTTTCCATATCCTTATCGCCTTCGTCCAGACGCAATAAGGCAGCCTCCATTGAATTCAATAAGTCCTCCGCCTCGGCGAAGAATGTCTGCAAGGCACCGTCAAGATTCATAGGGGTTTCCTTTAGCGAGCGAATTGACTATTCACATCCAGCGCGACCAGTACACTCTCTACTGATTCATTGCTTTTTGTGATAAATACGGACTTATGAATTGCGCTGAAAAATTTCTTTGCAAATAACAACAACTGCACGCCGGCGGTATCTATTTCGGTAACCGCATGTAAATCCAACGCAATTTTGTCGGCGAGCTTGTCGTAATCGGCAAATAATTCATCTTTCAATTGGCTGACGTTATAAATAGTCAGCTCACCTTCAAAAATAAGGGTGGAAGTATCCTTGCTTTTTTTGCGTTCGATTTTCATAGCGGCGCGGCCTTTAGATCAGCATCGAAACGGCCTGGAGCATTTGCTCGGGGCGAAAAGGTTTTACAATCCAGGCTTTCGCACCTGCGGCTTGCCCCTCGCGTTTTTTCTCTTCGGCACCCTCAGTAGTGAGCATGATTACGGGCGTAAATTTGTAATTGGCTTTTTGTTTCATTTCTTTCAAAAAGCTGATGCCGTCCATATTTGGCATGTTCACATCAGAAATCACCAGGTTAATTTTTTGGCCATCCAGTTTGGTTAACGCATCTTTGCCATCATTCGCCTCTACTACGGTATAACCGGCACCGCGCAACGCAATTCCCACTACTTGACGAACACTGGCAGAATCATCAACAACCAAAATAACTTTAGACATTCACTGCTCCTAAAAGAACGTAATTTCAGAATTGCTCGGCGTTTTAGAGTGATGCGATCCGTGATGCACATCCACTTGTTCGAGCGTGGTGTAGGTTTTTTGTATAGCGCGCAGCCATTCCTGAATATCAATGAGCGTCACTGATTCACCATGGCGCAAACGTGTTTCCTGATCAGCGACAGCGCCTACCAGTTTTTCCATATCATCGGTAACGTGACTCAGGATCTGGCTGACACGATCCTGGAATTGCAAATTCACCAATACTTCCTCCACGCTGGATTGCACCGCAGCGCTTTCTTGTTCAAGCACATGTGCAGATTGCAAAATGCTTTCACTGGAGTGCTGGAATTGCTCGAGGACCTGAGCGATAGAGCCTTCGGATTTACTCAAGCGATTACTGTCTTGCGCGGCGTATTCAGTGGTTCTATCCAAAGTGGTTTGCAAAGCGGAATTCACTTGCTCAATGCGTTTACCAATGCGCGCACCGGTTTCACCCGAGCGAGTAGACAAGGTGCGAACCTCATCAGCAACGACAGCGAAACCACGCCCATATTCGCCAGCGCGGGCCGCTTCGATTGCCGCGTTGAGCGCAAGCAAATTGGTTTGTGATGCAATGCCCGCAACCTCCGCACTCATGCCGCTAAGTTCGACGGTGATTTTTGATAAACCGGAAATTTCAGTCAGTAAATCATCGCGCTGCTCCATCGCCGCGCGCAGGGTTTGGGTGATTTGTCCGAGCTCAGCATTGGCAAATTGAATAACACCACCCAAACCTGTATCGCCTTTCATGCTGCTTGCGGTAGTTGAAGAGCTTGCAACCGCGGCTTGCAACCGCTGGTGGATTTCTGAAAAACGCCCCACCAGTTCAGTGATGCTTGACTCTAGTTGATGACGTGCCAGCTCGGTTTGGCGCTGCCAGGTGGGCAATAAGTCTTTTAATAATTGTTGGTAATTTTCCAGCAGGGTTTTGTAGGTTTGGGTTAGTTGCTGTTCGAACTGCGCACGCTTCAATTCTGCTTGCAGCGCCTCTACTTGCTTGAGGGCAGCCGATGCCTGTATCCAGGTAAAAATCGCCGCCGCAACTACTGCCAGTGCCAGTAGTAATTTCCAGACAAAGGAAAGCGAGCCACTGAAAATCGCCCCCAATGCCACTATGGCGATCACACCCACTGCAACACTTATTCCCAATAAGGATGTGTTTCCAGCCGTTGTCGGGGACGAATAGGATGCGGTTGAATTCCCGCTGGAATAGCTATTACTCATGGTTTATTCCGTCAATATCAATCGCAAAAACACAGGTTGTTGTGTAGGAATCCCTGCGCCAGTGCTCTCAGGAGGGTTCTCTAGGTATAGACGGGGATTAAGGAGGTGTCAAAAGCCCCCCGCTGAGTGAAATTACTCAGCTAACTCGCTGTAAATACAGGGATTCAGGGCGACGATCAGAGGAAAAAACTTAAATAAAAAAGCGCAAATTGATTTGGGATCAATTTGCGCTTTTTGGGGGGTAATGCGAACAGGTGTTAGAGGTAGCGGCTCCAGAGGACTTCGGATTTGGCGGTGGCACCAGAGCTTCCACCACTCATGTCAGGAATTTTTGTGGGGTCATAACCTTCCGGCAGGTTAGTTAAATCAACAGTGGTACTTTGCGTTAATTTATTTTTTTCATCCTCGTTTTGTTTCAAGCCAGCCGCAGAAATGTATCCATAGACGTGCGTACTCCCACCTGTTTCCAGAATATTTCCCGACACAATAGTACCGTAAATAGCGTTACTTGCTGCCAGATTGATATATCCACCGGTGTAAATATCTGCATCTGCGGGATTGTAACCACCCGCCAAAATGCCGATATTCCCCACGGGATTAGATACATATTTCCCTTCGACGCAATAATTAGTTGGATACTGACCTGAAAATGCCGCAGCAGCAGCAGTGTTTGCATATTCGAGTTTACAAACTGCATTTTTGGAAACACCAGAGTCTAGTTTCTCATAAGCTGCAGCGTAATTCAGTGCGTAAGAAACTACAGTGCCGGAAGTTGATACATCACCAGTAGCAATAATGGTGTTGTAGTAGGTCCCATTATTTAATACCACATCACCTTTAATCCAAACCACCCCGGGAACCAGGGTTTTACCACCAATAATGAATTTATCGCGTATTTTTTCCCCTTTGGCATCAATAGATGTGCCATCGGCAACAGTGAAGGAAATACAAGAGTTCTTATCACTTTCACCATAGCAGAATGCATGAACAGGAGTACTGGGGCTTTTGGCCGCACACAATTTACGGTCTGCGGTGAGGGTCTTACACAAAAACTCCCTATCGGTATCTGAGCCGCTTACAGGGCGCAAAAAATATGTTCCATCAGCCACATCATGTACACTTTTCACAGTGACCTGAGGCACGCCATCAGCATTAATTTCCAGTGCGTAATTCGCTTGAGAGCGCAACAACCACGCATTAACTTTAGGCTGATCTAATTTAACTTTGGGTATTTTGTCAGGAATAGTGATGTCCACCACAGGCATGTCCACCTTGGCTTTTTGAAACCAAGTAGGTTTGGGTGTAGTGTCCCAAGTGGGTTTACAGTCTTTAATTGTACCGCCAGCTTTAAGGTTTTCGTAGATTGTTGAGACGCCGGGAGGGCATGTAATATCACCTACGGCTTCGACGTTTTTAGTATCTACGTTATTCAGAGAAACATTGCCGCCTGATTTAATATTATTGACAGTTCCATTTGAATGAACAGTAACGCCACCAAGTGCAGTAATTTTATTAACAGTCGCACTACCACTATTTGTTACGTTTCCCTTTGAAACAACACCTGGAGAGCCAGTCATAGTCACACCACTAAGGGTTACATCACCTATCGATTTAATGAACTCAGTGATGTTTCCTCCAGATGTATTAGTTACCGTACCGCCAGCAGTAAGTCGCTTGTGATTGCTGCCGCCACGAGTAATGCTGATATTGCGACGCGCATTTATTTCATCAACACCACTGCCTCCAGAATCAACTGATCCATTAGCATTGATTTGTGTTACACCAGTTCCTCCGGTCATTTTGACATTACCGCAACAGGTATCATCCGTTGCATCAGGATCACCAAACGCGAAAACTTTTGTAGCACTTGCGCCACCGACGATCGTGACATTTTTTGCCCACAACTCTTCAACGCGAATATCTGATCCAACAGTTATATTGCCTGTCACAGCCATTTTTTTGAGCCCTGATCCGCCAATGCTAAGACTAGTTGCATTAAAGTCTCCATCGACATTAAAGCTCAACCCTGCATCAGGACTCTTGAGATCCATATGGCCACTCATCTCGAGATCGTTGTAAAAATCCAGTACCCCCGTCAACTCAAAGGGGTCAGCCGCTGCCCCCGGTACCACTTCATAAACCACCTCAACAGTTGATGAAGACTGTCCAGCTTCAGCCACCGCACTAACCAAAACCCTGATTTTATAATCGGTCTTGGAGGCAGCCGGTGGGACAACAGCCTTAACAACAGCTTTCTGTGTTAGGCCATTGACCCCCACTCCGCTGATAGTCCATTCATTATCTATGACCAAACCCGCCAGTTGGTCTGCCGTTAACGTACCCAACAGCTGGCGTACCGTCTCCACTGCCGCCCAAGCACCGGCCTGTGCATTAATCTGTGAATGCGCTACCAACTGACGCTCCTGGGTGTTGCGCATGGTATGCATGGTGCCGACTGACACTGCGACCAGGCCTACCCCCACCATTAAAATGACCAAAATAGTGGCCACACCAGATTGCTTGCGCTGACTCGCACGACGAACACCAATTCCTAATGCTGCTTTAATCGTTTTCATAGCGTCTGCTCGACATGTGGAAATTAAAGGTTGGATAAACAAAAATCATAGCGAAATGGCGCGTTAGGCCCTGCCGCTGTTGCATCAATTTTCTTAGCTGCAGTAATGGCTGCGTTGTCAGCGGTGATGGTTACCAGAGGATGTACCCCCTTGGTCCCCATGCCGTAAGGGAAACATGAAGCTGGCGCAACAGAATCAATAGTAATAACCGGTAAATCCACTGCAGTTGCATCCGATTTACGAAACTCGGCAAGCGGATTTATTTCGACTTTATCGGCATCATTCCAGCTAAATGAATTAAGCGCAGATGTTTCATCACAACCTGATGTGAGTTTGAGCAACACCAATTTGCGATGAGTACCCGCATCATTGTCTTCGATACGGAAACTTCTGCATTGAGCAGAACCATCTTTGAATCGCCAATAAAGAGTCTTGCCATCAACCAATTGCACATGCGTCGTGGTGGGGTCTTTTGCAATGCCATAGCCTGCACTTTGCAGCTCCAATTGCAAAGTAAGCATCGCCGATGCAATCTGGCCATCTTGCAAAGCATCACTACGTGCCTGTACTGAGGATTGCACGATATTTTTGTAAAGCAACATACCGGCGAGAATACTGATCATGGCCAGTAATAATCCCACCATCAAACTAATCAGTGATATGCCTTTTTGGAAGAGAAAAAACTGCTTATGGAGCGGTCGCATCACGCACCTCAACACCCCCGACACGTACTTTGTTAGTGTCGGTGCCGACCTCCAGAACTACAGGGCGCATACTCGATACCGTTTGTTTCACCATCGTAGTAGTACCGGTTTTTACATTAGTGATATCCATATTGACGTTGTTGCAACCTTTAACTACCACGGCAGTTTCTTCAGTTTGGCCCGGTAACTTTACTTTGGGATTAATACCTGCCGCACACAAATCTGCGCCGCCAAAAGTGCGATTCACCAACATACTGCGCATTTGATTTACCGTAATGTTATTCACTGCCTGCTGCTGTTGGGTATTTGCCATACGCGCTGTTGCATGCATTACACCGCCACCAATGACACTAAGGATTAGCAACCCAACAAGAGACTCAATCATCATCCCGCCTAATTGCGTGAATTTGGAGGCGCACTCAACAGGCGCTTTATGCAACTGCGATGATTTAGTAAAAACTGCGTTCATCACTATCAACTCCAGTGTGTCCAAATTTAAAATTCAGGTTAGTGCTGCATTCATTGCAATTGGCTGAGTCAGTTATCGCTAATCCTTTATTGTTAAAGCAGCTGCACGACCATGTTGATGGCGTATCGTCTTTATCTTTAAACGTTTTAACGGTAACAACATCAGACAGTTTTGCAGTCCACACAGGGGTCAAATCGCATTTAACTTCCTGGGTTGGGGTCGCGGGAACCACTACTTTGACTTCTGATGAGCTAAAACAAACCCTGCTCGCCGGTTTGTCGCCAGTCACGCGAGCGGTGTTGCGCAAGGCGGCAGCCTTTGCTCGACCGATAGCCTCTTCAACAGCTGATGCACCTTCGGAAACTTTTGCATCCTTCACCCAGGCAGAAGTAAATGGCGAAGCTGCAACCGCAATAAGTCCGATGATTAAAAGAACAATCATCAACTCAACTAAAGTCACGCCCTGCTGCTTCATAACCACGAACTACCAGGGTTATATGTGCAACCAGAGGTTGTACGCTCATTTTTATAGTTAAGGCTGATAGTACATCCCGTCTGGCGACCACTACCTACAGCAGAAATTTTGTAAACTGAAGCACTGCTCTCGTCAACCTTGAATTCAAAGTTGGAGGTACTTGTTGTCCACCCCTTGAAATACCCCTGAATACCCGCTTTATTTGCTTTTTCAGCCGCAGTCAACGTGGGATAAACCAGGGTGCGCTGATAGCGGTTTTCAAAGTTCAGGCTCAATGCCAGCAGGTCAGCCTGGGCTGAGCGAATTTCGCTTTTTGCGATATAACTGGTGTAGGCAGGAAAAGCGATAGCAGCAAGGATTGCCACAATAGCTACCGCGATCATAAGTTCGATCAACGTAAACGCACGCTGAAAACCAAACCTCCCCCTCATTGAGGTAATCGATTTCATCGTAAAACACCTCTAACACACATTGATTTTAGGTATAAAAAACTAATATCTATATTTTTTAGCTATTAAAAATAACAAAGCCTTCCGATAGCTGCCGGGATAAGCCTCAAAGCAGTACCTTCCATAGGTGACCGTGGTCCAAAATGAGTCGTGTAGTATTGCTTCTGGAGCGAAGCTATTTGTGTGGTATGGATTATTGTTTTTTTAAATGACTGCGCTGTCAGGTGTGCACTTAAACAAACTTTAACGACAAAGCCTTTAAATGCCAAGCGAATTTGCGATAACCAGTTCAAATTATATACCGAACGGCTTTTTAAGAAGATCTGCCAACTCCGTCGGGTGGAAATAGGCGACCTATAGAAAAAATCGTGATAAGGGGTTTTTACAAGAGGGTAGAAAGGAAACAGGAGGTAACAATCGCCGGCGGCCATAATTTAGCCGCCAGCATCGTCTATAAATCAACCCGTGTTGCGCATACCTGCGGCAATACCTGCCATGGTCACTTTAAGTGCACGCTCAAGGTCTGGACTGATGGTTTCACTGCTGCGATAGCGCTTGAGCAGCTCTGCCTGGAGGTAGTTCAACGGATCAACGTAAGGCTTGCGCACCTCCAGCGATTGACGCAGCATCGGATCATCTGCCAGCAGCGTATCCTGTTTCTTCATCTGGTTTATCAAGCCCTCAAGGGCTTTCAAATCACCGCGTAATTCCTGCCCCAAGCCACGGTATTCAACAGGCACCAACTGCTCTTCGTAATAGGTACAAATCGGACCATCCGCCTTGCCAATGACCATTTCCAAAAGATCGAGGAAGCTGGAAAAGAACGGCCAGTTGCTAACCATGTCCTGCAACAACGCCGGATCATTTTCCAATGCATATTCAAACGACTGGCGAGTACCTAACCAGGCCGGCAGATTCAAGCGGACTTGTGTCCAGGCGAATACCCAGGGAATTGCGCGCAAACTTTCTACGCCACCAGTGGATTTACGCTTGGCCGGGCGGCTGCCCAACGCCAAAAGGCTTAGCTCCTGCTCAGGTGTCAAATTACGGAAATAAGGCACGAAGTCTTTATGGCCACGCACAACACTGCGATAGGCTTCCAGACTGGCTTTACCCATGCGTTCAATCAGATCACGCCATTCATCTTTCGGTGCCGCGTTGGGCGACATAGTTGCGCGCAGGGTTGCCACGACATAGGAAGACAAGCTGCTGAACGCTACCCGTGGCAGACCGAATTTATAGCGAATCATCTCGCCTTGCTCGGTCACACGGATACGCCCTTTCACAGATCCCGGTGGTTGTGATGCCATCGCTTTCTCTACCGGGCCGCCACCGCGGCCAACAGTACCGCCACGACCATGGAACAGCACCAGAGACACATCAAACTTATCAGCCAGCGCCACCAGTTTTTCCTGCGCCTTATATTGCGCCCAGGTTGCGGCGAGCTTACCGGCGTCTTTCGCCGAATCCGAGTAGCCGATCATCACTGTCTGCTGATGAGCAGAATATTGCTGATACCACTCCAGGCCCCACAAGCGCTCCATCACAACCGGCGCACGATCAAGATCATCCAGAGTCTCAAACAACGGCACAATGGGCATGTTCCAGGTCATGCCACATTCTTTCAACAAGAGTGCAACAGCCAGCACATCCGAGGGTTGTTGGGCCATGGAAATAATGTAGTGGGACAGAATCTCGCGCGGTTCTTGCGCGACTACACGGCAAGTCGCCAATACTTCAGCAGTTTCATCACTCACCGGCCATACCGATGGTAACAACGGACGCTTACTGGTTAATGATTCCAACAGAAATGCCTGACGCTCTTCTTCGGACCATGCACGATAATCACCCAGGCCGAGGTATTGCACCAATTCATCAATAGCTTGTACGTGGCGATCACCATCCTGGCGAATATCCAGCGGCACCAGGTTAATGCCGAAACAGTGGATACGGCGAATAGTGTCAACCAACGGGCCATTGGCGATATGTGGTAACCCCACTTCGTTCAACGAACGGAAACACAGCATTAACGGCGACAACAAATCTTCGCGGCTGGTGATCAGATCCGCAGGCACTTCCACCGCACGCCCCTGTAAGCGGGCTTCAGCCCACTCCAGCGTGGACTGGATGCGACGACGCAAATCGTACATCGCATCGCGATAAGGAGTAGCACTGTCCGGATAGCGTGCGCGCAATTCGTCGCTCGCTTCGCTCATACTCAGATCACCACCAAGGCTATAAATATCGCGCGAGTAAAGTTCGGCCGCCATCCAGCGGCCCAGCAACAATACTTCGCGGGTAATTTTGTGAGTCACATTGGGGTTGCCGTCGCGGTCGCCACCCATCCAGGAATAAAACTTGATGGGGCGAATATCTACCGGCAGGGATTCCCCCAAATGACGGGTACACATACGGTCCAGATGGCGGATAAAGTCAGGAACCGCTTGCCACAAGCTGTTCTCGATAACTGCAAAGCCCCATTTGGCTTCGTCAACAGCGGTAGGACGGGTAGTACGGATTTCGTCAGTAGACCAGATTTCCTCGACCAAACGGTGCAGGCGGCCACGTAATTTATCCTGCTCAAAGGTCAGTAAGCTACCGTTCTGGCGATCGGCAAGGGTATCTACGATTTGATCATATTTGCGAATCAGGGTGCGGCGGGTCACCTCGGTCGGGTGAGCGGTCAAAACCAGCTCGATACGCAATTTATTGATAATTTCAGTTAATGCACTTTTGCCATGAACCCGGGAAAACTCCTGGATCATGGTCTGCAAGCTGTCCTCGCGCTCGGCTTCGGCACTGGAGAAGTACTCCTGGTCCGCAATATTGGCCAGGTTAAGGAATTGGTTGAACGCTCGTACAATCGGCAGGATGTCCTGGTCATTCAAACTGCTCAGCATCGCAACCAACGGTGCAGAGTCACCATTTTCAGCCTTGGTAATTGCCTTACCTAATTTGCGAATACCTTCGACCTTGGAAAACAGCGCTTCGCCTTCGTGGGCGTGAATTGTTTCACCCAGAAGTTCCCCTAGCAGGCGGACGTTTTCGCGCAGGGTTTCAGGCAGCTTTAACATTAGGCTTCTCCAACAAATCGAGGGATTAAAAAACGCACAAGCGAATCACCAAAAGAGGGCGGCATTCTACGCCATCACTCAAGGCAAGAGGTAGAAAATGACGATTGGATCACTATCAACCAGACCAATACATGCCCAAACCTTTAGTGGGTGCTCGCATCATTTAGGATTATTCGGGCTTTTTGGGCGGGCGCGCAGATTACATAAGGTGCACGGATCTATGCAAGCGCACCGATGCAATGCACCCCCATCAAGATGATAAAAATCGTAAATTTAATGCCACTTTCACCTTTCCAACAGCAGATTTACCCGCCGCAGCCAGATTTCCGCCACATTTATCCAAATATTACTTATCTGGAAAGATTTAGGCGGTTAAGCGATAGAGATGATTCAGCAAATACTATGCCCGATAGTATTTACCGATTTAACCGGATGCAGAGTGAGACTATCCACAGAAGCTGTGGATAACTCTGTGGATGTCATTTTGGTAACCAGCCCTGCCCCAGCAATGGCTTGCATTGCCGAAGCCTGCTCAATTCATGGTCGCACCTCAACCCGGGTTAACGCTCCCGGGTATTAATATCATCGGGAATACGCTCTGCCGGGTTTTGGGGCGACTTTTGATCCTGACCTTCAACATAGTCGATTTTTTGTACCTGGTTACCCTGTTCCGTCGCCTTCAACGGATGATCAGGATTGTTAATAAAGAGCTCGTCGGTTTGCTCGCCGCCCGTTTGGCGACGCTGAAGGTGATGCTGATATCGGGTTTGTGTACTAGTTGACATCTGCCCTACTCCTAAAAAAAACATTCATCTTTTAGGAAACAACTAAAAAGATTAAGTTCACATTTAATGGCTTGGTTTTCCAACGCTAATGAATTAGTTATTTCTATTGCAGTAATGCAATGCTGAATGACGCATAAATTTCCATTCAAACAAGTGCGTTTTTTTTCATCGTAAAGTCGAACGCTAAAACCCCGGAAAAGCGAAAAGTCAGACTGGTGTTTTAAATTGAGCATCGTAGACTCAACGCCCGAATAAAATTTTTATTGTTAAATTTTATTCTTTCAAAAATATCAAATCCTTTTTGATAAATGCCATCGACATATCAACATTGATAAATGTGGAGAGTGAAAGTGAGAATAATGAATAATCCTTCTGTTGTTGCCCGTGTTAAAACATTTAGCGCTGTAAGTTTATCGGCGTTAATAGGTTCTGCTGCGTTATTGAGCGCGGTAGAAGTTAGTGCACACGGTTATGTTTCGAGCCCTAAAAGCCGTGCATTCCTGTGTACATCCGCTCAAGGCGGTGGTAGCTCGGCAGCGTGTATTGCAGCTTCAGCTGCAGGTAACTCAAGCCAGTATGAACCACAATCCATCGGCATTGGTGGTGCTAACGACAATCACCAGAACCTGATTCCCGATGGCAAATTGTGTGGCGCCAATATCGGTAGCATGAATGGCTTAAACCTCGCGCGTAATGATTGGAGTGCGACTACTGTTAGCGCAGGTCCACGTGCATTTATCTGGACCAACACTGCTGCACACAAAACCAAGTACTTCCGTTACTACATTACCAAACAAGGTTTTAATCCCGGCGCAGCACCATTGAAATGGTCTGACCTGGAGCAAATCCATCAATCAGCACCTGCAGATCGTGAAACAACTTCTACTCATATTGTGAACCTGCCGCAGCGTACTGGCCGTCATATTGTTTACAGTATTTGGCAGCGTGATCCAGTGGCTGATGCGCCGGAAGCGTTCTATCAATGTATTGATGTAATCTACGGCACACCAACCAGTTCATCGTCTATTGCGTCGTCTGCTGTTGTAACATCGAGCTCTTCTACCGGGACAACATCAAGCGCATCAAATAATACGTGCGCGGGCTTGCCGGTATGGAATGCAACTACTGCGTATAACAACCCGCAGCAAGTTCAATACAATAACAGACGTTACTCTGCTAACTATTGGACCCAGGGTAACAACCCTGCTGAAACCTCTGGCGCCTATAACTATTGGCTGGATTTAGGTGCATGTACTGACAATGGTTCGAGTGCATCATCCGTTGTTGTCTCAACAAGTTCATCACCACTTTCAACCAGTAGTGCACGTTCATCATCTTCTGCACCTGCTACTGGCAATTGCACATCACCTGCGTTTGTCAACGGCGCAAGTTATGCGAATAATGCATTGGTACAAAATGGTGGTAGCGAGTACCGTTGTACTGTGAGCGGCTGGTGTTCACAAGGCGGCGCTTATGCACCGGGTACCGGTTGGGCATGGAATAATGCCTGGACATTAGTACGCAGCTGTCAGTAATGGATATGCAAAATTAATAGGAAAATGTAATCAGGGAACAGATTAACACCTAAAAAACGGCAACCCTGGTTGCCGTTTTTTAATTTACAGGCACATCGTCGCCAAACGAAAAACTGAACTTTATTTTACGCCTGCCAACCAATTCATATGGCGACAGTTAAAATATACCTGCTGCTTTTTATCGCAATCGCAACACCAATATAGAAATGCTAACGAGGAATAACGAATGGCTGGAGGTTGGGCAAAAGACGGGGCTGTCCAGGACCAAATAGATGCAAGTATTGATGACGCCGTCCAACAAGCGCGCAGCCGTATTCCTGCCGGAGAAAGCCTGACCCGTTGCGAGGAATGCGATGCACCTATTCCGGAAGGGCGTCGCCTGGCAATCCGCGGTGTGCGGTTATGTATTAAATGCCAGGAAGAACGCGACAAAGAAGAAACCACTCACTCACCCATCAATCGTCGCGGCAGCAAAGATAGCCAATTACGTTAACACATACGTTTAAAAACCATCAGTGTAAAAATTTGTATTTTTGTGACTGACCTTCGCGCAAAAATTCTGCCTAAAAAATTCTTTCAAGAAAAAATCACCCCAAACAAATTCAGCCGACAAAATTTTTTCCAATACGACTTTTAATCTTCTTTTTGTCACAGGCCTGGCTGATGATCGCCAGGCTCAATGCTGTTTGGTTCGAGCAAATTTGGTATCAGATGAGTCATTAATGTGAACAATGGAGAGCAATATGAAGTACACCATTCGCAAACTGTTTGCAAAAATCAGGCATGCACACACGGCGATGAAAAAAATGTGCGCCAGGAAAATGCTATTTCAATTAACCAGTGTGTTAATAACGACCGTTTTTGCAGCAGGCGCACTGGCACAAACACAAACGGATATATTGGGTTTTGAATCAACACAACACTGGTCTGCCAGCTCGGGCACATTGGCAAACACCAATGTGCATTCACAAGGCAACTCTGCTATTGCCATCAATAATTTTTCCTACACCCAGTTAAGTTCTGTACCACTGGCAACGCTTTCAAATGTTTCACAGGAATTTGAAATTGATGTTCAGCTTCCCGCAGTATTCTCCTGGGGCCAAGTACAACTTTCTGTTTCCAGTCCAACACTGGGGCTTTACAGCGCCTGGGTTGGTTCCGCCAATCTTGCAAACTTATCCGCAAATACATTTCATAAATTATCCATTCCAATTCCCGCTAATATTGAAACTGCATTGAAGCAAAACTATTCGGATCTGGTGATCAAACTGGTATTAAGCGTCCCCAATACCAATAGCGCTATTGTGGTAGATAATTTACGTTTTTCGGGTCAGCCTGTAAGTGGTTGCCAAAGCAATATCAATTTAATCATTAGCGTAGAAGGGGTATTTAATAACAACACGTTAAATAACCTGGCATGTACATTCCATACAGTGTATCCGCAATTATTTGCACGTTTTAATACCAGCGCCCCACAAACTGTTTATCTGGATATACGCGACATAGACCCACCAGCCTACGCTGGCGGTGATCGCATTACCGTTAAAAGACAATGGATGCTCGATAACCCGCATGACACCGATATTATGGTTCACGAAGGCATGCATATTATTCAGGCTTATTCATTTGGAAATGTTCCGGGCTGGCTAACCGAAGGCATTGCTGATTTTGTGCGTGATGAATATGGGTTGAGTAACCTCGGTTGGTCATTGCAACAATATCGCTACGGCCAACATTACAGTAACGGATATGGAGTAGCAGCGAGCTTTTTGCAATGGATTGATACGAATTACGCGGGTGGTGGAAGTTCACGCGTGGATCAATTGGATCAACTGCTACGTAGCGGGCAATACACCAACGATATCTGGGTGCAATGGACCGGCCATGATGTAGATCACTTGTGGTATTTCTATTCCGTTGAAAAAGGCGCGCTCTATGGCGAACAACCGGCACCACTGCCAGCAACACAAGGTATTACGGTATTCGAACACGCTAACTTTGAAGGTTTTGGGTTGAAACTCGATGTCGGGAATTACACACCCAATGATTTAATTGTGCGCGGTGCACCGGGTTCATGGTTTGATCCCAACAGCGCAAATTCAGGTGTATCTTCCGTTAAAGTGCCCACTGGTTATCGCGTCACTTTATTTACCAGCACTGATCTTTCCGGTACCGGTGTCCAATACACATCCGACGTCTCATTTGTCGGTGCGTTGAATGACAATATCCATTCTATTCGCGTTGAACTCGCTCCATAGAAATATGTCACTGTGCAGTTATGGGCCAAGCTCATAACTGCTTTTTACCAGATACAGCAATTCGCTATGAATACTAATTATCTACAAAATCTGCTGCCTCAAAACGACAACGACCTGTTTGCACTGTATTAAAAAAAATAGCACCAGCGATTGATGAATATCTGAA
>NZ_KN266212.1:80453-140783 GCF_000766945.1 Cellvibrio mixtus subsp. mixtus J3-8 | reverse complement strand
CCTGCCGCAATGAGCACTCTCTAATAATTAAAAATATTTTTAATTATATAGGAGCGGCACCATGGTTAAAGAATTTGAACATCACATTGCATGGACCGATGCAATGAAATACGGCCCGGGCTATGCGGGATTAATTGGCTACCAACGAAAATTCAGTGGCGATCTGGCGCATATATTATGGGTGCTTGGTCCCAACCTGATCTGCGAGCAAGATGCTGAAAATTCTGCCGAAAAAATGCTTGACCAAATCAGCGAGATTACCTGCTTTGGCCGGGTTGTCTATGCAGACGGAGTCATGCTGTAAATTTTTATCCAGGATGGAAAAAATAAAGGTGGAAAAATCCACCTTTATTTTTTGCTCATTAAATTTGCGAATGGTGCAAATTAGTTATTGATATTCAGATCACGGTATTCGCGACCGTAGTAAGTGTGTACGTTTCGCGCCCAGGTTTCATCCGCCATATCCGGCCAATCATCTTTATCAAAACCAGGTGCATTTTCCAGGCGCTTTTTATCAATATCCAAAATAAAGCGCTTATTGATCGTATCCAGGGTTAACGCGCTCCAGGGCACAGCAAATAATTTTTCACCGAAGCCCAGGAATGAACCAAATGATAGTACCGCATAGGCAATTTTTCCGCTGGCCACATCCAGCATGATCTCTTTAATATCGCCAAGATCTTCCTCAGCGCGATTATAGACATCGTTGCCAATCAACGTATCAGCGCCCATCAAGCGCGGGCCTGGACCTGTACCATCATCACGCAGTAAATTGGTTTTATACATGCCATAAGTGTCACGAGTTTCATAGTTCATAAAAACACCTTTTCCTTATCAAGGTTAAGTTGGGCCAGCTCATAATGTTTAAATAAAAAATTAATAAACCGTATAACTGGCTACTTCGCGATTTTTTAAGTCACATAATTCATGACCTGATGAAAATGCATTAGTTCATAGGAAAAAGAGCTTCAAGGATTGATTTAAATTAAACAATGAACTGCAACGAACTAATAACCTAACCAGCGAGAATCCAATTAATTAAGGAGAAGCAGAACTCACACGCCAAATAATATTCCCTACATCATCAGCAACTAACAACGCACCTTTGTTATCCAGAATGACACCAACAGGCCGACCTAATGCATCACCGTCTTTACTGAGGAAATCAGTGAGGACATCAACCGGAGGAGCGCCGGAAGGTTTGCCATTTGCAAAAGGAATAAACACTACTTTATATCCACTGTGCGGTTTACGGTTCCATGAACCGTGCTGGCCTATGAACATTCCATTTGCAAACTGCGCGGGGAGACTATTGCCTTCGGACCACGCCAATCCCAGCGATGCTGTATGCGCACCTAACGCGTAATCCGGGACAATAGCACGGCGTACCAATTCAGGTTGTTGCGGCTTAACACGCTCGTCAATATGCTGGCCAAAATAACTGTAAGGCCAACCGTAAAACCCACCCTTTTTTACCGACGTTAAATAATCCGGCACCAGATCATTACCCAATTCATCGCGTTCATTGACGACGGTCCATAATTCACCGGTAACCGGATGCCATGCGAGGCCATTGGGATTACGCAAGCCCGACGCAAAAACTTCGCGCTTGCCGGTACGGATTTCAATTGCCAGAATTGCGGCGCGGTCTTCCTCTGCCGCCATGCCCGCTTCGCCAACGTTGCTATTGGAACCCACCGTCGCATACAACATAGAACCATCTGCACTAGCGATAATATTTTTAGTCCAATGATGATTAATCGGGCCACCGGGTAAATCCACCAGCCTGGTTCCCGGCGAGGTAATTTTGGTATCGCCAAGGCGGTAATCAAAATGCACAATCGCATCGGTATTGGCGATATACAAATTGCTTCCTACTAATGCCATGCCAAAAGGTGAATGTAATCCTTCCAGGAGCGGCGAACGGAAATCAGCAACACCATCGTTATCAGTATCGCGCAAAAGTGTAATTCGATTGGCGCTTTCACCGGTTGACCCTGCTTTCTTCATAAACAAGCTAGTCACCCATGCGCGAAAACCTTTATTTTCTCGTGGCGGAGCATTGGTTTCTGCAACCAGCACATCGCCATTCGGCAGCAAATACAACCAGCGTGGATGTTGTAAATCCTTGGCAAAGATACCGACTTTCGTGCCGTGCGTCGGCGTTGGCAACGTTTTTTCCGGCCATCCTTTAGCTGGCGCAACATTTACTACGGGTAACAATTTTTTCTCCGGTGCCGTTAATACGGGATTAATGCCGTAACCGGCAAACGATGACGAAGATCCGCTACTTTGCGCAAATACACTTATCGCACCCAGCGACAATGCAATACCCACTACTATTTTTTTAGCCGGGATTTTGTTTATAAAATTCATTGTAAATATTCCTCAACAATGTGAATTTACAGGCGCACAAAATCCGACAGCAGAAGAACGCTTAAAGTTTAATAGACGGGACTAAATGGTTAGACGCTGATAGTGAAGAACTAATGGCCCGGATTCTATTAAAAGAGTAAATACGTTAACAATTAGAATTGGTATTGATCACATTTCAGTTGCATGTAAATTATTCCCTGTACCGGTGCCCCGGTGTGCAAATAATTCAAAATTCCCAAGTGAATACAAAGGCAAATAATATTTTTTCAATAAAATCATACGCCTAGATTCTTAGCAAAAGCTGGCCTTGATATTGCAATATTCGGGACATCCCGCACAACAGAGATAATTATTATGTCCAGAACGCAAAGAGAAAAATCGCAAGGAAAAACAGGCACAGCAAAATTGTTTGGTAGGAATGGAAGGCACTTTAAACGCAACCTGGATGAGGCAAGTGATAGCGGCCGCAAAGGCGCTCACTTCCTTAGAAGTAATCGCAGGCACAATCAGAATTACACTGAAGATTTTTTAAGTGGATATGCGGACTGATTTTATTATTTCAGGGCGTCCATAAATACGCGATAGAAAAGGCGGCAATTTGTCGCCTTCCAATATCCCAATTCCCGGCGAATTGCATCCAATGTCAGGTTTTTAATACATCCCTCCTTGTTATTGCCAATAAAAATTATTGTCAATAAAAATGAATTTTTACCAAGATCAACCGTCAACCTATAAAGGGTCATTCAGGAGCATGTATTATGAATTCACGCAATCGAAAAAAAATTGAACCCATAAATAATAACCGCCCGGCCGAGGAAGACGAACTTAACTTTGAAAATGACCAACCAACACCCGGCTTTGATGAGCCTGTAGCTCCTCCGGGAGATGACCCTCATAGTAAAAATGCGGGACTCACTGAAGCATCCCAACCAGGACAGGGGCCAACAAATGACGACCTGACACCAGAAACATTAATTTTAGAAGACGGCGCACGCTCCCAATATGAACAGGAACAAGGCAGCCTTGAGCCAGCAGATAAAAGCCTGTCAGTTGTAAATGATAATGAGATTGGTGCCGGTGGTGGTTTGGATGAAGCAGAACTGGCCAAAGTAGACCCGATAAGCCGAAGAAAATAGTGCTTCGAAAATAATGCGTTAACTGTTAGTGTCAAGAAAGAATAATTTGAAGGCGATTTTTAATAAATCGCCTTCAAATTATTTATCCAGCAGCGTCAATAACACACCGTTAGTCCAGCCAAAACCATCCTGGACCGGATATTCTCCACCACCGGCTGTTAACTCAAGGTCATAGACATTGTATTTTTCTACCATCTTGCCGGTGTTCTTATACACGCGAAGATTTACGTTAACCCACCGCTCCTGGATTGTCGCAGCCAATTTATGCTGTTGGTAATTTTGTAAACCTTTAATCGTAATCCAATGCAATGGCGCCCATCCATTGGGGGCATCCCATTGTTGGTGGGTATTATTTAATGTAGTGCTCACCCCACCGGGTTTTAAAAATTCATGTTCAATGGTATGCGCTACGCGCTCTGCCTGATGTGATTCGGCCATCATAAAATATAAAGGGAACATGGCAGCGAGCGATTTATTATGCGTTGGCCGCTTCGAAATAAAATCATAATCATGAAAAAAACCATCGCGATCATCCCACATATAACGTTGCATTGCCTGCTGCCGTTGTTGTGCAAGCACCAGGTATTTTTTATGCAGCGCGGTATTTCCAGCACGTAAATAAGCCTCTGCCAATACCATTTCATGGTGATAAAGTAATGCATTCAAATCAATCGGAATGATCTCGGTAGTATGAATGCTCGACATATTGCCGTGGTCTTTAAACCAGCGGCCGCTAAAGTCCCACCCGGATTCTGCCGCAGCGCGGATATCGCGATACCGCTCAACAGGAAGGTGATGTGCCTTTACCAACTCAATATCTTCGATATAGGATTCCGGGCGCGGTGTAGCACGGTCATCCCAATAGCGATTCATAATAACGCCGTCAGGCAATAACACCACGCGCCTGTATGCTGGTTTTTCGTGAGTTAATTCCGCTGCACCATCCATCCAGAAATCATATTCTTTCTGCAGTTGTGCCATGTATTTTTCCAACACGGCCTCACCCTGTTTTTGTGCAAGTAATTTCACCATTAACGAATAAAATGGTGGTTGTGACCGCGATAGATAATAGGTGCGATTACCATTGGGAATAAAACCGAGGGTATCGATAAGATAGGAAAAGTTATCCACCATATTTTCAATCAAATCCCAACGATCCGATGCTGCCAATCCCAACATAGTAAAGTAGCTGTCCCAATAATAAATTTCGCGGAAGCGGCCACCGGGAACAACATAGGGTTTGGGGATCGGAATCAAGGTTCCGGTATCAGTCACCGTGCCGGGTTGGCGAGTTAATACATCCCAGAGAATGGTTATATGTTCTGCAGCTGTTTTGGAAGGGTCGGTTATAAAATGCGTCGGGCTATCCAATGGAACCGCAAAATTTTCTGCTACAAAATCGCTTAACCGGAAACCCGGCTGGTTTTTGCCAAGCTGATAACTTGCCAAAATCTGCTTGTCAGAATTTAACGGAATCGCGTCGACAAATGTTTTGGAGTCACTGAACAATCCCGATGTTTGAACTGCAATAAATAGTTCACCAAAGCGATCATCGGGGCCGGCCAAACTGACTGATGTGGTGTCAATCGTATTGACCACTGGCCCTTCCGTATTCGCCACCTCTGTATGAGTACAACTGACGCAGAGTATTTGCATTGTAAGGCACACGCTGCAGATGAGTGGATTCTTCATAATCCATCCTTAATTGCCAGGCAACTAAACATCCTATCCTCTTCTAAGGACAAAACTTCAATAGCTAAGTTCATGCCACAATTAAGGACGCATTGCCTGCGCAACAAAAAAATAAAGCGGCCAATGCCGCTTTGACAGGGGTACAGGTGTTACTTATCAGCACATGCTTTGCGGCAAAAATTTCCCAAACCAAGCATACTCAACAACAACAAAATAATCATTGAAGGTTCACTGACTGCCGTCCGTGTAACTTCAAGCTCCCAGCGCACCTCATTCATTGCCAGATTAGTGGAGTAATTTGTCATCGCAATTCCAAAGTTGCCGCTTTTAACAGGATCATAAGTGCAGTTGTCATCCATATCCCAAATTGCGCAGGTATCTTCCCCGGGTGCCCAACTCAAACCAAACGCAATAGTTTCCGTATCAATATCTGCATAAACCAATTCGCGATACCCCCATGGCATTGCATGGAATATTAAAAACTCCATAGTGCCAGCATCCCAATCATCACCGTCATCCACAATTTCACGGAAGCTCAAGAATAAAGTGATGCTGTGGGCAATATCAGTGTTGGGGTTATAACCATGCTCGCGCATGTTGGTAGAAAAACCGGTATATCCTGTTTCAAGCGGCACATCCCTCACCACATCGACGATAATAAGTGCGGAGCTCTGTAATGATAAAAGACACAGGATTGTTGCGAGCAACCAGCGTTGATACTTCATGATACTTATCCTTTAGTGGCAGTTCCCGGTGAGTGAAATTGGATTAAATTCCAATAGGTAATTTTTGGCGAAACAAAAAGCATTTTGCTCCAGCAAACAGGAGCAGCATTTTCCTATCGCAGGGGAAATTTTAGAAGATATTGAGCCGGCGACAAATGAAGTAATTTCATTAAAATCGCTTAAGGGATTGATGAAATTTATAGCTCATAACAAGCAGTAACACAGAAATTATCTATTGGATATTCTCCTCTGTCTGAGGCGCACCGCTTCCTTCTTTAATAGTGTTGTTGCAATCTTCAGGATCATAAGTTTTCTGGATTCCTCCTGCCACAAAACCAATAAGGAATGTCAATATTAAAACGGCACAAGAAACAATAATTCGTTTGCCAGGGGTGTGTAAGGACATGCCATTCTCCCGCTCTAACCAGATATCTTGCTATGTGAATTTACACCGGATTACATCCTTGACCATCATTGCCTGTGTTGTTTCCTTTTGTGCCAAGATCAAATAATTATGTATAAACAGCGTCAATATAAATATAACGCGTTATTTTTTTGCTGCGATAATCAACGCCCGGCAGTCGGCGTCATCGGCATTACCACTTTCAACAAATGCAAGCAAGGCTGCGAATGGAGTAAGCAAAGTTCCCAGAGCAATTGCAGCGGCACTACGAGCTCCCGCTTTTTTGCTATCCAGGCCAATTTCAGGCGACTTCAGGTTACCCGATAGGGTAATAGGAATGCGCGCAGAAAGCAGACTGTTATCCTTTGGTTTGGCATCCAGGCGCGCATCGATTTTTTCTTCTTTCAAATCGACACCAACTTTTCCCAGCAAGGTTGAATCATTAGTATCCAGCACAAACGTTTTGGAATTCAGCTGCCCATCTTTTATATTGAAGTCAGCGACGCCACAGCGGATTTTGGTGGACTTATCTTTGCCTAGAAACAACGGCAGCGCTTCGCCAACATCCACATCGGACGCTTCAATTAATAGCAAGCTGATTTGACCACCTGACATAATAATCGCCATCTCACCATTACTGGTTCCCAGTACATCAGCTAAGGATGCGCCCGTACCATTTATAGAAAAATTCCCGCCGAAGAATCCTTTTGTGGTTGATGCAAAGCGCGTATTTTCAAAAAATTTATTCAAACTCAGATTGCGCAAATTCAATTTCATACTCATAGGAGGGATATCGGGACGGGCATCAATCGTAATGGCGCCATCGACAGTACCGTCTGCCAATACCGCCTTAAAAGGGTCGAGCCTGAGTTGCCCATCCTTTAACAGGAACCGAACTTCCATTCCTTTGAACGGTACATTGGGTGCATTAATTTTTTTCGCTTCCAGCATTACATCCAAATCCGTTGCTCGCAGGCGCTCCACATTCAACGGCACATCAGGAATTAGCCTCGAACTTGCTTTTTTCTCCGCTGCCGCTTGTTTTTGCTCTGCAGTAACCGCTTCCTGTTCCGGGGATGGAGGAAGCCCGATAAAACCGCCCAAATCAGCACTATCCAGCACATTGGAAAGTAAATTCGCTTTGAGAAAACCGCGTGGGCCTGTTACATCGTATGAAAGTGTTCCGGACAAATCGCTTTCACCCACTTTACCGGTAAATTTATCATAGCCCCACACGCCGCCGTTTTTAGTAAGTTGGCCTTCGAGGGTATAAGGCGGTGTTGGAGGTAATGGAATTGCCGTCAGGTAAAAAAGATCCGCGAGATTGTCGCCAACAATTTTTAATGTCGCGTTGATGCCACTGAAATTAAATGCGTTGTTAAATACACCATTTAGCTCTACATGGGTTTGCCCCATTGTAAGTTTAAATAGCAAGGGAAAATCGGCTTCAGGGTCGCGCAGTGCGTCAAGGGAACCACCAGATGCACTCACAGTGAGCGGGCGGTTTTGTAATTTTCCATTCCCCGATAAAGTAAACTCATACTTTTTGCCGGTTTCTTTATCCGATTTTCCATCGTTTTCCGCCTTTACTGAATCCAGTTTTAAATCCAGATTCAATTCACGCACAGCATTGCGGAAGATAAGTCGACCATTATTTATTTCAATCCTGTCTTCCAATTCAAAATTGCTGAGTCCCGATCCTCCACCATCACTATTTTCAGCCATGAACGGAAAAGTCCAATTAGTGTCATCAACGGATTTTCGCTCAAGAACAATGACAGGCTTATCTAACGAAACACTACCCAACTCAAATCGGCCTATTAATAATTTCCAGGGTTTGATAGTAAAGTTGATAGCCTCAATAGAAACCATATCCGGCTCGCGATACCCTTGCGCGTTACTTAACCGAATATTCCTGGCATGGACTGCGGCATAGCTCCAATGCCAATCAATAGCGAGCGGACCATCTATAGCGAGTTCCCGCCCCGTTGTTTTACTGCCGCGCTCCTCAACAAACCAGCGGACCAAAGGCTCTGAAAATATAATAATGCCAATTATTGCGATTAGCAGCGTCAGCATTACAGCGCCGATAAAAGATCCTGTTTTATGACTACGAATTCGCTCAACATTCATCGGAATACCTACCCCACCAGTTCCTGATGACAATTGGACGACAATTAAACCGGTTTTGTTCATTACGTTTTTTACTGGTGCTTTTTTAATTATCGAGCTGCCATCAAAAAATATAATTTTTTAACGCAGACAAACACGACAATGCAACCTTCTGCTGGCTTTGCAGTCCATTTTTTATCTGCTTCATTTCCATTATTCGCGCCATACCCAAACAGGGAGCCTGCCCGATGAGAACTGCAATTATTGTTTTGTTCTGTTTATGCCTTTTGCCTTATGTGATGACGCTGATCTCGGCTTATTATCGGAAGCAACAATTGGGAGCCGTGAATAACCAACAACCACGTGAACAATACACACAATTGAAAGGTCCGGGCGCACGCGCTGTCGCAGCACAACATAATGCCTGGGAAGCATTAATAATTTACAGCGCCGCATTACTGGCCGTGGTTGCAACCCGGGCAGATCCACCTCACCTTGCACTCGCCGCAGTAATCGTCCTTATCGCACGTGTTCTACATGGATTCTTCTATCTTGCCAACCTGGATAAACTGCGCACCCTCGCATTTTTGATCGGTATCGTTCCCTGTTTTTATTTATTTTTTGTAGTTATCGCCGGCCTCCTGATGAGGTAGCCAGGGTATCTATAAAGAGGCAGCATAATGTTTGTCGCCATACAGTACCGGCGCTTGCTTACTGTCAGATCCAGGCTTTACCATGCGGGGAAAATATGCAGGAACACTTAATACATGCCCCATATATTAATTCTGGAAGACGAACCCTCTATTGCCGAAAGCCTGGTTTTCGTGCTTCAAACCGAAAGCTTTTCTACACATTGGGAAACGCTGGCCCATAAAGCGCTGGAGTATTTAAAAAACAACGCGGTGGATCTGGTGGTAATGGATGTAGGTTTACCGGATACCACTGGATTTGAAGCCTGTAAACAATTGCGTAAGTTTTCCGAGGTGCCGGTTATTTTTTTAACTGCGCGCGGTGCCGAGCTGGATCGTGTTGTCGGGTTGGAAATAGGTGCTGATGATTACGTAGTAAAACCATTTAGCCCGCGAGAATTAGCGGCGCGCGTCAAAGCAATTTTAAAACGTACGCGCCCGTTGCTGGCGGTTGCACAGGAAGTCGCCGGGTATAACGTTTCCACGGCAACCAATAACAGCGATACAGAATCACAACTTGCCACTAATTATGAATTTTTTATTGACGATGAACGAAAAATAATTCTTTATCACCAACAAATACTGAATCTCACCCGCCTTGAATTTTCGCTGTTGCAAACATTGATCGCACAACCCACACGGGTATTTAGCCGCGATCAATTACTGGATGCCATCGGCATTAACCCGGATGCGGGTTACGACCGTAATATTGATGGCCATATTAAAACCTTGCGCGCGAAATTACGCACCATCGCACCGGATGCAGAGCCCATTAAAACCCAACGCGGTTTCGGCTATGCCTATCATCCCGAAAAAAACAACTCACTCTGACCAGCAAAAAACAGAATGTATTCCATCGGCAATTTCAGGGAACCAACATGAGCCTAAGCGCACGGATTTTTATTGTCTATCTATTGTTTGTCGCATTCTGCAGTTATTTTGTATTGCGCACGGTGATGGATGAAATCCGGCCCGGTGTACGCCAATCCACCGAAGAAACCCTGGTCGACACCGCCAATTTACTGGCAGAGTTTTTGCGCGAACCGCTCCTGGAAAATCAACTGCAATCACCACGAATTCGTGAAATTCTCAAGGCTTATGGCCAGCGTCAACCCAATGCAAATATTTGGGGAGTTAGCAAGTTGCACGTGAATCACCGCATTTATGTGACCGATAACAAAGGTATTGTATTGCTGGATTCCAGCGATATTGCGGTAGGGCAAGATTACTCACGCTGGAATGATGTTCACCTTACTTTGCAAGGAAAGTATGGCGCGCGCTCCACATTGGAAACACAAGGCGATGAAAGCTCCAGCATCATGTACGTAGCCGCACCGATTACCCATGCCGGGAAAATTATCGGTGTTGTGTCAGTCGCCAAACCCAACCGCAGTTTACAGCCCTATATTGATCGTACCCAACGTCGCCTGGGTTTATTGGGGGCCGGTTTGATTTTATTGGGATTAATTTCTGGCGGTATTTTTTCCTGGTGGTTTAGTCGCGAGTTGCGCCGTTTACGTGAATATGCACTGAATGTGAGCCAGGGCCAACGCGCAATATTAACCCCGGGCTTAATTTACAGCGGTGAATTGGCGCAACTGGCAAAAGCATTGGAATCCATGCGCAATCAATTGGATGGCAAAGCCTATATCGAACAATATGTGCAAACATTGACACACGAATTGAAAAGTCCCCTTGCAGGTATCCGCGCCGCAAGCGAATTATTGCAAACTCCGATGAGCGAAGCACAACAGAAAAAATTCCTCGCCAATATCGAATCCGAAAGCCTGCGCTTGCAACAATTGATTGAACGATTACTAAACCTCGCGTTAGTTGAACAACAACAAAGCTTGCAAGCTCCACAAAATATTTTATTAAAGCCGCTCATTGAATCATTGCTGGATACACGTTCTGCGCGAATATCTCGCCAGACTATCCAGCTGCAATTGCAACTGGATGAAAATGCAGAAGTTTATGGCGAGAAATTTTTAATCGAACAAGCGTTATTAAATCTGCTGGATAATGCGCTGGATTTCACTCCGGTCGCCGGCAAGGTTCAGTTACGCACACAGCTAACAAATAATGGCTGGATGGTTTCCATCACCAATCAAGGTGAACCTATTCCCGAATTTGCAATGCCGCGCCTGACCGAACGATTCTTCTCCCTGCCACGCCCTGCTACTGGCCGCAAAAGCACCGGTCTCGGCTTAAGTTTTGTACAGGAAGTCATGACACTACACCGGGGCGAATTCCAACTGGAGAACACACAGGATGGCGTCTGTGCAACGTTACGTTTTCCACAATAAGTAGCCCGGCAGCAGAACTCCACACAAACTCCACATTTCTTCCATATAAACCCCACAAGCACTGGCGATCATAGGTTCACTTAATTGACAGGGAGAACCTTATGAAAAAATCGCTACTTTTAAAATTACTCACGATTGGAGCACTGATATTGTTATTGCTGGTTCCCGTCGGGATGATCGGTAACTCTATTGACGAACGCCAGCGCTACAGCGAATCGGTAGTGCGCGACATCGCAAAAAGCTCCACCCAAAACCAGACATTGACCGGCCCGGTGCTGGTAATCCCCTACCGCAAGATGGAACATATCACTACGCTGAACGATAAAAAGGAAAAGATTACCGAAGAACGCGAAGTTACCGGGCAATTATACTTTTTACCGGAACTGCTGCGCGTCGATTCCGATATGAATACCGAATTGCGTAAACTCGGCATCTATCGTGCGCACCTTTATCACACACGCAATAAAATCGATGGGAAATTTATTCTACCGCCCGCATTTGGCTTGGGTGATGATATTGCAAATTACGAATTTAAAACGGCTTATATTGCTATTGGAATCAGTGATATCCGCGGCATCGAAAATGCACTCGACCTGACCTGGAATGCAAAAAAGTTTACCGCTGAACCCGGCGCACAATTATCGCTACTGGGTAATGGTGTCCATATAAAACTGGATGTCCCCGATGCAGGAAAAGTTTACGATTTCTCACTCAATTTACAGCTGCAAGGAACCGGACAACTTAACCTGACACCACTGGGAAAAGAAACCCATGTGGCACTCGCTTCCGATTGGCCCCATCCCAATTTCCTGGGTGACTATTTACCTGTTGAACACACTATCAGTGACGCTGGCTTTTCTGCACGCTGGCAGACCAGCTATTTCTCCACCAATATGGAAGAACATTTCCAACGTTGTATTCGCCAGCGAGAGTGCGGCAACTTCGAGCAAAGTAAACTGGGGGTAAATTTAATCGATCCCATCAACCACTATGTAAAAAGTGACCGCGCCATTAAATATGCCTTGTTATTTATTGCATTAACCTTTGCCGGATTTTTCCTGTTTGAAATCCTCAAGCGCTTGCAAGTCCATCCAATCCAATATGCGTTGGTAGGTTTAGCATTAGCATTTTTCTATCTGCTACTCATTTCATTATCGGAGCATATCGGGTTTACGCTCGCCTATGTAATTTCAGCGGCAGCGTGTGTAAGCCTGATCGGATTTTATGCCAGCTTTGTACTACAAAGCCTCACTCGTGCACTGGGCTTTACCTCTGCACTCGCATTGCTCTACGGTTTGTTATACGGCTTACTCAGCGCAGAAGATTACGCATTATTGATGGGATCGATTTTATTATTTGCAATGCTCGGTGCCTTTATGATGCTCACACGCAAAGTGGATTGGTACAACCTGAATGCGGGGGCCAGCCAATGATTAACCTTATAGGTTCAATCATTATTCTGCTGGTTCCAATATTGAGTGCATGTTTCATCACCGTACGGTGCTGGAGGCAAGGCTGGAGTGCCAGGTTTGCGCTACTCATTTGCACAGCATTGGTTAGTTTGCATACGCAGGCGTATTATTTTCCAGCACAGCCACTGAAAGATCGCTACGCAAACATTATGTTGAAAACACCGTCAACGAATTGATGTAGCTATCCACAAAAGCTGTGGATAAAATTGTGGATCGCCCTTTGGTAAATGGGATGAAGCCAGTAAACACCAAGGCTGCGCAGTTTGATTAATATAAAAGCAGAAATGAAAATCTGGTCTATTATGAGCAATACATTTACAAGCAACTGATTGTAATAGCACGAATGCACCGCTTGCATGAGAAGGAGATTGTTAATGCCTATTCAAACAGTGCGGAACAAAAACCGTGCGCCCCGAACAACCAGCATTGCACTATTGGCCGGATTATTTGCAGCCCCATACAGCGCTGCCAACGACATTTTTGATCTCAGCCTTGAGCAATTAGTAGAACTTAAAATCATCAGCGCTTCCAAAAAGCCGGAGCCCATCGCCCACACCACTGCAGCGGCTTATGTCTTAAACGGTGACGAAATCCAACGCTCGGGGGTTACCACAATCGCCGACGCATTGCGCATGGTGCCAGGTGTCCAGGTCGCACGTGCAGACTCCAATAGCTGGGCGATTAGCATCCGCGGCTTTAATAGCACCCTCGCCAATAAATTACTGGTACTTATTGACGGGCGCAGCATCTATAACCCGGTTTTTGGCGGCACCTTGTGGGAAGCCCATGACCTGATGCTGGAAGATATAGAGCGCATCGAAGTTATTCGCGGCCCTGGCGGTGCACTTTGGGGAGCGAATGCAGTAAACGGTGTGATCAATATCATCACCAAACATACGCGCGATACCCGGGGCACATTGGCCAGCGTGCTTTACGGCAACGAAGAACAAGGTACATTTAGCGCCCGCCACGGGGGAACAATGGGCAAAGATGGCAGTTACCGTGTTTACGCCAAAGGTTTCCAGCGCGATGCGTCACGCAAATTGTCAGGTGCGGATACCTTCGATGCGTGGAATGGATTTCGTACCGGTTTCCGGGCTGACTGGAGCGACCGATTTACATTGCAGGGCGATGCCTACCGCACGAATGCAGATCAATTACGCATCGATTATTCGCTCACTCCTCCCTATATGCCCGTGAAAGAACAACGCATTCATTATGAAGGTGCACACTTATTAGGTCGCTGGACTGAAATACGCGCGGACGATTCACAATTTTCCGTGCAAGCTTATATCGATTGGGCAAAGCGCGATGAACCTTTTAACTTCATTGATGATCGGATGACCTACGACCTGGATGCGCAATACAATTTTGCGCCACAGGGCATGCACGAATTTATTGTCGGTGGCGGTTTGCGCTTTCTCGCCGATGATAAGCAAGGTAATCGCAATGTAGAATTTACGCCCCGCAAACGGCGCGATGAACTATACAGTTTTTTCGTGCAGGATAAAATCGCACTGCAACCAGAAAGCTTATTTCTAACACTCGGCGCCAAATTCGAACACAATAATTTCTCCGGTTATGAAACCCAGCCTAATATTCGTTTGCAATGGCAACCCAATACACAACAAACATTCTGGTCTGCTATTTCACGCGCGGTGCGCACACCTACGGCAATCGAGGAAGACGTGACCAGCACCTTGGGTACTGCCGCCAATGTACGGCTCGCAATTGAACCCAACGACAATTTTCAATCTGAAGAATTAATTGCCTATGAGCTGGGTTACCGGCAGCAACTAAAGCCCAATCTTTCATTGGATATCGCCACTTTCTATAATGATTACCAACACCTGATGACGACCAGTATTCAAACCCCGCGATTGGTTATCAACAAGATTGATCCACCCTATATTTTTATTCCGGTTAAATTTACCAACAATATGGAAGGCACCACACGTGGAATCGAAATCGCCACGCATTGGTCGGCGACAGAAAATATGAAATTGTCCATGAATTACTCGTACTTGCATTTAGCGCTGGATGCACAGGATGTAACACAAAAAACGGCCCAACTACTTTACCCACGCCACCAAGCAGGTCTCGCACTCTTTTACAATCTCGGCAAGCAATGGACACTGGACACAACTGCAACCTATGTTGATCAGTTGGCCACAACACAGTCCTATATCCGCTGGAGTGTAAATATGGGAAAACAGTTAGGAAAAAACCTGCGGATTAATCTAACAGGCGAAAACCTGGGTGATAATGCGCACCCGGAATTTGGTAGTGCAGCAGATATTAACGCAGGGGAAATTGAAAGAAGTGTTTTTGTAAAATTAACCTGGGGACTCTAAAAGGGCGAACATTTTCATTCGACATATAAAAATGGGGATACGATTTAACCCTTGATTTGGCTTTTATATAAATAGTTTCCGAATAATCGAATTGATCAGGGTAGAGAAGTTTACTCTTTTCTATAAATTTTCTTGTATTATCTATTTTAGAAAAATTTTTATCATTGCTGCTAAAATCCAACATAACATTGCTCATTCAATGTGAAATAGCGTTTTATACGCTTTTAGCTAACCAGCTCCGGCCTGCCATTAATGTTTTTTGCAATTCATTCTCCGCATCATTAAAACTGCGTATTAAATTGTCAGGTGATGCACCATTACCTATCAGTTCTTCAAGAATTAGTGCGTGCTCTGAAAATTTTATCGCACCGACAACCCCAAGGGTTCCACGCAATGTATGGAAAATTTTAGCGACATCTTCGTATTTCCTTTCATCAAAAAGATGTTTTGCTTTTTGCAAGGAAGCATTGCTGTTGCGGATTAAATTATCCACAAGCACCACAACTTTTGATAAGTAGCCCGGTACATTGGCACCCATTTTCAACAGGTTAGTTACATCAAAAACACCGTCTTTCTCTTGCGATACCGAATTACCCTCCTCGTCCGCATCAAGTGTGAGCGGCATTGCAGATGTATATTGCAGTATTGTCGCCAGCATTCTTTCAGATTCAATCGGCTTTGCGATTAAATCATTCATACCGGACGCAATACAGGATTCCCGTTCAAAAGCGGTAACACCGGCAGTCATGGCAATAACAGGAATATTTATTTTCAAATCCTGCCTAATTATCCTGGTTGCGGTAAAACCATCCATAACCGGCATTTGGACATCCATTAAAATTGCGTTGTAAGATGCTGCGTTGCTACGAAGAACATCAATCGCCAACTGGCCATTCTCAACAACATCAATAACTGCACCAGCCTGTTGAAGCAAATCGCGTGCAACGATTTGATTAAACTCATTATCTTCAACAAGTAACAAGCGAATACCTTCCAGTGGCTGATAAGGTTTATCGCTCTTTTGACCAGGCTTTTCACTATTTGATGGATAGCCCATGGCTTCGCTAACAATGTCGAACAAATTATTGGCAAGGACAGGTTTAAGCAGTAAATAAACTGCATTACCCTGATCCAATATTTCCTGTTGTGAAATATGGTCACGCATATACATATTTACGATGAAAATGATGGGAAAATTTCCCGTAAAAGAGCTGATTTTTTTAAGTTCATCATTGCCATCAGGCGCCTGGGCTCGCCAATTAACAATAGCCACGTCATATTTTTTATCGTTCCATTTTTTTTCATCGACTGACTCCACGTCATTTTCTGCAACGGTTATAAAATCGGCTTTCCATTGCCACATTGAAATACAGTTTTCCAATGCCCGCCGTGATGATTCATTTTTATCAATAACAAGGAGCCGAAGGTTTGTCAGTGAATGCCGCGGGAAATCGCGACGCTCAATATCATCGCAGCGAGAAAAGGGGATGGTTAACGAAAACTCACTGCCTTTACCTGAATAACTTTCTACTTCAATTTCACCTCCCATCATTTGCGCAATACGGCGTGAAATAATTAATCCTAATCCAGTGCCTCCGTATTGGCGTGTTATCGACGTATCTGCCTGGGTAAAAGGAGTGAATAAACGGTCCTGCTGTGCTTGCGTCATACCAATGCCGGTATCATTAATACTGAAGCGAATAGTAATCCGATCCGCATCCATATGCTGGCAACCGGCCCGCACACTGACCTCACCTTCATCAGTAAATTTGATTGCATTCCCGGCAAGGTTAACCAGGATCTGGTGCAAGCGATGGGCATCACCAACAACAATGGATGGAATTTCAGGATCAATATCAATGATAAGTTCAATGTTTTTTTTCATTGCCGCCATGCTCATCACTATACCGATGGACTGCATGACATCGTGCAGCCGGAATTGCACAGGCGTGATATCCATTTTTCCGGCTTCGATTTTGGAGAAATCCAGAATGTCATTCAAAATATTCAAAAGGGATTTTCCAGAAAGAGTAATCATATCCAGATATTTTTGCTGTTCTTTCGATAATTCCGTTTTGTGTAAAAGCTGGGCCATCCCCAGGATAGCGTTGAGAGGTGTGCGAATTTCATGGCTCATATTGGCCACAAATTCGCTTTTCGCTTTGTTTGCAAACTCTGCTTGTTGAGTGGCGAAGCGCAGCCGCAATTCCGCTTGTTTGTGTTGGGTAATATCGCTGGAAATACAAACCACCGTGCGTGGGTTTCCAGCTTCAACGATCATTGGCCTTGCAGTAACCCTGATTATTTTTGGCTTTGATGAATCTGCCTGGCGGATGATCATATCCGCAGTAGCTTCACGCGCACCTTTGAGTACTTTAACAGCGGGAAGATCATCGTAATGAAAAGCAGATCCATCCATGGTAGAGATATTATATTGTGCGTGCCAATCTTCCAACGTAACAATGGCAACATCTTTTCCGTATATTTCCAATAGCACCGGATTGTGGAATAGTGTTTTTCCATGTGCGTCAATGACAGACAACCCTTCACTCATACTACTGATAACGGATGTCAATAAATTTGATTGATGCCTTAATGAAAGCTCTGACGCCTGCTTCATTCGGAAATAGCGCAAAATAAAAAAATAAAGGCTTGCGAATAGCAACAGGTTTAAAGTTGTGAGCAGCAAAAAACTATAAAAGGTATTTTGAAAATGATCGCGCGCAACGCTTGCACGCTCACGTAATAGTGATCGCTCGGTTTTTTCAAAGGAAGATAATTTTTCGCGCAGCTCCCGCATGAGATTATTGCCGCGCCCCGTTGCAACAAGCTCCAATGCCTCAAAGTGCTTTGACTCATGTTGTAAATCTACTGTGGTTTGCAGCTCACTAAATTTTAACGCAATAAGTTCTTTAATTTTTTTCAGATTTTGTATTTGCACCGGATTATCTGCCGTGAGCGAACCGAGCAAATCAAGTTGGTGTGCGATGCTTTGACGGGCGTTATTGTAGGGTTCGAGGTAAGCTGCATCCTGGGTCAGAAGAAATCCGCGTTGCCCTGATTCTGCATCAGTAACGGCAATCCTTAATCCATCCGCTGCTTGCAAAACAGCCATGGTATGGTCGACCCACTGTTCACTACGCAAAAGCAATTGAACATTGCGGTAGGGCAAAAGGGCACTAACTGCAATTATTATCAGCCCGAATAAAAAGCCCGCTTGAACAGCGTTTAGAATCACTTTTTTCATTGAATGTTGGTCTCTCACGCTCACAACAGAGCGCCCTATATTGATATCCATGCATGACGCATAAAACCGCAATAAAAGAGAAGCACATTTATTGAATGATTATAACCCCACCGTCCGGAGCCTGATCTTTTAATTTAGCCGGAAGGCGGGGATTCGCCGCGCTTGGGAAGTGCGAGATACATACGCTCGATCATTTGCTTTCCATGCTTTCGTTCGAGTTTTCGTATAATGAAATGCCCGCGTGCCATGTCTTGAAAATGATCGATAAATATTGTGTTAATTATTGCCCCACCCGCAGCACCAATCGCAGGAATGGCCTGGGCGGCTGCTTTCTCTGTTACCTGAATTCCAAACCGCTGTGCAACAAGCGCGATGAACCTGATTAATAGCGGGGCACCTTCGCTGGTTAAAGTATTGTTTGCAATAAATTCCGAAGCCGCGGCAACAGATCGCGCCAATGTGGCGCGCACTGCATAATAGCCACTGTCTGAACCATCATCCGCCCTGCTATTTCCACCCAGTGCAAACACCTCCAGGCAAGCCAGTTTTGTTTCTATTGCAGAGATGGATTCACCTTCGCTTCTTGCAACGTCGGCAATCGAACGCAACATGATGGACGTTGAAACCGGTAATTCAATCGATAACGCAGCGATACCAAAAAAACCGCCGACGCCGCCACTAACAGCAACACCAAGCTTGTGCCAAATGTTTGAGGACTCTTCACCGGGAATATCTTTCATCGTAAAAATGGCGGCCTCTGACGCCTTAAGCAATGCAGCCTGAGTGACTTCGCCAATATTTTTATTCCAGCTATCCGGTAATAACGCGAGCCCCTTTTCGATAGGAGTTCCTATAAAACTGGTTACCTTTGCTGCAACACCGGGGTTTTCCAATAAATTTTTGGCAACCTGTAGCTCCTTTCTATCCTGTTCAGGAAAATTAAGTTCCATAGGTATCCCCCATCGTAGATTTCAAGCGGGTCCATAACGTATTGGTTAAAGCACGATATAGCGCGTATTTATCTCCGACCTTGCCACGAATACTTAAGTTCGTATGAGTAGGAAATTTTGTCGGGATTTGATAAGGAATGTTTTCGTTTTTTTATTCACCGTTTATTAGGAACGTTATTATTGCGACCAACGTTACCGGGTAATTTTCATTCCCTTGCATGTATCAATTTTAATTCTTCCGTCGCCAGTCCAACCCCTTCTTTTGCTGCCTCTTCCAAAAATTGTAAGCCGCGCGCTTTATCCTGGCTAACGCCACTGGAGCCGTAGTAAAGACTAAAACCATACGTAAATTTTGAATGGGAATGCCCCTGGGCGATTGCGCGCTCAAAATACTCACTTGAGCTTTTGGAGTTGGTATCGACAAAATCACCATAAAGATAAATCACCCCCAGGCGATAGGACGCTTCCGCAACACCGCCCTCGGAAGCGCTGATTAGCAATCTCATACTCCGCTCTTCAAACTCTTCTTCAGTCTCATTTTTACTTTCCAGACTGAAGCTTGAATACAAAAACTCCGCATCAGGATCTCCCTGCTCCAAATAAGGCGCTAGCAATTCATACAAAACGTCCAAATCACCGTCATCGAAAAGTGCTTCAGCTTTTTGTTTTATTGATTTTTCCATCTTTAATACCATATCAAAACCGCCAGAAAATCTGGCGATGATTGCACCAAGGTTCAATTGTTAAAATTCACAAATACCAGAGAAGAAATTACCTTCCTCCGCTACATATCCCCCCATAAAAATGGCCTGGGGCCGGATACAAAAAAGTTGGGTTCAATAATATTGTAAACGTTAAGCAAAACGGGTCAGTAGTGCAAGTATTAGCGGCGAAGTTACATTTGTAAACAAGAAGAAAAAAGGCCTGGAAACTGGTCGTTAAGCATAGCGATATATTAATAAACATCGCGCAAATAACGCTTGTCCATATTCAATTTACGGATGTAGTTAACGGTTTCAGCTTCATCGAATTTTCCGTATTGCTGGATAATATTGCGCAATGCCAGGTCTACATCTTTCGCCATCCGGCTGGCGTCGCCGCACACGCAAAAGTAAGCGCCCTGCTCCAGCCATTCCCAGATATCGGCGCCGCGTTCACGCATGCAATCCTGCACATAAATTTTTGTTGTTTGATCGCGCGAGAATGCCAAACTTAATTCATTGAGTACGCCGTCTTTCTGGAATTGTTGCAATTCATCCCGGTAATAAAAATCCGTTGTCGCGTGCTGCTCACCGAAGAACAGCCAGTTTTTTCCAGCATCACCGCGCGCTTGCCGCTCTTGCAGAAAACCACGGAACGGAGCGATGCCGGTGCCAGGGCCGACCATGATTAGCGGTGTATCGCCATTTTCCGGTACGTGGAAATGTTTACTTGGTTGAACGAAGATTGGCACATCCACATTGCTCGCGCGGTCAGCAAGGAATGTAGACGCAACGCCTTTGCGAATTTTTTTACTTTCGCGAAAACGCGTGTAACGCACCGCCGATACGGTTAAATCAATTCGTGTTGGCTGCGCTTTTGAACTGGAGGCGATGGAATATAAACGCGGTTGGATGCGTTTTAATACAGCGATAAATTCTTCCACGTTTGTGCGAATTGGAAATTCCTGCAGGATATCCACCAACTGGCGACCATAAAGCCACTCCTGCAATTCCTGCCTGCGTTCGGCATCCATTAATTTTTTTAGATCATTACTGTTGCAACGCGCTGCAATAAATTGCAACGATTCCAGGCTGGGGCGGCAAATTTCGTAGTTTTCTATTAATGCGCTGTGCAATGGTTTTTCGTGGGTATCGATAACTACCGGAGCATCTGCATTCAGGCCAAGTGCCTGCTCCAATTCATAAACGTAGTCAGGGCAGTTCTTTGGCCAAATGCCAAGCGCATCACCCGCTTCATACGCGATACCGGAATCGCCCAGATCAAAACCAAATTGGCGAACGTCCTTACCGGAACCTTCGCCACTCAAACGATTATTCACCACCAAACGCGATGCGTAGGGATTGGCTTTGGTGAAACCTGTTGCACTTGCACTAACAGACATAGGTGATATTGAACTCGCAGAAGCCGTAGTGGCCGCTTGTGCAAGCACATGCGGCGCTAATTGTTCCTTGAGCTTAGCAAACCATTCTGCTGCTGGCACTTCAAAATCCGTGTCGCAATCCACACGCTCTACTAACGCTTTGGCTCCAAGGGCTTGCAAGCGTGCGAATAATTTTTTGCCATGGCCACAGAATTGATCGTAATTGGAATCGCCCAATGCCAACAAACCGAATTGCAATTCATTGAGTGCTGTCACGGCACCATCATTTAATTGACTCCAGAAATCGCCGCCATTATCCGGGGCATCACCATCGCCAAAAGTGCTGGTAACAAAAACGGCAAATTTATCCACAGCAAGCCTTGCTATTGAGTAGCCATTCATGGGTTGCAAATTCACAGCCCAACCTTGCGCCGATAATTCCTGCATGAATTTTTGTGCAAGCGTTTCTGCGTTGCCGGTTTGTGAAGCCCACAGCAATGTCAATACCGGTTTATTTTCTGCGGATGCGGTGTTTACCCCCAAGGGCAAAACACGGCTAAACATACCGGCAAGCAAACCGTTTATCCAATGGCGATACTCCGCGTTGACCGGTGCATCACCCGGCAATACAGGCACGGCCTGGATAAATTTAGCACTGGCATGCAAGCCGCCGATAAAACCCGCGAGGTAAGTTTTTTCGTCCGTCGAAAAAGTCGGTGCGATTGTTTCAGCTACACCGACTTTTTCGGCGAAGGTTTTAATTAAAGTCATACTGGTTTCCTCGTCCGCAGGCGCCAATAGCCATTGACTATTTAACACGTCCTGTGTGCGGGCAGGTGCGGCGGTATAGTTATTGAAGCCGGGGGATTCTTCCGCAAAAACCTCAATACGTTTTAATACAACAGCGGCTACTTTTAATTCCGGTTGTAGGGAAATTGCATCCACTTTGTCATTGGTCACAGCATTGATGCAGAGATTATCGCCATATATATCGTTCCAATGGATGGGCGCGAAACAATTTCCGGGAAGTACACGATCCGTTATTACAGCGGGCAGAATTACGTAACCGCGGCGGGAACGCACTTCTACTTTGTCCTTGTTTTTTATGCCCAACTCAATAGCATCGTGCGGATTTATTTCAACAAAGGTACCGGGGTTTAACTTATTGAGTGTCGGGATTTTTCCAGTTTTAGTGAGCGTGTGCCATTGGTGCTGTACGCGACCGGTATTGAGCACCATGGGAAATTCCGCATCGGGCATTTCTGCCGGGTTCACATGGGGCCGCGGCAAAAAAATTGCTTTGCCGGACTCGGTAGCAAATTGGAATGCGGGAACCGAACCATCATCAGCAGTTTTTAAAGGTTGATTGACACCGGTATTTAAATAACGAATCGGATTACGATTGGAATTTTCATCGGCACAGGGCCATTGCAATGGATCTTTACGCAAGCGTTCATAGCTGACACCACGCAAATCGTAACCGGTTTTGGGGTTGTAGCTTTGCTTGATTTCGTCAAACACCTCAGCGGCAGAATTAAAATTGAATCCTTCACTAAATCCCATTTCGCGCGCAACACGCGCAACAATTTCCCAATCAGCCATAGCATCACCTGGAGGTTGAACGGCTTCCTGCATCAACGTGATATTGCGTTCGGAGTTAATCATTACGCCCTCCGCTTCTGCCCATAATGCGCCGGGCAATAAGATATCGGCATAGCGATTGGTTTCGGTATCAAGAAATGCATCTTGCGCGATAACCAGCCCGGCTTTTCGTAAACCTTCAATCACAATTTTGCGATTGGGCACAGAAGCCACAGGATTAGTGCAAATAATCCAGCAGGCTTTTATTTCTCCGGCGGCCATGCGCTCAAACATATCCACCGTACCTTTGCCTAATGTGGTACTGATGGAGCCGTGCGGAATACCCCACAGTTTTTCGATAAAATCGCGATCCTTTTCTACCAACAACGCACGTTGCCCCGGCAACCCTGGGCCCATATAACCCATCTCACGGCCGCCCATCGCATTAGGTTGGCCAGTGAGCGAAAAAGGTCCGCTGCCAAGGCGGCAAATTTTTCCAGTCGCCAAATGCAAATTACAGATTGCATTGGTATTCCAGGTGCCGTGGGTGCTTTGATTCAGACCCATGGTCCAACAAGTCATAAATTCGGGCGCAGCGCCGATTAAATCCGCTGCTTTAATAATTGCATCGACAGGAAGGCCGGTAATTTCACTGACATTTTCCGGCGTGTAATCAGCGAGAAACTCCGGAAAATTTTCCCAACCTTGCGTGTATTGCGCGATAAATTCTGAATCGGTTTTACCATTTTTGTGCAACAAAAATAACAAACCATTTAACAACGCGAGATCAGTACCGGGTTTGATCGGCAGAAACAAATTGGCTTTTTCAGCGGTGGTGGTACGACGCGGATCGGCGACAATTAATTTTGCACCGGCTTTTACACGATCCATCATGCGTAAATATAAAATTGGATGGCAATCGGCCATGTTTGCACCGATTACAAAAAATAAATCGGTGTGATCAAAATCCTGGTAAGAACCGGGTGGCGCATCGGCGCCCAATGAAAGTTTGTAACCCATCCCTGCGCTCGCCATACACAAGCGCGAATTGGATTCAATATTGTTGGTGCGCACAAAACCTTTGCAGAGTTTGTTCACCAGATATTGGGATTCGATAGACATTTGCCCGGAGACATAAAAGCTGAGCGAGTCAGGGCCGTGTTGATCAAGAATTTCGCGCAGGCGTTTTGCAGTGGTGCTGATTGCTTGCGCCATTGGCGTTTTCACGGGATCGCGATTGCGCTCGGTGCGCACAAACGCTGACTCCATGCGCCCGGAATTAACCAATGCCTGGGCGCTGGTTTGCCCCTTGGTGCACAGGCGGCCGAAATTGGAGGGATGATTTTTATCGCCCGATACCCTGGTAACTTTTTTACCATCGGTTTCAAGAACCATACCGCAGCCCACACCACAATAAGGGCACACAGAACGTACAGATTTAACAACTGAACTCGACATAGGGCTGCAACTCCTCGTTGGGAGGGGTTTAGCAAGCGCTATGCCAGTGGCTGGCAGCGGGAGTTGTTTTCGCCAGTAACACTCATTTGAGATCGAAAACCAAAGTTAACAATTTGATTTTCAATATTTTTTTATTTTTTATCTGGATCGGATATAAAGCCGGCCAAGAGTTCACTTGCAGAAAATTAAAATTTTTCGCCCCAGATAAAAGCAGTTTTCAGCGATGCGGGCACCGGTTTGTTTTTTAGTGGTGCAAATTTAAAAAGTGCAGCAAACAGAGTTGATGAGCCGCCCATTAAAATTGCACCAAACGTGCGCAAAAAAAAATAAACATCACGTGCGGAATTGCCCTACCAGTTGCTGCAACTCTGAACCTACCCTGGCAAGGGTCTCGCCGGACTCATTGGAGCGCGCCGCGTATTGGCTTGCCGATTCCGTTGCATCAGCAATCGCATGCATATTTTTGTTGATGGATTCGATCACCCGGGTTTGCTCCTCCGCTGCCGTGGCGATTTGCAAACCGCGCTGGTTAATCGTGCTGACCTGATCATCAATCGATTTAAGTGCGCTTGAGGTTTCTGTCACCATTTGCACCGAGACATCGCCTTTCACCAGGCTGCGGTTAATCGAATCGCTCGCAGCGGTTGTGCTCGCTTGCAAGCGCTGGATCATGCCCTGGATTTCCCGGGTTGAGGCTTGTGTGCGCGCAGCAAGCGCACGCACTTCATCGGCCACCACCGCAAAACCGCGGCCCTGTTCTCCGGCACGCGCGGCTTCGATGGAAGCATTGAGCGCGAGCAGATTGGTTTGTTCGGCGATGCCGCGAATCACATCGGACACAGCGCCGATGCCATTTACGTCTTGCTGTAGTTGTTGCAAACCATCGGTATTCAAACGCACTTCTTCCGAGAGCTGGTGGATGTTGTCGATAGATCGTGTCGCGGTCTTTTGTGCATCTTTAGTGGCCACTTCCGTCACGCTCGCCGCCTGGGCAGCGCCTTGCGTGCTGCGCGCAACCTCGACTGCCGAGGCAGCCATTTCGTTCATAGCGCTGGCAACTTGCAGGGTTTGTTCGCGTTGGAGATCCAGCGTTTGGAATGTAGCCGTAGTGTTTTGCGAGACTTGCTGGCTGATATCAGCCACCTGGCGAGTCAATTGCTGGATGCGCTGGATCATGCCGTGGATGGAATCCACAAAAGTATTAAACGCGGTGATCACCGCACCGATTTCATCATCGCTGGTGCGAGTAAGACGCCGGGTTAAATCACCGCCACCACGGGCAATATCCTCCAGGCTGCGCACCAGACCATTTAACGGCTGCAGGGTTTTATTAGCGATAAAGACGGCGACGAGAGCGATCACCGCCAGCAGGGTTAACGCCACACCAAAAACCATCATTAATGTGGAGTCAATATAGGCCTCACTCTGTTCACGCGCAGCGCCAACAGCCGCATCAATATTATCGATATAAAAGCCGGTACCGATCATCAAATTCCATTTTTCCAACCAAATGGCGTAGCTGAGTTTGGGATACGCCGTATCGCCCTGCCCCTGGCGGGGAAAATGGTAAGTCACAAAACCGCCACCGGCCTTGCCTTGCTTGACCAGATCGTTAATCAGGTAAACGCCGTTTACATCTTTATAGCCCTGGAAGCTATCGCCAATTTTGGCAGTGTCGCTGCCGGAAAATACGCGCACGGAATTGCCGTCATAACCAAAAAAATAACCGTCTTTTCCATATTTCAGGCGTTTGAGCAGCTCAATGGCCTGGGCTTTTTCCGGGGAGTCATTCCCGCTGGCAGCATCATACAACGGCTTGATTAATGAACTCGCCACTTCGAGGGAATGACTAAGCTCTGTCTTGTTTGCCTCCAGCAATGTCGCGCGGACAACTTCCATATCCTTGTCGAGAATTTTGTTCATCCGCGAACTGACCAGTGCGAGCAGCACTAACAAAATGACGATGCCGGGAACCAACCCCAGCAAAATCAGTTTGTATTTCATGGATAAGGAGCGCATCAGGTAAAACTCCAATTATTGTTATAAGCGTCAGCTTTAGTAATAGTTTGCAGTGATGGTTAAGTGGACTTAAAGGTAGTACAAAGTCACCGGAAGACAACATTACCGCCAGGGCCATTACCAGCCCTATTCCACTCCAATCACCAGTAAAAACAGGGACTTCTGAAAATATCGTCTAAAATTGTCTATATTCAACCAGATAGTTATAACTGCAACTTTAGTGATGGCCGCTCAATGACCCGGGAACTTGACCTTCAACCTTTACTGAGCAAGCTGGTTGTGCCGGCGCAAAACCTGGCACAGCTCAGTTTTTGCGGGGGTAATAAAGAACCCCAGGTCAAACAATGGCTGCAACAACTGCCACTTACCCAGGCCCAGCAAGTTAGTGCGCCGCTATATACAGCGGTTCATGAATTAAGCCGCCTGCAAACTTCCTGGGAAAATCGCCTGCTGCTATTGGAGTTGCTGCGAATTCCCGTACATCAAACCTTGAATGGACTGGCCCTGAAATACCTTAATCAACCGCTGATATTGCCCGAGGCCGCACTAAAAACCGCCACTGTTGCCCAGGCCATCCAGAAACATTTTTTAAATGGTTATTTAACGGTAGTGCGCGACTTGTGCATAAAGGCGCGCAAGACACCGGAAAACACCGAATACCCGATTGAACTACCGTTGGCCATCCAACGCGCCCTTACTGCACTTGGGCTCCTGTTATTGCGCTCGTATCAATTGTATTTACCGATTTCCAGCCAGATCTGGTCCGAGATCCATGCACTTTATCGCCTGACGTGTGCATTGGGTGTGGAGCATCTGCCGGTAGAAGAAAACCTTCCGCACCATCGTGGACTGAAGAATATCCAGCAGCTTTATTTACGGATTTTATTACTGGCGACGGCGCGCCCTAACCAGCTGCGCCAGGATGAAATTGAAAACACGTATAAGCTGCTGGACTTGCTTGCCCCTTATGCCGAACTGGAAACCTACACTCCAGCCGGCAAGGAAAACCTGTTTGTGGTATTGCTGGATAGCAACCGCCCGCCATTTTATAAATCCAACTGGCGCACACCCCATGAATCCGGCACCACGCTGCACTTAATGGAGTTGCGCACCACACAATTGGTACAACAGTTACAGGATGTCACCAAAGCATCTACAGATACTGGACACAGCCATTCTCCCACCGGGTTTAACCTGACCGCCGCACTGACCCGGCATCTGGAACAAGCCTGGAGCCATTTGGCGATGCGCAGTTTTGAGCGGCAAGATGTTAATACCGATATAGAAGTAACTGTGGGCCTTACTAATATTCACTTTCACATTGCGGGTGAACAGCCATTTAACCTGTTCCTCAACCAATCCAGCGCCCTCAGTAGCGCCCCGGAAAAAGGAGCGATTTACCAAAAACGCGGAGTGCAATTAAAAATCGATGACGGCAAAAAAGCTGATGATCCCTGGGGCGATACGTTTGATATCAAAGGCACAATCCTCGACGGCAAAGCCCTGCCCACACTGAATATTGAAAAGCAGTTGAAATCCCAGGAACGGGAGAACTACCAAGGCAATCACCCGGTTTATACCGTGCCCTTGATTGATCGCAGCCTCGGCGGTTATGGCCTGGAATGGCGCGATGAAATCCCTGCCCAGGTTCGCGCCGGCGAATTGCTGGGGCTGCGCGAATATGGCCGCACTAAATGGGCGATTGGCGTAGTTCGCTGGGCTCATCAAACCAAAGGGGCGACCCAATTGGGGATACAAATTCTCGCCCCGCACGCGCTCCCCGTCGGTTTGGCAGCGGTACATAAAACCGGTGGCTTTGCGGAGTATTTGCGTGCGTTGCAAATCCCGGAGCTGAAGGCTATTAACCAACCACCCAGCCTGATTGCCAATGCCATCAGTTTCCACGAATACAGCAAGGCCAGGTTATATCTGCAACCCCAGGCTGGTGTCAGCACCGACGATCTCTCCGTGCAATTGACCAACCGGCTATTTGCCACTGGCGCATTTAGCCAATTTGGCTATCGAGAACTGGTTACGGCCAAACCAGCAGAAGAGAAAAAGGATGATTTTGATTCGGTGTGGCAGTAAATCGATCAGGCTTTGTGCACCAAAGTGCGAACCAAACCACAAAAGCAACGATCAGATCGCATAAATCACACGTGAGGTTGAGACGCTAAACGATTTCAGTAATATAGCCCGATCAATAGCTTGCATACCAAGGCAAGCAAACGGCGACACATGGTAGAGTTTTCCGGCTTATCGGCAGAATGCCATCCACCTACATAATCCAACAAAAACAGGAAATGCGGACGCAACAGACTCGAATGCGTAAAAACGCGCTATAGTCAACAGCGATCATCGCCCCGGCAGCACATAAATGGCGATTGGCACAGGCCGCGTAGGTATCCCTGACAACAGAAGACTTATGACAACAACAGATACTATCCGCTTACTCATCCTGAATAACTCCCGCTCTGAAGCCGAGCGGCTCATCAGCATGCTGCATGCATCCGGCCACCCATGCCGTGCCCAGCATGTGGAAAGTGAAGAAGCCCTGGTCAAATTACTGCAAGAACAAAGCTGGGATCTGTTAATAGGTAACGACAAAACCGCTAACCCAAGCCCGCAAACGGCTATCAAACAAATTCGCCGCCTCACCAAAGATGTACCGGTTATTTTACTCAGTGAACTGGATGAGGATGAAAACCCGTTCGCGGTTATTGAAGGCCTGCGCCTGGGCGCCGCCGATGTCGTAAACCTGGATGATGATCAACATTTGTTGCTGGTCATTGACCGCGAGTTACGCAATCGCGAGCAACGCCAGGCACGCCGCAATGCCGATCGCCGTTTCCGCGAAGCGGAGCGCCGCAGCCAGCAATTATTGGACAGCTCGCGCGACGCCATCGCGTTTGTGCAAGACGGTTTGTATCTCTATGCAAATGAATCCTTTGCTGAATTATTTGCCTACGAAAATAAAGATGATATCGAAGCCATGCCGATTATGGATATGGTGAGCGACGCAGACCAAAGCCGCCTGAAAAATTTTTTGAAGGATTTCACGTTCAAAGGTGAAGAAGCAGAATCCAGCTCCCTTGCCTTTACCGGCATCACCCAATCCGGCGAAACCAAACACATTGACCTCGAAGTATCACTGGTTACTTACGACGAAGAGCCTTGCATCCAGTTCCTTGCGCGCACGGCAACATCGGTTGTGCACACGAATAACGAACAACTGGAAGCACAACTCAAACAAATCAAATGGCAGGATTTGGTGACCGGTGTTTACAATCGCCAATACCTGCTCAACCAGCTTGACCACATCATCGACACTGTCGATGAAAAACAAATTTTCTGTTTGTTTTATATTGAGCTGGATAATTTTAGCGATCGCATTAAAAACACCTTTGGTGTTGCCGGTGCCGATCTGGCACTTATTGATATCGCCACCCTGTTGCGCGCAAAAGCCAATACCAGCGATACCATCGCACGCCTGAGCGACTCGACCTTCGCGATTATTGCACCCAATGTTAAAGCAGATGCGGCAGTCAATCGCGGCTTGCAGCTGTGTAAAGACATTGAAGGGCATATCATCGAGATCGATCATAAAACGCTGCAAATAACTTGCAGTATTGGGATCTCGTTAATTAACGAAACCACCACCAATACCAACACTGTTATTGAACAAGCGCGCACAGCAATGGAAAAGGTGCATGCGAATAATGGCAACTGTGCAGCATTATTTGAACCGGATACACCGAAAGACGAAATTAAAATTGATATCGCCGCTGCAATTCAACAAGCGTTGGCATCTGATCGATTCCGCTTATTGTTCCAGCCAATTATTAGCTTGCGCGGTTCCGATGAAGAATATTACGAAGTGTATTTACGCATGCTGGATGAAAAAGGCGAGGAAATTTCGCCCAATCATTTCCTGGAGGCAGCAGCCAATATCAGCGCGGCCACCAAAATTGATCGCTGGGTAATTCTTGAATCAATTAAAATGTTGTCGCAACACCGCGCCAAAGGCAATAAAACCAAATTGATTGTGAACATTGGCCGGCAATCACTGTGCGATGAATCTTTACTGCCGTGGCTGGGCGTTGCTTTTAAAGCGGCAAAATTATCACCTGACTCCATTGTGTTCCAGGCACAGGAAATTGATGTCACCAATCACCTGAACGCGGCAAAACATTTTTCCAGCGGATTGGAAAAACTCAAAACGCATTTTGCAATTAGTAATTTCGGTTGCTCGCTTAATCCGTTTAACACCTTGAACCATGTTCCCGCCACTATGATTAAAGTTGATGGCTCATTTACAACGGACATCCAAAATAATAACGAAAGCCCTGAAACGCTGATTCATTTAATTGAACAATTAAATGGCGAAAATAAAATTACGCTGGTGCCATTCGTAGAAAACGCCAGCGTACTTTCTACGTTGTGGCAAGCGGGTGCGCATTATATTCAGGGGCATTATTTGCAAGAGCCGAGCACGGGGATGAATTACGATTTTAATATGGAGTCGTAATTCCGTTTCCCAAATGAAACAGATAAAAAAAACCGGAACACATATGTGAACCGGTTTTTTTTATATTTGCTTTTTTAACGTGGCGATTACAATTTATCGCGTTCGCGAAAACCCAACAGATACAAAATCGCATCCAGGCCAAGATTGGAGATATTGTGCTCAGCCGATGCTTTCACCAGCGGCTTCGCACGGAACGCAACGCCGAGGCCGGCAACACTCAGCATGGGCAAATCATTAGCGCCATCGCCAACGGCAATGACTTGCTCCAAGGCAATGCCTTCCTGCTTCGCCAACATTTCCAACAATTCCGCTTTGCGCTTGCCATCAACAACGATGCCCTTGACTTCGCCAGTGACCTTGCCATCGACAATATCCAGCTCGTTGGCATATACATAATCGATACCGAGCTTGTTTTGCAGGTAGCGACCAAAATAATTAAAACCGCCCGATAAAATTGCTGTTTTATAACCGAGCTTTTTCAACGTAGAAATTAATTTTTCTGCACCTTCATTCAAGCGCAGTTGCGCAGCAATTCCGGCGAGCACAGATTCATCCAACCCTTTCAACAACGCCATACGCCGTGCAAAACTTTGTTTGAAATCCAGTTCACCGCGCATGGCAGCTTCGGTAATTTCTGCAACCAGTTCGCCTACACCAGCAGCTTTTGCCAATTCATCGATAACCTCGGCATCGATCAACGTGGAATCCATATCGAAACATACAAGACGGCGATTGCGGCGATACACAGTATCGCGCTGGAACGCGACATCGATATTCAGCTGCGCCGACAACTCCATAAAATCTGCGCGCAACGCGGCCATATCAGCTGGCGTACCGCGTACGGAAAACTCTACACAGGCATTGGATCGACTGGCTTCTTCTGCGGTTAATTCCGCAAGGGGCACACGCCCAGACAAGCGGTTAATGGTATCGATATTCAACCCGTGCCTGGAGGTCACCGTCGTCAATTCGGCGATCATGGTCGCATCCACTTGTCGCGCCAACAGCGTCACGATATGACGGGTTTTTCCCTGTTGCACAGCCCAATGGTCGTAGCTTTCCGGGGTGACAGTTTGGAAGCGGACCTGAATCCCCAATGGTTCGGTCGCCCGCTGGATTTTCTCCAGTAACTGCGCGCGGATTTCCGGTGCAATACGCAATTCCACCAGGATTCCCAATGCCAGGGTGTCGTGGATCACCGCTTGGCCGATATCCAGGATGCGCGCACTCACATCGGCCAGCACCTGCGTAATCGCGCGGGTGACACCGGGTTTATCCACACCCGAGGCGTTAATCAATAGAATTTCGTTCACAGAGCCTCACTTGTTGAGCTACTTTTAGCTACTTATTCAGGCCAACCCCACGAACACCGGGCGAATTCCGGTATCGGCTGGCTATAGCATGGCCCAGGATGGGCGAAAGCGCGCATTCTAGCGGAATTAGTCCGGCGCGACAGTAGCCCGGCATGAGATCTTTCACAGGAGAACTATGGCTTAGCAGGCAGGTCAAACTTAGGCTAGAATGCAATTCCAGACGACATCGCTTCTGGCGACCGTCTTCCACGACTCTGGCAGGAACCGGAGTTAATCGATGAACGCATGCAGTTGCGCACGGACTTAATTAAAAATGGCAATTATCAACACCTATCGCAGTTACCCACAACTTACTCTTTGCAGCCTGCTGCTGATCGCCCTGGGCATTTTTGGCGGCTGGGCTTACAGCTACAACAGCGAACTCAACCAACGCGAACAGATCAACCATTACGGCCAGGTTCTGGCCAATAGCGCAGCGCGCCAGGCGGTGAATGCTACCTTGCAACAGGATCTTGTCAGCTTGCAGGCAATATTGCTGGAAGTGGGGCAATACCCGAATGTAATTGGCTCCACCATTCACTCCGTGGAAAATAAATTACTGGTACAAAGCGGCTTTAAACCGAACCAGGAAATTATCGGCAAGCGCTACACATTTTCCGCACCAATTGCGCTGCACAACAACGTTGCCGGTTATTTGGAAGTTTCGCTCGATGTGCCGTTGCACAATGAACGCGATTACCGTTTCTTTCTAATGTGGATGGGGGCAATTTTCGCATCGTTACTCGCGATCTGGTGGACCATCCAGCGCCAGTGGTGGGCACAACTGAAAGATAAATTGCCCAGCACCAGCGAGATCGTTACTGCCGTGGTGGAAAAAATGCCCACCATTGAAGATATCCCCGAACCCGAGCCGGAAGCGCCCAAACAAGTTTCTGTGCGTTTGAGCTTGCAGATTACCAACATGAGCAAGCTTTACCAGCAATTAAACAGCGAAAGCTTTGCGACAGTATTGCGCCGCTTTGAAAAGCAATTGCAAGGAGTGTTGAATTTATATTCCGGCGAACGCCAGATGTTATCTGGTGAAACCCTGATTATCGATTTCACTGGCGAATCATTTTACGAATGCAGTTTCCGCGCGGTGTGCGCCGCGCAATTACTCAATAACCTCGCCGCCAAAAACCCCAGCCCGCGTTTGCACCTCGCCGCCGCCGTCCATGAACTATCTGCACCGGTGAGTTCCAATAAATCATTGCTGAAAGATTTTGTGGTGCAGCACAACAATTATTTGAAACCGGATAAAGGTGAGATTTTAATTAGCCAGCGCTTGATTGATGCCGATTTGCAAGAGCACCTGGACATTGTTAGTGACAGCGGTAAATTTATCGCACTCAAAGCACCGTATGCCGCACTGCTTGCCAAACAGGAAGAGCAATTAACAGGCACAACTACCGTTTAGCACACCGCTCAACACCGGCTCCGGAATTATCGCCGGAACCGGTGCCCCACAATGTCACACAATTGCAATCCATTTATCACACAACCGTCACACCACAGTCATAACCTCAAGGGACACACCCTGTCAGGTAATGACTGCCATGCTCAACATCGAACAATCCCTCGCCAATAAATTTCCCGGTTTTAACCAACAAGCACCTATAGTGCGCAACTCCACGCTGAGTATTTTGCGCAAGCTCACCCATGAAAAGGAAATCAATGCATTTCTGCGCGAACACCAGGGCAATTTGGGCATCGACTTTATTGATCGCATTTTCGAATACTTCAATTTCAGTTACAGCGTTTCCCAGCGCGAGCGCAATAATATTCCCGCGCAAGGGCGAGTCATCATTATCGCCAATCACCCGATTGGTTCGCTGGATGGCCTGGCACTGGTGAGGCTGGTCAGTGAAGTGCGCAAGGACGTAAAAATTATCGCCAACGATATGCTGATGGCATTTGAGCCGTTACATGAATTACTGCTGCCGCTGGATAATATGACACGCGGCGCTTACAAACAAAGCTACAAAAATATTCTGCACGCATTGAATAACGACGAAGCCATTATCATATTCCCAGCCGGCGAAGTGTCGCGTGCGAGCCCCAAAGGAATTCGCGATGGAAAATGGCAAGCAGGATTCCTGCATTTCGCCCGCAAAACCAAGGCACCGATTCTGCCAATATTTGTCTCTGCCAAGAACTCCCTGCTGTTTTACAGCGCATCAATGATTTTCAAACCCTTGGCGACCGCCCTGCTCGCACACGAAATGTTTAACAAACATTCTGCCGAAATTAAATTCCGTATTGGTGAAGTCATTCCTCATCACGCGCTGGAAACTGACAAACTATCCGATAAAGCGCTGATCAAACGCCTGAAGAAACACCTGTATAAAATCGGTAAAAAGCGAAGTATAAAAGGGAATAGGCCGGCGATTTTTATCACCGAAAAAACCATTGCACATCCGGAAGACCGCGCCACCTTAAAAAAGGAGCTCAAGAGTGCTGAATTAATTGGTCAAACCCGTGACAACCACGGGATTTATTTGTGCGATTACAATCATCACCCCACCGTACTGCGCGAAATTGGTCGCTTGCGTGAACAAACATTTCGCCTGGTTGGTGAAGGTACCGGTAGCCGTCGCGATCTGGATAAATACGATCACTATTACCGGCACCTGGTGTTGTGGGATGAAGAAAAACTCTGCATTGCCGGCGCTTATCGTTTAGGTGAAGCGCATAACATTTTGCAGAAAAGAGGAATGGATGCGCTCTATACCGCCGATTTATTTGACTTCCATCCGTCGATTAAACCTTACCTTGAACAAGGCCTGGAATTAGGACGCAGCTTTGTGCACCCGGATTACTGGGGTAAAGCCAGCCTGGATTATTTGTGGCAAGGCCTGGGCGCTTACATCCAGCACCACCCGGAAATTCGGTATGTATTCGGCCCCGTTAGTATGAGTGCGCATTATCCAAAAGCGTTGCGCGATTTATTGGTGTTTTATTACGAGCGCTATTACAAAGACAGCGAAAGCCTTGCGGAAGGTAAACACCTGCATGAAATTGATGAAGATGTCTTAATTGATTTGCAGCACAAATTCAGCAAGCTTGACCGCGACCAGGGTTTTGAAATCTTGCAAACGGAATTCACCGCAGCCAACCAAAAAATCCCCGTATTATTTAAACAATACGCCGCGCTCTACGAAGAAGGTGGATACGAGTTGCTGGCATTTAGTGTGGATTCGGAATTTGGTAATTGTGTGGATGGTTTGTTTATGGGCGACCTCACGCAAATGAAAGCCGCCAAACGCGCACGTTACCTGGGTGCTTGAAAATCTTCCGGCTGGAACCAGTAGCGGGAATTTTTGTAATCCGTCCCCACAGGCATTTCCGGGTTATCGATATTAATCCAGCGTAGTTTTTTCACTTTATGCAAAGGAAAAGCTACGCGCGTTAACGGATGGCTTTGCATATGTTTTACAAATTCACCGCTATCGATCATTTTTTCCAATCCTGCTTCAATCCAGCGCGCCAACTCTTCATCTTTTGTATTGACAAAAAAATAGAGCGCAAACGGATAATTCAAAACCAGGTTTTCGTAAAATATTAATTCCGGATAAATCGCTTTGCGTTGTTCAATTTCAGAATACCCCTCGAAATAACCGCGCGGAAAATACTCGCAACGCAAAGTTGCCAGTTCCTGAAAAATTCGCTCGAAACTGGTGATCTCGCGCACTTGCAGTCCAGCGTTGCGCAAAACTTTGGTATCCGGCCAATCAATGCCCTGGCAGGCAGAATAAGCGCGCAGTGCTGTTAAATCGGCAACACCATCAAACGCACCCTGCATTCGTTGCTGGATAATAAAGCGGCGATGGCCGATCAAACCGCGATCCAATGGAATACGAATCGCACGCAATTTACGCTCGCGCTCCTGATCAGTGCCCATCCAATAGACATCTACTTTTTTTCCGCGAATCATTTCCTGCACGCCCACATACTGCTCCATCAATTGGGCTTCCTGAATCACCGGCACCGGGCGACCATTAGCACCCCGCTCCAGGGCTTTGTGCAATAGCTGAACAAAATAATCCTGGGCGATCGCGAACTCCGGCTTGGCAGCAGCAACTTTTACAATTCGTGCACTGGTGCCGGCAGGAGCTTGTGCATACGCATGGACAGCGATTATTGCAACCAACAAGCTCATAATAAAAATCGCGCGCACAATAAATACCCCGAAAAACATGGGTTGACACTCCTGCCAAAATCAATCCGGTTGCAATCCACCGAAAAGTATAGGTTAATCCCTTTATCACTTCCGCACCAAACCCTATTCAATAATGAGTTAAGTATGCACATTCATATACTCGGTATTTGTGGCACATTCATGGGTAGCCTCGCCCAACTTGCCAAGCAACTCGGCCACCGTGTTACCGGCAGCGATGCCAATGTTTACCCCCCCATGAGCACACAACTTGAACAAGCCGGCATTGAACTGATCCAGGGCTATGACCCGATTCATTTGCAACCGCCGTATATGTCCGCTGCGCCGGATCTGGTGGTGGTTGGCAACGCGATGAGCCGCGGCAATCCCAGCGTGGAATATGTACTCAACCAGGGCATTCCCTACACATCTGGCCCACAGTGGCTGCGCGATCACGTACTGCAAGGTAAATGGGTCCTGGCGGTTGCGGGTACTCACGGTAAAACCACTACGTCATCCATGCTTGCCTGGATTCTGGAATACGCGGGCATGGAGCCCGGTTATTTAATCGGTGGGGTGACAAAAAATTTTCCAACTTCAGCGCGCATCGGCAACACACCTTTTTTTGTCGTAGAGGCCGATGAATACGACAGTGCCTTTTTTGATAAGCGCTCCAAGTTTGTTCACTACAATGCGCGCACAGTAATTTTAAATAACCTCGAATTTGATCACGCCGATATTTTCCCCGACCTCGCCGCGATCCAAAAGCAATTCCATCACCTGGTGCGCACAGTTCCCAATAATGGTTTATTAATTTCGCCTGTAAATGACAAAGCACTCGCTGAAGTTATCCAACAAGGTTGTTGGACGCCGCAACAACAGTTTGCCGTAATCAGTGACGAAGAAAATCAATCCACCGAAGGGCTTACACCAGAATGGCAAGCAAAGCTATTAGCTACTGATGGTTCGGCTTTCGCAGTCATTCACAACGGCGAAGAAGTGGCCAACATACGCTGGGCACAAACCGGTATCCACAATGTGAATAACGGGTTAGCTGCAATTATTGCCGCGCGCCATGTCGGCGTAACACCGGAGCACTCAGCCAAAGCACTCGAACAATTTGCCGGTGTAAAACGCCGCATGGAAGTGCTCGCGGATATCCACAGCATAAAAGTCTATGATGACTTCGCACACCACCCCACCGCCATTAAAACCACCCTCGCCGGTTTGCGTGCAAAAGTGGGCGAGCAAAAAATTATCGCCATCATCGAACCGCGCTCCAACACCATGCGTATGGGCGTCCACAAAAGTGAACTCAACAAAAGCATCACCGATGCCGACGATGTATTGTGGTATCAACCTCCGAATGTGGATTGGGCGATGGATGAAATTGTCAACAAAAGCCCGGTGCCGGCAAAACTGTTAAGGGATCTGGATGAATTAATCCACTGTGCCATTTCTATCAGCGAACCCAACACACACATTGTAATCATGAGCAATGGCGGGTTTGGTGGAGTGCACCAGAAATTAGTGGATCATTTAACGAAGCATGCGCTTTAACTTAATTTAAAGAAATAAAATCGAAAATGGTTCGAACGCGTACAGCATATAAAAATCCGGTCATTCCAAAAATGCTATCACCGGGCAGCTTGCGCACCCGGCAACGAATTAATCGGCTATCCACGATGGAGGCAAAACCATGAAACAACGCACGATCACTCTCGCCATTACCGGAGCATCCGGTGCCCAATATGGTTTGCGTTTACTGCAATGTTTGTTGGCAGCGGATTGCAAAGTCTATTTGATGATTTCCAGCGCAGCCGAAGTGGTCATTCGCACTGAAACCGATTTGGATTTACCGCGCGATATCGATGAACAACAGGCATTTTTTAGTGCGCTATTCGACGCCGATGAAGATCAGGTACAAGTATTGGCGAAAGACGATTGGTTTGCCGCAGTAGCATCCGGCTCCAGTTCACCCAGTTCAATGGTAATTTGCCCTGCGAGCGGTGGTACGCTTTCAGCAATCGCCCACGGTGCCAGCAATAATTTGATTGAGCGCGCGGCCGATGTTGCACTGAAAGAGCGGCGCAAATTAATTGTTGTACCGCGGGAAACGCCTTATTCGGAAATCCATCTGGAAAATATGCTCAAGCTCACGCAAATGGGTGTAGTCGTTTTGCCGGCAAGCCCCGGTTTTTATATGCAGCCGCAAACAGTGGAGGAATTAATTGATTTCATCGTTGCACGCATCCTTGATCAACTGGGTGTGGCCCAGGATTTAATGCCGCGTTGGGGCGAAGATTAACATACCAGGCCAGATTAAAAAGATAGCAAGACCAACTTGTGACAAAACGGCTTCTGTCGGCTAGCATAATAAGATTGCCATTAACTGTAAAACCAGTCAGACCCGCCAAAATGCATCATTTTGTGCCACGAGGAAACATACCGGTTAACAATGGGGACTCCTTATAATGGAGCCAGATAATAATTTCCCGTTTGTGCTATTTGTTTATAAAGTCACTCAAGGCCGTGGCTCGTTTGAGTATTGCAGCCCCACCATCACCAAGTATTTTCAAATTTCCCCCGAGAACATTCGCAATAACCCTGGTGCATTTTTTGATTTGCTTCCCGAGCCGGAACGATCACTCTTACAGCAGCGCCTTAGTGATGCTACCGATTTACAAACATCACCCCAGCACGAACAAATCAACATAGAATTTAGCTACAAGCATGCCACCGGAGAAAAAAACCGCTATTTGTTACAAGCAAGCCGGGCCGATGAAGATGCTGTATGTGTGTGGTCAGGTGCAATTTTCTCTATTGATGCCAGCTATCGAAAACAGGAAGCTGCCATTAAATCGGCTAATTACTTTTTGTTTTTGCAAGATCAATTACCCGATTTATTTTATTACAAAGATACCCAATCCCATTTTCTGGGCGGCAATAAAGCCTGGCGAAATTTCCACGGATTCGCAACCACCGAACAATGGCTAGGAAAAACGGATAAAGATTCCCCAAGGTTCACACAGGAAAAAGGCGAGCAAATTTTTAACGAAGAACAAGCCATGTTGCGCTCGGGGCGAATGCAGCGATGGCGCGAGCATATTAACGATGCAGATGGTAGTGATCGCTATATCGATTCGATTAAAGTTCCTATTTTTGATGATCACCAAAAATTACTCGGCCTGGTGGGATTATCACGCGATATCACCGAACAAGTGCTTATTGAAAATGCATTGGATTATGCCAAAACTGCGGCGGAACAAGCAGCGCTGGCCAAGAGTTCATTCCTCGCCGTCATGAGCCATGAAATTCGTACCCCCATGAATGGTGTGATCGGGTGTGCATCATTGCTCGGCGAAACCGAATTGAATGATGAACAACAACAACTGGTGCGCACAATTCAAAGTTGCGGAGAAGGCCTGCTGGTTATCATTAACGATATCCTCGATTATTCAAAAATTGAAGCCGGGCAAATTATCCTGGATGTCCATGCATTTCATTTGCGCGAACTGATTGAAGATACGCTTGAACTTTTTGCCAAAAGCGCATCCGACAAAGGAATAGAACTTAATTCCTATATCGAACCGGAAGTCCCCTTGCATTTGGAAGGTGACTCGTCACGCATACGCCAGGTCCTCATCAATTTAATTGGCAACGCGATCAAGTTTACTGAGCGCGGTGACGTTACCCTGGAAATTTCATTAAAAAATAAAAACCCTGATGAAAGCAGCTGTAAAATTTTATTTTGTGTGCGCGATACCGGCATTGGCATTCCCGAAGAACACCAGGGCAATTTATTCCAGGTATTTACCCAGGCGGATACATCCATCACACGCAAATACGGCGGCACTGGATTAGGACTGGCGATCTCAAAAAAAATCGTGCAGCAAATGGGCGGCGAAATATGGCTTACCAGCAAACCACAAACAGGAACCCATTTTTATTTTACCACCCAGGTTATTTACGAAGAAAAACAACACGAAAAACAAGCATTGGACACCAGCTTGTTTCGCAACTTGCATGCACTGATTGTGGATGACAACGCCACCAATCGTAAAATTCTCGCGGCCACATTAATGCAATGGGGAATGCGGGCAACCGCTTATGCATCGCCGGAAAACGCGCTGGAAAATGTCGGGCTCGGCCACCATTTTGATGTCGCCATACTCGATCAATGCATGCCCAATATGTACGGCAGTGAACTGGCCAAGCGGCTCGGCGATTTGTATACCATAAACCCGATTCCGGTAATTATTTTAAGCAGCGCTTCCGAGCGCAATAGTAATCGCATCACACCGCACATCAGCTTGCAAAAACCAACGCGCAACAATGACTTAATTCGTGCGCTATTGCGCGCATTGAAACTGGGCAGCCATCACCCGGATGCATCACCAAAACAACTACAAACTACCAGCAAAAAAACACGTATCCTGGTGGTAGAAGATAACAGCGTAAACCAGATGGTTATTATAAAAATGTTATCCAAACTTGGTTACACGAATGTCACCGCCGTAGCCGATGGCAAGGAAGCTGTAGAAATCTGCCAGCGCATACCGGTCGATATCATATTGATGGATATTCAAATGCGCATTATGGACGGCTACACTGCGACAGAAAAAATTCGCGCACAACAAAACGCAGGCCCACAACCCTGGATTATTGCGCTCACCGCCGGTGTACAGCAGGTCGAAACTGACCGCGCATTTGCCAGCGGTATGAATGCATTTGCCACCAAACCTATCCAGCTTGAGCAATTGTTACAGGTGTTAAACGACGGCGAGGCAGCGCGGCAAAGCCAACACGCATCCGCCTGAAACGGTTCAAGCACTGTCCCCCTTCTGCTACACTCGCATTCCACATTCACCACATTAAATAGTTGATTATGAGCCTCCCCAGACAAGTCCGCATTGTTGAAGTCGGCCCGCGCGATGGTTTACAAAATGAAAAACAAGCCATTCCCACTTACGCTAAAATCGCATTGATAGAAAACCTGGTCGACGCTGGCTTGAATTACATTGAGGCAGGCAGTTTTGTAAATCCAAAATGGGTTCCGCAAATGGCCGACAGCAGCGAGGTATTTTCTGGTATCCAGCGTAAACCCGGTGTGACCTATGCAGCACTCACGCCCAACCTGCAAGGCTATGAACGCGCTATTGCGGCGGGGGCAAATGAAGTTGCTATTTTTGCGGCTGCGTCAGAAGCATTTAGCCAGAAAAATATTAATTGCTCGATTAAAGAAAGTATTGCCCGCTTTGAGACGTTAATTACTTCGGCAAAACAACAGAACATTCCGGTGCGCGGTTACATTTCCTGCATCGCCGGTTGCCCCTATGAAGGCAATGTCGATGCGGCAACCGTCGCCGGTATCGCCAATGATTTGCTCGCACTCGGCTGCTATGAAGTTTCGCTCGGCGATACCATAGGCGTTGGCACTGCCGGGCAAATCAAACAATTAATTGAAATTCTCGCGCGCACTATTCCTATCGAAAAATTCGCGGTCCATATGCATGACACATATGGACAAGCACTCGCTAATATTTATGCAGCCCTCGAATTGGGTATAAGTGTTGTAGATTCTTCCGTTGCAGGCCTGGGCGGCTGCCCTTATGCCGTTGGCGCAACGGGCAATGTCGCCACTGAAGATGTGGTGTATTTATTAAATGGCTTGGGAATTGAACACGGCGTGGATTTGGAAAAATTAATTTATGCTGGCAATACCATCAGCACTATTTTAGGCAAACCTACCAATTCCAGGGTAGCAAGGGCAATGAGCTAATTTCCTCCCTGTGATAAAGGAAGTGGCAGGATTTAACATGAGAGAAGCCAATTGAACAACGAACTCGAACAACAACTCAACCAGGAGACAGCGCAAATTCACTGGCGTGAACTCCAACGCTTTTTTGCCAGCGGCAATGCAATTGCGATAGATACAAGCCTTGACCTAACCCATGTAGCAGCACAAATCGCCGCCGACAATGCAACCCAATTAAAGCAATGGATGGATGCAGGCTTGGTAGATGCTGTAAAAGACTCACAAGCATTGCAATGGTATGAAGCCAATGCATTGGTATGGGCAGTGGTCATCAAACCGTGGGTATTGGTACAACCGATTACTGGAAAGGTGAATTAATTATGCGAACTATTCGTCGCGCCCGGGCGTCTGATGCTGAGGCGCTTAGTAATTTGTATAGCGGACTGGATACGTTATCGAAACCCTCCATTTTACCGGAGCGCATTGCATCGGTAGCAGCAAGTGATCATACACATTTGCTGGTATGCGATGACGATGGCGAAGTCATTGCGACTGCCCTGGTTTGCTTATGCCAGGATGTTATGTTTGAGAATCAACCATTTGCAATCGTAGAAAACGTCGTTGTCGGTGCGGAATACCATCGTGAAGGTATTGGTAAAAGCATGATGGATTATATTGAAGAACTTTGCGTGCAACAAAACTGCAGCAAGATCATGTTGCAAACCAGCAGCGAAAACCGCAACGCACGTGATTTTTATAGCGCTATGGGTTACGACCCGGACGCAAAAATAGGTTTTATCAAATACCGTCGCTATTTCGGCCAATAATTTTTTATAGTTTATATTCAGTATTAACAAAGGAATTTACGATGAACCTTACCGCATCAGGTATCGCACTGCGTTTTTTGTTTGCACTCTTATTAGTGCTGCTCAGCTACAACCCCAGTGGTTATTCTTATTTTCATTGGGTCCATAACACATTTGACCATATCACGCCGTACGTTGTAATTGCCGGATTAATTTTATTGATTGGCTGGGGTGTTTATATTAAAGCCACGCTGAATTCATTGGGTGTAATTGGCATTATTATATTGGCCGCGTTATTTGCCAGCCTCGTTTGGTTATTTGTGTATTGGGGATTTTTAAGCGTTTCCAACATTTCTGCGATGGCCTGGGTCATTGAAGTTTTACTGGCCGCACTGCTCGCCGTAGGTATGTGTTGGTCGCACATCACGCGCCGCATGAGCGGGCAAGTAGATGTGGATGAAATTGAAGAAAAGTAATTAGTGTAACCGGAGGTTTATAATGCTGGACAAAATGAAAGACCTTGGCTCGCAAGCGTTGATTATCACCAACGATGCTATAGGTGCAGTAACGACTTCGGTTACCAGTAGTGTTGATTCCCTGAACGAAAAAGCGGTCAGGGCATCGACGGCACAAATGTATAGGATCCTGGAAATTGCATTGGAAGAATTAAAAGGCCGGCCACTTGCGGATCAACTATTATCATTAACCTCTTCAATTAATGTAGGGGTTGCTGCACTGGAATTACAAATCCACCTCAACGGAGACCAGGAACCGCGCAAACTCTCTGACAGCCCGGAAGATTCAAATTCATAAAGAGTTAAGCTTAAGCTTAACTCTTTATTTTTTCATCGCTATTTTTCTCCGGTATAAGCTTTTTCCAATCCACTGGGGCCCACTGGTTTTTTCGGCTTCCATACCCACATCAAACCGCGCACAAAACCGTCGCCTTTTACTGTCACATGATCAAGGTCCTGCATAACATAATTTTGCAAGGCTAATCCCTGGTAACGGCGCTCTGCCAATACTTTTTGAAATTTGATGATCGGATCGCGGAACACCGGATATTCACGCGTACCGTAAGAAATAAATACCCGCCCATTTAATGTTTTATTTTTCTTTGCATAGGCATCATCAAGTTTGAAAATTGCCTGTTTATCCCACTCAACAGCAGGGCTTAGCGCAACAAATCCGGAAAAGAAACCAGGCGCGTTATAGGCCGCGGTCAGGGTGAATAAACCACCCAGTGAATTTCCTGCTATAACCCTATCAGAAGTCGCTCCACGGAATTTGGATTCCACTAATGGCGCAACTTCTTTTTGGATAAAAGACAGAAATTGCTCCGCCTTTCCCGAGCCTTCATCAATCGCAGTGAAGGTATAATCCAAACGCCGCTCCTTGCTGTAATCCGCCGTCGCCGGATAAGACAACCCCACCATAATAAATTCGGGGACTTCATTATCGTAAATCAGGTTTCCATAAGTAGAAACCAGCAAGGGCGTATCCCAATAGGCATCCAGATAATAAAGAACCGGATATTTCTTCTCCGGTTGCGATTGATAACTGGAAGGAAACACAATCACCAATTCATGGTTGCGCCCGGTGATTTTGGATTGGATAGGGACAATCTCTGTATTCGCTAGCACAAATTGCTTTGTGCCCTGCTCCGCGTATGCCGATGCAGCCAATCCCAAAAATAAAACGCAAAAATACCAATATTGATTAAATCCGTATTTCTCTAACCCAATTATCTTTAATCCGACATTTTTCAACATAGAAACCTCATTTCCAGATAATCGCGTGACTCTGTCATAAAAACCCCTGGTGAATGTTAATTATTCCTGATGAGAAATTAAATATTGTTTGATAGCGTCCTTATTCGGTTGTTGTAACAGCCAATTCCTGAATTCCTTTACGCGAAAGAATGATTCTTCACCCAATAATTTTTCATAACGTTCATTCAATGCAGCTTCCTGGCGCTGCTTACGGATATTTCGTTGCCATGCGTCAGTAAACACCTTGGGTAATTTACCTTGTAAATCCAGGCGTTTGAGCAATTGCCATTCACCTTTATCCAGCCAGGCCTCATCACACGCCCTGCATAAATCGAGCTTATGCTGCGTTTGCGAGCCAATTTGATATTTCACCATCAAGCGGCTGCATTTGGGACACGAATGAACCGACTCGGATTCATTAGCTTCATCATCATTCGCCGATTCCACAGTAATACCGGCAGTAGTATAACGATCAGCCCAAAAGCGATAATTCATTAACGATACCAAAACACCGTTACAAGAAGGACAACTCGCCACGATCAATCCCGGCTCTAATTCTTGCGGTTCCAATGGGATATTTTTACAAGTGCTGCAATGCATGACTCGCTCCTTTTTGATTATTAATAACGTCGATAAAATAGTGGTTATTTAAATTCCTGCCATAAATTTTCAAATTCTTCCAGATAGGCACTGACCAGTTTCGGTTCGTCAGTAACGAGGATATTTTCCTGGTTGTAATCCGTGGCTGAACGAGTCCAGTTGAAACTACCATTGACGAGGATTTTCTTGTCGATCACGGCGAACTTGTGATGCATATGATTTTCAGTGGAATCCATACGCACCGGCAAACCGTGGTTAATCAGGTAATAAATATCACTACCCTGATCTTGTGCTTTATCGTTGTCAGTAATCAAACGTACATGAACCTTACGTTGATAGGCCGTTAAAATGGCATTGGCAAGGCGATCATCTGAAATGGTGAATACACTAATGTCTATTGATTGTCGGGCACTGATAAGTAGATCAAGCAGCTGACGACGGCAATCCTCACCCGGGCTGAAATGGGCTTCCGCGATGGAGGAAGTTTCAGATTGACGGAAATTGTCGATCACCTTGCTAAGTTTTTCCAACCATAACAAGGTCGCAACGGCATTATCACCGCCAACGTGAACAAACTCGCGCGCAAGCTCGAATGCTTTGTTACGCGTGTAAGCAATATCATCATTGGCCAGGCGCGGGAGGATATCGCGCAACTCCAGTGCTTCTGATTGACTTAATTTAAAATCACTCAAACTGGCCTGCAACCAGTTTTCCAATTCTTGTTGTCGCATGAAAATTCCGTTATTTCATTGAAGGGGTTTTGATATATTTATTTTAAAAATAATTGACTGCCAGATAAGTCAATAACAGCAACCGGAATGGCTGCAACAGTATATAAAACAAAAAGGGGCGCGCTGGTACCACATTTTCCCTCATGGGCGATTCCGTCCAGTCTGGAAGAATGCACAAACCACGCCTGCAATCGCTCCGAATAAATGCGATTCAAATGATACACGGGGATCTGTTGGCAGCACGCCCCATAACATTCCACCGTAAAAGAACGCCACCACCAACGCGATCAATATGTTCAGGAAACGCCGATCAAACCATGCAATCGCGATAGTCAGGCTCCATAAGCCAAAGATCCAGCCACTGGCACCAATATGCAACGCATTGCGCCCGAAACACCACACCAACACACCGGTTAACGTAATAATAAAAAAACTGCTCCACAAATAACGCTTTAAAGAATGCACAAAAAGCAAACTGCTAAAGATAAACAAACCAACCAGGTTATTGATTAGATGCCCAAGGTCGCTGTGTAAAAACGGTGCGATGTAAATTCCCGGTAATGAATCCAACTGCCGCGGAATTAAACCAAACTGAAATAACCATCCCTGGAATACCCAATTAAATACCTGTGCAACAACCATTATTCCCGCAAAGAAAAATAGCCAGCGAAACTTTGCAGATAAGCGCCGCATCGATTATTTCACCTCGGGCAACGGTGGCGATTGTGTTGGGTTTTTGGTCGTCGCAAGCTCTTGTTGCAGGTTTCTGATTTGCAGGGATACTTGTTCAATCTTTTCATGATTGCGCAAATCGATATCCAGTTTTTTATCCATATTGCGTACTAATGGCAAAATGGCACCTTCCAGGGTTTGCGCAAGCACGCTCAACACTTTATCCAAACCTGGCAGGGGCTGATTAATAACTTCTACTGTTGGTGCTGCCGGTTTCACTAATTTTTCTAACCGCTGTAATGACTGGCTTACCAACTCTGCAACAGCTGTATCTTGCGATACAACCGGTGTCGCGGTTTCAGGTTTATGCTCCGCCAACGTTGCAATTTTTTGCACGCCTTCAGCTACATCCGCCAATTGCACTATCAATTTCTGGCCGGTATCGGCTGAATCGCCGCCCATGGCTTTATTGCGCAGGAAATCTTTTTTGATCTGCTCCCAGCGCGCCTTTTGCTCGCCTGTCATATTACCGCGCAGTTCTGCCAGTTTGAGTAAATTGCTTTCCGCACCTGTAGTAAGCATTTGCGCTTCACCCAAATAATGGTCAGCAATCATTTGCATCAGCTCGGCATCATTCATGACCGCCGATACTTTCTCGGTCATCTTGTTCATATTGCGATAACTACCCTGCAGTTTGAATGGAGGTTCAACGCGGAATTTATCGTCCTGTGCGGCAGAGGCAATGTACTGCTGGTTTATTTTCAAAATTACTTTCTGGATCTCAAATAATTTTTTCAACACACCAACAATTTCATTGACCTCTGCCCCCGAATAAGCATGACTTAAATCGGTAGTCGCAACCTGCTCACCTTTTGCCATGGCGATAAATTTATATACATCCTGCATATCGCGCAGTGCTAGCGGTGATAGCACTGCATTGGAGGTCAAGGCGTTTTCGATATAGCTCAACGCAAACTGTTCCTCCATGCCTCCGAGGATGTCGCCGAGGTTATAAATGTCGGCACGGTTGGCGAGCATGTCCGGCACTTTAAACGCTTCTCCGGATTCGGTGTAAGGGTTACCCGCCATACATACGCAGAATTTTTTTCCGCGCATATCGTAGGTTTTGGTTTTTCCTTGCCATACACCGTCAATGCGACGGGTACCATCACAGAGCGAAATAAATTTCTGCAAGAATTCCGGATTAGTGTGCTGGATATCGTCAAGGTAAAGCATGACGTTATTGCCCATTTCCAATGCAAGGTTTACCTTTACCAATTCCTGGCGTGCGGTGGCGTTAGGTGCTTGCTCAGGATCAAGCGATAGCACGTCATGGCCTAATGATGGGCAATTGATTTTCATAAAAATCAATCCCAACCGATTCGCCACATATTCCATCAATGTGGTTTTACCGTAACCCGGTGGCGAGATCATCATCAGCATACCCATTAAATCCGTACGCTTGTTATTTCCCAATGCGCCCATTTGTTTTGCAAGGTTATCGCCGATAATTGGTAAATAGGATTCATTAATTAAACGGTTGCGCACAAATGAGCTGAGCGGTTTCGCTTTGAATTCATTGAGCCGTAAGCTATAACGCTCTTGTTCAACAATTTGTTGGCGCAATTGCAAATAGCGTTGATATTGTGGCACCACTTCATAGCGATGTTGCGCAAGCCGTTGCACAAATGTGTCGATTGAAAACGACAAGCTGCGATCCTGAATTAACGGATGCTCTCCCATCAAACCTGTGACGGTCACTTGCAATTCAACTTCGGTAAATCGGCGGTCTACATGCTGATCGGTTTTTAATAGCGCGACAGCTTCAGGAATGTAATGGCTTAAATGTACCAAACCTTTATCTTTAATCAGTGCCTGTAACCAGGCAACTGCAAGGCTCCAGCGCTCTGCTGGCCACCCCTGCATTTTATCGGCCACATCCAGGTAATGACGCCAGCTCGCCTCATCCAATGACTGCTTTAATGCCTCCACTAATTCCAGCGCATATTTGCTGGTAATAAATTCCGTGCGCTCACGGGCCAGCTCTTCTATCAGATATTCAGCAGCACGCTTCACGTCCAGTGCAGTTGCGGGAATTGGATGATGCTCAATAAATTCGGCAAGGGTTTCTGCAACTTCAGCAACGAGAATTGTGAGGGCATCACCGCTCCCAAACAGGCGCTGCATATGTTTGGCTGAAATAGCGCGGTCTTTCCATGTCTCAAAAGAAAGTGCGCTATCCAATGTTTTGGATGCGAGCGAAAACTCGTTAAGGTTTGACCAAAATACCAATGCAAGCCCGCGAGCAAGGGGATCAAACTTTAATAAATCAGCGGCATCCAGTGCCGGTACCAACGCTGCAAGAATTAATGCGGCGTCCTGATCATGGATACCTTTTTGATAGCCTTCCTTATAACGAGGCGCACTGAATTCACGCACCAAACGGATTAATTTTTCAGGATCAATCAACGCTTCATGCAATTGGTTATGAGATAAACCGTCGGTATTATTTTCGGCTGCATCCAGGATTAACGCGGCGAGATACTCTGCGCGATAGACGTTTGCTGTTTCAGATTCAAGGCTGACAGACCAATAATCTTTTAACTCCAACAACTCGGTGTTATTAACAGCGGCATAATAATCCGTACCGGCAAGATGGAAATTTAATTCACCCTCGCGCGGAATAATCGTCAGGTCCAGTTCCTGGGTATTTACACTGAACTTATGCTTGCCCAGCTTGATGACATTGCCACCCTCTTCAAAAATATCGCTTTTATCGCGCAATGCACGCAATGCCTGGCCCTTAATGGCTTTAAAGCGCGCGTCGAGATCATCTGCCTTTACCGCATTATCAAGCGCTTTTAATTGCTCAACCAAATCATTAATTTTCAGGACCAGGGCATCCGATGCGAAATATGTATTTAAATCTTCCTGGCTGCTGATCCCCAGCGAACGTTTTTCGATACTGGCGAGGATACGGGCGGCGGCATCGGTAATGCTTTGTGCTTTTTTCTGGCGCTCATCTAATAAGCGCTGCTTATGCTCCTGGAAACTTTCATAAATTTCCTCACGTTTCGCCATAATATCCGTAAGGAATTGATCAAACTCACTGAACTGTCCTTCCAATTCTTCCAGACGCACGAGTGATTTTGAAAGTTGTTCGTCGCATTTTTCCGGCGTAGTTGCCAACCCCAAAGCATGGGCAATACTTTGGGAGAATAATTTAAATTGCGCACCAAATTGCGCAACGGCTTCAGCAGAACCAAAATTCCTTTGCTTGTATTTTGCGTTAGCCCTACTTTGGTTGAGCCTGGCATAGACTTCGGAAATTGCGTCTACAATGCGCGTACGCACTGTAGCGTCGTCTACCTTAAGTGTGCCCATCAACTCCGACAACAAATCCAGACCCGAAGCGGTTTTTTCAATCACTTCAATAATGGGGGTAATCGCTGCGTTTGTTTCTGCCTTCTCCACTTGCTGATTTAACTCATCCAGTTTGGTGAGATAAGGTGTGAGGGATTTTTCATCCGACAGATAAACAACTGTTTGCTCACTTAATGTGGTGTTTGCATCAAGCAACTGCTGATCCAGCTGCGCAATACGCGCCTGGTCGATATAACGGTAATCTTTAATTGTTGCCAGGTGGCCGCGCTGTTTACGTACACGGCTTAATGCATCCACATAATCCTCAGCCGTGCTCCAATTTTCCGGACGTAGCGATTGTAAAATAGTTTCTTGCTCACGCTCTGCATCCTGCATGGCTTTGGCAGATTGCTGACGGATAGATTCTACCTTTTCAAACTCGTCGATAACCAATTCCGCCGTTGCGGAAATTTCTTTTAACACAGACGCAATTGAACTGGTTTCGTTTTCACTGAGCCAATAATAACTATCGAATACCTTTTTAGCAGCAAGGCTTAATTCTTCATAGAGGCGCACAGAAACCGATTGGTTGCCAATAATGCGACCAATACTGTAAAAATCTGAAATGCCGCGCACTAATTCATTGTTGCCAACGCGGCCATAAAAATTTTGCCGTGCCGGCACTTTGCTCGCAAATTCTGTACTGACGTAAGGTGTTTCCCATATTTGCATGGGATGTACCCGGGTAGGTTCAGCTTCAGCAGAGAAAATAACTATTTCGCCATTATCAGCAAGCGCATAACCGCTGCCATAAATGGGATTTTGCAATTTCTTTTCAATAATGTTGTATGCCAGTAGCGAAACCAAGCCGACCGCCGGTTCATAAAATACGTAGAGCACATCTTCGCCGTTGGGCGAACGGATCATGCGCTTGAAGCGAAACGTACTATTATCTTCCTCAAAGGTTTTATATTCGCCAGTATTTAGATAATAGCCGCCGGGAAAAATAATACCGTGGCTTTCCGGTAACTGTACGCAGCTTTGTCCGATTTTATCGATCCGCAATACACTTTGTGTCAGTGAATTGAAAATCAGGTAGCGAAATTGCTCCTCGCGATAAGGGCGGATTTTTAACAATACCAAATTACCAACTGCTGCATAAAATACGCTGGCGTCATCCAGTGACTGGGTTTTATCTTCAACCGTTTCGCGATAAATACCCAAGCCGTCTTCAGTATTATTTTCGATTTTAATGGTGAGGTCACCACCAACCGTTTCAACAAATACCTTGTCGAGGATATTTAAATGCGGGTGGCGCCCATGTACAGCATTTTCGCGGGTAGCGGGAACCCATTCGAAATCAAAAGCCGGAGGCAATTGAATATCGCGTTCACCACGATTATCAATGTACTTTACAGTTTTGCCGTCGGGAGAAATTGACCAGCGGAATACGCGAATATCATCCAGCCGCTCACCAATCTGGAAACCGGCAAGCAACTTTCCGTTATTGATCGTCAACTCAACGATGCGCGTATCTTTGTAATAACGATACAATTCATCAAAGTCGTTAACAAAGCTTTGTTCCGCTAAAAAAGTATCCGCAAAGCCGACTTGTTCCAGCTCAACACCGGCGTCAGTATCTTTTTTAATAAAGAGCGAAAATACATCTTCAACTTTGGTTTCTTTTTTTAAACCAATAAAGACGTTATATCCAAATAGCAGATAATCGCCAACCTGCACTATATCGCGAGAAATGCAATTATTTTCCGTGCGCACACGCACACGCGCTGTTGCGACCATGGCAGAACTGCCAAACTCGGCGAGGCGTGCATTATTCAGTTCACGTACTTTTTGGGTAAGCTGCTGACCTTGATCCAGCAAACGCTTGCGAATAATTTCATAAGCTCCGCCTTCGGCAACGGCTTTATCTACAATATTGTCAGCAGCCTGGGCGGCATCGTTTTGCTGCGCCATGATGGATTCCTTTTAAACTAAGCAGTCAACGTAAATAAAGTTTCTTACTGCAAACTGTTTATCGCTGGAAATCTGGTTTCAAATATTTATCAATATTCGCTACATAAGGCTTGCCTGAAAGAATACAGGTATTTCACTAGCGCAAAATATATTTTGCTTGCTACTCACCATTACACAGCGCCTTCATGGAGCACGATCAATTGCATCACTGCATTCATTATTGCGTTGCCCCTAAAGAGATAAGGCAAGCACATCCCTGTAATTGCAAATTGACAGTATTGAAACCAAACCTCAACGTTAAACATGCTTACGAGCAACAAAACCTTATTCGATCTTTTCAACAATGAAAAAAATCAACCCACCACCTCAACGTCTTCCGCCTTTTCTTTCGCTACCGGAGCCGCAACAGCACCCTTATTAACGAAACGGTCCAGCACCGCCTGAATCACACCACTCTTTCCAGCCAGTCCGTCAATCGCTTTACCAATCGATAAGGACTTGGCGAAATTATCAAAAAATTGTGCCTCACCTCCGACAATATCGATATGCGCTTTCTGCAACGCGATCGCAAGAATCTCTGCATTTTCTTTCGCAATTTCTTTGCCCGCTGCAATGCTTGCCAAGGTTTCCTTCAGCGAAGTTTCCAATCCCATACGGAACTCCTCATGTGAACGCGCGCTTTCGCTCATCGCATTCATCGCCTCGAACTTCTCAGTCAAGCCGTCCGCCTCTGCTTTAAATTGTTCGCGTGTAACTTCAGCGCCCGCCAGGCCCACTTCTTTTTTCGCTGTGGCCTCAGAAGTGCCTTTGGTAGCAATAACATCGGCTTCTGCATGGCCTTTCGCACTAATCACTTCAGCTTCTGCTTTGCCGGCTTCTGCATTTGCAGTGCCTTTCGCACGAATAACGCTGGCCTCAGCCACACCTTCTTTTTCCAACGCCGTTGCTTTGGCTTCCTGCACTTTCGCATCGGCCAAGCCGGGAGCTGCACGCTCGGCTTGAATCCCCTCGGCCAGTTTTTTCATCGCCTCCGCTTCTTTTGCAGAGGCTTCCAATTTGGCCTGTGCCATTGTCATAATTTCGCTGGCTTTGTGCTTTGCGGAAAGTTCTTCTGCTTCCGCTGCTTTCACCTGCTTCACTTTTTCTTCTTCCGCTGCTGCTTCTGCAGCCAGCACTTGTACTTGTTTCTTACGGTCCGCATCAGAAACTTCGCGCACTTCCTTAATACGTTCTTCTTCAATTGCAACCGTTTTATCCACTACTACACGTTCGCGAATAACGTTAGCGATTTCTTTCTTCTGCAATTCAATCGCTTTTTCTGCTTCAATGGTTTGCAATTCCACTTCACGTTTACGCGCAACTACTTCCAGATCACGGGCCCGGGTGACTTTTTCCTGTTCAATCGCTACTGCACGCAAACGATTTTGCTCAGCCACTTCAATTTCACGTTTCTGGTTTTCAGTTTGTACCGACAGATCCTGTGCAACCTGAATCGCCGTTTGCTCATACTTGCGACGTTCTTCTTCCTGGACTTTTTTGGTTTCCGCTTCTTCGCGCGCTTGAATGGAGGCAATCTCGCGTTTCTGGCGCGCTTCAGCATCCGCCTGCTGGCGCTCAAGGGCGAGCATGGCTTCTGTGGTTTCTACATTCTTTTTCTTGATTGCCAATTCTTCATCGCGCTCAAGGATATTGGTACGTACATTTTGCGCAGCAGTTAACTCGGTAATTTTTTTGATCCCTTCTGCATCCAGGATATTATTCGGATCAAGCGATGCCTTTGGAGTTTGTTCAATGTAATCGATTGCTACATCTTCCAATACATAACCATTCAAGTCATCACCAATTACCTGGATGATTTTTTCACGGAACTCCAAACGGTTTTCAAACAATTGGATAAATTCAATTTGTTTACCAACAGTCTTCAAGGCTTCAGAGAATTTCGCCGCAAATAACAACTCCACGGCTTCGCGATCGGAGGCGCGCTCCGCGCCAATGGCCTTGGCCACACGCAATACGTCTTGCGGTGTTTCGTTTACACGCAAATAGAATGCAACAGTAATATCTGCGCGCAAATTGTCTTTACAGATCAATCCATCGCGACCACGGCGGTCCACTTCCAGCGTAATCAGCGAAATATTCATCAATTCTTTTTTGTGGATGATGGGCCACACCAGGGCACCGGTAAAATGTACTTTAGGTGTAGATGTCGTATCATTCACGATCAAGGCAGTTCCCTGCGCTACCTTGTTATAAAATGCTTTGAAAATACCCGCCAAGCCCATCAAAGCTAAAAATACAAAAAACACGCCGGTTGCGACTGGTGCGAACATAGCAGGATCAAACATTTTTAGTACTCCTTTTTACCCTTTAATAGTTAACAATTATTCGCTGGGCTTACCCAGAAATTCCGCTTCAGAAATTACGTTATACACATGCTGCCCCGCGCGATACTCCAACAACACCACACGCTCACCACGTACAAATTGCTGCTCGCCAATTGCGCGAACCTTTACAATTAAACCTGCACCGCCATCATCAAAACTAGCCTCACCGGAATGCGCATCGACTTTTGATGAACGCACTATTGCTGTTTGACCAAGAATTTTCTTTTCTACATATTGATCGGCTTTTGCAAAAAGCCTACGCAATGGTTTTATTAATTGCGCAGTGATAAGCACAGCTACATACAACGAAAATATGAACACCGGAATACCGATAACAAACCTGAGCCAGCCATAACCGAACAACCACGATTCGAAATAACTAAGGTAGTAACTGATAAACCAACCGATCAATGCGATGAGGGTAATAATGATTGTGACCGGAACCCCGTTGAGCCCCAAGCGCAACAGAATGCCGGCAAAGGTTTCGGCAAAGCTGTGTTCGGCATGGGCATGCAGGTGCCCATCCGGTAAATCTACATCCAATATTTCGATGTCGAATAAACCGATAGCTGCGCACACCCAATAGAGCGTGGCCACACCCAATACAAAGGTGAAGATCACCGTAGGAAAACTGACAATGGTGAGTAAAAAATCATTCATACTGAATATTCCAGAAAACTATACAGATGGTTTTTAAACACATTCCGAATAGATTTGCCATGGCATAAAACTACTGGCAAGCTCGCTTCTCGTGATTCCATTCTTCATCGTCCTTAATATTAAATTTTTACTGCACGCGATTAATTTTGGTTTGTGGATTTATTTTTGATTCGCGCCAACACATCTTCCGCTGATTTTCCACTGGTCGTTATTCCAGCAGCTTCCAACTTTGCCTTGAGTGAATCATCGCCACTGGTTTTTGCCATTTCATCGGCAGCTTTAAATTGCGCATCTTTTAACGCCTGGCGCTCCTTGATGCGCTCCAGCGATTCCATTGCCGTGCGCATTTTTGAATCCGAGCCACTGTGGCGCTCAGCAACGGCAGCTTGTGCGCGCTGCACATTTTCAGTGGCCTTTACCGTATCCACTTGCTGCTTCAGACGCTTGATATTTTTTTCTGCCTGGTCAATCGCCGCGCGCAATTTTGCGACGCTTTGCGCAAAACCTTCCGCAGCTTCTTTTTCCGAAGTAAGGCTATTTTCAAATTCTGCAATGCGCTCTGCGACTTCCAGCGCGAGTTTTTCATCACCTTTTTCCAATGCCTTTGCCGCGTAGCCTTCATGCTCGTCGATATTCTTTTGCAATTGTTTGCATTTTTCTTCGGCCAGCTTTTGACGCGCCATAATTTCCGCAAGGCTGTCTTTGGAGCGTTTTAATTCTTCACCCGCATCGCGAACTTCCTGATCCAGAATACGCAACGCCTGACTATCTACTATCGCCTCACCTGCTTCATTCACGCCACCGCGCAAGGCAGTAATCATTTTCGACCAGATATTCATACGTATTTACCTCGATAATATCCGCTAGGAACTTGTTAATTAAAATCCATTATTTCAATAGCTTTTTATTTCAGGAATTTTTTATTTCAAGAGTTTTTTATTTCAAGAGAAAATCCGCATAAGCCTCGGTTGCCTGGATGACGTTAGAAGCCAGAATTTCAATTTCAAATACAATATCTTGCAAACTGGACGCAGAACTCAGCGCACCGAACATGTGGTAACAATCATCGCCATCGATTTTGTCCAGGCTAATCGTCGACAATGGAAAATATTTATGGGTGCGCAATACCGTTTCATTAAACAAGGCCGGGTCAGTCACTTCTGACAATGACCACAAGGTTGCTTCAACCACTATTTGCTCGCCCGATACGGTGACGAACAACGGCAAATCGCCATATTCATACATAGTGATATGTAGCGCCGGCGCCACACCATCAATTAATTCGATCTCCGCCCGCTCACCGGCAAACAATTCCGATTTGCCCAGTGCATCGTAGAGGCTTGGGGTGGTCCAACGGTTAACAACATCGGTCATTCGACTTTCTCCTTTCACTGGCATAAACCCACGGGAAACAACCTGTTTGGCAGACACCCGCAACTCCATCTCATAAAGAGAAAGGCGGCGCGCATTCTCCGGGAGAATCCACACCTCTTTTTTCACGAACCCTTGTTCCCGCAGCCGGTTGCGGTATTCGCGCTGGTAATGAGCTGATGATTTTTTCTGCATGAAAGGAACATTAAAACATTACATGTAATAAATCAAATATTACATGTAACAGAAGGCAATACGGGTAACCGGAAAAAAAAGTCCGCTAAACAGCCACTTATCAAAGCGCCAAAAGATGAAACCCACCTTTTGATAATCAAAAGATGGGCTCTTTGGCAATATCAATCAGAAAATAATCTAAGCGACACACTATATTCAGAAAACCGGGGAAAGATGATTTATGATTCCTCGCCCTGCAAACAAGCAAACAACAAGGAACAACCTAAGGAACAACCTGTTGATGGATACCCTGATTTCCCCGGTTACGTTACTGCCAGTCAACCTGGTCCATATCGTTTATCTTGCTGTGTGCCTGCTTGGATTGCTGCTTGTCAGTGGTAACGAGCGCATCAGCAGTGTGCGAATCCTGTTATCACTGGTAGCGCTATTGATGACTTTCAATTTGCTGGAAGAAACGGGTATTTCACGCAATTTGCACATGGTTACGCCGGCACTATTGCTGGGTTTTGGCCCGGTGTTCTATTGGTTTTGCAATCAATTGGTTTATAACAAGGCACCGAGTGTTCGCCAATTGGCCCTGCATTTATCGCCCATACTCCTGACCCTGCCATTTACCCAGTGGCTGCAAATTGTTATTGCGTTGGGCAGTATCAGCCAGATCATTTATTTATCGTTTGCTATCAATTTGATCCAGCGTTACCACAGAGTGGTAAAACAAACGAGTTCCAACGCGCCGGATATTTCAATCCACTGGATGACCGGCATTATCGCCATGCTGTTGGTTATGATGCTGCAGGATCTGGTGCGGCTGAACCTGCAGCCATTTCTTGCACCGGAGTGGCTACAGCGCTGGTACTTCATCAATATCAGTATTTATACCGGGCTTATCAGTTACCTGATTATTATGGTGGTACGGCAACCACAGCTATTTAATCAATTCAGTGAATTTGAATACCTGAACAAAACCCCACAACCGGAAAAAACCACTACCGATACAGAAGCGCATTCATTATTTCAGGAAGTGGACAAGATTATCCGGGATCGCCAGCTTTATCGGCAATCCAGGCTTAGCTTGCGCGATCTTTCGACCGAGACCGGCATCCAGGAAAAAACCCTATCCTGGATTATTAACCAGGGCTCACAGAAAAATTTTTCCGAATATATCAATCAGCTCAGGGTTGATGCAGCAGCTATTGAGTTTGCAACCAATCAATCTGGCAACTTACTGGATGTGGCCTATGCGGTTGGGTTCGGCTCAAAATCCACATTTAATTCCGCATTTAAAAAGCAAACCGGTATGACGCCAAGTCAATTCTGCAAGAAAATTGCAGAGCAAAACGCGCTTCAAAGTGCAGAATCATGATTCGGGACGAAAACCCGCACTAGAATTCCAACAATGGTGCATCCAATTATCAGGAGCGCACCATGAAACTTATCCCGATCACGCTACTGGTTATTATTTGTAGCTCAATAACCGGTTTTACTTTTTCCATAACACAACCCGATAAAACCCGACTGCTGAGCAACAAGCAAGTTGAGCAATGGCGTGCTGACATTGATTTTTTGCAGCAAGCGCTGGCGCGCCGCCATATCAATTTGTATCACACGATTAACGCGGGATTTTTCAAGCGCGAATTAACGCGGATAAAACAACAATTAACCTCGCTCACCGAAACAAGCCTGGCTATCGAGCTAATGCGCTTGATACAACGAGTGGGCGACGGCCATACCCAATTTGCTTACCAGGGAACTGAATACCATCGCTACCCCCTGGAGCTACGCTTGTTTGACAAGGAGTTACGCGTGATTGGTATTGTCCGGCAACACAAACAGTTGCTGGGGGCAAAACTCGTTGCGATTGAGGGGGCGACCATCGAGCGGCTGCATGAATTAACCTCACCAATCCTTCAAGGCGTTGAAAATATTTACTCGGCGCAACAGCGTTTTACAGAGACAATCATCGTAGCGGAAATTTTGCATGGTTTAAAAATCAGCCCAAACCTGCAACAGGCCAGCTTCACCTTTAAATTATCAAATGGAGACGAATTCAGTATCAAACTGAAGAGCTTTTCCAGTCGGCAATTTAATAATCAGGATATGGATTTTCTTATGAAGCCAGCGCTAACGCAGTTTACACACAGCAAAATCTCCATTGAAGGCCTGGATTTATATCTTGGCAATGACAACCAAATAGCCTACCTGGATTTCCACCATTATTCAGACTTTGCGGCAATGCAGGATTTTTCGGAAGATTTGATTGCGTTGTTGCGCGCGAAAAATACCAAAGAAGTGATTATCGATTTGCGCAACAACGGCGGCGGAGATTTTTTTGTGGGATTACAACTCGCCTGGGCATTAATCATGGTCGACAATCTGAATTGGCGCGACGGGCTTTATGTACTAACAAGCCGAAAAACTTTTTCGGCAGCGATGAGCAACGCAGTGCAGTATCGTCAATTATTAAATGCAACGTTAGTGGGCGAACCAACCGGTGCGAACCCGGTAGGCTATCAAGATGCCGGCAATTTCAAATTACCAAACTCTGGCTGGAACGTGATGTATTCCAAGCGCTTGTATAAATTTCAGGAGACATCAACGCCCGGTGTGCAACCGGATATTTTGCTTGCGCCCGATTGGGAATTGTTCAGACAAGGCAAGGACAACCAGCTCGAATGGGTATTGGAAGATATTCGCAAACGCAACAAGGGCTAACGCTTGTTGTGTATCTCCCAGGTTTCCAGTTTTTTCTTATCGCTTTTGCGCAACAATACATAGGTCGCACCAACCCAGCCATGCTGCTTTTGGGCGGAATGAAATGCGAGGATTTCAGGGAATTGGGGCAACCAGTGCGCGATACAACTTTTGAGCTGTGCCGGTAAATTGCGCCCCTCACCTTTACCGTGGGTGATCAGCGCGCAGCGGATATCATGATTCATGCAATCTTTGATGAACTGGAATACCGCGTTGCGCGCCTGATCGATAGTCATATGGTGCAAATCCAGGCGCGCATCGATTTGGTATTTACCCAATCGCAGGTTGCGATAAACCCCGTTTTGCACACCATCGCGCTTGAATTCAATCACCGCCAATGGATCAACCGGCTCAATGTATTCGCCGGACAGGAAATTTTTGTCTTTTGCCAGCTCGGCAGTAGCAGCCTTGCGGCGGGTCAATGAGTTGGTTTTATCCAATTGTGGTGATGCCAGGACCACTTTTTCTTCCACTTTGATAGGTTTTACATCCTTCATTTGCTGGAAAAACAAATCGGATTCGGAATTCTTGGACATGACAAGAGCGCCTTGCAGAAATGGATCGGTGGCTTTTGGCAAGCCGGAGGCAAATTGTAAATCAATTCCCCTTTCGTAACAAAAAGCTTGCACAAGCCGGATTACACTTGTAATCTAA
>NZ_KN266212.1:33622-80420 GCF_000766945.1 Cellvibrio mixtus subsp. mixtus J3-8 | reverse complement strand
GAAACCCCCCCCCCCCAAAAAAAACATAAAGATAAACCGTCAGCGAGGTAGCTATGGATACAGATGACCTACAACTCTCCGGGAGCGAATGGGATTTAATGAAAATCCTATGGGACAACAGCCCCGCCAGCGTAAACCAAATCGCCGAACTCACCCCTCAATGGCATCCCAAAACGGTGCGCACCATGTTGATTCGTTTGCAAAAAAAAGGCGCGGTTGAAAACAAAGTGATTGACGGAATTCAACACTTCACACCTGTGCATGATCGCGAATATTGCGAATCCAGTGCGACCCAATCCTTTATGCAACGCGTGTTCGACGGCGCCCTCACGCCGATGATTGCGCATTTCACCCGCAAACAAAAGCTGACTGATGCGGAAAAGAAGGCACTCATTGCACTATTGCAAGACAACAAGGAGCAGGGAGAAAAATAATGGAAATGCTAACGACAGGATTAACTACATTTACTGGTTGGCTCTTGATCGCATCATTCAAAAGCTCGCCGTTAATTATCGCGCTTTTATTAGCGCAATATGGATTGAAAAAATATTTATCGGCAAGTGCGCGTCACAGTTTGTGGTTAAGTGTTTTTATTTGCCTGAGCATCCCCTTCGGTTGGGAAATTTCACTTGGCAAACATACTGATAATTTATTTGCTGATCCTTCTCACACTCTCATCAGTATGCCATCTTCCACACAAGTAAGCATCGTAGAAAATGCGCCGGTGACCGATATACAAACTAATTCAGGCAGCACTACCGGGCAGCCCACTACAGCAGCTGATCATCCGATTAGCCTGCATTTATTGTTGAGTTATATCTGGGCAGGGATGTTTTTTTGCTTATCCGCACTCACCTTATGGCAAGTACAACGATTTAATCGAATCAAAAAGAATACGGTTCCGGCTAATGATCTACAAGAGCAGCGTTTACAGATCAGTAAAAATAAATTAAGAGTTAATAAAAAAATACCCCTCCTTTATTCCCATCATATTCAAAGCCCGCTGACTTTTGGATTATTTAAACCCGTTATTATTTTGCCAATTGATATTGAACAACAACTTACGCAATCACAGTTGAGCTACGTATTACTACATGAACTGGGGCACATCCAGCGTCGCGATATTTTATGGAATTGGCTGGCCTATTGGGTAACTCTCCTGCATTGGTTTAACCCCATCGTTTGGTACGCCAGCAAATGCATGAAAGCCGATATGGAAATCGCCTGCGATGCCAAAGTATTAGCGCATCTTTCACAACAAGATAGAAACGATTATGGATTGACGTTAATTAATGTCAGTCAACTCTCTTCAAAAGCTCCACGACTCTCCCACAGCTTGGGGATTTTGGAAAACCACCGCGAACTTAAAAATCGACTAATAATGATTAAGGAATTTACGACTATGACAATGAAGAAATCGTTCGTCTTTGGCCTGGTGTTTAGCGCGTTTGCCGTTGCCTCTTTGGCTCAACCCGATACAAAACAGGATGAAATAAAAAACATCTCCGCATCAAATAACAATAGCCGAATGATATTGGCTGAATTTGCAAAAAGAGCAGAAAAAGATCTAAAAATACCAGTGCTTGTCGGGAATGCATTGTCCGACCTTAATATCCGGGTCAGTATTACTGAAACGCCGCTCGATTATGGCCAGTTATTAAGCCAGCTAAAAATCAATGAATTTACCGCCTATAAATCCAACGGTTATATTCAAATAATTGCGGTGCGTGATGCACGCTGGCTTGCAATTCCGACCGTTGAAAAAGGGAAAAAATATTTTGACGATGAGTATGTTACTGACTCTATAAAATTGGATAAGACATGCGCCGGCAGCATTTTGGCTACGTTAAGACCATTGGTTCCACAGTACGGGCATTTAACCGCTATGGAGAGTGCCAATATGCTGATTATTTCTGATTTTTATAGCAATACCGTACGCGTAAAAGCGATGATCAAGATGCTGGAGGAAAACACGCCGCAAAAAGTTGAGTGTAGAACTGCAAACACTGCAACTGCTGGAGGACCAAGCAGGGAGAAAAAATAAAACGCTCCGAATAAAAGATGGGCTATTAGCTACTACATTCACATAATTTAATTAAGCGAACCACATCTGTAGTTCGCTTTTCTTTCAGATTATCAGACGTCGGCGACTAATTTGAATGTTTAGAATACTAATGTAGATTTGATGGAGCAGTTGGCAGCATAAAGTTCGATTTATTCAATCCGTGCAGCAATATTCCGCACATGCGCTGCCGGGTCCATGAGACGCCCAACCCTGTCACCCCAGAGTTGATCCTCTGCGGGCATAAGCACACTAGCGCCTAATGCAATAGCGCGAGCCATTATGCCATCCACATCGTCATCATAGAGATAAGTCACTACCGAAGAACTGCCATCAGACTGCGGAGCACGACTCGCCAAATGTGGAGCTTCATTGTGAAGCATTAGCATGGATTGATGGATCATGAGGGTTGCGTGGATAACGTTTCCATTTTCTGCGGTGCGGCGTGAAAGCTCTACCGCACCAAATGCCTTCACACAAAAATCCAATTCTGCCTCCACATCAAGACACACCAACATAGGAATTATCATTTTAGGTTTCATCTATCGCTCCTTAAGGCTCACTAAACAACTGCAATAAACATGCGCGTTACATTACCAACACGCAAACCATCATTTCTTTGTGCAAGGAAACGATTATTAAGATAATCAGGGCTTATATCTTCAATATGCGAGAAGCCTAGACTACTCAGTTGTTGCGCGAGCGATTGCGGATCGAAAAAGCTTTTCAGCGGCTCACCGCCTGACGCCAATTGCGCAGACATCATGCTCAATACGTACTGTTCTATTTCATTCAGATTTTTGGGGTCAACAATGTAATCAAAAACCAGAATAGAACCGGGGGCACAACGGGTAATAAAATGGAAGGTTTGCTCTATCGCAGCCAGATCCAGATAAGCTACGACACCCAGACAAGAAAAAAAAGTTTTTTTATTTTTATCAAATCCAGCTGCCAGTAAACTTTTTTCCAAAGCACTTTTTTCCATAGTGCTTTTCTCCATAGTACTTTTTTCTAACCTATCGAGTTCAAAATCACAGGCGACATAAGTTACTGCACAGGTGGGAGCAATTCCTTGCTGTTTAAGCCGTGCAAGTTTCATAGCTTGAGTAGCAGGCAGATCTACCTCAAACACTTTTTCATGCTGGTGCTTGCTGCGATAGGCATAAGTATCCAGACCCGCCCCCAATATCACATATTGGTTTACGCCATTCTCCAGCACTGCTTCGCGCTCATCTTGCGCAAAACGGCTGCGCACAGCGATGGCAAACCGCATAGCGGAGCTGAGCGGATCTTTGTGTAAATCGAGTTTATCGATCACTTCAGATTTTGCATCACCCAATATTGCCAGCGCGATTGGATCATGGAAAATCACCGGTTGCTCCAGGATCTGATGGGCAGCGCGCCAGACCGCAACCGCCTGGCTACTGGGCTTGGCATTATCCATGTTTAGGGAAGTGCAGAATTGTTTTTGCAGGGTATTGGATATGGCGTCGAACATAGAGGCTCCTGGTTGTTTAAGGTGAACAACAATTGCAATCACCTTAAAACCTCACGTTACGTCAGGAACAAGCATTTTTTAATTTTATAAATGATCCATCGCCTGGCGAATAAATTTGAAGAGTTTTTTATCAAGCCCCGTCCCTTGAACCAGAAGCGGCTCGTTATCGTAAGCCTGTCGCAAACGCGCGGTAATCTCAGCATCGCCACCGCTAACCGAAGCCTCAAACAACGCCTTCCATTTTAGCGCTAATACGCGAGCGACTTCGCTTTCCGGGCTGATACCCAATTGCATCTGCGCACGCACCTCAGTGATAAGCGGTAACCACTGTTCACGGTTTTCCCGCTGATGCTTTTCCATAATTTGCATTTGTTCTGCGGTGAGATATCGCGCGAAAATATCGCGATGCAAGGCTCCCATAATACGGCCCAGATAGTCATTCATGGCCGGGCTAATTCCACTCTCTACCTGCATTTCAAGATCATTACTGGACATGGAATAGATTTTTAATAATAAATCAGGGTTATGCCCCGCCAAACGTTCCAGCATTTCGGTCCAACGAATAACAAATTCCTTTGCCTCTTGAGTGTCAGGTGCAACGTTTTGCTCCATCATGGTTTTCAGCTTATTAACCATTTTTGGCCAATCATGCTCAAGCTCCTGCTTCAGCGTTTGGGCATAACCGTTTAGCTCTTCAATTTCATCGGCGGTTAAATAGCGCTCATAAATATTCATTAAAGCCAACGTATCCAGCCAATTCGTCATCCCGGGCTCATGGATCGATTTCAAATTATTCTGTAACGCCAGTAGCCGGTTTTTTAACTGGGTGGCCTGCACTATTTCGCGATCAAGATGGGTAATTTGCTGCGTAATAATCGCAGGCAAATCTTGTACGTCCTGCTGAATCAGTTCAGAGATTTGCAGCAACGATAAACCCAACTGCTTGAGTGCCTGGATACGGTATAGACGGGATATATCTTTGGTGTTGTAAAGCCTGTGGCCGGCATCAGTGCGCACAGAAGGTGAGAGCAATCCGATCTCCTCGTAATGATGCAGAGTGCGCACACTTAAGGAAATTTGTCTGGCAAGCTGACCAACTTTCAATAACATTTTAAAGCCATAAATAATTCAATGAAGTGGCCAGCATATGCGATAGTTTTTACAAGTTGCAAACCTATTTCAGCAAGGGGCAATGCAATAAAAAAGGGGCGCAATAATTGCGCCCCTTTTTTGTATTCATCGCTCGAACTATTTATCGCACGATTATTTATTCGCGCGATTATCAATGAGTTCATTCACCACTGCCGGATCAGCCAGCGTTGAAGTATCACCGAGTGAATCCAATTCATTAGCCGCGATTTTGCGCAGGATGCGGCGCATGATTTTTCCGGAGCGGGTTTTCGGTAATCCCGGCGCCCATTGGATAACATCGGGACGCGCAATCGCGCCAATTTCTTTTACTACGAGCGCAAGCAATTCTTTTTTCAATTCATCGCTCGGTTGCTCGCCAGTCATCAAAGTGACGTAGGCATAAATGCCCTGGCCTTTGATGTCATGCGGATAACCTACTACCGCTGCCTCAGCAACTTTATCGTGAAGTACCAGTGCACTTTCAACTTCTGCGGTACCCATGCGATGGCCGGAAACATTGATTACGTCATCCACACGGCCAGTAATCCAGTAGTAACCATCGGCATCGCGGCGCGCGCCGTCGCCAGTGAAGTAGTAACCGGGATAGGTGCTGTAGTAAGTATCAATGCAGCGCTGGTGATCGCCGAATACGGTACGGATCTGGCTTGGCCATGCGGCTTTGATACAAAGGTTACCTTCACCAGCACCGATAATTTCTTTGCCTTCCGCATCCAATAACACCGGTTGCACGCCAAAGAATGGAACAGTCGCGGAACCGGGTTTTAAATCAATTGCGCCAGGCAATGGAGTCAGCATGTGCGCACCGGTTTCAGTTTGCCACCAGGTATCCATAATCGGGCAACGGCTATCGCCAATGACGCGGTAATACCACTCCCAGGCTTCGGGGTTAATTGGCTCCCCTACGCTGCCCAGAATTTTCAGGCTTGCACGTGAGGTTTTGGTAACGTAGTCATTGCCTGCGCCCATCAATGCGCGGATTGCCGTTGGGGCAGTGTAGAAACTGTTAACGCCGTGCTTGTCGATGACTTGCCAGCAACGGGATGCATCCGGGTAAGTTGGGACGCCTTCGAACATCAAGGTAGTTGCGCCATTGGTAAGCGGACCATAAACGATATAACTATGGCCGGTAACCCAACCCACGTCCGCGGTACACCAGTAAATATCCCCTTCCTGATAATCGAATACGTATTTGTGGGTCATCGCCGCTTGCAGCAAATAACCACCAGTGGTGTGCAGTACGCCTTTGGGCTTGCCAGTAGAACCGGAGGTGTAGAGGATGAACAATGGATCTTCGGAATCCATCACTTCCGGTTCTGCAACGCTGGCCTGACGCTCCACGAGGTCTTCGTACCAGAAATCGCGCTGCTCATTCCAAGCAATATCGCCTCCGGTGCGTTTTACTACGATGCAGGTATGCACATTCGGGCATTGTGCCAGGGCAATATCGGCATTCTTTTTCAGCGGGACGCGCTTGCCGCCACGCAGGCCTTCGTCTGAAGTGATAACAACCTGGCAATCAGCATCCTGGATACGGTCTTTCAACGCTTCCGGAGAGAAGCCACCGAATACGATGGAATGAATCGCACCGATACGGGTACAGGCGAGCATTGCGTAAGCCGCTTCCGGGATCATCGGCATATAGATACAGACACGATCGCCTTTTTTAACGCCGCGCTCACGTAAGGCATTGGCCAGGCGGCAAACCTGGTCGTGCAATTCCTGATAGGTAATAAACTTGTCTTCGGAAGGATCATCGCCCTCCCAGATAATCGCGGTCTGATTAGCGCGCGCTGGCAAATGGCGATCAATACAGTTCACACTGACGTTCAGTTTTCCATCCACAAACCAGGAAACCTCCCCTTTTTTCAAATCACTTTTCGTGACCTGCGTCCAGGGTTTTTGCCAGCTCAGGAAAGCGTTTGCCTGTTCAGCCCAGAAAGTATCGGGTGAATTAACCGATTGCTCATACATGGACTTGTAACGGGCCAAATCAATGGCAGCGTTCTTCTTGAAACTTTCAGGGACCGGGTACAGGTGAACTTCAGACATGCTTTTCTCTCTTTGCCGTTATCTTGTTATTACATCAGGAGGGGTAGTAACGAATCCGGATACGATAATCCAAATCCGCACGTTCAATTGCAGGCAAGCTTAGCAGGATTGAGGTAAAAAGCTCAATGACAACGTTGTCCAATTGGTGCAAAAACCTGGTCAAGTCAAGATCAATGCACCATTTTGTCTCACTTTCAGGTTAACAACGGCAAAGAATTCCTTGCCGAACAACCAATAAAAAAGGGCCTTCAAGGCCCTTTTTTACCGCAACCGTTACAGCAAACTCAAACCGCGATTATGCAACTTGCATCGGAATGGTATTGCTGGTGCGGTTTACAGTGTTATCTTCATTGAGATACACAAGTTTGGGCTTGTGGTTCACCAATTCGCCTTCGTTGAAATGGCCATAAGTCGCGATAATCACGCGATCACCCACCGCTACCTTACGGGCAGCTGCACCGTTCATGGAGATGGTGCCTGAGCCAGGCTCAGCCAGGATGATGTAAGTATGGAAACGTTCGCCATTGCTCACGTTGTAAATATCAATTTGTTCAAATTCGCGCATGCCGGCAAGGGCGACCAGATTGGCATCAATCGCGCAGGAACCGTCATACCACAGTTCCGCCTGGGTCACTTTGGCCATGTGCAACTTGGCTTTAAGCATATGTGAAAGCATGAAATCCTCCGGGGAATCACTTGCTGGCGTATCAGGCCAGGACCACAGAAACGTTATCAATTAATCGCGCGCCCGCAGTGTACATGGCGCCGAGTATAGTGATCTCCCGATCATCGTGTGCCGCCATTTCCAGCGTGCGGCTATTGCAAATGTTGATGTAATCCACCCGAAAACCCGCCACCTCAACCTGCGCGCGAGCTTCGTCGATCAACACGGTAAAATCGCGGCGACCCTGCTCTATTTGTTGTTTGATTCCATTCAATGTACGGTTGAGCACTGCCACGCGGGGGCGCTCATCCGCCGTAATAAAACCATTGCGCGAACTCATGGCCAAGCCATCACCTTCGCGGAAAATCTCACCCGCCGTAATCTTGATAGGGATGCACAGGTCTTCCACCATCCGGCGAATCACCGCCAACTGCTGGAAATCCTTGATCCCGAACACCGCTTCGTCGGGCTGGACAATATTAAACAGCTTGGTGACTACGGTTGTCACGCCCTCGAAGTGACCGGGGCGACTTGCGCCACAGAGTACATCGGTCATGGTCGGCACGATCACCCGGGTCTGTTCAGCCATACCGTTGGGATAAATTTCTTTTTCATCCGGGCAAAACAGGTAATCGCAATTTACCGATTCCAGTTTTGCTGAATCCGCCGCCAATGTACGCGGGTACTTGTCCCAATCCTCATTCAACCCGAATTGCAGCGGGTTCACAAAAATACTGGTAACGACTACATCGCAATTCTTTTGGGCGATTTTGACCAGTTCAAGGTGGGCATTATGAAGGTTGCCCATGGTGGGCACAAAACCGATGCGCTTACCAGCGCGACGCTCCGCCGCCAGGGCTTCACGCAAGGAACTGATGTGATGGAAAACCTGCATTAACACGCCTCAAACTACGTCAGGAGCCGACCAGGGCTTGGGCGCGCGATAATACACGGTCACTGAAAGGATGTACATTTTTCGAACAAAAATTAACCAGCAATTTGGCAGGTTAATCGCGATCAAGGTACGGCAGGCGAACCACCGCATCACCAACGCTCAATTTCCCGCCCTGAATAACTTTGGCGCACAGCCCGCCATAACCAAACATCGCCGCCGCACCGCCTTTACCCAAGGCTTCATCCATCCTCGAACAGGGATGGCAAAGGGCATTGGTTTCGAGGATAACCTCACCAATCTGCACACGCTGGTAGCGCAGGAGGTTCATATTCATACCGGAAATCACCAGATTGCGGCGCAACAGGCGAGGATCAATAGACATGTGGCCAGTATGTTGGCAAATTTGTCGGATATATTCCTGGCTGATGATGGTGACCTGACGGGCTGAGCCCGGCGTTTTTTTCATGCGGTGGTCACCTGCCAAACCCAGCCCAACGACTGCTTCAGCCTGGTCGACCACCACGACTTCACCGCGCCGTTCACTGCGCAAACCTATCCATTCCAGTTTGCCGGGGGCGAGGTTGGCACAAAGTTTATCGAGCAGGCGGGCCTGGCTGTTCATCGGGGAAACTCCCTGCGGATAATTCTTGATAGAAATTAATACTGATCCTGCTGGAAATACTCAAGCGCAAAATTACCCACTCACGCTACTTCCCATTTTCTCAGCAAAAGGATGGAAATGGCTTTCAATATACACAGCCCCTCACTGTAAAAGATAGGTATCCCTAATCAATAAAACAGGGCGCCGAAGCGCCCTGTTTTAATTCACACTATTAACTACTGCACTGATGCCTTAACAAAGTTTGCAGTAATTGTGCATTTATCTCTTACAGGTGCCGTTGTATAGGTAGATCCATTCAGCTGACCACCACAACCTGTCACGCTTTCTATGGTGTAACCCTGATCCGGCACAATAGTGAATGTTGCGACGTTACCGAAGAGCGTCATTGGATCGGAATAGCTCGCATACCAGATATCATATTCCACCGAACCACCCACAGATACTTTATAGCTAATTACCGCAGGTGTTCTATTACTCAGGGTAATTTCCGATCCTTTCGTACAACTGGCGCCAGCGTTATATTCGCAAACAACAATTCCCTCATCCGAGACAGAAACCAGCTCAAGTGCTTTTGCCACGCCGTCTCGCGTGTAAAGCAATTTACCCTTTGCAATAGTTGTCGGGATTGAGGCTTGCGGGACGCTATCGTCACTTCTATCGTTAATTTCTATATGATCGTTAACAAAGTGCCAGACTTTGACACCAGCCGCTGTCTGCTGGAAAAATTCCCTTCTATGGGTAGACATACCAAACCAATAATCAAAATAACCGGGGGAAGGAATCTTGCTCCAGACATCAAGAAATGAATACGAATATGATTTTTCACCATCAGGGTCATATTCCGTTATTGTATTTAGTAGATGGTAATTATCATTCGTGCTAGCCAATACTTTAACAACCGTTTTGCGAAAAACCTTGCACGACTTATTAGCAAGCTGGTCACAATAGCTCAACCAGCGAGCATTATTATCCTGGTAGATGTACTTTATCCACGAGCTATCCGTGCTTGAATAATTCCAGGGCGATATGCGACTGGATAATTCTTCGATAATATCGTCATTAGCCAAGGTATAAATCCTGCCATCCGTTCCTACGTAAGTTCCGCGTAAATCTGCTTTGGCTACCGACAATTGTTGTTGCCGAATTAATTTACCGTTCCAGGCATAGGCAAAAACTTCATCTGGGCTTGATGGCGACCAGTTGATAGCGACGAAGCTGTATCCAACACCCAAATCGTTCAACACATAATAATCTGTTAATTTTTTGCCATCGCGAAAAACGGTAAAGCCATTGTTGCCAAGGGTCCAGGTCAAACCAGTTTGCGTGTTAGTGCCATCAAGATTGCTCAAATTTACACTGCCATCGTCATTGAGTTTAAATAGAGTCGCGCTACCGTCCGTACCTTGAATCCACTCGCCAACCAGCTTCTCTTTTTCCAAGTTCAATCCTTTCGTGGTGGACGCACGCTGCACAAACTTGAACTCAGAAAAACTGCGCTGGATTTTTCCTTCATCATCCAGAAGCACTTTATGCATTACCATGCTGCCATGTATTGCACTGCCATACTGGTTTCCAATATAAATCTCGATAGCCTCAGCAAACCAACTACCAGGCCAGTCCATCTGCATTAGATTTATCGGTTTATCAAAGTGTATATCCAATTTGTCGACATCCTGTGTCCAGGTAAAAGTTTGCGCCCCAAAACGAGTTTTCGCTTCACCTTTATTATCGTTATTAAAAGTCAGCACCCAATCGGTATCGCCAGCCCCGTTGAACAAAATATAGGTGCCAGCGTAGCCCAAACTGCCGGGACTTACAGAGGCATCATTTTTAATCGACTCCATCACCTGACCAATCAATTCAGGAGTTGCGTTGTTAATACTGGTTTGTAATTCATATGTGAGATCACTATCCAACACCAAGTCCAGAGTGGTTTTGGCACCTGAGGGTAAAATGCCCCCCATGTCACTAACTATTTTGATCAACGCTGCGAGCCAGTATTTCTCGAACTGCCCAACACTTTCCGAAAGGTTTTTCAACTGTAAATCGTTGCTGACATTTAGAAAAGGAACACCATAATAACTCCAGCGCTTCACCATTAACGCATATTCGGCTGTCGTAACATTGGTGACATTAACAGAAAAATTTTCGTTCGCATCCAGTTGGTTGTCACTGCCGGCTTGTATTAACAAGGTCTGCATAGAGGGCAACTGCGACACCAGTTTCAAGGTTGGCTTGCTCGAACCACCGTCTGCCGTAATCAACACCAAATCATTCAGGTGTGCATCATCCACACTCAGGTTAAGTGTGTATTTACCATTAGCATCTGCGGTAGTGGTAAACGTAAGATCGCGGACAGTCGCTGTGACATTTGCATTCGGCACCGCTGCATCAATTACCAAACCACTAATCGCCAACGATGTTTTTTTCGCTGCGATTTTTACCTGCTGGTTGGCTTGGGTTGACGCCCCCTGGTTATCGGTAACGGTAAGGGTTAATTTAACCGTGGTGTCCGCACTGACATTTGCCGATGTCACAGAGAGCGTCGCGGATTTATTATCACCGAGAGTTACCGCCGTGCTTGAGTCTGCTGTCCAGCTATAACTCGCAATTGAACCATCCGAATCGGATGCTATGGCTGATAGAGAGATAGTTGCCCCGGATTCCATTTGTGATGGGCCGGAGATACTGGCCGTAGGTGGCTGATTATTTTTTGGTGATGATGATCCACCGCCACCACCACCGCCACATGCAGAAAGAACAAGAACAGAGAGAAAAAGTGGCCATTTTTTTTGTATTTTCATGTTATAGATCCTTAATTTATTTTTTTTTACAATTCCGCTGACGGATTGTTATCCATACACCGTCTAATACATAGACCCGCTCCCTCGGATGAATAAACCCTGATAGCAAATAAACAGCTACAGATCAGTAACCATCATTCTGGAAATATTCAGGGGCGAGGTTATCGAAGCGGGTGTATTTCCCCACGAAAGCGGCGCGACTGGTGCCGATCTCACCGTTACGCTGCTTGCCGATAATCAATTCGGCAATGCCTTTGTCAGGGCTGTCTTCGTGGTAATACTCATCGCGGTAGATAAACAGGATCACGTCGGCGTCCTGCTCGATCGCGCCCGATTCACGCAAGTCCGAGTTCATCGGGCGTTTGTTGGGGCGCTGCTCCACACCACGGTTTAACTGGGAGAGCGCGATCATCGGGCATTCAAACTCTTTAGCCATGCCTTTCAACGAGCGAGATATTTCGGAGATTTCCTGGGTACGGCCTTCACCGCCACCGGCAACAGTCATTAACTGTAAATAGTCGACCATGATCATGCCGGGGTTGCCGTGCTCGCGGGCAATGCGACGAATACGCGCACGCATTTCTTGCGGGTTCAGACCACCGGTATCATCGATAAACAACAGTTTGTCTTTCATCTTGGCAACCGCCGATGACAGCTTCGGCCAATCCTCTTCCGTCAACTTGCCGTTACGCATTTTGCCCTGATCAATACGGCCAATAGACGACATCATCCGCATGATAAGGGCCGAGGACGGCATTTCCATACTGAAGATAACCACCGGTTTCGGCTGGTTAAACAGCGCACCTTCCACGAAATTCAAAGCCAATGCGGTTTTACCCATGGACGGACGCGCAGCGAGAACAATAAGCTCACCCGGTTGCCAACCGGAGGTACGTTGATCCAAGTCAGCAATTCCGGAGGGAACACCAGTAATGTCACTGCCGGAGCGAAACAATTCGTCGATACGTTGAACGGTTTGCTTGAGCAACTCGTTCACCCCGACCAAACCACCCTCTTTAGGGCGATCTTCCGCAATTTCAGCCACACGTTTTTCAGCGAGCTGCAGCAGATCATCCGAATCCAGCCCGGCCGGATTCATACTGGATTTGCTGATATCTTGTGCAGCGGCAATCAGTTGGCGCAACGTTGATCGCTCGCGCACGATTTTGGCGTAGGCCGCAATATTGGCTGCACTTGGCGTGTTATTGGCCATCTCGACCAGATAACCCAAGCCGCCTACACGCTCCAACTCTTCGTGCTTATGTAGCTCTTCGGAAAGAGTAATAACATCCAGCGGTTGGCCGGCTTCCTGCAAATTGAGCATCATGCGGAAAATGACACGATGATCCTCACGGAAAAAATCACTTTCCGAGACCACTTCCAATACCGCATCCAGTCGGCCGTTTTCCAGCATCAAGCCACCCAATACCGATTGCTCGGCTTCTATCGAGTGAGGCAGCGCTGACTTACCGGATAACTCATCGGCCAGGCGACTCTCAAAGCTGGAGGTTTCGTAGGCAGTATTGGGCATAATTCGTTTACTTATTGACTTATAAATAAAAGGTTATCGATTGAATGTTATGAATCGAAAGTGATCAAATCAGGGGCAAAAAAATCGGGCACATCTACAACCCGGAAGGTTATCGATAGTGCCCGATTTCGTCGCGATTGTCAGCTAATGCCAACGCACACAGCAATCATTACCAGTAACGAATTACTCGGCAACAACGGCCAATTTAACCGCTTGAATCACTTCAGAGTGCAACTGAACATCGATCTCATATTGACCGATTTCACGGATCACGCCTTGTGGCAAGCGAACTTCTGATTTGCTAACCGCAACACCGGCTGCAGTGATTGCATCAGCGATGTCGCGAGTACCGATAGAACCGAACAGACGGCCTTCGTCGCCAGCATTGGCAGCGATGGTCACGTTCAATTCAGCCAGTTTCTCAGCGCGAGCAGTTGCTTCAGCGATCTTGCCAGCAGCAGCCGCTTCCAACTCAGCGCGGCGCGCTTCGAAGTCAGCGATGTTTTTAGCAGTCGCAGCAACCGCTTTGCCTTGTGGCAACAGGTAGTTACGGCCATAGCCAGACTTAACGGTAACTTTGTCACCAATAGCGCCTAAACGGCCTACTTTATCGAGCAGAATAACTTCCATCTCTATTACCCCTTACTCGTGGCTGTCAGTGTATGGAATCAAAGCCAGGTAACGAGCACGTTTGATAGCAGATGCCAACTGACGTTGGTATTTTGCTTTGGTGCCAGTGATACGGCTTGGAACGATTTTGCCAGTTTCGGTGATGTAGGCTTTCAGGGTTTCAACATCTTTATAATCGATGCGCTTGGTGCCTTCAGCGGTAAAACGGCAGAATTTACGACGACGGAAAAAACGTGCCATGGTTATACCCCCTGCTCTTCTTCAAAGTCTTCAGCATCAACGCCGTCTTCATCAGACAGGTCTTCTGCATCATCACGACGCTCAGCGCGTGGCGGACGTGCTTTACGCTCACGGCCTTCTTTCTCGGCTTTGAGGATGAAAGATTCTTCAGTGATCGCAGCATCTTCACGCAGAACCAGGCTACGCAGGATGGCATCGTTATAACGGAAGTTGGTAGTCAACTCTTCCAACACAGCGTCAGAGCACTCAACGTTCAACAGAACATAGTGAGCTTTGTGTACTTTGTTGATTGAGTAGGCCAATTGACGACGGCCCCAGTCTTCCAAACGGTGAACTGAACCACCGTCAGCTTTGATAGCAGAGGTGTAACGCTCTACCATTGCAGGTACTTGTTCGCTTTGGTCCGGGTGAACCAGGAACACGATTTCGTAATGACGCATGTAAGCTCCTTACGGGTTAAAGTCTCCAACGGCTGTTGTGAGACAAGGAGTAGCCGGTTTTCGAATGCTTGCGCATCTCATACCCCCGGCCGGTTTGGGGTGCGGAATTGTACGGATTCGAGTGTGGTGATGCAAGGCGAATCCAGGAGGGCGGGAGGAAATTAGGGGTAAACCTGTAGAAAAATGCCGATGATGCAAAGAAAAGCGGGCAATTACCTGATAAAAGGCTAAACACTGAGCCCAAGCGCACTTAATTTTTCAAAATCGACCGGTTTGGCAAAGTGATCATCAAACCCGGACGCCAATGCATTTTGCCGGTCATGATCCTGGCCGTAACCGGTTAATGCGATAAGTGTAAACGCCTGTGCATTGGGTAGCGCGCGCAACCGGGTCGCAACTTCATAGCCACTGAGATCCGGTAAACCTATATCCAGAAAGATAATCTCAGGGCCAAATTGCGCAGTCACATCAAGCGCCTGCATGCCGGTGTAGGCAGTCTGAACATTATGCCCCGTCAGCGTAAGGAGCTCTGCCAACATATCGGCTGCATCGGCATTGTCATCGACAATCAGGATTTTTTTGATTGGCAGCACGGAGGAAACCTTTTGCTTGTTTGTCGCCGTATCAAGGCAAACGGAACTCGCCGCAGTGCTGGCAATCAGCGGCAACACAATTTCAAACGTGCTGCCCAACCCCAACCCTTCGCTGGTTGCTTTAACACTACCACCGTGGAGCTCCACCAGGGTTTTCACCAGCGACAAACCAATTCCCAAACCATCCTGGACCTGGCCATGCAAATGGCCGTTCTGGGAAAATAAATCAAAAATAATATTTACCGATTCAGGCTCGATACCAATGCCATTGTCGGAAACCCGGATATAAACGCTCTGCTCGTGCACCGTTACCGATAAACTTATATCGCCACCCGGCGACGTAAACTTGGCTGCGTTGAGCAATAAATTCGCCAGGATTTGCGATAAGCGAACCTGGTCACCACAGACCTCCACGGGTTGTTCATCCGGAAAAGTTACGGTCAGGCGATGGCCTTTATTTTCAATAAAGGGTGTAGAGGTTTCGATAGCGTTGTTGACCACTGAATGCAAATCCACAGCTTCATGGCGTAGCGAAATTTTCCCTTGGGAAATACGCGCAACATCCAGTAAATCATCCACCAGCCGAACGAGGTGATCGGTGTGGCGCTGGATCGTATTGCGTGCATTTTCCTGTGCCGGGGGAACATCGGGGTCAAGGCGCCGCAGTAATTGCAATGCAGTGCGAATCGGGCCGAGGGGATTGCGCAATTCATGGGCGAGCGTTGCGAGAAATTCATCCTTGCGCCGATCAACTTCCCGCAATTCGCGTTCAACTTGCCCCAAACGCAAGAGCGCTTTTACATTGGCAATTAATTCGTCGGGCTCAATAGGTTCAACCAGGTAATTATCCGCACCGCCATCCAGCGCGCGAATTTTGTCGGCGGCCCCGATAAATGATGCAGACGTTTGCAAGATTAAAATTGCCTGGGTGGCAGGATCCTCTTTCAACCGGCGGCACACTTCAAAGCCATTAATATCTGGAAGTTTTACGTCGAGCAATATCAGGATCGGTGATTCGCTACGCGCTCTGGCAAGGGCATCTTCACCATTGGATGCTTCAATGACCTTCAAGCCGGCGCGAATCAAAATGCGTGATTTTGCATAGCGCGCGCCGTCGCTATCATCAACATTTAAAATCAGCGCGTCTTTATAAGGCCGTAGCGGCATACAACATTCCTCAAGAATTTTTCCCTGTGATCAAACGCTACGAATGCATTGTCACATCTGGCCTTAAATGCCAGACAACTGTTCGTGCGAAAGCTCAAGCGACGGTTGCCCGACCAAGGTACGCAAGGTCGATAGCAATTGCTGCTTGAACAGGGGTTTAACATAATAGGCATCGGCGCCCAGGGATAATCCTTTCCGTTTATCTTCAACTTCAGTAACGATAATGACCGGCACATCGCTACGCGCCGGATCATTTTTCATTTCCGCCAGCCATAGCCAGCTGTCTTCACCTTGCAACACAATATCCAGAATTACGGCTACCGGCCGTTCTGCTGTCCAACGCTCGGCAGCTTCACGTAAATTCCTGGCGGCGATAGTGCGAAACTCGGTGTTGTGCAAAAATTTTTCGTATTGCAAATGAACAGAAACATTATCCTCAATGATCAATACCGGTTTGCGCACATCATTGGTTTTAACCCGCACCGGAATTATCTCGGTAATTATTTCGCCGGGAATATTAATCGTCATCGGCAAGGTTACGGAAAACGTAGATCCAACGTTCACCTCGCTAATAACGGCAACATCACCGCGCAACAGTTTTGCCAGATTGCGGCACAACGGCAGTCCCAGCCCCGTGCCTTTTACTTTCCGTTGCAATGGATGTTCGATCTGGCTGAACTCTTCAAAAATTAATTGCAAATCTTCCTCGCGAATGCCAACACCAGTGTCTGCCACACTGAACATCACCTGGTTTTTTTCCGGGATTGATATTGCTTTCACCACAATGTCACCAGCTTCGGTAAATTTCAGCGCGTTGGAAATAAAGTTGCGCAAAATTTGCGAAAGCTTGGCTTCGTCGGTAAATAATTCAAGCGGCGTTTCCGGTTCTACAAACGTTAACCGGAGCGATTCGGAGATCAGCAAGGGGCGCAACATTCCCCGCAACGCACTAAACATCTTGCCAACGTCCACCAGCGAAGGCCGCACATCCACTTTGCCCGCTTCAATTTTGGCGATATCCAGCAAGTCATTTACTAACTCATTCAATCCAGTGGCTGCTTGCAAAATGTAGGCAACCTGTTTTTCCTGTTCGAAAGAGAGATCACCGTCCACATGATCCAGCAACAACTTTGCCAGGGCGCGAATAGAACTGAGCGGAGTTCGAAATTCGTGACTCATGTTGGATAAGAAACGTGACTTCATTTGATCTGCACGGCGCAAGTGCCCGGCCTTTTCATCCAGTTCTGCATAGAGCGCGACCATACCGCGGTTGGTATCTTCCAGCTCACGCGTCAACAATAGCAAATCATCCTGGCGCGCTTTTAATTCCGCGAGAGCGGACAGCAGTTCCTGATTTTGCTGCATAATTTCCGTAACACTGATTTCCGTCGCCATATTGGCGAGGCGCGCAAAAATTTTGCTGCTCGACTCGGGAGTAATGAGTGCGGCAAAGCGCGGGAATATTTTTTTAAGTGTTATATGGGTGCCGATATCGGGCCCGGTTTTGATGTTAAACCTGTCTGCGAGGCGACGGGCCCCAATAATTCCCATGCCCATTCCGGTTGGTGATTTGTAATTGCCGGACAAAATCAAATCCAGATTTTCAATACCCGGCCCATTGTCTTCAATGTGAATAGTAAGAATTTGCGGCGCGGTATTCCCTTCAATCGCGAACGAAATTTTGCCCTGTCCAGCATAATTAAAAACATTGCGAGCAAGCTCTGATACCGATGTAGCAATACGCACCTGATCCTGCATGCCAAAACCACATAGCTGTGCAATTTGTTTTGCGCGCTGACGCACCGATACAACATCGGTTTCGGTTTTTACCTGCGCAGTGAGAATACGGATAGTCATGCGCCGCTCCGGCTATTGATTAAGCCTGCTGCCGTATTACCGGCCTCCCGGATAACGACAACTGTAGCGTCATCCCGTTCCCGCGAAAAATCGCGATAAATGACAGCGGCAATCAATCCGGGATGGCAGTAGCGCAATTCAGGGTACAGATCAAGATTCCAGCGTGTATTAATGCCGTCGCTATGAGCGATTAACAAGGCATCGCTGTCCCAGCTTTCTGAAAACTCTTGCAACTTGCGCAGGTTGCTTCCGACAATTCCATTGTGGGAAACGAGGTGACGGGAGCTATCGGTATAAGACACACAGACAGAAATATTGCCTATACCTGCAAAAGTCAAACGTGTGTTACCAGGATCGATTTTACTGACTGCAACCGCAGCACCGCGAGTTCCATGCAGATCATTGTGCGCGCGCTGCAAAATAATTGACGGCGACTGATCAGCATGTTGGGCAACCAAATATACCGCCGCATTTGCAGCAATCGCTGCATCGGGTCCGTGCCCCAGCCCATCAGCAACCATCAGCGTCAAGGCGCCCTGGCGAGCGGCAATGGCCCAGTTATCACCGCAGACTTCTTCGCCTTCAATCGGTACACAGATCGCACCAACCTGCCAAAAAGGTGGCTGAACTTGCCGCTCATCGGCCCAAATAATCATCAATAACACAGTGCCTTTTTCCGGCGAGGTATAGATATCAAATTCATGGCTAAGGCGGCGCACAGCACCCAAACCTATACCATAGGTGCCAGCGGTGGAATGTCCATCCTCCATTTGCAAATGCAAATCGCGGATACCCGCACCTTTATCAATTGCGATAACTTCTACGCCGGAAACTTCAATGCCCGCTGCATTTTTTTGATGCAGTGCGCGCAATAAAATTTCGCCATACCCGACATGTTTGACAATATTGGTAGCGGCTTCGGTAATTACCAATGCTAATTGCCCTGCACGGGTTTCATCAAATTGCAATTCGCGCGCTAAAACACCGCCAGCCCGGCGAACAACAGCAACACCGCTGCTGTCCTCCAGGCGAAAAACCAATTGTGTTCCGTAACTAATCAAAACATTTACTCAACTGCATCCATTGTTAAACAGGTACGCAACGATTTCCAAAATTTTCACGCCTTTTTTCGCGTCGCGCGCAATTTCCTGGTAATGGCTCGTATAGTGAAATAATTTTTGTGTACACGCTGACTTTAAAATAGTTTCCACTTGGCGATGGTGACGCGGGTGCCTTTACCAGGCTCGGTATCAATATGAAATTCATCAGCAAGGCGCTTTGCTCCACTCAATCCCAACCCCAATCCACCCCCACTGGTATAACCGTCAGTCATTGCCAGTTCCAGGTTTTCAATACCGGGCCCCTTATCAACAAAACTCAACTCGATACCGGTTCTATCACTATCCAGCCGACGACTGACATGCGCTTCGCCACCACCACCATAGCGCAATGTATTACGCGCGAGCTCACTTGCAGCGGTCACCATCTTGGTTTGGTCAATAAGACTAAACTTCATTGCGATCAAATCATCCCGCACCTGCTTGCGCAGACGAACAACATCTTCGTCTGTCTTTAACGGCAACACTACGGTCTCCCCGGAATTCATGCGAGAAGAAAAAGATTCGTTACCCATGTGATTTACTCGTGGAGTATTTGCCAGAGATTGAATCAATCCGGTCGCTCCAGCATTTTAATTCCCAATTCAACATTCAGTGCGGTGCGCACACCTTCCAGGGCCAGGCCCAATTCCACCAGCGTAATGGCAACCGCCGGTTGCATTCCCACCAACACGGTTTTCGCATCCAGGATTTTTGCCATGGCAGCGGTGTCGCTGATCATGCGGCCAATAAAAGAATCGACAATATCGAGTGCAGAAATATCAATGAGGACACCATTAGCACGATCTTTTACGATGCGCGTGGTGAGGTCTTCTTGCAATGCCATCGCCAGGCGATCATGCATATCGACCTGGATAGTCACCAGCAATAACCGGCCCATCCGCAAAATAGGAATTCGTTCCATAACGCTTAACGCCCGTTATTGATGACTTGAATGCTTGAACCTGTGCGCTGCAATGCAACAACAAAGGCATCGGCTAATGTGGCTTTGGTGATGACGTCTTCAAGGTTGACCCCAAGGTGCACAATCGTTTGCGCAATTTGCGGACGGATACCACTAATAATGCAATCAGCCCCCATCAAGCGCGCGGCGGCGATAGTTTTTAATAAATGCTGCGCTACCAATGTGTCCACGGTAGGGACACCGGTAATATCAATGATCGCAATGAGCGCACCGGTTTCCACGATTTTTTGCAACAGGCTTTCCATTACCACTTGCGTGCGGGAACTATCCAGCGTACCAATCAATGGCAAGGCCAGGACGTTTTGCCACAGTTGTACTACGGGTGTTGAAAGCTCAAGTAATTCCTGTTGCTGGCGCAGGATAATTTGCTCACGCGCTTTTTGATAAACCTCGATGGTATACAACCCGAGGGAGTCAAACAGTGTGCTCGTCGTGGCGATTTCTTCGCCCGCCTGTAGTGGACTATTAACCAACGCCTTGCGCAAATATTCAAAAATCGGTTCTTTGAGGGAGAAAACAAAGTTAGCGGTTTCGATCGGAGTAAAGCCCTGGCGCACGCGCGACTGGGAAATTTCAGCCAGCAATTGACGCAACTCGGTCCACTCCGGCTCTTCGATATTCGTAGATTTTGCCTCCTGCAATGTCTTCGCCAATAAAGGTAAAAACTGCGCAGCCTGCGCACGTAAATCCATCACGCCGCTTTTATCGCGGCGCAAGCGCGAGGCAAGCCCGGTCAACCAGCCGTCCAGTAATGGCTCCTGAAATTCGGTGATCACTGCCGCAAGCTGTGTACTCTTGGTGTTACTCATAATCTTCCTCAGAAATAGGTTGTTAATCCAAAGCGCCACAACCGCTTAGCGAGTATTGAGCCAAGGTTACAAAAACATGCCAAATAACAATAATTTGTAATTTCCAAGGAGAGAACAGCGGGGTATTACCGGGATGTTTAACCAAAAACTCATACAAAAACAGGAGGTTAACGATGTAAGCTTTGCAAAATTGTTAATTTTACAATCACTTTATTGCACAACGATCGCGCGATGTTTTTGCCCGTGCGTTATTTCAACCGCACTGTGATCACACATTTTTTAAATAATCCCGTATCGACTTTTCAACAATCGCAGAGATTGAACGCGCGTACACCGGATAAAGGATTCTTTCATCAGCATAAGGAAAGTCTTTTTATAAATGATTCCGGTTTTAGTAATAACACAATTGCTGTTTTATCAGTATCCGCAGGTGATGAAGTGGCACTTGCCACTTTAGGTTGCAACGTAAAGTAGGTGGTTTGACCAGGTAGCGACGATTGAAATAACCCTACCCCTGAGTACCGGGGCAATCTCCCGTAAGGCAATTTTGGTAAACAATCACAATCCTGGTGAATAATAATGAACAATAATTTTTTCAGTCGCAAACGCGCCGCGTATCAACACAAGGCAATACTGACGTCCTTCCTGAAAATCTCTGCCCTGGCTGGAATCGGTTTGCTATCCGGTATCGCCATGGCCGATGTTGCACCGCTGTCGGTGAGCGGTAATAAAATCCTCGCTGGCAACCAGGTTGCCAGCTTTGCCGGCAATAGCTTGTTCTGGAGCAATAACGGCTGGGGCGGCGAAAAGTATTACAACGCCGATGCAGTGCGCTGGCTGAAAACCGATTGGGGTTCCAATCTTGTGCGCGCAGCGATGGGCGTTGAGGAAGGCGGCGGTTACCTGCAAGATCCAACCGGCAATAAAAATAAAGTAAAAGCCGTGGTCGATGCCGCCATCGCCAATGACATGTATGTGATTATCGATTGGCATACCCACCACGCCGAGCAATACACCGCTCAGTCCATCGCCTTCTTCCAGGAAATGGCGCGCACTTATGGCAATAAAAACCATGTTATTTACGAGGTGTACAACGAACCGCTGGACACGGCGTCATGGAGCGGAGTGATCAAACCCTACGCACAGCAAGTGGTGAATGCGATCCGTGCGATTGATCCGGACAACCTGATTATTGTCGGCACCCGCACCTGGTCACAACGCGTTGATGAGGCCGCGCGCGATCCCATCGCAGGCAACAATATCGCCTATACGCTGCACTTTTATGCAGGCTCCCACGGCCAGCCGATTCGCGACTTCGCCCAAACTGCACTCGACAATAACGCCGCGATTTTTGTCACCGAATGGGGGTCAGTGAATGCCAATGGCGACGGTGGCGTAAACTATGGCGAGACCAACGCCTGGGTCGACTTTATGAAGCGCAACAACATCAGCCATGCGAATTGGGCGCTGAATGATAAAGCCGAAGGTTCGTCTTCATTGGTTCCCGGCGCCAGTGCCGGGGGTGGCTGGGCCAGCTCGCAACTCACCGCATCGGGCGCGTTTGCGAAAGATATTATCCGCAACTGGCCAAGTCCGTCCGGCCCGGTTGATCCCACACCAACTTGCACCACGTCTAACGTAAGCGAGACCATCCAGGCTGAAAGCTATTGCCAGGCTGATGGCATCCAAACCGAGGGCACCACTGACGTTGGCGGTGGACAAAATGTGGGGTATATCGATAGTAATGACTGGATGACTTACGCGGTCAATATTCCCGTGACCGGCACGTACAAAGTCAGTTATCGCGTTGCAGCCCCGGCTGGCGGCAGCCAGTTCAAACTGGAGAAAGCCGGCGGCAGCCCGGTGTATGGCAGCATCAATGTACCAACAACCGGCGGCTGGCAAAACTGGCAAACGGTTTCCCACAATGTGGTGCTGCCAGCAGGTGAGCAGTTAATTGCCATCTCCGCCATTACCGGTGGATTCAATGTGAACTGGCTGAAAGTGGAAAGCGTTGATAACACCAACCCTGGCACCGTCATCGCCACACTGCAAGCGGAAGATTTCAGCCAGCAACAAGGCACCCAAACGGAAAATACGACGGACACTGGCGGCGGTAAAAATGTGGGTTATATCGATGCCGGTGATTGGTTGTCCTACGCAGGAACCCCGATAAACATCCCAAGTACCGGCAACTATGTGATTGAGTATCGCGTCGCCAGCCAAAGCGGTGGCGGTAGCCTGACGTTTGAAGAGGCTGGCGGTTCGCCCGTATACGGAACACTCGCCATCCCGGGTACCGGCGGCTGGCAAAACTGGACCACCATCAAACACACTGTGAATTTGGGTGCGGGCAGCCACAAGTTTGGCATTAAAGTGAATGCGGGCGGTTGGAACATCAACTGGATTCGCATCAGTAAAGTCAACTAACTCCTGACGCCATTTCCTATAAGTAACGCTATTTGCCGCCTTCGGGCGGCTTTTTTGTTTCCCGGGTGGATGCGACGAATCAGCGTCGTCCGCACACAATGGCGCCCGCCGGGTTGCACCATCCCCGGGTGGCATTTGCGTTTGCCGCACCCGAGTATGTTTACCTAAGTTCGCGCCCGCTTCCCCAAAGCCCTGTTAGAATTTCTATTAGCGAGCAGGAGGAATGAAACATGTCCGCAGAATTTTGGGAAATTGGCAGTTACGTGGTGACTGTGATCGGCTTGCCCATGGCCATATTTGTGTTTTTGTACGAGCAGCGCAAAGAGCGTGAAAACGAGGAGGAAGAGGTCTACCAACTGGTCTCCGATAACTACCAGGATTTTTTGCGCATTGCCCTGGAGAACCCCGATCTACGGCTGTTCTCCACCACCGAAACCCCGACGCTTAACGACGAACAAAAAGAGCGATTGCTGATTATTTTCAGCATGCTGGTATCACTGTTTGAACGCGCGTATCTGCTGTTGTACGAAGAAGATATGACCCCGAAACAAGCCCGGCGCTGGAACTCCTGGGAAGACTATATTGTGGAGTGGTGCCACAAGCCGCACTTCCGTGCCTTATTACCCAAGTTATTGACCGGCGAAGACCCGAGCTTTGCGGCCTATATCGAGAAAATGGCCGGCATCGCCAGCCAGAACTCGCTTGATTAAGCCGGACTTAGTGAGGATTGACTGCCGTCAATAAACGATGCGCTTGCTTGCGATATTCCGACGGTGTCATCCCCACCATGCGTTTGAAAAACCGGTGAAAGGCAGACTGGCTGTTAAAGCCTGATTTATAAAGGATATCGAGCACCGTATCGCCCTCACATTCCGGCGCAGCTAACAAACGTTTGGCTTCCTCCACCCGCTGGCTATTAATGAACTCAAAAAAGTTCTGTTGGTAATGGTCGTTAATTATGGTGGAGAGCTCGCGCGGCCTCACCCCCACCTGCTCCGCAAACCGTTCCAGGTTAATCTGGCTGTCCAGATGCAACCGCTGCTGGCGAATGCCGTTTTCCACGGCTTGCAGCTTTTCCTCAACCTGCGGCATCTCCTGCAAGCGATCCTTGCTGATATCCATAATGGCGATGTGTTCCTGCTGCAATAACTGGCGGGTATTGCGCCAGCCAAACAGGAATACGGCGTTGATGAGGATAACAGTCAGGTAGTTATTGAGGATTCCCAGCAGGTCATTGGTCTCGCCGCTGACATAATCCCCCAGGAAATAAGCCACAAACGACCAGAGCCAGTGAATAAAAAATCCCCCCAGCACCAGGTCCGCCAGGCGCAGCTCGCGCTCGGAAATCACGGAATACATTTGCCGCAACTGCTGGCGCAAACGGTATTCGGTGTAAAAGCAGGCGAGTACGTAAACCAGTGGAGAACATTTGAATAACGCCCAGACAAACGCCATCGCCATACGGTCAGCGGGCAATAACTCCGGCCAATGGTCGGGTACCCAATCGTAAATGCTTAGGTCATAGGCAAAAATCACCGCCACTGCAACTACTGCAGGCAGCAAGTGGACCCCGTGATACCAATGCTGGAAGTTAATCGCCTGCGACAGCGAGCGCAGGTAATAAAACAACACCGGTCCTTGCAGCAATAAGCAGGCGGATAAGAGCGCAGGAATAATCGGGTAATGGGCAATTGCCATCGACTGGAAACTGGCATTCCAGGTAATCAGGGTAGTGGACAAAGTGCCGACGACCAGCAGAAAGAAAACCTGGAGCAATCGCTGTGGCTGCTTTCGGGGCACCTGGCCGGTAGTAGCTGGCAGCAGCCCTAACGCAACGCACAAAAGAAGGGTTTCAATGATGGTCAGGACAATGACCACCTCGTGGAGGTTGAGTAGCAGGTTCTTCATTATTTTTATGCTCGCCAGAAGGCTTCTTTAGAAAACTGGTGGTTTGACCCGACGATTAAATTATCACTGAAATTACCCGTTCCACAGTTCCCACTTTGCTATTTCAGTAAGTGGGCCTTCTCAGTTTTACACAATGTGCAAAAAACAGGAGGCACACCGCTAGCCTCCGATGAAATAGTGCACAACATGCAGTGACTGACTGCATCCACTAACAAATACAAATCTAACAATAAAGATGAGAGACAATATGAAAAAACTAGCCAGCATTGGCCTGCTCCCGCTCGGGCTATTAATTAGTCAGGCTCCCCTCGCCCAAACTTGCGGCTGGAACCAGGTTTGGAGAGACGATTTCAACGGTACCGCACTCGACCGCAACAACTGGTCGCAAGAAGTCAATGGCGACGGCGGCGGCAACGGCGAGCTCCAGTACTACACGGATCGCCCGCAGAATATGTGGGTTAGCGGCGGCCTGTTGAATATCAAAGCGATCCGCGAAGCCTACGAAGGCAAAAGCTGGACTTCCGCCCGCTTGCGCACCAAAAACGCACAGGATTGGACTTACGGCAAGATCGAAGCCCGCATTAAAGTGCCCAGCGCTTCCGGTACCTGGCCGGCGTTCTGGATGTTGACCAGCGAACAACAACGCGATTCCCACGGTTGGCCACAAGGTGGCGAGATCGACATCCTCGAAACCGTTAACACCAGCGAAGATATCCTCGGCACCCTGCACTACGGTGCTTATTGGCCGTACAACGGCAATACCGGCTGGCCGAATCCCGACAACCTGATCGCGCCCGAAGCCGGCCGCACCAAAACTGATTTCCACACTTATGCAGTGGAATGGTATGAAGACCACATGGTCTGGTCGATTGATGGCGTGCCCAAAATCTCCAGTTCACGCAGCAAGCTGGATGGGCCATCGCCTATCCGCTCCAACTGGAATTCGTTCTACAACCGTCCGTTCCATGTAATTCTGAACCTGGCGATGGGTGGCTCTTTGGCCGGTAACCCGAACGGCAGCGAAGGCCCCGAGCAGTTGATGCAGGTGGATTACGTCGCGGTGTACAAGAACGACGCGAGCTGGTCGGTTGAGGGCGATACCTATGTGTATCGCGGTGATACTTACAAAAAATACCGCGTTGATGGCCCTGCTTCCGCCAGCTACAACTGGTCATTGCCTGCGGGTGTAACCATTGTTTCCGGCCAGGGCACGCGCGAAATCGTAGCGTCCATTGGCAACTCGGCACGCTCCGGCAACTTCAACGTAACCTTTAATACCGGTTGCAGCCTGAAGACAGTCAGCAAGCCAGTCACTATCGAACAAGGCCGCACCCAATTGCTCGCCGGTTATGAGAGTGGGTTAGGGCTTGCTCACATTCAAAACGGCGTTGCACTTGGTGCCGGTGCGATTGTTAACAACCCGGCTCCGGGTGCGGTTAACACCTCCAGCAAGGTTCTGCATTATGTGCGCGATGCCAGCCAAACCTGGGATAACCTCAAACTGACCGGCTTTGGCAAGCTGAACGCGGGCGAGCTGCGCTCTGGCCGCGCCAAGATTTTTGCCGATGTTTACTACCCTGCTTCGGCAACCAACCTGCTGGGCAAGGAAATTGGTGGCGGCCTGGAAAACAACGCCGTTGTGAGTGCTACCCCCAGTTGGGATGGCAACACCGGTCGCCTCGCGCGCTTCAATGGCACCATCGGTAAAGCGGGCGAATGGCACACGGTTGAGTTGGGATACACCGGCACGCCGGATTCCGCCATCGCCGCCAGCCAGGCCGATAACCTGGTGTTGATGGTGGAAGCGGGCTCCAACCGCCCGGCCGATTTTTACCTCGATAACATCCGCATCGTCTGGCCAGACAACGGCTACAACGTAAAGCAAACCATCGCCAACTTTGACGGCACCAGCAACGGCGCCATCAAAGCAGCGCCTTACACCAGCGGTGTGCGCACTGTGGTTGCCAACCCGGCACCGAACGCGGTGAACAACTCAGCCAATGTGTTGCGTTATGTGCGCGATGCCGGTGCCACCTACGACACCCTCGCCTTTAACGATATTACCGGAATCCGCGATGCGATGGACGCCCAGCACGGCATGGTGCGCGTTGCGGTGGATGTTTACACCACGGCGCCCGCAGGCACCATCATTTCCCTGAACCTGGAAAACGAGCTGCAAGTCAGCGCAGTAACCCCGGCGGATTGGCAAGTCGGTCGCCACAGCTTCTACCAAGCCGAGACCACCAAAACCGGCCAGTGGGAAACCCTGGAATTCAATTTCAACTTCCGTGCGGCATTGGGCGATTGGGCTAATAACAAAGCCTCTGCACCCTTCACCGGTATTGATCAATTGATCTTCCTGATCACCCCCGGCGTGGCCAGCACCGGCACCTACTATTTCGATAACTTCCGCGTAATGGAGTACAACAAGGATGCACCGGCAACATCGGGTACGTCTTCAAGCAGTTCATCGCAAGTCGTTGTGCCAAGCACCAGCTCAAGTTCAGTCGCGGTAACCAGCAGCTCGCGCAGCTCCAGTTCCGTGGTTATAACTACCAGCTCGCGTTCATCCAGTTCAACCGTGGCTACTACCAGTAGCAGCTCCAGTGTGATCGGTTGTGGCAACTGCCCGTTAGTGCTGGTATCGCAAGGTCGCCCCGTAACTGCCAGCACTCAATTGACACCAGCAACCAATGCAGTGGATGGCAATCCAGGTACCCGTTGGGAATCAAGCCATGGGATTGACCCAAGCTGGATCATGGTCGATTTGGGCAGCCAGAAAGCGTTGAGCCAGGTAGTGATTGATTGGGAAGCCGCTAACGCCGCGACCTATGAAATCCAGGGCAGCAACAACGGCACCAGCTGGACCACACTGAAAACTGTGACTGGCGGTGCATTTGGTACCCGCACTGATACCCAATCCGTCACCGGCAACCACCGTTATGTGCGCATTTACGCTACCGCACGCAGCGCCGGCAACCAATGGGGTTATTCGGTCTGGGAATTGAAAGTCTATGCACAGGGTGCGGTGTCCAGCAGCTCATCTGCAAGCTCGCAAGGCCCTGCAACCTCGTTGAATATTGCTGCAGCAACGGCCAGCACCGCGCTGACTCCGGCGGCGAATGCCATCGACAAAAACAGCGGTACCCGCTGGGAATCAGCCCATGCACTCGATCCAAGCTGGCTGGTACTGGACCTCGGCACAACGAAAGCCCTGAGCAGTATTGTTATCGATTGGGAAGCGGCTAACGCAGCGGATTATTTAATCCAGGGTTCGAACGACAACAACAACTGGACCAACCTTGCCAACAGAACCGGCGGCACCTTCGGCAACCGTACCGATACCCTGCCCATCGCCGGCAATTATCGTTATGTACGCATTTATGCCACCGCGCGCAGTGCCACCAACCAATGGGGCTACTCCATCTGGGAAGCACGAGTGTTTGGCTGGTAAAGAAGGCTGGTGATCAATGCAACAGTGACCGGGGCTTATGGTTAATTGATCAGCGGCTCCCTCATTCCAGCCCCGTACCCTGCGGGGATGGATGACGCTTTTCACCCGGCACCGGCGTGCCGGTTTCCGGGTGATTTTTTCAACGTAACAAAACCAACACGCAAGGCAACTACTACATCCAGGGAAGCTATAAGCGGCAGGCCTCGGGAGAGAGAGGCTGCCAGGCGTCGCAAAAAGACGGTTTACCACTCCTGTAAAAACAATAAATTCCTCTGGAGGAACTATGAATTCTAGAATCAACCCGCTTGCCTTGGTCCTGCTCGGGCTGGGATCAACCAGCGCCTGCATCCAAATCGCCAGTGCCCAGACGGCCTACAACGACCCCTGGTGGGCAAGCCCCAATAGCAACACCAATTTCGTCGATCAATTTGATGGTGTCAGCATTAACCGCACCAAGTGGCTGGTAGAGCAAAACATCTTTGTTAACGGCGAAGATATCGACTATCAAGACGTTGAATACCCTGCTGCTGACTGGACCTTCCGCGTCGGGCAGCCGGACGCTGGTGCGAGCGATGGCAAGGTGCTGAACCTGAAAGCCCGCTATATGGACGGCCAGATCCAGGACTACTATGGCGGTAACGCCGGCCAGGGCAAGCCACTGTTTATCCGCGCCGGCCGGATCGAGTCGCAAATTGCCGATGAATCCACCTTTGTGTACGGTAAGTTCGAAGCCCGCATCAAAATGCCACCGGCGCGCAACGGTGAATTCCCTGCGTGGTGGCTGCTCGGTAACTTCCCGGATGTGGGTTGGACTGCCTGCCAGGAGCTGGACATCATCGAGTTCACCGGTGCCAACGCGAGCAAAGCGCCGCAAACGCATTGGTCCGCACCTTATGCAGCCTATGGCGGCAACCCCAACAACACGACTTACGCACAGTTGGGCATTAGCCCAAGCGACCAATACGTGACTTACGGCGTGATCAAAACCCCGGAATACGTCGAGTACTACGTCAACGGCGTGAAGACTTATACCTGGACCAAAGCCGAGCGCGGCGACCAGCCATGGCCGTACCTCACGCCCATGCGCATGATCCTCAACCACGCCATCACCCACGTGGAATGGCCGGACGTCGGTAACTACAACAAATTCAGCACCAACGCGAACGTCGCCAACAAAACCGGCTACACCCGCGTGACTAACGGTGTGACTGAATACGAATATATCGATACCGCGAGCATGAACACCAATATTGGCCGCACCGGTACGGATTTCCTGGTCGACTATGTTGCCCACTGGCCGCTGCCAGCCACCGACAGCTGGCACAAATATATCGACGAGAGCAAATACAGCTTTTTCCGTCCAACCAACAACACCAAAGGTTTCTACTCGCTGAAAGGTTGGTTGGCTCCAGTGTCGGTAACAGCAGACGCCTACCTGCAAGAAGGCGATAACGCCTATCGCGATAACAGTGCGAAAAACGCTGCTGACGGCTATGTAGGTTCCAAATGGGCCACCCCGCGCGACGACAATAACCACTCTGTCACCATCGATTACGGTGTGGACAAGCCGATCAAATATTTCTGGATCGAATGGGCCTGGAATCTGCCAAAGTCTTACGACATCTACGGTAAAACCTCCTCCGGCAACTGGGAATACGTACTCACGTCTGACCAGCAAAGCGTGGGTTGGGCAACCCATACCTTTGATGTGAACAAGACTTACCGTTACATCAAACTGGTGACCAAAGGCCGTATCGATAAAGCCGAGCCTATCTGGCTGCTTGAGTTCAAAGCCTTTGAAGATGTTGCCAATGTCTATCCAAAACCGGCTGGCACGGCGCAAGTGGATCGCGCCATCAACGTGCTCGGCAACGGCAACTTTTCCGGTGGTTTAGCGGGATGGGCAGGTGAAAACTATGACGGCTCCGGCGCGGCTTACTCCGTCATTAATGGCGAAGCGCGTATTACCGCCGCCGCACAAGGCACCGGTTCAGGCTCTTACCAATTGCACACCCAGGGTTTCGGCTTGAAGCGCAACTACCGCTATCAGGTTAGCTTCCGTGCACGCGCTGAATCGCCGCGTAACATTCAAGTGCGCCTGTCAGAAGACCAGTTGAACCCATCAGCAGCCGGTACTTACTTGCTGCAAACCATCGCATTGGGAACCACTAACGCCAACTACAGTTTCAACATTGATTTCACTGCCGGCGATAACCCGGGCCGCCTCGCCTTCCTCTTCGGAGGAATGGGCAATGCGACCACGTATATCGATGACGTAGTGATCCGCGAAATCGCCTATATCGGCTCCGGTGATCCACTGGTTCCGGCGATTAGCGCTACCAATTTCTCCGGCGCAAGTTCGGGCTGGGAAACAGAATGGTGGGGTGCAGCGGCGCGTGCTGTAGACGGCTCAACCGGCAACAAAGCCAGCGGTCGCCCCGGTGTAGCGGACAATCAGGACCTGTGGGTCAGCGTGATTATCGACCCCAACTATGAAGTGAAAGAAGTATTGGTAGCGGGCGATAAATCCTCGCCACGCAGCCTGGCCCAGTTCAAAGCGGAATATGGCACGGCCAATAACACACTGATCAACTGGACCAACAGCAACACCGATGGCACTTACGAAAGCTTCACTAACTTCGCGGCGGTACCACCGGCGAACGAACGCAACTTCCGTTTCTGGTTCCGCCCACCGGCAGGTGAAGTGGTTGAAGTGGCCGATGTACAGTTGATGGCTGTGGATCTGAAACCGCACCGCATTTACACCATCAACCTGGATGGCACAGGCAGCATCAGCCCGGCTGGCACACTCCGTTACAGCAAAAACAACAATGAATCAGCGACTTACACCTTCACTCCGCCAGCAGGTCAACAAGTGGCGAACGTGATTGTGGATGGGGTATCGCTCGGTGCATTGAATAGCTACACCTTCAATGCAATTTCGGCGAGCCACACGATTGCCGTGTCTTTCACTGGCAACAGCAATCCGGTCAGCAGTGCGTCATCCAGCAGCCGCAGTTCTTCATCCACAACCGTCAGCTCCAGCAGTACACCTGCAACCGGTGTCCTGGTATCGCAAGGTCGCCCGGTTACTGCCAGCACCACTATGTCACCCGCCACCAACGCAGTAGACGGCAATGCGGGAACCCGCTGGGAATCCAACCATGGTGTCAGCCCAAGCTGGATCATGGTAGACCTCGGCAGCAGCCGCGCGCTGACGCAAGTGGTGATCGATTGGGAAGCAGCGAACGCCGCTAACTATGAAGTGCAAGGCTCAACCAATGGCACCAGTTGGACCACATTGAAAACAGTGACCGGCGCTGCGTTTGGCAACCGTACTGATACCCATACCGTAAGCGGCAATTATCGCTATGTGCGTGTTTATGCAACGGTGCGCAGTAGCGGAAATACCTGGGGCTACTCAATTTTTGAATTGAAAGTCTACGCGCAAGGCGCAACTGTCAGCAGCAGTTCTTCCTCCAGTGTTGCTACTGCAGGTCCATTAACGCCCGTCAGTGCCACTGCAAGCACAGCATTGACTGCGGCCGCAAATGCAATTGATAAAAACAGTGGCACACGTTGGGAATCTGCGCATGCGATTGATCCAGGCTGGTTAACCCTGGACTTGGGCAGCGCCAAAACACTGACCAGTATCGCTATCGATTGGGAAGCGGCAAATGCAGCGGCATACAAAATTCAAGGTTCGAATGACAACGCCAACTGGACCGATATCGCAAGTAAATCCGATGGCACCTTCGGCACTCGCACCGACACACTTTCATTGAATGGAAACTATCGCTACCTGCGCATTTACGGCACGGCGCGCAGCGCAGGTAATCAATGGGGTTATTCAATCTGGGAGGTGCGCCTGACCGGGCTTTAATTAATAGCCCGGACTCTACTGCAACAATTATTTTTATTCGGTCATTACTTTTTAATGAACATACCACTCGCGATTTTTTGCGAGTGGTTTTTTGAAATTACTGCGATACAAGTTTGCCGTTGGGGTTTGTGTTTCGAAACCCTCGAGCCATGGATGGCGAAAGGGAGCCCCATGGATGGGTTTATGCGTTTTCGAAACACAAACCCCAACGGCAAACGAACTACGAAGTGATTTCTATAACGCTCCAAAAAAAATCAATCAAAAAATATCAACTAACGGACGCCATATCATGCTCAAGACCAAATCACTCGCGTTATCCCTGCTGTTCTCACTCGGCCTCAGTGCAACCGCTAGCGCCACTGTTATTACCTTCGATGATTTACCGGCAACCGAATCCGATGCCATTGCAGCGGGCTACCACGGTTTAAACTGGGGCGACGAATTCTGGACCAGCGTTGCCTATATGCACAAAGACACCTTGCCCGGCACCGGTTTTGAAACCGGCGTTATTTCCGGCAATTACGCCGCGTTCAATAATTTCGCCACGACATCAACCATCACCGGCGATATATTTACTTTCAACGGTACCTATTTAACCGCAGCCTGGAACAATGGATTGAATATAGAAGTCAGCGGATTTTTAAACGATGTATTGCTGTTCACCCAAACCGTTATTGTCACCACCACCAATGCACAATGGTTTGATTTTAATTACAACGGTATCAACAAACTCAGCTTCCGCTCTTGGGGCGGTTCGCCAACAACACCCGGTGAAGGTGGAGAACATTTTGTGATGGATAATTTCACCATCAACGAATCTGCAAAAGTTCCCGAATCATCACCATTAGCGCTATTGCTCATCGGCCTCACCGCTATCGCCTTCGGCCGCAGAGCCAAAACCCATTAATCCTCCGTTAGCAATAACGTCCCGCTTGGCCGCTACAAAGCAATTTGTGGCGGCTTTTTTGTTTTTAACGTAGTCCTTAAAACAAATTTACGAGCGGCCGCCGAGGATGCGCGAGGGAAGAAATAACAACGCACGTAAAAATGCGAACACGGCATCAAAAGCGATGCCGAGCATGCGGAAGGGAATGGAAATGAGCCAGATGATTGGCCACAACACTAACGCGAGTAACGCCAGCGGCCAGCAAACCACCCATAACAATAACCAGCAAATAAATGTCAGCATCTTCAACTCTCCTCAACATCACTTGTTTAGGTTGGACTCAAGTTAAGGAGAATTAGATTCGGATCACGCAAACTTATTACCCTACGGCGTCAGGTCAGTTGCTGCACGATAGCTACCGTCCATATAGAAAGGTACCGAAGCGTGGTCATGGGAAATTAACCACTGCCCATGGATTTTTCGCAACGCCCAAGTGGTGCGCAGCCATATTTCCTGGTGCTCACCCCGTTGGGTGCCATGCATCTTGCTTAACGCAGTAGCGACCGCAAGATTCTCATCAATGGTAATGTCAAAATCCTGCATATCCATCCCTAATGGTCCGTCCCAGGTTGCAAGCCATTGCTCCAGGGTCTTTGTATCCAGCCCCCGGTGGAACAATGGCGGGGCTAAATCGTAAATAACAGCATCGCGCGTATATGCAGATACAATTCCATCGGCATTATGGGTGGCATAGGCGCGGTGTAATTGCTCGAACAACGCATCAATCTTCACTCTGTCAGATTGAAAAATGTTTTTTGATACAGAGAGGCTCATAATAATTCTCCTCTGGTAATTAAGAGTTGCTTGCCCGCTGGTATTTTACAAATCCAGGCTTCCTTCCACAGAATCATCCATTTGTTTTCCAGTGGCGGCACCAATTAGCATTTTTGCACCCGCCACAATATTTCCATGCCTGGTATTCCAGTAATAACCTTCTACGGGCGTCACTTTAATTGCGGTAATGCGCGGATCATCCTTACCTTCAGTAAACCAGGTTTTTAATAATGGCTCCCACAATTCGGAAATTTTTTCGCGATCCCGGGAGATAGATGCATGGCCATTCAGTTCAAGGAAATAGGAGTGCGACGACGCTTGAAAATACAAACGAACACGTGGATCAATTTTTACTTCATCATTTTTGTGGCTATCAATAGGGCTTAAAAACCACAGGTTTCCTGCGTCATCAACCTGGCGCACCGCCATTGGCCGTGCACCGCTGGAATCGCCCACGGTCACTGCCGTACAGAAAAAACAACTTTCGGTTTTATCAACCACATCCTTTATTTTCTGAATCGCCTCCTGGCCATGTAAATTGTCGCGATTACTCTCATCGTTGCTTGAGTCATCGTTGTTTGAGTCATCGTTGTTTGAAGCCATGGAATACTCCTCATACAAAGCAATCTACCTGTTTAAATTGTGGACAATCTATCCAGCGCTCAAGTTCCCTGTACATACGTCCTGTGGAGCCTGGCGAAATACAGGACAAATCACAAATAAATACGAGGGATCTCCGCATTGCGTTACACTCCATGCGAGATACGAGAGGAAATAATCATGATTTACCAAGGCAGCTGCCATTGCGGCACAATAAAATTTGAAGTGGAAGCGCCAGAATCGGTGGAGGTTGAAAATTGCAATTGTTCTATTTGCAATATGACAGGATTCTTACATTTAATTGTGCCACTACGCGATTTCCGCTTAATAAGCGGCGAGGAAAACCTCACTACCTATACATTCAACACTGGTGTAGCAAAGCATAAATTTTGCAAAACCTGCGGAATAAAACCCTTTTATGTACCGCGCTCAAACCCTGATGGTATGGATATAAATTTACGTTGCCTAACGCCACAACCGGCATCAGTAACGATAGTAAATTTTGACGGCCAGAATTGGGAACAGCACGCCCACACCATCGCCCATAAAAGCCTCTAGCCACGCTGCTATAAAACAAATTAAGCCCGTATGGGAGGAAACGAAATACGGGCAAGTGATGGATAAACAAAAATTTCCCGCGTGCGTTTCACCATGCGGGCCAGGTCCAGAACTTAATGAATAGGGAAGCGTCTACTGAAATAGCTACATTGAAAAGGAGACTATTTTATGGCACTTCCTGATACAACACATCGCGTTGCTTTACATACATCCGGGGAAACAAATCAGCGAATAGCAGAGGCTACCCAGCGCTCTATTGCTTATTACCGCAACCACCCCGTTGAAATTCCTGCCCGCTTGAAAAAGCTCGATAGGGAATGGGACATTGAACGCGTACTGGAAACCAATGCATCTACATTAATTGTTATTTCGTGCATCTTCGGTTTCATTGTACATAAATTATTTTTTATTATTCCCTTACTGGTAGGCGCGTTCTTGTTACAACATGCATTACAAGGCTGGTGCCCACCCCCTGCCGATAATGCGCAGGCTAGGGTTCCGCACTTCATCAGAAATCGAAATCGAACGCAAAGCGTTGGAAAAGATGATTCATCGCCCCGATGCAAGTCTCTTCTAATCCGATAAAAATACCCGCTAAAAAAATAATCGCCGCGCTCAACGATCCACAGAAAAGTGCGCAGGCGATTAATCTCGTTTATGTTCAGGATAGCCAGGCAGGAATCAGCCGAATAAAAAGGGGCAACGGGTTTTGTTATTACCTTGGCAAAAAAGAACTACGTAATAAAGCAATATTAGACCGAATAAAAAAACTGGTTATTCCACCAGCGTGGAAAAATGTCTGGATTTGCCAACACGAAAATGGGCATCTGCAAGCTACCGGTGTAGATACATTGAATCGCAAACAATACCGTTATCATAATTTATGGAATAGTTTTCGTAACACCACCAAATTTTATCGCCTCTACGATTTCGGCAAAACAGTCCCAGCCATTCGCCAGCAGGTTAAAAAAGACTTGGAAAAACCCGGTTTGCCGGTAGAAAAAGTCTTGGCCGCAGTGGTTTACCTGATGGAACAAACCAGTATTCGCGTAGGTAATAGCAGCTATGAAAAATTGTACGGCTCAGTGGGGCTAACAACACTGAAGGACAAACATACCACTATCAACGGCGACCATATCCGGTTTGTCTTCAAAGGAAAAAAAGGAGTCGCCCACAATATCAGTTTAAAAAATAAAAAATTAGCCAGGATTATCAAACAATGCCGCGACATACCCGGCAAAGAGCTATTCCAGTATTACGATGAGGATGGCAATCACAAGGCGATTGATTCAGGCATGGTTAACGATTATTTAAAATCGATTACCGGCAAGGATTTCACCACTAAAGATTTTCGTACCTGGATTGGCACAGTCAAAGCCCTGGGTGCGTTTCAGGCACTGGCAGTGGCAGAAACAAAAACGCAACTAAAACAGAACATTATTAATGTGTTGGATGAAGTAGCAGCGCATCTTGGTAATACGCGCGCTGTTTGCAAAAAATATTATGTACATCCTGTCATCCTGGAATTATGTGAAAGCAATAAGCTCCATGAATATTTTTCAAAGTCTACCAATATAAAAAAATCGCTTGGCAAGCTGCGCCTTATGCAAGAAGAAAAATTACTCCTGCATATTATTGAGCAGCAACAACCTTCCGTGTCAGTTCATCGTTGATCTACATTATCAACAATTACATTCCAATGAAGCGAGAAGAAATAGCAGGAAAACTTACCCGTAAGGCCTAAGCCATATTGTGCTTTAAAACGGCCAGGTATTTAAAACCGCCAAACAATCGCGCGGACCAGTAAAGGGGATAACGATGGTAGACCCTTACACCTTCCAGTTTCATCGCACGCAAAAAAGCAGCATCTGCTATTTTGCGCTCATAGCCCTCGATGTATAAAACATGATGGAAAATAGCTGCCACGATTGTACGCTGGTTTATCCATTTCTTTATTAAAGGAAAATCATAGGTTATTGCACTAAATTCCACGCTAAAACCTTTGGGAACTTCAGCGATAACCCATTGGCTTTTTAACTCGACACAGTAGCGTGTTTTTTCGGTGGCCAGCCATGTGTCATCTTTTTGAAATGCAGAGGCCGGTGGAATCATCTCAGCCAATTCAATTTTCTTCATGGAAACTTGCGATTCGGAAATCATTCTTATCATGATAAATATTCCAGTAATTGGCTTCCAGAGTTATCGAATTTACGTTTCATTGAAAATTTTTCACGCTAATACAATCGCGATTTGCAGCCAAATTCGCCGTTTATAACGTTTTTTCTGTTGTTACGGATATAAAAATGGCGCGACTTAATAAATAAAGTTTTAATAAACCGGATTTAGCAGCTTTACCCTATTGATGAGGAGGACAGAGCATAAAATAAGCCAACATTCGAAGGCTCAGCCAAAAAGTGAAGTGGTGTTCACGGAAAGGATTGATGTAGTGCTGGCTTTATCGCGGAAAAAAACAATAAAGCCATAAAATGCAAAAGAAGTGGGTGGATGGAAATAATTCAGGGAATCGATGGGTACGCGATGACCGGATTCCTTATTTTTCAACCCGGCGGTTGCCCGTAATCATCGACAGCGGAAGATTTTCCTTTAAGCGATAACTCTCAAACAATGCCGCACTTATATGTACGAGTACCAGAGCCAATAATGAATTGGCGATCCAGTCATGCAAATTATTCACCCAATCCTCACCCCAAAAATAATCGATCTCACTCATCATAAAACCGGTGATACCAAGCAATAATATGCATAACATCATTAAAATCATTACCAATCCGCCCAAGGGCGAGTGCCCGCGCCGATGATAGTGTTCGCCCTTCACCAACGCAGTGATGTGTTGTGCAAGGTTGGCACGGGTCGGAAAAAAATCAGACCAACGTGCCGCACCTTTACCGAAAAATCCCCACAAGAACCGCACCAGCAACCAGGCTACTGCGATATAGCCTAACCACTGGTGCCAATCATCACCGGCCTCGTTAAAAAAATAATTGGCGACAAAAATAGCCGCAATAGACCAATGGAAAATCCGGATTAGCGGGTCCCATAATTTTTCGGTGTGCACGGGAATTACTCTTTGACTTCTTCTTTAACCGGTTTGCCGGACACCGGATCAAAATAAATTTCTACTTTTTTCTTATCTTTATTCCAGCCATAGATTTCGTAGCAATTGCCGTCCGTGACCTTGAATACTTTGATCTCATACCCCTGGGCTTTCAAATCTTCCTGGAATTTGGCTTTATCCAGCCACGTGGCACTATCAGTAGTCGTGCACTCAGGGCCAGCCAAAACACCTGAGCTATATAGAGATACCACAGCAAGCAATAGTAAATTACGCATAGTGAGTTTCCTTGATAGTATGAAGTTAATCGATTTCTTGACTTACGCCACCCACATCAATGATATTTTGATGCCTGCGCATAACCAGAATGATTAACCCCGGATTGTATAGGGCATTATGTCCTTATTCTGTCCGCGCCATTTTGTACGCGCCACAGTCACTACACCTGCCGTTAAACATTCGCCCTATGGATCTACACCCCATGAAATTACTTATCGTCGAAGACAATCAAAATTTAGTAGCAAATTTATTTGATTACTTCGAAGGTAAGGGACATATCCTGGATGCAGCACCTGATGGGCTGGTGGGAAAATGGCTCGCAACAACCCAACATTACGATGGCATTATCCTGGACTGGAACCTTCCCAAACTGGATGGTTTTCAATTATTGAAAGAATTGCGCGAAGAATATCACTGCGATACGCCAATCATTATGTTAACGGCGCGCGATGAATTACCCGATAAAATTTGCGGCTTTAAAGCCGGTGCTGATGATTACCTGACCAAACCATTCGAATTGCAGGAACTGGAAGTTCGCCTTGAAGCGTTAATGGCGCGCAGCAAACGTACAACAACGACAAAAGTATTGGAAATTGCAGATCTCAGTTTTGACCTGTCCACCATGGAAGTCACACGCGCTGGCCAAACAATAAATCTCTATCCAATCTATAAAAAATTATTGCGGACATTGATGGAAGCGAGCCCATCAATTGTCAGCCACAGCCAACTGGGTGAATGCATTTGGGGTGATAGCCCGCCGGAAAGTGACCGGTTGCGGGCGTATATTCACGATCTACGCCGTAAAATTGATGCACCTTTTTCCAACAAGCTTATTCATACGCTCCCCCGTGTCGGTTACCGTCTGGCGGAATTATGAAATTGGATTTTTTATCGCGCAAACTACACCAACGCCGCAGTTTGCGCAGCAGGATAGTCCTGGGTTTAATCAGTTATCTCGCCATCTTGACACTCGGTATCCTAGCAAACGATTTTGTGGTTAATGAGCGCGCGGAAGAACTGGTGTGGAATTCGTCATTAAATAGCGAAATGGATTACCTGATTAAACGCCGTGCCAGTGATCCACACTACGAATGGCCAAACAATGATGCAATTGCGATGTTTATCCTGGATCCGCGCAATGAACATCATGCCTCCCTGAATAAACTCACACCCGGGCTATACGACGAATTTATTTTTGAAGGGAAAATGCAGGTTATTATGATCAGGGAAGTTGAAGGAAAAAAAATCGCCTTACTCATTCACATAGATGACCTGGAAAAAAACGAGCAACAAGTACAAAACACCGTCTACCTTATGGCGGGAACAGTGAGTTTTATCTTATGCATATTTATTGCCTGGGCATCGGGATGGCTAGTCAGGCCATTAAAAGATGTTGCCCGGCAAATCCAGGAATTAACACCGGACAAAAAAAACCAGAAAATACATGTCCCGCAAAATTCAACCATCGAATTGGAAATCATTGCCGATGCAATGAATATGTATCTCGGAAAAAATGAACGTTTTATCGAACGGGAACGCGATTTTATTAATATGGCAAGCCACGAATTACGCACACCATTGTCAGTTATCGATGGCGTGGTAAAGCTGTCCCTCGACGATAACAGCTTATCAGACACCACCAGGAATCGCCTGTTTCGCATTCAGGATGCCATTGGCAATGTGAATGAAATGATTACCTTGCTATTAGTGCTGGCGAAGGATCCTGCACGCGTACAGGAAAGCAGTGAACTAATTTTCCTCGATAAAGTATTAATAGAAATAGCTGGCGAATATGCGTTTTTTGCAACAAATAAAAACGTGAATATAGTACTGGCAGCAATGCCGGCCGTAGAAATTTTTGCACCGTTGCAAATGGTAAAGTGTGCACTTGGAAACCTGCTGCGCAATGCCATTGAACATTCACATGGCGGTGAGATTTTTATTCTGCTGGAACAAAACTCAACGGTCACTATCAAGAATAGAAACAACGAGCTGACAATGAAGGAAATCAGTGAACTTTATAGTCGCCTTGCCAGGAAACAGGGGCGCAATGGCGGGGGATTGGGGCTGGAGTTGATCGGCAGGCTTTGTACGCACTGCAACTGGAATCTATCCTTTACCACCGATACTGAAACAGTCTCTTTTTCGATTACATTTTCTTAACAACATCAAATACATATCTACCTGGTTTACAGGCCTATCGAGCGCAGGCTTAGGGTTCTCGCTGGTAAATACCGTATTTTTCAGAAATGACTTTATAACGGGAAACCAGTGACATTATTTCCAGTGGATATTCACCGGCAACCATCAGCATGCCAAATACCGGCTGGCTATCATAAAAGACTTTTAGTGCGCGATGCCGCAGATACAAAGTGAAATCCGATAGTCCACCGCAGCAAACAATTGCTTCGAACTCATTAAATGATGCGTCAGTGCCCAGGTTGTATTGCATCCAACTGATATTGCGCCCCAACTCCGGGTTAAACAAAAATACATCGCCGATTCGGGTGCAATAGCTTGCCAATGTACCGGTGCCACCAGCTTCATAATAATTTTTTTCGTAGTGTGCAAACAATTCTGCCGAAAATTTTCCTTGTTGTGCTTCGGCGAGAAGGCTGGCATTGGGGCCAGTTACATATAAATCTGTTTTGTGGTGCAGGTTTTCTTCCAGCAAAAGAATTGCCAGGCCAAAAACATCTTCTGCAGCCACACATTCTGCGATCCAGATTTTAGGGGCCGGATAAGAGCGCAACCAGGGAACCATCAATTTGCGCATTTTCAATAGTTGCTCCGGCTGGGCAAATAAAGCGGAAGAACGCGCATCCAGCGCGCACAACAACGGCTCGATAAAAGAATTATCATGGAGGATTTTATCTTGTAATGCCGATAGCGTAGCAATGGAATGGATATCCATAAAAGCGCGCAACTTGGGGCGAATAATGTCCTTGTTGTGATGGCGAAAATCATTGCCGAAGCGTTGGAAGATCGCCTCCAATAATAAATTGATTTCCAACGCCTCAAGCGCTTTCGCGAATCCCATAAATTAATGCAACCATACGCGCATTAGCGATAATAATTGCGGGATATCAACGGGCTTGGTGATGTAATCCGACGCCCCCGCTGCGATACATTTATCCCGATCACCTTTCATCGCCTTGGCGGTGAGTGTAATAATTGGCAAGGATTTAAAACGCGGGATATGGCGGATTGCGCGCATGGTATCGTAGCCATCCATTTCCGGCATCATGATATCCATCAACACAATTTCGATTTCAGGGTCTTTTTCAAGCACTTCAATTCCATCGCGCCCGTTTTCAGCAAACAACACTTTCATATTTTGCCGTTCCAGCACGGAACTTAACGCAAAAATATTGCGCAAGTCGTCGTCGACAATTAATACTTTTCTGCCGGCCAGACCGCTATCGGCATCACGAATGGCTTCTATCATCCGGCGCTGTGGTTCAGGCATACTGGCATGGGCGCGGTGTAAAAACAATGAGGTTTCATTGAGCAGGCGTTCGGGCGAACGCGCATCTTTAACAACAATGGTTTTGCCTACGCGTTTTAATTTGGTGATTTCTTTACGGCTAAGATCTTTTGCGGTGTATACCACAACCGGGACATCGCGCATTGCATCGTGTTTGGCCATGCTGTCAATCACATCGAAACCACTCATGTCCGGCAAGGTTAAATCAAGCACCACACAATCAAAATGGGTTGAGGACAATGCATTAAGGGCATCAGCACCGTTGCCTACTGCAATGATACTGACATCGCCGGTACCGATCAGTTCGACAATGTTATTGCGTTGCACCTCATCATCTTCCACTACCAGCAAGTTACGTTTTTCGCGGTGTAAATAGCGCTGGATACGCAAGAATTCCTCTTGCAACCGCTCATTAGTGACCGGCTCGGAAATATAAGATGTTGCACCAAGGCTAATAGCTTTTTGACGTTCATCATCCTGTAACGCGAGTTCAGCGGCAGGTGATGTTGAAATCGCATGGACCGGGATATGGCGCGTCGCCGGGTCGCGCTTCAACCGTTCCAGAATGATAAAACCGTCGGCATCATTTAATTGCAATTTTAATAAAATTGCGGAAGGTAAATAATCGCGCGCCAATGTCAAAACCGCATCGCCTGTTAAGGTCACAATCCCTTTGAAGTTTTGCTCGCGTGCGGCTTGCAATAATAATCGCGCGCGCGCTTCATCATCTTCTACAATCAGCACCGCCGGATCACCTTCAGCGGTAAGCGCACGATCATCAAAACCATCTTCAGAATTTACGCCCGCGAGCACAGCAGTATTTTTTTGTTCAATGGATTCAGCATCGGCAACCGGTTGGGTTTTAGCAGTACGCGCGTAAATCACATTCGGTGGCAGCGCGGGCACATGCAATGAATTGGACATTGCAGTGAGCGGGTTCAAGCCTGTTCCGCGCTGGTACGGCAGGAACAATGTAAAGGTACTGCCGCTGTCCACTTCACTTTCCACACGGATTTCACCACCGAGCAATCGCGCCAGTTCACGGCTGATGGATAATCCCAAACCGGTGCCGCCATAACGACGCGCGGTACTGCCATCCGCTTGCTGGAAGGCTTCAAAAATTAATTGCAGTTTATCGGCCGCGATACCGACACCGGAATCGCTTACGGCAAACCCGAGCACTGCGTCAGCTTGCGATAGTGTGGGGTGATCAACCGTCCAACCGGTATGGATCAAACTGATGCTCAGGGTTACGCGGCCACGCGATGTAAACTTGAACGCGTTGGACAATAAATTTTTAAGGATTTGTTGCAAGCGCGTGGTGTCAGTTTTCAGCGATTGGGGCAATGAGGGGTCAAGTTCAATGGAGAACTCGAGTTGTTTCGCTTCAGCCATATGGCGGAAGGTGCGCTCCACATAATTGCGAATGGCCTGGAAGCGATATTCACTGATTTCCAGGGTAACGGTTCCCGACTCGATTTTGGACAGATCGAGGATGTCATTAATCAGCGTTAATAAATCGCTGCCGGACCCGTGGATAGTACGCGCGTATTCCACCTGTTTATCAGACAGGTTGCCGTTGGGGTTATCGCTCAATTGCTGCGCGAGAATCAGTAAACTGTTTAACGGTGTGCGCAATTCATGCGACATGTTCGCAAGGAATTCAGATTTATATTTGGAAGAGAGCGCAAGCTGGCTGGCTTTTTCTTCCAGTTCCATTTTCGCTTGTTCCACTTCGGTATTTTTGCGCTCCACTTCGATATTTTGTTCTGATAACAAACGCGCTTTTTCCGCGAGTTCCTGGTTGGTTTGTTGTAATTCCTGCGCGAGTGATTGCGATTGGGTCAACAAACTTTCCGTGCGGCTGTTAGTTTCGATGGTATTCAAAACCACACCAATGGATTCCATCAATTGATCGAGGAATGACAAATGGGTTTCGGTAAAAAGATCAAGTGACGCAATCTCGATGACGGCTTTCACTTGCTGTTCAAACAGGATTGGCAGAATCACAATATTGTTGGGCGCTGCCGAACCCAACCCGGACGATACGCGAATGTAATCGCTGGGCACATCGGTTAACCAGATACGCGCTTTTTCTTTCGCGCATTGTCCGACCAAACCTTCACCGGGTAAAAACGATGTGGGTAATTTCTGATTAAAACGATAACCGTAGCTGGCGATCATATGCAGGCGCGAATCTTTGTTATGCGCATCCATCATGTAAAACATGCCGTGATGCGCGCTCACCAGCGGCGCTAACTCGGACAGTATTAATGAAGTTACGGTTTCCAATTCGCGTTGGCCTTGCAACAAGCGCGTGAAGCGCGCGAGGTTGGTTTTGAGCCAATCTTGCTGCGCATTTTTTTGCGTGGTTTCTTTAAGGTTGCGGATCATCTCGTTGATGTTGTCTTTCAGATCCGACACTTCACCGCGCGCTTCCACTTGAATCGAACGCGACAAGTCACCGCGCGTTACTGCCGTTGCCACTTCCGCAATTGCGCGCACTTGCGTGGAAAGGTTTGCCGCGAGTTGGTTTACGTTTTCGGTTAAATCTTTCCAGGTTCCCGCTGCGCCCGGCACGCTCGCTTGTCCACCGAGTTTTCCTTCCACCCCCACTTCACGCGCTACAGTTGTTGCCTGGTCGGCAAATACCGCGAGCGTATCTGTCATTTCGTTAATGGTATTTGCAAGCGCTGCAATTTCACCTTGTGCAGCTACCGTTAGTTTTTTCTTGAGATCGCCATTCGCTACCGCAGTTACAACCCCGGCGATACCACGCACCTGTGCTGTCAGGTTGGCAGCCATAAAGTTTACGTTATCGGTAAGGTCTTTCCAGGTTCCCGCCGCACCTTCCACTTGTGCCTGGCCACCGAGCTTTCCTTCGGTTCCCACTTCCCGCGCAACACGGGTTACTTCTGATGCGAATGATGACAATTGGTCCACCATCACGTTGATGGTGTCTTTCAATTGCAGGATTTCGCCTTTTACATCCACAGTAATTTTTTTAGAGAGATCACCGTTTGCTACCGCTGTCGTTACCGCCGCGATATTGCGCACCTGGTCCGTCAGGTTGGAAGCCATGAAGTTCACATTATCGGTGAGATCCTTCCAGGTGCCTGATGCACCCGGCACATTTGCCTGACCACCGAGGCGGCCTTCAGTACCTACCTCACGCGCTACACGTGTCACCTCTGATGCAAATGAACGCAGCTGATCCACCATGGTGTTAATAGTGTCTTTTAATTGCAGGATTTCACCTTTTGCATCCGCAGAAATTTTCTTGGAGAGGTCGCCGTTCGCCACTGCGGTGGTCACGTCAGCGATGTTACGCACTTGCGAGGTGAGGTTGCCGGCCATGGAGTTTACCGAGTCGGTCAAATCCTTCCAGGTTCCAGCAACACCCGATACGTTGGCTTGCCCACCGAGCTTTCCTTCGGTTCCCACTTCGCGCGCAACGCGCGTTACCTCCGAGGCAAATGATGAAAGCTGGTCCACCATCACGTTGATAGTGTCTTTTAATTCGAGAATTTCGCCTTTCGCATCCGCGGTGATTTTTTTCGACAAGTCGCCACGCGCTACCGCCGTGGTTACGTCGGCAATATTTCTGACCTGGCCGGTCAGGTTGGATGCCATGAAATTCACGTTATCGGTGAGGTCTTTCCAGGTACCGCCCACCCCTTTTACTTGCGCCTGTCCGCCGAGTTTTCCTTCCGTTCCCACTTCACGCGCTACACGCGTTACTTCCGATGCAAACGAGTTGAGCTGGTCCACCATCACGTTGATGGTATTTTTTAATTCGAAGATTTCGCCTTTTACATCAACCGTAATTTTTTTGGAGAGGTCACCATTTGCCACCGCCGTGGTTACTTCAGCGATGTTGCGCACCTGATCGGTGAGATTACCGGCCATGGAATTCACCGAGTCGGTCAAATCTTTCCACGTCCCTGCGACCCCGGATACGTTTGCTTGCCCGCCCAACTTTCCTTCTGTTCCCACCTCCCGCGCCACGCGGGTTACTTCCGACGCAAATGATGAAAGCTGATCCACCATCACGTTGATGGTGTCTTTCAATTCAAGGATTTCACCTTTTACATCCACGGTGATTTTTTTTGATAGATCACCGCGCGCTACCGCTGTGGTTACATCGGCAATATTTCTTACCTGGCCAGTCAGGTTCGATGCCATGAAGTTCACGTTATCGGTAAGGTCTTTCCAGGTACCCCCCACACCTTTTACCTGTGCCTGCCCGCCAAGTTTTCCTTCTGTTCCCACCTCCCTCGCCACGCGCGTTACTTCTGACGCGAATGAGTT
>NZ_KN266212.1:32785-33611 GCF_000766945.1 Cellvibrio mixtus subsp. mixtus J3-8 | reverse complement strand
GCTGGTCCACCATCACGTTGATGGTATTTTTTAATTCGAGGATTTCGCCTTTTGCATCGGCGGTGATTTTTTTCGACAAATCGCCGTTCGCTACCGCCGTGGTGACGTCAGCGATATTACGCACCTGCCCCGTCAAGTTACCGGCCATGGAATTTACCGAATCGGTCAAATCTTTCCAGGTACCGGCTACGTCCGATACGTTTGCTTGTCCGCCGAGCTTTCCTTCAGTTCCCACTTCCCGCGCTACACGCGTTACTTCCGATGCAAATGAGTTGAGCTGGTCCACCATCACGTTAATGGTATTTTTTAATTCGAGGATTTCACCTTTTGCATCCGCCGTGATTTTTTTCGACAAGTCTCCATTGGCTACCGCTGTGGTTACATCGGCGATGTTACGCACTTGTCCGGTCAAATTACCGGCCATGGAATTTACCGAGTCGGTCAAATCTTTCCAGGTACCGGCTACGTCCGATACGTTTGCTTGCCCGCCGAGTTTTCCTTCCGTTCCCACTTCGCGCGCAACGCGCGTTACTTCCGATGCAAACGATGAAAGCTGGCCCACCATCACGTTAATGGTGTCTTTCAATTCGAGGATTTCCCCTTTTACATCCACGGTGATTTTTTTTGACAAATCACCCCGCGCTACCGCGGTGGTTACTTCCGCAATATTACGCACCTGTCCAGTCAGGTTGGATGCCATGAAATTCACGTTATCGGTAAGGTCTTTCCAGGTGCCACCCACACCTTTTACTTGCGCCTGTCCGCCGAGCTTTCCTTCCGTACCTACTTCACGCGCTACACGCGTTACTTCTGACGCAAATGACGA
>NZ_KN266212.1:9464-32773 GCF_000766945.1 Cellvibrio mixtus subsp. mixtus J3-8 | reverse complement strand
GCTGGTCCACCATCACGTTGATGGTATTTTTTAATTCGAGGATTTCGCCTTTTACATCCACGGTGATTTTTTTGGAGAGATCGCCATTCGCCACGGCCGTAGTTACGTCAGCAATATTGCGCACTTGCGAGGTGAGGTTACCGGCCATGGAATTTACCGAGTCGGTTAAATCTTTCCAGGTTCCTGCAACATCTTTTACTTGTGCCTGGCCACCCAGTTTTCCTTCTGTACCTACTTCCCGCGCTACGCGCGTTACTTCCGATGCAAATGATGAAAGTTGATCCACCATCACGTTGATGGTGTCTTTTAATTGCAGGATTTCACCCTTTACATCCACGGTGATTTTTTTGGAGAGATCGCCGTTTGCTACCGCCGTGGTTACATCGGCAATATTGCGGACCTGGTCGGTCAGGTTGGACGCCATGAAATTAACGTTGTCGGTGAGATCTTTCCAGGTTCCTCCCACACCGGGTACGTATGCTTGCCCGCCGAGTTTTCCTTCCGTTCCCACTTCCCGCGCTACACGCGTTACTTCCGATGCGAATGAACGCAGTTGATCCACCATGGTATTGATGGTGTCTTTTAACTGGAGGATTTCACCGCGCACGTCCACAGTAATTTTTTTGGAGAGGTCACCGTTCGCTACCGCCGTAGTTACATCGGCAATATTGCGCACTTGCGAGGTGAGATTACCAGCCATGGAGTTCACCGAATCGGTCAAATCTTTCCAGGTTCCCGCGACACCGGGCACATTTGCCTGGCCGCCCAATTTCCCTTCTGTACCCACCTCCCGCGCAACACGTGTTACTTCTGATGCGAACGACGATAATTGTTCCACCATCGTATTCGCGGTTGTTGCTGAACGCAGGAATTGTCCTTTTAATGCGCGACCATCAACATCGAGTGCCATGGTTTGCGATAAATCACCTTTTGCTACCGCACCAATCACGCGCGCCATTTCCGTTGTCGGGCGCACCAAATCGTCGATCAGCGTATTCACCGAGTTAACAATCGTCGCCCATCCACCCGTCACCGAAGGAATCGCAGCGCGTTGCGATAATCGCCCTTCACGGCCCACATCGCGACTCACATCCGCAATGCCTTTTGCCAATAATTCATTGGATTCAATAATTTCATTGAGCGTATCGGCGATCTTGCCGGGCATGCCGGTTAAATCAGCGGGCATGCGTGCCGAAAAGTCGCCTTTCTTCAGCGCCATCAGAACATGCAGCAGAGCTTTCACATTGAGTTGCTCGTCCAACTGCACAACAGTATCCATGGCTTTCTCCTACGATTTACATGTTTATCAACGGATGAATAATGAGTGGTTATTGCCTGCGTATATTTGCGGTTTATGATTCCGGCTTTTTGGCTTTTCGCCGTTTATTTTTGGCAAGAATGGCAACGATGATAAAACTGTATGAAATCACGCGAATGACATAATAACTGGGCGAAGCTTCATGCAAGCTGGGAAATAACACCAGCGATACTCGATTTGCCCCCTCCAGAAAAAAAGACAAGGCAAAAAAAAGAAAAAAAACATCGTGTGTGCTTTTCCAAAAACGCAGGAAAAATAAACCAATAACAATGCAACAAGTGGCAATTGCGCCAATAAACATTTCACTCATTGTTTTTACTCATCAAAGATTAAGCCATACAACAATAAACCGAGCGCCGCCAAGGTGACTACCAAACGTAACGTCAGCATATTTTCCTGTGCGAAGAAAATCTTATCAGTAACCATTAAAACGTTATTAACCGTCAACCCCGCAAAACATACCCCGGCCCATAACAACAAGCGATACCGGCTATCAAAATAACTGCGCAATAGCAAAATTGCACAAATACCTGATGTCAATGCGCATAACGTGTAGATAATTGGTGCCATTATTTATCCTTATGAAATTTGAACGCATCCGCAAACATTTGCACGCGCTGCCCGGATGCCGATTTCGCATGAATCATATTCGTTACCTTGATCAAATTACGCGGATAGTACTCTGCCAGTTGATCAATTAATTGCCCCAATTCCACAAAGGCCGGTGCATAGATGTAGTCGCCAACAGCATTTGGAACAGGCTGGCAAATCCCCGCGTCGGCAAGATCCTTCAACATTCCCGCCGCTTGTGCCTGCCCCACATAAATGCGCTGTGCTATCGTCTTTACGCTCCATACCTGGCCGGGAGTTTGCTGCAATAACAGCATGATTTCCAGGTGCGGAATGGATGCAATCGAATTGATAAAGCGACGCAACTCATTTGATAAATTTGATGAGCTCATACTTTCAAGTTTCTTACTGTTTTATGGTCATTTGTTTTTATGGTTATATTTATTAAATTTTGAAACTGCTCTACATTTTTAGCCACATCAATCGTCATTTGCCAATACCGGTGGCGGCTATTTTGAGGTGGATATTTTCATTGGAACGATGGCTCAAGTGTAGCAAGCAGGGATTCGATTGCGTCCAGCTGCGCGGGCTTAATCAGGTGGTTGTTAAATCCCGCTTCACGGGAACGGCTTTTATCCTCTTCCGCGCCCCAGCCCGTTAACGCGACTAATACCATGCCTTCAAGCCCATCAATTTTGCGAATTTCCGCTGCCGTTTCATAACCATCCATGCCCGGCATGCCGATATCAAGAAAAGCAATATGGGGCTTGTATTCTTGTGCTATTTTTATTGCGGCCTGTCCGTCGTGCGCAACAAACAATGTATGGCCAACAAGCTGGAGCAACAGTGATAAGCTTTGCGCCGCATCAACATTGTCATCGACAACCATAATGCGTAACAATTTTGCATTGGTGTTGTGGCGAGAAGAAAATGTGTCCGCTGCACAACCTTCATCACAATGGACAATAGGAAGCTTCACAATAAATCTGCTACCCCTATTTTCAGAACTTGAAACATCAACCCGGCCGCCATGCATCTCAACGATTTGACGCACCAGTGTTAAACCCAACCCGAGTCCGCCCTGCGCATAACCCATGTTGCGTTCCACCTGGTTGAACATTTCAAAAATGGTGGGCAGCGCATCAGGGGGAATACCAATGCCATTATCTTCAACAGACAGTGTAAATTCGCTGCCCTCAACCGCCACATGAACATCAATGTGCCCACCTGCCGGGGTATATTTCGCAGCATTATTTAACAAATTGGAAATTACTTGTGCGATGCGGTTGGGATCGACATACAGCGATAGCGAGTCATCCTGAATATCAATACATAATTTATGCTGGCCGCTCTCAATGAGGGGAATACTGGTTTCGACCGCACGGGTAATTAATTCTTTAATAGTGATGGATTCTTTTTTCAAATCTATTTTGCCGCCGCTAATACGTGAAATATCCAGCAAGTCATCCACCAGATGCACCATATGATTTACCTGGCGTTCCATCATCTCACGTGTTTTTGCCAATGATGCAGCGCTGTCACCGCCCACCCGTAAAATCCCTAATCCATTGCGAATAGGCGCAAGCGGATTTCTTAATTCATGGGCCAGGGTTGCAAGGAATTCACTTTTGCGGCGATCCGCCTCGGCCAGGTTATCAGCGAGCCGTCGCAGCTCATCCGCAGCAAGTTGTTCACTGGTGATATCGCGAAAAATTTTGCTAAACCCGTGGATTTGGTTCGCGGTATCTTTTAATGGAACCAATACTCCATCGGCATAAAAACGGCTGCCATCTTTACGTATATGCCAGCGTTTATCGCTCGCAACACCATTCAAGCGCGCTGCATTGAATTCGCTTTGTGGATAGCCGGCAAAGCGATCTTCTTCGGTGTAAATCAAGCTAATTGATTTACCAAGCGCATCTTCGGACGGCCAACCGGTAACAGCGGATGCATCGCCTTCCCACTCGGTAATAACGCCGTCGAGATCAGTCACAATAAATGCATAACCTTTTGCGTTTTGTAAAATTAATCGTATGCGTCCTTCTTTAATATTAAGCTCGGATAAATAACGCGCTCGTTCACTCGCTGCCAATGCCTCTGTACGCTTGTGCAGTTCAATAAAAAATTCAACTTTTGATTTCAGCACAATCGGGTTGTACGGCTTGGTAAGGTAATCCACCGCCCCCAGTGAATAAGCCTCTTCGATAGGAAAATCTTCTGGCCGCGATGCGGTAATAAAGATGATAGGGGTTTGTGAACGCGTGCGCAGGATTTGGGCGACCTCCAAACCGCCAATGGTTGGTAAATAAAAGTCCAGCAGGATCACCGCAAAATCGTTGAGCAACGCCTGCCTCAAGGCTTCTTCACCCGACATTGCATAGATTAAATTTACGCCCGGATTCTCAAGGATGGAGCTAAACGCCAGTAGATTTGCCCGTTCATCATCCACCAACAGAATATTGACAGAGTTTTTTGTTTTCATTGGGTGTCCGGCGTTATTAAAAGTCAGTAAAGATGGTCCACAGAACAAAGGTCTGTCAATACTTCAGGTGTCAGATAATTAATTATGTGAATCCTGCGCAGCAGAAGCATTGCAAAATGATATCTCTCACTACCATGCATCAGAAATAATGCACAAAAGATAATTTAAACGACAAGGACGCATGGATAATTCCTGCACATCACATTAACAGAATTCCTATCCAACAAAACTCATTGGGTACAGTAAAAAATCGGGAGTTGATAGAACATGGATTATTGAGAAAATGAAGGCGGCCTATATATGTGAAAGACGTATTCCGTTGTGGCAATATTTTTCTCAATGCCTGCTCTGCCAGTTGATTAAGATGCACAGTTACTTTTTAGAATACTGGGCGAATACCTCGGCACCAGTCAGTTTTTTGGTGTCTTCACCAAGAGAATAGAATGCGGGTTTTTGCTCAATAAATATTTGCTCGGTCAACACCCATTCATTACTGCGATCGAACAATCCAACAGGTATCGCGTAATGCTCCTCGCGCTTTAAACGGTAAAATAAATGGGTACCGCATTTCTGGCAAAAACCGCGCTCAGCCCATGAGGAAGAATTAAATACGGTTATATTTTCAACGCCGTCAAAATTGACAGCATCGCCACATCCCGCTGAAAAAAAAGGACCGCCACCCCATTTCCTGCACATCACACAATGACAGGCATCAACATGGTTGTTTTTTGGTTGTGCGCTAAAGCGAACAGCACCGCACAAGCAGCTGCCGTTGAGTTTGATTGTAGAATCCATAAAGGCCCCTTTAATATTTCTTTTATAGTTATGTGGATGACAGTCACACGGATAATTGCTACATAGATTACAGCCGCGCGCAGTTATTCAACTTTAGTACCAATCCACCAGGTAGTGCCGCCAGCATCTTTTATACCACCGCGCTTATCTTCATCTTCTTTTTTTACCGGCTCTTGTATCGAAATTGCACCGGATTCCAGCGCGAGTTTATAGGTCGCATCAACATCCTTGACATAGATGTGCACATGCGCCGCAATGGACGGCCAACCATCACCCCCATCGGCAATCATCACAACAGTGTCATCAATGCGAACCTCAGCATGCATAACCCTGCCATCAGTGCTGGAATAGCGGCGCAATTCATCGGCGCCAAACACTTTTTTAAGGAACTCAATGGTGCCGTTAGCACCGTCAACCACCAGATAGGGCGATACAGAATTGTAGTTTGCCGGTTTATACGAATTACTCATAGGACCTCCTTTCAATTAGAAACCAATGTGCGTTGTGCCTGAAAAAGATGATAACAAATGCAGTGTGAAGTTCCTTAAATAGCACACCGCTGATTAATGCATTCATTAAAAACGTTACTTGCCGGTGTTCTCTTTACTGTTTAAAAGCCAGCGATAAGAACAGGCCGATTATAATTAGCTGGCATCTAATAAGATAAATCACAAACAATAAATATTTATTGCGCCGGTTCCAGATTTATAAAGCAGCGCTTGAGTCTTCGTCCGGGTTCCGTTAGTCTCGGCTGCGATTGAAAACCATAAAAATAAAAGGCTGCCGCACAAAACAACCAATAGATAATCAAGTAATTTCGAGCCCGCATAGTGATAAATTATGCGCAACTATAATTACACATAGCTATAAATTACTTCCCGATTAATTTTATTCCACTGTATGTAGCAATTATTAAACTGCGCGATGATCGCCTTTAACAATAATAAAACTGGACATCAACATCATTTGAATACGTTTTAACTTGCATTCAATCCACAGGTAATCCAGCAGGTTTTAATATTCATTCGCGGTGATTTTATGAAAGTAAAATTGCATTTTGCACATTGAAAATTCAAACATTACACCTTGGGGATAAGGAAAAGATGCTACCTCAAAAAATCATCATCCCGTTTGTACTATTACTGCTGTTGAGCCTGATCGGCGCCTGGGGAACAGCCCGTTTTTCAACACTTCGCCACGATCTGCTGCCCGCTGCAAAAAGCCATTTCCCCTGGCGCGCTACCGTTAATGGAGGAGCCAACCAGGGCCCGGCGGCGGCGATAGATTTGCGCGAAAGCGCTAACGCGTTGTCTGTCGATTTTCTATTACCTGCGGAGGCGACTTACCCCTACGCCGCACTCGGTGTAACACTGGACGATGACAAGTTCGGCGCGCCGCTAATGGACTGGTCTCGCTATTCAACTATGGTGTTAAACATAAAATGCCAGCCAGCAAATACCCTGGTTTTTTCCCTCTATACACAGGAGCCGGGCATCAGCCTCTTGCCTGACATAGAAAGTTTTCGGCCTGCACAATCTTTTTTTAATTGCACCGAAACAGGAAATCAGGTTCACATCGACTTTGCTGGATTAGCTACACCGATTTGGTGGCTTGAGAAATACCAATTAGGTGTTGCAAGCCAGTCACACCATATGAGCAGGGTGCGATCCTTTGCCATTATCAATTCATTCCAGAGCGCCCGGAATATTCACTCCGATATTACCATCGCGAGCGCCACACTGGAGGGGCACACACCAGCGCCGATTTATTCTGCATTAGCCATCGGAATAATGGCGTGGGTAGCATTCACCGTATGGCTCACACTACTTTTTGTAAAGAATAAGGGCAAACACCCACATCATCAGGCCAATTTCATTTATCAACCGGTAGCACAGGAATCCAAATACCATCGCGAGAAAAACAGCTTGCTCGATTATCTGGCAAGCGAATATATCAATCCAAAATTAACACTGGAAATAACCGCCATAGCGCTGGGTATAAACCGAACCAAAATCAACCAGTTCCTGAAAGAGGAAACCGGCCTGACGTTTGCCAGTTACTTAAATCGACTGCGGCTAATGGAAGCGGCGCGGCTATTAACTGAAAAGCAAATGGGTGTCGCTGAAGCAGCCTATGCTGTCGGTTTTGGTAACCTCTCACACTTCAATCGCACCTTCAAAAAAGAGTACGGATGCTCTCCTTCCAGCTATAAAAAACTCGAACCTTGCGTAAATTCGAACGCGCTTACCTGACTTATCTGCACGAACACTTGTACTTTCTGTACACGGATACGAATTCTGTCCGGCGAGGATACACATCAAACCTCGACAGCATAATAATGCCGCCCACACCAATTTTTACACACTGAAGTCTTCGCCCGAATAGCGTTAGCAATAATGGAGCGGAGCATTACAACACTGCGCAGACCAGTGAGCTGTTGCGTTTATCCAACCGCAAATAACGCAAACATTTATAAAAATGACGTGAGGATTTATCCATGAATCGCCCACAGGTTTTCCAATAACAATAAATAACAGCTCTGGAATTCAATTAACCAATAACCCTGAGTTAAAAGGAAAATGTTATGCGTAAATATCCTGTTTTTAAACATTTGGCGCTAATGATTAGCCTGCTTTGCGTAGCGCCATTTGCCGCGGCAAAATGGACAATAGAAAACGGCGTATTGCTCGACCCTAATGGTCAACCGTTTATTTTTCGCGGTGTAACCATCGACTTTGAAGTAGCGCCGGATAAAACCGCGCAGGCCATCAAAGATGCCGCAGACGCCGGCGCGAATGCCGTGCAGATAGAACTGAATGCAACTTACTATTATCCATTTACCATCGGCACAAAATTACCGGGCATTATTAAAGCCTGTAAAGACAACAAAGTAGTTTGTGTGCTTGAACCCAATAATGTTGCGGGTTGGCCGCAATCCGCCCAAATCCCCAGCCCGGGGACAACCATTGCATTCTGGACCGATTTCGGTATACGCGAAGCGATTGAAGGCCAGCAGGATTATGTAATTTTAGGTTTTGGCAACCAGGCATTTGGTGCCATGCCCAAAGAACAATACATCAGCTATATGGAAGGATATGAATCACTCATCAGGGAATTCGGTCCAAAGGATTTTCTGTTTATCGTCGACGGCAGTAACTGGGGGCAAGATTCCGATAAAGCGATGCAAACATTTGCTGCGAACAATAAGCAAAACAATCGCGGTAAAAATTTAATCTACTCGGTAGAAATGTTTGACGCCTATAAAACACCTGCACAAATTCGCGATTACCTGGCAAGTTTTTCGCTCATCGGTGCGCCCTTGGTCATCGGCGGATTTGCGCCTGAAGCTTATTATCACCCGCGCCACCCCGGCCCACTCCCTGCTGTAATCACCCCGTTACCGGCAGCATCAGCTATGCAATATGCACAGCAATATGGCGCAGGTTATTTTGCATTTAATTGGAGCGGCAACAAAAATGTTGCGTTAAATCTGGTGAGCAATTGGGACCCATTAAATTTAACCGAGTGGGGCAAGCTCGCATTTAATGACGTGAACGGTATTAAAGCCACTGCGAAAACAGCAACACACTTTTTCAATTCATCGAGCAGTTCCAGTACCGTATCAAGCAGCAGCTCCAGCAGTTCATCCTTCAATCCCAATGCACCGGTCGTCATTCTGCTTTCCAATGTGGTTTACAATAGTTGCGCCTCTGTCGATGGCGTTGCTTTTGCAGAAGATAGCGTTGATCCGGAGGGTGGCCCATTAACATTTGCGTGGGAGGTATCCGATGGAAATCATACCCAGCAATTCACCGGCCCCAATATCCGCTTTCCGATGAAGCAAGTTACCTTCTACACAGTTACAGTAACCGCCACCGATTCAACAGGGCTTTCCACCAGCAAAAGTACCAGGTTGTATCATTCCTATTCGGATAATTGCATAGGCTCATCCAGTAGTAGTTCGATAAGCTCCCGCAGTTCTTTTAGCAGCACCAGTTCCTCTTCATCTGTCGCACCTAAAGCCAGTTGCACGTATGTGATTAACAGCCAATGGTCAAATGGTTTTACCGGTGCGATCCGTATTAAAAATAATACCGCGCAAACATTGAATGGCTGGTCTGTAAATTGGCAATATCCTGACACCAAGAAAGTAACCAGCATCTGGAATGCAAAGCTGGGTGGCAACAATCCATATACCGCTAACAACGATACCTGGAATGCAAGCATTCAACCGGGGCAAACAGTAGAGTTTGGTTTTCAGGGAAATAAGCCTGCCGGAACAGCGGTGGTTCCTGTGGTGACCGGAGGGGTTTGCCAGTAGATCAACATTATCGTGAAGGATTAAAAAATTAGCGGCTGGTTCGGCCGCTAATTTTTACCAAAATATTATCGTTCAATAAATATAAGCTAATCACTTGCAATACCGTTAAGCATTCCTTTAGGGGCATTAGAACCTTGTTTGAAGTTCACTTCGTTCAACCACCGATGCATCAAAAAAGCGGTAGCAATGATCAAAAAAAGAATCCAGGACGCCGGCTCTGGCACCATGGAGAGCCTTAAACCATAGGTGCGCCCCTTTTCGCTGCCGTCAAAGTCAGGAGTGAGGACACTAATACTGATAGTCTCAATAGCCGCTGAACCAGCAAGCACGGTCATAGAAAACGCGCCTTGCAAATCTTGCCAAACATTCTTGAATTGAGGTTCACGGAGTGTAAAACCACCGCCTAAATTGTCATCGCTCGACCATATGTATGAATGCAGTGGATCTTCGTCTATTGAATTCTCAAACATTTTGACCTGAAGCACCGAACCCGGACTGAGTGCTTTCGCGCTCCAGAAAAGCCAACCCTGGCGCGATGCCGGATAGCCATAAAATGTTCCTGTGCCGGGCAAATCATTGAATTGGTAAGAATAGGTGTCACCAACATTTAATATTATTGGAGTCGCAGTAGCAGGCAGCGCCATCCCTAGCAATAGTAGGGCGACAATTTTGAAAATTTTCATAGTTAATCCTTAAATCATTTACTGGAAGCCGAATATTGCCTGAGTCGCAAATAGATTTAAAAACAACCATTAGCAATTTGCAGGGTGCTTTTTATTCTGATGGTTACTTGCTGGCAGCTCCTGCGCCATATATCCCAAATTTTTTAATTTAAAAAATCCCTCTGCACTTCATCAGTTTTGCGTTAATTAATTACTTTGCTGCAACGCCCAATCATACAAAAAATTCTTTTTCAAACCTGTCAATTTCGCGCCGATACTCGCTGCTTGTTTGACCGGCAACTCTTCCAGCAATACTTTCATAATATGAATTTGCTCGGGGGTAATCGCTTCGTTTTCCTGTTTGGGCGCACCGTGCACGAGGAGGACAATTTCGCCGCGTTGCTGGTTGGAATCAGCGGCCACCCAATCGACCAACGCACTGACTTTATCGCCCTTGATCGTTTCAAAGGTTTTGGTAATTTCACGCGCGATGACCACTTCGCGATCAGGGCCAAAAACGTGCGCCATATCTTGCAAGGTTTCAAGGATGCGGTGTGGCGCCTCATAGAAAATTAACGTGCGAGAATCGACGGCAAGTGATTGCAATTGTGTGCAGCGGGCAACTTGTTTGGCGGGCAAGAAACCTTCAAAGGCAAAACGGTCTGAGGGTAAACCGGCTGCACTGAGCGCAGCAATCATGGCGCAAGCACCGGGAATCGGCACTACCTGTATTCCAGCCTGGCGGGCACTACGGACCAGGCGATAACCAGGATCGGAAACCAGTGGCGTGCCCGCATCGGAAATCAAGGCGATGGAATCGCCGCCATGCATTTTGGCGATTAATTGGTCTACACGCGAGTCATCGCTGTGGTCGTGGTAGGCGATACAGGGTGTTTTGATACCGAAATGGGACAAGAGGCGGGAACTGTGTCGCGTATCTTCAGCGGCAATCAAGGCTACTGTTTGTAGAGTTTCCACCGCTCGCGGTACCATATCGTCCAAATTGCCGATGGGTGTGGCCACGACATATAAAATGCCCTGGTTTGAGGCTGTTGTTGACATACCGCTTTCCGGAAAAGGGAGCCGGGGCAGAAGGCCCTGACTCAAATGAATTTACAATTATCGCTGGTTTTTCACCGAGGTTTTCATGCCGATCAGGCTTTTTGCGCGCAATGTTTTACACACAACCATGACCGGCATGCTGGCTTCAGTGCTGGTACTAACCCTGAGCAGTTGCAGCAGCAACCCGCCCCAGCCCGAACAGCGCAAAGCACCGCCGGCAAAAACCCAAACCAAATCATCGGTTAGCCCCGGCCAGTTATTGGAAATGGCGCGCCAGCGCCAATCACCCGAGCGCGAAAGCCTGGTGTTGCAGGCTGCGCAAGCGTATATCGAAGATAACAAATTCAGCCGCGCGCGCGATTTGATTAGCGAGATGAACCCGGATGCCTTGCCCGACCAGGATTACATCAAGTACACCGACTTGCTCAGTACCCTCGCACTGCAAGAGGGCTCCAATTTTTTGGCGCACGGCATTCTAACCAAGCCACGCCTGGAACAACAATGGCAGGCAATGGAACCGGCCACCGAAATCGCGCTGCGCGAAAAACGTGCACGTGTGTTTGCATTATTGGGAGAAACCCGGCTGAGTGTTAACGAACGCATGCAATTATCGGCGTTGATCAATAACAAAAAACAGCAATTGGAAAATCAGGAAGCACTTTGGCAAGACTTGATGGCGATTCCATTTGCGGAGCTACAACAACTCGCCCTCAATGAAATGGGTGAAGCCGCGCGCGGTTGGTATAGCCTCGCGACTATCGGCAAAAATAACCAGATTGATCTGGAGCAACAGCGCGAACAATTGCAAGCCTGGTTGGGGCAATGGCCGCAACATCCCGCCCATGACAATTTGCCAAACGACTTGCGCTTACTGCAAAGCCTGATCGACAAACAACCGCAACAAATTGCACTGCTGTTGCCAATGCAAGGCAAACTCGCCGAAGTGGGCGAAGCGGTGCGCGATGGTTTTTTTGCAGCCTATTACCAGGCATTAAGTAACGGCCGTAAAACCCCGGAAGTGCGCCAATACGATAGCAGTGTCGATGCACTTGCCGCTTACCAGCAAGCCGTTGCTGATGGTGCGGATTTGGTAATTGGCCCTATCGATAAAGAAAAAGTTACCGAACTGAGTTTGATGCCGACGCTACAAGTGCCGGTGCTATCACTCAATTATCCCGATGCGCCACCGGCGGAACCGTTGAAAGGTTTTTATCAATTTGGTTTGGCAGTAGAAGATGAAGCGCGACAAGTTGCGCGGCAGGCATTTGTGGAAGGGCATCGCCAGGCAATGGTTATTATTCCCGCGCAAGAATGGAGCGAACGCAGTGCACGTGCTTTTGTGAATGAATGGGAAAAGCTCGGCGGCACAGTGGTAAATCGCAGCCAATTTACGGCGGGAGGCAATTATTCGAACCTGGTAAAAGATGCAATGTTGATTGAACAAAGCCAGGTCCGCGCGCGCGAACTGCAGGAATTGCTCGGCACTAAACTGGAATCTTTACCGCGCAGCCGCAGCGATGTGGATATGATTTTTTTAATCGCGGATCCAGCGCAAGCACGCCAGATCAAACCGACATTTGCATTTCATTATGCAGGAAAAATTCCGGTGTACTCCACCAGCCAGGTGTATTCCGGCGAGCCAAACCCGAAAGCAGATCGCGATTTAAATGGCATTCGTTTTAATACCATGCCCTGGTTGTTTGATACTTCCAGTCCCGAAAAACAAGCGGTAGCGCAGTACACCAAATCCGCTGCAGTCTATGGACGCTTGCATGCATTAGGTGCTGACGCATTCCGTTTGTATGCACGCTTGCCACAATTGGAACAAGTGCCACAAATGCGAATTTTTGGCGCAACCGGTGCATTGCATATGCTGGGTGATGGACGCATTGAACGCGAACAAATCTGGGTAAGATTCCGCAACGGTGATGCCGTGCCCTTGCCCGTCGTTATTAACGAAACCGATGTGCAATAGCTGTTTTCAACCAGCACCTTCGTCCATCACTAACATACACAGTTAAAAGGAATTACGATGAACCGCAGCAACAAGGATGTTACACCCCCAAGCGCCGACACCAGTGTGGTGATCGGCGCAACTGCCGAACTTTACGCCGAGCAATATTTACAGCAGCAAGGGCTCATTACCCGCGCGCGCAACTATCGCTGCAAGTTGGGCGAGATCGATTTGATCATGTTGGAACAGCAGCCACGCGGAAATGTATTGGTCTTTGTGGAAGTGCGTTTGCGGACGAACAAGCGTTTTGCACCAGCATTGGAAACCGTCGATTACCGCAAGCAACAAAAAATCATCAAAACCGCCATGCGTTTTTTGCAAGAGCAAAAACTTTACGACAAAATCGCCTGTCGCTTCGATGTGATAGCATTAGACCAAACCGGTACGGCACCGCCAGTCCAGTGGATTAAAAATGCCTTTTGCACCTGATGGATCTGCATTTACCTTTTGATCATTCAGCAAATAATGTTACTGATGAATAGCTTTACCGAAGCGAAGAACCTTAGTGAGTAATTATGGACCAACGTGTTATCACCCTTTTTCACGAGAGTATTGAAGCCAAGATGCATGCGGGCGAACAATTGGCCCCGCTCATTGCCAATGCCAGTGAATTTATTGTGCATGCCTTGCTTAACGAGAAAAAAGTCCTCACTTGCGGCAATGGCATATCGGCAGCGCAAGCGCAAATTTTTACCGCCAGCCTGATTAATCGCTTTGAGCAGGAGCGCCCCAGTTTACCTTCGTTTAACCTCGGCTCTGATTTCACTACCCAAACCGCAATCGGCAGCGATACCAGTTTTAACGATATCTATGCAAAACAAATTCGCGCCCTCGGGCAACCGGGCGATATTTTGTTACTGCTCACCAGCACCGGTAAAGCCAGCAATTTGTTGCAAGCAATTAGTGCCGCCCACGATAAAGAAATGCAAGTGATTGCGCTCACAGCTGGCGATGGCGGCGATGTTGCCGCATTATTAATGCATGGTGATATTGAACTGCGGGTGCCATTATTTGCCAAACCGCGCATCCATGAAGTGCATTTGCTCAGTGTGTTTTGCCTGTGTGATTTGATCGATCAACAGTTGTTTGGAGGTTTTTAATGCTGAAAATTCGCGCCTGTTTCCGTTTGATACTGACACTCAGCCTGTGCGCTTTTATGGTCAGCTATTTGGGCGGTTGTGCGCGAGTCATACACGCAACCACCAGTGAACCGGTTCAAATCAATAATAATAAACGTTCACTGGGCACAAAATTGAATGATGACCGGCTGGAAACCTATGCACGCGTTAACCTGTTGAAAGCTGACCCCGCCTTTGAAGATGCGCGCGTAAATATTGATAGTTTTAATGGTTTTGTATTATTGACCGGCCAGGTACCCACCGAACATTTGCGCCAGATTGCGGGCAATACCGTCGGTGCGATTAACTCGGTGCGCCAGGTACATAATGAATTGCAAGTTGGCCCGCAAGCGCGTTTTGGTTCGCAAAGCCTGGATGCATGGATTACCACCAAAATTAAATCGCGGCTAGTTGCAAGCAGTATCCAAAGCCGCCGGGTTCATATTATTACCGAGGCCCAAACCGTTTTTTTGATGGGTTTGGTTTCCCGTAATGAAGCAGATCGTATCGCTGAAGTTGCGCGCACCAGCGATGGCGTGCAACAGGTGGTCAAGGTGTTTGAATATCTGGATTAATGAATTGCCATTATCCATTCATCGTTATTCGTTTGCGTTTATCCAAACGGCAATCCCGCCTACCGGATTACCACTGGTAATCTCATTTCATCCTGTTAGTATCTTGCGCAGCGGCGATTGGGCCATCATTAAATAGCCAATCGTCATTTTTTTGATACGCAAAGGAAAAACATCATGATTTCTACCATTGTTACCCTGGTGATAATTGCCCTGTTGGTGTTCTACGTTATCGGGATTTACAACAAATTGGTCGCACTTAAAAACCGTTACCAAAATGCATTTTCCCAAATTGAAGTGCAATTAAAACGCCGCTATGACCTTATTCCCAACCTGGTAGAAACTGCAAAAGGGTATATCAAACACGAGCGCGAAACATTGGAAGCGGTAATCAGCGCACGTAACCAGGCAATCAACGGTTTGCAAGCAGCAGCGGCAAACCCCGGCAGTGCGGCAGCGATGACACAGTTGGCAGGCGCCGAAAATTTATTAACCAATGCCATGGGCCGCTTGAATGTGGTGATGGAGGCATATCCGGATTTAAAAGCATCGCAAAATATGATGCAGGTATCGGAAGAATTAACCAGCACCGAAAATAAAGTCGCTTTCGCACGTCAGGCATTTAACGATGCGGTCACCGAGTACAACACTTACAAACAAAGTTTTCCGCCCGTGGTTCTTGCAGGCAGTTTTGGCCATCGCGAAGATGCGACCTTGTTGGTATTTGCCGATAGCGCAGAAATACAAGCCGCACCGAAAGTGCAATTTTAACGCCGCTCAGACAAAGTCTTCCTTCTATATATAGAAGGAAGACTTTTACATTCTCGCACTGACTTGAAAGTCTTCCTTCTTTATATATAGCAATCACTCATTCCTATCGCAGGTTGCGCTTATGAATTTCTTTGAACACCAGGACCGGGCTCGACGCAACACACGCTATTTGATCTTTCTATTAATAGCAGCAGTGTTTTCCCTGGTGGCAATTACCACATTGTTATTTGCAACGCTGGCCTACTTCGGCCAGGAAGATCGCAACGAAACAACACAAACCGTCTGGCAGGGAATTATTCATTCCATAAACCCAGTAACATTTTTGTGGATCGCATCAGGCGTAAGTATCGTAGTGCTACTCGGCAGCTTGTTTCGCTTTGTGCAATTGCGCGGCGGTGGTAAATCCGTCGCCGAAGCAATGGGCGGACGGTTGTTAGCCGGCAATACGCAAGATGCGGATGAGCGCAAAATTCTGAACGTCGTTGAGGAAATGGCAATTGCTTCCGGCACCGCAGTACCGCCGGTGTATTTAATCGAAGAGGAAAGTATTAATGCGTTTGCCGCAGGTTATCACCTCCAGGATGCAGTGATTGGAATTACACGCGGCTGCATCCAAAGTTTATCGCGCGATGAATTACAGGGTGTTATCGCCCACGAATTCAGCCATGTGTTCCATGGCGATATGCGTATCAATATGCGTTTGATATCGCTGCTGTATGGAATTCTGGTGATTGGTTTAATTGGTGAGTTTCTGATTCGTATTTCCGGTAATCGCAGTGTGAGCCGATCAAACAGCAAGGATAATTCACCGGCAGCCCTACTCGCTTTAGGTGTGGGGTTACTGGTGATTGGCTATACCGGAATATTTTTTGGCAATTTAATCAAATCGGCAGTGAGCCGCCAGCGCGAATTCCTGGCCGATGCTTCTGCGGTGCAATTCACGCGCAACCCGGAAGGTATTGCTGGCGCCTTGAAAAAAATCGGCGGCAGTAGTTATGGCTCCGAATTAAAAAATGAACATGCTGCCGAATTCAGCCATATGTATTTTGGCCAAGGGGTAAAATCCTTTTTCAATTTGATGGCCACACATCCCCCCTTGGAGGAACGCATCAAACGAATTCAGCCAAGCTGGAATGGTGAATTTTCAGAAAGTGTATATATAAGAAGGAAGACTTCTGAAGCCAATGAGACAGACGCGGCGATTAAAGAAGAATTGCTAGAGGTAGTTTCCGCATTTGATGGCAACGTAGTAACCAAAGCAGTCAATGAAACCGCAACACAAACCAGCATTGATATCGAACAAACCCTGACACAAATCGCCCAACCAACCCAGGGACAAATTGGTTATGCGCGTGCACGGCTTGCGGAAATTCCCGAACCATTGAAAATTGCTGCGCGTGAAAGTTTTAGTGCACGTGCGATCATTTTTGGTTTATTGCTGGATCGCCATGCACAAACTGCGCAACACCAATTGGCGTTACTCAGTGAACATTTGCCTGAAAATGAATTTCAACAATTGCGCCCACTTATTTCGACAGCTTCATCACAACATGCAGGATTGCGCTTGCCGCTCATCGAGCTTTGCTTGCCCGCGTTAAAACAATTATCCCCCGATCAACATAATGGATTTCTGGAGTGCATGAATGTGCTGATTAGTGCCGATAAGAAAATCAGTTTGATGGAGTGGGCACTTCATCGCATCGTGCTGCACAACAATTATCAAGTGCCATCGTTTGATCACAACCGCAACCTGCAACAATTACCCGATGAATGCGGGATTTTGTTATCGACACTCGCTCATGCCGGCGCAACTAATCCGGGTGCGGCACAAAATGCTTTCGCGCGCGCACAGGCAGAGCTGGGCTTCACCATTGAATTATTGCCAAAAGACAAAACCCGCCTGGTTGATCTGGATAAAGCATTGGATCAACTCAATCGCGTAAAGCCGCTGCAGAAACCACAACTGTTAAAGGCAATGAGCCAATGTGTGCTACAGGACAATCGCGTAACGATTGCCGAAGCGGAACTCTTTCGCGCAATAGCCGACAGCCTGGATTGTCCCGTTCCGCCGCTGGTCCTGACGGCCGGCTGAAAATCATAAAAAATTATTGAGTTAACGCAAAGCATTCCCATTTCTGGTGTTGGATCATCTACAACAAGCGGTGCACTAACAGGTATAATGCGCCGCACTTGATTCGTTACAGAAAGAACTCCGCAAACCTAAAGCATCCCGCCAACCAAATGAGGTAATCACCTTGCAACTGGACAACGCATCTGTTGCGCAACTGCGCGAATGGGAAAGCCAACTCACTGAACAATATCAGGCTATTCTCGCTAAAAAACTGAACCTGGATTTAACCCGTGGCAAACCTTCTGCCGAACAGTTGAACCTGTCCGATGCGATGGACGGTTTGCTGAAGGGTAATTACATTGCCGCCGACGGCACTGATACCCGTAACTATGGTGGTCTGGATGGTTTGCCCGAGGCCAAACAATTGGGCGCACACATTATGGGCGTAGAGCCAGCTAATGTGCTGGTGGGTGGAAACTCCAGCCTGACCCTGATGTTCCAGGTAATGCTTGCCGCTTACCAGTTCGGATTGAAAGACGCTGCCAGCGCCTGGAAAAACGAAGGTGAAGTTAAATTCCTGTGCCCGGTTCCCGGCTATGACCGCCACTACACTGTATGCGAGCAACTCGGCATCAAAATGATCAACGTTCCCATGACCTCAACCGGTCCGGATATGGATGTAGTTGAGTCATTGCTGAAAGCCGATAAATCCATCAAAGGTATGTGGTGTGTGCCCAAGTATTCCAACCCGACCGGTGTGGTATACAGCGATGAAACCGTTGAGCGCATCGCCAAACTTGGTCAGGTCGCCAGCGCCAACTTCCGGGTATTCTGGGATAACGCTTACTCGGTCCATGACCTGGTTCCAAACGCACCGCAGCTAGCCAGTATCCTGGACGCAACCCGGCGCAATGGCACTGAAGATTCTGTAGTGCAATTTGCCTCTACCTCAAAAATCACCCATGCCGGTTCCGGTGTAGCTTTCGTAGCTGCCAGCGCTGCTAACCTGGCCGGCTTCAAGAAGTTTTTGAACAGCTGCACTATTGGGCCGGACAAGGTAAACCAAATCCGTCACAGCCGCTTCCTGCCGAGCAAAGAAGCATTGTTGGCCCATATGAACAAGCACGCCGAATTGTTGAACCCGCGCTTTGAAGCAGTGCTGACCGGTCTGAGCAAAGCATTTGACGGTACAGATCTGGGTACTTGGGAAAAGCCTGTCGGGGGTTACTTTGTTTCATTTGACACGCGTAAAGGCTGTGCAAAAGAAACCGTACGCCTTGCGGCCGAAGCCGGTGTAAAACTGACTCCAGCCGGTGCGACCTATCCCTACGGTAAAGATCCGGAAGATCGCAATATCCGTATCGCACCGTCAGTACCTACAGTGCCGGAAGTTGTCGGAGCAATGGAAGTATTTGTAATTTGTGTGAAATTGGCATCAGTGAAACAACAACTGGCCAGCGTCAGCTAAATACCAGTATTTACGCCTCGCCCACAAAAAAGCCGCTACCCAGCGGCTTTTTTGTTTTTGCAGATCAATAATCCAGAAACCAACTGATCTAATAGATTCAGATTAATTCCAAAAGACTTGGTCTGTTATTTTTTTTCTTTCTATACTCAAATTAGCGCGTCATATGAGTACGCGTTATTAACCCATCCCATTAACCTTTTACTCTTTACCCGATTAACGATTTATTAGTTAACCAATGATTCATTACTCAACTATTTGCCCATAAAGATTGTTTAACTCACTAAAGACTGTTTACCCCTTTTCTCTGCGCTTATGCCACAGGAGATTTTGTATGGGTGTTGCTGCAACTGTAGAAAAATATTTAAAAGCAAAACAGATCGAGTTCACGCTGCTGGAACATGAATATTGCGAGGGTTCATACAATACAGCACGTGTCGCCAAGATTGACGATCATTGCCTGGCCAAAGGCGTACTCTTACGTGATGAGGATTTTCATTACACCCTGTGTGTACTCCCCACACGCAACAAAATATTACGCCATACCCTGAACCAGATTTTTGATCGCCACATGGAGTTGGTAGAAGAGGAAGAGCTTACCGAAATATTTAAAGATTGTGCCGAAGGAGCAATACCTGCCTTGGGCGAAGCATATGGAGTGGATGTGATTTGGGATGAAGAGCTATTAGGTGTAGAGGAGATTTATATTGAAGCAGGTGATCATCGCCATTTGATCCGCCTGAAGCAACCGGACTTTATTCAATTGATGCAAGACAAGCTACACGATCACTTTAGTGCTGAACGCGCGCGTCACAGCAAACTGCCCAAAAAATATGTACGCCAGGAGTACGAGCTTTAGCCTCTCAAATATCGGGATTAAAAAAGCCGCCAGGTTTCTCCCCTGGCGGCTTTTTTAATTTAGCACGACCGATTTAACACCTGGCAACAACCGATTGATCGCCACTAGTAAATACATAACGACGAAGGTTTTAATCCCGGGCTAATCAACAGGAACTAAAACTACGTTCGGTGCGTTAGCTGCACGAGCTGCATCAGCCACTGCAACATAGGTTCCGGTACTTGCACGTCCACTTGCCTGGATAATTACCGTTGCCAGCGGTAATTCAGCGCGCAAGCGTTCAATGTTCGAACGCACCGTACGCAGATCGACACGGCGCTCACCTTCTTTTTCCATTACCCATATCTGATCATCTGCCGATATCCGCACCAGGATATTAGGCTCTGCATCTGCAGGAGCAGAATAATCATTCTTTTCCGGTACATTAGGGTTAAATCCACTCTCCTTTACAAACGAGGCGGTCACGATAAAGAAAATCAACATGATAAAGACCACATCAAGCATCGGCGTCAGGTCAATCTCATTAGCATCATCGCTAGCTTGCCTTTTTCTTCTACGACTCACCTTGGAACTCCCCAGTTTCATCAAGCCATGCTGAAAGAAAATTCATTTTAACGGTTTTCACAGTCTTTTGGCCCGAGGAAAAAACAAATGATTGAGATTAACGCCATAACCAGACCGGTAATGATAAAAGCAATATTCATCCAGCAATAATTAAGTTATCTACCAATAGTTACCGAGGTAACAAATCGCGATCAGAGCAGTCATACATTGGGACAATTAAAAGTAATTATCCCGCTAAAAGTAATTATCCTTCGGCTGGTTTTAGGCTTAATGACTATTGGCATAAGCACATAACAAAAATAACGGCTACAAATACCTTCCATTGAATCCAACCTGAATCAAAGTGCTAGTTAGCAGGTATTATTACGCATCAACACACTGCACAAACATGTTTCAACATCAACACGACTGGATATTGGCAAAAAAATCATTAACGCAACGCATGTATCGAGCCCAAAGCGCACAATGTTTTGCGTGTAGTAGTACCGTTGGGGTGATGATAAGGTGGATTAATTGCGCTGATGGATTGGATAACAACATCACAAAACAAGATCGTGAGAGTAAATCAACGTGCGTTAAAAACTTAAATCACTACCTTCGATAATCCTTTCGCAGCCATCCACCCACTCCCCCAATGCCCCTTAAAAAGTTTTTAATCGCGATAAAAAAACTATTTACGAACATCGAAAAGGGAAAAATTGAAGGGTCAAATACTATTAATTTACGTCTGGAGTAGATGTCGTTAACGAAGATAAAAACTAAAAAAACAAAATTTGAAGAGCTAATTTGCATTTATAAACATACAAATTTGAATCTATGATCATGCTGAATCAAGACTTGGATACAGATGCTTCAACAGAAAAACTTTACTTTAAAATCCGAAAAACACATTTTTTTACTAAAAATTGTCAAAAAAATGCGTTTTTCTTAACTATTTAGCGCAAAAAACTTGAATTTTTTTAATAAAGTTTTAACTTATACATGTTGGACTTTTTAAACCATTTATCGACCTTTCGAAAACTATAAAGGAAGCACACCATGGCTGCACGTAAACAAACCGCTGTTAATACTGTTGCAAGTTTGGAACAGCAATTAGCTCAACTGAAAGCGCAATTGACAAAAGCTCGCGCAGCTCAGGCAGCTGATGCCGGTAAAGCTGTTGCTGGTTTGACAAAAGACGCTGCTAAAACTGCTGCAGCTCTGAAAGCTGCCCAAAGCAAGTTGGCTGCTGCTGCTAAAAAGAAAACTCCTGGTTCAGCTAAAGTTGTTGCAGCTGCTAAAGCTGCTGTTGCTGCTGCCAAGAAAGATGCTGCTGCTGCTAAAGCTGCTGTTGCTGCCGCTAAAAAAGAAGCTGCTGCTGCTAAAGCTGCTGCTAAATTGGCCGCTGCACACGACAAAGCAGTTGCTAAAGCTGAAGGTGCAGTTGCAAAACGCCTGAAGGCTTCTGCCAAGAAAGCTGCGGTAAAAACCAAAGCTGCAGAGAAAAAAGCTGCTGCCAAGGCGAAAGTAGCTGCCAAGAAAGCTGCTGCTAAAGCGAAAGCAGCAGCCAAAAAGCAAGCAGCCAAAACCAAAGCAGCAGCCAAAAAAGCTGCACTGAAGAAAAAAGTTGCTGACAGAAAAGCTGCTGCCAAAGCGAAAGCTGCTGCGAAGAAAGCCGCGGTAAAAGCTAAAGCAGCTGCCAAAAAGACAGCTGCGAAAGCGAAGTCAGCAGCTAAAAAACCAGCCGCTAAAAAAGCACCTGCAGCGAAGAAAGCTCCAGCTGCTAAAAAAGCGCCTGCAGCTAAAAAGGCTCCAGCTGCTAAAAAAGCACCTGCGGCGAAGAAAGTTCCAGCTGCTAAAAAAGCAGTAGCCAAGAAACCAGCGGGTGCTGCACCAGCAAAACGTGGTCGTAAGCCAAAGGCGGCTGCACCAGCTGCTGCTTAATTAGCGATTTAATTCGCAATAAAAAAGGCACCTTCAGGTGCCTTTTTTATTATTCACAACAAACATTATCAATTAATCCGTTCAATGCTCCTGAAGCGCCATTTGATTGAACACATAAGCGTACATTAACAAGCGCTGCTCTTCTCCTTGCAGGTTAAATTCCAAACCATAACTCACCAGTATTCCGTCCAATTGATGATCAGTCGGTTCTACCCGAGACCTGACTACACCAGTTAAAATCAACTCACGCTTCAATTCACGAATATCCACTTGAGCTTTAAGTTCCAATACATCACCAATTTCAGCAATCTCATCGCTCAATTCAACGCGCGCGCCAGAGATACTGATATCTGAAATAACGCCTTCTATAGCTATAGGAAACTCCAAACTCGTATTAGTTACGATTACTTTTTCATTAACAACGACACGCGTTGCGCTGCGAATTCCTTTGAAGGTAACTGATTCCGGATAACTCAAATGGAGTATCGGATAAGGATCAAGGGTTAAGCTTTCTAACACACCAGCAAAAATTCCAATCCCATTATCTATCATCAGACGAACGACGATTTTTTGGCCAGCCCTGAATTTAACAAGCTTCCCACCTTGTTTGGGTACGGACAATAAAAGGCTGCGCCCTGGCAAGCAACCAATAAGCCGGCAAGAAAAACGCTCAGGTTGTCCCGCAAGATTATTAGTTTGCAGCTGTAATGGATAACCGTAAGCAAGTTTTAATTCTTCGAAT
>NZ_KN266212.1:0-9400 GCF_000766945.1 Cellvibrio mixtus subsp. mixtus J3-8 | reverse complement strand
AGAAGCCAGTTTGCACCGAAGTTAGCAAACTGCTTCTGCGCAGCAAAGAGATAGGGATTGAAGTGTAAAGCTGGAAGATTAAATCATGGATTCAGCGGCAAGAACGCCAAATTCTTTATTCCACTCCATCAGCAACAATGCCAGTGCCTGCGATTGCTCGTGCAATGAGACCAGCTCTTCATAGGTATCTTTTGGACCGACATACAGTTTGATCTGGCGATGCTTGTTGGCTAACTCATGCTGCAAATGTTGGGATCTATAGACTTCCAGTTTCCAGCGTAAATTGTGAGCGGTATTACGATAGTAGGCCAATTTGGTTTGTAAGGTGATCGGGCTTACCGAGTTGAGTGGCCCGAACACATTAAAGTCCAACGCTAATACCATAGATTCTTTTGCCCCCGGGTCGGCAATCACAGTAGCAGTGCGAGGCTGCCCAACGAGCTGGGCCAAATCACCGAAGACTTCTCCCGGAGTAACATAATTAACCAGATCACCTTTCAGGGCCTGATCAACATACACCGCCAACTTACCTTTCAGTAAAAAATAGAGCCAGTTACCGCTATCGCCTTTTTGTAAAACAATTTCCCCTGGCAAAAAGGACATGATTCGCGATGCTTGCAGCAAAATCTCAAATTGTTTTACGTCTTGCTGTTTTACTACTTTAAAAAATGGAATTCCCGCGAGCAAATGCTCCAGGGTATCTTTGGGAATTTTATATAGCTGTTTTGTTTCCATCATCTGCCCGTAATGCTGTTTTTATTCGTGATTCACTACCTAATACCCCGAGGTGGTGAGCAGTCCAAACCTTAACACTCCTTGACGCATATGATACTACTGAAAATCTATAGAACAACTATAGCTAAATTACCGACAAGGTACGCGCATTCCATTTTTTTTCTATATTATATCTACGGGGTCACACCCTAAACCGCTGCATAACACACAGGACAATAAAGTCTTTGATAATAGAGAGTAGCAAGACTATGCGCTTCAACCATCTATTCCGAGTATTCGTTTGTACTTCACTACTACTTTTTGCTCATTTTGCCCGCGCTGAACCCATGCTCAATGGTATTGGCATACATCAGGAGTTAGGACGGGAAATATTTATCGGTGCACTGTATTCAGAATCATTAAGTAATGATGCCAATACTTTATTACGCAACAAACAACCCATGCGAATGGAGCTCAAAATTGTTAGTCCCGAAGGAATTACTGCAAGGCGCTTCAGCCGTTTGTGGATTGAAGGGTTGGCAGTAAACAGCAAGGCCGACGCCCTCATGGCACAAGCGGATAATACCGTTGCCTTTGATGCAATGTTTAAAGGCCGCCTTATCCAAAATGACCACGTAAAAATCAGTAATACTCCCGGTAAAGGGGTCACTGTTAGCATCAATGATGTTGTACTTGGTACCATCAAAGATGAAAACTTTTTTTCAATGCTGCTGGCCACCTGGATTGGTAGCGTTCCACTTTCATCCGACTATCGTGACAGCTTGTTAAAAGTTGGTGATATTAACGCTACGCTACGCGGGCGTTTTACCGGTATCAACCCTTCTGCGGCACGGCTGGCAGAAGTAAAGACCTGGTCAGGAGATGTCAAATCTTCCGCACAAGCTAAATCCAGTGCCAAAGCGGTCGCAGTAACATCCGCTGCTGCGTCCCCCAATGAAATCGAAAAACCGAAAGTGGATGCATCAACCCCGGTGGCCGCCGGTTCAGCTTCTGTGTCATCAAAACGCCCCGCAACTCCAGTTAAAGCTCAAGATGAAGATGAAGGTCCAGCGCTTACCGCCCAAACATTGTTAGCACGCCAATTTTATGTATCAGATGCAATCAAGAAAATTCGCAGCAAAACCAAATATCCACAACGGGCACTAGACAGAGGCCAGGCTGGTAGTGTACGTGTTGCTGTGGTGGTAGATCGCCAAGGTAATATTCTCGGCGCAAGTATTCTGGAAAGTAGTAATTTCGATATGTTAAATAAGGAAGCCTTGGATGCTGTAGATCGCTCCGCGCCCTTCCCACCTTTACCAGAAACCGTCAGCGGACAGAGATTTGAATTTACTGTACCTATGCGTTGGACCTTACCGGAATAATTAGTTCCCCATAAAAAAAGCCACTTCAAGGTGGCTTTTTTTTATGGGCGATAAAATATTGACCAGTTCTTGCCAGCGATCAGGAACGCTAATAATTTACGTTTATCAGCGTACATTTCATCAGGATAATTGCCGCAACCGTTGTTCGATAACTTTATGGATTCCACTGCGCTCAAGTACCGAATGTTTCTCCAATCGCCCCGGATGTATTGTATGCAAATGCAAACACGGGGTGGATGCATCCAATTCACGTAAATCCCCTTTCATCAATACCGGTAAGAAAGGTTTATTGGACGGCAATTTTTGCCGGACAATATTCAGCCCCATTTGTAACGGTAATGCACGGACAGTTCCACTACGAAAAGGAATTCGCAGGAATAAACAAGGGCGAGCCTGATACACACCCGGAATAATTTCCATACCAGTCGGTGTTACCGCATTGGCTGGAATACTATTAAACGTATCGTGTGGCGTGTAGGGATTAGGAAGAATGACCAGTTTACGGTCTTCTTCCTTGGGGAAAAAAAGATTGTAATTGGTGTAAAGCTGCTCAACCGAACTGGAATAGACGCAGAGCTTGTTTTCAAAGCCCATGACGAAATCCACCGCGCGCTGGCGTTGGTTGAAAGCGTCCAGATCCCAGATTAGATCCTTGTTATCGTCGTTGGTTGACACAATCAGCTCTTGATAGAAAAAGTGAAAGAAGTATAGCGCCAGATAAAATTAATGCTCTCGCGTCGCACGGAATACTACTTCCGGATGACGCTCCTGGGTTAACGATAAATTGACTCGCGATGGAGCAAGGTAAGTCAGATGACCACCACCGTCTTCCGCCAGATTCTCTGCACATTTGCGTTTGAATTCTTCCAACTTTTTGGGGTCGCTGCATTCACACCAGCGCGCGGTTGTTACGCTCACCGGTTCGTAGATTGCCTCCACCTTGTACTCATCTTTCAAGCGATAGGCGACTACTTCAAATTGCAGCACACCCACAGCCCCGACAACAATATCGTTATTGTTGATAGGGAAAAATACTTGCGTTGACCCCTCTTCCGACAATTGCTGCAAACCTTTTTGCAATTGCTTCATCTTGAGAGGATCTTTCAATCGAATACGGCGAAATAATTCGGGCGCAAAGTGCGGGATACCGGTGAATTTTAATTCTTCTCCTTCGGTGAACGTATCTCCGATCTGAATGGTGCCGTGATTGTGCAATCCGATAATATCACCGGCAATTGCTTCATCGACTGCACTGCGGTCTCCCGCCATGAACGTTACTGCATCGGCAATTTTTACGTCTTTGCCAATACGCACATGTTTCATTTTCATACCTTGAGAATAGGTCCCCGAACAAATACGCATGAACGCAATACGGTCGCGATGTTTGGGATCCATATTTGCCTGGATCTTGAAAATAAAGCCGCTAAATTTTTCTTCTGCCGGTTCTACAACACGATTATGAGTAGCTCGTGCACGTGGCGTTGGTGCCCACTCGACAAATCCATCCAGCATTTCACGCACACCGAAGTTACCTAATGCAGTGCCGAAAAAAACCGGTGTCATACGGCCCGCAAGATATTCATCCAAATCAAATTCATTAGTCGCACCGCGCACAAAATCAATTTGTTCACGATAGTCACTGGCGTAAGCTCCCATCAATGCAGTGGCTTCCGCGCTATCCAAACCTTTAATTTGAATATCATCCGGAATCGTGTGCCCCATTCCCTGCTGGTAAACATGAATCACATCAGTATAAAAATTATAAACACCAAGGAATTCCTTACCGCTACCCAAAGGCCAGTTAATGGGCGCTGCGGTAATTTTTAATACATTTTCAATTTCATCCAGCAGCTCAACGGTGTCACGGCTTTCGCGATCCATTTTGTTGATAAAGGTGAGAATGGGTGTATCGCGTAAACGGCAAACTTCCATCAATTTAATGGTGCGATCTTCTACGCCTTTAGCACCGTCAATCATCATCAATACCGAGTCAACGGCGGTGAGGGTACGATAGGTATCCTCCGAGAAATCTTCGTGACCTGGGGTATCAAGCAGGTTTACGACGCGCCCTTTGTAAGGAAACTGCATAACGGATGATGTCACCGAAATTCCACGTTCCTGCTCCATCGTCATCCAGTCAGATTTTGCATGGGGGCCGCGCTTGCCTTTTACAGATCCCGCCAATTGGATGGCGTTGCCCCATAGCAACAGCTTTTCAGTGACGGTGGTTTTACCGGCGTCCGGGTGAGAAATGATGGCGAAAGTACGGCGTTTCGCCAGCTCGGCAGTTAAATTGGTCATAGGGAATTCGCGTAGTAGAAAAAATGGAAAATAAAATGGCGGGAATTATATCCTGCACGAGCAATTAAAGGGACCAAAGTTTAAAGCCTCAGGATTCAGCAAGGGCACTATTCTGGCGAAGATGATTCTTCAACCATAGCCAGGCCCACATACCCAGCAAAATATTCGCGAATGCGGTTGCCATAAAAATCCCCGTCATACCCCAAAGTTGCTGACCAATCCAGGCCAAAGGAAGGTATACATAAAGCACTCGCCCGGCAGAAATCAACATCGCAGGCCATGGATTGCCCATTCCATTAAAGGCCGCATTGACCGACATCACCAAACCATAAGCACCGTAACTAACGGGCACTATGCTCAAATACGCGGCGGTGATCGTGACAACTTCATCGTGCCCACCAAATAATTGTGCAATTTCACCACCGAAAAGACCGAGCAAAATGGCAATCACAACTCCAAATACCAAACAAAATTGAGTGAGCACACGTAGCGCATCCTGTAACCGACCAATTCTCCCCGCGCCCAGGTTCTGTCCGAAGAAAGGCCCAACCACGCCTGAAAGTGCGTAAAAAGCGATTAACGCGAGTGGCTCAATACGCATGGCGATTCCCAGCGCAGCCACAGCATCGGTGCCATAAGTGGCAACCATAGCGACAACAATTGCACTAGCAAACGGAACAATAACGTTCGCGGCCATCGCAGGGATGCCAACCTCGATAATCGCCAACCAGGATCGTTTCAATGAATGCCACGATGGAAAAGGATTAACCAGCATCTGTAAACGCGAGTGCAAGATGTAGAATGCAACAATCAGCATCAACGCACGCGTAATCAAGGTTGCCAGTGCTGCTCCTTGCAAGCCCAACGCCGGTGCACCGAGTAGGCCAAAAATTAATATCGGGTCCAGCAATACATTTACCAAAGCCGCGCCCCCCATCAAATATCCTTGTACCTGACTCACGCCCATCGCTCGCAATGCAGACAGGCACACCATTGGCACCATCAAACAAGGCGCACTGAAATACCAAATGGACATGTAGGAGCGAATCAGGGGAATTAAATCAGCGGGGGCACCCAAGGCGAGAAATAATGGTTCCAGTGTTATCCATCCAAGGACACAAACACTGACCGAAATAATTAGCGTGAGACTCATCGCATCAGTTGCAAGACGACGGGCTTTGGTAGAGTCTCCTTCTCCTATTGCTCTAGCTACCGCTGATGAGGTTCCCGCACCCAAGCCGATCGCGAGGCTAGTCAGCACCATGATAATCGGGAAAGTAAAACTTAATGCTGCTAATGGTTCACGCCCTAATTGAGCGACAAAAAATGTTTCAATGGCGTTGAGCGACATAGTTGCCATTAACCCCCACATCAAAGGCAGGGCCAAATGCTTTAGTTGGGTAGAGACCCGGCCTTCGATAAGGGTTGCCTGTAAGGGTTCTGCCATAAATGCGCCGGCGACTGGATCAACAAAAGGCGTGCAGTATACATCAGTGCCAATTCGCAATTTATGTTTGCAGCAAGAAGCTGCGACAAACTGCCACAGTACTTCATGCGCAGAAAAGCATGCGCTTACAGGTACCTTGGTTATAATCAGCGAGTTTCTTTTTATTGATATCCTTTTATGCCAATATCCGTGAATCGACAGATTTCTTTCGCACTTGCCAATCACACCCAGCATTTAAATTATTGGGTGATGATTCGCACGCTCGTGCTTATTTTATTAGGTATAGCAGCCGTAGTGTGCTTATGGGATGGTTCCGTTGATTTGCCATTCACCGAGATTTTAATTGCATTGGTTATCCTGACCGGTGTCAATTTGCTAACCTTTTCGCGTTTGCGCCAATCATTACCGGTCACCGAGATAGAATTTTTTATCCAGTTATTGATCGATCTGTTTTGCCTTAGCGCTGTATTTTATTTTAGTGGGGGAGCCAATAACCCATTTGTATCGTACTTTCTGGTGCCCGTATGTATTTCTGCAGCAACACTCGGAGGTAGATTTACCCTTACCATTACCGGGCTAAGCATTCTTAGTTATTCACTTCTACTTTTTTTTAACGTGCCGCTGCCGATACTGGCGCCTGATCATCATCAACATGATGCCAGCTCTATCAACTTGCATGTTCTTGGCATGTGGTTGAATTTTTTTATCAGTGCCGGCCTGATTACTTATTTCGTAGTGAAAATGGCGCGGGATCTGCGTGCACAAGAGGCACAATTAAATCGCTGGCGCGAAGACCAATTACGCGATGAGCAGGTGATGGCAGTAGCAACCCTCGCAGCAGGAACAGCACATGAGTTGGGAACACCGCTCTCAACAATGAAAGTATTAATTAGTGAACTACGACAAGAATATTCAGACAATCAACAATTGCATCAGGATCTGACCTTACTACAAGAGCAAGTCAATCAATGCGCTTCCACACTGCGCGATTTAGTTAACAAGGCTGAACTTGCAAAAGAAGGGCAAATTGCTGCAGAACCTGTGCAAACCTATTGCGACAACTTAATCCAGCGCTGGAAAATTTTGCGGCCCGATGTTAAATCTCGTATTGAGTTTGCAAACTGTGTAGCAGACTTAAATGCAGTTTTTTCGCCAACCATCGCACAAGCCATCTTAAATTTACTTAACAATGCTGCCGATGCAAGCCCCGATGATATTTCTATTCATATTGAGTGGAATGCTGAAACCATATTATGGACAATTGAGGATTCAGGGCCCGGTATTGCAGAAGAAGTTAGCGCTCATCTTGGTAAATCATTTATTTCTACCAAAAATAAAGGCTTAGGCATAGGCCTTCTATTAACCCAGGCAACCATCAATCGCCATGGTGGAACGGTCACACTACATAAACGAGTACCGCAAGGGACAATAACACGCATGAAACTTCCACTAATAACCACTTTCGACGCAGCATAACAATTAATTATGAACAGCCAAAACACACTGGATTTTTTAATTGTCGATGATGATCCCACTCTTGCAGCTATGCTGGAGAGAGCCCTCAAGCGTCGTCAATTTTCCTGTGCAATTGCGCAAGATGCACATCAAGCCTTACAGCTCATTGAGCAGTTTTTTATTGCAAAGGCAATTGTTGATTTAAAACTCGGCAACGATTCAGGGCTGCAATTAATTCGCGAATTAAAAATAAAATCACCCGATCTGCAAATAGTAATGCTCACTGGATACTCAAGTATTTCTACTGCAGTAGAAGCGGTAAAGTCCGGTGCAATAAATTATTTATGCAAACCTGCAGATACCGATGAAATCCTTGCTGCATTTGGGCAGGAGCCCATATCGGAATTGCAGGAAATGAATTACACACCGCTGTCAGTGGATAGATTGGAGTGGGAACATATCCAGAAAGTATTGCAGGAAAATAACGGAAATATTTCAGCTACTGCTCGCGCATTGGGAATGCATCGGCGCACACTGCAGCGAAAATTACAGAAACGGCCAGTAAAACAATAAATTATATAGGATCAAGTTGCATTGCCATTAACAATGCATCTTCGTGCCCATTCACAGTTGGATAATAATTTTTACGCTGCCCTACTTCAAAAAAACCTTCTTTTGAATAGAGCTCAATCGCTTTACGATTAGACACCCTGACCTCAAGAAACAACATATCAGCTTTACCTTTAACACAGTTAACTGCATGCGCCAACAAGCACTGACCAATTCCTTTACGCTGGAATTGTGGTGCCACAGAAATATTTAACAGTTCTGCGTCGCCGCCACCATGGGTTACAACCACATATCCCACTAACAGGTTTTTAGATTCTGCCAGCCAGCATTTTTGCCGGCCTTTTAAACAATCTTCAAAGCTGGATTGTCGCCAGGGGTGAGTATGCGCACTGCGTTCAAGCGTCATTATTTGTGGAATATCTGTCGCGGTTATTTCGCGCAAAAATAATTCCAAGCCGGTGTGTGTGAAAATTGATAACGAATTCATGAAGGGAATATTAATCAAGCATTGACCATAAGCGAGCTTTATCGCTTGGGTTTTGTAATAGTTCATTCAAACTTGGCAATAACATTGCAGTTACCTGTACTTGTCCCGACAAACTATTAATGGCAATTTTTTTCCAACGATTTTCCACCGCAGACATATCATCCCCAATGAAATATTTTCCAGAGGCCTCACCTAACAACCATAAACGGTTAATAGGACGCAATTCATTCTCCACAGCCAACCAGGTTTGTAGTTCATTGCGAGCATCTATTTCGGTACGGGATACATACCGGTTTTCAATCATTGGCCAACGCAAAACCTCTTCACTCAGATTAAATTTTTCAGTTAAACATACCCTCAATATATTATTAAGAAACAGGTCAGTTGGTAGTGCGAGTGTTGTATTGCGAGAATCAATAATTAAAAATCCAGATACCGGACGCCACACACTCAATGAAAAAGGAGCTACAACAGCAGGTTTCTTTTCTTCCAGCTGCTGCAATATAGCTGCTGCATTAATTGGTACTGATGGCTTCTGACGAACATCCAGATTTGCAAGGACATCTATAGTAATAGCAGTTTCTACTTTTGAGGGAACTATTGAAGAAATCACAGCAGGGATGGTTTGTTCCAATACAGCAGACGAATCATTCCCTATATCAATAACTGGCATCACACAAGCAACAGGTTCCGGCGCATTAGGTAATCGCCAACGCGGCATATAATTCTCAATACCTAGTGCAGATAAATAGGTTTGCCGCTGAAGCTCATTCATTTGTTAATCACATGATTACATCGGAAATTGGTCGAACCCAATTCAATAGCTGATAAAGTAATTATAAATTGGAATCGAGATTAATTGCTTGGTTAGCAAATGGGATTATCAAAGTTTATTCTTATCGATAACTAAATAAACTTCAATAAGGCTAAATTTTTATCACGTAAAACAAAAACGCCCGATAGCGTTAACTAACGGGCGTTTTATAATTTAAAAGCTTGACGATGACCTACTCTCACATGGGGAGACCCCACACTACCATC
>NZ_KN266211.1:263981-265923 GCF_000766945.1 Cellvibrio mixtus subsp. mixtus J3-8 | reverse complement strand
ACTCCGCCTGCGTGCTCACTGGAGATAGCGCGACCCTGGGCATCATAAGCCCAGGTAGCGTAACGTTTTCCTCGCTCATCAGTGATCCCGGTCAAAAAGCTTGGGAAGCGAGAATCTTCGTAGTGATAAATACGTTCGGAATTGTCAGGGCGAATAACCTTGCTAATCAATCCCTGACCATTATATGTATACGATGTTGTTTTATTACCATCGACAGTAACGCTGCTGAGTTGATTGACTGTGTAAGCAAATGTTAGTTCGCGATTGGTCGAATCTTTTACACGCGTTAATAATCCACTCGATGCATCGTAAAATAATTCTTGCTTCATGCCATTGCTGGCGGTAATGGATAATAATTTTCCGTCAGCATTGTAATCTTCTACCTCGCCATTGCTGGCGATATAGCGCCATGCCACAGGTGCCGCATCAATAACGGCAATTAGCTGACCGTGATCGCCATTAAATCCAACATATTGCTCACCAACTCCGAGACCAAAACTCTGAACACTTCCATTTTCCCTTATCACTTGAACAGATCCGGGCTTAAGATAGACCTGAATGTTGTTGGTATTTGGCAGTATTGGAATGTTACGAACAATTATATTTCCGCGTTTTATTTGGCATATACCATTAGAATATTGGGCTGTCGTACTTATTGCCCAGCTTTCCATGAGAATAGATTTAATCTGACTCCAACCACTTGTACAAGCCTGAGCTTTGTTTGTATAAGGCGAACTTTTTCTACTTTCAGTAGCAATCTTTTCGGGTGTAATAAATTGCAATGACTTTTGATAAGTGTTTAACCAAGATGTACTTATGTTTATATCTGTATTGTTATAAGTGCGCTCAAAACCAATTTGATTTTTCCCTCGAGAATAAACGTCTGTTTCCTTTTGTATTTTTGCACCAGTGCTAATTACTATAGGATTACCAACTGTATCGTCACATCGCAGGGGCGGCGGAGCATCCTTAGGAATAGCGGCAATATATTTATACACACATAATTTTTTTTGATTTATTGTAACCTCAGTTGCTCCCTCACCGCACACTAATTCCCTACTACGATAGGCTATAACTGTAGCACCTGGTGCCTGAAGCTGTCTCACATCAGAAATTAATATATCATTGACATAAGTCGGTTTACCTGAATAACATAGATAATTATCAGTGTATGTTATTCCCCACCCAGTATCCGATGGAATAGAACCTTGGGTATTACTTAAAATATCTGCAAACCTAGACACGAAAGAAACAATATTTCCTTCATTAAAAACAACACTATTTGAGCATCCATAGTTGGAGCCACGCCATACACCACCACCCGCCTCACACCATGCTCGATATCTATAATTAAAACTACCAGCCTTATCACATAGATTATATTTCCAATCCGTCAATTCCGGCTCATAACAATTAGCATCCATACCATTTACAGTGCATGCAAGTGCAGTATGTGAATAAAATATCCATACCACTTGAGATAAAAGAAACACAGCATAAAATAAAAATTTTCCCATGAAAGGGTGTTTATTTATCGGCCTCATAATTAATTCCTTTTCCAGATTAATTGCTTAATGCACGAGTAGATTGATTGCTGAGCCGTCCATTAACATCATAACTAAACGTGGTTTCTTTGCCAGATTCAATGATCTTCGTTTTTAAATACAATGTGGGATGCCATTCAGTTGTAATGGTACGGGCCTCGGGTGTACCAAAAGCCTCTGTGAGGGATATTTCCTGGCCGAGAGAATTGTATTGGTAAGTAGTTTTAATCCCTTTCCAATCGGTTTTACTTTCAATCCACCCTTCAACGGTATAGGTGTAGTTCTGGTTGGCACCCGCACAATTTGCAGTAGGTTGCCCCTCTACTTTAACTACACGGCGCGCACCGGCAATATCATCAAAGCGATAGATAGTTTGTTTGCCCAATGGATTGGTAACT
>NZ_KN266211.1:251584-263892 GCF_000766945.1 Cellvibrio mixtus subsp. mixtus J3-8 | reverse complement strand
ACTCCGCCTGCGTGCTCACTGGAGATAGCGCGACCCTGGGCATCATAAGCCCAAGTAGCGTAACGTTTTCCTCGCTCATCAGTGATCCCGGTCAAAAAGGTTGGGAAGCGAGCATCTTCGTAGTGATACATACGCTCGGTATTATCAGGGCGAATAACCTTGCTAATAAGCCCTTGTCCATTATATGTATAAGACGTTGTTTTATTACCATCGACAGTGATGCTGCTGAGTTGATTGTCGGTGTAAGCAAATGTTAGTTCGCGATTGGTCGAATCTTTTACACGTGTTAATAAGCCACTCGTTGCATCGTAAAACAATTCCTGCTTCATACCATTACTGGCAGTGATAGATAATAATTTTCCATCTACACTGTAATCTTCAATATCACCATTACTGGTTTTATAACGCCATGCCACAGGTGCCGCATCACTAACAGCAATTAATTGGCCCCGGCTTCCGCTTAACTCGCTGTACTGATCGCCAGCACTTAAACCAAAATTTAAAATACTGCCATCTTCGCGAATTAATTGAATCGCGCCAGGCTTAAAGTAAATTTCGGTACTTAGTGCACTTTGCACAATGGGGATATTTCTAATAATTTTATTATTTCGGACAATTTGACACGTATTATTTACATATTGCGCAGAAGAGCCTTGTGTCCAGTTATCACTAATTTTGGTTTTTAAGTCATTAAACCCACCTGTGCAAGCGAGTGCTTTACTGGTGTAAGGCGAACTTTTAGCTCGCACTATTTCAATTTTTTGCGGATCAATAATGCGGAGGGATTTTTGATATGGGTTATACCAGAAACCGCCAATCATTTTATTTGAGTTACTGTAGGCGCGATCAAAACCGATTTGACCAAAGCCGTGAGAGTTAATATCACCTTCTTTCTGAATTTTTGCGCCGGTGCTGGTATCGATTGGATTTCCAACGGGGCAAGATGTGGGTGGTGAATCCTGAGGAGCTGCTGCAACATATTCGATTAATTTTGCACACCAAAGCCCGGTAGAATCACTGATTTCAACTGTGTGAGAAGGATAAAGGGAACAATCTATAAATGGATAACCCAGCCGCTCTCCATTACTTATTGACGTTTCACCTGTTCGCAAATTTCGCGCATCATATATACATTTGCCTGGACTGGGCTTTGTGGGATCGTCAAATTGAAAACGTGGGTTTGAATACGCTATGAACCCGAGCATTGCCCATTCCGCATCAGTGCGCTCCACCCAATTTCGAGTGCAATATGCTTGAGGAGCCTCAACACACTGTCTTAAATCAGGAGAAAATGCATTTGGGCAATATTTTAAAACAGCGGGAATGCAATCATAATTTCCCCCCTGTTGGACGCACTGATGTATCTGAGCTAAAGAAAAATTGGAAAGGAATAGCAAAAATAAGAATGGAATTGGAATGATTTTTAGAAACATGATTTTTCCCTACGTTGATCAATATCCATCGATTAAAAGTCCTAAGCATTTTAAATAATGAATAATTGTTTGTCATTAATTAAAAAAGTTGACGTATATTAATAACTGTATGGACAACAGGAAATAGACTGGGCATTAACGACCAAAAAGGGCGGCAGTAATAATAGAATGCAAAAAACGCAGCAATCACCGCGTTTTTATTTAGAACCAAAAAGAAAAATACAACCGGATCACATCCGCCTGCAAACTATAAAGCGGTTCTTCACCAGCAGCGTAATCGGCGGGCGATACGCGTGCATCGCGGAAATCGTCGTAATCAATATCGAAATGATCCCAGTAGAGGTTGGCGGTGCTTTTATCAAACCAGGGAATAAATCCGGCGGGGATTTTGTAAGTCACACCTAAGCCAATTGTTGTGGAGGAGAAAGGGCTCAGTTCCTTGTCGCGTGCAAGGAAATTCTGGGCATCGCGATAGGGAAATAAATCTGAATAAAAATCGGCACCCGTTTGATCGTAAATGCGGTATTTCACTTCAAATAAAAAACGTTCACCATATGGATGCAAATAACGCAATTCAGCGTTATCAGCATCTATCCCCCAGCTATCCGAAAACTTGCGCAGTTCGGCGCGAATAGAGGCGCGATAAGGCAAATAATAAATTGCGCGCAAACCTAAAGCGTCGCTATTGCGTGTGTGTGGATAGAGTTCACGTTGATACAAATAACCACCAGTACCATTTAAATAGCGCACTGAGCGATAAGGATTATTCAAACAACTTTGATCATCAGTGAGGTTTAAACATTGATCGGTAGCGCTATCGAAACTGAGCGATGCCAATAAATTTTTGGTGACGATTTGTGAAGCATTGACACTGTATTTGCGGCGCTGCAGATCGCGCTTATAAGTTGGATCGGTATTTTGGCCAACAATATCCTCACCAAAACTCACACCAAAACCCAACGTGGTTAAATCGCCAAAAAAACTTTGGTCGATACCAAACGTATAGGTTGTTGCATCGTAATCATTTTCTTTACTTTGGGTGTAGCCAAATTTCAGTGTGGAGCGGTCAATCATATATTGACCACTGAAACCGGATTCCTTGCGCTCTTCACTGTAAGGGCTTGCGGTAGCTTGCACATCAATCGATGCGCTACTCACCATATCCACATAATAGTTAGCCGATACAGAAACAGCTGTGCCGATATTTTTGCGCACCAGGATTGATGGCCCGTCAATTTCTGCACCACCGCCATCGTAACCGTGATACAGGACATCGATTCGTTCATCTGGCAACACGGCGGCAAATGTTGATGACGCTAACAACATAGCGCTCATTATTAACCAGCGATTAATTACAGCCACAGCCACCTCCCGATGCGCCATCACCACCGCGCGCGGCTTCACGCGCATCGAACACGTGGTGCAAATAAGCGTCTGCGATTGGATCGCGCTCAAAGCTCATGATTTCATCTGCAATTTTTTGCCGCTCATAGGGCTTCACCCAGGGTTTAATCGGGCTACAAGCGGCGAGACTCACGAGCACCGCTAGCAATAAGAGGCCGCGCAATATCATTCTCTAATCAGCTCACGAATTCTATCGCGGTAGATATTTTCGTCACCGGCTTTATAACCGCGATGCACGTAACGCACCTGGCCTTTTTTATCGATCAATACTGTGGTCGGCATCGCATCCACTTCGTACAAGCTGCTGGCTTTGCTTTCGATGTCAAACAGCACGGGAAACGTTACGTTCATATCCTTGATTAATTTTTTAGCGCCCTCGCTATCCTCTTCTACATTGATTCCATAAATAACAAAACCGGCGCTCTTGTAGCGTTGATACATAGCATCCAGCAATGGCATTTCCTTGCGGCATGGAGCGCACCAGGTAGCCCAGAAATTTAACATCACCACTTGTCCGCGCGCTTCAGCCAGGCGAACATTTTCACCCGAATTACTTTGCAGCGTGAAATCCGGTGCAGCATCAGCATTGGCTTGCAACGAAAAAACACCCAATGAAAAAATAATCGCGACACGCGTCAAAAATTGTTGCAGAAACATAACTAAACCCACCATAAAATCAAAATTAAAAAAACAACGACAAACCCAAGCGCGACTCCAGATTCGTTACGCGCTTGCTTTCACCAAATAATTCATGTTCAAAACTGTGGCCGCGCATACTTAAATCCAGTGCCAGCCAATCTGTTCCATAAAAGCGCAAGCCGGCGCCGATGCTGGTGGTGAAATAATCTTTTCCGGCAAAATCGGTATTACCGCCCCCCAACATAATGTAGAAGTGATTGTTAAAACTCCACTTGTCGGAGATATACACTTGCCCGTGCAAAAAGTTATAGCCGAGTGACAGATTGTAATAGCTGATATCGCGTTGATCACCCGTGAGCAACTCAACACCCCCACTCAATAATTCGTAGCTGGTTTTTTCTGTTTTACTCACGCCATATGCAGCTTCCACAAAAAAATCTTCAGTGATGTGATAGGCAAAGGTAATTCCCTGGACATCATTGGTACCGAAGTCTTCCACACTGAGCAAGCCAAAAAACGCACCCATCTCAAAGTTTTCACTGTCGAGATCATCTTCTTTTATCGTGCGACGTTTGATGTCAGGTGTAATGATTTGCCCGAGTTCATCATCGTCTTGCTCGTCATCTTCCTGGGCAAACGCAACATTACTGACACTGGCAATACCAGCGAATAATGCGATCAGAAAAAGACGTTGAAACCAAGTTTCCATTCATTGACCTCTTCATTGGTATTGCGGCTGGTGAGCACGTAGTGGTTAACGTATTCCACACGCATAAAAAACCGACCGGTAATGTGGATGTATGTACCCAGGCTCGCTTGTAATAAATTGTCTTCGCGATCTTCGGTTTGTACGAGAGTAGAACTTGGATAGGTTTTTATTTTACCGCCGCCCACACTGAAAAACGGCGAGGCGCGCCATTCCGGAAATGGCTGGAACAATAAAGCGCCGGCAATAATTTCGCTATCGGAAAATTTTCCGGTGTTATCAGAAAAACGAATTTCGGCTGACAGATTTTTAGTGAAACGATAACCGAGATTCAGCGTCATGCTATCGGCACCATCGAAATCCCCGTAGGCGGCACCGACTTCAAAGCGATTTACCAGGTAATCCGCTTGTTTGCTATCCGGAAACTCCGGCTTGCTACCATCGAGTGCAAGTGTGAATTGCATGTCGTCGCGCTTGATCCAGCCGACAATGCCGCGCCTGGTTTTGATTTTGATCCATTCGGTGCGGCTTTTTAACAGGGTAATAATTTCTTCACGCTCGACGACATGAAAAATGGGATAGCCACGTCCCGGGCCAGAATAAACATTGATAAAGGCATCATCCACGCTGACTTGCAGTGGCTCATCCGGCGTAAACCAGTTGCTGAACCCGTTTTGCGCCCACGCGGGATGACTGCACAATAATAAACAGCAGAAAAAAAATCGGTAAAAACGCGGGCGTTTTTGTTGTTGTGATGCGCCGGAAATCGTCATTGAAAATCAATCTACCGAGTCAAAAGGATTATTGTAATAAGCCGCGCGTATATCCAGCCATTCTGATAATAATTTCAATTCACTCGCGTTTAAAAAGCCGCGATGATCTACCGTATCTGTCGTTGCGTTAAAGTTGTTGAAGCGCCCGAAGAATTGCGCACTGGCGCGCGCGCCTCCCACTTTCATACTGGAGTCAACGCCTATCTGGCGGGTTAGCGGAATGGGATTGCCTTCGCCATCCAGCACCAATACAGTTTTAACCTGCCCTTGCTCATTGGTGATGTTCTGCTCCACAAACGGACAAACAGCCACCCCTTCGCAGGTGGGATTATTTTCCGCATCCAGCGTTACAGCGCACTCGGGAATGGAATCTTCATCCACTTCAAATTCGCACACCGGGATATTATCGGTGAGACCGGCGCCGTCATCCGTCAGAACCTGTCGCAAATCATTGGTTAACAACTCGCGATAGGAGGTCATATGGGCGTTATTCGCATCCGATGGCTGACGGGTCAACTCTAGCTGACCGGCAGGAATCTGCACAAGCGCATTACCATTGTTATCTACGGCATCGCGACTGTGGCAACCAGTGCAGCGACGCTCTTCGCCATTCACAATGCGGCTGCGCTCCCACAAGGGTTGGATGTGGGTTTCATAGTTGATGATGATACGGCAGAGGCTGTTCCAGCCATCCGGGTCCATGCAGGCTTCCGATGTGGGTGCGGCGATTTGCGCCGGATCATCCGCTAATGCCGAGTAACGATACTCAAAGCTGGCGTCACGCGGACGTACCGCCGGGTCAGTCCATTCATCATTAAAAACGATATCTACACTCGGCGCACGCTGTGCGACAGGTGCACACGTGGCAGCATTACCCGGGGTAAGGCAAAAGGTTGAACGGGTAGCAAACTCTGCCATGGTCTCGCCCATATTCGGAGTGATGGGCGTGCCTAACGCGTCAAACCGCAGGGTGTTGAGGAAGGATACACCGCTGGTTGCCGCACCTTTATTTAATGCGGTTGCTTCCGCATCGGAACGACCATGGGCAACATCATTCTGGTTGTTGTGGCAGCCGTTACATTCGCGCACTTCACCGGGGCGCAATTGCAGCCAGTTATTATGCACCGCACCGATGCGCCGGCCATTGGCATCCAGCACTTCAATGGTAAACGCCACATCAGCCGGGACTTTCACTTTGACCGAGCCGTCCGGCTCTACAGGGGCATAACCGAGGATTTCGCGCATCACATTGCCGCTGACGCCAAAGGCAGTTCCCTGGAAGTTGAGCGTATCGTTATCGGGCATGGAGACGGCTTTGATCAAACGCAGGAATCTGGCGGGGCGTGCTGATGCAGGCGCTGCAGCCATCGCCGCCAAATCCGCTGGCGCACCAGCCATGCCGTAACGGCTGAAGGTTCCGTCGATATCGTAAACGCTGCGAATATGCAGGACGCCAACCGCTTCCTGGGCCAATTGGGTATCAACCTCCGGACGCAGGAAGGTTGGGGGAGTGATTTTTTCGAGCGAAACCGCATCGGTGTACATAACCCCATCTTTGGCCAGCACCACCGGCTGCTGGGTTTGAGCTGCGGTGTTGTAGATCCAGATACCGTAGAACGGCTCGGCTTCGCGAATATCCGGGATTGCCAGGTTCGCCTCCGTGCAAGGCAAGAGGCGCAAGGTAACAGGTTCTTCCAGACGGCACTGGCTCCAACTGACCAGCAGGCGATTGGTGCCGTCATACAGCGGATAAAGGGAGGCAAACCGGCCGTGCACGGAAATCTCGTTTTCACCTTCGCGGATATTCACCGGCAATATCGAAATACGGCGTTGACCACTTGCCTCACCCCCACTTGCTCCGGGAACCGCGCGTTCGTTTTCACTGAAACGCGCGCCATCGATAACAACCATATCGCCACCGAGCAGCGCACCGTCAGGCTTGAGGATGCCGGCAATACGACCATCAGGCATGGGATTCACATTGAACAGGCGCGGCGTGCTTTGGGTGGCATCCTCCGGTTCGCTGTTCAGGCTGTCGTACCCGTAATAAATCTGGCTGTTAGTGCCATCGGGGTTAACAGTATAAAAGCTGAGATTATTGTGCCCGTTGCGATCCCAGCGGGTATAAAACACGCGGCCATCCGGCAATACACCGGGCTGGATGTCATGGCTTTGGTTGTAGGTGATTTGCTGGATGTCCGTGCCATCATCTTTCATGGTATGGAGCACATAGGCGGGGCGATTGCGATTCCCTTCCACACCGGCTGAATATTGCGGCTTGCCATCATCGAGCAGGATTGCCTTGCTGCGCGTCTGGCGGGTGGAGGCAAACAGGATGCGGCCATCCGGTAAATAGCGCGGAGATACATCCTGCCCTGCCTCGGCAACAATATCGGTACTGATAATACGGCGCAGCACTTTGGTTTGCAGATGGTATTCCCAGATGTTCCAGGTGGGTTGCCTGTCTTCATCCGCACCAGGAATTTCCGGTGCGCGCATCGCGAATACCAGGCGATTACCATCGGGATGCACGGAAATATCTTTCACATCGTAAAGCGGGCCATCAGGATAATCGGCGACCGGAAAGTCTTCCCCGGGAAATGCAGCCGAGCTGATATCCACCGGCGAGGCCAATGCCGTAGCGCGATCTTTCAGGAGTAATCGGGCCCCCGGATTAAAAGCCGCCTGATCAAACACATCGGGAAATACCGGATTGCCATCCTCATCAACAGGAATGGGGCGCTCCACATAAGCAATCGGCAAATCGACTACCACCGGGTCCGGTTTTTGGCCGCCGTCGGCACTGCCACCGCCTCCACCACATCCTGCCAATGCACCGGCGAGCATTACGCAGGTAAGGCTGCGCCGTGAAACCCAATCCTTAAAAGTGGACAGAAAAATACCCCATTCGCGTTTCATAAGCCGCTGCCGAAAATGTAATAAAGCGATTCGTCGAGTGTATTCAAAACCTGCGCCAATCAATATTCGCGCCCCAAATACTAGCCAAGGGCGCGACACTCATCTGATTCTGCCAAGACCAATGTGAGACGTTTCTCACTTTTTTGCGAACGACATTATCATTTGCCAAAAACCACCTTGCATGAACCAGTTCACATCCTGCCGGTGCACATCCTAAAGTGACAATTTGTGCCACTTATGGTGTATGCGGGGCTCCGATTAACCGTCAGCTGCTCCGCGCCAAAAGCGCTAAAATCCTTATATTCAGAGAGGCAAGAGATGCCGCAAAGGAGAACTGATTCTAATTCTGGAGGCCTCCTTGTCGATACCGCTTTTTGCCACGGTTATTAGGCATATTCGCTGCATAGTGCGAGCAACCAGATCGGGTAGCCAAAATCGCCCGATCACCCAAAAACATAGTTAAAACAACAAGAGCACAGCGCTGCGCCAGGGACGCTCCGGAATGAACCACTGACCGGACTACCATAACCCTTGCCGCCAAGACCTGCCTGTTCCGCAATAACACAGTATTTCAACAACCATGTTTGCTGCAGCTGTAGCAATTGACCGGGGGCACATTGTGACCACTCCTTCTACGCTATTTCGCCGGCTGGCGCATTACCTGTCGGCCGGATTATTGACCTTGACGCTCGCCACGACAGATGCAACCGCCGGTTCGCGCGAACAGGCCCTGCAAATCCACAACCGCGTTGCCGGCATCCCGCCGAGTGAAACAGTGCTGCTGCAAATGGCGGCGCAAATCGATGCTGGCCAAATCGCTGAAGCCGTTAAAATCGCCATGGATAACGAGGCATTTTATAGCGTCACCCTCAAAAATATGGCGACGCCCTGGACCAACCGCGATCAGACAGTGTTTGCCCCGTTAAATGATTATGTGGCGACGATTATCGGCCTGGTTCGCGACGATGCCGATTTCCGCACCGCGCTTTACGATGATGTGGTTTACACCAGCAATGCCGCTGGCCTGCCCGCGTATTCCAATAACAATAACAGCCACTACGAAGCCATTGAATCCCAAGGTGTTAGCCTGAAAGACACCCTGGTGCGCCGCACTCAATCAACCGTCAACGGGTTGCCTGCGGAAGCGACCTCCGGCGTGATCACCAGCCGTGCGGCCGCCAAGGCTTTTTTTATCGCGGGCACTAACCGCGCCATGTTCCGCTTCACCTTGCTCAATCACCTCTGCCGCGACCTTGAACAAGTGCACGACACCTCACTGGTCCCGGATTTTATCCGGCAGGATGTCAGCCGCAGTCCCGGTGGCGATAGCCGCGTATTCCTCAATAACTGTATCGGCTGTCATAACGGTATGGACCCCATGGCCAAAGCCTACGCTTATTATGATTACGAATTCGATATCAATACTGACCCCGACGGTATTAACGGTGCCATCCACTACAACATTGAAGGCACTCTCGATCCGGAGACCCATTCGCGCGTGGAAAAGAAATACCGCATCAATAGCTCCACCTTCAAACCCGGTTACGTCACCACTAACGACAACTGGCTGAACTACTGGCGCAAAGGCCAGAACAGTTATTTAGGCTGGGGCTGGAATTCCCCCGCACTGACAGGCAGTGGCGCCGGCGCCAAATCCATGAATATGGAAATTGCCCATTCCAGGGCATTCGCCAGTTGCCAGGTAGAAAAAGTTTTCCAGAACGTTTGCCTGCGCAAACCGGGCGATGCGGCTGACCGCGCCAAAATCGAGGAATTTACCCAGAGCTTTGCCGCCAATAACTACAAGCTAAAGCAGGTGTTTATCGACACCGCCAGCTACTGCAAAGGCCAATAAGGGGAAATGACAATGACCACGATGCATATACGCCCCGCCTTGCTGGTATCCGGATTACTGTTAGTTGCGCTCCTTGGTTGCGGTTCCGGTTCGGGCTCCAAAACTGAAACCAACCCGAATACCAACCCCGGCAATGGCAACGGAGGAGAATTCAGTTACAAAGGTAACAACCCGGCAGCGACAGCCGATATCACCAAATTCCAGAACAATGTGTGGATTAACATCGCGCGCGAAAACCGTTGTGGCGGCTGCCATGTGCAAGGCAAGCAAGCACCGGAATTCAGCCGCGGCGACGATATCAACCTGGCCTATGCGGCCGTGATTGATAATGGCCTGGTATCGCTGGGTAATCCGGCACAATCGCGCCTGGTCACCAAAGTCGCTGCCGGCCACAACTGCTGGCTGGCAGATCCGGTCGCTTGCGGCGATATCATGGCGACCTGGATTACCGCCTGGGCTGGCAACACAGGCACAACGGCAAACAGCGTGGTGCTGACACCCCCGGCGGAAAAAGATGTCAGCAGCAGCAAAACCTATCCCGCCAGTGCCGCCGGTTTTTCCACCACGGTTTATCCGCTATTGACCCAATACTGCGCCCAGTGCCACAGCGAAAGCGCACTGACCCGCCAGCAACCTTACTTTGCCAGCAGCCGTGTGGATGTCGCGTATGAAGCTGCCAAAACGCGCATGCGCCTGGACAATCCCACCGCCTCGCGCTTTGTACAGCGCCTTGCCGGTGATGGCCACAATTGCTGGAGCAATTGCAGCCAAAACGCAGCGGAAATGCAGGCAGCGATTACCACTTTTGCCAATAGCATTACACCGGTAACTGTCGATCCAGAGCTGGTCATCAGTAAAGCCGTTGGCCTGGGTGATGCGTTTGTGGTGAGCAGCGGTGGCCGGATCGATACTGACATCATCGCCAAATACGAATTCAAAACCGGCAAAGGCAGTATCGCTTATGACACCTCGGGCGTGGACCCGGTGGCCAATCTGAACCTGATCGGCAATGTTGGCTGGAGCAGCGCCTGGGGCCTGAAATTCAGGGATACCGGCAAAGCCCAGGCCGCCACCGGCGACAGCCGCAAATTCTATGATTTGCTGCGCGCGGCCGGCGAATACTCAATTGAAGCCTGGGTGATTCCCGATAACGTGGTGCAAGGTGATAATGACAACAACCCGGCGCGTATAGTCACCTATTCAGGCAGTGCAACAACGCGCAACTTCACCCTCGGCCAATACGAATACAACTACAGCGTTATGAACCGCACCTCGGTGAGCGACGCCAATGGGTTGCGCGAGCTGGCAACGGCGGCAAACAAAGAAATCCTGCAGGCGAGCTTGCAGCATGTGGTCGTGAGCTTCGACCCCATCCGTGGCCGCCGCATTTATGTGAATGGTGAATTCACTGGCGATACTGATCCGGATGCCGGTGCGGTATTAAAAGATTGGGATAGTAGTTTTGCACTCGCCATTGGTAACGATGTTTCCAACAATCGCCCCTGGGCCGGTAGCATCCGCTTCCTCGCGATCCACAAACGCGCCATGAGCGCTGCGGATATTAAAACCAACTTCAATGTGGGCGTGGGCGCAAAATACCTGTTGTTGTTTAATGTATCGGAGCTGGTCGGCACGCCACTAAGCTTTATCGTGTTCGATGTGCAGCAATTCGATGACTATTCCTATTTGTTCAGTTCGCCGTTCTTCACCAATCTGGGCGAGCAAAAAGTATCGGGCGAGATCGATTTGAAAGGCCTGCGCATTGGTGTCAACGGTGTTGAAGCCCATGTGGGCCAGGTATTTGCCCATCTGGATACCAAGATCAGCGCCGCGCAAATGGTCGATGGCCGCCAAACGCTATCAACGCTCGGCACTATTGTGGAAATGAAACAAGGGCCGGATCAGGACCAGTTCTTCCTGACCTTCGACCAGATCGGTACCCATCATTACAACCGCACCGAGGTTGTAGTGCCGCCACCTGCGACACCGGCGGATATTCCCGGCCAGCCCCATATCGGCCTGCGCAATTTTGCCGAGATCAACGCGACGCTATCGGCGCTAACCGGCGTGAGCAAAACCAACGCTGCGGTGCGCGCGACCTACGCCAAAGTCGAACAGCAGTTGCCAACACTGACGAACATCGAAGGTTTTCTCGCTGCCCAGCAAATGGGAATCACTCAACTGGCCGTGTCTTATTGCAATGCATTGGTAGATGACACCAGCTTGCGCAGCAGTTATTTCAGCGGTTTTAACTTTGGTGCTAACGCTGGCAGTGCATTCAATGCAACAGGCCGCAACCAGATTATCGAGCCGCTGATGAAAAACCTGCTCGCGGGCGATATAGCGTCCGGTGGCACGCTGGGTAACAAGCCCGATCCACTGGCGATTCGCACCGAACTGAATCTGTTGATTGATCGTATGACGGCTTGCGCTGCCACGGGCAGTTGCAGCAGCAACCGCACCGCGATTACCGTTAAAGCCACCTGCGCCGCCGCAATGGGCAGCGCAATCATGTTATTGCAGTAAGGGGAACCATCATGGCCAAGAAGACGACAACACTTCATCCCGATGCCCCGCTG
>NZ_KN266211.1:3351-251574 GCF_000766945.1 Cellvibrio mixtus subsp. mixtus J3-8 | reverse complement strand
CGATGCCCCGCTGCTGCTTAACAACCACAGCCGTCCCATCCCCCGCCGCGAGCTGGTCTCGCAAGGGTTCCGCGCTGGCACCGCAACGGTAGTGGGCGGGTCGGTTTTCAGCTTGTTTGCCAACCCGCGCACCGCTGAAGCGGCATTGTCAGCGGACCTGATCGCCATGCGCGGCGCCTGCGGTATTGCCGCGCAAGGTGCGGGTAAAATTCCGTTTATCTGTTTTGATCTGGCGGGCGGAGCCAATATTGCCGGCTCCAATGTGCTGATCGGCCAGCGCGGCGGCCAGCTCGATTTCCTGGGCGCCGGCGGTTACAGCAAGCTCGGGTTGCCGGCGGCCATGAGCCCCGCCGCATCGACCGCCGCTAATCCATTAATCAACACTGAACTGGGCCTCGCGTTTCACTCCACCAGCGCCATGCTACGCGGCATCCTGGAGAAGGTAACGCTCGGCAACCGTGCCCTCACCAACGGCGCGGTGATTCCCGCACGCTCGGAAAACGATACCGGCAACAATCCGCACAACCCTATGTACGGCATCAACCGTGCTGGTGCCAATGGTTCATTACTGGCGTTGGTAGGCTCGCGCGCCAGCGATTCCGGCGGCAATTCCATGGCGCCGGCGATGATGATCAACCCCGAAGTACGCCCCACCAAAGTGGATAACCCCAACGATGTGACCGGCCTGGTCGATGTGGGTGACCTGGTAAGTTTGCTCGACCAGCAAGATACAGTCGCGGTGATGGAATCCATCTATCGCATCAGCGATAAAAAACTCGGCAAGGTAAATACCGGCACGCTCAACGATGCCATCGTCAAAGACATGGTGCGTTGCGGTTACGTGAAAAGTGCGGACCTGGCTGACCGCTTTGGCAATCCATCGGCGATTGATCCGGTGGCGGATACCGATCTGGTCGGCGCCACCGGGGTATTTAGCCAGGCCGAATTTGATAGCGATGGTGAATTCCGCAAAACCGCGTCGGTCGCCAAGCTGGTTATCAATGGCTACGCCGGCGCAGGCACAGTGACCATGGGCGGTTACGATTACCACACCGGCGACAGATCCACCGGCGAAATGCGCGACCTGCGGGCGGGCCGCTGCATCGGCGCCTGCCTGGAATACGCCGCCAAAAAAGGCATGCCGGTAATGATTTATGTATTTAGCGATGGCTCGGTGTTCAGCAATGGCATGATCGACGAATCAGCAGCAGGCGGTGGCAAAGGTGTCTGGACTGGCGACGACCAGCAAACCGGCGCGTCCTTTTTCCTCGTCTACAACCCTGCACGCCGCGCCGTGTTAATGGGTGGCACCGCAACGGACCCGGCAGCGATCAGCGATGTACAACGCGTGCATCAACAAATTGGCCATATGCGTCCCAGCGGCGATGTGGAAACCGGTTCTGGTGTGGGCGCGGCCAACAATGTTAACTCGTTAGTAGAAACGGTCATCCTCAATTACATGGCGCTCCATGGCCAACAAAACCAGATGGGCACGCTCTTCCCCGGAAACAGTTTGGGCAATGCTGCCGCACTGGATAAAATCACCGCCTTTACGCCGATCTGCAATGGGATTATTTCGCAGCCCGTGTAATTTTTTTATCGTTAAAATAAAAATGCCGACATTATGTGTCGGCATTTTTTGTAGAAAAATAATCAATCAACATTCATTAACAAAGCGATGCTACGGATTTGCAAATTATATTTTTTTCACATCCTCATAATCACCCACCGCATTTTTAATAATACGTTTAGCGATTTCCGTTTCTTCTTTTGTCACGGTTTCAACAATTACCACATGCTGGTCGTGCTCAATGGCATCGCGCACCAGATCGGCAAAAGGTTTATCTTTTTTTGCAGCACCAACAGCCGCTCCGAGGAAACCACCCAGGCCCGCACCCCATCCCAGCATAATCAAAGGCGCGATTAATGGGCTCGCCACAAACAAGGTTACATTGGTGGCTACCAGCGCGACTTGCGCCAGCGCACCAACACCAGTACCGACTACTGCGCCGATAGTGCCATCTACCACCATATCTTTTAATACACCGTTACTGTCTTCTTTCACGGGGTGGAAAGGCTCACTGGTTGTTTTATTGAGCAAATGAATACGCTCGAGCGGAATATGTTCAGCGAGCAATTGCTGGTTTACTTCGCGCGCCTGATCGTCGTGGGCAAAAAAACCGGACACATGATGCAAATAATCATTCATAAAATCCCTCCCGAAAATTGCCGGGTATACCAACAATTTTTCAATCAATTGGACTTGTTAATTGCACGTTTTATACAAAATCGATATTGCCTCGACATCTGTTTGCAAAACGTCAATACTGCACGCCAACGCAGGCATACTTAAGTCTCCGACCATAAAACTATTTAATAATTCCGGCAGGATTTTTCATGGACCATTCCTTTCGTCTTTTATCTGTTTGCATGTTATTAGCTGCTATCAGCCCTGCTGCAACAGCGAGCATCCTCTGGCAAGGAAATTTTGAAACCGGCGACACATCCCAATGGCATACGGGGATTAATCCGGCAGGTTTATCGGTCACCACACAGTGTGCTTTCGAAGGAAAGTATTCGGGGAAAGTGCGTTTGACCGGTGATGATGCTTTTGTGTGGAATGGAAATAAATTTTTAAATCGCAGCGAGTTCCATCACCGTGGCACAGCGGGAATGACTTATGAGGGCAAAGATACGTTTTTTGCCTTCAGTTTTTATTTGCCCCAAAAATTGACTGGCCATAAACATGAATTGGGTTATTGGGAATCGGATAAAAGCTGGCAACAAACCTTGCGTTTTAATATCACCGGCACTGAATTGAGCTTTCAGGAAAGCGCAGCCAAAGATGTGTTATGGAAATTACCGGAGGGAGCAGTGCCCGGGCAATGGCATCGTGTTGCCATGCAAATCCATTGGTCTACTGATCCCAAAATAGGCTCTGCAGAAGTGTGGGTCAATGGTGAGCATATGGGCAAGCATCATTTCAAAAACCTGCCCGCCCGCGATGCACTCATGTTTACCCAAATCGGGATCTTGCGAACCCGGGAACCCGCCATCGAAGAAATTTTTATCGATGGCGCACTGGAAACGGACAATCTTACCGAGCTATTAGAGCGCGACAGGCACCAGATCGGTAAAACTTGTGTTCCATAGTTTCCATTTAACTCAAGCGCTGTACTTATGCTGATAGATACCCATGTATGGCAGCGCGTTATCACCTTCACCCGACACATAATAGAGCCGTTAAAACCCACCCCCTGACAATTGCCGCCCCCAAACTGATGGTTATAAGCACCAAACTAATTGTCATTAGAAACAACTACCAAGGACTGTTAGCCTGCGCGACCTGTTTATTTATCAACATTTATTGGTTATTTATTAATCATTTACGCGGGTTTTTATGGATTTTCAACTGGGTTATATCGTCGCCGGACTGGTGGTAGGTTTTATTGTGGGAATGACCGGCGTGGGTGGCGGTTCGTTGATGACACCAATCCTGCTGTATTTTGGAGTAAGCCCGGCCAATGCTGTAGGCACCGATCTGCTCTATGCCGCCATCACTAAAGCAGGTGGTATTCATGTCCATCACAAAAAGAAAAATATCGATTGGAAAATTACCGGTGAACTGGCATTGGGAAGTTTACCGGCGGCGGCGATTACCTTATGGATTTTGCATAGCATTAGCGTGGACACGGAAACGCTCAATAAAGTCATTAAAGTCACCCTGGGTTACGCGTTGTTATTTACTGCTGTGGCGATTTTATTTAAACGCAAAATTTTTGATTACAGCCAGAAAAATAATTCCTGGATTACGCGCATGAGTCGCCGCCAGCAAATGATTGCCACTGTTATTACCGGTGTAATTTTGGGTGCAGTAGTGACGATCACATCGATTGGTGCCGGCGCGCTGGGAACCGTTGCCTTGTTTATGTTGTATCCATTGCTGCCGACCGTGCGATTGGTGGGAACCGAAATTGCCCACGCGGTTCCTCTCACATTAGTAGCAGGTATGGGGCATGCGGGATTGGGTAATGTCGATTGGCATTTGCTGGCAAATTTATTAATCGGTTCATTACCCGGAATTTATATCGGCAGCCATTTGGCCAACCGCGTTGCAGACCATTATTTGCGTCCGGCGCTGGCAATCATGCTGGCGTTTGTAGGAACAAAACTGGTTTTCTAATTTTTTTTATTCCCACCTTCCCACGGCTTATACGTATTAGCAAATAACGTATGAGCCGTTTTTATTTCTATCGACGAAAACATATCAATCGTTTTAAACCAAAAAAATCCTCATTAAAAATACATAAATCAAAAAAAATCGCATAACGTTTTTTTGCCAACAATCACTTACCTTTAAAACAATGATGCGTCAGTAAAAACTAATTCGTGCATTTAATTACTAATGCGACACGATTCTATTTTGAGTGACATTATTTTCTATGCTGCTGTATAAACAGCAGAACTTTAAAAATCATCACCTAGAGTTTCAAGCGGTCTCTTGGGGATGCAGTTATAAAAGGAACATTACTGAGACCAATAACTTCATAAATAAACTTTTCAAGGATATTGTGATGAAAAAGAAAATAATGGGCTTATCGCTCATCTGCGTGTTAACCGTATTTCCTTTTACCTCCACACTTGCACAAACAGGCGTTAGCAATTCCTGGACTGCATGGCTGGATAGGGATAACCCCAGTGGTGAAGGTGATGCAGAAGTACTGCCTTCATTCCTTACCGAAACCCCCTCTAATGTTTGTACGAGCCCGAGCGCTGTGGAAGCACGGATAAAAGGCTCTACCCAGGTTTTTACCCCCGGCATGATCACGCCGCATAAATTGCGTGCCTTTGCCGCCGGTAAAGGTTTGCAATGCTACAACGTTGATCAGGCATCCGGTGGTTGCGCGGATTATGAAGTTCGCTTTTTATGTGCAGCGCCAACGCTTGGACAAACCAAATCCGTATTGAATAACGTTGAATTATTTCAATTGGAAACAGCAACAGCACAAGGCAATGCCATCGCCCAAGCCAAATTTAAACTGGATGATGCGACTCGCGCATTAAACGGTCGTTTCTCGTTTGATATGGAAGGGAAAATCACCGCGTTTAATGACTTGGGCGAAGGTGCCGATGAAAAATCCGGCGATGGAATTTTTTCAGCATTTACTACCATTGATGTGGCTGATATCAACAACACACGCACGGCATTCCTCAATAAACTCAGCACGGTCAAACAACCGCAGGTGAGTGAATTTTCCGGTCGCGCACTGATTAGCACCAAAACATTTGCGGTGAGTTCATCCGTTTCCAGTGTGAGCACGATTAAAGGTTTGCGTGTCGTTACTGCACCCAGTCCGCTGCCAGCCGCAACGCCACCGGCATTGGTAAATCCTTCAAATGCGTTAGTGATTAACGATACCCTGGTAGTCGCAAATCCATCGTTGACATTTGATGTTTGTAATAGCGATGGCATTGGTAACAATGTGAATCCGAATGCAGCCTGGTCATTTAAAACGCTCATTTCCAATTTAAATAACGAAGCCACCTCAGGCATGACCGATCAGCAATTTGCTAACGATTGGTTGCGCAGCTGGATCAACAATCAAAACGTAAATAGCTTTTTGATTCCGGCGCGCGGCAACATCAAAGATTATTTCCAGGGTTGGGATGGTGTTAATGCCAGCACATTAAATATGGATCGTTTGCCGTTCCGTTTACTCGCTATTGTCAATCGCATTGATTTAGCCAGTATTCCTGCGTATGGAACCACTGCTGCGAATAAGCCGGGCGAAATTCGTTTTGTATTTGGATTGTTATCTCGCAATAACAGCGGCCAATGTGTGAACGGTGGAATTCCTTTCTCCAATGAAATGACAGCCATTTTTGAATACAAAGATGCAACCACCAATTGCGCAGGTTTGAAAGATTTGGCGAACAAATGGATTGCCCTGGATTCGTTGGGTGTGTCATCCGGTCGCGGCAGCGCGGCGTACTTAAATGCGCTGAAAGCCATCACCGATACCGTCACCGCACCGAACGTCGACAAGCTCAACCAATTGCGCACCAATGATTTCGCCTTCGATGGCTTCAATTCGTTTATGGAGCCATGGCAGTTGCGCGAATTTGTGATTAATCCCACGTCCAAAAGACTGGTTTCAACCACTATCAAGCAAACACCGGAACCCGCCAGATTCCGTCAACCGGGAACCGGCACACCGGATGAATTGCTGATGAAAAGTTATCTGGATTCTGAGGCCTCAAACATTTTGTGCGAAAGCCACCAGGTTCCGGAAATTTTCAACAGCCAACCATTTTTGGGTGGCCATGCAGATTATGAATCGGTAACCACCTGGACGATTCGCCCGAACGTCAGCGCATTGCCAACCGCGTATCCCGGTTGCTATCAAACCACGATCGTTCCCGGAACCGATGCGGGCTTGTCATTCAATGACCGGATGACCAGCGAGATCCGCCATAAATTTGCAGTGAATACCTGCGACGATTGCCATGCCGCCGAAACCGCAACCCGTTTCGTACACATCAGCCCGATCAATCGCCAGCTCTCCGGCTTTATGCAGGGTATTGAAGTGACTGACCCGCGTATTCCCAGCCTGAAGCGCAAATTTAATGATCTGGCGCGTCGCAACCAGGCATTGGTGGGTACCGCTGCAACGTCCTGTACAACTGACCCGCGTATCCTGAGCAGCTTCCAGGCACGGCAGGCGCGGTTGGGATTCATCCACTAACACCAGGAGCCAAACCGGTAACGGGTTGTGTATCCGCAAAAAAATGGCGACCTTGTGGTCGCCATTTTTTTGCCTGATATTTCCTTAACCCTCCTTCACTCAACCCGCTTTTTCCGGCGGCGGTGCAACGCGCAACACCTCTTCCATCGTCGTTAGTCCGGCAGCGATTTTTTGGGCGCCTGATAAACGCAGTGTGCGCATTCCTTCTTTCATCGCCTGGCGGCGCATGTCCTGCAAATTGCAATCCGGTGTTACGCGCTCTTTGATGGTCTCTGACATCACCAGAATTTCGTACAACCCCTGGCGGCCCATGTAGCCGGTGTTGCGACATTCCAGACAGCCGACAGGGCGGAAGATTTTGGCGGGAACCTGGACTTTCCAGGGTGCAACCAATTCCTGCCAGTCAGCCTGGGTGATTTGCCCTTCCTCTTTGCAATGGGGACACAGGGTACGCACCAGCCGTTGCGCCATCACCCCCAACAAGGTGGCATTGATGAGATAAGAAGGAATACCAAGGTCCAGTAAACGCGCAACGGTAGAAGGCGCATCATTAGTGTGAACCGTTGATAACACCAGATGACCAGTGAGCGCCGCTTGTACCGCCATTTGTGCGGTTTCCAGGTCGCGGATCTCGCCCACCATAATTACATCAGGATCTTGCCGCATCAGACTGCGGATACCGGCAGCGAAATCCAGACCAATTTTGTGATGCACCTGGGTCTGGTTAAAGCGTTCTTCCACCATTTCGATAGGATCTTCAATGGTGCTGACATTCACTTCGTCGGTAGCAACTTGTCGCAACGACGAATACAGCGTGGTGGTTTTACCGGAACCGGTGGGGCCGGTCACCAGCAAAATGCCGTTCGGGCGATTGAGCATGGTGTTCCAGCGCGCGTAGTCATCGCCCACCAAACCCAGGTCGCTAAAACTGCGTTGCAGTACTTCCGGATCGAAAATACGCATGACCAGCTTTTCCCCAAACGCGGTTGGCAAGGTAGACATACGCAATTCGATTTCACTGCCATCGCTGCGACGGGTTTTGATGCGTCCGTCCTGCGGTTTGCGTTTTTCGGCAATATCCATTCGCGCCAACACTTTGAAACGGCTGGTTACTGCCGTCGCCACATTGGCCGGTAATTCATAAACATAATGAAGCACGCCATCAATACGGAAACGAATACGCCCCACTTCGCGGCGCGGTTCGATATGGATATCACTCGCCCTTTGGTCATAGGCGTATTGCAGCAACCAATCCACGATCTTGACGATGTGCTGGTCATTGGCATCGGGATCACTCGCTTTACCTAATTCAACCAACTGCTCAAAGTTGGTAATCGCCGATGAAGCCGTTGCACCGCTAGCGCCGGATACCGAGCGCGCCAGGGTATAAAACTCCACCATAAAGCGTTCGATATCCGCCGGGTTGGCCACTACCCGTTTAACACTACGCCGCGCGACGTGTTCCACTTGCGGCTCCCAGCCCGACATAAAGGGTTGGGTACAAGCAATCAGTACATGATCCTGGTTGACCTGCACACACAAAATGCCATGGCGTTTGGCAAAGGCGTAACTCATTACTTCGGTGCACTTGGCCACATCGATTTTCATCGGGTCGATATGGAACAACGGCAAACGCGCTTTGGTCGCCAGCCATTCGGTAAGAGTATCGCCATCCAGGGTTTTACCGTGGCGTTGTACATCGTCCAGGTTTTGGGTCGCGATATAGGCAAGCGGGTGCATGATGGCTTGCTCGCGGGTGCGCGATGCGCCCAACAACATATTGGCATCCCCCTGTTTCATCCGCCCGTCAGCGACCAGGTCATTGATCAACCCGCGTAAATCCAGAACCCTATCCAGCACCTGCGCCATGTATTTTTATCCTGTTGGTATTTTATCTGTGACGAATTGTAGCGGCTGCCAACGCCAGCGTCTGCTGGCGCCATCACTTGCTCGCAATCTGCGCCGCGCTATCTATGCTCAAGCGAGTGCAATCTCCACGATCATGCAACACAACTGTCACAAAAATGTAACAAAGCTACGTGACCTTATTGAGCCTTGTTCCTATACTGCGCACACGTTTTATCCGGAGGGATTTTCATGCCATTCGCCAATCTGTCAAACCTGTTTGGCCGTTCACCGATCAAACCGTTGCAGGAGCATATGGCACTGGCGGTCCGGGCCGCGACCGAGTTGATTGGATTTTTCGCTGCGGTGACCAGCAATGACTGGGAGCGCGCCCGTACCATCCAGCAACAGGTGGTCGATTACGAACACCAGGCTGATGACATCAAAAAACAACTGCGCCTGCACCTTCCCAAAAGTTTGTTCCTGCCAGTGCCGCGCACTGATTTGCTGGAATTGCTGGCGATGCAGGACCGCATTCCCAACCGCGCCAAAGATATCGCCGGCATCATCATCGGCCGGCGCATGAGCATCCCGGTGATCATGAAAGAGCAGATGAACGAGTTTGTACAAACCAGCGTTGCCGCCGCCGAGCAGGCATTAAATGCGATCAACGGACTCGATGAATTACTGGAAACCGGTTTTAGCGGGCGCGAACTGGCCGCCGTTGAAAACATGATCAAAGAACTGGATGAACTGGAGGAAAAAGCGGATCGCCTGGAAATCGGCGTGCGCACCTCGCTCTTTGCCCTTGAAGCGCAATTGCCGCCAGTGGATGTGATGTTCCTCTACAACATCATCGACTGGGTCGGCGATATCGCCAACCGCGCCCACGATGTCGGCGGTCGCTTGCAACTGCTACTGGCGCGCTAACGCCCCCGGATTATTGTTGATGACCTTATTCGCTGAACATGGCCAACTCCTGCTAATAATCGCCTGCGCTTTTGGCTTGTTTATGGCGTGGGGAGTGGGTGCCAACGATGTGTCCAATGCGATGGGCACATCCGTCGGTTCGCGTGCATTAACCATGAAGCAGGCGATCATTATCGCCATGGTATTTGAATTTGCCGGCGCCTATTTGGCCGGCGGCGAAGTGACTGAAACCATCAGCAGTGGCATTGTCGAACTGGGCGTTATGCAGGCGCACCCGGAGTTGTTGGTCTACGGCATGCTCGCCTCGCTTCTGGCAGCGGCGAGCTGGCTATTAATCGCCAACGCCCTCGGCTGGCCGGTATCGACAACCCATTCGATTGTGGGTGCGATTATCGGTTTTGCCGCCGTGGGAATTTCGGTTGATGCCGTGCAGTGGGACCAGGTCTGGGGCATTGTCGGTAGCTGGATTGTCACTCCGGTTATCGCCGGGATTTTTTCATTCTGGATTTTCCGCTCGGTGCGCTTTTTGATCCTTGATAGCGATGATCCTTTCGCCAACGCCAAACATTACATTCCGTTTTATATGTTTGCCGTGGGTTTCCTGTTATCGATGGTGACCCTCCTCCAGGGTTTGAGCCATGTATTCAAAGCGCAGCACATCGAGTTTACGTTTTTTGAAGCCATGATGATCGCCGCCGTTATCGGCATTCTCGTCGCGATCATTGGTGTATTCCTGCTGCGCCGCGTGGTGAAAGATACGCATGCCGATAAAACCAATCGCTTCGCCAGTGTGGAGCGGGTGTTCGGGGTATTGATGATTTTCACCGCCTGCGCCATGGCGTTCGCCCACGGCTCCAACGATGTCGCCAACGCTGTTGGCCCAATGGCGGCGGTGATCAATGTGGTCAATCAAGGCGCCGTAGAAGCCAAAGTCAGTGTTGCCTCCTGGATGTTACTGCTGGGCGCCGCAGGGATTGTGTTAGGCGTGGCGACTTACGGCTACAAAGTGATGATCACCATCGGCCAGAAGATTACTGAACTCACCCCCAGCCGCGGCTTTGCCGCCGAAATGTCCGCAGCCGCGACGGTTGTGCTCGCCTCGGGATTCGGTTTGCCAATCTCCACCACCCACGCGTTGGTCGGTGCATTGTTAGGTGTCGGGTTGGCGCGCGGCATCGGCGCCTTGAACCTGCGGGTAGTCGGCGGGATTTTTGTGTCCTGGATTATCACCCTGCCCGCCGGTGCCGGTTTATCGGTGCTGTTTTTCTATTTGTTCAAACGTTTGTTCGCGCAATAAATCGCGAATGCTTGCATTTTGATGGCCAATAACCGATAACACCTTATCCCTGTAACGGTGTTTACCATGTCCTTTGATTCCAAACGCTATATCGACCACTTGCAACAACTGGTTGCCCTGCCCTCGGTAAGTTGTGGCTTGCCGGAATGGGATATGTCCAACCAGAAGGTGATCGATTACCTCGCCACGGTATTTGGCGATCTGGGTTTTAACACCCGTGTAGTTCCACTCGGCGACTCCGGCAAATCCAATTTGATCGCCAGCCGCGGCACTGGCGCTGGCGGCCTGGTGTTAGCCGGGCACAGCGATACGGTTCCCTACGATGCCGACCGCTGGCAATCCGATCCTTTCACCCTGACCGAACGCGACGGCAAACTCTACGGTTTGGGCGCGACCGATATGAAAGGATTTTTTCCGGTGATTATCGAAGCGGTAAAACCCTATCTGGATAAACCCTTTAAACATCCGCTCATTGTGCTTGCCACCGCCGACGAAGAAAGCAGCATGAGCGGCGCGCGTGCACTGGCACAGGATGGAATTGCCGGATTCAAGCCGCGTTACGCGGTGATTGGCGAGCCGACCGGCCTGGTACCGATTCGCGCGCACAAAGGCATCATGATGGAAGCCATTCGTGTGCGCGGCAAAAGTGGCCACTCATCCAATCCGGCGCTGGGCAACAACGCGCTGGAAGCAATGAACCAGGTGATGAACACCCTGTTGCAATTGCGCGGTGAGCTGCAATTACAATATCGCGATCCCGGTTTTGCAGTGCAAACACCAACGCTGAACCTGGGTTGCATCCACGGCGGTGATGGCGCGAATCGAATTTGCGCCGAATGCGAATTGCATTTTGATTTACGGTTATTGCCAGGAATGGATAACGACGAATTACGCCAGGTAATTGCGCAACGGTTAACGCCTATCGCTGAAACCAGCGGTACCGATATCGTTTTATCATCGCTGTTTGAAGGCGTAGATCCGTTTGGTGAATCGGCAAATTCCGAACTGGTAAAAGTGTGCGAGGAATTGACGGGCAATACTGCTGACACTGTCGCCTTCGCCACCGAGGCACCGTTTATGCAGCAAATGGGAATGCAAACCTTGATCCTCGGCCCCGGCTCCATTAACCAGGCGCACCAGCCCGATGAATTTATTCCGCTCGACCAGATCGGGCCGGCAATAAACATTTTGCGACGATTGATTGAAAAATATTGTTTGTAAAACGCTTAACGACAATTTTTTCTTTCACATTATTTCGAGACTAAAAAGTGCCAGCCAATACCCAAGACTACGTTAAATGGTTCCGTCATTCGACGCCCTACATTAACAGACACAGCGACAAAACCTTTGTGTTGATGCTGCCGGGCGAAGCCATTCCCCACGCCAATTTCCATAATATCGTGCACGACATTGCACTGCTGTGCAGCCTGGATGTGCGTTTGGTATTAGTGCACGGCGCGCGCCCGCAAATTGATGAACGCTTGCAAGTTGCCGATACCTACAGCAACTTCCATAAAAATTTGCGCATTACTGACAGCGACAGTTTGAGCCTGGTCATTCAGGCCATTGGCGAAGCGCGCACGATTGTCGAAGCCGCGTTATCAACCAGCTTGCCTAATTCACCGATGCACGACGCCGATATGCAAGTGATCAGCGGTAATTTTGTTGTCGCCATGCCCCATGGCGTCATTGACGGCGTGGATTTGCAACACACCGGCAAAGTGCGCAAGGTGCATACCAAATCACTGAATGCGGCGCTGGATTCCGGCGCGGTGGTGTTGTTATCGCCCATCGCTTACTCACCCACCGGTGAAATTTTTAATTTGTCCTTTAGCGATGTTGCCACCCATGTAGCCACAGCGATTAAAGCCGATAAATTCCTCGCGTTTGTTGAGGGCAATGGTATTACCGACGAGGAAGGTAATCTGATTCGGCAAATGTCCTTGCAGGAATGCAAAAATTACCTTACAGAAAATGGCGAGAAAATCAGTTTCGATTTACAACAAGCGATCAGCGCCAGCTATTTAAGTGTGTTGCAAGGCGTTCCGCGCGCGCAATTAGTCAGCTACAGCACCGACGGCGCGTTGCTCACCGAATTATTTACCCGCGATGGTTTGGGCACCATGGTTTACTCCGGCCATTACGAGCAATTGCGCCCGGCGACGATTGATGATGTCGGTGGCATTCTCGATTTAATTCGCCCGCTCGAGGAGCAAGGTATTCTGGTGCGGCGCTCGCGCGAGCTATTGGAAACCGAGATCAATAAATTCCACGTTATGGAAAAAGACGGTGCGATTATCGCCTGCGCTGCGCTTTATCCTTACGGTGATATGGCGGAATTGTCCTGCGTGGCCACCCATCCGGAATATCGCAACGGCGGACGCGCGGCGCAATTGCTGGAGCAAATTGAAAAACAGGCGCTCAAGCAAAAAATCAAACAATTGTTTTTGCTGACAACGCAAACGGCGCACTGGTTTATCGAGCAGGGTTTTGTGCAAGGCAAACTGGATGACTTACCGGTACAGCGCCAATTGCTCTACAACTATCAACGCAATTCCAAAATTTTTATTAAAGCGCTGGGGTAATGTGTAGTGCGCAGATAACACATGCACAAGCACCGCAGCCTGTTGTTCTATAGAAGCGAGCCTCACCGGAGGCTCGCTTTTTTTATGCGCGATGCCAGCTGCTCCGGGAAATTTATTTTGTGCGACTACTGCAGATAATGGCCATGCAACATACAAACGCCCTGAAATAATCGCAAAACAGTATCTGTGTTGCTTAATGCACAGATTTTGGCGCATAAAAAAACGCAATTATTTTCTCAAAATTATCATCAAAAAAATAAATTCTTTTTATATCAATACCTTTCCCGCTTGCGCGTAAAAATTTCCCTATTCGAGGCCAAATATCCCTAGCTCTTTTATTGATAATGGTTATCATTTGTTGCGGCGATTGATTTCCGGTGTTCAGCGGTAGCGAAATGGATCTACATAACAGCACACCGGATAAATGATTCGCTCTTTTTTATTGACATGAATTAACGATAACAATCAAGCGCTGGTCGTGGAGTAAAGAATGTGTATGGCAAGTGCTAATCCATTTATCAATAAAGAACTGCATGAATTTAGTGGTGATGTGGGCAGTGGTTATTTCGACAGCTTCCGTTTTGCAGGAATTTCCTTAAGCCGTATACATGGCTGCGTTAACAATTCCGTAGAAATTTGCAAAGCAAAAGAAAAAACATTTTTAAATATCCATATTTGCTTATTGGGCAGCGTTGAGTATTCCGTCGAGCAACGGATTGATACCTATCATGTCAGCGCGCTGGAAATAAAAATAATTTCAGGCGAATTTAGCGGGATAAAAACCCGCTTGCCTGCCAATAAAGCAACGTCGGAAATATCCATTTTTTTAGACGAACAGGCCTATAGGGAACTGATGCAAGGTAATGACCCGATGGCGGCGGGTTACACTCCGCTAAACAGGAAGTTAAGCGTGTGCGATATGGAGTCAGTGTATAAAAACCTGTTGTGCCTGATTAACTTGCCCCATCCCAAAAATCAATTGGAATATGTTGCCCTGCAAGGATATTGCTACGCAGTTATCGGCGAGGTGCTAAGTCGCAGCATGCAGCACAACACCCTTGCTTTGCCGATGAAGCAGGGCTCGGCCGAACGCGTAAAATCGCTCATCGATTCCAACATAAAAAGTAACCAGACTATTCGCCAGTTGGCCAGCATTTCGGGCACCAACGAGTGTTATTTAAAGAAAGAATTCAAAGCGCTCACCGGTTGTAGCATTGTGGACTACCGACAGAAACAACGCATGCAACATGCACAACATTTGTTGGGGCGAGGGCTATTAAACATCGATGCGCTTGCCACCGAAGTGGGCTATCAGAATACCGACCATTTCATCAGGATTTTCCGACGCCATACCGGTGTTCATCCAAAGGAATATAAATTTGAGCGGGGCAATGAGTGCCATGAATATCAATAAACCCTGCAGGGAGCGAATGACCTGATCGTCATTTCCCTGGAACCTGTTTAGCTTGCGCTAACAGCAAGCCAATCAACAACCGGAACCGCACGCTGAAGGCGAATAGCGCACAACACCTTGTGCACTACGGGTTTGCTTTCACTTTTTTTGGATATTGCGTGTTTTGCGGTTTGTATTTTGCGGTTTGCGGTTTTGTTGTTTTTGGTCCTGGTGTGTTGCCCCGTTCAGTATCACGTTAAAAATTATCTAATTAAGGAACAGCAATGTATAACGACGCTGCTTATGATTTTGTCGCTGTGGGCGTGGGCCCTTTTAACCTGGGGCTCGCCTGCCTGTCTTCCACGCTTCCCGATGTGCGCTGCGTTTTCCTGGATAAAGGAGCAGGATTTAATTGGCACCCGGGAATGTTAATTGACGGTGTGACCCTGCAAAGCCCTTTTCTAGCGGACCTGGTCACGATGGCAGACCCTACCAGCCCGTTCAGTTATTTAAATTATCGCAAGCAACAAGGCAGCCTGTTTAATTTTTTTGTGCGCGAAAATTATTACCTGGAGCGGCAGGAATACAACCGTTACTGCCAATGGGCGGCGTCCCGGCTGGACAACATCCGCTTTAACCACGATGTCCAGCAGGTGGATTATATTCCGGAGCAACGCGTTTATCGCATCAGCGGAATTGAAACCCAACATAATAAACCGTTTAGTTTCCTGGCCAAAAAACTGGTTATTGGTGTGGGAATGAAACCGCGCGTTCCCGATTGCCTGCGCTCGGTTGCCAATGGTATCAATTTGCATTCGTCGCATTATTTAAAGAACAAAGCAAGGCTACAGCAACAGAAAAAAATAACCGTCATTGGCGGCGGCCAAAGTGGTGCCGAAATATTTTATGACCTGCTCAAGGATAGCGAGAAGTTTGGCTACCAGCTCGACTGGGTAACCCGCGCGCCGCGTTTTTTCCAAATGGAAACGGCGAAACTGACACTGGAAATTCTGTGTGGCGATTACGGCAGTTATTTTCATGCACTGGACAAGCCCACCAAGCAAAAAATTATTGAAGAACAAAAAAGTGTTTACTGCGGTGCAAACCAGACGCTAATCGATAGCATTTACGATTTTCTCGATACCAGCCGGCACCGCAATTTACCGCGTGTGCAGCTATTGCCCTGCATGAACCTGATCAACGTCGAGCAGGACGGTAATTTCCACAATGGCGCCGCTAGCGACTCACAGGGATTTTTCCTGCAATTCGTGCACAACCAAACCGGTGAACACTATCAAACGCACACGGATGGCTTGGTGCTATCAAGTGGTCATCTGTATGAAGTACCCGCTTTTATGGAGGGAGTATTTGATCGCATCGAACGCGATGAACAAGGCAAATATTTGCAAAAGGAAAATTGGTCGGTGGATATTCACGGGCGCGAAATTTTTATCCAGAACGCCGGTTTCGAAAGCCATGGTTTGATCAACCAGGACCTGGGTATGTCCTGTTATCGCAACAGTCGCATACTGCGGGAAATTGTCGGACGGGATATTTACCCGATTGAACATCGTTTTGCATTCCAAAGTTTTTCACCCGCAAAAGACTCCGGTTGGGAACCATTGGGTAGCGGAGTGCGCCGATGATTTTACGCATTGCCATTCTGGTCATGTCCGCGTGCGGGGTGATCAGCGACTCGATTCTTATCGCATTTTATCCACAATTTTTTGAGCTGCGTTATGGCTTGACCAGCGCGGTGCATGTAGGTGCTTACATAGCGGCTATTTCAATTGCCGTGATGTGCGCGCTGCCTTTTTGGGCGAAGCTCACGCGTCGGATTGAAACCTTGCATTTGTTATGGATAACGCAATTGTTAGCGGGATCGCTCGCTATTGCCAGCGCCCATGCACCAACGGTGGAGGGGTATTGGGTACTGACCATGTTGATGTTCATTATGAAAGCCAGCTACCTGCTGCTGTTCCCTTATTTGATGCGCGAAGAGAAACCGGAAAACCACGGCCTGGTGATTGGCATGGTGGCGGTTGTTGTCCATGTCGGAGCCATTTTCGGTGCGTCTGTCGGCGGTTCTGCATTGCAATATCTTGGCCCTGAAGAAAGCATGTACCTGATGTCGGCGGGCGATTTTGTGCAAATGGGAATTTGTTTATTGCTGATTTTTTCCGGCAACTACGCCAAAAATAAACAGCAAACAACAATCCATAATGACAATGCAACCGCCGAAAAAAATAAACCGTTAACGCGCCCTGCCGGTGCCTGGATGGCGTTGGCAAAACTCAGCGGCCTGATGTTGCTGTTCGATATGAGCGCGTACCTGGTGCGCCCGTTTTTTTCCGTGTATTGGGAATCGATTTACACCGCCGGCAATCAAACCATCACCGGCATGGTGTTTGCGATACCGGGCATGGTGGCTATCGTCGGGCTGATCATCAACAAATCTTTTTTGAAAAATAAAATTCGCCACCTGGATCACACTGCAGTGAATTTGCTGATCGGTGCCACTGGTTTGCTTTTGCAAGCCTCTTCATCGCCATTGCTGGTACTGGTTGGCCGCTGCCTTTACGGGTGGAGCCTGTTTCAGGTGGTCGTCAAATTGGAAGTGACGTTATTTCGCATTAGCCAGCCGGCTTTTTATGATCGCGATTTTGCTGTAACCAATTTTTTCCAGAACCTCGGCGTACTGCTAGCGTCATTCGCGGCGGGTTACATCGTCAGCTGGATTGGTGTGCCCATGTCATTCGCGCTGGCCGCCGCCGGATTTATTGTCACCGCCATTATAGATCGCCGTTTGTTCGGTGTTGACCAGCATCATCAACGCGGGTTGGCGGCGAGCAATACCCAACATCCCAAACAATTTGCGCTGGAGGAAGGATAAAAATTTATGTTGCTGAATAACTATGTTGAAGCGCTTGGCCTGAACCCCTGGATCGATATCCGTTTGCTAAATGTAGAAAAAGATATTGCAACCATTCACAGCTGGTTCCTGATGGAGTATGCCGCCTTCTGGAATATGCAACACACATCCCTCGCGCAAGCAAAGCAAATTTATAGCGAGATCCAACAGGGGAATTGCATGGATGTTTATCTCGGTTTTTATAAAAATCGCCCCGCGTTTTTGCTGGAGTCTTATTGGCCGGAGCGCGACGAACTCGGTGAACACTATCCGGTCAAGCCCGGCGATATCGGTATGCATTTTATGGTGGGACCCGCTGCCGACAAACCCATTCCCGGTTTCACCCGCGATGTGCTGCGCCACATTATGGCGTTTTTGTTTTACCAGAAAAAAGCGCAACGGGTCGTGGTAGAACCGGATGTGAGAAATGACAAGGTGCATAAGCTCAATGCATTTGTGGGTTTCCATTACGAGGGCACCGTTCAACTGCAAAAGAAGAAAGCCTGCCTGGGATTTTGTTCAAAGGAAAATTTTTTAAACACACTACAGAGGGTAATTGCCAGTGAATCAATTTAATTATCAACAACCGGAATCCGCCGTAGCACACTTGTCCCCGGAGGCCTGGGCCCAGGCAAATCGCCACCTGGTTTGCAAAGCTCTGAGCGAATTCAGCCACGAACAGATCCTTGCGCCCACACTGATTGAAAGTCTGGCGGGCGGTTGGGCGCTGTATGAAGTCAACGCGGACGAACCCGATTGCAGTTACATTTTCAAGGCGAAAAAAATGTATTTGCGGCATTGGCGAATTGCCAAAGAATCTATCGAACGGATAGCGAATAATAAATCAGTGAATCTGGATGCACTGGTATTGATTAATGATTTCAAAAAGACGCTCGGCATTGTCGAAGAAAAATTGCCGATTTACCTCGATGAAATCAGCAGTACCTTATATGGCGCGGCTTATAAAATGCAGAATTCCAATATCCCGTGCCGTGAATTGGTGGATGCAGATTACCAGACCTTTGAGTCCTCCATGACGGAAGGACACCCTGGCTTCGTTGCTAATAACGGGCGCATCGGATTTGATGCGTACGATTACCAGGCCTACGCGCCGGAAACCGGCAGCGCATTCAATATTATCTGGCTGGCAGTGCATCGCGATCACGCGGAATTTGCCTGCCTGAAAGAACTGGAATATTACAGTTTTATCAAGCGTGAAATTGGCGAGGAAGTATTTGCCAATTACGTTAATAAACTGGTCGCCCTGGGGTTAAATAGCGACGACTATTATTTTATGCCGGCGCATCCCTGGCAGTGGTATACCAAGTTGAGTATTGCGTTTGCCGCCTATGTCGCGAACCGGAAAATTGTTCCGCTGGGAACCAGTAGCGATAATTATGTAGCCCAACAATCCATCAGAACTTATTTCAACCATTCCAACTCTGAAAAAAGTTATGTAAAAACCTCGCTCTCCATTTTGAATATGGGATTTATGCGCGGCCTTTCCCCTTACTACATGAAAGGGACACCGGCCATTAATACCGTGCTGCAGGGCATTATTGATAACGATAAAACCCTGAAGCAATTGGGCTTCTCTATCCTGCGCGAAATTGCCTCGATCGGTTTCAGAAATTATTACTACGAATCCGCACTCACCAAAGACAGTCCCTACAAAAAAATGTTTTCCGGTTTGTGGCGTGAGAGCCCGATTCCGTTGCTCAAGGATAACGAGCGCTTGATGACCATGACTGCACTTTTGCATGTGGATTACGACGGTAACGCGCTGATTGCAGAATTAATAAACCGTTCCGGTTTATCGCCCGAAGCCTGGCTGGCGCACTATTTCGATGCGTTCCTGCAACCGCTATTGCATTGTTTCTATGCACACGATCTGGTGTTTATGCCGCATTGCGAAAACCTGATTGTGGTACTCGACGGTTACTTGCCGAAACGCGTATTTATGAAAGATCTCGCGGAGGAATGTGTCATTTTAAACAAGGATGCAAAAGTTCCTGAGGATGCTGCACGGATGGTGGTGGATGTGCCCGAAGATTACAAACTGTTGGGCATTTTTATCGATGTGTTCGACGGTGTATTCCGTTTTATGTCACACATTCTGGAAGAGAGCGGCACCATTGATGAAGAACAGTATTGGCGCCTGGTGGCGCAGTGTGCAAAAAATTACCAGGCGCGACATCCGGAGTTAAACCATAAATTCCAGCGCTATGATTTTTTTGCGCCGACATTTATGCACTCCTGTTTAAATCGTTTGCAGCTTAAAAATAATTTGCAAATGATCAACCTGGCGGACCCGGCTTCCAGTTTGATTATGGCTGAACCACTGAGCAACCCGGTGGCGCAATTTGCCAATGAAAAACCGGTGTCGCAGCGGGAAGCTGTGGCGGCGTGTTGAGATCGGCATGCCTGTTAGCGCGTTTGCAGGAGACAGTGAATGAACTGCTTCCTGAATGCGCGCTGCACATCGGTTTTGAATCGCCGGCATGGAGTGCAGTGGGCACAGAAACTATTGCGCGCCTGCATAATTATTTGCAGCGGCAGTATCCGGAAGCAGGCGCCCGCTACTGGCGCGCCCGCAGTTGGGGATTACTCATCTGGCAACCAATTTACCTGGCGGTCATTGCCGCACATCGATGCCAGATTGTGTTGCCACTTAACGAGATGGGCCAGGACTTTCCCGCATCGGGAATTCCGTCCGGTGTGTTATTCCCGCACGGCGAGTTTACTCAGGGGCAAACCCGTGCGTGTGTACAGCGGATGGCACAAGACCTGATGCAGGGTTGCCGCCACTTGTATAACGCCGGGGGCGCGTCGGGACTCACACAAAAAAATGCGGAGCGCGTAGTGGCGGATTGTGTGGTGTCGGCATTGCTGATGGTGTATCCCGCGCGCGTCGATGGTCTGGAGGAGCTGGGTAATACCTGGTTAACCACCATGGGGCTTGAAGGCGCCGCCGGTTTTATCCATTACCAAAATGCGGCCGGTGAATCGCGCCTGGCATTGGATAAAAAAAATTGTTGTTTCCGCTATTTGTGCCACGGCCGTGCGTCCTGTGATATTTGCCCGCGGCAAACACGGGATCAACGCTTGCAGCGATTGAGCGAGGCATCGACCTGAATGCACACCGGTTTTTCGCGCGTGTTCTTTGCATTTTTTTGTACCACTGATGAACGGGATTACAACAATGTTATTGCACAGTAAGCGCAATAATTATTTGCATAATACGAGGAGCAATCATGGGCAGGTCCATGTACCAATTACTGGATAATCAGGAGCGATACTCCGCCAGCTACAACGATATATGGCTCACGCCCGAGGAGCAGTTGGCACTGCCTGTTGACGCCTATTGTTCAGAAGCAATATTCCGCGAAGAGCAGGAAAAAATTTTTTCCTGCGCGTCAACGTATGTTGGGCATGAAGCTATGGTGCCCAACATCGGCGACTGGTACGCCTTGCCACACGAAGGAAATTCGCGTGTGCTTATCCGAACTGAACAGGGGATTGAACTTATCTCCAACGTGTGCCGCCACCGGCAAGCCATTATGTTGGGCGGCACACCCGATCCCACTGAAATTCGCCGCGGAAAACTGGCAACAGGCAATCGTATTTTTTGTCCGATACACGCCTGGAGTTACGATCAAACCGGAAAATTATTGAACGCGCCGAAATTCGCCAAACAACCCTGTGCGAATTTACAACGCTTTCCGTTGAGCAATGTGTCCGGTTTATTGTTCGAGGGAAAACGCAACCCCGCTGCCGATATGGCCACGCTGTTCGCCATGCCTGAATTTGATTTTACCGATTATGCGTTGGGGCATGTGGAGCTGCATTCCTGTGCTTACAACTGGAAAACATTTGTTGAAATTTATAACGATGATTATCACATAGCGCCCTTTCATCCGGGGCTGAGCCGCTACGTTGACAGCAAAGGGCTGCATTGGGATTACGGCAACTGGTTTAGCGTGCAGCGCATTGGCGTTACGTCCAACCTGAATCGCGCGGGCACCGATACCTATAAAACCTGGCACTCCGACCTGCTCTCTTATAACGAGGGATTAACACCGGAGTTCGGCGCAATCTGGGCCACCTATTATCCCACCCACATGATCGAAGTTTTTCCTTACGCGCTGGTGTTATCCACCTTATATCCAAAATCTGTGCATAGCACTTTGAACGTGGTGGAGTTTTATTACCCGGCAACATTATTGGAAAACTATCCGGAGCTCGCTGAATCCCACCGCAAAGCTTATATGGAAACCGCGCTTGAAGACGACGAAATTGCCGAGCGCATTGAAGCGGGACGACGCGCGCTTTATCGGCTCGGTGTTAATGAAGCGGGGCCTTACCAGACACCGATGGAAGATGGTATCCGTCATTTTCATGGATGGTACCGGGCGGCGATGAAGTAACAGCCATTCAGTAAAAAAATAATGATGTAACCACCACTATTGATTCACTCAGTACCGCAACATTGGTTTATTGTGGAGATGAATATGCTTATCGAACTACTGGCGTTAATTGGCCTGGGCTTTTTTATCCAGGGCATTTCCTTATTGCTGTCTCCCGCGCGCAAAACGGCCCAAAAAACAGATTTGGTATGGGATTTAATCGGGGCGATCAGCCCGCGCATTTTTTTTATTGTCGCTGCGGCAGTTATTGTTACGCCCATGCAAGGCTGGCTTTCAAGTTACAACTGGATTGTTGCCGCGCGCGAATACATTATGAGCACGCCGTTCTGGCTGCTCGTTATTATTTACATAGTGCTTATCGACCTGCTGGATTACTGGATGCACAGGGCGCTGCACACCCCCTGGTTTTGGCACCAGCATGCCTGGCACCATGCGCCCAAAGTGATTTACTGGATTTCCGGCCTGCGCACATCGCCCGGTCAAATTATTATCCGGATAATTCCTTCAACAATTTTTGCCGCGTTTATTTCCTTTGAGCAATTTATTGATTTGGGATTATTTTTCCTTATTTTCTTTACCTTGTCGCAACACTTTATCCATTCCAATATGCGTATTCCCTATGAACAATACCTCGAGTGGATTTTGGTAACCCCCCGGTACCATATGGTTCACCATAGCGTGGCCCGACAATATTCAGATACCAATTTTGCCCAGATTTTCGTGTGGGACAGATTGTTCGGTACCTATACCGACCCCGCGACTGTGCCGGAAGATGCGCCTAGCGGCCTCAATTATAAAAACACTAATATGCGTTTGTTATTTGGATTTCCACCACCGAAAAACGCCACTGCCCGCGCGACCAGTAATGAGCGCGCAACAATTAATGAGCATGCCGCCATTAGTGAGAAAGAAGGCGCAAATATTTCCGGCTGATAAAGAGAGCTTTATTAATGGTGGGGGGCGTTCCGGGGTGTTGATCACCCCATGGGGTACATGGGGTGATCGGTCCAAGCTGTTTTGTAAAACCCGGCTTTGATTACTGCGCTAGTTATCGGGATATTTACCGGTGTAGTTATACCGGGCTAGTTACTGGGAAATTCCCACCGGTACATTCTGCGTTGCATCCTGTTGCGCTTTTTGCGCACTGCGAATACGCGCTTTGTATCTTTTGTGCCAGATAATCACACCGGTGATGCTCAGCATCGCGATCACCAGGCCCATGACCGAAATCAAAATACGCCCCGGCAACCCCAGGATACGCCCCGAATGCAAGGGAAATTGGGCCTGTACAAAAAGGTCAGCCGCAGTGCCTCGCCAGGGGGTAAAGTCGCCCAGCAATTCGCCACTTTTCGCATCCAGGAATACCGCTTTATGGCCTACGCCGCCCGCACCATGGCCTTCGGCCGCAGTGAAAAACTCAATCCGGTAAATACCAAACTCGCGCGCGTACCAGATGCTGTTGACTGGTTGCGACCAGCCCTTTTCGGCGCCTGCCTGCTGGCCCAGCTCGATAGCTTTGGTAAAACCGTAACCGGCGGCGATGGGCTTATCGTGACCGGACGGAGTGCGCTGGTCGATGGGGGTCGGCGTTACATCGGATACCAGGGACATTGCCGGGAAAAATACCTCCCGGTACAAATTCAGCGAAAAACCGGTAAAAGCCACCACAAACAACAACACCCAGGTCCACAGGCCAAAGGCGCGATGCAAATCGAAATTCAGTTTGGTTTTACCGCTGTTCCAGCGAATTTTCCAGGCCGGCATCCAGCGCTGCCAATAGCTGCCACCCTCGGCATTTCCGGTGGCACGCGCCAGGGTCTGGCGTTGGCGCTTGGGCAAGGTCAGGTAAAAACCAATAAAACAATCGATGGTCCAGGTCAGGGCGATCACGCCCAGTAACCAGATACCCCAGTGGTCAGTGCCCATGAACTCGGGAATGTGCAAACTGAAATGCAACTTGTAGAGGAAAGAGACAAAGTTTTCGGTAGTGATCGGCCAGACGGCGCCCCACTCGCGCTTACCCAAAATCTCGCCCGACACAGGGTCGACATACACCTGGTTAAACCCCGGCTCATACAGCTTGCCGGTTTCCGGGTTTACCCGGGGTTCCACCCAGTAGTAATAGGAATGCCCCGGCTCAACCGCGAGTTCATAGTAGGTGACCTCTACCTGCGGGAATTGCCGCTCCACTTCTTCGGCCAAGGCCGTGGCGCTCATCGGCGTACCGGTAGTGGAAGCGTCCAGCAAGTGCGGATTCAACAAATCATCCAGCTCATGATCCCAGGAAATAATGGCGCCAGTCAGCCCGGTGATTACCAGAAACCCCGCAATCGTGAGCCCGAAATAACGGTGGAGCAAGGTAAAAAAAGTACGCATACATTTGTCTCTTTGGTTGCCAGGTGGCCAGTGATTTCCATGTGCCTTGTTTTCTGTCTATCAGCTTTGTCTATCAACTTTTTAATCAACGCCTGTGTATCAAATTTGATCGATAAAATCCATTGCGCCATTTGCTGCGTTGGCCGCTAAACGACACCAAGGCACTCCAGGTGTCGCTGACTCCAGCTCTCCCGGTAGTGCCTTGTTTTTTGTTGCCGCTATTGGCCTGTCATCTGGTTAATAGCGCCAGCTAATCGAGCCAGTGACATTGCGGGGTGCGCCATAATTGGCCTGGCCCCACTGCGGGCTCAACAGGTATTTTTCATCGCCGACATTATTCAGGTTCAGCGCCAGGGTCAGGTTGGTGGTCAGCGCATAGCGGGCAAACAAATCCACCAGTGCATAACTGCCCTGCACTTCGGTATCACCGTAATAGATTTCATTCTGCCAGTTAATCCCTGCACCGACCCGCAAGCCTTCGACTGACGCCAGGTTATAGGCCGTGGCCAGCTTAAACTGGTTGGTGGGAATAAAACGGCGGGTCTTATCGCCATTGTCGTTTTCAACCCCTACGTGGGTATAGCCGGCACTGATATTCAAGCCAGTCAACACTTCACCGGCCAACTCTACTTCAACGCCGTCGCTTTCAAACCCTACACCGCGATAGATATTCAAACCGGAGGCGGTATCGCGGGTTACCCATTCACCGAAGTTTTCCTGCGCGGATTCAAAATAGGCAAGGGTGAGCACCGCACTACCGTCAAATATTTCCTGTTTAACGCCAAACTCCTTACTTTCACCGCGCACCGCACCTAATGGCGCCAGGTCTTTATCAACCCAGGTCTGGGGGTTAAACACTTCGCTGTAGCTGGCGTACAGCATCGTGCCCTCAAGCACTTCGTAGGTAATACCGGCGTAGGGAACGGTTTCATCGTCGGACGCCAGTTGGGGCGCGCCATAGCTATAGCCATCCTGCTCTATGTCAACCGTGCGAGTCCCTAACAGAACCGACAGGGCGTCGGTGAGGTTAAGGCGCGTGGAGATGTAGTAAGAATTTTGCTCCTGATCGATCAGGGTGGATTGGGTCGCCGCGTCGTAAACATCAAATTCCGGCAACGCGGTTTTGCCTTCGGCCCAGGCTGCACCCACAGGATTGTAGTTCCACTCATCGGTATAAATGGAACGACCGGTCAAGGTGATATCCGCCAGGTTAATACCGGCGACCAGCTCGTGCTCCTGACCGAACAGTGAGAATGATCCGCTAATAAAAAGATCGGCCACTTCCTCTTCATCCGCCGCCTGGTAAAGGCTGGCATGGGCCAGCAAACCCGCTTCGGTAACAGGGTCGGGCCTGCCAGACAGGTACAGGGAGGTCCATTCGCTATCCAGGTCGTTACGCGTGAACACCGCTTTTGCCGTCCAGTTCGCGCCCAGGTCCTGCTCCAGTTCCACAAAGGTGCGTTTTTGCTCCACATCCTGGTAGGCCCAGTCCGGCGCAGTGTTGGTGGACACATCGTAGTCGGTCAGCGAGCCATCACTGTAAAACAGCGGCAAGGCACCGGATGAGTTGGCATCGCTGTGGCTGTCATTGCTGCTGTGGCCAAGGGTATAGCGGGTGCTGGCGGTGATTTCGCCACTGACAATACCGTAGAACACAGTCAATTCCTTGCCGTAGCGATCCAGGTAGGAATCGCCATCTTGCCTGGCCACTACCAGCCGCCCATTGAGTTTATCCTCAATAATGGCACCGGAAATATCGCCATCCAGACGGTATTGGTCCCAGCTACCCAGCGAAGCGGCGAGTGACGCCTTTGTTTCCGCTGTCGGACGCTTACGCAAATAGTTAATGGTCGCCGAGGGGTTGGCCAGGCCGGTGATCAAACCGGTCGCCCCTTTAACGACTTCCACCTGTTCATAAATGGCGGTGTCGTCATGGCCCTGGGTCAGGCCATAGGAGAAAGGCACGCCCATGCCATCGGATTGGAAGTTGACAATGTCGAAGCCGCGCGCGGTGTAGTAGGTCCGGCCGGTTTCCACTTGCTCAACAGTAACACCCGGGACATAGGCCAGCAGGGAATTGACTTCGCGCAGGGCGAAATCGTCGATCTGGTCGCGGGACACTACTGAGACCACTTGCGGTGTTTCCAATACGGTCAGGTTTAACTTGGTCGCGGTTTTGGTCTGTTCGATTTCGCCATAAATGTAAACAGTTTCTATCTCACCTTTGCCCTGGTTTGATTTTCCTGATGACTGGTTGGCCTGGGCATGGGCACCACCGCTCCAAACAACGCCAGCTACTGATAGAGCTAAAGCGCTGCGTAATAAAGTATGCATAACGACTTCCTGAGAGTGTTTAAATAGGGGGATATAACGGAATATGGATCTGGATATTTAGATGAATATATTTTAAACAAAAAGCTAACGCGAATCAATCTCATTTTTATTATCAAATAAAAATATCGCATATGTGATGTGACGACAATTTGGTATGCACGATTGTTATTGCCCGCGATAACACATCTTACTGCGGCTGGCTTGGGGCATCTGTTAAGATGGGTGCCTATCTGTTAGCCGCTAATACAAGATCGAGGTTAGTTATGCCGGTTTATCGTTCCAAAACCACGACATCGGGCCGCAATATGGCCGGTGCCCGCGCCCTGTGGCGTGCAACGGGCATGAAAGATGACGATTTCCAAAAACCTATCATCGCTGTTGCCAACTCCTTTACCCAATTTGTACCCGGCCACGTTCACCTCAAGGACCTGGGTCAATTGGTTGCCCGCGAAATTGAAAAAGCCGGCGGCGTTGCCAAAGAATTCAATACCATTGCCGTGGACGACGGTATCGCCATGGGCCATGACGGCATGCTCTATAGCCTGCCATCGCGCGACATCATCGCCGACTCGGTGGAATACATGGTGAATGCGCACTGCGCCGACGCCATCGTTTGTATTTCCAACTGCGACAAAATCACCCCCGGTATGTTGATGGCGGCGATGCGCCTGAATATCCCGGTGATTTTCGTATCCGGTGGCCCGATGGAAGCGGGGAAAACCAAACTTGCCGAGCATAAGCTCGATCTGGTTGATGCCATGGTGATTGCGGTAGACGACAACGCCAGCGACGAAAAAGTGAATGAGTACGAGCGCTCTGCCTGCCCCACCTGTGGTTCCTGCTCGGGTATGTTTACCGCTAACTCAATGAACTGCCTGACCGAAGCACTGGGCTTATCCTTGCCGGGCAACGGCTCCTTACTGGCAACCCACGCTGACCGCGAACAGTTGTTCCTCGAAGCTGGCCGCCGTATTGTGGAAATCACCAAGCGTTACTACGAAGAAGACGATGACAGCGTATTGCCACGCTCCATCGCAACCTTTGAAGCCTATGAAAATGCGATGGCACTCGATATTGCCATGGGCGGTTCAACCAATACCATCCTGCACTTGCTTGCCGCCGCGCAGGAAGGCGAAGTGCCGTTCACTATGTTCGATGTGGACCGCATGAGCCGCAAAGTACCGCAGTTGTGTAAAGTTGCCCCCAACACCCAGAAATACCACATGGAAGACGTGCACCGCGCCGGTGGCGTAATGGGTATTTTGGCGGAACTGAATCGCGGTGGTTTGCTCCACAACCAATTGCCCACTGTTCACAGCAAAACCTTCCAGGAAGCGTTGGATAAATGGGACATCATCAGCACCTCATCCGAAGCGGTAGCGACTTTCTACAAAGCAGGCCCTGCCGGTATCCCGACCCAGGTCGCTTTTAGCCAGGCAACACGCTGGCCGACATTGGATGGCGACCGCGCCGAAGGTTGTATCCGTTCTGTTAAAAATGCGTACAGCAAAGAAGGCGGTTTGGCAGTCCTTAAAGGCAACATCGCGCTCGACGGCTGTGTAGTGAAAACCTCAGGCGTAGACGAAAGCTGTTGGGTCTTTGAAGGCAAGGCTTATGTTGTAGAAAGCCAGGACAAAGCCGTAGCCGACATCCTCGATGGCAAAGTGAAAGAAGGCGATGTTGTCGTCATTCGCTATGAAGGCCCAAAAGGTGGTCCGGGTATGCAAGAGATGCTCTACCCCACCAGCTATTTAAAATCCAAAGGCCTGGGCAAAGCGTGCGCGCTGCTGACCGATGGTCGCTTCTCCGGTGGAACCTCGGGTTTATCGATCGGCCACGTATCGCCCGAAGCGGCGGCTGGCGGTGCAATTGGTTTAGTACAGAATGGCGATATCATTCGCATCGACATCCCCAACCGCAGCATCAATGTAGTGCTGACCGATGCGGAACTGGATGCCCGTCGCGCCGCCGAAAATGCCAAAGGTCCATTGGCCTGGAAACCCAGCGAAGTTCGTCCACGCAAAGTCTCCGCATCATTGAAAGCCTATGCGATGCTGGCAACCAGCGCCGATAAAGGTGCGGTAAGGGATTTAAGCAAGCTCGATTAATTGATCTTGTGGTCCCGCTTTCACTACAACAAAAAAGCCCGCAATAATGCGGGCTTTTTTGTTGGTGGCTGATTGCAAACCTGTTGACGTAACACCTTATTGCCGCACCGGAAGCGTCGCTGTTGCAGACGATGTTTTTAGTTTTTCCCGTTCGACATACGTAATCCATTCTTTTGCAGACGTTTCACTGCGCGGATCTTTACTCGCCGCTTCAAAAAATTTTAATGCCTCATCAAAATTATTCTGGGCCAGCTCTGCTTGCCCTACCACAAAGTTTGCGTGATCGGCACGTTTCAGGCGCGGCGCCTTGAGGGCATTGCGCGCAGCGCGCGCGGCTTCCTTGAATTTTCCATTATCGTAGTATGCACTCGCCAAGCGTAAAATCAGCTCCGGATCGCGTGAATTTTTTGCAGCCTTCTCATATTCAACCAACGATTCTTTGGAGTTTTTTGCAAGGCGTAGCGACTCTGCCAGCAACATCAGGTTATTGGGATCGGGCGCAATTATTCGATCCACATACAATCCTTTTTTTAACACCTTCGCCGCTTTGTAAGGTGCGTTCTCTTCCATTAACAAGTAAGAGAGATTTAATAATTCCTTTTCTGTTGTCAGGCCGCCAAGCTGATAACAAATCTCCAGAGCGGCAAGGGACTCCTGGTCGCGTTTTAATTCGCCATAAATATGGGAGAGGCTTTTCCAATAACGCGCCTTGGGATAATAGCCAACCAGTTTTTTCAACGAAGCCAAAGCATTTTTATAATCTTCCCGCTCCACATACAAACTGTGCTGCAACAAATACCAGGACTCAGTGGGCGTTTTTTTGTTATCCAGCTGCGCATCAATAGCTTCATTAATATTCACCAGTGCGTCATCGTTATCACCTAGTTTGTAATAAATTTTGGCGAATAACGCCCATTGGTCCGGATGCATTTCATCGACATATTCAGTCCAGCGCAACATGGTGTTTAATGCTTGCCGCGGCTTTTCATCCACCAGGTACACTTGCCCAAGCACCAATAAAATTTGCGCCTCCATAGCTACAGGAATATTGGGCGACTGGGCCAGCGCACGATTAAAATAATCTGCGGCACGGGAATAATTTTCTTGCGCAAGATAGGCGTAACCAAAATATTGGTAGAGCAATACCAGCTCATAAGCATTCAATTGGTTTTTGTTAGCTTCCAATTGCGACAACAGGGAAATGGCTTTGCCGGGATTTAAGGCTGAGTCAGGGTTAGCAGGCTGAATAAAAATTAATACTTCTTCAATTTTATTGCCAAATGCGGCAGAGACGTGCGGCAAAACACGCCGCTCATCGCGATGGATATTCTGGCTGGCAACCTGCGCGAATGCCTGCCCGGTAACGACCAATAAAATTATTACAACAAACGTTTGTTTGAGTACGCGGGTGGTTATTACTAGCGTTGCAATCCAATTCATCGCCGGGACCCTATTTCATCTCAAAGACGAAGCGGCTTTTGACTCCGCGAATTTCAACCGGTTTACCATCTACCACTTTCGGTTTGTATTTAAACTTTGCAGCAGCGCGTACTGAAACGCGATCAAATACGCTGGTAAGTTGGCCGTCTTTGGTGCGGCAATCTTCAGTGATCGTACGCGCATCGCGCGTGGCCCCTGTAACAGTGATGGTGAATTCCACTGTGCAATACCCCTCGATACCGCGCGAGAGCGCCGAGTTAGGATATTCAGGCTGCACTTTTACGATGGGCAAATATTCGCCTTCGGTAAAAACCAATGCACGCGTATCCAGCAAGGTATCGTTGAAAATAGGAGTATCAAGATCCAGCGGTGCAATCACGATGTCAGGAATTACAAAATCCTGCACCGACATTTCTTCCGGTGGCAATTCCGGCTCGGGCGGTTTGACCGGGGGCGGCGCTTCAAGACGTTTTTCCACACTGATGTTCGGCATCAGGATCGGCGCAACAGGAATAGTGCGGTAATCGTCCGGCTCTTCGAATTGATTGTTGATCAACATGTTCATCAGAAATAGCAGGCACAACGTCGTCATGACCGCAAGCATTGCACCTACTGCCATGCGCGATGGATTCATGGTTGCGTGCTTTTTGGAGTGGATACAATTACATCGTCAACACCGGCATCACGCGCGGCATTCACAATCGTAAAAATGTATTGCATGTCGGCATCGATAGCAGCCTGGATTGAGAGCGCACCTTTGGGATTATCGATACGCATGCGCTCGATGGCACGGCGCAATCCACGCTGCTCAATGCGTTGATTATCTATCCAGATTTCGTTATCGGCAGTCACTGAAATTAATAAGGTTGCCTTGGGTTGATCTTGTGCGGTGGTGGAATCCGGACGCATGACTTCGCGCCCGGTTTCTTTCACAAATGATGCGGTAACAATGAAAAAAACCAGCATGATAAAGACTACGTCCAGCATGGGCGTTAGATCTAATGCTTGTACGTCGTCTTCAAATTTTGCTTTATGCCGGCTCATGAACCATCTCACTACGAAAGTCACCGCGAAAGCAGTTATGGGTGACCAAAACTGTTACCGAAATGTTGATCAGCTTTTATCAAAAAAATGACCGGGATTATTAATGATCCATCGTGAGATGGTCTGCAAACAGCGCTTTTTCAGTATTCGCCACCCGTGCCAGGTACGCATGGACAAAGAGTCCGCTGATCGCCGATACCATGCCCGCCATCACGGGAATTGTCGCTTTGGATACGCCGTTGGCCATGGACCGGGCGTTGCCACCGCCGCTGGTGGAAAGCACACTGAATACTTCAATCATACCGATCACGGTACCGAGTAACCCCATTAACGGGCACAAGGCAACTAGCGCGGAGATAATATCCAGATTCGCGTCAATCCGGCTATTAACCCGCGAAATCATCGCGGTACGAATTTTGTGGGCATACCAGGATTTACGCTCGCGACGCGCTTCCCATGCACTGAAAAACTCTTGCAATTCAGGTTTTAAATCGCCTTTGAAGTAGGACAGCCGCTCAAAAATCAGGGTCCACATACACAAGGTTAGCAGGGCGATGAAATACATCATCAATCCGCCCTGGTCCAGAAAGGCGCGGAGAGTCGCTATGGCATCCAGCAGCGGCTGCATGGATTTCAGGCCTGCGCTGCCGCTTTACGTTCAGCGTTTTCTGCGACGAGGCCCGCGCTTTGTTCATCCAGGATATGGATCACCGATTTGGCCCGGCCATTCACCAGGGTGTGCATCAAGACCATTGGAATCGCTACTACCAGCCCTTGCACCGTGGTGACCAGTGCCATGGAAATACCGACAGCCATATTCTTGGCGTCACCGGCACCAAAAATGGTAATGGCCTGGAACGTGGTAATCATACCGGTCACCGTCCCCAACAGCCCTAAGAGCGGCGCTACTGCAGCGATAATTTTCATCATCGACAAACCACTTTCAATCGCCGGGCGCTCGCGCAGTACTGCCTCTTCCAGTTTCAGTTCCAGGGTTTCCAGATCTACAGCGGCATTTTCCTCCGCCATAATCAGAACGCGACCAAGGGGATTGTCGGGGTTCGCAACGGGATTATTCAGTTGTGCATGGACCTTGGTACTGACCGTAAGCAATACATAAATTCGCCAAACACCCAATGCGAGGCCAAAAACACCTACCCATACAATGGCCCATCCCACCAGGCCACCTTGATCAAGGTATTCCATAAAGGTAGGTTTTTGGGTCAATGCCGAGAGTAGTTGGCCACCGCGCGGGCCGGATGGATCTATACCAATATTGACTGTCGTGCCGCTTTTGGCAGCTTGTAACTCCGCTGCCGCAGCGAGTAGATCATCGCCCGGCTGGCGCACCAGTTCTTCGATTTTGCGCCCGTCATAACTCAGGTAATGACCTTCGGACACCAGGTTGTAAGCGCCAATCCGCACAATCTCCTGCTTCCGTGTCTCACCGCTGATCTTCACTACCGGGCCGCTAAACGCCACGACACGCCCGGTTTCGATCATTTCGCGCTGGGCCTCGTACCACAGGCGCTCGATTTCCTCGATATCTGGCAGTTGCGTGCTGCCGTTCATTTTTTCGATCAAGGCCTGCAGGAAATCGCCGCGCCCCGGATACTGGGCGCTGACCAGCGAGGTATCGAGCACACCGCGCAAATCCCCTGCAGTAGAAGTCAGGTGTCCGAACAATTCGCGCATGGACCCCAGGCGCTCACTCAATTGCGCTTTCTTACTGTTAACCAGCAGTTGTTGTTCGGTATAGATACGTTCCAATTCGGCGGCGCGCTCTTCGAGTTGTGCACGCGTTGCCTTGGCTTGTTCAACCAGCGCCACCTGGTTGGCTTTATTGCGCGCGAATTCAGCTTCGCGCTGGCGATGTTCCGCCGACTCGCTAATCTGCGAGCGTTTGATCATATCGAGTAATTGATCAAGGTTTTGTGCGCGCTCCGGTTGTGCCAACGCGCTTGTTGATAAAATCCCTGCCACCAGTGCAAACACAACTCCCAACCTCATTTCGAACGCTCCGGTGCCTGTACGGGTAACAACATAATATCGCTGGCAGTTTGATCACGCGCGATGCGCAAGCCTTTGAGGATGCGGGCTTTATAGGAACTGTCCAGCGCAACCCAACCCCGTTTGGATGGGTCCCAGTAGCCACTCAGAGTGGTATCGGTAGTTTGGTACATCAGCGCAATACGTCCGACCCGCAAAATATTCACTTCGCGCGGCTGTCCTTCCAACGTCAAAGTCTCTTTGTAAGCTTCAATGGATGTTCCGTAGGCGGATTCAATTTTGTAGGCTTCAAGTACCTGGCGGAATTTTTCAGAGACAGGGATATCAGCGCGGTCCTGATTGGCTCGTAACATGGCCAAACGTTGTTGCCGCTCACGCAAGGAGAAAGGTTTATCCAGCTTTACGAACTGTTCCAGGCTATCGAGCATGCGGAAAATCAATGGCTGGATTTGCCGTTCAATCACCGTCACTTTTTCTATGGAGGTCGTCAATTCATCCACGACTTGTAACTGCAGGGAAACCTGCTTTTCCATTTGTGCATTGAAAATGCGCAAGTCGTCGATGAATTTATTTTGTTGCTTGAATTCGCGTGCAAGGTCTTCGGTTTCATTAACCAATTGATCAATACGCGTTTGCGACGCTTCGGCCTGCGCAGTTTTAGCTTGCCCGGCCTCCACCACCGCATCGACATTGGTTGCAGCCTGCGCCCATACCTGGCCAACCATCAGCAGGTTTGCGGATAGCAACGCGGACGACATCACCGCTAAAAATCGATGCTTTTCCATACCCCTCCCAATCGGGTGCTAATGATGTGCTTTTTTGGAAACAAACGATGAAAACTCGCGACTATTAACAACTTGATGTGCCGTGCTCCGGCAATGAGCGCGCATTGTAATGAGCGCCTCAAACCACATCCACGATTTATCTTTTAGACTTTTCAGGCGTGTATTTAGGTAACACGCATTGCACTTGAATAAAGCAATTTAAGATCAGTGGTGAAAAACTAGCCACCGATACCCACTAAATAATTCATTCATGCCGCTCATAGACACAAAAAGTGTGCGGTAATTCGGCGGCAGGATCACCGGTAACTGCCGATGTGCGCTGCCACAGTGCTGGAGATAAGGATGGAAACGAGGCGTCACCATCAATATCCACTTCAATTTGCGTCAGGTAAACGCGATCTGCCCGGCCCAGCGCCAATTGGTAAATCTCCGCGCCGCCGATAATCATCGCTTCGGCATCCGCTGCACCGGCAACCACATTTTCCGCAGCGGCAATTGCCTGCTCAAGGCTGGAAACCACAACAACACCAGCGACTGCTTGCCAATCCGGCTGGCGGGTTATGACAATATTGGTGCGCCCCGGCAATGGCCGGCCAATGGATTCATAGGTTTTGCGCCCCATAATGACCGGTTTGCCCAGGGTAACGGATTTAAAGTATTTCAAGTCCTGTGGAAGATGCCACGGCAATTGGTTGTTGCGCCCGATCGTACCGTTCCTGGCTGCTGCCACAATGATGGCCAATTTCATCGAAACCTTGCCTTTCTTATCTATTGATCTTGCTGTTCTATTTCGCCTTTGCCGCCCGCCATTAAATAGCGATAGGCGCTGCAATACGCGGGTGGGGCTGATAGCCCTCGAACTCAAAGTCCTGCAACTCATAATCGAAAATTGAGTCAGGTTTACGCAAAATCTTCAGCGTGGGGAGGTGCTTTGGCTCACGCGCCAATTGCTCAAACACGATGTTATCGGTGATGTGGTTGTTGTACAGGTGGCAATCACCAAAGGTATGCACAAAATCACCCACACCGAGGTCACATTGCTGGGCGATCATATGCGTCAACAGCGCGTAGCTGGCAATATTGAACGGCACACCCAAAAATAAATCTGCACTGCGCTGGTAAAGCTGGCAAGACAATTTGCCATCGGCAACGTAAAACTGGAACAGGGTATGGCAAGCAGCCAGCGCCATACGGCCATGCTCTACGTTTTGCTGCGGACTCATGGATTCGTCCGGCAGATCTGCCGGGTTCCAGGCGCTCACAATCAAACGGCGCGAGTAAGGATTCTTTTTGATTTGGGCGATTACCTGCGAAATCTGATCGATGCTGGAACCATCCGGACATGCCCAACTGCGCCATTGCTTGCCGTACACCGGACCAAGATCACCGCTTTCCGTAGCCCACTCATTCCAGATGCTGCAACCACGCTCTTGCAACCAGGTCACATCGGTACGGCCTTGCAGGAACCACAAGAGTTCGACAATCACACTTTTCAGGTGCACTGTTTTGGTAGTGACCAGCGGGAAACCTTCGCTCAGGTCAAAACGCAGCTGGCGACCAAATACGGAGCGGGTTCCGGTACCGGTGCGATCACCGCGCTGGATACCGTTATCAACCACATCGCGCATTAACTCAAGATATTGCTTCATTCAACAACCTGTATTCTTCATTCGTTTTAACACATCATCATGTTTTTATGATGCTTTTTGCAGTTCATTTTTCTGTGGTTCATTGGTTTTCGCCACAACTGCATAGGCGTATACCAGCAAACCAACACCCAGTAAAAACATGGGTACACATAATAGCTGCCCGCGGGTCATCCAGCCCATTAAATCAAAGCCAATCCCTTGATCCGGTTCACGCACAAACTCGACGCTGAAACGGAAAATGGAATAACCGATCAAAAACATCCCGGAAACAGCGCAGCGTGGGCGAGGCCTGGAGGAAAACCAGAACACGATGGCAAAAAGTACCAAACCTTCGAGGAAAGCCTGATACAACTGGCTCGGGTGACGGGCTACGCCGGCCGGGTCCATCGCCTTGGGGAATACCATTGCCCAGGGCGCATCGCTAACGCGCCCCCAAAGTTCCTGGCCAATAAAATTACCCAGGCGGCCAAAGCCCAGCCCCAGCGGCACAATCGGGGCGACAAAATCCATCACACTGGTGAACGGGCGATTGATGCGGCGGGAATAGATAAACATCGCCACAATAACGCCAATCAAACCGCCGTGAAATGACATTCCTCCTTCCCAGACACGAAACAACCACAATGGGTCCTGCAACCATTTTTCAAAGTTGTAAAACAACACATAACCAAAACGCCCCCCGAGAATTACCCCGAAGGCACCGTAAGTGATGAGGTTTTCAACCTGGAATTTGTTAACGGGCGAATAAGGGGCACGCGTGCGATAAAGGGCAATCAACCAGGCGCTCAAAAACGCCAGCAAGTACATAATCCCATACCAATGCACGCTAAATGGACCTATCGCCAGATTTCCCACCTGGATCGGATCTTTGAAAAGGGTGAAAGCTACGGGATCAATATCGGGGTACTGCAACATAAACACCTGGATTTGCTGACGCCGGTTCGATGCGCGACCTTAAATCGCACAATCGCAACCAGCGGATAATATTAGAAGTCTGAATTAGTTGCTGTCGGACGCCACCGGCCGAATCAGGCGGGTCAAGCCAGTCTCGCGCAACTCGCGATCAATATGTTCGCGAATGAGGTCACCATTGGACATACGCATAACTTCCGCCAGCAATTGCTTGGCACGCGCGAAAGTAATACCACGGATAACCGATTTCACCTTGGGCAGGTTGGTGGCGTTCATGGATAACGTATCAAAGCCCATCGCCATCAATAAAATAGCGGCGCCCGGATCGCCCGCCAACTCACCACAAATACTGACACTGATACCGGCATCATGCGCGGCGTACACAATATATTGCAGGGCGCGCAACACGGCAGGATGAAACGCCTGGTACAAATCTGCCACCTGGGCATTGTTACGATCCACCGCCAGCAAATACTGGGTTAAGTCGTTACTACCAACAGAAAGGAAATCTACCCGGCGCGATAGCTCCGGCGCCAGATAAACTGCCGCCGGCACCTCGATCATCACCCCCACTTGCGGTTTACGCACGCGATAACCTTCTTCCAGCAGCTCTTTATGGACGCGCTGGATAAGCGCACGGGACGCATCTACTTCCTGCACGTTCGTGATCATTGGCAACAGGATACGCAAATTATCCAGGCCTTCACTGGCCTTGATCATGGCGCGGATCTGGGCCAGGAAAATCTCCGGATGATCCAGCGTAACGCGGATACCGCGCCAGCCGAGGAAGGGGTTGTCTTCTTCAATCGGGAAATAAGGCAACGCTTTGTCGCCGCCGATATCCAGCGTACGCATGGTCACAGTGTGGGGAGCAAAAGCTTCCAGTTGTTCGCGATAAATCGCGCGTTGCTCCTCCTCACTGGGGAAGCGATCACGCAATAAAAACGGGACTTCAGTGCGATAGAGGCCAACGCCTTCCGCACCGCGCTCAAGGGAACGCACTACATCCGCCATAAGGCCGGTATTTACATGTAGCGGCAAGCGATAACGATCCTGGGTTTCACAAGGCAGGTTTTTCAGTGCCTCCAGGCCTTTAACCAGCGCCTGTTCTTCCAGGTAGATCGCTTTATAGTGTTTGCGCAATTGCGGATTGGGGTCGCAATACACAGTGCCTTTGTAGCCATCGACGATAATCGGGCGACCATCGATTTGCGTATAAGGAAGATCCACCGCGCCCATTACCGTGGGGATATCCATCGCGCGGGCAAGAATTGCCACATGGGAGTTGGAGGACCCTTGAACAGATACCAGTCCTGCCAGCTTTTCCTTGGGAATTTCCCCTAACATAGACGCCGTCAGCTCCTCGCCAATGAGGATGGTCCTGTCCGGGTAGACACGGGTTTTTTGGTTGGACTCCTGCAGGTATTCCAGCACCCTGCGCCCCAGGTCGCGCAAATCGGTAGCGCGTTCGCGCAGATAGGGGTCATTCATGCTGTTGAAAATACTTTCGTGCTCGAGGATGACTTCACTCCATGCGTAAGAAGCAACCGCCCCTTTGCGGATACGGGCAACGACTTCGCCACCCAACGAAGCATCATCCAGCATCGCGAGGTAGGCATCGAACAACGCCTGTTCTTCGCGATTGATTCGCTCTTTCAGTTTAACGCCCAACACTTTTATATCTTCGCGCACAGCGATCAAGCTGCGCTGGAACGAGGTAATTTCGGCCTCCACATCCTTGCAGGCTTGATAGGGTACCGAACGTAAATCCGCTGCCGGTGCGATAACCACTGCTTCACCAATAGCGATTCCCGATGCACCGGAAACCCCGACGAATTTTGATTGGGCCGCCTTGGTGCCCACAGGAATAACACCACCGGTTGCCTCGGCATGGGCAATCACGCCGGCAAGCTGCGCCGACATAGTCACCAGAAAGGCTTCTTCCCCTTCATCAAACCGGCGCTGTTCCACTTGCTGGACAACCAGAACACCCAGCACTTTACGGTGGTGGATAATAGGCACCCCGAGGAATGAGCTGTAGCGCTCTTCACCGGTTTCGGGGAAATATTGATAACTCGGATGGGCTTCAGCGTGTTCAAGGTTAATGGGTTCTTCGCGGACAACTACCCGGCCAACAAGGCCCTCACCAGCCGCCAGCCGTACCTTGCCAACCGCATCGGCATTAAGGCCATCGGTGGCCATCAGTACATAATCGCCCTTGGCATCGCGCAGGTAAACCGAACATACATGGGTCTTCATCACTTGCTTCACGCGCGCCACAATAATCGCCAGCGCGGTTTTCATATCGCGCGCAGCGTTTACTTCCTGAACTATGGAACGCAGTGAATTTAACATCAAAACCTGACTCGATTAATGACCGGCATGTACCAGTCGATCTCCTGTTGATTGGTTATTAGCGCACACCACCAGATTGTCCTTCCAATTGGGAATGGAACAGCGACAACTCTTTAAGTGCGCGGCGATAAACATCGCGTTTGAAAGAGACCACTTTCCCCAAAGGGTACCAATAGCTCACCCAGCGCCAGTCATCAAACTCGGCGCGACCGCCGTTATCCAGGCAAACCCTGCTGTCCTCACTTAACAGGCGCAGCAAAAACCACTTTTGTTTTTGCCCTACACATAATGGCAGGGAATTATGTCTAACCAACCGATGTGGCAATCGATAACGCAGCCACCCACGGGTGCATGCCAATATCTCCACATCCTGTTGATGCAAACCAATCTCTTCGTGCAACTCACGGTACAGCGCTTGTTCGGGCGTTTCATGGGCGTTGATACCGCCCTGCGGAAATTGCCACGCATCCTGCCCACCAACTCGCCTGGCCCAGAGTAGTTGCCCCCGGTCATTGGTTAGTATGATGCCCACATTAGGGCGGAATCCGTCTGAATCTATCACAGGGAACTGTCCATAAATAAAGAGTTTTGCTGCAGGAATTCACCGACGTTTTCAATAAACGCGAACAGGTTCCTCAAAACAGCGTTTTCCGCACTATAACAGGCCTGCCCAAACCCGCAACCCTGAATCATGGATAAAACATTGAGCCAGTTTGGCGCGCCAGCTATCCTAGCGCCCCTGCAACAATTCCAAACCATTTATATTTAACTTAATACGATGCTTACCAAGAGGATTTACCGTGGCCCTGGCGATTTTTGATTTGGATAACACCCTGATTGCGGGAGATAGCGACCATAGCTGGGGAGTATTTCTGGTAGAGAAGCAATTGGTAGATGCAGATGCCTACCGGATCGCCAACGACAGGTTCTATGCCGACTACAAAAATGGCACCCTTGATATTTGCGCCTATTTACAATTTTCCCTCGCCCCGCTGACACGCCACACACAGGAAGAACTGCAGGCACTGCATGCAGAGTTTATGGCAACGCATATCGAACCACTCATGCTTGCCAAAGCCGAAGCCCTTTTGCGCAAGCATCGTGAGCAGGGCGATCACTTGCTGATCATCACCGCTACCAACGGTTTCGTGACCCGACCAATCGCAAAACGACTGGGCGTGGATGACATACTTGCCACAGATCCGGAAGTAATAGACGGCCGCCATACCGGCAATTTTGTAGGAACGCCCTGCTTCCAGGCGGGGAAAATTACCTATCTGCACGAATGGCTGAAATCAAACCGGCATTCATTGGACGGGGCGTATTTCTACAGCGATTCCATCAATGACCTGCCCTTACTGGAACAAGTAGATAACCCGGTAGCCGTCGATCCGGATGAACGGCTCAACGCCATCGCCCGCGAGCGCAATTGGCCAATCCTGAGCCTGCGCGATTAGTGCGCAGACCCGGCAGCCTGCATTACGCGAGATAAACCCGCGCAAATACCGCTTTCAAATAGTCAGTTTCCGGAATTGCCGGGTGGATCGGGTGATCAGGCCCCTGGCCGCCCTGGCCGATAATCTGCACATGGCGATCCAGATGGCGGCCGGCAGCACGGACAATTTCCAGCAAAGTATCTTTACCGAGATGCATCGAACAGGATGCGGAAACCAGCAAACCATCACGCCCCAATAAACGCATCCCCAATTCATTAATATGGCGATAAGCCGCTTCACCGGCTTTTTGATCCTTGCGCTTTTTAATAAACGCAGGCGGGTCCAATACCACCACATCAAAACGCTCATCATTGGCGATCAACTCTTTGAGCACATCAATCGCCTTGCCCTGGATACCGGCAACACGATCCTCCACGCCATTTAGTTGTGCATTCTCCAACACGGCGTCAATCGCTGATTCAGATGCATCAACACAAAACACTTCGCTGGCGCCAGCGACCGCCGCCTGGATCCCCCAGCCACCGATGTAAGAAAACACATCCAACACACGCTTGCCTTGCACATACTGCTGCAATTGCGCGCGATTTACGCGGTGATCATAGAACCAGCCAGTTTTTTGTCCGCCCTGTACCGGAGCAAAAAAGCGGGTGTTGTTTTCAATTAACTCGACTTTTTCCGGCACCTCGCCATAAACCACTTGCGTATATTCCGGCAGGTTTTCCAATTCGCGCGCGCTGTGTTCATTGCTTAGCAAAATACCGGCTGGATCAAGCACCTGTACCAATGCGGCGACTATGTCATCTTTTACCAGTTCCATGCCGGCGCCGGCGATTTGTACCACCAGGTAATCACCAAAACGATCCACCACCAAGCCTGGCAACAAGTCAGCATCACCATAAATCAAGCGATAAAAGGGCTCATCAAATGCCAGCTCCCGCAACGCCAACGATTGCTTGATACGATGCACCAACAAGGATTTATTAAGAGGAAACTTCTCATCGCGACTAATCAGGCGCCCACAAATCAAACCGTTAGGGTTAATCAAGGCAATTCCCAACGGCTTGCCATTGTGTGCAGTCACTAACGCTTGCTGCCCCATCCCAAAGGCTTTCAGAGGGGATTTTTCCACCTCAACCTCGTTGCTGTAGATCCACAAATGACCCAATTTCAGGCGACGATCAGCCTGGGGCTTAAGAACAAGAACCGGAAGACTCATGGGGAAACTCAACTAAGAGAAAAAAGTGGGCGAATTATAAGGCTTGCACGACCAGTAGACAGAAATAAAAACATCGCCGGCGCAAAATGCGCCAAAAGAAAGAGCTTAACGCCAGAAAAAATGCCAAGAATTGCACAAATATCAGGTGTTTTGCGCAGCAGCGCGCGTTTTTTGAGCGAGCAGGACTTTATCATTCAAAGGATATGAGCTAACGTAAGCTTTGGCCATAAGTGCTAATAAGCTCAAGAGCTTAGCGCAGATTCTTTATGCCATTTATATCATTGAATTCATACCCGCCGCCGGGGGCTAGTCATCAACGGTCGGTAACCCAGGAAGACGCCATGCAAACCCTAAAAACAACGAAGATCGTTAGCGCAGCATTTATCAGCCTAATATTATCCGCCTGCGGTGGGGGCTCAAGTTCACCATTAGACCCCCCGAAAAGTAGCGTCAGCTCCATGAGTTTCAGCTCTGGCGTAGTTGATACCACATCACCTGTTGCAATTGGCTATGGTTTCGACAGTAATTTTACCAAGGGCCAAATCGGCGTCGGCATTGGTGACGCCACATTGGGAGCGGGTGGAACCACTAACCTCACAGTCAACATCGTCAGTGCTACCAATACGCTGGCAGCGACAGCGACCCCGGTTACCTTTAACTCTCCATGTATTGCATCGGGCGAGGCGAAGCTTACTGTTAATGGCACTGCCACCAACGTAGTTACGTCGTCATTTGGTGAAGCAACTATTACTTATACCGCCAATGGCTGCTCCGGGGCTGATCAGATCACCGCAACCGCTACACTCGGCGGTAAACAGGAAGTCGCCCGAACAACACTGAATGTTTCACCTGACACCATCTTATCCATTACTCCTATTGATCCGGTAGATGACCAAATCAGCCTTAAAGGCACCGGCGGTAAGGAAACAGCAGTTATCAGCTTTACGGTAAAAGGGGTTACTGGAGCACCGATTAAAAACGTTGTTGTGGATTTCAGCCTTAATGCTCAAGGCAATGGCGAAAGCCTCGGCGGTTTGACATTGGTGAATGCAGAAGCAACCAGTGATAAAAATGGCCTGGTTTCAACCACAGTGCAGGCGGGAAATGTAGCCACCTCTGTTGTCGTTACGGCAAAGGCCAGAGACACCAATATCGCAACACAATCCAAAAAATTGATTGTTTCAACCGGTATTCCTGATCAGGACAGCTTCTCCATCGCCGCAAGTGACCCCTATCCTATGGGTTGGGACCACAATCGCATTGAAACCACTTATACCGTGCAATTAGCTGACGCCTTCAATAACCCTGTTAGCGACGGAACTGCCGTAAGCTTCACCACCGAAGGCGGTGCAATTGATGACGCTTGTGTAACCAAAGACGGATTTTGCAGCGTTATTTGGCGCAGCCAAAGCCCAAGACCGATTCGCAATAGCTCCAACACATCGGTAGATCGTTTGTTGTGCGTTAAGCCAGGCGGCTTAAGTTATGTAGATGACCTTGAGGTATGTGAAAAGGAACGCGCTGGACGAGTAACTGTTTTGGCAAAAGCAGTTGGTAACGAAAGCTTCATCGACACCAATGGTAATGGTCTTTACGATTTTGATCCTGATGGCGACGGCCCTATAAAGGGAGACGTATTCAAGACCCATGATGATTATGTCGGTGGCAACCCTGAGTGCAATAAAAACTCACCCTTGGCATCATCACAAAAATTATCCAACTCGCCGAAACGCCCATGTGACGATTTGGTTGAAGCCTACCTTGATCGCAATGAAAACGGCGTTCGCGACAGTGATGAGCCAATCGAAGATACCAACCCTCTCGATGGCAACTACTCATTTGAGAATGGTATTTATAACGGAATACTTTGCCGTGACAACGACCCGAACTGCACCAAAGAAAAAATCACTATTCGTCAGGAAGCCATTCTGATTATGGTGAGTGATCACATGCTGTTAGGGCCATCACCTGAAATATTCCCTTACCTTGTTAACCAGGTTGCACTGGCAGCACGGGTAAAAACATCATCATCTGCCGGCAGTTCAAGCAGTAGTAGTTCTGTCGATACAGATCGTTTCACCGCGACTGCATTTTTCTGGGTAGCTGACAAAAATGGTAATGGCGCACCAAAAGGAACAACGCTGGCTTTGGATACATCCTCATTGAAAGGTGCTACCGCTAAATTAAGTAATGAAGGTCCGTTGCCGGCATCGGCGAATCCAACAAGTGTATCAATCCGATTCACTTCGGATGACTCAGGTAACCCGCCATCAGGTGTGGTTAAAGTTTCAGTCACCTTCCCAACCCCTGGTGGCGCGCTAACAACATCCGATTTTATTGATGTAGTTTCCAGACCGTAATTACAAAAAAAAGCCGACTTCAAAGTCGGCTTTTTTACTTCCGCTAAATCAGTTACTCCATTTCAAACATAAACGTCACCGGCCCATCATTCACCAGGCTGACTTTCATATCTGCTGCAAAAATACCAGTGGCAACTTTTTGATGTTTGTTTCGCAATTGGGTTACAAAATAATCATAAAGCTCTCGGGCTTGTGCTGGTGGTGCCGCTGATGAAAAACTTGGGCGCAACCCCTTCCTGGTATCAGCAGCCAGCGTAAATTGCGACACAACCAAAATTCCACCATCAATTTGCTGGACATTGGAATTCATTTTGTTATCCGCATCGGAAAAAATGCGATAGGCAAGAATTTTATCGACCAGCTTGTTGGCAGAATCCTCAGTATCGGTTTTTTGGATACCGAGTAACAACAAAATCCCCTGCTGAATTTCTCCAACAACGTCATTGTTTACAGTGACTGATGCGGAAGTAACGCGCTGAATTAAACCTAACATGAACCTTCCTGACTTAACACTAACAATTAAACGGCAGCGGGCTGGACGGCCCTGCGGTATTCGCTGGGCGTCATTCCCGCTTTTTTCTTGAACAACGTATTAAATGTCGCTTTGCTGTTAAAACCTACATCGAGCATTATGTCGAGCATGGTTTTATCGGAATAACGATTATCGGCTAGCATGCGTTTGGCTTCTTCCACCCGATAGGAGTTTATAAATTCAAAAAAATTACAATCGAAATGACGATTGATAATATTCGATAAAAGCCGCGGTTGGATTTTTAATTGCCCAGCCAATTTTTCCAACGTCAGCGCCGGTGTTAAATAGGGTTTCTCGGCATCCATATAACGGCTGATTTGTTCAATCAATTCCGGTTTGATTTTATCTTTCTGGCTCTCGGGTTCTTGCTCATCCTTAATGGGCTCAGGTTCATTATTATTTTTTTGTTCCAACCCTTCAAATACACTCGAATGCCCCAAACCAAAAAAGATTAATACGCTCACCAGCAGGAATGTTGTGTAGTTACCCAACAATCCCATAGTTTCAAAATCAGTACTGATGCCAAAACCAATAGCAAGAATAATCATCGCAGCAACCAGCACTGCCCAGAAGCGAATCACCAAAAAGCCAATTACAAGAATTTTTAGCCAGGTTAAATCGATTTTATCAATATCCGAAAAGTTGGTACGGATATGTTGCGTGTAGCGTTTAATTTCAACTAAACAAATAATACCCAATGCCACGCGGAAAATTTCACGGAACAGGGTTACATAATTCATGACTTGCGGTGCTAGCGCCAAATCGTATTGCTCCTGGATTGTCTTCTTATCGCTCACATCCAGGCTGTAATAAAAAATGAGTTGGTAGCCGACATATAAAATAAACGGCAACAAATAAATTACATCGGTGAATTTAAGGCGGTAATCCTTATAAATCAGTGAACGCGTGTACCACAGCAGTAGTGGCCCCTCCAGCCAATAACCAAATCCGAACACATAAAATAAATTCGGCGACCACTCAATAGCAATGTGGCGAAACTCTTCACCAAAACTGATCAGGATATCCAGCGGAATCGCCGCCTGCTGCAATAAAAAGAATGCAAGGAATACATTGCGAATGTAATGCTCACGCTTGATCGTTAGCAGCAGCAACGCAAATAGAATGCATTGATAGGCTGTCATTAACAGCACTACATCGTGAGTATTAAAAATAACCTCGTACATGGGAGGGACTCCTGTAAGGCTGTACCACATTATTAGTTTTCTAATTCAGCCAGATGCGGTGACTTTTTGTTATGGCCGCACTATTTTCGGATTCGCAAAAGGATTTATGGACCCCGGAATCGCTGTGATCGGGATCATACCATTGAACTAAAAAAGCCAGAACCAATCACGCCAGAAAAATCCCCCAATAAAAACGGAGCCATTAAGGCTCCGTTTTTTTACCATAGGGAAAAATCAGGCCAATTGGTCACCGGTGTGCAGGATTTTTTTGGCGAGATCATCTGTTGCGCGAATTAATGCATCCACAATTCCCGGCTCACGCGAAGCGTGGCCTGCTTCGCGGATAATTTGCAGTTCCGAGCCCGGCCAGGCTTTATGCAATGCGTAGGCGTTATCGAGCGGACAAATAACATCATAACGGCCATGCACAATTACCCCTGGAATACCCGCCAGTTTATGCGCATCACGCAAGATCTGGTTATGCTCCAGAAATGCATTATTCACAAAGTAATGGGCTTCAATGCGTGCAAGTGACAAGGCGCGGTGAGGCTCGGTAAAAGAGTCCACAACTTCCGGGCTCGGCTTCAGGGTAGCGGTACGCCCTTCCCAGCAGGCCCAGGTTTTGGCGGCCGACATTTGCATAATCTGGTTTTCGCCAATCAACTGGCGATAGTAAGCACCCATCATATCGTTGCGCTCTTCCTCAGGGATTTGCGCTACAAAATCATCCCAATAATCCGGGAACAAACGGCTCGCGCCTTCCTGGTAAAACCACAGCAGATCTTCGCGGCGACAGAGGAAAATCCCGCGCAGGATCAAACCCAATACCCGCTCGGGGTAGGTTTGGGCATAGACAAGGCTAAGGGTTGAGCCCCAGGAACCGCCAAATAAAACCCATTGGTCGATACCTAATGCCTTGCGAATCACTTCAATATCTTCCACCAGCTTTTGGGTGGTGTTGTTCTCCAGTTCGGCGTGGGGGCGAGAACGGCCTGAACCACGTTGATCGAAAAGCACAATACGATAAACTTCCGGATCAAAAAAACGCCGGTCGTATTTTCCACAACCAGCACCCGGCCCGCCATGAACAAAGAGCACCGGAATTCCATCGGGATTTCCGGATTCATCGACATATAATTCGTGGGGAGGCTCTACGGCAATTTGGTGACGTTGGTAAGGTTTTATCTCAGGATAAAAAATCTGCATAAACTCGCCTTGTTCGGGTCAATCGTATATGACTGGTGCGGGGTAACGTCCACTAAAGGTAGCACAGGGCCTGCTCCAAGCACGGCATTTTCGCAAGGAAAAGCAGATACGTGCCATATATTTTGACGCCATGGCGATTTATTGTTCAAAACCATTCATCATTTTCCAATACATTCTTCGAGCTCCTGACATAAACTGTCAGGACTTGACTATAGGCTGCCAACATTCTTCATGAAGGAGCACGCCATGCACCGCGCCGAACGCCTTTTCCAACTGACAACCCTGTTACGCAATCGCCGCACGGTACTGACCGCGAAGCAATTGAGCGATCATTTGCGCGTATCCGAGCGCACAATTTACCGCGATATCCAATCCCTGAGTTTGTCCGGCGTTCCCATTGAAGGCGAAGCGGGTGTGGGCTATCGCCTATCCCATCGCTACCAGTTGCCCCCACTGATGTTTGATCGTGAAGAAGTAGAGGCATTACTGCTCGGCGCGCGCATGGTAAGCAGTTGGGGCGATACGGACATGGCAATCCATGCGAACCAGGCAATCCAGAAAATCCTGGCAGTACTCCCTGACCATTTGCGCCACAGCGACGAAACCTTGCCGCTGCTGGTACCTAACATGGAAGAAGTACAAAAGTATTACACCGCCCACAGCCAGCCGATGCGCGAAGCCATCCGTTTGCGCCGCTGCGTGATTATCGATTACGTGCGCGCCGATGATGCACAGAGCTCGCGCACCATTGAACCGCTCGGGCTCATTTTCTGGGGCAAAGTCTGGACGCTGGTGGCATGGTGCCAATTGCGTAATGACTACCGCACCTTCCGGCTGGATCGCATCCAATCCACCGTGATTTCCGACCACAGTTTTGAAACCAACGATCACAAAAGCCTGAAACATTTCCTGAATTTAATGAAAGAAAGATGCGAACAAGACGCAGAAAATTTCGTAGCGGGCCAATCCCCGCTCATCCAAACCGAGCATGAAAAAAATAGACAAGAAGATGTTCTTCCGGAATTAATCGACGCGTGAAGTAGAATTAACTGTATTGGAGCCAATAATGACAAAACCGGAAAAGTGCCGCTGCAGCTGGTGCGGCGATGATCCTTTGTACTGCGAATATCACGACCAGGAATGGGGAATTCCCTTATTTGATGAACGCAAGTTGTTTGAATTTCTACTATTGGAAGGTGCGCAAGCAGGGCTTTCCTGGATTACGGTGTTGCGCAAACGCGAAAATTACCGCAAGGCATTTGATAATTTTGATCCGGAAAAAATCGCGCGCTACACGCCGGCAAAAATTGAAAAATTAATGCAAAACGACGGCATTATTCGCAATCGTTTAAAAATTGAAAGCGCGATAAAAAATGCAAAGGCTTTTCTGGAGATGAAGAAAAACGGTGAAAGTTTTAGCGATTTTGTCTGGGGTTTTGTCAATCACAAACCCATCCAGAATACATTGCGTGGCATGAAGGATGCCGTAGCCAGCACGCCGCAGTCCGATGCCATGAGCAAAGCGCTCAGGAAAAAGGGCTTCAACTTTGTCGGCACCACTATTTGTTACGCCTATATGCAGGCGTGTGGCATGGTTAATGATCATTTTGCCGATTGTCATCGCCATAAAGAATGCCTTGCCCTCGCCAAACAAATCGTCCGCTAATTTCTATTTTTATCTGCATGGCTTAACACTCCTTGAATTGCCTGCCACCGGCAGGCTTGTTACCCTGCCCTCCATTATTAGAGTCAACCAATAAAGGTTGAACGCACCTGGCAACGCAAATTTCACTGCTGTTTTAACCAATCGTCTTTTCGTTATTTGGAGCTTATCGATGAAATATTCCCTGCTGGGTGCCGCGTTGTGTTTTTCACTGGCAATGCCACTCGCAACTGCCAAACCACTGGATATTAAAACTGAAAGCGGCACCATCCGTGTAAATACCATTGCCGAAGGCCTGGAAAATGTCTGGAGCCTCGCCTTCTTGCCCGATGGCAAAATGCTGGTAACGGAAAAACCTGGCCGTATGCGTATCGTTTCGCCCGATGGAAAATTAGGCGAACCGTTACAGGGCTTGCCAAAAATTTACAACCAGGGGCAAGCCGGTTTACTGGATGTTGTACTCGCCCCGGATTTTGCGACCAGCAAAAAAATCTATTTCAGCTATTCAGAACCAGGCGATAAAGGTACCAATAGTACGGCCGTCAGCTATGCCACCCTGAATGGCAATAAACTGGAAAATGTCACGCGCGTATTTAGTCAAAAACCAAAAATTGATTCCAATAACCATTTTGGCTCGCGCCTGGTATGGGCAGCGGACGGGACGTTGTTTATCACCCTGGGTGATCGTTACAGCGAAAAAGATAAAGCGCAAACCTTGGATAACCATCAAGGCAAAGTCATTCGCATCAACGCTGATGGCTCTGCGCCCAAAGACAATCCTTTTGTAAAAACCCCGGGCGCATTGCCGGAAATCTGGTCTTACGGCCACCGCAATATGCAAGGCGCGGCCATCAATCCCGTCACCAAAAAACTCTGGACTGGCGAGCACGGCCCGCAAGGTGGCGATGAATTGAATATTGATGAACCGGCAAAAAATTATGGCTGGCCGGTGATCACCTACGGTGAAAATTACGGCGGCGGAAAAATCGGTGAAGGCACCCACAAGGAAGGTATGGAACAACCTGTCTACAAATGGGTTCCTTCTATTGCGACTGCCGGTTTTATTTTTTACACCGGCGATAAATTCCCGCACTGGAAAAATAATATTCTGTTAACCAGCTTGCGTGAACAAGCGCTGGTGCGCCTGGTGGTAGATGGCGATAAGATTACTAAAGAAGAACGCCTGCTGAAGAATGAATTAGGCCAGCGTTTGCGTTCAGTAATACAAGGCCCGGACGGACTTGTGTATATTGTTACCGACGAAAGCAAAGGCAAAATATTACAGATAGCACCGCTCTAGGCCCAACATAAAAAATTCCCGCTACGGCGGGAATTTTTTTGCGTATCCACTGAATGAATTAATAGCATGAATCCGGATTTATTATTTGTATATGGCACACTAAGACGCGCTTGCCCCACCGGCGCGCACCAGAAATTTCTGGCGGACGCCGGGTTTATCGCCAACGCACAAGTGCGCGGAAAACTGTATCGCGTCAGTTATTATCCCGCGTTGGTATTGGAAGAAAATGCGCAAAGCGCGCAATGGGTCAAAGGTGAAGTCTATAAGCTGGCAAGCCCGGAGCAGTTACGCGCGCTGGACGCGTATGAAGAATGTGATTTCCCCGCAGCACCAGAACAGGAATACCAACGCAAACGCCATGAAGTAATCACTGCCACAGGAGAAAAACTACAGGTGTGGATCTACGCCTACCAACACCCGATTACCAACCTCCCGTTGATTACATCAGGTGACTTTTTAAACCCTTGAATACCTGCATGTGTAACCAGAAGATAAATCCGCACCACATCCTTCGATGCGCTTCATTTCGGGATATACTTGCGCCCCTTACGTATTACCACTTTAACCTGACCGCCATTGCCACACTGTTTTGGGAGCCATTGATGAGCCGATTCACCGCCTTGAATTACGATGTAGATCCGGTATTTCATGCGGCAAACAAGCCTTCCCCGCGCATCGGCGTATTGCTGGTGAACCTCGGCACCCCCGATGAGCCTACCGCTCCGGCATTGCGTCGCTACCTCAAGCAATTTTTATCTGATCCACGCGTTGTAGAAATTCCCCGCCTTGTGTGGTTGCTGATTCTGCACGGTATTATTTTGCGTGTGCGCCCGAAGCGATCAGCAGCGCTTTATAAAAGCGTGTGGACCAGCGAAGGCTCGCCACTGCTCGTCATCAGCAAACAACAACAAACGGCGATACAACAACAATTAGGCGATAAATACAGCGTAAAACTGGGAATGCGTTACGGCAATCCATCAATCGCCAGCGCACTGCGTGAATTGCAAAAAGAAGGCGTGCGCAAAATTATTGTGTTACCCCTTTATCCACAATACGCAGGCCCAACGACAGGCTCCTCTTTTGATGCAGTCGCCGACGAATTAAAACACTGGCGCTGGGTTCCGGAATTACATTTCATCAATAATTATTGCGATCATCCGCTATACATCGACGCACTTGCCAACTCGGTGCGCGAGCACATTGAAAAAAATGGCTTGCCGCAAAAAATTATTTTTTCCTACCACGGGATGCCAAAACGTTTTCTGACTGCCGGAGACCCCTATTTTTGTTTATGCCAAAAAACAACACGATTGGTGCAAGAAAAATTACAGTTGGATAAAAACCTGTTAATTACCAGCTTCCAATCGCGTTTTGGTCGCGCCGAATGGTTAAAGCCATACACCGATGAAACGCTCGCAAACCTTCCCAACGAAGGGATAAAAGACATCGCCATTTTATCGCCCGCATTCAGCGCCGATTGCCTGGAAACCCTGGAGGAGCTGGCAGTGGAAAATCGCCACACTTTTTTAAACGCAGGCGGGGAAAAATACCAATATATTCCAGCGCTCAATGCGCGTACGGATCATATTACTGCCCTGAGTAATTTGATAAAAACCACGGGTTAAACAAGCATGGGATGTTATTGATCAGCAGATCTTTAATAGCGCACCGAACATACCGTTGATAATGATTTTTGCGCCACAAACAGCTGGCAGATTTTTATCTTCCTTATTTTCCACGCCTCCTCTACCATGTACATTTTTTAAGCTTTGCAGATTTCAGCACCGCGCTGACTGCGCGGGAAACCAATTGACTAACGAATTCATACAAGAAGCCACGCTTCGCCATCGGTTGCGGGAAGAAACCGACGCAATCCATCAATCCTTACATCGCAATCCCGGCCTGCAAAAGCTCGTTAGTGCGGAGTGTACAACTGCAAACTACCGGGATGTTTTAAGGGTTTTTTATCATTTCTACCAGGGCGTTGATGATCGCTTTAACAGCATTCCGACGCCCCAGCGCTTTACTTATGAAGCGACACCCCTACGATGGTTACAACAGGATTTTTTGGCATTGAACCAACCTCTACCAGAAAGGTCTTTTTCTACTCCAGCCAATGCAGAGATTGGTACGCGCGCACCGCGACTCGAAAACTATATCGGGTATTTGTATGTTAAACAGGGCTCCACACTGGGTGGGCAAATGATCAGTAAACAGCTCAAAAAAACGCTCGCGCTCGAACCCGGTGTAACGCAATTTTTCTTTTATGGATTCGGTGAGCACACCGGTTACTATTGGAAAGAATTTCTTAATTACCTGGCGCACCATGAAGCGAGTCTTGATGCAGATGCGGTGATTCAAAGCGCCCAATTCTATTTCAATATTCTCGATCAATTATCCAAACGCTATTTTCCCTTTGGGGGCATAAATGAATAATGAAAGTTTTCCAGTCCCTCGGGAGCAATTATCGGAAGAAGAACTGGAAGCGGCATTGCAACAATGTTCGAGGGAACCAATTCATATTCCCAACTGCATTCAACCACACGGATTAATGTTGGTGACACTGGACACTTCTGATGAAATTATCCAGGTCAGTGAAAATATCATCCAGCATTTAGGTATTAGTGCACAGGATTGTATTGGTAAAAACCTTAACGATATTATCGGCGGCGATAACCTGGCAGTTATTAACAAAGCCATTCGCGAAGCTGATCTGGCACCCTATAAATTCACCTCGGTGATATTGGCCAACAAACCTTACGACGCTGTTGTGCATTTTTCACGGCATTACAAAGTCATTGAATTCGAACCCAAAGCCATCGCAGATAAAGATTCCCTGCAACAAGTATATGAAGATTTGCGCAACTATTCGATTGAAGCCCAACAGGCCCATGAAATTGAATCACTTTACGATTTGATCGTTTCCCATGTACGCAACATCACCGGTTTTGATCGTGTAAAGCTTTATAAGTTTGATGAGTCGTGGAATGGTTCGGTAGTAGCCGAAAATCGCGCTGATTACATGACCAGTTATTTGGGATTGAATTTTCCGGCGAGTGACATTCCCGAACAAGCGCGGCGTTTATATAGCATTAATTATTTGCGCTTGATTCCGGACATTCGCTACAAACCTTCTCCGCTGTATCCTGCACTTGCAGATGGCGCACGCAAACCACTCGACATGAGTTATTCAATTTTGCGTAGCGTATCGCCAATACACATCCAATACCTGGAAAATATTTGTGTTGAAGCATCCATGTCAATTTCCATTATGCAAGACAATAAGCTGTGGGGATTGATTGCCTGCCATCACCAAACCAGCCTGCATATTTCGCATAGCATTCGCGTGTTATGTGAAATAATTGCGCATATATTTTCAGCAAAGCTAACAACAATGCGCCGTTCGCTGGACCATCAACGCCAGGAGCTGCGCAAATTACTTATTGAAAAACTGTCACTGTCTTCAAGCATGGATACTTTTGAAAGCACCATTGCAAGAAACAGTGAGGCCGCACTACAAGCTATGGATGCGGATGGAATCGCCATATTTGCCGATAATAAATTCTTTTATTTCGGTGAAACTTACGAACAGGAATGCATAGAAAAACTCGCCAGTTGGTATAGAAAGTTTGGTAACAAATCCGTCGTGCACACCAGCTTCATTGGCGATTATTTTAAACATGACCCGCTATTGAAAGATCTTACCGGTGGTGCGTTGTTCGTACCAATAGGTATGTACAGCGATGACATTGCCATCTGGTTTCGCAAAGCGCGCATCAAAAGTGTTAATTGGGCCGGCAACCCGGAAAAACCCGTAGAACAAACCAAAGCCGGTTATCGGTTAACCCCGCGTAGCTCGTTTGAATTATGGCAGACCACCGTTAAAGGCCAGTGTAAAAACTGGTCGTTTACTGATATTGAAACGGCAGAATCCATTGCGCAAATTATCCTGGAAAACAGCAAAATCCAGGCAGACATTGCCAACCGCGCAAAAACCGATTTCCTCTCACATATGTCCCACGAGTTGCGCACACCATTGAGCGCGATTATTTCCATCATCCAGGTGCTTAACCGTGATAAAACATTAACCAGCGACCAGAAAAAATTAATTTCCAACCTTGAGGTTAGCTCCGAATCATTGTTTAACCTGATTAATGATTTGCTGGATATCAGCAAAATCGAAGCGAATGAGTTTTCACTGGAAATAGTCCCGTTCAAAATCGCTGAACTCGTTGAAGACGTACGCAGCATTATGTCTGTAAAAGCTGCAGAAAAAAATTTACAGCTGGGCATTAGCTATCAAGCTGCAAAAGATTATGAATTCCAGGGCGACAAGACCAAAATCAAACAAGTTTTGTTTAACCTGGTAAATAATGCGATCAAATTTACCGAACGCGGCTTTGTGAATCTATTTGCGAGCATTAGCGACAGCATGCATCCGGAAATAAAAATCCTTAACCTGGAAATTATTGATTCAGGCATAGGGATTGATGAAAGCAAACTGGATACAATTTTCGGAAAATTTATCCAGGCAGACAGCAGCACAGCGCGAATCTATGGCGGGACGGGGCTGGGCCTGTCTATTTGTAAAAGTATTGTTGACCTGATCGGTGGCGACATAGTTGTCACCAGCAAAGTTGGCCTTGGTAGCAACTTCAAAGTTTCATTGCCACTGCCCTGCAAGCCATCCAATACTGGCAACACAGAGCTGAGCAACGAATATTCAGTGACTGACAACCTGGATAACGTTGAAAATATAAATAATAAAGATCGCCTTAAAGTATTAGTGGCGGAAGATTACGAGGGCAACATTATTGCTGTGCTGGATTTTTTACAGAGCGAAGGCTGCGAGGTGGTTGTTGCTAAAAATGGTGAAATTGCCGTGAAATATTATCAGTCATCCAGTTTTGATATTATTTTGATGGATGTGCAAATGCCGCGCATGGATGGATTAACCGCGACGCGATTAATCAAGGAAATGGAAGTAAAACAAAATAAACGCCCGACTCCTATCCTTGGCATGACCGCCAATGCAATGAAAGAAGACCGTGATCGTTGCCTTGCGGCGGGAATGGATGACTACATCAGCAAACCCATGCGCCTTGATGAGTTGTCGAGCAAAATAAAACTATTGGTCGAGAAAAATCGCAGCTCCATATCGTTGATTGAATAAATTCCGGGCGGCATCCAGCAGCTAATGCTGCGATGCAGCCACCATTCAATTCACTTATAACGATACGATTCCAGCATCAATTACCAAACACCGTAATTAACATCTGCATAGAAAGTCCAATCAATAGCAGCGCAAATAATTTTTTGAGCAGAGGAATTGGCAAACGATGGGCAAGTTTTGCTCCTAATGGTGCAGTAAAAAAACTCATAGAAGCCATAGCGATAACTGCCGGCCAAAATACAAAACCCAATGTGTAAGCGGGCAAACCGGTTTGATTCCAGCCGTTAATGATATAACCAACGGCACCGGATAATGCGATAGGCAAACCCACGGCGGCAGAGGTTCCAATTGCTACTGGCAAACCAATATTGCACCACACCAGAAAAGGAACTGTCAGCGTTCCTCCACCAATCGCTACCAACGCAGAAATAATTCCAATCCCCGCACCGGCCGAACTTAAGCCGATAACGCCCGGCAATTGCTGTGTTGGTTTTGGTTTGCGATTAATCACCATTTGCAGCGCAACAAAAGCCATAAAGCAGGAGAAAAAAATCGCCAACGGCTCTGCCGACAAATAACTCGCCAGAAATGTTCCGGCAAATGTGCCGAATAAAATTCCCGGTGCAATTTTTATCACTGCCGGCCAAATAACGGCGTTGTGTTTGTGATGTGCGCGCAAACTGGCAATCGCAGTAGGCACTATCGCTGCCATCGACGTCGCCAATGCCATATGTAACACATGTTCAGTGGGGAATTGTTGTTGCACAAATAAAAACGTGAGCACCGGCACCATAATGCCACCGCCCCCAATACCAAACAAACCGGCAAAAATACCCGTGATGGCGCCGAGTAATAAAAAATAAAACAAGAGCAAAAAATCCATAATGTCGATAACTCATAAAACTTTACAGCGGGTAATAACTATTTAATAAAGCCTTTCAACCACGCAAAATTGCATCCATTGATGCCCTTTGCATCGCTAATGAAACCGGAGATAATGATTTCTGCAAACTGTGCGAGCGTAAACGGTTGGGCGCTCAACCTTTCTTCTTATGCTTAAGCGCATCCATTTATTTTCGTAAACGATCTTGCTCGATAGGGTTTTTATTTCCCTCATCATTCCGTCTTCACTAATTACCATACGACAAATTAACTGCTAAAAAAAATCCCCGCAGCTTTCACTTCGGGGATTTTTTATGTCACACGTCGATCACGAATTATTTGTTCGCGCGCTTGCGCTCGTTTTCAGTGAGCAGCTTCTTGCGCAGGCGAATCGATTGTGGTGTTACTTCTACCAATTCGTCATCTTCAATAAATTCCAGCGCTTGTTCCAGGGTGTGACGGATTGGCGGTGACAGGGTCAGCGCATCGTCGGTACCGGAAGCACGAACGTTGGTTAATTGCTTGGCTTTGGTCGGGTTTACCACCAGGTCATTGGAGCGCGAATGAATACCCACGATCTGTCCTTCGTAAACTTCTATACCCGCGCCGAGGAACAAACGGCCACGGTCTTGCAGCGGGTGCAAACCGTAAGCGAGGGTTTTGCCCTTCACCATGGACACCAGCACACCGTTTTGACGGCTTGCCACTTCACCTTCTTTTACCGGTCCGTAGTGGTCAAAAATACTGGTCATGATGCCGGAACCGGACGTCATGGTCAGGAATTGGCCACGGAAACCGATCAAGCCACGCGACGGGCAGAGGAACTCCAGCTTGATGCGACCCTTGCCATCCGGCTCCATATTGGTCAACTCGCCTTTGCGCAGGCCGAGCTCTTCCATCACTTTGCCCTGGTGTTCTTCTTCAACGTCGATCACCACTTGCTCAAACGGCTCATGCACTTCGCCATTCACAATTTTCTTCACTACTTCGGGGCGCGATACACCCAGCTCGTAGCCTTCGCGGCGCATATTTTCGATCAATACCGACAGGTGCAATTCGCCGCGGCCAGAAACGATAAATTTATCCGGAGAATCACCTTGCTGAACGCGCAGTGCCACGTTGGCAATCAATTCCTGGTCCAGGCGATCTTTGATATTACGGCTGGTCACGTACTTGCCTTCTTTACCGGCAAATGGCGAATCGTTTACCTGGAAGGTCATGCTGACGGTTGGCTCATCGATAGACAATGCTGGCAGGGCTTCAACCGCATCCGGGCTACACAGGGTGTCAGAGATACCCAGCTTGTCCACACCGGTGATACAGACGATATCGCCCGCATAAGCCCTATCAGTCTCGATACGTTGCAAGCCGTGATAACCCATTACCTGCAATACTTTGGCTTTACGGGTATTGCCTTCGTGGTCAACCACAACGATTTGCTGGTTGGGCGACAGGCTGCCGCGCGTGATACGGCCGATACCGATAACACCCACGTAGCTGCTGTAATCCAGCGCCGAGATTTGCATCTGGAACGGGCCATCCAGGTCAACTTGTGGCGGCTTCACCTTGTCGACAATCATCTGGAACAGCGGGGTCATATCCTCAGCGATATTGTCCGGATCCAGACCGGCAACACCGTTCAATGCCGACGCGTAAACAACCGGGAAATCGAGCTGTTCGTCAGTCGCACCAAGGCGGTCGAACAGATCAAACACCTGATCAATAACCCACTCGGGGCGCGCGCCCGGACGGTCGATTTTGTTGATAACAACAATCGGATTCAGGCCTTGCTCGAAGGCTTTGGACGTTACGAAACGGGTTTGTGGCATCGGGCCGCCAACGGCGTCCACAATCAGCAACACGGAATCCACCATCGACAGAACACGCTCTACCTCACCACCGAAGTCGGCGTGGCCGGGGGTATCCACGATATTGATACGGTAGTCATTCCACTTGATGGCGGTATTTTTCGCCAGGATGGTAATACCGCGCTCGCGTTCCTGGTCATTGCTGTCCATGATCAGGTCGCCGGTGTCATCGCGACGATCCAGGGTACCGGATTGGCGCAACAACTGGTCAACCATGGAGGTTTTACCGTGGTCAACGTGGGCGATAATAGCGATATTGCGCAGTTTTTCGATTGCTGATTGATCTGTCACTGTGGGGTTTCTCTTGGGTATAAGCCTATAAAAAGGCAAAGGGGATGCGTAAAAAGGCGCGCATTATACCTATCTGACCATGACGCGGATATGTCTAGCGTGCATCTAATTGGTGAAAATTTAATCTGGCCGCATACTTTTTACATGTATATACTGCGCATATATACAAATAGAAAGGTTGCAATTATGGCCCTTGCCCGTGTTTTTCAGTCTGGTAATAGCCAAGCTGTCCGGCTACCAAAAGAGTTCCGTTTCGATGTGGATGAAGTAGAGATTTTTCGGCGCGGCGATGAGATAGTGCTACGCGCGGTTACTCCAAACGGAGCCGCTATTTTTGATGCGCTCGCCAGACTACCATCCGACTTTATGGAACAAGGCAGGGAAGATTCGCCACCACAAGATAGAGTGGGGCTTTTAAAGGATTTTTTATGAGCACCCGCTTTTTACTCGATACCAATATCTGCATTTATATCGCCAAATATAATCCACCCGCCGTGCGCGAACGTTTCCAGCAATATCCCGCCAACCAATTGGCAATGTCCATTGTGACGCTGGGCGAATTACGTTTCGGTGCGAAAAAAAGCCATTCCAAGGAACGTGCAATGACCATCATCGACGAACTTGCCAATCTGATCACCATTGCCGACCTCTGTGAGAACACAGCAAACCACTACGGCGATATTCGCGCATCACTCCAGAAATCCGGCCAATTAATTGGCAACAATGACTTATGGATCGCCGCCCATGCCCGCTCACAAAACTGGATTTTGGTCACTAATAAAGAAAAAGAATTTTTACGTGTAGATGGATTGAGTGTGGAGAATTGGGGGTAATGATACGAGCCTCAGGTTTACTTTGGATTACAAATGCCTAAAATGCGCGCACCTGCAAATAGAGGCAGGATTACCCATCAGGATGAAGCAATCATGAAAAAGCATTTTTTGGCAGCAGGCTTGTTAGCCGCTATGGCAGTTCCAGCATCAGCACAGGGTTTTTATCTTTTTGGTGATATTGGCAGAACGAAAATATCTTTAGATAACGGTGATTTCGAACTCAACACGTCAACCGATAACTTTTCTTTTGGTGCGGGTTACGTGCTGAATAAATTTATTTCGTTTGAAGTTGCTTCACGTGATCTCGGCAGTTTTATTGCGTATGAAGATCAATATCAAAAAAGCAAAGCAGAATTTTCTACCATTCAGGCTTCGTTAATCGCCACCTACCCCATTAATTCCAAATTCAGTGTTTTTGGCCATGCAGGTATTGCAGATCTGACTGGTGATGAAAAATACCAGGATTTTGAAAATCCTGAATACAACGAATCCAACTCTGAGTCTGAAAACAGATCCGTTTTCGGTTTTGGTGGAAATTATATAATTAACGATCATTTAAGCCTGCGTGCAGCCTATAGTCGTTATGCAAAATGGCAAGATGTAGTACAACTAACCACCATCACTGCCGGTGTAGTTTATACATTCTGATTTATTGTTCCGAAGCACTTAAAATGTGCGCATACTATGCGCACATTTTTGAAAGATGAAATAGTTGTTATCGCCGGGAGTTCAACCAACAATAAACTTACCCTTCGATTTAAATACATTCCGAACCAACACCGCAACTCCCGCCGAACCATAAAACTGCACAACAAATACTACGATAAAAACCAGCAAACTATTTCCTACACTAGCGACAGGAAATAAGGGTTTCATCGCCTCAAGTGCTGCAATATTTTCCACCAGGATCGTCAGCAGCGGATGAATAAAGAATATCGGAAAGCTTAACTCTGCCAGCCACTGTAAATGTTGTTGCAACCACAGCCAGCTTATATGGCGACAAAGTGCAAGCATGGCGATGCAGCCGAACAGCGTTTGGATAAATTGCAGGTCCCAGCCAGCGTAATGAAACGCGGCAGTGTGATAGTTGCCGATGTGTACCCACAGATAAGTTTGCGCGAGCGCGGTAACTGCAACCATCACCAACCCTGCAATCAACAACGCCACGTGCCAGCGACGCAGGGATTGCTCATACTGTGAAATTAAAATACCCAGCAAATAATAAGGTGTGAAATAAACCAGCGATTGCAAAAAATTGGAATTGGATTCCGGGCGATGCATTAATACAGCAATAAATGAAAAAAGAACCAGCAGACCGGTTTGCGTTATAAAATTTGTACGGATGTAGGCGAGATGCAGCGGCGAACACAAAAAGGTGAGAAAAATAAATGGAATGTACCAATGCGGGTAAAGTACATAACCATTGCGGAGCGTATACCATGCATTGAGGACATTCTGTTGCCAATCCAATCCGTCTTGCCACCAACCAAACATCCGCACGAATAAGGCAAATAATGAAATAACTAAAAACGGAATGAGCAGGGCCTTGGCTTTTTTCGCAATGAACTTCCTGTAATTAAAACGCGGATAGAAAACACGATGAAAAAAGAAACCGGAGATAAAAACGAACAAGCCAGTGCCGCCGCGCAACAGGTTTTCCAATAGTAACGGGAAAACCGGCTGCGCAAGAAAAATCGAATGCCCCAATACAATCAGGGCAATTGCCACTCCGCGCAGATAATCAAATTCAGCAAACCGCTCCTTCTGTGAATGTGGAACCACCAAACTCAAATCGCGCACGCACTCTTCGGTTCAGGGCGATATACCCCCACATTCAAATGGCCCGCATCTTTTAAATTCGCCGCATGCAATTGACTCATCACGCCTTTCTGGCAATACAAATAATATTGTTTGCTCATATCCATATTCGCGAAATGATTATTCAGCGAATAGAAAGGAATGGTTTTGATTTCAATTCCAGCCAGGTGCAAGGGATTGGAGTCCTGTTCATCAGGATGGCGGATGTCGATAACAATTTGGCCGGGATGAATATCGCCAACAACAGGAACCGATAAATCCGCATCCAGCTCATCGACAATCTCATCGATGTTTTGTGCACGACGTTCGGCAATGGCTTTTTCAAGCACAGCAAAATCAAAATTATTTTCTTCGCGCTCCACTTTATGCATGCGCGCCCTGGTGGTGGGATTTACCGAAATCACCCCGCAGTATTCCGGCATGCTTGCCGCAAAACTTTCGGTCCCGATTTTGCGCGAGATATTGATGATATCGCCTTTATCCATAGTCGAAAGAGGACGCAACACCAACATATCTATCGCGCGATCAATTGCATTTAAATTTATAAGCGTTTGGCTGGAAACCTGCGCCACACTTTCGCCGGTGACCAGCGCCGGGATTTCCAATGAGTCGGCAACTTGTTCAGCAGCGCGCAGCATCATGCGTTTGAGCACAACGCCCATGTAGGAGTTATCCACTTTTTCGAGGATTTCCCTAACAACATCTTCGAAGGGAACGGTAACAAATTTTACGCGATGGCTCGCACCGTATTTATTCCACAAATAATACGCAACTTCTTTCACACCGATTTCATGGGCGCGACCGCCAAGGTTAAAGAAGCAATAATGCGCACGCAGGCCGCGCTTAATACACAAGTACGTTGAAACCGTAGAATCAAAGCCACCGGAAATTAAGGACAATACCGGATCTTGCGCACCCAGCGGAAAACCACCCAAACCCTGGGTTTTACTGGTGAGTACCCACAGGCGCTCACCTTTAATTTCCAGCGGCACAATAATATCCGGCTTATGCAGGCTTACGCCTTTTGCATCAGAGTTATGCAGCAAACCGCCACCAACATATTGCTCCACTTCCACCGAACTGAACTCGTGTTTGCCAACCCGCCTTGCGCGCACGCAAAACGTTTTACCGGCTAACTGATCGCGCCAATGGCGCAAGGTGTTCTGAAAGATGGAATCAAGATCACCCAGGGGATAATCATGGATCAACGCAAAGTTGGCGATACCGGGCGTGCGTGCCAATACATCAGATACCTGCGCGGTAACCTGGGTATCCGCCTCCGGGCAGCGGATTTCGATCTTTTCCCAATCGCGCTGCACATCAATATCCACCCCCAGGTTCGCGAGCAGCACCCGCAGGTTGTCGCGCAATTGCTTGATGAACCTTTTGCGCACAGGAGGGCTTTTGATGATGATCTCGGGGAAAACTTTGACGATGAAATGCATAACTGGAACTGCCTGGAATGTAGGTGACTATAGCCACCCGTTGAAAAAGGCGGCGATTATAAACCAGCCCGCCCTCGCCGTGGCGCCAATTCACAACTGGCCGACCCTCCAATCCTGACCAATACTTGTACAACCCTTGTCGCAACTGCTCAAAAAACACCCACACACGGAGGACTTCATGTTATTACGGAACATCAAAATCGGGCATCGCCTAACTATCGCCTTTGGCCTCCTGGCACTAATTATTCTGTTGTTGGGTGTAGCCTCGTTACGCAATATCAACAAAATGCATGAAATGGAACGAAAAGTGGCCAACAACTGGGTACCCACGCTCGATGCGCTATCCAGGCTTAATCTCGCCCTCACCCGTTATCGCGTTGCCACATTGCGCGCGGTTGTGGACCCCAGTACGACCAACCTGGATTCGATGGAAGCGCGCTTCGGTACCCTGGAAGCTGATATCGCCAGCGCAGAAACTGCCTATGAGGAATTGGTCGACCAGTCCGATGACCGCGCAGCCTATGACCGGCTCCAGGCGGCGAAGCAGGAATATATGAGTTTGGCGAAGCAGGTCTTCGAGCTCTTGCGCAGCGGAAATCACGACCAGGCCCGGCAAATACTTGACCAGCAGGTTCACCCCCAGGGCGATGAGGTTACCCGCCACTTGCTGGACATTGGTGATTCAAGCACCAAAGGAGTGCAGGATGCTACTGCCCTATCCGATGAAGCCTACGAAAGCAGTCGCATGATCATCACCGCTGGCCTTGCAGTCAGCCTTATCGTAAGCATTTTGCTTGCCCTGATTACCACCCGCAGCATCACGCTGCCTATTGCTACTGCCGTATCTGCCACTGAGAAAGTAGCCACCGGTGATTTGACGCAACGTATTGACACCCATGGCAAGGATGAACCAGCCCGGCTTTTGACTGCACTCGCGGCAATGCAGGATAGCCTGCGCGGTGCGATCAGCCAGATCTCTGACTCCGCCACACAACTGGCCGCAGCCACTGAAGAATTGCATGCGGTAGCGGAAGATGCATCGCGCAACTTGCAAAACCAGAATGGTGAAATCCAGCAAGCGGCTTCGGCGATTACCGAAATGAGCGCCGCCGTCGATGAAGTTGCGCGCAACGCCACCCGCACAGCGGAAGACTCCAACAAGTCATCGCGCCTGGCCCACGAGGGGCGCGATAAAGTCCGGCAGACGATCCAGTCCATCGAAAACATGACCCACGAGTTCGCTAAAACCTCGCAGCAAATTGAAGGACTGGCGGAGGAATCCAAAGATATTGGCAAAGTGCTTGATGTCATTCGGGCTATCGCGGAACAGACCAATTTACTCGCGCTTAACGCCGCCATTGAAGCCGCACGCGCGGGCGAAGCCGGGCGCGGTTTTGCGGTGGTGGCCGATGAAGTCCGCGCACTGGCGCATCGCACCCAGGTTTCCACTCGGGAAATCGAGCAGATGGTTTCGAAGGTGCAGGCCGGTACCCAGGCCTCCGTAAACTCCATGCACGGCAGCGTTGAACATGCTCGCCAGACACTCGGTGTTGCCGAGCAAGCGGGGCAGGCACTGGAAGAGATTTACCACCAGGTTGGAAAGATCAGTGAACGCAATTTGCTGATTGCCAGTGCATCCGAAGAGCAGGCCGCAGTGGCGCGGGAGGTAGACCGCAATATCGTGAATATCAGCGATTTCTCCACACAATCCGCCGCCGGTGCCAACCAGACCAGTGCATCTGCCCAGGAACTGGCGCGGCTGGCGACGGATTTGAATAGCCTGGTAGCGAGGTTTGTGGTGTAACCGCGGGCCAGGCGTTCCCAATTGCCGATTCACTATTCGCTGCTATACCTAATTCCAAGCTGCAACCCTTTTAACGCCTGCGGAGTTACCTGCCAATGTTTATCAGAAACTTTAATTTAGGACCGCGTTTAACATTCGGATTCGGCATTTTAGCCGCAATCATTGTATTGCTCGGAGTATTTTCGTTATCGCAGCTCAACACCATCCAGGGAAATGTCATTGAGGTATCGAGGAATTGGCTACCCTCGGTAGAATCTGCTAACCGCCTTGATACCCTCATGACCCGCTACCGCATTTTTGTAGTGCGAATTTTACTTCCCTCCAGCACGGAAACTATCGCCAAAGACAAAGCTTTTTTAACTAGCATTGATAAAGAAATAAAAGACGAAGAACGCATTTACGAGGCACTGATATCGGAGCCTGGTGAAAGGGAGATATACAACACACTCCTGGAGAAACGCAGCAAATATGTTACCAATACCGAAAAAATGATTGCCCTCGTAAATGCTGGCGATGTGGCCAGCGCAAAAGTTATCCTCGATAACGATAATTTCACCCTGGCCCAGGAAATTGCTGATCTCTTGCAAAAGTTGAGCGATATAAACCATGAGGGCGCCTCAAAAAGCGCTGAAGCAGCCGACCAAATTTATACACACAGCCAAATGATGGTCGTAGCCAGTATTTTATTGTCTTTGCTCATCACCATTACATTGGCAATCATCGTCACACGAAGCATTACCCGACCCATCGCTTCCGCTGTTGCAGCCACCGAAACAGTGGCCGCAGGCGATTTAACGCAGCAGATAGATGTGCAAGGCAAAGATGAACCAGCACGATTGCTGGCGGCGATTGCGAGGATGCAACATAGTTTGCGCGGCGCGATCAGCCAGATCTCTGACTCCGCCATCCAACTGGCAGCGGCTACCGAAGAACTGCATGCAGTGGCCGAGGATTCATCGCGGAACCTGCAAAGCCAGAATGACGAAATACAGCAAGCCGCGTCAGCAATTACTGAAATGAGCGCCGCGGTAGATGAAGTTGCCCGTAACGCTACCGGCACGGCAGAGGCCTCCAACCAATCGGCCAGCCTTGCGCATGAGGGCCGCGATAAGGTCCAGCACACGGTGAATACCATTGAAAACATGACCCATGTATTTGCGAAGACTTCACAGCAAGTAGAAGGATTGGCGGAAGAATCCAAAGATATCGGTAAAGTGCTGGATGTTATCCGCGCAATCGCGGAACAAACCAATTTGCTTGCACTTAACGCCGCGATTGAAGCCGCGCGCGCAGGCGAAGCAGGACGAGGTTTTGCAGTTGTCGCCGATGAAGTTCGCGCATTGGCGCATCGCACCCAGGTATCAACCCGTGAAATAGAGGGTATGATTTCAAAGGTACAGGCGGGCACCCAGGCTACTGTAGATTCGATGCGCGGCAGTGTTGAACATGCACACCAGGCCCTGGAAATAGCAAACCAGGCCGGCATCGCCCTTGAAAATATCTATAAACAAGTCGGTAAAATCAGCGAGCGCAACTTATTAATCGCCAGCGCCTCGGAAGAGCAGGCAGCGGTGGCGCGGGAGGTGGACCGCAATATTGTGAATATCAGCGATTTCTCAACCCAATCCGCCGCCGGTGCCAACCAGACCAGCGCCTCCGCCCAGGAACTGGCGCGGCTGGCGTCGGGGTTAAATAGCCTGGTGGCGAGGTTTGTGGTGTAACGGTTGGCGGATCTAACAAGAGGTTTGGCAAATTAACAGGGCAGGCTGCAAACCTGCCCGTTAACGTCACCTGGAGCGGAATATCACTTCGCGCAACCGCGCCAGTTTTGGTGACACTACCGGTACGGTGAGCATGGTACTGGCGACCGCCATAATTAGCAGTGCGGTGAAGGTCTCACTGGTGATGATCTGCTTATCGAGCAATACGTTGGCGAAGATGATCATAATCAGCGCCTTGGTCTGTAACAGCCAACCGATGATCGAGGCTTCACCTTTTTCCCACTTCAGGATTTTGCCCGCCGCGTGAACGCCCACCAGCTTGCCCGAGACCGAGGCAACCAACAGGATTGCCGCTGCGATAAATACTGTGGAACCGCCGACTTCCCAATTGGTGCGCAGGCCGGTACTGAGGAAGAACACCGGCATAATGATCATCAATACGAAGTGGCGCAGCTTGTCCATATCCTCCTGGTTAAACCAGTGCGCATCCATCACGGCTCCAGCAAGGAACGCCCCCACCATAAAGTGCAAACCGGCCCAGTCAGCGGCCAATCCGCACAACGCCAGCCAGATAAAACCTGAATACCAACGGTCTTTCTCCGGGATAGCAACCATGAGCTTGCGAAACGCGTAGCTTGCCGCCGCAAACCCTACCAGGAACATCCCCTGGCGACCAACACGCTCCCAATCCAGCAGGATCAGCGCCAATACACCCCAGATTGCGATATCGTCCAGGCTCGCATAACGCAAGATACGTTGGCCGATAGGCTGACGCAGGATCTCAAGCTTCTCCATGAGCAAAATCAAAATAGGCAGGGCAGTAACCGCACACGCCATCCCTACCCCAAGGATAAATTGCCATGTCATGCCTTTTGGCCCCATCCAGCCATCGCTAAATGACATCAGCACGACGGCGGCAGCGCAGCCAAACAGTAGCGGCGTACCCAATGCCAATCCGGCGGTGATTCCACTTTCACGCTTATATTCCCATGCCTTTTTCAGGTCGAGTTCGATACCCGCGATCCACACAAAGATCATCACAGCCCACCAGGCGATACCGTTGAGGGACTTGATGACGTCCGGGTTGAAAACAAAGGTGTAGTATTCGGGAAATGCGTTACCCAAAACGCCTGGGCCAAGGACGATCCCCATAATAATTTGTACGACCACCAATGGTGCCCAGTAGTCTGTTCGCCCCAGGCGCCAGATCAGATAGGGAATCGTAAAGATGATCACCATCGCGATCAGGAATATTTCTGTAGTCGTCATGTGCATTTTTTTCGCCTTCGATTTTTTATTGCTATTGTCTGTTTTTATTGCGCCGTTATAGCCGCGCGGCGCAGGCTACAGCGATTTGGCGCGCCACTCGAACGGATTCCTATAGATATTCACTATAGGTCGCGCGCTAAAAACCAATCATGGGGATAAGGGCTGGAGGAGTTCCATGGGAAAGAGGGCTATAGCCATAAAAAATGATGCAAATTGGAGCACGCAACTGGCAAACTAGCGCTCGCGTTTCCGGGAGGCAAATAAGGCTGTCTTAAGGCGCCAACAAATGAATCAAAAAGGTGCACAACCAGAATTCAATGCATTTATTTGGTGCAACCACATTAAAAACCAATGCTCCTTATTGCTGAAAAGCCTTATTTTTAAAGGCTTGTTGCTATTTATTTTAAATGGCATATATTTTGCCCCTTTTCTGACACCCTAGTCTTGCCCTGCTCACCGAAATGAGTCGCGAGCCCGGATGAAGTGGGGAAAATTTCCAGGTAAATCGCCCTTCGGGTTGTTTATCGACCGCACAACAATTTTTCATAATCCGTAGCCTTCGGGCTATTACAACTTGGAGGCATTCAATGTCTAAGACTTTAGACCTGATCAAAGAACACGAAGCTCGCTGGATTGATTTGCGCTTCACCGATTTCAAAGGTAAAGAGCAACACGTGACTTTCCCATCAAGCGTTGTTAACGATAGCTTCTTCGTTGATGGCAAGATGTTCGACGGTTCTTCTATCGGTGGCTGGAAAGGCATTAACGACTCAGACATGATCCTGATGCCAGACGATTCAACGGCTGTTCTGGACCCTTTCTACGACGAAGCGACCATCAACGTTCGTTGTAACATTGTTGAACCTGCAACCATGCAAGGTTACGACCGCGACCCACGCTCTATCGGCCTGCGCGCTGAAGAATACCTGAAATCAACTGGCCTGGGCGACGTAGCATTGTTTGGTCCAGAGCCAGAATTCTTCATCTTCGACAGCGTTCATTTCCACTCAGGTATGGGCGGCGCTTTCTACAAGATCAAATCTGAAGAAGCTGCATGGCAATCAGGTGACGACATCGAAGGTAAACACGGCCACGCTCCACGCGTAAAAGGCGGTTACTTCCCGGTTGCTCCAATCGACTCACTGCACGACATCCGTGGCGCTATGTGTAACGCGATGGAAGCAATGGGCCTGGAAATCGAAATCCATCACCACGAAGTTGCTAACGCCGGCCAGTGTGAAATCGGCGTAGGCGCTAACACCCTGGTTAAGAAAGCGGACGAAGTACAGATCCTCAAGTACTGCGTACACAACGTTGCCCACCAATACGGTAAAACCGCTACCTTTATGCCGAAGCCTTTGATCGGTGATAACGGTTCAGGTATGCACGTTCACCAGTCTTTCTCTAAAAACGGCAAAAACCAATTCGCTGGCGACGCTTACGCTGGTTTGTCTGAAACTGCCCTGTACTATGTTGGCGGTATCATCAAGCACGCTAAAGCACTGAACGCTTTCTGTAATGCGTCTACCAACTCTTACAAGCGTTTGGTTCCAGGCTTCGAAGCGCCAGTAATGCTGGCTTACTCTGCACGTAACCGTTCAGCGTCTATCCGTATTCCTTACACTGTTGGCGAAAAAGCCAAGCGTATCGAAACTCGTTTCCCGGACCCAACGGCTAACCCATACCTGTGCTTCGCGGCATTGTTGATGGCGGGTATCGATGGTGTTCAGAACAAGATCCATCCAGGCGAGCCAGCAACCAAAGACCTGTACGATCTGGAGCCGGAAGAAGAAGCGCTGATTCCACAAGTGTGTGCGTCTCTGGAAGAAGCATTGGCTAACCTGGAAGCAGACCACGACTTCCTGTTGGCTGGCGGTGTATTCTCCAAAGACTTCATCGATGCTTACATTGCATTGAAGAAAGAAGAAATCCAACGCGTTAACATGACTCCGCACCCGGTAGAGTTCGAACTGTACTACAGCGTGTAATACAGTGAACTGCTCCTCCGGGAGCAGTAAAAAACCCCGTAATACTCGGTATTACGGGGTTTTTTTATGATTGGTGAAACTTGTTGGGCTCGCTGATCAGGGCATTGGCAGATCAATCCCCCGCCCGGCGATTGCCAGCAAAGGTATAACCCTTATTGCGCAAGGTATGGATGGGAAGGTTTACACCAGCTTCCTTTTTTGCCTTACTGCGCAACCGGCTCAATATGCTATCGAGCCTGCGCGTATCGTCCTGACCGCTACCCGGGGGCAGGCAGTCGCACAACGCATCCCGGGTGATGGGCTGCCCTTGTTGTTCAAGCAAGGCTTTTAACAGTGATGATTCGGTAACGGTCAGGGAGATGCGCGCCAGGTTCGGACAAATCAGCTCAAGTGACTGTTGATCAAGTTGCCAGGCAGCCAGCGACTGGGCTGGCAGGTGCTGCGCCAGACGCAATTGCAGGTGGCCGATAGTCGCCCGCAGTTCTTTAAGGTTAATAGGTTTAATCAGGTAGGCATCGGCACCGGCAGTAATGCCTTCGATACGATCCTCCACATGACCACGTGCAGTGACCATGACAATACCCAACTTTAAGCCATACTGTTTGCGCAATTCACGGGCGGCATCAAGTCCATCGCCATCAGGCAGAGTGAGATCAAGCAACAATATGTTCCATGATTCGTTACGCAGAGCTTGCGCCATTTCCTGTACGCCGCCCGCGCTACCCACTTCAAAATTACAAAACTTCAGGTAATCAACGATTTCTATGCGTAAATCAGGATTGTCTTCAACAACGAGAACACGAGGCACAACCATACTCGGAAACCTTGCTTACAGTATTGTGGGCATTTTTTTAGCCACATTTCTCAGCATCTGTTCCGCTCACGCCCAAGGCGCGCCAGCTACCTCATCGATTAATATCCTTCCTTACGCAGAACACATTGTTGAAAATTGCGCCAAACATCCGCTAATTCTAGAGGACGTTTTACGTCTAGGCCAGCCCTCTTATAAGACCAATGACAAATCTCATAACAAAAAATTCTCTTTTGGTTATACCGCATGTGAACAATGGTTTCGCTGGAAACTGGAAATAAGGCCCGAACAAGCAGGAACCTGGTGGTTGCAAATCGCGCCGACATTCCTTGATTCAGTAAAAGTCTATGTCCCTCGGGCAGATGGCAGTTACCAGGAAATACGCACCGGTGACCATGTTCCAAATACAGAGCGGGTGATGCGTTCCCGGCAATTTTTGATACCGCTGGAGCTGTCCAGCGAACATAGTGCGTATTATTACGTGCAAGTCCGGACATCCAGTACGCTCACACTCGGCATGACCCTGTGGAAACCAGAGGCTTACATCAACGCCGCCGCACAAGAAAATACCCTTTATGGTGTCCTCTTCGGGTTGACGCTCACCGCTATAGTGATTTGCCTGATTGGCGGCGGCTGGTTCAAAGAACCGTTCTATTTCGTGATGGCCGCCTTTTTGTTCTGCAACGGGCTATCGCACTTTACAGTCAATGGTTTCGATCAGTTTCTGCTGTACCCGGATAACACCCAATGGCCGGACAGGATGCTCAGCTTCAGCGCCTTTGCAGCAGGGTTATCCGGTGTAAGTTTGTATCTCGTCTTTCTGCAACCGAAACCCTACTACCCCCGGTTCACCATTTTCTGCTGGGGAGTTGCCACGCTGAGCGGAACTGGCGCACTGGCCAGCTTATTAGGATTTCCCTCGCCACTCATGTCAGGGGTTGGTGCCATTCTCGTTCTGGGTTCAATGTTCGTTTTGACCTTACTGATGATCAAACACCGGCTCATTCCCGCACTCTTGATGCTGATTTTATTTTTACCGCAAGTCCTGACCTTGTTTTTGCAAATCGCACGTAATTTTTCCTTGCTGCCGATGACGTTCTGGACTACCCATGTGTGGGCGATTATGTCGATGCTGCAAATTCCATTTGTGGCGTTGGTCGTAATGTTGCGCGTGCGCGCACAGGAAAAAGCCTATTTGATTGAACAGGAAAAAACGCGTTTGCATCGCGATCTGTTCAGTATGGTCGCACACGAATTGCGCACGCCCCTGGCTGTCGTCAGTTCAGCCATAGCCAATATCGAATTACAAACCGCAGAATCAAACCCTGAACTAGCACCGCGCTTCCTGCGCGCTAACCTGGGATTATCCCGACTCAATAGCCTTATTGATAACGCCCTGGCGGAAGATCGTTTATTGGACAAAGGCATCCAGTTGCAACACCAATGGATAACCATGGATTTATTTCTGGCGCAATTGCGTGAATTGCGTGCAGTGGAACCGCCACATTCATTAAAACTGAATTTGCAGGATGCCTACGAAACCCTGTATGCCGATCCACATTGGCTCGGCATTGCGATTTTGAATTTGCTCGACAATGCGATTAAATATTCGCCGGCGGGAGGGCTCATCCAGGTGAATGTCACAACTGAAAACAATATGACGGCGATTGCAATAGTGGATAACGGGATTGGAATCCCGGCGGACGCCGCTACAAAAATTTTTGATAAATTTTATCGCGCTGACAATGCTACTGCGTTGCGCGGTGTATCCGGTATCGGATTAGGCCTATCGCTGGTACAGACAATAGTTACACTTCACAACGGTCAATTAACTTATCACCCCAATCCCGTTGGCGGCTCTATTTTTACGATTTACCTTCCCTCTGTTTTATAAAATTTCCCTGCCAAATTTTATAAAAAAGCAACCATTTTTACACACCGCAAGAAAATGCAAGATTGCGCAAGGTAACGCAAGAAATCGAAAGAAAACGCAATAAATCCCGCCAAAACCCCTGACTATACTCGCGGGGCAGATGAACTATTCGTCTGCCCGCGGCATGGTTTTGCCGTGTTTTTACCGGGAAAAGCTCGTCTTCGTTTTTGTAGCGCCTAGCCAGCTTTGAACGGACTTTATTTTTTGAACAGGTTCGGTACTGGCTATGACAACAAGATTCCGTTTTTTTCCGCCGCGTTTTTTTTATTTCCTCACATTACTCAGTGCAACCTCAACAGTGCATGCCAATGAATGGCAACAACAAAGCGTCCCCATGGTTGGAGTGCAAAATTATTTTATGGAGCGCTGCATAGAATTTGGCGCTGGGAAAAAAGTTGAGTTCAGTTTTTCATCGCAACACGCCGTGAATTTCGATGTTCATTACCACCCCGGCAATTCCATCGCTTTCAAAATTAAAAAAGACAACATCAACGCATTGAGCGATGAGTTCACCAGTGAGGCGGTGAGCAATTACTGCTTTACCTGGAGTAATCCCGCAGACGTGGGTAGCGATTGGAACATCCAGCTCAAATATCGCGTCGTCACCCAATAATCATTGATTTTATGTTCAGGAATTTCCCAGTTATGAGATCAAACGGTATTCGCAATTTATTTTCCATGGCGGCAGCGGGCTTTATGCTGGTCGCCACGCTGGCGCCGGCTAGCGCCTGGGCATCGCACTTTCGCGGCGGCTCCTTAACCTGGCAAACCAAAGACATTGATGGCAATGGCGGCAGGAACGATGTGGTGTTGACGATCAATACTGCATGGGGTGGCTTCGACAGCGCCGTTTCATTCCAGACATCGCCATCATTAACCTTCACGAAAATCGGCTCCAGTGATTACGTATGGGTCAACGGTACTAACTGGTCTGACTCTTCGTATGTATTGCGCACTGAAGTTTTCCACGCGCTGAATTTGAATTCAAACACAACCTATAACGTGGCGTTCGGCAGCAGCGCCCGTATTAGTAACCTGGTGAACAACGCTAACGGCGCCTGGAAAATCCAGACCAGTATTAATATCAGCGACGGCAACCTTGCGCCCAAAATTGATCTGCCGATCATTATGGATGTGCCCAAGCTGAAAACAGATGGAGTGACAGTGCTGACTGATTGGACTTACCAATTAAGTTCGCGCGACCCTAATTCTGACAAACTGCGCTATCGCCTGGCGAACCTTGATGAGCTGGGCGGCGGGGCATCAACTAACCCGGTCGGGCTTGCGATTAATCCCAATACCGGGGTGATTACCTGGGTGGGCTCGGGCTCCCTTGCAGACGGTCTCTACAGTGCCGGTATTGTTGCGGAGGATGTTGATGAAAACGGGCAGGTAAAATCAAAAACCCATGTGGATTTGATTTTTAACCTGGTCAATAAAGCGCAAGTTACCTTTTCCAATCCTGTTGGGGTTCCCAGAACCCGCAACGTCATCGTTGATAAAGGATCCAGCTATTCATTTTCCATCACCGGTTCGGCAATTGATACGCAGAGCCTGGGCAGTATCCAGGGCGCATTGACTGAACCGACACCGGATCAATATCTATTTACACCGGGTGCGATGGGCACCGGGCTGGACCCGGGTAGCTATCCGATTACCTTTGAAGTGCGCGATAGCAACGGCAACAGAAGTAATAATTATCTCGGTATTACCTTTATTGTTCCTGATCCAAACGCGCCGCGTATCCACAATCTTGAAGCCGATAGTGTGAATTACACTGGCACGATCCCTGTGCGGGTTGATGCCAACCAGGATGCACTTGTCACTGATGCCAATACCACCGATTTCCAGGGCGGCAAGTTGAAATTCAACGTTACCTTTACCGATGGCCAGCTTGAAGTACTGGGCGTTGATGCGGTGGGTGATGGCACAGGTGAAATCAACCGCGTTGGCAATACGATTTCCTATGAAGGCGTTGCAATCGGAACGGTACACCCGACCTTGAATGGCCAGGGCCGCGCATTACAAATCAATTTCACCGGCCCGACCAGTATCGATGCACTGCAAGCATTGGTACGTGCATTGACTTACCGCGATACGTTCGCGTTGCGTGAAGAGGGTGATCGTAATTTATCGTTGTTTGTGGAAGATCCGGACGGCCTTAGCTCATCCAACGATTTCTATGTCCATGTAGGCCCGCACCCGGATCGCGGCAATTATTCCGGTGCGCCCCTGGAAGCAGCCAACACTATTACGTTGGTGGAAGGCGACTCCATTGCATTAAGTAACGAAAACATCAGTTACGCCGATCCGGAAGGTGACCTCATTACCCTCACGGTGAGCAATGTCACCCATGGTCGCTTTGCATTTGTCAGTGCACCGGCCGTTGCCATTACCAGCTTCACACAGGATGACATCAACCTCGGACGCGTGGCGTTTGTGCATGATGGCAGTGAATCCGCTCCGTCTTACGACCTGGTTGCATCGGATGGCACCAACACAACCACCCCCAGCGCCGGCATAATTTACTTCACTAATGTCAATGACCAGGCGCCCGCCTTTAGCAACAGCCCACCCACCTCGGTTGTGGCCGGTACAGCTTACTCCTACATACCGACCATCACTGATGGCGACCTGGGCGATACCCACACGTTCAGTATTACCAATATGCCGTCATGGGCAAGTTTCGATACCACAACAGGTACATTGTCAGGCACTCCCGCTGGCAGCGATGCCGGTACATTTGCAAACATCAGTATCCGGGTAACCGACTCCGGTGGCCTCACGGCTGTGCGCGGTCCATTCAGCATCCTGGTGATCCAGGATACGGATAGCGATGGTGTTCCTGATGATGTTGAAACGACTGACGGCACCGATCCCGCCGATCCGACATCGTTCAAAGATACCGACGGCGACGGTGTACCGGATTATGTAGAAACACGTGATGGCACTGACCCCAACGATCCAACCTCCTTCAAGGATACCGACAACGACGGCATTCCCGATTACGTTGAAACCCATGATGGTACCGATCCAACTGATCCGACGTCCTTTAAGGACACCGATGGCGACGGTATTCCCGACTATATCGAAACCCTGGATGGCACTGACCCGACCAAAGCCGATACCGATGGCGACGGTGTACCGGACGGCCAGGAAAAAACTGATGGTACTGATCCAACCGACCCAACCGCATTTACCGATACGGACGGCGACGGTGTACCTGATTACGTAGAAACGCAGGATGGTACTGATCCAAACAATCCATCTTCTTACAAGGACAGCGACGGTGATGGCACTCCCGATTACGTTGAGGTTGTGAATGGCACAGATCCAACCATTGCTGAAGACTCCGACGGCGACGGCGTTCCTGACTACATCGAAGCGCGCGACGGCACCAACCCGGCTAATCCCAAATCATTCAAGGATTCCGATGGCGACGGCGTACCCGACTTTGTAGAAGTCCGCAACGGTACTGATCCGGCCAATCCCACATCGTTCAAAGACAGCGACGGCGATGGTGTACCGGATTACGTCGAAACCCGCGATGGCACTGACCCGGCCAATCCACAATCCCTCAAGGATTCCGACGGGGACGGCGTACCTGACTATACAGAAATCCGCGATGGTACCGATCCGGCCAATCCCACATCGTTCAAAGATAGCGACGGCGACGGCGTACCTGACTATGTAGAAATCCGCAACGGTACCGACCCGGCCAATCCCGCATCGTTCAAAGACAGCGACGGCGATGGTGTACCTGACTATGTAGAAATCCGCGACGGTACCGACCCGGCCAATCCCGCATCGTTCAAAGATAGCGACGGCGATGGGGTGCCGGATTACGTCGAAACCCGCGACGGTACTGACCCGGCCAATCCACAATCCTTCAAGGATTCCGATGGCGACGGCGTACCTGACTATGTAGAAGTCCGTGACGGTACCGACCCGGCCAATCCAAAGTCCTACAAAGACAGCGATAGTGACGGTGTGCCGGATTACGTGGAAGTGAATGTGGATAAAACCAACCCCAATGATCCTGCCTCTGCACAGGATAGCGACGGCGACGGTGTGCCTGACCATGTGGAAAAAGCCCAGGGGACCGATCCGAAAAACAAGCGCAGTTTCCTTGATACCGATGGCGACGGCGTGCCCGACTATGTAGAGGCGCGCGAGGGTACCAACCCGGCTGACCCTGCATCTTACAAAGACAGTGACGGTGATGGCGTACCGGATTATGTGGAAGTGAATCTGGATAACACAGATCCACTGGACCCGAAATCGGTAAGGGACAGCGATGGCGATGGCGTGCCTGACTATGTGGAAAAAGCCCAGGGCTCCGATCCGGAAAGCAATGAGGGTTTCCTCGATAGCGATGGTGACGGCGTGCCTGACTATATCGAAATCGCGGAAGGCACTGATCCCAAAAATCGCAACTCCTACAAAGACAGCGATGGCGATGGGGTACCCGATTATATTGAAACCCTGGTCGAGAAAACCAATCCGCAGGATGCTACTGACTTTGCGGATCTGGATGGCGACGGCATCCCGGATTACAAAGATACCGACAACGATAACGACGGCATTTCCGATAAAGACGAAGGCCGCGCGAGCAATCGCGATAGCGACGGCGACGGCATCCCCGATTACCTGGATCTGGACAGCGATAACGATGGTTTGGCCGATGCACTTGAAGGTAACGGCGACAGCGACGGCGACGGGCTTGCGGATTACATCGATAACGACAGCGATAACGACGGCATTCCGGATTATCTGGAATCGGCGCGTGATACCGACGGGGATGGCATACCGGATTACCGCGATCCTGATAGCGATGGTGACGGTGTACCGGATCGCATTGAAGCGGACATGATCCCGCTGAGCGGCATTGACAGTGACGGCGATGGTATCGACGATTTCCTCGACGTTGACCAGACCGGCGGCGCGGACAAAAACAACAACGGTATCGATGATGCGTTTGAACCGCGCGATAACGATGGCGATGGGGTGCCCAATTATCTCGACCGGGACAGTGACAACGACGGCATTGCCGACGGTGTTGAGGCCGGTGCGTCCGGTACTGACAGCGACGGCGATGGTATCGACGATGCGTTTGATGTCGACCAGACCGGCGGAACCGATGCTGACGGTGACGGTATCGATGACGCCGCCAAACCACGCGATAGCGATGGTGATGGCACGCCTGACTATCTGGATCTCGATAGCGACAACGATGGCATTTACGACGTGGTTGAAGCCGGCCTGCCCGATGAAAACGGTGATGGTATGGCCGATGGCGGCGCAATCACCACAACACCCCGTGACCGCAACAACAATGGCACTCCGGATTACCTGGACCTGGATAGCAATAGCGATGGCATCTTCGATGTGGTAGATGCAGGCCTCGGCCACTTCGATCAAAACAGCGATGGGCGTATCGATGACATCACCGATGTAGATGGCGATGGCATCCCGGACGTGATTGATTACGACATCGGCGCCTTTGGCGGCAGCCTCGACAGCGATGGCGATGGCATCCCCGACGCTGTGGATCGGGACGATGATAATGATGGTATTCCGGACTGGGTTGAGAATGGCTTCAATTCCCCGACCGATACCGGACCGGACCGCGATAGCGATGGCGACGGCATTCCTGACCGCCTGGACCTGGACAGCGATAACGATGGCATTCCGGACATTATCGAAAGCGGCCTGCGCTTCCTGACCGACACAAACCGCGATGGACGTATCGATAATGTTATCGATAGCGACCGTAACGGCTTGCACGATGCCATCGACCTGCTGCAACGCGCACTCGACACTGACCGCGACGGCACGCCTGACTTCCAGGATCTGGACAGTGACGGTGACGGTATTTGGGACTTGGTTGAAGCCGGTGTAGCACGCGCACTGGATACCAACAACGACGGTCGCATTGATGTGTTTATCGACCTGGATCGCGACGGTATTGCAGACAGTGTGGATGCGCTTGTTGCCGGTGGCACGGCGGGAACACCACCATCAATCCGCGATACCGACGGCGATGGCACTCCCGATTACCTTGACCTTGATAGCGATAACGACGGTTTCCCGGATAGCCTGGAAAACGGCGACTTTAACAACGATGGCATTCCGGATAGCGAACAGAACGCCGGTGATCTGAAAACAGCAGTAGAAGGGGGAGGTTCAATGAATATCTGGTTGTTATCCCTGTTGGGATTATTTGCCCTGGCCAAAAAACGCGCAACCCGCCACGGCCGCACTGCGGTGGTGATGGTCGCGGGTGGGTTGTGCAGCGTGCCGGCTACGCAAGCTGCCACCGCAGACTGTGGTGCGAATGGTTATGACATCGGCAGTTGCTGGTATGTCGGAGCAGGTTTTGGCATTTCTCGCCTGGCACCCGAAGGTCGGGTCAATGGCTGGGGCGTGGATGACACCTCCAGCAACGGTGCCGGGATATACCTCGGTCAATACCTCACCCCACACTGGTTTTGGGAACTTAAGTATGCGGATGCCGGCGAAGCATCCCTGAGCAACCTTAACCCGCGTTTGACCGAGGCAATTCCGGATGCAGCGGTTGAATATAAGATTCCCTCATTGATGGCAGGCTATGTGCTCTGGGGTGGCACCAATGTAGATGTGTTTATCAAAGCGGGGGTTTCCGCGATTGCTACCAAAGCCTCAGATCGCCGCATTGGCCAACGGGCACAAACCTCCACCCAATTGGCGGTGGGAGCCGGTATGAATTACACCTTTGCCGATAGCCCCTGGCAATTAAATCTGGTGTTGGATAGTTATGATCGCGATGCCCGTGTCGTTTCATTTGGCATCTCGCGACATTTCAATTAACGATCAATCCAGTATGACCAGGAAAGTGACCTGACCCGCTTTCCTGCATTTCAATCCCGAAAAAGCCCGCGATAAGAACATTGCGGGCTTTTTCTTTGCCCACGGTAAGGCTACTCTTTGGTAATAGCGTTGCAGGATTAATGTCATGCGTATCTTCTTATTATGTTTACTGTTGTTGGCTCCCTGGGTGGCCGCCGATATTTATAAAACTGTCGATAAAGACGGACGCGTGATCTATACCGATAAACCCAAAGATGAAAAAGCCCGGAAGCTGGAACTGCGCGATATCAACACGACGCCATCACCGGAACCACTGCCGGATTCCACCGCAGTAGATTCCTTTCAATCCCGGCCCGCCGCAATCAGCTACCAGATTGACATCATCAGCCCGCGCCAGGACGTCATCATTCCCATTGGCCAGCGCGACCTGGCAATTGCAATCAACGTGACTCCCGCACTGCGCGGGGATCATCTCCTGGTGTATTTCATGGATGGTGAATTGCTAGAGGAAACCACGACCAATAACATTATCGTGAAAGACGTTCCCCGCGGAACCCATACCATTGTCGTGGAAGCAATCGACCCCGGTGGTCAATCATTGGGCACGTCAGCGCCCGTTTCGGTGAGCGTTATGCGCCCAGTCATCAAAAAACCTGCCCCACCAGCGCCCACGCCGCGCTAAATGCACCAAATTGGTGCTATGATTTTCCTCAAAATCCCCATAATGGACACCTTTACCAGCAAAATCCGCTAAATCAGGCGGTTTTCCCACTTGGTTTGGTTTTTGCAGTAAGCCATATGCCCATTGTCGAGGCGTTCAGGAGAGCAAAACCCGGTGAGTCCACGCGATATCTACAAACCCATATTGGATAGCCTGAGCACTGCTATAGTGCTGGTGGATACGGACTTGCTACTCTGCCACATGAATCCGGCGGCGGAAGCGCTACTCGCAATGAGTTGTGAGAGTAATACCGGTGAACCGATCACCTATTTTTTTTACGAATCCGATGAAACTGACCGCCAGCTCAAGATGGCGGCAGCCCAAGCCAATCACTACACCAAACGCCATGCTGAATGGCGCTTGCTCAGCGGCGGCAACCTGACCGTCGATTACACCGTCACCCCTTTCGGCGATCATGAAGGTTTGATTATCGAAATCCAGCCGATTGATCGTTTGTTGCGTATCAGTCGCGATGAAATGCTCACCACCTCCCATGAAACCACCCGCACCCTGGTACGCGGCATGGCCCATGAGATCAAGAATCCCCTCGGTGGCATTCGCGGTGCAGCGCAATTACTGGCACGTGAGCTACCCAATTCCGGCCTGGCAGAATATACCAACATCATCATTGATGAGGCGGATCGCCTGCGTAACCTGGTGGATCGCATGCTCGGCCCCAACCAATTGCCCAAATGGCAGTCGCTTAATATCCATGAGGCTATCGAACGGGTCGCGAACATCATTAAGGCGGAAAGTAACGACACGATCAAAATCGTGCGCGATTACGACCCCAGTATCCCGAATATGCAGGGCGACAAGGAAATGCTGATCCAGGCGCTACTCAATATTGTGCGCAATGCCATGCAAGCGTTGCTGGAAGCCAATATTGTCAACGGGGTTATCCAACTGCGTACCCGAATCCAACGCCAGTACACCATCGGTCGCAAACATCATCCGTTAGTGTGCCGCGTGGACGTTATCGACAACGGCCCCGGCATTCCACCTGACATGATTGAAAACATTTTCTACCCGATGATCACCGGTCGCGCCGAAGGCACCGGCCTGGGTTTGACCATCTCCCAGCACCTAATCCACCAACACCACGGCCTCATCGAGTGCCAAAGTGAGCCGGGCAAAACCCGTTTTTCACTTTACTTACCAATGGAAGCGCAACATGCAGAAGTCTAATAAAGTCTGGATCATCGATGATGATCGCTCGATCCGCTGGGTGCTGGAAAAGGCCCTGCAACAAGCGAATATAGAAACCCGTGTGTTTGATTCAGGCGACAGCGCCATGAGCCACCTCAACCGCGATACGCCCGATGCGATCATCAGCGATATCAGGATGCCGGGTACCGATGGCCTGACATTGTTGGGCAACCTGCATAATACCCATCCGCAAATCCCGATCATTATCATGACCGCCCATTCCGATCTGGATAGCGCCGTTGCAGCCTATCAGGGCGGCGCATTCGAATACCTGCCCAAGCCGTTTGATGTGGATGATGCTGTCGCGGTAACCCAACGCGCCCTCGCCCACGCCCAGGAACAAAAAAGCGAGCACGCACCGGAAAACAGCGTCGAAACCAATACAGAAATCATCGGTGAAGCGCCGGCGATGCAGGAAGTATTTCGCGCGATTGGCCGCTTGTCGCAATCCAATATCACCGTATTGATCAATGGCCAATCCGGTACCGGAAAGGAATTGGTGGCGCGCGCGCTGCATCGCCACAGCCCGCGCCGCAACGAACCATTTATCGCACTGAACATGGCCGCGATCCCCAAAGACCTGATGGAGTCAGAACTCTTCGGCCACGAAAAAGGGGCATTCACCGGCGCAGCCGCCCAACGGCAGGGGCGCTTTGAGCAAGCGAACGGCGGCTCATTGTTCCTCGATGAAATTGGCGATATGCCCGCCGAAACCCAAACCCGCCTGCTGCGCGTATTGGCGGATGGCGAATTTTATCGCGTTGGCGGCCACACGCCGGTGAAAGTTGATGTGCGTATCATCGCCGCCACCCACCAAAACCTGGAAACGCTGGTGGCAGATAATCGTTTCCGCGAAGACTTGTTCCATCGCCTCAACGTTATCCGCATCCACATTCCCAAACTGGCGAATCGCCGTGAAGACATTCCCAAACTGGCGCGCTTCTTCCTGCATAAAGCAGCGACCGAATTAAACGTCGACCCCAAAGTATTGCTGCCGGAAACCGAGGAATATTTTTGCTCACTGCAATGGCCAGGCAATGTGCGTCAGCTGGAAAACACTTGTCGCTGGATTACGGTAATGGCTTCAGGCCGCGAAGTGCACATTGAAGATTTGCCGCCAGAACTGCTCGAAAACAAGGAAACCAGCACCCCGGCAGATGATTGGGAAAAAGCCTTGCGTCACTGGGCCGACCAGGCCCTGACCCGCGGCCAACACCAACTCCTCAGCGAGGCGGTGCCCACCTTTGAGCGCGCGCTGATCGAAACTGCGTTGAAATACACTGCCGGACGCAAGCGCGATGCGGCTAACCTGCTCGGCTGGGGGCGCAACACCCTGACCCGTAAACTCAAGGAACTGGGTATGGCGGGCGGTAATGATGTTGATAATGAGGGCGATGACTAACCCCTTAACCCATACCGCATAAAAAAACCCTCCGGAAACAGCAGGCTCCCGGGCCTGCTTTCAGGTGCCAACATGGCGCCTTAAACTTCTTTACGCAACTTTCCCCTTTCCTCAGGCAGCTTTGAAAAGCTATGTCTATACTCAGCTGACCGGGTCCAAAACTGGCTTGGCAACCACTACTACAGCACTTTAATAGCCGTGTTTGTTACCCGCGAAATGGCAGCTGGCGCACCGACCAGCCACATAAACTCAAGAAAAAGAGACCGCTGCCGCCAATAAAAACTAACGCCAATAAAAACTGAATTCCGAATGATTTCGGGGGAAAACATGGTACAAAAATCCTTACGCACCAAGCTGATGACGGTGTTGTCTGTTGCAATGGTGGCTATCGCGGTACTCGTTGCATTTATTCTCGATCAAGTTGCTTCCAGGAACCTGGAAAAAAAATGGGAGGCCGAAACCTCGGCCATGGTTGAGCTGACCAATAGCTCCATCCTGGAAGCCGTATTTGCCTATGATTTCCAACAAATTGAAGCTATCGCCAAATCGCTGGTGAATACCTCCCTGGTTACCGCAATCAGCCTGGAGGATCACCGCGGCCAGTCATTGGCAAAGGCTTCGGATGAAGACCGCAGTGAAAACCTCGTCACCCGGGCTGATATACCCATCGTTTACAACGGCAGCACAATCGGCAGTTACGATATTACTTTCTCCACCCAGGAACTGAAGGATACCTTGGCAGACCAGCGCCTGACTAACGCACTAACCGTGATTGCATTGCTGGCTGCCAGCTTGATTACGGTATACGTGCTGATTGGAAAACTGGTACTTGCACCGGTAGATGAAGTAACTCGTTCCCTTGCCTCTATTGCCGGTGGTGGTGGTGATTTAACCCGCCGCTTGCCTACCGATAGCCAAAATGAAATCGCCGCCCTCGCGCACAATTTTAATCTGGTGATGGAACACATCGCCGACATTATTCGCAATGTGGTCCAGGTCAATGACAAGGTGCGCATCAACGTCAATAAAATGAGCAGCGCCACCGAAAGCACGGTAAATTCCACCTCGCAACAATTGCGCGAAATTGAATTGGTAGCCACTGCCGTTGAAGAACTTTCTGCGTCTGCCACGGAAATTGCCCGTCACGCCGGTGACACGGCCGAACGCACCAATGCCACCAGCATTCTTGCAGAAGAAGGTAACACCATTGTTAATTTGTCATTGGAAAACGTTAATCGCTTGACCGGACAAATTGAATCCACCGCGCAAAAAATCCAGGTACTGAAAAACAATTCGGTGAATATTGGCTCGGTGATGGAGGTGATCAGAACGATTGCCGAACAAACCAACCTGCTCGCCCTTAACGCGGCCATTGAAGCGGCACGCGCTGGGGAACAAGGTCGCGGGTTTGCAGTAGTTGCGGATGAAGTGCGTTCACTTGCGCAAAAAACCCGTTCGTCTACAGAAGAAATTGAATCCATTATTGTGCAACTGCAACGTGCAGCCGATGAAGCTCACCAGGCCATGAGCACCAGTACGGCATCAGCGCGCGAAACCATTGATACCGCATCGAAAGTGGGCAGTGCGCTCGATAAAATCCGCGCGAATATCGGCATTATCAATGATATGAACCACCAGATTGCTACTGCATCGCACCAGCAAAGTTCGGTGGCCAATGAAGTGAGCAAAAATATTACCGCGATTCATGGTTTGTCTGAAAACGTAGTGGAAAATGCACAAGTGGTTAACCACGGTGGTAGCCAGTTAATCAATGAAACCGGTGAATTGAAAAAACAAATCGACAATTTCAAAGTGTAATACCCATAAACACTGCGATAAAAAAACGGCGCATAATTGCGCCGTTTTTTATTGTTGGATACTGAAATTTATATTTTTTATCACACACCCATTTATTGCAAAATTACCACTTGGGCAATTATTTATTAAAAGGCAATAAGGTCCGTGCGTCTGCCACATATTGCTGAATGTGCCCAGCTTCCTCCTGTAAAAACCGGGCAATTGCCGGACGGAACTCTTCAGCGACTAAATAATGGTTCGAATAAGTAATAACCGGTTCGAAACCGCGTGCAATTTTATGCTCTCCTTGTGCACCACCATCAAACCGTTGCAAATTGTTAGCAATGGCATAATCAATTCCCTGGTAGTAGCAAGTCTCAAAATGCAGGAATTGATACTCTTCAAAACAGCCCCAATAGCGGCCGTACAATGTTTGGTTATCACGTACAAATAATGCAGCGGCAACGATGGATTGCCGCCCCTGTGCATCGGGTTTCAGCGCGCAAACCAATACCAGGTTTTCAGCGAACACTTCCACCAGGCGCTGAAAAAAAGCCTGCGACAAATACCCCTCATGGCCACTGCGTTTTAAATAGGTATTGCGATAGAGCGCGTAAAACAAATCCATATCAGCAGACACTAATTGGCCAGCCTCCTTTACGACAAATTCGAATCCTTGATCGCGTACCTGGCGCCGCTCCTTGATAATATTTTTGCGTTTGCGCGATGCCATTCGCGCAAGAAAATCCTCAAAGTTTTTGTACCCGGCATTAAACCAATGAAACTGGCAACCCAATCGTTGCATCACTAATGCCGACAGTAATAACTCATGCTGTTTAGCGATGGGGAACAAACAATGCCAACCGGAATAGGCATTGCGCTCACATTCCTGCTGTAGCGCCGACGCGATTAGCGGGATTAATTGCGGCTGGATATGTTCATCACTCACTAACAAACGCGGGCCAGTGCAAGGCGTGAAGGGAATAGCGCTAATCCACTTTGGATAGTATGGAACCCCATAACGCCGATAAGCATCAGCCCATGCCCAATCAAATACGTATTCACCGTATGAATGGGTTTTCACATAACCGGGCATTGCCGCCACCAATTGTTGGGCGGAATAGACCAGTACATGCGCCACCTGCCAACCGGACTCAACTGTAGTGCACGCGGTGTCTTCCAGTGCTGCAAGAAATTGGTGACGGACAAATGGGTAGCCCTCACCACAGAGCCTATTCCATTGTTGCGAATCCACTTGATGAATCGAATTAATAAAGCGAACGTCCACCATTACCCCCGGTTACTATCAACAGGCCACATTCGGCCGTATTACATTTGCGTAAAGTTACGCAACTACAAGCTTGTGTGCTAGTCATAACAATCAGGTCTACAGTAGAATCCGCCCACTCCAGTTACTTTTGGTTTCTCAATGCCTTTGTCTGAACACCAATCTGGTCAACATCCCCCGCATCATCCCAATGCCAGTTTATCCGCCCTATTGCTGGACTTTGCCGAGAAGTTCACCAATGAACGCGTGCGTGTACGCGATATTACCGATTCCCTCGGGCAGCGTTCGTTTGGTTTTATTTTGCTGATATTTGCCCTGCCCAACTCCTTACCCATCATCGGCATTCCAGGTGTATCTACAATTACCGGGTTGCCGATGTTATTGGTCGCGGCACAAATGGCACTGGGGCACCAACGTGTTTATCTTCCACGCTGGATTGCCGATAGCTCCATCTTAACGGTAAATTTCCAGGCGCTTATCTTCAAAGCAGTACCCTGGCTCAGGCGTATTGAAAAACTGATGAAACCGCGCATCGCTTTTCTCACCCACGGCAGCGCCGAGCGCTGGCTCGGTGCATTTTGTGTACTGCTCGCGTTCTTACTCGCACTGCCAATTCCATTTGGCAATCTACTACCGGCACTAGGCATTCTATTTATTGCACTGGGATTAATCGAAAGCGACGGCGTTTGTGTTCTCGCCGGACTTGCGATTGGTATAACCGCCTGGGTGTTCTTGAGCGGCCTGATTTGGGTCGCAGTACAAACTATCATCACCATGCTCGATCATCTGGTGTAAAACTTTTTTTATACATTGATGTCGGTTGTATTGATAAATAGTTGTGACCGTTCACAGGCTGGGCGCGTTATTAGAAAGTGAACCTGCCTCACTTGCTTTCGAGAACTACCGCACTTCCCGGATCGCAACTACATCAGATAATGCACACACAAATTCTTCCAGGATCCTGCATTCAGGATCTATTCATTCACCAAAACTAGTATCCGACTGGAAGACCTTACTGGAGATTACATCATGAAAAATTCAATCAAAAAAATCGGCATGCTGATGGCTGTCGTTGGCCTGACTGCAAGTGCTACCACTATGGCTGCATCACGCATCAGTTATAACTACGCAGGAATACAATTTGTTGACCAGGATGTAGACGATTACGATTGTAACCAGGACGGTTTACGCTTGAACGGTAGCCTCGAATTAAACGATGATTTCTTTGTTGTAGGTGCGATTAGCGATGTAAGTGGTAATCGCGGTTGTGGTTCAGAAGCAATCAGCGCGGGTATCGGTTATCACACTCTGTTTGGTGCTGATTCCAGTATCTACGGTGCACTGAGTTTTGAAAATATTTCGCCAGACAATGGTAGCAGCGATTCCGGTTTGATAGCCGCAGTGGGTTTACGTGGATTTGTCCTGAATAAACTGGAAGCAAGGGCTGAAATTGCTCACCACACTGTGGGTGACGGCAACACAGTATTGGGCGGCGGCGTTGCTTACTGGTTTGCACCGCAAGTCGCAGTAACCGGCGATGTTGGCCTGGGCACCGAAGCCTCTGAAATCGGTGTGGGACTGCGTGTGAATTTCTAATTTATAGTAGAAATTTTTTGTGGATAAGGCCGGCATTCATGCCGGCCTTATTTTTTTACAGCGCTAAAAATTCCCAGGCCCTGAAAAATCCTCCAGTTCCGGAAATCCGTCTGCCCTGAAAAAAAGGCACATGGATTTGCGCAGGGTGACTGTTATAAAGCTGAAAAAATACGCAAAGGTATAGTTAGCAATTTTGTAACACCCGATAATTCTTGCTCCAATAAAAACCCCGCAGTAAAAGCGGGGTTTATTTTCATCCGGACAGTTTTATTCAAGCAACAACTATTGGCTTGCCGCTTCCAGTTCTTCACTTACTAGCAACCAGTTTTCTTCCGCTTCTTCCAACTGCGCGTTTAATTTAGCTTGCTCTAATACCAGCTCTTGTAGCTTGGCTTTATTTTTCTCATCGTAAATGTTGCTATCACCCAATTGGGTTTCAACATCGGCAAGGCGCGTTTGCAACTTTTCCATTTGCGCTTCAAGCGATTTAAGTTTGTTAGTGAGCGGCTTTAATTGCGCGCGCTGCGCCGCAGATTGTTGGCGCTGGGCTTTTTTATCCACCTTATTATCGTTATCGCTGGCAACGACAATTTCTTTTTCGGTAGCAACCGCATTGGCTTTTTGTTGCTGCATCCACTTGTAATAATCTTCCAGGTCACCATCAAACTCACTAACTTTACCATCCGCTACCAACAGGAATTCATTCACAGTATTACGCAATAAATGGCGATCATGCGATACCACAATCACCGCACCTTCAAACTCTTGTAACGCCATAGTCAGCGCGTGGCGCATTTCCAGATCGAGATGGTTGGTCGGTTCGTCGAGCAACAATACATTGGGCTTTTCCCACGCAATAATTGCCAACGCCAACCGCGCTTTTTCACCACCGGAAAAATGCGTAATCGGTTCAAACGCGCGATCACCATGGAAATCAAAACTGCCGAGGAAATCGCGAATCTCCTGCTCGCGCGCCGCTGGCGATAACCGCTGGATATGCAACGCCGCCGAGGCATTAATATCCAGCGCTTCCAATTGATGCTGCGCAAAATAACCGAGCTTGAAATGTTCGCCGTTGGTGCGGTCACCCGCAATCAATGGCAATGAACCCGCCAGTGTTTTAACCAGGCTCGATTTACCCGCGCCATTGGGGCCAAGCAAACCAATTCGGGTTTCAGCGCGAATGCTCAATTCAACTTTATCTAGCACCACTTTAGTATCGTAACCAATAGTGGCGCGCGCGATGTGCACCAATGGCACTGACATTTTATCGTTGCATTTAAACGTAAAACTGAATGGCGAATCGATATGGGCGGGCGCAATTTTTTCCATGCGCTCCAATTCCTTAATCCGGCTTTGTGCCTGGCGCGCTTTGGTAGCCTGCGCGCGGAAGCGGCGGATATAACTCTCTACGTGCGCAATACGTTCCTGCTGCTTCTCATAACTCGCCTGTTGCTGTGCGAGTTTTTCAGCACGCTGGCGTTCAAACGCAGAATAGTTACCGCTGTAATTATCGAGTTTTTGTTTTTCGATATTCACAATACGGTCAACAATGTTGTCGAGGAAATCGCGGTCGTGCGAAATAATTATCAACGTGCCGGGGTAGCGCTTGAGCCATTCTTCCAGCCACAAGGTTGCATCCAGATCAAGGTGGTTGGTTGGTTCATCGAGCAGCAATAAATCTGACGGACACATCAATGCCTGCGCGAGGTTCAAACGAATCCGCCAGCCACCGGAGAAATCCGATACCGGGCGCTTATCATCGCCGGCAGCAAATCCCAAGCCATTCAACAATTGCTGTGCACGCGAAGGCGCAGTGTAGGCGTGGATGTTTTCCATATCGCTGTACAGGTGCGCGAGTTTTTCACCGTTCTGTTCAGGATCAGCGTTCGCCTCGGCAATTTCCTGCTCCAGCCGGCGCAATTCGCTATCGCCATCCAGCACGTAATCGAGTGCGCTGCGCGAGGTGTGGCCAACTTCTTGTGCCATATGCGCGATACGCCATTGCCTGGGAATATCGAGAGTGCCGGTATCGCTGTGCAATGTGCCTAGCAACAATTGGAACAAGGTGGATTTGCCAGTGCCATTAGCGCCGATTAAACCGACTTTCTGGCCCGGATAAATAGTGAGATCGGCGGCATCCAATAAAAATTTGGTGCCGCGCTGGACGGAGACGTTTTGTAATTGAATCATGGCGCGCATTCTAGCAGACTTGCCCCAAACCCCTGCTAGCGGAATTTTTATGTATTCCTTCCTGCCAACTGAAACCAGCCTCTGGGATTTTTCCCTGCATTATTATGGCCGACCCGGCGTTAGCCTATTGTGCTTACGCTTGCAGGACGAATACGGAGTAAATGTAAATATCGTGTTGTGGACCTTATGGCTCGGCCATCAAGGCATTCACCTTGACCCCGCCAAGCTCGCGCAGGCAATACACGAAACCCGTAACTGGGACCAACACTATGTACTGCCATTGCGTCAATTACGGCGGCAAATGAAAGCTGAGTTCGGTGTGGAAGATACATCGATTGAAACAGTACGCGTACAAATCAAACACGCAGAGCTGCTGGCTGAAAAGCATCTTCAACAATTATTGGAGGCGCAAATAATTGTTGATAAAACAATCGCTTCAACAACGTCAGGCAGTTTATTTGCTGAAAACCTGCGACTTTATTTACAACCCCTCGGCGTCGAAGAATCGCTTATCACCAGATTGTTGAGCCTGCTTGATTAGCCGAATCAGTGGCGGCGCAAACGCGAGTGTAATTGATCGACAAGCTCACACCAATCGGAATCCTGCTGTAAACATTCATCCAAAAAGCGCCGTTGTGATGACGACCAAAAGGTCGCGCTCGTAATAGGCGTTTGAGGTGGCAAATAATGAAACTGGATAAAACGGGCAATCGCCAGGTTGCTGTTTTCCAACCCCAGTTGGGCAAACAATTCAGGCATAGCAAGATAGCTGGTGTGCATGGCGTATCTCCAAAAGCGCGGCGGTATCGCTAGAATTATGCGCCACTGAAACACAGCACAATAGAACTGTTTTGTTCTTATAAAATATGCCCAAGTAATAATACAACCAATAAAAAAGGCGCTTGCGCGCCTTTTTTAATTTCAATTTCCGAACCAATGATCACTTAGTTCAGTGCACCCTTGTCATCATCAAATGGCAGGGTTTCAGTAACGCCGACAGGCTCCGGAGCTACAATAGCTGGCTCTTCTTCCTTCGTAGCAGGAGTCTCTACCGGTGCCTCAACAGATGATTGTTCAGCAACGGGTTCAACGGGCGCAGGCACTGGAGCAACAGGTGTTGGCTCAACGTCTGCTTTTTGCTCTTCTTTTTTTACTTCCGGCTTTTTAGCTGGAGCTTTTTTCTTTGCAGCAGGTTTTTTCTCAGTCACTGGTTTTTCAGTAGCGATTTCTGGAGCCACCTCACCTGCTTTAGCTTTAGCTGTTTCTGCTTTTGGCTTCTCAGCGTTTGGTTTTTTAGGTGCTTTGGGTTTTGCTGCTTTTACTTTCTCAACAGGGGCTTTTTCAACAGCAGGCTTTTCTACGGTTGGCTTGGCTTCTGCAACAGCAGCTTCAGTTACGCCTGCTTTTTTTGCTTTAGCTACTTTAGCGGGCTTGGTAGTTTTGGTTTGCTTTTCCGCTTTAACTTTTACCGGCTTCTCGCTCAGGGAGTTTCTCTCATCGGCAGATTTGCTCGCGGCCTTTTTCCCTGCAACCTTTTTGGTCGCCGTTTTTGCAGCGGCAGGCGTAGCGAGGAGTTTTGCAACTTCAGCAGCAGTGCTTTGTTGAGCACCCAGCGTATCAACCTGGGCTTGGGCTTGGGCTAATTTTTTAGTGGTCGCGCTCAAATCTTTTTTCAGTTGCGCCAATTGTGGTTTGGATTTGGCAGCATTCTTACCAGAAAGCGCAGCGATTTTTTTCTCAGTCGCCACCAGATTTTTTTGCTCGACAACGACTGCTTTTTGCGCAGCAGCAAATTCTTGTGCACGCGCCTTTTCCAGCGCGGCGGTTACCTTGGCAATTTGCTGTTCCAGATCAGCGACGGAATTTTTTTGAGTTTTGGAGGCAGCCATAAAAAGTACCTGTTAGAGAGTGCGTCAGAAAATAAAAAAGTGTTGGGATAAATGGTGATTAGCTTGTCGGGCGAATTGTAGCTGCGCCGTACCAAAAAAGGTATTCCCGTTAGTACACAAATGTGCCGTGGAATTCACATCAACCCCGGTTTATTTATTCATCTTCACTACCCGTGTATAGCCATCTATTGTCATCCGATTGAACTTTTAGTGGCGGGAGCAAGTCTGAGTGGCCCGGCTTTATCGGTTCGTGTAGCAGATAAAAGACAGCTGCAAATGGGCATCAGCACACATTTCGTGGCGATCTGCCGGCGAGATTACCGCCAAAAACGCGCACATTTGCCTGAAGTTGGTATACCATTGCCGCCTGCTCTGGCGCTGTGAAGGGTGTCGGCTAGGAACAGACGCATCGCGCGTTTCACACAATCATTACAAACCAAATATTACAAATAAGGTGAATTATGTTTACTAAACGCTTATTGGTTGTTGGCCTGATGGCTGCTACTGCTGGCTTGATTGGCTGCAACAAAAAAGAAGAAGTAAAACCTGTTGATGACAGCGCCAAGCTGGCGACCTTGGAGCAAAAGGCTAACTACATCATTGGTCAAAACCTGGGCAAAAACCTGCAAAACGGCGGTTTGACCATTGAGCCGGAAGCACTGGCATTGGCACTGACCGATGTACGCGATGGTAAAGCCGCACGCATCAGCGAAGAAGATCAACAAAAGATCATGCAAGAAGTTCAGCAAAAAGCCATGGCTAAACAAGAAGAAGAACAAAAGAAGCTGAGCGAAACCAATATTGCTGAAGGTAAAAAGTACCTGGACGAAAACAAGGCGAAAGAAGGTGTAACTACCACCGCTAGCGGCCTGCAATACAAAGTGATTACCGAAGGTAAAGGTCCAAAGCCAAAAGCGACTGATACCGTTACTGTTAACTACGCAGGCAAGCTGATCAATGGCACCGAGTTTGATAGCTCTGCTAAAAACGGCGGCCCGGTTTCTTTCCCGCTGGATGGCGTAATCGCTGGTTGGACCGAAGCCCTGCAATTAATGCCAAAAGGCTCCAAGTGGGAAATCGTAATCCCGTCTGACCTGGCTTACGGTGCTGGCGGCCAAGGCCCAATCCCACCATCATCAACGCTGATTTTTGAAGTTGAATTGCTGGATATCAAAGCGCCTGAAGCCACTGCAGCAGACGACAAGAAAAAGAAATAAGACCTGACTCCAGGCCCATAAAAAACCCGCCAATGTGCGGGTTTTTTATTACTGCTCCAAACCAGGTTACTTACGCAATTAACTAACCAGATCTTTATGTGCAGTGTGCAATACCGCAATCAAACGATCTTCCGCACTGAAGCGGATTTCCAGTGCTTCACCTAACTGGGAAAGGTCGGGAATCAAGGCTGCCAGATCATCGGTTTCCAGATATTTATCATTAAAATCCAGCAATTTTTCTGTGGTTTTATCAACAACATCATAGAGTTTGCCAGCTTCCTGCAATGCGTCCGCATCATCGAACTCACGCCCTTCCTTAATTAACTGGTCATACACTTCAAAGTGACCCGCAGAAACATAGTCGACCAGGATTTGGCAAAAGATACGCAATTTCTCACCGCGCTGGATATCACTCAAATCTTCATTCAGTCCACTCAGTGCGCAATATTGCACCAACATTTCCTGACGTTCCTCCAGCCAGCGATCAATAATCTCACTGACGCCACCCCAGCGCTCTTTGGCAGTTTTGCAATTCTCTAACATCAGATGTTCCTATGACTTTAAAAAAGGTAGTCGTATAGCAGAGCCTGAATTGCCCCGACTCGTTATGAGCCCCCACAATAGGCCATCTGTTCAAACAGGGCAAGCCAATCAGGCCAGTTTGTCGTCCTTACGCAACAACTGATAAAGGTTAACCAACGCCAGGCCAATGAAGGCAATAAAGGTCCACGCCGCCAGGCTCAGGCCAAGGATTTTATCCACATGGGCACAGTTACCATCGCCTTGTAGCAATAATTTGAACGCTTCCATAAACGGAAACTCTTCAAAGATATAAGCCAAACCAGGGCCGCAGGCCGGCACCTGGTCTTCCGGCAAACTTTGCAACCACAATTGACGGCCGGCAAAACAGGCACCGAGAATCGGGCTCACAATACCCAATATCGCATAAACACGGCGCCCGCCCGATGCAGGATTATGAATAGCCGCAATCAGGGCAAGGACACCCGTTAAAACGACAAAACCACGCTGGGTAATACATAACGAGCAAGGAATCATTTTCATCACATGCTCCATGTACGCTGCGGCGAGCATCATTAATGTACAGACGATAAAAATCAAAAAGTTGGTTTGACGACTATTAATTTGCTGGATGCTGGCAAGCATGGGAGATCCTTATTAGGGTTGTTGTCGTAAGGTTATGGTGCGCTATGGTAAGCAATTCGAAGGCAACCGGGCCAGCGCTTTTAATGGAAATAACGCACGCTGCCAGATGCATAGGCTATGCTTGGTGGGCAAGTTTCCGCTGGTTTGAGCGCGAAAGGTGGCACAAGTTTCACGGGTGAGGAATCGGGTATGAAAAATTATCGGGCGCGCTGTATCGGCGCGGTGTGGGGATTGGTTGCAGCAGGGGCGATGGCTTCCGGTGGCGGCAATGCTCCCGCCGAAGGCGTAAATTATATTGCGATTGCACCGCCGCTGATTGTCAATTATGGCGGAGCAGACAAGGTGCGTTACATCAAAGCGGAATTATCCTTGCGTGCCGAAAACGCCACTGATGCCGCCGAAGTTATGCATCACTTGCCACTCATCCGTGATCGACTTGTCAGTATTTTAAGCGCACAGACCGATGACATCATCAGCACCGCAGAAGGCAAAGAATATTTGCGTGTCTATGCGTTGGCTGAAATTAATAAAGCATTATTGAAAGTGGAAGGCCACGACCACCACGATGAAGAGCATGCTGAAACACACAGCGATGACCATGATAAAAAACCGGCAGCAGAAAAAGATTCCCACGGCGCCGAAACTACCGCTGAAGCTGAACATGCAGCACCCGCACTGCCGTCAGCAGCAGATGTAAAACCCGTAAAAGGCCCGGCTTCTGATTTATTTTTCAATAATTTCGTAGTGCAAAAATAATTTCTTCACACCGGCGCAGAGTGCGCCGGTAGCAATTCCACTTATTCGCAACTCCTACAGCCGCGATACTGGCTGTAATAACTTTCCAGATATTCATCAAACGACACTTCATGGCGCGCTTCCAATGCCTGCTGTTCTTGCAACGATTTTTTGCTCATCGCGACAAAGCCTGCATGTGTAGCCTCGGATAACTCGCGCGCTGCAAACCAGGCGCGATGCTGCTCTGCCAGGGTCAATGTATGCGCGTAAAAACTTTGCCGGCTTTGCTGCATATCGTGCAGTACCCGCGCTGACGGTGTGAGGGTTGGATCTTCGAGCTTGGCAAGCTGGTGCTGCACTGCTTGCTGATACGCGACGCCGCCTTTGGCTTGATCGAGTAATTGCGCACACTCCAGGCTGCCGCGAATAATTTCCAGCGCCCAGGTATTCATCGCCACCTCTTCATCGCCACGCTGCAATGTCAAACCCGGTTCGCGCCCGCGATTGACAATACGCTTCTGGTTTTCCTGCCCCTGATAAAATTCACGCTCATCAGTCGCCGGGCTTTCACTCAGCAAGCAATACAATAAAAAAGCATCCATCACTTGCATCTGCTCGGTGGTAATCCCTAACGGCTCGTAAGGATTTAAATCAACACAGCGCACTTCAATATATTCCACACCGCGTAAACGCAACGCTTGCAGTGCAGTTTCGCCGCGCGTGGTAGTGCGCTTGGGGCGAATGCTGGAGTAAAACTCGTTTTCAATTTGCAATAAACTGGTGTTGAGTTGTTGATAATTCCCATCGCTATCTTTCACGCCGATATTTTCATAGGCAGGATGACTGTGCGTGATAGCACCGCACAGGGTTTTTAAATAATCACTCAGGTTGTTGTAATTCACTACCAGGCTTTTTTGTGCATCACTTTGATAGCCCAGGTCGCCCATGCGCAGTGATGTTGCATAAGGCAGGTAATGGGTTTGGTCCGCATCCGGAAAAGGTTGTAACTGATGGTTGCGACCTTTTATGAAACAGGAACAAACGGCTGGCGATGCACCGAATAAATAAATCAGTAGCCAAAAGTTGCGGCGGAAGTTGCGAATCAAACCAAAATAGCTATCGGTTTTAAAATCTTGCAACGATTGTTGATTGCCTTTTTGCACTTGCAGAACACGCCAGAATTCGTCCGGCAGACTGAAGTTGTAATGGATACCGGCGATGGTTTGCATTGAGCGACCATAGCGATGCCCCAGTCCAATACGATAAATAGTTTTCATCGTGCCGCTATTTGATGAACCGTAGCGGGCCACCGGAATTTCCTCATCCGCTCCCAAACTGCACGGCATACTGGCCGGCCATAAGCGCTCATTGTTGTGCGCGAGTTGGGCGTAGGTGAAGCGGTGAATATCATCCAGTTGCGCCAACAGGGGTTCTACATCGGCAACCGGATCAGTAATAAATTCCATCAGCGCTTCGCTGTAGTCGGTAGTGATGTGCGGGTGCGTCAACGCCGACCCCAGTGCATCGGGATGATCCGTTTGCGCAAGCGTCCCCATTGGGGTCACACGCAAACTTTCTTTTTCAAGGCCGCGCAAAATACCGCGCAAACTCGCATTATTTTCAGGGTTGGCGAAAACAGCCAACAGGTCCCGGGGTAACGCAGGGGATACAGACACGTCAGTTTCCTTTTGCTATTAAAGCATTCAGGTAAGCCTTGGTCAGGCGCTCAAGGCAAAAAATATCATGGAGTCAGTCTAGATCACAGACTGTATTAGCCCCAGCCAATCATGGCTCGCGCAAGCCTGTGTCCGTCTCGGCGGAGATGGCGCCATCGTCATTTACAGAAGCAGCGTCAACAGTATTGTCAAACAAATCCTTTCCCGGTTTGGGCAATGGTTCCGGCATTATTTCCGGATCGATCACGGGCAGGCCTTTGTCGTTAGGGGCACAACTAACTACTTTTATACGCTGGCGATAATCCTTTGAACTTGCCTCAAACATCTGGTTAATCGCTTCATCCTTGTGGAGAGTTTTGTATAAGGCGTTCAGATCGCGGCCATCTACCCAATTGTTTTGTTTACCCAGAAACAGCTTTTCCTGGTTTTGCAGAATAAAAAGTTCGCTCATAACCCAAATACCCGAGTGAAGAAAACAGGATAAAGCGCCGATGTTGGGGTACAACGCCCAAGTTCAAGGGCAAGCTCATGTGATTACAGATGACATCAACGCCAGAACTTCGGCTGGATGCCCCAACCGCATGTTTTTTATGCGAATAGGTTTGCGCCAGATCAAAATGGCAATGCAAAACCCCATTGATAATTCCTGATCGCCACACCCCCCGTTCCATCAATAGCAACGCTTTAATAAAGATAACAATAGAGGAATCTGACATGCTAAAAACCCTGCTGGTCTACGCCCATTTAATAGCCGCTTGCCTCGCTGTAGGCATACTGTTGATACAAGACCTCGCGCTCGCCAAATGGCAAGGCCGCGCCATGGATGCAGAGGCCATTGCCAACCTCCACCGCAACGCTGGAATTGTCAGCCTGGCACTCGTCGCACTCTGGGTGACCGGATTGATCATCGTAGTGATAGGTTATCTCGACAATCCCGCTTACCTGATGAACCAGAAACTCTGGGCCAAATTTTCCGTAGTGAGCATACTGACGATCAACGGCCTCTTCCTGCACTTTTTCAGCTTTTCGCGACTGACCTCGCCACAAGGTTTTTTGGGTTGTAACAGCAGCGAGCAATTATTTGTGCTGGTCACAGCCGTGACCTCAATGGTCTCATGGCTTTATGCTTGCTACCTGGGCATCGCTCGCCCCTGGAATAATGTAGCAACTTACACCTATGTTATGACTATTTATGCCACTATTTTTGCAGTGACATTATTGGTCGCACTGGAATATTGGCGCGGATTGCGCCTGAACTTCCGACCAATAATTCGTTAATGCTCCTCGCGTGAATGATTGCGCTCCAAAAGAAGAGCGCAATCATTCATGTATATTGATGCCCCCTTTCCCGCTACAATTCATCCCGATTTCATTTCAGAAAATTCATCAGGGAGCCTTATCATGCAAATCCGAGTTGCTGAACACCGGGAGGACATCACAAATTGTTTTCCACTAATGAATGAATTACGCCCGCACCTTACGCTCGACACATTCCTCACCCGGATCGAACGCCTGCGCAATGCCGGTTACCAATTGATTTACCTGGACGACAGCGGGATAAAAGCCCTTGCTGGCATCCGTATCGGCGAATGGCTGCACACTGGAAAATATCTGGAAATAGAAGAGTTGGTCACCACCGAAGGCAATCGTTCACAAGGCTACGGCGGATATTTATTTGATTGGATAAAAAACTACGCCACCGAAATGAATTGCAACCAGGTGCGATTAGTTTCCGGTGTGAAACGTGTAGATGCACATCGATTTTATGAAAATAAAGGGATGACCTTTGAGGCCAGGTATTTTTCGCTGACACTTTGAAGAATTCATAAAGCTACAGCATTAGCAGCTCTTCACTGCCTTGCAATTTATATCATCCAGGCCTTATCGCCCCACCCGATTAACCATAAAATTTCCTGTTACCTATATATAGAAAATAACCATTAACAGGATAAAAAAATCCCCGCCTTGAGCGGGGATGTTCAAAAAAAACCGACGTAAATCGGGCTTATTTAAAATTAGCAGGTACTGATGTTGCATCAATACCAAATTCACCATTGACAACCTCTTCACCACGCGGAGTCAAATCAACCTTGTCTTCGGTATTAGTGATATTTAAAGGTGCATTTTCACCAGTATTACCAAACCAGGAGAACGCCAACCAACCAAATGGAGCAATTTTCCAGGATTTGGATTTTGCATTGATAAGAGATGATGCACCGAATGTTCCTCCTGCGAAATCAAATTTCACATTATCAACTGCTTGCTGAGTGTCAAAAGTATTGCTGTAAAGCGGTTGAGTATCTTCAACTTCGCTATTTCCATAAAGTTGGATGTCATCAATTTTTACGGTATCGGTGTTTCCTCTCACACCATCCCAACGGAAGCCGAAATGACGCAACTTCTGAGTGCGAGCAAAACCTTCCGCGAAGGTATCGGTTTTGAATTCAAAACTGGTCCACTCGCCGGGTTTAAAGTCTGCAATCGTCAACTCTCTTCCCGGGAAGTCTGTATCGTGTCCCCAGTTGTTATCTTGAGTAAAAATACGGAATTTTAAATCGCTACCTGCATAACTGGCCGGTACAAAAATTCTGACTTTATAAACCACAGGCCCGGATACATCGATATCACTAATGCTATTGATGTCTGACTTTAAGACAACAACATCTGATTCTTCATAATTACCGTTTGGGTTTGACCAAGCGGGAGTAATATGCAATTCACCATCCACCATTTCAACTTTTGAAACACGCCCCCAGGCAGCTTCATACGCTTCCACGCCCTTGGTAAATTTGGATTCATATTGCAATGCAGTTACCGTTTTAGTGCGCTTGCCTGGTTGTTGGGTAATGGTAATGTTATCCACTAACAAAGGTTCTGTGTTTGCAGAAATGCCTGTCAGCTTAAGACCTATATTTTGCGCAACTGAAACATCGTAAGAATCACTCCACTTAAGCGTCGCACGGTAATTATTCCAGTCACCGTATTTAAGCTCACCAACAATACCTGCTGCGGTTTCGGGTGCGATACTCCAGTCACTACCAAATTGGCCGGTAACAGCAATTGATGGTGATTGCCCTGCATAAGAAGCAGGCACAAATACTTTTATGTCCACAAAAACAGTTTGTTTGAAATTAATTTTTGGCAACACTTCTTGCGATTGCCAACCGGGACTTTCGAGAACCAAACCCCAATCTCCAGCACCGAGAGATAACTTGGCATATCCGCCTTCAAATACGACCTTACCAGGACTCCAATCCGGACGATTCCAACCGCTGGATCCGGAATCAAATGTTGAATTAACCGCTAACGTAGGCTCGGGGGCGCCCGGATAAATCTCTACATCATCCAACTTGATCGGCGCTTTAACATCGGCCGCCTTTCCATTTGCCAATATTTCAAAACCAACTTGTTTTACTTTATTAAGGTCAAACGTAGTGGAGCCATTCATTAAATTAGCAGGAACAATTTCCGCATTACTTTTTGGTAACGTAAACGCAACTCGATTCCACTGATATCCACGCAAATCTTTAGCTTGCACACTTCCTGCGCGCAATGTATTGCCATTTTCATCTCTGACATACATGGAGTAAATCAACTTGCCTTTAGGCACGAGGCGGCCATCTGCATCGCTAATGGGTTTCTCTTCAAGATAACGCGCATCAAGATAAAGATTGGTCGATATGCCGGCACCATCCAACAATGGCAACACCTGCGGAAGCGTTGCAACGTATGCTGCCGAGTCAGAGTCACTACCCCATGGCAAATTAAGTGCAACCGCTGAATCACCTGCTGCTTTTTTCATTAAGTCCAGGTGATCTATACCAGACAAACCACCAACACCGGAACCGGCGAAAGAACTAATAACGAATGGGACATGAGCCTCCATCAAATTGGATATTGCGGTAGTAACACGCGTATTGGTGTTCCATTTATTTCCATCAGCTTGTAAAGATAGAATGATATTTTTTGCCGTATCTGCCACCAATAATTGTCTGCCACGATCACGGGCGAAGGCATTGAAATCCTGACCGCAAGGCGCATCTATCGCAATGGGCACTTTAAATCCTGCCGCACGAAATTTATTGATCATCGCTTTATAGGCATCAAGATAATCCTGATAGCCATAACTGTCAGGATTAAAAATTCCCTCGGGTCCCCAGCCATTGGCAATATTAATGATCAAGTGCGGTTGAAAACGATCTTGTGCAATTACTCCCAGCCATTTTTTCAGCCATAAAGTATCAACGGCGTTGTTCAACGCGGCATCATTTGTTGAACAAAGTAGTTTGGAACTATCCAGGGTAACAATCGCCACCAACCCTTGTTCAACCACTTTCACCAATGCTGCTTCCAAATCCGGATCGGTAGTATTTTCGTTGAGGTATAAACGAATAACATTCGAGCCGGTTTCTTTAATCGCCTTAATGCCATTAATGCGCGTCAAGTTAGGTGCTGCCCCCAACTGCATATCAATACCACGTAACAGCAGCGGTTTTTTAGCTGCATCGTAAATAGTGGATTCATCCGTAGTGATCGTTAGCGCCGTATCACTGGGACGAGGGCGCGCCGTCGGATCTTCAACACCTGGAGTGGGATTCAGCGGATTTTTATCTTTATCGGCATTGCTAACAAGACCGCCACTACCACCACAACCTTGCAATAGCAAGGCGGCGGTGAGTACCACCATGGAACATAATTTAAATTTCATAATTTGACTCCAAAATTTTATTGTCTGGCCCTCGGGCCGCTCTTGGCCTGTGCGCAACAGGCCTGGCGATGGATTGTTTTTTTACAGTGTCAAAGTTATGCCGACGTTATAGCGGCGCTCCTGAATCCACATGTTGTTAAATTGGTTGCTGTATTGCGAATAACTTTTCCTGCTTTGTGCCGTCAGGTTAGTGCCACTCGCGGTGAAGCTGATGTGCTCGTTCAACCAGTAGCTTGCAGAGAGATCGAGGTAACCTTGCGGCTCCACCCAATTGCCCATGGAAATAGGTTCAGCTTGTGTGGCCAGACCAAAACGTCCGTCGTACTCCTTGCTTTTCCAGTTGTATGCCAGGCGCACGTTCAAGCCAGCTTTGTCGTACCACAGGATCATGTTGGACTGGTGTTTGGAGTTGGATTGCAAGGGGAAAGAATTGCCCATGAAATCTTTATCCGTACTCTCGCTTTCGGAATAGGTGTAATTAAATTCGATACCTGTTGCACTCAGGAATGCGCCCGGCAGGAACGTGAAGGGTTGCTTGTATCCAAGCTCCACACCGTAGAGCGATGAAGCACCCACATTTTTGCTGGTCCACACGTTAGCCATATTGCCGCGATCAATACCGTCGAGATCCACAAAACGGCGCTGCTCCTGATAGCTTTGCACGGAGGTGCTAACGTCAATCATGAACAAACCTACGCCGAGGATGGAATTTTCATCGAAGTACCATTCGGTGGTGGCGTTATAGACATTGGCATACCAGGGCTTCATGTAAGGATCGCCGTTATCGCTGCCGCCGTTAACGCAAAAAACAGTTTCGCCTTTGCCATCCGGCCCTAATTGTTGCACGCCGTTGACATCATATTTCGGACACTCGCCAACCCACACATTCAAGTTCTCACCCAAATGTTTCAGGTCGTTGCGCGAAGTAGTTTTAGCGGCCCCTAACCGGACAACCACATCATCCGCCGGGAAGAAATTCAGGTTGATAGATGGCAACACATCCACAAATGAATACTTGATAGTTTCAATATCGCTAACAAAAGCGATGGCCTGGTTTTCGTAGCCGATGGAGTTATAGATATCCAGCTTTTCCGGGATGATGCTTTTCTGGATCGTGCGATCCGTACTGATAATTTGTGCGCCCACATTTCCTTTGAAAGGAATCCCCCAAATCCCATCGATTGAATCGAGGTTCAGTTGGAATGACGCCGTTGAAGTGACTTCTTCAACATCGTATTCAAATGAAGGGTCATTCACCGTTCTTACACCTGGCGCCGGTACCACCGTCACATTGCCGTTTTCATCCGTAACCGTTGTTTCCTGGCCTGGATATAAGCGGTTCATAAATGCCAGGGGATTATCCCAAGCAGCCGGATTCAGCGACGAAACGCCCTGCTCAAAACCTTTGAATGGACCAAAATCAGTGAATTTGATGGTTTCAGCAGCGGTGAAGCCATTGTTTGGCAACTTGCCAATATTCACTAATTCGTCTTTTTCGAGGCTGTAATCAAAGTAGCGGAAATCCGGCCAGCGCTGCCAAACCTGGTTGCCTGACATTAATTGATAGCGTTTGTTAGCGGGGGTGCGATCACTATCGGGATAGCGCTGCGTTGCAGTCAGATAATTGAATTTGCTGTTGTGCGCATCGCGATCCCCCTGGCGGAAACCAACATCAACCGATGAGAAAAGATCGCTGTCCAATTCGTAATTAACGTCCAGGCGGATAACACTCAGCTCTGCGGTCACTTCAGACCCATCGGCGATGCCCTGGTAGAACTTCAATAAATTCGCATCTGACAAATCACCTTCGTAGCTAAAGGTCGGATATTCACCGCGATAATCCACCGTTAACGGGTATCCGGTAACCGGGTCCTTCCCTTGAATACCATCCACATCAACCCAGTTCCAGCCGGGGTTACCCTGTTGGAAAATTGCGCTGCGGTATTGTTTTTCTGCCTCGGCATAAACGTAGCGGAGTTTGGCTTTCAGGCGATCCTGGCTGTCGTACGCAATTTCAACATTGGTATTCAATGCCGCCGTACGATTGATCTGGTTGCTGGATGTAGTCTGGAAACCGGGAGCAACCAGCTTGGCTACTTGCAGTGTATGCAGGTTTTTGGTTTGCGTTACGCCATTGGCATCAACGTAGGAAAACTGCCCCATGTCGGTAACGATGGTGCCTTGTGAAACGGGCAGTAATGAGTCATACAAACCATCAACATATGCAGGCAATTCACCATTTACCTGATAGGAGGTGGTAGAGCTGGAACCATCAAACGCCGCAACTACACCGCGATCATACTGATCCATGGCAGTATAAAAAGCATCGCCACGCACCGTGAAATGTTCACCCACAGCCGCTTCAATAGAGATGTTTGCACCCTCACGCTCGCGGGTCATAAAGCTTGAGCGAGCGGAATATTCACCGGGAACCAGATACCAGTCATTAACCAGATCGCCGTCGCCATCGATGTCTTTGCGGTCGGTTGGGCCTTTGCCTTTACCCTCCAGAAAACCCAAATGCTGGCTGGTGGACATTTGGTAGTTAGCGTTGTAACTGTTGGATTGGAAAGCCCCCACGGTTACACCAAAGCGGCCATCGTTGTTATAACCCAGGATTAAACTGTAGTTATCGTCCGGTGAACGTTTGCCGGTAGTACCATCCGCATTCATTTCACGGTCCGAAAGCTCGCCTTGCGATGCCTCCAGTTTGGCACTGGCCGTGAAACCATTTTTCATTTTCAAGGGGCTGATGGTTTTCAGGTCCACCAGGCCGGAAATGCCGCCGGCAATCGCATTGGCCGATTGGGATTTGTAGACATCTACACCGTTAATCATCCCGGCGGGAATATCACCGTAGTTGGCACCCACATCCGTAATATTCCAGGGGCTCAGGAATTGCTCGCCGTTCAGGGTAGTCATTACCTGTGGCATGCCACGTACGTTCAGCGAGGTGCCCTCGTTGGCTTCGCGTTTAATTTGTACACCGGTCACACGTTGCAGGGAATCGGTAATGGTCGCGTCAGGTAATTTGCCAATATCTTCAGCCACAATGGAATCAACCACGGTAGTTGATTCTCGTTTGATATCAATGGCTTTGGCCTGGGAGGCACGCACCCCTTTTACAATAACTTCATCGACCACCTCACCTGAGTCGGCTTTATCAGCTTGCTCCTGTGCATAAACCGGTAAACCGGCAAGGGCGCAGCCTATCGCCAGCACCAGCGCCTTTTTTCTGGTCGTAATACCGCTAGGTTTGATCATCTTGAGCTTCCTCGTTTTATTATCTTTTGAGTAATTCTGAACAGCAGGGTTTAGCCGCTGAGGTAGAGTGAAAACTCCGCTCAGCGTCGCCTGAAATCGTTGACGTTGTTGTTGGTATACATCGGGAAGTGAGTCTCGGGAATGTTGGCCGAGATCAGATTTACCAGCTCACTTTATTTTTATGGTGTGGCGTTATTCAGTCTTATTAGCGCGCCTTACTGTGAAATGATGAATTAAAATGTAATCGGTTTCAACGAAATTTTGAAAATGCTCACATGCATTTCATGACCAGCTTAAAAATAAATATTGCGATGAATCTTGGTTTTTGTGTTTTTTAGATTATTTGATTTTTAAAAAAGCTGTAAATTGAATTAACTATTCAAAAAAGAAATAAAAAATCAGCAATTTCAACTATTTCAATTTGTAATATCTATAAGACCATAAATAGTTGATAGTTAATTTTTCTTATGCTCGCGTTAACGGTTTCATTGACATGTGAAAACACGTAACACCTTCAAGGGATTAAAGTAACAGGCATAAAAAAACCGGCCGAAGCCGGTTTTTTTATGCGCCAAAGCTCAATTACAAGCGGAGGCGTACACCTGTAGCAATATGATTTATTTGAAACTTAAAGCTGCTGTTCAATTGCCGCCGCCAATTTGGGCGAATCCGGCTTGGTCGTGCTGCCAAAATACTCGACCAATTTGCCATCTTTACCCACCAGGTACTTATTGAAATTCCACTTGGGCTCCCGGGCCTGGCTTGCCAGGGCCTTAAATACCGGATTCGCTTGCTCGCCCGTTACATGGGTTGGGGCCAGCATGGTAAACGTCACCCCGTAATTCAAATAACAGATTTCCGCTGCTTTTTCTTCGTCCGCATCTTCTTGCTTGAAATCATCGCTGGCAAAGCCAACCACCACCAAGCCCTTGTCTTTGTACTTCTTATGCAGCGCCTCCAACTCTTTAAACTGCGAAGTAAACCCGCAATGACTGGCAGTGTTCACTACCAATACTGTTTTGTTTTCCATTAACTCACAAATATTTACCGAGTCTTTTGAATGTAACTTGCGGTATTCACCTTTCAAATATTCCGGACAAGCTGACGCCGCTGAGCTGATCACTGCCAGTGCCAACACACCTGCCAGACCTACCAGACTTTTTAGTTGCAAAGGGTTTTTCAATTTCACTGGATGCTCCTCCTCAGTTATTCACGTAAACATTTGGTACACAGTCTAACCGGTTTCAAACGCATACCGGGTTTAGAAGTGTTGGTCAACAATACCTGCCTGCCCATCAATGATTGAGCTGGAAATATAAAAGATCATCCTTCACAAATATTTCCCAACTCTCTTTTTCTATAGCGCCCTTGATAAGGCAACCAATATTGTTGGATTTAAAAAGACCATGCGCTTTAAAGGCAGCATCATTGCCAAATTTTACCGCACCCGTTTTATCAACTGACGCAAATGACCCGCCATGGAGTTCACATCCATCAATTACTTTTTTTACATATAAAGGCTGGGTCTTAAGCAAATAGACGGTAGCAGAATCTGTTGATTGGCTGAATAAGGTTTCTTCGGCGGCAACATTGAGGGTTGTTATGCGCTCAATGTAATTCGCAGGCCGAGTCCACCATAATGCAAACAAAACTGCACATACCGCAATAAAAATGCCCCAATAAATCAAATACTTTTTCATACATACCTCGGAACTATTGAATCGAACATTAGCTAATCGAACACCATTTACCCAATACTACTTTAGTCCAGAACCATTTAACTCGATTGTTCATTGGGCCTTTTCAATAAAACCCACTGCAAATATTTCTTATTGGAATCGCAAATTTAAAAATTTGATATTAGATTTCAATGATCTACTTAACTCAACCACAAGTAAAAATATCCGCTTGCTATCAATATCCTTAAGGAATAATACGAAAAAACACCGGGAATAAAAAAGCGGATCTGATAACAGATCCGCAAGTCCGGGAGGAAAAACAGGGGGAAAAGCAGGGGAAATCGTCAGGAATTACAACCTGGTAAAGCGAAGCCAGTTAATATTCCAACCACCTTGCGGTGCAAAAATTCCGACACTATAAGTTCCGGCATTAATGGAAACGTTGTGCGATACCGTAGTCCAGGTTTGCCAACCACCGGTCGCCGGAATAGCAACTTGTCCCAATTGAATCGCACCCGCATTTAAATCCAGCGATAGCAACGCACCACTCACACTCGCCACACGGTATTCAACTTTATAAGTACCGGAAGCTGGAAAATTAATATTGGCGTAAGCCATCCAATCATTTGCATCGATCCAGCCAACATTTTGGCCACCACCGGTATCAGTCGTAGTTTCAAGCTGAACACCATTCATTGCAGTGTAAGCTTCGGCCTGAATCAAACGCGTAAATGCCGCCACTGAAGAAGAGCTGGATGAAATACTTGTGCCGCAAGCGCTGGCGCTGATTGGCTCCCAGAAATAGGGGCTCACCGTGGGAATGTAACCGGGGTTATCGTATTCAGCGATGTAATAGCCCCCTTGATACGACACTTTATTGCCCGCGTAATACTGTTGGCCACTCACCCATGCCGGGCAGCTATTACTACTTGACGAGCTGCTGGAATTATTGCCGCTGCCAATCTGGCTATGGATTGCAGCGAGCAAACTATTGGTTCCCACTGCATCTTGTGACAACTCCCAAATCATTACCCCCGAACCTTCTTGTAGCGCGAGTTGGGTTTTGCTGCGAATAGTGGGAATACCGTTGTAAGTGATGTAACTGCAACCGGCGCAACGAGTGCCGATTACATCGCCCTGCGCTGCGCTTGCACCGAATTGGCTGAAGATGCTGCTGAAATCATAGGCCGCTGCATAACCATTAAACCCATATCCATAAAATGGCACACCCAACACCAGTTTTTGTTTGGTAAGGCCGCGCGCTTTCCAAATATTAATATCGGACACCGCCATCGAATAAGGAGAATGCTCCACGCCCGCCTGCCCCCAACCCGGGCCGATCGCGTCATAAGACATAATATTTACAAAATCGAAATAGGCTAAGGATGATGTTGGCACCATACCGCCAACATAAGATGCCGTCGCAGACGTTAATAATTTTCCTGCGGGCAAACCATTACGAAGGGCTTGAATAAACGGGGTGTAATTGCCGGCATTATCAATGTTGGTAAGTACTACGCCTTCAATATCTACATCCAGTCCATCCAGGTTAAATGTATTCACAAATTGCAATAAATTATTAACCACCGTGGCGCGGTTAGCAGGCTGCAATAACGTTTGCCAATTTCCGGAACATGCTGGTAATACGCCACCGGCAATCGAAACCAGGACTTTTACACCAGCCTGGTGCGCTTTGTTCACTACATAGTGGATATCGCTCGCGCTCGCGCCCTCCATACAAACCGGATTACCGCCACTCACAACAGCACCACTGGCATTGGGATTTAAAAACGATAAATTTAAATGGGTTAATTTACTTAAATCTGTACGGTCAATTACTGCCGGCATATTTTTATAGGAGGGGATATAGCCAACCACTTTTGTTTGTGCGCAGGCCATTAACGAACTGCCCGCCAACATGCATAAGACACCAGTGCCAATTATTTTTTTCGCAATTTTCTTGAAGAGAATCATCATCGTTTGCCTCAGTGTGTTGTTATTAGCCATTTACTACCTCACAGCGACTAAAAATCACGCTAACACTCAAGGGAAAACACTGCAATTTATTGCCGAAACTCGTACCAATATTTATCAACGTCCCACTTATCGTGGCTTCAAGTGGGATTCATAACCCACAAATGCACCTTTTATAGGGATTAAGAAAAAATTTAACCGAACACAGGGTTCGTATCATTTTAAAAAAATAAAAAAGCGGGCTTTTACACAAAGCCCCGCCATGAAGAATAAAGCGTCAAATATTATTTGCGTGAATCGTTATTGTGGAGGAGCTGTTACTGCCGTCCACGCGCTACATTGGTTACTAGCATTACATGCTCTTACTTGACCACTAGCCGGGTTATAACCGTAGGGTACGGTCACACTGGTGCCAGTCGTTGAACCGGAGAATAATAAAGTCCCATTCAGTGAATACTGATAATTTGCTGCTCCAGCTACGCTAGCCCAGGACACCCAATATTCAGGGCAATAACCATTGCCCACCGGGCCGCAAGAACCAACACGTCCAATATATGCATACGCAGGTGCAGCAGGCACAACAGCTGCACGAACTTCAAATGACGTGCAAGCATTACTATTTAATGTATAGCTGGTCGAGTTAACCAAATCGATACGACAACTGTACAGAGAACCATTACTATAAAAAAGCTGGGTCTTCCTGACTACATACCCGCCATTACAAGACACTGTATAAACCTGATAGGTATGCGGTCCTCCCGAAGGTGCACCTGTGGCCCCGCTTTCATTCAAATTCCATCCAGAGCAACCGGGCTTGATATAACTTTGATTAACAATCAGTTCACCTTGTTGCGCAGAGGCAAAGCCAGAAAAAAGTCCACTCATAAATAACATGCTTGTTAACATTTTTTTCGACATAGCAATTTTCCTTGGTTGATAAAGCTCCACTTACAATCACGCTCCTCGTTCAAGTAAGTATTAACCCTTATGGGCCCACAAGATTCATCCATGATTTTTAAAGCGCGCATTTACAATGGACAACTTTAAAATCCAAAGTATTATTTATAAAACGGGTACAGAATATAAAAAATATCGCTCATCAATTGAGCAATAACGTAGTCTTTAAAATCCGATATTTCATTCTTTGCAGCGCATACCATAAAAAATTATAAATATAAAACAGGTGGGCTTAGCTATTCTTTTTATATAAGACTATTTGTTATCTGAAAGCAGCGCAGAGGAGGGGTAATTAATAACATCCTAATCAGCACCTATATTCCATAAAAAAAGCCAGAAACAAGTTCTGGCAAGTCACGGGAAGACTATAAATTTCATGTTAGTGAAAAACTGTTTCGCTTAAAAACAATGCAATGACCAAACAGGCGAACAACATTTTGTTCAAAATATGCAGATAACTCTGAAATTTTGTTGTGTTGACCTGCCAGAAAGACATTTTATTCCTCAAACATCAAATCATTTCGTCGAGATAAAATTAGCACTGCCAAATATTCCAGCGCAATGACGTTTTTTGGATAAGATGAAAGTCGAACGTTTTAACCAAATGTCAAACCTTTAAAAATAACTAGAATTCAACAAATAAGGGCCATACGATATTCCAGAGCCAAGACTGTAGTTGCCAAGTGCCTAAAGCGCAGGGCCATTTAAGAAATGATTCTTTTTTATACTATTGTTTATTTGCTGCATATGCATAAAACTCATTGAGCCATTGACGATGGGAAATTAATTTTCCAACCAGTGCTTCCGCATCCTTGAAATGTGTATCAATCTTACTTTTCAAGAAAACCATATATTCTTCCGTATTTTCTAATGATAAAGTTGGATAATCCATTCCATAAAGCACACACAAAAAGCTTTCACGGTGAAAGAATTCTACTTCAGCTGAAAAATCGTAATGATCAGGAGCAAAACTTTTCCACATTAATAATCGCTCGCTTAGTACACCTGATACCTTTGCGTTTTCCGTACAGTCATGCCAAAAAGTGCTGTCCCTGCGATCTGATATTAAATAGTGCAACTGAACAAAATCTATAACGCGCTCCCATATTGTCTGTACTCGCAAATTGATCTGTTTTGCGCGAAGGTCAATATCCTTTAAATATTCAGGCAGCAAATGAGAAATCAACTCTGCGCAACGATCCGTTATTACTATTGATGTTGCCTCCAATGGCTCAATAAAGCCTTGTGCAAGACCAAGCGCAACACAATTCTTTACCCAGAACTTCTCCCTATATCCAGCCTTCATAGGTATTTTTCTAACATTCTCTTCACGAAAACCTGCTCCATGATAACGTGCAAATTCCGCTACTGCTTCTTGCTCGCTCATGTGAGCTGAAGAATATACAAACCCGGTTCCCCTGCGAGTTGTTAAGGGAATGTCCCAAATCCATCCCGCTTGATGAGCAGTTGCTTTAGTGTAAGGAAAAATCTCATCTGATGATTCTGTTTTCACCTGCAAAGCCAAGGCTTGATCTGCAAGAATTTGATCACCTTTGTTAATAAATGGAACATCAAAAACTTTGTCGATGAGCAAAGCATTAAACCCGCTACAATCAATGAAAAAATCAAACTCCTCTACTTCTCCATCACCGTAATTCAATGATTTAATAAAGCCATTTTCACCAAGATTTGCAGATATAATAGTTTTGATTTTATGAATTATTCCAAATCTACGCTTCGCATTGTCCGATAATAAATCAGCAAACTTTTTTGCATCAAAATGATAAGCGTAATTAACTGCGCCATCATAAGGCGAGGATTCTCTTAACTTTGGACATTGGTTTTTTTCGGCAACAAAATAGCTTTTCGTAAGTGCCGAAAACTCACACGATTTATTCCACAACCAGTAATTCGTAGAATCTAATCCAGACGGATATGGGGTATCAAATGGATGATAGAAAAAATTATTTTTCCGATTCTTTTTTGGCGCCATCCAATCTATAAATTTAATTCCCGTTTTGAAAGTGGTATCGCAGCGCAATAGTAGCTCTGCTTCATTGATGCCAAAATTTTCCAAACTTTTCCTAATTATGGATACTGTACCTTCGCCAACACCAATAATAGGGATATCTTTCGACTCAATAACAGTGATCTCTAATCCTCTTCTTTTGGTAGATTCTAGTCCAAGATGATTTGCAGCTAACCATCCCGCTGTTCCGCCACCAACAATAGCAATTTTTCTTATTTTCATATTAAGTTGCGACATGAAACCATCTCTCTACCCAAAGAATAAGCATAAAAAAACGCACAGCGATTTGCTGTGCGTTTTTACTCCAGCTAACTAAATACTATAAAGTAATTAGAAGGTCGCGCGAAGGCTCAAAGCATAACGACGGTCGGTCGTAAAGTTAAGAGCATCTGTTTTAAAGCCGTCTTGGTTCATTTGATACTGAGTCTTAGTTTCAGCATCCAACAAGTTGCTCACTTCCAGACCCACTTTCCAATTATCATTGACAGTGTAGTACAAGCTTGCATCCATCATCCCTTGTGACTGAGCATATGCCGGAACGAACTCTTCAGATTCACGCATAGTTAACAGATAGTCTGAACGCCAAGTGTAAGCCAAGCGGAATGCAATATCATTGTATTCGTACATACCTACAATATTGAGATTTTGATCTGAGTACCCCTGCAAAGGTAAACCACTGAATACGCGGAAAGAGTTACGGTTATCAGTGATTGGAGTACCTGTTTCAGTGAAGTTCAGGATAGGACCAACAGCATTTGGATCTTCCAAACCATTTTGATCGATATAGGTGTAGTTGAATTGCAAACCTAAACCACTCCACGCACCAGGCAAGAAGTCATAAAACTGTGAGTAAGAGAATTCCACACCGCGAATAGTACCCGAGCCCGTATTGGCAGGACCATAAGCAGCAACTGGATATTCATTGCCATTAGCTTCAATATCAACCGCAAATGACTGATTGCGAATAATATTACTCAGTTTTTTATGGAACAAACCAACAGAAACAGAACCCGCATTAGCAAAATACCACTCAGTTGTTAAATCGTAATTAACTGCTTCTTCCGGCTCTAAATAAGCATTACGAGCAACAGCACTAATCTCGATGTCATCCAAATCTACTACTGGGTTATAAGTCGCACTTGCCGGATTGTCGTCTTTATCAAGTGTTGGATTCTGCAACACTTCAACAAAGTCCAAGCTAACGATCATGCTATTGCGCGTGTTGTCCAAAGTTGGCATATAAACGCCTTTAGACGCACCAAAACGCACAACCACATCCTCAGCTACACCAAAGCTCAAGTTCAAACTTGGCAATACGGTATTGTAGTCAGTACCTTTAACTGTACTTTGAACGGAAGCACCTGAGGCCAGAGCAAAAATGTCCGGGTACTTAGTTTCCATTACAGTCCAACGAGATGGCTTCTCACCACCTGAACCAAGCGTACCGCGACGAGATTCCTCAGGCAGAACCAAGAAACCAGTAGACTCTAATTGATAGCCTACATAACGCAAACCAACATTACCCTTAACAGGTACAGCTAAATCTGCAAACTCGAAATCACCACGAACATAAAACTCAGTTCTTTCTTCTGTGGTTGAACTCACATGACGCTCAGAGAAATGGCTATACAAACGATCATTTAAATCTTCGTACGGTTTAGCACAACCACCAGTACCATCGTTGGCATTACCCAACGCACTCCAAGTACCACAGCCATCGCGAAGTGTTTGAATATAGTTTTTAGCCAGGTCCATTTTCGGGAACAAGAAGCTATTGTGATCGCCTTTTACTACTTTGCCATCATATACATCAGCAAAACTTACACGCTCGAATAATTGAGGCGCCGCTTGCGGAGAAGCATTGTACGACCCAACGGCATCCCAAGGTGTACCCAACGCACTCCAACCTTGATACTCAGTATCACCAATAGTCAGATCTTTTTCTGAGTAATAGGCACCAGCCCTAATTGCGGTAAATACACCATCAAAATCATATTTTAGGTCAAACTGGAAGCTGTCAGCCTCTGCATCAGCTTGCACTTCTTGCTGCATACCAGATGCCAAACGCAGAATAGGAGCGGTATTTACTGCTACATCAGATGGGTAGGATACGTTTTTATTCAAATATTGAACAGATGGCACAGAGCCACGTAGATCCAAGAAAAATGGAGCATATGTGGTCGTTTGGTTACCATTAATGCGTGAGGTTAAACCATAGTTATGAACAACCTGCTCTGATTCAACACGTTGATAATCAAGAGACACTGTTAAACGATCTGTAGGCTTCAACTCAACATTAAGAGAAGTATCTTCTACAGTGTTTTCATTGTAGTTATAACGAGTGCGGAACTGTAATGGAAGATCACCTGATGTGTTTCTGCCAATACCAGAAGTTAACAATCCCTCACTATTAACTGTGAATGGGAAGCTATTGTTAACATCTTCAGTCCACTGTGTTGCACCGCCATTTGCAGCCAAGAAACCACGATCACCTGATGCAATTACACGCTCACGCCATTCAAGCGATGCTTTTGAATTGATGTGTTCTAATGTAGTAACAATGGTTTCATCAGCATTCGCCCACTGCAAAGACGTAGTGAAACCTGTACGCTCACGATCATTTTCGGCAGTGCTGATGTGATAGTTAGCTGGACTATACCAAGTAACACCTTCTGGCTGGCCAGGTAATCCCGCGCCATCATATGGTGAAACGTACTGATCTTCTTCAGGAATAAGCTTCGCTGATGGACCGGTACAACCTGCTGCCGCACCTTCAGCCCAAGACCAAGCAGATGGAGTACATGGACTATCCCACAACCCAGCCACTTTACCTGGGCTAGTTGATTGTTCACCCCAGTTGTACCAACTCGCCGGCGCAATATCAACACCACGAGCGTGATAGTTACCCACACCTACACCATCACCACGAGTTTCATATTCTGATTGAGAGCCTGCTAGCAAAAAGCCAAATTTACCCGCAGAGGTTTCCCAAGAGTCTGCAAACAAACCGGAAAACGATGGAGTAACCTCTTCACGTAAATCGCCATAGTTTGCTTTTGCAGTAAAGGAGACTACACGCTCATCTGAGTCAAATGGCTTACGGGTAATCAGGTTTACAGTACCAGCAATACCTCCGGCAATCAGGTCTGAAGTTTGGTTTTTAACAACCTCAACAGCACCCAACAATTCTGCCGGGAAATCCTCATAACTCAAGCCACCCCATGGGTTAGCACTGAACGCATCACGACCGTTAACTTCTGAACGCACACGATCCAGACCACGCACCAATACACCGGTACCTTCGTCAGCATAGTGTTTAGGATCGCTGGAAGATGCAAAACGCTCAATAGTTACACCGGGAACACGTTGAAGAGCTTCGGTCACTGATTTATCCGGCAACGCACCGATATCGGTTGCAGTAATAACATCTTTTACTGTATCCGCGGAGCGCTTTAATTCTTGAGCAGAATTGATACTGGTCTTCATTCCTGTAACAACAACTTCATCTAGTGTATCACCAGAGTTGTTGGCGGTTTGTGCAAATGAAGGAACACTTAATGCCATAATAGATACAGCTAACAAGGATCTTTTAAACCCCCTGCCGGACATTTCTGTCATTTTGTTTTTACTTGTAAACATATCTAACCCCTTGGTTTTTTCTCTCGTATTGAACCCTTTACAGCGTTTAACTAAGTATAGTTACACACAATTTTCTGGACACTCCATCTACTACATACCGCAAAAAACATTACTTGCACTCACATCCTGGCGAAATAAAATTAACTCACGATAAGCGCATAAAATATTAAAAACGGAGCAGTTTCCGAATCTAACACCTGCTTTTTTGTGATGCCATATGCAAAAAAAAATCGAACTAATACCTACCAAAAGTCGAACTCTGTGCCAAAAAACCAATACATTGCCGTTAATGCAAATGTTGTTGTCGATAATGGCTAGGGGTTACGCCCACTGATTTTTTAAACGCCTGATTAAAAACTGATTTGCTGTTGAAGCCGCAGCTTTTCATAATTTCACTAATTGGCTTTTGTCTTAACTCTGAATCAACTAACCGTTTCTTTGCTTCTGCTACGCGATAATTGCCAATTAACTCAAAAAAATTAACGTGTAACTGACTATTAATCGTGCTGGATAAAAGTTTGGGTGACACATTTAATTTATTGGCTAAACGTTCAACCGTAATATGTGATTCCAGATAAGGTTTATTCTCTTCCATAAATTGCACCAATCGATCAACCAGTTCCTTTTGTTGCGCGTCTGTATGATTACCGGCATTGGAATCCGGATTTGAATCGGCAACAGCATTATCATTATTTACGGCTTGCTGTTTGTGCAGCGCTTTTTGCAGGTTACGGTTACGCACCAGCAAAAGTGCCACTGCAATTGCGGCTACTATGCCGCTAATAATCAGTGCCAAAAGATGTTTGTTAACCAGTGCTACTTCTGCCATAGCAACCTACCCGTAAGAACGATGTTTTAATTATTTTTCTATCCCGGGAGCAAGTAACAATCATCAAAGCTTTTACCGCTTTGGCTCGTTTAACTTTGCGCCACAAGGACAACGTTGTCAACTTTATTTACAATTCCCCCAACCATTTTTTACAAACTAGGGGCGTGTAAACGAATACAAAATTTTCTCTACAGAATAAGCCGTCGCCACTATGATTTCCTGATCAATTTTTTGCGCGTTTATGAGTAGTTTTTTTACCTCTTCCTGTTCATTTTCCGTAATCAATGCTCCCTGCAGCCGACGATCCAACAGCAATATTCCCCACTGTGAGACCTTTTGTACTTTTTCCGCTAATGATTGCCATTGCGAGCGATCTTTTACTAACGGAAGCAGTTTTATTCCTGCATCACTCCATACTGAAAACTGTTCACGCAGCTGGTGATAATTCTCATCATCTTGTGGATTCTTTAACCATTGCTCCAGGCGCAGATTAAATTGTCGCAAGTTTTCATTTTCTGCAGGCAATGCATCAACCAGTCGATTTAATGGATCAGCTTTTGAATAACTTTCATTAGCCGATTTTTCATGCTGGCGATGGTAATAATGTGCAGGCTCCAATGTTTGAATAAATGTTGCCAAACTCATTATTTCTGTCGCATTGGCGCTATCACTCACCAATTTTTTTAACGCAGCTTGCTGTTGACTGTTGTGCAACAAACCTACTGATTTTTCCGCCCAATTTGCAACCTTATCCATACGCACATAAAGGGTACTTTCATCTTGCAAACTTCGGGCCGACCAAAGCCTTTCTGCAACAACAAATGCGCGCGGCCACAAACGCAAGTCAATACTATGTTCATCGACAATTTCTACCCATAGCGCAGCTTCACCACCCAGTATCAAAGCCTCATTTTCTGCACTTAAATGCGCCACGGGTTCGGTTTTTGGTAACCGTTTTTGTGCACTATTTTTTAAAGGATTTTTACCGTTATTTTTTTTATCCAAATTTTCAAAATCAGTATTTTTTTGTAAAGAAGGGTTATTTGTTATTTTTTCACCGCTAATAGAATAAGGTGCATTACCGACAAGAATAGTGCCTTCCAAAATCGTTCTTTCTTTTGACAAACCTTTAACAGAAGCCGGTACTTTTTTATCAGAAAAAGTAACGTTAAATTGGGCGGGCCCCATCCATGTATCCAATGAAAAAATCGCAGATTCTTCATCGTAGCTGTGTAGTTTTGCCTCACGGCGCGACTTACCGGTGAAATCGACTAAAGCACGCGCATTTTTTCCTTCACCAATTAAACTGAAAGACCCCGTTACCGGTTTTCCGCGCTTGCGCGGCATTTCAAAGCGCCAGCTATTTATTGCATCTTGTGCAGAAATGTTATCGACTACAACCGGGGCAGGTGGAATTGGATCATTGCGGTAGTGATAAGAAGCATATTGTGGTTGGTCCAAATAATAACCGGTAGATAAGATCGCCTGAAAGCCATGGCTAACCGCATCACTTACACCGTCCGGTCCTCGCCAGGAATGGATCAGAATGTCTTTCGGCAAATCTTTGTGCTGGATTTCATCCCAACCAATCATTTTGCGTTGATGTCGTTGCAATATTTTTTGTACGCGCTGATTAAAGTACGCGTGCAACGCCCGAGAATCTTTTAATCCATTTGCTTTCATAAATGCCTGAATATCTGGATTGGTATTCCAATGTTCAGGATCTACCTCGTCGCCACCGATATGCAAATATTCAAAGGGAAATAATTCAGTGACCTCCTCAACCAGGCCATCTACAAACTCATACACTTTTTCGTTGGCTGGATTTAACAAGGGCTTATGTACACCCCAGCGATATTCCATCGCATAGGGACCTGGGGCTGACATTAACTCAGGGTAAGCAACAGCAATTGCACTTGCATGACCCGGAACATCAATTTCAGGCAAAACCTGAATGCCACGCTCACGTGCATAGCTGACAATTTCACGGATTTGCTTGCGCGAATAATATTCCCCATCGGACGCTAACTTATGTAACTTCGGATATTTTTTTGATTCAAAGCGCCAGCCCTGATCATCCGTTAAATGCCAATGGAAAATATTATATTTGGCCGCCGCCATGGCATCGATTTGACGTTTAATAGTATTGACCGAAAAAAAATGGCGCGAAGTGTCAAGCAACAGCCCACGCCATTTAAATCGTGGCTGATCCTGGATACTCACTAATGGCAATTGAATGCTTTGATGTTGGTTACCAATTAACTGCAATAAGGTTTCGAGGCCGCGCAAAACACCCAATGATTGGTTGGCCGATAACGTAACAGTATTGGTTGATATTGTTAGCTGGTAAGACTCATCCCAATCCTTAATGAAATCGGAGATAGGCGCAACCTGATTCGCCTTGATAATGACATTAGCTTTGTCAGTACCCACTAATTTCCACTGAATTTTTTGGCCGGTTTGTAGCTCTACACGTTTAACTATACGTTTTAGCGCCGCGTTTATTTCACCATTTTTCCTGGCATCAATTGCGATTAACCATTTATTACCCAATTGCAATTGCCCGTGTTGTTGCACCACCGATTGTGGCCAGGGCATTAGTGGCAGCAAATCTGCCTGTGCATTTGCACAAGCAGAAAAAATAAAACTGACAATGAGTACTAAATAGCGAATCATAATTTTAATTACATCTTATTCCGGTTTTTTGTAAGCCACACAATCTACTTCTACTTTGCAATCCACCACCATGCTGGACACCACACATGCGCGCGCGGGAGGATTTGCGCCGAAATATTCCATAAATACACGATTGAATGACATAAAATCACGCGGGTCATCCAGCCATACACCACAACGCACTACATGCTCCGGCCCGTAGCCAGCTTCTGCCAGAATTGCAAGTACGTTTTTAATGGCTTGATGAGATTGCGCAACAATACCACCGTCAATAATTTCACCCTTAACCATGGGTACCTGGCCAGATACAAATAACCAACCATCAGCACCGGCAGCGCGCGCAAATGGCAGATGCTGACCACCAGTACCTTTGCCACCTTCAACACCGTAACGTTTTATTTCGGACATGTTTAACTCTCAAAGTTTGTATGAATGTTTGCAGTTTAATCCCCCGACTTCTTTTTCAAAGGAGCCGCTAACGGCAACTCACCCTTCGAAAAAAGGACCAAGGGATTCAATAAAACCCAACCCTTAAATCCCGTTGCCGTTCCAAAAATTTTCCAGCGCGTTGGCCAGTTATTTTTTTATTTTGGTAACTCAATATACCGTTCACCCACACGGAGTGAATGCCTTCGGCTAATTGTTGAGGCTGGGAAAAAGTTGCCGAATCTTTTACTTGTTGTGGATCGAATAACACCAAATCCGCCGCCGCTCCCACTGCTATACGGCCCCGATCATCCAGGCCAAAACGATCAGCAGACATGCGCGTCATTTTGCGCACCGCCTCAGGTAAACTGAACAAATTCAAATCGCGGCTATAATGTCCAAGCACTCGCGGAAATGCGCCCCATAAACGCGGATGAGGCAATGGGTCGACTGGCAAACCATCTGATCCAACCATCGTTAATGGATGAGCAAGGATTTTTTGAACATCCTGTTCACTCATACCGTGATATACCGCACCAGCCGGTTGTAATTTTTTTGCCGCGTCCAACAAACTTATTTGCCATTCACTGGCAATTTCAGCCAGTTTTTTTCCACCTTGTTCCGGATGTGGATCGCTCCAGGTAATCACAATATCGAAGTCGCTAGTCACCTGTTGCAAATCCAGCGTCGATGAACTCGCGCTGTAAGGATAACAATCGCAACCGACAGGGTGATTCGCTGCAGCATGCTCAATTTTTTGCAACACTTCACCACTGCGTCCCCAATTACCGGCACCGGCGCATTTCAAATGCGAAATAATCACTGGTGCCTGGGCCGCTTCACCCGTTTCAAATGCTTCATCTAACGCCGATAAAATTTCATTAAATTCAGTGCGCAGATGGGTTGTGTAGACTGCGCCGAATTCATTTAACACTTGCGCCAAACTTTTTACTTCATCAACGGTTGCAGAAAATGCGGAAGCGTATGCAAGGCCGGATGAAAGCCCCAATGCACCTTCCTTTAAACTTTCACGCAATTGCACGCGCATTTTTTCAATTTCATCAGCAGTGGCGGTGCGATTCAATTTATCCATATGATTATTACGCAATGCCGTATGCCCGACTAAAGCCGCAACATTTACCGAGGGCTGTGTTTTATTCACCGCCGCTTTGTAGCTGGCAAAATCCGGAAATTCAAAATCATCCGCGATGCCTAATAAATTCATCGGGTCCGGCAGGTTGCCATTAAGGCTGACCGGGCTTGCACTAATGCCGCAATTGCCAACAATTACGGTGGTAATTCCTTGTGAAATTTTTGGCAGCATGTCCGGCGCACGAATAACCTGCAGGTCATCATGGGTGTGCACATCAATAAAACCGGGAGCGAGAACCATGCCCTCCGCGTACAACGTTGTCAGGGCATCCTGATTTTCAAGCGTCCCGATAGCTGCAATGGTTCCCGCATGAATGGCAATGTCCGCATCAAAAGATGGTTCACCTGAACCATCCAGAATTTGCGCGTTGCGAATAATCAAATCAAACTTCACTGCCATTCATCCTGCAAAAATATTGTTATTCAGAAATGTTGTGTTAATCGCCCAGCGGCAGGCGATTGTCGCCACCGCGATATTCATCGAGTGCAAATTTCACCCTGCGCAACAATTCCTTGCTTTCGGATTTACGTGCGAGCGCCAACTCAGTGGCCAGTATGTCAATTGCCAGCAACATGCCGTAACGGGATGCCGATGGCTTATAAATAAAATCCGTTTCTTCAGTCACCAAAGGAATCACTATGTCGGCCTTTTGGGCCAACGGCGAACTGTGTGCGGAAAGCACAATAAGCTTCGCGCCGTATTCACGCGCAATATCGGCAACTTCCAGTAATTCAGGAGTAACACCGGTAACCGATAACAGCACCAATACATCTTTTTCAGTCAAGGTAGCAGCAAACATACGCAGCAAAACCGGATCATGGTATGCGCTTACCGCAATCCCCAAACGGGCGATACGGAATTGCACTTCGTCCGATAACATGGTGGATGCCCCACCCATGCCGCCGATATAAATCAGGCGCGCACTATTCAGCAAATTAGCTGCCGCACGAAAATCTGCTTCTACAAAACGCGATAAATTTGCACGTAATGTAGATTCAACTTCACTGCAAATTTGCGCATAAAATGCACTCTCTTCTACTGCAGGCACCTCCGCTAAAAAGCGTGTCCCCACTGCACTGGCTTGCGCCAGTTTTAATTTCAGATCGCGAATATCTTCGCAGCCAACGGATTTTGCAAAGCGCGAAATAGTGGCAATACTCACACTCGCTTTTGCAGCTAGTTGATCAATACTGGCGCTGGCGGCAAAGGCGATATCCTCCAGGATTGTATCGGCAACTTTTTGCTCCGTTGCGGAAAGGCGATCGCGACTACCGCGAATGTGATAAACAATATCGAATAATGCAGTCATGAATTTTTCACTCGCGTTCTAATAAGCGCGCTTTAAATAATCATCGCCAACAGTGACACAAAACCGAAAGCGACCAGTGAAATTATGGTTTCCAGCACCGTCCAGGTTTTTAGCGTCTGGGTCACGGTCATATTGAAATATTCTTTAATCAGCCAGAAACCGCCGTCGTTCACGTGCGACAAAATTAATGAACCTGCGCCGGTGGCAATTACCAATAATTCGGGATGCGGATAATTGGCAGCCATCGCGATGGGTGCAACAATGCCTGCTGCCGTGCTCATCGCCACAGTAGCAGAGCCGGTTGCAATGCGCATTAAGGCGGCAACTAACCACCCCATCGCGAGCGGAGTTAATGCCATTCCCGCCGAAACCGTCACAATTTCTTTGGCAATACCGGCTTCAACCAGAATGCGATTCAAACCACCACCGGCGCCAACCAATAACGTAATACCCGCTGTAGGGGCCAAACATTCATGACTGAATTTCAAAATTGAATCGCGATTAAAACCGCGCGCCAATCCCAATGTGTAAAAACTCACCAATGTTGCGATCAACAAGGCAACTACCGAGTTACCCACGAATGTTAAAAATGCATTCAGGCTTGTACCCGGCGCAGCAATTTGGTTCGCCCAACCCCCGAGCAGCATCAACACCACTGGCAACATAATTGTTGCCAGTGTGATACCAAAACCTGGCAAGTCGCGCGCTTTTTCCTCATTAATAAATTCATGCTCAAGTGGATTTACCGCAGGCAATTGAATGCGTGGGGCAATCCATTTGGCGAAAATGGGTCCCGCGATAATTGCCGTTGGAATTCCAACTACCAATGCATAAAAAATAGTGCGTCCAACGTTAGCTTGATATTCACCTACCGCAATCATCGCAGCCGGATGCGGTGGAACGAGACCGTGCACTACCGATAACCCCGCCACCATCGGCAAGCCAACCAATAACATCGAAGTACCCGTACGGCGCGCAACGTTAAAGGCAATCGGAATCAGCAATACAAATCCGACTTCGAAAAAAATGGGCAGGCCAACCAAAAACGCGATAAATACCATCGCCCAATGCACATTTTTTTCGCCAAACCAGCCGATCAATGTGCGCGCAATTTGTTCTGCACCGCCCGACTCGGCCATCATTTTTCCGAGCATGGTGCCGAGCGCTACGACTAATGCGATATGCCCCAGCGTTTTACCAACGCCGGCTTCGTACACAAACACTACATCTTTTGCCGGGATTCCCGCCATCAACCCCAGTCCAAGTGAAACCAGCGTGAGCGTGATGAAAGGATTCAGGCGATAACGGGCAATCAACAAAACCAGTGCGATGATGCTGATCAGCGCGTATACCAATAACCAGTGACCGGGGCTTAATAACGCTTCCACAATTGCCCCTTAAAAAAATGTTTCTACGGCGTCGACCACCGCATAGTTATCGTTCACCACCAGTAGCTGCCGCCATTTGTCGAATGTCAGGCACGGGTGGGAAATATCCAGCACAAGCATATCGCCCACCGCCAGGTCATCGCCGGCAGCGATTTGCATAAACGCATGCTGATCCATCATTGCGGTGAGCTTCCACTCTGCAGGAGCAGCAGATGGCGCTGTATCGCGACCAGGGCGATAGTGTTGGGCAGGAACGGGTAAACCTGCATCGAATGCCGCATCGCGCTTGCCAAGGCCAAGGATGGCAAGGCCGGGCTCAGGAATGGAAAGTACATAAGCCCAAAGTTGTAATGCAGGTAGCAGGCTGGTTTGCATATCACGGGCGACTAGATTGCTGGTATGGATGCGCGTTTCAGCAGCTTTATAGATACCCACATCATGCGTGAGGTAGCAACCGGGACGCAGGACGATATCAAGCGGGCGGGCGGGATGGTCGTTATTCCAGCCGCGGGCAAGCCCGGTCCACTCTTCGGCGACCAGGTCAAACCAGGCAGAACCGGCACCCGTCAGGATTATGCGCTCGCCTTGCAATTGGCTATTAGCTTCCAGGGTCAACAACTCACGCACCGCAAGGCGCAGGAATTCGCGAATAGGAGGCTCTTCTTTGAGCACACCTTCGTATACTTCTACGCCACACAGGGCAAGTGACCGTGGAAAACGGGCGATAGCGGCAAGTACTTCATCGCGGGTAGCAACGTCGCGCACACCGGTACGACCACCGGTAACCCCTAATTCCAATAGCAGATTCAAACGTTGGCCGGCAGCAGCGAAAAAATCGCCGAGTTGAGCGACATTCGCCGCTGAATCTACGATTACGTAGAACTCAAACCCGGGCTTTTCCAACAAACGGGAGATGATTGCCATATTGGCTTTGCCAACCAATTGGTTGGCCATTAATACGCGGCGCACACCGAATTCGTAAGCCGCTTGCACCTGGGGGGCCGTCGCCAACGTAATGCCCCAGGCACCTTCTTCCAATTGGCGATGGAATAAAGCCGGACTCATAGTAGTTTTACCATGAGGTGCGAGTTTCAGCCCATAAGTGCTGATAAAGGATTTCATCCACTGCAAGTTATGCTGTACACGGCTTTCACTCAGTACTGCCACTGGCAGGCTGACATCCTCGCGCAGCAGGTTCCAACCCAACAGCCCGGCATCGGCAACCAAGGGCTGCGTTGTCACATCACCCAAGCCTTTACCTGCGGGACTAAGCAGCCGATTTTTTAATGCCTTTTGTAAATTATTTTCTTGTAACATGCATTTTTCTCATCAAAAGCAGAAAAAACGATCACTTTTGGCAAGATTACCATCAAAAATGCGCCATGAGAAGAAAATAATTTACAGAAATATTCGATTTGAACAGAAGATTGTGAAAATTTTTCACGCACCAAAATAACTATATATGCGCCAGTTTTGCGCAGAATGCTTATAACCAAAGAAAAACGGCTGTTTATATAAAGGTTTAATCAGGTGATAAAACGCCTCATGGCGAAAATCGAACCTTGATGAATCAAGATCACACCAAAACCAGGCACTCCACACCCAATCCAAACCCGAGAACGCAAACCAGGTAGCGCAAAGATCAAGCGCCAAACGGCAAACACTGTATTTTCACGGAGGTTTGACTTTAGGCTTTTCTCAAAAATAGCTGGCAACGAGAAAAAAATCGAACCAGGGAAGAGTTTTTACCGGATAAGTTGCAGTTAACCGCACCCCCAAACCGGGACTGGAGATTACAAAAAGAAGTGGTGCCTAATGGCGGCCACTGTTTATGAACATTGCAATTTCGGCGGCTGGGGCGGCAGGTTTTAACACTGGCGCTTACGATGGGCGGATTGGTATATGTAACGGAAATTGCCAAAGGCGAACAGCGTGGAAGATGGGATAACAACCCCTCCACCTGCCCCTGTGCTCCGGTAAACGCTAATCCGGAGCTCGTCGAACAAAACCCGCCTGTTGCCTTGCAAATTGCCCTCTGAATACGGATGACATAAGCGGGTGCCGGTTATCGCCCCGCACACAACTCCATTAATAATGGTTACGGTTGGTGAAACTATCAGGACCATTAACGGCTCACTCGAATGTAGCGGCGATAATCCCGCCCGGGTACAAAGCCACATTAATGAAGTCCAGCGTTTCCTGGATATTCTCGGCACTTCAGCAGGACATGGAAATTCGGGTTGTTAAAAAACTGGCCACTACACAATAATAAAAAATCCCTGTAGCCACCAAAGGGCTTTTAACTTTTTAAAATAACTCCTTTAAAAACCCTTTAATATTTAAATAAAATTTAATATTCCCGCTGTAAAAAAACTTAGTTAGAAAAATTCTAATCATTTGTAACACCTACAACAAAATCGTTAATAAAACCGCTATTTCATTATTATTTGGCAGCTAATTCCCGCTGGCATGAATACTGCACATTTCAAAATGATTTTATGTTTTTAGGCACGCTCCGAATTTTTTGTTGCAGAACTTATATTTCGGAAAAAGTGTCGTAATGTAAAACATATCCATGAATACCATTCATAAATGGAGAACCATCATGACTAACGAAATTTCAGCAATTCGCGATCTAATTAAAGTGTTGAATGACGGTGTTAAATTTTACACTGATGCAAAAGTTGAACTGAGCGGGTCAGGCTACGAAGCCGTATTCCAGGAAATGATCGACGTTCGTCAAAATGCGCTGGTGCGTCTGCAGCCGTTGCTTTATGCACGCGAAGGTGAAGTGGAAGACGATCAAACTTTGCGTGGTTCTTTACACCAGGCCTATACAGATTTACTTGCTAAAATTAAATCCAACAAAGCCAAGACTTATATTGTGCAGCTGGAAGAATTGGAAGATAGAACCCTTGAGTGTGTCAAGAAAGCGCAAGCCGAAGCTGTTTCAGTGGACTTCACCATTGCGCTGAATTACATCCTCATTTCCATGCAGGAGTGCCATAACCGTATGCGTTCATTGAAACGCAACGTGGCTTAAAGGAATTTTAGTAACACTCTCGATTCATGAGGCCACTGTGAAGGAATTGCAGTGGCCTTTTTATTATTCTATTTCCCCGCGTTTTCTATTTTCCAAAAAATATAATATTTCGGGGAATAAAAATAAGTCCTCATGCGTTAACAGGATACATACCGGAAATTCCGGTTTGCAACATCCAAAACCAAGAGGATTACATCATGAAAAAAACTATTCTATTTTTTACGATTGCTACCTTAACCAACAGCAGCTGGGCCGCCAATATTTCAGTAGCCACTAATGCTGATACCAACATTCAAGCAACTATCACAACGCAAAACAATACTTCGGAAAATACCCAAAGCGTTGGCTTATTGCCAAGCGTGGCAGTACAACAAACCGCACTAGCACAAACACCACCAAACACATCTGCCACTGAAGAAGGTTCGCAAGCCAATGACAGCACGGACAGCGCCTCAGCAACCACGGCATCAACAGCAATTAATGCACGGGGCGAAGCCGCAATAAATACGAACAAAACAATTGCTGCTGTCGATACACAAAAAAATGTATTGCAAAACCAGGGGGTGCAGGTGGGTGAAGATATATCCGCTGCAACCAATCAAAACCTGGTTGCGTCATTGAATCGCGTAAATAGCGCAAATGGCCAGGTGCAACAAAGCCTTGCTGCTGTCGGCACACAAGTGAATGCGCTGGCAAGCCAGGAAATCAGTGCTGTTTCTACACTGGAGATCGATAAGGCTTTGCAAGGCTCTGTTAATCAATTAGTCGGTAGTGTTGTAGAAGGATCAATTAACAATACAATCAATAATACGATTAACAGTAGCATCCAAACCAATGTTGAAGACACCATCAATTCAACCGTTAACTCTACAATCAGCTCCACTATCAATAGCGCAGTGGATAGCAGCATAACCACCGCCCTTAACGACACCTTGAATTTAAGCAATTAAAAAATAGTTTCAACACTATCGGCGCTACGGCGCCGATTTTAATTTCGGTGACGGAAGAAAAACCGGACTAACGGGAGAAAAATCATGAACAACAACAGCGTAACAAAAAATATTTACATCGCCTTGCTTGCAAGTATTACAGCACTTATCAATGACAGTATTGCAGCACCGCCGACAACAAAATTCGAACTGGAAGCCGGTACAGAGTATGACTCGAATTTATCAGTCATTGAATTGGATCGAAACTCTTCAGAAGGAGATTGGTCAGCATTGGCCAATGCACGCCTGAACAGCCAGTGGCAGGTAACCGACAAGGCAAAATTAAAAGGGGGCCTGAGCTATAGCAGCAAAACATACCAGGAATACAGCGAATTCGATCTGGCAATAAAACAGGTATTTATAGATGCCAGTTATGATTTTGCGCAGCTAACAGCAGGGGCAAGTTATCACTACGCCGATGCCAAACTGGATGATAATGACTTCCTGACCTTGCAACAGCGAAGCCTGTACATTTCACGTTTGATTAACCAGAAGATTTTTCTGCGCGCAGCAATTAATGATCAGGATAAGGACTTTCCTGCCAGCAGCGCACGCAATGCCGATAATCGGAGTATATCGGGCGATGCCTTTTTCTTTTACAATCAGGGAAAAACTTTTTTTACCCTGGGAGTCAGTAACGAAAGAGAAAACGCAGTGGCTAACGAATTTGATTATGACGGAATCAACATCCGCACAAATGTAAACCATCAATTCCACCTCTGGAATAAAAAGAATCGCCTGCAATTTGGTTTACGTTATGACCAGCGCGATTATTCCAAAGAAACGCCTGCACTGGAAGCAAAGCGCAACGATAAACGTCGTGTTGCAACAGCAGAATGGCAAGTGGAAGCAACTCCATGGTTAAACGTGGCGGCAAAACTGGAGCGCGGCAATTACGATTCAAACCTGGATTCTGCAAATTATGCAGAAACCGTCAGTTCATTAATGCTGAAGGCAAATTTTTAAAAAAATACAAAATCTCGTGCACCAATCAAGGACGATTCAACAAGCCATCACCAAATACCGGGTCACGGCCTGCTACACCCAAATCAAGCGCATTTTTCTTTAATTGTTCGCCAATGATGGTAGAAAAATTTATTAAAGAAGGATTTATTGCAGAAGCGTTTGCTGTTGCAACAATACACGCAGCTGCCGCCGTAACCAGTGGTGCAGCCATGGATGTTCCGGTTTCATTGCCAAAGTCACCGCTGCTGCGCGCGGTAAATACCGCAACTCCCAATGCAGCAAAATCAATGTAATCACCGCGATTGGCCCAGCGATATATGCGCTGGTTTTTATCCACTGCGGTCACGGCGATAACATCAGTATACGCTGCGGGGTAAGCTGGTGGTGCAGCAGGGCCTTCATTGCCCGCTGCGGCAACAATAACAGTGCCCGTTTGAATAGTTTTTTGAATCGCCAGCGCAAGGATTTTATTTTCCGGCCCAGCCAAGCTCATATTGATAACCTGCACATTTTTTTCCAATAACCAATTTAATGCGCGCACCAGATTAACCATGGTTGCGCCCTGCGCATACTCGCTGCGTGGATAAAAAACGGACGCAGCGAACAAATGCGCCGCAGGCAATAAAGGCGTTAATTGTTCGCCACGCCCCACCAATACACCTGCCACTGCGGTACCGTGCGCGCGCGGCGCATCAAATTCTTCCCCAGCGAAATCCTTGATATCGATATCGCGTTGCGCAAATGCCGGATGTTGGAGATTAATGGCCGTATCGATCATCCCGACCCTCACGGCGTGATTGCAGAATGCAGCCTGGGAAGGGGTATGCGGAATATCTTTTCGGGAAATATCTTTTTGTGGATTGTAAATATGATTGCGGTCCAGTTGCTCGTGTAAATGCGGCGGTAAATATTTTTTTAACGCTGCCGATGAATCCAGTGTGGCAGGCACACGAAAGCGCACTAACTGCATTCCCAATTCAGCAAATTGTGTTTGCTCAATTATTTCTGCATCCAATGCCGCCAGGGCTTTTAATCCGGATTGATCAAGCAATATCAACCATTCGCGCTCCACTGCGCGCCAATTATCTTCAACCTGTACTTCTACAAACGCCGTGCGGCCATCGCGATTCAGAATGGGTAAAACTGCAGCCATAGCATTACCCACAATATTATTGGCGGCTCGGGTTATTTCCGTCGTTGTCCGGGTGACTTCCTCTGTTGTTTGCGTAAGCACATCGGTGAGAGGGTTGATGACCGGATGATCTAACGTATTATCCAATAACCGTCGTGTGGATAATTCATCTTCGGCGGCCCGGCGAACCTGTTCCTGCACATCGCCCGTTACTTGCTCCTGTTCGCGGGTAACACCATCTACCTGATTGCCGAGCCGATCCAGCAATTGCGCATTAGCACTATGGCACAGGCAGGCGAGGAGCAAGCAATAGAGATATGGCGGTTTCATAGGGTACACCCGGTTTGGATAATGGAATTAAACACAAAAATAACCACATATTCATTAGAAACGTTTAACAGGACTGAAAATTCCACGAAAAAAATTTTATTGGCCTGGAATAAAATTAACGCTGGTCCGTCTACTGGATATGCGCTTTTCTATAGATGACCAAAAAACGGGTTAAAGTACTTCCATGAAACAACATGAACTCCAACAAGAACTGCCCCGTATCGCCCCTATGCTGCGCCGCTTCGCATATTCGCTCACCGGCTCGGCTGCAGACGCCGATGATTTGCTCCAAAACACCCTTGAGCGATTGCTCAGCCGCGATGTTCCCGCTGATGTGGAGCTGGTCAAATGGGCTTTTCGTGTCTGCCGCAATTTGTGGATCGATGAATATCGCGCACGCAAGGTGCGGCAAAAAAATGTGTATTCACTGGATGAAACCGAAGAACCCGCCGTGGATGGCGAACAGGCAATTCACGATCAAATTACCCTGGCCCAAGTCGATGCGGCGATGGACCAGTTATCCGACGAGCAACGTTCAATTATGGCGCTGGTTGCAGTGCAAGGCATGTCATATAAAGAGGTTGCAGAAACTCTTGGCATTCCTGCCGGTACTGTTATGAGTCGCCTCGCGCGTGCACGTATCTCGTTGATAAATTTTTTAAACCCTGCCTCTGGCCCGGCAAATATCTGAAAGCATACGAGGAAGCAGTAATGACCATTTCTGATGAACAACTCTCCGCCTTTCTGGATGCCGAATTGCCCGAACAGGAGATGGAATTGGTTCGCCAGCAATTAATGGTGGACGAAAGCCTTGCCAACCGTTTGGCAGAACTGGCAATGGTGGATGAACAAATCGCAAGCCATTATGCGCGCATTGATGAACGCGCCCTGCCGGAATCAATCCAAAAATTACTTGCACAAAATCCTGCGACTGCGGCTAATAACATTGTTATTTTTCCGCTTTGGAAAAGAGTGCAGCAAGGCGTGCAAAAAAATATCGCCATTGCTGCATGCACATTGCTAGTAATCGGGTTTGGTATGGTCCAGCTGTTACCCGCCAATAACCAACATTCCAATCAATGGAATGCCATCGCGCAGATATTGGAAGAGAGCAGCAGCGGCAGTGAACAACGCCTTGGCGATGATAGCCGTGTTAAACCACGCCTGACATTTATTGACAACAATGATAATTACTGCCGGCAATTCCAATTAATCCAGCACGACAACAGCAGTGAAAATATTGCCTGCCGCGAAAGCGGCCAATGGAAACTGATTGTGAGTGTGCAACAGGAAACTGTTGCAACGGGTGATTATCAAACCGCGAACGGTGGATCGTTACTGGATAGCAAGCTGGATGAAATGATGCACAGTGAAGCCTTTGATTTTTCTGCTGAACAACAGGCAATTAATTCCAATTGGTCTCGTTAATACTTATATCAACAAGGGCGGGCATCCCAATGAAATATGTAATGCTATGTTGGTTGGTATTTTTACTTGGAGCTTGTGCTTCTAATACATCCAGTTATCGCGCTGCCAAACCGGATGGAACAGGCTATAAGGAAATTGCCCTGGATAGCACCAGCTACCGCGTACAATTTAAAACGCGCGGCAACCAGCGCACCACCGCTCACAATTACGCATTGCAACGCGCCGCCGAGCTAACCCTGAATGCGGGTTACGATTGGTTTATTGTCAGCAAGGAAACTCGTCGTTTAATCAATGAGGGAAGCAATTCGCCCCAATTACCCGAAACAATCACCACACATCGTTGCGGGCTTTTAGGTTGTAAAACCCAAACGCATCAAGCACCGGACCTGGATATCGAACGCCAGGAAAGTTATACCGTGGTATTAATGGATATTCACATGGGGCGGGGTATTCGCCCGGAGAAAAATAGTTACGATGCACAGGAAACCTGGGGTCAACTATCTGCAAAAAAATAAATCAACACCCAGGTATTATTTTACGTAGCCCGCATAACTGCGGGCTCTACAAGCTTTTTATTTTCTGCGATCCAATTTATTTCGTTTGCAACAACCACTCACGCCCGGGTAACTCACTGCGGAAAGTTTCAATCGCGCCGCGGTCTTGCAGGGTTACATACACGGTTTTACCATCCTCACCACCAAAGGCAACGTTGGTTGGCTTTTGGCCTTTTAATTTAATACGCTGGAGCAATGTTCCCTCGGAAGAAACTACCGCTACTTCACCGGCAGCGTAGCGGGCGATATATAAATTGCCATCTGCATCGCTACGCATACCATCAAGCCCATGGTCTTTAAATTCGATTAACAAGCGCTTGTTTTTTACATCGCCAGTTTTTTTATCGATATCGTATTTCCAGACTTTGCGTTGCACACTTTCATTCACGTACAAATGTTTTTCATCAGCACTGACTTCAACACCATTCGTGGTGCCCATATTGGCTTCCAGCAATGTGACCGAGCCATCAACAGCGACTTTCCACAGGTTGCCGGTATTATCTGCCCATTTGGGATCACTTGCGTAAATAATGCCGGATTTGGCAATCGCAATATCGTTAGGCTGGTTCATTTTATCGCTGTGTGCATGCACACTGATCGCTTTGGTTTTTGGATCAATCTTTAGTACGTTGTGCGCCGAATAATCAGCGACATACATAGTGCCGTTGCGATCAAAACGAATGCCATTGCCAGTGCTGCCTTGCGGTAATTTCACAAACAGTTGCGCATTATCTTTTTTATCGACAATACCAATAGTGCCCTCCTCAGCAAAATTTACCGCGTATAAATTACCCTGCACATCCACCGCCGGGCCTTCCACCCCCTGGGTGAAAACGTTGTCGGTCACGTAATCCCTGGTTTGCGCCAGTGCAACAGGTGATGCAACCAGTGCGGATAAAAATGCGCAACCCAGTACGCGTAGTCGAAACTCTCTCATATCTGCCTCATGTGCTTAATAATGGAATAATTCGCAAGCACTCCAGAATCACAGTGGTATTGTTGTGGTAGTTATTTGTCCCTGTCGCTGTGCAACGTTTTATAAATGCAAGGTTATAAATAGTACGACGCCTATAAAATGTAGGCAGGATTTTATCAGGCAATCGCTGGCAAGCTATGCCGGTGGCGGTACCTGTAGCGCGCCATGATACACCAACTGTGGAGCGCCACACTTTTCCGATGGTCATAGTCGCAAAACCATCAGCCGGAAAATAGCCAGGAACCTTATAGTCAAGAATCAAAAAAGGCGCAAATAAATCACCGGGAACATGTGGCCTTTTACTTACGCCGGCCACAATACAATCGCACCATTAAGAATCAAAAACAAAACTTTTGGTATTTATTTGGGGCAGACAAAAAAATAAATAACGCACCACAATACACCATCGCATGCAAAACACCGGTTTTAGCGCACCAATTGCAGCTAAAACCCTCTTGGCATAAGCATTGCAAAATCCGTCAACGGAAGCACTTGTAACTTCCTGGCCGCAAAACAAGCCCTGTCATTGCGATGCATCCCCGTCGATGCTGAATAATTTGCCGGAACCCATGCCATGAGCTCACACCATTTAAAACTACTGGATTTTTCCAATAAATCCGTCGCAACCTTGCACTTCACCTGGTTCGCATTTTTTCTTACCTTCGTAATGTGGTTTAGCTTGCCACCACTCAAACCCCTGATCACTGCCTCATTTGCCATGTCGCCCCAACAATGGGCTGCGCTCTTGACCTTAAACGTTGCGCTGACTATTCCGGCGCGCATTGTGGTGGGAAGCCTCGTCGATAAATTTGGGCCGCGCGCTATTTATTCGGTGCTACTGATGTTTTCCGGTTTGTTATTAATTGCATTTGCCTCAGCGCAAACTTACGAGCAACTTGCACTTTTTCGTTTCTTATTAGGTTTTGTCGGCGCCGGTTTTGTGATTGGTATTCGTTTGGTCAGCGAATGGTTTCCTGCACGCCAGGTTGGCCTGGCAGAAGGCATTTACGGTGGCTGGGGAAATTTTGGTGCGGCGGCTGCCGGTTTCACACTGCCATTTTTAGCAATCCATGTATTCGGTGGTGTTGACGGCTGGCGTTATGCAATGGGAACAGCGGCAATTATCGCGATGATTTATGGTGTGGCTTTTTATCTCACGGTGCGCAATACCCCGAAAGGTTCAACCTATTTCAAACCCAAAAAATCCGGTGGTTTGGAAGTGAGCAGCAAAAAAGATTTTGTGTTTTACGTCATCATGAATGTGCCCATGTATTTAATCCTCGCGGTACTTGCATGGAAAATGTCGCCCACTAACCTCGGTTTATTAAGCGATGCAACAACCTATGGGTTGTATGTTGTTTTACTCGGATTATTTATTTTCCAATTTTCACAAATTTATCGTGTGAATAAAGAAATGCTAAAAAACGGCGCCGCTGAACACGATAAATATGAATTCAAACAAGTAGCGATTTTAAGCTGGGCTTACCTCGCTACTTTCGGTTCTGAAATTGCCGTCGTATCCGTATTACCCGCATTTTTTATGACAACTTTTACTGGCTTAAGCGTAACCCAGGCGGCAATGCTCGGCGGTTCTTTCGCGTTTATGAATTTAGTCGCGCGTCCAGGCGGCGGCTGGGTGAGCGATAAGTTTGGTCGCCGCTTGAGCATGACAATGATTCTGGCCGGTGTCGCTGCGGGTTATTTATTACTGTCACAAATCAACGCGAGCTGGCCATTGTATCTCGCGTTTGCTGCGGTATTTATTTGCTCCCTGTTTGTCCAGGCCGGCTGTGGCGCTGTGTTTGCAGTTGTACCGTTAATCAAACGCCGCATGACCGGCCAAATCGCAGGCCTCGCGGGTGCTTATGGAAATACCGGCGCGCTGTTTTTCCTGACTATGAATACGTTTATTGATATCCAAAGTTTCTTCTTTATGCTTGCCGGCGCAGCGGCAATTGGTTTGATATTCGTGCAATTTTTGAAAGAACCCAAAGGCCACGTAGTGGAAGTAAATGAAGATGGTTCATTGCATCGTATTGAAGTAAGTTAATGCGATCTTAATATTAAGATCGCATTGCCGACAGCGTTACTGTCGGCAATTTTTTACAATCTCGATAGCAAAGAATAGTATTTGATTTAAAACCGTATGAGGCCTGGATGCCGATTCGAGCCTACATGGATGTATTCACGGCGTGTTTTAAATCAAATACTATTCTTTGCTTTGCACATGCCCGCAATCAAAGACAATTAATATGGATCACCTGCAATCAGTCCTGCAAATTTCCTTCGCGCAAAAAAGCGACGCGGGCCGCAAGCCGGAAAATCAGGACACTGTGGGTGCACGCATTCCCGAAGGAAATCTACTAACCACCAAAGGTATCGCCGTTGCTATCGCCGATGGTGTCAGCAGCAGCAAAGCCGCACGCGAGGCCAGCCAAACTGCCATCGCCGGATTCCTTAGCGATTACTACGCAACACCGGATACCTGGCGCACCCAACAATCAGCCATGCGCGTGATCCAGAGTTTGAATTCCAGTTTGTGGGGGCGCAGCCAGAATTCCATTTATGGTGAGGGTTATCTCACCACTTTTTCGGCGTTAATTTTAAAAGGTGATAGCGGATTTATTTTTCATGTGGGCGATACTCGCGTGTATCGCCTGCGCGACAACAATCTCGAATTACTTACCCGCGACCACGCCCAACGCATCGATAAACACACCACCCATTTGAGCCGCGCCATGGGGGCAGATCCTTACCTGGAAGTGGATATGCACAGCCTGGAATTGCAGCGCGGTGATATTTTTATTTTAACCAGCGATGGTATCCACGAAGCCATTCCCGCTCAGGAATTCAGAACCTTCATCGCCAATCATCGCAACAACCTGGATGAACTGGTCAACGAATCGCTTTCGCTCGCACTGCAACATAGCAGCGAAGACAATTTAAGCATTCAGGCCTTGCGTGTAGAAAACCTGGGTATGACGGGGCAGGATGACGCAGTGCAAGTATTATCGCGCTTGCCATTTCCGCCGGTATTGTCACCGGGTCAAAGCCTGGATGGTTTGCGTATTAAAAAAATTATGCACGAATCGACACGCAGCCAGGTATACCTCGTCGACGATGAAAAAAATAATTTGTTGGTGATGAAAACACCATCAGAACTTTATCAGGATGACAAAGCGTTTATTGAACGGTTTGTGATGGAAGCCTGGATCGGCGCGCGTATTCACAGCCCGGCGGTGGTGCGCGTTATTCCCGCGCCGGAAGCGCGTTCCTGCTTGTATTACCTTACCGAATACATTCCCGGCCCGACACTCACACAATTATTAAAAGAGCGCGGTATTTTATCGATCCTGGATGCTGTTGAACTCACCGAAGGTTTAATTCGCGGCATACGCGCATTCCATCGCAAGGAAACCCTGCACCAGGATATCAAGCCGGACAATATCGTGATCAGCGGCAAAGGACCGGTGATTGTCGATTTTGGTTCTTGTTGGGTCGCCGGTGTGCAAGAAGCGGGGGTGCCATTCACGCGCGACAATATTCTGGGTACGCTCGATTATTCCGCCCCCGAATATCGTTACGGCGGCAGTGCCAGCGACGCATCGGACCAATTTTCGCTTGCAGTACTGTGCTATGAAATGCTCACTGGCAAATTGCCTTACGGCAACGCCTATAGCAAAGCCATGGATTTAAAAAGCTTCCAGAAGCTCACCTACATCTCCGCCATGAAACACAATCCGCTGGTGCCTTACTGGTTGGATAAAGCGCTGGAAAAGGCCCTGAGTATCAACCCAGCCCATCGTTATGAAGCCCTGAGTGAATGGCAACAGGATTTAAAACGCCCCAACCCTGATTGGCTCAGCCCACGCGCACAGCCTTTAATGGATAGCCACCCTGATAAAGTCTGGAAATTCCTCGCTATCACCGGATGGATTGCGGCAGCTATCGCATTTTTCTCACGCGGTTAGGAAAATCGGCGAAAACCCTGGCCGGGTTGTGATTTGGGTTGCCCACTGGCACCCAATTCTTTGGTATCCTTTTGCACAAATAACGATCATCAGACCAATAACATCATCACCATAATAATCGCCACCAATAATACCGACTGCGGGACCCGACCATGGCTAATAAACGCGCCCTGATTGTTGACGATTCGACAACTGCCCAATACCGCCTCAAAAAAATGTTGCGCCGCTATCCGCTGGATATAGACGTCGCCGACTCCGGTGAGGCCGCTTTGCGCTACCTGGCCCACAATGTCCCCGATGTGATTTTTATGGATCACACCATGTCGGGCATGGACGGCTTTCGCGCATTGCAAATTATTAAATCCCACCCTGAAACCGCGATGGTGCCGGTCATCATGTACACCGCCCAAAGTGGCGATGTGTACACCAGCCAGGCGCGTGCACTGGGTGCGCTGGATGTCGTAAGCAAAGACACTATTAATGCCACTGATTTATCCAAGGTGATGGAAGCGATCCATATTTATCAAGGTGAACAGACGGATGCGCGCACCGATCAAATTGAAAGTGCAGAATTAATTGCCGCCGCAAATAAAGTGACAGACATTAATACTCATCGCATAGAGCGCCGTGCACCTAATCCCGCCACGTTGGAACAAGCCCGCAACCTGGAATTGCGCTTGAGCCATATGGAACACACACTGGAAGATAACCGTCGTTTTATTACCTCGCGTGTCGTGCGGGAGCTGCAGGGTTTGCGCAAAAATTTGCGCGAAGAACTCAATGATATTTTGCATCAACAACAAGCAGCAGTTGCACCAACGGCATTGCCAGCACCGGAAACGGAACAATCTGCCAAAAAAGACAATACGGGATGGTCAATCACCACCACATTGGTTTCTATCGCTGCATTATTAGTAATTGCTTATTTTTTAGTACAAATAAGCCAGCAGTTAAACCAGAGTACGCAAGTGCAGGAACAATTGGGCAAGCAGTTACAGGATGTTTCTACCAGGGTAAATCGCGAACCGGAATTAATTTCCCCGGCAATGCAAAACGCAGGTATTGGCACACAGCCACCGCTCACAATCACCAGGAGTAATGATTTTATTACCGATCTCGCCTGGACATTTAACCAAAGCGGCACGCTTGCGTTCAAACAAAATACTATTGATCCAAAACCGGTATTGCGTTTGCACGAGTTATTACACCGGATTGCCAGCAATGGTTTTAAAGGTACAGCGACCATCACTATTTTTGTGGGTAACTTTTGTGTATCGATAGATAATATGGGTATGGCCCAACTCGCTAAACCCGAGGGCACACTCGGTGACTGCATGCTCTCCAGCGAAATTTATATGCTGGAGCGCGTTATGGATGAGTACACGCGCGAAACCAATGCAGTGCTCAGCAATTTAACCCGCCCGGTAAATTCCACCTTGCGCATTATTGTCAATGCTGCTGAAGGGCCGGATTCCTATCCGGAGCGCATTCCCACGGTGAGTGCGCGCGACTGGAATACTATTGCACAAAACAATAACCGGATTGAATTGGTATTAACGCCGGATGAAGAATAGTTCCACACAGGCTAATAAAAAATATTTTTCCTATTAATAAAAAAGCCAGCACTGTTGCTGGCTTTTTTGTTGCACCATTCGATATCGTCAATTAATGCTCATCAATATCGTACATATGGTCAATCACGTAACGCGCTTTTGGCAGCAAACCATTTTGCTGGGTTTTACTGTAATAGTCTTGCCAATATTTCACGCCACTCCAAAATGTTTCCGGGGTAGATAAATTGACGTTTACACCGGGAGCAAGATCAAAATTATTCGCACTGAAAATTTGATTCAACATCATCGCTGATGGAAAACCAATCTGCTGAACCAGCGGGTTGGCCGCATTACCTGCGCCCCAGACAAATGCAAGCCACGGCAAGATATTTTCCACCGCGTCGTAACTGACACGCGATATTTTATATTCACTGAGTGAACTGAGGATTTTATGTTGCGCTACAGGAATCGCCAGCAACGCGAGGTTTGGATAATCAGGTAATTTATTGACCGGCACTTCAACCAAACCATTGCGCGCCGGCGCATAAGATTCAAACGCCGGCTGGAACAAGGGCAGGTTATAAAATTTTGCAGTTGAAAAATTTCCTTTCCCGACTTTGAGTAACGCGCAATCGGACCAAAACGATGGCAGCATATCGCCGCGCAAAGGGGATTGCGCCACGCGAATACGAAATGACGCTATATCCTTATCGCCTGCCAGCACAACAAAACTCCAATGAGTAGCATCATCCAGTGCAAAACTTTCATAGGCACGCTTTAACCATTGCGCATTGGTTTCTTTATCGCGCTCCAGTTTTTCTATGTCACTTTTTACGCGCGACGTTGATAATGTAGAGAGTGTTTGTTTGATCATTATCCTTTCCTCGGGAGATAGCTGAAATTAGTGAAGGCGCCAGTTAAAAACCCAGCAATTTAAAAGGGCCTTGAGTCGATGAATGGGTGCGCCGCTTTTTTTCATCAGGGTCGGTACAAATATAATCCACACTGAACTCAAGCCCACCGGCAATAGCGTGAAAGCGCAGCAATGCCACATGGTCGCCCTGCTGCTGATGCATGGTAACCAGATTAAGATTACCCATCTTGATTCCCGCTAAATCACAGGGTGTGTCGGGATGTCTGGGAAATGGTTTTGCATCGCCGAAAATAGTGCGCCATGCATTTTCTAATTCATTTTTCTGATCGCTAAATACAGTATCGATAAGGCGTGAAGGCGAGGCGATAACTTCATAAAGTAATTTTTTCCCTTTTTGGTTGGCGCCTTCAACAATACGCCCCCAATGTACATCGCCAGTGATATAGATCACCGGGATTTCATATTCAAAGAGTGTTGTTAAGGCGCGGGTCAGTAGTGAAAAATCTTTATAGTTAGGCATTTCCATATCGGCCAGCTTACGCGCCCAGCGCCCCGGTTCTTCTATCAGGAGCGCCTGGCCGGAACTCAATAACCCGACAGCTGCCTGATTATTTTTTTTGCGTGCAATCAAATCTTGCATCCATTGTTCAATAGCTGCATGGGTTGCATCGCTAAACATCTGTTCGCCCACTGCATCGCGCCGGGTGCGACCATCGAGGAATAACATGCTCAGCGGTTCAATATCCTGCCGGAAAAAACCATTCGCTTGCGCCGGCGACATTTGGTAGCGCTCGAACAATCGTTGCGCAAGCTCTTGCCAATTTGCGCGATCCTGATCACCGTGGGTATTACCCAACTGCACTTGGGGGAGCGGAAAATTATTCCAAAACTCATGATCATCCGGCACGCATAAAACCGGGCCATGGCTGAGCACATGGGCCAGGCCGGGCTGGCCCAGTGAGGTGGAAAACCAGTTGGCGTAATATTTTTTTCCCAATGCCTGTGCCAGGCGTTTTTTATTGTCCGGTAAATTTTGTTGCGACGGTAAATCGAGATAAACCTGATCGCCGGCAAGATATGTGAAATCGGGAAGGGGTTTAATGGCACGGATAAACCCGGCAAGTGCGCGACTTTTATCATTGGGCTGGTAATAACATGATGATAACAACAGATTAAAACTTTCCGTTGCTTTTGCCGGTAAACGCACGGGCGGACGGCGACTGCTCAACGTGGTTTTCAAGTTCGCAACACACACCGTAATGTGAAAACGCTCGTTAGTCTCCGGCCATTGCAGCCTGAACAGTGCACGGTGATTCAACGGTTTACCGCGCGCATCGCAGACTTCATCACCCAACGGTTCAAAGCCGGGAAGCAAAAGTTCCGCGCTGACCGGATTACCAAAAATCTCAAATGTCACAGGCGGTGGCGGATATGCCTCCACAATTCCTACCCAAACCAATAATTCATCAGGCTGGCCAATGGGGTTGTAAGCAAAAAGCTGCACCGGGTTTCTCCCTTGAAAGAGGTGTAGACCAAACCCGCACTATAAACGAAATCGCGCGGTAGTTACTGTTATTTACTGTTACCACGCCATGGCGAAACCGTTTTCGAAAACGGGTGGGGTATGCGTTTAAAACTGAAGGGATGGTCTACACTTGTGGGTATCCGAATCTGGAGCCACTAATGCAAATAACAACAACACAGTCATCGCTGATTCCCCTTTATCGGCTGATCATAATTTCCACCCTGCTGGCGTTGCTGGCCGTGCTTGCATATTTTGTTTTACCAGAAAAAAAAGAGCGCATCTTGCCCGCTGCCACAAGCCAATCCCATTTATTTTTTGATGCGCAAAACGGTGGCAAAATCCACGCGCAATGGGTGGACCAGGATAGCTACCATTTTATCTGTAATGCGGCTGATGGTGGTATCGAATTACCCTATTGCGGTTTGAGCATTAATTTCCAGCAAGCTTCAACCAACCTTGATTACTCCCAATACCAACGCATGGAATTAAAAATCAATTACCAGGGGAATAACCAGCGCCTGCGTTTTAAAATGCACAGCTTCCGGCCAGCATTATCCAACGATAAATTCCGCGAAACATTGAGGGGCCTTGAAGTGAGTTTCCTCGCGACAGAAACCAGCACGCCGGTAGTTATTGATAACCATGGCTGGGGCGCTACCAACGATTATATTTTTTCCAATACATCAACGCCGGCCATTGCCGAAAAAAATAAAACGGCAGCAAACAATACCATTGATATTGGTATTGACTTGGTCCCCCCGATTGTCGCTGGCGAACATAGAATCCAGTTGGAATATATTGATGTGTATGACGAGTTACTGCCTGCTGATGTGTGGTATCTCGGCGTGGCAATTATCTGGCTTACGTCGAACCTGTTATTTATCGCGCGGCATTTAATTGCACAGGAGCGGCGTATTCGCAATGACTCGCAACGATTATCCACGCTCGCGCACTATTCAAACGATTTGCAACAAGAGTCGCAACACTACAAATTATTATCCAATACCGATGCGCTTACCGGCGCACTCAACCGCAATGGCTTTGCCACCGAAATGAGCCAGCGCAGCCCCAACGGGAAAATGCTGCCTAACACTACATTGATGATTATTGACCTGGATAATTTCAAGCGAATTAACGACAGACGTGGCCACGACGCTGGTGATGCAGTGTTGCGCGAAACCGCGCAAGTGATCCATAAGAACACACGCACGACTGACCGTTTTATTCGCTGGGGCGGGGAGGAATTTATTTTATTTTGTGAAAACACAAACGCCCAGCAAGCATTGGTAATCGCAGAAAAAATTCGCGCGGCAATCGAAGCGATGAGCGTGGTACATCATGAAGACATCATTTCTGTCACCGTAAGCATGGGCTTGGGCGTTGCTGTTGCACAGGAAAATTTTGATGATCTTTTTCACCGTACAGACCAGGCACTCTATCGGGCCAAACACATGGGGCGAAATTGCGTAGTGCTTTCTAATAGCTCAACGTAATACTGATGGATATGAAAAACATTGTTGGATAAAAAAACGGAGTTATGCTTCATTTACAAAAAAACCGGCAGCGCCGGTTTTTTTTAATCATCGCGAACACTTACTGCGGCGTTAAACGCAATACCACCACACCGTGCGCGGGAATTTTGGTGGCAAATTTTTCGGCGGTAGAACCTTTACCGCCATTCCAGATGTCGCGCCAGTTAAATTTTTTCTTATCGAAAAAAATCTCGTGTTTGAACAGATCGTCTTTCATGTAATGGAAAGCCCAGTCCAGGGTGTAATCGCGCGCGACGTCATCGCGGTTCAGGAACAGGAATGCAAATTCGCCTTTGTCCAATGCCTTCACGTAAATTTCAATATCGCCGTCGTCAATCCACTTCATAGCCTGGACGCCAAGCTTGTCCTGGTTGATTGCCAGCATGTCTTTGTTAGTGAGGATTTTTTTGGTGGCCTCACTCATGCTGCGCAAATCATTGCCGGTAATTAATGGTGACGCCATCATTGCCCATAAAGAAAAGTGTGAGCGGTCTTCATCTTCCGTCATCCCATTGCCTACTTCCATCATATCCATATCATTCCAGTGGCCAGGCCCTGCGAACTTACGTAAACCGGCTTGTTTGTCGAGGATTGGCAACACACCCCATGATGACCAGGAACCATGGTTGTGTTCGCAATTCCAGCACGGATAAATATCGCCGGTGGTGCGCCAGGAATGACCGACATCTTTGGCCCAATCCCACGGCTTGTTATCACCCCATTCGCAAATGCTGAATAAAATCGGACGACCGGCTTTGTGCAATGCATCGCGCATGGTTGAATATGCAGAAATTGGATTGATATCTTTGGTATCACACCAATCGTATTTCACATAATCAATACCCCAGCTCGCGTAAGTAATTGCGTCCTGGTATTCGTGGCCGCGACTGCCCGGACGGCCCGCACAAGTCGTATTACCCGCGTCAGAATAAATACCGAGTTTCAAACCTTTTTTGTGAACATAATCTGCCAGCGCTTTTATGCCGGAAGGGAAATGTTTTTTATCGGCCTGGATAAAACCATTTTTATCGCGCTCACCGTGCCAGCAATCATCAATATTAATATATTCATAACCCGCGTCTTTCATACCCGACGACACCATCGCATCGGCCATTTCACGAATCATGTTTTCATCCACGTTACAACCAAAAGTATTCCAGCTGTTCCAACCTAATTGTGGCGTTTTGGCAAGCTGCTCAAATTTTTGCGCATGTGCATGCGCGCCTAGCAATAACGAGCCGATAACGCCAAGATAGATAAATAATTTTTTTGTCATGGGTGGGTACCTGTTGTCATTTTTTATAAATACTTATTGGATATTACTAATCATATAAATTAATGGATTTTCAAAAAAAACTGCAATTCACATTGCAGTTTTTTACTTTTTTATTTCGACCCGGGTTATTTATTCAAGCGTTGAATTTTAGTATTAAACGCTTTAATGATCGCAATGGTCGATGCATCTGAATCATAAATGCCATACATACCTTGCTCTTCTTGCGGCGGATCGCCCATCAAATCATCACCTTCCTGCCACCAATAATTTGCGCGCGTAGTACGTGCGCTGCCGTTCCAGGCCCAGAAGTTATAACCGGCGATAGGCTCACCTTTTTGCATGGGTTCCCAGAGCACATCAAACACTTGCTGATAAAATTGATCGCGCACCTTGGTCGTCGTTTTAATATCGTAAGCACCAGCATCGCGATCGAGGCCAAACTCTTCCAACACAATCGGTTTACCAATTTTTTTGGCAATAGCAATATGGGATTTTAAATAATCCTCACCCTTAGCCCAACCTGCATCCCAAGTGCCGGCAAAATTGTTTTTGTCGATCCAGCCCCAATTGCGAATCCACATGTGATAAGTCAGGTAATCAACATGTTTGCCGGAATGCGCGTCGATAAAAAGTTTTTCATCCCTCACTGAACCCATTACGCCTTCACTCCCAGTACTCACTAAATGATGGGGATCGAGTTCTTTGATGTATGCAGTGATGCCATTAATCCAATCGACATAAATTTGTTTTTCTTGCGCAGTAGTACTGTTATTGCCGGGGCGTGGTTCATTAGCTAATTGCCAGGACATAATCGCGGCATCATCCGCATAGGCTTTGCCATTCACAGTATTCACGCGGGTGATAATTTTTTTAACGGTTTTACGGAATTCTTCCTGCGCTTTTGCACTTTGGTAAAAGCTGGCAGAGCGCGCCATAAAACCTTCCCAGTCTTTGGTGACGTTGGGATCTTGCATCGGCTTGCCATCAACCCAGCTCATGTACTGGCTCATACCGCCCGACCATTGCCAGTAATTATTTAAATAGAGCACTACAGTCATATCGCGTTTGGCGACTTCAGCCAGTAAATAATCGAGGCCCTTTAATAATTCTTCATCGTAATTGCCAAAGCCGTTAGTGGTTGCAGGTTTTACAACCGAATTGATATCACTTTTTTCTGATACCGCCAGCACGCGTAGATTATTTACACCCAAGGCTTTCAGGTTGTCCAACTCTTTTGCCAGGCGCGCGCGATTCCCCACTTGCGTAGTAGCTCCCAAATAACCGGCGTACCACATGTTGGTTCCAGCGATGTAATAAGGCTTGCCCGATTTTTCAAATTGAGTGCCTTTTACTTTTACAAAATCTTGCGTCGGCACCGCTTTTGGTGCATTGGTGGAACATCCCGCAAAACAGCAGCAAAGCGAAAATAGCAACGCAAAAGCGCCAATGTATTTTATTTTTTTCATACGAGTCACCCGTTGTTAGTGCTTTTAATTATTTTCCAAACAAAAAAACAACAACCGTTGGCTAACAACTGTCGTTTTTCGCAAAAACCAGCCGGCACTATCACGCTATTTTTTGTAAATAACGGATTGCTTCAAGCATCGCGCGCCCGTTGTGATAAGGGCATTTCCAAAAACCGACTTTGTAATGTGGATCACCATTCGCCGTCTGCAAACGGGACAACCAAAACCATTCACCATTGTTATGGTCAATTTGATAGGTTTTAATAAATTCCCAGGCATTTTTTGCCGCCTCAAAATAACGCGCATCACCAGTGGTGGCATAGGCGTAGAGGAATCCGACCAACGCTTCCGCCTGAACCCACCAAACGGTATCGGCATTTACCGTTTTTGTAGCGAAGTCATAAGAATCCAACACCTGCCCCTGCTCGCCAATCCCTTCGTTCAAGGTGACGTCTGCCACCTTGATCAAGGTGGGCGTCAGGGATTTGGTGTAACTCTCATCACCCAGAGATTCCAATGCTTGCGCGATCAACCAGCTGGCTTCGATATCATGGCCGTAGGTATAACCGGGAGAAAAATCATTCCACTCCAGATCCATAAACATACGCAGGTGATGCGTATTCTTATCGATCATGTATTTATCAAACATCTCAATGTTGTAACGCAGTGCCGCTTTTACTTCAGGGCGCGCATCCACTTTGTATAAACGCGTGTAGGCTTCAAGGATATGCAAATGCGTGTTTTGCGATTTGGGATAATTCAAATCTTTTTCACTCAAACGCAAATCATCAATCAAGCCCCACTCGCGTGTAAATGCTTCCAGATAACCTTCGCGCTCACGGTCAATACCGTGCTGTTCAATTAATGCAAAACAGGATTGGGCTAACTCTAATGCCTGTCCATCTTGCGATAATTGGTAGTAGGCACACAGTGCGTAAATCGTAAACGCCTGGGCATAAATTTGTTTTTTGGTGTTGATCGGTTTGCCGGTTGAATCCAGTTCCCAATACACACCTCCAAATTCATTATCGACAAAATGTGCGGCGATATAATCGTAGGCGCGCCGGGCGCAACGACGATAGTCCGGGTTGTCAACTGCCAACGCCACTTCGCTGAAAAACCAGAGAATGCGCGCGTTTAAAATAATACCTTTGCTCGCATTGTTTACCGGCTGGTTATCCACTGCGATTTCACCGTAAAAACCGCCTTGCGCCTGATCAGGTGAGTGTTTCACCCACCAGTCAGCAATCGCAATTAATTCCGCATGAAATTCTTGCGGCAAAGGGGCAAAACGCGCGGGCAATACCACTGCATTCATGCGTTTACACCAGGTCCTTAAGCACGTTCAAATTTGCGCTGATCAATTCATTACGCACCGCAACAGACGCGGCAGAACGCAATCCGTCTTCCGGTGTGTTTTTGCAGTAATCAATTAACTTTTCTACCGTACTTGTTGCTACATGCATACGCGTGTCTGACGAAGCGTAATAAATAAATACTTCATTTTTTTCATTCACAATCCAACCGTTTGAGAACGCCACGTTGGAAACATCGCCCACCCGCTCTGCGCCATGCGGTGCAATAAAATGACCCGCCGGGCGATGGGTGATAACCCAGGGGCGCTCCAGTTCAGTCATGAACATATACAGCGTATAACGCAAACCAGCGGCGGTATTACGTACGCCATGCGCTAAATGCAACCAGCCTTCCGCGGTTTTAATCGGTGCAGGGCCCTGGCCATTTTTGACTTCTTTGATGGTGTGATAAATTTTTGGATCAACAATCACTTCCGATTTTACTTCAGCGTTGGTCATGGTTTCGGTTAACCCCCAACCCACACCGCCACCGCCACCTACGCTAATAAAGCCATCTTGCGGGCGAGTGTACAGGCCGTATTTGCCATCGATAAATTCCGGATGCAACACCACATTGCGCTGCTGGCCTGAATAAGTAATTAAATCCGGCAAGCGCTCCCAGGTTTTTAAATCTTTAGTACGTGCGATACCGCATTGCGCTTCAGCGGCAGAGGTATCTTCCGGGCGCGTTAAATCTTTGCGCTCGGTGCAAAACAAACCGTAAATCCAGCCGTCTTCGTGCGCCGTTAAACGCATATCATAAACATTGGTATCAGGACGATCAGTTTCCGGCAGGGTAATCGGGTAATCCCAAAAACGGAAATTGTCGATGCCGTTGGGGCTTTCAGCGATTGCAAAAAAAGATTTGCGATCAACGCCTTCAACACGCACCGCTAAAATATATTTACCATTCCAATAAATCGCACCGGAATTAAATGCGGCATTAACCCCCTGGCGCTCCATTAAAAATGGATTGGTTTTTTCATTTAAATCGTAGCGCCAGAAAATAGGGGCATGATCGGCAGTGAGAATCGGGTTTTCATAGCAATCGTAAATTCCGTTACCGTTTGCTCTCTTGTTATTTTTTTTGCCCACCAAGGCTTCATGTTGCTGCAACAACGCTTTGGCTTGTTCTTTAAAGCTGCTCATATTGTTTACTCCAATGAGTCAAATAATGGTCGCCCGATATGCATGTTTGGACATGCTTTTTACGTAATCGATTACACCGGTAATTATTTTTTTGCGGTGGGGACTTAACCACACCGCAATCAAAAATAGTTATCAGGATTTTGCTAACAAATGCTCGTCTTTAGTGCCGGTGAGCAAGGCAGGTGGAATATCCGCTGGATAATCCTGCAAATGGCGATACCAGTTTTTCCACAGGAACAGCGCGCAAATAGCAGCCAGTCCCATAGCGATAAAGAATTTATCGAACTGCTGGATCACCAGGAAAATGGGTGCCGCAACCAGGGAGGTTTGCCACACAATGCCTACAAGCACATTCACCATATCGCGCAGGAAATGGGTATTTTTTATTAATTCCGGATGCTCTTGCAAACACAGCTCATGCACCGGCCCCCAGAAGCCCCAGGGGCGCACTTTCAAATAGAATTTTTTCAGCACGTCCATATCCGATGGAGCCGTAACCAATGACGTCACCACACAGGTAATCAAACAAATTACCAACAACCACGGGAATGCGTAGATGAAATCAATTTTGTCCAACTGCAATCCGAATACACCCAATGCGTGCGCCACAGCAGTATTTGCTTGCGGTATAGCGAGTGACAAGGCCAACACAATACCGACTAACATGCCCCAGAAATAACCATAGGCATTGAATCGCCACCAGTACCACTTGAGTACGTTAGAGGCGGTGTAACCACCGTAGAGGCCACTAACAATCCACTGTAATACGGTATTCACACTCGGGATAAAAAAGCCGAGCGCCACGCCAATCACAATAAATAACAACGATACGATGTAACTCATATACACGTAACGCTTGGGTTCGGCGTTGGGATTGATGTAGCGTTTGTAAATATCATTTACTACATACGCTGGTGCGGCATTTACGGTTGCAGCAAAGTTCGACATAAATGCAGCAAGCAAACCGGCAATTAATAAACCGAGCAAACCGCTGGGAATATAATTTTTCAATACAAACGGCAGAATTTGTTCAAAGTCGACATTCGAACCCATCGCACGCAAATCATTCATGAAGAAAGCGAGCGCCAATACGGTTAGACCGGCAATCAACATATAACGCGGGAACATCAATACAACAGTTACAAAACCACTCATCTTCGCAGCATCGCGCGGCGATTGCGTCGACAGCACGCGTTGCATATCGTAGTTTGGAGCAGGGCCGGCAAGGCTTAATAAAAAACCTTTGAACAACATCAACATGAAAAAGATGGCAAAGAGCGAATAGCCGTCAGCAGCAATTTTTTCATTAGCCGCATCCAGTCGCCCGGCCCAGTCCACATTCAAATGCCAGTTGACCGCAACACTGTCCCAGCCAGCCGGAACAACGGCGGCAATCATTTCGGGTGATACACTGTGTATCGCAACAATACCAACACCGATACTCGCAATCGTGGTCACAATAAACTGGAATACTTCGGTAAATACTACTGAGAACATCCCGCCTTTAATAATGTAAAAGGTGGTGATGATGGTCATGACCAAACCGTAATACACATCATTCATGTGGGGATCTTCAGAAAGTTTCCACGGGAAAAATACTGACGCAAATTTTCCGATGCCGATAAATCCATAAGCGAGGAAACCAATCACACCGACCAGCGCAAATGCCACCACAATGATGTTGGACAAGCGTGCGCCGCGGTCATCGCCAAAACGAAAAATAATCCATTCCGCCCCCGTCATTACCCCGGAACGACGCAGCCAGGTCGCGAGGAAAACCATCAGGAAAATCTGGTTAAAAGTGGGCCACAACCAGGGAATATAAATACTCGACAAGCCGTACACGAATAGCAAATACACCAGCCACATGGTGCCGCTGATATCGAACATACCCGATGCATTGGATAAACCCAGCATGTACCACTTGAGTTTATTGCCACCCAGGAAATAACTGTTCATATCCTTGGATGCGCGGGAAGAAACCCAAAAACCAACAAAAATTGTCGAGCAAATAAATAGCAGGACAATCGCAATATCGAGAAAGGGAAGAATCATGAACACACACCAATTTATTATGTGGATCGCCAATTTATGAAGTCGATTGTGATCGCTTTTCTTATCTGGTCCGGCACATCCGTGCTGTACTCCCGGATTTACCGGAAAAAACTGAGACTCAGGGGAACTGCAATCGACGACGGTGTAGCCAGCAAAGATATAGCACAACCGACCATAACCATCGCCACGTCCGGCTAATGTAACCGTTTACATGTTTTTTTTCTAGTCTCTTTTGGTGCGCTGTAGTAAATTTTCCGGCAAATAAGTAAATCTCCAATAAATTCAAAATCAACTGGCAGGCTGCCGGTCCCCATAGGTTGTTTTTTATGTCCAATATTCGCGATGTCGCCCGCCTGGCGGGTGTTTCTGTTGCTACCGTTTCACGTGCACTTAGCAACCCTGAAAAGGTGTCTCCGGAGAGCCTGGACAAGGTGCATAAAGCCATCGCAGAAGTTGGCTACCGCCCCAATATGCTCGCCCGCAACTTCCGCTCCGCGCGTGCCTACGCAGTGGTGGTGCTGGTGCCTGATATCGCCAACCCCTTCTACTCCTTGTTTATCCGCGCACTTGAAGACCGCGCGCACCAGAAAGGCTATGCAGTGCTGCTAGGCGATACCCGCGGCACTCCCGAGCGGGAATTGGAATATATCCGCCGTGTGGAAACCCGCCTTGCGGATGGCATAGTGCAACTGCGCCCCAGCTCGGAAAAAAGCCAGAACAATATTCCCGCCGACGTTCCCTGCGTAAATGCGTGCGGCTGCGAATACACCACCGGCCCTGCAATCCGTATTGATAACCGCGGCGCCGCCAAAAGCATGGTGAATTATTTGATCTCATTGGGGCACAAACGCATTGGCGTTATTTCTGGATTGAAAGATAACCCCCATGCCATTGATCGACTGGAGGGCTATAAAGAAGCGATCGCTGAAGCCGGTATTCCATTTGAAAAAGATTTGATTGCCGAAGGGGATTTCACCATGTGGTCCGGGCTTAACGCCGCCTTCCAGTTCTGCAATATGAAAAATCGCCCTACGGCAATTTTTTCCATGAACGATGAAATGGCGATTGGCGCCATGCAAACCCTCAAAAACCAGGGAATCCGTATTCCGGAAGATATTTCCGTGACCGGTTTTGACGATATCGCCTACGCAAAATATTCAGATCCAAGCCTCACTACCATTTCACAACCTGCGGAAGAAATGGGAAAAATGGCAATGGACATGTTATTGAAAGTGATTGAAGGTGAGCCATTAAGTCAACGTGAATGTGTATTGCCAACAGAATTTATTATCCGTAAAAGCACCGGCCCGGCACCGGGGAAAAAATAACCTTCACCAAAATACGGACAGGCAAAAAATAAAAAAGCCGATGAATAAATCCACCGGCTTTTTAAAGCAATGCTTATTGCAAATTATGGACGCAGGTAAACACGCCAATTTGAGCAATCACCTTGTGCATAATAGGTGGGGCTGCCAGGATAGAAAGTACAAGTAGGCCAACTACCGGAAGTATTTTTATATACACCAACGGTGTAAGTTCCGGTGGGGCATGAAATTTGATATTGATCGAATAAATAACCGCCCCCACCCGTTGAGTAAGTCTTTGTAAAAGTGCAGCCACCCCAGGAATTACCCAACACAGGATCACCAAACTCTGCAACTTTTGTATCCGCATGTGCAGCGGAAACCAAACCGAAAACCATAGCAGCTGTAGCAATTAATCTAAATTTCATATTAAGTCCTTGTGTTAACTATTATTGGCCCTGCTCCATGCTTCGCTCTCATTCGAGTGATAAATTTGGCCGTTATTTATCGCGATCCCACTCCTTTCCTATCGAAACTTCCACTGAATAATTTTTTAAAAATAAAAATTAATGTTAAAAAATGACGATTAAATTCCGTCAAGGAAGCAAGAAAAATAATTAACATAATTATTGCTCCCACCCCGACGAAACCGGTAATAGTGAGGGCTGTGCAGAGATCAAAAGTTATCACTAACTGTTGTTATTTAGACAACCTGTATACTAGACGACAAATATCAAATCGCAAGGTAGCAAAACAAGCAGGAATTTTTTTGACGCCGAAATCCATTTAAATAAGGATTTAATAAACAGGCAATGCGGGATTTTTTAAAACAGCAGGAATGATTTTATATTTAAAAGTGCATCACCCAATGAATGATGCACTTTTAATACATAATTATTGCTTTGCAGCCAACTCAAAATGGTCAAGTAACTCCATCGCTGCAACAATTAAATGATACAGTGTACTGGCCGGAGCCACATCGACAACTACTTCATCATTTCCACCGCGTTGGTCCACATAAGAGCCGGGTGTTGATGCACACAGATAATATTTAAATAAATCATCTACGCCTTTTACAGCGATTGCCTCAGCATCAACGTTGCCTTCACGAATCTGCACCAGGCTGGCTTTAATTAATTCCGTAATGCCCCAGCAACGTTTATTGTGATCGATCACATCACCAGTGTAAGACACCGCATCGAACAACAAACCGGATTTATCCATACCAATTGCTAATCCGCGCTCATATAGCGCTTTGGTATATTTTGCTACGGGACGGCCAGTGCGGCGATGATACCAATCCAGTAGCCACACCCACTCCATCATATGGCCCGGTTCTACCGTATCGCCTTTTGCATTAGGTAAGCGGGTCCAGTTATCATCAAAAAACTCAAACAACACACCGTGGGTTTCGTCGAAAAAATGCGTTTGGAAGAGTGCAAACAATTCACCGACACGCGCGAGATATTTTGCATTCCCGGTCGCATCATAAAGCGCGAGAAATGCTTCAAATAAATGCATATGCGGATTCTGGCGGCGGCACGCATACGCATAATCACCTTCAATCCAGCCGCCGACAATAGAACCAAAACGCGCATCCAGATGAGCGATTAACTTATCCGCTTCATCCAAATAGGATTGCTCGTTGAACGCGCGATAACACCAGGCATTTGCCAACAGAAAAAAAGCGTGGTCATAAAGATCCTGTTTGGTATCTACAACAACAAATTCTTTGTTTAATAAATGGGTATAACCACCACCTGCCGTTGGATGGGAAGCAACCCGCTGAACAAAATCGAGTAAATTTTTTGCTACTGTTTTCCCCTGCTCGCACCAACCGCGATGGTAAGCAGCCGCAAAGAAAAAGGCCTGGCGCGCTTGTACCCGCACGCGAGTGCTGGACTCGAGATCAGGTACACCGTCCGGTGTTAACCGCTCGTAATTAGCGTTAGTGGCAGGTTCAATTCCACGCTCCAGCCAAAGTGGCAGGGCGTCATTTTTAATCCAGCGTTCAAGGCGGCTCGCGGCCGCACGCAATGCTTGTGACATAAGAAGTTTCCCAATTCGCAGCGCCGCCCCTGGCGAGATGAATAAAAAAATCGAGCTGATTGCGGCTGAAGTGCAGGGCATTTTGCGGGAGGATTAACTTGGGCGCAAATAAAAAACCCCGGCAAGCCGGGGTAAAAAAAACACAACAGCGGGCTATGGCTTAACAATTAATCACTAACCATTGCTGGCAGGAGCGACAGAAATTAAAAACTACAAAACATCCAATCTGTAACCGATTACCAACAAATAACCATGAGTAAAAAGGCCTTAGCAAAATCATTATTACCAAAAATGTAACCGGTTTCAACAAAAATCAGAAAAATATCCTTTCCAGCCAGATTGTTAACCCGGAACGCCGGGAGTAAATAAATGATGCCGCCCCCTTAAATAAATGGAGACGGCAATAACGTCATTGTGGAAGGAAATCAAAAGTTTGATTAAGCGTGGTCCGTGCAACATTGGAGGCAGGAAACGTAATCAGTTTGATGCGCTGCAGAATTTTGCCTTCCAGTGCGCTATCGCCCAACTCGCTGGAAACCAGGCTGGCCTCAACAATACGGCCATTCGGGTCGATAACCAGCTTTACCACCATCTTGCCTTGCAACGCCGGGTTTTGCCGCAGCGCGCGGTTATAGATCAAATCAATCGCGCCTTTATGCTGCGCCATAACCTTGCGGATTTCTTCTTCGCTACGCGCTGCGCCACCAGCACCATCGCTATTTCCCGCTGTAGCGGTACCTGGTCCGGTTCCGGCCTTTTTAATAGATTCCGCGAGACCACTTTTGACTTTGGTATTCTCACGTCCGGACAAGGCAACACCACCAGTATCACGGCTCATCGCGGCGGTGTTAATGCCGCCGCTGCCCGATTTGGCACCGCTGGTAATCATAGCCCTATCTACCTGGGCGGCAGGTCCAGTGCTGTTAGTCGCCATTGTTGTTGCTGTCTCCACGGCAGAGGTTTGCATCATCTCGCGCATTTCAGCCAGGTCATCTTTAAACTCCATCACCCCGCTATTGGCTGCACGCTCACGCGCTTCAGCAACTGCCTGTCCCTGTGTGCGCGCGCGTTCTGTTACAGGCTTCTCTGCTGGCTTTACCGGTGTTTTTTCCGGCGGTTTTTCAATAATTTTTTTATCCACCGTGGGTGGTTCCGGCAATTTTTCTTCCTGCTTTTGCTCTTCTACTTTGGGGGGCTCAACCGGAATCGGGACGGGTAGCTCTTGCTTCTCCAACATCACCCGTGCCAGTTGCGGCGGCAATTGCTCTTTCTCAGCGCGCGTTAGCTCCGGCAACTTTACGACGGTTATTGGAATGGCAAGTGCAAAAAAAACGGCCAGTAACACCAGCAGAATTTTTTTGAAACGATCGTCATCTTTCGCTAATGCCCACGGCAATTGCAGGGTTGAAATGCTAGATGTACTCATCTCAACCCCCTGCTGGCGTATTACTAGCTTCTTTATGCATCACTGCCAGTGCAATATTGCGATAATCCGCCGCGACACAGGTTGCCATGATTTTTTTCAATTGCTCGTAGGGAATTGCCTGGTCACCTAAAATAGTAATAGCCCGGCCTTCTTTTTTTTCCGCTTCGCTTAACGGCGGCGCTTTACTGGCGAGATATTTCAATTCATTTTCCAACGGCTCAAATTTTCCATTGGTAGTCGCCATCATTTCCTGAATGCTACCGACTCGCTGGCCAGCTAAAATAATATCGTTGGCATTGACCACAACAACCAGCGATTCCTCCGGTAATGTTTCAGAAATAGACAATGGCAACTTTACGGTTTTATCGGTTTGCAGGATTTCCACGTCCGTTGAATAGTTGATGAGCAAGAAAAAAATCAACAACACAAAACAATCGATCAGTGGCACCAAATTAAGTTTGGGAACCAGATTCAACCGGCCACGATGTTGTTCCATCCGTTTTGCACGATGGGATTTTTTCATGGCTGCCCTCCCGTAACGGGTGTTACCGCCTGGGTCTGCTCACCCACAGGAGGGGCATCACCAAGGGAGACGTCGGGAAATAATTCAGCATTCACGACTGATGTTGCAACGACTGTTCGATAAGAGCGAACGGTATCCATGACTTGCACTAACGTTTGGTAATCGATATTTTTTTCTGCCAGTAAATAAATATCGCGCTTGGCAATACCTTTTTCACCAAGCTGACGTTTGATTTCCTGCAAATGCAGCGTCAGGTTTGGGTAATCATATTGGCCGGTGGCAGTTTTATCGATTTTCTTTAAACGAATTCCGGCCGGATAATTAATATCAAAATAATCTGCACGAACAATTAATTCCAATTGCGCGGGCGGTTCTTCTTGCGGTGCTGCGGGGTTGGCGGCAAGGTCCGGTAATTTCAAATCCAGTACAGTAATTTTTGAAAGAACCATTCCCATCAACAACACCGGCACCAGCACTATTACAAGGTTGATGAATGATGTTACATCAACATCAGCATCCTCACCTTTTCGTTTGGCTAAGCGGCGCATCTGGTTTTACCTCTGGACCGGTATTATTATTTATGCGCTGATTCTGCACGCTGTTTTGCCAGTGCATCTTGCGCATTGGTCAACAGATTCAGGCACTTCACACCGGCCATTTCCAAACTATCAATAATTTCCAGTGTGCGACTTTGAATCATCGAATGCGCCAACAGCAAAGGAATTGCCGTAAATAAACCAAATGCAGTTGCATTCATTGCTACCGCAATACTGGCCGACAATAATGCGGCTTTTTCCGATGGATCTGCAGCGGCAACAGCACTAAATGCTGAACTCAAACCGTGGATGGTGCCGAGCAATCCCAATAAGGTTGCAATGTTAGCCAAGGTAGCAAGGTAGCCGGTACGACGCTCCAGGCGTGGCACCGCCTCCATAACACCTTCTTCCATTGCCGATTCAATATCCTCACGGCGACCGGATTGCGACATACGCAATAACCCGGCACTGATAATACGCGCAACCGATGCATCAGATGTTTTGCCTAAATTCAATGCGCCTTGAAAATCGCGTTTTTGCAACAGGGCAAGGATGCGCTCAAATGCATCACGATTGGATTTTTTGGCGTGGCCCAAAAAAATAAACCGTTCAATAACAATCGCCATACCGACAATTAAAATAATGCCGATAGGGAACATAAATACGCCCCCATCCTGAAAGAAACGAATGATCTCGGTCATACTCATAAAAAATCCTCAACCCATAATTGGTATATTTTAAAAATGCAAACAATAACGCTGCGTCAAACAGCGTTATTTAAAATTCATCCAGCTCATCCGTCGCTTCCAATTCGCGGGTAAATTCTTCGCGCTCAACATGACCGAATACAGATTCCTGCTGGCTGCTCAACATTTCCATTTCCAAATCCGGGCTAGCGGGTGATTGCCAGGGCAATATATACATCACCCGTGGCTGTTCCTGATTACCCGTTACCGTCGTGCGCAAATTGATATTGGCTTCGCGTATTGTTTTTTGTCCGCCAGTGTTTTCGGCCGGCGCTTTTTGGTTATCCGCTGACGATGTTGCAGCCGCGGGTGGAGCGGGATTTGCCTCACTTGCCTGCGCCTGTGCAAGCACGGGCATACTGACAATAATCGACACTAACCAACAGACTTTGGCAATTAATTTACTCATCGCTTGCCTCTTCATCACTGGTATTGGCAGATGGATTTTCTGCTGTTGCATTATTCGTTGTTTCCGCAGGTGCAGCTTTCGGTTTAGGTGCAATGCCTAACCGCCGCTGTAAATCAGCAATCCAACCGGCAACTTGTTTGTCCCCGTCGCCGCGGATTTGTTGATAGGCTTCAAAATGTGCGAGGGCTTCCGCACTTTTGCCCAAATATAAATCATAAAGTATGCCGATATTCTTATGACTTTCGGCATGGAAGGGCCAAATGCTCAACGCTTTTTTATAATTGTTCTCTGCGTCACTAAATCGCCCACTTTCGCGCTGCAAAATTGCCAACTCGTTGTAGGCATCCAGGTTGGTGTGATTGGCATTAATGGCATCACTAAAAGCTTGCTCCGCACGCTTGTCTTCTTTTTGTGCGCGGTATACCAGGCCCAGATTTAAATAGGCACCGGACAATTTGTTATTTTGCGCAACCAATTGTTGCAATATCGTTTCTGCCTGCTGCCATTGTTTATTGCGCATAGCACGCGTGGCATTGGCAAATTGCTGCGCAACTGCATTGCTAATCGCAGGTTTACTTTGCAGATAAGGATTCGGGGTAACCGGCCCTGCGGGCAAAATAGAAACCCCGGCAGGCATAACAACGGTAGTCGCTGTCGGGAGCGCAGTTTCTGTTTTTTGCAATTCGGGTGCGAGTGATGAACACCCGGTGAGGGTGATTGCAACTACCAATAGGTAATAAGAGCGCTTAGTGAATTTCATCGCTCACCTCCAAACGCACTTCAGCCTTGTTATAGCGGCCAGGTAGTAATTTCGCGAGCGCATCAAAGCTGCGTTTTACACCGGTATCGTAAGTGCCTTTCCAACTACGCTGGGCATTGGCCTGGTGGATTTCAATTGCTTTTTCTTCAAATGGATACGCTTGCTCCTCCAGCAGGATTTCGTATTGCTCCAACGCCAGCTCATCCAAATCATTGGGACGTTGCGAATCCATAAGGTCGCGACTTAATTGAGCATACACTTCACCAATTTTGAAACTGGCTTCAGTCGTAAATTCAGCTATCCCGTAAGAAAGGATTTGCTCTTGTGCTTTAATCGCTTTTTCCATCGCCGAGCGTTTACGTTGCAAACTGTTTTTTAATGGCAGGGTCAATGCAATATGGGAAAACTCATCATAACTGGCCTGTGAAATTTCAGTTTGCGCGCTAGCCGCCAAATAAGTTGAGCGATCCGTTTTTTCCGCACCGGCCCGGTTGTGTGTATTTACAATATTCTGCAGCCAGAAATTACGTTTTTCCCGCGCTCCTGCTGCTTTATATAATTCGGTTAATTTAAATTGGGCTTCCAGATTATTAGCGAGCGGACGCGGATATTGTGTTGCGTAGCGCTGGTATTGCTCAATTGCTTGCGCACTTTTGCCAGATTTTTCATACAGTTCTGCGCCCATATACAACGATTGACGTTTTATATTCGGATCAGTACTCGTACGTTCCATCACGACCAATTCATCCGCCGCTTGTTGCCACTTATTCTGGTTCTGGTAAATCAACACCATTTTTGCCGGGAGCGTCGCAGCCAGTGCATGCTGCGGATATTTTTTGCGGAACGAGGTGTAAACATTTTCTGCCTGGGTCCATTTTTCCTGGTCCATTAAATATACACCGGCATCATATTGGGCTTTGATGGCAATTTCCGTATCCGGTGTTACCTGGGGGATGCGTAACAATTGCGCAATCGCAGCATCTTTATCGCCAAACTCAAGGCTGGATTCCGCCTGGCGATAAATACTCGCCGCAATACGCTCGCGCACTTGTGGCGCAGTCGGTGCACCGGGGGTTTTTCCATAAGCCGGCAATAAATTTAATACATGTATGTAGGCTTGTTCTGCAGCTGAATATTCTTTGGTTTCAAAATGGCTGTGGCCGAGAATCAGCCAGCTTGAAAATAACAGCGAACCTCCAGCCGGTGGTTGCCAGGCGATCACACGCTCGGCAATATTTTTTGCATCGACGTAGCGATTTTGCTGTAACAAATCATTCGCAGCTTCCGCCAATACCACTACCGCACGCGGATCAGTTTTATAAACATCTGCAAAATTTAATGCATTCTGGATTTTGCGATTTTTCCATTCGTCCAAACGATTATCTGGCAAGCTGCGCGCCGACTGGATTAATTGTTGGGGAATTAAAATCGCTGCGTAGCCTGCATCTGCGCCACGCAATTGATCAAGGTATCCGTAGGCAACTTGTTCATAAGCCTCCATGGCGGGCACCAGATCGCCAGCCTCATTCAATGATTCAGCAAGCAGGAAAGTCATCTCGGCCACTTGCGCATCTTTGGCAAACGTTTGTACAAACTCGCGATACCATTTTGCTGCACGTCCGAAAGCTGCTGTTGCTTCGACTTTATTGGCCGGTTTTAAACTTTGCGCCTGTGCGTGTTCATATTGCGCAAGCTCCTGTAAAGATTGATGCAGGTACGCTAATGCATTATCACCAATTGCACCTTTTCGTTCCGTCCAATAGCGACTGCTAATTCCATAACGCTCAACGAAATCCTGTTTTGCGGGAAGAATTAAACTGGGGAAATCGCCCTGTTGGTAAACATCAATCACCTTAATACTAAAGCTGGGAGCAAAATCTGAATTTGGATTGTTTTTTACAAAGTGCTGATAAGTTGCCGCACTGTCAGTAAAACGCTTTTGGTCCAGATAAAGCTGCCCCAACTGTTGATACAACAAAAATTCGTAAGCACGGCGTCCACCCAATTCAACTTGTAAATCACTAATAGATTGAGCGCCTTCAAGATATGACAACGACAAGCCCATTACACGCAACGTATCCTTTACCAGATTGGCTTTTGATGGACCAATATCATTTAATGCAGCATCGACATCCTGGGGGCCATTGGCATGGCCAATTAATTGGTCTAACACACCGGAAAAAGATTTCAACGCGAATTCATAATCACCGCGTTTAAATTGCGCCCACCCTTTCATGTACAACGCATTTTGTTGCAACTCTGGATTATTACCTTTTACCACGGCGTCATAGTTGCGCTCTGCAGCTGCGTAATCACCATCAGCAAAGGATTTTTCCGCGCGGCGAAATTGTGTTTCAGCCATAAATGGCGAATCAGGATTGCTTTGTGCGAGCTGATCCAGAATAACGGCAGCTTCTTCATTGCGCCCATCCAGCGACATTGCTTTGGCAAGCTTGTAGCGCAATTGATCCGCCTGAATACCTTTTGCTGGTGTTGCATTATTATTTTGTAATTGCAACAGTTCGTTATACATGGCGATAGGTTTATCGTACTGACGGCGCGTATCTTTTGCATCCAGCTGTGCTTTCTCACTACGCGCCATTTCCAGATCCGCTAGCCGAACCATAATTTGCTGGCGCAATGCCGGCTCTTGTGCAACAGCAAGTGCGCGCTGGTAGCTCTGCTCGATGCGCGCCACATCCAGCACCGCTACTGGTGTCTTGGCATTGGGAATTTTTGCATCGGGTAAGTCCGCAAGGGTTTTGCCACGACCATCATTGCCAATACCCAAGTTACCACATGCGGCTAATTGCCAACTGACGCCGATGGCCAGAGCCAATATGCTGATTTTTTTTAGTGCGCTATTGAGGTGTTTCATTCCGGTTGCTTCCTCAACTCCGCATCATATAAACGCGCCACTGCCAGATGCGCTTGCGCCAGATAATTATTTAAACGTTTTTCATGCGCCGCTAATTGTTCATCAACTTGATCGCGCAGCATTTTACTTTGTTGCTCAACCATTGCATCTGCTTGCAACAGGTTACCAGCTACCTCTTTGCGCAACTCATCCAGCCGTGCAATTGCAGGTTGAATATCAACGCTGGTCAGCGTGACTTCATCGATACGTTTACGAGTGTCGGCAATTGAAGCCAGCGCATCATCAATAGTTTTTAATTGCGCACGCTCCTCCGCGATACGCACTGGAAAATCTTGCGCGGCTCGCCACAGTAAAATCCCCTTAAACATTTTCAAGCGAGTTTCGACATCAACAATATCTTGCCCGGCTGCCTTCATTTGCCGGATGGTGTTTTCGCCGCGCTCTATACGGGCATATAACGCACGCGTTTCTTCATTGGCTAGCGCGATATAATTTCCATCTCTGGCAATGTTATTTATGCGTGCGCTGAGTTGATCACGCTGTGCAATCAGGGATTGCTGTTTATTGGCCAACACATTTTGCGCAGCCTGTTGTTCATGGCGACTGCGGCTGGCTTGCTTTTCAATTAATAATTCGCAATAGGCTTCCAGTTTCGGCTGCCATTGTTGCAAGAGTTTTTGCATACGCAACAGATCGCGTAAATCCAGAACAGATGTTTGAAAACGGGTTTTGGCAAACAATTCTTTCAAATAGGTTGAGCGGGTTTTAATGACGCTGGTGTTATCAAGCTTTAGCCAATTTTGGCCGTCATCAGTAATAACGGCCGTTGGAGATCCCTCGGCGGTTCCATCACCGCGCAATATTTTATTGGCATCACCCTGCGCGACGGCATCACTACCAACCAATGTTAGCAATTCGCCTTGTGTCAGCGTTGCACGCATATCGCGAATCAATTGAATTTCACGCGCGAGTAATTCTTCTGCGGTTTGGTAGGCAGCAACCGCCTCACCCTGTGCATTTAATTTTTCATACGCATAGGGAATAGCGAGCAACGACTCTTGCACAGCGGGCTGCATCAAACTGCGCTGGCGTAATACTTGCCAGGGCTTCAATGCGACATCGTATTCTTCTTGTGCAACGGCGGCCCAGCCATAGCCTAACAATGCCTGGTTGGAGAAAGCACCTTCCAAACGTACCTTGGTAAATTCACGAATGGCTGCGCGGTATTTTTTTTCGGCGAGATAAGAGTAACCCAGGGCGGTGTAGGCTTTATCCTGTAAGGCCCACTGCTCCTTTTGTCGTTTGGGTAGATCGGAAATATTAATATCTGCAAGCTCGGCAAAAAATTCCTGTGCACTTTTAAAATTACCGGCGCGCGCGTGGGCTGCACCAAGATTATAAAGCGCGTAGGGATTCCAGCTGCGCAGTTTTTCCACGTCTTCCGGCGTAATGCCAGCAAAGTTATTTTGGCGAATGCGAATATTAAATTGCAGTGCTTGCAGTTGTGCACGCAAGGCCGGTTTAAAACTTTCACTGACACGCGCGAAGCTTTGTTCCGCTGCTGAAAAATCGCCGCGGATATAATGTAATTTACCTAAATAAAACCAGGCAGCATCGCGCACCGATTGCGGGCGACGCTGATCTTGCAAGATAGTAGTGAACACGCTTTCAGCGTGGTGTTGCATACCAAACGCGAGGCTGATACCGCCCGCGATTAATTCGGGATTATCACTGTGCCCTTGAATACCATCGCGGGTATCAGCCACCATTAATTCTGATAATGCCGGAATATAGTCCTGCTGGTAATAGTGATAAAGTGCAACACCGTAGCGTAAATCAGCAACTGATGTTTTCATTTTTTCCGCAGCATTTGCTGCTGGAAAACAAACAAAACCGGCGAGAGCCAGTAACAGTGATGTGCGCCCTAGCCAGAGCAACGGGCGCATTACATTTGCCATTGCTTGATTTCAAAAACCGGTTGCAATTGCGCTGTGGAATCGACAATGCGCAATTCCAATACGATAGGGCCCTGGTTTTTATTGATAATCAGTTTTGCGCCGCGCTTGTAATCTTTGTGCGGACCACGGCCGGTAAAAAATGCACTGATTTCATGCTCACCGGATTTTAAATTGCCAATATATAATCGCTGCACACCACCGCGAAACAGGGCATTGGTTTGTTTGTCGGTATAGAGTTCGCTGGCGACCAGTTGATTATCAATTTCAAGCTTGATTGCATCCAGCGCAAAGAAAGTTCCCAGATCCATCGAGACATACACTGCGACCTGGGTGCTCGCAGGGTAGAGTAATTCTTCTTCCAGAATCAGCAGATCGCGATTGAGCGTTAGCACCGACTCCTTCAATGACTCCACCTTTACTTCCGGCTCCTGGGCCCGGGCGGTGGATGTCAAAAATAATGAAAGGCAAAACAATGATAACAGTGCAGCCAGGCGCAACCAGTGGCGCAAGGGTAGGGTCATGGTCTCTCTCCAAATTTTTTTATATAGCGCGCAGGACGGCATCACTGTTTGGGTTGGCACTCATCGCCACGTTAAGCAAATCATTCTAGAAGCCAATCCGGATCTTGGATGTGACTTTGAGCACAGTTGATCTGGCGCTTGAGTGATTTTTTGATGACAGTGATCAAGCCCTGCACAAAAGTGACAAGGCCGGTCATCCTGCGGCGGATAAAACAAAGCTTAGATGGTTTTTGGAGGGGGACAACTGCTTTTTACCTGCCCATGGGGCAGGTAAAAAACGGAGGGTAAACGTATTATTCGGTGATACGAATGGTATCGATGGCAATCACTCCGACGTAATATGGGGGTTTGCCATTCGCGTAAAAATGCACGCTCAGCTTGCGTACATTGGCAGGGTTGAAGCCGCCGGAAAAATTATCGCCCAGATCGACTTCCACCTCGTACCATTCGTTCGCTTCCATGTCGATTGTATCGGCGGTTCCTGTATCAAGCATAATGCCGCTACCATCAGTGGCTGCCAGGCTAAATGATATATGTCCGGCACCTACCAACTCAGGTGACACTCTAATTTGAATGCTGGCCGTTTTATTTCTGATATTAATCGCTTTGGTTAACGTTGTTTCCATAGCCCAGTGATCAAAACTGGTTTGCCACAGGGCAACAATATTTAATCCATGATTTACGGACTTATGAGCATTGGTAACACCGCCCGCATAGGCAACAAAGCTCCATTGGTTTGCAGAATCCTGCGAATTAAAGTGTTCGGCATAGATGTCTTTAGGCAGGGAAATATTACCGGAGCCTTTAACCCACTTAATATTATCCAGTTGGAAAACCACACCGGATTGTTGGCCATTTGGAGCCGATGGACGAATCAGTATGGGTGAATCAACCCGGCTTAAATCCAGGCCATCGCGAACCATATCGGCGATATCCAGTTCAACGGTTTGCCACTGGTTAAGGAAATTCACCGGCACCCAATAGGAATGGGAGGTACAAGGCCAACCACATTCAACAATGATTTCAAAAAGCGCTTCACCGGTATTTTGGTTATAGATAGTGCCAAAATCCTGCACATTCAGATCAAACTTTAATTTTCCATTGGCGAACTCTTTACGATCCTGTGGTGTGTCGCTGGCAATATTGAAATGGGCTACTACATCAGGCTGGTTTTGATAACTCACCTGCAATACTTTGGAATGACCAACCGAGGGAGAATCCACCAGCTTCCATTGCACATTGCTCGGGTTAGTTTCCGTGCGATAGGTCTGCGCTTCGCCCGTGACGGAATTTTGTTGCCATACCTGCATTACGCCCCAGTCTTTATTTAGGCATTCTTCAAAAATAGTTCCACCGGTTCCGCAAGCGGAATCTATCGAACTACTTACACCGGATGAGGTAATGCTGGATGAAGACTTGCCAGTCGATATGCCGCCTCCACCTCCCGAACCACCGCCGCCTCCACCACAGGCGCAAAGCAACAAGCTGGTTAAAACAATTCCTGTAACACGTGTCATACCGACTCCTTGAGAGAAGAAGCATCAATTTAAAAGTAAGCGGGAAAGTTATTGTCAAAAATGACGGAAGAAAAAGCCTGTGTACTTTAACAAAATTTGTTCAGAAAATGGCGCATAAATATTCGATGGGCGACACAACCTACTGCGGGGGCATCAAGCCGTTGCTGTAAAGCACCTTGCCTTTTTCAGTGATAATCACGGCATCAAAACCGGGTAGGCTATTAATAATCGCCAATCCCTGTTCCGGCCCCTTAATAAAAACCACTTTGGACAGGGGATCAGTATCAAAACCAGCCGGGCCAAGGATGGTAACGCTGGTGACCCCATGGGCAGATTTCCCGGTGCGCGGATTAATGATGTGGTGGACCCGCTCACCCGTTGCTTGATCAATGAAATAGCGCTCGTAATCACCTGACGTAGAGAGGGAAACATTTTCCAGGGGCAGAGTTACTGCAACCGATTCTGCGCGCGGATTTTTAATCCCTACCAGCCATGGCCGCCCCAAACGGTCACCAATAACCCGGCTATCGCCACCGGCTGTAATATTCGCGTGTTCAATGCCAAATGTTTTTAACACGGCCAGTGATGTGTCAACTGAATATCCCTTGGCAATTCCACCGAGATCCACATACACCTGCGGATGCTCAAACCATACGGTGTTAGCTTTTACATCCAGGTGAATGAAACGGTAATTAATTAAAGGTAATAATTCTTCGCGCTGTTTTTCACTGGGTTTTAATTTTTTGCGGTAATCGTAATAGCGTGCGAGGGAGGCAAAAGTAATATCAAAAGCGCCATCACTCAGGCGGCTGTAATACAGAGCTTTATCGAGGATTGCCGTTAATTCGGGGGAGATCTTCAGCGGATTTTCTGCATTCGCTTTGGGTGCCAATTGGTTTAAACGGTATAGCTCACTGGTCTCAATATAGGGACTGAAATGCGCATCGATCCGACGCATTTCTGTCATCACTGCGGTGATTGCCTGCTCGGCTTTGGCATCATCTTCATGCCACAAAATCACACTGACTTTGGTACCCATAATACTCTGGGTGTCGGTATGCCACTTTGCTTGTACACAGATTGGCAATATCGACAAAACCAGCGCGATAAAAACCTGTTTCATAATTTAGAGATTCAGATCTACGCGGTAGTGATGTTTATTTTCCGGATCAACACGATCCAGCTGTGCAAACATGGCAAGGATATCTTTCGCATTAGCCGCCTCAAAAAACGCTTGCGATGCCGCTAATTCCCCCGAGATACGGCCACCGCTGGGTGCAGCCAATTCAATTTGCAAATTCGTTTCCACCGGGCCGCTTAAATGGAAAAATTTTGCCGAAATACCATTCTTGCCGTTATCACTCAATTCCGCCGCATAGCTGCCGATATCTAACCAGTTTGCACCGGTATTCACCCGCGCACTGTTCCAGGTAAGGTTGCCTTTGAGTTTCAGCAACACGTTGCCGCGCAATTGCAATTCGTCGATGTGCGCCGATAGCTGCCCTTGAATGGGCACGGGAATTTTTGCTTGCAACAGTGAGGAGGGTGCCGATAAATCAGCATCATGCACTTGCACATCTCCGTTTGAACCCGCGCAGACTTCGCCATCAAACTGTTGCATCGGTAATTTCGTTGTTACCATCGCACAACGTGTAAGTAACGAAAACGGACTTAATTTCCAGCTCAATTGCCCGAGCGACTGTTCCTGCCCGCTGAGCTGGACACTGGCGAGACTAGCCTTGCCATTCCATATACTTCCAGTCACACCGCTCATTGCTAATCCGGTTCCTCGCGTTAACACCCAGGCTCCCCAGGTCGCCGGAATACTGCTGAGCACGAAGATAAGAAAAAACAATACGCCCAGGCTAATCCAGAGTTTTTTATAGGCTTTTAGTAAATCGGGAACAGTGCTCATAAGATTTCTTTTTTGGTCGCGGTTAACAAGAACAACTCAATATTATTGCGCTTTTTGCAAACGCAAATTGACAGTGACCTGACCCGGGTCATTGGTAGATGCCAATGATAAATCCGTAACATTCACGCCTTGTTTATATTCCATGTCATACAACCATTGCATCAATGGTTCATAGGCAGCGCGATCCAGACGCACACGCACATCGCCATTGGCACCGGGTTGCAGGTTACTCATTTGCAAACCATTAGCGCGTAAACTGGAATCAATTAAACCATTGATATTCTCGCCGGCGTTTGCCGTATCCTGTGCGCGCAATTGCTGGATCTGTGCCGCAAGAATTTGTACGCGCCCCAATGTTTGGGTCGAGCTGGTATTGGCCTGATACAGTTGATCACGCTTTTTCTGGATAGGTGTTAATACCAATATCCACACCAGATAAAGCAGTACCAAAACACCACAACCAAGGATCAGCATTTGCTCGTGGCGACTATATTTATTTAAAAAATTCAGTATTTGATTCATGATTTTTCCTCGATGATTTCACGCAACAATTCATCGACTACTGTGGATTTTTGGTAATTTTCAAACGCGCGGTTTGAACATTACCCTGCGCATTGGCACTTAACACTTCAGCGTTAAACCCCTTGGTGCGAATATTTTGCGCCAGGGTTTCAAAGGTCGCGAAACTGTCAGCTTGCACATTAATATTTAGCTCGCCAATTTCACCCACATAAGCAATGCCTTTAACACTGACATTGGGCACAGATGAAATTTGTGGCAGGACAACAACGAGTATTTCCATTACCCGGCCAGATTGATTGGCCGGCTGCAATTGCTTTAAGGCGGTGGTCAATTGTTTTTCCGGATCAACCATCCGCCCCTGCGGAATTGCACCACGTGCTGCTGCTTCGATTTGTTGGCGAATTTTTACGTTTTCACCACTGAGCTTCTGGATTTCAAAAATCAACACTCCGAGATATACCGCAGCACAAACACCGGCAAAAATCGCAACAGACTTCCAGATTTTCCACCAGCGCTCAATGGGCAAACGCTGGGAGAAGTCGCCCTGGCAAATATCGATCGCTGTACTGCTGTAATCCAGCGCCCAGGCATCCGCCACGATTTGATCTTTAATCGAACCCTGTAATTCTGCAGGCACCAATTCGGTGAGCTTTACGAGATCTTCTTCTGTGGCTGCGCGCAACTGTAAATCCGGCAAACGGTCTACACGTTCTTGCGATGTTAACAACAAGGATAAAGCCATGCGCGCGTGCGATTCGGCCAGGCTAAACCCCAAGGCAGGGGCATAGCGTATGTAGAATTGCCCATCATATAAACCCAATGACCAATGGTTGTAGGCATCGCTTGCAGCTTCTTCTGCCCGAGGCAAAATCAACGGTGCCGACCAGCAGCGAGTAACTTCTATGCCTAGCGTGGCCAATTCGGCAAATACCGCTTGCAGCCAGGTTTTGTCGGTGTAGGCAACCACGACCCGCCCATCTGCCGGAGCCCCCAGGGCGAAATGCAAATCTTCCACATCACCAACAACACTATCTTCGAGTTGGAATGGCAGCAAATTGCGCAGATGTTTCTTTTCTTTTTCGCTGTATTCCAGCTCGCGCGTTCCAACACTGTTGCCCGGTAAAATTAACCAGGTAGATTGGTTGCCACCCGTGCGTTCGCCCAATGCAGTGCGCAGGGCCTCACGATCTCCACTCGCGGCGGATTCCGGTTGCGGATTGCCGTCGCTACCCAACCAACACCAACGAAACCAGTCGGCCAGGGTTTTGCCATCGGCAGATGTATTTACTGCGAGCACCAATTGCATGGACATAAGTTTGCTCTGATCAAATCACTGAATTAAGTTTTCATTATTAACCGGGATGAACACCAAATGCCGGAATTATTCGACCAGTTCGGTTTCACCATCGTCGTCTTCGTTTTCATCCTTGCGTACCACTGTCGGTAATTCAAACACGTCATCACGCCGGATCACTTTCAGGCTCTGGCGTTGTCCGATTTTGTCACGCACCATTAAGCTGCGCATACTTCGGCGCTGGTCCACTAGCTGGACGGTAGCGTTTAACCAGAAATAAGTGGCCATGCCATTTAGATCTGTAACCTCTTTGCCGGCAAAGGCTGTTTGAATCTCGCTTGTTTCAAAGCCCGTTTCGGGGCGCAATTTTATCGCCTGCTGGACGTCGGCCGCCGCTGCCGGGGCCAATGAATTAGCATCGTTAATCGTTAACAATAAATTATTAACGCCTTTGCCCGTAACAGGATCCACAAGCTCCATCGTATTGATGTTCAATCCAGCCTTGGGTATGGGTAAAACGGTGATAAATGGCATCAACCGCATTACCAATAAGGGGTTTTCGTTAAAACCCCTGACCAGGCGTAATTCATCCAGCGATTTAAACAATGTATTAGCCGGCAGATAAGGTTCCGGCATGCTCTGGTAATAATTGGATTCCGCTCCGCCCTGGCCGGACTCGCTCTCATCTTCATCGATCCAGTCAACTATCGCTTCCAGCAAATATTCGGCCTGATCCTGCCCCAACGGCATGTCCGGAAATGTTTGCAATAGCCGGATAAAGCGTTTTTGTTGTGGAGAATATCGCTCCGGATTACCGATCGGAGTTTCCGGTTTTAACGCGGTGCCCAAATCATTTAAATTCAACTGATTACTGGCATCGCTCAACCGTGCCACCCCGGAAACGCCCTGGTCTTCGATAGGGAATTCAGTACTCCAGGGCTCGCCTAGAAAATCCTTGCTTTGTTCAATGTCCAATTGGCCAAACATTAGCTTGGCTACTTCTTCTGTTCCTTCCAGAAAAGCCCGGGCCTGGGCGCCATGCCAGCGGGTTTCTGCGCGGGCAAGCCCTAATTGGTACTGTGCAGCAAACTTAACGCTCAGGGCAGCCACCAGCGCGACAATCAGCAATACCAGCACCAGTACCGTTCCTTGCTGGGAAGCCTGGTTACGATTGCGGCGACGGCTGGAACTGTTCAGGCAGCGCAAACAGGCGAGCAATTGACCCGACTCCTTTAATTTTGATTGTGATTTCTACCGCTAATGGCAAACCGGTAGCGCCAGCCGTTGCATCCGGCCAATCCTGCAGCCAGTCATCAGTAAATTCGCGGCCTTCCAGCACACTTTTACCGCGCGAAGTTATAACTCCCTGATGTAAAAACCGTAACTGCAGATCTTCAACATTCTCCAGTAATAGCTGGTGAAAACCGTCATCTTCTTCCAAATCAATATCCGCCAACTGACGATTGTATTCCGGCGCAAAATCACGCCAGAGCTTGCCATCCAGTATGCGATATTCAACCAATTGCAAATCGCTACGCGGCAGATTGGAAAAGTTAACCCAGCCGCGCCGCTTGAATATTAATAACACTTGATCGGCATCTTCACCCGAACCATCCAAAGTCTCGCCTTTGAATATCCAGGTACGATCATTGGTTCCAGGTGGCACGATGTGGCGTAAATCTGCAGCGATAAGCTGCCAGGCACGATCTATTTTATTAATATCATTTAACACTTCATTGGTGCGTGTTGCGCCTTTATCGGCGGCATCCAATGATTGGAAAGCCATGACAGCAATAATCGCCGAGATCACCAGCGCGATCATAACTTCCAGTAGGGTAAAACCCCGCTGGTTATAGTTGCTGGGTGGATTCAGGATCACTGATATACCCTGTCAAAAGTGCCATTGCCGGTTTGTCTTCATCTACCGCGGTGCGTCCCAGTGTCGGTCCGTCTGCCACTCCCAACAGCCGCACCGAAATTTCAATGCGTTTAAAGCCAGGTTCGGGCAAGGTGTCCATAGCGATAGTTTTTTGCTGCCATTGCCAGCGTAAACCCGCCAGGTCCACGGTTCCGGAATCTTTCTCAGGCACCTTGTAATCCGGCAAGCGTTTTAACACCTTCTGTTGCTGCAACAGGCGAATACGCGTTAGTTGGTTTTCTGCCACCCAGTAGGCGTAAGTCTTATCGCGAATGACGGCGGAGCCGTCGAGCTGCGTCATTATCAGCGCTATCATCGCCGGCAACGCCAGGGCAATAATCATGAGGGCAATCATCGCCTCCAGCAGCGTGAAACCACGCGTCTGTTTTAACGGCAGGAATGACCGGCGCCTCATTTGTTTGTTCATAGGCCTTTGCGCTCCGCTTCAAGGCGCTCTTCTTCATTAATCCAGTGCAATTCACCCATCAGATTCAATTCAAATTTCTGGGTTTCAACATCGTCATCCATATTGGTTTGACTGGCGAAAATCTCAATTTCCACCTCACCCGAAGCATCACCACTGGGGAAAAAACCGATAACCGGGTCCTGGTATTCCAGTTCGGGATCGTACTCCCATAACTCCTCATCAATGGTGAATTCAATCGCCAAACCTTCCGCGATACAGTGAGGCGCAAGCTCTGGCAGGTCTTGCCATTGACGATCCCGCACACGTCGCCAGGTGTAACACCATTGCTCCTGCCCATCGATATCCTGCGCAGGCCGCAATTCAACAAACAAGCCGTAGGTTTCACCTTTCAATACCGCTTGCTCGGACACATAGCTGGCCTGCAACATAAACTCTTCCGCTTCCTTGCGCGCATTATCGGCAGCGGCATTACCGCCTACCGCAATCGAAATCACCCCCACCGCCAGGCCGATGATAAACACCACGACGATAATTTCGATCAGGGTAAAACCCTGCTGGCGGGGGCTCACAACGGTTATCCGCAGGTAAACTTATTCCGCATCCCAGATACTGATGTCAGCGTTCTGGCCTTCGCCGCCACTCACACCGTCAGCGCCCAGGCTGTAAATATCATATTCATGGCCTTCACCGGGGCTCATGTATTGGTAGTCATTGCCCCAGGGATCTTTGGTCAGGTTATCGATATAGCCAGACTCTTTGTAATTGCGGGGCACCGGCGCAATAGATGGTTTGGTGACCAATGCTTCCAGGCCTTGCTCGGTCGTCGGGAAATTGAAGTTATCGATGCGATACAACTTAAGCGCAGTTTGCAGCGAACTGAAATCAGCACGCGCTTTCTTGACGTTCGCTTTATCGAGGTTATCCATCACGTTGGGAACCACAATACCGGCCAGCAAACCGATGATGATTACCACCACCATGATTTCGACCAGAGTAAAACCCGCCTGGCGGGCTTCGGCCTTACGGCCGGGGTAACGCAGACTTGTGTTCATAGTGTTCTCCGGAACAGCTTTGAATGATTGGATTGAAGAAAATTGGTACGGATTGCGCTGGCTTAAGTCAGCTTGGACATTTCGAAAATCGGGGTCAGGATCGCCAACACAATAAGGCACACAGCACCGCCCATAAAAATAATTGTTGCCGGCTCAAGCAACCCCATTGCCACGCCCAGCATCATTTCCAGTTCGCGCTCCTGGTCTTTGGAGGCGTTGTCCAGTTGCTGGGGCAAGGTGCCGTTGGTCTCACCGCTCGCTACCAGTTGTACCAGCAATGGCGGAAAATGGCCGGTATTTTCCATAGCGCGACTCAAACTCATACCTTCACGCACTGCAGCAGCTACCTGGTCGCAGGCCTCTTGCAGAACCTTATTGGTCATCACTTGACCGGAAATGTTCAATGCTTGCAAGAGCGGCACACCACTGGCGGAAAGCAAACTGAGGGTAGCGGCAAAACGCGCGGAGTTGATCTGCTTTACCAGCTCACCAATAACCGGAAGTTTTAATTGGACAACATGCCATGCACGCAATCGCTTTGGGTCGCGCATCATACGTTTGACCAGGTAATACACTCCGATCAACGCAATAAAGAGGTATACCCCATAACTGATCAGGAAACTGCTAGTCGCCATTAACGCTTCAGTCAAGGCGGGCAATTCGCGCTTGCCCTGCTCGAAGATTTTTACCAGCTTGGGCACCACCAGCACCATCAACGCGATGATTACGGCCATACTCACGACCAACATCACAATCGGATAAATCATCGCCATTTTGATGCGTTGCTGTAGTATCTGGCTGGTCTGGGTGTAATCGGCAAGGCGTTCCAGGACGGGGCTGAGATAACCGGAACCTTCACCCGCCCGCACCAGTGCGCGGTACATATCATTGAATGCAACCGGGTTATCACCCATCGCCTGCGCCAGGCTAAACCCCTCCAGAACGCGGGTGCGAACTTGCAACACTACGCGTTTGACATTGGCTTTTTGCGATTGCTTGGCAGTTGCGTGCAGGGCTTCATCAAGCGGCAAACCGGATTTCACCAGCGATGCCAATTGGCGGGTAATCAAACTGAGGTCACGCGTACTTAATTTAGAGGCGCGGCGACGGAAACTGGCTTGCAGGCTCAAACCTTCATCATTTTTGGCAGCGGCCGCTTCACCGGCCGCACTGACCACTTCCAGCGGCTTTAATTTTTTCGCCCGCAACTGGGTGCGGATGTGCCGCTCGGAATCCCCCTCAAGGATTCCCTTAACGGTTTTCCCTTCTTCATTCAGCGCTTTGTAACTGTAGGCACCCATGAAATCTTCCTTATAGCTGCGTGGTTACACGCAGAACTTCTTCAATACTGGTGATGCCATTCAGTACACAGGTACGGCCGTCATCGCTCATGGAGGCGCTGTTCTTGCGCGCTTCCGCCAGAAGTTCTTGTTCGCCGGCTTGCTCGTGGATCAAATGGCGCAGGCGCTCGGTGATCTCGATCAGTTCATAGATACCCTTACGGCCGCGATACCCCTGATGGTTACAGTGCTTGCAACCGCTGGGCGCCGGGCGCCAGATCGGTGTATCCAACGGCAACTTCAGCATTTCCCGCTCGGCATCACTGGGCATATATTGCTCTTTACAGTGGGTACAAAGCACACGCACCAGGCGTTGCGCCATCACCACCTCAAGGCTCGAAGCCAACAGGAAGGGTTCAACGCCCATATCCTTCAGACGCAACACCGCACCAATGGCGGTATTGGTATGGAGGGTGGATAACACCAGGTGACCCGTGAGCGATGCCTGGATCGCAATTTCAGCGGTTTCACCATCGCGGATTTCCCCCACCATCACCACATCAGGGTCCTGACGCAAAATGGCGCGCAAACCGCGTGCAAAGGTCATATCTACCTTGGCGTTAACCTGGGTTTGCCCGATACCGGGAAGCAGATATTCCACCGGATCTTCAATCGTGAGGATGTTGCGGCTGCGGGTATTGATATGGCTGAGGCTGGCATAAAGCGTGGTGGTTTTACCCGAACCGGTCGGGCCGGTCACCAGGATAATACCGTGTGGTTTAATCAGGTTTTTCGTCAGGCGCTCATAAACCTGCGGCGGCATTTGCAACTGCTCAAGGCGCAACTGGCCGGCAGCCTGATCGAGAATACGCAATACGATACGTTCGCCAAACGCCGATGGAATGGTAGATACACGGATATCCACCGCGTGGCCCGCAAGCCGCACGGTAATACGGCCATCTTGCGGCAAGCGCTTTTCAGCGATGTCCAGCCGCGCCATTACTTTCAAACGGGAAACCAAAACAGGTGCGAGTTCCGCTTTCGGAGACAGCACTTCAGTTAGTACCCCGTCGATACGGAAACGCACTGAAACGCGGTCTTCAAATGGCTCCAAATGTATATCCGAAGCGCCTTCACGCACCGCCTGGGAGAGAATCGCGTTAATCAAGCGGATAATGGGTGCGTCGTCATCGCCTGCAAGCAAATCGGTGCGATCAGCCAGGTCATCGGCCATGGACGATAAATCGAACTCATTACCCAGGTCTTCAGCAGCGCGCTGGGCAGCACCGTCACCACTCTGATATTCACGTGTGAGACGCTTTTGAAAATCTTCTGCCGGCATTTCTTCCAGCTCAAAACCGGCACCTAGAATGCGTTGTAACTCCAACAACACATCGAGAGTCAAACCAGGCTTATGCAATACCTTGGGCTTCACGCTCGCAGTGATATCTTCCAGCATCACACCATGTGCAGATGCAAAGCTGAATGGCAAACGCTCAAGACCGGCAGCAACAGAATCCTGCGCATCAGGGGATGGCTCATCAACAACGATGGGCTCTAGCACTTGCTCGGTCACGGGTTATTCCTCAGCTGGAGCGGCAGGTTGCTGGTCTTGTTGCTGGCTTTGTTGCTGGAACTTACGAATTTGTTCGTCCCACTCAGGCAGTACGGGAACATCCCCTCTGTTGATCAGAATCCCGCGATTGCGCTGAAACTGCACTTGTTGATCTCGCAACGCGCGATACTTTTCCGCTGTTGCACCAGTTAATACCTCATCAGTACGGATGATGGTTGGTTTCAAAAATATCAGCAGGTTGGTCTTGGTCTTCTTTGCACTTTGAGAGCGAAATAGATGACCTAATACCGGAATGCTTCCCAGTACAGGAACCCGGTTATCCGCCTTGTCAATCTGGTCCTGAATCAAACCACCGAGAACCACAGTTTGGCCGTCACCGGCAAGGATCTGGGTTTTAATTTCGCGTTTTTGGGTAGTTGGGCCGTTCGGTGAACTCTGGGTGGCACCAATCACTGAAGAAATTTCCTGTTCGATATCCAATACCAGGCTATCTCCTCCATTAACATGGGGAGTTACCTGAAGCTTAATACCTACATCTTCACGGTTAACGGTATTGAATGGGCTGGAAAATGAATTGGTACCGGTGTTATTGGCCCCAGTCATTCCAGTGTACGACCCGGTAACGAAAGGAACTTGCTGGCCGACTAAAATTGACGCTTCGCTATTGTCTGTTGTTAGCAAGCTGGGTGTTGACAGAATGTTACTCGACTCAGTGGTTTGCAATAACTTCAGCACACTCAGGAAGTCCAGGTTCTTACCCAAACGCCCCACACCAAATACCGGAGACCCGACAGAAGTTATACCTCCAGCAAGGGAAGCGAGAGCTGTCTCGCTGGATGGGTCATTTAACAAATTAAGTGCAGGGGTTCCAACCTTGCTTAAAGCCCCGCCGGATGTAAAACCACCAAAACCACTATCGTCCGCCTGATACATCCATTCAACGCCAATTTCTTTTGCATTGTTACCAGTAATCTCTACGATAATTGCTTCAACCAATACTTGGGCACGGCGAATATCCAGGCTATCCACAATAGATAAAAGGGTATTCATTGTTTCTATATCGGCAGTAATCAATACCGAATTGGTTGCCTCGTCAGCTTGAACTGCCGCCTGGGTAGCGGTGGGCGGCGCGCCCTCAGCCGGTTTGCCACCAACACTTTGCAACATGCCGGAAAGCACTTTGGCGACTTCTTCTGCTTTAGCGTACTTCAGATAAAACACCCGCACATTACTATTACGGGTTTGTGGGCGATCCAGATCATCAACCAGCAATTTAAGGCGCTGGCGAGTCAAATCATCACCGCTAATAACAACTGCGTTAGTACGCTTGTCGGCCACAATTACTGGCGGAGAGGTGGTCATCCCACGGTTAGGGTCCGGTTTTTCCAATTGCGTCAGCATCGCCACTACGTCGGAGGCATTGGCATATTTCAGCGGAATCACATCGGTATGGGTCATACCAATTTTATCCAGCTGAATTACCAGCTCGTTCATCCGCGCCACGTTAGCGCGGGTATCCGTGATGATCAGGGCATTACTGGGCTCATAAGTAGTCAGGTGTCCGTATTGCGGTACTAACGGACGCAACGCTGCAAGAATTTTAGCCGCGCTGGTGTTCTTTAGCGGAATTACCTGGGTGATATAAAGATCGTCTTTGTTGCGGACATTATTCTCGGTCGGAATTGGCAGGTTGCGAGCATCGCGGTTCATGACGATACGCACAATATTGCCGCTTTCCACTGCCGTAAAACCATGCACATCAAGCGAGGCCAAAAACAACTCATACAGTTCTTTGGCATTGAGTGGCTTGGTGTTGATCACTTTGATAGGGCCGCGCACTTTAGGATCGATAATGATGGTCTTCCCGGTGGCGCCCGCAATAAATTTAATCACTTCCTGGATGTCGGAATCATTAAAGTTGACTGTCCAGGCTTGCTCGCCAGCGGCATTCTGGCCAGCAGGTTCAACCTGCGCCATTGCGAGATTAGCGGTACCACTGATAATCGCCGCCAGCATCAAGCTGGAGATAATCTTGTTATTTTTACGACCATTCGAACGGATCACGAAAACCTCACTTATAGCATTACGTCTAGGTTAACTGTACTGCCACCGCGCCTGATTTCCAGATTCGCCGATGTGGCACTACCCATACTTTTGTAAATTTCCATAATTTTCCCCGGGCTGCTCAAGGGGACACCATTGACTGCTGTGACTATATCGTCAGTCTGTAAGCCCAACTCAGTAAACTTTTGCGCATTGCGGCCCGGGCGAATCTTATAACCCACTACCTGGCCATTCTCACGATAAATACTCATTGCCACCACATCAGCCAGGGTTTTTCCTACCTGTGCCATGCCGGGGTCGCCCGCCGCTGCTTGAGCAGGTGAGTTAAAGCTGGAGCTTTTATCAACTAAAACCGGGGGTTGTTGCTGGTATGGAGGGTTTGCATAGCCACCGGAAACTGCTGGATTACCTGCCGGTGGAGCAGCGACCGCCCCCAATTTCGGCGCATTAGGGTCGTCTTTGTACATCCATAAAGACTCAAAAGAACCGTTGTTATTAATAATGACACGCAAATCCAGAACCTTGGCCAAGGTGACATTATTACCGGCGGGCAAGGTATCACCAATACCATACACGTCGGCCTTATCACCAGTTGCGATGATGGCGCGTGCCGCTTTCTCATCATTACTGGATAAAACACCCCGCAAAATCAGGTTGAGCTGGGTATCTGCTGCGTTATTTTCTATACCTTGCGTGGCTGGTGTTTGTTGGGCTTCTACCGCAGCAGCCGGCTCGGCATTCGTTTCCCCAAAGGGCGCAAGATTCTTAACCTGGGCTATATTAATAGCTTCCGCACCTCCTGCCGGGCTTGCACCAGGTAATGTTGATGCGACCGATGTCACTGTCGCAGGCGGGATGACCGGAGTGGGGATAATGAGCCAAAATAGCCGCGCCAGGCTATGGCTCAACCAGATCACCAAAAGAAACGTGATCAACCACTGCCAACGCGCCAGTGGCACCCGGCTCAAAAAACCGAAAAAACGACGCAGTTGCAATTCCAACTGGGCAGTTCGCTGCGCAAAGGCGGCACTATTTATAAGTGAATTGTCTGGCATGGGTTTGACTGAGTCCTTCACACTGGAATTACGACAGGATCAGATTTGGCAATTGTCAGTCGTATCAAAAGCTTAGTGCGTTATGTTTATCAAAGCTATGAGATTCTACTCCACATCTATTACAAAAGCTAAATAGTTGCGTGAGATATGGCGGGTAAATCAAAAAGCGCAAGTTTCAACAGCTTTTCGACGACTGGAAAGAAGGGAAGTTCAGAATTGATGAAATATGCGACAAATAGCACAAAAATAGTCATCTAAAATGCGAAAAACCCCGATTGCAGGAGGGGGCAATCAGGGCTTTTACAGGATGACAGGCCATACCTTGGCAATAAAAGTGCTTAATTCCATTATGTTCCTTGCTTTTGCCACATCCTGCGGCAATTTCCAATAGTCGTCATTATTGATGAATCAGGCGTCAAGCAACAGTGGTGAATTTCGGCAAGTTTTGTAGGAAATATCTCACAAAGGTGTGCGCCAAAACCTCTGCATATTTGCAACGCCGGGTTTATAATCCGCGCCCTATCCCCAGCGCGAGACAATGACATGCCGCCTAAGAAGAAAAATATCGATTTTGAACAGTCGCTTGGAACGCTTGAAGGCTTGGTAAATCGTATGGAGCAAGGCGATATGACATTGGAAGAGTCCCTCCAGGCCTTTGAAACTGGTATCGCCTTGACACGCGAATGCCAGGCACGCCTCGCCGCTGCGGAGGTACAAGTTAATAAACTTATTGAAGTTCAAGGCAATATCAGCCTTGAGCCTTTTGACCCCGAAGAAGGCGACGCTTGATGCCACATGAATTCAGCGAGTTTGTCCAATCCTGTCGCCAACGCGTAGACACTGCTCTGGATCATTATTTGCCCGACCAGAATGATCCAACCCAGCTGCGTGCCGCCATGCGTTACAGCCTCTTTAATGGTGGCAAGCGTGTTCGCCCAACATTGGCCTATGCCGCTGCGTTGGCTATCGATACTAATTTGGAACTGGCGCAGATTGATCCTATCGCTTGCGCCCTTGAATGCCTGCATTCATATAGCCTGGTCCACGATGATCTACCCGCGATGGATGACGATGATTTGCGTCGCGGCAAACCCACCTGCCACATTGCATTTAATGAAGCGACAGCCATTCTCGCCGGTGATGGATTGCAAACCCTGGCATTTGGGCTGTTACTACGCACCAATGTAACAGCAGAAACCAAGGTTCAACTCGTTGAGGAATTAGCCGCTGCCTCCGGCGCGGAAGGCATGGTGCTCGGTCAAGCGATTGACCTTGCCGCCGTAGACCAGCAATTAAGCCTCTCACAACTGGAAAACATGCACAGCCATAAAACCGGTGCATTAATCCGCGCAAGTGTCGCGATGGGGGCTCTGGCTGCAGGGGCAAATAGCCAGCAGCTAAAGGCATTGGATAACTATGCCAAGGCTATCGGCCTCGCCTTTCAAGTACAGGATGATATCCTCGATGTGACCGCCGATACCGCAACGCTAGGCAAACAGCAAGGCGCCGATATCGCCCGCAATAAACCGACTTATGTATCACTACTGGGATTGGAAACAGCGCAAGCCAAAGCAGCGGAACTGCATAACCAAGCCCTCGTTTCACTCGAAAATTTTGGTGAAAGTGCCGCACGGCTGCGCCAAATGGCCGAATACATAATCCACAGGATCAACTAGCCAAGCCTCGACCAAGGTGCCTACAATGGCAGGCTTGCAGAAGCTGTACCCCACAACGATAACCAGATTGATGAACCTGAATGCATAACGAAATCCCCACCAGCCGCCCGCTGACCCCCTTGCTGGATAGCATTGATAGTCCTGCTGACCTGCGCCTTCTCAGCGAAAAGCAACTGCCAGACCTGGCAGAAGAGCTGCGTGCCTTTTTGTTATTTAGCGTCGGGCAAACCGGCGGTCATTTTGGTGCCGGATTAGGTGTAGTCGAATTAACCATCGCACTGCACTACATCTACCAAACGCCAGAAGACAGACTGGTATGGGATGTCGGCCACCAGACATACCCTCACAAAATATTGACATCGCGTCGCGAACGGATGAATACCATCCGCCAGGGCAACGGCTTATCCGGCTTCCCGAAACGGGAAGAAAGTGCCTATGATACGTTTGGAGTAGGCCACTCAAGCACCTCAATTAGCGCAGCCCAGGGTATGGCCATCGGGGCCAGGATGGCCGGAGCCGACCGGAAAGTAGCGGCCATCATCGGCGATGGTGCCATGACTGCCGGTATGGCATTTGAAGCGCTGAACCATGCCGCCCATACTGAAACTGACATGCTAGTGATCCTTAATGACAACAACATGTCGATCTCTCCAAACGTGGGAGGCTTATCAACTTACCTGTCCAAAATCTGGGCCAGCAAATTTTATAACTCCCTGCGTGAAGGCAGTAAACAAGTACTGGGGAAAATTCCGCCCGCATGGGAATTCGCCCGTCGCACGGAAGAGCACTTCAAGGGTTTCATGTCTCCTGGCACCTTGTTTGAAGAGATGGGATTCAATTATGTAGGCCCGATCAATGGCCATGACCTGGGGGATCTGGTGCGTTGTTTGCGCAGTTTGCGCGATATCAAAGGCCCCAAGCTACTGCACATCATCACCCAAAAAGGAAAGGGATTTGAACCCGCCGAACTTGATCCGGTTGGTTACCATGCCCTGAACAAAATTGAGCCCAAAAAAGCTGCTATCGGCGCGGTAAACGCACCCAAAAAACCAAAATATCAGGACGTTTTTGGACAATGGTTATGCGACATGGCCAAGGCCGACAGCAAACTGGTAGGCATTACCCCCGCTATGTGCGAAGGCTCGGGAATGGTTGAGTTTGCAACCCAATATCCCGATCGATTTTATGATGTCGCCATTGCTGAACAACATGCCGTTACCCTGGCAGCAGGAATGGCCTGTGAAGGCCAAAAACCGGTAGTGGCTATCTACTCAACGTTTTTACAACGCGCCTATGACCAACTAGTGCACGATGTTGCCTTACAAAACCTGGATGTCACCTTTGCCATAGATCGCGCCGGATTAGTCGGCGAAGATGGTCCCACGCATGCAGGGAGCTTCGATATCAGTTACTTGCGCTGTATTCCCAATATGGTGATAGCCGCTCCGAGTGATGAAAACGAATGTCGCCAATTGCTCTACACCGCGTACCAATATCCAGGGCCTGCGGCAGTACGTTACCCAAGGGGAACAGGTGCTGGAGTAACCATAGATCAATCGATGAAAGCATTGCCGATAGGCAAAGGCGAGTTAAGGCGCGAAGGAAAAAGCATTGCCTTGCTGTGTTTCGGTACGCTCTTGGCTAACGCTCAAATAGCAGCAGACAATCTAAATGCCAGCGTGTGCGATATGCGTTTTGTAAAACCGCTGGATACCGAACTGATTAAAAAAATGGCCGCCCACCATGACTTACTAGTCACATTGGAAGAAAATGCCATTGCCGGCGGCGCCGGTAGCGCAGTGACAGAATACCTGCACAGCCTTGGCCTTAACCTTCCGGTATTGCAACTGGGATTTGCCGATGAGTTTGTCGATCATGACAGCCAAAAACAGCAACTCGCTAAACAAGGGCTCGACCCTGCCTCTATAGAGTCACAAATCCGCGAGCGCCTCGCTCACCTACAATCCTTAAAGCCGCTCGCCGCAAGCTAATCACCTTCAGCTCTTATAAAAATAGCGCCATTGAAAGGCGCTATTTAATGAAAAGCGCTATTTTTTGCATGGCTAACCCAAAGTGGAATTTCTGCGCATATTGCAGTTATCTCATATTGCAGTTATCTACGGGATGGATATTTGACTTACAGAAAGGAGAAAACAAGGGGGGAGGGAACGCAAGGAGAAATATTCGTTAGGTGGAAACTCAAATCCTTTTGAGCTCACTAAACCACTCACTCATATCATGGTCATGCAGAGCCTTTATACACCTGCACTTTCAAAAAACCCAATCTACAGCGACACAAATGTGACCCAATTCCTATATTTGTCACGCAACGCATCAACTTATTACAGAGAATTACATCTTGTCGCTTGAAATTGTGCATAGCAAAATTAAAAAAGCGCCCGCAATGGCGCTTTTTCAAAGCCGGGTGCTAATTGCTAGTGCGCGAAGCGCTTGCGCAAAATGAACAATAATCCAAACGCGAAAATCAGGAATAACGGAAAGAGAGCCAGATTTTGTAACGTTGCCTGACCTGCCGCGAGCTCTACCGCTTCTGCCGGAACGCCGTTTGCCACCGCTTCAGCTTTAGCATCATCGAGCCAACCACCAATTACCGGATTCCACATACTCATGGAAAACATGCCTGCCCCACCGAGCAATGACATTCCCAGCGCACCGGTTTTAGGCTGATATTCGCTAATAAATCCAATCATCGTAGGCCAGAAATACGTCACTCCCAGTGCAAAAACCATAGCGGCGAAATAAATCAAACCACCGGAAGCAATGCTCAACAGGAAAATCCCGATGGTAGTCACCACTGCTGACATCAACAGCACACCAACCGGATTCAACGCTTCCACAATTGGCCCCGCAAAGAAACGCCCCAATGCCATCAAACCTGTCACTAACGCCAACACCAACATCGGATGCGCACCAGACGCGCCAAAAATACGATCAACCCACTGCTGCGTACCAAATTCAGATGCGGCAGTTACAGTCATGCAGAAAAACATGAAAATAAATAACGGCGAGAACAAGGCGCGAATATTGGTTGTAGTCGACGTCTCCGAGTTCGCCATACTTGGGAACGGTTGACCAAAAATCATTACGCCATAAATGATGGTCGGGATGATCATAATCGCAATTTGCCATTGCCAATCCAGGCCTAGTTTGGTCATCAAACTGGAAACCAATGCACCAATAACAATTCCACCGGGAAACCATACATGGAATTTATTGAGCATCGCTGTTTTGCGTGTGTGGTAAATATCGGCAATTAACGGATTACACGCGGCCTCCACAGAGCCGTTGGCAAAACCAATAAAAAAGCTCGACAACAACAACGACCAAAAACCGCTCGCTGATATTGTGAGAACCAAACCGAGCAGATGGCAAGCGAACGCCAGATACATCAGCGTGCGCGCACCGACATGATTGTAGATTAATCCACCGAACATCATGGCCACAGGGAAGCCCAGGAAAGCCATACCATTAATCCAGCCCAACTGGGCGTTGGTAAAATTAAAATCAGTACTTAACTGGGTAAGAATTCCCGCGCGAATCGCAAAGGTCATTGCGGTAACAATTAATGCTACGCAACACGCGATAAATAAACGCTGGGGATTAATTGTAGATATAGCGGTGGATGCACTCGTGGTCGTCATTATTATTTACCTTTTGTTATTTTTTAACACTATAGTTTAAAACTGTGCGGCTAAAACTATTCCGGCTTTAGCCCGGCGAAAAGCAGGGGTTGGCAAAAGCCGGAATTAAAACTACTTAATGCCTGATATTTTCTGCACTCACTTTTTCATCTTTAAAACTCACCAGGAATAGCACCAGTACGGCGGCAGCAATTGCAGCCGGGATTATCCAGATGTTAAACCAGGCATGAACGCCATCAGCCGTGTACTTATCGCTAATCATTCCGGCGAGGGTAAACCCAATCATCATACCGATACCGTAGGTCGCCAGAGTAATAAGCCCCTGCGCAGCACTTTTGATTTTTTCGCCTGCTTTGTAGTTGGTATAAATCTGACCCGTTACAAAGAAAAAATCGTAACAAATACCGTGTAGCACAATACCTAAAATTAACATCCAGGCTTTATCACCTGCATCGCCATACGCGAATAAAACATAGCGTAATACCCACGCAGCCATACCGACCAGCAACGAAATCTTGATTCCGAAGCGGATAATAAAAATGGGTAACAACAACATAAACAGGGTTTCAGAAACTTGCCCGTACGCCATTTTCGATGCAGCGTTTTCCACACCTACATCATTTAAAAACAAGTTGGCATTTTGATAGTAAAACGCGAGTGGAATACAAATTAAAATTGATGCGATAAAAAACACCAGGTAACGCGAGTCTTTTAATAGCGCCAATGCATCCAGCCCGAGAATATCGCGCACACTGACGTTGCTGTTTTTATCAACTGCCGGCGGTGTATCAGGTAAGAAGAAGCTCAAAAGCCCCAACGCGATTGATGCAACCGCGGCCATTTGGAAGGTGTAATGCAAAACATTTTTTGACTCCCACCCCAAATTACCAATCACTAAACCTGCAACGATCCAACCGATGGTACCCAGCACACGAATTTGCGCAAACTGCCCTGCAGGATCAGGCAAGTGACGGAAAGCAACCGAATTTACCAATGCCAAGGTCGGCATATACAACAGCATGTAAATCAGAATGTAAGGATAAAACGCATCAAAACTTGCCGAAGTTGCAGCAAACCACAAAAGTACACCGCCAATTAAATGCAGCATCCCGAGAATTTTTTGCGCGGCAAAATAACGGTCAGCAATCAGGCCAATAATAAACGGCGCCACGATAGCGCCGATAGCCTGGGTGTTATAAGCCATGCCGGTTTGCGCACCGGTTGCGCTAAATGCTTGCGCTAAAAATGTTCCCATGGTGACAAACCATGCGCCCCAGATAAAAAACTCGAGGAACATCATGGTGGAAAGCTTGAGCCTTATGGAGAGGTTCATATTATTTTCCTGTTGTTATAAGGTTGTGTGGTATGACCGTTCAGAGCTTAGTCCACACACCTTCTTTTTTCGATGATTCCAGCACTGCCTGGATAAAGCGCATCCCCTCCAAACCCGTATCTATATTAGGAACCCAGTCTTGCAGGAAATGTGCTTCGCCTTGTTGACGCGCAATCAGGATATCCGCGATGTCTTTATACAAGTTGGCGAAACCTTCAAGATAACCCTCCGGATGGCCACCGGGTGTCCGCATTCCGCGCGCAGCGATATCGCTACCAATATCACCGCGACGAGTGATACGTTGACGCGGTTTATTTAATTCTGCAAACCACAATTCGTTCGGGTTTTCCTGCGCCCATTCGATACCGGCTTTATCGCCGAATACGCGAATCCGCAAACCATTTTCACAACCCGGCGCAACCTGGCTGCTCCATAACATACCTTTAGCACCGCCATCAAAACGCAATAGTGCGTGCACGTTGTCATCAACCAACCGGCCATCAACAAAACTGGTCAGGTCCGCACTCACTGAATTAACTTTTTGTTGTGTAATAAATTGCGCAAGCTGGAATGCATGGGTACCGATATCACCAAGGCAACCCGCCGCACCCGAACGCGCCGGATCAGTTCGCCAGGATGCTTGCTTGTTATCATCAGCCGCCGCTTCTGTTAACCACTCTTGCGGGTACTCGACTTGTACTACGCGCAATTTTCCCAGCTTGCCTTGTGTGACCAGCTCGCGTGCGTAGCGCACCAATGGATAAGCGCTGTAGTTATGGGTAAGTGCAAAAAAACAGCCGCTCTTTTTGACAATTTTTTCCAGTTCCACTGCCTCTTCCAGGGTGCGGGTTACCGGCTTATCGCAAATCACATCCACGCCCGCTTCCAAACAGGCTTTGGCAACGGGAAAGTGCATATGGTTAGGGGTAACGATGACTACCGCTTGAATACCATCGGCCCGTGTTTTTTCCACACGCAACATTTCTTCGAATGAGGTGTAAGCGCGGTCTGCGGCAATGTGTAAATCGGCAGCCGATAATTTTGCATTTTCCGGGTTGGATGAAAGCGCACCGGCAACCAATTCAAAACGATCATCCAAACGCGCCGCAATACGATGTACCGCACCGATAAACGCACCACGGCCACCACCGACCATGGCATAACGAATTCTTGGGGTTGTCATAATATTTTTTCCTGATTTAAAGCACTTGGATTAAAGGCCGAGGATTTTGCGGTTTTTCGCTTCATCGATTCCGCTTTTTGCAAAATCATCAAACGCGCGTTCAGTCACTTTAATAATATGTTGTGCAATAAATTTCGCACCTTCCTCTGCGCCGACTTCAGGATGTTTCAAGCAACATTCCCACTCCAGTACCGCCCAACCTTCATAATCGTAAGCGGCAAATTTGGAAAAGATTTGTTTGAAGTCTACTTGTCCATCACCGAGGGAACGAAAACGGCCCGCGCGATCCACCCAGCTCTCATATCCACCGTACACGCCTTGCTGCGCACTGGAATTAAATTCAGCATCCTTCACATGAAACATTTTGATTCGTGGATGGTAGCGATCGATAAATGCGAGGTAATCGAGTTGTTGCAATACAAAATGCGAAGGGTCGAACAAAATATTTGCGCGCGGGTGATTATCTACTGCCTTCAAAAAGCGCTCGAACGTTGCACCATCGTGCAAGTCTTCACCAGGGTGAATTTCATAACACACATCAACGCCAGCAGCATCAAACGCATCCAGAATTGGTTTCCAGCGTTTAGCCAATTCAGCAAAACCATTTTCCACTAAACCGGCAGGACGTTGCGGCCATGGATAAAGGAACGGCCACAACAGGGCACCGGAGAAAGTCGCATGCGCCTTGAGGCCGAGGTTTTTACTGGCTTTGGCAGCAAGCAGCAGTTGCTCCACTGCCCATTCCTGGCGCGCCTTGGGATTGCCGCGCACAGACTCAGGGGCAAAGCCATCGAACATCTCATCATATGCCGGGTGTACTGCCACCAACTGGCCTTGCAAATGGGTGGATAACTCGGTGGCAACCAACCCGTGCCTGGCGAGCGTCGCTTGAAACTCGTTGCAGTAATCCAGGCTATTGGCCGCCTTTTCCAAATCAAACACACGCTTGTCCCACGTAGGAATTTGCACTCCTTTGAACCCCAGGCTTGCCACCCAGGCGGAGATATTCTCCAGATTATTAAACGGTGCGGTATCGCCCAGGAATTGGGCCAGGAAAATGGCAGGGCCTTTGAGAGTCTTCATAGGTATCTCCAGCAGTGGTGGATGCGTGGCATCCTGTAATTATTGACGGCTAATGCCTGGGTCGTTGAGGTATCTCCATCCGGAGGGAACATGGAGAAAATCTGATTTATTAATCAAGCGCAAAACTCTATTCCATGTGGCCCAAGGGCGCGACACGGGAAACAGTTATTTACACTTCTTATAACCCGAAAGCACTCGCTAGAGGATAGAACATATTTTCTACCTCGATGCGGGCTATATTTTATTGCACAGCCGCGAGCACTTGTGAAAATGAAGCATCGGCCAACGCCCCAAATGCGGGATGGTTTTTTAATGCAGACCGGCTGGTCGCCGGGCTGGGAAGGCCACACAAAAACCGCGCAAGCTGACGCGGCTGCATCAAGGCTTTATGTGCTTCCTGCTTCAAACTTGCAATGAATTGTATTTGTTGATCGTCCAGCGATTTCGGTGCAGGTACGGAAACCCGGGGACTGGTGGATTGGCGACAGTGATTACAAATCCCGCAGGTCGCGTTCGTTGATTCACCAAAATAATGTAATAGCTGCTGACTTAAACATTGGGGATTATTGGCAAACTCCAACAAGCTACGAATTCGCTGTATATCCCGCGCTTCGCGCGCAGAAAATAATTGTTCAAGGTAATCGCAAAGCCCGGTTAATTGTTCGGTTGAAGTGATCAATTTATTATTCTTATAACCTTGCCGCAATTTTGCTACCGACAACTCAATCCAGCTTTTTTCCACCAGATAATCAATCGCTTTGATAATGCGCGCTTTAGGTTGTTGCAATTGTTGCTCGATCGTCATCATATCCAGCGCCAACCACTTTTTACCCATGCGCCCCACAGCGAAAACATTGCGCAAAAAATCGGCGCGCTCATTATCAAATTGACCCAGGATGAAATCCGGTGATTGCAAGAATTGGATTTTATATTCTGTATAAAAAGGACTTTGTGCGCTAATAACGTTTTTTAACTCAAGGTAAGTAAGTGCCGTATTTAATACCAGCGGACGCAAATCAAATTGATTCGACAAATCATAGGTAGAAATATCAAATACATCATCAAATGCCAGCAAGTTCTCAATCAGTGCAAAAAGGGCTTCACGGGAGGGAGTATCTCCATAAGTAAAATTTTCCAATACGCGAATATCATCACCTACTGCAAACATCTCACATAACGATGGATTTCCATCGCGACCAGCACGCCCGATTTCCTGCACATAATTCTCAATGGATTTGGGTAAATTAAAATGGTAAACCGCACGAATATTGTTTTTATCGATACCCATACCAAAAGCAATAGTCGCAACAACAATAGGCACGTCACCGCTCATAAAACAATTTTGTACTTGCTCACGCTCATCATCTTTTAACCCGGCATGATAATAAACTGCACGCAAGCCAAACGCATTAATCGCTTGCGCAACATCCTCGGCTGTTTTTTGCAACGTGACATAAATAATAGTTGCAGCACCTGCCGGATGTTTTTGCAAGCGCGACAACAATAATCCCATACGGGTATCAACATCACAAGGAGTTACACGTAATTGCAAATTGGGGCGTGCAAAACTGGTTTGTATGTGATGCTGCGGCTGAATGGAAAACTGTCGGCAAATATCTGCTGCTACAGCGGGTGTTGCCGTAGCAGTCAATGCAAGCACGCGGCCAGCACGTAATTTTTTGGCGAGATCTGCCAGCAATAAATAATCAGGGCGAAAGTTATGCCCCCACTCAGAAATACAATGGGCTTCATCAATAGCCAATAAACTGATTTCAAAATTGGCAAGGCGTTGCACAAAACGCTCATTCTTCAGGCGTTCGGGAGATACATAGAGCAATTTGAGGCTGCGATCATAAAGCGCATCGTAAATTGCCCGTGTCTCTTCCCGGGTTTGCGAAGAATCCAGACGCGCCGCACAAATCCCCAAGCGCTGCAACGCATCAACCTGATCTTTCATCAGCGCAATCAATGGTGATACCACTAGCGTCAAACCATCAAACATTAACGCCGGCAACTGATAACACAGGCTTTTTCCACCGCCGGTAGGAAATATTGCCAGGGAAGAATGTCCGTGTAGCAAGGCATTAATTACCGATTCTTGCCCTGGCCGAAAATCAGATAAACGAAATACAGTGTGCAATAGATCGTGGGGAGTAGACATATGGGTTTCCGTAGTGACAGGACATCTTCCATGATTAGCAATTGCAGATATTGGAAAGGTATTCTACTGGTAACAAAGTGCGGGCCGCAATGCGACCCGACTCTACCCACAGCTGTTAGTGGATGCGCTTCCACCTTAAAGCACCCAAGCCCATAGCACTAATCAGCAGCAATAGCGCGGCGTGAGGTTCTGGAACTGCTTTGCTAAATTTAACGATATCAGGCGCGTCGCCATCAAAAAAACCACCATCCCCGAACATAACCAGCTTGGTTGCGTCGCTGAATAAAGAAACTTTTTCTACCACATTATCGAGTCGATCATCCTCTTTATAAGTTCCCTCCAGAAACAACTCAAAACTGGTACTTCTACCATCGAGGTCCAGAAAAAAACCTTTTAACGATAGTTTGGTAAAAAACGAACTGGAAAGGTCAACTACCACCGAATTACGTTGGGAAAAATCCAGGCAATATTCCTTGCTGCTGTGCGAATTAAAAAAACTTGCATTTAATATTGCACCGTTGTATTCACCTTTTTCAATATTGGAATCGGAATCAGATCCACTGGTATCAACTTGCAATGAAAGGCGGCCACCTTTTTTAAGCTCGGTATAATCATCATTCCAATACTTAAAGCCTTCCATCTCTACATTAATCAAGCCAGCAAATGAACACGGTGAAGCAAACGCTAAAACGAAACCTATCACTCTAACAATATTCATAATTTCCCCCAAATCCCTAACTGTACCGAGGCTAAAAAAAACGACGATCGAATCGCGTTTAGGACCAATCCATCGTAAGACAACACAATAGCCACTATCATAGCGCTACCGGCTTGAACTCTTGAAAGCAAACTAAAATCTTGCGACAGACTTTGCTAAATTATGGCATCAAAACCCCTGCAAAAAATTAACCATTATAAAAGCATGAACCGCTAAGCTGAAAAAAGAATAAAAAATTGATTACTACAAATTCGTACAAATTTTTACAGATGGCCAATAACAGCAAGATGAGCCAGATCAAATGCGCAGTATTCATCATGGCTATGATTTATCAGCGATCAATCTTTCCATGGCACGACAAGATTCCATGACCCCACGTGGATCGGGATAAGTTTTTCAAGAGCCGATAGAAAAATACCAGTTTTGCATTCAAAAATACATTTTTATCCTTGGTTAGGTTGGCAAAATAATTTTTAGTTTATGGGGTTGGGGAGTAACTCATGCTGTCCTCGTAACAACAAATAATTATTTTGACAATAACATCGAGGTCTTTATGAAGCCGATCAATTTCTTATACGCTGCCTATGTAAAACAATTTTGTATTTTTTTAAGCGCATTTTGCGGTAGTTTTCTGTGTTTAAATGTTCATGCGGTTAGCTGCACCACGCTTATAGAATGGAATAGCGCTACCGCTTACGGTGGTGGCGCACAAGTTAAGCAATCTGGAAAAGCGTATAAAGCCAACTGGTGGTCCCAAGGCCATAGCCCTGCCAATTATTCGGGCCAATGGCAAGAGTGGACGCTGCTCGGCAATTGCGATGGGGCCGCATCATCTACTCCTGTTTCATCAAAAAGCTCGAGCAAGCCCGCTATTTCTTCGACCAAATCAAGTAGCAAATCATCTATAGCTTCCAGCAAATCCGTTTCTTCTATTGCAGGCAATGATTGTGGTGCAGCCTGGTATCGCGCAAACCTGACTAATTACGAATCCTATCCGGCGCCGGGCAGTGATGAATGTGTAATTTATAACGGTTGCATGTGGAGCGGTTATTTTTACGGCATTTCCGGAAAACAACCTGAATCCTGGGTAATGGCCAACAATATCGCCGCTGTACATTTAAAAGATTGGAGCTGGCTTGGCAACAAAACCCTGAATTTACGGCAGGGCAACAAGCGAATTACTGTGAAAGCTTACGATGCCTGTTCAGACTCCGATTGTAACGGTTGCTGCACCGCCAACCTGGCAGGCGATGGTTATTTAATTGACCTGGAAAAATACACCATGCAACGCTTTGGTTCTGGCTCAGGTATCGTGGAATTCCAGGTGTGTAATTAAGGAGTAATCTCCTGTGCACTTCAGGGCCGTTATTGCGGCCCTTTCTTATTTCTCGCGTTTATTTCTCGCTTTTATTTTAGATAACTGCGTTTAAATTCGCGGGGCGTGCAATTTTTTAGCTGCATAAAACGGCGATTAAAATTCGATAAATTATTAAATCCGCAGCGATGGCTGATATTGGCAACTGGCATATCGGTAGTTAATAAAAGCGAACAGGCACGACCTATACGCAACTGATTAACAAACTCGGTAAAGGTTTGTTCCGTACGCTGCTTAAAAAATCGATGAAAATGATTTGTACTCATGTGCGCAAGGTTTGCCATTTTTTCCGCGCATAATTCTTCAGTGTAATGTTGGTGAATATAAGCAATTACCTTATCAATTTTTTCCGTGGAGGAATCAGGAACGCTTGCCGGGGTGTAGCCTTCACTGGAAATCAGGCGAGCCTCAGGATCATCACACATTAATTGCAATATTTCCAATAGCCATAATAACCGTTGCATGGGAGTAACATCAGCCATTGCTACAAATCGCTCGCGACAAGCGATTGCTGTAGTTAGCGAAAATGCCACGCCGCGTTTACTTTTTTGCAACAGATCACCCAATGGTTTTAATTCCGGCATCTGTGCAATATTGTCAATCCAGGTGACTGGCAACTGCGCTACATACGTCAGGTGCTGACCTTCGTTAATTAATTCCCGGGAGTGCCATGTGTGCGGTAATTTGGGGCCTAGTAATACCAAATCCAGATTATCATAAGAGTAAATATCATCGCCGATATAACGCTGCCCGCGACTATTCAGCGTTAAACAAATTTCATATTCCGGATGGTAATGCCAGTTAAATGGAATTTCATCGAGCGCATACAACCAATAACGCCACGAAGAGTTTTCAGTAGGTAATACTTTTTCATACATAGGTTTCATGGCTGGCCCCATAAAAAACTAATGGTATAACAAAAAATCTGCACTTCCTGATTTTTAAGGAAAGTGCAGATACCGGTTTAACCAATAGAATTCGCCGGAGTGCCAGGTTTTTTTATAGGCGTAATACTATTGGCCGAGGTTATAAAAACAGAAACATATACAGATAGCAAGCAAATAAAAATCCCCGCCCGGGCGAGGATTTTTCGATAGTAATTATTTACACCAATACACTGCAGTTTAACGTAAGCGTTTGACCAACTCTACTCGGCGATTTTTCTGCTTGCCTGCATCGCTGGTATTATTGGAGGCCGGGGCATAAGGCCCTACACCTTGTGCTTGTAAACGATTATTTGCAATCTGGTAATCTTTCACCAAAGCAGCAACCACTGAATCTGCACGCTGTTTGGAAAGTAAGACATTGGCTGTACCATCTCCGGTATCATCCGTGTGGCCGACTACATAGAGCAGAAAATCCTTGTTGCGTTTTAATAAATCGGCAATTGCCTCCAGTGCAGGTTTGGATTCAGGTTTGATCGCCGCTTTACCGGTATCAAAATAAATACCGTAAATCAGCGCTTTGCCTTCAGCATCAATTTGTTGTTTCAATTGATCGGCATTTACATTGACCAAACCTGTCTGCACTTGCTTTTCTTCAACAATAACTTGTTGCACCCCCACCGTATCCTCATAGCCCCCTACGAATATAGCCACATAGGTATTACCTTCAGGCAACGTTTTTTTAGCGAGCAGATAGTAGGGTTTTCTGTACCAGTTATAAACATCGCCGGAGAGCGCTAATTGATCACCTACATCCTGCGCTTGTTTTTCAGTGCCACATTGCTCCAGTTCGCATTGGGAAATAAATGTGAAAGATGCTTTTGTTAAAGCGGCCTTATAATTTTCATACACTTTCAACGTCGAAACATTTTTAATGGTGTATGTGTGCTTACCAAGATCACCCGTTAATTTCAATGGCGTTTTTTCGGCGGCATTGATGGCAAAAGGTAAGGTTACTGTTTCGGTATCAATTTTTTTGTGATTATAGATTTGCGCACCGGGATAGCGCGGCAACAGTGCGTAGTCCTCTGCCTTGTCATCATCCGATAAAGGCTCTACATGAGTTGGCGTTACGCCCTGGTTTGCGTAAGCTGCATCGACTTTTACCAATCCGGTCTCCAGGGGTTCGCCTTCTACAATGACTTGATGAACGGCGACCTCATCTTCATAAGCGCCCACGAACCAGGCCGCCACAATCTTCCCTTTGGGTGAATCTTTTTCACCAACCCAATAATAGGGCTTTCGCCTGTTGTTATAGACATCACCATGTACCGAGAGCATATCGCTAAGATCATCTAACTGATCTTCATTACCGCATTCTTCCAATGCACAGGTAAATACCGGTTTAAAACCGAGCTTTTTGGCAGCAGCGACATAATTTTCAAACACCTTAATACTGGAGGCATTTTCGATTTCATAGTGATGCATATAAAGATCACCAACAGCTTCCAATGGTGTAAAGATTTGCGGCGTCCGGGTTTTATCAACAATGGACACAGGAAATACAAATTTTTCATAATCGAACATAAGTGCACGATTAAGGTTCGCATTTGGGTACGCCGAGAATAAAGGATGGTCACGCTCATACGTTGCCATGGCAGTGGAACTAAAAAGTGCAAGGGACAAACTTGCGACAGCTAATACGCGATTAAACATAAACACTCCTGTCTGTTGTTGTAATTGCCAAATAATGACCGGTTAATAACTGCTTTGGCGAGGATTAATGATGTAGATTGATAATGAAAAATATCAAGAGCCGAAAAGCTAAGCGATAAATACTGAATTTTGGATGAATGTAATTATTGCTTCATTTGAGCGATGTTAATTTTGCTAGCCAGTTCAAATACTCCCTGGCTTTTAAAGCATTAATTATTTAACTCTACAAATAAAAAACCACGCCTAAGCGTGGTTTTCGATCGGAATAGAAAGCGATTACTTTTTTACGCCTTCCACTTCCAATTCCAGTTTTACCGTTTGGGAAGCTGGGCCTAAATCCATTTTGATATTGAAATCTTTCAATTTGATTTCAGTCTCACCGGAGAAGCCCGCGCGGTAACCACCCCATGGATCTTTACCTTCACCTACTTTTTCAACTTCGATGGTAACGCTTTTAGTTACACCATTCAGTGTCAGGTCGCCGATAATATCGAATTCATCTTTATCATCCGCATCCACTTTGATAGATTTACTGACGAAAGTTGCTTTAGGGAATTTATCAACATTCAGGAAATCTGCACTGCGCAAATGCTTGTCACGCTCGGCATGGTTGGAGTTAATACTGGAAGTATCAATAGTGACATTGATAGTGCTCGCTTCCGGTTTCGCAGGATCATAACTGAATTCGCCGTCAAATTTATCGAAGCGACCAGTCAGCACACTGTAACCCAAATGTTTGATAGAAAAATTGATCGACGCATGCGCGCCTTTGGTATCAATTACATAATTGTCTGCCAATGCCGGCAAACTCATTACACCAATACTGCTTACTGCGAGGGCAAGAAGGGATTTTTTTAACATCTATAGACTCCTTTAGGGTTAGTCATGGAAGATACGGTTGCCTGGAAAATTAAACTAGTTCGCTTTTGTCGATAGCGCAATTATTGAATATCAGTTTTCTTTACTGGTTTAAGCATGCGCACCAATGTGCGATCACGCATTGCAAAATGATGGAATAAAGCACCCAGTGCATGTAAAACTACCAACGCAATAATTCCCCATGCGAGATATTCGTGCACTTCACCCGCGATATCGACATTGGCAGAACTCAATTGCGTAATCACCGGAAATTTAATGAGATTAAACATACTGGCGGCCTGGCCTTCTGCCGTCGTAATTAAATAGCCGCTCGCGATCACTGTAAAAATAAAAAGATAAAGTACGAATTTGACCAGTCGCGCCGTAATTTGTTGCACCGCTTTTGCGGGTAAATCAACGGGTGTTGGATTAATAATGCGCCACACAATGCGCACCACCATAATCAACAATACCAGCAAGCCCAGGCTCACATGCAACTCCGGGCCTTTGTGATACCAATCGTCGTAATAGGTGAGATCCACCATATAAACACCCAGGCCAAACAAAAATAAAATCAGTAATGCACTGACCCAATGAATCAGAATCGAGATCAAACCGTAACCACTGGAGGAATCCTTTAACATGCACAACCTCTTTATTTTTGTTGATCGAGTGAAGAAGTGAAATGAAGATAACAGCAATATCAATAAATTACAGTATCGAAAAATTTTAGCGGATCTAATGCAATGTGCTGGATGTATTTATGTAAAGACAACTTTACATAAACAATTACTGCATTTTCAAACGGTTAGACATACGCGATGCAATTGCGCCAGGAACAGAACAAGATAATACATCAGTTTTTTCGTTGTTTATGATTCAAATTTCAAAGGCTTTTATTCAGATTTTTGCGACGGTTTTAACACCGGCCGCTTTTGCCCATACTCATCAATGGCAACATACACGTATTCACCCTGAGTCACCTGACTGATTTGGTGAGTGAGAAAATCCTTGATCCAGACTTCTACTTTCACCCGAATGGATGTATTGCCGATGCGCAAGGTACTGGTATAACAACTAATCACCGTGCCTACCGGCACTGGCCGGATAAACACCATACTTCCCACCGCCACCGTCGTAACTCGCCCAAGGGAAACTTCATTGGCGTGGATTGCGCCGGCGATATCCATTTGCGCCATCAACCAGCCACCAAAAATATCGCCGAACGGATTGGTATCCGCCGGCATGGTGATAGTTTGCAATGTGAGATTGCCAGCTGGTGCACTGTTGGGCGATTGCATAATCATATCCGTGCTAATTGTCGAGCTATAAATTTTGAAACCTGAATGTCGAACCCTGAGTATAGCTGGCTATTTAATTCAGGCGGCTTGCGGCAACAAATTATGGTTATCCACAATAAACTCCTTCGCACCGGAAATGCCATGCAGGTAATAAAAATAATTACTGATTTGCTCGCAAAGTTGATCAAAATCCTTGAAGAGGACATTGGCCGGCAAATCACAGACCAGGCGGCCTTTTTCTGCAGTAGCCTCTGCTTGTGTTATCCGGTCCAGATCTGCAGGATGGGAATCCCAAAAATTGGTTTGGTCGCTGTGCAAATCAGCTTCGATTTGCCGAATGAAATCCGCAGGAAAACGCGCCGCCAATGCAATGACTGCCGCCGGAATATTGCGGAATAATTGATCCCGTTCATGCAGCGCATCGTAATTTATCTCCATCACTTGTTGCCATGCATAAGCATGTTTGCGCAAGTTCAATGTATTCGCGCGAAACACGTGACTGCCAACCAGCTGTGCTTCATATTTATCCGCATCAAACTCCATTTGCCGGGACATGGATTGGGTTAAACGCAAACTCAAAAAAAACAGATGCCTGAATAAAAAACGCACCACAGCGATCATAATTTTTGCAACATACAAAGCGATTTGCACTCCGACAAAATCGGTTTTATCCATCCAGCGATCTATTCGCTCACGCCAGATATCCTGACCAAACGCACATTCAGAAAGCCAACGGTTGACACTATTAATCCACAGATAAGCAAACATACCCGAGCGCTGGGCAAAGTGACCAAATTCATGGGCAATAATCCCCATGAGCTGCTGCACATTGGAACCAGCCACCAGGGAAAGGCCGATCATTAATTTTAATTTTCCGCGACCCAGACTTACCAAACCGCCTGTAGAACCGGCGGCAGCATTTACCTCGGGCATAATTTCAATATATTCAGGTACCGGTACATTGGCGGATTTCGCCAATTTTTCTATTGTGCGATAAAACGCTGCATTCTTTTTACGATCCAGTACAAATGGTTTGGGCATTTTTCCTTTTGGCCAGAGCGGGTACAGTAAAAATAAAATCACAATACCGCCGACAATTGCGGGGATCACGAATGTCATCATCACGCTCCATGCGCTGCGATTCCAACCCATATACAGCTCGCGGCCCTCGCTGAAATACCACCAGAGTCCCCAGCCGATACCCGCTAAAATGCCGAAGTAAATCGCTGGCGCGATTAACGAGGCAAGCATCACCAACAATAGAGATAGTTTATAAACTGATGTGGTTTTTATCGGCGTGAACGGTGTGGAAAGCGCAGCATCCAACACCGCAAAAACATTTTTTTCCTGAGCAGGTTCTTCAGCTTGATAGGGCTGGATATTGACTACCAAACCGGCTTTGGCAAACCGCTCTTGATAGGCAAGTGCTTTTTGGTAATCCAGATCTTGTTTGATCAGTGCTTTTTTCTGGAGCAACGCCCGGGCTTGTGATTCTTTCAAACCTAATAATTGCAATCGCGCAATCACCTGCATTTGTTCGTAGCCCGATACGAGCGACGCCGACGAAATAACCCGATATTTTTTTGCCATGACAGGAATCCCTATTGATATTTTTTTAACTTGAAAGCAACACGATAAAACAACACCGCCCGAACAATGCCGGGCGGTGGGTAACAAAAAACAATAACTATTGCATACGTTCTAACTTACCTTTGGCTGCCTCACCAATTTCGCCACCGCCTTGCGCGGCTTGCTGGAAATATTGTGACGCTTGCGATTTATTGCCTTTGGCGAGGGAAATTTCGCCGAGGTAATAAGTTGCGATTTGCGTTGGCAAATAACGCTGGCTGGCCAGCAAATCTTTTTCCGCTAAATCGCGCTTGCCGTCTTCATAGTAGGCGATACCGCGCAATGCGTAGGGTTTGAAATATTTTGGATTCGCTTGAATTGCTTTATCAAACGCCCCAACAGCTTCATTGGTTTTCTTTTGTTGCAATAACAATTGGCCTTTCAATTCCCAGAATAAATTTTCCTTGGGTTGCTGGGCGATGGATTGCTCCACATAACTTTGGGCATCGATATATTTTTTCTCGCCCGCCAGCTTCTGTGCTTTTTGATAATTTTCGTAGGCTTTTTTATCTTTGTTGACTTGCGCCATCGCACGCTGGAACGCTTCCTTATTGCGCACACCACCGGGATATTTCGCAGCGGTGGCTTTGTTTTTATCTACGCGCTCTTGTGATGGTGGATGGCTGGCAAACAAGCCTTCAATAAAGCCGGAATTGCGGCCTTCCGATAATTTCACAAAAATTTCCTGCAGTTCGACTGCGGCTTGCGCATCGTAACCGGCTTTGGCCATGTATTTGATACCCACTTCATCAGATTGCAACTCGTGGCCGCGACCATATTTCGCTTGCCATGCCTGTGCACCTACCGCCAACGCGCCCATTCCCAATGCACCGACTTCCGGTTTTTTCTCGGAGATGGCGACACCGGCAATTAATACTCCTGCGCCCATCAATACATTCTGGGTTTGTTGCTGGGCACCGTGGCGGGCGGCGGCGTGGACAATTTCGTGGCCGAGGACAGAGGCAAGTTGCGCCTCATCTTGCAAATACACCAGCAAGCCGCGGTTGATTGCCAGCTTACCGCCGGGCATTGCCCAGGCATTGGGAACATCGTTATTGAGCACGACGAATTCATAGGGGAGGTCAGGGCGGTCGCTCACTGCCGCGAGTTTTTTACCAACCGATTGCACGTAAGTGGTAAGGCCGGGATCGACCACATATTGGCCGCCCTGCGATTGCTGGGCCGGGCCATAGTTCTGCGCACCAGACGCGACTTCCTGCTCGGGGGACATTAATGAGATCTGGCTTTTGCCGGTTACCGGGTTGGTGACGCAACCCGCAACCGTCAGTAATAAACTGATACCCAGAAGACGAAACAGAATGTTCATAGTGAGACTCCTTATGAATGAGCTGCGTATAATGCCACAGCTTTTTTATTTAGCACCCGACCGCGTTTATAGCGCCTGAATGTTAACCAGTAAGTGAACGTATTGATGAAATCCCTGCAAATTATTGAACTCTTCGCCGGCATCGGCGCCGATGGCAAACCTATAGTAGAACAATTGCAAGTGCGCGAACTGGATGACGGCACCTTGCAACTGGTCCAGTCACCCGCGTTTGCCAAGGGCCTGGCCAGTGGCGATGTAGTACGCATGCTGCCTGAAACCCGCGAATTCGATCTGGTTAAACGCAGTGGCAACCTGAGTGTCCGCGTATTTAGCCGTGGCGATACCGGTGCGTTATCTGACCAGCTTACCCCCGAACTGGAAAAACTCGGCGGCGAACTGGATCGCGAAACGCCGCGCATGCTGGTGTTCAGTATCCATGTTAGCTGCGGCTTTGAGGCTATCGAGGAAATCCTTAACCGCTATGTCGGACACGACGGCCAAAGTGCCTGGATGTACGGCAATGTTTATGACCCCGTCGATGGCCAAACGCCGCTCAACTGGTGGTTGGACATCCTGAAACCGGAATAAGCTTCCCCATTTTTTCCTGCGTGATGACTACTTCCTATGCTGCATGTTATTTCCCCCGCAAAAACCCTGGATTTTGAATCGGCCCCGGCCATCGACGACCACACCCAGCCACAGTTCCTTGAGCATTCGCAGGAGCTGATCGGGCAGCTGCGCGCACTGAAACCTGCCGACGTTTCCAGCTTGATGGATATCAGCGAAAAACTGGGCGAACTGAATGCACAGCGTTTCCAGGATTGGCATTTACCCTTCTCGCCACGTAATGCCAAACAAGCCGTGTTAGCGTTCAAGGGCGATGTGTACACCGGCATGCAAGCCGAGTTATTTAGCAAAAAGGATTTCGCCTTCGCGCAACACCATTTGCGTATCCTTAGCGGTTTATACGGTTTGTTGCGCCCGCTGGATTTGATCCAGCCCTATCGCCTGGAAATGGGCACCGGTTTCGTGAATAAGCGCGGCAAAAATTTGTATCACTTCTGGGGCGATATCATCACTGACCAGCTCAACAACGAATTGAAAACCCGCAAGGAAAAAGTGCTGGTGAATCTCGCCTCGACGGAATACTGGAGTTCAGTAACGCCTAAAAAACTGGATGCAGATGTGATCACTCCGGTATTTAAAGATCGCAAAAACGGCCAGTACAAAATCATCAGTTTTTTTGCCAAAAAAGCGCGCGGCATGATGAGTGCCTACATCATCCAGCAGCAGCTAAAAAGTGCGGAGGCGATTAAAGGGTTTGATGTAGCGGGTTATCGTTTTAACGAGGCTATGTCCAAGGCGGGCGAATGGGTTTTTACGCGCGAAGAACAGGTGATCTGATCGCCATAACCGCAGATTTTTTGAGCAGCAAATTGCATATATCCAAAAATTCAACGGCGCTCCCCATGGCGCCTAAAACAATCTTAATCAGGGATTGCTTTACCGGGTCTTGCTCCCTAGATTGGCAGGATAACTAACAATGAATAACGATAGGACATCGTCACCCAATGAACCTGAGCCCCGCTTACCTTGATCGTGTTATTGCCAACCTGTCAGGCGTGGCCGAGGTGTCGTACCGCCGTATTTTTAATGGCGTGGGGATTTATCATCGCGGTGTGCAATTTGCGTTGATCATCAACGATAAACTTTATTTCCGCGCGGATGACCAGTCGCGTACGCTGTTCCTGCAACGCGGTATGCACGCGTTCCAACCCAGGGTTGCGGTGCAAGTTGAATCCTGTTTTTTCCAGTTGCCTGAAGATGTACTCAACACGCCCGCCGAATTAAAACACTGGACGCGCATCGCGGTAGAAGCCGCCAAAACCGGCGACTTTTGCGATGATGAAACCACGCTCGAAACACCCATCCGCCATCTGCGCCAACGCGCTTGAGTAGTTCTACCTGTGCGCGTTGAAGCGCAAAAACACCAAAGCTGGGCTAGTCTCTATGGACTGACATTTGAGGGACACATCATGGCAATCCGCATCCTGGTGGTGGATGACGCGACCTTTATCCGCGACATGATCAAGAAACAACTGCGCGATAAAATTCCCGGCGTGGAAATTATCGATGCACCTGACGGCGCGCGTGCGCTGGCGCAAATGAAAAACCAATCGGTAGACCTGATCCTGTCCGACTGGGAAATGCCTAACATGACCGGTGCGGAATTATTAAGTACCGTGCGTGCCATGCCCAATGCGGAAAAAACGCCCTTCATTATGATTTCCAGTCGCGGTGATAGAAACCATATCGTCAAGGCGATAGAACTGGGCGTTTCCGACTACCTGAGCAAACCATTTTCCGCCGAAGAGTTGCTAAAAAAAGTGTTCAAACAACTCAAGATTGCGGGTAAAAATCCGGCCCAGCGCGTAAGCGGAGCAACCACCCAGGGCATTGCCTTCGCCTCGGTCGATGTACTTACCGGCGGCCGCGCCGAAGCTGTCGCAGCAGCACCCAAACCCGCCAACCCTTTTGCCAATAGCAGTGCCAGCGCCCTGCTGGGTGGCAAGCCGGCAGTCAAAGCGGTTGAAACCACGAAAGCAGCCAAAGGCAAGGCGCAATTACGCTTCTCCAACAATCGCACATTCAGTTGCGTTATCCGCGAAATGTCATTGCAATTAATGAATTGCCTGATGCAACGCAGCGATGACCTGCCGGGCTTATTCGACCAAGCGGTTGTGGATATAGAAACCGGCGACGGCAACAACCTCGCGCGCGTAAACGGCTATGTACACAGCATCCAGGCGGGCGAAAACCGCCCCGATACCGGCGTGGTTAAAATCGTTATCCGGTTTGTCGATAACGATGCAGAAAAATTCGAAACCCTGTCCAAATACATCGCGCAAATGTAAATCCATTAGTGGAATCGCCCCTGCAATCCGGTATGTGCTGGCTATACTCAAGTCCATAGTTGTCGGTTACCGGCACCCGCCGGCATTGCAGGTTGTGTCCATGGTTGTAGATCCCCGCGTTATTTCCCTTTTGGTATTGTTATCAAGCCTTGCCTCTCCCTTCGCCGGGGCGGAGGTCGAACACCGCTTTTCCGGTTTTGCCACACTGGGAATTACGCTCAACGATAACCCCGATGTGGTGTTCCGCAACGATGTCACCCAGGACGACGGGGCCTATGAACATAACGGCAGTTGGGAAAATGATTCGCGGGTCGGTGCGCAATGGCAGGGGCGCTGGTCACCGCAGTGGGAAACAACGGTGCAACTGGTCGCCAAAGACCGGTTTGACAATACCCTCGCCAACTCCATCGAATGGGCCTTCGTGCGCTACCGCCCGGTCGATGGCCTGGATTTACGGCTCGGTCGTTTAGGTGCCGATGCGTTCATGCTTTCAGATTATCGCCAGGTGGGTTACACACTGCCCTGGGTGCGCCCGCCGCAGGACCTTTACGGCATCACCTCGCTCTATAATTTCGACGGTTTTGACCTCACCAGACGCATCGCCCTGGGGGATGCGATGCTCAACCTCAAAACGTTTTACGGTAACTCCAGCGAGAAATATCCCACCGGCTTTAATAACGGCCAATTCACTTCGTTCGATTTTGATTTATTCGGCCTCAGTAGCGACCTGGAATGGAGCGAATGGAAATTGCGTTACAGTTATGTGCGCGTGGAAGTGAACAGCGATTTAACCAAACCTTTGCGCAATGTGTGGGCACAAGTCGCGCCTGCGTGGCCGGCAGCCAACAATTTAATTGGTAACCTGGAAACCCGCGGTAAACAATTTCGCTATCACCAAGTCGGCCTTAACTACGACAACAACGATTGGTGGTTCCAGAGCGAATATGTCCGCATTAATTCGGATTTGATGCTGGTGGCAAATGGTGAAAACGCCTATACCAGCCTCGGTAAACGCTTTGGCTCGCTCAACCTGTTTACGCTGGTTGGCTACGCAACGCCTAATGATCCCGAACTGGATATTTCAATTCCTGCAGGCCTGCCTGAGCCTATTGGCTCACAACTTAATTACCTGGCACAGGTGACAGCAACGCGCCTCAACGGAGTCCGAATCAAACAACACAGTTACGGCGTCGGCGCACGCTGGGATTTCACCTCCAAAATGGCCCTGAAATTCCAGGTGGAAAAATTCTACATCGATAAATCCGGCACCAACCTTTGGTTCTCCACTGATGGAACACCGCTTGGCGACGATAAAAAACCCACTGTCATTAGCCTTGCCTGGGACATGCTTTTCTAATGCGCAAATTCATGGTGTTTATCATTGCGCTGATCATCAGCGGCCCGCTCCAGGCAGACATACTGGTGATCGTCAACGCGCAAAATCCGGTGGCGGCACTGGAGAAAAAACAAGTCGTGGATTTATTTATGGGCCGTGTTTCCGCCTTTCCCGGCGGCGCCCCGGCGCAAACGCTGGATTTAAAAACCGGCACTCCTTTGCGCGCCGATTTTTACAAACGACTTACCGGCAAAAGTGAAGCACAAGTCGATGCTTACTGGGCGACCCTGGTATTTGCCGGCCGTATGTCGCCACCCAAACAATTTACCGATGACCTCGCACTAATTGGCGAAGTCGTTAAAAATAAAATGGCCATTGCGTATGTTTCCCGCCAAACATTACCTGGCGGAGTCAAGGTTGTTATTGAGTTACCCAAATCCGCTCAATAAATTTTCTTTTACGTGCAGAATGTATCCACAACAACATCAATGAATATTAAAAGTTTGCATATCAAGGTTTCACTCAGTGTCGCTGCTGCCGCGCTGCTGGTTGTACTGTTATCGTCACAATTTTTTTACCAGCGCGATTACGAAAAATCGTTTGCAGAAAGCGAGCGCTCGGTATTACAACTGCTGGAAACGGTGCAAACCACCGCATCCATTGCTGCCTACGTGGGCAATCGTGAACTTGCACAACAAGTCGTTACCGGTTTAACAAAAAACGACATTGTTGTAGGTGCAGCCATCACCGCCGGAAAAGAAATTATCGGGCATGATGGAAAAACTGCGCGCGAAACAAAACAGGATTTAATTTCCATTCCGCTCGTTGCTCCTTTTGATGAAAAAGAAATTGTCGGCGAATTATCAGTGGTTCCCAACGCACCCTTGATTGCATTGCGTGCGCGCGACTCGGCAATGTCCACTGCGGTCGGCCTTGCTGCACAATCCACGCTCGTCGCGCTGTTGGTATTGATTCTGGTGTATTGGCTGATGACGCGGCCACTCTCTACATTATCCGGCCGCCTGCATCGCATCACCCCCGGCGACGGCAGCCGTCTTGATGTGCACAGTATTCATCGCGGCGATGAAATCGGTTTGCTCGCGGGCGACATCAACTCATTGCTCTACACCGTTGAAACCATGCTCGAAGAAGAGCGGCAATTGCGTCATCGCGTTGAATCATTGGAGACGCGTTTCCGCGGGATTTTTGAAGACAGCAGCGCCGGTATTTTTTTGGTGCGCGAACGCGGTAACCTGGTTACTGCCAACCCGGCATTTTTTCGTCTCACGGGTATGGATGAAAACGAGCAATTACAAACCGGCGATGACGATATTGTCAGTAAAGTGTTTCTTGATCATGAACAGGCAAAATCCCTGATCAAACTCGCACTCGTTACCAAACGCCCACACACCGCCGATTTACGCATTCGCAACGATGGCGATGAGCATGCGCGCTGGGTGCACTGCATTTTCTCACCGGCAGATAATGAGCAAAACAACCCAACCGTCGAAGGTGTGATGTACGACGTAACCCAACGCAAACATTCCGAAGCGCGTATCCGCGAACTTGCCGAAACCGATAGCCTCACCGGGCTCAGTAATCGCCAGGCCGCCGATTCGGCGTTGCAGGCGCTGATCAACCAGACACCGGTTGGGGGAAAAGCCTTCGCAGTGATGCTGATCGATCTGGACCGGTTCAAATATATCAACGACACCTACGGCCACGATGCCGGCGATAAAGTATTGGTCACTGTCGCTGAACGCTTGCGCAAACTGGTGCGCGATTCCGATGTGGTGGCGCGCATGGGTGGCGATGAGTTTTTTATTATTTTGAATCACGCCGGCAATATCGGCATGGTAACGCGCATCGCGCAAAAAATTCTCGATGCTCAACAAGCCCCCATTGAAGTTCAAGCCGGCGTGCTGGAAAAAATCGGCATCAGCATTGGCATCGCCCTATACCCGGATCACGGTGACAATCCGCTCAGCCTGCGCAAACACGCCGACCAGGCGATGTACGCGGTGAAACGCCGCGGTAAAAACAACTTTGCCATCTATGAACCCGGCGAAGATCCGCTGATGGAATCTGCCTGATTCCCTCCCTTACAAATATCTAATATTACTCAAAAATGTAAACGGTTACATTTTTTTAACGTCATGTAACGAAACGTTTTCACACAAAAATGCGCAAAAAATAGGATTAAAAACTCAATAAAATCCATTTTTAAACAAAATAATTTCACTTCTCGCTTGCTCGATTTCATTTGCCTGTGTAGCATTTTTACCAACGGCTCGGCAGAAGCTCACCTTATCGGCAATACACACAGTCACCCATCACAGAGGTAATCCCAGTGAACAGGACTCATGTAACTGCCGCTAACCCACAGCAGAACGCGGACTCTGGCAAAGCGCAGCCACAAGCAGCGCAGCCCACTAATGTACTGGCCAGCTACCAGTGCTTTCCATTCACCTACACTTATTACGGATTCAGCACCGAGGCCTGTGTGTATGAAACACCCGTAGCCGCGCCACCTAACAATCCGCATACTTAACACCGCAATAGCCCATTCATAACGACAACAAGATCAACCGGGAACACCATGAAAACACGTAAACCAATAGTGATTGCCAACTGGAAATTAAACGGCGGCCTGGACCTGATTTGTACCTCGGTCGCCTCTTTTATTGGCAAACACTTCGCCGCACAAATTGCGATTTGCCCACCGTATTTATACATGCGCGATATGATGACTTTTTTGCAATTTTCCGAATTGCAAATTGGTAGCCAAAATGTGAGCCGCTATGAATCGGGCGCTTACACCGGCGAAACCTCGGCGCAAATGTTGAAAGAAGCAGGCTGCTCATTGTGTTTGATCGGCCACTCCGAACGCCGCGCGATGTTTGCGGAAAACAACGAAGGTTGCCAAATCAAAGTGCGCACCGCATTGAGCCACGATTTATTGCCTGTGCTCTGCGTCGGTGAAAACCAACAGGAACGCGAAGCCAATATCACCGAGCAAGTCTTGCGCAAACAATTGCGCGAAGGCCTGCCGCAAATGGATTTAACCGGCAAAGAATTATGCATCGCCTATGAACCCGTATGGGCCATTGGCACCGGCCTTGCAGCAACACCCGCAATCGCGCAACAAGTACATCAATTTATTCGTCGCGAAGTGACGGAAATTTATGATGCAGAAACAGCCAACAACGTCAGGATTTTATACGGCGGCAGCGTGACTAAAACCAACGCCCACGACTTGTTGCAGCAAGCGGATATCGACGGATTATTAGTGGGCGGTGCCAGTTTGGACCCGGGCCATTTCCTCGCGATTTGCGAGCAGGCTTCAGACCTCGCTGACGAATAAAATTCATTAAAAATTCAACAAGAAGTAAAACAACAACAGAGTAATCGGCGGCAAACTCGGTCATCACAAAAATCAACCACAGCTCAGGATTTGATGATGAACTCTCTTGCCCAGTTAGTAGCCCCAGGGGTCGCCACCGGCGATGACGTACAAACTTTATTAAATGCCGCCAAAGCCGGCGGCTTTGCCTATCCGGCCGTAAATGCGGCCAACACCAATACGATTAACGCTACACTCGAAGCCGCGCGCAACGTTAACTCGCCAGTGATTGTGCAATTATCACAAGGCGGCTCGGCATTTTTTTGTGGAAAAAGTTTAAAACTCGACGGCTTAAAAAGTTCGGTACTCGGCTCCATCGCCGCCGCCCACTATGTGCATACGGTTGCGGAAGCGTATGGTGTGCCAGTCATCCTTCACACCGACCACGCCGCAAAAAAATTATTGCCCTGGATCGATGGACTCCTTGAAGCCAGCGAAAAATATTTTGCGCAAACCGGCAAGCCGCTGTTCAGCTCGCACATGATCGATTTATCCGAAGAAAGCCTGGAAGAAAATGTGGAAATTTCTGCACATTATCTCGCGCGCATGAAAAAACTTGGCATCACATTGGAAATTGAATTGGGCTGCACCGGCGGTGAAGAAGATGGCGTAGACAACACCGGGTTGGATAATTCTGCGCTTTACACCCAACCGGAAGATGTTGCCTTTGCCTACGAAAAATTACGCGCAATTGACGATAAATTTACCATTGCCGCTTCATTCGGCAATGTGCACGGTGTGTACAAGCCTGGCAACGTAAAACTCACACCGGTTATCCTGAAAAACTCGCAGGAATTTGTGCGCGAAAAATTCCGTTCGGATCATAACCCGCTGAATTTTGTATTCCACGGTGGATCAGGTTCAGATCCCAAAGAAATTGCAGAGTCGCTCAACTACGGTGTCGTAAAGATGAATATCGATACCGATACGCAATGGGCCTTCTGGGAAGGCACTATGGATTTTTACAAAAGCAACAGCAGTTATTTACAAGGCCAAATCGGCAACCCCGATGGCGACGATAAACCCAACAAAAAATTCTATGACCCGCGCGTATGGCTGCGTCAAAGTGAAGAGCATATGGCGAAACGCCTGGAACAATCCTTTGCGGATTTAAATTGCCTTAACCGTTACGTTTAATTATTGATTTAATACAAAGCCATTGCAAAGTGGCTTTGTATTTTGCACAGCAGGAAAATTCATGATCAATTTATTTCAACACTTGCGTGATGAAACCGTAGAGGCACCGCTGGTACAACTTCTCGAAAGCGTTATCAACGCCAGTAAAGAAATTGCATTTCGCGTGCGCCAGGGCGCATTGGCAGGCGTACTGGGTTCAACGCAAGATGAAAACATCCAGGGCGAAACCCAAAAGCATCTGGATGTTATCAGCAATCAATTGTTAAAAGATTTATTGCTCGCGTGCCCTCACGTTCGCGCCATTGCTTCGGAAGAAGAAGATACTGTTGTTGCCGGCAACACAACGGGTGAATTTATTATCGCGTTTGATCCGCTTGATGGTTCATCCAATATCGACATCAACGGTCAGATTGGAACCATTTTCAGTATTTATCGCGCGCAACAAAATATTGCTGCAAATGATGAAGCGCAATTTCACCAGCAAGGCACACAACAAGCGTGCGCCGGCTATGTGCTTTATGGGCCATCCACATTGTTAGTGATCACCACCGGCAAAGGCACCCATGCATTTACCCTGGATGCAACCCAGGGAACGTTTTTGCTCACCGCAAAAAATATCCAGATCCCTGTCGACACCAAAGAATTCGCTATCAATATGAGCAACCAGCGTTTCTGGAGTGAAAACATGCGTGGCTACATTAATGATTTGGTGCTCGGTGAAAGCGGACAACGCGGGAAAAATTTTAATATGCGCTGGAACGCAGCGATGGTAGGCGATGTACACCGGGTTATTTCACGCGGAGGGATATTTTTGTATCCGTCGGATAATCGCAATCCCAAACAACCAGCCAAATTGCGTTTGCTTTATGAAGCAAACCCTATGGCGTTGTTGATTGAAAATGCGGGAGGAAAAGCATGGAATGAGCACCAGCGGATTCTGGATATACAACCCCAGGCATTGCATGAGCGAGTGGCGGTGATTTTGGGATCAGAGAATGAAGTGGAGACCTGCCTAAAATATATTGGTGCAAAACAGTGAAGGAATTTTTTGGGAAGATGTTGCGGTTCATTCCTCACCAGCAACCTACAGGAAGCTTCGTAGGTTGCTGGTGAGAAACGAACCGCAGCATGACTTAACCCTGGCTATTCATCTCTCAGGTCTCCCGATTTAACCAATAGGCTAGTACCTTTGCACCACGCAATAATAAACGAACCGAGCAATAGATTATTTGCTCTTTAATGTAGCTGAGCCTTTACAGGCTTTGAAAACTCCTCAAGCATTAACAAAGCCTCTTTTATGTTTGTAATGTCATTGTATTTTTAAAATAGGTTGTGGCTACTTCGCCACAACCTCTACCCAATACCCTTTGCTCTTCGCATAAATTTTTTCATTGTACATGGCGCTGGTATGCCAACCGGGTAAATAGAATTTACCGGCATAACTCGCGTTCAGGATTATGCGCAAGGTGATGCTGGTTTGGTTTCGATCCTGGTAACGGTAATTCCAATAATAGTCACGCCATAAACTGTAATAGGCCAGCACGCGGTCATCGCGGAAGTCTATATAGTCTATGCCTTTTGGCATTTGCGCTCCTTCAAGGCGTTCATTCCGAATTTGCCAGCCGCTGGGCACCACTGCCGTGAGTGCAATATTTTCGATATTGCTCGTCAGTAATTTATCAAACTCACCTTGAACAGTAACTTCAGCAACAAAATCCTGGCCTTGCGGTAATTGCTCGACACTGAGTGGTTTGTTATCCAGTGTCAGGAAATTTACTGATAGATTCAAACCATTGCCGCCAGGCTCTTCTTGCAAATTCGCCGGGATTCCGCGATTGCTGACTAATACGCGAATGGGTACATCGTGATCATTGCGTACACTGACTTGCGGATTATTGATGGCCATTTTGAAAATGGTTTTGTTGCTGCCATGGGTAACCCAATCTTTTTCACCTTGTTGCTGTACGGCAAATTTAATATCACTGGAACTGGTATTGGCCGCCGCAAATTCACTCATGGCCAATAATGCCCAGGCAATACTTTGTGTTGAATACCAGTCCCCACTGGATAGATCTTTTGCAACCTGTTCGGCAACTTGCCAGGTGAGATCTTTATTGGCATTGATAGTTACCAGCGTCGCAAGTAACAAACCGCGATCACGCATATCCGAACCGTAGGTATAGCCTGCGTCTTTATAGGTCGGCACGGTATTAGACAATGGACCAAGTACATCTTGCGCGGCATCTTTTAATCCGACATGTTGATAACTCATCGCTAATAACCAGCGTGCTGGCATACGGTAATCTGCCTGTGCGGAATTACTTTGGGTTTTAAAGGTTTCGCGCAAACGGTTCATCGCCGGCAATTCCGCTTTATCAGCCAGGGCTAATGTATATAAGCGATAGGCCAACACTACTTCATCGTAATAATTACCTGCAATTTGTGGATTGCGCGCCGCACTACTTTGATATTTCACCCAGTTATCCAATAAATTTTTGGGAACTGAATAACCGGCACGTTTTGCTTCCAATAAAAAATGACCGGCATAACTGGAAGCCCATTCATTGACGTAACCATCGCCCGGCCAATAGGAGAAACCACCACTCGCATGTTGGAAACTGGTGAGGCGTTTTATTCCGGCGGCGATGTTGTTATCAATTTCAGCTTTTTGCACATCGGTCAGATTGACCAATTTTGCTAATCGCAATTGCGGGAAGACGGCGGAGGTAGTTTGCTCAATACAGCCGTGCGGATAACCAATTAAATATTCCAGACGCTGATCCAGATTTAATGATGGTAAGGTACTTACTTCTAATGAAGCTACATTAGTACCAACCATGCCATTCGTTGTTAACGGTGATTGCCAGGTTTCGCCAGGTTGCAATAATTTGGATTCCCATACCGTTGTCGGTGGGTTGGCTGCACGTGAATCGATAAAGATTTCCTGCATTGCAACTTCATCACCTGAACGCGCAGTGACTTTCACGCGACTTTTACCGATACGATCATTGACCTTGAGTTTTAAACTCGCAATTGCATCGCCCGGTTCACTAAACTGCAATTGTGTGCTGCCTTTTTCCACCGTAAAAATTTCATTCGCTTCTAAAGAAATATCTACGTTTTTAATATTGGCTTCACTAACAAAAACATTGACCGGCAGATTCACGGATTCACCCGGACCCAGCACACGTGGCAAGGTGGCAAACAAAGTCACCGGCTGGGTAACCGTTACCGTTTTTTCTACATTGCCATAAGCACTAACAGCCTCTTCTTTTTTCGCATTGCTGGCGGTATCACCTGCAACCACCATCACGCGTACAGAACCCATATACGGCGGCAATTTAATTTTATGTTCGCGCACTTCACCGGCTTTTAATTCAAATGCGCCGAGGAATTGCACTACTGGCGGGAAACGACGTTCGCGGCGTTTACGTTCGGCTTCCAGTGCCGCATCGGAACCACCAACGGCGAGCACGCGTTCAAGCGATGCGCCGTAAGCACCCACCACTTGATCGAATAAATCCCAGGTGCGCACACCAAGTGCTTCGCGCTTGTAGAAATAACTGTGTGCATCGGGTACATGGAAATTCGTCAAGCCGAGCAAACCCTCATCAACCATCGCCAGTGTGTATGTCATCGCGCGTTTATTTTGCTCACCGACTTTAATAATAAATTCTGTTTCAGGGCGAACTTTTTCTGCAACATCCAGCGTTGGCTGCAAACGGGTTTGCGGATTTTCAACCAACAGCGGCACTATGCCGTATAAACGCATCGGCGCCTCCGCAACACGGTCCTGGTGCGGCAACAACAACATTACGTTGGCATAAATATTCGGTGCCATAGCCTGCGTGATTGGGATTTCAATCTCTGTTTGGCCAGGTTGTAAATCCAGCCAGCGCGATTCCAATACGCGGGTGCCATTTTCCAGGCTTAATAAAATCCTGCCTTCGCGCGCTTTAGGCAAACGCACCTTGGCGATATCACCTACTGCATATTTTTCTTTATCTGTGGAGAGCATTAATTGCGTAGCGGAATCGCTTTGCGCAGAAGAATCGTAACTCCAGCCCAAATAAACTACTTCGCCTGCGCAATGACCTGCATCGCCTGCGTCGGTATCGCACACGCGAATAATATGACGGCCCCAATCGTATTTTTCTTTTTCCAATTTCCAATTGATGCGGCCGTTTGCATCGCTCACTAATTTTTCCGTATGCACAGGTGTACGCGAGGAATTATTAAAATATTCAGCAAGGTTTTCCTGCTCTTCATCCCACCACCAACGCCAACCAATTTCATAGACGTTAACTTCTACATTGCGATTGGCTTCTGCTTTGCCATCGGCACCGAGAGTTTGGAACAATACGGGATGATCTTTATCGCGCCCGATTGAATCCATATAACCACTGCCTTTGGCAATATTAATTCCCACCCAATGATCAAACGGCAGCAATTCGTAAGGGCGCAAGATGGTGCTGAAGTTACCGCTATCTTCAAATACCCGCGTAGTAAATGAGGCTGTGAGCTTACCCGGTGGTGGCGATGACAAGCTGACATCCACCGTAAATTCAGCGTGGCCGGTTGCATCCACATTGCCATCGAATACTTTTTGCGTGCTGCCGGAGAAGGTGCGCACCGGATCATCAAAATTGAATTGTTCAAATCCGGCGAATACGGATTTGCGCGTAAACAATTTCAATTCCGAATCGGTTTTTAAATTTTTAGCAGTTGCACCTTGCAACCATTGCGAAAACAACGACACTTTGGTGGGCATATTGCCAACACGCAAGGGCGTTTCTTCCGGGGTTAAATCCACTTTCAAACGATTGGGTACTACCATTTCAATTTTCAATAATTGATCAAAATAGCGATTGCCTACATGCACCACCGCACGATAATTTCCGGTAGGTGCAGTCTCTTCTGTTTTTAACGTGAAGGTATAGAAATCATTGACCGGTTGCGTGCTGGTTTGGCTGACTACTTTTTTGCCGCTGGGATCAAATAAATCCAGTGTTACCGGATGGTTCGCAGGAAGCTGTTGGGATTTATCCTCCAGGATAAAGGTCAGGAAAATATCGTCGCCCGGGCGCCATACATCGCGCTCGCCATACAAAAAGCCTTTCAAACCGCCTTTAATATGCTCACCACTCACATCAAATTGATTGGTTGGCAAGGCTTCATTACTGCGCACACGCAAATAACCAACTTGTTTGCCGTGTTTTGCTTCGAGATAAAAGGGAACGCCATCAGTGATTAATTGCAGCATGCCGTAATTATCGGTTTTGCCATTGCCAATGGGTTGGCGCTGATAATTAAATGCAGTGATTTCAGTACCACTGAGCGGCTTGGCCGAATTTAATTCGGTGCTGATGACATGCAGTTCATTACCATCGGCACGCTTCGCCGTTAAACCGATATTGGAAACGATAAAATTGCGCGCGGTAGAAATATCATCGCCGTAGTAATAATAAGTATCATCGCAGGGATTATTGCGCTCGCTGTAATTGTAATAACCTTGCGATTGATAATATTGCTGATACCAGGCTGGTTCCTGCTCACGCTCGTAATAACCTTCGCCATCAGAATCTTCCGGCATTTTGCTTACAGGTTCAGTCGGGCGCGGCTGATCACAGGTGTAAACCGAATTGCTGCGATCAATACGCAACTCCAAACGGATTAAACCATCCGGATGCTGCGCCATTAATTCGGTGAGGTCCAGATTAAAACGCTGCACACCGGCGCGCGGAATTTCCGGCAAGCGATAAGTTTTTCGCCACAAATAACGGCCGGTATCTGTTGCCGGGTAAGCTGCAGTTAATTGGTAATCCTGCAAATATTGGCCAATGTTATTGGCATAGACTTTAAACGCGATAACTTGTACAGAATCGACACCTGCCGCTTCAAAGGGCACGGAGATCTGGCTCGCCGGTGGCAAGATAGAAGTCTTGCCGACAAAACGTACTAATGGTTTAACTAATTCGAGTACCACTTGATGTTTGTATTCACTGGCGAGTGTTTTGCGTTTGCCGCTAGCAATTGCCGCATTCACTACCAATTCCAATTCACCTGTTGCGCTTTGTTCGAGCGTGTGGCGAATGACACTACCATCGACAACAGCTTTTACTGCTTTACCACCAAGGGTGATTAAACCGCTCAGGTTTTGGTTTTGATCAAGCTCATCGGAAAATTGAATTTCAATCGCGGCATTGGGTTCACGGATAACTTGTACGCCGGTCACCTGGAATACTTTTTTTGCCGGGATTTCCAGATCGCGCGCGCCTTTATCGACAGAACCAATTGCAGCGCCGTCCCATTCCAGATGGATATTGCCGGTCGTATCGGTGCGGTTAATTCCCGTCAATAAAAAATTATGCGTTTTTTTATCCAGCTCTTGCGTCCACACAAGATCAGTCGCTGCGCTGTTCACTTTCAAGGTAAGCAGTTTTTTCACCGCATCCAGTTCAGCGGTATCAGCAGTAGTAATGCTGCCGCTCAATTGCATTTGCTCTTCGTTATCGGTCATCACACTCAGGCTATTCACCTTCAAATCAAAATCCTGTTTGATGGTGTGTACTTCAAATTCAAAATCATCCAGCGATTGCTCAATACCCTGCAATCCTTTTGGACTCAGGCGCACACGAATTGCAGTATCACTGGGTAAACGGCTGGCAGGCTGGATGCGCAAATCAGTGGTAGAAGTAAAGGTGAGATTAACGGGCGTTTTATTATCCAGTGCAACCAAATTGGAATTGAAAGCGGTATTCACCTGATCATCATTGACAACAGGATGCGTAAAGCGAATATACATTGGCGCTTCCGCTGCAACCCAGCGCTTGGGGTAATCGGCAATATGCGCTTCCCAATCCGGCGCTATCTGCCCGGCATTTTCCGCCGAAGAATCTTTTTTACCGTCAGGCGATTTACCGCAGCCACCGAGCAATACGCCCAGCAACACCAGAACACACCATGAATACCAATGAACACGCATATTGTTTCCCTGTTACTTGTGATTGGGTGAAATATTTTTAAAAGGTTAGCTAATTTTTATTTTTTCGAGATATTTTTCTGCCCGGTATGCGCGAGCTGGTTTGCATTTTTTGCGGTCACGACTTTTTTGCCTGTTTTCGACTCAATATCTTTACGTGCATTACCAGCTACCTCGCCACCCTGTTGGGCAATTTGTTTACTTGCATCAAAATTGTGAGGGTCAAGCTCTTTGGAAATTTCAGTGGTGGTTGCCTCTGCCAGCATATTCAACACTAATTCCAAATTGCTCATATTATCGCGCAGGTTTTCTTTTTTTAGATTTTTAAATTGCTTGTATTCTTTTGTAGTTAACCCGCTCCATGCACGTGTAATCTCATCAGTCAGGATCGCGAATTCTTTCCCACGTTTTACCCCCCGACTCTCCCATTCATCAGTTAATTCCTTGCGTACCTCTATGCTTTTGAGCCGCTGGTTAATCCATTCTTTGGAATAGCCTTTGGCTAGATAGCTCTCCAGGGCACGGTCGATTGTCAGTTCAGGATCTTCGTTTTCTTCCAGCCGCTCATAGCCAACCTGCGCTAACCAGAGTTTGAAGGGTTCAGCATTAGGGGAGGGAATGGATTGGATGAGACGCAGTAAGGTTTCGGTGTCAGCCACATCGGTAGCTCGAGCTTTTCCGTCGGGAGCAGTCATTTTCAACTGTCCGATTTTATCGGACACTTCACTTCCCTCCTTGAAAAGCTTTTTCTTAAGATCATTCCAATACTTTCGGGGCCGGTCGGACGCCGTCAACGCCTGGACAATATCAATCACACTGAAATACCACTGCTCCTGCTCTTGATCCCAGTGGCTACGAATTTGTTGATTCTCAAATAGTTTGACTTTGCTCATAGTATTTACCTTCCTGGTTTTATGGTGGCGATAAAAAAGCCACCTCATGTAAATGAGATGGCTTTTTAATTTATAACATCCTGTTCATGAACGGCAGCTTTATTGTTTTACGCAGTCTACGTAGTAGTCTTTTTTGCCATCCACTTCGCGTTTTACCAGACCATGGACATCCGTTTCGAAGCCGGGGAATTTCTCGTTGAAATCGCGCGCGAATTTTAAATAATCCACAATAGTTTTGTTAAAACGCTCGCCTGGAATCAACAACGGAATTCCCGGCGGGTACGGCGTTAACAAAATAGATGTGATGCGACCTTCGAGTTGGTTGATAGGTACGCGCTCAATTTCGCGATGCGCCATTTTGGCAAACGCATCGGACGGTTTCATCGCCGGTTGCATATCGGAGAGATACATTTCCGTGGTCAAGCGCGCAACATCGTAGGCTTTATAGAAATCGTGGATTTGCTGGCACAGGTCGCGCAAGCCCATACGCTCGTAGCGCGGATTCGCTTGTGCAAACTCCGGCATAATTCGCCACATCGGCTGGTTCTTGTCGTAGTCATCTTTAAATTGTTGCAGCGCCGCTACCAGGGTATTCCAACGGCCTTTGGTGATGCCAATGGTGAACATGATAAAGAATGAGTAGAGGCCGCACTTCTCGATAATTACACCGTTTTCCGCCAGGTATTTGGTGACGATCGATGCCGGAATACCGGTCTCTGCAAATTGGCCATTGACCGACAAACCAGGATTCACGATGGTGGCTTTGATCGGATCGAGCATATTGAAGTTCGGCGCAAGTTTGCCGAAGCCGTGCCAGTTATCATCGCTGCGCAATACCCAGTCTTCGCGATCACCAACACCATCCGCAGCAAATTCATCCGGCCCCCAGACCTGGAACCACCAATCCTGGCCCCATTCTTCGTCTACTTTTTTCATCGCACGGCGGAAATCCAGCGCTTCCAGAATGGATTCTTCTACCAGCGCGTGACCACCGGGGGCTTCCATCATTGCTGCCGCCACATCGCACGAGGCAATGATTGAGTATTGCGGCGAGGTAGACGTGTGCATCAAATAGGCTTCGTTGAATGCGTCCTGATCCAGTTTTACTTTTTCTGATTCACGTACCAGCACTTGCGATGCTTGCGATAAACCGGCGAGCAATTTGTGCGTGGATTGTGTGGAGAAAATCATCGATTCTTTTGCGCGCGGGCGATCTTTGCCAATCGCGTGCATGTCTTTGTAGAACTCATGGAACGTCGCATGCGGCAACCAGGCTTCATCGAAATGCAGCGTATCGATTTTGCCATCGAGCATATTTTTCAACGTCTCTACGTTGTAGAGCACACCGTCATAAGTCGATTGGGTAATGGTGAGGATGCGCGGTTTTTTATTGGCCGCTTCACGCGCGAATGGATTCGCTTCGATTTTGCGCGCGATACTTTCCGGCGTAAATTCTTCCAGCGGGATCGGGCCGATAATGCCGAGGTTGTTGCGCGTCGGCATCAGGAATACCGGAATCGCGCCGCACATAATAATCGAGTGCAGGATCGACTTATGGCAGTTGCGGTCCACGACCACAATATCGCCCGGCGCTACCGTTGAGTGCCAGACCATTTTGTTAGAGGTCGAGGTTCCATTGGTCACAAAGTAGCAATGGTCCGCGTTAAAAATGCGCGCCGCATTGCGCTCGGAGGCGGCGATAGGGCCAGTGTGATCGAGCAGCTGACCTAATTCTTCTACCGCATTACACACGTCGGCACGCAACATGCGCTCACCAAAGAATTGATGGAACATCTGGCCAATCGGTGATTTCAAAAACGCTACACCGCCAGAGTGACCGGGACAGTGCCAGGAATAGGAGCCATCTTGTGCATAGTGCACTAACGCGCGGAAGAATGGCGGAGCCAAACCATCAAGGTAAGATTTGGCTTCGCGGATAATATGGCGCGCTACGAATTCGGGGGTGTCTTCAAACATATGAATGAAGCCGTGCAGCTCGCGCAAAATATCGTTAGGGATATGGCGCGAGGTGCGCGTTTCACCGTACAGGTAAATCGGGATGTCGGCGTTTTTGTAGCGAATCTCTTCAACGAATGCACGCAACGCTTTAAGCGCGTGGTCGGTCTCTTCTTGCGAGCCGGTACCGAATTCTTCGTCGTCAATCGACAAAATAAACGCCGAGGCGCGCGATTGTTGTTGTGCAAATTGCGATAGGTCACCGTAGCTGGTTACGCCCAGTACCTCCCAGTTTTCCTGCTCGATAGCATCGGCTAGCGCGCGTATGCCGGAACCCGAGGTGTTCTCGGAGCGGAAGTCTTCATCGATGATGACAATGGGAAAGCGAAATTTCATGGAATCTCCACAAAAATATACAGATGGAATTTCACTTGCTGGCGAGACGCCTCTGGGTGGTGCTTGTACTGATGCCGTACACATCAGCGCTGGTTACTGGCGAACCTTCCGGCCAGTTCACTGGAACAGCGAACCGAGGAAAAACCGGTGGTGGTTTGGAAGCCACTGAGTATGGTTTACAGTGCCGCGCATTGACCGGTCTAAGTGTAGAACGAATTTACAACTGGGAAGTTCCCGGCAATGCGGCGGCGATTGTAATTCACTTGAGCGAATTCAAACACCCATTTGTGACAAGAAAAAGGCAGGAAAGCAGCAGCCGGATGATCTCCGGCTGCGCATTTTTTCAGCAGGGTTTAACGGCACCACCCAGATTGCGCTCGCGACGGGACCAGAACAGGCCGAGTACACCGGCCAACAACAACCCTGCAACGCCAGGCTCCGGAACATCAACTTTAGTAATACTCCAGTTACCCGCATCGTTACCACCGGAGTAACTTTGCTGGATTTTTTCGCCCTGAACCCAACGCGACTCCCATTCCACAGGATGGAAACGGTTGGTGAATTTATCTTCACCGGTTTCGCTATTGGTTTTCAGCGCAACAAAATGCCGGGCGAGGCGATGCAAGATCAAATCAGTATCGGGTGTGATCAACTCGGTGATGCGCAGCAGCACATTCCATTCCAGCACATTGCCCGCCGAATCCAGATTCACCCAGCCGCCAGAGCGCTCGGAAAACAGATCCAGTGGAAACTCAATAAGCCCTTCGGGGGAAATCAGCGAAAAGGTGAAATTCTTGAAGCTGAATTTGGTGGAAGGATTTAGTGAAAGGTCTTGCTCGGGCGCTGTAAATGAAAAAGTAAATGCAATAGGAAGGATATCGGTGTGGTTAGCCAGGTCATCGAGCTCACCATTGATGGAATAGGACGTTAACGGCAACTCATCACTGGTGTAGGTAAACACCAAATGGGCCGAAGCAGGTAACGAAAAAACGAACAACGCAATAACAGAACAACGAGCAGCCCACTTATAGATAACACGCATAGCGCACTCCTTGGGGTGTACCCCCATATATGATTGAAAGCAGGGCATTTCTGAAGTTGAAACCCGTCCATTCAAACACTCCGTTCACATCAATGCACGCACACACGGCGTGATAATGCGACAAAATGCTTGCCCAAGCTGGAATCGCAATACCTTTTCGAAATGACCCTGAGTGACGAAAGACTATCTTGATACGTAACTTGATAAGTAACTTAATTGCCAAACACATTTACCCTCATCAGGATTTCTCCTGGCCACACCTCGCACGCCAACAAACCCGGTGAAACCAGCAGTTAATACACCGGCGTTAACGGGCTTCAGAACGACTATTTTTTCTATCGCCCAAATAGAGAAAGGATGTTTTTGCGCCCGCCGCGCAGCCAGAACAATGCACTCAATCCCATCACCAACAAGCCTGCAGAACCCGCTTCCGGCACGGCCACTCTTTCGATGGTCCAATTGTTAAAGTTGCTGGCGCCCGAGTAGCTCATCTGGATTTTGGCAAGCTGGATGTAATATCCATGCCACGTAGAAGGGTGAAAACGATTGGATAATTTGTCTCCATCTTCGCTGCTGGATTTAACCGCAATAAAATTATTGGACAGGCGATGGAAGAAGAGATTGGTCTCAGGAGTAATCAGCTCGGTCATGCGCAACATTACATTCCAGCCTGTAATATTTCCACTCTGGTCAAGCGTTACCCAGCCTCCTGAACGGGAAGAAGTAAGGTCCAGCGTGTAATAGATGATGGATTCCGCAATAGGCGAAATCAGTGAAAAGGTGAAATCTGTGAAACGGAACGTTGTGGACGGCTGCAAGGATAAATCCTGTTCCGGTACCGTAAAGGAATAACTAAATGCTAGCGGCAATATGTCTTTGTAATCGTTAATATTTTCAGGATAACCATTGATCGTATACGCCGTTAACGGCAATTCGTTACTGGTGTAAGTGAACACCAGGTGCGCTGAGGCAGGCAGCGAAATAACCAATGTAATAACAGCCAAACATCGAGCAGCCCAATAGCGGGTACCACGCATAGCTTACTCCTTGGGGCAAAACCCCTGTTCCGTGTGTGAAAGAAATCCGATTAAAAACCGGGATCTGTTAACTCAAGCACGGTGGAGATGCAAAATGCATGCGCAATTTAAAGCATTTAACGCCAAAAAGTTTGGAAACCAGCAATTTACCTGTCGCTGTGACTGCTCGCAACGCTGCTATGGGTATTGGTTAATGAGTGAATTGCTGGCTGAATTGACGAATAACCCGCTGAAGGGGGCGATAAATGACTTATCGCACCGGAAGGCGCCTTTACCGGGTTGCTAACAACATCCTCTGCAATCAATTGCAACGCAGCGGGCATCAACCGATTGATTTGCGCTTTCTCATCGGGTGAAGGCGTTCTGTAGCCGCGCGGCCAAATGCCGTCCAGGTAATGCCAGCCATAACCCCATCGATAGGTCGATGGCCAATAAGGCCCGCCGCCCATGCGCACACTATTATAGGTATGGCTCGCAATCATGGGCTGCTGCGCTTTTTGGATGCACTGTTTCATCGCGTCGTCTGCCTGTTGGCGCTGCTCCTCGGTACCACCGATCCAATACGCCAAATCGTGTGCAACACAACAATGCCGCCAGAGATTGGGGTTACCGGGCGGACCATCAATCCACATGGAACAACCGTCAGTAGCGAAAGGTTTAAGTGTATCTGCCACAACCGGTGTAGCGATCAACAGCAAACCAACCAATGCAGCAGGGATACGCACAACTAGCTCCTTTAACTACCTGCCTCGCAGGCGCGGGATTTTTCGGGTGTGAGAAACGGATGGGCATTGTACAATGCGCCCCACAACAAATCCGCCCTCTTTACGCCAGCCCTGGATTGCCGCTATGAACGAGAAAAAAACCACCCACTTCGGTTTTAAGCAAGTTCCCGTCGAAGAAAAAGCCGGGCGCGTTGCCGAAGTGTTCCATTCGGTCGCCGCCAAATACGATGTGATGAACGACTTGATGTCCGGCGGCATCCATCGCTTGTGGAAACGCTTCACGATTGAAGCCTCGGGCGTGCGCGCCGGCCACAAGGTCCTGGATATCGCCGGCGGCACGGGCGATTTAAGCTACCAATTCGCCAAACGTGTGGGCGCAACCGGCCAGGTAATCCTGGCGGACATCAATGCCTCAATGCTTGGCGTTGGCCGCGATCGCTTGATTGACCGCGGCATTGCCGGCAATATCGGTTTCGCGCAGTGCGATGCGCAATTCCTGCCGTTCCCGGATAACACCTTCGATTGCATCACCATCGCCTTTGGTTTGCGCAATGTGACCGATAAAGATTTAGCGCTGCGCTCCATGCAACGCGTGTTAAAACCCGGCGGCCGTTTACTGGTGCTGGAATTCTCCAAACCGCAAAACGATTTGCTCAGCAAGGTGTATGACACTTACTCATTCAAGGTCCTGCCATTTATGGGCAAGCTGGTGACGAACGACGCGGAAAGTTATCGCTATCTGGCGGAATCCATCCGCATGCACCCGGACCAGCAAACGTTAAAAGAGATGATGGATAACGCCGGTTTTGTACGCACCGAATTCCATAACATGACCGGCGGCATTGTTGCGCTGCACAAAGGCATCAAGCCTTAACCATTAATCGTATGGATAAAATGCTCACCACCGCCGTCCTCGCCAGCGCAGAAAAAATTATTAACACCGCGTTGTATTATGATCCAGCGACGCGCATCGGCCTTGCGCGCTTGAGTGGAAAAATCCTCGCGGTAAAAATCACCGCGCCGGTGGCAATGAATTTATTTGTTATGCCCGTCGATGAAGAAATAGAGTTAATGGCGAATTGGGATGGCGAAGTAGATACGCAACTCAGCGGTTCCCTGATGGCCCTGCTGCAATTATCGACCACCGAAATCCACAACCTGAAATATTCCGGCGTTACGGCCATGGGCGATTTGGGTTTGCTCGCGGATTTGCAAACGTTGTTCAAAAATCTCGACATCGATTGGGAAGATATGCTCAGCCAATTCACCGGTGACATTATCGGCCACCAGACGGCGCAAGTCATTCGCACCAAATTCGGTTGGGCCAAAGACCGTGCACACAATGCCACACGCTTAACCAAAGAATTTTTAACCGAAGAATATCAGGCACTGGTTTCCAAACCTGAACTGGAAGATTTTTACCAACAAGTGGACGAATTGCGGTTATCAGTTGATCGCGCTGCCGCGCGCGTTGAAAAGCTGCTTGCGGAGAAACGTAGGTTGGGCTGAGGAACGATGCCCAACAAAGCAACGCATAAAAATTGCTAAACAATAAAATGCACATTCGCCACCACGAAAGGAATTCATTGTGTTGGGCAAGCCGGTCATGTTGGGGTTCGTTCCTCACCACCAACCTACACAAAAAAGAGAATTGAGTTTGTAATGGTCTTCCTCCGCTTATTAACAATCCTGCGCGTCTTCGCCCGTTATCGCCTGGACCAATTGCTCCCCGATAATTTACCCTTCGCTGCACGCGCCGCGTTATTTTTCTTCAAACTATTTCCGCAGCCACGTTCAGCTAACGGTGAAAAATTATCGCGCGGTGAATGCTTGCGCCGCGCCTGCGAAGATTTAGGCCCGATCTTTGTAAAATTCGGCCAATTACTCTCTACACGCCCGGACCTGGTTCCCGACGATATCGTCATCGAACTTAATCACCTTCAAGATAACGTCGCTCCGTTCGCCAACGACGAATTCCAGCGTATTGTCGAAGCCTCATTGGGCGCAAAAGTCAGCGATGTGTTTGCCAGTTACGATGCATCCCCACTCGCCTCTGCCTCCGTCGCGCAAGTGCATACCGCCACCCTGAAAGACGGTCGCGATGTAGTTATCAAAGTTGTTCGCCCCGGAATCGAAAAAGTCATCGCACAGGATGTTGAGTTGCTGCTGATGGTTGCACGTTGGGTAGAAAAAAATACGATCGATGGCAAACGCCTGCATCCGGTGGAAATTGTTGAAGATTATCGCATCACAATTTTTGATGAACTGGATTTGCAACGCGAAGCCGCCAACGGCTCGCAATTGCGCCGCAACTTTTTAAATTCACCGTTGCTGTACGTCCCTGAAGTCTATTGGGATTACACCCGCCACAATGTGTTGGTGATGGAGCGCATTTACGGTATTCCGGTTACCGATATGGTTGCGCTCAATGCGCAAAACACCAACCTGAAAAAACTCGCCGAGCGCGGCGTAGAAATTTTTTTCACCCAGGTGTTCGATCATAATTTCTTCCACGCCGACATGCATCCTGGCAACATTTTTGTCGCCACGCAAAATCCGCAACTGCCGCAATATATCGCGGTCGATATGGCCATTGTGGGGTCACTCACCCGCGAAGACCAATATTACCTTGCGCGCAATTTGCTCGCGATGTTCCGCCGCGATTATCGCCAGGTAGCAGAATTGCATGTGCAAAGCGGCTGGGTGCCAAATTATGTACGGGTCGAGGAACTGGAAGCAGCGATTCGCACTGTGTGCGAACCTATTTTTGAAAAACCGCTGAAAGAAATTTCTTTTGCGAACGTATTGCTGAGTTTATTCCGCACTGCGCGCCGCTTTGATATGGAAGTACAACCGCAATTAGTGTTGCTGCAAAAAACCTTGCTCAATATTGAAGGGTTGGGTCGGCAGTTGTATCCGGACCTGGACCTGTGGGCCACCGCGCATCCTTATTTAGAGCGTTGGTTAAAAAATCGCTTCCATCCAAAATCGCTCTGGCGCGAGCTCAAACGCACTGCACCGGACTGGATGGAAAAATTCCCGCAAGTGCCCGATCTGTTTTTCAACAGCCTGAAACAATTGCCACACATTTCGCAGCAAGTCGATAATCTCTCCCAGGAATTATTCACGCGCAAAAAATACCAGCGCCAGCATGGTCGCCGCCAGGTGATCGCCGCACTGGCATTTGTTGCGGCGGCTTATTTGCTATACCGCGATCCACAAACTGCAACTGTAATAGCCCAGTGGTTAGCTAACGATATACCCACATCTGCGCTCGCGCTTATCGCGATTGGTGTGGCTGCTTTGTGGTTCAAAAAATAATGCCATAATATCGCGCAAGCAATTTCAACATTATGTGATACGAGGGAAGCGCTATGACAGTGACTAACAACAGTGGTACGACGACAAAAGCGGAAGCCCAGGCGCGCGCCGATCAAATCCGTGCCTTCAACGCCGAACAAAAAATTTTGCAAGCGCGCGGTTTACTTTCACTGGATGATGGGCAAAGCCGTGCAATCCAGGCGTATCACCAGCAACTACTGCGCGAATTACAGCAACAGCAGGATATTGACCTCACTGACCGCGCACGCCATTTATCATTAGGTACGCAAATTGTTGCACTGCTCGGTGCCGGCGCTTTTGCGGCCAGCGTATTTTTTCTGTTTTATCAATACTGGGGATTATTCAACCAGCTACAACAAGTCAGTATGCTGATCGCTGCCCCATTGTTAACACTCTTTGCCGCCGCGTGGATAAAGCAGCGCGATAGTTCTGGCTATTACGCAAAACTTATTGCTATTGTTTCATTCGTGTGTTTTATATTGAACCTGGTGATGCTGGGCAGCGTGTTTAATATTATTCCTTCGCCCAACGCATTTGCCACCTACGCACTCTATGGATTTTCATTAGCTTATTTATTTCATGTTCGACTGCTATTAGCAGCGGCACTGATTTGCGTTTTTATTTTTATCGCCGCAAAAACTACCTATTGGTTTAGCGGGCTTTACTGGATCTCACTGTGGGAACGCCCCGAAAATTTCCTGTTACCCGCATTGGCTTTTTTCGCCGTACCTCTTTTCAAGGAACATAAAAATTATTCCTGCTTCGCCGCGATTTATCAAATTATTTCTGCCTGCGCATTTTTCCTCTGCATACTTATGCTCAGCAACTGGGGTAGAGATAGTTACCTGCCCCTTGATGCGAATATCATTGAGGGTTTTTATCAGATCCTGGGATTCGCAACCAGCACTGCATTAATTGTTTTTGGATTACGCCAGCACAACGGGCAATTGATGTTATTGGGCAATGTGTTTTTTGCAGTGTTCCTGTGCAACAAATTTTTTGATTGGTGGTGGGACTGGATGCCGAAATCGCTTTTCTTCCTGGTGATCGGGCTCACTGCAATACTGGCGTTAACTATTTTTAATCGCCTGCGTAAATGGCAGCAACAATTAATAATAGAATCGGCAGCGGAGGTTGCACCATGAATAAACTATTCTGGAGTGCTGTCGGTTTATTGGTTGCAGTGAATAGTGTGGTGCTGGGACACAGTTATTACAATCGCCAGGAAGTAAATGCGCGCATTACCTTTAGCGAACGCGAATTAAGCCTTCCGGATAATTATGGTTTTGAGAAGGAAAACTCCGGCATCAATTTATCTATCCGGTGGAGTACACGCCCCAATAGGACGCCAGAAAACAATTATTATTATGGAAGGGATTTGCAATTATCGCCCAAGCACTATTCAACCTTTCACTTCTCCGGCATTTGCAATCAGGAGCATCAGGAAACTAACGAACAAGGTTTTGTTTTAGTCGAATTTAATGGCAATACCCACCAGCAAACCATTGAGCAGCTTAAAGCCCAGCTTAAGCAGCTGAGGCAATCAGAGCCCGGGGCGCAACCCGGCCTTACAGAAAAAATAAAAGCGCTGGCCGATGAATTGTTACAGTTTGAACACACACGTTCACGCCTTTATATTATTGATGCTGCAGTGAGCAAAATTGCATTGCAGGAAACTATAACCAAGCAAGAGCGAACACCCGGCAATCAATTTTTGATACTACCTGCGGTCATTAGCGATGCTTACACACACTGTGAGGGCAAACAACAAAACCCCAATACAATATATATTGATGAATTGTTAGTTAACCCTATTTACGTTCCACGCGAATACCATGCATTGCTTTCCGATAAAAAACTTAACAAACATTTTCAGGCAACAATCGCATTTGGCAAACTGGACGAACCCTGGCTGGAATCACTCGTCGCCTGTGAAAAGGAATGTAAAGCACAGTAGCAATTTGCAGAATATGGACCGTAAAAAGCGGGTTCGATAAATCGAACCCCTACGCGTTATAGCGCGAATCAGGCGAATGCATTTTCGACCAAACAAATCTTCATAACCGGCGCGTAGCTATTCCTTATCCTTCTGCTATTATCCGATGACAACAATAGTGAAGGACTTGGTTGTTATGTCGAGTGCGCCGCGTATCCTGCTGGTGGACGATACTCCGGAAAATCTGGATGTCCTCAGCGGAATCCTTGAAGATCTGGACTGCGAATTATTGGTTGCCACCTCGGGTGAACGCGCATTGGAACTGGCTGCGCGCCGTTTGCCGGAGCTGATTTTGCTCGATGTCATGATGCCGGACATGAACGGCTTTGAAGTCTGTACCCGTCTTAAAGCCGATCTGGCGACCACGGAAATCCCGATTATTTTTGTTACCGCACGCACCGATGATATCAGCCAGGGTTTTCGCGTGGGCGGTGCGGATTACATCACCAAGCCGATTAACACCGACGAAGTGCGCGCGCGGGTGCGCTACCAGTTGGAACGCCAGGCGATGGTGGCGGAGCTGAAATCATTCAACCGCGAGCTGGAAACCAAAGTGCGCGAACGCACGGCAGAGCTCACCATCGCCAACCGCCAGTTGCGTGAGGAAATTAATGAGCGGCGCTACATGCAGGACCGCCTCAATTACCTCGCCACCCACGATTTTGTTACCCGCCTGCACAACCGCAATGCCCTGGAAGCCCATGTCTCCGAATTACTGGCACGCATCCAGATCGAAAATTTAAGTGCAACGTTTTTGTTAATTGATATCGACCGCTTCCGCTTGATCAATGAAAGTTGCGGCTGTATCGCCGGCGATGAATTATTGCGGCAATTTGCCGACAGTGTTTCCGGATTATTAGCACGCACCGATTTTTTTGCGCGTTTGGGCGGCGACCGCTTTGTGGTAGTCACCGAAGGTGATGGCAGCGATAACGGTGTGGAACTAGCGCAAAGTATCCTCAAACACCTGGAGCAATTTAATTTCCAATGGGAAGACCGCCAATTCAAACTGGCCGCATCCATTGCCACCTTGCCGCTCACACGCACAATTGTCAGTTACGATCAAGTGATGCTCGCCGCCGATGAAGTTATCTTTGTCGCCAAACGCGATGCGCGCGGTGCGGTATTCAGTTTGGAAGAAGCGACCAAACGCAGCGATTTGCACAAAGAAAATATCAACTGGGCATCGCGCCTGGTCGATGCATTGCAAAACCAGTTGTTTCGCGCTTATTTTCAGTTGCTGGAATATTTTCCAGCTGCCAATAACCAGGCAGAGCCGATTTATCGCCTGGAAGTTTTATTACGTTTGTGGGACCCGCAGGCGCAACGCATGGTATCGCCCGGTGAATTTATTGGCCCGGCCGAGCGTTTGCAATTAATTCCGGAACTGGATAAATGGATGATTAACCATGTGCTGGCGTTATTCGCACGCAATCCGCGTTTGCTGGAACGCATGGACCTGATTTCCATCAATCTCTCTGCAATTTCGATTCGCGAATCACAACTCGCGCAATTCATTATCAATTGTTTCAAGCAGCACAATTTACCGGCCAATAAATTTTGTTTTGAAATTACTGAAACCCAGGCGATTGTCAACATCGATTCGGCGCGCCAGTTTATGCAAACCCTGCGCGATTTTGGTTGCCATTTTGCGCTGGATGATTTTGGTAGCGGCTTTGCGTCCTATGCCTATTTGCACCAGCTGGCATTCGACAAAATAAAAATCGACGGTATTTTTGTGCGCGATATGGATACCGATCCATCCCACTACGCGATGATTAAATCCATTATTGAAATGGCTGCTTCGCTCGATAAAGAAGTGATTGCCGAATTTGTGGAGACCGCCGAAGTTGCCCGGCAGTTACATGCACTGGGTGTGCAGTGGGGGCAAGGTTATCATCACCACAAACCGGAAGAGTTGAATTACCAGGCCCTGGAACAGCGCCTCGCTTGATGGAGTTGTTCCTGTGGTAAACCTCGCGCGCAACAAATTGTATTTCTTCGCCAAACTCCCGTTATTAAATTTGCTGTTTGCACTGGGGTATTTTGCGCTGGCGCATTTTGGGATGATGTGGAGTTCACTCACGTCCAATGTAACACTGGTATGGCCAGCAGCCGGTTTTGCCCTCTTCGGTTTGTTATTGTTTGGGCTGCGTGTTGCGCCCGGGATTTTTATCGGCGCATTTACCGCCACCCTTTTTTTACATTTTGATCCGAATATCGGGCGCAGCTTTACCAGCATCGCCGTTACCTTCCTGATGACTTGCGCCGACCTGCTGCAAAGCTGGTTGATTGCGCGCATGAATCGCGGGCTGTTCACCCGCAATTTGTTAATCAGCTTGCCGCGCGCGTTATATTTTATTGGCAGTATTTTTATTTGTTGCAGCATTTCCTCCACCATCGGCGTTAATTCACTTTATTACCTCGGCATTACTCCGCAGGACGAATTAATAAAAAGCTGGGCCTTCTGGTGGATGGGCGACAGCATTGGCATGCTGGTGGTCACGTCCATCCTGGCCTGGGCATTAATTCCACGTATTCGCCATAACAATACCCAGGCACAAGCTTTTTTATTGTTGTGCGCCGGTGTTGGCGTGGTGTTATTCCTGGTTTCAGCGCTGGGATATGTTGAGCGCAGCAGCGCTGTTCCGTTAATTCCGGAAGCCAATGATTTGCGCCCCTGGTATTTACCGAGCTGGTTACAATTATCGGCGCTGGCAATGGGCTTGACCCTGATCGGTTTGCTGACGGCTTATTTGCGCGCGCGCCAGAAAAATGATGATTTGTTTTTGCGTATCCAGCAAAAACTGGAAGAGGATGTTTCATCGCATACCGAAGCATTGCGCGCGGCGAATGATTGGCTGTTAAATGAAATAGTGCAGCGCCAGCAAACACAGGAACAATTGCAAGCGTCGCAAGCGGCATTAAAAGAACGGGAACAACATCTGCGCAGCTTGCTCGATAACATCCCCGATCCTATCTGGTTAAAAAACATGGAAGGTTTGTATATCAGTTGCAATAAAGCCTTCGCCCGGATGCTGGCCCGCCCGGAGCATGATGTGCTCGGCAAAACCGAGCAGCAACTGGTAACACCGGAATTGGCCGATTTATTTCGTCATTACGATCAACAGGCACTGCGCAGCCATGAGCCGCACCGTTATGAACAATGGATTTCCATTGCCAACCAACAACGCTATTTATTGGATACATTAAAAGTTGCCCTGCGTGATGAAGAGGGAAAACCTACCGGTATATTAGGTATTGGACGGGACATCACCGAAAAAAACCTGTTGTTTACCGAGCTGGAAAAATTCAAACGCTTTGCTGAATATTCAAGCCAGGGTTTTGGTATCGCCACGCTGGATGCCGAAACGATTTACATGAATGCCAGTATGCGCACCATGCTCAATGGCGTCTTGGGCGATGGCAACTTCAAGCAACAATTCTGGCAATATTTTCCTGTGGAATTGCAACAACACGTGCGCGATGAAATTATTCCGCAGGTATTACGCGAGGGCCAGTGGCAAGGCGAGCTGGCAGCGTTACATCCCGACGGTTCGCAATTCCCGACCCACGAAACATTTTTTGTGATTCGCGATGACCAGGGCAAGCCGCAATATATCGGCAATATCATGACCGATATTTCCGCGCAAAAAGAAACCGAGCTGCAACTCTCCCGCGCCAAAGAAACCGCTGAAGAAGCCACACGTGCAAAGAGTCGCTTCCTCGCCAATATGAGCCACGAAATTCGCACACCCTTGAACGCTGTGCTCGGCTACACGCAATTACTCATGCGCGATGAAAAATTTACCGGCAACCAGCGCGAGCGCCTGGAATTAATTTTGACCTCCAGCCAGCGCCTGCTGGGATTGATTAACGATATTCTCGATCTTTCCAAAATAGAATCCGGCGTCTTGAATTTGCGTAAGGATTATTTTGATTTGCACCAGGAAGTCGACGACATCCAAACCATTATGGCCGAACGCTCGAGCGCCAAAGGTTTGCAGCTGATTACCCAAATCGATTTACCATCGCCCTATATTGTGAAAGGTGATCGCCAGAAAATTGGCCAGATTTTATTAAACCTGCTCGGCAACGCGATTAAATTTACACCGCACGGCAGCGTGAGCTTGCAAGTGATGCCGCTGCCCGATAACAACGTTGAATTTGTGATTGGCGACACCGGTCCCGGCATCGCCGAAAAAGAATTGGCGGAATTATTTGCCGCATTCAAACAGGGGCAAGCCGGTGAAGATGCTGGCGGCACCGGTTTGGGCCTCGCACTGTCGCGTCACCTGGCCGAAGGTATGGGCGGCAGTTTGCGGTTATCGAGCGTATTGGGGCAGGGAACACTCGCTTATTTAATGCTACCTTTGGCCAGTGAAAATATTGTTCTGGAGCAGCGCAACAACCAGGCATCGCATCACCTTGAAGCTGGCAGCCATTGCCGTGCATTGGTGGTGGAAGACGATCAGGCGAGCTGCGATATCCTCGTGGATTTGCTGCGCCAGATCGGTTGCGAAACCCTCGCCGCGCGCGATGGCCACGAAGGCCTATTGCAATGCGCCAGCCACAACTTCGATATTATTTTTACCGATATCCGTATGCCCGGCATTAATGGCCTGGATATGCTGCGCAAGTTACGCACCGATCCCGCCTACACCAACACGCCGATTATTGCGGTATCTGCGTCCAGCCTGGAGCATGAACGTGCGTTTTATCTCGCGCAGGGGTTCCAGGATTTTATCGGCAAGCCTTATGCGTTCGACGATATTTTTAATGCGTTGCGTGCTTTCGCACAAGTCACATTTGCCGGGCAGGACGACAAACCAGCGGTTACTACCGAAGAAAACCTGGTTGTCGATATCTCCATTATCAGAGCCGAACTGGAAGAACTCGCTAACCGAGCGGCCAGTGGTGATATGAGCAACAGCAAGAAAATTATCGCCAACCTCACGCCGGCCCAGTTGGGTAACCAGAGGCACCAGCAACTGCTGAATGCAGTGCGTCAATATGATTTGGAGCGGATAGAGAAGCTGGTGCACATCTGGCTGGCGGAAACCCGTTAAGCTTTACCTTGATGTCCATTTAAAGTGGTTTTTGTTACCGATTCCTATCCGGATTTCCACCATTCCACGCCACGAAAATGCAGCTCAAACAATCCGTGCGCCAATTGCTTTTTAGGTGATCATAGGATAAATTATACATAAATATTAATTATCATATTTATTGTGAGCAAGCAGTGACAGACTCAAGGTTTTCGGTCAACGACCACCCCCATCGCCGATTCAACCCGCTGACTGGCGAATGGCTATTGGTATCGCCCCAGCGCAACAAACGCCCCTGGCAGGGCCAGCAAGAATCCAACCAGTGGCCAGACAGCCCCGCCCATGACCCAAAGTGCTATTTGTGCGCGGGCAATGAGCGGATTGGCGGCGAGCGCAATCCCGATTACCCAACCACCTTTGTATTTACCAACGATTTCGCCGCACTGATGCCGGAAGTTCCCGTAGCACCGGCCACAGGGGATCCGCTGTTCCAGATCCAGGCCGAGCAAGGCACGAGCCGCGTCATCTGTTTTTCACCCGATCACAGCAAAACCCTGCCGCTGTTATCGGATGACGAAATGCAAGCCGTTATTACTACCTGGATGCGCGAAGCGGCGGATTTGGGCCAGCGTTATGCCAGTGTGCAGATCTTTGAGAACAAAGGCGCCGTGATGGGCTGCTCCAATCCTCACCCGCACGGACAAATCTGGGCTCAAGACCATATTCCTACGCTGGTCGCTAAAGAAGATGAACAACAGCGCGCGTTTCTGGCTACACAGGGCCAGTCATTGCTGCTGGACTACGCCCATAAAGAGTCGGCCACTGGCGAGCGCGTGGTGACCGAGAATGATGACTGGTTGGTGGTTGTTCCTTTCTGGGCCGCCTGGCCATTCGAAACACTACTGCTGCCTAAACACAAGCTGGCGCGTATCACCGCTTTGAGCGAGTCACAACAATTGAACCTTGGCCAGATCCTGCGCGACCTGACGGCGCGTTACGACAACCTGTTCGAATGCTCCTTCCCTTATTCCATGGGCTGGCATGGCGCGCCGTTCACTGGCGCCGATAGCGATCATTGGCAATTGCATGCCCACTTTTATCCCCCGCTGCTGCGCAGTGCCAGCGTGCGCAAATTTATGGTGGGTTACGAGATGCTGGGCGAACCCCAGCGCGATATTTCCCCGGAACAGGCCGCCGCGCGGTTGCGCGAGCAGAGCCCGGTGCATTTCAAAAACCAGTCCGGTGCATCTCATAAACAACGGCCCGGTTCAATGTAAAAACAAATAGCGCATTGGAAACAAATAATTTCCCGGCAATCAAAAGAATAAGGCGATAGGTACCAAGCCCATGAACACCCTTTCCGAAGCACGAGTTAGCGAACTCTTTGGCGAATTTTTTGGAAGCCATCCAAAAGCATTGGTCAAAGCGCCCGGCCGTGTAAACCTGATCGGCGAACACACCGATTACAACGGCGGCTTTGTTTTACCGGCCGCGATTAACTATCACACCTACATCGCCTTGAGCCCACGCACTGACCGCACCTTGCGCGTTGTAGCCTGGAATTTTGATAACGCCGACGTAGTGATCCCACTCACCGAAGAGCAGCAGGAAGACGAATCCAACAACTGGTCCAACTATATTCGCGGCGTCGTACAACAACTTTGCCGCGCCGGTTTCACGCTTGCGGGTGGCGATTTATATATCGCTGGCGATTTACCTTCCGGCGCGGGCCTGAGCAGCTCGGCATCGCTGGAGATGGCGGTCATCCGCGCCTTGCTAAGCCTGAGCGGCGAGGTCATCGCCCCTACTAAAGCCGCATTGCTCGGCCAGGCTGCCGAGAACCAGTTTGTGGGTTGCAACTGCGGGATTATGGATCAACTGATCTCCGCGCGCGGCCAGGCCAACAGTGCGTTGCTGATCGACTGCCAGGACCTTTCCGCCCGCGCGGTAACGATGCCCGGCGACTGGGAAATCCTGATTGTCCACAGCGGTGTCAAACGCGGCTTGGTCGACAGTGAATACAACCAGCGCCGCCAGCAATGCGAACAGGCTGCTGCCCATTTCGACCAAACCTCCTTGCGCGCGGTAGACCTGGGGGATTTGCTCGATGCCGAAGGCATACTGGATGACCTGAGCTTCCGCCGCGCGCGGCACGTCCTTACCGAAAACGCCCGCACCCTGATCGCGGCCGATGCGCTGGCCAAAGGGGACTTGTCTACACTGGTAAAAGTGATGGGCGAATCGCATATCTCCATGCGCGACGATTTCAATATCACCACTCCGACCATTGATCGTCTGGTGGAGATTATCGCCGCCGCAGGCGAGGGCCAGGCCGGTGCGCGTATGACCGGTGGAGGCTTTGGTGGTTGTGTTGTGGCAGTAGCTCCCGCCGCAGTGATTCCCCGCTTGATGGCCGCCGTATCCCACACCTATGAGCAGGAAACCGGCTGCGTTCCCACCTTGATCCCCGCCAAAGCAAGCGCGGGTGCATTTAATAATTAACCTTCAGGAATTAATTTTTGGCGCCAACAGTCTTTCGGTTGACACCTGGCGCCGATTAAATAATCATATAAATGATATTTTATGATTTACCTATAATTAGTACCCATAATTAAACGTACAAATACCTAAAGTTGTACCTATAACGATAAAACAATTCACGAGGACAGATGTATGAAAAGCCCGATCAACCTGCGTCACACCCCCTTGTTCCTGGCCCTCAGCCTGATCGGCGGTGTATCCATGGCACAAACAACCCAACAAACCACTGAAGGCCTGGTTGAAGAAGTTGTCGTTACCGGCAAATTCGCTCAAAGCTTGCAATCAGCGATGGAAGTAAAGCGTAATTCCGCTACCGTCGTTGAAGCGATTTCCTCCGAAGATATCGGCCAATTGCCCGATGTTTCCATCAGCGATTCCCTGAAACGCCTGCCCGGCCTGGCGCAAGACCGCGACCGCGGCAACGGCAGCCAGATTTCTATCCGCGGTATGGGCGGTATGCTCGGTTTCACTACCCTGAATGGCCGCGAAGTGGCGATCCTGGAGGAAACCCGCAATATCCGTTACGACCAATTCCCATCCGAACTGATTAACAGCGCGCAAGTTTATAAAACCCCGCAAGCATCAATCGCGGAAGGCGGCGTGTCCGGCAGTGTTAACCTGAACACCATCAAACCGCTGGATTACGACTCCACCAAAGTCGTAGTTGATGTGCGCGCAACGTCATTCGATCTGGGCAAAGACATTGATGATGCCGCCAATAGCGGTATCGGCCAGCGCTACAGCATTTCCTATATCGACCAGTTTGCCGATGACACCCTCGGTGTAGCCCTTGGTTACTCAACCCGTTCCGAACCTATCGCCACCCAGCGCGCGGAACTCTGGAACTACGGTGATACCTGGCACAACCTGGTGTGGGACAGCGAATTAAATGCCCCCGTTGCAGCCCCTTGGGGCGGCTCCGCACTGGTGCGCGGCGGCGAAGATGAGCGCCAGGGATTTATGGGAGCGCTCCAATGGCGCCCTAATGACAATCTCGAAATTGCCTATGACGGCTTCTGGTCTTCCTTTGATGTTTCCGAGCAACAACGCGGGTTTGACTTCGGTATCAAGGAGTGGGGCAATGGGCTGGTATCAGACAAGCTCGCGCCAACAGCCTATGACAACCTGCAAGATGGGGCCGAATACGACTTGCTCGGCGGGACGGTTGAACTCAGCTCCCTGCGCAACCTGAACGAAGAATACGTACAGAATGACGAACTCACCAGCCACGGCCTGAACGTGAAATGGACCCAGGATTTGTGGACCATCATCGCTGATGCCGGCGTTTCCGAAACCAGTCGCGACAAGCGTTGGTCCAGCGTACGCACCAATATCACTAATCCCGGTTGGGCGAAATTTGGCTCTACCAGCGATGACCGCATGACCTTCGAATTGCTCGATGCTGACCTGACCGACCTGAGCCAGAACAGCATCGGCCAAATCCAGGTGCAACCGGATGCCGAGGGTGGCGACAAACTGACCTCATTTAGACTCGATGTTCAGCGCGATCTTGAAGTGGGTATTTTGAAGGCCGTTAAATTTGGCCTGGCCAGCTCCAGCCGCGACAAGTTCGAACATAGCCAGATCTGGACCCAGGATGCCACCCAAAATATCGGTGGTGCAATTCCTGCCAGCGCCGTTATCGATGCGCAAAGCAGCAGCTACTGGAGCGATTTGCCCGAGTACCTGAGCCTGGATCGCAATGCCATTATCAACCACTACTTTGGCAGCCTGAAAAACCCGAACCCACGCGATGCCGACGATCTGATTGCCAGTTGGAATGTTAGTGAAGATATTTTCGCTCAGTACATCCAGGTTGATCTGGCCACAGAAGTGGCCGGTATGTCGCTGACCGGTAATATCGGTGTTCGCAACGTAGATACTGAAACCACTTCCAGCGGTTATCAGCAAGGCATCACCGAAGAAGTATGGGAAGAAATTCCGGCCGGTTCCGGTACCTGGGTCATGACTGGCTCAAGGGAAGTTGTTAATGCCGTTGCAGTAGATCACGACTACACCGATGTACTGCCAAGCACCAACTGGACCCTGGCTGTCACCGATGAGCACCTGATTCGTTTCGCCGCTGGTAAAACCATGGCGCGCGCACCGGTTAACATGATGAGCCCAAGCATCAACCTGAACCAGGATTTGTGGGGCTCCAACCCGGGAGAATCGACCTCCGGCAATCCGAAACTGAATCCATTCCGCGCCGATCAAGCAGACCTGGCCTACGAATGGTATTACTCCGAAGGTTCACAGATTGCGGTCAACCTGTTCTACAAGGATCTGGAAAGCTTTATTGCTCGTGCGGCCAATGCGGAAACTGTCACCTACAACGGTAATGATTACCTGGTATCGCGCCCCATCAATGGTAGTGGCGGTTACATCCGCGGCTACGAATTACTGTGGCAACAATCGTTTGATTTCTTGCCCGCCCCCTTCAATGGCCTTGGCGTATACACCAACTATTCGCACAACGAATCCAACGTTGAGCAATTTGTACCCTTGCACAGCGACTACAAAGCACAGCTGACCGGTTTGTCGGAAGATGTTGCCAACTTCACCCTGTGGTATTACATCAACGGTTTTGAAGCGCGTACGTCGTACAGCTATCGCAGCGCGTTCCAACGCGACATCAATCTGGTGATGGGCGAAGAAGGTATGAACGATTCCGAAGGTTACTGGGATTTGAGTTTGTCGTATGAATTCAACGACCACTACAAAGTATCGTTCCAGGTACAAAACCTTACTAACGAGCCGTACAAAACCTACGGTTTGGAATCTAACAATCCGGCGCATATCAACAAGTACGAGGAATTTGGGACTCGTTACTCGATTGGTTTGAACTGGAAGCTGTAACGTCCAAGCAACAGTTGCAATAGTGACGTAAACGGGTTTTACTCAGGACTATCTCTCCTTATTTGCGGCTGCCCTGGCAGCCGCTTTTTTTCCATGCCTGCAATACAAAATATTGTACCGGCAGAGTATGAAATGCGAGGCAAGACCATGATGTATGTGTTGTGCAAAAAAATTCGCTTTGTAACTGTCGCGATTTTTTTGTCTGGTCATTTTTTATATAACAACGCCATTGCTGCTGATAATTTTTACACCGGTGCCGATTTATCCTACGTCAATGAAATGGAAGACTGCGGTGCGGTGTATCGCGATAAAGGCGAAAAAGTCGATCCATTTACATTTTTCGCCAATCAAGGCACAAAACTTGTGCGCGTGCGTTTGTGGCACAACGCCGAATGGACCAACTATTCCGATCTGGACGATGTAACCAAAACATTACAACGCGCCAAAGCAAATAATATGAAAACCCTGCTGGATTTTCATTACTCTGACACCTGGACTGATCCGGAAAAGCAATTTATTCCCAACGCCTGGGCGCACATCACTGACACCAACGAATTAGCAAAAACACTTTACGATTACACCATAAAAACTTTATCTGCATTAGATAAAAAAAATCTGTTGCCGGATATGGTGCAAGTCGGTAATGAAACCAATATCGAAATTTTACAACCGGAAAAAACCATTGTGCACGGCATTCCCAATTGGCAGCGCAATGCCACGCTGTTAAATAGCGGCATAAAAGCAGTGCGCGATTACAGCAAAACTGCCAACAAAAAAATCGAGATTATTTTGCATATCGCCCAACCGGAAAATGCGCTCTGGTGGTTTAAACAAGCCGCTGAAAATGGCGTGAAGGATTTCGATATTATCGGCCTTTCTTATTATCCGCAGTGGTCCACCTATAAATTACCGCAATTACCAGCCGCCATTAACGAATTAAAAACTACGTACAACAAAGAAGTGATAATTGTTGAAACCGCTTATCCGTGGACACTGAAAAATTTCGACAAGGCGGGCAATGTGCTCGACCAAAAAGCAGTACAACCGGAATTTCCTGCCACCGCCAAAGGCCAATTACTGTATCTACTAACATTAACCCAATTAGTCAGAAAATCCGGTGGCCTTGGTGTTATTTATTGGGAACCTGCGTGGGTTAGCACCCGTTGTAAAACATTGTGGGGCAGGGGCTCACATTGGGAAAACGCCAGCTTCTTTGATGCGACGCGTCACAACAATGCATTACCTGCATTTTTATTTTTTAATGCCACCTACACTAACAATCAAAACAATACCTCCAAAATCAACCACACCAACGAGTGAAAAATATGACACTAAAACAATTCGTTGCGCTCAGCCTGTGCGGATTTATCGCAGCCTGTGGCCAGAACTCACCACTATCAACCAAAGTAGTTGCCGACAGCAACTATGACACCCACTGGGAATTTTTTCGCAGCGACAAAGTGCTGGACCTCGCCAATGCGCAACAACATACCGATTGGGAAAAAGTGCAATTACCGCACACACCTAAAATCGAACCTTTATTAGTCAATGAACAATTCCAGGGCGATGCCTGGTACAAAAAAACAATTACGACTGATGCGAGTTGGAAAGGCAAACAAGTTACATTGAAATTTGAATCTGCTATGAACGTGGCAGAAGTCTGGTTAAACGGGAAAAAACTAACAACCCATGTCGGCGGTTATTTGCCGTTCAGTGTAAACCTGACCAGGCAATTAAAATGGGATGCGCCGAATGAATTATTAGTGCGCCTCGACAATCGCGACAATCCCGTTACTGGCCCCAAGCCCTTAAAAGACCTGGACTTTAATACCTACGGCGGCATTTATCGCCACGTAATTTTGCAAATCGATAACGACCTGCATATTAGCGATGCTGTTGCCGCTGGAAAAACCGCAAGCGGCGGTATTTTTGTGCGCTATCCAAATATTACCAAAGAGCAAGCAACGATTAGCGTGCAAACCCATTTGGTTAACAGCCACATCGACCCGAAAAAATTTCGCGTTGTGCAACGCTTGATGGATGGCGATAAGGTTATCGTCGATCAAACCAGTCAACTGCAAACCATTAATGGCAACAGTGATAGTGAAAATACTATTGAGCTGGTACTGAATAATCCAAAACTCTGGTCGCCCAAAGCACCGAATTTGTATCAACTGGTCACGCGTGTTTACGATGGTGATTCGTTAGTAGATGAACAGAGCACACGAATCGGTATTCGCGAATTTAAATGGATTGATAACCAATTATTTATCAATGGCGAAAAAACATTTCTGCGCGGTGTGAATCGTCACCAGGAATATCCCTACATCGGTTACGCCACGTCTGATGCAGCGGATTACCGCGATGCGGTTAAAATAAAATCTGCCGGCTTTGACTATGTTCGCCTTTCACATTACCCACACTCACCCGCCTTTATGGCCGCTGCCGATGAATTGGGCTTGGTGTTATTGGATTCTATTTTAGGTTGGCAATATTTTTCTGAAGATCCCGCCTTCCAGGCACAAATCCAGCAAACCTGCCGCGATTTAATTCGCCGTGACCGCAACCATGCATCGGTAATGGCGTGGGAGTGTTCACTCAATGAATCCTGGATGAGCGAACCGTTCATAGATTCGCTAACCAAAATTATTGGTGAAGAATATCCCGGCGCAAAATCTGCCGGCTGGCAGGAATATGGTTACGATATTTATCTGCAAGCGCGCCAGCATCGCCTTGAACATTACAAAACACCAACCAAACCTTACATCGTCAGCGAATACGGTGATTGGGAATATTACGCCATGAATGCCGGGCTAAACCAAACAGCCTGGGCCGACTTGTTACAAGCTGACCGGAGCAGTCGCCAATTATTAAGCGATGGCGAAAAACGTTTGCTGCAGCAAGCTTCCAATATCCAGGAAGCACATAACGACAACCTCAATACACCAGCCTTTGCCGACGGTTTCTGGGTGATGTTTGATTACAATCGCGGCTATGCGCCCGACCTGGAAAGCTCCGGCATTATGAGCATTGACCGCTTACCGAAATACAGTTATTACTTCTACCAAAGCCAACGCGATCCGAGCGAAGTTTCTGCTAAATTCACTTCCGGCCCCATGGTGTTTATTGCCAACGAATGGACTGAAAAATCCACCACTGATGTGCGTATTTTTAGTAACGCTGACGCGGTGGAATTATTTTTAAACGGCAAACTGATTGGCAAACAATTAGCCGCTGACAATAAAAATTCTGAAACCACTAAAAACCTGAAACATCCCCCTTTCACATTTGCCTTGAAAAAATTTGAAGCCGGTGAATTAAAAGCGCTTGCCTACAGTGGCGATAAAGTAGTGGCCGAACACAAAGTATTTACACCCGGTGCACCTGCGCGTTTGAAACTCACACTGGATACCAGTGGCAAAGCACTACAAGCCGGTGTTAAAGATGTGGTATTTGTATACGCGCAATTAGTGGACGCAAAAAATAATCCAGTATCAGTAAACAATATTGATGTCACCTTTTCATTGGAAGGCGATGGGAAATTAATTAGCCCGGCCACAGTCACCACCAGCGGCGGTTATGCAAGTGCCTTGATAGAAGTGGGAAATTCATTGAGCGATGTAAAAATTGTTGCGCAAGCCCAGGCGTTAGATAGCGCTACAATCGCACTCAGCGCACAATAATTAAATTATTGTGCGCCATGATTGCCCGCTGCCGCAGGGGCAATCATAAACATTTGCGAAAATAAACGACTCGTTCGGTTTCAACAAAACCCAGTGCTTTATGTACATCCTGGCTGACAAAATTATCCAGCCCCGTATCTGAAGCCAGTTCAACACAGCCTTGGGCTCGCGCCCAATCGGTAACCGCATCCACCAATTGCCGTGCAAATCCTTGTGAACGATGGCCCGGCTTGACATAGATCCCTTCAATAAACGCAACAGGTGATGTCTCCGTACCATTGACATAATCGTAACGCAGTGCGGCCTCGATAAACCCCGCTGGCTCGCCAGCATCGTCCACTGCGATAAATTGGCCATAACGTTTGGAATCCTCCAGTAAACTCATCATCTCTTCAATGTGTTCATCCCGCATAGCTTCCGGCCATAATGCTTGCCGCATGGCTAACCAGCCTGAGTCCTGGACCGATTTACAAACAATTACCATTACATCTTCTCCCAACGGTTTATTAAATAATTTCTTTAGATCCACAAAGTATCATCATTGGAGAGAAACGCGTTAAAAATGAGAACCAAAAAACAGAATTTGCACGACAAGCCAAGTAAATTGAGCCAACAGCTAACTGCCATCAATACGGAATAATCCAATAAAATTGATCGGTGGACATTGCGCAAAAAATCATTCTAATGAGAAAAAATTAAAAAACTGAGTTTGCCTGCTTATTCAATCTCTCCTGCAATAAGCTCCGGCATTCCAAATCAGTGTGACACAACACCATCCAGTATCGACGACTAGAACCAATCCTGTGCACCCGCACGGGAATGATGTTTATTGTTATTGCTTTATCAGTTATTCAGGCTCGCTCAATTACAAAAAATCGGGATGATTATGAAAACCTTACTTGTTTATGCACACTTGCTTGCCGCTTGTGTTTCTGTGGGAATTTTATTGTTGCAGGATCTTGCACTCGCCAAAACACGCGGCGGTCCGCTATCCACTAAAGCAATTAGCGATTTGCGAACGGCCGCCGACATTATGTTTTTTGCGTTAGTGGTGTTATGGATTACCGGCCTGGCATTGGTGGTGGTTGGTTACCTGGAGAATCCGGAACAATATTTAATGAACCAGAAACTCTGGGCCAAATTCACGGTAGTTTCAATTCTGACGTTAAATGGATTGTTCCTGCACTATTTTAGTTTTCCGCGTGTTATTTCCCGCTGTGGCTTACTCGGGCGCTCACCGCTGGAGCAATCGCTGATTGCTATCACCGGTGCAATATCTTCTACCTCCTGGCTATTTGCCTGCTTCCTCGGTATAGCGCGCCTATGGAATTACACAGCGGATTACCAGTTTGTAATGCTGGTTTATGCCGCATTAGTTTCCGCAGCGATTATTGTCGCCTGTAATGTGATGCGCAGTTTGCGCGCGCACGAGCCGCCATTGCTCACCGATCAGGTACACATAAAAACCTGATGGCCCACAATAAAAAAGCCCGGCATTACGCCGGGCAAAGTGATGGCTTCAATTGGAAGCCTCAACATCACGGGAGAAAAATTTAAAATTTGGCTCTGACACCCAGGCTATAACGCGCACCATTTTCATAAAAACCAACGGGAATACCGTCGTCTGTGTGCTGATAAATAACTTCGTTGGTGAGGTTAACTGCGGTCAGGAACAATGTGATCTGGTCAGTAACATTCCAATCAGCTGTTGCATCCCATTGATCATAATCCGCTGTTACCAATTGCGAGCCTGACGTCAAACCGCCGTAGGCTTCGGAACGGAAGTTGTAAGAGAGGCGAATACTGACCGAGTCATTTTCATAATAAACAGATGCATTTGCCTGGTCTTCGGAATTGCCTGGCAGTTTTAATTTTTGTCCACCATCAACAGCCGGCACAGTTGCATCGGTAAACGTATAGTTAGCAACCATACCAAAACCCGAACCCAATTCTTTTTGCAATTGCACTTCAAATCCGCTGATGTCCGCACCGTCTGATGCATTATGTGGCCTGGTTACCGAAATATTTTTCCCATCAATAACTTCAGTGGTCGTACGGGTGAACACAAAAGTATCCAGGCTTTTGCTGAAGAAAGTTCCGGATAAGATCGCACCTTCCTCAAAATACCATTCCACGCCTGCTTCAAATTGATCGGCATAAAAAGGTTTGATATTGGGATTGCCTGCACTTGCAGATGCTGTAGTGGCGTTAATCGTGATATTTGCACTCAGATCCTGGAAGGTCGGGCGCGCCATGACTTTGGAAATCGCGGCACGGATTTTGACATCATCGGCCACATCATAAATCAGGTTAAAGCTGGGTAAAAAATCATCGTAGCTGCGCGACACTGAACCTAATTTACCATCGATATAGGCTTTGGATGTTTGGTCTGTTTCTACCGCACGCACACCAAAGTTGCCATGGAATTTATTAATTTCAAAATCGGCTTTAACATAGGCTGCGGAAATTTCTTCATTAATTTCGTAGAAGGCTTTTTGATCGTAGGTGTAAGTCATTGCACCGGCAACAAACATCGGATCAATTACTTGTTTCGCTTTATTGCCATCAATCCAGGCATATTGTGTCAGTGAGCCCGAGGTTGCTGCTTCGCCATGCAAACGTGGCGTTAATCCACCGGATACCTGGTCCATCGTAATCACTTTCCAGGCAGGGCTGGACGAATTGGTTGAACCTACTGTGCGATTATTGGTGATGGTTTCATCGCGAAATTTAATGCCGGTTTTAATGCCGGTGATGATTCCCCAGTCCAGCTCTTTTTCAAAATCCAGTTGCGCATAATTTTCTTCATCTTCCATTTTGCGAATCCAATCGCGTGCACTTAATAACGTCAATGCAGAATGGTCTTTAGGATCAATATCCAGATATTCAATTTCAATCGTATTTTTACCCAGGTTAACGCGTTCGCGGGTATTGGCTTCAAACCAGTAACCCATATCGCGATCACTGCCACCTTCCGCGCTGGTGGTTCCCACTTGTGCATGTACAGTCCAGTCATCACCGGTATAAGTTGCATCAAAGTCCAGCACTTCCGATTCTACGGAAGCTTCACGAAAAATCGGCTCGATTGCTGCACCGCCGCTATTGGGATTTTCAAATGTGCCAGCGACAATGGCTTTCTTGCCATCCCCGGTAGTAATAAATTTTGGATTCGTTACGCGGTCGCCATTTGCCAGTTTGTAACCGCCAGGCATAAATAAATAGTTTTGATTGTTGTTGTCAGAGTCCATATCGGATTTAACATAGTTCAAGGTTAAATCCCATGCATCAGTGGGTTTGAATTGCAATGTGGCGTTGCTGGTAAGGCGTTCAGTTTCCTGCTGGAAAATTGCCGAACCACCACCCCATACCGCATAAACATCTTTTGTCACCGCGCCATTCTGATCGGTTACCGAATAGAGTGTGTTATCGGCAAACCCCTCCAATCCATCGCGGCGCACGCGGCGTTTTTGTGAATTAATTGAAGCGAGCACGCCAAATGTGCCCTCTTCATTTTTCCAACTACCCAATGCAGAAAGTTGCGGGTCCCATACATCAGGCAACTCGCTGTACACACTTTCCGCTGACAAATTAATAGTGCCCGATGCAAGGTCCAGGGGTTTACGCGTCCGGACAATAACCGTACCACCGATACTGCCTTCATCAATATCTGCTTCCGGGCTTTTATAAACTTCCAATGAAGAAACCAGTTCAGATGCAAGGATCGAATAATTAAACCCACGACTCGGATTATCATTTGCCCACCAATAGGCTGATGCAACGTTTTGTCCATTCATCAAGGTACGGTTCATGGTGCTGTTGGTGCCGCGTACAAAAATGTCACGGCCTTCACCCCAAATACGATCGACAGAAATACCGGGAATGCGCTGCAACGAATCCGCAATATTTTTATCCGGGAATTCACCAATATCTTCCGAATTAATTGCATCGACAATCGCATCAGAGTTTTGTTTAACAGACAAAGCCTGCTGCAAACTCCCGCGAATACCGGTAATAACCATTTCTTCCGGTTCTTCTGTTTGTGCGAATACGGATGCCGAGCAACCCGCAGCAAGCAGCGCCATTGCCAGGGGTAATTTTTTATGACGTATTATTTTATTCATTGTTTTCACGCTTATACCTTTACCGGTTGATAAAAATTTGCAGGGTTAATGAAACGCAAGGAGTTATGGACTCCTGGTTATTAACGCAAGGAAAATCAGCAAACCGACAGGAAAACAATAAAAAATACGGAAAATAAAAAATTTACATTTTTCTATTAATAAATGGCGGGATTTAATAATGGAATACGTTTAAGGCAGGCCAATAGCAGCATCCTGGAAGCGCAACCTTACACCGGCTGCAAAGCGGCGTCCGTTTTCATAAAGCCCTTGGGGAATATCATTAGCAGTACGGTAATAAATAACTTCGTTGGTAAGGTTAATCGCCTCAATATAGAAACTGGCAAATGAAACAGGACTCCACGCAGCAGAGAAATCCCACTGCTGGTAAGCATTTGTTTCATCCTGGGTACCGGATAATACTTCTCCGTAGGATTTGGAGCGATAGTTGTATGAGAGGCGCAGGCTATAACGCGTATCTTCAAAATACAGCGATGCATTAATTTGATCGCGAGAATTTCCCGGCAATTTCAATATTTGTTTTTTGTCCTGGGATGCAACCCGCGCTCGGGTAAACGTGTAGTTACTGGAAACCCCTACACCTTTACCAATATTTTGTTGCCACTGTAATTCAAGGCCCGAAATTTCTGCACCTTCCGCATTGTAAGGCCGGGACACATTTAACTTTTTTCCATCCAGGTTTTCTTCCATGGTTTTATTGTAAACAAACGTGGAAATCGTTTTATAAAATGCAGTCGCCGAGAATAATGATGCGGAATCAAAATACCACTCCATCCCCAAATCACCTTGTCGTGCACGAAAGGGTTGCAAACCGGGATTGCCCGCTGAAGCATTTCCACTGGTACCATCAATGACGATATTTGAACTAAGGTTTTGAAATGTGGGGCGCGCCATAGCGCGAGATAAAGAACCGCGAAAAATTAAATTATCGCGATAATCGTAGACGAGGTTAATGCTCGGCAGATAATCATTGTAATGCCGGGCCTTTGACTTGCGCTGCTGCGCTTCATAAGCCGTTGAGACCTGTTCTGTATTTACTGCACGCAGACCAAGGTTTCCATGTAAAGACGTCTGTTGAAACTCTCCCTTTAAATAAGCAGCGCTGATACTTTCATTGATCCGGTAAAACGCGTCACTGTCGTAGCGATAACGCATTAACCCTTGATCAAAGGCGGGTGCAAAAACATCGGTCGCATTCACCTCATCAACCCAGGCAAAACGAGTAAGTGATTTATTGCTCGCCGTTTGGCCGTGCAATTCCGGTGTTAAACCGGTAGAGGCATTCGCCAAACCGGTGCGCGAAAAAATTGTCCACAGCGGATGGGAAGTATCTATGCTGCCCGCATAACGATTATTTTCAATCGTTTGGTCACGCCATTTAATACCGGTTTTTAACGTCGAAAAAAAAGCATTATCCAGGCTCCATTGAATATCAGTTTGTGCATAAATTTCATTGTCTTCCATATTGCGAATCCAATCGCGGGAATCACTTGAGAAATAGGGAAGGCTGCGCGCATCCTGTGGGTCCAGGTCCAGGTATTCCACTTCAATAGTATTTCGACTCAATGAAAAACGTTCGCGGGTATTACCAACAAAACGATAAAGTTGATCCTGATTGGTGCCACCATCGGCATTAGTATTGCCCAGCTGGGTGTGCACCAGGATATTTTCATGCGTGTATTCAATATCAAGATCATAAACGTTGCTATTCACATAAGCGCGGCGAAAAATTGCATCCAGCGCAGCCCCCGTGCTCGCGGCATTATTCACTGTACCGCCAAGCAAAATTTTTCGCCCATCACCGGTTGCCCCAAAGCGGGGATTGGACACTGTTACCGGCGGATCTTCGCGTAATTTAAAACCGCCCGGCATAAATAAATAATTCTGATTGCTGATCTTCATATCCATGGAAGAACCCACATAATTAAACACAGTGCGCCAATTCCCGGTGGGATGCCATTGCAAGGTGATATTGCTGGTATCGCGCTCGCGCGCTTGCTGAAAGATTGCTGACCCGCCTCCCCAGATCACATAAACATCATCGGTCACACTACCGTGATCATCCACAATGGAATACAAACTATTATCTGGAAACGATTCCAGTCCATCGCGACGCGTGCTGGTATTTTGCCAATTAAGCGAGACCAACACACCAAAGTCCTGTTCGCTGTTTTGCCAACTGCCTAACAACGAAGCCTGCGGATCATATGCATCAGGTAATTCGCTATATTGTTCTTCCAGGGTAAACCGTAAATTATTTTCATCCATATCAAACGGTTTATGCGTGTAAATAATAACGGTACCACCGATGCTACCTTCATCAAGGTCCGCCTGCGGGCTTTTGTAAACACGCAACGATGAAATTAATTCCGACGCAAGAATGGTGTAATTAAAACCACGGCTGGGATTATCATTAGCCCACCAATAGGCAGAGGCAACGTTTTGTCCATTCATCAATGTGCGGTTAATATCTTTATCAGTGCCGCGAATATAAATATCGCGCCCTTCACCCCAAATACGATCAACGGATACACCGGGAATTCGCTGCAACGAATCAGCGATATTCTTATCGGGAAATTTTCCGGCATCCTCGGAATTCATTGCATCCAACACGGCATCGGATTCACGTTTAATTGCCAAATTGCGGCGCAAGCTTCCCTGGATACCCGTCACCAATAGTTCTTCGGGCGGTTGAACGGAGATAACTTCGTCCGCAATAGATTTTTGATCTGCTGTCGATGGTATAGATGGAGGTATTACTGGTTTACTCTGCGCTTGAATGACCACCGCGCCATTGCCACCAACAATAAAATTCAATGGTGTGTCGCGCAGCAATAGTGCCAGGACTTGTTCTGGTGTGTATTCACCTTTTATTGGCTCGACATGAATAGCCGGTAAACTTTCTGGCCGAAATAATAATTGCAAATCCGCCTGCTCGGCGAAGCGTGTGAGTGCGTCGGCCAAGGGTAATTTTTCAATCTGGTAATAGCGCGTGGCTGCAAATCCATCGTTACTCGCGAGCAATCCTACAAACAGACTAATGGCCATTGTTCTACGCCACGGGAAGCGTAAACGGGCGACAGTTATGGTCTGTTTAACCTTTTTCATAAAAATTATTTTTGGTTGTACGAGAAGATAAATGCGCAACCATAACAAAAGAGTTCGCCATGCAACAATCCTGAAATAGCGCTGGAATAGCGGAAATCACTCCGGAAAAGCGGCATCCAATGTCGGGTTTCAGGTTTATGATACGTTTATAGAGGCAGACCCATTCAGATGTTTCTTCGCCCGGGGCCCGGCTATTACCATGTCCAAACCTACTTTTACCCTTGTATCCAGGCTCAGCCCGGATCAAACAGGCATTACCGGTGAGCCCCCACCCATGCCCCTCACCGCCGAAAATTTATATAACACCTATCGCGCGTCGCTACTGAAATACCTTATTGGCATGTTGCCCGGTGGCCGGCAAGACGCATTGGAAATCCTTCATGAGACTTATATCCGGCTGTTACAGCATGAAGACCTGGAACGTATCCAGCAAAATCCGCGCGCGTACATTTTTACCATAGCGACGAACCTGGTAACTGATTGGCTAAGGCGTCGTCACAGCCGCCGCCAGGATTTTCACGATAGCTTTGATGAACTGGAATTTCCCTGTGATGAAATGACTCCGATTCGCGCCTTGAATTGGGAACAATCCCTGGCACAACTCAAACAGGCATTAATGGGTTTACCGACATTAACCCGGCAAATCTTTCTGCTGAGTCGTTTTGATGAATTAACGTATCCTGAAATTGCACGCGAACTGAATATCAGCACACGCACCGTGGAGCGTCACATGAGTAGCGCATTCCATGCATTGCAACAATCACTCGAAGATTTTTTATGAATACCCACGGTTCTGGACAACATTCTTCCCACTCAATTCGCTCTCAAGCGGCCGATTGGTTAGCGCAAATGCAAAACCCGGATGCAACCCCGGAAACCCGGGATGCATTTGAGCAATGGCGCAACGCCGATATTCGCCACGCGCTCGCATTTGAACAATGCCGTAGCTTATGGTTGATGACACAGGAATTAAAAAATGATGCCGACATCCAGCGCGAACTGGATTCTGCACGAGCCAGGAAAAAATCCAACGCGCGCAATAACCGCTGGTATATGTTTGCAGCCGCCGCAACATTTCTGGTAATTAGTGTTGGCGTTTTTTTTCAGCGTTCACCGCAACCCATCGAATATTCCACCGCTATTGCCGAGCAGCGATTAATTCAATTGGAAGATGGCTCCAGTGCATTATTGAATACCGATTCAGCATTGCAAGTCCGGTTTACCAGTAATAAGCGCGAAATTTTATTAAAAAAAGGCGAAGCCTATTTCACTGTCGCCAAAGACAAACAACGCCCCTTTGAAGTGGTCGCCGCAAAAAGTTCGGTTCGCGCAGTCGGTACAGAATTTAATGTAGCCCTGTTAAACCACAAACTCACATTGGATGTCACCGAAGGTATTGTGGAATTTAAAACAAAAACGGTTACCGATAATTTACTCACGAGCAAGGTAACACAAGGTGAGGCTATCAACTTTCATTCCGGCGATAGCAAATTGGTTATCCAGCCAGCCAACGCCGCACGAATTTCTGCCTGGAAAGCACGCAAAATTTATTTTTCGGCTGACACGCTGGAAGATGCCATAGCGGAATACAATCGTTATACCCGAAAAAAAATAGTTATCCTGCATGACGATTTAAAACACCAAAAAATCTCCGGTGTTTTTAATATCGATGATACAGATACGTTTATTTTTTCATTGGAACAATTACTGGATGTGCGTGTGGAGCGGCATCAAGGGAAGGTTTTGATTATGAAAAGGTAGGGTGGGGTGCGTGCTGAGAATAAATTCAGCGCGCGTTTCCGGAATCGTAAAATTTTCAGTGCCGTTGTTAGGGGCGATCTGGTTGTAATAATTCGGGTTATTACACGTTTCCGTGGTGCGGAAAAAATCCTTTTGGCCGTCATCGGTGCGGTGATAATAACCGGTGTAGTAACACGAATAACCGTCCGGATCCACAAAACTGCCCGGATTATTAAACGTGTAACTGTACCGGTTAAAACTCTGCGAATTATACGGCGATTGCACCAACAAATCCGCGCTGAGGAAACGGCCCAGGTTCGGGTCATAAACACGCCCGCCCATGTGGATGAGGTTGTGATTATCCAGTTGGTCGTGGCCAGTGAAGCCGGTGCCGGTAAGGAATGTGGCCGTTGGGGTGCCCGGTTTCCAGTTTGGATAATTGCCGCTCGCCCCAGGCACCAAAACTCATGCGGTTAACAAGTTGGCCCAGGGCATTTACTGCCTCACTGTGGACTAAGATCTGATCTACGGATAATAACTGTGTGGTAGTTAATTTGATTGGATAATTGATTTTACATTATTGCACTCAAAGCACATAAAAACATAAATCATTCCGCAATCAGCTATACAGTACTCATCATTTATAGAATCTAACTGCGCGTAAAAAGTCATTCTTTTCTTACAATCCTCACAAATAGGAACATCTTCGCCTTGAATAAAATCAGGCTCTCCTCCCAGTTTGTTTCTAGATCCAATGTTTTCATCAGCCCACTTAAAACCGGGCAAATTTTTAGATTCCACTGATAATGGAATTTTTTCAAGTTTGAATGGCGGTATCTTTTTCATTTCACATGTATCCCGTTACTGTATCAATCATTCTTTTGGTATGGATGAATTCGTGATCCACTTAAACTGAAATCATCCATCATCCTTCCCAGTTGCTGATAAACTTCTTTTGTAGTTGCATTTGAATTCTTTTCGATAAAATTCTGCCAAATTTTGTTCCATCCACCCGGCATATTTCCAAGACCGTTTCCATGAATACCCTTAAGGTGCGTTTTTTCCCCCCAAGTAACTGTATGCTGATCAATATTAATACCTTTTGATTTGAAATATTTATTAAATTGGCGAGGAAAAAGGTGATGATCCATTGTTCTAGCAGAAGGCAAAGCAGCCTTAAACTTCCCCGGCCCAGCCACCATCATCACAAATTGCGCGCCTTTGACCAGTGATCCTGCAACACCATTCCTTGCCGCGGTTTTATTCGCTTCCATTTGCGGGTCGGTTCTCAGTGACAATATGGAACCATTTTCACCCCATATAATCCCAAGCGTTGCGTCTTCAACCAGAATAGCAGCGGCACCGTAAAACTGATTTCCCTCCAGCGGTGCAATTATCCCTGTTGAATCCTGACGTTGCGATGCATTGGTTAAATAATCATTAACCGAAAAATCCGGAATCTTAAAA
>NZ_KN266211.1:1898-3341 GCF_000766945.1 Cellvibrio mixtus subsp. mixtus J3-8 | reverse complement strand
CGCAAAATCAAAACCGGGAGCATGGTTTACGACTACCGGCGCAAGACACAGTATCCACCACAGGCCACCATGCCCTGGTTGCAACTGAAAGGCCATTGGTTAAAACATGCGGGGTTTGATATCAACTCACCCGTGACCATTCGCGTGATGCACGGGTGTTTGGTGTTAACAACCGAGTGAGGCGCGCATAAAAAAAGCGGCTAAGGTAAGAACGTTGCCGCTTTTTCATACAGAACACATTATTTTTTCTTTTGTTTTTTCTTCCAAGAGGCAATTTCAATCTTTAAATCAGGATCATCTGCCAGTTCTTGAGTAGCTTGTATCGCGAGAGGATTTTTTGACTTCTGTATAGCAGAGAGCAACAGAACTCTACTTTCACCATGTCGCTTATCCTTTAACAATTCGATAAGCTCTGGCAAGGTCTCATCAGTCACAGCTACAGACAATGCGCAGGCTAATCCGGATTTATAGCCAAGGTTGAATTCTTCAACATCTCCCCGAAGTTTAATGCCTTTGCCTATTGGAGCTTTTATATACTCCTGTACGAGTAAACTCCAAATAGATTTAGATTCAGGAATAGCCAACGCTCTTGCCAAGGTCTCTCGTATCACATCTGAATAAGGGAGAAGCATATGCTTGGTTAATACCGGAATGGCCTCCACATATTGATCCGCGGTGTTAATGAAATCTGACAATTCATCAACATCTAAACCTATTGTAAGAAGCTCATCTAATATTGGTTTTTCTTCTGCGGCTATTCTTGCTGATTTTTCAGCAAACTTTGCCTCTTGCTCCGCTTGCCTTGCAACATATTCAGGATCAGCTTGCAAACGGGCAAACCATTCTTCTGTAGTTTCAGTTTTCTTTTTCATAATTTAAGGAATAAATTTTAGGTTGATATTGCCAGCACTAATCTCAGCTCTAAGTGGGCCACTTAGTTGCGTCATTCCACCAGGTGCATTAGGCCCACGAACATATAAATCAAATTTTAGCCCTTGTGATTCCGCATGAGCAGCATAATCCTTCAACTGCTGTGTATACCCTTGCTTAGCAACATTTTTTATTTCACTAATACTTTTACCGGGTATCAATCCATCTGGAAATCTACTGCGTCCATTGACATCAATTTTCGACTTATCACCAATATTGTGAACAGCTCGCACTGCATCCTCGCCAGCCTTTCCTAATTTTCTCGCGTTAGCAGTCTTCAACGAATCAGCCAAAACCTTCGCAGTCCTGGCCTCCCACGCAAGCTTAGCTAAAATAGCTCCCTCACCGCCTACAACCAAAGACATTGCTGCCGCCTCAGTAGCAGCTGTGTCCATCAAGCAATCAGAATTCATTCCGCATCCAGCGTACTGTGACGCTACTGCACCGTCAACGCCCAGAGGTGGCCCATAGTTCAACGAATAATCATTTAGCGTAAATTGCGGAACCTCAAAT
>NZ_KN266211.1:0-1533 GCF_000766945.1 Cellvibrio mixtus subsp. mixtus J3-8 | reverse complement strand
CATGGCCGGTGAAACCATTTGAGGTTAAGAATGTTTCTGTTGGATTCCCCGGTGTCCAATCCGATTTTTGCCGCTCGCCCTAGATACCCCACGCGGCTAATGAATTGACCGAGCGCATTTTAGTTAAAAATGCCGCTAAAAAGCGGCACGCTTGATTAGATGCTTAGAAGACACTTAGTATTTAACCCGCCCAAGTGACGCAGAATTTAAAGATTATTTTTTAATACTTTTAATAAAGAGAAATTATTCAGAATGTCTTTGTGCAAAGACAAGCTTCTTTCTTTCCACTTCGCTAAGCATGTGCTCAACTGGCTTATACAAAGCAACTACTTTTGAGTATTCTTTTTTTTGCCAAGCTGCTTGCGCTTCACTTCTGACATCATCAAGCTTTCTTTTCATTTCTAGCTGAGTACATTCACTATTTCTTAGGTCAGATATACGCTTGAAACTAAACTTATTACCTAATAGGTAATCTTTTGCATTCAATAAAACAAGCGTAGCTAATTTAGAAACACATCGCTCAATTGCGTCAGGACTAGACACTTGAAAAGTACGATATTGTTTACCCTCAATAGCATTCTCAGTCCGCAGGAGTTCGCCTAAATTGAATGATCGTTCATTAACATTAAATAGAGCACTCAGCAATCCAATTTCAACATCTAATTCATATGATCGATTTGCATCATAATAAACACTCAAAAATACTTGATCACTTTCAAATCGAATTTGATAAGAATCTTTTTGAACCACAGAAAACCCATAATCAATAGTTAGAAAATTGAAATGTTTTAGCACTGCAGCATTAAAAATATCAGAGTTCATAAATTATCCCGTAATCATTTCATCCTATGAGCCTGGAGGGTAATACGCGCCTGCATTTGCGTCATATTTCCAACCTTTAGATTCTAGAAGTTTTCTTTCTGCATTCAGAAAGCCACCAGTATTAATTTGTTGACCTGTCTTAGAATCACGATAAGAATCATAAATTGGGTTACCCCTTTTCATCTGCTCACGCAAATGACCTGAGTTCTGTTTCCAATTTAATTTAGCACTTCCTTTGTCCGGTAGATGAAGCATAAAATCACCGCTTTTCCAACCATTAGTTTTGGTGGTTGACTGCTTCCCCCATTTAAAGAGTGCTAGACCTCCTTTTTCTTCAGACTTCGCAACACGTAATGCATCATTAACCTTAGTGACTGATCGAAACTTCCCACCCGGCCCCGGCGCAACAATTCCTGCAATTAATAGCGTCGACGATCCAACCACGCGCTCCGCCGCTGCAATATCCACCGCATCCTCAACAGAATCCCCAAGACATACAGCAAGAATACCGCACCCGGCACCGGCAAATGCGTTTCCTTCTATCGACGACATTATTCCTGTTGCTGGCGATTGCTGCGCAGCATAGTTCAGCTGGTCATTCAGCGTAAATTGCGGAACCTCAAATTTTTCATAACCGTTGTTGTAATCCGGACGGCTGTAAAAATCATTTCCATCACAGGTTTGCTGGGTGCTCATCCCCAGGTAATTGCC
>NZ_KN266210.1:61921-283625 GCF_000766945.1 Cellvibrio mixtus subsp. mixtus J3-8 | reverse complement strand
AGAAGCGGGTGCGGCTGTCGGGGCTGCGGCAACGGGTGCAGCTGCCGGGGCGGCATACGCCGGTGCCGGTGCACTGAAATATTGAGTAGTACCGCTATTGCGGGCAATTCGTACAGATTCTTCGCCTTCTTTGATTTCCAACTCACCGATGTTGGATTCCTCCAGCAGTTCGATCAGTTTTTTAATTTTGCGAATATCCATGGTGTCCTCTCTGGCAACAAGTAGTTGTAATGGTTTGGTAAGACCAAATGGTTAAAGGGTAGGTGTTATTTTACGAGTTTGAATGCGGCTTGAAGTGCCAATTCATAACTGGTGGCTCCAAAACCGCAGATGACGCCCTGGGCGACATCAGAAAAATACGAATGATGGCGAAACGCTTCGCGTTTATGCACATTGGATAAATGAACTTCAATAAACGGGATGTCGACGCCGAGCAATGCATCGCGCAAGGCAACACTGGTATGGGTAAAGGCCGCCGGGTTGATGATGATGAAATCCACTCCTTCCTTGCGCGCATCATGAATACGGTCAATCAGTTCGTATTCGGCGTTGCTTTGCAGGGTTTGCAGGTGGTGACCGGCTTTTTGCGCGGTTTGCGCCAGTGTGCGGTTTATGTCGTCAAGGGTAGTTGCACCATAAATTCCTGGCTCGCGCAGCCCTAACAAGTTCAGGTTGGGGCCGTGAAGTACCAAAATGGTTGCCATTGACTGTTTTCCTGCGGTTATTTTCTGTTTTATGTGGCGAATTTAGCCAATTGGTTGCGATTTGTTGCAATTGGGTTAAAGCGCCCCATCCGGGGAATTCAAAGTGAGGGGAGTTTGCCGCAAAAAAAAGGCTATGTCCACGATAGCTGCAAAATTTTATTCAGATGGCAGAAAATCGCTGCAAGATTGCAGAAGTTAGTTATCGCAGGAGTAAAAATTCAACTGTAAATAACAGTTTTGCACGATTATCCCCGCATCTTGTCGCCCTGTTAGCGACAAGATTAGGGAAGTTTCGTTAAAAAGCCTTTATTTGTTAAAAAATTCGCCCAAAATCGTCGAATTGTCAGTTATTTTTACCGGTTAGTGTGGTGACCAACAAATCTTTCGTCAAAAGTTGCGGCAATATTTGGGCTTTTCCCACACTGTTGGCAGGAAACCACAGATATAAAGGAACGCCACTACGGCCATATTCTTGTAAAAGTTCAGTGATTTTTGGATCTGTATTAGTCCAATCACCTTTGAAGGTTGCTACATCCAGTTCATCAAAGGTTTTCTCCACAGCTTCTGTATGCAATGCGATTCGTTCATTCGCCAGGCAAGTCAGGCACCAATCTGCCGTTAAATTGATAAATACCGGACGGCCTTGAGCGCGCAGCTCGGCAACCAGTTCAGCGTTGTAAGGTTGCCAGCGACTGGAGGTTTCGGTTTTTTGGTGTTGGGTTTGAAAGGGTAGGCTGATGGCCGCAATCCAGCTTAGGGCGATTAGCAAGCGGCGAATCCATTGCCAGAATCCCTTGGCGTCACGACCTGACAACCACAAGCCAAATGCGATAAGGACCGCCCCTGCTGCCAGAGTCGCCATGCCATTAACACTGGTTTGGCGGCCATAAACCCACAGTAACCAAATAGCGCTGAGATAAAGGGGAAAGGCAAGAAATTGTTTGAGGTTATCCATCCATACACCCGGTTTGGGCAGGCGTTGTGCAAGTGCTGGCAAATAGCACAGTAATAACAGCGGTAAGGCCATACCGAATCCAAGGGCTGCAAACACTGCGATACAAACATACGCCGGCTGGGTGAGTGCAAAGCCCAGTGCTGTTCCCATAAAGGGGGCGGTGCATGGGCTGGCGACAACAGCGGCGAGTACGCCGGTAAAAAAGGACCCGCTTAAGCCGGATTTTTGCGTGAGTCCCTGGCCGGCGCCCATCAGGCTGGTACCAACGTTAACCAGGCCGGACATGCTCAATCCCATCACAAAGAATAAATAAGCAAGTGCAGCAATTAATCCCGGTGATTGCAGCTGGAAGCCCCAACCAATGGCTTCACCACCTTTGCGCGCAATCAATAAAGCAACAGCAAAGCCAACAAAGCAGGCAACGATACCCAACGTGTAAACCCAACCGTGAATTGCAAGGCGTGCGCGATCTGCCGCGGCCAGGCTCATTACCTTGATAGACAACACCGGAAAAACGCAGGGCATAAGGTTAAGGATGGTGCCACCCAGGATCGCCAATAAAATAGCCTGTAACAGCCAGCCGGATTCAGCCGGTGCGGGAGCTGGTGCTTCTGTGGTGGGCGGTGTTGATGCAACCGGTATTGCTGCTGCCGATTGCTCCACAACCAATGCGTTGGCCGGATCTATCGACAAGGTTTTCTTTTGCGGGGGGTAGCACAAACCGGCATCGGCACATCCCTGGAATTCGAGCTTCAGGATAAATGGTTTATTAATAGTGCTGAGGTCGAAGCTTGCGGTAACTTCATGGTAATGCACCATGGTTTCGCGCTCGAATAGCTCGTCATACTTCATTTTCCCCGGTGTGTAGCTTGGGATCAGGGTAATTCCTTCATCGGCTTTGAATTTAAAGCGTTCCTCGTAGAGGTAGTAGCTATCGGCAATTTTCCAGTGCAAAACCAGCTTGCCTTGCGCGATGGTGTATTCCGGAATAAATGCCTGGGCGACCGGCAAAAACTCATCCTGCGCAGCAATCTTGTTTTCCAGTGACACGGGGGATTGGTTAAGGCTCTGGTTTTTGGGGGCAAAAGGATCGTTTGCCGCAACCGCTGAAAAACAAGCCATTAACAGCACGGATTGCAGGGCGAATGAAATCAAGCGTGAAAACATAATCGTGTTTCTTTGTTGTAATGGTGAGTACCGGATGCCGGAACGGCTGAGTTACAGTAACATACGCGACCCTATGGACACTGGGCAATGACTTTCATTCCCGAAAAGCCACCATTCCGTAACATTTTTATTCCTGATCCCATATTTGTTATAAAGCGGCCATCCACTGTGGGAATTTCCGCAACAAATGTTGTTTTGCCAAGAGATGTTTTTATGTTGAGTATTGTTGTCCGTTGCAGTGTGTTGATTATTGCCAGTCTGGGATTGGCCGCTTGCCAGGTCAATTTATGGAAGAAAAAAGAGCCTCCACCGCCCCCAGCCCCGGCGCCGGTAGTACAGGCTCCTGCACCACTGACTAAAGAACAACAAGCGGCAAAGTTGTTGATCCTGAATGGTGAATACACACTCGCGCAAAACCAGTTGCTCACTCCCGCAAATGACAATGCATTTGATTATTTCCGTGCGGCGTTAAAGCTGGATCCAAATAATGCGCGCGCAAAAGGCGGTTTGCAGGGAATTGTAATGCGCTATGTGGATTTGGCCCGCCAGGCAGCTGCGCGGGGAAGTTATTCCCAGGCGACTACCATGCTCAACAATGCCCGTATTGTGGACCCGGAAAATCTGCTGATCAAAGAAGTGTCTGCGGCACTGGCTGAGCAAATTAAATCCGCGCCGCCGGTAGAACCTTATCGCGGTGGTGCCAATGAATTCTTATTGAATGCGGATCTAGTGGGCAAGGATGATCCACAAATAATCGCGAAACTGGGCGAGATCGCACGCAAATTAAAAGATACTAATTCGCTCGCGATTATTATTGCGCGCACCGATGTAGAAGGTCGCTGGATCTACCAGAAAATGCGCGAAGCTGTTCCAGGTCATCGCGTACGTGGCGATATAAAATTGGGTAGCCCTGCACGGGTGCAATTGGTACCCATAGCGCAATAATGTTTTACAAGAAAGCGGCGCAGGAATGCGCCGTTTTAATTTATGGGTAATGCGTGTGGTGCAGCGGGGTTGATGGGATATTTGTTCAAGTTCCTGATTAAAGCAGGCCCAAGCCGGTGCGCTAGCAGTTTAATAATGCCTGCCTTGCTGAATGGATAAAAGCTTTGGAGCGTTAGAGGTTTTTGTTATTCTGCCGGTCTTGTTGTTTATTGAGTCGTGATATGCGCTTTCTTTACACAATAGTTTTCTACTGTTTATTACCTTTTATTTTGCTGCGCCTGTTATGGCGCTCCTTTGCTGCGCCAGCTTATGCCAGGCGTTGGGCAGAGCGATTTGGTTTTTTCCCCCGATTAGTTACTGCAAAAAAAGTGGTGTGGTTGCATACCGTTTCCGTTGGGGAGTTCCTTGCTGCGTTACCAATGATTCGCCGTTTAATGGCTGATGACAATTTGCACCTGGTGATTACGACTACTACACCAACAGGTTCAGAGCGGGTACAGGCAACTCTGGGAAATTCAGTATTTCATATCTACGCTCCTTACGACGTACCTGACGCGTTGGCCCGTTTTTTCAAGCGAATAAATCCGGCAGTGTATTTGGTAATGGAAACCGAGCTTTGGCCCAATACATTAGCTGCTTGTACGAAACGCGGCGTTCCCGCGATATTGGTGAACGGGCGTTTGTCAGAAAAGTCGGCGCGAGGCTATGCACGGCTCTCTGCATTGACGTCGCCCATGTTAAATAATTTGCAATTGGCATTAATCCAAAATGCAACCGATGCTGCACGTTTTGTCCAATTGGGGCTGTCGGAATCCAAAGCTCTTGTGACTGGTAATATTAAATTTGATTTGTCCCTTACCGATGAATTGCGCGCGCGCGCTGCGGATCTGAAAAGGCAATTGTCGGATAACGCTAATCGGCTTGTCTGGATTGCCGCGAGCACACACCAGGGAGAAGATGAAATTATTCTCGATGCGTTTGCCGGAGCGCGTGCAACGCTTGGTGAAACAGCGCGGCAATTGATGTTGATATTGGTTCCTCGCCATCCTGAGCGATTTGAAAAAGTAGGGCAGCTGTGCGAGGCGCGCGGATTTAAAACCCGGCGGCGTAGTCGCAATGAAATTTCTGCGGATATGGATATTTTGCTCGGTGACACTATGGGTGAACTGATGTTGCTGTTTGGTGCGAGTGATATTGCGTTTGTTGGTGGCAGCATGGTGCCGAATGGCGGGCATAATTTTATCGAGCCTGCTGCCTGGGGATTGCCTTTGTTAAGTGGCGAACATTTGTTTAATTTTTCTGAAGTATCTTCTTTATTAAAAGCTGCTGATGCGCTCGATATTGCGCGCAATGCCGATGAGTTGACGGCAATGTTAACGCGCTTGTTAAATGATCCGGAGTTGCGACAGCAAAAAGGAGAAAATGCTTTACGTGTGGCAGTTGAAAATCGTGGAGCCCTGGACAAAACATTGGAGTTCATAAAAACAGTATTGTAAAAAAACGCCGGACTTGTAAAAAAGCCCGGCGTTTTTTATGGTTGGTCTATTAATCAGGATTCGCTCCCATTAATAATTGGTAATACCTGAACTGGTGCAGCTTGCCCATTTACCGATACAAATAGAGCCCGCATTACGCAAGCGGCTATTGGTAATTTTTGCGGTACTGGCTGAACTGTCGGTGCGGAAAATACCTTCCCCCATATTGGATATCTGGCAGCGATCCACATTAACAGTGATTTTAAATGTGGTGCCACCATTTTGACGAAGGAACTTCCCCATGCTATCGACAACACAATTGGAAACATTGAGCGTAGATGCTGCATTCACTTGGATAAATTTATCCGAACCATCGTAACCGGAAATATTTTTCACATTTACCGTACCGGAAGATTTGATGGTCATCGCATCCTCGCCCACGTTAGTCCAGCGAATATTATCGATGGTGCCGCCGTTGTAAAAATGAATTCCGTCGGCCGCATTATTACCCAGCACAACATTTTTCAATGTCGCTCCGTTTTCTACACGGAATACCGGTTTTTGTCCTTCGCTTTGGCTTCCATTACCTAATGCACTGGTAGCATTAAATACTTTACAGCCGCCATCATAAATACCGCTCGAAACAACAATCGTGGAGCTTACATTCACAGTGCTACCGCCGGATCCACAGGTTGCACCCGTGATGCTGCCGGAGCCACCACCACCATTATTACCGCTACTGCTGGTGCTAGCCGATGATGCTGGTGTTGAAGAGGTAGTTCCACCGGAACCTGATTTGGGAATGGAACATTCTTTTACGGATTTGGACGGGTTTGGATCTGAACCGAAGGTTGCAACAGAGCAAGAAAAACTGCCGCTTAAAATTTTATAAACAAATTTATCGGCAGCGCCAAACGCGACGTTGGTTGCACCGCTTACTGAACAGGTTTCTCCAATTTTACAGATAGTGACATAACCCTCAGGGCGATTGGATGCAGAAAATGCGCTGGCAGCGCAACCTAGAAGTGCAGTGGTGATAACGATTTTTTTTAACATAATTACAATCTCGTCAAGTTATGGGAAATAAATGGACGGATTGACCGAAACGATAAGTCTGGATTTTCAGGGGAACTACAGCTTTCCAGAGAAACAGTTACAGACTTTTTTATAGTTATTAGTGCTCTTGGGTACTGCGAAAAGCAAAATGACTATACGTATTTTCTGGTTCTATTAACATTTTGGTTGGATGAAAAATTATATTTTTGTGAATTGGTAGATGTTGTGTTGATGATTGATATGTCATCTTTTTTGAATGTGGCCCTATTTTTTTATTGGTAAATAAAAAATTTCCGATAACATCTACATATTTTTTTGCCGCCAGATGAGCTTGCACTGTGAGGGTTGTATTGCTCGTATTTGGATTGTTGATTCGAAAGCAAACGTATTGGCATGTTGAAATAAATCCTTATCAATAAAAATGCCGGGAACTGGCCCGGCATTTTTTTTCACTAATTCAATTATTGATATTAGTTTTCGTATTGCTGGCGGCTCACCAGTGAGTCATCCAATAACCATTTATCAATTTCCTGTACATCAGCTGGCGTTAACATGCCGGCTACTTCGCGCAGTTTGATGGTGTCAATTACATAATCAAACAATGCATTGGAATAATCGCGGCGCGCTTGATAAAGGTTGCGTTGTGAAAGCAATACTTCTACCAGGTTACGCGTTCCTACTTCATAACCCGATTGGGTAGCTTCCAACGCAGATTGGTTGGAAACAATCGCCTGTTTACGTGCTTGTACGGATGCTACATCAGTTTCAACAGATAAGTGCAGTGCACGGGTATTTTGAATTACATTGCGTTGAGTGCTGTTATACAACTCTTGTGCTTGTGTGTATTGCGCGTACGCCTGACGGCTACGGCCAGTAGTTGCTCCACCACTGAAAATGGGTACATCAACTGAAATGGTTACCGAGCTGCCATCGGTTGTACTATCAACAAGGCCACTGCTTCTGGTGCCATCGGTATCATTGTCGGAATATCCCAATGATGCACCCACGGTTGGTAAATGATTGGATCTATTAGCTCTGGCATTTTGCAAAGAGGCATCTGCCTGAAGCTTCGATGCCTTGAGGTTGTAGTTATTGGTTAATGCAAACTCAACCCAATTGGCACGGTTGGCAGGTTCCGGGTTTATTACCGGAAACTTGGCTGACAATGGTGCAACTTTATCTTCCGGTTTGCCGGTCAGTACTTCCAATGCTTCGTAACTAATGCCCAGATTGCCGCGCGCTTCCAATGTGGCTGCACGGGCACTATCAAAAGCAGCTTGTGCTTCGTGAACTTCGGTAATCGCAGTCAAACCTACTTCAAAGCGTTGTTTGGTTTGTTCAAGCTGCTTGGACAATGCTTTTTCTTCTGCAATGGTGGCTTCCAGCGTTTCGATGGAACGTAATACATTGAAGTAAGCTTCCGCTACGCGAACAATCAGGCTCTGCTGATCCGCTCCAAACTGCGCTTCTGCTTGCTCGCTCAATTTCACACCCTGTTTATAAGTAAACCAGGAGGCCATGTTAAACAGCGGCTGGTTAAGCGAAATTCTCCAGCCTTTAGAGTCGTAGTCATCCTTTGTTGTAACGTTGGTGCGATTATTGGTGGTCTCACTATCTTCTTTTCTAGCTTCGTAAGCGGCATTAATTTGCGGCAACAAGCCGGCACGACTAATCGTTTTATTCTGCAAGCCAGCTTCGTATTTGGCTTTATCGGCTTTTAATTGAGCATCATTTTGCAGGGCCAGTTCGTAAACATCGAACAGACTATTGGCGTGCGCGGTAAAAGGAGTTAGGGAAAACAGGCTGACGAGCAGGTAAAGCTTGGTCTTTTTCATAGGGGTATCCAAAAGTCCAGTGTTAAGAATTCCAGTTCGCTACCGGATATTCCGGCTAACTGTCACCCCCTGGAACGATATGGGGCGCAGCTTGTTAATTCATGGTTTCAGGTGAGCGTGGAGTGTAGCTGCTTGACGGTTTCGGGTCGAGCGGTGAACGTAAGTTCATTTTGGGTAAAGAGTAAGGTTTGGCGCCGTTGCGGTGAAGTTACAAATGTAAGCCTCAACGTTACTTTACCTTTCTATACCCACATTCATATCCGGGCGCGGCGGCTTTTGCCATCAACCGTCACGATTAAACCAGGAGCGGCTACCTGTCGTTAGACCCGGACGGGCATCATATAGATTCAGGATGCAAAAAAATGTCAGGGGTTGTAACTGATGAATCATCCGGGCTGGATCAGGCCATTAGCTTTACTCTCCCTGGCAACTCCAATAGACTGCCCACTTTCTTGTCGGGGTGCTGATGCATGTGTATTGGCTGAGATATACCCGTCGACCTGATCCGGTTAGTACCGGCGTAGGGAACGAGATTCTCCATACAACCCATCTGGCCTGTCTGGCGTTTTTCTCTGTTTCCGTGTCTTTTTTATTGCGGAAATTCCATGAGCACACCGATAACACCCATTGCCTTGACCATTGCCGGTAGCGATAGCGGCGGCGGCGCAGGTATCCAGGCTGACTTGAAAGCCTTTTCGGCGTTAGGCGTATTTGGTTGCAGCGTTATCTCTTCACTGACCGCGCAAAATACGTTGGGTGTGCAAGGTGTATACCCCATCCCGCCTGCGTTTGTGCAGCAGCAAATTCATTCTGTGTTGAGCGATATAAATGTTGGTGCAATTAAAACCGGCATGCTGGCTACGGCCGATATTATCGCGGCAGTTGCTGAATCATTGCAGGCCTATCCGGGCATACCTTTTGTACTCGATCCGGTAATGGTTGCCACCAGCGGTGACCGTTTGCTGGCAGAAGATGCTATCGAAACGTTAATCAGGCAACTAATCCCGGTGGCGACGTTAATCACACCCAATTTGCATGAAGCGGCTGCATTATTAAATGAATCTGTGGCGACTGATTTATCCGGCATGCAAGTGCAAGGTGAAAAATTATTGGCGCTCGGTGCAAAAGCAGTGTTGATGAAAGGTGGCCATACCGATGGCGAGCAAGCCAGTGATCTGCTTATTACCTTGGATAGTGCGGAAGTTTTTTCTGCACCGCGCCTGCACACAAAAAATACACACGGCACAGGTTGTACCCTGGCCTCTGCCATTGCGGCCGGTTTAGCGAAACAATTGCCACTTAAGGAAGCCGTGCAGCAAGCTAAAGAGTATTTGCATAACGCATTATCGCACTCAGAAAAATTACAGATAGGGCAGGGTTCCGGCCCGGTCCATCATTTTTATAAATTCCATCCCTAGGGGCGCATCTATTGCGTCTGAAAATTGCTATTCATTCAATCAGCGAATTAAACCAAAAAGCCGAGGACATTATGAACACCAGCGTCGATAAAATTCTGAGCCAAACCGCCGAGGTGGATAAAGCCTCCATTCAACCTTTTACCGGTTCGCAAAAAATTTACGTGCAAGGCTCGCGTGCAGATATTCAAGTGCCTATGCGTGAAATTACCCTGGATGATACCCCGACTGCATTTGGCGGTGAGAAGAATCCACCGGTGCGTGTTTATGATACTTCTGGCCCTTACACCGATCCAAAAGTGAAAATCGATTTGCGCACCGGTTTGCCGGAAGTGCGCACGCGCTGGATCGAAGAGCGTAACGACACCGAAATTCTTGAAGACAGCCATTCAGAATTTACCAAGCAGCGTTTGAGTGACAAAGGTTTGGATCACTTGCGTTTTAATTTAACCCGGCAGCCGCGCCGCGCAAAAGCGGGCCAAAATGTATCGCAAATGCATTACGCCAAAAAAGGCATTATTACACCGGAAATGGAATACATCGCCATCCGTGAAAATATGGCGTTGGCGCAAGCACGCGAGCTGGGCATTCTCAATCAGCAACACAAAGGCATGAGTTTTGGTGCAAGTATTCCCGATGAAATTACGCCGGAATTTGTGCGCAGTGAAGTAGCGCGTGGCCGGGCAATTATTCCTGCAAATATTAATCACCCCGAAGTTGAGCCGATGATTATTGGTCGCAATTTCCTGGTGAAAATTAACGGCAATATCGGTAACTCTGCATTGGGATCTTCTATCGAGGAAGAGGTTGAAAAACTGACATGGGGCGCGCGCTGGGGCGCCGATACCGTAATGGATTTGTCCACCGGTAAAAATATCCACGAAACTCGTGAATGGATTATCCGTAACTCCCATGTACCTATTGGCACCGTGCCAATTTACCAGGCACTGGAAAAAGTAAATGGTGTCGCAGAAGATTTAACCTGGGAAATTTTCCGCGATACATTAATTGAACAGGCAGAGCAGGGCGTGGATTATTTCACTATCCACGCGGGTGTATTGCTGCGTTATGTTCCGCTTACGGCGAAGCGTGTGACAGGTATTGTGTCGCGCGGCGGTTCGATCATGGCAAAGTGGTGCCTTGCCCATCACAAGGAAAATTTCTTGTACACACACTTCGAAGAAATTTGCGAAATCATGAAGGCTTACGACGTAAGTTTTTCATTGGGTGATGGCTTGCGCCCCGGTTCAATCGCCGATGCAAACGACGAAGCGCAATTCGGTGAATTGGAAGCCCTGGGCGAACTAACCAAAATTGCATGGAAGCACGATGTGCAAACCATGATTGAAGGCCCGGGCCATGTGCCAATGCATATGATCAAAGAGAACATGGAAAAGCAATTGGAAGTATGTGACGAAGCACCTTTCTATACGCTTGGTCCATTAACGACAGATATTGCTCCGGGTTACGATCACATTACCTCCGGTATCGGTGCGGCCATGATTGGCTGGTATGGTTGCGCGATGCTTTGTTATGTAACGCCAAAAGAACACCTGGGTTTACCAAATAAAGATGATGTTAAAGAAGGTATCATCACTTACAAAATTGCAGCGCACGCCGCTGATTTGGCGAAAGGACACCCCGGTGCGCAATTGCGCGATAACGCGTTGTCTAAAGCACGTTTTGAGTTCCGTTGGGAAGATCAATTCAATCTGGGCCTGGACCCGGATACCGCACGTGCTTATCACGATGAAACCTTGCCAAAGGAATCGGCAAAGGTTGCCCACTTCTGCTCCATGTGTGGCCCGAAATTCTGCTCTATGAAAATTACCCAGGAAGTCCGCGACTATGCGGCCAAACAAGGTGTAAATGTTGAAGGTATTAATGAAGATCAATTGGTGCGTATGATTGATGTGGAAGCAGAAATGCAACAAAAATCCAAAGAATTTATCGAACAGGGCGCGGAGTTATATCACAAAGTATAATCATTTTTTCCCCTTTGGTTGCGCACCTGTTTCCAAAGGGGAATATCTCCCTTCGGTATTATTGGCATCGTTTAATAATGTAATTTTTACGTTGCAAAGTCATATCTAAATTCGCCTATCTAAACTCCCCGCCCCTTTGACGAAAGGGGCGGGGGTATTCAACAGGACTTACCATGATCGAGAAACCCCAATTCACCAATACCGATGTAGAAATTATTCGCCGCGAAGAAATGTATAAACGTTTTTTTCGTGTTGAAAAATTATTTCTTCGCCACAAATTATTTAACGGTGAGTGGAGTGGAGAGATTGGGCGTGAATTATTTGTGCGCGGTGAAGCAGTAGCCGTTGTGCTTTATGATCCACATCGGGATTTGATTGGTATTGTGGAGCAATTTCGTGTAGGTGCGCTTGCTGAACCTAATGGTCCCTGGTGTTATGAAGTTGTTGCCGGTATGTTGGAAGAGGGCGAATTGCCGGAAGATGTTGCACGTCGTGAACTCAGGGAAGAAGCCAATGTAGAACCTTATGCGTTGGAATATATTTGCAATTATTTATCCAGCCCCGGTGGTTGTGATGAGAAATTACATTTGTATTGCGGGCTCTGTGATTTGAGCCAGGCAGGTGGCGTTTATGGTTTGCCGGAAGAAGGTGAAGATATTCGCGTGCACGTGTTCGCAGCACATGAAGTGTTTGCCGGATTATATAGCGGTGCATTTAATAACGCCGCTGCATTGATTTGTTTGCAATGGTTACAGTTAAATCGTAGCCGCTTGCGCGCAACAACGTAATAAATTTTTTCACCCATTGACTTGGTTGTGAGTCTGGCTAACACTCTGCGTAAGCGATAACAAACACAGCATCTTTTTCCGGCTTAACCAATCCCAACGGGTATCTATGTTCACACTGCGCGTTAATAAACCTCAACCTGACTACGTGACCTATAAAGAGCGTTATAAGGTGGACCTGCCTTTGCAGATGGCGGAGTGTGAGGCTAACTATGCGCGGTTGATGAAACTGGCCGCCGATAAAACCCAAAACGAATTTCGTTTTATGGTGGCTCGTGGCGATCAGCAGTGGTTGCACCTGTTACGGGTGTTGGAAAGATCACCCTATACCACTACATTGGAATTGAGTCGTACATCAGTCGGTATCAGTTCCGAATGGCTTGCTATGCCAAAGTTAACCTTGCGCATGTATCACGACGCAAAACTGGCAGAGGTCCTCGCATGGCAAGGGCACAAACGTTTGCGCCCCCGTTATGAGTACCCTAACCAGGCCATGTACCAAAGCGATGAGAAGTATCAACTCAATCGTTTTTTAGGTGAATGGCTCAATGTCTGTATTGAGCATGGATTTGCACCGGATGCCCGTTTCCCGTTTTAGAACTGCTTAATTCTTGTGCGTAAATATTTCCTTTCATAAATCCCGGGCAGATTATTCACATTTGCATTTATACCCTTTTCACAAAATTTACATGTTTTAACCACGAATGCCCGTTTTTGCGAGGTCGCAGGGTGGCGTAAACTGTGTTTAGCGTATATCGTTGCGATTGATATTTATCCATTCTGACACCTCAGGCCACGAAAAGACGGGATGGATACCCGCAATCAATAACAAAAAAATATCAACCAGATTCAACTATACCGGGAACGAGAATTACCAGTGCGTCTGATTCAGATCACCGACTGCCATCTGGGTCCACGGAAAAGTGAGACCTTGTTGGGACTAGATACCGACCAGAGCCTTGAGGATGTGTTACAGCTGATCCAACAGGCCGAGCCTTCTTTTGATCATTTGCTATGTACAGGCGATGTGGCCAGTGCTGGCCATATTGATTGTTATGTCCGCTACGAACAAATTGTGCGCCGCTACTTTGCCCAACCATTAAGCTGGTTGGCGGGCAATCATGATGCTGCCGATATTATGGAATCCAGCCAGGACTTTCTCGGTGTGCAAGGGCGTCTCGTAGAATTGGGAAATTGGTTGGTGGTATTGTTGGACTCCAGTGTACCCGGTCAGGTCTATGGCCAATTGGCGGCGAGTGAACTGGATTTTCTCGAGCACATCCTTGAATCCCATCCTGATAAACATATTGTCGTTTCCCTGCATCACCAGTTAGTGCCTGTCGGTAGCGCCTGGATTGACCAATACGTTGTGCGCAATGCTGATGCGCTGTTCCAACTCACTGATGCCCATTCGAATGTAAAAATTATTAGCTGGGGACATGTGCATCAGGAATTCCAATTGAAGCGTAACGGCGTTGAATTGCTGGCTACGCCATCAACCTGTGTGCAATTCAAGCCTAAATGTGAAGATTTTACGGTGGATACATTAATGCCTGGTTATCGTTGGTTTGAATTAAATAATGATGGCAGTTTTTCTACCGGTATTGCTCGCGTTACCGGTAAGCAATACGTCATTGATTACAAATCCGCCGGTTATTAATTCATATTCATGGCCGCGTTGTTATACATCCACGGATTTCTCAGTTCCCCCCAATCATTTAAAGCCCGGCAAACCCGATTCTGGTTGGCGGGGAATTATCCTGAAATCGATTTTTATTGCCCGCAATTACCGCCATATCCTGCTGAAACCCAGGCTATCCTCGAATCGTTAGTAGAATCTTTATTGCCTCAACCGGTGTATTTGATGGGCAGTTCACTGGGGGGATTCTGGGCGACATGGCTGGCGGAAAAATACAATCTGCGCGCAATCCTGATTAACCCGGCAGTGCAACCGCAGAATTTTATGCCGGCGTATTTAGAGGTTGACCTGAAAAGTTATCACACGGATGATAGCTACCGTTTACACGCGCAGCACATTGACGAAATTATCGCGGCTGATACGCCCGTGACCCGCCATGCCAATTACTGGCTGCTGGTCCAAACCGGTGACGAAACCCTGGATTATCGCCAGGCAGTACAAAAATACACCGGTTGCAAACAAACAATTGAAGAAGGTGGCGATCACGCCTTTCAAGGTTTTGAACGTTACTTCCACGATTACATCAAATTCTTTCACCACACAGAACACCAATTAAAAAATGGCTAATTATTCCGCAGAAGATATTGAAGTACTCACGGGATTAGACCCGGTAAAAAAACGCCCGGGTATGTATACCGAAACTACACGCCCTAATCACCTCGCGCAGGAAATTATCGATAACTCCGTCGACGAGGCGCTGGCAGGGCATGCGAAATCCATCGAAGTGATTCTGCACAAAGATCATTCCATCACTGTCATTGACGATGGCCGCGGGATGCCGGTGGATATTCACCCCGAACAAGGCAAGCCCGGCGTCGAAGTAATTTTATGTACGCTCCATGCGGGCGGAAAATTTTCCAACAAAAATTATCAATTCTCCGGTGGTTTGCACGGTGTGGGTGTGTCGGTTGTTAACGCCCTGTCTGAAAAATTAATCGTCACGGTTAAACGTGATGGCAATGTTTATCGCATGGGTTTTTCCAATGGCGATAAGGCGAGTGACCTGGAAATTATTGACACTTGTCCCAAACGCCAGACGGGTACCAGCGTCCATTTTTTACCGAATCCAAAATATTTTGATTCGAATAAATTTTCTGTCACGCGTTTGCGCCATGTGTTGCGTGCGAAAGCGGTATTGTGCCCCGGTTTAACCGTTTCATTCCTGGATGAGCAAACCGGCGAAAAAGATGTTTGGTATTACGAAGATGGTTTAAAGGATTATCTGGCCGGCGCCACTAAAGAATGGCTCACCTTGCCCGAACAGCCTTTTGTTGGCGATTTCAGTGGCCAGACTGAGGCGGTGAGCTGGGCGGTACAATGGTTACCCGAAGGCGGCGAATTAATCCAGGAAAGCTACGTCAACCTGATTCCCACTGCACAAGGTGGAACCCATGTAAATGGTTTGCGTACCGGTTTGCTGGATGCCCTGCGTGATTACTGCGAATTCCGCAATTTAATTCCGCGCGGTATCAAACTCGCGCCGGAAGATTTATGGAATGCCTGTTGTTATGTGCTTTCTTACAAACATGCTGACCCGCAATTTTCCGGTCAGACCAAGGAGCGATTAACCTCGCGCGAAGCAGCCGCATTTGTTTCCGGTATCACCAAGGATGCGTTTGCACTTTGGTTAAACCAACACACTGAAGATGGCGATAAACTCGCTGAATTTTGTATCAGCAATGCGCAAAAGCGCGTGCGCGCCAGCAAAAAAATTGAACGTAAGCGCGTAACCCAGGGGCCGGCATTGCCAGGAAAATTGGCAGATTGTTCGAGCGGTGATCCTGCGCGTAGCGAATTGTTTTTGGTGGAAGGGGATTCGGCAGGCGGTTCGGCGAAACAAGCGCGCGATCGGGAATTCCAGGCAATTATGCCGTTGCGCGGAAAAATCCTGAATACCTGGGAAGTAGACTCTGCAGAAATCCTGGCGAGCCAGGAAGTGCACGATATTTCTGTTGCTATTGGTATGGACCCGGGTAGTGAAGATTTGAGTGAACTGCGTTACCACAAAATTTGTATCCTCGCTGACGCTGACTCGGATGGTTTGCATATCGCTACATTGCTGTGTGCGCTCTTTGTAAAACATTTTCCAGTATTGGTACGCAATGGCCACGTGTTTGTCGCAATGCCACCTTTGTACCGTATCGATATAGGCAAGGAAGTTTATTACGCGCTTGATGAAGGCGAAAAAAATGGTGTGTTGAATCGCATCGCCGCGGAAAACAAAAAAGGCAAACCCAATGTGCAACGCTTTAAAGGGTTGGGTGAAATGAATCCGTTGCAATTGCGCGAAACCACCATGGCGCGCGACACGCGCCGTTTGGTGCAATTAACCATCGATGAAGGCGATGAAACCATGCAAGTAATGGATATGATGCTGGCAAAGAAAAGGGCCAGTGACCGCAAAAATTGGTTGGAAGAAAAAGGTAATCTCGCTGAGATTGCTGTGTAGTTGTGAATTTAATCAAAAGTTTATAAATTTATAGGAGAAGTTTATAAAATTTTAATGATAAAGTTATAAATTAGGTTATTATTTGAGCAGTATCGGTTCTGGATGTACTTTAATGACCAGTCCTGCGCGCAAACTCAAAAAGTCAGCTGTAAAAAATATCGTCCGTTTTCCCTCTATTAAGTCAAATGGAGGGAAAACTATCCTTGTTGAATCCCTCCTTGAATCAAAATATTGCCTGCATTTGGAGTTTGACCCCGGCATCTGTGCATATTCCCCTCAACCCAAAACATTCAAAATTCAGGATGAAGACATTACCTACACTCCGGATTTTGAAGTTCTTTATGTTTCTGGCAGTCGTAGCTATGTTGAAGTAAAGCCTGCTCGATTCGCCTCTTCTGACCATTACCAATATATATTTTCATGCTTTGAATCAGCTCTCCAAGGTACCGGTATAACGTTTCTAGTTGTTGATGAGGTAGATATATATGAGCAACCTTTATTGTCCAATTATGAGAAGTTGTATCAGTACAAAAAACGCCCTTTATTGAATATGAGAAATCTTCATGAGTGTGCTAAGGGAATAAACATTTCAATGCCTTTATCTCATCTTATTAGTAAGTTGGAAGATCGAGTTCAATTGAGAGAAATATATTCATGGCTCGCGCTTGGGTATTTGCAATTTGATATGAAGACCGAGCATCTAACTATGGCGACGGAGGTGAGGTTTCATGTCAGTGGATCTTTGGATTGATGGTGTAATTGTCGAGTTTGTTAAAGAAGGCTCTTGTCACCGTGCCATCATTAGGCAAGTAGGAAAAAATGAAATCATCGTAGCGGATATTTCTGATGGCACGACGGAAAGGTTAAATAAAACAAGCCTTCGAGAAATGTATGATTCTGGTGAGGTGAGATTTTTGGCTGAATCTCGTGATCATGGGGAGCTTAAATTTTTTGACTTAACGGAAAAGGAACAGCGTGAGACCAATCGGAAGTATCTTTATATAAAAAGATTAAAGGAAAAAGGAATAAATAAAATAACTGCAAAAAGTGCAGAAATAATAATACGCGAAATGGCTACTGAGCTTGATGAGGATCCACCACATTGGCAGTCTGTTCGTAATTGGTATAAAAATTTTATCGATGCGGGTCAAAAGTTAAGAGGGCTTTATCCAAAACATCGATTTAAAGGTTGTTGTTCTCCAAAAATTGATGCAAAAGTTCTGGCAATAATTCAATCGGAAGCGAAACGTTATTATAAGCTAAGCCAACCTACTATGGCGTCTATTGTTCGTAATATTGAAGATAAAATAATCGCGCATAATATAGATAACCCTCAAAATCCTCTTGAAGCTCCCTCGTATCTGACAATTCAAAAGCGTGTTATGGCTGGGCTATATCATAACAAGCAAAAAGCACGACAAGGCGCACGAGCCTTTAAGGCGGAACTCAGCGGTGCAGTAAGTGCTATTGAAACTAATCGAATTTTGGAACGAGTTGAGATGGATCATACGCTCCTCGACATTCATGTTCTCCATGATGACCATAAAACCCTGCTTGGAAGACCAAACATAACTGTGTTAATTGACCATTATTCACATATGGTGCTCGGTTATCAGCTCTCTTTCGAAAAGCCTTCTTTCGCGGCAGTATGCATGGCATGCATGAATGCTTTTTTACCAAAAGAATCTTTTTTGAATGCTATAGGTTGCGACTCAGTTTGGCCTGCGCATGGAATTCCAACAACGCTTGTAACAGATAATGGAAATGAGTTCTGGGGAAAAAATTTTATCGCTGTTGCTGATGAGGTTGGTTCAATTTTTCAGTACTGCCCTGTTAGAAAAGGAAACTATAAAAGTCGTATTGAGCGCTTTTTCGGAATTGTAAACTCATTGGTGATTGATGATCTACCTGGAGTGGTACGAAAGCAGGGAAAAAGTGGTGACGGATATGATGCACGCCAAGAAGCTAAAATGACATTTTCAGAATTCAAACGCTATTTTACTACTTGGCTTACAGAAATATATCATGGCTTGCCAATAGAAGAATCTGGCATGACTCCAAATGAATTATGGAAAAAATCGGAGGAACAGTTTCCTGTACCTTTAGAAGATGAAATGGATCTGACTCCAATTTTAATGGCCACTCATTCCCGTGAATTAAGCAAAACTGGAATTAGAATTTTTGGAATGGATTACAATTCATCCATTTTAAAAGATATGTACAGACGAGATGGGCCTGGAACTGTAACAGTAAAATGTAACCCCTTTGACATCGGATATATATTGGTTTTGGATCAGGTGAATAAAATATATTTGAAGGTTAATTGCGAAAATTATTCATATGCGTCAGGAATTTCTGAGTTTGAGCACAATAAAATTAAGGCGGAGGCTAAAAATTTAGGTAAATCGAAGTTAGATAACCTTGATCTTCAGAGGGCAAGGGTTAAATTGTCGCAAGAGCGTGACAAACTCCATGCAAGAAATGCTAGAAGAAAGACACAAGTTACTGTAACAAAGGCAGCAAGATCGGAAAAGATTGGAGTTAATGATTTGAAATTAGTTATCAATAACTCAAAAAACATGCTCTACCTGGATTCTGAAGTGGAGGAAGATGAGCTGAATCTTGATGGGTGGAGTAGAAGTTGATGAAAGAGTCTTCGATTGACCGCCCGTTTATAAAAAGCCCATTCTTATCAAAAATAATTGAGCTATTTGATTCTTTACGCTTTAAAAAAGCACATTTTGGGGCAGCCTCATGTTTTTTACTTACCGGAGAATCTGGGAGTGGAAAGAGTGAACTAGCAAAGTACTATTTGAAAAATAATCCTGTTGTTGAGCAGGCTGAACGGACTTATATTCCTGTGGTTCATTTTGAATTGAAATCTATTTCCACACCGCAGGAATTTCTTAGATCTATGCTCGTCACTATTGGTGATCCTCAACAAGGATTGGGTGCAAGGAACAAAGGTGAACTTTATGAGCGTCTGGTAAGGTTAATAAAAGTTACTGGTATTGAGTTGCTTATTCTAGATGAGATTCAGGTGATAATTGAGAGACGAAGTGCAAAAGTCGTTACAGGGATTGCAGATTTATTTAAAGATTTAATAAAGGATACGCAGTTGCCCATAGTATTTATGGGAATGCCATGGAGTACATATTTGATAGATTCAAACCAGCAACTAAGGCGACGTATAGCATATCGTTATGTAATCCCTCCCTACCGGATTAGCCAAAAGGAGTATAGAGAGGATTATCGAAGGTTGTTAAAGCTGCTAGCCGATGCATACGAAATTTCGAAAGACATCAAGTTGGAAGAGCTCTCAATGGCTTTAAGATTTTTTGGTGCGACAAATGGCAATCTTGCAATTACTTCTGACTTAATTTTTGATGCATTTATGCGATCAAAAATGGAAAATAAAAAAGTAGATATAGCACTGCTTGCAGGCGTGTTAGGCGATTATGGAATACATGATGATTGCAATCCATTTTTATTGCCTATAGAGAAACTAGAGCTTAAAGAGTTGATTGTATATTCGGACTGGCACTTTGGTAATCGTGCAAATAAAAATTCAATTATCGAAGCCGAATATGCTATGTATGGCGTTACATCTGACAAGAAGTTATATGCTGTTAGCGGCGTGGCTTAAGGATTTTCATGTGAGGTTGCTATATCGAAAAGAAAAGCATGTTGATGAAAATTTTTTTGATTATGTTTCCAGGTTGGCGTATTGGAATGGTTATTCATCGGAAAAAATATTTTCGGATAAGCTTATTTTATTGTTCAAAAGAAAATTTCCTGATCGGTCGTTTTATGTTGAGAAAACCCAAAAAATAATTACTATGATTGAGTTTCTCATCGAAAAAGAAATTAATTACTCACAGTTAAACTTGAGCATTTTTCGTAAGGTTAATAGTGAATTTCATATCTGCCCTATATGTTGGGAAGAAAATGGTTACATTCGGTTTTATTGGAGGTATGAAAATTACTTGGTTTGCCACATCCATATTGCAAATATGCAGAAGGTATCAGAGCTCGATTATGGTGGCCAAATTGCATGTATGGTAACAGATGAGAGTGTTAAGCCGAATTACAGTTGCTTAATATTAATGCGCTCTGTGGCTGTCTTCTCAAAGTCTGATGGGGCTCCCGATATGGTGAAAATGGAAGTTCAAATTAATTATATTATGATTGGCATGGTAAAGCTAATTTGCAATGTGTTTATAAGCCTATTCGATGTTTATTTGCATGATAAAATTATTATTAGTGCGCTTAAAAATGGATATTTTGTTGGTCTTTCCATTTCTAAAAAAATGGAAAAAATGTTTACTAAGCTGTTGTATGGAAATAATAAGTATCGAGTTGATTTGCAAGGTTTGGTTATGATCTTAATTGATAGTAATCCGATTTTTTTAAGTGGTCAGGCTGGTCGTGAATTTCATGAGTGGTTAACTTCCGAAGGATTTTCTACTAAGCTTTCCATTGAAAATTTTTTAAATGGCGGATTATTTTTTGAGCATTATAATTTCAAAAAAAGTAAGGAAAATCTAATAAGATATAAATTTTCAATTTAATAGTAATTTTTATTTTTGGACGAAAATAACTATGAGTTCATCAGTCGGTGGATCTATTGAGTTCCATGATCGCTTATCCAAACCTAATGCTTTTTTATTTATGCTTGTCGTGGTGTTGTTTTCAGATACTTTTTTGACTTATAGATTTGGAGCTAGTCTTTATTTGGTGGATTATGAGTGGTATGAGAAGTCTCTAAATATTGGCGACTTTATGTTGTATGCGCTTCTGTTTTCATTTTATTTTGGCGTTTTTATCCCATTTTTACTGGCATTTATTGATGCAAGAATAACAGCATCAAAAAGAGTGGTTTCTATGGGTGATAATTATATTCGGTTATACAGATTAAGATTGGATTCAATCGTAGAGAATAATCAAGTTTCCTATCTCGCATATGAAAATAAAGTTGACGAATTAAACAAGCTAGAAGCAACGAAAAAACTAATGCTAGCAAGTGTTGTACTGCTTCTCGCACAAATTTTTAATTACTTTTTTTCGGGATTGGATTCTGGGTTTATTGTATCTTGTTGCATAGAAAAAGTTAAACAAGAAGGTGTGGTTCCGTTGTTTCTTCGTTTGTTGTTGTTGGGTATATCATTCTGGTTTTACTACGGCCTTACTTCAGCAACGGATACCTATACAAACACTATATATATAGACGATTACCATAAGCGGCTTGAGCCTCAATGGCTTAAGGAGCTTGAGATTGGTTTATTAGATAGGCAAGAGCTTTTGAATCATTTAAAAAATGTAATTAATGATAATTCACATCACAGATTTAGTAATGGCTCTCGAGAGTATGATCATCAAAACAAGTCTCATAAATACTGCAAAAGGTATAGTTTAATATTAAATGATGGAAGCCTATCCTTATCCAAGAAAGGGGAGTTTTACTCAAAATACTGTTGAGGATTTCATTATGCTTTACTTGAGTTGAGTAATTTATTGTGAGCTCGTTGCTCGCTCGTCCTAAAGCATATTCGAACGAATGTTTAATGAGCTATCTGATACGATTGTCAGAGTTGAATGGCTTCAAAAATGTAGGACATATTCTCAATTTTGCTGGTTTAGATTGGAAGAATAATCGCGCTCCAGTGCGTAAAATATTAACTGGAGATTATGATCTATCTCCGCATTTTTCAAAATTAGGAATTGAAAATTTTGCGTCACCAGCAACCCATGATTACCTTTCCTTCAAACGAGTGATTGATACTCCTTACTTATTCGTTAAGTATCCGAAGGTTTGCCCCAAATGTTTAAAACAGCTGGGATATTGTAATTATCGTTGGGCATTTCTACCGATAGTGGCCTGCAATATACACAGCACGCTCTTGATTGATGTATACGAAAAGAATGGGAAAAGATTAAGTTGGTACAGGGAAAAACTTGATGGTAAAGATCAACAGTGTGGATCATTAAAAGCAATTTCACTAAATCCGAGCTCACCCATTCTTCAATTTAATTCCTATATCAACTCCCTTTTTACCAAATCCACTTCTAGGTCTGACGTTCCTCCCGTAATGAAAGGTATTTCGTTGCGGGAGGCGCTGAGTTGTATAAATTTTATTGCGCATTACATGACACGAGTTAAAGGTGGCCATTTTCACCCTTATCAAATGGAAAATTCTTATCTGGCTGCAATTTATGTGGATGTTTGGAAACTTTTAAAGCAATGGCCTGATGGTTTATATACATTGCTGTCCCAATTTATTGATAACCCTATGAGCAGTAGAGGTGTAGCAGGGCTGAATAAGCACTATCGAGATTTGTATGAGCAGCTTCATCGTAGAAAAGAGAATCGTGGTATTTTGCTGATCAAGGAAGAATTTGACCGATATATCGGCACCTATTGGCCTGGGATATTGGAAAAAGATCGGCTCACTCGTATAAAGCTGCCGTCAACCGCCAACAATATTATTTCAAAGAAGGGCGCAGCATCGATTTTGGGGTGTGGGCCTGAGAGGATTGATAAACTCGTTAGCTTGAAGTTATTGTCACGAGTTATCTTCAAAGGAAAGGCTCATTACTTGCGGGATGAGGCAGAGGATTTAGCCAAATTACAAAGCTCAAACTGGACAATGAGCCAGGCATGTGCAGCTCTACAAATTACGAGGTATCAGTTAAAGCAGTTATTAGATGAAAATGTACTAATTGCTATTCAAAAGCCGGGTAAGTTGAATCGTGACTGGATTATTGATCGTGTAGTATGTGAAAAGCTTGTAAAACGTTTAATTAAAAACTCGCGTATTGGACCTGTTCCCTTGGACACCATTTCTATGGCAGGTGTACAGCATCAGGGTTTTTCTATTGTTGACCTAGTGTTATTGATGCAAGATGGTATTTTGAGTTATAGCTATAGGCCAGATAAAGCGAACCTATTGAGTATTAAACAATTCAATAATTTTTTATCTGTTTGAAACGGCGCTTTTTTGCTGATTTTAATTTAGCTATTTTTACTGTCCCCGAAAATATTCGACATGGAGTTATGAAACTTGTAAAGTAATATGCTCAGGAGTCGTTTTCCGATTGCCGCCCGGTGACCTCCTGCCTGTGTCAATTTTCGAGTCAACTTATGGGAATACAGGACCCGAGCATGTCCATCACTCATGATCAGGCGGTCGTTAAATGTGTTTCAGAAAAGATGTCCCTTCAGCCCAAAAAAAACGAAGTTGCAATTAACTTAAACATTGATGGAGGACTCAATATGAACATAAAAAAAATGCAAGTGCTTTTCAAAAAACTCTCGATTGGAGTAGCTGTAAGTTCCTTGATGAACATGAGTGTATTGCCGTAAGTTGACTTCCACCAAGCCCACATAGTGTGGGCTTTTCATTTAAAGGTGTCTTAATTTCCATAGAAAACTGGTTTAGACGGTTGATGGTTACGAAATGCCGCAAATTTGGGATCTCCTAGTGCGCGTTGTGCAGCACTCATTCCTCTATCCCGGAGTGTATTAGTAGAGGCCTCCGTTACCACGTCCAGCGCCCGTACATCCTTGCTTTGATCTGGAGTTACTTGATCATCGATTTTAAAATAATTGTCCTGAAGAATATGTTTGAGCATGTAATCAACCGAAGATTCCTGAGCTGAGATAACAAGATCAAAAAGGTCACTTTTCCATCCTAGGATTCCTTGATCAAGTGCGGCATTTCCTCGAATTGTTGCTCCAATCGTTAATGTGCCTATCGATAGAACGCGAATGCGGATAAGGCTGTTTGGGTTAGCGATAAACCGTTGAATTTCATGAACGCCAAACAAACCTGGTGCATTGCCAACTAAGCCACCATCAACGAAGACGCCTCTGCTGTTTCGATATAATGGAAAATATACGGGTGCTGCTGAGGTCGAAAGGGCTGCGTCCTTAAGGCTTAAGGTTCGATCCATTTCAAATGTTGGGTGATGAGGAGTCTTGAAAAATTGCCCTCGGCCGGTAGTGAAATTCACAGTTGGGATCAACACTCGATGTTTAAGATGGCTAAATGTCTGATCCTTGAAAAGATCGTTCAAAACCCCTTTTAACCCCTTATTGGAGTGTTTGGCACGAAGCCAAAATCCGGTCATTTTTCTCAACCAATTACGTTGACCAAAAATCTTTTTTCCGTCCTTTTCGAATGTTTCCTTGAGCTTTTTAGCAGGTATTTCACTTGCTAAACCCAAAGCCAACAGACCACCTGCTGAGGTGCCACAAATCAAATCGAATTTCTGTGCAATTGGACAGCCAATCACCCGCTCCAGCTCGGTAAGAATCGTCGCCGAATAAAGAGCTCGGTACCCTCCGCCAGACAGAGCCAACACATGGTATGTAGAAATGTTGTTTTGGGGGGCGCTTTCTAAGTTTTCCATTTTTACGTTTAGTCTCCTGTCCACTACAAGATATGGTTAGTAAGGTGCGGCTATTTACTATAGGTTGTGGTTGTCGCTATACTACCTATTGATCATAGATTAATCAATTTAGCAGGCAATCTTACATGTGCACCATTAGGAGGCGCAAATGACCCAATTGCAAAACTTTCACCGGGTGTTCCGAAATGAAACTAAAGGTTATTGGGTCAAGGTGCTTCCGACTCGCCAGCAAGTCGACGCTTTAGTCGAAGCTCAGAGGGCTGTGCGCGAGCAATTGAGTGAGGATTTGTCCGCTCATTATGACGTCTCTCCAAAATATCGAGTGCAGGGGTCATGGGCATATGGCACATGTAATCAACCAGCTCAAGTTGGCCAGGAAATGGATCTCGACTATGGGGTTTATTTACCTGCAAAAGTGTTTAGCCAACAAAAATCCTCTCAAGAAGCAAAACAGTACTTCGAAACAGCAAAAAAATCTTTGGAAAAAGTATGTAGTAAAAATGGTTGGACAATTATCACGGATAATCCTAACTGCTTACGATTTAAAGGGTTTATGCCCAATGCTCACATGGACATTCCGCTGTATGCGGTTCCCGATGATATGTTTGACGAACTGGAACAAAATCATGGTTTGCTTTTAGAGAAATCATTAAGGACTGATGAGCATTATGCGATGGATGCTTTAACGGCGAATTTATTCGATAGTGTTTCCTTTTCAGAAAGCAAGTTGATCGATTTAAGTAGTATCGAAATGATTCATATGGCCAAATCAGACGGTGAGTGGAAAGCCTCAGATTGTGAGAAGGTGCGCAAATGGTTTCAGGATGAATGTATGAAATACCCAAACGGCGGACTACAGCTTCGTTCGGTGGTTCGGTATCTTAAAGGCTGGCGAGATCATCATTGGAAGTCAGGTGGTCCAACCTCCATTCTGCTGATGATAATTGCCACAAAATGTTATCAATACATTGCAGGGAGAGATGACCAGGCGTTGATTTATGTCGCACAGAAACTTCCGTCAATGTTGGAAAGTGACATATTCGAACCTAACATTGACGGACACCAAGACGAAAATTTCAATAAGTCCACTCCAGCGCAAAGGAAAGAAAATGCAGGCAAAGCAAAAGATTTACTAAGTCGGTTGCTGAGTGCTGCACAGAGCTCAACTTCTCAACTCACTATAGATTGTTTGATTGTCGACTTTGGACAAAGAATTCCGAATGCACCAGAGTTGGTAAACAAAGAAATTTCTGAAGATCCTTACAAGACAATTAAGGAAATTCCTGCTTCTAGAGTAGTGGCACCAGCAGTTATTGAATCACAAAGCGGCGGCTGATGTTTACGTAGGGAAACGTATGGAAAAAGTAGCTCAAGTATCCAATGTTTTAGCGAAAATAGGTACAGTTCGATATACGAGAACCTCTCCTGTACGCGAAATTATCAACAATAAATTAGATGATGATTTAATAATTATAGACAGTTGGCTAATGGAGGATATTTTTCTAGGAAAAAAAATCACATATCTGATTCAAATTCATGATTGGGATTTTTTGACTCTTCCAAAAGTGTATTTACGCTTACCTCTTGATCCCTCCTTTTTCACTTTATTGAAGTCGGCCCACTTTGGGCCAATCAATGTCGTCTCAAAAAAAACAAACTATCTTCCTGTTTGTTATAGCCCCGAAGATTCTCGCGAGTTTCCGCGAAGTTCTGCTAAACATGTAATTAAATGGGTAATGGCGCAAACAACGGAAATTATAAGACGAACCTTGAGCGATCCTTTGTACCGACAAAAAGAAATATTGAGAGAAATTGAGCCTCTGTGGGCGTGGTTATCAGGTGCAAATGTTGATTTCTCGAATTCAGCGGATTCGCGCTTTTCCCGTCATGGATTAGTGATGAGTTCGATTCCAGATCAAATATTTGATTGTAGAGTCAGGGATTGGATGATCCCTGTTGGTGAAGACCCTTCTGTTATTAAATGGCCTACTTTTACTCTAAAAACATCGTCAGATCAATTTGTGAGCATATTTAAGTTATTTGAAATTGTTGTTCAACAACGGAAAAGTATTAATTTGGTCGAATTTCTAACTTTTCTTAAAGCAGTTGACAAGTCCCTTATTGAGAAATTGCGTACTTATTTGAAATTATTCTGGATTCCTATCATTGAAGAAAAAGTGGTTAGTGTTGTATTGATTGTCCAAGAAAAATTTTTCCTGCCGTTTAATTTAACTGCGACTGCTATTCCATCAACTTGTACAGACCATAAAAAATTATTGAAAGAAATTGATGGTAAAACTTCGCCTAATCTTCTTCTGAAGCTGCTAGTTCATCCTCAGCGCGCACTCAATTTAACCCCTAAATATATTTTCAGAAGAAATACTGAGAATCTTATGTCGAAAAATTTTTCTGGCTTAAACGTTGTATTGATCGGTTGTGGTGCCATTGGTGGACATTTGGCTTTGGCAATGGCACGCCTTGGAGCTGGCACAGATGGAGGTGAATTGGCTTTAATCGATCCTGATGTGTTAGGCACTCATAATCTTGGTCGGCATGTGCTAGGGCGAAAATATATTGAAAAAAATAAGGCGATAGCTATCTCAGAAGAAATCCAGCAACAGTTTGATGATTTGAATATTTCTGTGTGGGGTAATTCCGCATTATCTTATGATAATGATTTTTATAAAAAGTATTCTCTGATAATTGACGCTACTGGAAAGATAGAACTATCGGAGGCGCTCAATGAGCGATATCAAAATGGCGGAATGCTTGCAGCTTCTTTATTACATGTATGGATACGTGGCAATGGTGAGGCAGTCCAAGCTATCATGGTCAATAGGAGTAATGGATATGCATGTCGATCTTGTTTGCAAGAAACCGGCTATTACTTCGTAGATGAACATGATGCATTACCTCAGATGAAAACTAAATCTGGATTGACCGCATGTCAAAGTTTTACTCCATACTCAGTTGCGGCCAGCATGTCTTCTGCAGCTTTAGCTATTGATATGTTGTTGGGATGGATAAATGATCAGGAATTTCCTCGTTATCAAACTCGATATACGGAAGTCTGGGGTGGGCGAAGATTGGCTTCGTATAACGCTAGGCGTAGACACGATTGCGGTGTGTGTGCGAGTGCTTATTTAGATGGTATACAATAAAAAATGAACAAAGCTAATCGTGTATGCTGGCGAGTTTTCAATAAGAATATTGGTGTAGATTCGTGGATTATTTTCGAGCCCAGTGTGATAGTTGAGATTAACAAATATCGCCAGCATCAATTTTATAAGCAGCCTGAATCATGTGGGGTTTTATTAGGAGAAAGGAGAGGGCAACATTTGTTAGTGACGAATTTGAGCACACCGTTTCCAACGGATGATAGAACGCCGATTGGCTATACGAGGCATAGCGAAGGGCATCAAGGGATTGTTAATTACTATCACCATCAGTCAAATGGGGCAATTCAGTACATCGGTGAGTGGCACACGCATCCGCAAGTTTCTGCATCTCCATCAATCACCGATTACTGTGAATGGGCGAGAACTATGGAATCACCAGCAAATAAAAATAAAAAAATGATCTTCTTTATTGCAGGCACTAATGATGATTGGTTAGGCCTATATTCTGATTCAATACTGTTACACGCGGATATTTGGCCATCACTATGACAAATTGGTGAGCACCTTGCTAATACATTTCTTAACTAAGAGATTGGGTGAATATGGACTCGGCGGATTCAAAACAGTCTATGCCAGAGCAAGTTCTCGTTATCAGCGATAGTTCGATATCGCCATGAGTTGGAGAGTTAGTCCAATAATTACCTTTAAGTTTTTTTCCTCCATCAATTAATTTCAAATCACCAGATCCCGTTGTTAGCTTATTTTCTCCGCTGTAAGTTCGCTTTAATTCAAAAATGTAACAGACACGGAATGCATCTGTTTTAGGATTTTGAATTAATGCTTCAATCTTAGATTCACCATCCTGGCTTCGGGTGAATGACTCAATTGATAAAGTCATGTAGGTTTGCTTTATGACAAAAAATATCTCTATTGGATTGTTTGTTGCTGTTGCGTGATTGGAATTTAGAGTGCCCCGCCAAAGCCCATGAATTACAGGTCTCTTGAGCCATCTTGCAAGTTTCGGTGAGGTCCATTGCATCTTTGAGAAAAATCCAAAGCTGATGACAGAAACGGTCAATCCAGAAGCAACAGCTTGCCATATATGAAACAAACTAAATGAATCCGAAAACCAATATCTCAGGCCGAATATGATGCAGGAAACTACAAAAGTGAAGTATCCGAATACCTTCAGTAGTCTTTCAAGTTCTGAGCGAGTTAAACTCACAAGATTCATTAAATTTTCTCCGTTATTATCGATAAGCCATTTTCAAAAATTGTGAGTTCATCTTCGGCAGTTAAAAGACCAACGCAATCTATACCAGATATCGTTGATACAATTGTGGCAGTCATATGGCGTGCTCCTGACGGGCGCTTATTAAGTGGCACCGATCTAAAGAACTCTAACGGTGGAGATATAAAGTGCGATAAATGAGTGAGTGCTAAACCGCTCGACTTAATTAAATGAAAGCCATCATGCCAAGGAGAATTGTGACCTGCGGCGTCTGCTAAAACGGAGCTAACCTCATTAAGTCCAAGAATTGGCAGTAACGGGCGAATGGCTTTAGGGTGACCCATTTCGATATGGGCTATTGTTTGAAGATCTGAGTAAAAGACTACTCCAATTCCCGAAAATGCTTGCGTTTTCCTTTCTGCAATAGCTTTCAGCAATGCACGTGCGGTGAATGAGTAAGAGGTCATTATTGACAAGCCGGTTCACGGTGAAGGTGTTGGCGAAGTTTAATACATCCCAAGGCATTTTAAGTAACGTTTAGTATTGATTTGTGAAGCTGGGGACGCCTCGTGGAAAAGAGAAAGTTAAAGGCATAATATTTTCGGGTAACGCATTAACAATTGAGTATCTGTCATTCTTTGGCGCCATGTCTCACGTGAGCGACTGGATGATTATCGCGCCAAGTGTAAGCTATCCTTTAAGCGGCGCTTAACCTAAGCTTGGCTGTGGTCTAATTTTTAACCAGATAATTGAGGCAAAGGAAATTTTTATAAACTTTCGGTTAAATATGGTGGCGAAACTTTCGGTATAACCTGGAGGAAACCCGCATGGATAGGCTTAAAATTTATAAACTTTCGGTTAAATCGACAGTAGTAATTACTGTCTGCTCAAATGCGATAATCATTTTCTAATGCTGCGCAAGAATACTAGCCTGCTGACACAAAGCGGCTAGTATTTTTTTATACAAATGTTTCATTATTTTTCATCAGTGTATTATCACTTTCCGCTGCTTTATTTTCTCGTCCAGTTAATATTTTCTATTCTTGTTCGAACGATGCCAGGTTTGATTCTTATCTTTTATCAAGCTGTTTCATAAGCGCTATTCGCCAGTAATGATTTCAGGAGAGTTGCAGATGAATGACCGGATTAAAAACCTGAACAAAATGGTGTTATCCGACAATTGGTACAGGTTATATAAATACAGTTTTGATTATCGAAATAATGCCGGGGAATGGGAGACGCAACATCGCGAAGCTTATGACCGCGGCAATGGCGCTACTATTTTGCTGTACAACACATCAAGGCAAACGGTTATTTTGACGCGGCAGTTCAGGCTTCCGACCTTCGTAAATGGTAATGCGGATGGCATGTTGATTGAGGCTTGTGCCGGTTTGCTGGATGCTGACAATCCTCGCGATTGCATTGTAAAAGAGGCGCGGGAAGAAACCGGGTATCAAATAAATAATCCCCGCAAAATATTTGAAGCATACATGTCCCCGGGTTCAGTGACAGAGATTTTGTATTTCTTTGTCGCGGAATATCAACAAGAAGATAAGGTGGAGGAGGGCGGCGGGCTGGCCCACGAACAGGAAAATATTGATGTTCTGGAGCTGGCTTTTGATGAGGCATTTGGAATGATTGGTTCCGGGGAGATCCGGGATGGAAAAACTATTATGTTATTGCAATACGCCAGGTTGAATATATTCCAGCAGTAATTACAGTGACATTGTGTTGTGGGCGGATACTGGAACGCAGAACTTGTATTCACTCCGGGTGATTTATTCGCGCTGCGCCAAATTCTGGCTAAACTTGTTGAACTGCCATAATTTATGCCCAGGGAATTATCATGAAAAATAAATCTAATGTGTTCCTGTTGTCTTCGTTAACGTTCACGCTGCTGGCCTTGCAAGGTTGTGGCGGCGGCGATGGTACTAAAAAAGCCCCCGAGCCGACTGGCCCCGAGATCTTCGTGGAAGGTACACACCCGCGTTTTGATCCGATTGCCTCCGATGTTCCATTTAATTCCGACCTTATTTTTGCCAAGGCAAAGGAAACCGATGGCACTGCCGATTTGGGCGCTCCTACTGATGCGGTACGCGCGACCATCAACCAAATGGACGGCTTTTCAACCTCGGCATTTTTTGATGTATTGATTAGTGGAAGCTTGACGCCTGCCAGTGTTATTGCTGGCAAAACCGTCTTTTTGGTTGAGTTGAATGCAAACGGGAAGGATGCACTCGACCCTGCCAATATTGTGGGGGTGACAGGCCTGGCGAGTTTCGATGTACAAGTGGTTTCGCTCGATGGCGGCACCAATAACACCTTGCGTATTCGCCCCACCCAACCGCTTAAACCCAAATCCAAATACCTGGTGATTCTGACGAATGATTTGAAGGATGGGGCGGGTACCGCATTGACCCGTTCCTGGACTTACAATCTTTTGCGCGACCCATCCTATGAGACACTGCCAGCATTGCTTCCTGTGCGCAGTGCCATTGTCGGTTGGGAAACCATTGCCAGTAAATTCCTTGCTGCAGCCAGTGGCGGGCAATTAACTGAATCTGCCGCTAAAGAAAAACTGGTATTGACTTATACTTTTACGACTACAGATCCGGTCGCGCCATTAATTGCCATGGCGGCACCGCGCGCCGCCATTGCGAGCAGCCAGATCCAGGCGGGTACAGCACCTGCAGCGGCAGTAGCCAACGCCGTGGAATTGGAATCACTCAATCTACTATCCACACCAAAACCGCGCCCCCTGGGTATTTCAGGGGCGACTGGAATTGATTTCAACAATTTCAGCAGCGCACTTGCTGCCAATGTGGGCAAGTTATACACCGGGTATATCAAGTTGCCGTATTACCAGACTGCGGCAACGGGTCTGGCATTTGGTGAATATCTCAAGCGTAACTGGAAGCCGGATTTAACGCTTGCCGGCGCATTGGGAAGGGTGATTCCGACCGATGTAGATGGTAGTTACAACGTCACCTACCGCTACCCGTTTGCTGCGAAAACCGGTGATGAATCTATCCCCTTGCAAGTAACCCTGCCGCACGATAATTGGGTTCCCGGTTATGCCGGTGCCGCTAATTGCGGGCAAATTTATGCGGCGACCGGTTATCCAACGGTTATTTATGTGCACGGTATTACCAGCGATCGCACCTCGGTAGTTGCCCTCGGCCATACCCTGGCGAGCCGTTGCATCGCGACTGTCGCGATTGATTTGCCGGTGCACGGGGTTCCTGCCAATAGTGCCTTCGTCAATGCACTGAATGTGGAAAAAAGTAAAATCATTCCATTTACACAGTTATACGGTGCTGATGCTCCCCATGAACGTCACTTCAACGTCGCCGGTTCTGGCGGCGCACCGGCGCCGATGAATTTCACTACACCAGGCACAACAGATGGGTCGGGGGCGCAATTTATTAATTTGGGGTATTTGCCAAATACCCGCGATAACAATCGCCAGGCGGTGATGGATTTACTGAACCTCAATGCGAGCCTCGGCAATGTAAATACTGAAATTCGCAAATCGGTTAGTACCGGTTTGGATTTGAATCGTGTGTATGTGGTCGGCGTGTCTTTGGGCGGTATTTTGGGCAGTGTATTCACTACCGTGAACCAGATTGCTATTGGCAGCGAAGCGCAATTGGGGATTGCCTCCAACCTCAAACCCATTCGCGGATTGATAATCAGTGGTGCAGGTACGCAAGTCGCGCAAGTGCTGGTAAATTCCGCGACCTTTGCACCGGTCATCAACGGCGGTTTGGGTAATAGCGGTGTAAATGTCGGCACTACCAATTACGAACGTTTCCTTTATGCCGCCCAAACTGCGATGGACTCTGGTGATCCGGTTAATTTCGTAGGGACTCTGGCCAAGTTGGGTGTTCCAACACTGGTGCAGCAAATTAACAACGATGCGGTTATTCCTAATAGCGCTGCCGGTGCACCATTAATGGGAACAAAGGCGATGGCGAGCTTGTTGGATGCGACACCATTGGGAACCGGAACTGTCCAGTTGGGCCGTGGCTATGTGAAACACACCGCAGGCGGCCATTCCTCTTTGCTACGGCCTGAAGGTGGGGCGCCCCAGGTAACTGCAGAGTTGCAAACCCAGGTGGTTACCTTTGTATTAAACAACGGTAATGTCTCTATCGGTGGCGCGGCTCCCGGTAACATTGAAGCGCCTGCCAATTAGTTATCTCCACCTTGCGATAAACCCCGGCTTGCCCGGGGTTTATTTTTTATACACCGGTGTTATCTCTTGTCTGATTTATCGCAGACTGGCGTAATAACTGCTTGGCAATGATGTAAACTGCCGCGCAATTTATGGCAGCCATTTTCTTGTAGTGAGTTACCCCTATGACCCCACGCAATTATTTATACCTGTTGAAAAAGTACGATGAGTATCAGGCGCAAATCACACGCCTGCTTGAATCGATTGTGACCTCCTTGTCTCCGAATAAATTGGAGACGGCTAGCGACCAACTTAAAGAGGTTGTGAAGCGCTTGCACGACTCCTATCCGTTTGTGGAATTGATTTATTTGCTGGATGACAAAGGTATACAAACCACTGAATCTGCTGCATCGCCAACAGTCCCGGACCCAAAACGCCGTGAGCCCGGTTTGGGTTCGGATCGCAGCAAACGCGTGTATTACATGTTGGCACGCGATAATGAATCAACCGCAACGGTGACCCAACCTTATTTATCCAGTGCCACCCATCAGTTAGCAATTTCAGCGGTACAGCGTTTTGTTGATAACAACAATGCGGTTTGTTATCTGGTGATGAATTTTAATTTGGAAAAGCTGATCACCTTTTTAAATGGCGATAGCTTGCGCCGCGCAGTGCATCCGTTCTTCCAGGTGGTTTACGGCATTATCGGTGGCATGCTGGTGTTGGTTGCCGGCTTGCTACTTTTCTCAGCGGGCAGTTCTCTGTTTGATGTAGTGCATGAACATACCAACACGGCCACGCAAGCGTTCCACCTTGTTATCCTCGTGACCCTGGGGTTGGCAATTTTCGACTTGGGAAAAACAATCCTCGAAGAAGAAGTGCTATTGCATAAAGATATTCACCACACCGGTTCAACGCGCAGGACCATTTCACGTTTTATGTCGGCTATTGTTATTGCGGTCTCGATTGAATCGCTGTTGCTGATGTTTAAGTCCTTGCTGGGCGATGCCACCCATTTAAATTCAGCTGTGTTGATGTTGTTTGCTGCTGTGGCATTGCTCGTGGGATTGGGTGCATATTTGAAATTGACCAGCGAAAAGAAATAATCAGGGCAGCAACGGGAATTTTCTGTGAGCACAAAAAATAAAACTGCATTTGTCTGTAATGAGTGCGGTGCTGATTACAAAAAATGGCAAGGCCAATGCACTGAGTGCGGAGTTTGGAACTCTATCACTGAGGTGCGTCTGGGGCCAACGCCCTCCAACCGTTCAGCAAAATTTGAAGGTTATGCCGGTGGTGCCAGCGGTAATAAAATCCAAACGCTCGCCGACATTGCTTTAAATGATGTGCCGCGTTTTAGCAGCGGCACCGGAGAGTTTGATCGTGTATTAGGTGGCGGTTTTGTTCCCGGCTCGGTGGTATTAATTGGTGGCAATCCCGGTGCGGGAAAATCCACATTGCTGTTGCAAACCTTGTGCAACCTTGCGCGTACCATGCCCGCGTTATACATCACCGGTGAAGAATCTTTACAGCAAGTGGCGATGCGCGCCCAGCGTTTGGGCTTGCCTGCCGATCAATTGCAAATGCTGAGCGAAACCAGTGTGGAGGCTATCTGTGCGACTGCACAACAGGTTGCACCGAAAGTGATGGTGATCGATTCCATTCAAGTGATGCATATGGAAGATATTTCTTCCGCACCCGGTTCGGTTTCGCAAGTGCGTGAAAGCGCTGCCTATCTCACGCGCTTTGCCAAACAAACCGGGACAGTATTAATTCTGGTGGGGCACGTTACCAAAGATGGTTCACTCGCAGGGCCCAAAGTGTTGGAACATATGATCGACTGTTCCATATTATTGGACGGTGATAATGACTCCCGCTTCCGCACCTTGCGCGGCAATAAAAACCGTTTTGGTGCGGTGAATGAGTTGGGTGTTTTTGCCATGACCGAGCAAGGGATGCGCGAAGTAAATAATCCTTCGGCGATTTTTTTGCAGCGTGCAGAAGACGCTGCACCCGGTTCAGTGGTGATGGTGATGTGGGAAGGCACACGGCCATTGCTTATTGAAATCCAGGCGCTGGTTGATGACAGTCATCTCGGCAACCCCCGTCGCGTCACCGTGGGGTTGGAACAAAATCGTGTGGCCATGTTGCTTGCGGTATTGCATCGCCACGGTGGCATTATGGTGGGTGACCAGGATGTATTTGTAAACGTGGTCGGCGGTGTAAAAGTAATGGAAACCAGTGCTGACCTCGCCGTATTACTCGCCATTGTTTCCAGTTTTCGCGATCGTATTTTGCCGCAGGATTTAATTGTTTTTGGTGAGGTTGGCTTGTCTGGCGAAATTCGTCCGGTACCCAGTGGACAAGAGCGTTTGCGTGAAGCAGCGAAACACGGATTCAAACGCGCGATAGTGCCTTTTGCTAACGCACCGCGGGAAAAAAATCCGGGTATTGAAGTGGTTGCGGTAAAAAACCTGCAGGAAGCGCTGAATGCACTTTAGCCAATGAAAGATTTAATCTTCGCGCTGTAATTCGATTACCCGGCGATCTATATGGCGAATTTTTTCTGCTGCTGCTTTAAAGCCGGGAATACTTGCAAATAATTCATCCAGGCTACCATCTGCTTGCGCGAGCAATAATCCTTGTTCAATGCGTGTTGCCAGCGCCTGATGTTTTTTATTCAGGAAAAAATAAATCGGCTGTGGATAGTGGATCAACAAATTCTTTTCCACAGTTAAGCCAAGCTTACCGTACTGTTTTAATTCGTAACCAACTTCCTGCAGGCTGCGCGCCATATAATCAAACCGCTTGGCAGCCAGCATGCGGAACATCGTATCGTAGGCATAGGATGTGACCATTGGCAGGCCATTGAAGTTATAGACTTGCGTATCGCTCCAATGAATACCCGAGCCAATTTTAAATCGCCGCAAATCCTCGAGGGTTTTGACCTGGTCAAATCGGTGCTGCTCATCTGCACGAATGAGCAACACGCGATATTCATTGATGCCGCGCAACAAATTAAATTTCACCGGAATAAATTCCTCTTCGCGCTGCTGGTTGCTGCTGCTCCAGATCACATCCACCACCCCTTGTTTTACCAGCAGGCGAAAACGTTCGCGCCCGACAACATGGGGGTGGTAAGTAATTTTGTAAACAGGAGCTGGTGTTATTTCCGGAAGTGTTGCTGTTTTACTTAAGGCGAGGGTAAGAACTTTTTCATAATAAATTCCGGTAGCCTCAGGTTCCAGTGACCCTGGTGCAGGAATAACCAGTGGTAATTGCTGCGCTGCCTGTGTTGGAAGGCAAACAATGAATAGAAAAATAATAAAGATGCGCATAACACCGCACACAATGTTGAAGCTAATGATCGTTTTCTATCAACGTCAATAATTCGTAAAGCAGTGTCCTGTCGGCGGGAGTATCGGGTTGAAATTCAAAGCCCAGATGTTGTTCGCGCACATGAATCAAGCGGCCGTGCAAGTTGAGCAGGGTTTTGCTTGAAGCAACCAGATTTAAATCATCCAGTTGAATATGGATTCGCAAGGGGTCGCCTTTTTGCAACAAGTGCTCACTCAAAATCACCAGGCGCGCACCGGATTCGGAAATATCCAGCACATGCGCATCCCAACTTTTTGTGGAGTATTGTAATTCCGCCAGCGCACGCAAAGGAAAACGCGGATGGCGGCGCTTGTTCTCAAGAGAATCGCTGGCCGGTAGCTCAGTCATTCTATTTATAGGCTCCACTGCTTGGGGTAGTCGTTTGCGAACGGATTAATAATCGCTCATCAATTCATTGAGTTCGCGCTCGGCAGCGCTAGAGTCGCCGAGGTTTAATTCGATCAGGCGACGCAAATGGCTAATGCTGTCGATATCAATAGTGGTGCACATCAAACCGGTCTGGTTATGATGTTGATGGGAAACACTCACTGTCATGGCGATGCAAGTGTTATCTGACAACAGAATTTTTACCAGGATGGGCAAATCTTTTTGTACTTGTGCCGGCAATTGTTGCTGGATCAACAAGCCCTTGAGGGATATATCCAGCAAGCTCGCACGCCAGTGGCTATTGCCCTGCGCCAGCTCCACATGGGCATCAAAAAGGATACGGCTAAATTTGCGACGCTCCTGGGTGCTGTCTGTTTTTTTTGTACTAGTCATAATCGGTTCGTGAATCACTGCAATAAGTTATGCTTCAGTGTAGCCCGCACTGGCAGTTTCGCCATAGGCATTTGCCTGGGGTTGTCGCCAGCGCCTATAATCCCGCCCGTTTTTATCCGATTGATCATAAAGCTAACAGATTGATTCCTATGACAGATTTTCGTATCGGCATTGACCTCGGCGGCACTAAAACCGAGGTAATATTACTCAATGGCACAAGCCAGGAGCTATTTCGTACCCGTATTCCTACCGTGCGCGATGATTACCGAGCGACCTTGCGCGATATCGCCAGTTTGGTGGCCCAGGCGGAAGCGGCTGCCGGTGAATCCAATTTACCGGTAGGCATTGGTATTCCCGGTACCGTATCGCGCAAAACCGGCTTCGTAAAAAATGCGAATTCGACCTGGCTCAATGGCAAACCTTTCCAGAAAGATTTATCGGAATTCCTCAAGCGTGATGTAAAAGTCACCAACGATGCCAATTGCCTTGCCGTATCCGAAGCAACGGACGGTGCCGGTCGAGGCTATGACCTGGTGTTCGCCGGTATTATCGGTACCGGTTGCGGTGCCGGTGTCGCGTACAAAGGTGCACCGATTGTTGGCCCGAATGGTGTAGCGGGTGAATGGGGGCATAACCCGTTAGCCTGGACTTCCGAAGCGGATTTGAACGCGCGCCCTTGTTATTGCGGGAAGGCCGGTTGCCAGGAAACATTTTTATCCGGCACTGGTTTGTGCCTTTCCTATCAATTAATTACTGACGAAAAACTCAAAGGCCATGAAATCGTGGCGTTGGCAGAGCAGGGCGATGCTGTTGCAAAAGAAGTTCTTGCCAATTATTTCGATCAGCTCGCGCGCGGGTTGGCGACCATCATTAATGTTATGGACCCGGATGTGATTGTGCTGGGCGGCGGTGCCTCCAATATCGCGGCGATTTACACTGAAGTACCAAAGTTATTGCCGCACTATGTATTTGGTCGCGAATGCGATACGCCGATTGTTCCCGCTGTGCATGGTGACTCCAGTGGTGTGCGCGGCGCGGCCTGGTTAAATCCAATTGTGTAAGACACATTTAATGTTGCCGATTAAAAAGCCCATCCGTTGTTGGATGGGCTTTTTATTTTTGGTTTGCGCAATACAAGGTTTTGCACAAACAGCATCATCACCAACGCCACAGAAAAAATCACCGGCAGTACCACAAAAAATTGCATCGCTGAATATTTGCATCGATCAATTGTTGTGGGAGTTGGTGGCGCATGAGCGTTTGGTTTCGCTGAGTTATCTCACCGCAAATCCGGCGTGGTCACCAATTGCAAAACAGGTTCAGGGTATGCCATTGAACCATGGTTTGGCGGAAGAAATTGTGCCTCTGCATCCGGACGTTATTTTTGCTGGCGAGTTTGATGCACCCAATGCAATCGAGCTACTACAAAAGTTGGGAAAACGGGTAGAGCGTTTACCTTTGCCGCGTAAGCTGGGCGATATTAACGAACAGATTTTGCAGTTGGCAAACACGGTGGGTGCACAGGAAAAAGCACAACACATGGTGGAAAAAATCAACACCGAAATTGCAGGCTTGCAAATGGCCAATGCCGGAAAAACACCGCTCACTGCATTCTGGTATTCATCCAACGGGGTGGTCATTGGTGATGGCACACTGGAACATGAATTGATGCAGCTCGCCGGTTTGCGCAACCTGGCCGCTGAGCGTGGTATGTTTGGTTTTAATCAACTCGATCTTGAATTATTGCTCAGTGCCAAACCGCAAATCCTGATTATTGAAGAAAGCCAGGATGAATCTTTTTCGCTCGCGCGTGAATATTTATTGCATCCCGCATTAAAGCATGCTGATTTTAAAATGGTGATATTACCGGCGGGATTGTCCGGTTGTGCTGCATCTGTGATTGGCGATGTTGCATTGACGTTGAAACAAGAGTTGGCGAAATAATTTTTAAACTGGAATCGATTGTGAAAATTACTATTTCATTTGCTGCATTGACCAGCGCCTTGGTAATTGCGCTGATCGCTGCATCGGTGCTTGCATTAAATACCGGCCTTGCTGATATTGAAGTCATCGCCGGGCTGCACGATTTTTTTAATGGCGAGCAAAGCCTCGCCGCGAATGTTGCCGGGCAAATTCGTTTGCCGCGTTTAATTCTTGCCATCATTATTGGCGCAACATTGGGAATGTCCGGTGCCGCCATGCAAGGATTGTTGCGTAATCCGTTGGCTGATCCCGGAGTATTGGGGGTAAGCAGCGGCGCTGCCTTCGGGGCAATTTGCACATTATATTTTGGCATTGCCGCCAGCGCCTGGTATTGGTTGCCGGGTGCAGCTATTGCCGGTGCATTGTTTACTTTATTTATGGTGTATGTACTGGCCGGTTTGCACAGCAGCATGCTCGCATTAATTCTGGCGGGTACAGCGATGAGTTCAATCATGGTTGCACTGATTGCAGTGGCTTTAAATTTTGCACCGAGTTTGTACGCGATGCAGGAAATTGTGTTTTGGATGTTAGGCTCGTTGGCGAATCGCCATTTTGACCACGTCAGTGTTGCACTGCCGCTTGCGGCAATCAGTTGGGTAATGATGTTAAGCCGCAGCCGTTTCCTCGATGCACTGAGCCTGGGTGAAGATAGTGCGCGTTCGCTTGGTTTCAATAATCAACGTGAACGCTGGATTTTGCTGTTAGGAGTTTCTATTGGTGTTGGCGCATGTGTGGCGGTTAGTGGCGCGATTGGTTTTATCGGTTTGGTGATTCCGCATTTACTGCGGCCTTTTGTGGGTTATCGCCCCGGTCGCTTAATGGTTGCCAGCGCACTTGGCGGTGCATTGCTACTAGTGCTTGCTGATATTCTGGTGCGCCAGTTTGACAGTGCGCGCGAATTAAAAATTGGTGTGGTTACATCATTAATCGGCGCACCATTTTTCCTGTTGTTGATTTTAAAAACGCGTTCACGGTGGGCATGATGACAACTACACTTAAAGCTCAGTCCATTGCCGTTATTCGCGATAACAACCGGATTATCGATAATGTTGACGTGCACTTGCATCCAGGTGAATTTGTTGGCCTGATTGGCCCCAATGGTGCTGGCAAAAGTTCGCTGCTGCGTGTTCTCGCTGGTTTGCATAAAGCCGATGCAGGGCAAGTAAGCATTAGCAATGACAACTATTCGAATGTGTTATTGCAACAATTGCCTGACCGCGAACGTGCGCAATTACTGGCCTATTTGCCACAACAGGAAACACCGGCCTGGCCATTGCAAGTTGAACATTTGGTAGGGCTTGGCCGCGCGCCCTGGCATAAACCGTTGAGTGGTAAATCGGAGCGCGATGCCAAGGCGATTGAGCGCGCATTACAGCTCACCGGGTTAACCAATTTCCGTCATCGACTAGTGACTACACTTTCCGGTGGCGAATTGCAGCGCAGTTTGCTTGCCCGTGTTTTTGCCGGCGAACCGGAAATTATTTTGGCTGATGAACCTATTGCAGCGCTCGATCCATACCATCAACTACATATGATGGAATTGTTAGCTGAACAGGCACAACAGGGTGGTTCAGTATTTGCGGCGTTGCATGATTTAAGCCTGGCTGCACGTTTCTGTTCACGCCTGGTATTAATTCATCACGGCAAGGTTGTTGCAGACGGGCAACCGGTTCAGGTGCTGACTACGGAAAATCTGCAACACGTTTATGGTATCAGCGCTTATGTGGAATGCAGGGATGATGGTGTTGTTATCATCCCGCGTAAACGGGTATTGCACCAATAGCCCACACATCCGGGTGATTTAAATATAACCCTGCACAAGCGGACACTAAAAAAAATAGTTTTGTATTAGTCAATGTTTTTAACCATAACCCCGCAGAAGCGGGTAGTGAAAAATTCCGCTGATGGAATATCAATATGAAAGCAGCTCTATTCAAAGCTATGGTAAACCTTTGGCCGCCGCTATTCTTTTCAGGCATTAAAGTGACTTACCTTGCGACAGATTACAAGGAAACACGCGTGACATTAAAGTTGCGCTGGTACAACCAGAATTATGTCCGAACACAATATGGCGGCAGTTTAATGTCCATGACGGACCCCTGGTATATGTTGATGATAATGAACAACCTGGGGCGCGATTATTTTGTGTGGGATAAACATGCAGAGATAGATTACATCTCTCCCGGTAAAACCCACGTGCATGCGCAGTTCACACTTACCGATGAAATCCTTGGCGAAATCCGTGCTAAAACCGCCAACGGCGAAAAATATGTGCCCGAGTTTTTGGTGGAAATCAAGGATGATAATAATCAATTGGTGGCGCGGGTGAAACGCCGTGTCTATATCAAATTAAAACCGCGCGCACGCAACAATGAAACACCGGACGCAAATGGCATTGATCCGGATGATGTAAATAACAATTAATGAGAGACATTACACCACCATGTTAAATGTTGCCCTTTGTTCTTATGGCATGTCCGGCAAAGTATTTCATGCACCGTTGATCACCGCCGATTCCCGCTTGAACCTTCACAGTATTTTGCAGCGCAATGAACCAACGGCGCTGGCGGATTATCCGCAGGTAAATATCGTAAAAAGTTTTGATGAATTAATTGCCCACCCGGATACTCATTTGGTAGTGGTGAATACACCCAATGAGCATCATTATCCGATGACCAAAGCAGCCTTGCTTGCCGGTAAACATGTGGTGGTAGAAAAACCGTTCACATTAAGTGTGGCTGAAGGCAATGAGTTAATTGCATTGGCGCAACAAAAAAATCGGATCCTTTCGGTGTTTCAAAATAAACGCTTGGAAAGTGATCATCTTGATGCACAACAGATTGTCCAGTCCGGTGAATTAGGGCGTATTGTAGAAGTCGAATGGCATTATGACCGCTATCGCACTAACGTCACGCACAAAAAATGGAAGGAAGATAATTTACCGGGTTCCGGCACCTGGTTTGATCTGGGAATCCATATGGTGGATTCCATGTTGTGTTTATTCAGAAAACCCAATGCCGTTTATGCGGATATGCGCAGCTTGCGTCGCGCAGAAGGTTCAACTGATTATTTCAATACGATTTTTCACTACGACGATATGCGCGTAATTTTGCGCTCCAATACTTACGTTAGTGAAAAGGGTGCAACGGTTGCTATCCACGGCGATAAAGGCTCATTCCTGAAATTTGGACAAGATGTGCAGGAAAGCCAAATGATGCGCGGAATCATTCCGGGCATGTCCGGCTGGGCGCAACCGGGTGACGATAATTACGGTGTGCTTCACACGCACAATAACGGTGAATCCACGCGCCGCATCATTCCCGGCCAACGCGGTTACTACGAACATTATTATCAAAATATTGTGGACGCCATTACCGCTAAAGCCCCGCTTGCATTTTTACCGCAGCAATCATTGCTTGGCGTAGAGCTGTTATTGGCTGCGGAAGAAAGCGCTAAACAGCGGCGTTTGATTTCGGTGTAATGACAAGTGACGGGCGAAAAGGTACTTCCAATGACTGACAATAATAATCCTGCAGGCAATAAAAATTTTCTGGATTCAGTGGTGGGCTTTATTGGCGTTGCCGGTGGCTTGATTGCTATTTTCACCGGTGTGTTCCAGTTGTGGGAAAGCAATCAGCAAGGCGCTCGTGAATTACGCTGGGAGCAGGCAAAAATGGCCAAGGAAATGGTAAGCACTATGCTTGCCGATGACGGCTGGGTTGCAATGGAAATGATGGATTGGGATGACGAAGGGCGTGAGTACGAAATAAACGGTAGTAAAACGTTAGTTAATGCACAAACGGTGTTTGACGCGTTGGAAAATCCGGTTAGCGATGCAAAAGCGAAGTATATTGTCGACCGGTTTGATCGATCATTATTTTTAATCAGCCAGATGGAAATTGCTGTTCGTTCAAGCCTGGTCAAAATAGAGGACGTGCGCTATCCCCTGAGCTGGTATGTTTCCCACCGGATTTGCGCAAAAAAATCCTTGTTTGAAAATTACATGAAAGAAAATGCGGCAGCTGAAACCCTGCAATTTTTCCAGCGCCTTGATGAATGGAACCAATGCAATCTGCAGTAACCTTGCCGCAGACCAATTGCCCTCCAGATTTTTCTATATCGTTGGAGTTTTCCATGAAAAAATTACTCGCTGCTTTATTCCTTCTGTCACTCTGTATGCCCAGCTTTGCAGGCCGTATGCCAGATAATGTTGAAAGCGTAGAGGCTATTGGCAAAGGCTACGTTAAACTCAATATCGCCAAAAATTCACCGGATGCGGAATACGATTATCAAGTTGTGAGTGCCACCGATATTAAACGCCTGGTTGGTGGCAGCAATAAAAAGAACTGTTTTATTTTTTATTTTACCGGTATTGAAACACTGAAAATCCAGGTTTCCAACCAAGCCTGTAGCGCGATTGTTAAAGAGTTGATCGTGGCGCAGAGTTAAAAAGGAGCGGAATATGACTATCAATTTAAAGGAAGTAGACGGTGTAGTTATCCAGCCAAAACATAAGGCAACCTGCCATTGCGGTGGCGTAGAGTTTGAGCTGGACTTGCCGGATGGTTTGATTGATGTGCGTCGTTGTGACTGCTCTTTATGCAGGAGAAGAGGTGCAGTTGTAGCTTCCATTCCGTTATCAGGAATAAGCATTGTCAAAGGCGAAGCACTGCTAAAGCTTTATCAATTCAATACAAAAACCGCCAGGCATTATTTTTGTAGTAATTGTGGTGTTTACACTCACCACCAACGCCGGTCAAATCCGTCCCAGTATGGATTTAATGTGGGATGCCTTGATGGCATTAATCCGTTAAAAATTAAAAAAATTTCTACATACGATGGTGTTAATCATCCTGCAGATAGACAGAAATAGGGAACCGGTTTTATGGAAATAACCAAAGCAGTAGTCACGGATGCTGAAACAATTCTCGCATTACAAAAGCGTGCTTATCATTCAGAAGCGGAATTAAACAATGATTTTTCAATTCTTCCGTTAATCCAAACTATAGAACAATTGCGCGCTGAGTTTTCCGCAAAAGAAATTCTGAAAGTGATTATCGATGATGAAATTGTCGGCAGTGGCCAGGCAACATTGGAAAATGGTTCTGTGCGCATCGGCCGTATAATCGTGCACCCGGATTTTTGGGGGCGGGGGATTGGTTCTGGTATTTTGCTAGCATTGGAATCTCTATTTCCTGCAGCTGCACGTTATGAATTATTCACCGGTTCCAAAAGTCATAAAAATCTCGCTTTCTATAAAAGTCGTGGTTATAAAAATTTTAAGACTGCGATTTCAGGTAAAACAGAACTGGTGTATTTGGAAAAATGTAAATAACTACTATGCGCTGATCGGTTGTCGCCTAAATATAAAGTCGTACGCGTGTCCATATCGTCTCACCTAAAGCGGGACGCTTTCTCCCAAAGTCGAACCTTAAAACCAAAACTCGTACTGGCCTTTCCTTACGAGGGGTTTTAGGCTTTTTTTGCCTGCTATAAACCGCACCGGTTTGTTGGTGGCAGGAAACGCTATTCAACTAACGAGAGCAGCGTGTGTGGTTTGCTGCCTATTTAAGGAGAAAGTGAAAGTGCAAATAATTCCGAAGCGTTCCGCGATTTCCCGTGTTAGAGATATTGGTTTTTCTGCTGTTGTTGCCGCTACTGCATTGTTGGGTGCAGTTGATGTGAGCGCGCATGGCTATGTGTCATCACCCAAGGCGCGGGTGATTGTGTGTAAGGAAAATAATATTGAAAGCCCGACCTTACCTGCGTGTATCGCGGCAAAGGCAGCAGGGAATGTGGGATTTTATTCACCGCAAAGTATTGCGATTGGCGGCGTGCGTGATAACCACGAAACAGTTATTCCCGATGGCAAATTATGTAGCGCCGGCGTTGGGGGTTACGGTGGTTTGGATCTGGCGCGCAGCGATTGGCCGGCAACCCAGGTGCAAGCGGGTTATCGCGAATTTGTGTGGACGAATACCGCCCAGCATCGCAGCATGTATTTCCGCTACTACATCACCAAGCAAGGTTATAACCCAAATCAACCATTGAAGTGGTCTGATCTGGAACAGATTCACCAGTCCGCGCCCACGGGCCAGGAGGCCGTGTCCCGTCATCAGGTTAATTTGCCACCGCGTACCGGGCGACATGTTGTCTACAGTATTTGGCAACGCGATTATGCTGACGCTCCTGAAGGCTTTTACCAATGTATTGATGTGGTATACGGCAATGATCCGGTGAGTTCGACACCGTCTACATCCAGTTCGCGTCCCGCTTCAAGTTCCTCGGTGGGTAGTAGCATTGGCAGTGATACCTGTGCGGCTTTGCCGGCCTGGGATGCCGGAACTATTTACAACAAGCCGCAACAAGTGAAATACAACAATAAACGTTACCAGGCAAATTACTGGACGCAGGGCAACAATCCTGAACTGACCTCGGGCCAATTTAACTACTGGCTGGATTTGGGGGATTGTAATGGTTCCGGTGGTACGTCTTCGGCGACTGCCGTTTCTTCATCGCGTAGCGCTGTGGCAGAAGCAAGTTCACGCTCCAGTTCATCGACACCTGCTGGAAGTTGCACATCACCTGCTTATGTTAACGGGGCGACTTATGCGACAGGTGCAGTCGTACGCAATGCCGGTAGTGAATACCGCTGCACCGTTGGTGGTTGGTGTACTGTTGGTGGACCTTACGAACCAGGCGTAGGCTGGGCGTGGGCAAATGCGTGGGCTTTAGTACGTAGTTGCCAATAAAAAATACGTAGTTGCTAATAAACATTAAAAAGCTGGAAATAATGTTATTGGCTTTATAAAAATAAAATCATTGATGAAACAAAACGGCAGCTTCTGTTGCCGTTTTTTTATAGATAATTTTTCGCGCGACACATTCAAGTTAATCCAGTCACAGATTGATGATTCCTGCGTTGTAAATTCAGGTTGCTGCGCTAGTCTTACCGCTACAAAAATAAAATTCAAAAAATCTCTCCTGTTGTTATCAACCTCTGGCGTTTCCCTGCTGTATCCGTGTTGACCTTGCTCGGAGTCTGCTCCGGGGAATCGCTTGCATCACTGCATTGTCGCTCGCTAATTTCAATTTAGTGGAGTGATTGCCGCCCATTATTTTTGTTGTTCCTGATCGGGTTAACACCCCTTGACCAGACCAATAAATAAAGAGGACCGATAAATGAAATTGCTCTCGGCTATATACAAAACAACGTTGAAAAAACCGGCTGCAGTAAAACGCTGGATCATCGGTGTATCCATTGTAATCGCTACCGCGAATATAAACACTGCGCAGGCAGCGCAATGTGAATACATTGTTGCCAATGATTGGGGCAGCGGATTCACCGCGACCCTGCGCATTACCAATAATGGTACCGGCAGTATTTCCGGCTGGAACATTGGCTGGAATTACACGGATGGTTCGCGTATAACCAGCAACTGGAATGCAAATATCTCCGGCTCCAACCCTTACACGGCAACAGCGCTTAACTGGAATAGCACGATTGGTGTAAATGCCAGTGTGGAATTCGGTGTACAGGGAACCAATGGTGCGAGCAGGGCTCAAGTACCGGTTATTACCGGAGCGGTGTGTAGTTCGGTAATTACTTCCAGTACACCTTCAACCCTTGCCAGTTCCAGTGCGCCGCGCACCAGTTCTTCTGCCATGCCAAGTTCTGCGCCACGAACCTCTTCCAGTGCTCCATCGTCATCGCTGCGCTCATCGTCATCAAGTGCAGTATCGATTAATGGCGAAGCCTGTAATTGGTACGGAACGATTACACCTCTTTGTGCAAGCACAACCAGTGGTTGGGGTTATGAAAATGGCAAGAGTTGTGTAAGTCGTACAACTTGTGCGAGCCAGCCGGCACCTTACGGTATTGTAAATGCGGGCAATTCATCCAGTGCAGTTGCTACCAGCCGTAGCTCTTCAAGTGCAGCTGCAACCAGCCGCAGCTCGTCCAGTGTAAATACCTTGCCATCGTCCAGCTCTTCATCCCGTTCATCGTTAAGCAGTTCATCTACGAGTAGCATTACGTTGGGCGCAACTTGCAACGGTTATGCAACCCGCTATTGGGATTGTTGTAAAGCGCATTGCAGCTGGACTGCAAACGTTCCTTCGGTGGTGAATCCATTGCCTGCGTGTGGCAGCAATAACTCACGCTTAACTGATGTCAATGCCGGCAGTGCTTGTGGCAACGGTGGTGGTGGTGCGCATATGTGTTGGGGCATGGCACCTTTTGCAGTGAGCGATAAATTAGCCTACGGTTATGCGGCGACTGCCAGCGGCGATGTGTGCGGACGTTGTTATCAACTAGAGTTTACCGGTCAATCCCATAATTCGCCGGGTGATCCCGGTTCTTCCGCGCTTGCGGGAAAAGTGATGATCGTACAGGCCACGAATATTGGTTACGACGTAGGTGGTGGCCAGTTCGATATCCTGGTTCCCGGCGGTGGTGTTGGCGCATTTAACGCCTGTTCCGCGCAATGGGGCGTTTCCAATTCCGAATTGGGCGCGCAATACGGCGGTTTCCTCGCCGCGTGTAAACAGGAGCTGGGTTACAACGCGAGCCTGGCGCAATACAAAAGTTGTTTGACCAGTCGTTGTAATAGTGTGTTTGGTTCGCGCGGATTAACTGAATTGCAACAAGCCTGTACCTGGTACGCCAACTGGTTTGAAGCTGCCGATAATCCCGCACTTAAATATAAAGAAGTCGCTTGCCCGGCGGAGTTAACATCGCGCTCCGGAATGAACCGTGGCCCCTTAAACGATATTAAAAGCACTTGTAATTAAGTACTTAAAAACACTGCGTGTAATGCACGCAGTGTTTTCCTCAGGGGTTCAAAATTTTTCCGATCAAATATCTTTGCCGCTACGCAATTTACTTTTCGTTTTGGGAAATACTCACACTGCTTTAGTGAAATAAGGCATTTGAAATTTTTTAGAATAATATAGTGTCTCTCATATCCTGATCTGTTCCCTCCGTGATTTTTCGGGGAAGCTAGACTCTCCATGAGTATTCCCATTCGCTTTTTTTTCTTGTGTCGATTTACCAGGATATATCCAACATCATTTTTATAGCCAGTGTTTATTTTTCCAGCGTGGATAACGCAAGGAGTTATTATGAATTCCTGGTTTGCAATTGAAGGTAGCCCCACTCCGTTAGGGGTTACCTGGATACCCTCTGAAACAAGTTTTAATTTTTCAATATATGCACGCAATGCAACGGGCATTATTTTGTTGCTGTTCCGTGAGGGGAATTACACCGAGCCGGTAGCGGAATTGGTGTTTGATGTTATCAAAAATCGCTCCGGTCGCATCTGGCATATACGTGTTGCCTTGGAGGATGCACAGGATGCCCGATATTACGCGTATCGGGCCCTGGGTGAATTCAATCCTTCGCAAGGGCATAGATACGATCCGCAAAAATTATTGCTTGACCCTTACGCGCGCGGGGTATTTTTTCCTCCGGATTACAGCCGTGGTGCATGTGCGCAACCGGGTTCGACTATGGGTAAAGCGCCGCTCGGTGTACTGCCGCCCAACAATAGTGAATCCTATGATTGGGCTGGCGATGTAAAGCCCCCACGACATCAACACGATTTAATTATTTATGAAATGCACGTGCGCGGTTTTACTCGCGACCCCAGTTCTGGCGTAGCAATTAATGAGCGTGGCACGTATTCAGGAGTTATTAAAAAAATCCCTTATTTGCAGGAATTGGGAATCACGGCGGTTGAGTTATTGCCGGTGCATCAATTTGATCCGCAAGAAGGAAACTATTGGGGTTACATGACCCTGAATTTTTTCTCGCCCCACCATGCTTACAGCCAATTTCCGCAACGTTGTAAACAAATGGACGAGTTTCGCGATATGGTGAAAGCGCTGCACCAGGCCGGAATCGAAGTTATTCTGGATGTGGTTTACAACCACACCTCGGAAACCAATGAACTTGGGCCGACCTACAGTTTTCGCGGGCTGGATAATCTCACCTATTATTTGCTCGCGGACAATCGCGAGTACTACATGAATGACAGTGGTACGGGAAATGTTTTCCATACATCCAACCGTTATGTGCGTCATTTAATTGTGGAGAGCCTGCGATTTTGGGTAAAGGAAATGCATGTCGATGGATTCCGTTTTGACCTGGCTTCTATCTTTACACGCGATAGTAATGGCGGTGTCAATTTAATTGATCCACCTATTATTGCTGCGATTACATCTGACCCCGATTTTCAGGATATCCGCTTGATTGCGGAAGCCTGGGATATTAATAGTTATCAATTAGGCAGCAAATTCCCGGGTATCAGTTGGTTGCAATGGAATGGTGAATATCGCGATACAGTTCGGCGTTTTGTGAAAGGCGATGAACAACAAGTACCCGCATTGATGTCCCGCATTTATGGCAGTACCGATTTATTTCCGGATAATCTACCTGATGTCTATCATCCGTACCAAAGTATTAATTTTATTACTGCCCACGATGGTTTTTGTTTATACGATCTGGTGTCCTACCATCATAAACGTAACCTTGCCAACGGCAATAATAATACTGACGGGACTGACAGTAATTTCAGTTGGAACCACGGTTGGGAAGGTGATGAAAATCTTCCTAATGACATATTGCTATTGCGCAAACAGCAAATAAAAAATCTATTCACCATTTTAATGCTGAGCAACGGCACACCGATGTTTGTAATGGGCGATGAATTTCTGAATACCCAACATGGTAATAACAATCCTTACAATCAAGATACTGAAATTTCCTGGTTAAACTGGCACCAGCTGCAACAATTCCCGGACATGTTTCGTTTTTTTAAATTAATGATTCAATTTCGCAAACAACATCCGTCTATTGGGCGCAGTCGTTTTTGGCGTGACCAGGTGAAATGGTATGGAACTTCGGGGGCTGTGGACCTGGCCAGTTATTCGCGCACGCTAGCTTTTTGCATTCTGGGTGCAACGGAGTTTGACGATGATATTTATGTAATGATTAACGCGTACTGGCAAGCATTGGAGTTTCGTATTCAGGAATCGGGCGCCTGGCATTTGGTGGTTGATACGAGTCTAAGCGGGCCTGACGATATTGTTGATACTAATGAATCACTATTATTGACCAGCGATAGTTATTGGGTAAATGCTCGCTCGGTGGCGGTGTTTATCAAAAAAAGAGAGTAACTATTTTAGGGTTAAAAAGTAATCATTGCGCTCGGTGATGTTAGATCAAAATCCTATTTTAACGACCAATACTACATCTATACTGACAGAAGCTGGCGAATGCGTTTTGCAAAATAAGTCCTACATTCATCAGCAAGGAGAAACATAATGTTAAAAAAAGAAGTTGGCCATATTTTTTCATCAGTAGAAATTCAATCTATTGCGCCCAGCCAACGCCTGCATTTGATTTTGTTGGGTGTAGAGAGTGTTGCGAAATCCCAAGCGTTTTATGAAGCCTTGGGATGGCAGAAATCACCGACAGGTCATGATGAATTTGTGAAGTTTGATCTGGGCGGTTACGCGTTATGTTTAATAGGGCGTGAGGTTTTTGCTGCGGACTCTTTGGCGGACTCTGCAAAACCAGGTGGTTTCAATGGGGTGGGCTTTGTATACCTGGCAAAAACGCCAGAAGAAGTGCCGGCAATTCTTGCCAAAGCAGTGGAGGCGGGTGGGGAATTAGTAAAACCGGCGACACGTACTCCCTTCGGAATTGCGGGATATTTTAAAGATCCGGATGGTCATTTATTTGAAGTAGATTACGAAGAAGTGTGGGTTTTTGACAAGCAACATCGCTTGGTCGTTGATACAGTGAACGAGCGTACTTGTTGAAATAATTATTTAAGGAGTTTGCCTATGGCATTGCCGGAATCCGAACAGCAACGAACCGATGTAAAAAGTCGTCGCATTGATGCTCCTGTCTCACAAGTGTTTGCTGCATTTCGCGATGCAAATAGTTTGGAGCGGTGGTGGGGACCTGCGGGCTTTTCCAATACATTTCATGAGTTTGATTTTCGCACCGGCGGTCAGTGGCGGCATACCATGCACGGCCCTGATGGCAATGATTATGAAAATGAAAGCCGGTTTTTAGAAGTCAGTGATAATCAGCGGATCGTGATTGAGCATTTATCCGGTCATCATTTTATTTTAACGATTACGTTTGAACCTTCGGGTGAGGCTACCCTGGTTCACTGGCAACAATTATTTGATACCGTTGAACACTATGAGCAAATTCGCCAGTTTGTATCACCGGCGAATGAGCAGAACCTGGAAAAATATGCGGCGGAAGTTAATCGAAGGGCGGCCGGGAAATAACAACCTTTAAACTCCGGTCACTCTGTATAAGGCGTATCAACAGCAGTGACCGGACTTTTATTATTTATTTTTTCGTGCCTTCAACATTTCTTTTTTGAAAAATTCACCTTGTTCTGACGGTGTAAAATTCCAGTCCTTGATCATCACTGGTGACCACTCCGGATCAAAAACCCACACTGTATAGGACACACCTTTTCTCGCCATATATTCAACAATATTTGGCCCGTAGGTTCCATCGTTGTTAATCACCGGCACATGCGCGCCGTAATCTGTTTCTTTGGCCCAGCCAAGTTCGGTGGCGATCAGCGGATATTTGTCAGCAACATAGCCCCAGGTTTTTTCCCACATCGCAAAAAAGTTTGCTTTGGTTGGATCTTGCGGCTTGGCTTTTTGCGGATAAGGATGAATTGCGTAAGCAATGTTATCGCGACGCACCGGCGCTGTGGCGACGGGAGATAAATCATAAGCCCAGTTATAACCGGCCACCAATGGAATAGCGTTCTTGTTATAGAGGCGAATTAAATCGATGTAATCTTCCAGCAAATTACGCCAGCTTTCCCAACTCGCTTTGCCTAACGAAAAATCGCCGGTGCCAATATAGTTATGTGTGGGTTCATTAAAAATTTCATAAACCGCAATGGTAGGCACTGTGCGATAACGCAATGCAATTTTGCGCCAGAAGTCGGCCGTTTCATGTTGCGTGGTTTCATACATCACATGTTGGTACATTTCGGCTTCAAGGTTGCCGATGGAATGCCAGTCGATAATTAAATACAGTCCTTGGCTATTGGCCCAGAGCACTGCTTCATCAATGCGTTCAAAGAACCAGTCTTTACCATATTTGCGCCAGGACAGTGGATGAATCGGTAAGCGAATTGTATTTGCCCCCCAGCGATGGACTTCTTCAAACAGTGCCTTGTTCCATCGACCTTGCTGATACAGTTTGCCCGGGTCCGCAATATTTACACCGCGAAAAATAAATGCGTTGCCATCTTCAGTTACAAAGCCCTTGCCTTGTACTTTAATCAGGCTTTGTTTGCGCTCCAGTTTTTTTGCATCAAATGATTGTGGATAGGGAATATTCCACCATTCATCCGCCGATTGCTGGGTATTGGTAAAACCGTGGTTTTGTTCCGGTTTTTGAGGTGTGGCAGTCTTGGGCGTAGCGCTACAAGCAATTAATTGGCTGCACAATAAAAATGCGGCAAAGAGTTTCAAATACAGCTTCATGGTTATTAGCTCTTTTATTGGAATCGGATAACTCGAGGAGGGAATTCAGTCAGTTAAATTCCGCCGGGGCAGGACTCTAACAAAACAGGAGTGGGCTGGCCACTCACTGTCATTACCAGATAGAAGCTTAATATTCCGGGATTTTTATCGGTTAAAAAATTATATTTTATTTTTTAAACGGTGATTAATGGTTTGCTTGAAAAGCAAAAATGCGATGACCCACAGTGTGATCAATATCACTAATAAAAACACAGCGATAAAAGCAAAAATATCCGGTGCTTTCATCAGAGTGGTCATCAGTGAATCCTGGTAATAAAAAAACCATTGATGGCCTGCGGGAAAAATTTGCACATGCAACCAGTAAAACACATCGGTTGGGCCTATTGCCAACACTGCTGCGGTGATTAATGCGATACCTGCAATAAAACCGGTTAACACTTTTTTATAGGAAGGCGGTGGCCATTTTTTCAAGACAGCGATGGCAATCAATATGAGCCATATCGCCGCACCTATCAGCCCTGCCTGGTAAAACCGATCAATCAGATTGGCTACATCTTGCAGGTGAATAATTTCTGCTTCATGCATTAGTCCGGTGGTTTGTCCATTAGGCAACGGGTAACTGATATTTTGCAAACCGCGGCCACTGTCTTGTACCGCATCCGTAATTTCACCAAATAATCGCCAGTGATCTGCGGGAGTGGTGTATTCGAAATCCGCTTTGTTGCGATTGAGTGGCGCATATTCGGCGATGTGTTTATCCAATCCTAATAATTGATACCCAAGTGGATACGCAAAATGGAATTGGGCCAATAGATGCCAGCTAACAAGGGCAAGGGCGATTAACTGGCAGCTAAAAAATACGGGCCAGAACACAATTGAAAGGGAACGCTTCATGGGTGGGAAAGGCGCTGTCTCTGAGGATTTGAAATTGGCCTGCAACTTACCACGTCGGTTTTACCTCTGCATCCCGCAACCTGTTTATCGGTTAAAAAATCATTCCATCGCGGTAGTTACCCAGCACCCGATGACAAGGTTTTGACAGATTTAAGGTGCCAAAAAGTCGAAAAAAATGACATTTTTGCAGTTTTAAGTGCCCAAATGGCGGATTGGTCAGTTTTAAACAGTTGTTTCATATGATGATTTTGGCGACGGCATTAAATATGCTTTTGTGAGTGAGACATATGTCACATTAGGTGTGGGAGGAGCAACTATGTCTAACTCATGGAAAATCAATGTCGTTAGTGTGTTAACTGCAATTTGGGTTTCTATTGCCAATGCGGGGCCTATTACGTGTGAACCGGATAACCAGCGCGTTGCTACGTTGGGAGATGCGCTTGAATGCAGAACGCAAAACTCAATCAATCTGAATGATTCAGATGATCTCAATGCTCTGTTTGAAACGGATTTCGATTGGATAAAAGAAGGTGAATTGACTGCGGAAGGCAGCAATGATTTGTTTTCGGTCGATACAGATTCCTGGGGAACGGATGTGATGGGAACCTGGTATATCGATGAATCTTTCTGGGAAAGTTATAGTCGTGCAGTTATTACTATGCATGTTGGCCAGGGTGGCGGTGATCCCGATGCCTTTGCCTGGATGATTAGCCCCGGCGAGACTTCAGGCTCTTTTTCCTACGAGCGCGTTGCAGGTAAAGGTGGTGGATTGTCTAACATGTTTTTATTTGGTTCCGGCGTACCGGATGTAAAAGTCCCTGAGCCAAATATCAATTTGTTGTTGGCGATTGGTTTGTTGTCGATTTACTTTACTCGCCGTCGTATTTCAAGCTAACGCAGGGAATGCAAGGAGGGGAATGGCCGCGGAATCTTCCGCGGCTTTTTTATTACTGTTTTTTGCCAAATAATCGTTCACTTTTTTCGCCATTTGTTGGCGATCTGTTTTACGTTTGGCTTTGTTGGTTTTTTCATGCACACCACCCTTGCGCATAATCGGGTGGAATGCATGGCCATTGCGACTTTCTTTTTTACCTGGCATTGCAGTATTCCTCTTGGATAATTTTTAAAAAATAGTCATGAAATATACCCACCAATACTACTTCCATATTTCCCTCACCCTTTAATACATAACACTTGTTTGAGTGTATGAACCACTTCAATTAAATCCGATTGGTTCTCCATGACGTCGTCGATGTCTTTGTAGGCCGCAGGGATTTCGTCAATGACATGTTTGTCTTTACGGCATTCCACGCCTTTGGTTTGGGCAATCAAATCGTCTTTACTAAACATATTGCGCGCTGCGGTACGGCTCATTTTTCTGCCTGCACCATGGGCGCAGGAACAAAATGAATCCGCGTTACCTTTACCGCGCACAATGAATGATTTGGCGCCCATGCTGCCGGGGATAATCCCCAGTTCTCCCGCGCGCGCACTGATTGCACCTTTGCGTGTCACCATTACGTCCGCACCAAAATGTTGCTCGCGGCTGACGTAATTGTGATGACAATTGATCGCATGGCGAACGGCGTGGAATTTTGGCAAGAATGGAACAATTGCCCTCAACACCAAGCCCATCATTTCCTCGCGATTAATCCGCGCATATTCTTGTGCCCAATTCACCGCCGTTACGTAATCCACAAAGTGCTCGCTGCCTTCGGTGAAATAGGCGAGGTCTTTGTCCGGCAAATTATGGATATGTTTGCCCATATCCTTTTTTGCCAACTGGATAAAGTATTGGCCGATGGCATTGCCAATCCCGCGGCTGCCGGAATGCAACATCACCCACACATCCTTGTTGTCATCTACACAAATTTCGATAAAGTGATTGCCGCTTCCCAGTGTTCCCAGTTGCTTGGTCCAGATGGTTTGCGGTTGCTTCAGCATCTTCATTACGGTGGGATGTTTTTCAAAAAGCCACTCCACACCGTACGCGAGCTTGTTGCAGCTACTGGTGCGCACATTAACGGTTTTGTGCGCAGCTAAACCCACTGGTACTGCCCGTTCAATCGCACCGCGCATGGCTGCGAGGTTGTCGGGCAATTGCGATGACTTCACTGACAAACGCACCGCGCTCATTCCGCATCCGATGTCTACACCCACCGCAGCGGGAATAATCGCGTTGAGTGTGGGGATTACCGACCCCACCGTTGCACCGATTCCCATATGTACGTCCGGCATGGCGGCAATGTGCGAGTGGATAATCGGTAATTGTGCAATTTGTTTTAATTGCGCCAATGCCTGGTTTTCAATATCGCTGGTGTAAATCTTTACCGGCTTCAAACCATTATTAGCATTTTTATTCAATTCAATTTTTACAGGCATAAAAATCCCTTGCGCGCGTTGATTGATGCGCGAAAAAGTCGAGTGAACCTTCCGGTGGGCAAGATAGTCGCTTACTATTTGACGCGAATCGGGATAAGCTCCGTAATCAATTCGCTGTTAGTAAACATTGAGAAACAAAAAGCCCCGATCAGTTTCCCGATCAGGGCTTTTGTGCCTGACCTGGAAGGTATTAAAAAACCTTCCAGGTATGAATACTCAGAAGGTGTTATGCGTTGGTATAACCTGCGTAAGTCATTGTGAGTACTCCTGTTAAAGTTAGGGCAAGAAACCTTGCGGGCTTGCGGTATTGAACATTGGGTTACCGTGAAATCGGGCCCCTGAAAATTGGCGGCGATAATACGCCGATTTTTTTGCCTGTCAACGCCTTTTAAAATTGCGAATGATTTTTTTGCGCCGGGTAATTGCCAATGCATTGTGATGTCCAGTCATATTAGTGTCTTAATTCTGTCATAGCATCAGTGAGCAATTGTTCCATCACTCTTAATCTGGAAATAGCGAGGATTTACTGTGCCTGAGTTATTTATTCCCCCGGCAAAAAATACATTCCCGGCTTACGGTATTTGGTTGTATAAAGAAAAAAGTCCGGCAATTAAACGGGTAAAAAAGGAATCTGCGCCCAGCGCCCACGGCGATCGCCATTGGGACTCCAGCTATTTATTGATGGATTATTTCACCCATAATCCACTGAAGAAAAAAAGCCGTGTGCTGGATGTGGGATGTGGTTGGGGGCCAACGTCAATTTATCTGGCAAACCAGGGGCATAAGGTTACTGGCCTGGATATTGATGATCAGGTATTCGGTTTTTTACAACTACAAGCTGATTTAAATAATGTGGAAGTCAAAACCCGCCAGGGTGCGATGGACTCCTTGAAAAAAGCTGATTTAACCAAGTTCGATGTGATCGTCGGTGGCGATATTTGTTTTTGGCCGGAACTCACCGATGAATGGTTTTCATTGTTAAAGCGCGCTGCGAATGCCGGCGTAAAAAAATTGGTGTTGGCTGATCCGGGGCGTCAGCCTTTCCTGGATCTGGTAGATAAATGCGAGCGCTGGGATAATGAAATGTTGACCTGGTATTGCCTTGAGCCGAAACGTTTTACCGGTAGTTTGCTTATCGTCAATTTGAATTGAGCTTAATGAATTGCGCGTTAACAACGTGTAAATCAGCTACAAAGCGCATGAGCATCATTTCCCATCAATAACTAGCTTGGCAAGCTCTGTGTTATGAGAGCTTGTCATGAGTAGTCCAGAATCATCGCCGTTGTATCCCCGGCGCGTGAATGCGCCTTATTTTACACATTGATTGCATTGCAATTTATAGTGATCGTGGCTTTCATGATCATGATGCTATTGTCCGCACAAAAATGGTCACAAAAAATTAGCTGCATAAAGTCAGGCATCGTCCTTGATGCAAAGTAGCAATTATTCTGTTCATAAAAAATCCTTCTCGCATCCATTATTGTGATTGTTTTTGGTCAGTGCAATTATTGGATTTCCACCGACTCTCCTTTGTTATTTTTTGCGAACATTCTGGTGTAGCTGGATGCATCAAACGCGCTGTCCAAAACGTTGCTTAATAATGTACTTTCCGTTTCTGCGGGTAAGGGTTTGGTGGCAGGAATGAACGGTGCAACCGGTTTTTTATGTTCATAGCGACCTGAGCCAATCACTTCATTTTCATCCAGGGCTTTTTTCAAGAGTTGTTGTACTTGTGCGCTGGGTGAATCAACAGGGCAGGCGATAAGGTCCATATAATCCACACCTAAACGGTAGGGTGGCCAACCATTTTCCAACCCGGTTTTTACCAACTCGCGATAACAGTGTTTTGCCCGCGAAACTTCGTGTGGATTTTTGCGATCAAACAACAACGGAATTGTGCCGGACAATGTGCGTGATGAGCGTGAGGTAACTGCCAGCAACGGATCAAAACCGTTATCGGTTAAGCATTTACTCATTACTGTGCGATAACGTTCTACCTCATCGGCAGTAAATGGCACTAATGGGGCATACCATAAAATACCTGCACCATCTTTGGCGGGATGTGAATTCAAATCGAGTTTTTTTGCGGTGGGATCAAGCGCATAGGCGATTTTTAAAAAGGCCACTATCGGATAGCCTTCAACGGTTCCCAGTGTATTAACCAATGCACCAAAATGGCGGCGCAGTGCGGAGAATCCCCACTTGGGCAAGTAATCCTGGATTTTTTGCAGCTGTTTAATGTGCTCCGGGCTAAAGCTCCATACACGACAATTTTTTAAACGACGACGGATATCTTTTACCGAGCCAGCAACCGCCGCACGTGAACCATAAAGGGTTCCAAGGCCTGTCCAGGCAGAAATTTTTCTTTGTGTTGCTAATCCACGCAAATAATTTGCGCGTGCTTCGCCGGTGAGTGGTGATGCGAGTGGAGTATCGACTTGCGTAGAAAGAATGCGGCAATCATTCATCATAATAATGCCGCCAATGCCGGGAATATCTTCTGTTAATTTATTCAGCTCGGCCTGGCTTGCAATAAACGCCTCATTGGATTTCCATTCGAATACTAAAATGCGTGTGGCTTCCGGTGCGCGCGCCAATTGCACGCGCGCTTTGGTCACTATGCCAAAATTGCCTTGCCGCAATAATCCTGCCCATGAATATCCGGTGCCCGCATTCCAGCGTTTGGCCATTTCGGCGCAACCCAGATCCTGATATGTGTGACGAAACTCTGTGCCGTTACCCCAAAAACCTTCCAGTTCACAAATTGCATTAAAGTGATCGGCAATCGGCGTCAAACCATATCCACCATCCAGTGCATTCCCCAAAATATTACCGTTGGGTCCAACACCCGTTGTGGGAACTAATAAATTAGCGCCGGATTTTTTTATCGCCGCGTGTAAATCACTTTGGGTAACACCGGGTTCGATTAATGCGGTCGATGAATGCACATCAATATGCACACGACGCAGTTGCGATAAATCCAGAATAAAACTGCGTGTATCAACGGGCAGTGATGTTCCGTAACCAAAATTACGTCCGCCACTGATTGGCCAGAGGGGAACTTTAAACTCATTGGCCAGGGCCAGGATTGCTTCAACGGCATCCACTTCTTTAATAACGATGGCTCCAGCGGGCAAACGGCTGCTCGCACCGGTATCTGCACCGTATTGAAAAGCCGCTTCTTCACGACTCAAGATTTTAGTTCCGGGGATTCGCAGGGCTTCGCTGAAAAAAGAGTTAGTCATATTCATTTTCCTTTCAATGCTGAATGACAAATATTGCTTGAATAGCAAAAGATGGGCTTGAAACTGCACGCAGAAAGCGTTCAAAAAGTCGACACTCCTGGCAGTCAAAGCAAGCATGAGCAAGAATTATGACAAGTCTGGATTTGTTAATGATTTCAAAAGGTTCGCGAAGAAAAACAGCACAATTTGTCAATGGGTAAAGCCATGATTTTGGCGTTTAGGAAAACAAAAACCCGTATCGCCAATTAAATAACTACTAAATAGTCGGCCATATCACAAAAATTTTTTAATCAGTATTGTCGCCAAAAACATTTTTAAATAAAACCGGCAGCGTTTTTTCAGTAAGTGTTGGCTTAAAAGATTTTTTGCATGATGCAAATGACGTCAGTATGTAAAGCAAACCGGCAAGTAGTTGGATTTATCTGAATAAGGCAATTTTTCAATTTCCCCTATAAATAAAGCCACATAGGAGTTTTATTTATAGGGGGGCAGGGGAAGTAAAATCAGGCCAGTAAATTTTCCAGTGTTTTTTCGTAGATGGCCGTTAACGTATTTAAATCTTTGGCACTAATACATTCGTTCACTTTATGGATGGTGGCATTGATTGGGCCCAGCTCCACCACTTGCGCACCTGTTGGCGCGATGAAGCGCCCATCTGATGTGCCACCGGAAGTAGATAATTCAGTGTCCAATCCGGTTTCTGTTTTAATCGCATTTACTACAGCATTTACCAAATCACCACGCGCGGTTAAAAAAGGTTGACCGCTTAATGTCCATTGCAAATCGTATTTCAGGCCGTGTTTATCCAGAATGGCATGAGTACGGTTACGCAGGATTTGTTCGGTTAATTCGGTAGAAAAACGGAAATTAAATACGACAGTGACATCGCCTGGAATTACATTGGTGGCGCCGGTGCCACCATTAATATTGGAAACCTGGAAACTCGTAGCCGGAAAAAACTCGTTGCCATTATCCCAATGTTCAGCAGCCAATTCAGCCAGCGCCGGAGCAAGTTTATGGATAGGGTTATCGGCAAGATGTGGATAGGCCACATGGCCTTGGATACCTTTCACGGTTAATACCGCGCCTAAAGAACCGCGGCGGCCATTTTTAATCACGTCGCCGACTATTGCGGTACTGGAAGGTTCACCCACGATGCACCAGGTCATTTTGGTATTGCGTGCTTCCAGCCACTCCACCACTTTTACTGTGCCGTTAACGGATGGGCCTTCCTCATCACTGGTAATTAAAAACGCAATGCGACCTTTGTGATTGGGATATTTGGCAACGAAGTTCTCGCATGCAATGACCATACTGGCCAGTGAACCTTTCATGTCGGCAGCACCGCGGCCGTGCAGCATGCCATCAATAATTTTTGGTTCGAAGGGGGGATTATTCCAATGGGTTTCGGGGCCGGTGGGTACTACATCGGTGTGTCCAGCAAATGCGAGGATAGGGCCGGATTCTCCTTCTGAACCATTGCGAATGGCCCAGAAGTTATCTACCTCACCAAAGCGCAGGTGTTCGGTTTTGAAGCCGATGGCTTCGAGGCGTTGAATCATTAGCGCCTGGCAGCCGTCATCTTCAGGCGTTACTGAGCGGCAGCGGATTAAATCAATGGCGAGTTGCAGGGTTGGGGTTAACGCAGAAGTCATGGTGTTGTCCAGGATCAAAAAAACTGCGGCAATTCTACGCGATTTTCCCCGGGGTTCTATGGCTTGCCTAAATAAATCTATGGGACTACTGATCCTCCAGGGCCAATACCAGGCGTTAACACTGACTCAAGATTGCGATTCGTTTGCGCCCGTACAAAATGCGGGCTTAAACGGTGAACAAAATCGATGACGTTATTGGTAAGGTCCGGTGCACCATGCGGGCAATGAAAACCCATCGCAGCCTAAACAATGCCATTGAGCGTTTTTGTAAAATTCTGATTTTACATTTTCGAATTTAACGATGGATTTTTTTGGAGATTAAATTATGAATGGGAGCTGTTAAATTTATTTTTTATTTAAACATGCATGATTTCCTGATGATTCTTGTGGCAATGCCTGCACCCGTGTGTTTTAACAGTTTTGTTGTTGCAGGTTGCCGAATAAAAGCTTCTCTTTTCTATGACGATTGCACGATAATAAGCTTTTTATTTATTGCCCCCTGTCTATGGCTAGCTCCTCTACCCGAAATCAATTCCTGTCCCTCCGCTCCCGTCGCCTGGCCGAAGCCACACGCGAATTCCTCGCGCGCGGTAAGTCAGTGATTCGTTGTGATGATTGCCAGCTGGCTGCGTATGCGTGTATTTGCCAATGGCGACCAACCCTGGGTTCACGCAGTGAATTTATTTTGCTGATGCATCGCGATGAGGTATTGAAGCCCACTAATACCGGGCGTTTGATTGCAGATGTATTGCCTGCGCATACCCATGTTTTTTGTTGGAGCCGCACCGAACCTGATGAGAAATTACTCAGGCTCTTGGCGGATCAACAGCGTCGTTGCCTGATTGTTTTTCCTGAGGAGGCAAATGAAGCTGCTGCTAATGCGCGGGAGTTAATCAGTGATTTACCCTCAGATGAAAGAATTAATACATTTATTTTGCTGGATGGAACCTGGAAGCAAAGTGGCCGTATGTTTCATTTAAGTCGATGGCTGGAGAAGATTCCTTGCGTGGTGTTGCCTGAGGTTGAAGGGCGTGGTTATGCCGTCCGCAAATCCCATCAGGAGAATTATTTATCCACCGCAGAAGCGGCAGCACTGTGTTTGCAGTTGGCAAATGAGAGCGTGACCGCAGACGTGCTACGCGATTATTTTGAGCTGTTTAACATCCACTACCTGGCAACGCGCGCTTGTGTACCGCCACAAGCGAGTGAATTGCATGCACGTCTCGCGCGATTAGGTAATTAACAGTTAGTAATCTATCGGCAATCGCTATTGCTGTTTGGTTATAAGCCAATTGCCCCGGTCGTTAATGGCTAATTTCCTACAAAATTCATCGCGTTTTGCGACTATCGCCACAAAGCCATTTACTTGAAAATGGCTTCTAACAAGGAGGTCGTCAGGGAGGGTAGGTTGACCACGTAGGGTCAAGGGAAGCGCCTAATTCTTTGCTCACCTTAGTTAATTGTCATGCAAGAGGGAGACGCCCGGTCTGTGCAGGATGCACGATGGGTAATCAACAAAACGGGATCAATCGTGAAGATTGATCCCGTTTTTCTTTAGGGTTTGGTTTGTCCGCCCGCTTTATTTTCGCTCGCGCCTTGTACTTCAGTCCCACTGGCATGCCGCTGCATAAAGCCACGCACACGTGCTGCCAAAAAGCTGCGTGGGTCGTCTTCCACAATTTTGGGTTGGCTATCTAATGAAGCCTGGATATAGCTGTCCAATTTTTGCCGCATAGCAACTGCGCGATGTAAATCACGTGCTGTGGTTTGGTCGGCATCATCGGGGTTAAAAAAAACATCCAGAACCGGCAATTGCTTATTGGCAAAAATCGAGGTCAATTCGCTGGTATTGAGCGGCTCCTGGTTTTGTAAATTAGTAATTACTAACGCCTGGATGGGGCCGTCAATAGTAGCTGGATCTCTCGGGTTTTCCTTTATTTGCGGTAATAGTTGTTGCAGCACTTGATTGGCAGAGCTGTTATCCACCAGTAATACCGCGTTGAATTGGCCCTTGTCTTGAAGAAACTTGAAAGTGGCCTGTACATAAGCCTGAATCAAAGTATCCCTTGGTATCTGTGACGAGGAGGAAGACGAAGCCTGGCTTGCCGGTTCAGCGCTCGCCGATGATGCAGCCGGTGCCGGTGCCGGTGCCGCTTCGCTTGTGGTTGCTGCGCTGGAGCTGGCACTAGCCGGGCTTGGGCGCCCGGGGATTGGTGCCGGGTACTTTTGCGGCAGGGTTACAGCCAGGGTTTCCCAGCCATAGCGTGGCAGGTTTGCACGCAGGTTTTCCAGGATGGGCGGCCAGGTTTGTGGGTCTTCTGCGGAATGAAACAGAATTAGCACTCCGTGAGTTTTTTTCGCTTCAGTCGGGCGATAAAACGCCAATAGCTTGCCGTACTCTGTATCCAGCCACTGCGCCTGCTCCCCGGCGGCATTAGCGATCAGGGTTTTATCGCGTATATCGCGCGATTCATAGAGCGGTGGCTCTGAGGATGCAGCGCTCGATTGTGTGCTGGCCGTCGCTTCGCTGGATTGATCTGCCGCAGCAGGTTGCTGGGCATAAGTTGTCAGACTGAATGCTATACCAATGCAGATTGCACTGGCGTAATAAGCAAGTACATTAAGGTTTTTTATTGGCATTGAACGTTTGATTGGCTGCATTCTGTTAGCTTATCGGGTTTTGGTTATAAACCTTATCACGTAAAATGATTTGATAAATGGCGTTATCTCTACAATCAACCTGCGCCAGCTACTACAAATATCGGGATATTCACAAAGAACTTTAATTTATGCAGAACTTTAAACGGGATTACAAAATTGCGCCCTCTATCCTCTCTGCCGATTTTGCGCGCCTGGGCGCTGAGGTCGATGCGGTATTGGCTGCAGGAGCGGATATCATTCACTTCGATGTGATGGATAATCATTACGTTCCCAACCTGACATTGGGGCCAATGGTGTGCAAGGCCTTGCGCAACTACGGCATCACCGCACCCATGGATGTGCATTTAATGGTCGAGCCGGTGGATGACCTGATCGTCCAGTTTGCCGATGCCGGTGCAACGTTTATTACCTTTCACCCGGAGGCAACTCGCCACCTGGACCGTTCGCTGCAGCTGATTAAAGATAAGGGCTGCAAGGCTGGCCTGGTACTTAATCCCGCCAGCTCACTTGATAAGGTCAAGTATGTGATGGAAAAGCTGGATATGATCCTGTTGATGTCAGTGAATCCAGGTTTTGGCGGCCAGAAATTTATTCCCTATATCCTCGATAAATTACGCGAAGCCCGTACCTTGATTGATACCAGCGGTTTACCTATTCGTTTGGAGGTTGATGGTGGGGTAGGGATAACCAATATTCGCGCAGTGGCCGAAGCCGGGGCCGATACGTTTGTGGCTGGTTCTGCCATTTTTAATGCACCCGATTATGCCCGCGCGATTGCGGATATGCGTGCGCAATTAGCATTAGTCGAATAAGCCGGTTTGAGGGTAGGCAGTGGCTGAATAATTCAGTACACTTGCCCTCAATTCAAACAGGAAAACTCCTCGTGATACACGCAACTTTTACCACTACAGAGTGCGCTACCCACCTCGTCGCCCGATGGCGCCGCTAGTTCCTATCGCTTTGCCAGACATCTCTGTTCCTGAGCAAAGTCCGCCCTTTCTCTGTTGCGCTATGAATTTCAGTTAGCTGTGTCGCAACGGAGACCTGAACCGATTTCAATAATATGAAACAGCTTGCCCCCTTCTAAATAAAAGAGCAGGGCGAGCCCAAAGGTAATGCCATGAATTCCGAACAATTTATCGAGTTAGCCGCGCAAGGCTATAACCGTATTCCGGTCATGCGTGAAGTATTGGCCGATCTGGATACTCCTTTATCCTCCTACCTGAAACTGGCCGCAGGCCCTTATTCCTATCTATTTGAATCGGTACAAGGCGGCGAAAAATGGGGCCGTTATTCCATGATCGGTTTACCGGCACGCACGGTGTTGAAAGCCTTTGGTGAAACGGTAACTGTCGAGCGCGATGGAGCGGTTGTTGAAACTCATCACTGTGCCGATGCATTGGCATTTGTCGAAGTATTTAAAGAACGTTATCGCGCACCGGAATTGCCGGGTTTGCCACGCTTTACGGGTGGATTGGTTGGATATTTTGGTTACGATTGTGTGCGCTATGTCGAGCCACATTTAAAATCCAGCACGCCCAAAGATGTTATTGGCACACCGGATATTTTGTTAAGTGTTTCCGATGAAGTACTGGTATTTGACAACCTCGCCGGCAAATTAATTTTTGTGATCCACGCCAATCCGGAAATTGAAAACGCGTTTGCCAAAGCCAATGCGCGCCTGGATGAACTGGAGAAAAAACTGCGCGGCGAAACGCCGGCAACGCCCGCTTTATCATTGGGTAATAACGGTAACAGCGAACCACTGTTTACTTCTAATTGCGGCGAAGAAAATTTCCATCGCTACGTCGATAAAATCAAGGACTACATTCTCGCCGGCGACACCATGCAGGTGGTGGTTGCGCAACGTATGTCGATTGATTTTAGTGGCGAACCGATCAATCTTTATCGCGCACTGCGCAATTTGAACCCGTCGCCCTATATGTATTTTATGAATCTGGGTGATCACCACGTGGTTGGTTCAAGCCCCGAAATTCTTGCGCGCCTTGAAGATGGCGAAGTAACTGTGCGTCCAATCGCCGGCACCCGCCGTCGCGGCCGAACAGCAGAAGAAGATAAAGCGCTTGAAGTTGAATTGGTCAATGATCCCAAAGAAATTGCCGAGCATTTGATGTTGATCGATTTGGGCCGCAACGATGTTGGCCGTGTTGCAAAAGTGGGCAGTGTAAAACTGACTGATAAAATGGTGGTAGAGCGTTACTCTCACGTTATGCATATTACTTCCAACGTCACTGGAAAATTGAATGACGGTTTGCGTGCAATGGATGTGCTGCGTGCAGCATTACCTGCGGGAACCTTGAGCGGCGCACCGAAAATTCGCGCGATGGAAATTATCGATGAGCTGGAAAGTGAAAAGCGCGGTATTTATGGCGGCGCTGTTGGTTACATTTCCTGGAACGGCAATATGGATACCGCGATTGCTATTCGTACCGCAGTAATTAAAAACGGCAAATTGTATGTCCAGGCTGGCGCTGGTGTGGTGGCAGATTCGATTCCTGCATTGGAGTGGAAAGAAACCATGAATAAAGCGCGCGCGATTTTCAAAGCAGTGGATATGATCGGTGAAGCAGCAGTAAAAGGGGGCGCAAAATGATTTTAATGATTGATAACTACGACTCCTTCACCTACAACCTGGTGCAATATTTTGGTGAGTTGGGCGCAGAGATAAAAGTCGTGCGCAACGATGAAATCACTGTTGCAGAAATTGCAGCGCTTGCACCGGAAAAAATTGTCATCTCCCCCGGACCTTGTACGCCTAATGAGGCGGGCGTATCCATTGAAACGCTCCAGACGTTTGCCGGCAAAATTCCTTTGCTCGGCGTTTGCCTCGGGCACCAGAGTATCGGCCAGGCATTTGGTGGCAAAGTGATTCGCGCGCCTTTTGTGATGCATGGAAAAACATCGCCGGTATATCACAACAACACCGGGGTGTTTAAAGGATTAAAAAATCCATTCCAGGCCACGCGCTATCACTCATTGGTTATTGAAAAAGAATCCATTCCCGAGTGTTTGGAAATTACTGCCTGGACACAAAATGAAGATGGCAGCATGGCGGAAATTATGGGAGTGAAACATAAAACTCTCGCGGTAGAGGGAGTGCAATTCCACCCTGAATCAATTTTGACTGAACATGGCCATGACATGCTGCGCAATTTTTTAACAGCCTATTAAACTTTATCAACCTGACACAAGACTCTAGAGGCCGGTTCCTGGACCGGGCAACTGACAAAAAGGTAACAGGCAATGGATATAAAACAAGCGTTAACAAAACTGGTTGCGCAACTTGATCTGACCACAGAAGAAATGATTGCAGTGATGCGCCAGGTAATGACCGGCGGTGCAACGCCGGCACAAATTGGCGGTTTCCTGGTAGCGTTGCGCATGAAGAGCGAAACGCTCGATGAAATTACCGGTGCGGCGATGGTGATGCGCGAATTGGCTACACCGGTCAGCATTGATGTTGATTATCTGGTGGACACCTGTGGCACCGGCGGCGACGGTGCCAACTTGTTTAACGTCTCTACCGCGAGCGCATTTGTTGTTGCCGCGGCGGGTGGACGAGTTGCGAAACATGGCAATCGCTCGGTGTCCAGTTCGACTGGCAGTGCGGATGTATTGGAAGCCGCCGGAATAAAACTGGATATCACGTCTGAACAAGTTGCGCGTTGCGTAAAAGAAATCGGTGTGGGCTTTATGTTTGCACCGGCCCATCACAGTGCAATGCGTCACGCCATTGGTCCGCGCAAGGAACTGGGCATGCGCACCATTTTTAATATGCTTGGCCCGATGACCAATCCGGCTAACGTAAAACGCCAGGTGATCGGTGTATTTAACGGTGAGCTGTGCAAACCTATGGCCGAAGTTCTCGGTCGTTTGGGCAGTGAGCATGTGATGGTTGTTCACGCTAAAGATGGGCTGGACGAAATCAGTCTCGCTACTGAAACCCAGGTGGCAGAATTAAAAAATGGCGAAATCCGCGAATACATTATTAAACCGGAAGATTTTGGCATGCAATCCAAAAGCCTGATCGGTTTGAGTGTGACGAATGCGGAAGATTCGCTGTTGTTAATCCGCGATGCGCTTGGCAATCGCCGTGGTCAATACGCTGAAAAAGCGGCTGATATTATCGCGCTTAATGCCGGCGCTGCGATTTATGTCAGCGGTGTTGCCAGCAGCTTGTCTGACGGTGTGGAAATGGCACGCGATGCTATCGGTAGCAGTCTTGCTGGAGAAAAAATTCGCGAGCTGGCGGCGTTTACCCAGTACCTTGAATGATCGAACTTTTATAAATGTTAATTGGAAAATTCCATGTCTGATACACCAACCGTATTACGCAAAATTATCGCCCGTAAGTGGGAAGAAATTGCTGAACGAAAAGCGCGTGTTTCACTTGATGAATTAAAAAGTCGTGCAGCGGCTCAATTGCCTGCACGTGGCTTTGTCAACGCGATTGAAACCAAAATTGCCCAAGGTAAAGCGGCAGTTATTGCGGAAATTAAAAAAGCATCGCCCAGCAAAGGTGTTATTCGTGAGCATTTTGTGCCGGATGAAATCGCGTGCTCCTATGAAAAAGGTGGTGCAGCGTGCTTATCGATATTAACAGACGTGGATTTTTTCCAGGGCGCTGATAGTTATCTACAACAAGCGCGTGCTGCGGTGAGTTTGCCGGTAATCCGCAAGGATTTTCTGGTCGATGAATATCACATTTACGAAGCGCGTGCGTTGGGTGCGGATTGCGTGCTGTTAATTGTTTCCGCATTGGAAACGGCCAAGCTGAAAGAACTTAATGCGCTTGCCCATGAAATCGGTTTGGATGTATTGGTAGAGGTGCATGACGAGCGCGAGCTGGATATCGCATTGGAATTGCCCAACAAATTAATCGGTATTAACAATCGCAATCTCCATACGTTTGATTTAACGCTGGATACCACCTATCAACTGCTGGATAAAATTGGCAATGACAGGATTGTGGTTACCGAAAGCGGAATCCTTGCTCCGGCCGATGTAAAAGCCATGCGCGATAAAAATGTGCATGCATTTCTGGTTGGCGAAGCGTTTATGCGCGCAGCAGAACCGGGGCAGGCGCTAGCGGAATTCTTTGCCTGATTTTCTCCGGCGCAAAAAATAAAGCCCGCATGTGCGGGCTTTATTTTTTTATTCTGGTCAGGCAATTAACGCGTGCCGTAAACTACCATCGTTTTACCTTTCACTAACACAAGGCCTTGATCTTCCAATGTCTTGAGTACGCGACCAACCATCTCACGTGAGCAGCCAACAATACGACCAATTTCCTGGCGAGTAATCTTGATTTGCATACCATCGGGATGAGTCATTGCATCGGGTTCCTTGCACAGTTCCAGCAGTGTACGCGCAACACGACCAGTTACATCGAGGAAGGCAAGGTCGCCCACTTTCCGTGTAGTGGCGCGCAAGCGACGGGCCATCTGGCTGCCCAGGGCAAATAAAAACTCCGGATGGGATTCGGAAATTTCCTGGAATTTGGCATAGCTGATTTCGGCAACTTCACATTCGGATTTTGCGCGAACCCAGGCACTGCGGGAATCTTTTTCATCGAACAGGCCCATCTCCCCAAAGAAGTCGCCATCGTTCAAATAGGCAACGATCATTTCGTGGCCTTCGTCATCCTCAATCAGTACGGTCACTGACCCTTTGACTATGTAATACAGGGAGTCACTCTTGTCGCCCGCGTAAATGATAGTGCTTTTGGCGGGATAACGGCGACGGTGACAATGAACTAGAAATTCTTCCACATTCTTAATGTGCGGTGTTAGTGAGACAGCGACCAAGGTGTGGCTCCTGATTTTTGTAATGGTTGAGAGATTTTTATATGATTAATTTACATATGAAATTTATTATGACGACAAGGACGCTTGGCGGCTATAGAGGAGCCGTAACATCCTGAAAATTTGTGATGCAGTTATAAGCCTAGTTAATTGAATTGTCTAGAAAAAATGACTTGCATAACGGTAAATGTTGAATAATGCGACATTTCGGCTTTGCACTTTTAATATGGTAGGCTACGCGCCTTCTCGAAATGAACGGTAAATACCGGGTGGATGAATATGCAAGCAGTTGTGAAGTGGGTTGATGGTGCCCAATTTCTGGGAGAATCGGGTAGTGGTCACGCTGTATTAATGGATGGCCCGCCGGATCATGGTGGTCGCAATACCGGCGTACGCCCGATGGAAATGTTGTTATTGGGGCTGGGTGGTTGTTCATCGTTTGATGTAATGAGCATTTTGACCAAGGCCCGCCAACAAGTTACTGATTGTCGTTGCGAGCTGGATGCAGAACGTGCTGAAGGTGTGCCCTCGCCATTTACCAAAATCCATATGAAATTTCTGGTAACCGGTAAGGAATTGAAGGAAGCGCAGGTTAAGCGTGCTGTTGAATTATCGGCAACCAAATATTGTTCCGCGTCAATTATGCTGGAAGCGGGCGGGGTAGAGATTACTCATTCTTATGAAATTCGTGAGGCTTGATTAGCGGTATTTTTGCGGGTTTTGTTTTGCCGGAGTTGCATTAAAACAACTCCGGCAAAAAAATTGACACTGTCCGATAGCTTTTAAATGTAATAACTGGTTTGCGTCATTGCTTTTGAAACCAGTGTCATTATTCCTTTCACGGGCGTAGGGAAATTGTAACCACCTGCACTCAATGCCATATCTGCATGGCGCGCTTCATCTTCCAACATTTGTTCTACGACTGCACGACTGCGCAAGTCAGTAATTGGCAATTGCTCCAGATGGCTTTCCAGATGTTTGCACACCTGGTCTTCCGTGGCTGCCACAAATCCCAAACTGACTCTATCACTTACCAGGCCAGCGCCAGCGCCAATCGCGAAAGACAACCCATACCAAACCGGATTGAGATAACTGGTGTGGCTACCCAATGCATCGATTCGCTCCTGGCACCATACCAAATGATCAATTTCTTCCTCTGCCGCATGTTCCATTTCTTTTCGCACTTGCGGCAATTTTGCGGTAAGCGCCTGGCCTTGGTAGAGCGCTTGTGCGCAGACTTCCCCGGTGTGGTTCACACGCATAAGGGCAGCAGCTTGTTTGCGCTCGCTATCACTGAGGTCTGCTTCATCAAGTGGTCGAGCAGGTGAGGGACGCTCGCAGGTCATATCGCCACCTGCTGCGAGGGTACGCAATGCACGGTCAGCGTTGATGATAAAATTGTCGATGAGGCTGAGGTGTCGGGACATGGTCAGTTCTCCGCAGAAGATGTGTTATTAAAACAGAAATCCCGCACAGGCTTAACCCTAATTTACTTGTATACAAGTGGTGCCCTGAATATAGTCAAAAAATAATAAATTTTTTCTGGCTAACGGGGCTTTTTTCCATGTATTTCCGTTTTTCCTTTCGCGTTTTTTCAATGATGCTTGCGACATCTGGCTTGGTGTCAGCTGTGGCAGCTCCGCCGCCACCGATTCAAATCCATGATGCTATTTATAAAGATGCCTCACGTACGTTTGAAATGCGCGCCGCTGATCTTGTAGCGCGCATGACGCTGGAGGAAAAAGTGGCGCAGATGCTCAATGATGCCCCGGCGATTCCGCGTTTGGGGGTGCCTGGATATGAATGGTGGAACGAAGCTCTACACGGTGTGGCGCGCGCCGGTGATGCCACGGTATTTCCCCAGGCGATTGGTTTGGCAGCGACGTTTGACCCGGCGTTGATTGGCGAAGTTGCCCGCGCTATTAGCGATGAAGGCCGTGCGAAACACCATGAATTTGCTCGCCGCGACCAGCGTTTACGTTATCAGGGGCTGACGTTCTGGTCGCCCAATATCAATATTTTCCGCGATCCACGTTGGGGGCGCGGCCAGGAAACCTACGGCGAAGACCCTTACCTCACCAGCCGTATGGGCGTTGAGTTTGTAAAAGGTTTGCAGGGCGATTACACCGGTGCACCAACCACTAAATATCGCAAAACCGATGCAACGGCCAAGCATTTTGCTGTGCATTCCGGCCCTGAAGCCGATCGCCATCATTTCGACGTTTCTCCAAGTGAACGCGACTTATATGAAACCTACTTACCTGCATTTAAAGCGTTGGTACAGGAGGGAAATGTTGCCTCAGTAATGGGCGCTTACAACCGCGTTGGTGGGGAATCTGCATCGGCCAGCCAGCGTTTATTAATTGATATTTTACGCAAGGACTGGGGTTTTACCGGTTATGTTGTTTCTGATTGCGATTCAATTGAAGATATTTTCCTGCATCACAAAATTGTTAAGACGGCTGAACAAGCGGCGGCCCTCGGTGTTAAAAAAGGCACTGAATTAAATTGTGGAAAAACCTATCACGCGTTAGTGAATGCCGTTAAGCAAGGTTTGGTGAGCGAAGCGGAAATCGATGATTCGTTGCGCCGTTTGTTTTTAACACGCTTTCGCCTGGGAATGTTTGATTCTGTTGCTGATGTATCCTGGGCGCAAATTCCTTACTCAGTTAATCAATCCCCCAAGCATGATCAACTTGCACGCAAAGCCGCGCAACAATCGCTTGTGTTATTAAAAAATAATGGCATTTTGCCATTAAAAAAATCGGTAAAAAATATTGCAGTTGTCGGCCCCACCGCGGATGAGGTCATGTCGCTGCTCGGTAATTATTACGGTACGCCAGCTGCACCAGTCACTATTTTACAGGGAATTCGCGCAGCGGTTTCGCCGGATACACAGGTTGTGTATGCGCGTGGCGTTGACCTGGTGGAAGGGCGGGAAGATCCACGTGCGGCTGCGGTAATTGATCCCGCTTATTTGCGTCCTTCAGCGAATTCAACTGAACAAGGTTTACACGGTGAATATTTCAAAGGTGTAGAGCTTGCTGGAAAACCGGTGCTGGCTCGTGTGGATTCTCGTATTGCTTTTCGCTGGGATCGTGGGGCACCTACAGATTCATTTGTTGCGCGCGGAGAAATTGCCGCGACTGCCGGTTTGCCTGGTGATAATTTTAGTGTGCGCTGGACTGGGCAATTATTGCCCCCGGTTTCCGGTGTGTACGAATTAAATGTCAGTGCCAATGATGGCGTGCGATTAAAAATTGATGGAAAAACAATAATCGATTCATGGCAATTGGCTGAGCGTTTGCGCAGCCATAGTGCGCAAATTGAATTGCACGCTGGCAAAGCATATGACATTACCCTGGAATATTTTGAAGATATTCGCGATGCTGAAGTGCGTCTCGCCTGGCGTTTGCCTGGAGGCAAAGCCCCATTTGATGAAGCAATCGCCGCTGCAAAAAATGCGGATGTTATTGTCTTCGCCGGCGGTTTAACCGGCGATGTGGAAGGGGAAGAAATGAAAGTAAATTATCCCGGCTTTGCCGGCGGAGATCGCACTGATATTCGCATACCCTCCATCCAGCAAAAATTATTGGAAGCGTTACACAAAACTGGAAAACCCATTGTCATGGTGTTGACGGGTGGTTCGGCGATGGCAATTGATTGGGCAGATAAAAACCTTTCCGCCATTTTAATGAGCTGGTATCCCGGCCAGCGTGGGGGGAATGCGGTCGCGGATGTATTGTTTGGTGATATCAACCCCGCCGGGCGTTTACCTGTTACGTTCTACAAGGCGGATGAAAAGTTGCCACCTTTTGAAGATTATTCCATGGCAAATCGCACCTATCGTTATTTTGCCGGCGACGCGCTTTATCCATTTGGTTTTGGACTGTCCTACACGCGGTTTAATTATTCCGGATTGAAACTCGATCAAACCCGTATCACAGCACAACAGAAAATTAACCTGCAATTGCAAGTAAAAAATACCGGAAAATGGGCGGGCGATGAGGTGGTGCAGGTATACGTTAAACCGCTGCAACCGCAACGTTCACGGGCATTAAAAGAATTACGTGCAGTGCAGCGAGTGCATTTGGATAAAGGCGAATCCCGTTCGCTGTATTTTACCTTGCAGCCTGACAGGGATTTGCTGATTTACGACGAGCAGAAAAAAGCCTACGCCGTTGATCCCGGCCGTTATGAGATCCAGGTCGGAGCCTCCAGCAGCGATATTCGCGTCCAACAAGTAATTGAAGTCATGGCGCCTTAACAGTTTGGGTAAAAATTGATTGCAAGGTGTTGGTTGTCGCTGCATGCTTGTTTCCTGCAACTGTAACGGCTGGTGGTAATAACCGCGGTCGGATCGAAAGGAGACAAGCGTGCAAGATGTTGATGAAATAAAACTGTTACTGGATTCGCGCATACCATTATTGGTAATCGAAACCTACGAAGAAAAGAAAGCGCTGGATGTCTTGCTGAAAGTAGCTAACAAACATAGCAAGGATTTGCATCGCTGGTCTGTGACTGATGGTTTATCGCGTTTGAACTTTGGTCCGCAACTGGTTCCCAAAGGTACTGAATTAAATGAAGCAGAAGAAATGCTTCGTCATATCAAGCAGCAAATGCAACCGGGCATGTATGCGTTGTGTGATATTCATCCGTTCCTTATTGACCAGCCGCAAATTGTACGGTTGTTAAAAGATATTGCACTCAATCACTTTGCTATTCCCCACACGCTGGTTTTCCTGAGCCATCAATTGCGCTTGCCCGCTGAATTATCGCGTTACAGTGCGAGCTATGCGTTGACCTTGCCTGATGACGATAAAATCATGGAAATTATTCGCGATGAAGCCAAAGACTGGTCTGATCGCCATATGGGGGCGCGTGTCAAAACGGACAACATTACACTTAAAAAACTTGTGAATAATTTGCAGGGCATGAATGCCAGCGATGTGCGCCGTTTGGTGCGCGGCGCTATCTGGAATGATGGTTCTTTGAATGAGGATGATTTGCCGCGCATCAATAAAGCAAAATTTGCGTTGCTCGATATGGAAGGTGTGGTCAGCTTTGAACAGCAAACGGAAGATTTTTCCAATGTGGGTGGTTTACACAATTTAAAACGCTGGCTGTTAACGCGCCGCGAGGCGTTTAGCGATGACGACTCTAAACTCGACAGACCCAAAGGGATTTTATTATTGGGGGTGCAGGGCAGTGGTAAAAGCCTTGCGGCGAAAGCAGTTGCCGGTTTGTGGGGCCTGCCGTTAATGCGGATGGACGTAGGTGCGCTCTACAATAAATTCCATGGTGAAACCGAACGCAATTTGCGCGAAGCCTTAAAGTTGGCCGACGCAATGTCGCCTTGTGTGTTATGGCTGGATGAAATTGAAAAAGGCATGGCGCAGGATGGTAACGATAATGGTGTATCGCAGCGGTTACTCGGCACTTTATTAACCTGGATGGCGGAGCGGCGCACAAGGGTATTTATCGTAGCGACCAGTAATGATATTTCGCGCCTGCCACCGGAATTAATTCGCAAGGGTCGCCTGGATGAAATCTTTTTTGTCGATTTGCCGGGTCCGGAGGTACGCAAAGATATCTTTGCAATTCATTTGCGCAAGCGCGGTTGCCCATTGCCGGGTTTTGATCTGGAAAAATTAAGCCTCACAACCCAGGGATTTTCCGGTTCGGAAATTGAGCAGGTGATTATTGCTGCGCTTTATTCTGCATCTGCAGAAGGTAAACCGATAAGTACAGATATATTGCTGCATGAAATTGCAGCAACCAGTCCGCTATCGGTTGTTATGGCAGAACAGATTGCGCAGTTGCGTGTTTGGGCCGAAGATCGCACAATTCCTGCGTAATTTCATTTCTTTAGTTGCGCTCTCTCATTTGGGGAGAGCAAATCAGGTTTAACAATGACAACTGCGAACGAACAAGACATCGCCATTGTTGATAGTTGGTTAAACATTGCGCGCAAAGTACCATCACCCAATTTCAACCAGCGTCCGCCCGATACACCAATCAGTTTGCTGGTGATTCACAATATCAGCTTGCCGCCCGGGGAATTTGGTGGTGGATATGTGCAGCAATTTTTCCAGAATCAATTGGATGCAAGCCGGCATCCTTATTTTGCAACAATTGCTGCTTTGCAGGTTTCTGCGCATTTATTCATCGAACGCGACGGTAACGTGACGCAATTTGTCGCGTTTGACCAGCGTGCATGGCATGCGGGTACGTCCAGTTTTAACGGCATAGCCAACTGCAACGATTATTCAATTGGCATAGAATTGGAAGGTACGGATACCCTGGCGTACACCGATAAACAGTATGCCACGCTGGCGAAAGTGACTCGCCAGCTGTTGCTGACTTATCCTACACTTACACCTGAGCGTATTACTGGCCATGAGCAGATCGCTCCCGGACGCAAAACAGATCCGGGCCCCGCATTTGATTGGCCGCGTTTTTCTGCATCCTTGTGAACCTGGTTTTTAATTCACGAGCCGTGTAAGCGTTAAACCTCAAGAGTTAACCATTATGATTTTTCTCAGTTTGGTCGTAGTACTTGGAATTGTATATTGGTTGGGATCAGCCAGTGTGTTGCACTACGATGGTTGGTTCCGCTGGCTAATTAATCGCCTGCAAAAGGTGCCCGGTTTTTCATCGGTGGCAGGATTGCCTTTGGCACTTTCACTGATAATTCCGCTAGCGGTGCTGGTTGTTATCTTTGTGATTATTAACCAGGCGTTTGATAAATCATGGATCTGGTTATTTTTGCTCTACTCCGTTGTATTGCTCTACAGCCTGGGGCGCGGCGATATAGTGGCAGATGTAAAAGAATATATTGAATTAGCCACACGAGGTGACTCGGTGGCTGCTGCTCAATTGCTGGATCGTGTGCGTGGGAACAGTGATGTGGACCCGGTGGTAGGCGATGTATCCGATTGGCGCACCTTACATACAGAAGCATTAAAAATTATCGCCTATCGCGGTTTTGAACGTACGTTTGCCGTGCTCTTCTGGTTTTTTATTGCGGGCCCGTTCGGAGCATTGCTATATCGCTTGAGTGTTTTGTACCGCGATTTTTCCGAGCATGACAGCGATGCGGCGAAAATGGCGAGCAAATGGTTATGGTTGCTGGAGTTTCCGTCGGTACGTTTGATGGGGCTTACCTGGGCGTTTGTGGGCAACTTTGAAACTTGTCCGTTGCGCAACAATTTACTGGATGTACAAAGTTCGTCCGAGCACGTGTTAAATGAATGCTTGCGCGGTGCGTTGGGTGCGCCTACAGAAAGCTCGACTGAAATTCTGGCAACATTGAATCCGGAACAAAAGGCGGAGCTGCAAGAAGAAATGGAAGAGGAAACCCAGGATATTATTGAAGATCTCACGGGTGATGTAGTGACTACCCACACTGAGCCGGCGTATTCATTTGCATTAATTAAATCCAGTGTGCCGCTCTATACTCGTTCATTGTTGTTCTGGGTATGTGCTATCGCTTTCGCCACCCTGATTGTTTAAAGCTTAATTTGAAATTGATTGAGGTTAGTTATGCCATCGTTTGATGTGGTTTCGGAAGTTGATAAACACGCGTTGACCAACTCGGTTGATCAGGCCCAGCGTTTGATTACCAATCGTTTTGACTTTAAAGGCGTAAATGCAAGTTTCGAACTTAAGGAATACGAAATTACCATCACGGCTGATGCTGAAATGCAACTTGATCAAATGCTGGACATTCTCAGGCCAGCAATGGCAAAAAATGGTATTGATGTGAGTTGCCTGGAAATCGGCCAGGTAAAAAGTGCCGGCAAACAAGTGAAGCGTGAAGTCACTGTGCGCACCGGTATTGATAAAGATTTGGCCAAAAAAATTGTGGCGCTGGTGAAAGACAAGAAATTAAAAGTCCAGGCCAGCATCCAGGGTGAACAAGTGCGCGTTACCGGTAAAAAACGCGATGACTTACAGGAGTGCATCGCTGCATTGCGCGCCGCGGAATTGGGAATGCCCATGCAGTTTGAAAATTTCCGCGATTAATTTTTAATTCGCAGTTGCTACAAAAAAGCCCTGTTCATTGAGCAGGGCTTTTTGTTTTTTGGCGGGAGCAAGTAGGTCGTAAGGGATGAGCCGGATACGGGTTTAATCGCACTCCCTATTGTACGGGCTACTCAAGCTAATCGGTTTTTTGTAGTCGATTCCAGAGCCAGGCCAGAATTAACAAGGTAGGTATTACTGACAAACTGCTAAAAATATAAAACCAGGAATAGCTCGTTGCTTCAACGATATACCCGGACAATCCACCAATAAATTTCCCCGGCAAATTGGCCAGGGATGCAAGTAATGCATATTGCGTTGCGGTGAAGTTCTGGTTGGTCAGGCTGGACATAAATGCAACCAACACAACACCGGCAAATCCTTGCGAAATATTGTCTGCACTGATGGTGGCAAAAAATGCCCACTCCTGACCAGGGTTGTTTGCCATCAATAAATAAGCGATGTTCGACAGTGAAACGATAATGGCGGCGACTACCAACATGCTTCGCATACTGAATGCGGCGATACAAATCCCACCTAGAAATGCGCCGGCGATTCCCACCCACACACCAAATAATTTGGATACTGTTGCTATATCTGCTTTGGTATAACCCGAGTCCAAATAAAAAGGTCCGGCCATTACCCCGATCATTTGATCGGGCAATTTAAACAAGCCGACAAAAAGTAATAATGCCAATGCCAGCAGGATACCATTGCGCGAAAAAAATTCCTGGAAGGGTTTTATAAATGCGTCAATGATATGAACATCGCGGGCTTCAAGTGCGCGTTCGGCGTTTGGTTCTTTGCAAATAATGGCGGCAATTAATGGAATGACGAGAAATAGTGCCATCATTAAATAAGCACTGGTCCAGCTAAAAAGTTCAGCGATATAGAAAGCAACTGCACCGGATAAAATCAACGCAATGCGATAACCCAAAATATACGTTGAAGCCAGTGCAGCCTGAAATTCTATCGGTGCAACCTCAATGCGATAAGCATCAATGACCGTATCCAGTGTTGCGCCGGCAAATGCGGCCACACCTACTAAAACAATGAAAAAGCTCAGCGATGATGTTGGCCCCTGCAATGCAATTGCCGCCAGTGAAACAATTAGCACTATGAGGGATACTACCAACCACCCTTTGCGACGCCCCAAAAAAGGCAGGCTGTATCTGTCGATCAATGGTGCCCATAAAAATTTGAGTACGTAAAAAAAACCGGCGAAGCTGATCAAGCCAATCACACTTAATTCAAATCCAACATCGCGCAGCCAGGTCGACAGCGTCATGCCGCCCACCAGTAAAAATGGCAGGCCGGAGCCCAGGCCAAGGCAAAATAAAGTCAGTGCAGAGGGCGTAGCAAACGCACGTTTTATTCCGCTCCAGCCTTTGTAATTATTTTCGTTGGTATCGGGTGATGAAGTCATAGGGCGAGATGCTTTTAATAATCGGTGGGTGGTTACCGGTGATGATTAATTATTGTAACCGTAAATACGCAGGCTAATTTTGTTGTTTTTAACCACAACACCTTCAGCTTCCAGACGACGTTTTTGTTCGGCGTGACCCGGCGAACCTTCTGGCAATGAGATTTTCCCTTGCGAATTAATCACTCTATGCCAGGGCAATTCGGTATTGTTTGGCAAACCGGATAACACTTTTCCCGCAAGGCGCGCATTTCCCGGCAAACCGGCCAGTTTTGCCAATTGGCCATAGGCGATGACCTTTCCTTCCGGAATATTCATCAATGCCAGATAAATCGCTGCCTTGCTTTGCGCGAGCGCTGTGCCAACCGATTTTTCTGCTGCATCTGCTACTTTCGTCGATGTTTTTGCTGTTTTTTTCATAGCGCTACCAAAATGCGGAAAATTGACCGCTATTAACTCGCCTAAACGCCAGCCTAACCAATATTTACACTATTAACATTTCTGACATTGCAGCGCCGGATGCCGGTTACTTTAATGAATATCTCCATTCAGGTAAAACCGGCGGGTTAATTGTGAAGCATTTTGTCATTTTATTCGGCTGGTTATTTGCATTCAGTGCACAAGCAGGAGTGATCGAGTTAGCCAACGGCGACCGTTTGGAAGGCGAGTTGGTTCGCCTGGATGGAGAGCATGTCGTGTGGAAGTCCAGCAATTTTGGCGAGCAATGGATCACTAAAGCAAAGATCAGAAATATCCAATCAGAGCGCCCATTGAAAATTAATGGCAGCAAATCGGCTTGTCGACTGCAAAATATGGAAAGCGAAAATTTAGTTTATCAATGTGAAAATTCTTCCCGTATTCGCCGTTCATCGTTACTGACTGTTAAAACACTGATGCCCTACGAGGAGTACAAAAAGGGCGCTTTTATGCATCGCGGGCGATTGAATTTGTGGGGCGCTTATTCGCGCGGTAATGAAGTGCGCGATGAGTGGAATTTACAAACTGAAATGGAATTTCGCCGCAGTGATTTTCGCCATATAGTCGGCGGTGAGTTTGCGCGGGCATCCTGGAATCATGCGCCGGCGCAAGATCGCTGGAACAGCCGTTATTCGCTCGATTGGTTTTTGGCTGACCACTGGTTTTGGTATAACAGCCTGCTCGCTGGTGCTGATCCGCAGCGGGGTATGGATAGTTACCGCAGTTTGGGTTCCGGTGCGGGTTATCAGTTTTTTGAAAATCAAAAATCAGCACTTTCGGTAAAAACCGGGGCTGCTTATATGGATGAGCAATACATTGTTCCGCAACATATTTCTGATGAGTTTGCCGCGGAGGATGAGTTTATGGCGTTTCGCCTCGCCACGGATTTTCGTTACGCCATGCCTTGGGGAGTGGGTTTTTTCCATAACAATGAAGTGTTGCAGTCGACAGAGGATAAACCCAACTGGCGTTTGAAAACCTCAACGGGCCTGAGCTCGATGATCCTCAAGCGCATCTATTCAGAATTTAAAGTTGATTACTGGAGGGACAACGAACCCCAACCTACCCGCAAAAGTGCAGATACCCGTATGTCGCTGGGTGTGAGTTACAAGTGGTAGACTAGCCCTTCATTTATTGCTGTGGATTGATTGCCAATGCGTGTTCTACTCCTGTTAGCGTTTCCCTTCCTTGAGCTCTGGCTGATGATTGTCATCGGCGATGAAGTAGGGGCGTTGGCAGTTATCCTGTGGTTGGTGGCAATGATTGTTATTGGTATGAATTTGCTGCGTTACCTGGGAGCGGCGAGCATGCTGAAGGCGGCGCAAGGGGTGCGCACTGGCGAATTACCCGGTGTTGCAATTGCCGAAGGTTTGTTTAAAGCCATAGGGGCGATTTTACTGATAATTCCCGGATTCATTACCGATGCGCTGGCGTTGATTTGTTTTATTCCCTGGTTCCGGCGTTTACTTATCCAGCGTTGGGCGGCAAAAATGACGATCCGCGCTGCCGGCTTTGCCAATCAACAATCACCTTTTGGCCGCGATCCGTATGGTGCGGGTAATATTTATGATCACGATGGCTCCGCACGAACTGATGCCGATACCCCGCATGGCGGGGTGTTAATTGAGCAGGAAAAATCCCCGTCACAGGATAATTCCAACCCGTCCGATTCCAAAAAGCCTTAATTCAGGATTTTTTCATTTTTCCGGTTGAAATCCCCAAAGCCAGCCCCACATAGGTTGTCACCGCTTTCGGCCACCGGTTTCCGGACGCTCCGGAGTATCGGCGGCCATCCGGACAGCCTTGAAACTTTCAGGACTGTCCCTATAAACCTCACGCTGGAGTCGCTTCGCTCAGCCCACCTGAGCCGGGCTCCCTGTTTAGTAAAAATTGATTGTTAGGAGACATAACTTCATGAAAATTCGTCCATTGCATGATCGCGTTGTGGTTCGTCGCAAAGAAGAAGAAACCAAAACTGCTGGCGGTATCATTCTGTCCGGTTCTGCCAAAGAGAAGCCAAATCAAGGTGAAGTGGTTGCTGTGGGGAATGGCCGCGTATTGACCAGCGGTGAATTGCGCCCGCTGGATGTGAAAGTGGGTGATGTAGTGGTGTTTGGCAAATACGCTGGCAGCGACACTATCACTATCGATGGTGAAGAGCTGGTGATTCTGAGCGAATCTGACATTAAAGCGGTATTGGAATAATTCCACCGTTTCGACAATTTCCCAATATCAAAACGAATTTTTAAAGGTATAAATCATGTCAGCTAAAGAAGTTAAGTTTGGTGATAACGCCCGTCAACGTATGCTCGCTGGTGTAAATATCCTGGCCGATGCGGTTAAAGCAACCCTGGGCCCGAAAGGCCGTAACGTAGTTCTGGAAAAATCCTTCGGTGCTCCAACCATCACCAAAGACGGTGTTTCTGTTGCCAAAGAAATTTCCCTGAAAGACAAGTTCGAAAACATGGGCGCGCAAATGGTGAAAGAAGTTGCGTCCAAAGCGTCTGACGATGCGGGTGACGGTACTACTACGGCAACCGTTCTGGCACAAGCTATCGTGAACGAAGGTTTGAAATCGGTTGCTGCGGGTATGAACCCGATGGACCTGAAGCGCGGTATCGACAAAGCAATCGCTGCTGCCGTTAAACACGTTCAATCTATCGCTGTTCCTTGTGCTGATACCAAGTCTATCTCCCAAGTAGGCAGTATCTCCGCTAACAGCGATACCTCTGTGGGTGAGCTGATTGCAGAAGCGATGGAAAAAGTAGGTAAAGAAGGTGTTATCACCGTAGAAGAAGGTACCAGCCTGGAAAACGAGCTGGACGTGGTAGAAGGTATGCAATTCGACCGCGGTTACCTGTCTCCTTACTTCATCAATAACCAGGACAGCATGAGCGTTGAACACGATCATCCGTTCATCCTGTTGGTTGACAAGAAAATCTCCAATATCCGCGAATTGCTTCCAGTGCTGGAAGGTGTTGCCAAGTCTGGCAAGCCGCTGATCATAGTTGCTGAAGACGTTGAAGGTGAAGCGCTGGCGACCCTGGTTGTGAACAACATCCGCGGTATCGTGAAAGTAGCTGCTGTTAAGGCGCCAGGTTTCGGTGATCGTCGCAAGGCCATGCTGCAAGACATCGCGGTGTTGACTGGCGGTACTGTAATTTCTGAAGAAGTTGGTTTGGACCTGGAAAGCGCCACCCTGGAGCATTTGGGTACTGCAAAACGCGTAACCATGAACAAAGACAACACTACTATCGTTGATGGTGCTGGTAACGCTGACGAAATCAAAGCGCGCGTACAACAAATCCGCGTACAAATCGAAGAAACCTCTTCTGATTATGACCGCGAAAAACTGCAAGAGCGCGTCGCTAAACTGGCTGGCGGTGTTGCGGTAATCAAAGTAGGCGCTGCTACCGAAGTTGAAATGAAAGAGAAGAAAGCACGCGTTGAAGATGCCCTGCACGCTACCCGTGCGGCGGTAGAAGAAGGCGTGGTTCCTGGCGGTGGTACTGCTCTGATTCGTGCAGTTGCTGCTATCGCTGACCTGAAAGGTGACAACGAAGATCAAAACGCCGGTATCACCATCGCACGTCGTGCAATGGAAGCACCGTTGCGTCAAATCGTTGCCAACGCCGGTGACGAGCCATCAGTCGTTGCTGATTCAGTGAAAAAAGGTTCCGGTAACTACGGTTACAACGCGGCGACTGGTGTATATGGCGACATGATCGAAATGGGTATCCTCGATCCGGCTAAAGTTACCCGCACTGCACTGCAAGCTGCCGGTTCTATCGCAGGTTTGATGATCACTACTGAAGCAATGGTTGCTGATCTGCCTGAAGATAAGCCAGCTGGTGGTGGACATAGCCATGATATGGGTGGCATGGGTGGTATGGGCGGCATGATGTAATTGCTGTTCAGGATGACCTGTAAAATGCGCGCAACTGTTGAGCCTATTAGCTTTAATACGTGGCACTTTTTTGGTGCCGAAGGTAATGGCTCATAATTTTGCGTTATAGTTACGGCCCTTTTGGGCCGTAACTATTTTTAATCATGAGAAAATTATTAAGCTGTTATTATTCGGCCCGCACATGATTAGTTGAATTTTGTTTTGTCCAAAAACTGATTTGATCGATACAACCGTGAATTAGGAGAACCATCATGGCTTTTGAATTACCAGCACTTCCTTATGCCAAAGACGCTCTGGCACCACATATCTCTGCAGAGACTCTGGATTACCACCACGGCAAACACCACAAAGCGTATGTAGATAAACTGAACACACTGGTTCCTGGTACCGAGTTTGAAGGCAAAAGCCTTGAAGAAATCATCAAGTCTTCTACTGGCCCGGTATTCAACAATGCTGCACAAATCTGGAACCACACGTTTTTCTGGAACAGCCTGAGTCCCAATGGCGGTGGCGCTCCAACCGGTGCTGTTGCAGAAGCAATCACCAAAGCATTTGGCTCTTTCGATAAATTCAAAGAAGACTTCACCAACTCTGCAATCAACAACTTTGGTTCTTCATGGACCTGGCTGGTGAAAAAAGCAGACGGTGGCGTAGCTATCGTAAACACCAGCAATGCAGCGACTCCACTGACTGACTCTTCAGTAACTCCTATCCTGACTCTGGATTTGTGGGAACATGCTTACTATATTGACTACCGCAATTCGCGTCCAAACTACATTGGCGCTTTCTGGTCATTGGTAAACTGGGAATTCGTGAACGCCAACTTTGCCAAGTAATAACCAGGCAAAGAGATTTGGTGGCATCACTACAAACGGGCTTCATGCCCGTTTTTTTTATGGCTTTTGTACGAGGTTTATTGCTGATACTGGCCTATGTTTGTACTAGCCGCTGCTATAAAATGCGCGCACACTGAGCTATCCCTCCCAAATTACTGAATTGTTTAAGGTATTGTTGTTATGGAACGCAGAGAACCCACACTGTCCACCGGCGGAGTATCCGAACAGCCCGAGCCGCGTCGCCAACAATCCCTCGTGCCGGATCATGATGAGCAGCCCTCACGCCCGGCACGCAGACCTACACCCACATCAAATGTTGCTTATGCTCCGGCACCGTCTGGCAGCCTGCCGGCCATCGCTTTGGTCATCGCCCTGGTTGCCGCAGGCGGCGCCGGATTTTTAGGATGGCAATTATTTGAAGCACAAGCACATCTCAAGCAAGCGGATGAGCGTATTAAAGGATTGGAAGAGCAATTGAATTTGACCTCGGAGCAATCCAGCGGATCGGTAATTGCGATTGAAGCCAATCTCAAGAAGGTCGATGCAGAAGTGCGTCGTATTGCCGGGGTGGTGGAGGAGCATCGCAAAGGCCTCGCGGCAAACGGTGAAAAAATTGCGGCTGTTGGGCGCGATACTGCCAATGCACAAAAAGCCATCGCGGATGGAAAAACTGCACTTGCATCACTTAAGCAAGAAGTTGCCGCCAACAAAACAACGGCTGATGCGGCAGCAGCAAAAATTGATGGTATGACCACCGGTGTTAGCCAGCAAGCCCAACGCGTACAAAACATGAAAGAAGAATTGGATAAAATGGCCTTGGAGATGACTGCGCTGGATAGCCTTGCATCGCGCACCAAGAATAATGAAGAAGCTATTTCTGCAATCGATGATTTCCGCCGCAGTACCAACCGTGAAATCCTGCAAATTAAACAACAATTAGGTACTGCACCAAAATAATTACCGGCTCTTGAAAATACGCTCGCCACACGGCGGGCGTTTTACTTCTACAGCATCTGTTTTCACCGCAAATATTTTTGAAAGTGTGTAGTACTTTTAGTGAGTTGTACTTTCTTCAGCAAGACGAGAAATGATTATGCCAACCGTGATTCGCCAACAAGATCTTATCGACAGCGTCGCCGATGCGCTGCAATTTATTTCCTACTATCACCCTGTTGATTTCATCCAGGCCATCCACAAAGCATACGCGCGGGAGCAAAACAAAGCCGCAAAAGATGCGATGGCGCAAATCCTGATTAATTCACGTATGTGTGCCATGGGCCATCGCCCGATTTGCCAGGACACCGGTATCGTAACGGTATTTGTAACCGTGGGTATGGACGTACAGTGGGATGCGCAAATGAGCCTCACCGATATGGTCAACGAAGGTGTGCGTCGCGCTTACAATCATCCAGATAACGTATTGCGCGCATCTATTTTGTCTGACCCGGATGGCGCGCGTAAAAATACCGGCGATAACACGCCGGCAGTTATTCACTACAACATTGTTCCCGGTAATACCGTTGATGTTCATGTTGCGGCGAAAGGTGGTGGCTCTGAGGCCAAAACCAAATTTGCGATGCTGAACCCATCAGATTCTGTTGTTGATTGGGTGTTGAAAGTCGTTCCTGAAATGGGCGCAGGTTGGTGTCCGCCGGGAATGCTGGGAATTGGTATCGGTGGTACTGCTGAAAAAGCCATGTTACTCGCCAAAGAGGCCTTGCTTGATCCGGTTGATATTCAAGAGTTGCAAGAGCGCGGTGCAAGCAATCGCTACGAAGAGTTGCGTATCGAATTATTCGATAAAGTAAACCGTTTGGGAATTGGTGCGCAGGGGCTCGGCGGTTTAACGACAGTGGTGGATGTCAAAATCAAAGACTACCCAACCCACGCCGCTAATAAAGCCATCGCCATCATTCCTAACTGTGCTGCAACGCGTCACGCGCATTTTGTATTGGATGGTTCAGGTCCATCATTCCAGACTCCACCAGCGTTGGAAGATTATCCGGAAATCAGTTGGGATGTTGGCAGCAGTGTGCGCCGTGTGAATATGGACACCGTCACTCCGGAAGATGTACTGGAGTGGAAAACCGGCGAAACCATTTTGCTCTCTGGCAAGATGCTGACAGGCCGCGATGCGGCGCATAAGAAAATGACTGACCTGCTCGCTAAAGGGGAATCACTGCCGGTGGATTTGAAAGGCCGCTTCATTTATTACGTGGGTCCGGTTGACCCCGTGCGCGATGAAGTTGTTGGTCCTGCAGGTCCGACCACTGCAACGCGGATGGATAAATTCACACGCACTATGTTAGAGCAAACCGGTTTGCTTGGCATGATTGGTAAATCTGAGCGCGGTCCAACAGCAATTGATGCAATTCGCGATAACAAATCGGTATATCTGATGGCCGTCGGTGGCGCAGCCTATCTGGTAGCCCAAGCGATTAAGTCATCAAAAGTTCTTGGTTTCCCGGAATTGGGGATGGAAGCTATTTACGAGTTTGATGTGAAAGATATGCCTGTCACTGTCGCGGTAGATTCACGCGGTGAATCGGTCCATACCATCGGACCTAAAATCTGGAAGGCAAAAATAGAAGAGGGTGTTGTTGAAGTTAAATAGCTCTGTACTAACTTCACCTTTAAAAAGCGGCAGCTAATAACTGCCGCTTTTTTTATGCAGAAAAAATTACATTTATAAATTGAGAGAATAAAAAATAAATTGCTATATGTAATTAATCACCACACCGTTTTAAAAGTTATGTTGCTATTTTTGACGACATAAATTTTTATCAAAATCATCGCAAACACAGCATTAGAAAATAAACCTGCTACTTTTAAATCATTCCTCTGTAAGAGCCATTTAGGTCGGTGAGGTGGTTATTGCATTATTTGCGATGGAGTCGGATGCGCGTATGCAGGTAAAACGGGTGACATTTTTTTTAGCGGCTGGAATAAGTGGCTGCCTTGTTTCCTACTTTGTATATCCCATTGCCGGGCCTGTGGTTGCATGCATTATTTTGGCGTTAGATAAATGGCATTCGCCAGAAGCGATAACAACGATTGCTAATCACCGGGATGAAAACATCACGTCAACCCAAACGCTGCAAGATGCGAGCATTCTTTTCGGTCAGATATTGCAGGAAAGTAAAGAAAATTTGCAGGCGCAAATTGGCATTCAAACCGATGCGGTTAATACCCTGAGTAATGCTTTTAACCAGATCAAGGAATTACTTGAAGCGCAACAGCGCGATGTAAAACGCTTGTTATATGAAGCCGGCGATGATCAGAGCCTGGATACCATTTCTGCACGTATGAGTTCATTTGCAGAAAATACGTATAACTTACTCAATCGATTTGTCGATACCACCGTCAACATGAGTACATCGTCCATGGAACTGGTGGAAAAAGTTGATGCTATTGCCGATCAAATGCCGCGAGTATTAAAAGCATTGAAAGATATAGATCAAATTGCATCACAAACTAACCTGCTGGCATTGAATGCAGCGATTGAAGCTGCGCGTGCTGGCGAAAGTGGCCGTGGTTTTGCGGTGGTTGCCGATGAAGTGCGGGCATTATCAACACGTTCTGCCGGCTTTAGCCTGGATATACAAAAACAATTAAGCGCAATTGCAGCTGCAATTGACGATTTAACCAAAACTGTTGGCGATGTTGCCTCACAAGATATGACGTATGTTTTGCAAGCCAAAGGTGAAATGCAAAAAGTCAGTGACAGCATGATTCATAAAGCTGACAAGGACCAGGCAATAACAGAATCAATGGAACAGCAAGTTGTACAGTTGGTTGATGCATTGCATACCGCTATGCGTGCAATGCAATTTGAAGATATGTCTACCCAAAATATGCGTTACATGATTCAACGCCTGGATGAATTGATTCCAGTCAGCCGTTTGTTGGCAGATACATCGCATGGCTTTTCGCAATTGGAGATTGCCCTGGGGCAATATAAAGAAAATGAGAGGCACATTAAACACAATCCTGTGTCTGCAACTTCTGTTGAGAGTGGAAGTGTTGATCTTTTTTGATAATGGTTATAGGAGCACCCTATGAGCAACTCTGCAGTCATAAGAATGCCGAAGCGGTTTGACTATTCATCCAGTGCCGATTTTAACAGCGCAATTGCAAGTGCGCTGGAGCACCCGGGAATAATTACCCTGGACTGTATCGAGCTGGAATATGTAGACAGTGCCGGTATTGGTTTATTAGTTATGTCACAAAAAAAAGCGCAGTCACGGAATTCAAAACTCGTCATGATCAATCTTAAAGCTGCACCTAAAGAAATCCTTAATTTGGCTAACTTGCAGAAAATTATCGACATTCGTTAATGCATGAACATAAATTGGTTGAACATTATTTGACTGGATACTAGCTGGTTGAAATGTGGGTGGAATCGGTTATGGCAACAACAGCAACCGTCATATTACCTGGTCGTTTTGATTATGGTTATCACAATGATTTTCAGCATCAGTGTGCGGAGCACATTGAAAACCCAGCAATCAGCGGCCTGATTTTTGATTTCAGTCGGGTCGAATATGTAGACAGTTCTGCATTGGGTATGATGCTGATGTGGCAGCGAAGAGCTGCTTCCGCCAGCAAAAAAATGTATATCAAAGGTGCAAAAGGCGCTACAGCCCAGATATTGGAAATGGCCCATATGCAGCGAATATTTGAATATATTTAACTCTTTGTTCATCAGGTTTTTACTTCCATTTAATTCCTGGTTTAACTACAGCAGCGGCGTATATGGTAATTGAAGCGGCTCAAGCAGATTTCTCCAACAGCATTTTTGTTGTGGATGATGATCTATTTCTTAACGAATTATTTTGCCAGTTTTTGCAGGGAAAAGGTTTTACTACCCACAGCGCCGGCAGTCTTGTCGAGGCTATTTTAATTATTGAAAAAGGTATAGCCACAGATCTTATTTTGTTGGACTACAACCTGGGGGATGGCACCGGCCTGGATTTTTTAGCGCGCTTGCAACAGGTTTCCGGCAACAATATTCCTCCGGTTATTATGGTCAGTACGAACGAAGACCCTTTATTTCTGGAAAATTGTTTTGCGGCTGGTGTTGCAGATTATGTTATTAAACCGGTCAATCTTTCATTGCTGGCATTGAAAGTGGCTGCACTAATCCGGTCAATAACATTGCAGCGTTTGATTAGCCTGCAAAATATTGAACTGGAGCGATTCAAAAAAAATGCTGAACGCGAGGAGGCGGTTGCTAAATTTACGTATGAATATTTGCTGCGTCATAACAGCCAGGTTATTGACGGCGTCAGCATATGGTTAAAACCGTCAACGTCGTTTAGTGGTGATATTGCTATAGCAAAAATTTCACCTGGTGGCGACCTGTACTTTTTATTGGCCGATGCAACAGGGCATGGATTGTCCGCGGCGATTACTGTTATGCCGGTAGTTTCTATTTTTAACACCATGGTAGCAAAAGGATTTGATTTGCAACCCATTGTTATTGAAATGAATCGCAAGCTGGTGCGCGACACCCCTCATGACCGTTTTGTCGCCGCCGTAGTGATACAAATTCAGCATGTTCGCAATGAGATTCATATATGGAATGGCGGCATGCCAACTGCTTACTGGATCTGGAATGGAGAAATAACCCGGCAATTTAAATCGCGGCATATGGCATTGGGTATTTTGGAGGATGATCGCTTCGATGCAAATGTAGAAAGCTGGCGCCCTACTAACAATGGTATGTTGTTCATTTGCAGTGATGGCCTACTGGAAGAAACTAACAAGCAGGGCGAATGTTTTTCCAATGAGCGGCTGCTCGAAATAATCCATTCAGATCCTGAGGATTTGCAACGTTCGGTTGTTGATGCTTTGGCGGAGCATTCCGGAAATTCATCTTATATTGATGATGTTTCTATTTGCATATTAACGCCAGCGCAGATTCCGCGGAGCAGGAATATTGCCGCTGATGAAAAATCGTTCCATGGATATATTGAAGAAGAACTATCCGATTTTTTTTGGCACATCCGCATCAGCGGAAAAAAATTATCCAATTGCGAGTTGCCACCTTTATGTAACAAATTTTTGCAACATATTGGTATTGAACAAAATTTTTGCCAGATTATTTTTTTAATTGTTAGTGAAATGATCAGCAATGCATTGGATCACGGAATTTTACGCCTGGATTCAAATTTAAAAGAGGAACCGGAGGGGTTCACACGCTATTTCCAGGAGCGTGAAGCGCGATTGGCTCGCTTAACCAGTGTCGATGCTATTGATCTGAAGTTGCGGTGGGAGCCATCCCCTTCCGGTGCACAACTGGTTGTCAGCGTGGAAGACACCGGTGAAGGTTATGGTTATTCCGGTGTGTGGGCACAACGTGATGACCTTCTTTCCGGGCGCGGCTTACGCATGATTAAAAGCTTGTCCAAACAGGTAAAAATTTTTCCACCGGGAAATCGTATTGAAGCGGTTATTAGTACCAGTTGATACAAAACGTTTAGGAAAATTGTTATGAGCAAACAAGTATTAATTGTGGATGATTCGGTATCGGTGCGGCAAATGGTAGAAGCCACATTGAAATCAGCAGGCTATATCGTTACGGCGGCAAAAGATGGGCTGGAAGCCTTGAATATTTGTAAAGCCCGGAGTTTTGATTTTATTTTGACGGATCAAAATATGCCAAATATGGATGGGCTTACCTTCATTAAATCGACACGTGAGTTGCCAGCACATTTGCGCACACCGATTGTAGTATTGACTACAGAAGCCAGCGATGCGATGAAGGCGCAAGGTCGTGCAGCAGGCGCAACCGGTTGGATGGTAAAACCGTTCGATCCGGCGAAGTTGTTGGAAATTGCCAAAAAAGTTATGGGTTAATCAATTCCAGCGTGGCAGCCCTAAATAACCGCGAAACATAATTGGTAATCGGGTGATACTCCGAAATTTCGAAGGACGTGAATATGTCTATCGACATGCAACAATTCCATGCTGTCTTCTTTGAGGAAAGCCAGGAGCACCTTGAAGAAATGGAGCAGCTATTGCTGGCTCTGGACATCGAGGCTCCAGACTCGGAAATGCTTAATAGTATTTTTCGCGCTGCCCATTCCATTAAAGGTGGAAGCGGAATTTTTGGTTTTGACGCCTTGGGCAGTGTCACCCATATTATGGAAAATCTGCTCGATAAAATTCGCAAGGGACAAATGGCAATTTCTTCCAGTATGGTTGATTTGTTTTTGCGCTCTGTTGATCAATTGAAAGATATTTTGCATTCCTACCGTACGAACGAATCTATTGATTGGGCGAGTGTGCACCAGCTTACCCAACAATTGGAATTAGTCACATCCGGAAAAAACCAGCAGGAAGCGGATTTGGAAAAAAAACAAGGTTACGGATTTTTCCCAAAAACTGAATCACTCCCTGAAGATGCCTATGGCTTTTTTGATAAGCCGGCGGCCGATGACAGTTTTGGTTTTTTTGACGATACCGTTGAGGCAGATGGTTTCGGATTTTTTGGTGATTTACCTGCAGCGGTCGGGCAGCCAGCACAATCTGCCACTGAATCTGCGCGGGCAGCAAGTGCTGCCGTTTTTGGTTTTTTTGAAGAGTTACTTGAGCCGGGTAATACCAAAAACGCTTCAGAAAATAATCCTGGCGCAGGTATTCCCGCGTTTTCTCCACACAATATTGTTGAAATAAAAAATCTACCGGACCCACCTGTAACAATACCAACTGCTTCGCCAGTAGCGGTGGATTCATTTGAAAAAACAGTATCTGAAAAAAAAGATCCTGAGCAAAAACAACCGATACCCAAACAAAAGCCTGCTGATCATGTCAGTGTGGAAAGTTCTTCCATTCGTGTCGATGTTGCCAAGGTTGACCAATTAATTAATCTGGTTGGTGAAATTGTTATCACCCAATCAATGATGAGTTTGTTAGGGAAAAGCCTGGAAGGCGCGTTGGCCGAAAAATTCCAGGCCGTTGCCAATGAACTGGAACGTAATACCCGTGAAATCCAGGAAGCGGTGATGTCCATTCGCATGTTGCCTGTGTCATTTGTATTTAATCGCTTTCCGCGTGTGGTTCGCGATCTTTCCACCAAGCTTGGAAAGCAAATTGAATTGCTAATTGAAGGTGGCGAAACAGAGTTGGACAAAGGCCTTACGGAAAAGTTGGTAGATCCACTGACACATTTGGTTCGCAACAGCATTGACCACGGTATTGAATCAGCAGATGTAAGGCGCGCGCGTGGAAAAAATGCAACGGGCAAAGTGGTGCTTCGCGCTGCGCAACAAGGTGGCAATATTGTTATTAGCATCAGGGATGATGGCGGCGGCTTAAATCGCGAACGCATCCTCGCTAAAGCACGCGAAAATAATATTCCTATCGGCGAAAATCCACGCGATGAAGATGTATGGCAATTAATTTTTGCCCCCGGCTTTTCCACAGCGGCTGAGGTTACTGATGTCTCCGGTCGCGGTGTCGGTATGGATGTAGTGAAGCGCAATGTGCAAAGTTTAGGCGGGCGGATTGATATTGAATCGCGCGCCGGGCAGGGCGCAATTTTTACGATCCATTTGCCTCTTACCCTCGCGATTGTGGACGGCATGGGTGTTGCTGTCGGTGATCAAACATTTATTGTACCGCTCGTTCACATTGTTGAATCCATGCAGCCTGCCGCGAAAGACATAAAAACGCTGGCTGGCGAAGACCAGTTGCTTCATGTGCGTAACGAATACTGGCCCATCTTATCGCTTCATAAAGTCATGCAATTGGAACCGCAGTTTACCGATACCAGTAAAGGCATTGTCGTTCTTATCGAAACCACTAAATATCGCTTTGCATTATTTGTGGATGCACTCGTTGGACAACAACAAGTAGTAATAAAAAGTCTTGAAAAGCATTACAAGCGCGTGCAAGGGGTCGCAGGTGCAACCATTATGGGGGATGGCAGCGTCGCACTCATTCTGGATGTCGAATCCCTGGCATTAAGCGTTAATCAGACTGCGCACCTGGCCATAGCAGTTTAACAACGAGCAGAGTAATGAGGGGTTTATGGACGCATCATCAACAACCGATATTTCCAAGGAATACCTGACATTTACGTTAGGTGATGAACATTACGCCATTGACATTTTAATGGTTAAGGAAATTCGCGGCTATGAATCTGTGACGAAAATTGCTAACGCCCCGCCTTTTATAAAAGGCGTGATTAATTTGCGTGGAGATATAGTGCCGATTATCGACTTGCGTATTAAGTTCAATGTGGGTGCCGCTTCCTATGATGAATTTACTATCGTCATAGTACTCCATATCCATAATCGCATTGTAGGTATCGTTGTTGATGGAGTAAGCGATGTCGTCAGTTTGAGCCGGGATCAACTGCGGCCTCCGCCAGATTTCGGTGTTGCGTTCGATAGTCGTTATCTCTTGGGCTTAGCCACGATTAATGAGCAAATGATTATTTTGGTAGATATTAACGAACTAATTTCAAGCGAGGAAATGGGGCTGTTTGCCTTTGATGAGAAGTAAATGACTCAATTGAAATTGTGAAGGATTTTTAAATTTTTTTGCAGGGTTATGTGGAGCATTAAACATGATACTTAATAACATAAAAGTAAAAACAAAACTAATTACCAGTTTTGTTGTTGTAGCTCTGGTCAGTGCTGTTGTGGGTATTTTTGGCATCTCCAACATGTCAAAGATAAGCGCGGCAACTGAACTAATGTTTGAAAAGGAAGTGTTGGGTGTTTCATATATCAAAGATGCCAATCTCAATTTATTGGAAGTGGCCCGGGATTGGCGTTCTGCCCTTTTAGCAAAAGATGCGACTGAACGACTCCAGAAGATTGAGGATTCCAAAACCTGGATGAAAAAATTTGAAGAAAATCTGGATAAAGCAAAACCGCTTTTTTATACACAAAGTGGTAAAGACACTTTTGATAATCTGGAAGAAGCGAAGAGTAAATGGAAATCTTCCATGCAAGTAATTTATCGCCTTATTCCCAATGAAAATGCCGCCGCGTTAAGCCCTGAATTCGACAAGGTCGCGGTGGATGCGCGCGAACAATTAAAGGATGTAAATACCTATTTGGGAGAGCTAGGCACAGCAAAAGTAAAAAATGCACAGAAAGCCTCCGAAGATATATCGGCCCTTTATCAGTTCAGCCGCTCTATGATGATCGGGGTGATAATTTTTGGAGTTATATTGGGCGCTAGCATTGGCTACTTTATATCGCGGCTGATTACTCGTCCCTTGGCTGATGCTGTGGTAGTTGCTAAAAAATTATCGGTTGCAGACGTCAGTGGCGAAATTGACATTCCCGGTTCGGATGAATTGGGAGTACTGCTGTCCTCAATGCAAACAATGAAAGAATCCATTAAGGAAGGTTTCATCGCGGCTGAGGCGAATTCTCGAGTAAAACAAGCGCTGGATGCCACATCTTCTAATGTTATGGTGGCCGATGTTAATCGTAACATCGTTTATATGAATCCGGCAGTTATGAATATGCTGCGGGTTGCTGAGGCAGATATTCGTGCGGTATTACCGCATTTCGCGGTTGATAAAATATTAGGTAGCAACATGGATATTTTTCATAAAAATCCGGCTCACCAAATGAAGTTATTAGAAAACCTTAGTACATCCTATGCATCAAATATTGTGGTCGGTAAACGGCATTTCCGACTGGTAGCTAATCCCATTTTTTTCACCGATGGTACTCGGTTGGGGTCTGTTGTGGAGTGGCAGGACCGCACACAGGAAATAGCTGTAGAATCCGAAGTAAGTGATGTTGTGCAAGCCGCCGCTGCGGGGAATTTTACAGCGCGAATTCCACTGGACGGAAAAGCCGGATTCTTTTTAACGTTAGCGGAAGGTTTGAATTCCCTAATGCAAACAGCAGAAATCGGTTTGGGTGAAGTCAATCGTGTCTTGGGGGCTATTGCGAAAGGAGATCTCACCGAAAAAATTACCACAGATTACTCTGGCACGTTTGGTGAATTGAAAGACTATTGCAATAGCACGACGAATAGCCTTAGCGAGATCATTGGAGAAATACGCGGAGCAGCAGAAACAATTTACACCGCTTCCAGTGAAATTGCCCAGGGGAACGCTGATTTATCGAGCCGGACCGAACAGCAAGCGGCAAATTTGGAAGAGACCGCTTCCAGCATGGAGGAGTTAACATCCACTGTTAAATTAAATGCAGACAATGCAAAACAGGCCAATGTATTGGCCGAGCAAGCTTGTACTGTAGCAATAGATGGCGGTACCTTGATTGAAGATGTGGTTACGACGATGAGTTCGATCAATGACTCCTCACAAAAAATTGCAGATATTATTGGCGTCATTGATGGCATCGCTTTCCAGACCAATATTCTGGCACTGAATGCGGCTGTAGAGGCCGCTCGAGCCGGGGACCAGGGGCGTGGGTTTGCGGTCGTCGCCTCTGAGGTAAGAACGCTGGCGCAACGCTCGGCGAATGCAGCAAAAGATATCAAAGGTTTGATTTCTGACTCTGTTAAGAAAATTGAAAATGGAAATGTTTTGGTTAGCAAATCAGGCGATACCATGAAAGATATCGTTACGGCTATTAAACGCGTGAACGATATCATGTCTGAAATTGCGGCCGCTTCTGTAGAGCAATCATCCGGTATTGAAGAAGTATCCACTGCTGTATCGCAAATGGATGAAATGACCCAACAAAATGCGGCGCTGGTTGAACAGGCCGCCGCCGCCGCTGAAAGTTTGCAGTCACAAGCAGATCAATTGAATCGTAGTGTGTCGAGGTTCCGCCTTGGAGATAACCATGATCTCCCTGTGCCTTCAATTCGTACCAGCCCCCCCAGGGCGATAACAAAATCGCCAATTAAGCCAGCGGCAAAAACAGATGCCGCTAAAGCTTCAGTTGCGAATAAAAAACTCATTCCACCTGCGTCTTCCGCAGAAGATGAGTGGGAGCAGTTTTAAGATATTTTTATGAGTAACGGTGGCACTTTGCTGTCATCTTTATGAAATTAATTTCAGCGGGAATGATAAGCGTGAGTACGCATTCGGGGCGCGAATTTGAGTATGCAGACGCTGATTTCAATCGGGTGAAAGCAGTAATTCATCGCAAAGCTGGTATTCATTTGGCAGATAGCAAAAAGCAATTGGTTTATAGCCGTCTGGCACGACGGCTACGTTTTCTGAATTTGCATTCTTTCAGGGCCTATCTGGATTACCTCGAACACACGCCAGATGAATTGCAAGAATTTATAAATGCATTAACAACTAATCTCACGGCATTTTTTCGGGAAGAGCACCATTTTCAAATACTTTCGGATTTCCTTCAAAAGTCCGGAAAGAATAAATTATGCCGGATTTGGTGTGCGGCTTCCAGCACGGGGGAGGAGCCTTATTCAATTGCTATGACAGCTATACATGCTTACGCTAGTTACACACCTCCGGTTGAGATTATTGCTTCCGATATTGATAGCCAGGTTTTGCATACTGCTGCTGCGGGTGTGTACACGATGGAACGGCTCGAATCGCTGAGCATCGAACAAAAGAAACAGTTCTTTCTGCGCGGAAAAGGCGCTAATTCAGGTAGGGCTAAAGTCATCCAGGAACTGCGCTCGCTAATTGATTTTCGTCAGATTAATTTGTTGGATAAAGATTGGCCACTGGATGGAAAATTTGATCTTATTTTTTGTCGAAATGTGATGATTTATTTTGATAAGCCGACCCAAATTAAAATATTGGAGCGTATGGTTCAATTACTCGCCCCGAATGGGTTGTATATCGCGGGTCATTCTGAAAGTTTCTCCCATGCAAACCACTTGGTATCTCTCGTAGGAAAAACAACTTATCGACGGACAAGCTCCAGAGCTACAGAGATAGCCAATGAATTACGATAATAATGTTTATCTCGCCCCTAATATCTATTTTGATCGTCATTTCGGGCGGCAAGCGGTAAAGATTTTGCCAGGTGAATATTATGTTACCGCTGGCGACAAATTAATTGTCACTGTGCTCGGTTCATGTGTCGCAGTTTGCTTGCGAGATAAGCACACCGGTACGGGGGGCATGAATCATTTTTTACTACCCAGTGATAATCCCAATAATTCAGATTTACCTGGCGAATCCGCGCGTTATGGTGTTCATGCAATGGAACTGCTGATCAACCATTTATTAAAAATGGGCGCGAACCGTTCGCGGATGGAGGCTAAAGTATTCGGTGGTGGCAATGTCCTGCGCGGAATGATAATGAACAATGTTGGGCAGCGTAACGCGGAATTTGTGCTGGATTATTTGCAGATTGAGCAAATTCCCGTTACAGCAAAGGATTTGCTTGGTGAGTTCCCGCGTAAAGTTTATTTCTTTCCCGACACCGGGCAAGTATTGGTAAAGAAAATCAAAATCCTGCACAACAGTACAATTACAGATCGCGAAAGCGAATACCGTATGCGGGTCAAGTTCACTCCCAAAAGTGGTGACGTGGAGTTGTTTGATTAACTTTTTGCATCTGAAATTTCCAGGGATTTGAATATGGCGATTAAAGTATTGGTTGTCGATGATTCTGCGTTGGTGCGTAGTTTGTTGGCAGAAATTATCCATGATGCACCGGATATGACATTAGTCGGTGCAGCGCCCGATGCGTATGTGGCCCGCGATATGGTGAATCAATTTACACCCGATGTCATTACGCTGGATATAGAAATGCCGCGTATGGATGGCCTGGCGTTTTTGGAAAAATTAATGGGCGCCCGCCCGACTCCCGTAGTAATGATTTCTACCCTGACTGAAGAGGGGGCCGATGCAACCTTGCGTGCGTTGGAATTGGGGGCGCTGGATTTTATTCCCAAACCCAAACTCGGGGTAACCAGTGGCATTCGTGAATATGCAGAGTTAATAGTTGAAAAAATTCGCGCCGCAGCGGGTGTCAAGGTAAAGCCACTGGTAAAAAAAAATCGTCCGGAATTGGGCAGTGAACAAAAATTACCGGCGTCCGCAAGTTTGCAAAGTACCGAGAAAATTATTGCGATTGGTGCATCTACCGGTGGCACTGAAGCCATTAAGGATTTATTGGTGCAGTTGCCTGCGGCAGTTCCCGGTATAGTAATGACCCAACATATGCCGCCAGGATTTACGCGTACGTTCGCTGAACGTTTAAATAAAACCACACGCTTGCACGTAGTGGAAGCCAAAGGCGGTGAGCGTATTTTGCCGGGGCATGCTTTTTTGGCTCCGGGTGGCCATCATTTGGTGGTAGTGCGTTCCGGTGCGGATTATCGTGTAAAACTTTCCGATGCTGAACCTGTACATCGCCACCGGCCTGCCGTGGATATCATGATGGAATCGGTAGCGCAGATCGGTGGTAAGAATGTGGTGGGCGTATTGCTCACCGGGATGGGAAAAGATGGCGCCAGGGGAATGCTGGCTATTCGCAATCGGGGCGGTTATACGCTGGCACAAGATGAGGCCAGTTGTGTGGTGTACGGCATGCCTAAAGAAGCGGTGGCATTGGGTGGTGTCGATCAGATTGTTGCGTTGGATAAAATGGGGCAAGTGCTGCTGGAGAAAATAAAAGCATTGGGCAGTGGCAATCGTTTGTAACCGGTTTTCAGCTTAGGAACTGGTTGATCGCGCGCGGAAAATCTATTTGAAAGTAGCAAAATTCTTCTTTGTTCTCGACATGGATTTTTCCATGCATTTTTTCGATGATTTCTTTTGCAATTGCAATTCCCACATCGCCTGGTTCAATGTAATCCTGTTTCTCATTTTCCGTTGCATTGCCAAAGTGCTCGCACAGGTTTTTACGTTGCTCATCCGTTAGCCCGCGATTATTAAAATGGATGCCGATATTAACCCGGCTGCGCTCTTCATTAAGGCGAATAACCAATTCTGTGTCAGGCGGTGAGTTTTTAAATGCGTATTGCAGCAGCTGCGTCATTGCCTGGTAAAAACGGGTGATATCGATATGAATAGTCAGGTCATCTGTGCTGGCAGTAATAGTCGCTCTATTTTGGTAAATATCTCCAAAGGTTTTGTTCCTCCGTACCACTTCTTCCAGGAGTGGCAGAATCGGTGTGGTTTCCAAACGGAAGTTGATATCGCCTTTGGATATATTTTGAATTTCGATCAAATCGTGCATCAGTTGCTGCAAGCGCAAACTATTGGTATGGGCAATATCCACCACATTTTTTATGGGCGTCGATAAATTATTTTGCTCTTTGTTTTTCAGGCGCAAAATAGCTTCGCTAATCAGATTCAGGGGGCCAAGAATTTCTTTGCTGGCACTGGTAATAAATTGGTTACGTAAGTTATCGGCACGCTTTTTTTCAGTGATATCACGGATAATGCCAATAAACACTGGCTCACCGTTTTGAAATACTCGCGACACCATGAGGTCCATGGGGAATTGATTGCCATTGCGACGCAACCCGATCACTTCGCGGCCTATTCCCAAAATATTTTTTTTGCCGGTGAGGAGATGGTTGCGAATATATTCGTCGTGCATGGATTTATAGGGATCAGGCATAAGCGCGCTGATACTTTTGCCAATAATTTGTCGGGCACGGTAACCAAAAATAGTTTCGGCAGCGTGATTGAAGGATTGGATAATACCGCGCTTATCGATGGTAATGATGCCATCAGCAATATCATTTAAAATAGTTTGGGTTTGTTGCGTGGTGGCCTCCAGGGCGGCGCGATCACGGGCATGGCGTTGTTCATGGTTCATTGTTTGCACAAATTGCGCAATGGTTTTCAGGATGGGTTCCAGTTTGGTGGCATCGTCGAGGTGATAACCACCAGGTGAATTGGCCAGGCCGAGAATCGCAATTTGTTCGCGCCCGCTAAAGATAGGAATACCAATAAAATTGTGAATTTTAGGATGGCCTTCCGGTAAGGTCCCGGCACGCATATCGCGCGCCAGGTTAATACTGATAACAGGCCGCTCCGATTGCATGATCATGCCAAATAAATTATCCAGGTTGCGATATTCACCATTTTCCGGCAGGTGGGTTATCCGAAAATTTTCCAGATCGCGATTATCTTTTTGCGTGCTGCCAAAAATCAGTGCGCGCATGTAGGGGGTGCCATTGGGGGCGTGCATAACCTGGCCGATGAATCCCTGCTCGCTATTGGTGGCAGGCAAGGTTTCCCATAACAGATTTTGTAGTGCGGATTTAATGTCGTTATCGCTAATAAAAATTGACTGGGCATTGTTAATAATTTTTTCCAGCTGCTGTTTATGGTTGAGTTCTGTGGTGAGTTTGAGCAAATGCTGGTTTTTCTGGATTTGCTCTTCCATATTGCGCCGTGTGCGGGTGCTGCTGGCAATCACAAAAAATATAAACAGGAATGTCATGCTCGACATGGCAATCGCTGTGGGACCTTCGTCCAAAAAAATAAACAGGCTGAGTGGTGTTATTGCCAGAATGACAAATCCCAATGATGAATATTTATCGGCAGTGAGGGATGTCATTGAACCGGCGGCGACACCGGCGAGTGAAAAAGCGAGTAGAGCCTGGTAAATCGCATTGTTATCGGCAAATAACAGTAGCGCTGTAGTACCCCAGGCTGCTCCGGTCAGCCAGACACCAACACGAAAACACCACAACCAGAAACGGGCTGAATAAAGTTGCCAGGTGTTTTGCCAGAAAATCCATAGGGTCAAGCGCGCGAGCAGGGTGCTGCCTAATAATAAATTCCATAGAATTATTTCTGCTTGCCCAATGACTTTCCAGTGGGACAAACTGAGAATCAAGGCGATCACAATGGATGAGAGCAAAGAGACTGGCAAGCTATGGTAAAGCGAATGGACTTGCTGTTGTGTGAGCGTCCACTCATCGGCAGGCTCCATCGGCACGTCATTATTCTGTGGCGACTCTGTCATGTATATCCCGACACTATGAGGGGTGGATGACATGGGCAACAATTGTGCCCTGCGAAGAAACAAAGAGAAACAAAACGGAAATAAAACTGCTTTGAGTATAGATCAGCTTTTAGCCTTTCCGGATATTCGGCGCAGGGAATTCCCCTTCCTCCACAACAACGCGCGGCAAGCTGAAATAAAAGCAACTGCCCTGGCCGGGGCTCGAATTGACGCCGATACTGCCGCCCATTCGTTCAATTAATTCCTTGCTAATTGCAAGGCCCAAACCTGTTCCGCCTTTTTGGCGGGTAGATGAGGAATCGATTTGGGAAAATTTTTTAAATAATTTGTGCTGTTGATCTTTGGCGATTCCTGTTCCCTGATCTTGTATTGTCACTTGTACCCGATCCGCTTCGAGCAATAACGAGATCAGGATTTCACTGTGGGGGGGTGAGAATTTTGCGGCGTTGGATAACAGGTTGGTGAGCACCTGCTGCAAGCGCAATGCATCAACATTTACCAACGGCGATGTGGAGGGTACTTGTAAACGATAACTGACTTGATATTGCTGCGCGTAATATTGATTACTTTCCAGCGCTTTTTCGATCAAAGGCAATAAAGGTTGTATGGTGGAATCGAATTCCATTTTGCCGGCAATCAATTTATCCATATCCAGCAAATCATTGATAAGTCGCGCCAGCTTTTCGCTGTTTTGCACGGCAATTTGTAGAATTTTTTCGGTGCCGCCATGGTGTTCCAGTTTTCCACTAGCCATTAATTTCAGCGACCCCATAATCGCGGTGAGAGGCGTGCGCAATTCATGGCTGACGATAGAAACGAATTCATTTTTTAATTGATCCAGCCGCGTGCGTTCACTGATATCGAGCATTTGTAACAACCAGTGTGTTTCTTCATTGCTGCGATAACAAATACCAAGGGTGATAAAGCTCGTTAACCATTGCCCGTCGGAACGGATTAAACGTGCCTCAAATTGCCGGCTGTGATCGGTGTGCGATACGTAATCATTGCGAATATCCTGCATGTGATTAAGCAGCTGCACCCGGGCTTCCGGAGTAAATAGATCAATTAAGCGGGCCTGGTGGATATCCGCTGCGGTGTAACCCAGCATCAAACAGAAGCTGGTATTTATTTCAATCCAGTGACCCTCATCATCAAGCAGTGCGAGGCCTTGTGGCGATGTGGTAAACATGCGCGCAAACCGCTCCTGGTGTTCGCGCAGGGCGAGCAGGGTTTGAGCGTGTGCTTTGATGGAGCGCAAAAAGCGAGCGAGTAAAATGGTGGTGAGCAAAGCGACCAGCCAGCCACCAATTCGTAAACTGATTAACGTTGAATTCATGGGGAGGGGTGCTACTGCACCGGTAATCTCCCAGCGATGTCCCGGTACTTCCATAATTTGCCGCGTTTGTATCGCGCCCATAACGGCATTGCTGGCTAACACAATTTTGCCGGAATCCGGATCGCTAATATTGAGCACTAAGCTATGCTCATCCGCGTAGGTAAATAATCGTTTGAATAAAGTATCGGCATTGATAACAACACTGATAATTCCCCAGTAGTGATCATTCTCTAAAAATACTGGCGAGCGATAAATAAGCCCGTTACCCCCTTGCTCCAGGGCGAGCGGGCCAACCAGGTTGGCCCTGCGTGTTTGAATTACTTTTTCAATGTCCGGCCATTGCTTGGGATTGTCTGGATAATAAAGCCCCACGGCCTTCTCATTGCCTGTAAGCGGGAACATATAGGCGATACGATTGTCCGGTGCTATACCGATATTGCGAATATGGCGGCCGCGCGCTTGCAAATTGGTAAGCCAGGGGGCAATTTCTTCCGCACGCAGATTGCCGGATTTGGATTCCACATAAGCTTGCAAACCGTTGACTAAATAAATGGACGCGTTAAGTTCCTGCTCCAGCAAACGGCTGAGGTCGGCAATATCTTTACCTAATTGTTGCAATTGCTGGTTGCGCAACTGGTTATGGTTGCCCTTGATCGCCAACTCGAGGGCGCTCACCATAAAAATGAATAACACTATCGGCAAGGCAAGGCTGGCGAGTTTGAGCCAACGCGTGCGTTGGCTTATGTCGCCTGACACTGTGCCAGCTTGATCTTGCCTGATGGATCTCATTACAACTCCTGAAGGAGTAAAGAAATTATGTTAAGTGAAAAAAACTGTAGCGCATGTCGGAGCGATTCGCCGCTATTGAGCCAACAAGAGTTGGAGCTCGCCCTGAATGAATTGCCTGGCTGGACGATAGAAGTAGTGGCTGGTGTCAATCAATTAGCACAAACTTTTCAATTCAAAAACTTTGTGCAGGCAATGGCGTTTACCCAGGCGGTAGGTGCGCTAGCGGAGGAATACGGACATCACCCGGCGCTGTTAACAGAGTGGGGGAAAGTCAAAGTGAGTTGGTGGACGCACAAGATAAAAGGATTGCACGAAAATGACACAATCATGGCCGCAAAAACCGGGCAACTTTTTAATGCCCGGTTTGCGGCAGATTTGAAGCGTTAGCCAAAGGGATTAATAAAATAATTAATACAGGCGATATTGCTCGGGGATTTGTTCAATAGAGTCGATTGGCGGTGTCAGTTTGTGCAGGATGCCGTCATGAATATCGTAGATCCAGCCGTGGATGGTTAATTCCTGTCCGCGTGACCAGGCATTTTGCACGATGTTGCTGCGTGAAATATTGTCTACTTGCTGGATTACATTGAGTTCGCACAGACGGTTAACTCGCTCATCCATATCCGTCAACTGATCGACAACCTCTTTATTGTTGTAATACACATCGCGAATATTCCGTAGCCAATAATCAATTAAACCCAGTTTGCGATTTTCCAGTGCTGCCCTTACACCACCGCAACCGTAGTGACCGGTGATCATCACGTGTTTTACTTTCAAAAATTCTACGGCGTAATTTAATACCGTCATACAATTCAGATCGGTATGGATTACTACGTTTGCCACATTGCGGTGCACAAAAATCTCGCCCGGTGCCAGGTTGAGAATCTGGTTGGCGGGTACACGGCTGTCGGAGCAGCCGATCCATAAATATTCCGGGGCTTGTTGTTTGGCCAGGGTGGAAAAAAATTCGGGGTCTTCCCGTTTAATATCTTCAGCCCATTTAACGTTGGCGGCAAACAGGCTCTCTAAATCGCTCATGGCAGGCTCCAATCTCTCTTGTAACGAATGTTGTTGGGGTCGCTTGTTGTGTTGGCTTCAGGTTTAGCTGGATTTGGGTCGGCAGTATAGGGGAAAGCGGCCCATGGGTGTTACATTGCAGCTTTTGTTCCAGCAGTAATAGCGAATTATTTTCTAGTGGTGGATATAACGAATGATCAAGGGCGAGCAGCAAAGCACATTGTATTGGCACGATTACGAAACCTGGGGCGAAGTGCCGGCGATAGACCGTCCGTCACAATTTGCCGGAGTGCGCACGGACGAAGACCTGAATATTATCGGCGAGCCATTAATGATTTATTGCAAACCCGCGCCTGATATATTGCCCAAGCCGGAAGCCTGTTTAATCACCGGTTTACTGCCTGAGGTTGCCGAAGAAAAAGGGCTGCCGGAATACCAGTTTATTGCACGTATCCACGCGGAATTATCCCGCCCCGGCACCTGTGGCGTCGGGTTTAATTCCATTCGGTTTGACGATGAAGTAACCCGCTATACGCTCTACCGGAATTTTTATGATCCCTATGAGCGCGAGTGGCGCAATGGCAATTCGCGCTGGGACATTATTGATATGGTGCGCATGACGCGCGCGCTGCGCCCTGACGGCATTGAATGGCCCAATTACGAGGATGGTCGCCCCTGTTTCAAATTGGAAATGCTGACTAACGCCAATAACTTGATTCACGAAGCGGCGCACGATGCGCTCTCGGATGTTTACGCTACTATCGCTGTGGCCAAACTGATCAAAACCCGCCAGCCCAAACTGTATGATTACGCCTATAAATTGCGCGATAAACGCTTTGTTGCAAGCATGATTGATATCGATAGCCACAAACCGCTGCTGCATATTTCATCGCGTTTTCCATCCGAAAATGGCAATGCCGCGCTGGTGTTGCCGCTCGCGATGCATCCCACCAATAAAAATTCGGTGATTGCATTTAATTTAGCGACTGATCCAACAGCGTTGTTATCGTTGCCTGTTGAAGAATTGCGAGTAAGTTTATATACGCGCACGGAAGATTTACCCGAAGGTGTCGAACGTTTGTCGTTAAAGGAAATTCATTTCAATAAAACGCCGATGCTGTTGCCGGCAAACATGCTGGATGATGCAACTGCACAACGGTTGCAGATCGATAAATCGCTGTGTGAACAACATTGGAATCGGCTGCGCAATTTGACCTTGATTGAGCAACAACAATTGCAACAAACTTTGTTCCAGTTGTATGGCGACAATAATTTTGCCGAAAAAACCGATCCCGAGCAGATGCTTTACAGTGGTTTTTTTGATGATCAGGATAAGCGTTTAATAAACCTTGTGCGGCAAGCAGATGCTGAAACCCTGGCCAATGGCTCGTTTGAATTTCGCGATGCCCGATTGGGAGAAATCCTGTTCCGCTATCGCGCGCGTAATTTCCCCTCCAGCCTTAATCCTGACGAGCAAGCGCGTTGGAAAGCATTTTGCCAATGGCGCCTTACTAATAAAGAGGCCCAATCCAGCCTCACCCTTGCAGAGTTTTATGCGCGACTGGCGCACCTTGCGGGCGATGCTAACCTTAGTGAACAACAACAATTATTGCTCAAGAAACTTCAGGCTTATGCCGATGGGTTACAAGTGCAATAGCAGCATTGCAATAACAAAATAAATAGATAAGTCAATAACAACAATATTCCATGGATGGTCCATCAACCCGGCGGGACAAAAACACAGAGCACCATAACGATAACTCGCCGGTACAGGTCAACCACTACTCTGGAGTCCAGTCAATGGCAGCTCGTTGGTCACTACGCAAAAAAATCAGTGCGTCGGTTGCGGTTTCGCTTTTATTAGTCGGCTGCGCTGTTTCGTATCTTTCTTACTCCTCGGCCATGACGGCGATGGAAGTCAATATTAATCGCCAGATTGCCGGTATTTCCGCCACATTTAGCAAATATGTGAGCGATTGGTTTGCACTCAAAGGCAAAGCGCTGGAAGGTTTTCCTGCCAGTGCAACCGACGAAAATTACAACGCGCATTTAACCCAGGTAAAAATTTCAGCGGATGTCGATAACAGTTTCCTCGCATTTGCCGATGGCAAACTCTATAACGCCAATAACCTGGTAATGGCAGCGGGGAATGACGATCCGCGTGTGTGGGGCTGGTATATCGCTGCGAATAAAAATCCGCGTGAAACCTATATTGATAATCCATCAGTCGCCTCGGCGACCGGTAAAAATGTTGTGTCACTGGGGCGCGCTGTGTTGGATGGCGATGGCAACATCAAAGCTATTTTGGGTGTGGATGTGGTGATCGATGATATTGTCCAGCAACTGCGCGATATCGATTTGCCCGGTAACGGTTATATGTTTATTGCACGCGGAGGAAAAGTATTTGCGCATGCGGATAAAAACCTATTGAGTAAATCGCTAACCGATATTTCGGCCGATCTCACTCCCGCCAAACTTGAGCAAGTAATACGTACGCAAGATGATCTGCATTTAATCCAGATTGATGGAAAATCCATACAGGTTTTTGCATCCGCAATTCCCAAAACGGATTTAACCCTGGTGATGTTATCCGAGCGCGATTTATTGGTGGGGCCTGTGCAATCCACGTTGCTCGGTCAACTTGCGGCAATTCTGGTGTTATTGGTTGCTACAATTCTCGCGCTCAATTGGCTTAACGGCGTGTTGTTGCAACCGTTACACAATGTGTCTGAATCGCTCTCGCAAATTGCATCCGGTGGCGGGGATTTATCCCGACGATTATCGGTAACGTCCAATGATGAAGTGGGATTACTGGCGGAGAATTTTAATTCGTTTGTCGACCATATGAACGATCTGGTTCGCCATATCCGGACACAAGCCAACGACCTGCAGGATAACGCCCGCGCTATGGCAGATTCGGCGGTGAAATCGGTACGCGAACTGGAAGTGCAGCAACAACAAATCGGTATGGTTGCGCAAGCGATGAACGAAATGACCAATGCCACCCGGGAAATTGCCCATCATGCAGAACATACCGCAGATTCGGTGCGCGAATCAGTGAGCAGCGCTGAAGAGGGTAAACACCAGGTGGATAAAACCCGCGATTCCATCGTGATACTGGCAGAAAAAGTGGATCAAGCCGGATCAGTCATCTCTACCCTGAATGCCAATGCGCAGAATATCAGCGGGATTCTGTCTACCATCAAAGGCATCGCCGAACAAACTAACTTGCTCGCACTCAACGCTGCCATTGAGGCCGCGCGGGCTGGTGAGCAAGGCAGGGGATTTGCAGTGGTAGCGGATGAAGTGCGGGTACTTTCCCAGCGTACACACGCCAGTACAGAAGAAATCCAGGCGATGATTGCTGCTTTGCAATCGACGGCGCAACACGCAGTGTCGATTATGGAAGAGGGAAGTCATCTGGCGGGCGGCAGTGTGCAGAATGCGGATAATGCATCACAATCGCTGGCTAAAATTAATACATCAGTGGGAGCGATCAGCGGCATGGCTGTGCAGATTGCGACGGCTGCGGAAGAGCAAAGCCATGTGGTGAAGGAAGTATTGCGCAATATTACCGCGATCCAGCGTGTCGCCAATGAAGCGGCGACGGATGCCAACCAGGGTGAAACGCGCGCGAAAAGCCTGCAGGATCTGGCACTCGGGCTGAATGACAAGGTATCCAGTTTCCGTCTCTAAATAGCGTTTCATTTGCGCCGTTAAAAAAAGCAGCCTCCATGGCTGCTTTTTTATGGATGCAGGTTGATAGCTATTTGCGTTTGCGTCGGGATAGTGGATTTAGCTGCAATAAAAGCGTGCATTTAACTGCAAGAAGTGTGGGAATTTCACTGGCGGGCGAGTACAATTCCGCGCCCGAATAAGCACCTGCCCCAAGTGGATCGTTAACGAATTTTAGTGGGAGCCCCCCTATGTCTTCTATCAAGAAAGTGGTTCTGGCCTATTCCGGCGGCCTGGATACCTCTGTGATCGTCAAATGGCTGCAAGAAAACTACAACTGTGAAGTGATCACCTTTACCGCTGACATAGGTCAGGGCGAAGAGGTAGAACCAGCGCGCGCCAAAGCCCAGGCATTGGGCGTGAAGCAAATTTATATTGATGACCTGCGCGAGGAATTCGTCCGCGATTTCGTATTCCCGATGTTCCGCGCGAACACCATTTATGAAGGCGAATACCTGTTGGGTACGTCAATTGCCCGTCCACTGATCGCCAAGCGTTTGATTGAAATCGCCAACGAAGTCGGTGCAGACGCAATTTCCCACGGTGCAACGGGTAAAGGTAATGACCAGGTGCGATTCGAGCTGGGTGCTTATGCATTGAAACCCGGTATCAAAGTAATCGCTCCATGGCGCGAGTGGGACCTGACTTCCCGCGAAACCCTGATGGAATACTGCGAGAAGCACAATATTCCGGTTGATTACACCAAGAAGAAAAAATCCCCTTACTCAATGGATGCCAACCTGTTGCACATTTCTTACGAAGGCAAGGTTCTGGAAAATCCATGGGCTGAAGCAGAAGAAGATATGTGGCGCTGGACTGTTGCCCCTGAAGCCGCTCCGGATAAAGCCACTTACCTTGAATTGACCTACGAGAAAGGCGACATCGTTGCTATCGATGGCAAGCCAATGTCACCCGCTACCGTGCTGGCTTACTTAAACAAAGTGGGTGGCGAGAACGGTGTTGGCCGTCTGGATATCGTAGAAAACCGCTACGTAGGTATGAAGTCACGTGGCTGCTACGAAACTCCTGGCGGCACCATCATGATGCGTGCACACCGCGCGATAGAATCTATTACCCTGGATCGCGAAGTTGCCCACTTGAAAGATAGCCTGATCCCCAAATATGCAGACATGATTTACAACGGTTACTGGTGGAGTCCCGAGCGTCTGATGATGCAGGCAATGATCGACCAGTCACAGGTTCATGTTAATGGTGATGTCCGCGTGAAGCTTTATAAAGGTTCGGTACAAGTTGTTGGCCGTCGTTCAGCAGACAGCCTGTTCGACGAAAAAATCGCGACTTTTGAAGATGATGCAGGCGCATACAACCAGAAGGATGCGGAAGGTTTCATCAAGCTGAATGCCTTGCGTATGCGTATTGCTGCCAATAAAGGACGCACCCTTAAATAGGACAGGCATGCCCTTAAGTAAAAACAACAAATGCCGAAATACCGGTTTGTACAGAAAATATCCAATAATGGACTATTCTACAAACCGGTTACACGTGCATAAATAATTTGATAAATATCAATCCTCATACCGGTTAAGTGAGACAAAATGCCACGCTTAGGGCAAAATGCCGCACCGAAAGTAGGGGTATAGGCTTGATGATTGCCGTTAGTTCTGAGAGACAAGTTTGGTGCTGTCAGAGACAAAAAGTTTTTATTTCTCTTAAGTTATAGGAAAGTCCTATGGGTAGTCATGCAACAGTTGCTGGGGATCCACCAGCATACGACTTCGATATAGTGCGCAAATTCTCGATTATGACCATTGTGTGGGGCATATTCGGTATGGGAGTGGGCGTATTTATTGCGGCGGAATTGGTGTGGCCTGGTCTGAACGACCTGCTGCAACCGTATACCGGGTTTGGCCGTTTGCGCCCATTGCACACTAACGCGGTAATCTTTGCGTTTGGTGGTTGTGCGCTCTTTGCTACTTCTTATTATGTAGTCCAACGTACTTGCCAGACGACATTATTTGGTGGATGGCTGGTTCCCTTTACCTTCTGGGGCTGGCAAGCGGTTATTGTTCTTGCAGCAATTACACTGCCTCAGGGTATGACTTCTGCAAAAGAATACGCTGAGCTTGAGTGGCCAATTGATATTCTGCTGGCAGTGGTGTGGATCTCCTACGCGATTGTGTTTTTTGGCACTATCGTCAAGCGCAGAACCTCGCACATCTATGTTGCCAACTGGTTCTACGGTGGTTTTATCGTAACTGTTGCTGTACTCCATATCGTTAACAGCGCCGCTATCCCTGTTACCCTGACCAAATCCTATTCTGCTTATGCCGGTGCTGCCGATGCGATGGTGCAGTGGTGGTATGGTCATAACGCAGTAGGTTTCTTCCTGACTGCGGGCTTCCTGGGCATGATGTACTACTTCGTACCCAAGCAAGCGGGCCGTCCTGTTTACTCTTATCAATTGTCTATCGTTCACTTCTGGGCGTTGATTTCCCTGTACATCTGGGCTGGCTCACACCACCTGCATTACTCTGCATTGCCTGATTGGACCCAATCACTAGGTATGGTGATGTCGCTGATCCTGTTGGCTCCCAGTTGGGGCGGTATGATCAACGGCATCATGACCCTGTCTGGCGCATGGCACAAACTGCGTACTGACCCAACCCTGCGTTTCCTTGTGGTAGCCCTGTCGTTCTACGGTATGTCTACTTTCGAGGGCCCGATGATGGCAATCAAAAACGTAAACGCCTTATCCCACAACACTGACTGGACTGTAGGCCACGTTCACTCCGGTGCTTTGGGCTGGGTTGCGATGATTTCTATCGGTGCTGTTTATCACATGATCCCGAAACTGTTTAACCGCGAAGAAATGTTCAGTGTCAAGTTAATCAACGCCCACTTCTGGTTGGCGACGGTTGGTACCGTACTGTACGTAGTGGCGATGTGGATCAACGGTATTGGCCAGGGTTTGATGTGGCGTGCATTCAACCCGGACGGTTCTTTGACTTACAGCTTCATTGAAACTGTAGTGTTCAGCAAGGGCGGTTACCTGATGCGCTTTATCGGCGGAGCCTTCTTCTTGAGCGGTATGCTGATCATGGCGTACAACACTTATCGCACCGTTAAGGCAGCCAACGAAGCTGCTGCTACTAACCAGCCTGTCCAGGCGCCAGCTGTGTAAGGGGAAAGCCGTGAAAGGTCATGAAATAGTAGAAAAAAATATCGGCCTGATGACTGTGTTTATGGTTATCGCCATTAGCTTCGGGGGTTTGGTAGAGATTGTTCCGCAGTTTTTCCTCAAGCAAACCACAACACCAATAGAAGGCTTGAAGCCTCTGACCGCATTGCAACTGGAAGGTCGCGATGTGTATATCCGTGAAGGCTGCCACGTATGCCACACCCAAATGGTGCGCCCGTTACGTGCAGAAGTTGAGCGTTATGGCCATTACTCGGTTGCCGGTGAATCTGTTTATGAGCACCCGTTCCTGTGGGGCTCCAAACGTACCGGCCCGGACTTGGCCCGTGTAGGTGGTCGCTATTCGGATGATTGGCACAAAGTGCACTTGTTCAACCCGCGTATTGTTGTACCTGAGTCCATCATGCCTGCCTATCCCTGGTTGTATGACAACAAACTCGATGGCAAACACACTGCAGCTAAAATGCGTGCGTTATCCAAAGTGGGTGTTCCTTACACTGAAGAAGATATGGCTGGTGCAGAGCGTGCAGTAAAAGGCACGACTGAAATGGATGCATTGGTAGCCTATCTGCAAAACCTCGGCGTATTACTGAAAGAGAAACGCTAATGGACGCAGGTACAGTCGGTGCAATTTCAACGGTATTGGTAACTATTGCCTTCTTCGGAGTGTGCTTCTGGGCATTCTCGCCCAAACTGAAAAAGCGCTTTGAAGAAGATGCAAAGTTGCCATTTGCCGATGATGAAGAGCAGAAACCGACCGCAACCCAGGCGAAAAACAATCAGACAGATGACGATGGTCGCAAGTAATCATCGATTAGGGCGGATTTAACTATGAGTACTTTTTGGAGTTTTTGGATCATTATCCTGACTACCACCAATCTGGTGCTGTTGTTCTGGATTCTTATGGCCAACCGCAGAAGAGCGGTGCATGGCGAAGAAAGCACGGAAGCAAAAACCACTGGTCACGAATACGACGGTATTGAGGAGTACGATAACCCTCTGCCGCGCTGGTGGTTCTACATGTTCTTGTTGACGTTTATATTTTCTATTGGCTACCTGATTATTTATCCAGGCTATGGCGCCTACGAAGGTTTGAAGTTCAAAGACGCTCCGGCGTGGACCTCTGTGGGTGAATTGCGTGGCGATCAGGCAAAAGCGGAAAAAGTATACGCCGAAACCTACGGTGTCTATTCCAAAATGCCAATTGAAGAAGTGGCTAAAAACCCGGATGCGCTGAAAATGGGTTTCCGTTTGTTTGCTAATAACTGTGCGGTTTGCCATGGTGCAGACGGTGGTGGTAACCCCGGCTTCCCGAACTTAACCGACAAAGATTGGCTCTATGGTGGTACTACCGAAAAAATTCTGGAAACCATTACCCACGGTCGTAAAGCGGCTATGCCGGCCTGGTTGCAAGTCATCGGTGAAGAAGGTGTCGTAAACGTTACCGAATATGTACTGCAAATTTCTGGCAATGAGCACGATGCTGCTAAAGCAGAAGCGGGCGCCAAAGTATTTGCTGCCAACTGTGTTGCTTGTCACGGAGCTGACGGTAAAGGTAATCAGTTGGTTGGTGCCCCTAACCTGACCGATAAAATCTGGTTGTACGGTGGCAAGGCTGCCACTATTCGTCAAACCGTGCGCGATGGCCGTAACGGTGTGATGCCCGCACAACAGGAACTGTTGAAGGAAGATCGCATCCATTTACTGGCTGCTTACGTGTATAGCCTGTCATTGGAATCTAATTGATTTTTCGTGCAAGGAAGGCAGGCTAAAAGCCTGCCTTTTTTTTCGCGTCCAATTAGCTTTTTTGACTATTTTTAAACCAAAAAAGGTTGGATAGTCAAAAGAGCTGGAGCAACGAGGTAACGCTGTGACCCAACAACCTCCATCAGAACAAAAACCGGCATCTCAAGATACTGGTATTCGTTATGTAAACCTCTACGAAGCTGACGACAAAATCTACACTCGTCGCATCACCGGTTTTTATCAGCGCTTGCGTCGCTATACCGGCTTGCCGTTAATGCTTGGTTTCCTGTTATTGCCGTGGTTGGTTATTGATGATCGCCCGGCGGTATTATTCGATTTGCCCGCGCGCAAGTTCCATGTCCTCTGGTTAACCTTCTGGCCGCAAGATGCCATGTATCTCGCATGGTTATTGGTCATCGCAGCATTTTTATTATTTACCGTCACGGTCCTGGTTGGGCGAGTCTGGTGCGGTTTTACTTGTCCGCAAACCGTATGGACCCAAATGTTTATTTGGGCGGAGCATGTGTGTGAAGGAGACCGCAACAAGCGTATCAAGCTGGATGCACAGCCCTGGAATTTTGAAAAAATCTGGCGTAAATCGGCCAAGCAATTTATCTGGATTGCCATTAGCCTGGTCACGTCAATGACCTTCGTTGGCTATTTCATGCCAGTGCGTGAATTGGTTGGTGGTTTTTTTACGTTCAGCCTGGATCTCGTGCCGTTGTTCTGGGTGTTTCTCTTTGTAGGTGCAACCTACATGAACGCCGGTTTTATGCGTGAGCAATTTTGTAAGTACATTTGCCCTTATGCGCGCTTCCAGGCAGTGATGTATGACAAGGACACGCTGACTGTTTCCTATAACAACCTGCGTGGTGAAAAGCGCGGTCCACGTAAACCTGGCGAGGATTACCAAGCCAAAGGCATGGGCGATTGCATCGATTGTTCCTGGTGCGTCCAGGTATGCCCGGTGGATATTGATATCCGCGATGGCTTGCAAGCAGAATGTATCGATTGCGGATTATGCGTCGATGCCTGCAATACCGTCATGGATAAAATGGGGTACCCGCGCGGTCTGATCAGTTTCACTACTGAAGACGCAATCCGCACTGGCCATACCCAGGTGTTTCGTCCGCGTTTGATTGGTTATGGCTTGATGCTCGGTATTATGATCTCGCTGTTTGTCTATTCGATTGCGACGCGCGTGCCGGTTGGCCTTGAAGCGCAACGTGATCGCGGTGTGCGTATGTATCGTGAAGTGGAAGATAACATCCAGAATGTGTACACATTGAAAATCAGCAATATGGATCGCGGCACCCACACTTACGATCTGGAAGTGGAAGGCGATTATCCTTTTACAATCCAGGGCTACAAAGTTATTCCGGCGGAAGAGGGCGAGGTGTTGACGGTGCCGGTGCGCGTTTCAGTAAAATCTTCTGAATTGACAACGACCAAAACTGAAATTCATTTCAGGGTTCGTGCGCGTGAAAATCCTGAAATCACTGCAACCAATACCACTACCTTTATTGGCCCATGATTGAGGAAAATGTTGTGCAAATGAGAGAAGCAACTATGGTCGATCCAAATGATGAAAGTGTAAAACCCTGGTATCGCCAGTTCTGGTTCTGGTTTGTATTCAGCCCATTAATTTATATTGTCATCATGTGCTCTGTTACGGTGACCATCGCGCTCAAAGGTGCAGATGATGTGATCATCGACAATTACTACAAAGAAGGACGCATGATTAACCAGGCACTGGATCAGGATAAGCGTGCAAGTGAGTTGGGGTTAAGTGGTGATTTACGTTTTGACCTAACCACCGGCGACGTGATTTTGAAAATCGCGAATGCCCCGGTCGATGAAACATTAATGCCTTCCGAGTTATTGTTGATGATGGGGCATCCTGTCAAAGCCGCAAAAGACCAAATGATAAAACTTAAAAATATTTCACCCGGTTACTACCGTGGCGAATTATTGGAGAAGCCTGAATACTCCTGGTATTTAACGCTTTATCCAATTAATGATATTGCCAATCGCAATGCCGCGCCCTGGACCTTGAGTGGCGATGTGAATTTCCAACTGGGCGATACCACACAGTTGACTCCGCGCGTTAAAAATTAACGCAATGATTGACGTTATTGCGACAACGTCCAAACCGCAGATGTGTTATCACTGCGGTTTACCTGTTCCTGAAGCAAGCTATTATCCTGTGCGAATCCAGGGGCAGGAACATTTAATGTGTTGCCCTGGTTGCCAGGCGGTAGCGATGGCTATTGTCGACGGCGGTTTGGAGAATTTTTATCAGTTTCGCACTACTGCGAATGATCGCCCGGAAACAAATCCGCAAGGTGAACAACGTTTTTCTATTTATGATCTGCCGGAAGTCCAATCTGAATTTGTTATTCCCTTCGACGGTTCCTTCAAACAAGCCAATTTATTATTGGAAGGTATTACTTGCGCTGCTTGCAGTTGGCTGATCGAAACCCACCTCAAAAAAAATCCTGCGATTCAATCTATCACCGTAAATGTAAGCACGCATCGTTGCGCAATCGTTTGGGATTCGCGCGAGTCTCTCAGTGATATTTTTTGCGCGTTAGCTGCAATTGGTTATACGCCGCGTCCAGCCACCGATGACCAGCAACAACAATTAATTAAAAAAGAAAATCGCATTGCGCTTTTTCGCATTGGCGTTGCCGGTTTTGGCATGATGCAAGCGATGATGGTTGCGGTGGGTATGTACACTGGTGCGACGGATTTTTGGCTGGATTTTTTGCGCTGGCTCTCGATGCTGGTGGCTACGCCGGTGGTATTTTTTTCCGCCTGGCCTTTTTTCCAGGCGGCCTGGCGCAGCATAAAAATGCGGCACCTGGTAATGGATGTTCCTGTTGCCCTCGCAATTGGTTTGGCGTACCTCGCCAGTGTGTGGGCAACAATAACCAGTACTGGCGAAGTGTATTTTGAATCGGTTTCGATGTTTACGTTTTTCCTGTTGCTTGGTCGCTATGTAGAACTGCGTGCGCGTCATCGCAACCGTTTGGCGTTTGGTAATCTCGCCCAATTAATGCCGCTAACAGCCTGTTGTTTACGTGAAGAAAATGGCTGCGAAGTTGAACAAAATTTGCCGTTGAAACTATTGAAAGCGGGCGATCTTATTTTAGTAAAACCCGGTGAGACGTTTCCCTGTGACGGACAGGTTGTTGTCGGACAAAGTGCAGTTGTGGAAGCATTGCTCACGGGTGAATCCCATCCGGTAACCAAAGGTCCTGGCGACAGGGTTATTGCGGGAACCTTGAATCAACATAGCCCGTTAAAAGTGGAAGTGACGGCCGTTGCCGGCCAAACCCAATTGTCTGCGATTGAGCGCATGGCAACGCGCGCCGCAGAAGAAAAACCGCAACAAGTACTCGCTGCAGATCGCACCGCGCGATTTTTTATTGCGCGCCTGTTAATTGTTTGCAGCGCTGTGTTTGCATTCTGGATGTGGTATCGGCCGGAAGATGCGTTCTGGATTACCTTGTCAGTATTGGTGGTCACTTGCCCTTGTGCATTGGCGCTGGCAATGCCCGCCGCGTTATCGGCGGCGACTGCCAATTTGCGCAAGCGCGGTTTCCTGGTGGCACGCGGTCATGTGATTGAAGGATTAAATGATATTACCCGCGTTATTTTCGATAAAACCGGCACGCTCACTCGCGGTCAATTTGTTGTCGAAGATGTCATTCCGTTTCCTTCTGTATTGTTAGCGCGCGATGAAGTACTGGCTCTGGCGGCAGCACTGGAAACAGGTTCAAATCACCCATTAGCGGCAGCATTTAATCCCTGGCGCGACCGGGTTATTGCTTCCGGCGTCCGCCAAATTACCGCTGCCGGTGTCGAAGGTCAGGTCGATAATACCCGTTACCGATTGGGCACCATCGCATTTATCGCAGAATGGGTGGGTGTGAAAGAACCATTGGAATTACCACAGGCATCGCATCACACCTGGTTGTTATTGGCTGATGAAACACGTGCATTAGCCTGGATTAGTCTCGCCGATGAAATCCGGCCTGATGCGCCAGTGTTAATCCAGCGCTTGAAATCACACGGAATTGCCATAGAGCTGTTAAGTGGTGATCAACCGGCAGCCGTGAGTTATCTGGCGAAGCAGCTGGGTATCGATACCTTTACCGCCTGCGCAACTCCAGGCGACAAATTGTCACACCTGAGTGCGCGGCAAGCGGCGGGTGATAAAGTATTGATGATTGGTGACGGTATTAATGATGTGCCGGTATTAGCCGGAGCAGATGTTTCAGTCGCCATGGCTTCCGCATCGGATCTGGCCCAAACCCGCGCAGATGCCGTATTGCTGAATAACCAACTGATTGTTATTGCAGATGCTTTGGCGATTGCGCGGCGCACCAAAGCGGTTATCCGGCAAAATTTACGTTTTTCATTGTTATACAATTTACTCGCCCTGCCATTGGCCGCGGCTGGTATGATTCCGCCATGGCTGGCAGCGATAGGTATGACGGCCAGTTCCCTGATCGTGATTTTCAACGCATTACGCCTGGTAGATTAACTCTGTGGAAAGTCTCTATTTTCTTGTTCCATGTGCTTTGATTTTTATTGGTCTGGCGATCAAGGTTTTGTTCTGGGCCATCAACAACGGGCAATACGATAATCTGGATACTGAAGCTCATCGCATCCTGTTCGATGCGGAAAAATCCAAAAAGGCGAAAAACCCTTCCGATCCTTCCCCTCCAGCGCCTGACTCCAAGAACCCTTAATTATGTTTGATTGGTCATCATTGGCTGCCGCTTTCGCGCTAGGCCTTTTCAGTAGCGCCCATTGTGTCGGAATGTGTGGCGGCATTATGGGGGCGCTCAGCATGGCGATCCCCGCCGAAGCCAAAACACGCCGTTGGTGGATACTCCTGTGTTACAACCTCGGGCGTATTGGCAGCTACGGGCTGATTGGATTATTAGCGGGTGCGATGGCGAATGAATTGGCGCAACTCGGCGCTGCTTCCTGGTTACGCTGGATTGCCGGTTTGTTATTGATTGCGATGGGGCTGTATTTGGCTGATTGGTGGCGCGGCCTGACGTATCTTGAAACTGTAGGGCGCTACCTCTGGGCCTATATCCAACCCCTTGGCAAACGTTTAATGCCAGTGGATTCCATTTCCAAAGCAACATTATTGGGATTGGTTTGGGGTTGGTTGCCCTGTGGACTGGTTTATTCCGCGCTGGCCTATGCGATGGCGCAAGGGCAAGCTGTTAATGCGGGATTGGTGATGCTGGCATTTGGTTTGGGCACCCTGCCATCGGTGTTAGCCACCGGCCTTGCGGCACAACAATTGGGTAAATGGCTACGCAAACCGCAGGTGCGTTGGCCATTGGCTGTAGCAATTATTTTATTCGGGTGTTGGACAATTTGGGGCGGCGGCCATACCGGCCATGATCATAACCATCATGGATCATCTGCTCCGGAACTGCATGATCATTCAGCGATGGAGCATGGTAATTCGACCAAAAGTGAAGTTGATCGCGACAGTATGGATCATTCACAAATGGATCATTCACATATGAACCACGAACATATGAACCACGAACATATGGATCATTCGCAAATGGATTCAGATCAAACCAACACTGACAGCGCTTCTGCAAATAGTTCCGCTAGCCATGAGCATCATCATTAAAAACTTCTTAACAACTGGTCGCTATGCGAACTTATTCGTGCGTGGTAATTTGCGCGCGCCTGCTAAACTTGAAACTCAACAGAAATTGTTTTGTCCAAGTACTCGTAACTAGCTTGTCCGCCAATTCCCCCGTGAATATTTGAGACACGTTTTATGATTAGAATCCCGTATGTCGGGCTTCCAAAAGGATTATCTGCGTTGCGTGTCAGCGCACTCTCTCTTTTCATGCTGGCTGTAAACGCGCAAGCTGAAGATGCGCCAGAGACTGACCCTAGCTGTAAACCATTTGGCAGTTACCGCGAAAAAATCGATGATTTAAAAAATACCCGTATAGATTCAAAAATTTTTGATTCATTGGCGGGAAAAAAAATTCGCCATATTGAATACAATACTATTTCTGTTTTTAACAAGGATGATCCTGACGAAAACAATTCCCTTTATTTATTTTTAAATAAACTGCACGTCAATACCCGCCCCGGAACCATTAAAGCTCAATTATTATTCAGCGAAAATGATTTGCTGGATATTAAAAAGGTCCAGGAAAGTGAACGTATACTGCGTAAACGTGCTTACCTGACTAATGCGTATATTTTGCCGGTGACGGTGTGTGATGATCAGGTAGATCTAATGGTAGTTACCCAGGATTCCTGGGCACTGGAACCACAATTCTCCGTGAGCAAGGAATCTGAAGGAACCAATTCAGGTCTTGCGATTTCCGATGGTAACGTATTTGGTACAGGTACAAACCTCACTATTGGCTACGAAGAAAATACCCAGCGCAATCTGGTGTCATACGAATTCAGCAACCCGCATATTTTTAATTCACAAATTGCAACCAAACTTTATTTTGCTGATACCAGCGATGGACGGGATACTATTGTTGATATCTCCCATCCATTTTATTCCCTGGAAACGCCTTGGTCCGCCGGTTTTTACACGCAGGATGTCAGCCAGGAATTACCTATTCGCCATATGGATGAAGAGATAAATGAATTCCGTCACCAAAGCATGTCAAACCGGATGTTTTTTGGTGTGGCAACGGATATCCAGGAAGACCATACCCAACGCTGGGTTGTTGGCATTTCCAATGAGGAGGATAAATTTTATCCCACCGATGAAACGCTCATGCCAATTCCCGGGCCGCGTAAATTGGTTTATCCCTGGGTTGAATATCAATATCTGCAAAATCGCTACGGTGTTTTTAAAAATATCAATCAAATCCAGCGTCCTGAAGATGTGGCGTTAGGGCACAACCTGGTATTTCGTTTAGGTTATGCCGGTACCAGTCTGGATAATCCTGATGATGTTTATCGCTACATCGGCAAATACAGTTACATTATGGATTTTGATGCGAAGCATATTTTTGAAACCTCAATCACCCTTGATGGTCGTCATCACAACCGTTTAGCAAATAGCAACAGTGCAATAATGACAGCCAGCTTTGCGTATAATTATTTTGATGATGACAAGCGTCGCTGGTACATGGGGCTTAACTACAGCTTGGGCCAGGATCTTGCTCAATATGAAGAATTAACCGTGGGCGATATGACCGGGTTGCGCGGCTACCCAACGGATTTCCAGCGCGGTGAAAAAAGTTATGTCTTCACAATTGAGCGCCGTTACTTTTCTGATATCCACGTGTTCAATATTTTGCGTATGGGCGCTGTGGCTTTCTTCGATGTGGGCAAAGCTTGGGGATTGGAGCAATATGGTTACAGTCCAACCCTGAGCAACGTTGGTTTCGGTTTGCGTTTAAGCTCCAGTAAAGTGCGTATTGGGAATGTGGTACATGTTGATATCGCCACTCCGCTCGCGGCAAAAGACAGCGTTGATAAATATCAACTTACGATTGGTGCTCAGCAGCGATTTTAGGTCCACAGCAATTTCTACCAATACGTAACTCGAAATTAAGTCTCTTCTACGCCGGTGTATTGTAAAATGCACCGGTATTCATGTTTGATTTATTGTCAGCATTACAACCAATTTTTATTTGTCGATAAAGGATGAGTATGCGTATCCTTCATACTATGTTGCGAGTAGGCAACCTGCAAAAATCCATCAACTTCTATACTCAAGTGCTGGGCATGAAGCTCTTGCGCCAGCATGATTATCCGGAAGGACAATTTACCCTTGCGTTTATTGGTTATGGTGATGAAGCAACCAACACGGTGATTGAGCTCACGTACAACTACGGGGTTGAATTCTACGACCTTGGCAAAGGTTACGGGCACATCGCGCTGGGTTGTAGTGATGTATATGCAACTTGCGAAAAAATTCGTGCTGCCGGTGGCAAAATTACGCGTGAACCAGGCCCGATGATGCACGGCACTACCATTCTTGCTTTTGTAGAAGATCCGGATGGTTACAAAATTGAATTATTAGGTATTGAGTAATGATTTCATCCTTGCAGGAGCTGGTGTTCGACAATCGCCTGGTGCGTGAATTACCCGCTGATCCGGAACTGGAAAATTATCGTCGTCAAGTCACCAATGCGGTGTATTCACGCGTAACGCCGACGCCGGTAAAAAATCCGCAGTTAATCGCGGGCGCTAGTGAAGTCGCTGCGTTACTGGATTTACCTGCAACGGTTTTTTCTGATCCTCAATTTGCACAAGTTTTTGGCGGTAATGAATTACTGGCGGGAATGGACCCCCACGCCTGTGTGTACGGTGGCCATCAATTTGGTAATTGGGCAGGGCAATTGGGTGACGGGCGCGCGATTAATTTAGGCGAAGTGCGTAACCATCAAGGTGATCATTGGACACTACAATTAAAAGGTGCAGGGCCTACTCCTTATTCACGCACTGCCGACGGCCTCGCCGTATTGCGTTCTTCTGTGCGCGAATTTTTATGCAGTGAAGCAATGCATCATTTAGGTGTCCCTACCACTCGTGCTTTAAGCCTGGTGAGCAGCGGCGAGATGGTAAGGCGCGATATGTTTTACGATGGTAATCCGCAACTGGAGCCGGGTGCAATTGTTTGCCGTGTGGCACCCACATTTACCCGTTTCGGCAATTTCGAAATTTTTTCAGCGCGTAACGATATTGTTTTGTTAAAACAATTTACCGATTTTACTTTGCGCACGGATTTTTCCGAGTTATTTCCTGCTGCAACGAGTGAATTTGGTAAAGCAGATTATCTGCACTGGTTTAATGAAATTTGTATTCGCACTGCACAATTAATGGCGCATTGGATGCGTGTTGGTTTTGTTCACGGCGTGATGAATACCGACAACATGTCAATTCTCGGGTTAACTATCGATTATGGTCCTTATGGGTGGCTTGAGGGTTATGACCAGGATTGGACTCCTAATACCACTGATGCCCAGGGGCGTCGCTATCGCTATGGTAACCAGCCACGCGTTGCGCTCTGGAATCTGGCGCAACTGGGCAACGCAATTTATCCGCTGATTAATGAGGTAGAACCTTTGCAAGCGGCGCTGGAAAATTATCGCGTGGAATATGAACGTTGTGCGCAACGCGATGCTGCTGCAAAATTGGGGTTAAAGGAATTTGATCCTGCGCAGGATCAAACGTTGACGGAGCAGTTGCTGGCATTTTTACCGTTAATTGAAACCGATATGACCATTTTTTATCGCAACCTTGCGCAGTTGAATGTTGATGACATTCCTCATTATGCGGATGCCCGCTGTGTTGATATTGTGCGCGAAAGTTTTTACTCAACACCTGATGAACATATCGAGACACATTTGGCAAACTGGATGCGAGCGTATGCGGCGCGCTTGCAACAGGATTATGTATTGACCGGTAATACCCATGCGCAAAAAGTTGCGCGCATGAATGCAGTGAACCCTAAATATGTGCTGCGCAATTACCTCGCGCAACAGGCTATTGATAAAGCCACACTGGGTGATTATTCCGAAGTGGAAAAACTCTTGAATATCCTGCGCAAACCTTATGATGAACAACCCGAACATCAGGATTATTTTGTTAAACGCCCGGAATGGGCGCGACATAAAGCCGGTTGCTCCATGTTATCCTGTAGTTCCTGATTATTTCTTTTGCAGTAGCACATTATGATTGGAAAAATTATTGGGTTTTTTATCGGCCTCGCGCTGTTGAATCCGTTTACCGCAATTATCGGTGCGATCCTTGGGCATTATTTTATCGATAAACCCCGTCGCGTCGCGCCTAAAATCCCGCCTGAACAACTGCACGCCATTCAGGAAAGTTTCTTTACCACCGTATTTACTGTATCGGGGTATCTGGCCAAGGCGGATGGACGTGTTAGTGAAACGGAAATCCAGTTGACCGAATCACTGATGAACAAAATGGGCTTGAGTGCAGATCACCGCCGCGAAGCGATTCGTTTGTTTAAAGTAGGCGCGACGGCGGATTTCAACCTCGACTCCGCGTTGGCAGACTACAAACGTGTGTGCGGGACAAGCAGTAACCTGAATAACATGCTGGTGGTGAATTTATTGAACCTGTCCATGGCTGATGGTGTGCTGGATGAACAGGAAGCACAGGTATTGCGACAGGTTGCTGATCGTATCGGTTTTTCACGTTTCGGGTTTGAGCAATTATTGCGAATGTTGAATGCGCAAAATGCATTTAATCGTGAACACCGGGATGGTAATCAAAGCGGATATCAGCAGGGCGGTTATCAACAACCGCGCGCTGATGAGCTTGCGCTCGCCTATGAAGCGCTAGGCGTTGAGAAGGACATTTCCGATGCAGATTTGAAAAAAGCGTACCGTAAGTTAATGAGTGAATACCACCCGGATAAACTTATCGGACAGGGCATGCCGGAAGATATGATCAAGGCTGCCACCGAACGTGCCCAGGAAATCCAGGCAGCTTACGACCTTATTAAAAAATCCCGCCGGTAACCTGGTTGTAAATGCTGCTTATAAATATCGGCTAAATTTTTGGGCTATTTAAGCCTGTTTTTTTGCTTAAATTTATAAGCAGCCCACATTACTTTCTAGTCAATAAATCCCCTGTACGATAAATTCGTGACGCCTTAAACATTCTTCTGACAAATCGTTGACAACGTTGTCGGTGTGGGTGTATGTTTGAATCGTTTTCTGGTTTTACACTATTTAACAATAACAACAATCCGTTCAACCAAGGACCGACGGTGAAAAGCAAATTTCCCTGTGGGCCTTTGTTATTTCATTGCACTTCATCCAGGACGTAATTTGGCTCTGTCTACACAGGGTTAGCGGTACGTTTTATTCCAAATTTCTTTTTCAATAATCGGGTAATTACCCAGGGCCTCGTTTTGCCTGAAATTCATGGGCAATAAAAAATCCCGGCCAAAAAAATGAAAAAGAATTTCCAAAATAGTTTTAAAAAAACCTGATTACCATGATTGACCTGATGGTAAAAAAAAGGAAACCAGGTACTCGCGGACAAAAAAATAACAAATGGAAAAAGGTGAGAAACGGGCTTGCCGAATGCTATCGAAAATAGTGCGAGAGATACACCGAGTGCTATTTACGAGTGGGCATCGTTTGTGAGACTGGGAGATTGCACGTGCTGGCACACGATATTATTGCGACAGTTTTTCGCGATGATTTCTTGCCTGGCACGATGCAATAAAAACAAAAATGATTCCGAGGAAAAACCAATGAAATCGCTTAAATTAATTATGTTGTTGTCTGCAGCAGGTTTAATGACTGCTGAAGCGCAGGCTTACAATTGCAGTGGTGTACCTAATTATCAACAAGGTACTTATGCAAACGGTGCAATCGTACAAAATGGTGGCAACGCCTATTCTTGTACCGTTGGCGGTTGGTGTTCGGTAGGTGGACCTTATGAGCCAGGTGTCGGTTGGGCCTGGGGTAATGCATGGTCAAGTCTGGGTGCATGTTCCGGTACGACAACGTCATCAGTCACATCGAGCGTGACACCGGTAGCAAGCTCGGTAAAAAGTTCAGTGGCAAGCAGTGTTGTCTCATCTGTTGCAACAACGACAGGTTGCAATGGCATTGCTGAATGGACTACAACGGCAGCTTATTCCGGTAACACCCAAGTGAGCCGTAGCGGTTCACTTTATCAAGCGAAATGGTGGACCCAGGGGCAAGACCCGCTCAACAATTCCGGTGCTTACGATGTGTGGGCAAATAAAGGTGCTTGCGGCACAACGTCATCTGTTGCGAGTTCCGTTGTTGTTAGTTCAAGCAGTTCATCTAAAAGCGCTGTGGCAAGTTCAGTTGTAACATCTGTCAGCAGTGCGATTAGTAGTTCATCTGCCAGTTCTGTCGCCAGTTCAAAATCCAGCGTTGTTGTTTCCAGCAGTTCAAGTTCTGTTGCAACTGTCGGCGGCAAAAAAGTGGTGGGTTACTTTGCCGAGTGGGGCGTTTACGGCCGTAACTATCACGTGAAAAATATTGCAACCAGCGGTTCTGCGGCGCAATTAACTCACATCCTTTATTCATTCGGTAATGTGCAGAACGGCAAGTGTACTATTGGCGATTCTTATGCCGCCTATGACAAAGCCTATGATGCAGCTGGCAGTGTAGACGGTGTTGCCGATGCATGGGATCAACCACTGCGCGGTAACTTCAACCAATTGCGTAAACTGAAGAAGCTGAATCCGAATTTGAAAGTGATTTGGTCATTCGGTGGCTGGACCTGGTCTGATGGCTTCCCGCAAGCTGCTCAAAATCCAGCTGCATTTGCAGAATCTTGCTATGCATTGGTTGAAGATGCGCGTTGGGCTGATGTGTTTGATGGTATTGATATCGATTGGGAATATCCAAATGAATGCGGTTTGAAATGTGATACCACCAGCGGATTTTCCGGCTATAAAAATCTCATACAAGCATTGCGTGCACGTTTCGGCAGCAGCGCACTGATCACATCTGCAATTGGTGCCGGTACTGCAAAAATTAACGCGGCGGATTACGCCGGTGCTGCACAATATCTCGATTTCTATATGCCTATGACTTATGACTTCTTTGGTGCCTGGGATAAAACCGGTCCGACGGCTCCGCACTCAGCGCTTTACGATTACGCAGGAATTCCAATTGCCGGTTATAACTCTGACAATGCGATCCAGTTGTTAAAATCAAAAGGTATTCCTGCAAACAAAATTCTGTTAGGAGTCGGTTTTTATGGTCGTGGCTGGACCGGGGTAACTCAAGCTGCGCCTGGTGGTTCTGCAACGGGTGCTGCCGCCGGTACCTACGAAGCGGGAATTGATGATTACAAAGTATTGAAGTCCAAATGCCCTGCAACAGGTACAGTGGCCGGAAGTGCTTACGCATTCTGTGGCAACAATTGGTGGAGTTACGATACACCGCAAACCCTGGTAGGAAAAATGGATTATGTCCATCAACAAGGGCTGGCCGGAACTTTCTTCTGGGAATTAAGTGGCGATACTACAGACGGTGAACTGATACGTGTGATTGGCAACTCAATGCGTTGATACTATTTTAATACGCAATTTAAAAAAACCGGGAATCCTGAACTGCATCCAAAAGTTGGACATCCGTCCAACAAAGTAAGGTGCAGTTCAGTTTTCCGATTTTTTTATGGCTGTAATAAGCGATAGTTATGCAATCAACCAATGCAGAGCTAAAAATACCTGGATAGATTAAACTGCGCGCTCTTTTTCTGGATTATTGGAAAACATGTATGAGCGTGCTTGAAAATTACCCTATCAATGAAATCAGTGTGGGCCAAGCGGTCACCTACAGTAAAACACTGACCCAAACCGATGTGATTCTATTTGCTGCCTGTTCAGGCGATGTAAACCCGGTACATTTAGATAAAGATTATGCGTCGACCACAGTGTTTGGCGAACCTATTGGCCACGGTATGTGGACTGGCTCACTGGTTTCTGCGGCAATTGCTACCCGCTTGCCGGGGCCGGGTTCTATTTATCGCAGCCAGAATATTAGTTTCAAACATCCCGTAAAAATTGGTGACACTGTGACGGTTACGCTCACCGTTAGCGACATTAAAGCGCGAGTGAAATTGGTAACGCTGGATTGTGAAGCACACAACCAGGATGGGAAATTAATTGCGAAAGGGGTTGCAGAAGTAATTGCACCGGCGGAAAAACTTTCAATCAAGGCTGGCGAACTGCCTGCAATCACAATTGATTCAAGCAAGTAATTCAATCAAAAAGGTCGCTGCTAATTTTTCAGCGATCTTGGTCCATTGCCAATAATAAACTGGCAACATTTTTCCCCATGCCTTTCACTACTAATTGATACGAATTATCAATCATACGCTTAACTTCCCCATCGGGAATTGAGCCATTGATGATGACCGTATTCCAATGTTTTTTATTCATGTGATAGCCGGGAATGACAGCATCAAAAACCATCCGCAATTGTTCGGCTTCGACCGGGTCACATTTTAAATTGATACGTACTTCTTTATTTTCTGTACCTATCAGGGCGAACATTTTATCGCGCACTTTATAGACGGCAACCTCGGGGCCAAAGGGAAAATCCTCTTTGGCTTCGGGTTTATCAAGCAGGTATTTTTTGATGTTGAAAGCCATGATGTCTGCTCCCGGAAATTTACGCGAATAAATTATTCCGTTTCTTCATCAACTTCGCCTTCCACGGGCTGCCAACCGCCCAATTCTTTCCAGCGATTGACAATCATGCAAAATAAATCAGCCGTTTTTTCTGCATCGTAAGCCGCAGAATGCGCCGCCGAATTACTGAATTCAATTCCCGCTACCTGGCAGGCTTTGGCAAGTACAGTTTGACCAAACGCAAGGCCGGCGAGTGTGGCGGTATCAAATACAGAAAATGGATGGAACGGGCTACGTTTGATATTGCAACGTTCAATTACCGCGTTAACAAAATTCAAATCGAAATGCGCGTTATGGCCAACAATCACGGCGCGGGTACAACCATTTTCCTTTACCGAGCGACGCACCGCGGTGAGCAAATCCGTCATTACCATTAATTCCGGTTCGGCCAAACGCTCGGGGTTATCCAAATCTATGCCGGTAAAATCCAGTGCGGCCTGTTCGATGTTGGCACCTTCAAATGGCTCAACATGAAATGAAAAGGTTTCATGTCGATGCAAATTGCCGTCGTCATCCATACGAATGGTGACAGCGGCAATTTCCAGAAGTGCATCGGTTTGCGAGTTAAAACCGCCAGTTTCCACATCGACAATCACTGGCAAAAAACCACGGAAGCGCTGCGCCAATGGAGAATTAGGATCGCGGGTATTTTCAGGTGGATTCACTGGTGTCCCTTAAGCAGTATGTAACTGCCAGCGTAATGTTTCGCCCGCGCGCAATGGCACCAGCGGTTGATCGCCAAAACTCAATGAGTCAGGCACTTGCCATTCTTCTTTCACCAACGTGATGGTATCGGTATTCCGTGACAAACCATAAAAATCAGCGCCGAAGTGGCTGGCGAAGGCTTCGAGTTTATCCAGCGCATTCGCATCCTCAAACGCTTCTGCATAGAGTTCAATTGCCGCATAAGCCGTGTAGCTACCGGCGCAACCGCAAGCGGCTTCTTTTTTGTCTTTTGCGTGCGGTGCGGAATCGGTACCCAAAAAGAATTTCGGGCTTCCACTGGTTGCTGCTTTGATGAGCGCTTGCTGGTGTGTGCCGCGTTTTAAAATCGGCAAACAATAATAATGCGGGCGAATACCGCCGGCGAGCATATGGTTGCGGTTGTATAACAAGTGGTGAGCGGTGATGGTCGCTGCAACATTTGCCGGCGCTGCTGCAACAAATTCAGCTGCATCAGCTGTGGTGATATGTTCCAGCACCATTTTCAAGGCCGGGAAATTTTTAACCACCTGGCTGAAGGTGCGATCCAGGAATACCTTTTCGCGATCAAAGATATCAATTGCAGAATCAGTGACTTCGCCGTGTAGCAAAAAATGCATACCGGCTTTTTCCATGGCTTCCAGTACCGGATAGATTTTTTGCAAATCTGTTACACCGGATGCGGAGTTGGTTGTGGCCCCTGCCGGATAAAGTTTGCAGGCAGTAACGCCAGCGGCTTTGGCCTTGGCAATTTCGGCTGGATCGGTGTTGTCTGTCAGGTAGAGAACCATTAATGGCTCAAAATTGTTACCTGCCGGGCGCGCTGCCTTGATACGTGTTTTATAAGCCAGTGCCTGTTCTGTATTCATCACTGGCGGTACCAGATTGGGCATTACGATGGCGCGGGCAAATTGCCGGGCCGCGTCAGTCACGGTGCGGCTCAGGGCAGTGCCATCGCGCAAGTGAATATGCCAATCATCGGGGCGAAGCAGGGTCAATTGTTGGGTCATGAGGTGGGGATTCCATAGCAGTACACCAAAACAGGCGAATTGGGCGGCATGCTACCAAAATCGCGTCCCCTCCGCAGCCTTATCCGTAGCGGGCATTTTGGGCGGGGCTGGCTATACTCGGTAAATTCCTTTAACACGGCGGTGCGGCTCTCCCGATGAATGTGGTTTTTCTATCAAATATGCCCCTTGCGGCGCGTCTATTTTTGACAGTGATTACGCTGTCTCCCGGTTTTCTGGTTAGCCATGCAGCGGCACAAACTTATATCGCTCCTTTTTCTGACTCCCAATGGAAGAATCAATCCGGTGATTTTGCTTGCAGCCTGACCCACGAAATCCCTGGCTTTGGTAGTGCGCGATTAGCCCGCAAAGCCGGAAGCGGTGAAGTGCTTGAGCTAAATGCCAAATCCCAGGGGCTGGGTTCTGATGCTTTCAAAGTAGAAGCTGTCGCTCCCCCGTGGCGTAGTGATGTCACCCCGAGAACCCTCGGGCAAGCGCAAGCAAATAACCAATCCTTAAACGTTAGTGGTACGCAAATTGGCGCAATCACTAGTGCTTTGGAGCAGGGCACTAACGTGATTTTCAGTGGCAGTACCCTGCGTGCAGGGTTAGCGGCGCGTAATTTCGGACCCGCGTTTGCAATCTATCAGAAATGTGTGAAAAATTTGATTCCTTATACCTTTCAACAATTGTCACACACAGTATTGAGTTATGACGTCGATGCAGATGAGTTGAGTTCCCGATCCAAAACCGGGCTGGATAAAATTGTGCGCTACGTAAAAGCGGATAAACAAGTGCTGGGGCTCATCGTGGATGCCCACAGCGATAAGCTGCCAAAACCGGAGCAGGGTGATGCATTATCCAAACGGGAAGCAGAATGGGTGACGGCTTATCTGGTTGAAAAAGGTATTCCTGCAGAACAAATCACTACCCGTTGGCATGGGGATAAGTTTCCCATCGCGGATAATAAAACCAAAGCCGGGCAGGCTAAAAACCGCCGTGTAACCGTGCGTTTGGAAAACGCGGAAACCCGCAAGGAAATGGAAAAAAAAGTAGCAGCTATTAAAGCAGCAGAAGAACAAGCCGCTGCGGAAAAAGCAACGAGTTCCGCCGCTGAAAAATCAGTGCCGGCGATAGACGCCAAACAGCTTCAGGATTTAACCGAACAGCAAAATATATTGAATGGAAAACAGCCTGAGGTGGGGTTGCCGCGGTGAATCAGGCTGTAATTGGTTGTAAGTCTCGTTATTGATAATTATTCTGCCGCGCTTGCATTTTTTTAGCATAATTCCCTAAACATTCTTAACCCGGAATTTACAACCGGATTGGAATTTTTTGCAAACCGTTTAGTCTCAAGCTGCGAATGCATGTTGTAGTGGCCCGAGTGGTGCATTACTTCAGCGAATTAATAACCAAGGAGTTAATTATGCAAGTTTTAACCCGCCAATGGATGAACACCATGTTGGTTCTCTGTGTGGCATGTTTTTCCTTCAACACTTTTGCAGCAGAACTGCCTGATTTCACACAGCTTATTGAGAAGCACTCACCGGCCGTGGTGAAGATTACCGCTATTTCCAAAGCATCAGTAGCAAGAGTAGACCAGCAACAATTACCACCTGATTTGCAGGGTTTACCCGATATTTTCCGCGAGCTGCTGGAGCGTCGCCAGGCACCGCGTGATCGTGGTTCCATGGGTTCCGGTTTTATTATTTCTGATGATGGTTATGTACTGACAAACAACCACGTTATTGAGCAAATGGATAACATCACCGTGATCCTCAATGACCAGCGCGAATACACTGCCAAATTAGTGGGCAGCGACGAGCGCTCGGATTTGGCGCTATTAAAAGTCGAAGCGAAAAATTTGCCGACCTTAACCCTGGCCAAAGATGAAACCTTGAAAGTGGGCCAGTGGGTTGTCGCTATTGGCTCGCCATTTGGTTTGGATTATTCCGCTACTGCAGGCATTGTTAGTGCAATAGGCCGCAGCATTCCGTCGGCGCGTACAGAGAGCAATTATGTTCCATTTATTCAAACCGATGTGGCAATTAACCCGGGCAATTCCGGTGGCCCATTGTTTAATTTGAACGGTGAAGTGGTGGGCATCAATTCACAAATATATTCACCCTCCGGTGGTTCTGTAGGGCTTTCATTCGCAATTCCTTCAAGTTTGGCAATCGATGTCGTTGCCCAGTTAAAAGATAAAGGCCGCGTAGATCGCGGTTGGTTGGGGGTAATGATCCAGGATGTTGATAAAAATCTGGCCAATTCGCTTGGTATTGATAAGCCGATAGGCGCATTGATCAGTGAAGCTGACCCTGAAGGCCCGGCCACTAAATCCGGTTTGAAAGCGGGTGACTTGATTATTAAATTCAATGGACACGATGTGCATACTTCCAGCGACTTGCCGTATCTGGTTGGCAGAACCGTGCCTAAATCCAAAGTGCCGGTTGTAATTATGCGCAAGGGTAAAGAGCAAACACTGAATGTAACTGTAGGTATATTGCCAGTATCACCGGAAGAAGCAGTTGAGCGTCCGGCTAACGCACCTAAAACAGAAACGGCGGTAGATAGTTTGGGCTTAACCGTAACACCACTGGATCGTTCTACCCGTGGTGGTGCAGAAGCAGGGGTCATTGTGAAAGACGTTAAGCCTAATAGCCCAGCCGCAGAAGCCGGTTTGCAACCAGGTGATGTGATTACGCAGTTGGCATTTGGTGATATCAAATCTGTTGCGGATTACAACAAGATTGTGAAAGGCTTGCCAAAAAATGAACCTCACGCAGTTCGCTTCTATCGCCAGGACCGCCCTGTGTTCAGGTCGATCATTATTAAATAAAGAGTGTTATTTAAAGCTACAACGAAAAACGCCAGCAATAATATTGCTGGCGTTTTTTTTGAGTCGGTATTGTCAATCAACGTATATGAAAAAGACCTGTGGGTATCTGGCATCGATAGTCCCACAGGTATAAAACAGAAAGAGCTTAATTCAAAAACCAGTATGGTGATATCCAGTGGATGGTGCGCCGTATTTGATTCGGTATCGTTTGGTGATCCGATGCCGATAAACAACTTAATCCATGGTTGTTCAACGGCGTGCTGCTGCCATGACCGCATTGTTATTGTGCAAAAACAGTCGTATTCCGTCTGTAAAAAATTGTGGGTAAGTTTACCTATCTGTAACAGTGACGTTACCTGAAAAGCGGTGGTGAAGCCTTTCACTTTCTAAAATGAAGGTCGATTCACAGAACTCTTTCCCGCGCCGGCGTCACATGGCACCGGATGGCCAAATAGGCTAGAATGCCGCCCATTCTTATCGCCCCCCTGTTTCCGGGGATCAAATCCAACTCGTTAAAGTAGTTAAGCACCTGTGACTGACCTGAGCCATATCCGCAACTTTTCCATCATCGCCCATATTGACCACGGTAAATCCACCATTGCCGACCGCTTTATCCAAATGTGCGGTGGCTTGAGTGACCGTGAAATGGAGGCGCAAGTCCTTGATTCCATGGATTTGGAGCGTGAACGTGGTATCACCATCAAAGCCCACAGCGTAACCTTGCACTACAAAGCACGCGATGGCAAAACCTATCAACTCAATTTCATTGATACCCCGGGTCACGTGGACTTTACCTATGAAGTATCCCGTTCGCTTGCGGCGTGTGAAGGTGCGTTGCTAGTGGTGGATGCGGGCCAGGGCGTAGAAGCCCAGTCTGTTGCTAACTGCTATACCGCAATCGAACAAGGCCTGGAGGTAATTCCGGTCTTGAATAAGATGGATTTGCCTCAGGCAGAGCCAGACCGCGTTGCGCAGGAAATCGAAGATATTATTGGTATCGATGCTACTGAAGCTGTGCGTTGCTCGGCCAAATCCGGCATGGGTATGGAAGATGTATTGGAAGAATTAGTGCGACTGGTTCCACCGCCGGTTGGCGATGTTGATGCACCCTTGCAAGCGCTAATTATCGATTCCTGGTTCGACAACTATCTCGGTGTAGTGTCGCTGGTGCGCGTAAAGCAGGGCACCTTGCGATTGAAAGACAAAATCATTACCAAGACTATCGGCAAAGCCCAGATTGTTGATGGTGTGGGGGTATTTAGCCCGAAACCAACCCAATTAAAAGAACTGAAAGCCGGCGAAGTAGGTTTTGTAGTTGCTGGTATCAAGGACATTCACGGTGCACCGGTAGGCGATACCATCACCCATGCGCAAACGCCGGATGTTGAAGCGCTGGAAGGTTTCCAGAAGATTAAGCCGCAAGTTTATGCCGGTATGTTCCCGATCAGCTCTGACGACTTTGAGGATTTCCGCGAAGCGCTGGCCAAGTTGACCCTGAACGATGCTTCCCTCTTCTACGAACCGGAAAGTTCGGATGCATTGGGCTTTGGTTTCCGTGTCGGTTTCCTCGGCATGCTGCATATGGAAATCATCCAGGAGCGTTTGGAGCGTGAATATGATCTCGACCTGATCACTACTGCTCCAACGGTGGTTTTTGAAGTGGTTAAACGCGGTGGCGAAGTTATTTACGTTGATAACCCATCCAAATTACCCGACCCGGGTTCAATCGATGAAATGCGTGAGCCAATCGTTGAAGCCAATATCCTGGTTCCCCAGGAACATTTAGGTAATGTGATCACGCTTTGTATTGAAAAGCGTGGCGTACAAAAAGATTTGCAATTCACCGGTTCACAAGTATCGGTTAAATACGAGTTGCCGATGAATGAAGTTGTGACAGATTTCTTTGATCGCCTGAAGTCAGTAAGCCGGGGGTTTGCGTCGCTGGATTACAGTTTTGTGCGTTTCCAGGCTGCAAGTCTGGTGCGTTTGGATGTACTGATTAACAGTGAAAAAGTAGACGCGTTGGCGATTATTGTGCACCGCGATAAAGCGCATGGTATGGGGCGCTCACTCACTGAAAAAATGAAAGAGTTGATTCCTCGCCAAATGTATGACGTTGCAATCCAGGCGGCGATTGGTGGTCAAATTGTTGCACGTTCTACTGTAAAAGCTTTGCGTAAAGATGTGACGGCAAAATGTTACGGCGGTGATGCAACGCGTAAGAAGAAACTGTTGGAAAAACAAAAAGCCGGTAAGAAGCGCATGAAACAAGTGGGTAGTGTTGAAATCCCGCAAGCGGCGTTCTTTGCGGTATTAAAAATAGATAGTTAATGCATTGCTGGCCAACAACACATTAAGGAAACTCAATGAGCAGTATTAATCTTCCGCTGATTCTCACGCTGGCTGTACTGGTTACCGGTTTGGTGTGGTTATTTGATGCACTGGTATTGGCGCGTCCGCGCAAGCAAAAAGTTGCGGCTGTTGAACAGCAATTTAGCGGTATGGCATTGGAAACCGAGCAACAGAAAACGGCTTATGAGGACGCTAAAAGTGTTGCGGGCCGCGAGCCTGTATTGGTGGAATACGCCAAGTCATTTTTCCCGGTGTTGTTTATTGTCTTCTTTTTACGTTCCTTTTTAGTGGAACCGTTCCAAATCCCATCGGGCTCTATGATTCCAACATTGGAGGTCGGTGATTTTATTCTGGTGAATAAATTTGCCTATGGTGTCCGCGAGCCTATTACTAATACCCAACTTATTCCGGTAGGAAAACCACAGCGCGGTGATGTTATGGTGTTTTTCCCGCCCCATGCTCCCGATACTTACTATATTAAGCGTGTTATCGGTATTCCAGGCGATCATATTTCCTATAACAATCACGTGTTGACTATTAATGGCAAAGTGATTGAAGAAAAATTGGTGGCTCAATTACCGGTAGGTGCACCTTATTATCGTACTGTGACGGAAACTATCGACGATAAAACCTTTACTGCGAATAAGTATTTGCAGCCTGGTCATTTGAGTGTGCGTGGCTCATGGGTTGTTCCTGAAGGACACTACTTCATGATGGGCGATAACCGCGATAACAGTCTGGATAGCCGTGAATGGGGCGTGGTGTCTGAAGATGCGATTGTCGGTAAGGCATTTGCCGTGTGGATGCACTGGGATAAATTCCTGAGCATTCCTTCTTTTGATCATGTTGGCGTTATCAAATAAGTTTTTGTGCTAGCGTAAATGCAGGACCATTTTCTGTTGCGGAGACCAAGCGAATGAAAGCTATTCAGATGAAATCACTTAAACATCAGCGTGGTTTGGGGATGTTGCAATGGGCCCTTGTTATTGCTGTTGCCGGTTTTTTTCTGTTATTCGCTTTTAAAGTTGTCCCCCTTTATGCAGAGAATCGTTATGTAGAATCTGCATTGCGTTCGCTGGTCTCCGGCGGTGAAAAAATTGAGGAGATGACGGATGCAGAAATCACTAAAAAACTTAATAACTTCTACATGATTAATAATGTCCGTAGTGAAGGGCCAACTAAAAACATCAAGATTGAACGTGAAGCAGAAAAAGCGGTAATTACCGTTGATTACGAAACACGTGTCCCGTTGTTGTACAACATTGATTTGGTATTGGTATTCAAGAATCATCTTGATAGCACCAAGCCAACGCAGTGTTGCAAACCTGTAACTAATGCCGCGACCAAGTAATTTTGCAAAACCTTAAATACCAGCGCCTTGAAGAACGTCTTGGCTATCAATTTGAAAACCAGCGCCAGTTGCAACTGGCGTTGACCCACCGTAGCCATGGGGCTACTAATAATGAGCGCCTTGAGTTTCTGGGCGATTCCATTTTAAATTTTATCATTGGCGAAGCATTATTCAGCCGGTTTCCTGAAGTGCGGGAAGGGCAGCTCAGCCGTTTGCGTTCCCAACTGGTTAAGGGTGAAACCCTGGCTGAATTAGCCCGTGAATTTGAAATGGGGGATTACCTGATTTTAGGTGAGGGCGAGTTGAAATCGGGGGGGCGAAGTCGCGACTCCATTTTGGCAGATAGTATAGAGGCGATTATTGGTGCGATTTACAGCGAACGCGGTTTGGAAATATGCCGCGAGCGGGTATTAACCTGGTTTGCTTCTCGTTTGGATGCAATCGGCATTGATACCAGCGCCAAGGATTCCAAATCACGCCTGCAGGAATATTTACAGGCCCAACGCCAACCGTTGCCGGAATATGCTGTAATCAATGTTGGTGGTGAAGGTCATGCACAAGTATTTACGATTGAATGCCGGGTAGCTATCGCCAAAAAACCGACCCAGGCTTCTGCATCCAGCCGAAGAGAAGCGGAAAAGCAATCTGCGGTATTGATGCTTAAACAGCTGAAAATTGACTAATCTGCTTCCGCTGTTTTTTTATTTTTAATCCTTATTTTTTCTGTAGTACTCGCTTATGACTTTTGATTCCGATACTGAAAACACCGATACCCGTTGTGGCTATGTTGCCATTGTTGGCCGGCCTAACGTGGGTAAGTCGACGTTGCTCAATCATATTCTCGGGCAAAAAATCAGTATCACTTCACGTAAGCCGCAAACCACCCGCAATGCGGTTGTTGGTATTAAAACTGAAGGTGGTGTACAAATTATTTTTGTGGATACACCGGGAATGCACCTTGGTCAGCAAAAGGCGATTAATCGTTACATGAATCGCGCTGCTACTACTGCAATGAAAGATGTGGATGTTGTGGTGTTTGTGGTGGATCGCTTTATCTGGACCGAAGAAGATGAAGCTGTTGCAGAAAAGCTCCAACACATTAACAGCCCGGTGATTCTGGCGGTCAATAAAGTCGACCAAATAGAAGATAAAGAAACCTTGTTGCCGCATTTACAGCAATTGGCTGAAAAATTAAATATTGCAGAAATTGTCCCTATCTCGGCGTTGCGTAACAATAACCTGGATCGCCTGGAACAATTAATTATCGAGCGTTTACCGGAAGGCATTCATATGTATCCGGAAGATCAAATTACTGATCGTAGTTCGCGTTTCATGGCCGCTGAAATCGTGCGTGAAAAAATTACTCGCCAGCTCGGTGATGAATTGCCTTATGAAATGGCTGTTGAAATTGAGGAGTTTAAGCAGGAAGGAAACTTACTCAATATTTCAGCACTGATTCTGGTTGAGCGCGATGGACAGAAAAAAATCCTGATTGGCGATAAGGGGGCGCGTATCAAATTGATTGGTACCGAAGCCCGTATCGATATGGAAAAATTATTTGAAATGAAAATCATGCTCAAGCTCTGGGTGAAAGTAAAATCTGGCTGGTCGGATGACGAGCGGGCGTTACGCAGCCTCGGCTACAATGATTTTTAATCGTCACAGATGCGTGTTGATCTCCAGCCAGCATATATCCTTCATTCCCGTCCTTACCGTGATACCAGTTTATTAGTTGATTTGCTCACGCCCGATTTCGGGCGCGTCACTGCTATCGCGCGCGGTGTGCGTAAAACCAAAACCCCGAAGCGACAATTGCTTAATCCTTTCAGCCGTTTGTTAGTGTGTTGGCAAGGCAAAACGGACATGAAACTGCTTACCAGCTTTGAAGCGGATAATCATTTTCTCTCGCTCAAAGGCAATCATTTATATTCTGCGTTTTACCTCAATGAATTGTTAGTACGATTGTTGCCGGAAATGGATCGACATAACGGTTTATTCTTCGCGTATGAGCAGTGCCTAGCTGCATTGCAGCAAGAGTTGGATATAGAACCCCTGTTGCGCGGTTTTGAATTTCGCTTGCTGGAAGAACTGGGTTATGCGCTGGATTTTACGCTGGATGTGCGCAATGGATGTGAAATAGAGGCGCAAGGGTTTTATGATTGCCACATCCAGGAAGGATTTTATGCCGCTGCGCCGGATATTCCGGAAGCCTATTTGTTAAAAGGTGAATGGATATTGGCTATCGCTGCGGGAAATTATTCCGCGCCTGCAACTCGCCAGGCAGCAAAAAAATTGGCGCGGCGTATGCTCAAGCCTTTGCTGGGCAGTAAGCCATTGCATAGCCGCGAACTGTTTAAACAAATTAATCCTGATAATTAATTGGCTGGTGATTCGTCCGGCTCAAGGCCAAATAGCGCATCAATATTTTTATTCCGCCCCCAATTAATCAAGTCATCCAATGCGTGGTTAAGTGCAGGTATTGCACTGCGTGCCTGTTCATATTGTTTGCTTTGAAATAATTTATCCAACAAACCACTGATATGTTTCAAGCGCGGCACTCCGCAATAGCAACTACTGCCGTAAAGCCGATGGACCAGTTCGCCCACTTCTTCATACTGTTCTGCATTTAACGTTTGATTGATCTGTTCCTTTTCCACTTCAAGCCCCGCTAATAACATGCTCAGCATATCGCGGGCGAGTGCCGGTTTGTGATTGGCGAGTTTCAGGCACAATTGAATATCAACCGAACCGGTGAGGTCTTCCGTGGGAATAGTTTCCCGGGTGCTGGTAATCAATTTTTCTTCGGGTTGCACGACAACTTCTTTTTTACCGGAAAGGCTAGCCCAGCGATTAATGATGTGCGCCAATTGGCTTTCATTCACGGGCTTGCTGATACAGTCATCCATTCCGGCAATTAATAATTCAGCTTTTTGTTCGGTGATGGTGTGTGCTGTTAACGCAATAATGGGTGTGCGACGCTTGCCTTGTTCCAGCATGCGAATGTGGCGTGTTGCTTCCATGCCATCCATGCCTGGCATTTGGATGTCCATAAAAATTACATCGAATTCATTTTCTTTACAGGCATCAATTGCTTGCGGGCCGCTATTAGCCTGGGTGACTTGGGTATTTAATCCCCGCAATAATTCCGAAGCCAGTTGCAGGTTGGCAGGATTATCGTCTACCAATAATACTGAAATACTTGGGCCAAGCAGTTCTTCATCTTCCTGTTCGCGCATATCTTTAATATGCAGGTCCAGTTGCCTTCCGAGCGTTTGCAGCAACGAATCGTACGCGATAGGCTTGTTAATAAAGAGCACTTGTGATTTATCGGAGTGATTGCGGAATAACCGTTGATGTGCCGGTGTACAACATACAATCAAGGTACAACTGAACTCCATATGCAATTGTTCAGCAAGATTATTCAATAGCACCGGCGGAATTTTTCGTTCGTTGGGTGCGATATCCAGAATTAATAGATCAAAATTATTATTGCTATTGCGCGCATTGCGCAAAATAGGGAAACAGTCATGAATCGCAGGAATATTTTGGGTGTTGCCATTCCACTCGTGCAACAAATTATCAATTTGTTTGAGCGAGGCCTGGTTTTCTCCGCAAAGTAAAATCCGGTAATCGCTAAGATTAGCTAGCTGGCTAACGGATGGTTGGCGTTTATCGATACCGAGGCGCGCTGTAAACCAGAAGGTAGAACCTTGTTCGGGCTCGCTCACTACACCGATTTCACCATGCATCCGCTCTACCAGGCCCTTACATATCGCAAGACCAAGGCCGGTTCCTTCATGCTCGCGTGTAATTGAGGTATCAGCCTGGTTGAATGGGCTAAATAATTGATCCTGTTCTTCGCGGCTTAAACCAATCCCTTCATCACTTACGCATACTTTTAGTGTAATTTGAGTTTCTTGTCTTTGTAGTACGCTTATATCAACAATGATGTTGCCACTATTGCTGTATTTGATTGCATTGGTAACTAAATTCGATAATACCTGTTTAAAGCGAAGCGCATCGCCGAGCAAATTTTTAGGGATGGATGGCTCAATATAATTGACTAATTCAAGGTTTTTTTCATGGGCATCGGGTGCAAGTATGTGCAGTACTTCATCAATACTTTGACGAATGGGGAGCGGTGCATAATCCAGGGTTAATTTACCGGATTCAATTTTGGAGAAGTCGAGGATACCGTTAATAACAGTCAACAGGTTTTGTGCTGAATCGCGGATAGTTTCCATATATTCGCGCTGTTGTTCATTTAACTCGGTTTTTAGCGCGAGGTTAATAAAACCAAGAATGCCATTTAACGGTGTGCGAATTTCATGACTGGTGTTGGCGAGGAATTCGGATTTAACCCGGCTGGCTTCCAATGCCTCTTTGCGCGCTAAATCGAGCTCAACGTTTTGGATTTCAATGGTTTCCAGTGTTTCGCGCAGATCTTCGATTGCATGATCAATATGGCCTTGCATATCCGTTTGCGCTGCTTCCATATAATCCGCCATGGTATTAATGGCTTCTGCAAGGCCAAAAAACTCACTGGAACTCTGCTGTGCAACCCGCTCACTTAAACGCCCGCGGGCGAGAGCGTGGACAATATTTTTAATGTGGTCGAGAGGATCAGTAATGCGATAGTAAAGTGAAATCGCAAAATAGGCGCCGATGATCAAACATAAAATAGTCAATGCAATCGTCAGCACAATCGCTTCATAACGAACCACTGCATAAGGCGCAGCTAACAATTCAATTTCAACCCAGCCGACAGGATTTTTGTTTTCAAGGTTTACTAATGGATGCGAAAAGCGCAGGGTGCGATAGGTTTTTCGTTCTAGCGGCTGGATCATATTCGGCTCGCCTGAGTCATGGGTTTCCATAAATTGTGGGCCGCTATGGAAGGTTTGGTCCTTGTCTGCGTAGTAAACGTGAATCGCGCGAATGTAAGGTTCTTCCAGCGAAGCATCCATGATGTTTTGCACCAATTCGCGATTATTTTCCAGCATCGGTTTGTGCAATAGATGGGCGGTTTTTTGGGCGAGGATGCTACCGCGTAAATCGATAAATTTATCGACCTGGGAAATGCACAAATACGTCAGGCTCACCGCGATGAAAATAATAATACTGATGGAAGGGATAAATATAAGGCGCCATACATCGGACTTAATACTGTTGCGTTTATTCATGGCTGGATGCCTTGTTCCTTTTTTTTTGCTGAAAGGGCGTTGATAGAAAAGCGTTATTGATACACACCTGGCTGGTTATTGGATAAAAACCTGTTGATATGGTCACGGCGAGTGTAGCCAGGTGTTCGCAGGGGCGAGTGATCACAGGTAGAATAGCCGCCTCGCGCGCGCATGCGCAACCAGCCCACAAATTGATCTGCCTATACCAGTATAAGTGCAGTTGACGGGCATCAGACTCACTGACTGAGGCATTTATGGATTTCCCTACAATTGACGCGTTTGTTGGCAACACGCCATTGGTGCGTTTGCAACGCCTGCCGGGCGCTACGACCAATAATGTACTGGTAAAGCTGGAAGGCAATAACCCTGCCGGCTCGGTTAAAGATCGCCCGGCGCTGTCGATGATTACCCGCGCTGAATTGCGCGGTGATATTAAACCCGGCGATACCCTGATTGAAGCTACCAGTGGTAATACCGGGATTGCACTGGCGATGGTGGCAGCGATTAAAGGCTATCGCATAATTTTAATTATGCCGGACAATTCCACTGCAGAGCGCAAAGCCTCCATGGCTGCCTATGGAGCGGAATTGATTCTGGTTTCCAAGGAATCCGGTATGGAAGGCGCGCGCGACCTTGCATTGCAAATGCAAGCAGAAGGCAAGGGTATTGTGTTAGATCAATTTGGTAATCCCGATAATCCACTCGCGCATTACACAACCACAGGGCCAGAGCTTTGGCAGCAGACTGGCGGTACCATCACTCACTTTGTCAGTTCCATGGGAACTACCGGAACTATCATGGGGACCTCGCGTTTTCTCAAAGAGAAAAATCCGGAGATCCGGATTATTGGTTTGCAGCCGTCGGAAGGGGCACAAATCCCCGGGATTCGCCGCTGGCCAGAAGCGTACCTGCCTAAAATATATGAGCGTGACCGTGTCGACGGCATAGTAAGCATGCCCCAGCAACTTGCAGAAGACACTATGCGTGAGCTTGCACGTAAAGAAGGGATTTTCTGTGGTGTTTCATCTGGCGGTGCAGTGGCTGCGGCGTTAGAACTTAGCCAGCAAGTAGAAAATGCGGTAATAGTGGCGATTATTTGTGATCGCGGTGATCGCTACTTATCGTCAGGTTTGTTCAACGTTTAAGTAAAAGTTTTTCACACAATACAGCGATAAAAAATTAATCAACAATAATGAATCAGGAGATTTTATGTCGGCAGTTATTCGGGTTTTAGTGATCGTTTCGGCGTTACTAACAGGGGCGTGTGGAGGTTCAGGTTCAGGCAGCAAAGGCAGCGGGGCTTCATCGCCGGCAACGGTTTCCTCCGCGGTAAGTTTGTCTTCCACGGCAAGCGATTCGTCACTGGCTATAGTGTCATCAAGCGCAAGCAGCCTTGCAATACCAGCAGAATTTCCCAAGGGAACGGCTGAAACCCTGCCGAAATTATCGATTACTACCGATGGTGCAGCACCTATTGTCTCTAAAGAAAATTACATCACCGGGCAATTCTCGTTAGCAGGTGCTGATGTTGAGCAAGTCAGTGGCACGATGGAGATTCGTGGGCGCGGCAATTCCACCTGGTCCTGGGATAAAAAACCGTATCGTTTAAAATTAACCAACTCTACTACGTTGCTGGGAATGCCGGCGAGCAAGCATTGGGTGCTGTTGGCGAATTACGCCGATAAAACCTTAATGCGCAATGACGTCGCCTTTATGTTTAGTAAAAGTGTGGGAATGGAATACACACCGCGCGCGCAATATGTGGAAGTTAGTGTAAATGGTGCGTATCAAGGTGTTTATCAATTAGTTGAACATATCCGTGTGGCCAAGGATCGTGTGAATATTCCGGAAATGAAAGTGACAGATGTCGATGCAGAAAAAATTACCGGCGGTTATTTAATGGAAATTGATTTCCGTTATCACAAGGATTTTTGCAAGAACAACGCTTATGAATCTTTCTGTGTCAATGGCGAGAATATTAATCGCCAGATCGACTTCTGCATTGATTCAAACTATGGTATGGACCCATTTTGCTTGCAGAGCCCGGAAACTTTACTCGATCCCGCCTGGTCTGCCCAGCGCGAATATATAGCGAAATATTTTGCCGATACTGAAGCCGCATTATTTGGTGGTGATTTTAAAGATCCTAATAAAGGCTATGCCGCATTTATTGATGTAGACTCTGTGGTGAATTACTACATTATTAATGAATTGTTTAAGAATCCGGATGGCGCCGCTGCAAGTGCATTTGTGTACAAGAAGCGCGGTGGAAAATTATTTTTCGGTCCGGTATGGGATTTTGATTTGTCATTTGGTAATGCCGGTTATAACGATGTCGATAAAACCTATAATTGGCACATCCGCAATTCGTCGTGGTTTAAGCGTTTATTTGAAGATCCTGCTTTTGAAGCCAAGGTGAAGACGCGCTGGCAAGCCCTGAAAGCCGAGGGCAAATTTGAATTATTATTTATTTATGCTGACGCACGGGCAACCTGGCTGGAAAAACAACAGGCAAAAAATTACACCATTTGGTCAGTTACGGATTTTGCGCCCTGGATTCTCCATGGTACACATGGTGGCACCGGCAGTTATGATGCAGAAGTGAAAGAAATGATTCGCTGGCAGAAGGCAAGGTATCAATGGATCGACTCGCAACTCGGTAAATAACTATTGTCTTTGTACAAGAGTTGTTTGGTGAATGTTTGTAAATCAATGTTGGTTAATAACAGCGTGTAAGTAAATGTTCGTTAATAGATGTTCGTTAATAGATGTTCAGAGAAGGTTTAATGACCAATCGCAGTGGTAAAGGTGGCAATAGTAAAAACGGCAACGCTAGTAGCGGCAAACGTACCGGTGGAAGTTTGCTCGGGAAAAAACCGCGCCCGAAAAAAGCAGGCGAACCGGCGTATGTTCGCGATGATGCACCACGGATGAACGCTCCGCGTGTGGCGGAAAAAATCCTGCCGCAAATTAATAAGCGTATGGGCGAATTTACTATTGAGCGATGGAGCCACGATGGCCGTGGCCTAACTCATCTGGATGGTAAAACCTTATTTATTCAAGGTGCGTTGCCGGGTGAGCGAGTAAGTGCGCGGTTGGTCGAAGAGCATCCACGATTTATTGAGGCCCGTGCGGATCAAATAATAGAGGCATCTGCTGATCGAACCGAGCCTCCTTGTGTGCATTATCATGAGTGCGGTGGTTGCCAGTTACAGCATGTAAAACCTGACGCACAAATTGCGCTTAAGCAACACGCGCTAATTCAACAATTGCAACATTGGGGCAAGGTAACCCCGGCGCGAATTTTGCCTGCGGTGAGCGTTGCTGATATGGAATATCGCAACCGCGCACGTTTAGGTGTGTGGTATGAAAATGATGGCAGTGTGAGCCTCGGTTTTCGTCAACAGCAGAGTAAAACAATTGCCGCGATTCAACATTGTTTAGTGCTTGCACCGGAATTAAATGCGCTGATTAAACCGTTGCAAGCATGGTTGGAATTGCACTCGGCAAAGGTAGTAACCCATATCGAACTGGTGCGCGGCGGCGATGAATCAGCGGTAATTTTGCGACATATCAAAAAATTATCTGAACAGGACTTGCATAATCTCAAACAATTTTCACAGCAGTACCAATGCATTGTGTGGCTGGAGCCAAATGGCAATACCGGGTTGACGGATTTGGATAGTAGTGCCGTTAATCCGCGTTTAAATTATTTAGTAGATAAATTGCAATTACATTTTCATCCGCAGGATTTTACCCAGGTGAATCCGCGAGTGAACGAACAAATGGTGACCCAGGCATTGGCGTTACTTAATCTACAACCCCATGAACGGGCATTGGATTTGTTCTGTGGTATTGGCAATTTCACCTTGCCAATGGCGAGGGTTTGCCGCGAAGTAATAGGCATTGAAGCAGTTGAATCGATGGTATTGCGTGGTCGTGAAAATGCACAGCGCCTGGGAATTGCCAACGCAAAATTTATTGCCGCGAATCTGGCTGATATGACCCATACTCAATGGCAACGCTTGGCGGGGGGTAAAGAACATGAAATTGCTGCAATTTTGCTTGATCCGCCCCGCGATGGTGCAAAAGAAGTGGTAACAACCATAAAACAGTGGGTTGAGGCGAAGCAACTTTCCCCCAAGCGGATTGTCTACGTCAGTTGCAACCCGGCCACTCTGGCGCGAGATGCAGCAATTTTGGCTGAAGCAGGTTACCAATTGGATGCTGCCGGGGTGCTGGATATGTTTCCCCACACTAGCCACGTAGAGTCAATGGCGTTGTTTTTGCTTAAGTGATTGGCTTGTTATGGCATTTAAATTCTCATTAAATGCCAATCGTAAAAACCAGAAAAATAAAACAACCCCGAATTATTGAAGTAGACGTTATGGTTAAAGTCAGAGCAGATCACCCCATAGCCGCTGATGGCAAGGTCGATATTGATGCCTGGATCGACCGCCTCAATCACTCCCACCTGCAAGTGGAAACCAGCCGTGCCGAGCTGCGTCGCGCCGCCGAAAAAAGCTTATCGCTGGTCAATATTCATGCCGACGATGACCATAACTGGGGTGAAGAATTCTCCTGTTTTCGCATCGGCCTGGAAATGGCGGAAATCCTGACCGATTTGCAATTGGATCAGGATGCATTGGTTGCGGCCATTCTCTATCGCGCAGTGCGCGAACATAAAATCAGCCTCAAGGATGTGCAAGACGAGTTTGGTGAAACAGTAGGCAAGCTGGTAAAAGGTGTGTTGCGTATGGCGGCCATTAGTTATCAGCGCAATGAGGAGGAGCGGGTACTTGGTTCCCAGGCAACTGAACAGGCAGAGAAAATCCGCAAGATGCTGGTTGCCATGGTTGATGATGTCCGTATCGCCCTTATCAAGCTGGCCGAACGTACTTGCGCAATCCGCTCGGTAAAAAACGCGAGCCCGGATCGTCGTCGCCAGGTTTCCCGTGAGGTCGCTGATATTTATGCACCGCTTGCCCATCGCCTGGGCATTGGCCACATCAAGTGGGAATTGGAAGATCTTTCCTTTCGCTATTTGCAACCCGATGATTACAAGCGCATTGCCAAACTGCTGGATGAACGCCGTTTGGCGCGGCAGGAATATATCGATAACCTGCTAAGGCTTCTGCGCGATGAATTGAAAAAAGCGAATATTGATGGCGCTGTGGGTGGACGTGCAAAACACATCTATAGCATCTGGCGAAAAATGCAGCGCAAAGGCATTCCTTTTTCGCAGGTTTATGATATTCGCGCTGTGCGTATCCTGGTTCCGACCATCCGTGACTGTTATACCGTCCTCGGTATAGTGCACAGCCTCTGGCGTAACATCCCCCATGAATTTGATGATTACATTGCGTCGCCTAAAGAAAATGGTTATCGCTCGTTGCACACCGCCGTGTGGGGGCCGGAAAATAAAGTACTGGAAATCCAGATCCGCACCCAGGAGATGCATGAGGAATCTGAACTTGGCGTGTGCGCCCACTGGCGTTACAAAGGCACAGATACCAAGTCCACCCAGGATGCTTACGAACAAAAAATCTCCTGGCTGCGTCAGGTGCTTGAGTGGCATGAAGAGCTGGGCGGCGATAGTTCGCAATTACAAGATGATTTGCGCTCGGTTAACCAGGACCGTATCTATGTCTTTACCCCTGAGGGGCATGTGGTGGATTTACCGCGCACCGCGACGCCACTTGATTTCGCTTACAAAATCCACACGGATGTCGGGCATCGTTGTCGTGGTGCAAAAGTTAATAACCGCATAGTACCGCTCAATTATCATCTGACTAACGCAGATCAGGTGGAAATCCTGACCGGTAAACTGGAATCGCCCAGCCGCGATTGGTTGAATGCTGCACTGGGTTATGTGAATACACCGCGCGCGCGCGCCAAAATCCAGCATTGGTTCAAGCAACAGGCGCGCGATAAAAACATCGCTGAAGGCCAGGCGTTGTTGGATCGCGAATTCAAACGCCTCGCATTATTGGATCTGGATTTTGAAGAGCTGGCGAAAAAGCTGCGCTTCAACTCGCTCGATGATTTATACGCTGCGGTAGGGGCGAGTGATATTGGTGTGGGCCAGGTATTAAATGCTGCCCAGAAATTGATTGATGAGGCGGATCCACAACAGCCGTTAATTCCATTCAAAACCAGGGCGCCGCGCCCGAAAAAAGATTCGGATTTTTATATCGAAGGTGTGGGCAACTTGCTTACCCAAATCGCCAATTGCTGTAATCCGGTGCCAGGGGATGCAATCACAGGTTACATTACCCTTGGGAAGGGCGTTTCTATTCATCGCCAGGATTGTTCGAATATCCTGCAACTGCAAGCCGATGAACCCCAGCGCATTATTAAAGTCGAGTGGGGCGATGCACCGCAAAGTTTCTATTCCGTGGATGTGGTGATTGAGGCCTATGATCGTTACGGATTGTTAAAAGATATTACGGCGCTGCTTGATCAGGAGCGTATTAATATCATCGCTTTGCAAACACTATCGGACAAACGCAAAAATACAGTGGATATGCAGGTGACTGTGGAGATTCGTGGTTTTGACGAACTGAGCCGCATACTTACCAAGTTAAACCAATTGCCGAACATTGCCTCTGCGCGCCGCAAGCATTGATTTTTATGGAATTTGCTGTGAACCAATACTCTATCGATGACTTACTGTATCTCATGGCACGGTTGCGCGATCCGGAGTCAGGCTGTCCCTGGGATATCAAACAGGATTATGCCAGCATTGCACCCTCAACATTGGAAGAGGCTTACGAGGTTGTCGACGCAATAGAAAAGCAGGATTTTGTTCATCTGAAAGAAGAGCTGGGCGATTTGTTGTTTCAGGTTATCTTTTACAGCCAACTGGGGAAAGAAGAGCATCGTTTTGAATTTGCAGGCGTTGTATCTGACTTGGTTACCAAACTAATTCGCCGTCATCCCCACGTATTTCCAGACGGCACTTTGCAGAGCTACATCGATAATCGCCATACCTTGCCAGGCGATGTAAAGGCGCGCTGGGAGGCTATTAAGCAACAGGAACGTGAGGCCAAGGGGGCGCAAGGTTTGTTGGCCGATATCCCGCTAAATTTACCGGCGCTCAGTCGCGCCGCAAAATTGCAAAAACGCGCGGCCAGTGTTGGTTTTGATTGGGATGATGTGTACGGGCCTATTGCCAAGGTCCGTGAAGAATTACTGGAAGTTGAAGCCGAACTGGATTCAGGTGACCACCAGGCGCTGGAAGAAGAATTGGGTGATTTATTGTTTGCAGTGGTGAATATTGCGCGTTATATGAAGGTTGATCCCGAGCAGGCATTGCGTCGAGCGAATCAAAAGTTTGAACAGCGATTTGGTTTTATTGAAGAAAATGTCAGTCGACCGTTAGAGGAAACCTCAATCGATGAAATGAACCGTTTATGGGATCTGGCCAAAATCTCATAACTTTTTACCCTGTAAAAACCCCCATTTGATCGAATTTACCTATTGAAAGCTGGCACATAAATCTTCATAAAGTAATAAGCCGTTATTTTTTGATAGCTTTTTGTTTAATGTTAACGCTTTCAAAAGCAGCTATGATTCGATCATCGGTGAGTCATTTACCCACCATTTTTCTAATCAATACGGCGCTCCGCAGTAATAATAACAACAGCAAAGTGAGGTTTCTTTGGATCGGCATGAAGTAAAGCCGGGCTATGTGGATAAGCGTCTAAGTACCGTCAAGATCCACATCTCTGAGCTGAAAATAGGTATGTTTGTTTCCAAGCTGGATCGCGACTGGCAGGAAACCCCATTCTTGATGCAAGGCTTTATGATTGAAAGCCTGGATGATATAGACGCGGTTGCCCAATATTCACAACATATCTGGATTGATGCTGTCCGTGAAGAGTGGATTCCGCCCGAACAGCGCGGTGTTTCTGGTCCTCCTATCCCCAAAGTCAAATCCTATATCAACAAGATTGATGCGCAAAAAGAACATCAGGCAGCGCTGGGTGTTTTTCGTGAAGCCAAGAAATTAACCAAATCCTTGCTGGATGATGCCCGTTTGGGGGGCGTCGTCAATACCGAGCAAGCCAAAGCGACGGTCAAAGACTGTGTCGGCAGTATTTTGCGTAATCCGGATGCATTGATCTGGATGTCACGCATGCGCAATGAAGATGAATACACCGCCGAGCACTGCTTGAATGTGTGCATCCTTTCTATCGCCTTTGGGCGACATCTTGGTATGAATGAAGATGAATTGGAAAAGTTAGGGCTGTGTGGATTGCTGCACGATGTGGGCAAAATGCGTGTACCGGCCAATGTCTTGAATAAACGCGAAGAGCTTTCCGATAAAGAGTTCAACATTATCAAGGCCCATACAGTTCATGGTCGCAATTTACTAATGTCATCTCCCGGTATCCCTAACGCCACTGTTGACGTTGCCTACAGCCACCATGAACGTGTCGATGGAACAGGTTATCCCCGTAAACTGAAGGCGTCAGGGATTTCCGATTTCGCGCGTATTATCGCTATTGTTGATGCATATGATGCAATGACGGGCGATCGTTGTTACTCCCGTGCCGTTCCCGGAACGGATGCGTTAAAGCGTATTTTTGATGATCGCGGCAAACATTTTGATGAGCGCCTGGCATTGGAGTTTATTAAATGCGTTGGGCTTTATCCTCCGGGAAGTATCGTTGAGCTGATCAACGGTTTGATTGGTATAGTATTGGAAACCAATTATCGTTATCGCCACTTGCCAAAAATCATTGTAGTGAAGGATTTGAGCAAGCCTTTGGAAAAAGAATTGATTTTAAACCTGGTGGATGTGGAGCAGAAAAAGCTCGACAAAACGTATCTGATCAAGCGCGCGTTATGCGACGGCACTCATGGTATTCGACTGCGGGATTATCGAGAAAAAGGGCTGACTTTTACTTATGGTTAAGCAGATTTTTAAACACTAAAGGCGCTTCGGGCGCCTTTTTTATTGGGCTTGCAGGAGGTTTTTCCATGTTACAGGGGGCGGAGCTTATGTTGGCTCCCGTGTAATCTTTGGCTTTGGTTTTTGAATCACCAATGTTTGTGTTGCCGGTTTGGCTACTTTGGTTGGCAGTTTTGCCCGCGAACCGGCTCCCGGTTTTTTTCCTGCTGCTGGTTTTGCTGTACGTCCTGTCTCCCCCGATTTGTTGGTAGCGCGACCATCCGTTGATTTGTACTGGGCAGGTTTATGATGCGTATTCGTTCCGCCCGGTTTTTTCGCTTCCGCAGTTGTGTTGCCAGTGCGCCGTTGGGTTGGCCGTGCCTGGGGGCTTCCCGCCGTCCTGGGCAAATGGATGGTTTCAGTTTTATATTTACCCGGTTCAATGCCTTCCAATGTCCATGAGCCTATTTTCACCCGCACCAGGCGTAGCGTAGGGTGACCGACTGCTGCAGTCATACGGCGCACCTGGCGATTACGGCCTTCTGTAATGACAATTTCGATCCATTGGGTTGGAATATTTGCGCGGTCGCGAATCGGTGGATCCCGCTCCCAGAGTTTAGGTGCTGGAATCAGACGTACTTCAGCTGGTTGCGTCATGCCATCATTGAGTTCCACGCCCTGGCGCAGCCTGGTTAATGCGTAGCTGTTCGGAGCCCCTTCGACTTGCGCCCAATAGGTTTTGGGCAGTTTGTGTGACGGATGGGCAATATGATGTTGCAACTGGCCGTCATCGGTCAGCAATAGCAGTCCTTCCGAGTCATGATCAAGGCGGCCGGCCGGGTAAACATGAGGGATTTTGATATATTCCTTCAGCGTGGGGCGGCCTTCTTCGTCTGTGAATTGCGAGAGCACACCAAATGGTTTATTAAAAAGAATCAGAGCAGACATAAAGCGTTACATAACTCACTATGGATACCAACAGAACGCGAATTTTATCCCATATTGGTGCTCCGGCCATAGCAACATAACTCATGCATAAAGGCGGATAGACGTGTAGAATCGCCGGCGCTCTGGCAAGGGGGCAGTTCCCTGTGGCGGGGCTCTTTTTCTAAATTTTCATAACGTTTATGGCAAAGCTCACAAGGCCGAGCCGCATGAATTGATGGAGCCATCTTAAATGACTGATTCAAAAATTATCTATACCCAAACTGACGAAGCCCCAGCCTTAGCTACTTATTCTTTACTCCCTATCGTTCAAGCCTTCACTCAATCTTCCGGTATAGCTATCGAAACTCGTGATATTTCCCTTTCAGGGCGTATCATCGCTGCCTTCCCCGAGTCGCTGACGGAAGAACAACGTATTGGCGATCACCTGGCTGAATTGGGGAAATTGGCAACCACTCCAGAAGCGAACATCATCAAGCTGCCAAATATCAGTGCGTCCATTCCACAATTGAAAGCCGCCATCAAAGAATTGCAATCCCAGGGTTACAAACTGCCTGATTATCCTGAGAACCCGGCGAATGATGCCGAAAAAGACGCGAAAGCGCGCTACGACAAAATCAAAGGTTCCGCTGTAAACCCGGTACTGCGTGAAGGTAACTCTGACCGCCGCGCACCCTTGTCAGTAAAAAACTATGCCCGTAAGAATCCCCACAAAATGGGTGCCTGGTCGGCAGATTCCAAATCCCATGTTGCGCACATGGATGCCCATGATTTCTTTGGTAGCGAAAAATCCACGACTGTTGCAGAAGCAGGCACGGTAAAAATTGAACTCGTTGCTAAAGATGGCTCTACCAAAGTTCTGAAAGAGACCACCAAAGTACAGGCAGGCGAAGTTATCGATGCTTCGGTACTGAGCAAAAACGCTCTGCGTGCTTACATTGCTGCACAAATTGAAGATGCTAAAAATGCTGGTGTATTGTTTTCAGTTCATTTGAAAGCAACCATGATGAAAGTATCGGACCCGATTATTTTCGGTCACTTTGTTTCTGTTTACTATGCGCCAGTGCTGGAAAAACATGCCGCCGTTTTGGCTGAGTTGGCGGTAGATGTTAACAACGGCATCGGTGACCTTTACACCAAGATCAAATCGCTGCCTGCCGAAAAACAAGCGGAAATCGAAGCGGATATCAAAGCGCTTTATGCAACTCGCCCGCAATTGGCGATGGTGAATTCTGATAAAGGCATTACCAACCTGCACGTTCCCAGTGATGTGATTGTGGATGCGTCCATGCCGGCGATGATTCGCGACTCCGGCAAAATGTGGAATGCCGAAGGCAAACTGCAAGATACCAAAGCGTGTATCCCTGATCGTTGCTATGCCGGTGTGTATCAAGTTGTGATTGATGATTGTAAAAAGCACGGCGCTTTCGATCCAAAAACCATGGGTAGCGTGCCGAACGTAGGTCTGATGGCGCAAGCAGCCGAAGAATATGGTTCACACGATAAAACGTTCCAAATTCCTGCTGATGGCGTGGTACGTGTTGTCGATGCTGCAGGAAAAGTCCTGTTGGAGCAAAACGTAGAGCAAGGTGATATCTGGCGTATGTGCCAAGTAAAAGATGCACCAATCCAGGATTGGGTGAAGCTCGCCGTAAATCGCGCCCGCGCTTCCAATACCCCGGCCGTATTCTGGTTGAATCCTGCCCGCGCCCACGATGCCCAGCTGATTGCCAAGGTTAATACCTACCTGAAAAATCACGATACTTCCGGTTTGGAAATTCTCATCAAAACTCCGGAAGAAGCTACGCAGTACTCACTGGATCGCATTCGTGCTGGCAAAGATACTATCTCGGTTACAGGCAACGTATTGCGCGATTATCTGACTGACCTGTTTCCGATTATGGAATTGGGTACTTCAGCAAAAATGTTGTCGATTGTTCCTCTGATGAACGGCGGTGGCTTGTTTGAAACCGGTGCTGGCGGTTCTGCGCCCAAGCATGTGCAGCAATTTGTCGAAGAGGGCCACCTGCGTTGGGACTCGTTGGGCGAGTTCCTTGCATTGGCTGAATCGCTGGATCATTTCGGCAACGTTGCCAACAATGCCAAAGCGAAAGTGTTTGCTAAAACCCTGGACCAAGCTAATGGCAAGTTCCTGGATGAAAACAAATCTCCAGGTCGTGCAGCGGGTGAGTTGGATAACCGTGGCAGCCACTTCTATCTGGCTCTTTACTGGGCCCAGGCTCTGGCTGCACAAACTGAAGATGCAGCATTGCAAGCACAATTTGCACCTTTGGCCAAAACCCTGGCTGAAAACGAAGCGAAGATTGTGGCAGAGCTGAAAGCAGCTTCTGGCAAGCCAATTGATTTGGGTGGCTATTATCGCCCGAATTTCGCCAAAGCTTCAGCAGCATTGCGTCCAAGTGCAACTTTTAATAACGCCCTCGCAAGCCTGAACTAATTCCGGGGTTAAATCCCAGGCAAGACAAAAAGCCTCTTGTGGAAACACGAGAGGCTTTTTTATGAGTGATGTTACACTCCAGTTATTGTGTAACTACTTGATTTTTCTAAGCCGGAACCGGGCTCGTTCGTAAATTGCTGCCAGCAGCAATAGGGGCAGCAATGTTGACTGCATGCAGCCCTTTATCTCCCTTGGTGATCTCGAAAGTCACCTGTTGGCCTGCCTTGAGGGTTTTGTAGCCCTCCATTGTGATGGCCGAATAATGTGCAAACAGATCTTCACCACCTTCATCCGCAAGAATAAAGCCGTAACCTTTTGCATTATTGAACCATTTGACTGTGCCTGTTGGCATATTATGGAATCCTTCTGCCCGAGTGATGCCCTTGAAAAACACCACTGTCGTTATTATTGTCCCAAGTACTGCAATTGCTCGGGGGTCATGGACGAGAGATTTTGCTTGCCGGGGTGCTAGTGCATTTAACTTATGCTTTTAAGTGGCCAAGTATTTTATTGTTATTTGCAATAACCGCCCCAATGTAAGCAAAGTGCCGTGTTTATATACAAACGGCGTTCTTTTTTTATCCAACAATTGACCCAAAGTCAAGCTCTTAGTCTGTATTGGCGAAGATTAGGCTGCGTTGGTGGGGCATTAGGGAGTTGTTATGCCGATGAGTTACAATGCCGGCGAATATCCAATCATTTTTTATTTGTATTGAATCTCTATGGGCAATCTCCAAAACCTTCAACTAACCTTAGGTAAAGATGATGATAATTCTGCCGATGAATCTGATGGCGGTCTTGCAGTTTTAACATCCAAACCCAAGTTAAAACGACCACCGATGTATAAAGTGGTTTTATTGAATGATGACTACACACCCATGGATTTCGTGGTGGAAATATTGGAAGTGTTTTTTTCCATGTCGCGCGAAAAAGCTACCCATGTGATGTTAACGGTCCATGTTCACGGTAAAGCGGTTTGCGGCATATATTCTCGCGATATTGCTGAAACTAAAGCGGCGCAAGTGAATCAATATGCTAGAGAAAATCAACATCCGCTGTTATGCGAAATCGAAGCGGTTGAGGATGAGCAGTGAATATGAGTTGTTAAAATCATATTGGTAAATGTGAGAAGTTAATTTTGTTGGTTAGAAGAGGGTAGGCGCGATGTTAAGTAAAGATCTGGAAGTAACCTTAAATCTTGCTTTCAAAGGTGCGCGCTCCAAGCGACACGAATTCATGACCGTTGAGCATCTACTTCTTGCGCTCATCGATAATGATTCGGCGGCCAATGTGTTACGCGCTTGCGGTGCTGATTTAATTAGTTTACGCAAAGAATTAATCGAATTTGTCGATTCCACTACTCCGCTCATCCCCGAAAATGACAGCGAACGCGAGACACAGCCTACGCTGGGTTTTCAACGTGTATTACAACGCGCTGTATTCCATGTTCAATCTTCCGGTAAGCAAGAAGTGACCGGTGCAAATGTACTGGTGGCTATCTTTAGTGAGCAGGAAAGCCAGGCTGTTTATTATCTGAAACAACAAAGTATTGCTCGCATTGATGTGGTTAATTACATCACTCACGGCATCCATAAAGTGGCAGGCAACAATGACCATAGCGGTGATCATCATCACGGCTCACAAGAAAATCAGGATGAAGAATCGGTAACGGGTGAGTCCACATCGCAAAGTCCATTGGAAAATTTTGCTACCAACCTGAATGAAGCTGCAATGCAAGGGCGTATTGATCCTTTGGTAGGCCGTGAATTTGAGGTTGAGCGTGTTTGCCAGATTTTGTCTCGTCGCCGTAAAAATAATCCATTATTGGTTGGTGAATCCGGTGTGGGTAAAACTGCAATTGCGGAAGGGTTGGCCAAACGTATTGTGGATGGTGATGTACCAGAGTCATTAGCGGATAGTGTTGTTTTTTCGCTCGATATGGGAGCACTTTTGGCGGGTACCAAATATCGTGGCGATTTTGAAAAACGCTTCAAAAGCTTGCTTAACGAATTGAAAAAACAAAAGAATTCCATTTTGTTTATTGATGAGATTCACACTATTATTGGTGCTGGTGCAGCATCGGGTGGGGTGATGGATGCCTCTAATTTGTTGAAGCCTTTATTGTCCTCTGGCGAAATTCGTTGCATGGGTTCAACAACCTATCAGGAATATCGCGGTATTTTCGATAAAGACCGTGCGCTCTCCCGTCGCTTCCAAAAAGTAGATGTTAATGAGCCCACTGTTGATGAAACCTATCAAATTCTTAAAGGCTTGAAGAGCCGTTTTGAGAAGCACCACAATTTACGTTACACCGATGCTGCATTGCGCGCGGCTGCAGAATTGGCTGAACGTTACATTAATGACCGTTTCCTGCCGGATAAAGCGATTGATGTAATTGACGAAGCGGGTGCATACCAGCAATTGCAAACACCAAGTAAACGCAAGAAAACCATTGGTGTGACTGATGTAGAAAACGTTGTGGCTAAAATTGCGCGTATTCCTCCAAAAAGTGTGTCTTCTTCTGATAAGGAACAGCTGCGTAAGTTGGATCAGAATTTGAAGATGACTGTATTTGGTCAGGATGAAGCGATCGACACTTTGGCTACTGCAATCAAATTGTCGCGCGCTGGCTTGGGTTCTGCTGAAAAACCGATTGGCTCATTCCTGTTTGCAGGGCCGACAGGTGTTGGTAAAACAGAAGTATGCCGGCAGCTGGCAAAATGCATGGGAATGGAGTTGGTGCGCTTTGATATGTCCGAATATATGGAGCGTCACACGGTATCCCGTTTAATTGGCGCACCTCCAGGTTATGTTGGTTTTGACCAGGGTGGTTTGTTAACTGACGCAATTACCAAGCAACCGCATTGCGTATTGTTATTGGATGAGATCGAAAAAGCGCACCCTGAGGTTTTTAACTTGTTATTACAAGTTATGGATCATGGCAGCTTGACTGACAACAATGGCCGCAAAGCAGATTTCCGCAATGTGATTTTGATCATGACCACCAACGCAGGTGCTGAAGTGATGAGTCGTGCCTCTATCGGCTTTACTCATCAGGACCACACTACCGATGGTATGGAAGCGATCAAGAAAATGTTTACACCGGAGTTCCGCAACCGTTTGGATGCGATTGTCCAGTTCGCCGCACTGACACTGGGCACCATCAAAACTGTGGTAGATAAATTCCTGATGGAACTGCAAACCCAGTTGGACGATAAGCATGTAACCCTTGAAATCAGTGATGAGGCTCGCGAGTGGCTGGCAATCCACGGCTACGACGTAAAAATGGGGGCACGTCCAATGGCTCGCCTGATTCAGGATAAACTGAAAAAACCGCTGGCAGAGGAAATCCTGTTTGGAACCTTATCCAATGGCGGTGGTACTGTGGATGTTGATGTTGATCCGGTTGAGGATAAGATCACTATCGCAGTAAAAGCCAGGCAGGCTGCGCAACCCGCCTGATGGTTTTTGGTGATGTTAAAAACAAAAGCCGCACTGTTTAGTGCGGCTTTTTGTTTTCAAGCGATGTGTCAGAAAACAACTTGATTAACGGGCGCGGTAAGTGATGCGGCCTTTAGTCAGGTCATAGGGAGTCATCTCAACCTTGACCTTGTCTCCTGTCAGGATACGAATATAGTTTTTGCGCATCTTGCCAGAGATGTGGGCGATAACCACATGTCCATTTTCCAGTTTTACGCGAAAGGTTGTGTTGGGAAGGGTATCAACCACTTCACCGTCAAATTCAATGCAATCGTCTTTTGCCATGCGGCAGTTTCCTCAGGGTTCAATAATTCTTGCCTGCCACTATGGGGGTGACAGGGGGGGTAAAAAAATAGGCGTGAATTGTGCCTTAATTAACCAGAGCCGCCAAGGGGAATAAGGGACAAAAGCGGGATTTCCCGCAGGGTTCGGCGTATATCTGCGCAAATCTGCCGCTAATTATTCAGTTGAGGCGCATCCAGCGGCGGTTGACCAGCAGCTCCAAGGGGCGATATTGGGTTTTATAGTTCATTTTTTCGCAATCTTTGATCCAGTAACCCAGATAAACGTAATCGAGATTCATTTCCCGGGCTTTCTCGATCTGGGCCAATATGGCGAATTTACCGGGGCTGCGATGCTCTTCGGCCGGATCGTAAAAAGTGTAAACAGCAGATAGGCCATCCCCCAATTGATCACAGACAGACACTCCGATCAATCGCCCTTCCAGGCGCAACTCTATATATTGGGTGATACCCCATTCACTGGTTAAAAACGCTTTGTATTGATCCTCTGATGGAGGGTACATATCACCATCCTGGTGGCGCCCCTCAATATAACGCGCGTACAGGCTGTAATGTTCCCGTGTGTTGATATCGTTGGTAATGTGCAGTGAAACATCGCTATTGCGTTGCAGGCAGCGGCGTTGGGTCCGTGTGGGTTTGAACAGCTTTACCGGAATGCGGCAGGAAACACAGGCCTGGCAGCGAAGGCATTGCGGGCGATATAAATGCGCCCCGCTGCGACGAAAGCCCAATTGCGACAGCTGCGTATAGAGCGATGGATCTATTTTTGCCTCCGGATCGACAAAAACAGTCGTAGCCTCCTGCCCATCGAGATAACTACAGGGGTGAGGCTGGGTCGCAAATAATTTTAATGTTGATAGGTCAGACATGATTGCCTCGCGCAAATCCGGTTATTCCCACGGCCCTGGGATCAATGTTGACCACGGCTGGGAATACACACTCGGCTCACGAACAAAGTTTACCAGTATTTTTTGAAATTCTTCACGGGGAATTTCTATTGCCCCCAGGCTGAATAAATGATCGTTGGCAACCTGGCAATCAATGAGTTCAAAATTCCATTCGCATAATTGCCGAACCAGATGCGCAAATCCGAATTTGGAAGCATTATCGGCCCGACTAAACATGGATTCTCCAAAAAAAACTTTACCCAATGCGATACCATAAAGGCCGCCAACTAATTGATTTTCCTGCCAGACTTCCACCGAGTGAGCAAAGCCACGGCGATGTAATTCAGTATAGCCCGCAATAATATCTTCACTAATCCAGGTTCCATCGGCATAGCTTCGCGGTTGTGCGCAGGCACGCATCACATCTTCAAAACAATTGTCAAAGGTCACGCGATAAATTTCTTTGCGCAGCAATTTACGCAAGCTTCTGGAAAGATGGAGTTGATGTGGATAAATCACGGTACGCGGGCTGGGGCTCCACCATAAAATCGGATCATCAGGATTGAACCAGGGAAAAATGCCCCGATGATAAGCCGCGAGGATGCGCTCAGGTGACAGGTCACCACCAACTGCCAACAAGCCATTAGGTTCATCCAACGCACATTCGAGCGCTGGAAATTGATAATCGTAAGGATCAAGCCAGGGAATAGAAATCATGAATATCTACAATATCCGGAAAATGATCGGGTGTGATTATGATTCAGTGATAGGTAAGTCATTGGTAAAAAATTTACATTGTTATAGTGTTTACTTGGCGCGTTTTTTGAGTGTAAAAGTTTAACGGGAAATCAGTCAATTAATTGTTATTACTTTTAATACTTGAGAAATTTAAGGCTATGCTTAGGGATAAAGAATTATGGTATTTTTTCAACGCGAAGGGCATTTTAAACCTGTTACTGTTTTATTGATCTGCATTTACCGCTTTAATCGCTAACCGAGGTAGATTATGAGTATATTCAGTCATTATCGCGAACGTTTTGAAACTACCCAGCAGGAAGAGTTAACGATTAAGGAGTATCTCGATCTTTGCAAAAAAGACCCTGGCGTCTACGCGTCAGCCGCTGAACGTATGCTGATGGCTATTGGTGAACCCGAAGTTGTTGATACATCTCAAGATCCACGCCTAAGCAGAATTTTTTCCAATAAAATTATCAAACGTTATAAAGCCTTTGGTGAATTTTATGGCATGGAAGAATCTATCCAGCAAATAGTGTCGTTTTTCAAGCATGCTGCGCAAGGACTGGAGGAAAAGAAACAAATTCTTTATTTACTCGGGCCGGTCGGTGGTGGTAAGTCATCACTTGCTGAAATGCTGAAGTCCTTAATGGAGAAAATGCCAATTTATTGCATTAAAGGTTCTCCGGTATTTGAGTCTCCACTCGGGTTATTCAATCCGGATGAAGACGGAAAAATCCTGGAAGAAGATTACGGGATTCCGCGCCGCTACATCAAATCAATTATGTCTCCTTGGGCTGCAAAACGTTTACAAGAATTTCATGGTGATATAACCCAATTTAAAGTCGTAAAAGTTTATCCCTCAATCCTCAATCAAATTGCGATAACCAAAACCGAACCGGGCGATGAAAACAATCAGGATATTTCTTCCCTGGTGGGTAAAGTAGATATCCGCAAACTGGAAGATTTTCCGCAAAACGATCCGGATGCTTACAGTTTCAGCGGTGGTTTGTGTCGCGCGAATCAAGGTTTGATGGAATTTGTGGAAATGTTCAAGGCACCGATTAAAGTGCTGCACCCCTTATTAACAGCAACACAGGAAGGTAATTTCAACAGCACAGAAGGTTTGGGTGCGATTCCTTTTGATGGCATTATCCTCGCGCACTCGAATGAATCCGAGTGGCAAAATTTCCGCAACAACAAAAACAATGAAGCTTTTATCGACCGTGTTTACATCGTCAAAGTTCCTTATTGTTTGCGTGTTACGGAAGAAATGAAAATTTATGAGAAGTTATTGCAAAATTCTTCCCTGTCCAGGGCGCCATGCGCACCCGATACATTGCGGATGCTTGCGCAATTTTCAGTGTTGTCGCGCATTAAAGAACCTGAAAATTCCAATATCTACTCCAAGATGCGGATCTATGATGGTGAGAATCTCAAAGACACTGACCCACGCGCAAAATCCCTGCAGGAATATAAGGATGCTGCCGGTGTAGATGAAGGGATGAACGGCTTGTCGACCCGTTTCTCATTTAAAATTTTATCTAAAGTATTCAATTTCGATCCTACTGAAATTGCAGCAAACCCGGTGCATTTAATGTATGTGCTCGAGCAACAAATCGAGCAGGAACAATTCCCTAAAGAAGTGCAAGATAAATACCTGAATGCCTTAAAAGAATACATCTCACCCAAGTATGTAGACTTTATCGGTAAAGAGATTCAAACCGCTTATTTGGAATCCTATGCGGAATACGGCCAAAATATTTTTGATCGCTATGTAACCTATGCGGATTTCTGGATTCAGGATCAGGAATATCGCGATCCGGAAACCGGTGAAATACTCAATCGCTCTTCACTCAACGACGAGCTTGAGAAAATTGAAAAACCTGCAGGCATTAGCAATCCCAAAGATTTCCGCAATGAAATTGTTAACTTTGTGTTGCGTGCAAAAGCACACAATGCCGGTAAAAATCCGGATTGGCGCGGTTACGAAAAATTGCGCATTGTGATTGAGAAGAAAATGTTCTCCAACACCGAGGATTTACTGCCGGTTATTTCGTTTAATGCCAAGGCTTCAGTCCAGGACAAGAAAAAACATCAGGATTTCGTGCAACGTATGGTTGAACGTGGGTACACCGAAAAACAAGTACGCTTGTTATCAGAATGGTATCTAAGGGTAAGAAAGTCCCAATAACAGAGGAAAGCAACCTGAAAGTCTTTTGCGTTCATCAAGGTTAAGGTCGGACTATGAGTTACATTATTGATCGACGTCTGAATGCCAAAAATAAAAGCGCTGTGAATCGGCAGCGCTTTTTAAGACGCTATCGCGAGCAAATACAAAAAGCAGTTTCTGACGCAGTAAACGAACGTTCTATCACTGATATTGATAAGGGCGGCAAAGTGAGTATTCCTGGCCGTGATATCAATGAGCCAATTATTCACCACGGACAGGGTGGATATAACGAACGTGTATTGCCGGGTAATAAACAATTCTCTGAAGGTGACAAAATCGCGCGCCCGCAAGGCGGCAGTGGCCAGGGCGGTGGTGGAAAAGCCAGTGATTCCGGTGAAGGAATGGATGATTTTTCATTCACGCTTTCCCAAGAGGAATTTCTGGATTTTATGTTTGATGGGCTTGAGCTACCGAATCTCATTAAGCGCCAACTATCTGGCTTGGAAGAATTTAAAACGGTGCGCGGTGGTATTGCCAATGAAGGTCAGCCGGGGCGTATGAATATCGTGCGCTCATTACGCTCCGCCAATATGCGTCGTTTGGCATTAAGTGGTGGAAAGCGTCGCCAGTTGCAAGAATTAAATGCTGAATTGGCGGAGCTTGAAAAAATCCCTGAATCTGCGCGTGATTTAATTCGTTATCGCGAAGTATTGGAACTCATTGCCAAACTCGAACGTTCTATTAGTAAAATACCCTGGTTGGATACTTTTGATCTCAAATATAACCTGATGATCAAACAACCGGTTCCGCGCTCCAAAGCGGTAATGTTTTGTATTATGGACGTGTCCGGTTCAATGGATCAGGCCACCAAAGATATCGCCAAACGTTTTTTTATCCTTCTTTATTTATTCTTGCAACGCAATTACGAAAAAACTGAAATTGTATTTATTCGCCATCATACCAGCGCGAAAGAAGTGGATGAAGACGAATTCTTTCACTCGCGCGAGACTGGCGGCACAGTTGTTTCCAGTGCTTTGCAATTGATGCAGGAAATTATTAAAGATCGCTACTCTCCCGAGCAATGGAACATTTATGGTGCCCAGGCTTCCGATGGTGACAACTGGGGGGAGGATTCCGATGTGTGCCGCGATATTCTGGTCGATGATCTTTTGCCCGGCTGCCAATATTTTTCCTACATTGAAATTACCAACAATGAGCACCAGGCGCTGTGGAGTGTGTACGAATCCATCCAACAGCAATATCCGGATGTCTTTGCATTGCAACACATTCGTGGTGTGGGCGATATTTATCCGGTATTCCGTGAGCTTTTCCATAAGAAGGTCGCATGAAAAAACCGTTGTTTACCACCTCTGAGTGGAATTTTGATTTGATTCAGGACGTGGACAAAGTTCTCGGCGATCTGGCTGCAGAATTTGGTTTGGATACTTATCCAAATCAAATCGAAGTCATCAGTTCCGAGCAAATGATGGATGCCTATTCGTCGGTAGGGATGCCTATTGGTTACAGCCATTGGTCCTATGGTAAACAATTGCTCAGTACCGAGCACTCCTACAAACGCGGGCAAATGGGGCTTGCCTATGAAATTGTGATTAATTCCAATCCATGTATTGCGTATTTGATGGAAGAAAACACCATGACCATGCAAACGCTGGTCATTGCCCATGCATGTTATGGGCATAATTCTTTTTTCAAAGGCAATTATTTATTTCGCACCTGGACAGATGCCAGTTCAATTATTGATTATCTGGTATTTGCAAAAAATTACATCAGTAAATGTGAAGAGCGTTATGGCATAAGTGCGGTTGAAGATATCCTGGACTCTTGCCACGCGTTAATGAATTACGGTGTTGATCGATATAAGCGCCCTTATCCCATCTCAGCGCAAGAGGAAGAGCGCCGGCAAAACGAACGTGCAGAGTATCTGCAAAAGCATGTTAATGACCTATGGCGTACTATTCCCAAATCTGCGGCAACAGATACGCAAAAAAATGCCCCACGTTTTCCAACAGAACCCCAGGAAAATATTCTGTATTTCCTGGAAAAAAATTCTCCGTTATTGGAATCCTGGCAGCGCGAAGTGATTCGTATTGTGCGCAAAATCGCCCAGTATTTTTATCCGCAGCGACAAACGCAAGTAATGAACGAAGGGTGGGCAACTTTTTGGCATTACACCCTACTGAATGAATTACATGAGCGCGGTTATGTGACCGATGGTTTTATCATGGAGTTTTTACAATCACACACCAGTGTGGTAGCGCAGCCTGCTTACGACAGTCCCTATTTCAGCGGCATTAATCCTTATACGTTGGGTTTCGCAATGATGAGCGATATACGCAGGATCTGTGAAAACCCGACAGAAGAAGACCGTGTCTGGTTTCCCGAGATTGCCGGTTCCAATTGGAAGGAAACATTGCAGTTCGCAATGAAAAACTTCAAGGACGAAAGTTTTATCCTGCAATTTTTATCGCCCAAAGTAATGCGCGATTTAAAACTTTTCAGCATTGTTGATAACGATGAGGAAGAGAAAATTCGTGTCGATGCTATTCATAATGAACGCGGATTTCGCAAATTGCGTGAAAACCTGGCGGGGCAATATAACCTCGGCAACCGCGAGCCCAACATCCAGGTGTATAACGTGGAAGTGCGTGGTGACCGCTCTCTAACATTGCATCACTACATGCACAATCGCCGGCCCCTTGGCGACTCAACGCCGGAGGTGCTGAAACATTTGCACCGTCTGTGGGGGTTTGATGTGCATTTACATTCTGTGGATGGCAACGACATAAAACAAAGTTTCCATTGTCAGCAACACCCTTCCTGATACTTGAGTGCACAAATAGTTAATGATATAAACCAATGAGTGGCGGTGTGGTCAGCCTATGCTGTACACATGCTTTCTGTGTCTTATTGGGTGAATTCCCGAGGGATGAATAAATAATAACCAGGATATATTTATGTGCAATTCAATTTTTCGTTTTTTTATACTCTTTATTACATTCCTGCCGTTCAATATCCATGCCCGTGAAATTGCGCTAACGTTCGATGATGCGCCCACTCCTGACTCGGCGTTAATGACTGGCAATGAACGTACGCAAAAATTAATTTCTGCATTGAAACAGGCGCAAATCCCTGATGCAATGTTCTTCGTGAAGGCAGATTACATAAATTCGCAAACAAGCGCACGCTTGAAACAATATACAGATGCAGGCTTTCATTTGGCGAACCATAGTTTTACGCACCAATCTGCTAATCAGTTAGATATAAATGCTTATGCAGTGGATGTCTATAAAGCACATCTCGCATTAAAGCCCTTTAACAATGTGCTTAACTATCATCGCTTTCCCTATTTGCATTACGGCAAGGATTTATCCGATATTAATCAGTTACAAAAATTATTGATCGAATTGGGCTACAAGGATGGTTATGTCACTATTGATAACTTTGATTGGTATATCAGTGCATTAATTACCAAAGCTGCAGAAGAAAAAAAACCAATCAATTATGAAAAGGCCCGCGATTTTTATGTTAACAGCCTTTATACATCGATTGAATTTTATGATGGAATTGCTAGGAAATCGTTGAAACGCTCACCGCGACATGTGCTGTTATTGCATGAAAATGATGCCGCCGCATTGTTTGTGGGTGATCTTATCCAGCACTTACGTAACAAGGGTTGGAAAATAATTTCGCCTCAGCAAGCCTATAAAGATCCCATCGCCAGGAATTTTCCCCAGGTAAGTTTTCATAAGCAGGGCAGGGTCGCGGCAATTGCTAATAGTAAGGGTATTCCTGAAGCTGAGTTGCGCCATCCATCGGAAAACGAAGATTATTTAAATCAGGCATTTGTTGCTGCACGTATTGTTGAAATTAAATAACAGGTAAGGAATTTAGATGTGTATTAAGAAAGGGTTTTTATTATATGTGTTATTTTTTATTGCCTGTTTCACGCATTACGTTTATGCAGAAGGGTTTCCCCCGTTTGGGTATCCGCAATTTGATACAGTTAATATTCATGCTAACAGCAACAATAAGGATTATGAGCTTTATATTCAGTTGCCTCCGTCCTACAAAGATACGAAAATTAACTACCCGGTAATCATCGTGAATGATTCGCGCTTTGCTTTTCCAATTACAAATGGCGCTATGGCATTGATGGGGAATAATGTAATTAAAGAAGCGATTGTGGTAGGAATTTCCTATGCGAAGGGTGAAGATCGCACGATTAGCCGTACCCGCGATTACACACCGACTTTTTCTCCTGCTGAATCAAATGGGCATTCATTAGCGGCCCGGAAAGCATCAGGGCATGCGAAAGAGTACGTCGCTTTTTTGGCAGACCAGGTAATTCCCTTACTGATAAAAAAGTACCGTGTAGATCCCAATCATAAAATATTTGTTGGTCACTCATTTGGTGGATTATTGGGTAGTTATATTTTGGTAAACAGGCCAGGCTTGTTTGATCACTATATTATTGGTAGTCCATCACTGTGGTATGACGAGAAAGTTATCTTCAAGATGGAAGAAACATACGCGAAAAATAATAAATCATTGAAGGCTCATGTCATGATTTATGTAGATGATAATAATGGCAGCGCGAAAGACCGGAAGATGGCTGATAATGTACTGCTGTTTGAGAAAATCCTGCGGTCACGCAACTATTCGGGACTAAAACTGGAGGTGGTTGTTATTGCGGACGAAAACCACTTTAGCGTTTTTCCCGGTTTGGTCGCGCGAGGGTTAATGGCCTCTATTCCTTTGAAAAACAAATAGGGCAAAATTTACGGCCTGTAGGTATCGGTTAGCGGTGGGCTTCAGATGAGCCAATTACATTTCATGAACGTTCCAATTCGTAAACACACATATTTACCGCGGAAGCCAGGTTCAGTGATTCAATAGCACCGCAACCGTGAATAGTAAATGGTTGAACGTTCATCGCGTGTAAATTTTCCCGCGGTACACCGCGCGCTTCATTACCAAATAAATAGCAATCAGCTTTTTTAAAACTGGCATCGCTAAGCGGCTTGCCTTGCATATCCAGTGTCGCAATTGAATTGAAGCGGGTATTTATGGATTCCAGTGGTACATCCAATTCCATGGGAACGTGAAAAATTGCACCCATACTTGAGCGAACCACTTTGGGATTGTAGGGATCTACTGATCCGGGGCTGAGTAAACAACGAAAATTACCGAACCAGGCGAGGCTGCGCAAAATGGTTCCCAAATTGCCCGGGTCTTGCACCTCATAAAGATAGATATTTTTTTCATTGGGGGATGCAACACTGCTTGCAGATACCAAGGGTGCTACCGCGATAATTCCTTGCGGTGATTTGGTGTCTGACAGCTGTGCCATGTGTTTTTCACTGACCAGGTGTTTTTTAAAGGAGCTGGAAAAATCTTTATATGATTCGGTGACATAGAGTTCGCAATTTTTTAATGCCGGATTAATCACCGCCGCTTTTTCCAGTTCCAAAACCAGATGTTCGCCCTCCACTAAAAAATGGCCAAATTCAGTGCGGTATTTTTTTTGGTGGAGTTTTTTTATATCGTCAGATTTCATCGCTAGTCGCTTGTATTGATCATGTATTTGTGGCGATTAGGTCTGCCAGCATCGCTTTAGCGACCGCCTCGGCAACTTTAATGCCATCAACTCCGGCAGAGAGGATGCCGCCCGCATAGCCCGCGCCTTCACCCGCCGGGTAGAGCCCACGCGTATTCAGGCTTTGTAATGATTCATGATCTCGTGTGATTCGCACTGGTGACGACGTGCGGGTTTCAATACCGGTGAGAATGGCATCGTTGCGATCAAACCCACGAATTTGTTTACCAAATTCCGGCAGCGCTTCGCGAATCGCCTCGATTACATAATCTGGTAATGATGGGGCCAAATCTCCGAGCAGTACGCCGGGTTTGTAAGAAGGTTCAACTTCACCAAATTCAGTTGAAGGCTTGCCGCGAATAAAATCACCGACTAACTGACCGGGTGCGCAGTAATCTTTGCCACCTAATATGTAGGCTTGCGATTCCAGTTTTTCTTGTAATTCCACACCCGCGAGAGGGCCGCCGGGGAAATCCTCTTCCGGGTTAATTCCTACTACTATGCCCGCGTTTGCATTGCGTTCATTGCGCGAATATTGGCTCATACCATTTGTTACAACACGTTCAGGTTCTGACGTGGCCGCAACCACCGTACCACCGGGACACATGCAAAAACTGTAAACTGCGCGGCCATTTTTTGCGTGATAAACCAGTTTATAATCTGCCGCGCCGAGTTCAGGGTGGCCTGCGTACTTCCCGAGCCGTGCGTGATCAATAAGGGATTGCGGATGTTCAATACGAAAGCCAACCGCAAATGGTTTTGCTTCGATATAGACACCGCGTTCATGCAATTTACGAAAGGTATCGCGCGAGCTATGACCGAGGGCAAGCACCACATAGCGGCTGCGTAATTCCTGTCCATCCGCCAGGGTAACGCCCTGGATGCGATCATTTTCGATAATAAAATCAGCCACTTTATTTTCAAAACGTACTTCACCACCGAGGGTTTTAATTTCTTCACGCATAGCTGCGACAACACCGGTTAACCGGAACGTCCCTATGTGCGGTTTACTCACATACATAATTTCTTCCGGCGCACCGGCACGCACAAATTCGTGCATGACTTTGCGGCCATAGAATTTTGGATCTTTAATCTGGCTATACAATTTCCCGTCGGAAAATAAACCTGCGCCGCCTTCGCCAAATTGCACGTTGGATTCCGGTGTTAATACTTTATTGCGCCACAGCGCCCAGGTATCTTTGGTGCGGCGACGAACATCTTTACCGCGCTCCAGCACAATGGGTTTGAAACCCATTTGCGCGAGTGAGAGTGCTGCAAATAAACCGCAAGGACCAAAGCCAATGACTAATGGTCGCTCGGTTAAATTTTCCGGTGCCTGTGCAACAGGGTAGTAATTAGTGTCGGGTGCGGGGCGAATATTTTTATCATCAGCAAAACGACTGAGGATTTTTTCTTCATTATTTGCTTGCAAATCGATGATATAAACAAACGTGATTTCGCTATTTTTTTTACGCGCATCGTAACTGCGTTTAAAAACAGTGAAATTGAGCAGGTCGGTATCTTTGATTTTAAGGCGTTTGACGATGGCATTACGCAAGTCGTCAGCGGGATGATCCAGCGGCAGCTGGAGTTCGTTAATACGGATCATAAAAGCTCCTGGCCAGTGACTTTCCGGCAAAGGGATGAATAACCTGCACATTTTACGCGGGTTTATGCCATCCAGCCAAGATCAAAAAGTTAGTGCAATAATTGATTACCGGTTATCCACTGCTATTTGCAACACGATCTTCCCACGCGTGCGCCGGGTTTCCGATAGATCCAGGGCCTGTTTAATCTCACTTAGGGGTAACACGGTGGCGATATGCGGAATTAATTGATTGTTATCCACTAACGCACTGATTGCTGCCAAATCTTCCGGATCGGATTTGCAGAATACGCGTGCAAGGCGATCGCCATACGTATTGCGCTGCTCCTCCGTGGGAAATTCGACGGCGGTGACAAAATAGCCGCCGGTTTTTAATGTTTTAAACGCATGTTGATAAGTTTCACCGCCCACCGTATCAAACACCACATCAACGTTATGCACAACTGTTGCGAAATCCTGGCGAGTGTAATCGACGAATTCATCAACACCGAGCTGCTTAACAAAGTTTCCATTATGACCAGACGCTGTACCAATCACATAGGCTCCTTTGGCTTTGGCAAGTTGGACGGCCAGTGAACCTACCCCACCGGATGCGCCAGTAATTAAAATTCGCTGTCCGCTAGTGAGCTTTGCCAAATCAAACATGGCTTGCCACGCAGTTAATGCGGCGAGTGGTATTGCGGCAGCGTGAATGAAATCCAATCGTTGTGGTTTGTGTGCTACCTCATCCTCACGGGCGATTGCATATTCCGCAAAACCGCCAGTGCGAATTTTTCCATAAACGGCATCACCAATAGTAAAGCGGGTTACCTCATCGCCCAGCTTTTCAATTGTCCCTGCGATTTCACTGCCGAGTGCAATAGGCAGTGTTAATCCAAAACGTGTGCCGGCCCCACTGCGAATTCTCCAATCGACGGGATTAACTCCCGCCGTTTTTACTTTTACTAAAACCTCGCGTGCGCCCGGTTGTGGAATTATTGCATCCACTAAATGTATTACATCGTTGTTGCCATATTCATTGATAACGACAGCTTTCATTGTTTTCTCCTGCGATGGCGCGATGAAGTAATTTTTATCGGGTGTGTGCCTTGTGAAGCGAAGAATAGTAGCTCCTGAAAACGGACTCAACGAAATTTCGTCATCCTATTGTCATTAAAGCTTCATAAATCAGCCATGATCCCGTCATAAATCGCCACCATGCTTGCGGGCCAATGTCTTCTTAATCAACCTTTTTGAAGGATAAGCCTATGCAATTTACAAAAAAAATATTGTCGCTGATGTTTGTGGCTTCATTGCCATTATTAATGACCGCCTGTGGTGGTGACGATGGCAAAAATGGCACTAACGGTACGAATGGTACTAACGGCAGCAACGGCACAAACGGAAGTAACGGTGCAAAAAGTTTGATTAGCCAAACTGTGCTGGCAGCGGGCAATGCACAATGTTTTAAAGGCGGCTTAAAAATTGAAAGCGGTGTTGATGCCAATAATGACAACACCTTACAAGCAACTGAAGTTTCGCAAACGACTTATCAATGCGATAAAAGTGTTATCAACACGCAACTGAATTTTAATCGCGTGGCTACCCTGCAAAGTTGCATGCAGGTTAATGCTACCTGTAATACCAACGATGAAACGGCCGCAGAAATTGTTGCTGCCAGCACTGATGGTATGACTCTGGTTTATACCGATGCATTGAAAAAACAGATTGGTTTTGTGGATATTGTGAATCCATCTCAACCAAAACCAACCGGTGTATTGGCGATGGGCGGCGAGCCAACATCGATAGCTGTTAAAGGTCCCAACGCATTGGTTGCGGTAAATACTTCTGCAGACTATGTCAACGTATCGGGCAAATTGACGATTGTTGATATCGCGACTAAAACAGTTGTTCACACGATTAACCTCGGCGGCCAACCGGATTCTGTTGCCGTTAGTCCCGATGGAAAATACGCGCTCGTTGTTATTGAAAATGAGCGCGATGAAACCTTGAATGGCGGTGTGCCACCACAATTGCCAGCAGGCAAACTGGTGATTGTCGACCTGACTGCCGCTGCACCTGCTGGCTGGACTACTCGCGATGTGGACTTAACCGGTATTGCAGCACTTTATCCATCAGATCCGGAACCGGAATTTGTTGATATTAATTCTGATAACATCGCCGTAGTAACACTGCAAGAAAATAATCACATTGCATTGGTTAACCTTGTGACTGGCACTATCGTTCGTCACTTCAGTGCTGGCAGTGTAGATCTGGTCAACGTCGATTTGACTGATGATCGCCCTGCGGTAATAAAACCTGTTGAAGTTCAAAAGGCGCGTTTGCGTGAGCCTGATGGTGTGTCCTGGATTAACAACGAATATTTCGCTACCGCCAACGAAGGTGATTTAAACGGTGGTACTCGTGGCTTCAGCATTTTCAATTCCCAAGGCGAAGTGGTATGGGATTCCGGTTGCGAATTGGATGATTTGGCTATTCGTTTTGGCCACTACCAGGATCGTCGTTCCGATGCGAAAGGTAATGAACCAGAAAATATTGAATTGGGAATTTTCGGCAAAGAGCGCTTCCTGTTTGTAAATTCCGAACGCTCCAGCCTGGTATTTGTGTATGACCTGGCTGATCCGAAAAAACCGGTATTCAAACAAGTGCTGCCAGCGAGTGCGGCACCGGAAGGTGGTTTGGCAATTCCATCGCGTAATTTGTTAGCTGTTGCGTCTGAAAGTGATTTACGTAATGTCGCTATTCGCGCGGGTATAAATTTGTATTCCTACAACACGCAAGCGCAACAATATCCAACGGTTCAATCCGTCAATCGACCGGATGGAAATCCAATTCCATGGAGCGCATTGTCAGCGTTATCGGCGGATGTAAACAACCCTAAAACCTTGTATTCGATTGAAGATAGTTTCTTCGGCCAGAATCGTATTTTTACTCTGGATGTAAGTACTAAACCGGCATTGGTTGTTAGCGAAACCAAAATTTGGGATAGCAAAAATGTTTTTGCAACGTCCGGAATTAATGCAGGCTTGCCAAGTTTCTCCAATGCGGAATTGGCGGCGATGATTAATGCGGATAAATCCGTGAACCTTGATCCTGAAGGTTTGGCGCAAGCATCTGACGGCGGCTTCTGGATTGCATCTGAAGGTTCGGGGGCAGCGGCAGATGCAAAATCCAGCAACCTGATTTTCAAAACTGACGCGTATGGTGTTATTCAATCTGTGATTGGTTTGCCTGCAAGTGTCAATGCATTGCAAACCAACAATGGTTTTGAAGGCATCGCGGAATACAATAATAGTTTGTATCTCGCTTTCCAGCGCGCCTGGGGTACTGAAGCCAATCCGCGTATTGGTATTTACGATCTGGCGAGCAAAACCTGGAAGTTTGTGTTCTATCCATTGGATGCATACAGCTCGCAATACGCCGGGGGCTGGGTAGGTTTGTCTGAAATTACATCAATTGGCAATGGCGAATTTATGGTGCTGGAGCGCGATAACCGCGGTGGTCCGGATGCAGCGATCAAACGTCTCTACAAAATTAATTTACAGACTGTTGCAGGCGGCGAAACTATTACCAAAACCCTGATCAAAGACATCAAACCAGTATTGGGTTCTACCACAGGTACCTTGCTGGAAAAAGTTGAGGGCACTGCGCTCATGTCAAATGGCGATGTTTACATCGTGACTGATAATGACGGTGTCAATGATCACAGTGGTGAAACTCAACTGATCAATCTGGGTAAATTGTTCTAATTAATAATTGTGTGCGCGCATTTTTGTGTGCGGAATACGACGGGGGAGCTTCGGCTCCCTTTTTTTATTGGTGCCGTTTTTGTCTTATAGCGATTAAACCTTTACAATATTTGGGTTTTCCGCATTCACATTGAGTTACCCATGGCCAGATCCAAAAGCAGCAACCGTTGGTTAGACGAACACGTCAACGATCCTTATGTTAAAAAAGCCCAGGTTGATGGCTATCGCGCGCGCGCGGCTTATAAGTTGATCGAGCTGAATGACAAGGACAAACTGATTCGCCCCGGTGCGCTGGTAGTTGATCTGGGTTCTGCGCCGGGAAGTTGGTCGCAAATTGCCGGGCGTTTAGTTGGTGTGAAGGGGCGGGTTGTTGCTTCGGATATTTTGCCGATGGATTCACTGGAGCATGTAGATTTTATCCAGGGCGATTTCACCGAAGAATCCGTATTCAACCAAATTATGGAAAAACTTGGCGAACGCAAAGCCGACGTAGTTATTTCCGATATGGCTCCGAATATCAGCGGTATCGATGCGGTTGATCAATCTTCATCGATTTATCTTGTTGAACTCGCGTTAGATATGGCGCGCCGCGTGTTAAAACCCAACGGTGATTTCGTCGCAAAAGTGTTCCAGGGAGAAGGCAGTGACGATTACATCAAAGATGTAAAATCCTCGTTTGAAAAAGTCATGATCCGCAAACCCAACGCATCGCGTCCGCGCTCACGCGAGGTTTATGTTGTTGCCAAAGGTTTTAAAGAATAATTAAAAATGTTAAGCCCTATAACCCGGGAGCGGATAATTTCAGTACTTTTTCAATTCCCCATCTTTTGTAGGCATTATATTGAATAGTATTTTCGATATATGTCAGTCTTATTTTCTGTAAAAAGTAAATCGGCTGGATTATTTTGCAGCTAAATTGATTGAATATGAAAATTTATTGGCGCGAAGGGAAGATATCTGGAATGGAAAGAACAAGAATAAATAAGAAAGAAAAATTCACAACAAAACATCAGGATTGAATGCACCAGCACATTGAGTGTAAAAGCAGGAGTTTGCGTCGAGGCAGATTCGCAGTCTACGAAAAAGCGTCTTATAAGTACTGCTGTCAATCACACCCAATGTGTTGGTGCACTCAATTTATCGCTTATGCAGCAGAGCGATTTCCATAAATGTTTTGTTGGAATGAAATACTTTCATCCAGTGCTTCGTACCAGCCGTCCCACCATTCAATAAGATGTTTTTTGCGCTCTTCTGCGGTGGCGTTTTTTATCCAGCAAGAAAATCCTGCGTCCAGGCTTGGTGCATTAATGCCAACAGTTTTGGCCCACTTTCCTAATTCTTTTGGTGTCATCATTGGATACCTTCTCTATTCCCGTGTTGATGGAAAATTTAATTTGTTGTCTGTCCTTAAGCAATCGATATGCCATGTTTTTAAAATCATATTTTTGCGTATTTATTAGCAACATAAATGTGACTTTCTTGGGATAAAAAGCAGGTTTGGTAACAGTGGAAATACCGGATTTTCTGTGTTGCACCTTATATAAAGGCGACAGAATCTTTATGGATAGTGATGCGGAAGGCGTGTTGTGAGTAACCGGTAGTTTTTAAATAAGGGAGGTAATAACCCCCAAATCAATCCCAAAATTAGCAATTGCGTTGTAAAAAGTATCTCGCGCCAGTTATAACCATTCCGTAGGGTAGGGAGATAATTAGATATTTATTGTTTGATGGATCAGCCTATCTACCTGACAAATAGCGTTAACCGTGGTTAAAACAGCATTTTTATTTCCTTAAGTACAATTTTGCCTCAAATTGCCCATAAAATATGATTAAAATTGCGCCAATATGGCGTGAAACTAATCTACAATGAGTTTGTAAACCCATTCATGTGTTGTCTTGAATGATACTTTTTACCTATTAATCGCGAGGGACTAAAGGATCGTTGTTTGTTGCTAAGTAGCCGGAGGCACTTGCTTTTTGAGCTTATTTCGATGCGTTATTTAAAGGTGTTGTTAGGGACTTTATTAGTTTTGATCGTGTTTGTTCCATTTGCTAACGCTCATACTGAAAAAGACCTGGATGCCCAATCTTTTATTGATATTGCAATACGTACTACGATTCTGGAAATTAAAACTGCAAAGCTGGCGTTGGTGAAGTCGAATTCAACCGAAGTTAAAGCCTACGCAGCACGGATGTTGAATGAACAACAAATGGTATTGGATAGTTTGAAAAATCTTGCCCGGGTAACTCAAATTACCCCCGTTAATGGTGCAGTATTGGATGATAAACAATTGCTCGCGGGCGGTGTTGCGCCCTGGCTGGAAGGCGAAAAATTTAACCAGGCGTATAGCAAGCGTCGATTGGAAGAACGTAAGAAACTGGTTGCGTTGTTGCAACAGGGCTTGAGGTCGAGTGACGTCAATGTCCGTAATTATGCAAAAGGTGCTTTACCCGTTTCATTACAACAACTTTATCTTGCCCAGCAGTTACCGGCAGGTAATTCATAAGTTTTTCGCCTGTAACCTGTTCGCAAGTGTTGCGAATACATTTGATATTAAAGTGTTAAACCCGCAGCGATGAACAGCACAGTTGTCGCAGGAACCCAACGCGCTGCATAGTTGAGTAAAAGTGCCAACACAAAAATAGCAGCGCTGAATATACCGGCTAAAACGGCCAGGCCAGTGCCAACCCCTTGTTGTTTCATACACAAGGCAGCGGTGATTACTAATAATAGCCAGCCGCTGCTTGCGAGTATTTTAGTACCTGTGGGGGGCAATTTTCGCTCCGGGAAAATCTGTGCGCCGTGGCGGTTCATTGCGATGCTGAACAATACGCAGGTGCAATATGCCAATGCAAAATTGATTAACATGTCAGTAAGCCTCGTTAACCTGGTTTTTCTTGTGGCGCACAGGCGTGGTTGCTTCCTGTTTTACGCGTTGTTGCAATCTGCTTGCGGCAAATGCAAACAGCAGGCCTACTGCAATAAATGTTAAATCCATACCTGCAAAAATCCAGTCGCTTTCTTTGATGCTATTTATTAAATGGCGATCTGTTGTCAGCGCATTTACAACAGGCAATAAGCAATAAATCGCCGCAGCCAGCCAGAGTAATTCATGCCAGCCTTTTTGAATGGGGCGCAGTAGCGGGCTGAGCAAACACATCAGCCACACAATAAACATGGAATGTATTTCCCACTGCGCACGATTTTCCAGATCGACAGGTAATAAACGATTCGCCCAGAAATAAGCAGCAACCGCAATGGGTAAACCGACAATCGTACCGAGGTTTAAACTTTCTACCAGGCGATAGCCAAAATCGGGACCATCGACTTTTTTCAATTGCGCGGGACGACGTTTAACCGACCAGAGAATCATGCCGGTTGCGATCATTGCTGTGCCCAGTAAACCGGAGAAAAAATACAACCAGCGCAAACCAATGTTGGCAAACAAGCCCTCATGTAAACCTAAAAAAGTATCGTATACCGTGTGCGGTACAGTGGTGGATGCTGATTTGCTATTGAGTAATTCGCCGGTCACTCCATTAAATACTAATTCCGGGCTTGAGCGCAGCGGCGAATCCATTTGGCGCGCGATAATTACTCGCGCATTGCTATCACCGGGGTGATTAATTTCCAGGTAGCGCACCTGGCCTTTTCCCCATTGCGCTTCCGCAATAGTAAACATCGCGCTCAGTTCGGCCAGATTGGCAGGTGTGCCGCTCGCATCAAGCGTGTCGGTTTCCGCAAAAAATTCATCGAAAAAAGTTTCCTGTGCCTCTCTACCAAAACCATAAGTGCCGGCAATGATTAATGACATATAAGTAGTCAGGAAAAATATCAAGCCGCTATAGGTAATCATGAAGTGAAATGGCAGGGCACTTACACTGAGCAGATTGTGCATATCCAGCCAGGAGCGCTGACCTTTTTGGCTGCGGAACGTAAAAATATCTTTAAAGATTTTTTTATGGATCACCACACCGGTAATAATCGCTATCAACATAAACATGCTGCAAATTCCCACAACCCAATAAGAAATATTGGCAGGAATGTAGTGCAGCGAATAATGCATGCGATATAAGGTTTGCCCTCCACCGGTAGCGCGACCGCTTAACAGCTCACCGGTTTTTGCATCCAGTGATTCATTGCCGCGCGCGCCGGGTTTGCCATCTGCCTGCTCTGGCATTTGCCAGAAAATACGTAAATTCGGTGTGTCGCGATTACCGGGCGGGCTGATAAACCAGCGCTCGGCGCCTTGGGCTTTTTCATCAAGGCGTTGTTTGGCTACCGAAATGGATTGCTCAATATTGGCAGTTTCCGCGGGGACTTCCGGTTTCATCCAGCGATCGATTTCAGTATCAAAATAACCGAGTGTTCCGGTGAGGAAAACGAAATACAAAATCCAGCCGACGCTTAAACCGCCCCAGGTGTGCAGCCATGACATGGATTGGCGAAAACCATTTTTCATGGTGTCACTCCCATCAGTTTTAACAAGGTAATCAGCGCCGTAAAAATAATGGCGGGAATCCAGATGCCCGCTAGCGCTTTGCGAAACGAGCGTTGGGAAAAAATCCACATGGCTGCACCCGCGTAAATTGCAAAGCTGGATAGCATAGCGGTAGTGACTGCATCGCTTTTGCCCATAGGCAATGCATAAGCCAGCAATATGCCGCTGGTGATTGTGAGTAAATAACCGCCAAAAATGGCAGTAATTACCCGGAATGTGATTTCCCAGCGGTAGCGGGTATCCGTAGAAAGGTTTTTTATTGTTCGCAGCATGATCTGTTTGGTCTTAACGAGGTTACTGGCGACATCTTACATGAAATAGACTTTCAAATGTAAATTAATCTTATTTGAGTGTTGGCGTCGATAGGGTTCATAGTAGCAATTGCCCATCCCCTCTTAAGGTCCAGTGCCAGTCTTAAGGGCCAATGCATCATTAGCAGGGGGCGCAATCTGGCCCGGGTTTGCTAATGGCCAGTTTCGCTGCGGTTTTTGCCAGGCGCGGTAGAACAGTGTTATGCCGGCAATTACAACGGCCACATCCGGCAGTAATAGCCAAGGGGCTTTGAACGTGAATGCAGGCTAATGGTAATCGCCTGGTTCTCTCATTGCGTATTAATTGTCGCGTAAATTTAAGAAGCTTATTTAAGGCGGCGCTTGGATTTTTTGTTTTATGAAAGGCTACATAGGAAGAAAGGATTTGTTTTTTTATTGATGAAAAATTTTAAGAAAATTTATTAATAGAATAATTTTTTTTAAAATTTACTGAATATTCACATTTTAAAATCAGGTTATAAAATTTCGTTATTCATTTTTAAATCCTATCTTGGATTTTGTATAAGCCATGGCAGGCAAAAAATCAATTGTTGTGTAATATCCATGTAATAGCGTTTATTTTTATAGCGACTATGATTATTTCAGGAATTATTTATTGGGTGGAGTGGCGTTCTCATTGGATGTGTGAGGAGTAAAAAATGAAATACCGTTCTTTATTTTTCTGCGTAATTTTTTCAGTTGCATCTCCTGTAACTTACAGTGCAACAGTTAACGGAACTTTAGGTGTCACTGCAGTTGTAGGCGTGGGTTGCTCTGTATCCAGCTCAAGTGTCACAGCCGGTGTTGTTAATTTTGGTTCACTGAATTTCGGTAATCTGGCCACGATAAATGCTTCGAATGTTGATGCACAAACAACAGGGGGCGGTAGTGGCAGCATTGTGATGAATTGTTCAACGGGTACTCCTTTTACAATTTCTTTTGACAACGGCCAACACTTTACCGGCGGCTCGCGCGCTATGGTTAATTCAACAGATCCCGCCGTTTTACTTTCCTATACGCTTTATCAAAATGCTGCACGTACAATTCCGTGGACGACAGCCAGCCCATTATCTACAACCGCAACCGGCGCGACGGATACTTTTAATGTATACGGACGTATTCCCGGTGGCCAAAGTGGCATCACGTCAGGCACTTATAACGACACTGTCCAGGTGGTCGTTAGCTGGTAGCTGGTGACGTTACAGTCAGTGGATGGAACTGCATGAACTCAAATTTGGCAAAAAATATTTCCCTTTTGCTATTGATGATTGTGCTGCCGGTATGGGCTGCTAATGATCAAACTAAAACATCATCTGCCACCTTAATTCGTATCGAGGTGGTGAATGGTTGTTTATTAAATAACACCAGCACTAATGGTTTGAGTTTGGGGGCACTCAACTTTGGCAATATTTACGCAACTACCGCACCGCTTAATGCAAATACTGCGACGGGTAGCGGCAGTATTCAATTGCGTTGTACGCCGGGCACTACTGCCAAAATTACTATTGGTGCAGGTTTGTATGGTACTGGTGTGAATGATCGCAAGATGCGTTTGGGAGTAGGAACCAGCACATTAAATTATCAGCTATATACCTCTGCCGCGCGCTCCACTGTGTGGGATGACGTTACCGGAGTTTCCATATTGTTGAGCGATGACACAACAAGAACATTTCCCGTGTATGGCCGCATTCCGGTGCAAGCAACACCGGCCAATGGCAATTACAGTGATCAGGTTTTAGTGACTCTCAGTTATTAGATTAATTGGCAACATCTGGTAAATGTGTCCATTAGTTCGAATCTGATCCGGGGCAGATTTTCTTAACGCTGTTGTATAAAGAGCCCCGGAAAATATACCAAAGCAAATTACCTGCAACCGATGGATTGATGTTATGCGTCGTTTGAAAATTGGATGGTTATTGTTAGTTTTTATTCCTGTTCATCTTGATGCTGCAAGCCTTGCTGTGTGGCCAATTAATCCCCGTATTGATGCACCTGCCTCTACCACCATGGTGTGGGTAAAAAATAATGATGTGGATGAAGAAATGGTATTGCAGGCCAGGGTGTTAACCTGGCGCCAACAAGATAATAAAGATCACTATGAGGCACAAAATGATCTGGTTGTCAGTCCGCCATTGGTCACGGTAAAGCCGGGTATGCAACAAGTATTTCGTGTAGTGAATCGTAAAGGAGCAGTAACAGCACTTCCACAAGAACTTAGTTATCGATTAATTATTGATGAAATTCCAGTGGCAACGAAACAGGATGGTTCCGTATTAAATTTCCAGATGCGCTATTCCCTACCGTTATTTGTAGGTGTTCCAATTGATTACGAAAATAAAAATTTCATTGATCGCCAAAATGCAATGGCAGAAGAATTGCGCTATCGATTGATTGAAGCACCACAAAAATCTATCGAAATAAGTAATAGCGGTAAAGCAAATGCCCGGTTGAGTAAAGTCAAAATTTTGCACACTAATAGTGCCGAGCCGACGCTCATCAGCGAAGGGTTGCTGGGTTATGTTTTAGTGGGTTCCAGTCGGCAGTGGCCTCTGGATCAAAAACAATGGGATGCACTGAAAAATCCCGATATACGAATTGTGTTTGAAGCGGAGCGACAGGAGTTGGAAATTGCCCCGCACTGACGTACGTTATCTTTGGTATTTATCCAGTGTGATTTTTTTATTGGCTGCATCGGTTTTTGCAGAGAATGTGCTGTATCTGGAAGTTGTTATCAATGGAAGGAATACCAGCAGTGTACTTGCCGTTGTGCAAAAAGATAATGATTGGGAAATACAGTCTTCTGAATTGCAGGCATTGGGGATCAAAATGGATTTTCCGCACGGCGAACGTTTCTTGTTGAGCGAATTCCCGGGGGCGAGTGGTATTTATGATGAAACCACACAGCGCCTGTTATTGACGTTGCCCGGCAGTGCATTACCCATGCAAACCAAGGCTGGTATGGGTACGTTAAAACCAGTGGGCGATGCACGCCGTGATAAGGGTGCCTTTCTCAATTACGATTTATTAATAATTGATGACAATACTGCTGGTAGCCAGGGCTCTTTATGGCACGAGCTTTATTGGTTCAGCCCGAATTTTTTTGCCGTCAATCGCGCCATTATGCGGGGTGGTGATGCTGTTGAAAACGCGCCATCCTATCTGCGTTTTGAAAGTTATTATCAGCGTGATCATGATGCGGGGTTGTGGGGGCTCACGTTGGGCGATGTCATTAATGCGACCCCCAACTGGGGTAGTAGTATTCGTATGGGTGGTATTCGTATTGCGCGTGATTATGAATTGGACCCCAATTTAATTACTTATCCGCTGCCAGAATTTTTTGGGGAATCTGCATTGCCAGGCAGTGTGGATTTGCTGATTAATGATCAACTGCGTTGGCGTGATGAAATCAATCCTGGTCCCTTTTCCATTAATACGCTGCCTTTTCTATCCGGTGCCGGTGTTGCCGAAGTTATTACTACTGATGTGCAGGGCCAGCAGGCGCGACAAAAAATAAATTTTTATATCACTAGCGAAATTTTATCACCCGGCTTACTGGATTATGATTTTACCCTGGGTGTACGTAGAAAAGATTTTGGTTTCTCATCGGATAAGTACGCCAATAACCCGGTTGTCAGTACCAGCATACGTTATGGTGCAACATCGATCTTCACTCCACAATTGTTGTTTCAGGCAGGCGAACATTTGCGGATGGGGGGCGCTGGTTTTTCACTGCTTGCGGGTAATTTGGGGGTGTTTGAAATTTCACATGCTGCCAGTGATTATTTTGATGAGCAGGGATATCAACAATCGTATGCGTACACATACAGCCAGCAGCGTTTTGGGATTAGTAGTCGCTATCTGCAACGCCATGGCACATATCGTGATTTAGGTAACCTGGATCAAAAGGTGTTGCGAGATTCGCAGTTACAAGCGGCCTTATCTTTTTATGATCGAATGCTCGGCTCTTTGAATCTGGGATATGTGCGTGTCAGCGATAAATTAGAGCGCAACGAATTCGCGACCTTGTCATGGAATCGTTATTTTGAATCCGGGTTAACAATTTTCACTAATATCAACCGGCAACTGCAGGGTGAAAAAGATACTTTTGTCAGTATTGCACTGAGTATTCCATTGGGGCGTACCGGGCAAGCCAGTATTGGTGCACAACGCGATGCAGATAATTCATGGCGCAATCAATTTCAGGCCATGAGTAACGCAGACTATTCCGGTGGTTTGGGCTGGCGTGTCGGGGGGGATGATTCGCCAGAGAAAAATGCGTATGCCGCCGTAGATTGGCGTAGCAAAAAATATGAAATGACCGCAAGTGTATTGCGCAATGGTGAAAATCGACAAACGTCTGGCGGGCTTACCGGTGCTCTAATCATGATGGATGATGCAGTGTATGCCAGCCGTTTTGTGGTGGATGCATTTGCGATAATTGATGTTGGGCAGGAGGGGGTCCCGGTCATGATTGGCAATCAATTGGTGGGTAATACTGATCAACACGGGAAATTATTAATTCCGGATTTATCCAGCCACCTGGAAAACCGCGTTGCAATTGATCCCGGCGGTTTGCCGGCGAATGCGGCCATTGAAGCAATTGAACAAATGATTGTGCCTAAACGTAAAGGCGGCGTTCACGTGAAATTTCCTGTGCGGCTTTTATCGTCGGTATTGATTGATGCTTATGATATTAATCAGCAGCCATTGCCGGTGGGGACAGTATTGGGCGCGGATATTACCGAGCGTGAATTTATCGTCGGGTGGAGTGGTGAGGTATATATCGAGCAATTATCAGAGCCAATGCGTTTGTACTGGGAAGAGGGCGATTGCGTGTTAACAATAAATCCACCCCAAAACACGCAAGAATCCTTACCGCGACTGGGAAAAATTATTTGCGAGCCGGTGGCTGGGGTGAATTAATAATGAAAAAAGGGAAACTATTTTTTTTGTTGGCAGTAATAAATATATTTTTTTCCAAACCCGTGTTAGCCGTTTGCAATGCAAGCGCGACAACAACGCCCGCGACTATTAATTACGGCAGCAATGCCAGCCAGGATGTACCCTCTGGTGGAATTTCACCCAATGGAAGCGCAGTTGATGCGCAATTTTCTGTTACCTGTTCAGTTGCATTGACATTGCAACTGCTTAGCCTCTCCAGTTGGTTGCGGTATACCGCACAACAACCATTAACCATGAGCAATGGCACTGACACTATTACCTACACACTGGGTAGCAACAATACCTATACACCGGGAATTACGACGCAAGGCCAAAGTGTGGGAGGTCCTACGGGATTTAACTTGCTGGCGTTGGCGATATTGACCAGTGGGCGAATCGACATTCCGCTCCATGTGAAAACCAATGCAACGACCCTCTGGCCGAGCGCAGGAACTTACACTGGAACCCAGACCCTGGCTGTGGATGGCAACATTTGCACTGGTGTCAGTGTCGCCGTTGTGTGTTTGGGGTACACACCCGTTAGCTCGACAGTCACTGTAGGGATGACGATGGTAGTGAGTAAAAGTTGTGAATTTATTAGCACTCCCACCCTGGTTGATTTTGGAACTGTCAGTTTTATAGAGAATGCTAGTACCAGTACACAACTGAGTGTAAGTATTCGTTGTACCAACCAGGAAGATTATTTGTTTTATGCAGACACAGGCAATAATTATTCGGGCGGAACTCGCCGTTTAAAATCGGTGGCGGGGCAGACCATTGCGTATGGGATTTTTCAGCCTGGTTCCAGCACCCAGGTTCTGAGTGTGACCAATCCATTGAACCGTATGGGAACCGGCATGAACGAGACAATAAATTTACCCGTCAGGATAACGACGGGGCAAGCGACACCAGTGGCCGGCGTTTATACTGATAATGTACGTATGGTGATTGAATATTGACGCTGCTTTTCATTTCAATCCTTTTTCCTTTGCGTCCTTTTGCACTTCTATGCTTTTGCATTACATCTTTTTACATTCAAACGACTAAATTTTTAGGTGTGGTTGCCGATAACAAATTCAGTGAAATGGAGAATTGTTATGCAAGTCACTGCGCCCTCTGTGTTTTTACCAACGAATACACCAGTAGCACCGACCAATAAGATCACGGAATTAAACGTTACAAACACCCCGCCTGTTGTGGTTGATACTACTACCGATAAAGTCAGTATCCAGCAATTCCGTGAACCACCAGTTACTTATGACTATACCCCGGTAGTTTTAAGCGGCTTGCGTGATAGCAAGCCTAAAGGCCAGGCTGCATCGGCTATTTCACAAAATTTATTAAGTTCATTGAACTCGTACGGTTCGGGAAAATCCCCATTAAGCATCAGCGGTATGTTGAATCAGGTTGGCTCCCTAAGTCGCGAAACGACAGAATTTCGTAATGAAGCCCGTCGGGTGCAAGTCTCCCGGGAGGTTGCGGTAAAAAGTCCATCACCAAATTTTGGTGTAAATACCACATCTGATAATCAATCCGCGCACCTGTCAATTAAAACCAAAGACGGCGACACAATTAACATCGAAATAAATCATCGCAAAATCGGGATGGATGGTTCGAGCCTGGAGTTTTCCTTTTCGGTGGATGGTTCACTTTCAGAGGCGGAACAAAAAGCACTGGGTGAGTTGGCCGAAAAATTAGGGCAAATGGGCGATGAATTTTTTCGTTCAGGTACAGCTGAATTGCGTAATCTGAAAGGCATTGATACCAGTGTAATCAGTGGATTCAATTTCACTTTGATGCGGCCCAATGAAAAAGGCGATTTTGTAGAACAAAGCTATGAGTTTAGTGTTGATGACACTAACCAGACACAAACTTTACGTGCGAGTGATGTGCGTGGTTATTCGGTAGATATCACCACCAACCTGGGCACGTTGGTAGAAACCAGCACCGCTGAAGCAAGCATACTGGAGCCTTACCTGGAATTAATTCGCCAGGCGACAGATGATGCCAGGACAGATAATAGATCGCGGCGGTTTATGCTGGATGCGTTTGAATCCATGTTTGAACAATTTATTACTGTCCAACCATCAAAAACATCTGACAGCGCGACAGAAACCACCCTAGCTGCATTCGATTCCGGCTTGCCGGATTTTACCGTTAGTATTCGTTCGAAAGTTGTTCACAATCGTGAATTTTATTCGCAGGCTTCGTCTCTGGTCTTAACCTTCTCACAAGAGACACGTATTGAATCCGATGCGGATGCGACATTGGTGAAGCAGGAATCACGTTATGAATTAACAAATAACCGGTTTGAGGGCATTTTTGATCTGGAAAATCCGAATATCACCAATCCCAATTATCGCTACATTACCGAGCATCGTGAGGGAAATGTCAGCCGTATGCTGTCGATGAAAGATGATAAGGTGAATAATTTGCTAGTAGAGCAAAATGTAAGTAGTGAAAAGGAAGTCAGTAAATTCAGTAACTATAAGCTGGTAGATAAAGACACTGATGAATATGCCGATCGCAAGCTGCAACAGTTCGCTGAAGTATTATCTACATTAAATAAAAACAAACAATTTTCAGCAGTTAACGAATTGCTTGATGATAGCAAAGATAATTTTTTTATTTGATATATAAAGTATGGCGATAATATTGCGGCCTTTAAGCGTTGTTATATTGAGTGTTGCTGAGTAAATCTACCTCAGTCATTAATTTGTAAAGCAGTGTTGGTTTCCCTTCCTTTAAGGTCGCGCGCATCCTGTCCCTGATTTGTAGTAGATGTGCCGGCCATGCGCCGGATTTTTCGTACACTTCATTATTTGGCCATTGCGCATAGGCGATGTAAGAACCATGTTCAGACTTATGCAGTCTGGAGCCGAGGCTGCCAAAATTTTCGTAGATGGCTTTGGTGCATTCAGTCCAGGCACTCACAAATTCTTGTTCTTTTCCATCAATAACATCAAATTCCAATACCACGGATAACATTGGGAGCATCCTTTTATCATTGTTTAATAAATATATTTCATAAAACAAACCCGGCCAAAGCCGGGTTTATTCAAACCATCGGATACGGACAGGAATTTATTTTTTCGCCTGCTGTTCCTTCACATATTTCATAATATTTATAAAAGTGTCCGTCCAATAAATATCTTTGTTATCGGCAAGATATTTCAACAGTTCTTCATGGGCTTCTTTGGAGGTTACCAGATGGTCGCCACCAATGCCGTGAAAGGTGAAGTTAGCCATGGTGCCTTTTGCGGCGGCTTCTTTGACTACGGCAATTAATTGCGCACCGGTGACATTAGACGGGAAGTCCACCCCTACGCGGTAGGGGTCCAGGGTTTTCATATCAGGTGTTACGCCGCCGCCGATTGCTTTGATCGCCACGAACTCGCTTTTTAATCCATCTACATAATTAGCGCCACCTGCATTTAAATCAATACAGGGAGGTGTATACGTACGTTCGGTTTTCCCATCCACTGCATGCAAAAAAGAATTGGCAACTTTAACTTGATCCTGCATTTGGGCAACGCTGACTTTATCCAGATCGCGATCTGCCGAAACCCATTCCCGCCCCGGGCCACTTTTTGCGCATTGATGGAAAATACTGTGATTACCCAATTCATGGCCCGCTTTGGCAACTTTGCGCCAATCTTCCAGGCGGGTATTCAGGGTAGGGCTGACCACATTCAGATAAAAAGTACCTTTCAGGTGGTATTTGTTCAGCGCTGGAATGGCGATATCCAGCTGGCTATCCAGGGCATCGTCATAGGCCAGGTTTACGGCTGCCTTGGCGCCGTTGGGCCATTTAAAGCCGGCATCGGCCGCATACACCTGGGTGCCCATGCCTAGTACCAGGCCAATAGTCAGGGAAAGGGATTTGAACTTCATAGTGGTTAACTCGAGTGGAGGTTATTGTCAGTTTATTTTTGTTCTCAGGATACTAGTCAACCGTGCCAATCCCGGCCAGTGCCTTTTCAAAAATTAAATAAACTCTTTTCAGTATGGCCAATAAGCTCTCCACCACAGTACATGCATTTTTTATGGTTAACAGCGTTCTGCATTTTGCATTTGATACAGGTGAGCCTGGTTTCTTCGCGGGTTTTGCGCGCGTGCACAACCTCCTGAATACTGGCTGCCAGATCTTCATTGGTTAGTTTTGTGCGTTTATTCAGTAGCGACCACAGTGCCTCAGTCACCAGTGATAAATTGGCGAGCTTATCTTCCAGTTTACGGATCCGGTCACCGTTATCGTCGGTCTCATTTTGAGTCTCACGCAATAGCTTGCGGGTTTCCATATCGAGGGTGGGGAGTTCAAAATTACCCGCACCAGAAAAATTATCATTCATCGTTATAGTTCCTGTTTAAAAACCGGGAAGACTATAACGGTTGCCAGTTAGATCGGGAAGTGGTCAGGAGCACTGAGTATGAGGAATGAGACACATATGGATATTACACTAACCAGATACACCAACAGCCAGGATACAGTGTCAGAATCTATTAATAAATGAAGTCGATCATGCAAATGCAATTGATAGAAAACACGCGATAAAAACTTCATGATTCCCTCCTTGTTAATTTCACTACTCCACCCATTCAGGTTTGATACAGATAACGGGAGCTAAGGTTTTTTTACAGGTTCAGTGTATGGCCGGATTATTTTTTTTGTTGTATCGGTTGGCACAGAATTTGTGTGAAAAATTCACACCCAAATGAGTGTTACCCCATTGGCGTAACAGGTAATTGGGCTACACTCAAAAGTGAGGGTGAAACTGGTAACCATACTGAGGTGTTTTATGTATTTGAAACAATTGGTTGAGCATTGGGAAAACCACGCAAATGGAAACCTGACTAAAGAATCCTACCAAGTACGGCTGACTGTAGAGGATGCAGCAAAACTTGATGCACTTGCAGAAATGTATCCCAAACGTTCCAGGGAACAAATTATTAGCGAATTAATATCCGCATCTTTAGGGCAACTAGAGGCCAGCTTTCCTTACATTCAAGGTACCAAAGTCGTTGAGACTGATGAACTTGGCGATGCAATTTATGAGGATATCGGACCAACACCGCGTTACTTGTCGTTGGCCAAAAAATATTTGGCACAGCACAAAGCTGCTAGTTAAAGACAATGCTCAGGTGATATTGCGGCGTAGTTCCGGAAGATAAATACCGAGCGCAATTGCCCGGGCAATGACATAAATTACAAAGGCTATCCAAAGTCCATGGTTATTGCCTTCGGGTATTAATAGCACGGCGCTGGCAACAAAAATTATCAATGCATAAAATGATGCATTGCGCATGGCGCGACTATAGGTCGCGCCAATAAATATGCCGTCTAATTGAAAAGCTACAAATGATGCCAGCACATAAATTGCTGCGTAGGGTAAAAAGTTTTTAGCTTCGGCCTGTATGTCTGTGACAGATGTCAGCGCTGCAACACCAGTAACGCCACCAAGCAAAATAATAAGCATTAAAAGCACTGCAGTACCTGCTGCAATCTGTGTAGAAATTGCAACTACCTTGTCAAAGAAATCGCGATTGCGTGCTCCTTTTGCTTTTCCCACCAATGATTCCACTGCGAAAGCAAAACCATCCAGAAAAAATGCCGAGAAGGAAATAAATTGCAGCAATATATGATTAGCGGCGAGTGTAGTATCACCAAAGCGAGCACCCTGATTCGCAAAAAATGCAAACCCGGCTAACAGAAATAAGGTTCGCAACATGATATCGATATTGGTATTGAGCGTATTGCAAATCGCCGTGCGATTCAGCAGCCGCTTCCATTGCCAGAAATGTTCATTTTTTGGATGTAAATGTTTTAGCACCACTATTAAACCGGCGCATGCGCAACTCCATTCAGCAATCAATGTGCCCCATGCGATACCACGCACACCCCAATCAAATCCGGTGACAAATAAAACATCGAGCAATAAATTTATCGCATTCAAAAACAATTGCAGCCATAACAGCTGGCGGGTTTTCCCCAAGCCGATAAGTGTGCCCATAATTGCATAGCTGGCAAGGGTGGCGGGTGCGGCCCAAATGCGAATATCCCAATAGGTTTTTACCTGCGTTTCTACTGTTTCACTGCCATCCAGCAACCAGAGTGCGCCATGAATAATTGGATATTGCGCAATAATTAATAGCAGGCCAATTCCACTGCCGAGTAAAAATGCGCGACCAAATGCAGCGCGCACTTCAGTGTAATCACCGGCACCGAAAGCCTGGGCGGTAAAACCGGTGGTGCCCATACGTAAAAAGCCGAAGGCCCAGTACACAAAATTAAATACCAGTGAGCCCAATGCAATAGCGCCGAGCGCACTCGCATCACCTGTATGGCCAATCACTGCGGTATCAACCAATCCCAGAAGTGGTGCTGCCATATTGGCGAGGATAATGGGAGCCGCCAAATGTATTATGTAGCTGTGAGTGATAGCTGGATGCGGATGATTGTTCATAAATAAAAAACCCGGCTTAACTGCCGGGTTCTGTTACAAATCCTAATTTTAAAATTCCCGACCGCTGCACAGCAGCCATGGTTTTGATCACATGCTCATAGGGTACCGCTTTGTCACCACGGATATGTACTTCAGGTTGCGGTTGTTTACTGGATTCGAGATTCAAACGTGCTTCCAATTCTTCAAAGGTGATTTGACCTTCGTTCCAGAAAATATTGCCTTCAGCATTTACGGAAAGATTGATGGTTTCCGGTTTTATTTCGTTCGGGGTGTTATCTATGCGCGGCAAATCGATTTTTACCGAATGTGTTAACACCGGAACAGTGATGATAAAAATAATCAGCAGTACCAACATAACGTCCACAAGGGGCGTCATGTTAATTTCACTGATGTCGGCTTCTTCTTCGAGTCCACCACCAAAGGCCATGGTTTATACCTCTTTGCGCGGAGTCAATTTGGTAATGGCGCCTTTATTTTGCATAGGGCGACCGGTAATGAAATAAGCGTGTAACTGGTGTGCAAAGCGATTGAGTTTATTAAGTACACCTTTATTCGCACGATTGAGTGCGTTGTAACCCAATACCGCAGGAATGGCTACTGCCAAACCAAACGCAGTCATAATCAATGCTTCACCGACCGGGCCTGCCACCTTATCAATACTCGCCTGACCGCTCACACCAATACCTACCAGCGCATGGTAAATACCCCAGACAGTACCGAATAATCCTACGAACGGGGCGGTTGAACCAACTGATGCCAGGATTGCGAGGCCGCGTTGCAAGCGTTCGGCGCTTTCATCTATCGATGCGCGCAGGCACGCAGTCATCCATTCGGCTAATGGCAGGTGACCGTGCAAATCAGTTTTATGGTTAGTATGGTGATCCAGCGCCGCCTGGCCTTCTTCAGCCAGATGCCGGAATGGTGTATTGCGATCATCACCCAGTGTGCGCAAACCTTCAGCGTAACTCTGCGCATGCCAGAAATCATTCAGGCCTTGCGCGGGCTTGCGCAAACGCCATAAGCCCCAGGCGCGAATCACAATTACCCACCAACTGGCGATGGACATGATCAACAAAATAATCGCAACACTTTTAATCAGAAAATCGCCTTGTGACCAAATAGAAGCGATACCGTATGGTGAATCCATAACAACCTCGTTGTTTTTCAATAAGTTTTCAATGAGTAACGTCGTAGTCCGGTGTTAGCTGTTTATCGTTGACGAAAGCCAAACTCAAACGGAATTTCATACCAGTAATCTATTGCTATGCCTGCCTGGCTCGCTGGAATAAATTTCCATTTTTTGATCGCATTAATGGCCGCATCATCCAGGCGTTTGTAACCACTCGAACTCTTCATTTTCACTTCGCCAACAGTGCCGTTGGCCTTTACCAGAATTTCCAGCACCACAGTGCCTTTTTCGCCCAAACGCCTGGAGAGATTAGGGTAAGCAGGCGCCGGATTATTTAACTGGCTGGCATCCGCATTCGGTGGTAATACTGGCGCCGGTGTCGGTTCCGCTTCCTTGGCCGGTTGAATTGGTTGCTCTACCGGTTGTGGTGGTGGAGGCTCCGGTGCTTTTACCGCTCGTTCCGATGGTGGTGCTTTAGGCGGCGGTTTGGGAGTTGGTTTGGGCTCCGGTTTTGGTTCCGGTGGTAGTGGAGGTGGCGGCTCTGGTGGTGGTGGCGCCTCTTGCGGTGCCGCAATCAATACTCCCTGAATCGTTGGTTGCACGATAATGTCGGGTTTGGGAGCGGCGGGTGCCAGAACCATTGCTGCCAATAAACTGGCATGAATACCGATCACCAGTAATAAGGCATTTAATGAGGCGTGTTTGGATTGCATTGCGGCAGTTATGATTCGAATAGCGTGAAATTGGATGCCAATGATAATTCTTCTCATTAGCAAACGCAATAAAAATGCCTGTTTATCCCCATTGTTATAATTTAACGATAATCGCCGTGCCGCTGTGGCTATGGATTAAATAACGCCGTTTGAACAATTGCCAATAGCTTGCGATAACCGTCCGAGAGTTCTGCTTTTATAGTGCGCGAATCGATATAGAAGGGGGCACGTTGACCGTGATAATCGATACAGGGACCAATGGGTTGGAAGTGGATGCCAACAAAATTCAGGCTCCGCGCAAGGCGTGGTTCCATCATGACAAACGTATGGAATCGGCGTGTCTTATATGTCATTGCAATCGCTGCCATATATAAGCTGATCGCGATGTAAGGAAAAAAGCGCAGTTCCTGCACCGAAAAGGTAGATTCATTGATTGCCCCGGTTGCCACGCCCGCAAACTGGTCAGTTTGGCGTTTGCGAAATGCCGCAGGCACGGCGAGGCGCGAAATCTCACAGATTTGGCGTGGTAAAAAGTTTCGGGGATGCAATTCCGGATGAGTTAGCGCGGTGCGGCAAAACTTTTGTAGCGGCAATAGCTCGTTGTCATTGTTGGTAGTTATCAGGCGCAAGGTACCCGCGAGTTGTTGGGAGCCCAAATGGCGAATGCAGCAATGGATTGCTCGCGCATCAAATTCATCACATTCAATATGATCCGGTTTTTCATCCTCGAAATGTAACTCCTCGCAATAAACCTGATGGCGTAAACCATAGACTTCTTGTTTGTGCTCATTGGTGAGGGCAATTTGTGGTTGCAGGTATTGGGCAAAGTGCTTGCTTATTGCCAGGGCCTCATCGCTGGCAAGGCTGGATCGCCCTGCCGGTGAGCTGGCAATTTTCCGGGGTTCAGGCATAAATAGCGGGTCTGCTTTCATAAAGTCCTTTCGTCCTTTGCAATTTGTTTCCGAAGTAATGTTATGGTGGCTTGAGGGCGCAATTGACGGCTCAGTCCACCTGTAAATTTTAGAACCCGGGACAAAAAATCGGCAGGATTAAATACTTCTATGAAAAAAAGCGGTTATTAAGATTACCAAAGCTTAACCTTGCCAGGTCTTTGCGTACGCGGTTGGAGTGGTATACTCAGGCCCCCTTATTGATGAAGTCCACAGGAATTCATGGAAATTTTTATATTGTTGGGTCTGATTTTGCTCAATGGCTTATTTGCCATGTCGGAAATCGCCATTGTTACTGCTAAAAAGTCCCGCCTCCAAATTCTTGCTGACAAAGGCAGCAAATCGGCGCAAATAGCGCTCAAGCTGGCTGAAGATCCCACCCAATTCCTGTCCACTGTGCAAATTGGCATCACTTCCATTGGCATCATGAATGGTATTTTTGGTGAATCCATTTTGGCCGAGCCATTTGCACTCTGGCTGCAAACGTTTGGTGTGCCCACCCACTTTAGCGATAACTTCGCCACGATTCTGGTGGTTGTGGTAGTGACTTACTTATCTATTGTTGTGGGGGAATTGGTGCCCAAGCGTATCGGGCAGTTAAGTGCCGAGCGCATCGCATGTACAGTGGCCAAGCCGATGCAACTGCTGGCGGTATGCACCAAACCATTTGTACATTTGCTTTCTACTTCTACGCGCACCTTGATGCGTTTATTGGGATTTCATCACAATCAAAACCAACAAGTTACAGAAGAAGATATTCACGCAATCCTCGATGAAGGTTCCAGCTCTGGCATTCTCGAAGAGCAGGAACATACCATGGTGAAAAACGTGTTGCGTCTCGAAGATCGCAACATCGTGTCATTGATGGTTCCGCGTTCGGATATGATTTATCTGGATACCGCACTTTCTACCGAAGAAAACTATCTTCGTGTTATGCAATCGCCGCATTCGCGTTTTCCGGTGTGCACTAAACAAAATGACAATTTGATTGGTGTTATTAACGCAAAAGAATTATTGGCAGCAGCTATTCGTGGCGATAATGTGAACCTTGCCGAACTGGCCAAACCTTGCCAGGCGGTTCCTGAAACCTTGACTGCCATGGAGCTGTTGGATTTCTTCCGTCGCTCGCGCACGCAAATGGTATTTGTGGTAGATGAGTACGGTGAATTGCGCGGCCTGGTTACCTTGCAAGATTTGCTGGAAGCATTAACTGGCGAATTTATCGGTGAAGAAGGTGAGGATGCTTACATCGTGCGCCGTGATGATGGTTCTTTGCTGCTGGATGGCATGCTGTCAATTGTCGATTTTAAAGATCGTTTGCACATTGATGGTTTACCGGAAGAGGGCAGTTATCAAACCCTTAATGGATTAATGATGCTGGTGATGGGCCGTGTACCGGCTACTGGCGATAAAATCCAATTGCAAGGTTGGGAGTTTGAAATTGTCGATATGGATGGTCGCCGTGTTGATAAAGTATTAGCCACGAACTTGACTGACGAAGAATAAAAGTGCGCGCGCGCTGAATCCATCAACGCTAAAACTGCATCAAAGCAATTAATTGCGGATTTGCATTTTAGCTTTGGGGATATAGAAATAATGACAGCATCAGCGCAGCGGCAAGCCCATTTTGATCACCTGCGAATTCTTTTAACCTTTTTGGTTGTCTTGCACCACGCTGCAATTACCTACGGCGGTTCCGGTGGCTGGTATTGGCGCGAACTTCCCAATGCCAGCGTTGTTCCCCTGATTATGCTCAATGCGATTGACCAATCCTTTTTTATGGGATTTTTCTTTTTGCTATCCGGCTATTTTATGGTCGCGTCATTAGAGCGTAAAACAACAGCGAGTTTTTTAATCGATAGATGTGTGCGCCTGGGAATTCCGTTGCTGTTTTATTTCTTTCTGTTATCCCCGTTAACCATTGCATTGGCGCACGACTCTCCAGCAAATATTGCGGAAAAATATTGGCTAATGATCAAAGAACAACAATTTGGCCCCGGGCCTTTATGGTTTGCCGAAGCCTTATTGATTTTCGCCGTGGTGTATTTGTTAGTTAACAAATTCGTTGATGTAACACGCTGGAGTCCTGCGCGTTTGCCGGGGTTTATCTCGCTCCTGTTAATAGCACTTGGATTGGGTATTATTTCTTTTATCGTACGCTTGAAAATCCCGGTTGGTCATGAAGTGCTTTGGTTGCAATTAGGCTTTTTCCCTTGTTATGTATTTTTATTTTTTGCCGGTTGTGCCGCTTACAAACATCAATTGCTGGACAAAGTGAATGGCAAATACGTCATGCCCTGGGTAATTATTTCTCTTACCGCTATTTCCACCTTGCCTTTTGCGCTTGCGCACTTGTTGGGCACTGGTGCATTTGAAGGTGGATGGAACACCAATGCTGTTTATTATGCATTTTGGGATCCGCTAACAGCCTGGGGAATTATTCTGGGATTGTTATGGTACTTTCGCCATTTTCTGTCAGTACCAACGCCATTATCGCAATGGACTGCACGCAGGGTTTACGGCGTCTTTATTTTTCATGCGCCTGTTTTGGTGGCTATTTCTGTAATGTTGGGTCCCTTTGCAATAAACCCGTACATCAAATTTATTGTTGCCAGCTTATTAACATTCGTGTCGGGTTTACTTCTTACCAGTCTTTTCCTGCGGTTTCCCGGTGTGAGAAAAATCCTCTAATGAGCGTTAACTATCCGTGTGGCACCTAAAGCATCTGTGAACCCTATCACGTGCCACAAGTAATAAGATCATATATCCATTTCTGCTGCGGTTTTTTAACGGTAAAAAGCGTCGATGGATGAATCTACTGCTAGAATTTCCCTGAGAATTTACGGGGGAATCGGGTGTGGGGCCATTAGAAACATTGCTGTGGGTATATCCACTGTTGCTATTGCTGAATGGCTTTGTCGCTATTGCGTTGTGGACAATTTACCGCCGCTACATTTTTGGTTTGTTGGTGGGCGTATGGGCTAGTACTTTATTAAATTTCGCTGCCCAGGGGGCGCTGATTGATTCACCCTTGTCCGGTGCTTTGGCTTTTTCCTCCTACATCGTAACGGCGTGGTTTCTGGTTTACATTCTTTGTTGCATTACGCACCAGCCTTTTTCATTTCTTCGCTACTGGGTGATTTATCTTCTTGCACTGTGTGTCAGTGTTAGTGCCTATCTATTTGGTGCCGGGTTCGCCTGGGTTGCATTACCGCTGGCAATTGCAGTAGCGCTTCCACAAGTCAATGTTGCATTCAAAACCCTGACAAATAATCACCTGCACAGCCTTGTCCGTATTTTTGCCATAGTGCTGCTTGTTAATGGGCTGCATTTTATTGATTATCCTTTTTTGCGGCCCATTCCCGAGGCGGCGATATTTGGTTACAGCCTGGTGATTGCTACCAGTATGCTCTTTGGGGTGCTGCTGCCGTGCATTATTAATAATTTTCTGGCTGATGAACTGACCCAACAATTACGCGATGAAGTCAATAATCATCAAAAAACTGCTATGGAGCTTGAACAAGCGTTGGATGTAGCCGAACAGGCATTAAGTGCGAAGGCCGTATTTTTGGCAAATGTAAGCCATCATTTACGTACACCGATTAACGGTATTATGGGATTAAATGATCTCTTGCTGGATTCGCCTCTGGACCCTGCCCAGAAAAACCTGGTGCGACATGTCCGAGCTTCCAGCAGCGAATTATTGGGAATGGTTGACAATGTATTGACTATCTCGCTGCTTGAATCCGAAAAGGTCAAGCTCTATCCCAAAGCCATCTGTATCCAGCAGTTGATCAACGATATCTTTGATCACTATGCCGCCTGCGGCCCATTGCCCTTACGTTTAACCAACCGGCCCGATCCAACCCATACGCACTGGATCTATGCGGATGTTTTAAAAATTCGCCAGATTCTTTTCAATATTATTGATAACGCGTTAAAACACAGTAATGGAACTTATGCGCTTATCGATGTGTCATTGAAGAACGAATGCCTACATATCACGCTCATGGATGATGGAATTGGCGTGACGCCGGACCAATTGGAAAACCTGGCATTACCATTCAAGCAAGAGGCTCAGTCCATCCATACCGGGATGGGGTTGGGTCTGAGTATCGTGCGTGAACTGGTTACCCTGCTCGAGGGAAAATTGCAGCTTGAATCCGGGCTTGATGAAGGTTTTAGGGTGCATTGTGAAATACCGGTGCAGATAATTGAAGGAGAAGTGGTTGCCCCTTCAGCTGCTGCCAGTAAAGCAAATGAACAGGTTTCCCGTTCACAGCAAACTGATGCACTACAATCGCCAGACGTTGTTTTAAAAAATACACCCTTGGAAAAAACGACGCAGTTGGTATTGGTAGTTGAAGATAATCCAGTAAATCGGATGGTAATCAGCGGAATGCTGAAGAAGTTAGCTGTTGCTTTCTGCATGGCAGAAGACGGTGCCCAGGCAATGGCTATGTATCATGAGCATCAGAATAACCTGGCTTGCATATTAATGGATGTCCAATTACCGGATGCAAATGGTTTGGATTTGGTTGAACAAATTCGCGCGCAAGGCGACCATGTTCCGGTATTGGTGATCAGTGCCTTTACGTTTGGTAATGATGAAGCTCGGGCATTGGAAGTGGGTGCTGATGCTTATTTACGTAAACCTTATCATTTTGACGAGTTCAAAAATGCGCTGGGTGATCTCGGCGTTTCCGCTAAGAAGTAAAATTGTTTGGCCAATCACAAAATTTTATAAAAAAACATTGAAGTTGGAAGGAGTTTTGCTGTTAGAGAAAAGTGTGTCTTTTTTGTTCAAAAAAATGACACTTCCCAATAACAGACAAGGAATATCTCCAATGAACAATATTTTTGAATTGATTGAAAATCATAAAAATCAATTAGCCAACCATTCGTTTTGCCAGCGTTTGCGAAACGCCGAAAATCCGGATAAATCCATTTTTAATTTTGTTCCCCACATGACTTTTTTTGTGTTGGGATTCAGGGATTTACTCGAATATTTGCGCGTTCCGTTCCCCAGTAATCCAGTGGAGTTTATGTTGAATGAGCATTGCAGTGAAGACAGTGATCATTGGCTATGGTTTTTACAGGACCTGGAAAAATTGCAGTTATCTGCACAGGCGTGGGGCGGGCACCGTATTGCTGATGCGATGGAATTAATCTGGGCGCCACAAAATGCTGCCATTCGTCGTCAAATATATGACATTGTCGTTTTGATAAACCATTGTAAAAATGCGCAAGAAAAATTGATCATTGTTGAATGCCTGGAAGCTGCATTTGCCGCGTTTATTGAGAGCCTGAATATTTTAACCAAGCGTTTGGGGATTTATCACCAACTGGTTTATTTTGGCGAGCATCATTACGACAAAGAGTCTGAGCACACCATGGGTAGTTGGTTAGAATCAGACGTACCTAAAAAGCAAAAATCGCAACAAGCTAAAAATGTTATCCGTTATCCCGTAATGGAACAAATGGTTGATGACATCTTTAGCGGTTTTGAAACTATGTTCAGCTGCTGGGAAAAAGCGATGGGGAAAACCACTGAGCCTTTAGCATTGGCTAGTCGTAATTAATGAGTGAATGGAATTGTGGTGTTTGGAAAGGATTGGATTGCCGAACGTGTGTGGAGTGTTGATAGTGTATACCAAGAGCAGCCGTGGCTGGTTTATCCGGTCACGGCTTTTTAGTTATTAGCGTCCGTAACCTGTCAGTTAATGGATGGTTTGTAGTCACGCCAATTACGGGCCCGGTTAATTAACCGGTTAAACTGTTAGCCCTTATCCTGCAATAACGTTAAGAACAAAAAGCCTTCACAAAAACTCACTTGCAGGTGCTGGCCGTGTTACCTATCATCCACGGCCAATTTATTTGCTTGTAAAAGCCCCAAGGCTCGTGGTTGATCTACAACTAACGGGCTGCTAGTTGAGTTTATATGTCAAATCCCTGGTCAAGTTACAAACAATCCATTACCCACGTGATGGGGCGCGATTACCACAAGCTATCCCGTCGTTTGAGCGAGATAGAAAAACTGGCGCGTACAGGTAAACCCCACGATCAAGCGCTGGAAAAATGGCAACAGCAATTGTTGCAGTCACAGGCTGAGGTGATGCGCCGCCAGCAATTAGTTCCAGCGGTGATTGAGTTTCCCGCTTTGCCTGTGTGCGAAAAACGCGAAGAAATCGCGCAAATTATTGCGGATAATCAGGTAGTAGTTCTTGCGGGGGAGACTGGTTCCGGTAAAACCACGCAAATCCCCAAAATTTGTTTGAGTATTGGCCGTGGTGTGAAAGGCTTGATTGGGCACACACAACCGCGCCGTATTGCTGCAAATACAGTTGCCAATCGAATTGCGGAAGAATTGAAAACGACACTGGGCGAAAAGGTTGGTTATCAAGTCAGGTTTAGCGATCAATCCAATGAAAACACCTTAATTAAGGTGATGACAGACGGGATATTGCTGGCAGAAATCCAGAACGATCCGTTTTTAAATAAATACGACACATTGATTATTGATGAAGCACATGAGCGCAGTTTAAATATTGATTTCCTGCTGGGTTATTTAAAACAGCTGCTGCCGAAACGCCCGGATTTAAAATTAATTATCACCTCAGCAACCATTGATCTGGAGCGTTTCTCGCAACATTTTAATAATGCCCCGATTATCGAAGTGTCCGGCCGCACTTATCCGGTTGAAGTCTGGTATCGCCCGCTTTACGAATTTGAAAATGATGATGGAGAGGATGCTGACCCGGATCAATATGCCGCAATTGTGGATGCGGTGCGTGAAATTGAATCACACGAAAAAACCGGTTCCGGCGTCCGCGGCGGCGACATTCTGGTGTTTTTAAGTGGGGAGCGGGAAATCCGCGAAACCGCAGAAGCTTTACGTAAAGCGCAGTTTGCCCATATGGAAGTGATTCCGTTTTATGCACGCCTGAGTTTGGCTGAACAGCAGAAGGTATTTGCACCGCATACGGGGCGCCGAATTGTATTGGCAACCAACGTTGCAGAAACGTCTATTACTGTCCCCGGAATTCGCTACGTGATTGATCCGGGATTTGCGCGTATCAGCCGTTACTCTTATCGCACTAAAGTGCAACGCCTGCCGATTGAACCTGTTTCCCAAGCCAGTGCTAACCAGCGTAAAGGCCGCTGTGGCCGTGTGGCCGAAGGTATTTGTATTCGCTTGTACAGTGAAGAGGATTTTAGCTCGCGCCCCGAGTTTACTGATGCAGAAATTTTGCGCACCAATCTCGCCGCTGTTATTTTGCAAATGCTGCAATTACGGATGGGGGATATCCATAAATTTCCCTTTATTGATGCCCCGGATCATCGCCTGATCAGTGATGGTTTCAAATTGCTGGAAGAACTCCATGCGGTAAATACCAAAAATCAGTTAACACCGGTTGGGCAGCAACTTGCAAAATTACCGTTGGACCCGCGCCTTGCTCGTATGGTGCTGGCAGCGCAGGAACAATCCTGCTTGCGCGAATTATTAATTATCGTCAGCGCGCTTTCAGTACAAGATCCGCGCGAGCGCCCGGCCGAGAAACAACAAGCGGCTGATCAAATGCATCGCCGTTTTTGGGTAGACCATTCAGATTTTCTCGGATATGTAAATTTATGGGATTATTTTGAAACCCAACGGCAAGAGCTATCGCAAAACCAATTACGAAAATTATGCAAAAAGGAGTTTTTGTCCTATTTGCGTTTGCGGGAGTGGCGCGATGTGCACCATCAATTATGCATAGCCATTAAAGATTTGGGTTTGCGCATTAATAGCGAACCCGCCAATTTCGAAGCAGTGCATAAAGCCTTGTTAACGGGCTTGCTGGGTAATCTAGGTTTCAACCACGAAGAGCGGGAATACCTTGGTGCGCGCAATCGTAAGTTCGCGATTTTTCCCGGTTCATCGCTCGCTAAAAAAACACCTAAATGGTTGATGGCAGCAGAGTTGATTGAAACTTCAAAATTATTTGCGCATACAGTTGCCAAAATAGAACCGGAGTGGGTGATTGCAGCGGCGGAGCATTTAATCAAGCGCCAGCATTTTGAACCGCATTACGATTCGCGTGCAGGGCAGGTGATGGCTTATGAAAAAATCACGCTCTATGGATTAACGATTGTTGAGAAAAAATCGGTTAATTACAGTCATATTGATCCTGCGCAATCGCGCGAAGTATTTATTCGCGCAGCGTTGGTGGAGGGGCAATACGCGCAGCATCCCAAGCGTAAACATTTGCAGCAACAGGCGGGCTTTAAGGATTTTTATACGCATCAGCAACAATTGTTGTTGGCACTTGAAGAGTTGGAAGCGAAATCCCGTCGGCGCGATATTGTTGTAGATGAACAAGTGATTTTTGATTTTTATAATGAACGTATCCCGTCGCACATAACCAACCTCGCTGGATTTGAATCCTGGCGTAAAAAGGCGGAACAAACGAATCCGCAATTGCTCTATATCACGCGCGAAACGTTGATGCGCCATGGAGCAGGGGATATCACTGAAGCGCAATTCCCCAATGAACTTGAATGGCGCGGCATGGTGTTTCCTCTCAGTTATCATTTTGAGCCCAATCATGCGTTTGATGGTGTCAGCATTCATGTACCGATGAGTGTGTTACATCAGGTTCCCGAGCAACGCCTTGAATGGTTGGTGCCGGGAATGCTACGCGATAAATGCATCGGCCTGATTAAATCCCTGCCTAAAAATTTGCGCAAACATTTTGTACCGGTACCGGATGTAGTGGATAAATTATTGGCGACATTAACACCCGATAATAAACCCCTGACCGAGGCTATGGGCTTGCAATTAAAACGCCTCACCGGTGTGGATATTCCCAAAGAGGCCTGGCTGGAAACCAGCGTGGATGATTATTATCGCTTTAACATCCATGTGGTGGATGACAAGGGAAAAATCATCGCCAGTGGGCGCGATTTAAATCCGCTGCGCGAAAAATACCGCGAAAAAGTGCAACAAAATATTCAGTCGGCGGCAACCAATATTGAGCGCGATAATATTACCAGTTGGGATTTTGATACGTTGCCTCACGCTATCCAGTTGCCTCGTGGTGGAATCAGTATCCGTGCCTATCCCGCCCTGGTTGATAAACACACCTCTGTTGCATTGCAGGTGTTGGACAATCCCCTGCAAGCATTGGCTTTGACCCAGCGCGGATTAACGCGTTTGGTGTATTTGTCGTTGGCACAAACTGTTAAGTATTTGCAAAAAGAATTGCTAAAAGGACAAGACGTTGCGTTAACGCTTGCGGGCATTGGTAATCGCGAACAGGTGGCCGACGATTTAATTATGGCGGCAATAAAACAATTAGCGGTGCCGGATCAACAACAATTATTGCGCACCAAAACGGCGTTTGATGAGCAGATTAATCAGATAAAGGACAAGCTGATTGCGCACGCACAGGAGCTTGCCAATCATCTGGTGAGTAGCCTGAAGTTATTGGTTGATGTGAAAAAGCAGTTAAAGCAACAAAAAAATGCACTGATGCTGGCGTTTACCCTTAGCGATATTAACCAGCAATTAACGCAATTGTTTTATCCCGGGTTGGTGTATAAAACCCCACCGCAATGGCTACAGCAATATCCAAAATATATGCGCGGTATCTTGCAGCGATTGGAAAAAGCCGCACTCAATCCGCAAAAAGATAAATTGCAGCTTGCTGAAGTTGCACCCCATTGGCAGCGGTTAATGGATTATTTGGCGAAAGAGGGTGATTATCGTTTAACGCAAAACCTGGCGTTACTTGAATACCGTTGGTGGATTGAGGAGTTGCGTATTTCATTATTTGCCCAAACGCTCAAAACCCAGGTGCCGGTATCGGATAAACGTATGGATAAACAGTGGGAACAAGCCATGTTGGATGCTCAAGGTTGAGTATGGTATGTTAGTTTTCACCCTGATTTAAACGATCCACCAACACTTAACCAACACGCTGGAGTTTATGATGAATAATAAAATGTCCTCTATGTCTGCTTTGCTCGGCGCCGCTTTTGTTGCGTCTGCTGCGCTGGCTCCCGTTGCATCCGCTGCAGACGCGACTTTTGCAGCGACACAATTGAATGCCGGGTATACCCTGGCAGACAACCACGCAACCAAATCGGAAGGCGAGCACAAATGTGGCGAAGGTAAGTGTGCTGCTGAACATAAGGAGTCAAAAGGCGATAAGAAAGCTGAAGGTGAGCAAAAGTGTGGCGAAGGTAAATGCGGTGCAGATAAGGAAAAAACCAAAGACGCAACCAAGGATACTAAAGAAGAGAAAAAAGCAGAATAATGCTCGTTAATCCTCTTATGGATTATATTGCAGACGTTTCCGGTGCAGGCTTGGGCTTGCGCCGGAGTTTACTTGATACACTTCAACATTTAACGGACGACGATATTCAGTTTCTGGAAGTTGCCCCGGAAAACTGGATTAATATTGGCGGACGCCTGGGCAAAAAATTTCGCTCATACACTGAACGTTTTCCGTTTGTTTGTCATGGCTTGTCTTTATCGATAGGCTCACCCGCCCCGCTTAACACTGATTTATTAAGCTCCATAAAAACATTCATGCGTGAACATGGAATTCGTTATTACAGCGAACATTTAAGTTATTGCAGTGACCAGGGCCAGCTTTACGATTTATTACCCATTCCATTTACCGAAGAAGCGGTTGACTATGTTGCTGAGCGTATCCTGCAGGCCCAGGATATTTTAGGGCAACGTATCGCGATCGAAAATTCCTCTTACTACTATGCTCCGCAGCAGGAAATGAGTGAAAGCGAATTTATTAATGCAGTGATTGCTAAAGCAGATTGTGCTTTGTTACTGGACGTTAACAATATTTACGTCAACAGTATTAACCACGGTTATAACCCATACGAATTTCTTGCCAGCATGCCCGGTGAACGTATTGCCTATACTCATATCGCCGGACATTATGAGGAAGCGGAAGATTTGCGCGTGGATACCCATGGCACTGCGGTAATTCATCCTGTGTGGCAATTGCTGGAAAAAACCTACGAATTATTTGGTGTGAAACCTACTTTGCTGGAACGGGATTTCAATATTCCGCCGCTGCCAGAATTAATAGCGGAAATTACTGAAATTAAAATTCGCCAGCAAAATAGCCGATGAAAACATTTCAACAAATCCAATTAGAACTCACCGCTTACCTGCGCTCGCCGGAGCAAAGCCCGGCCCCTGCGAATGTTGAAACTCGTCGGCTGCATATTTACCGCGATCTGGTTTACAACAATATTGAAAACTTTATTGCTAATGTATTTCCTGTAACCTGTTCCATATTGGGCGATAATTCATGGCATAAATTGGTTCGCGAATTTATTCAGAACCATGACTGCCAAACGCCGTATTTCGTGCAGATCAGTGATGAGTTTGTGCAATATACATTGCAAGTGCGAGGGTTGCGCGACGGCGATCCAGCATATCTTTTAGAGTTGATTCATTATGAATGGATTGAACTGGCATTGGATGTCAGCACGGATGTAATTCCGGATGCCGGGGTTTTTCCAACGGATGTGGAAAATTCCCGGCCGCGTGTTTCCCCGGTTGCTGTTTGCCTGACCTACCAATACCCGGTCCATAAAGTGTCTGCGGCTTTCCCGCATTGGCAGGTGGAGCCTACCCAATTGTTGGTTTATCGCAATCGCAGGGATGTTGTATGTTTTAGCGCAGCTAACTTGCTCACTGCGCGATTATTATTTTTATTGCAGTCTGATGACCAACCGTTAAATAACCACTTGGAAACCATCGCAGCGGAATTGCAATATTCCGATGTTACTATGCTTAAAAAACAGGCATTTATACTATTGGAAGGGTTGTATAGAGATAGCGTTATCAGTCATTTTGAGTGATTTATATCTTCTACTGCACTTTTACGGATGATATTTATGTCTTTAATAGGACCAAAAGTGCAAAAATAGTGCAAATTGATAGTGTTTTTGACTTAAAAACTGGTTTTATCACAAAACTCAGGTTATTTTCTTTATATAATCCGTCCCCGTCATAAGACATGCTGGTTGTCATATTTCTGTAACCCTATAGTCACACAATGGCAACCCAGTAGACATAAAAATGTCACTTTTAAAAACCTGACTCACCGATGTTCATTCCGTGCATCACACACACATTTCCAGGAGATAACTCCATGAAAAAAACTTTATTGGCCGTGGCATTGGCATCCCTTTTCCCTGTAGTTGCATTTGCTGACGTAGTTGTTTACGGCAAAGCAAACGTTTCTGTTCAAAATGCTGATGAAGCTGCATTGGACGATAGCCGTGTAGAATTGGTTAGCAATGCTTCGCGTATCGGCGTGAAAGGTGGCGAAGAAGTTAACTCCAGCCTCAAGGTTATTTACCAATTTGAATACCAAACCGAAGTTGACGACGGTAATGGATCAAATAACCAAACCTTTGCACCACGTAATATTTATTTGGGTTTGCAAGGTGTAGCGGGCACTATCATGGGCGGTCATTTTGATACCCCGACTAAAGTTGCCCAGGAAAAAGTTGATTTGTTCAACGATCTGGAAGGTGATCTCACCACCATCTTCAAAGGCGAAATCCGTGCAAGTAACGTTGTTCAATACACCACTCCAACTTTTGGTGGCGGTTTCGCGGGTTCTGTTGCTTATGTGACGGAAGAAAATGACGGTACTTTCAAACAAAATAACCCGGCAGGTACTGAGCCTGGCAATGGTATTTCTGCATCTTTCGGCTATACCAGCGCGATGTTCTATGCTGCTGTTGCAATGGATCAGGATGTTGAAGCGGAAGGCGTTGACCTGGTTCGTGCGGTTGCGCGCGTAACTCTGGGCCCGGTGCAATTGGGTGTATTGGGTGAGCAATACGAAAATGACAACACTGGTGTTGATGAAGACGGCGTATTGGCTTCTGTTCTCTGGAATATTACTGACAAGTGGGCACTGAAAGGACAGTATGGTCAATCTGATGTACGCGTGACTGAAGGTGAGACTGCGAGTATTGGTTTGGATTATAAAATGACCAAAGCGGCTACCCTGTTCTCCTATGCGACCAAAGTGGAAAATGGCCTGTCACCTATGATTAATACTCCGGCGGTTATTAACCCAAATTATCGTGATGATACCTACGTTGGTGTTGGTGTAGACTTCAAATTCTAATTCACACAACTGAATTGGTTTTTGCTAACAAAGGGTGCTTATGCACCCTTTGTTATTTGAGTGATTAATTATTTGAAGTGTTTTTTAAATTCTTTTTGGTTCCAGACATTCGGGAGAAATCAATCGATGAAACCTTTCGCTATCATCATGCTGTTGGTTGCAGTTTCGGCATATGCTGATGAAAACCCTGGCAAAGACTGTGTAACAGCAGTAGATGCTGCAGACTCTATGAATGTGAATCAAAAAGATTGCGACTACAGTGACGAAGGCTTGAATGGATTTTTACAAAAAGCCTTTAAAAAAGGCGATGACGGGGCAGTTTTGGAAACTAATACCAAAAGCGAAAAAAATAATACAGCCGAAAAAAATAGCACTACTGTAAAAAACCCTTCAGTGTTACAAGCAAATAAGGTAACTGCAACTAATGAGAATGTGTTTACGCTAAGCGTTGAGATTGATCAATGGGCAAATCTACCGCTTGCCAGGGGGCGATTATTGCCGAAAGCGCTGGAACGGTGTGGTGAAGGTTTTGCAATAGTGGGTGAGCATTACCGCAGTTTAAAACTGGGAAGGATTGAACTCGAGTTAAGTTTTCTCTGCGACAAATAACGCTAATCGTATTAGAGATTACTTTTATCCAGTAAAAAAAGGCCGCATTTTATGCGGCCTTTTTACTTTAAGATTAAATGCCGTAATTATTTTTGATAATTAACTACAGCAATGTAGTGCATGGCAGTTGGTTTGTTTTCTACAAAACCAGGAATGAATTTCGATTTTTTCAGCGAGTTTTCAATGCTGGTTGCATCGGCTTGCTTGCGCAAGGCAGCTTCCAAAGTGCTAACAGTTTCTACTCTGCCATCGGCCTCAATATTGGCCATTACACGTGTGGTTTTTCCTTCCGCGAAAAATAATTTTCCATCGCCACGTTCTTTTGTTGTGTAATTGGCATACCAGTCATTGGTATCCAGTCGCTCTTGCGGAGCATAGTAGTAAGTACCGTACTGCGCTTGCAAGGTGCCGAGGTTAGGTAGCAACACAATCGGTGCTTGTGTTCCACCCAGTGAATAAACCACGCGCAATTGCATTCTTACCGGTACCGCTTTGCCATCGATTGTGGCGGGTTCAAATGTTGAAGATTTGAGTGCGGATTCAGTAGTTTTTTGCATGGAAACCAATGGACTATTTTCATAGCAGGTAACCGCATTGATATTCCCGCTCGTCAATACATCTGCCTGACAATAGACCGATACCGTTTTAACGCCTTCACCAAAAGATGCGGGCAGGGTAATTTGCTTGCTCAGGGTGTCAGCTGCATTACCAAATTTTGCGGGCGTATAAGCGGTAGCGTAACTCGCAAGCGGGGTGACGGCTGCTAGAATTGCCAGTGAGCGAAAGTATTTTTTTAAGATGTTGTTAGTCATATTGTGCTCCTCGTGAATCAAAAAATGGCAATCTGCACCCTAATGGGTCATGGATTCCCGACTTCATTGTCAGATTAGCACTCGCCATAACACACTATTGTGAATAGTTTGTGACAAAACCGGATTTAAGCTCGAAAAAGTTAACTTTTTTTAGTTATTTACGAAAATTTTACTATTACAGTAATTCCCTTAATTTGGGCTTGCCGCACTAAAGTATTTTTATGTCGACATAGTGCAAGATGAATTTCCAGGGGAATTCATTATCACTGATTAATGCAATATCTCCGGTTTAAGCGAGAAGGAATTTAAAAAATTTTCAGGAGGCTGCCCGGAAAATTAACACTGAATTTAATATTGCTGTTTTGGTGGAGGGTCGCAAAAGCAAGTCGCCTTTTTAAAATAAAAAAGCCACCCGAAGGCGGCTAATTTGGTAACACAATTATTGCTAATCCTTAATAGGTATACTTCACATCCAGGCTGAAGCTGGTTCCTACTTTTTGTTTTAAGATTTCGACATTTCTACCTTGATCGTTCATTTGTTCAAACACGCGTTCCTCATTGAGGATATTCCCCAGCTTCACTTTGGTGGTGAGCGTATCGGTAGGGAACCAGGAATAAGTCAGGTCCAGTGAGTTAAATGGTTGCTCATATGCATCCTGATGGTTGCCAATATTTCGGGCGGCGAAGAACAAACGTTCACCAAACAGGTTATAAACTAATGAGGCACTGTGCTTGCCATCTTCCGAATCGAATCCGAGTTGTGTGTTAAGTACATACTCTGATTGTCCGGTCATTGGACGTATGGCGTTGGTGTAGCCTACACCTTCCGGTGACACAATTTCAGAATCGCTAAGTGTGAGGTTGGATGAGGTGAAGAATCCAGCTCCAATATTGTACAGGCCCTCCAATTCCAAACCGTAAATTTCACCGCTCAACGCATTTTCGAAGGTGAGGATTACGTCATCATCAGAGCCGGGTGTGCGAGTACTTTCGATAGGGTTGGCAATATCTTTATAAAACAGTGTTGCAGTGAGATTGTTGCCGCTTTCAAAGAACCATTCTGCGCGCAGGTCGTAGTGAGTTAATTCAGAAAACTCCAGTGTTGAATTACCTTTTACGCGCATGCCGAGTTCGGTATCAATATAAACCACATCCGACATTTCACGTAGATCAGGACGCACTACCGTTTCACTCGCACTCAAACGGACCTGAAATGCCTCGGTATTCATGAAGCCTTCATTCATATAGGTGATAGCGAGAGATGGGTACCAATCATCCTGGGTGAAACCATAGCGTTGACCGGGATTATTGATAATTTCATCAATAATTTTATTCAGGCTATTGCCGGTGTAGTCCAGCAAGTCGATAGGCAACAGGCCTTGCTTGAACGTTTCATAACGCGCACCGCCGGTTACGCGCCAGGTATCATCCCAGTTCGCATCAAACATACCGTAAGCACCTTCGGTAATTTGACCGGCAACATAACTTTCAGTACCGAAGCCGCCCCCCGCCGTTACCTCAAATTTATTATTGAGGTCATTAATGCGATTGCTATTCAACACATCATTCACGTTACCGCTCAGTACAGCACTTTGATTGCCTGAACCATTAACGTTGATTGTATAGCCATAATATTCACGTGATTTTTCGTTGTAATTAAAACCACCCGACAGGGTTAATTTCAACGTATCAAATAGCAACGGAACTTTGGCATTCCATCCGTTGCTAATAACATTATCTTCCAGGTTCAGGAATTCAAATGCAGCCATTGCCGGGCGTGGCGACAATTGAGTGCTGATCACTTCTGCTGTGAGGGGATTAATTGTGTTATCACCTGCAACAGTGGTGTGATTCGGAATATCGGTTTTGACGGTTGAGTCGGAATAAAACCAATCAATCACCAGTGTGTCCAAATGATCGGAGTTGAATTGATCAAATTTGTGTTCACCAGAGAGTTGACCTACTTCCAATTCACGATTTTCCAGGCGCGTATCATAAATAATATATTGGCTACCATCAGCGAGCCTGTAAATACTGTTGTCGTAACCTGTTTTAACGCGCGCTTCATCGTGGATATTTTCAATGTGATAGAAACTGGCTTGCAGATTGTGCATGTCCTGGTAATTCAAACCAACGTTGGTGGACATAACCTGGCGGGTTTCTTCACTGGTGCGTTCTGTTTTTGAGTTGCGTTCATCAGGTGAGCCGATTTCTTCCCGCTCCTGATCTTTGTTACGCCATTTGGTGTCTTGCGAAAAGTTAACGACCGCACCTAATGAAAAATCATCATTGAGTTGCCAATTGTTACCCAACGCCAGGCTGCCTGAAAAATCGACGGGTAAATTTTTCTTGTAGATTTCTACATCGCGATTTAAAGACAATAGTAAGTCGCGATTGGTTTTTGTTCCAAATGCGCTGCTTTCCGTGGTTGTTGCCGATGGGTTTGCGTTCCGATAAGTATCGGTAATATTTTGAATGCCCAGTTTGCCGCGATAGGTATCTAACGCATTATCAATTACCGCAGGCATATGGTTTTTTTCTCCATGGTTTGCATGGGTCCAACCGTCGTCGCTGTCAAAATTTAATCCGGTACCCATGGATACGCTGAACACAAATTTATCGGGAACACCTTTGGTGCGGATATCGACACTGCCACCACCAAAGTTGGCGGGCAGTTCAGGGGAATAAGCTTTCTGGATTTTTAACGTCTCAACAATGCTGGATGGAATTAAATCCAGCGGCAAGACGTTGCGAGTAAGTTCAGGGGAGGGAACTGCTGCACCGTTTAAGGTTGTGCTTGAGTAACGCTCACCGAGGCTGCGTACGTAAACATATTTTCCATCCAGAACTGTTACACCGGGGATACGGCTCAGGGCGATAGCAACGGTGGAGTCACCGGTGCGTGATAATTGATCTGAACTCATTAAATCGGCAGCGAATGGATCTTCCAGTCGTTCGGTAATTACTGCTTGTGCAGCGGTTTGCTGACGGCCGGTAATTAACATCTCTTCAACAACGGGTGCATCGATAACTTCTGCATTTGCATCAATAGGTGCTTCATTGGTTTCCGCTTCTTGTGCAGCAGCGAGATTGCAAAATCCCAGCGTAGCGGCGGTGATCGCCAGAAAAAGCTGGCGGCGCTTGGTCGTTAGTGTCTGCATGGTGTAAACCTTGTATCTGCGAGGCAATGGGAGAGGGCTTCTTGTGACAAAGGCGCCCGTAGGCGCCTCTGTCGGGATCACAGCGAATTAATGTGTGAACTCAATTAAAGGCCAACGGTCCAGCCAGCAACCCAATCGTTGGTTTCAGACGCAGCACCGAGGTGAGTCGGGTTAACAAAGAAGGTGCTGGTTCCGGTAGCAGGTACAGCGCCAGCCTGGAAGCTATCTGCCAACTTGCTTACGTCGAACAGTGCAACTGGGACTGCTGCTGTAGATGCGTCGGTGATAGCAGCAAGGGTCAAGTACGCTTTATCGTTGGTGGCGGAGCCTTTCAACACGTTAACTGGTAATTGGTTTGCAGCAGTAATTACAGTGTTGTTGCTGTTGATGGCGGTGTTAGCCAACCATGCAGCCGTAGTGAAAGTGCCATTCGCCGGATCTACTTTAGATTGGGCTACACCACCGGTTCCTGCGAACAGGTTGCTTTTGGCAACAGACCAACCATCATTTGCACCTTTGATAGTTTGTGGGCCTTCAGTATCGTTGAAAGTGAACAACGCTTTTGACGCTGCGCCAGTAGCGTTGGAAGTGATTACGCTGTTGTACAACTCGATGAAAAAACCTTCACGAATCAGCAGGCCCAACGAGTCGCCGTCCGGTGATGGGGTAGTACCCTGGTTTTTTGCCACGTTATTGGTAACGCAAGTCAAGTTGGAAACACGTACTTTGGTTAACGGCGTTATATCGTCAGCACGGCCAGTACCCGTGTTATCTGCTTCGATACAGTTGTTGCCACCTACACCGGTCGGGTGCACGGACAGCGCGAACTGAATGTTACCTACATAGCCATCGGTGAAGTCGAACGCATCATCCGAAGTACCAACAGCAACCAGGTGTTTAGCGTTTACAGCACCGCCGAACCATTCGAATGCATCGTCCTGGGCAGCGTAAGATTGAACGTAGTCAAGGATAGTTTTTGAACCAACTGCGTTCAGGGTGATTGCATTTAGTTCGTTACCTTCAACAACTTTGTAACCAGCATGTTTAACAATGACATACTTCAAAACGCCTGAGCTTTCTGCGTTGTTGTTACCGCCGTAAGTTCCTGGCAAACCTTCAGAAGTGATGTGGCAACCATGTACGTTATTAGCGGTTGGTTGACGTTGGATATCGGTACACTTATTGGTTTTACCGTTGCCGTTAATCTGGATTCCGCCCCACAATCCGCGGTCAGAAATAGTCGCAGCGTTATCACGCAAATCTTTTACACCAGAGAAAATGATAGGTTTGTCCTTGGTGCCTTCCGCAATAATTTTTGAACCGCGGGCGATACGTAAATAGTCTTCACCGCGCTCGAAGCCGATTTTTGCACCGGCAGCAACAGTAAGCGTTGCTCCTTCACCTTCTTGTGGAATGCGCTTACCTGCAGATGCAACGTTATTGTCCACATCTTCACCGATAAATAACGAACCCTGGAAAATATGCGCACCGCCATCCGCCAGTTCAGGGATAAAGAGGCTGACTTTTAATTGCTTGGCACTGGAAGCAAACGTCGTGTTATACACACAGTTCTTGCCACTGACAGTACCTTGCAGTTTCTGGCCATCTTGCTCGTACTGAGCACAAGGATTGGTGGTTGGCGTTGGGTTCGCGGGGTTGTTAACGATGTTATCGCCAACGGTTGTGCTTGGATTCAAGTTAACATCGCCACCACCGCAGGCTACGAGCGCAGCAGCCATCACATTCATTGCAAAAATATTTTTCAGTTTCATGAGGTCACTCTCTTCTCAAGTTCACGGGATCAAAAAAGGGGAAATATGTGAACGCGCGGCTTTTGTGAATCGCATCCGCTTTTGCGTTTGTGGCGTCATTTTTGATGACAAATGTGAAGTTTGGACGACAGTTGTATGAAGCTTTTGTTGCGAAAAAATGTCAGTAATGTGTCAGCACAAGTTTGTTGCAATTTGTAACCGGGGAAGGCTTGCGAGGGTAAAGATGGTTGTTGAGCAGATATTGATTCGTTACAGTGTCGGACTACTTGACCGTTACTATTGGTGACGCATGTTTAAAATGTCGCTGCCTATTAACGATAGCGATGTATATCCAGGCTGACAGTATTTCACTGGTCGCCAACCATTCCAGGGATTTTATGAAACCTATCACCAAACCTATGTTATTGGCGTTAAGCTTCAGCCTTTTGGCTCCGCTTTCCAGTTTTGCCCAAGAGGAAAAACCTGCAGCTAACCCGGATCCGTGGCAGGGTTTTAATCGAGCCATGTTTAGTTTTAACGATACGCTGGACCGCTGGTTTCTGAAGCCACTGGCGAAAGGTTATAAAGCCGTAATGCCAGATCCATTGGAAACCGGCGTGGCCAATATTTTTTCCAATGTCCTTGAAGTACCCAATGTCATAAATGGTGTTCTGCAAGGTGACTTTAAAGGCGCAGGCCATGACACTGGCCGTTTGCTCGTTAATACCACGCTGGGAATTGGTGGCTTGCTGGATGTTGCCAAGTACATGAACCTGCCTGCGGATGAGCGCGAGGACTTTGGCCAGACACTGGCAGTTTGGGGAGTAGGGCAAGGGCCTTATCTGGTGTTGCCACTTTTAGGGCCAAGTACGGTACGCGATGGTTTTGGCAAGCCTATCGATTGGTATACCGATCCCACTAACTATATCGACCATGTACCCACTGACAACACGGTTAAAGGTATTTCCTTGTTGAATATCCGTGCACAACTGTTGCCACTTGAGAAAAACCTTACTGGTGACAAATATGTATTTATCCGCGATGTCTATTTGCAGCGCCGCGCTTATCTGATTAATAACGGCAGCGTTAACGATGATTTTGGTACGGAAGAGTTTGAGGAAGGGGATTTCGAATAATTTCGTAGCATCGAACCAGTGTTTACGGGAGACTCGTCCAGCAACGGCTACTGAATAGTAGCCGTTTTGCTTTTTGAACGATGATCAGGCCAGTATCTGGATAATTTCCAAGCCTAATACATGGTCGCCGGCGTCATTCACCGCTACACGGACAACACGTGTTTTGGCGCGTAAGGTAGGGTTGTGGCCATGGGCTGAGGATACCTCCACTTCGGCTTCTGTGCCCACCGCCAGGGGTTGTTTGGTTTCAACTTGCAAGCCGCCGCCACTCAGATCCAGGCATAAACCTTCAATAGTCTGTGACGCCGCTGCCAATTTGGCATTCAGGGGTGCGCCGATTTTCATCCGGATAAAATCGCGCTTTTCGCTGTAAGGCTTATCGTTAATCCCCATAGCTTACTCCTCGTTATTGATTGTTGTGCTCATTATCAGCCCTGCATTGCAATGCAGATTTCAAGGTCAATTTAAAACCTTTCTGAGTGTAGCACAGGGGACAAAATAGCCAGTGATCGGTTGGTCATTTCGGTAAGCCTGCGGCGAAGCAGCGAAAAACAGGCAAAAAAACCGCGCATTTTGCGCGGTTTTGGTATTCGAAGGTGATTAACGCTCCAGGTATTGCAGTTTGCCAGTAACACCATCCCACTCGGCATGGTCGGCAGGGGCCTCTTTCATCTCGGTGATATTAGGCCATACCTGGGCCAGTTCGGCGTTCAGCTCCAGAAATACCGCCTGATCTTCCGGAAGCTCGTCTTCCGAGAAAATGGCGCCTACCGGGCACTCGGGTTCGCACAGGGCGCAATCAATACATTCGTCCGGGTGAATCACCAGAAAATTGGGGCCTTCGTAGAAGCAATCTACCGGGCACACTTCCACACAGTCAGTGTGTTTACATTTGATGCAATTTTCCCCAACTACAAACGTCATAGGAGACTCCCACAAGTAACAGAATTCGATAGTCAATGCGCACTGGTATACGGCACAGCGCAAGAGCGCGCATTCTAAACAGCCCGGCCCGGTTTGGGTAGGCTTTTTGCCGTGAATAACCCGAGAAAAGCACTTCAAATTGCAGCGAAAAATCTGTAATTGAGAATATTTCTATTTAAGTGCTGATTTATCCGGGTATCTATCTGTGTGCACGCTTTTCCGTGCGTATTATTTTCCACGTGAATAAAGTTCTTTCAAACGATATAACTGCTCGAGTGCTTCGCGTGGAGAAAGGTTGTCAGGATTAATTTTTCGCAACGCATCCATTGCAGGATTCGGCAAGGTATCGAATAAACCTGATTGCAATGGTGATTCGGCTGCAACCGGTATTGCCGGATTTTCCGAAGCAGTTAGTACAGATTGCGTGAAAGCAGTTTGTTCGACGACGGGTGCAGCCACCGATTTAATCGAATGCGGGTGCTCACCATTTTCCAACAGATGTAATTGCTGCCGCGCTTCTTCTAATACAACCGTTGGAATGCCCGCTAATTTTGCTACCTGCAAACCATAACTTTTGCTCGCAGGACCTTCCTGCACTTTATGCAGGAACACAATATTATCTTTATGTTCGGTCGCATTTAAATGCACGTTTACAATGCCGGACACTGTTTCGGGCAGCGTCGTAATTTCAAAATAGTGTGTTGCAAATAATGTAAACGCCCGCACTTTTTCCGCGAGATGTTTTGCACAAGCCCACGCCAAAGACAAACCATCAAAGGTACTGGTGCCGCGACCAATTTCATCCATCAACACCAAACTGCGCGCAGTGGCGTTATGCAAAATATTGGCAGTCTCGGTCATCTCCACCATAAACGTCGAGCGACCACCGGCGAGATCATCTGATGAACCTATACGTGTGAAAATGCGATCAACAATTCCAATGTCTGCTGCTTGTGCCGGCACAAAACTGCCGATGTGCGCGAGCAGGGTAATTAGCGCCGCTTGCCGCATGTAAGTCGATTTACCGCCCATGTTCGGACCGGTGATGATCAACATATGGCGCTGCGGATTAAATTCCAGATCATTGGGAACAAACGGCGCGCTGGTCACTTGTTCTACTACCGGATGGCGTCCACCGGTGATATGAATTCCTGCGGTGAGCGATAATGCCGGTTTACAAAAACCAAGCGCATCGGCGCGTTCGGACAGTGTTGCAATCACATCCAATTCTGCAACGGCGTTAGCGGAATCTTGTAATGGAATTAATTCTGCATTCAATGTGTCAATCAATGCTTCATAAAGTGCCTTCTCACGTGCAAGCGCGCGGCTCTGGGCGGAAAGTGCCTTATCTTCAAATTCTTTTAATTCGGGTGTGATGTAACGCTCGGCATTTTTAAGCGTCTGGCGGCGAATATAATCTGCGGGTGCTTTTTCTGATTGTGCGGAAGTCAATTCAATAAAATAACCATGCACACGGTTGTAACCCACTTTTAATGTAGGAATACCGGTGCGTTCGCGCTCGCGAGTTTCCAGGTCCAATAAATATTGGCCGGCGTTAGTGCTGATGTTGCGCAAGTCATCCAACTCGGCATCGTAACCTTCTGCAATAACGCCACCATCGCGGATCACCACCGGTGGGTTTTCAATAATCGCGCGCGAGAGCAAACCAACCAAATCCGGAAATGTCGAAATTTGTTGTGCAAGATTTTTTAACTGCGACGATTTTTTACTGGCTAATTCATTTTGTAATTCAGGATAAGTTGCAATCGACATCAACAAACGCGATAAATCGCGCGGGCGCGCCGAGCGTAACGCAAGTCGCCCCAAAATACGTTCCATATCGCCGACGCGTTTTAAAATTCCATTAAATACTTCAAACGCATAATTGTGTTGTAATTCGGCAATTGCGTCCTGGCGGCCAATCAATAAATCCAGATCGCGCAACGGGCGATTCAACCAGCGACGCAACAGGCGGCTGCCCATACTCGTTGCAGCGCGATTTAATACCGAAAATAACGTGTGCTCATCGCCGCCATTTAAATTGGTATCCAATTCCAGGTTGCGGCGCGTAGCTGCATCCATAATTACTGCTTCATCACGATTTTCATGGGCGAGGCTGCGCACATGGGGCAGGGCTGTGCGTTGGGTTTCGCGCGCATAACTCAATAAACAACCGGCGGCGCAAATGGCAGTTTTTAAATGATCGCAACCAAAACCCGCAAGGTCTTTGGTCGCAAATTGCTGGATCAATAAACGCTCGGCTGTTTCCAGATCAAATTCCCACGGGCCGCGGCGGCGTAGACCTTTACGATTTTCTACGAGTGATGGCGTGGTGATGTGATCGCTAATTAATAATTCTGCCGGACTCAAGCGCTGCAACTCACCTAACGCCGATTCGAGCCCTTCCACTTCCAATACCAGGAAGCGGCCACTTGCCATATCTAACGAAGCGATACCAAATGTCTCGCCGGATTGATGTAGCGCCACCAATAAATTATCGCGACGTGAATCGAGCAACGCTTCATCGCTCACCGTACCCGGTGTAACGATACGCATGACTTTGCGTTCAACGGGGCCTTTGCTGGTGGCCGGGTCACCCACTTGCTCACAGATAGCAACAGACACGCCGGCCTTCACCAGTTTGGCCAGGTAGCCATCGGCGGCATGGAACGGAATTCCCGCCATGGGAATCGGTTCGCCATTCGATTTGCCGCGCGCGGTCAGGGTGACATCCAGAAGCTCCGACGCCTTTTTGGCATCGTCAAAAAACAGCTCATAAAAGTCCCCCATGCGATAAAAAACCAGCTCATCTTTATGCTGGGCTTTGATACGCAAGTATTGCTGCATCATGGGGGTATGGCTGTCATTGGCTTCGAGGGTATTGGACATAGGTGTAAACCGGGTAATCGTGGGTCAAAAAGAGGTCGTATTCTACGGGAAATCGGAGGAGGGTAAAGGCTGGAATTTAACGGGTTGTTTTGTGTACGGGAATGAAAAAATCAGGCAGCCTGGTGCTGCCTGATTTTTGAAATCGAGTGGGAAACCGGTTATCAACCGGCTAATGCTTTATACAAATTAAAAATCGAAATTCCGCTAATCAATAATCCCACCAAAATCAGCAAGGTTCTGGTCGAGAACTTTTTGCACGCATACGCGGCGAAAGGCGCAGCAAACAAGCCGCCAATGATCAGACCTGCAACCACATGCCAGATGGTTTCATCGACCAGGATGAATAAAGAAGCTGCACTGGTGAGCGTCAGGAAAAATTCGGCAAAGTTTACCGAGCCAATGGTGGTGCGCGGATCGTGACCTGTTCCTACCAGGGTTGTTGTAACAACCGGGCCCCAACCGCCGCCGCCAGAGGTATCCACAAAACCGCCGAGCAATGCCAGCTTGGCGACGTGTTTGGGTTCGCCTTTGCGGGTAGCGATATGCTTGCGGAAGGCTTTGCTCAATACATAAACGCCCATCAGTAATAAATAGACGGTGATAAACGGCTTGAGGGTTTTGCCATCAATTTGGGTAACCAGCAGTGCGCCGAGCAAGCCGCCGATAATCCCGGGAATCAACAGGCGCAAGAAAAGCTTTTTATCTACATTGCCAAATTTGGCGTGGGATATTCCGGATACGCCGGTCGTAAATACTTCTGCCATATGGACAGACGCGCTGGCTAATGCGGGTGATGCCCCGGTGGCCAACAGGAAACTGGTTGAGGTCAGGCCGTAAGCCATTCCGAGTGCACCATCGACAATTTGCGCTAATAAACCGACGAGCAATGCGTTCCAGAACATGGAATCGTCAAGGGTAGTTTTGATGCTGTCCACGCCTTCTTGCCAGCTGCCGCCAAAGAGATGGAACAAGCCCAGTACAACCAACCCGACCAGGGTAAGTGAAGCGAACCATACGGCGGTGCGGATGACAGGATGGAGCGGGATTTGTTCTACGGGAGGAAGGCCGAGGGCTTCATGCTCCTGGTTTACAGGGCTATCGGATAAATCGAGATCGCGGATTTTCATTATAAGGTCCAGTTGTCTGGTTTTTCATGCTCTTGCTTGGGCGCTTTGTTAGCGTGCTCGCATCCTAACCAGTCGCTTTAATCATTGGAAATACTAAGTTTTTATGTACTTATAACTTTTGGTGTGAGCGCATTTGGTTCTAAGCAAAGTCCAAAAAAATCCTTTTCGATCTTTGGCGGGCCGCCTACCATTAGCCCTCACTTACAAGTTGTTATTTCAACAGATTATCTGTCAATAAAAAGCCAAAGGAGGCGAGAATGAGCTTACGTTTAGGTGATGAAGCACCGGATTTTGTTCAGGAGTCCACTCAGGGCCCGATTAGTTTTCACCAATGGCTTGGCGATAGCTGGGGTGTGTTGTTTTCTCACCCGGCGGATTTCACCCCGGTGTGCACCACCGAATTGGGCCTGACTGCCAAACTGAAAGACGAATTTACCAAGCGCAATGTAAAAGCGATCGCGCTGAGCGTTGACCCGGTGGATTCCCATAACAAGTGGATCAATGACATTAATGAAACCCAATTGACCCAGGTGAACTTCCCGATTCTTGCGGACGCGGATCGCAAAGTCTCCAGCCTTTACGACATGATCCATCCGAATGCCAACGCGACCTTGACGGTACGTTCGCTGTTTATCATTGATCCCGCGAAAAAAATCCGTTTGATCATTACTTACCCTGCAAGTACCGGTCGTAACTTTGACGAAATCCTGCGCGTGATTGATTCCCTGCAATTAACCGAGCATCACAAAGTAGCAACTCCGGGCAACTGGAAGCCGGGCGAAGATGTGGTGATTGTCCCTGCGCTGCAAGATGCGGATGAAATCGCGCGCCGTTTCCCCAAAGGTTATAAAGCAGTCAAGCCATACCTGCGACTCACTCCCGACCCGCGTGGATAAACGTCGCGGTCATGCGCAAATTTCTATCTGTCACGGATAGAAAAATACATCGTTAAAAAACAAGGGCGCCGGATGCGCCCTTGTTTTTTCTGTTGGATTTTTTTTTTGGAAAAAACTGATGACAACAAAATACGTGGTAGATGCCAATTACCGTTTTATTGCCGCCTATCAGGAAGTGAATGCGCGTATTAACCAGCGACAGCAAGCGCTCGCACTCTATGTGACCTTAGTGGTGAGTTTGTTGGCAGCATTGGTCGCGCTCAAGCCCAGTGAAAGTAATGCGCAGGTGCCTATTGAATGGCTGTTGGCCGGTTTTCCGGTGGCTTCTATTTGCCTCGCATTTTTAAATTACAAGGCGGAGCGGGCGATATCCAATTTGCGCCGGTTTTTATCGGCACTCGAACAATTGAATGATGCCCATGAGCAGTTGCCGAGTTATAACACCCATGAGAAATGGTCCCAGAGTGCAAATAAAGCGCGGCGTTTCCACGACTATGCAGCAATTATCCTGGTAATTGGCGGTAATGTGATTGGCCTGGGTGCTGCTGCAAAAATATACCCTGAGCGTATTAGTGAAATGTCGATTGCATTGTGGCTTTCAATAGCGGCGGCGGTGATATCAGTTTTGCTGCTATTAATTACGCCTAAATGGAGCTACAAGCCGGATATTTCCTGAAACCTGTTGATTCCCTGTCCTCACGGTAGTCTGCTGCGATTTTAGCCATGCGCTGAAATACAGTACTATATGCACCTGAGCCTGAGTCCGTTGTTGAGTGCTAACAGTTAAGTACAAACACGCCGGATTCAGGCTTTCTTATTTTTTATCCCATACTGTTTGATAGCAGCGCAGAAAAGAATCGCCTTATATCTGCGTCTATTCACTGATCAATGTGGCGGGGCCGCGTTATGGAATTAAAACTCGAAGATTTTCGGCGCGAATATACGCAAGGTGGTTTGGACTTTGCAGATCTAGCGGCAAACCCGTTTGCACAATTCAACCTCTGGATGGAGCAAACCATAAAATCCGGCATTCCTGACCCCAATGCGATGACCATTGCAACGGTGGATGCAACAGGCCAGCCTTCGCAACGTATTGTGTTGTTGAAGCATATGGATGAAAAAGGTTTTGTGTTTTACACCAACCTGAATAGCCGTAAAGCGCAGGATTTAAAACAAAACCCGAAAATCAGTTTGCATTTCCCATGGTATTTCCTGGAGCGCCAGGTAAAAGTGTGTGGCGTGGCAGAGCAATTATCGACCGCGGAAGTGTTGAAATATTTTGTGACGCGCCCGCGCGATAGCCAGCTAGGTGCATGGGCATCACAACAAAGTAAACCTATTTCATCGCGCGCATTATTAATGCAACAATTCGAATCGATGAAAAATAAATTTGCCAAAGGCGAAGTTCCTCTGCCCGATTTTTGGGGCGGCTTCCGCGTGAAGCCCCATCAAATTGAATTCTGGCAGGGTGGTGCCGCACGTTTGCACGACCGCTTCGAATACAAATTGCAACAAGACCGCACCTGGTTAATCCAGCGCCTCGAACCCTGAGTAACACTAACGTAGGTTGGGTTAGGAACGAGTACAACGAGTTACGTAACCCAACAAGCAACGCATAACTTTTGCTAAATAAATTACCGTTAATTCGCAACCATGAAACACATAGCCACCCAAAATCCCGGTGATGCATCACAACTTTTTATCAGCGAAGGTGATGTTCCATTGCCATCAGCGAACAACGTTTTAATCCGCGTTCACGCCGCCGGTATTAATCGCCCGGACATTTTGCAGCGCCAGGGGTTGTATCCACCTCCGGCTGATGCATCGCCCATATTAGGGTTAGAAGTTGCCGGTGAAATTGTTGCCTGCGGTGCGAAAGTAACACGTTGGCAAAAAGGCGATAAAATTTGCGCGTTGGTCAATGGCGGCGGTTACGCAGAATATGTGGTGGCCCCGGAAACCCAGTGTTTGCCCTTACCTGAAGGTTTTTCTTACGTCGAAGCGGCAGCACTTCCGGAAACTTTTTTCACTGTCTGGCATAACTTATTTCAGCGCGCGCAATTAAAAACAGGTGAAACCTTATTAATTCACGGTGGTGCCAGCGGTATCGGCACCAGCGCCATTCAGTTGGCTCGCGCTTTTGGTGTAAATGTAGTTGCTACTGCGGGCTCGACTGAAAAATGCCGGGCGATAGAAAATCTGGATGCGACAGCCATTAATTATCGCGAACAGGATTTTGTGGCGGCGATAAAAGAATTAACCGCAGGTCAGGGCGCTAATGTGATTCTGGATATGGTCGGTGGTGATTACATTCAGCGTAATTTTTCAGCGGCGGCAAAAGAGGGGCGTATCATTAATATTGCGTTTTTAACGGGTAGTAAAGTTACTATTGATTTAATGCCATTGATGTTGAAACGTTTGACCCTGACTGGATCTACCTTGCGGGCACAATCAACGGAAGCCAAAGCGCGCATTGCGCAAGAATTGGAAGAACAGGTTTGGCCGTTATTAAATTCGAAAAAAATTAAACCGGTGATTGATTCAATGTTCCCGTTTGCTGAAGTGGTAAACGCGCATGAACGCATGGAATCGAATCGGCATATCGGCAAAATAATCCTGACTGTTAATTCGCCTCTTTGAAAGAGAAATTATGTATGAGTAATGCCCGTCGCCCCTTGGATGGTATTCGTGTTATTGAAATTGGCCAATTACTCGCCGGGCCTTTTGCCGGTTGTATGCTCGGTTATTTCGGTGCTGAAGTTATTAAAATTGAACCGCCTGAAGGCGATCCAATTCGCGGCTGGCGGGTATTGGAAAATGGCACTTCGCATTGGTGGCGCAGTATTGGCCGCAATAAAAAAAGCATCACTCTGGATTTAAAAAAGCCGGAAGCCCAAACAATCGCACGACAATTAATTGATAGTGCTGACGTTGTGATTGAAAATTTTCGCCCGGGCGTTATGGAGGCTTGGGGATTAGGGCCGGAAGAAATTAAAAAAACCAATCCCGGCATTATTTATGCGCGCATTTCCGGTTATGGCCAAACAGGCCCTTATGCGAGCAAACCCGGTTTTGCGTCAGTGTGTGAAGGTATGAGCGGATTTCGCTATGTAAATGGTTTCCCGGATCAAGCACCGGTGCGCCCCAATTTAAGTATTGGCGATACTATTTCCGGTATTCACGCTGCACTCGGGATTGCATTGGCGTTGCTGGAGCGCGAAAAAAATACTGACGGTACAGGGCAGGTGGTCGATGTGGCTTTGTACGAATCCATGTTTAATTTAATGGAGGCGGTAGTACCGGAATTTTCTGGTGCGGGTGTGGTGCGCGAGCCATCGGGAACTACGGTGACGGGGATTGTTCCTACCAATACCTATCGCTGCAAAAATGGAAAGTATGTAGTGATTGGTGGTAATGGCGATTCCATTTTCCAGCGCTTGATGGAAGTTGCCGGTCATCCGGAAATGGCGCGTGACCCGCGCATGGCCAATAACGCCGGACGTGTGCAACATGAATTGGAAATTGATAATGCACTTGCAGCCTGGTGTATGAGCAAAAACGCTGATGAGATTTTGCAATTGCTGGAAACGGCGCGCGTGCCTGCCGGGCCCATTTATAATGTGCAGGATATGTTTGCCGATCCGCATTTTAATGCGCGCGGTATGTTCGAACAGGTGGAGATCAATGGCAAGCCGTTGAAGATCCCGGCGATCCTGCCAAAACTTTCTGATACTCCCGGCCGCACTGATTGGCCCGGCGTGGATGTTGGTAGCCATACGCAAGAAATTTTACAGTCGGTATTACATTTATCGCCGGAAAAAATTCAGGAATTAAAAACATCAGGTGTTATTTAAATGGGTTTGAAACCGGGTTTATATCGCCATTACAAAGGTAATGATTATTTTGTGTTTCAAGTGGCAACGCACAGTGAAACGCGGGAGCCGTTAGTATTTTATCGCTGCTTGTACGGCGATTATTCCTGGTGGGTTCGACCACTGGAGATGTTCACCGAGTCGGTAGAAATTGCCGGTGAAACCATCCCCCGTTTTCGGTTGGTGCGAGAGCTTACAGCGGCAGAACAGGTAAATTATTTAGCTTCTGTGGTAGAAGAGAAAAGTTCGTGAGTAGTGATGAACAAAATATTGTTGTAAGTCCGGCACCGGAATTCCCGGCGGCAGATATTCGCTGGATGGAATATGCGATCAGTTTGGCGGCGAAAGGCGAGGCATTGGGTGAGGTGCCAGTGGGGGCTGTGATTGTAAAAGACGGCGCAATTCTGGGAGAAGGTTTTAACCAACCGATTACCGCCAATGATCCTACTGCGCATGCGGAAATTGTTGCTTTGCGGCAGGCGGCCAATCACATCCGGAATTATCGCTTAATTGATTCCACTATTTATGTAACCCTGGAGCCGTGCACTATGTGTGTTGGGGCTTTGGTGCATGCGCGTATTGCGCGGTTAGTATTTGGTACAACCGAACCAAAAGCCGGAGCGGTTGTGAGTAAATCACAATTATTAGATAACGATTATTTCAATCATCGCGTGGATTATTCCAACGGCCTGTTGGCTTCTCGATGCCAGCATCAGCTGAGTGAGTTTTTTGCATTGCGGCGCGCACAAAAACGGAAAGAAAAATTGGCGGGGCGCGAGTAGTTAAAAATTTTTCTTATCAGATAATT
>NZ_KN266210.1:0-61749 GCF_000766945.1 Cellvibrio mixtus subsp. mixtus J3-8 | reverse complement strand
TTCCTGTTTCCTGTTTCCTGTTTCCTGTTTCCTGTTTCCTGTTTCCTGTTTCCCCTTTTGCTGGCGGACAAATAGGAATCTATCTTATTGGCATTCGTTATTTCGGTGTTTTGGCACTTTGTCGCCTGAATTATTAAAAATTGTGAACCTTTTCCATAAGCTTTTTGTGGATTACCCGCCAAAGGGTATGGAAAATTATTTTCATTGTGAGATACTATCAATCAATAAAAAGAAAATAATTTACAAATCGAAAAAGCCTGTTTTTAGTTATAAGAATTGAGCGCAAGACGGACAAAAATAGCGCACCACCACTACAAAAAAGCCATAAGAGAACTAGAAACAAAAATCAATTGATTGATTTCATTGATATTTATTGTTTCGCCACCCAGTTGTAATTGATTTGCTGTGCTCCTTACGCCTGCCAGAACGCGACTTGCACTGGTTGGTTGTGTTCGCCTGTAAATCGCTAATTACACCGTTAAAACACAATCACAACAATAAAGGCGCGGACGACAATGCTTAAAACCCTGATTGTTTATGCTCACTTATTGGCAGCATGCGTTGCCATAGGAATTTTGCTGATCCAGGATCTGGCGCTCGCCAAATCCAAAGGGGCGCGGCTTTCTGAAACAGCGATCAGGGAGCTGACCAAATCAGCAGACATTATGTTTATGGCGCTCGTGGTGTTATGGATTTCCGGTTTGGCGCTGGTGTTGGTGGGTTATATTGATAATCCACAGCAGTATTTATTCAATGAGAAACTCTGGGCCAAATTTACCGTGGTATCCGTGTTGACCCTGAACGGAATTGCCCTGCATTACTTCAGTTTTCCGCGCATGATCTCGAGCCGTGGCCTGCTTGGCCAACCGGCAATTGAACAAATCCTAATGGCACTGACGGGGGCCATTTCCACTGTTTCCTGGCTGTTTGCCTGTTATTTGGGGATCGCCCGCAATTGGAATTACACCGTCGATTACAGCTTTGTCATGTTCATTTATTCGGGTTTATTGATTTGCGCTTTCATTGTGGCTGGCGAGGTGCTACGCGGCATGCGCAAAGGTTATTCCGATCCGCGCGTGTTAAACGAGCGTATCCCGATGGGCGCCTCCCGCAAGTTTGATTAACGATTTTCCGTTCGACCCCTTAAGGATTCACCCGGGCCACTGCCGGGTTTGTAGGACCCTCGTGCCACGTAAGCATACGGCCGAGACTCGTTAGCTCTAGTTCATAAAAAGTAAATAACAACATTTGGTACCAACCCTGTTAATCCCCGCCGATGCCAATCGGCTTCACCTTCGAGGAATGCACTATGAGTAGCCTTAAAGCCTTTGCGAAGGACCCTCGTCCGGCGGGTGCGCTAACGCGCTCCCTCTGTGCACTGGGGTTCTCTCTGGCTGTATCCGCGCTTTCCATTCAAGCCCAGGCCGCGTGTCTTTACACGGTTACCGGTCAATGGACTAATGGATTCAGCGCCAGTATTAAAGTCACCAATGATGGCACTACCGCCACTAATGGCTGGAGTCTCGGTTGGCAATACGCCGGCGATAACCGCGTTACCGGCGGGTGGGATGTGACTCTGACGGGTACTAACCCTTACACCGCGAAAAATGCTGGCTGGAACGGGACTATCCAGCCTAATCAATCCGTTACTTTCGGCTTCCAGGGAACTAAAGGTGCGGCAGCGGCAGAAATTCCTGTGTTGACTGGTTCATTATGCGGTGCAGCAAGTAGTACAAGCTCATCAATTCCAAGCAGCTCATCGCGTTCCAGTTCATCGCTTCCAGGTAGCTCATCGCGCTCCAGCAGTTCTGTCCCCAGCTCAGCGTCTTCATCTTCAGTACCGGTTACCGGCGGATGGACTTTGAACACGACAGACTCCTATCTGAATTTTGCGACCACCAAGAACACTCATAACCTGGAAGTTCACAACTTCACCACCATTGGCGGTGACATCAGTGCGGCAGGTGTAGCGACATTGACTATCGATCTGAACACCGTGAATACCGGTGTGGAACTGCGCGATAAGCGTATGCGCGATTTGTTGTTTGAGACAGCTGTCAATCCAACAGCAACGGTAACTGTGAATGTACCAGCGACATTGATCAGCAGCCTGACTATCGGTCAGACAACCCAAACGGATATTACTGCCAGCCTTAACTTGCATGGCGTGACTGCGAATATCACTACCAAAGTGTCTGTGCAGAAATTGACCGCCTCGCGTGTGGTGGTACAAAGCCTGCCGCCAGTATTGGTGAAAGCCGAAACCTACGGTTTGACAGCGGGAGTTGAAGCCCTGCGTGCAGCGGTGGGAATTGCTTCGATCAACGCCTCTGTCCCTGTGGACTTTGCGCTCGTCTATGACGCCCGTTAATTGGAAGCAGAGAGAGAAACTATCATGAAAAAATTACTGAAAGTGTCGATGCTCTCCACCAGTATGGTGCTGGGCGTTATGGCCGCCAGCGGTGTGAATGCGCAGGGCGCATGTAGTGTCGCTTTACAAACGGAAAATAACTGGGGTGCAGGTGCCCAATACAAAGCAACCCTCACCAACACCGGTGCAGCCCTGACCAGTTGGGAGCTGTGCTGGAACTTTGCGGGCAGCGAAACAGTATCCAGCCTGTGGGAAGGTACTTACGCGCAAACCGGCAAAAAAGTGTGCGTGAAGAACGTAGGCTATAACGGCAATTTGCCCGCTAGTGGCACTGTGGCATTTGGCTATATCGCCAGCAATCCGGGCGTTGCACCAACAGATTACACCTTGAACGGTGTGGCCTGCGGCGGCGCGGCAAGCAGTAGCGTGGGCAGTTCAAGTTCGTCCAGCGTAGCCTCTGGCAATGCAGCGCGCTGGTTGTTGGATGCACCGAATTCCAGTTTCTATTTTGTTTCTGTGAAGAGAAGTACTGCAGGTGTAGAAACGCCTGAAAACTTTACCTTCAGCCAGTTGCAAGGAACTGTTTCTTCAGCGGGACAAGCGACATTGACGATTCCTCTGGCGAGCATCAGCACCAATAACACCGTACGTGATCCACGTATGCAGAGCATACTGTTTGAATCTGCTTACCTGCCAAACTTGCATTTCACCACCCAGTTGGATCTGGCTGCGCTGGATTCACAGGCGGTAGGTAGCATTAAAGTGCAAAGCATCACTGGTAACCTGGTATTGCACGGCGTAGTGAAGTCCATCGTATTTGATGCGGTGATCATGAAGCACGCCAATAACAGCATCAGTGTGTCTACCCGTAAACCTATCGTGATCAACTCGGTAGACTTTGATTTGAACGCAGGCGTTGAAGCATTGCGTGCTATCGCGACCCTGGGAAATATCGGTGAGAAAGTACCTGTGTATTTCAAGGTATTCCTCAACCGCGATAACCCGACCAATGTTCCGGCAATCACCCTGGCTACTGCGCCGGTAGCGCCTACTGGCCTGACCGGTGCTACCGTGACCACGGGTGCGAGTTTGAACTGGGCGGATGTCAGCAGCAACGAAACCGGCTTCCTGGTGCGTCGTAAGGGTGCCGATGGCCGTTGGGCAACTGCAAGCAACCTGGGTGCTAACAGCGTTAGTTACCTGGATGCATTGTCAGCGTCCGGCACTTATGACTATAAAGTGCTGAGCTACACCGACAGCATTCCATCTGCTGCTACAACACCGTTGACCCTGGTGTATGAAGGCGCTCCAACTTCCAGCTCTTCATCCAGCCTGGGTGGTAACAGCTCTTCATCATTCTCGTCTACCAGTTCATCGATTGGCAGCGTAAGTTCACGTAGCTCCAGCAGCGCTGGTCCAATTGTTGGTGATGTGGCTCGCGGTACAACCCTGTGGGCTCAACGTTGCCAGGCGTGCCATGGTGATACCGAGAAGTTTGCTGATGGTTCGTTCGCGATCCCGGTTAATCCGAACCGCGCTTATTACCATCAAACCAAAGATGAGCAACTTGCATTGCGCGATTACATCGCCAAGTACATGCCACAAGGCGAAGCAGGTACTTTGACTGCACAAAACGCGGCGGATCTGGAAGCATTCCTGTTCACCAAGCGTGCACCGTCTGATGGTATTCCGGATAACAGCATTGCCTCATTCTCTTGCCCGAGCACTGCAACGGCACCTGGCCAACGTACCCTGCGTTTGCTGACCCGTTCCGAGTATCAACGTTCTGTGCGTGACCTGGTGAATTACCAGCAAGATGTGATTTCCCGTTTGCCTGACGATGCGATCTCCGGTGCATTCCAGAACAACAACCAATTGTTGGTTGATAGCGCACGTTACTCATCTTACGTATCAACTGCCGAGCGTATTGCGGATGATGTTGCGACCCGTTGGAATGCGGTATTGGCGTGTACTCCTGGTGCTGCCGGTTGTGCGGACAAACTGGTAAATGATTTGGGGCAACGTATTTTCCGTCGTCCACTGTCAGCTACCGAGAAAACGGATTACCTGGCACTGGCAAAAGGTACTGCTGCTGGCCGCACTGAAGCTGAAGGTATGAAGGTGGCGTTGGCGGCGATGTTGTCATCACCACAATTCCTGTATCGCTCCGAGTTAGGTGAGTTGTCCAGCGGCAGTGTGTATAAGTTGACCGGTTATGAGATCGCTACATACCTCAGCTACACCTACACCGGTACTACTCCAAGTGTTGACTTGATTGCGGCTGCTGCTCGTGGTGACCTGAATACTGTTGCAGGTATTCGTACGCAAGCGTCTGCATTACTGAGTTCTGCCAACACCAAAGTGCTGATGGGTGACTTTATTAACCGTTGGTTGGGTACTGAGAAATTGGCTACCCAAAACAAAGTAGGCGTTGCTAACTTCGCGACTCTTGCCGGCGACATGCAACAAGAGTTGAGCAAAAACTTCTCGGCTGCCGTGCTGGATTCAACCGCAACTTTCGCGACTGTTTACAACCCCAACTTCACTTACGTGAACCAACGTCTGGCTACTCACTACGGCTTGCCTTACTCGGGTACTGCCGATGCTGATGGCTTCGTAAAAGCCACTACGGCGGATCGCGGCGGTATTCTGGTTTCCGGTGCATTTATGTCCCGTTATGCGCGTGATAATGATGCCAACCTGATCACCCGTGCCGTTGCTGTGCGCCGTAAGTTGATGTGTCAGGATATTCCTGAGCCACCCTCAGGTGTATCTCTGGATCGTGAAGCACTGGCCAAAAAACATAAAGATTTCTTCGCTGATCCAAAAACCACCGAGCGCATGATTGCCGACAAGATCACCGAGCCAACCACGTGTTCTAACTGTCACCTGGAAATCATCAACCCGTTGGGTGGTGGTATGGAGAATATCGACGCAGCTGGTCGTATTCGTACAGTTGACCTGAGAGGCAATCCAATTGATGCATCTGCAGCGTTCTTCTCTCCTTATCAGAAGTTGCAGTTCACCAACGATCCTGATCGCGTGATTTACAAGCCGGAAATTACCTTCAATGGTGCTAAAGATCTGGCGCGCCTCCTGGTTGAACAACCTGATTTGTCCAAGCAAGCCAAAACTTGTCTGGCCACCCAGTTTGTCAGCTTCAGCAGTGGTGTGAACTCGCTGTTCCTGATCGACAAGGACAAGACGCGCGAAGTGCCATTCAACATGTCTGATGCCGAGAAAACCGCTTATCGCTGCAATATTGAGAAGTTGACCAACGTACTCAATACCAGCGGTCCGCGCGCCATGTTGCAGGAAATCCCTGCGCTGGATTCTGTGATTTACCGGCAGGAGTGGGCGCGCTAATGCGCGCTCCATTCTCCTTGTTAACGAATTGGAGTCAAAAAAATGAGATATAAAGATTGCTTCGATAAAGAACGCCGGGATTTCCTGAACGTAATCAAGCGTTCCGGTATCGCCCTGGGTGCAATCCAGGCATCCAGCATGCTGGCTGGCGTTATGATGGCGCGTGTTGCAGAAGCGCAAACCGGCCCGGGTAAATCAGTGGCGGTATTTATGCCCGGTGGTTGTACTCCGGCCAAGTTCTTCCCGACTGGCGGCACTTTGCCAATCCAGACTGCGCCGTTACAAAGTCACTACGCTGCAGGCCGTGTCGCTTTATTGAAAAACGCCACCATGATGAACGGCGGCCACGGTGTAATGTTCAACCGCTTCAATGATCCAAACCCATGGGGCAAACAAAGCTTCGATGTGAATCTGGGTAAAACCCTGAGTGCAAACTCCAACGCACCGGTTAAGTGGTTGAACCTGGGTACTACCCCGGTTTCCGAGTTGTCACGTGACAGCGCCGGTATTCCAACGATCACCAGCCCGCAAGCTGCACTCGATGTTTTGTTTGCTGGTGGTAATAGCGGTGGCGGTGGTGGTGCTGTGGCTCCACGTAAGTCATTGGTAGATGTTCACTACAAAGCAGTGAATGAGCTGAAAACCAAATTGGGTCAACACGAAAAAGAGAAGCTGGATAGCCACTTCAATTCGATCCGTGAACTTGAAAGCACCATCACCTCGACCAATCCCGGTGGCAGCTGTCCTGCAATTACCAACACTTCTGCGGTTGGTTTTGATGCGACCTCCAAGTTGATGACTGATATTGCGGTATTGGCGTTGAGCTGTAACTTGTCTTACTCGGTATCCCTTGCTTTCGGTACCGATGAGCACTTGCATGTACTTGATGGCGCCATGATCAAAGACACCACCGGTGCCTACAGACCGCGTCCATCGCACGACTCGCACCACAACCAGGGCAACCCAAGCTACGCCGGATACTACGATCAGGACGTAACTTACTACATGTCTCTTACCACGCAATTGCTGGATAAGTTGCAAGCAAAAGGGTTGATGGACTCCACCGTGGTAACCCAGGTTTCTGACATGGGTAATGTGGATGCACACAGTGGTCAAAACTGTCCAATGTTAGTTGCTGGCGGCGGCGTGCGCGGTGGTGTGATTGATGTGGGTGGTTCAAGCCAGGTCAACCTGTTCCAGGCCGTAGGTTTAAGGCTGAAAGCTAACCAGGGTACAAATGGTAGTTTGTTCAGGAACTGGGGTACCCCCATTTCAGGACTGTTTTAATCCTGCTTAATAGTTAATAACGGGAGCGGCGGTTTGTTTACAAATCGCCTGCTCGACGCAGGGATGTTCTTTCAAGCCGGTTGCAGAGTGTGTAGTAGAGCCACTTTGTTAATCGGCTTTTTTATTATCCGGAATTTGTTGGAAATAATGCGGGATGTGGTAGGAAGGTTGCGATGAGCTAACTATTAATACGGCGTAAAACAGGATTTTAAAAAATGCGGACCGTAGAATGAGTAGGGGCCGCATAAGCGGCCCCATACAGAATCTGTCCCTGGTTCGAAGTAGTCAATCTGCGTCGAGTTTCCTTTCGTATCCCTGACCGCCATTCCTCCTGCGCTAGTGCAATCCTTTGATGCCTCCCGAGGCATCGCATCCTTGATAGGTGGGCGCATCCATTGACCTTTCCTGGCCAGCGCACATCATTGTCTACTTCCTTGATGGTTGCCATTATCCGGATCTGGCAGATGACGAACTAGTCGCAAAATTCGCTAAGTTTTGTAGGAAATTGACTACAGCCTATAATTAAAAAATCAAAATTATGTTCACTTTATAACTTTATAGCAGGGTATGTACTCGCGTCCGGGCAGTTTCATCCTGCTTTGACGAGCGAAGGATTCCAATAATTCGTCCACGGGATGCATGATTTCGTAATCACCGTGCAATTCGAAATGGCCGAATTGTTCGATTGCCAGAATGCCTTCTTCCTTCACATTACCTGCCACAATTCCAGAAAATGCACGGCGCAAATTTGCCGCCAACTGGTTCACCGGTTGGTTTTTGTGCAATTCAAGGTTGCGCATATTTTCATGGGTTGGAATAAATGGTTGCTGCAAATCAGGGCTGATTTTCAATTGCCAATTGAAATAGTAGGCATCATCACTGTACTTGCGGAATTCCCGTACTTTCTTGATACCTTCCTTCATCTCGCGCGCTACTGCATCGGGGTCGTTCACAATAATTTTGTAATGTGATTGCGCTTCTTCACCCAGGGTATCGCCGATAAATTTATCGATACGTTGGAAATATTCAGCGGAGGTTTCCGGACCGGTAAAAATTAATGGGAAGGGAATATTTTTATTTTCCGGATGCAGAAGGATGCCAAGGATGTAAAGGATTTCTTCAGTTGTACCGGCGCCGCCTGGAAAGACAATAATGCCGTGCCCCACGCGCACAAATGCTTCAAGGCGCTTTTCAATGTCAGGCATAATCGCCAATTGATTCACAATCGGATTGGGTGCTTCCGCCGCGATAATACCGGGCTCTGTGATGCCAATATAACGGCCATTATTAATGCGTTGCTTGGCATGGCCGATAGTTGCACCTTTCATTGGGCCTTTCATAGCACCGGGGCCGCAACCAGTGCAAATATCCAGGCTGCGCAAACCTAATTGATAACCCACTTCCTTGGTGTAGTCGTATTCAATGCGATTGATAGAGTGGCCGCCCCAACACACTACAAGGTTAGGGTCCAGCCCGGGTTTTAATAAATTAGCGTTGCGCAGCATATGGAATACTGCATCCGTAATTCCCTCTGAAGACAATAAATTAAATTTGGTATTACCATTGATTTCATCGTTGTTGTAAATCACATCGCGCAATACGGTGAACAAATGCTCGCTGATACCACGAATCATTTTGTCATCAACAAATGCGTTAGCCGGTGCATTTTTTACCGCGAGTTTTATGCCGCGTTCTTCTTGCACAATGCTGATGTCAAAGTCTTTATAACGCTCTAGCAATTCCTTGCCATCGTCCAGGTCATTGCCGGTATTAAGCACGGCCAGGGAACAGCTGCGAAATAATTTGTAGAGCCCGCTTTGACTGGAATCCAGCAGCTTGGCCACTTCCATTTTGGACAGAATATTTAATTGATCGATGGGAGCGATTAATGCATCAATCGTTTTGTGTTCGCCGTTAGCGTGTAGCTCAGGTTGATTAGGGTTGAGATTGCTCATGGTGTTCCTTAGCATTCAATGATGCACTGGCGGGTGATATGTGAAACTGTTGTTAGTGTAGTGTGGTTTTATCTTCCGTGTGTGTTGCAATAATCACGCAATGATATAAAGCAGCAAAAAAATGCATGAATTTTATTGGTTAGTTCAAAAATTAGGCGAAAAGGGCAGCTATGACACATTTACCTTCTGTTGAAATTGAGAGTTCCGCTAGCGTACCTGTCTCTGCGAGTGTTATTTGGCTGCATGGTCTGGGCGCCGATGGGCATGACTTTGCGCCGTTAGTGCCTGAGCTGCGGTTGCCGGATTCTTTATCCGTCCGTTTTATTTTCCCCCATGCCCCGCAAATTCCAGTTACCGTGAATGCCGGTTATTTTATGCCAGCCTGGTATGACATTCTGGAAATGAATCTGGAGCGTAAAATTGATGAAGCACAATTAAATGCGAGTGCGATCGCGGTACAGGATCTAATTCGCCGTGAATTGGACCGCGGGATTGCCAGCGAGCGAATTATCCTCGCTGGTTTTTCGCAGGGCGGGGCAGTAGTTTATCAAGCCGGTTATACATTTGATAAACCCTTGGGTGGTTTTTTAGTGTTATCCAGCTATTTTGCAACTGGCAGCAGTATCAATATTAATGAGGCAAATAAAAATACTCCGATATTAATTCAGCACGGGACACGCGATCCAATTGTTGCGCCTATCCTGGGGGAGCGCGCATTCAAGTTTGTGCAAACATTTAATGAAAGTGTGAGTTATGAAACTTATCCAATGGAGCACACTTTGTGTGGTGAACAGGTAGTGGCTATATCGCAATGGTTGCAAAAACAGTTGGAAAATTAATTACTCTGTTAAACACGCGGGATCAAATTGATATTCGCCATTGAGCCAATCAACAATTTCCTGCGCATAGTGATTGTTTGTGAAAATTTTATATTTTTTAAGCAAGGAAAGTTTTTCGACATCAGTAAGATGTTTTAATCCTTTATCCTGAAACTGCTCAATGTCACTGAACAACTCTGCAGCAAGCTTGTCACCGCAAAGTGACAGGCAAAGTTGCTCAAACACCGTATTGGTATCGTAATTGTTTTTTTGCTGGTAGGCGATAGGCAGGCTTGCTAACGGAATTTGTGAAAGCCATGCCTGGTTCATGGGGTTCAATGCATGGCCTGCAATTTTTCCATCCAGCAAGGCATGTTCTTTATTAACAGCGCGCAGTTGCAGTAAATTTGATTTTACTGCGCCATCGTTGACCGGATAGTTATCCCATAGAAAAGGTTTTCGCCCGAGTAAATCAGTCACTTCATTTAAATGTATTTGTGGGTAATGGGTTGAACATACTTTTTCCCCTGTCCAAAACATATCAATGTCTGGATCCAGTTTTTTTGCAAAGGTTTGCCAATAGTTTTCCGGCATAGTTCCAAAGACTTTTTCCAGTACCGGATCGAAACTGTAATAGGTGGGGCAAAAAATTATTTTCTTCGCGGTCGTTACCTGTGCTGCCTGATGGGCAATATCAATCTGGATTTGCGCCAGGTCGGGAATGTCACCGCGCATATCGTCAAATAAAATGCAGAGGATATCCGGTTCCAGGGTATTGATTTGTTGAATTCGTTTCGTAAGTAATTGGCGTTGATCCCGCGAGGCATCCAGATAAATTTCATGGGGACTAAGTCCTATCCCGAAATCAACATTTGCGTTGCGATAGGCTCCACGCAATGATTGCAGGTGTTTTTTTTCTGTATTTGGCCAATCCTGTTGCCAGTGTTTACGCAAATACTTGTCGCTTTTTGGTGCGTAAATATAAAAATCGAACTTATGTTGTGCTAAAAAAAATGCATAAGCAATGCGGCTTTCCCAGCTCCAGTGTTTGCCGAAAAAACCTTCAATCACGCCGATCGGCGTTGTATGGTTTTTGTTCGCTGCCAATAAGGTATTGCGCATAATCGATCTTTCCTGAGGTCTTCGACAAAAATTGTGAATTGAAAAATTAAAAATGTCAGCGAGGTTGTTTGCCTGGTGTATAAAACGCCTTCACTAAAAAAGTAATGTGTTGAACCCCGGAGAGTTTTTGTCGAATTGTTTGCGTAAATTTCATGGCAATCGTGCGTTTCGGTGCCGGGGTGGAGCTTGTGGTTTAATTGACACCTAAAACCCATCTGCCTATCATAGCGGCCTTTTTGTGCCGGACAATTTTTGTTTGTTCCTGCAGAAATTTTTCAAGGATTTTTCCAGGTTTTTGCGAAAGTTTCATGAGTCGGCTGCTTTTTTATTAGAGTCTCTCTTTATAAGGCGAAAATCTAGGATGGCATGTTTGCAAGTGTGTTTTGATGTAGGAAGTTTATCCTTCCTGCAATAGGCAAAATGTCGGTAATTTAGCGTGTTTGCAAAAGGCGTAGACCTGCCCATTCGGTCCTGGTACCACTAACAGCATTAACTAACAACGACAATAGGAATCAACCACCTGTTTTTAGGAATGCCATCTATGCAATTTGTTTGCGGAGTAGTAAATGACTAATCCAAACCTTCGTCCCACTGATTTACCCTCCTGGAAAGCCTTGAGTGCCCATGCCGCCCAGTTGAAAACGCAACACATGAAGGCATTGTTTGCCGCCGATGACAAGCGTTTTGACAAGTTCTCCTTACAACTTTCCAGCCTCCTGCTTGATTACTCCAAAAACCTGATTACTGACGAAACCAAAGCCGCTTTATTGGCTCTGGCCAAAGAATCCGATATTGAAGCCTGGCGCAGCCGTATGTTCGCCGGTGAGCATATTAATGCGACTGAAGATCGCGCGGTTATGCATGTGGCCTTGCGCGATAAATCGTCCCAGCCAATTTTGATTGACGGCGTTGATGTCCGCCCGGCAATTAATGCCGAGCTTGAGCGTATGCGCAAACTTAGCGAAAAGCTACGCTCGGGCGCGTGGACTGGTTATACCGGCAAAACCATTACCGATATCGTGAGTATCGGGATCGGTGGCTCAAACCTTGGGCCGCTGATGGCCTGTGAAGCGCTTAAGGCTTACAGCGACAAGCGTTTCAATATCCATTTCGTCTCTAACATTGACGGCGTGCAGATCGCAGAAGTGCTGGACGGTTTGAACCCTGAAACGACGTTGTTTGTAATCTCTTCCAAAACCTTCACTACCCAGGAAACCATGACTAACGCCAGCACGGCAGAGAAGTGGTTTATGGCAGCGGCGGGCGACAAAGCGGCAATCGCCAAACATTTCGTTGCGGTTTCAACCAATCGCAAGCTGGTAACTGCATTTGGGATCGCGGAAGAAAATATCTTTGATATGTGGGACTGGGTAGGCGGGCGTTTCTCCTTGTGGTCCGCTATCGGCCTGCCGATTGTTCTGTTCCTCGGGTATGAACTGTTTGATGAGTTGCTGCAAGGCGCTTATGAAATGGACCAGCATTTCCAGACTGCTCCTTTGGCAGAGAACGCGCCGGTGATGCTGGCGCTGGTGGGGATTTGGAACCGCAACTTCCTCAATTATCCAGCTCAGGCATTGCTGCCTTACGATCAATGTTTACACCGTTTCCCTGCTTACATGCAGCAGGCGGAAATGGAAAGTAACGGTAAATCTGTAAACTGGGCAGGCGAGCAAATTGCTTATGCCAGTGTTCCGCTGGTGTGGGGCGAAGTCGGTATCAATGGACAGCACGCGTTTTATCAAATGCTGCACCAGGGTACAGATATTATCCCGGCTGATTTTATCGGCTCAGTGACGCCAAATATTGTTGTAGAAGGGCATCATGATGCGTTAATGGCCAACTTCTTCGCCCAAACCCAGGCATTAATGCAGGGTAGTGATGCGGATCAGGTGCGTCGCGACCTTACCGCTAAAGGCGTCAGTGCTGCGCGCATTGAAGAGATTGTCGAGCACAAGGTGCACCGCGGTAATCGCCCAACCAATACCATCCTGTTGAATAAAGTGGATGCCCGTACGTTAGGTGCCTTGATTGCGCTTTATGAGCACAAAATCTTTGTTCAAGGTATCATCTGGCGCATTCACTCATTTGATCAGTGGGGCGTCGAGCTTGGTAAAGTGCTGGCAGCAGGTATTCAGCCTGAACTGGATCTGGCCAAGGCGACCAATGCTGGTCACGATGCATCCACTCGCAATTTGATTGATTTCTACAAGCGCGCCAAAGCGGGTAAATAAACCGTTATAAGCGTTGATAAAAAACGGTAAAGATATGGCGGCATTTTGGATTTGTGTCCAAAGTGCTGCTAAGCCGAGAGGCACAGGGCCAGGATCATAAGGCCGGGAGATATAAGATAAACAGCGCCGGGCAATGCATCCGGTGCTATGTGCGGGTTGATTGATTCGCACAGACTTCACAAGCAACCGGCTTGTGGACGGTACAGACCCAATGAGCAATGGTATTCCCATGACTGACGTGTTAGCTACAGATCCAAGACTTGTTGCAATTACCGAGCGCATTACCGCTCGCAGCAAAGATACCCGTGCCGCCTACCTGGCGCGCGTCGATAAATTCCGCAGCACAGGCCCTGCACGTCATCACCTGGGTTGTGCCAACCTGGCCCATGGTTTTGCTGCCTGTAATGCATCTGATAAAGAAGCATTGGCAGAAGGGCAGGCACCGAATCTGGGGATTATTTCCTCGTATAACGAGATGCTGTCCGCGCACGTTCCTTACGGCGAGTACATCGAGCCCATCAAGGCCGCTGCCAAAGAAGTAGGGATGACTGCACAAATGGCTGGCGGTGTTCCCGCTATGTGTGACGGTGTAACCCAGGGCTTTCCGGGTATGGAGATGTCGCTATTCAGTCGCGATGTTATCGCCATGAGTACCGCGATTGCGCTGTCCCATGATATGTTTGATGGTGCTATGTGTCTCGGGGTGTGCGACAAAATCGTTCCCGGTTTGATGATCGGTGCCTTGTCGTTCGGGCAATTGCCCATTGTTTTTGTACCGGCGGGTCCGATGACTCCCGGTTTGTCCAACGCTGAAAAAGCGAAAGCGCGCCAATTGTTTGCTGAAGGTAAAGTGGGGCGCAAAGAATTACTGGCAGCAGAGAGTGCCTCTTACCACAGTGCAGGTACCTGTACGTTTTACGGTACCGCCAACACCAACCAGATGTTGATGGAAATTATGGGCATGCATTTGCCTGGCAGTACGTTCATCAACCCTTACACCCCGATGCGTGAAGCATTGACCCGTGCCCATGTGCACCAATTGGCGCACATCACCCGCGCAGAGAGCCGCGTTATCCTGGCGGATATCGTGACCGAGAAATCAGTGGTAAACGGTATTGTTGGCCTGATGGCTACCGGTGGTTCCACTAACCACGCAATGCATATTGTGGCGATTGCCCGTGCCGCGGGTGTGATTGTTGACTGGCAGGATTTGTCTGACATTTCAGATATAATCCCGCTGATGTGCCGTATTTATCCCAACGGTTTGGCGGATGTAAACCGCTTCCAGGCGGTAGGCGGTATGGGTTACCTGATTCGTGAACTGCGCGGTGCAGGCTTATTGCACGATGATGTGAAAACCATTATGGGTCCAACCGGCGGTTTATCGCATTACACTAAAGAGCCATTCCTCGAGAATGGTGAGTTGGTCTGGCGTGATGCCGCTGCTGAGAGCCTTGATGATTCAGTGTTGCGTCCACCGTCAAAACCGTTTGCGGCGGAAGGTGGTTTGCGTTTGCTGAAAGGAAATATTGGACGTTCGGTGATCAAGATTTCTGCAGTTAAAGCCGAGCATCGTAAAGTGAAAGCACCGGCAATTGTGTTCCAGAGCCAGGAAGAATTACAGACGGCGTTCAAGCGCGGGGAACTGGAAAAAGACTTTATCGCTGTGGTGCGTTTCCAGGGGCCAAAAGCCTGTGGTATGCCGGAGTTGCACAAGCTGACTCCGCCGTTAGGTGTGTTGCAAGATCGCGGTTTTAAAGTTGCATTGGTAACTGATGGTCGTATGTCAGGCGCCTCTGGTAAGATTCCGGCAGCTATCCATATGACGCCAGAAGCGCTCGATAACGGCGTAATCGGCCTGATTAATACGGGTGATTTGATTGAGTTAGACGCTGAAGCCGGAACTCTGCAATTGCTTGTCAGCGATGAAGAATTAGCGAAGCGCCAGCCAGCACAATGTGATTTGACCAATGTCCACTACGGAATGGGACGCGAATTGTTTGCACCGTTCCGCTCGTCGGTGGGCCTGGCTGAAGAAGGAGCTACAGTGTTTAACTGGTAATCAGTTAAATTTTCGACCCCGAACCTGTGTTCGGGGTCTTCGTTTTTAAAAACATGCCTGAAATTAAAAGGGCGCCTGATTTTAAAAAGGCGCTGGTTTTATAAAGGCACCTGATTTTAAAAAGATTCTTACATGTATATCCACTGTCCAGATTCATAAACAGGATTACTCCTCATGCTCGAAGCGTTTGATTTTGTCATTTTTGGTGGCGCTGGCGATTTGGCCCTGCGCAAGTTGATTCCCGGCCTCTATCGCGCCCATCGCGAAGGCTCTTTGCCTGCCGGTGCCCGAATTATTCCAACTTGCCGTAATACCCAGATGGTTGCCGAATACAAAAACAAAGTGCGTGAAGCGGCAGAAAAGCATCTGAATGCCGACGAGTTTGTGGCTGCGGATTGGGACGAATTTGAAAAAAGTTTGTTCCCGGTGTTTGTTGATATCGGCACCCTGGACCAGCATTGGGAAGCCCTGGCGCAATTGCTCAATTCCGGTGGCAACAGCCAACGTGTGTTTTATCTCTCAACGCCGCCGTCGGTATTCAGTGTGGCCTGTAAGCATCTGCATGAATCTGGCTTAATTACTGATAAAGCGCGTGTTGTGGTAGAGAAACCGCTTGGTTATGACGGTAAAACTGCTGAGGAAATCAACAGCCAAATCGCTGAATACTTTAAGGAAGATGCCATTTTCCGTATCGATCATTATCTCGGTAAGGAAACAGTACAAAACCTGTTGGCTTTGCGTTTTGCCAACGGTATGTTTGAGCATCTGTGGGATGCAAAATCTATCGATCACGTACAAATCAGTATTTCTGAAACCGTAGGCCTGGAAGGTCGTGCAAGTTTTTATGACGGCGCCGGTGCGCTGCGCGATATGGTGCAAAACCATATTCTCCAACTGTTATGTCTGGTGGCGATGGAGTCACCGAACAAAATGACGGCCGAGCGTATCCGTGCTGAAAAATTGAAAGTGCTGGAGAATCTGCGTCCCTTAACGGGCAACACGGTTAAATACAATACCGTGCGCGGCCAATATGTTGCGGGTGAGTTGGGCGGCAAACAGGTTCCGGGCTATCTGGACGAGCTGGGGCAGCCAAGTAACACCGAAACGTTCGTAGCAATTCGCGCGTATATCGATAACTCCCGTTGGGCGAATGTGCCTTTCTATCTTCGTACCGGCAAACGCATGAAACAGCGTTTTGCTGAAATCGTTATCCAATACAAAGATGTTGCGCATCGTGTATATCCGGAAACCGCCGGTGGCACTACGCCGAATCGCCTGATTATCCGTTTGCAGCCGGAAGAAAGCATCAAGATTATTATGGTTGCCAAGGATCTTGAAAAACACGAAACCCATTTACGCCCTATGGTATTGAACCTGAATTTTGCCGATACCTATAAAGATTTCTATTCCGATGCGTACAAGCGCTTGATGCTGGATGCAGCCGCTGGCGATGCCAGTTTGTTTATCCATCGCGCTGAAGTAACGGCAGCCTGGGCCTGGATCGACCCGATTATCGAGGCCTGGCAGCGCCCGGAAAACAAACCGCAAGGTTACATGGCAGGGAGCTGGGGCCCGCAAGCTTCTGCGCAAATGCTGGCCAGTGATCGTCGTCGTTGGTTCTCAATTGACGAAGTGCTGTCAGGAGCTGATCAGGAATGGTAACCGAGCGTTTATTTGAAAATCGCGCAGAGATGATTGCTGCGCTGCAAGCTGAATGTGAAGCGGCTTTACGCAGTGCCATTGAAGATCGCGGCGAAGCAACGTTTATGGTGTCTGGCGGCAGTACGCCGGAGCCACTTTACAAGGCATTGAGCAATTCTGATCTGGATTGGGAATCGGTTTACGTTGCTTTGGTGGATGAGCGCTGGGTGGATTTTGATCACGACAAAAGCAACGAAGCATTTACCGTTAAGCACCTGATTCAAAATAAAGCGGCAGTTGCCAATCTGGTTGGTATGAAAAATACCGCTGAAACTGCCGCAGAAGGTTTAGCGGATTGCGAAGCAGCATTCCAGCAATTGGCGCAACCTTTTGATATCACCATTCTGGGAATGGGTTCTGATGGCCACACCGCATCGCTGTTTCCCCATGCACAAGGCTTGGACGAGGCATTAAATCCTGACTCAAATGAACTTTGTGCCGCCATTATTGCAAAACAAAGTGACGTTACCGGCGCAATTGTTGAGCGTATGACCTTGTCTCTCGCCGGGTTGTTGCGTTCCAGGTCATTGGTTTTATTAATTACCGGCGATGAAAAGCTGGCTGTATTGCGTGCAGCGCAAGCGGAAGGCGATGTAAAAGATATGCCGATTCGCGCCGTGCTGCGTCAGGATCGTGTTCCGGTAATTGTTTACTGGGCGCCCTGATTTACCGAACTCCGAACGGGCTTTTCCTTGAGCCCTTTTTTCGAACTTTTTTGAACAACGAGGGACACATACAGTGGCGTTAACTATCGATCAAATTGTCAAAGTCGCACCAGTCGTACCCGTTATGGTGGTAGAGCGTATTGAAGATGCAGTGCCTTTGGCTAAAGCACTTTATAACGGTGGCTTGAAAGTATTGGAAATCACCCTGCGCACTCCGTGTGCACTGGATGCAATCACTGCCATGGTTGAAGCATTACCCGATGATGCTGTGATCGGTGCAGGCACCATTATTACTCCGGCGGATCTGGAAAAAGCGGTAAAAGCCGGCTCTACCTTTTTGGTAAGCCCTGGTACAACCCCGGCATTGATTGAAGCGGCAAAAGCATCGCCAGTGCCATTGTTGGCTGGTGTTGCAACGCCAACGGAAGCTATGCATCTCTACACGCAAGGTTTCACTCACCAGAAATTTTTCCCGGCTGAAGCGGCCGGCGGTGTGCCGATGTTGAAATCGATTGCTGGCCCATTGCCGCAAATTACCTTCTGCCCGACTGGCGGTATTGATTTGGCGAAAGCGCCAAGTTATCTGGCCCTGCCAAACGTGCATTGTGTCGGCGGAACCTGGATGGCTCCCAAAGAATTGATGAAAGCCGGTCGCTGGGACGAAATTGAACGTCTCGCACGAGAAGCAGCCAGCCTGCCTCGCTAACCGAAAATCCGCAGGGGCGCAATTTATTGCGCCCCTGTATTTTTAATCGAATGGACACACTAAAACCTGTGTCCCTACAGCAAAAGAATCAGTAAGAGTTTATTTAGGAGAAAGCAATGACTATTAGAGTGGCAATCAACGGTTACGGTCGTATTGGTCGCAATGTTCTGCGTGCGTTGTATGAATCAGGCAAGCGCAGCCAAATTGAAATCGTTGGCATTAATGACCTGGGTGATGCTCACCTGAATGCTCACCTCACCAAGTACGATTCTGTTCACGGCCAATTCAACGGCACTGTGAAATACGAAGGCAATACCATGTTTGTTAATGGTGATGCGATTCGTATTACCGCAGAGCGCGATCCAGCCAAATTGCCCTGGGCTGAATTGAAAGTGGATGTGGTGTACGAATGTACCGGTATCTTCACCAGCAAAGAAAAAGCGGGTGCGCACATTGCTGCCGGCGCTAAAAAAGTCATTATCTCTGCACCAGGTACTGATGTAGATGCAACCGTTGTATTCGGTGTAAACAACAATGTATTGAAAGCATCTGACAGCATTATTTCCAACGCATCCTGTACCACTAACTGCCTGGCGCCTATCGCTAAAGTGTTGAATGACAAGTTCGGCATCGTTCAAGGTTCCATGACCACCATTCACGCATATACTAACGATCAGGTTCTGTCTGATGTATTCCACAAAGACATTTACCGTGCACGTTCTGCGACCCAATCCATGATCCCAACCACTACCGGTGCTGCCAAAGCGGTAGGTTTGGTTCTGCCGGAATTGAAAGGCAAGCTGGACGGTATTTCGGTGCGCGTTCCAACTATCAACGTTTCCCTGGTAGACCTGAACGTATTGGTTGAGAAAGATGTCAGTGTTGAAGCAGTTAACGCAGCGATGAAAGAAGCCGCTGAAAAAGAAATGCCAGGGGTATTGGCCTATGTTGATGAGCCTCTGGTATCGGTTGACTTCAACCACAACGCCCACTCTTCCAACTACGACTCGCTGCAAACCAAAGTGTATGGCAAGTGGGTAAAAGTCCTGAGCTGGTACGACAACGAGTGGGGTTTCTCCAATCGCATGCTGGATAACACCATTGCCCTGATGAACGCTAAATAATAAGAGAACTCATCATGTTAAGACGTACAAAGATCGTCAGTACTTTGGGCCCTGCTTCTGAGTCGCCAGAAGTTCTAGAGCGTTTGATCCTGGCGGGCGTTAATGTCGTCCGCCTGAACTTTTCCCATGGTTCACCGGAAGATCACAAGCGTCGCGCTGAAACCGTGCGCGAGCTTGCTGCCAAGCACAACCGTTTCGTGGCGGTGCTGGGCGATTTGCAAGGCCCGAAAATCCGTGTAGCCCGTTTTGCCGAAGGAAAAATCCACCTCAAGGTGGGTGACAAATTTATTCTCGATGCTTCTTTGGGGCGCGATGAAGGTAACCAGCAACAGGTTGGTATCGACTACAAAGAACTGCCAAACGATTGCAAGCCCGGCGATGTGTTGTTGCTGGATGACGGTCGTGTGGTGTTAACCGTCGATAAAATCGAAGGTACGCGCATTTATACCACCACCAAGGTGGCTGGTCCTTTGTCCAACAACAAAGGTATCAACCGTCAGGGCGGTGGTTTAACCGCGCCAGCGTTGACCGAAAAAGATATCGCCGACATTAAAACCGCCGCAGAAATTGATGTGGATTATCTCGCCGTGTCTTTCCCGCGTTCAGCGGACGATATGAATTACGCGCGCAAGCTGATGCTGGAAGCGGGTGGCCGTGCCGGTCTTGTTTCCAAAGTTGAACGCGCCGAAGCGGTTGCCGATGACGAAACCCTGGACGACATTATCCGTGCAAGCGATGCTGTAATGGTTGCCCGTGGCGACCTGGGTGTCGAGATTGGTGATGCAGCACTGATCGGTGTACAAAAACGCATCATCGCGCGTTCACGTGCATTGAATAAAGTGGTGATCACTGCGACCCAAATGATGGAGTCGATGATCAACAGCCCGTTGCCAACCCGCGCTGAAGTGTTTGACGTAGCGAACGCGGTGCTGGATGGTACCGATGCGGTAATGCTTTCTGCAGAAACGGCCGCCGGTAGTTTCCCGGTGGAAACGGTTGAAGCAATGGTGCGCATTATTCTCGGTGCGGAAAAACACCCGATTGCGAGTTTTGATAACTACCGTATGGATCAGGCCTTTAACACGGTGGATGAGTCTATTGCACTCGCTTCCATGTTCACTGCCAACCATCTGGCGGGTGTGAAAGCGATTATCGCGTTCACTGAATCAGGCAGCACTCCGCGTTTGATGTCGCGTGTAGGGTCGCAATTGCCTATCTTCGCCTTCTCTCGCCATGTAAATACCCAGCGTAAGATGGCGATGTATCGCGGTGTACAACCGATTGCATTTGATACCAGCAGCGCTCCCTGCGCTGATGATTTCAACCGTGCAATTGGAATGTTGAAAGCGCAAGGTGTGCTGGTAGAAGGTGACCTGGTGATTGTTTCCCTGGGCGATACTACATTGCTCGGTGGTACCAACACGATGAAAGTTCTGCGCGTCGGCGATACACTCGCCTAAGCGTGGACAGTTTGGAAAAACGGCAGCTCGGCTGCCGTTTTTTTTGCGTCGATATTTTTGTGGTGATGTGATGAAAATTATTTTTGCGCTGCTGTTTGGCCTTTGGATTCTTCCGGCTCATGCATTGGAATTGCGTGGTGAATGGCAACAGGGTGGATTAATTGTTGGCAAAGTTCCCGCAGGCGTCCAGGTCGAATACGCGGGAAAAAAATTACAACTGTCTCCGGCAGGGGAATTTGTTTTTGGTTTCGGGCGCGATGCAAAACCCCAGGCCACATTGGTGTTGATTCATGCCGATGGCCAACGTGAAGAACAACGATTTCCAATCAAGCAACGCAAATACAATATCCAGAAAGTCACCGGCGTTCCCCAGCAAACGGTCGAGCCTGATCCCGCCCAAGTGGAACGTGCCAGGCGCGAAGCGCAAATGGCTGCCGATGCACGCAAAGGCGATTTGCCCCTGACTTTTTTTGCGCAAAAATTTCAATGGCCGTTAATTGGTCCGGTGACGGGCGTGTATGGTAGCCAGCGTTTTTATAACGGCGTACCCAATTCACCGCACTATGGGGTGGATGTCGCCAAGCCTGTTGGAACTATAGTGGTTGCACCCGCCGGTGGTATTGTGACCCTGGTTCATCCCGATATGTTTTTTTCCGGTGGCACCCTGATTATTGATCACGGTCACGGCTTGTCATCCACTTTTATCCATCTCAGTGAAATTTTAGTTAAAAAAGGCGATCAGATTACCCAGGGGCAGGCGATTGCCAAAGTAGGAAAAACCGGTCGTGCGACCGGTGCGCACCTTGATTGGCGGATGAATTGGTTTGAGGAGCGAATCGACCCGCAGCTATTAGTAGACCCGATGCCGGCACAATAAAATCCGGCGACAATTTCCTGTTTTCGTATGTGATTGGTAAATGATATGAAGCGTGTATTGACAGTCAGCGCTATTTTTTTTGCCGGCGTGATTTTTGGTTTGCTTTCGGTGCATGGCACGTTCAATCATTTGCGTCACACTTTTTCTCCATCACTCAGTTTTGCTGATGGCTCAACCTATGTTGGAAATCTAAATGCGCAGGGTGAGCTTGACGGTAATGGCCGCATGCAATGGAAAAATGGCGATAGTTATGAAGGAAATTTTGTCGCCGGTTTATTTCAAGGGCACGGCCGGCTTTCAATGTCTGCCTCTGGTATTTATACCGGTAATTTTTTTGCAGGCGAAATGGAAGGGCAGGGCGAACTGGTATATCCCGATGGATCGCGCTATCACGGTGAATTCAAACAAAATCGATTTAATGGAAAAGGAAAATTAACTTATACCGATGGTTCTTTTTATGTGGGTGATTTTATTAACGGTCGCCCACATGGTAAAGGGCAATGGTTGTTTGCGGACCAATCAACATATGCGGGCGATGTTGTGAATGGTGTGATTACTGGAAAAGGCGAATTGAGGCGAGCGGGCAGTAAATATTTGGGTGATTTCGTCGCAGGAAAAATGCATGGCAATGGTGTTTTTACTGACTCGGAGGGTAATAGTTACAGTGGCGAATTCCAAAACGATATATTTACTGGTGAAGGCGTTTATGCAGGGACTGAAGGTGATTCTGCAATAGGGCATTTCAATGCATGGTTATTGAATGGAAAAGGAATGCAAACTGATAAAGATGGCAATCAATGGCAAGGCGAATTCCAAAATGGTTTGTTGGAAGGCGAAGGAACCTATATTGAAAAATTAATTGGTAAAAAGTTAGTTAGTGAAAAAGCAGGTAGTGAAAAAACAAGCAATGAAAGCACAAGCAGTGAAAGAACAGGGCAGCAATATTCAGGTGAATTTAAATTTGGAAAATATTCTGGCAAGGGAAAATTGATTGCCAGCAACGGTGATATTTACGAAGGTGAATTTGCTTATGGAAAAAAGCATGGAGCGGGTGTATTAACGTATAGGGAGCCAATTGATGGCGTTGGGAAAATAACCGGGCGTTGGGATTATGATCGCCTTGTTGATGGCGGCAGCGACGTTAAAATTTTTTCACCGGAAGAAGTGACTGAACATGCCATCTATAAAGAATCGGCAGGATTGCAGCGCTCGCTGGACGCGCTATTGCCGTCCGATGAGAAAAAAATTGAACTCTACAGTCTTGTGATTGCAGGTTACGGTACAGAAGAGGTTTTTCGTCGTGAAAGTAAATTCATTGAAAACCTGTTTACTCAACAATATCGCAATCACAATACCGCTATTTATTTATCAAATAGCCAGCGTTCACTGGATGAACATCCTATGGCAACGCGTACCAGTATCCGGGCGGCAGTGGAAAAAATTGCGGAGCGCATGGACAAGGAACGCGACATTTTCTTTTTGTATATCACCAGTCACGGCAGTAAAAATAAAACCATAGCGCTTACTCACAATGGTTTGGCACTGGCAGATATTGATGCGAAATGGCTGGGTGATTTGCTCAAGGCAACAGGGATAAAGCATCGGATAGTGGTGCTGTCAGCTTGTTTTTCCGGTGGATTTATCGACGATATTGCTGATGAAAATACATTGGTGATGACGGCAGCATCCGCTGAAAAAACGTCATTCGGTTGCGCGGATGACAGCCTCTTTACCTACTTTGGGAAAGCCTATTTCAGAGAAGCCCTGAAACCGGGGGTAGATTTTGAGCAGGCTTTTTATCGCGCGCGGGAATTGATTGAAAGTTGGGAAAAAGAACAAAAAATAACCCCGTCAGAACCGCAAATCCGGATTAATCCCAAAGTATCCGACTATGTGAAAAGTTGGGTGGAAAGTGAGGGTGCACCGGTTTCGGGAAATTTAAAACCCCAATCCATCCAATAGCCCTGCGGTTCTAGAGACAGGGCTGTGATTGGCAGTGTAAGATACCGCCCCCGGTTAACTAACCACGACCTAAGATCATGATTGATAAAAAATTACTCAGCATTTTGGTATGCCCGGTCAGCAAGGGTGAACTTGAATATCGCCCGGAACAGCAAGAGCTGGTGTGCTGGGAAAGTGGATTGGCCTACCCGATTCGCGATGGCATTCCGGTAATGCTGGAGCACGAAGCGCGCAAACTCAGCGCGGAAGAACTGGAACAGCATCACGCTTGATTAGCGGGTGCCAAAGAAGTTGAAGACGAGTTAATACATGATGAAAAGCGCTGAAATTCGCGATGCCTTTTTGAAGTACTTTGAGAGCAAAGGCCACACTATTGTTGCCAGCAGCTCACTGATTCCCGGTAATGACCCTACCTTATTGTTTACTAATGCGGGGATGAACCAATTTAAGGATTGTTTCCTCGGGGCGGACAAGCGCCCCTATAATCGCGCAGTAAGCTCCCAGCGCTGTGTGCGCGCTGGCGGCAAACATAATGATTTGGAAAATGTGGGTTATACCGCGCGTCATCATACCTTCTTCGAAATGCTCGGTAATTTCAGTTTTGGCGATTACTTCAAGCACGATGCTATCCGTTTTGCATGGGAGTTTTTAACGTCCAAAGACTGGTTAAATATTCCCGCTGAAAAACTTTGGGTTACCGTTTACGCCTCGGATGACGAAGCTTACGATATCTGGAACAAAGAAGTCGGTGTTCCTGCCGAACGCATCATCCGGATCGGCGATAACAAGGGCGCACCTTACGCATCAGACAATTTCTGGGCGATGGGCGACACTGGCCCATGTGGTCCCTGTACCGAAATATTTTACGATCACGGCGCGGATATCTGGGGTGGCCCACCCGGTTCACCGGAAGAAGATGGTGACCGCTATATCGAAATCTGGAACAACGTATTTATGCAATTCAACCGTACCGCTGACGGTGTTTTGCATCCATTGCCGGCACCCTCTGTAGATACCGGTATGGGATTGGAGCGTATTTCTGCGGTTATGCAGCACGTTCATTCCAACTATGAAATCGATCTGTTTCAACATTTGCTCAATGCCGCTGCTGAAGCAACCGGCAATCACGATATGGAAAATAAATCACTACGAGTGATTGCTGACCATATCCGCTCTTGCTCTTTCCTGGTTAGCGATGGCGTGTTGCCATCCAACGAAGGGCGCGGTTATGTACTGCGTCGTATTATTCGCCGTGCAATCCGCCACGGTAACCAGTTGGGCCAAAAGCAACCGTTTTTCCACAAGCTGGTAAAAGCACTTGCGGAAGTAATGGGTGATGCTTATCCCGAGTTGCACAAAAACCAGGCGAATATTGAAAAAGTTTTACTGCAAGAAGAAGAGCAATTTGAGAAAACCCTGGATAAGGGGATTGCTGTTCTGGAAGATGCATTAGGTAAGCTTTCCGGCACCGAAATCCCCGGTAAAGTCGTTTTCACACTGTATGACACCTACGGTTTCCCGGTTGATTTAACCGCCGATATCGCCCGTGAGCGCGGCCTCACAATCGATCAGGAAGGTTATGAAGCAGCGATGGCTGAGCAGCGTGCTCGCGCTCGCGCTGCGGGTACGTTCAAGGTCGATTACAACGCGAAAGGCCTGGATTTCCCTGCTACTGAATTCCTGGGATATGGCTCTTTGACAGAGCAGGGCAAGGTTGTTGCCCTGGTAAAAGATGGCCAGAAAGTTGAGCGTCTGGTTGAAGGCGACTATGGCGTTGTTGTTCTGGACCGCACACCTTTCTACGCAGAGTCAGGCGGTCAGGCGGGCGATAGCGGTTACCTCGAATTGGGTGGCAACCGTGTAGAAGTCCGCGATTGCCAAAAACAAGGTTCATCCAATTTACACATCGTACGCGTGCTCCAGGGGGCTGTTTCTGTTGGCGATATCCTGTCAGCTAAAGTTGACAGCAATGTTCGTCAAGCCACAGCGCTTAATCATTCCGCAACCCATCTGATGCATGCTGCCTTGCGCAAGGTGCTGGGTGAGCATGTTACGCAAAAAGGTTCATTGGTGGACTCAGAGCGTTTGCGTTTTGACTTCTCCCATTTCGAAGCCGTAACTGCCGATCAGTTGAAGGTGATTGAGACGCTGGTTAACGATCAAATTCGCGCTAACTCTCCAGTGGCTACTGAATTGTGTGATATGGAAGCCGCGAAGGCCAAAGGCGCAATGGCGCTGTTTGGTGAAAAGTATGGTGATACCGTGCGTGTATTGACCATGGGAGATGGTTTCTCCGTTGAGTTATGTGGTGGCACCCATGTTGGTCGCACTGGTGATATAGGCCTGTTTCGTATTGTTTCAGAATCAGGAGTTGCTGCTGGAGTTCGCCGTATTGAAGCAATCACAGGCGCCAGGGCGCTGGCCTTGTTTGACCAGGTTGAAGCATTGGTCGACACCGCGAGCCGCAGCTTGAAAACCAACCGCGATTCGCTGGTCGAGAAGTTGGAAATGCTGGTAGCTCAAAACCGCAAATTGGAAAAAGACCTCGCCCAACTGAAAACCAGGCTCGCTACTGCCGGCAGCGGCGATCTTTCTACTCAGGCTCAGGATATAAATGGAGTCAAGGTATTGGCCTTGAACCTTGATGGCGCAGATGCCAAGTCACTTCGCGATACGGTTGATCAGTTTAAAAATAAACTGGGAACCGCAGTCGTGCTATTGGCGGCAGTTGAAGGCGATAAGGCCGCATTGGTTGCAGGTGTTACCCAGGATATTACCGGCAAAGTGAAAGCGGGTGATTTAATGGGATATGTCGCCAGCCAGCTTGGTGGAAAAGGCGGTGGTCGCCCGGATATGGCCCAGGGCGGCGGCACCAATCTTGCCGCGCTGGATGCCGCATTGGCATCGGTTGCACCTTGGGTTAAAGCACAGCTAGATAAGTAAACTTGTTGGTTGAATGTTGTACAAAAACGTGAAAGAAGTGCGATTAATCCGCTTTTTATCACCCATTTGGGTTAACTTTTATCGCGAACTGGTGTTTAATTGGCGCCTTTTTGCGATCTGGTTACTCAGTATTCGTATCCGTCAAAATTTTAAAGAAGGATAGGCTGTAATGAGCTTATTGGTTCAGAAATATGGTGGTACCTCCGTTGGTTCCATCGAACGTATAGAGCAGGTTGCTGAAAAAGTTGCCGGATTCCGCGCGCAGGGACATGACATAGTGGTGGTTGTTTCTGCCATGAGTGGTGAAACCAATCGTCTGATTGGCCTTGCCCAGCAAATTCAGGAAACTCCTGATCCGCGGGAGCTGGATGTGCTGGTGTCTACCGGTGAACAGGTTACTATCGCATTGCTCTGCATGGCCTTGAAAAAGCGCGGACTCGATGCCAGATCCTATACCGGTGGCCAGGTTCGTATCCTTACCGACAGTTCCTTCACCAAAGCCAGAATTCAGGCTATTGATGAGGAAAATATGCGTGCCGATCTGAAGTTGGGCCGTGTTGTTGTGGTAGCTGGATTTCAGGGCGTGGATGAGCACGGTAATATTACGACGTTGGGGCGTGGCGGTTCAGATACTACCGGCGTAGCCTTGGCTGCAGCGCTTAAAGCTGATGAATGCCAGATTTATACCGACGTAGATGGTGTTTATACCACCGATCCACGTGTTTGTGAGCGCGCACGCCGCCTCGAAAAAATTACCTTTGAAGAAATGCTTGAAATGGCCAGTCAGGGCTCCAAAGTATTGCAGATTCGCTCCGTTGAATTTGCAGGAAAATACAAAGTGCCCCTGCGTGTACTTCACAGTTTCAAAGAAGGCCCAGGAACCCTGATTACCCTCGATGAGGAAGATTCAACTATGGAACAACCAATTGTTTCCGGTATCGCGTTCAATCGCGATGAAGCTAAAGTGACTGTTGCAGGCGTACCAGATACTCCTGGTGTTGCTGCTAAAATTTTGGCGCCAGTTGGCGAAGCCAATATTGAAGTTGATGTGATTGTGCAAAATGTATCTGCTGATGGCACTACAGATTTGACTTTCACTGTCCATAAAAATGATATGAATAAAGCTGTCACTGTGTTGGAAAGTGTTGCCAAAGAAATTGGTGCGCGTGAAGTACGCAGTGACGACAAGGTTGCTAAAGTATCTATCGTGGGTGTTGGTATGCGCTCTCATGCCGGTGTTGCATCGCGCATGTTTACTGCATTGGCAGAAGATCGTATCAACATCCAAATGATCACTACATCTGAAATTAAAATTTCTGTGATCATTGATGAGCGTTACTTGGAGTTGGCTGTGCGCAGTCTGCACACCGCTTTTGGTTTGGATGCCGAACCGTCAGAAGGCCGTGTGAGGGGCTAAGCCTTTTTGAAAGGCGGTTTAGTTAAGGTGTTTGAGTTGCATTGCTGTCTAGTTCAAAAATAGACAGAAAAATGTTGGGGGTTTCTTCCCTTTCGCGAAAAGTAGACGATACTTATGCCCAAGGCATTCGGTTGTCAGGAAGCGACAGGGGGTATTCGGGAGTCGACGGTGGCAAGGGGTGTCTAAGTCGTACTCTTACAGGATGAGTGAAGGAGATTAAAGATGTTAATTTTGACTCGCCGTATTGGCGAAACTTTGATGGTTGGTGACGAGGTAACCGTTACCGTTTTGGGCGTAAAAGGCAACCAGGTTCGTATTGGTGTCAATGCTCCTAAAGATATCGCAGTACATCGCGAAGAGATTTATCAGCGTATCCAACGCGAAAAGCAGAATCAGGAAGAACAGGATAATTAATTAATATTAATTATTTTGTTGTTCAAGCTTTTCAACTACGCGGCGGTTTGATTTGGTCATCCGCCGCGTAGGCGTTTTAAGGCATCCCGTCTTTTTTGTTGCAGCTATTAGCAACTACCATCTTTTCTAAAAAATAAACGAATTGATTGATAATTGTTTTTTGCTGATCGCGAATTATGCGATGAGTAAAAATTCCTGCATTTTATTCCGTAAATTTATATTCAAGACTTTGATTTTTAGCGAATTATGGTATTATGCCGCACCTGCTGAAGCGGAGCTTGCTTCGCATCAGCAGACGTGGAGAAGTGGCCGAGTGGCCGAAGGCACTCCCCTGCTAAGGGAGCATACCTCAAAAGGGTATCGGGGGTTCGACTCCCCCCTTCTCCGCCATTGAATTCAAACAAAAAGCCCAATCGCAAGATTGGGCTTTTTGTTTTTGCGTAGAAAGAATTTTTAATCTACAGGTTAGGCCTGGGCGCGTAACACTTGTAGGTTGGTGCTGAGCGCAGCGATGCCCAACGCGATCTATATATTTATCCACCAGAAACTCTTCAATAAAAAAGCCAGCTTTAAGAATGGCTTGGAAAGTTTAAATTTTAAAGCTATCCGCTATGTTGATGTGTTTGTTGGGCATCGCTGCGCTCAAGCTACGCGCTCCGGCACAACCTGCTTACTGATTTAATTTTCCCATCGAAAAATCCCCAATAAAAAAGCCGATGTTTTTGCATCGGCTTTTTATGAGCGTAAAAAATTAATTTTTACAGCGCACTAATCTTTTGGATTTGCTCACGCAATTTCTCTACTGCAATTTTGTTTTCGTTCACACGCTTACGCTCATTTTCTACAACTTCGGCAGGCGCTTTCTCAACAAACGCTGCATTGCCGAGTTTGGTTTCAGTGCGTTCAATATCTTGCTGCAATTTATTGCTTTCTTTGGTTAGGCGTGCGATTTCGGCGTCTTTATCGATAATTCCTGCCATAGGTACCAGGATTTCCATTTGCCCAACCAGCGCTGTTGCCGACATGGGTTCTGTATCACCAGCATTCAACCAGGTAACGTTTTCCAGTGATGCCAACTTTTTCAGGAATTGTTGGTTTGCTTGCAGGCGTTGCTGATCGTCCGCGCTGCCATTTTTGAATAGCACGTTGAGGTCTTTTGCCGGAGATATATTCATCTCACCGCGAATATTACGCACACCAAGAATAACGGCTTGCAACCATTCAACATCTTTCAATGCCTGCTGATCGATCTTGCTTTCATCGGCACTTGGGAAGCGCGCATGCATAATGGTTTCGCCAGTGGCGCCGGCGAGTGGTTTGATTTTTTGCCAGATCTCTTCGGTGATAAATGGCATCAGCGGATGGCTCAAGCGCAAAATGGTTTCGAGCACGCGAATCAATGTGCGGCGAGTGCCTTTTTTGCGTGCTTCACTGCCTTCGGATTTATCAAATAAAATCGGTTTGGATAATTCGAGGTACCAATCGCAATATTCATTCCACACAAACTCATAAATTGCTTGCGTCGCTAAATCGAGGCGATAAGTGTCGAGTGCTTCAGCAACTTGTTTTTCGGCTTGCTGCAATTTGCTGATAATCCAGCGATCCGCAACGGATAATTCATAGTTGCTTGAACCATCTTGCCCGCAATCCTGGTCTTCGCATTGCATTAATACGTAGCGGGTTGCGTTCCATATTTTATTGCAGAAATTGCGGTAACCTTCCACGCGGCCCATATCGAATTTAATATCGCGGCCAGTCGATGCGAGCGAGCAGAACGTGAAACGCAATGCGTCAGTTCCGTACGCTTGAATACCCTCCGGAAATTCCTTGCGTGTTTGTTTTTCAATTTTTGCAGCGTCTTTGGGGTTCATTAAACCGGTGGTGCGTTTTTGTACCAGCGTTTCCAAATCGATACCGTCGATAATATCCAGCGGATCAAGCACATTGCCTTTGGACTTTGACATTTTCTGGCCCTGGCTATCGCGTACCAGACCATGGACGTAAACGGTTTTAAAGGGGATTTGTGCACTGCCATCTTCATGCTTCACCAGGTGCATGGTGAGCATAATCATGCGCGCTACCCAGAAGAAAATAATATCGAAGCCGGTAACGAGCAAATCAGTTGGATGGAACTTTTTCAAGAATTCGGTTTGCTCTGGCCAGCCCAGGGTAGAGAAGGTCCACAGACCGGAACTGAACCAGGTATCAAGAACATCTTCGTCCTGGTTCAGTTTTACATCGGCGCCGAGATTATATTTGCTGCGCACTTCTGCTTCGTTGCGGCCAACATATACTTTGCCGCTCGCGTCGTACCATGCTGGAATGCGATGACCCCACCACAATTGACGGCTAATGCACCAATCCTGAATGTCGCGCATCCATGAGAAGTACATATTTTCATATTGCTTGGGCACGAATTGAATGCGGCCATCTTCAACGGCGGCGATTGCCGGTTCTGCCAATGGTTTGGTGCTTACGTACCATTGGTCGGTTAACCACGGCTCAATAACAACGCCAGAGCGATCACCGCGCGGCACTTTCAAACCATGGTCATCAATTTTTTCCAGCAATTCTGCGGCTTCAAACGCTGCAACAATTTGTTTGCGCGCTTCGTAACGATCAAGCCCGGCAAATTGGGCGGGCAGGGTGCTATTCAATTCATTATTGACGCTGCCATCCAGATTAAAAATTTGCGCTTGTGCAAGAATCGCCGCATTTTTATCCAATACATTGATGAGTGGCAAGTTGTGGCGCTTGCCCACTTCATAGTCATTGAAATCGTGTGCCGGGGTAATTTTCACGCAGCCGGTGCCGAATTCGCGATCTACATAATCGTCGGCAACAATCGGAATCAAGCGATTTACTAATGGCAGTAAAACAAATTTTCCAATTAGTGATTTATAACGTTCATCTTCAGGATGAACCGCAACAGCACTATCACCCAACATGGTTTCAGGGCGAGTTGTTGCTACCACCAAATAATTTTTACCCTCTGCTGTCGTGGCGCCATCGGCTAACGGATAGCGCAAGTTCCACAAATGACCTTTTTCATCGTGATTTTCTACTTCCAGATCGGAAATAGCGGTATGTAATTTCGGGTCCCAATTCACCAGGCGTTTGCCGCGATAAATCAAACCATCTTCATATAGGCGTACAAACGCTTCCTGCACTGCGGTGGAGAGGCCATCATCCATTGTGAAGCGTTCGCGGGTCCAATCCACTGATGAGCCGAGGCGGCGAATCTGGCGAGTAATAGTACCGCCCGATTGCTCTTTCCACTCCCAGACTTTTTCGAGGAATTTTTCGCGACCAAGATCGTGTCGGCTAATATTTTGTGCCGCTAATTGACGCTCAACCACCATTTGGGTCGCAATACCAGCGTGGTCGGTGCCGACTTGCCACAGAGTGTCGTCACCACGCATCCGGCGATAGCGAATCAGTGCATCCATCACCGCATTATTGAAACCGTGGCCCATATGCAGGCTGCCTGTGACGTTAGGCGGCGGAATCATAATGCAATAGGGATTGCCTTCGCCGGCGGGTTTGAAATAACCCTTCTCTTCCCAGGTTTGGTACCACTGGTTTTCTATCGCGTGGGGTTGGTAGGTTTTATCCATAGCGCTTGGAAACTCTCTAGGTCTGCGGCTGCGTTGGCTGCCCTGAAATAACGAAAAAATTGGGCTGCGATTATAGCTGTTTTTGTGCACTAGGAGTGCGTAAGTGTTGCAACGACTTGTGTACGATAGGGGTCAAATGCGCTTTGATAGTAGGAATAGCCTATGCAAGATATTCCAGTTTCGACGCCGATTGATGCAGTCATTATGTGGGTTGATGGTGCCGACCCGCACCATGCGGCTAAATTAGATACTTTCCTGCGGGATAAAGGTTTGTCGCGAAAGGGCGGTGCCGATAAGGCGCGTTTTCATAATGCCGGTGAGCTGGATTATTGCGTAACATCGTTGCTGAAGTTTGCTCCCTGGTTGCGGACCATTTTTATTGTTACCGATCAGCAGCGCCCATCGTTGTTGGACAAGCTGGCTGGAACAGCATTTGAGCACCGGGTTTGTTTAATTGATCATCGTGTTATTTTTGCTGAATATCCCGAATGCCTGCCCAGCTTTAATAGTATGGCCATCAGTTCCCTGCTCTGGCGAATACCGGGAATCGCTGAACAGTTTTTGTATTTAAATGACGATTTTATGTTGATTCAACCGACTCATCCGCAGGATTTTTTTCGTGGTGATAAAGTAGTACTACGCGGGAAATGGCATTTGTTGCCAGAGTCTGTCCCTGGCAGAAGTGTGATTCGTATTGTGCGGCGTTGGTTTGGACGGGAAAAAGAAAAGAGCCGCATAAGTTTTTGGGAATTACAACAATCATGCGCGCGACTATTGGGATGCACCAAAAAATATTTCCGTTTACCCCATGTTCCCCATGCGTGGAAACGGTCATCCTGGGAAAAAATCTTTACCCTGTTTCCCGCGGCAGTAAGTACCAATATACATGCACAATTACGCGGCTCCGGCCAATATGTACCGGAAGCGCTTGGTTCGCATTTTCATTGGCGGGAAAATTTGGCAGTGTTGGATAATGATCGAACGAATGTGCAATTGAAACCGGCCAGGCAATCATTATTTCGTCTTTCTTTCAAACTATATTATGCCGATATCAATAAAAATGTTGTTTTTGCTTGCGTGCAAAGTATTGAAGGGGGATCTGCTAAAAAACAACAGCTAATTTATAACTGGCTGGATAAACGCATCGGAAGTATTGATGAGCTAATCTAGATTTTTTTGCTGCGGTCGTGCATGCCTGATTAAGTCAGGCATGCACAAAATGATTTTATTTTTTATTTCTTCGCATCGCCCATTTCAGAAACCAACTGCCATTCCAATAATGCTTCCAATGCATTGATATGTTTTCTATAGTCATGCAAAGAACTGGATGGGGTTATTTGGTCGGTCACCTTAAGCTGATTATCGTAAGAGTGAGCCACAGCATCGTTATTGAAAGTAACCTGATTGTCGCGCACCCAGATATCATGTTCATACCATGCAGCCCTGGGTTCGTCGGCTGCCAATAGATCAAAACCAGTTTTTAAATAGGTCGCATCGGCCAGGATGAGCTCAAACAGTGTTGGAAATATATCGCGCTGGCTGCCAATGATGGATGTGTCCCACTTTTTGCCTGACATGTACGCCATTGGCACTTGTATGTAAAAGGGGACGGCACCTGCGAGCAATTTATCGCTCTTGCTGGAAAACTGGTAAAAACTGCGCAGCACATGGTCCCCGGTCGCCATGCGTATGGTGTCGTTGTCGAGTGGGGAATTATCCACTTCCTGTAAAAATTTTCCCAGCTGGTCCGATGCATAGCGAAATGTTGCCATTTGCATCTGTGCATTTTCCGGTTGAATTAAATGTTCATCAAATGCGGCTGTCGCAAACATCGGCACGTCGTATCCGGATGGCACCTTGTGTGGCGGATGATTGCTGGTGGTAATAATAAACATAAATACTGGCTGCTGTGCGGCCGATAACTCGCGCAGTTTTTCCAGCGCAAAACGATACGTGTATTCATCGTGCACGCCCCAGTCCGAATGTTTATCGATGCCGTAAGCCTTAATGATATCTGACATATCCCAGTAATAATTTACGCCCTGGGTTTTCCAGAAATTATCGTGATTTAACCAGGATCGTGCACCACCGCTGACAAATGCGATCTGGTAACCCTTAGCGATAAACGGTTGCAGGTTTGAAAAGGCTAGCTGATGATTTTTTGCCGATGATGTGGAAAGTTCTAACACGGATGTATTGAGGAGTGTGCTTTCTATAAATCGGTTGGTGCCCAGGCGGGTTGATAAAAACCGGGTAAACAATGCCCCTCTATTTTTTTGTTCGCGAAAACTCCCCAACAGGTTTTGTTGCTCAGAATCTGCCAACAGAATTTGCGAACTCCAGCTCTCCATCATCACCAACACAACATTAGGGAGTTTTTCAAAATGGGGCGCCCTGGACTTTTTAAGTAAAGGAACTCCTTGCGGAGTGGTGTCGTAAGTCGCTAATAAATCCGCTTTGGCTTCATCAAGGTTTGCATACCCGCGCGATTTCAACGCTTGCTGAGGGTTGTTATTGACGGAGTTTTTGCTTTTTTCCTTGAAGGCATAATAAAGATGGTTGGGTGCATTGATTGAAAGGTTGTTCATAAAGCTGGATGAAGAAAAATGTGTGGTCTTTTTATTTAGCGGAAACAGGGAAAGGCTGCCGCGTGCAGCAATGGCTAATACGATAATCGCTAACACTATACAGATACTTTTGATTGCAGCCCGGCGTGTTCCTGCAATGGCTACTATCATTGCGCTATTGTTCAGTGCCTGATAGGTTCGGCGCTGTACGAATAAACCCATCGCGCAAATCAGTATTAGCAGCACTCCATTGGTGAGCGGGCTGTATTGTGTTACGAATAATTTAACTAACTCGGTCGTTTGATCATCTACTATCCCAAAAATAAAAATATCAAACGGTTGGCCAACGCTGTGCCAGTAAATAGTGTGAATAAAACCGAGGCTACAAAATAATAATAAAAAAAGAAGGTTGATTGCGCGGTATGTGCGTAGGGCGAATACACCGGGTTTGATAGCGATTAACAACGCTGATATTAGCAGCCCCAAGGCTATTGATGTTGCAACCAGCTTTAAATCCCAGCGCAGCGCGTGCAGCAGGTAGGATGGTAAATCTTGCGCAATAATTTCGTCACTAAACTGATAAAGGGTGATTAATCGCAATAGTTGCATAAGAACTATTGCGATCAACGAACAACTTACTGCATGAGAAAAAAAATCAACGAATAAAGCCCAGCGATTACTCAAGGTCAGCGTATGCATGAACGTAATACTTGTACCAGTTGGATTCAGGTTTTAAAACGATTGTCAGTGGGGGACGTAATAAGTTTGTTCCCGATAAAGCAGTGACGGCAATAACACATGTGCCAGGGCTTTGTTTGCATCCGGGGCGGCGGCTGCATCCGGTAAGAGCGAAACATGCCTGCTGGGAAAATGATATTGTGCGGCTACAACATCACCACTGGGTTTTAATATCGTAAGTTTATGCGTGTCACCGGGCTGTTCCTCCATCAATGCAAAGGTGTCATCGAATTGGATAAGGGCTCTGCCGGGGCTGGTTTTATCCGTCGCAAAATCACGGCCCAGCATTGGGTGCTCGGAGGAAATACCCATTAGTGAAATTAATGTCGGTGCCAGATCAATCTGGCTGGCGATGGGATTAATTTTTTCGGGTTTTATATCGGCGCCGAGGATAAGGCCCGGTATATGAAATTTATTGACGGGAACCAGGCTGTTGCCATACACGCGATTATCGTGGTCCGCCACAACCAGGAAGAGCGTATCTTGCCAATAGGAACTTGCCTGTGCTTTTTTCATAAACTCGCCGAGAGCGTAATCCGCGTATTTCACCGCATTGTTAACAACTTGTTTCGGCTCTTCATGCAATTCAATCCGGCCATCGGGAAATTCAAATGGAGAATGATTTGATGAGGTGAAAATCAGGCTAAAAAACGGTTTTTGTTGTTCATGCAGTTGCAGTAAATGCTGATGGGCATGATTGAATAAATCTTCATCACTAGCGCCCCAGCTGCCGACAAATTGCGGGTTTTTAATATCTTTAAAGTCGATGATTTGTTCAAAACCATTGCCGGTAAAAAAGCCACGCATGTTATCAAAATGGGCTTCACCGCCATAAATAAATTCGGTGTGGTAACCCTTGCGCTCAAGCAGATCGGCGATTGTAAAAAAGTTTTTCTGTGACAAAGATAATTTGACGGTACTTTGCGCCGGTGTCGGCATAAAGCCCGCAACAACTGCCTCAATACCGCGAACCGAGCGCGTTCCGGTTGCGTAGAGTTGTTCGAACCACCAACCTTGTTCTTTGAGCTTTTCCAGGTTGGGTGTTACGGGCACACCACCCAGGCTTTCCACAAACGTGGCGCCAAGGCTTTCCTCAAGCACAATCACCAGATTTAACGGTTTCTCCCGTTGCACCGCTGCTGTTTGCTGATGCACTGTGGGATATTTTGTGTTGGTGAATTGATAATGTTTAAGCCAGGGCCAATCCAGATTTTGTTTAATGATATCCGCTGTCGCCATTTCCCCATAGATTTCGCTGGATTTGGCTTCATGTTTCATATTGTAAATTGCAAACACTACGGAATAGGTTGAGTTAATCACCAACGAATTAACCATCGCATCGCCGGTAATTGCAAACAGTGCCGGGTTTGCCGGGCGATGTTGGGTAGTAGAGCGGATGCCCATTGCCAATACCAAAATTAACAATGGCCAAATTAATATTAAATGCAAATAGGAAATTTTATAGGGATGACTTTTTTTGTCTTTAATTAATTTGCTGGAAAGCACGGTAATCAAAACAGTCAGGAAAATTCCGCCTAAAAATGGCCCGCGAAATCCGTACCACAGCGTGGAAAAAACTTCCTTCGGATATTTCAGGTACTCTACGAAAATACGATTGGGCCGCAAGTCGTACTGCATAACAAATGCGGGAGTTGCCAGCTCCATAAAAATAAATAGTCCTAACCCCAATACCGACCAACTATAAGTAAATTTTTCCCAACCCGGGCGCCAGGCGTTAGGGCGCCATAAAGGGATGGTTAATATCGGAATCAGCGCCCAGAAGCTAGCCATAATAATATCGGCACGAATACCTTGCAGGAGCATCGCCACCAGTTTGCCGGCAGGCTCAACCCGATCCCATTGCCAGGCCATCAACAGCACCCGGCTAATGCTGAGGAGGATGAGGCTCAGTACGAACATGCGAATAATAAAACGCAAATGACCGGAAAAAAGCGCGCTTGGGAATGAGCGAATATTCATGTTAATTATTACGGTTGAGGAAATGTGAAAGGTCAGCCCACAATAAAATATTTTGGTGACGATGTAAGCATCGAATCTGTAACAGTTTCACCATAGGCATTGTAGATCGCCAGCGACGTTATTGTTAATGGCAACGCTTGGGGGGTGGTGTGGGTGGTCCATCCCATCAATATTTGCCGGCCTTCTTTTGAGAACTCCAATATATAGATACATTCGTCCGTGGGCCATTTTTTTGTGAAGGTGGCAGCACCGAGCAATTTAAGAAAGTGAGCCAGCGCATAAAATGCCGGGCGTGGTGTGAATTGATTTTGATCATCTACCAAACCATAACCATGGGCAGATAAGCGCCACCAAAAAACCTGCTCGACGTGGCCGGAACACAATGTAATTGCCAGGAAGCGCAGCATATAGCTGGCGTAATCTTCATCGTTTTCACCCGGTTGTATGCGTCGCCAGTTAGGCGTTTCATAGGGGCAACCAATCGGCGACCAGATGTGCGTGTTTTTTACCGGCCAATTAACTTCAGAAATAATGACGCGATCTTCAGTATGTGTTGACCACTGGGCCAATGCGCGAATCATGGCACTTTTTTCCAGTGTGGAAAAATATCCCTGCTTGTTTTCCGGTGCGCCACGACGGTCAACATAGAGGAAATGGGATAGCGCAGTAAAACGGAAATCACCAGGTAATGCATTCAACGCCGCAATCACCGGTAGATATTCAAAATCGATGCAAGCGGGACCGGTTAATTGCAGGTGCGGAAATTCTTGCTTGAGTTCCAATGCCGGCCGCATCAGCTGTAAATATTCAGTGCTGCTCCAAACACCCCATTTAACCCGATTCGTAGCGTGGGTAACTTCAATATGGGTCACCTTATCTACCAACTGGCGAATAATTTTATTCAGGAATCCTGCCCATGAGTCTGGTTCCAGAACGGCGCGCCGGTCTTGTAATAATCCGATCATCACCGGAATATTTTGCGTGTGTAATTGCTCAACCAAAGTAATTCCTCTATTCCAATCTTCATCGGTTTCATGGTGATAAAAGCGGACAAAAACCGGGGGATTGCCTAATTCCTGTAATAGCCTTAATTCCGTTGCCATGTAATCCGGGTGTGGATGCAACGCGATACCAATACGCTGCTGCATTGATCGCGGTTGGCGATAACTTTCTTGCAGTAATTTCCGGTAACGCAAATAAATACCCGGCAGGGCACAAAGGCCTTGCCACACCATAGAAAGAACATAGCCGGTATTGCGGTACTGGTGTTTTTCCTTGCGTCCAAGGCTAATCATCGGTTGGGCAGTTTTTTCATCCCATAGCCAAATATCTTTGGGTTCGGGATACAAAGAACGGCCAGACGATTTACGTTTATTTTTCCAGTGGCGGATTGGATGGCGCCATTTGCTGTTGCGTCTGTGTCGCCAGAATTGTTCACGCAATTTTTGTTCGAGTTTATCCAGCTCGGGTTCCGGTAATTGATGATGGCTGTAAATCATCTTGAAAATTTTCATATACGCACCGGGTATCGCGAGCCGGGCGAGATCTTTTGCCCGTTCTTTGTTGCCTAGTGGTGCCGGAAAAATTTTGCTGCGATTCAAATCAATCCATTGCGGTGCCAGCCATTTACCATCATCGGTGTGCGGTAAGAGAATATTTTGATTGCCCATATCGCCATGCATAAATCCGGCATCGTGCATAGTGCGCAGTGCCGGTGCGAGGTGCAGGAGAACTTCCATCAGTGGCTGGTTATCGCGCTTGTCCCAGAGTATGTCAGCCATTACTTCGCGCAGGCTGGGCGCTGCTTCAAAGCGGCAAATATAATAACTTTCGATTAAGCGGTTGTTATCCCAGCGTTCAAGCCAGGCCACGGGTTGCGGCGTGCCTATGTGTTGCGATTGCAAATAACATGCAGCTACATAAGAACGCTCTGCTTTGGATTTATTTTTTTTATCGTAGCGATCTTTCCACCAGGATTGGCGTTTGAAAACTTTTATCGCAACGGGAATGGTTCCATTCGCTGTTTGTAATTCATTTTTGAGAACGAAATCGCCCCCATGGGAAAGTTTCTCTCCGCTATGGCAGAGTTGTTGTAATTTTCCGAGGCTTGCACGGGTTTGCGGATCATCAAATGGGGTTGTAATTGCCCCGGATAAATGACCAATAGTAATCGCCACACTGTTCACGTCCCTTATGCCCCGCTCGCGGATGTAGTGGCCAGGCGTTGATAAAGGCGCACATACTGCTGGATATTTTTCTCAAGGTTAAAGCTGGTTGCATAAGCAATCATTTTTTCACGATGGGCCGCATCATTTTTCAGTCGCGGCAGGTTTTCAAGCACGGTTTCAGTCATGTAATCTGGGGCGAAATTTTCCCAGATAACGGCATGCCCGCCCGCGACTTCGGGCAAACTGGTCATGTTGGAGGTAAATACCGGTGTACCAAATTGCATCGCTTCAATGACCGGCAAACCGAACCCTTCAAACATGGATGGAAATAAGAAAGCCTCGGCGTGCTGATAAAGCCAGACTTTTTCTGCGCTGGTTATCGGGCCACCGATGTGAACATTGTGTAGTTGTAATGCGGTTATTTTCTGGTGTAACTCTTCGATGTAGCCCTTATCATCCAGATTGCCGCAAATATAAAGTTGGTGGTCGGGTATGCGTGCCATCACATCCAGTAATGCGTGAAAATTTTTTTTGCGACGCATGGCGCCAAGCGTAAAGAAAAAAGGTACATCCTGTTTGTAGAATGACGGTTGCGTTGCCGGGCGCTGCTGCAGATTTTCCACACAGTTATAAATAACTTCCACCGGTTTATTATTCAATGCAATATGTTTTTTTATATCATCGGCAACAAATTGCGAGATAGTTACCAATGCATCCGCCCCGTTTACCCGTTGTTGCAATCTGTCCAAATGAAATTTGGCTTTACAGGCATTTTTCTCGTAAAGAAAGTTGAGGTCATGGATCGTAATGACCTGGCGAGTATTTTTTGTTTTTCGAAGAAAGCGAAAGCTCTGGTAAGTTGAATGCCATACATCAACACGCGGTAAGCTCGGCGGAACAAATTTTTGCCACTTGCGCACGGGGACATAACTAATATTTTCCCTGGCAGAAAAACGATGGTTGTGCGGAATAAGGATTTTATAATTGATAGACGCATCGGAGTGCGATTCAATTCCTGTTAACAAGGAGCGCATCACATTCGCTATCCCGGTGTTGGTATAGTGGATAAGGCTTGCATCAATAAGTACGCTGGACATAGTCAATCCTATTTCCAATACTTCATTTTTTGTCTGAGCTTGAATTTACGCCAGAGATTCCAGGGTTTGGCTTTCGGATTTTTTCCGCCGCGCGCGATAAAATCGTCAATCGCATCCAGAATACGTTCGGCGGATTTGCCATCGCGCGCCGGGTGTATGGATTCACCAAATGCAGTAATCGCCTGCATCAATTCGGTTGGGCGCGTTAATGCGCGGCGTATGGCGGGTTCAAAATCTTCCGCTTTATGTATGTCAATTAATTGCGGGCCGGGGCGGCGATTGTTGAAGGTTACCACCGGTTTGCGTGTGAGCAAAAATTCGCTCAGGGCCGATGATGTGTCCGAGCACATGACATCAGCGTCACCAAATAATTCCAGAATATTATCGGTATTGGAGAATGTGAGGTTTTCATTTTCCAGTGCCTGGAATTTCGCACGGGTTTCCTCGTTCATTTTTGGATGCAAGGTCACCACCCATTTCCATTCGCCGGTTTGGCTGAGCCGTTTCACTTCCGGGTACAGTGTTTCTGCTGCGCTCCAGGAAGGGGAAAAGGTGGAGTGATAAAGGATTGTTGGCGGTTGTTTAACGGGCGGCAAATGTTCCGGTAGCTGTGTAAAAAAATAATCGAGCTTGGGCCAACCGGTTTCAACAACGTGGAAATGTTGCAACTTGTTGGCAAGGGCTAAAAATTGTTGGGTATCCGCAGGGCCGGTGGTGCAATACAAATCAAAAAAGCCGCGGATATAAATATGCCGTGGCTTGCCCGCATCAAAGCCATGGAAGGTTTGTACTTTAACGCCGGGGAAAAAATGCGGAACCATATTGTTCGGTGTAATAACCGCAAACGGGTTCCAGCGCATTACCTCATCGACCGTTGCCAGTAAGTGATCATCATCGTGCAAATCTTCTGCGCCGGGGCCGTTAAAGAACCAGGCGACTTTACCGCCGCGCGCTTTTATGGCGGCGTCAATAGGGCGCATTATCGCCTGGGTGTAGCGCTCCGAACCATAAAATAAATAGTATTTGCTCATGGTGATATCCAGGGAAATAAATTATCCATAGTTGGACGATCAATTACTTTTGAGAAAGCGCGACATATGCTCAATCGTATCAGCAAGAATTTTTGGCGGTAGCGCGATATTTTCTACCGGATCATAATTCTGGTCGACAACATCGATGTCGCCAATCGGATCGATTAGATACAGGTGGTTATCATACAGGATCGCCCTGTCGGTCCAGGACTCCATTAGTAAGCCCCTGTCCGTTTTTTTTCCATTTTCCGTGTTTGTTCCATTCGCTAACAACGATTGTCCGGTTGAATAATCACTGGTGGGGTTGCTGCACCCAAAGGCCTCGGTTAACAGGCTGGGGATCATGTCCTCATGGCTGGTCAGGCGAGTAATACTGGCGGGGTCTTTGCCCGGCCACAATATCAACAACGGCACCTTCGTTTGCCATTGGCTGAAGTTGCTATTATGGCCCCAGAAATTTTTATGCAGCTCATTGAACTCCTGGCCGTGGTCGCTGGTGATAATGACTAGCGTATTGTGCAAACGTTGTTGTGCTGCCAGCTCATCCAGTATTTGTTTAATCAGGCCATCAACAAAATGCGCCGTGGTTTTGTACAAATTGAGGAAGGGAACCGGATCATAATTATTATTTAATTCCAGATAGTTAACTTTCTCTAACATTGGCTCGAAGCGCTGCGGATAATCTTGTGGTATGCCGAAACCATGCGGCGCATCAAAAAATAAAAAACCGAAGAAGGGTGCGTCCGCAGGTTGTGCTTTTAAATCGCGGATAAAGCGCTCGGTGATATCGATGTCGTTAGCAGCACTGTTTTTGTATTGGCCGGATTGTAATTGATTGCGCAACGCAGAAAAAATGGTGCGATCAAACTCAGGGAAGGTGAGGGTGCTGCTGCCGTAAATAAAATGCCGGTAATCGAGCTGTTGCGTCACATCAAACAGGGCGCTACCGCGCTCAGCGGCGAGCATGGGTTTCCAATAGCTGCCGGAGATACCGTAGAACATACTGAACAAACCATAGCGCGTGGAGTTGCTGGTACTAAAATGATTTTCGAAGGACAGCGCCTGGTTTTTTAATTGAAAGCTGTTGGGCATTACTTCGGCGTTTAATTGATCGAAGCGCAAGGAATCCACTACCAGCATTAAGATGTTCAGTTTTTCTTTCGGGGCACATTGCAATGGAGCGGTGGGATATTTCAAACCATCGGCGGTATTTGATTTGAATTTGCTGGATTGTTGTTTGACTTCAAACCCCATTTTTTCCAGCGATGAACGCATGGTGGTGGTTGGCATCCAGGGAATATAGCGATTTTGTGCGGTGAGATTATTCCAGCCAAATGCATCGGCGCAGCCGCTCAATAATTGTAATCCAATATAGCTTGTCAGAAAAAAAACGAAGTAGTGCCGGTTGCGCAACGAATTCCCAGTGGAAATTTTGCGACTGAGCGCAACTACCAAGCGTTGGCCGATTAAAACGCTCACTAAAATTGCTGCGATAGATGCCCACATCTGCCATGAAAATGCGATATTTTCCAGCAGTGCGCCGCTGAATAATAAATTAATCACCATGCCATTCAAATGGAAATGGTAGAGGCTGAACACCTTCACGTTCGTAATAACAATTAATTGTGCGAACGCAAATACAATTATTGCCAGCGTCATTCGATGCTTGCGTAAACGCAGTAAAAAACCCAATACCAATATGCACAGGGTCACTGCAAAAGATAACACCGCAAAGTGGATAACCATTCCGGCAACGAGATAAACCTGGGCTCCAGGTGAAAGTGGCCATTGGCTATGCCATAAGGTGACAAGGGCCATAATAATCGCATTGATTGTAGTGAAAGGCGCAAGCCAGCGACGATCTTTATAGGGGGCGATCGCATCCTTGGAAAAAACCAAAGTCATAGTGCAAAACTTCCTTTGAGAATAAATTAGTGCAATGAAATTTTCTTTTGCAACTCTGACCAAACCTGTGCAGCTTTAATACTGGTCATACATTGAGGCGTATCTATGCTGTGTTCAGGCAGCCATTTGCAGTGTCGTTTGTGGCAGGGCATGCAATCGAGGGGATTATCCATTTGCAGATTGTGCGTGTGTTCACCAATCAATCCTACCTTGGTAGGCGATGTTGCGCCGTACAGTGCGATGGTGGGTGTTTCCAATGCGCCAGCAAGATGGGAAAAACCGGTGTCCAGGCCGATGACCCCTGCTGCTTCCACCAGTTTTTCAGCAATCGTGGTAATAGATAAACGTTGTTCTGGGCGGCTGGCGCCCGGGCAACTGGCAATAATGCCATCGGCAATCGCTTGTTCTTCCGGGCTACCCCAAATAATTTCCACATCAAACCCGGCATTCAATGCAATTTGCGTTAGTGCTTTCCATTCATTGGCGGCCCACAATTTGGTAACCCAACTGGTGCCAATAATAAAAACCAATTTGCGCGGATTTTTTTTGATGTGAGTGAAATTCTGGTTAATCCCAAAATTTAATTTTTCACCCGGTGTGTAACCTAATACTTTACCAACCAATTGGCGGGTGCGTTCTACAGCATGTTGTTCTTTTTCAACAGGATACCGGCATTTATAAAACCAGTGAGTCACCGCTTCGCGCGCTGAATGTTTGTCGTAACCGTGAATAACCGGACTTTTGGCGCACCTGGCAATGACCGCACTTTTTAACAAGCCTTGGGCATCGATAACCATGTCATAGGTCTCCTGGCGTAACTCTTGTCGCCAGGTTTTAAATTCCTGCCATGCACTTTTACTGCGTTGCTTTACCCAGCGACGCAAATGAATGGGGATCGCTTTGTGGACCGCCGGGTGCCAATCCACAATTTCCTTAAAGCTATCCTCAACAACCCAATCGATTTGCGCATCAGGAAAGTTTTTCCTGATATCACTGATTGCGGGGAAAGTGTGGAAAATATCGCCCATCGAGGACATTTTAATGAGCAGGATTTTCATACATCACATCCGTGTGATTTACGGTGCAAACAACACTGCACGGTAAACTGCTGCGGTAACTGTTTGTAGGTCATTGAGGGCTTGTACGGCATTGAGGGCACTCATCCCATGGTTAATTCTGCAAGGGACACGTAAAAATCACTGGTAATTCTTGTACGATTTTTCTTCGATCAATTCAGAACCAAAGGCGAGGTTGATATCTTTTTTTACGGCGGCGCGTTTGTCGTTGGTGAAATAAACCGCGCGTGCCAGTTGGATAAATTTATCGCTGAAGTCCTTATCGCGCTCACAGTCGCGAATGTCATCTTCAATTACCCACAATTCCTGGTTGATATCTTTCAAGGATTTTTTCAGCGGTTCCAGTTTGGTTTTACCCGTTGCATCCAGCAGGCTATCCACTTTTTCATTGAGGATATTCAACTCATGGGTCACATTTTTGAGTTTGGTTTCATCGCTGATATGAACAGCTTTGATTTCCAGAATAGTGATTTTATCAATCAGTTCGCCAAGGGAGATGGGGGCCTGGATCAGCATGGTTGTGTTCTCTGCGGAATTTTTTGAGGCGGCGATTCTAGCAAATCCAGTTGCGGTAGGGGTATTCCCTTTGTGAATTCCGCTATTTTGCGCACGTGCGCGCTTGGCAGGTATCGCAATGTGTCATAGGAATGACACAGGAGCCGTGTAGGTTTGGCAAAGGCCGGTACTAAATGAAGGGTGTAAATGAATGAAGCTAAAACAGCTGCCGGGGTCTTTATGGATGGCGCATCGATTAAAGGGATTGGATAGTCTCGCACTGAATCGCCGGCGCGACCCTGCGTTGCCGCTCATTATTTCACTTACCTCCATTCCTTCCCGCTTGAAGGCGGTGGCGCTCACCGTGCGCAGTTTATTGGCACAAGATGTCGCCGCCCAAAAAATTATCCTGTGGTTGAATGAAGGGTTGCGTCACCGTATCCCCCGCGAATTGGCGGAGCTGGAGGGCGATACCTTTACCATCAACTATGTGGATTTAACCTGCCCGCACCGCAAGCTGATCCATACACTGGCTCAATATCCCGACAAGGTTATAGTGACTTGTGATGATGATTTGATGTACAGCCCTGACTGGTTGCACCGGTTATACAAGGATCACCTGCGCTATCCCCGTGCGATTATCGCCCATGAATGCCGCACCATTGAATTTGAGCCCTGCGGTTTACCCAAGCCTTATCACCAGTGGCCTACGGTAGAGGGTGTCGATCTCACCCATCCCTGGCTGATGTCGGTTGGTTACGGTGGTGTACTTTATCCCCCTGATACTTTGCATGCTGATGTGCTGGCTCGGGATCTGTTCTTAACGTTGACGCCGCGCGCCGATGATTTGTGGTTCAAGGCGATGTCACTCATGGCGGGAACGGAGGTTCGTCGCTCGTCTGCACCGGGATGCAAACCGATCCCGATTTGGGGAACCCAGCGGATTTCACTGAAGCGCACCAATGTGCGCGGTGAGGGTAATACTGAACAATGGCGGGCGCTGTACGCACATTATGATTTGCAGCGTTTTCGGTAGGGCTATCGAAGGAACATTACTATCCGGTCAAGGATTATTGCGAAGGCGGCGCTTAAACAGCAGCCACTTTTGGATGTTTGGTGCGCGCGATGGGTTGTTCAAACGCTGGCACTTTTGTAGCAAACGCAGTCGATTGCAAAGAGGTTTTACTCATTCCATTCGGTGTCCAATACAGTCCCAGTCGTTTTACTTCGGCGCGAATGGCGTAGTTTTTTGCCCAGGTTTCCGGGGTATCGTAGGCGCGCGGATGATCAAGGTGTAAACAGCTCACGCTGTAGCGCACTTGTTTGCCTTTTAACCCCAAATTGCACAAGCGCTCACCTAATTCACGATCCAGCCCGCCGTACTGCATATCTTCATTAAAACCATTGCAGGCGCGAATGGCTTCTGTCCAGGTAGAGCTGTTCATACCGTTCCAGGTGGCTTTGGTCGGGGTGATGGTATCCAGCAGATTTTTTAGCCACCGGCTTTTTACCAGCTTCCATAATTTGTGGCTGTTCTTCTGGCCGTGGCGTGTAAGCCAGTCGATATTAAAAGGATTACCCGCGCGGATGTCATTAATATCAATGGCAGTAGAAACCGCCATATTCAATTTCACATAACCGCCGGAAAGAAAATAACCGGGCCGTGCTAATTGCCAATGCTTGCCAACAAAATCCGGTTCGGGGATGCAATCGCCATCGGTAAAAACCAGGTAATCACAGTCGGTGTGAAAAATAACTTTATTAAGGATCTGGCATTTGCGAAAGCCGCGGTCTTCGTGCCACACATGTTCAATATCCAGTTTCCCGCGCTGCTGGAATTTCTCAATAACTGCACGTGTTGCTTCACCGGAACCATCGTCAGCAATCAATACTCGAAAATCGGTAAAAATTTGCGCCTCATAACCCAGCAATACTTTTTCCAGCCATGCAGGTTGATTATACGTAGTGATAACGACACCAATATTTTCCGGTGAATGGGCTGGGGTGTTCATGATGGTTCTCCGCAAGTTTCCACCATAGAACCACGGGAGTGTTGAGTTTTTATGACAAGCACATAGGATAAAAACCGCGCAATAAATGCAAAACCGGCAGTGCCACTTAATTGTTTCGCTGATTGGGACGTTATAAATCCCTGAAAATTAATGTGCCAGTCGCCACTTTTGATGCGAACCACTCTTATTAATCGCTATTTTTGTGCAGCAGATCTGTTTTTGGATAGCCACTTTGTTTGCATCCTGATTGTGGGACGACGCTGGCAATTTCACTTCCTACACTATGTTCCCGCGCTATTACAAAACCAATAATTTTTTGCGATCTGGCTCATCACAAGTGACCTCCATTTTGCGAAGTGGCGCAACAGGCGTTCAAGAAAAAGTATCAACCGTTGCTCCCGTCTCGCTGTCCGCAGGGCAACCTCTCGATAATAAATAAAGTAGAGGCAAGATCACATGCAAATACTACCGCTCGGTTCAAGGGCTGCATGGCTATTTGTTGCATTAGCCAGTAGCAGTCTTTTTATGCAAACAACCAACGCGCAAACCATTAACATTAATCCGGTCAGCATCACTGGCAGCACCAATCTACAACCTGCCAGTTTTGCAATCGACAATAACAATGCAACCCGCTGGGAATCCAGCCACGGTGTTTCACCCAGTTCACTCACACTGGATTTGGGGCAGGCCTATGCGCTCAATCAAGTAGTGATTAATTGGGAGGCCGCCAACGCCGCGAGTTATGAATTACTCGGCTCTAACAATAATTCCACTTGGACCCAAATGAGCCTGCGTACCGGTGGCACCTTTGGTAATCGCACCGATACTGTCGGTGTCAACGGCACTTATCGATATGTACGAGTGAATGCGTTGACACGCAGCACTGGCAACAACTGGGGATACTCGATTTTTGAAATTGATGTATTCGGATCATTGCCCGTGGTTTCTTCATCCAGCGTGGCGGCGGGCAATTGCAATTCCGGTTGTGTCACTACCTTGAATAGCACCACGTTACGCGCAACAGTAAACCAGGCGGACATTGTTGATCTCCATTACCGCATCAACAATGGCGCCCAGCAAAATGTGCGCATGAATGTTTCCGGCGGCAACTGGACTTACGATATTCCCAATTTAAAAGCGACGGATGTAGTGAGCATCAACTTCACTATTATTCGTTCCGGCGTGGGGCAGGATACACCCTGGCAAAATTATTCATTGGGCGCTGTTGCATCAAGCTCGGCAATATCCAGTTCGTCGCGTTCAAGCTCGCTGTTGTCCAGTTCAGTGCTTTCCAGCTCATCGCGTAGCAGCTCGCTGGTGCCATCAAGTTCATCGCGCAGCAGTTCTTCGGTAACGGCGGTGAGTTCTTCATCAACGGCAAGTGTTGGCAATATTGTGCCGTTATACAATTCATCGACAGTGCTTGAAGGTGCAATCCAGTTTGATCGTGGCGATGCATTGGTGACCCGTATTGCTGACCGCGGCCGTGATCGCCATGCGAAGGAAGATCAATTCCAGGCCTACGATCATTTCCTCAGTTTTTATTGGGAGCACCGCACCGCTGAAATTGAAATTGTGGACTACGTTGCCAAAGGTGGCAGCACCGTGCGCATGAATGTAAAAACCCAATTCAAGTTGAATGACACCGAAGCGGAAAATCGCTGGTTCTACCGCGGTGTGGGCACCGTGGCCGAGTATTACGATAACGGCACCATGAACGTGATCGATAATTTCAATTACTACAAAGAGCGCAGTTTCAACGCGCGCGAAGGTCGCAATATCCAGATTGGCGATAAACTCGAATTTGAATTAAGCCAATTCCTTGATCACACCGTTCCCCATGGGCGCTCGGCGTATTACGGTACGACGTATTTATACATCGTCGGTGAAGGTTTGGTGCCCTGGGATATCACCGGTAATTTCGGCAACATTGGCGGCAGAAAAGATTCGGTAAAAATTCCGGAGAAAGCCTGGTTAGGTGGCAAGACCACTTTGCCCTACAACCATTCGAATGAACCGGATAACCATTTCATCCAGATGGCAACCAATCTCGCATCGATTAATGGCCAGCCCTTTGTGTTGGGCCGCCGCGTGCATCACGCCTCATTTGTTGATGGTTCACACGATGAACATGTTGTCGATAACGGCACTTTCGCCGATACCGTCGGTAAAGCCGGTCCGCATTATGTGCATGACCGCTGCGCCGGTTGCCACGTGCGCAATGGTCGTGCGGCACCAGCGCCGGTTGGCCAGCCATTGGAAAAATGGGTATTTAAAGTGGCCGATGCCAATGGCAATCCGCATCCAAACCTTGGCCGTTCATTGCAACCAAAATCAGCAAACGGTGTTGCAAGTGAAGGGCAAGCATCGATTGCATTCTGGAGCGAATCAAACGGTTTGCGTAAACCCAATTATCAATTCAGTGGCGTAACACCGGCGCGTTTTTCTGCGCGTGTTGCACCGCAATTGGTGGGTATGGGTTTATTGGAAGCGATTCCTGAAGCGGCAATTCTCGCGAAAGAAGATATCAACGATGCAAACGGTGATGGCATTTCCGGTCGTGCGAACCGCATCACTGATCCATCCGGTCAAACCCGGCTAGGTCGTTTTGGTTACAAAGCGGGAACCACCAGTGTGAAGCATCAGGTTGCAGCGGCATTTAATGCGGATATGGGGGTGATGACCAGCGTATTGCCAAACCCTGATTGCGGTTCAGCGCAAACGGATTGCGGTGCGAGTGGTGCGGAATTATCCGATACGCATTTAAATAATCTGGTGAAATATATTTCAACACTCGGTGTGCGTCCGCAACGCAACCTTAACGATGCCGCTGTGCAACGCGGTGAAACGCAATTCGCCACCATCGGTTGTGTTGCTTGCCACACGCCGCAACACGTAACCAGCCAATACCATCCACTCGGTGAATTGCGCAGCCAAACGATCAAGCCGTACACCGATATGCTGCTGCACGATATGGGCGCGGATATGGCGGATACGCTTGGTGAAGGCCAGGCAAGCGGTGCTGAATGGCGTACCGCACCGCTGTGGGGATTGGGCTTGTCGGCTTGCGTAACCGGTGGTGTGACCGATGCAGGGCAAGGTGCGCAAGTGTGTACACCAGTGCACAGTTATTTGCATGATGGTCGCGCACGCACCATCGAAGAAGCAATTTTGTGGCACGGTGGTGAAGGCCAGGCGGCGAAAAATGCGTATCAAGCATTATCGTCATCACAGAAACAGGATGTGTTGCGGTTTCTTGAATCACTTTAATAACGTGAATCACTTTAATAAATAGTTTCTCGTAATCGTTCTACAAGTCATATGTAGCTGTCTTTGCCCCGGTTAATTACCGGGGCTTTTTTTTGATTTTTTTCTGTTTATTTCTCCTGACAGGTTTTGGTTGGAATCGGGTTTACTCTGGAATTACTGAATCCCCCGGACCTCTTTGGAACGGGGCACGTAGCCAGGGCGGCCGGGGGATTTCCAACCTGAAAGGAAAAGTAAAATGCCAGACTCCACAACTTCCCAACGCATCTATCGCCTGGACAAATTTATCGTCCCCACTACCGCACGCGAAGAATTTCTCGCGCGCGTAAAAGCCACCCATCAAATACTGAATGAGCAACCCGGCTTTATTCAGGATTTTTTACTCGAGCAGCCACATGATGACAAATCATTTGTATTGGCGACGTTAGTGGAATGGGAAAATTCCAGCTTTATCGACAGCGCACGCGCTGTTGTCAAAGAAATGCACCAGAAAACCGGTTTCAATGCGCAAGAAACAATTGCGCGTTTGGGAATTAAAGCCGAGTTGGGTACTTACCAGCGCATTCGTTAATTAAAACCCTCTATATATTCAATCAACCGGAGAAAGGAATTATGAGCAGTCCATCCCCCAGCGTTATATCCCATGTATCAATTGGCACCAACGATTTTGAGTCACTGCGCGCGTTTTATGTGGCAGTGTTACCCAGTGTCGGCGCAAAAATACTGATGGAGCATCCAGGCGCTGTCGCATTTGGCCGGCAATTTCCCGAGTTCTGGATTGGCGTTCCGCACGACGGAAAACCGGCAAGCATCGGTAATGGTTTCCATATCGGATTTATTGCGGATACTAAAGAACAAGTGCACGCCTTTTACGATGCCGCCATCGCCGCTGGCGCAACCTGTGATGGCCCACCCGGCCCACGGCCGTTATACGGTGAACCCTATTACGGTTGTTTTGTGCGCGATCCGGAAGGCCACAAGATTGAAGCGTCGTTCTGGGATGAAGAACTCGCTGCAAAACTTGAAGGCCACTGATTTCCAGTAAAATTTTCTGATGTGATTGCATCAATATCTGCTCGCAAAATACTATTGCGATATTGATATAGTCGCATCAGAAAAACCGCAGGAGTGTGTTGTGATGCAATCGATCCACAATCCATCTGTTGCTGAAGTTTTTAAAAAATATCCACCCGATATGCGCAAGCGATTGCTGTTTTTGCGCACATTAGTTCTGCAAACGGCTGCTGAATTGCAGCTGGGTGAGATAGAAGAAACCCTGCGCTGGGGTGAGCCTAGTTATATCGCCAAACAGGGCAGTGCGATTCGCATGGATTGGAAAGCGCGCGACCCCGAACACTACGCTTTGTATTTCAATTGTAATACCACTCTCGTCGAAACCTTTGAAGCGCTGTATGGCCATTTATTTTGTTATGATGGCAACCGGGCGATTATCTTTACGCGCATGGAATTAATTCCGGTCAAGCAGTTAAAACATTGCATAGGTTTATCCCTGCAATACCATCGCCTTAAACATTTACCGTTGCTGGGTTCAACGGCCATCACATCCTGAACATATATATCCTGAAGCCAGGAATTGTCGCTTATAATGCGCCCAGAATGGATGACCTACGGTTGGGTGTAAAAAAATGCGATTAATGTATGGTTGGGGAGTGGTGTGTATGTTGGGATTTTTCATGAATTCAGCCGTGGCTGCTCCGGAAAAAGAATATCCCCGGCTTTCTGCAAATCAATCCGCTTCACAGGATTATGAAATCGTCAAATTAATTGATGGTCCTATTGATGCATTGTACCAATACAATAACCAATCCCTGTTTATCGCACAGAGCGGCGATGATTTATGGAAAATCAATTCCACCGGTGAAGTGATCGACCATTTCAATACCAGTGACCTGTATTCGTCGGGCTTGATATTGGCAACAGAAGGATTTATCGATTGGGTTTTTACCGGAGACAAACAGCAAAAAAGCTATGGCGAAATAATTGATGCTTCTTCCTATTCTGAACAGCAACTGCTGGATGCATTCAACCATGCTGAGATAGTGGAATTTCTGGACAAGAATGAAAAAGGGTTGGCCTATCTCTATCAAAACGGGAAGGTGGAGATACTGGATATTTCCAACCAGCGGGACAAAATCACCGATCTGGTTTATATGTCCCACAATATTCGCACTGAATATAATATTCATCAGGACGAGACTGACATCAATGGAAATCACTTCCAAAGCTACAATAAAAAACCGGGATTGTTTTCTTTCATCAAATCAGAACCATCCTTGCCTCGCTATGCGGCAATTAAAGGGTATGAAAAACTAACTTATCATCGTCCAGTTGGTGTTGTAGAAACGCTACTTGAAAATATACTGGGTGCCATATTTGTGAGTAACCACAGCACCAGGGAGTTTGGCTATGAGGTGGGTTATAGCCATGTGGAGTTGACGATTAAAAACCAGGTATTGAAATTTTCTGTGTTAAGTGATGAGGAATTTGGTCCAAAGCGTAACCATGGCATAACATGGCTGGATCCCAAATTTGCAGACGCAGCCGGGCTAAAATTTATGGCTGTCAATTATCGTCGTAAATACCTTGCAGAACTTAACGAAAAAAGTTTGCTGCCCTATTATGAAGAAGATGTTGGGCTTTATGTGTTACGAAAAAAAATACCACCTAACCAATCTGCAAACGCAGCATGGCAATTAAACTATACCGGTTTGCATTCCTATTATCCTATTTGGGGGTACATTGAATTTTCCCGCGCTGATGTAACCCCTGCATATTATTGGCTCCACAAACGGCGACCAACTCCTGCTGCTGCCATGACCGGCGATTATGGGCGCAAAGCGGAAATCGCTAGTCCTATACTCAAGATGTTGCCAAAGTCGTTGGCCTTTAATTGGCAGGATTTTAAGGATCGCAATTTTCGTTTGGTCATTAATAATCGTGATGCGTGGTTTTATAACGCTGACGATACTCGTATTGCAATAACGTTGGAATTTGATTCGGATGAAATAGCGCAGGCGTTCAAGCAAATCGGCAATATTAATGAAACAACACAGCTAAATATCGATATGGTTAAAAAGCCTTATGGTGCAGAACTCATTGTTTATTTAAAAAATACCAAAAAAGAGGTTCGTTTGAACAAACTTCGTTTTGATTATCAAGAGCAAGCGTTTACACCGAAATCGCCACAGGTGTCTTCCGATAAAAATCAAACTGCACTATTTATTGCCTATGAAAAATCGATGCTGGAACTGAATCCGAATGTGTTCTTGCAAGTGTTAGAAGAAGGTGTTCCTAAAAATGAAATTGTGCCTTATGCATCGTCGATTTGTTATTATTTTGCACGCTTGGCCTTTCAGCTTAATATCGATAATAAATTCACTGAAAATGTAACGTTGATGAATTTTTATTTCGACAAAATTCATTCGTTGATTAATTACAATCAAACTGACGATTTGCAACGTAAAAACCTTACCATATTTGCATCACAAGTTATTTATACCGGTTCAAATATTCAGAATACAGAACTGACAAAAAAAGCCATTAGCACTTTTGTTGAACAGGACTTTGATTTGGAGAAAGAAACCAATCGCGCCTTTTTATTCAATGTGGCCTGCTACTACGCACTCAACCACAACAAACCGCAAATGTTGAAAATCATAAGCCGGACGTTAGCGCTTGGCCGTGATCCGGAAAGCTATTTAACAGACACTGACTTTCAGGACTACTGGCAAGATCCTGATTTTATTAACCTGATTAAACCCGTGGCCGTTGCTCCCTGACGGCCCGGTATTTCGCGTATACTGCGCGCCTTTTCCCGGTTTTGATCCTTCTGAATTTGCAGCAAAAGGCCGTTTTATGTCCGAAATCCGTACCCGTATCGCCCCGTCGCCCACTGGTGACCCTCACGTAGGCACCGCCTATATCGCCCTGTTCAACCTGTGTTTTGCCCGTCAACACGGCGGCAAATTCCTGTTGCGCATTGAAGATACCGACCAAACCCGCAGTACTCCTGAATCCGAACAGGCGATTCTGGACAGCCTCCGCTGGTTAGGCCTGGAGTGGGACGAAGGCCCGGACGTGGGCGGCCCGCACGGTCCATACCGTCAAAGCGAACGTATGGATATTTACGGTAAATACGCGTTCGAGCTGATCGAAAAAGGCCATGCCTTCTATTGCTTCGCCACCGCTGAAGAGCTGGATGACATGCGCCGCGAGCAACAAGCGCGCGGTGAAACGCCCAGGTATGACGGTCGCGGTCTGTTGCTGTCGCAAGAAGAGATCCAGGCGAAATTAAATGCGGGCGAGCCTTACGTCATCCGCATGAAAATCCCGGAAGAGGGTGTGTGTGAAATCGACGATATGCTGCGCGGCAAAATCGAAATCGAATGGTCACAAGTGGATATGCAAGTGCTGCTCAAAGCCGACGGCATGCCCACCTATCACCTCGCCAACGTGGTGGACGATCACCTGATGCAAATCACCCACGTGATTCGCGGCGAAGAGTGGATCAACTCCGCACCCAAGCACCTGAAACTCTACGAATACTTCGGCTGGCAAGCGCCAGTACTGTGCCATTTGCCGCTGCTGCGCAACCCGGATAAATCCAAGCTCAGCAAACGCAAAAACCCCACCAGCATCCTGTATTACAAGCGCATGGGCTATTTGCCGGAAGCCATGCTCAACTACCTCGGCCGCATGGGTTGGTCCATGCCGGACGAGCGCGAGAAATTCACCCTGCAAGAAATGCAGGCGCATTTCGATTTACTACGCGTCTCATTAGGCGGCCCGATTTTCGACGTAGAAAAACTCAGCTGGTTAAACAGCCTGTGGATCCGCGAAAACTTCACCATCGAACAACTCGCGCAACGTTTGCACGACTGGGCCCTCAACAAAGAAACCCTGTTGCAGGCCTTGCCGCACGCCCAATCGCGCATGACCACCCTCAGCGACTTCGCCCCGCTGGCCGGTTTCCTGGTGAGTGGCATGATGCCTCTGACCGAAGCCAGCTTCGCAGGCAATAAGCTGGATATAGAAAAACAAAAGGAATACCTGCAATTCGCCCTCTGGCGCTTGGAAGCCCTGCGCACCTGGGAACGCGACAACCTCTTCGCCGAACTCAAACTGCTCGCGGATCAAATGGGCATCAAAATCAAAGATGCCCTGGCTCCGGTCTTTGTCGCCATTGCCGGCACCACCGCCAGCTTCTCGGTAGTGGACTCCATGCAAATCATCGGCCCCGACATGAGCCGCGCCCGCATCCGCCACGCCATCAACGCCTTGGGTGGCTTCGGCAAAAACAAGCAAAAGGACCTGGAAAAGCTCTACACCAAACTGGGTGCAACCGCAGAAGAGCCAGCTGCCAACAGTTAACCGCTTGATTTATCGATAAAAAAACCGGAGTGCAAGCCCCCAATTTTTGCTTGACACTCCGAAGGCACCTGCATAAAATGCGCGCCACTCAGAGACAGGATGTCAACGAATCTGGGGCTATAGCTCAGCTGGGAGAGCGCAACACTGGCAGTGTTGAGGTCAGCGGTTCGATCCCGCTTAGCTCCACCAAATAAACGTTGTAAACTAACGACTAAAAAGCCTGCTTTCGAGCGGGCTTTTTTGTTTTTGCAATTTAAAGCCAATCTCTTTTTTCATTTAGATAGTCTCGTTTTGAATTTACGATAAACCATTAATATCAGTATGAGATATTCTACCTGACCCCTTCACGCCCTGTTTGTAGGGAATTGATAGAATACGACATGAATAAATGTTTACTGATATAAGCAATAGTGGGCTCAGGTGCTTTTCTAAGGGTTTAATCTGGACGTGTTCATATGGATAAATTGCTTTTTATACAAGATTCTTCATTTTCAGGCTCATACTCAATGCACGAGGCTTTGGTTCACTCCTGCTCCTCTTCTGTTAAAGGGTATGGAGCTTATTCTTTTGCCAGCAAGAGCGGTGTCGATCTTCTATTTAATGATAAAGAATTTCACGAATTATTTGAGAAGGAGGGGTATTCGTTAGTTGTAGGTATTGACGAGATCACGAACATTGAGTGCTTGGAATCACTTAATAATTTGATGGTAAAGGTTCCCAATTTCAGTGTTAGGGCTTTTTATCATGAAGATAACGGATCGTTATTTCACCCTAAATTAAGCTTTTTTAAAGATGTAACTGGTGGGGGATCCCTTCTCGTTGGATCGGGTAACTTGACCTTTGGAGGGCTTCGAAAAAACCGTGAGGCTTTTAGTTTGATTTCTCTTTCTTTAGATGAGTATCAACGAGTAGAAAATTATTGGAATAAATGGGTGCATGAAGCACAAAATCATCTGAAATTAATCGATGATCAAAGCGTAGTTGATAGAGTTAGTAAAAATATCTATATCAGAAGTCACACAGTTAAAAAACCCTTACTGGAAGGTGAAGAGGAATCATTTGAGATTCGGCCTCCAGAAAATGCAGCTCCAATCACCGAGGGGTGGGAATTTTCTGGAACGAACAGGGTGCTACTTGCTGAAATTCCTAAAAGTGGTGATAGATGGAAGCAAGCAAATTTTGATCTAGAGACATTTCGTCATTTTTTTGGGGCGATGCCTGGTGATAACAGTCAACGAATATTGCTGCGGAGTCTAAGTGGCGATGCATTGTTAGCTCCTATTGAAGTTCGTCCCAGTGTTTCAGTAAAAAGCCAGAACTATCGTTTCGAGTTGGATGCCGCTACAGGGTTGGCGTATCCAACTGATGGAAAGCCAGTGGGTATATTCGTTCAAATTACCACGAGAATGTTTTTGTATCACCTTTTTATGCCCAGTCATGAATTGTATCCTGAAATAATCCATAGAATGAATTCGTTGTGGAGAGGACGAAGAGACAGAATGATACGTATAGTTGTGGAAGCGAACGAGATTTTTGATTTACTAGATAAATCAGTTTTTCAACATTATAAGAGCGCATGAAATCAATAATGGGAAAGCAAATTAATTTTTCTTCAAGACAAAACTTTGAATTCGAGTTCAAAACTTTCCGTACAATTCATTATTTAGGTAGTAAGTTAAGAATATTAGATTTTATTAAAGAAGTAGTAGATGAATTGAGTTCGACAGAGGTAGGGATATGTGACCTTTTTGCGGGTTCTGGATCGGTAAGTCAACATTTTTCTTCTGAAAGAAAAGTGGTGGCTGTCGATATACAAAAATATTCTAACACTATTTGCTCTGCGTTATTGAAACCCTCTCAAGATGATTTCATTGATTCTTTTGTTGAAAGAGTTAAGGCTTCTGGTGATATTGAAAGGAATTTGACGATTTTTGAAGAATTAGTCAGATTCGAAGATAAGCTAATAAACGGAAAGGTTTCTAGTGATCTGGAGCTTATTTGTAATTTTTTAGAGTTTTCTTCTCTATATTCCGCATTGATAAGTGTTCCAAGTGAAGCGTCAATGCCTTTGAAGAAGGCTCTTATCTCTGCGATAAAAGGTGTTAATTTGGGAGTGGAAAATAAATTTCTTGCTGCCACATATTTTGGGGGAGTTTATTTTTCATATAAGCAGGCATTGATTATTGATGCGATATTAATCCATATAAATAAAGCGGATTCGAAATATAAAGATTTATTGCTTGCTGCTTTATTGAGTACGGCAAGTGATGTGGTAAATACAGTTGGGAAGCAGTTCGCACAGCCTTTAAGGCCGAGAGATAAAAACGGTAATCCTAAGAGTGGGATTGCCAATCAACTTAAAAAAGATAGAAATCTTGATGTTCTAGAAATATACCAATCATGGTTGGGGAAATACTCAAAAAGATCTGGTGTATTGAATAAACACAAAGTTTTGAATATGGACTATCGAGAGGCATTGGACTCTTTAGATGGTGACATCGGTTTGATATATGCGGATCCTCCTTATACTCGCGATCACTATTCCAGATTCTATCATGGGTTAGAAACTCTCTGCTTGATGGACTATCCCGAAGTGTCCTCTAGCAAAGGTGGTGGGAAAATTCAGCTTAGTCGAGGATTATACCGAAGCGATAGGCATCAATCTGATTTTTGTATCAAGTCTAAGGCACCGAGGGCTTTTAAAGATCTTTTTGAAAAATCTGCAAAAACTAACAGAACTCTACTACTGTCTTATTCTCCTTATGATAAAGAAAAAGGGGCTCATCCGAGGGTGGTTGAATTGGATTTTTTGATTTCTTTGGCTAAAGAATATTTTGGGTATGTAGATGTAAAATCACCCGGCAATTTTTCGCATAGTAAACTGAACCGTGCTGATCTTCACTTGCAGTCTGAAAAAGTTTCGGAATTACTTTTGGTGTGTAGAAATTAGTATGTCAGAGAAAAGGCTGGTAAAGATAAAAGAACTTTCATCTTTATACAAAGATAATAAAATTAGGAAGTTAATTTTAGGTGAAAATCTCGAGGTTTTGAAGTTGCTACTTCCTATATATGAAGGGGTGGTAAGGTGTGTATATATTGATCCTCCTTATAACAATGGAGAAAGCTACCTACATTACGATGATACAACCCATGATCAATGGCTTTCCAATATCGTTGATAGGCTTAAAATTCTCCGCCAATTTCTGTCTGATGATGGAAGTATTTGGATTTCGATCGATGATGGAGAGATGCATTATTTAAAGGTGGCAGCAGATGCTGTTTTTGGTAGAAATAATTTCGTAACGACTATTGTTTGGCAGCAGCGGACTACTAGAGAGAATAGAAAGGCTTTTTCAAATAACCATGAATATTTACTAGTGTATGCAAAATCAAAAAAACAATTTACAGCTTCTGCTAACAAGCTTTTAGCAGGAGAAAATTTGCTGACTCGATATAAAAATCCAGATAACGATCTTAGAGGTCATTGGCAATCTGTTTCGTTAAATGTGCAGGCAGGGCACGCAGTGAAATCTCAGTTCTATGAGATTGTTTCACCGACAGGAAAAAAGCACTCACCGCCAAATGGGCGCTGCTGGGCTTACAATAAATCTAAAGTTCAAGCTTTAATAAAGGACGGGAGAATTTGGTTTGGCAAAAATGGAAGCGGCGTGCCTAGACTCAAGAAATATTTGAGTGAGTCGGCTATCGAGGTTACACCCGAAACGCTTTGGATGGGAAGTGACGTTGGTACAAACAAAGAAGCTAAGAAGCACTTATTAAAACTCTTTCCTGATGCTAATGTCTTTGATACACCGAAACCAGAACGGCTTCTGCAAAGGATATTTGATATAGCAACTAATCCAGATGATTTGATTTTAGATGCGTACGTAGGTTCTGGAGCCTCAATATCAGTAGCTCACAAGATGAGCCGTCAGTATATTGGTATTGATAAAGGACATCATTTGATAGATTACGTTTTAAAGCGTCAACTTTTTGTTTTAGCTGGAGAAGATTTGGGCATTCTTGCCAGAAAATCTAAAAAATCTGAAGGAATTGAAGTTTTTAAGCTTGTATAATTTGTACTAGTCGCGACCAAATCTAACACTTCAGCTTGAAAGAAGAGAGTTACCGGTTTTGAATATGGGTGTCGAATCCTGAAACAAAACCATCATAAAGGTAACTCTCATGCTACATACTAACAATCCTATCATAAAACACAAAGCCGGTTTACTAAATTTGGCGGAAGAACTCGGCAATGTATCCAAAGCTTGCAAGGTAATGGGGTTCCCGCGACACCTTCTATCGTTATCAAGAGCTAACCCAGGAAGGTGGAGTTGATGCATTGATTAACAGGAGCAAACGTACTCCGAATGTTAAAAATCGCGTTGATTCTGCAACAGAGAAAGCAGTCCTTGATTATTCCCTAGAGCAACTAGCTCACGGCCAGCATCGCACCAGCAATGAATTGCGTAAGGTCGGTATATTTGTTTCTGGTAGTGGCGTTCGTTCTATTTGGTTAAGGCACGGTGTTGAGAGCTTTAAAAAGCGATTACAGGCATTGGAAGAGAAAGTAGCTAACGAAGGCATTCTATTAACCGACAGCCAAATAGCTGCATTGGAACGCAAAAAAATTGATGATGAAGCTTCCGGGGAAATTGAAACGCATCATCCAGGTTACCTTGGATCACAAGATACGTTTTATGTGGGGAACCTCAAAGGTGTAGGCCGCATTTACCAGCAAACCTTTGTGGACACCTACAGCAAAGTTGCATTTGCAAAGCTCTATATCAGTAAAACACCTATCACATCAGCCGATTTACTCAATGATAAAGTGTTGCCATTTTTTACTCAGCAGCAATTGCCAATGCTGAGAATTCTTACTGATCGTGGCACCGAATATTGTGGACGGATGGATCAACACGATTACCAGTTGTACCTGGCGATCAATGATATTGATCACACCAAAACCAAAGCGCAATCACCACAGACCAATGGAATCTGCGAGCGCTTCCATAAAACGATATTACAAGAGTTTTATCAGGTGACATTCCGCAAAAAACTTTATGTAACGTTGGAGGAATTGCAAAAGGATCTGGACGAATGGATGAAATACTACAACAATACCCGAACATATCAAGGCAAGGTTTGCTGCGGTCGGACTCCAATGGAAACTTTACTTGATGGAAAGAAGGTTTGGGCTGAAAAGAATTTAGCTCAAATCTAAACTGACAGGCACTTATAAAAAACCGGTAACTGTCAGATCAGGTCTGAGCTAGTACATCGCTAACGAGCTGGACAACTTACGGCAATCCAATCAATTAACACCTACCTTGGTACTTAAAGATCCTTATATTCTGGATTTTCTTGGCCTTAATGATCGCTATCTGGAAAAAGACTTTGAAGATGCAATTTTGCGCGAGTTGGAAAACTTTTTATTGGAGCTGGGTATCGGTTTTACCTTTGTCGCGCGACAGAAGCGTCTTCAAATAGACAATAATGACTTTTATATAGATCTGTTACTTTACAATCGCCGCATGAAACGCCTGGTTGCTATCGATTTGAAGTTGGGTGATTTTAAAGCGGAATACAAAGGTCAAATGGAATTGTATTTACGTTGGTTGAGTAAACATGAGCAAGAACCAGATGAGGCATCGCCGCTAGGCATTATTTTATGCAGCGGTAAAAAGCAGGAACAAATTGAATTACTAGAGTTGGATGCAAGCGGTATTCATGTAGCGGAATATCTCACCCAATTACCGCCAAAGCATGTGTTGGAGTCCAAGCTTAATCAAGCGATTGAACAAGCGCGTGGCCGCTCGCAATCAACATTTTCTAGTGCAAAAAAATAGATCTGATTATTTATTAGGATCGGATTGGACTTCCCAGGCTTCGTTAGACACTTTCAAGCCTCTGAAAATACGCCT
>NZ_ALBT01000033.1 GCF_000766945.1 Cellvibrio mixtus subsp. mixtus J3-8 | reverse complement strand
CTTTGTGAAACAATCTGTTTGATACTCGCCCTGGCGAGGTCGCGCACTATACGTACCACCCCTCACCCAGGCAAGCTTTATTTGAGAGTTTTTTTACATGAGGGCAATTAGAAAACAAACCGGTTTTTATTCCGTCGATCCGGCTTTTTTTGAACCACCAAAGAGAACTTTAAAACCCTTAATTGCCGGAGCGGATAGCGCATATAAAATAGCAATCGCCAATACACCCTGCTCTTGATAGATAATCAACGATGCAAACACCAGGACTACCAGCAACATAAATGCGAAGGGAACGCGCCCACGAAAATCCATACTCTTGAAGCTGGTGTAATGAAAATTGGAAACCATTAACAACCCCGTCAGCGCCGTAACCACAGCAACAACAACACCCCATGGCGATCCGGGAACAGAGGAGGACCAAACCCATACCATCGCTGCAATAACCGATGCCGCCGCCGGACTGGCCAGACCAACAAAATATTTTTTATCCACAACCCCGATCTGGGTATTAAACCGGGCAAGGCGCAGGGCAGCACAAGCCACATAAATAAATGCCGCCGCCCAGCCCCAACGCCCCAAATCTTGCAAAACCCAGCTAAACACAACTAATGCTGGCGCAACACCAAACGAAACCATGTCAGCCAAGCTGTCATATTGCTCGCCAAATGCACTTTGGGTATTAGTCATGCGGGCCACACGACCATCCATTCCATCGAGGAGCATGGATACAAAAATAGCGATGGCAGCATGGGTAAAATTGCCATTCATGGCTGAGACGATGGCATAAAAACCTGCAAACAAAGCGCCGGTCGTAAATAAATTTGGCAACAAATAAACACCCCGGTGACGCACCTTTTTACCGCCTTCGGAAACTTCCTCTACCAGATCACCAAAAGGCAACGGCCCTTCATTATCCACGGGATCTTGCTTGGCCGGTTCGTTATCCTGCTGATTCATACTTATCTCTCCGATTGCGGGAGCGCCATTTTACACAGTCATAAACAAAAAACGCGGCCTAAGCCGCGTTTTTTATGAGCCTTGAAAAAACCATTAGTTCTTGGTTTGATCAACGATTTTGTTCGCCTGGATCCAGGGCATCATTGCACGCAACTTGGCACCAACCACTTCAATGCCGTGGGCCGCGTTGTTACGACGGGCAGCAGTCATAGAAGAGTAGTTGGTTGCGCCTTCAAGGATAAACTTCTTGGCATATTCGCCAGTCTGGATGTCTTTCAATGCCTGACGCATGGCTTTACGAGATTCTTCGTTGATCACTTTAGGACCAGTCACGTACTCGCCGTACTCAGCGTTGTTAGAAATTGAGTAGTTCATGTTGGCGATACCGCCTTCGAACATCAGGTCAACGATCAGCTTCAATTCATGCAAACACTCGAAGTAAGCCATTTCCGGCTCGTAACCTGCCTCAACCAAGGTTTCGTAACCCATTTTTACCAACTCAACCGCGCCGCCGCACAGAACAGCTTGCTCACCGAACAGATCGGTTTCAGTTTCGTCTTTGAAAGTAGTTTCGATGATACCAGTACGGCCACCACCTACGCCGGAAGCGTATGACAAAGCAGTATCTTTCGCCTTGCCAGAAGCGTTTTGGAATACCGCGATCAGATCAGGAACACCGCCGCCACGCACAAACTCAGAGCGCACAGTGTGACCTGGCGCTTTTGGAGCAACCATGATTACGTCCAAATCTTTGCGTGGAACAACCTGGTTGTAGTGAATTGCAAAACCGTGGGCGAAAGCCAGGGTAGCGCCTTGCTTGATGTTTGGCTCGATCTCTTCTTTGTAGAGTTTTGATTGGAACTCGTCCGGAGTCAGGATCATTACTACGTCAGCCGACTTAACAGCAGAAGCAACATCAGTCACTTTCAAGCCATGGGCTTCCGCTTTTTTAACAGTTGCAGAGCCGGTACGCAGGCCAACAACAACATCAACACCAGAGTCTTTCAAGTTGCACGCATGGGCGTGACCTTGTGAACCGTAACCAATAATGGCTACTTTTTTGCCCTGGATGATAGAAAGATCGGCATCTTTATCGTAATAAACGTGCATAACTGGCTCCTGTTTAGGGTGGTATATGTCGCACCAGCCAATAAGGAGGGGCGACCGATTAAAAGGCCGCCAGTGTAGAGAAACACCTGCATCGCGTAAAATGATATATTCGCAATTCAATATTTCACTTTATGCAACATGGTTATTTATTGCTGATTGATTCTCTATGGATATCACTAAACTTCGACTTTTTTGTGCCCTTGCCAACAGCCTGCATTTTGGTCGCGCAGCGGCCAGTTGCCATGTCAGCCCATCAACATTGAGTCGCAATATCAAGCAGCTCGAAGATGACCTCGGCGTTCATCTTTTTATACGCGACAACCGTTCGGTGATCCTCACCCATGAAGGTGATAAGTTCCTGGATTTTGCCAAAGAAGTGATTCATCAATGGGAGACCTATCAGGAATCCCTGCTAGCCCAAGCCGACCAACTGCGCGGACAACTCAGCATCTACTGCTCGGTAACGGCAAGCTACAGCTTTCTATATGAGATCCTGACCGAATTTCGCGTTAAACATCCGGGCATTGCGATCAAACTGCATACCGGTGATCCGGCACAATCAATTGATCGAATCCTGGCCGGCGAAGAAGACATAGCCATTGCCGCCAAACCGGATAAATTGCCTGCCGGGGTAACCTTCAAACCCATCAACAGCTCCCCGTTGATTTTTATCACTGCTAATAACGAAGACTGGCAAGGGAAAGGCTGGGAGGAAATCCCGGTGATAATTCCTGAAGAAGGTTTGGCGCGTGAGCGATTGGATTACTGGTTTAACTCACTTGGCATCAAGCCAAATGTTTATGCCGAAGTGAAAGGTAATGAAGCAATTGTCAGCATGGTGAGCCTGGGGTTTGGTGTAGGTGTTGCCCCACAAATCGTAGTGGACAACAGCCCCCTTGCCGACAAAGTGAAACGCTTTAATCCACAACCGGATTTAGGCCCTTACGATACCGGTGTGTGCGTAATGGAAAAGCGCTTAAAGAGTCCGATTCTCGCCGCCTTCTGGTCGCAGCTCACTACGGAAAAATAAAAAAACAATCATCAGATAAAACGTACTGCCGCCACGGATATTCAAACAGCTCCGCCAAGGCAGTATTCAGCGCTAGCGAAAGGGCTTACTCAGAAACGAAGAACCAGCCAAACCAAAGCGCCACGGCAAATCCATTGCTTTGGAAATTCCAATGCGGGGGCCATGGATTACATCGACTGGCGCGATAGCGGGCAATAACGTGAATGGTTTTTGGGCGAGGGATCTTCCGTTAAATGCGTGAACAATTTCCAATGCCTGACCTACGCGCCCCGGACCAGAGCAAAGTAATTTTTCAGATTCAACACCGCGACGCGCTCGCATGATGTCCAATCCATGGGTTGGCTGGATTGCGCGAATTAAAACCCCTGCTCCGTGCCCTTCCGGCGCACATACAAAATTCAAGCACCAGTGAATGCCATAAGATCGATAAACATAAGCACGCCCTGGTGGACCAAACATGGATGCGTTGCGCACACTGGGGCCGGAAAATGTATGCGAAGCAGGCTCAGACTGATCGTAAGCTTCAACTTCAACAATAATTCCCCCTACACCATTCACAAAAAATTGTGCTCCGATTAAATGCGGTGCAACTTCATGTGATGGTGCAGAGAAATCAATTATTGAAAGAATATCATTCATCATGCACTCGTTTTATTTGCATCGACAACGGAAGTGGATTTATTGACACTGTAATCTGGAGCATGGTGCCCGGCTTGCGCCTTTTTTAAATCCATCAATAACGCATGTAACATCTCGGTTGATAACCCGTGCAACACCAATCGATAACCCGCACGCAATGTACTCATAGGAACCAATGGATGTTTATTGTTAAGCAACACCAAATGTTGCGGCGAATTTAAAATCGTTGCCACATATAAACCAATGGTTTCATCCAGCTGCAAGGAATTGGATGCACGCCAGAAATCGTTATCGGTAAGAAACAATTGGTAAGTGGGAGTAAACATTTCAATCGCTGTCTGCAAATCAATGCCATTCAGCATTCCATGCGGCATTGACTCAAGTGTAACTTCCGGTTCGCAGATCATGCTGAAATCCGGCTTTTCTACAGGCATCAGTTTTTGATCGGTATCACGCAACGCTTTACCCAAACGAATCACAAAATTAAATAAATTTAAATCGTGTTTTAAAAACAGCTCATCTTTTAATTCATCCAGATTCATGGGTTTTAATGGAGAAGTTTCTACCGTGACTGGCGAATTTGCTGCAATGAATTCCAGAATTTGCGCGCCCATATGAAAATGACGCAACACTAACCAGTTCGCTTCAGGGCGCACACAATATTTCAAACCAGTTGCAAGAATCCAGTGCAGCAATTTGGATGCAGCCCAGTTGCGCGGAACAACCACTTTTAAAACCTGAATTAGTACAATTAGCGTACGCGCGACCGGGCGCACAAACGGCAATAAAAATTGACGCGATGGGGTTTCAGAATCGGCAAGCCAGGCTTTCTTAACATGATCAGGCAGTGGTGTACTTTGATCGAGATACAAAGCCAACCAGGGGTTGGGATCGCGTGGATCAAATTCCTGCGTTAAAAATTTGGGCGTTTTTTCCATCATAAAATATCCAGAAATCAGGCATCCAGAATGTGTTCAAATTGCATCAGGTATAATTGCGCTGTGCGTTTTGCCGTGGCAAGAATTGTATTTGCCGCTTTTGGATTTTTTGCCAATACCAATTCCACTGCCAATAGCCAACGCGCCAAATGATGCTCATCATTTGCGCCATGATATTCCAGAAAGCGAAACGCGCTTGCCGGTAGATCAAGCTGTTTACGCAACAATGGCAACAGCGCAGGCACTATGCGCTGCCCCGTCCCTTCAATAATATAAATCGCGCCTAACAGCCCCAATGGATTTTTGGTAGCCGCCAGAGAGTGCAGATACCTATTTAATGCATCGCCGCCGGGATTGCGCCGCAAATTATCCAATGTTTCAGTACCACCAGCACTGAGATAATCCTCATATAAAATTTTAAAATCGTTTTGTTCTTCGCCGGCATGTGTACTGATTAAATTTGCAAGTTCGGAATAATCCCCTGTCAGCGATGCTACCGCTTCGTGCATCCACTTGCTGCCTTCACGCACTTGCGGCACCCATTGCGCCGTCCAATTACGATAGTCATCCACGGTAAATTGATTGCTGACCAATTTATGAATAATTGGGCTACGCCATACTTCCGAGCGATACTCATGCCAGACACTTGCCAGTGATTGCAATAATTGTTGCAAATGCTGCGGTGCCAATTGCGGATCATGAGGCGGGGCGATATGCATTTCTTGTTGGGCTGGAACAGCAATAGCAGGTGCAACTTGCAATTGCGTATCGGCAGCTTCTACTTCCAACAACATATACGCTGCCGTCATACGGCCAGACTCTGGAATAAAACACAATATTTTTTCGCCGGCGCGCAAGGTGTGTGTCTCAAGAAATTCAGCCAGCATAATAAAAATTGATGCAGAGCCAGTGTTACCGCGCATTGTTAAATTACTATACCAACGTTCGCGCGGGATTGTTAAACCCGCTTTCGCTAATAATTCTTCCACCACCGGTATAAAACGATTGGATGAATAATGGCAAAGGAAATGATCAACGTCATTCGAGTGAACCCAACCATCTTTAACCAGCTTTACATACTCATGAATGCTGACATCAAACAGATGTGGCAACAATCGAATATCTTGCCTTAATGCTAATGCACCTTCCGCTTCTGCCTCGCTGGATGAAGGAAAATCCAGAAATGATTTACTGCGATCTTCCGTTAAACCCAGTTGCATACAAACAGGATAATCACCTGCAAAACTTTTTTGATGCACCCAATTTACTTTTAAACGAAGGCCGTTTTTAGCGTGTGGTTTATCAGTTAACAACAATGCACCGGCACCGTCGGATAACATCCAGCGCAAAAAGTGCGCATCAAAATCACTTTGATAACCGCGCGGCGCAAAGCGGCTTTTTTTGAAAATACGCGAAGGCATTTCGGCAGCAACCACTACTGCGTTTTGATGTGCACCCAGCTCAATAGATTGTGCAGCATAATTAAGGGCCGCGATACCGGATGCACACACCCCTAAACTCGATAAAGTTTCCATCGGGCGCGCGCCCATCTCACCTTGCACCATCGCAGCAAATCCGGGAATCAATGCATCGCTTCCCGTTGAACCCATGGCTAATAAACTGACGCTATCCAGTTTAGTATTTGTACGTTGCAAACAATCTTCAATGGCATTTGCTGCCAGGCGCGCATGAGAGATGACGGTCAAACCATTTTTATCAATCGCGTAATAGCGTTGCTGGATACCATTTTCAGCAAGGATTTTATTTTTGATCCGCAACGAAATGCGGTTAATGGGCGCAATAAAATCATTCATTGCCTCATTATCCACCGGCAGGCCAGGTAGATGGTATCCGGCAGCCTGAATATAGACGCGATTAAAACGGGTAGGCATACATTAATCCTTGGGGTGAAGCGAGCGGCTGCGCCAGCGCGGATGCAGCAACGCCAAACAATAGGTACGCCACATATAACGCAACAATCCTGGCTCATTCAAGCGCGGATCGATTAATAGGCGATATTTTTCCTGCAAAGAAGATAACTCCGACCAATGCGCACGAGGATGCTTATGATGTGCAGTATGTAAACCAATATTAAATAATAACGGGTTAACCCAACCATAAAAATTACGCGCGAAATTTAATGACGAACCACTGCCATCGGCGTGTGCGTGCTGTAAATAATTAGTCGCTAGCAACCAGTGCAGCCCATGCAATTGTGGAATCAACACCAGGATCAGCCAGCTTTTCCAATCCAGCCACGCCAGGCATGCCCACAACAATAAAATTGCCCCATATTGAAACATCGAATAGTAAAAATAAGTGCGATGGAAACGATACAAGCGCTTCATCCAATGAATAAACAACGGATATAAAACAAACGTTGCCTGAACGGGATGCAACAAATAGCCCCAGAGATGATTGGTATCACCGCGAGCACCGGGAAATGAAAAACGATACGTGCGTGCAATATCTTTTTCACTGTGCTTATAGCGGTGATGATTAGCGATATGGGCAGGAAAAAACACAAAGGTTGGATGACCTTGCAAAAAACCGATCCACAAATCCGTAATGCGGTTTAACCAGCGTGATCGCCACATACGAATATGCGTGTGGTTATGGTGAATCACCCCCACACCGAGCGTCAAAAATAATTCCAGAAGATAGAGCGGCCAACTAAAACCATATTGCCATTGCCACACAACCAGTGCTGGCAACAGCAATAAGTACAAAACACTTTGCCAATCCCGCCAATTGCGCATTGTGATTAATCAACTCGCCAGCGATTGATTTGTTTATCCGCCGCATCAAACGGCAATGATGTATTGAACAGCTTATCCATAAACGGGAACATAAAACCGTAGTTACCATTAAAACAGGCGTGATGTAAATGATGGCGGCGGCTGGCATTGTGCAAGACGGTATGTCGCGCCGGACTCCAATCGTAGTTGGAATGACCAATACTGTTAAACAGCAAGCTAAATAATGGCACGGAGAAAAGTGCGTAGACACTAAAATCATGCAGCAACATTGGCAGCAAAATAACATTACCCAGCATGAGCGCTTCTACCGGGTGAAACGCATAGGTGGACCAAGGGGTTGTTACAACCGAGCGATGATGTGGCAAATGAAAACGGCGCAGCCAACGCGTGTGCAACAACCAGTGATTGAGATAGAAATGGATTTCGTTCCAGATTAATAAAACGATGACTTCAGCAATTATTTGTAGAAACGAAGGATTAACAGCCAGCCTTGCCCAGCCCAACTGTAAAAATCCCCACGGGAAAATCATTCCCACACCAAAAATCACAATTGAACTGGCTGACCACAATAACTCACGTCTTAATTGATCTTTCGCTAACGGGCGTGGATCTAATGGTTTACCAATATGCAATCTGGGTAGTAATTGATGCGTGATAAAAATATTTGCAGCACCGAAAAATAAATAGATTCCGCCAAAAAATGCCAAACCCACAGCAGCGATTTCTAACGCGGTGCAATTTAAAATAAATTCACGCACTATTTTACTCGTTAATTGATGGATGAATATAATTTTTGCCATAAACCTGGTGAACAGATTTATGGCAATCAAAAATTACCGTTTAATAAACCGACGCAAACACACAAGCATCGAACCTATTAAAAACAAGGCCATGCTGGATGATTCAGGAACATCCGCTGATGAAAACGTCCACCGCGCCCACACAAAACCTTCCCAGTCGGTAAAGTCGGCAGGTAAATAACTATTGCCCCATGATTCATAATCGACATCGGGCCCAATACCCTCTCCGTTGTATGAAATCGCTGACTTGACCCAGTAGTGAAGCGGATTCTGTTCTCCAAACACATATTCGCTTTCGTTATCGTAAGAAGCTATGGGGCTCAATATATAACATTCACTTGACGAACAACCGGCGGTTAACGAAGGATTCCAACTTAATACGGGATCAGAACTGATCAGCGAGTGCAATGCACTGCTTGCCAGGAAAACTTCGGACTCATCTTTAAATGGAATTCCGGATCTATCAAACACATCGATAAATGTGCCATCCACAAACTCAACATTGTATATAGATCCATTGATTTTTATTCCTTGTGCACCGTAATAGGTTCCATCGTGTTTAAGCAATATAGGAACTGCATGAGCGGATAGCGAAAAACAGATGCTCAAAGTTATTAGCAATTTGAATATTAATTTCTGCATTTATCTACTCCTTAATTATTAGCAATAAAAAAAGCGGGAGTGTGTGCTCCCGCTTTTTTATACCACAATCAATATCTATTACAAACTCAACACTTTCTCACCACGTGAAATACCACACACACCAGTGCGTACGACTTCGATGATCGCTGCATCGCCAACGGCTTGCAAGAATGCATCAAGCTTATCGCTCGCGCCAGTAATCTGGATGGTGTAGAGCGTGCTGGTTACATCCACGATCTGGCCGCGGAAAATATCCACGCAACGTTTTACTTCCGCACGTTGTGCACCTGAAGCTTTGACTTTGATCAGCATAAGTTCGCGCTCAATGTGCGAACCTTCGGTCAGGTCTACCAGTTTTACCACATCAATTAATTTATTGAGGTGTTTGGTGATCTGCTCGATTTTGTGATCATCACCAACGGTGGTTAACGTCAAGCGCGACAGGGTTTCATCTTCTGTTGGCGCTACCGTCAGGCTTTCAATGTTGTAACCGCGTTGCGAAAACAAACCAACAACGCGCGAGAGTGCACCGGGAGCGTTTTCCAGGAGAACAGAAATAATGCGTCTCATCTTATGTGCGCTCCGTTTTGCTCAGGATCATATCACGCATGGATTGCTGGGCAACCTGCATTGGGTAAACGTGTTCGGATTGATCGACCATGATGTCCATAAATACAACACGATCTTTCAACGCAAAACATTCTTCCAATTTTTGCTTCAGTTCTTCGCGTTTGGTGACACGAATACCCACGTGGCCATACGCTTCAGCAAGCTTGATGAAATCCGGCAACGAATCCTCATACAAACTTTCTGCGTAGCGACCTGAGTACTGCATGTCTTGCCATTGGCGAACCATGCCCAACGCCTGGTTGTTCAAACAAATAATTTTTACCGGCAAATGGTATTGGGTGCAGCAGGATAATTCCTGGATACACATCTGGATGGAACCTTCACCAGTCACGCACACAACGGTAGCATCGCGATAAGCAACTTGTACGCCCATCGCCGCGGGCAAACCAAAGCCCATAGTGCCAAGGCCACCGGAGTTGATCCAGCGACGCGGTTTATCAAAGCGATAATATTGCGCTGCAAACATTTGGTGCTGGCCTACATCAGACGTTACGTAAGCATCGCCTTTGGTGACCTCCCAAATTGCCTGGATAACCTCTTGCGGCTTGATTTTATCGCCAGTGGTATCAAAACGATTTTGCGTATAAATACCGTGACGCTCACGCCAATCATTAATTTGTTCCCACCAGGCAGCAAGCGCTTGCGCATCCGGTTTTTCATCACTCTCTTTAATGAGCGATAACATTTCGCTCAACACGCTATCCACTGCACCAACGATAGGGACATCGGCAACCACGGTTTTGGAAATAGACGCCGGATCGATATCAATATGGATAATTTTTGCGTTCGGGCAGAACTTGCTAACGGCGTTGGTAACGCGGTCATCAAAACGTGCGCCTACCGCCAGAATCACATCGCTGTGATGCATCGCCGTGTTCGCTTCGTAAGTGCCATGCATGCCCAACATGCCGAGGAAATTTTTGCCAGTGCCAGGATATGCACCGAGCCCCATCAACGTATTGGTCACCGGGTAATTCAACAGGTCGACCAAATCCTTGAGCAAATGCGATGCATTGCCCTGCACTACACCGCCACCGGAATAGATCATCGGGCGCTTGGCGCCGAGCAGTAGCTGCACTGCTTTTTTGATCTGGCCGGAATGACCGCGCGTTGCCGGGTTATAAGAACGCATTTTTACCTTCTCGGGATATTCGTACGGGAAGGTGTAGAGCGGGCTGGTGATGTCTTTAGGCACATCGATAACCACCGGACCAGGACGACCAGTAGACGCAATGTAATAAGCCTTTTTAACGATGTCCGGAATTTCGCTGGCGTGTTTGACCATGAAGCTGTGCTTCACGATCGGGCGGGAAATCCCGACCATATCGGTTTCCTGGAAGGCATCTTCACCAATCAAGTGACTCATCACCTGACCGGAAATAACCACCATCGGAATGGAATCCATGTAAGCGGTCGCAATACCGGTAATCGCATTGGTTGCGCCGGGGCCGGAAGTCACCAGCACTGAACCGACTTTACCGGTCGCGCGCGAATAAGCGTCTGCTGCGTGGGTGGCCGCTTGCTCATGGCGAACAAGAATGTGTTTAACGTCGCTTTGACGAAAGATGGCATCGTAAATATGCAGGGCAGCGCCGCCTGGATAGCCGAAAAGGTACTCGACACCTTCGTCTTTCAGGGCGCGGATAAGCATATCTCCGCCGGAAAGCATTTCCACAATAATTCCCCTTTTAGGATGTGAATCGCATTTATGCGCGTGTGTTGTTCACCAATTAATTGTTACCAATGACTGTGACAGCCAAAAGTTATGCCGTTGGTAAATCAGTGAAGAATCACACAGGAAAGTATCAGCACTTAGGGCAGGCCAATACCGTGAATGATCCACGATCAAAACCCGGCAAGGTCAGGATCGGATCAGCGAAAACCAGGCAGGTATGCACAGGTTTTCTCAGGCAGGTTCTGGTAGGAACCGCGCCATTAGATGGGTCGCCAAGAGGGTGACTTGGCGGGAAGCAGAGTAACGCCCCAGCTTAGGGACATCTGCAGACCATCTAGCGGAATGGCAATTCTCCCAAGATAAACAGCAATGTCAAGAAAATAGCCAGTTTTTGTTCATTTTTTAGCAGATATTATGAAATTGAAGCGTTATGACAGGCGATACAGAGCCTTGCACTCGCTCACAGATTTGGGCGTCGCAGTTTCACTGGTGCCCGATAGCGTCTATAGTTGCTGCATTCAACTGGTTATAACCCAAGGCAATGATCATGAAGTTCTCCTCTGTTTTGATGGCATCCTCTGTTTTATTGATGGCCGTTACCCTGTCAAACCCCGGTGTTGCCAAAGATGGCAAGGTCTATACCTGGACTGACACCAAAGGGGTGGTTCACTACGGAGAACATCCACCCAAAGATGTACAGGCCAAATTGGTAAAAACCCGTACCGGCCACAGTGATCCAACCCCGGTATCGGCCACACCAACACCACAAAATGCACCGCAAGAACAAGCTGATTCCGGAGATGCCAATTCGCTCAAAGATCCGGAGCGCTGCACCAAGGCCAGGCAAAACCTGGAAATCATCGATTCCGGAGCGCCGATTAGAACAACTAATGAAAAAGGTGAAAAAGTCATCATGGATGACGCTGAGAAAGCCAAACAGAGAGCGATGTTCCAAGCGGTTGCAAATCAAGCCTGCTGATTTTTTCGAAGCGTTCCAGCAAAAAAAACGGCCACCTGCATAACAGGTGGCCGTTTTTTATTGCACGATAAAGTGCTAATTCAAACGCTTTGGTTCAAACACAATTTTATCGCCCAACAACTTACCGTAAATAATTGAGCCGGGAGCAAACTTGCCTGCAAGAATGTCTTGCGCCAACGGGTTTTCAATTAGTTGCTGTATGGCGCGCTTCAATGGTCGTGCGCCATACACTGGATCAAACCCGACACTGGCAAGTTTATCCATTACCTCCTCTTCCAATTCCAGACTCAATTCGCGCTCTGCCAAACGTTTGCGCAACAGCTCCAATTGAATATCCGCAATACCGCGAATTTGTTCGCGACCAAGGGGATGGAATACAACGACTTCATCGATACGGTTAATAAATTCCGGGCGAAAATGTGCGCCCACCACTTCCATTACCGCATCTTTCATTGCGTTGTAGCGATTTTCATTATTGAGTGAATTATTCAAATCATCACTCACAAAGCTATCAAAACTCACAGTATCAAATGACTTGTCTTCGGCCAGTTCCTGAATACGATCCGAGCCGAGGTTAGACGTCATTACAATGACCGTATTACGAAAATCCACTGTACGCCCCTGCCCGTCGGTTAAACGTCCATCATCGAGAACCTGTAACAAAATATTGAATACATCCGGATGCGCCTTTTCCACTTCATCCAGTAAAACCACCGAATAAGGTTTGCGGCGCACAGTTTCAGTGAGGTAACCACCTTCTTCATAACCTACATAGCCCGGCGGCGCTCCAATCAAACGTGCAACCGAATGTTTTTCCATAAACTCGGACATATCGATACGCACCAATGCATCCGTAGTATCGAATAAAAATTCTGCCAATGATTTACACAATTCGGTTTTGCCAACACCGGTCGGACCTAAAAACAAAAACGATCCGTTAGGGCGATTGGCATCACTTAATCCTGCACGCGAACGGCGCACCGCGTTGGCGACAGCAACTACCGCTTCGTGCTGGCCAATAACACGTTTATGCAGGGACTCTTCCATTCGCAATAATTTTTCGCGCTCACCTTCAAGCATTTTGGAAACCGGAATCCCCGTCCACTTGGAAACCACTTCCGCGATCTCCTCATCAGATACCTTATTGCGCAGCAATTTCATTTCCATCATTTCCGCCTGGCTCGCCATATCCAGTTGCTTTTCAAGTTGCGGAATAATGCCGTATTGCAATTCGCTCATGCGTGCAAGGTCACCTTTACGACGCTTTTCTTCCAACTCAAAACGCGCCTGCTCCAGATGGCTTTTGATTTCATGGGAGCCTTGCAACGCCGCTTTTTCTGCGCGCCAGATCTCTTCCAGGTCACCATATTCACGCTCGATTTTATCGATATCCAAATCGATTTTAGCCAAGCGTTTTTTGCTCGCTTCATCTTCATCTTTTTTTACCGCTTCGCGCTCAATCTTTAATTGAATCAAACGGCGCTCCAGGCGATCCATTTCTTCCGGTTTGGAGTCTATTTCCATGCGGATACGGCTTGCAGCCTCGTCGATCAAATCAATCGCTTTGTCTGGCAATTGGCGATCGGTGATATAGCGTTGCGATAATTTTGCGGCGGCGATAATTGCTGAATCGGTAATATCAACACCATGGTGCACTTCGTAGCGCTCTTTTAAACCACGCAGAATCGCGATGGTATCTTCTTCATTAGGCTCATCCACCAACACCTTCTGGAAGCGGCGTTCGAGCGCTGCATCTTTTTCAATATACTTGCGATATTCATCGAGCGTTGTTGCGCCCACGCAGTGCAATTCGCCGCGCGATAATGCCGGCTTGAGCATATTGCCGGCATCCATAGCGCCTTCACCTTTTCCGGCACCGACCATGGTGTGCAATTCGTCGATAAATAAAATGATGCGGCCTTCCTGTTTGCTCAGTTCATTGATCACTGATTTCAGGCGTTCTTCAAATTCACCGCGAAATTTTGCCCCGGCGAGCAGGCCACCGAGATCGAGTGACAATAAACGTTTATCTTTCAAGCCTTCCGGTACTTCACCGTTTACGATACGTTGTGCAAGGCCTTCCACAATCGCGGTTTTACCAACGCCCGGCTCGCCAATTAATACCGGATTATTTTTGCTGCGGCGTTGTAAAACTTGAATAGTACGACGAATTTCATCGTCGCGACCAATCACCGGGTCCAGCTTGCCCGCTTCGGCGCGCGCAGTTAAATCTACCGTGTATTTTTCCAATGCCTGGCGATTACCTTCGGAATCAGCATCATCGACTGTTTCACCGCCACGCACTTTTTGTATCGCCTGCTGCAGGCGCTGTGCATTGCCAAATTTTTTCAGTAATTCAGCTATAGCCCCCTGGGACTCTGTCATCAGTACAACCAACACTGAATCACTGGAGACAAATTTATCACCTACTTTTTGCGCATGGCGATCAGCAAGGTTTAACAAGCGCACCATATCCGGCGACATAGTTACCTCGCCGGTTGGATTTTTAATTTGCGGCAAATTTTCCAGGTATTCATTCAGCGATGTACGCAGCCCGGCAACATCAAAACCGGCCTGACTTAACAACAGGCGCACACTGCCTGCACCCTTCTGGTCGATCATGGCAAGTAATAAATGGCCGGGGTCGAGCTGGCTGTGATCCTGGCCCAATGCAATTGATTGGGCATCAGAGAGAGCAACTTGTAATTGGTTTGTTAAACGGTCGATACGCATGGATTACCTCAAGCGCGATGTGACGAATCGGTTGAAGCAAACGTGGGGGCGGGAAGTAACTTTTCAAGCAGGCCGACAGGCTTGCTTGAAAAGAAAGATCAATAGTTGCGCCAGATCAATTTTGGCTAGTGGTACTCGCGTCAGCGCTGCCAGGGCGTGGCGTTTCTTTCACATCAAAGAATTTGATAGTAAGTGGATAGTTTTTGATGATGCCTTTGTTGGCATCGATAGCACCCATAATGGTAAACACAATCGAGCAAATAAATAACAAAATCAATAATGGAATACCGATGACGACAAAACACAAAATGATTCCGACGATCGCGTAAATAATGGCACTGAATACCCAGTTCATAACCACTCGACCTTGCTGATCAACATAAGCGTCATCTTTTTTGGATTGCCACATAATTAGCGGCACAATGATCCCCAAAAATGGAAACAGCCAGGAACAGAATTGGGTAAGGTGCAACACCATGGCGTAATCGTAATTGTTGGTCTGCATAATAGTGTGCGGCTGGACTTGTGCATTCGCCTGTGCACTCGCTTGTGCGCCCAGAATACGCTCTTTCGCTTGCTGATATTCCTCTTCCGTGATCAGGCCTTTTTGTTTCAGGTCATTCAGCTTTTCGATTTGATCAAGATCCATAATAGATTCCTTGTGAGAGGTTTTAAATAAATAACAATCGCCGTCAATTCATAAGATTCAAATACATTGTATTTGGATTCAACCCGGAGAATTATTCCAACCAAATCAGGCTTGCCATCCGCCCCGTGGTTTTATCGCGCCGATAGGAATAAAAACGATCTTTTTCAGCGTAAGTACAGTAGTCGCCACCATAAATTGCAACAACCCCCAATGCATTTAATTCGGCGCGAGCAAGTGCGTAGATATCTGCAAAAAAGTGCAACGGGCGTCGAGCAGAAATAAAGGCGGCAGCGATGTGTTCACGATGCTCGTGACTGCGCGCACTTTTAAAGAATGCCTCCAGTACATCCACCCCCACCTCAAAATAAGGCTGGGATATAGCAGGGCCAAGATAGGCAAGAATATCGCCCGGGTTGCCGCTGAATTTTTGCAAGCCACGCGCGCAAATCCCTTTTGCCAGGCTGCGCCAACCGCAATGCAATGCGGCAACCTGGGTGCCTTGTTTGTCACACAATAAGATTGGCAGGCAATCAGCAGTCATTACCAAACAAGGTTGGCCACGCTGACTGCTGTAACTACCGTCGGCGGTGCGCACCACACCGTCACCTTTGGCGTTTACCACTTTCACGCCGTGCACTTGTTGCAGCCATTGGGGTACTTTTGCAAGCCCCAATTGCTCACCCAGTTGTTGGCGATTGCGCTCAACGGCAAGCCGATCATCGCCAACATGCACACCAACGTTGTTACTGGCGAAGGGCGCCTGACTAAAGCCCCCGATACGCGTACTGATATATACCCGGACACCGGCAGGGATCGGCCATTCAGGTGTAATTCCGGATAAATCAGTCATCAGCAAGGGTATAACCTGTATTTAATGCATCCAATAAATTTTTGAAATCCTCCGGTAGCGGCGCAGTCCACTCGGTATATTCGCCAGTGCCGGGGTGCTCCAGGCCTAATTTAAAAGCATGCAATGCCTGGCGAGGAAAGTTTTTCAGCGTGTCGATTAAATGCTGGTTAGCACCTTTAGGGATTTTAAAACGGCTGCCATAGGTTTGATCACCAACCAAAGCGTGCCCGATATGAGCCATGTGCACACGGATCTGGTGGGTACGACCAGTTTCCAGTTTTACGCGAATATGGGTATGGCTTGGATAACGTTTGGCAACACGATAGTGAGTTACAGCGCGTTTGCCGCCCGCACTCAATACCGCCATCAGTTTACGCTGGATCGGATGGCGACCCATTGGTGCATCGACCGTGCCACCACCGGTCATCGCACCAACAGCGACAGCTTCATATTCACGGCTTACGGTGCGATCCGCTAATTGCTCTACCAAATCGGTATGGGCCTCAAGGGTTTTGGCAACCACCATTAAACCGGTTGTCTCTTTATCCAGGCGATGCACAATGCCGGCGCGCGGCAAATTCACCAGGCCGGGAATATGATTGATTAACGCATTCACCAGGGTTCCGGTGTAATTGCCGGCAGCCGGATGCACAACCAACCCCGCCTGCTTGTTGATGATAATCAGGTCATCATCTTCATGGATGATATCCAGTTGGATCTCTTCCGGCTCCCACTCACCCTGGGCCTCCAGTTCCGCTTTGAGTTCCAGGAACTCGCCACCGATTAACTTATCCTTGGGTTTGGCAATACGGCCATCCACTTTGAGCTGACCATCTTTGATCCAGCTTTGTAAACGCGAACGGGAGAAGTCGGGGAACAACTCCGAAGCGATCTGGTCGAAGCGCATGCCGTTCATCTGGATCGGGACCTGGGCACTCAGGTCAAACACATCTTTCATTCAATAACCTCAAGTAATGCTGTGTTGACCGGAGCTAGCGTCAACACAGTGGAAATCAGGAGCTTTTCTGTCTGCCAGATTGGTATCCGCCAAGCTCTGTGTTTAAATACCCTGCCCCGCGAATCGGGGCCTAAAATTGTCGAGATAAGAGTCTATAACCCTATGCGCGTCCTGCCCTGTTTGTTGCTCAGCACTGCCGTCCTGCTGACTGCCTGCTCTTCCAAGGAGCCTGAATACACTACCGAAGCGGATTTGTACAACGCCGCCACCAAACAACTCGAAAACAGCCAGTGGGAATCTGCGATCAAAAACCTGAACTCGCTGGAAGAAAACTTCCCGTTCGGCACCTATGCAGACCAGGCGCAACTGGAGCTTATTTACGCACAATATAGTTCAGATGAGCCGGATGCAGCCATTGCCACTGCCAACCGTTTCATCCGTTTGCACCCACAGCACCGCAATGTGGATTATGCCTACTATATGCTGGGTATGAGCTCATTCACCAAAGACAAAGGTATGTTTGAGCGCGTAATGCCGGTAGATACCACCATGCGCGACCCGGGCGCTGCGCGCGAATCGCTCGCCAACTTCACCCAATTACTGAATCGTTTCCCTGATAGCACCTACGCCGCCGATGCCAAAAAACGCATGATTTATTTGCGCAACTATCTGGCCCGCTATGAAATCCATGCTGCCAACTACTACTTCAAGCGCGGCGCCTACATCGCTGCCCTGGGCCGCGGCCGCTATGTATTGGAAAACTTCCCGCAAACCCCGGCGATCCCTGATGCTTTAGCGACCATGGTGCAAGGCTACTATTTGCTGAAAATGAATACCCAGGCAGAAGAAACACTGGAAATCCTGAAGCTTAACTACCCTGATTATCCTGCGCTGGAAAAAGATGGCAGCTTTAATCAGGAGTTTATGTACAACAATGGCAAATCGCGTGTACTGGCATGGTTAACGCTCGGCATTTTCAGCAAAGATGAGATTACCGGTTTCGATACCCGGAAACAGTATGACCCCCAATATAAACCGGCATCTGCCCTGGCTGCCCGTCCGGAATGATGCTCCAACGCTTGTAAAAAGGCCGCTATTGCGGCCTTTTTCTTTTAGGGATTAATCTCCCATCTTCCAGCCGGAAGTGATCGGGTAGCGGCGGTCGCGACCAAATCCCCGTTGGCTGATGCGAATACCAATCGGTGCCTGACGGCGCTTATATTCGTTGATATCAACCAATCGCACCACCCGCTCAACCTGCTCACGATTAAAGCCACGGGCAATAATGGCTTCTGCGCTCAAATCCTGCTCGATGTACAACGCCAGGATCTGATCAAGAATATCGTAGGGAGGCAAACTGTCTTCGTCTTTTTGATCCGGAGCCAGCTCCGCTGAAGGAGGGCGAGAAATGACTGTTTCCGGGATGACCGGGCTGATGGTATTGCGGTAACGCGATAACGCAAACACCAGCGTTTTGGGAACATCCTTCAGCGCATCAAAACCACCAGCCATATCGCCATAAAGCGTGGAGTACCCAACCGCCATTTCACTCTTGTTGCCAGTCGTCAGCACCAGATAACCTTTCTTGTTGGAAATCGCCATGAGCAAAACACCACGACAACGAGCCTGCAGGTTTTCCTCGGTAGTATCACGTTTGGTACCGGCAAACTCATCACTTAATGCAGCCATAAAAGCTTCGTACATTGGCTCAATGGAGATGGAGCTGTAACGCACGCCCAAACGCGCAGCCTCATCAGCTGCATCGTTTTTACTCAAATCAGAGGTGTAGCGAAACGGCATCATTACCGCCTCAACGCGATCCGCGCCCAAGGCATCAACCGCCATCGCTAATGTCAACGCAGAATCAATACCACCGGATAACCCCAGAACCACACCTTTGAAACGATTTTTAATCACGTAATCGCGCATACCGACAACCAGTGCTTGATATACCGCTGCCAAATTGTCAGGGATTATCGCCAATGGTTGGGATGGAACGGAGATTTGCTGCTGATCCCAAAACAGATCAACTGAATATTGGCCTTCAGTAAACGCCGGGGCACGGAAACGGGTCTGGCCAGATGTATCAACCACAATGGACCCGCCATCAAACACCAATTCATCCTGGCCACCGACCAGATTGGCATACACCACCGGCATTTGACCTTCGCGCGCACGCGCTGCCACTACAGCTTCACGCTCCTGCTGCTTGCCTTGATGATAGGGTGACGCGTTAAGATTGAGCATCAACTTTGCTCCCGCAGCCCTGGCTTGCGCCATTGGCTCAGGAAACCAGATATCCTCACAAACACTGAGCGCCGTCGGCACACCGTTCAAATCGAATACACAGGGCGTATCGCCGGCAATAAAATAACGTTTCTCATCAAATACCTGGTAATTGGGCAGGCATTGCTTGGCATATTCGGCAATCAGCTTTCCATTCCGGATAACGCCCGCCATGTTATATAACTTGCCAGCACGAACGCGCGGATAACCAATTACCAGTACCACCGGCAAATTTGCCAGTTGTATCTCTTGCAAGGCGCGTTCAATCCGCTGCCCGAGGCTTGGGCGTAAAAGCAAATCTTCAGGTGGATAACCCGTCAGTGTCAGCTCGGGAAATAAAATCGCATCAACTGCACATTGATCAAGCGTCGCCCGTGCGACGGCGATGACGCTGGCAGTATTGCCGGGAATATCACCTACGAGCGTATTCACTTGGGAGAGAACTAACTTTAATGGCAACATAAGCGCCCTGAAAATAACCGGAGAAAACGGGATACGAGTGCAGGCAGTAGACGTTGCGCGCAGCAACCAGGCGTAATGCCCTGTAAACTCGCCAAAGGCGCGCATTGTCCGCGATACAGCCTATTAAAGCCAAGCGGATTTTGCACAACCATTCCTCACCCAGGACCAACCCGCAGATGAATAAGCTTGCACACAGCGATGCCCGCAACTATAACCCCTACGATTTGCTGCGGGTTTACACCTATTATCGCACCTTGCTGGGCAGCCTTGTGTTGATAATGTTTGAACTACAGTTTGCCCCCAGAATATTGGGTTATGAAAATCCAACGTTGTTCTTGTACACATCGGCCGCGTATACCGCTATCAACTGCATGACGTTGATTGTGATGTGGCAGCTCAAATTCGCGCCCTCCCAACGGAAACTTTTCGGCTCCCTGCTTGTAGATGTTGCCGCTATCAGCCTGCTTATGCATTCCAGCGGCGGGGCGATTAGCGGGTTGGGTTATCTCCTGTTAGTCGCCATCGCCGCTGGCGGCATTATGCTGCGAGAGCGGATTTCATTTTTTCTCGCCGCCATTACTGCCCTAGTTGTATTAAGTGAGGGGGCATATCGCTTTTTGATTCTCACACAGGACAATAAAGCAATTTTTGCTTCTGGCACCCTCGGCGCCCTGGCATTTTTAACCGCCTTGCTCTTCCAACACCTCACCAAAAAAATTCGCATCTCCTACGCTGAAGCCCAAGCCCAGGCAGACCACGCGGCGCACCTGCAAAAACTTGCACAGTTGATTGTTGAACGCATGCGAACCGGAATAGTGGTCCTGAATAAAAATCTCGAAATGGAGCTTTGGAATCAATCAGCTATCAAGCTGCTGGGCGCAAATGTATCCCCCGGTGACAATATCAAACTGGAGCGATTTCCAGAACTCTACCGCAAGTATCAATCCTGGATACGAAACATAAATGATCATTCCCCCCAAATGAAAATTGAGGGGCAAACCGCTACAGAAATCAAAGTGAACTTTGCGCACCTGGAGCAAGGCAATCCAACTGAAATATTAATTTTCCTAGAAGATGTACGCTCACTGAACCAACAGGCCCAGCAATTAAAACTGGCCTCGCTGGGACGACTAACAGCAAGTATTGCCCATGAAATCCGCAACCCGCTTGGCGCTATCAGTCATGCAAGCCAATTACTGGGAGAATCGCAAACGATTCCCCAGAGCGATCACCGCTTGCTGGACATCATCAATAATCACAGCAAACGAGTTAACCAGATTATTGAAAATATCCTGCAACTGTCACGCCGCAGAGCAGCAAAACCCGAGCATATTATTTTGCAACATTGGCTGCCCAATTTTATTTCCGATTACAAATCGGGCAAAAGTAATGGCAACCAATTGGAAATCGAATTACTGGAAAAAAATATTGGTGAACAGCAGTATGACTATCCTTATGACGATGAAAGCTCACCCCCACAATTACATGCAAAATTTGATACCAGTCAGCTACAACAGGTGCTCACCAACTTATTTGACAATGGTATTCGCCACGGCAAGCCTGCGCTGAGAATTGAAATTGGTATAGACGTCACCCACCAACAGCCCTATATTCGAATAGTCGATTTTGGCCCCGGTATTAGCGACGAAAATGTTCGCCATTTATTTGAGCCATTCTTTACCACCGAGAATACCGGCTCAGGTTTGGGGCTCTATATTTGCAAGGAATTATGCGAGGCCAATCAGGCAATTATTTCCTACAAGCGCACGGCGCACGGCGAAAGCTGCTTTCATTTGCAGCTTGCTCATCCCGAAAAAGCGAATTAAATAAGGATCCACCATGGCTCAAAAACAAGTCCTGATTATTGACGATGAACCCGATATTCGCGAACTGCTGGAAATCACGCTGGGTAGAATGCAAATTGACACTCATAGTGCCGCAAACGTTAATCAAGCAAAGCAATTACTTGCGCAACACACTTATGATTTATGCCTGACTGACATGCGTTTGCCTGATGGCAACGGATTGGAAATTGTTGAGTTTATCCAGCAACACCAACCACAGCTTCCCGTTGCCGTCATTACTGCACACGGCAGCATAGATACTGCCATCGAATCCATGAAAGCCGGCGCATTTGATTTTATTTCCAAACCGGTAGATTTAGCGACGTTACGCAAACTGGTTAATACTGCAATCGAATCCAGCCAATTAGCCCCGCAACCATTACCCACGGTCACCCCAATTATCGGTGATTCAAAAGCAATCCAGGATTTAATTCGCAGCATCGAAAAACTTGCCCGCTCACAGGCTCCGGTTTATATCAGCGGTGAATCCGGTTCCGGAAAAGAACTGGTTGCCCATTCCATTCATGATCTTGGCCCTCGCTCAAGCAATCCCTTTGTCGCTGTCAACTGCGGTGCTATCCCGCGTGAATTAATGGAAAGCGAATTTTTCGGCCACAAGAAAGGCAGTTTTACGGGGGCACATCAAGACAAGATTGGTTTATTCCAGGCAGCAGAAGGAGGAACCTTATTTTTTGATGAAGTCGCCGACTTACCGCTCGACATGCAAGTAAAATTATTGCGTGCAATCCAGGAAAAATCGGTACGCCCGGTGGGTGCGGCTGAAGAACTTGCCATTGATGTGCGTATTCTTTGTGCAACACACAAAAATCTGGAAATAGAAGTTAAAGAGGGTCGCTTTCGCCAGGATTTATTTTATCGTTTGAACGTTATTCAACTCGCGGTTGCACCACTACGTGAACGCCGTGAAGATATCCCTCTGCTTACGCAACATTTACTTAACAAATTGGCTGCAGAAATAAATCTGCCTGCCCCGAAATTATCTACAAGTGCGCAGCAACTGCTTCACAGCTATCATTTCCCAGGCAACGTCCGTGAATTGGAAAACATTCTGGAACGCGCATTTACGCTATGCGAAAGCAATACGATTCATAGCCATGATTTGCAATTACGTGACACCCCAAATGATCAACCGGAAAAAACGTATTCGCACCCAGGAAAAACAACGTCACGCAGCAATGCAGGCGCAGTCGATTACCCCGCTCGCTGCGCTGAATACCCGTCATTGGATGATTACTTACAGGACGTCGAAAAAGAAATATTATGCAATGCGTTGGAAAAAGCGAGGTGGAATAAAACGTTAGCAGCCAAACATTTGGGGATAAGTTTTAGATCGCTAAGGTACAGGTTGCAGAAATTGGGGTTGGATGATGAATAAAATAAAAAAGCTCCGTATGGAGCTTTTTTATTTTTGCCAAACTTAAGACGTTCTACCAGCAAATATCTGATGCATCAGCCGATGCGCTATCAAATGCACTCTTTTCACCCGTATGAGTAAGCACGAAAGATTTACATTCATCATCATTCGCCTGCTGCTTACCAGAAACCGGCGTAGCGGTTAAAGTGTAAGTAGTCGCAGTAAAACTGCTTCCTTTGATAACGTAGAAACCTGCTTCAGAAACAACCCCATCGGATAACTTAAGCTTATCAATAATATCGCATTTGCCTTCTTCCGGACTAAAACTACTGTAGCTTGTGTAACAACGCTGCAACCGAATAGCTAATTGGCTTAGTGTGCTGGTCGCATCAGCGCGATTACTTTTCCGCACCGTACTCATATAACTTGGGTAAGCAATTGCCGCAAGAATACCAACAATTGCCACCACAACAACTAATTCAACTAATGTAAATCCTGATTTAGGGTTATTCATCATCAAGGTCCTGATTATGGATTATTGTAATTGTCGCCATGATAATCGGCCTGATTCATCGTTAGCATTAAGCCCGTCAAAAGCTAAAGATTTCAAGCCACCATCAGCCGTTCCATAAATGAGCGTATCAGTACCCGACAAACCTGATTTGGCATTTTTCAAGCGCGCTATTTCCCCAGGAATAAACACATCTAATGGCGCTCCGCTTTTTCCAAGCAATGAACTTTTAGTCCCGGAAATATTTGCATCGCCCGTTCCCACAAGTTCCATCAACCATCCCTTACCTCCGAATGAACAGCCATCAGTATTAGGAATGAGCGTGGAAAATATCACACGGTCATATGCCATGATTGCCTTGTTGGTAATGCGCTCACCAGGATCGAAATCCACGTACCACCCTAAATCTGTGTCTTCTTTCCACTTTGGAGCCTTTGCATCTTCACCTATATCATCAACGGTGCGCACAGCTTCAGTTTTCATGATTTTTTCATGAAGCGCCCCACTGCGATCACTCGAATAAGTTACCTTCGAACCAATATCAGCAATACCATAAAAACTTTGAGTAGACGTATTTATACTATCGGCGAGCGTCATGTAACTACCAGTACCGAAATAAACCATTACCGCATTACTTCCTCCGACCGAATCACCATTTTTATAACCCAATGTCGGGCTCGCAGTAATTGGTTGTAAATTTTTACCTTCAGCGGCAATAAATAAAGGCTCATACTTTTCTGACGAACCAAATGCAGGCGCCCACTTTGATGGTCCGCCGGATAAAGTAAACTTCCACATATTGCCTTGACGATCACCTGCATAGGCGGTCTCAACAGGCCCTGTATTTACAGCGCGGTACAAAGCAGGACCAGCCAATCCATTATCGGTTACGTCATTGGTCGGAATCGCTTTACTAAACTCCTTATTAAAAGGTTCCTCCAAATCAATCACCAGCAAATATGCTTGTCCATTTTTGCTGTTATATCCATTACCCACGACAATTTTCCAGCGCCCATCAATTGGGGCGATGTAAGGACGGCCAAATATATTTCCAACCTCTTCCATATCTAATGCTGTTACTTCGAAAAGTACGTTTTCCGTACCAAACCTATCAGGGTTAGTGACATCCAAAACAAATAGCCCTCGAGCACCTGCTCCCATAGTGCCAACTAATATATTGCGCCATTGTCGAGGTGAAGCACCCACTTTGATATAAGCATCCCCGATGGCAAGCGGACCATCCACCAAATACTCGTGTGCAATAGATTCTCCATAACCTGGCGAGGCCAATTTGGGGAATTTATGGTACACAGGGGATGGAATATAAGCGAAAACCTCTTTCCCACAATCGCCAATACTGCCACCTTTCACGCAATCGGCATTTATAGCGTGCAACATTCCATCGTTAGCACTGGCATACAATATTTTTGTACGCTTGCTTTTTACGGTATCGAGGTATGCCTTGTATTTATCGCCACCATAATCAGCACCGATCAACTTATCATGACCTTCATTTGCGCCGCCAGCAAATACTGGTGTTGAGGTAACAATATCTCCCAGTAAATTTTTGGTACCGTCCTTCAATTCGCGCTTACGATACCCAGACATACTGTCGACACCGCGAACCCAATTTATCAGTTGTTCTCGATTGGCAGCGGAGCTACCTAAATCATTTTTTTGCTGGTCACTCAGTAAATCAATGTTGCTGACATTAAATTCAAAGCTTTTCCTTGCAGCGGGATTAAAGCTATAAATTTTTCGCCCGCTTTCAGAAACAATTTTACCTTTTGTAGACCAGGCTTCCTTGAAATCTACATCTGCCTCACCTGATTCAGTAAAAGCTTTAATCTCACCAAACCAGCCCTTTGTATTAAACATGGCTTGGTAGATGTACGTTCCCTCATCCAGGCGGGTAGAGTTTGTTGCCACCCCGGAACCACTTGCGGTCTCGCTTGCTATATCGCTAAAAATGATCAATAAACTTTCTTCAAGCAATGATGGGTTTTTCATTAAAAAATAGTTGTCAGGTATCCCATCAGATCCTTTTTCACCCTTAATATTTCTTAAATCCCATTCACTATCTAACTTGAGTCCATCGTTTTTATCGTCAGGATAGCCATTGTTATTTCCGTCATTAAATTTGCCATATTTAGCGGCATAAAACAGCGGGCTTTTCAGGCCAGTCAAACTTGGCTCATCAGCAGCTTTAGCAGTATAAGTGTGTTCCCGGTGATAGTAATTCTCGCCTATATTCGAAGGCAGATCATCGGTGCCTTCGGGACGAATAGAGTTATACCAACTTAAACTCTTCAACGAAGATTCATAGCCCAAATTATGCGCATCATAGGAACCACGCGTTACCCATTGTGTGGTTTGCAGTCCGTTTGTGTCAGCCCCCTGGATGTTATAGCTCATATGCATCCTATGGGTACCTGTTGCCCAATAAGGAAGCGTATTAGTAATCTTAATTTGGTCGGTTCCAACACTGATTGCACAAGCAGAGCCGACACAAAACTCAAGCCGCTGTACCGCATCCATATCGTAATCAGATCCCCACCGCTTATCCTCCCAGAAAAACAGGTAAGAACCTGAGACAGGTTTACCATCATCGTCAACAGTAATTTTTTCTACGCGTACGCCAACCAAAGAACATGGATTGGAGTGGCTTTTTGCTGCTGTGCTATTAGTACAAACGGGCACAATAGAAACAACCTTGCCACCCACAGGTATATTAAAATTAGGCAAGCCTTCAGATAATTCGACTGCGTAAGTGGATATCGTTTGTTTTCCTGAATACCCACTGCGAATATCTTGTGTTCTCGCATAGTGTGCTAATCCGGCGATTGCATAGGTGCCCTCGCCATAAGCAAATTCAGGACATCTACCTAACAATGCAGATAGATTCAATGATTCAGATTTACATTGATTGGAGTAATCTGTTTCCCCTCGTTTTGCGCCAAAATAAAAAGGCTTGGTTACAGCACCAAACTCCTTGCTTCCTATAGCGTCCACATAATCATTAAGAATTGACTTCGTTAATCCTTCATTAATTGTCGTTAAGACCGAATCAGTTAGATCATCGCCATCATAAGAATTGGGCCCGCTGGACAAAACTACAATTGAACAATTTGCACACCATGAAGATTTTGGTACTGGGTCATCCCATTCGGTCACGCGGGTTAGCGAACTAGTCTCTGAAATTTCAGCCGCATCGAATAATGGGGATTTTGTACCCGCCAAATAACGCAAGGTTTCAGCGTAAATTTCACCAATGGGATTCTTCCAGTCAAGAGGTGGATCGCTAGGGTAACTCTTGTTGCTATCAGTAGGGGCAAAAGAGAATTGAGCAATACGGAATAAGCTCAAATTATGGATAATGCCTTTTACATTCGAATTAAATACACCTGTCGATGTAAAAAATTCATTTACAGTATCAGTGTCAGTTGTATAGCTTTGGCCGGCCAATGGTCCCGCTTTTTTTCGAAGAACACCACCATTGCCAGGCTTTCCCCATGAGCCGGTTACCAAACCGAAATTAATGCTATCGTATTTTTTTTGCAAAATGCCAATTGGTTTAAATGAATCTGCCTCATAAGAATGGCAACCTCCAGTTGGTTTGGTAATAGCATTATAAATATTACCTTCCGCATCTTTTCCAGGCACGCATACTTTAACTTTAGCAACCAGCTCTTCCAATTTAGAGCTTAACGTAGGTGATGTAGTGCGGGACACATCAAGATTTGTTTTATATGTGGCGTCAGAACGCCACTGGCATTGTTGAATCTCAGTGTGCGACCAGTTTGCCCACTTTCCAGGTGCAACACGAATAGTCGGATAACCATTAACACCAGACCGGTTAGACACATTACAAATAGTGATTCCATTTTTTATAGCCTCACCACTGTAAGGCGTATAATTGCTAATTGCCCCTGACGATCCATCATAGACTTTTGCGAACGCGTGACTTTCATTTGGTAGATATGACCGCTCAAGGATAGTAACGGCTGCAGACTTGACTCCCTTGCTGGTGGTGACAGCAGTATCCACCGCTCGCTTACCACCAAAAAGTACTTTACGTAAAATATCAATGCGTGTCATGGTGGCCCAGTTTAAAAAGTTCCCACTCCAGGCTTTAGTCACAGGCTCTTTATCTATTATCTGCTTCGGTGTTCTTTGGCTTTCCTGGTTGCAAGTGTGATTCACCGCTGCATAAATGGGATCAAAATAGCTTTCACTCATCGTACTGGCTGACTTATAAACGTAACACCAATTGGAATCATAATAACCGTAATAATTAAATGCATTACGGTAGGTAAGGTCTTCAGGGCGCAGAAGCCCTCCATCCAGGTTTGAATAATCCGGATATGCTTTGTAATAGAGTTCCTGGTCACGAGACATAGCTAACATCACTACAGGCTTCACTGCTTGCCCTACAAACAGGGGAGTTTGAGCCAGCTCAATAGAAAGCACATAAGGGCTCACACCTAATAACAATATTCCAAGCAATTTCTTTATTACTTGTGTTTTAGTCATGATCATCTGTTGAATACACATATAGTCACCTTTACTGACAATCTTTGCAGCCCAACAAATTGCTGAGGTTTACGATTAATGTTTTGCACGAAATGTGGATTGAAGAATTACCTCTGACTTTTCGCTACCACCGTAGCCACGAGCAGTAATTCGATAAATAACACTATTACCGGCCTGTTCAACATTGGCCCCGTATTCCGTAGACTCGCCCATTGCAGCAGCAGCAGGCCCCTCCACTTCAACTTTCTCAACAACATAGGCAGGCATTTTGGTTAGCTTTAAATCGATGTCAGATTTATTTATAGCGATCGAATTGGTGTCCCAAGTTGCGCCAGCCCATCTAGCAACAGGGCCAAAAGGCGCATCCTTTAAATTTTGATTTGTTAATAATCCATTTTTATTTTCAAACACCATTTTTGAACCGTTAGCAGCTACATTTAACTCCGCTGTGCGCAAAGCGGCTTCCGTTGCCTGAAATGCCTGATTTCGATCACGCATATTCCCCGCCATCGCCTCCTGGGTGTTACTGCCACGAATTGCGGCAACACCAATGATGGACATCAGTAACACCATAATTAAACCAACAATAAGCACCATTCCACGTTGCGATTGCACAGTACATACTGCCTTTCGTTTTGAAATAAATGGCTGTTTCATTATTAATTACCTGCAAATAGATTGCCCTAATCCAAACGACTACGAATACCTACCGTACTCACAAAAATCTGGCGCAAACGCAAGTCAGCAGCCTTCTTGGGATCACTACCTGCAAAACTATAAACTTGCTTTTCCGGCACAACATTATCATCTGTGCTTTGTACCAAAAGCTGCAAACGCACGCTGGAGACCGCCAACCAGGTAGTAGCGCCTGCGGAATTTATTTCTGCTGCAGTGTTATAAGTGTCTGGAACCTTGTCGCCATTAGTATCACGACCATAGGTTATAGCCATATCCTCAACACCTTCCAGAATCTCCAACGAGACCCCGCCGACATGCTGCCAAAGACTGGGACGACCAGAGCGGCCCGTTGCCAGGTAATAAATTACACGCTCCATTTTTAAAATTTGTGCCCCATCCTTGAAGTGGTCATCGGGACTTGACGCGCCCCCCCAACTAGTAGGGAAATTACCTGGTGTGCCAGAGCCGTCATGATTGATTTTGATTTCTCCTGATGCGTTATCCACTTTTGTAGCATGAAAAATACGCGCCTTTTTACAATCAGTGACCAGCAAAATGTCATTCGTGCACAACCCGTCAAGGCGAGCATCGCCATTTGGACATGCACCTGCTTCGCTAACGTTTAGTGTGGTGAAAAAATTGGCCGCTTCTTTATCTTTTGTGAGAGAAACATCGGCGTTTCGAGCGAGGGTAACAACAAATAAATCCGTATCGGGCAATGGATCCGGTGATAAATCATAACCGGCAGGCTCCGCTGTAAATCCATGTATTGCATCTAATGCAAAGACATCCGGAACCAATGTTTCATCTAGCATATCAAACTGAAAATTAGTGCCTTTAATTGTACTCTCAATACTACCAATACTACGACTGGCACAACCCATGTACCCGGCCATTCGAATATCACGAGTCATAAATTCCAATGCCAATCGCCCTGACTCTTGAACACTCGCTACTGCACGCTGGTTTGTATAGGCAGCCTTACTACCAATAAACATTTGAAGAACGCCAGCCATAAGCACAAGCCCCAGAGTAATGGCGATCATTAATTCAACGAGTGAAAAACCTTTTTGTATATTTGCCATAGTCGATTCACTAAATTCTCGTCGTATATTCAAAAGTGGCAATGTCTTCATCAGCTTCACCAGTTTGATTTTGTTCCGTCCAACGAATTGCGACAGCACAAATTCCCGCCCCGGTACACTGAATCTTTCCCAAACCTTTTGGTAAAACCTTACCAATGAGCTCACGCCACTCACGAATATCCACACTCGACAAATTAGAACCACCTGGTGTTGCTGTAGCAAAGTCCAGCGAGTATTCAGCAACACGATTACGATTAATCCGAATACGATCCAAAATATCGTAAGCAAGAATATTTGCTTGTGAGCGCAAATAAGCACTGTGATTAAATTGCAACGAACGCATTTGTAAAGCAGAAAGAGTTAGAAGTGCTGTTGCAATAATAAGTACAGTCACTAATACCTCTATAAGCCCCACACCTTTTTGTCTTTGATGAATTGTTTTCACGTATCCACCGTATACCTTATTCACACAAGATGTAATCAGTACTAATAAGCCCCGCAACCCCAATGGAAATAACACTAGTGTTAAATCCTGTACAACCTGTAATTTTTGCTTCAAAAGTGATGCTGGTATTTCCGGAAATAGCAGCCAGCAGCCCCGAGGAAGTAAAACGAACAAAATTAACTGCTGTTGTAGCTGGAATAGTCATGGCTCGCCCGGTTTTTACTTTTGCTGCCGCTACCGTTTTAGCTGGTGCAAAACCAAGAACAGCCATACGATCAGCTTGCTTCCAGTAACGAAGCACGGTATCGGTTCCTGCCGCCAATACAGGAGGTGTTGCACTATCAGTTGCTGCAGAATCGACAAACACAATCCATCCTTTGGCCCAATCAGTAGCGGTCGCACAAGTAGCTTTATCTATACTTGGACAAATAGAAACACGCCTTGCTCGCTTAATCGATTCTGTGCGTGCGTAATTCAGGGCAGATGCAAAATCGCCCCCAAAGGCTTGGGATTTATTATTGCGAATTTGTTCATTAAAACTGGGAATAGCAATACTTATTACTATGGCTAGCACAGCCAACGTAATCATGAGCTCTATTAATGTAAATCCGCGATGATAACTTCGCATAGCTAAAATCCTGCGATCCAAGCACGTCCACCAACAAATGGTAGACAGCCTTTTTATGGTTGATTATATTTTTGCAGCCTAACATGCTCTACCAAGCAAGCATGGTTAAGGTCGACATCCGGTCAGCGCCGCAGTATGAATGGCCGCGCGTGACGCGCACTTCAACATTACCAAGGACGGAAAATATGACCATGCGCGGTTATACACTTATCGAATTACTCGTTTCACTCGTCATCGTTGCCCTGCTTTTAACAATTGGACTTCCAGGCTTTAACAAAGTCATCAAACAAAATCGCACGAAAACAGCCGCCTTAACAATATTGGAAGCAATAGAAACCACACGCTCTACAGCTGTTTTTAACAATCAGCGGGCACTTATGCGCCCCATTGCAAAAGATTGGAATAATGGATGGATACTTTTCATTGATCTTAATGATGACGGAGAATTAAAGGAGCCTGAAAAAACGATCCAGAAAACCGAACGACAAGATGGGGTAACCATAAAGACTAATGCACCATTACGAGACTACATATCATTCATAGGCACAGGTGAAGGGAGAAAAACAGGCAAGCGCCATGGAGGCGCGATGCTAATTGGAACTATGGAAATTTGCCCTGATGATAAGAGCGAAGGCTATGTAATTATTTTATCTCGAGGAGGAAGGGCTAGACTTGCAACACTCTCGGCAGCCGAATGCCAAGACGACGAGGTGTGAATCAGCGTAAGAGCTAATTAAAATCGCAACGCCTTAGGCAAAGAAAAACTAATATTCTCGGGCGTGCCATCCATTTCCACCGGAACTTCTGCGCCGCAGGTTTTTAATTTATCGATAACCTGCTTAACCAGAATTTCCGGGGCGGAGGCACCCGCGGTAATGCCGATACTCGTACGATTTTTTATCCATTCCGGATTAATATCATCAGGCCCGTCAATTAAATAACTTTCTGTTCCGCAGCGCTCAGCAAGCTCACGCAAACGATTGGAATTTGACGAATTGGGTGAGCCCACAACTAAAACCAAATCACATTCCAATGCAAGTTGGCGTACGGCATCCTGGCGGTTGGTAGTTGCATAACAAATATCGTCTTTGCGAGGCCCCTGGATTTTAGGGAATTTATTGCGCAACGCTTCGATTACTTTGGCAGTGTCATCCATTGAAAGCGTTGTTTGGGTTACGTAGGCAAGATTTTCCGGATCATTAACAACCAGTGCATCAACATCGGATTCGTCCTCAACCAGATATATCGCACCGCCGCTCGCCGTATTGTATTGCCCCATAGTACCTTCTACTTCGGGATGGCCTTCATGGCCAATTAAAATACATTCTTTTCCTTCGCGACTGTAACGTGTTACTTCAATATGCACCTTGGTTACCAGCGGGCAAGTCGCATCAAAAATTTGCAGACCGCGATCTTCCGCCTCTTTACGCACTGCACGGGAAACACCATGGGCACTGAAAATTAAAATAACATCGTCGGGAACCTGATCAACTTCATCGACAAAAATGGCGCCGCGCTCGCGCAGCGAATCCACCACAAACTTGTTGTGCACAACTTCATGACGCACATAAATAGGCGCTCCAAAAACATCGAGCGCGCGATTTACAATATCAATCGCGCGATCAACACCGGCACAAAAACCACGAGGATTGGCAAGTTTGATTTGAGTCATGATTAATGCACCTGCACCGGTTCAATTTTGAGGATGGCAACTTCAAATAAAATATCGCGTCCCGCCAGCGGATGATTAAAATCGACAACAACGACCTCATCATCAAAACGTTGAACGACGCCAGGCAATTCAGTTTTTTGCGCATCGGCAAATGACAACATTAAGCCTTCACTTAACTCCAGATCCGGACTGAATTGACTGCGCGCGATTTCCTGGATGTTGTTCGGATTGCGCTGGCCAAAACCATCTTCCGGTTTAATCACTAATGTTTTGTGTTCACCTTCGAACATACCGAAAATTGCTTTCTCAAAACCGGGCAGCAAATTGCCATCGCCAACAGTAAATGTAGCAGGCGTGCGTTCGAAATTTGAATCGACTATATCGCCATTATCCAATTGCAATGAAAAATGCAAAGTGACTTTGGTTCCAGGCCCTATGGCTAACTCACGCATCGGCTTTCTTCTCTTTCACAAACAACATATCAATAATTAATACTGCCGCACCCAAGGTAATTGCCGAATCGGCAAGGTTGAAGGCCGGCCAGTAATTATCCTGGTAATGCACAACAATAAAATCCACTACGTGCCCATGCACAATGCGATCATAAAGATTGCCTACTGCACCACCCAGGATAAACGCGAGCGCAAAGGCCTCGCGCACTTTGGTTGCCGCAACACGGGCAATCCAGACAGTCAATAACACACTGGCGACTATGGCGATAATGCCGAAGAACCAGCGCTGCCAACCACCTGCATCCGCTAAAAAACTAAAAGCAGCACCCGTGTTGTATGCCAGCGTAAAATTAAAAAATGATGTAAATACTTTTGTTTCGCCATATTCAAATGCAGCTTCAATGGCATGCTTGCTCGCCTGATCCAACAGCACAATCACAATTGCCACTGCGTACCACAACCAGGCTTTTTGATAAACTTTTTCGGTCATTACATGATTACCTTAATCCCTCCCTGGCCTACCCTTTTTCAACGGGAGGAAGTTGATTGTGCGCAGACAGCATACGAACAAACAATCAATTCCTCCTTTTAAAACCAGGATGGGCAGCAGGGATTTTAATTACGCAAACGCGCGTTCTTCGCCCGCGCCATCCACATTGGTGACGCAACGCAAACAGACGGTTGGATGCATTGTATTTGCACCGACATCGGCGCGGTGATGCCAGCAGCGCTCGCACTTGGTGAACTCAGACTTTTTCACCACAACTTGCAAGCCATCCACATCTGTTACTTCTGCATTTTGCGCTGCACTCAATGGTTGTACTTTCGCAGTCGATGTAATCAAAACAAAACGCAACTCATCGCCCAGCTTTTGCAACTCAGATTGAAGTTTGTCATCAGCAAATAATGTTACTTCCGTACCAAGCGCCCCACCAACTTCACCTGCTGCACGTTTGGCTTCAATCACTTTGTTAACGGCTGTTTTTACTTGCGCGATTAATTCCCAGTAACTCTCTGGCAATGAATCCGCTGGCAACAACGGCAACGAATACCACTCAGCGATAAAGACATTGGCCTCGCGCTTGCCGGGTAATACTTGCCAGATTTCATCGGCGGTAAAACTCAGAATTGGAGCGATCCAGCGCACCAACGCTTCAATCACATAATACAACGCGGTTTGTGCAGAGCGACGTGCGCGCGCATCGGCTTTAACGGTGTACTGGCGATCTTTAATAATATCCAGATAGAAACCACCCAACTCTACTACGCAGAAATTGTGCAATTTCTGATAAATCATGTGTAATTCGTAGCTGTTGTAGTAGCTGATAATTTCCTGCTGCAATTTTGCGGTTTGACCAACAATCCAACGATCCAGTTGCACCATTTGGTCCATCGGCACCAGATCAGTTTCCGGATTAAAACCAACCAGGTTCGACAATATAAAGCGCGCGGTATTGCGAATACGACGATAGGAATCGGCTGTGCGTTTTAAGATTTCATCAGATACGCGCATGTCGTTACTGAAATCAGTTGCAGCGATCCATAAACGCAATACATCCGCGCCATATTCATTCATCACTTTTTGCGGCGGCACCACATTGCCCAGGGATTTGGACATTTTGTTGCCGTTGGCATCAACAGTGAAACCGTGAGTCAATACTGTTTTGTAAGGTGGAACTGCATTCATCGCCATAGACGTTTTCAGCGATGACTGGAACCAACCGCGATGCTGGTCAGAACCCTCCAGATACAAATCCGCAGGGAAACGTAACCCGGCGCGTTGCGCGAGCACCGCATAATGAGTAACGCCGGAATCGAACCATACATCCAGTGTGTCAGTCACTTTTTGATAAGCGTCTGCATCAGCGCCAAGCAATTCTTTTGCGTCCAGTTCAAACCATGCATCCATTCCACCCAGTTCAACTTTTTGCGCAACCGCTTCAATCAAGCGTGGCGTTTCCGGGTGCAATTCCCGGGTTTCTTTGTGCACAAATAATGCGATAGGCACGCCCCAGGTACGCTGACGGGAAATACACCAGTCAGGCGATGAGGCAAGCATGGAATCAATACGCGCTTTACCCCAATCAGGAACCCATTGCACGCTGTCTACGGCGGCAGCAACCTGGTCGCGCAAATTGTTTTTGCTCATGCTCACAAACCACTGTGGCGTTGCACGGAAAATCAATGGCGTTTTGGTTCTCCAGCAATGGGGAAAACTGTGAGTGATTTTGCCTTGCGCTAATAACGCGTGCTTTTCGATTAACAATGCGACAACTTTTTCATCCACTTTATACACGTGATCACCCGCAAAAATTTCTACGTTGGGGCGATAAGTGCCGTGGTCGTCGATGTAATTAAGAGTGCCGATACCATATTTCAAACCGACCGCAAAGTCTTCCGCACCGTGGTCCGGCGCCGTGTGTACAAAACCGGTACCCGCATCAGTTGTTACATGATCGCCGAGAATCACTGGCACCTGGCGATGATAAAAAGGATGTTGCACCAACAAGCGCTCCAGCGCTGCGCCTTTTACACGCCCAACAATTTCAGGCTCTTCCACATGCGCTCGCGACATCACACTATTCACCAGCGCTTCTGCAACCACTAAACGCTCAACGCCAACTTGCACTACAACATAGTCAACGTCAGCACCGGCAGCTACCGCCTGGTTCGCAGGTAATGTCCAGGGAGTAGTGGTCCAGATCACTACCGAAATTTTTCCGCAGCCAGTTAAACCTTCAATCACTTTTTCAACGGCATGCTGATCAACAAAAGGAAATTTTACGTCGATCGAAAAAGAGGTTTTATCGTGGTATTCCACTTCGGCTTCAGCGAGTGCGGAGCCGCCGACAACGCTCCAGTAAACAGGTTTAAAACCGCGCAACAAATGGCCGTTCTCGGCGATTTTTCCGAGTGAACGAATAATGTCGGCTTCAAATTTGTAATCCATGGTGAGATAAGGGTTTTCCCAGTCACCCAATACGCCCAAACGAATAAAATCCTTGCGCTGGCCTTCGAGTTGCGCAGCGGCATATTCGCGGCATTTTTGGCGGAAAGTTTTTACATCTACTTTATCGCCGGCTTTGCCGATTTTTTTCTCTACGTTGTGCTCAATAGGCAAACCGTGGCAATCCCAACCTGGCACATAAGGCGAGTCAAAACCACTCAGGGTTTTGCTTTTGATAATGATGTCTTTAAGGATTTTGTTAACCGCGTGACCGATATGGATATCGCCATTCGCATAGGGTGGGCCGTCGTGCAAAATAAATTGTTCACGACCTGCGCGCGCCGCGCGAATTTGTTGGTACACATTATTGGCTTGCCAGTTTTTTAACATCTCCGGCTCGCGCTGTGCGAGGTTCGCTTTCATCGCGAAATCGGTATTAGGCAGATTCAGTGTAGCTTTGTAATCGGTCATGATTCACGGTCAACTTTGTTAACAAATTAATAAGGAAATTATTTAGCGATTGCAGCAAAAAACTGTTTGGCTTGCGCAATATCCGTTTGCAGTTGCGCTTGCAATTCATCCAGTGAATTGAATTTTTTTTCATCGCGCAATTTGGTGTGGAAGGCAACATTGATCATTGCGCCATAAACGGTGCGGGCGAAATCAAATATATGCACTTCAAGTAGCGGTTTTTTAACACCGTTTACAGTCGGTCGCACACCGACATTGGCAACGCCATTATGAACACTGCCATCAGCAAAGGTTATGGTCACCGTAAACACCCCGTGCAACGGCGATTTATAACGGCGCAAATGGACATTTGCTGTCGGCACACCCAACTTGCGCCCCAATTGCTGCCCGTAAACGATACGGCCGCCAATGCTATAAGGGCGGCCCAGCAATTTTTCAACGCCAGCAAAATCACCTTGCTCCAGCAATTGGCGAATACGCGTGCTGCTCACGCGCACACCATCCACCTCCAATGTGCAGGTATCAGTGACCTCAAATCCGCGCTCAATACCTACGGATTGCAAGAGCGCAAAATTGCCGCGACGATCACAGCCAAAGCGGAAATCATCCCCGACAACCAGATGCTTGATTCCCAAACCATCGAGCAGGATTTTTTCGATGAATTCCTCGGCGGACAAACTGCGCAGCTGCTCATTGAATTGCAGGCAAAAAACCCGTTCTACGCCGGCAGCCAACAAGGCCTGGATTTTTTCGCGCAAGCGCATCAAACGTGCCGGGGCTTTATCGCCGGAAAAAAACTCGTGGGGCTGGGGTTCAAAGATGATGACAACAGCGGGCAATTGATGCTGGCGCGCAACGGCCAACAACTGGCGCAATATCGCCTGATGGCCAAGATGCACCCCGTCGAATGAACCTATGGTTGCCACACAGCCCCGGTGCCAGGGTCGCAGGTTATGTAACCCGCGAATAAACGCATGTGCCGCCGGATTCACGCTGGGTGCTGCTCCTAATCAAATCGACTGAAAAATGAGGCGGCAGTATACAGGAGCGGCGGCACCTGAGCCTAGCACGCAGGGAAAATGGCGCCGTTAGTGGTGGCCCTTGAAATCGCGCAAGCGGATACCTACAGCCAACAGGCCAAGCCCGTATGCCAGCAAGCCCGTGATACACACTACTGTAAGGCGGATAACGCGCTCCAGCAGATGCCATTCCGCCCATTGGGTCCAGAAATGTAGCAGGCCGAAAAGCACAGCGACCATAGCCAGATTAGCGGCTCCATAACGCAACCAAAGCCTGGGCCAATTGTTCGCAGGGCTATAAACACCGGCTTTGCGCAAGCCGCGATAGAGTAAATACGCGTTGACATAGGCCGCCATCGCCGTGGTGAATGCCAGGCCGACATGCCCCATTCCCCACAACATGACTAACGGGATCACCACCAGCGGTTTCATCAGGATATTGGCAAAAATAGCAATAATGCCGGTGCGCACCGGGGTTTTCATATCCTGCCGGGCAAAGAAACCGGGCACCAATACTTTAATCAACATGAAGGCAAACAACCCAAGCGCATAGGCTTTCAGGCTATAGGTGGACATTAGGATATCCTCATACTTCATCTCGCCGTGATAGAACAACGTAAACAGGATTGGCTCCGCCAGAATGACGAGCGCAAGTGTCGCTGGCAAAGCAATCAGCACCACAAAACGAATCGCCCAATCGAGCATATCGCTGAATTTTTGCGTGGATTGCCCGGCGCTAAGACGAGATAACCCCGGCATGATTACAGTGGCAATCGCCACACCGAATACCCCCAGTGGCAACTCCACCAAACGGTCCGAGTAGAACAACCAGCTCACCGCCCCATCGCCCAGCATAGTGGCGATAATGGAATCCAGCAGCAGGTTTAATTGGCTCACCGACACACCGAATAACGCCGGTGTCATCAACACCAGAATACGTTTAACGCCGGGATGCGACCAATCCAGTTTGGCCGATGGCAACAAATGAATTTGCCGCAAAAATGGCAGTTGGAACAGCAATGAGAAAACGCCGGCGGCGAGAATGCTCCAGGCCAGGGCATATGCAGGATTGGGGAAATAGTCCGCCACTAATAACGCGGCGGCGATCATAAAAATATTGAGGAATACCGGTGTCACTGCCGGTATGGCAAAGCGGTCATAACTGTTAAGGATGGCACCGGCAAAACCGGTGAGCGAGATCAACATCAGATACGGGAAAGTGATGCGCACCAAATCAACCAATAAGGAAAATTTCTCCGGTTGGTCGGCGTAACCAAACCCGAATATATAGGCAAACCCTGCAGCGCCGATAATCCCCAACACCGTAAATAACATCAGGATAGATCCCAGGCAACCCGCAACCCTATCCACCAGCTCTTTCACCGCATCGCGCCCACCCTTCTCTTTATATTCTGCCAACACCGGAATAAAGGCTTGGGAAAATGCCCCTTCGGCAAATAAACGCCGAAAGAAATTGGGAATTTTCTGCGCGATCGCAAACGCATCCATGGCGCCGCCCGCCCCTAACACAGCGGCGAGCACAATATCGCGCACCAAACCCAGCACGCGCGAGGTCATGGTCATAGAGCCGGTCAACAAGCTGGAGCGCAACAGGCTTTTGGGTTTGGCCGGCGCTTCAGGAGCTGGAGTCGAAGGAGTTTTGTTTTCGGATGGATCGGGTAAATCAGACACGGGCAAATCCTGCGCGGGCGAAAAGATGCGGCATTATCCACGGCTGATATACTCAGGCACAACACCCGTCCGCCGTTGAAACCGGGAGAATCATGATGCACACCAAATCAACCTTGTTTTTCGCCCTTGTTGCACTGGGTAGCCTGAACGCCTGTAGCCCGCGCGACACCACCGCGACAACAACAAGCCCCCCTGTTGCAATAGAACCAGCAGCAAAACCAATACATTCCAGTTGGGATGTCGATAACGACGGAATTAATGATTGCGAAAAAGATGGCAGTTGCAATCACAGCATTGATTACACCCAGCCTCGCCCTGCTCATAACCCATCATGTAACCAAGCCGAGGGCAGTATTGGGCAATTGGTGTGTACCACACCAGAGCTGGCAGCATTGGATAATCATCTCGCTGATATTTATTCCGCCGCACGCAATAAAGCAGTTAACGAGCAAGCGCCCCGACTTAACGCCGAACAACACGGCTGGCTTAAAGGCCGCGATGATTGCTGGAAAGCCGACGATAAAAAACTGTGTGTGAAAACCGAATACGAGCGCCGTATTAGCGAGCTGCAAGCCGTTTATCAATTAGTAGAGCACAACGGACCAATTCACTTTGAGTGCGATGGCTCTCCCATCAAGCAATTAACAGCCACTTTCTACCAAAGCGATACGCCCACATTAATTGCCAAATACGGCGATTCCGAATCCCTGATGTATTCAGCCGTTGCCGCCAGCGGTGCGAAATACGTGGGACGCAATGAAAGTTTTTGGGAGCACCAGGGCGAAGCCCGTGTTGTGTGGGGCTATAACACACCGGAGTTTGTGTGCAAAAAAGCAGAGTAGCAACAACGATTTTTTTAGCCGGCAGTATCGGTTTGTGCAACGTCGCACACGCTGACCAAGTACTGCTAATGAATGGCGACCACATCAGCGGCACTATCATTGAGCTCAATACTGAAACACTCAAAATCAATACAGATTATGCGGGTTTAATGACCGTGAAAGTTGGGGCGATAAAAAGTTTTCACACCCAAAAAAATGCGCAATGGCAGATCAACCTGAAAGAAAGGGACGCAACCATTCACGCCAGCAATAAACCTGGCCATGTTTTGGTCAACGAAAAAAATGTCGCTATTAACGAGCTGATTTTAAAACCGGCGCAAAAGCGCTGGAAAAAATCGGGCCTACTGGAAACATCGCTGGATGTAGATAACGATACTAATCGTAAAGAACAACTCCATATCAATACCGAATTCAACCTGGAATCCCGACATTGGCGACATGCGCTGAAAGCAGAATCAAAACGCGATAAGGAACGCAACCATGTTACTGAAGACACCCTTGAACTCAATTACTCACTGGATTATTTATTCGACACTCACTGGTTGCTGCGCGCGGATACAACTTATCGTGAAGAGGGGGCAGTAACCAACAATCAATATTGGTACCTGGGGCTTGGCCCGGGTTATCGCTTATGGGGTGAAGGCAAAGATAAGCTCGACCTGATCCTCGCATATAACCGCTTCTGGTTTAGTACCGACAAAGCGGACCTTGAATTAAGTGCCTGGGCGCTGGCGCTCGGTTACGAACAATTTTGGTTCGACGAAAAACTGGAAACTTTTTCTGATTCCCGCATCGCCTTTCCAACGGTTCCTGTCATTGATTACATAATCAATACCAGCAGCGGCTTACGTTATTACCTGGGCCACAACATCCACATTTCACTAAAATACGACTACAAGGAAACGCGTTATATACTTGGATCAATCAAGGACAGCAGTTATGTGTTGGGAGCGGGAGTTAATTTTTAATCCATTAGATATTTAATAAGCTATCATAATCCTGATCATCTGCTTCCGCGCCAAGTGCATCTATATTTTCAGGAAGCGCCGAGGATAATCCAGCCGCGAAATTTTCAATAAAAACCTGCGCAACATCCTCCTCTAACATCAATTTATCTTTGTTTCCATCTTTTTTCAGCAAAGCATAAATTTTTTCTGCGTAGGCGTTTGCATCAGATTTAATTTCGTGCAGTTCCTCTTTAATAGCTTGTAAAAGCTCGCCACCAATACTCATGTTTTGTTCAGAATCCAGGCCAATAATTGCACCAGTAATCAAATCGGTAAATACATTATTTAAATGTCCACTGTAACCGTTGCCTCGCCAGGGCAAGCGATCCGAATTACCGATTTTAATATCAGTTACATGCATAATACCCAGCGATTTTGCTGGCCCTGCCATCGTATTTTTTTCATTCCTGTTCATCGTGCCAAGCCCGGCACCGAGCGTTTCAATGTATTGCATTAATAAACATTCACCCAGCCCCTCAACCATCAACCAAATAGCGCCCGGCGTGGTAATTCCCTGGCTGGCCATTTCCTTCATTCCATTAAATTCACTTTTTCCGTCAGGTTCTTTTTTCAACATCATTTTTTTATTATCTACAGTTACCTCATACAATGGATGAGAACTTTGCTGACTACTTTTTACTCCTTTAAAAACACTCCCGTCTTTCAATTCAATCCCCGGATCTCCCAAAGTCTCTATCGTCATGCTGACCTGAAAAGTGATTTCATCAGATTCTTCTTCATAACCCAGCGAACTTAATAAAGTATCAATGTTGCTATGAGTATGCTCGCCATTTTCAATCAGAAATTTTATCTCATTAAATTTTGCTACCACACCTTTCGAGGCTTTACCAACGCCGTAAACATTTAAAAAGGTCATTACATCAGTAAATTCTTCATTTTTTTCGATAAAACCAATTTGCGCTGTACTGGGATATTTGCACATTGGACTGGCAAATTTTTTCTGTTCATGCGACCAGTATGCGCATTAGCCAGGTCGGTATTTGCCCGTAATTGCGCAGACTGCGGACTGTGCTGCAATAAATGCTTGTACCGCTGTTGCACCACCGACTCAGTGCGCAAATCAATGAACTGTGGCCGGGCAGTAACATTGTTCTGTGGCGGTAAAGAACTTTCCTGACGGTTTACATAAGTTGAGGCGATTGCGTTTTTTTTCATGTGTGATGCCTTGTATTTATTTTGTTCAGGGCGCTCAGTCATTTGAACATTACCGTTGTAATCAATAGGCAAGCCTTGGGATATAGTCAAGATTGATTATCAGCAAAGAAAGGTTGACAATCTTTATTACAACCAATACTGTATATAAAAACAGTAACAACACTTTCGAGGGTTTACCCATGGCAGTAGTCGCCGTATGGCTATGTGATCGGGATGGCAGTATGTTTGAAGATAGAAAAGTCGCAGAAGAGCACGATAAGTATCTGGAGCTGGCCGCCAATATCACTCAATTGATTGAAGAAAATATTCCCGGCATCGATGAACAACACAGTGAAGCCATAGGCTTGTTGTTAGCACAACGCCGCGAGCTTTTAGCCAAAGCCTGCAAAGGCAAGCCTGATGAATTATTACAGCCTTTTACTTACGAAAAGCCTGTAACCCTGAACAGCAAAGCCACCACCGCCAAGGAGTAGGAACGCCAGGCAGAGGTAGTTGCTGTAAGTACCGGTTCGCCCACATCAAACCGGTACAGTTAATGGCCGCCCACACAGCCATTAACACACAAACAATTGAATTCACCACCCTGTGGTAACTTCAGTGGTTTGTGACGTGTTTAAGTGGGCTTCCCGGATATTGGAATCACTTCTCCCCAGCGGTAATTCCGGCCTTCGGTTGGCTCACTTGCTTCCAATGACTCATTCTGGCCCAGGTCGTTCAGCCACACCTGATGTTGGTAATGAGCCACTTTCGCCACTGCACCTTTTCCTTATGGAACCTCAACGGGTGCAGTGGATTTTTCCCTTCCATACGACCCCATTCCTTACTTTGTTTCGCTTCTGCTTTTGCGTCTTCGATGAAACCGAAATCATTACCCCGGTGTCAGTTATTGGCGTGCAATTACCGAACTTTCAGCTAGAGTTAGGTGATTGTATACAAGTAGGTGGAACATAAAATGTCACTAATATCACCATTATTTATCTCGGTCCGCAGTACATTAATCGGCAGCTTGATTACCCTTTGTACCCTGATCCCCCTTTCCGCCCATGCGCAAACCAAGCAATTACGGGTTGTGCAAGGCAACAACAGTATTGAGGCCTATGCCAAAGGCTTGTTGCGCCTTGCCCTGAGTAAAGTGCAGGATAAATATGAACTGCAGGAAGCTATACCCAATACCAGTGAAGAACGAATGGTAAGCATGCTGATGGACAATCAGTTGGACGTTGTGTGGTATGCCACCACCAATGATCTGGAAGAGCGCTTACTCCCTGTTCGAATTTGCATCTACCGCGGCCTTCTGGGTTATCGCGCCTTAATGATCAAAAAAGGCACACAACATAAATTCGACGGCATAAAAAACCTGGAGGACTTGAAAAAAGTCTCCCTGGGCCAGGGGCGCTTCTGGGCAGATACCAACGTACTTACCGCTAACGGCCTCAACGTAGTAAAAGTACTTAAGTACGAAGGGATTTTTTATATGCTGGATGGCAATCGTTTCGATGCATTTCCGCGCGGTGTGCATGAGCCCTGGTCAGAAATAAACCGCTACCCGAAATTAGCGCTGGATGTGGAACAGAATTTATTAATTTCCTACATCAATCCATTTTATTTTTTTGTGAATAAATCCAATGCAAAACTTGCGAAAGATATTGAACGCGGCCTGCGTATTGCGCTTGAAGATGGCAGCTTTGATGAATACTTTTTTAATGATCCCACCGTCAAGGATGTCGTCGAAAAAGCCAACCTGAAAAACCGCACAATCATTCATTTGGAAAATCCGTCATTGCCGCCAAAAACGCCAGTCGACGACAAATCATTGTGGATTGATCCTTATTCAATGTAATAATCTTTCCTATCGCTACGGCCACGAAAATATTTCGTGGCCGCCTGTTTTTACCCTGCGCTTTTTAAAGGAATAGATTAAGGAGCGTACATATTGATGTATTGCACCATGCGCGGGAAGGTCGCGCGATTGGGGCTACTTCCATGCGGTAGCGCATGATGCCAGATAATTAAATCCCCCGCGCTGGCTGCAATCGGTTTTACCGGCCATTGCGTCCAATCCTGTTGCTGCACATCAATACCTTTCGGCTGCGCCATCAGCCAGTGATCAATTTTTTTATGGAAGCCAGGCACGCAGCTAAATGCCCCCTGATGCGCTGCAACATCAGTTAAATAAATTAATGCCTGGGTACCAAAAGGAATGGGAGCCTGGAGTTCCACATCCCAGTGAATGGATGGCCCGGGAAATTGCCATTGTGGTGTTTCCGGTGGGTTAAAACCGACCCTGTCAGTAGTCACAACCAAATCGTCACGTTGCCATAATTGCTGGAAAGCAGCGCGGATAAAAGGTGATTGCCGCGCAACCTCAAAGGCGGGATTCGCAAACAATTGCACCATAATTTTTTTCATTTCCCCGGCAGGTTTATACCAGCTTTCCGGATCGTCTTCGCGCATTTGCAAATAATCCCAAATCGCTGCGCGCGCGGCAGCAGTTTCCTGCGGCGATAAAACACCGGGGATAATGACATAACCATGTTCATCCCAATGAGATAATTGTGCATCACTTAAAGGCTGCTCAATATGCTCGTCCAATAATGATTTTTTATTTTCCAGGCAATCCAGCAATGCACGATTGGCACACTCGACGATTAACGGCTCCAGGGTTCCCCCGTGATTAAACTCAATCCAGCGTTCAAATTCGCTAATGTTGCGGGCGTGATACACCTGCGCTATTGCAGGCTCCAATCCCACCCCCAGCTTATCCAATAAAATACGATCCAATTGCCATTCGTTGTTCGCAAGTTGTGCGAGGCGTTCATTCGCGACAGCAGATGGAAGTTTTTTTTGCAACTGCGCTTTGTGCCAGAAACGCCGCAAGTGATAAACACCCAATGCAGATTTTTCAAGGGAGTCCGGTAACAATAATGTATCAATGTCCGCTTCGCGTTCATAAGCAAAGACAAACCGGGGATATTCACCTTGCTCATAACCATAACGCAATATACTGCCTGGTTTTATCCAGGCATTTTTTTCATAGAGCGGCAAGGTCAATTGGGATTGGCTTTCACGCAAGACGCAATCTTCAAATACACAAATTTCTGTCGTTAATTTTAAATCCTGCCAGCGACCAGGTGTTTGCGGAACCGCTAAAACCCCATGCAATATTGCGCTATCGCCATTGCCAATTTGTGTGGCACTGGTTTTATCGAGCTGAAAAATGTTGCCCAGATGCTGCAGTTTTTTCTGTGGTTCTTCAGCGTGCGTCAACCATAGGTCCAAACGAATTCTTTGCGGGATTAACCATCCATCTACCCGCAGGAATTGTTGCAGGTGCGCAAAAATACTGACTTGTGGTTCCTGTAATAATCCCTGGCGCATGGTTTCCGAAATAATCACATCGTATTGCTGCGGCGCTTGCCAATGGCAGGCATCCGCGCACACGATGTCCTCAATGATTTCACTGGAATCCAGTTGCAGCACCACGAGTAACCGCCGCAAGGATGCAAGTGATTCAGCATGGATATCAAGCAAGGTCACGCGCAATGCATCGCGGTTGAACAGCGGCAATAACGGAACCAATAGCAATGCAAACGGCCCGGTGCCGGCATAAAGGACACGCACCGGCGATACGTTTTCCTGCGCACATTTTTGCTGCAACGCCCTGTACACGCCCTGCATAAAAACGCGTGTACGCTCAACATCTTCCGCACATTGCGCTGCGGTCGTGGGTGACACCGCCTTACCTCGCGCAGTAATGCTTGCATTTTCATCCAGAAAAAATTCCGGATGCAAATCTATTCCAGTGATCGTGCACAGGTCCGCGACCAATTGATCCACAAGCGGTTTTGCCTGGCCGGCATTAGCGCAATCCAGCAAACGGGACACAAGGGCAACAACAGGATGGGGCATAGTCAAATCCTTACTATTTAAATAGGTATTTAATTCAAGCGGTTTCAGTCAGCAACATTTAATAATTCTATCAATTGCTGCCAGAGTAAATGTTTAGTGAGAGGCTTCAAGAGAATACGTGCAGGTGCGAGGGTATGCGCGATTTGCGAGTCCTGGTCAGTAATATTGGCAGTAAGGAATAAAATCGGTGTATTTTTCCAGCGCGTTGAACGCATATTTTTTGCCACTTCAAAACCATCCAGCTGCGGCATTTGCAAATCCAGGATAACCAGATCGACCAATGCTTGCTCCTGCAACATTTCCCAGGCTTTTAGACCATTATTTGCTTCCAGTAATTGTGCTCCGGTATGTTTTAGTTGTTTATATAAAATCATGCAATTAATAGTATCGTCATCGGCAAATAAAATAGTGCGCCCTTGCAAATCCGGCGCTCGCAATGGTGCCGCCGAAAGCGCGGCAGCGGCTTGCTGTTGTTCACCCGGCTCCGGTGCGGAAAGTGGAAAATTCACAATGAAGCGCGAACCTTTACCTAATGTCGATTCCACATAAATTTTGCCACCGTGTTGTTCAATTAAATAACGGGTCACTGTTAACCCGAGCCCGGTACCACCGGAACGCCGATTGGCAGAGGCCTCCAGCTGGCTGAAAGGTAAAAATAATTTCGGCATATCGTCGGGCGCGATACCTATACCGGTATCCTGCACAATTAATTGCAGTGCATCCGGTGAACGTTGGCTGATAACCGTCACATTGCCTTCATCGGAGTATTTAATACTGTTACTCACCAGATTTAATAAAATTTGTTCGAGCCGATCGGCATCAGCCCAGATACGTTCATCGGGCGTTGTACTGTTAATCAATTGCAAATGTTTGTTGGCCGCTAGTGGTTTGATGATTGAAAATACTTTTTCCACCAGGGGGTGAACCTCTACCCAGCTTTTAAACAATTCGATATTGGCTTCCACCATTTTGGTGTAATCGAGGATGTCGTTAATCAAATGGCTGAGCCGGCGCCCACTGGAAATAATCAAATCCAGTTTTTTGCGCGCATCGCCCGGCGGCAATTGCAATTCTTCCTCCAGCGCGGAGGCCAGGCCCACAATACCATTCAATGGCGTGCGCAATTCGTGCGAGGTATTTGCCAGAAACGCATCCTTCACCGCGTTAATACGCACCAGCGCGTGATTCAATTGTTTTTCTTTTTCCAACGCAACTTTTTCCCGCTGATGGCGATAAATCAAATACAAAACGCCAACAATTAATAACCCGTAAAGCACATAAGCCCACCATGTTTTCCAGGGCGCAGGCAGAATACGCACAACGATATCCAGTTGCTGGTTGCTCCACTGGCCACTGCTATTGGCAGCTTTCACCTGGAACCGATAAGTTCCGGGCGGAATGTTGGTATAGGTCGCACTGTGTTTGTTGTTGATGTAATTCCAATCCTTATCAAAACCTTGCAAGCGATATGCATATTGGTTGCGCGATGAAAAATGATAACTGAGCGCAGAAAATTCAAACGCGAACATGCTGTGCCGGTGTGTAAGCTCCAAACGATCAATAAGATTTACACTGTGCGCAATTGGTGATTCATTTTCAGCAGGCGTTACATCGCGATTGGCAATCTTTACCCGCGTGAGGCGCACCGGAAAATCGGCGTTCTGCTGGGTCATCCGTTCGGGATCAAATTGGCTCATGCCTTCCACACCACCCGCATAAATTTCACCGCTGTTGGTCACCCGTAGCGCACCGCGATTAATCGTCAATGCGGCAATGCCGTGGCTGGCATTAAACGCACTGATGGCCAGTGAATCCGGATCTACACGCGCAAGCCCTTGATGAGTTCCCAACCAGATATTGCCTGTTTTATCTTCACTTATGCCTGTCACCACCAAATCAGGCAACCCTTGTTGCAAACCTAATGAGATGAGCGGCTCACTATCATTTACCCAAATAAAAACACCGGCATCCAGGGTGCCAATCCATACACGCCCGCGCGAATCCTCAAACACATCGCGCACCATCAAGCTCGGGATATTGCGCACACCGGGATCATGGCGGCCAAAATGTACATAGGTATTGCTGGCAGGATCGTAGCGATCCAGCCCATTGGTTCCACCTATCCACAAGCGCTGCTGGCGATCGCGCAGCAAACTGTAAAGGTCGAGGCTGGAAATACCGGCAATATTTTTTTGCGGTACCTGCGCCGAAAATGTTTCACTCTTCGGGTCAAAACGATTAAGCCCTCCCTCTTGAGTTGCCAGCAATATTTCACCGTCAGCACCGGGCAAAATATCCCACACGATATTGGAATTGAGACTGCCGGGATTATTACCCGCGATAAAATGTTTCAAATTACCGTTCACATCCAAACGATAAATCCCGTCGCTCCAGGTTCCTACCCAGTAATTGCCCAGGGTGTCGCGCGCCAGTGCAGTGACCGGCTTTTCCGGCATAGGTTGCGGCAGGCCTGCGGCGGATAAATTACTGAACGACCCGGTCGCCGGATCAAATTGGTTCAACCCTTTTTCCGTACCTACCCAAATGCGCTTGTCCGGCAATTCCAGAAAACTGAGCACACCGTTGTCATTCAATTGCGGCATGGAGGGATTAATGGTTTGTTGGTAATTGTTCACCTTATCGCTGCTGCGATGATACAAGCTGATCCCGCTGGGGAAATGGGTAATCCATAAGTTGCCCTCGCGGTCTGCAAATAAACCCACGGTCTTATCGCTGGCCAGCGATTGCGAATTCCATTGTTGATGACGGTAACTGATCCAGGTTTTTTGCTTGAGGTTATAGCGCAACAAGCCGGCGCCATCGGTAGTAATCCACATATCGCCGGCGCCATCATCCAGCATTGTCCAGACAGAATTGCTCCCCACCGAATCCAGTGCGGGCAAATGGCTGAATTCACGCGAAAGCGGATTTAATAAATCGATTCCCGTCGTATGTTGCCCCAACCACAAATTACCTTCGGTATCTTCAGCGATAGCCTCAACCCGACGGCCAGCGGTACCGGTTGCATCGGCAGTATCATGGGGGAAAAAATGGAATTGGCCGGCGTGGACATCAAACTCTGCCAGGCCCGCATCACTGGTGCCGACCCAAATTCGCCCGGAGGAATCTTCATATAACGCGCGAATGCTGGTAGCAACGGCGGCAGTAGAAACACCTTCCGGCAAGATAAATTCCTGCGCGTTGGTGCGCTCGCGGTTAATGCGCACCAGGCGACCATTATCGCCAACATACAGATTACCGAGTTTATCCTCCATCAAGGCATACACAGAATTGTGTGTCCCCAGGGTTGCAGGTAAAAACGGCACAAATTCATCGCGGGCAGCGTCATAACGGCACAAGGCCTGCTCGGCACCCACCCATAGATCACCGCGGCTATCACTGAGGAGAGCCTGCACAAAACGCCCGCAAATATTTTGTGTATCAGCACCCACACCGGCATAGTTTTTCAATTCCATGCCATCGTAACGCAATAAGCCTTCGCCGCCGCCAAACCAGATAAATCCCTGGCGATCCTGGGCAATAGTGACAAGGTTATTCAATGCTTTTTGGTTAACCGGATCATCCAGCTCAACGTGTTGGAAACGAATATCTGCGGCCAATGATGGGCCTGCCGCAGTAGCAAGCAGCAGAATCAGGAGCGACAACCACACGCGGTTGATTTGTTGTTGGAATTGTGTGGACATAAAACCAATTTTAGCCCAGCACCCCGATTTTGCCCGCCATTACCACGACTTTACACATCCATTTCAATGCGCGCGAAAGGCTTCACAAATTCACCATTTATCGCCAGGCTGTCATCAAAACAGCAAATATCCTTAACAATGCGCCTATAGCGTGAGCAGGCACCTCCCCCATTTCACCATCCACTACAAAGGAGTTTCCCATGTTAAAACCTGTGCACCTGCTCGCGAGTGCCGCGCTGGCATTACTGATTCCGCTAACCGTCTTCGCCCATGGCGATAAATATGAAAACGACAGATACGATTTTCATAACAATGATAAAACCCCGAGTGTACAACTTGGCCCGCGCCCGTTTTATTTAGTCAATGATATGGATGAAAGCGCGCTCAAGAAAAAATTGCAGAGCTGCGTGAACGACACCTTTAAAAAAACCAACTTCTCGATTGGCCATCGCGGCGCGCCCTTGCAATTTCCCGAGCACACCAAAGAATCTTATGAGGCCGCCGCAAAAATGGGCGCCGGTATTTTAGAGTGCGATGTCACCTTCACCAAAGACAAACAACTCGTATGCCGTCACTCGCAATGCGATCTGCACACCACCACCAATATCCTTACCAGCCCGCTCGCCAGCAAATGCAGCCAACCATTTTCACCGTTTGATCCGGTCAGCGGCAAAGCGGCGAGTGCCACTTGCTGCACCAGCGATATTACCCTCGCTGAATTTAAAACCTTGCAAGGAAAAATGGATGCGTTCAATCCCAAAGCCACCACCGCTGCAGAATACTTGCAGGGAACAGCTAACTGGCGCACCGACCTTTACGCCAGCAAAGGCACATTGTTAACCCACGCAGAAAGTATCGATCTGTTTAAAAAGCTCGGTGTAAAAATGACACCCGAATTAAAATCCGCCAGCGTTGCCATGCCATTCAATGGCTACACCCAGGCACAGTACGCGCAACAATTGATTAACGAATACAAAGCAGCCGGCGTAAAAGCGCGCGATGTCTGGCCACAATCATTTGACATCCAGGACGTGCGTTACTGGATCAAAAATGAGCCGCAATTTGGCAAGCAAGCGGTTTATCTGGACGATGCCGATACGATCGCCGATGTTCCCACGGCGACTGATTTACAACTTTATGCAGACGAAGGCTTCAATATCGTTGCCCCGCCTATTTGGGTTCTACTCGCGCTGGATAAGAACAATAAGATTGTTCCTTCAGAGTATGCGCGCAATGCCAAAAAAGCCGGCTTGAAAATTATTACCTGGTCCTTCGAACGTTCAGGCCCACTTAAAAATGGCGGAGGTTGGTATTACCAATCCGTCAATCCAGCTATTAATAATGACGGTGACATGATGGATGCATTGCACGTGCTGGCGAAAGATGTTGGCGTAATCGGCATTTTCTCCGACTGGCCTGCGAGCGTTAGTTACTACGCAAACTGTATGGATTTGAAGTAATTGTTTGATGGCCCCGCTAATAGGCCCGGTTAATGACCGGGCTTGTTATTGGCCACTGCGTATTGATTAACACCAATTGCGAATCACACGGGGATAACACGCGCAAGGCTCAGGAATTTTCTAGCAGCCATGCTTGCGCCGCCGCCAGCGTTTGCTGCAATTCCTGTTGCAAGTGTTCCCAACCGGCAGCTGAATACTGCATTGTTTTTTGTTCCAGCAATTCGAACTCCAGGGTTCGTGCAGCATCAATAAAATCGGCAGCACCCAACATCCCGACTGTTCCGCGCAACGTGTGTAAGACGCGAGCACTGGCTTCCCAATCACCTTGTTGATACAGCTCTTGTAATTTGGCAATGGATTTTTCGGTGTTGCCCAATAAATTGGTTACGAATAAACGGGTTTTTTCCATGTGCGCACTATTAGCTGCCGACATCGCTAATAATTTTTCAATGTTAAACTTTTGCGATGCCAAACCGGCATTTGCTATTGCAATGGAATTTTCTGCAACCTGGTTCTGCTGGCGATGCGAAATTTTTTCTTCCGGTAAATAGCGTGCGATGGTCGCCATCATTATTTCTGCTTCAATCGGTTTCGCAATCAAATCGTCCATACCGGAAGCCACGCATTCATCGCGCTCAAATTCCATAACACCCGCCGTCATAGCCAGGACAGGAATGGTTAACGCCAGCTCGTTACGGATAATTCGTGTAGCTGTAAAGCCATCCATTACCGGCATTTGCACATCCATTAAAACCACATCGTAAGCCGTATTATTCTCTCGCAATCGATCTACCGCTTTTTGGCCGTTATCGACAATATCCAGCGTAATACCTGCCTGGGTTAATAAATCATGGGCAACAATCTGGTTAAACTCATTGTCCTCCACCAACAATATATGTCCGTGTAAATGCATATGCGAACTACGTAAATGCTGCGCAGAATCGGTATCGCTTGCCAACAATTCATGCAAGGTATCGAACACACTGGATGAGGTAAACGGTTTGAATAAATAAGCCGATGGGCGCTGTATTGTTGCCAGGGATTTTTCTTGTTGCATAATTTTTTCACGCCCGAAAGCATTAACCATCAGAATCATCGGTGGTGCAGCCTCGCCCAATTGCGCCCGCATTGCCTCTATAGCGTTGATGCCATTCATTCCAGGCATTTGCCAATCGACTAACATGGCATCGTAGTGTTTTTGTTTTAGTGTTGACTCACGCACGCGTTCGATAGCTTCTTTGCCAGAGGTCGCAACATCTACTTGCCAAAACCAGGTTTGCATAATTTTTTGCAAGGCTTCACGACTGGCCTGGTTATCCTCCACAATTAATAATTGCAACTTGCGCATAAATGCCGGTGAATTTTTTAATACTGCCGCCTCAGAAATCTGGAATGGAATCTGTACTACAAATTCGCTGCCCTGGCCATGGGTACTGCTCACATAAATATTGCCATTCATTAATTCCACTAAACGCCGCGAAATGGTTAACCCCAAACCGGTGCCGCCAAATTTACGGGTAGTTGATGAATCCGCCTGGGTGAATGGTGAAAATAAACGCGCAAGTTGTGCCTCAGTTAAACCTATGCCGGTATCGCGCACCAGGAATTGCAACCTGACTTCGTTAGCCCTTTCAGCCTCAACGCTTCCTTGCCTGACCACACTAACCTGCACGGAAATTTCACCTTGCTCGGTAAACTTGATCGCATTGCTCACCAGATTTACCAACACCTGTTGCAGGCGATGTGAGTCCCCCCACAAGAGGGGCGGGATTTTCTCGTCCGCACTGATAATCAATTCCAGGTTCTTATGTACGGCATTCACGCTCATTAAGTTAGCGAGCGTCGACAGAACATCATTCAATGCAAATTGTACCGGCGCAATTTCCATTTTCCCGGCTTCGATTTTGGAAAAATCCAGGATGTCATTAAGGATTCCCAGCAGGGATTTTCCTGAGGTGGAAATCATATCCAGATATTTTTTTTGTTCCGCCGAGAGAGGGGTTCTACCCAGCAATTGCGCCATCCCTAAAACGGCATTCATCGGTGTACGAATTTCATGGCTCATATTTGCCACAAAATCGCTTTTTGCCTGGTTTGCTTGTTCAGCCTGTTGTTTGGCGAGACGCAATTTTAATTCGGCGTGTTTTCGCTCACTGATATCGCGCGCAATGCCAACAAATAATGAACGTTCTCCCAGAGACATAACATTGATAGTCAGCTCCAATTGAAAAACAGATCCGTCCTTGCGCAAACCGGGTAGCTCCATACTCTGTTTTCCCGCAGCGGCTGGCTCACCATCGGCAAGAAAACGGTGCATGCCAATATTAAGCGCGTCGTGCATACTTTCCGATATCAGCAAGGTAATGTTTTTTCCAATAACATCTTCAGCGGTGTAGCCAAAAATCAGTGTGGCGGCGTGATTAAAAGATTCGATATTACCCAACTCATCCACCGTGATAATCCCTTCACCCACATTGTCCATTACGGTGCGCATACGCAATTCCTTTTCCAATGCCAGCTGTTCGGATTTGGTGATACGTGCGGTAACCGGCTTTATTTGCGAGTGCAATATCAACGCCCCGGCAATCACCAACAATAAAAATAATGGGATGCTCCAGCGGAATTGTTCGCGAATAGGATTTAACAGCGAGCGCATATCCTGTTTAACAACAATCCCCCAACCCTCACCCGGCAACGGTGCATACGCGGCTATTACATTGATTTTTTCTTCATCCAATCCCTGAAATAAACCTGAATGCCCGCGAGTGGCTAAATCCATCGGGGTCGGCTGGTTATAAACATTGGTGGTAGCCACTGGATAAAGCTGCGCGTGATTTTTATCCGGGAAACATTGCAATGCATTTTCTTGCCGTATACAGACACGTGTTTCATTGTGGTTATCCGGGTCATCGCTCAATAACTGGTGAACCAGATGCGATAAAGATTCTTCCAATTCCATAGTGCCCGGTTGCTCAAGGCCATCGCGAATTGGCAATTGCAGTTTTATCAATAACCCGTCGTCCCACGCGAGCCGGGCCGGCATATTTTCCAGCGTGATTGAAAATGATGGAGCGGTGGAAAAATTTCCCGCGTGTAGCAGCATTTCACCGGCGTTATCATAAATGGCAATTGCCTTGGTGCCAGAAATCAGGATGCCGTTGGTAATCACGGTTAATTCATTGCGCACCGCTGTATTGTCCGGCTCTTTATGCAGTGTATTGCTCAACTCATAAATGCGGATTCGACCGGCATTTAGCCGCGCCCTGGTAAGCAGTTGTTCAACCCCCAGATTAAAGGTTGCAGTTTGGGTTTTTAAGGTTTGGGTAAGGTTAATCCCCAGGTTTTTTCCAAAAGTAATTTGTTGCGCGGCAAAACCGGCCACACCAACAATCAATGTTGCGATGATTAATAAAGCAGTCCCTCCAAATACAATTTTATCGCCATCGGCTAAATGCTTGCGGTTAAGGTACCAGGGGTTTTTGCTCCAGTGACACCAAAGGCCAAAGCAAACAACTAATAAACCGACAGCCGTATGTACCGCCATGCGAGTCGCCGTAATGCCATATAAATGTTCAAGCTGGAGCAGGTGCCCGATTAGACCGCCCGCCCCCAACAAACCAATAACCAGCGTGAGAATTTGAACAACCAGGCCGCCCGCACGTGAACTCACTCGTTGTGAGAGCAATAACACCCATCCAGTGAGCCAAAATGACAGTACCGTATTAGGTGGCATGCGCCCGGGATGAGGATTTCCATCCAGCAACCAGGAATGGAAAGCGGTGAAATCCAGATGTAAATCAACACCGGTGATGTGCTCTACCAATTGCAGCGAACCCAGCACCAGTAGAAAACTGCCCGCCAGTTTTTGCACGCGTGCAGCGGTGGCTGGCGACACGAATGCCGGTGCCATCAGGGCTATACCTGTGACAGCAAAACAAATGGCGGTATTAATCACCATCGCGAGAAAATTTGAATGCAGCTGGAGCACCGCCGGATAATGCATTAACCAACCATAGATAACGATGACTGCCAACAGCACTACCAGGCCACCGGCACTTGTTTGTGCGCTTATGTGTTTAATTTGCATAGATCGAACAACCAATCCTTAAAAAAACAGATTCTCAACAAAATCGCTACTTAATGAAATACAGGGTAGCCCATGAGAGGGAAGGCACAACGGGACAGGCATGAGGAAGGCGATATAAAGATAAAAAAGCGCGCCAGGGAGCGCAGAAGTGTGACGCGGATGCGGTACGAGGAATCATCCCTGATTCCTCCGTATTTACGTGTTAGGGGAATGTGAAACCGGGGAGAGCGAGTTTTTTGTATCGTGTTTGAACACACGATTGATAATATCCAGCGCTGGCCCCGTCATGCAGGTAGTTACAATCGCCATGATCACCATCATGGTAAAGATTTCCGGGGAAATCACCCCCAGGTCATAGCCGATATTCAACACCACCAGCTCCATTAACCCGCGAGTATTCATCAGGGCACCGACGGACAAACTGTCCTTCCAGCTTTGGCCGACGGCTTTCGCGGCGAGGGCGCTGCCCGCGAACTTTCCAAGTACCGCTACAAAAATAATTAATGCAGTGATTTGCCATAGATACGGATCATTCAGCAAACCAATTTGCGTGCGCAAACCGGTAAATACAAAGAACAGTGGCAACAACAGTACCAGTGCGACATCCTGGACTTTCTCAATAAAGATTTGGCGGAATTTCTCGCTGTCCGGCATGATCGCACCGGCCATAAACGCACCGAAAAGCGCATGGATACCCACAATCTCGGCGGCGTAAGCAGAAAGAATCAACACTAAAAAGAAAATCGCCACAACCGGCCTGCTGATACTTTCCGATGTGGAATGTTTTTCACTGACGCGCTGTAAAAATGGACGTACCAATTTGATCATGATGATGACGTACACAATCGACAATCCAATCGTGTACAAACCATTAATAAAAGTGCCGGCTTTCACGAATGCAATCAGCGCGGCCAAGATACACCAGGCACTCACATCGTCTGCCGCAGCACAGGTCAAGGCTATAGTACCCAGTTTGGTTTTGTTGATGCCGCGCTCCTGCACGATACGCGCAAGCACTGGAAAGGCAGTAATACTCATCGCAACGCCGCTAAACAATGCGAACGCCGAAAAGGGAACATTCGCCGGTGCAAAATCCTGGTACAGGAAATACGCCAGGCCCACGCCGAGCGTGAACGGAAAGAAAATGCTGGCATGGCTGATGACCACCGCATCATAAGCTTTGTCTTTCAGGGTTTTTAAACTGATTTCCATTCCCACGATATACATAAATAAAATCAAACCGATCTGGCTGATGAATTGCAAGTTTCCCAATGATTGTTTAGGGAAGAGGCCCGCGAACAACTCAGGGAAATGCATTCCCAGGAATGATGGGCCAAGCATAATGCCTGCGATCATTTCACCAACCACCACCGGTTGTTTGATTTTGGTACAGACCCAGCCGAAGATCCGTGCCACCACAATAATGGTCGCAATCTGGGCCAACAATAGCGCCAGTGGATGCTGGAAGTTATGCAGGATAATACTGATGAAATCCGCCGATTGGCGAGCAGTTGCCGACGCGGCTGCTTTTGTCGCACTTTCACTTTGTTCCATTTTTGCCCCGAGGAAAATAATCCAGTACATCAAGGCAAACAGGCCGGCAGTAATCGTGAGGTAGGAGACCCCTTGTTTGAATTTGCTCATTTTTGCTCTCGCTTGCTAAATCCAATGTCGTTGTAGTAGTTAGCCCGCATCGCGGAGGTGCGTAAACTACCACGGCAAATTCCGCAACTTATAGTTGTAACAGATAGTTATTCACTATCGACTAACCGAGCAGAAAATCCTATTGCCTTAATCCACCAGCGAAAAGCGAATACCAGGCAAGGGGTTTTACACGGCTGGATTTAATGAAGTCACGGCATCATCCTTCGCCAATACTTAACAAATTTTTTTCATCATAAAAATCGCCGATCATGATCTGCTGTTGGCAACAGGCAAACGTCATATTTACCGAATAACTGATAGCGATTGAGCGCAATGCGGTCGTAACACCAATCGCGCAAGGAGCGCGGCAAAATGTTGGCGATGTAAAGCGCAGGCCAGGGAAATGGAAGCTGGCGGACAATGTCCAAAAATGCATCGCCTTTGGTGATCGCCTGGTTATCGCGGATCAACAACATAGTTTCAAAATGATCGAGCGGATAACCAAACCATTGCAGAATCGCCTGCCCTTGTGGCGATTGCACGGAACATAATTTGAATTTGTGTGCAGTATCAAAACGGATGATAAAACGGCTCCAGCGATTACAGAGTTTGCATACACCATCAAACAAAATTACCTGATCGCCATGAGTAAGGCCGGGGGGATAATTAGCGCTCATTATCGATACCTGTGTTCTGTGTGCGATCCAGATTCCATAACCATCTCAGTGGAATTACCAACATAAACACCGCAAATACATCGATCCATACATGGGGCCAGGCATCTTTTTGCAGCGAAATTACAATATCTTGCGGTACCCACCACAAGACGACCAATACCAACCCGCTCCAATAAGCGCCCCATCACTATCTGTTTATCTGCACCTGTTTTTTTAGCTTTCACTTGACCCAAGTCAATCATTTCTGTAATTTCAGAATATACTGAAAATTCAGGAATTCCAATATGCCCGAAAAACTCACACCCATGATCCAGTCCTTCATCCTTCACTTTGGTGAAATGGGCAGCCGTTGGGGGATTAACCGAACTGTAGGCCAGATGTACGCATTGCTCGTACTGAGTAAAGAACCGCTCTGTGCTGACGACATCACTGAGGCGCTGGGGATTTCCCGTTCCAATGTGAGCATGGGATTAAAAGAATTGATCTCATGGGAATTAGTGAAACTGCAACATCGTCCCGGTGAGCGCAAAGAGTTTTATTCAGCGCCGGGTGACGTGTGGGACATCGCCAAAACCCTGATCGAGCAACGCCGCAAACGCGAGATTGATCCTACACTTTCCACATTGCGCAATTTATTAATCGAAACGCCAGCAAATGATGAAGAGGCTTACGCGCAACAACGCATGCGCGAAATGCATGAACTTATTGAAATGCTGACACTCTGGACTCAAGAGATCCAGCGTCTGGACTCCGCGCAACTCGGCAAATTATTAAAGCTCGGCAACAGCATCGGCAAAGTACTTGACATGAAAGACCGCCTGCTCGGCTCCAGCAAAAAAGAATCAACAAAATGATTTGAACTAAACGTAGGTTGGGTTAGGCGCGAGTGAAACGAGCACCGTAACCCAACATGACCATGTAGCCGCACGCACAAAAAATTCTACAAGGTACATATTTTTACTAATTACCATCCAACCAAATTGACGTTTTACACAGAAAGGATTCAATACATTTTTTATCGAGGTATCTTTATGCTCGAAACACTCATGCTCTCCCGCATCCAGTTTGCGGCTAACATTTCCTTCCATATTTTATTTCCCTCTATTTCGATAGCACTTGCCTGGTTTTTGTTTTATTTCAAAGTGCGTTATAGCCGGAGTGGTGATGACGTATGGATGCGCGCGTATCGTTTCTGGGTAAAAGTATTTGCGCTCACCTTTGCGTTGGGCGTTGTCAGTGGTATCACCATGAGTTTTCAATTCGGCACCAATTGGCCGGGCTATATGGAAACTGTCGGCAATATTGCTGGCCCACTGCTAGGTTACGAAGTGTTGACGGCGTTTTTTCTGGAGGCGACATTTTTAGGCATTATGTTGTTTGGTATTAACAAAGTATCCAATCGCGTGCACACGCTCGCCACTTTTTTAGTGGCGTTTGGTACCAGTATGTCCGCGTTCTGGATTATCGCGCTCAACTCCTGGATGCAAACCCCCGTTGGTTTTGAGATGCGGCAGGTAGGCGATACCATGAAAGCATTTCCGCTGGACTGGTGGACGATAATTTTTAATCCGTCCATGCCTTATCGCCTTACACATATGCTGATTGCATCGGGATTAACCGCTGCATTTTTAATAGCGGGAATTTCTGCATATCGTATCTTAAAAGGCGATCATAAACCTGCCCCAAGGCTCACGCTCAAAAACGCCACGACTGCTGCTGCACTGTTAATTCCATTGCAAATATTTATGGGTGATATGCACGGGTTAAATACTTTGCACCATCAACCCGCAAAAATTGCCGCAATGGAAGCCGTCTGGCACACCGAAAAAAATGTTCCGCTGGTGCTATTTGCAATTCCTGATAAAGAAACCCAAAGCAATAAATTTGCAATCGAAATCCCCAACATGGCGAGCATTATTTTAACGCACACCACCGATGGTGAACTCAAAGGCCTCAATGAATTCCCCAATGCACATCCACCTGTTGCACCTTTATTTTATGGGTTTCGAATTATGGTTGGTGTAGGCATGCTGATGTTACTGGTGTCATGGATTGGTTGCTGGCAACTTTATCGCCGTAAAGAAGTGTCACCGCTGATGCTAAAAGTATTTGTTGGAATGACATTCTCCGGTTGGATTGCCACACTTGCCGGATGGTATGTCACCGAGATCGGCCGTCAACCCTGGTTAGTAACCGGCGTGCTAAAAACTGCTGATGCAGTTACCAGCACACCCGCAGGCAATGTTGGCACATCACTGGCAATTTATTTAACGCTGTATGCGGTGTTATTGACTGCCTACATACGCACACTGTTTGTGATGGCAAGAAAATCTGTGTTGGTGGATCGACCTGAACATGTTGATACATTGCAAGAAAAACTGGTCGAAAAAAATCTGTGAGGAAACATCATGACTGATATCAGCACGTTGTCCGGTGAAGCGTTTTGGTTACCCGTTATTTTTATTGGCCTGATGGGACTCGCATTATTTATTTATGCCATTCTCGATGGTTATGATTTAGGTGTGGGGATTCTATTACCCAAAGATTCCGATGCGCAACGCGATACCATGATCGCCAGTATCGGGCCATTTTGGGATGCCAACGAAACCTGGCTAGTGCTAGGCATCGGCTTATTGTTAATTGCGTTTCCGCTTGCACATAGCATGATCTTATTAAATTTATATCTCCCGGTGACCGCAATGCTTGCTGGGTTAATATTGCGCGGGGTTGCCTTCGACTTTCGCGCCAAAGCACCGGAGGATCATAAAGAAGTTTGGGATCGCGTATTTCAAGCAGGCTCCTTACTCGCCACCCTGGCACAAGGCTATATGCTCGGACTTTTTGTAATGGGATTTGAAGACACTATAGCCTCACACTTATTCGCGATTCTCAGCGCAATTTGCGTCACCGCCGGTTATACCTTTATTGGCGCCGCATGGCTGGTAATGAAAACGGAGGGTGAATTACAAAAACGCGCCGTGTGGTGGGCGCGCCGTTGCGCGTGGCTGATGCTCCTGGGAATTATTGCGGTATCCATTGTAAACCCACTGGTCAGTAGCACCATTTTTGATAAATGGTTTGGTTCACCACTGGTAATGGTGTTGTGGGTCATTCCGGTATTTTGTTTAGTGTTATTTTTTATCGCTGACCGATACTTGCGCCGCGCGCCCTACCCCAATGATTTCGGTTGCTGGATTCCCTTTGCAGCTGCCGCCATGATTTTCCTGTTAAGTTTCATTGGTTTGGCTTACAGCTTTTTTCCCAATGTAGTGCCGGGCAAGCTCGACATCTGGCAAGCCGCCAGCGCACCGGAATCGTTAAAATTTATTTTGGTAGGCACTGCAATCGTATTGCCAACCATTCTGGGTTACACATTCTTTGCGTATCGGGTTTTCCGTGGCAAGGCAACACAGCTCAAATACTATTAATCAATTTTTTTCCGATTTTTTTATGTTTTCCCGCGAAAGGATTCGCGCATAATTATTCCTGCCAATATTTAATTCCTTGTTATATTTTTCCCATCCAGCACCACCTCCCCTGCAAAAAAATTTCGCATAAATCGTCATTAATACCATTTATTAATTCTTGCCACCAAAAAACACACCTACAACTTTTTACAGTTTTCTGTACCCGCATCGCAGTACAACTGTATAACTCGGAGTATAAAAATCCCCTCGCCCGATGGCAGGTATAAAAATACAAATCCAGGCGACAAACATTTTAATAATGACAGCTTCACAGGGATCCAGCGAGAGACAGCATGACCCAGCCCCTTTTTCGTCAACAGGCAGTGCAATACCAACATCGCGGCTTACAAGGCGATATTTTGTTAACTGCATCGATGTCAACGATCCTGATCAGCAGTGCGTTGCTGATTTGGTTTATCGCTATGATCATCTGGTTATGCGTGAGCGAATATGCACGCAAGGAAACCGTGACCGGATGGCTGGAACCACCACAAGGCGTGTTGCGGGTTTACGCAAATAATAATGGTGTGATTAAAGAATTGCTGGTGCGCGAAGGCGAAGCGGTGAAGGAAGGCCAACCGCTCTTAATCATCCACGGTAATAATCTGCTCGCCAACGGCGATGGAATGGAAAATCAATTACTGCAAGAATTCGAACACCAGCAAAATTTATTACGTGAGCAACAGGTTCGCAATCAGGAACGATATGGCCAGCGCCTTGCGGAAGGATTACAACGTATTGCACGTATCCAGCAAGAATTGCAATTACTGGAACAACAGACCGACACATTACAAACCCGCCAGCAACTACTCGATAAACAACGCGAACGCCAACAACGTTTACGCGATAGCGGCCACGTTAGCGCAACAGAATTGGAAAACAGTCAAGCGCAAGCATTAACACTGAAAGCTGAACAACAAACCCTCGCACGGCAAAAATTGCAGCAGCAGCGTTTATTGGAAGATGCGCAAAGCGAGCAAGAAGAATTGCCGCAAACCCATGCGGACCAACAAACATTGCTCGCCACTGAAATTAGCGAACTCAGCCAGCAAATGACGCAATGGCAAAGCCGGCAAGCCTATGTCATCAAAGCAGCACGAGCAGGAATTGTGAGCAATTTGCGCGCGCGCGTCGGCCAGCAAGTTACCGCATCGCAACAAACACCCTTGCTAACACTGCACCCCGAACAAAGCACACTCAGTGTGCAATTATTAGTGCCCGCCCGCGCTGCCGGATTTGTCCAAATTGGCCAGCAGCTCGACATTCGCTTCGATGCATTTCCCTACCAGAAATTTGGTATTTACAGCGGCAAAGTCACACAACTTTCCGACACCGTTTTACTGCCAGGTGAATTACAACAAGTCCCTACGCCGGTAAAAGAACCGGTGTATTTGATTATCGCGCAACTTGATAGCGATAAAGTGCAAGCCTATGGCCGCGCTTTCGCACTCAAATCCGGCATGACACTGTCTGCAGATATTCGCCTTGAAGAACGCAGCCTGCTGCGCTGGTTGCTCGACCCCCTTTACAGCTTGCGCGGGAGACTCTAATGACAAGCGCAACCTCACCACAAACCAATGCGGCGCCCCCATCGCGCGCTGAAGAGCTGTTACGCTTTGGTCGCGGCCCGCAATTGCCGGTAATTTTGCAAAATGAATTGGCAGAATGTGGCCTCGCCTGTTTGGCGATGATCAGTTGTTATTACGGTTACCAGTGTGACCTCAGCAGTTTGCGTCGCCGTTTTTCAATTTCTGCACAGGGTATAAACCTCAAACAATTGCTGGATATGGCCAACCGTTTGCATTTGGCCGGGCGCGCACTGCGCGGCGACATTGATGATCTGGAGCAATTGCAATTACCCTGCATTCTCCATTGGGGCATGAATCATTTTGTCGTATTGAAAGAAATTAATCGTCGCGGTTTTCTAATCCATGACCCGGCACAAGGCGAACGGTTAATCAGCCGCGATGAAATCGGCAAGTTCTTTACCGGCGTCGCCCTGGAGCTAAACCCGACTACGGAATTTAAAAAAGCAGAAACGCGCGAACGCTTAACACTGGGACATTTCTGGTCGCGGCTGGTTGGCCTTAAACGCAATCTTGCCCACATCGTTTTCCTGTCATTGTTATTGCAAATTTTTATGCTGATAACACCGTTCTATTTGCAGACGGTAGTCGATGACGTAATCCTTCGTCACGATCAATATTTATTGCTGGTACTGGCATTGGGTTTTGGTTTGTTGTTATTGATCCAGCAAGGCACCAACGTTTTGCGCGATTGGGTTGTGCTGCATCTGTCCATGCGGTTGGGCATGCAAATGTCTGCCAATTTATTTCGCCATCTGATTCGCCTGCCGATGGATTATTTTTCCAAGCGCCATATGGGCGATATTGTTTCGCGCTTCGGCTCGCTGGACAACCTGCGCCAATTACTCACCACCGGATTAGTCACAGCATTGGTTGATGGCGTTATGGCTAGCCTCACGTTGATTGTGCTGTTTATTTACAGTGCCACACTCACGTGGGTAGTGATTGGTATTGTACTTTGCTATGCATTATTGCGCTGGTTTTTATATCGCCCACTCCATTTGCTAACCGAGGAAAGTATCGCCGCGCGCGCCAAAGAAAACAGTCACTTTATGGAATCGGTACGCGCGATACAAACCATCAAAATTTTTCATCGCGAAAGTGACCGCCAACATTACTGGCAAAATTACCTTGCCGAAGCCATGAATAAAGATATTCGCATCGCACGCTGGAATCTCGGCTATCAAACCGCGAAAGGTATTTTATTCGGCATAGAAAATATCCTGGTGATTTACCTCGCGGCCGATGCAGTGATGGGAAATATTTTTTCCATCGGCATGCTTTACGCTTTTATCAGCTACAAGGACCGGTTTGTGCGGGCGATGGATAACCTGATCACCCAGGGCATCGAATTTAAAATGCTCGGGTTGCATTTAAATCGCCTCGCGGATATTGCCTTTACCCCGACCGATCCGGTTGCAGACAACAACACCGCAACCATCACCGATCATTCAACCAGTGAAACACCTATTGCCGGTCACATCCGCGTACAAAACCTCAGCTTCCGTTACGGCGAAAGTGAAGCGCCAGTATTTAGCGGTGTTAATTTTGAAATTCAGGCTGGCGAAACCGTCGCCATTGTTGGCCCCAGTGGTTGCGGCAAAAGCACGCTGATTAAATGTTTGATGGGGCTGTTTACTCCCACCGGGGGAGAAATATTTATCGATGGGAAACCAATGCAGAAATTGCCGCAGTATCGTCGCCAGATAGCGGCGGTAATGCAGGATGATCAACTCATGAGTGGTGACATCGCCGAAAATATTGCGTGCTTTGAGCAGCCAATTGATCTCGCCCGCGTTTACCACTGCGCACAACTTGCGTGCATCCATGAAGACATTTTGAGCATGCCCATGCAATACAACACGCTGGTGGGTGATATGGGTGCAAGCTTGAGCGGTGGGCAAAAACAACGTGTGTTATTAGCACGCGCACTTTATCGCGCCCCGCGAATTTTATTTATGGACGAAGCCACCAGCCATTTGGACACCATCAATGAGCAACAAGTGAACCAACACATTCGCGAATTGATGATGACACGCGTGATAGTGGCACACCGACCGGAAACGGTCGCTTCTGCAGGACGCACAATTTACCTGGAAACTCCCAACAACATTCATTTTTAAGGAATTTTTATGCGTGAACTTAATGAGTCTGAATTAAAGGCAGTATCTGGCGGCGCAACAACAACTGAATACGCCATTTTGCTTCAACCGGCATCACCCACAGATATATCCATCGACGCAGCGATAAACCCGGCATTAAAAACAAAACACGATACCGCGAAAAATTCCATCGGAAATATTCGCTAATAAAAAGTGCGGAGCTCTGACTGGCTCCGCCTTAAAAAACTATTGCATAAATTATTTGCACACAGGCAAACAAGTACAAGGAGCCGATGATGATTCTGCTAATGGGCATTGCGGATGATCCGCAAATAATTACTGTCGCCGAAGCGCTAGCCAATTCAGGAAAATCATTCCTGGTTTTTGACAGCAGTTTATATCCCGTGCAACACCGGCTCAGTTATCGCCCACAGGATGACAGCATGCAATTGCAAATCGGCGAACATTGCCTGGCCCAAAGCGATATCCACTCACTCTATTGGCGCACACTAAGCCCGCCGCGTGAAGCACAGGAAAATCCGATTGCACTACGCGATAGCGCAAGCTTGTTGCGATCTTTTTTACATTCATTGGGCGACAAATCCAAAAACACCGCAGACGCGATAAATTTTCACCAGGAAAAACCCCGGCAATTAGCGCAAGTTGCCAAACTGGGAGTCAGTATTCCGGAAACTTATGTCGGTAACGATCCGCGCGCAGTACGCGCTTTTTGTGCGAGAAACAATGACGTTATTTTTAAACCGGTGACCGGTGGCGATTACGCGCAAATTGTAAATCAGGCCCATCTCACCGACGAACATTTAAATTCCAGCTTAAGTCAATCACCGGTAACACTGCAGGCCTACATCGAAGGCACCAACATTCGTAGCTACGTTATCGGCGATGCCGTTTTTTCAGCAGAAATTCGCAGCAGCGCCAAAGATTTTCGCACCGATGAAGGTGCTGAATTAATTCCCATCGCGATTCCAAATGAAATCACCGAACAAGCGCACGCTATTTGCCGTGTACTGGGCCTGGCCTGGAGCGGTATTGATTGGCGCCGTACACCCGCAGGAAATTATATTTTCCTGGAGGCCAATCCAAGCCCGATGTTTGTGAATTTTGAACAGCGCACGCGCTTACCGATTACACAGCATCTCGCACAATTGCTGGGTGCCTGAACCAGTTTCATCTCGATAGTTATCGAGTGAAAGCAACGCACCTTGTGTGCATTTTTTAACGCCGGTAATACTGGCATTACTAATGATAGAAGGAGTTCACAATGAATACGCAAGCTCAACACAAACATCCTTTTTCATTGCTGACCGATGACGAAATGGAACAAGTCAGCGGCGGCAAACCCGGCTGGGCAACAACCCTCGCTTTGGGTGAAGAAGGTGGTGGGTATACAACGCTCGCTGTCGGCGAAGAAGGCGGCGTGACCACACTTGCCGTTGGTGAAGAAGGTGGCGCTACTACCCTCGCGATTGGCGAAGAGGGTGGTGGCTATACTACCCTCGCTATCGGTGAAGAAGGCGGCGGCCTTGATTAATCGAAAGATTAATTACATCGATTGCGCGCAATAAATAAATTGCCGACGTCCGGGGTCGGCAATTTTTATTTTGTAAAAAAATTCCACCCGAAAATAATTCATTTTTTATATTTTCTCGTCCGGAATAAATCATCAAAACAATTTCAGTTTCACTGTTCGATGAATTTCGTTACTACAATAGCCTTCACCATAACTTCACAATGATTTTTGGTACCTTCAATTCCAATTTGCTATATCCATTTGCCAAACGAATAAAATACCTATAATCAGGTGGCGCCAAATTCATTCATGGTGTTTAATGAACATGCACACCTGAAGGTTTGCTTGTAGCAGCAAGGAAAAAGGATTAAGAGCGCTAGTGATTCACCACCTCAGCTACTCTCCCACCTCATCCTTATTTGCCAGCCCTTGCGTTAAGAAACCAGGCTCTGCATAAGCACATTCCTGTGTGTCTTTTTGATGTTATTAATATGAAATACGACAAGGACAAACGAATGAAAAATTTTATTTCAAAATTGGATCAACACCGGCATTTGAAAAAATATCGATTCATTAAATATTGTGCATTATTGGCGGGTTTTGCACTGGGGCTAACCAGCCTTTCCGCTGTAGCGCAAATTCCGCTAGCCAATGTTATTAAAGTTGAATCGGGACACACCAATGCATGCGCGTTAACCACGGCAGGAGGTGTTAAATGTTGGGGAAGCGATGCAGCAAACCCCGGCAACAACACAAATGCAGAACGAAATACTGCCGTTGATATCGCCGGATTAACCAGTGGAGTAAAAGACATCAGCATTGGTATGTCACACACCTGTGTGCTTACAGAAACTGGCGGGGTTAAATGCTGGGGAAACAATGACTATGGGCAATTAGGCAACAACACAACAATACAGCAACTGGCTCCTGTGGATGTTGCTGGATTAACGTCGGGAGTAGCCACAATCAGCGCAGGCGCCTTCCATACATGCGCGGCAACCTACACAGGAGAATTAAAATGTTGGGGACAAAATACCAAAGGGCAATTAGGCGATGGAACCACGGTTAATCAACTCATCCCGGTAAATGTGATAGGCCTTGGTGCATCCGCCATTTCGGTATCCGCCGGTCATTCACATACTTGTGCAATCACGGAGTTAAAGGGCGCAAAATGCTGGGGATGGAATTACTCTGGCCAACTGGGTGACAACACGACAGTTGATAGTCTCGCACCTGTAGATGTTTATTCATTATCAACAGGCGTTGCAAAAATTGATGCAGGCTATATTCACAGCTGTGCATTACTCACTAACGGCCAGATTAAATGCTGGGGCAACAACGCTGATGGCCGCTTGGGAAATAATTCAACATCGGCCTCTTCACCTATACCGGTTGATTTGGCGGGCACCCAACCATTATTCGTCGATGTAGAAGCTGCCGCATATAGTTCCTGCGGACTTACATACAATAGCGGCGTCATGTGTTGGGGTGCAAATGGAAGTGGTCAGCTGGCCACAGGTACAACCACACGCAGCTTGGTTCCTTTTCCAGCAGTCGGATTAACGTCGGAAGCCTCCTCGTTAAGCGTTAATTATGTAAGCGGCTGTGTGGTAAAAAATAATGGCGCACTCTGCTGGGGAAGCAACGCTAACGGCACACTTGGAGACAATACGACACTAAACAGAACTCTTCCAACCCAGGTATTGCAACCATTTTCTCCACGCATTACCAATGTAGTTGCAGGAGACTCCCAAGCTATTGTCAGCTTTATTCCACCGGTAGATGACAGCGGCCGCCCCGTCAACGGGTATACAGTAAAGCCATCCGGGCCAGGCACCGACATTTATGCAGGAACAACTTATAGCCACACTGGCCCGAATGAATTAAGCCATTTGGTTACCGGCCTGGTTAATGGTATCAGCTATACATTTACAGTCACTGCCACCAATGCGCTCGGTACCGGCTTGCCTTCACCCGCATCGACGACTGTGATACCTAGGGGAGGTAGCGTAAGCAGCAACAGCCAATTATCTTCAAGCAGCCAACAACCCGGTTCTATTTTTAGTTCAAGTATCAGCAGCATAATGCCCAGCTCCGCACACAGCAGTTCATCAGTTGCCAAAACAAGTTCACGCTCATCCAGTTCAACGAGCAGTGCAACTAACAACATCCCCTGCGATATCAACCCTGTGATATTTGGCACTACACAGTCAGGCGCATTAGCATCAACCGATTGCAGAGCTGGAGCTCGCGGCCAAAATTACTTTGTAGATCAATACGTCTTCAATGGTGTTGCAGGTCAACAAATTAATATTCAATTAGCATCCACTGCGTTTAACACTTACCTGATTCTCAAAAATGCCTCCGGTACTGTTATCGCCTCCAATGATAATAGTGGTAACAGTAACAACTCTCGTATTCCGGCATCATCCCCCACTTATACCTTGCCGGTTACCGGTAAATTCACCATTGAGGTTACGTCTTTCTCAACATTCAGCATGGGAGCGTACACCTTATTGGTAAATACGCCAGCACCTGTTAGCCCTTGCAGCCCTGTAATACCGATAACAGCGGGGATTGACACCTATGGAACACTGGAACCTGCCGATTGCACAAAAGGTGCGCGCGGCGCTGGCTATTACACAGATAGTTATTCTTTTATTGGGATCGCAGGGGCGCAAATTATTATTCACAATATAACGCCATTTAATTCCTATATTTATCTCAGGAATCCGGCCGGAAAAGTAATCGCTCACAACTTTGGTGGCGACATGTTGAATAATTCGCGCATTCCCGCCTCAGGAACTTTTACGCTACCTGAGTCCGGAATCTACGTTATTGAAACAACCTCGTATTACCTGGCTATAACAGGGGGATATCAGCTGCATTTAACATCATATTAATTCACAACGTAAAAAAACAGGCCGCTCAGAATCGGCCTGTTTTTTACGTATTCCAATAACTATTGGATCAATTAACGGTAGCGATAATCTACAAAAAAATTTCATCATGCGCAGATTAAACACTTGGTGTAAAAATTTTAATTCGCACTGTGCGCGTCGCCAAATGCACTTCACGCAAAAAGTAACCAAGCCCTACGATTAATGTCAGGGTCGATGCAGTAAATAATCCGCTGATAATCCATTTTAATTCCGCTTGCAATAACACTTGCAGAAAAATCACAGCAACAACCATACACACCAATAATGCCGAGCAGGTACACGCGGTAATGGCGGAGCTTGCATAGTGGCGGCGACGTTCAAGGCGATTTAATTCCTTGTGCAACGTATCCGCGCTTTGCAAATGTTGTGGCGGTAATGCTTGCTCTGTGAGGCTGCGCCCGCGATCAATAATTCGCGCAAGGCGCCCCGCCATTACATTCAACAAACCGGCAATTCCCGTCAACAGGAATACCGGTGCAAGCGCGAGCTGGATCGCATGGGTAATATCACCAAAACTCATAGCAACTTCGGACGTGGAACTCATTGGTTAACTCTCAAAAACAACTGGGGGGTCTGGTTAATAATCATTTGATTCTTACGCTTTATGCCGCTTGATCGCCTGCTGCAACTGGCTCAGCGTCACGCTACGCGCGAGCTCCTGGCTTTTGCGGATATGTTTGGTCATCGCTTTGCGGGCCTGGGTTTTATTTTTTTCGCGGATCAATTGGCAAATGGAAAAATGCTCATCGCAGGTTTCAATTACCGATTGTCGATCCGGAAATCCCAAACGGCGTAAAATGCGAATATTGTTATTGATATCACGCAAATAATTGGCGAGCACCGGGTTGCCGCTACCAATCGCAATACCGATATGAAATGCCTCCTCGCGCGCTTTGATTTCTTCCATATCCAATTCATCATCCAACCGCTCCGCATTCCAGTCTTCCTGTAATGCATCCAGGTCCTCATCTTCCATGTGATCGCACGCGAGTTCGACCGCGCTGGCTTCAAGCATGATACGTACATCGTAATACTGGCTTATAGTTTCAATATCCACTGAACGCACAAAACACCCTTGCTTGGGCATGATGGTAATTTGGCCTTCGGTTTCCAGGCGTTGTAACGCAGCACGTACCGGTGTGCGGCTTACCTGGAAATCCTCGGCGATCTCGGATTCAGTGATGCGCGTGCCGGGGTAGATTTCGAAATCGATGATCTTTTTCTTGAGCTGGTCGTAGACCAGTTGTGCGGCTGATTTGGGGGTAGTCAAAACACCTGCTCCATTTGCGGATTTGCGTCATTAATGCGCCTTGTTTGCATGGTAGGCGAGCCCTATTCCCTTGTAAACCAACCTCTATGCACAGGTTCAATTACCACTCACCCGCCCTTTACCGGTGCAATCAACAGTAGTGTCGCTACGTTTTGGAGCCTTCGTTAGTTATAGACACCTCGCAAATCATCCGGCCTTCCAGCTGCAAAATCCCCATTTTTCAACAAGTTAAAACCAGGAATGCAGGCTGTTTTATGCGCTGGCATAGCTTATGCAGAACTCAACGTTGTATACAACAATGTTCTAAAAAAATGACCCCTAGAGGAAGCAACCATGCCCAGCTTGAAGACCACTCCCGGATTCACCTGCAATTTGTCCCGAGGCTTATGCCGGAGCCTGATGGCCTTCGGCGCTTTTTTCCTTTTGTTTATGGCGGCAAATGTGCAGGCCGATGCGCGCTGGAGCAGCACCAATTTCCAATACCACTATGGCACTGACTACGAGCTGGGGGATGAAGAACGTACACTGATTACATTGGAGCATGCCAGCGGTTGGAAATACGGCGATAACTTTTTCTTTGTCGATATCACCAACCCGGACCGCACCGGCGAACTTACCCAAACCTCCTGGTACGGTGAAATATCCCCGCGTTTAAGCGTTGGAAAAATGACCGGCAAGGATTTATCAACCGGAATAATCCAGGATTTCCTAATCACATCCACCATGGAAATGGGCGAAGGTTTTCACACCTATCTTTACGGCCTCGCCGTGGATCTGAAACTGCCCAAATTCAATTTTTTCCAAATCAATTGGTACGCGCGCAACGAAGTTACCTTCGGCACCGATCTCGGCCAACAAATTACCCTGGCATGGGGAATGCCCTTCTCTATCGGCAAAGCCCAATTCAGCTTTGAAGGTTTTTTTGATTACGCCTGGGATATCGGCCCAAGCGAAGACAATATCGTCACCCAACCGCGTTTGCTGCTGGATGTCGGTTCACTGTTTGATTCACCCGGGGTGTTCCAGGCGGGCATCGAATACCAGATCTGGCGCAACAAATTTGGCATTGATGGTGTTGATGAAAATTTTCCCGAACTGATGGTGAAGTGGATTTTTTAACAATCAACAACGACATTGAGCGAGACATTTTTATGATCAGCCTGAGCGCACAACCCGAAGCCATTGATTTATCACTCGCGCAAACTGCGTTGATGATTATCGATATGCAACGGGATTTCCTCGAACCCGGCGGCTTCGGCGCGAGCCTTGGCAATGATGTAAGTTTGTTGCGCTCGGCAATCGCACCTTGCCAATCATTACTCGCGGCGGCGCGCGCGATTGGCATGTTGGTAATTCACACGCGTGAAGGTCACCTCCCCGATTTAAGCGATGCACCGCCCGCCAAAGTGATGCGCGGTAAACCTGAATTGCGCATCGGCAGCCTTGGTCCGATGGGACGCGTTTTAGTACGCGGTGAACCGGGCCACGGAATTATTCCGGAACTCGCGCCAATCAATGGCGAAATTATTATCGACAAACCTGGCAAGGGCGCTTTCTATCGCACTGAATTAAATGATGTGTTGAAAGATCAACGCATCGAAAATTTATTAGTGTGTGGTGTTACTACCGAAGTGTGCGTGCACACCACGGTGCGTGAAGGCAATGACCGCGGTTACCGTTGCGTTGTCGTCGGCGATGCCTGCGCATCCTATTTTCCCGAGTTCCACCGTGTCGCTCTCTCAATGGTTTCTGCGCAGGGCGGCATCTTTGGTTGGGTGAGTAATAGCACTGCTGTTGTTGCAGCGCTTTCACCCAAACGCATGTCCGCAGCAATAACGTAATTACTCACTATTCAATTTTTTAATTGTCATCCCTGCCAGCCAACCATACACCAGGAGAAGATAGGACCATGAACAGCATCGTAAATAGCAATGTAAAACTGTGGAAGCCCGGAGACTGGAATGCACTTTTTGGTTTCGGCACAAATATTCTGGTGAACTTGCTCGTGCTCACGGGACTGCTGCGTTTCGTACTGCAAATGCCTGACGATATTGTGTTTGGCCGCATTCTTCCCGCCGTGGGGTTGATGATTTGCTTGAGCACACTTTATTACGCGTATCTCGCTTACAAATTAGCGAAAGAAACCGGACGCACCAATGTGTGCGCATTGCCTTCGGGTATCAGCGTGCCGCATATGTTTGTGGTGGTGTTCGTTATCATGCTGCCAATATCGCTCACTACCGGCGATCCGATTAAAGGCTGGGAAGCCGGTTTAACCTGGGTTTTTGTGCAAAGTTTTGTGTTGATGCTCGGCGGTTATATCGCACCTTACATTCGCAAAATTACGCCGCGCGCCGCGTTGCTGGGAACACTCGCCGGCGTATCCATTGCATTTATTTCTCTGCGTCCCGCATTGGAAATGTTTATGACACCGGTGATTGGCGTCGTTTGTTTTGCGATTATTTTATTGAGCTGGTTCGGCGGCGTGCGTTATTTCAAAGGAATTCCGGCGGGCCTTGTTGCTATTGCCGTAGGCACATTAATCGCGTGGGGATCAACGGCCCTCGGATTAAACTTTGGTGGATTGAGTTTGGAAAAACTCACGCAATCGCTCACCAGTTTTGGTTTTTCTGTTCCTATTCCCGCTGTCGGCCATGTGTTTTCCGGTTTTGAATTTATCGGGATTATTTTAGTCACCGCAATTCCATTTGGTATTTACGATTTGGTAGAAGCGATGGATAACGTGGAAAGTGCAGCCGTCGCCGGTGACAATTATCCAACTACACGCGTACTCACTGCTGATGGTGTGATCAGTTTAATTGGCTGCTGCATGGGCAATCCATTTATCAACGCCGTTTATATCGGCCATCCCGGATGGAAATCCATGGGTGGGGGAATTGGTTATTCGGCGGCAACGGGAATTTCCGTATTGGTACTTTGTTGGCTCGGAATTATCGCGGTGTTTTCGTCAGCAATTCCTTTAGTCGCCATTTCTCCAATTTTACTTTACATCGGTATGTTAATCGGCTCGCAAGCATTTCAGGAAAGCCCAAAATCCCATGCGCCGGCAATTATTGTCTCGCTAATGCCGCACCTTGCAGCCTGGGGAAAATTACAAATCGATAATGTACTCGGTGCAGCCGGAACAAATGCCGCTGCGGTTGGATTGGATAAGCTCGCGCAAAACGGCGTGCTCTATGAAGGCTTATCAGTATTAGGTGGCGGTGCAATTCTGGGTGGATTGATGCTCGGCGCAATTACCGCATTTATTATTGATCGCAGTTTTAATAAAGCGGGCCTCTTTGCGTGTGCGAGTGCAGTGCTCACCTTTTTTGGATTAATGCACGGCGAAGCGATTGGAATTGCTGAATCACCGACTGTTGCATTCGCTTATCTCGCCGTTGCCGGTGTGCTGTTTGCCTGTGCGAAATTCAGTGTGGTTTCAAGCAAAGCACTGGAAGAAAATGAAAGTCACGAAGCAATAGAGCCGGCACATTAAGATTTTTTTCAAGGAGCAACCATGACAATGTATTTAAATAGTACGCCACAGTTTATTAACAGCACTCCGTATAGATGGCCCTACGATGGTGACTTGCGCGCGGAAAATACCGCGCTGCTCATCATTGATATGCAAACGGATTTTTGTGGTAAAGGCGGTTACGTGGACACCATGGGTTACGATATTAATTTAACGCGTGCCCCCATTGAGCCATTGCGAAAATTATTGCCAGCGATGCGCGCTGCCGGCTTCCATATTATCCACACCCGTGAGGGCCATCGCCCGGACCTCGCTGATTTACCCGCAAACAAGCGCTGGCGTTCGCGGCAAATTGGTGCAGGCATCGGCGACGAAGGGCCCTGTGGAAAAATATTAATTCGCGGTCAGCCGGGCTGGGAAATTATTCCCGAGCTAGCGCCGGTTGATGGCGAAGTCATTATCGACAAACCCGGTAAAGGTTCTTTTTACGCAACTGACCTGGAAATGGTGCTACACCTGCGCGGTATTAAAAATATTATCCTCACGGGTATCACTACGGATGTTTGCGTGCATACAACAATGCGTGAAGCGAATGATCGCGGTTTTGAATGTGTATTGCTTGCAGATTGCTGTGCTGCAACAGATCCCGCCAATCACCAATCAGCATTGGCAATGATCCACATGCAAGGCGGTGTATTCGGCGCAGTTGCAACATCCAGCGACGTGTTAGCAGTACTCGCGCAATAAATTCGAGCTTAAACAATGAATCAGATACAGGAGATGTATGTGGAAAAAAATCTGGTTTGGGCGGATTTGATCAACAGGAACTTTGATGATCCCGAATTACAGTGGCAGGATTTCCGCGATGGTGTTGATATCCTCCCACTGCATGGCGATCCAACACAGGGTTGTTCTGCAGCGTTACTCCGCTATCACCCCGGCGCACAAATTCCACGACACCTGCATGTTGGAATCGAGTTTTTATTAATCCTGCGTGGTAGCCAGCGCGATGAGCGCGGCGAATATCGCAAAGGGACGTTCCTAATTAATCCCGCCAACACCAGCCATGAAATTGCAAGCGAAGCAGGTTGTGTGGTGCTGGCGGTATGGGAAAAACCGGTGCGCTTTATTAGCAAAACCGATTAGAGTGGAAATAACGAAAGAATCCATTATCAGCTGGCGCGCGCCCATTTATAAATATATTCATCCAAACATGGGCGGCGTGTGAATAAACAATATTTCGTTTTTTTACAGCCATTTAATTTTACACACCCTGCGTGACCCGCATCACAACCAATAACATTTAAGATCGATAATTTTTACAGCATAACCAAATTGCACGTTTCACCCTACCCCTAACTGCCTGAACAAACACATTAAAAAATATTCCGCATATTTCTTGCTGTAAAAAGTGAACGTGCCCGTCATTACCTTTATTGTGATCTACTTTGCACAAGGACCCTACGAAACATCCCCCTATTTTTAAGGAGCGAACAATCCATGCAATTTCGAAAAATCCTGTTTACCGGCTTGCCGTTAATCGCGGCACTGGCCGCACCTGTTTCATATGCAGCAATCATCGATCTTACCATTGATGGTAGCGATGCCATTTTTCTCGCTGGTCGCACTGACCTGACTATTCCCGATGCAGACCAACCCTGGGCCGGGCCGGATGATCATCTCATTCGCCATGGCGGCGCCACACCGGAAGAAATTAAAGAGTCCCTTCCGCCAGAAATTGCGGTAACGGCAGGCGATATTATTCGTGCACTCGATCCGGCAGTTGGCGGTATCAGTTTCTTTAACGGCGTGGGCGATCCCTATTACGGACCGGGTGGCAACGGTCCTACCGGAAGTAGCCTGACATCATTGGGCGGCATCAGTGGTTACATCGGGCCACAAGGTGCTCTGGCAGGTGTATTCCTCAGCGACGCAATTCCTGTGAGCGGCGCGCCGGCAACACTGGATTTTAGCCCTGGAGGCTGGGGCATTGATTTCCTCACCATAACGCCGGAACTCGGCCAGATTTTTTATATTGGCGACGGCAAAACTGCGAGCGATATATTCCAGACATTTATCGCACCTGCGGGAGCAACACGTTTGGTTCTGGGGATTCCGGATGGTTTTGGCTTCAATGGCCCACCGGGAGCTTACGATGATAACGATGGTAGTTATCGCATACGCCTTGGCATCAATGAAATTCCAACCAAAGTACCAGAGCCAGGTAATCTCGCATTATTGCTAATCGGATTGGCAAGTATGTGGTTGGGCCGCAAACGCTCCCATTCACAGTAATATTTTTTTTGGAACAAACATTTACCAAAGCCAACTGTAGAACAGTTGGCTTTTTAATTTCCGGCAAGTGAATATTTGCAACACTAATCGCCCGTTGGCGATATGCGAAACTCGCGCACGCGCTCATGGGTACGCCATAACTCGGCAAGGCGCGATACATTTTTTGCATCTTCAGTTTTAATAATCATTCGATATTCAAAATAATTATCGTCCCTTACGCGGTAACTGATATTTAATACCTTAAAACCTTGCCGTTGTAAAAATTCATTTAATTCGTGTTCCGGCATTACCTGTTGGCGATCAAAACTGATCTGGTGATGGATATATGATTGGCTGGGCAACATTGCTTCAATAGAACGAAAGATTGATAACACACCCACCGTCAGCACCGTCGCGATTATTGCTGGTAAATAAAATTCTATTCCAATTAAAATACCAATGACCGCCGTGATCCAGATAGATGCTGCCGTGGTAAGCCCACGTACACTCAGGCCCTCCTTAAAAATAACGCCGGCACCGAGAAAACCTATCCCCGTCATAATTCCCTGAGCCATGCGCGTGGGGTCCGCACGAATAGTATCCAGCGGAACATCCGGTAACCATTTCCATTGGTAGTAGGTCACCATCATTAGTAACGTTGACGCAAGGCACACGAGTGCATGGGTACGAAACCCGGCAGGTCGCCCATGATAACTACGCTCCAACCCGATAATACCGCCGGCTACCAACGAGCCCAGGAGATGGGCAACAATTTGAATTTGATCGGCATTCATACCCTTCCCCAATAAATTCCAATACTAACGTTTAAATGCTAACGCTTATAAGTTCCTTGCTTTTCTGTCAGATATTTCCAGTAACGCCTTGGCATATGACGCAGGTGCAGTTTGGTGTTGTTGCGCTCACGAATATTCACCGCATGGAAATAATTTTCCCATAATGCCTGGTATTGTTTTTCCTTTTCATCCTGAAACGATTCATCTTGCAATAGCAGTAGATTTATCGAAAATACCGGATCATCTGCACAGGCAAACTTCATTACATCCTGATCGTAATACAAACCATAATGACGCCGGGTATCGAATATCAGCCAGGATTGATCGGCATAACGCTTTTCGAAATGCTCCCCAATTAATGGCAGCACATTAAAATCCGGATCTATGGCTGCATAAAAAAAGCCGTTGCGGCTTTTCTGGAAACGAACAAAAGCGTGCATACGATGCACTTCACGATGGATCATTTTTTCAATCTGCGCGGCTTTTAATATGTGCGGATTGGCAAAATTCTCCAATACCGTCCCATCGCCTTTTTGAATAATTGCCAGTACAAGCTGGTAGACCAGCATTTCACATAAAGGCAATTCCGATAAAAATATCTTATACATCAAACCAGATGCGCAAGAATGGGTTCGCTCATCAACCCCCTTCAACACGCGTACAGCCCATTCATCATTAGTAGTAATGCGAGTGGCAACATCCAGCAATGTAAATTGATGGTTCGCTTCAGCGTTAATTGCGATGGGCGTGATCCGGTCTTTAAAAATAGTGAAGATGCAACTGAGCAAACCTTCATAACTACCGTCGTAAACAAAAACCATAACAACATCCCGAAAAGCTAACGATCCAGCCCGCTACAATTTGACCAGCCATGTATAACGTAACCCGCCATTTAAATTTAAAAAGTCCTGCTACCCAAATAACCCCATCTGTGCAGCGGCAGGAGCCCGGTCACTTGCAATAATTGCCCGGCGCACATTTTCTACCTGGAAGTTTCCCGGCTTTACCACCAGGCCCGGACAACAGATGAAATAGCGCGCCCGCTTCAATACGACACCAATTTTTTGCAGATGATCAATATGTAAATACTGGTGACGGCGTGAACTAATAATTTTTTTTGCCGATTTGACGCCAATACCCGGAACACGCAATATCATTTCATAATCAGCGCGATTGATATCCACCGGAAATTTTTCCGGATGGCGCAGTGCATAGGCCAATTTGGGGTCGATTTCCAAATCCAGGTCGGGCGTCTTTTCATCCACAATTTCATCGACGGAAAAACCGTAAAAACGCAATAACCAGTCGGCTTGATAAATACGATTTTCACGCACCAACGGTGGTGCAGATAAATCCGGCACACGATTGTCCGTTGCGATGGGCACGTATCCTGAATAATAAACACGTTTTAATTTTTGCTTTTGGTAAAGGCTGTTAGCCAAACGCAAGATATGCCGGTCATTTTCCGGTGATGCCCCCACAATTAATTGCGTGCTTTGGCCTGCCGGTAAAAAAAGCGGTGTATTTTTGATATGGGGTTTTTCATCCACATATTTTTCTTTTTCGCTACGCAAATAATTCATCGGGGTAATAATGTCGCTGTAATTTTTTTCCGGTGCGACTTTTTGAAGGCTGGCTTCGGAGGGAATTTCAATATTTACGCTGAGCCGGTCAGCATAGAGGCCGGCCTCATGCAGCAATTCCGGGCTAGCACCGGGAATCGCTTTCACATGGATATAACCGTTGAAGTTATGCTGCGTGCGCAAGGTGCGTGCTACTCGTACCAGTCGCTCCATTGTGTAATCTGCATTTTTAAAAATGCCTGAGCTGAGAAATAAACCTTCAATATAATTGCGGCGATAAAAATTAATTGTCAGGTCAACTACATCCTCAACCGTAAAGGCCGCTCGCTTTACATCGTTACTACGTCGGCTGACGCAATAGGCGCAATCGTAAATACAATGGTTGGTAAACAGGATTTTAAGTAGCGAGACGCAGCGGCCATCTTCGGTATAACTGTGGCAAATACCCATACCCTCTGCATTGCCAAGCCCTTTTGTGGTATTAGCCCGTTTGCTTCCACTGGATGAACAGGATGCATCGTATTTGGCAGCGTCAGAAAGAATACGAAGTTTTTCAAGGATATTGCTCATGATGGAATTGCCAGAAAAAAGACAACCCAATCATACTGTATATAAATACAGCATTACAAGAATTCATAGCACCCGGGTAATAAGCAGATAAGGCAAGGCCATTGCCCGCATGCAAGCAATGGCCTCCACCCTACGGAATAGTATTTATTCGTCGCGACGGCTATTGGTCAGCAGGTAACCGGCCAGGAAGCCCAACGCCGCACCCGCCCCGATCACCGGCCATGGTTTTTCATGTACATAGTTGTTCGCTGCCGTTGCAGATTTGCTAGCGCGGTCAGAGATAGTTTCACCCCAACTTTCCAGCGATTTTTTCGCAACAGAAATGCGCTCGTTCAATTTGGCTTTTGCTTTTGCCAAATCTTCACCGGTTAAATCGGTGGTTGATCTGATCAGGCTTTCAATATCCTGCACGAAAGTACGGAAATCCTGCACCACTTCGGCGGATTTTTCCTGGATGGCTTCACCCCGGGCAGAATTAATTCCTAATTTTTTAACGATGCTGTCTTTATTGCTTGCAGTAGCTGTCATGGCAGATTCCTCTGGGTTAATAACATGCGGGTTGCTAGAAACTTGCTGATTAAAAAATGGGTGATCTGATGTATTTGAATGTAATGGATTTTCGTATTGGTCTTTATGGCTAAGCACAGAGGCATGGTTCGCCAGCTTATTGTTGCGATGCCACAACCAATCCGTTGCTAACCGATGAGGGACATACTTATGAAACATGAAAACCTCCAATCTTTTCTTCAAGATAACGGGCTTTCCTTCAATAATCTGGCGCCATTATCACGAGTATTATTGGCATCAAAAATTAAAAACATATTGACTCTTTAGCGATTAAAAATTATGGATTATTTAATTCAAATTAAAAGTCATAATGTAGTTTTTAATCATTCAGCCTGTATTATTCCAGACGTTTTGGTGAGGGGGTTAGTTCCCTTATTCATTAAAAAATCGCGAAGAATGTTGGAAAAATATCAGATGCCTACTGAATTTTTGATCATGCGTACAAATGAAATAGCCAAATGTAAAACTTACAAAAAATAATTTTCTTATAAAATAACTACATAATTCATTATTGAATTTAAAAAATTTTGGTAATGCTTTTCGGAACTATGAATTTTTAAAGGCTGGAAGGGGTGATGCACTGACCAGTACCATCACCTTTTTTAGAAATATGGGTTTGAAACATGACGGATTTACCACGAGGTGAAGCTATGAATCAGACGGTTTACCAGTATAGTTTTTTAAACCTAACCAATGGCCAATAGTATTTATGCGTCGCAGCAACAGGAATTCACATAACAACAGAGCGACAAGTGAAATAGCCATTAATGGTAAAAAGATGGCTAACGCGAACGTAATCACAATTACCGCGATACCGGAGCTGGCGGGCATAGCAGGTGGCGCACCCAATACACCATCCGGTTTTCTACGCCGCCATAAAACAAATCCGCTGACGCTGATTAAAATGAGTCCTGCACAGGTCAACACACCTAACACCAGGTTAAACCAACCAAACAAATAACCCTCGTGTGCAGCAATACCAACACCAATCGCTTTATCAATCAACTTCTTCTCCGCAAAGCCGGATTGTTTTTCGATAGAGCCATTGCTGCTTATCCAGACATCGGCACGTTGCGGGCGATTCTGGCTTTGCGATGACGCTTTCCAACTATTGTGATGGGAATTGGCGATGCTGAGCTCTACCGGTGCAGCGAGTTGTAGTGTTTCTGCGCGGGATAAAATATCTGGCGTTAAATCAAAACTGTCACTGGCTTGTGCGCGCCAGTGTTGATGTTCCTGTGCGCGACTTTGGGTCCAGTCCTGTTGTACGGGTGCAATTTCAAACGCGCGAACTTCTTTGAGTGCAGCCCCCCAAACCAGAGCCCAGGGCAAACCGGTAATTAATAAAAACAGTGCAAGCGTTGAAATCCAGATGCCGGTGACGGCGTGCAGGTCGCGCCAGAAAATGCGCTTGCCTTCGCGCAAGCGCGGATAAATTATGCCAGCCATGCCACTGGCATTGCGCGGCCACCATAAATATAAACCGGTGACAATTAATACAATGGCCCAGCACGCGGCGAGCTCCACCAGAATAGATCCGGTTGTGCCAAGCAGTAATTCACCGTGAATGGTTTTGACGATATTCATTAATTGCCAACCACTTTCTTGTTTGCCAACAACGCCGCCCGTGTAAGGATTTACAAATACTTGCCAGTTGCTTTCCGCTTGTACATTAACAAGCACAGCTTCATCAGGGTTTTGCGGGAGGCGATAGCTGAGAAATTTTCCGTTGGGAATTGAATCAATCGCCGCTTGTATTTGTTCATTAGCAGATAATCGATCACCACTCACAGGCAAATTATGGAATTGATTTTCCTGCCAACTTTCGTAATAGGGTTTGAATAAATAAATAGCGCCGGTGATGGAAAGTAAAATGACGAAGGGTATAGAAAAAATACCGGCATAGAAATGCCAGCGCCAGATGGTGCGGTAAAGGGCTCGGCTATTATTGGTGTTGGTTAACAGGGTTGATGTATTCATGTTTTCGCACCTGGAGTTGAATGTGCTTCGAATACGTTTGTCACGGGAGCAGGTCTTTTCGAAAACACATAAACCCATCCATGGGGTTCCGTGGCGGCATCCATGCCTTTACGGTTTCGAAAAGACCTGCTCCCGTGACAAACTCGCATCGTAGTAAATTTTAATTTTTATAAATCGTAAGAAAGACTCAAGTAATAACTTCTACCCGGCCATGGGTGGGCGACATAACTTTCTTCATTGGTTACGTTATCGATACCAAAACTGACTTCAAGTTCATCGGTAACATCAAAACTGGTTTTAGCGCCGAAACGTGTGTAGCCATCTTGCGCGCCCATAACTTGTTCGGCAGTGTCGGTATTATCCAGGCGACCAAAACTTTTATCGGCATATTGCACATTCGCACTCACGTCCCAACGATCACTGACATGGTAAGTTGCCATCAAGTTGCTGCGCCAGCGCGGCATGCGCGGGTAATCATTACCTTCAATGCTTTTGATATTCGCCGGGTTATTGGCTTCTACCGTGGAGTTGTCGGTGATGATTGATTTGGTGTAGGCGATATTGAAACGCAAATCCAATTGCGGAACGAATAAACCGTAGCGATTCAAAATTAATTCCACGCCATCAGTTTCCACTTCATCTACCGATGAAAACGTAGTGACCGAGGGTACAGTAGAACCGCTAGGTAAAAATGTGGTTTGTGATTCAATGGCATCCTGAATAGTTTCGGTGAAAATATTTACACGGGCATAACCGGCAGTGAATTCACGCTCAAACATTAAATTGTGATGCAAACCGTTTTCCGGTTTTAAATCCGGGCGCGCTTGTACGACAGATGAATAATTCTGGCTTTGGGTAAATAATTCTTCCACCACGGGAAAGCGATAGGCTTTAGCGAGTGAGTAGCGAACCAGCCAATTTTCACCGGGAATATAACCGACAGAAAATTTAGGTGAAAATTGATTGCGGTCTGCATCCGCCACTTTCACCAGATCAAATTCCGGTGTGATGGCTACATCTTTGCTGAAGTAACCGTTTTTACTTTCCCATTGTTCGTAACGGCCACCCAATGCGAGGTTCCAACGCTTGTTAATATCCCAATTCATTTGCGCATACGCAGCGGCAATACTGGTTTCACCGCCAGAGCGACTGGCAAAACCGGAATTATCACCTTGTTTCCAATTCGCGGAATTAAATACATCCAGATTTAATTCATAGGCTTCGTAACGAGCACCGGTAATTAATTCAATACCGTCAATGCCAAAATCGCTGAATACAAATTTGCCTTCCAGTGTTTGCCAACCGGTATCGTCGTAATCTGTTGTTTGTCCACGCCCTTTAAATAACGGATCTTGCAATGAATGACTGGATGCACGGCTGTTATCTTCCAGAATACGGAAATCACTGATGTTGGCTTCAAAGCGTGTGGATTCCGTGAGTTTGCCTTTAATGCGCAAGCCGGTGGATAAACTGCGGCGATCAAGTTCGCTTGCGCCCAAACGTGAACCGGGAATCGAGATCCATAAATTATTTTCAGTAAAGTTGCCAGACCACACTGTATTGCCCTGCGCATTTTTGATGTAGCTGTTAGGCGATGTGCGCAAGGTATTGCGATCTTCATAAGCAATATTTAATAGCGTCGACCAATCGCCAAAGTCATAACCCAATTTAATTTTGTAATTGTCAGTTGTCGCCTGCTCAACACCGGTATCGCCAAAATAATACGCGGGTTTACCGAAAACATCTTTGTCAGTAATTAAACCGGTAATGGGTGTAGCGCTGGCAAATTGTTGCTGGACTTTGGTATCGCTGTGATTTTTATCCTGATCGAAATAATAAGACTGCGGCTGGCTGTCATTTTCCAAACGGTTGTAAGAAAAATACACGCTCAAATCGCCGAGTTTGTCACCGTAGGAGAAAAATGTTTTGTAGCCGTTGAGTTGGTCGTCAAAACCGTAGCTGGAAAAATCTTGCGAGAAATAATCCAGGTCCACATGCACTTCGCGTGTTTGCGGAATGGCGGTTTCAATTAATACGACGCCGCCCATGGAGTTACCGCTGTATTCGGCGGAGAACGGACCGTACAGGATTTCTACTTGCGCAATTTCGCTGGCACTTACCATCGTCCAGCGCGGCGCGCCGCTCCAGCGGGTTTGCAGTAAATAATGCAGCGGCACACCGTCGGCAAATACCATGGAGCGCGCCGTGGCAAACATATTGGAACCGCGCAAACCGAGCGTGCCGTTGGAGTCGCCAATGTAACGTTTACGGATAACAATACTGGGTTCGTATTTCACCAGGTCTTCGGTGGTGGAGGCGTTGATCGCCACCATATCTTCTTGTGTTAATACGCTGGAGGGATTGGTATAACCAGCGCTGGCGCTATCGCGCGCCTCGCCCCATACGGTCACCACTTCAATTTGCGGATTTTTCGCGTTCTTTTTCTTCAGGACTTCGTCGTGCGCAAACGCCCCACACGAAAGATTGGCCAGTGCAATTGCCGTCGCCATTGCCGTTACTTCGGTTAACCGTCTCACCGGATCGCCCCTTCATCATTTTTAGGATTTTGGGAGCAGGGTAGGATTTTTAACGCCAGCGCAACAGTGACAAATTGTCGCAGGGGGGATGCGCCATCCCCCTTTATGACCTAATCCAGCCAGCGACGCATCGCCGGAACATGGGAGGGGTTTGCGCGCAGGTCTTCCAGATGATCGCCCACCAGCTCCGGGCAATTCGGCAATGGAGCTATGCGCAATAAGTATTCCTTGGGAGGACGGTGTTGATTGCGAATCATGGGCGTTACAAACGATTTGATGGGAATGGCGCCTATATCGCGGGCAAAACTATCAAACAATGACCAGGATACGGTGTTCTTAATAGCAATCGCCGTAACCATACGCGTGCAATGAACACTGTAGGGCTGGTCAACCAACCAATGCAGCATATGCTTGCCCAAACCGTGCTCGCGCCAGTGCGGGGCAACAACAACCTGCCACACAAATAAAGTGTGCGGCTCGCTGGGCGGGCAATAGGCGGAGACGAACCCAACCAGGTCATTATCCACGAATGCGGCAACAGAGGTTTTGGCGAAGTGACTGCATTGCAACAGAGTGCATTGCACGGAATTACCATCAAGCAAGGGGGTTGAGGCGAGCAGGCGATCCAGGTCATCGCCATCAGTGGGGAGCGGGTGGCGCAATTCAATCTTATCGAACAAAAGATCGTTTCTGGCGTTCATTCAAACCTCCATACAGCGTCTTTGTCTACACAGATGCAGACTTTCAGATCACATAGTTATCGTTCATAAATTTATAGGTGGAAAGTTCCGACCCCCGATTCTCGGCCGGGGTTCCCCATCTTTACATTTCCTGATTTCCTTCCTTCGCGAAGCCATCAAATTGGCAATCGCAGATGCCATTCATCAAAACATCACAGAAACGTCTAAATCCCGCCATGGCATCGTAACAATCATTCCCTAACCTCTGTGCTCATCAGCCATAACAGATATAGGGAGTTCTTCATGAAATTCATGTTCCGCCAGCCATTGGCTTTCGCCATTGCCAGCCTCTGCGCATTACCCGCCAGCGCCGATTTGTATTTTTCCGAATATGTTGAAGGCAGCAGCAATAACAAAGCGTTGGAAATTTATAACAGCAGCAGCTCGGCGGTTAACCTGAGCAACTATAAAGTGGAAATGTACTTCAACGGCAGCAACAGCGCTGGCTTGACGATTCCCCTCACCGGCAGCATTCCCGCCCGGGGCGTGTTCGTACTCGCACACGGCAGTGCCACTGCAACAATCCTTGCTACTGCCAACCAAACCAACAGCGCAGGCTGGTACAACGGCGACGATGCAGTCGTGTTGAAAAACGGCAATACAATTATTGATAGCATCGGCCAGGTTGGTGTGGACCCGGGCACTGAATGGGGCACAGGTTTGACCAGCACTGCTGACAACACCTTGCGCCGCAAAACATCAATCACCACCGGTGATACCAATGCCAGCAATGCATTCGACCCAAGCGCTGAATGGGAAGGTTATGCGCAAGATACCTTCGATCACCTTGGTACCTATCAAGGCAGCAGCAACGGTGGTGGTAATACTGGCGGCGGCGGTGAAACCGGTAGCTGCGGGCAAGCTGCAACCCTGATCAGCAGTATTCAAGGCGCAGGCGCTAACAGCCCGCTACTTGGCAATAGCGTCAGCATTGAAGGCGTAGTTGTTGCCGATTTCCAAAACGCCGATCAACTCGGCGGTTTTTTTGTGCAGGAAGAAGATGCACAAGCCGATAGCAATTCACAAACCTCTGAAGGTATTTATATCGCAAGCACTACTGCCGTTGCTGTGGGTGATCGTGTACGCGTGAGCGGTGCTGTTGCCGAAACCTTTGGCTTAACGCAATTATCCAGCGCAACCGTTACAGTGTGTGCGAGCGGTCAAACACTGCCAACACCGGCAACGATTTCATTGCCCGTCACTTCTCTGGATGCGTTCGAAGCGATTGAGGGAATGTCTGTTGCGATTACACAAACACTGACTGTTAACGAAACCTATCAATTGGGTCGCTACGGACAAGTGTTACTCGCCAATGGCCGCTTGCAACAACCGACCAATGTTGCCGAACCCGGCACTGCGGCCACTACACTGCAAGCACAAAATAATTTGAATAAATTAATGCTGGATGATGCCAGCAATATTCAAAACCCTGATCCGGTAATGTTCCCGGCACCGGGATTGTCTGCGGAAAACACCTTGCGCAGCGGCGACACAGTTGCAAATTTGCGCGGTGTAATTACCTATGATTTTGGTATTTATCGCATCCTGCCAACCGGCGCGCCGAATTTCGTCCACACCAATTCACGCCCGCTGGCACCCATTGCAGATTCAAACGCGAATTTAAAAATCGCCAGCTTCAACGTGCTCAACTTCTTTAACGGCAATGGCACCGGCGGTGGATTCCCGACTGCACGCGGCGCCAATACAGCAGCGGAATTCGCGCGGCAAAAAACCAAAATTGTTAGCGCCCTCGCCGGTTTGAATGCCGATGTCATCGGCGTGATTGAAATCGAAAATGATGGTTACAGTAACACCAGCGCTATTGCAGAATTAACCTCTGCATTAAATGCAGCCACCGGCACCAGTGTATGGAAATTTGTAAATCCCGGTGTGAATAAAATTGGTACCGATGAAATTGCCGTTGGCTTTATTTATCGCAGCGATAAAGCCACGGCCATCGGCAAAACGGCGATTCTGGATTCCAGTGTCGATGCACAATTTATCGATAATAAAAATCGCCCGGCATTGGCACAAAGTTTCCGCGTGAATAGCAACCGCGCGATTGCCACTGCTGTGGTAAACCATTTCAAATCCAAAGGTTCGGATTGTAATGATATCGGTGACCTGGATATCGGTGATGGTCAGGGTAATTGCAATATCACTCGCACCAAAGCCGCAACAGCATTGGTGAAATGGCTCAGCACTAACCCTACCGGCGTGAATGATCGCGACTATTTAATCATCGGCGATTTGAATGCGTACGCGAAAGAAAATCCCATCACCCAAATACTCAACGGTGGATACACCGATTTGATCCGTAAATTTGGTGGCGATGAAACTTACTCTTACGTATTTGATGGCCAGGCGGGTTATCTCGATCACGGCCTCGCCAGCGCCGCATTAACACCGCAAGTATTGTTTGCGGCGGATTGGCATATCAACGCCGATGAACCTATCAGCCTGGATTACAACACGGAATACAAATCCCCTGCGCAAATTAATGGCTTCTATTCACCGGATGCTTATCGCTCATCGGATCACGATCCACTGGTGGTTTCACTGAACCTGGTGCTGGATCTGGATGGCGACGGCGACGTGGATAAAAACGATGTGCAATTGGTGACTAACGCTCGCGGTGTAATACCAACCGCCTTTGATCAGCGCGATGTCAATGGCGATGGCCTCATCAATGCCCTCGATGCACGCGCACTCACTGCACAATGCACTCGCACCGGTTGTGCGACCAATTAAGAATATAGATGTACGTTTTTCAGGAGAAAAATATGAAACAGTTAAGAAAATTTTTAGTATCGTTGGCAGTATTATTTTCAGTGGATGCCTCTGCAATCAGCATCGATTTAATTGCGGATCACAGCAGCGTCGTTACCGGTGGCACTGTGGTAGTGCAAGCAAAAATCAGTGGCTTGGATGATAACGCTGCGCCATCACTCGGCGTTTACGATCTGGATTTTAATTTTGATAGTCGCTTATTCAGCTTTAAAAATTTGATCTGGGGCGATAGCGATAAAGGCAATCAACTGGATTTAAATGGTTTTGGCAGCTTTCAATCAGCGGGTTCGTCAACCGGTAGCATCAATTTGTTTGAGCTGTCATTCGATGACGCCGATAGTTTGAATACATGGCAAGCCGGTGGATTTACACTGTTCACCCTGGTGTTCGATGCTATCGCTACCGGCACTGGTAATTTCTTCCTGGGTATTAATAGTCTTGGCGATGCCGATGCTAACGCGTTGAGAGCAAGCGCTGGTAACACGCAAGTTGTTGTTGGCTCCGTTCCGGTGTCAGAACCATCCACTTGGTTGCTGTTATTGGGTGCACTGTCGGTTCTTATGCTGCGCGCACGTGCAGCCCAATCCACAAAATAATTACATAAAAAAAAGCCCTGTAAGATCGACACATCGTGTGGTTTTTACAGGGCCTTTCTATTTTTTGCTATCAAGTATCTACATTAATCCTGTTTCCTTGCAATCCCGTATCGTATCGTGATCCACGCCAACATCTTGCTGCACAAGAGTTGAGCAAAACCCCACCTGTTGCACCACAAATCACACCTGAAACAGCAGTAAAATTTTTCAATAATCCAACCCTGTCACACAATTTTACTTTTGTGGATAAATTCGGCGCCGCAATACCGCTTCGTAGCATTTTTATCAAACAGAGGCGCAACTCTTGCTTAAAAATTGGCGAATTTTAATCTGCGAGGGGAACAGCATGGATACCAAGCGTCTATCAGCACTGGATGGCTTACGGGGCATAGCGGCAATCGCCGTTGCGTGCTTCCATTATTTCTATCATTACCACCATGAATATGGCCACAGTTTTGAAGTGCCGGAATGGGTGAGGATTGGCTACTTTGGCGTACATTTATTTTTTCTGGTGAGCGGTTTTGTTATTTTCTGGACGCTTTCACGTAGTAACACTGCATCGACTTTTATCTGGTCGCGTTTCTCGCGTCTGTTTCCAGTGTATTGGGTGGCAGTCACCATCACTTTTCTTGTGATCAATACCATCGGCCCGGCTGACCGGCATGTTTCCGCCAGTGAATTACTGGTGAATTACACCATGTTGCAAGGCTATCTCGGTGTGCCGCATGTCGATGGGGTTTACTGGACGCTGACTCTCGAACTGTCGTTTTATTTCTGGATGCTCATGCTGATGTTATTCGGGCAGCTGCAACGCATTGAATATTGGCTATTGGGATGGATCGGGGTTGCGGTACTTGTTCAAGCCAGCGGGCTGAATGAAATGCTGCCGATGCGGGTTAAATTTGTTTTGCTATTGGATTACATCGGGCTCTTTGCGGCGGGCATTTGTTTTTATCGCATTAAATCCGGCACAGCCAATCGACTCAGTTATGCAGTGATCGCAGCATCCATTGTCAGTGCATTTGTTGCGTATCCAATGGAATTTGCTGTATTGATTGCCGGCTGGCATGCGCTGTTTTACCTGGCGGTGTCCGGCAAGTTGAATATATTTGCCAGCGCCCCGTTTGTATTTATGGGAACGATTTCCTACTCGTTTTATTTGATCCACCAGAATATCGGCTACACCATCATTAACTGGGGATATCAATTCAAAACGTCGCCGTTTATCAGTATAACGATAGCATTCGCAGTAGCGTTTTTCCTCGCCATAGCACTGACATTCCTCATTGAAAAACCGGCGATGAAATATTTGCGTAAACTGGATTTATCGTCGTTTACCGCGCAAAAAATTAGGGCAAAAGTGGGATTGCGCAGCAGCCGTTAAACGTATAACGGCTACTGCAAACAGGAAGGGATTAACTCAGTACAAGGTTATCGCGATGGATTAATTCGTTATCGTCCTGATAACCTAAAATTTCCGGAATCAAACTGCTGGGCTTACCGATAATTTTTTGCGCTTCTTCGGCGTGATAATTTACCAGGCCGCGTGCAATTTCTTTGCCGAGCGAATCTACACAAATCACCATATCACCACGGGTAAATTCACCGCGCACTTCTTTTACGCCGACAGGCAATAAACTTTTGCCTTGCTCGCGCACTACGCGCACAGCACCGTCGTCCAGCACCAAGGTGCCGCGCGTTTGTAATTGTCCGGAAATCCAGCGCTTACGCGCGGCTTGCGGTTGTTGATCGGCCCACAAAAATGTACCGATATTTTCGCCCGCCGCTATACGCAACAATGCATTGTCAATACGACCACCAACAATCACGGTATCCGCACCGGAGCGCGCAGCCACTCGTGCCGCACGCACTTTGGTAATCATTCCACCACGTCCAAGCGCACCGCCGGTTCCACCTGCCATTTGTTCGAGGCACGAATCTACCGCTGCGATTTCACTCAATAGTTGTGCATCAGGATTTGAGCGTGGATCGCTGTCGTACATCCCTTTTTGATCAGTAAGGATTACCAGCAAATCCGCCTCAATTAAATTGGCAACCAATGCACCAAGTGTATCGTTATCGCCAAAACGGATTTCTTCAGTGGTAACCGTGTCATTCTCATTAATCACCGGAACAACATTCAAACTCACCAATGTTTTTAACGTAGAACGTGCATTTAAATAGCGTTGACGCGAAGAGAGATCATCGTGATCCAGCAATACCTGTGCAGTGAGCAAACCGTAGCGCTGGAATTCTACTTCGTAGGTTTGCACCAGGCCCATCTGGCCAACCGCTGCTGCCGCTTGCAGCTGATGAATTTCTGTCGGGCGCGACGACCACCCCAAACGGCGCATACCTGCCGCTACCGCACCGGATGATACCAACACCAATTCAATGCCGCGCAAACGCAGTTCGGCCATTTGCTGCACCCAACCGGCAATCGCCGCAGTATCCAGGCCTTTACCATCGTTGGTTAATAACGCGCTACCAATTTTTACTACCCAGCGTTTCGCATGGGGAATAATGTCTCTTTTGCTCATGAAATAAATGCGCTCGAGAATAATGTGAGTTTTTATAAAGTTGTTTTGTGAAAACACCTGACCTTAATGCAACACGCCCGGAGCAGAGGCCGGGCGTGAGGTTACACTATTTTACGTCGCACCAATCATTAGGGATTAATGATTAACGTAAATAACTTCAACGTCGTAATCCTCCTCGTTGAAATTATCGTCATCGTCTTCACCGCGTGCACGACGTGCTTCGCGTTGGCGCTCACGTAATTCTTCAATGCGATCACGTGCCTCTTGCGCCATTTTTTCTTGCAACTCCAGCTCTCGCTCGCGAGCTTCAGGATTGGATTTTTCTTCTTCCCAGATTTGCTCCAGAAGGTCCATCGCCTTGCCCGCAAGCGGCATTGTGCCTTCGCGATTCAATGCGGAAATACGGAAGACCGGACCAGTCCAGCCCAACTCATCAATCACTGCCTGGCAGCGCGCTTCCACTTCATCAGGCGGCAATAAATCAATTTTATTCAACAATAACCAGCGTTCACGCTTGGCCAAGGTCGGACTAAATTTTTCCAATTCGTGGGCGATCATACGTACATTGTCGGCGGGGCTGGATTCATCAACCGGAGCCATATCCACCATATGCATCAGCACACGGCAGCGTGTCAGGTGCTTGAGGAAACGCACCCCCAGGCCTGCACCTTCGGCAGCACCTTCGATTACGCCGGGAATATCCGCGATCACAAAGCTGCGGTGTTGCTGTACTTTTACCACACCGAGATTTGGCACCAGGGTGGTAAAGGGATAATCCGCCACTTTTGGTTTTGCTGAACTCACCGCGCGGATAAAACTGGATTTACCGGCATTGGGCAAACCGAGCATGCCCACATCAGCAAGCACTTTTAATTCAAGTTTCAAATTGCGCATTTCACCTTCCGTACCGGGCGAGGTTTTGCGCGGGGTGCGGTTGGTACTGGTTTTAAAACGGGTATTGCCCAAACCGTGGAATCCGCCCTGGGCGACTTTGAGTTTTTGGCCGTGCTCCGTTAAATCGCCAAATACTTCTTCAGTATCCAGGTCGATAACCGTAGTGCCTACCGGAACCGGTAAAAATAAATCGGCACCTTTGGCGCCAGTACAATCCTTGCTGCCGCCCTTCTCGCCGTTTTCAGCGCGGTATTTGGGCACAAAACGGTAATCGATCAGCGTGTTCAGGTTTTCGTCGGCCACCAGGTAAACACTGCCGCCATCACCGCCATCACCGCCGTCCGGACCACCTTTGGAAATAAACTTTTCCCGCCGGAAGCTCATGAATCCGTTGCCACCTTTACCGGCTTCGACATGAATTGGGGCTTCATCAACAAATTTCACAACGCACTCCACAGGAAAAAAGAAAAACTGAAAAATAATCGCAAACTGCGAACAGGCTGTTATCAGCCTGAATATAAAAAAGCCCTGACGGAAACGGCAGGGCTTTTTTATTGTTCTTCATTGCCCGCTGCAAGCAGCAAGCCGGTCTATCGGTTTAGCGCAATATTAAACAGCAGGGATGATGCTGACGTATTGACGACCGAAAGCGCCTTTAATTTCGAACTTAACGGTACCGTCCACTTTCGCGAACAGGGTATGGTCTTTACCCAGACCCACGTTTACACCAGCGTGATACTTGGTACCGCGTTGACGAACAATAATGCTGCCACCAGAAATCAATTCACCACCGTAGGCTTTAACACCAAGGCGTTTCGCTTCTGAATCGCGACCGTTACGGGAACTACCTACCCCTTTCTTGTGAGCCATTTTCTAGCCTCCTCAATTAACCTTTGATTGCAGTGATTTTCACTTCAGTGAACCACTGACGGTGACCTTGACGCTTCATGTGGTGCTTACGACGACGGAATTTGATGATCTTCACTTTGTCAGCACGGCCATGGGCAACTACTTCTGCAGTTACGGTAGCGCCATCTACAACAGGAGCGCCAATCTTGACGTCTGCACCGTTGGCAACCAGGTAAACTTTGTTGAATTCAACAACGCCACCGGTGGCGAAATCGATTTTTTCGAGTTTGAGGGTTTCACCCACAACTACGCGATGCTGTTTGCCACCGCTTTCAAAAATTGCATATGCGCTCATTTAATGCTCCAAAAACAACGCTTGGACGACGCGAAGTAGCCGGGCGATATGCCTTGGCATTTGGGACTAGCGTCGTATACCTGATTTCAGGGGCGGCGATTGTATGCCAAGGGCGACTGTCACTGCAAGTCGAAACTGGATATTTTATAGGCAATTCAAGCTCTATTACCCAGCCAGCTCACCACATCTTCCGCCAACATGGGGCGGGCGATTAAATATCCCTGTAGATAATCCACCCCCATGGCAACCAGGAGGTTTTGCTGCTCTTCTGTTTCGACCCCCTCCACCACTACCTTAAACCCAAGACCGCGCGCCATGGAAAACAAGGCGAGCAGTAATTTGCGCGCCCCCTGGTCGAGGGACTGGATAAAGCAGCGGTCGATTTTGATTACGTCGACGGGTAAATAACGCAAATACGCCAGCGATGAATAACCGGTGCCGAAATCGTCAATCGCAATGCTCACACCCAAGGTGCGCACCTGCTCCAGCACGGTACAGATGGTTTCTATATCGCGTGAAAACACACTTTCGGTGATTTCTATTTCCAGTCGCTGCGGCGGCAACCCGGTCAATTCCAATACGCGACGCACATCATTCGCGAGGTCACCCGCCAGAATCTGCTGCACGGAAACATTGACGCTAACCACCGTAGCGCCCGGCCAGGACAGCGCCGCGCGACAGGATTCCAGCAATACCCAACGCCCCAATGGCAAAATCAAGCCACTTTCTTCCGCCACCGGGATAAACATGGCGGGTGATACCGTGCCAAGCTCGGGATCATCCCAGCGCAGCAAGGCTTCCATCTTGCGCGACACACGGGTCATACAAGGTTCAATTGGCTGGAACACCAGCGTTAAACTGCGCATTTCAAGTGCGGCATGTAACGCGAAGCGCAATTTCTGGCGACGACGGATTTCCACTTCCATCACCGCATCAAATAACACGACACCACCGGCACCGCGCTGGCGCAAATCCTGTTTGGCAATGGAAGCCCGGTAGTTAAGGGTTTCCAGGTCCTGCGCATCCTGATCAACCGTCGCAATACCGAGGATTACATCTACCGCAACAGGTCCAATATCCGTTTCGATAGTACTTTGCAGCGTTGCACGCAAAAACACCCCGCGGTCCTGCCAACGCTGCTCAGGATCGCAAAACACCATCGCAAACTCTGCGGTACCGGTGCGCGCCAGCAGGAGTTGGCCGCCACCAAAATCACGTAGCCGGTTGGCAATTGCTACCAACACTTGCTCGCTGGTGCGCGCCCCTTGCAATTCGATCAGATCAAAACGGCGGATTTCTACCGCGACCAGCGCAAGGGGCAAGTCCCTGGTTCGCTCCTGTAAGTGCTGGTGCAATTCGCGTTCAAAAGCGCTGCGGTTAAGCAAACCGGTAAGGCTATCAAGCGCAGCAACCCGCGCCAGTTCACGGGCGTAGCGCTCTTTAAGGGTCATCTCCTGCTCCAGGGTTTCCACCTTTTCATCAAGCTGGGATTGCAAGCTGGATTTATCCCGCTGCAAAGCCTCGCGCTGGGCGAAAACGCTGGCAATCTTGTGGTTGCGCTCCTGCGCCATCAGCAATAAGTGATTGGCGGTCTGGCTGGCTACCCGGGCAAAACCGGTAAGGCCAATAAACAAGGCAATCCCCAACGCCGCGATAACCAGCTCATCGCGCTCCCCCGTGCTGGCAAACATGACTACCAGCGGGCCGATTAATAGCGCGATAAACGCACGGCTCGCCCAGGGCGCCAACGCCAATACATTCACGCTGCCAGCGGCCACCGTCGCCATTACCAGCGCAATGACCAGCCGCTGGGAGGCAGTAGAAACTGGAAAAAAGGTGAGGGAGAAACAGGCCCAAAGTGCGCCCGTTACCAGGGATAAGGTAATGAAGATGCAGGTCGCACGCCGGGATTGCTGCAAATTATCCGCATTGCGCCAACGATAACGCCAGAAGAACCAGCTAACCAGGCGTAAACCACCTGCGCATTGCATCGCACCCCACCAGAACCAGAGTTGCTGGATTTCGCGGTAATACAGCATCAATGCCGAACTGGCAACAAAGGTAAAAACCAACACATTGGGCAGTTGGCGATACATCACCAGCGCTTTTTCATGGGTTAATTCCAGCGCCGCGCGCGATCGCCCAAGCACTGGGGATGAATTTGAGGAATTCATACATGCATCTCCCGATACCAGCTTCATCACTTCAGCAGTCTTACAACCGCAATGAAGATCCCTTGACCGATGCCACGCCTTAGGGCGCGAGCCAGCCCCGCTCACGCATCCAGGCTTCCAGGGCCAGAGGCCAACTGGAAATACTGCCTTGCCCCTGGATCATCCCCACGCCGTGAATGCTGGTTTGGTAGATGTGCAACTCGGATTGTTTATTGTGCTTTTGTACTTCGGTAAAGAAGGCGAGGCTGTTGGTGACCTTTACCGCCTGATCGCCTACGCCATGCAGCATAAACACTGGCGGCACCTTGTCGGTTACCTGAAATTGTAAGGAATTGTCATGCAGCAGCTTGGGATCGGGATTCTCCCCCAGTAATGCCTTGCGCGAACCGGCATGGGCATCAGGACCGTACAGGGCGATAACCGGGTAGCCGAGCACTGCAAAATCCGGGCGGGCACTGATATCTCCGAGGGGATCATTAAGCATATTGGTAAAGGCAGGGCGAGTGGCAATGCTGGCCGCCAGGTGACCGCCCGCAGAGAAGCCGATCACGCCGATCTTGGCGGGATCTATCCCCCAGTCTGCGGCGTTTTTGCGCACCAGACGCACCGCGCGCAAGCCATCCAGTAATGGTGCGGGGAAACCATATTCCTGCATCCGATACCTGGCGACAAATGCAGCTACGCCACGCTCCGCAAACCATTTGGCAATCTCATAACCTTCATGGTCAATCGCCAGGCGCACATACCCGCCACCAGGGAAAATCACGATCGCCGTACCATTAGGCTTTTCCGGCCAGAAAGGGGTAATGGAGGGGTTATCCACTGCATAAAGCCGCTGGTCTTTGATATGTTCGCGGTCAGGTTCAACCAAAGGCTTTTCGGCCCATAGATAAATAGGCTCAGTTGGTAACTCACTCACGGGATCGGCAACTCCAGGCAGGGGCAATAACAGCAATATCAATACACCCAAACGGGTGCGCAGGAATAAGGACATGGCTCTCTCACTTCGTATTGTTATTTGGTCAGGTGAGAGAGAGCTTAGCAAGCAGCCTGGATAAAGTCTGTATAACCCTTAGGCGATATTCACACTCAATGGAATTGGGACTCGTCATCCCCCCACCACTGATGTTCATGCCAATCAACGCGGGTAGGATCAGCGGCGGCGAGCAACAATTGGCCGGTGGCCAACTCCCAATAAACGAATTCCTGCTTCAGGTCGCTCCAGAAATGGCCGGTATCTTCTTTTACATATTCACGTGCAAGCCGCACTTCGTCCCCAAGCATTTCTTCGGCAGTGAGTTCGAGCTTGACCAAATCATCAACCTCGTGGGACAAACCTTCCCTAAATGTTCCCACCGCCCCGGTTTCTTCCGGACTAAATGGCAAATCCATCTGGTTCGTGTGATAGGGGTTGTTAGTGGTTGAAGCAGTTACGCGATCACCGGATTTCATAGAAACACCTCTCTGTTGTACATCAAGATATTTATACCCACACAAGCAATACAGCCTCTATAATCGCAACCTATTTACTTTTCGATATATTAAGTACCCATTTCCCTTTGTAATTAACCATTTATTTACTTTCCGTTATTTTTAAGTATAGGCCGCTAAATTAAATGCAAGAACAATACAATCCCGCCGAAGTCGAAGCCCAGGCCCAACAATATTGGGAAGCCAATGACAGCTTCAAAGTAATAGAAGATACCAGCAAGGAAAAGTTCTATTGCCTGGCGATGTTCCCCTACCCCAGCGGCAAACTGCACATGGGCCATGTGCGCAACTACACCATTACCGATGTAATCGCCCGCTACCAGCGTATGCAAGGCAAAAACGTACTCCATCCGATGGGTTGGGACGCCTTCGGCCTGCCTGCAGAAAACGCGGCGCTCAAGAACAACACCGCGCCAGCGAAATGGACTTACTCCAACACCGACCACATGCGTACCCAACTGAAGCAATTGGGTTTTGGTTTTGACTGGTCACGCGAACTCACCACCTGTACCCCCGAATACTACAAATGGGAACAATGGTTCTTCACCCGTTTGTATGAGAAAGGTTTGGTGTACAAGAAGATGTCCACCGTGAACTGGGACCCGATCGACCAGACCGTACTCGCTAACGAGCAGGTCATTGATGGCCGTGGCTGGCGCTCCGGCGCGCTGGTGGAGCGTAAGGAAATCCCCCAGTGGTTTATTAAAATCACCGATTACGCCGAAGAATTGCTCAATGACCTGGACAAGCTCCCCAACTGGCCAGAACAAGTAAAAACCATGCAGCGCAACTGGATTGGCAAAAGCCGCGGCCTGGAAATGCGTTTTGACCTGGCAGCACCTGTGGGTGAATTTACCGGTTTCGAAATTTATACCACTCGTCCCGATACCCTGATGGGTGTGACTTACGTAAGCCTTGCTGCAGAACATCCAATCGCCAAACATTTGGCTGAAAGCAATCCGGCACTTGCGCAATTTATTGCCGATTGCAAAGTGCAATCCGTGGCTGAAGCCGATATGGCGACCATGGAAAAGAAAGGCATGGATACCGGTATCAAAGCCCTGCACCCGATCACCGGCGAGCCGGTTGCCGTGTGGGTCGCCAACTATGTGTTGATGGATTACGGTTCAGGCGCAGTGATGGCCGTGCCGGCGCACGACCAGCGCGATTATGAATTTGCGCAAAAATATAACCTGGCGATTGAACAAGTGATCGCACCCGCGAATGGCGAAGAAATCGATCTCACCAAAGCCGCTTTCACTGAAAAAGGCGTGTTGGTTAACTCCGGTGAATACGACGGCCTGGATTTCAATGCGGCGTTTGACTCCATCGCCAGCACCCTGGAAATGGCCGATAAAGGCCGGGTAAAAACCAATTACCGTTTGCGTGACTGGGGTGTCTCCCGCCAGCGTTACTGGGGTGCACCGATTCCGATGTTTAACTTGCCCGATGGTGGTGAGATTCCGGTTCCCGCGCACAAGCTTCCGGTATTGCTGCCGGAAGATGTAGTAATGAATGGTGTGCAATCGCCGATCAAAGCGGACCTTGAGTGGAAAAAAGATGAGCTCGATGGCCAATACGTTGAGCGCGAAACCGACACCTTCGATACCTTTATGGAATCCAGCTGGTACTACGCGCGCTACACCTGCCCGAACTTTACAGAGGGCATGATCAACAAAGCCGCTGCCGATTACTGGTTGCCGGTGGATCAATACGTGGGTGGTATCGAGCACGCCATCCTGCACCTCCTCTACTCGCGCTTCTTCCATAAGTTAATGCGCGACGAAGGCCTGGTGAGCGGCGATGAACCTTTCGAGCGCTTGCTCTGCCAGGGCATGGTGAACTCTGAATCTTTCTTTATTAAAAGTGAAGGTAAGGAAAACTGGATTGAACCGGAAAACGTGGTTATCGAACGCGATGACAAAGGCCGGTTTATCGCCGCCAAACACAAAACCACCGGCGAAGCGGTGGAATTTGGTGGCGTGATTAAAATGTCCAAATCCAAAGCCAACGGTGTTGATCCGGAAAGCGTAATCAGCCAATACGGCGCCGATACCGTTCGCCTGTTCACCATGTTCGCCGCCCCGCCAGAGCAAAGCCTGGAATGGAGCGATTCCGGTGTAGACGGCGCGAGCCGTTTCTTGCGTCGCTTGTGGAAAGCGGTTGAAGGCCATGTGAACGCCGGCTCTCCGGGCACACTGGATGTTTCCAGCTTGCCGCAAGCACAGAAAGATTTGCGCCGCAAAACCCACGAGACAATCCAGAAAGTCAGCGATGATTACGGTCGCCGCCAAACGTTTAATACCGCCATCGCGGCAACAATGGAATTGCTGAACGAAACCAGCAAACTCGCCGACCGCGCCAACCCGCAAGGTTTGGCTGTTGAACGCGAAGCACTGGAAGCGGCAATTTTATTGCTCGCACCAATCGTTCCGCACATCACCCAGGCACTCTGGCAAGCACTCGGCCATATCACGATTCCGCTTAATGAGAGCTGGCCTACCCTGGACGAAAGCGCATTAGTGCGCTCAACCGTTGAAGTGGTTGTACAAGTAAATGGCAAGCTGCGCGGCAAACTGGATGTCGCCGTCGACGCGCCAAAAGAACATCTTGAACAATTGGCACTCGAACAGGAAAACGTACAACGCTTCCTTGATGGCTTGACGATCCGCAAAGTGATTGTGATTCCAAATAAATTGGTGAATGTCGTCGCCAGTTAACAAACGAATCCCCCGACGCCCCTGGCCGGGCGGGATTAAGAAACGAGAATGCTATGAAAAAAATTATCGCCAGTTTATTAATTCTTTCGCTATCCGCCTGCGGCTGGCATTTGCGCGGTTCTGCATCCGGTAGCGATAAACTGGCGATGACCCAACCGCTCAATTTAATTATTGAAAGCATCGACAATCACAGCCAACTGGTAAACGCCGTTCGCCAGGCGTTACCCGGTTATAAAATTACCGAAGTCGAAAAAAATACCGCGCAAACACTCACGCTTGATATCGGCAACGAACGCCTTGATAAACGCACCGCCGGTGTAGGCAGCGACGCATTAACCAGCGCGTATGAAATTATTTTGCAAGTGCCATATAGCGTGAGTAATAACGATGTCACTATCACGCCCAAAGATACGAGTGCCAGTATCACCCGCACATACAATTACAACGTGAACAATGCGAATAGTGCCGCACAGGAAGAGGAATTGGTATTGCGCGAAATGCGCCGTGAAGTTGCGCAAACGATTTTACGCCGCGTAAAGAACCTTGCCGCCAGGCAATCAACAACGGCAACATCTGCGCAATCATCTCCCGCTGTAGCGCAATAACATGCCCAAACTACGCGCCGAACAACTGGGGTCCGCACTCACCAAGCAATTGGCGCCGATTTATTTAGTTTCCGGTGAAGAACCATTATTAATCCAGGAATGTTGCGATCAAATTCGTGCGGCCGCACGCAAACACGGTTTTAGCGAGCGCGACCTTTATCACGCAGACACCAGTTTTGATTGGGGCCAACTGCTCGCAGCAGCAAATAGTTTGTCGCTTTTTGCCGAGAAAAAAATTATCGAATTGCGCATGCCTTCCGGCAAACCCGGCGATAAAGGCGGAAAAATTTTGCAGGAATATGCGGAATCGCCCGCGCCAGACAATGTGCTGTTAATCGTCACCGAAAAACTGGATAGCGCCACACAAAAAAGCAAATGGTTTAAAGCGATTGAAGATGCAGGCCAACACATCCAGATATGGCCAATCACCATCGCCCAATTACCGCGCTGGATTGGTTTACGCTTGCAATCAGCCGGCTTGCGTGCGGATAGCGATGCGATTGAATTATTGGTATCGCGAATTGAAGGCAACTTGCTTGCTGCTGCGCAAGAAATTGAAAAATTAAAATTACTCGCACACAACAATCACATCAGCTACGAATTGATGGCCTCCGTTGTGGCAGACAGCGCGCGTTACGATGTATTTGGCCTCGCCGATAAAGCGCTACATGGCGATGCACGTGCCGCCGTAAAAACATTGCAAGGTTTACGCAGCGAAGGCACTGAACCTATCAATGTACTCTGGGCAATCACGCGCGATATACGTACGTTAATTCAAGTTTCACAAGCGGTTGCGCAGGGTAAGCATTTTGATTGGGCAGCGAAACAAGCCGGTGTGTGGGAAAAACGCCAACCGTTAATCCAGGCAGCACTGCGCCGTTTAAAACCGGCACACCTGCAACAATTATTGCGCAAAGCCAACGGCATTGATAAGGCCGTGAAAGGCATGCGCAATGCCGAGCCGTGGGATGAACTACTGGATTTGATTCTGAATATCGCCGGGGTGCAAAGCTTGAATATGCACAATGAACGGCTAAGCTTGAAACATTAAAATCCGGCCCGTTTTTTACAAGAATATTTTTTACAACAACAAGTGCAAACCCGACTGCACAAAAAATATAAAAACACACAGCAAGCATAGATTTTCTGTTGCCGCCAAATCACGGGCAACATGTAACCTACTACAGGAATAACGACTATGACTCTGCGCCACAAAAAATTGCTTTCTGTTTTTACACCTATTGGCATTGGCTTGCTCTGCCAGACAGCTATTGCGTTTTCACCTGTTCCGCCATCTGCTACCCCTTCTGGAATTGTACCCAACAAACGTGCAGTGGATTACGATTGGATGTCGATTAAAACCTGGGACAAACAACACGCTGAAGACACACTGATTGCCACTTATGACCAAGTTGATGTGTTGTTCGTGGGCGATTCAATTACCGCGGGTTGGGATTGGCAAATCTGGGAAAAAAATTTCGCACCATTGAAAGCGGCCAACTTCGGTATCGGTGGCGATAATACCGGCAATGTACTCTGGCGCTTACAACACGGTGCCGTCGGCAATCTGCAACCCAAATTAATTGTGTTGCTAATTGGCGTAAATAATATCGGTGGACTGCAAGAATCACCCGAGCAAGCGGGCGATGGTGTTACGCGCGTAATACAACAGTTGCAATTAGCATGGCCTAACAGCAAGATTTTATTAAACGCCGTATTTCCATTTGACCAGGATGCCAAATCACCTAATCGCACCAAGGTTAAACAGCTCAATAAAATTATCGCCAAACTCGGCAACAATAAAACCATCTTCTTTAAAGATTACGGTCCATTATTGCTGGAAAAAGATGGCAGTATTTCACCTGAAATTATGAAAGACTTTTTGCATCCAACCCCAAAGGGTTACGAAGTCTGGGCCAACGCCATGACCCCGGACATAAACACTTTGCTCAAGCCTTGATGATTCCCCTGAAACGCAATACACATTGCGTTTCTGTTTTTGGAGGGATAAACACCCATGATGAAAACATTTTCTACTTTCACTTTATTGGCCACGACCATGCTTGGCTTAACCGCCTGTACCACCACGCCACCGCCTCCGCAAACCATTCATCTCACCGCCAGTGATAGCATGATTAGCCGCATGGGGCGCACACACACGAATGACGACAAGAGCCAGACTTTTGGTTTTCCCGGCGTTACTTTTGCTACCGAAGTAGAAGGTAAAAAACTGACTGCGCAATTGCAAAGCAGCGGCGGCAATTCCTGGGTTGATGTGATTGTCGATGGCGGCCCACCCAAGGCCGTCAAAATTGAACAGCAGCTAACTGACATCGAATTATTTAATTTTCCGGATGTAGCAAAGCATCGCGTTGAAATTGTGCATCGCTCGGAAAACTGGCATGGCGCGGTCACGCTTAAACAATTTTCGTTAACCAGTGGTGGTTTTTTTGTCGCACCCAAATTACCCAAACGAAAATTATTAATCCTGGGTGATTCCGTTACTTGTGGTGAAGCTATTGATAGAGTGGCGGGCGAACAAAAAAATACGCGCTGGTGGAACTCCCGTGAGTCCTACGGCATGCTCACTGCCAGGGCACTTAATGCACAGGTTAATTTGGTGTGCTGGGGCGGGCGCGGGCTAATTCGCAGCTGGAATGGCAAAACCGATGAAGCCAACCTGCCGGATTTTTATGAGTATGCCGTGGGCGATAATAACCCGGCGATGAAATGGGATCACAACCAATACCAACCGGATTTAATTGTGAGCGCCATCGGCACTAATGATTTCAGCTCCGGTATTCCCGACCGCGAAACCTACGTGACCGCGTACGTGAAATTGCTGAATAAATTATTGGCCAACCACCCGCAAGCGCATATCGCCTTGACCGAAGGCGCCATTTTAAATGGCGAAAAAAAAGCGGCGTTAATTGATTATATTCGTGAAGCTATTTCCCGCGTAAATGATTCACGCGTGCACCAGGTTACCTCCAATCATTATCCCGGCGATGCACAGGATGCACACCCCACCAAAGAGCAGCATGCAGCAATGGCAAAAGATCTGTCGCCGCAATTAAAGGCGTTGATGGATTGGTAAATGGAGAAACGTTGCCATTAAAAAGAGGCAATAAAAAAGGGCGCGATAAGTCGCGCCCTTACGAATACAACAAAATGTTAATCAGGGATTTTCGGGACCGAAAGGCTTCATGATTAAAATCAGTTTTGGCAGCAATGTCAGCGAACCAACAATTGCCATGAACATTGCAAATGCGGTCAACACACCAAAATAAATCGTTGGAATAAACTGCGACAGTACCAGAATCGAAAAGCCCACAACGATTGTGACCGAGGTGTAATACATCGCGCTGCCAATAGAAACATGGGAGCGATGCATCGCGGCAATATAATTTCTATCTACCGCAAACTCGGCGCGATAGCGATAAATATATTGGATCGACTGGTCCACACCCACACCCACAACAATGGCTGCAATTGTGGTCGTCATCATATCCAGCGGAATACCAACCAGCCCCATTGCACCCAACACAACACCAGCAGCAAGAATGTTTGGCAATATCGCGGTGAATGCAATGCTTAACGAGCGGAACAAAATCAGCATCATCACCATGATCGAAAAGAACACCAGGCCAATGGTGGAAATCTGCGAATCAAACAAGCTTTGCAACATATTGTTGTACAACACCAGCATGCCGGTGAAATGCACTTGCTCCGGTTTTATACCGAGATCTGTTGTCAGGTGCTCGCGAATACGCTCCACCAATTCCGCGCGCTTTAAATCCGGCGTCGTTTCAATCACGCGCAGTGTGATACGGGTTTGTTGCTTCTCATCCGACAAAAAAGGTTTGATCAAAAAGTTACTGATATCGGTTGAAAGCATATTGCGCAATACATTCAATTCGAAATCATTTAGTTTGCCTTTGTTAATGTCATGCGCCAATTGATAGACAGTAGCAAGCGATTGTACTTTTCCTACTTCCGGCAACGACTCCAGATAATTATGAACCTGTTTTACCTGATCAAGGCCTGCAACACTGAACCAATAACTTTGTGGGTTGCTTGCAGTTTTTGTTGATTCATCAAAAGATTCATCATCATATTCTGCAAAGGGATCATCTTCTGCTGCAGTGTCATCACCCGCAGACTCTGTAGCCGCATCAGCAACCGGCGCATCAAATGCATCGTCGGTTAACGCTTCACCATCAATTTCAACCGCGGCATTGTCATCAGCAGAAACAGTCGTTGCTGGAGCATCTTCTTTTTCTGCGTCGAGAATAATATCGAGGGTAACAGTACCGCCCAGCTCGCGGTCAATAACACTCAAGCCTTTATGGATTTCACTGTCGCTTTTGAAATAATCCACGAAGCGGTTTTCCACTTCCAAATGGCGAATACCGTAAACACTCACTGCGATTAATAAAAAAGCGACAACAAGAATTCCGCGCCCGTGATTTTCCGTCAAACGAGAAAAACGCCCGGCAATTGACAAGGAACCATCACTACTAACCTTGGGTTCACCTTTGGGCAATACCATTAACCCGGCGGGAACTACCAGGAAAGTAAGGAAGAATCCCACCACCAAACCAATGGTCATCATCCAGCCAAAATCGATTACCGGACGAATTCCGCTATCGACCAGCGACATAAAGGCAACGATGGCGGTAAGTGCAGAATAGAAACAGGGAACGACCATTGCGCGCACAGCAGCCATCACTAATTCGGATTGTTCAAGCTCGGGTGATTGCGCGTGGATTTCGCGATAGCGCACCACCAGGTAAATCGTGAATGCAAATACCAGGATTAATAATAACGCGACGAAGTTGGAAGAAATTACGGTCATCCGCCAATCAATCCAGCTTAACCAGCCGAGCATATAAATGACTGACATTAAACAAGCGGCGAGCGGTAAAATAACAAAACGCCATTGGCGGAATAAAAACGCGAGCACTGCGATAATAAAAATAATCAGCGCCCCGCCAAAAATCACCAGATCACTTTTGATGTAAGTGATCATGTCAGTGGTGATCATGCTCACACCACCTAAAAAGATCTGCGCTTTATCCTGATATTTGGCAACAATCTCGCGCACAATTTCTACACGCTGCCCGTCCCTTACTGCGGCGGCAGTGCGGTAGGCGAGGAAATCAGCGGACACTTTTTCCAATTCTGCCGCTTCCGCTGGCGTGAGTCCCTCTTGCGAATCGCGCTTCAAACGCAATGCATCGCGATGGCGAGCCATTTCAATATATTGCTCATTTAATTTCAGGTTGAGCAAAATCGCGGAGGTTTTCCCATCGTGGCTCAATAAGGTTTTACGATAGATCGGGCTATTCAGGAATTCCTGTTTGGCTTGTGCACGGTCAACACCAGGAGTCAGCAATGTGCGCGTCGATTCTTTTTGTTCCGCCAGCGAGCGCATCGGGCTGTACAACAGGGGAACATCAATCATGGAAGCTACACTGGCAACCCCATCTACCTTGGCCAACTCATCACTCAGCTGTTTGAGCGTATTGATGGATTCGTCAGAAAACATTTCTGCTTTGGGCGTGTAGGTGAGCACCAGAAAATCGCCACTTTGGTAACGCTTGGAAATTTCACGGAAAAAATCGATGGAAGTATCGTGTTCCAGCGTAAGCGAATCGGCAGAGGCATCCAGTTTCATATTCTGCATGGCGAATCCGGCCAGAACAGTGAGGATACCCAGGAAAATCAACGTGAGGCGGGGGCGATTGATAACAACGGCGAGGAATAGTTTTTCAAGTACAGCGTAAAAATTCGAGAGTAATTGCATGGAAAAATCCGGTTGGTGAATGTTCCCCGGGACCTACCTATGGCCAATTCAGGGACAGATTTGCTCAGAAGTTGCCAGCAAGGCAGGCGCTATTATGCCAGCCACCCCGGATGAATACAGTAAAAATGCCATCGGGGGGCAAAGAATGAAACGATTTGTTACAAAGGTCATGCGCTCTTTTTATGGCCCGCCACCCATGGCGACCACCTTTCGGGCCATCGCTACGCAATGTTAAAAACTCCTCCAGATCATTTTTTATGGCCATCACTATGCCCCAACGGGCGACCAGGACAAAGTAGATCGCGCACCCGTTGTTTAAGTTCCTTGGCTTCAGGGAATCCGCCATCAGCTACCCGATCCCATATGAGCTGGTCATTAAGCCAGACATGGAAAATCCCCCCCGTACCCGGATGCAGGCTGACTTCATCCAACTCTCCATCAAAAGTACTTAGTAACTCCTGTGCCAACCATGCCGAGCGAAGCATCCAGCGACACATATTGCAGTAGTGGATAACCACTTTATTGGCTGCCGGCGGCGGCGCGTGAAAACTAATATCGGTCATAAGATTGCCCTTTGGGGATTGAGTACATAGAATTCGAAATAAGGTTATTCAAACCACAGGATCTGCGCCAAAAGGCGACCAATTCAAGGTAGATAGATACAAAAAGATGAATTAAATGCCAAAATACGGAACCTGCCATGCTTAAACTTCACTTCAAGGACAATCGCCGCCCGCCATTGTGGGTGGTTGAGAAAATGTTCGCGATTGGCAGTGGAGCCGATAACCATTTAATCATTGAAGAGGGTGTGGATACCCACCACGCCAAAATTATCCAGGAAAACAATCGCTACCTACTCAAGGATAACAACAGCAGTTCCGGTTGTTTCATCAACGGCCAACGCATTACCCAGAAAGAAATCCTGCCCGGGGATATTATCAAACTCGGCACCACCGAGATTATCGTGCTTGATCCACGCAGTTTGCCGGACAAAGGGAAAGACACCTATATAGCACCCTGGCGCCTGGTGTCAGATTCCAGTTGGCTGGCTGGCAAGCATTTTATTATCTCCCCCGAACACAGCACAGTCATCGGGCGCGGCAACCAATGCGATATCGTGATCCCCGGCACTCATCTATCGCGTCGCCATGTGGAAATTACCATTGAGGGCAATCATTTACGTATCAAAGACCTGGGCTCCGCGAACGGCACTTACCTGAATGAACTGCGGGTCGATAATGCGACAGCCAATAATGGCGACCGTTTGCGCCTGGATGTCTACAGCTTCCGTGTCGTCGCCCCGGATATTGAGGATAACAAAACCCGTATTCGCAAACCTATTGATGAGCTGGCCAAACCCGTTGAACGCAAGCAAATCAGCAATGAGCCAAAACGCTGGAAAACCCGCCCCACCTCACCCGGCAATCGTATAGAACCCACGTATCATTCCGGCCGTCGCAATGCGTGGCTGGCACTGGCAGCAGCAGCACTGGTAGGCTGCGCGATTCTCGCGTTTGTGTTGTGGTAGAATCCGCCACCTGCTTTCTACACTCTTGTACTCAAACGATTTAACGCTTAATAATTTTTTAGCCAATACGTATTTAGTGACGCACTTTTTTATTAACCTACAAACTTTCAACCAATAAACCTCAGGAATGAACCATGAGTTTTGAACTTGTCCCCGCCGGCAAAAGCCTGCCTGATGATTTTTACGTTGTGATCGAAATCCCGATGAACAGCGGTATCAAGTACGAGATCGACAAAGACAGCAACAGCTTGTTTGTGGATCGCTTGGTTAGCACTGCAATGTATTACCCTTGCAACTACGGCTACATCCCCCAAACCCTGTGCGGCGATGGCGATGCAGCTGACGTACTGGTGGTGTTCCCACAGCCGGTACAAGCAGGTTCAGTAATTCGCTGCCGCCCGCTGGGTGTATTGAAGATGACCGACGAGGCCGGTGAAGATGCGAAAATCGTTGCCGTTCCGCACGATAAACTCACCACCATTTACAGCAAAGTAAAAACCCTGAGCGATTTGCCGGAAGTGACCATCAAACAAATCGAACATTTCTTTGAACACTACAAAGATCTGGAAAAGGGCAAGTGGGTAAAAGTAGCTGGCTGGGGCGACCTGGAAGAAGCACGCGCAGAAATTTTGAAAGCCGCTGAAACTTACAAAGCAGGCAAATAATTAAAAGGGGCTAACCCCTTACAACCGATAAAGCTGTATCAACCGCCTGATCAGGTGAGAGAGATCACAGAGGCCGGCTCCGGCCTCTGTTCCAAGCGGTAAACAATCAAGCAATACCGGTTTCCAATATCAAAAAAATAAGGCATGGAATAAGCCGACCATAATAAAACCAGAGGCAGTGAGTAGCGCCAGCAACCTGACCATACACGAGAGGCAGGGCGTTGCCACACACATAACAGCAAAAAAACCAAGGTATTTAGCATGAATTCTGCCCCTGATATCACTGCTGCTCCACCCAAAGTGAAACATCCCCTGCTCTGGGTGCCCACCGGTTATTTTACGATGGCCCTCACCTACAACATGCTCACTGCTGCAGCGGTGGTGATGTTCAGCAACCTCGGAATGGATAACGGCGAAGCGGCCGCCTATGCCAGCGCACTCGGCCTTGCCTACACCGTGAAGCCCTTTTTTGCCGCCTTCCTGGAAATGTACAAAACCAAAAAGTTTTTTGTACTGCTCAGCCAGGTGTTGTTAGGTATTGGTTTTATCGGCGTATCTTTCGCCATGAATATGCCCAACTACGTAACCATCATGCTCGCGTTTTTCTGGGTGCTGTCATTTATCGGCTCATCTCAGGACATCACCACTGATGGGGTGTATGTCACCGCGCTCGATGCAAAATCCCAGGCACTTTATTGTGGTTGGCAAAGCTTGAGCTGGAACCTCGGTAAACTCGCGATGATGAGTGTGATGGTAGTGCTCAGCGGCGTATTGCATGAACACTATTTCAAACACGATCCACACGTCTCCGGACCGGAATGGATTCAATCCTGGCAATTAGTCTTTGGTTTGCTCGGCATCATTATGTTGTTGATGGCCGTATGGCACTGGCGTGTTATGCCCGACGGTGCACGCGCCGAAAACACCCCAAAAAATCCGGGTGAAGCCATTTCAACCCTGATGGATGCATTCGTTACCTTTTTCCAGAAACAAGGCATCTGGTTAATGATTGGTTTCGCGTTGTTATTCCGCGTCAGCTTTGGTTTTTTAAACGCACCCAGCATGCTGTTTATGAAAGACACGGTTGAAAATGGCGGATTGAATTTAACCAACCAGGAATTTGGTTTGATCTACGGCACATTTGGTTTGGTTGCGCTATTGATCGGTTCCCTGGTCGGCGGTGCTTACGTTGCCAAAAAAGGCTTACAAAAAGCGATTTTCCCGTTGTGTTGTTGCGTCAATATTCCCAATATCACCTTTTTATTATTGGCAATTTACCAGCCGGAGAGCGCAACACTCATTAGCGTCGGCGTAATAATTGAGCAATTCTTTTTCGGTATTGGCTCGGTAGGTTTTATGATTTACCTGATGCAACAATTAGCACCGGGTAAATACGCCACCACACACTACGCCTTCGGCACCGCGTTGATGGGCCTGTGTATGATGTTGACCGGCATGGTGAGCGGACATTTGCAGGAACTCATGGGCTATACCGGATATTTTGTGTTTGTAATGGCTGCAACCATCCCTTCATTTTTAATTTGCTGGTTTGCACCTTTCCCGCATAAGCACGAATAAAACATTTTATCTGCAACAAAAAGAACGGCTTTTGGGTGAAATTCAAAAGCCGTTTTTTCCTACCCACGTAACATCAGCCTTGTGCCTGCTGGTCAAAATCCCCTGAATACCGCTCAATCCATTCCATTGCCGCCTGTTCACTTGTAAGCTGCCGCCCTTTCAACGCCAGGCGCTGGCGATAATCTTCTATCTGGCAAACCTGTTCTACCATCCGCGTACGAAAATATTCATCATCACTGGTAAAGCGCACACCCACTTCAAATTGTTTTTGCGCTTGTTCCCGTCGCCACACAATGACGCCGCGACCATGATAATCCGATTTGATTGCCGGAATTTCAAACTCCACTACAGTACCCACCTTCACCGGCTGATCCGTGACAAAACACAAACCACCTGCACTTAAATTGCGTACACGTACGCGCGATGCATCATCGCCACCGGCGCAGACCTGAATTGGAATAGAAGTCGGGTGACGGATATACGTACGCATAATTTCACTCCCATAAACATCCATGGATATAAAAAGTGTAATCCAGCACAACAAAGGGAACGGAAGCGTTTGTTATGAGCCGATAGACGCGTTAGAACAAATCATCAGGGTTTGATTAACCCTTCCGTCGCCACCGCCAAACAAACCCGGGATAATTATGTGGGCCTCGCACCATCTTTTCCTCAGCGGTAATACGTTCTACTTTTTACACTAGCGCCGCAAAGGTTGTGTTTCGCGATAAGCAAGCCAGCGCCACAAATATTCCATCGGGCCCTGATAAAAATAACGTAACCAACAATGAACCAATGCAATCTGCGCCAGCCAAAAAACTATTGCAAATAACATCAATTGCGAAAGGCTCAAATGCGCATACAACCCAGCACCGTAACCATAGAATACAAACGTACATACCAGGGTTTGCAGAATATATAAACTCATCGCCATTTTGCCAACCGGTGCCATCAAATATCGCAATGACGCCAATGAATTCGAATTAATGTAGCGAATTCCTATTAGCGCATAACCAATTGCCATCAGCATACTACCCAATAAATGCAAGGCACTGCCGGTAAGGAATGTGTAGGGTGCCGGAAAATTTTTTAGCCATCCGAGATAAACACTCATCACAACCAAACCAAAGCCAGGCAACAGTGTTACCAATAGCCACCGATTTATCGAATGGTTAACACCAGATGAAAACCAACCCAGCCGCGCCATTGCCATACCGATAAGCATCAAGCCCAAATTGCACCATCCGCTAATAATCACTGCCGCCTGCAAGCCAATATATTCACTCACGCGCGCAGAAAATTGCGCGCCCCATGGTTGTCGATATTGTTGGATCTCCTCGCTAACCAATTCAGGTGTAGCGTAAACGGCCCACTCCTCGTTAACACTTTCCGGCAGCAAAGCCATCAGCAATAACAAAATACTTTGCACACAAATTAACACCCCCCCCATTATCACCAACTGTCGCAGGGGCAACTCCCGCCATTGCCAGGCAACCCATCCCATCAACGCGTAGGTAAATAAAATATCACCGCTCCATAGCAAATAGCCGTGCAAACAACCAATGACACCAAGCCACCACAACCGACGTTCTTGTAAACCGGCTTGATCATGGCGCCGCGCAAAATATTCCAGGCTTGCACCAAAACACAGGCTAAGTAATCCAATACATTTGCCATCGACAAATATAAAAAGAAAATACCAACAGGTCGTATCAATCAGGGAAGGATCATCCAACTGCAAGGGACTCGCACGCACATCAGTTGGTAACGCGAAAGAATAGAGATTAATTAATAAAATGCCGAGCACGGCCATACCGCGCAATACATCCAGCGATAAATTCCTTTCATGGGATGAAGAAGAAAAAATCACAAACCCCCACCCTCCTAATATTTTTTTTGGCAACGCTCGCAAAAAAAAGTGCGGCGATTGGTTTTCCCCAAATACGCTTTACTATACGGAATATTGCAGCGCGGACAAATGCGCTTATTATGCGCTAACCAATGCTCTCGCAACACATAGGCTTTTTTCCATTCCAAAAATTCAAAACTGTATTCCCGCGCTTGCTCAACCATAGCGCGCAATTTGGGAGCCGGCAAATGTCCCAGCGTCGACAAAGGATGTACACGAATACGAAACAAGACTTCATTTTTTATAATATTACCCACACCGGCAAAAATACCCTGATCCAACAATGCATCACATACCAGCGTATCGGTTTGCTGACGCAATTTCTTCCGCGCAGCAGCCGGATTCCATTGATCGGACATTACATCAACACTCCAATCATAGAACTCGTCCAACTCACCCTCGATAAATTTTACCGAGCAGGCATAAAAATTTAATTCGCGCTTATCAGGAAATTGCAGGCTCAAGCGAGGCGACGCCGATTTTCGCGAATCGATGGTATAACTGCCAAACATCAAAAAGTGAATGCGCAACGCAAAGCCTGACAACTCAATCAAAAAATGCTTGCCCCAGGTACGCAAGGATTTGATTTTTTGACCAACCAGACGTTGTTTATCTATTTTGCTGTTGCCGTCGACGCCCGTGATGGTTTTACCGGAAAAATCCGCCGCCAACTCATTCAAAATAATTAAAGATGGACCTTCAGGCATAACATTCCCCTTTTCATTGGTTGCAAATTGCACCCTTTAAATAGAGACACGCTGTTGAAGGAAAAGTATGCAGCAATAAAAAACCCCGAAGTTCTTGCGAATTTCGGGTCAGAGGCATCTTGGTAAGATTCAGCAAAACCCAATAACAGCAAGGCTTTCGCTGGTTTGATTTTTTGATGTACCCCGAAATGTACCCCAATTAATCGAAACTGCCCCCTAATTTTGATATGCAGGCTACCACCACAACCCCCTATAGGCGATCAGCTTTGACGATTTAGTGCGAGGCAGTGCTCCGTGTGATTTAAATTGCCGGGAAGAACCTAAAGGGTGGGGGTGACTACCTCCCATGGAACTTAACCCCCCCTTATATTTTTATCCAGTATAAAAAAGCGATTGAGGGTGCGGTGTCCAGATGGCGCCCTTTAAAGTTTTAACTACCCCCTCCCTTACAGGTAATTCATGTGGTGAATTTGTATGAATTGGGTGTTTTTCCTTTTAATTCATCATCCGTAAAAATTTCATTGAAGGGGCGGTGTCCGGCCTGCCACCCCCAAGGTTTAAACCTACCCCCTAGCATTGGGGCTTTTTCAATTAATTCGGAATGCTCACGCACCAAGGAAGGAAGCCTATATATCACGGAGCTACACAGAAGATACGGCTCACTTCTCCACAACCAATGAGAGAACAGAAAGAACCTGCTAGCGTCCCACCAGATGCAAAGAAGCTATCCCATATAAACCTGAAAGCAATAATTCGCATGCTAATACCGTGGAACATGGCGCACTATTAGCACCACTTTAGGGGCGAGGGGAATGGCTATATTAGACACATATACCAGCTACCCTCTTTTTTGAGTGGGGAACGCGGGGAAAGTGGGGAACGATTTTTAACTGATTGATTTCATTAATATTAAATTACTAAAAGTTCCCCAAACACCGTGCCCCACTGGTTTACCAAAGTGGGGACTAAAGCCTAATAAAGACCATTGGCGAACTATTATTTAGGGGTATCACCAAACACGCATGCTCACCCCCAACATTACACAACCGTTGGGAAAGCCGTGGAACATAAAGCAAAACACTTTACCCCTGTACGCTCTAGGCGTACACTCTGCCAATGTATACGATTATCGAAACCCCAACCTTCCAGAAGTATGCAGCCGATATTTGGCAAGACGACGAACGGGAAGCCTTCATTGCATGGATAGCGGAAAACCCGCTGGCCGGTGACGTTATTCCAGGTACACACGGATTGCGCAAAATACGCTGGTCACGATCTGGAATGGGTAAGCGCGGAGGAACACGGGTGATTTACTACAACATGCTGGATGACGGACATATCTGATTATTGATCGCATACACCAAAGCCAAGTACGACAACCTGTCGACAGAGTTTTTAAATCAGTTAAGAGAGGCCATTGATCATGGATAAAGAATTAGCCCAGTTTCAGGCTGACTTGCTTCAATCCGTGAAGGAAATGAAAGCAGGCAAAGCAGCACGTGTTACCCAGGTACAAGTACCTACCGCTGTAGAAGCGCGTAACAAAGTAGGGCTTTCCCAGTCGGCATTTGCAGAGCTTTTGGGGGTGAGTAAACGCACCCTGCAAGAGTGGGAACAAGGCCGCAAGCAACCATCAGGCGCAGCGAAAACACTGCTGCAAATAGCCCTGAATCATCCTGAGACATTACGCGAACTGCGCCCGGCTTAATCACTGCCGGGCTTACTCCACCACCACCAAATAAACCCCATCAAGCCCATCAAAGCGAACCTTGCCGGTATCGGTAAACGCCTTGGCTATCGCCTGTAGTGTTCCTACTTGGGCACTGACTGGCACATTATCAACGGCCTCAAGCCTTTTGACTGTGGACAATCCCACGTCCGCACGTTCAGCAAGCTGTTGAACACTCCAACACAACAAACCTCTAGCCATTCGGCATTGAGCACCTGACAACATAACACCCCCAAATGATCTAAAAAAGCTCTCAAAAGAACAAATAATTATTGATTTATTTCTTTAATGATCTATATTAGTTCATGAGAGAGCAATAAAAAAGCCCAAGGGTGCGGCAACACCCTCGGGCTTCATCATTAACCGATTGAATGGGCATCAGCTAATGAGCAACAGCACTTTATCACAAGCCACTTTAACCACGCACCAAGCCGTTTTTACTATCCATACCGATGTTATTACCGACTGGCGCCGGAAGGTGCGGGACGTGCAGTTAATCGCCCGTGAATTCAGCAGCCAGGTAGAAGCACTCGCAACACTTGAGCGCGTGCGTAAAACCAACCCGAAAGCATTTATTAAAACCCGTGTTATTCACTGAATAATCTTTGAGGTAACTGAAATGCAACTTAAAAAATGCAAGACAAAGCAATACGACAATACTCGTCACGCTCTCCAAGCACCGATTTCACAAACAAAACTGAAGGTGATGTGGCTTGTAAATGGAAAAGAAAAACAATCGCCTTGGTTGTACAAAAGAGAACATGCACAAAGACTCCTATCGCTTATACAAACAAAGTACGGAGAAAAAAACGCAATTATTTTTCGAGATTAAATTTTCACCCCACCAAATAGGAAACCATCATGAGCCAATCTACCCAACAAAATGATTACTTGGACACATCAGAAGAGTTCATCACTCTACCCGACACTGAACGATTTCCAATCGATTCAATTAATTGTGCAAAGCTCAGAGCTAGCGCGATCTTAAGTATGCTAATTAATGAGTTCGGCTGTAATGAAGAACAGACATTAGGAACAAAAACGGTGGCTAATGCCCTATGGGCAATAGACGGCTATTTAAATCAAATAGAAATAATGATTAACCACAGCTATAAAACAATGCACCCCTATATTTACCTAAAACAACCAACTAACTAAAAACAAAAAGCCGGTGCAAAAAACACCGGCTTTTTTATCACTCACCCCAACTAAAACCCCGCTGCATCCTGATAGTTATTTTCCGGTTCTTCCTTCTCAGCCATTAATGCAGATAGCGTGATTTTGTAGCACCAAACCCGCTTATTTCCCATTTTGGGCAGCTTCTCTTTTCTGTCCATACGCTCCTTACCATTACCCTCAATTGTTGGCTGTAAGGCTCCCAAGGTGCGTAGTATTTTTGCTATGCGGTTATGGTCATAACCTTTGCAAATATCGCTTTTAAATGCGTCCTTAAACACATAAAAAATCACATCCGATGAATCGCCCTCTAAATAATCCTTGGTGCGTGACTCACGCCTAAAGCCCCAGCATTCAGCTGTAATAGCAACGTGAGAATCGATAACCGCATTTTTACTTTCTTCGGGATCATCCCAGCGTTTAAAGCGTGATTCACCGTATTTGGTAAATTGCTGGCGTATGTGCTCCAACATTTGCCGCTCTTCAAAATTACCATCGCCCCCACGGGCTCGACGCCAGGTACTAAAACAAATGGCCGCCGCACTAATCGCCTGCCCTTGTTGCCAACCGGTAATTTTCCAGTGGGTGGCCAGCTCACCAGCCCACCCCACTAACGCGAACTTAATCGCGGCCCTGTGCACTTGCCCGCTAGCATTATCAGTTAAACGTTCCTTCCCGAATTTTTCTAACCGCGACAACATGGACGCAATAAATTTACCTCGCTTGTCGCCTTCCAGCTCACGCACCAGCGCATTTAAAAACGAGGGAAAGGCTGAGCCGTGGTATTGCCCCATAGCGCCTTTAAGCAGCTCTGTAAGCACAGCCCCACCCATCAACCCATACGCATTGTTAAACACTCCCATGCGCTTAATATCAGCCTCAGAATCGTGCAACGTTGCGCGGATTTCCAAAAAGCGCATTTCCATTCCTGCCGTTTGGGTTTTACCGGCTTCCCCCATGTATTGCTCTAATGTTTTTTCACCATTGGATAAAAACGTAAAACGCCAGCGGTGCGAATCATCACGCGCACCGCCACGATCATTCGCACGGGTTTTACCGCTGCCATTACCCAACATATAAACCGCATCACCCAACTTGCGCGGGTCAAACTGGTTAATCTCATCCAGCGCTAACAACATTTCAGAATGCGAAGCGGCGAGGCTTTCCATTCCGTTATCGGTAGAACGCCACGCTTTTTTGTAATCATCCGGCTTACCAAATACCGAGCACGCAATATTTAACAATGTGGATTTGCCCCAAGAGCTATCACCATAAAAGTGAAAGCCCATTGTTTCTACACCGAGTAAATCTACCAAGGGCGCAGAGAAAGCCGCACTGACAGCAAACAATGCCAGGGGATTATCTACACAATACCGACTTACATTTTCTTGCCATTCCACCAAGGTGCCGCGCTCGGATAATTTGCACAGGGTTGCGCCTTCGCTATAAAACAAAAGCTGTTCATCGGTAGTACCAATAATGCGATCAGGCAACACAAACGCGCTTTTGTGCCAACCGGTTTTGTGCACCAGCCCGATACGTTCTTGGGTTTTATGGCCTTGCAAATACTCCAATACTTTGCGCTTGCTCTCGCGATGTGCGTCGTATTCCAACCCCATGCTTAATAAGCGTTTGGTTACTTCGGTTCCACCATCACTGCCAAATAATTCCAACGGAAAATTAAGCTGTTTTTCTTTGCCATCACGGTTTTTAAACCGAACCAATATCCCCCAGTTATCTCCGGCATCATTCGCATCACGGCAATAGGCCACCACATGCAAGCGCGAACAAATGCGGCGATGCTTTTCCGCTTTAGCGTCATAAGCCCACACGCCGGAATCATCGACTTTAAAGCCGTAGGGGATAGTGCTTGGTTTATCGCTGGTGACAGATTCAGCATTGGGGGTGATGTCAGGTGCTGGCGCTGGTGCATCGCCTTCCATCGGCTGCAAAAGTGCACCTTGTGTTTCCAGTGTGGCGAAGTGCTGCGCATTCCATCCCATTACTACTGCATCAAACGCATCGGCTTTTTCTGGCCATGTTGCGGGCCCATTGATTAATTGCCCGGATTCACCAGGTGATAAGCGAGAGAACACATTCAAATCAACTACGCGAAACGATTTAACACCTATCGCATTCAGCACAGGACGCAGCGCATCGATAGTTTTATCGCCGGCCAAATCATTATCCGGCCACAACCACACATCACGGCCAGCCAAAGGCGAGAAATCAGTTTTGCCAATCGCCTTACTGCCACCACTCCAGGTAGTGCAGGGATATGTATTAAATAATCCACGCGCCGCATCACATGCTTTTTCGCCCTCCACCAATATCACAGGGGCAGATACCGGCGCAGCGGCCAAATAATCCAAACCATAAAGCGGCCGGTTATTCGGTAATTGCCTCCAGTGCCAGCCGGTGCGCTCTTTGCCTTTAGCAGTACCTATGCCGTACACAACCGGACGGTATTCCTTGGCTCGCTCGCCTGCGCTTGTAGTGCGATCAAAACGACAAACACGCATCAGCAAATCACCAGAAGCACTTTTGTAATCCCAATAGTGCGATGCCTTACCGAATTGCGGAAAATTAACAGGGCAGCTTTTAGCGGCTTCTGGTGGGGGTGGAAATATCGCTTTGAAAGCGGGCTCTTTAGGTGACTTTGGTATTGTCGGTACCGCAGTGTTTACTTGTTCAAATTCCTGCAAGGGTTCAGCACTCACCCCCAGGTAATGTGCCAGCGTTTTAAATGCATCTCCCTGGCTTATGCGCAGCACATAGGCCACATAGCTAACCAAATCCCCGCCTTTGTCATCGGTAGCAAAATCGCACCATACGCCGGTATCCACGTTGATAGAAAACGAACCAGCCTTGCTATCGTTTCTGTTGGGATTGCGAGCTACCCACTCACGGCCATTTAATTTTCCATCTGGCGCATAGTGGCTAACGATGGATTCAGCTTGCGCCAAAGCCAGTGAATTTATTTTCTTGAAATCCAGTTTTTTACCCATTCTAAAAAACTCATTAGTTCAAATTTAAAAATTGATCCCCACACCCGATAGGGCAGCATTCAGCTAGCGGACTAAGCCAATACAAGGCGATGTTTGTGGAGGCGATCCAAATCAATTACACAAGGTGACCCAACGCAAACCGTCATATCCTCTTCACAAAGTGCCAATATTTGCATCAGTTCATAATCGCTAAAGTTGCACAGGGAAAATTTGGAATAACTAACCAACAAGACAAAATGGCAATCATCAAAAGCAGCAAAGGCTAAGTGTTTTTCTCTATACCAATTGTCATAAAGTGCTCGCAAAAATTCGCGCTTTATTGATTGAGAAAAGCCAGGTAAATCCATCATGCAGGGCGTCACTTCATGAAAGTAAAATCTGGCGTTTTGTAGTGGTATGCGCTCACCGATAAGTAAAGAATCATCGTTCATAGGCTACCTTTAGCGATGCAAAATCAGATCGCGAGCGGTATCAGTTTCAAGGTGATAAAAGTGCTTTGTTTCATCACGACTGGCGTAGTAGCCATTTTGAAATTGTCCGGGAGCAATTGGTGCTTCGCGATACACATAATCGTGAAAGCAAGCCCAATTACCATCCGGCCATACCGCGAGAATAGCGGTAAATGGCTTGCCTGATTGGAACCATCGATAAGCACAATCACACCCCGCTTTTTGCTGGCGATCCAAAAAAATATTTGATTGGCGTAAGCAATGAACTAATTCACTAACAGTGGCACAGATATACGGCCTACATATTTCCTCATCACTGATAGGGGCGTTGAAAAGCGGCAAGCTATGCGACATGACCAACACCTCCAAGATCACGATAAATCAGCCCGCCGCCACGCACCGCATAGTGATAAGCGGCAGTAATTGTGTCTGGCGATAATTGCGCAAACTCGCGAGCACTGTGACTAATCACCAGCACCAAGGAACCATCCGGCCACTCCAATAAATGCGCGCCACAATCGTAGGCAGTAGCGTTATTAATAAAGCTGGCGAGGCGTTTAAACATGGGGTTGCGTGAGTTGGCACCACGGGACAAAAGATCATCCAGGGTGATGCAGGTGCAGCGCTCAATGATTTGGTTTGGAGTGTATTGGGGGTCAGTGCGGGAGGTCATTTAAGCAGCCTCCGGTGGAGTAGTGGATTCACCCGGAGCAACGCTTTCACAAAATGCATGGATATCTGAACGCTTCCAAACCGTCACATTGCGAGCCAGTTTGTGTCCCTTCGGGGCTTTGCCATTCTGTACCCAAAGCCACCAGGTGCTTTTGGATATGCCAAGAAGCTCAATGATTTGATCAACGCGGTAAAAGCCAACGCTTGCGCTTTCAATGGGGGTGGGATTAGCCATCTAGTCGGACTCCTTTAGTCTTGTTTAGATTGGCTATGTATTTAATAGGCGTTAAATCGATTTAAAAACCTGAAAAAAACGCACAAAAATCTATTTTTTGCGGGTTGTTTTTTTATTATTTTTATGATTTTGACCTAAATAAATCAGCTACCCGCTTTGCATCAAGATCATAGGTATCAAAAAACACGTTAGCAATTTCCGCAATCTGAGCATCTTTTCTGGATCCGTAATGTTCTTCCATGAATTTGGCCATAACTCTAATAAAATAGCGCAACCTGCCAGACTCACTATTATTAGTCGTTATGGAATTAAAATTTGAACTTCTTAATCTACGCCCAACCCTTTTAAGTAGATCACCAAGAGAGGGATTCTTTCTCGAAAAATACAGATCACCATAATCACTAGATAGCGATTCGGCATGATCTTCTATTTTCAATAAAAAATAACTCGGGACTTTAGAGCGCATGTCTTGAAGAACATGCCGAAGAAATCTGTCCCTAAGCACCTTTAGTTCATCTGCATTAAACTCATCCAAAACACACTCAGAAACAGGAAACTCATCTAATACAGTTGAAAGTTTTTCGATTAGGCAAACAATCTCATCGAGCTTCTTTTCCCCTTGTTTTTGCGTCAATGAATTCCAGCTGTTCATTCCATGAAAGGCATGAAATAAGCACTTAGAAAATCGATATGCCAACACATCAAAATTAGGGATGGAGTCACTTTTCTGAAAATTTTTACCCAACCATATCCATATAGTCCTCATTCGATCATTAGTGCATAACAGCTCCAACACCTTTACATATTCACTCTGCCCGAGATTATCCCCAAGCTCTCCATCCAATATAGAGAGGCGATTCAAAAGAGATTGTGGCGCCCAATTGGGATAGTCATTTTTATTATCAGAAAAGCGATGCTCAGGTTTAGACAAGGAATGCCTAAGCTCATCTAAATAGTCAGCCTTCCACTCTTGCTGATTACGTTTTTCAAATGCTTCAGCTGCGCGCAACTGGCGACGTAGTTTTCTAAGGTCTTTGTCGCAACTTTTTTCAAGATACGCCGAAGCCTCATTAAGAAATTGATCTTCATCACTGCCCATGAAACTGCCATTGCCTTGTAATTAAGTTTGCGCAACGGGCATTTTTCATTCGAATGCTTATCATTATTGGAGTCTCGCCCGTTGCCGCAAAGCCGCCAATTGTTCCCCACATGCCCCACTCTTAAAAAAGTAAGTGGGGAACGATAAACACTCATATAACTATCTATAACTCTTTAGTTTTCTTACGTGAGAGAGTAACCGTTCCCCAGTGTCCCCACGTTCCCCACTGCAAAACCGCCGTAGCCGAAACGTTTTAACTCGCTTTACCGAAATTCGCGGTGATCACGTTAGGTGATTGGGCTTGCAGGCGCAGGGCATCAAGGTAATCGGCCCAGCGTTGCATCATTTCTTTGCGTTGGGGTAAATGAGTGGTGCGGTTATAGGCACGGCCCAATGCATCACGCACGGCGTGTGCAAGCTGGTGCTCGATCCATTCCACACGGAAGCCCAGCACTTCATCCAAAATCGTGCGAGCAGTGGAGCGAAAGCCGTGGGCGCAGTGAGCTTTATTGGTGTCGTATCCCATGATCTGCAAAGCCTTGTTGATTGTGCCTGCACTGGCGTGGCCGCCTTGCCTGCGCTCACTTGGGAATACATAAACACCATGGCCGGTTAACGGCTGCAATTCCCGTAGAACGCCCAGTGCTTGTTTGCTAAGTGGTACTGTGTGGGGTATGCCATCCGGGCAAGTGGTTTTCTTGATGGTTTTTGGTGGGATGTATCGCCATTCACCTAAATCAAAATCGATATCCTCCCAACGCATGGCAATCATTTCACCTGGTCGCTGGAATAACAGCGGGCATAGGGCAAGCAATGCACGAACGATATAGCTGCCGTTGTAGATTTCGATTTTTACCAGCATGCGGCCCAGATCGGCGGGCTCAGTAATAGCGGGCCGGTGATTTGCCAGCTTGGGAGCAAGGGCGCCTTTTAAATCTTGCACCGGGTCATTGCTGGTGCGTTGGGTAACGCGCGCATAGCGAAATATTTGCGATAACACTTGGCGAGCATTGTGGGCTGTGTCTTTGGCTCCACGGTTTTCAATCCGCTGCAAGCCTTCCAATAAATCCCGCGAAGTGAGTTCATCTATTTGACGCGCGCCTATCCACGGGAATAAATCATTTTCCAGCAGGGCAAGGCGCTTTTTCGCGGTAGCCGGTGCCCACGTAGGTAATTGTTTGTCGTACCACTCGCGAGCGATCACCGCAAAACTATTCACGCCTTGTTGCACGGCTTTGGCTGCGCGTTTTGTATCGTTGGGGTCAACGCCTTTAGCAACTTGCGAGCGGGCTGCATCGCGCAACTCGCGTGCATCTTTGAGGGAAATATCAGGATATACACCCAGGGCGAGCAATTTCTCTTTGCCGTCCTTCATGTATTTAAGCCGCCAGTATTTGGAGCCATTGGCTTTTACCAACACGAACAGACCGCGCTCATCGTAGAGCTTGTAATCCTTCTCGGCTGGTTTCGCGTTTTTTACTTTGGTATCGGTCAAGGCCATTCAAAGTACCCCATTTGTCCAATTGGGGTACATTCCGGTTGGGGTATCTCATGTACCCCAAAATGTACCCCAAAAAATTGTCGGATTCGGTTGGATTGATTCGGACTGAAATAGACGGAGTATAAACAAAAAACCCCGCAGTTACGCGGGGTTTCAGACGATATAGGACTATATCGGATTTTAAGATGGTGCCCAGAGGCGGAATCGAACCACCGACACGAGGATTTTCAATCCACTGCTCTACCGACTGAGCTATCTGGGCGTGTCGTCGCAGGTGGGCTGCGAGAGGCGCGTATTAAACCCGCTCGGGAGGGGCGAGTCAATAGTGGCTTTTAAAAAAATTCCCGTTTTATCAAGGGTTAACTGAAATCTGCGCAAGTTGATTATTTGTTGTCCTGAGCGGAAGGCGGAACGTAGCCATCGGCTTGATCATAACTTTCGCCGGAGAGGAATTTGGTCATTTGCTCGGTGAGGTAAACCTTGGTTCCCATATCCATAACGCTAAGGCGTTTTTCATTGATGAGCATGGTTTGGTGCGCCATCCACTCTTGCCACGCTTTTTTGGAAACATTGGCATAAATGTCCTGGCCTTTAACACCAGGATATGGCGGCACATCCAGCCCTTCCAGTTCTTGTTTGTATTTGCGGCAAAACACCATTCTGGCCATGACATCACTCACTTAAATTAGGAACTCACTGATGATTAATCAGGGTTTACGTTTGGGGCTGCGGGTTGCCGCAGCAGTGCGCGGGTCCAGTTGCGCCAGCTTTTCCAGTAATTTTTTCACTGGTGCGGCCAGCCCCAACGCATCAGGTTGATGGGGATTGTACCAGTGTGTCGCGACCTCACCGATAGCCTGCGGAGTTTTCGCCAGTTGGATCAGGACCGGCGTGATATCCAGGTGATAGTGACTAAAGGTGTGGCGATAGCTATCCCATACCTCATGCTCGATCACCTTGCCGAAATAATCCGCTGCATGTTCAACAGCATCAGCATCAATTGCCAACTCAGGGAAACTCCATAATCCTCCCCATATGCCTTGCGCGGGCCGTTGCTGCAAGAGCAAATCGCCGGCAGGATTACGCAACATCAGAAGTTGGACTGCTTTTTCCGGCAAGGTTTTTTTGGGCTTTTTGCCGGGATAATCCTGCGGATTTCCCTGTGCATAAGCGATGCAACCTTCGCGTAGCGGGCAAACCTCACACTTGGGTTTGCTACGCGTACATAAGGTTGCGCCCATATCCATCATTGCCTGGGTGTAATGGTTCGCGCGCGATTTGGGAGTGTATTGCCCGGCGATTTCCCATAAACGGGTCACCACATCCGTTTGGCCCGGCCAGCCGTCCACGGCGTGATAACGAGCCAGCACGCGTTTGACATTACCGTCCAGAATCGCAGCGCGCTGTTGGTAGGCGATACTCGCAATGGCACCGGCCGTTGAGCGGCCAATCCCAGGCAGTTCCGCCAGTTCATCCACAGTTACCGGAAATTCCCCACCGTAATTTTTCACTACCGTTTGCGCACATTTGTGCAGGTTACGTGCACGTGCGTAATAACCCAGGCCCGTCCATAAATGCAGGACTTCATCGATAGGCGCCGCCGCCAGGGATTGCACAGTAGGAAAACGCGCGATAAACCGCTCGAAGTAAGGAATTACGGTAGTAACCTGGGTTTGCTGCAGCATAATTTCAGACAGCCAAACACGATAAGCGTTGATGTCCTGCTGCCAGGGCAAATGTTTACGTCCGTGTTTATCAAACCATTTCAACACGCGGGCAGAAAACGATGTACTCATAAGTGCTACAGATTTGGCCAAATAAGGCAGAGAGAAAGGCGCGAATTCTAACGGTAAATTCGCGCCCTGCCCACAATAGAAAATAATCTGTTATTCAGGTGCAGTGACAGGTTCCGGAGCAGCTTCCGTTGCCGCCGCTGGCGTTGATGCAGAAGGCTCTACTGCCGGAGCGGCAACAGACGAGGCCGCTCCACGATTCAGCCGTTGTTGCAACTTATCCAGCAATTGTTGTTTTTTGTCTTCTATTTTTTGTTTTGCTTCCTGCTTTCTATCATCCAGCTTTTGTTCCAGTTCCTGTTTTTTTGCATCAAATTTCGCGCCGTGTTTTTCCTTGAGTTTATACACGGCAAAATCTTTGGTTAGCTGCACCAGCATATCTTTATCCGGCCGGCAATCATGCAACGGATTGATTTCATCGAGCGAACCTTTACAGCGCAATAATTCCAAACCACGCTCCAGCCAATAATAACTACCGACACTACAACCGTTGGCACTTGTTGTAACCGCAACTTGTTCAGCCGTTACCGTATCGGCTTTGCCTTTGACCAATTTCAATGGCAAGAAAATATCGTATTCATCACTGGCGAGATTTATTTTTCCTGTGGAGCCCAACTGCAACTTTTCCACGCCGGCTTTGAATGTGTCGATAGTAATAATTTGATCGCGCCATTTAACACTGCCAGATAATTCGGTTAATTCAGTGTATTCATTCCAGGCTGTTGCCGGATCTTCTGCCTTATTAACCAGATTCACCAGCTTGCAAAATTGTTGCTCAAGATTGATCGGGGAAACACGCACTTGTGCGCCGGAGAAATTGGCATTTGCACGCAATGCTTTGAATAAGGCATTAGTAGAATTGCCCTGGCTACTACCAATAGCCCTGGCCTGTATGGCCCCCTGTAAACCAAATTTTGAATCCATTTCCATTGTTTTTAATAGCGGCGCCAGTTCCAGTCCCTCTACACCCGCATCAAATTGCAATTGGCTTTGCTGTCCACGCGCATCCAGTTGGCCTTTAGTCGTAATTTTTCCACTGAATGCCGTTGCACTTAAACTTTGCTCAATCATGCCATTTTTCGCGAGCACTTTTGCATCTACATTTTCCAATGGAATTTTATTGACGATTAATTTTTTCAACGCAAGCTTTATATTCAAATTAAGTGTGCGCAATGAATCGACTGGCAACGGAGTATCTTGCGCCGGCACAGGTGCTGCTGTTGTCGCCGGCTCGTCTTTGACTGGAGGTGGTAAGTAATCATCAAGATTGAAAGTATCGCCGGTAAGCGATGCACGGATTGCGCCGGTTTCGAAATTATTTATAGCGGCCGAGCCATTGAAAGTGGTTTCATCCAATACCAATTTCAGGTTTTCCAATTTCACTTTTGCAGTGTCGCCGTTGATATCCGCTGACAAGCTGAATTTTCCCAACGCATCGCGCCGGGTTGTTTGGAGTTCAATACCAAACGCACCCAGCAATTTTTGCAGGCTGGTGTCTTTTAAAGTGATTTGCCCCTGATATGCCGGATTATTTTTTAGGTCAGTCACCGTTAACGCATAAGTTAATGCCAGAGTTGCAGCTTCTTTGCTAGAAAGATCCAGTTGCAATTGCCCATCAGTAAGACGAAGCGTATTCATGGACTGATCAACACTGAGCCCCGCATTCAGTTTGCCCGCGAGTGTTAATTTTTCAGTGTTCGCCTGAACCTGCTCCAGCACAAACCCCAAATCCACCGCAAACGGTTCCGCGCGGAGATTTACACCGCTCATGGTGAGATTAATATCGCGCAAGTTGATTGCACTTCCTGCTTGGGCATCGGCAAACGCGAGGCTGGCATTGGTGAGGCTGATGTGCTGGATATCCAGCGATAAATTGGATTCCGCATCGGCAACCGATGCTGGCGGCGTAGTGGTAGTGGCGGGTTTATTAAACGCCTCCCAATTGCCTTTGCCGGTCTGGTCGCGCTTGAGATTCAATTTCAAACCATCGACAGCAATATGATCCACTTGAAAATTTCCGCTAAATAGCGGAATCAACTTCAGCAACAAGCTGGCTTGCTGTAATGAAGCAATCGCTTGATTTGGCTCGGCAAGCGGGGCGACATGAACATCATTGACCGCAACACCGATGCTGGGCCAAAGATCCCATCCCAGATCCCCTTTAATTTGCAGGGCCACGCCCTGATCCTTGGCTAAAGCTTCAATACGCGGCTTGAAACGGTTGGCATCCACCAAAAAAACCAGGGCGAAAACCGCTAGAACAATTAACAGCAACAACACCGCCAGGCTTTTAAGCAGAATTTTCATAATGACTTCCTCTGTAAATGGACAGGCACAACAGCGATAAAAAACGCCTGTGTTAACTCAAGTTTAGAGGGAAGTGTATGAACAAAGTGCCGTAAGGGTTAATTAAAAGTGCCATAAGAGGCAATTAAAAGCTGATTCAAGTCACAAAAATATTTATGAAATCAGCAAAGCGGAAGGCACTATTTTGCCAAATACATATAAAAACAGGTGGGTAAACAATGCGCCAAGGACTAATCCGCAAGGCGCAGTTTGCTGGTATCAGGAGTAAGTGGTTTTACCGCAGGTTTGAGTTGACCGAGATCACTACCGGCAGGCGCCAGGCCAAAATCGCTATTGGCAACCGCTACGGGGACGATGAGCGGGCGCTCTTCCTGGGTGAGCAAATCGCTGCCGGCAGCGGCGATTTCCCAATCCTCCAATTCGATTTCGACCAAAGGCAGCTCCAGTTTTTCATCGGCGCTGATCAGGTTTTCACCTACCGCTGCCAACCCAAGGTCCGGCACTATGACAACCGCATCGATTGCGTGGTGAATCTCCGCACTGTCTACCAGATTACCTTCAGCCGGACGCAAACTCAGGCCACTGGTATCCACTGTAACAGCAGTCGGGGAGCGGGGACGCTCACTCGCAGGCAACAAATCTGCCCCGACCGGCGCCAGAGTCCAGGCGGCATAATCCGGTGCTTTGGCAACAGAGGCTGGAGCAGGAGCAACCACAGGAACTCCCGTTTTTTGAGGCGCATTAGCCTGGCTTTTATCGCTGGCGCAAACCTCAACCATAGCACCGGCTTTCAGCAATGCATCACGATATTTATTGGCCGTCGCCTCATCCAGGTTACGCTTGAGCGGAACCGCGCGACCGGTAAACAGCGCATCGATTTTGGCGGCATCAACCTTAAAGAGTTGCTGCAATTTGAGTTTAACGTCGGCCAGTTGATGGCCAAAAACGATGTCGCCGCGAAAGATAATATCGAAATCGGAATTGCTCATGGAGTTAACCGTTGATCGCTGGAACTCGCTTGATAATAGCACCGCCAGGCAATAATTCCGGTTTTTACCGACATCAGGCAAACAAAAGCGATAAACAGTGGACAGAATGTAACCAATCAATCTTTGGTATTTTTGGAATTCACTTCCATACTTCAGTGGTTTACTTCCGAGGGAGTGTGTCTATGTTGCCATTTATCGAAAAGAAACTGCAGGACAATCGCCTGGTCGTGGAAGGCGCGCTCAGCCAACATGGCAATGCGCGCTTGAAAGTAGAACAGGACATTGCCTTCCTGACTGATCGCATCACCGCCATGAAAGCACATCCGCGTCCCAACACTATGTTGATCGAGCATTATCAATCCATGCTTAAAAGTCGCGAATCTGTATTGAAGTGGTTGCTGGATGGTTGCGACGATGAGACCAGCACATTACCTGGTCAACGCAGCGCCTGAGTGGACTAGCAATCATCACCTTCGACAAGATGATGATCCATATCCAGCGCCGGTGACTCTCCCTTGGGCCTGCCAACCAGTTTGGCGGGCACACCGGCAACTGTTGTATGCGGCGCAACAGGCTCCAGCACCACACTCCCCGCGCCTATTTTCGCCCCCTCACCTACTTCAATATTGCCCAGAATTTTTGCGCCCACGCCAATTAGTACACCGCGACGAATTTTAGGGTGGCGATCAGTTTTTACGCAGCCACTACCGCCCAACGTTACGCTGTGCAACATGGATACATCATCTTCAATTACTGCCGTTTCACCAATCACAACTCCAGTGGCATGATCGATCATGATGCCTTTACCAATGCGCGCCCCCGGGTGGATATCCACATCAAAAGCCTGCGAAATTTGATTCTGGAAATAAAGCGCCAATGCATTGCGACCCTGATGCCACAACCAATGGGCAATGCGCCAGGACTGTAAAGCGTGGTAACCCTTAAAAAACAGAAACGGCATAAAAAATAATTTACAGGCCGGATCGCGTTCGCGATGTGCACGAATATCCGCGCGCATCGCTTCTTCAATACTGGCATCCGCCTTCATCGCTTCTTCAAACACTTCGCGCAACATCATCGCCGGCAACGCCTGGCTATCCAGTTTATTGGCGAGATGAAACGAAATCGCGGCGGCAAATGAATGGTGATTCAAAATACTGGCGTGATAAAAACTTGCCAGTACCGGCTCGGTAGCACTGGCATGTTGCGCTTCTGCACGAATTTCTTGCCAGGCGTCAACATGAGCGAAATTTTGAAGGGCGGTTTGCATAACAAAAGCTACCCGTTAATTTTCTACAGTGACGGTTTTCAAAATTAATGGAATCAATTCATCCATCGCGAAAAATACTTCCGCACCCAGGGCGCGCATTTCCGGCAATAAAATATTATCGCTGCCATTGGTATTGGGCGGGCAATAGCCGAGCGGGCGCATACCCGCCGCTAACGCCGCCTGGATACCGGTCAGCGAGTCTTCCACTACTATGGCTGTTGCCGGTTCTACATTCAATGTTTTTGCAGCATGCAAAAATAAATCCGGTGCGGGTTTGCCGCGGGTAACATCCTCGAAACTAAATACCCGGCCTTGAACGTAGGGCATGATGTTGGTCTTGGCGAGGGTCATTCGCATTTTTTCGTGTTTGCCATTGGAAGCAACACAGAAAGGAATGTCGTGATCGCGTAAGTAATCCAGCACCGGCATTATTCCTGTTATTGGCTCCAATTGCTGTTCACACACCACTAACGTTTGCAATTGAACATGACGCCAGAATTGCGCACCACGCTCTGCCCTTTCAGCATCATTCAAGGATTTCCAGGAGTCCTGGATGGATAATTCTTCGGTAATCATGAGAATACAATCAGCGACTGATTTGCCGCGATAGGTTTCCAAAAAATAATCCGCACTAATTTCAATACCAATTTCTTTCAAGCAATCACTGGTTACTTGCGCAGAGATAATTTCACTATCAACCAACACGCCGTCACAATCAAAAATTACTAACATATCTACCTCTGCGTTACATCAATTAAGCAAAAAAACGTACTTTATGTACGCGCCGGATAAGCCACGTTGGCCAGCAATAAAAATCCGGCGAGCAAAAATACAATGAGTGCAACCATTCCCAATCGAGCGGAATCAGTCATCACGGTAATTGTCGCTACCGCCATCGGAGCGAGAAATGACGTCGCGCGTCCGGCAAGCGCATAAATACCAAAATATTTTCCCGCCTCATCTACATCAACGCTACGCGCCATGTAAGAGCGGGACGATGCCTGAACCGGCCCAAACGCGATGCCAATTAATAAACCAAAGAAGATGTACGCTTTTTCTGCTGCGGTGGAAAATAAACCACCGGCATCCTGTGTTGATAATTGAATTAGCCCAAACAGGGTGTAGCCAGGGCCAGTAGAAATAATGCCGATGGTTGCCACAATCAAACACACCAAACTTAATTGCACTACTTTTTTAGAACCCAGGCGAACATCCAATTGCCCCGCATATGCACAACCACCAATGGCGACCACCAACAATAAAATTCCATACACACCCATTTCAATAGTTTGCCAGGCAAACATTCCGGCAGCAAAAGTCCCACCGAGCGCGAGCAAACCGTTAACACCATCCTGATAAATCATGCGCGCAATTAAAAAGCGCAACAAATTGCGGCGCTGTTTTAATTCGCACACGGTATTTTTTAAATCGCGAAAACTATTATTAATTGCTTGCCTCAAAGGTGCGCCTGTTCCTGCATCCGGTGTGAACAAAAACATCGGTAAAATAAATAATGCATACCACAGTGCAGCATAAGGACCCGTGATGCGAGCATCTTCACCCTGATTGGCGTCCAGCCCGAATAACGGCGTTATTCCCGCCAGCGTTTTACCTGTTTGCGGATTGCCCGCTAATAACAACAGCACGCTGAATAAAACGACTAATCCACCGGCGTACCCCAAACCCCAGGCGAGGTTGGAAATGCGGCCGATTTCTTGTGCAGGAATCAAACGCGGCATCATGGAGTCATTAAACACAATAGAAAATTCGGCGGCGACCATTGCTGCAATAATGCATAACATCGGCAACCATAACGGTGAACCGGGCGCGGCCTGCCACAACATAAGGAGTGCCGTAATCTTGATTGCTGCAAAAAACGCAATCCAGGGTTTTCGTTTGCCAGTTTCATCGGCAATCGCGCCCAGTAATGGCGATAGAACGGCGATAAGAATTCCAGCCGCGGTAATCGTACAACCCCAGGCGGCTTGTCCGGTTACCGGATCAGCGGCAAGCCGCGATACAAAATAGGGACCAAAAATAAACGTGATAATCACGGTAAAAAATGGTTGCGCAGCCCAATCAAATAACATCCATGAACGAATGCCGATTTTTGATACCGCAGGAGAAGTTGTATTCAAAGCAATGAGTCCCGGTTGAGAAATTTAATCGACGCGAATATAACGTTGAAAGATTTCATCCAGATTTTCCAACACAATATCTTTTAACTGCAACGATGTTTGTTCAAGCTGTTCGCGCAGTACATCCAGCGTAAAAAGTTGCGCATAATTTTTTGCCAGGGGCGCATAACTTAAATGCCACGGTTCAGGTGCAATACCACCAAGATCCAGCGTATATGGGCGATAGAAGTGACAATTAACCTGTTGCAATTCGGCATCCAGCCAACGATGAAATTCAGCAAAGGGGCCGCCGGTTTCGGTTTCGGCAACCGTGAGTTGTAATTGATAATTCGCATCAATGCACGACGCGCCATACACATCAAAATCGGTGCCCCAGTGATGACGGGAAGCCCCCGGCAACGCAGACCACCGCAAAATCGCAAATACTTTTTCACGATCCCCCAAACGGTGAATGTCTAACGGCTCGCCATGGGAATCAAGCACCGGACGCAACCCAAGTGCTTTGTTATTCCAGATCAATAATTGCCGCTCAAAGTTGCGAAAACTACTGGCAATGCGCAAATCGAAATCAAATGTTGCAGCGCGCGCGCGCAAATCCAAAACTGCTGCTAGAGTTTCTGGATGAAGCTGGCAATTCAGCTCTGGAGAGTGCACAAGAAAGCGCTCATCGAGGCCAAGTAATTGGCGTTGTATCGGGTCGAACACCTGATTTCTCCGGCGAATTGAATTCATACATAAAAATAATCGTTACCAGACGTGCCAGCAGAAAAAATAACTTTTCACCGCTGATCTTAAGTTTCTGCTCTTTCAGTCGAAAGGGATTGCACAAGAGAAGCAAGTATGTAAGATAAGCCTGCGCTGTAAAACAGGAATTTTAAACACAACATCCGATAATAATAAATGGAGATTGCATTGTATGACTGCCTGTCATAGTGAGTTATTGCAATTAAAGAACCTTGGAATGGCATCGGTAAACATCCTGCGTGCAATAGGGATTAATACCCACGCCGACCTGAAAAGAATGGGTGCTGTCGAAGCTTATCGACGCATCAAAGCTCGCGATATCAATGTATCCAAAGTCATGCTTTATGCTCTGCAGGGGGCGTTGATGGATGTACATTGGAATGACCTTCCCTCTGATTTGAAAGCCCGGCTTGTCTTTGAAGCGGAACTGCCAGAAAGTGGTGGCGGTTTCACCCAGGCGACTGCCTGAGTTCGCCAAAAACGACACAAGGGTCACAGACTGAAGCGGGAAATACAAATTTTCCGGTGACACAGGCTACACTAAAAAACGTGTTGTTTACGCCATTTAGTGACTAGAGGCCTTATGCACTTTCCCATTAAACAGTCTGAATTGATGTCCGACCTGGCCGCCAAATTGCGCGGCCTGAGCGAGCTACTGTGCACTCCCGTTAAACCCGCAGATGATCCCTTTGTTGTCAGTACCAGTAATGATATTTTTGCTGATATCGCACCAACGCGACTGCTGCGCATCGTCGAGGGCCAGGTCGATTACTACCTGAATGGCAAACTGGTAATGCATTTCAGTGAGGGCGACCTGCTTGGCCTGCCAAAGTCACTCAACCTCCCCCAAGGGCAATTTGCGTGCAAGCGCCCCGTTACATTTCTTGCTTATGAGCGTGATGAATTAGTCAGTGCCGCAAATAGCGATTTGAAAAGCCAACGTAATTGGGCTTATTACTTGTTATGCACCATCAGTTTTTATGAATTGGCCTTTACCCAGGAATTACGTAGCGAGTTCCAGCCGTCCGCCGGATTTATACATTACCGCAGCGGTGAAACCATTATCCAGCAAGGCGATACCGCCCATAAGGTATATACGCTGCTGGAAGGATCTGCTGATGCAGTATGCGATGGAATTAAAGTCGGGGAAATAAATGCCAACGAAATATTCGGGGCTCTCGCCGTCTTTACCCGTCAACCCCGCATAGCTTCCGTTGTTGCCACAAGCGATTGCACCGTTCTGGCAGTCAGGAAGGAAGAGTTTATTACGCTGATTGAACATCAGCCGCAGATTTGCCTGGGGCTCATTGAAGAGATGGCCGCCAAAATTAATCAACTCAATAACCAGTTATTGCAACTAAAGACAGCTAAAACATCATAAATAAGAATAATTCTCAAAAAACAATTGACTTATAGATGAGAAACATTATTATTAACTCACTGTTGCACGGTATCTCCCGTACAACAGTTGAGTGAAATCTTTAGTCGCCCTGCAAGTCGATTAACGAGTTTGCTCACCCCCTGGGGCTTTCCTCTCCGAAGGTCTCTCGGCTAACACGGTTGCTTGGGCCGCCCTTGGGCGGCCATTTTTATTTTCCTTTCTTAACACCCTTCGCGATTGAAATTTTCGCGCCTCATACACATATACTCCCGCGACACTGCGTATTATGCAGTGAACCTTACATAACTCATTGGGAGATAATATCGTGTTACGCATAGGCCTGTTTTTACTCACTAACCTCGCTGTGATGCTGGTGGCAGGTGTAGTTTTAAGCTTGCTGGGTGTTGGCAGTTACCGCACCGCAGGCGGCCTGGATTTGCAAAACCTGCTGATTTTCTGTGCTGTTTTTGGTTTTGTCGGCTCGTTTATTTCCCTGTTTTTGTCCAAGTGGATGGCCAAAAAAACCATGGGCGTGCAGTTGATCGAACAACCTCGCAACGCCGATGAGCAATGGCTGGTAGATACGGTTGTCGAGTTGTCTCAAAAAGCCGGAATCAAAACACCGGAAATCGGGGTGTTCGCGGCACAGGAATCCAACGCATTTGCTACTGGCTGGAACCGCAATGCCGCACTGGTTGCAGTGAGCCTTGGCCTGCTACAACGTTTTGAGCGCGATGAAGTTAAAGCCGTGCTGGCCCATGAAATTGGTCACGTTGCCAATGGCGATATGATTACCCTAAGCCTGATTCAAGGTGTAGTGAACACGTTTGTAATGTTCTTCGCTCGTATCATCGGTGACCTGGTGGACCGTGTTATTTTCAAAAATGAAGATGGCCGCGGCTTTGCATTTATGATTACCACCTTTATCGCTGAAATTGTGCTGGGTATTCTGGCTTCCATGATCGTGGCCGCATTCTCCCGTTATCGCGAATACCGCGCTGATGAAGCCGGTGCAACCCTTGCTGATCGCGGTGCGATGATCCGTGCTTTGCAACGCTTGCAAGCGGAAACCAACGCCGGGGCGGAAAGCCCGTTGCCAACCAGCATGCGCGCTTTTGGTATCAGTGGTGGTGTGCGTAATCTGTTTGCGAGCCATCCGCCATTGGAAGCACGTATTCAAGCATTACGTGACGCAGCCTAATCCTCGCTGGAGACCGTCACCATGAAACTCTGGCGCTGGCTTGTACTCAGTGTCCTGACCGGCGCCAGCGCCTTGAGCGCGACCGTTCAGGCATTTTCTACCGATGACGAAAAAAACAGCATGGAGGTCTTCGAAGTCTCCCGCCCCAGTGTGGTATTCGTCACCAATCAACAACTCGCCCGCGATCCCTATTCGTTCGATCTGGTTACCGTGCCACGCGGCTCGGGAACCGGATTTGTATGGGATGAAAAAGGCTACATAGTCACCAATTTTCATGTAGTTGAAGGTGCGCGCAAAATCACTATTACATTGCAGGACCAATCCAATTGGCCAGCAACCGTGGTGGGGCTTGCTCCGGAGCGCGATATCGCAGTCCTTAAAATCGATGCACCTGCCGCCAAACTCAAAGCACTGCCACTGGGCGATTCAGGCGACTTGCGCGTAGGGCGTAAAGTGTTGGCGATCGGCAACCCGTTTGGATTGGACGCCACACTCACCACAGGCGTAGTGAGCGCGTTGGGGCGGGAAATTGAATCGCCCAACCAGCGCAAAATCACCAATGTAATCCAAACCGATGCGGCAATTAACCCCGGAAACTCCGGCGGGCCATTGCTCAATTCCGAGGGAAAGCTGATTGGTGTTAACACCATGATTTATAGCCCCAGCGGTGCCAGTGCCGGTATTGGCTTTGCTATCCCGGTGAATACCGTCAAGGAAGTCGTACCCGAGTTAATTACCCATGGGCGCATTGTGCGTCCCGTTTTAGGCATTGCAGTGGCGCCGGATCAATGGGCGCAGCAAATCGGGGTTGAAGGTGTACCCATTTTGCGCATTGAACCCAACTCACCCGCGGCTGAAGCAGGCTTGCAGGGGGCAAAGCGCAATAATTGGGGCCAAATCAGTTTGGGCGATGTAATTGTTGCTATCGAAGATTATCCAGTCACTAACGACGACCAATTGCTCAGCGCATTGGAGCATTACAAACCGGGCGACAAAGTGAATGTCAGTGTAGTCCGTGAAGGTAAATTGCTGACCCGCAAAGTGCGTCTTATTGCTCCACAATGATCCCACCTGAAAACCCGGCAGCCCCCCAATTAACCTTGCTCTGCCCTTTGGATGCTTTACCCGAAGGCAGCAGCAAGGGTTTTAAAAGCAACAACATATTTGCTGTAAATCACAGAGGGAAGGTTTACCTGTATCGCAATAGCTGCTCGCACCTTGGTATTCCCCTTGAGTGGGTGGAAAACGAGTTTTTAGATAGTAGCGGCAGCATGATCCAATGTGCCAACCATGGCGCATTGTTTGTTATCCATTCCGGACAATGTGTTTCCGGTCCCTGTACAGGGCGAAGTTTGCAAGCTATTCCTTACCAGATAATCAATAACTGTATCTGGATCTCACAGCCGTAAATTTGCGTAAGCACCATTAATCCATCAGACTCGACAGAGTCGCACCCCACTAGTACACAACATCGGAGAGACCACTCATGCAAAATTTTATATTCTCCAATCCCACAAAAATCGTTTTCGGTGAAGGCCAGATCAAAGAACTCGCTGAGCTGGTTCCGGCCGATGCCAGGGTTTTAGTTACCTATGGCGGCGGGTCGATCAAGAAAAACGGTGTTTATGATCAGGTTACAAAAGCACTGGAAGGAAAAACCTGGTTTGAGTTTGGCGGGATTGAACCTAACCCTCACTATGAAACCTTGATGAAAGCGGTTGAGTTAGTGAAGAAAGAAAAAATCGATTTCCTGCTACCTGTTGGTGGCGGCAGCGTGATTGATGGTACCAAGTTGATTGCTGCAGCAATCGACTTTGACGGCGAGCCCTGGGATATCATGGCCAAACACCAGCCATTCCATTCGGCGCTGCCAATCGGTTGCGTATTGACCCTGCCGGCAACAGGTACGGAAAGTAATGGCAATGCGGTTATCACCAAAGCCTCAACACAGGAAAAACTGTCTTTCGGCAGCCCGCTGGTGTATCCGAAATTCGCCATTCTCGATCCAACTACAACCTACAGCCTGCCGCCACGCCAAATCGCAAATGGTGTTGTGGATGCGTTTGTCCATATTATGGAACAGTACCTGACCTACCCCGTGGACGCCAAAGTACAGGACCGTTTTGCCGAAGGTTTGCTGTTGACGCTGGTCGAAGAAGGCCCCCGGGCATTGAAAGAACCGACCAATTACCAGGTCCGCGCTAACGTTATGTGGGCAGCAACCATGGCACTGAATGGTTTGATTGGAGTAGGGGTACCACAAGATTGGGCAACCCATATGATTGGCCATGAACTCACAGCAATGCACGGGCTGGATCACGCGCAAACCCTATCAGTAGTGTTGCCGGCAGTTATGCAGCACCAGCGTGACAAAAAGCATGGCAAGCTTGTGCAATACGGCCGCCGCGTATGGGGGCTTACCCAATCCAATGAAGAAGAGTTGATCGATGCGGCCATAGCTGCAACCCGCCAATTTTTCGAACAAATGGGCAATCCGACAACGCTCAGTGGTTATGGTGTAGGACGCGAGTCCATTCCCAAACTAGTGGATATGCTGGTAAAACACGATCTGCTCGCGCTGGGTGAACACGGTGTGATTACCCCGGAAGCATCGCGCGAAATCCTGGAGCTTGCCGCCTGATCAGCACTCTCGGTTCCGCTATAAAAAAGCCCTGCAGAATAAAGCTGCAGGGCTTTTTTGTTGCACTGGCAATACGTATTAACGGAATTTGGTCAACGCATCCTGCAAATCATTAAATGCCGTGCTTAAATGCTCGATCATACGGGTGTTTTCCGCCACTATCTGCGCCGTTTCCCGGCTTGAATCATTCAACTGGCTAGTCTGGCGGGCAATAGATTCCGACGTTTGGGTTTGTTCTTCTGTCGCTTGCGCGATTTGCTGGCTGATGCGGTTAATCTCCAATACGGCGGCAGCGATACGTTCAAAAATCTGTTCCACCAATTGCGAATTGGCAACATTCTCCAACACCCTCGCCCGGCTTTCACTCATCGCTTCCACCGAATGGTTGGAGCCACTCACCAGGCGCGCCACCAGCACCCGGATATTTTCCGTTGACGTTTTGGTGCGCCCCGCCAAAGCGCGAACTTCATCCGCCACTACTGCAAACCCACGCCCCTGCTCACCCGCACGCGCCGCTTCAATCGCGGCATTGAGTGCGAGCAAATTGGTTTGCTCGGCAATCCCCTGGATCTCGGCAAGCGTACTTCCAATAGCCTCACAATCTTTGGCAAGGCTATCAATTGCAATCGCGGTATCACCCAGCACGGATGACAACGCCGCAATACCCTCGCGCGAATTCTTAACCGCTACTTTCCCTTCAGCCTGCGCAGTCGCCGTATCATCAGCTAACACAGCAGCACGCTGGATCTTGTCAGCCACCGCCACAAAAGACCGGTGCATATTATCCGTGGCAACACGAATAACCTCGGACGCATCATGGGATTTACCGGCGATCAAAACCAAATGGCGCGAGTTTCCAGCGAGGCCGCCAATGTTTGCATCAGCTTGCTCTTGCGCCGTCACCGCCGATTTAATTGCTCTGGCAATGTTATCCAACAACCAATTAAGGTGATCCAGAATCGCATTATTGTGCCCTTGCGCGCGAATCCCCAGGTCTACATGGCGCTCATCCACGATCATAGCTTCAGTCACAGCCACTAGCTCCTGGGCGACAACAAGAAGCCTGCTCGCCAGCCTTACCAACACCATCAATACCGCAGTTTCGATGACGACATAGAACGCGTGCATAGCCACAATACCCCAGGAATGCATGTGATCAGGGAATAAATAAATCGGTATACCCCCCTGCTGCATCATATGAATAACAACGTGTACAACGGCAGCTGCTCCCGCAGCCCACAGTAGAGGAGCCCAACTCAAATAGGTAAATAAAGCGGCGAGGAACACAAAATATCCGAAATGTGCTTCGATCATGCCGTGCAATTGGTGCACGTGCAGCGATACAAACAGCATGTAGACAACAGCGATGATGCACGGAGTTAATCCAGGCTGGTTGATAACCCGGATAGCAATCCAGTTGATTGCAGTAAAGAGCCCACCTACTACGATGGCCAACAACCAGGTGTCATAACGGGCCGCAAACAATAACGACATAACCCAGGCACCAAACGTCACCCGGAGCATGATTTGATCGATATAAAGATGATAGTTGATTACAAAATCAATCAGGCCATCGCGCTGTATGGCCTTGGGAGAGGAGTAATTGTTCACGTTCAGACCTTCGTATGGGGTTTCCCTGTACTACGAAGTCTAGACAACATTTTACTTACTGAATAATGGAAACACTGGCAATTTATTGGCGACGTATCTTATTAACAATGGATGTTGTCGAGCAGTTGTCGAAGAAACTAAGCACCTTCACCCTACCGCCATAGGCCTTCACGATATTGCCACCCACAACCTGGTCTTCACGGTAGTCACCACCTTTAACAAGCACATCGGGCTTGACCCGGCGCAGCAGGCGCTCGGGCGTATCCTCATCAAAAGACACGACCCAATCCACCGCTTCCAGTCCCGCCAATACTGCCATCCGACGATCCAGCGGATTGATGGGGCGGCCACTTCCTTTAAGGCGACGGATAGATGCATCTGAATTGACAGCCAGGATCAATCGGTCACCCTGTTTGCGCGCTTCTTCCAGATAACCAACATGGCCGGCATGGATGATATCGAAACAACCGTTGGTAAATACCAGGCGCTCGCCACTCGCACGCGCATCCTCGATTGCCAACAATAATTGTTCTTCAGTAACAACACCGCGCTGGGCGCCCTGCTCGGCAATAATCGCGCGGCGCAATTCCGGTGCATTAACCGCAGCGGTGCCCATTTTGCCAACTACAATACCAGCTGCAAGGTTTGCCAGCGCAGTAGCTTCAGGCATGGTTTGGCCAGCCGCAATAGCCGCAGCGACGGTTGCAATTACCGTATCCCCGGCGCCGGTTACGTCAAAGACTTCGCGACCACGAGCCGGCAAATGCAGTTCAGGCTGGTTCGGACGCAACAATGTCATCCCCTGCTCACCGCGAGTAATCAACAATGCTTGCAGCCCTAAATCCTGAATCAGGGCTTCACCCTTATTGACCAAATCCTGTTCGCTTGTGCACTTACCCACCACCGCTTCAAACTCATGGAAGTTAGGGGTGAGCATAGTAGCACCACGGTAGCGAAGGAAATCCTGCCCCTTGGGATCAACCAGTACCGGCACACCGGCTTCCCGGGCAAGGTGAATCAGGGCCTGACAATCGTGCAGGCTGCCCTTGGCGTAATCGGATAACACCAAAGCATCTGTGTGGTGAATCGCTGATCTGACTTTATTGATAAATTCTGCACTGTCGGAAAGATCAAACTTGTCTTCAAAGTCCATCCGCAGTAATTGTTGATGGCGACTAACCACGCGCAATTTGGTGATGGTCGGCTTGGTCAGGGAAATCTGGAAATCAACATGGATTTTTGCGGCTTTGAGGCGACTTTGCAAAATCTGGCCTGCCTCATCATTACCTACGACACCGATGAGCGAAACACTGGAGCCCAACGCCGCCATATTCAAGGCAACGTTTCCGGCACCACCCGGGCGATCTTCCGTCTGGCTAACTTTAACTACTGGCACTGGCGCTTCGGGTGATATGCGCGAACTCATGCCATGCCAGTAGCGGTCCAGCATGACATCACCCACCACCAAGATATGGGCCCGGTCAAAATTAGGCATAAATAGATGCATAGCTTTTACTCTCATTAAAATCCGTTAGAACCACGGGTCGTTGTGTGGTTATCCAGTTTCGGCTAGGTTGCCGGTACCTCTTGCAAGCCATCAGCATCATCGTGGAACTGCCGGGCATGCAGCCGGGAGTAAGCCCCCCTGGCAGCGAGCAGTTGCGCATGGGTTCCCTGTTCCACTATTTCACCATCCTCCAGCACGAGTATTCGATCTGCTTTTTCGATAGTTGATAAACGATGGGCAACAACAAACGTTGTACGCCCTTGCATTACTTGTTCCAACGCAGCCTGGATGTAATGCTCAGACTCATTATCCAGGGCGGAAGTTGCTTCATCTAAAATCAGGATCGGGGCATTTTTCAGAATTGCGCGGGCGATTGCCAAACGTTGGCGCTGCCCACCAGACAAGCGTGCACCCGACTCACCAATCAGTGTATTAAAACCGTCCGGTAATTGCTCGATAAATTCCGTAGCATAAGCTGCATCTGCGGCCTTGCGAATTTCATCCGGCGTTCGGGTGTGCAAACTGCCATAAGCAATATTGCCCGCAACCGTATCGTTAAACAAGGTGACCTGTTGGTTCACCAGTGCAATTTGCTCACGTAAGTTACGCAACTGATAATCGGTAATTGGAACATCATCGATAAGAATCTTACCACTGCTGGCATCGTGGAAACGATTTAACAAACTGACCAATGTTGACTTTCCGCTACCGGACTTGCCGACTAACGCAATCACCTCTCCCGCCTTTACCCGGAGATTAATCTTATTCAGTGCAAGCTCGGCCTGGCCTGGATAGGTAAAAACCACCTCGTTAAATTCGACTTCGCCATGCGCACGCTCAACCTGGTACTTGCCTTCATCTTTTTCGGTATCCGAATCCAGCAAGGTAAATACGCTGTCTGCGGCGGCAACACCTTTTAAAATTGTCGGGGCAACCTCACCCAGTTTACGCATGGCAGGAAGGATGCCCGCAACCGAAGTCATATATGCAACAAAACTTGCCGGATCTTTCAGCTCCATAAAACTCAGGGCAACAAAAATCAACAAGCCAATTGCACAAGCAATAATTAATTGGATCAGTGGCGTATTGGCTGCAGAAGTCACAACAATTTTCATATTTTGCTGCAGGTTTTTTTTACTCACGGATTCAAAACGCTGCTTCTCGTAATCTTCACCACCAAAGCTGCGCATTACTTTAAAACCGTTAATCATCTCACCGGTCACCTGGGTTAAATCCCCCACCGTGTTTTGCACTTTGTTACTCAGGCGACGCAAACGTTTTCCCACGATACCAACAATCCAGCCAATCACCGGCGCAATAACAATAAACACCAGCGTAAGCCGCCAATCGGTATAAAGCAGGTATCCAAACAACGCGATTACCGTTAGGCCTTCACGCAGGGAAATTTTCAATGCGTCAGTAGCGGCAGCGGTAACACCATTAATGTTGTACGTGATAATGGAAATTAAATTTCCCGAATTTTTTTCATCAAAGGTCGCATTGGGCAATTGCGTCATGTGATTAAAAACTTCTACACGCAAGCGATGAATAATGTTGAACGCGATGCGCGACATTAAATAAATACCGACGAAAGCCCCCACGCTCCGTAACAGTGTTGCACCGATGACTTGCAATGGCACAAGGTAACGATCGGTCGGGTCATTAGCAGCAACAACATTCACCAGGTTTTCCAAAATTTTTACAAATAAAACACTGGATGCAGCCAACAAGCCAAAACCTAAAATGCTCAACAAAAACCAGCCGGTGTATGGTTTTACATAACCCAGCAAACGTTTATATACCGACCAGGCTGACGCATCGCCTACATCAATATTTTTTTTCGATAGAGAACTCATAAATTATCCATTCAACCGGGTGCGAACTGGCAGCGTTTTACGCGGCATTAAACTGGCCGCGAGCAAGCCGGCAGGAATCCAATAGAGCAACCACTTCACATCAATTTCCCAAAATAAACTGCGCGAATCCACAAACAGGCAACCGCAGCCATAAATTAACCAGAGTGTTAGCGGCGCTAACTGCAAGTAGCGACGGGCCGACCACAGTAACAATCCAAGATGAATCATAGCCAAACTCGCACCGATTACGCCGGTGCGGTAAGCGATATCCAGCCAGGCATTGTGAGCATGATGATATTCACCAATGCTGGTCTGGATATCCGTCGCTTCGCTCATACCGGTGCCCCACAAAAACAGCGCAGGGTTTGCCTGCATTTGCTGGATTACATCCAGCCAGATTTGATCGCGAAACGAAGCACCGCGTCCCAACAACAATTGATCCAGGGGAAACACCAACGCGATTACCAACACCCCAAGCAAAGCCGCACAGACTTGCACCAGCAGGATTTTCCAGCCCGGGCGCAACCACAATAAACCGATGAACAACACCAGCACCAGCGACAACAACGGGCCGCGACTTTGGGATAAGCCTAGCGCAGCCAGCGCCGGAATACAGGCCAGCGACAAACCCAACGCACATTTAAAACAATCCGTTCGCCAGGACAACAAAATACCGATCAACACTACAGCACCATACACCTGCCCCACCAGGGTCGGTGCACGAGCAATAGTAATGCCCTCCATGCGCGCCGCTAACGGATGGCTCCAATAAAACACCGCAATATTCACTAACGCTGTCACAGCACCAATCAGTACGAACCAGCGCAAAAAAATATCCCAATCCATGGATTTTTTTTGCAACACCCAGGCTACACCCGCTAACCAAATTGCCAGTATCAACCATTGCAAAAATAAATAACCGACATCGCCACCCCAGAAGCCGGATAACAATGACCAACCCGCATAAGCAAGCGCAATGCCTGTGAACCAGCCACCATATTCTTGCAGATCAGGTTTGCGCCATGGCAACACCAATAACAGCGGAATAAAAACAGCGAGGGCGTAAATCCCCTCCAAACCATCGCGCGATGGCGCCCATAAAAATGCCGTGACAAAAACCCATAACCCGACATAAGCCCAGGCCAGCATTTTCTGTTCACGTTGCTCACGATTCACTAACATAAAATCCATAACATCCATTAAAGGTTTGGCTGATGGCCAAAATCGCGCTCATAGGTTTTACGCGCACGCTGTATTATTTTTTGCAATAGCGATGAATGTTCACCGAATATATTGCGTAAATCTGCGGCAAAATACACGGTCAAAAAGCGCAAATAATCGCGGCGACTAAATCCCAGGTTCAAACTGGAAAACAACAGTCCCCCGATATCTTTTACTCGCCAACGTTCAGGTACCCGGGCACGCAATTGGGCGCGATGTAAATCGACAAGCGTAATATCCGGTACGCCGGTAACAAGTGAAGCTTCGCGCAGCATAAAATGGCACAAATAAAAATCGCGATGGTTAATACCCGCTGCGTGCAATTCACGCGCAATCACCGCAACGCGCACAATCAGTTTGCGTTTAATAAGCGGAGCAACCTCGCGCTGTTCAAAAAAATGATCCAGCTGAATCACATCACGCAATTCACGTGTAACAATAAACGATTGCTGGCGCGCCGGATTTTTGCCGCGCACACCAAAAGCAACCGGAATCAAACCGGGAATGGCCAATGCGCGCATTTTATTCAAGGCATTCCACTCATTGCGCGCGCCCAATACCGGCAGCCGCAAGCGCACCAGGTTTTTAATAATTTCCATCCAGCCCACACCGCGATGCCATTTGCGGTAATACGCCTCACCGTTTACATCAAAACGTAAGGTTTGCCGATCCGGCATTTCACGCGCGACAGTGCCCGTCAATTGCTGGACATGATCAAACACGGGCTTTGCTTTCCATAAATCAATCAATTCATCACGCAATATCAGTGTTTCTTTTGGTGTGACGATTTTCCATTCATGATTTTTATTCCCGGATTTTTTTTGCTGGACAATTTTTTGCACAGCCGCAAGCGCATATTCAGCACGAGCAAAAAAAACAGTGTTGTTTTGTAAAGTATTTGCCCGCACGGCCCAGTGGCTTTTATCAACAGCCAACAGCCGTTGCAATTGCATGGCAATATCGGCAGGTGTTGCATTATGGGAAATCAATTCACCCAGCTGATGCTCGACAATAAAATGCGAATAACCGCAATGATCCGCCGCTAATACCGGGCAACCACACAACATCGCCTCCAAAATAACGTTGCCGGCCAACTCCTTGCGCGCCGGATGCAATAACGCATCGGCACCGTGTAATAAATTGCCAACAGGGCTGCGCGGCCCAAGAAAAAATACATTATCCGCAATGCCTAGCGCACGCGCCTGCTCACGGTATTTATCAGGGTTATCGTTACCAACAATTAACAGTGCAGTATCGCGCATGGCGTTATGCAGCGCGGCAAAACTATTGATACTGATATCCACACCCTTGGTATGAAACCCTGATCCCAGGCAGACAACCAGACGGGCATTAACCTCCAAATTTAATTCCTTGCGCAATGCGCGATAAGCAGTTTGCGGATCGGCACAAGCCACATGCTCGCGCACAATACCGGGAGGCAACAACTCAAAACGCTCGGGCCGGGTAGCATAAAAACGGGCAAATTGTTTTTGCTCGCTCGCGACCAGAGATAAAATGTGCGTATCACTTTGTTCATTAAATACTGCAGACTCATAGTGCAAATACAAGCGCGAGCGCGGCATTAATCGATATAGCCAATTGCGCTCACAAAACGCTTTATAAGCAAAACAGGTATCGCCGGCGAAATAGGCATCTAACCCCGGCATTTTGTTAAAACCGATTAATGCATCAAATTCCGCACGGGGAAATTGTTGCTCAAATCGTTCAACAAAATATTTCACACCCGCCACATTGAGCAAACCGCGAGCCGGAATTTCCACGACGGCAATCGATGGCGGTTTTTCGCCTTGCCAGCGTTCACAAAATACAGTGATCGAATGTCCTTGCTGCTGAAAAAATTGTGCCAGCGCCAGCATGTCGCGCTGCAATCCGCCGAACGGAAAATAACGAAAGATGACAAAAGCGAGCCGCATCTGCATCAATTAGCCACAGGATGCAAAGGTTGGGGAATAAGTGCATCCAATGCATCGAGCACTTGTTGCGGCATGAGGTCACGCAAACATTTGTGATGCACCTTTGGACACTCGCGCTCAAAACAGGGAGCGCATTCAATTTTTTTGCTGATGATCGTAACTCGCTCAGCTAAAGGTGGTGTGTGCTCGGGCGAGGTGGAGCCGTAAATAACCGCCAATGGTTTTTGCAATGCTGCGGCCACATGCATTAAGCCGGAATCATTACTCAATACCGCATCGGCACAATCCATTAAATCGATTGCTTCACCAAGATTGGTGCTGCCAGCGAGGTTAAAGCAATGCTCACGCTCGTCATCCAATAATAATTTACGAATTGCGTCAGTCACTTCGCGATCTTTTGCAGATCCCATTAGCCACACCTGCCAACCTGCGCGAATTTTTTCATCGGCCACTTCAGCAAAATAATGTTCGGGCCAACGTTTGGCCGGGCCATATTCAGCACCGGGACAAATTATTAACAGCGGGCGGTTCATCTGCAATGCAAATTTTGTTAACAATTGTGGACGCTGGTTTTTATCAACCGTTAACCGCGGATAAGGAAATTCCGTTAACGGAGCACTATTTCCAGGCAATGCCAATGCAGCGTAGCGTTGTACCATGAGTGGAAAACATTTTTTATCCAGCACACGAATATCATTGAGCAAACCATAACGCATTTCACCGCGCCAGCCGGTGCGCAACGGAATATTTGCAAAGAAGGGAATAAATGCAGATTTAAATGAATTAGGTAATAAGATCGCTTGATCGTAGTGATGCGCCGCTAACTCTTTTCCTTGCGCGCGCCGCTCGGCAAAGGCAAGGCTGCCATGGCCGATCGGCATATCAATCGCTTGATGGATTTCCGGCATGCGAATTAATAATTGCCGCGTCCAGCCTGAAGCCAATACATCGATTTGAACATGAGGGTTTCGCTGTTTCAATAATTGAAACAAGGTGTGCGCCATCATCATATCGCCAATCCACGCAGGCCCAACCACCAGAATTTTCCGGATTGTTTTTAACGTTGCGGGAAATTGAATTTCTGCCATAGATGATGATCAGTGCGATAAAGATAAATAGTTCACTTTCAGAAACTGACAGATTATTTTCAAGACTGCCGGAGACGTGGATGTCAACGACAAACCTACAGGGATGTATTCGCGGCGCGTCTTGAAAATAGATCTGGCGGGCTTGGAAAGTGAATCATACTGAAACAATAACGGAGCCAGTTGGCTCCGTTATGTGACTGTCATTAACAGTTACCTGGCAACCGGTGCTAACCAGTCGGTGTGCCCGGGCAATTCACCGCGCACAGATTTGAAATACAAATCCTGCAAGCGCGTAGTAATTGGACCACGGCGACCTTCACCAATTTGACGGCCATCAAGCTCGCGAATCGGCAATACTTCAGCGGCAGTGCCGGTAAAGAATGCTTCATCTGCAACATAAACTTCGTCACGGGTAATACGCTTTTCCTTGATGGTATAACCGCAATCGGCAGCCAAATGGAAAATTGTGTTACGAGTGATACCATCCAGGCAGGAAGTCAGTTCCGGCGTGTAGATGATGCCATCGCGTACCAGGAAGAAGTTCTCGCCGCTGCCTTCTGCTACATAACCTTCGTTATCGAGCAACAACGCTTCTTCACACCCACTGTCCAGTGCTTCTTGCAACGCCAGCAGTGAGTTGATGTAGTGACCGTTAGCTTTCGCTTTACACATGGAGATGTTCACGTGGTGGCGGGTGTAACTTGAGGTGCGGATGCGGATACCGAGGTCGCGCGCTTCCGGTGACATATAGGAAGGCCAGTGCCAGGCAGCAACCATTACATGCACCTTCAGGTTATCGGCGCGCAGGCCCATACCTTCAGAGCCGTAAAACGCCATCGGGCGCAGGTAGGCTTCGGCCAAGCCATTCTCACGGATAACTTGCTTGTGCGCTTCGTTAACCACATCTTTGGTATACGGCATTTTCATACGCATGATGTGGGCAGAGCGGAATAGACGATCAGTGTGTTCTTGCAAACGGAAAATACTGGTACCCAACGAATCGCTTTTGTAGGCGCGAACGCCTTCAAAAACGCCCATACCGTAATGCAGGGTATGGGTTAAAACGTGAACCTTGGCATCGCGCCACGGAATGAGTTCACCATCGAGCCATATGACGCCGTCGCGATCGGCAAAAGACATAGCTAACTCCAAATTCTTTATCAAAAAAAGTCTGTGTAATCAGGGGTGACCGATCAAGCGATCCCAAATCGCCGTGACCTGCGCACGTTCTTCAGTAAAGTGATTGTCACCTTCCAGCACTGCCTCCTGTCGCTGTAGCGCAAGGCTGTGCCCGGTGGATCGGTATGCTTTGTAAGCGGCGATCAGGTGGGCCACGGAAGCGGCATCGAGTAGGCCTGCCTCCTCCAGTGATCCGAGTATGCGAATGTTGTCCGTGTACCGGATGACGCCGGGCGATTTGGACGCCCAAGCCAAAGCCGCGTATTGAACCATAAATTCAATATCCACGATACCACCGGCATCCTGTTTCAAATTAAATAGGGGAGTGTTTTTACTCTTTGATTTTGCCTCGCTCCCCAGTTGTTCGCGCATTTTACGGCGCATATCAGCCACATCCTTGCGCAGTTGATCCGGATCGCGCTCGCGGCTGAGAATGCGCTGGCGCACAGCCTCAAACTGCTCGCCCAACGCTGCACTGCCCGCAACCACCCTGGCCCGCACCAGAGCCTGGTGCTCCCAGGTCCAGGCCTCGTTGGCCTGGTATTTTTCAAAGGCGACCAGCGAAGACACAAGCATCCCCGAATTCCCCGAGGGACGCAGGCGCATATCCACTTCGTAAAGCTTGCCGGTAGGGGTGTTGGTGTTAAGGATATGGATGATCCTCTGGCCCAGGCGGGTGTAGAAGGTCAGGTTATCGATACTGCGCTCACCATCGGTCGATAAGGTGGAATCACTGTTATGGATAAATACCAAATCCAGATCCGAGCCGTGACTCAGTTCGATCCCGCCCAATTTGCCGTAACCGACGATGACAAAATCCGCTGCGGTATCCACCGAACCATCCGCGCGGCGCGGGCGACCATGGCGCTCGACCATATGCTCCCAGGACAATTGCAACACATGTTCCAGTACCACTTCGGCGATATAAGTCAGGTAGTCACTTACTTTCATCAACGGTAAAGCGCCGGTGACCTCACTCGCGGCCACGCGTAAGCCGTGGGCAAGGCGGAAATAGCGCAAGGCTTCCATATGGCCTTCGAGATCATCCCAGGTCAGGCGCAGCACATCGCGGCGCAGTTCATCGCGTAACAGGGATTTATCCGGCGGCGCATACAGGCTTTCCGGCGTCAGCAATTCATCGAGCAGCGCCGGGTATTGGGTAAGCAGGTCTGCAATCCAGGGGCTGGCAGCACAAAGGCGTATCAACTGGTGCAAGGCTGTGGGATTTTCGACCAGCAACACCAAATATGCTGTACGACGGGCGACTGCTTCGATGAAAGGTGCAATCCTGGCGAAGGTTTCCGCAATAGTTAGTGGTAACTTACCTCGTCCCGCTTCAACAAATAACATGTGTAGTAGACGCGGCACAAAGCTATCCAGGCGGGTGCGTCCGCTGGCTTGCATGGAAAGAATCGCGCGACTAACGCGCAAATCGGCAAGGTTTTTCACCAATCCCGCAGCGCAATCCACATCGCGCATTTCCAGTGCCTGAACGGCATCCTCCCCCTGTAAGCTGCCCTCCCACAGACTGAGGCAAAACGTGAGGGCTTTTTGGTCGATGGACTCCTCCTCATCCGGTGCCGCAATCACCGCTTTAAACTCCGCATTCACCCGTTGGCGATAGCTACTTAGTGTGGCAAAAAAACCGGCCCAATCCTCAAACCCCATCACCCACGCCAAACGCTGCTGGCCCAGCGGATCGACCGGCAAGGCCTGGGTCTGTTTATCCTGGAAGCCCTGGATCGCATGCTCGGTATTGCGCAGGAAAATATACGCTTCCAGCAGCGCCGCTCCGGTTCCCGGTGGCAAGTAGTTCTCCTGTTCCAGCAATGGCAGCAACACCGGCACTTTGCGTTTGCGCAACAACGCATCGCGCCCGCCGCGAATTAACTGGAATACCTGCACCACAAATTCCACTTCACGGATGCCGCCCTCACCCAGTTTCACATCCAGGTTCATGCCTTTGCGTTGCACTTGCCGCGCGATCAAACCTTTCATTTCGCGCAGGGATTCGATCGCACTGAAATCGATATATTGGCGATAGGTAAACGGCTGCAACATTTTGCGTAAGGTTTTGCGCGCTTGTACCTGGTTTTCACCACCTGCCATCGCCACCGTGCGCGCCTTGATCATGGCGTAGCGCTCCCACTCGCGCCCCTGGGTTTGGTAGTAATCCTCCATCCCCACAAAACTCATTGCCAGCGCGCCACTTTCGCCATGCGGGCGCAAACGCATATCCACACGAAATACAAAACCATCCACCGTTACCGCATCCAGGCTTTTAATCACGCGCTGGCCAAGCTTGATAAAAAACTCCTGGTTGCTCACCGCACGCGATGCGTGATTGGTTTCACCACCCTCGGGAAAGGTAAAAATCAGGTCGATGTCGGAAGAAATATTCAATTCCCCCGCGCCCAATTTGCCCATTCCCAGCACCATAAACGGTTGCGCAGTAGCCGATTCGCGCCCGATCGGCGTGCCGTATATTTTTTCCAGCGCGCGATAGTGATATTCCGCTGTAAGTTGAATCGACTTATCGGCAAAACGAGACAACTCCGCTGTCACTTCGCTCATAGTGGCGAGGCGATTTAGGTCGCGCCAGATTATCCGGACCATTGCTTTATTGCGTTCGCGACGCAGACGCGCATCGACATCGGCATCGCTGGTCCCGGCATTAATAACTGCCGCAAATGTATCCAGGTCTGCATCCACTTGTGCGCGAAAGAGCACGCCGGAGTCAATTAACTCCAATAACAACGCCGGCTTTTGGGCCGCCGTTTTGGCAATAAATTCGCTTCCCACAAATGCGCGGGTCAACTGCGCAGAAAATTCATCAAGGCTGACAGAAGCCGGTAACAAGTCGCGTGGATGCGCCAGGTTTTGATTCTGCACCGAGGTTTCAAATTGCTCCCAAAAACGCTCGGCCGGAGCCTGTAACGCAGCAGGAATTCCGCTGAAATTCAACATAGATAAATAACTCGTCGGGATTCTGGAAATTGATTCGTTAATTGATGGGAATACTAGCAGCAATTAGACCCGCAATACCGCCAGATGATCGAAACTAAATCCGCGTATTGAGTGACCACCGGTTTGGAAAACACATTAATGACCACAGCACTGACGATAGTTAACCCTATACCGGCAAGCGCGGGGAAATCGAGCGTTTAACGCCCACCTTAAAAACAAAAGCCGCACAGAAGTTATCTGTGCGGCTTTTGTTGTGCGCGATAATTTATTTCGTCTCACGTTATTACGATCACTATTTAAACGCATCCCACACAGCAGTTGCCTTGCCGTTATTATCCATAGCGCCGAGAGTGTAACCCTTCCAACCCGGACGCGCTTCCGGCTCCCAGTAGAAAATCGCTGCGCCTTTGCCACCATTGACTTGCCCCACTTTGGTGATCATATCTTTAACAATCGTTTGTGCTTGTGAATGATCCCAGGGCACACCGATTTCGGAAATCATTACCGGCACACCGTAGCGGTTCACCATATCGTTCAAATTATTGAGGCACGCGATGTTGGCGTTTTGCCAGGTATAACCGGATGCGTTAGTGGGATAAGAAGATGCGCCGATAATATCGAACCTGGCACCGTTGTTTTTGAGCCCATCAAATATCCAGCGGAAGTTGGCGTTATCGTGGCAATTTGCCAAATGCACCACCACTTTTGCGCTGGAATAAATACTCTTCGTCGCGTTGTAACCGGTGTTGGTTAACCATGCATAATTTTGCATGCTGGTTGATGCTTTGCCGTCATTCCACAACATGCCATTATTGGTTTCATTACCAACTTGCACCCAATCGACGGTCACGCCCGCATCTTTAATGGCTTGCAATGTGTAGCGGGTTGAATTCCAAACGGCATCCATCAACTGCTGGAAGCTGTAACTGTTCCATGCAGCAGGTTTGGTTTGTTTACCAGGATCAGCCCAGCTATCACTGTAGTGGAAGTCGATCATCAACTTCATGCCCGCTGCTTTTACGCGTTTGGCTTTAGCAACCACATCCTGGGTCCCGCTATACCAACCATCGGCCGGATTAACCCACACGCGCAAACGCACGGCAGTCATGCCCTGTTCTTTCATAATCGCCAGAATGTCTTTTTTCACGCCGCTGCGGTTGTAATAGCTATAGCCATTGGCTTCGATTTCAGAGGTCCAGCTGATATCCGCCCCTTTGACGGGCGCTGCCGAACTGCCACTGGCAGCCGCGAACAACAAGGAGCCTATGCAGGCAGACAGGAGATGCTTAACTGGTTTCATAGTGGTATCCGTTTATTGTTATTGAATCACTCACTCGCCCAGGCAATGCCTGCGGCGGCCCATCTGGAGACTACCAACTCCAGAAATCAATTTATAATATAAATATTAATTTAAGACAAGTTAATCCTGATTACCGGTTGCGGTCTATAATTCCGGTTCGCCATTGCAGCCCATACAGGAATCATCCATGTTACGTATCGACTTTGTTTCAGATGTTAATTGCCCCTGGTGCGCATTGGGGTTAACCGCCCTGGATGCGGCAATTGCCCGTCTGGGCACAGATATAACCATTGCAGTACATTGCCAACCCTTTGAGCTCAACCCGCAATTACCTGTGGACGGTATAAAGCTGGTGGATTACCTGCAGAAAAAATACGGGATGAGCACGGAGCAAATTGCCCAAACGCATAACACTATCCATGCACGTGGCGCAGAGCTTGGCTTTGAATTTGCGCAACGGGAATTTATCTGGAACAGCTTCAATAGCCAACGCCTGTTATATTGGATTGAACAAGAATATTCCGCAGAAAAACAACTCGAATTCAAACGAGCTTTAGTTCACGCGTATCAGGGAGAGGGGCGCAACATCAACGACACAACTGTATTGCTCGATCTTGTGAACTCATTAGCGCTGGATAAAACTCGTGCGCAAAATATTCTCGCCAGCGACGAATTCACCACTGAAGTACGGGCAAAGCAGCAGCAATGGATTAATGCCGGTATCAACGCAGTGCCCAGTGTGATTATCAACAACCAGCATTTGGTGCAAGGTGCGCAATCACCGGAAACCTATGAGCAAATTTTTCGCGAATTGGCTGCTGCCGGCTAATTCCTGATAATTATTTTTACAGTGCATTTTTATTCCAGTCATTACTTTTACCAGAAAAATAAATTGGGCGGGAAAATCCTGTAAAGCCGAACCACATCACAATAGATCCACATTCTACGTCTCACCTTTAACACCCGGTGGCGCCAGTTAAGTTATTGTTCAGAAAAAACCTGCTTAAACTGGTCTCACGTAAAGTAGAGCGTGAACCGCAGGAGAACATCATGAACAAATCCATGTTAATCGGTACGGTACTGGGTGTAGGTATTGCCACTGCGGGTGGTGCGATTGGTAGTTACCAATTATTGAAAGAACCCAATTACGCAGAAGTTGTGCGCACAACCCCCATCACCAAACAAACTAAAATTCCACATCAGGAATGCCGCGATGAAACCGTCGTCAAACAAAGACCGGTAAAAGATGAAAACCGTATTGCCGGTAAAGCAGTCGGCGCTGTATTGGGTGGGGTCCTTGGTCATCAGGTAGGCGGCGGCAACGGCAAAAAAGTCGCCACAGTCGCAGGCGCAGTTGCCGGTGGTTATGCCGGTGATAAAGTGCAAAAAAATATGCAGGAAGGTGACACTTACACCACCGTTGAAAAACGCTGCAAAACCGTTTATGAGACGCGCGAAGATATTACCGGCTACAACGTGGTCTATCGCTTGAAAGGTAAGGAATCCAATATCAGATTGGATCGTGACCCGGGCGATAGAATCCCGGTACACGATGGCGAACTGGTAATTTCATCAAATGATAATTCGATGCGGTAAAAATAATCGTTAGATAAACAACTGTTCTTAAAAAAATCCGAACAGAAAATAAAAATGGCGACTTGATAGTCGCCATTTTTATTGTTGCATTTAATCATTACTATCCGGTTTTCGGACCGCACGTGGATGCGCCTTGTCATACACTTTGGCGAGATGCTGGAAATCCAGATGCGTATATACCTGGGTCGTGGAAATATTCTCATGGCCAAGTAGCTCTTGCACCAAACGCAAATCGCCACTGGACTCCAGCATATGGCTCGCAAAGGAGTGACGCAGCATGTGCGGATGTACCGGAGTATCCATTCCCTGTTGCACACTTAATTGTTGCAAACGAATTTGCACCGCGCGATGCCCGATGCGGCTGCCACGCTGGGTGATAAACAATGCTTGCTCCGCATCAGTGGTAAAAAGTTTGCGGGCGGGCAACCAGTTTTTTAACGCAACCATTGCAGCAGATCCAATTGGCAACACGCGTGATTTCCCACCCTTACCCGCCACCACCCGCAGCATCGCTTCCCCCCAATCAATGTCATTCAGATTGAGCGCAACCACTTCTGCCAACCGCAAGCCTGATGAATAAATCAGTTCTACCAACGCACGGTCCCGCTGCTGGATAAAATCATCACCTTCAACCTCAACAAATTGAATCGCCTGATCCACATCCAGGGTTTTCGGTAATTTTTTAGGTGATTTGGGCGCGGTAATACCATCGGCAACATTACTACCCATCCATTGGCGCTTGATACAAAACTGAAAAAAACTGCGCAGCGATGATAACCAGCGCTGCAAACTTTTTCCGCCCAAACCAGTGCGATGCAATTGCGCCACGGCGATACGGATATGGTTGGGTGCCAGCTTATCCAATTCCGTAATGCGTTTTTCCAAACAATATTTTTGGAATTTTTCCAGATCGCGCGCGTAATTGGTTTGGGTATGCAATGAAAGCTGTTTTTCGCTGCGCATGTAGACAAAAAAATCGTCCAGCGCCGCCGCAAACGGTAATGATTGATTAGATTCCGCCGACATAGCAGACGGAATTCGAGGTGCGTTATCAGGGGTTTCAGGCTGTGTCATATATAAATTCCTGCCCGATTAGCGCACGGAGTGCGGGGAATAAATTCAGCGCGGTAAATACTTTGGCAGCAAGCGGTTTAACACTTCCGCGATATAGCTCAAAAATAATGTGCCCATGCTGGAACGATAATATTGCGGATCGCGATTGCCAATAGTGAGCAATCCGAATGCGCTGCCATGCATTAATGGCACGGTAGCCACAGAACCAATTTCGTCGGCATGGCCACCAAACAAAAATTGCATCTCTTTCGTACCTAAAGTGCCGCAGACAGCGCGACTATTTTTTAACAGCGGGCCAATATATTCGCGCGCCTCAGACAGCGAAACTACGCGCGCCTGGCTACTGGGAACCTTATCGGGATTGCCAAATAAAATGACGCTGGTGAAATGGATATTGAAATCTTTATCGAAGCTGTAATGCAACGCATCGAGAATATCGCCCATATCCTGACCTTCGAGCAGGCTCAGCACCAGACGCTTGCTTTTATCAAACAGTTTGTCGTTGTCGCGTGCGTTATCGAGCAATTTGCTCAGGCGATGACGCATATCAATATTGCGCTCACGCAAAATCGCTACCTGCCGCTCTACCAATGACACTGCGGAGCCCGACTCATGGGGTAGCGTCAATTCGGCGAGCAGGTCCGAATGCTGTTCAAAAAAATCCGGATGCTCACGCAAATAAGCTTCGATTTGTTCGGGTTCCAGCGGATCAGCAAGGGTAGCGATGTGTTCGTTCATAACGGTCTGCTTATTGAAGAGCGTTCAAGTTGGAAAGCAATTAAATTGGAGAGCAATCAAATTTTTATTTGTCCATGAAATACAGTCACAGCGGGGCCGGTCATTATCACGGGTTGGCCATCGCCCGCCCATTGGATATGCAAACTGCCGCCCGGTAAATTGACTTTCACTTTTTCATCCAGCAAGCCGCGCAAGCGCCCCGCAACTACCGCACCACAAGCACCAGTGCCACAGGCTAATGTCTCCCCGGCACCGCGCTCAAATACGCGCAAATTAATTTCACTGCGCGAGACAACTTGCATAAAACCGACATTTACGCGCGCCGGGAAGCGTGGATGCTTTTCAATGATAGGCCCGATTTCTGCCACCGGTGCAGTTTTTACGTTATCAACGATTAATACACCGTGGGGATTACCCATGGAGACCGCAGAAATATCGTGGCTTTTTCCGTTAACCTCAATCGGATAAGTGATTGCACGCGCATCAGCAACGAATGGAATTTGTGCAGGCTCAAGACGTGGAACGCCCATGTTCACACTGACTTGTTCGTCATCCTGCACGCGCAGTTCGATCAAACCACCGGCAGTTTCGACATTAATCACACTCTTGCCCGTGAGTTTACGTTCGCGCACAAACACAGCAAAACAACGCGCACCGTTACCGCAGTTTTCTACTTCGCTGCCATCGCAATTAAAAATGCGATAGCGGAAATCCACATCGGGCGTATCGGGTGTTTCCACCAATAAAATCTGGTCACAGCCGATACCAAAATTGCGGTCGGCGATGGAACGAATTTTTTCCGGTGTCAAACGCACACTTTGGCTAACGCCATCAATTACAACAAAGTCGTTGCCCAAACCGTGCATTTTGCTAAAACGTAAACGCATCATAATTTCCGTCGCCTGTAGCCCGTATCAGCGTTGAAAAATACGGGGCAGAACTTCTCACCATTTAATATTTCAGCAATCGTAGCCCGTATGGGATGCAATGAAATACGGGAATCACTACTCAATCAATAACAGCGGCACATGTTGTCCAGGCTGTTTTTATTCAGGCAGCAGCGCCTCACCACGAATCATATCCTCAAACGTTTCGCGCGCACGCACCAGGTGCATCTGGTCACCATCCACCACAACCTCAGCCGCACGGCCGCGCGTGTTGTAGTTGGAGCTCATACTGAAACCGTAGGCACCGGTGGACATCATTGCCAACAAATCACCCGGCTCGATAACCAATTCGCGCGCTTTACCGAGGAAATCACCAGTTTCACAAATTGGTCCGACAAGATCCCATTTTTGCGCGTCACCATCACGCGGTTTTACCGCGCGGATGTCTTGCCAGGCTTGATAGAGTGACGGGCGAATATTGTCATTCATCGCCGCATCAATCACGGCAAAATTTTTGTGCCCGGTAGGTTTCAAGAACATCACTTTAGTGAGCAGCACACCAGAGTTCGCAGAAATTGAACGGCCGGGTTCAAACATCAAGGCCAGTTTGCGGTCGCCCAATTTGGCTTTGATTGCCGCCATATAGTCTGCCACCGGCGGCGGCGTTTCATTGCGATAAGTCACGCCCAGACCGCCACCCAGGTCGAGGTGGGAAATATGGATACCTTTTCCGGCGAGTTCGTCAACCAGAATCAATAAACGATCCAGTGCGTCCAGGAACGGGGTGAGTTGAGTTAATTGTGAACCTATGTGGCAATCCAAACCTTTAATCGCGAGGCTTGGCAATTCTGCCGCGCGCGCATAAACCGCAGGTGCACGCTCAATGGCAATACCAAATTTATTTTCTTTCAAACCGGTAGAAATATAAGGATGGGTATTTGCATCCACATCCGGGTTTACACGCAGGGAAATATTTGCCACTTTGCCTTTGGCGGCGGCGACGTGTGCGAGCAATTCCAGCTCCGCTTCCGATTCCACGTTAAAACAGAAAATACCAACATCGAGTGCACGCGCAATTTCTTCGGCCGTTTTGCCTACACCGGAAAATACGATACGCGATGGATTACCACCGGCACGCAGGACGCGCTCCAATTCACCGCCGGAAACGATGTCGAAACCGGCACCAAGCTTGGCGAGCATATTCAGAATCGCCAGATTGGAATTGGCTTTGATCGCATAGCAAATCATGCCCGGATGCGAACCCAGCGCCTGGGCGTAGGATAAGTACTGCTGCGTGAACGCCGCGCGGCTGTATACATAGCAAGGAGTACCAAAGCGTTCGGCAACGGCACTCAGGGGAGTATCTTCAACGTAGAGTTCGCCATTGCGTAGGGTGAAATGCTGCATAAACAATCTCGATCAACAATCAGATGGAAAATTCGGGTGGATGAACAATCAGGGAGTATCTGCCGGTTTCGGGGCACTCTCCGGAGCAGGCGTATCGGCTGGTGCAGGAACTGTAGCTGGCGCTTCAGATTTGCCGCCTTGCTCAGGTTGCTCCGACGGTAAAAACAGGGGGCCTTTCTGGCCGCAAGCACTTAACGCAACACAAAAAATACCGAGGCTGAGCAATAACCACACTGCAGGGAGCTTCATAGGCAAAAATCCGCTTACACCCCTGATATTGCCGCTACGGCAAGACGGGGCCTGGTAAAAGACGGGGCAGTATAACCCCGCCCCCGCAGGGGAACAACAAAACGGCGTCGGGGGATAGACCAGAAAGGAGGGCGAACGGGAATGGGGATAATTAATGCTGTTCCAGCAACGGTGCCAGCTCATCGGCGCTGATCAAATCAGCATCGGCAATCAATACCAGCTTTTTTATCAGTTGCTTTAGTTGTTCAACATTACCTGGCCAGGGGGCACTCTCAAGCAGGCACCAGGCACTTTCGGTTAAATCAAAGCCATCGCCAAAACCAAATTCACGGATAAAAAACTGCGCGAGGTCACGGATATCCTCACGTCGCTCATTCAACCCGGGCAACCTCAATTCCTGCGTATGCTGTGCCAACCACTGTTGTTGCGCTGAACCCAACGTGCAATCAATGCGACTCAGGCTCACAATTAATTTCAAACTGTAACTACCATCAAATTCTGCCTGCGAAGCGCGCCGCCAAAATTCATACAAGTGCTGAAAATCGGTGGCCGTTAATGCATCCAGGTTGCGCAAAAACAAAGTGCCGCCATTGGCAAAACTATGCAGTGATTGCAGGATGCTCGCGGCATTACCCTGCTCCCATTCAGTGCAATCGGACTCAATAAACGGAGCCAGCTCCGGCCTGCCCAAACAATGCAAGCTACGTGCAGCGATGACTTTGCCGGCACCTTTGTCGGCGCGGACCAGCACTGGCAAATTCCCTTTGGCCAGTAGATCCATCCTTTGATCCAGCTGGCGCAATGCTTTGCTGTTGCCAATCCAGTAACTTTGATCGCCATAGACATGAATAGCGCGATAACGTGTTTGATAACGGCCAATGGTGCGCACAATTTCATCAGCGACCAACGCCAGATCTTTAAGCAATTGTTCGCGCTTGATCACTGAACCTGGTCGCGACTGCGCCACCAGATATCCCAAGCGCTGCACACTGCCCTGCGGCGGCTTAAAATCAATCGGCAAACTGTATGCAGCATCTGCCTTAAAGTTTGCAAACGGTGCGCCGATAGAATCCTGCGCTGAAATAATAAATTCTTCTGTTTGCCCTATCGCCGCCAGTTGCAAGTCCCGCTCATCATTCACCAACAGCAAATGGCGATAGCCTTGATGAGTCACGCACCTAAGTGTTACCGCCAAATGGGCAAGATTTAAACGTTCGCTCGCCGCGCGCAGAATAATTTTGGTGAGGGTAATAAAACTTTTATTCACCGGCACCCACTTCGCCGTGGATGATTGATTGAATTTATGGATGGCCCGCGCAACTGGTTTGTGGGTGCTGGATGCTTTAAACAGGCCAATCATAGGAACGATCTCATGGTACTATTCAGGAAGTAATATCAGTAAGTAATATTCAGTAAGTACTATCAGCTGGTCAGTAGGCATATTTCAGCAGGCTATTGTCGAGTCATCCCACACATCAAGATAATGGGAAATCAACGACATCTTGTGGCAATCTATAGCCCGACCCGATAATTGCCTATTACACAGAATTACAACTAACCTGAAGAAATAAACAGAAAGCAGGCCTCCAGCGTTTCACATTAAAGGATCATCATCGGAGCCAGGAATCACGCCCCATCACGCTGCGCCTTTAATCGCACGGAAACTTTTATGGCCTATTTGCTGGATATAGCTGCAGAGACCTATTTTCCGCTGGCCCCCCACCACACTTTTGGTCGGTTGGCGGCCAGTGTGAATACCCACATCGATAAACCCTATGTGTCCAAATTGCATGCAGCAATTGAATGGAACGGTCGCCAATGGCGAATTAAAAACCTCGGCCTGAACGGCACCTGGATTAATGGCATTAGCCTGGGCCAGGGCGATAGCCGCGATTTAATAAGCGGCGATGAAATTCACTTTGCAGAACAGAGCGATCCTGGTTTTAAAGTGATCGATATTGCCGCACCTGCGGATATGCTCTGGCCGCTGGATCAAAGCCCGCAAGTTAACGCCCCTATTTACCTGAGCCGTTATCATTTACTGCCCGATATAAATTCCCCCGAGCTGGCGCTGTATTTCAACGAAGATTCGCAACAGTGGTTTCGTGAACCCTTGCACCAACAGCAAGAAGAACCTATCGAATTAAATGATGGTGACCTGGTGCAATTCAGCAACACCCACTGGCAATTTATGCGTGCGCAAATTTATGGCCCCACCGAAGCCAAAGCGTCGCGCCATATCAATGATTACGAATTTATTTTCAATATGAGCCTGGATGAAGAAACCACCCAGCTCGAATTGCATCACCAGCAAACGCTGGATCTCGCGGTGCGCACCCATCACTATCTGTTATTGCAACTCGCCCGCCACCGCGCAGAGGATGCAACGCGCGGACTGGACAGCAAAAGCCAGGGTTGGGTCTATGCCGATCAACTCGCGGCCGAATTGGGCCTGGATTCCACGCATATGAACATCCAGATTTTCCGCGCGCGCAAACAACTCGCGGACACCTTGCCTGATGCACTGGGCCAGCAATGCTTGCTGGAACGGCGCGGCGGCAAAATTCGTTTTGGCTGCGAAAAATTTAAAATTTATAAAGGCGATAAGCTCACGCTCGCCTCATCGTGCAAATCCTGTTAACTGTGTTGCGCGTTAATAGATGAATAATTCTCAACCCACTTCCCCCAACAATAATGCCCCGGTTCAACTGGGGCATTATCAATTGCGCGACTGCATCGGTCGCGGCGGCATGGGGTTGGTGTATCGCGCGCGCGACACACGCCTGGAGCGCGACGTAGCCATTAAATGTTTGCGCACCGAATTATTTGAAGCGCATTACATAGAGCGCTTCAAGCGCGAAGCATTATTGCTCGCCAAATTAAATCACCCGAACATCGTCCAGATTTACGATTTTATTGAAGCGCCGGAACAAGTCGCACTGGTGATGGAGTTGGTCGACGGCCAAAACCTGCAAACCTATTTGCGCGAACATATTGTGTCCATTTCGCAGCGTTTGCAGTGGCTCGCACAAATCAGTGAAGGCCTTGCTGTTGCGCACGACGCTGGCATTATCCACCGCGATTTAAAAACCGAAAATATTCTGATTAATAAACGCGGCCAGGCAAAAATTACCGACCTCGGTATCGCCAAATCGCAAGACTTCAATGCAACACTGACCGATCACGTAGCGGGCAGTTATTGTTCTATGTCACCCGAACAAGCCATGGGTGAAGCGATTACGTTTAAAAGCGATTTATTTTCGTTGGGGATTCTTGCCTATCAATTATTGTGCGGCGCGCATCCATTTGGTGATACCAACAACAAACTGCAAACCATGCAGCGGATTATCACCCATCCGCCCACATCGCCCCAACAACACAATCCGGATTTGCCCACAGAGTTCATCGATCTGCTCGGCCAACTTTTATCCAAAGACCCGGACAAGCGCCCGGACAATACCCACTGGGTAGCCGCGCAATTTTCCAAACTCAAAGAACTGAGCTGGAAAGAAGATTTACCCAACGACGATACACAAGCGATCCCGTCGTCTACCAACACCAAAGCGTCACGCACACAAGATCATCCGACCTTCGATACGCGCTTTGTCGCCGTAGCCGCAGCGCCTGGAGTTTCGCTATGGCAAAAACTCAAAATCTATATTGCTGCCAATAAAATTGTTGTCAGCTCAGCAGTAGCAAGTGTTTTAATTCTTGCGGGTGTTGTTGCGTGGCAATTACAACCAAAACCACCGAAATATGTGGCGGTGATTCCACCGAAGTTAACGGCAGAGGGAATGCAGGAATCGCAACAGGAGTTGGTGAAGGAGGCGGTTTATGATGCAATTCAACAAAGCATCGTCCAGTTAGATAATTACTACCTGATTCCAAGCAGTGAAATCATCAGCGTCAATGCGGATGAAAAGACCTTGCTACAGGCTACCGCTGCAGACGAAGTCATCAGCAGCGACATCTTCTGTAAGGTTGAGTCTTGTTCAATCACCCTATCGAGATCAGATAAGGAAAACTCCCAAAGGTTGAAAATAAAGAACACTAAAAGACTAGATGTACTAACAGATAATTACTTATCACTATCAGGGACAGTGCAAACGCAAATTAATGATTTTTACGCGTCAAACAACTTAAACGATTTCAAATCCATCGATGAAAAAGATTATTTTCTCTTTCTCAACCTAAATGCGAAATACAGAAAAGAAGGCGCAACAACCAGCCTGATAAATTCTTTAGATGAACTACACAAAAAAACCAAACTATTGCCAGCAGTACAAACTTTATATAAAGAAGTCGCCTTGGACCTATATCAACAGACCAAAAATACCGAATACTTAACAAGACTGGAAAATATTTTAGACCTACGCCCAACAAAAAAACCGACTGTCTCTGATTTGTATAATAGAAGTAGATTGCAAATTGATAAAGGTGACTTTAATGAGGCAGAACACACCATTGAACAATTAAAACTCATCAATGCGAGCAGTGCCGTTTTATATGAGCTTTTAGGTCATACTATGATGGCTCGAAACGACTATTCATCTGCTGTTGACAATTACCAACGATCCGTCCAATCAAAAAAAACTGCTGATAACCTTTTTAATATTGCCAACGCTTACTGGTATCAAGGGGATACCAGTAAGGCAAAAAATTATATTAACCAGTCTCTTGAGTTGGCCCCGAGCTTTCACAAATCACTTTCGGCCCTGGGCTTGATTGAGCTAATTGATGGAAACATTGAGCAAGCAAGCACCGCCTTTAAAAATGCACTTATCCAAAAACCAGATGACATTACCAATTTAAGCAATCTGGGATTGTGTCATTTACTTAATAAAGAGTATCAGCAGGCAGAGTCCATCTTTGAAAAAGTGGCAAAACTAGCACCCAACGTTTCTACTGTGAAATTAAACCTGGCGGACACAAAAAACCTTGCAGGAAACATAACAGATGCCAATGCTTTATATCGGGAAATTGCAAATACACATAATGCCCCCGGAGATGAGGCGTTACGAAATAAGGCTCAAGCTTACGCACACCTGGGGGATATCAAAGACTCACTCGTCCATCTTCAGGAATTAGAAAAACGTGACCCGCAAAATCAGGAAACTATCTATACTGCAGCCTTGGTCCATACACTGGCAAACAATAATTCTTCTGCAATATTAAATATAGAAAATGCACTGAAAGGAGGCATGCATAGAATATGGTTTAGTTTTTCATGGTTCGATAAGCTATGCAGCGATAACAATTTCATAAGTCTAATGAGAGAACATGGAGAGCCAAACAGATGCGCCCTCCAACAAAAAACACACCAGAATTAGCCGGCAGGGCGAATAGGAATAATCCCCGGATCTTGCGACTCATAAATAGAAACAACACCAGTGTCATTATCAGTAAACGAAGCAACAAAACCAAAAGGAATGTATTCCGCTGAATCTTCCAGTACTTGCACGTAAGCAACCAATGTGAAGCCATTGTCAATAATTTCTACAATCACATCGTTATTTGGGTCTTCATCGCCATGATCGGTCGCAACACCGCCCAATGCAAAGCGCCAGGTTCCATTAGCGGTAGGATTTTGCACCATAGTGATGACCAAAACAGCACGCTCAAGCTCCCTTTCTAACGGCGATGGATTATCTGCAAATCCAACGGTCAATGTTTCAATGTCCTGAGTTGAACCATCTTCAGTAAATATCCAATCACCACGACCAGTATCAGTTGGAAATGCCGGCGTTAAATTAAAATACTGGATAACCTGACCCCCCCTGGGCACCAGGATTGTGACATTTTCAGCCGTTAATTTTTTCTTACCTTTTTTCGCCGGCGCCTTTACAGCCGTTACTTTTTTTGCCGGCTTTTTTTCTGCGGTTTTCTTGCCACTGGTTTTCTTTTTTTCTGCTGCCATAACTAAATTCCTGTCATTAATAGGTGTGTGGAATCCCTAAATAGCCAAGCATTAAAGAACATTCTTTAATGCAGATCGCTCTCCTCCCAGACAGCGACCAACAAATTGATACCGGACAAGCATAGTTCAAGAATTGTTGTCACACTGATAAGAATTAACTATTAATATTTATAAGTTACCGATAAGCCAATAGTGCGCGGATGGGTAATGTATTCAAATTTCCCTTGATCGCCATAGGTTTCATCACTGCGCTTGCCAGTAATGCCCCGGGTATTTTCAATATTATTGATAAAAGCCCCCAAGCGCCAATTACTGCGTGTTACACCAATGCGGGCATTGACAGTGTTATAGCTTTTTAATTTTTGGTAATTGTAGAAATCCGGATTAAGCGCTGTATAAATTTCACCAATATGATTAATACCAACACGAGCATCCACATCAACACCCATGAAAGGTTCGGCATAATCCAGAGAAAGGCTCCATTGTCTGTCCGGTGAACCTGGCAGGGGATTGCCATCGTAGGCGCTAATCGACTCAACAGTTTCGGTGAGTTCTGCATCGGTATAGGAATAAATACCCTGCACACTAAATGCATTATTGATTTGCGCAATGAAGTCCAGCTCCACACCTTGCGAACGGGCATCTTCCGCGTTAATCCAAATTGGATAACGCCCTTCAACGGTATCCGCAACCTGGATTTTCCGCCAATCATTTACAAATAAGGCTGCATTTAATTTCAATCGTTGTTCAAACCAATTGGCGCGCACGCCAATTTCATAATTGACCGCCGTATCAGGGTCATATTCACGGCTGAAATCAATGCGCTCAGGCAATGCATTTGCGCCACCGCGACGATAACCTTCCGCAACGGTGAAATAAGCACTGTGTGTATCAGTAAATTTATAACGCGTGCTGAATTTACCAAGAACACCTGTACTGACATCATCACCTGGCCGGCAGCTTGGTGGACGCTCAGTCGGATAGCCAATAGTGCATACATTCAGTGTGTCGTCATAACGGAAATGACGCCCCCCAAGGCTTACTTCCCATTTCGGGGTGAAATCATAAGCAACTTCGCCGTACAGGGAATATTCATCCAGAGTTTCTGTTTGCGTGGAAAGATACTCAAGGCCGCCGGGTAATACTGCCCCTAAAAACTCGCCGAAGCCCGGCGTATAATCGCCCATATAAACATCAAGATCATCGCGGCTATAAAACCCGCCCACCAGCCAACGAATGGCTTGACCATCAGCAGAAGCCAAACGCAATTCGATACTATCTTTTACTACATCGACATCGCTGGCGTTATACGCAGAAAGGTCTTCATAGAGATTGTAGTATTCATTGGTCGGATCCAGCGCGATGTATAAATCCGTCTGATCCGCTCGCGAGTGATACGCGTAATCGTAATGGTTCACACTGGCGGTGAGCGTTGCAAATTCCAGTTCATATTCAGCATCAATACCCGCCAATTGCAATTCACCTTCCATCGGTTGTAAATAGCGACTTGATGCTGAATATTTATCACCAGTGAAACTCTCGTTAGTAGCCTGACGATCACCAACGTTTATTTCCTGATAGTGATACATAGTATTGAGCGAGAGATTTTCGGTGGGTTGCCATAACAGATTTATGCGCGCCTGCCTGGTTTCATCATCGTTGATATCTTTCGCAGGACCGGTGAGCAAATACTCATTGTCGATAAAGCCGGCGTTTTCGGTTTTGCCAAGCAGCAAACGCATACCAAGTATGTCATCGACCAAGGGCGCATTGACTACCAGGTCGGTATCGTAATTCAAATCATCACTGTGTTTGGTTTGTGATGCTTCAGCATTGACGCGCACTGAATATTTTTCCAAATCCGGTTTCGCGGTGACATAGCGAATCAAGCCACCGATAGATGCATTGCCATAAAGGGTTCCCTGTGGGCCACGCAATACTTCTACTTGCTGCAAATCTTTCACACTAAACGACGGCGGAACAAAAAAACCTTGTAGCGGAATATTATCTACATAACTGGCGACCGCAGAACCATCGCCCCCCAAATCATTGGAGCCAATTTCATCAATACGCAAACCGCGAATCACCAAACCGGCAGGGTTACGCGGGCCTGCATCCACAATATTAAAACCGGGAACCTGGCTGGCGATATCGCCAATATTTTTTACATTTTGGAAATTGGTGATTACGCTGACCGCGCCGGAAAAATCCAGCAGGCTTTGGTTGCGCTTGGACGCAGTGACAATAATTTCTTCGATTTTATTATCCGTGTCTGCTGCGAACGCCGGCACAGCCAATAAAGGTAAAAATGCACAGGCAATTGCCAATGGCCGCTTGAGTGAACGACGCAATGGCCTGTGGCGCGTTCGGCCTGTTTGCATGGTTATAATTGGTGGCTTGCTCATGAGTGTGTGTGCTCCAGTAGGCTAAATAAAATCTTATTGTGCGCTCGCCACTGATTCGGGCGATTGGCGGTATTCCGATGGGGTTTTACCAACCAGCTTTTTGAAAAAGGTGTTGAACACCGATTTGCTGTTGAACCCTACTTCCAGATAAATATCAGTAATAGTTTTTTCTTTATTGGCTGGGTCGGCCAAACACTTTTTGGCTTCTTCAATACGGTAGCCGTTTACAAATTCATAAAAATTCAAATTGAAATGGCGGTTGATAATCATCGATAAATCTTTCGCGGCAATGCCCAGGGTTTCTGCGAGCATGTCCAGGGTCAACTCCGGATTAAGGTAGGTTTTTTGGGCGCGCATGATGCTGTCGATTTTTTCGGCGTATTCGGGGTTGAGCAATTTTTCCTGGGTAGATTTTTTAGGTGGTTCTTTGGTTTCTTTTTGTTTGACCGATTCAAAATTACTAAAGTAACGCATGCTGGTGAACACCAGCGTACATACCAGGAAGAAAAGTGCGTAGTAACCACTCAAACCAATATATTCGATAACATTGCCTTTCGGGTCCGGATGCTGGAAGTCATAGCCGGCGATCACACCAATCACTTTGGAACTGGCGAGGAATGCCTCCATAATCGTGACGACTAAAAACCCGACCACCAGTATTTTTAACCAAAGGATGTCTACCTTTTCAATATTGGAATGGGTGTTCTTGAGGATGTCTTTGTATTTAAAGATGAGCAATAAACCCGCTGCGCAATAGACAACGCGCAGGCTTTTGCAGAAAAAATCCATACCTATATAGCCGGGGCTATATACGAAGGCTTCGGTGTTGATCCATTCCAGTCGCAATGCAAAGGGGAAACGGTAAAACGCCGCCAGCATAAAGATTGCAAAAAAACCGAACGGAATGAGATGCCATGCATCAACGGGGCGCAAATGGAAATCGCGAAACACCAACGACTTCACATAAAAATACAGCAACATTGCATCCAGGTAATAAGCAAAACCACCCACGAAATAGATCTCAGGCAAGTTCTGGCGAACCTGGATTTTGAATTCGGCCCCCCAGAGGATCAGTTCATGTAATGGGATAAATGCATGGGCAACCAGAAAAGCAGCGAGAAAATAGTTGCTGGTGTTTTTAGGCGGATTGGTCACGATCAATAATAGTGCAAATAAACAGCACAACGTGGCTGTCATTAGCAAGATTACGTCGTGGAAATTGAATACGACAAAGTTCATGGAGGCTCCCCGTGTTTCTTATTTTGCGCGTTGTTGTGTGGCCCATTGGAGGACCATTATGTGAGTTGATCGCGCTTTGGTGTTTTCACGGGGGATACTATAGAAGATAAATGACAGGGGCTAGGGAAAAAGGCGTTCGAGCATTTTTCCGGTTCTCGAACCCGTTCGCGTTGCTATTTTTTTAGTATCACTTTTACTCTCGAACGACACCCGGTAACACAAGGCCTAGATTGATACCAACGAAAACCAGACACAACAATAACGGAATGATGTAATCCACGGAGCGAGGTACTTCTTTAGCGCAATCACCCTATCGAAGAGCAATCGGCAGCAGGCTTTCGTACTCATGCGATAACAATAACTTTTTTATGGGTATCAATTATGAACACTTCCCTTAACGGCCGTTTGCCTGGCAAATGGTCAGCCCTCGCACTTGGGCTTAGCGGTGCACTCTTTGGTCAAATTGTATTAGCACAAGCCACATTACCGGTAACCATACAGGCAGAAGCCTACAGTCACATGAATGGCGTGCAGGTAGAAACCACCAGCGACACCGGTGGCGGCCAGAATGTAGGCTGGATCGATGCCAATGACTGGCTCGCGTACAGCAATAGCCCGGTTAGCATTCCCACTACCGGCGCTTACGATGTGGAATATCGTGTAGCCAGCCAAAATGGTGGCGGTACGATTCGATTGGAAGAAGCTGGCGGAGCGGCCAGTTACGGCACCATCGCGGTGCCGAATACCGGCGGCTGGCAAATCTGGACCACTATCAAACAACGCGTCAATTTAACCGCCGGCACCCATAACTTTGGTATCGCCATTCCCGCCGGTGGCTTTAACCTCAACTGGTTCCGTATCACGGCGGTGTCATCCTCCAGCTCAAGTTCATCCAGCTCGGTTAGCTGGGCGCGCTTGCCGGCGATCAAACAAAGCGGTCACCTGTGGGTTAATGCATCCACCAACCAGCGCGTGGATTTACGTGGTACCAACCTCGGCAACTGGTTGATCCAGGAATTCTGGATGATGGGCGGGATTATTTCCCACAACGGCGGCACGGTGAATGACCAATGTACGCTGGAATCGGTTCTGTCGCAGCGCTTTGGCAATACCGAAAAAGAACGCTTGATGAAGGTGTTCCGCAGCAATTACATCACCACCCGCGACTTCGACATGATGAAAGCGATGGGTATGAACGTGGTCCGCATTCCATTCCTTTACAGCCTGGTCGAAGACGAATACAACCCCTACAACCTGCGCGCCGATGCCTGGCAATACCTGGATTGGGCAATCGATGAAGCGGAAAAACGCGGTATGTATACCATCCTCGATTTGCATGGTGCGGTGGGTGGACAGGCGGCGGCATCCGAGCAACACGACGGCTGCATCGGCGCCGCACAACTCTGGACCAATGCCAATTATTGGGATCGCACCAAGTGGCTGTGGGATATGATCGCCCAGCGTTACAACGGGCGCGCGGCTGTCGCTGCTTACGATCTGCTGAACGAGCCCTGGGGCACTGACGCAACCACCCTCGCCAACCGCTCCTACGAGTTGTTCAACGTGGTGCGCGCGAAAGATGCCAATCACATCATTCTGCTACCTGGCCACAATTCCGGTATCGATGCCTACGGCAATCCGAATAGTCGCGGCCTGACTAACGTGTCCACATGGATGCATTTCTACCCCGGCTTGTGGGGCTGGAATGACACGGCTACTTACGGTGCCGGCCAAGCCAACATGCACGCCAACTGGCTGCACTGCAACCAGAACGGGACCGGCGAGAGTTGCGACTGGCGCAATAAAATCACTGGTATACAAACACCATTCCTGGTCGGCGAATTCCAGCCCTGGACACTACTCGGCAGTTACGGCGGCCAGATGACCCGCAAAACCTACGACATCTACAACAGCTACGGTTGGGCCGCGACCAATTGGGCGTGGAAAACCACCTCATCCGGTGGCTCCAATGGCGATACCAGCAGTTGGGCCTGGGGCATGATTACCAACTCCAGCAACGGCGGCGGCATGGGTGGCTTGAACATCAGCAGCGCCAGCGCGACCCAAATCGAAAACTGGTTCAAGCAATTCAGCACGCAACCGTTGGTGCGCAACGAAAGCATCGCTTACTGGATGAACTGGAAAGCGCAAGTTGGCCAGCGTATCGAAGCGGAAATGTTCAAGGATCACAGCGGCATCCGCATGGAAACCACCACGGATGCAGGCGGCGGGTTCAATGCAGGCAGCACCGACGATAATGATTGGGCGAGCTATCCAATCAATATTCCCACAGCCGGCAATTACACGCTGGAAGTGCGCGTAGCATCACCTTACAGCGGTGGCACCCTGGTGCTGAGCAGAAATGGAACGGACCTGGGTATAGTCACAGTGCCCAACACCGGCGGCTGGCAAAACTGGCAAACCGTGTCGATCACGGTGAACTTGCAAGCAGGTCAGCAAGACCTGGCGATCTTCGTAAGAAAAGGTGGCTGGAATATCAACTGGTGGCAACTCACCAAGCAATAGGCCAGCCCGGTTAGTGTCTACGAAGCCTTGGTCGGCGCAGCCATGCGCCGGCCTTTTTTAAAGCTCGTGTTTTTCTCCATAGCCTTTCATTACCGACGATTGACCCCAATCGTTTTGGTAATGAGTTCGCTTGCCGGTGCGTTTGCACCGGCTTTTTTATGTGTGCAGAAAATTAGCGACGGGATTTCCAGTAATTCGGTTCACGATGCAAGTTCATTACCGCAATTACGAGCAAGGATTTGCCATCAACGATGTAAATGGAAATCGGTTGAACAGCACTCGCCGGAATAGTGATTCCAATAGCGGCCAAGCCTCCGGGTACCGACTGGCACGATCTAAAGCCAGATTAGTTTCTATCGCAAAATCCAACCCCAAACCGGGATGACAAGCCTCGTAGTATTCAACAGCAGCAATTAACTCCGCTTCAGCATGCGGATGGAAAGCAACATTCATTTATCAAAACGATTCCATATTTTGGCAAACACGGCTTCTGCCGGAACGGGAATAACCTTGCCAGCGTTGATTTCATCTAATCGCTGCCGCGCAACATCCAGCCACTGACGGTCAATAGCCCCGGACGATGGATTCAAGCTATTCAATAATGAATTGACCACAAGCGCACGATCTTCAACGGGTAGCTCAATTGCTTCCGCTATCAATTGTTGGGTGTTCATACCGACTCCAAAAAAATATTGCCGGGACACTATAGGTAGCTCGCCCCAAGAGCACAAGTTTTAAGCACTGCCAGCCTGATTTCAATAGCGCAGAGACAATAAACCCAAGGTTCTGTTACCCCACACCAAACAAACCCACCCCAGTTTTGATCGGCAAGTTCGGTTGCCAGTGCTCGGACGCTTCAATTCATGATGTCAGCTGTAATACGCCCAGGATCGTTTGACATCCTCCCCGGGTTTCGGAAAGGTCAGTCATAGCGGCTGCATCCACAGCCCTCTTTTCCGGAAGCCAGTTCCTTGCCCCGTGTTGCCACGGGGCTTTTTTACTCATTTTTATCAAGGCGTTACGAAGCAGGTTCGGGGAAAAAGCTTCCCAGTTTAACTACATCAGAACCTGAGTCGGTTCGAGTAAATTTAGTCGGGCGCACAAGTGTGGCTTTTGGATAACCATGTGGCGGCAATAACAATAACCCTCGAGTTTTCAATAAAGATAAGAGAAACCGCTATGACTAAATCCAACAGCAAACATCCCCCTGTTAACAGCTCTTTTACCTTAAGCCTGCTCAGCGTTGCCCTGCTCGGCCTGGTCGCCTGCGGTGGTGGCAGTGACCACGGGGTTCGCGCTTCCAATAATGTGCACAGCTCAATCACATCAGTTTCATCATCGTCATCGTCGTCAGTTGCCCCCGTTGCAGTCTGTAACCCGGTAGCGAACGGCACTGAAGGCCTGACCATGCTGAAAACCGATGGTACCAAGTGGGTCAAGAGCAACGGCGACCAGGTTTGCCTCAAAGGTACCAACCTGGGTAACTGGTTAGTGCAAGAGTTCTGGATGATGGGTCAAGGTGGCAATGGCGTACACGACCAATGCACCCTCGAAGCCAAACTCACCGAGCGTTTTGGCTACTCTGAAAAAGAACGCTTGATCAAATTATTCCGCGACAACTGGATCAAAGAGCGCGATTTTGACCAGCTAAAGGCGTTTGGATTTAATGTTATACGCCTGCCAATCCTGTGGAGCGTGATCGAGGACGAAAAAAATCCTCGTACCCTGCGTGCCGATGCATGGCATTACATCGATTGGACGATTGCCGAAGCGAAAAAACGCGGCATGTATGTGATCCTCGATTTACACGGCGCCCTCGGTAGCCAAACGCCTAACGACCACACCGGTTGCTCCGGCCAAAACCAATACTGGACCAACTCCGAATACCAGGACCGCACCAAGTGGCTGTGGGAACAAATTGCCACTAAATACAAAGACGAACCTGCGGTCGCCGCTTATGACCCGCTCAATGAGCCATGGGGTTCAACTGCGGAAGATATGGCGGTGCGCGTCAATGAACTCTACGACACCATCCGCAAGATCGATGACAAACATATCATCATTCTGCATAGCCACTACGGCAGTATCGATGTGTACGGCGATCCGGCAACAACTGGCAAAACCAATGTCGCGTTCCAACTCCATCCCTACCCCGGCCTGTTTGGTGATCGCCCGGGCGACAGCCATTTCGACGTCCATCGCGATTGGCTCAAGTGTGGCAACGACGGTAAAGGCGGTGTATGCGACTGGAATAAGCGGTTAACCGCGCTTAAAACCCCGATGCTGATGGGCGAATTCCAACCATGGCAAGGTGCAGGCGCAGGTGTGGATGACCTCGGCGGTAAAATCGGCGCAGCCACTTACGATATCTTCGCCTCCTACGGTTGGGCATCGACCAGCTGGTCTTACAAACTCGTCACCGTTGCGGGTGGACAAGGTAAAGGTACCTGGGGCATGGTGACCAATGAAATCAACACCGACCTCGACACCGGTGTCGGCCTGATCACCAAAGCCAGCACCTGGGATTGCAACAACTGGGATTCTACCTTCGCTAATGCGTGCGCGAAAAAAGCTACCACCATCAAGGCGGGCGGTACTGGTGACAAGACTTACTACCTCGTCATCAAAACCGGCGCTAACGGCGGTGCGAATCCGGATGTAACCTTCGATAGCATCAGCTTGAAAAACGCTACGACTAACGAAGAACTGCTAGCGAACAGCAACTTCGGCGCAAGCGGCGGCTGGTCAGAGTTGGCCATCAGTGGTTCACTTGCCTTCAACTACAACAGCAACGATGCCACCAAAGCACCCACTGGCAGCAGCGGGCCGGTATTGCACATCACCCGCCCTGCGGGTGTAAATGGTGAAATCAACGGTGCACTTTACCAACAAGTCACCCTGAAAGGCGGCCAAACCTATAATTTCAGTGGGGTATTCAAAGGCAATAGCAGCGTGAATACCTGGGCAGAAATCTACCTGATTGAAGACGCACCGGTGGCGGGTAAAGATGTAGTTGATAATGCAGGTAAAGTGGATTTCACCACTGCACCTGTTGCTGCTATCGAGGCCCTGTTCAAGAGTTATGGCCAGGTTGGTTACGACGTAAACGCCGGTCTGGCCAAATGGCTGGTAACTGACGAACACAATAACGTGTTCGATTATCCGGTTCGCCCCGCTAACGTGAAACTGGCCCAAACCGGTAACAGCATTGCACTTACCTGGGATGCAATCGCGGGCAATGGCATTACCTATAACGTCTACCGCTCCAACCTGGCCGGCAGCAAAGGCACCCTGGTGGCAGAAGGCCTGACCGCACCGGGCTTTAGCGATTCCGGCCTGAATCCGGAAGAGACCTACTATTATGCGGTCGCCGCTAAAAACAGCATCGCCGAGGGTTACACCAGCGAGCAAGCCAACACCCCGCTGTTGTATCTACCTGTACCTGCAAAAATCGAGGCGGAGAAATTTACTGCCATGAGCGGCGTGCAGACTGAAAACACCGGCGACACCGGCGGAGGCCTCAATGTCGGCCATTTCGAATCAGGCGATTACATTGAATTCAAAATCAAAGCGGAAACTGGCGGTAGTTACACCATTGATTATCGCTTGGCGAGCCAAACCGGCAGCACCGGTTTTGAAGCGTTAATTGATGGCGTGGTGGTTGATACCCAAACCCTGGCGGCGACCGGAGGTTGGCAAACCTACATCACCCAAACCAGTGCCAGCTTTGCCTTAACGGAAGGCAACCACACCTTGCGTTTACGCTCCGTTGGCAAGGAATGGAATCTCAACTGGATTGAAATTAAAAAGCAATAAATAACCAATTAATATCAAACGTGCCTGGTGTAAAGCAACGCGCCTTTACATCCGGCCCGGTTGAACTACAAGTAAAATAGTTTTTTCACAACAAGAGAAACTCCAACATGCAAAAACAGTTGAAAAAATGGATGCTCGCTGTCGCGGTCACCGGTGCCAGCCTCAGCGCATTCGCCGCCGACAAACAAGTCAGCGTTTATACCACCGCCAAGGATTCCAACCAGCGTATCAGCCTGAGCGATACACTTAGCCTCAAACCTGCGCAGCAATATCCCGAGACTGACATCGCCGTCATCGTAAACCCGGAAATCCGCTATCAAAAAATCCTCGGTATTGGCGGCGCAGTCACTGACGCAAGTGCTGAAGTCTTTGCCAAATTAAATCGCAAAAAACAGGATGAATTCCTGAAAGCCTATTACGACAATCAACACGGTATTGGCTACACTTTGCTGCGCACCACGATTCACAGTTCGGATTTCAGTAGCGGCAGTTACACCTACATCAAAGAAGGTGATAAAGAATTAAAAACGTTCAGCATTGACCACGATCGCAAATACCGTTTGCCACTGGTTAAAAAAGTGCTCAAAGCCGCCGGCGGAAAAATTACGACGTATGTAAGCCCATGGTCAGCACCGGCGTTTATGAAAGACACCAACAATATGTTGCGCGGTGGAAAATTATTGCCGGAATACAACGCAGCCTGGGCGCTCTACTACACCAAATTTATTAAAGCCTACGAAAAAGAAGGTGTGCCTATCTGGGGCTTGACCGTACAAAACGAACCCATGGCAAAACAGACCTGGGAATCCATGATTTTTACCGCGGAAGATGAACGCGACTTTTTGAAAAATCACCTCGGGCCAACATTGCAAAAAGAAGGCCTGGGCGATAAAAAAATTATCGTGTGGGATCACAACCGCGATTTAATTACCCATCGCGCCCACACGATTATGAGCGATCCGGATGCCGCAAAATATGTGTGGGGCATCGGCTTCCACTGGTACGAAACCTGGACCGGCGGCCAACCGATGTATAAGAACGTAGCGGAAGTTAACAAGGCATATCCAAACGTAAATTTAATGCTCACCGAAGCCACTGTCGAAAAATTTAATCCGGAGCGTTACCAATACTGGCCCAACGGCGAGCGCTACGGCGATTCATTAATTAATGATTTCAACTCCGGCGCCGTCGCCTGGACCGATTGGAATATCCTGCTCGATGACAAAGGCGGCCCTAACCATGTTGGCAATTTCTGCTTCTCGCCCATCCATGCCAGTAACAAAGGTGAATTAATTTACACCCCGAGTTACTACTACCTTGGCCACTTTTCCAAATTTATTAAACCGGAAGCGCAACGCGTAAGCGCCGTAACCAGCCGCAGCGTATTGCAAACGACTTCGTTCATGAATGCGGATAATAAATTGGCAACCGTTGTCATGAATAATAGTGATGCCGCTGTTGCTTATCGTTACTACATTGGCGACCAGGAAACCAATGTGACCATTCCGGCGCGCGCGATCCAAACGTTGGTGTACTAATCGGTTTTTGTTTTACTGTTTAAAAAAACCCGCTTCGGCGGGTTTTTATTTTTAGATGAGGGATTTAAATTCTCCTGCGATACGTTAATACCAACATGATGCGAGCTGTAAAATAGCCCTTGCATCGTGACGGTAATGTACATTCACGGTATTCTTCGATACGCACCATGCGACCCCGACGTATTTCGGCTTTACAAAAAATAATCGTTTATTACACCCAACAACAACGATAACAGGCAAACTCCAACTCATTTCCAAAAACTACACTTTCCCATCGCCCTGATAAAGGAACATTACCATGAAAAAACTCGCCCTGATTGCGAGCGTAATCTTACTGGGTGCTTGCGCATCTCATTCGCAGAAAAACACATTAAACAAGGAAAATAGCGCGCGTTTGGTGAGCATCACCCAAAGCCTGCCAGCAGAACAGCAAGCGCGCTATGCAGCGCGTCACCCGGTAGAAACACTTTCATTTTTTGGGGTAAAACCCGGCGATACCGTCATTGAAGTTTTACCGGGCGACGGTTGGTATTCAAAAATCCTGGTGCCCTACCTGGGGAAAAACGGACAGTTGATTGGTGTGGACTACAATCTCGACCTATGGCCCAAATTTGGCAGTTGGGTGAATACAGAATTCATGGAAGGCCGTAAACGCTGGCCTGCTGAATGGAGCGGTAAAGCAAAAGCCTGGGGCGGTGCAGATGGCGCAACGGCACAGGCCTATACCTTCGCCACATTGCCGGCCGGCCTCACCGGCAAAGTAGATTCGGTTTTATTTATTCGTGCCCTGCACAATCTGGCAAATTTTGAAAATGATGGCGGCTACCTGACGCAAGCGCTGGCTGAAACAAAACGAGTACTAAAACCCGGCGGTGTTGTCGGTATCGTCCAGCATGCAATGAGTGAAGAGAAACCCGATGATTGGGCATCCGGAAAAAACGGTTATTTAAAACGCTCGCGTATTGTTAGCTTTATGGAAAAGGCTGGTTTTGAATTCGTTGCTGAAAGTGATATCAACAAAAACCCGAAAGATGACCCACAAGCAGGTGAAAATGTCTGGCGTTTACCACCCAGCCTGGATGCCAGGGACGCCGATAAGGAAAAATATCGCGCAATTGGTGAATCAAATCGCGTAACCCTATTATTTAGAAAAAAGTAATTTTTAAATAATCGGCTTTAAAAAAGTTTTTACCTCGACGAAACAATCTCGCAATTATCTATTAGCGATACAGAAAAAGGTTTTGGTGTTTCACCAAAACCTTTTTCTTTTTTAAACACAACGGCTGAAATGATCCAGGGCGATTAGGTTGCCGCGAATCATGGATTCGGTTTGCCCTTTGAACACCGGGTCCCAGCCAGGGCTGTCGATGGAATCAATAGGCAAAACCATAGATGAAAGTGGAATTCAGGAAAGTATCGGCAAACAGTGAATAAGTGCAGATTCCTTGTGAATGTGCGCTAATTGGCGGATTTTCTGCTTGTGTACACGGTTACATAGGAATAATATGTAACCGATTACAAATCATGCCCACCCGCTTTTATAATAATTATCGCCGCGATGTTTCCGGGATTTTTCTCTCCAAAAATCCTGCGCGAGCCAGGGTCATGATTGCAATTACCAGCAAAGCTGTTCATCTCCCAACGGATTTCCCGGTGCATTGCACTGGTTAAACTGACGGCAGTGCGCACGCAATTTGATAACAATAACCACGCTCGCCCGACCCGGCGCCACCAAACCGCCGCTCGCGCAAGCCCTCTCTGCAAGGAAACCACTCTATGAAACAATTCGTCACTAACGCCAGAAAACACCTGCAACGCACAGCGCTGGCAATCCTGGCGTCTGCGATGGTCGCTCCGGCATTTGCCGGCTGGAGCGTCAGCGGTTCGCAAATCCTGGATCCCAACGGCAATCCGTTTGTATTCCGCGGTGTTAACCACGCCCATGCCTGGTATCCGGATCGCCTTAACCAGTCACTGCGCGATATCGCCGCCACGGGCGCCAACTCGGTACGCGTAGTCCTGGCTAATGGTACCCAGTGGACACGCAACAGCGGTGCTGATGTAACTAACGTAATTAACCAATGCAAGGCCAACAAACTGGTGTGCGTACTGGAAGTGCACGACTCAACTGGCTATGGAGAAAGCGCGGCAGCTACCCATATCAGCCGTGCGACCGAATATTGGTTAAGTGCAGATATCAAAGCCGCGATCATCGGCCAGGAAGATTATGTAATTGTGAATATTGCCAACGAACCCTTCGGCAATAGCACTTCCGCGACTACCTATACCAACGACACCATCACCGGCGTGCGCGCATTACGCAGCGGTGGTTTAACACATCAGTTAATGGTCGATGCCGCCAATTGGGGACAGGATTGGCAAAATGCCATGCGCGATAACGCCCCCGCCATTTTCGCCGCCGATACCCTGAAAAACACCGTGTTTTCCGTGCATATGTACGAGGTGTACAACAGCGCGAGCATTGTGCAGAGCTACCTGAGCAGCTTCCAAACCCGCGGTTTGCCGATTGTGGTGGGTGAGTTCGGTGCAGAGCACAACGGCAGCAATGTGGCGGAAGAAGCGATTCTCCAATACGCGCAGGATATGCGCATCGGTTATCTGGGCTGGAGCTGGAGCGGTAACGGCGGCTGTTGTGTGCAACTGGATATCGTCAACAACTGGAACGCGGCTTCGCTCAGCACCTGGGGCAACTTCCTGATCAACAGTACCAACGGCATCAAGGCCACATCGCGCCTGGCGACGCACTTTGGTGCTACACCAAGCTCTTCGAGCAGCTCGCGTTCGAGCGTGGCTCCAGGCAGTTCTTCCGTGCCCTCTTCTACCCCGGCAACCAGTTCATCCAGTATTCGCTCCAGTTCATCGTCGGTGAACAACACTGGCGGGACTTGCAACTGGTATGGCAATCGCTACCCGATTTGCGTCAGCACACCGTCAGGCTGGGGCTGGGAAAACCAGCAAAGTTGTGTGGGCCGCACCAGTTGTGCCGCGTTACCGGCGCCGTTTGGAATCGAAGGCAATACTGCGTCCAGCACACCGTCTACCAGCAGCAGTTCCAGCAGCACACCGGCAACATCGAGCAGTCGCAGTAGCGTGACACCACCGTCCAGCAGCTCAAGCAGTGTGAATAACAACACCGGAGGATTGACCTGTACTTACGTGGTTTCCAATTCCTGGGGCTCGGGTTTTACCGGTGCGATTCGCGTCACCAATTCCGGCACCAGTGCGAAATCCGGCTGGACCGCGAGCTGGCAATACAGCGGCAATAATCGCCTCACCAGTTCATGGAATACGACCCTCACGGGAAGCAACCCTTACAGCGCCACCGGCCTTGGCTGGAATAGTAATATCGGCGCAGGTCAAACCGTGGAGTTTGGTTTCCAGGGCAATACCAATGGTGGCAGTGTAGAAACACCGGCAGTGACCTGTCGTTGATTTTTTGCGGCAAAACAATCGCACACCTGATGTGAGCGATGTGTTGACCTGATAATAAAACCCCGCTTTTTACAGCGGGGTTTTATTGTTTACGCAGGGGTTTTCTACACGCAAAACTTACTCAACCAGGCGCAAGGAGCCAAATACGCTGGCATCCAGGTAACCCTGATTATTTTTGTGGCCCGGGGTATTTACCGAACCCATCATGCTTTCGCGCTGCGGGCTGCCATCGTTATCGATGTAACACGCGGAGAATCCCATGAGTTTTCCGGAGAAAAGTTTGAGCGGGGTATTGGTTTTCCAATCGGCATAATCCTCGCCATAAATACGCACGCGAATTTCCCACAAGTGTTTACTGCCAACACTCACCAATCGGGTATCGATATGGTCATTCAGCAATTTCGGACCAGAGGTGGTGTAATCCACCACATCGCCATAGGTGCTGATGTGATACGCCCAGGCACTGGTGTTGTAACCGTGCTGGCCGCCGTTTTTGTTTTCATCGATAAACAATTCAACGGTGTCATCTTCCCAATAGCGATCCAACGCATCGCGCACGCCGTCGTAAATGCGGTCATCGGTGATATCGAACAACAGGTACAGATAATCCTCATCCCACAAGGCTTTGTAACGACCACTGTAATCCTGTGCCGATGGATTGGGTTGCGTACCGAGCCAGAACACATCGATGGGTGCCCATGAAGCGCGATCCCACACAGCATCGGCGCTGCCATCAATGACCGGCGCGGTCGTTGCGCGGGGTGCATCGTAATGATTGGGTACACTGCTAACGCTTGAACTGGATGAACTGCGAATACTGCTGCTGGACGATGATGAACTCACCACCGTACCCACCGTCACCGGAATGGTTTTAGTGCCGTCACCCCAATCCCCGTGAGCCGTGAGCTGAATGTTGTAGGTTCCCGGCGCGGCGTAAGTGTACGACTCCAGCAAACGACCCGCCCCCACACTGCTACTGCCGCCACTACCGGCACCACCAAAATTCCATTCCAATGAGCGGGCTTGAGTAGAGCCACGCGCATCCACGTTTACCTTCAAACCATCAATCGTATAAGTGAAGCTTGCATTGCCAACAGTGTCCTGGAATACACCACAGCGGTATGCGACATAGCCCTGCACGGTATCTGCTAATTGGCCATCCGATACCGTGAGGGTCACCGGTGTAGACGTGGTGGTATTGCAATCGTTGAACGATTGCCTGGTAGAGCCCATAAATTGCCCCTCACCAAAATCCCATAAGTAACTGAGCCCGCTTTCCGCATCGTAAGAGGTATTGGCGTAAGCGATGATGCGCTGGTTATCGCGCACGAGGTTGAGCACCGCAATAGGCGGCTGGTTGCTACCGGAGCCGGTGAGCGTGACGGATTCCTGTTTTTCACTGCTGGCGGTGCCATCGTCCACGGTCAATGTCACCGTGTAGGTACCGGGTGTTTTATAGGTATGCCAGGCATCGCCATAACTGATTGCCGCTCCATCACCAAATCCGATGGAGTATTTCAACTTATCGCCATCTTCATCAGTAGATGCCAACGCGTTAGCACGCACCGTTAACCCCTCTGCCGTCAGCGCCAGGCGTGCAACCGGTGGATGATTAACACCTTTGGAACTGCTCGAACCTGCTGAAGAGTTAGATGAAGGTTGTGAACTCGCACTGGAAAAACTGGAATTCGAATTGCGCACACTGCTGGAAGAGCCCGCCGAAAAACTGCTCGCGCTGCGGCTGGATACACTGTGGAAACTGCTGTAACTGCTTGATGACAAAATATCAATCGGCACACTGCTGGAGCTCCGGCTTGATGAACTTCTGGCGCTGCTGTAACTGCTCGACGATAAAATATCGATAGGTAAACTGCTCGAACTTCTGCTGCTCGGCACACTGGATCGACTGCTAGTCGACGGGTTGCTCACTGGCGACGAACACACGTTGCCAGTCACTACCGGGCGCGCTGCCGGCGAATTCGCAACACCTTTATTGCCTTGCACACCGAACTCAATTGTTTGCCCGGGGTTAATCTGGTTATTCCAGCCAACGCTGGTTGCGGTGTAAGGATTGTTGCCACTGATGTTGGCATTCCAGCCGCCGGTGCGCGTTGAACCATCAGTATAAGACCAATTAACCGACCAGCCATTGATGGGTGTGCTGGTGTCATTGGTGATACGCACAGCGGCCACAAAGCCGGTGTTCCAATCGCTTTGGATGACGTATTCACAACGCGCCGCAAAACTGCCGGAGGCGTGTAACGTTAAGCCTGCGCCTAACACAAAAGCTGACTGCCGAAATATTTTTTTTGAGATACTCATTATTCCCTCGACGATGAATGGATTGAACGCGTCCCCCTATAGGGAAAAGCGTCGCATTGTCGAGGGAATAAACAATCAAAAAAGGAAGGACATCTCTTTTTACAAATTACTGGCATCCAAATTAAATAAAATACCCGTAATTTTTTTTGGTAAGAATGATTGCGAATGGTTAACCATATAAATGCCGTTGTTTTATCAACGCCGTAGCAAAAACGCCATTACAGCAATCATTATTGATTGTTCATGACGATATTTTTCAAGTACCACTTTTACATCATTTTCAAGAGGTCTTTCAGGTCACTCACGTGCCGGCGGCTAATAACCGGGCGCATATCGGTATCAGCAAGCCGCACCTGGTATTGGCCCTGGACGGTGCGTTCCAGTGCTTCAATATGTTTGGCGGACACTAATGAGTTGCGATGGATACGCACAAAACGCCCGGAAAATTCTTCCTCCAACTCCTTCAAGGTTTCATCCAGCAAATGTTCACCACTGCGATGATAAACCGTCACATATTTATGGTCTGCCAAAAAGTAACGTACATCTTCCAGCGGAATTAATTCCACCCCGCGCCGGGTTTTGGCACTGATATGTGTACGCTGGTTTTCTTTTTTGGGCGTTGGATTTTTTTGCGCTGCCACGCGCTGGATTTTATTGAGCTTGGTTGCCTTTTCCAGCACTTGTAATAATTGCTCGGCCTTGACCGGTTTGAGCAAATAACCTACCGCATTGGTACCGAATGCATCCAGCGCATATTGATCGTATGCCGTGCAAAAAATTATCGCCGGAGGATCTTCCAATGCAGCAATATCGCGCGCAAGTGAAAGCCCGTCGCGGCCCGGCATCTGGATATCCAGCAAGACGATGTCCGGATCATGCGCCGCAATGGCAACCATGGCTTCATCGGCACCATCCGCTTCAGCGACTACCGAAAAGCCATCAATTTTTTCAACCATGCGTACCAGCCGCTGCCGCGCCAGTGCTTCATCGTCGACGATCAATACATCCATAATTATTTTCCTGGTGGATGATGTTTAAAAATATTTAATTGCGCAGCTCTCACACTGCCAGCGGACAAAATATATAGGTGGTAAATATGCCGTTTTCCGCACTGCTGGATAAACGCGCAGCACTGCCAAAATGCGCAGTCAACCGACGACGGATATTATCCAATGCCATGCGGTTATGGCGCTGGGAATGCTCGTGGTTTTGCACATTCTTTTTTGCCAGCATATAAGGGTTACAAATAACAATGCTGAGTTGCTTATCGTTTTGCGAAACCTTGATCGTAATTTTCCCACCCTTGGGCATAGGTTCAACGCCGTGGAAGATCGCGTTCTCGACCAGGGGTTGCAACATCAGGCTGGGAATTTTTACATCACTATTGTAGCTGCCAATCTGCCAATCCACCTGCAACCGACGCCCCAAACGCAGCTGCTCAATTTCCAGGTAATGTTTACATAAGGTGAGCTCGCGCTCCAGCGGAATCAATGTCGGTTCCGCCAGGCTCGCGCGAAACAATTCCGATAAATCCTCAACCACACGTTCGGCGGTATCGGGATCAGTGCTGATCAAACTGGCAATCGCATTCATACTGTTAAATAAAAAATGCGGACGAATACGCGATTGCAACGCCTGGATGCGCGCCTGCATTTCCGCTTGCTGCTGGTTGCGCAATTGCTGCTGCAAATAGAGGTAACGCAACAGGATGCCGGAGAGAATCGCTGCAATCACAAGGTTGTCTAACAACAACCAGTAATCAAATGTGAAGTGTTGATCATCGACAAATAACAAACCGCTTGCGCCGTAAATAATCCATTGTCCCAACGTCGACAACACCAGCGTAATGACCAATACCAACACATAACTGGCGGTACCCGCTTGCACCTGGGTTTGCTGCCCCAGCCAAAAACGCATCCGGCATAACGCCATCGCACTGAACAATACAATCCATTGCACCTGGACCGAGATTAGCGCGAGCTTGTCCCAGCTGAAATCCCGCAGGCCGGATGAGGCGCTGATGGTCAGCAATAACGCCAGCAATTCCGCAACCAATACCAGCAGGAACAATGCCTGGCTATTACACAAATCCGGCAAAAACGGGTTAATGGGCTCGCGCGCTTCAACGCGGGTATTTTTGACCCTGGGTGCAGGCATAAATCCTCTATCGTTCACGGGATGGTTTTTACAGGTTCGATCACGCCGCAGCGCACCTTATTGGCTATGCCTTGGGCTATAATGCGCGGCCTGCGGCGCAGCAGCCGTTTTTATATCCGCACAAATCGCGAATCTTAGCCTAGCTGCACCTGCCATCTCTTTCATTATTTAAAGTTTGTGGACACTTCCTCATGAGCCAGAATGACCAGCCCATCAAACCCTGGGGCGGCCGCTTCAGTGAAGCTACCGACGCCTTCGTCGAGCGTTTTACCGCCTCCATTGGTTTTGATTACCGCCTTTACCACCACGATATCAATGGCTCCATCGCCCATGCGACCATGCTCGCCAAAGTCGGCGTACTCACCGACGCCGAGCGCGACCAGATCATTACCGGCCTGGAAGAGATTCGTGCGGAAATCGTCGCGGGCAAATTTACCTGGTCTGTGAGCCTTGAAGATGTGCACATGAACATCGAAGCACTGCTCACCCAGCGCATCGGCATCACCGGAAAAAAACTTCATACCGGACGCTCGCGCAACGATCAAGTTGCCACCGACATCCGCCTGTATTTGCGCGACGAAATCGATGCAATCGCCAAAGAACTTACCCGCTTGCAACAAGGCTTACTGCAAGTCGCCGAAGCCAATGCCGATACCATCATGCCCGGCTTCACCCATTTGCAAACTGCCCAACCAGTGACCTTTGGCCATCATTTATTAGCCTGGTTTGAAATGTTGCAGCGCGATTATGGCCGCCTGCAGGATTGCCGCAAACGCGTGAACCAATCACCGCTTGGCGCCGCCGCACTGGCAGGAACTACCTACCCGATTGATCGCGCTTACACGGCACAATTGCTGGGTTTTGATGCACCGACCGAAAACTCGCTCGATTCCGTCAGTGACCGCGACTTTGCCATCGAATTCGCCGCCTTCGCCAGCTTGCTGATGATGCACTTGTCGCGCGCGAGCGAAGAGCTGGTGCTGTGGACTTCATCGCAATTCAGCTTTATCGATTTGCCGGATCGTTTCTGCACCGGTTCATCCATCATGCCGCAAAAGAAAAACCCGGATGTACCTGAGCTGGTGCGCGGTAAAACCGGCCGCGTCTACGGTCACCTGACTGCACTGTTAACCCTGATGAAATCCCAGCCATTGGCGTACAACAAAGACAACCAGGAAGATAAAGAGCCGGTATTCGATGCGATCGATACCGTAAAAGATTGCCTGCGCGCTTTCGCCGATATGGTGCCTGCAATCCAGCCACGCAAAGAAAAAATGTACGAAGCGGCCAAACGCGGCTTCTCCACGGCCACCGATCTGGCGGACTACCTTGTCCGTCGCGGCGTACCTTTCCGCGATGCGCATGAGATTGTCGGCAAGTCAGTTGCCCACGGCGTGCAAACCGGAAAAGATTTATCGGAAATGAGCCTCGCTGAATTGCAGCAATTCTCTACCGTGATTGAACAGGACGTATTTGCCGTGTTAACACTGGAGGGTTCAGTGGCTGCGCGCAACCACATCGGCGGCACTGCACCGGCACAAGTCAAAGCCGCTGTTGCGCGCGCGAAAGACAATCTCGCCAACCGCAAATAAGTTTTTACCCGCCCAACTAAAAACGCCGCATCGTTTAACGGTGCGGCGTTTTTTTACCCCGTGATAATTAACGTTCCCCCGGCAAAGAAACCTCCTTCTCATTCATTTATTGATACGTCATTGCAGCTCATCGCCACTTGGCGCATTTTTCATTCTTTATTATAGTTGTCGCTGGTATTTGCACAGCCATGGGCTAGGCTTTGAGTCTGGCAGTGTGTTTTTTGTCCAGATCACCAACGAGGCATGCAGATCAAGCATGGGTAAAAAATCTTTGCATTCAGGCGATTCTGAAGAGGCACTAGCAGCAAAAATTCAGCTGCTGGAGGAGGAGCTCGCATCCCTGAAACAAAGCCTGCAAGCCAAACACGCTATTAATACCTTACGCACCAGCGCGCAAAATCCCCTCATAGATTCCGATCAGGATGCACCGGGCCCACTCAATAAAAGTGAAGGTGCGATTTTTGATGAGACCTGGGTCCAGGAAACCCTGAGATACCTCGTCAAGCAACAGCACCCACACAGTATCCAGCAAGTCCTGCGCAAAGTTGGCAGCCTGCTCGGGCTGCGCGAAATCGGGATTTGGAACTGGGATCAGCAAGACGCACAACTCTATCTGCTCAGCCAATGGTGTGTATCTGACTTAAACGTTACCAGTCGCAACTACTTGCAAGCACCCGCATGGCTGCACTTCGCGATTAAAGCCGGCTCCGCCGAACGGCGCCTGCTGGAAGAAAATCAGTCACTGATATTGTCGGCAACTGATCACGACCAAACCCAAGCCACTGAACCTTTGCGGCAGCTAGGCATTTTTAATAGCCTGATAATCCCGCTCTCGGAACAAAACCAATTACAAGGCTTAATGACCTTGCATCGCGATAATCCTTGCACCTGGCACCAGCAAGATACCAAAGCACTTGGCAGTTTGCTCGGTTGGTTATTTCGCTTTATGCAACAACACGAACAACTGCGCCTGATGAATGATCGCGATACTCGCTATCAATACGCAATGGAAGCAAGCAATGATGGTATTTGGGACTGGAATTTACTCACCAACAAAATTTATTTCAGCCGCAGTTATTTGCGCATGCTCGGCTACGATTACGAAGATTTACCGGGAAACCTGAAGACCTTGCAGGATTATTTTGTCCACCCCGATGATTTGGACAATATGTTGCTGGAATATCAAACGTCTATCGACAACAAGCGTGATTCACTGCAATTGCAGTTCCGCTTGTTGCATCGCGATGGGCATATTATTTGGGTCAATTCCAAGGCCAAGTTTTTTGAGCGGGATCATTTGGACCGCCCCACACGTTGCGTCGGCGTAAATACTGACATTACCGATTTTATAAACTCGCGCGAAGAATTATTGAACGCGAAAGCACAAGCCGATCTTGCCAGTAAAACCAAAAGTGAATTCCTCGCGCGCGTCAGCCACGAAATTCGCACCCCGATGAATGCCATTATCGGTATCGGTTACCTATTACATGACACCCGATTGGATGAGCAACAACAAAGTTATTTAATGAGTGTTAATTCGGCGGCGGATTCGCTACTACAAATCATTAACCAGCTGCTCGACTTTTCCAAAATTGAAGCGGGCCGCGTCATCCTTGAATATGCCCATTTCGACCTTGATCAATTATTTGAAAAAATTTCGCGACTATTTGAAATCAGCGCACTGCATCGCGCCGTAGATATTGTGTATGACATCAAGGCTGATGTGCCGCGCTTTCTGCGAGGTGATGCCTCGCGGCTCAGCCAGATTCTCAGCCATTTACTCAGTAATACATTCCAGTATTCCAATACCAACCAGGTAGTCGTGCGTGTAGCCCGTTTGGCGCAACAGCAAAAACAGAAGCAAGTCGTGTTGCAATTTACCGTAGAAGATAATGGTTTAGGCATGACAGCAGAAAAACTTGCCCACATACGCGAACGCCTGGTCTTCAATAAGTATCATGCCGACACCGAAAAAAATTCTTACGGCTTGGGGATTTGTAGCCACCTTGTACATTTGATGCAAGGTGATTTCCAGATTGATTCCAGTTTAAATAAAGGTTGTAAAGTCACTTTTACGGCTGTATTTGAGCACAGTCACCTGGGTGAAAAAACATTGGTCAATCATCCGCGCGATCTAAATAATATTCGTGTACTGATTGTGGATGACAACACCATTGCGCGCACTATCATCGCTAGTACTGCACGCAGTATCCATTTACAAGCGGATGAAATAGACAACCCGTTCAGCGCTATTGAGCGCATTCGCCAGGCAGATAACCTGGGCCAGCCGTATCATTTTATATTGCTGGATTATCGCATGCCCAACATTAATGGCTTGCAACTTACCGGCTTGATCAAATCAGACAACAGCTTGAAACAAAAACCCCGGGTATTTTTAATTTCAGCCTATCATCGCGATGAAATCTCCAGCGCTGATCCCAACGCTATTCTGGTGGATGAATTTTTAAGTAAACCGGTGAGTGAGTCGCGGTTATTTGATGCGATTAGCCAGGCAATCGGGCGCGAACAGTTATTGCAACAAATCAGCCCGGAAGTGCTCATCCACGATGAATCACTCGACATCCTGGAAAATACCCGCATGCTGGTAGTAGAAGACAATATTGTGAACCAGCAAGTTATCCGTGGCATCTTGAAAAAGAAACATATTCACACCAGTATCGCCGGCAATGGCATTGAGGCGTTGAAGATATTGGAAAATACTACTGAATCCTTCGACATTATTTTAATGGACCTGGAAATGCCGGAGATGGATGGTTTGGAAGCAACCAAACGTATTCGCGCAGGCCAATTGCGCAACAACAATCAACCACAATATATCCCTATTGTTGCTGTGACAGCACAAGCCATGCGCGGTGATCGCGAACGTTGCCTGGCAGCAGGTATGAATGGTTATTTATCCAAACCGGTTAATCCTGAATTACTTTACAATACACTCGCCGATATACTACGCAAAAAAAAAGTCACTAACGATAACCTGCAGCGCTAACTCCAAGGCCATCAACGTCCATGCACTCTCGTCCGATAGATATTCATGACATTGATGAAGGTATTGACCGCAAGCAATTAACCCAGCTCAAACAACGCTTTCTCGATTTAAATCGTGTGCGCTATGAGCGGACCTGTGCTGCATTGTCTGACCGCCAGCAACATTTTTTACAATTATTGCCGCTGCTTTTTCATGTGAATCATCCGATGCTACCGGGTTATATCTCCCATTCAACACCGGCAGGAATCTATCAATACCAACCCTCCGCGGATGAGCTACGCCAGGCAAAAATCCTCGCACGCAGTTTTCAATACAATCGCGATCTCACTGAAAAAACCTATTCAATAGATGCATTGTTTATCATGGGAAGCGTCGGCACCATCGCTCAAAGTGGCGCCAGTGATTTGGATATCTGGGTATGCCATAGCTTGGTTGGCAACGACAGCGCATTGCAGGAGTTGGAACGAAAATGCCAACTGATTAGTCAATGGGCTGAACAACAAATTCATTTGGAAGTACATTGTTTCCTGATGCATAGCGATGATTTTGCCAACCAGCGCGGCAAGCGAATGAGTAGTGAAGGCAGTGGCTCAGCGCAGCATTTTTTGTTGTTGGATGAATTTTACCGCACCGCATTGTGGTTAGCAGGAAAGGTTCCGCTCTGGTGGTTTATACCTGCAACACAGGAAGACAATTACAGTGTTTATCGCGAAAAATTGCTGCGCAAACGTTTTATCAAAGAAGAAGATGTTATTGATTTCGGTGGCCTGCCTGAAATTCCGGCCAACGAATTTGTAGGTGCCGGCGTATGGCAATTGTATAAAGCGATTGAGTCCCCTTATAAATCAGTGTTAAAACTACTATTGCTGGAAGCTTATGCCAGTAATACCGCACGAGTCGGTATCGATAATGAAAACGATATTGCCGACGCAATTAAAAATACCAGCGAGCCATTAGCCCTTCGCTTCAAGCGTGCAATTTATGCCGAAACACCGGACGCCAATGCATTAGATCCCTATGTAATGGTGTATCAACGGCTGGAAGATTATTTATATTTACACCATCAGCTTTTGCGCCTGGAGTTAGTGAGGCGCTGTTTTTATTTTAAAGCCAATAACGCATTATCGCGCACCCATCGCCAGACCAATAAATCCTGGCAACGGGCATTATTAGAACAATTGGTAAAAAACTGGAATTGGTCGACGCACCAGCTGCACATGCTCGACAATCGCGCATACTGGAAAGCGCCCCATGTCATCAGCGAACGGGCATTGTTGGTCAATGAATTGAACCAAAGCTACCGCTTGCTGAATGAATTAAATAAACACCACGGCCACGATATTGCGATTAGCAATGAAGAATTAATGATCCTGGGGCGCAAGCTTCACGCGGCGTTCGAGCGCAAGGCAGGGAAGATCGAATGGATTAACCCCGGCATCTCACGTGATCTAAGTGAAGAACATTTATGTTTCATTCTGGAAAAAACAGATGATGGCGAAAGCTGGCAATTATTGCGCGGTAGCTATCATGATCTCGGTGTGCGCAACATCAACGTAGAGCCTATAAAAAGATCACGCAGCTTATTGGAATTATTGCTGTGGTGTCACGCTAATGAAATTCTTACAGGCATAACCAAAAGCGATATTGTCGGCAATGGCTTTATACTGAGCAATCTGCAAAAACAACAACTGATACAGGCACTGCAGCAATGGTTACCCTTGCCATTGGCGATTGATCATCAACAATTCACCCGCCCCGCGAATGTTGAGCGGTTATTATTTATTATTAATATTGGCGTTGAACCCCAGGCTGATCTGCATAAAAAGGGAATGCAAATGCTCAGCAGCCAGAAAGATGCATTGGTGTACACCGGTATGCGTGAAAATTTGATCATCAATGCGGATGTCATTCACCTTAATTCCTGGGGTGAACTGGTGTGCAGGCATTATGCAACCGATGCGCTGGTAAATTGCTTGCAACATTATTTCCGCCTGTTGCCACCCGGAAAAAATTTCAGTATGCCCGAGCTGAGTATTCGTTGTTTCAGCGCCGGCCAGGGTAGCAATATCGCCCAGCGATTAACCGAACTCTGGCGCGATTTGATCAGCTGCTATTACTCAGGTACACGGCCACGCACCAGCCGTTATATTCTTGAAATGGGCGATGAATATTTATTGATACAGATTATCCAGCAGCAACCGCAAATCCAGCGCTTTAAAAGTTATGAAAAACTGCTGGAAAAGCTCGGCCAGGCGCAACCGGAATTCAGCCCGATCGTTATTGATCGTTATGGATTGCGCGACAAACCGCTACGCCTTATTTGTAACACAATAAAACGCAACGGCATTTATGTTTTTTATCAACTGGATAACAACAAAGCCAATATTACGCTTGTCGATGAAAAAGGCTCATTGTTCAACACCATTAGTGAATTTCACAACCAACAAACATTATTGCGCCCGCTGGTTAATTTTATTCGCGCCGCACTACAACGATTGCAATTGGATGGCGACCACGCGGGAAACACATTGGAGCAAGATACCATCTACCTTTATGAACTCACGGGCAATATAAAACTACAACAGGGCCTGGTTGAGGCACGGCATCTCAACAGTGAAATCAGCCAACTGCATTTTATTAATATCAAAGCTATTGCCGAGATGGACCAACAACAATTGCGCTTTACTATTTTTTGCGATGAACAAGAGTTTTCTACCCTTGCTTATGGCGATGATTTATTTAAAGCCGTTGCCAGTTATATTGTGCGCCGTCGCCAGCGCAATGAACGCTATCCGTGCTATATCACCGACCTGGACCTTTCACTTTGCCGCGACATTATTGCCCAACAAACAGGTTTGCAACTGGGCCATTACCTGCAATTAAAAGCAGAGCTGGAACATAAACTTAATAACGCATTGTCCCTTATTTAAGCGCAATATTTATAACTGTTGTTGCTCTGCAACAAATGCATCTTGTAAGTTCCTGCCAATTTATTATTAAGCATACTTATTAATTATTAATTTTTGTTTAGCCCACTGGCTACGGGTAAAAGCTGAGGCATAATCCAGCGGCAGCCATACCAGGCCGCGCATTTAACCTGAACGATCAAACACAACAGAATATAAAGAGAGAGCAATGGCAATGAAAAAATTATTTACAGGATTGGCGCTGTTATTATTTATGCTCAGCCCTTGGGCGAATGCAGGCAAGTTGACCGGTGCATGGGAATTGGAATACGCAATTTATAAAAATGATAAGGGCGAAGTCGTCGGTGAAATTAAAGATAAAGCGACGCTCTCACGCAAAGTGTTATCCGATAATCATTTCACGTTTATTACCTGGGGCAAGGACGGGAAATTTACGGTTGCAGGCTCAGGTACCTACACATTAAAGGGTGAAAGCTATAAAGAGACCGTAGACGCCACTTCCGAGGCAAGGCTCATGGGGAAGACCTACGATTTCAACTGCACCGTTAAAAATGGATTATGGATCCATAAAGGTTTGGAAGACGGTATTTTAATTGAGGAGCATTGGCGTAAGGTTAATTAACCTCATTGTCATTTTTTAGCCCTTCAACATCAAAAAGCAGTAATTAATCATTATCACTGCTTTTTGATTATTTAATTATTGATGACGGATTTTTTTACGCATACCAACGACGCCTAACATCACCAGGCCGGTAAGCAGTAATAAATAACTACTGGTCTCCGGCACCGGGGCAGACTTAATAATCCAGTTATCCGGGTTTGAATCTGCCTGATATAGGAACCCGAGTTCACCAATCACCTGCCATTGTTCATACGCCCTGGGAATTACCAGATCGTATCCCCAGAAATATTTGTCACAATTACAACGATTTTCACCATAAGAGGATTGAATACTGGTAGTTATTCGTTGCGGGCCATCTGATTCAGAAAAAGATTTTTCTTCCACAAAAAAGGAAAGGTCCCAACCAACAATATTACCCGCCAGGTCCCAATCAATAACATTATTAATTGGTGTGAGGTGGAAATTACTCAATACACCAGCATCATTAATGGCGATATCAGCACCCTCGCTCAACGTATTTCCAAAAAACGAAATACTGAACACAGCGGGAGGAGCATCCGCCGAGCCGACACTGTCGTCAGGGTATCCATTCAGGTAACCCTCCTTAAAAAATAAATTATCACTGGTATAGGTAAGCAAGGGATGGGCGCTGGCAATTTGCGCTAGAAATGTCATGAAAGCGGCAACAAAAAGCTGCCGATAGACGCGATGTAGTTTCATATATTCTCCTTAATGCTATTGAGGTGCGATAGTTAGTAATGTTTCATAAAGCAATCAAGGTTGGCGCAACTCACGGGTTATAAACAACCGCATGCAATGTTTAAATATCGAAGCGCCACGACCCGCTATCTATCCGCAAAGATTGCGCCAATCAATTCATGCACAAATAATTTCATGCCAGAAATTTCCAGGATTGCGCAGCAGGTATAAAAAAGCTGCAGGCTGTAACACCGGCAGCTTTTTAATATTGAAGAGCGATTAACATTGAGGAGTAATTAACTTAACGCCAATTGAATGTTGAAACAGGTTCCATGTTCATCATCTGATGTAACTGCCATTTCACCGCGATGGTGATTGGTAATAATGAAATAGGAATACGACAAACGATGCTCCACCGGAAAACTTGAATTGCGGTCGGTGAGCGAAAAGAAGGGTTGGAAAATATCCAGTTGCTCTTCATCCGTTAAACTTTTCCCATTATGCTCAAGTTTGATCCAGAGCGAATCGTAGAATTTTCCGATTTCAATATTAATCCAGGGCTTACTGTGCTCATCCCAGGTTTTTGCATTGAGCGCATAAAATGCATTGCGCATCAAACGCACGAATACCTGCTCCAACTCGGTAGGGAAACACGGAATTTGCGGCAAGTCACTGGCGTAGTTGCGACGGATGTTAATGTATTTAAAGGTCAAACCATTTACATCGGTAAATAAATCGCTCGCCAATTCAATTGCACGATCCATAATCGGCGGAACATCAGCAGATTGCTTGCTGTCGCGATGGCTGCTGGCAAGATCCAGCAAGTTGTGCGCAATAGCCGTGGCTTGTTGCGCACTCAAACGTACCGTTTCAACTTCCTGTAATAAAAATTCTTTTACATTACCCAACTCGGCATTTTCAATTTCCTGGCGCGCACTGGAGACCCGCGCAAAAATAGTATTGATGGGCAAACTGATGTCATAGGCCATCGCCGATGCCAGTTCCCCCATGGCCGATACTTTATCGCGTTCAGCCAATTTATTTTCTGCACTCACCAGCTTGGTCACATCCGAAATCAAAATCACAATGCCGGTATTTTGATTATCGAGCGGATACAGGGTGATGTCGAACGTATATTGGCCGCGCTGGGTATGATTGAGATTGGTGGTCTCACCGCTGGCCAACACCGCCTTCACTTGTTCAACAGTAAGGGTGATTGCCGAATAGGCTTCCCATAAATTTTTTCCGATCACATCCTGCAACGGGCGCCCGGTAATTTCCTCCGCTTTTTTATTCCATTGCGTAATCTGCAATTGCTGGTTCAAACCAATCAACATCACTGGCATGGAATTAACAATACTGCCGATATACGCCTCGCGCTCCTGTAATTGTTCGGTGGTTTGTTGCAAAACCGCAGTGCGCTGGGCGACGCGTTGTTCGAGGTTGGCTTTGATATCAGTAAGTGCGCTATTCCAACGCATGGCACGGCGGTGAGCGCGGATCAGGAAAACCAGTACTATTACCAGGGTAATAATTAAAATCCCGGCCGAGGTGTTTGCAACGTACTGCCATTTAGTGCTGCCATCCGGCTCACGGAAGATGGCGAAAATATCGGCGCTGGCACTAACGCTGGTCAGCGCTAGCGCACAAAAAAGCAGGAGTTGTCTCATCAGGGGAAATCTCATAGCGGCCCGGGGCAAATTCGGCGATAGTTCGCCAGTATTCGGAAATCCGAATCAAGGGCGTGATTTTACTCGATCCCCCCGCGAAAGGAACAGCTTCATTCCGGTATCAGTATCCGCTGGCCACGTTATCCTGGCGATGGCAAGCCGATTGCACCCTGGGGAGGCGATTACCGATCAATGCAGCGTCAGGAACAAACTCAAAGACGCTGCCTTTTTTTGTGGTCATACGCAGGGATTTTTTATACATCCAGGATTCATCAATCAACCCCTCCCGGATACGAAACAGAATGTGCGAGCTGAATTCCAAATATGCGCCGGTCGCGGGCAACCCCATAAATTCTTCATGGTGATAACCACTGATGCGAAAACGCACCAGCACTTGTGAATCGCTGGTGAGCAATGGCTCGATAGTCCATTGCCGCTGCGCAAATACATCGATGAGATAATTAAAAAAACCCTGGTATTCGGCGCGGTTGGCGGGATCAAATTCGGGAAACCCCCAACAGCGAATTTGTGTTGCCAATAGCTTGTCAGGCTGGATAGAAGAACCTGCTAACGCGCTATTCAGAAATTGTTTGACCTGTGCGGCCAGATGTTGGTGATGGTGCATACTCACTCCTTCCCTTGTGGGGATTCTATTAATGCGCAGCCCGTTTGGTAGCACGGGCTGCAGTCTGAAACCTTCCGTTAAGGTAAGGTCAAGCACCGGCAAATTATGTCAGTAGCCTTGCAGCGAATTGCCACGATGGTAACTGTCAGCAGCGGCGGCTGAACCGGTTTTCACCAGGTGACCATAACCAATGACTAAACAGTTAATAAGGGCTTTGGGTCGGACGGATAATAATTTCACTCACATCAACATCGGCCGGTTGCTCAATCGCGTACACAATTGCCCGTGCGATGGCGTCCGGCTTAAGCGCGATCTGGCGAAATTCATTCATCGCCGCGCGCGCCGCCGGATCGGAAATGGAATCTGCCAATTCCGATTCCACCACACCGGGGGAAATAATCGTAACGCGAATATCGCCCCCCAATTGCTCCTGGCGCAAGCCCTCGGAAATCGCACGCACTGCATATTTGGTAGCGCAATAGACGGCGGCTGTCGGGTAAACCGCATGACCGCCAATCGACGATATGTTGATAAAGTGACCCTGCCCCTGCGACTTCATCACCGGCAAACCGGCAGCGATTCCATAGAGCACGCCTTTAATATTGACGTCCACCATATGCTCCCATTCATCGATCTTTAATTCTTCGAGAGCAGAAAGCGGCATTACACCGGCGTTATTTACGATCACATCCACGCGGCCAAATTGTTCGCGCGCCAAATAGATTAACGCATCGACCTGCTCTTTGCGGGCAACATCAGTTGCCAGGAAAGCCACAGAGCCGCCCGTTGCGCGGATCTTTTCCGCCAACAATTCAAGACGCTCCTGGCGACGCGCGCCCAACACCACGGTGTGGCCAGCCTGCGCTAACGCCAGTGCGGCAGTTTCGCCAATACCACTGCTGGCACCAGTGATAACAATGATTTTTTTCTGACGGGTAGGTTGAAAATGTGACATGGATAGCTCCTTAACTAAGGGCCGGTGAATTCCGTCCCGATGGAGCCACTATAGGGAGCAGGGTATTTTTGCCGGTAGCCGATTCCTCGCCAGTCATTGCCTAAAACTCCAGACTCAACGCCGATCGGTTCAACCATTAATCGCAAGCAGTTACACTCACATGCATCAAATTGGTAATGGCGAACCACGAGAGAGACACCCGATGAGCAATCAAATGGACCATCTTGTAGCCGAACTGGCGATGCGTGCGCGCCGCCTGGCATTGAATGAAGGTATGACGCCCACCGCCCTCGAATGCTTGCAATTATTTCGCAGCGACCAGCCCACCGAAATAACCCATAGCATTTATGAACCCTCGGTGTGCATCATCGCACAAGGGCAAAAGCAGGCGCGCCTGGGCGACGAGACCTACGTGTACAACCCATCGCATTATCTGGTAGCGGCGGTGGACTTACCGGTACGCGGCCAGGTGATTGAAGCTACTCCGGAACATCCGTACCTGTGCATCCGGTTGGGATTAAAACCGCAAAAAATTAGCGAGATGTTTATTGAAAACCGCCAACTATTGCGGCCGGAAAAAACACCCGCGCGCGGGCTGTTTGTGAGCCAGGCGAATTACCAATTACTCGATGCGGTACTGCGCTTGATGCGCTTGCTGGATACTCCAGAGGACCTGCCAATCCTGGCGCCGATGGTGGAGCGGGAAATCCTGTATCGACTACTGCAAGATGAACAAGCCATTACCCTGCAACAAACTGCACAGACAGATAGCCACGCACAACAAATTGCACGCGTCATCACCGCATTAAAACGTGATTTCCATAAAAACTGGCGAATTGAGGATCTGGCGCAAATGGCCTGTATGAGCAACTCGGCACTGCATGCGCATTTCAAAAGCATCACCAATATGACGCCGCTGCAATTTCAAAAACAATTACGGCTGCAAGAAGCGCGACGTTTATTGTTCAGTGAAAACCTGGATGCGGCAACCGCAAGCCATCGCGTAGGCTATGAAAGCCCTTCACAATTTAATCGCGAATATCACCGCCTGTTTGGATTACCACCAGTGCGCGACCTTGCGCGTATACGCAACACCGCACCGGAATTATTAAATGCGTAACGAGGATGAATCACGTAGCGTCTATTTCTTACAGATCATTACTTGAACAGGGAAGTGGTTGCCAAATAAATAGAAGAGTTACTTCGAATAATTATTTACAACCGGCGCTGGCGTTGCCTGTTTCGATGAAACTGCTGAAGAATTTTCATGCGGCTGGATTTTATTGAGCACAGAGGAATTGCTGGTTGAAAATCCAGCAGGCGATGCTTCCTTTCCAGAAAAAACATCGCCCCACCAGGATACACAAAACAGCGCAAACAAACTGGCTGATGCCAGCATCACCACCGCAAACGCCTTATTCATCGTTATTATCTCTGAGGTGATGGGCAATCGAAAAACACACGCCGGCCATCTTCTGCAATAACAGAAATGGCTGCCAGGTTTGCCCGGACAGAACTCCAGTGAGGTTTAACAATCGCCGAGGGAAAATAATTTATTGTGCGTTATTGTGGGTGCTATTTTCCGCGAGTGGAGTGAAGAAAAAATGAACGGGCTTCACAAGTTTTTTTTGCATAAAAATTTGTTTTTTAGAACTGTGATAAAGGTCGCCGGAAAAATAAACCTTGGTCAAATCGGTTTTCTTTACAATTTTTTGTAATTAATCAATTACCGCAAATCAATAATGCCAAGCAGATACAGGTTTTATCTGCTGCCAATTCGCAAAATTACATGTCAGGCACAGTTATTGCCCGTTAATGCGAATACCTTAAGCGCCTGTTCGCAATCGTTCGCGAAAAAGACAACCTTCGGGCAAAGCTGCCACTACACTCAGACGTATCTTTTTAAGGAGTTTTATTGCGATGACATCGGATCCATTTTTTAAGGCCGCCATCGATGCAAACAACGGAGTGGCCGCAGGCGGTGGTCCCATTGGTTTGGTGGATATCGGTGAATAACGTGCGTAAGGTTGCAGCCGGTTTTTTAATGACCTGTGCGGGTGGATTGATTGCGCACAGTGTTCACTCCGCCGTAACGGCCCCCGTCACCAATACCGATTGGCTTTATGTGGGGATCGCTATTTCCAGCGGCCTCCTGCTTATTTTTGCAGCAGGTTTACACACCTATCGCGTGAACAGCAAATTGCACAATATGGTGCGCTTGATGCGCAGTGCCGATGTACAGCAACGCAATCACAATCTCGTGCTAGCCCAAATCGCCGCGGATGACCCACTCGACGAAATCCTCACCAGCCTTGTGCACGGCGTGGAGCATATCAAGCCCGAGTTAAAGTGCAGTATTTTGCGCATCAACCAGGAACAACAGCATTTTCTCCTCGCCGCTGCGCCTAGCTTGCCGGATATTTATAACCATGCCCTCGACGGCCTGCCCATCGATGAAACCCTGGGGGCATTTGGCGAAGCAGCCGTAACCGGCAAGCGGGTGATCAATGCAGATATTCAATCGCATCCCAACTGGTATGGTTTGCGTGAGGTAGCCGCGCAAGCCGGGCTCGCTTCGTGCTGGGCCGAGCCGATTCACAACCACGGCCGTTGCCTGGGAGTATTTGTAATCTATAAAGCCACGTGCGGTGAGCCGGATAGTGATGAAATTAAATTGATTGAAGAATCGGTTTATCTCGCGGAGATTGCCATCGAACGCAAACTTTCGCTGGAAGCGTTGCGCAAAAGCGAAGAGCTTCATCGCATTATGGCGCAGCACGATAGCCTGACCGGATTGCCTAACCGCGCATTGTTCGCGGACCGTTTGCAACAAGCTCTCAGTTATTGTAAACGACACCAACGTGTACTTGCCGTGATGCTCCTGGATCTGGATAAATTCAAACCAGTTAACGATCACTATGGCCACGCCGTTGGCGATGAGCTTTTAAAACAAGTGACCCAGCGTTTGCTCACTTGCGTGAGGTCATCGGACACAGTAGCGCGCATCGGTGGTGATGAGTTTGTAATTTTATTGCATCAAATTGATGATATGGCGCAAGCCAATATCGTGAGTGAAAAAATCCAGCAGTCCCTCACCAAACCATTTTCACTGGATGGCCAGACAATCCATATTGGTTGCAGTATTGGTGCAGCATTTTATCCGCAGGATGCGCAAGAGACACATGAGCTGACCCAGATTGCAGACCAACGCATGTATCTCAATAAAAGCGCTTCATCCAGAGTTACCCACTCGATTTGATAGCAGGCCGATCGTTCATTTTAAAACCAGCACACTTAACAGGCGCGCACTCAATGTGCGCTCCACAGTACCCTGTTTAATCCAACTGGTAACATCAAAGTATCCATAGCGCCGGTTAAACTGTTTTGCGCCATCAATTAACTCGTCAGAATTTTCCTCTCGCATCCATGGAATGCAAATGTGCCCGGGAGCGGGAAAGGGGTGGATTCCCAGTGACAATTTCATTTTTTGCGGCAGTGCATGGAAGCGTTGTAATTGCTCATAGGTGCAGCCTTCACGGTCGCACAATTTAAAATAGCAATCTACTCCCTGGGCACGGGCCTGGTTCATTCGCGCCAGGCGACGCTGCCATTTGGCCAGCGCTTCTTCTGCTGACTTGTAGTGCAGAAAATGAATTTCGACATCGCGCAGATAACCTACCGGATAATGCGTTTGCCGGGTTGAATACCGGGTGGTATTCCCGAATGAAAGTTCAGAGCCCAAATATTCATCGAAGTTTTCCAACAATCGCAAATAACATTCGGGATGCAAAAATAATCCCACAAACGGCGTGTTGTATTCACGCCCTAACGACTCATACAAATTGTAACCCCAACAATTGTTAGCCACCAAAATAAATGGCTTGTTACGCAATTGTTTTTTTTCATAGCGTGAATACACCCGTGCCCGAGTGCGTTTTAAAAACTCTCGTAGCTGTTTCATAATAATTTCCCCAAGCTGCCTGATCAAAGTCCGGTCTCGTATTGACAGTTAAACACCACCAATAAAAAAGGGCAACCCATAGGATTGCCATTAAGCCGACTCATGAAGCAGTCGAAGAAGGGGCCGCTCACGCATACAATAAATTATTCCCAACTCATGCAATCACGCCTGAATTTGCACCAAACCATCATCCAGTCGCACCGGAAAAACCGGAATTTTGTACCCGGGTTTTTCCAGGCACTCCCCGGTGCGCAGGTTGTAATGCTCCTTATAAAGCGGCGATGCCACAACCACTTCATCACCTATAGAACCAATCATTCCTCGCGATAGGACATTGGCCTCACCAACAGGATCGTAGTTGGACACCGCAAAAACTTCATTCAACCGGCGCGAACGAAAAATCGCTACCTGTTGTTTGTTCACCAGCGCGCACACACCGGTGTCTGGTAATAAATCATTAATTTCGCACACGCTGATCCAGGGTTTTTCGCTCATGATTTTTTCTCGCTAAATCGTGGATTAAACCAACTTTTCGTAGCCCGTATGGGCTTTGCGCAATACAGGATCGTTAAGTTATTTACCGTCCCGTATTTCGTTACACTCCGTACGGGCTGGATTGTTAATCAACTAATTCTACCAATTGGATATTGTTGCTCTTGCGCTCCAGTGCCGTCGCCGGGCGAATTTGTTCACGCTCTACCACGTATGCAAGGTTGTCATCCCTGGCTTCGCTATTAATGAAATGTTTGAAACGTTTTTGCAATTCTTCATTTTCAACCGTGGTTTTCCATTCGCATTGGTATTGGCTGATGTTGTAATTCATTTGCGCTTCAAGTTCTTCACATAAACCCAGTTTATCGTCGATAACTACTTTCTTCAGGTAATCCAGGCCGCCTTCCATGTTTTCCATCCACACCGATGTACGTTGCAAACGATCAGCAGTGCGAATGTAGAACATCATTACGCGGTCGATATATTTAATCAGCGTGACGTCATCCAGGCCGGTAGCAAATAAATCCGCGTGGCGCGGGCGCATACCCCCATTGCCGCACACATACAAACTCCAGCCGGTTTCAGTCGCAATTACACCAAAATCTTTTGACTGCGCTTCCGCACATTCGCGCGTACAGCCCGACACAGCGAATTTCATTTTGTGGGGCGAGCGCACACCTTTGTAACGGTTCTCTAACATTACTGCCATACCAACGGAATCCAATACACCGTAACGACACCAGGTAGAACCCACACAAGATTTCACCGTACGCAATGATTTTCCGTAGGCATGGCCGGTTTCAAAACCGGCATCAACCAGTTTTTTCCAGATGGCAGGCAATTGATGCAATTGTGCGCCGAATAAATCGATACGTTGTCCACCAGTAATTTTGGTGTAGAGCTTGTATTCTTTCGCCACCTCACCGAGCACAATTAATTTTTCCGGAGTGATCTCACCACCGGCAATACGCGGCACAATGGAGTAACTACCATCTTTTTGCATATTGCCAAGGAAAATATCGTTAGTGTCTTGCAGGCCGATATGTTTTTTATCCAGAACATATTCATTCCAGAAACCGGCAAGGATTGAACCCACCGCCGGTTTACAAATATCGCAACCTAAACCGCGACCGTGTTGATCGAGCAAATCATCAAAGGTTTTGATTTGTTTGATGCGGACGATATCCGCCAATTCCCGACGTGAATGGGGAAAGTGCTCGCAAATATGATTACTGACTTCTACGCCGATTTTTTTCAACTCGGAATCCATTACTTGTTTGGCCAGCGCGGAACAACCACCGCAACCGGTAGACGCTTTGGTGATGGCTTTGATATCGCCCATGGTGCGTGCACCGTCTTGCACTGCGCAGCAAATTGCACCTTTACTCACATCGTAACAAGAACACACACACGCAGACTCAGGCAACGCATCCACACCGATTGCAGCACCGCCACCATCAACATTGGGTAGGATCAAACAATTGGGATCTTCCGGTAAATCCATGCCGTTAACGCACATGGATTGCAAAGTACCGTAGGCTTCTACATCGCCCACCAATACTGCGCCCAATAATTTTTTATTGTCCGCAGAAACAATAATACGTTTATAAACTTCTTCTACATCGTTGCTATAGGTGTAACTGAGTGAACCGGGAGTATTGCCATGTGCGTCACCAACAGATGCCACATCAACGCCGAGCAATTTTAATTTAGTGCTCATATCGGCACCCGTAAATTGATCCTTGCCGCCCGTGATATGGGACAAAGCCACTTTCGCCATTTGGTAACCGGGCGCAACCAAACCGTAAATACGATTATTCCATAGCGCACATTCGCCAATTGCGTACACATCTTTAACCGTTGTCTGGCAATTGTTGTCGACCACAATACCGCCGCGCTCACCCAAACCTATACCACATTTGCGCGCAAGTTCATCTTGCGGACGAATACCTGCAGAGAACAAAATCATATCGGTTTCCAGATGACTGCCATCCGCAAAATTCATGCGGTAGCGCGACTCGGCACCAGCAACAATTTCATTGGTTGCTTTTTGCGTGTGAACGCGCACACCAATGCTTTCAATTTTACGACGCAGCAATTTACCGCCACCTTCATCCAATTGGACGGCCATCAAGCGCGGTGCAAATTCCACCACGTGGGTTTCAAGGCCAGCCGCTTTCAAGGCAGCCGCAGCTTCCAATCCCAACAGGCCACCACCAACAACCACGCCAATTTTGCTTTGCTGTGCCGAAGCAGTAATGCGCTCCAGGTCTTCAATCGTGCGATATACCAGGCAATGCTCACCGTTGTTACCCGGGATTGGCGGAACAAACGGAAATGAACCGGTGGCCAGGATTAACTTGTCGTAAGCTTCGCGGCGGCCTGATGCAGTAATGATTTCCTTGTTATCAAAGTCCAGATCGATAACTTTATCACCCAGGATATATTGCACACCTTTTTCATTGTAATAATCTGTGCTGGTCAGCATCAGGTCTTCAGCCGTGGAACCGGAAAAATATTTTGAAAGCTGTACACGGTCATAAGCAAGGCGCGACTCTTCCGAGAACGTAATAACCTGATATTGATCGCGGTCAGCGTGATTCACCAGGTTATCAATAAATTTGTGGCCAACCATTCCATTGCCAACAACAACAATACGCGTCTTCATATCTGCCTCACGGTCGTAAAATTTTTGTATTAGTTAATTCGTACAGAAATTAAAAACATCACGCCAATAAATAGTGTGCTTCAGCGGCATGCGCCTTAACGGTAGATTGTAATTTTTCTTTCATACGCACCACTTCACCCACAATAATTAGTGCCGGTGATTGCACTTGCTCGCGAATGACATCTGCCGGCAATTCACTTAACGTAGAGATAATATTGCGCTGGTCTTTACGGCAGCCGTTTTCGATAATCGCCACCGGAGTATCCGCCGCCAAACCACCGGCCAATAATTTTGCAGAAATATCATTAGCGCGTGTCAGGCCCATATAAAAAACCAGGGTGTGTTTTAATTGCGCCAACGCATCCCAATTCACATCCAGGTTTTTTTCCGCGTGGCCGGTGACGAATGTACAGCCCTGGGATAAACCGCGATGGGTTAAAGGAATATCAGCGTAGGTACTGCATCCCGATGCGGAGGTAATACCGGGAATAACGTCTGCATCGATACCTGCCGTACGCAGCGCCAATAACTCTTCACCCCCGCGCCCAAATACAAAGGGATCGCCACCTTTAATACGGCAAACGTTTAACCCCAGTTGCGCCTGGCTGACTAATAATTGGTTTAAATTTTCCTGGGCAATACTGTGTTTATTTTTTGCTTTGCCAACATAGAAAGAGGGAATATTTTTAGGAAAGAGCGCGCGAATTTCTGCGCTCACCAGATAATCGTAAAAAATAACATCGGCAGAATTGATAGCTCGCAGTGCTTTCAGCGTAAGCAATTCAGCATCACCTGGACCTGCGCCGACGAGCCACACTTTTCCTGCGCGGATTTTCTTACCCTGACCATCCATTTTTTTAGCCTGTCCATCGCCACCGCTCCGCGCTTTCAACATCGTGGAAGGAAGACCTTCAACATTGGCTTTAAAAAAATCCGGAGCTTTAAGAAAATTATTCATGGCGACACCTGCATTTTGATTACACAGGGGTAATTGCAAGGCAAATGCCACAAAATAATTTTAACGGAAAAATAATTTTTTCTTTATGTGGATCAGTTACTTATTGGCAACCAACACGCATTATCCGGCGCAGCTTTGAATTGCCTGCCTGCACTATCAAACCATTTTGTGTTTTCTGTTGGTGCAAAGTCGCACCAATTGATAGCAAAAAATGATTTTCCGATTTTGCAAAAACGCACCACTTAAAAACAAAGAGGTGGTGCATTGCGCACCACCAACAAACATATTTGATTTTTTGGCCCGTAATTTCACCAATGCAGATTCCCGCATCAGCCACCAACACACAGAAAAGTGCCCTCCTAGTCCGGATTGGCGGTGTAAAATTAAAAAAATCACCATTTTGGATCAAGGTTTTCGCCACCAGCTGATAACCATAAGTCCAACCTGGCAACTGGTTTGCTAGCCTCAATGAAAACCCTTGAGCCAACCCTACGGCAGGGTTAGAGTGGCCGTATTGCAGGACAAACATCTTATATATGCCATTGATCGATAGCTTCGGCCGCACCGTTAATTATGTACGCTTGTCAGTCACTGACCGTTGCGACCTGCGCTGTATTTATTGCATGGCCGAAAACATGACCTTCCTGCCCCGCCACGAAGTCTTGAGCATTGAGGAGTTCACCAGCCTCGGCCAGGCCTTTGTTGGACTGGGTGTCACCAAGCTGCGCATTACTGGCGGTGAGCCACTTGTACGGCGCGGCACTATCGAGCTGTTACAAAACCTCGGCCAATTGCGCGGCCTGCATGAGCTGTGCCTCACCACCAATGGCACCCACCTGCCCCAATATGCCCAAGCCATCCGCGACGCTGGAGTGCAGCGTATCAATATCAGCCTGGACAGCCTCAATCCCGAACGCTTTCGCCGGCTCACGCGTTTCGGAGACCTGAACCAGGTATTGGATGGAATCACGGCCGCGCAAAACGCCGGGCTGAAAATCAAATTGAATTGCGTTGCCTTGAAACATTACAACGCCGATGAAGTTCCTGCGCTGGTGCAATTTGCTCTGGATGAAGGGCTGGATATCAGTTTTATCGAGGAGATGCCGCTCGGCAAAATCAATGACCATGGCCGCGCTGCCGAATATGTCAGCAGCGATGATTTGCGCAACCAATTGGCGCGCGACTACAGCTTGTTCCCACAAGAAAACTCACATTCAGATGCAGGGCCTTCGCGTTACTGGCGGGTGGCAGGATTTAATTCACGCATCGGTTTTATCTCGCCCCACTCACACAATTTTTGCGGCAGTTGCAATCGCGTACGCGTCACCGCGACGGGCCGATTGCTTTTATGTTTAGGCAATGAACACAGCGTGGATCTGCGCACGCAACTGCGCGCTGCAAATTATTCAGAAGCCGCACTACGCGAAGCCATCATCAATTCCATGCAACACAAACCGGAAAAACATTTTTTCGATTTACATGAAGAGCCGCAGATTGTGCGGTTTATGAATATGACAGGTGGATAATTTTACTCAGGGATAGTAATGGCAAAAAAACAACGCCATTTTTTTGATACGGGTAAATACAACCTGGCAAACCCGATAATATTTTTTGGATCTTAATTATGTCAGCCCAAAAGCCATTTGAACCACTAAACATCTGTGTGCTCACCGTATCGGATACACGCAATTTTGAAACCGATACTTCCGGCCAGAAATTGCAGGATTTATTAACAACAGCCGGGCATAAATTGCATGATCGCAAACTGGTAACGGATGATATTTACCAAATCCGTGCCGTGGTTTCCAATTGGATCGTCGATTCACAAGCACAAGTGGTATTAATTACTGGCGGCACCGGTTTTGCGGGGCGCGATTCAACTGTAGAAGCCATGACACCGCTGTTTGATAAAACCGTAGTAGGTTTTGGTGAATTATTTCGCCAGGTTTCCTACGAAGAAATTGGTACATCTACCATTCAATCGCGCGCAACAGCGGGCCTCGCCAATCGCACATTGATTTTTTGTTTGCCCGGCTCTACCGGCGCGTGCAATACCGCCTGGACTAAAATCATTGAAGCCCAACTCGATGCGCGTAACAAGCCCTGCAACTTTGTTGGCCAACTACAAATCACACAATAAGAACATAAAAATGAGTGAAAAAAATAACACAATTTTGCACGCCTGAAAATTCAGGTGCGCGTCATGCTGGATGAGGAAATTGCGTTTTTATGCAAGCCGCCATCGCGAACAACAAAACGTTGCGACGTTAAAAATTCCAATTCGCTAAACGCGTGAGTGACATAAATCATAGGTATTTTACACTCATCGTAAATGCGCAAAAAAAACGGCAGGATTTGCTGCTTCAAACGTTCATCCAGTGCCGAGAGCGGTTCATCCAGCAATAATAATTCCGGTGAATAAAGTACCGCGCGCCCAAGTGCAACGCGCTGTTTTTCGCCGCCCGACAAATGTGCGGGCTTGCGCTCCAGCAGTTGACCAATCTCCAATAACTCCACCACCGCATCCAGTGAAAACCGGCGCTGTTCGGGTGCAATATTGTTATAGCCGTACAATAAATTATTGCGCACGGATAAATGCGGCAACAGCTGACCATCCTGAAATACCAAACCGATGTGGCGCTGGTGTGGTGGAACCCAATTGCGGGAGTTAGTATCGCATAATGTTTTTCCATTCAACGCGATAGTTCCTTGTTGCGGTTTTAACAAACCGGCGACCAACGCCAGCAATGTACTTTTACCACTACCGGAGGCGCCGAAAATTCCCGTGACAGGCGCAGGGAATTGTTGATGTATCGTTAGGGAAAATTCATCGCGTTGAAAATAAATATCCAATTCAAGCACGGCGTACTCCTAACCAGCGCTCTGCGCGACGGGTTAATAAATTGCTGACCAGCAACGAAAAGAACGCGAGCGATACACAAATTAAAATCAACCGTACCGCCATCGCATCGCCATCGATTTGATGAGTAGCAGAATAAATGGCAAGCGGCAGTGTGCGCGTTTCACCGGCAATATTGCCCACAAATGTAATAGTCGCGCCAAATTCACCGAGCGAGCGACTGAACACCATGATCGCGCCAATTAAGATACCCGGCAACATTAATGGCAACGTAACCGTAAGCCAAACTTTAAACGGGCTTGCTCCCAACGTGCTGGCTGCCAACTCCAAACGGCGATCAATCATTTGCACCGATAATTTTGCGGCCTGTACCATCAACGGAAACGCGATAACAGCAGACGCTAATACCGCGCCTTTCCAGTTAAATGCAAATTCAATATCGAAATGGGTTTTTAACCACTGCCCCACCGCGCCTTGCGAACCAAACACGACCAGTAATAAATAGCCCGGTACTGTGGGCGGCAACACCATCGGCAAAAACAACATGGCTTCCAATACCGGTTTGGCAACAAATTCCTTGCGCGCCAGCAACCAACCAAAAAAAACGCCGGGGAAAATACAGAGGAAGGTTGCCCACAAACCGACTTGCGCCGATAAACCAAGTACCTGCCATTCAGAGTTTGTAAGCATAAAAATAAACGGTGTTAATTGTTGGTGGGTTAATTATTGATGAATTCGTTATTGATAGGTTCGTTATTGATAGGTTCGTTATTAATGTGCAGGCTTAAATCCATACTGTGAAAAAATTTCCCGTGCAGTCGCTGATTGCAGGAACTGCCAGAAAGCCTGTGCATCAGGGCTGGCATTTTTGGTTAATCCACCGGGATACACAATAGGCAAATGGCTTTCTGCCGGAAATGCAGCAACAACTAATACGTTTTTCGTCAGGAGCGCATCAGTTCTATACACGATTCCCAACGCACATTCGCCACGCTCCACAAATGCCAGCGCGCTGCGTACATCTTCAGTGCCGACAAGGCGCGCATGTATTGCATCCCACCATCCGTAATAACTTAAAGCTTGTTTCGCATATTTTCCTACCGGGACAGAGGCGGGTTCACCGGTGCATAATTTACCGCTAAAACCGGCCGCCAAATTGCTACTTTTCTCCAGTTTAATTTGCAGCGGACGGCTTACCGGCGCAATCAATACCAATTCATTTGCCAGTAAATCCACACGGCTTTTAACATCCAGCAGGTTGCGCGCTTGTAGATAATCAGCCCAGTCTTTATCAGCAGAAATAAAAATATCGGCAGGGGCGCCGTTTTCGATTTGCCTGGCCAGGGTCGATGACCCTGCAAACACCGGTTTGATGGGTAGCGCTGGATGGGTTTGTTGATAGGTTTTTACCAACGCCGTAATTGCATCGGTCAAACTTGCCGCCGCATATATTTTTACATCGGCCGCATGCACTGCGTTAGCGATGAACAGTGTACATAACAATACGCCTGTTTTTAATGAATTGAGAATCGACGCCCGGTTATGCACAGCCTAGCCTCCTTAACGTGTAAATTCAGATTTCGCTGTATATGCTTGTATACAAAGAAGTGCAAGTCAACAATGATCGACTCACGAATTATTTCTCCATACTGTAAAAGCTCAGGATAAAAACCAGGCTACCATTCAATCTGCAGAGCGAGTTGTATCCTATTACGATATGGCAAAATCCAATTTTATGGACGCACCAAAAATAAACAATGCCAAATAATTTCGCCCCGCATTGGGGAGACGAACCTGTTTTTTTGATCTGCTTCGCGATTTTTCTAGTGATTTTGTCATAAGGCACCGCAACGTTTAGTCATTTTATTAAGAACCCTTAAAAAAACCTTTCGCTGGCAAGCATATTGCTAAATACGCTTGCCATCCACCTATCGGGTTTATTTTCCATCCGGTTTGCTGGTTTTTGATTGCTATTTTATGAGACGTGCCACTGGGCCAAGCCATGAATCAATTGTTGTTACACACGGCGGTGCCCTCGCTGCTCGCCGCAATGGACGCATTGACCCTGGAACCGGATTTTCAAGTATTTTTTAAAAAAGCGGCTGCCGCTGTGCGCAATTTATTGGGCGCGGACGGTACAGCGTTAATTTTATTGGATGAAGAAACCCAGACGTTTGAATACAAATTATTTGAAGGTGAGCACCAACATTTATTAGATGCCTTCAAAGGTTTTCGGTTTTCGGCGGCCAATGGTATTTCCAGCCGGGTTTTAACCAGCAAGACCAGCATATTTACGCGCAATTATCCCGCCGCCCCCGATGCTATGCCGCAATTGGTAAGCGCCGGTTTGCAATCCAATCTGGTGATCCCATTAATTTCTTCTGACCAGGTATTAGGTGTACTTGCCTCATCCTGGTTTAAACATACGAATAGTGTTGCGAATATTTCCCCGCAATTACTAACACTCGCCGAGCGTATCGCAAGCCAGATTGCAGTGGCTTGCCATCGCGAAAAACTGGAAGCGCAATTGCGCTCGCTGGTGACCATTGATCCGCTGACGAAATTACTAAACCGGCGCGGCATTCTGGATTGCCTTGAAAACAGTTTGGAAAAGTTGCACCGTTACAACCGCCCTTTCGCCTGTTTTTTTATTGATGTCGACGGATTGAAATCCGCCAATGATCACTGGGGCCATGAGACTGGTGATTTATTGTTGCGCGATTTAGCCCAACGCCTGGCCGATGTCGTGCGCAAGGGCGATCAGATCGGCCGCTTGGGTGGCGATGAGTTTTTAATTATTGCCGAATGTGATGAATCACATATCGATATCCTGGCTAAACGTTTTTTACAGGCATTACGTATTCCTTACGGGTTTGGGCGCAAGCGTGGTCGCTTGAGTGGCAGTATCGGTATTGTCATGGCGCCACAAGATGGCGTTGATGAAATTAATTTGCTACGCAAGGCCGATGCGGCCATGTATATCGCCAAAAGCCAGGGCGGCGATAGATTCCAGCGCGCTTCGGTGAAAACAGAATTAGCGCAAGAAACACAAATTTCTATTGTCGATGTTGAAGGTGCATTGGAACGCAATGAATTACAGTTGTGGTATCAACCGATTTGCCAATTAAGTGATTTGCATCCGGTTGGCTTTGAAGCGCTGTTGCGCTGGTGCAAGGCGGACGGTGAAATTATCAGCGCAGGCCCGCTTATCCAGGCATTCGAATCGGCGCGCGGCGACCTGGAGTTTCGCGTTGGCAACTGGGTATTGCGTGAGGCTGCGCGACAATGGTGTTTATGGAACATCCATTCATTAACACCGGATATTCATATTAATATTTCACCGCGCCACTTTTTACATCCTACGTTTTTAAATGAATTGCAAAATATTTGCGCTGAGTTTTCTGCATTTGGTCGCGCATTGATTATTGAAATTACCGAGACGGCAATGCTGGAAGATCTTGAGCGTGCCAAACGCATTATGCTGCGTTGTCGCGATCTGGGTGTGCGTATGGCAGTGGATGATTTTGGTACCGGCTATGCATCACTGACATACATAAAACGTTTACCACTCGATATTATTAAAATTGATCGCTCGTTTGTCGCCGAACTGCCGGGCAATAAAGTGGATTGGGATATTACTAAAGGTGTCGTGTCAATTGCTCATGCAGTGGGATTATCAGTCGTCGCAGAAGGTGCAGAGGTATTCGAACAAATTGGCAGCTTGCGCGAATTGGGATGCGATCAGGTGCAAGGTTATTTTATCCATCGCCCCATGCCGTTTACTGATGCGAACGATTGGCTCGGACAACAGATTGCTATGCTCAGTGAAAAAAAATCCATGGAAAAAAATACGCAAGCAGCTAACGAAAGCAGCATGCAACCTATCCACCAGGAGCATGCTGTTAATCACTGGCAACCGGCAAATCACCGGACATTCGCTACCGCGACACGATTACAGCAAGATTTTTTTGATCCGCGTTTTACGCTTGCAAACCCTTGCCGCAATCGCTCTGCATAGATGAAGACTAGTAATGCACGGGCAGGCGGCGCAACATTGCCTGACGTGCATTGATTAACTCCTTGTAAGTTTGGATCATGGTGAAATTCACCTGGTTGCCGTTAAGCTTCAGCTCGGCCAATTGACGCTCGTAATCGGAAATTTCACGTAAGAGTTTATCGCGCAACATATCCGAACGGCTGGTATTAAAATCGGCTTTCAAATTTTTGTTTTGCTTTCTCATCAGTAACACTCCCTAAGAATAACTTCAGCGCAATGAAAAACATTGGCCACCACAAAAAAAACAGAACCGTGGATGCCATAACATAGCATCCGTGATTTAAAGACTAGACCAGATACATCCGCACAAGGTTCAGTGAAATTAGAATATTTTATTCTCTAGGAATTATAACTTTGGTTATAAAACCAGCGGTATTGCCGCTAAGTGAAGCACACGAAATGTTATGAAGGCGGGAGTCAAACGGAACATTAATCCATTTAGCTAACTAACTCTTCTAAGCCGAGCAACCATTCCCAACAAAAACTTTTATCGCCCAACGCATAGAAATGGGGATTTAATAAATCTTCATTGGCGTTGTAGCGCAGCGAGACCAAACTTCGCGACGCATTTGGTTCTGCATGTACAACCCGGCCACCCGCCGCTTCAAGCACTGCTTGCGCGGCCGCAGTATCCCATTCAGACGTTGGTGCGAGGCGCGGATAAAAATCCGCATTGCCTTCAGCAATCACACAAAATTTCAGTGAGCTGCCGGCATTGGTGGTTTCGATAGGCCCCATCCAACGGGATTTAACAGTTTCCATTAAATCCACCGTTGCCTGTGTGCCATGGCGATGACTCAGCAACACCGTGAATGCCTGATGGCTGGCATAACGTTCATTCAGATTGCGCACATGAATACGTTCAGGATTTTGCCCGTGTTGATATTTCCACGCACCGAGGCTTGCCGGACTGCGCGCATCCAGAACGCCGAGATAAGTGACATCAGTTGCAGGCACATGCACTACGCCTAAAATCGGGCGATTATGTTGCACCAACGCGATATTCACGGTGAACTCACCATTACCCGCGATAAATTCCTTGGTGCCATCCAGTGGGTCGACCAACCAGAAATTTTCCCACAGACCGCGATCAACAAATTCCGGGATTTCCCCTTCTTCAGAAATAATAGGTAACGCCAACAGCCGCGGCAATTCTGCGGCAATAAGGTTATTAGCAGCCAAGTCAGCTGCCGTGAGCGGCGATTCATCAGTTTTGTGCTGGATTTGGTAATTATCCCGATCGCGATAAATCACCATAATTGCATCACCGGCGCGGCGCGCCAGATCAACCAACTGTTCAATTAATTCCGGGCCAAGGGGGTGAATCATAATAAATCCTTAAACAGCAGGAGTAGTATCAATCAAGTTTCCAGCCAACCACTCGCGCGCCATAAACAGCGCAGCGATACTGCGCCCCTCACAAACATCGGCGCGGGCAATCAGCTGCATCAGGTCAGCTAATGGATATGGAACCACTTCTATGGGCTCAGGCTCATCGCCTTGCAATCGTTCCGGGTATAAATCCCAGGCAATAACAATATTGATCCCATGTTCCATGTAAGATGGGGAAAGGTTAATGCGCTTGAGGAATTGCAGGTTGCGCGCGCCATATCCCACTTCTTCTTTCAGCTCGCGATTGGCCGCATCCAACAGGGTTTCCCCCTGATCGATGGCACCTTTTGGCAGCGCGAGGTGGTAATCCTCCAATCCGACCGCATATTCACGTACCAAAAGCACCGTATCGGGGTCCAGCAAGGGTACAATAAGCACCGCGCCGGGTCCGCCGGAGCAGAGTTTTTCGTAGGTGCGCTCTTCGCCATTGCTGAAACGCAGGTGGATTTCGTCGGCGCGAAACAGCCGGCTGCGCGCCACGGTAGCGCGCTTTAAAATACTGGGCTTGACGGGCATATGATGTCTACAGGCTAGGCAAATCGTGGTAGAGATGATTTTATGATTAATTGGGACTCAATAGATACAGTCATGTTGGATATGGACGGCACTTTGTTGGATCTCCATTTCGACAACCACTTCTGGCTGGATCACCTGCCCCAACGCTATGCGCAAATCCACAATATCGACCTGGCGGCCGCCCGCCAGAAATTGAGCGAGGCTATCCGCCAGTATGAGGGCACCCTGCAATGGTATTGCCTGGAATTCTGGTCCGACGCATTGGCTCTGGATATCCGCAGTTTGAAAGAAGAAATCAAACACAAAATCCAGATCCGTCCTTATGTGGGAGAGTTTTTAACGCGCCTGCGCAAACTCGGTAAAAAAGTGTTGCTGGTGACTAATGCTCATCCGCAAAGTTTGTCGCTGAAACTGGAAGTCACACAGATCGATCGATGGCTGGATGTGATTATTTCGTCGCACCAATTTAATGAACCCAAAGAATCGCAAAAATTCTGGCAGCAATTGCAAGCCGCTGAACGTTTTGATCCGGCGCGCACCTTATTTATTGATGATACGGCGCGCATCCTGGATTCAGCAAAAGTGTTCGGGATTCATTATGTGCTAGGTATTCATCAACCGGACAGCCAGATCCAGCGCCGTATGGACCAGCACCCGGCGATTTACCATTTCGATGAAATCATGCCACCGCTCAACGCTGAAAATAGCGCAAGCGGCTAAACCAAAAACGGGTACTTCATTAATGGCCAAGCAACAGATTCAAGACGATGACGACGATAAAATCCGTATCGACAAATGGTTATGGGCGGCGCGTTTTTTTAAAACCCGCAACCTCGCCAAAGAAGCCATTGATGGTGGCAAAGTACATTGCAACGGCCAGCGCGTAAAACCCAGTAAAGAAGCGCTGGTTGGAATGGAATTAACCATTCGCCAGAATTGGGATGAAAAAACGGTTGTTATTAAAGCGTTATCCGATCAGCGTCGCGGTGCGCCGGAAGCCGTGCTGTTGTATGAGGAAAGTGACGCAAGTAAAGAGCTGCGTGAAAAACGCGCAGCCGAGCGCAAAGCCGGACTGGGTGCATTTATCGTTAGCGACCACAAACCCAACAAAAAAGAACGCCGCCACATCCATCGTTTTCAACGAATTAATTTATTGGGAAGTGATGAGTAAGTTCATCAAACTATTTTTTTGCAAGATCATCAAAAGTGATTATTTAGTTTACCAAGAGATGTATTAACAATGCCTAGCAATGATTTATTGCACCGTTTTTTATTTGATGACTCCGATATTCGCGGTGAAATAGTAACGCTGAGCGACAGCTATCGCGAAGTGCTCAGCCACAACCAGCAAGCGCCCACCATTCGCCAGCTGCTAGGGGAATTCCTTGCAGCCGTCAGCCTGCTATCCAGCACATTAAAATTTGATGGCCGGATTATTTTGCAAGCGCGCGGTGACGGATTGATCTCCACGATTATGGCCGAATGCAATCATCACAATGACTTGCGCGGCATAGTGCGGATTAATGACGACGTAGAGCTAACCGAAGAACTCGCATTACACGGGACCATGCAACAATTATTAGGTAACGGGGTACTGGTTATCAGTATTGAACCGCAGCGCACTGAAAATTTTGGCGGCAAACTTGAGCGCTACCAGGGCATAGTTCCTATGGATGCAGAGAATCTCGCAGGTTGCCTGGAACATTATTTCCAGCAGTCCGAACAACTCGCAACACGCTTGTGGTTTGCGGCTAATGAAATTTATGCGACCGGTTTTTTAATCCAGGCACTACCACAACAATTAAATACCAACCCCGATGATAATCGCGATAAATGGGAAACCATTATTACACTTGCCGAAACAATTACACCGGAAGAATTGTTGGAACTGGATCATGCTACGGTGCTTTATCGCTTGTTCAACGAACAACCTGTGCGCGTTTTCGAACCAAAAAAATTGCGTTTCTCTTGCAGCTGCTCCAAAGAGCGTTGTGCCAGTGCACTGCTAACCATTGGCAAAGACGAAGTGGAAGAATTGTTAATCGAGAAAGGCCGTATCGATATCGACTGCCAATTCTGCAACCAGCATTATTATTTTGCTGCTGATGAAGTGCGCAAGCTACTGGGCGGAAATGTACTCCACTGATTCGCAAGCGCCGGAATATTTTGTTTCGGCGCATTAATAAATACATAAGTAATATAACCATTTATACTGCCAGCCCGCCATTGCAAAATTCATCTCCGGGAAAATCCACAAAATAATGAAATCAGCTGACTTTTGTCACTGGAGCAATAGGTGAATGAGTCGCTATTTTAAGTGCTCGCTCAAGATTCCGACAAAAACGATAGCTTCACATATCCATATCCGGATTTATGCTTCAGCTTTCATACTTGAAGCGAGCAATTGTTTTCGGAAAACAATGTCACAAATCAATCACGTTATACAAAGAACACACGTCCCACCCACTAAATAGTTAGACAAAAATCAGATTGATCGATTTATATAATCGTCACTTCTCGTTATAGATCATTGCCTTTTTTCGAGTACTTATGAATCACACAACTCCGCAACCGTTCAATGCGTATCAAAAACGCATACTGCTATTAATGGCCTTTATCCAATTCAGTATTATTCTGGATTTTATGATTATTTCGCCTATTGGCGACATCCTGATGAAGACCCTCTCCATTAACACGACCCAGTTCGGATTGGTCGTTTCTGCTTATGCTTTCAGTGCTGCCATCGCCGGTATCGTTGCCGCCGGTTTTATGGATAAATTTGATCGCAAAAAATTATTCATTTGGTTTTTTAGCGGTTTTATTATCGGTACCCTGGCGTGTGCGCTTAGCCATACTTATTGGCAATTGGTATCCGCACGTATTGTGACTGGTGTTTTTGCCGGTGTTTCCAGTGCAGCATTGTTTACCCTGGTGATTGACCTCTTTGCACCACAACAACGCGGCCGAGCGATGGGCGTGGTGCAAATGGGTTTTGGCGTTAGTCAGGTGTTGGGAATTCCATTAAGCCTTTTTATCGCAACCCATTTAGGTTGGGAATTCAGTTTTATCGCAATTGTTGTTTTGGCCTTGGGAATTTTGTTGGCAACCGGATTAATATTGCAGCCGGTCACTGCCCATCTGGCACAACAGCACGATAAAAATCCGTTTGCACACTTTCTGAAAGTGTTATCCCAATCGGATTATCGAATCGGCTTCGCCGCCGTCATGTTTTTACCCATCGGCGGATTTATGCTGATGCCTTTTACTGCACCTTTTTTAATTAACAACGTCCAGGTCACCGCTGAACAATTACCCCTTATTTATTTGAGTACAGGTTTGCTTTCACTAATCGTAATGCCATTGATGGGAAAATTTTCTGATCGTTATGACCGTTTTACGTTATTTACGTTTGGCTCGCTCGGCGCCGTGGTGATGGTATTTATCTATACCCATTTATCGATAACACCACTTTGGTTAGTGATCGTTATTAACATACTGTTATTTACCTGCATCCTTTGCCGTATGACGCCAGCAATGGCTCTCAACTCCATGGTGGCCAAACCGGAAGATCGTGGGGCATACATGGCAATATCCAGCTCACTGCAACAAATTGCAGGTGGACTGGGGGCATTTATCGCGGGAATGGTAATCCTCCAGCAAGACGCCCACAGCCCACTGCAACATTTCGATTGGCTCGGTTATATTGCGATGGGGATATTTATTCTGTGTGTGTTTTTAGTGGGTCGAGTGAGCAAACTATTGGAAGCGCGCAAACTTGCGCAGGGACATTAACCGATACGAGCTTATTCGCCAATAATAAATGCCCTCGGAAAGAGGGCATTTTTATTTAAACAAACATATCCAAAACCAACACACCAATTAATCCGGCTACGCCAATAATTGTTTCCATTAATGACCAGGATTTAAACGTATCTTTTAAACTTAAATTAAAATATTCCTTGTACATCCAAAAGCCGGAATCATTAACATGCGAGCACATGAGACTGCCTGCACCGATTGCCAATACCATTAAGTTAGGATCAGCACCGGTTAATGGAATAATAGGAGCAACAATGCCCGCTGCGGTTAAACCAGCAACTGTTGCCGAGCCGAGCGCAATACGAATTACGGTGGCGATTAACCACGCAAGAATCAATGGATTAATGGCGATATTTTCCAGCGAGTGTGCAAGCTGCTCGCTAACACCGCTCACGACCATCACCTGCTTTAGTGCACCGGCACCAGCGACAATTAATAAAATGACGGCGATATCTTTTATGGCATCGCCGTAAATAGCCATGACTTTACTAATCGTCATGCCCTGCTTTACGCCTAATGAGTAAGTTGCAATAGCTAAAGCCACCATCAATACCAGCATGGAATTACTAAAAAATTTGGTGATAGGCGCCTCTGCAATCGGTGCCGGCATTGCGTATACCGCAATGCTGCTCAATGCAATTAACAATACTGGCAACAGCGCAGTGATAAAACTATTAGCAATACCGGGCAATTTTTCTGCAGGCAAATCGGTCGGTTTAAATGTAGCGAGAGGAACACTGTGGATGTTTTTTAATGTCGACGAAAAAATAGGACCAGCAATAATCATCGTTGGAATTGCCACTAAAAAACCGTAGAACAATGTCGTTCCCATATCTGCGCCGAATTGTGGAATTAGCGCAACGGGTGATGGATGGGGCGGCAAAAAACCGTGCGTCACGGAGAGTGGCGCGAGTAGCGCAATGCCCAAATAAACCGCAGGTAGTTTGGTTTGGTGCATCACCGAAAAAACCAACGGCACTAACAACACAAAACCAACATTGTAGAACAGCGGAATGCCGACAATAAAACCCGTTAGCATTAATGCCCAGGTTATGTAATTCCTGCCGCACCAGCGCATCAAACTGCTACTGATTTGCTGCGCAGCCCCCGATTCAGCAACCAGTTTTCCGAACATTGCGCCCAGGCACAAAATAATTGCCAGCGAACCGAGCATACTGCCAATTCCGGTTTCGATAGTTCCGGGAATTTTATCCAACGGAATACCGAGCATAACGGCGGCGCAGATCGAGGAGACCAAAAATGCGAGGAACGGATTGAGTTTTACACCGGTGATCAAAACCACCAGGATCAGGATTGCGATAATAACTGCAGCTATAGCCATGGTCTTTTCCTTTTTTATTTCTTGTTATTTTTTATGTTGGAGTATTGAATTAATTCCTGCCAGGCTTCAAGAAGTAAACACGCTTTTACAGCAGGGAAATGTTTACCTATTGAAGGCCGACAGGAATCAGTTTTCCGGAACGGTGACTAGAATAAGAAAAAACTATTATTATGTTTTTAAATTTAACAGTATTTAACGTCTGCCTGTTAATTACCGCTTTTGTTCAGAGCCTTCTCGCCCTGAATTTCCTGCCTTTTAGTTTGCCATCGGATAACTGTTGCAATGCCGCACGCGCAATACTTTTATCTACCGCCACATAGGCCGCAAAATCAAACATATCGATTTTGCCAATCTTCTCAAACGGCAACCCTGCATCTTTGGTCAGCGCGCCAATAATATCGCCAGGGCGCAATTTATCTTTTTTTCCTCCATCAATATTCAACGTTACCATGGTTGGTGAAGGCAGGGATTTTTTATCACTGCGTGGTAATGCTTCAAGATTAATGGCTTGCCCCATGTAATCTTCCAGGCGATTAATCTTGTGAACTTCTTTTTGCACAACCAGATTCAATGCAAGACCCGATTCACCCGCACGACCAGTACGGCCAATGCGATGCACATGGACTTCGCTATCGCGCGCGAGGTCAACATTGATTACCGCATCCAGGCCTTTTATATCGATACCACGCGCGGCAACATCGGTAGCGATTAATACCGAACAACTTTTATTGGCGAAACGCACCAATACCTGATCGCGTTCGCGTTGTTCCATATCACCGTGCAATGCCAATGCGCTTACACCCTCATCACGCAAATAAGTTAACAGTTCATCGCAACCTTGCCTGGTATTGCAAAATGCAATTGAACTGGCGGGGTGAAAATGCGCCAGCAATGTTAACACCGCTGGATGGGTTTCATTGCTGTCACGCAACTCGTAAAAGTGCTGCGCGATTTTTTGTTGATCGTGAATAGTTTCAACCACAACCATTTTCGGGTTGCGCTGGCAACGCGCACTGATTTTTTTAATATTGTCGGGGTAAGTTGCAGAAAATAATAATGTCTGGCGGTTTTCATTACAGGCCGCGAGCACGGTATCTATATCGTCCGCAAATCCCATTTCCAGCATGCGGTCAGCTTCATCCAGCACTAGCTGGTTAAGGTTATCCAGTTTCAATGTGCCTTTATTAATATGATCCACAATGCGCCCCGGCGTACCTACCACAATATGCGCACCGCGTTCCAGCGAACCAATTTGTGGCCCAATGGAAACGCCACCGCAGAGCGTTAAAATTTTTACGTTGTGCGTAAGGCGCGCAAGGCGGCGAATTTCTTTAGCAACCTGATCAGCCAATTCGCGCGTCGGGCAAAGTACCAACGCTTGTGTACCAAAAAAGCGTACATTTAGTTTTTCCAGGAGCGCGATACCAAATGCGGCCGTTTTTCCGCTGCCGGTTTTTGCTTGCGCAATAATGTCGTCACCGCGCAGGACAATCGGCAAGCTTTCTGCCTGAATTTGCGTCATCTCCTTATATTCAAGTGATTCCAGATTGGCGAGCATTGCCTCGCTCAATGGCAGTGAAGAAAATAATAGAGACTCAGACATAAATTAACTCAATTAAAAAACAAAAATAAATTACAAACGTTTTAACAGGCCCAGCGTTTTTATTAACGGCAAGGCTTCAAACAAACCGGATTCCTGGGCGAGCTTCCAGATTTCGTAAGGCGGGCGACCACCATCCGCGGGATTTGGAAATACATCGTGAATCGCCAGCCAGCCGCCGCGTTTTACATGAGGCGCCCAACAACGATAATCATTAAGTGCAGCCTCCATACTGTGGCCACCATCAATAAACACCATGGATAACGGCGTAGCCCAAAAACGTGCCGCTAACGCCGAGGACGCCACAACAGGAACTACCGTGGCTTCAAGTTCTGCACGCGCTAATGTATGGCGAAATTCGCGAAAGCTATCCATCTTGCCGTGGCCGGCATCATAGAGTTCGGGGTCGTGATATTCCTCGCCTAATTGATGCTCTTCCGAACCGCGATGATGATCTACGGCAAATAAAACAGACCCTGCTTTTTTACAGGCAGCGCCCAGGTAAACTGTGGATTTACCACAATAACTGCCAATTTCCAGGCATGGCCCTTGTGCAGCACTTTGCAGGGCATATTCATACAACGCGCGCCCTTCTTCATCATCCAGAAAACCTTTCACCGTTTCTATGGCAATTGGCAGCATCTTGTTTCTCACTCATAATCGTTGCACGAATTCTAACAGACACAGGGCCACCATGCGCCGCAGTAATACGCCTTATCCGGTCAAAAAACTTTATAAGACCATCAATCACTGGTATGTCGCCCGTTTTGTAGCCCCGCAGTTCGATAGCCTGGGTACTATTCCCGAGATTGCGCACCCGCGCAGCCTGGTGATTTTTGGTCGCAACATTCATGTGGGAAAATATGGGCAAATTATTTGTGCCAGTGATAATTGCGTGCGCTTTACCAGTTGGCCAGGCAAGCAAGGCAGTGCGGAAATTGTGATTGGCGATTACTGCCTGATCGCACCGGGCGTGCGAATTTCTGCGGCGAAATCTATTCGCATTGGCGATAACTGCATGCTCGCTGCCAATGTGATTATCAGCGATAGCGACTGGCATGGTATTTACAATCGCATTCGCCCGTTTCGCTGCACCAAACCGGTAGTCATTGAAAATAATGTATGGCTGGGTGAACGCGTGATTATTACTAAAGGTGTAACCATCGGCGAAAATTCTGTTATCGGTGCCGGTGCAATTGTTACCAAAGATATTCCCGCAAATTCGGTTGCAGTGGGAAATCCCGCGCGCGTTGTTAAAACCATTAATCCCAACCGGCGCATGTTAAAACGCGAATTATTATTTAGCGATCCTGAACATTATTTTTATAATCAGGATCAGCTGGATAAATATATGCTTGGCAATAACAGTTGGCTCAATTGGTTTCGCAGCTTGTGGAAACCCAATCAGCTGGATTGATCGAGAGAGTCCATATGCGTAATCTGATCACCCCAACGCCATTTAATAGCCAGTTTGTCGATAACCTCGGGCATTTGGGTTTTCGTAGTTTTATGCCACATCCTTATTTACAAACCTGGGTGCAACGCTATTGGATCGCGCGACAACCGCGTATTCCCGAACAAGGTTTCACCGAAAAACTGTATCCTGACGGCGGCACCAATATCAATTTTCGTTTTATCGATAATCAATTGCCCGAAGTCAGTTTCAATGCATTCGCAACGCTGAGCACCATGGAGTTTCAACGCAATGTGGATTTAATGGGTATACGTTTTCACCCTGGTGGTGCATTCCAATTATTTGGTTTTGATATGCCCGGCCTGATTGGAAATATTTATAGTAGCGATGATCTGGATACCGATATTAATAACCAGCAATTGCACGATTTGCGCGATCAATTAAATACAGCGACGAGCATTGCAGCACGCATCGGTTTAATTGATGACTGGTTGTTGCAACAAGCCGCACAGCAACTTGCCCATGCCGGTCCGATCCAACATTTATTACCGCGTCTGCCGAATTCCTCCGATTCTATTGAAACTATGAGCGCGCAGGTTAACCTGAGCCGCCGCCAACTGGAGCGGCGCTTCCAACAGGAAGTGGGCCTCACTATGGTGTACGTCAAACAACTGCAACGAATAAAAAAGGCGCGCCAATTAATCAGTCTCAATCCGGAACGACCATTAGTGGATATTGCTCATGAAGCCGGATTTTATGATCAAGCCCATTTCAATCGGCAGTTCCAGAAAATTAACGAGCAAACACCAGGACAATATCGGGATCGCAAGCTCGCAAATAAGAAAACTCCGCCCACATAAATTTCGCTCTAAATATAAAAATGTCGCAAAAATACAATCGCGACAAAATCCCACACGGCACAATGACTCCAACAACCTGACTGAGGAGTCCACCATGAAAGAACGCATCGCCTATCAACAAACCTACAAACTGCAACCCGCACTGGCAAAATCGCTGATTGATTTAGGTGAAGCTGCCGCACAAAAAATTGAACACTCACTTATTCATCTTATTAAATTACGCGTTTCGCAGATTAATGGCTGCGGATTTTGCCAACACATGCATGCCAATGAGGCACGCAAAGATGGTGAGAAACAAAGTCGCCTGGACGTATTACCGGCATGGAAAGAAGTGCCGGTATTTACTGCCCGCGAGCGCAACGCACTGGCTTGGGCAGAAAAATTAACCTTAGTGGCAAACGACGATATTCACGATGAAGATTTTGCAGCCGTACGCGAGCAATTTAATGAAGAAGAAATTGTGAACCTTACAGCGGTAATTGTTGCTATCAATGCATGGAACCGCATTGCCGTCGGCTTTCACTTTATTCCTGTTATCAAAGACGTGTAATTCAATGAGAAATAAAAAAACGCCACATGTGGCGTTTTTTTATTGCAACTGAATATTTTTATAAATCCAATGCGACGCGCAACAAGGCAGCGACAGAAATACCGTCTGTAATTTCGCCCCGCTTAACCATTTCAATCGCTTCATGTAACGGCAGCTTTCTGTATTCAATATCTTCTGTTGCTTCCAATTGCTGCTGACCGGCAAATAAATCACGCGCAACAAACACTACACAAAATTCATCTGTAACCGAATTGGATAAATGCATTGTCATTAACTCTTGCCAGCTATTTGCTTGTAAGCCAACCTCTTCTTCCAATTCCCGCTTCGCCGCAGCCAATGGACTTTCGCCTTGCGGACAACCACCCTCCGGAATTTCCCATGTGTATTGATTAAGGGTATAACGGCTTTGTTTTACCAACCAGGTGTTGCCTTCATTATCGATAGGTACTACACCTATCGCCGTATTTTTAAAATGCACAACACCATAAATGCCATCAGTGCCTTTGGGGGTAATCACTTCTTCGTGGAAAATTTTTATCCAGGGATTTTCGTATACCGTAGTTGCTGTTTTGGTTTTCCAGCCACCGGTTTTTTCAGCAAGATATTTTTCAATAGGGCGCTTGTCACTCATGGGTGCATCTCAATAATAAAACAGATAACTCAATAATTGCTTTTTAACATCCACGCCCGCGGGTTGTGGGTAAAACCTAATTTTGGATAATAATCATTGGCAAGTGGTGCGGCGAGCAATACCATCATGCAATCCGGTGAGGTTTGCGCTTGCGTTAACTCGATGAGTTGTTTGCCAATTCCCTGGTGCTGATAATTTTCATGCACAACGAGATCCGCAAGATAAGTTACATACACCAGATCACTCATTGCACGCGCAATACCAACCAATTTTTCATTATCCCATGCAGTAATAACAATATTTGCATTATCAATCATACCCCGGAATACATCGGGATTATTTACCGGGCGACGCTCTCCGAGCGTTGAGCATTTGTATAATTCAATAACTTGATGCACATCCAACACAGCATCGACACGATATTTAATTGCCATAAAATTAACTCATTAATGCACGCGATGCGGATCAAGTTCTACGTGGGTAATGTTTCGGCCCAGCATAACTACGCGGCCAAAATATCGATCAGAACCACTCACGGTGAATTCAAAATAAAATGCACGCCAGAGTGAAAGCACGCCCCGGTCATTTCGCCTAAACCAGATGCGGCGTAGATAAATTGTTTCATCCAGTAATTGCACTTCCATTTCTTCACAGCGTCGCTGCGCTGCAACAAATGCACGCTCTTTTACCAACAATGCACCGCGCCAGTAATAAACGGAAAGAACTATCAGGGTGAGCCAGAGAATAGATTGCAAATCAAACATGGAACCAGAGCCATTGAGGGATATAAAAATTCATCGCCCACATGCAGGACGGAGGGAACATAAGAATAAGAAAAATGCGGACACCCAAAGTACTAAGGGGCGATTGATTACTCAATCACCCCTTAGTTGAAACTCGCACAGATTAGAGTGGAGTTACGTTTTCCGCTTGCGGGCCTTTTTGACCCTGGGTTACTTCGAAAGTGACCTTTTGGCCTTCTTTCAAGGTTTTACGGCCATTGCCGTTAATTGCACGGAAGTGTACGAATACATCTGCACCACCTTCACGCTCAATAAAACCATAACCCTTGTCATCATTGAACCACTTAACAACACCAGAGACTAGATCTGACATAGTTTCCTCATCTTGCATCTAAAACGTCAGCGTAGCTGACCGAACAAAAAAACCGACTTTACTAAAAGCCAGAGTGAAATAGCTTGAAATAAAGCTATTGCTCAGGTCGTGGTACGTCCAAGTGTCTTGAGCAAGCGGTTGTCTTACAAAAGCCTAGTCTTGGGGCGGATCTCAATCTGTAGCGGATCAAAATTAAAGCACTTGGGCGCGTCGAGTCAAGCGGTTATCAGTGAATTTGGAGAATATCGACACTTTTTGTAATGCTGTGTAATGAGGACACATTTAATCGGGCATTTTTGAATCACGATTGTCATTGTTGCCATCATTTTGTGCAGATTTTGCAGCAGCCTTGCCCAAGGTTTCGTGCAAAAAAATTGCAATCGGTACCAAAATAAAACCCACCATCATTACGTGGCGCTTAATGCTTTGAAATTCATAACCTTGTTTTGCCAATTGGTAACAAGCCAATGCCCACGCGGCCGCAGCAAAATAGCCCCAGCGATTGTGTTTATAACAAAACCAGGCAATTGCAGCAGTAACAGCGGCGAGAAAAAATCCGTAAGCATTTGCGAATGAAATAAACCCGGCTATGGCAACAAAAAATACCAACAACAGCATCCAATTTAATACGCGTGCAACAATCATTAATTTAGCCATAAAACCTTCATTATCAGTGTTACTTTTCTACACCCCGGTGCAGGGTTAATCCGAACTGTTTTTGTTTTTTCCACGCCAGTCCTGATATTTTTTATGCACACCCCGGGTAAATGCTTGCGAATAATCTTCTAATAAATCCACACCGACCAGTACGGCGATCACCACCAGCGATAATTTTATCGCGACCAGGTTGTAACCTATCGCGATCACAACACCGATAGAAGCCAGCGCCCAGATAGTTGCCGCCGAGGTAACCCCCAATACAAAACCATCGCGCGCCAGCATTACGCCCGCACCTAAAAATCCAATACCGGTAATTACCTGCCCGATAATCCGCGAAGGATCTGTAACAACTTTTTCGGGGCCTGAAAAGTGCGAGGCCGCAAACAGCGAGGCGGCGATAAAAATATAAGTTCCCAGGGTTATCAACGAGGAAGTACGTATACCGACCGGTTTGCCGCGCAGTTGCCGTTCCATCCCGATGATACTGCCGCACAATAACGATGTACCTATGGAAGCCCAATCAAAAGGGGCAATATCGACCAACACATCAAATGACACCATCTTGTTCCACTCACTGAGACACGGCGCCTCAATTGACTCCCAGTGCCGTATTAACGATGAATTTTTTTACTGCCGGAATGGAGTTTAGCTGGCGCATGCCGGTATTGCGCAGCCAATTAATGCCGAGGGAACGACTACCAAACAATTGCTTGAAAGCTTCCATGGCAGACATCATCCCCAGGTTGCCCGCCAACCGTTGGCGTTGATAGCGACGCAAAATAGACTCATCGGTAAGGGGAATGCCACGGGTTAATGCACGCTCAATTTCTTCGGCAAGCGCGATCACATCCAGCAGCCCCAGGTTAACACCCTGGCCAGCCAATGGATGGATGTTGTGGGCAGCATCCCCCACCAACGCAATATTTTGTTGGATGTAATGAACCGCGTGACGCTGGCGCAATGGAATTGCATAGCGCTTATCGCAAGCCAACACGTTACCAAGGCGCGCCTCAAATGCTTCCGTCAGACGTGCACAAAATGTTTCGTTATCCAATGCCATCAGTGTTTGTGCAACGTCATCTTCTGCAGACCAGACAATAGAGCATTGGTGCGCATCGCCATTATTTTGCAGCGGCAAAAATGCCAGGGGGCCGGTGTTCATAAAACGCTGCCAGGCCGTAAATTCGTGCGGTTTTTCTGTACGCACGGTAGTGATAATCGCCTGTTGGCCATAATCCCATTCGCGGGTTTTAAAACCAGCGAGTTCACGCACTCGAGATTGCGCACCATCAGCGGCAATAATTAACGAAGACATCAGGGTAATGCCGCTATTTAGTTTTACACTCATGGATGAATTTTTATCAGCGGCCGGAATTAATTCAATGACGGTTGCCGGCTGGACAAGGGTAATATTTGATAGCTGTGCCATGCGCACACGCAATTGGTTAACGATGACTGAATTTTCCACGATATGGCCGAGGTGGGTTCGCTGCACTTCAGCACAATCAAATTCAATGGCTGCAGTGCCCTCGCCATCCCACACTTTCATTTCGCGATATGCACATACTCGCTCGCGGGCAATTGCATCCCAGCATCCAATACTGCGCAGCAATTTTTCCGATGCGTGTGTCAGTGCAACCACACGCGGGTCGAAATATTCTCTGGAAAAATGCTGCGCATCGCCGCCAGCTTCAATCACGGCAATACGCAACTGCTGCGCCGCATCAGTTTGGGCAATAGCGCATGCCAGTGACGCACCAACCAAACCTGCACCTACAATAATGACATCAAATTCCGTTGCATTTAAAACAGATGCCTTCGCTGTTAACACTGTCGGATGATTTTCTTCTGCCGAACCTACAACCGAATCGCGCAACCAACGATATTGGCGTCCGGCGGTTCCCATAGTTTGCGCAATAAATTGATCTTTTATTAACGGTAAGGATTCCAGGCTCAGCAAACCTAAATGGCGCAATGCAATCAAGGGCAACTGATTATTGGAAAAAAGACGGACCAGCTTATCACTAAATTCAATCGTTAATTGTTGATCCAATGCCTGGGTTTCAAGATAAGTTTGCAGCACCGATAAATCGCCAGGCGCGTGCCCCTGCGCAACTGCATCACCCAGGGTTTCCACCAAACAGGCGCAATCGCGTAGTGCGAGGTTAAATCCTTGCCCCGCAACAGGATGCAAAAAGTGCGCAGCATTTCCCAACAAAACCACATGGGAGCGAACTTGTTCTTGAGCCAGTACCAGTTGCAATGGATATGCAAAACGTTTGGCAACGCATGTGAATTTCCCAACTCGAAAACCAAACCGTGTTTGCAAATGTGCGAGGAAATCGGCATCACTCGCCAATAACATTGCGTCTGCCTGATCAGCCGGCAAGGTCCACACCAGCGCAGATTTTTGCGCGTGGACAGATTCCCCCAATGGCAATAATGCAATAGGCCCCTGATCAGTGAATCGTTCAAATGCTATGCCCTGATGCGCCCCGGAAAATTCCACATTGGTAATAATCGCGGTTTGCCCGTATTCGCGAATGTGTGTTGCAATTCCAAGATCGCGACGCACAGCAGAATCACCACCATCAGCTACGACAGCAAGCGCGGCATCAATTAAAAATTCCTGAGCATTCATTTGCACACGCAAGCGCGCAGAGTTTTCTTGCGGAATTAACTCCAACACTTTTGCCGGCGCGAAACAATGGATGGATTCCAGTGATTGAACCTTTGCGAGCAGGACGTTACCCAACCATGCGTTTTCCACTACATAACCCACGGCATCAAGGTTATTGGCCGCCGCATCAATAAGGCCGCCAAGAAAATGCCCGCGATCCGAAACATGCACTTGTGCAATTGGCGTTATGCGCTGCCGCAATTTGCCCCACAAACCAAGCTCTTGCATGATTTTCGCAGTGCCGTAGGACAGTGCGGTAGAGCGCGCATCGAAGCTTGATTGATAGTGGGCTTCATCGGCGCGCGCAAATGGTTGAGCTTCAATTAACGCAATACGCAATTGTGGTTGGCTCGCTGCTAACATACTGGCGAGACTGGTACCAACCATACCACCACCAATAATGGCGATATCAAACTCAAGAATTTCAGACATGGATTTAACCAGCCATTAACGCTTCAATGTCAGCAACGGTTTTGGGAACATCTTTCGTAAGGATTTCATTGCCATCTTTGGTAATGACAACGTCATCTTCAATGCGAATACCAATACCGCGCCATTTTTTTGCAACGCGTTCATTATCCGGCGCAACATAAATTCCCGGCTCAACTGTCATTACCATACCGGGTTCCAGCACTCGCCATTCACCGCCGACTTTGTAATCGCCAACATCGTGCACATCCATGCCCAGCCAATGGCCAGCGCGATGCATATAAAATTCTTTGTAAGCTTCGGTTTTAATTAACTCACCTACATCACCGTCAAGCAGACCAATTTTCACCAGCCCTTCGGTGATCACACGCACGGTTGCTTCGTGCGGATCATTCCAGTGATTACCCGGTTTTGCCACAGCGATGGCCTCAAGTTGCGCTTGCAGACAAATTTCGTAAAGCGCTTTTTGTTCCGGCGAAAACTTTCCGTTGACGGGAAATGTGCGGGTGATATCTGCTGCGTAATAATCCAGTTCGCAACCGGCATCAATCAAAACCAGATCGCCATTTTTTAGCGGCGCCGAATTTTCAATGTAATGCAGGATGCAACCATTTTTTCCACCGCCAACAATAGAGTTGTACGCCGGAAAACGTGCACCGCTCATTTGGAACTCATGGATAATTTCTGCTTCGAGTTGATATTCCATAATTCCCGGTTTGGAGGCTTTCATCGCGCGCACATGGGCGCGTGCAGAAATTTCACCAGCTTCTTTCATAACACGCAATTCAGCTGCACTTTTAAATAAACGCATATCATTGAGGAAATGGCTTAAATCAAGAAACTCACCGGGTGGCGTTGCACCGGAACGAACTTTCGCGCGAATGGTGTTTACCCAATCCATTACATGCTTATCGAATTCGCTGTCTTTACCCATGGAATAATAAACGCGTTGCTTGCCTTCAAGCAGGCCAGGCAGGATTTCATCGATATCATCAATCGGAAATGCATCGTCCGCTTCAAATTCACTGCATGCACCTTCAGGCCCGGCGCGATAACCATCCCAAATTTCGCGCTCACGATTACGCTCGCGCACAAACAACACAAATTCACCATGTTCACGCCCGGGAATTAACACCAGCACGGCTTGCGGTTCTTCAAATCCCGAGAGATATAAAAAATCACTGTCCTGGCGATAGTGGTATTCCGTATCGCGGCTGCGCGGTCGCTCCGGTGCTGCTGGCACTATGGCGATGGAATTAGGCTCCATCTGCGCCATTAATTGTTTACGACGGCGGGCAAATTCAGGCTTGGTTATTCTCATAATGCTCTCTGCGGCAGACGTGTTTTGAAAAAATTAATGCAATTGATGGGATACAGGTGCGGTGGTAGACGGGTCGGGCACAGTGGCCGGATCCGCAGCAAATTCAAAATACAGTGAACTCACAACTACACGAACATATTCAGTTACTTCCATATAATCAGCTTCTGCACCGGGCTCGGCTTCTTCATCGTCAGCTTGTATTTGTACGATGTCCGCGAGGTCGTGCAACATCTCTTCGGCTTCTTCAGAAATTTCGCGCTTGCCCTGATGATCAACACTGCCGAAACCCGATAAAAATCCATGGCACCATTCACTCAGCGCACGCACGCGCTCGCTAATCAGGTTGTCATCATCCGGCAACATTAATTTCAAGTTCAGCTCGCCCTGCAATTGGCTGGCAGTGCTATGGTAGAGGCGACTTAATGCATGGCGTACATGTTCATCGGGTGCAGCGATAAAATCGAGAAATTCAACCGCGTCCAGCAGCCAGTTTATTTCTGTCAGCTGCGCACCGCCGGCCAGTTTACCGCACAATAATCCGTGCAATTCAGAGGGGCTGTTTAATGTGCCTAACGGCGCTAAAAGGTTGGCAAGGTCATCGAAATTCAGGGGGGATTGCAGGTAATCTTCTGGAGTTTGGGTCATGGAAAGCCTCTCTATTACATTAGGCGAATGCTACCACGATTGACCTGTGCGGCTCCGCAAAGTTTTTATATAGCAAATTTGATGGTTAAAGGAACTTAAGTAAAACCTGTTTGTTTATCATTAATAACAATCAACTTCTCGAATTCACATTAACTTGGCCTGTTCGATTGACCACCTGCCGAGGGCACAATATAGTGGGCGACCTGCGCTATTTATTGGTTATTGATAATCATGTCTGACGATCTTTTACTCGCCCTTGAAACCAAGCTGGATAAACTGATTCTGTTGTGCAATCGCTTACAGCAGGAAAATGCCGATTTAAAAGCCCGCGAAAGTGAATGGCAGCGCGAGCGGGTGCGCCTGATTGAGAAGAACGAGCTCGCGCGCAGCCGTGTGGAAGCAATGATCACCCACTTACGTAATCTGGATGCCGAGTAAACGGCCAAATAATCGGGAATACCAATGAGCAACGAAACCGTTTTTGTAAAAATCCTCGATAAAGAATATCAAGTAGCTTGCCCGCGCGAAGAGCGCCAGGCATTGATTGAATCGGCCCAATTGCTGGATGAGCGCATGAAGGCGATCCGAGGTACGGGGGCGATCATTGGTTTGGAGCGCATCGCGGTAATGGCAGCCCTCAACCTGAGCCATGAGTTGTTGCAAGCGCGCCAGGCTGGAAGCGGAGGCGGCACGTCTGCAAGCCAGGTGGATTTACTGCGTTTGAATGAGAAACTGGATCGCAGTTTGGCAAACCTTGGTTAATCGGCAACGTTAAAGATTATGAGAAAGCCCGCAATAGCGGGCTTTTTGTTTTTTAATACGCAGGATGGTTTTATGGATGGACGTAGTTATCCCCCTAAGGGCAACGAACAAACAAATCGATCACACAAAAACCACAAGCAAATAATTTCGTTTTTACCAGCGCCGTTTAAGACGAATATTTGCTAAACGGTTATATAACCCAATCATAATTTCATTTGCGGAAGGCTAGTAACCTTGGGTTATACTGGCGCCACGCCCTGGAATGTTCGCAAACCGACAAGTCCTTGAGCCGATTTCCACAAAACTGGTGGTGTCTCGTTGTGTTTGGTGTGCATGTCCGCTTGACGGAAAGCCTTAAAAACCACAGGTGCTACCTCCTTGAACCTATGGGTTCAAGGCCAGCTTGGTAGCGGCATTTCGGGGTCTCTTATTTCCGTTCTGTTTTCCCTCGTTATTTTGTTCAAGGCTGCTTATGGCCGATTCACCCGATTTCCCCCCATCCAGCTACGCCCAACAAAAAACCTTGTTACGTAAAGAGTTGCGCCAGCGCCGGCGTGCACTTACACCGGCACAGCAAGCACAAGCATCCGCTCTCGTATTGCGACATTTGTTGCGATTCCCGGCATTTATGCGCGGTAGCCGGGTTGCCCTCTATATTGCCAATGATGGTGAAATTGATCCGACCCCGATTGCCCAACAACTCTGGCACATGGGCAAGCATTGTTATTTGCCGGTATTGCGCCCGGGCACTAAGCGCGAATTATGGTTTGTGGAATTCACTCCCAACGCCCAATTAATTCCCAATCGTTTCGGTATTCCCGAGCCGGATCATGGGATTGCCCACAAATTGCCTACCCACTTGCTGGATGTTGTATTAATGCCACTGGTGGGGTTTGATCGAACAGGCTCGCGCCTGGGAATGGGTGGCGGCTTTTACGATACAACCTTCGCCTTCAAACACGATAAGCCGCACGGAAAACCATTACTTATTGGCCTGGCCCATAGCTGCCAGGAAGTTGATTCGTTGCAGGTGGACAATTGGGATATTCCACTTGCAGCCATTGCAACCGAAAAGGAAGTTTTAAACATTTCCCCGCTATAAATGACAAATCCCGCCGAAGCGGGACTTGCTTTTAAATTCCGTTTTCTGCGTTCTTACTCCGACATGGAATCAACAGCTGCCTCGGCAAACGACACCAGGGCATTGACATCCACTACCGTGACGCAGACTCCCAGGCAGAACAAAAAAATCACTACTGAGAGAACATCGACTTTCATGGTGATACCTTATTCATGACTGAAAAATGGACAGCCATACCTTGCGTATTGTTATTGAGAACCACACAGCGAGATCAGTAACCACAAAACAGCACAGATGCAACACACACCGGCTGTGGTGTGTATTAATAATAGGCAGGGAATTTCAGGAATGAAATGAGCGACAAGTTGAAAGTGGCGACAAAATGCAAAAAAGATTAAAAAAATCAGCACTTTTCCCGATTTTCTTCGCACTTCACATGAAGAAGGTGGCAATTCATCGATAACAATTACCACCCTATGCAACCCATCCTTGCGTTGCGGTTTTCTATCAAGTACTTAAACGGCGATTATTTAGTGGCATTAGTCGGGCGACTGGTAGCATTGCCTAAACGACTGCGCACCAGAGCATTTGCATCGCGTACACGTTCATCACCACTGTAGGTGGCCCAATTAGTGCCGTTATCGATACTGTATTCAAGCTTGAGGCCTGGCAACGCAGTATTTGCTTTCAACACACCGTCATCGACAACTGCACCCGGTGGAGGCAGATAGAAACTACCGCCCAGGGCGGCGAGTTTAGGCAACTCCTTAACCGCTAATTGCACCGCGAAGGCTGCCCATTCAGCATTGCGCGCCTCAATATTTGGCTTGTCGCCTTCCCATGACGCTTTGTGCCATGCGCGTTCAGCCAATGGAATCAGGCGCGGATAAATCATCTCTTCCATTTGCTTGCCGGTACGGATGGTTTCGCTCCACACCTGGCCTTGCAGGCCGCGCAGGTTTTCCGGTTTTTCCAATGCCGGCAACGCACGCCCAACTAACGCCTCGAGATTTTTAATCGGTGCGCCCATGCGGGTTTTATCGGCGTTGGCGTAGAGGTTATCCGGCATAAAGCCAAATACTTTGGCGGTATCGGTATAACGCGCTGCCCAGTAGTAACCGCGCTCTTCCGCATTGGTTTCATAGGGATGATCGAAATACAAATGGGTTGCCGGCGATAAAATCGGCTCATAACCCGCGTTAGCTAAACGATAAGCACGGTCAGCAACACCCCATTCCCAAATATTATCCCAGGCATTCGCCAATACATGTTTGTTAGCAAACTGGCTGCGGTTGAAGGTGTTATTGGGATCGTACATCAAACCATCTTCCCAACCGGCCAGATCCAGACCACGCAGGGAACTGATGGCTGACACTTTGCTGACAAAATACGGCTTGAGGTCAGCAACGCCGGCAACACCTTGCTCACCCTTCGCAAACAAGGTGTCACATGCTGGTGATGCAGTCCATGAGCCCGCGCCCACTTCATCACCCCCCATATGGAAGGTTACGAGTTTTGTTCCCGCTTTGCGATACATTTGCTGCAATTCATAAATCACTTTATCAACAAAGGCATAGGTCGATGGCAAGCACACGTTGATGGAGTTGTCGGTATAACTTTGTACGGTAATGTATTGCGATTTGTCTTGCGGGTCCGATAACAAATATTGCTCGGCTTCTGCTTTTTTGCCCGCCTTGATCAATTTTTTGTAACGCGCTTCCATGGATTTCACGGCGGCGCGCGCGTGGCCGGGCATATCAATTTCCGGAATGACTTCGATATGACGCGCGCTCGCATATTTTAAGATTTCAATAAAATCTGCGGTGCTGTAATAACCATTTCCTGATCCGGTTTTGTGCGGGCCAGTGCCGAGTTGGGTCAGCAAACAGGTTTGTTCGGTGAGATCAAAACAGCGGTGCGCGCCGATATCCGTCAATTCCGGCAAGCCGGGAATTTCAATCCGCCAGCCTTCGTCCTCGGTTAAATGCAGATGCAATTTATTAAGTTTGTAGCGCGCCATTTGCTCGATCAAACGCAAGGTGTATTCCTTGCCGTGGAAATTGCGGCCCATGTCGTAGTGCATACCACGCCACTCAAAACGCGGCGCATCTACTGCCGACAGTTGCGGAATGTTGTAACTGCTCGCGGTTTGCGCCGGCAATAAACTCAATACACTTTGGATACCGTAGAAGGCACCGGCGTTATCACCGCCCACAATAGTAATTTTGTCAGCAGCAATATTCAGTGTGTAACCCTCGGCATTACCGATTGATTTATCCACTTTTACTTCGATCACTTTGCCCGACACAGGCAAATGTTCCGCAACGGTTTTTACCGTTAAGCCATACGCTTTTAATTGGTCGGCGAAATATTTTGCCTCACCGGTCAACCGCCCGGCGAAATGGATTTGCCAGTTGCTGTCGAGCGTAACAGCGTCTTTGCGGTATTTAACTTCGGCAGGTGTTGGAATAATTTTCGGGCTGCTATCCACTTTGATGGCCGCCGCATTTACGGCGAGGTTATCCTGGTAGCGCGTTGCGGCAGTCGCTATTGGATATTCATCATTGCTCGCCCGCAATTGCTGTTCGGGCTTGCTGAATGGCTCGACAAATTCACTTAAATTTTCGGTGTCAGTATTAACAAAAACTTCCGGCTGCAAACCTGCCTGGGCGATAAATGCACGCGGCATAAAATCGGTGTAGCTCACCAGATGGGCACCTGCGGTATAGGGAAAATCCAGCTTCGCATTTGCTGCCAGGCCTTTAAAGGCAGCGGTGGGTGATAACTCATGCAAATCGCCCTGTACATGGCGCAAGCTCAAACCTTCGACTTGCGCAGCATCCAGCTTGCGTACGGAATGAAAATAAATTCGCCAATCGCCCGCGCCCGCCGGCAAGGCCGATGAACCATTGGTGATGGTGACATGGGCTTGCGGCTTGGCGGCAAAATTGCTGATTACACCGAAGCCCACTTTGGTATTGCGGGCAATATCGTTGAGTTGTTGCTGGCTTAAATTAGCGGCACTGGCCCCCTGCGCAAGCCCAAGCGCGAGCGCGAGCAGCCCAAGGCGCACACTGATTGGTTGACGGGGTTGTTTTATTGGGGGTTGTTTCATAATTGGACTCCAGCCGCATAGATTGGGGTTGATTAGTCATCCAATAGTTGTTATTGGCGTTAGAATTTTTCTGACAACGTTGTCCAGATTACACCAAAATCAACAGACCGCCAGTGTCTGAACATAAATTAACCCTGAGGATTAGAACGCAGGTTTAAGAATAGCCGCTGCAGTGCAAAATGCCGGGGAAAGAAAAAAGGGCGCCGAAGCGCCCTTTTCATTGGATCGCGAGGTTTTTAGCTCAAGAAAAACTTATACGCCTCGTTATTGGTTTCATCCCAGTAGGGATAATTCAGCTCGTTCAAAAACGCTTTTAATTCGGCGTATTCCTTTTTTGGAACTTGCATGCCTACCAGAACACGCGCGGACGCTGAACCGTGGTTGCGGTAGTGGAACAGGGAGATATTCCAGCGGCCCGCCACCTTGGTCAGGAAAGTCATCAACGCGCCCGGACGCTCCGGGAACTCGAAGCGATAGAGCACTTCGTCGGTGATTTGTGGGGCATGGCCGCCGACCAAATGGCGGATGTGCAATTTGGCCAACTCATTTTCGGTCATGTCGACCAAATCGTAACCCTGCGTTTTTAACTCGGCGACCAGATCCGCGCGATCATTACCGCCGGCGCCAACCTGTACGCCGACAAAAATCTTGGCGTTGGTCGGGTCCGCATAGCGGTAATTGAATTCGGTGATATTGCGCTTGCCGAGCGCTTTGCAAAATTCCTTATAAGCACCGGGGCGCTCGGGAATGGTCACCGCCAGAATCGCTTCGCGCTGCTCGCCAATTTCGGTGCGTTCGCTGATATAACGCAAACGGTCAAAATTGATGTTTGCACCGCAATCAATCGCCACCAGCGTTTGGCCGGTGATGCCGTATTTGGCTACGTATTTTTTCAAGCCAGCAACACTGGTTGCGCCGGCCGGTTCAGCGATGGACCGGGTGTCTTCAAAGATATCCTTGATACCCGCGCAAATCTCATCGGTCGTTACGGTGATGCATTCATCCACCACTTTGCGCAGGATGCGGAACGTTTCCTCGCCGATTTGGGCCACCGCAATACCATCGGCAAAAATGCCGACCTGCGGCAATACCACGCGTTTTTTCTTTTCCATAGCCGCCATCAAACACGCGGACTCATCGGATTCCACCGCGATAATTTTGGTTTCCGGACGCAGGTATTTCACATAGGCACCGATACCGGCCGCCAAGCCGCCACCGCCAACCGCGATAAAAATTGCATCGATCTTGCCCGGATACTGGCGCAGGATTTCCATCGCAATAGTCCCCTGGCCCGCGATAACTTCCGGGTCATCAAACGGGTGGATATAAGTCAGGCCTTTTTCTTCCACCAGTTTTTTAGCGTGGGCGGAGGCTTCATCGTAGTTATCACCGTGCAGTACGACTTTCGCACCGCGCGCTTTTACGGCATCAACTTTAATCGCCGGCGTTGTGCGCGGCATCACGATGGTGGCTTTGATGCCCAAATGCTGGGAGCCGAGCGCAACACCTTGCGCGTGGTTACCGGCCGAGGCGCAAATCACACCGCGATTGCGTTCCTCTTCGGTCAACTGCTGCAGCTTGTTGTAAGCGCCGCGCAGTTTGAACGAGAACACCGGTTGCAAGTCTTCACGCTTGAGCAACACGTTATTGCCGGTGCGCGCTGAGAGCAAACGCGCTTCATCAAGCGGGGTTTCTATCGCCAGATCGTAGATGCGGGCGTTGAGGATACGTTTTATGTAGGATTCAGGCATGGTGCTTCTTGCTTTTGCAGAGTGAAAAAAGTCGCCGCAGTGTAAACAATTTGGCCGCCGCTGGCACGGCGATATCCGTATAATGCGGCAAGTTTTTTGGCGATCCCGCCCGAATTTCACAAGTAGCCAGACGCAAGTGGTTCGGGGTTCGAGACTGTTGGAGACAGGGATGTCGGTGACAAGCCCCCATGGATGCTTTCCTTAATGGAAAGTACGGCGTATCCCGAACCCCAAACCGTTTGTGACTGGCGGGCTCACTATTAGCACGAGACCACTATGACCCAGGATCAACTCAAACAAGCCGTCGCGCGTGCCGCGATTGAATACATCAAACCCAAATTGTTCAGCGATTCGATTATCGGTGTGGGCACCGGTTCGACCGCGAATTTTTTTATCGATTACCTGGGCGAGATCAAATCCCTGTTTTCCGGGGCTGTTGCCAGTTCCGATGCGTCCGCCGAGCGTTTGAAAAAACTCGGGATTGACGTATTGGACTGTAACTCGGTCAGCGAGCTGGTGGTGTATGTGGACGGCGCCGATGAAAGCAATCCGTATCTGCACCTGATCAAAGGTGGCGGTGCAGCCCTGACGCGCGAGAAAATCGTGCGCGCCGTTTCAAAGGAATTTGTGTGCATCGCCGACGAAAGCAAGTGGGTTGATGTGCTGGGTAAATTCCCGCTGCCGGTGGAGGTGATCCCGATGGCGCGCTCTTACGTCGCCCGCGAACTGGTCAAGTTGGGCGGCGCACCGGTTTATCGCGATGGCGTTGTGACCGATAACGGCAACGTGATCCTGGATGTTTTCAATTTGCAGATTGTTGATCCGGTCGCGCTGGAAAATCGTATTAACCAGATAACTGGTGTAGTTACGAACGGTTTATTTGCAGCAAAACCGGCGGATGTTTTACTGCTCGGCACCAAAGACGGTGTAAAAACCCTGCTGCCACGCTAATTCCTTTTCCCAAAAAACGCGGCAGATAAATACACACTCCGCTGCGTTTTCTTTACCTATACTCAAAGAACCGTCCACTCTCCCCGGTTTTTTTTGAGGCATTTCCTATGTTTTCCTTTTCCAGTATCCAGGGCCGCCTGGTTGTCGCTGTCGGCGCTGGTGTGATTTTGTTCGTAATTATCAGCGGCATCGCCATTTCGCTGTTAAGCCGGACTATCACTGATTACAACCAACTGATTGCTGGCGCCGTCGCACAAGAGCGCAGCATTAACGCGATGAATTTCAAATTCAAAGTCCAGGTCCAGGAATGGAAAAACGTACTGTTGCGCGGTAAGGATCCGGTGAAACTCAACCAGCATTGGACGCAATTTGAAACCTTGCACAAAGAGATCCAGCAACAAGGTGCCGAACTGGACAGAACGCTGAGTGGAGTGAGCCACCAAAAAGTTGATGCCTTCCTCAAAGCCCACGAGCAGGCATTTGGCCGTTATAAAGCCGGGCTGGAAGCCTTTAAAAGTGCCGATTTTGATCCAACTGCCGGCGATAAAGCCGTAACCGGAATAGACCGCGAACCGAGCGCCTTGCTGGAAGAATCGGCGAAGCTGATTAGCGAAGCAGTAGCCAGGGATACCGAGCACAACCTCACCGTTAGCAGCAGCGTGTCCCTTTGGTCCAATGCATTGATTATCCTCGGCGCAATTTCAGTGGTGTTCCTGGTGCTGTTTATCTTGCGCAAAAGTTTGATTTTGCCGCTGGCACAAATTAATTCCCATCTATCCCTACTGGCTGAAGGCAACTTCCGCCAGCAATTGCGTTTTTCCGATTCCGGTGAGTTAGGGCGTTTGAGCACCAGTATCCAGCAAGTGCAGCAAAGCATCGTGGATGTGGTAACGGCAGTGCAAAATTCCATGAACAGCTTGAGCCAGGCATCGAATGCGATTACCCAGAGTTCATCATCATTGGCGACTTATGCCGATGACACCCATCACGCTACCGATCAGGTGTCGGCGGCTATCACCGAAATGAGTGCGACTGTGCAGGAAGTTGCAGGCAATGCCAGCGGCGCGGCGGATGCTGCACAATCGGCTGATAACAATGCGCGGCAAGGTTTGAGTGTGATGGACAATACGCTCGATGCGATAAACCAATTGAGCCATGAAGTAAACCACGTGGGCGCGGCCATGACGCAACTGGAGAGCGACACCTTGCGCATCGGCAGCGTGCTCGACGTAATCAAAAGTGTTGCCGAGCAAACCAACTTGCTCGCATTGAACGCCGCGATTGAAGCGGCGCGCGCTGGCGACCAGGGCCGTGGCTTTGCGGTGGTGGCCGATGAGGTTCGCTCGCTGGCGAAACGCACGCAGGATTCGACAGCGGAAATCCAGCAGATTATTGAAGCAGTGCAACAAGGCGCGACCAAAGCCATGACTGCGATGAAAGTCAGCCAGGAAAAAACCGGTGTTACCCTGGAGATGGCCGGGCAAGCAGGCCAGGCAATTAATCAAATTACCCAATCGATTTCAGCGATTTTGGGTATGAATATGCAAATTGCCACCGCCGCTGAGGAGCAGAGCTATACCGCCGAAGAGATCAATAAAAATATCGTGAAAGTGGTGGGATTAATCAGCAGTTTGAATCGCGATGCACAAAAATCTGCGCAAATCGCCCAACAATTGGATGGTACAGCGAAAGGGCTCGAAACCCAGATTGCGCATTTCGCTATTTAAAAAAGCAAAATATCAAACGAAAAAACCGGGCCAACTGAACTGCATTTCAAAAGTTACCCGGTTTTTTTACAACAAAAAATCAGCAATTTTTCGGTTGTGGTTTTACTTGGCGCGACGACGGAAACGGCCCAAACCAACCAGTCCCAAACCGCTCAACAACAATATCAATGCTGATGGCTCCGGAACTTCGGTTTCAGTTTCCGGAGGAGTCCAGAAGAAACCGTGGATTTCACGCAAGGTGGTGTTAGTGTATGACTTGGCGTAGAGCGAGCCATCAAAACCTGCTGCATCAAATACGTCTGCATTGGCTGCCAATACTGAACCCCTTACCGCCATGTAATTGAAATCAAGGCTGGTCGCGTCATAGAAATTCCACAAAGTGTTGGAATAATTCCAGCCGCCGTTGAGGTTGGTATTGATCACATCCACGTTACCGGACACGTTGATAATAACTTTAGTGGCAGAGCCCAACAGCAATTCAATGCCGGAATTCTGGAAGAAAATATCCGCGGCATTCAGATTAAAAATCGCCAAATCATCGCTACCGGTGTATTGCAGTTTGACCTGGTTGCCGCTGATGTTAGCAGTAGCGTTGCTGATCAAATTTTTGTAGCTGTTTGACAGGCTGCTTATCTCTCCTGCCAGCGCTGTTTTTTTCGCTGAAAGGTCCACACCGCCTGTGGTGCAGTTAGAACTACCTACACATTCGATCACAGTGCCAGCACTTTTAGTGTTATACACCGCCGTTTCACCACCCAAAATTTTCATTTGGCCGCTGACATTACCGGCGACTTCAAGACCGTCAAAGCTAACCGGGGTGTAGCCTTTATGGTTGAATTCGGATAACTCGGGCGAATGCAGGTTGCCGCCAACAAAAGTAGCGCCTTCGACGTGAACGGCACCGGAGAGGTTGCCGGTTAACACCAGGTTGTAATCCAGTACGCCGGCGCTGGCCGCCAGCGAACATACACTTAAACTGGATGCTGCGAGCAGCTTGGAATAAAAATTCATAAAGATCTCCTTGCTTGTAGTAATCGTCTTATTTTGCTTTTCGCTTAAAGCAGGAACCATGCCTGTTTGGATTTTTCGTTTAAGATCAATTATGCGTGCCATTTAATGAAAACCACATCACAAAAACCTGTCAATTTAGCCGACAGTCATAAAATGACAGCGATGGACATTATTTCATTGATAAAAATTATCAATGAAAAAAGCCCGATATTTGAAACCAAATAGCGGGCTTGAACGGCATATTAAAATCTTAAAAAAACATTCAGATTTTAATAACGGTTAAAACGAAAGCGTAAGCGTTCCAATTCACAACCACTTTGGTAGAACGCATTTGTACCGTCCTGTGGTGCCGAGAAGCCACCTGCCGGGTGAACGCATAATGCGGTCAGCTTATTTCTGGTATTACTGTCATTATTGATTTCTATTGGCAAATCCACGTGGCTGGTACAAGAAGAAAAGGAGCCTTCCGGCTCCTCCCATCAAATATTATTAATCGCGTTTTATTGATATAACGCTGGCAGTTCACTCTCAAACATCACCACCGGATTTTCAAAAAATGCTTTGAAATTCCCTGCAGTTGATTGACCTGTGTAAGGAGCATAAAACTGTTCGGTCTTTTCGCGCGCGGTATTGGCGTTGCGCCATACCAGAACGTAGGTAATTAATTGCGCGTCCGGGTCTGCCAATACCGGGCCAAGAATACGGTCGGTCCAAATGTTGGGAATTTTCAAACCGTTATTGCCGGTTTCAGTAAGCGCTGCAATTTTGTGGCGCACCTGGGCGATTTTGGAAATACCTTTCAACGCAGCAGTAAAATTGGCTTTTTGTTCATCGGCATTGGCAGTATTGGATTCGTGCCCCAAATCCCAATAGTTATCCAAACCTATTACATCTACATATTCATCGCCGGGATACCCGTAAAAATAATCGCTTTCAAATTTCGCCAGGTCGATGCGACTGCGATCCGGTGAGTAGGCGAAAATCAAATTGTGCTGGTTTTTTTCATCGCGCAAATATTTCACCGTGAATTGATACAGGCTGATGTAATCCTGTTCGCTGGCGTGGCCTTTGCCCCACCAGAACCAATCGCCGTTGTGTTCATGCCAGGGGCGAAAAATCACCGGGACCTGTTGCTGTTTGCCTTGCGCATCGGTAACTACTAATGCTTTATTGAATGCGACAAACGTATCCAGATATTTTTTAAGCTCTTCATGTTTTGCCCCACCGGGAACCAATTCGTGAACAGTGGGCGTTTTATCCCAGGAATTGCCACCGGACACCGGGCTGTACATATGCCAACTGATGGTGATGACGCCACCGCGGCTGAAACCGGCTTTGATCCATTCCTGCATTTGTTTGAAATTAACACCGTCCAGGTTTTTTTCATGGCCGAGTTCCAAACCGCCAATTTCCCACCCGTATACGGCGGGGTTGGAGCCGGTCACATCGCGGATATCGGAGCGATCAAGTTCACCTTCCCACTTAACGCCATAGGCGAGGCTGTCCTGGTGACCGAACAAAAAATGCTTGCCACGCAATGCCGCGAGGTTGTTGTACAGCGCAACTGTTGCCGGCGTCGCATCTTTATCAATCAACTTAAATGCATGATTGGCAGAGGTAGATTCAGTCGCTGTGACTGTTTCCCCGGTAACCTGGGGCGGCGTAGTTGATGAGGATTGTTGTTCGCAACCAATCAGCACAACAGTGGTCAATAACAGCGCCGTTAAAGGGCGCACTATCGAAATAAATCCAGACATGGAGACTCCTAAGAACCCGTTATTTTTTATGTAACCGTTTTCACAACAAACATACTAACAGTCAGAAGCCTAAACGCCCACGACGATCAGGTAAATAAGTGTTGATCGTCGGTATCGCGTTATCTATCTGACCACCTTTTACCGCATCACATGGATGATCAACCAATGAAGTCCCTTCCCCAGGTTACGCTGTTGGCCGTCGACACACGACGTCCAGACTTGGCCTTGCAAGCATTACTCCGCTGTTCCCAACAATTACTTTTTGCCGATATTTTATTACTGTGCCACCAGGAGTTTTGTGATTCACCACTGGCGCAAACCGCGATCCAACAAGGTATCCGCTGCATTGCCATTCCCCCGCTTGATTGCGCCAAAGGCTACTCCACGCTCATGCTGAAAGGGCTTTTACCCTACGTGCATACCAGCCATTTACTGGTTGCCCAATGGGATGGTTTTGTAGTCAACGCAGATCAATGGGACGACGGTTTTTTGCAGTGGGATTACATAGGCGCCCCCTGGCCCACGGGTAAACCGGGAAAACAAGTGGGCAATGGTGGCTTTTCATTGCGTTCACGCCGGTTATTGGAGGCGCTGGCAACCGTGGACATCGAGAATCCCCACCCCGAAGACAAAGTATTGGTGCACTACTGTACTGAACAATTGGCCAAAACCTGGCAACTGCGCATCGCACCGGTCGAGATTGCCCAGCGTTTCGCGTTTGAACGGGGTAATTGGCGAGCCCATATATTTGGCATCCACGGTTTATTTAACTTGTGGCGTTTAATGCCGCCACAGGAGTTGCTGCCATTATTGCGCGGGTTGGACACCTGTATTTTGAAAGGAAAAGATGGCAAGGATTTATGTAAGGCCCTGATTCAACAAGGCCGCTGGGATGAAGCAGAATTAATCATCCAGCGCCGCACCCGGTTTGATCGATTCAAAGCCAGTACCCATCGCTTGCGCTTACGTCTCTTGCTGCAACGCATCATCTACAAATGGCGATTTGGAAAAACCCGCTTCAGATCTGCGCCGGAAGTGTCAAAATAGCGCCCGACGATTTTTAACCGGGCCCGTTTGATGAACTTTACGTTCCCTGCCATTGGCATTGTGCACTCCTGCTTCAAAGAGAAATTTGGTATTCCCCGCCAGCCGGGGCTTGCCCCTTTGGCCGAAGCCGAGATTGAGATGCTGCCCCCTTTTGATGATATCAATGCGTTTGAGGGTCTGATCAACGGGTTCGATGGACAGCAGGGAGCAACCCATTTGTGGGTGCAATTTGTCTTTCATGCCAATAAACGCGAGGCGTGGAAAGCCAAAGTAAAACCACCACGATTGGGCGGCAATAAAACCCTCGGTGTGTTTGCAACGCGCTCGCCTACGCGCCCGGCGCCTATCGGTTTGTCTGTCGTGCGCCTGCGCGGGATTATTGAGCGCGACGGGAAAGTATTTGTGCATATCAGCGGGGTGGATTTACTGGAAGGAACACCGGTATTGGATATCAAACCCTATGTTCCCTATGTGGATTGCGTATTGGCAGCCGAGAATTCGTTTGCCCCGGCCCCCCCCGAACCGGTTGCGGTAAATATTCCCGCTGAACTCATGGCACAGTGCATCGCTTACTGGAAAAAAACCGGTACCGATCTCGCCGGTTTAATCACCCAGGTATTGCAGCAAGATCCCCGTCCACAGTACCAACAACCGGAACCGGAGCGGGTTTATGGGATGAAGCTGCTGGACCTGGATGTGCGCTGGCAATATCGCTGCGAAAATGACGCCTACTCTATTTACCTGACCCAATTATTATTCCAGCCTGATTAGGAGACTCCATGAAACTGGCGCGCACATGTTTTTTATTAATACCGATTAGCCTGGCCGGTGGCCTGGCAGCCTGCAACGCCACCCTGCCACAAATTGCCGAAACGGGTGCGACCGTCGCCGGTGCGGCGGGCTATAACAACCAGGCCCAGATGATCCGGGCAATCAAAGAGGCATTGGAACTCGGCAGCAATCGCGCCGCGACCGGGCTGTCCGCGCCGGGCGGTTATGCCAATAGCTCACTGTATCGCATCGAGTTGCCCGCCAACATACAACCACTCGCCAGCAAATTGCGCCAATTTGGTTTGGGTTCGCAGTTGGATAAAGTGGAAGCGCTAATGAATCAGGGCGCAGAAAAAGCGGCGGTGGAAGCCAGGGGCGTATTTGTCGATGCGGTGCGCAACATGAGCGTCACCGATGCGCTGGGGATTATTCGCGGCGGCAACACAGCCGCGACTGATTATTTCCGCGTCCAGACCGAGGCCAGCCTGCGCCAGCGTTACCAGCCGATTATCCAGCAAAACCTGGAACAAATCGGTTTTTACGCCCAGTACAAACAATTGCTTAACACCTACAACATGCTCCCACTCGCCAACAAACCCGGGCTGGACCTGGAACAACATGTCCTGGATATGGCGCTGGATGGTTTGTTCAAGCAGGTGGCGGTAGAGGAACAGCAGATCCGCAAAGATCCGGTAGGACGCGGCAGCCAGATTATCGGCGCGGTATTCGGGAAAAAATAAATCGGGAACAAAAGCGCGGTTAATGACTAACCGCGCTTAATGATCAGGAGGATACCCGGCTGTGACCACCCGCAGGAATACCGGCGCGGCGGGCATCAATGATCATCCAATAGAACATACCCAAGCCGGCAAACGACAGCATCATGCCCACCCAGCCGGTTGATGCGTAACCCAGGCCGGCGTCAATCGCGATCCCCCCTAAAAACGCACCCGCCGCATTGGCGAAATTGAACGCCGAATGATTCATGGCCGCAGCCATGGTTTGGGCTTTTCCGGCAACGTCCATCAAGCGAATTTGCACTGCCGGGCCAATCACCACCACAGTGCCTACACAAAATACCGCCACACAGGCAAGCCAAAGGTAAGGCGCAACCAGCGCAAACGCGGCGCAGACAATCATCGACCAGATCAGGCAACGCTTAATAGTGCCGAGCAAATCGCGATCCGCCATGCGCGAACCCACGATATTCCCCGTCACCATCCCGGCACCAAACAGCGCCAGTACAAAAGGCACCCCCATTTCGGTTAAACCGGCGAGGCTCATCAAGGTGGGTTTAACGTAAGAGAAAATCGAAAACAGGCCGCCAAAACCAATCGCACCGATTCCGAGCGTGATCCACACCTGGCGATTGGTGAACATGGACAGTTCATGGGCAATACGCACGCCGGTTTGTGGCGGTTCCTTAGGAACAAATTTCGCGACACAAATGGCCGACGCCAGCGCGATCAAGCCCACCAGAATAAACGCCGAGCGCCAACCCAGCCATTGCCCAAGGCCGGTGGCAGCCGGCACGCCGATCAATGTTGCAACTGATAGTCCCAACATCACATAGGCGACTGCGCGGGCGCGCATATTGGGTGGTGCCAGCGAGGCGGCAACCAATGAGGCGATCCCGAAAAAAGTGCCATGGGGAAATCCGCTCAGCAGGCGTAACACCAATAGCAATTCGTAATTGGGCGCCAGCGCACTGGCAATATTGGCCACCGCATACAACCCCATCATCACCACCAACATACGTGTGCGCGAACGCCCGGTACTGAGGATAGCCAGTAGCGGCGCGCCAATCACGACGCCCAATGCATAAGCACTGATGGCGTGACCGGCCTGGGGAATCGTAATTGAGAGAGAGGAAGAAATTTCGGGCAGCAGCCCCATGGAGATAAATTCGCCAACACCTATCGCAAAACTCCCTAATCCTATGGCTAACAGTGCGATATAAAATGCCGGGGAAGGTGCTTCGTTCGATACCACTGAAGACGATGACAAACCTTGAACCTCAAAAATGACGGGGTTATCCACAACAGACAACCGGCGGCGCCATTATACGGAGTCGATCCCTCCCCAGTAATATAAAAATTGACTATAAGACGAGTAAAAATACGTACTGGCGGCGAGCAATGGCCCGGAATTACCGGGCCATCAGAGAGCTAGTTCAAGGCTATCGCATAAATGTACCAGGCGGTATGTGGCAACCACTGTTCCGCCCAGCGCCAATCGATATCTTTACCGGTTTCCGCATAGCTGCGATTCAGGTCGATATCCCGTTCATTGTCCAGGCCACCGGTAATCCCGTTCACAATCCCGCCGGGCGCATTGGTGTATTGGAAAGTTGCGAAGAAATCGTACTGGACATTATTGCGCCCGGTACCTTCCAGCATTGAGGCATCAAACGGATTCAGCCCGATGATCCAGTTAAGCTGGTTCCAGGCGTAGGCTTCAAGTCTGGCTTTAAAAACAGCATCATCAGTATATTTTGCCGCCAGGCGTGCGGCGGCAGCCAGGGAGCCCAAGCGCGCATTTTCCCCCTGCCACCAGGGTGCGGTTTCAGTGTCGTGGGGATAGAAAAACGCGCTGCGCCGTTCGCCTTTGGTGTTCTGCACATACTGGCGGGCCAAGCCAAATGGATTGTTTACTTCAGCGGCCAGGGCCAACTCAAACTCCAGATGCTTACGCACCGCCGCCAGCAAGGTTTTCTGCTCTTTCTTGCTCGCCAGCGGGTAATAGTTCATCAGGCTCACCACCGGGAAACCCGCTTCTGCCGCATGGAAGAAAGGCCGGTTTTTATCGTCGGCGCGCCAGTAGTTGCGATAGTGTTTATCGCCCGTCAAACGCTTCACCAACGCGTTCGCCCGCGCACTGGCAGCTTTACGGTATTCTTCCTTGCCCGTTGTTTTCAGCAGCTCGGTCGCCGCAGTCAAGGCAGTGTAGTCATCGACAATATTGTTGATACCGTCATTGGTCAGCTTCAGGTTATTAGCCTGCAAAAAACGGAAGGCATCTTCGGCGGCTTGCAGGTATTGCGCCTGCGTGTAGTCGCCCGATGATTCCTGCCGTGCGGCAGCGGCTAACGACGCAATTGCCACCCCGCCACCCTCGCGGAAACTGGTTTCATAGAGGTGCCCCTCCATCATTTCGTGCATCTTGCCGGAGCCGTGTTTCCAGTCGGAATCTTTGGTTTCCTTTAAGGCGAACGCTTTCATCGGCGGCATCAGGCGGCGATCTTCCGGTGCCTTTTTGGGGCCGTTGCCACCCACACTGCGATAGAAGGAGCCGCCCGGGACATGGACGCGCACCAGGTAATCCGCACCAAACATCGCTTCATCCAACAATCGACGGCGATATTGACTGAAGTTTTCATCCTTCTTTTCAGTCAGGGCTTCGTACACCAGCAGCAGGTTAAGTGGCACCAGCGATAACTGCTGGGGATTGAAATACGTGGAAAAAGACAAGTGCGACAAATGTTTGCCGTAGTCGCCAGTGGCGTCATACCAGCCGCCGTGGGCGTCGACTTTGGGTTTTTCCGGATGTTCGGCGAAGCTTATCTGGCTATCGGCCTTATCCAGCAAACCGGATGAGCGCTGGCCTTTGAAGTAATAGAGCACATCGGAAAGGGTATTGCGCTCCAGCAACTGGCGCTGGATCACAAAGGGGTAGGACTCCAGCCAGCCATTATCCTGCTGGCAGCGAATGCGATAATTGCCCTCGGCAGTCACCTGGCTGAATTCCCAGGTCCAGAAATACCAGTCGCGCCATTGGTCTACCTTACCGACCGTGACGGGCTTGGCAGTATGCAGGAGCGCACCGGTTTTGGTATCCAGCAACTGGCACTGTTCAAATTTATCGCCCTCGTGCCCTTTGATAACCGCTTGCTTCCACGCCTGGGTGTCATATCCCAGATGGTTGGTAAGTATCACCAAATCACTTGCGGTAACACTGCTTGCAGCACATAAACCGGTGAGCCCCAGTGCGCCAAGGGCACTGCGGGAATAACGAAAAAAATGGCGGAACATTCCGTCCTCCTATTGAGAGGTGATAGGTGAAATGTTCTCCAGGATATTGGTAATAGTGGTGTTTCTTATGCCGTTATATTTTTGGGTCATTCCGGGGCCGGATGTTTTTGTAAAGCCACAGGCAGCGGATCGGCTATTCCATACTAGGCGATAGGCCTGCCAAATACTGTTCGCAGGAAGTAAAGATTTATCAAGTCTGGCGCCCTGCCAGCGCCGGCCTTTGTGGTATGATGCGCGCCTTTTCAGCCCGCCGATGCTTCTGATCCGGCCCATTTCGTCTCCCGTTTGATGCCATTGCTCCCGGAGACGCTGCTGCCAGTTTTCAAACTTTAGGAGTTGTCCCCATGAGCAAGACCTCGTTAGACAAAAGCAAGATCAAATTCCTGTTGCTGGAAGGCGTCCACCAATCCGCAGTAGACACCCTGAATGCACAGGGTTATACCAATATCGATTACCTGAAAACTGCATTGGCGGAAGATGAATTGATCGCGCGCATCCAGGACGCACATTTTGTTGGCCTGCGTTCACGCACCCAATTGACCCGCCGCGTATTTGAAAACGCGCCCAAGCTGATCGCTGCCGGATGTTTCTGTATCGGCACCAACCAGGTAGATTTGAAAGCCGCGCAAGAACACGGTGTAGCAGTATTTAATGCGCCCTACTCCAATACCCGTTCCGTTGCCGAACTGGTAATTGCTGAAGCAATTTTGTTGTTGCGCAACATCCCGCAGAAAAACTTTGTCTGCCATCGCGGCGGTTGGGATAAGTCAGCCGTTGGTTCTTACGAAATCCGCGGCAAGACCCTGGGCCTGATCGGCTACGGTTCTATCGGCAGCCAAACCAGCGTATTGGCTGAATCACTGGGAATGAAAGTACGCTTTTATGACGTAGTCACCAAACTGCCACTGGGCAATGCATCGCAAGTGCGCAACCTGGACGAACTACTCGCTACCTCGGACATTATCAGCCTGCACGTACCGGAAACCCTGGCGACGCAAGACATGATCGGGGCACGTGAAATCGGCCTGATGAAAAAAGGCGCGATCCTGATCAACGCCTCGCGCGGCACGGTGGTGGATATTGATGCGTTGGCTGAAGCGGTTAAGTCCGGCTATATCGCCGGTGCCGCCATCGACGTATTCCCCGAAGAACCCAAAGCCAACGGCGACGAGTTCATCAGCCCGTTGCGTGGTTTGGACAATGTAATCCTCACGCCGCATATCGGCGGTTCCACCATGGAAGCACAGGAAAATATCGGTATTGAAGTGGCCGAGAAGCTGATCAAGTATTCCGATAACGGCACCACTACCAGCTCGGTTAACTTCCCGGAAGTGGCCTTGCCCGGACATCCGGACGCGCACCGTTTGTTGCACGTTCACGCTAATGTTCCCGGCGTATTGTCGAAGATCAACAAAATTTTCTCCGACAACCAGATCAATATTTCATCCCAGTACCTGCAAACCAACGACAAGGTTGGCTATGTAGTGGTTGATATCAATTCACCTTACAGCGAAGTGGCGTTGGAGCAGTTGAAGAATATTGAAGGGACTATTCGTTGCCGCGTATTGTTCTAAGTCGTTGCCGAGTGTTGTTCTAACCGACAGCAGATATTGATAGACGAATAAAAAAACGCCGCACTTAATGCGGCGTTTTTGTTTTCCATGGCATCAATTTGGCTATGCCGCTGGACTTGCCTTGCTGGCTTTACGTGCTTTCCAGGCTTCGAACACGATTGGCAAAATCGACAACACCAAAATACCCAGAATCAACAGCGTGAAGTTTTTGCGCACTACCGGCAAATTGCCAAACCAGTAACCGGCATACAGGAAAATTCCCACCCACAACACAGCACCAATAACGTTATACGCCATAAAACGCTTATACCCCATGCTGCTCATACCCGCCGCAAACGGCGCAAAGGTACGGAAGATCGGCACAAAACGAGTCATTACAATCGTTTTACCGCCGTGTTTCTCATAAAACGCATGGGCTCGATCCAGATAATCGCGGCGGAAAATTTTGGAATTGGGATTGCGAAACAAGCGCTCGCCAAAGAAGTGGCCAATCGTATAATTCACCGTATTGCCCAGGATTGCCGCACTGACGACCACCAACGCCATCAAATTCACATCCAGCGTTGTGCCCACCACCAACGCGCCAGTGGCGAACAACAGTGAGTCACCCGGCAGGAATGGTGTTACTACCAAACCGGTCTCACAGAAAATAATCAGGAACAGAATGCCGTAAATCCACAATCCATATTGGTTAAACAGCTCGGTGAGATGCTGGTCCACATGCAAGATAAAACTGATAGCTAACTGGATAAGTTCCACGGTAATTCCTTAGTCGTCGCTGATAATGAAATGGGTTCAGGGCAGTGTACAAAAATAATCACGCAAAGTTACAAAGACTTGTTCACGAAAATCGTCACGCTCGTTCACTAATTGGTGACCGGCCCCTTCAATAAATTGCACGTTGGCATTTGGCAATTTGTGTTGCAGCTGGTTCAGGTTATAGCGCCAGGCCACCGTTTGATCGTCGGTTCCCTGAATAATAAGCATGGGTTTATCCAGCGGTTGCCAACGCCGGAATTGCGCGTCCCAGTTCTTCATGGCCCCCACCCAACGCACAGAAAGGAAGCGCGATTGCAGGCAATCCTCCTCATCAAGGAAACGGATAAAGTTTTCATCATGGGAGCTGCGTGAAGGGCCCCGGGGTAATTGGCGAACAAACCGATGGAGGAGCATATAGAGCCAGCGTCCACGCGTCCATCCACGCGGCAGGATCAGCGGAGCGCACAGCGCAGTTTTGTCCAGCAAGGGTTTGGAGCGGCGGGAATCATAACGCCATAAATGGTTGAGCAATACCGCGCCGCCAGTGCTCTGGCCTACCGCGTGCCAGGGTGCGGGCAAGCGTTGTTGCGCATGCAGAAGGATCGCGTCCAGCACATCGCCATATTGGTCAAAGGATTCTATTGTCGCGCGCTCACCGTCGCTTAAACCATGGCCCGGCAAGTCAAATGTCAATACCGCAAGGCGCTGTGCCAGTGCAAAGGCAATGACCTTATCGTAAATTCCCATATGGTCGTAATAGCCGTGTACCACCACCAGCGTGCCGCGCGCTTGCGCCGGAATCCAGTACTGGGTGGCGATACGAAAATTGCCCGTCGTTACCACTCCCAAGGCATGCACAAGCCCCGGGTATTGTGCGGAAAAATCCAGCCGGTAACCCGTAAGATAACTTTCCAGTAACGGATTATCTGCACCAATGCCCTCGGGTTCGACGACAAACTCAAGCTCAGGCAATGCTGCTTGCAATGCATCGGCCTGGTTGCGGGTAAAACTCACAGATGGCATAAAAAAACCCATGATTTGGATGTGGTAGGTAACACAGCATGTAATCGATTGCTCAATAATAAATGCCAATGCTCACATAACACGCTGATGTAACGCCGGGTAAATCGGTGCGACACTCGCGGATGCTTCCACTATAATCACCCCCGTCAACCAAAAACACTAAAAACAGACCTAAAACCATAACAACGACAACACCAGGGTTTGAGCTCATGCAAAAACACATATTCAATATTCACGATGTCGTCCTGTTTATGACGGTAGCAGAATGTTTCCTGCTCGTTATCTTCCAGGCAATCCTTCCGGTCAAAAACCAGCTCGCCAATCGCCTGCTCAGTACGTTTTTAATTTCCATCGCCATCAGCTCCGCATGCATCATGGTGTTATGGAATGATGATGTAAGCCTGTTCACGGTCTTTGATGAACATTTACTACCTTACTTCCTCGTCATCGCCCAATTACTCAAAGGCCCGCTGTTATTACTTTACGTAGTCTCACTCACTGAAGACGCCTTCAAATTGATGCGCAGGCATTTGGTGCATTTGATTCCCGCAGCGCTTGCGGTGCTCTGGCTGGCAATATTTCAAATTAACAGCACCGATTTGCGCTTCAGGACGTTGGGCATGAGCGAAACGGATCGCCAGATTGCCAACGGCATTTGGCATTTCATTAAAGTCATGCCGTTTTTCTACGCACTCGCCGCCGTAAATCGCGTGCGCTTATATCGCATCGGCTTGCATAACCAGTATTCGAATTTTTCACCGACAGAACCGAGCTGGTTAAATATATTAAGCCTCGGCTTTTTATTCACCTGGAGTTTTTCCATCCTGGTGCACATTATCGCCAACACCATCGCACTCGCCGCACCACAGGTTTCGGACCTGTTTGGGATCACTGAAAATTACGTTATTTTTATTTTAATCAACGCACTGTTTATTAACAGCGTGGTGCATACCCACAAGTTGCTAACCACCAAACCGGAAGTAACCAAAGATAAAGTTGATGAAAAACTTACCGATACCGCGATCCAGAAAGTACAGCAGGGAATGGAAATCCAGAAACTGTTCCTCAAACAAAACCTGAATATCGATGAGTTTTCCAAACGTATTAATTTGCCAGTGAAAGAAGTGTCGGCGGTTATCAACAAACACTACGGCACCAACTTCTTCGAATTTATGAATTCTTATCGGGTCGAAGAAGCCAAGCGTTTATTAAGCGATATCCAACATGTCGATATGACTGTTATGGATGTATTGTTGCATGCGGGTTTTAACAGCAAATCAGCGTTTCACCGTTTCTTTAATCGGCTGGTGGGAATGTCGCCAACCGAATTTCGCAAACAAAATTTACAAAAAGAAGCAAAAGCGATCTAGTACATTCATCGCACTGGCAGGTTGTCGGTGCGACAGGTTCGCATTAGCCTTGGTGTAAGTCCACTTACCACTGAGGCATATAATTTCCAAAAAGCTAAAAATTAACGTCCCGAAAAAAGAAAAAGCCGGCAATATGTGCCGACTTTTTTCTGGTGTGAATACAGTTTTTCTTAGGGCTTCTCAACCAACCTCACATTATCAAACACCACATCAATTGCACCGGAAGGTTCGACAACAAAAATGTTGGTGATGGCATTAAGTTTGGCTATGCCCGGGCAACATGAAACCGAGTTGCCGTTATCAATTAAATCTGCAACCCCAATACGATATTCAGTCCAAACACCATTTGCAGGAAGGGGCACAGATACATCGCTCACGTTTGGCCAACCGCTGTCCATTTTAATTAGCAGTTTAGTATCATCAGCTTTGCTGTTAACCTTGAAATCAAACACCAATTCACCGCCGGAAGACCAGTGATTTAAATTGGCCGGGCCATCTTTTACGTTAAAAAATACATTGCCATCGCTACCGGTTTTTACCACTTTAAATACTTTGCCGCGATCCGCTTCGTCGACTTCAGACGCAGTAATATGGCCGGCCGGGTTATAACTTTGTATTTGCAAACCGGAAGCAATGCTGTTGTCATACAGTGTAAATAATGGCAATTTCGCAAACTCGTCGACACCACTGCTGGCTTTACCTTCGATGCGAATATTATCGAACGATACATTCATCGCCGCTGAAGGGTCCACAACAAATGTATTTACAATGGAAGCGAGCGTCGCTTTACCGGATGCCATGGAGTTGCCGTTATCCAATAAATCGGCAAGTGTGATGCGAAATTCTTTCCACACACCATTTTCAGCAACGGGGACCTCCACATCACTTACGTTGGGCCAGCCGCTATCGAGTTTCACCAATAATTTTGCACCATCGGCTTTACTGTTTACTTTTACATCAAAAATTAATTCGCTATCTGTGGCCCAGCCGCGCATATCGGTCGGATCTCCTGCCACTTTAAAATAAGCGTTGCCATTCGCACCGGTTTTTACCACATTCCACACTTCACCACGTCCCGCTTCTGCTATTTCAGAATGACTGATAACACCATCGGGATTGTAGGAATCAAAACCTAAACCGGTAGCAATATCATCACCGTACATTAAAAATAATGGCGGCCCCGGCAATTTCACATTACCAATAATCGGGCGCTGGTGACCAGGAACAATTTCTGCGTTCGCACCAATAGTTGCACAACCTTTTCCAGTTGACGGTGCAACACTGCATTGATAAACGCGTACGAAATCTACCAACATGGTTTGCGGAAATACGGATGCATCAATGCCCGTATTATTAACGTTGCCCGCCCAGTTGCCGCCTACTGCGAGATTCAATAATAAGTGGAATTTTGAAAAACGATCAAAAGGTGCACCGACAGGCGCATCCTTTAAGGTGCCATCTTGCATGTATTGTCCATACCAGCCGGTTTCACGTTGTGTTGCAAAATGAACGTCATCGACGTACCAGCGAATCTCACCTTCTTCCCATTCAACCGCATAGGTATGAAAATCATCCGCAGGGTTTGCATTATTGGGAAGCGTATATGCCGCGCCCGCATTTACATTGCCTGGCCATACACGACCATAATGCAACGTGCCGTGCACACGCGCTTCAGGCGCGCTGCCATTAGTGACGGTTTTTAAATTCACCGCTTCCATAATGTCGATCTCACCACTGGATGCCCACACGCCGTAGGGCGAGTTGGTTGGCAGCATCCAGATCGCCGGCCAGGTGCCCTGGCCTGCTGGCAATTTCGCGCGAATTTCAAAGCGCCCGAAGGTCCATTCCTGAATATTTTTAGTGCGCAAACGCGCTGAGGTATAAGGTAATGTTTTGGTGGTGGGGCTTTCACCTTCTGCTGAATCAGAACCAGTGAAGTCTTCACGTTTGGCAACAATATTTAAAACGCCATCGGCAACAAAAGAATTTACCGGGCGATCGGTGTAACACTGTTGTTCATTATTGCCGCCGCCCCAGCAATTTTTTTCATGGCTCCATTTGCTGGAATCAATTGTGGTGCCATTAAATTCATCGCTCCACACCAATTCCCATTTGCTGGCAGCCGACGAAGATGCACTGCTAACGCTGGAGGAACTGCTGGTGCCGGGCGCAATACTGGATACTGATGTTGCAGCGCTTGAATTATTTTTTTTGCCCTCATTACTGGAACCACCGCAACCTATTAAACCGGCGAGTGCGACACCGAGGAGAGTGTAGGATAAAACCGGCTTAAAGCCATACTCGTGATTTTTCATAATTACCTCTATTGTTATTGTGAAACCCAGGGTGTTATTGCTATTTAGTATTTGAAAAAGAGCTGTAGTAATTTAAAAAATAAACATCGGATAAAATTGCTCGGCAAACGTTGCGGTTATCCGCCAGTGAAAATGCAGTGAAGCTTTTTACTTCACTGCATTGGTTTTTTATTCGCCGCAAGCAGGTGCAGTGGCATTTTTTTCGATGCGTACATTGTAGAGCGAAATATCCAGGTTGCCCGCAGAACTGATCATAAAGGGCGCGAGCACCATATCCAGTTTGACGCGCTTTTTCGCGAAACAGTCCAGAGCAATACTGACGCTGCTCCACTCGCCTACCGGCGCGGCATTTAATTGCTCTGCAACGGAAATTTCGCCTTGGCAATCACTGCCGCAATACATACCTACAGTCACGTCAGCATCCGGTTTGGCATTTACTTTTACATCGAATACCAGCGCACCTTTTTCAGCGTAACTGCTGAAATCCGAGCGCAAGGTAGAGCCAAATACTGCGGTTGCTTTTGCGCTGCCATTAAATTGCAAACGGCGAGTGTCCTCTTGTACATGTTTATCTTGCGACGAGACTTTTACTGCACCTAATTCACCACTGCTGGTTGTAACCGGAGCCATGTTGTTCACATGATCCAGCAACACCAGTGTCCACGGATTCATTACCCGCTGATTAAATACCGGAACGGTATCCGGCACTTGCGCCGCAGCAAGTTGCGCCGCCGTCTCATCCAGTACTGGTGTTTCGGTTTTGTCGGCGTAGGTCAAACCAAAATCAAATGCGAATTGTGGTTTGTAATCCGCATCGCCAACATTAAGCGGGGATTGCGCAGGCGATGATGGCCAGGAAAATGGCAATTTACCTTTAACATCGTAATTTACCGAACCATCTGCTTTTGTCAGGACAACATCCGCAACACCGGCACCTTCCGAACCCGGCAACCAGATAACCGCAAACGCGTCGGAAGCGTTGATAAAATTATTGGCCCATAGCGGGCGACCAGTAATAAATAATGAAACGACTTTAATGCCATCGGCTTTTAATTTTTTCAGCAGTGCAAGATTGGTTTCATTTTTATAAATCAAACTGCCGATATCACCTTGCATTTCGGCGTAAGGATCTTCACCAAACACAACAAAAGCAACATCAGGTTTCGTTTTGTAATTTCCATCCACACTCAATTCAGCAGCACCGCCTGCCGCTTTTGCGGCACCAGCAATACCTTGATAAATAGATGAACCGCCGGGGAAATCTGCATTGGTGTTACCGGTACCTTGCCAGGTGATGCTCCAGCCGCCGGATTGTTTGCCAATATTATCCGCACCATCACCCGCCACCAGAATTTTGCTGTTGGCTTTTACTGGCAGCGTTTGCGAATTATTTTTTAACAACACAATCGATTCACGCACGGCTTGACGGGCGACCGCACGATGTTCAGCTGAACCGATTATTTCGCGCTTGCCTGCAAGCTCACGCATTGAAGGCGCACCTTTTTCAAATAATCCGGCGCGAATTTTTACGCGCAAAATGCGCGCAACTGCATCGTCCAGGCGCGCTTGTGAAATCTCGTCGCTTTTTACTTGTGCAACAGTGTTGTGGTACAACTCTTTCCAATTGCCTTCCGGGGCCATAAAAATATCCAGGCCGGCATTAATTGCTTGCGCGCAACTGACTGGTGTACAACCGGAAACAAAAGCGTGGCCATTCCAGTCGCCCACCACCAAACCATCAAAACCCATCTGGTTTTTTAATTGGTCGGTGAGCAAATATTTATTGCCGTGCATCTTCACGCCTTGCCAGCTGCTGAAGGATGCCATCACCGTTTGTGTACCGGCGGCGAGCGCGGTTTCATAACCGGCGTTGTGGATTTTTACCAATTCGGCTTCATCGATAGTTGCATCGCCGCGATCTTGCCCGCCCTGGGTTCCGCCATCGGCAAGGAAATGTTTCGCGGTAGCGATCACGTGTTGCTCGCTCAGGAAATCCTTACCGGCAACACCCTGCAAACCTTCCACCATTTTGCCGCCATAGGATTTCACTACTGCCGGATCTTCTGAATAGGATTCGTAAGTGCGCCCCCAGCGATCATCGCGCACCACAGCAAGTGTCGGTGCAAAACTCCAATCGATACCCGTCACTGCAATTTCAGCCGCCGTTGCCGCACCAATTTGCTTAATCAATTCCGGATTGCGCGTTGCGCCCAAGCCGATGTTATGCGGGAACAGGGTTGCGCCGATAATATTGTTGTGGCCGTGAACCGCATCGGTTCCCCAGAAAATCGGGATAGCCACTCGACCGTTATCGGTATTCATGGATGCGTTGTAAAAACCATCGGCCAATGCCAGCCAGTCTTCAACTTTTGCGTGTTTATTTTCAGCGGGAAAAGAGCCGCCGCCATTCAATACTGACCCCACACCATATTCGATCACATCGGCCGGGGTCACATGGCGCAGTTCAGGCTGGATCAATTGCCCGACTTTTTGCTCGACGGATAATTTTCCCAAGAGTTCAGTAATTTTTGCTTCAACGGCGGGATCTTTTTTAACCGCGCTTTCCAATTTCGGCCAGGGCGATTCAGTAGCGGTGGAGAGTGTTTCAGTCGCGCCGGATTCTGTATTTTTTTTGCCACAGCCAGCCAAGGCAATGACAACTGCCAGGCTGCACAGGGTCAGTACTGCCAGCCTATACACCGCAGCCTTATCATTAGTGGGCATAAATTACCTCGCTATAAAAATTAATCATTGGGAATTCAGGTTGTTTTGCTACTTACCGGATTTTATTTAATTGTTAATTTTTCTTGCCGATGGTTAATTGCCAGAAGCATGCTTGAGATAAATATTGTTATTTTTCTAGCTGATTCCTGTTTGGTGAACATGAGTAACCGAATCGGAAAAACGCCCCGGCGTTCTTTTCGAGGGTAGAACGCCAGAGCAAAGCAAGGAGAGCTAACAAGTGTAGATAGGGTTGGCATAGGTGTACCTGCACCACGCTTGCTAACACCCCCGGGGACCTGACATCACCCAAGGGTTCTGTTCCAGTGAAAAAAACCAATCACTGGCACACCGGCTTGTGGCTCAACCACGGGCACGCAATCCGGCTGACGTAGTTCATAGTGGCATCGGACGCAAAAGGGTGTCGTCCCACTTTTATCGCGAGTGGAACATGGGGCTATTCACTTTTGTGTGTGCAATTTATTCGCACAGGTTCTGATAAACACCAACGGAGGCTTAATCGAACGAAGGGCGGGAAATAACAAAGTAAAAAGCCCGTTATCGTACGGATAACAGGCTTTTGTCGATAAAACGAACGGCAATAGCGCTTATATTTTTTGGAAGCCGTATTCGCGCAGCTTGCTTAATAAAACCCGGTTGGTGGGTAACTTGCTAACCAGGGTTTGTGATTTTTTTATATTTTCATTGAACATACGCCCGGCTTTTTCTATATCCATGGCCGCATTTCGCTTTGCGACTGACGGCAGCATCGTGTGATAACCCATGCCGTAAAGCACATATTGGTAGCTCGCCCAGGGAAACATTTCATCGCTGCGGATATCGTTTCTCCAGGGCACGTGATAGCGCCAGAGTTCCAGCAATTCACGCAAACCGTCCGGCTGGGTGGACTCATCCAGGTGATCGCGCCAGTAGTCGGTATCGCGACGCTCGCTGATCACATAATGCAATTTCAGGAATTCAATGATGCGCTGCCAATGATCGTAAAGTTTCCGGTTAAAACGGCTGGCAACGGTATCCATCACGCCGCGCGTTGCCGGCAATTGCTCGGCAATCATTTGTGCAGATAATTCAATCAACACCAACGCCGTCGCTTCCAGGGGTTCGATAAAACCGGCAGCAATCCCCACACCGACACAATTTTTATGCCATAACTCCTGGCGATAACCGGGATTAAAGCTGAGCTTGCGCGGCATAATTTTTTCAGCCGCTGCTTTGCCAATTGCGGGTTGGAGATAAGCCTGTAAATTTTTCAGCACTTGTTCGTCACTGGTATGCGCACTGGAAAATACGTGACCCACACCGCGGCGTGTGGGCAGGCCTATATCCCAGATCCAGCCGCAATCCTGCGCGGTCGACAAGGTGCAAGAGGCGATGGGTGCATCGGCGTCCGGATAGGGAACTTGCACAGCAAGGGCGCTATCGTTAAACAATACGCGGCGCTCCTCCTTGAACGGAATCCGATAATGCTCACCAAGTAGTAATGATGCAAATCCGGTGCAATCAATAAACAAATCCGCGCTGATATCACCATTCATTTTAGTGCTCAGCGACGCTATATCACCATTTTCGGCGGAATTGATTTTGATTACGTGATCCTGGATATAAGTAACACCCAGTTTTTCAATGCAATGTTTTTTCAGGAACACGGAAAATTTTCCCGCGTCCAGGTGATAACCATAATTGCTGTTGCCGCTAAATTCCGGTGTGGTAATTAATTTGGGGGCAAGGTTGCGATCAGAAATGTGACTGATAGGACAAACAGCATCGGCAAATGTGACTGTATCGCGAAAGGGCAACCAGTGTTCGGCCAGATTAAAATCATTACCGCCGTCGGGAAGGTTGAACGGGTGGTAATAACTGCCACCGCCGGGTTTGAGCCAATCGATAAATTTGGAACCTTGTTTGAAGCTCGCATCACACTCGCGAAAAAAATCGGTTTCGGATACGCCGATTTTTTTCAAGGTAGTGCGCATTGAGGGCCAGGTACCCTCACCGACACCGATGATGGGTACATCCGGTGATTCAATTAATACCAATTCAATACCACGTTCTTTATCAACCAGATGTTCCGCCGCAATTACCCCAGCGGTTAACCAACCCGCTGAACCGCCGCCGACAATCATTATTTTTTTAATGGGATTACTCATGTTGTTTGACCTGTTGGCCTTTTAACCGGCCGCTCTGCTGTGTAGTGGGCGCATTATGCACCAGCTGTTGTGGCAGCGCACTTATCCGCTAATCCAGCAGCAAAAAAATCGTTATTGCGCATCAATCATCATCCTCACCGGGGTATTGCAGCCCAGTTTTTCCATAAGCAAAAGGTGGGACGATATTTTTTTAATTACCGATGAAAATCAGCGCAGCTTCAAGGCAGAGTCAGGTTGTAAAGCATTATTAAAATAAATGGCGAGCCAACCCGTTTGAGTTCAATCGGCAACAGCCGGTGATTCAAAAAATCAGCCAGGAGGCTGATAACAATGTGCGATGTCACCACATCGCTGCGAGTATTCACGGGACAATGGATATCACGCGCAGACAAACACCCTAACGATGAATAGGAATTTATATGAAGTTATCAAAAGTAATGTTGGGTATAGGTTTTTCATTAATCAGTACTATGGCTGCCAGCAGCTACGCACAATCGACCACACCTTCCGGTTGCACCTGGGTGACCACCAGTGTGGTATCCAGCGCAAGCGGTGCTATTGTAAATTCATCTTGCGATTTGAACGGCACCTCCATCGCAACACGCGAACAAAAACATAATCGCTACGCCCCCAGTTGCAGCGTTACCTGGGTTGCCCCCGGGTATGTGCAAAGTGGCTCTTGCGACAGCGCCGTGATTTTAAAATATGTTACCGCACCAGTTGCAAAAGCCCAGGCGTGTTATCCCGGTTCAACTATTACCGTACAAACCGGCCCTAACGGTTATTTAAATCCGAATATCACCCCGACCCAATTCTGTGGCCAGGGCTGCCCTTACTCTGTACAACCGCAAAGCCCGTATTCTTACCCACCGCTGAAATATACTTGCCTTTAATTAATGATATTTGTCCCTGATATTTTTATTTCGATGGGCAGTGGAATTATTTGAAGCATAAAAAAAGCCGGATAAAAATCCGGCTTTTTTATTGAAAAACGATTAATCGGGTATGCCTGCCTTGCAGTAGTGATTAATAAATTGAGCATGAGATGGCATGAGTGCCACAGATTTTTCAATAACTTTTTTTATGTTTTCCGCTCGCCTTACGACATCATCATTGGATAAGCGATCCACCAAGGGATGATAAGTTGCAGGGAAAATACCCTGGCCATTCATAACCGCGATCCAGCTTTGATCACTGAACATTTCTGCGGCTGTGCGAAAAACGCGGCCACTACTTTTAAACAATTCAATTTTCTCAGTTAACGTTGGCGGAATCGCCATTGTGCGGCAATAATCCCAGAACACCGAATCGTTACGGCTAGTAGCATGATAATGAAGTATGAGAAAGTCGCGAATTCTTTCCACTTCAAAATCCGACTGGCGATTAAACTCATCAATGGTGTGCTGATCAAAATTTTTATTAGGAAATAAAGTCACCAGTCGCGCCAGTGCTGACTGCACAAGATAAATGCTGGTAGATTCCAATGGCTCCATAAATCCGCTCGATAAACCTATGGCAACACAGTTTTTTTGCCAAACTTTTTTGCGTTTACCGGTGATGAATTTCAGTAACCTCGGCTCGCCCTTCGCTTGCCCATCAAGATTATTCATGAGAATCGAGCGCGCTTCATCTTCACTCATAAATTTACTGGAAAAAACATGCCCGTTACCCGTTCGGTGCTGCAACGGAATACACCATTGCCAACCGGCGGAATGCGCGATTGCTTTTGTATAGGGTTTTGGCTCACCGCAATTTTCGGTCGCAACAGCCCATGCGCGATCACAAGGCAACCAATGGCTCCAGTCCTCGTAACCGGTCTTTAATGCCTCCTCTATCAATAGCCCGCGAAAACCCGAGCAATCAATAAACAAATCTGCAGTAATTTGCTCGCCGGACTCCAGCGTCACAGCCTCAATAAAACCGTTATCAAAAAGCCGGGTGTTGATTACCTTTCCTTCAATGCGTTTTACACCACGGGCTTCAGCGTATTCCCGTAAATAGCGTGCGTACAAACCCGCGTCAAAATGAAACGCGTAAGCAATTTCTGATAGTGGGGAATCAGGCTGATCGATAGGCAGCATAAACTTGCCTTGCAATGCTGCAACACTGGCAATTTTATAGTTATCGAGATCTTCAACTAATCCCTGCTGCGATAATTTCAACCAATAATGGTAAAAACGTATTGCATTGATATCTTTACCAATATCGCCGAAACCATGTAGATAGGAATCCCCCAAGCGCGCCCAATTTACAAATTGAATTCCCAGTTTGAAAGTTGCCTGGGTTTTACGCATAAAATCGGCTTCATTTAAATCAAGCATGCGATTAAATATATGCATTGGCGGGACCGTTGCTTCGCCCACGCCGACAGTGCCAATATCGTCGGATTCAATAAGGGTTATTTCACTGTACTTTCCGCGCAGTACTTGCGCCAGCGCTGCTGCACTCATCCAGCCAGATGTGCCGCCACCAATAATCGCAATTTTTCTTATGTTATTGTCCTGCAATTTTTTCACCTATTATTTTTAACTCAGAAAATCACCGATTTAATCGGTTCAACAGCATGGATCGCATGCGGCGAACCATTGCTTCATCAAGTTCGCCCAACATACCTTTTCGTTCAGGAGGAATATGTGAAAACTGCTCCGGTGTTGATGAAAAAATATAATATTCAAATAAATTCTGCCAACTCTTGCGCTGATCTACCGGTAAAGACTTTATGCTCATCAGTGCGTGATTAAAGGCATCCAGTGGCGAACCAAAATATTCTGGTGACGCACTCCACCAGTAATTAATCAATACATTAAAAATTTCCAATCCTGCAACATGATGCCACCACATGCCGGGAATATAGATTGCATCACCGGGCTCCAGTTCTGCCACCTGCGCATGCTCAAGCGCATCGCGAAAACGCGGAAATTTTTGATAATCCGGTTGATTCAAATCCACCATGCTGATAGCGGGCCCAGCCGGATTGAAATCAAGTGGGCCGACATACAAATTGGACAATTGCTCTGGAGGGAAAACGGTAAAACGCCGTTTGCCAGCAACAACGCACGCGATATTATCGGGAATATCATAATGGGCAGATACGCGGGTTTTATTGCCCATCCAGATACTGACACGAGGTTTAAATCCACCCAGATGCAAGTCGTTGTGTGTCCGGAAACCAGGCAGGCAATATTCTACTGGCGCTGAATCTACATAATAGGCTTGCGCTGACCCGGCACGTTCCAATAAGCGTATTTGTTCCAGCACATTATCCAGGCGCGTGCGCTGGCGTTGATAAGTAAAGCCGCTAAGGTCTTCGTTATAAAAAATGGCTCCATCATTGTCGCTGTTGCCGATAGCAGCATTCACCAATTCATTATTATAAAAACCGCAGATATATTGAGATACAGCTTCTGGTGATTGCGCTGCGGCGGCAACGACCGGCCATTTTTTTACAAGGCCTTTTAATAGCAGCGGTTTATTACAGGTAAATACAAAATCCGGAATTGCATCGGGCGTACAACCTTCAACAACTTCAACCGGGGAAATTGCTACCGAATTTATGGGCCGCTGATCAATCATAATTTTTACACTCCCGCTAACGGAGACTATTCTGCTTTTTTCTAATTAATTTTCCGATATTGGATAGCGATGCAATAACCATGTAAATCAATTCCAGAAAATTCTGGTTGTGCAGGCGTGATAATTGCTCGCCATTTAACGAACGCAACGTATCTTCGTTGATTGTGTAGAAACCATTTAGCTCAATCGAGTGCTGGCTATCAACAGCAAATTTTAATGTAAAAGGCTCTAGTAAATCTTCAGCCAATAAAATGTCAACAAAACGCTTACCTGAATTTAACCCACCCATCAACTCAGCTAATATGCTATTGATGCGCTCAAGATATGGAGTGTTACCACCATGCTCTAAAAAAACGCTGGTGCCTTCAGAAAAGCTGATGCGCGGATGCTCCATGTCAATATGAATAACCGGTTGTTGCTCACCCGTTATACGATCTGTGGCCTGACCAATCATAAAAGGAATTCGTTCTACGGAAAGAGGTATATAGTCAGCTTGCCAACTATTTGCATCAAGAAATAAATTTTCTTTTGCTGCAAAACCAAACAGGGCAACAGCTTCAAATTGATTAGTCGCTGCTATTTTGCGAAACACAATAGGATAGGTAGCCGCAACCTGACGAAACTCACGCGGCACGATGGTCGCATGCCACAAATCATCACCGTAGGCAGCGCCACGTGCAGTAATAATTTTAAGATCTTTGTGCGTTACATTATTCAGTAATGCATTGTTAGACATGCTTATTTCCCCGTAACGATCATTTTTTTACGCTATTTGGACAGTACACTTTTTTAACACTACTATAGAGACACACATAAAAAGCTTAGCCGCTGCCAGCAAAGAAAAAGCCGCTGTTTAAAGCGGCTTTTCCTTGTCTCATAATCGCCGAAGGTGATTAGAAGCTGTAACGAACACCCAGGTTATAACGCGCGCCGTATTGATACGCTGATTTAAACTGGTTCTTGTAACGAGCATAAACACGTTGTGACTCGTCAGTAACGTTGATTCCTTCAACAAAGACAGTCATACCTTCCACGAATGGCAAGTCGTAGCTGACGGAGATATCAATTTGACCATATTCCTCCGTGTAAAGAGGAGTATTGTTTTCACCAATACCATTCAGGAATGTGTCACGCCAGTTGTAAGCGATACGTGCTTGCAAGCCATTTTTATCGTAGAAACCGATCAAGTTGGCAGAGTCACTCATACCTGGCAATGCGAACTGGAAGTCAGTAGCAGAGTTATCAACTTCCAAATCACCACTTACCAAAGTTGCGTTCGCAACTACACCAAATCCTGATTCACCGAAAGTATGTTGAACTGCAAACTCTGCACCTTGCAGCTTCGCGTCTTCAATATTTTTAGGTGTAGAAATTTGGAAGGTAGCCAATGGATCAGCAGAGCTTTGTGCAATTGGACCTGAAGTGCCCGCCATCTCATTAATGCGATTAAACACATTGGTATCGGTGAGTGGTAAACCTTCCGCTTCCAGCTCGGCTCTTGCTGCCTGGGCACGAGGTCCTTGTAATGGATCGCGCAGGCCAAACACTTGCTCGGGAACAGACTCGTCCACAATAAAGTTAACTACTTGCTTATGGAAAAGGCCAACAGAAACATAACTGGCTTCGGCGTAATACCACTCAGCAGAAATATCCAGGTTGTCCGCGGTATACGGAAGGAGATCAGGTACACCCTTGCTACCATTTCTTTCGCCTGGTTTCGGACGATCAGTAATCGAGGTATTACCAATCAATGCGCCCAAACGCGGACGTGTTAGTGAGCGGCTGTAACTGAAACGGCCAACAACATCATCAGTAATATTCAACGCAGCATCCAGGCTTGGCAACCAGGTATCGTAATCACCAAATTCTGCGGTGTAACGACTATTTGCTGCGCGAGTGATGCCCCACTCGGTAGGATTTTGCCAAATGATGGTTGTGGGATCTTGCTGATAACTGTTGGATTCAATATCGGTCGACTCATAGCGAACACCCGTTGAAACATCCAACGGCATATCAGCGAGTTCACCTTGCATATTAAACTGCACATAAGCTGCAGCAGTTTCTTCAGTAACGGTGTGATCACTATTAGGGGCGCCGGCCATATTTGGGCTCATTACTGAACCTTCCGGTGCTGTACCCCAGGAAGGTAATGGCGATGCAGCATGGTTTGCCCATTGCGCTTCAGCAATCGCAATACCCTTTTCCAGATCCCATGTGTGGTAGATAGGAATTGAGGATGCGCCACCAGAGAAGGACGGCATTAATCCAGTGAGTTGCTTCTCTTCAAAATCGACAGTCGTCGCCCACAGAGCGTTATTGCCGCTATACCAACCCAGCGGTAATTGGCCAGTGTTAAATGCACGCCAGCGGTTCGTAATTTTAGTATTAGCCACACCAAAATCGATGGAGGTTATACCAGCTTCATCACCGGTTTCCCAAACTGCATCAATTTGAACCTGGGTAACATCGGATTTATTGATATTTTTGCCCGCCTGCGCGAACAGTGAATCATAGGATGCGCCGGTTGGTTGGCCATTAACAATTCCGACACCGTTATCGAGGAAATCGATAATCATGTCTGGAATGTCTTTTCCTGAGGTGGCATCGTAGGTTTTTTTATCGATTTGCTTGGCACCGAGAATCAGGAACACATCATTCCCTCTGCCCACACCACCATTTTCACCTTCTGAATCATGCACGTCGAAGTTCACTTTCAAACTGTCGGTAGCTTGCCACTCAAGATTAAAGCCAAGCGATTTATTTTCAGTCTGGGAAGTATTCAAACGAATATTTGACGCGTAGTCTTCACCGGATTCAGTAACGCGAACGAAGGTACCGTTTTCATCGATAATACCTTCGGTCAAGGTAGCACCAGTATCGCTATACCAAATACCTACACCGGTATTCAGCGCACGATAATCAACTTTGGAGTAGGTGTAATCCAGGGTTGCCTTGATGGTATCTGTAGGTGCGTACTGCAACACTACTTGACCATTCGTTCTCTCGCGCGAAATATCATCAATACCATAACCGAAGTTACGTGGATAAAAAGTCGGACCGCTTTTGTCGGTACGGTTATCTACCACATTGGCATTTGGGTTGTAGTTAAGATTGTTTCTCCAGTTCGCAATATCCGCATTGACTGAACGGCTATCACGCTCTTGATATGAGCCGGAAATTGCCACACCAAAGGTGTTATCGAAGAATGTGCCACTGAAAATACCCGACACTTCCGGTGTTACGTCATCACCAATTTCATTAGTGGTGTCCATCATCCCTTTAACACCAATCGATCCATTGATGCCAGGTTTGTCGAGCGGGCGAGCAGTATTAATATTGACCAACGAGCCAATACCACCAGTCACCTTGTCGGCGCTGAATGTTTTGTATACGTCTACGCCGCTAACACTTTCTGCCGCCAAATCGGAGAATTCAAATGAGCGTGAACTTCCGTTGGTAGGCATTTGACGACCATTCAAGGTCACAAGGTTAAATTCTGGCCCAAAACCACGAACCGTGATTTTGCTACCTTCGTTGTTGGAGCGATCAATCGATACACCCGAAATACGCTGTAACGATTCAGCCAGGTTAGTATCCGGGAACTTGCCGATGTCTTCTGCAGAAATGGCATCAACAACACCCTTGGCATCGCGCTTGATATCCATTGCACGGGCCAAGCTCGCTTTAATACCGGTGATAACAACTTCTTCCACATCATCCTGCGCCAGCGCAAAACTGCTGGCACCGAGCATGGCAGAAGTCACTGCGGTGGCAATGAGTTTTCTTCTGAAGCTGGTTGATTGCTTGTTGGTTAGTGTCTTACTCATGGAATTCTCCATTTATTTATTGGTATGGAATTTATTCTGGCCCGCTTTATTGAGCGGTTTCTCTCGTAGGTCACCCTCGTACCGGGCCATGACCGCTTTTCTAGCGATTTGATAATCACAGGTGGCGTTCAGAGTGTCGTCCCACCTTGAAAATTTACTCGAACCTGAGGCATATCACTTTTTACCACCCTGTGTGGGAACCCTTAAAAACTATTAATATCAATAAGTTAGATATGTTCATCCGGACAATTTCGCCTGTGTCGTTTCTACTCACCGACAAAAGTGGTACTGAAAAAAAGCCCCCGGCAGAACCAGTTCTACCGGGGGCTATCTACCTGGAACCAGGCATCCCACTTATTGTGGGAAAACGAACTTACAGGCGCGTAATGCGGAACCAGTTGAAGTTCCAGCCAGCCTGCTGGGCGAACACACCGAAGCTGTGGGTGCCTGCAGTAAGGGTTACCGTGTGGCTTACGGTGGTCCAGTTTTGCCAGCCCCCCGTTGCCGGAATAGTGACATTACCCAATTGGGTGGTACCGGCGTTCAGGTCAGCCGAGAGCAGTGATCCCGATGGGCTGGCCACGCGGTATTCAATGCGATAACTGCCCGTGGCCGGGATGGTGATATTGGCGTAAGCCATCCAGTCACCCGCATCAATATAGGCCACGTTCTGGCCGCCATTGGTATCGGTAGTGGCTTCGGTCTGCACACCACTCATCGCGGTAAACGCTTCCGCTTGTACCAGTTGGGTGAAAGCAGGCGTTGAACTGCTTGACGCACTGCTCACCGGGGTACTTGATGTCCCGCCCGTGCAGCAACCAAATTGCACCCAGTCCGTATCAATGGCACCGGCGCCCTGGGCGATGGTGAAGAAATAGCGCACAGTCGCACCGGCTGGAATGTTGCTGACGGTGTAAGTGTTGGAGTTATCCGCATTGTGGGTCATACGGATATTTTGCTGGGCACCGCCGTTGATGGTGTAGTGGATATCCGCCCAGGCTGCATTGTTCGCATGGAAGCGTACGCTGGTGCTGGTCAATACGGTGTGGCCGTAAGGAGTTGCCACTGCGGAGCTGGCCACCGCAGAGCTGGCAACGGACGATTTGGAAGAACTGGCCACACTGCCCGGGGTAGAACTGGCAACCGAGCTGCTGGTGCCGGTGCAACCGGCACCGCTCGATACTACCGATTGGCCAGTGCGCTTCAACGCGTAGCCTTTTGCAGGAACGGAGAAGCCGGTGCCATCGGAGTAAGCCACATTAATGGCCGAACAGCTGAAATTGTAAGCGATGTAAGTCAGCACACCATTCTTATTGAATGCCACTGCCGCAGGATGGTTAGCCGTTAATGCCCCGGTTCCAGTTGCCAGGTGACCCAATTGCTTCAGGGTGTAGACCCAATGGTAGGTGTGGGCTTTGGTTTCACCTTCTTCCGGAATCAGGTTGTTCAAACCGTACGCCAGCATATCGTCCACCGCCGCCTGGCCGTTGGTCATCGACCAGATATTCCACCAGACATCGCGCCATTGGCCGTTAGGCAAGCCGGACGGTTTACCGTTGGATGACTCGCTCAAGCCCAATGCGACATAGTTGTTCAGGTAATCCGCATGTTGACCGATATGCAACACCAGCGGGCTCAGCGGCAAACCCTGGATACCGAGGATGTGTGCATAAGCACCGGAGAACCAGGTAGAAAATACATGGCCGTTGCCCCAGATAATCGAGGTCGTTGGTTTGGTGTAGGTGGACGAGAAGTTGTCATAATCGCCGCCCAGGCCTTTGAAGCGGTCGATGTTGTTCCAGTATTCCCAGTAAGTCGCTGTAGATGACGCGTGCAGGTACATGCCGCGATTCACCAGGTCGTTATTACCGGTGATCATGCCGTACAGAACAATCGCGCCGTACGCATTTGCTGCTTCTGATGTCGATTCGTTGTTATTGCCCAAGGCGAAATTGGCGTGGCCCGATGCCCAGGAGAAACCATACGCGGGGTCAAAGTTACGCAGGTACGGGAACTGGCTGTCATTGCGGCCGGCAGCGTAATCGCGGATTAGCAATTCAACCATGGGGCCATATTGGGTTGATCCGCACCAGGCGGCATCCACACGGCAGATTTCCGCTGCGGCACGCACAAAGTAACCGTAGTGGAAGTGGTGATCGTTCAATTGTTGCTGGGCACCGAAGGACTCATCAAATCCCAACAGGGTGTTCCAGTTGTTGTCGTACACGAAGTATTTGGTGGTATCCAACGCGCCGGTGGTATTAGCGCGGAACCAGTCCTGCAATTCGGCTTTCAGCCAGGCGATCATCTGGTTAGCTTCCGTGGTCATGCCGATAGAACGGGCAATCGCCGCCAGCTCTGCCACTTTGCCGTAGTTTTTACCGGCCCAGTAGGTGTCGCCTGCGGTATTCCACTGGGCAGTGCCCTGGTTAACAAACTCGGTTACCAATGCGCGCAATTGGGTTGCGTTGTAATCGCCAATGTTCTCCGGGAAGTAAGGCAACACGCCCACGTACGGAATGGTGTAGCTGTAACTGCTGGTGGTCGCAAATTTGGTCACGCCGCGCGCGGAACGCACCTTGTAACTGGTCACACCCTGGGTGGAATTTTTCCAGTGCAGGGGCAACAAGCCTGCCATGGTAGTCACGTTTGCACCATTAAATTGGTACTGGTGGGTGATGGTAACTTTGTTGGTGGCGCGATCCACGCTGTAATTGATGTTTACCTTGTCCACTTGCTGGGTCGCATATTGGGCAAAGGCCGTAATCATCGCGCTGGAGGGCGTACCGGTGAGCTGCGGCAACCAGGTGACAGTCATGCGCTTGGTGCCGTTGGTGACGCCAATGCTGTTACTGTTAACACCGCTAAATGTTGTGGCATCGTGACCGGTGATCAGGAATGCGTTGCGGTTACCCGCTACATCTGTCCATACCCCCAGGTTGTTGCCGTTTTGGTAGAAAATTCCTTTTTCACCGCCGTCTGCTGACTTGGTGCGCACGACAAGGTTTCCCTGCAATGCGGTGAAATAAACATAGGGCGAACCATGCACAAAGGTCGCCTCCATTACCGCCGTGGAACCACTTTTCCACTGCACGGTAACCGAGCCATCGCTGTAATCTTTCAGGAAAGCATCGAGGTTTGAATAAGCAGAGTTACCAATGGCAATACCGTCAAACACTTCGCTGAACGGGTCGGGAATCGCATAAATAGTGTCGTTAGTACCGGTGCGCAGCCCGCCCGGAATACCTAACAAGCGCACGCCACGCTCGGTGATGCGGGCCGTAATCGGATCAGGAGTGATATAGCCGGCATCGGTGCTCACGCCTACTTTCATCTCACCCACAAACGGGATCGAACCCCACCAGCGGTGGGTCATGGTTGGCTTGGTACTTGCCGGGGAAACTTCTTGCGGGTAAATCGGGGTAGGCGCGCCAATCGGGTTACAACTGCTAACACCCGGCTTTACTACGCCGGCATTATGGATCCAGTTGCCGTAATCCACAGTACATTTCCAACCGGCGGTGTTGATGGTATCGCTGATATTACCGGCACCGTAAGTAATGATTGCCGCCTGGCCGGCATGGGCAAAACCCAATGCGCCCAGCAGGAGCAAAGCTCGCTTGAATCGATTCATGATAGTGACCTGCTTGTGGTTTGTTATTGATTATTCGAACCCGGATTTCCCGTGCTTTGTGCACAGCCACTTTTATAGTTATTGATCCCTGACAACGCGGCGCTGTACCGATAAGACGCTGGGTGGAAGCCCGGTTAAACCAGTGTCGCGCAGCTACGCAACCACGTCGTCCCATATTGGGTATCCACCTTAAGGTGGGCGTTGTCTCACTTTACCGTTATGCAAAGGGGGAAAGCGAAACGGAAAGTCGTCCACGGGCTGCTATAGTTTTTAAATCCACATAGCCGCCGGAAAACCGACCATGCGATTCAGCCGTTACGGGCAAAACTCAACCCCTTGCAGCATCCGATGTATACGCCTTTTGTCCAACAGCATGTGGTTGATGTTAGCGGTGACCAATGCCCCTGCTGTACAGGCTGATGCAATGGATCAGCTGCTGGATATGGATTTGGGCCAACTGATGAACACGCGCATCACCGGCAGCCACATACAGCAAACAAACCCGCTCGCAACCGGTCCTATTACGGTAATAGAAAGGGCCAGTATCGCCCGCTACGGCGCCACCTCCATCGAACAACTATTGCAGCAATTGCCCATCTCTGCGGGTTATGCCGGCAACCAGAGCAACGCCTACTGGGGGGTAAATGGCAATGCCAGCACCCATGTAAACCTGCGCGGATTGGGCATCAACCGCACCCTGGTACTGCTCGATGGCCACCGCCTGGCCAATGGCGGCACCGGTGCCAACGCCGCCGTCGATCTCAACGCTATTCCCCTAGCACTGGTGGAACGTATTGAAATTTACCGCGATGGGGCCTCAGCCATTTATGGGGCAGATGCGGTTGCCGGCGTAGTCAATATCATTACCCGCCAGGGCTTGGAGGGCAGCGAAGCCAGCCTTCACTATGGCCAGACCAGCAAAAACGATGGCGCGGAACAAGCGGCTCAATTCAGCTGGGGTACTAAAGGCGAGCAAGGCTCACTACTGGTTAACCTCAGCCATTTCACCAGCGACCCGATCAATATGGCTGACCGCGCGCCTTGCGGGTTGGGTGAAGTGGCCGGTGAGCTCATTTGTGTAGACAGTGCCAATACTATCGGTGGGCGCGCCCGCCTTGCGGATGGCCAGCGCATCAATTTCAACCAGGTTGTCGGTGGCAACGGCGACTTTTATGAACCCTACTCCGCCAGCAAACATAACTTCAACGCCAATCATTACCTGAATGCAATAAATCCCATCAAACGCACCAGCCTGAGCGGCAAAGGCGAATGGCAATTCAACGAGCAATTGCACTTGTCTTCTACCTGGATTTACACCCGGCGCGAATCCGCACAAATGGCGTCCCCCGGCACCCTGGGGCTGAATCGTCCAATCACTATCGCCGTCGACCACCCCACTAACCCCACCGGCCAGAACCTGGTATTGGAACGCCGGCGTTTACTGGAAGCCGGTAGCCGCACCCTTTATCAGGACGTCGATTATGTGCAGGGGCTAATTGGGCTGGATGGGAAAATGGAATCCGGCTGGCGCTGGCAATCCGGTATCAACTGGAGCCGCAATACCGGTGTCGATGGATTGGCCAATGCTGCCAACCTGGACCATGTAGATGCCACGCTGGACCGGACACGTTGCAGTAATAGCCCGGGCGCCGCCATTCCCTGTGCCGATTACCTGGGCTATGGCGATATCACCCCCGCAGTGCTCGATTACCTGATGACAGAAACCCGCGACCATGGCGGCAACCAGATGCTGGGCTTTAGCGGCAGCCTGAATGGTGAACTGTTCGCGTTACCCGCCGGTTATGTGCAACTGGCTACCGGTATCGACCTGCGTCGTGAAAAAGCCTGGCGCCACCCTGATCCCCTTGTCCGCAACGGTGTAGCCAATACCAATCGCCAGGAACCCGCCGCCGGTTCCTATGAAGCGCGCGAAGCCTTCATCGAAACCAACCTGCCCCTCCTTAAAGCGTTCACAGGAGTGGAAGCACTTACACTGAACGCTGCCTTGCGGTATTCAGACTACGATCTGTTTGGCAGCACCACCAATCACAAACTGGGACTCAACTGGCAAATCACCCCCAGCCTGCAAATTCGCACCACCCACGCCAGTGCTTTCCGCACACCCAATATCCCCGAATTATTCGCCGGCGAACAAAAGCTGAACCTTATTACCAGTGACCCCTGCAGCAACTGGAGCAATCTGCCCGCCAGTTCTCCGGTTTATCAGAACTGCCAGGCCGCCGGAGTACCTGCCGGTTACCAGCAACTGGTCTCCAGTGTGCTTTCTACGCTGGGCGGCAACCGCGACCTCAAGCCGGAAGAGGCCACTACCCGCACCCTGGGACTTCGTTGGATACCGGAGATTGTCCCGCTAGAAGTGACGCTGGAGTACTACAAAATCCATATCGATAAAGCCATTGTGGCCATTGACGGCAGCTCGCGGCTTGCCGCCTGCTACAACTCCAGCAATAACTCCCATCCCTTTTGCTCAAGCGGTAACTTCACGCGCAATCCACTCTCTGGCGAGATCAATTTCCTGTCGACCCAATGGGTCAATGCCGCCGAGGAGGAACAGGCCGGCATAGACCTGGGTGTGAGCAGCCAATTTGACTGGAACGCGTGGAGAGTCGGACTGGATTGGCACACCAGTTACTTGGACTACTACCACGTAGAACCTTATTTGGGTGCAGCACATATCGACTACACCGGCAAGGTTACCAGCGGTCGTGGCAGCTATTTAAAATGGCGCTCGCTCGCGCAAATCAACCTGACCCGGGACCGTTGGACCGGTAGCTACAGCGCCCGTTACCTGGGTAAGGGCGATGCCCTGAATGCAGACCCTGCCAACCTGGGCGCACAGTTGCCGGGTATTACTTACCACAATGCGCAACTGGCCTATCAGGCGAATGACTACAAGCTTGCATTCGGTATCAACAACCTGTTTGACCACCGCGCGCCTTACGTTATTAACTGGCTGGATGTAAATACCGATACGATGACTTACGATGTCGCCGGGCGGCGTTGGTATGTAGCACTCACCTTTAACTGGTAACACAAAAAAAAGGCGATCCGAAGATCGCCTCTTTTATAACATCACCTAACGGCAAGGATTAACCTTTGGCGCGCTCTTCCAGAATCGCAACTGCGGGTAAAACTTTACCTTCCACGAATTCAAGGAATGCACCGCCACCGGTAGAAACATAGGAGATTTTGTCGGCAAGGTTCCACTTGTCGATTGCCGCCAGAGTATCGCCACCGCCAGCGACCGAGAATGCATCGCTCTCGGCGATTGCACGCGAAATTTCTTCAGTACCTTTTGCGAAAGCATCGAACTCAAACACGCCACAAGGACCGTTCCATAAAACAGTTTTTGCATTTTTGATAATTTCCGCAACGCGCGCGGCTGTTTCAGGGCCGTAATCGATAATTTCTTCGTCAGCAGCAATTTCATTAACTTTCTTCACAACAGCAACGGAATTGTGATTCCAGGACTTGAAACCTTCTTTGGTAACACGAACGTCAGTCGCAAACACCACTTCAGTTTGTGCACGCAAACGTTGTGCTTCCGGAATTAAATCTTTTTCGTACAAAGAATTGCCTACTTCATTACCCGCAGATGCAACGAAAGTATTAGAGATTCCGCCGCCCACAACCAAAATGTCAGCAATTTTTGACAAGGCATCAAGCACACTCAGTTTGGTAGATACTTTTGAACCACCAACGATCGCTACCAATGGACGCGCAGGATTGTCGAGCACTTTTGCCAGCGCTTCCAGTTCAGCAGCCAGTAATGGGCCGGCAACCGCAACGGGGGCAAATTTCGCAACACCGTGTGTTGATGCTTGCGCACGGTGCGCAGTACCGAATGCGTCCATCACAAATACATCGCACAGCGCTGCCATTTTTTTGGAAAGCTCGTCAGAATTTTTGCCTTCGCCGACATTAAAGCGAACGTTTTCCAACAACACCAAATCGCCTTGATCAGAGAAACCATCAACCCAATCTTTTACCAGCGGAACCGGGCGGCCTAATTTTTCACTTAAATATTTTGCAACCGGAGCCAATGAAGAAGCTTCGTCATAAACACCTTCATCCGGACGTCCAAGGTGCGACATCACCATCACTTTTGCGCCTTTCGCCAACGCTTCTTTGATAGTCGGGATAGAAGCATCAATACGCACCGCACTGGTGATGCGACCATCTTCCAATGGCACATTCAGATCCTGGCGAATCAATACACGCTTGCCGGCGAGATCCTGGTCTTTCATTAATTTTACGGTCATAGAATTCTCCTGATAAAAAATACTTTTGTAGAAGTCTGTATTAAAAATTTTTCTGATTACACACAGTGATTAGTTCTGAAAATCAGAGCACATCAGGCTTACACTTTTCGGAAACCATACTCAACAATAATTCTGCCTGGGTAATGCATTCCTTAACTGCTGCATCTGTTACCACGTCACCCGAATAATCCGCTACATTCCGTTGCTTACGCAGTGCATCGAGAACAATCACCGTTTCAAAATCGACATCCAACGTTTTTACCAAACTTTGAATCATGGTTTGGTGATGCCCAGGCTTACTGGTTAACGTACGAAAACCGCGAGTTTGCAGTGCAGCATTGGCTATTTGCATAATCGCTTTATACGCAGCGTCAAAACGATTTTCATTGCTCAAGCCAGATAAATGCGAATCGTGAATATTGCGTTTTGCTGCTTCCAGTAAACGCCTGATAGTTAATGAATCAGGCTCGATAGTTTCCAAACTTATACCCAACAAATTATCCAGCGTCATCCATGTCTCCTATGATTTTAATAACCGGCTTTTCAAGCAACTCACGCACAAATGCAGAGCGCTCCACCAGAACTAATTTCCATTCTTCCGGTAAATATAACTTGGGATTAATTTCCCGTCGCAATTGCTGCTGGGCAGGATAAAGTGCTTTAACTATCTCACCAAAACCCACACGACCAACAATCAATAAATCTATATCGCTAACAGCGTTGGCTTTACCACTGGCAATAGACCCAAACACCAACGCCAGGTCAATTTGTTGCGCAACCGGAGCCAATACTTCCGCAAGTACATCAGCAACACCCGATGTTTTGCGCAAAATACTGGCCAGTTCATCAAAGATCAGGCTATTGCGATTAGCTTGATAACTCACCTGGTTACCCTGTGCCATCTTTAATAGCAGACCTGCATCCGCCAATTTGCTCAATTCTTTATGCAGAGTACCCGCGACAGTCCCAGTCAAACGTGCAATTTCGCGAACATGGTAAGCCTGTTCGGGGTGTAGCAGTAATAGCCCCAGCACACGGCGACGATATTCTTTAAAGAGCAAATCAGCTAATGGGCTATTCATGATCAAGCGCTGCCATAATGTAGCAATATTGGCTTCATTTGTAGCCTTTTTAGCTACACCAGTCAAGCTGGCGTTATTACACAGCCTAAAACAAAACACCCGACTCGCGCCGGGTGTTTTGTTTCTTTCGATTAAAAGCCTTAGTCTTCCAGCAATTCTTCAACCGTACTGACGATATTGTCGACAGTGAAGCCGAAATGTTCCAACAGTTTATTGCCCGGCGCAGATTCACCGAAGGTGGTCATGCCGACAATGCGACCATCGAAGCCGACGTATTTGTACCAGTAGTCAGCGTGGGCAGTTTCAACCGCAACACGCGCGCCTACACTGATGGGCAATACCGATTCTTTGTAGGCAACATCCTGTTGATCAAATACAGATGTGGATGGCATAGACACAACGCGAACGTTTTTGCCTTTTGCTTTCAGCGCTTCAGCAGCTTTCACCGTTACGCCAACTTCTGAACCGGTGGCGATCAGGATGGCTTCCGGCTCGCCTACCGAATCAACCAGCACATAACCGCCTTTGGCGATGTTCGCAACTTGTTCGGGTGTACGCGCGAAGAAATCCAGGTTTTGACGGCTGAATACCAATGCTGCGGGACCATCTTTACGTTCAACGGCTGCTTTCCACGCAACAGCCGATTCAGTGCTGTCAGCCGGGCGCCAGGTTTCCAGGTTTGGCGTCAGACGCAAGCTGCCGAGCACTTCGATTGGCTGGTGAGTCGGGCCGTCTTCACCCTGGCCGATTGAGTCGTGGGTGTAAACAAATACGTTGCGTAATTTCATCAGCGCTGACATACGCACCGCGTTAGCCGCGTATTGCTGGAACATCAGGAAGGTTGCGCCGTAAGGGATAAATCCGCCGTGGGCAGATACGCCGTTCATGATCGCGCTCATACCGAATTCGCGCACCCCGTAATACACATAGTTACCGCTTGCATCGCCCGCTTCTACGCCTTTGGATTTTTTAACCAGCGTCAGGTTGGAACCCGCGAGGTCAGCAGAACCGCCAAGGATTTCCGGCAACCACTCAACAAAAGCAGCGATGGTATTTTGCGAGGCTTTACGGCTCGCAATTTTTTCGCCTTTGGCTTGAGTCTCAGCGATAAACGCTTCTGCTTTTGCAGCGAAATCAGCAGGCAATTCGCCTTTGATTACACGACGCTCGAATTCGGCAGCCAATTCCGGGTGCGCCGCTTTATAGGCAGCAAACTTTTCATTCCACGCTTTCTCATTGGCAGCGCCTTTTTCTTTTGCATCCCAACCGGCGTAAACATCGGCGGGAACAACAAATGGCTCGTATTCCCAATTCAGCGTTTTACGTACCAAAGCAACTTCTTCCAGGCCCAGTGGTGAACCGTGGCAATCGTGCGAACCTTGTTTGTTGGGTGAACCGAAACCAATGACAGTTTTGGTAACGATCAGGGTTGGTTTGCCGGTTTCAGCGCGCGCGGCTTCGATTGCCGCTTTGATTGCGTCCGGATTATGGCCATCTACCGCCGGGATTACATGCCAACCGTAAGATTCGAAACGCTTTGGAGTATCGTCAGTGAACCAGCCTTCAACGTGACCATCGATAGAAATACCGTTGTCATCATAGAACGCAATCAATTTACCCAGCCCCAAAGTACCTGCCAATGAACAGGCCTCATGGGAAACACCTTCCATCATGCAGCCATCGCCGAGGAAGCAGTAGGTGAAGTGATTAACAACGTCATGGCCATCGCGATTGAATTGTGCAGCCAATACTTTTTCCGCCAGCGCAAAACCAACGGCGTTCGCAATACCCTGGCCCAATGGACCAGTGGTAGTTTCAACACCCGGGGTATAACCGCGCTCGGGATGACCCGGTGTGTTGGAATGTAGTTGGCGGAATTGTTGTAAGTCGGCGAGTGAAACTGCGTAGCCAGTCAAATGCAGCAAGGAGTAAATCAGCATGGAGCCGTGGCCGTTGGACAGTATAAAACGGTCGCGATCAGCCCATTCAGGGTTTTGCGGGTTGTGTTTTAAAAAGTCATTCCACAGAACTTCGGCGATATCCGCCATGCCCATTGGGGCGCCCGGGTGGCCTGAGTTGGCTTTCTGAACCGCATCCATCGAGAGGACGCGGATCGCATTGGCAAGGTGTTGACGAGTTGGCATGAAACTCAAGGCTCCTTAAATAAAGTTGATTGCTGTTGTAGTTGGGCGCATCACTGCCGTCTACGCGGTTCAGGGCACCCCGGGGTTGCAAAGCACTATTGGGCAAACGCCACTTATTTACAGGCCTCTGATGGGCTTTTATGTCGTTGGGTTCCAGCCGCCGTCGCTGGGTGTGGCACTCATTAACACACTGAAAGCCACAGACAAAATGGGGAGGCATTTTCACCCAGCGCGCGCCAGCCGTAAAGAAATAACCACCCTCATCGGCACAATTAATCGCAAAAAGCCCCGACGCTGATCTCAAAAGTAGCCAGGATGGTCGCTATGCAGCCAAAAAAGCCTAAAACCTATATCAAAATATTTTGATATAGGTTTTTCAGGCTGTTAGACTGCACGACAATTCCTCGCGACTGGTCAAAAAATGAACCACCCCCTGCCCAATACTGACGAACTTCCTGTACTCACCGATACGGTCGAACTGGAAACGCCGCTCAGCCCGCTCGCCAACCTGCTAAAAGCCGCGGGCGATCCATTGCGGCTGGAGATCTTGCGCGTGCTGAGCCAGGATTCTTACGGGGTATTGGAGTTGTGCCGGATTTTTTCGATCAAGCAGTCGGGCATGAGCCATCATTTAAAGGTGCTCGCCAATGCCGGTTTGTTGAGTTCACGGCGCGAGGCCAATTCAATTTTCTATCGCCGGGCGTATTTATCGCCGGATCATCCATTCTCCGCATTACAGCAACAATTGTTTGCGAGCCTGGATACATTGCCTATCGCCGACCATTTGCGCGCGCCGATTATCGAGCTGCAACAAGAGCGCAGCCAGGCCGCACAGGCATTTTTTAGTGAAAACGCAGACAAATTCCGTGCGCAGCAAGATTTAATTGCGAGCTACCCGGTTTATGCGGAACAAATGACGCAGTTGCTTAACAACACGTCATTGCGCGATAAAAATCTCGCCCTGGAAGTTGGCCCCGGCGAAGGCGAATTTCTCGCCGTATTAGCGCAACAATTTAATCACGTGATTGCGTTGGATAACGCGGCCAATATGCTCGATAAAGCAAAAAATTTCGCACGCGAAAATCATTTGCGCAATATCGAATTTATCCATGGCGACACCCAAAGTTTACCGGCCAACAAAGTATTGGCCGATTGCATTTTGGTAAACATGGTTCTACACCACACGCCATCACCCGCGGATATTTTCCAGGATTTGAGTAATGCACTTGCACCGGGCGGGGCGCTATTGGTTTGCGATTTATGTCGCCATGAACAGGATTGGGCGCGCGATGCCTGCGGTGATTTATGGCAGGGATTTGACCCGCAAGATTTTTCGCGCTGGGCCAAAGCCGCTGGTCTGGATGAAGGCCAGAGCGTTTATTTTGCGTTGCGCAATGGCTTCCAAATCCAGTTACGCCAATTTTTTAAACCGACAAATTTTTAAACCTAACCCGTATTGCGCCCAACGAAATACGGGAACGATTGATGATGTGAATAACAACCCCGTATTAGGTTGCATTCCATACGGGCTACCGATTTTTTTTAATTTGAAATTATGTAAAGGAAAAATCATGTCTGAATATTCTGTTTTTACCTCCGAATCGGTTTCTGAAGGCCATCCCGATAAATTAGCGGATCAAATTTCCGATGCCGTGCTCGATGCAATTTTAAAAGATGATCCCCATGCACGCGTTGCAGTAGAGACGCTGGTAAAAACCGGTATGGCAATTGTGGCCGGTGAAGTGCGCACCTCTACTTATGTCGACCTGGAAGATTTGATTCGCCAGGTAATTCTGGATATTGGCTACAACTCCAGCGATGTGGGCTTCGATGGGGCATCTTGCGCAGTATTGAATGCAATCGGCAAGCAATCTGCTGACATCGCCATGGGCGTTGATGAAGGCAATGAAAAAGATCTGGGCGCGGGCGACCAGGGTTTGATGTTCGGTTATGCCACTAACGAAACGTCTGTATTAATGCCAGCACCGATTTTTTACGCGCACCGCTTGGTAGAAAAACAAGCGCAATTGCGCAAAAGCGGCGAACTCCCCTGGTTGCGCCCTGATGCAAAAAGCCAGGTAACCTTGCGTTACGAAAATGGCAAACCCGTTGCTGTTGATGCTGTAGTACTTTCTACCCAACACAGCCCCAACGTAAAACAATCTGATATTCGCGAGGCAGTACGCGAATTAATTATTAAAAATGTGTTGCCTGCTGAATGGCTGCATGCGGATACCCAATATCACATCAACCCGACCGGCCAATTTATTATCGGCGGCCCGGTGGGCGATTGTGGTTTGACTGGCCGCAAAATTATTGTGGACTCTTACGGTGGCATGGCTCGTCACGGTGGCGGCGCATTCTCTGGTAAAGATCCATCAAAAGTAGATCGCTCTGCGGCTTACGCCGGTCGCTATGTTGCAAAAAATATTGTTGCCGCGGGTTTGGCAGATCGCCTGGAAATTCAAGTGAGTTACGCAATTGGTGTTGCTGAACCGACGTCAATTTCAATCAACACCTTTGGCACCGGCAAAATTTCTGATGCCGCGATTATTAATTTAATACGCGAACATTTTGATTTACGTCCACGTGGCCTGATCGAAATGCTGGACCTGAGACGCCCGATATATCGCCAGACCGCCGCTTACGGTCACTTCGGGCGCGAGCTGCCTGATTTCACCTGGGAAAAAACTGACAAGGCTGATGCGTTGAAGAAAGCGCTTTAAAAACTACCGTAGCCCGTAGGTTGGGCAGCAATGCCCAACAAAAAAGATTTCCGCTTTAACTATGTTGGGCATTGCTGCCCAACCTACGCAATCACATAGGAAAAAATTATGAGCTTCACCGACTACAAAGTTGCCGCCAGAACCCCCGAAGAATTTGCGAAAGATGCCCATTGGGGCCGCAAGGAAATTGAAATCGCCGAAGGTGAAATGCCGGCATTGATGGCATTGCGTCGCAAATATAAAAATTCAAAACCATTGGCCGATGCAAAAATTATCGGCTGTATCCACATGACCATCCAAACCGCCGTGTTGATTGAAACACTGGTGGACCTGGGTGCAGAAGTGCGCTGGTCATCGTGCAATATTTTCTCAACACAGGATCACGCTGCCGCTGCAATCGCCGCTGCCGGCATTCCGGTATTTGCGTGGAAAGGTGAAACCGAAGAAGAATTCTGGTGGTGTATCGAACAAACCATCAATAAAGATGGCAACGTCTGGGATGCGAATATGATCCTCGACGACGGCGGTGATGTAACGCAAATCGTGCACGAAAAATATCCGCACATGCTGGATAAAATCCACGGCATTTCAGAAGAAACCACCACCGGTGTTCATCGCCTGCTTGATATGTTGAAAAAAGGCACGCTGAAAGTTCCTGCGATCAACGTAAACGATGCCGTGACCAAAAGCAAAAACGACAACAAATACGGTTGCCGTCACAGTTTGAATGATGCAATCAAGCGCGGCACCGACCATTTGCTCGCCGGTAAAAAAGCATTGGTTATTGGTTACGGCGATGTGGGTAAAGGTTCTGCTGCCTCACTGCGCCAGGAAGGCATGATTGTTAAAGTGACCGAAATCGATCCTATCTGTGCAATGCAAGCGTGTATGGATGGCTTTGAAGTGGTATCGCCATACAACAACGGCATCAATACCGGCAAATTTGAAGATATCAATCACATCGTACTCGGCACTACTGATCTGGTTGTGACTACCACCGGTAACGTCAATGTATGCGACTCTTCCATGTTGCGTGCGTTAAAAAATGGTGCCGTGGTTTGCAACATCGGTCACTTCGATAGCGAAATCGATACTGCCTATATGCGCAAAAACTGGGAATGGGAAGAAGTTAAACCACAAGTGCATAAAATCTACCGCGACAAGGCCACAAACAATCATTTGATTTTGTTATCGGAAGGTCGTCTGGTGAATCTGGGTAATGCAACCGGTCACCCATCGCGCATTATGGATGGTTCTTTCGCCAACCAGGTACTCGCACAGATTTATTTATACGAGCGCAAATTTGCCGACCTGCCAGCCAACGAAAAGGCCGAGCATTTGTACGTGCGTGTATTGCCGAAGAAGCTTGATGAAGAAGTGGCTAAAGACATGGTGGAAGGTTTTGGTGGTGTTATTACCAAACTTACCACGCAACAAGCTGAGTATATCGGCGTGGAAGTTGAAGGTCCGTTCAAGCCGGATTCTTATAAATATTAATTGATGTAGATTGTGGCAGGTCATGTAGGTTGGGGTGAGGAACGAACCCCAACATGACGAACTCTCAATTTGCGCTCATGTTTATCCATGCAAACGAATAAACATCTTCGCTTAAAAATTATTTATCCTCGTTAATTGTGTTGGGGTCACCTCAGCCTACGCGGCCCGCCCCAACCTACGTAGAGCACCATTATGACAGACTCACAATTGCGCTTAAGCTTTGAATTCTTTCCCGCAAAAACACCGGAAGGAAAAGCAAAGTTGATCAATGTGCGCAACGAATTAAATTTTTTCAATCCGGATTTTTTTTCCGTCACTTACGGCGCCGGTGGTTCCACTCGCGATAACACCAAAGGCCTGGTTACCCAGTTCGTGCGCGATGGTATTAGCACCGCACCACACTTGTCATTTGGCGGTGACGATGACGAGACGATCAACGCATTAATCCAGGAATACAAAGACGCGGGTGTAGATCGTATTGTTGCATTGCGTGGCGATATGCCATCCGGCATGGGCGGCGGCTCCCAATTAGTCTACGCCAATGAACTGGTTGCGTTCATCCGCAAACATTTCGGCGGGCACTTCCACCTGGAAGTAGCGGCTTACCCGGAAATCCATCCGCAAGCCAACAGTTATAGCGATGATGTGCGCTACCTAAAAGGCAAGTTTGACGCGGGTGCAAATAGCGCGATTACGCAATATTTTTTCAATCCGGATTCGTATTTTTTCTTTATTGATCAATGCCAGAAGGCCGGCATTACCCAGCCGATTTACCCCGGCATTATGCCGATCATCAACTACAAAAATTTAATCCGCTTCTCCGACGCGTGCGGGGCGGAAATTCCGCGTTGGTTGCGTAAAGCGTTGGAAAATTACGGCGATGATGAAGCCAGCTTGAAAGCGTTCGGGGTAGAACTGGTAACCGAGCTCTGCGAAACATTGCTGGAAAACGAAGCTCCCGGTTTGCATTTCTATACGATGAACCAAACTGAACCTACGGCGCAAATCGTGCGCAACCTGGGTTTGATTCCTGCTGAATAATCCGCGTAAACGCCCCTGAAAAATCCGCATAAAAATCTCACCGGTTTTTGCGGATTTTTTATGCGCCACCCCGTTTTTCCGTAACGCGCGCATAAACAATTTTATTTGGCCATTTTCAATATTTTTTAGCAGCCTACACTTTAGTCATCGGCGATTAATTTTCACCGAAAATAATCGCGTGAAATCCGGCGTTGCCATTCAGGTTTTCAGCGTTGCCGCTTGATTTTGCGTTCACCGCAAGCTTCAGGAAGGCGCAACCGGTTTGCGTTTATATATCAATGAAATGGGGCGAGTGGTTGACGTGCAATTAGCATCCAGTAGTGGCTCAGAGCGTTTGGATAGTGCCGCGATTGCACACGCAAAACGCAACTGGAAATTTTCACCCTGCATGGAAGGTGACAAAGCGGTCGCTTGCTGGCATCAAACCAAATTGGTGTGGAAGTTAGAGAATGCTCGTTAGTGTGGTGTTAGGCCTCGCGTAAGCGCGAGGCCGTTTTTATTTACGAGACCGCTTTTATTTAATTGGCACTGAGCGCCTGCTTCTGCAACTCATGCAATTGCGCAATTCCCTGCTTGGCTAATCCCAACATTGCGGCAAATTCGGCTTCGGTAAAGGGTTCCGCTTCTGCAGTGCCCTGGATTTCGATAATGCCACCGTCATCACCCAGCACTACGTTCATGTCGGTATCTGCGGATGAATCTTCCGGATAATCCAGATCAAGCACCGGCACGCCTTGATAAATTCCAACAGAGATTGAAGCAATCGCACGCTTGAGCGGTTCGCCCGTGACTTTGCCTTGCGCTTTAAGGAAATTAATCGCATCAGCCAATGCCACCCAGGCGCCAGTGATAGAGGCCGTGCGTGTACCGCCATCGGCCTGGATTACATCGCAATCGATATGAATAGTGTTTTCACCCAACGCGGTTAAATCCACCGCCGCGCGCAACGAACGGCCAATCAAGCGCTGGATTTCCACCGTGCGCCCCTGTTGCTTGCCTCGCGCTGCCTCGCGATCCATACGGGTGCCGGTAGAACGCGGCAACATGCCATATTCTGCGGTCAACCAACCTTGCCCCTGGCCGCGCAAAAACGGCGGTACAGAATTCACCACACTGGCAGTGCAAATAACTTTGGTATCACCAAATTCCACCAGCACTGAACCTTCAGCGTGTTTGGTGTAGTGACGGGTGATACGAACGGAGCGTAACTGATGAGGGGTGCGGCCACTGGGACGTTGCATAAATAGGATCCTTACTGCGGGAAAAAATCAGAAATTCAAAGGGATGATAAAAAAGCTGTGGTACCATCCCGCATCTGTAAACGAATGTTAATGTGCCGGGGAACTCTACCAGTTATAGTCGCCTGACGTAACCGCCCCGCTTGAATTTACCTTTGCCAAGAACGACTTAGTTCCAGGAGCCGCTATGCCACGCAGTATGACGGGATTCGCCCGACGTGAAGCCAAACTCCCCTGGGGAACCCTCGTGTGGGAAATCCGCAGTGTAAACCACCGCTACCTTGAACCCAGTTTCCGCCTGCCAGAAGATTTCCGCGAAATAGAACCTTACCTGCGCGATGCCATGCGTAAAGCCCTGCAACGCGGCAAGGTAGAAGCCAGCCTGAGCGTGCAATGGGAACAGGAAGGTGAATCCGAGTTGGGTATCAATTTATCCAAAGTAGCCCAGCTCACCAAGTCCGCACAGCAAATCAACGGACTGCTGGGTGCCGCTGCCGCCCCTGTGAATGCGCTGGATATTTTGCGCTGGCCCGGTGTGATCCAGAAACAGGAATTGGATCGCGAGGCGCTGCATAGAGCAGCGCTGGATTTGTTTGAATCAGCATTGGAAGGTTTAATTGAACACCGCTCGCGCGAAGGCGCGGAGCTCGAACAATTAATTATCAACCGCCTCGCCAGTGTCTCCACCCATGTTGCAGCAGTGCGTTCACGGATGCCGGAAATTCTCGCAGCACAACGCGAAAAATTACAAACCAAACTTGCCGCCATCCAAATAGATTTAGCCCCTGAACGCTTGGAACAGGAAGTTGTATTACTCGCGCAGAAAGCCGATGTCGATGAAGAGCTGGATCGCCTGGATACTCACGTCATCGAAGTAAAACGCAGCCTTAAACAAACCGATTCACTGGGTCGCCGCCTGGATTTCTTAATGCAGGAATTAAACCGCGAAGCCAATACGCTTTCATCAAAATCTGTTGTTAGTGAAACCACGCAGGCAGCAGTGGAATTGAAGGTATTAATTGAGCAGATGCGCGAGCAGGTGCAGAATATTGAGTGATATTTTATGAGTTATCATTTTATATAAATCAATAGTTTAAGTAGTTTTTCGATTTCACAAGATTTCAGAATAACTCGTAAGATTGTAAATTAGTGGTGGCAGATTTTTAAGTTCGTGTACGCTGGAATTATCCAACGATGCGAGGCCGTGCGCAGTAGAAAGATTACAGTGAGGTTTGATAGGGGCTTACACACATTTAAGCAATTCAAACCTCAGCAGCTTTTAGCCAGAAATGGCTACAACGCCACATCCAAAACCTTATTTATGGCCAGACCCACTTGTTCTCTCTGTTCAATACTCATGTCAGGACTTAAGGGAATTTTTATAGTCGACGACATTAGTTGGAGGGTTTTTGGGCACATAGAGGGAGAATAATTTATTTCTCTAGGATGGTGTAGCCAGGGCCCTCCATTTTTCGTCCAGGCCGTTTTAAAGAAAAGCGGAACCCAAGTATCATATACATGCAAATCATTAGAAAATGTATTTACTGGTACTCGTTCATGGAACAATGCTTTAGCGATAAATGGAATTCTTTCACAGTCTTGCTCCTGGAATGTTAAAAATATATCAGTAGCTGTGTCACCTGTCGGGTCGTTATAGCGCCGCTGTTTAATTCCATTTTTCTCGAGAACAGGATTAATTTGCTCCAATAGAAGTCTTTTGTGCGTACGCAAATCTGATCGAATACCTTCAACCCTTCGCATCTGAACATTCAAAATAGCCCCCTGTATCTCGGACATACGATACGCATTTCCAAAAGGGATTTCATCAATTTGCAGGTCACCACCTTCTCTAAACGCTCCAAGTACATCATGATATAAAAGAGATCGCTCGTATATTTTTTGAGAGTTAGTCACTACAGCTCCGCCCTCACCACTTGTTATCATTTTATTCCATTGAAAACTTAAGATTCCTGCATCCCCGATGCTACCCAGGGCGGCGCCCTTGTAACTGGCTCCTAAAGCCTGCGCCGCATCCTCTAACACCATCAAATTGAATTTCTTTGCAAAATTTACTATTGATTCCATATCACACGATGCACCGCACATATGTACGGGCATAATCATTTTAGTGTATTGGCTACGCTTTTCTTCAAGATCCTTAGGATCAAGACAAAAAGTATCGTCAATTTCGGCAAGAATTGGTACAGCACCAACCCTGACTACAGACGCTGCGCTTGACACCCAGGCATAAGCAGGAATTATTACTTCGTCTCCTGGCCCAACTCCCATTGCAGTCATTGCACAGGATAACGCCGATGTGCCTGAATTTACACCGAGAGCATACTTAACCCCCAAGCTTGTACTTAATAGCTTTTCAAAATTATCAACTTGGGATTCAACACCTCCGATAGCACCATAGTAACGAAACAATCGTTTATTTCTGAGTACCTTTAGTACAGCTTCTTCTTCGTCATCCCCTATCCTTAATCCGCCAAGAGTAGGTGGGGGTAATTTGGTTTTTACTGTAGGCTCAGCTCCATCTATCGCCAAGCGCCAATTTTTAGACTTCATGCGAACTCCGAACTAAAATTCTCTGCAATATGCACGCAAGCCCTATTTGTAAGTGCCAGCATGGTTAATGTTGGGTTGTGATATGAAGACGTCACAAAAGCAGAACCATCGGTCACAAAAAGATTTGGTACATCCCATGAGCGACAATAAGGATTTAATATCGAATTTTTTCGATCACTTCCCATTCTTGCTGTTCCTACTTCATGAATTCCTGACCCAGGCACACTAAGCTCTTCAGTTGAAACATTCGTCTTATAGCCCGCATGGGTTAAGAATGCCTCCATATATCGCCTCCATTCATGCGTAGCTGCTTTTTCCTCTTCTGAATACTCACACTCAATTTTCAGTGCAGGGATACCCCATTTATCTTTTAACTCCTCACTAATAGTGACTTGATTTTCATAGCGAGGCCTCATTTCACCAAAGCCAATAAACTTGACAGACTTGGATGATAAATATCCTTGCGCTCCAACAGGAAGGGACGAGTTGACGCGTATGGGAGGCATGTAAATGTGAGTATCCCTTTCATCGGTCAAAGAGGGAAGCTTAGTCCCGCTCACCCACGCCCCACATACATGATCCATCAAAAAATGCCCCAAAACACCAGAGGAGTTTCCCACACCATTAGGGTGTTTGCCGGATTTGGAGTTGAGTAAAATCCTTGTCGACTCCAAGGTGGACGCACATAACATTACAACCTTTGCAGTTACCTCTTTGGATTCACCTGACATCGCATCAAAATATTCAACACCCTGCGCCTTTTTTCCATCAACGCTCATAATTATCCTGTGTACTACCGCATTGGGAATTACGCTCACCAATCCTGAATTGATGGCACTCGGAATAGTTGAACCTGAGCTGCTATAAAAAGGAAGTGCTTCACGTGAAATCATACTTACGTAAGGCTGTGCGAGAGTGGTTGTGCGCAATCGAAATAATCTTGTGTTACCTGGCCACAGGTCTACTGCTGCTTTTTTTAATGCGAGCTCTGAATATTGGGGGGGTAAATCGTCCTCGATAAATATTCCATCAGGTACTTCCGGATGATTTTCCTTGTATCCAGAAACATGAAAAAAATCTTCAATTTCATCGTAATGGGAACTGACATCTTGATAAGTAATGGGCCATGATGGCAGATTTTGATATTTACCTTTGAATTGAAAATCAGACATCCTGATTGCAACTCGTGCCCACAAATTAGAACGCCCGCCGACTTGACGACACCTAATCCAGTTAAACGGCTTTCCCTCAACAACTTCGTAGGGGTTATCCAAATCATCTACAAACAGATGTTTTGTAGAAGGAGTATACGCATAACAACTGGCCTGGATAAATTGACGATCACTTGTCGCATTCATAGAGCCATCTATACGATCAATATTTTGCTTTGCCTTACCACTGATCAATCTACGCTGAAAATCCTCCTTGGCATTAAGCTGAGGCCCTGCATCAAGCAAAGCCACTCGCAATCCTCTTTGAGTCAGGCTTTTAGCAGCCCAGCCACCTGTCGCACCAGATCCTACGACCAAAACATCAAAATTATTCATTATATTTTCTCATAGTAAGAACGTTAAAATCTAAGAGAAGGTGCTTATAAGTTGCCATGATCCTCCCAATTTCTCCATGCATTAATAGCCAAGTCAATTCATAAATGCGCATGGATTTTATGGAAAAATAATGAGCGTTTTATTTACTCACTTAAAACCTACAATGTCGGTCTTATTTCATTACAGTCCGTGCTGATGGCAAGCCCCCGGACAGCTTAATACCGAATGAAAAAAAATATCACGTTTAAAATAATGCACTACAAATAGCGAGGGTTTACATAGGCAGTTTTTTAAAAATAGAATCGAGTTCACGTTGTGCATTTTTATTAATATAGATACGCATACTTTTCAACATAGCAAGAATTTCATCGCTATATACTTCCACGTCTTTTCCTCTCGCCACATCAATTTCATTCGCGACTGTTAACTCACAGAAACTGGTCATCAGATTTTTATCGAATTTTTTTTCCTCTCCTGTGAACCTATCCTTAAATATAATCTCAGATGTTGTCTTGAATTGAGGCAATACAAAGCCTTTGTCACAAGCGCAATAAAAATAAACAAGTTCCTCAACATCATGTCCAATAAAATTTTTGATATCTGATCTCTTCTCCAGTGATATTAAGGGTGATGGTAATCCTTGTGGACCATATATAGCATGAAAAAGCCCTGCTTTGCAGGTTAGTAATGGAGCACCCCATGAGGACAAAATATTATACGTTCCAGTTAAATGGTTAATCATTGGGCCGGAAATGTGATTATATTCTGATGCTCCCAATAATTCTAAATAGCTTAAGTATTCATCGAAATTATTTAGCATGGTCATTATTCTGATGGTTGTTTTTGATTTCGGTCCATGCAAATAACTCATTTTTAAAAAATGACGAACATGGTCTGTGTTGTTGCGCTAACTCTAATAATTGTATTGCCGTATTTAAATCATCTTTATGGTATTTAAAAAATAGCGCAGCTTCCCTGATATTTTTAATATGATAGGAAAGATCAGTACTACCTCTGGTTTCATTGTATGGCTTATAAAGGGTCGGATCGAGGTTTATGCTGTGTCGATTAAAAAAATTATTAATGTTTTCAATACCATCTGTATCAATATTATGGATTAAAAAATTATCACATCCCTTAAATTTTTTTAATACATTGACTGTATGATCTTCAAAATCTTTTTTCCATTTTTCTTTTACTTCCAGCTCAGAGCATTTAAGGAATTTTGAGGCGGATGGCAGATAGCCATAAAGCTCAGAGCGCCGCTGTATCCAATTATCAACGTTTTGGGTATTGAAAATATATAGTGCAGCAGGGTACTGAGCAATGATTTTATCCAGACAGTACTGGTATGCATAGATGAAACTCCCTGTTTCATCTATTGCTTCCATATCAAAGAATGCATCGTAGCCTTCATAATTATAGAAAACATCAGCACCTGCCAAGCTATTGTTGACCATAGAGATTGCAAGCTTTCCGCTATCACCAAATATAGATTTTATGCCATTGCACAGCAAATAGTTATGTAGTGACAGCGAGTCGGTTAAATTAAATCCTATTTGAAATATTTTAGGAATGGTCAACGAGGTCAATCTCTATCTCTCCTTTATCCAGGGTTATGATTTTATTAGCTTTTGCTGAAAGGAATTTTCTATGATCAATAACTATTCTGGTGATGTGAAGGCTTTTGATTAAATTATTAATCAAAAGCTCGTTGCTGCGATCCAGATTGCTGGTTATTTCATCAAGAAATAATATTTGGGGTTTCAAATATAAAGCCCTTGCTAATAAAAGCCTTTTTTCCTGCCCGACAGAAATATTCATTTCATTTCTTTGCAAAATAGTTTCATATCCTGCAGATAATTGCATTATTTCATCATGCATATTAACTTTTTTACAGCAATCTATAATCCTTTCCATATCTATCTCAGAGCTTGCACCAATAATATTTTTAGCAATTGATTGGTCAAAAATTCTATCCCCTTGGAGAACGGCAGCACAATTTGTCCTTGAGTGCTTTTCAAATGGATTTAATTCCAGGCCATTAATAGATATCACCCCGGTGTTTGGTGATAATATTCCCAACATTAGTTTTATCAATGTGCTTTTTCCAGCTCCTGAATCACCTTCAATACAAACCAGTTCTCCAAATGATATTTGAAAGGATACATCCTTCAGTATTAATTTATTTGTATTGCTTTGTTTATACGAAACTTTCTCAAAACAAATAGATATTTTATTTCTTCCTGAAAAAGGATCAAATGGATCGGCATCTATAAAATCTGATTGAATGTAGTTAATGCGTTTATGGTTAAGAATTGTGCTGATTCTAGATAGGTAAATATTTAGAATTCTCAGGTCTGATATATTTTTAATTAAACGCGAGGCATGTGTTGAAAATAATGTTCTATAACTCAAATAAGCAAACATAGCTCCCAATGTCATTGATGATTCAATAACGTAAAGAGCCGATAGCGCAATAACAACAATCATTTCGATACCGTTTATCATATCGGCTATGTTATCAATAGTAAGCGCCAGCTTTATTCGATGCTGGTCGTACCGTATTGCTTTAACATGCCTCTCCAGCCACTGATCTCTCCGTTTGCTTTCTGCTTGTAGAACCCGAATGCTTTGCATTGAGTTAAAAGTTTCTATGAAATAGCTTGATGATTCCGCATATCTTTCCGTTGCGTTTCTTTCAAGATCTTTAAGGATACTATTGAATCCAAACCTGATTACGGTAATCAATATAAAACAAATCAAGGAAATAAAAGCTATAAGCGGTGCGTAAATCAGCATTACGATTGACATTGTTACTGTCATGAGCGAGTCGATTATAATTTCAACCAAACTTTTAGTGACTTTTCCATTTAGGGGTTCAATCGATTTAAATCTCGATAATATATCCCCCATTTGTCTTCCATCAAAAAAAGAAGAAGGCAGATGAACAAGATGATCAAATACACTAACTAATGTATTTGAATTCAGATAAACCAGTAAATTAGTGGTAACAAGACCAGCGACAATTTTTACGAAAGAATCAATTACTACTATAGATATAAAACCAACAGCAATAATCATCAATAACCATTTGTCATAGTTAGGGATAATGTTATCAATTGCAAGCTGTGCAAATAGAGGAAGAAAGAATGCAAATACTTGAATAAATAAAGCCAATAAAAATAATTTAGCTAAGGTTTCTTTAAAGCCGGAAACATTTTTATAAAGCTCCCGCAAACCAATAACTTTTTCATTTTTTGATGAATCGGTATAAATGTTTTTTATATAAATAATTTTTTTGACGAAAGCTTTATCCAGCTCATGTGCCGCCACGGTATATTCACCCAGATTAGGGTTATAAATGTGGAAGTGTTTTTGTTTTGCTTTAGTGACAATTACATGATCATTATTGATTTTGGTGATGCAGGGTAAAAGAGAATCATTGATTTCTTCTATTGTATCTAAATTAAGCAAACAAAAATCTGCTTCAAAATATTTGGACCTTTCAATAAACCTATCCATATCATCAGATATGGAATATCGAATAAAAAAACTATCCACATAATCTTTATCTATTTTTACATCGTATTTATTCAGTAGCGCATATATTGCCGATGAAAGATCGGCCGGCTGATTTTTATTCGGTTGTATTGGTGATATGTTTTTATGGAAAAACTTATCGATTAGCTCAGATGATTCCATGTTGCATCTCTAATATTCAGCTACTTGTTTTCTAGCAATGATCCTAATATCCAGAAAATTATTTTTTTCTTGCCCAATTGAATGGAAACTTCTACTGCACTCCCATTTATTAGCGAAAACTTTTCATTGTTTTTATAAACATATGGATCCTCAATTCGCACCTTTATTAAATAGGTATCCATATCAGCTTTATATGGCGTTGTTGAGGCTAGCGCGTAATCAGGCTCCTTTCCCACATAACTAATAACTCCATCATAAGTTCCGAAATCTGCGCGTGGAAATGCCTGGTACCATATCTTTGCCGTTTGGCCAACATGAACTTTTCCTATTTTTCGGCTGCTTGAACGTAAATAAATTTCATAGGAATTGACTTTTGGCGCGATGGCTGCAATGACTGATCCCTTTTCAACAAATTCTCCTTTTTTTACGTAAATTCTGGAAACCGTTCCATCAATAATGGCGTTCGATATTTCTGCATGGTTACTTTGGTATTCAATTAATTGTTGTGTTATTTCTGCTAGCTTGACCTTTTCCTCTTCGATTTTTTGATTGATATTCATGATCTCTATGTCATGCATTTTTTGGGATATATTGAGCTCAGAGTCGCTTGAAGCTATTTCGTTGCTTATATCCAGTATTTTAAAGTTTGTATTTGCAACTTGTATTTCAAGATCGGCAATGTCTTTTCTAGAAATAATGTTTTTAACTTTGTTGTTCTTAATACCTTCTAAAATACTATTTTGTTCTTCGTGTATTTTTTTATATGACTCCATATTTTTATTTAACATTAATAATTTTTCGCGATTTTTTTTAATCGTAATGGACAGCAAATCCAAATGGTTATTTTTTTGTTCCTCCAGTATTTTTAGTTGATTCCCAATAAAATTCATTCGCTTTTCGAGGCTGGCATGCTGCTTGTTGTAGCTGTCATTGTCATAGAGGGCTGATTTCCCCATGTCAATTTTAATAATGCGGTCATTAGGGGATACCGCCACGCCTTCCTGAATATATACCTCATCAACAATCCCGGAGTTTTGGGCGCTGATCATAATGGTATTGTCTTTGACGGACCCATTTAGTCTTACAGTGTCCATTATTGGAAAAATAAAAACAGAACTTATGAGTATAAAAATCAGTATGAAAATACCATAGACTAAAATATTGTACAGGCGTGCAATATGTATTTGGCCTTTATAATTTGTCATGAAAGTTTGCGATCATAATTAAAGTAGGATTTCGCCTCGTGTGAAGGCGTATTCGATATTTTCTATGGCCTTGGGAATTTCAAGGGCTTTTGATAAACCATCAGTGTAAACATCGATCCTCTCTATTCCGTTAATCAAATTTAATAAGTTATCGCTCACAGGAATAAAAGAGTCCCATATATACTCATATCGTGCATCCCTTGATTGACTCTGATCCTCATCAAAAATTATCAATAAATAAGGCAAGGTAACTGGCGATATTCTTTTCAATATATCGCCTGATACATCTAGTGTTTTTCCTGTTGCCAATGATATTCCTGTACAACCCAACTCAAGGAGATAATTTTTTTTCCATAATGAGGATGTGAAATTTAAAAATCTAGGTGATACGGCTGCCATTTTCAGATTTTTTTCATACATTAATGTGTAATTTAATACGGATATAGCTTTGTGTGTTCTCTCCATATTTTCTATTTGATAGATAATTCTGCTGGTGTGGCTCCATTGACCTTTAAACCAAAAGGAAACATATTCTTCACTTGATTCAATAATTATTGAATTAATTAAACTGTTTAAATCTTCATTATTTGAACCATATATAAAAGTATTATTTGAATTTTCATTGGATAGCCCAAGATTAATTTGGCCTTTAGTAATTATGGCAATCTTTTGGTGAATGTTTTTTTGCGAATTGATATTGTTAATAATGTACTGTAAATCTATTTCACGTGGTGTATCTATAACTATAAAAAGAACTGACCTTTTATGCACTTGAGTTCCCTCAGTGTTATTTATAGGCATATCCCTACCTCAGTATCAATTCTTCTAGGATTTGGATAGGTGCAAAATGGCTTTACTCCCCAAGGTAACAAATCTGCTTGCGTAACTAACGGAAAACCTTCCATAAATTCATGGGAGTCAAGGATGTTCGCGGCGAATTTTTCATTGCAATCAGACACCAAGGTGTGGAGGATCCCTTCCTGAATATTACCTAAACGTTCTCCCACTTTTAAATGAGCATGAAGATGAGAGGCATCACATGTGTTAGACGCATGGAAAGTATAAATATATAAAGTGGGATCTTTTAAAAAGTACAGCTCCTTAATGATAGATCTAACCAGTGCGGTATCCTCTCCTTTATTTAAGGAGGCATACCCTGCATTTATATCTAGCAATTTTTGTTTATTAAATACTAATGTTTGTTCCCATAGCCTGGTAACAGACATATAAAAGGAATTAGTTGCCAAGTGATGAATAATTACATTTCCTAGCACTACACCATTTTTTCCCGAAATTTTAATGGCGTGCATACTTCGAGATAGTCGTTCACAGTGATAGTAGTCATCATCATCCCATACACAAAAAAACTCACCTTTAGCGATTTTTATAGATTCATTTCGCATGTCGCCTAGTGTTAAGTTAAGGTCGCTTGAAATGATTATTAAATGAATATTTTCTTCGCTCAGGTGATGGTCTTGCATGTAATTGACTGTTGCCAAATCAGTATCCAGGCATACGACCAATAATTCGCTATTCGCATATGTTTGGTTTTTGAAACAATTAATAGCCCGCTTTAAAAAAATTAGTCTGTTGTTAGTTATGCACAAGCATGAAACCAGGGGATTTTTTTGTATTTCCATCGTAACATTCTTTCTATTTAAGGTTTAAAGCAGCGCTCACATTTTTCACAAACCGGGTAGCCTGATAAATTATTTTCTTTATGCGAATTTATGAATTCTATATATTTCTTACCCTGAAATATTTTCTCCAGGGAGGATTCTCGCAAATTACCAAAAATTATTGTTGAGTTAGAATCAAAGCAGCAAGGAATGATATTAAGGTCCCAAGTTACTTGCAGTACGCGCTTTCTATATCCCCAAACAACAGAGCACACGCCTTCTGTTGGTGGTTGGTTATATTCTCTTCCTCCACCGTAATTGTGCATGTTATGTTTGCTAACTTTATTTACGCCAAGGCCTAATAGCCAGCTCTCAATTTCCTTTCTTTTGTCGCTATCGCTATTAATAATCGGCAAGTCGCGCACCACCATCTCCAATGATGAGCTTGATTCTCTTATAAGGTTTGATATTAAAGTCAAGTTGCTTCTGACCAGCTCAAACTTATCAACACCATGAGATTTTTTGTAACTCTCTCGATCTATACCATAAAAACTGACTTCTAATGTATCAAGCCCACTATTAACAACCTGTTTAAATGACTCATCGCTCAATGAAAGGCCGAGTGTAGAGATTATCCTCGTTTTGGAATGGGGCCACTTGCTTTTTATCAACCTGATTTTTTGTGGTAGATCTGTATCAAGTAATGGCTCGCCAAAACCGTGCAAATCCACCGAACCTCTGTAGTCGCCTATTTGATTTATAATGGTCACCAGATCTTCAACTGGCATAACCCCTTTCTTCCTTGTTAACTCTTCTCTTGGGCAAAAATAACATTTGTAACCACAGAGGTTAGTGTTTTCAATACGAATTTCATCATAATTGGTGCTGTAATTTAAATCTGAAACCTGAGTCTTCAATAGCTGATTCAATTTATATACTCCTTGTGATTAGTATTAATGATATCTATGTCCATTGTTCCATTCAGATTGTTTTCTTCGATTTTTTTCTGGAACAATGCCCTATTTTGCCTTCTCATTTCATCTACTGAATTACTATGATAATTTTGTGTTCTTGCCTCATCCGGGTGAGACATATGTATACCGGAAGAAGATAAAACACGCTTCATGCCAGATTTTTTCAATCTCTCAATAAAATCCATATCTTCCATTCCCCATCCCTTATATTCATTTGAATAACCATTTATAAGCATATAATTATTCTTGTATAACATGCATATGCCGGGAGCAAGCCTGTTTTCTCCTGTGTCTGACTCGGTTACAAATTCAGGGGTAATAAATTTTTTTTCGTCTTGAGATAATATCTCTATACCATTTTTCAAAAATTCACGCTCCAGTAAAATATCGGCATCACAAAATAATATTATTTCGGATGAGGAATAGCTCGCACCTATATTTAATGCAACAGATTTATTAAAGTACTGTTGTCCTTCTACAAAGATGTACTTAAATCCTTTTATTTTTGCTTTAAGTTTGTGGATTTTTTCATGTGGCAGCGATGGTTTTCTTTCATCGAAATCTATTATTATGATGGATCCTATTTCACTTGAAATCGAGTGCAAATGAGCAACAACTTTCTCTACTTCAGGTTTTTGAGTGGCAGCTATTATTATATCTAGGAGATTTCGCATATTAAAATCTCTCTAATAAAATCAAGAAATGCATCTTCGGCTCTATTTCTATTGAAGAATAAGTATTCACTTTTCCTTGCTTTGGTTCCATTTTTGTAATTTTCTATAGATTTTAAAACTTCTTTTTTATCACTCAATATAGGAATGTTCATTGCCCGGTATAACTCCGACCTTGCAGGAGAATTGCAGTTGGGCTGAAAACTTATGGTGTGTTTCCCGATTTTTTTAGCTATGACTAATGCAGTTGAATAGGTGCTAATTATTACACTACATTTTTCAATAAAATCTATGATGCTGCTGGCAGTGTAATCTTCTACGCAGTTGGTTTCGCGATGAAATGTTTGGTATTTATTTGATTGGTACTCTTTGGGATGCTTGCGTATATATAGTTTGTGATCAAGCTCTTGGCATACCTCAAAAATCTCCTTGGCAATTATGACTTCGTCATAGCCAAGATCCTCGCCCCACATTTTAAAATCATTTCTATTGGGTACCGATAGATATGCAACTATATTATTGTTTGAAATATTTTTGTTTTGGTAGGAATTAAAAATGTCATCTATATATAGACTACCTATTGGTGCAAGCTTGCTACCCGGTATTCCCGCCAACAATAAATTTTCATAGGTTATTTTATCTGAAACACAGATGTAATCTGGCAAAAGCAGTTTGTCATCAACAAATAACTTCTGTGCAGTTCCTGCTATATCCTGATACAAAATAATTGTTGTAGCTTTTTTTGATTTTGCTGAATAAATCAGTTTCCGCTCAATGATTCCGGGCCACATTAGCCCAGTTATTAATATATCTCCTTCATTAAACTCAATCGGTTGGCGATTAACGGCTATTTTTTTAAATTTTGACAATGAACCATTTAAATCAATACAAAAACTGTCATCAGTTATTATATTAACTTCACAATCATCGGATAGTTTTTCCAATGCTCTTGCTGCAATTATCATTGATTCTGCCACAAGGTTTCCTGTAGCAAACAAATATACTTTTATCACGATTTAAATTATTTCCTTTTAATTAATTATTTTTATTTCGCTTTTCTGAATAATGTTTCCTGTTCTTTTGAGTGAGGCTTATATCATTCCAGCCTGCGGAATTATCATGATGCAAGTGTATATAGGCGACACTGGTGAATCTTGCCATTTCTATACTATTACCACAATACCGTTCGATAATGTCCTGGTCTTCTGCCCCCCAGCCAATGAACTTTTCATCCCACCCCCCAATATCTATCAGTCTTTTCCTTTTAAATATCGGGCAAACACCAAACCGCTCACCTTTCACAATTTGTTTTTTAACAGCGCTTTGTGAATCTTCCGGAGCATAACCAAGCTCATTGATATCACCCTTATAAAATGGAGTGTCAGACATCAATCTATAGCCTGATACTAAAATTTCAGGACATGCCATGGCTATTTTCAAAGATCGATCTATTGCATTATTGAGCGGAAGAAGGTCAACATCATAAGGAATCACATATTCATGACTGGCCACCTTGAGCCCCAGGTTTAACAGTAAAGATTTATGAAATGCACCTATCATTGGAACGTGAAAGATTTTTAGGTACGGTAATAGAGGGGGGAGCATAGTTAGTGTTGGCTCGGCGCTTCCTTCGATAACAATTATTTCAATTTCATGATGAAAATTTATTTTTCTGAAATAATTGACTAGTTCATTTAGATGATGTTCCCGATTTCTATAAGCAATTAGTAATGACACACTCATGAAAATTCCTTTGAGTCTTCCAATATAAGTAAGAAATTTAACTATTAGGTATGGTTATTGGTGATGGGGATTGTTTTGAAATAAAAGCCTGATGATAAATAATTTTTAGTTCCCTGCTTAATCTTGCAATACTGAAGTCACGGCAAACAATATCTCTTGATTGCTTGCCTACAATTTCTTGTGCTGCAACAGGTTTCGCCAAAAATGCCTTTAACGCTACCTGATAGGCCTCCAGGCTGTTTGCTGATAAAGGAATACCTCCGCAACCGTTAAAGCCCATTTTTCCCCACAAGGAAGCGGGATAAATAACAGGGATTGCTTTTGCCCAAGCTTCAAATAACTGAAATCCGAATGATTCAAATTGGCTGGTATATATCATCAGCGCGGTGTGATCCAATATATTTAAATAATCCTGCTCCTCATAGTTATTTAGGATCAACCATTCGTAATTCGATGGAAGCTCTACGCTCCTCATAAGCTGATCCATAATATGCCAGTTTTTTTCCCATCGTTCCTTGTTTCCTGCCCATAAAATATATTTTTTTTCTTCGGGTTTTACGTTTTCATTTGGATATATTTCATCAATTTCTATTGCGGGTTGGACTATCCGTATTTTTTTTAAAAGCGCCGGTTTAAATTCTTCTTCCTGGAAACTATTTCTGATCCAGATCGCATCATCATAAAGCTTATCAGGAGCGTGTTCGTAGCCCGGGTACTGAAAAAATCCGCCAGGAAAATCGCGATAATATTTAGAAGGCGCCCAATTTCTGGCTCCAATAACATCAGGAATAAAACTGCGTTTTAATTGATCCGATAGAATATCGGGATTGTCAGTATGGACAATGTCGTGCTCTTGTTCGAGGCTTGCACAATAAGCACTTGAATAGCTTTCCTTGTCTATAATTGTGAGCTGTATTCCTGCTTGTTGAATAGCTTTACAAATAATCCTGCTTGAGCGACGGGGACCACTGAGGCGGCCATGGAGATCACCGGGTTTTCTAAGGCAATAGTAGAGTACTTTCATGTCTGTATATCCCTTTAATTATTATTGAGTAATTTTATCAATTGTCCAGGATGCCATTCTAGCGTTGAATGGGTGCGCTATCGGAAATTTTTATCTTCATGAGCCCGGCGCTGGATTTTTTAAATAATTTATTGCTGGCCCCATAAAACATACCCGTAAGGCTTGACACCTGTTTTTTGGCAAGTTAAATCAATTGAATTATGGGTAATCGATCCGCATTCCATCTTATGGATCTGTTTTATTCATTTATGTTATTGTGCCAAATCACTGTTTCCTTACTTTAAGTCTTCGCGGGATATTCTCCCGTCCAGTTTACACTTTTGGACTTAATATAATAAAGTGTTGATTGGTTTTCTATGAATTTCTATTGGTTTCCCAAGGAGGAAAAAATGCGTCATTGCTTGAAAATTGTTCTTTTATGTTTATCAGTGGTACCGATGCTTTCCGCCGCACGTGAGATTGCATTGACGTTTGATGATGCCCCAACTCCCGATTCTGCGATGATGACAGGTGTTGAGCGCACGCACAAAATAATTTCTGCATTGCAACAGGCAAAGGTTTCGGATGCATTGTTTTTTGTTAAGGCAGATTACATTGATCAACAAACGGCAGCACGTTTAAAGCAATATACGGATGCAGGCTTTCATCTGGCCAGTCATAGTTTTACTCATCAGTCAGCGAATCAATTAGGTGCAAATGCCTATGCGATTGATGCATACAAGGCGCACCTGGCATTAAAGCCGTTTAAGGGCGTACTTGGTTTCCACCGTTTTCCCTATTTACATTATGGTAAGGATTTAACTGATATTAATCAGCTTCAAGCTGTGCTGGCAGAGCTTGGCTATAAAGATGGCTATGTAACAGTCGATAATTTTGATTGGTACATTAGCACCTTAATAACTCAGGCTGCTGAAGAAAAAAAATCAATTGATTATGATAAAGCGCGTGATTTTTACGTAAATAGCCTTTATGAATCTATTGAATTTTATGACTCCATTGCAAAAAAAACCTTGCATCGCTCACCACGACATGTACTTCTCTTGCATGAAAATGATGCGGCAGCTTTATTTGTGGGGGATTTGATCCAGCATTTACGTAACCGTGGCTGGAAAATTATATCGCCACAACGCGCTTATAAAGACGCTATTGCTAAAGAGTTCCCCCAAGTGGCTTTCCACAAGCAAGGCAGGGTAGCAGCTATTGCTCATAGTAAAGGTGTGCCAGAGTCAGAGTTGCGCCACCCCTCAGAGAATGAAAATTATATCAAACAAGCATTTACTGCCGCTGGCATTGTTGAAGCCAAATAACCAGTTAGCGATTTGGAGAAAGAGTGTCGTAATTGTATTTTGTTTACTAGCCAGGGCCTGAGCTGACAGCTACCGTTTTTTAGGGTCCTGTCACCTTCAGGGCCCTGTCAGTTTAGTTTTGAGCTAGATTCTTTCAGCCTAACCCCTCTTTCCATCAAACAAAGTTTCAATTGGTGTGCGATCGCAGCACACTGTACTGATCAAGTAAAGCCGGACACTTTTTTATTGAGATAAATTGATTACACACTACCGATAGCAGTGTGTAGCTTGATCCCACGATGGCTTTGATCGGTAGTTTTTGTAAATTTTAAATCCTATTTTCGGAAAAGTTTTAAGGTTTCAGCGGAATAGATTTCATTAATCCTTTGGATAATAACGCAGGGAAAACACTATGATGATTTTCACCTTTAAGAACCTCTACATGTAACTTAAGATTCTTGTAAGACCTTGAACGTAAAGACTTCTCAAATGCTTGCACATCAGTAACCATTGAATTACTACCCGTTATGTCAGCGTCAACATATATCATGACATTAGCCTTCATATTGTTATGGTGCTTTGAATATTCCTCTTCCATTTTTAGAATAACTTTTTTGTCGTACCAAAGAGATGGGCTGCCAATAATATAATGATCAAAAATTTCAGGCTTATTTATTAAAATATAAGAACCCAGCAAGCCACCGAACGAATGCCCTACAAATACTTTATTATTATTGTCGACACGATAATGCTTTTTAATGTCAGGAATAACCTGTTCCTGAATGAATTGGACATATTCTTTTGCATGTCCTGAAACAGCACGCGCCGCATCGGAATGAGCAGAAGATTCCTGAGGAGAATAAGTAGGTGTGTAGTCTCGTGTTCTGCTAACACCATAGTCCTCGCCTTTTGCGTAGGAGATGCCAACCACAATCGCTTCATGAACAACTCGCCCGCCCATCAATTGCATTGCACCACTGGCAATTGGAAAAGCAAAACGAGAATCGTTAACCACAACTAGAGGATAATTTTTATTGGTTTCTTTATAGGATTGCGGTAATTGAATAAACAATTCGTAATCTTTATTGTTTGCAACGGCATGCAATGACCTGACTTCGGACATTGGATAAGTTACTGCTGGCAATTCTCCACAAAAACCAGATAGGGATGCAAACAAGAACGGCGCACTTAATAATGCAATAAGGGTGTTTTTCATTGACTACTCTTTATGATTAGAATTTTTCTTTGGTAATCGAGCATAGACATCGATTTTGTACTCAACCAAACCGGCAGAATGTTAAGTTGCACGAACACTGACAGGACGTAAATCAGTCCATATTTTTTCTATTTGATCCAGGCAATATTCTTTGTTTCCCGATATGCCACAACCAATCCATCCAAGGGGCAACTCTTTCTGGCTCGGCCATATCGAATATTGCTCCTCGTGGTTTTTAACTACAGAATATAAAATTTCATCCATTTTTTTCTCATCAAAATTAAATAATTGGTGAACTATGCCAGGAACCATGGCTTTCAACGTTAAATATATCGCCATATTTTTTCTGGTCTAAAAAAGCTTGTTGACGTGTTGTTGACGCCGGCAACGTAAATACATGGGCATAATCGGTAAAATCATAACGCTGCAACAGACTTCCCGCCCTGGTCGACATCATGTAAGCCAGCAATATTAGCAATTCGCTATCTTTATTGGCTGATTCCAGCCCGGCAATGACATCAAGCAGCGCAAGGCAAGTATACCCAAAAATGGCATCATTAATCCTGAAGGCTATCAAAAAAAGGGCGGCAGCTTCGTATGGAGAAAATAGAAACATATCCCTTGTTGATTTTAACCGAGTGACCAAGGACGCCATTATTGTTGCCGCCTCGCCACATACAGCGACTATAAAATCGTCAGGCACATGCTCATTTTTCCGCCCCACAATACTCCTATCTACAAGTAACTTTATCCAATCTCCTGGACTCTCCAAATCCAATTGATAATAGGATCCGTATCGCAAAAAAGCGGCAGAAAATATTTCCGGGCTAAAATGTTTTTGCCCTCCCTTACCAGGAGCTAATTGATTTGCATAATTTATAATTTTGTTGCGAATAACGGGTTCCGCAGCAAATGAATCAGCAAACTCTTTAAGTGATTTTTCAAAACCAGATAACATTGGTGTTGCAAACACCTGCATTTTCAAAACTAACAATTCCAGGGATATGGAATTTATAAGGCGTCCCTGGTTTTTTTCAGAAAAATAGTTACCTAACTTTATAATGGCTAATTTAGTCGCTTCACTTTGGCTGTGCATGGAAAACATTACTGAATTTTGTTTATTAGCCTCGTTATAGCAAAACGAAATCCCATTGATACCACTGCCACATATTTGCTCTACCTTAGCTATATTTATTTTCTTAAGTAGCTTAACGTCAGTATCCATAGGTACGGCATAATCTCTCGCGGACAGATGGGCCAATCTAACCACATCCCAAATATATCCGTAATTTGGTGTTGGAGCAGTTACGAGAATATCAATGACCCTCAGAACCTCATCATCAAATGCACTATATTGTTGACGTGATTCCAAATCCCCAAGATCAACAGGAGATATATTTTTATACTCTGACTTAAGAGAGCGAATTAATCGTTGACTGAAACCATTATCTGATTGCGGCAAGCTACGACAGTCATAATACAAATAAATAATATCGTCGGGTTGCATACGTGCGAGGATGCGTAAATCATTAAGATAATTAATCCTGAGATCATCTTTATTAGGCTTCTGAAAATTCCTCAAACTACCGAACCAACCTCTTGCGAAGGATATAGATAGCATCTATTCACCACGGAGTTAATGTTAGCATGCCCTTATGCTAAAAAGCATGCTAACACCCATTTCACTACAGGACTTCTTCTTCCATTAAGTAGGCGTCAATATGTAAATTTTCGTTTTCCCTGTTTACCAATATGGCGTCGATGTAGCTACAAATTGATTGCAAATTAGGGCTTTCAAAGATAATCGTTACTGAAATATGAATATTCATTTCATCCTTTATCAGAGCCACTAATTTCATTGCCAGCAAAGAATTTCCGCCAACATCAAAAAAATTACTATTAATGCCTATATTTTTAACTGATAACATTTTTGTCCAGATATCCCACATTTTATATTCTGTGGGTGTCACAGGAGGAATCAACTCATCATCATTTTTTAGATCTCTCTCCGGCGCAGGCAAATTGCTCCGATTTATTTTGCCATTTTCGGTAATGGGGAAAGAGTCCAAAAAAACATAATATGAAGGGATCATATATGTTGGAAGTAGTTTTTTTAAAAATCTGGAGCATTCATTTTTATCAATGCCTTCATCTGAGACGACATAAGAAATAATATACTTTTTCTCATCCTCCACCATAAGTGTGACTACAGCATTTTTAATCAGCGGGTGCTTTTTCAATGCAATTTCAATTTCGCCCAACTCGACCCGGAAGCCATTGATTTTAATTTGATTATCCAAGCGTCCAAGGAATTCAACTTGACCATCATGAAGCCAGCGCCCTCTATCACCGGTTCTGTAAAGCCTTCTTTTTAATTGGTGGTGATAAATAAATGATTGCTCGGTGCGAGTATCATCATTCCAATAGCATCTGGCCAAGCCTGCACCGCCAATATAAATATCACCACTCAGAAGCGGCGAACAGGGCGCCAGGTTTTCATCAAGAACATATATTTCCTGATTGGATAATGGGCGACCATAAGGTATGCTTCCCCATTCTGAACTCCTGTCATTAATTGGATAATAGATTGACCATATTGAAACTTCTGTAGCACCACCCAAGCTAACAACCTGAACATCGTCATTGCAAAAACTTTTAATGCGGTCAGGCAAGGATGGCAAAATAGTATCGCCGCTCATCCATATATTTCTAAACGGCAGCCTGGAGTCATTCTGATAAAAATTTTCCAGGTAGGAAACCAGCATATCCAGCAATGCTGGTACTGAGTTCCAGACAGTGATTTGAAATTGCCGGGCCAAGGCAATCCAGTATTCCGGATCTCTTTTATGTTTTTCGGCAACAATAACCAAGCTTCCGCCACAAATAAGCATTCCAAAAATATCGTATACCGAAAGGTCAAAGGTCAGCTCTGATATCCCAATCGCAACATCATCTGAAGAAATACCGAAACGCCTGTTCATATCAATGAGTGTGTTCACAACGGCGTTGTGTTCAATTGCAACACCTTTTGGAGCACCGGTAGACCCCGATGTATAAATCACGTATGCAAGACTAGACGGGTCGCTAGAAACCCCGGAAAGGAAATCCACATCTAAAGTTTGGCTCACATCAAGGGCCGATAAATCAATTACATTGCATTCATACTTGTCTGTATTTTCAGATGCATTATTAAATTCGGTAATAATAAAACCGGCACCGGATAATTTAAGAATTTCATTGGTACGGTCAATAGGTGATGAAGGGCTAATCGGCAGGTACGCCGCCCCCGAAAAAAGCACACCCAATAAAGCAGTTACTTGCCTGTACCCTCGCGCCAACATTACCGCAACAATGCCGCCTTTTTGTATACCGTTTTTTTGCAACGATATGGCAATACCAGTAGCTTCGATTAGCAAATCACGATAAGTCAGAACGCGATCATTATCCCGTACAGCCACTAAATCTGGCTCAGCCAATGCTTGCTTAATAACTAATTCATGAACGGTATAATTATTATCAAGGGTTCCAGATGGGAGATTAATAATCTTGTTAAAGTCGGGTGCTATGGATTTTAACTCCGGCTTGCTTTCTGCCAGTGTCATCTGCTCCAGGTTCATTGAGTAATAACCAGCAACAATCTCTATTTGTTGTTCAGGATAAATTGTCGGATCGAAATGAATGTCTAGCTCTATATTGTTATTTTTAACATTGATACGGGAATAAACAACAAATGGATAATTGACTTTTTCATATTCGAAGATGGTATCTATCGCGAAAGTACTTGCCTCACCAACAGATCGATATGCATGGAAATTAACAAAATTAAATAATGTATGGAACAGGTTTTGCCCATCGTTCATAACCTGCAGATTATTCAGAGGAAAACTTTTAGCAAAACTGGAATCTGCCTCTTCCTTACTAATAGCACTGATTAATTCCAACCAATCTGATGTGGAAGCATTAATGTAAAATGGCAAGGTGTTCAAGAATAAACCCAGTGCTTCATCACCACCTTCATAATCCAGTCGATTATTGATTACCAAACCCGTTGAAACAACTGATTCCCCTGTCAGCAGCGATAGCGTTTTCATGTGCGCGGCAAGTAGCACAGTTTTAACATGAACCGACTGCATTTTTGCCATGTCTTTCAAACGATTTGATAAATCGTTTGAAATCACTATAGATTTAACCAGTCTTCGCCCCACAGCAGACCTGCTGTAGTAGGGTGATGCAGGTATTTTTGACGAAACACCGCAGGCCAGCCTGGCCTTCCAGTATTCAATTATTTTCTCATCCCTCAAACTTCGAGCTTCCCTTGCAACATATTGCTTAAAAGACAGCCCTCCATATGAAGATAATTTTATGTTTTCGCCCCGGGACAATTTTTCATATAAATGAAATGCATTGGAAAGCAAAACGGCTGTGCTCCACCCATCTAAAATCAGGTGATGCCTGGAGAAGGTTAAAACTGTGCAATCGTTACTGAGAATATGCACATAAAATTTAAAGAGTGGTGCGGTTGATACATCAAACTTCTCTCGTTTTTTCCCTTCAAGAAAATCAAAAATAACGCCATTTTGAGAATGCTCATCCAATCCACAAATGTCTGTAACCTTTATATCGTCAATTCCATAGGAAAAGCTTGCGCGATCACGCACAAATGTATATGGAGTCCCATCCTCAAGAGTTAGTACACAGGTTCGCAATATTTCGTTGCTGTAAACAATTTCACTGATTGCATTAGCGAACAGATTGCTATCAAATTTCCCGGTGATGCGATATGAAGAAACATCAACATAACTGGAATATTCTTCTTTTTTGTCAAACTGGCTGAAAGCAAGCATAGCCCACTGCATAGAAGTCAGGGGATATGCATCTTCAAACTTTCCAATAGTTGAATAGCGCTTTGCTAACTCCGCGCCATCTATTTCAAAAGGCAGAATTGCACCTACTATTTCTTGCGGTTCTATTTGAGATTTTTTGTCCGCAAGTTCAGCAAGCAACGAAATTGTTTGAGCCTCATAAAAATCATTACTTGAAATTTTTATACCCACTTTATTAGCACGCGTAACCACTCTAATACTCAGGATCGAATCCCCACCCAAGCTAAAGAAGTTTTCATTAATCCCAATATTTTCCAGCCCCAAAACCTCACACCAAATATCTACCAGGATTTTCTCAAAGTGTGTTATTGGAGGATCAATACGTCGCTGCTGTATATGCTCTTCGTAAATAGAAGAAAGTGCTTCCGTATCGAGCTTTCCGTTAACCGTTGTCGGAAAGTGCTCCACTAAAATAATTTTGGCAGGCTGCATATAGGATGGTAACCTTGCCGCTATATGCTTATGCAAACGCTCCAGGGGGCATTCATTTTTATTTAACTGTCGAGTAATGAATGCAATGAGAGTTTCTCGCCCCGCCGCCGTTTTATGGGCAATCACCCTGGCAGAGCAGCCGTCCTCGAAGGCGGCGATAGCTTTTTCGATTTCGTCTAATTCGATTCTGTATCCATTAATTTTTACCTGGCTATCTGCCCTTCCTATACACACTATATTTCCATCGGGAAGATAATACGCAAGATCACCGGTTTTATATAATTTTGTCTCTATATTTTGCACTAATGGATGCGCTATAAATCGATCCATGGTTTGGTTTAAAAGATTGCGATAACCCAACGCCAATCCTTCACCGCTAATATAAATCTCACCAATACATCCTACCGAAACTGGCTTAAGCTGCGAATCCAATATCAGTACTTCCATATTGTCAATTGGTTTACCAATCGGAATATGTCCGATTATTTTATCTTTCACGTCATAAATGGTGCAGCCTACAACTGTTTCTGTCGGGCCGTACTCGTTAATAAATCGGGCCTTGGGGAAAACTGCCTTCCATTTAAAGACGGATTCCGAATTGAGTACTTCACCACCAATTACAAACGCACTCACATTTGCTTTCAGTGAAGAAAAATTTCGCATTTCCTGAATTGCTGCCATGTGTGACGGCGTAATTTTTATAACGCCGTAATCCACCGGTAGTTCTAACAACCCGGCCAATTCTTCAATATTTTTTTCGGGAAGCGCGAGGATACACCCACCAGCATATATAGGAGCAAGCATGGTAGTTATGGTGGCATCAAATCCAATTGACGAATGTAAAATTGAAGCCCCATTACCTACCAACGGATATTCTTTCTTGCAAAAAGCCAAATAATTATTTAAACCTTTATGAGTTATCATGACCCCTTTGGGTGTGCCGGTAGAACCAGAGGTGTACATTATGTATGCCAGATCATTATCTTCAGGCTCTATATCTACATAAGTACTGTCATATTGCAGAAAATCAAATTTATAGAAATTGCTAACATTATGGATTTTAATGTCGATAGCTTTAAACAATTCCTGCGTAGAATCATCCACAATACATAAGGCAGCAGCTGAGTCAGAAAGCATATACCTGGCACGAACTTCAGGAATGTCAGGATCTATTGGCAAATAGTGATGCCCCGCCTTGTAAATAGCTAAAATCGCAATAATTAATTCCGGAGAACGTTTTATCGAAATAGCAATCGTTTGGGATGTTGGCAGGGATAACGAATTTATGTAATTGGCTAATTGATTTACATGAATATTAATATCCGCGTATGAAATTTTATTTTCGCCAATTTTCACTGCTACATGCAGTGGTGATTTTTCAACATGGTTCAAAAATGAGGCCAGTAAATTTTTTGGTCTTCCTTCTTCTATTTTGGAATTTGCACCCATAGTTTCAATGATTTGATCGTAAGGTGTCGGCAACACAAGGTCACCGATCAAACAATCCGGATTGTGCAATGCATTTTCCAATAAGCTAATCATCTGCGCAGCAATAATATTTCCATAGCCCGGCAGCATAGAATTCTTTGCACAATGCAACTGCAAAACCCAATTATTATATTTTACAAATTCAAACTTAATGGGATTAAGCGATCCTATTAGTAAATACTTCTCCAGGTACCATATTTTATTAATCAATAAAGAGGTAGACCGGTCACAATGCACGCCAAAATCATGCACACTAACAACCACATCATTGTTTCCAAAACCTGATGAAGAAGGGGAAAAATACTCCTGTAGGGATTTTATTTCGTCATATTTCGCCCTAACGTTGTTAATTAAATCAAGAAAAGACTCTTCCGGATTAAGGCGAACAAGCAATGGGATGTTTTTTGAAAAAAGACCAATTACTTCATTTAGCTCTTCGTGCAACCTGCCACTGAATTGATATGAAACGCTTAACTCGCATTCTTTAGATTGTTTATAAAATAAGGCATAGATTGTAGAAATAAAGAGTATTTCCACACTAACTGAATGAGCTTGGGAAAATTGGTGCAATTTGCTCATAACGAAGTCATTTACTTCAACTTCAATAATATCATTGCTTTTAACATTACCTTCATTTTTTTGGGCATTAATGGCCCCACTAAAAAAAGGCGCGCCAACCAAGGGCGGCATTGCAATCTTTTCTTGTAACGTTGAGATAAATGGCTTTGATTCCGCGACTTCAAGTAATTCAGACATGTATTCTGCTACATCCGGGTATTGCAAAGGCGTGCAGGGAATGGAATCACCACAATAAACAGACTGCACCCTGGCCAACATAACCTGCAAAGAATGTGCATCACAAACGAAGGTGCTGGCCCTTATAAAAATATGGGCTACAAAACCATGCTCAATAAAAAATGTTACAGCAACAGGATTATCTAAATCTGCGTTCTCACTTATAAAGCCTTCCCAGTATTTATCCGCTGCTCCTGGTTCAACTGTATCTATTAATTGAAATTTAATGCAACTATCAGCTGCTAACGTTAAAATTGGGAAATTTTTATCGAGCGTTAACACTCTGGTTTGTAACGCTTCATGCTCCTTGTATGCAGATTCAAATGCATCTTTTAATTTTCCAAAGTCCAAACCAGGCAGACCAGCCAGGCGAACAACTATTTTTTCCTGGCATTCTGATTTATTGCTTTCCCACCATTTTTTCTGTTGTGGCGACAGGGCAAAACCTTCGTTAATTGTGTTCATGTTATTTTGCTTCCGTAAGGTTATTATCCAGCATTACCACAACAAGTTTTCGTTCCCCGGTAAATGCCCTTCTACCATGTGCTACCAATAAATTATCGAGCAACAAGACATCTCCATTTTCCCAGCACAAATCATAGGAACATTGCGCATAAAGATCGCGTATTTCCGACAAAGCATTCAACTCCAATTCACTCCCATCAGCATGGTATACATTACGCGGATAAATTGTGTTGTCGCAGCCTTCTTCAGCAAGCGTGTATTTATCATCTGTTGCAGAAGCATGAAACAAATGCGCCTGGTTAAACCACACATTTTCTTTCGTTGTTGGATGCACAAATGTCGCGTTACATAGCTGACGGGTTTGTAACCCCCCATCGTCCCCCCAACGAAACTCTATATTGTTTTCCTTACAAAATATTTCGACCTCGCCCTTATCGGTTGTTTGAAAGACTTCACTCCAGGGTAAATCAACAACTCCATAATTTCGTACATACATCAATCGGCGTTGATTATATTTATTTTTTATTGATTCACTTAAATTGTTATAAATAAAGCGCGAATCAGCCAATGTTGTCTGCCCACCGGAAGTGGCAGCCAAGTGACAGCCGAAAACCAAATGCGTAGGCCATGCGTGTGAATAAGAATTTTCATTGTGCAGGGGAATATCCCGCTTACAGTTATATTCAGTAGCAGTATAAACATACGAATCGATTAATGTCCTTGGTGAGGATCTGTATACATAGCTAAGTGGTTTGTAGCCCAATGCGCCAATAGCGACTGTTTTAAACTTTTCCGTCGATTCAACCCCCCACCCCCTGAACAGTAATGCACCATACTCAAGTAACTTACTTTCTATTTCTGGTTTATTTTTTTTAATCCATGATTCCAAACACACATTTTCTTTATTATTGGGATAAATACAAAGTATTTTGGTTGCATGGTTGCCAATAACACGGTTACAAATCTCATCATTGACCGTTATTGTTTTTCTTTGGCCAAATTTCTTTACTGATCCATCAATAGAATTCATTTAATTAATCTCTTCTCTATTTTTTTAAATTTTTCGAACATATTCTTTGCCTGGGCGGCAGCCCGGCCAACATTCATTGCATCCGTAGTGGGGAAACTCAAAACCAACTTTGACAGCAAGCCGGAAATCGGCGAATGTAAATTTCCTATAGCTTGGACAAGTGTCGCTTCAAAGCATTTGATCATATGATTAATGGTTTCGGGTTTAAAGCGAGAAGTTTTATATTGAACATCAATCGACAATAAACCATCACGTTCTTTAATAGAAAACATAAGGTCAAATTTCGCAGTTGCTATTTCTGGCTCCACAAATGAAACGTCAACTCCATTTACATTAATTTCGTTTTCCTGCGTGTTGTAGAGAACCAATTTGGTCTGAAAAAGTGGAGAGTAACCTTTTTCACGTTTCACATTTAAGTTTTTCAGCAACCGATTAAATGGAACATCTTTATTGTCATATGCCTCTATTGCTTTATCTTTCACTTGCAACAAAAGATCAGCGAAGCTTTTTGTTGCATCAACATTTATCCTGATAGCCAATTGGTTAATAAAGAAACCAACCACATTATCCATATTTTTCCCATTACGATTGGCATGGTCAGTTCCAATTATGATGTCGCTTTGTCCGGAATAATGGGAAAGAGTGACGGCATACGCGCTCATGAGCACCATAAAAAGTGATATTTTTTCTTCGGCTATAAAATCCTTGATAGAAGACACATCAACATTGGGTAATTCAAATCGCAATACCTTGCCTTGTTCAGACAATGAATCCGCCGGGGCTGGATTGTCATATGGCAAATTTAATCTTGGAGGAAAACCATCCAGGTTTTTTTTCCAGTATTGTTCTTGCTTGATAAATAGTTGATGTGCTACATCACTGTGCTGCCATGTTGAAAAATCAGAATAATGCGCAACTGGCGAAATTGAATTTTTCAACTCCAGTTGAGGTTCATTATAAAAGCTACAGAAATCAGTAATAAGTAATTCCATCGACCACAAATCGGAAATGATGTGGTGGATGTTAAGCAGGAATAACGAAAGATTTGACGTTAACCTCAGTAGCTTGAACCGGATAAGAGGCGGGGTATAAATATCAAATGGCCTGTTTGAAAATGCCTTAATATATTCTTTGACGTAGCTTGAACCTAATATTGCAGCATCTTCCCATCCCGCATAATCAATTTCACTTTCAGCATATTCAAAGCAAGAGAGCTTCTCAGTAGAAAAAACTTGTATTGGTCCTTCGTCGCGTTCATCAATATAACTTCTCAATGAATTATGTCGATGCAAAAGAAAATCAATGGCGGCCCGCGCTTTATTAACATCAACATGCCCTTTCAATGACAACGCGGAACATATGTTATAAGCAGCACTAAGCCCAGTGTTTTTGAAGAGATACCAAAGATCTTGTTGAGGAAATGAAAGCGGAGCACTTTCCAACTGGCCAAGACAAGGAATATCGGTATCAAGCATATTTTCAGCGCGGATATGCTCAATATTTTTGTCAATGAAACCGGCTAAAAGCCCCACGACAGGATGCCGATAAAGTTCAATAACAGGGAAATTTATTTTCCACGCACTGTTAATACGAGCAACTAACCGGCTGGCAGCTAACGAATGCCCACCCAAATGGAAGAAATTATCCGTCACACCTACCCGTTCAA
>NZ_ALBT01000032.1 GCF_000766945.1 Cellvibrio mixtus subsp. mixtus J3-8 | reverse complement strand
CCTAACCTGGCGGCCAACGGTACGGCGTCGTTTGGTTTCCTGGTGAATAACCCCGGGGCTGCACCCACGGCGTTTACCCTCAACGGGGCGTCTTGTGGTGGCAATACCAGCCAACCCGGCACCAGCAGTAGCAGCTCAGCCGGTAGCAGCAGTTCTGTGAGTAACGGTTTAGCCGCTCGCTGGTTACTGGATGCAACCAACTCCACGTTCCATTTCGTGACCGTGAAGAAAAGCACTGCGGGTGTGGAAACCCCGGAAAACCTGACCTTCAGCACCTTGCAAGGTACGGTTTCACCAACCGGTCAAGCCACACTGACTATCCCGCTGGCGAGCATCAATACCGGTACTGCGATTCGCGATACCCGTATGCAAGACCTATTGTTCAAATCCAGCTACTTACCCAGCTTGCACTTCACCACCCAACTGGATTTAACCGCTATCAGCGCCCAGGCAACCGGCTCTACCGCTGTACAGTCGGTAACAGGTAACCTGATCCTGAATGGCGTTGTGAAATCAGTGGTGTTTGATGCATTGGTAGTTAAGCATGCAGATAGCAGCGTGAGCTTCTCCCCGCGCAAACCTATTGTGATCAACTCAATCGACTTCGACTTGAATGCCGGTGTTGAAGCACTGCGTGCCGCAGCGTCACTTTCCACCATCGGTGAAAAAGTACCGGTTTACTTCAAGCTGTTCCTCACCAGCAATAACCCGGCCAATACGCCGGCGATTAGCCTGCCAACCGCTCCAACCGCGCCGTTGAGTCTGACCGGTACCGCAGTTTCTACCGGTGCGAGCTTGAACTGGGCCGATACCAGTGCGAACGAAACCGGCTTCCTGGTTCGTCGTAAAGGTGAAGATGGCCGTTGGGTAACCACAACAGCAACCGCAGCAAACACCGTTTCTTACCTGGATGCGCTGACAACCGCTGGTAGCTATGACTATAAAATCATCAGCTATACCGACAGCATTCCATCAGCCGCGACCGCACCTCTCACCCTGGTGTACACCGGTTCCAACAGCACCAGCACATCGACTTCTACGTCTACCTCCAGCAGTGTGAGCAGTGCAGCGTTTACCGGTAATGCGACCACCGGCCAAAGCATTTTCACCGGTTCCGGCAGCTGTACCGGTTGCCATAAAGACACTAACGGCGACGGCGTATTCAGTGAAGGTAATATCCAGTTCAATGTGAATAACTTCACTTACCATACCCTGGCGAAGTATGCGGCCAAAGGTTATACCGGCACGTCAGCACTGGACCTGTCGGTGTTTATCAAAGACAACATGCTCGGCCATTGCAATAACAATGCTTGCCAGGATGTTGCTGCATACCTGTGGTCACTGCGTGGCAAAGTCACCACCAGCAGCACCAGCACATCAACCAGCTCGGCGTCGTCAAGCTCGGTGAGCAGTGTGTGTGTGGGCGATAGCTGTGCCCCGACCTACGCTGATCGTTCTCTGCGTATCTTGAGCAAGAGCGAGTACATCAACAGCATCAACGACCTGACTGGCATCAACCTGAACACTACCCTGGATGCGGCTACCCTGGCGTCGATCCCGGCGGATATCCTGGTCAATGGCTTCACCAACAACACCCGTGCAACCATTTCTGAAAACAGTGCGCGCGCTTACGAGTTGTTGGCCGGCAAGATTGCCGATGCAGCAGCGGCGAAGAGCTTCTCTGGCATTGCAACCTGTAGCGGAACCGTTGCCGCATGCGGCGATGCATTTGTTGCTGATTTCGCCAAACGCGCATTCCGTCGCCCACTGACTGCTGAAGAAAAGACAAACTACCTGACCTTCTTCTCTTCCAGCCTGGGTGTAAGTACTACCAGTGATGCACTGAAACTGGCCCTGCGTGCGGTATTTACCTCACCACAATTCCTGTATCGCAGCGAGATGGGTGTGAAAGTGTCTGACCTGCGCGCCGGTACCGTGGACTCAACCGCGAATATCAGCATTAACGATATTCCATCCGCAGACCGTACCGCATTGCCGGATACCGCTTACGTGTTGACGCCGTATGAGATCGCCTCATTCCTGGCTTTCACTTACACCGGCAGCACACCGGATGCAACCCTGTTGGCAGCGGCGGATAGCAAATCCCTGTGGACCAAAACGCAAATTGATGCACAAGTAACCCGTCTGTTGGGCACCACCAAAGCCCGTCAACATTTCGGTAACTTTGCTGTTCAATGGTTAGATGGTGAAGGCTTGCCTTACGATGCGCGCGATCCAGCCCGTTATCCGACCTACACCGCCGATGTGCAGAAATCCATGCTTGAGGAAGTTCGCGCAATCTACAACGACGTGCTCCTGGACGGCGCTCCGTTCGCGAATTTGTACAGCAGCTCTTACACCTTCGCTAACCAGGCATTGATTAACTTCTATGGTTTGACTGGTTCTGCCGGTTCTGCGTTGCAAAAAGTGAATACCACTAACCGTGGCGGCCTGTTGGCGTCCGGTGCATTCACTGCCCGCAATGCGCACTTCGCAAAAACCGCACCGGTCATCCGCGCTGTTCGCACCCGTCGCGCCTTCCTGTGCCATGACGTACCTAACCCGCCAACCGGTGTAGCGCTGGACCAATTGCGTGAAGATCAAGCCAAAGCATTTGATGCCTTGAAAGCCAGCCAGGGTGGTTTCGCGACTGCACGTCAGGAGTACCACTTCCTGACCAGCGTAAGCCCATGTACCAACTGCCACTTGAAGATCATCAACCCGCTCGGCTTCGGTTTCGAAGACTTCAGCCCGGTTGGCCTGCCACGTACCCGTGATGACAACAACCTGTCTGTCGCCTTCCAGGATGACGACGGTACGTTGTACGGTATAACCAGCGTGGACGATGGCAAATCATTGACCTTTACCGGCACCAAAGACCTGGGCGCCAAACTGGTCGCGTCTCCGGATGGCTTCTCACAACTGCGCGCCTGTTTTGTGGAAAACAACTTCCGCATGGCGTTCGGTACCGGCATCAAGTACTTCGACCGCAACCTGGTTGGCAGCGATGACAAGCCAATTCCGTTGCCGGCTGCACAACAGCAAGCTAACGCAAACGAAGTGGCTAGTTTGATCCAGCAAATGAGCGCCAATAGCGACAGCCCCAAAGCCATGCTGCAAAGCCTGGGTAGTTTGAAGTCGGTTCGCTATCGTAAAGACTTCTAAAAGTCAGCAAACCTAAAAAAATCGGGCGGGGCTACCACCCCGCCCTTTACAAAAAGATTTCTTCCCATCAATCGCCAGTGCTTCACTGGCAAGGGATAAAAAGGGTTTTAACTATGAATGACTTCAAAAAAATGGCTGATGAAAATCGCCGCGATTTTTTAAAGTTTGTTGCCAAAGCCGGTATCTCCATTCCTGCACTCCAGGCATCTACCCTGGCGATGGGCGTTATGTCCAGCCGCTTTGCCGAGGCCCAAACATCGTCCAATAAAATTAAACGTGTGATTTTTGTGTTTATCCCCGGCGGTACTCCGGGCTTTGCGTCCTACAGCTTCACCCCCACAGTAGAAAGCAATGGCAGCCTGACCATGAAGGCCTGCTCGCAATCGATGGATACCCATAAGCAAAACTGCATTTTCGTGCACAACGCCGCCATCGTTTCCGGCAATGATCCAGCCGGTGGCCACGGCCTGACCTTCCGCGTATTGGGCGCCTTCAACGGTAACGGTACGACCGTGGATAATGTGCTGGCACAATCGGTTGTCGGTGCCAGTTCACGCTTTGGTTCCTTGCGTTTGGGCGTTATCGCCAACTCGGCAACAGGTGCGACGCTGGACTGCTCTATTTCTTCAGTGAACATCTGGACCCAATCAACCTACGTCAGTAACCCACGTACGGTGTTCAACAGTTTGTTCACTGGCGGTGCCAGCACCGGTACTACGGCGCAACAACAACAGTTGAAGATTTATGACGTGAACCTGGCAGCGCTGACCAAAATCCGCAATCAATTGTCTACCGAGGAACAACTGCGTGTAGATGAAAACATTGCCGCAATCCAAAAGTTGAAAAACGATTTGAACAATTCCACCACTACCACCGGTGGCGCGTGCACCAATCCGGCCTGGGATAACTTCGGCACTGGCGAAGCGGACCCAATGCTGGGCGCGCATTTTTCACAATTGTTTGACCAGCAAGCACGCAACGCTGCCTTGGCACTGGCCTGTAACCTGACCAAAGTGGTTAGCATCCAAATGGGTACTGACGGCGGTAACTTCACCGCACCGGGCTTCAGCGATACTTACCATGGTTCTATCCACGTAGGTAAAGATGATCCGTTCATTGCCCAACGCGCTTATTTGCAAGGTCGCGTGGCCAGCCTGATCAATATCCTGAAAACCACACCGGATGAAACCGGTGCGCCACTGTTCAATTCAACCCTGGTTGTACAGCTGAGCGACATGGGTAATGGCCAGGTCCATATGGGTGAAGATGCGCCGTTGCTGTTGGCAAGTGGTGCCAGTACATTCCGTGGCGGTCGTGTAGTCACCGGCAAAACCCACACCCAGTTGCTGGATAACGCGGCGCAAGCGATTGGCCTGACGGGTTATACCGCGTACTCGGCGGGTGCACTTTCCGGCGTTTGGTCGTAAAGGTTTCGTTGTTCGGGGATCAATAAACAGCGCCTTTGGGCGCTGTTTTTATTTCAGGGTGGGGATTTATTGTGTGCTATTGGTAAACGAATCGAGGCTTGCGTAAGCCGCTAATCACTTAAAATTTATTTTTCCTGATAAATACGCCGCAGTTCATCCGCAATAATCTGTGCACCCTGCTCGACGATTTTCGGGTCCTGGCAATAAGTCACGCGAATGCATTCATGCTTGTGTTGCCAATCCTCTTCCAGGCCCGGAAAAAAATGATGGCCGGACACAACCAGCACACCGCGCGCTTTCAACCGCTGATAAAGCGCTTCACTCGAAATCGGTAAATTTCTGCACCAGAGCCACAAAAAAATCGCGCCTTCGGGTTTATGGATCAAACAGGGCAAATCATCGAGATATTGTTTGAACGTTGTAACCGCATGCTCCATACGCGCGCGATAAAACGGTGCGACTACTTCGCGACTTAATTGCAAAATTTTTCCGTCCGCTAACAAATGCCGCGCAAGTGCCGGGCCAAAATTTCCCGTCGCCAGGCTAAGAATCGTATTGGCTTTGGCGAATGCATTAATCATTTCCGGATTGGCAATGACAATGCCGGTGCGTGCGCCGGGCAAACCCAATTTCGACAGGCTCAATACCAAAATAGTGTTGTCATTCCAGTGTGGCTGCGCATCGGCAAATAAAATATTCGGAAAAGGAGTGCCGTAGGCGCCATCAACAATAAACGGTACGTTATGCACGCGCGCCAGTTCATCCAGCTTTACCAATTCTTCATCGCTGATGACATTACCCGTGGGATTGGTGGGACGCGACACACAGAGCGCACCGGTTTCTTCGGTTATTTTTAATTGCGAAAAATCAACGTGGTATTTAAAAAAACCATCTTCCAATAATTCAATGTTCGGACGCGTGGCGGTAAAAAAATCCTCGCAGATCCCCAAGTCGCTATAGCCCAGATATTCCGGCGTTAACGGCAATTGAATACGCTTTTTGCTGCCGTCGGGATATTCCCCCGCCAGCAAATTAAACAACACAAAAAATGCGGACTGGCTGCCATTGGAGAGCGCGATATTGGCGCGCGAAATCGGCCAACCGTATTCGCGCGTAAGTAATTCCGCAATGGTATCCAGCAATTCCGCATCGCCCTGCGGCGGTTGGTAAACGCCTAATAATTGATGTGCTTCGCGCGCATCATCCAGTGTTGCACGCAAGGCTTCTTCAAAGGCTTGCTCCATCGCCGGAATACGTGCCGGGTTGCCGCCGCCCATAAAAATCATATCGGGATTAACCCGCAGCGCATCGCCCAGGTCATCCATCAAGGTGACTATGCCAGCATCAGTACAAAGTTTTTGGCCAAAGCGGGAAAGCGATAAGGAAGCAGAAGAGGAAGTCATGGAATGCGCCAGTCAGGGTTAACAACTGGCGGCAATCTAACGGCAGACGGGATAAAACGCCAGAATCAAATCAAGCCAAATTTTCGCAGGGTATCGGCAAGCTTGTCAGGGTTAACCGGCTTCTGGATAAAATCCAGCGCGCCCAGTTGTGTCACACGGGCGTGCGCAGTGGGTTGTATGTCGCCGGAAATCACGATAATCATCGCATCCAGCCCCTCGGTTTTAACGGCTTCCAATACCTGGTAACCATCCATTTCCGGCATGGTCAGGTCAAGGAACACCATTTCGCCTTTGCCGTCGCGAATCGCTTGCAATCCTTCGGCGCCATTAGTGGCAAAGGTGATATCGACCTCCAGGCCTTCAGGTAAGGAGCGTGCAACTTGCTTGCGCGCCATCATAGAGTCATCACAAATCAACAAAGGAATTGCCATAGCGGGAACAAATCTTCTAATGATTAAAAAGTCATAAATCGAACGTTATCGAGAGTATAGACAGGGATCTTTCCTCGCAGAAATATTTTTACCTTCTTATTTGGATGGATTTTGAGCTGCCTCGCCGACAGAAAACAAAGACTCCACGGACCGGTCCAGCCGCTCGCGGGTAAAGTGATCCACCGCCCCCAACTCTGTCACCGCCTCCGCAGCCCAAGGCAAGCCCGACAGGCAATCGCGCTCTTTCGGCAATTGCCGCGGCACATCGAGCATGTCAGCCAAATCGAGCAGGCGCAGGTTTTTCAAATCATGGCAAAGCAAGTAATCGCCCTGGTAGTTAGTCGTCAGTACATGGTGTTTCACCAGGGTTTCGCTGATACGCAACCATTGTTCCGCCGATAACCCTTGCCGCAACAGCGCCCGCTCCGGCACGGTGTTGCCGTCGCGCGAGGCCTGGTAGCAGCGCCACAGGATCATCAGGCTGGCAAGCAAATCGGGGTAGTTGCGCACACGCAAACCGATTTGGTGAGCATTAATCGTATGCACAAATACCGCTCCCCCCAGAATCACAGTCCAGATCAAATTGACCCACAGCAGAAACAGCGGAACAGCGGCAAACGCCCCGTACACCAGCGTGAAGGAGGAGTGGCCGACGATCCAGCCAAAGGCCGCTTTTAATCCCTGGAAGCACAAGGTGGTGAAGAATCCGCCCACTAACGCATGGGTGACCGGCACCTTGCAGTTGGGCACCGCTACAAATAACAGGGTGAATGCAGCCCAAGTCAACACCCAGGGCGCAAATTGCAACACGGTTTCCACAACGCCAAGGCTATCGTAGGGGCCGACTAACAAACGAAAGGACACCAGGTAAGTACTCATCGCTAAAGCAACGCCTAGCAATAAGGGGCCCAGACTTAGGATCGCCCAATACAGCAGGAAATTGGCGACGCCGCGACGACCGCGCGCTACGCCCCAGATAGCATTAAAATTCTGCTCGATATTCTTGAGCATCAAATAGGCTGACACCAACAGAAACGCCAGGCCAAACGCGGTAAGCTGGCGCGCCTGGGCGGAAAAATCCTGCAGGTATTTGCCCAGGTCCTGCTCGCTATTGGGCAGGAAATGATCGAACACCAGGGCCTGTAGTTGATCGCCCAGATTCTGGAAGGCAGGGATAATCGAAAACATCGAATAGGTAACGGTCATCATCGGCACGGTAGCGAAGAGCGTTACGTAAGTCAGTGAGGCCGCACTTTTCTGGCACTCTTTGGCTTGATATTGGCGAACCATCAAACAGAAAAAACCCAGCAACCAGCGGTAATGCATCTTTATGTTGGCCAACTGCTCACTTAACCATGGCATAGCGATAAATCCTTAAACCTAAACCGGAACCCAGCCGCTATAATCGGCCTCATTCCCACAATGGATATTAAAAATGGTCACACTCTACCATAACCCGCGCTGCTCAAAATCGCGTGACGCCTTAAGCCTGCTGCGCGCTAACGGCGTAGAACCGGAAGTTGTCCTCTATCTTGAAACACCGCCAAACGCAAAGGCCTTAAAAGCACTGCTTGCAAAATTAGGCATCGGCCCGCGCGATTTATTGCGTAAAAGCGAAGATGTTTACAAAGAATTAAATCTGGGTGATGAAAAACTAGGGGACGCGGCACTGATTAATGCCATGGTGGAAAATCCCAAATTGATCGAGCGCCCTATCGCGATTAATGGCGATAAAGCCGTTGTAGGGCGCCCGCCCGAAAATGTCTTAACCATTATTTAATTGAAAATTTGTTAAACATCGGAAGAACATAGCCACAACATCGTTTAATGAATTAGAGACACATTATTTAAGAGGCCATCTTATGTCTGCCTATGTACTGGTGTTGTATTACAGCCGCAATGGTTCCACCCTGGAAATGGCGAAACACATTGCACGGGGCGTTGAACAAGCCGGCATTGAAGCGCGCTTGCGCACAGTTCCCGCCGTGTCCGCCACCACTGAAGCCACCGAGCCCGGCATTCCTGACAGCGGTGCGATTTATTGCAGTGCAGAAGATTTAAAACATTGTGCCGGTTTGATCCTCGGCAGCCCTACCCGTTTCGGCAATATGGCAGCGCCGATGAAATATTTTCTGGATGGCACCAGCGGCCATTGGTTAAATGGCGATTTGATTAACAAACCCGCAGCCGTATTTACCTCGACCTCTACGTTGCATGGTGGCCAGGAAAGTACGTTGTTATCGATGATGTTGCCATTGTTGCATCAAGGCATGGTAATTGCCGGCATTCCTTACAGCGAACCAGGCTTAAATACCACGCTGACGGGCGGTAGCCCATACGGTGCATCGCACTTTGCACACGGCGATAAACCCACCAGACTCAGTGATGTTGAAATGGATTTATGCCAGGCACTGGGTAAACGTGTTGCAACACTCGCATTGAAATTACACAGCTAGATATTCTGTACCCAGATCGCCTTAGCACCCGTTTTATTAACACCGCAACACGATAGAACACAACAAGGTTTATTCATGACTCAACCCGAACACGCGCACGAAACCGACAGCGGCAAGCGTAAAAAAGACATTGTTATCACCGATGCCGACGCCATCATCTTGCAAAAAAAATTGCGCATTGGCCGCCTGCTGACACTGGGTTGCTATTCCGGCTTATTATTATTATTTACCGCACTGAATCTATTCCGCGAGAGCGGTAATATCAAATTGTGGCTGGTACAAATTATTCCATTGCTGGTTTTTATTCCCGCGTTACGCAATGAAACCCATCGCAGTTACAGTTGGTTATGTTTTGTCGCACTGATGTATTTTCTGGTGATCATTCCACTGCTAATGACACGCTGGTTGTGGAGCGATTGGTTAATCACGATATTAGTCACTGTGTTATTTATTGCCGCCATGATGACCAGCCGCTGGTTGCAATACTGGAATTATTATTTGTACACCAAACAATCCCACTCGCCCGCTGTTGATGACAGCAATCAATAATCAGGAATTTATTGTGTCAGTCAATCATTACGAACCACCAGTTCCACCGAGCCCACCACCGCTTACACCACCACCCGCGACGCCCCCCCTCGTCGCTATTAAAAAACCGGGACCATTGCGTCGATTTTTTGGTGGCATTGGCGGTGGCATTACCTGGCTGCGCAACACGGTGATGAATATTTTCTTCCTTTTATTAGTACTGCTCATCATTGCTGCCATCGGATCAAGTGCACCCAAGCCACTACCGGCAAGTTTTGCATTGAGAATCGCACCGACGGGAATTTTGGTTGACCAGCGCAGTTATATAGATCCGACCAGTGCATTACTTTCCGAAGAAGATCCGGAAGATAATGAAACAGTTGTCAGTGAATTGGTTGAGGCAATTAACAACGCGGCGGCCGACAAACGTGTAACCACACTGGTGCTGGAACCCGGTCGCCTGGTTGGCGGTGGCTTAAGCAAAATGAATGAGCTTGGCCAGGCACTGGAAAATTTCAAAGGCAGCGGCAAAAAAATTATTGCGGTCAGCGATAACTATTCGCAAGAACAATATTACCTGGCGACCTACGCCAACGAAATTTACCTGCACAACATGGGCACGGTAGAAATCACCGGTTATGACCGCTATATGAATTACTACAAAACCGCACTGGATAACCTCGGCATCACTATCCATGCATTTCGCTCCGGTAAATATAAAGATTACCTGGAGCCATTTTTGCGCGATGACATGTCCGATGAATCGCGCGAGCACAACGAGCAATGGATCAACGAACTCTGGGCAACCTACACCGGCAATGTTGAACAACGCCGCAAACTTGCAGCCGGCAGCATCAACGATTATGTAAATAATCTGGATGCACACATGGCCCTCACTGAAGGTGATAGCGCCAAACTTGCGCTTGAAAAAACATTGGTAGATAAAACTGTTTCGCGCCAGGAAGCAGAACAATTATTAATTGATGCCGCAGGCAAAAGCGATGAAGGTGATTGGTACAACGGTGTTGGAGTGAGGTCCTACCTTGCAGATATTCGTAAATTGCCAACGCTGGAAAAAAATAAAGTCGCGGTTATTGCTGCGGTGGGTTCGATTGTTGATGGGCACCAGCCCGATGGCAGCATCGGCAGTGAAAGTATGGTGGAATTATTGCGCCAGGTAAAAGATGACGCCGATGTAAAAGCGTTGGTGATTCGTATCGACTCCGGTGGTGGTAGCGCGTTTGCATCAGAAATTATTCGCGCGGAAATTATTAAACTGCGTGAAAAAAATATTCCTGTTTATATTTCCATGGGTAGCGTTGCAGCATCCGGTGGTTATTGGATGGCAACGGCGGGCGATAAAATCTGGGCACAACCAACAACCATCACCGGCTCTATTGGCGTATTCGGCGCATTCCCTACACTGGAAAATTCGCTGAAAAAAATCGGTATCAGCACTGACGGTGTAGGGACTACCGAATTGGCAGGCACTATGCGCCTTGATCGTCCACTGAGCAGCAAAGCCAGCAAAGTGGTACAGCACAGCGTGGACAGTATTTACCAACGTTTTATCACCCTTGTTGCCGATGCGCGTAAGCAGGATAAAAACGCGATCAATGAAATTGCACAAGGCCATGTGTGGACCGGCACCAAAGCCAAAGAAATTGGTTTGGTGGATGAATTGGGCACGCTAAAAGATGTTATCGCCGCAATTGCTACCGAAGCCAAACTCGACAAGTATAAAGTAGAGTTTGTGCATCGCCCGCTTTCACCGAAGGAGGAATTAATCAAGTCATTGCTCGGTGGCCAGGCCGGTACATTGGCTCCCAAAACCTTACTGGAAAAGTTTTCATCGCTCGGTGTACTGAATGATCTGGCACCAGCATTAAAACCATTGCAGGAAATCAAAAGCCTGAATGATCCACGCGGCATTTATGTGAAATGTTTTGAGTGTGTTGCGCCTTGATGAATAAGCAATTTGGCAAAATGATCAGGAATTAATTTGAATCAATTGCCGTAAACAGAAATTTATTTTTATTAAACAGGCGGGTTAGTATGACTAACCCGCCTGTTTTTTTCACACTCATATTTTTATTTCACTCGCAACCCGTTAAGCCGGCGATCCAATCATTTACCACCTGCACCGCCCCGGCATCAACCAGATGCGTTGCCAGCGGTGGCATTTGGCTGCTATCCCGCCGCTTCATTCGCTCCAGCACAATTGACCGGGCGGGTTCACCCGGCACAATCAAGCGCGCGTTGGCAATTCCCAAGTCACCCACTAACGGCAATGAATTGCAAGCGTTAGTGGCAGACAACGCAGTAGTAAAACGCAAATCCAGATTTGTTGGCGTAGGTCCATTCGGGCTATGGCACCCGCCGCAATTGCTGTGCAGGTAAGAGCGTGCACGTTGGGCGAGGGTCGCGCTGGAATCATTTAACGAAAATAATTTTTCCGCTTTTTGTGCAGAGGTCGGAGCGGATGAAAATAACTGGATATGCGTTAATGTATCCAATTGGTTGGCAGTAACATTACTCGCCGGATAACGCAGAGCGGCATTTAGCTGCGCCGTTTCCAGCCCTAACGAGAAGTTGGCCACTTCGGTATGGCAAATCAAACATTGCCCTGCACTCGGATATTGCCACTGAATACCGTCAATGGTTTTTTCTTTCGCATCGCTTAATAAATTCGCATCAGTTTGATCATCGCGCCATTCATAACTAAATCCTTGCCAACCCAATTCGCCGCGCGCGAACAATCGCGTCTCAATAAATTTATCGCCCAATTTAAAATGCTTCATCAACACACTGCCAACGGGAAATAAAAAATCACCATTTGCAGCGAGATCAATCTTGCGATTATCCGGCACCGAGAGATAGCGTTCTTTTTCTGCTGAGTCCGACCACAATTGATTTTCAACCTGATACGGAATCATCGCCGTTGCCGGCAATGTGGGATTACCCGCACTCACGCAACCGGTTTCCGAAAGACGCTGCGCCATGGTGCCGGGTACACGCTCACCACCCGTGGCCTGGAGTTTTACAATTTGTGAACCGGCACCACTTTGGCCAATCGCATAAAGCTCGCCCTGGTTATCCTGCGCAAACGACACTATATCCACCGGCACATTGCCATGGCTATTTACACTGATACTGCTATCGCTATTGCGAGTGATTGACTGCATGGTATTCAGGCAATAGTCGGTAAAAAAATATTTTCCATATGCTGCCGGGTACTGCGTGCCGCGATATACAAATCCACCAATTACCGAACAAACACCGGTGTTGTGGCTGATTGATAACACTGGTTTGATTTTATTGGCTGTAGAACAATTGGGCCTGCCGCTGTAACAGCTATCACCCTCCATATCACCCCAACCATAATTGCCCCCACCGGTAATTAAATTGACCTCTTCCCAAGCCCCCTGCCCGACATCGCCCGCCCACAATTCACCGGTTTCGGTATCGAAACTAAAACGCCAGGGGTTACGTAAGCCATAAGCCCATATTTCCGGTGCGCCACCACTGCTGGCAAATGGATTATCGGCAGGGATACCATAATTTTTTCCACCGCCAGTTGAATCGACATCAATACGTAAAATTTTTCCGAGCAAATTATTTTTATTTTGCCCGTTTTGCTGCGGATCGCCGCCACTGCCACCATCGCCCGAACTGATATATAAAAAACCATCGTTACCAAACGCGAGTTGGCCACCGTTATGGTTCGAATAAGGCTGGTCAAAACGCAGTAAAATTAATTCGCTGTTTTTATCAATAGTACCGTTAGTGGCAAATTCATAACGCGCAACACGCGACTCCAAATTATTACTTGAATTTAATCCCATGTAATAAAAATACACGTAGCGATTGCGCGCAAATTGCGGGTGAAATGCAATTCCAAGCAACCCGGTTTCACCCCCATTGAATTCGACACGGTCCTCAATATTCAACACACTGGTCAACGTATTAGCGGATGCTTGATTGGGAAAGCGCACCACGATTCCTGATTGGCGCAACGCATACCAATTTGCATTGTCATCCGGCGCCTGGATTAAATTGGTCGCTTGGGAAATATTTGGCAAGGAAGGAAATACAGCACTCCAGTTGATACTCGTAGCACCCGACCCTACCGGTGCAGGTGCGAGGCAGGTTTTATTTACAGGGCGATTGGCGAGGCCTGAAATAACACTGCTGGCAGAGGAAGCTATCGCAGAAGATTGCACACTGGATGACATAATCGGCATTGAAGAAACAGCCCCCGAAGAAGTTGCCGGTTTACTGCCACTACTTCCTCCCCCACAAGAAACCAATATCCCACAACCAGTAATAAAAATAATTTTTCTTACGCAGGTTTGCATGGCACATCCCTCGGCGTTCACGGTTTATGTGATATATGGACTCATAATGCGCTGGTTAGATCCCTAAAACCAACGCACTATTCACATAAATAAAATCTCACGCCTATTAACAAAACCCACTTCCCAAAAGAACAATTTGTTCATACAAAAGCTGTTCATAAAAACCACCTCCAATAAAAACGCCAGCATCAGGCTGGCGTTAGGGAGGGTCAATGCATGTTCGACCAGGTATCGATAGGAATTTGCTCAGGTTTGATAAACATTTTTATTAATAACAAAAAATTCCATCATTTCTTGTAATTGTACCGCCTGGTTACTCATTTCCTCCGCCGTACTATTCAGCTCTTCCGCCGCCGAAGCATTCACTTGTGTGGTTTGCGCCAATTGGCTTACGGCGGAATTAATTTGTTCCAATCCTTTGGATTGCTCGCTGGATGCTGCACTGATTTCTTGCACCAGATCTGCCGTTTTGCGAATAGAAGGTAGCATTTCGTTTAACAGGCTACCGGCACGCTCAGCCATTTGCACACTTTTTCCTGCAACTGAACCTATATCTTGCGCCGCGAGCTGGCTACGTTGCGCCAGCTTGCGAACTTCTGCGGCCACCACGGCAAAACCGCGCCCATGCTCTCCGGCCCTGCCCGCCTCGATTGCTGCATTTAATGCGAGCAAATTAGTTTGGTAAGCGATTTCATCAACCAGACTGATTTTTTCCGCAATCTGGCGCATGGCTGCTACCGTTTCGCGCACTGCATCACCACCTTGCGCGGCTGATTTTGCACTGTGGCTGGCGATGGAATCAGTGGCTTGGGCGTTATCGGAATTTTGTGCAACGGCCGCAGATATTTCTTCTACTGACGCGCTGGTTTCTTCTACCGTTGCCGCTTGTTGCGTTGCGGCTTGCGATAAACTTTGCGAGGTGCTGCCAATTTGCTCGCTCGACTGCACCAGTTCCTGCGCCGCATGGCGAATATTCGCAATAATATCTACCAGTTTTTCACTCATGGTTTTCATTGCACCTGATAACTGCGCAATTTCATCATTGCCGCGCACATGAATCGCGACGGATAAATCACCTTCAGCCATACGCAATGCCGCATCGCGTGCACTGTTAACGGGATTGACTACCCAATTGCGAATACACCAGATTAAAATTGCCGCCACAATAAAAATGCTAACCACGCCAATTAAAATTGCAACGCGACGCATTTCAATCACATCTTCCATCATTCGTTCCGCAGGGACACTCACACGAAATGACCAGGGTGAGGTGGTTTTACCAACATTAACCGGCACTGCGACCTGGTACGCATCCGCTTGCAGATGATCATCATATAAATCGCGTCCCAATACTTTTCCGTTATCGACTGCATTTAATAAATCAGGATCAGTAATTTTTTCACCGACATTTTTTGCATTACCATCCCCTACATAAATTCCGCTGTGGGACAACAAGCTAGCGTAACCAATAGCGTAAGGTTTTATTTTACTGACTTGCGCCTGGTAATCAGAAAGCGCGATATCCACACCCGCAACACCCAACACTTGTCCATTGTAAATAATGGGTACCGCTACGGTAGTGATCAATGTTTCCTTGCCACCCACATTGTAAATATATGGCTCGATCAATGTTTCCTCGCGGCTGTTTTTTGCTAACAAATAATAATCACCGGCACCGGGTTTGTCGTAATCCACTAGTGCTTCAACGGCGAGATTGCCCGCACCGCGATTCCAGTAAGGCACATAGCGACCGGTGGTATCGTGCGCATTGGCATTGCGAAAATTATTATCTTTGCCATCGAATGCATTGGGTTCAAATGCGGTCCACACGGCTAAAAAATCCGGATTGTTTTGCAGGAATTGACGCAGTAATTCATCCGCGACTTTGCGGTCAGGATTGGTCAAACGTAGCGCTACTAATGCAGTCGCCAGATTGCGTGACGCACTCATCGCAACTTCTAACCGTCCTTTTACACTGAAGGCTTCATGTTGGGCCAACTCCTCGGCGTATTCTGCAGCCAAATCATGTTGCATATGGCTGGCCTGGGAATTCAGCACCCATAAGGTGACTACATAACTGATAACGACCAGCAAGATGATGGACATCATCTTGGTGTTCAGACTGTTGAGTTTCATGATGGCTCCCTCGCCGTCTTTGCGACGCCTGACTGAAATTCCTAAAGCATAGTCCGGTTTGGCCAAAAGCCAGCTGCAACGTAAAGAATCGTTATGAGGGTTTTTACTCAGGCATAAAAAAGCCAGCAGACGCTGGCTTCATATCCTGCACAATAATGGAACAGGAAAAACTATTTTGGCGTTAATGCCTGGAGCGCAGCAGATACATACACCAGTGGCGCATTCCAGTTAATCGCGATTTCATTACTGGCATAGCTGCAGTAATTATCCAGATACGATTTTGCCGCCAGGTTCGAGGGATAAACGGCCTGGCAATCGGATTTATCCTGCTGTCCCGGCTGCGGGCCACCGGCAATAAAACCGGGGATGGGTTCGGGAATCCCATCGGCTTCCGATGGACGATGGTGAGGATGCAGTGTCGACCTTTCCCCAAAGCCAGTGACAAATGAAGTATCGGTTGCATTGCGCCCCAGCACGTAATCCAGCAGCGATTGGGATGCATCCAGATATTCACGCTTGCCGTTCAAGCGGTATGCTTGTAACAACATCATCGCCTGGTTTAATGCCGTTGAATTGCTGCCCCAAACAAAATTATTACTTTCCATGCTGACTTTGTAAGGCGATACCAGCCATGCCGCTATCAACTTGTCTGCGAGGGTATTAATGCGATTGGCAATTAACGCCTGGTCCGCAACGGAGGTGAGCTTGTTGCGATGATGGGCTAGCGATACCCACGCCAAACCATGCACATCACCCCACGAAGGAACCGAATTAAATACGTTCGTTGGTTTCAACGCGGTGTAGTAACCCTCTTTTTGGGTAGAGATGTATAACTCGGCGGCAGCCCAGGCAAATTCATCCGCTAATGTTTTATCGCCATATTGCCCAGTAAATACATCGGCAGGTTGCTGGTAAATAACTGCGGGATTGGTATTCGCCCAGGCCCAGGCGGACTCTGCTGCTGCGAGCATTTTTGCAGAGAGCCCGGGCAATTGCGTTTCATAAGGGGCGAACACGCGGCTGGCAACTGCCATTACCGCCGCAAAATCCAGCGTCGCTGCAGTGGTTTTTTGTACCAGGTAACGCTCGCTGGTGGCTTGGTGGGGCATCACCGTGCCATCAAAATTCTTGTTGGTCAGTTTGTGATAGACACCGCCATCATTCGGATCTTGCATGGTCAGCATCCATTCCAGGTTCCACAATGCCTCGTCAAGCAAATCCGGTAACGCATTACCGCTTTCGGGAATCACCAAATTCTGGTTGTTAAATATTTCCGGAAAATGCTCGTATGCGGCAAGCAAGGTGTAAGTGGAAATACCCGAGTTAACGATATATTTATTGTAATCGCCAGCGTCGTACCAACCTTTGGGGCTGGCTACGAGGGTCCCCGCAGGGCGCGCATCACTCGCAGCCGAGGGATGAATCAATACATTGGTGTCGGGATGGCCAAGTGGCCGCGCAAATTTCCCCGCAAACTCCGGCAACAATTCAATGCCACTGCGATTGAAATAAAACGCTTTAATGCTCGCGGCATTCAATGCGCTGTACACATCAGGTGCGATGCTAAATATGTGTGAATCAGCAACACCTTCAACACGCAACTGATAATCGCCCGGCGTTTTTACACTGGAAAAATCCGCCAATTTTACGTTTTCACCGGAGGCATCCCATATTGCTGCCACACTTAAAGCCCCGCTAAATACTTCAGTATCGCTGCCAGCTTTTAATAATGTAAAACTGCTCGCCGCAACGCCAGGAACCACGGCTAATTTTGCGGACTCGGGTAAAAATCCCAATTGGTTTATTTTGATCAGCCCGGTATTTGTACCGGAGTTCGCCGCCGCAGAAATAGATGAAGAATTATCGGAGTCACTACTATTACCACAGGCAACAAGAAAACTGGAAAGACTGATTGCCGCAATGATGCGAGCCAATCTCGCAGGCGCAAAAAATATAAAGGGCATAGCATTCTCCATTATTGTGCGAACGAACCAACGCATTAAAAGAGCTGTGCATAAACCAGGGTGAAGACGAACATCCGTCGCCCCGGTTTACGCATATATATGGGAGGTGGTTATACGATAGGAGAGAATTGTGGTTGCGATCCCCAACAGGATCAAATTGCTAATACTTTCTTTACAAAAGGAATCGTCAATTTACGTTGCTCAGCCAGAGAGGCATGATCCAAACGCTGTAATTGCCAAAACAGTTCATTGGTATCACGCGGCAGGCGCTGGATTATGTATTGCGCAACATCATCCCCCAGCTCCAAACCACGGGCACGGGCGCGCAATTGCAATGCTTGCTGTTTGTCTTCATCGCCAAGGCTATGCACCTGGTAGGTGATGCCCCATTGCAAGCGCGAACGCAAATCTTCCAGGGAAATTTCCAACTCGCGCGGACTATGCTCTGCGGCAACAAGCAAACGCTTACCTTGTTCGCGCAGGCGATTATATAAATTGAAAATCGCCAATTCCCAATCGGAACGGCCGGCAATACTCGGCAAACAATCCAGGCACACAAGATCCAGATCTTCCAGGCCGACAAATAATTCATCGGGCGCATAACCAACGAGATCGCGCAAGGGAAGGTATTGAGCCGATAAACCCAGTTCCTGCGCCTGATGACAGGCGGCTTGCAACAGATGGGTCAATCCGCAACCGGGGGCACCCCATAAATAAATAAATGCCTCCCCTTTACCATCCAGTTGTTCACGCAAACCTTGTACAACCATTGCGTTATGGGTTTGCGCGGGTGCGTAGAAATTCTCAAAGGTGGCGTCATCATTTAAATTGACGCTGAGGGATAACTGCTGCGGCAAGTTAATCATAACTACTTCTGCCAGACTCTATTTTTGCCAAACGAAAATTAACGGGTCTTCCAGCGTACCTGCGTGGGCAGGTGCAGTAGCTGGAATAGATTGTGGAGCGGTATTTTGTTGTTCACTGGCCAACGCCTGATCCAGCTCCGCCATCGCTTCCGCATCAATATCAGCGGAAGATGTAGATGGCGCATTCACAACAGTTGCAACACCCCCGGCATCCGGCACCAGACGACGCCCCAGCGCAAGGGTGCTGAGCAGTAATTTGGTATCGCCTTCAGCAGTCAAGCGCACCAACAAACCCTCAGGGGTTACTGTTACAACTTCCATACGCTGCACCATCGCCAATTCACCCAAATAGCGTTGTACTTCTTTAAAGGCACCAAAGCTGGTGATATTGCGCACCCGGAGCACAATATTTTGCGGCCCCTGATTGGTCGGTGTAATTGCATATTGGTTAGCGAAATAATCTGCGGCGCGATCAATCGCCGATGCAAATAAACCACCGGCTTCCGGTGTTTCATCGGTAAACGATTGCACATTGCCAGCATGGAACAATTGCCAATCGCCAACCCATGGACCTAATGATCCCAAGGGTGCGTTTGCATTGTCTATCACTTCACTGGTTGCGCTTGAAGGCGCGGGAATTGGCCCGGAATTGGATGGGGTGTATCGCCCCACCAGAATTGCGTCAGCTTTGTAGCGCAACGAGGCAGCTTTAATTTTTTCTACGTTAACCGACCACAGGTCATTCGCCGCTACTTCGCCATCCTGTTGAGGAAATGCGAGCGGTAAACCACGATAAACAGCTTGCGCTCGCATCGCCTGTACATCATTTGGTTGCGACACTACACGCAACCCTGCCGGACCTTTTGCAACCAGCCACACCAATACTTTAGGGCGAGTTGCTGGCCACAGCGGCAAATGTGCGTCACGCAGTAATTTCTCGATTGCCCGCGGCTCAAAATTTAATTGCAAACCGGTTGCGGGCACATTTGTTCCACCTTCTGTGACTTTTTCGGTGGTCGATTTGTAAGCAAAGCCAAATAGATAATTTTGTGCATTCGGCAATGCTTGCTGGATGGCTGGATGGTTGATAGCGGCGCGCTGTCCGGAAACCCGTATAATCAATTCACCAAAACTGGCACGGGCAGCAGCATTTCGCTCTGCTTCTGACTGGTTTTTTACCAACGCTTCAGCGCGGTAAATGTCCACGGTTTGCCCGGCATTGGTCCAACCGGCAAGTGGTAAAACGGCTAACAGCAGCATAGGCAACAACAGAGAACGCACCAAAGCCAACCCCTGATTAAGTGATCATTCAATATGGAAGGCCGGCATTGTAGCAGGCTTGCTTCAACTGGCGACGGCGATTATCACAATTCCCCTTATACCCTCAGGACAATTTTCGGCAATTTCCCCCAAGTTTCCCCATGGGCAGCTATAAGCTGCTAGAATGGCGGCCTTTTTTTAAACCACTCCAACTGCCAGAGCTGTGAGCCCTTTCTTATGAGCCAAAACCAAACCCCTACTCCATCCTTAAGCTACAAAGATGCAGGCGTTGATATTGACGCGGGAGATGCATTGGTAGAACGCATTAAAAGCGTTGCCAAGCGTACCCGTCGCCCCGAGGTAATGGCCGGTTTGGGCGGCTTTGCAGCCCTGTGTGAAATCCCTGAAGGCTACCGCCAACCAGTATTGGTATCCGGTACTGACGGCGTGGGTACCAAATTGCGCCTGGCAATGAACCTGCAAAAACACGACACCATCGGTATCGATCTCGTCGCCATGTGCGTAAATGACCTGGTTGTCACTGGCGCAGAGCCACTGTTTTTCCTGGACTATTACGCGACTGGCAAACTGAATGTAGATGTAGCTGCTGCTGTAGTTTCCGGCATTGGCGATGGCTGCGAACTTTCTGGCTGTTCATTAGTAGGCGGTGAAACTGCTGAAATGCCGGGTATGTATGAGGGCGAAGACTACGATCTGGCAGGTTTCTGCGTAGGCGTGGTAGAAAAATCCGAAATTATCGACGGCAGCAAAGTAAAGGAAGGCGATACCCTGATCGCCCTCACCTCCAGCGGCCCACACTCCAACGGTTACTCATTGATCCGTAAAATCATCGAAGTCACCAACGCCGACCTGAATCAGGATTGTGGCGGCAAACCACTCGCAAATGCACTGATGGAGCCTACCCGTATTTACGTGAAGTCGGTGCTTAAACTGATTAAAGAATCCGACGTTAATGCATTAGCCCACATTACCGGCGGCGGTTTGACCGAAAATATCCCACGTGTTTTGCCAGAAGGCTGCAAAGCAGTGATCGACACCAAAAGCTGGGCATTTCCACCGGTATTCCAGTGGCTGCAAAAAGGCGGCAATGTGGATATCCGCGAAATGTATCGCACCTTTAACTGCGGTGTGGGCATGGTAATCGCCATCCCTGCCAGCGAAAAAGACAATGCGCTGAACATCCTCCGCGCTGCTGGCGAAAATGCTTTTGTTATCGGCCATATCGCCAAGGCGGTTGGCGACGAACACCGCGTTGAACTGCAAGGCCTTTAATCAATGTCCCAAGCTGCGTCCCAAGCAATAAAGTTGCGTGTTGTAGTTCTTATTTCCGGGAGCGGCAGCAATCTGCAAGCCCTGATTGACGGCGTTGACAGTGGCGATTTACCCATAGAAATCGCCGCTGTTATCAGCAATCGGCCTGAAGTCATGGGCTTAACCCGCGCCAGCAAAGCGGGAATCCCTACGCTAGTACTGGACCATAAAAACTTTGCGAGCCGCGAGGCATTTGATATTGAATTGATGCGCACCATAGACGCCTACACACCCGGGCTGGTTGTGCTCGCGGGCTTTATGCGCATATTAACCCCGGCTTTTACCGAACATTATTTAGGGCGCATGCTGAATATTCACCCGTCCCTGCTCCCCAAGTTTCAAGGGCTGCACACCCATCAACGCGCGATTGATGCCGGTGAAACCCACCATGGAGTAAGCGTGCACTTTGTAACCGCCGAGCTGGATGGCGGCCCGGTGATAGTACAAGCAAGGGTTCCGGTATTACCTACCGATGATGCCGGTCTCCTGGCCAAGCGTGTGCAGAAACAGGAACACGTCATTTATCCTCTGGCGGTAAAATGGTTTGCAGAGGGGAAACTAAAAATGACCAACGGCAAAACCGAACTCAATGGTGAACTTTTAGCGGAAAATGGCTATCAAATTGAGGCCAATGACATTTAACGGAAGATTCTATGACCAGCTTTCGGTTTAGCGCTTACCCACTAATTCTGGCCTGCTTGTTGTTCGCCTCGTCAATCGTTACGGCGGCTGATGCCCCAAAAACATTCGACAATCAATACAAGGCCAAGTTATACGGCTTTAATATCACTGTTACCAATCGGCTTACCAAAAGCGCCGACAATCAATACGACCTGCTTTTCAAGTTTGATTCGATGATTGGCACGATTACCGAAACCAGCCAAATGCAGTGGGACCCGGTAAAACAAACCATTAAGCCGCTCCACTATTTATATAAACGCCGTGGATTGGGAAAAGATCGCGATGCCGATCTGAGTTTTGATTGGGAAAAGAAAACTGTTATCAACAAAGTACAACAAACCAACTGGCAAATGGATATTACCCAGAAGGTGCAAGATAAGCTCAGCTACCAAATCCAATTGCAGCAGGATTTATTGAATGGCCAGAAAAACTTCAACTATCAAATTGCTGATGGCGGCCATTTGAAAGAATATAAATTTGTCACGCTGGGCGAAGAAATTCTGGAAACACCACTAGGCAAAGTCAACACAATCAAAGTGAAACGCAGCCGCGATAACGATAAGCGCGTAACTTACGCGTGGCTGGCCAAAGACTGGAACTATTTACTGGTACGCCTGCAACAGGAAGAAAAAGGCAGCCAATACACTATTCACATACACAAGGCGTCAGTCGATGGCAAAGCCATTGAAAAATTTTAGCGCCTTATTTTTGTCAGCTAACGTTTTCGAATTAAATTGCGTAACCAGATTTATTTATACATATTACTTAATCAAAAAGGCCTTTTATGAAAATTGCAGAAAATAGCGTTGCCAGCTTCCACTACACCCTGACTGATAGCACTGGCAAAGTGCTGGACTCTTCCGAAGGGCAAGAGCCCCTGTCTTATCTGCACGGCGCAGGCAACATCATCCCAGGCCTCGAGCAAGCCCTTGAAGGCAAAGTTGTTGGTGATAAATTAAATGTTGCCGTAAAAGCAGCCCAGGCTTACGGTTTGCGCGATGACAGCCTTGTACAAGAATTACCAACCACCATGTTTTCCGGCATCGATCAAATTGAAGTAGGCATGGAGTTCCACGCGGAAACTGAGCAAGGCTTGCAAGTTGTTACCGTTACCCACGTTGAAGGCGACCAGGTCACTATCGACGGCAATCATCCACTTGCTGGTGTAGACCTGAATTTTGATGTGGAAATCACTGAAGTGCGTAGCGCAACTGAAGATGAATTAAATCACGGCCACGCTCACGGTGCCGGCGGTCATCACCATCACTAATTTGAGATTAGTATTAAACCTATAATGAAAAAGGCTCCACAGGAGCCTTTTTCATTGGTATCACTTCAATTCCACTTTTTGCTCACCGCAACGACTGCATTTATAAATCGTTACCAGTTTTCCTTGCTTTACATCGAATTGCTTTTCTTTCACCACTTCCCATTTATGAAAACCGCTGCGGCATAAACTTTTGCCTTTATGTTTTTCAAAGGGGCTCGGTTTTTTAAACGGGATTACATCACCCACACAATAGCCTGTCAGGTACGGGGTAAAGTAACACCGCGCTGGCCTTGATATTTGCCACCGCGATCTCTATAGGACGTTTCACAGGTTTCGTCAGATTCAAAAAATAACATCTGCGCCACACCTTCATTTGCATAAATTTTTGCCGGCAACGGCGTAGTATTGGAAAACTCCAGGGTCACATGCCCTTCCCACTCAGGCTCAAGCGGCGTCACATTAACAATAATCCCGCAACGCGCATATGTCGACTTACCAAGGCACACCGTTAAAATATTGCGCGGAATGCGGAAGTATTCAACCGTTCTCGCTAACGCGAAAGAGTTGGGAGGAATGATGCAAACATCACTTTTAATATCGACAAAACTTTTTTCATCAAAGTTTTTAGGATCTACCACCGTTGAATGAACATTGGTAAAAATTTTGAATTCGTCAGCACAGCGAACATCGTAACCGTAACTGGAAGTTCCATAAGAGACGATACGCTGACCAGCGGCATCGTAGCGAATCTGGCCCGGTTCAAATGGCTCGATCATGCCATGCTCTTCCGCCATGCGGCGCATCCACTTATCGGATTTGATGCTCATAGAAACTCCCAAACAAATAACAAAACGGCGCGCATCATAGCCTTTTTCAGGGCAGAAAAACACCGGCACTAACGGCTATCAGACTCACCTAACAAGGTAAAAGCCATTGCCACCGACTTGTTCGCAGGCACTCCCTCTACTGCCGTTAACGGGACACCCACGTTACTGTTACCATTATCGCCGGCGCATTCTTCCGCCATCTTAACGAGGGTCCCCCGCAACGCATTCAGAACAGATAACTGCTGATCAAGCCGGCTTATTTTATCAACAAGCAACGATTTGACCTCACTGCAACGCCGGTCCGCGTTCACGTAGAGCCCCAATAACTCACTGCATTCATCAAGCCCCAACCCTGCGGCGCGCGCGCGCTGCAAAAAACGTAAACGCTCGATATCGCTACCTGAGTACACCCTGTAATCATTATTTTGGTCGCGCATCGGTACGACCAACCCTAAATCTTCGTAATGGCGAATAGCCTTGCTCGATAAACCGGACGCTCGCGCAGCCTGCCCTATATTCATTACCAACCTCCCGGTTAAGTCATTAATTGATACATCAAACCTCGCAAACCTTACCCTAACCGAAAGGATCGCACAATTCACTCAATTGCTGCCATAACCCGAAGTAACAGTCAGAAAAGTTTTTGCTACCTGATGACACAAAAATACAAATTTAAACGCCAAAATTATTGTGGGCAGCTTTATAATAGGTGATGAAAAGCACGATTTTTGTATTTATTTTTCTTTTTAAATCATTGTGTTAATGACGATTCTTGACAAAGAAACTTAATAATCCACAATAAGTGCATATTTATTACTCAATCCGCACAAGGTAAAACATGCAATATCTCGACATTAATCACCCCGAGTGGCAAAAAATGTGGGATGAATTAGCAAGCTATTCATTAAATGATGGCGATCCGTTATGCATCAATGAAGGTTATTGTTGGGAATACATGGGCTCAACCGCAGATCACCATCACCTGCGCCATGCCTGCCACCCATTAACCAACAAACCGGAATATATGTATATTGAACGCTCAGGTGCGGCATTGCGCTGGGCGTAATTTGGCTGAGCTTCCCTCCCGCTTTATAACTTTCCACCATCCTTCTCCTCCTAACAGCAAACCACAGACACATATAATTAAAATGTGTTAAGGTGCAGCGATTTTTACAACTTCCTTCTGTTAGAATCCAAACACAATAACAATGAAACGTTTCGTCTTGTATTTAGCAATTGGCGGTCTCAGTACCCTGCTTCAATTTGCATTACTGATTATATTTGTTGAAAGTCAAATGCTGACAGAAGTTTACGCATCTGCTGCAGGCTATGTACTTTCATCATTCTTTAATTACTGGGCGAATTATCACTATACGTTCAAGAGCAACAGCCGCCACAAAGATACTTTTCCCAAGTTTGTTGTTGCGGTAGCCATCGGCTTATCAACCAACACCGCGTTGTTTGCGGCATTTTTATTTATATTTGAAAATTATCTTCCCTTGCCATGGGTGGAACCCTATTTGGTTGCACAAGTATTAGCAACGGGGATTACTGTTGTGCTCAATTTCCTCGTACATAAAATATGGATCTACAGGAACCATTAAAAATGACAACCCATATACCTTCGCTTGCTGTTGTTATTCCTTGTTACAACGAAGAAGAAATGCTGCCCAAAACATTGGCAACAATGTTGGCATTGCGCGACGCCATGATCGCCAAAGGAAAAATTAACCAAGATTCCAAAATTTATTTGGTTGACGATGGCAGTAAAGATAAAACCTGGAAAATACTCAACGAAGAAGCAGCCAATAACTCTGCACTGGTAGCAATAAAATTATCGCGTAACAAAGGCCACCAGAATGCATTGTATGCAGGGCTCTGCACGACTACCGAAGACATCACCGTCAGTATTGACGCTGACTTGCAAGATGATCCACAAAACATTGAATTGATGGTCGACGAATACCTGAAAGGCCATGATGTCGTGTATGGGGTTCGTTCAGCGCGCCATACCGATACCTTCTTCAAACGCTTCACTGCAGAAGGTTATTATCATTTAATGAAAAAAATGGGCGTGGATCTGGTTTTCAACCACGCAGATTTTCGTTTGCTATCACGTCGCGCACTCGATTCATTAAAGCAATACGGAGAAGCTAACCTGTTCCTGCGCGGCCTGGTGCGTGAAGTGGGTTATCCTTCATCAACTGTAGAATATGAACGCCAGGCGCGCGAAGCGGGTGAGAGTAAATATCCGCTGAAGAAAATGCTTTCTTTCGCATGGAAAGGAATTACCGCATTTTCAACGGCCCCACTGCGCATGATTACTGTGCTGGGAATACTATCCGGCTTTGCGTCATTTAGTTTGATTGTGTGGGTGCTTATCGTAAGATTTTTTACCGATAGCGCTACGCCAGGTTGGGCATCTGTGCTTTTACCTTTGCTCTTTATTGGTAGCGTTCAGTTACTCTGCCTGGGCATTATTGGCGAATACCTTTCCAAGATTTACGAAGAAGTCAAAAAGCGTCCAAAATTCCACATTAGCGATATCGTGAATAAAAAAGATTGACGCTCTATTGGCCCTGCGGGGCCAGTAATACAATAAACGGGATGGCAACATGAATAACGACAATACTGCCGACAACATACCACCGCAGGGTCAGGCAGAGTTAATTTCAAACACAACCACTGACATATCTTCCAGCGTTCAGGTCCCGCATGTGGAGTTTATTCCACTGGACCAATTAACTGACCGCTTTTATAGCGCGAAACAGTTCCTCATTTATTTCCAATTTTATTTGTGCGCGGCAATTGTAGCGAACCTTGGATTATTATTCTGGGATGGTAATGGCGGCGATATCGGGTTTTGGGAAGACTGGGTTAAACAACTGTCCAACCGCGGCTATAAAGATTTCAATGGAAACTATCCACCGCTATACATTCACTGGCTCTACGTCGCAAGCCAGTTGTATAACTATTTACAATTGCCGGTAGAAAATAATCTATTCCTCAAATACGTTTCGTTAATTCCAATTTTCCTCTCGCATTTTTTGCTAATTGCCATCGTTCATCGCTTGCTCAAAAATTATTGCACCTCTGCCAATCATTATCACGCCTGCATGCTACTAACAGCGCTTAATCCGGCGCTGTTTATGAATGGTCCTATTTGGGGGCAGGTCGATGTGCTGCCCGTCATACCAGTGCTTCTGGCTATCCTGGCGAGCACCAGTAAAAAATATCGTGCCCTGACTTTTCCGATCTACACCGTTGCACTGTTGACCAAATTCCAGATGATTGCATTTGCACCGGTAATGGGAATTATTTTTTTCCGTCACTACAAAATACATCTGGTCGGTTGTGCACTCTCACTGCTGACGATTGTGCTGTTGTTTTTACCTTCTATTGTTGTCGGTAGTTTTGCCCAGTCGTTCAAGCTGGCGTATATCGATGTATTGCATCAATATGGCGCAACCACGATGGGCGCTGCAAACATCTGGATTTTACTGACCGGCAACGCTGCACCCGATACGGTTATACTTTTTGGCATTGAACCTGACTCGCCACTGGCAATTATTTTCAAGGCCAAAAATTTCGGGATGATCGGGTTTTTCCTGGTATGCCTGATTGTTTTTCTACAGGGCATGGGAAAATTAATTGATCAACAATTACCGCAAAATAATCCGCAAAATGCTGCGCAACTTTTCTTTTACGCAATGATTTGCACCATGGCATTTTTTGCGTTGCTGCCGGCAATGCATGAACGCTATTTGTTGCCAGCGGTGATTGTTTCACTGGTTTACTATGCGTTAAATCCAGGCAAAATTATTTTCCCGCTGCTGTTTACTTTTATTTCCGCATTTAACGTTGCCATGTGTCTGGGTATCAGGACATCGCATGTCTGGCCGGCCATCTCATGGATAATGGTAGGTGCATTCAGTTACGCTGTGCTCGAATTATTATTCGGGAAACACTGGAGTAACTTCACCGGCAAATTGTTTTCCTGGTTCTTCGCCATCAAATATATTGCGCTGGTGGTATTAGTTATTGGTTTCTACCTGATTGGCCAACGCTTGTACCTGGAAAGCAAACCTATTGATCCCGAATTGCAGCCTCATCAGTTATCCTTAACTGAACTACCTGTTGCATTTAGTAAACAGGATTACGGCCAGCTGAATATCAATAAGAGTGTTAATGGCAATCCGTTGCGTGCAGATGAGCACCGTTATGCCAAAGGCTTGGGAACCCACGCAAACTCTATTATCGAATACCAGCTACCGCCCAAAACCAAAACCATTACTGTTTCTGTAGCGCTGGATGATGAAGTGGAATCAGCCAGTGTGAAATTCACAGTGTGGGGCGATGATCGCTTGTTGTGGGAATCGCGCAATCATTACGGCGCCGAGAAGCCGGAATTTGCTGAAATAAATCTGGAATCAGTGCAGCGTTTGCGTCTGCAAGTGGACGGCATTAACGACATTGGCGGCGACCACGCAGATTGGTTAAACCCGATTATTACCCTTGCGGCGCCAGATACTCCCGCGCCATAAGTAATATGAGATATTGAGCCTGTTATGAAAACAACGTACCGTTATTTGCTAACAACACTGCTAAGCCTCGGCGCACTAATAGCACTGATGTGGTTGTCTACCTGGCAATCTATTAGCCTGCAGAAAGTAGAAGTTGCCTACAACGGTAATGATTATGAAGCTATTACGTTACCCTTTGCGCAGGACCATCTCGGGGGATATTCCATTCGTGTCACAATTGATGGAATTCGCTCCAACAAACACAGCTTTAGAATCTATCCCGACGATGAAATTCATGCGCTGATTGTTAATGGTAAACCTGTTTCACTGGATCACCTTTCTACTGATGATCGTCGCAACTATGGTTCCGGCTTTACGATTGAAATAGACCAGTTCATCCCCAATCAAACCAATGTCCTTGAGGCGCAATTAAGCAATGCCAGTAATCCGGCGGGATTTCGTATTGAATCTATCAAGCGGTTGAGTAACAGCAAATTACTTGCGATCTACGCAGTGCTGGTTGCTTTGGTATTTGTACTAAAACGCCACCTGCAGATTAATAAAACCCAAACGTTGGTTTTGTTAATTGGTTTGGTGATTTCAACACTCTATTTATCCAAAACTGACGAGCGCACACGCACCTTCGATGTGTTTGAAGGCGGCGGCCATAAAGATTACATTGAATATTTAATTGAACATAAAAAACTTCCGATACCCGGTGATGGATGGGAATATCACCAGCCGCCACTTTATTACCTGAGTGCTGCACTCGCAAAACAAACGGCGCCCATTGATAGTAAAGTCTCCGGTGAATTGTGGGGGCAGTTATTTGCGATGTTTTTGTGGGTGCTGTTTTTAATTGGCAGCCTCGCCACGATAAGACTCGCATTTCGCAAACACCCACTTGTTATCACCATGGCTAGTATAGCGCTGTGTTTATGGCCATCCGGAATTATCCACAGTATTCGTATCGGCAATGATTTGGGTGTGTATGCCTGTTATGCACTGTCATTTTTTTACACGATTAAATGGTGGAAAAATCGCGATTCACAAACGCTATTTTGGGCAAGCTTGTGGATGGCGGGCTCGCTGCTGAGCAAATCCAATGGTTTGGCGGTTGCCGGTGTTTTAGGTGTGCTCATGTTATTTCATATTTATGGGCTCGCGCGTAAACCAGCACTATTTCAACAACACAAAACTAAATTATTTCGCGATGTTGCAATTGCCGGCGGTTTATTTTGCGGTGCAATTTTGTTGAACTTTGCTGATAATATAAAACATTATCTCGATGGCACCTCGGAAGATTGGTTGTTATCCAACGTCAGTGAAATGATTAACCCGGGATTAAAAGTGGGCAACGAGCCCAAGAATTATTTAATCCTGGATACTGCCACTTTTTTAGAGCAACCATTTATCAGTACGTGGGAAGATAAATATGGCCGCCAATATTTCTGGAATTTTGTGCTGCGCTCTGCACTTTCCAGTGAATATTTTTTTAATGGCGATGGTATGCAAATCTGGGGTACCGTTAATGGTATTTTGCTACTGGCAATGCTCGCAGGCACAGCTGTTTTTTATCTGCAGCAACAACCACAAACCGGCGCGGCCCGATTTAAACGCCTTGCCTACCGCAACGCGCCCTGGATAATGGCGCTGGTGTTTCCATTTATATTATTGCTGGCTTACCGCATTAAAGTACCGCTGTCTTGCAATACCGATTTCCGTTATATCTATCCCGTTCTTTTGCCGATTTTATTTTTTGTTTTCCAGGCATGGAGCAGTTCTTCACGGCTTATGATTGCCAGGGTTATGACGCTGGCCGCACCGGTGATTGGACTGAACAGCCTCCTGTGGATATACCTCCTCCTTCAGCAGTAAACATGTTGTAACTGACAGAAGGAATACTACCTATAACACGCGAGTTTGCATAAGGAGATAAGCAATGCGCAACTTGCCATCACTACTGCTTACAGGTTTTTATTATTTATTTGGTTTGATTTTTTTGTGGTTGTTTTTAAGTATCACATTTAACAACCAAACGTATCAGTTCAAAACGTTGTACATAGTGCTTTATGTAATCGGTTGGTTATTCGTTACCGGTTACGTTTACAAAGCTATCAAACATGCAGAGCATTTCCTGCAAATCCATGAACGAAAAATAGTGTCGTTGTGGATGCTTGTCCTTTTTTCTGCACAACTTTTTTGCGGGTACTGGCTTGCCGTTGCTACCGGCTGGGATACGGAAGCAGTATTCCGCGGTGCAATTATCCTCAAGGAACAAGGGAACCTTGGTGGCTATTCAGAATACTTCCACATATTTCCACACAACCTGGGAGCAGCCAGCGCATTACAACTGGTATTTACCATTTGTTCCATTCCCGGCTTTCAGGATTATCACTGGATTGCCACTGTTTATAATGTAATTTCAATCAACCTGGGTATATTTTTTGTTTATCTGATTTGCCGCGAACTGAAAAGTATTAAGGCCGCTTTTTTATCATTGTGGTTAAGTAGCTGTTGCATCCCGTTGTATTTTTACACACCCATTTTTTATTCAGATACGTTGTCACTTCCTTTTGTGATGATGACCTATTACCTGTATCTGCAAATACTGAAAAGTGAAAACACCAAACAGCAACTTACTCGCGCGGCTGTTTTGGCGGTTGCATGCGCTATTGGCACACTCATCAAATTCACAGTCATTATTGTTGCCATTGCCGTCCTGATGGATTTGGTCTTACGCGGAAACCTGAAGAAATATTGGCTTGCCGTTATAGTTGCAGGCGGTATTTTTTATGCGCTGTTATCCGGCTTTAACTATTATCGCTACAACCATTTGCTGGATAAAAATCTCTCTGAACAAAAACAGGTTCCCTACACCCACTGGGTGATGATGGGGTTGAGCGGCAATGGGGCTTATAACGGTAGCGATTACGAGTATACCTATACATTTTCCACGCGGGAGGCGCGTACCCAAGCCAATATCGAGCGCATTGGGCAACGGTTAAAAGAATATGGTGTTGGAGGTTACCTTGAGTTTCTCCACCGCAAGCAGCAGTTAAGTTTTGGCAGCGGCATTTATGGTGTTAATGAAATGATTGACGATAATCCACTCCGTCCCAATTCATTACACCAGGTCGCTATAGAGGGGGGAAAATACTACGAAACCTTTAAACACATGGCGCACGGCTATCATATATTTCTGTTTTTATTAATTATTCTTAGTGCAGTTTATGACGCAGCAGCGAAAACCCGGGGATCAATTAATAAATTGGTTGTGCGGTTGTCGATAACCGGAATTTTTATATTCCTGGCATTATGGGAAGCCAACTCACGCTACATCTTAAATTTTATACCGATGTTTATCGCGTGCGCTGCATTAGGTTTTCCCGAGCTCTACCGAGTGGCAGGCATCATTAAAAACTCCCTGCAACAACATATCCGTGAAACCCGGAACAGTGACATCCAACTCACTTGATTGAACAGCAGCAAGCCCGTCTAAACCGACGGATTTGCTGCTTTCGCTTCACGCGCGGCAATGCCAGTGTATTTCCATTTACCCTGCTTCCACCGCCAGCGTTTGATTAACGCACGCACAAATTCATCCAGAATTGCAGCAATCAATAATCCGTACAAACCAAGTCCGCATGGAATCGCCAATACATAAGCTAATGGCACAGAGAACAACCAGATCACACCGATACTTGATATCGATGTAAAAGCTGCATCACCTGTGCAACGCAATGCAGACCCCACAGTTATATTTACTGTACGCCATGGCTCTGCTAAAAAACTCAACAAAAATGCCCACAAACCTATGGCAACGACTTCGGGATCACTACTGAATAATGTCAAAATAGGTTGATTGAACAGCAACCAGCAAAGTGCCAGGATACTGGTTCCAATCAGGGATATTTTTAAACTTTGTTTGAGTTGCTTGTTGACCAGATCAAACTCACCGCGCCCTACCCGCTGCGCAATAATGGCTTCTGTCGCCATGCCGATGGCAATTGAAATCATCAAGCAAAATAAAAAGGTGTTGTAAGCATAAACTTTAACTTTAAGCGCAAGATCGCCAACTTCAGCAGCAATCCAATTAAGCGCAATCATATAAGCCTGGAATGACATGGGTTCCAGGATAGAGGGCGCAGCAATCATAATTACTGGCGCAATCAACACCGCAAAATTTTTCAAGCCTTCACGCAAGGGAATATGAATACGCAATTTAAAATGGACAATCACCATCACAAATAACAAACTGCAACCAGCTGCAATAGTACTGGCAATTGCCACACCTTTTACGCCCGTAGGAGGCAGCCCCATAAATCCATAAACGGCAATCGAGCAGCCGATAATATTGGCAACAAATAAAATAATATTGCTGAAAGTATTCCATTTGGGTTCGCCATAAATATTCAGAATCGTTTGGTAAATCACCCGGCAACCCCAGAGTGCAACCATCCAGCCAATAATCGATAGATAGGTACGCGCGTAGGTTTCCACATCGGGGCTCAAAGACATTGCAGAGGCAACCCATGGACCACCATGGTTCACTGACAACCCGGCAATTAACGCAAGGGCAACCACAAAAATAGCGTAGGCTGCGATAGTGGCATTACCGCGCACATAATCATTGGCACCTATACGCTGACTGGCAATACTTGCCCCGGCAAATGCACTGACAATCAAAAATGCATTGGCCACAAACACCAGTGGCGTAATTGCCCCCACCGCTGCCGCAGCACTGTCGGAAATGCGGCTGAGAAAATACATATCTACAAGCGGGATGGTATATGTCACCGCCTGATCAACAAACATCGGGCCAGACATTCCCCAGATACCTTTTTCAAGTACCTTGCTTTGCGGAGGGCGTTTGGGGGTAAATTTTTCTGAACGAGAACTCATAACAAACTCAAAATAGGCACTGCCAAAGCACAAGACGCAAACCTGTTTATACAGATTTGCGTCCTTGTTTTATAGGGCAATGCCGTTAAGGCAAAACGTTGGTAACAGCAGTTTTATCCGCTGATTTTCATTTGGCTAGTGTAACGCGAAAGCGATCAGGTCGCCTCCCGTAATACGATTGCCGGGGGCGTGGTCACCACACGCCGGCATCCTAGGTAGCCAAGTCCGGTCACAAAAAGTGCACCGCTCAGGGGGGAGATCAACCAGAATAAATAATGTGGCTGGATAGGGGTTTTCAATACAAAGGTTTGCAGGCTAATCAGTAATATTTCTGTTCCAATAATCGCAATCAAGCCGGCAAGCCCGCCCAAAATCGCAAATTCGGCGCAGATACTCCCTACAATTAATTGCCGTGGACTGCCTAATGCACGCAACAACCCCGCCTGTTGTTTACGGGCAGCAATGCTGCCCATTACGGCGGCAAACAACACCAGGCAACCGCCAATCAGCGTGAGCCACAATACCAGCAAAACACCATCGCTGACTTGATTCACAATCGAACGAATTTGCTCAATGATTCGATCTAATTCCATAAGTAAAATAGTGGGGTGATCATGCAACAACGTATTGATAAACGATTTTTGCGAAGGTGGTAGATAAATGCTGGTGATATAGGTGGGGGAATATCCCTCCAATGAACCCGGCTCAAAAATAAAGAAAAAATTGGGGCGCATGCTGCGCCAATCGAGGCTGCGGAAACTCGCTACCTGCGCATGCATTTCCAAACCTCCGAATGAAAACTGCAATTTATCGCCAATTTTCAAACCGATTTCGGTGGCCGTTTCAATTTCTACAGAGACACCCGGTAGATCTGTTTCTTTACGTTGCCATTTATCCCACCACTGGCCTTCCAGAATTTTATTATCGGCTGCGAGTTTTTCTGACCAGGTAACATTTAATTCGCGACGCAAGGCATTGCTGGTGGAACGTTGTTCTTCCGTGGTTTCCACTCCGTTGATATGGGTTAAACGCGCACGCATCATTGGATAAATTGGTTCAGGGCGAACGTTTGCTTCCCTTAGCAGGTTTTGCACTTGAGGTAATTCGTCCGGTGGAATATTTACCAGGAAATGGTTGGGCGCATCATCCGGCACTTGCACTTTCCACTCTTCAATTAACGATGTACGCACAATCGTCAGCGTAAATAACAACATAATGGCTACGGCGAATACCAGAATCTGGATTAGGCTCTGGCCGCGGTTGCGTTGCAAATTCGCAAATGCCAAACGCCAGAAACCACCCAGTTGGACCATCCATTTTTTACTCAGCGCTAACAAGCCGTATGCAATAACCAATGTAGAAACTATAACTGCCAGCAATGCACCGCTAATGCTCAGCGCAAGCTCCAGGTCGCGGCTAAACAAAATAACCAGGGTCAATACCGCAAATAACGCTAATGCTGCCTGCATCCACACCTGGGTTACATTTATTGCAAGTTCGCGCCGCAGGATTTTTAATGGCGGCACAGTCGGCAAATGCCACAACGCCGGCAACGCAAAAAACACCACGCACATTAGCCCGCTAACAAAACTTAATGCGTAGGGATAAATACTCGCTGGCCCCAACCGAATTTGGTAAGCCTCCTGCAAGCTCACAGCAATAATTTGTTGCAGAAAACTACCCAGCACCAAACCTAGCAGGGATGAGATTACCCCCAGCAAAAACAATTGGGAAAAATACAAACTGCGAATACGCGGTGCACTGGCTCCCAGGCTTTTCATTAACGCTACCTGATCAGTATGTCGCCCGGAAAATTGACGGGCGGCAATCGCAATTGCCACACCTGCCAATAACACCGCGATCACAGCGGAGAGCAATAAAAATTGTTTACTGGTTTGCAGCGTACGCCCTACCCGTTCTTGCGCGGAATTAATATCTACCAGACGCTGGTGCTTGCTAAGCAGTGGTTTTAATTCATCAATAAATTGTTTGAGTTGCGGCACATTATCACTGGCAACCAACCATTGATAATCAACACGGCTGCCCGGTTGCACAACATTTGTTTTAGGCAGATCTACAATATTCATAATCAGCCGAGCGCCAGTCATACTGAATGGGCTGGCGCTATCCGGTTCGCGAATTAATACGTGAGTTACCGTTAGCTCAAACTCACCAACTGCTACTTTATCGCCAAGATTAATTTTTAATAGCGGCAATAAACGCGAATCAACCCAGGCTTCACCAGATGCAGGAATGCCGTTGGCAATGTCTATATCGCTGGTATTCATCGCAAAGGGAACGCGACTAATTTCAAATTGACCCCGCAAGGGATAACCAATATCTACCGCTTTTACCGAGGCGAGATGCATTTCATCACCGGCAAATACCATAGAGGAAAATAAAGCAGATTGGGTTTGACGAATTTCCGCACTTGTCGCTCTTTCCGTCCATTCGCTATTGTGAGGCTGTGAGCCGCGCACAATATAATCCGCACCCAATACGCTATTACTTTCATTGATCAAGGTAGATTCGAGGCGATCAGTAAAAATCGCAATGCCACTTAACACCGCAACGGCGAGGATCAATGAAAAACCCAGCAGTTTTAATTCACCACTGCGCCAATTGCGCTTGAGTAATTGTAGCGCCAGCATTCTCCTACTCCTTACTCGATACTATTGCACCGGCAGCGATCTCAATACGACGCTGGCACAATTGCGCCAGGCGCTCTTCGTGGGTAATCAGAATCAACGTAGTGCCCTGAGCACGATTTAGTTCAAATAACAATTCGATGATGCGCGCCCCGGTCGAAGAATCCAAATTTCCGGTTGGTTCATCCGCAAACAAAATTCGCGGCTCACTTGCAAACGCACGAGCAATTGCCACACGCTGCTGCTCGCCACCAGACAGTTGCTGCGGATAATGGTGCAAGCGAGCGTCCAATCCCACACGCTGTAAAAATTCTTTCGCTTTGGTTTGTGCAGCTTTATCACCACGCAACTCTAGCGGCAGCATCACATTTTCCAACGCTGTTAAACCCGGCAATAATTGAAAGGATTGAAAAATAAATCCCACATTTTGTGCACGCACCGCTGCGCGCCCTTCTTCATCCAGTTGCGATAAATTAGTGCCATTCAAAATAACGTCGCCCGTGGAGGGAACATCCAGCCCGGCAAGAATTCCAAGTAACGTGGATTTGCCGGAACCTGACGCCCCCGTAATTGCCAGAGACTCGCCGGCATTCACGCGCAATGAAATAGGCTGGAGAATTGTTAACTCTCCCTCCTGAGTAGGCACATGTTTAGTGACTGCATTTGCCTGGACCATTGGCTCTAATCGGGTGGCACTCGGTGTGGCATTATCAAGCGATACTTGGCTGGAAAGCACAGACATAATTGATTAACCTGTAACAAGTTGATTAGGCCCATTCTATTGGCAGAGGATTTTGTTCACCATGCAAAAATTGCACATTTACTTGTTTTTACTCCTGACTTTTGTCACCAATCTTGCAATTGCACAACAACCCACAGACAAAATTCTGGTGCTGGGCGATAGCCTTAGCGCGGGCTACGGCATAGATATACAACAAGGCTGGGTTAGCTTGTTGCAAAAAGAATTGGCAAAAACACATAAAGTGCAAGTGATCAATGCGAGTGTCAGTGGTGAAACCAGTTCCGGGGGAAAAACACGTTTGCCTGCCTTGCTCACCGAACACAAACCAGATGTAGTGATATTAGAACTTGGCGGGAATGACGGGTTAAGGGGACAGCCGTTAAAATTGCTGGAAAAAAACCTGCAAACAATGATTGATGCCAGCAAAAATTCCGGCGCAAAAGTTATTTTGGCGGGAATGCAAATTCCACCAAATTATGGCCCGCGCTATAGCAGCGAATTCAAAACACTTTACGTCAATCTGGCCAAAAAAAATGATTCGGGATTAATTCCTTTTTTACTGGAAGGTATTGGAGGAAAGGCAGAATTGATGCAGCGCGACGGCATTCATCCCACGGCAGAAGCGCAATCTATTATTGTGGATAACGCTTTACCGGAAGTGAAAAAATATTTACGCGAATAGTGCCGCTATTTGAACATGAGCCGCGGCTACAGCGGCTCCAGATAATCCACCAGTAATTGCACGCTGGTATTTCCACGAAACTCATTAATATCTAACTTATAAGCCAAACGCACACGTTGTATTTGCGGGTTCGGCCAAATAGTTGTGTCCACATTGAATGCAATCGCATCAATAAGCTGTTGGCCTTGCGTATCTAAAGCCAAGGTCATTTTCAAATGTTTTTCGCCCACTTTCCGTTGCTGCAGCAAAAAAAATTCACCATCAAACACCGGCTCTGGAAAATGTTGTCCCCAGGGGCCAGCGTCACGTAATTGGGTAGCGATGTGTAAATTAATATCCTGTGGCATTAGTTCACCGTCGCTGACGATCACCGCTTGCAAATCCGCATCGGTTAATTGACGGCGAACCTCTTCGTCAAAGGCGCGTGCAAACGAGGTGAAATTATCGCGTGACAAACTCATTCCCGCTGCCATGGCGTGACCACCAAATTTTTGCAGTAATTGCGGATGGCGCGCAGCAATTGCATCCAGTGCGTCGCGAATATGCAAACCGGGAACAGAACGCGCTGAACCTTTTATTTCGTTATCACCCACTTCAGCAAAAACGATTGTGGGGCGATGGTATTTATCTTTAATGCGAGAGGCGAGAATTCCTATAACACCCTGATGCCAGGTTTCGTCAAATAAACAAACACCCCACGGCAAATTTTCTGCATCAGCCTGCAAGGTTTTTTGCAGCATGCCCATGGCCTCTTTTTGCATGCCAGTTTCTATCGCTTTGCGATCACGATTTAATTCATCCATTTGCGCCGCCATTTCGCGCGCAAGATTATCACTATCGCACAATAAACATTGGATACCGAGCGACATATCATCCAGGCGGCCCGCCGCATTCAAGCGCGGCCCCAGTGCAAAACCAAAATCACTTGCTACTAATTTGTGCGCTTGTTTGCCGGCAACTTCCAGCATGGCTTTTATACCGGGACGACAACGACCTGCGCGAATCCGCTCCAAACCTTGTGCGACCAGAATACGATTGTTGTGATCCAACGGTACCACGTCCGCAACAGTTCCCAAGGCAACCAAATCGAGAAAGCTCGCCATATTGGGCTCTGGAATTCCATTTTCTTCAAACCAGCCAATTTGACGCAGCTCGCCGCGCAACGCATTCATTACATAAAAAATAACACCAACACCCGCAAGATTTTTACTGGGAAATTCACACCCGGGTTGATTGGGATTTACGATCGCATCAGCATCCGGTAATTCTGCGCCCGGCAAATGGTGATCCGTGACGATAACGGCGATACCCAATTCGCGCGCCGCATTCACACCGTCAATACTGGAGATTCCATTATCAACAGTGATGATAATATCCGGCTCTTGAGCCGCAGCTACTGCGACGATTTCCGGCGTTAAACCGTAACCATATTCAAAACGGTTGGGCACCAGGAAATCTACATTAGATAACCCCATCGCACGCAACGCCAGTACCGCTAATGCACTACTCGTCGCACCATCTGCATCAAAGTCGCCGACAATAATTATCTTAGCTTGCGCGACGACTGCATCTGCCAGCAAACTCACCGCCTCGGCAAGGCCTTTAAAATTCGGCTTGTGAAGATGCGCCAATTGATACTGTAATTCGCGGCTCTGTTGCACGCCGCGCGCAGAATAAATACGTTGTAACAGTGGATGCAAGGGCTGATCAAATTGAGCAGATTGTTTTAGCTCTCGGCGGCGAATAGTTTTTTGCATAATGGTTCAGGGCTTTAGTAGTTGTATTTTGATACGTGCAGGCAGGAACTTTAATCTCACCTAATTTCTCTTTTTCAACCAGGGAAATAAAAAAAGCCGCACTGGAATTACCAGTGCGGCTTTTTGGTATTACACAAAATTACTTGCGCACATTAGCAGCAACAAATTGTTGCACTTTTGCCAGCTCCTGCGGCAATACGGTGTAGCGCTCTTCACGCTCAAACAAATCTTTCATATGGTGCGGCAGTGCCGGGTCAGTATCCTGACCTGCTTTACGTACCGCTTCCGGGAATTTTGCCGGATGCGCAGTTGCCAGTATCACCATCGGAATATCCTGGCGACGACGGGTTTTACGCGCTGCATCAACACCAATTGCAGTGTGCGGATCCAACAGGTATTCCGTGCGATCAAACACGTCACGAATTACATCGATAGTTACTTCGTCGCTAACACCATGACTGGTAAACAGTTCACGTGCACGCGCCAATGCCGATTCTTTCAGTGTCATACTGCCAGATTTGAAATCATCCATTAGCTGACGAATTGCACCGCCATCGCGATCATATAAATCAAATAACATCCGTTCGAAGTTACTGGATACCATGATATCCATGCTGGGCGACAAGGTATGTTGCAACTTATTTTTACTGTGATCATTGCTGCTGATGCAACGATGCAGAATATCGTTGCTGTTAGTGGCGATAACCAATTGATCAACCGGTAAACCCATCTTTTTGGCGAGGTAACCAGCAAAAATATCGCCGAAATTGCCAGTAGGGACCGAGAAAGCAATTGGGCGATGCGGAGCACCTAACGCCAGGCCGGCGTAAAAGTAATAAACGATTTGCGCCATGATGCGCGCCCAGTTAATCGAGTTTACCGCTACCAACTGGCGGCCTTCCGGCAAGAACGACTGATCGCCGAAGCTGGCTTTCACCATATTCTGGCAATCATCGAAATTACCTTCGAGTGCAATATTGAATACATTTGGTGCAAGCACCGTAGTCATTTGGCGACGCTGTACATTAGACACGCGATTGTTCGGGTGCATGATAAAAATATCGATGTTATCGCAACGACGGCAACCTTCGATTGCCGCAGAACCGGTATCACCCGATGTTGCACCCATTACTACAACTTTTTGATTACGTTTTTTCAGCAAGTGGTCAAGCAGGTGACCGAGGAATTGCAACGCGAAATCTTTAAATGCAAGCGTTGGCCCCTGGAACAATTCCAGAATCCATTCGTTATGCGCAGTTTGCACCAGGGGCGCAATAGCATCATGACGGAACGTTGCATAAGCATCGGCAATAATTTTTTTGAAATCTTCATCGCTAATTGCGCCAGCAACAAAAGGCTTCATCACATTAAATGCGAGCTCCTGATACGACAAGCCTGCCCAGGATGCAATTTCTTCCTTAGAAAAAGTTGGCAAGGTTTCAGGTACATATAAACCACCGTCCGGAGCCAGACCAGTGAGTACCACTTCTTCAAAACTGAGTGCGGGCGCCAGGCCGCGGGTGCTGATGTATTTCACAATTAATAACCTTTAAAAAAATTTGCTCGCCAGTTTCATTGCTCTGATTATTTCAATGCTTCAACGCGAATACGCTGTACCGAACCGCTGATAGCATCCAGCGCCTCGATGCTGCGGATAGCGGCAGCAAGTTTTTTATCCTGCACATTATTAGTCAGCAAAATCAGTGGTACAGTGGATTCACCTTCTTTGGCTTCTTTCTGGATCATCGCTTCGATACTGATTCCCGAATCACTCAAAATGGTCGCAATCTTGGAAAGCACACCGGGTTTGTCTTGCGCAGACATACGCAAGTAGTTAGCTGTTTCAACTTCTTCAATAGCAAGGATTGGCTGTTCCGAAACAAAATCGGCACCAAAACCCAGGTAAGGTACGCGATGTTCAGGCGAGGCAGTCAGGGTACGTGCTACGTCAACGATGTCCCCTACAATAGATGAACCTGTTGGCTCTGCACCGGCACCAGCACCGTAATACAGCGTTGGGCCAACCGCATCCCCTTTGACCAATACAGCATTCATCACCCCATCAACGTTGGCGATTAAACGCTTTTCCGGAATCAGTGTTGGATGCACACGCAACTCGATACCTTTGGCGGTGCGGCGGGCAATACCAAGGTTTTTAATGCGATAACCTAACTCTTCCGCATAGGTCACATCTTCAGTAGCGATTTTGGTAATACCTTCGGTAAAGACTTTATTAATCTCTAATGGAATACCAAAAGCGAGGGAAGCAAGAATCACCAGCTTATGGGCTGCATCTATACCTTCTACATCAAAAGTAGGGTCGGCCTCTGCGTAACCCAGAGCTTGTGCCTCAGCCAGCACATCGTCAAATGAACGACCTTTATCACGCATTTCAGTAAGGATAAAGTTACCGGTACCATTAATAATGCCGGCCAACCATTCAATATTGTTAGCCGCCAATCCTTCGCGAATCGCTTTGATAATTGGAATACCGCCAGCCACAGCAGCTTCAAAAGCAACGGTTACACCTTTGGCTTTGGCCGCTGCAAAAATCTCGTTACCATAATGGGCAATCAACGCCTTGTTTGCGGTCACCACATGTTTACCATTTTCAATGGCTTTCAAAACCAGGTCTTTGGCAATAGTCGTACCGCCAATTACCTCTACCAGCACATCAACATCAGGGTTATTGGCAACCTCGAAAATATCGCGGGTAACATTAAATTTTGAGGTATCAACATTAGGGTTGTCGCGGCGGGCACCAATTTGCACAATGGTAATATCACTACCGGCACGGGCATCAATATGCGCTTTGTTGCGCGTGAGAATATTTACAGTACCACTGCCTACGGTACCCAGACCGCAGATGCCTATTCTTACCGGTTTCAAGGTGAATTCCTCGTCAAATTGAAGTGTGTTTTACGCCAATACAAAAAAGACGGCCACCATACTCATGGTGGCCGTCAGTGTCAATTGCAGTGGTAACGGCGACCAGAACAGAGGTCGCAAGATACCGAAAATTGATTAAATATCGATTAAATGCCCAGGCTTTTTGCCAAATCTTCTGGCGGCAAATAACCAGGCATCAACTTACCATCTGGCAGGAACAATGCAGGCGTACCATTTACACCCAAATGGCCACCCAATTGAAATTGTTGGGCCACCGGATTATCGCAAGTTGCAGGAGTAACACTTTCATCCGCTTTTAACTTCGTCAGTGCAGCCAATTTATCTTTAGCACACCAAGCCGAAACCAGCTTATCCGCAGACGGGCTGGGGATACCGGCACGGGGATACGCCAAATAGCGAATTTCAATCCCCAGATCATTGTACCCGGGCTTCTTCTGTCCACCTTCTTCATAAGTGTGCATCTGGCTGTGCAGTTTGCGGCAATAACCACAGTCCACATCCGTAAATACATAGACTACAGCCTTTGATTTACCCTGGGGTTTAAAGTTAATGCTGGACTTGCCGTCCAGGCTAGCTAAAGCTTTTTTGCGCTCTTCAATGACGAAAGGATCTTCAATTTTGGCAAAACCAGAGGCGTCGATGCCAAAAATTTCACCTGCGATAAACTTGTCTCCTTCCGGTGTTACATAAAGAACAGGACCACCAGGAACCTGAACCTGGTACAACCCTTTAATCATTGAAGGGCGAGGCTGACCAAAATTAATATCCGGACGCGCCTTATGCAGGTTTTCCAAAATAGTCTCTTCAACGGTTTTGCGCTTGAGCAAATCACCCTGAGCCGAAGCCATGGGGGCAAATGTCGAAATAGACAATCCCGCCAGCGCAACCAATCCTAAGTGTTTCAATGTTTTTATCATAATGATGTCTCGTGAAAGTCAATAATCGTCGTTCTAACCGCGCGGGTGATGCAGCGCATGCTGTTGTTTCATCCGCAATTTTGCTACATGGGTATAAATCTGGGTCGTTGACAAATCGCTATGCCCGAGCAGCAACTGTACCACACGTAAATCCGCTCCGTGATTCAATAAATGGGTCGCAAATGCATGACGCAGGGTATGAGGCGACAATTCTGCCTGAATCCCTGCCATTTCTGCCCAATATTTGATCCGGTACCAAAATGTCTGGCGAGTCATGGGCTGAGCCCTTGTGCTGGGGAATACTACCTCATCCGGTATATTATTCAGCAACACAGGTCGCGCTTCACGCAAATAACGCTCCAGCCAGCGCGCCGCCTCGCCGCCCATAGGCACCAATCGCTCCTTACTACCCTTACCCATTATGCGAACCACATTTTGGCGAAGGTTAATTTGCGACATACTCAAACCAACCAATTCACTGACACGCAATCCGCACGCATAAAGCACTTCAAGCATGGTGCGATCACGTAAGCCGATGGGATTTTCTATATCAGGTGCTGCAAGCAGCGCTTCGACATCGATTTCGGTTAAAGATTTCGGTAAAGGCTTGCCTATTTTGGGATTTTCTATCAGGGCAACTGGATTTTCTTTTAACAGGTTTTCACGCAACAAATATCGATAAAAGCCCCGCAGGCATGACAGGAAACGCGCAGAAGTCCTGCCAGATAGTTTTTGCTGCCGCCGGAAATCAAGAAACTTCTGAATAGCCTCATAATCGGCGTCAATCAACTTATTATCATGCTCATTCAACCATATCGAAAACTGGGATAAATCCCTGCGATATGACTCCTGTGTATGATCACTCAGCCCTTTTTCAACCCAACTATTATCAATAAAAGAATTGATAAGGTCCAAATCCGGCTGACTGGGCATCCTGGTGTGATCAGCATCTTCAGCCACAGGAATATCGATCATAATTTTTGTCGCTACAAATAAAAAATGAGACTAACGATTCAGAATCAACTTAACAACCACCGAAACGAAAAGAAATTAAAAGATTCATCAATGAAAACTGAAAACAAAAAAGCCGAAACAGTTTCCTGTTTCGGCTTTTTTGATCATCGATATTACCGACTCAATCTTATACCAGCTTCTCTTTAATACGAGCAGCCTTACCAGTAAGGTCACGCAGGTAGTAAAGTTTCGCTTGACGCACATCACCACGACGCTTCAGCACAACGCTGTCGATCAATGGGCTGTGAGTTTGGAAGGTACGCTCAACACCAACACCGTGAGAAATTTTACGCACAGTGAAAGCAGAGTTAAGGCCGCGATTACGAATGGCAATTACAACACCTTCGTAAGCCTGAACACGCTCACGATCACCTTCTTTTACTTTTACGTTTACAACAACAGTATCACCAGGAGAAAACTCAGGCAGGTTTGACTTGAGCTGTTCTTTTTCCAGTGCATCGATAATCGGGTTACTCATGATAATCTCCTAAGAGTCTATAGCTTCACAGCTAGAGTTTGTCGTATCAAGGTCTCGACGATACTCCGTCAACAGCGTCTGCTGTTCCTTGGTTAAGTTTATTGCTTGCAATAAATCCGGCCTTCTCAGCCACGTTCGCCCTAACGATTGTTTCAACCGCCAGCGCCGAATCAGTTCGTGATTGCCAGACACCAATACGTCCGGCACACGCATTCCTTCAAATTCTTCCGGACGGGTATAGTGGGGACAATCCAGCAAACCATCCGTAAATGAATCTTGCTCTGCCGACAGCGCGTGCCCTAAAGCACCCGGAATCAGCCGTGTTACCGCATCAATAAGCACCATTGCTGGCAACTCACCGCCACTTAACACATAGTCACCAATAGACCACTCTTCATCGATAACTGTTTGAATCAACCGCTCATCAACCCCTTCGTAACGACCAGCCACCAGAACCATGTTGCCGCAGGCCGCAAGCTCAATAACACCGGATTGATTCAGCGTTCGCCCCTGAGGTGAAAGATAGATTACTTTTGCACTCTCACCAGCCCATGATTTTGCAGCGGCTATAGCATCACGCAGTGGCTGCACCATCATCACCATTCCCGGACCACCGCCAAATGGGCGGTCATCAACTGTTGAGTGGCGATCATGGGCAAAATCACGTGGGGTTAACGTTTTTAACTCCACCAGGCCTTGCTTGATTGCACGGCTGGTTATTCCAAAACCGGCAATCGCGTTAAACATGTCAGGAAAAATGGAAACAACCGCAATTTTAAGCAATTGACGATTACCCCTCTCGCCCCACAGCGCTTACACCAAAAAATTGAGTTTAAAAAATTAAAACTCGGGATCCCAATCCACTAGCATTTCGCCAGCATCAAGATCAACAGATAACACGAACTGTTCAGGCACATAAGGTATCAAGCGCTCACGCTTATCAATACTTTCTGCATCCGCAGTGACAACAAGCACATCATTTGCACCGGTTTCCATCAATTTGGAAATTACACCGAGACGTTGGCGCTCGCCACCCTCAAACCGGGTAAACACTACCAAGCCTTCAAGCTGGCTCCAGTAGTATTCGCCATCATCCAGTTCCGGCAACAGCTCGCGATCGACAGCAATATCAGCAGCGGTATATTGCGCAGCCAAATCGCGATCATCGATACCGATGATATGCGCAACAAATGCATCGCCATGAGGCCGGGCATCGTCGATTTCAATTTTTTTGACACCATGCTTGGTTTTTAAAAACCAGGGATGGTATTCAAACAAATTTTCTTCAGGGTCGGTGTAGGAATGAACCTTTACCCACCCTTTAACACCATAAACTGCAGTGATACGCCCAACATTGACCAGATTGGATTGGCTAGACATCAGGCGTTAACCGCAACAAAAACAGCAATTAAGCTGCTTTTTTGCTTTCTTTAACCAGTTGTTCAACGCGCTCGGACAACTGTGCGCCTTGACCAACCCAGTGAGCCAAACGATCAGCATCGATACGCAGACGCTCTTCCTGACCACGAGCAACCGGATTGAAGAAACCAATACGCTCAAGGAAGCGGCCGTTACGGGCGCTACGGCTGTTGGTTACGGTCAGATGATAAAATGGACGCTTTTTAGAGCCACCACGAGACAGACGAATAGTTACCATTGAGGTCTTCTTCCTGTATTTACTTATGGGGAAAGCCTGGGCTTTCCAGTTAAAATTCGACTTTCAGGTTAAAAAATCGTTAGTCGCACAATAAGCTGTGCGAAAGGCGCGGCATTTTAAGGGAAAGATTCAGCTTTGTATAGGCTAATCACTCACACATATCTGCATAACGGTTGGCAAAGATTAAATCTATGGGATGGGCAAAACCAGGCAATTGAACACTATCCTGATCCAGCCTGATTTGCGACTCATCAATCAAACCTTCACCAAAGTGGTAAATCGTAGCGAAATTGCCTTGCTGTGCAGCCACATCATAAGCTTCTGCAGCCGCACGAACTTGCTCGCGCTTATCGCGGTAGCGCGCCATGCCTTTTTCACCAAAACGGCGGGCCAGCATTCGCTCAACAACATGCGGCGCAAAAATACTAGCTGTCGCATTGTTCCCGCCAAAACCTTTGGAATTCAGGAACGCAACATCCAATTGCTGCGACGCAACCACATCTTTTGTAGCTATTTGCAATCTATCGGCAAAAACATCATCAGCCACTTTATCAATGGTTTTGACACCAGGGATGATGCCATATTTGAAAACCCCGAGACTGGCAATCAACTGTTCGCCACTGGCAGCAGATAATGAATGCCCCACATAAGCCTTCACAGCAGACACTGGCCAATTTTCAATTCCAAAAACCTGAGCAACCTGATCAAAAATTTGGGATTCGGTTACCCGATTTTGTGGTGTACTTGAGCCGTGAGCCTGGATTAATGAACGTTGCTTGATGGATTCCTCACCCAGAATCGCTTTGGCTGAGGCAACCGCTTTAGCCATAGTAATGTAGTTACCTGGGCCAGGGGCAGAAATGGACTTTTTGAAACCGTCTGCATTGATAAATACATCACCAACAGCACCGTGAATATCCGCACCCAACTCAATTGCGAGCGCATCATCCATCAACACCACATACTGACTGGCCTCTGCCATAGTAAAACCGGCGTTTTCACCAAAAGGACGACTGGTACGGCGAGGATCAATCTCGTCAGTACCATCCAGTTTTTTCAATTTTTCTTCGCTGGCCAATGCCCCCATAGTTGCATAACCATCAATGATCTCCAGCACGATGGGCGCTTCTGCACAACCTACAACTGCCACACGACACTTGCCGGAAGCAATATCTTCAGCCGCAGCCTGCAAGTTATAGAGGAAAGATGCACAAGCACCTGTAATTGCGCCGGTTTGTCCGACACTACCGAGAATATAAGCATTCACAAAATCAGCAGGCATGGTGTTCAGCCCCAGCGGGCACTGCTTGGCACTGACACGCCCGCCTTTCAAACGCGACTGCAACAAACCACCAAAACCATTTTCATCCATTTGGCTCATAACATTACTGGCATAAACTCCGACCTGATCAGGCTGCACCGCAGCCATAATTGCCGACCATTTAATACCAATAGACTGAATGGCATCTGATGCACCGATAACAGCAAGCTGCAATGCACGGGGATGGTAATGGGAGTTATACAGTGAGCCCGGGTTGAAACCTCGCGGTAATTGACCGGCAGACTTCACCGGAATATCGCGGTAACTATCGAATTTAACTTCGAGACCACCAGAAGCAGTAACGCGCACGCGATCGCCATCTATATCATTAACCAACCAATCAGTTGGCACTGGTTCCGGTAAATCGCGCTTGCGCAACTCAAAAACCAATGGGGAATCACCAGCACCCAACGTCGCCGATTTTTGCCAATGGGCTGCATCCACATCAAAAAAACTTTTATCAATACGACGAATGAGGGTTCCATCCAGAATCTGCTCACCATAACGAGCTTCTATATCAGCCAAATCAAGGGCTTGATCTGCTGAATCACGGTACGCACCCTCAACATAAGATATTAATCCCATCATCACCGCCAAACCGGCAAGGGTTTCCTGCCTAGGCAGTTCTGGCAGACTTTCAATCACCATACGGCGATAGGCATGATGGCCAGACGCTCGACCAGCCGCATTGAATCCACCAAACCCCACAACAATCGGCAGGCGCGCAACAGACATAGGAAACTCCATAACAAAACAACACTGATAATCACAGTGTATGGACTCCTTATAAGCTTGTCCCTGCCATTTCGGTCATTTTTAGTGTTAAATTGGCCAAAACATTAGTGCGATGTATCCAATATGCGCCAGAACCTCCCCATTCGAATTCACTTCATCCTGTGTGAACGCATGCTTACCACGAGCAGCACCCTCCCGATGGAAATGTTATTGGCAGCAGAAAGCGCCATGCATACCATGCTCCCTGCTGATCAACGTCGCCCCCTGCAAATAAAAACCCTGGGATTAACTACAGATGCCGTTGCCACCCGCACCGGGTTGCGCTGGCAACCAGACCTAAGCGTTAGTGATAACCCGGCAAGTGACCTGATTTATATTCCCGGCCTATGGCGTAACCCCCGCCCTATCGTTAAGCAACACACAGTCTTGCTCGATTGGTTGCGGGAGCAATACCAAAACGGAGCGATCATTAGTGCCGTAGGTACTGGCTGCTGCTTTTTGGCTGAGGCGGGATTATTGGATGGAAAAGCAGCGACCACACACTGGCACTATTTCGATCAGTTCCAAAAAGATTACCCGCAGGTACAACTTAAACGGCAATATTTTATCACCCAGGCAGGAAATCTTTATTGTGCCGCAAGTGTCAATTCACTTGCCGATTTAACAGTACATTTTATTCAACGCTTTTTTGGCAAAGCAATTGCGAGCCACGTTGAGCGACACTTTTCTCACGAAATTCGCAAAGCCTATGAAACGAGCGGCTTTTTTGAAGCGAGCGAAAACCCGCACCCGGATGAACAAATCACCCAGATTCAAATATGGCTACAAGACAATTACCATCGCGAGATATTATTTCCGCAAATTGCAGAACGTTTCAGCATGAGCATACGCACACTCAATCGCCGCTTTAAAGCTGCACTCGGACAAACCCCGTTGGAGTATTTACAGGAAATACGAATTAACACAGCAAAAGATTTATTAAAAACAAGCAATTTATCGATTAGCGAAATTGCCGATAAAATTGGTTATGAAGACACGGGTTATTTTACCCGCCTATTTAAAAAACATTTATCGACAACACCCAACGAATACAGAGACACGGTTCGCGCAAAATTATTTAGCACATAAAAAAATCCCCGCACAGCGAGGATTTTTTTATGTGCGGCCCCCTGAAAGTTTATGCTGCATTTGTCGCAGCGGGCACCATGGTTAATTTTTCAGTTGTTTGTACACCAATCGGAATAGTACGCGGCTTTAATGCTTCCGGAATAATACGTTGTAAATCGATATGCAATAAACCATTTTCATAATTGGCAGATTGTACCTGTACATGATCTGCCAATTGGAAGCGCCGCTCAAAACTGCGTGCAGCAATTCCCTGGTGCAAATAAGTGCGCTGCTCAGTTTCAGACGTTTTATTAGCAGATACCGTCAAATTGTTCTGATTAACCTCAATGGTTAGTTCAGACTGGTCAAAGCCGGCGACCGCCATGGTAATTCGATATTTATCTTCACCTGTCAATTCAATATTGTACGGTGGGTAGGACGGTTGGTTTTGCTCTGTCCGCGCAAGGTTATCCAACAGATTCGCCATACGATCAAAACCAATTGCGGAACGGTATAAAGGAGAAAAATCAAAACTACGCATAAAAATATCCTCAACAAGAGCAATATTAACAATGTGACTCATCGATTGATCGAGTCGTTTACATGAACGCGATCCTCTATTGAGCCATCGCATAACTTAAATAAGGCCCAGCTGAAACATTTCAAGCGTGACATTTAAAAATTTTATTTAATTAACAAATCCTCAAAAGCATCCTTCAAATCCGGATAGCGAAATTCAAAACCGCCACCAAGCGCCTGGGTCGGCAATACTCGCTGGCTAGCGAGCAAAATAACATCTGCAATTTCACCAAACAGAAGGCGTAATACAAAGGCAGGCATGGGAAGCAATGCAGGCCGACGCAACACACTGGCTAAAATACGCGAAAACTCAAAATTGGTAACTGGCTCCGTAGAAACAGCATTTACCGGCCCCGTGACAACCGGATGATCAATTACAAAAAGGATCAACCTGACCATATCATCAATATGAATCCAGGACATATACTGTTTGCCGCTTCCCATCGGGCCACCCAAGCCCAACCGAAACGCAGGTAATATCTGCTTAAGCGCACCGCCATTGGTTCCCAACACGATGCCAATACGCAACACACATAAACTGGAGCCTCGCTGCTCAAATTGCTTTGCAGATAATTCCCAATCACGACAAAGTTGCGCCGCAAAATCAGTGCCTGCCGGCTTTCGCTCATCTAACATCTGGTCGCCACAATTGCCGTAATACCCGATTGCACTGCCATTAATTATCCGTGCAGGAAACTTGCCCTTCCGCTCAAAAAAATCGAACAACTTATCAGTAAACCCGATTCGGCTATCCCAGATAAATGCCTTCGTTTCTGCTGACCAGCGTCGCGCGGCCAAAGGCTCGCCCGCCAGGTTTACCACAACATCGGGAATACAATTCAGGGCATCAAGTGTGGCAATAACATTTACAGCGCCTGACAATTGTCTCCTGGCCGCCGAGGGGTCACGCGTTAAAACAGTAACTTGATGATTGCCAGCACTTAACGCCTTAACCAAAGGAACACCAATAAATCCTGTTCCGCCAGTTACCAATACTGATTTCATAGTCATCCGCTCCCTAAAATCGCCTAATAGATATTATTCTATCCAGGCAGCCGCGCTCCATTATGTCGCATCAAAACCGGGATATAAGCATTAATGCCATTAAATAATAATAAACAGCTCAAATGTTATTAAGAAAATTGTAAGAAAAACTTGAAATTTATTTTGGGATGAGCAATATAAGAAGTGAGGGCCAAGATTGTTCGCGAAACCAATTCGGAACCTCAGTCCTCTAACATAAACGTTAAGGAGCTTTACGATGAAACCTGCTGTCGACGTTGTATATCGTGATTTGGATTCTTCTGCTGCACTCAACGAGATCATTACCAAGAAGCTGGAAAAGCTCAATCGCTATACCGACCAGATAGTTCATAGTCGCGTTGTTCTTGATACCCCCCACAACCACAAACACAAAGGTAAACAATTCCGGGCCTCTATTGAACTGGATATCAAAGGCCACCCCGTTGCAATCACTCAGGACGACGAATCTATTCATGTTGCAGTGCGCGATGCATTTTCCAGCGCCGAACGCAAGGTAAAACAACTGGCAGCCCGCCAACGAAATCGTTAATCCTCAAAGGTTAAAGCCTTATTAATTTTCATTTCCCCAAAATGAAAAAGCCGGGATCAACAAGATCCCGGCCGAGAGAAATTCACTAATTCAAGGCTTAAATCAAACACCAAGCTTTTGCGACTTTTTATTAATTAATTCATTCAGGTTGGATAGTGATTGAATGTGGCTATAAATCAACTCCAATCCATCTTTCTTGAATAAATCCAATGCATCGGCATCACTTAATTCTTTTAATTTTTCACGCTTGACTACATAGAATCCCATCAGGTTCATGTTGGCATCTTCGCGCCCTTTGAACGTGATGTTCGCTTGCATTGGCTCAAGTAATTTTAACTCATGCAAACGTTTGCAAAATAATTTGGTCATTTCGGCGCGATATTGGTAATCCTTTAAAAACTCTACGACCTCCTTCAGATGCGCTGATTGTTCACCGCTCTCTTCGAATAGTGGACGACCTTTGCTACCATCTTTAATGACTGCACTGCTACCCTCATCAATACATAATGCGAGGGTATCCGCATTTTTATCACCACCCAACACAAATGGATAACGACGAATAAACGCCGGGATGTAACGGGTAGTAAATTGATTGCTCTCATTCAGGCACAGGTTTTCGCCTTCTTTCAGCCCCATAATCGCCAGAGGAATATACTCACCCTCATTAGCAGTTGCGGAGAAAACGATAGGGAACTCACCCGCAGCAAATGGAATTTCCGTTGCAAGCACTGGAGCAGAAATTATGTTGGATACAAATGAATAGTTATCCACCTGTACAGCCCAGTTGCGATGAACGTCAGATGACAATGGCTGAATGTTGTCGTAAATCATTAATTGCTTGGCCACGAGGATACCTCTATTTATTGTCTTGGCTTTGAAAAAAACCGGTTAAATGCTACAAAACAGGAGCGCATGGTAGCACTTTCGTCAGCTGATGCCACTAGTCATTAAAAGGCACATTCATAGAACAAAAAACAACCAATTAACATCTGTATTGCAAAAAGCCCCACTATTTTTTGCCAATGATTGATCCTAAAAAACCACAAAAAATCTCATATTTGGTTATAAGGTATTGGGGATAACACGTAAAAATGAAAATATTATCTCTCACTCTTTTTGAGCCCGACATCATCCCTGAATAGCGGAACCTTTAAAAAAAGCCACAAGACTGCAAATTTTTACCTAATTTTCAGGCTCTCTCCTTTTGAAAAATTTACATGCTCCATCATCAAAACCTACATGTTTTTAAAAACTATGTGAGCAACAGTCGTGACTGTTACATTAAAAAGAAATATTGAATTATTTTGGCCTAACAAGGGTCAATTAATTAGCCCTGCAAGACTTTCTAAATATCGGCTTTTCAAACGGTCGCCCATTTAGCACTTATGTAAATGCACTTTCCTGTTATGGTGATGCATTATGAATATTTATGCTGACTCAGAAAAAAATTCCCGGGAAGGAATAATTATTCCTGAAAAAGAAGCAATCAAACTCACAGAGATGAAACCCGATGTTCATACATTAAGATTGCTCACATTAAATATGCACAAAGGTTTTAACATATTAAACCGACGTTTTGTGCTACCCGAATTACGCGATGCTGTACGCAGCCTTTCTACTGATGTAGTTTTTTTACAGGAAGTCCACGGCAGCCACAATCGCCATGCCCTGCGCCATTCAAATTGGCCCAGTGTTCCTCAGTATGAATTTTTAGCCGACAGCATGTGGCCGGAATTTTCCTATGGTCGTAATGCGGTTTATCCCGATGGCGACCATGGCAATGCTTTACTTTCAAAATATCCCATCATTCGTTTTCGAAATCTGGATGTATCCATAGGCACAATTGAACAAAGGGGATTGCTACATTCCGTTTTAAAAGTTCCCGGGCATGATGAGGTTCATGCTATTTGCGTGCATTTGGGCTTGCGGGAAAACCATCGGCAACAACAATTAATATTATTGCAGGAATTAATTGAAAGTTTTTCTCCAACATCACCCGTAATTGTGGCGGGCGATTTTAATGACTGGCGTCAACGTGCGGATAAAATCCTTTCTACAGCCAATATGAATGAAGTTTTTGTCAGCCACTACGGAAAACCTGCAAAGAGTTTTCCAGCACGATGGCCCCTTCTTTGCTTGGATAGAATTTATATTCGTAACGCAAGTGCATCTAATCCGGAAGTGCTCTCCAGAAAACCCTGGTCACACCTGTCTGATCATGCACCATTAATTGTTGAAATACATTTGTAAAGAAAGAAAAAAATTTTTCATCAAAAAAGACACACGATAGTCAGGAAATTTTTATGAAAAACAATTGGCGCGATGGCAATAAAGTCGATTTGCTGATCAACGGCGAAGAATTTTATCCACGGGTATTTGAATGTATTGAAAATGCAAAAAAAGAAGTTATCGTGGAAACATTTATTCTTTATGAAGACAAGGTTGGTCACCGGCTTCAACAAGCCTTGATCAAGGCCGCGCGCAATGGTGTACGCGTTGACTTTACAGTCGATGATTATGGCACTTGGGATCTGAGCAAGGATTTTGTAAAGGCAATGACTGACAGTGGTGTAAAACTTCACATTTTTGATCCGCAACCAAAACTATTGGGAGTGCGACTTAATTTGTTCCGGCGGCTACATCGGAAAATTGTCGTAGTAGATCGCGAAATTGCGTTTATTGGTGGGATAAATTATTCCGCAGATCACATGATGGACGCCGGGAAGAAAGCCAAGCAAGATTATGCAGTTGAATTACGTGGCCCCATTGTCGCAGACGTTTACAGAACCTGTCTGCGGCTTTCATTGCAGGAATTAAGCAGGAAAGAACAACGATCCCGCTTGAAAGCAGCAGAGGAAGAAACCTGTAAACCTGCCGGGGATAGCAAGGTTTTACTGGTGGAACGCGATAATATATCCCACAAAAAAGATATTGAAAAACAATATCTCCTGGCGATCCGCCTTGCTAAAAAACGCATCGTTATTGCCAATGCCTATTTCTTTCCTCGCTATTATTTTTTGTTATCGCTACGTCGTGCAACAATGCGTGGTGTTGAAGTTACCTTAATTATGCAGGGCCGGCCTGATATGCCGTGGGTTACCGCTTTATCGCGCTTGCTTTACAAATATCTATTGCGCTCTGATGTGAAAATTTACGAATATAACCAAAGGAGCCTACATGGAAAAATTGCTATTGTCGATGATGAGTGGGTTACCGTTGGTTCCAGCAATCTGGACCCGCTCAGCTTTTCACTAAACCTTGAAGCCAATGTCATTATCCAGGACAAAAAATTAAACCAGAAAATTGATGCCCACCTCAACGAACTTATCCAACAACATTCCCACAGAATCGACCTGGAACTCGCACAGCGAGGTTATTGGTGGCGCGTTCCACTTATTTTTATCAGCTTTTATTTCCTAAGGGTATTCCCATCAATAGCTGGCTGGCTGCCTGCACATGCGCCAACATTTAAACACATCCTTCCAAAACGGCGTTTTTGGTCCAAAAAAGCCACCCAGCCTCATGAAGAAAATAATGGAGAGGGCCCTATTAAAACTTATGATAAGGGAAGTATTTCATGACTACTGCCGAAGCATCCACCTATACCAAGAGCCACAACCAGCCCAGTAAAAAAATGATCTGGTTGAAACGAGGATTAACAATATTTTTTTTTATACTCGTCCCGGTTCTATTATTTTCGCTTGTCAAGCAAATAGAATGGCAAGAAGTAAAGGAAGCACTTACCTCTTATAAGATATCAACATTACTAATAGGCATCGCGATTGCCTTATTTAGCTATTGTATTTTTGCAAGCTATGACCTCATCGGAAAAAAATACACCGGACACACAATTCCTTCCACGCAAATTATTCCTTTAGGGTTTGTGTGCTATGCATTTAATCTTAATCTCTCCAGTTGGGTTGGAGGAATTGCACTGCGTTATCGGCTTTATTCACGACTCGGCCTGGATGTTCCCACCATTACCAAAATACTTAGCATGAACTGGATAACAAATTGGCTGGGTTATTTGATTCTTGCTGGTACAATTTTTTTATTTGGATTAATTAGCCTTCCTGATAACTGGAAAATAGGGACAACTGCATTACAAGTCATTGGAGCAGCAATGGTTGCAGTTGCTATTTTATATTTATTTGCCTGCAAATTTTCCAAACGACGCTCGATAACTGTATTCCGTCATGAATTAAGTTTGCCTGAATCGAGCTTGTCATTTATCCAGGCAGGTATGGCCATCCTGAATTGGTCACTGATGGGACTACTGATATTTACACTGCTGCCAGATGGCAAAGTAAGTTATCCCACTGTGTTGGGAATTTTATTGATCGGTGCTATTGCCGGCGTTATTACACATATTCCTGCGGGACTCGGTGTACTGGAAACTATTTTCATCACGTTGTTACAGCATCAATTGTCCAAAGGCACTATTTTGGCCGCCTTGATCGGATATAGGGTTATTTATTTTTTAATACCATTGGCAATAGCCATTTTAATTTATTTTATTTTTGAAAGCCGGGCCAAAAAGCTCCGTGCAAGCAACGAGGAAAATCAGGAAGATAGCAATAACGTTAGAAATTAATTATTGAGCCTTTCCATTAAAAAAATGTTCCGGAATTCATATGAATACCGGGGCACTTGAAAAAACCAGAAAATCAATCCAGCAAATCAATTTAGTTTCTTCTCGCACTCGCTAAACGCTGCACTACAGAAATAAACAAATCAATTTCCTCGCAAGTGTTATAAAACGCAAAGCTGGGGCGAACAGTCGCTTCGACACCAAAACGGCGCAAAATCGGCTGGGCACAATGATGGCCGGAGCGTACCGCAATACCCTCTCGATTTAATTCTGCACCAACTTCTTCAGTTTTATAACCTGCTAGTGTGAATGACAATACACTCGCTTTATCAGCAGCAGTACCAATAATTCGCACGCCGGGAATTGGGCGCAAACGATGGGTAGCATAATCCAGTAAATCGTGTTCATAACGTGCAATACGCTCGATACCTACACGATCTACATAATCCAGCGCAGCCCCTAAGCCCACTGCATCGGCGATATTACCAGTGCCGGCCTCAAAGCGATTGGGCGCTCCCTGGAACACAACGCGCTCAAAGGTAACATCAGCAATCATGTTGCCGCCGCCCTGCCAGGGCTCCAAATGCTGTAGATGTTCCGCTTTACCGTATACAACGCCAATACCGGTGGGGCCAAAAATTTTGTGTCCGGAGAACACAAAAAAATCGGCATCCAGCGCTTGCACATTTACCCGCATATGGGAAACCGATTGCGCACCATCAACAATAACCGGCACACCAAAGCTGTGGCCAATATCAATAATTTCTTTAATCGGCGTAACCGTACCCAATGCATTCGAGACTTGCGTAACCGAAATAATTTTGGTGCGGCTGTTAATGAGCTTGCGGTATTCATCCAGCAAAATTTGACCATTGTCATCCACCGGAATAACACGGATTTTTGCACCTACTCGCTGCGCAAGCAAATACCAGGGAACAATATTCGCGTGGTGTTCAAGTTGCGACACAATAATTTCATCACCCTCGCCCACTCGTTGCTTGCCAAATGTATTTGCGATCAGGTTGATACCTTCTGTCGTACCACGCACAAAAATAATATCGTCAGCCGATCTGGCATTGATAAATTTCGCTACTTTATTGCGCGCACCTTCGTAAGCATCAGTAGCACGCGCAGCCAATTCATGCGCAGCGCGATGAATATTGGAGTTTTCGTGTTCGTAGAAATAACTGATGCGATCAATCACAACTTTCGGTTTATGCGTAGTAGCCGCGTTATCAAACCAAACCAAAGGTTTTCCATTCACGCGCTCCGCTAAAATTGGAAAATCGCGGCGAATCGCATTTACATCAAACCCTTGTTGCTCTGCTGCAAATACATTGGTTTTCAGTGTATTACCAAATACAGGTTGCGCGCCTGAATCGAGAAAATAAAAACGTGAATCTGGCGCTGGTGTTGCAGCCGAGGCTGGAGCATCAAAACGAGTAACGCTGAATTCCGCAGCAAGTAATTGCTGGATGTCCGACTCACCAGGAAGGTGCAATGATTGCGCAGCGACACGATCACTGCCGACAGACTGAGGCTGATGATAATTACCAACATGGGATTCAAGAGCATGCGGAACTTTTAAATCCGGTGCCGCAGGTCTTGTAGCTGCAGCCGGTGCCTGGGTTACAAAGCGATTCTCACCAAGCAGCTCACGCAAATCCGCTTCTCCCGGTAAACCAAACGCTTGCGGTGAAACCTGGGCAGCAGTTTGCTCTACCTGACTTATCAATTGCTCTAAATGAATTGGGGCAAGTGGATACTGATTGGCATTTTCCGCAAAATAATAATTTGGTGCAGCAGATGCGTGACGTTCTACGGCGGGACTGGTCATTGGCGGTGGCGCACTCGTCACTCCCGCCTGTGGTCGCGCAGCAGGATGCCCACCGGCATTCGGTGCCGCTTGCAACCCGGAAATGCCAGCAAAGAATGGCGCTGCATTGGGCAACGCCTGGAACATTTCATTGGCTAATGAAGCAAGGTTTTCCAAATCAGGTAAACCGCTAGGTTCTGGATATTCACTCATAAACAATACTCGGAATTGTTTTCTGGATACTTTTTCGTAAAACAGAATTCAATACAAATTAAGCAAATACAAATTTGTTTGCCTTAAATTATTGTTTATAAGTATCAGGATAATCGTGATACTTACTCACATCCACATCTTCCAGAACAGCCACTGCATCTTCAGTCAGAATCGCGAGCGAGCAGTAGAGGGAAATTAAATAGGATGCAATAGCATTACGACCAATCCCCATAAAACGCACCGACAAGCCAGGGCTCTGTTGGCCAGCCAAACCTGGCTGATACAAACCAATAACGCCTTGGCGTTTATCTCCAACACGAATCAATAAAATTTTAGTTTTACCGTCTTCATCAATTGGCAATTTGTCAGAAGGAATCAACGGCACACCGCGCCAGGTAATAAATTGTGAACCAAACAAGCTAACGGTTGGAGGCGGAACACCGCGACGGGTACATTCGCGACCAAACGCTGCAATCGCCAAAGGATGTGCAAGGAAAAAGCCTGGCTCTTTCCAAACTTTTACCAACAGCTCGTCAAAATCATCCGGAGTCGGTGCGCCAGTGAGTGTAGAAATACGTTGGGTTTCATCAACATTCGCCAACAAACCGTACTCGGGGTTGTTGATTAATTCGCTTTCCTGACGCTCTTTGATGGTCTCAATAGTCAAGCGCAATTGTTCTTTGATTTGATCGTGCGGGCTGTTATACAAATCGGAAACACGTGTGTGGACATCCACCACACTGGTAACGGCATTCAAAAAATATTCGCGCGGCTTATCTTCATAATCAACAAAAGTTGGTTTGATTTCTGATTCATCGCGCTGCGAGCAAGTCACAGTAACGCGAGTCGGATTTTTCACGCGATTCAAACGGAAAATACCAGCCTCAACAGGAACCCATTGCAGGAAGTGTACTAACCAACGCGGGGTAATGGTTGATAACTGGGGTGTAGTTTTCGTCGCATTAGCAAGCTGGCGAGCAGCATTATCACCAAGTGCTAACTGAACATCATTTTCGGTAGACATGCCGAAGCTCCTTAAAAAAGAATGTCGTAAAAACCCATAGAAGAAATCGCACTAAGCTAAGATCGCATTGATCTAAGAAGCGAACAACCTGCTATAGCCATCAACAAAAGAATAAAAAAACGTCACCTCATCCCGTGTAAATAATTACCGGGAATTAATGAAAGAAATATGAAAGTATTTCAGGGTTGCAAGTGTTGATTAATCAACACTTGCTAATTCGGCTTGCTGTAGTTCGTTGTTAAGAAGAATTTCACTACGCGCAATTAAATCGGAAGTTGGAAGGTTTAACGCAGTCGCAATTTTTGCGATAGTAGCAAGCGATGGAATCGCTACCCCACGCTCCACTTCGCCCAAATAGGTGCGATTTAAATCGGCGCGTTCGGCAAGGGCTTCTTGCGATAAACGCCGGGTGTCGCGCAGCTGTTTCACTACGCGGCCAAAATACACATTAATACTCATACATCGGCCTCCTGCGGCGCCTGTTGACGTGAACTAGCCTGGGTAATACTTGAACCGGGCGGAACACTGCGAGTCAGCCATACATTACCGCCGATGACTGACCCCTTACCTATTGTGATACGACCCAATACTGTAGCACCGGCGTAAATCACCACTTCATCTTCAACGATAGGATGACGCGGCAAACCTTTTTGCAAATTGCCTTTGTCATCAGTGGGAAAAGTTTTTGCTCCCAGTGTCACTGCCTGATAAATACGAACACGTTCGCCAATCACTGCGGTTTCACCAATCACAACACCGGTGCCATGGTCGATAAAAAATCCACGCCCGATTTCTGCCCCGGGGTGTATATCAATACCAGTCAAGGAATGTGCCAATTCTGCAACGATGCGCGCTAATAACGGCACGCCCAATTGATACAAGGTATGCGCAAGGCGATGATGAATAATCGCAAGCACGCCGGGATAACAAAGCAACACCTCATCTACGCTGCGCGCTGCTGGATCACCTTGATACGCAGCCTGGATATCCACATCTAACGTGCGGCGCAATTCCGGTAATGCAGCCGCGAATAAACGGACGATTTGATTAGCCTGGATTCTTAAAACAGTTTCATCATCCTGGGAATTTTGTTGGCGGGCGAAATAAATTAATTCCAATTGCACCTGTCGCAATAGCTCATTCAATGCAGCGTCCAGCGTATGACCAACGTAGTAATCTTCTGTTTCTTCGCGCAATTCCTGTGGCCCAAGGCGCATCGGAAATAACGCACCACAAAGGTCGCGGATGATTTGTTGCAGTGCATCGCGCGATGGCAATTCACGTAAACCAGGCTCGCGCGAACGCCCGCGCTGGGCTCGCCAATCGTTACGTGCATTGCGCAACTCTTGAACAATTTTGTCCAGCTCCCAACTCGCCGAGTTTAACGGTTGCGCGTTAAGCTGGGCGATATTGGCATTGAGCAATTCGGGTGGGTGATTGACACTCATAAAACATATAACTCATCAGTAATTATTGTTGATGATTTCCTTTGAATGACAGAAACAATCCCGCTGTTTAATTTGGTGATTATTTCGTCCTGGAACTGTTTAATTTTGAAATCCGTTAACGCTGAAACTGTTTAATCCTGAACGGCTTAATCCTGGACCCAAGGCAAACCGCGTTGGCGCCACCCACTCACAGCACCGCGCTGCTGGCGCTCATCCAGATCGCCCTCAAAACCTTCACGCACATTAAATACATGGATGAACCCGGCGTTTGCAGCAGCAGTGGCTGCGGCGGCAGAACGTTTACCACTACGGCACAGGAACAGAATGACCGCGTCTTTCGGTAATTTATTTTCCAGCTCACGCAGGAAGCGTGGATTTTTGATTAATGCAGGGCCGGTTTGCCATGCAATATGCAGCGTATTAGGGACATGTCCAACAAACTTGCGCTCTTCAGAAGTACGCACATCAATCAAATGTGCCTGACCGCCGACAAATAATTTCCAGGCTTCTTCCGGCAATACACCACCGGCATAAGTCAAACCAGCCGCTTTTGCATCCGCATTTGCGACGAGCAAAACCTCAGGTAACTCCTGCGCGGCGCCCTGTGGAGAAGCGGTGTTATGCGCAGAAACTGATGAATTATCAACAACGGAATTTAACTGAATCACTGTCATGTTTTCTCCTCAACAGTGTGTTGCCATGACACACTCGATGGTAACGCAAGGTGTTTAAGATGATGTGAAGCCACTATAGTGACGGCTATAACCAATGGGAAAGAATATATCTCTATATCCTTATAATCAGAGTTATAAAAAATAAGCAGCTGATAAAACCGGATTGGAGCTCGTTATAAGCTAGGAATATTTAATTCTTTCATAATTCGTTTTGCGCTATTTATGATGCGTGCCTGGATAGTTTTTATTGCAAGGCTGACGCTATGCCCCTGACAGAATTAATGAATTATTTTAACGATCAACTGCAAACCCAGGCGCGTCTGCGCGAATTGCCAAAAACCGGCTTTTATAAGGCCGACAACCAATATTGGGCGCGCTTTGGTAATCTGATTCTGGGTAGCCAGTTTGCAGAAATATTATCGGCAAAAGATGATCAACTGATTGGCCATTATGCGGATTTATTTGTACGCTCCAGCACCGGCAATTTATTAAATATCGACGATATTGTGAATGCCCTGGAAGACAAGGAACAGGTTGTTCACCTGGACCGCCTGGTAAGAACCCTGCACTCGTTAAATTATTTGCAACAACACGACGGTTTCAAAGGTTTACTGGCACTGCGCGTTCAGGCGCGCCATATATTGAGCGTAGCGAATGAACACGGGAAAGCATTTGAAAAAATATTAAGCGATTGCGGCCTGGGGCCAGAGCGCGTGGTATTGCACACCAAACTGGTGGATATCGCGAGCCTGCCGCATTTCCAGCAAGCGTTAACCAATTATCGCGAACGCCAATATCGCATTGGCATCAGCCTGCATGAATTGCCGGACTGGGAATTGCTACGACAATTCGAATTGCAACCGGATTATATTTTTTCCAGCCCTGCGCTAGTCCAGCAGTTAATTGAACAACCCAACTACCCGTTGGGATCAACACGCATTCTGGTAGCTCCCGAACAGGACTTTAGCCAGTACAAACTGGTGCAATTAGCGAATACACGTTTTGAAGGTTACGTGCAATTAGCAAGCAACACGCAACCGGTTTTTAATAATTCATCGATCGATGAATCACAACGACTTGCAAGTTAATTTAATTCGTCCACGCCGAGGATCTTGGAACTATTACTATGTGCCAGTTATTAGGAATGAGCTGTAAACAACCGGCAAGTATTGGGTTTTCCTTTGAAGGATTTCGCGCGCGTGGCGGGCTTACCGATGAACATAAAGATGGTTGGGGTATTGCTTATTATCGCAACCAGCAAGCTCAGGTGATCCTTGATGATTCACCGGCAGCGGAGTCACATCTGGCGGAAGCCATCCAAAAAAATGGCCTGAAATCCAAAACGATTATCGCGCATATCCGCAAGGCAACTGTGGGCCAGGTCAAGCTCAATAATTGCCACCCCTTCCAGCGCAGCCTGTGGGGCAGTGATTGGTTGTTTTGCCATAACGGGGATTTAAAAGGATTCAATCCCTTCCTGGACGATGAATTTACACCGGAAGGTGATACTGATAGCGAACTGGCATTTTGTTATTTATTACAGCAGCTGAAACGCCATGTACCCAGCGGAATCAGCAATACCGCCAGCTTGTTTCAGTGGTTGAATCACTTTAGTGAAACCATTGCCAGCTTCGGTACCTTTAACATTATTTTGTCCAATGGCGAATGGATGTACAGCTATTGCTCCACGCATCTGGCGTATGTTGAACGCAAATTTCCGTTTAGCCGTGTGACATTGATTGATCGCGAGTTATCACTGGATTTGAGTGAACACAACAGCCATGAAGACCAGATGATTGTGATCGCAACAAAACCATTAACCGCTAATGAAGACTGGAAAGTATTCCAACGCGGTGAAGCGCGGTTATTTAAAGATGGGGAACTGCACCTGGAACGAGTAAGCGGAGAATAAATTCTCCGCTTTTTTATGCAATAACCAATTTAAGCTTTATTCGATGAAAGAATTCGGATAACAACTCAGTAACCCAAATCCAGTACAGCTTCAGGCGCAGTAACAATAATCCAGGCAAGCAGCGCTGATACCAATACAATTAAAAATAGCGCCAGCCAGATTTTGGATGATTCAATTGAACGCGCACCTTCAAAACCGTGGCGGGGTTTCTTGCCAGTAATCATCGCTTTAATCAGGTTTTCGCGTTTGAAGAATACATAAAAAAGCACAGCACCTACATGTACCCCCACCGCTGCAAGAATCCAGTAAAACAATTCTTTATGCAATCCGGTAAGCTTCAAACTTAATTCATTACTGATGTAGCCATACAAAGGCCCAACATTAAATATTTCGTCGTTCGCAAATAAACCGGTAACAGCCTGGATCAGCATTACGGTTAACAGCAACAATACCATCAACGCCCCCAGAGGATTATGCCCTGGATAGCTTTTGGCTTTATTGCTCGCCAGGTGTTTGGCGTAACGCACGCTTTCCAGCGGGTGGCGAACAAAATTTACAAACTGCGCGTGATGGGTACCGAATAGTCCCCATAAGATACGAAACCCTACCAGCACCACTACAAAATAACCTGACCATAAATGGTAAGTGAAATAACTTACCCCCAACCAATTGCTGACATACGCAACAATAAACGAAGCCACTAACAACCAGTGAAATACACGCGTAGGCAAATCCCAAACATGCAAATGCGGGTTATCAGAAACAGCTGAAGTTTCAATCTCAAGGCTTTGGGTGGGTTCAATAAATTGATCGGACATAATAGTACTGCACGTTAAGCGGGATTTAAGAATATCTATGCTGGCACAGTGGCCAGCATAGAATTAACAACAACAGCGGACTATTTTTCCTTGTACTTGTCGTGACAGCCTTTGCAGCCTTCAGCAACTGCCTTGGCGGCATTTTTGAACGCGTCAGACGCAGTAGATTCCTTCGCAGCAACTTGAGCCAGGTTTTTTGAATTGGCTACAAATTCTTTTAACAACTTATCGAAGTCTTCTTTTTTAGTGAAGGCCTCAGCTTTGGTTTTGGTTTGTGGTACACCCAGATTGGACTCCGCCGGGAAAGTCCCATCCAGTAACTCACTCAAAAAAGCAACGCGCTGTGCACGCTTCACGATTTCAGCCTGGTTGTAAGCAGCTTTACCTTGCAGAACTTCACCAATAGGTTTGAAGTTATTGGCAATCAACAAAAATGCTGCCTTGCGTACAGCAATCGCTTGCTTGGCCGCATCCGAAGCTGCCGCTGGTGCCGCTTTTGCAGGTTCATCTGCAGCAAACACACTGGCACTACCAGCAACCAGGCAAGCAGCGCCCAGAATTTTTAACGAGGTTACAACTTTGGCTACACGAGTCATTAACAGGATTCTCCTAAGATCTATGTCTGTTGATTATTCATCAAGCTAACCGGTACAAGTATTTCAATTTGAACACTTATTGCTTTGTTTCATTACATACACAAACGATTCGCCGATTTTTCAATCGAACTGCCAATCAATTTGCCCATGCTGTTTGACTTTTTGCAATGAGCATGCCGTTTCGATGAAAACATACCCATTGCCCGCAACAAGCGCCCCGATCAAAATTTTTTCGGCGGGCATTATCACCCTGCCCTTATGGCCGCAGTACCACTACCCCTGCTGGCGCTCGCAGTATAAATTTGCGTGCAAGCTTATCGCAACAGCAATACTGCGCCGTGATGAACACGGCTCATAAAAGGTTATTTAGCAGTAATGCCAAAAGCACCATTATTCTCGGCGCAGATGCGCTCGTAATGCTCAAGGATTAACTCGTTACCCGCATGTGTAGCCGGTTCCACTTCAAAATGCCAGCCATTAGGTGTGTCCGCCTCGGTATAACGCTTGGCGGGAATGGTGACGGTAAATGGGCGCGTATAAACCGTCGGATCAGTAATCGTAGCCACATAGTTGTAACGAGAACGATCACTATTAAAAATATAACGCTCTTCAATAGTACCGTTTTCGCTAATGAACTCACCGGAGCGGCCAAATAAGGCCTTGCCGTTATGGTTACGCACGCTCACCACCAATGTATTCCCCTCCCAGTGTCCGCGCGAATCGCCATTCCACAATTTAATATTGTCTGGCAGTGGGGCTTTGTTATCCAAATGGATAATACGCGTACCTGAATTGAACTGGAATAACACATAACCGGGATACTGGCTGATTTCATAGCCGTGCCAATAAAGCGATTTGGGCACACCTGCCGGTGCGCAACGCGCTAATGGTTCTATATACTCCTGTTTTACCGGGTTATGAAAACCCACCTGGAATTCTTTGACTTTTTCCAACGCCCATGGCTGCAATGGAACCTGCCCATCCGCAGGATCACTCACACGGCTGGGCGCACGCGCTTCACGCGGCCCCTGGTCAGCCGGGCGAGGATTAGGGTCATTGGGAATGCCGCCTTGCGGATCGGTAAAATTATTGTGGTTCGCAATTGTGTTAGACCAATGCCCCTGGACATCCGGTTGTCCATCGGCCAAACGCGGACCTGTCCACTCACCGGATTTAATTTCCGGGAAACTTTTCTCAATTGGAATACCACCCTGTGCGTAACCCAATGCGGAGATACTTATTAATATCATCGCTATTGCCGTTTTACGCACAGAAAAAAATGTTGCTGCTGGTTGTCTCATAAGATGCCTCGTAAATATCCAAGCTGTGATTGGGCGCAATGATCAGGCATTAATTGCCGCTGGGCCTGGGCGGATAAAATTCGTCGTACTCCAGGGTAAAACGATAATCCTCAATCAGCTGGAAATCTTTTTCGCGGTGGCGATGCAAAATCACGCTCAATGTCCAGGGGCGACTAAAAACTTTTTCGTCAGTAATCGTGGCCTGGTATTCGATAGTATTGCGATCAAGGAAAGTCCAGCGCTCCAGCACTTGCAACGCATCGCTGTGATAATTACCGGCGCTGTCAAACCAGGTTTTATCATTGAAATGACGCGCATCTACCACCAACGTATCGCCCTCCCATGTACCGCGCGAATCACCTAACCACCAATCGTAAGGATCTTTGGGATGACCAGTGTTATTGGTGAAAATAGTACGCACTGAATGGCCAAACTGATGCACGATAAATAAATCTTTTTCGCGCTGGAAAATCTGGAACGGCGCCGGGTAATAAATACCGCGCGGAACACCTAACGTATAACCTTTCAATGCCGGGTCCAGTTTTTTACGTTCGGCAAAATTCTTTTTCTTTTGCTCCAACGCTTCCGGTAAATACGGCAAATATTTTCCTTCTACAACACCGGCTCCCGGCGGTGCATCCTCGCGATGGTTATGCGGCTCCAAATCATAATCAGCGCCGCTGGTACTCTGCCAGATTCCGGAAAAATCCGGTTTGCCATTCGCCAGGCGCGGAATACCATCAGGCGTTGGATTTGCCTGCTGTGTCTGCGCGTTGGCTTCACCAACACCTTGTTTGTTGCAAGCTTGCAAACCGAAGATGCTCACCAGGAATAAACTGCCGGTGAGCAGGTACCATTTCAATTGAATGGTTAATTGCAGTGGACGACTCAAAGGATTCTCCCGATAATCAGAAATAATTAATCAGCAATATCAATAACTGATAACAGGTTTACGACTTGGGAGCAGAAGATTTTTGCTGGTTAGCCGGCGCATCGGGTGCACCACCTGTTGTGAATACACGTCCATCAGCGAGCGTTGCTGTTACCGCGTAACCGAAATTCAAACCATTCTTCGCTCGAAAACCTTTCAGGGTGACTTGCGTACCAACAGGCAAGGATGCCTTGGTTAATCCCTTTTGTTTCAAGCTAAAGGGCGCACCAAATTCAAACCCCCAATTTGCTACTTTGCCATCGGCTTGTTTCACATCGAAATACAACCAACTGTGTGGATTTACCAATTCAAGCTTGGTGACTACACCCGTCAATTCGATCGGTTGGTTCGCATCAAACTCTGCGGAAAATGCATGGTGTGCAAAGGTAGTGGGCGATGAGAAAACCATGGCGGAAACAACAGCAACCCCTGCGAGTGGTTTTAGCAAAGATCGTACTTTTTTTGCGGATAAAAATTTCATAGCCTGCCTCATTAGCCAAGGTGATAAAAAATTAAGTTAATAACAAAACATAAACGTTTCGGCTGTTAACACCGCAGTTAACGGTTCAGTTAACAATTCACTTATCCCTCGAATAGCAATTTGCAGACCATCGCGATAAAAATGCGCCATTCACGAATACTTTCCTTTTTACTGTTCAAAAATAATCATCACTGCCCTGAACTTATAAAAAAAATTAAAATAAATGCTGGCTATCCAACAACATCCTGTTCGATCCATCAAATGGATAACAAGGTAGATTTTTCCTGGTGGAAACTAACAATCACGATCATGTGATAAACACAACAAACACTGTTTTTATTTCAGCATTCGCGTATCCAATTCAACATTCGCAGGATGAAACCCATCAGAATAAAAATAAATCGGTAATTTGGTATAGGCATTGCTCTTAAACAATAAACAAAAAGCGGAAGTTGGAACTTCAAAATACAAACCCGTGTTTTACATCGTCTGCGATGATTTTTATGCCAGCCATTTTTTAAACGGCAGGTTTCTAACCTGCAACGCTAAAAAGCACTGATTTTTTCTCGTTCGTTAATTCAGCTCGTTAAACGTTTAATTTTATCTACCAACAGGAAATATTTTTTATGAAATCGATTATTCACACAGGTTCTGGCCTGCCATTCAAGGCTGGCTTGATTGCGCTGGGTTTAAGCCTGAGTACCGGCCTTTACGCTGCTGAATCAGCATTGGAAGCTGCTTATAAAAAAGCAGGTGCTGATAAAGTTAAAACCCTGGAATTTACCGGGTCAGGCAAGTGGTACCAATTCGGTCAATCGCCGGCACCGGGCACTGCCTGGCCCGCGTTTGAAGTTAAAAGTTACAGCGCGAGTATTAACTTTGACAACCAGTCGGCGCGCACCCAACAAACGCGCCTGCAAATTGTTGAAGCAAACCGTGAGCGTCCGGTTCCTGTAGAGCAGAAACCGGATCAATATGTCAGTGGCTCCGTTGCATGGAACCTGGCAGCCCCTCAAGGCTCTGCACCAGGTACACCAGCTGTACCACAAGCACAACCTGCTGCCGTAGAAGAGCGGCAAGCAGAAATCTGGACAACACCACAAGGCTTTTTGAAAGCGGCACAATCCAACCACGCAGTCACCAATAAAAAAGGGGATGCCACGCTGGTTGAATTCAATCTGCAAAAATATAAATACCAGGGTTTAATTAATAGCAAAGGTGAACTTGAACAAGTAAAAACCTGGATTGATAACCCGATCATTGGTGACACGCTGGTAGAAGTCAATTACAGCCAATACAAAGATTTCAATGGCACTCGCTTCCCGGCAAAAATCGTTAAAGTGCAAGGCGGCTCACCCGTATTGGATATCAACGTTAACCAGGTAAAAATCAACCAGCCTGTTGATGTGGCAGTACCGGCAGATGTCAAAAGCAATCCGTCACCTGCTGTTGCGGTAACGAGTACCGAATTAGCTCCCGGTGTTCATTATTTGCAAGGCGGGTCACACCACAGCCTGGCGGTAGAACAAAAAGATCATGTTGTGGTGATTGAGGCCCCGCTTAACGAAGCGCGTTCAGTAGCCGTCATTGCAAAAGTAAAAGAGTTGATTCCCAACAAACCTATCACGCACCTGATTAACAGCCACCAGCACTTTGACCACTCCGGTGGTTTGCGCACTTATGTTGATGCCGGGGCAACAATAGTTACCCATGAGCTCAACAAACCTTTCTATGAGAAAGCCTGGCAACAAGCGCGCACTATTAATCCGGATAAATTGGCCAGCTCTAAAAAGGCAGCAAAATTCCAAACCTTTAATGACAAGCTGGTATTGACCGATGGTCAACGCCCAATTGAAATTCACTCAATCGCAGGCAATGGCCACAACGATGCATTTGCACTGATCTATTTGCCCAAGGAAAAAATTCTGGTTGAGGCTGACGCGTTCACACCACCGGCGTCAAATGCGCCTGCACCAACCAGCGTGAACCCTTTCTCAAAAAACTTGTATGAGAATATTAATCGCCTGAAACTGGACGTCGCGCAAATTGCACCACTGCATGGCCGTTTGGTTAAACTGCAAGATCTGGAATCATTTATTTCTATCAATACCGCCAGCAATTAATTTTATTAATTCAATTGCAAATAAAAGGCGCTATCCATTGGATAGCGCCTTTTTTATTCTAAAGTGAAAAATTTTGGTTATGAGAGATTAGCAACAGAGTTGCTGTATTTTATCCAACATTGATTAAATTCAAATAAACACTCTTGACACTACACTCAACGAACACTGTTTAAAAAAAATTAATATGCAATAAATCAAACACTTAAATAAATTTAAAAAATAATTCCAAGTTGGTATATCGCTTGCAATTTCACCGGCGGCTAAGAATATATACTTTGGAGTTATTAATGAAAGCTACTGATCGAGCAACCAATTACGAATCGCTTTTTCAAACCAAAAAAAACAACCTTGGGAAAAAATTTTCTGTAAAACCGTTAAGCATTATTTTAAGTGGCCTTATTTTTATCACAGCTAACCAGGCACTAGCACAAGCAGAAGAGGCAGCACCGGAAGAAAAGGATGTTGATGTCAATGAAATCCTGGAGTCCGAACCTACTAGCGCCGGCGGCAAACGCAGCCCGCAAGTTCAGGAACTGTTGGTTACCGGTATCAAAGAAGAAGAAACAAAAAACCTGCTTAAAACCCGTGAAGAACCTTTTTCACAATCCATTATTTCCGGTGAAGTGTTGAATCGCGAACTGGGCCTGGATTATGAATCCATATCCAAACGTTTAGCTAACGTTACGTTTAACCAGAACAACACGCGCGGCGCATCACTGTCAATTCGCGGTGTAGGCAAACGCGCATTTGCCGAAGTGCAAGACCCTAGCGTATTGGTTATTCAGGATGGTGTTAGCTTTGGTTTAACTGCACAAGGCAACTTCGATTTTTATGATATTGAAACCGTTGAAGGCTTTCGCGGCCCGGTAGGGACATTAGGTGGAAAAGGTGGCAGTTCCGGTGCAGTGTATGTCACCACCAAAAAGCCAACGTTTGAACCTGGTGGTGAATTAAGTGTTGCCTATGGTGAGCGCGATACTGTCATCTTGAAAGGCGCTTATGGTGGACCAGTCATTGATGATTTGCTGGCGTGGCGCGGTTCATTCATTGTTGATAAACAACGCGGCGCGTATGAGCAACGCTATGACGAAAACTTCAGTATGTATAATCGTAACCGCGTGAGTGGTCGCGTACAGTTTTTGTTAACACCCACTGAAAAATTTAACGCGCTGTTGAGCGTAGATCTCGAACCACGCGGCGCACAATTGCAAAATGGTTTGACTTTTTACGTCGATCAACCAGAGCGCTATAACAATGCCAGCGCGCTCGCGCCGAATGGCAGGCTCTCTGATCCAAGTGGTACAGGTTCAAAGGCTAAACTGGCAGGGTTTTGGCAAGAATCCCTTACCCGTGATCCTGCAACCAATGCCATTACCAAAATTACGGAGAGCTGGGTAGGCCCACGCAATTGGTTCGAAAATCGCAAATTCGTTAAAAATAATGTTTACAGCTATGAAGATTATCTTGCCAACGAAGGCGATGAAACCGTTTATTTCAATGAGAACCAGGGGCAAACAGTTTCTAATAAAGGCGCATCGTTAAATCTGGATTATCAACTTGATCATCACAAACTCAATTCTATTACTGCATGGCGTGCCTATACTTTCGATGCGCACAATGATGAAGGTACTCCGTTTGATATTAGTATCGACGGTGGTGGCGGTGTGTTCTATAAACAATACAGCCAGGAATTCAGTATTGAATCGGATAAAGAAGGCAGCTTTGATTACATTGCCGGTTTATTTTTCTTTCAAACTGAAGACACCATTACCTCTAAAACCGGTTGGGGCTCTGATGCCGGCGCCTGGTTTGCAACAACGGCCCAATACAATTCCCTGGAGCGAAACGCAGGTATAAATCGCGGTGCTGGCCTTGCGTTGTTGCGCGACGCATTGGATAACGTTCGCAAATATGGCGCGACCGATGTAGAAACAGAAAGCAATGCTATCTATGGTAATGCCAACTGGCATTGGCATGAGTCAGCTACGTTCACTGCAGGTTTGCGCGTCGGCACCGAAGATCGAACCACCACAGATATCGTAGAATTGCAAAATGATGGTTCAGGTAGCTGGCTGAATCCTTCTTCAGTGCGCGGAATCGATTTGGGAGGATTTGATGTTGTCGGTACTGCCAGCACCATTCCTGCAGAACTGCGCGGCCAATTAGGTACTATTACACAACAACGCGATAAATTCGGTAATGCGATCAGCGCTACCACTGTGCACACCAATGCCAACACCGATGCGCAAAAAAGTTTGGCGGATGCTGTGGCTAATAAATATTACGGCGTAGCGATTACCAATGTTCCCGGAGCCGCCTACAACAGTTTGACTGCTGCGCAAAAGGCCCAAATTGCTAACGCAAAAGCGCTGCGTGCCAGCCAGATCGGCCAATTAATTCCCGAAGTTTCGAGCACCTATGACGATACACTCTACACCGGTTTTTTAAGCCAGGCCTACGAGTTTAATGACCAGGTCCGCGGTTATGTTACCTGGCAATACGGTGAAAAATCCGGCACTGCGTTTAACATCAACGGCGAACCTACGGGTGTAAAACCGGAAAAAACCAACTCATATGAAGTCGGCGTAAAAACGACATTCTTCGATGATGAATTAGTGTTTAACATCAACTTGTTCAGAATGGATATTGAAGATTATCAACAAGCCATTCGTAAAGTGGATGAGTGGGCAACGCAAGACAATATCAACAACGGTGTTGTACCTTCGCTGGCGTACATAACTGCACAAGGCAACGTTGATGGGGTGCGCGTAGAAGGTGTGGAATTCGATGGTTATTACACCGGTATCGAGCATTTCAGTTTTCGTTTGAGCGGGGCATTTAACGATGCTTATTACACCGATTTTAAAAACTCGCCCAAGCCGCCGGAATTAAACTACCTGGATGATCCATTTGTTGACCAAACCGGAAAGAATTTACCGGGCGCAGCTAAATGGACGGTGAACCTGGGTGTGGAATATCGTTTACCGGTGTTAAGCGCAGCGGAATTCCATGCAAGCTTCAATACTGCATATACCAGCGATTATTTGAATGCCGATGATTTATCCTCTTATTCGTATACACCGGGCTATAGCCGCACTGATGCCTCTATTGGTTTCGGTTCAATTGATGGAAAACTGGATGTGAGCCTGATCGTTAAAAATGCATTTGATGATCGCACCCATGAACGCGGCTGGAACAGTTATGCTCCATGGCCTTACCCACGTTGGGTTGGTGTTGTGTTTACCGGAAAATTCTAAATTCGTAAAAAACCACACGCATTAGCAGCCCTTGAAAATCTGCTATTGAGTGTGCTGCATTAATCATGGATGATTCTCTTCCCCGCAGCGGGATAATGGTATATGTACCTATACGCCATTATCCCGTTCTTTCATTTTAAAAAGACCACGGATTTTTCCATGAGCGACTCAACTGTTGTTCCCTATCAATTATTGCAAAAAAAAATTTATGATCGCTTAGTGCTTGCGGGCATAGCATCGGAGCAAGCGCAAATCGAAGCCGATATTATGACTGAAGCGGATTTGCTCGGTGTCCCTTCACACGGCGTAAGAATGTTGCCGCCATTATTAAAAGCATTGGCAGAAGGCCGGGTTACAAAAAATCCACAATTCACGGCGGTACGCCAATTTGGTGCAATTGCCGTATTGGATTGCAACAACGGTCCCGGTCGATACGCATCGCAAAAAGCAATGCAACAGGCAATTACACTCGCACAAGAATTTGGTGTGGGTGTTTGCCTCGCTAAAAACACCACGCATTGGGGGCGCGCCCATGCTTATGCCAATCGCGCCGCGCAGGCAGGATTTATTGGAATTTGTACAACCAACGCAATTCCGACCATGGCCATTGGTGGCGCAACAAAAGCAGTGATTGGAAATAATCCGCTTGCGATCGGGATACCGGGCAAAATTTCTGACCAACCGATTGTATTAGACATGGCAATGAGCCAGGCTGCTGTTGGCAAAGTAGGAACCTGGTTACGCGAAGGAAAAACCTTACCCGATAATTGGGGGCTGGATGCAGAAGGCAAACCCACTAATGATGCAAAAGCTATTTTAGGGGGCGCAGTACTACCCATGGGTGAACACAAAGGTGCAGGGCTAGCGCTAATGTTTGAATTACTCACCGCCGCCCTGGCCGGCACAGCATTCACACATCAAATTCGCGGCCATGATCCAAGTGGTCTGGACCCTCAAGCGAGCAAAATTTTTATCGCCCTGAATCCTTCCGCGTTTATTGATCCCGCTGAATTTCACCAGCACAGCGATGCTTTTATTGCTTACCTGAAAACAGAAGCAGCGCCCTTTTCATATCCAGGTGAACGTGGCTGGCAAACACGGGATAAACAATTAGCGGGTGGCGTAGAGCTACACAACGAAATCGTGCTGCAGCTAAATAGTGTGGGGATTTATTTTAATTAAAATTATGAAGGGAATGAAAAACCGCAGCATGGGTTCGCAATTCTCTTGAACCTATCACTTGCTTGAGAGATACCGCTCTTTAAGTGCTCCCGCCTAAACATTGCAGCTTAAATATCGCTCTTCCAATGTAAACCCTGAACTTCCTTACTTGCCATGTAGCCACTGAATAATTCATGGTTTAAATAGCAAGTAAGGAAAACGGAAACAATTTTCAAATTATTTCCAGTCAATATTTTACTTCGCAGCCAGCTTCTCTACCGCTGCCAAGGCTTGCTTGACATTATCAGTTGGCGAAACACCACTAATGGTAGAAGAAATTTTTCCGTCTTCGGTAATGATAAAGGTAGTGCGTTCAGCAAAACCGTGTTCGATTGCTTTACCACGACTGTCCGTTTTGCCAGGGGCGGCATCGCGCACGTTCAATTCAAATGATTTAGCCACTTTGCCTTGCGGATCTGATGCGACCGCCACTTTGCCTGCACAATATTCAGGATCTGAAGAAAAATCGTTAAGGCGCTCAATACTATCCAATGAAACACCGATTACAGTTGCCCCGGCTTTGGCAAATTTTTCGCTGTTCACGGAAAAGCTGTGTGCCTGTAAATTACAACCATTGGTATACGCTGACGGATAAAAATAAACAACAACCGGGCCAGATTTTAATTTTTCCTTGAGTGAAAAATCGAACGCCTTTCCCGCTAAAGAGGCCTTGAGTGCAAAATCCGGGGCAGTATTTCCTGCTTCCAATGCCGCCATGGCGGGCAACGCCAGGCTACCGGCAAAAACACCGGCCAGTAATGATTTGCTGATTGAAAATTTCATAACTTTTTCCTTCAAAAAGATTTGCCTTAAAAAGGCCTGGTGGAAATTTTCCGCTTATTTTAATGCAGAGATAAAATCATTTAACGCATTGATTTCTGCATCGGTTAAATTTCTGGTTACTTTATTCATTACACCATCCTGGCTGTTGGTTCGCTCCCCTGCCCGCCAATCGCGTAATTGCTGGTCCAGATAATGCCAATCCTGTCCACCGACAACCGGAATCAGCTCGGGAGGTAAATCGGGATATCCTTTTACCGGCTCGCGAGTTCCCTTGCCATCGCGTCCATGGCAACTAGCGCAGGCGACTATACCGCGTTTCGCATCACCCTCCAGGAATAACTTCTCGCCTTGTGCGCTGGCTTCATGGTTACCGGTCATCACCGGTTGGCTGGCGTACCAGGCCAGAATATCGACCACATCGGCATCATCCAGGTTCCGCGCCATAATCGCCATAAAATCGTTCTTGCGCTCACCGCTGCGAAAATCCTGGAATTGCTTCAACAAATAATCCGGACTTTGCCCTGCCAGTTTAGGAATCTTTGCTGATTCATTAAACGCGTGGATGTTACCGTCAAGCCCATGGCATTCAGCACAACGCTCATCGGTTGCTTTTGCTTTTCCTTCAGCAGCATTACCACTAAATTCCCCCGCGAGGATCGCCTGGGACAACAGCAGCGAACAACACAACAACACAATTCGAATACAAAAACGCGCACCACACAACGAGCCCCCCGGGTTACCCCGGAGTAAGGCCTGGGATTTTAATATCGCCATGCCTTAATCTTCTTTATAAAAGTTATGGCAGGTTTTGCAGGTACGCGAAAGCTCTGTTGCCGAGTGCGCGGCGCTTTCAAAGTCACCCGCTTTTACCTGGCTAATAATATCACCAGATATCTTTTTACTTTTCTCTGATAATTTCACTGCTTCAGCAACATCATTACCAGCAGCCAACTCTTTTTGATAGTGTTCAACTACCACGGCAAAAAGTTCATTCAATGTTTGGGCATCTGCTGTTGCAGCATCTGCATCCTCTAAAGAAACATTGGAAGTTAAACTATCATTTGTATCTTCAATCGTTTGCATCAAATCCATATCCATCTCAGATTCCTCAGCAAAAGGAGCTGAAATAGCCAACAGATTAAGACCGAACAACAGCACGAAAAAACGTAGAGCGACAACAAAATTACGCATAATTTCCCGGTAATAATTTCAACAAAGAGGTAATAAAAATATCAAGTACATTTGCAATATGGAAATATCAAATTAATTGCAAAAATAAAAAACAGTAATAAGAAAAATAAAAACAACACAGTTCGAAATATAAAACTACAGATAAAAAATGAGGCAGCAATGCTGCCTCGCAAATCACCCTAAAAAAACTATCTAGTAAATCCAGCCAGGCATTAAGCCAAAATATCTTTAATCACTTTACCGAACACAACTGTTGGACGCTCTGAGCGGCCATTGTTAATGAAGGTGGTTTTCAAGTGGTTCAAGCCAAGCAATTGCAATACGGTTGCATGCAAATCGTAGGTATCTACAGCGGTATCCTTATCGGCAACTTGCACACCGAGTTCGTCAGTTGCACCGTAAGTGAAACCGGCTTTCAAACCGCCACCGGCCATCCATTGGGTGTAACCCCATGGGTTATGGTCACGGCCAGTACCGCTCTCACCCCATGGGGTGCGCGAGAATTCTGAAGTCCATACGACGAGCGTAGTTTCAAGCAGGCCGAGGGTTTTCAAATCTTCCAGCAAACCAGCGATGGGTTTATCAACCATTTTCGCCATCAAACCATGGTTTTTATCCAGGTCATCGTGCGCATCCCAACTGGTGATTTCAGTTTCGCCATCCGGAGCACCACTCACTACCTGGATAAAACGCACACCGCGTTCTACCAGACGACGCGCACGCAATAAGGTTGTGCCGTAGCTGCTGCTCACCGGATCATCAATACCGTACAGTTTTTTGGTTGCATCACTTTCTTTAGTGAGATCCACTGCTTCCGGTGCAGCAACTTGCATACGATCTGCCAACTCATAAGAACGCAAACGCGCTTTCAATTCGGTATCCAATGGACGGTCACTGGCTCCGATTTGGTTGAGCTTGTTCAACAGATCCAGGGAGTTGCGTTGTTGCAGTGCAGAGCGCAATTCAGGACGATCCAGATAATAGATTGGTGATGCACCCGGACGGAATGCAGTACCTTGGTAAACGGCCGGCAAGAAACCTGAATGCCAGTTCACTGAACCTGCACGCGGCTCAGAGGCACCGTTGTACAGCACTACATAAGGTGGCAAATCCGGGTTAGCGGTACCCAGTGCGTAGGAAACCCATGCACCCAATGACGGGCGGCCCGGGTTCAAATCACCGGTGTTCAATTTCAAAATAGAAATATCGTGGGTTGCACCGATGGTGACGCTTGATTTGATAAAGGTCAGTTTATCGGCGTGGTTAGCAAGATTTGGCAACAGGTTAGAGAACCATGCACCACTCTCGCCGTATTGTTTCCAAGTTCTTTCCTTGGAAACAAACAAACCATTCACACCACCTTGCGTACTGGTTTTAATTCCTTTGAGGAACGATTCCGGTACTGGTTTGCCAGCATTTTTTACCAGCTCTGGTTTGTAATCGTACAGGTCCAATGTACTTGGAGCGCCGTTTTGATGCAGCCAGATTACCGATTTGATTTTTGCCGGAAAATGCGGCTCTTTCGGTGCTAACGGATCAGCAGGATCTACCAGATCAGCAGCCACAGCAGCATTCACACTCAAACCTGGAATAGCACCTGCCAGAGCCGCACCACCCACTCCCAGGCCGGTGTTCTTTAAAAAGTCGCGACGTGATTTATTATCCATTGCAGTAATCTCATTGTTTAATTAGTAAAGATAATTTTTAAATAACCGTAATTTTTTAACAGTAACTTCCTGCAACCCTGCGTATCAGAAGCGATACGCAAAGTCATTGGAGTTAGCTACTGCGTGTACCAGGTCCACAAAAGCAGCGGCTTTGAATGGGTCCAGGTTTTTGGTGTCTTTCAAACCGGTTGGTACAGCAACTTCAAATTTGTCAGTCCAGGTTTTTGATTCCACTAATTTCTGTTGTTCCTTCAGGAAACCTTTCAGCGCTGATTTTTCTTTGCTGGTTGGTTTGCGTGAGAACAGAATTTCGTAAAGCTTATCGATCTGCGCACTTTCGTTCGCACCCGCTTCAGAAATTACACGGCCCGCCAATGCTTGTGACCAACCGAATACCACGTCACTGTTGAACAGGGTTAATGCTTGCAGTGGTGTAGTTGTTACATCGCGCTTGTGATGCGGCTTGGATGGGTCCGCCGGATCGAACGATGCAGTCAACGGATACGGCAAGCTGCGACGAACAAAGGTATAAATACTGCGACGCTTGTGATCGTTAGGATCTTTGGCTTCTTCCCACAGCGCACCACCTTGACCGTTGTTCAAGGTATTACCCGCTACCAGGCTTGAAGGCACTTTCGGGAACACCGCCGGGCCACCGATAGTTTCATCCAGTTCACCCGAAGCGTAGAGCAATGAATCGCGCAGCTCTTCTGCTTCCAAACGCTTGCGTGGGTATGACGCTAACAATTTATTGTTTGGATCAACCTTCAACGCATCAGCGCGCTCATCAGATGATTGGCGATATACAGCCGACAACACGATGTCACGTTGTAATTGTTTTACGTTCCAGCCATTTTTGGTGAAGTTGCTTGCGAGGTAATCCAGCAATTCAGGATGCGTTGGTTTTTCACCCGCGCGACCGAAATCTTCCACAATTCCCGCGATGCCCTTATTGAATAATTGCGCCCAGACACGGTTCACATACACACGTGAAGTCAATGGGTTTTCAGCGCTGGCAATCCAGTTAGCCAATGCAGTACGGCGACCGGTTGAGGTTGCTGTTGGAGTAATCTTCAAGTCGTAGTTTGCTGCCCAGAGTTTTGGCAAACCTGGCTCAACAGCTTCCAACGGACGCTCATGAATACCGTTAAAGCGCACACGGGTTTCCGGTGCTTCGGTACCCAATTCAGTTAATGCGGTGTAAGTTTTTGAACCGCGGCGTGGACGCAAGTGATCAAACTTCTTCAACTCTTCAGTCAAACGCTCGTATTCATTCCACAATTCCACATTCGCAGCCACATATTGCGGGTGATCTTTATTTGAAGTCGTTTCCTTCAAATAAGCCGCAATATCACGCTCGGAAGCAACCGCGTTCAAACGTGCATTCACCCATTTGTCCAATGGATTCCATTGCTCTTTCGGTTTGAAAATAGCATCGCGACTGTCAGTCAAATAACGCTCGTTATGGTATTTGCGACCGGCAGTGCGCACCTTATCCAGGATCGCTTTTTGCTGGTCAGTAATCGGTTTGATTGCCGCCTGATACGTAGCCTGCGCGGTTACGAAATCGATATCCCACTGGGTTTCGGTACCTTTCGCCAATTCAAAACGTTCGTTATTGAAGGTATTCGCAAAGAATGCCTGCAATTGGAAATATTCTTTTTGGCTGATTTTGTCGATTTTATGGTTGTGGCATCTTGCACAGCCAATAGTAGACGCGAGGAAAGTTTCGCCTACCAGATCAGTCATGTCGGTAGAAATCTGGTAGTGACGTTGCACCAGGTCACGTGAGTTGAAGTTATCCGGATAACCCGCCAACAAGCCGGTTGCGATTTTTGCTTCCTGGCTGTCTGGCCATAATTCATCACCCGCAATTTGCTCGCGAATAAACGTATCGAATGGTTTGTTGTCGTTAAACGCTTTGATTACATAATCGCGATAACGCCAGTTGTTCGGACGAGTCTGGTCATTTTGGAAACCAGCGCTGTCTGCATAGCGCGCCAGGTCTAACCAGCGACGCGCCTGGCGCTCGCCAAAGTGTGGCGATGCCAACAGACGATCCACCAGCTTTTCATAAGCGTCAGGTGATTTATCTTTTTCAAATGCTTCTACTTCAGCAGGAGTTGGCAATAAACCTATCAGGTCAAGCGTCACACGACGAATATAAGTAGCGCGATCCGCTTCAGGAGCAGGTTTTAAATTGTATTCATTCAGGCGCGCCAGAATAAAATTATCAATTGGTGAACGCACCCACTTGCTATGGCCTGCATCAGGTACGACCACATCGGTTTTAACAGGCTCGTAAGCCCAATCCCTGGATGCGGTGCTGGTAATAGGTTTTACTTTTTCCGCCTTGGCCGCAGCAGTTTTTTTCGCTGCATCATCCTTCGCATCAGCTGCGTAAGCCTGTCCAAGGCTAAATACTGACGCCGATAAACCCAGCACAACCGCCAGGTATAATTTCTTCTTGTTCATTAACTCGCTCCTACACGAATGATGGTTGCCTGGGTGAACACCACCGGTTAACACCTAACTACCAAACTGCTAACCCGCCATTGATTTCTCAACAGCTAAATTAATTTCTCTCAGGTAATTGCAACTAGCGAGCCATATTTGTAAAGGGAGTGTAAAAATCTTCAGGAAGCAAAATATCTTTTTGATTCCTAAAGATTTTTATTTTTCTCAACGAAAAAATTAAAAAAAAATAATCGACTAATTACATTTTATCTGGTGGGTTAAAAACAATTTTTTTTTGCAACTGCTCTACACGCAACAGCGTTCAGCACTGAAAAAAAATATGCATGGAATTTTTATTTTTATTGTTGTTTTTTAAACATGTTTTGTTTTGCAAAAAACTGTTCAAAACAATTCATTTGAATATCGGCAAATAAAAAATAGGTTGATGCAACCTTTTGTTTTTTAAAGATTTTACCTGCCGTATTAAAAACGCTTTCCTGTTGCTTTTATTTCACTGGCATATTAATTGCCCAATCACTCCTGACACATGAATTTACATATCAGGAGTTATTTGATGTTCTCGCCCGTCGCAAAATTTTCAAGAACGAAAAATGTTCTTTTTTCAGCAGCTGAAAAACCATTTTTGTTTAAACCTTTGGCACTTTTTATTGCCTCTGTTGCCATATCATCAGCTGCTGTTGCCCAATCAGCAAATACCGATGACGAAGGCAGTGCACAAAATTCAACTGAACAATTAGCAGCTGTTGAATACGAAGCACCCTACGAGGCACCGCTCCTGGCAGCCAACACAAACGAAAAAGTCATGGTGCTGAATGTGGTTACTGTGCGCAGCCGTAACCGCATTGAAAAACTGCAAGATGTCCCCTTGTCTGTATCCGTTGTGCAAGGTAAAGAATTGGAGCGATTAAACGCGACTGATATCGCGGCATTGACGCAACGCCTCGCGAATATTTCGTGGAACCAGGGTAATCAACGCACCAGCAGCCTTTCAATCCGTGGCATTGGCAAACAAGGTCAAACCGAAGCGCAAGATCCGGCAGTAGGGTTAATTGTGGACGGTGTGAATTACGCCTATAACGCATTGTCATCCAGTTTTGATTTTACCGACGTAGAAACTGTTGAAGTAGCGCGCGGCCCGCAAGGGACATTGCTGGGTAAAAACAGCAGTATTGGTGCTATCAATGTCACTACCAAACGCCCCTCTTTTGATTCCGATTTCTCTTATGCGTTAACACTCGGTGAATGGGATACCGTGCAAGGCCGCTTCGCCGGCGGTGGAGCAGTTGTTGATAATTTATTGGCATGGCGCGGCTCCCTCAGCGTCTCCAAAGGCCAGGGCGATCTCAAAAATGCCTACAACACTGACGAAACCTACACCAACAAGGAGCGCGTTTCCGGCCGGGTACAATTTCTGTTAACGCCCAACGAAGATTTCAGCGCGCGCCTTGCTGTGGATATTCAACCACGCTCTGGTGAGCGTACTAACGGAAGGACTATTCGCACGCCCACACCCGCAACCTACTCAAACGGGTCTATAAATCCATTATCAGAAGATGCGAAAACACGCCTCACCAGACGCTGGTTCACGCAAAGCCCGGCCTATAACTACACGGATTATTACCTGGCAACCGATGAAGTAAACAATGACAGTGCGCGCCCGCTTATCACCGGCAGCAACGGAGCCACTGTTGATCTCAACTGGAAACTGGATAGCCACACCATCACCTCCATCACCGCGTACAAGGATTACCACTTCAACGCGGTCAACGATGAAGGCACGCCCTTTGACATCCAGCGCAATTCCGGCGGCTTCTTTAACGATTACAAACAAGTCAGCCAGGAAGTTCGCTTGAGTTCCGCGCAAGGCGGTTTTGTGGACTATCAAACGGGTTTGTATTACCTGGACGTGAACAATAAATCCGAGTACCAACGGATATGGGGCAATGATGCCGGTGCGTGGTTTGCGAGTAATGCCCAGTACACCACATTGGATAAAGATGGCGCCGGGCGCTATTTGCTCATCAACTCGCTGTCGGGTCTGGACATGGCCTGGAATAGCCCGGCCGGCTATCAGGATATTAACAACGAAAGCATTGCCGCATTCGGCCAGGCCAACTGGAATTTTACCGATAAGTTTGTGCTGACCACTGGCTTGCGATTTACCCGCGAAGAGCGTGACAACCGCACTTCAACACATATTGTCGATTCCGGATTCGGCGCAGAGTTGAATCCATCCACAGTCAATGATGTGAACCTGGGTGGTTTCCACAGCGTGAACGCAACAACCGCCTTGAATGCAACGACCAACGTCGCAGCAGGAACCCTGGGGCGCGTAGTCACCACCGTCAACCCCGATGGAACCACCACCAAAACACTGGTAAACGATAATTCGGTATCCCAGTTAAAACTCGCCGACTTTTTGGCCAACAAATATTTTGGAACGACCATCGCTGATGCAACACCGGGCTCGGCATACAACAGCCTGACCGCTGCCCAAAAAGCACAAGTGGGTGCGGCCAAAGCATTGCGTCAATCGCAAATCGGTGTGGTGTTTAACGAGTTTGATGTTGAACCCTATGAGAAAACACTCCCGGCATTTGTGATAAGCCCTACCTATAAATTCAATGAAAACCTGACCACCTATTTCTCCTGGCAGCACGGCGAAAAAGCCGGTATTGCGCAAGCGACCAACGGAATTTCAAATCTGGTGAAGGAGGAGAAAAACGATGCGCTTGAATTGGGTTTGAAATCATTACTGCTAAACAATACCCTGGTTCTTAACCTTGCGTTGTTCGAAATGAACATCAAGGATTACCAACAAACCAGTCGCATTTTCGATGAATACAGTACAACGCTTGCTCGCCAGGCTGATCCAAATGCGCCAGATCGCTACACCAACGCAACCGCCAACATACCTAAAGTAAGGTCGCGCGGGCTGGAGATTGACAGCATTTATTCCGGAATCCCGAACACTACCTTGCGTTTCGCAGGCGCCTACACGGATTCGACTTACGAGGAATTCACCAACTCCGCCCAACCTTCCGAAAATGGCTATACCGGCGCCCCTCCCTATCAGGATGTTAGCGGCGAGACATTGCCCGGCGCATCAAAAGTCAGTTTCAACCTGGGTGTGGACTACCGCCTGCCGGTGTTTGACGGGAAAGAGTTCCATACGAGTCTGAATGCGCAGTACAACAGCAAATTCAACTCGGATAACTCACTGTCATCCTATGGCTGGATTGAAGGCCGTACGCTGGTGGATTTCGGTATTGGCCTGGGCAACAGCAAGCAAACCTTCGATGTAAACCTGGTGGTAAAAAACCTGTTTGATGACGACACGCCAAGCACTCGTACCTGGAACAGTTACACACCGGCTACCCCGCGCTGGATAGGTGTGACCTTTAGTGGCCGTTTTTAATAGTGTAGTGGCCGTTTTTAATAGTGTAGTGGCCGTTTTTAATAGCGGCCGTTGTTAGCTCAATAGTGTTAGTTCAATAGTTTTAATCAGGTCACATTAAAAATTATTTTCGCCGCTGCCCGACGGCGGCGAAAATTTTTAAGGAGCGTAGTTGTGATTGCATCATTGAAGAAAAAAATTATCCCGCCGCTAAACCGCGTTATTTATCCGTTAGCAACAACAGCTATTTTCCTTGCGGCCAATCTGGCCCAGGCAATTCCCAGTGTGTACCCCACCGGTACTACAATTTACGATCCCGCCAAAGCCTATAACTCCTACGTGTTATTTGCCGGGCAGGATAAAAAAACCCATTTAATTGATTTAAATGGCAACGTGGTCCACGAATGGAATTACAACGCATTTCCTCCGGTGTTGATTGATCCCGCCTTAAACAATGGCAAACGCGGTCATGTGTTGGTACAACTTTCCGGCGAAACCGGTGGTCGCGCCAACGCCACAGCACAATCGATTGGCGAAGTGGACTGGAACGGAAAAGTGGTCTGGCAATGGGGCGGTGCCGGTGCGCAAGACGCGTACGCCACCCAAGGTACTGCCACCGATGCCAGCGGTTACGGCACCAGCATTCGCCAACATCACGATTGGCATCGCTTGCCCAATGGCAACACGATTATCCTGGTGAATTATGTTATTCCGGTAAAAGGCTGGAAGGCCGAAAAATTATTGGAAGACGGCGTCTATGAAGTTAATCCAAAAGGTGAAGTAGTTTGGAAGTGGGCGGCGTTTGAACATCTCGATGAATTCGGATTTAGCGAAGCCTCACTGAAAATCCTGCGCGAAACATTAACGCGCAACGATAAAACCATTCCGTTTGATTATTTGCATTTCAACAATTTGTCCGTGGTGGGCCCCAACAAATGGTACGACGCTGGCGATCAACGCTTTCATCCGGACAACTTATTATTCGATGCGCGCGAAGCAAACATTATCGGCATCATCGATAAAAAATCCGGAAAAATTGTGTGGCGTATCGGGCCGGATTATCCGCCATCAATCGGGCAATTTAAATTACCGCGCCCGGTAGACCAGATCTCCGGCCAACACGATGCGCATATCATCCCCAAAGGTTTACCAGGTGAAGGCAATTTACTGGTATTTGATAACCAGGGTGCTGCAGGTTATCCGCCGGTAAATATCGGCACCCAACCGCGTTCGCGTGTACTGGAAATTGACCCGATCAAAAAAGAAATTGTATGGCAATACACCGGCGCAGATTCCGGTAAACCCGGTTACAGTTTTTACAGTTCCTATATCAGCAGTGCGCGCCGTTTGCCAAACGGTAATACGTTGATTGATGAAGGCATGAACGGCCGTTTGTTCCAGATTACAGCCAAAGGCGAAATTGTGTGGGAATACATTAGCCCCTACTTCAGCACACCGCGCGCAGAAGATCCGCAACCGTTTTCTGCCAACACGGTTTACCGCGCACAACCGGTTCCCTACAACTGGGTACCAGAAGGCACACCACGTTCAGAAAAGCCGGTAAAAGCACCGGACCTTAAACAATTCCGCGTGAATGCACAGCCGTAATTTCAGGATTTTTTTATCCGAACTGATTTCACTCAGGGTTCACCAAACAATGGATGTTTGCCGCTTGCAGCCAGTGCACATATGCACTGGCGTTTTTTTCTGATAGTGCAGCATAGTAATTATCGGCTGCAATTATCCTCAACTCACAAGGTGAATGATTAGTTATGACATCAATCAACAAACATCGCCGCCGCTTTCTCGCACGTGCTTCAAAAATATCGGCAGCAACGCTGGCTAGCGGTGGATTATTGGGATCAGGGTTATTACAAGCCCATGAAAAATCTGCTGAAAAACCAAACATTATTTTTATTCTTGCTGATGATTTAGGTTACGCCGATTTAAGTGTGTATGGTCAACGCGCATTTAAAACTCCCGTACTGGATAAATTAGCGCAGGATGGTTTGCGCTTTACGCAACATTATGCAAATTCTGCTGTTTGCTCTGCAACGCGCTTTGGCTTAATTACCGGCCGCTACCAATACCGTTTACGCGGAGGCCTTGAGGAACCGCTATCCGGTTCGGCAAATAATATCGGGCTGCCACCGGAACACCCCACCCTGCCATCACTGCTCAAAAAGCAAAACTATAAAACGGCGCTTTTTGGCAAATGGCATTTGGGTTCATTGCCAACATTCGGCCCGTTAAAAAGTGGATACGATACGTTCTTTGGAAATTACGGTGGCGCGCTGGATTATTTCACGCATAAATCCAATGTTGGTCCGGATGCAAAAGAAGGTCTTTATGAAGGTGAAGTCCCTGTAGAAAAAGTGGGTTATTACACCGATCTGATTGCAGATCGCGCGGTGGATTACATCAAGGCCCACGACAAACAAAATCCATTCTTTTTATCGCTGCATTTCACCGCGCCCCATTGGCCCTGGGAAGGCCCGGAAGATGAAGCAGTTGCCGGGCAAATCAAAAGCCTTTTCCATTACGAAGGCGGTAGCCTGGAAACCTACGGCAAAATGGTGGTTGCATTGGATACCGCAATTGGCCGTGTGCTAAAAGCGCTGGATAAACAAAAGCTCAGTAAAAATACCATCGTTATTTTCACTAGCGACAACGGTGGTGAGCGCTTCTCGGATACCTGGCCTTTTACCGGCCAAAAAACAGAATTGCTTGAAGGCGGCATTCGCGTACCCGGTATTATTCGTTGGCCCGCTGCAATTAAAGGTGGGAAGGTATCAGACCAGGTGGCCATCAGTATGGACTGGTTACCGACCTTGGTTGCCGCTGCTGGCGGCACCCCGGACCCCGCGTATCCAAGCGATGGTGAAAACCTATTACCCGTTTTATTAGGCAGCGAAACGGAAAAGCCGCGCACATTGTTCTGGCGCTACAAAGGGAATGGACAACGCGCGATACGCTCCGGTGATTGGAAATATTTAAAAATCGCCAACAACGAATTCCTGTTTAATTTAAAAGAGGATTCGCGCGAGCGTGCCAACTACGCCGAAACCCATCCGGACATTTTCAACCAATTGAAAACCCGCTGGGATGAATGGAATAGCACCATGCTCGCACTTGCGGAGGAATCCGGTACTCATGTGGTGGATGGCAAAAGCCAAGCAGATCGCCACGGTGTAATTAGCACCAGGAAGTGACCATCACACAACACCTGCCGGGGCAGCTTCCAGCGATGAACCCCATTGTTATTCTTCTTACAACAAGGATGTTGCAAGCCACCCCAAAAACGAATGTTTAAATTTCAAACCCCTTCAGCAACTCATCATCGCACCGGTTTTATTTACTACAGTTCCTGCCGGTTAAATAACATTTTCGACTATTTTTTTAAAAAAATAATACAGCGACTATTTATTTACAAACAGATTTTATTTTTCCCGAAAGTGCTACGAATTTCCTGACCAGGAAACATTACATGGTCTGTTACTTGCGATAGTCACATTGCATACATCGACACATTGTTTAGTTAACAGCAGGCCTGGATAAAAACAGGCTTGGATAGAACCACTATGCAGCAAAAAAATAATGTAGCGATAAACACAATGATTAGACTATTTAAAGGAGTAGTTCATGGTTCGTACTGATCAAATCCACCACCATATCCACGCCATAAATTCCCGACGATTTTCGCTACTGGCATCACAACTGCTACTGATCAGCAGTATGATTTTTTTTGCGTTACCCGCGCTGGCACAAACCAACCAACAAAATCCCGACACCGCCCGAAAAATCGCTGATAACAAAAAGACCACTGTATTAAAAACAGTAACCGTGCGCTCACGTAATCACACAGAAGAAATACAACAGACGCCGGTTTCTATTTCAACGGTGAGCGGCACAGAGCTGCAGCGTTTTGAAACAAATAATTTCCAGGGCATCCTCAAAAAAATTGGTAACGTGCGCTGGGCCGGTGCTTCATCGCAAAACCACCCATTACATACATCACTCACAATTCGCGGCCTGGGCTATTTCAAAGCCGGTGCAGGCGGCTTGGACCCTGGTGTTAGCGTTAAAGTGGATGGGGTTAGTTATGCGTATTCCACGCTGGCAGCAGGCGCCAGCTTTTACGATTTGGAAAACGTAGACGTTGCCCGCGGACCACAAGGCGCGACGGGGGGATTAAACGCAAACCTCGGGGTAATTTCATTTACCTCAAAAACACCACGATTTACTCCGGAAGCAGAAGGTGGGGTTACTTTCGGGCAACGCGATACCCTCATTACCAAAGCTGTGTTAGGCGGTGCTGTTATTGATGAATTACTTGCATGGCGAGGAACTTTTTATCGCGAAACCGTAGACGGCGCATTTACCAATGCGTATAACAAAACCCAATCGTTTGGCAATAAAGATCGCACTTCAGCCAAAGTTCAATTTCTGTTAACACCATCCGACGATTTACGCATTCGCACCAGCCTCGATTATATTCCCAAAGGCAGCGAGCTGGATGGCGGCACCAGCTTCGGCTTGATCCCACGGGAAACACCCGCGTTTTACGACACATTAAATTCCCTGGGCAATCCAATAGCAGTGGATAGAACTACCACACCTGAAGGCCGTTTGGATCGCCCCTGGTTCAAGCAGGATGAAGCCAACAATTATTTAGGCTCACCGGATCAGGTGAATATCAGCGGTACCTACCCGATTAAAAACCGGCAGCGCGGCGCATTGGTGGATGTTGATTGGAAGATTGCCGGCGGCACATTTTCTTCATTAACTGCATGGCGGGATTTATTTTTTTATTGGGATGGCAAAGGCACTGATGACCGGACTATTTTTGATGTGGTCGCCACACCAACAGCAGCAGACCAAACCCAGGAACAATTTAGCCAGGAATTTAAATTTGCGGCAAAACTGGATTCAGTTAGCTATGAAACCGGTGTGTATTATCTGGATAAATCCATTCACAGCGACAGTATGAATCGCACCGGTTCCGATGCAGGTGCCTACTTTGCTACCGATGCCTACTACCGCACACTGGATGCGGATACCAGCGGCCGCTTGTTATTAACGAATTCTGCAAATCGTTTATTAATACGCAATCCATTGGTTATTGATGGTGAAAGCATCGCACTTTACGGTAACAGCACATGGCAAATTACAGATCCATTTTCAATTGCCGCCGGCTTGCGTATCTCGAAAGAAAAACGCCACCAGACCAAAACTTCCCGCTATATTGCCGATAATGGTTACGGTGCAGAACTCAATCCCGCCGCCGTAAACGATGTCCAGCTGAATGGATTTATCAGCGACAGTAAAGGGGTTTTGGCCAACACCAATAGTACCAGCCAACTCGCATTGGCAAACTCCGTCGCCAATAAATATTTTGGTGTGCCCTCATACTCTTTACTCACTGAAAAACAAAGAACCCAGGTTGCGGCGGCAAAAGCAATTCGCCTTGCACGTTTGGGGGCATTGCATATGGAAACCGATGCCGAACCCTATGAAGATGATTTATTAATTGGCAACATCAGTCCCGCTTACGATTTTAATGACAGCCATACCGGCTATTTTTCTTATCAGCATGGTGAAAAAGCCGGTGTATCGCAAATCGTAGGCGCTACCAAATTCGGTGGTAAATCTGTTCCGGTAGACACCGAGAAAACCGACGCTTATGAGCTCGGGTTGAAATCACAATTTTTTAACGGCATGGTGAGTTCAAATGTGGCGGTCTTTTATCAAGACATTAAAAATTTTATCCAACCGGTTTATTTTTATGATGCAGCCCAAACCATCGCCAACAATAATGGCCTGCTGGCATACACCGAAGGTTTGGGAAATGTTCCTAAAGTCAGATCCAAAGGTGTGGAACTGGATTTGGCCTATACCGATAGCTTTAACACTGTGCGTTTTGCCGGCGCTTACACCGATGCACGTTACATAGAATTTACGAATCTGGGCAAACCACCAGAATTGGGAGGAAGTTCCGTAGCTTATTACGATGTGAGTGGTCGTACAGTTCCGGGTGCGTCAAAATTCACGTTCAATATTTTTGCTGAACATTCACAACTTGTTTTTACCAATCGTCATTTTCACATCAGTGCAAATTACAATTACACCAGCAGTTATCTCAGCGAGCCAACGCTATCCCGTTATGCAAAAGTAGATGGTTATGGACTCACCGATATCGTGTTAGGCATTAGTACAACGGATAAAAAATTCGACGTTTCGTTAATCGCTAAAAACCTGTTTGATGTCGACTATGGCAGCCTGTTTAACTGGAATTCTTATGCGCCCGGCGATCCGCGCTGGATCGGTGTAAGTATCAATGCAAAACTATAAAAAAATGAAGGTGTGGTTAGCATCAGAAAATGATCCGTTTGCAACAACGCATTTATTTGTTGCTTGCAAAATAACACCTTGAAAACATCTCTACGCAAGGAAGCGTTTTTCAGGCAATTGGCTTTTTAAACAGCCATATGTTTTGTTTTAAGAATCACTGCAACCAAAGAAACATCACCGGTTTATTCCGCACAGAATATGTTATCTAAAAAACAGGCGCGCAAAGGGGGCCGGTTTAATTTCAACAATCATTTTTCAATTATCAACAGCCTTTGTCGCATCAAAAAACTTGTCCGTATCGGTACAGTAAAAGTTGATTTATGGCCTGTTACTTGCGATAGCAGCATTGTATGCGCCGACATTATTGTCGAGTAATTCATTGTTGTTTTCTGAAGGAATTTTCCATGAATCGTATTCATCACACGCACAATCCCTTACATCAATCCCCAAAAAAACGACGTCTGTCATTAACAGCCACACAGTGGCTGGTAGTTGCCGGCCTTGCCCACTCCGCATTGCCCGTGCTTGCACAAACCAGCCAGAACGATCAAACCAGTGAAGCCGAAAAAACCGTTCAAACAATTCAACTCGCACAAGCATCAACAACCAGCAATACAACCACAGAAAAAAAAGCCGAAAAACCAATTGTTTTACAAGCAGTTACTGTACGCTCACGTAATCGCATCGAAAAACTGCAAGATGTCCCGCTGTCTATTTCTGTTGTTACCGGCCAGGAATTGGAGCGCCTGCAAGCGTTGGATGTTGCATCATTTAGCAAGCGTGTTGGGAATGTAATCTGGAATCCGGGCAACCCGCGTCAATTCAGTTTGTCTGTACGTGGAATCGGTAAGCAGGCGCAAACCGATGCGCAAGATCCAAGCGTGGGAATTATTGTCGACGGCGTTAACTACGCCTACAACCCGCTCTCATCCAGCGTAAACTTTACTGATATTGCTGCGGTTGAAGTAACGCGTGGCCCACAGGGAACCTTGTTAGGAAAAAACACCAGCCTCGGTGTAATTAATATCACCACGCGTCGCCCGACATTTACCAAAGAAGCATACGCAACGGTGAGTTATGGTGATTATCACGATTTATTTGGCTCCGCCGTTTTAGGTGGTGCGGTAATTGATGATTTGTTGGCATGGCGCGGAACATTTACCGCCCAAAAAGCGAATGGCGATTTAGTAAATACGTACAACCAGGACCAGACTTACGCGAATAAAGATCGATTGTCTGCACGTGTACAATTTTTATTGACGCCCAGTGAAGATTTCACCGCGCGCATTAGCCTGGATGCACAACCGAAAGCCGGCGAAGCGACCAATGGTCGCTCGTTTAACAAACCTACGCCAACGACTTATGCGGGAATTAATACCACCGGTGCAAATTCAGGAACCAATGTGAACCCGCTGAGTTCCGACCCCAAAACCCGTTTGAATCGCCGTTGGTTCCTGGAGCAAAGCGATTATCGCTATGAAGACGATTGGCTCGGGAATAGCACTCGTGATCGCATCAATGCCGACAATTACAATCCGATTGTGACCGGCACCAACGGTGCGTCCACCGAATTAAACTGGCGATTGAATGATTATGAAGTTACCTCGATTACCGCCTACAAGGATTATTATTTTGCAGCACGTAACGATGAAGGCACGCCGTTTGATATCAGTAAAAATGGTGGCGGTTTGGTGGACTACAAACAATATAGCCAGGAGCTTCGTTTAAGTTCAAAAACCGGCGGCTTTGTCGATTACCAAACGGGATTATTCTGGTTAGCAACGGATATTGATCACTCTACCCGCGCGGGTTGGGGGGCCGATGCCGGTGCATGGTTTGCATCGACTGCGCAATATAATCGCCTTGATGCAAATGCCAGCGGACGCGCGTTATTACAGGATTCATTGAGCCGCTTAAATCGCGAACAAGCCAACAAATATGAAAATGCAAGCACCGCAATATTTGCGCAAGCTAACTGGCATTTGTCTGATCCATTAACATTAACTACGGGCGTGCGCTTAACACGAGAAAACCGCGACACAACCACCAGTGCATTACTTACCGATAACGGCGCTGGCAGTGCATTAAATTCTTCGTCGGTGAATGTGGTCAACCTGGTAAACCTTGGCGGGTTTAATTCACTGAATGCCACCACAACAATTGATGGAACCTCTTATCCTGCCGGAACTTTGGGGCAGATTGTGAATGGTGCTTTCGTTAATAATAACTCGACAGCGCAATTGCAACTCGCCGATAAACTTGCCAATAAATATTTTGGTACAGCCATTACCGGAACTGCAGGGGCCGCTTATGCCAGCTTGACCAATGCACAAAAGGCCCAGGTTGCCGATGCAAAAACTATTCGCCGAACGCAAGCCGCTGCATTATGGAATACGGTTAAAGCCGAAAGTTTTGAAGAAACCCAACCAGCCTTTGTGGTAAGCCCAACGTACAAGTTTAACGATAAGCTTACCGTGTATGCTTCATGGCAATACGGTGAAAAAGCAGGCATCGCGCAAGTGGTAAACGGATTCTCCTATTTAACCGATGCAGAAAAATCCAGCGCCTATGAAATTGGTGTAAAAACAGTTTTGCTGGATAACACCCTGGTATTTAATGCCGATATTTTCCTCACCAATATCAAGGATTATCAACAAGCCGTACGCGCGGTGGATGAATATACCACTGAACAAAACACTATCAGCGGCGCACCGGAAGTTGCTTATCTCTCCTACACCGGCAACGTGCCTAAAGTGCGAGCACAAGGTTTGGAAATTGATGGGCTCTACTCCGGAATTCCCAATACCACTATTCGTTTCTCCGGCGCATATAACGATGCCTATTATGTTGAGTTTCCCAATTCAGCACAGCCGGTAGAAAATGGTTACCAGGGCGCTGCGCCCTTCCAGGATATTTCGGGTGAAACCTTACCGGGTGCCTTTAAATACAGTTTTAATTTAGGTATTGATTATCGCGCGCCGGTATTTAGCAACCACGAATTCCATACCAGCGTTAATACCTCGTACAACAGCAAATTCAATTCCGATAACGCCCTCTCCAGTTATGGCTGGGTAGATGGCTCCTCCACTACCGATTTTTCAATTGGCTTGGGCAAAAACAAAGGGGAATTTGATGTAAGCCTGGTTGTAAAAAACCTGTTTGAAGATGACACTTACCAAAACCAAACCTGGAATACCTGGAGCCCGGCGTTACCGCGGACAGCAAGTATTGTGGTGAGCGGTAAGTTCTAACGGCTTATACCGAAGAAAATCAGTGCCCTTCTCATCGGGGCACTTTTTAACCACAAACTTTCACAAAAATATTAACAATCCCTTTCTTAAATTTTTCCTCCTGAAAAACTGGCTGCACATTAAACAATTTGTCAATAAAAACATCCATATGGCATCTAAACTATTTTAACTGGATTGGCCCATACCTTAATAATTCTATTTATCATAATAAAAATTATATGAAACTATTTTTACATCGTAAAAAACCTATAGTTTTTCATAATGTTTATTCGTAAAATTTAAAAACAAAAACATAACACTAATGCCACTTGCAGCATGCCTGAAAAATTATTTGAAACAGATAATTTATACGCATGAATCTGGAGATGTAGTTAATCAACCACACAAAAGGATTGTTCGATGTGTAATACATCTATCAGTAAAAACTTCTCCATTAAATCGTTATTCCTCGTTTTCATGTTATTAAGTAGCACATTCAGCCACGCGATAACATTTATGACGCTACCCAGTATACAAAGGTCGGGAAATTTTATGCTTTCGTGGGCAAATGCCATTGGAAGTATTGAGATTACCGAAGAAATTAACGGCGTGAGCCGGGTAATACACACAGCGAACACAGCATCCGGGAATATTATCGTTATTGGCAGGCAAACCGTTACACCGAAATATTTTATTCGTGAACTCCGCCCCGGGGGCGAAGTCAAGCAGATGAATGCCATATTCGGTTATTCAACGCCCTTCATTCAAACACCTAAATCTATTTTCATAAATAACCATGAAATCCTGAATGCACAGGATTTCAGCCTGTTACGTGTATTGAACCAATTAGCTGCACAAATGACAGCCAATAATCCAACTGATCCCATTGACGGAACCACCTTATTCGCCCGGATGTGGGATGCGCAAAATCCGGTGAGCCAGTCTGCGGGAACTGGCATTGCAAACTGCTCCGGATCGTTAAATAACTTTGCGGTGGAATGCCGCCCTGAAGAAGGCATTCAAGCAACCCAGGCAGCAAACTATATTGCTGGTTATATTCCTATTGCGTTAGCGAATCGTTTTGATTTGCGCGATAAAGAAACATTTCAGGATTGCGGCGAATATCGCATTGTCTTTGGCCGCCCGAGCGGTGGAAGAAACTTTATCAGCCTTGATGCGGTATTACCAAACCCGCTCCCGGGCAATGCGGCAGGCTGTTATCCACTACAGGAATTTTTTCGCAGCCTCAGTTCATCGAATAATGCGGGCGTAGCGCAGTTTTTGAATATTTTTTACTTCAAAGGTATTCCGGACTTTGGTATTCGCGCTCCAATTGATTATCGGAATTTTGCACAGGGCAGCGGCCAAATCCGCACCAACCAATTCCTTGGTTCCAGCACCTGGAATTTGAAGGAGTATAAAACTGCGGTAGAAAATGGAAAAAATACGTTGCAAGTTGTCAGTGTAAAAAACAATCCAAACAGTTTATTTTTCCAGGATGGAAACGCAGATAGCCGTGCCATTGCATTTAAAAATGATTTTGTGAACAACCTGCAAACCTTGACCGGCGATGTGAATCAATTCAGTTTGAAAATTGTAAGCGACACGCATAATTTACCGCAAAGCCATGCCAGTGGAGCAATCGCAGAAAGCGATTATTCATCGCCAGTCAACTTTGTACCTGGTGGTATTTTTTCTACCACTATCAACACCAAATTAATACAACTGGGTAGTACCCTAACCCCGCTCCAAATCACTAAACGTGCCACTGCAATGAGTTGCGCCGGATGCCATAATCCATCCGCGTTTGGCCTTAATAATGCCAACGCCTTGGGAACTGGTGTTAGCTGGCCGAATTCCCATGGTTTTAACCACATTAGCGAATATTTGCTGAACGGTGAATACCCGTTATCACCTGCGCTTATCAATCAATTTTTACCTGCACGTAAAATTGATCTGGAAAACTATTTGCAAACCAAAGGGGTTGGTGTACAACCGGTTAACCTACCCAAACGTTCCGGCTAATCAATCCGTTTTTTTTCGGTTAACCGTTTTGGGTATTAGTTAATTATTAACTGGCGGAGTTGTTACTTCGCCAGTGCTTTTTATAAGGGACGGGCAACCTCTACCAATAACTTGCCAAAATTTTTCCCTTGTAACAAACCAATAAAAGCCGATGGTGCATTTTCCAGGCCCTGGATTTTATTTTCACGCAGTTTTATTTTCCCGGCGCGAATCCACTCGTGCATATCCCGTACGAAACTCCCATAGCGAGTTGCATAGTGGTCAAGAATAATAAAACCTTCCACATGGACACGCTTCTGCAATATTGCAGCCATCAGCAATGGTAATTTATTGGGGCCAGCGGGCAAGGTTTTATCATTGTAATGGGAAATAAAACCGCATACCGGAATGCGCGCGTTCAGATTCAATAACGGCAATACAGCTTCAAATACTTCTCCGCCTACATTTTCAAAATAGATATCAATGCCAGCGGGGCAAGCAGCGACAAGTTCCCGGGCGAATTGCGGATGGTGGCGATCAATACAAGCATCAAAACCCAATTCTTCAACAGCGTAGCGACATTTATCTGCACCACCGGCAACCCCCACAACACGCAAGCCTTTGAGCTTTGCGATTTGCCCCACCACTGCACCGACCGCACCGGTCGCGGCAGCAACAACCAATGTTTCACCCGCGTTAGGCTTACCGATATCCAGCAAACCGACATACGCAGTAAAACCCGGCATTCCCAAACCACCCAGTGCGAGTGAAGGCTCGGCCATATCACCCAGTTTTTGCAAATCACCGCCATCAGATAATGCATAATCCTGCCAACCGGCATTGCCCAGCACTAATTCACCCGCGTGGAATTTTCCATTGCGCGACACCACCACCTGGTTCACCGTACCGCCAACCATGTGCTCATTCAGATTAATTGACGGTGCGTAACCAGGGCCAATCTCATCCATTAAATTACGCATGTAAGGATCGAGCGAGAGATAGAGTGTACGCAATAACACCTGACCTTCATCAGGCGTTGGAACCGGTTTTTCATCCATACGGAAATTTTCCAATACCGGTAAACCTTGTGGGCGCGCTGCCAAAATAATTTGGCGATTACGTTTTTCGGTTTGCATAATATTTTTCCTTTTTAGTGTGTCCCTACAGAATTTGTATTGAAAACAATTAAACAGAATGTGTTTTACGCGGGCCAAAAACCAATACCACAAGGGTGCCAACACTAATTGCAATCAGTGCGAAAACAGGTCCGCCTAACGCGCCGATATAATCAACCAATAATCCCCCACCAATTGCGCCACTGGCAATTGCAATTTGAAATGCAGCCACTAATAAACCACCTGCTCCTTCTGCCTGATCCGGCGCGGCGCGCACAATCCATGTCTGGAAACCAATCGGAAACGCGCCAAATGCAAATCCCCATAGTGCGATAGAAAACGCTGCTACACTCGCATTATTCCCACCGATAATTAATGTCAGCGCGAGTATTGCGATCAATGCACCACCGCTGGCAATCGCAAAACGTTCGCTGCGTTCAGCGATAAGTGCGCCGGCAAAATTACCGAAGAATCCACCAATCCCATAACCCAACAAAATTGCGGAAATCGCACTAACAGGCAAATGCGTTACATCTTCCAATAAGGGACGAATGTAAGTGAAGCCCGCAAAATGACCGGAGATCACTAACAATACAGCGAACAATGCAACACGCACATGGGTGCGGCCCAGTAATTCAAACAATGTGCGCAAGTTTGGATTATCTTTGGGCGGCAACGCAGGGATCGCAAAAAATTGCGCAATGATCGTTACCAAACTCAAACCACCGGCAACGATAAAGGCGCTGCGCCATCCCCACAAATCACCGATATAAGCGCCCAATGGTGCAGCGCACACCGTTGCCACAGAAACGCCGGTCAGAATTACCGACATCGCCCGCGCAAATAAATTGTCCGGTACCAGGCGCATTGCCAACGCCGCTGACATCGACCAAAAACCGCCGAGGGCAATGCCCAACAAAACACGCGATACAAGCAATACGGCAAAATTTTCTGCGGTAGCGGCGAGCACGTTGGAAATGACTAGCAATAGTGACAGGAATAGCAACACCAGTTTGCGATCCAGATTGCGGGTAATAACGGGAATGGTCGGTGCCGCAATCGCACCAACCAACGCCGTTGCGGTAACAGCCTGGCCGGCAGCACCAGCGGAAATGCCAAGGTCTGCGGCCATCGCTGTCAATAAGCTGGCGGGCAAAAATTCAGCGGTTACCAGGCCAAACACACCCAGCGCCAGGCTGATAATTCCCGCCCAGTTAGCAGATGAACTAGCGGAAGATGCGAGGGGTGGTAGTAGAGCGGAATTGTCTGGGCAAGTGGTATCGTTCATGGGCGGTCCTACATAACGGGATAACTGGAAAAAACTCGAAAATGTAGTCGCAGTGTAGGGTTAGAATTTTGGCTTTTCTATGATATAAAATCCAAAAGGCATGACTGTTTGTCCAAAGTGAGTAGCACCTATGCGCGATACATTGACAGAAATCCTGCTTGGCCTGCGCCTTGACGGTGTGGAATATGGCCGTTGCCTGCTAAACCCGCCATGGGCTGTCGCCTTCCCCGCACAAAAAATGGCGCGCTTCCACTTTGTGGCGCAAGGGGGTTGTTGGGTTCGCACGCGAACAACGGATTGGGTGCAGTTAAATCCGGGCGATGCTGTACTTTTTCCGCGTGGCAGTTTTCACATATTGGCAAGCTCGCCCGACGTGCCTGCCATTGATATAGATTCCCTCGCCCGTCGCGCGGTAACGGAAAATATTTATCTGGTGAATGGTGACCTGGCCGAAGGTGACAAACAACCGGATGTGATGTTTTGCGGCGCCATGCGCTTTAACCTCGACCCACTTCATCCGTTGGTCGCGATGATGCCGGACATGATGCGCGCTGGCGATCTCGCTACACGCGATCCATCGGTCCCCATACTGCTGGAGTCGATGGAGCGCGAAATTACCCTCGCGCGCATCGGCGCCTGCGGCATACTCGCGCGCCTTGCCGATGTGTTGGCCGCAAGTATTATCCGCGCCTGGGTCGAGTGCGCGTGCAGTAACTCCGATGGCTGGATTGCCGCCGTGCGCTGCCCGCAAATTGGCAAAGTATTGGCTGCAATCCACACCCAACCGGAACAGGATTGGACTGTCGCCAGCCTCGCCGCCGTGATGGGCGCATCGCGTTCAAGTTTTACCGATAAGTTCACCCGCACCCTCGGTGAATCGCCGGCCAAATATGTTGCGCGCGTGAAAATGTTCCAGGCTCGCCACTGGATTGCGCAGGATGGTATGCGCATTGCGGTAGCGGCAAATCGCCTGGGTTATGATTCGGAAGCAGCATTCAGCCGGGCATTCAAACGCATTATCGGCCACCCGCCGAGTGAAGAGCGACACATGGAATCGGTTTAACGCCCGTCAAACATATCCAATTAACAATGCGCACGATCGCATTCACTCCCTGTTCACATCAGGGAGTGAAAATGAAAATCCTGAACCACCACAACCGGGAAGAGTCTCACTATCAGGATTTACCCTGCATCAAGAACCGCCCTGCTATTTTAGAAACTGCTATCAGAAAGTTTGATAGTGATAATCCAGAAAATGTTTTACCAGAAAGGAACAACACCATGATCAAAAGCACAGGCTTAATATCATTAATGGGTTTACTGGCAATAAGCACATCACTACCGTTGCACGCGGATACATTAAAAGTCGATATGAAACCCGGTTTATGGGAACACCGCATTAAATTAATCGGCGGCAATGGTCTCGCGGCGCAAACCGAGCAAATGCAACAAGCAATGGAAGAAGTGAAGAAACAAATGGCGGGCTTGCCACCTGAGCAACGCAAAATGATGGAAGATATGATGGCCCAACAGGGCATGAAATTTTCTGATCAAGGCGTAAGCATGCAGAACAATAAAGTGCAAATCAGCAAAGATGGCACTATCGTCAAACAATGTGTTACCCAGGCGCAAATCGATAAAGGTTACGTGCCCGAAACTGGCGATGAATGCACACCAACCATCACACAAATCAGCAAAACAAAATTCAAAACTACTTACACCTGTACCGGACAACAAAGTGCTACTGGCGAAGGTGAAATTGAATTTGTGTCACCCACCCAATACAGAGGCAAATCGCATTTTGTTACCAAGACCGAAGGCTCAACACAAAAATATGAGACTGAACAAACCGGGTCATGGCTATCCAGTAATTGTGGCGATATAAAACCTGAAGATTACTAAAAACTGTTGTGAATTCCCGTGGTGATCCAATTGGATCGCCACTCAAATTACTGGAGCACACAAATTACAAGATAATATAGCCTCCGCTCATAACTTACATGATCGTCAATTTTCCTGAGAGAGTCTCCCTTATGGATAAGCGCCAATTTATTAAAACAGCAATCGCAAGCACTGCCCTTCTATCATTAACAACCTCTTCCAGTGCTAAAGCCACTTCCATAACCAATCCAAAGCGAATCCTGCCAATACCATTAAACAAAGGCGATACAGTTGCGTTGGTATGTCCATCCAAAGCAATTGACGATAGCCTGGAAGTACACATTGGAAAGGAAGCGCTGGAAGCCTTCGGTTTCAACGTGAAATTGGGGAAACATTTAAATTCGCGTCGTGGCCATTTAGCAGGAACGGATAGTGAACGCGCGAGTGATATCAATGACGCATTTGCGGATAAAGCAATCAAAGCCGTTATTTGCCTTGGCGGCGGTTCCGGTGCAGCGCGCGTGTTGCCCTTGCTGAATTATCAAACTATTCGCAACAATCCCAAAGCATTGTTGGGCTTCTCGGATATCACTGCATTACATAACGCCATTTATGCACAAACAGGTTTGATCACCTTTCATGGTCCCAATGCAACTGGCAGCTGGAATCCATTTAATGCCGATCAATTCCAGCGACTCTTTTTCCTGCGCGAATTAATGCACTATGAAAATTTGCGCAGCCATGAAGATGATTTGGTACAACGCCAAAACCGTACTGCCACGATTCGTAGCGGAAAAGTACGCGGCGAATTAATCGGCGGCAACCTCACCGTATTTACCGCGCTGGCAGGCTCACCTTACTTACCGGACTTCACCGGCAAAATTCTTTTTCTGGAAGATGTGGAAGAAGCTCCCTATCGCATTGACCGAATGCTCAGCACATTAAAATTAATGGGTGCATTGAACAAAATCGCCGGTTTTATTTTCGGCGCCTGCGTCGATTGCCGGCCCAATGGCGGTTATGGTTGGTTAACACTCGAAGAAATTTTTAACGACCATATCAAGCCGCTAAATATTCCCGCCTATCGCGGCGCGATGATTGGCCATATACGGCAGCAATTTATTGTGCCGATTGGCGGGATAGTTGAAATGGATGCGGATGCGGGGTCGTTTCGGTTGGTTGATCATATTTTTCAAACTGGTTGATTTTTTTCTGTATGAAATCGTTGGGATTCGCGAGTTCACCCACAATCTGCAATTCCCACCTGCGCAATCACTACAGCATCCACGCATAACTCAATTTCAAAAATACCGAGCGTTGGTAGAGATCCAGTTCATCGATCTGATCGTCGCTGAGCGCCGCATCACTGTAGCCGGCGTAAATCAAGGTTTGCGGATTTATCTTGTAGGAATATAACAATTGCGAACCTAACTCGCGTTTTTTGGGTTTAACTGCGATGAAATTATTATCCGGATTATGTTCGATATCGGAATAAATCAGCGCAAGCCGCACAAAACTACGAACCGAGAATTGATAGCTCAACCGCAGGTCGGTCATATTCGCAGTAAACACTTCAGCGCCGTCGGCATCCAGGGTGCGATAAGTATGGCGCAGGTTTAACAGGAAATGTTCATTCAAATTCCAGCGCACTTCCGGCTCAAGTTCAAGCCCGTGCCCCATACGGTTATTGCGAAAATCGAGCTTTCTGCCATGCTCTGTTTCCAGCCCTACATAAACACCGGACCAGGGTTGGGCTTCGATTTCACTTTCCAATAATACTTCTGTAAATTCGTCCGTGTTGCCGGTAATTGCCAGTGTGGTTTTATCATGGCGAGCACCAACACGCTCGCGATATATTGGCCGTAACTTCAGATAAGATTGTTGCGGCCCCCACATCTCCAGTTCCACTTCCCATTCTCTTTCCAGAAACTCATGGCGCTCGTTGTGGGTAGTATCCCAATCGCTCCAGAGTTTGATGCGATTCCACCCATGCGAATCGGAAAACCATTGGTAACTCGTGGCGTGGGTTTGCTTGTAATAATCGGTCTGCGGAATATAACCCAGGTCCGCACGAAAATCCTCGCCCATACGTTGATAGCGACTATTCCACATCCAGTGGCGCGTTTCGCGTAAATAGGAAAAATAACCGGCGTGACTACTAAACGGTTCGGCGTTTACCCGCAATGCCGATTCATCGCGCAATTGGCCTGCCAAAGTCCGCGGATACTGGCTATTGCTGTATAGCCATTGCGCTACCCATTCATCCTGGTCGTTGGGTTGGTATTTCACATCGATACCCTGGACCCGGTTGTGATAATCCTCCGCTTCACGCGCAGTGCCCAAGGCACCGATTGATAAGGTCGCGGTGGGATCGTATCGATAACGCCACACCGCGTTGTTGCTTTCGCGATCCAGTTGCGCAACGGTCGAACTGATATTACCGGGAACAATAAATTGCGTGCTGTTATCATCCGTCGCAAAAAAAGCAAACGCATGGCGATTGTGGCGGCCCGTTAATTTCGCGCCGGCGTCCGGTGAGTTCACATTACGCGTATAAACCAAATCCAGCGGCGATGAAAAATAATCGGCATTATCGAGAAAGAAGCTGCGCTTTTCGGGCAGTAGCAACGTGAATGGATCATTCACTGATACTTGCGCTTCATCGGCTTCCACTTGCGAGAAATCAGGATTCAAGGTCGCATTCAAATTGATATCAGGGGTGATTCCCCACTTCACATCCAACCCCGGTTCAATATCGCTTTGGCGCTGCCAGGGGCCGTTGTCATGCGGGCGCAATTTACGCTGCTCATCGGTGCCCGCAACCAGGCTCGGCACCAGCGTAAAATGTTTTCCTTCCTTCACACCGGAAAATCCATATGACGCTTGCAATTGGCAAATCCAGCAGGGATTGGCGCGCTCCAGCTTATTGTTCGACAGGCGATGGCGCACATCGCGCGGATAAAAACGCAGCAATTCAATTTTCCATTGTTGCTGTATTAAACGGTCATTGAAATTCAGAATTTGCAGGGGAATGGCAATCTCTACCTGATAGCCCTCTTCCGTTAATTTACCTGCACTGTGCCAAATTCCGTCCCAGGCCAGATCAGTATCATCTTCCTGCTTGCTGGTTTCATCGGCAATGCCATCGGCTTGAACACCAAATGGATTTACATAAAATTGATAGGCAAGTTTGTGATCACCGTAGGTATCAATCTTGATGCCTACGGTATCATCATCCCAAATTTTATCGCGGTCGCGATAATACGCGCGGATTGCATCGGGATCCGTATCCCTGGCGCGGAAGGCGATATAAAAATAATCGCCATTTTCCATCACATAAGCCGTGGTTGTTACCGGTGCGGGATTATTTTCAGCGGGCCAGGTATCGAATAACAAATCCACTTTTTTTGCTGCTTGCCATTCGGGTTCAGTTAACTCTGCATCTATGTTCACTGAATGTTGAATGCGTGGAATGGCAATCTCTTCAGCAGCAAGGTTGTTGGACACAGCAACAACCAAGGTTGCTGCTGCCAGAAAATTACAACCTGAACCATAACCTGCGAGTAAACGTCTTTTAAAAAGCTTGCTAAAAAACAGTTTATTCAAACCCAACCCAAAACCACCCACCCTCATGAAATAATCCTTTACACACCGATTTATTGTGCTGGTTTAGGAGCCGGCTTTTGAATTTTAGTCACTGCTTTACCGCCTTGTTGTTCATAATTTTCTGAACCGGCAGCACCAATCACTTTGTAACCTTTGCTGCTCAGCAAATCACCCGCAGCAAATGCACGATTAGCGTGGTTGGAAACAGTGATAATGCTCCGGTCTTTAGGGATGTAAGCAATATTCTTTTCCAGGTCAGCGAACTGGACGTTTAAAAATACCGGGAAACTACCAAAGGTAATCAGCTCATCAGGGCGACGAATATCAATGACCAATACCTGGTCTGGCTTCGCCAGCCATTGATCAACCTGCGCTACCGTTAGCTCGGGAGTTTTGTATTTAACAGCGGGCTTACCGCTATTATTCTGGGCCATTGCCAGGGAGGCAAAAAAAGCTACAAACACACCAAAGGCAAGCGTTAATTTTTTCATGGAAATTATTCCTTACTAAAAAATTGGAACGAAAAGGGAAATGGATAATGAATAAGAATTAAAGAGGCACTACACCAGCACAATTGCAATGCCCATACCAATGCCAATAAATATTGGCTTTGCTCAAAAGACATACTAAACAACAATCAATTTGACCAATTATTGCGAGGCTGGAAATACCGGAAAAAAATACCTGCTTAGAATCAAACAGTGCACAGTAGATAAGGCAACAACCAGGTGTGGAAAACAGCGCTCCAATAATAGCCATTTAATAAATATCAAAAAAAAATGCCTCGCAGAAAATAACTGCGAGGCATTTTTATGAAGAGCGATTAATCAAAAAAACATCCTTGTAGCCGCTTTGCATCTTGCACAACGATTCCTTTCTACACCGTCACTTTGGTTCCATCAAACCGGGTGAAGGTATAACCTTCAAATGTTTCGTTGTACGTAAAACGCTGGTCGCGAAGCAGGCTAATCGCCAACGCTTCACCTAAAGCATGGGATGCCGAAATATCGGCGCGAGTGTGGAAACCATTAAAGTTGCGGCCGAACCCAACATTATTAACCAGCTTGTTTAATTCACCACCGACAGTCAGTGGTTCACCCTCCCATGGAATTAACCTCGTTGGATCAGCCGGATCAACTTGTACCGGATTTGGAATAACGTAGTTTTCATCAAAGAACGCTTTCAATAAGGTCACTGGTGTTGCCGCTGAAATAGTGGCACCACTTGGATAACCCGGATGCGTAGGTGCTCCGGTATTATTCGCCAACGGCAATAAATAACTGCCATTGGCAGCAAAGGTGCGAGCTACTGCATCCGATTCAAGTACATCGCGGTGAACCGGATAACTCGCACCTTTGGCCAACACTTTGTGCACGAGGCCACCGTAGTCCTCGGGGCGCAAACGTCTATCGACAAACCAGTTTTGGTAGTAGGAAGTTTTGATCGCCAACGGCCCCGCCAATGCTAACAATCCCTGGATAAATCCCGATGAAAATGAAGAACCGGACGATTGGGTTTTGGAATTAACGTAAGGATTGGCAGGATTCAACGGTGCACCTATACCACCCGCCAAGGGATTACCGGCAACAGGGGCGGCCAATAAAATTTGCAATGCGTGCAAATAGGTCGGACCAGAGCTGCGTGCAAGCCACGCCAGATCGCGACCATTAATGATGTGACGCCGCCCGGGTTCAGTACTGATATTTCTGCCAGTGCTGATGCCATTGCGAATTTTCAACCATTCATCAAACGTAGTTCCAAAACTTTCACCAACAGTTTGGATGGGGCGCAATTGCGCCTGGGCGGGAAAAGTTCCCCAGGCAGGAACAGGACGCAGCAAAAATTGTGATATATAAGGCCCTTTCAATGTCTCGGGCGGAACAACATATTTGCCTTTTTTTCCACTGCGATCAGCCTTGTAATCCACATATAAGGCTGTGCTGCGAAACAGGGTTTCCGGAGTCACTTTGCCATTTACTTTCGGGCCGCGATATTCCGGCAACCGATTTAATTCAGCAACAGCTGCCTGTACCAGTTCATTACCGGTCCCGGTTTTGTAATCTTCAAAGGGAACATCGCGCAGCAGGGCCTGCCAATAAATTTCTATATGCTCCGCCGCGAGTGCAGCACTGTCCAGCCGCGCGGCAACCGGAATAGCCAATTGTGCATTGCTCACACCTTCAAGCGCTGTTGTGAGTGGGCCTTGCGGATCAGCTAATTTCGCCGTTCCACCTAAAATAATTTTTTCAAAGTCTTCATGCTTGCGGGTTTGCAGGGCTTTTAAAAACGATGCATAGGATTCAGGATCAACGTGCCCGTTTGCATCGTGCTTTAATCCTTTTGTCGATGTGCCAATTTTATTGGCATAACGCGCTTCATCACCGTTGTTGGGATGCGGGGGAATATCGACATCGTATTCCAGTTCGGCGGCTTTAATTCGCGCCTTATAGGATTTTTTACGCAACGTTTTTGCATGCAACGTACCGTATTGATCATCGCGATAGAAATCCGAATAATCATTTCCATCACTTGAACGCTCATCATCCTCATCTTTAGTGTGTGCATGGGCAACGCTCGCCAGCAATGGTGCGGCGACACCGGCAGTCGTCAGGATGCCTGCACGCCCTAACAGAGAACGACGGCTCACACCGGATGGAGAAGTTTCGGGTACTGCGATTAATTCTTGCTGCTGGTCTTCAATATTCGCTTGCGCATCTGAACCTGGGATAACCGACATAGATTTCTCCAATGATTTCAACAATGAAATTGCCAAACAAACCTGTGATAAATCAGTTGCCATAATCTCTGGCACATACCCACCAACGCAAAGCCTGTACCAATTAACAAAACATGAGTATTCACAAGGGTAAAACCTGTAAACCGATTTTTTTGCCAGAATAAAAACCGGATGCATTGGCTAAAACAAATCACAAAGTGTTTATATTGTTTTCCTTACTGTTATCAATATGACAGTTGCTTTTTAGACAGGGCCATTAATAACGTTCATTTAAAAATATACGCAACAAAAATTAACATGTATGGCAACCAGCAACCCATTATTGAAAAGCAAGCACTAAAAATATCTTCACAGTTTATTTATCCACAGCCACTTAAAAAAATTCCCTGGAATAATTTCCCCTGCTTAATATCAAACAAAAATTTTCCTGTTAAAAAAATAACTTTAATAAATCATAAATCACGCCTTGACCGGCTTGGCATATCAATTGCCTTTGCGTTTGCTACTTCCGGTTTTATTTACCTTGTATTCAACCAAGCGCAGCAAATGAGGCTATAAATGGAAAAAAGAAAACGTGTTAACTTAACCAGCCAGCGATACTTAAAAACCAAAAAATCAATGTTATATAAAGCAATTATTCTGGGAACCGGTTTATTATCCTCAAGCTTGCTGTTTGCTGCTGATAATGATGGAAAAACGGTAGCCGATAAAAATGCCGAAAAAACTTCCGCTAATAAAGGTGATGCCGTTCTTTTGCAAGCCGTAACAGTGCATAGCCAGCGGCTGAAAGACAAACCGGAATCAGTCTCTGCGATTACCGGCGAAGAACTACAAAAATTCCACGTGAACAATTTCCGCGATATCGTAAATCGTATTGGCAATATCAGGACGTCCTGGCAGAACCCTAACACCACGTCAATTTTTGTACGCGGTGTAGGCTGGGCTGCTGGCGCTGGTGTCCTTGATCCAAGTGTTGGTGTCACGGTAGATGGTGTGAGTAATGGCATCAGTGCGATAGCGGCGCTGTCCAATTTTGATGATATTGAATCGGTAGAAGTCATTCGCGGCCCCAATGGCGTTAACGGCGGCAAGAGTTTTAGTGTGGGTGTAGTGAATATCAAAACCCGCGCCCCCAGCTTTACGCCAGAAGCAAAAGCATCGCTCACCTTCGGGGAATTAAATACCGTCTCTTATGTTGCAACCCTGGGTGGTGCAGTTATTGATGATTTGCTGGCAGCAAGGATTTCGTTGCACCGTGAAACAGCCGACGGCCCCTGGGCTAATAAAAATGACAGTCATTACACCTGGCGCAACACGGATAGAACCAATGCGCGCGCGCAATTTTTATTTACGCCTACAGATAATATCAATGCTGAATTAGCAATTGATTACACACCGACCGGCCGGGAAATTTGCGAAAACTGTTTTACTTTCAGGGATAAAATTCCTGCATTTTATGACAGTATAAATCCTGCAACAGGTAAACCTTATCCAGTCAATTATGCCGAAGATGCTTTTGGAAAAATCCAGCGCCGCTGGTTTAAACAAAAAACAGATTACAACATCGACGATTATTATTCCCACAGCATTGATACCGCCAGTGAATACCCAAATACCTATGCCACGCGCGGTGCTACATTTAATTTCAAAGCCGCACTGGACGGCGGTGTTTTCCATTCGATTACCGGCTATCGCGATTATGAATTCTCACAAGGTGCCGGCACCCATACCCCGTTTGAATGGTTGCGCGCTCCACGCGGAACCCAAACCGAATACGAACAATTCAGCCAGGAATTTAAATGGAGTGCTGCACTGGGCAATTCCGTGAAATACGAAACCGGTTTATTTTATTTCGCGGGTGATTTCCCCAATACCGGCCAAACTGAACGCTACGGCTCGGACGGTGGCGCATGGTATGCCAATGAAGCGCAATACAATTCGCTGGATATCAATGCGGAAGGACGCCAATTATTACTCAATTCCGTGGATGGCCTTATTGTGCAATCCAAAAACAAACTGGATAACACCAGCGAAGCGATTTACGCAAATCTGGTATGGGAAGCAACGGATGCATTAAATATCAATGCAGGCATTCGTTTTACCCATGAAGAGCGCAAAACTACCTCTCGCAATTTTATTCAAACCGATGGTTTTGCTGCGGAGTTAAATCCTGCGTCAGTAAACGATGTAATTTTGAATGGTTTTATCAATAACCCAACTAATGGGTCAATTACAACTGATGCTAAGGGTGATTCCATCATTAACAGCACCGCACAAATAGCGCTGGCAAACAGCGTCGCGCAGAAATATTTTAATGTCGCTTCTTATAATTTGCTCACCAGCGTACAACAAAAGCAAGTTGCCGATGCAAAAGCTATCCGTGCGGGAAGGATTGGTGCCCTTTATCAATCCGTTGAAGCTGAGCCTTACGATGAAGTATTACCCACCACCAATCTGGGCATCAGTTATGAACTGAATGATTTCAATACCGTGTTTGCATCCTGGAAACACGGTGAAAAAGCGGGCGCAGCACAAATTGTTGGTGCAACACCAAAGGGTGGAAAATCATTCCCGGCAGATACCGAGAAAAGTGACTCATTTGAAATTGGCTCAAAAGCTATTTTGTTAAACCAAGACCTTTCCTTAAATACGACGTTCTACCTGCAAAACATCGACAATTATTTACAACCCATTTTTGTCTTTGATGAAGTGCAAACCACACAAAACAAAAATGGCATTAATGTGTATACCTCTGCTATTGGCAATGTGCCGGAAGTGCAAACCAAAGGGGTGGAAATCGATTTATCCTATTCTGGCATTGAATACACCACCATCAGATTTTCCGGTGCCTATACCGATGCTAAATACAAAGACTTTAAATTCCTCGCCAAACCCGGTGAATTGGGTGGCACTTCGATTCCTTACTACGATGCCAGCGGAAAAACCCTGCCCGGCGCACCGAAATTCAGTGGCAATTTGTTTGTGGATTTCTCCTATCCACTCAGTGGCGGAAAATTATTCCACACCAACCTGAACTACAACTACGTCACCGAATTTAATAACGATCCCTCTTTATCGCGCTTTGCCACTTCAGGCCCTTATGGCATTACGGATATTTCCGTAGGCCTGGGCCGTCAGGATCGCAAATTCGATATCAGCCTCGTTGTTAAAAACGTATTTGATGAAGATACCGGTTTCAAAACCACCTGGGCGTCCTACAAACCGGGCATTCCTCGTTGGGTGGGAATTACTATTGATGCAGCGCTTTAATTTGTTGAATACCGCTGCATTTATTTATACGTTTTAAAAAATTGCCCGGCCATTTACGAACCGGGCAATTTTGCTTTTTATAGTTTTCATTTTTTACATGTTTGCTGATTAAAACTGCTTATATCAAAAGCAGTTCTCTATACCTGTGGTTATTTATACAAGCGTTTATTTATTTAAAAAGTGCCGGAGGGAAAATGTTAGACACCAATGCACAATCAAGGCGGTTAATAGTATTTACCGCACTAGGTTTACTGTTTTTTTTAATCATAACCAGTTATCCGGCTAGCGCCGCCGAAAAAATTCCGCGCCTGGCGAATGGCAAACCGGATTTCTCGGGAATCTGGCAAACCACCAGCGCAGCGGATTACGGCCTGGAGCCGCACAACAGCCGGAAGGATGCACCGCCAGGTGCCGGTGTCGTTGACGGTAATGTAATTCCCTACTTACCGGAAGCATTAATACAACGCGATAAAAACTTTGCAGAACGCAATGAGCTGGACCCAGCACTAAAAGGTTGGACACTCGGTGTCCCGCGAGGCATTTATTACCCTGAACCCTTTCAAATTTTTCAACGTGCGCGCGACATACATATTATTTTCCAGTTTGGGCACTCTATTCGTACCATCCACACCAATAACACCCAACACCCCGATGATGGCTATGATTTGTTGCTCGGAGATTCAAGGGCACACTGGGAGAAAGATACACTGGTAGTAGACACCATTAATTTTAATGATAAAACCTGGCTTGATCGCGCTGGCAATTTTCACAGTTCGGCGCTGCATTTAATCGAGCATTGGAAATTCCTGGATGCCAACACGATAGCTTATAAAGCCACATTGGAAGATCCGAATGTTTACAGCCGCCCCTGGACGCTGAATATTATTTTGCATCGCCATCGCGAAGAACATTTCCAGCTAATTGAAGACTATCGTTTCACGCTGGACTTTGATGATATTTATCCACCCAAGCGCGATGGCAAATAGGAGGCGTTATGAAATTACATCGGAATACATCCAGAATATTACTCATTATTTTGTTAGCGGCCAGCGTTGCGTCTTATGTTCACGCCCAATCGTCTGCTGTTACATCATCAGCTGCACCGGTTGATAAATCCCATGCAAAGATTGCGTCAGGCAGATGGAATGGTCCCAAACTCGCCGATGGCCAACCTGATATCAGTGGTCACTGGAGCCCGGCGTTTGGCAGCTATTTAAATTTTACGGACCCGGAAGGAATTTCAACCGGTGAACGACCACGTGTGTTACCACCGCGAGATCAACGCGCACCTAGCCGTGTAAGTGACCCCACTGATGGACAGGTGCCTTTTCAACCATGGGCATTGGCAAAAGTAAAAGAGTACCAGGATTATTACGATAACCCGATCAAACCGGAATTTATTGACCCGCTCGCACGTTGTGCTCCCCAGGGAATTCCGCAATCACTATACATGCATGGCCACGAAATTTTGCAGTATCCGGGTTATGTTGTTTTCCTATTCGATCAGGGCAATCGCATTATCCATTTGGATGGAAAACCAAAACTCCCGGAAAATATTCGTTTGTGGAACGGTGATTCGCGCGGTCGCTGGGAAGGTAATACATTGGTTGTGGATGTTGCTAATTACAACGGTAAATCCAAATACGCCCGCACCGGTGAATTTGCGAGCGAACATGTAAAAATCACCGAGCGTTACGTATTTGATAATGATGGTAAGCGCTACAACTATATTGCAGAAATCAGCGACCCCACAGTCTATACCCGCCCGTTTACTGTAACAGTCACCGAGCGTAAATGGACTGAGAAAGATGAGCCGAGGGCAGTTGTGTATGCTGTGCGCAAAGCAAAACACGATGGCAAGGAAACCATTATTGAAAACGAAGAAGAGCGTGCATGTATTGAATACAACAACCCGCACGGGCATCTTTCTGTCGATAAACCTTAATCATGCCTGCTGCTCGGAATGTTATTAATATCGCGAATTGATAATCCTCCAGTATTTCGTTAAGTTAGCGCCATAACATCAATTATCCGGAATAATCGGCAGAAAATTATTATTTTTAATCTTTATTATTTTATTGGAGATCACATGCAGGTTAAGAAAAAATTATTGGCTCTGTTAGCAGGAACCGTCGTTTGCATTTCAACCGGTACATTTGCCCAAACTCTCACCTACGGTGCACCTATCACCCTGGACTCCGCAAAAAAAATCGCTGCCGCTGCGGCAGCTGAAGCAAAAAAACAAAACTTAACCGTGGTCATCAGCATCGTAGATTCTAGCGGAACGCTCACTTACCTTGAAAAAATTGATGGCACCCAGATAGCCAGTGTAGACGTGGCTATCAATAAGGCGCGCACCGCCAACAATTTCAAACGTCCTACTAAAGTATTTGAAGAAGGTGTAACCGGTGGCCGCAATGTACTGCTCAGCCTGCCGGAAGGCACTTTATTAATTGAAGGCGGCTCACCGATTGTGGTTGATAATAAAATTATCGGGGCAATTGGTGTGAGCGGCGCAACCTCGCAACAGGATGGTCAGATTGCGGAAGCGGGTCTGGCGAGTTTGAAAGCCAAGTAACAATAAAATTCAGGTTGGGATTATCCCAACCTGAATTCACTATGTACATAAGGAAAAAATACTACAGAATTAACGTGGGAAATTATTTGAGGAAATTATCCATTCAACCCTGCTTGTGCAGCTTTTGGATCTCTTTCAGCGCCTGATCCACATTTTCCGCAGGTTTCAACCCTCCGATTGTCGCCGCCACTTTTCCATCTTGCCCCACAATAAAAGTAGTGCGATCTATAGAGCCATGATTCACCGTAACGCCGCGAATATCTTTTCTGCCTGCAGTCGCTTCATTGACCGTTAATCCATATGCGTTTGCAATCTTGCCATCTGTATCTGATGCAACCGGAAACTTGCTGGCACAAAACTGTGGATCAGCCGAGAACTCATTCAAGCGATCAATATCATCCAGCGATATGCCTACAATAGTTGCACCTGCGGCGGCAAACTTTTCATGGTTCACAGCAAATGCACGCGCCTGGATACTGCACCCTCCACCGAAAGCCGTAGGGTAAAAATAAACCACGACAGGGCCCTTTTTAAGCGAATCTTTTAATGAATAGTCAAAAGATTTACCACCTAATGAAGCCTGGGTATTGAATGCCAATGCATTATCACCCACTTTTATCTGAGCACTAGCGGGTAACGCAATGCAGCCCAGCAATATTAACCAACTGATTTTTTTCATTGTCCTAACCTTCTATTCTTGAGCAAAAAATTATTTACTTTTGTTTATTGTCCTTTCGAAAAACGATTATCTATTTGCTTTTGTAAGCAATTCGATAAATCACATTCGCGTAATCATCTGATACCAATAGCGAACCATCCGGTAATTGCAACAAATCAACCGGCCTTCCCCACACACTGTCATCGCTGTTCAACCAACCTTCAGCAAATACTTTGTATTGCGGTTTTTCTCCTACTTTAACGTTGGTATTTACCGTTACCAGCTTGTAGCCAGATTTCTTTGAGCGATTCCATGAACCATGGTGGGCAATAAAAGCCTGGTTACGATATTCGGCAGGAAAAGACGGGCCGGTGTAAAAACGGATACCCAACGCGGCCGAATGCGCCTGAAATTTTACTTCAGGGGGAGTGAATTCGGCGCATTTGTGTTTGCTGCCAAATTCCGGATCGGGGATATCACCACCGTGGCAATAGGGATATCCAAAATGTTGTCCGGCTTTAGTTGCGCGATTTAATTCTTCAGGGGGAATATCATCACCCAAATGATCGCGGCCATTTTCGGTAAACCAAAGTTCACCAGTTTGCGGATGCCAATCAAAGCCCACGGTATTGCGAATACCGCGCGCAAAAATTTCCGGTTTGGGATTACGCTTGTCTACATCAATACGAGTAATACTGGCGTAAGGATCACCTGGTTCACAAATGTTGCAAGGAGCACCGATTGGAACATACAACAAACCATCGGGGCCAAAGCGAATAAATTTCCAACCATGGGCGTTATCGCTCGGATATTGCTCGGTTACTACCACGGGTTTAGGCGGATTTTCCAATTGCGCTTCAATATTGTCATAACGCAGGATACGATTCACTTCAGCGACATATAGCGAACCTTTGCGAAAAGCGACACCGTTAGGACGGTTTAAACCGGAAGCAATGGTAATGATTTTTTGCGCTTTGGTACCATCATGTTTGATAGCGTAAACTTTTCCTTCATTGCGTGTACTTACAAATAATGTTTGTGCATCGCTCAATACCAGCGAGCGGGCATTCACAACATTTTCTGCAAAAACACTGATTTCAAAACCCGGTGGCAACTTAATGTTGTGCAAAGGCAATTCAGCAGCATTTACCGGTGCACATATCCCAAACAAAAAATAAAGCCCTACTACATTTATTTTACACGCGGCCACACATTTCGTTAACAACTGCATTCCCAACTCCAACTCAATTTAAATTAATGCTTGTGATCCGCAAGCTGCTCGGTTTTAACCGGGCCAATACCCGACACCTGAATAATTGCTTCTTCACCTTTGGCGCCATCAAAATGCACTTGCCCGCCTTTGTGGATTACGTAACTACCAGCGGGCACAGCAACCGTTTGTTCAGTATCAAATTTATCGCCAGTGCCCACCCACCAGGTTCCTGAAACCACTACAAAAAATCTATCGCCATTATGAAAATGCGGTTTGGAGAAATTGCCCGGCAACCATTTGATACGTACCACATAAGGTCCAGGCTTGGCAGGGTCGCCAAATAAAATCGCTTGCTCATTAGTGCCAGCAGCGTTACGCACCCATTTAATATCCGCTGGTGTTTTAAACTCGACGGAGCGACGGTCCAACTCCACTGCCGTCGCGCCGTAAGATAAAACCATACATAACATCAACAACCATTTTTTATTTTGCAACAGCAAAAATTTCATGTCCGACTCCTGTTAATTAACAAATGTTTTACCAATAACCGATTAGCCGGCCCGCCGAAATAACGACTATCCAGCACACCAAAGATCCGAATCCTGCTAGAGCCAGCGCCGCATTATCTGAGTCAGTCAGTTCCATTTGCCGACGATTTTTCCATGCAGGAATTTGATGTGCCCACCAGGCATTTGCCAATGCAAACAACAAACCAAAAAATTTTATCCACAGAAAAGGATTACCGGCATAATCGCTCGCATTTGCCGATAACAGTAAAATTCCCGTCATTACTGCCAAAATAAATCCGCTGATTGCAACAGGTAACGCCAGTGAGGTGACGTACGCTAACGGGATATGGCGACGCCATCCCATCAAGCGCAAATCCATTAACAAAACAGCACCGCCCAATACAGCAACACCTAACAGGTGAAATAAGTTAATTAATGCGTAACCCCAGCCTCCCAAACCGCGTACAGTTACTCCAATCGATGACGATTGAAATTCAGTTAGCAGTTCAAACAACGAGGGCATGGATCTTCAAATCCGTATGCAGATTATTCGCGGTCGGGATAAACGTTATAGAGTTTTCCCTGATAGGTAACACGCTCGGTTTTTATTTCAAAACGCTTGGGGTCTGCGCTGCGATGGCCACTGACCGTGACCTCTGCGCCAACAGGAATTGTGTCCTCTTTCAAACCGGCACGCTCAGTGCGCGCTGGTGGTGCCAGGGTAATTTCCCACACCTGGCCTTCGGCACGAATTTGCAAATTGGCATGGGGACCGGCAAGGCTAACAGCTTTGACAACTGTGCCCGTTAATTCAAACTGTTCGCCTTCATTACTTGCCCAACCGTGATGGGCCCAGGCGCTCTCAATAGTGATGCTCATTGCCATAATCGATAAAATCGTTGTCAAATATTTCGCTTTCATCGTCACATATCCTCTATTGAATCTGGATGTAAAAATATACCCATGTCGGGCAACCTTGCCCGACAGTGCTAATAGTTAGCATGCTGGTATTACCGGTTTTGATTATCGGGTTTTATTCATTTAGCAAACATTATGCCGGCGGGATTTTTCAAGATAAGGAGGAGGATGCTTATATCTGGCCTGTAGCGACCATCACGTTGCACCTATTCAAAATACAGGTGCACAAAAACCAACATAAACACTGCATACATATTAACATCAAAAATTTGTACTGCACCTAAAAAAACGGGGTAACTATTCAATTACCCCGCCAGGATAGATCACTTATTTAACGAGTACCGGGTTATTCAAACAGGGCCAGGTCTATCGCATTCGCCATTAATTCATTACCGGCATCGTTGGGATGAATCCCGTCAATGGTATAAATCGGCCAGAAACGTTTTGGATCGGAAGGATCGCGTACTGCTTTATCGAAATCAATTACTCCGTCATAAGCACCACTGGTGCGAATCCAGCGATTTACTGCTGTACGGGTTGCTTCATTTTCCGGTGTATATACACCAAAAATACTATCGCCAAACGGGGTAATAGTTGCACCGTATACTTTCAAACCTTTTGCGCGGGCACGCTCGATGAACTGCTTTAATCCAACGATGATATCGCTGGCCGTAACCACTTCTGACACATTTCCAGATACGGTTGGCGAGATAATATCCACCAATCCCAAAGCAACAATAACATGAGTTGCACCTGTAATAGCGAGCACGTCGCGGTCAAAACGAGCAGCGGCGCCTGGCCCGCAAAAATCATGCAAGATGCGGTTGCAGCCAATCCCCTGATTTACCACAGCCAGTTTTTGTGTAGTGTAATTCGCATTGAAACGCCCGAATAAAAAACCGGGCCAGTTGGTTGGTGTTGCGCCTTTCGTTACCGAATCGCCAAATGCAATCACAACACCGGAATTTTTACGTGCAGATACCTCAACAACAGCAAGAAAATAATTTGATGTTACTGTCTCAGCTACGGGTAAGTTAGTTGCTCCGGTATGATTTCCCGGCTCTGAAATATAGGTATTCTGATTAACGCCCTCGACATAAGTAGCAGGCCCGGTATTAACGGGAACATAAATACTAACAGCAAGCACAGTTTGTGCTGCAACAGAAAGGTCAATAGGATCGCTGAGTACAACTGCACCTGCCGGAATAGAAATGGAAGGCAACCCGCTGAATTTTAATGTGCGATCCGAACCCGGAACAATTGCAGCACCCGTCGATTGTAACGCAAGGTGTGCGGCACCAATTTTTAACGCCTGGGTTCCAAATGCATTGGAAATACGAATACGAAAGCGTTGCCCTCCCAAACTGACACGTACCGTTTGCCGTATAGTCTGGTTATCAAAAATTTTAGGAGGCTCAAATGCAGTTCCAGCGGCTGTCGGCGGTGTTGCCCATGTTGCAATCCATTGCTCGCGATAGCTGTCACGCAACGAATTCTGGTACTGCAATGAATCATCAGTGAATTCGACAGCATTTACCATCACACAAAATGTCGATAATAAAAACCCGAATAACAAACCAGTTTTTTTCATTAAGGTAATCATAGATATTGTCCTTCAAAGAGAAATTATTAAAAAAGCTGAATTGTTTGCATAGGACCTGACTGTAAAAGTTCTGTCACACATTGCATGTGACAGAACTTTTTTCTTTCAGCATTTACGAATCAACTCTTTTATACAGTGTGCATGACCAACCCAGCGGCAGTCTCCTTCTGTCATTGAGTTGGCTTAGCGTCCCACGTATATTGAGGGGAAAAAAGAACCAGTCAGCGGAAATTTTATGGAACCAGTTTTTGCATTAGGCCTACAGGTGTCACGCGATACCGGCAATCTCGTCGCGCAAATTTACAATCAACTCAGCAAAGCGATTTTACAAGGGCGCCTGGCAGCGGGAATTGCGATACCGTCAAGCCGATTATTAGCCAGGCATCTGAATGTTTCGCGCAATACCATATTGCAAGTTTACGCGCGGTTACAAAGTGAAGGGCTGCTAATAACCCAGGCAGGAAGTAAAACATTAGTAGCAGGCATAGTAACCACCCTGCCCCATTCAACAATGGCTGCAAATTTTATTGCAGGAATTGCATCTCACTGGCAAGACACCACACTATTTGCACAACCGACCGGGTTGCCAATTGAATTTAATTTCTCAATTGGCCTCGCCGATATCAGCACATTTCCATTTGAAACCTGGCGCCGCGCAATTAACCGGCAATACCGAAAAATGGAAAACAGGACAATGGAACCCGGGCACCCCGCTGGCCAACCATTATTACGCAATATGATTGCAAAATTTATTTCACAATCACGAGCGGTCAGCTGCAGCCCTGAAAACATTTTTGTGTGCAGTGGTGCGCAACAGGCTTATACCTTGTTAGCACAATTATTTATTAAACCGGGTGAAACCGCTGTGGCGATTGAATCGCCCGGTTATCCGATGGCCAGACGTGCATTTGTAGCGGCAGGTGCGCGTATTTTTGATGTGCCTGTTGATGGCGAAGGCTTGCTTGTAGATGCCATTCCATCGGGCGTGAAAATAGTATTTGTAACTCCCACCCATCAATTTCCCACATCAGTCCCTATGTCAATTTCGCGCAGGATGGAGTTGCTAAAACGCGCAAAACAGCGTGACATGATTATTATCGAAGACGATTACGACAGCGAATTTCGCATCGGCTCACAACCTATTGATGCATTGCAAACACTGGATTCAGAAGGGCGTGTTTTTTATGTGGGGACATTTTCAAAATGTATGTTCTTTGATATTCGTACCGGTTTTATCGCCGCACCGGAATGGGCGATTCCTTATTTAGCTAACGCACGACAGGCGCAAGATTGGCGCAATCCACTCACCGCCCAACTTGCGCTCGCCGAGTTCATGCAAACCGGCGAATTGCGCCGGCATATTTCCCGTATGAATCGTATTTATGAGCAACGATATACGGCCATCATTGCCGGAGTAAATAAGTACGCGAAAGGCATTTTAACGCCCGGGGCTATACGCGCAGGAGTCCATCTGACACTCAATTTACATTCTGATTACCCTGCAAAAGCAGTGTGTGAACATGCACTTAAACAGGGGCTCAAGATTCATTGCGGCCATGAATTCAGCGTAACGGAAAACATCCCTAACCAGCTCATGCTCGGCCTTGGCCGGATTGCCCAACGCAACATTGAGCCTGCAATGCAAAAATTAGCCCGTTGTATTTTGGAAACCGGAAAAAGCCACAAAAACTAAAAAAGCAGGCCCGTTACCAAGCCTGTTTATTTCTATAACAGCGATAGATTAGGCGCCACATAAACACACCGGGAATGCAAAAAATTGCCAGCACAGGGTGAATTGTTCACGCGTATTTAATTTCAGCAAATTTAAGTGCCGTGAAAGCGTTAATTAGTGAGCCAATCAATATTTCTGTGTCGCTTAACAGGCGTATGCTTTCTTCGCAGTCATTATTTACATCCGGTAATAATGAAATTATGGCGGGATAATTTGCAGGCCCGCCCACCAATTCCATCACCCTTCCGTAATAGTCACCCAGGATCCAGGAGACACTTATGCGCAACCATAGATTCCTCGTGTTTTTATTTCGTTATTTTTTTTCAGTATTAACACTCTTTATTTGCAGTTATACCCATGCGGTGGTTATTAATTTTGACGATATAGAACGCGTACACACAGATCCGGACGATCCGTTTTGGGCCGACCAGGAAATTACGGACCAATATCTTTCCCGCGGGTTATTGATTGATGGTGGATATCTGAATAGCTACGACCCTGATTCAGATTTAATTGTCAGTGGCAAAAATTACTTGCAAGGCGGGCCCTATTTCGGTTTGACTTTTGTAGGAAAGCTACCGACATTTGTTAGCCTTATAGTGACATCTTCCCACGAGGACGTTGTTTACCTGAATGCGTTGTGCGGGGACGGGGTTACACTCTCACAGGAAACACCCGGCTGGGCAGGGCCCGATAATAACACGCCTTTTGAAGCAAAAAAGCTGATTACATTTACCTCGGACTTCGGAATTTCCCACATCGATATTTCCGCGTTTTACTTCTTGCGAACCTCTGCAATGATTGATGACCTGACTTACCACTACAGCGTGCCAGAACCAGCAGCGATATTACTTTTTATCATGGGTTTATCAGGAATTTATGGACGCCGCATAAAATTGCGTGGCAATCGTTAATGTAACGAATATCCCATTACCCACCCATATAATTAACGCTAAAAAGCCTGCAGGATTTAATTGCAGGCTTCGTATTTCCTATTTATAAACTAAAATTGTCCCGGCCATTCAGTTAACCAGAAGAATTCAGGATCTAAATAGCGCATTCACGGCGTACGCGATTTAATAAATATCCAGGCCGTTAAAGGTTATTTTGTTCGCGCAATTTATTAATATATTCCAGCTCATTTAATGCGCCTTTGTCTTTTGCATCTATAGCAAGGCATTCCTTATATTTTGCTTCAGCCTCATTCAATTTACCCAACTGGATCAAATTGAAACCAATGCCCCGTTTTGCACGGGAAAATTCGCTAATCCTGACCTGTTCAGGCGAATAGGTTTTAGCTGCATCTTCAGCCTGGGCAAAATAATCAATCGCTTGCTGCCAATCGCGTTTAACCTGGTAAATATGTCCTAACGCCGATAAATACATCGCATTTACCGGTGCCATGCTCACTGCTTTGTGCAAATAACCTTCTGCATCACGCAGCCTGCCGGTATTCATTGCGGTGAAACCACGCAAGTAATACGCATCCGAACACACGGTATCAACCACATCAACCGATTCATCCCTTGAGCTGGAAAGCACTGCATACATAAGGCTTTCTGCTGTAGTCCTGGATGTGTAAACCTTTTTCCCATCGGCCGGGTATTTAACCTCGCAGTGTTTTATCGCCTCATCAAATTCTGTAATAGCCTGAAGCAGCATGCCGGTCTGCATAAAATAAAGCCCTTGCTCTGCATGGGCTTTGTGCGGTTCGCTGATAACCGCTTGCAGTGGTTTTATCGTTGATGAACTTGAACAACCACACAGGGCAATTATTCCCGAAAAGAAAAAAACTGATTTATTCATTTTTATCCTTTAATGTGCAGGTTGATGTTGCCTATACCCGACATTAAAGAAAACCTGGCTCGCCGGAATAGTTAAAAAGTAACAGTGCTAACAATTCTACAAAAGCCAGCAATTACTATGCCCGACAGCAATTAACAGGTTGTCGCCTACATTTACAGGTTTTTATAAAAGTGGATTTTTAATTCGTCAGGCGATTCTTTATTCGACACATCATTAATTCTATAGCCGCTTGAGGTCAACATACATAACATTTCCGGGAAGTCATTCATGGATTTAACCCTGATAACCGAATAACCATTCTCCCGCGCCCAGCCCTCCTGCTTCAATAATAGCTTCTTTGCGATTCCATTACCCCTATGGCTCGGCAGCACTCCCCCCAGCCAACTGTAAAACTCATTGGGGTTTAGTTCATAACCTAATTTAAAACCAACTGCCTCATCACCAAGGGTATAAATTAATGATAAGAATTTTCGCCCATTAATTTTTTCTACCATTCCCGGATAGTCAAAATCGCCAGAAAATTCCGGAATCTGGTTGGCCAGTAAAAATGCTTGTTCTATATCGGATATGATTATCACAGGCAACTCCGACTCAATAAAATTAACAACTATTGTTTCGCCCAAAAACCCAAACCGGTTAACAATTGCAGTGAAAGTTCTTTACGATAGTTTTGCAATGCTGAAAAGCTATCACCCTGCATATAAATTGCAAATGCGGCTACAGCTTTTCCATCTTTATCTTTCACGTAGCCCACATACCAACCTTCAAAAGCGCCATCAAAATTATGTGGGTCTATGGGCCCGGTGCCCGTTTTGGCATAAAGGGAAAAATTACTTTTTGATTCTTGCAATGCAATGGTTTCAAACGCTGAAAATATTTCACGATTAACACCGCATTGGTTTTTCAATAAGCAAGCAAGAAATTTGACCTGTTCTTCCGGTGATATTTTTATTTCACCATTCAACCAGAACTGGTTGCTACCTGAAGTAAAGGCCTGGTTGCCGTAATGAAATGCTGCGAGCCATTTTCTATATTGTTCCGGATTAATACGAGGCACCAGGGCCTGGTAATACCACACTGCAGAACGCTGGAATGCAGTAGCCAGTGTTTGTGATTTTTTCCAGGTTTCCGGCCAGTAGGTTGCGGGGGGATATTTCAATTGATCCCATTCGATACGCTCATCTACCGATTTCACCGCGCCTGCCTCAAGTGCAATCAAGGTGTGGGGAATTTTGAACGTGGAATATGGACTATGGCGCTGCGTCAAACCTTTCTCATTAATTACCTGGCAATTACCGTTTTTCAGGTCAAGCACAATAAAGGTAAGGTCATAGATATCATTTTTAATGGCGAAAGAGTTGGTATCAATTGGCTTCGTCGTTGTGCAGGCTCCGGCAAATGACACCAGCGGAAATAAAAATAATAACCCTAAAAAAAGTTTCACAACCCTATCTCCATATGAATTTTTTCGCATGTTCGATTTGTCGCAATTTAATGAAATAAATTGCTGTTGGATAAACAGCTATTGAACGCCAAACTGTTTGTTTTTAAACAAAACTATCAAGCACCAACATACCTAACCACTCACATTCGCGCAACCCACAGATGGCGCATTTATTGCTGATAAGGCGGAAATGCAACATTTCCTTCCGCAATTGCTTCTACAGAAACATTCATCATTATGTGGATAGTTAACATCGCCCTGCGCCGCCCCCATACGTTTATTGTGGCGGCAATCCTGATTTTATTGGCTATGCCCTTTGTATTGGTGCGTATGCCCACCGATATTTTCCCGCAAATTAATATTCCGGTTGTCGCCGAGATGTGGGAATACCGCGGCTTGACCGCAAAAGAAATGTCAGAACGAATTACGTCGCAAGCCGAGCGCGAACTTGGGCAAGCAGTGGATAATATTGAGCATACCGAATCCTTCTCGGTCGCCGGCCTCGGCATAGTTAAAGTATTTTTCCAACCGGGTACCGATATTAATGCCGCCCTCACCCAAACCACCATGAGCGCAAATGGTGCAGCGCGAGGAATGCCGCAAGGAACGCAAGCAGGACGGGTGCGTGCCTGGTCAGCATCCGAATTGCCCGTGGTGCAGCTGAGCATTTCCAGCGATACGCTTTCCGATATTGAAATTGGCGATGCAGCCGGCAATGTGTTACGCCCGATTGTTTCAAGCAAAAAAGGCCTTTCTCTCACCTTCCCTTATGGCTCCCGTTCTCGTCAGGTATCCGTAGACATTAACGCAGCAGCCATGCTCGCTAATAATCTTACGCCAGCAGAAATTGTGACGGCGATGGGAGCGCAAAATTTAATTTTACCAACCGGGACTATGAAAGTTGGTGACAGCGAATTCGATATCAAACTGAATGGTGCCATTGCCACCATCGATGAAATTGGTTCCATTCCTATTCGCAGTGAGCGCGGTCGCACAATTTTATTGCGCGATGTAGCCAATGTGCGCGACGGTTTTTTACCAGCGGCAACTATTGCACGGCAAAATGGTTCGCGCAGCGTACTCAATTCGGTATTGGCATTCGGTGGAGTGTCCACCATTGAAGCTGTGGACCATATTAAAGATTCCATACCTGAAATTCTTTCCAAAATGCCTGAAGGTATTGATATCAAATTGATGTTTGATCAATCCATTTTTGTGAAGGCAGCCATTAGCAACGTCATGCATGAAGGTTTGATCGCTGCATTACTGACCGCAAGCCTGATTTTATTATTCCTCGGTAACTGGCGCAGCACATTAATCATTGCGGTTTCTATTCCATTATCCATTATGGTTTCGTTAATTTGCCTGCACTTAATCGGGCAGACAATTAACTTGATGACGCTGGGTGGATTGGCACTGGCGGTGGGAATTCTGGTAGACGATGCCACGGTAGAAATCGAAAACGTTGAGCGGCAAATGGCATTAGGTAAACCGCCACTGCAAGCAATTCTGGATGGTGCGCAGGAAATTGCAGTACCCGCGTTTGTATCTACATTATGTATTTGTATTGTGTTTGTTCCGATGTTCTTCCTGGATGGCATCGCCAGCTATTTATTTGTGCCGCTGGGGCAAGCTGTAGTATTTGCGATGATTGCGTCTTATATCATTTCACGCACACTAATTCCCACACTGGTGATGTTTATGATGGTAAATCATAAGCCCACAGATATTCACGGCGATAATTCTTCATCAACATCAAAAAATCCGTTCGTAAAAATACATCATACGTTCAATCACGGCTTTGAAATTTTCCGTCATAGCTTTTCTGTGTTAATTACCGGTTTGCTGGAAAAACGCAAACGCTTTATGGCTGTATTTTTTGGTTTTTGCTTACTCTCTACCGGACTATTTCCCATTCTGGGGCAGGACTTGTTCCCGGTAGTAGACAGCGGTCAATTGCGTTTGCACATCCGCGCGCCGTCCGGAACACGCCTTGAACAAATGCCGGCATTGATCAATGAAATCCACCATGAAATCCGCGCGACAATTCCCGCAGAACAAATGGGTGATATCCTCGATATTATTGGTGGCCCTTACAGTACTATCAATACGCTTAATGGCAACTCGGGTACGGCGGAATCTGCCGATTCGGAAATTATGTTCAGCTTTAAACAAGGCGAGCTGGACAGTAATGCAATTATGAAAAAATTGCGTCTCACACTTCCCAAGCGCTTTCCCCATGTGGAATTCTTTTTCCAACCAGCGGACCAAATTAGCCAGACCTTAAACTTTGGTATTCCCGCCCCTATCGATGTGCAATTTATCGGTGGAAAACCTGGCGATATTTTGCCAATCGCCGCCGCATTCAATAATGAATTGCGCAAAATCCCCGGTATAGTTGATGCCCATGTTTACCAGCGCTGGAGCAAACCGACACTGTCACTGGAAATGAATCGCACGCAATTACAACAGTTAGGTTTAAGCGCACGCAATGTTGCGGAAAACATGATGATTTCCCTGAGTGGCAGCATGCAAACCACACCCACTTATTGGTTGAATGAAGCCAATGGCAATACCTATAACATCGGCGCAAAAACCATTGAAATTGAAATGGATTCAATTGACGAGTTAATGGGAATTCCAATTGGTAAAGGTAACGATGGCAAGCAGCAGTTGCTGGGTAATGTAGTGACTTATAAGCGCACATCACAGGTGTCAGCCGTCAATCGCTATAACAATTTCAATATGATTAATATCCATGCAAATTTCCAGGATCGGGACCTGGGCTCAATCAGTCGCGATATCAATGAGCTGGTCGCAAAAACCCAAGCCAGTTTGCCGCGCGGTGTAGATATTAAAGTGCGCGGCCAAATTGAAACCCTGGATGAAGCTTTCACCGGATTAAGCGCCGGTATTCTGATTGCAATCGTGCTGGTTTATTTTTTAGTGGTAGTAAATTTCCAAAGCTGGCTCGATCCACTCATTATTATCAGCGCATTGCCTGCCGCGCTGGCGGGTATCGCCTGGATGTTGTTCTTAACGGGAACCACACTGAGCGTGCCGGCATTAACCGGAACCATCATGACGATGGGTGTAGCAACCGCAAACAGTATTTTACTCGTGTCCTTTGCACGCACACGCTTGCAAGAAGGTGCAGCACCGATTGTCGCTGCACTTGATGCCGCCACCACGCGCTTGCGTCCGGTGTTAATGACAGCCTGTGCGATGATTGTCGGTATGTTGCCAATGGCTCTTGGTTTAGGCCAGGGCGGAGAACAAAACGCACCGCTTGGTCGCGCGGTGATTGGTGGTTTGTTGTTTGCAACCGTATCGACATTACTATTTGTGCCACTGGTATTTGCCAGCTTGCACCAGTTTTTAAGTGATCGGACACGACCAGCGAATCATTTTTCACCGCTGGCGAACAACTAGCAAAATGAAATTACTTAATTAAAAACGTAAAACAAAAAATTTATTAGAGCATCAATACAAATGAATGATTATCACCCTTTACCAAAGGATGACACCGATGGACTTCATACAAACGAGCAGGAACATTTTTCTGCATCGTCGGTGGAGTCGCTCCAATCACCTGCCAGATCAACCAATGAATCCATCATAACAACCAAAAATGTTGCGATTGCATTGATTGGTTTGCTTCTGGTAAGTGGTGCCACGCGCGCCCTGGTCAACCAGCGTGATGCAAAAGCGTTGCAGGATTACACCACCGCGACATTGGAACGTACAGTATTAACAACAAAAGCCAAGCCCGGTGCATTGCAACAAAATTTGCGTTTGCCAACAAGCTTGCGCGGAAATACTGAAGCCGTTATTTACGCACGCACTAATGGTTATGTTTCCAATTGGCACAAAGGTATTGGCGATTATGTAAAACGCGGCGAATTGCTGGCGACACTGGATACACCGGAACAGGAACAGGAACTTGCACAAGCGCGCGCCCAACGTGAACAAATTGCAGCGCAACTTGAATTTGCTGAAAAAACACTAGCGCGTTGGGACAGCCTTGCACAACGTGAAAGTGCAATATCCCCCCAGGACCTGGATGAAAAACGCAGCCTGGTTCGCCAGACTCGCGCCGATTTAAATGCAGCAGATGCCAATGTAAAACGCCTGGGCAATGTTGAAAATTTTCGCCATATTCGCGCGCCCTTTGACGGGATTGTTACCCGTCGCAGTATTGAAGTGGGCGATTATGTGGCACAGGGCAGCAAGGAATTATTTGCGATTACCCAAACAGATCCACTGCGCGCCAGTATCTGGGTTCCACAGTCGTATGCTGACGGTTTGCGCTTGAATGCCGAAGTAGAATTAACCTTGCGCGAACAGCAAGGCCCGCTGGAAGCGCGTATTGAGCGAATCGCGGGTGGTATAGATCCGGGCACTCGTTCACGCCAGGTGGATTTATTATTGCCGAACCCTAATGCCACTTTATTGCCCGGTGCTTATGCCGAGGTAAATATTCCCGTTACCAGCAGTGTCGAAACCTTGGTGGTGCCCGCCGCCACATTAATTATTCGCGATCAATACCAACGCATTGCTGTTGTTGAACCGGATAATAAAATCAGTTTTCGCAATGTAAAGCTGGGGCGCGACTTAGGGCGCGATGTGGAAGTGCTGGAGGGCATCAGCACCGGAGATACCCTGGTGGTTAGCCCGCCGGATCAATTAGTGGAAGATGAACTGGTAAAAACTTTAGCCTGGAAACCGGCAGCACCTGCTAACAGGTGATCCATTCGGGTCGCCTTGGTCAATAAATAACTTTCGTTTTCGCTGTTCAACCCTGCCTCAATCGGTACGCGCGTAACAACCGGTATACCTTCTGCAGTGAGCGCGCGGATTTTGTCCGGGTTATTCGTCAGCAATTTTACTGATTGCACACCCAAATCATTTAATATTGCTGCGGCTAGCCAATAGCGGCGCTCATCAGCACCGTGGCCCAACATTAAATTGGCATCTACAGTGTCGTAACCAAGATCTTGCAAATTATAGGCGCGCAGTTTTTGTTCCAGGCCAATCCCCCTGCCCTCTTGCCGTAAATAAACCACGACACCGCGCCCTGCCTTGGCAACGGCTTCCAACGCACGATTTAATTGTTCGCCGCAATCACAACGCAATGAACCAAGTACATCGCCGGTAAAGCATTCGGAATGGACGCGTACCAATACTTCTTCAGCGCCCTCCAGATCACCCAAATAAAAAGCGAGGTGTTCTTTGTTGTCTTCAGTGTTAGTGTAATAACACAGTTGGAAATCACCATATTTAATAGGAATGCGTGCACACGCTGTGCGTGTTACAGAATGCTGATGCTTAACCAATTCATAAACTCCTGATCCAGATTTTGCTGCTATTTATTACTGACCGGCGACAATTTTCCAATCGCATTTTCAAATAAACCAATCGCCAATACCGAGCGCGGCCAATAGCTGAATTGAAATACCAGTAATAATCCCGATAAGCTCAATACCGCCGTATATTCCACCAAACCGTTGCCAAACCCGCTGCTATACACCTGATACACAACAGCAACGGCCAATAGCAACCAACCGATAGTATCCAGCGCGAGCCTTACATCATCATGTAACTCACGGCTCGGCCATACTTGTTGCAAGTGACGATTTTTATTCAGTGCCAGCAATGCAAAGCCTATGTAAACAATAATCGTAGATACCAGCATCAGGCATTCGCCTCCTGTGCAACACGGTTTACTTTAGTTTTAACGGGAGCATTTATTTGTTGTTGCTCACGTTGTTGTAATTTCACGGCGGCAATTGCGAATAAAATAGCAGTAGCAATTGCGACTAGATCAAATCCTGCAAACACCCAATCACCTTGTTGTAAACTCTGGAATAAATCGCGCCCGGTAGTAATTGCATTTACAAAAGGCAGCAACAGGAAAGCCGCCGATGCAACCCAGAGTTGCTCGATCCAGGCGCGATTGATCGGACGCACCACAGGATGTAATAACGCAATCAGCCAGACAATAAACATGACGTGTACTTCCCACTCATTGCGCGCAGGCAAATCAACCGGCAATAATCGATTCGCTAAAAAATACGCGGCAATGGCCGTATGCAAACCGGCAATGGTACCGACGTTCAAACCTTCCACCAAACGATGACCGAAATCCGGGCCTTCAGCTTGCTTGAGTTGTTTTGGCCGGCGTTTAACGATCCATAAAATCAAACCGGAACCAATAATGGCAACACCGGCGAGGCCGGAAAAGAAATACAACCAACGCAACCACCAACCCGCAAATAAACTTTCATGCAAACCCTGTACAGTTTCATAAAATGTGCGCGGCGCGGCGGTAGTGGCTGGCTGTTCGGTAATGAGCTCACCATTGGTTGCATTAAATACCAGCTCTTCCGTAGAGCGCAGCGGTGAAATAATCTGGCGAGTCACTATCGCTTGTGCATGTTGATCGCCAGGATAATGAATTTCCACCGAACGTACTTGTCCTTCCCCCCAGCGACGTTCTGCTTCAGCGGTAATTTGATTCAGTGATACTAATGGCACCTGTGTTTCCGCACGCTCCAAACGATATTCGCGCGCTGCCAATTCATCATTAAATTGTTGGCGATTTTTTTCGCCAAACCCGTAATTGGCACCGACAATTCCGGGCACCAATGTCGATAGGAAAAATAACAGGCCGGTATAGGTGATCATAAAAAAGAATGGCAGCGTTAGTACTGCTAATACAGCATGAAGATCCAACCAGGAACGCTGGCCTTTATTCGGGCGAAAGGTGAAGAAGTCGGTAAAGATTTTTTTATGGGTAATGACTCCGCTCACAATTGCCACTAGCATAAACATGCTGCAAATACCAATTATCCAATTGCTCACTGAGCGCGGCATATATGCCAGGGCGTAATGCATTTTATAGAGCAATTGACCACCGCCCGTTGCACGGGTATCCAGCGGCGCTGCGGTGGATGGATCAATAAATTCTTCACCGCGTTTTAGCGCTTGCCCGGGTTTAACCTCGGTATCCCAGGTAATGCGCAAATAAGGTGTATCGCGATTGGTAGCAGGGTAAATCGTCCAGCGCTCTGCACCTGCACCCCGTTGTGTTAATCGCTGCTGCGCTGCGCTAATTTCTTGTGCGAGTGGCACCGCCTGCGGAATTACTTCAGGCTTCATCCATTGATCAATCTCTGTATCAAAGCGGCCGAGGTTGCCGGTGACAAACACAAAAAATAATACCCAACCTACGACTAATCCGGTCCAGGTATGCAACCAGGCCATAGATTGGCGAAATCCGTTTTTCATCGATTAAGCCCTCATTACTTTATTAGATTAAAAATTAAAAAATGTGCAGACCAAAGGAAGGGTGCAAGGCATCAAACCAACAGCAGTATGAAGGCAAAGAAAATCGCACTGCCAGTTAATCCCCACCAGAGTTGGCGAAACTCCTTCACTGAGAAAACCCAAATAATCGCAATGGTGTAAATTGCAAAGCTAAGCAAATTGGCAGTCATCACTGCACTGCTTTTAGCAATAGGCAAAACCTGGGTCAGAAAAATACTGAGTGCAATGGTAAACAGGTAACCACCGAATACCGCAATCAGGCAGCGACCCGCTACTTCCCAACGATAACGGGCCACGTCTTCTTCAGAGGATTTCTTATTAGTTGCCATAGCACATACCCCGTAAAATAAATCCGTACATCACAAAATATTCCAGCAGTTTGCAACAATTGCGCCAGCCGGAATAAATGACGTTTTAATCAAATTCTCCGGGAAAATTAGCGGTGCCAATAAGAAAAACAAAAAATGCTGATTGAAATTCAACACGCCATCGCAACGGCGGGAATTTAAATTGGTGATAAGCAAACACAGGGAATCACCATTCGCAACAGCCGAATGGTGATAAACGCAACATCAATTGGTCGGACGCTTATCATCCGGATACCAGAATTGTGAATGGCAGCTTTCGCAGGTGTGTTCAATAATTCCACCTGCTTCTTCCAGTCGATCCACATTTTTTTCATCAATCGCACTGATTGCTAAACCCGCTGCATCTTGTAATGCATGGGCACGCTGAACAAACACCGGCCATTGGGCAACAATTAATGCTTCGATCGCTTCAGCGTGCAATTCGGTGTGATGCGTAGAGGTACTAGCCTCCGGATGGGCCACTTTGCGGCCAGGAATTACTAATAGATTGGCAACCTCCCGCAAGGTAATTGCATGGTTGCGTAATTTTTCCCAGTCCTCATCCGTTTCAGGACGAACTTCCGTTATACCCTCTGCGGTGCTAACCGTTGAAATGGAATTCCAGATGGGGTCGATATTAGGATCAATTACCGACAGCATAATTTCCTGCAAGGTTGCTGTGAGTTTGAAATCAGATACGTTAACTGCCACTGTTGACTTAGGGCTTTCCGATGGAGCGGCAACGCCTGTTTGCTTTGTGCAAGCAGACGTTGCGACTAACAGCGCAAGCGTTGCGATAAAAACCCATTTACGCTGCATTTCTTTCATACATTATTAACTCAAATTGCTTTTAACATTCATCGACAATATTAATGGCAACATTAATTTGCGACGAAGCAATAAAACAAACCGGCACCGCCAGTCGCTACCAGGTTTTCCTGGCCACAACCACGGCTTGGATGCGCCGAGTTCCAGGAAGCATTGCCGCCGCCGGTGCGATCAAAGTGACCAACCTGTACCGAACCATCTGCTGCAGTACTGGTGTAGTTCTTACAGGTGTGATCAGCAGCATCGGTAAATGCAGTACCGTCTGTTTTTGAACCGGTGAGAATATCGTGCTGGTTTGGAGTATCACCGGCACCCAATACGCGCTCGCCTTTTTCAGTTAGCGCCTGGTTGCGAGTGAGGTTGCTGCCCAATTGTGCTTGCGCCAACGTATCGCCATGCAAATGGCCAACATCATTCGCGATCAATGCACCTTTTACGTTGTACCATGGACCTTTCCCGATGCGATCACGCGCGTTAATTGCAGGTTTGCCATCAGCAGCCTGCGTGCTCAAATAAGCGCGCCAGGTTTTATTACCGGCACCCGCCGCTTTGGCAAGTGCCTGGCAATGCGCATCTGCACCGGCAAGGCCACCAAGGTTTGCACCTTTACCCAGGCCTACGCTGGTCGTAAAAAAACTGAATTTTTGCAGCGCTTCTTCAGGGCTGATTTGGGGCGCCTGCGGGCGGGGGGTTGCTGCTGTGTTTTGTGCTACTACCGGCAAACTGGTAAATGCAACACCAGCAGATAATAAACTGGTACACAGGGCCAGGGTTTTAAATTTCATCAGTATTTCCTCTATGGTTTTCAGGGTTAAAAATGATTCGTTATGATTTAAAAATTATTAATGAATTAAAATAAAAATTATTGCGGAAATTATCAGGCGGCCATAAAGCCAATTGCCCTGCCCGCCAGCCCTACCCCGAACCATAACAATAGCGAAATAATCGCGGTAACAATTGCGAGCCAACGCTGCGGATTTTCGGCCGCAGCTACTTTGCGATACAACGAATATTGAATGGCTAATGCCACTATAAATAATTTCATCTTGAACCAGAAAGCAGGGTTGGGTGCATACAAAGCCGCGCTTGGAGCTAACATAAACACACCGGATAGCACCAGGAATATTAAGCCGGTTATTACAAATGGCTTGGTGTAGCTCGCTAATTGCGGAGCTGTAAAATGCGTTAAACCAACGCCTAATAAACGCAAGTTGACCAACAGGATCGAGGTGAGTACCAACACCAGGCCAGCAATATGGAACAGCTGTGCAAGGATTCCAAAAACCAACGGCGCCTGACCTAACGATATAGCAATACTGCTATTTTGAATTGCCTGGAAAATTGCTTCTGTACTCATCGCTATCTCTTGGTGCTTTAATTAGCTTGTTTAATAAATCGCTGGTTTTTTTGAACTCAATAACCGGAATCAAGATAAGGAATCAACCGACCCAATATCACCACCAGGCTCCAACTCACCAAAGAGATCCAACCCGCTACTTGCGCACCCGCTGGCAAAACAGCTGCTGTGCCCCACTCACTGGCAGTGCGACCAAATTTCAATTCAAACCAAAGCGCGTTCAAACCGGCGAGAAAAATAAATAGCAGTTTTAGTGGAAACACGGGCGCCTCCACCAATCCAGGACCAGCCGCAAACGTTAGTAGAATCCCGGTTGCAAATGTGATTGTGAACCCGCCTATTAACCATGGGCGCAATTGGTGTAGCAATATATGAACAGGCAAGGTTTTAAAAATAAATCCTGTTAAACGCAGGTCAGTTAATACAATCAATCCGAATGATAATGCGAGGCTCAACAGGTGAGCACCTTCCACGAGTGGATATACATAAAGAGACTCTGCCAGTGAAGTTCCCAGCGGTGAGTCATACATAGTTTGCAGTACATCGGCGGCGCTCATCGTTTAACTCTTTAACTCAATTCAATTCAATTCAATTCAATTCAAATAAATTTAACGCAATTAAATTGGTGCTATGGCATTAATCATTAGGAAAGAGATTTGTAAATTCCTTCTTTACAGGAGGAGCAATCCGCGTCACCCAGCCGCCTTCCTCTTCATAATCCTGAATACCGGCAGCGCCAGCGACCTTAAAACCTTTTTCCGCCAGCAGATCTGCGCCACGCAACGCACGCCCGGCGTGATTGGAAACGGTGACGATAGTGCGATCTTTAGGGATGAATGCCAGGTTTTTTTCCAAATCGGCCAATTGGATACTGAGGTATGCAGCGAAACCACCAATCCGGGTTAACTCATCCGGGCGACGCAGATCGATAAATACCAATTGTTCCGGGTTAGCTAACAACTTATCAATTTGTGCACGGTTCAGCGTTGGGCTTTTTGCTTCATATTTAGTAGCAGGTGCCGCGTCTTGCGCAAAACTCACGGGCGCAATAACGGCAGCAATGATTACTAATAATTTCACGATCAACTTCATAACAACAATTCCTCAACCAAATTAGAATACGCCTGACAGAAAACCAATCCCGCCAGGAATGCCACAGAAAAATTTCAGGATGAATTCACTAGAGCAAGCGCCATACCATCGGTAATATTCCTGCTGAATTTTCTACAAATATTCCCGGATTTGTTTCAGTAGTTTGATTTTTAAGGATTTTTTGAAATATCGGGAAACGGGGATTTTTTTGAATTACATTAGCAAGGAATGAACTTGTTTCTTTTTCAGCAAAACCAATAAACAGAAATGATTAAATATCAACAGCAGTGCATGAAGATCAATGACACAATAAAAAAGCCCTCGCAGCAAAATGTTGCGAGGGCTTTTTTAAAACGACAAGACGTATATTAAGCGCGCAGGTGTTTGTTGAAAAAATCGATGGTTCTGCCCCATGCCAATTTGGCTGCCTTTTCATCAAAGCGTGGTGTTGTATCGTTGTTAAAACCGTGCTGGCTGCCTTCGTAGATAAACGCCTGGTAATTTACCCTGGCTGATTTCAATGCCGCCTCATAAGCTGGCCAACCGGCATTAATACGTTCATCAACACCGGCATAATGAATCAATAAAGGCGCTTTGATTTTCGGCACATCGACCGCTTCCGGTTGACGACCATAGAATGGGACAGCAGCCCCCAAATCCGGTAAACGCGTCGCCAGGAAATTGGAGATTCCGCCGCCGTAGCAGAAACCAACAACACCTACCTTGCCATTCCCATCCGGCAATTTTTTCAGATAATGTGCGGCGTTAACAAAATCTTCCTGGGTTTTGGTTTGATCCAGTTTCTGGAACAATTCACGCGCTTTCTCTTCGTCGCCAGGGTAACCCCCCAACGTAAACAATGCATCAGGAGCGAAGGCGATAAAATTATCCAGCGCTATGCGGCGGGTAATATCTTCAATATGCGGGTTTAAGCCGCGGTTTTCGTGAACCACCAATACGGTTGGTAATTTTCCGGTCGCTTTCGCGGGCTTTACCAAATACCCACGCACTTTGCCATTACCATTAGGAGAATCAATTTCTACATAGGTCGCGTTAATGCGCGCATCATCCGGTTTTATTTGTTGCGCCTCGGCAAATTGCGGGCTCAACGCAGCAAGCAAGCCAGTAGCTGTTACACCGGCAAGGGCTGCATACCTGGCAGCACCAGTGAGAAAATCGCGGCGCGATGCCTGGCCGTGGACATATTGATCAAAAAGTTTTAATACTTCCGGGTGAAAATCATCAGCCGTTTTGCGAGTCATTGCAGGCTCCCTGAATCGTGTTAAAAAAGCTGGCAGGTACACTGCCAGCAACATAGGGACAACTAAAATAGCGACAACTAAATAGCGACAACTAAATAGCGACAACTAAATAGCGACAACTAAAAATTATTTAACACGGCCGGCAAAACCGGGAGTTAATACATTCACCTTATAGGCCGCACCGCGACCTACGATATAAAGGGTCTTTTTATCTTTGCCAGCGAAAGCAATATTCTGTGGTTTGTGCGGCACAGGAATTCCGCCGAGGAATTTACCTTTATCATCAAACACATCTACACCGGTGTTAGACGTTACGTACAAGCGACCATCCGCGTCAATTGCCAAACCATCGGCACCACTGGACAATGCGCCCTGTTCATTTTTTTGCAAGCCATTAGGGATTTTCGCAAAATTTTTACGATCGCTTAAAGAGCCATCGGCCTTGATGGCAAATGACAACACATATTCGCCACCGGTGTTGGCAACGTATAACGTTTTTTCATCGCGACTTAATTGAATACCATTCGGGCGTTCAATTTCGTTGATACCTACAACACGTTTGGTTTTGCCTTCCGGACTGATGTAATAGACACCGGTTTTTGGATCTGCTTTAACATCCTGGCCAGGACCACTGTCGGTAAAATATATGCCGCCATTTTTTGCCAACACCAAATCGTTGGTGCGTTGGAATGCTTGACCTTCATAATCTTTTACTAAAACTTTTTCACGTCCTTTTGGATACACAATACCCACCTGGTTATTGTTGACTTGCACGGTGATCAGGTCACCATTAGGCGCAAATGCCAAACCATTGGAACCGTTTGAATTTTCCAGAAAGGTAGAAATACTATTGTCTGGTGCAATTTTGGTAATACGGTTTGCGCGCGTCTCGGTAAATAAAAAACTGCCATCCGGCGCGGCAATCGGGCCTTCAGTCCCTTCAAAACCTTCTTTGATAAATTGTACCGGCGTGCCTGCATTAACAACACCGGGAATTGCCGGGGTTTTCGCTTCAACAGCAAACGTTGTACTGGAAATTAATACGGGTGCAACTAATGCAGCAGCAACCAAATGTTTAATGGCTTTGCCCAATGGATTTGGCAAACGCGGAAGAAAATTCGTCATAAACCCGGTTCCTCAAAGGCTTTAATTTAAATAAAAATATCGCAACAGAATTAAGGCCGAAAAAGGACCGGCTCCGGTGTTGTGGGCCTTTGCCGGTCAAGATTAGCGTTAGGCGTCGCTACCGTCCCTGTGCCCGCAAAAACAACATGTCGAGCAACAAGTGCAACCGGCTTTCACGGGCAAAGGCGATAGGGTTCGCCTTGCCGGTCATTAATCGGCAAGTGGATATCGCAAGGATCGAGCCAGCTTCATAAGAATTGTGACTTTTATTGCAGAAAAAATTAAACATTTGATTTTTATAATATTTTTTAAAGTCAGCACAAAAATTATTATTTCAGAAAAAAAGAAAAGTGTTTATTTTAAAGCAGGTGACAAATAGATATGCTGGTATGGCAACAGTCGATTGCTGATAAAAAAACGGGCCGCAATTGCGGCCCGTTTTTCAACACACATCGAATAATTAGCCGGCGTATTTAATAGAGCAACCGTAAGGTGCAGTGCTGGGGTTAGGTACTTTCTTACCAGCAGCCAATGCTTCCAACGCTTCTTTTACGTAAGGTTTAGCTTTGGGAATATCTGCTTCGTTAGCAGTTTTAATACTGTCTACACCACCTTTATACACCAACGTACCTTCAGGATTAATAATGAAAAAATGCGGGCTGGTTTGCGCGTTATAGAGTTTTCCGATGGTGCCTTCCGGATCAAGAATAGTGTTAGTTGGAGTTGCACCACGCTTTTTATTCAGGCTGATTGCCGTTGCTCCATCCACATTACCTTGCTTGCCCGGTGCGGAAGAAATGACTTGTAACCAGACTACGCCTTGTTCTGCCGCTTCTTTTTGCAATGCAGGAATATTACCGCTTTTATCGTAATGTTTTACCACATAAGGACAATCGTGGTTGGTCCACTCCAACACTACTGTTTTACCTTTTAAATCAGCCAGGTTAATGGTTGAACCATCAGCCGCTTTACCGGAAAACGCCGGCGCCGCTTTATCGACCACGGGTTCAGCAACTACCTGGGTAGATACCAATGCGAAGGCGAGGCTCGCCAGGGCAACTTTTGCAGATTGACGGAATGACATAATAAACTCCTTATGATTGCTGGATTAAAAAACATAAATTTAAAACATAATTTAAAAACAACGTTACAAAAACTTATTGCCCGCTCACCGCTGCAACAACCAAATCCGGTGTGAGGATTTGCGGCAACTCTTTAGGGCTATCCGCCTGTCCAGCAGGATAAAACACATAGAGCGGCACACCACTGCGATTAAATTTTTTCAGGAATGCAGTGATCTGTGGGTCTCTATTGGTCCAATCCCCTTTTAAATAAACGACACCCTGTTGTTGAAATTGTTTTTTTACTGCATCGGTACTCAATGCAACGCGCTCATTCACAAGGCAACTGATACACCAGGATGCGGTGAAATTTAAAAATACCGGCTTGCCTTCCGCTAATAATGATTGCAAACGCTCATCACTGTACGCTTCCCAATTTGCATCCGCTGCTGCTGACTTTTGTGCAGCATTTGCGGGTAAATTCACTTGCACTCCACCAAATCCAACAGCGAGCAAAACCAATGCCAGTACCGAAGCATTACCGAGGTTACGCTTTCCGTCTGTTGAGGTGCGCGTGCTGTCATAAAGCCAGGCGGCTATAGCGATCAGTAACATTCCACCCAGCGCAATAATGACCGCATCCACACCCGCTTGTTGCACTAACACCCACACCAGCCAAATAGCTGCGGCATACATTGGAAATGCCAATAATTGTTTGGCGCGCTCCATCCACAATCCGGGACGCGGCAACCAACGTTGCAAACGCGGCCAGCAGCTCAACAACAAATACGGCAACGCCAGACCTAAACCAAGGCTTAAAAATATTGCGAGCAATTTCAGCGGCGGCTGTGCAACGGCGTAACCCAGCGCGGCCGCCATAAAAGGTGCGGTGCAAGGTGTCGCGACCACGGTTGCCAGCACGCCGGTGAAAAAGCTGCCACTGTAACCGGGTTTTTCTGTCAATGAAGAACCGACACCTGCCACTGAACCGCCAATAAAAAATACACCGGATAAACTCAAACCCACTGCAAATAATAAATAGGCAACTAGCAATACAAAAATCGGGGATTGGAATTGAAAACCCCAACCTATCTGATTGCCACCGGCTTTTAACACAATCAACAAAAGTGCCAGCACTGCAAAACTTGCCAATACGCCCAACGTATAAACATATCCCTGGCGACGAATTTCTACTGTTGAATAATTGGAATGGCTGACAAGCGATAACGCTTTAATCGACAACACCGGGAATACGCACGGCATTAAATTTAAAATCACACCCCCCAGTAGCGCGAACAACAATGCACTGGCAAATCCAATGGCAAACCCTTCTGCAGTTTGATTGCTTGTAAGCGATTGCACTGGAACATTAATTTCATAACCCCGCACAATGCCTTGTTGCTCTTTAATTACCAACACGCCTGTCAACTTATCCCCTATAACAGCGGGGGCTTCGCCGGTAGGAATTTCCAATTGAATGACATCGGTTAAATTTTTACGTTGTTGCAGATCGCTTTGGCGAATACGCCCCCAGTCGTAAGGATAAAACCAGATATCCTGCACCTGTGCCTGTTGATCTTTCGATAAAGCCACTTGCAATTGCAATTTGCCTTGTGCCGTCTCGGGATCAATTGCACTTTGTTGCGCAGTCACTTCCCATGGGCTCGCAACAGGTACTTGTGCCTGCGCTTCGGCAATCAGTGGACTACCTTCGCCCGTTTCATTTGCATTACCGACAACAGGCAAAGACAAAGCTAATTCGACTTGCTGCGGAATACACTCCTCCGCACATACCAACCAATCCACCAGCGCGCGCGCGGTAAACGTATCACCTACTGCAATAGAAGATGGAACAGAAATTTTACTCAATAGCGTGACACTGTTTTCATAGGCGTAATTGGTGATCGGCCCCATAGAAAAACGGCCGGGTGCAGGCCAAATAATGTCGCTCGCAGATGCACCTTCAGGCAACGTCCAACTGATAGTAGTGGCATTACCGGAATCACCCGGGTTAATCCAGTAGGTATGCCAGTGCGGAATAATCTTCTGGTTAACACCTAAATATATTTCACTCCCGGGAACTACGGCATTTACAGATGCAACCAGTTGCGCCTCAACCTGTGGTGTTGCTGCCCTGTCAGCCTGGGCACCTTGCTGGCTATGAGCAACAGCAGCGCCTGATAACAGCCACACAAAGGCCATACCCCGAAACACACGTAAATATTTTCCAACTCCGGATAACATTCCAGCTCTCTTCTTTATATCTGTGAATTTTTAATAAACGGGTTTTAGTGACTATTCACCCCAATGAGCTGATTCACCCCAATGACCTGATTCACCCCGATGGCTGATTAGCCTCGATAACTGATTAGCCTCGATAACTGATTAGCCTCGATAACTTAACAGCTCCAATCAGTTGGTCGCTATGGGCATCTGCTTAACTATGAGAAATACAATAATACTTTTTTATTGGTTGTGAATTATGAACGCACCAGGCAGAACCTAACAAGGATTACCCTGAATCGAGATTTTTAACCAGAAAAAGTTTCCGGATTAACAAAAATTCACATTACTTGCTGCGCGAAAACGCCCTTGCTTTTTTAAGGGTTTTGGAAATGTTATACCGCCAGGCAATGCATTAGCGGATATCAAGTACAGCTCGGGAGCGCTGATCTCACGCTATGCGGACCGACAACATTCATTACGCCCTGGTGCGCTGGATGGATTGTGGCAAAAGCCACAGATTATCCGTTCAGCATAAAAAAATGTTCGAATATCAGCGCGGCCTGCGCAGCTGAGAGCGCAAGAACAGTGTTATCTATTCAACAAAAATTATTCATCATTGCTTTTAATTCAACAAGCAATCCCCTCCATAAAGTTTGCTTTTGAACAGGCTTATAGCCAACCCATTAACGCTTATTCAAAAATACGGCATTGATAAAATTTTAAAAATTTCTTTTAGTGAATTGATTTTTATGGTGTTGATTTAATCAATCGCCGCTTGAAACAGCGCCACAACTACTTATTCTTTTTGGTTTGTCATTTAAAACAAAGTGTTTTTATTTACACAGATTTTTGTCGCATGAATGACTGGCACAGATCTGGCTATAACGAGATTAACGAAGGAGGTACGCAGGTTTTTCAGCAAGGACAGCTATCCGTTAATTATTAGTCTACGTCATTAATCTGTTGGCATTTATTTGCCGAATTGCCCTAAGGAATTTTTATGAAATTGTTTAGTAAAAAAGCGGCGCTCTTTGCGGCAACCTTATTACTCAGTTCAGCGAGCTTCGCAAAAGAAGTGACCTTGCTTAACGTATCTTACGATCCAACCCGCGAGCTTTATCGCGAATTTAATACTGCGTTTGCAAAACACTGGAAAGCAAAAACCGGTGACGATGTAAAAGTAGAGCAATCCCACGGTGGCTCTGGCAGCCAGGCGCGCGCCGTATTGGATGGCCTTAAGGCAGACGTAGTAACCCTAGCGTTAGCGGGCGATATCAGCCCTCTCGCTAAAAATGGCAAACTGCTTCCGGACAACTGGGCATCACTGCTGCCAAACAACAGCGCACCCTATACATCAACCATTGTGTTTTTAGTACGCAAAGGTAACCCGAAAAAAATTGAAGACTGGAATGACCTGGTGAAATCCGGTGTTGAAGTCATTACACCAAACCCGAAAACGTCTGGCGGTGCGCGCTGGAATTACCTGGCAGCCTGGGCTTACGCCAAAAAGAAAGAAGGCTCGGATACCGCAGCACAAGAGTTTGTGAAAAAGCTTTATAAAAATGTCCCGGTACTGGATTCAGGTGCTCGCGGCTCAACCACTACCTTCGTACAACGCGGCATCGGTGATGTTTTGCTTGCATGGGAAAATGAAGCCCATCTGGCAATCCAGGAAGCAGGTAGCGATGAAATTGAAATTGTTTATCCTTCAATTTCTATCCTGGCAGAGCCACCAGTGGCAGTTGTTAGCAAAAACGCGGCAGCTAAAGGCACCACTGAAGTTGCCGAAGCTTACCTGAAATACCTTTACACCAAAGAAGGCCAGGAAATCGCAGCTAAAAACTTCTACCGCCCACGCGATCCGCAAGTTGCCAAAGCATTTGCCAAGAATTTCCCAACCATTGAGTTCACTACCATTGCCGATTTCGGCGGCTGGGATAAAGCCCAACCACAACACTTTGGTGACGGTGGTGTGTTTGACAAGATTTACGAATCTCCAAAATCGTAATAACTCCGATTGCACGCTTTATACAGGATAAAAATTTCGTTCACCGCCAATTTTCATCCCGTATAAAAATCAGTCGATAACAACACTCGCATAGCGCGAGTGTTGTTTTTTAAACATTAAATTTTCATTTTTGCTGATTTTAAAACATCTATCTGTTTATAAATAAGCTTTTCGTCCTGCAACAAAAAACTTCGTTATAAGCTAATAAAAAATCAGTATTTTTCGTTTATAACCATCGTCCCTATGATTGCGCCGAATTCAGGAAATTATGTTCCTGGATAACGCACAGACTAATTTCCTGCGAGGTTTGTTATGGGAACCCATCGTCCAGAAATCGCCACCGGTATTGAAGATGTACTAGCCGAAATTAAACGTCAGCTGGCACATATTCGTTACGGTTCCGTGGAAATCCAAATCCACAACGGTCAAGTCGTGCAATTGGAAAGCCGTGAGAAAAAGCGTTGGGATAAAGGCGTTAATGCCCGTTAGTTCCAGTGAGTTTTTTAACCGCTTCATCTTTGTTCAATATTTTTTATTAATAAGACTTAAATAAAACACTGACCGGATAACCGGCTGTGACAATCATTTTTCGGAGATTAGCATGTCATTATTTACTCACGCCGTGGCCTCAACACGCTTTCCGCGCAAGACCCTTTTCACTGCCCTGGGCCTGGCGTTATCGGTCAACGCTTTCGCTGGATTCCCAACCCTGTACGGCAAAGTACAAGTTACTGCCGGCCAATACGATTTTGAAAAAATTGATTTCGCACCCACCGCTGCTGGTGCGACCACTTATCGCAATGTGGGTGCAACCAATGTTGCGACCGAACTGGACAGTTTCACTGTAGAAAGCATCGGCTCACGTTTGGGTGTACAAGGTGATTTTGATGCGGCAGCGGGCGTGAACGTGTTTTATCGCGTGGAATACGGTGTGGATTATGACAACGGCACCAACAGCAATGGCCGTGAATTGGTACAACGCAATATTTTTGGCGGCCTGCGTGGCAGCTGGGGTGCGTTGTTGGCCGGTAAAAATGATACTCCCTTGCGCTCACTGGCCGGTCGCAATGGCACCATCGTAAAAAACAGCTTTGTGCCTGCGGTACAAAAAACGGATGTTGACCGCTTCAATGAAGCACCATTGGCTGACATTGGTACCTATCTGGTTGGTGAAAATCGCGTTGATAACGTCATCCAGTACACCTCTCCGATTCTGTTGGGCGGCCTGGAAATTAACCTGGCAGCTGTGCAAGCGGAAGAAACCGGTGTAGAACAATCGGCGACCAACCAACAAGATGACAATGGTTTTGCCTCTGGCCAATCCGTATCTATCGGCTATGGCCAAACTGGCTGGTTTATCGGTGCTGCTTACGAGAACAATGTTGCGACTACCGACGCAGCACGTATCGTGGGTGAAGTGACCTTCGGCCCGGTCAAGCTGGGTGCAATCTACCAAACAGCTGAAGCGCACGACGCCGAAGACGTACTGGGCGGCTTTACCAGCTTTGTAAACGCCACCACCACAACCGTAGGTGCACAAAACGGTATTAACCCTCTGGCCGAGTGGGATGGCGCTGGCGGCACCACTGCTTACAAAGAACAAGATGGATATGTAATCAACGGTGTATGGAAAATTGCTGGCCCGTGGTCTGCCAAATTCCAATACGCCAACAGCACTTCTACTCCCCTCAACACCACTTATTCCGATGTAGATCTCGACGCAATCGCAGTGGGCCTTGATTTCGCATTGAATGATGCAACACGCATTTTCGGTTACTACGCCGATGTTGAAGCACAAGGCGATGCAGCCATCAGCACCAAGGCAACCACCGACAATATCGTTGCACTGGGTATTGATTTCCGCTTCTAGGAATTTACCTCATCAGGCAAATTCACAGCGCAACGCAGGGACGCGTTATGCAGTTTGATTCCCCATAATACCTTGCATGCTATAGCCATCCAAGCACTGTTATAAGCTAATAAAAAATCAGTATTTTTAGTTTTAATGGGCGCACCCTATGATGGCGCCAGACTTCAGAAATTACTCTGGGGAAATGAATAAGAGGTCATTATGGGGACTCACCGCACAGAGCAGGCAGGCCCATCCGCTAACGATGTTGCCGATGAAATTCTTGAAGAAATCAAACAACAGCTGGCTTTTATTCAATTCGGCTCGTTGGAAATTCAGGTTCACAATGGGCAGGTAGTACAGATTGAACGGCGTGAAAAAAAGCGCTGGGAAAAAGGTGTCAACACCAAATAAATCGGTGCAACTTGCCAACAAAATTTAAAAATTTTTGTTTAAAACTATCAATAAATACCACTCACCGGACCACCGGATGTGATTTGTGAAAAACTGGAGATTAGCATGTCATTTCAAAGCAAGTGGTCGGTTGTGCGATCACAAGTCAGAAGCACAGGATTCAAACATAATTCATTAGCATTGCTCGTTGGTACCGCACTTTCTGCCAACGCATTTGCAGGCTTTCCTACGCTGTACGGAAAAATTCATTTAACAGCCAATCAATACGATTTGGAAAAAATTGATTTCGCACCTACCGCTGCTGGCGCGACAACTTATCGTCACATTGGCGCAACCGGTGTGACGACCGAACTCGACACTTTTGCACTGGAAAGCACCGGCTCACGCCTGGGTGTGCAAGGTGATTTTGATGCGACTTCCAGCGTGCAGGTTTTTTACCGCCTGGAATACGGTATTGACGTTGATAACGGCACCAATGCCAATGGTCGCGAACTGACCCAGCGTAATATTTTCGGTGGATTGCGCGGCAGTTGGGGTTCGATTTTAGTGGGCAAAAACGATAGCCCGTTAAAAACCTTGCAAACCAACCCGGTATTGCGTACCGACCTAGACCGTTTTAACGATTCCCCGTTGGGCGATATCGGTACCTATATTGTCGGTGAAAACCGTCCGGATAACGTAATCCAATACACCTCGCCCATTTGGTTTGGCGGCCTTGAAGTAAACATCGCGGCAATCAGTGCTGAAGAAACCGGTGTTCCTGTGAGCGGAACCAACCAACAGGACGATAACGATTTTGCATCCGGCAAATCTGCATCCATCACGTACGGTAAAGCCAAATGGTATGTGGGTGTGGGTGTTGACTCAAACATTGCTACCACGGATGCAATTCGCGCAGTAGGTGAATTCACTGTTGGTCCATTTAAATTTGGTGGTATTTATCAAACCGCAGAAGCACACGACGATGTAGATTCATTGGGTGGACTTTCTACATTCGTAGGTACTAACGGCACAACACTGGGCGCACAAAATGGCTTGAACCCACTCAGTGAATGGGATGGTGCTGCTGGTAATGCCTTTAAAGAACAGGACGGTTTTATCGTTAACGCGCAGTGGAAAATTGCTGGCCCATGGTTGGCAAAAATCCAATACGCAAATTCCACCACCACACCAACCAACGCTGCTTATAAAGATGTTGACCTGGAAGGTGTGATTATTGGCCTGGATTACAACTTCAACCCGAATGCGCGCGTGTTTGCCACGGTTGCCAGCGTTGAAGTAGAAGGCGATGAAAAAATCAGCACTAAAGCCACTACCGATACCGCATCGGCATTGGGTTTTGATTTCCGTTTCTAATTCTTACAATATTTTTCAGAGAGCAAAACATTATGAAATTTAGCGCACGATCCATTGGTAAATCAGCAGCGGCGATTATCGCAGCCAGTTTGCTGTCCGGCAGCGTACTGGCCAAAGATATCAATTTGTTAAACGTATCCTATGACCCGACACGCGAACTTTATCGCGAGTTCAACGCCGCTTTTGCTAAACACTGGAAAGAAAAAACCGGCGATAACGTCCATGTGGATCAATCACACGGTGGTTCAGGTGCACAATCGCGCTCAGTAATCGACGGTTTGAAAGCAGACGTAGTTACCCTTGCACTGGCGGGTGACATTGACCCTATCTCCAGCATCGGTAACTTATTGCCAAAAGACTGGGTTACCAAGTTGCCAAACAACTCTGCACCTTACACATCTACCATTGTATTCCTGGTACGCAAAGGCAATCCCAAACACATTAAAGATTGGGATGACCTGGTCAAAAAAGGTGTAGAAGTAATTACGCCAAACCCGAAAACCTCGGGCGGTGCACGCTGGAATTATTTGGCAGCCTGGGCGTTTGCTGAAAAGAAACAAGGTAAAGATAAAGCCGGTGCACAAGCATTTTTGCGCGATCTTTATAAAAATGTGCCTGTTCTGGATACCGGTGCCCGCGGCTCAACCACGACCTTCGTACAACGCGGAATTGGTGATGTATTGATTACCTGGGAAAACGAAGCATTCCTGGCGGTTAATGAATTGGGTGAAGATGAAGTCGAAATTGTTGTTCCCAGTATTTCAATCCTTGCCGAGCCATCTGTAGCGGTTGTTGATGAAAATGCAAAAGCCAACGGTACTACTGAAGTTGCCAAGGCTTACTTGCAATATCTCTACACTAAAGAAGGCCAAAACATCGCTGCAAAAAATTATTACCGCCCACGCGATCCACAAGTTGCTGAAGCTTACGCAAAAACCTTCCCGAAACTGGATCTGGTTACCATCGAAGATTTCGGTGGCTGGGTAAAAGCGCAACCAGAACACTTTGGTGACGGTGGAATTTTCGATCAGATTTATCAGTAATTTCTGAATCCCTCCCTGGCCTTTCCCTTGAAACGCAGCACGCAGCCAAGGGAAAGTCGGGGCGGGAATTAAGGGGATTAAAAACCAGTTTCCTGACCACAGGTACTAAATTAGAGAGTTGTACATGAGTGAAATTACCGCTACGGCGCTGGCATCAGCGTCGCCTGTCCCGAGCGCAAAAAAACGCTGGGTGAAAAAATCGGTGCTACCGGGTTTTGGTTTATCACTTGGACTCGCCGCACTTTACGCCAGTCTGATTGTATTTATCCCACTTGCAGGACTTGTACTTAAATCATTGGAACTAAGCTTGCCAGAACTCTGGGAAGTTATTAGCAACCCACGCTCAGTTGCCAGTTACAGGCTTACTTTTGGCGCTGCATTTACAGCCGCTGGTATTAATTTATTTTTTGGTTTGATCGTCGCGTGGGTTTTGGTGCGTTACGATTTTTTTGGTAAACGCGTTATTGATGCCTTAGTGGATTTACCATTTGCATTACCCACCGCTGTAGCCGGTATTGCACTCACTGCGCTTTACACCACTAAAGGCTGGGTTGGCCAATGGTTTTGGCTCGCCGATATTAAAATTGCTTATACCTGGTTGGGTGTAACTGTTGCGCTAACGTTTATCGGGCTGCCATTTGTGGTGCGAACAGTACAACCAGTCCTGGCCGATCTCGAATCTGAAGTTGAAGAAGCGGCAGCAAGTTTGGGCGCATCGCGCTGGCAAACTTTTAGCCGTGTATTATTACCTGCGCTATTACCATCACTCTTAACCGGATTCGCACTCGCATTTGCACGCGCAATTGGCGAATACGGTTCCGTTGTTTTTATCAGCGGTAACATGCCTTATAAAACTGAAATTACCCCATTATTAATCATGACCAAACTGGAACAATTCGATTACGCCGGTGCGGCAGCATTGGGTACGGTTATGCTGGTGTTTTCTTTCGTTTTATTATTACTTATTAACTTGCTCCAGCATTGGAGCCACAAGCGTACAGGAGGCTGATTATGGCTGGCGCAGTTTCATCATTAAATCGTAAAACCGGCACGGCCCATGCTGCCACTAGTGAAGCCCCCTGGGTACGCATTGTGTTAATTACCACAGCGTTAACGTTTCTAGCACTATTTTTATTTTTGCCATTAGTTGTCGTTTTTAAAGAAGCCTTTACCAAAGGTATCGATGTTTATCTGGCTTCCGTGAGCGAACCTGCTGCTGCACATGCGATAAAGCTAACCCTTATCGCCGCGGGCATTGCAGTCCCCTGTAATGTAATTTTTGGTTTGGCAGCAGCATGGGCAATCGCCAAATTTGATTTTCGTGGCAAGCAATTTGTTATCACCATGATCGATTTACCGTTTGCCGTTTCCCCCGTTATTGCCGGTTTGATTTATATGTTGTTGTTTGGTCGCCAGGGGTTTTTTGGCCCATGGCTGGGTGAACACGATATCCAAATTATGTTTGCCGTACCCGGCATAGTGCTCGCTACTGTATTTATTACTTTCCCGTTTGTTGCGCGCGAATTGATTCCGCTGATGCAAGAGCAAGGCAAAGAACAAGAAGAAGCTGCGATTACACTGGGGGCCAGCGGCTGGAAAATGTTTTGGCGAGTGACCTTGCCCTCGGTGAAATGGGCCCTGCTCTACGGCATGATTTTGTGTAATGCGCGAGCAATGGGTGAATTTGGTGCGGTGAGTGTGGTGTCCGGAAAAATTCGCGAACAAACCAATACATTGCCGTTGCATATCGAAATTTTGTACAACGAATATCAATTCGCTGCCGCTTTTGCTGTCGCATCGCTGTTAGCACTGTTGGCATTGGTAACACTGGTATTGAAGAGCCTGCTGGAATGGAAAGCAGCGCGTGAACATGAGCTGGCCGTACGTGCAGCAAGTGCTCAATAACCACTGAACAGTAACCAACGAAAATAGTCGATTTATTTGCGCGAACTCTTAATTAACGAGAAAACTCTATGAGCATTCAAGTCCGCAACCTACACAAACATTTTGGTAATTTTACGGCGTTAAATAACGTTTCACTGGATTTCCCCACTGGCGAACTGGTTGCCCTGCTCGGCCCATCAGGTTGCGGAAAAACAACATTGCTGCGCATTATTGCCGGCCTGGAAAATCCGGATGCAGGCAGCGTACTTTTCCACGGTGAAGACGCAACCAATGTACACGTACGCGAGCGCAATGTCGGTTTCGTATTCCAGCATTACGCCCTGTTCCGCCACATGACAGTATTCGATAACGTTGCGTTTGGTTTAACCGTGCGCCCGAAAGAAACGCGCCCGAGCAAAGAATTTATCAACAAACGTGTGCATGAATTACTGGAGTTGGTACAACTGGATTGGTTGGCAGATCGCTACCCGCACCAATTATCCGGCGGCCAGCGCCAACGTATTGCGTTAGCACGTGCGCTCGCGGTTGAACCTAAAGTTTTATTATTGGATGAGCCTTTCGGTGCACTGGATGCAAAAGTGCGTAAGGATTTGCGTCGCTGGTTACGTCGCTTGCACGATGAATTACATATCACCTCTATTTTTGTAACGCACGACCAGGAAGAGGCTATGGAAGTAGCTGATAAAATTGTGGTGCTTAATAAAGGCCAGATCGAACAAATTGGAACACCGGACGATATTTACAACAATCCGGCCAGCCCGTTTGTGTATGACTTTATCGGCCAGGTGAATTTATTCCATAGCCGTGTGAATGATGGCTGGGCGCACATTGGCGATTATAAATTGCCTGCGCCGGAGCACGATGGCATCAACGACCAGGCTGCGATTGCTTACGTGCGCCCGCATGATATTGAATTGAGCGAGCAACCAACCGATGGCGCAATTGCTGCGCAAGTCGCTCATGTCAGTACCGCAGGTTCAGTATTGCGCATTGAGTTGCAACATCAACTCAACAGCGATGTATTGCACGTAGAACTGCCGCGCGCGCAAGAACGTTCCCTTAACCTCAGTGTGGGTGCACGAGTGTTTGCACGTCCTACCAATTCCAAAATATTCTTGCAGAAGTAAAATTTTCCCTTGTGTATCTTCAAGGCGGCGACGAAAGTCTCCGCCTTTTTTATTGGTTGCAATATTGATCTCCCTTTTCACAATATCGAAAACGTACTTTTTTGTAGCAACTTGCCAATTTTTTCATCAGCCTTGCATTTTTCCTGCACCAAAAACCACCTTATCTGTCGTGTCTATAGTGATTCTTTCCGTTATTCATTTTGTTATAAGTTTATAGATTTAAATTCCTTCTTAAGTGTGCAATTTAACGCATAGAATGCTTACATAAATTTACCAGTAGTAATTAATACTTATTTTTTAGCGTTACGTTAGCGTGCATTAAAGTTAAGAGCATTACAAAAAAATTAACAATCGGTCATTACGGTTAGATACACCAACACGTCATAACAACTCTATTTGGGCTAAAAACTTTTTTTGAGGAATCATCGTGAGCCAGGAACTTAAACAACCGGTTCTTTTATCCCTGGAAGGAGGCAATGCGCAACCATTATCGGTGAGGGCAAAAGCCTTGGTCTTTTCCGACCCTATCTCTGCAACGCTGCTCGAATATATCGAGCGAATTGCACCCAGTGAGGCACCAGTGTTGATTGGTGGCGAAACGGGTACTGGTAAGGAATTGGTCGCGCGCCACATCCATCTATTAAGCGGACGCAAAGGCCCTTTCCTTGCCGTTAACTGCGGCGCGATTAGCGATCAATTGGCAGAGAGTGAATTGTTTGGTCACGAAGCCGGTGCATTTACCGGTGCGGTGGGCAAACGCGAAGGTTGGTTTGAAGCCGCCAATGAAGGTACTTTATTCCTCGATGAAATTGGCGACCTGCCTTTGCCCTTGCAAGTAAAACTTTTGCGGGTGTTGCAGGAAAAAGAAGTGGTACGTATCGGTTCGCGCAAATCGATTCCGGTTAATGTGCGCCTGGTCGCTGCCACCAACGTGGATTTGGACTACGCCGTGTCCGCCGGACATTTCCGCCGCGATTTGTTATACCGCATTAATATTGCGCACGTAAAATTACCACCATTGCGTGAACGCCCGGGCGATGTAATGCCATTGGCCGAACACTTTTTAAAAACCTACGCGCAAAAAATGGGGCATCGCCTGCCGCAATTTTCACCGCAAGCGGTTGAATTGTTATTGCACTATGGATGGCCTGGTAATATTCGCGAGTTGGAAAATGTGGTGCATTTTGCGTTGCTGGTCGCCAGCGGCGATAAAATTGAAGCCTCGCATTTAAAAGTGACCGGCGGCTGGAATACAGGCAGCAATTTCCAACAAGTTGCGCAACCAGTGCATGCACCGCAATTTGCACACCAACCGCCGCAAGGTATAAATACTTCACCATATTCCGGTGGTAATTATTCCAATGGCTTCGGTAACCATGCTGCCAATTCCAACGGCACAGGTTCAGGTGATAGCGATGATCCTATGACAGCGATTGCCAAACAATTGCGTCGCTTGTTTAGCGAGCAAGGTAATGGCAATCACTTTGATAACCTGGAAAGTTTAATTGTGCACGAAGCGTTTTCCCATGTGCGTTCAAACCAGGTGCATGCATCTGCCTTGCTGGGAATTTCCCGCAACGTAATGCGCACACTGTTAAAGCGCCATGGTTTGCTGGTGGATTCAGGGTTTAGCAAAAACATTGACCATCATGCGCTGGATAACGAACAGGATTTATCGTCATTGGAATCCAGTTTTGCGAGTTAATGTCTAAACGATGCAACCACGAATCGATAACGACAGTGCATCACAGCAATTGGAAATACATGCCGCACGAATTCGTTCAAGCGGCATTCTTGCCCGCAGCACCCATCTGCATAGTTTATTTGAATATCTTTACCAATGTTATCTGGATAATAAAACGCCCAAGGAATTGGAAATCGCCATTGACGGTTTGGGGCGCGAAGAAAGTTTCGATGTAACCCAGGATGCGCTCGTCCGTGTTTATATGCATAAATTGCGACGCAAGCTTGATGATTTTTATGGTAATGAGGGCAATACATTTTCTCACCGTTTGCAATTGCCCAAAGGTGAATACCGGTTGGTATTACAAGCGCGCGATGAAGTTAAATACACTGGGGAAAATGCCAGGAGCATCACTAACTTTCCGAAAATCCGAATGACCAATCGATTTTTGGGCGCAATTATTATTGCACTCCTCGTTGTTAACCTGGCGCTTCTATATTTCTGGCGCCCCCCTTCAGCCCTCCCAGACGTTCGACAAACTATTTTATGGCAACCGCTGCTTGCCGATAACAAACCCATCCTGTTGGTATTGGGCGATTATTACATTTTTGCCGAAAGTGAAAATGGTTCCAACGTAAACCGGTTAGTGCGTGATTTTGATATCAATTCGCCTATCGACCTGGCCAGCTATTTACAACTGTACCCCGAACAAGCTGAACACAAATTTGATGTAGGATTAAGTTACCTGCCCACCAGTTCTGCACAAGCACTCACGAAAATCAGCCCGATTATTAATACTACTGATAAACCGGTGCAAACAGTCATGGCTTCGCAATTAACTGCCGAACAATTGCGAACAAACAACATCGTATATATTGGCCATTTAAGTGGTTTGGGTTTGTTATCCGATCAGGTGTTTGCACAATCGCATTTCACAATCGGTGATAGCGGTTTTGATGAATTAGTCGATAAAGAAAGTGGAACTCGTTACATCAATACCCGCAGCATTCCCGGTGCACCCGCCAACACCCAACACCATTACGCCTACCTTGCCAGTTTCACTGGACCGGCAAATAACCGTTTCGTGATTATCGCGGGTGTGCGTGATTCCGGTTTGATTGAGCTGGCCAATATCGCCAGTAATGCCAATGCCCTGGAAACGCTTGCAGAAAATAATTCCGCGCCTTTTTTTGAAGCCGTTTACCAGGCAAATGCCGTTGGAAACAATATCGGTGTCGCGCAACCGGTAAATATTAAATCCCGCACATCCGAAAATTAATCACAGAATAATTTTATTCCCGTTCATATAACGATCAACACTTAACACCCAATAAGCACTTTCATTGCAGCATGCGCCTTGCCGCCCATGGATTAACGTTAATTTCATCAGTTATAACCGTACTTAACTGGATTCCCTGTTTCATTATGCACACTCTGGGCTATTGCCAATTACTTCCAGGTTTTTATCTCAGGTTGATTCCCATGAAATATTTTTCGTTAAAACCATTGCCGCTCGCATTAGTAATCGTCACCGGTGCAACTCATTCTATTGCTGCAGACAGCGCGAGCAGCAACACTTCCGTTGCAACAATCGCCCCAGCAGATACAAAAAATACCCGACTGGAAACGGTGGTAGTGCTTGGTCACCAGTTAAACCAGATCGGGAAAAAACTTTCTGCTGCAGAAGGTACCGTTGGTAGTGCAGATATTGAAAACCGCCCGGTGTTGCGCACAGGTGAAATATTGGAATTTGTTCCGGGCATGATCGTTACCCAACACAGCGGTTCCGGTAAAGCCAACCAATATTTTTTGCGTGGATTCAACCTTGACCACGGCACTGATTTTAATAGCAGTATCGATGGAATGCCGATCAACATGCGTACCCATGGTCACGGCCAGGGTTATACCGATTTAAATTTTATTATTCCCGAATTGATTGGCAGCATCGATTATCGCAAAGGCGCTTACTACGCAGAAGTGGGTGACTTTTCCGGCGCAGGTGCAGCCGCTTTTAAACTTAAAAATCGCCTGGATGAAAATTTGCTCGCATTTACCGGTGGCGAAAATAATTACGGCCGCTTATTAGGTGCCGGTGATGTTGAACTCACCCAAGGTCGATTATTGTTGGGCGCAGAACGGCAAATTTCCGATGGCCCCTGGACCAGCTTAAATGAAGATGTTGATAAAACTGCTGTTAACGCACGTTATATTAATCCATTAACGGACGGAAATTTTACGCTTACCTTTATGGGGTACGACAATAGCTGGAATTCACCCGACCAGATTCCTGCGCGCGCTGTTGAGCAAGGCATTATTGACGAATACGGTTCACTTAACACCACCAACAATGGTGAATCCAGTCGCTACAGTTTATCCAGCCAATGGAATAATCAACTCTGGAAAGCCAATGCCTATGCAATTCATTCCGATTTGCAGCTTATTGCTGACTTCACCTATTTTCTCGATGATCCCGTTAATGGCGATCAATATAAACAAGAAGACGAACGCAATATTTATGGTGGCGCCCTGTCCCGGCATTGGGACTCCGAATGGCTTGGCAAACCGGTGGCCAATCTAATCGGCAGTGAATTTCGTTATGACGATATCGGCAAAGTCGGTTTATATAAAACCAAAACGCGTGAAACGATCAGTACGGTAAGAGAGGATTCTGTTGATGAAGCATCCGGTGGGATTTTTGCGCAAAGCACCATCAGTGTTACGGATAAATTCAGCGCGCACATAGGTGGCCGCTACGACTATTTCACAGTTGATGTAAACAGTAATATTAATGAAAACAGTGGCGATGCATCGCAAGGAAAATTCAGCGTGAAAGCTGGCACCACTTATTTATTCAGCGATCAACTCGAAGGCTTTATTAATGCCGGGCAAGGATTTCACTCCAACGATGCACGCGGAGCAACGCTTACTGTTGACCCGGTTTCATTAGAACCCGCCGATGCGGTGGAATTAATTGTGCCATCCAAAGGGGCAGAAATCGGCGTACGCGTGTTCGACCAACAGCGCTTTAATATTTCCACATCATTGTGGTACCTGGAATCCGAATCGGAATTAATTTTTATCGGCGACGCCGGTCACAACGAGGCAAGCCGCGCATCCAAACGTACCGGTGCGGAAATTGCGAGTTATTTCTGGTTCGACTCCTCCTGGAACCTGGATGTGGAATTGGCATGGACGCGCGCGCGGTTTAGCGAAAATATCCGGGAAGAAGGCAAATATGTAGACGGTTCTGTGCCTTTTGTGGCGAGTACAGGGATTAGCTACGGCGGTAATCGTAACGGCTTACAAGGATCGTTACGATATCGTTATTTTGGTGCGCGCGTGCTCGAAAGCTTTGACCGAATAAAAGCGGACTCCACCAGCACGGTGAATCTTGGTTTGGGTTATCGTTGGGAAAAAACCACGATTGAATTGGAAATTCATAATTTACTGGATAGCGACGAACACGACATTGATTACTATTATGCTTCACGCTTGCCCGGTGAACCTGAAGAGGGTGTAGAGGATTTGCATTATCACCCTGCAGAGCCGCGCACGTTACGCGCAAAGGTTGAGTATCACTTTTAAAACCGGATAATGGCATAGCGCACCGAATCCCAAGGATTATCAGGTGCATTATGCCAATCCCGCACATCTATAAAGCAGGCGTTATTAAAGCAATCGCGTCCTGCACATTGTTAGGCCTGGGCAAAAAATTATTACTATAAAGTGATACAGCTATTGAATGCGCTTGCTGACGGATTTCATGGATTGCAGTAGTTTCAAATAAAACGCCACCCAATGCCGGCCCGATGCCATAAATTTCATATTGTGCTGACAAAGAAAAATTGTGTTCGGGTTTACCTAATTCTGCACACAATTGATTTTCATCTTTTAATAAGCCGATGCAGAGCAATTGCGTAAATCGAAAACCGGGGGCATAACCGGCGCAGATCATCGCTTTATCCGCCAGCACTTTTACTTTTTTATAACGGGAATGGATAGACAGCGCCTTATTCGAATACAGCGTGAGTTGAAACCCGTTCGCGACTGCATCAATACGCGTTACTTTTGCTTTATGTATACGCAAACGCCCTTGCGCTTCCAGGGACGTAAGACGCTGATAAATTTTTGCAGGAATACGATGGCGGGCAACATTCCACCAGGGAAAAAATTTGCGGATACGGACCCGCTCTTTTTCCGGCAAATTACTCCAGATTTGGTTATTAAGTGCACGTAGCTGGTTGATACTATCCTGCCAGGCAATTCCCGTTTGCTGATTGGAGCGAATATAAGCGCGTACATCGCGCAGCAAAGTTCGCGCAGATTGCGCATTCGAATTAAATACCGGCACCATCTGCTGATGGTGCACCTCTTGATGCGCTAAAGGCAAAAGGCCATGCCCGGAGAATACATGGAAGCGTCCCTTAAACCCTCGGGACAGGGCCATTTGCACAGCATCTACCGCACTTAACCCCGAACCAATTAACACCAGGTCACGTTGCTGTTGCCAATCGCATGCGTTCGCAGATACACAGTAAGGTGATGCAAAAATTGAATGGGACGTGACAGGATTATGGAAGGCTGGATAATTACCTGTAGCAACAACCAATGAATCAGCAATAAGGTTACGATGCTGATTCGTAGTAATGCATACGCCATTATCGTTCGCAGCATTAACGGTAATAGCCCGCTCCGCAATGAACTCGATGCTATTGCCACATTGTTCAAGCCGTGCAACCGATTCCTTTAACACCTGACACAAGTATTCGCCATAAATCATGCGCGGGACAAAGTCATCGGGATGGACAATCAGGTCAGAAAAATCGGGATGTAATTGCCGCCATTGATCAGACTGTTGTAACCACTGATAAAAGTGCGCGGGATCATTGGTATAAACACCCATCCGCTGCGCAGGGACATTTAAAACCAACGACGGGTGTGTAACTGCATAAGCTAACCCGCGTGGTGCAGCAGGATTATCATCGACAATCTTGATCGTGAGTGAGGGGGTTTTGGTTGCAGCATGCAGTTTTGCCAAAGCTGCCAGCAAAATCACAGCAGAGGCGCCACAACCAATAATGACCAGATTCTTCCTGTGTAGGGTATCGGGCAAAACAACTACCTATTTAGAATATATCTGTTTGAAAACGCATCAACGTCACAATGCATCAGCTTAAAAAACATGCATCATTATGAATGCATGATTTTACAGATACTGAATAAAAATAACCTCCTTGTACACCGTTTTTTTGCTTACTGCTTTAAATTTTTATTAATTAATTATTGCTTTTTTGCTGATAGCGAATTTATGGCAAGGAAATAATTAGCTACCTGCTTCAGTAACTACAGAAAGCCGCTCGATACCCGCTTTTTCAACCAGCACCATGACTTTGGCTACTACACCATAATCGACCGTTTCATCCGCATTAAGATTCAAGCGCAATTCAGGATCAGCTGCCTTACGGCTTTCCAATTCCTGGCGGATAATTTCCAATGAGTATTCATCTTTATCCAGATAGATTTTCCCTTCGGCATCGATACTAAGTACTAATGGTTTTTTCGGCTCTTCGATTTTGACCGTTGTTTCTGTATCCGGTAAATTTACATTGATCGCATTAGTCATGAGCGGTGCAGTAATAATAAACACCACTAGCAGTACCAACATTACATCCACCATCGGTGTAATATTAATCTCGCTTAAAACTTCATCACTATCACTACTGCTTGAAATTGCCATTATGCAAATACCTCTTTACCGGTATCGGGTTTATTCAATTCGGATTTGCTACCGTCACGCTCAGGTTGAACCTGGGCTGCTTTAACAACAGGAGCGGAGGCTTTAATACGGAAACCTGCTTTTTGTACCAGGCTGACAAAGTCAGTGGCAAAATCATCCAAATCCGCTGCAATTAACTTCACACGACGCAAGAAAAAGTTGTAAGCCAACACAGAAGGTACGGCAACTGCGATGCCGATTCCTGTTGCAATTAGTGCCTCACCAATTGGACCCGCAACCACTTCAATACTCGCCGATTTACTAGCGGTAATTTGCGTAAGCGCCTGGATAATTCCGAATACAGTACCAAACAAACCTACGAACGGCGCGGTATTACCAATTGATGCGAGAATTGCCAAACCATTTTCCAGTGAACGGCGCTCCTTCTGGATTTGTTGGCGCAAATGGCGCTCCAGCAAATCCTGGCGATCCCAACTGTGCTCCAGATCAGTAGCGGTGCTTGCATCTGCGTTGCGCAATGTTTGGAAGCCCGCGGCAGCAACACGCGCTGTGGCACCTACATATTTCTCAAACGAGGCAGCAGCGTGCAAATCAGGAGATGACCAAAATGTTTTAATAAAGCGACGATTTTGGCGTGACAAAGTAAAATGTTGAATGCCTTTTATAACAATCAGGGTCCAGGTAACAATTGAAACAGCAATAAGGGCCCACAAAGTCCACTCAACGATATGTTGGTACAGCTCAGACATAATCTCTATTCCTAATTAACAAAAATGTAATTGAAAAACGTCAGTTCGGTTTTTCATCCAAACAATATTTAAAATGTAATCTCAAAAATCCTGGTGCCGGATTAATTAGATAATTTAAAATCGATGGGCACTTCTACCCAGGAATCTACTGGTGTTTCACCTTGCTTTGCCGGTACGAATGACCAGCGCCTTACTGTTTGTACCGCAGCGGTATCCAACACATTGCGCCCACTGGAGATTTTCACTTCTACTGATGATGGCTTGCCATTCCCCAATACATGTACATTTAAAATTACCGTCCCTTCCCATCCACGCTCCACTGCCAACTCCGGATATTCCGGTGCCGGGTTACGCAAATAACCTGGATTTGCAGTAGCCGGTGTAATTGGCGGTGGTGGTGGCGGTGCAACCGGTTGCGGTGGTGGCGGTGGCGTTTCTACCACTTGCTCCACTGGTACCGGTTTTGGTTTTTCAACCGGTTTGGGTTTCGGTTTTTCCACTTTTGGAGGCGGTGGTACTTCTTCAGGTGGTGGAATTACTGGTGGAGGTGGTTGCTCTACCGGAGGACGATAAAGCTCTACTGTCATCGGGGGAATTTCTGCTTTAGTGATCGGCACTTCTATCACCGGCTTGAAATAAAAATAGGCAAAACCGGCAAAATGCAAACCGATAATAAATGCCAGCGCAATAAAACCTAATGCACCGCGGTATTTCGGGTACACCAATTCAATTTGTTTTTCACGGCTATATTCACGTGGAATTAACTTGACGATATCCGCTGATTTTCGCGGCGTTGTTGCAGGTTGTGTACGCAACTGATGCCGCGCATGGCGACGATCATAACTATAGGGTTCCGAGTATGCATGAGCACTCATAAATGACTCCCGCCCAACAGAGGGCTTACCAAAATCGCTTGTGGCGACAATAAAAAACAACAATTGGTAAACATTTATCCATCATTGTGTGCTGGCATAAATATTCACTTGCCCAAGGTTTTGCAGCAAGTGTGCCAATGAATAAAAATATTAGTGTTCAATCCTTAAAAAAATGCCGCCGCCTTTTAACTCCTTGAAAACCGGCATCTTAATTTTTATCACCACAAGATAAATTGGAAATATTTTCCAATGATGTATACAACCCAGCGTCAAAATTGTTAATTTATAATCAGAAGGACTGGTGAATATCCAGCAGTTTTTTTTAGCGGAGGGGAATAAATTGTGTTCAAAATAAAGCAGAAACCCATTCACATTTATTTCAAAAATAATATTGAAAAAATGGCATAAGCTTATGAATTAATTGAAGTTCAGAAAGGTACACCAGGTCGTTAGAATCGACTTTCACTGCTTTTTTCATAGCACTATTACGCATAAAACGGAGTAATTCATGTCTGAAACCTGGAAATTTGAAACACAATCTGTGCACGCAGGGTACACACCTGATCCCACCACGAAATCAGTTGCAGTGCCCATTTACCAAACAGTTGCCTATGCATTTGATAATGCGCAACATGGCGCGGATTTATTTGATTTAAAAGTTGCAGGTAATATTTATACCCGCATTATGAACCCCACCAATGATGTGCTGGAAAAGCGCGTCGCCGCACTTGAAGGCGGTATTGCCGCGTTGGCGCTGGCATCCGGCCAAGCGGCGGTGACCTATGCGATACAAACAATTGCTGAAGCGGGTGACAATATTGTTTCTTCAACGGCGCTTTACGGGGGTACTTATAATTTATTTGCGCACACATTACCGCAATACGGAATCACTACACGCTTTGCTGACCATCTAAATCCGGATAGTTTTGAACCCTTAATCGATGAACGAACCAAAGCTATTTTTGTAGAGTCATTGGGTAATCCACAAGGAAATGTCACCGATATTGCGCGCATTGCTGAAATTGCTCACCGTCACGGTGTGCCATTAATTGTGGACAATACTGTTGCTACACCTTATTTGTTACGCCCCATTGAACATGGAGCGGATATTGTTGTGCATTCATTGACTAAATATATGGGTGGCCATGGCACTACTGTTGGTGGTGCCATTGTCGATTCCGGAAAGTTTCCCTGGGCGAACCATAAAGAGAAATTCAAACGCTTGAATGAACCTGATGTGAGTTATCACGGTGTGGTGTACACCGAGGCTCTTGGCGCCGCTGCGTATATTGGCCGAGCGCGTGTAGTACCACTGCGCAATACCGGTGCGGCACTTTCACCGTTTAATGCATTCCTGATTTTACAGGGAATAGAAACATTGGCATTGCGCCTCGAGCGCATCAATGACAACACGCAAAAAATTGCTGAATACCTGCAAAGCCATCCGAAAGTAAGCTGGGTAAACTACGCAGGCTTACCAGGCAATCGTTATTATGAGCTTGCACAAAAATATTTGGGCGGAAAGGCATCAGGTTTATTAACTTTTGGTTTAAAGGCTGATGATGGTCGCGAAGCTGGCGCCCGCTTTCTGGATGCGTTGCAATTATTCACTCGCCTGGTAAATATCGGCGATGCAAAATCCCTGGCCACCCACCCTGCTTCCACGACACACCGCCAATTATCCCCCGAAGAATTGGCTAAAGCAGGCGTTGGATTCGACACAGTGAGATTATCGGTGGGCATTGAACACATTGATGATTTATTTGCAGATTTGAAACAAGCTTTGGAAAAAGTGTAATCGACGGCGAACCAAACCATACATCGTTAAATATTTTCCTTGCGTTGCTGTTCAAATTATTAAAAATAAAAGGCACTGAATTTCTTCAGTGCCTTTTTTATCGAGTTAAAAAATTACAATAATGCTTTCACCATCGCTGCATATTCAGGATCCGCTTTATGCAAATATCCCAACATACGCTCCTGGATGGATGCATTAGCTTGCGATAAACCACCTGCAATATTACGGGTGAGTTGCGATTTTTGATCAGCGCTCATCAAGCGGAATAAATCACCAGCCTGAGAATAATAATCCTCACTTAATTGATCGTAGCGATCAACTACAGCGTTACTCAATACCATCGGCGGTTCACGGTAAGCCGGATTTGGTTCGGGATAGCCCTGCCCTGCACGATCATTCGGATAATAATTTGCGCCACTGGTTTGTACCTGGTTACCGTGACCAAACGGGCAACCTGCCGCTGCACCGTCACGCTGGTAGTGGTTCACCGGGCAACGGGGTGCATTCACAGGTAATTGATTGTGGTTCACACCCACGCGATAGCGGTGCGCATCCTGATAAGCAAGCATACGTGCTTGCAACATTTTATCAGGCGATCCACCGGTACCTGGAACGAGATTGCTAGGCGCAAATGCCGATTGCTCGGTTTCAGCAAAATAATTTTGTACGTTGCGATTTAATTCAAGCTGGCCAATTTCAATTAACGGGTAATCTTTGTGTGGCCAAACTTTGGTTAAATCAAAGGGATTAATATGATACGTCTCCGCTTGTTGTTGAGTCATAATCTGGATTTTGACTGTCCAACTCGGAAATTCACCGCGATTAATCGCATCAACCAAATCTTTTTGCGCACCAAACGGAGGTTGTTTTGCGGCTTCTTCATCCGTCAGGGTTTTAATGCCCTGGTTAGTTTTGAAATGCCATTTTACCCAATAGCGCTCACCTTTATCGTTCCACAAACTTAATGTGTGCGAACTAAAACCGTGAACGTGGCGATAGGACAACGGGATACCGCGATCAGACATCAATATCGTCATTTGATGTAACGATTGCGGATGGTTGGCCCAGAATTCATACGCAGCCGCAGGGTCCGGTAAATTGGTTTGCGGGTTTTTCTTTTGCGAATGGATAAAATCAGGGAATTTAATTGGATCATTCAGGAAGAATACCGGTGTGTTGTTGCCAACAACATCATAGTTACCCTGGCGAGTGTAAAACTTCACCGCAAAACCACGTGGATCACGCGCATAGTCACTGGAGTCCTGGCCACCACCGACGGTGGAGAAACGCAAAAATACTTCAGTTTTGTCGCCAACTTTTTGTAAAAAGTCTGCAACACTGTATTCGCTTAAACTTTTGCTCAAGGTGAAGTGACCGTAAGCTCCGGTACCGCGGGCATGCACTACGCGCTCGGGGACACGCTCTCGATTAAAATGCGCGAGTTTTTCAAACAGGTAATGGTTATCAAACGTAAGCGGGCCGCGCGGCCCAACACTGATGCTGTTGTTATCGTCAGCAACGGGTGCGCCAGCGGAGGTAGTCAAATCGATTTTACTCATAGTTACATCCATCCATTTTTAGTTAACAAAGTTGCTCGGAATATGCAACCATACTATGTGATTGCCTTAAATATAAAAAATCAATTATAAATATTGAATCAATAGTTTTTTAATTAATTGCAGTAATTTTCCCTTCAAACAAAACCATCACATAAAAATCATGGTTCTGAACCTTGGCAACAGCTAAACTAGACACTACGACAGACAAGGATTAACGCGCCAGCATGCCGGGATGTGCGCTTAAATAATCCTAGACGATGATCCTGACCCAGCCAGAAAGACCTATGAGTATTTCCCAATCCGTTGTCGGCATCATCCTGGCCGGCGGCCTAGCCAAACGCATGGGCGGAGGCGACAAGTGCCTTCTACCCCTTGCAGGCAAAACCTTGCTACAACGGACTGTAGAGCGCGCCCAACCTCAAGTTGGGTCTTTGTTATTGAATGCCAATGGCAATAGCCTGCGCTTTGCGCGCACACGGTTGCCGGTTATTCCCGACGTATTTCCCAATAACCTCGGTCCATTGGCAGGAATCCATGCCGGGTTGAAACGCATGGGGGGAGACAACCCGAACGCAGAGTGGTTGGCAAGCTTTGCATCGGATACACCATTTTTCCCTACTGATGTAGTCGCACGCTTGTTGGAAGCGGCAGTTACTCATCATAAGCAACTGGCAGTAGCAGCCTCTAAAAACCGCACCCATCCAATTTTCGCGCTTTGGCATGCATCGCTCCTGGAAAAAATTGAACAGCAACTCCAGACCGGAGACGCTCCACGATTGCAGGATTGGATCAAGCAACAAAAAATGGTAACGGTAGAATTTGCTGCAGATGCTTATGATCCATTTTTTAATATCAACACCCCGCAGGATCTTTACGCCGCAGAGCCATTGGTAAGCCTGGTCAAATAAACTATCGCACCGGGATCGCCGGAATTTCGCCAGCCTGTTATGCTTTTCCAAAATCTTTCGAGGGAAATGCAAATGTTGTGGCGAGCGCTCTGTGTGATCCAGTTTTGTTGTTTGTTAGTGATTTATACTTACCTCGGGCTAACACCTCACCCTGAAAATTCAGTGCCGGTTTTCAATGATTTATTAATGCACTTTACCGGTTACACTGTCGCTGCAATGTCCATTAGTTTTGCATGTCCAGGATGGGCATTTTGGCATCGTGCTGCATTCCTCATTACTTATTCTTTTGCTATCGAAGTAGGCCAGCATTTTAATCCTCCTCGCACGTTCAGCCTTGCGGATATGATGGCAAATAGCGGCGGAGTTATCTTGGGGTTATGTATAGTTTTCTTATTAACAAAATACATAACACCTTTCACCAAACTGCTTTATTGGAAAACAAGTTTGCATAATCAAATAACGTCTTCCGAATCCTGAACAAGTTCGTTTGTTCATAGCCAGAGGATTGCCGGTGCAGAAATACAAACAAAACGTAAAAAAATAATTTTGGTTACCACCTTATTGGCAAATTGAAATAACCCACGTTTTTATGCGATATTTTTTGGTTAATCTATTCGTGAAAAACAAAAAGGCCAGCAATTTGCTGGCCTTTTACTAACTCATTTACAAAAACGATATTACAACAACAAACGTCTTACATCAGCAATTACAGCAGTCAGGTAAGTGAAGAACCGGCCAGCATCTGCACCGTTAATTGCACGATGATCGTAAGAGAGAGACAACGGCAGCATATTGCGCGGTACAAACTCTTTGCCATTCCATACAGGTTTCATTTGCGCACGACTTACACCGAGGATAGCAACTTCCGGTGCATTTACGATAGGAGTAAAGCCGTTGCCACCCGCGGCACCAAGGCTGGAGATTGTGAAACAGCCACCTTGCATATCTGCTGGCAACAATTTTCCATCACGCGCTTTTTTAGCAATCGCATTGATCTCGTCAGTCAATTCCCACAGGCCTTTTTTATCCACGTTACGAATAACCGGAACCATCAAACCGTTAGGAGTATCTACTGCGATACCAATATGTACATATTTTTTGTGAACGATACTTTCGCCATCGTGATGTAACGACACATTGAATGTTGGCTCTGCAATTAATGCAGCCGCAGATGCTTTTAACAGGAATGGCAATGGAGTCAATTTGCTGCCGCGCTTTTCTGCTTCGGCTTTCAAACCATTACGGAAGGCTTCCAAATCAGTAATATCAGCATCATCCCATTGGGTAACATGAGGCACATTCAGCCAATTACGGCTCATATTGTCCGCAGTGATTTTCTTCACTTTGCTCATTTTCACCGTTTCAATTTCGCCAAATTTGGAGAAATCGACTGCAGGTACACGCGGAATACCTGAACCACCACCAACAGGTGCGCCAGATTGAGCGGCCTGTACAATTGGCTTCACGTAGCTACGAACGTCATCCTTCAACAAACGACCGCGGGGACCAGTACCCGCTAATTTGCCCAAATCAACACCCAGTTGACGAGCCAGTTTACGCACAGCTGGCCCGGCGTAAACATCACCAGTCTGCTCTACTTCTGCAACTGGAGCTGGTGCAGATTTTGGTGCGTCAACTTTTGCAGCAGGCGCAGGCGCTGCTGCTTCAGCTTTAGCCGGGACTGCGGCAACAGGAGCCGAAGCTATTGCTCCGCCACTGGTAGCCAACACGCCAATTACTGAACCCTGGGAAAGCTTATCGCCTACCTTTACAGCAAGACTGACAATTTTACCTGCTGCTTCAGCAGGGATTTCCATAGATGCCTTATCCGTTTCGAGTACGATCAATGAATCGCCCTCAGCAACTTCATCGCCAACATTTACAGAGATTTCAATAACCTCAACGCCTTCAGCACCACCAATATCCGGAACAACCAGATTTACTTCAGCACTTGCAGCTGGCGCAGGAGCAGCAACTGGAGCCGCCGCTGCTGGCTCTACCGGTTGGGGAGCTGGTTCAGGTGCAGCTGCACCCTCTGCTTCAACTTCCAGCAACAGGCTGCCTTGCGATACTTTATCGCCAATATTTACTTTGATAGCGACAACCTTACCTGATGTATCAGCAGGGATTTCCATTGAAGCCTTGTCCGTTTCAAGCACGACAATTGAATCACCTTCAGCGACGACATCGCCCACTTTTACGGAGATTTCAATTACTTCAACGCCTTCTGCGCCGCCAATATCAGGCACTTTAATAGTTTGAATTGCCACTGTAGTAGTTCCTCATTAATCGGTTATTTCTACATTTGATAAATGTTTTGGAGAATACAAACAACATCGCCCTCTTTGTGAGAGGGCGATGGTTTTATACGCTCAATGGATCCGCTTTTTCCGGATCAATACCAAACTTCTTGATGGCCTTGGCGACCACATCGGCTTTAATCTTGCCCTGGTCTGCCAAAGATTTGAGTGCAGCAATTACCACGAAGTAACGGTTAACTTCGAAGAAATGACGCAATTGGGTACGGGTATCACTGCGACCAAAACCTTCCGTTCCCAACACTGTGTAATCGCCGGGAATATAAGCGCGCAGTTGCTCGGAGTAAGTTTTCAGGTTGTCAGTAGAGATAATGAATGGGCCTTCGGCGCCCTCCAATACCTGGGTAATATAAGGTTTGCGTTGAGCGGCAGTGGGGTTCAGCATATTCCAGCGAGTGGCGCGTTGGCCATCGCGGGTCAATTCGTTCACACTGGTAACACTCCATACATCGGCTTCAACATCAAAGTCTTTGCGCAGGATTTCAGCAGCGAAGCGCACTTCACGCAAAATAGTACCAGCACCCAACAGTTGTACGCGGTTCTTGGCTTTACCCGTGCCTTTTTCCAGTTGGTAAATACCTTTGATAATGCCCTCTTGGGAACCTTCAGGCATATCCGGATGCTGGTAGTTTTCGTTCATCAATGAAACGTAATAGAACACGTTTTCATTGTCGTGATACATGCGCTTGATGCCGTCCTGGATAATGACCGCCAGCTCGTAAGCATAGGTCGGATCGTAAGAACGGCAATTCGGAATAGTGTTGGCAAATACATGGCTGTGGCCATCCTGATGCTGCAAACCTTCGCCATTCAACGTGGTACGGCCAGCTGTAGCCCCCAACAGGAAGCCGCGCGCTTGTGAATCACCCGCTGCCCATGCCAAATCACCAATACGTTGGAAACCGAACATGGAGTAATAGATGTAGAACGGAATCATCGGCTTTTTGTAGTTGCTGTAGGCCGTTGCTGCAGCAATCCAGGAAGCCATGGAACCTGCTTCGTTGATACCCTCTTCCAGAATCTGGCCAGTAGCAGATTCGTGGTAAGACATCATTTGGCCTGCATCGTGAGGAACGTATTTTTGGCCTTCGGATGAATAGATGCCAACGGTTTTAAACATACCTTCCATACCAAAGGTACGCGCTTCGTCCGGTACGATCGGTACGATTTGCTTGCCGATATTCTTGTCTTTTACCAGCGAAGACAGAATACGTACAAAGCTCATCGTAGTAGAAATTTCACGCTCGCCAGTGCTCTTCAACTGCGCCGCAAATGCGTCGAGCGCAGGCACCAGCAATGGATCAAAACGTGGATCACGCGATGGAACAAAACCTTTCAATACCTGACGACGCGCCTTCATATACTGCATTTCAGGGCTGTCTTCTGCCGGACGATAGTACGGAAGCTTGGGCAAGTCCTCATCGCTGATCGGCAGCTCAAAACGATCACGGAATTTTTTCAGATCTTCTGTCGCCAGGGATTTAGCGGAGTGAGTTTTGTTAATCGCCTCGCCGGATGAACCCATACCGTAACCTTTTACAGTCTGGGCAAGAATTACGGTAGGCCTTCCTTTGGTGTTTACGGCTTGATAGTACGCGTTGTAAACCTTATGAGAATCATGGCCACCGCGCGCCAGGCCCATGATGTCGTCATCCGACAAATCCTTGACCAGTTCCAGCAACTCCGGATATTTGCCAAAGAAATGCTCGCGGGTGTATGCACCGCCGTTGGCTTTGTAGTTTTGCATTTCACCATCGACAACTTCGTCCATGCGCTTTTGCAACAGGCCGGTTTTGTCTTTGGCAAGCAGGTCATCCCAGCCGCGGCCCCACAGAACTTTAATAACGTTCCAGCCAGCACCGCGGAATACACCTTCAAGTTCTTGCACAATTTTGCTGTTGCCGCGCACCGGACCATCCAGGCGCTGCAAGTTACAGTTGATCACAAAAATCAGGTTATCCAGCTTCTCGCGGGTAGCAAGGGAAATAGCACCCAGGCTTTCCGGTTCGTCACACTCACCGTCACCCAGGAATGCCCAGACTTTACGGTCAGTTTTGGGGATTAGACCACGCGCTTCCATATAACGGTTAAAACGCGCTTGATAGATAGATTTGATTGGCCCCAAGCCCATGGATACCGTCGGGAATTGCCAGTAATCAGGCATCAGCCATGGGTGCGGATAAGAAGAAAGGCCACCGCCATTGACTTCGCGACGGAAATTATCCAAATGGGATTCGCTAAGACGCCCCTCCACAAATGAACGGGCATACATACCTGGGGATACATGCCCCTGGAAATAAATCAGGTCGCCGGGGGTGTCGCCGTCGTTGCCGCGGAAAAAGTGGTTGAAACCTACATCATATAAGGTGGCCGATGAGGCAAAGGATGCAATGTGCCCCCCCAGACCTTCATCATTATCATTGGCTTTCATGACCATCGCCATGGCATTCCAACGGATAATTGAACGAATTTTGCGCTCCAGCTTGGCATCGCCTGGAAACTTGATTTCTTTTTCTACAGGAATGGTATTGCGATAGGGAGTTTGTATAGAGGAAGGCTGTTCAATGCCATGGTTAACGGCGGACTCGGACAGCGATTTCAGCAGCTCCGCAGCACGGTCTTTACCGGCATGACGGACAACTGATTTCAGGGCGTCCAGCCACTCTTTTGTTTCAATGGCATCAATATCTTGTAGCATTCAAATCTCCTCAGCTATGCGCAAATACGCACATCATGTAGCAGTAGTATCTATATAGGAATTTGGATCTGGGCTTCGCACAAAATTTGCACAAATGTGCAGTTTTTTCATGGAGTTACAGGAGGAATATCCCTTTTTCTTGTGTCAAAAATCCCCGAATTCTTGCATAAGTGGGAATTTTTTACCAGCCCTAGCCCATACGGTAACACTTTTGAGGGGCACAGCTTTGGTGCACTGTTAACTATCCATCGCGCTTTAAATACAACAACGCTATTAAAAAATCGGGTTTGCAACAGGGCTGGCATTATTACCCAAATATTTCCGATTCACCAAGCAGAAATCAGTAAAAATTTTGATAATTTTTGCGCAGCATGCACCACAAAAAAGCAAATAGAGGCATTACTTTGAATCATGCGATTAATCGTTAAACAATTCGCAAAAAATCAGGGGGTAGATAAAGGTTGCAATTGCTGTTTGTAAGACAACAAATCATCGATAAGAAAAAAGTTTTCACGTTCAATTAATTTCTGCGAACTCAACCATAATCGACGATTTTTATCCGTAAATATTGTTCGATAATATTTAGCGAGTGATTCCGGAGTAATGCGCGAAACCGCATCAGCCAAATCCAATCGTCGGGAAAAATGCTCTTCATAAACGGTGATTGCATTCCAATAGCGGTCACTTTGTTCTTTTAATGAGCGCGCTGGCTCTCGCAATTCATTTATCAGTGATTGTTGATTGATGGAAAATTCTTCTGAATTCGCAATGCCCTCAATTTTCTCCGCAAGAAACTGATCGATCTCATTGATAATGTCTTCCTCACTGGCAACAGGCGATTGCACAACTAGCAAGGTATTTTCCACAGCCAATAAGGGAGCAGGAATCGCAGCAACAATGTAGCCCAATTGTTTTTGCGTACGCAGTTGATAATAAAATGCCGGTTGTAATAGCTGCCTTACTAACAACATATGCGCATTATCATCCACAGAATTGGAATTGTTTTGTATCAATAACTCCACAATGCTATCTGAATGTTCTAAATTATGAACATACAACCAGGGCTTGTCGGACGATTGGGGCAACATCAATATTTTTTGTTCGGGCAATTCGCGCACAGCTTGTCGATTCAGCAGTTCATGCTCCGCCAGCACGGCCAACTTCAATGCTTCTGCGCGAAAATAATTACCATAAAAAAATGCGTCAAGACGCGCATCAATTAAATGCCTGCCGGCAAATTGGCTAAGTTGCTCAAAAGTAGTAGATTCAAGTGCAGTAATTAATTGCGCATTACTCCATGCCGGTGTCATCTGCAAAACAGGGATTTGCTTTGCCAAGACTTGATATGGCAAATCTTTATTTTGATTACGTAAGTTTCGCAGTAAATTTTCCTTTAACAACGCAAAGCGCTCCTGGGTGAATTTACCGCTCCTTATCGCCTCCATAACCTTGTTTATAAGCAATCCCTGGCGGCCGGAATAACCAAAAATTTTAATATCAAACCCACGTGTATTAGCTTCAATAGACAACTCAATACCCGCTAAACGAGCAGGATAAACAAACTCACCGAGCTGATCGTTAACTAGCGCGATAAATAATTGCTCTCTCACCGCACCAGCGGCATTAGCAGCAACCAACGGGGATTTAACACGCAAATTAATAGTGGCCCGCGGCTGGATAAATTCCCGATCCTGCGTGTACCACACCCGGGTATTTTTGTTATTTACAATTAACTCCGGTTTACGATTAATCACTGCGCCCTGCTGCTCCAGCATGGAACCGGTTTTAACGGTAAGCCGCTTGGGGATAAACAGGTTTTTATCCGGCAATGACAGCTCCTGGCGCACCGCAGGTTTTAATTCCATCAATTCGGAAATACCTGCACGCAAACTGTAAGGCGCAGAATAGAGCCTGGAAATCCGATATGCATTAACTTCTGGTGCAGTGAGTGTAACCAGAACATTATCGCTGGTTAAAAAAGACAAACTTTTCTGGATAAGTTTTTCGTCATAGTCAGCATACAGCAAATTTCCACTGAGGATATCTTGTGGCTTGTAGATACTCATGGACTGAGCCAGCTCGCTAACGGTCTCCATCGGTGGGCGCTTTTCCTGGAAACGGAAATCCAGGTCAGCCATTACCTGAAATTCGTTATAACGCCAACTCGAAGCACCCCGTTCACGTAATTGTTCAATGCAATAAAACACCAGCGATGTAATTTGATCGCGTGCACGAACCCCTTGGGGAGTGAGCTGGATATTCACCTGAAAGAGCGCATCGCTACGATTTTCCAGTGTGGTGTTAGCGTAGACCGCATCAGCCCAGCCCAATCGTTTTAATAACGACAACAAGCTACCGCTGCCCTCATGCCCTAATAAATGAGCAATATAACTAAAGGGTTTGGTTTGATAAAAATCATCAGGGTTGGGAATCGGAAATGAAAAACTTAAATTGCGGAGTTCTTTTTCAGGCTTTATTTCCAAACTGGCAGGCAAGGTATCTGCATTAAATAATGAAGGGTATTTTGCAGAAATATTAGTGTCTCGTTGCGGTACATTCACAAAGCGTGGACGAACCATCTTTTCCAGCACATCCAGGGGCTCACGCCCTAACACCACCAGATTCATTAAATGGGATGAATAATGCTGCTCATAAAAAGCAAGCATATCATCGCGCACCGAATGACCTTCGCGATCTGCCAGGGTAGTTAAATTACCTACCGAAAATTTTGCACCGGGATGTTCAGGGTTCATCAACTCGCGATAAATATCCCACTCGCGGCGACCATCATCTTTTAATTTGGCTAGATACTCTGAATGAACCGCTTTGCGCTCACGCTCTACATATTCAGGAGAAAATAAAGGGGCGACAAAAAATTGGGAGAAACGATCCAGTGCCGGCTCAAGCTGGCTATTATCGATATCAAAAAAGTAATTGGTATTTTCTGCTGCAGTGTAGGCGTTATAACTACCCCCGTGGCGCGCAATAAATTCCTGGTACTCACCGGCATGCGGATATTTTTCGGTACCCAGAAATAACATGTGCTCCAGAAAGTGCGCCAATCCTTCACGATCGCGAGGATTTTGGTTAGCACCAATATTTACATCGAGCGCGGCAGCAGATTTTTCAGTAGCGGGATCAGAAATAAGTAAGACACGCAGCTGGTTTTCCAATACCAGATAACGATATTCACGTTTGTCGTTTTCACTTTTTTTCAGCGCGATCGATTTTTGCTGGTCCGTAATTTCTGTCGGCTCAAGCGCAACACTTGCCAGCGGTAGAGTTAACAAACAAATGCACGCTGCATAAATTGCAGAAGAAATCGCACCGCGCTGTTTGCTACACACTTTTGCCATAACACACTCACTTACACATCAATAATCTGCAACTGCAGCGATGATTATTTACCAGTAGCGGAATTTGCAGAATTGGCCTTTTTCAACAAATAACAAAAGGCACCGTCTCGCTCGATATAACCAATCAGTTCATGTCCGCTAATGTTGGCAAAGGCTTGAAAATCCCGCACCGAACCAGCATCAGTCGCCAACACCCGCAGCACTTCACCAACAGCCAGATCCCTTAATGCCTGCTTGGCTTTCAAGAGGGGCAACGGGCAGCGCAACCCATAAGCATTAACTTCCGCGGTAACCGGATGGGTAAAACAGTCAATCACCCTGTCAGTCATAGTCTTTCACCTGCGCGCCGCTCTGATTCGCGGAATAAACCAGACTTTTTGTGCCAACCAGCGAACCAGCGTGACGGAAAAAGGTCTCAAAAGGTTGCTAACCTAGTCTTTACGCGTCAAAAAGGCTAGAGTTATGCCGAATTTTTTGTGCCCTATCCCTTGTAGGCCAGTCATACTCAGGAGTCCGCCCTTCCGTGTCCAGGCTAGTGAATCGCTCTTTGCTCCCTTTTTATTGCTCATTTCAATCACGGTGCCGGCAAATATTGCAGCCCATAGGGGTTGCCTTGATGGTTCTCTGCGGATTGGCCTTTACGCCGGCAAGCCACGCCGATGTAGATTTACCAGACCTGGGCGATAGCAGTTCAATCACCATTTCACCGGTACAGGAGAAAATCCTGGGGCAACGTTGGTTGCGCGCTTACCGCAGCCAGGTCCCAACGTCCTCGGACCCGCTAATCATCAATTATCTGGAACAACTGTTTACGCGTTTGATCCCGTACAGCCAACTGACCGAAAAGCGCATCGATTTGGTGGTCGTCGAAAATAACACGCTCAATGCATTTGCGGTACCGGGCAATATTATTGGTGTCCATACCGGCCTGCTGAACTATGCCAAAAGTGAAAACCAGTTAGCCGCGGTGCTTGCCCACGAAATGGGCCACCTTAGTCAACGCCATTATGCCCGCCGCCTTGAGCAGCAAAAGAATATGATGGTACCGATGCTGGCGGGAATGCTGGCCGGTTTAGTGCTGGCAGCCAACAGTAATAGCGATGCAGGTGTTGCGGCAATCATGGGTACCCAGGCTGCGGCACAACAGGCGTCCCTTGCCTTTAGCCGCCAGAACGAGCAGGAGGCTGACCGTATTGGTATGCAAACAATGGTAGAAGCAGGGCTTGATCCCCACGCCGCAGCGGATATGTTTGAGGAAATGGTACGCGCTAATCGCCTTAATCGCCGCCCCCCGGAATATCTACTGACTCACCCGGTGAGCGAAACCCGTGTTGCCGATGCACGCAACCGTGCACAACAGTACCCACGCAAACCTGCTGTTGATGACCTGGAGTATCAACTAATGCGTAGCCGTGTGCGTGTAGACGCCGAAGAAACACCACAAACTGCTGCACGGATGTTCAAAAGTGAATTGGATAAAGAAAGCCTTTCTCCCGACGCGAGTCGCTACGGCTGGGTGTTGGCATTAACCAAGTCCAGTCAATTCGGCCCCGCGCGAGAGGCATTAGCGCCGCTGCTTGAAAAAGACCCGGATCGAGTGACCTACCAAATCATGCGGGCCGATATCGAAATCGCCGCGGAGCGCTACAAACCAGCATTGGAAATCCTGGAGGCACAGCTCAATAAATACCCCAACAGTTATCCGTTAATTGTTCGCCATGCGGAAGCATTAATGAAAGCGGGACTTTATAAACAATGCGCTGAAATCCTGGATCTTTATTCGCGCAAGCGCAGCAACGATGACTACGTGTGGTATTTATTAGCGGAAGTCAATGGATTGGCCGGCAATATTTTAGGAGTGCATGAAGCGCGTGCTGAATATTTTATTTTGAACGGTGTTTATGACCGCGCCCAGATCCAGTTGCGCAACGCGTTGAAATTAACCAAAGATAACGCTTATCGCACCGCACTTATTGAAGAGCGCCTCAAATACGTAGAAGCGCAATTACAGAATAATGGTTTTTAAGGATCCAATACTTTCGATAGCCGTAGCGCAAATTACTGCGGCTGTTTAATCCAGCCAGATTCAACAATCCACTCATCCGTATTTACGACCGCCATTGGTCGCCCGATAAAATACCCTTGCGCTTCATCACATCCCATTTCGGTGAGGCGCGTTAACAATGCTTCATTTTCTACGCCCTCAGCCACAACGGTTAACCCCATGTTGTGCGCAAGATGGATTGTTGAATTGACAATCAACTCATCTTGCAAATCATCCATCATATTACGCACGAATGAATTATCGATTTTTAATGTTTGCACTGGCAAACGTTTAAGATAAGCCAGTGATGAATAACCGGTACCAAAATCATCAATGGCCAAATGCACCCCCAATGCATGCAAGGCATCCAGATTGCGCAATGCGCGCGTGGGGTCAGTCATGATGGAGCTTTCGGTAATTTCCAATTCCAATCGCGTTGGTTGCAACTGATATTTTTTTAATAAACGATCCACCAACTTGGGAATATTGTCGTCCATTAAATTGCGCGCAGATAAATTCACCGCAACACTCAGCGCCATACCCTGATCTTGCCAGCGCCGGCATTGTTCAATCGCACGCTCCAAAACCCACGCGGTTAATTGATGAATGACACTGGTTAATTCGGCGATTGGAATAAAATCATTAGGGGGGACAAAACCTAATTCAGGATGTATCCAGCGAATGAGCGCTTCAAAACCGTAACATCGTTTTTCATTCAGCAGCACTTTCGGTTGATAATACAAACACAATTGGTTTTCGCGAATTGCACGCCCCAACTCACTAACGATCGCCAAACGCTTGGTTGAATGGGGATCATACTCAGCACTATAAATAGACAAACCAAGCATCTGGCTTTTTGCATAGTACATAGCGATGTCGGCATAGCGCATCAATTCATGATGATCCTGGGCTTGTTGCGGGCTAATTGCAATGCCGATACTCGCACTTACTTGCGTTGTAAATCCATCCAGATCAAACTCCTGAGACAACGCATCCAATAACCGGTGTCCAAAAACAACTGCCTGGTGAGTACTCCGGATGCGCGGCAAAAACACCGCAAACTCATCGCCCCCCAGGCGTGCTACAGTGCCTGGAACTTCCGACATTTCATTAGCCAACCGCGGACCAATTAATTTTAATAAATGATCGCCAACGTTGTGCCCCAGTGTATCGTTAATTTCTTTAAAACGATCCAGATCGATTAACAACAATGCACTGATTTGTTCAGCACTGCGCTTTTCAAAGCACGCCTCCATATCTACATAAAGCTTGTTGCGATTGGGTAGCGATGTGAGTGAGTCATGTTGGGATTGGTAGCGTAACTTATCTTCGTAGCGTTTGCGTGCGGTAATATCTTTAGTTGTGCCCCATACCCTCCTCAAATAACCATCTTCAACAATACCGGTACAACAAATTTGAAAAAAATATTGTTTACCGCGGCTATCTTCACGCACTATATCGTGATCGATCATCTGGTAATTATTTTTAACAAAAAAATCAATATCAAATACGTAATTACGTGAACCACTGTCGATCAAACCCATGCCGAGAATCTCATCCAGCGATTCCACACCGAGCATTCCGAGCAAGACTTTATTCGCTTCCACCAAACGTGCATTATTGGCAATTTGGCGGGACTGGGTTTCTATGTCTTTAGTAATTGCGATCGCCGGTTGCATTTCATAACACCAGATCGCTTCGGAGCTGTGCATGATAAATGCTTTGTAACTCGCTTCACTTTCCTGCAACGCATCGCGCGCGCTTTTCTCGCGCGACAAATCCTGCAGCTGGATTAATACCCGCTCGATATCACCCTTATAACCGCGAATGGGCAAAAAACTTGCGCGGAAAAATAAATTTTTATTATTCACAAAACGACTGCGATGAATATTACCCAATAAATAATTGGTTTCTATCGTTTGAATTTTTCCTTGTTCATAGACTTGCTGGATAGCCTCAAGTAATTCAGGGTCGCGACTGACGCGCTTATCACGCAAGATCGAATAATAACCCGCCGCCATTTCGGCCTGGCGGTGGTTCAAATGGAACATTCGCTCCAGCGCCTGGTTCATATTCAATATCACACCTTGCCTATCGGTGATCAAACTGGGAATCGGGCTTTCCGCAAATAATCCGGATAAAAATTGCAATGCATATTGATCACCTGGCTGTGCCAGCAAGTGGCGCGCGCTGATCACCACACCGTGAAAATAACGCGCGCCATCATCATGTGTTGGCTGCAAGCGTGCGACAAAGCGCAGATGCGGTTCACCTGGCAATCCCACTAGACGCAAATCGCAGGAGCGCAAACGTTCGTAGTCCTGATCAAAGGGGTCAGTGTTGAACAATTGCATAAATAAATATTTGTCGGCGACAGGCAGGAGCTGCAATAAATCAGTCAGGCGATTCAACGCAGGGGGATTGGGTATTGCAGCAGCCAGCAACCCGGAAGTAATAAATAATTCACCGCTAATTGCTTCCATACTCCAGGGCGCGACGTTGGACGAGTCCAGTACGTTGTCCAGAACAAGATCACCCGGTAACTCTGAGGCTGGATCACCCGATGAATTGGAGTGCTGCATAGAAATAAGCTTGCCCTGTTTCAAACGTGCTACGACAACAAATTGATGATTAAGAAAAAGATTTTCAGACCAAAGTGTAGCCAAGAATTTTTAGAGCAAGCCGATAACAGGTATTAGTTCACATTAATTGTCATTAATGAGAACCAGTGCGCCGTTGCACTTTTAGTGTTTGTCATTTTTTTGGCGAAACATTCAAGTCACTATTTCGTCCATAAAAATTGTCAGTAATGCGGCGGCCTCTCATCCTGAATTTGTTCACCGCCCTGCCCCTGTGTACGCAGTGAGTCCTCAAGGCGCTGGGCAAGAATGCGAATTTGCTGTTTAAGTTGGGTGATATCCGCATCCTGTTGGGTAATTACCTGATTCAATTGCTCAAGAGTATCTTCCTGATAAGCAACCCGTGTTTGTAAATCGATTAATTGTTCTTGAAAGTCAGTCATGGTGTTACTCCAGAATTGCGTAAATTGCATCAATCAAACGCACAGCGCGCTCATCAATTAATAAACCCTGCCCCATACGATGGGTAACGTAACCAAAACCCACCTCAAAATCCGGATCGGCAAATGCCACGCAACCGCCTGCACCGGGATGCCCAAACGCACGCTCGCCGCGACCGTAGCGACAATCCGCACGCTGGTGTTGGGATAGCATAAATCCATTACTGAAACGCAATGGCAAACCAAGGGTTTGATCTTGTTCGAACGTTTGCTCTTGCCAGCAGAGCGGCAAAATGGATTCATTCAATAATCCGCTGGCGCTGGCGAGATTGCCGAAAATAGTGGCGAGTGCGCGCGCATCGGCATGAGCATTGGCTGCCGGAATTTGCGCTTGCCGCCATTCGCGCGAATTGGTTGCAGTCATCAGACTGATGGGATTGGAAAATGCGCGATTGGTTACACCGCGCGGGTCAGCCTTCATAATTTTGCCCAATGCGATGCTATCAGCACCGGTAGAGAAATTTGGTAAACCTGCAGGGCGTTTTAACGGACCGGTATCGGCAATGTTATCGAGCAACGCATCCGGTACACCGAAATAGCAACTCACTCCCAAAGGCCCGGCCACTTTCGCCTGGAAATAATCGTTCACACTCGCGTAGCCGCTTGCACGCTTGATAATTTCGCCAAGCGCCCAACCGAACATAAACGGCGAATAACCCTGTGCAGTACCAGGAATCCACCAGGGTGATTCAGCAGCAACCGCAGTTGCCATCGCTTGCCAATCAAATATTTGCTCATTGGCGAGGTGCTGATGAAACGCCGATAAACCCGCGCGATGGCACAACAATTGGCGCAATGTAACCGCACCTTTATCGGCTTGCGCAAATTCGGGCCAAAGCCCCGCCACAGGTTCATCCAGCGCCAGGGTTCCCTCGGCAATCAATTGCAAAACACAAATGGCAACCAGCCCTTTACCCGCCGAAAAAATATTAACCAGGGTCTGCTCGTCCCACTCACGCGCCTCAATACCCGCCAGTTTATTACTGCGCTGGCCAGCCCAGATATTCACCACCAGCGCACCGCGATAATGCAACGACACCCCAGCCCCGGCTTCGCCCATGGCAAAATTGGCTGCAAAGGCATCCACCAGCGGTTGCCATTCCGGGGACCATTGCCCTTTTACTTCAATTGTCATAACCGATTCCTGCAATGTAGTGCGTGGCATTCTAACAGCCTCGGCAGGTAGAATTGGCCATGCATTCGCAAGAGATCACATCATGAGCAAAGACAAAAACTCCCGCCTCGTTTATTCCACTGAAACAGGCCGCGTTAAAGAAGAAAAACCGGCGGCCGCAATTCCGCAAGGCGACGGTATTGTGCGTATTCGCCGTGAAACGGCGGGGCGCAATGGCAAAGGCGTGACTACCGTTACCGGTGTGCCGCTGGACGAAGCCAAATTAAAAGATCTCGCTAAAGCCCTGAAAGTACTCTGTGGTGTTGGTGGTTCAGTAAAAGATGGCGTGATTGAAATCCAGGGCGACCAGCGCGATAAGTTAAAAGCGGAATTGGAAAAACGCGGCTTCACTGTAAAAATCGCCGGTGGTTAATGTGGACGAATTTCCATTTGATCCGCAGTTGTTAAAAGATCTGGTTACCACACCCATGCCCTACGGCAAGTACGCCGGCCATGTTATCGCCGACATTCCCGAACATTATCTGGTGTGGATGGCACGCGAAGGTTTTCCCAAAGGAAAACTCGGTAATTTATTGGGTTTGATGTACGAAATCCGTTTGAATGGCCTGGAAGGTTTATTAAAACCACTGAAAGAAAATCCACGCTATTTCCAGGGCGATAAAAAGCTCAACTAATACATGCTGAATGCCTTATCGCTCATTTCCTTTTTGCAAATATTGATTGGGCGCTACGCCGAAGGTGCGTTTAAACATCGCCGAAAAAGCGCTGGGATTCGCATAACCCAGCGCATCAGAAATACGGGCAATGTTCTCACCGCGCCCGAGCCGACAAAGTGCATCTGCAAGCTGAACCTGTTGTACCCATTGGCGATATTTCATTCCGGTTTCTTTGGGAAATAACCGGATTAAAGTGCGCGCGCTGGCACCGGCCAGCTCCGCCAATTCTTCAATCGTGCGTGTTACACCCGGCGTGCTCATGAGCAAATGACAAACGGTTTGCAAGCGCCGATCCTGCGGCCAGGGAATTTGCACTGCTTGCGTTGCCGCGCGGTCAATCTCACTCAAAATTAACGCAACCAGGTGCTCACCCCGCCCGGGGATCGGGTATTCCGCTGGCTCCTCCAGCAAACCTAAAATCAATTCGCGCAATAATCCCGATACCGAAATAGCACGGCACTCTCTACCGGGTGATAACGGAATGTCGGCACTGACAAACAACGTACGCATTTCCAGATCGCTCATCATGAATGAGTGGTGCTCCACATTGGGCGGCACCCAGAGCGCGCGGTGCGAGGGAATTGTCCAGACGCTATCCGGCGTGATCACCCGCATGACCCCTTCAACGGCATAGAGCAATTGCGCGCGTGGATGAGTGTGCGACGGAATTTCATCGCCATTGGCGTAATGTCCACTCCAGGCCACGATGGGGCGCGGTACGAGTTGTAATTCTTCCGGGCTACGTTGATAAACAATGCTCATCTTGCGTTTCCATTAAACCTTTAAGTTGTCACATATTCGACAGTTTATGTCATTTCTGTTTATTTTTGATCTTTATACTGCCATGGAACCAATTCCCCGGAGATACCTGCCACCATGAGCAAAATGGAATCCATTCCAAACCAACCCCTTGCGCCTGCTGAATTTGACGCGACCAAACTGGTGTTGCCGGTCGTGGGTGCTGTTGCCTTTGTCCATCTCCTGAACGATTTGATCCAGGCGATATTGCCAGCCATCTACCCAATGCTGAAAACCAGCTATGACCTGAGTTTTACCCAGATAGGAATGATCACGCTGGTGTTCCAGCTGACTGCATCTATCCTCCAGCCGGCGATTGGCCTCTATACCGATAAACACCCCAAGCCATATTTATTGCCTATCGGTATGGTGTTCACACTGATCGGGTTGATCATGCTCGCGGTAGTGAACAGTTACGCCGGTTTATTGATTGCCTCGGCGTTTGTCGGCCTGGGTTCATCGACGTTTCACCCGGAAGCATCGCGTGTTGCGCGCATGGCATCGGGTGGTCGCTTCGGGTTTGCGCAGTCGTTTTTCCAGGTAGGAGGAAATAGCGGTTCTGCCCTCGGACCATTGCTGGCAGCGGCGATTATTATCCCGCGCGGCCAAAGCAGTGTCGGTTGGTTTACGGTGTTTGCGGTGCTGGGGATTATCGTATTGTTCAGCGTGAGCCGCTGGGTTGTGCGCACCCACGCGGCACTGGGGGCAAAACGCGTGGCAACGGTAAATCACTTGCCGCGCAACAAAGTAATTACTGCGCTGGCCATTTTAGGTTTGTTGATATTTTCCAAGTTCGTGTACATGACATGCCTCAGCAACTATTACACCTTTTATCTGATCGAGCGCTTCCACCAGCCAGTAGAATCCGCGCAATTATTTCTGTTCATATTTTTGGCGGCGGTAGCGATAGGGACATTTGCCGGCGGCCCGTTAGGCGACAAGATTGGCCGCAAACTGGTGATTTGGGTATCGATCCTCGGCGCCGCGCCCTTCACGCTGTTACTGCCCTACTGCAATTTGTTCTGGACAGGAGTATTCAGCGTAATAATCGGCCTGATTTTGTCATCCGCGTTCTCGGCAATTGTTGTGTTTGCGCAAGAATTGGTGCCGGGAAAAGTCGGCTTGATCGCCGGATTGTTTTTTGGCTTGAGCTTTGGTTTGAGTGGTATATCCGCTGCAGCATTGGGCGGATTAGCAGATGCTACGGACATTATTTTCGTCTTCCACTGCTGCGCTTATTTACCGTTGCTGGGGATTTTTACCGCCCTGCTTCCCGATCTCAATCCACAACATACACCCGATCGCAATCCACAACATAAATAAGTCACACCACGATAACTGGAGCCACATTATTGACGTGTGGCTCTGGCCTGGATTTTGCTCATACCCCTCTATCAATAGAGAACCGTCGTTTTTCTGACAGAGGGGCAATGCATATGGATAACGAACTGTTTTTACAAATCACTGACACATCATTAAAAATCGGCCTGGGTGCGTTGATCGCCGCCGTTACCGCCTGGGTTGTACTGCGCCGCAGCGGCGGCTCCCAACAATCTGCCAATACCGCTGGCGATAATCGCCGCATCCAGATTCTGGAAGATGTCTCCAGCCAGGTTGGAACTGTTTCCCACATATTCGCCAAATATTCGTCATTGGTAGTGGAATCCATCCAGTTTGGCGAGCGCTGGCCGCAAGCGCGCCGCATCGAGTTGGAAAGCGTCAACACCGAGCTGGTGGCCGAGTTCAAAAAAATGGCGGAAGCCGAGGCGAAACTATTGATGCTGGGTGAAAAAAACCTGGAGCGCAGCCTGCGCTTGTACGGCGCTAAAATTGCCGTATATCGCAAACAGGTCTATGTGGGCCGCAAAGATATTTCCCTGGAACAAATTACCGCGCTGAAAAACGCCATCGTTCAGGTCCGGGAGCAGTTTTACGATATGTTAAGCCGCAAATATGACCGTTTACTTGCCAGCGTCTGATCATTAAAGCGTTTCCCTAACGCCCGCTATTGCGGGCGTTGTTGTTTATACTGCCGTGAAATCCCCTAACCACTGGAAGACTCCACAAGGAGATTGGTATGCTGCGCCCCTTCTTAAAACTCATCAGCACAGGTTTATTGCTTATTATGTCTACTACCGGTTTTGCCAACGAGATCTGGATTGATGTTCGTACTACCGACGAATTTAACGCAGGCCACCTTGAAGGTGCCGCACATATACCCTACGAAGAAATTGCCGCCCGCATCAACGAAATCACCACCGACAAAAACGCAACAATTCATCTCTATTGCCGTTCCGGTAATCGTTCTGGTATCGCACAACAAATCTTGCAATCGGTTGGCTTTACCAATGCAATCAACGAAGGCGGATACGAAGATCTTCTGCGCAAGCAAGCCGGCCAGTAAATTCACGAACAACCGGGATGTTAGCCAGCGTCGATTTCTTTATCCGTTATGCCTGCATCGGCCAGCTGATGTTGCTGGCCGTCCTGTTTTTACAATATCCGATCGCAAAAAAACTGCCGATTATTGAACGTTGTATTCCCGTTTTGTTAACAATTTGTTTCGCCGCTTTCCTATTGCTCACCGCGCCTTTTGTTCCTCGCCCCCAGGGAATAGCCCGGCATATTTTGCTGTGGTTAACCGATGCAACCCCGTTCTTTTTGTGGTGGTGTGGCCAGAGTTTATTTGATGACAATTTTAAACTGCGCCGCTGGCCACGCTGGAGCCTGATCGCCCTCAGCTTACTCGCACTCTGGCATACCTATTATTTCCTGGTACTGGGCGGCCATGGCCCCTACCACGACCTAAACCACGTGTTTGGATTAGTTATCATGGTGCATTTAATTGTGTCGGTAATAAATAACTGGCGCGACGACTTAATTGAGCAACGCCGTACAGCACGCGCCTGGCTGGTATCCCTGCTAGCCCTGTATTTTGTGATTCTGTCAGTCGTGGAGCTGAGTAATACCGGTTTGAACCGCAACCAGATTTTTATGCTGGCGACATCCATATTGTGTTTAATTGGAAGTACCGTCATCGGGTTGATGATGCTTAACCATCGCATTGCATTTATACAAACAAGCAACCATACACTGACGCACATTCCAGATACGACAAGTGAATTGCAGGGTTTGGGTGTAGCGGATTCCGAACTTTATGAACGGTTAAAAATATTTATTGAAAATCGTGGTTATCTGCAATCCAACCTGGTGATCTCCCACTTGGCTGCGCAATTAAATTGCCCTGAACATCACTTGCGCAAGCTTATCAATCATCGCTTGGGCTACACCAATTTCGCAGCGTTTCTCAATCACTATCGCATCGAAGAAGCTTGTGCACGGTTAAAAAACTCTCCATTACCCGTATTAACTATCGCGCTCGACGTGGGTTACGGTTCTATTGCGCCGTTTAATCGCGCATTCAAAGAAATCACTGGTGAGACGCCGACCAGCTATCGCAATAAAATACCTGTGCCGGATTCAAACTGACATCATCACCCGGCTAATCCAACCGTATAAAAATCATTCAACGCCTTTATATTTCACCCAAAAAATATCGTTTTTTCAAAATCGATCAGCTTTTTTTTGAATTCGATAAGACTTTTCATTGCTCGCTCGGCACTTTGTCTGTGGTTAAAAACAACTTACAAGGTATGTATCGATGCTTCGCAACCTAATAATTTCAACGCTTGTCCTATTTCTCGCCTGGTTTAGCTGGCCGATTTATCAATACTTCGCCTATGAAGGCAAAGTGCCTATGTTTTTCCCCACAGATTTTGTGTTGCCAGATTCCAACCCTCGCTCAACCGACTACTCGTCCCATCCACAGTCCCGCGCGGCACTGGATTTATTGGAGCAACATAAAACCAATATCCATGCACCCGCGATCTCTGCTGCGGTTGCGATTGATGGAAAGATAGTATGGGCCGGTGCAACCGGGTGGGCGAATATTGAGAAACAAATCCCAGTCACAACAGGAACGCAATTTCGTACCGGCAGTACGGCAAAAGCATTAACCGGAACCTTGCTCGCCAAAATGGTCCAGGAGGGAAAAATCAATCTGGATACACCCATTGCCAATTACCATCCGCACTTGCCTAATAAAGAATGGGAGCAGTTGACTCCACGGCAATTGGCATCGCATACCAGCGGTATTCCCGATTACATCGATAACACCGGTGATTGGTGGGGCTTTTATCATTTGGTCACCTTGAAAAAACGCTATTTGTCGGCAAATGAGTCGCTGGAAGTATTTGATGGAACATCGTTGCTGTTTGAGCCAGGTACTCAATACCATTACGCCACCTTTAACACCGTATTATTAAGTGCTGTACTGGAAACAATTGCAGGTGAAACCTATTTAAAAACAATGCACCAAAAAATATTTACGCCATTAAATATGGCCGCGACAGATGCAGAATATGAATCGAGAAATGATGCGACCCTGGCTGATTTTTATTGGAATGACGATGGCCGTTATCCCCACTTTCGCCGTTGGCGAACCGTCGATTTAAGCCACCGCCTTGCCGGTGGAGGCTTTGTTTCCACGCCATCTGATTTGGTAAAACTCGGCTCGGCCTGGTTAGATGACAGTTTTATCTCACCTCACATCCGCCAACAATTCTGGCAACCACAAGTGCTGGCATCAGGAGAAGTTAACGAAGATAACTATGCCCTTGGTTGGCGTTGGGCCGATTATGAGGATGAGCACGGGAAGCTGCATAACGCCAATCACGGTGGCGTATCGCGCGGCTCACAATGCTGGCTAATGGTAATCCCGGAGCAAAACATGGCAGTGGCGGTAATGATCAACTCCAATGTGCAAGAATTCTGGGATTTTGGCAAAGTGAGTATTCCCCTCGCCCGCCTGTTCCTAAAACAATAATTCACGGTGACAATTCGCAGTGACATCAGGCGGCGCAACTAAAAAAATCTATTGCCCACGCCCTATTTCTGGGACAATAGCCGCCTGATTCCTACCCAATGCCGTACCTGATCATGAGCAACACCGCCAAACACCTCTTCTCCTACACCAAACCCAACATCCACGCCCAGGCCAAAACCTATAAGCCTGCGCCATTCCTGCCCATGAGCCGGCAGGAAATGGACAAATTGGGTTGGGATAGTTGCGACATTATCATCGTATGCGGTGATGCTTATGTAGATCATCCGAGTTTCGGGATGGCGGTCATTGGCCGGTTTATGGAATCACTGGGGTTTCGCGTGGGCATCATTGCCCAACCGGATTGGAAAAGTGCGGAACCATTTAAAGCATTGGGTAAACCCAACCTGTTCTTTGGCGTTAGTGCAGGCAACATGGATTCCATGATCAATCGCTACACCGCCGATTTGCGCCTGCGTTCTGACGACGCTTACACACCCGGTGGCATGGGCGGAAAACGCCCTGACCGTGCAGTCACGGTTTATAGCCAGCGCTGTAAAGAAGCTTACAAAGATGTGCCGATTGTACTCGGTGGAATTGAGGCCAGCCTGCGCCGTATCGCCCAGTACGATTACTGGAGTAACGAAGTCCGCCGTTCAGTTTTGATCGATGCCACTGCCGATATTTTGTTATACGGCAATGCTGAACGCGCGATTGCTGAGGTCGCACACTCACTGGCGGCCGGAAAAAATATTAAAGAACTCGATAATATTCGCGGCACCGTGGTAATTAAAAAAGAGCCGCCTGCCGGCTGGACTGAAATTGATTCCACGCGCATCGATTGGCCCGGCAATATCGATAAATTACCCAACCCTTACGAATACCAACACAACAGCAAATCAGTTGTCGATGCTGCACAAACCGATATCAATAATTCGCAAGTCGGTTTGCGCCAACTGGATCCGGAAAAAATGGCTGAGCAAATTGCCGCATTGAACCCGCTTGCAGCAAATGAAGAAAAACTTCAAACACAAGGTTGCCCCGCACAAGGAATTGAAAGCGAAAAAGTATTGGATCCAAATGAGCCGCAACCAATTCGCATCATTCCCATGCCGCTACAAAATCGCAGCGATCTGGTGGATGACGAAAAAGTGTATGTGCGTTTACCGTCATTCGATAAGGTGCGCAAAGATCCCATACTCTACGCTCATGCATCGCGTGTTTTGCACCAGGAAGCAAATCCGTTTAACGCGCGCCCGATGATTCAAAAACACGAGAACCGCGAAGTCTGGATTAACCCGCCACCAATCCCATTGGAAACCGATGAACTCGATGGTGTATTTGATTTGCCTTACGCGCGCATACCGCACCCGGTTTATGGCAAACAAAAAATTCCTGCCTACGACATGATTAAAACCTCCGTAAATATTATGCGCGGATGTTTTGGCGGCTGTACTTTCTGCTCGATCACCGAGCACGAAGGGCGGATCATCCAGAGCCGTTCACAGGAATCGATCCTCAAAGAAATTGAAGATATTCGCGATAAGGTTCCCGGTTTTACCGGCCACATTTCCGATCTCGGTGGCCCTACCGCGAATATGTATCGCCTCACATGCAAAGATATGCCAACGCTGAGTAAATGCCGGCGCTTATCGTGTGTGCACCCAACGATTTGTAAAAATCTAACCACCAGCCATAAACACACCACTAATTTGTATCGCGAAGCGCGCAAAATTCGCGGTGTGCATACAATCTCTATCGCATCCGGTTTGCGTTATGATCTGGCAGTGCAAGATCCTGAATATGTAAAAGAATTAGTGACGCATCACGTCGGTGGTTATTTGAAAATTGCACCGGAGCACACGGAAGATAATGTGCTCGCGCAAATGATGAAACCTAAAATGACCAGCTATTACGAGTTCAAACGCATGTTTGATAAATTTTCGAAAGAAGCTGGCAAGGAGCAATTTTTAATCCCTTATTTTATCGCCGCCCATCCGGGCACGCGCGATGAAGATATGCTTAACCTTGCGCTCTGGTTAAAGAAAAACAATTTTGAAGTGGATCAGGTACAAACGTTTTATCCATCGCCGATGTCACTGGCAACAGCAATGTACGTGAGTGAACGCAATCCGCTCAAGAAACTGACATACAAGAGCAGCAAAATTGCCATTCCGCGCGGCATAGAACAACGCCGTTTACAGAAGGCACTATTGCGTTATCACGATCCGGCTAACTGGCCCATTATTCGTGAAGCCCTGCGTAAAATGCGTAAACCACATTTGATCGGCGGCAGCATCTCTGCACTGGTGCCGGATGAAGCCACAGAAAAAAGTCGCAACACCCAACGCGGCCACAACCCTAACGCGCGTGGAACGGGAAAATCATTTGCAGGAAAACCCGCTGCAACCGCGAAAGCAGCAAGGCCAACGAACGCAGGAAAGCCAAATACCCAGGCACAAAAACCGGCGGCAAAAGCGTTTGGCGATAAGTTTGAAAGTACAAAAAAATTCAATGCGCAGCAAACTGCAAAGCCGGCACACTCCAATCGTCCAGCCGGAAAAACAGTGCCCGGCAACAAACCCGGTGGCAAACGGCCAGCCCCTAAAAAATAGCCGGTTACATACCCGACACAAAAGGATTTGTGTATATAAAACAGTTTTTTCAGGCAGTCAGTTTTTTGCAAATCAAGCAGTTTTCGCAAATTGAACAGTTATTGAAAGTTAGCCGGTTTTTATCAGTCATCTCCGTTAAAATAACGCAACCTGATTCCCATTCATTTGTCGATACAAATTCACTTCGTTTATAAAAATGCAAATACCTGGCTACACCATTATTAAAAAGATTAATGCGGGCGGTATGGCAACCGTATTCCTGGCGACGCAACACAGTGTGGGGCGCACCGTTGCATTAAAAATCATGAAACCCTTGCTGGATAAGGATCCGGAATTCCATCAGCGCTTTCAGCGCGAGGCCAACATTATCGGCCAATTGTCACACCCTAATATCATTCCGATTTACGACATTGGTCGCCATGAAGGTTTAAATTACATTTCCATGGAGTTCTTACCCAAAGGATCGCTGGAAGAAAAGATCAAACAAGGTATCACTCCCGAACAAGCTATTAAAATAACGATTGGTATTGCTGCAGCATTGGAACAGGCGCATAACAAAGGTTATATGCATCGCGACATTAAGCCGGAGAATATTTTATTTCGCGACGATGGCTCGCCCGTCCTAACTGACTTCGGTATTGCCCGTACCATTAAATCCAAAGCCAATATGACCCAGGTCGGCACCGTAATAGGAACCCCCTACTACATGAGCCCTGAACAAGCTAAAGGTGAACCCAGCGATGGCCGCTCGGACCTATATAGCCTTGGTGTTGTGTTATATGAAATGCTCACCGGCGAAAAACTTTTCCATGCGGATAGTTCATTAGCCATCAGCGTCAAACATATCCATGAACAACCACCGCAGTTACCTGAACACTTATCCGCACTGCAAACAATTTTGGATAAGTTACTCGCCAAAAACCCGGAACTACGTTTTCAGACAGCGCGAGAACTAATTGAAAAACTCGAAACCATTTCCTTACACAATATCCACCTGAACACCAGAAAGAAATTTTTACCTTTTGCATTTCTCACAAAGATCGGCCAAATAATTGGCCAGGATGCAAAATTAATAAACACAAAAACCAAACAGTTGTGGCAAGCGAATAAAAAAATTGACCCGCCATTTATCCGTTCAGCAGAAGCCGCCCAAACGTTAGTGGCCAACAGCACCCAAATTGCGACACGCATTGCGTCCACAATACCGCAGCACACTATCAAGGCAACCGTAAATCACAGTGGTTTAATTACTCGCCTGGGCATTTATTCAATGTTGATTTTTGGTTTCATGCTTTTTGGTTGGCGAGCATTTTTTAGCAGTGAACAACCATCAGCAAAAGAGCAATGGGCCAGTATCACCGGGCAACAGGATACCGGCAACATAGCCAACCCAGCATTGATTCCACTGACAGTAAATCCAATTCCAGAAGATGCGCGCGTGCGCATTTTAAACATTCGCGAAAAATATATTCCAGGTATTGAACTACCCGGTGGTACCTATCATTTGGAAATCAGCTACCCGGGGTATGCAACAAAAAAGAAATGGATTCGATTAAACACGCAGAATTCATCCATCGATATTGCATTGCAAAAAACCAACCAAACGCAGGCTGGCAACACGTTGCCATTACCGGAGTTGGTATTGATAAAAGCGGGGAGTTTTTTTATGGGTAACCCAGGTACCCAGGGCGCCCAAGTTACCATCGCGCGTGATTTTTATATTAGTCGCTATGAGATTACCTTTAATGAGTACGATTTTTTTGCAGTAGAAACCAATCGCGCATTGCCTGATGATAATGGTTGGGGACGCGGCGAACGCCCGATAATTAATATAAGCTGGGACGATGCTAATGCCTATATAAACTGGCTCAATAAAACTACCGGAAAAACTTATCGACTTCCCACCGCTGCCGAATGGGAATACGCAGCGCGCGGGAACACCACCAGCAGTTATTGGTGGGGGAATAATACTGAAGATGCCCGTGGCCGCACTAATTGCCGCTTTGGCTGTAAAAGCTGGTGGGACAGTTTTTTTAATAATAAAACCCAGGTAGTTGGCGCATTTCCACCCAATGATTTTGGAGTGCATGATACCGCCGGAAATGTTGCCGAATGGACTAGCGATTGTGCAGACGCACCAAATCCATCGGCCACACCACAAACAGTATGTTTAAAACGCGCGGTGCGCGGTGGTGCATTTACCAGCAAAGTAGAAAATATTACTGTTTATTCGCAAATTGCTTTTACTGCCACAAAGTCCCGCAACAATATTGGTTTCCGTGTGTTACAGGAAATCCCGCAAGTACGGATAATAGAAGATCAATCCAATATGGAAAACCAACCGCGTCGCCGCAATATTTTCCGTGAACTCCGCGACAGTATTTTTAATCGCGACAATTAATATTTGCTAAATTTTTAATTGTTCTGCTAGGGTTAAGCGGCTCTGCAACAGCAGGGTTAATTTAATTAAAAAAGGAGTTCACATGAATAAGTTTGCTCGTAATATAGGTGTAGCACTGTTTAGCATGCTCAGTGCATCCAGCTACGCTAAAACATTTGAATATGATTTTACCGCGATTAATTCTTTGCCAGGGCCAATTCAATATCCAAACCTGAATTTTAATCAACCTAAAGCTGTTGTTTTTAAAGTCAATAAAGATCCACTAAGCCCTGATGTGCAAATTAACTCTCTGGAAGTCAGCTTTCCCAACGCCGCTAAATTGGTGGCCACAGGGTTTAGAAAGATTGAACCTGACCTTTATCGCGCCATTGTTGATGACGCCTGGATTTATCGCCAGGTATTTGTAGATGTAAGAGGTGTGGATTTTAATCGTCCCTTGCAATCCAATCCGCGCATCGAAGTTTCGATTTCAGAACAGGCCGGCTTCATCCAGCCGGAAGCAGCACCTAAAGGGCAACCGCTGTTTAGTGTTAATGGAATACTGCGCGATATAACTGTTGCGAAAATAGCAGATGTAGCAACAACTACGATCGACTCCAAACCCCTGACACTTTCCCTGAAAGATACACTGACCTACGCACCGGTAGAGAACCAGATTAATGGGCCGAGAGAAGGCTTTGCTATTGAGACACTTTGGCAAGGAAAAGGGCAAAAAACTATTTATGTTCCGGTGCCTGTACCGCAAGAAGATTGGGATCGGTTGACCGCAATAGCGATCACAATCAAGGAGATGACTATTCCTGGTGGCAAGGATTATTTCTTCAGTATCAAATATAAAGAAGAAAATGGTATTGAACGAACCACTAACGAGCAGCTGTTGAGGCCGTTATTGAATACTGTTTTTGGAACAACACCGCCCTATCCATATTAATCCCACACATAAAAAAACCGCTGATTTTTTTATCAGCGGTTTTTTTATCTCACGAGCTTGAAATTGTATTAATTTCCGTAGCTCATCAAGCGCTGATAACGGCGCTCCAATAAGGCATCAATAGGTTCTTTACTTAAACGATCCACTTGAGAAACCAGTCGCTCTTGTAATTTGCTAGCCATTTCATCCAGATTGCGATGGGCGCCGCCCAAAGGCTCAGGAATGGTTTCATCAACAATCCCCAGATCTTGCAATACTTTGGAAGTTACCCCCATCGCCTGAGCTGCTTCTGGCGCCTTGGTTACAGTTTTCCAAATAATATTGGCACAACCTTCCGGGGAAATAACGAAATACGTGGAGTATTGCAGCATGTTCAAATGATCGCCCACCCCAATCGCCAATGCGCCACCAGAAGAGCCTTCGCCGATTACGGTACAGATGATGGGTGTGCGCAGACGCGACATCACAGCAAGATTCTGGGCAATAGACTCAGAAATACCACGCTCTTCAGAATCGATACCAGGGTATGCGCCGGGGGTATCAATCAGGGTTAATACTGGCAGCTTAAAACGCTCCGCCATTTCCATCAAACGCAATGCCTTGCGATAACCCTCAGGGCGCGGCATACCAAAATTGCGCATCACTTTTTCATGGACGGTCCGGCCTTTTTCTTCGCCGATAACCATAACCGGTTTACCATCCAGGCGAGCAACCCCACCAATGATGGCCCTGTCATCGCCAAAGTGGCGATCGCCATGAAGCTCATCAAAATCGGTAAACACACGGGAAATATAATCAGATGTATAAGGGCGTAAGGGATGGCGGGCAACTTTAACAATGTCCCACGCAGTCAGCTTGGAATAGATGTTTTCGGTCAGTTTAGTGCTTTTTTCACGCAGCCTGGCAATCTCGTCGGCGAGATTAACATCAGAACTATTGCCGACCAGCTGTAACTCTTCTATTTTTCCTTCGAGTTCAGCGATGGGCTGTTCAAAATCCAGATAATTCAGATTCATAGCAAGCTCTTAATCCAGGTAGAAAGCTACCGATTTAACTTAATGGGGGTAAATGCATACCGGTTGCTGGTGGCTTTTTAGCCACACCTACGGATGCCATATTTGGGCCGCTACCTTACGCGAAAAGGGCGATTTAGTCGATCTTTTCCACTGAGATTCACGGGTCCAAGGCATCGCAGTGGCGCATTTTTCTTCATTAATACCAGCATAAGTCACCGACTATTCTGCGGCAGACAATTACCAAACATCCTTCCAAACGACGCCATAAAAAATTGGCAAAACTAATAAACCAATCGCACCCGACTACTGCCATAAGCATCGCGTAAGCGCTGCAATAACTCATCTTCTGGCCGAACGTTCCATTGCGCACCCAAGCGCATTTGTGCACGTGCATCACTACGCACATAATCGATCACTAAACCGCAGCGTGCTTCCTGCTGGGATGACTGGCGATAAGGTTCAAGCATCTCTGCAAAATCGCGTGCAAAGCTTGCCGATAAAACACCCGACTCCAATTCCAGAAATAACTCCCGCACTTTTTCCTGGCGCACGTCGGCAAGCAAACGTAAATTTTCAGCGCTCATCTTCAACATTCCACTGAAATCGTCGTAACGAACCTGGCCGCTAATAATTAACAGGCCATCTTTCAATAAAACGTCGCGCGCATTATTCAGCGTTTCAGCAAAGACCGTGACATCCATACGCCCGGTGCGATCATCCAGCGTGACAATGGCCATGTTATCGCCGCGTTTGGTTTTCACGATGCGCTGCGAAATAATTAATCCGGCAATTGTCTGGTTACTTTTTTCAGGCTTTAAATTGGCGATACGCGAACTGACCAAATGTTCCAGTTCGCTTTCATATTCATCGATGGGATGCCCGGTCAAATAAAGTCCCAGCGTTTCCTTTTCTGCGTTCAACCGCTCTTTCATTGTCCAGGTGCGAGTGCGGCGAAAATCCGCATACACATCTTTAGTCGCTTGTTCCTCTGCAATCACGGCGCCGAATAAATCCATCATTCCCGCATTAGAGTTTGCGGCAGCTTGCTCGGCAGTTTTTACTGCCTCACCCATTGAAGCAAACATCACTGCGCGGTCGTGATCAATAAGATGATTATCGGTATCGTACGTTGGCCCCAAGCGGTCTGCTGCACCGGAGCGAATAATGGCTTCCAATGCGCGTTTATTGACTTTGCGCGGATCAACACGTGCGCAGAAATCAAATAAATCCTTGAACGGCCCGCCTTCGTTACGCGCGGCAATAATGGATTCAACCGGACCTTCACCCAAACCTTTGATTGCGCCCAAACCATAAATAATCCGGCCCGCATCATCCACCGTAAAATGAAACTCACCGGAATTCACATCCGGCGGCAATAATTTCAATTTCATGGTGCGGCATTCTTCGATAAAGGTTACGACCTTATCGGTTTTATCCATGTCCGATGACATGGTTGCCGCCATAAAATGTGCGGGGTAATGCGCTTTTAACCACGCGGTTTGATAGGAAACAATTGCGTATGCAGCCGAGTGCGATTTGTTAAAACCATAGCCCGCAAATTTTTCTACCAGGTCGAAAATTTTAATCGCCAGCTCAGGATCAACACCCTGGTTTTTTGCGCCCTCTTCAAACACCGAACGCTGCTTGGCCATCTCTTCCGGCTTTTTCTTACCCATCGCACGGCGCAACATGTCTGCACCGCCGAGCGTGTAACCGGCAAGTACCTGCGCAATTTGCATTACCTGTTCCTGGTAAACAATTACGCCGTAGGTTGGCTCCAATACCGGTTTTAAGGTGTGATGCTGGAATTTTGCATCGGGATAAGCCACTTGTGCGCGGCCGTGTTTACGGTTGATAAAGTCATCCACCATGCCCGATTCCAACGGGCCTGGACGGAAGAGCGCTACCAATGCAATCAGATCTTCGATATTATCCGGCTGCAAACGTTTGATCAGATCTTTCATACCGCGGGATTCCAACTGGAATACCGCGGTAGTTTCTGCGCGTTTTAATAAACCAAATGTTTTGGGATCATCAAGCGGAATCGCACTGATATCGAGTGGTGCTTCACCTTTTTTCACGCGCTGTTTATCGATCATGATGCGTGCCCAATCGATAATCGTGAGCGTACGCAAACCGAGGAAGTCGAATTTAACAAGGCCCGCTTCTTCAACGTCGCCTTTATCAAATTGCGTAACAAGACCACTGCCGGTTTCATCGCAAAATAAGGGTGCGAAATCGGTCAATTTTGTAGGCGCAATGACTACACCACCGGCGTGTTTACCAACGTTACGGGTGAGGCCTTCCAACTGCACAGCCATTTCCCAGATTTCACCGGCATCGCCATCTATCGCAATAAATTCTTTTAACTGCGGCTCTTCTTCCAGTGCTTGCGCGAGTGTCATGCCCGGCGTGGGCGGAATCATTTTTGATAATTTATCGGCGAGGCCGTAGGATTTTCCTTGTACACGCGCTACGTCGCGCACCACCGCTTTTGCAGCCATGGTACCGAAGGTAATGATCTGGCTTACTGCATCACGGCCATAGTTATCTGCTACGTAGGAAATAACTTTATCGCGGTTATCCATACAGAAATCGATATCGAAGTCAGGCATGGAAACACGTTCCGGATTGAGGAAACGTTCGAACAGCAAATCGTATTGCAATGGATCAAGGTCGGTAATTTTTAATGAGTACGCAACCAGCGAACCCGCACCCGAACCACGCCCTGGCCCTACCGGAATATCGTGATCTTTGGCCCATTGGATAAAGTCCATTACGATCAGGAAGTACCCGGGGAAACCCATCTGGATAATAATATCCAGTTCGAAATTGATGCGGTCTTCGTAAACTTTGCGTCGCTCAGCATAATCAGTAGCTGATTTATCCAGGATACGTTCAAGTCGCTCGTCCAAACCTTCATGGGAGATTTTGCGAAAAAACTCCGCTTCGGTTAAACCATCAGGCACCGGATATTCAGGCAAAAAATATTTACCCATTTGAATATTGATCGTACAGCGTTTTGCAATTTCAACCGTGTTCGCAATCGCTTCCGGAATATCGCTAAACAATTCCGTCATTTCTTCGGCAGAGCGCAAGTATTGCTGATCGCTGTAACGGCGCTCACGGCGCGGATCATCCAGCGTTCTTCCCTCGCCGATACATACACGCGCTTCATGTACTTCAAATTCACTGGATTTTAAAAAGCGGACATCATTGGTTGCCACCACCGGGCAATTCATTTCGCCCGCGAGTGCTACCGCTGCATGCAAATGGTTTTCATCGTTTTCACGGCCAGTGCGCTGCAATTCCAGATAAAAACGATTGGGGAATTCCTGCATCCAACCCGCTAACAATTCCTGCGCTTGAGCTTGTCGCCCACCAAGCAACGCCATACCAACATCGCCAAACTTTCCACCGGAAAGTGCGATAACACCTTCACTGTATTCACTCACCCACTCACGCTGGATATAGGCAACACCTTGCTGCTGCCCCTGGCGCCATGCGCGCGAAATTAATTCGATAATGTTTTTGTAGCCTTTGTCTGTCATGGCTAACAAGGTAAGCAATGTGGGTTTGCCCTCAGCATCACTACTCGCAACCCAGAAATCACTACCGGCAATTGGTTTAACACCGGAACCTTGTGCCGCTTTATAAAATTTGATTAATCCATAAAAGTTGGTTTGGTCAGTAATAGCGCAAGCGGGCATATTCAATTCAGCCACGCGTTTTACCAATGATTTAATCCGCACCAGGCTATCGCTCAGTGAGAACTCGGTGTGCAAACGCAAATGGACAAAATTAGCAGCGGGCATAATGATTTTCTTAAAACAAAAATGGTAAAAATCTAGAAGAGTTGCATTTGTTCTATTTTGGCTTTTACTGGCGCATAAGAAGTACGATGTATAGGTGTAATGCCTAATTTGTCCAATGCATCCATATGTACTTTAGTGGGATAACCTTTGTGTTCTGCAAAGCCGTAGCCGGGATATTCTTTATCTAACAACACCATTTCACGGTCGCGAGTCACCTTCGCCAAAATGGAAGCAGCACTGATTGCCGCAACACGACTATCGCCTTTCACCACTGCTTCCGCCTGGTATTGCCATTTTGGTAATTTATTGCCATCCACCAACACATGTTCGGGTTGAATATGTAACCCTTGTACTGCACGAGCCATCGCCAATAAGCTGGCTTGCAAAATATTGATCTTGTCAATTTCCGCTACGGATGCGCGCGCAATACACCAACTCCTAGCCTTGAGTTGGATTTCATCAAACAGTAGTTCACGTTTTTTTTCAGTCAATTTTTTCGAATCATCCAAACCGGAAATCGGATTATCAAAATCAAGAATAACCGCAGCAGCAACTACGTCACCCGCCAGCGGACCGCGACCAACTTCATCGCAACCAGCCAATAAAATGCCGCGATAACTGGTAACAAAGGGCTCCAGAATAGTCATCAATCACCTCAGGACTTTTTGCTGATCAATTTTACGATGGCATCGGCAGCGCGCGCGCTGGCATCTCTCTTCAGTTCATTGTGCATGGTTGCAAATGTATCGCTCAACTGCTGTGCCTGGTCGGGATTTTCAAAATAATTCATGACAGCACTGCTTAGTGCTTCCGGTGTTGCCTTGTCCTGGATTAATTCAGGAACCAACATTTTTTGAGCAAGCAAATTAGGCAATGAAATCCAGGGCGTTTTTACCAACCAGGATAAAATCAAATGCGATAAGGGCGCTAACTTGTAGGCAACTACCATAGGTTTCTTTAGTAACAGCGCTTCAAGCGTGACCGTACCTGATGCAAGTAACACGACATCGGCTGCTGCCATGGCTTCATGAGAATGACCATGTACCAGCTCAATGGGAAAATCGACGTAATCATTAAGCTCGATATGCAATTGACGGTAACGATCAGAATTCGCAGCAGGAATAACAAAGTGCAAACTTGGATCCTGCTCCAGACAGTAAACAGCAGTGCGCATAAATAAATCGCCCATGCGTTCAACCTCTGAAGACCGGCTACCGGGCAACAACGCCACAATCCTGCCCTCTTCCGGCAATCCCAGCATTTTGCGTGCGGCAACTTTATCGACCTGCATTGGAATTTCATCAGCCAAATGATGGCCAACAAATTCGACAGGAACATTATGCGCTTGATAAAACTTTGCTTCGAATGGCAACAGCGTCAGCATTAAATCCACTGAGCGTGCAATTTTAAAAATTCTTTTTTGTCGCCACGCCCACACAGAAGGACTCACATAATGAACAGTCTTGATTCCTTTTTCCTTTAACGATGCTTCCAACGGAATCGTAAAGTCAGGTGAATCGATTCCGATAAAAACCGCAGGAGGATTGGCGATAAAGTGTTCACGCAAAAATTTTCGGATGCGCAACAATTCCGGTAAACGCTTTAACGGCTCAATCAATCCCATAACCGCCAAACGATCCTGTGGAAAATAAGAATGAAAGCCTTCAGCCAGCATGCGTGGGCCGCCGATTCCGGAAAATTCTGCATTGGGGAAATGTTTGCGCAATTCATGCATTAATGCTGCGCCGAGAATATCTCCGGAGGCTTCTCCGACAACAATACCTATGTGTATGTGATCAGACACAAGCCCTCCGGATTTTTATACAATAAATCTATCGCTGGATGCGCAATCTTGTTCTAACGAACAATACCGCGCTCGGATGATTTTAGAGAATCGATTAACAATTGCAGTGATGCACACTCAGCGACCTGGGTGTCCAACTCCGCAAGCGCCTCATCAAGAGTCAGCCCGCGACGGTAAATAGTTTTATAAGCTTTGGTTAAAACAGCAATATCGTCTTTGGAAAACCCGCGACGACGCAAACCTTCTACATTAATATTTTTTGCTTCCGCCGGGCTGCCGTTAACCATGACATAGGCTGGAACATCTTTACCAATCGCAGTACCCATCCCGGAAAAGCTATGCGCACCGATTTTGCAAAACTGGTGGACCAATGTGAAGCCGCTAAGAATTGCCCAATCGCCAATATGAACATGGCCAGCCAATGCCGTATTGTTTACCAGAATGCAGTGATTTCCGATTACGCTGTCATGCCCAACATGAACATACGCCATTAACAGGTTATGACTACCGATAGTCGTTTCGTTGCGATCTTGCACTGTACCGCGATGAATGGTGACGCCTTCGCGAATGGTATTGTGATCACCAATAACAAGGCGTGTGGGCTCACCTTTATATTTCAGATCCGGAGTATCTTCACCAATGGAAGAGAACTGGTAAATACGGTTGTGCTTGCCAATCCAGGTCGGCCCTTTGATGACGACATGCGATGCAATCACGCTGCCCTCACCAATTTCTACATCAGGGCCAATCACAGTCCATGGCCCAACTTCTACGTCAGCAGCAAGCCTTGCATCCGGATGAATAATTGCAGATGGATGAATCAAAATAATTTCTCACTCATTGCTAAAGATAAAGATGAATATTTCACCTTATATGCTGCGATCCGCGCAAAGAATGGTTGCAGATGCAGCAAGAACTCCATCAACACTGGCCTTACATTCGAATTTCCAGATACCGCGCTTTTCAGACACTACACGCGATTCCAATTGCAAACGATCACCTGGAACAACCTGGCGCTTGAAGCGAACGTCATCCGCGCCAGCAAACAAGTAAATAGAACCGTCCTGTGGTTTTTTATTCATGGTTTTAAAACCAAGAATACCTGACGCTTGCGCCATTGCTTCAATAATCATTACACCGGGAAATACGGGAAAATGGGGAAAATGACCGTTGAATACCGCCTCATTGATGGTGATATTTTTGTAAGCGACAATAGACTCGCCTTCAACCAACTCGACTACGCGATCCACCAGCAAAAATGGATAACGGTGAGGAAGGTATTCGCGAATTTCATTAACATCCATCATGGTCGATGACCCCAAGCAAAATAAAATTATTCTCCACCGCTACAATTGCGGTCGAGTTTGATTAGACGCGTTGCCAATTTATCGAGCTGGCGAAAACGCGCCGCATTCTTGCGCCACTCTTTAGTTGGCCCAAGCGCAGTTCCAGAAGAATAAGAGCCAGGCTCAGTAATTGAACCTGTTACCAGACTCATGGCTGTAATATGTACCCTATCGGTAATTGTCAGATGCCCGACTATGCCAACCGCACCTGCAATCGTACAATATTCGCCAATAGTGGTAGTGCCAGCAATTCCTGTTTGCGCGGCAATTGCAGTACCTTTTCCAATACTGACATTATGGGCAATTTGCACCTGGTTATCGATGATAACACCATCAGCTATGCAGGTATTATCCAATGCACCGCGATCAATACAAGTGCACGCACCTATTTCAACGTTGTTACCAATAACAACGCCACCCAGCTGATGAATTTTTACCCACTCACCAGCATCAGGCGCAAAACCAAAACCGTCTGCGCCAATTACAGCACAGCTATGTATGCGGCAATCGGAACCAATACTGACACCGTGGTAAATACTTACCTTGGCCGCCAGTTTTGTATTATTTCCAATCACACTGTCATCGCCAATATAGCAACCAGGCCCAACGACAACCCCATCACCCAATTTCACACCATCGCCCAAAATGGCGTTGGCACCTATGGAGATATCATTCCCCAATATACAGTTAGTACCGATAACAGCTGTAGGGTGAATTCCGGGAAACGGGGCACGAGATGATTCAAATAATTTTGTTGCTTTTGCATAAGCAACATAAGGTTTTTTAACAACCAGTTTATTACCGGCAAATTCTTCAATTAAATCCGGATGAATAAGAACAGCACCTGCTGAAGTAGCAGGAAGGTATTTTTTGTAAGCGGGATTTGCAATAAAGGTTAAATCGTTGGCTGTTGCAGTTTGCAATGTAGCCAACGCACTTATTTCCTGATGCGGGTCACCGATTAACTCGGCCTCCAACAAGGCTGCAAGCTCAGCTAATAAATAAGTGCGCGCCACAATAAACCTGAACTTATTTAGCTTTGTTGAGCAGTTCAGTCACTTTTGGAGTTAAATCATTTTCCGGCTTCGCCATCATCACTGATTTGGCATCAACGATCATGGAAATATTTTCAGATTCAACCAATTGCTTTACCGCAGCTTCCATTTTTGGACCAAGTTCTTGCATAACTTGTTGCATTAACGCCTGCTGTTCAGATTGCAGTTTTTTGCCCTGGAATTGGTAATCCTGACCAAGGCTTTGCAGTTTCTTTTCTTTCTCGGCGATTTGTTCCGCACTCCATACCGATTTATTTTTTTGATATTCAGCCTGCAATGCTTTGATATCTGCAGTCAATCCATCCAGCTTGGCTTTGGCGGCTGCAAACTCGGCGCTCTTTTGCAATTTATCAAATTTTGCTTTGGCAGCCGCAGTACCCATCACAGCTGCAGTAGGGTCCAGCACTACCACTTTTCCCTGTGCCCAAGACACAGCAGATACCAGTGATAAAGCCATTACAGCGAATAATTTTTGTGTAACAGTCACAATCTTTTCCTCTTAAATAATCAGATAAAACATTTATTGTTAGAAAGTTTGCCCCAAGGAGAACTGGAACACTTCAGTACGATCAGCTTCATTTTCCCTAATAGGTTCGGCAATACTAAATGTCATAGGGCCGAAACCTGATATCCACGTTAAACCTAAACCCACCGAAGCGTTGATGTGATCAATATCAACATCATAACAATTCGATTGCGTTTTCCCACAGTTAGTATCAAACACATTACCAGCATCAAGGAATAATGTTGTTTGAATAGAACGTTGATCTTTAATGAAAGGTAATGGGAACAAAACCTCCGCCCCACCCTGAATCAAAACATTACCACCAAATGCTCCACGGTTACGGCCAACATAATTATTGTTATTGGCGTTAGTCATCAATTCGCCAGCGGTACAACCTCTACCACCGGGGGCATTAGGATCTTCGCATAAAACATATGCCGGTCCGCCTCTTTCGCTATCCTGGCGTATACCATCACCATTCAAATCATCCCAAATAGTGTAGTTGTAAACTTCCGTACGAATATAAGTACTGCGAGGCCCCAGGGTATTACGTTCAAACCCGCGCACAGAGCCAAACCCACCAGCGTAGAAGTTTTCAAAGAATGGTAACTCGTCCAAACCACCATAAGCATCTGCATATCCCAAACGAGTATGCAGCCTCAGCGTGAAGGCACGGGTCAAAGGTATAAATAACTGGCCATTGTAGTTAAGTTTGTAATATTCCAGATCGCCGCCTGGCAAAGAAATTTCAAACGAGAACTGTTGTTGGGCACCACGATTGGCCAACACACCACGGTTCAATGTAGATCTCAACCAATACACACTGGCCTGGGCATCATTGAAAGTATCACCGTAGATATCCAGGAATCCTTTTGGCCCCAACATATCCTCAGTAATATCCTGAGGTTCATAGAGCCCTGCCGGATAATCAAAACCATTTGCCTCACGCAAGAGCAACTCGTAATTTTGTGCTTGTGTGATGTAACCAATTTCAGGATTCCAATTCGGCGAACGAATAATTTCCTGGGATGAATAAGCTGTTGGAGTTACTTCCAGGCTACGCAAGCCAATGTCAAAACCAATACGCTCGATATCAGAAATTGGATAACCAAAATTCAACTTTCCACCATATACGTTGGTGCTGTACGGCGTGATGTTATAAGAACCATAATCACTCTTCGTGTAATACAAACTAACACCGCGACTTACACCATCTGGCGTGAAATAAGGATCGTTGTAATTAAAGTTATACGCTGTTTGATAACGGTTATGGCTGAAACTGAAGCCCACTTGCTTACCAGTACCGAACCAGTTGTTTTGCTGGATGCTGGCAGAAAACAATAGCCCGGAATATTGTGCATAACCTATCTGTAAACCCATGCTACCTGATGGTTGTTCTTCTACAGTGTATTCCACATCAATTTGATCTGAAGTACCTGGTACTTCTTTGTTTTCTACTTTTACTTCTTTAAAGAAACCCAAACGCTCCAGGCGAACTTTGGAGTTTTCAATTTGTGCAGAGTTTGCTGAACCACCTTCCATTTGGCGCATTTCGCGGCGCAACACTTCATCAATGGTTTTGGTATTGCCACGGAAATTTACGCGGTTTACATACGCACGCTTACCCGGCTCAATAAAGAAAGTGATTTTTACTGTTTTATCAGCATCATTGCGCTCTGGCATACCTTCTACCTTGGCGAATGTATAACCTTCGTTACCTAAACGTTTGGTTACATACTCTTCCGAGGTAGTCATTAAAATTTGCGAGAAAATTTGCTCCGGTTGCATCAGGATCATGCTGCGAATAATCGCTTCATCAATCGCAGGATCACCCGCAAGCTCTACACTACTGACTTTATAAATATCACCTTCAGTAATATTAACCGTCACAAATATTTTGGATTTGTCCGGACTTAAGGAGATTTGTGAAGAATCAATTTTAAAATTCAGATAACCGCGATCCATGTACCATGATTCCAGACGCTCCAGGTCACCTTTCATTTTTTCTTTATTATATTTGTCGTTGCCAGTAATCCACGACCACATACCGGTTGTTTTCAGTTCAAACAAATCGATCAATTCTTCTTCGGTATATTTCGTATTTCCAACAATATTGATCATTTTGATGCGCGAAGGACTACCCTCATCAATTTTCACCAGGACTTTAACCTGGTTACGAGGCATATCTTCAATTTCAATATTTACACTGGCGCCGTAGCGACCCTGGTTAACATACTCACGCTGTAATGCCTGAGTGATACCTTCAAGCGTTGCACGTTGGAAAATTTGCCCTTCGGACAAGTTGTTATCTTTCAAACTGTCCATCAGGTTTTCAGTCTTGATGGCCTTGTTGCCCTTCAGTTCAATTTTATTAATTGCCGGGCGTTCTTTAATTACCAATACCAAAACATCGCCATCGCGCTGGATAGCAACATCAGAAAAATAACCCACTTTAAACAGTTCACGGGTGGCGTTCTGAATATCTGCCTGGGTAAGCACATCACCAACACGAATCGGCAGGGCACTGAACACAGTGCCAGCAGAAACCCGCTGCAAGCCTTCAACACGAATGTCACTTACCCGAAACGTTTGTGCCTGTACCGCCACAGCGAGAAAAAGCACGAGCAAACCGCTAAAAAATCGCATCAAAACTTGCTTCATAGAATCTGTTCTAATCATTAATGGATGTTGGTTGCAGCCAGGCGGAGCTGTTAGAGCCGCATTATGTCGTTATAGATTGCCAGTACGCTCAGGCTAATGACCAAAAAGAGACCAATCTGGTACCCCAGCAACTGCACCTTGTCGGACACCGGTTTCCCCTTAATTACTTCAATGAAGTAATAAAATAAGTGACCGCCATCCAGCACAGGAATGGGCAATAGATTGAACACCGCCAGGAACACACTCAGCAAGGCGACAAAACCAATAAAACTTATCAAGCCGCTCTCGGCTGAAGAGCCCGCCACCTTAGCAATGGTTATCGGTCCACTCAAGTTTTTCGTGGAAATTTCGCCAAGAATCAATTTTTTGACTGATAAAAGAACAAAACCGGTGGTTTCCCATGTTTTGTTGAGCCCCGCAATAAAGGCTCCGGCAAAAGAATAGTTGTAAATGCGCAGCACACTATCGGGAAATTCATATGCTTGAGGCCCCATTCCGACCTTTCCCTGCGTCTTTCCTTTTTCATTAACAGTATCGGGAATTAATGTCAGTGTTAAATCCTTACCTTCGCGCTCAACAGTTACCTTTAACGGTGACCCAGGTCGCTCCCGCACATATTCCACCCAGACCCTCCAGTCAGTTACCGCCAACCCATCCACCTGGACCAGCTTATCGCCAACCTTGAAACCAGCCCGCTCGGAGGGACTATCAGGTAGTACATCACCGACTACGGCAGGAATTGCCGGCAATTGAAGATTTATGCCCAAACCTGCAACAGGATCCGGATCAGCAGCATCACGCAACCACTCATGTAATTGGGTTTCGGATTCGTATTGGAAATGGGAGTTATCTGAATAGGAGACCGTAAAACTAATAGTTCCCGTTTCTCCCAAACGATTAAGCAGCACCCGGTTTAGCGCTTGCCAGGTTGGAGTTGGCAGACCATCAATTGCCACAATTTGCTGGCCCTTTTCAAGTCCGGCATGTGCAGCAATAGAATCGGGAGCAACAGAGCCGATTACCGGAATAATTCCGCGCTCCCCTTGCCACAATAGCAATCCCCAGAATAAAAGAATCGCCAGGATAAAATTGGCAATTGGACCAGCAGCTACAATCGCGATCCGCTGCCATACCGATTTATTATTGAATGCCATATGGCGCTCTTCAGGCGCGACAGCACCTTCACGTTCATCAAGCATTTTGACGTAACCGCCCAGAGGCAAGGCAGCAAGCGCATATTCAGTACCCTGGCGATCACGCCACGACCACAGGACCTTGCCAAAACCTATTGAAAAACGGTGAACCTTTACCCCACAACGGCGCGCCACATAAAAATGCCCGAACTCGTGGATAGAGACGAGAACCAAAAGCGCCACCAGAAAAGACAAGATTGTCTGGAGTATTGCCATGTACCTAACCTCAGGGGGAACTTGCGAACATCAAGCGGACATTACCAATGTGCAATCAGCTGCTGCGCCAAGGCTCTGGCCTCAGTATCGGCGCCTTGGACATGCGCGAGATCAACCGGTTCAATAGAGGGCAAATGCGACAACACCTCACCGATCACAACAGCAATCTGGTCAAACCGGATTCGGCGCTGTAAAAACGCTGCAACGGCTTCTTCATTAGCCGCATTTAAAATCGCCGGCGCAGTACCTGAAACTTCTGCTGCCTGCTGGGCCAGTTGCAAACAGGGAAAACGTGTGTAATCGGGGCTACTGAAATCCAGGCGAGCGGTAGCGATCAGATCAAGGCTCGCCACTCCCGACTCAATACGCTCCGGCCATGCCAGTGCATGGGCAATTGGCGTACGCATATCAGGATTTCCCAATTGCGCGAGAACAGAGCCATCAATGTATTCCACCATGGAATGAATCACACTCTGGGGATGGATTACTACCTGGATTTGCTGCGGACGAGCATTAAACAACCAGCAGGCTTCAATCAACTCCAGGCCTTTATTAAGCATAGTGGCGGAGTCGACCGAAATTTTCTGCCCCATACTCCAATTTGGATGGGCACATGCCTGCTCAGGGGTAACCTTTGGTAAATCGGAGATAGGGGTATTTCGAAACGGCCCGCCCGATGCAGTCAGCAGCACTTTACGGACCCCACTGGATTTTAAACCATCACCAAGATAATCAGCCCGGTGATTGGGAAGGCATTGAAAGATTGCATTGTGTTCACTGTCGATAGGTAAAAGCACCGCCTTGTGTTCAGCGACTGCACGGGTAAACAAACCACCCGCCATCACTAATGCCTCTTTATTGGCAAGCAATACTTTTTTCCCCGCCCTGACTGCCGCCAGGGTCGGCAAAAGTCCTGCTGCGCCGACAATCGCCGCCATCACCGCATCAACACTCTCATGCACAGCAACCTGCTCAAGTGCAGTAGCCCCTTGAAGCACTTCGGTTTTACATCCCTGGCGCCGCAATTCCAGCTCCAGTTCTCGCGCTGAGTCCGGATCTTTTAACACAGCATAGCGCGGTTGATGCACCAGACATTGGGTTGCCAACTCTTGCCACCGGCGATCTGCCGTCAATGCGAATACCCTATAGCGCTCAGGATGACGCGCAATCACATCCAGGGTACTGACCCCGATAGAGCCGGTCGCCCCTAAAACTGTGATTGATTGAATTACTGACATATCAAACACTCGCGCCAGAACTGAATACACCGGTAGCCAACAATGCCATTGCAAACACCGGTGCACCGGCAGTAATCCCATCTACCCGATCAAGAATGCCTCCATGGCCAGGCAGTATGCTGCCACTGTCTTTCACACCGGCGTGCCGCTTGACCATACTTTCCAGCAAATCACCCAATACTGACACCAAACTGGTAGGCATTATCACCAGAAGGATTCCGATCAAACCAAGCCCCAATGCCTGGCTTAATATCAGAGCCAACAAGCAGTTGGCGATGAATCCCCCGGCAAATCCCTCCCAGGTTTTTCCGGGGCTAACTGCCGGCGCCAGTTTATGGCGACCAAAGCGGCGACCGGCAAAATAACCACCGCTGTCAGCAACGGCAACGACGAGCATTAACAACAAAACCAGCCAGGCGCCATTCACCTGCTGCCGAACATAAACCAATGCAACCCAGGTAGGAATTAACACTACCAGTCCCATCAACAAACGCAGCCCTTTATGACCCCAGAGAAGCGCGCTGGACGGATATCCTTGCACCAGCAATAAGGCCAATGCCCACCAACCACAACCAATCAGCAGCAAATCGCGAATAGCTTCATTATTTAAGCGCGGACTGGCCTCCCCCTCAAACCCGAGATAAACCGATGCCCCCACCATCAATGCCAATATCACCAGCACATAAAGACTGCGTTGCCAGATCGCAGAGAAACCGGAAAGGTTAGCCCATTCCCAAGCCCCAATGAGTACGACCGCGCCGATAAAAAATGAAAAATATCCAGAGGGAAGACCGAACAATGCCGCGAGGAAAATCGCAGCCAGAATTAAGGCAGTAATAACGCGCTGCTTAAGCATTGAGTGCACCCGCTTCGATTTGATCGCCCGTCATACCAAAACGACGTTGACGCTCGTGAAAACTATTGGCCGCTTTTTTCAATTCATCACCATCAAAATCCGGCCAAAGCTTGTCACTGAAAAATAATTCAGCATATGCGCACTGCCACAGTAAAAAGTTACTAATACGCACCTCACCCCCTGTACGAATCAATAAATCCAGTGGTGGCAAGTTGGCAAGGCACGTATGTTGATGCAGTGATTCTTCGGTTATATCAGATGGGACCAATTGGCCATCTACAACCTGTTGCGCCATTTTTTGCGCAGCCTGGGCAATATCCCACCGGCCACCATAATCAGCCGCTATTACCAGCGTTGTTTTTCCGCCAGCAGTGACCTCTTCCGCCGCAGCAATTGCTTTTTGAATGGACGGGCTAAAACGTTCACGATTACCAATCACACGCAACGCGACGCCTTTTTTCTTTAATGCTTTAGCTTCATTTTTAAGATACAGCAGAAACAGGGACATCAATGCTTCTACTTCCAACGGCGGGCGCCGCCAGTTTTCGCTACTGAATGCAAATACCGTCAATACTTCTATACCTAATTCCTGACAGGCAGCCATTACATCGCGGATACGCTCCACACCTACTTTATGGCCAGACACTCCCGCCATGCCACGCTGCTTGGCCCAGCGATTATTGCCATCCATAATGATCGCCACATGGCGAAGATTATTGTCAGTCACGCGCTTCTCCCAACGACAGGCTTATATGTTGACGCAAACAAAAATTTGCCTGTTTTACTTTCGGTAGTGGTGTTTGCAAACTATCAGGCCCGGCATTACCGGGCCTGATTATTGGATACTGCTTAATGCACTTCAGATTAAATCGCCATCAAATCTGCTTCTTTTGCAGTCAAGGCCTTATCAACTTCGGCAATATATTTATCCGTGATTTTCTGGATATCATCTTGCGCACGACGATCATCATCTTCGCCGATAGCTTTATCTTTCAATAATGCTTTTACATCGCCCAATACATCGCGACGCACATTACGCACAGCAACACGGCCATTTTCTGCTTCTGCACGTGCTTGCTTGATAAAGTTTTTACGGGTTTCTTCAGTGAGCATCGGCAATGGAATACGAATCAAACCATTATTCGTTGAGGGGTTTAAACCCAGATCCGATTTCATAATCGCTTTTTCAATCACCGGCACCAGATTGCGCTCCCACGGACTAACCGACAACGTGCGGGCGTCCTCGATATTAATATTCGCCACCTGGCTCAGTGGTGTCGGAGTGCCGTAATAATCCACACTGATGCCGTCCAACAGACTTGGGTGAGCACGACCAGTACGAATTTTATTGAAATTATTACCCAATACTTCAATCGCTTTCTTCATACGCGCTTCAGCATCTTTTTTGATGTCATTAATCATGATTTATCCTCTTCAATCAAAGTACCTTCGTTGCTACCCACAACGATATTCAACAGTGCGCCGGTTTTATTCATGCGGAAAACCCGTACCGGCATATCGTGCTCACGGCACAAACAAATTGCTGTCAAATCCATTACACCGAGTTTTTTATCCAACACTTCATCGTAAGACAGGCGATCATATTTAGTCGCAGTTGGATCTTTTTTCGGATCGGCGGAATAAACCCCATCTACCTTTGTAGCCTTCAATACGATATCAGCATCAACCTCGATGCCACGCAAACAGGCAGCAGAATCTGTAGTAAAGAAAGGATTGCCCGTACCGGCAGAAAATATAACAACTTCACCTGAGTTTAAAAAACGCACAGCACGGCGACGATCATAATGCTCTACCACACCACTCATGGGAATGGCTGACATAACACGGGAGGAAATATTGGAACGTTCCAGCGCATCACGCATTGCCAGGGCATTCATCACTGTGGCCAGCATTCCCATGTGATCGCCAGTTACACGATCAAGCCCCGCCGCACTCAATGCCGCACCGCGGAACAGGTTGCCGCCGCCAATCACCAGGCCAACTTGTACACCAATACCCACTAACTGACCAATTTCCAGAGCCATTTTGTCGAGTACTTTAGGGTCAATCCCGAATCCTTCGGTTCCCATCAGCTCCTCACCACTCAATTTCAATAGGATACGCTTGTATTTCTTATCTCTGGGGCTGGACATAAATGCTCTCCAAAACAATGAGTTAGCCGCAAATGCCCGCCTCAACCGGGGGCCGAAAAAAATCAGTGCAGTGTAACAGAAAAAGCCCCCCGGTTTACGGCCGGCAACACCTTTTTCAACTTCTATTATTGCCAGCCCAAACAAAACCCCTTTCTCTTAGTCAAATAAACAATAAGAAGATTTTTAAGATTGATTTCCCCGGAGCCTCATTGATACTTATGCCAAACCAAAAAGAATGCCGTGGCCCTACTCAATGAATGACAAAAACTTTAATAGTGTACTCCTCGCCTCCATCCTCATTACCCTGATATTGGTAGTTGGCGTCCATTTTGTTCCCAACAAACGACTCCTGTTATTGCCGGATAGCAGTGCCCGCCTCTATCTGTTAACCAAGCAACTCCCCGACGGAAGCCCCTCGTCCGAATGGACGAATGACCAACACACCGCCTGGAAATGTACAAAGCCCGAACACTACAACATTGATTATTTCCCCTGCGCATTTACGATAGACATGTCCAAATCCGCCGAGATAGGCATAGACTTGTCCAGCTTCAATCACATCAATCTGCATTTAAATTACCAGGGCAGCTCCAATAAAATCCGAATTGCCATTCGCAACTTCAACAATGATTACTCCAAAGCCAGCGATAACAACAGCACCAAATTTAATGCCATCCAGATTCACGCAAGCGAACTCAATAAAGAATTACACCTGCCACTTTCATCATTTGCGGTCGCAGACTGGTGGTTAACACAATACAACATTCCCTTGTCGCGCTCTGCACCGGAAATGAACAACACCATGGTTATCACCGTCGATTTTGGCGAGCCAATACAATCAGGTACCCATAGCTTCGAACTGAAAAAAATCGAACTGCAGGGCGATTGGATAGCAGTGGAGTATTGGTACCTGGGCATTCTTATTTTGTGGCTGGGCAGTATTTTTATCTTTGCCATCAAGCGCCTGTTCGAATTAAACGAACAAACCCGACACGACACACAAGTGATTAACCAACTCAGTAACACCAACGAACAACTTCAAGAGGAGACCAATAAATTCCGCCGCTTGTCGACAGTCGACCCCCTGACCCAACTCTACAACCGCTTTGGTATCGATCAGATTATTGCCAGCTTTTCCGGCAGCAGTCACCTGCACTCCCCCAGCATCCCAAACTATTCGCTATTGGTTATCGACATTGACCATTTCAAACACGTCAATGACCAACACGGTCATGACTGTGGCGATTTGGTGCTTCAACACATCGCCAAAATTATTCAATCCAATTTGCGCGCAGGCGATTTTGTAGGCCGTTGGGGCGGCGAGGAATTTGTAGTCATCATGCCCGGCGCCAACCAAAAAACTGCCATGGCAATCGCAGAGATAATTCGCGAAGTTATTTTCAATACACCATGCAACCTGGAAAAACCATTAACTGTCAGCGCAAGTTTTGGAGTAAGCGAAAGGCATATTGATGAAGATTTTGCGAGCTGTTTCAAACGCGCCGATAACGCGCTTTATAGAGCCAAACAGCAAGGCAGGAATTGCAGTGTTTATGCAGAAGAGCAGCTTTAGCAAAACATCCTGTACAACAGACACCCACCGAATGAATTAATCATTATCTGGAGATTTTTTACTTGAAGAAGTGTTGTAGAGCGTGCCCTTTTTAAATAACTTGTTCCGTTCCCAATTGTCCGCGTTTTCCAATTCGGTGCCACTTTTTCCCTGTTTGGGTTTGTAGGAATATGAAACATAAGAAAGGGAGGCAGGGAAAAAACCACCGCGCGCATCGAAAGGCTCCTCATCATTAAGCTCAGGTGAGTCGCTCATGGTGACTGAATATGAGTATACTCCCCCACCCTCCATCACAGCCTCTTTTAACGGCGCCTCGACTGCTCGTTCAAACTGCTGATTCAGCGAACCTGTCATAGGTGTCAAATTTTTATCAATCGCCGGACCATGCAAATGATGATTCAGCAGATGCCCTTTTAGGTAGGGAGACCAATTACCATCAGACTCAGGCTCAGAACCTGATGTATTTCCCGGTCTCATTGTTAATGGGAACGCATTCATTGACGTTGCCACATCATACTCAATATCCTCATCAGAGCTTAACGCAAGTGTACTGACTTGACCGAAATCCACTTTTGTCTTGGGAAGGTATAAAACCCTCTCCCGCATACCAGATTGAGGAATCTTACCTTTCCCCCGCTGATAACCAGTGATTGCATCATATGCAGCCTCAAGAACCTGGCGAACAACCCCGCCATACTCCATGCTCCAGGGAATCGATAAGGCGTTAAATTGCGCCTCCAGCTCCAGCGTCATACCGCTTGTTTCACCAGAATTTAATTCCAGCGCATCGTGGACACCAGGTGGCCGCCCCGAAGCTGACCCGGTAAATGTGGCTGACAGACCATTGGTCAACTTCGCAGTCATTTTGTATCCCCCCTCTAATGGCTTATGAGGTTCAGCCTTATCGAGTTCGACAATAACGCAAAGAATATGTGAGGGCACAAAAGTAGCTGAATTATTACCAGTTTCCGGCTCCACCTTCACTTCATAAGCAAAATATCGCGCCTCGTTATAAATCATTTTCTTTAATGGATCTTCGATATTCTTTGAATGGACACCATTCAGTTGCCGCGAGAAAGGAGCGAAATTCTTTGCCTCTGCCGGACCATGCAACAAATGATTCAGCAAATGCCCCTCCACATTAACCCCCCAGCGCGAACCAGTGGCATCCGAACCACGATTATCACCAGGATTCGTCGTTAATAGACTGGCTCGCATCCAGCTACCGCGCGCAAGCCCACCCTCTGAATATGAACTCACAGGGCCATACTCAACTTTCGAAGGAGGCGTTCCTGTTTCATCACCATGCTTTTTTAAAATGGGCGTCAATACATCTGAGAGACCGGTTTCCCAACCACCTGACAACTTGTAAAACACGGTGAGGATATTATTAATTCGATCCAGATCAGGATCGATTGACCCCGCATTATCAATATCCTGTATCAATTTATAGAGTGCCGGTAAATCACTTTCCCCAAACGGGGTTCCATCAAAATCACTTAACAGCTTTAGTCCTGCCCCCTGAATTACACCAACCATTTGATGAGGTACCGATAAAACAGGAGCTACCTCTTTTAATCCTGTCGCGTGAACACCACCCATCTGCAATGCCCTCGCCCCCATAATGTCAGCTTCACTCTCCAGGCCAGAATCATCATTAACCAACAAATTCCCTTTCATTTGTACCGTTGGCTTAACCCTGCCTTGCGCCTGCTGCACCACGTGCCATGCCTCATGCGGCAAATGCCTTTCCTGCCCCGGTGCCACATGAATCTCACTCCCCTGGGCGTATGCATGGGCATTCAACTGTGCAGGTTTTTCGGAGTTATAGTGGACCTTCACGTGATCCATACTGATCCCGGAAAGGTTTTCTATCCCCGCCTTTAAATTATCAGGCAACCCTGTGTTGTTGGATTTTTGCTGTGCTTTTAATTGCGTTGACGATGCAGTGGTTTTCATTTTGGCTTGCAACGTCTGCAAATTTTGCTGATGCGGGCTGGCCGCCATACTTGCCTGAACGGATTTTAATTGCGCCGCGTGATCCCGCTGATCATCAAATAACAATTGCGGATCAACAACAACTTGTGCCTCGGATTTCGCCTGATGCTGACTGGAGTGATCAGCAGGAGCCTGCACGTTGGTTTGCATTTTTTATCAATCCTTTCCTGGCACAATATTAGGGTCATTTGGAAGCGAGCAAGCAGCAAACAAGAAGCTCAAAGCCTAGACAGCAACAAGGAACAAGACAACTACGCCACATTACTCCGACACAAAAATATGTTTCATAAAAAAACCCGCGCAAGCTACCCTGCGCGGGTTTTTTATATCTTTTTGCAAAAAGCGAATTAGGCTTTAGCAGCAGCTACTTGCGCAGCAACTTCAGCAGCAAAATCCACAACCGCAACTTCGATGCCTTCACCGACTTCCAGACGCACAAAGCTCTTCACAGTTGCGCCGCCAGCTTTGGCGAATTGAGCAACGGTTTGCTCCGGATTTTTAACAAATGGCTGATCAACCAGGCTAGCTTCTTTCAGGAACTTGCTGATGCGGCCGCCAATCATCTTCTCAACGATTTCAGCTGGTTTGCCAGCCATATCTGGTTGGGCACGAATGATTTCTTTTTCTTTCTCTACCACGTCAGCTGGCATCTGGTCAGAACTAACTACTTGCGGGTTAACTGCCGCTACGTGCATAGCAACATCTTTAGCCACTTCTTCGCTACCACCTTCCAATTGCACCAACACAGCAATGCGATTATTCAAGTGCAAATAACCGCCAACAACACCACCTTCAACAAGGCTGATACGGCGCACACTGATTTTTTCACCAATTTTTTGTACCAGTGCTTCACGTGCAGCTTCCAACTCACCGGCCATTACCGCAGCAACGTCGGTTTGCTTGGTAGTGAATGCTTTTTCCAATACGCTGTTTACGAATGCCAGGAAACCGGCATCGCGCGCAACGAAGTCAGTTTCAGAGTTAACTTCGATAGCAACGCCGTAGCTGTTATCAGCAGCAACTTTAACAGCCACAACGCCGTCAGCAGCAGTACGGCCTTCTTTCTTGGCCGCTTTCAAGCCAGAAACTTTACGCAGGTTTTCAATCGCCAGCTCGATGTCGCCATTGGCTTCGCCCAAGGCTTTTTTACATTCCATCATGCCAAGACCAGTGCGATCACGCAGTTCTTTTACCAGTGCAGGAGTAACAGCGCTCATGGTTAATTCCTCAATAAAAGTGTTCGAATTCACGTTAAAAAAGGGGGCCCTAGCCCCCTCTTCCGACAACCCTGCGCATGAAGCTAGCAGGGTCATATTGTCGTTTAATTACTGCGGCCGCTGAAATTATTCAGCAGCACCTTCGGCAGCAACGTACTCATCTTTGTTTGGCACAGAAGAAGCAGACTTGGAACCTTCCAGGCACGCATCAGCGATTGCAGATACATACAACTTGATCGCACGGATGGCGTCGTCGTTGCCAGGAATTACGTAGTCAACACCTTCAGGGTTGCTGTTGGTATCAACGATACCGATAACAGGGATACCCAGCTTGTTAGCTTCCTGGATCGCAATGCGCTCGTGGTCAACGTCGATTACGAACAGTGCATCAGGCAGGCCAGCAATGTTTTTGATACCGCCGATAGAACGCTCCAGCTTCTCCATATCACGGGTACGCATCAGAGCTTCTTTTTTGGTCAGCTTGGCGAACGTACCGTCCTGGCTTTGGGTAGTCAGGTCAGACAGGCGACGGATAGAAGCGCGAATGGTTTTGTAGTTGGTGAGCATGCCGCCCAACCAGCGGTGGCTAACATATGGTTGGCCAGCGCGTTCAGCTTGCTCTTTGATGGTCTTTTGCGCCGCGCGCTTGGTACCAACAAACAGGATTTTTTTCTTTTGTGAAGACAACTGGGTAATCAGGGCCAGTGCTTCATTGAACGCTGGAACAGTGTGCTCCAGGTTGATGATATGAATCTTGTTACGCGCACCGAAGATGTATTTGCCCATCTTTGGGTTCCAGTAACGGGTTTGGTGACCGAAGTGGACACCGGCAGACAACATGTCGCGCATGCTTACTTGTGGCATTTTAGTATTCCTACTGGGTTAGGCCTCCATACACCCCGCTCACCAACCAGCATGTTTGCAGTTTCTCTACTGAGGTAGAGCCAAACATTAGGCACCCAGGTTTTGCGTGTCGATGTATGTGTGACGTTTGTTAAATAAATAATGGATTTTCTCGCTTTCCCAGTGTTCCGGACGGAGCCTTGGAAAAAGAGGCGCGCTTTATACCACAAAAAAACCGCCAGTTAAACCTAAATCCCTTATACCTAACCGCATTGCGGGCAAGCCAGGCCGGTATTCCAGTGATTGTAAGGAACTGCATATCCCTCTAGGCTGCGTTCGATTCAACTTGTACACTAGTTGAATCAACCAACAAAAAACTCCAGAGACCTCATCATGAAAGAAACCTGGCGCTGGTTTGGCCCTAAAGATACCGTCAGCCTGCAAAACATCGCCCAAGCCGGTGCTACCGGTATAGTCACTTCGCTTCATCACATTCCAACAGGTGCCGCATGGCCGATGGCGGATATCCTGGAGCGCAAAAAACTGATTGAAGATCAAGGACTTGAATGGGCAGTGATCGAAAGCATTCCGCTTCACAACGATATCAAAACCCGCACCGGCAACTTCCAGCAATATATCGACAACTACAAGGAATCATTGCGCAATGTAGGCGCAGCTGGCATCCAGGATGTTTGCTACAACTTTATGCCAGTAGTCGACTGGACCCGCACCAACCTGAATTACACCCTCGCTAACAACGCGCGTGCCCTGCGTTTTGAAATGAGCGATTTTGCCGCTTACGATGTTTACATCCTGCAACGCCCGAATGCCGAGCAATCCTATCGCCCAGATGTACTTGCCAAAGCCAAGGCGCGCCTGGATGCAATGAGTGACGAAGAGAAAACCCTGCTGGAAAAAAATATCATTGCCGGCTTGCCCGGTGGTGAAGGCTCTTATGATCGTGAGGGAATCCGTACCGCTATCGACCTGTTCATCAAAATGGGCGATGAAGGTATGCGCGCTAATCTGTTTGCTTTTCTGCGCGAAGTAATTCCTGTTGCCGAAGAAGCCGGGGTGCGCATGGCAATCCACCCGGACGACCCGCCTTTTTCACTTTTTGGCTTGCCGCGCGTTGTCTCAACTGCTGACGACGCTCGCGCACTGCTCAATGCCGTACCAAGCCCATCCAATGGTTTAACACTTTGCGCCGGCTCTTATGGAGCCCGTTGTGATAATGATCTGGTTGCCATGGCACGTGAGTTTGGTGATCGCATTTATTTCGTACACCTGCGCAATATCAAACGAGAGGAGGATGGCTCCTTCTTTGAATCGGATCACCTGGATGGTGATAACGATATGGTTGGCTTGATTGAAGCACTGCTGGATGAAGAAGATCGCCGCAAAAAAGCAGGTAGCAGCTTGCCCGCCATTGCCATGCGCCCCGATCACGGCCACTTAATGGGCGATGAAATTGGCAAAGCAGGCATCAACCCCGGTTATTCTTATGCCGGCCGCATGAAAGGTTTGGCAGAATTGCGCGGGGTGATCCACGCACTTTCATCATTGCGCGCCCGCGCCGTGTAACCCCAACATACAAAATCACTCGAACAAAAAGGGTGCACATGCACCCTTTTATTGTTTAGCGCAATATACGATCCAGCATCGATAAGAACATTAAAGTACAACCAAAACCCCGCTATACCCGCCGCACGCCATATTTGAGCGCTAATTAAGCAAAAAGCACATATAGCTAATGACAATCGCGTCTGATTTGGGCCAAAAAAGGGCTTGAATCGTTTAGAATGCCTGCAACTTTTTATTCAACCGTTGAGATGCCCTGAATTCATGTCAGTTACTATCAAAACCCCGGAAGAAATCGAAAAAATGCGCATTGCTGGCCGCATGGCTGCCGAAGTACTGGAAATGATCGGCCAGTACGTCCAACCCGGCGTAACCACCGCTGAACTGGACAAAATTTGCCATGACCATATTGTGAATGTGCAAAAAGCAATTCCCGCTTGCCTGGGCTATCGCGGCTTCCCCAAGTCCATTTGCACATCAGTCAACCAGGTGGTTTGCCACGGAATTCCCTCAGAAAAAAAAGTCCTTAAAACCGGCGACATCATCAATATCGATGTGACGGTGATTTATGAGGGGTACCACGGCGATACCAGTGCAATGTATTTCGTAGGGCCACCCACGCCGCACGCCGAAAGGCTGGTGAAGGTTACCCAGGAATGCATGTATAAAGCGATTAAACTGGTCAAACCGGGCTGCCGCCTGGGCGATATCGGCCACGTGATCCAGGAGCACGCCGAAGGAAATTATTATTCAGTTGTGCGCGAATACTGTGGTCACGGCATCGGCAAAGTGTTCCATGAAGACCCGCAAATTCTTCACTATGGTCGCCCGGGTACCGGAATGGAATTGAAAGAAGGCATGTGCTTTACCATCGAGCCTATGATCAACGCTGGCAAACCACACACCAAATTAAAAAGCGATGGCTGGACCGTAGAAACCAAAGATGGCCGACTCTCCGCACAATGGGAGCACACCATGATCGTCACCAAAGACGGTGTGGAAGTTTTTACCGCTCGCGCCGGTGAAGTTTTTAATTAATGGCTATTAACGATTGGATTGCGCGCGTGCTTGGCATGCGCGCCGATCAACCAGGCCCCGCACCACAACCGACCCAAGAACCCGGTAAACCCATGTCGATGTCTTCTGTGCCTTATTTTGAACGGCCACTATTCTTTTTTGACCAAAGCCGCTTTCGCCGGGCACTTGCTGAGAAGCCGATCATTACCGTCTTTAAAGATGCGATCAATGCTGCCAGTACCCAGGCCAATCGCCGTTTTATTGAAGGTGAAGATATTCGTGCACTGGTTTATGAACGCGCTTTGTTTATCGACTGTGTATTGCATTATGCATGGCATCAATTTGAATGGCCGGACAGTATCAGCCTGGAGGCAGTTGGTGGTTACGGGCGCGGTGAGCTGCACCCCGGTTCGGATATTGATTTATTAATTCTGCATCGCCCGGAAGTATTTGAACGCAGCAAAAATAATATCGAAAAATTCCTCACCCTTTTGTGGGATATCGGCCTGGAAATTGGCAGCAGTGTGCGCACAGTAAAACAAACTATTGAAATTGCGCGCACAGATATCACAGTTGCAACCAACATTATGGAATCGCGCACACTGGTCGGCGATCCATCGCTCCGCCAGGAATTGTTGAAAGCATCGGCTCCAGAAAAAATCTGGTCGGCAGAAGAATTTTTCCGTGCAAAGTATCAGGAACAACAAGAACGCCATAAGAAATATAACGATACCGAATACAACCTCGAACCCAATATCAAAAATGCACCGGGCGGTTTGCGGGACATTCAAACGATCAACTGGGTAATCAAGCGCTACTTTGGTGTGCGCACTTTGAAGCAATTGGAAGGTAAAGGTTTTTTTACCGACGAAGAATTTTCACTTCTCAATAGTGGCGAAGAATATTTATGGCGCGTGCGCTACGCTTTGCACATGGTCGCCAAACGCGCCGAAGAAAGGTTGCTATTCGACTACCAACGAGAAATCGCAAAATTGTTTGGCTATACCGATAACCATGAAGGTTTGGCAGTCGAGCAATTTATGCATAAGTACTACCGTACCGTACTGGCATTGCGCGAATTGAATGATGTAGTCCTGCAATTCTTGTCTGAAGCAATTTTACAAAAAGGCAAAACCAAAAGCGTGGTATCGATTAATGAGCGCTTCCAGCTGCGCGATAATTTTATCGAAGCCACACACACTTACGTATTTGAAGAAAACCCGTCTGCATTATTGGAAATGTTTGTGCTGATGGCACAAAATCCACAGATTGAAGGTGTACGCGCGTCCACCATCCGCTGGATTCGCGAGAGTCGTCATTTAATTGATGATAACTTTCGCACCAATCCCAAAAATACCCAACTGTTTATCAAACTCTTACAACAACCGGCTGGATTGGTTGAACAGTTAAAACGCATGTCGCGTTATGGAATTCTCGGTTTGTACTTGCCAGAGTTTGGGCAGGTTACCGGCCAAATGCAGCACGATTTATTTCACATTTACACAGTAGATGCACACACACTAAAAGTCGTGCAAAACATGTGTAACTTCCTGCTGCCATCAGCCAAAGAAGAATTTCCGGTTGCGGCTAATATCATGACGCGCCTGCCCAAACTCGAATTGCTGTATATCGCTGGTTTATATCACGACATCGGCAAAGGCCGGGGGGGCGACCACTCAACACTGGGCGCAGTAGATGCTGAAGAGTTTTGTACTCGCCATGGCATTTCACCGCGCGAGACGCGCTTGATTTGTTGGCTCGTTGAAAAACATTTATTGATGTCGCAAGTTTCCCAGAAGCAGGATATTTCCGACCCCGAAGTGATTCATAAATTTGCGTTGACAGTCGGCGATCAGTTGCACCTGGATTATTTATATTGCCTCACGGTTGCAGATATTAACGGCACCAATAAAGAATTATGGAACACCTGGCGGGCCAGCCTCTTACGCCAGCTTTACCTGGACACCCGCCGTGCGTTGCGTCGAGGATTGGAAAACACTGTCGACAAGCACGATTTAATTGAAGAAACCCAACAGGCGGCAATTCGTAAGCTCGCACGTAAAGGTCTCAGCAGGGAACAAGTTCTGGCACTGTGGGGGGATATGGGCGATGATTATTTCCTGCGCGAAAACTTTGTGGATATTGCATGGCATACACAAGCTATAGCCGCACGAACCGATGACAAACCGCTGGTGCTGATCAAAAAAACAACCAGCAAGGAATTGGCGGGCGCAACACAAATTTTCGTGTACAGCAAAAACCAGAGAAACGTCTTTGTTGCTGCAGCTACTGCACTCAGCCAATTAAATCTTAGCATTCAGGATGCGAAAATTTATAGTTCCAAATCCGGCTACACAATTGATACCTTCTTTGTACTTAATGAAGACGGAAAACCGCTCGGGAACAATGCAACATTGCTCAAACAAATCCAGCACGCGTTGGTAGATGAATTGAGCCTGGTCGATAATTATCGTGATGTTATTGGCCGCCGCACACCACGTCGCCTTAAATATTTTGCATCCCCTACTCGCACGTCGTTAAGCACCGACACTATTCGCAACTGCAGTGTGCTGGAAGTTATCAGCCCGGACCGCCCAGGCCTACTGGCCTGCATCGGTAGAATTTTCATGGATTTTGATATCCAATTATTAAATGCAAAAATCGCCACATTAGGCGAGCGCGTCGAAGATATATTTTTTATCGTCGACAGCGACGAAAAACCGTTGAGCGATGCATCTGTCTGTGAAAGATTACAGCAAGAAATTCGCGAACAACTGGATAAGCGCGTCGACAAACTTTAATCGAGCAAAACTTTCACCAAATTAGATAAGCCACCATGAATCCGGATTTAAACCTTTTACATCCTTATCCCTTTGAAAAGCTCGCAGCACTCAAGGCGGCTGTTTCAGCGCCTGCGCATTTAAAAGATATTATGTTATCGATTGGTGAGCCAAAACATGAGCCGCCGGCTTTCGTATTGGAAACATTAACCAAAAATTTGTTTAAACTTTCCAACTACCCAACCACAAAAGGTTTGTCGGAATTACGCGAAGCTATTGCCAACTGGGCAAGCAAGCGTTTCAAATTAAATTCAGGCAGTTTTAACGCCGATAAACATATATTACCGGTTAACGGGACTCGCGAGGCGTTGTTCGCATTCGCGCAGGCAATTGTTGACCGCAATAAAACCGATGCAGTAATTGTTTCACCCAACCCCTTTTATCAAATCTATGAGGGTGCCGCATTGCTTTCCGGTGCCCAGCCATATTTTTTAAATTGCACACCGGATAATAATTTTATTCCCGATTTTGCCGCCGTACCTGCTGCTATCTGGCAACGCTGCCAATTGTTATTTATTTGCTCGCCAGGCAACCCGACCGGTGCAGTAATGAGCACATCGCAACTCAAAGAACTTATTGCGCTGGCGGATCAACATGACTTTGTCATCGCATCTGACGAATGCTATTCAGAGTTATATTTTGATGAAGCCAATCCACCAGCCGGTTTACTGCAAGCCTGTGCCGAATTGGGTCGCGATGATTTTTCGCGTTGCGTGGTTTTTCATAGTTTATCCAAGCGCTCCAATTTACCGGGATTGCGTTCAGGTTTTGTTGGCGGCGATGCAAAAATCCTGGAAAAATTTTTGCTTTATCGTACGTATCATGGCTGCGCCATGCCCGTGCCAACGCAGTTAGCCAGTGTAGCCGCGTGGCAAGATGAGAATCATGTAATTCAAAATCGCACCGCTTATCGTGAAAAGTTTGATGCGGTTCTGGATGTATTAGCCGGTGTATTGCCAGTCACCAAACCTGATGCCAGCTTTTACCTGTGGGCAAAAACACCCATCAAAGGTGAAGCGTTCGCACAACAACTATTTGCGCAACAAAAAGTCACCGTCCTACCCGGCAGCTTTTTAGCGCGCGAGAATGGCGGGCTTAATCCTGGTGAAGATTATGTGCGCATGGCACTTGTCGCTCCGCTGGCAGAATGTGTAGAAGCGGCGCAACGCATCAAGCAATTTGTTCAGTCCCTGTAATCATGAATACAGAAAAAAATCTCACCAAGGCGGCAAGGGTAGCATTCATCCTCCAAACGTTGCAGGAGCTCTACCCACAGCCTCCCATTCCCTTGCAACATAAAGATACTTACACGTTGCTTATTGCGGTATTGTTATCAGCACAATGCACAGATGAACGCGTCAATACTGTAACACCGGCATTATTTGCGGTGGCGGATAATCCCTATGACATGGCAAAAGTACCCGTTGAAAAAATCCAGGAAATTATTCGTCCTTGCGGTTTATCACCACAAAAATCAAAAGCGATTTCAGTGCTCTCAAAAATACTGGTTCAGGAACACGATGGAAAAGTTCCTGAAGATTGGGAGGCGCTGGAACGATTACCCGGTGTTGGCCATAAAACTGCCAGCGTTGTAATGAGCCAGGGCTTTGGACACCCGGCATTTCCGGTAGATACCCATATTCACCGCCTTGCCCAGCGCTGGGGCTTAACGACCGGCAAAAACGTAGTGCAAACCGAGAAAGATTTAAAACGATTATTTCCGGAATCAAGCTGGAATGCATTGCACCTGCAAATTATTTATTACGGGCGCGAACACTGTTCGGCGCGCAGCTGCGATGGGACTGTGTGTGGCATTTGCAAAACCTGCTATCCGAATCGCAAGAAACCGAAGTTAACGCTAAAGGCATAACTCCCTTCAATTTAATTTGGCTTCAGGGTACTGGCGTAATAATTTAAAGAGAAAACAATGAACACACTCTACGGTATTAAGAATTGTGACACTGTAAAAAAGGCACGGGATTGGCTGGAAAAAAATAATGTAGCTTATCGATTTCACGACTTTCGTGTTGATGGATTAACTGAAGCCCAGGTTAGCAGCTGGATTAACGAATTGGGGCTGGAAACAATTGTTAACAAACGCAGCACCACATGGAAAGAACTGGATGAAACCAGCAGAAACAGTTTCGATGAAAAGAGCGCAACAAAAATCATCACAACCAATCCGACACTAATCAAACGCCCCCTGCTGGATACCGGCAAATATAAGCATGTCGGATTTAAAGATGCAGAATATAGTAAAATTTTTAGCTAATTTTTTGAAATAAAACAGGAACTATCATGACTCAACTCTATGCACTCGGTTTAGGTATAGGCACTCAAAACTCCAAAGGTGAATGGCTGGAAGTATTTTATGCATTGCCCGTACTCAACCCGTCGCAAGGTAGCGCTCGCGCCATTGCCAATATTGTGGGTTATACCGAAGGTAACCAGGCAATTGCGATTAGCAACAATCAAGCAAGTGAAATCGTGCAAGCGTTAACTATCGCCGGTGATACGGCGCAAGCAGAAATCGCCAAAGCATTGACCAATAGTAAACGCCCGCTGGTCGCCACATTACTTGCTACTGACACCAACCCTGCATCAGTACCAGAAGGCTATTTGAAATTGCATTTGTTATCACATCGACTGGTGAAACCACACGGTACTGTTTTAACGGGAATTTTCGGGATATTGCCAAACGTTGCGTGGACCAATGAGGGAGCAATAGATGTTAATGACTTACCTGCTCGCCAATTGCAAGCACGGTTAGATGGCAAGGAGCTGGAAGTGTCCTGTGTGGATAAATTCCCCAAAATGACTAACTACGTAGTACCGAAAGGTGTGCGCGTAGCACATACCGCACGCGTTCGCCTGGGTGCATACCTGGGTGAAGGTACCACTATCATGCACGAAGGCTTTGTAAACTTTAATGCAGGCACTGAAGGCCCTGCAATGATTGAAGGTCGCATTTCCGCTGGCGTATTTGTTGGCGCAGGATCAGATTTGGGCGGCGGAAGCTCGACTATGGGCACTCTTTCCGGTGGCGGCAACATAGTGATTTCTGTGGGCAAGGAATCCCTGATTGGCGCTAATGCCGGCATAGGTATTCCGCTGGGTGATCGTTGCAAAGTAGAATCAGGGCTTTATATAACGGCGGGAACCAAAGCTGTTGTCCTGGATGATGAGGGTAACGAAGTTAAAACCGTGAAAGCACGGGAGTTGGCAAACGTTTCAGATTTAGTATTCCGCCGCAACTCCATTACCGGGCGCGTTGAAGTGGTTACCAATAAAAGTGCCCTGCAATTAAATACGGCATTGCATAAAAATTAATTTATAGCGGCGCAATTACTGCGTCCTGATTTCTAGCGTATCGAAACCAGATAAATCCGGGCGCAACAAATCGCGCCCCTACCAATAACCACCACACACAATTTTTTGTGTAGTACAGAGGCGATAATTATGGGCGCACAGTGGAAAGCAAAGCATAAAGAAGAAGCATCCAATGCTAAAGGTAAATTATTTACCAAACTCACCAAGGAAATTATGGTTGCTGCACGCAATGGTGCCGATCCGGATATGAATCCGCGTTTGCGCCTGGCAGTGGAAGCCGCCAAAAAAGCCTCGATGACTCGCGAGACATTAGAGCGTGCCATTAAAAAAGGGTCAGGCCAGCTTGATGGCAATATCAACTATGAAAAAGTTACCTATGAAGGCTACGCTCCTCATCAAGTCCCAGTGATCGTTGAATGCCTTACCGACAATGTGAACCGTACTATCTCCAACATTCGCGGCTTATTCCGTAAAGGCCAGCTTGGCACATCCGGTTCAGTCTCCTGGGATTTTGATCACCTGGGAATTATTGAGGCCACCCCGGCTAATAAAGAAGCCGATACTGAAATGGCGGCAATCGAAGCGGGCGCCCAGGATTTTGAGGCAGAAGATGATGGAAGTGCGACGTTCTATACTGATTTGACCGATCTGGACCTGGTCTCAAAAGCATTACCCGCCCAAGGCTTCACAGTAGTATCCGCAAAACTTGGTTATCGTCCAAAAAACCCTGTAAACCTGAGTGGTGAAGCGCTGGCAGAAGTAGAAGCATTTCTCGCTGCTATCGACAATGATGATGATGTACATGAAGTATATGTTGGGTTAGCCGGCTAACCTTAAATATAACTTTTATTAATTGCTCGTATTTTGAGGCAATCAATATGCGAGCAATTAATTTTCCCCTCTGCTCCAGTCAATAATTATTAGCGATTCCTGCAATATTTTATTTTTACAAAAACAAAAAACCCGCAATAAATGCGGGTTTTTTGTACGTATCAGATTTTCTCAGTCTACGATTTGGTGCCCTGGGCCGGACTCGAACCGGCACAGCATTCGCCACTACGACCTCAACATAGCGTGTCTACCAATTCCACCACCGGGGCAAAAACTTAATTTATTCCTTCTTCTCTTCAGGTTGTGCTGCATCAGCAGGAGCTGCCTGACTTTCAACGGCTGGAACATCAGATGGCGCCGCTGGAGCAGTTGTAGCTGCTGGAATATCTGAAGCCGGTGCAGCTGATGTTGCTGGAACATCAGAAACAGGAGCTTGTTGTACTGCTGGAACAACCAAACCTTGTGTCGCTACTTTTGAATGATTTTTAGCAATTACTGCCAAACCAAAGCTGGTAGCAAAAAACAAAAATGCAATAACCCATGTTGCACGAGTGAAGAAGTTACCACTACCTTCACTACCAAATACAGTTTGTGAAGCACCAGCACCAAATGAAGCACCAGCGGCAGCACCTTTACCTTGCTGCAATAACACCAGGCCGATAATAACCAACGCAGCCAGTGAATGAATAATCAGTACAAATTTTTCCATTGCAAAACTCTCTTGTGAGCGTTTTTATGCTTATCGACCAACTGCGAATTATTCAGCGGCCTTACATATTGCTAAAAACTCGTTAGCATCCAGAGATGCTCCACCGAGCAAAGCACCGTCTATATCTGCCAATGCAAACAATTGTTGTGCATTATGTGCTTTGACACTGCCACCATACAAAATTCTTACTTTTTCTGACAATGCACCGAGCTGGGCTCGCATAAATTTATGCACTTCTTCCGCTTGCTCTGGCGTTGCAGTTTTTCCGGTACCTACAGCCCAAACAGGCTCATAAGCCAATACCGCTTTATCGAACACATCTTTTCCGGTATGCGCAAACACCGCATTAAGTTGTCTGCTTATGGTTTCAAGATATATTCCCTGTTCACGATCTTGTAAGGATTCACCTACACACAAAATCGGAGTCAAACCTGCCTTTTGAGCAGCCGCAAATTTTTCTGCGACTTGCTGGTCTGACTCATGCTGCATCCGGCGGCGCTCATTGTGACCAATTATTACAAATTTGCAATCCAAATCTGCAAGCATTGATGCGGAAACTTCGCCGGTAAAAGCACCTTTATCCTGATCATGTACGGTTTGCGCTCCCAATATAATTGGAGAGTTATGCAAAATTTCCCGAACCTGATTTAGATATGGAAATGGAGGGCAGATTACAACATCTGCACCATGCTCTCCTTGCCACCCATTGGTTATCGCAACAAGTAAATCCGCGTTTTCACGCAAATTTCCATTCATTTTCCAATTGCCAACCACCAGCTGGCGACGCTTGGCGTTACTTGCTTTACTCAACAGCAATACCTCCCCCAAAGCGGGCGCTAATGGTAGCCAAGATGGTTTGAACATACAACCAAATCTTGGCATAACCCCTGATTTTTCTACGTTTTTATCTCGCTTTGACTGAAAAGCCCCGGCAATTAATCAATCCCTGAATATAAATTCTGCGCTTTGACCGATTTTCAGACACAGAACCTATCTAATAACTTAACGCCGTCCTTGCATAAGCTTTCCGCTTTACACAGAAGCCTCTACTACCGCTGCAAGCTCCTGGGCCAGCTCTTTCACTTGTTTTTTATCCTCTCCTTCCACCATAACCCTGACTACCGGCTCTGTACCGGAGGGACGCAAGAGTACACGACCAGTACCGGCCAGCTTTTCTTCCGTTAATTTTACCGCCGCATTAATCGATTCATTACTACTTAAATCAATTCGTTTGGAAACATGCACGTTAATCATCACCTGGGGCAATTTGTTCATCGCTTTTTTGATTCGATGCAATGAGTCCCCCATGGTTGTGATTGCCAACAACACCTGCAAGGCAGAAATAATTCCATCACCGGTAGTAGTAACATTGCTGCATACAATATGGCCGGAGTTTTCACCGCCCAGACGCCAACCATTTGTGCGCATCAATTCAATTACGTAACGGTCACCCACCTTTGCACGGGCAAAAGGGATATTTAATTTTTTTAGCCCTAACTCAAAACCAAAATTGCTCATCAATGTGCCTACAACCCCCTCACAACCACCAGCATATTCATGTTGATAAGCTGCAATGATGTAGAGCAATTCATCACCATCAACCAGCTCACCTTTGTGGTCGACAAAAACCACCCGGTCACCATCACCATCAAAAGCAATACCCAGGTCCGCACCAAGTTCGACAACTTTTTCCTGTAACGCCTCCGGCTTGGTTGAGCCGCAACTGCGATTAATATTGGTGCCGTTAGGTTCAACAAAAAGAGAAGTGACATGGGCACCGAGTTCGGTAAACACATCCGGGGCTATGTTGTAAGTGGCTCCATTAGCGCAATCCAGCACTATGTGCATCCCCTTAAGGTTGAATCCCCACGGCATAGTGCCTTTACAAAACTCAATGTAACGACCTGATGCATCAGCAATACGACGTGCTTTACCGAGCTTTTCCGCTGTCGACATTTGTTGTTCAAGTTGTTGCTCGATTAAATTTTCCAATTCATCAGGCAACTTGCTGCCATTACCGCCAAAAAATTTAATGCCGTTGTCAACGTAACTATTGTGGGAAGCACTAATCACAATGCCCGCCTGCGCCTTGAATGTACGCGTTAAATAAGCAACGCCCGGTGTCGGCATTGGCCCAAGCAAGCCCACATCCACACCAGCATTAATCAAACCAGCCTGCAAAGCAGACTCAAACATATAGCCTGAAATGCGCGTATCTTTTCCAATAAGAATCATATTTTGTCCATCAAAACGATCCTTAAGTACGCAGCCGGCAGCCCAGCCGAGCTTGAGCATAAAATCCGGAGTAATTGGAAATTCGCCAACCAGACCACGAATACCATCAGTACCAAAATATTTGCGAGACATATACCCTTACTCCGCTAAAAAATAATATCGCTGTCAATGATTAATCAGTCACGGCAGCGAGAACTTTTAATACATCAACCGTAGCAGCTACATCGTGCACACGAATAATTGCGGCACCGTGTTGTGCTGCCAACATAGCCAACGCCAAACTCCCGGGCAGACGTTCGCCGACCCCACGATTTAACAGTTGCGCCAGCATCGATTTCCGGGACACCCCCACCAATAGCGGGAACCCTAAATCGCCCATTTCAGGCAGGCGCTTTAAAAGCGCGAGATTATGCGCGAGTGTTTTACCAAAACCAAATCCGGGATCAAGAATAATTCGCTCCCTGGAAATTCCCTGAGCTACACAAGCCTCTACCCTTGCCGTTAAATATTGGCGAACCTCAGTTACAACATCTGTATAAACAGGATTGTTTTGCATAGTTGTTGGCTGACCTTGCATATGCATTAGACATACAGGTAAAACTGTTGCGGCCACCGCCGCAAGCGCTCCTTCTCGCTCTAACGCACGCACATCATTAATCAAACTGGCCCCATGGTTAGCAGACTCTCTAATAACAGATGCCGTACTCGTATCGACCGACACTATTGCATCCAGCTTACTCACCAAAGCCTCTACTACCGGTACTACCCGATCCAACTCTTGCTGCTCGGAAACAATCGCTGCGCCGGGGCGAGTTGATTCCCCACCAACATCAATAATTACTGCGCCTTCAGCAAGCATTTGCTCTGCCCTGCGCAATGCCAGGTCAAGCGATAAATGCTGATCTATATAATTATTGCCACCATCAGAAAAGGAGTCAGGTGTGGTATTCAAAATACCCATAACCAAGGGACAGGAGGTATCGAGCTGGTGTTTTCCACAGACCAATAGGGATGATTGAGAAGATGGCTGCATTTTAGCCTCGAAATACAAATCGACAAAAACAAAGAACCCCGAGCAAGCTCGGGGTTCTTATAGAAATTGAAATTAATTAATGGGTATTCGCAGGGCCACCGATTGGACCAGAGGAAGATTCACCGGCATCTTTGTCGCGCATGTGACCATTAAAATCATCGTCATTCCATTCGCGTGGAGGGCGCACTTTGCGGCGAGACATAAGGTCATCCACTTGTTCAGCATCGATAGTTTCATATTCCATTAATGCATCTTTCATTGCTTCAAGAATGTCGCGATTGTCTTCCAGGATTTTCTGTGCACGCGCATAACAATCATTGATGATGCGACGCACTTCTTCATCAATATTTTTGGATGTTTCATCCGAGTATTGCTGGGTAGCCATACCTGGGTACATTCCTTCCTCTTCACCATAATGAAGCGGCCCCAGCTTTGCGGACAAGCCCCATTTGGTAACCATATTACGGGCAATTGCAGTTGCACGCTCAATATCGTTGGAAGCACCAGTGGTAATTCCGTCAGCACCCAGGGTCATATCTTCTGCAATACGACCACCAAACAAGGTACAAATGCTGGACTCGAGTGCGCGGCGACTCAGACTGTATTTATCCGCTTCGGGCAAGAATTGGGTCACTCCCAAAGCGCGACCACGCGGAATAATAGTAACCTTATGCACTGGATCATGCTCTGGAACAATCCGGCCAACAATCGCATGCCCCGCTTCATGGTATGCGGTATTTTCTTTTTCTTTCTCACTCATCACCATGGTGCGACGCTCAGCACCCATCATGATTTTATCGCGAGCTTTCTCGAAATCTTCCATTGTCACCAGGCGCTTGTTAGCACGAGCGGCCATCAATGCGGCTTCATTAACAAGGTTCGCCAGCTCAGCACCCGAAAAACCAGGGGTGCCGCGTGCAATTACCGAGGCACTAATACGCTCATCTAATGGCACTTTACGCATGTGTACTTTCAAAATTTGTTCACGACCGCGAATATCAGGCAGGCCTACATACACTTGACGGTCAAAACGACCTGGACGCAATAATGCTTTATCAAGAACATCAGCACGGTTGGTAGCTGCGATAATAATGACGCCGTCATTACCTTCGAAACCATCCATCTCTACCAACAACTGGTTGAGGGTTTGTTCACGCTCGTCATGACCACCACCATGACCGCCACCACGATGGCGGCCAACCGCATCGATCTCATCGATAAAAATAATGCACGGAGCTTGCTTCTTGGCCTGTTCGAACATGTCGCGCACACGACTCGCACCGACACCCACAAACATCTCAACAAAGTCCGAACCGGAAATAGAGAAGAAAGGGACTTTGGCTTCACCGGCAATCGCTTTGGCAAGCAATGTCTTACCGGTACCTGGTGGACCAACCATCAATACACCACGTGGTATCTGACCCCCCAGGCGCTGGAATTTAGATGGATCACGCAGATATTGCACCAGTTCCTGCACTTCTTCTTTAGCTTCATCAACACCGGCAACATCGGCAAAAGTCGTTTTGATTTGGTCTTCACCGAGCAAGCGCGCCTTGCTTTTGCCGAAGCTCATCGGGCCGCCTTTACCGCCGGCGCCACCTTGCATCTGTCGCATAAAGAACCAGAACACGGCAATGATGATAAGGATTGGAAAGCTGGCAACTAAAAGCTGATTGAGCAAACTGGGCTGCTCAACTTCACGACCTTTGATCACCACATTGTGGTTATAAAGGTCGTCAATCAATTTGGGGTCTTGCACCTGCGGACGAATGGTTTTGAACGTCGAGTTATCCTTATAGGTTCCCTCGATGACCAATCCATCAATAGTGACTTCCTGCACACGGTCATCGCGTACACTGGCGATAAAATCCGAGTAGTTCAAAGTGTTATTACCTGACTGTTTGTTAAAGCCCTCAAAAACACTAAAAAGGACTACGGCAATAACAAGCCAAAGCACCAAATTCTTGGTTATATCATTCAAGGAGAAATCCTCACAGTTACATCAATTAGGTTTGACGGCCAGCGATTTGCTTATTGCACTAACAGCGGGCGGTAGATACTGGCATATTTGCCGGCTGAAATCGTCGAATTTTTCACAGCTTAACGCCTTTTTGACGCACAAATAAGGCATTAGTTACAAGATTTAACTCATATTGGGGGCAAGCCAGCAAATTACAAGCGCTGCAGTATTTTCATATTTACCTGAACACCACTTGTAATTGCACTAAACCCAGCCTAAACAGCACCATAATAGAGTAGAATAACGCACATTTTTTAACATGACACATTTAAGGTAAGTGTATGCCTATTAGCACCGAGCGCAAAAAACAATTTCGTACTATTGGCCACAAGCTTAATCCCATTGTGACCATTGCCGGGAATGGTTTGAGCGAAGGGGTAGTTGCAGAACTCAATCGCGCCCTGGATGACCATGAGCTAATCAAAGTAAAACTTGCTATTACAGAACGTGAAGATCGCAAAGAAGTTGTAGCCGAACTAATAGCATTACCGAATGTTGAACTAATCCAGGAAATTGGCAAAGTAGTTTTACTTTATCGCCACAATAAAAAAGCCAACCCCAAGCTATCCAACCTGCATCGCTAACGCAAATAGCTGATGCAGATATAAAAAAACCGCCGATTGGCGGTTTTTTTATATCTGAAAACAAGGATTAGATATGCTCTACCTTATCGATTTCATAATCCACATCACCGCCGGGTGCTTTTACAACCACAACATCACCCTCTTCCTTACCCACCAATGCGCGTGCAATCGGTGAATTCACAGAGATCTTATTGGATTTCACATCCGCCTCATCATCACCAACGATCTGGTAGGTCATTGACTGGTCAGTATCCAGATTGATGATAGTTACCGTTGTACCAAATAACACTTTGCCGGTGTGCGGGATCTTGGTTACATCGATAATCTGGGCATTGCCAAGCTTACCTTCGATCTCATTGATACGACCTTCGCAAAAACTTTGTTGTTCGCGCGCCGCAGAATATTCGGCGTTTTCTTTGAGGTCTCCGTGCTCACGGGCTTCGGCAATGGCTTGCACAATACGTGGGCGCTGTACTTTTTTCAGGTCTTCCAACTCAAGGCGCAGTTTTTCTGCGCCTTGCTCGGTCATCGGAAATTTTGTACTCATTTTTATTTCCTTTATTTGATTCGTGTGTGCAAATCTTGCAAACGACGCACTTCAATATCTTTCACTTCTTTGAGTGACATGCATACCGCAAAACCGGCCGCCAATGTTGTGTTGTAATACACGCGATGGTTTTCGGCGCTGCGGCGAATTGAAGATGAATCGCGGGTTGCCTGGCGTCCTTCTACAGTGTTGATGATCAAATCGATTTCATCGTTTTTAATCATGTCCACAATATGCGGGCGACCTTCCTGTACTTTATTAACCACTTGTACAGTCAAACCGGCGTTTTGCAACACCTCAGCAGTACCACGTGTTGCCACCAGTTTAAAACCAAGTTCAGCAAGATCCTTACCAACACTGACGATACCATCCTTATCCATATCGCGCACACTGATAAATGCCGTGCCTGATGTGGGGATGCGGTTGTTTGCACCCAGTTGCGATTTACCGTAAGCCTCACCAAACGTGTTGCCCACACCCATCACTTCACCAGTCGATTTCATTTCCGGGCCGAGGATCGGGTCCACCGCGGGGAATTTATTGAATGGGAATACCGCTTCTTTCACACTGAAATAATCCGGGATAATTTCTTTGGTGAAGCCCTGAGCTTCCAATGAAACACCCGCCTGGCAACGTGCGGCCACTTTCGCCAGTGATACACCAATACATTTTGAAACGAATGGGACAGTGCGCGATGCGCGCGGGTTCACTTCGATCACATAAATTTTGCCATCCTGGTACGCAAGCTGGGTATTCATCAAACCAATTACACCCAGTTCAATCGCCATTTTCTTAACGATCTCACGCATATCGTCCTGCACATCGGCAGGCAGTGAATAAGGTGGCAATGAACACGCAGAGTCACCGGAATGAACACCACACTGCTCAATATGCTGCATGATGCCACCGATAACAACTTGCTTACCGTCAGACACAGAATCAATATCAACTTCAATCGCGTTATTCAGGAAGTGATCAAGCAATACTGGTGCATCTTCAGAAACTTGCACTGCCGTGCGCATATAAGTGCGCAGCTCGTCTTCTTTGTAAACAATTTCCATAGCGCGGCCGCCCAATACATAGGACGGGCGAACGACCAATGGATAACCCACTTTATCTGCAGCAACCAGAGCTTCTTCCAACGAACGAACAATCGCATTTGGCGGCTGCAACAGATCAAGTTTGTTGATCATTTGCTGGAAGCGCTCACGATCTTCTGCTTTATCAATTGCATCAGGGCTGGTACCGATAATAGGCACACCTTCCGCTTCAAGTGCACGCGCTAATTTCAATGGTGTTTGGCCACCGAATTGCACAATTACACCGACCGGTTTTTCTTTGTGGACAATTTCCAGCACATCTTCCAAAGTCACTGGTTCGAAGAACAAACGATCAGAAGTGTCGTAATCGGTAGAAACCGTTTCCGGATTACAGTTAACCATGATGGTTTCATAACCGTCTTCGCGCATCGCTAACGCGGCATGCACACAACAGTAATCGAATTCGATCCCCTGGCCGATACGGTTAGGGCCACCGCCGATCACCAGGATTTTTTTCTTATCGCTCGGATTGGCTTCGCACTCTTCTTCGTAAGTTGAATACATGTATGCAGTCGAGGTAGAGAACTCTGCAGCACAGGTATCAACACGTTTGTAAGCAGGGCGAATATTCAATCCCTGGCGATGATGGCGCACTGCTTTTTCCGTAGAGCCCAGCAGCAACGCCAGACGTTTATCAGAGAAACCTTTACGCTTCAGTTGGAAGAATTTATCTGCATCCAAATCTTTTAATGATTTACCGCGCAACGATTGCTCGATATCAATCAATTCTTTTACTTGCACTAAAAACCATGGATCAATTTTGGAAAGGTTGAATGCATCGTTAACACTCAACCCCATGCGGAAAGCATCACCGACATACCAGATGCGCTCGGCACCGGCAGTACTCAATTCACGACGCACTTTTGCCGCGCCTTCTTCAGTGGTGTAATCCACTTTAGATTCAAAACCGGCAGAACCCACTTCCAAACCGCGCAGGGCTTTTTGCAAGGATTCCTGGAAGGTACGGCCAATCGCCATTACCTCACCAACGGATTTCATTTGCGTGGTCAAACGCGCATCCGCATCACCGAATTTTTCAAAAGTGAAGCGCGGCACTTTGGTAACCACGTAATCGATTGACGGTTCAAACGATGCGGGCGTTGCACCGCCAGTGATGTCATTTTTCAATTCATCAAGCGTGTAACCTACCGCAAGTTTCGCAGCGATTTTTGCAATCGGGAAACCGGTCGCCTTTGATGCAAGCGCCGATGAGCGCGATACACGCGGGTTCATCTCGATGACCACCATACGGCCATCAACCGGGTTCACTGCAAATTGCACGTTGGAACCACCGGTCTCCACACCGATTTCACGCAATACCGCAATCGATGCATTACGCATGATCTGGTATTCCTTATCGGTGAGGGTTTGCGCGGGTGCAACGGTAATTGAGTCGCCGGTGTGGACGCCCATCGGGTCAAAGTTTTCGATGGAGCACACGATAATACAGTTATCGTTTTTATCGCGCACCACTTCCATCTCGTACTCTTTCCAACCGAGTAGCGATTCGTCGATCAACAATTCGTTGGTGGGCGATAAATCCAGACCGCGTGTACAAATCTCTTCAAACTCATCCCAGTTGTAAGCGATACCACCACCGGAACCACCCATGGTAAATGACGGGCGAATAATGCACGGGAAACCGAATTCTTTGGGTGCTTCTTTAGCTTCTTCCAGGCTGTGGACAATTTTGGCACGCGCGCAGGAAAGACCTATACGCTTCATCGCCTGGTCAAACAGGTTGCGATCTTCCGCCATGTTGATAGCTTCTTCTTTCGCGCCGATCAATTCCACATTGTATTTTTCCAGCACGCCGTTTTTGGCCAGTGCCAGCGCGCAATTCAATGCAGTCTGGCCACCCATGGTTGGCAGGATTACATCGGGGCGCTCTTTCTCAATGATCTTGGCAACGGTTTGCCATTCAATCGGTTCGATATAGGTTGCATCCGCCATGGCCGGGTCGGTCATGATCGTTGCCGGATTGGAGTTAACCAGAATTACGCGGTAACCCTCTTCACGCAATGCTTTACAGGCTTGGGCGCCAGAGTAGTCGAACTCACAAGCCTGGCCGATCACAATCGGGCCAGCGCCGAGAATCAAAATACTGTTTATGTCGGTACGTTTTGGCATGTCGGCTCCGATTAAGACTTGCGGGCTTGCATCAATTCAATAAAGTGGTCAAACAGGGTATCGGCTTCGTGCGGCCCCGGGCTTGCTTCAGGGTGGCCCTGGAAGCTAAAGGCTGGCTTGTCAGTGCGATGGATACCTTGCAGGGAACCGTCAAACAGGGACTTGTGCGTCGCGCGCAGATTCGCCGGCAAACTGCTTTCTTCCACTGCAAAGCCATGGTTTTGGGCGGTGATCAACACACGCTTGGTGTCCAAGTTTTGTACCGGATGGTTGCCGCCGTGGTGACCGAATTTCATCTTGATAGTTTTTGCACCGGATGCCAGTGCCAGCAATTGGTGGCCAAGGCAGATACCAAACACCGGAATATCGGTCTCCAGGAATTCCTTGATCGCTTCAATTGCATAAGTACATGGCTCGGGGTCGCCAGGGCCATTGGAGAGGAAAATACCATCCGGATTTAACGCCAGCACTTCCGCGGCAGTGGTTTTTGCAGGAACAACGGTCAGGTCGCAACCGCGATCTGCCAGCATGCGCAGGATATTGCGTTTAACGCCGTAATCGTAGGCAACCACTTTGAATGGCTTGTTACCATCCAGAACCTTATGGCCTTCACCGAGGCTCCAGCTGCTTTCATTCCACTGGTAGGTTTTGCTAACCGTCACTTCTTTTGCCAGATCCAGGCCCTTCAACCCACCGAATGCTTTGGCGGCAGCGAGCGCTTTGGCTTCATCAACAGCATCACCCGCCATCAGGCAACCATTTTGCGCACCTTTATCACGCAGCAAGCGAGTCAGGCGGCGGGTGTCGATATCGGCGATACCGATCACATTGCGCGCTTTCAAATAATCGGAGAGGCTTTCCTGGTTGCGGAAGTTGCTTGCTAACAAAGGAAGATCGCGAATCACCAGGCCGGTTGCCCAAATGCGTTCGCATTCTTCGTCTTCAGCGTTGGTACCGGTATTTCCGATATGGGGATAAGTGAGGGTAACGATTTGCTGGGCATAGGATGGGTCGGTAAGGATTTCCTGGTAACCGGTGATCGCAGTATTGAATACCACCTCACCAACAGATAAACCCTCGGCACCAATAGCGGTACCACGAAACACACTACCGTCGGCAAGGACCAGAATGGCCTTCTTCGGGGCAGGAAGGGATTCCTGAGTAGTCAAAACAACCTCCTGGGCTGGCTGGGTTTTGGCTTGAAAGCGGCTAGCTGCCAAACGTCTTGATAAGGTCAGACTTTGCCTTTTCAATCCGACTTTAAAAGTGGCGCCCGGTTCGAATTCACTTTCTTTGGGCTCAACAAATCAGTCGCATTGTTCCTGTTTAGGGTAATCAGCGCGATAAGTCATTGTATATAAAGGCAAATTTAATCTGACTGCAAAACGTTTGGTTGTAAAAAAGCGAGATGAAACCCAAATCTCATCTCGCCTTTTTATGTTCTTGTGCGAACCATTTTGTATTTTTCTGCTGCCCGGTTTTTGGCCTGGCGCAATCTGGCTGCGAATTCTACGGGACTAGCGCGTTGCTGTCCACGGGAATCTGCCCTGATTGAGAGCAAAGTTTCATAGATCAATTTTTACGGAAGAACTTGCTGACCAGCGTGACTACCGCCAACACCAAAGCACCAATAACAACACCAGCCAAACCATTTAATACTGACGATGTTAACCACCCCACAGGTTGGGTATTGGTAGCAATATGCTCAATCCAGTGATGGATAACGGGAATACTGTGCGTCACTATTCCACCACCCACCATAAACATAGCCGCCGTACCCAACACCGATAACAGCTTCATCAACCGGGGCGCAGCAGCGAGCAAGAGATTCCCCAAAAACTGTGCTGTGGCATTTTGTTGCTTGCAAAGATGCGCCCCCATATCGTCAAGTTTTACGATCAATGCAACCAAACCATACACACCAATGGTCATCAAAATGGCGATACTGACAACCACCGCTGCTTGCTTTGCAAAAGTCGCGGCGGCGACAGTTCCCAATGCGATCACAATAATTTCGGCAGACAGAATAAAATCCGTGCGCACAGCACCTTTGATTTTTTCTTTTTCGAAAGCAACCATATCCACAGCGGGATTAGCTACCGCTTTAATCAATTCTTTGCGATGCTCTTTGTCTTCGTCTTTTGAATGAAGAAATTTGTGCGCAAGTTTTTCAAAACCCTCAAAACATAAATAGGCACCGCCTATCATTAATAAAGGGATAATTAACCAGGGAACAAAAGCACTAATCAACAGTGCAGCGGGAACTAATATCAGTTTGTTGACTGCAGAGCCCTTTGCAACAGCCCACACAACCGGCAATTCCCGCTCAGCGCGAATACCTTGTACTTGCTGGGCGTTCAACGCGAGGTCATCGCCCAACACACCGGCGGTTTTTTTAGCGGCAACCTTGGTCATTACTGCTACGTCATCCAGCACAGTAGCTATATCGTCGAGCAACATTAATAAACTGGAGCCTGCCATAACACACCTTGTTTTGTAGGTTGGGCAAGTATGCCCAACAGATTCTTTCATGTTGGGCATTGCTGCTACGCAGCTGCCCAACCTACATGAACTTATCGCAATCCCAACACGTCTTGCATATCAAACAAACCGGCCTTTTGTTGATATAGACAGTGTTGCTGCAACCAAATAGCAGCGCGCACAGCGCCGTTGGAAAATGCCAAACGACTCGATGCTTTGTGCGTGATTTCCACGCGCTCGCCATCCGCCATAAACATCACCGTGTGATCGCCGACTACGTCGCCACCACGCACAGTTGCAAAACCAATAGTCTCTTTGGGGCGCGGACCAATCTGGCCCTCGCGGCCATAAACAGCCACTTTATCCAAATCACGTTCCAATGCATTGGCTAGCACTTCGCCCATGCGCACCGCTGTGCCCGAGGGTGAATCGACTTTATGGCGATGATGCGCTTCATACACTTCCACATCGTAGCCTTCACCCAGAACGCGAGCGGCCAAATCCAGCAATTTAAAACACAGGTTTACACCGGTAGAAAAATTTGCTGATAACAACAATGGGATTTGTGTTTGATAGCTTAGTAATTCTTCTTTTTCCGCCGCACTAAAACCGGTAGTACCAATCACGATAGGCTTGTTGTGTGCCGCACAGATTTTTACGTTTTCCAGCGTTGCTGTTGGTGAACTGAAATCAATCAATACATCGAATTGATCGACAACCTCAATTAATGATGCGCTGATAGCGATACCTAATTTGCCTACATTACCTAATTCACCCGCGTCGACCCCGATCAAAGAGCTACCGGGACGAACAATCGCCGCACCTAATGATGTTTCCGGATTTTTATGGGCTGATTCAATCAGCGCTTTTCCCATGCGGCCAGCAGCGCCAGCAATTGCGATTCGAGTCATGCTAATGTCCTGAGATTAATAAGATCCTGAAAAATTATTCGTGGTCAGCGTTAAATAAATTTTCGCCATTAAACAAATGGCCAAGCTTGCCCTGTTTGGTTTCCAGATATTTTGCATTGTGCGGATTGCGGCCGGTTTCGTGGGGCATGCGCTCAACGATATTAATACCCATCTCTTGCAATGCTTTGACTTTGCGCGGATTGTTGGTGAGTAATTTCAATGCTTTGATATTTAAATGATGGAGCATGGGTTTGAGGATAGAGTAATCACGCATATCTGCACCAAAGCCTAACCGCTCATTTGCTTCGACGGTATCAGCCCCCTGATCTTGAAGGTGATAAGCTCTAATTTTATTTAATAAACCAATACCCCGCCCTTCCTGGCGCAAATAAAAAATCACACCGCGGCCAACAACAGAAATTTTATGCATAGCTGCCTGGAGCTGAGGCCCACAATCACAGCGCATACTAAATAATGCATCACCGGTTAAACACTCGGAGTGAACGCGAGCGAGCAAAGGTTCATCACCGCTAATGTCACCCATCGTGAGCACTACATGCTCTTTATCAGTTTCATCATCACTAAAACCGTGCATGGTAAACATGCCAAACGGCGTGGGCAATTTGGAAGATTCTACAAAGTGAACAGTCACACCAACCTCACAGAATAGGCAATCAACTGGAGTGCGATACAGGCGTAAACACCGGCAAGAAAATCATCAATCATAATGCCAAAACCGCCGTGCACTTTTTTGTCCAGCCAGCTGATAGGCCAGGGTTTGAGAATATCGAAAATACGGAACAAAACGAAACCAAGCAACACCCATATAAGTCCTGCAGGTGCCATCAACATGGTCATCCAGAAACCGACAAATTCATCCCAGACGATGCCGCCGTGATCGTGTACGCCCAGTTGTCGGGAAGATCGGTCACACCAAAATACGCCCAATGCAAATGTCACCACCAGCCAGGATACGTAAAGGTGCAACGGCAGATCCTGGATCAATAAAAAAATCGGGATAGCTGCCAAAGTACCAAAGGTTCCCGGTGCTTTGGGTGCGAGGCCACTACCGAATCCGAATGCAAAAAAATGATAGGGATTGGTAAACACTTGTTTAAGGCTGGGAGTATTTGTATTCATTATTAAAACCGCACGCTAGAAGTGCCGGTATCCAGTGCTGGCAAGCGTAAATGGCTTACCTTCATATTCACAAATAACTTTTGAACCGGGAATAATTTCGCCAATGACGGTAGCGTTCAATTTTCCTTGCGCAATAAGCATGGCTATATCCGCCATTTTTTCCGGTGCGACAGTAAAGCATAATTCGTAATCATCGCCGCCACTCAAAGCCCATCCCAATGCTTGCACTTGATCATTCAATGCTTGTACAGCGGGCGATAATGGCAGATTTTCCACATCAATTACTGCACCCACATCACTCGCATCGCAGATATGTTGCAAATCGGCAACCAAACCATCAGAGATATCCAACGCCGCGGTTGCCACTTCACGAATCAAGGCCGATTCTTGCAAACGCGGTATCGGGCGATAAAAACGTTCATGCAAATAATTAGCGGATAATTCATCACAATGAATTTGCGCTTGAATCATTGCAAGCGCCGCAGCACCATCACCCAAGCTATGCGTTACCAACACAAAATCACCGATATTGGCACCATCGCGTCGCATAGCCGCGCCCGGCGATACAGAGCCCATCACTTGGATGGTAATAGTTAAAGGACCAGAAGTCGTGTCACCGCCAATCAGTGCAATATTGTATTGGCGTGCACAAGCAAACAATCCGCGACTAAAACTACGCAACCATTCTTCGCTCGCTTCCGGCAAGGTGAGCGCCAGGGTAAACCAGAGTGGCTCAGCGCCCATTGCTGCCAGATCACTCAGGTTAGTGCGCAATGCGCGCTCGGCGATTAATTCTGCATCCGCATCAATTGGAAAATGCACACCAGCCACTAATGTATCTACTGATACTGCCAACTGTTTTCCTTCCTGCATTTGCAATAATGCACAATCATCGCCAATGCCCAGCAATACACCTTCAGCAGGCTGTTCAGCCTGCTCGCGCTGGAAAAATTGCTGTATTAACTGGAATTCGCCGGGCACGTTGATAACTGGTTGGACAAAACGAATTAGCGTTGGTTGCGCTCGGCGTTAACTTCCAGCGCACGAACAACAGCGGCCGTTTTATCAAGCACACCGTTGATAAACTTGTGACTGTCTTCTGCGCCAAATTTTTTGGCTAGGGCAACAGCTTCGTTGATCACAACCTTGTAGGGGACATCAATACGATATTTAAATTCGTAGGTTGCAAGGCGTAAAAGTGCGCGAGTAATTGCATCCAGCTCATTCAAAGAACGATCCACCAGATAAGGCGCGAACAATTCTTCAAGTTCACTTAAATGTTCAGGTACTGCGTGAAGAACTTCGTGAAAATATTCCACATCCACTTTGCTCATGTCGTTATCGGTACGGAATTCTGCTTCAATCGCGTTGATGCTGGAACCCGACATTTGCCATTGGTAAAGTGCCTGCATTGCATAATGACGAGCCATGCGGCGAGTAGCTGCAGTGTGGCCTTTCTGTTGGCTTGATGGAGTAGTCATGAACAATTACCTGATAAAGAACATTGATTGCGCGATGCAATCTTTTAAAAAATTTAAAGCTATGCAGGTTGGAAGAGCGCAAGCGACTTCCGACTTTGTATTATTCACCATCGGCGATAATTTAAATCTATTGTCGGAAAGCGCTACGCTTTTCCAACCTACGTTTGATATTAAATCTTGCCGAACTTAAATTTTGGAAAACAACGAAACCATTTCCAGTGCAGTAGATGCAGCTTCAACACCTTTATTTCCCGCTTTGGTACCGGAGCGCTCAATCGCTTGCTCAATTGAATCTACGGTCAACACACCAAAGGTCACCGGAACACCGTATTGCAAGGAAACTTGTGCAAGGCCTTTGGTGCATTCACCGGCAACGTAATCGAAATGTGGTGTACCGCCGCGAATCACTGCACCCAGTGCGATGATCGCATCGAATTCTTTTTTCGCGGCAATTTTTTGCGCAGTCAGCGGGAACTCAAATGCACCAGGCGCGTAATAGATGGTGATGTTTTCATCTTTAATGCCGTGGCGACGCAATGTATCGAGCGCGCCATCTTTCAAACTTTCCACTACAAAACTATTCCAGCGGCTGACAATCAACGCGTATTTGCCAGCGGATGCAGAAAAATCACCTTCAATAACCCGGATGTTGCTCATAGTGTTTCCCAGAAAAAATCATTGATAAAATTTAAAATTCGCGTGTGACGATGGCGATTCAAGATGCATCAGGACACACATATTCAACAACTTCCAAATCAAAACCGGACAATGCCGAAAAGCGCATCGGTGCCGACATCACACGCATTTTACGAATACCTAAATCGCGCAAAATTTGCGAACCCGTACCCACCTGCTTGTAAAGCACTTCGGAACTGCGCTGTATTTGTTTGCCAGACAGCAGCCAATCAATACTGCTTTCCACTTCAGCGGTGAATTCATCGTGGCAAATTAGCAACACAACACCTTTGCCCGCCTCGCTAACTGCACGTAACGCATCCTGGTAAGTCCAGCTTTTGCCACCCGTGGGCGAGGTGCGCTTCAAACTCAATACATCGCGCGCAATATCCATCACATGGACACGCACCAATGTCGGCTCGGCATCTATCTCGCCTTTGACCATCACAAAATGCAGATCGCCGCGCGCCATATCACGGTAGGTGCGCAGCTCGAACTCGCCGTAAAGCGTTTCCACTTTACGGGTGTTAATACACTCGACCGTTTTCTCTTTGATGGTGCGGTAGTGAATCAGGTCGGCAATGGTACCGATTTTCAGGCTATGTTTAACAGCGAATTTTTCCAGATCCTGGCGGCGCGCCATAGTGCCATCTTCATTCATGATCTCTACCAGCACACCCGCCGGTGAAAAACCGGCCAGTTTCGCCAGATCACAAGCGGCTTCGGTATGGCCCGCACGACTCAAAACTCCACCGGGCTGTGATATCAGGGGGAAGATATGACCCGGCTGCACAATGTCAGTCGCTTTCGCATCAGGGCGTACTGCCGCATGGATTGTGCGAGCGCGGTCTGCGGCAGAAATACCAGTGGTTACACCCGTTGCCGCCTCAATAGATACAGTGAAATTGGTAGTAAACGAGGATTTGTTATCGCGTACCATCAATGGTAAATCCAGCAATTCACAGCGCTCTGCAGTTAATGGCAAACAGATCAAACCGCGTGCGTGGGTCGCCATAAAATTGATATCTTCAGGCCGCACCAGCTCGGCAATCATAATCAGATCGCCTTCATTTTCACGATCCTCGTCATCCATCAGCACAATCATCTTGCCCTGGCGCAGATCGTCAATCAGTTCATCAATGGTATTTAATTGCATAACTCATCTCATGAGAATGTTGGTTGGGCCGAGCCGCGTAGGCAGCAATGCCCAACATAACCGTGTGTCACTTTCTTCCAATTTTGCCTTCTTCCAATTTTGCCCGTTGGGCAGGGCTGCCTGCGCAGCCATGCCCAACCTACATAAAACCATTCTTCGCCAAAAACTCCAGGGTAATGCCTCCCTGCCCTTCCGGTTCAGCCGCCTTTTCACCCAGCATCAAACGCTCCAGGTAACGGGCGAGCACGTCCACTTCCAGATTGATACGGCTGCCGGGTTTGTAGTTACCCATAATGGTCATTTGCAACGTATGGGGAACAATGTTGAGTTCAAATTCGGCGCCGTCCACTTTGTTCACAGTAAGACTAGTCCCATCTACAGTAATCGAGCCTTTGTGGGCGATATATTTCGCCAATGACGTTGGCGCCCGGATGCGGAAACGTTCGGAGCGCGCATCTGGATGGCGGCTAACCACTTCACCAACACCATCCACATGGCCCGAAACAATATGGCCGCCGAGGCGAGTTTGCGGTGTTAGCGCTTTTTCCAGGTTGACGCGCTGACCAACCTTCCAATCCGGCAAGCTGGTGTTGTCCAACGTTTCACGCGATACATCAGCCCAAAAACCGTCACCGGGCAAATCCACTACGGTTAAACAAACACCATTAGTAGCAATGGAATCACCGAGGCGTACATCCCCCAAATCCAGATTGTTGGTTTTGATGCGCAGGCGCACGTCACCATTTTTGGGTTGCAGGGCTACCACCTCGCCAATGGCTTCGATAATGCCGGTAAACATAACGCCTCCGTTTAGACGATCAGGCTGTTGCTGGGTGCAACCGGAGTATCCGGTGAATAAGCCACCGGAATACGCAAATCAATCACTTTGGTTTTGGCAAGGTGATCGTGGATACAGCGACGATCCGGCCGGAAAATGGCCAGAATATCGACCAGGCGTAATAGTATGCCAATCACCGGAACCATACCCGCCAACCATTGGGTGAAGTAGCGCTGGGCGATCATCGGGAAAAATGCCGGTACGCGGTTATCCATAGTTACTATCGCAATCCCCATAATGCGCTTGCCCAACGTTTGTCCATAGCGGCCAAGCAGAAAACCGTGCAGCGCAAAAAAAGCAATATAGGGAAACATCATCAATAACGTCTTTTGTCCGCTGGTTAACGCTGCCACTTTGGCTAGCAATTCGTTCTGCATTGCCTGGGCATCTTTGGCCTTGTTCGGATCAATATCGGTCAGACCAAGAAACTGCATTAGAAACATCATGGCGATAAACATAAACGCGCAATCCAGCAAAAAGGCACCAAAGCGTTTGCCATAGGATGCGGTGTTATCAACCGGCGGGGGCATTTGGGGTGGTGGAGAATCAGGAGACTGGTATGGATCGTTCACGGGGCTATCTACCTCAAAAAGAATTGTTTAAGCCCACTCAATCTCCCTTTGAAACGGGGCGCGTAGCTAAGGGAGGTTGGGAGGGATTTAATATTCAGCATCCGGACTGGCAGTAATACGCCAATCGCGACCAACAGCCCGGATCTCTTTAATTTTCAGCGCCAGCGATGCCGACATGGTGTCGAGCGGCAAATCAAAAATCGGACGCGCATTACTGCCGAGTAGTTTGGGGGCCATATAAATGATGATCTCATCCAGCAAACCGCGCCGCAAAAAGCTACCCGCAAGGGTCGCACCGGCCTCAACCAGTACTTCATTACAATGGCGCTGGGCCAGTTCACGCAGCAGGGCCTGCAAATCGATCCGCCCATCTTTAGCTGGCAATGCCAGCAATTCAACAAAATCCGGCCAACCGGACAATTGTTCGTCCGTTGCAGTACCGTTGTGAACCAGCAAGATTGGGGTGGATTGCTTAAACATCAAGGCATTACGCGGCAAGCGCAGGCGAGAATCCAGGATTACACGCAGCGGCTGCTTGGCCGCCGCCTCTTGGGCATTTGGTAAATCCAGCTCATCGGCACGCACGGTCAGCGAGGAATTATCCTGTAACACGGAATCCACACCGGAAATCACCGCACAGGAACGGGCGCGCAAACGTTGTACATCAGCACGGGCTTTGGGGCCGGTAATCCATTTGCTTTCACCGGATTCCATCGCCGTGCGGCCATCAAGGCTCATCGCCAGTTTGCAACGCACAAACGGCAATTTGCGCTCCATGCGCTTGATAAAACCGGGATTCAACGCGCGGGCATCATTTTCAAGGACTGGACCATCTACCTGGATTCCACCCGCGCGCATAATTTCAATACCGCGCCCGGATACCAGCGGATTAGGATCTTCCATCGCATAAACCACACGGTTTACACCTGCATCAACCAACGCTTGCGAGCAAGGCCCCGTGCGACCATGGTGACTACATGGCTCCAGACTGACATAAACCGTTGCACCGCGTGCATTATCACCGGCCGCTAACAACCCGTTCACTTCCGCATGAGGCTCACCAGCGCGCACATGCCAGCCTTCGCCAATCACCTCTCCATCTTTCACCAACACACAACCAACGCGCGGATTGGGCATAGTGGTGTACAGGCCGCGCTCTGCCAAACGGAAAGCACGGGCCATAAAATCAAAATCCTGGGGAGATAGCGCCATAAAAATCCGAGGTTGTTAATTCAGGTCACTGATGGTCTTCAGGCTGTTGTTCAAGCCGGTCGATTTCCTGCCGGAACTCATTCAAATCCTTAAAGCGGCGATACACCGACGCAAAACGGACGTAAGCCACTTCATCAAGCTTCTTCAATTGCTCCATCACCTTCTCACCCACCAGCAATGCTTTTACTTCGCGCTCACCGGTCGCTTGCAGGAAATGTTTGATGTGATTGATAGCGGATTCAATCGCCTCGATGCTTACCGGACGCTTCTCCAACGCGCGCAGTAACCCGGCGCGCAATTTGTTTTCATCGAAGGGTTCGCGGGTGCCGTTTTGCTTGATGATGCGCGGCATCACCAATTCAGCCACTTCAAACGTCGTAAAGCGTTCATGGCAGGATAAACACTCGCGGCGACGGCGAACCTGATCGCCCTCTGCCACCAGACGTGAATCGATTACCTTGGTATCTTCCGCGCTACAAAACGGACAATGCATGATCACAAGCCCCGGCGATGGTTAAAGTGGGCGCATACTAGCACGAAATGTGAAGTTTTCGCCCCCTGCGGTTCATAGCGCTTATAGTCGGAGGCGTGGTAAAAACCGGTCTCAATGATGATTCAATCCCACCCGCGACCTGCGTCGACACCATCAATCACTGCTGCCGTCCGGCCACAACTACTATCGTGTAACACCCGATTAAATATGGCGATTGCGACGGGGGATTATTCAGGGAAATTGACACGGATACACTGCTGGATATGGACGTTAAAAATAATCGGCTTTTGGATTATACGATTGTGGATAGATAACCTGTTTGAGCGTTATTCCAAGTTGGCAGAGTGATGCTTAAGCCCGATGATCTTTAATCCAGGCCATCACATTCGCTGCATTTTCAGTCGGCGGAAAAACAGGATAAAAAACTTTTTTAATTATTCCATTCTCTACAATCAAGGTCAGCCTTTTGATTAAAACAGATGAATTATACTCAAACGTTGGAAGCCTCAATGCAGAGGCTATTTCCAATGCAAAATCGCTAACCAATTCAAAAGGAAGATGAAGGCGCTGTGATGCCTCAACCTGTTCGCTGTGTGATTGCACGCTTACGCCATAAACACTCACCCCAAGCCCGGTGAATTCCGCATAAAGATCTCGAAACGCGCAAGATTGCGGAGTACAGCCCCTGGCCCCGGGAATTTCATTCCAACCCGGCATAGGTGGTGAATCCGGCCGACCAATCAATGGATAAAAATAAACTACAACCAAACCGGGATTAGCACTGATATTTACTTTGTTTTCTGATGTCGCCAATAAAGTTACAGAGGGAAATTGCACTCCCAATAAATGATCACATGCCCCGTCATCTTCAGGCACGGGTAAATCAGGTGGCAATACCGTTAGATCGTTCATTTTCAATTTTCCTTAATTTGTATGAGCTTACACTCAGGTGAGAATAAAACTTCAACCACAGCAATAAAAGAATCTTGCCATTCCACTGTAATTTGCGCAGTGAATGCAAAATGCAGATATTTACTCTACTTTGAAAAAAGCACTAACTCCAGCTCTATCGTCATAAATATACAACGACTAAATTTATTTTTATCAAAATCAATTATCGAAGCAAGCACCCTATGTAGAAGGTAGTTACTGGTAACCTAGTCGATAATTTCAACACGATTGCGCCCGCTGCTTTTAGCGATGTAGAGCGCGCGATCCGCGCGTGCGAAGAAATGCACCAGGGTTTCGACACCGCCAAATTCAGCTACGCCAAAGCTACCGGTAATATTGAGGGTTTTGTTGCCCATTTGAAGTTGCTCTGCTGCCATCGTTTCACGCAGCTTTTCTGCAACCAACTGCGCGCTGTTTAACGGTGTTTGCTTGAGCAATATTAAAAACTCTTCCCCGCCCCACCGGCACAATACATCTCCATTGCGCAAGCTATTTTCCAGCATCCGCGCAACACGCATGATGACCCTGTCACCTGCGAGATGACCATGGTTATCGTTGATACTTTTAAAATAATCGATATCCAATAAAATCATCGACAGCGGTGTTTTAGCGCGATGCGATTCGTGTACCGCTTGCTCAAATAGCAATTCAAATGCGTGGCGATTTAATAATCCCGTTAGCGAATCCGTTGCCGCGACATTTTCCAAACGCCGTTGAAAGCGATTAACACTGTACAAACATAACAATAATACCAACGCAGTTACTGCTGCACTGACAGCAATATTGCCCATGAATACCTGGCGAACCTTTGCGATTTCCGCGTCTTCCGTTTGCTCTACTACCAAATACCAATTGAATTCGGGAATATAGCGCGAGCTCAACATGATTCGCCCCAGGGAATTATCGTATTCCAGGTTGGTAGGGCGGGTATTTTTATTTATTATTTTATCGGCAATCGCGGCAATACCTGGCAATTCATGGATTGAACCTTTATGCAACTCACCGGTTTTTGCCGAAACAATAATTTCACCCACTTCGTTCACAAAATACACGCGGCGATTGTAGCGCTGCTGGATATCGTCAATTACCCGCGCCAGTGAATCAAGTGTCAAACCGACACCCGTTGCACCAATAAAATTTCCATCGTAATCCAGCACGCGATAATTAATAAAAATCGTCACTGTATCCTGATTGGCGAGATCGACATCCAGATTCATTTCATACGGGGTTTTCATATCGCGCACGCGAAAAAACCAGTCATCACGTGATTCTGTTTTTTTTACGCTTTTCAGAATACCGTTGGGGTAATAATAGTTGTGGGTGTTATTTGAAACGAGGAAGCTGCTGACAGCACCGTATTCCCGTTTAACTTCATTCAAATAACGCACTATTTGCGAGCTATCTTGTTCACCGGATAAGATCCAGTCGCGCACAAATGTATCGCTGGCCATCAGCGAGGAAATAAACGTGGGGCGTAGTACATCGCGCTGGATTTCGGAGTAGATATTATCGCCGGTTAACGGCAGGCCCTGATCAATAATGGAACGACGGATTTGATCGCGCGATACCCAATAACTCGCCAGGCTGGTAGCCAGAAACCCTAAAATCAGGATCACCCCCAACCACACCAGCAAGCTGTACTTTTTCCAAAAAACACTCAACATCGATCATTTCCGGGTCACTACTTTCCGGAAGTCTAGCAGACATTAGTGACATCGCTTGAATAAAAAAGCCCGGCAGATGCCGGGCGAAATCCGTTCTGACCGGACCAGTCAGAACACTCACACCAGTACTTTTTTCACTCAAACAGCCCAACAATTACACTGTGCATTTGCAGGCGTTTAATGCAGCTTTGTAGTCAGCTTCCAATGCTTTTAATACAGCAAGTGCATTGGTCACTGCCAATTTCAAACTTTCGGTTTTCGCTTTTTCTGCCGTAGTTGCAGCCATTGCAACATTGTAAGCCTTTGTAGCAGTTGCTACTGCCGCTGTTGCCGGTGTAATTGCTTGCTGGGCGGTGTTAGCCTCATTCAACGCTACGGTAATCTGGACTACCAAATCATTGTATTTGGTAATCAGGTTGTTATACGCCGTCAATTTGCTCGATTTGGCCGTGGTGGTTGCCGAATTATAAGCTGTTAATGCTGTACTTAATTGCGCCTTCAATGGTTCGACCTTCGCCACAGCGGCATTGTATTTAGCAACTGCTTTTTCATAATTTTTTGTTGCCGTGGTTAAATTTTTAGTCACCGTTGCCAATTCCGTTTTTGCAGTGCGCTCTGCGGTAGTCTTGTCAGTGATTGCAATTTTATTGGCATTGACGGCTTCAACTGCTACCGAGTGGGCAACACGTGCCGCTTCAACTTTTGCTTTCAGCTTCGAGACATCTGTAGTACTGACACTACTGGCTGAACTATTGGATTTGGTGGAAGCAGAAGATGCCGGTGCACTTGAGCTGGATTTTGATGATGAACTGGATGATGCCGCTATACCTGCGTAAAAATTCGCAATTTGCGGACCGGTAATATTCAGTGCATAACGCGCGTCCGCACCGCTGGTGGTATTGTTGCGATCCACACCACAAGGTTGATTTTTGCAAAGGATGTCCGGATTGGAAAATTTATAAATTTTGCCAGTCCAGTAATCCACATTGAATGCACTTTGATAGGCCATCACATCAGTAAAGGAATTCATCACGCCGTAACCCAATGCATAATGAAATACACCACCGACACCATCTTGCTTGCGCGAATGTTTTAAACCCATGTTGTGCCCCAATTCATGTGCAGTCACAAAATCGCCGCAAGAATTAACAGCAACATGGGCAAACATATAGCCTTTATACGCAGCCACACTGCCATTATTGCCGGTAACCCAGGCAACACCACAACTACCGTGGATCGGTTTAAAAGGGCGATACAAAACCACCATATCGGCTTTGGCTTGATCGCGTGCGGCAGCTACACCACTGAATGCTGCATCCTGATTGAAGGTAATTGCATTCAACGCAGTTTCTGCCGCGTTATCATCGGTATAACTGACTTTCATCGTCTTCGCGACGCGCACTTCCAGATCCACACCACTATCGGCATAAATTTGATTGGTCACTTGAAAAAGTTGATTGATGCGAGTGGCAGGATCGCCACCATAAAGTGCAGCCGTGCCGTCGGTGTAAACAACCAATACATCAATAACCGTTGATGCAGCTAACGCGGGTAAAGTAAGTGCGGATAAAACAATTGCAGACGTGGAACGAATAGCATTTCGCCAAATAGTTTTCATAAAAGATTCTCTGCTGACTTTACTGAAAACCGTCCGTGATTAACAAATTTGGAGAATTCCAGATAGTTGTGCGCATCCATTAAAGCCAAACTGCGGTACTGCTATGCTGTCATGCCCATACCTTTTGCCCCCAAGTTGAACATTGTTGTTGAGTGATATTTTTTAATCGTGATTATGTGTATGCGGTACTTCCAGATAATCATTTTTACCCGGATCGGATAATTCAAACTCGGCAGGGTTTTTATAAACCCAACCACTTCCGTTAATCGATTCCAATGTATAACTGCCTTGTGGCGTAGTCACTGTAGCGAACACTGAATTGCCACCGTAAGTCATTACCACCGGATAATCAGCGCCGTGCCCATCAAGGTAGCCGCGCCATGAATAATCGCCATTGGGATTTTCATTACTACTTTTTACTGTGGCATTCACAGTTTCACCACCAGGCAGGGGCAAACTGACTTGCTCACCCGGCGATGGATAAACTGGCGAATCCATATCTACGGATACGGGTTCATAAATAGACACACCATTCGGCACCGGCATAGCAGTGCTATCAGCATTTGCAATACGCCATGCCGTAATAGCCATCGGCGGTGTTTCGGCTGCACCGCTTTCGGCCGTCTGCCCGGCAATTGTTTTATTAGCCTCGGCAAGCACTTCTTCTGCTTTGCGCAATTTATCGCTGCCAGTATTCAATATTGTTAGCGCATGGTCTTGTGGCAGGGCCATTGGTTGTTCGACTACGGGATCATTCTGGTTAACCAGAAACCAGGCCACAACAACCAATACCAACACAATTGCCCATGCGTAGGGCTGTTTAATCTTGCTACCCTGAAGCGCCATTAATGAAACTCTGGATGCCGAAGATTGTATAAAAATAGTTCAATTACCGATAAGAATCGACCTTTAAAATAGCTGTGGTTAAAAAAATCTAGTTGCGTTAAATCCCCATTCAAATAGCGATAAAAAAGGCAGCAGGATAGCTACCTTAATTAATTACAAAGACTTCCTTAATAGCTTTACAGCGGTGGCTGCCAAGCACAGGGTGTACGCATCAATGCTGACCAACAGAATTTGCCCATCGGGCATAATTCAGCGCTTTTTCTTGCCGCATAAAAAAAAGCCGCCATTGCGGCGGCTTTCACTCTGCGAACCTGGATAGATTAGTCAGCGTAAACAGGGAATTTCTTGCACAGATCAGCTACTTTGCCTTTTACATCAGCAATCACGGCATCAGCATTGCCCGCTTCCAGCGCGGCGAAGATGTCACAGATCCAGTGAGTTAGCTGGATAGTTTCTGCTTCTTTGAAACCACGGGTAGTAATTGCCGGGGTACCAACGCGGATACCGGAGGTTACGAACGGTGAACGCGGGTCGTTAGGTACAGCGTTTTTGTTCACAGTGATGTGCGCCTTGCCCAGTGCTTCGTCAGCATCTTTACCGCTATAGGCTTTACCAATCAGGTCAACCAGCATCAGGTGGTTTTCAGTACCACCAGACACAATGTTGATACCACGCTCAATAAAGGTAGCAGCCATTGCCTTGGCGTTTTTCACAACTTGTTGTTGATAGGCTTTGTATTCAGGGGTCATTGCTTCTTTGAAGCTGATCGCTTTAGCAGCAATCACGTGCATCAGAGGACCACCTTGACCACCTGGGAATACTGCCGAGTTCAGTTTCTTCTCGATTTCTTCGTTTGCCTTGGCCAGGATGATCCCGCCACGTGGACCGCGCAGGGTTTTGTGGGTGGTGGTGGTGGTCACGTCAGCAATTTGCACCGGGTTTGGATACAAACCGGCCGCTACCAAACCGGCTACGTGGGCCATATCCACAAACAGGTAAGCACCTACTTTGTCAGCGATATCGCGGAAGCGTTGCCAATCCAGTACCTGGGAGTAGGCAGAGAAACCGGCCACGATCATTTTGGGTTTGTGCTCAACCGCCAAACGCTCGATCTCGTCGTAATCAACCAGACCGGTTTCAGGGTTTAGACCATATTGCACAGCATTGTAAATTTTACCAGAGAAGCTCACTTTGGCACCGTGGGTCAGGTGGCCGCCGTGCGCCAAACTCATACCCAATACGGTGTCGCCCGGAGCACAAAGTGCTGCGTAAACAGCAGAGTTGGCTTGTGAACCAGAGTGCGGTTGCACGTTGGCATAATCAGCACCAAACAATTCCTTGGCGCGGGAAATTGCCAGAGATTCAGTGATATCCACATACTCACAACCACCGTAATAACGCTTGCCCGGGTAGCCTTCTGCATATTTGTTGGTCAGTTTGGTTCCCTGAGCAGCAATTACCAATGGGCTGGTGTAGTTTTCCGAGGCAATCAGCTCGATATGCTCTTCCTGGCGTTTACCTTCGTTCTGGATACTGTCCCAGATTTCGGGGTCGAAAGAAGCAATAGTCTGGCTTTTATCAAACATAGATAAGTCCTGCGTTAGGAAGGGTGGGAAGGATAAAAAATAGGCGCGCATTGTACACCAAGGCCCTAAACACCTTCTACGCCAAAAAACCCATGAGCAGCAGCAAATTATTTCATTTATCCCTGCCCTAATAACAAATTTACACGCCAGCGCACCAAAAATGCACAATTTGTTAAAAAACCCACCTTTTCCACGGGTGAGATTCTTACTTTCACCCATTAAAAGCCGTTTTTTTATTCTCTAAACCCAAACCAACCTGAACAAGATCGCATTTTCCAAAGGTCTTTTGCGACTTTGCGAAAATCGGCCCCGCTTTTGCAAAGCCAAACGCAGTCTTTTTTTGTTAACTGCTCAGGGAACCTAGATGAAGTGTTTTTGGCAATGTTGTTCGTTCGCGTTATTGGCGCTTTTACCCACCTTGTCGCTGGCCGCAGAAACGGCCTACCGGTTAGGTACTGGCGATGAAGTTCGTATTACTGTTTACGGTCAACCGGAGTTGACAACCGATGCCCAGGTCAGCGAACAGGGTACGGTAACTGTTGCATTGATTGGCGAACAGGTAATCGCTGGAAAAACTACCGCTGAAGCTGCCCGCCTTGTCGCCGAACGCTATCGCAATGGTGATTTTTTAAAGAACCCGCAAGTTAATTTGTTAGTAACCCAATACCGCAGCCAGATCGTTTCCATCCTGGGCAAAGTGAATCGCCCCGGCAAACTGGTATTGGAAGGTCCAACCAGCCTTACCCAAGCTTTGGCGTGGGCCGGTGGTGTTGCCCAGGGTGGCAGCGAAAAAATTGTACTTACCCGTGTTCGCAATGGCGCACAGGAACGCACCGAATACGATTTACAGCAACTGCTGAACCTGGATGCCAGCGATGCCCGCCCGATCTGGTTGCAGCACGGCGACACGCTTTATATCCCCGGTGAGGGCCGTTTTTATCTAAACGGTGAGGTGAATAAACCGGGTATGTATCTGTTGGATCGCCCGCTGAATGTAATGCAAGCGCTGGGAACCGGTGGTGGCCCAACTGCGCGCGGCAGCGAATCCAGCCTGCGCCTGTTACGGGTACAACCGAACGGATCAGTAAAAGAACTGCGCGCCAAACCTGAAGATCTGATTCAGGATGGTGATGTTCTGATTGTGAAGGAAAGCCTGTTTTAATTAACCGCAAAGGTTAAACGGAGAGCCGCAATGACTATCAATAGCCTTTTAGCCATTTTATTTGCCCGTAAGTGGGTAATTCTGATTACAACGGGAGTGGCTTTGTGCCTTGCCGTAGTTGCCCACCTGTTAACCCCCAGAACCTTTACCGGAACCACTGAATTGATAGTTGACGGGCGCGGAATGGACCCTATCAGTGGCCAAATGCAACCTGCGCGACTGATGACCGGCTATATCGCTACCCAGGCCGATATTATTCGCAGCCGCACGGTGATCAATAAAGTTATTGACCAGATTGGACAGCAAAAACTGTTAGCTGCCGCCGGTTTAACAGCCACGCCGGATGAAGAAGTCAATCGCCGGCAGTTACAGGGTTTCCTTGGCCAAGGGCTGGAAGTATTGCCCAAACGCGATAGCAATGTATTGAGCATTGCCTTCAAAGCAAAGGATCCGGTTTTGGCGGCGGATCTGGCTAACGCATTTGCGCAAGCTTATATGTATACCAACCTTGAGATGCGCGTTGAACCCGCGCGCCAAACCAGCGAATGGTACAAAGCACAGTTGGCCAGTCTTAGAACCGATCTTACTGATCGCCAAAACAAGCTCGCGGCATATCGTGAAGAACACAAAATTATCGCCGGCCCGGATCGCCTTGATCTTGAATCTACCCGTTTGTCCGAGCTTTCCACGCAATTAATGGCGGCGCAAACCGAACGCATTAATTCCCAGAACCGCCGCGATCAAATTGCCACACAAAAAATCGACCCTGAAAGCCGTGCGATGGACAATCCGCAGGTTCAACAGCTGGCCGGTGAGCTGGCACGCGCCGAAGCAACATTGCGCGATTTGGGTAATCAGGTTGGCGAAAACCATCCCCGTTACGCACAGGCCCGGACGGAAGTGGCGCAGTTGAAACAACAACTCAAGCGCCTGCTGGAGTTGATCAGCGGTAGCTTGCGTTCTTCCGTGGAGTTGTCCAAAGCGCGCGAAGAACAAATCCAGAAAGAACTGGCGGCACAAAAAGAATTGGTGCTGCAACTGAATCGCCACAAAAACGAGTTAGCGTTGTTTCAACAGGAGGTTGATAACGCCCAGGCTGCTTACGATTCTGCGCTTGCCCGCAGTGCCCAAACCCATTTGGAAAGTCAGATATCGACTACAGATATCGCTGTGTTAAACCCTGCAATTGCCCCTAACAACCCAACACCATCCAAGCTTGCCGTTATGTTGATCCTGGCGCTGGTGGGGGGTGTATTGGCGGGAGTTGCAGCAGCGCTGGTGTGGGAGTGGCTGGATCAGCGTATCCGTACAAATGCGGATATCGAATCTGATTTGGATCTACCACTACTCACCTGTATCCCCCTTGGAGTATCGGAGGTACGGTCATGAACGATTTTGCACAGGCGCTAAACCCGCCACAATTACCCTCTAAAATAGGTTCGATGCTGGTTGCCAGAGGCAAACTGGACGATAAGGATCTGCCGCGCATTGCTATCGCCCAAAAAAAATATGGGCTGAGGTTTGGCGCTGCAGCACTCAAACTGGGCCTTGTATCGCCAGAAGATATCAGTGCGGTCATTGCCGAACAATTCGCTTACACGCCGCCACCGACAAGCAACAGCCCCCTCGCCCGTGAATTACATTGTTTGTTTGCACCGGACTCTGCCCGCTCGGAAGCGGTGCGTAGCCTGCGCAGTGAATTGATGTTGCGTTATTTCAATTCTCGCCCTGGTGCCGGCTTGACATTATTGGGGGCGGAAAACCCGAAAATGCTGGCGCTCACCGCCGCCAACCTGGCAATCAGTTTCGCCCAAATCGGCCTGAAGACGTTGTTAATTGACGGCAACCTGCGCAAACCTGGCATGGACCAACTCTTCGCCCATAACTCACATCGCCCGGGCTTGACCGATGGTCTCGCGGGACGCGGCTCCCTGGTTGCATCATCTGTCGCCGAGGTTGATGGCTTGTGGTTTATCAGTGCCGGAACACCCGTTCCAAACCCGCAGGAATTGCTCGCCAATCGAACCAGCCAGCAACGCTTGTTTGAACTGCAAAACAGTTTCGACATAACCCTGATCAACACCGCCCCAATGGATACCAACCGCGATGCCCAGTTACAAGCAGCCCAAACAGGCACCGCGTTACTGGTAGCCCAACGACATCAGAGCAAAACCAAAGCGCTTGCCAGCATTTGCGCGCGTATGAACAGCCTGAACGTCCGGTTATTGGGCGTTGCTCTTTATGAGTAACGCGGCTTTTGCCATCAAGAGCGTTAAACGACGATGAACACCCTGAGTATCAACAATCCGGTTAACCAGAAAGCAGACACTTATATCTGCCTGATTCTGGTGTTTGCCGTTACGTACCAGGCGTTCCTCTGCTTGCTCAACACGTTCGGTTTTCCCGCGTCAATCGCCGTGGTCGGGGCATCGGAAGCGTTGATTATGGGAGCGTGCCTGCCCATTCTAATGCGCAGGATGGCAGTTCAATTGATTGCTGTCCTGGCCATTTCAGGCGCATTCTTTTGCCTTGCCGGTATCACTAGCGGGCAGTTCAATGTGAAAGCTGTGCGCGACATCCTTATCCCCTTATGGTTTCTATGGCTAGGCTACAACCTCGGACGCCCGGACGTTGCCGAACGGGCGTTGAAATGGATATGTATGGTGGTCATCGCCATAGGTACCTTTGAAATGTTTTGGCTGGATACCTACACACGTTTTTTTGATATCTACGGTTACTACCTGAATACCGGGAACATCACCCCGGTTACCGATTATGTTCGCGAAAGCCGCTTGCAGCTAAATGGCATTCGGCCTGAAGGCATAGGCAGGACTTTTTTCCCGGGCCTCCTGGGTAGCCATCGCGTTTCTTCGGTTTTCCTGGAACCTGTTTCACTCGGCAATTTTGCCACTATCGTCAGCGCCTGGGCGCTGTCTTATGACGCGAAGGACTGGCGCAAAGCATTATGGTTTCTGGTCGCTGCCTTCGTGATGATCGTTATCGCTGATTCGCGTTTCGCGTTGGTGCTCGTCCCGACAATGTTTGCGATGCGTTTATTCCTCCAGGGAAAAGCGTTTTATTTCGCCAGCCTCGCTCCACTTGCCGGCGTCACCCTGGTTATGGCCATGGGTTTCACCACCGTCGAATACACCGATAGTTTTTCCGGTCGCCTGGCACTTTGTGGTTGGGCACTTGAAGAGTTTGATTTGCAGCGCCTGCTCGGCCTGGACCTCGCGCCCAGTTATGGTGATATGGGTTATGCCTATCTGATTTCCCGCTTTGGCTTGCCATTATGCCTGCTGCTGTGGGCCGGATTTTGGTTGCTGCCCAGCCCGGATGAGCGCGCCAATCGCTTCAGGGCATTTGTCGCCGTCTATGCCGCGCTGATCCTGAGTGTTAGCGGAACGTCCTTATTTGCATTTAAAACATCAGCTTTGCTGTGGTTTTTGGTCGGCTGCCTGATTCAGCGCCCCGCCCTCGCCCGCGAACCCGGGCCCGCCCTACCGATCCAACCAAAGGAAATTAACTATGGCCGTTAGTGTCGCTCACGTAGTTCGCCAGTATTTGCCGTCCATAGGCGGCATGGAGGAAGTGGTGCGCAATATCGCCCGTGCACAGCGGGCGACCCAACATGTAAAAATCATTACGCTGGATCGTTTGTTCCGCGATCGCAACGAGCGCTTGGCCAAGCGTGAATATATTGATGGTATTGAAGTCATCCGCTTGCCATTCAGTGGTTCCAGCCGCTATCCGCTGTGCCCGCAAGTCTTGAAAGAATTGGCCGGGGTGGATCTGGTACATGTCCACGGTGTGGATTTCTTTTACGATTTCCTTGCTGCGACACGCTGGTTACATCGCAAACCGCTGGTACTCTCCACCCACGGCGGTTTCTTCCATACCAGTTTTGCCTCACGCGCCAAACGCGCTTATTTCAACACCATAACCCGGCTCTCTGCCCGCGCCTATAACCGGGTAGTTGCCACAAGCAGCAATGATGGCACCCTGTTTGAACCCATCCTTGACCAAAATAAACTGGAAGTTATCGAAAACGGGGTGGACATCGAAAAGTTCACCAATGCCGGCGCCAGGTTACGCCAGCCGTGCATGATTTATTTCGGGCGCTGGTCGTCCAATAAAGGCATTGAGCAAACCCTGCTGGACTTCCAGCAATTGCACAAAAATGCTCCCGAATGGCGTTTGATTCTTGCGGGAAGGGAGTTCGACCTTACCCGGGCGCAACTTGAAAACCATATCGCCAGCCTCGGACTGACCGAAGCGGTGCATATGGAAAGCAACCCCACCAACGAGCGATTACGCGAACTAATCGCTATGGCTAGTTACTTTGTTTGCCTCTCGCGCCATGAAGGATTTGGCATAGCGCCCATCGAAGCAATGAGTGCAGGGCTTATCCCGTTACTGAGCGCAATCCCGCCATTCCAGCGATTGGTGGATGAATCCGGGTTAGGAGTAATTGCTCTCCCGACCTCTCCCTTGCAACTGAACATCCCGGAGTTACTCGCCCTGCATCAACAGAGCGACACCCGATATCAGGAAATGCGCGCAGCAGCCATAGCATTTAGCCAGCGTTACGCCTGGCCGGCTATCGCTCGCCGCTACATGAGCCTGTATGAGGAGTTGGGACTATGTGGATCAAAACAGCAAAAGTGATAGCGTTCGCCGCATTACTGACAACATTTCAGGTAAGTGCCCATTGCCTGGACCAGACGCGATTAACCGGGGTTAACCTGGCCGGAGCGGAATTCAATTCCAAGAGCCTGCCGGGGAAAATCAATAAGGATTACACCTATCCCACCCGTGAAGAGTTTGAGTTTATTGCGGCCCAGGGCGCAAACGTTATCCGCTTGCCCATTCGCTGGGAACGTATTCAACCCAGGTTGGATGCACCTCTGGATGAAGCGGAATTGGCGCAAGTTATCATGGCCCTGAGCCGTGCCAAAACAGCGGGCCTGTGCGTAATTCTGGATATCCATAATTATGGCCGTTACTACAATGACCCGATCAGTTCCGCTGCATTTCAAACAGCATTTGTCGATCTCTGGCGCTCATTGGTAAAAGCGCTGGATGAAAAACATTTCCTGGCCCTGGGGCTCATGAATGAACCCTCTTATCTCTCCCTTGCGGACTGGGCTGCGCTTGCCAAGCGTACCGTTGCGGCATTGCGCGCTGCCGGAGCCGAACAATTAATTTTTGTGGGTGGTGGTGGCTGGAACGGTTTGCATAGCTGGTTTAGCGAAAAAGACGGTGTTTCCAACGCTAAATTATTTGCTGACTTGAAAGACCCGTTGAAAAAAACGGTGATTGAAGTCCACCAATACGCCGACAAAAATTATTCCGGTACGGCGATGGATTGTTATCCGCCAGAGCATTTCAATGCGTTATTTGAGCGCATCCAGACCTGGGCCAGAGACAACGGGCAGCAATTGTTTCTGGGCGAGTTCGGATTTTCTACCACCCCCGAATGCCTCACCACCCTCACCCATTTCCTGAAACTGATGGAAGGCCCGGAATGGAAAGGCTGGACCTATTGGGCCAGTGGCCGTTGGTGGGGTAAATACGGTCTTGCATTAAACAGTTCCCTCACTGAACCCTCGCCCCAGTGGCAACCTTTGAAGAAGGCTTTCTTCAAGAGCACCGAGGTGAAAAATCGCCCGGAAGCTCCAAGCCCTCTATAAACAGACGCTCCAAGGAGATCAATATGAACCAGCCGTCGCCATCCTTTGCCAAGGAAAACGCTGAACCATCAGCACCATTGAATCAGGACAAAACCAACTATCTGGTGCTGTCGGCCCATGATTTTCGTTCTCCACGTAAAGCGGGAATGCACTTTATCGCCACTGAGTTGGCCAAACTGGGTAACACACGCTTCTTTTCCCTGAGATACAGCATGCTCTCCCGCTACACGCGCGACCCGCGGCTATCGCTGGATAACATTGCCAACCGCATCGGCATTTACCAGGGCATTGAGTGTTATTTATGGAAAACATTTATCCACCCCTTCAACACGCGCCGCCGTTGGTTGCGTCCGCTGGAACACGTACTGTTTTCCTGGTATGCACGCGGGCGCAATCCGGTGTTACGCCAATGGATTCGTGAAGCCGATGTAATTTTGCTGGAAAGTGGTATTGCACCCGTGTTCTTCGACTTGATTAAGGAATTGAACCCAACCGCTAAAGTGGTTTATCGCGTATCTGATGACCTGGGCACAATCCAGGTTGCCGGTTATATCAGCACCGCATTTAAAAAAGCGGCACCGCGCATGGACACTGTGGCGCTGCTCTCAAAAGCGATGAAGGATGGTGTTCCTGCCGATTGCCCGGCAGTTTTCGTCCCCCAGGCAATAGACCATACATTGGCAGACAAGGGCGATCCATCACCTTATGGTCCGGGTATCCATGCCGTATCCCTTGGGTCGATGCTATTTGACCCGGAATTTTTTGTGCTTGCCTCGCGCAGGTTTCCGGAAATCCATTTCCACGTGATCGGGAGCGGCAACCCTCGCCATCCCGATTATGGCCCGAATGTCCATGTATATGACGAGATGCCGTTCCTGCAAACCCTGCCCTACATCAAGCACGCCAAATTTGGCCTGGCACCCTATGCGAACGCCAATTTGCCTATCTACTTGCGCGATACTTCGCTAAAGCTGACCCAATACGAATTCTTTGGAATTCCTGCTGTGTGCCCACATTTGATTGCCGGTGATTACCAAACCCGTTTTGGCTACACGCCCGGTGATGCAGACTCCATCGCCACAGCAATTACCGGAGCATTGGATTACCGTCCCACCGCAGACCGTAAAACCGTTCTCAATTGGCAACAAGTAGTAGCGCGCTTGCTCAACCCGCAGGACTTCCCCGATACCTCAATGGGCTCCGAGTCCGCACTGACTGCCGGAGGTAGTCGATGAACCAGGTATTGTCATCGACGGCAGATAGCGGCTACCTTCCGCTGGGTGGCTTCCAGTTACTAAAAACCACTGGCGAGGATTTGCTGGAGGAATTGCGCAGTCGATTCCATAACGGCCAACAAACCGCGCTGTTTTTTGCAAATACCAATTTCATCGTGCAATGCCAGGCACTGCGCGATGAAATGACAACCGATACGTTGATCATTAACGACGGCGTAGGTATTGATATCGCAACCTGGTTAATTCATCGCACCCGTTTCCCCGAAAACCTTAACGGCACTGACTTCACGCCTGAACTGCTGCGCCAATTGGGAAGCACTGCCAAAGTATATTTATTGGGTGGCAAACCCGGCATCGCGGAACGCGCGGCGCAAAACCTGCGCGCACAAAATATCCACGTTGCCGGTGTGAGTGATGGTTACGCACAAGCGCGTGACAAAAACCAATTGCGGCAAACCATAAATGACAGTGGTGCAAATGTATTGCTGGTGGCGATGGGAAATCCATTGCAGGAACGCTGGATTCTGGAAGAACGCAATCAACTCAATGCCACATTATTACTAGGCGTCGGTGCCCTGCTCGATTTCCTTGCCGGTGACAAACCACGCGCACCGGATTTGGTGCGCAAGCTGCGCCTGGAATGGTTTTATCGTTTATGCCTGGAACCGGGCCGTTTAATTCGCCGCTATACGATCGATATTTTTCGCTTTCTCAGCCTCTGCCTGCGCGAACATCGGAATACCGAGCGAGGGAGCCCGGCCGCATGAACCTGAAGCAGCATTTTGGAAAAAGTAGTTTATGGATGAGCATTGCCGCCAGCGGCAGCAGCCTTGTGAGTTTCATGATTTTTGTATTGCTGTCACGACTGCTAAGCCCGGAAGATATTGGCTTGATAGGTTTTGCAATTATCCTGATTGAGTTGGGAAAAATTTTAGTAACTGCAGGTTTGCCACAAGCGATAATACGTGAATCGGATTGGGACGAGACCAGAGCCAATACCAGTTTTTATCTGAGCGTATTTTTTTCTCTCGGCGTTAGCCTTGCCGCCTATACATTAGCGGCTCCCATTGTGGCGGAACTCTACGATCCGCGCATGCATACAATCCTGCAGGTTCTCTCCGTTATCTATTTACTGGAGGGAATCAAGATTGTCCACGAAGCAAAAATCCGGCGGGAATTTTTGTTTCGTTCACTGGCGATACGCACATTATTAAGCGGGTTAATATCCGGCATAGTGGCTGTAGTGATGGCATTCAATGGCTTTGGTGTCTGGTCTTTAGTGTGGCAGCAAATTATCAATCAAATATTAATTACTGTACTTACCCTCAACACGGTACGTTGGTGGCCAGGATTACATTTTTCCATCCCCGAAGCCAAAAAACTCCTGGGCTTCTCTACTCCACTAACAATTGCACAACTGATTAATAATCTCGCCAGCAAAGCCTATGAGTTATTGGTAGGCGTTTTAATCGGGCCTGCAGCATTGGGGTTTTTCCGTGTTGGTGGTCGGGCACTCTATATCGTGCAAGACATCGTTATTAAGCCATTTGAAAAAACGTTCCTGCCGGCCTTAGCGCAAATGAATAGCCAGGAGCAGCGCGCTACGGGAACCTTGCGGTTGATTCGCTTAACAGCGTATTTTTGTTTCCCGATATTTTTTGGTGCTGCTGCCATAGGCCCTGAATTTATTACCCTCGCCTTCACCGACAAATGGACTGAGAGCGGCCACGTAATGACCTTACTCGCACTGGGAATACCACCACTCGTTGTAGGCTATCAGGTAAATACCGCATTAACAGCAAGTGGCCACAGCGGTTTGGTGATGTTCCTCGCGGTGTTGGCACTGGTATTAAACCTGGCGCTGGGAGTATTGCTAGTCAGTTATGGAATATTTGCGGCAGCCGCAGGGTTTGCATTACGCACTTATTTAAGTTGCGCAGTGGAAATGATTTTATTCAAACGCATTTTTGCTATTGATGTCATCCGCCAGGTTCGCAATGTCGCTCCCAGTTTCTGCGCGGCCGTCATTATGTTTGGCGTTCTATTACTGCTGAAAAAGTACTTGCCTGACGATATTCATCTGGCAATCCGTTTATTATTTATTGCCGGTGCAGGCGCCGTGATTTATACAACACTAATGTCGTGTATTTTCAGAGGTGAGACTCGTTTCTTTCTTGCGGAAAGTTCATCACTTGCTCCCGCAAAAGCAAAACCGGCAATCAATAAATTACAGCGGTTTTTGCGGTTAGCATAATTATTCACGGCAGGATCGCGTTATCGATCAAAACATTAGCCATAAAAAAGTTGCGCGTTAAATTAACGCGCAACTTTTTTAATTTTGAATCTTTTTAAGTTTTAATTTTTTTAATTTGTCTGGCTTTTAAATTGTTTAGTTTTCGAATCTATATTGATTTCGCTTACAACAAGATGATGAGTACCAATCAATAATCAATACTGGAAGGGAACACGTTTATACCCAACCAGGGTACGGTAAATTGCAGGAATCACATCAATAAAACGATCCTGGCGTAGAGTCTGTGTAGGTGCTTCAATATTACTAACAAAACCAATTTTGCTGCCTTCTTGTTTATCCTGGGTTACCAATGCAGGGCTTGACTGCAGGATAGTCAGTGTTGGTGTAATGACTGATTGTTCATAATTATACAAAATAACATCTGCCGGGTGATGGTATTGCGGTGCAAGTTCAACCAGCTGGCGAGCAGTACGACGATTAATTAAATACCCCCCCGCGCACCAGCTTGTCGTTTTGACACGATAAAAATTTCGCTTACCTGCATGGATTTTTGTTGAGCGATCCATGAGCAAACGATTTGTGGATGTATCCAGACGCACCAAATCAATATCGTCTGTTAGCCAGCCATCGTCGGCAAATAATTGACTCAGCACTGGCGATAAATAAACATCATCCTCAAATACCGCCGCAAAACGATCATTACCCTCGGCAATTTTTTTCCACACCCCATAGTGACTTAAAAAGCATCCCATCTGGCCCCGCATCCAGGTTTTTTTCCCATCGCGGGGACGTTCAGCCACAAAACGTTCAAATTCCTCTACTGGAAATAAACGGCCATCCACAGCAGGGAAGCGCTCTACAGGAATACCCAGGCGCTCAAAATTATCTTTCATAAATGCCAGGCGTTCAGTGTCCTTATCAAGATTGATAAGATGGCTTTTAATCATGACATCATCCTCCACATTAAAAATCCCATTGCAAACCAAGATGAGCGCGGGTGTAATCAAAATCGCGGATAAGCACTAATGATTCCCTATCAACATAAGTCGCCGCAAACTCCAGTGTCAGCTGTTTTGCAAATGCATAACGTAATTGCACCGGAGTAATGCTAACTACTTTTTCAGTTGGCGCTGCAAACGCATTGCCAGGTAAATAATCATATTCGCTTTTATTAGCCGAAAAAGACCAGGTCAGGTTCCGCATTAACGCCCAACTCAACTGTGCATATAAAGAAACAATTTGATCCGGAGAATCATTCATTTCGCCTTGTGCGGGCTGCGCCTTACGAGCGCCCCACAAAGTCTTGATTTTTCGTGTAATGTCCCAGTTATATTCAATACTTATTTCATCGCCATCATCTTCGTTGATAAGACCATCGCGCTCGAAATAAGCCCACTGAAAATCAATACGTGATTTTGGAGATAAAACCCATTCAGTATTAACTTCCGCGCGAATAAAATCAAAATCGAATTGATTTGGTGCATAGGCTAATGCAGCAACATTTCCTGATTCGATTTCAGCATCCGCTGTTGCGTCCGGGGCAACAGACAAAAAACGGGGTGATAAATATTCACGCTCACCATAAGCACCGCGAATATTTATCCGTGACTGCCCGGGGAAATGATAAGAAATTTGTGCCGATGCCTCATCTTCATCAAACTCCATCGATTTACGCTTTGGATTTGAATGTTTTTTTGACGAGTGGCGCCCACCCAGCAACAAACTCAAGGAATCCAATCGCCCGATATCGACATATGCATTCCAATCATCGCGCGAAACAATATCTTGTTCGACGAACTCCAGCCTATCAACTGCGTAAGCCTGACGTTGCCACAAAATACCTGTGCGTAGCGAATCTGCCCAATCACTTTTCCAAAAACCACTACCGGCGTAATAGCTTTCATCCATCTCTTCGCGCACGTCATATTCCAACTGGCTTGCGCGCGCGCGTAAATTCCATTGTTGGGATTTGTACGAATGATTAACAGAAAGTGTCGCATCAAATTGGGAATAGTGTTCGCTATCCGGTTTTTCATGGAGGCGAGCAAAATTGCTGTCCCAATAATGGTTAGCTCCGAGCGTTACACTCACATCATTTTCTGCAGCAATTCCGCTCAGCGGAATTAAGGCGCAGAGCGGTAATAATACAAAACGGGCCGGCACTCTTGTCATATTTTCAATAAGCCTGTTGGCCCACAAATCCTTTAAAAATCGTTTGCCACAAAATTTTAAGGTCTAATAACACCGACCAGTTACGAATGTATTCCAGGTCATAGGCAATGCGGCCCGACATTTTGTCCAACGTTTCTGTTTCACCGCGGAAACCATTGACTTGCGCCAAACCGGTAATGCCTGGCTTAACTTTATGACGCAACATGTATCCTTTAATTTGGCCGCGATAATATTCGTTATGCGCTACCGCATGAGGGCGAGGGCCAACTAATGACATGCTGCCAGAAATTACATTAAACAATTGTGGCAACTCATCAAGGGAAGTACGGCGTAAAAAATTACCGAATGGTGTCACACGAGGGTCCGAACGTTTTGCCTGGGCGACATTAGGACCATCTTCACAAACACTCATTGAGCGGAATTTCCACACTTTGATAGGATCACCGCCTAATCCATAACGTGTTTGCTTGAAAAACACTGGACCTTTGGATGTAAGCTTTACACCTGCTGCAATCATTAACATCGGGATTGAAAGCCCTAACAACATTAATGAACCCAACACCAAATCTTCCAAACGCTTGGCCCAACCATTATCCACCAGCGGCGAATCGTAGATACTTAATGCAGGGATACCTTGCAAACATGTTAAACGTGAATGCAATAAATCGAAATTAAATACATCAGGAATTAAATAAGGCGATACAGTGGTGTCCGCCAGGCGATTAATGACTGAATGCATACGCAACTCTGCGCGCATTGGCAATGTGATGAACACAATGTCCAACTTGCCATCGTGAGCATCTGTATAAAGTTGATCCAAACCACCTTTTACATCTATGTGTTGACCAACGAGACGGCGCCCTACATCAGTATCCGGCGCGCGGTCATCGTAAAAACCCATAATTTTATAACCAAGCCATGGCATGTTGCTCATAGAGTTAATGACACGCAAACCCAGTTCATTCGCCCCTACAATAGCAACGCGACGTGGCTCGGAGGGTTTAGCGCGCAACTTTGCCAATAACAAACGGCGGCCAACATGCATGGCTACAATTGCTGCCGGGGTAATCACCAACCAGGCGCTAATACCAAAAAAACCTGCCTCACTGACGTTGTAAGCCAGTAAAGCGGCGAAGATAAGAAAAATAGAAGTGGCAAACCAGGCTAAAAATAACTGGAGCGATAGTTTCAGCATAGAGTGACCGCGCCACAGATAATAAACCTCATTGGTCTCGGCAAAAAAACCAAAAGCAATTACGGCGCTAATTGCAAAGGCGGTGTGTAAATTAGTCCATTCAATACCCACAAAATGCAATGCAGACCAAAGGAGGAGGACTATCAAGGCGCTATCCAATGCACGGAATAGCGCGAGAATTTTAGAATGGTGGAAACGCACAACTGGCGGTTGGCCAGTTAAGTGTTGAGGACCCATAGCAATATTCGGATGGTGACTGTTCATGTTTACCTCCATGCGATTTACAACTCAATTACCCATCCCCGTTTGCATTTTTCAGGCCAATAAACCTAAGTGTAAAATTGGCTACACATTTTTTTGATCGAAGTTCCAAATTTTTTCCTAATTGCTATAAAGCGCGACACGCATGACTGATGACAACGTGAGTCTCGCATCACCAAAAGGCAGTGCCGCCCCAGGATAATGCAAAAAATGCAGGGGCCAGCCATAAATTACAAAGTGGCGCTGGGTACATCATTCGTATGTGCTTATAATGCATATCCTTATTCCCCAAATACCTCTGATTGCCGGCTATGCATCCGCTAAAATATCTGAACGGTTACCCAACCCAAACACTGCAACAAGTAGAATCACTTATTAATGAAGAACGATTAGGCGAAGTTTTATTAAAGCGTTATCCATATGCCCACAATGTACGCACCGATAACGCGCTCTATACCTACACGCAAACATTAAAAAGCGAATTTATGAGCAAGGCGCAGCCGTTAAGCCGCGTAAGTTACGACAGCAAGATAAAAGTGATACAACACGCACTTGGTCAACATCACTACATCAGCCGTGTGCAAGGCAACAAATTAAAAACAGTCAATGAAATTAAAATCGCTAGCATATTCCGCACTGCACCGGAAGCGTTTTTAAAAATGATTGTGGTGCATGAGTTGGCCCACTTCAAAGAAAAGGAACACAACAAAGCGTTCTACCAGCTTTGCTGTCATATGGAGCCTAACTACCATCAATATGAATTTGATTTGCGCTTATATTTAACGCAGTTAGATTTATTTGGAGAAATTTATTGAGTAACAAAAATACTGCTGGAACACAGGAAAATAATGTAGCAAATACATCTTCATGAAAAAAATTGCCCTGGTTGGCCATGTTTATTCAATATCTTTCCTGCTTATTTAGCACATCATAAACTCTTTATATACTCGACCAATTCCCAACGCTGCTCATCATTTAGCCGGGTTCCGTATTCGTGGCCCGCATTGGAATTACCACGGAGACCTGTATCAAAAAAAGTGGCGCCGGGATGTTCATCAGACATATGGCCAACGTTAACTAAATCCAATTCAATATTACCCACATAAAATGTTTTGGGGCGTTCATTTACCGGCAACAGCAAATCGTAAACTGTGGGCACAGAACCATTATGCAAATAAGGTGCTGATGCCCATATACCATTAATTGGGCGCCCTTTGTAACCCGGAGTGGAATTTTCCGGAGCAGAATTATTAGATTGGTATTCTTTAAAAATTGCTTTAATGGTTTGCCATGGTTGATTAAATAAAGCACCTGCGGCGGTGTGCTTGACCAAATCTAATGGCTTTGTTTCTGCGGGAATCTTATCGCCCGCCAAAACCATCAAACGATCACCTTCCAGGAGGCCGGATTTTACCGAGCGATTATTAAAATTATCACTCATTAACGAATCTGTTCCCACTTCGGTAAGCGGTGTTAACACCACCGTTAACTTTCGCTTTTTATCTGCGCGATTTACATAGGTGTGACATTGTAAGCAGTGTTGATCGTAAAGAATTTTTCCTGCCGCCAGTTTTTTTGCATCCAACTCCCCGGCAAATTCTTTTGGCCATTGCGGTGCAACCAATCGATAAAATTCACGCTGGATATCACCCAGGTTACTAATGCGAATCGAAGACTCATAGGTTAATTTATTGGCAGGAACAGAGACGGTACCATATACCGCTAATGCAGTGATTGCATTTTGAAACAAAGGTCCAGGTTCTTTGTTAGGTGCAGAAGCATTCCATTGCACCAGATCCAGGTGGGATGCATCCCACAACACCGGATAGCTGGTGGGCGCATCAGGTGTATGGATGTTTTCCGGTATATGCAATGCTTCGACTGCTATTGCATTAAATATTTGCCCAAAGGCGTCAAGGCGACCTTTTCCATAAGGAGTGTCTGTTTTATTAATTGCATAGTGTTGTTCCAGTTCGGCAATGCGGGTTTGCAACTGCCCTTTCAAGGCCTCTGCACTTACACCTGACGCAGTATTAATGTGCTTTGAAAAACGCAAAAATTTTTCAGGGTCCGTCAGAGTTGCTTTTAATGCAGCTAATATTGAATATTCAAATTGAGTAAAATCAATTAATGCCTGGCCACCATCAATTCGAATGCGTGTGCCCCGGATACTCACTTGTCCGGTGTGGCAAGCAGCGCAGGTTAACCCGATATAATCGCCATTTTTTTTATCGCTATCGCGAACCAAACCAACAGGCAAACCGTCAGGATTAAACTCATCGGCTTGCACTGTAATAAATCCCAGCGCAGCCATATTGCGGTTATTACGAAAAAGTTCACGCGAATCAGATTGTTCAAGGGCAATAAACCAATCATAAGGAATAAAGCGAGAACCAAAAGAAGTGTATGAAACAGTTTGGCGAGTTTTATGATCCCATCCTTGCGCCAAAAATACTTCGCCTCGCAAATCTCCATTTGCACTTACGTGGTGCATACTCGAAAAAAGGAACAGAATAATTATCGATTTTGAAATAACAATCAGGCCCTGCGTCGTAATTTTTTTCATGCTGCATCCTCAACATTTTCCAGCCAGGCTTGAGCTTCCTGGCTCAAACCCGACATTCAAATTACTTACGCCTTTATTCTGTTCGCCTCCTTCGTGTTACTTACTATAGCCAATGACTGATGACATACAAATTACGCAACCTAACGGCGACCACCTAACGACGACCACCTAATAATGATCCCAAAATACCACGAACAATCTGCCGGCCCAGATTGCTGCCTATAGCACGTGCAGCACTTTTTGCCAGCGCTTCTGCAGCTGATTCCCGTTTTGCATCGGCGCGTTGCGCTTGCTGTTGGACACGAGTTTGCTCACGCTGGATTTGTTGTTGCTGTTTTTGTTGTTCCTTAAAAACACGCTCTTGCTCGATACGCAGTTGCTCCTGAACCTTTTGTTGTTGCTCAGATTGTTGCTGTTGCGTCACGCGCGCTTTCAAAACTTCATAAGCCGATTCACGATCAATCATTTGGTTATAAATAGTTTTATAAGGTGAACGGCTCATAACCTCGTTGCGCTCTTCGGCTGTCAATGGCCCGATGCGCGATCCGGGCGGAGCAATCAATATACGTTCTACAGGTGTGGGCGATCCCTTGTCATCCAATACCGATACCAACGCCTCGCCGATTCCCAATTCGGTAATTACATTGTCGGTAGAAAAAGCTGGATTGGGACGAAAAGTTTGCGCTGCAATTTTTACCGCTTGTTGGTCTTTTGGAGTAAATGCGCGCAATGCATGCTGGATACGATTACCAAGTTGACCGAGCACTGCATCAGGAATATCTGCGGGGCTTTGCGAAATAAAATAAATCCCCACGCCTTTGGAACGAATCAAACGTACAACTTGTTCAATTTTATCCACTAGCAATTTCGGTGCATCATTAAACAGTAAATGTGCCTCATCAAAAAAGAAAACCAGTTTAGGTTTATCAGCATCACCTTGTTCGGGTAAATTTTCAAAGAGCTCGGAGATCAACCACAGCAAAAAGATTGCGTAGAGCTTCGGTTGATTGACCAGCGTTGTAGCATCCAGAATATTAATTACGCCAGTCCCTTCCAGGGTAGTTTGCATCAGATGATTTAAATCCAGCGCCGGTTCACCAAAAAAATTATCGGCACTTTCTTGCCCGAGCATCATTAACCGGCGCTGGATAGCCGCTATGCTCGCTTCACTAATACCACCGTATTCATCTTCCAGATTTTTTCGTTCGTCTTTCATCCAATTGAGCATGGCTTGCAAATCTTTCAGATCCAGCAACAGCATGCCCTGATCGTCAGCAATTTTAAAAGCCGCATAAAGTACCGCTGTCTGGGTCTCATTCAAATCAAAAAAACTGGCGAGCAAGAGTGGCCCAAAATCTGAAATCGTTGCCCGCACCGGGTGGCCGTTTTTTGCATATAAATCCCAGAATATGCATGGAAACAATCGCTGCTGGTAATCGCTAATTTTCAGCAGCTGTACACGCTCATCCACTTTTGGGTGCGGCTTTCCTGCTTTGCCAAGGCCAGAAAGATCACCTTTGATATCCGCCATAAAAACCGGTACACCTGCTTTGGCAAACCCTTCCGCCAATACTTGCAAACTGACCGTTTTACCCGTGCCCGTCGCACCTGCAATCAATCCGTGACGGTTAGCCATACGCAAATTTAATTGCACCGATTGCTGGCCATTACCACCAATCAAGAAATATTGAGACATGATAACTCCTGAAAAAAAGGAACGTTTATTGTTGTTGGAATTCAGCAAAGACTTCGATATCGACTTGATCTGCAACAGCAGGAACCAAATAATCAATACCAAATGTTGAACGTTTAAATGATGACGTAGCGCTGAAACCTAAAGTGTAAAAACCAGTGAGCATGTTGTTGCCACCACCGTTGAAATGAATGGTTAATATAACCGGCGCGGTAATACCATGAAGCTGCAAATCACCAATGAATTCCGCGGTATTTTCATCAATGACATTTACACTATTGGTTTTAAAAAATGCCTGTGGATATTTTTCTGCATCGAACCAGCTACTCCCCTTTAGTGTTTCTTCCAGATCGGTATTATTGACATCTATACTGGCCACATCAATTACAGCAGAGAGCTTTGCAGCAGCAATATTTTTTGGATCATACTCCAAACTGGCATCTACTTTATTAAATCGACCAACAAATGTGGATAATCCCATATGGTTAATTTTGAATAACACCGCCACATGGGTTTGATCCAGCGTGTAAGAGCCTTTTTCAAGTTGGATTAATCCCACCTTCACATTGGGTTTGATTAAAGCTCCACAACTGGTGAGGAGCAACCCGAAAATAAACACAACAAAAAAATTAAACATGGAACTCTTTTTCATCTCAATCCAATTCCTTGTCGGTGTTCTTTTGATACAGTTTTAGTAACTGATGTTTGGGAGTTCTGGTCAATTTGAACATGAAATCGAACGTGGGAAATTGCTGTCCATGCCGTACCTGTAATTCATCCAGCATACTTAACCATAAATGTGCGGTTACTTCAGCATCCGCTAGGGCACGGTGATAAATACCTTCGCCAGGTAAATTTTTATAACTGGCTAATGTCGCCAATTGATGATTGGGAGCTGCCTGGTAAATACGTCGAGCGGCTAAAAGGCTACACACAATTCCACCAGAAAAGTATTTTTTAATGCGGCGAAACTCGGCACGCAAAAAACGCTCATCAAAACTGGCATTGTGGGCAACGAGGTTATGACCAGCGATAAACTCATAAAAATCACTCATCACAGCATCATTTTTACGCGCGGCCTTCACCATGGCATTAGTGATACCAGTGAGGTTTTCAATAAATAAAGGGATGCGTATGCCAGGGTCCATCACCTGTTGGAAACGATCAGTAATTTTTCCATTTTCAATCAACACCGCACCGATTTCGATTGCCCTGTCGCCCATGTCCGGCGATAAGCCAGTGGTTTCAAAATCAAATACAACCAAGTGATCTGCCGGTTTTTGCTGAAGGCCAATATTCATAATGCATCCAACCACTGAAAGATGAAGTATTAACAATATACTTTTAAGTAAAGCGCGTCCTATATAAAAAGTACTTTAAATAAAAAAGGACGCACTGTTATCCAATGCGTCCTTTTTCAGCTGCAACAAGGGGCGCGGCTTATTAATCCGGCAAGGTGATATTCAACTCCAACACCGAACAATTATCCGAATTATCCAGATTGACTGTTACCTGATCTGACTCGATATGAATATATTTACGGATCACAGCAATAATTTCCTGTTGCATTTGTGGCAGGAAATCCGGTTGGCTCAAACTGCGTTTATTGCGTTCGTGAGCCACGATAATTTGCAATCGTTCCTTGGCTACGGAAGCCGAGGAAGGCGCGCGTTTTTTGATTAAAAAATCCAGGATACTCACGCTTTACACCCCCAGCAAACGCTTCAGGAAACTTTTCTTTTCCGCTTCCAGGAAGCGGTGAGGAATCTCTTTACCGAGCAAACGATCAACTGCATCGTTATATGCCTGGCCAGCTGGCGTGCTCTCGTCCAGGATAACTGGTGTGCCCTGGTTAGATGCCTTGAGCACCGCTTCTGATTCAGGAATAACACCCAATAACGGAATTGCCAGAATTTCTTCTACGTCATTTACACTCAGCATTTCACCCGCGTCCACACGTACCGGATTGTAGCGAGTCAGTAACAGGTGTTCTTTGATTGGCTCAAGGTTTTGTTCGGCACGACGGGATTTGCTTTGCAGAATTCCCAGGATACGATCCGAATCGCGCACCGAAGAAACTTCCGGGTTGGTCACGACAATAGCGATATCAGCGAAGTATAAAGCCATTAATGCGCCCTGCTCGATACCGGCAGGAGAATCACACACTATAAAATCGAAATCTTTTGCGAGTTCGTTGATAACAACTTCAACACCTTCGCGTGTTAATGCATCTTTGTCGCGGGTTTGCGATGCAGGTAATACGTATAAACCTTCAGTGCGTTTGTCTTTAATCAACGCCTGATTCAGGGTGGCTTCACCTTTAATCACGTTTACGAAATCGTAAACCACACGGCGTTCGCAGCCCATGATCAAATCCAGGTTACGCAGGCCTACGTCAAAATCGATCACCACTGTTTTGTGACCGCGCATGGCCAAACCAGTGCTGATTGCTGCGCTTGAAGTAGTTTTACCAACACCACCTTTACCGGAAGTGACAACAATAATCTTGGCCAAGGGAGGCTCCTTTAAATAACGAATTTTTTAATGACATGAGTTTGCAATACGAGTTCACTATTCTGTAATTAACAAACGCTACTAACGACTGAATTCCGTTAATTACTAACTAGTGCTTCCACCACCACTTTTTCGCCTTTTAGGGAAATTTGTGCCGGCTTTTTCAATAATTCTTTGGGTAGCGAATCCTGCAATACAAAATTGCCGGCAACCGATACCAGCTCTGCGTCCAGTTGCTGGCAAAAAATACGCGCGGTTTCATCGCCCCTCACACCTGCCAGCGCACGACCACGCAAAGTGCCATAAATATGGATGTGCCCATCGGCCAGAACTTCTGCACCTTCACTCACCTGCGTCAGTACAATCAGGTCCGCACCTTCAGCATAAATCTGTTGGCCGGAGCGCACCGGGCGAGTGACTACTTTGCTCTGGCGCTGGACAATCCGCTCTTCAATCACGGTTTCCACCACAGTCTCTACTACCCGCTCAATAACCGTTTCCACAGCGGGAGCGGTTTCCTGTTTGGGCAGTTTGAGCGCACGTTCATTCGGGGTGGGCAAGACCGCCAAACCGGTCTTGTTGACTGGCGCTAACAATACCTCAGGTACACCGCTAAAACCTAGTGGTTGTAAATCCAGTTCACGGCAAATTGTCAGCAAATCCCCGATTTTTTTCAGGTCTTCAGGGTTTTCCAGGCGGTCCAGATTTATCAATACCGGAGAGTTCACAAAGAACTGCGGCGCCTGGGCGATTTTTTCTTTCAGTTCATCCACCAGACTTTTGGGTTCATAGCGGATAATGGCCAGCACTACCACGGTAATAGCGCTGCCTTTTAACTGAAAATTGACGTCAATCATGCGCGAATCTCGGGTTATAGGTCGATTTTGGGGAAGTGCGCCATTATCGGGGCGGCACCCGATTAGTCAAGCAAGAACGAGATGGTCCGATTTAATCTGCCTGCACGATTTATCTTCATGCACAATCAGTTCAGCCTGCATTAAGCGCCGCCCGCCTATATATGAATCAACCTTGGGAATTTCCGTTTCCGGTAATAGCCCAAGATAAAGCTAATAACGCCGTCTACTCTAAACACCCTTAACACGCGCACAAAGCGAGCGAGAAAATCATGAGCCAGTTACTGCAACGCCCCGGCAAACTTGCGTTAACCATCGGCCTGTTATTACCCCTGGTGGTGGGCTGCACAACCAGCCAGGCGGTGGATCGCACCACTTATAGCACCACTGCAGCCCAGGCCAGTTTCAGCGAAGCACAGCTGGATTCCCTACTCGCCCCTGTCGCACTTTACCCCGATACCGTGTTATCACATGTATTGATTGCATCTACTTATCCACTGGAAGTTGTAGAGGCAGATCGCTGGGCACGTAACAATACCCGCTACAAAGGTGATGATGCAGTAGATGCTGTCGACAACCGCGATTGGGACCCAAGCGTAAAAGCGTTGGTCGCCTTCCCCGATATTTTGCGTCGCATGAGCGAAGACCTGGATTGGACCCAACAATTGGGTGACGCCTTTCTCGCCGATGAAGAACGGGTAATGGACAGCGTGCAGAAATTACGTAATCGCGCTTATGCCTCCGGTCATCTGGATAAAGTTGAACATGTGCGCGTGATCCGCGAAGAAAAAACCATCGTGATCGAACCGAGCGTCGAGCGGGTGGTATATGTTCCCGCTTACGATACCCGTGTGGTTTACGGCAGTTGGTGGTGGCCGGATTACCCACCGGTATATTGGAATTACCCCAGTAGTTATGTATTTGTAAGCGGTTTCTACTGGGGGCCGCGCGTTTATATCGGCCCACGCTTTTATTTCAGTGGCTGCCATTGGCGCGACCGCCGCGTTTATGTAGTAGACCGTCACCATCACAGTGGTCATCGCTTTTACGATAGCCGCAGTGTAGTGCGCCATGTTGATGCAACACGCTGGAGCCACAACCCGGTGCATAGACGCGGCGTTGCCTATTACGACAATCCAACACGTGAGCGCTTTAATAGTCCCCGTGAAAGTTTCCGTGATTCGCAATCCTATCGCGCCAATTTACGTGGCGACAATGTGCGAGGGGACAATGTTCGTGGCGATAATCGCGCGCAATGGCGTGGCGATGACCGGGCACGCAATAACCCCAACATTGCTCCCAACCAGGCACGCGACCAGCGGCAAAATCGTTCCGATGAATTCCAGCAACGCCTCGAACGTCGTCAGGCAGGGCAAATTAATACCCCGACCAATCGGGTTGCTGCTGATAATGAACGTGCACAACCACGCGCAGAACAATTGCGTGAACGAATGAATACCCGTACTAACGAGCGCAATTTGGGCACATTGCGGAGTGATGGCCAAAATACACAAGCAAATCGTCGCTGGAATACGGAAAATCGCGATGCTGATCGCCAGGTCAATGGGCAGGAAAATCGCGATATTAACCGCCAACAGGAAAGCCGCACACCGCAGGAGCGATTAAATCCACAGCGTATCGAGCGAACCCAAACCCCACGCCCGGAGCGTTTCCAGCAAGACCGCACCGAGCGTCCGCAGATCCAACGCACAGAGTCGCGCACCGAGCAGCCACGCACAGAGCGTGTTGAACGTTTTCAACAACAACGCACGGAGCGTGCAGAGCAACCACAGCGCGCAGAACGTATGGAAAGGTTTCGCGATAGCGGTGGCGGTGGCGGTGGCAGGGAAAGTCGCCCGTCCAATGAGCGCAGTGAAATTCGCGGTGGCCGCGAACGCTAACGAATTGCACAACTTATAAGCACCGGCAGGATTTTCCTGCCGGGACTAAACAGAATATTCTGAATCCTGCCCATCAGGACACTGTATTTCTCCTCATTCCTGCTTTTATACTATTGCAACAAACCCGCGTCACACTGACCCAACCTTCAATTTCCAGAGTTAATTGAACCCCTATGCAGAACACCGCACCTCTTTTTCGTTTGCTGGCATTACTCGTGCTGGTTTCCGGTTTATTCGCCTGTAGCACCCAAAAACTGGCGCGCGATGAAAACTGGCCCGCGACTATGCCGTCACGCGCGTATTTTGTTGAAGCATTTGAAGCTGACAAAACCAACAAAGAAGTCCAGACACAACAGGAATACCTGACCTGGATTGTGCGTTTTTATAACGGCTGGGAACTCTATGGTCGCGGCTGGACAAAAATGACCAACGAATTGCTGGAACAGATTGACGACCCTGCGCAGGCGAAAGAAATCAAACTTAAAGTTGACCGTATTGGCCGGCAGGTATCTGCCGAGTGGGCGAAAAAATCTGACACTCGCACGATTTATTTGCGCCATGTTTCCATATGGGGCAACGCGTTACTGGAGTCCCTGGATCGCGACCAGGCACTGGAATTGGTAACGCGCGTAAATCAGGATGTGGATGATTTGCTCGCGCACAGAATCAAGCCGGCGGTAATAACCGCAGAACGTTATTTTCCGGCTGATGCGGAAGATCCATTCCTTTAAATAGAATTGAATTGCAAAAAAAAATCCCCGACATGTCGGGGATTTTTTTAAGCCGCTGAATATTGCCTAGCCATAAGGAGTGAATCGAATACGTGATCGAGACATACAAGTCCTTGTATTCACAAGGGCTCCATACGGGCTACAACGTTAGAATTTACCAATTCCAATTGACGCCCAATTTGAGCGTGGCGGGTGGGCCATCAAAAGTATCATTGGGCTGCGCAAAATTAGCTGGTAAATCTTCACCGGGAGCGCCATGCCAATCCTGATAACCACCATAATTTACTGCATTAGTTACGTTGAGAATGTCCAACCGTAAACCCAATTCACTATCGGGCGCTAACCAATTGGTAGGAATTTTTTTACTAAACGCAATATCCAATTGTTTGAAGCCGATGAATCCATTACTTTCCGGTTTAAATGTATTGTATTTACACGCATTCCAACCGGGGCGGCAATCAATTCCCATATAAGTTTTCACACTTTCCAGATTTAGTTTTGCCGAAAAATCCACCCCACCCGGTAAATCAAATAATGCGGCTATCACTAACCGATGTTCCGGAACTGATGTTGAATCGTACCAGGTGTAATCATCCATACTCGGATAGTCCAGCGCGAAGGTTTCACCGGATTTGCGGTTTTCCTGCGCATCTGTATAGGTATATGCGACGGTCACGCCCCAAAAATCATCTGCTTTGGGTTTATCCATTTTGATATACAACGAATCAGATTCCGACTCCAGGCCATTCATCCCAATCAAGCCATTACTGTAACCGGGAATACCAAACCCCCATGGTTGCCCCCAGGTTGCACCCGGCTCAAAAAAAGTGCCGTCAGGGCGACGGTTAATTAGCATCCATACAAAACCATCATGACTTTTTATGTGCGATAAACTCGCTTCCGTTTCCCAAACACCCAGCGATGCGCGTACGCCTAAACTGAATTGATCAGAGTAAGGTGTTTTTAAATCGTTATGCACCAAATAGACTTCACGCCCTGCGCCGCTATTTAAATAAAGCAATTCATCCAGGCCTTCGCGCGTTAAATATTTCGGATTCCAGGTTGCACAGTTGGTTTCAACTGCCGGGTCGCAATTATGTTGTGGATCTTCCGAATCAAAATTAATGCTGTAAGTGGGAAATGTGGCTTTGGTTGCTTCGAGTTGTAAATTATCAAACAAATTGCGGTCATAGGCTCGGCCAGCACCACCAAACAATACCATATTATATTCTGTACCGAAGTCGTAACTAAATCCGGCGCGTGGTTGCCATGCATCGGTAAAAGTATCGCGGTTATTTCCCGTGCTGATGTAATCTTCCACATTCACATTGGAATTATCCAGGTTGCGCCAATTGCGCAATGCCGTAACAACTGCCGCGGGAGTTTGGTAATCAAGATACGCATCTGATTTCTCGTAATCCCAACGTACACCAAGGTTCAATGTCAATCGCTCGGTCACATCCCAATCATCCTGGATATAAATTCCGATTTGCTCATTATCACTGCGCACAGTGCCATCGCCGATTCCCACTAAAGGCGCGCCCCACTCTACACGGTAAGGTTGGGTCCAGGAATAATCAATATTGTAGCGATATTGCGGATTAAACGGCTGTTGCTCTGCCGATGACAGTTCAACCGATTTATATTTAAAGCCGGTTTTAATTTTGTGATTAATGAATGATGTATAAGTAAAATCTTCTTGTAGTCCCCAACCGGATTGGCTCTTTTCCTGGTAGTCGCGCCCGGCTCCGGTATTCAATACTAATTTATCAGCAGCATTAAATAACACCACACCATTTCCCAAGGTATGGGGGCGCGGATTAAACGTGTAATCTTCGTAAGTAATGCGAAAATCATTTAACCAGTTTTCACTGCGCCAGTTATGGCTTAATACCCAACGGGTTTCTTCGTTTTCTTTGTCGGTACCGAAACTCAATACTTCTTGCCCGCCAATGCCGGTTAATTCCGTTTCATCGCGATACTTGGCAGTGAGCTCAAGTTTCTGCTCATCGTTGAGCGCGTAACTGAGCTTGCCGAAAATTAAATCTTCTTCAAAACTCGCACTCACACCACCTAATTGTGCACGAATACCTTCCGGCAATTTAGTGACGTCGTAACTTGAGCCAACAACAACATTGCGCGGGTCATTATTGGTTTTCCCTTCGTAAGCGACAAAGAAATGGAGTTTGTCCTCCATAATAGGGCCGCCCACACTCGCCCCGTACTGGATTTTCCGGCTGGGTGTTTTTTTATATACTTTTAATTCATTGGGATTTTTTTCGCGCATCCCTTCATCGGTATAATCGTAAAAAAATCCGCCTTTAAATTCGTTAGTACCCGACGCGGTTACCGCGACAATAGCGGCACTGCTTAATTGATCATATTCAGCGGAATAATTTTGGGTAATTACTTTATATTCAGCAATGGCTGATTGCGGAAATGGTGTGCCGCGACTCGCGTCTTGCCCGCTAATACCCCCGCGCAATACGTAATTTTTTTGCCCCACGCCATCGATAAATACATTAATAGCATTAGGGCTTTGTGCCCCGCCTTGAATAGTAGTACTACCTTCCTGCCCTTCATTAAATTGCACGCCCGGAGCAAGGTCCGCAAACGCGAGGAAATTGCGCGAGGTTTGCGGCAAGGATTCAATTTGCTCCAGGGTGATATTGGTTCCCACCTCACCGGCCACCGAAACACTTTCCTGGGTACCCAGTACTAACAATTCCTGCACGGGTTGCTCAGCGCTGGTTTGCTCAAGATCAATACTGAAATTGACCTTTTGTCCCACTTTTAAATTGACGGGCTTTTGGCCCTGCAAATTTTTCCCCGCGATACTGATGCGATAAGACCCCGGCGGCAAACCGGTCAGTGTGTAGCTACCATCAGCTTTAGTGATGGTTTTGGCTGTGTGTCCATTCGCTGTGTTAGTGACGGTAACAGCTGCACCGGCAAACGGTTGATCGCGTGTTTCAATAATCCCACTCAAACTTGCGCTACCAATTTGGGCAGAAACAGGCAACGCGATTGTCATAGCCGCTAAAAAGCCAATCGCCGTAGCGAGGACTTTTTTGCGCGCGCTGTGAATATCAGTGGAGGCAAGCAATGGGGACGGGGTATCAGTATACATAAGCGTTTCCTTTTCTTAATTATTGGAGGAATCGATTTTATTCATCATTCAATCGATATTTATCATTAAATCGATATTTATTACTTAACCGGCAGCAATCAAACAACAACCACACACTAAGCAAACCTGATTCCAGTGTAGAACAGAACGTGGCAATTACTGGTTTACACGCATAAAAAAGCCCGTCGTGCGACAGGCTTTTTGTTTTTTTATAGAAAGGAATTTATTTTGAAGATTAAGACGCCAGAACTTTCATCGCGATTTCCGAACCGGGCAATCCATCCTGTGCAATCATTACAATCATTCCTAAAAAGAGTGCAACAATTGCCAAATACCAGAATACGGAAAACCAGAGGCCATACCGATTTAGCGGCGTTATGTCTTCTGCAAGGCCAACCCGCCACCCCGCCACTATATCAATCACACCAATCACAATAAAAAAAGTAATGAAATAAAAACCGAGCTTCCAGGCAAATACAAAACACAATGCCGAAATACTCAGGAGCGCGACCAGCGCCAAATAATTACGACCGGAAAATACCAATGACTTCACGACGCGTCCACCGTCGAGTGGATACACTGGAATTAAATTAAATAAATTTAATAAAGCACTGGTAGAGGCGACCAGGCCGGCGAAATGGCTTTCGGTAGCGAGATAAACAATATAAAACACCAACGTCATGATTAAACCGAACACCGGCCCCATCATGGAAATGTACACATCCTGCCAACGGGTTTTCGGTAAATCACCTACTGCCAACCCACCAACAAATGGAATCAAATACATTCCCTTGGTAGGAATTCCGAATTTTTTCATCGCACGCAGGTGGCCATATTCATGGAATACCAATACTCCAATTAACGCTAATGCAAACTCGACGGTAAACATCACGCTATACACCGCAACCGAGGCCGCGAGCAGCGCAACTTTAACAACCTGTACCGTTTTTAATAATTTAAGTCCAACCAATCCCAATGAAATCCACGAATTACTTTTTGCCGGAACTGGTTTTGCCGGCATTACATCGGTGGCTGCCAATGTCACATGCTCTCCGTCTTGTACTGTCGATTGTTGTCGATCAGGACTTTGCCAATCCTGAACAGATGATAATTCTGTTTCAGCCTCCAGAACCTGCGTACCGCCAATCCACAATTGATAATTTACACGTGCCAGCGACACATTTATTTGAAAGCTGATGCGCACTTCACCCAAATCCGGCAAATCGAAACGATGTTCGCTGACAGGATTAAAGTTGCGCACCTGGGAAACCTGTTCACCGTCCACATTAACGGATTCTTCCCCGGTAGCCGGTGTAGCGGCTACAACAAACTCACGCCCGGCGTAAGCAAAGGTAAATACCTGCATAACACATTAACTCTCTGGGTAAATTTTCAAAAAACCAACGATCAGGAAATAAAAAAGCGCTCTTACATCAGTGCAATAATCCACTGCCATTGTACACATCTATACGGGAAACTGTTGTTGCATCGCCGCAACCAGGGCCGCCAATCCGGATTCCAATTCCTGTTGGTTTAAACTGGCATAACCCAGTCGTAATGCAGGAATGGCTCGCCCCGTTCCGGAAAATAATTGGCCAGGTAAAATAGCTACCCCCTGTGATAACGCGTCGCGCTGCAAGCGTTGCATATCCATGCGCGGGTCCAACGCCAGCCAGAGTGCCAGGCCACCGGCAGGAATCGTAAACGTTGCCGATGGCATTAATTCACTAACCCGCTGCACTGCATAATCGCGCCGTTCCTTATAAATTTTTAATGCGCGTCGCACATGCCGTTTTATTTCACCGGTACGCATCAATTCTGCCACTGCCAATTCGGTTAAGGCGTTCCCCTGTCGATCAATCAACATAATTTCATTCATACAACGATTGATTACCATTTCCGGCGCGGCGATATACCCCAAACGCAATCCCGGTGCGAGCACTTTGGAAAGTGAACCGATATGAATCACACGCCCGTCAGTATCCATACTCGCTAATGGCAGCATAGGGGTGTGGGAAAAATGAAATTCATGATCGTAATCATCTTCGATGATCAGAAAATCGTAACGCCGCGCCAATTCCAATAAACGAATCCTTCGTTCAACGGAAAGCATCACGGTTGTGGGAAACTGATGATGGGGCGTAGTATAAACTGCACTGACTTTGCGTCGCCTGCAAAGAATTTCCAATTCATCCAGATTCATACCTGCACCATCTTGCGCAATATATTCAATCCTGATTCCGAATGAGGCAAACGCTTCGCGTGCAGGAGGATAACCGAGATCTTCCATCACAACACAACCATCACCGCTTGCTGCGTCATTAACAGGCATTTTCTGCATTGCCAACAGGCGCGCACTCAAATAAATCCCCATCTGGCTGCCGCGCACGACACAAATTTGAGTGTTGGTCACACTCATACCGCGCTCGGCCCTGAGCATATCGGCAATGGCATCGCGCAATAATAAATTTCCACGCGGGTCATCATAAGCCAGGCGATTAGCGCGAGCCGAATGCAACAGCGCACGGCGATACGCGCGCGAAAGTACATCAAACGGCACCAGGCGCGCATCGGGCACCCCATCGCTAAAACGAATGGCACCAGGTTTTTCGGCAATGGATTCCAAAAATGCACTGAGGCCATTAGGTGGTAAAGATTTCACAAAGGAATCAGGAATCGGTGCCGCTTTTTTATCTATTTTTTTAATTGTCGGTGCAGGTAAACGCGCAGAAACAAATGCGCCGCGGCGCGCCTGGGTTTCAATCCAGCCTTGTGCAAGCAACTCATCGTAGGCTTGCACCACCGTTTTGCGATTGAGCGACAGGGCATCGGCAATCGTCCGGCTACCGGGTAATGCAGCGCCGGGCAATAAACGGCCGCGCTGGATCTCTTGAATAATCGCCTGCACCAATTGCAAATGCAGCGCCACGCCCGCAGTCCGCTCCAGCACAATGGTCAAATACCAATTCCGCAACATACCCCCTCCATAAACAACCCCATCCACTGGCCCCCTATAAATTACAAAACTGGACGTTTTAAGGGTCCAGAAAACGACGCACTATTACCTCCGAAAACTTTTACGTCAACCACCCCCAGCAGCATAAGGAGCAAAGATATGGCCGATACCCTTACTACGTCGAAAGAGGAACTGGTGCGTCAGTCGCACCGGAAAATGGAACAGTTTTTAGCGCTGCCCCAATGGAATACGCCGGAAAAACTGGCGCTTGCTTGCCGGATTTTATTTGATGCTGGCCATGATTCAGGATTGGCCGGCCAAATTACCGCGCGTGCTAACCAACCCGGCACCTACTACACCCAACAATTGGGCCTTGGGTTCGATGAAATTACCGCATCCAATTTGCTGGTGGTAAATGAAGATTTAAATCGTTTGAGTGGTGAGGGAATGCCTAATCCCGCCAACCGTTTTCATACCTGGGTTTATCGCAGTAATCCCGAAATCAATTGCATCATCCACACCCATCCATTTCATGTGGCCACTTTATCCATGCTCGAAACACCGCTGGTGATTTCGCATATGGATACCACCCCACTCTTCAATGATTGCGCTTTTCTCACGCAATGGCCCGGCATTCCCGTGGGCAATAGCGAAGGCCAAATTATTTCTGAAGCGCTGGGCAATAAACGCTGTTTATTTTTAGCGCACCACGGATTGCTTGTTACTGGCCGCACCGTGGAAGAAGCATTGATGCTCGCGCATTTATTTGAGCGCGCTGCACGTATGCAACTCGCTGCGATGGCGGCGGGCCACATCCAGCCGATTGATGAAACGCTTGCACAGGAAGCACATGACTGGACCTCCACCCCCAAACGCCATCAAGCTTTTTTTGCGTACTACGCTCGTCGTGCATTGCGCAATCACCGTGATTGTTTGCAATAAATTTTTATTTTCCATCACCCACTGAGGATATTTTTATGACTAGAAAAACCGATGTTTTCCAGGGTTCTTTATTTAAAGGAATCATTACCTACCCCATCACACCTTTTTCATCAAATGGCAAAGTGGATACTAAAACGCTGGCCACATTGATCGAACAATTAATCCGTAACGGTTCACATGCGATTGCACCGTTAGGCAGTACCGGTGAAAGCGCTTATTTAAATGATGAAGAATGGACGGAAGTCGCGCAGGCGAGCATTAAAGCGGTAAACAAGCGTTTACCCGTTATTGTGGGTGTATCGGATCTCACCACACAGAATGCTATTAATCGCGCAAAAATTGCCGAAAAATCCGGTGCCGATGCAATTATGGTATTGCCCGCCTCCTATTGGAAATTAACACCCGATGAAATTTTTAATCACTACGCCAAAATTGCCGATGCAGTTTCATTGCCCATTATGGTTTATAACAATCCCGCCACCAGTGGTATTGATATGCCCCCGGAATTAATCGTGCAGCTGTTCAAATCCATCGACAATGTCACTATGGTAAAAGAAAGCACCGGTGACATTCAGCGCATGCATAAAATCCGCTTACTGAGTAATGGCGAGTTACCGTTTTATAACGGCAGTAATCCATTAGCGCTGGAAGCGTTTGCAGCAGGAGCAACTGGCTGGTGCACTGCAGCGCCCAATATCATTTCACAGTGGCCACTAAAACTTTATCAAGCGATTCAAAATAATGACCTCACATCAGCGCGCGAAATATTTTACCAACAATTACCACTGTTGGAATTTATTCTGAAAGGTGGACTACCTACAACGATCAAGGCAGGATTAAAATTGAAAGGACTACCCGTAGGTGAACCACGCAAACCACTGCAAGCACTGGATGAAACAGGTAACAAAAAATTACAATCTTTACTGCAAACACTGATGGAAATTGCATAGAAAATTGGCTGATTAAAAAAGGTGTTTTGCATTAATAAAGAAGGAGTCCATGCGGCTCCTTTTTGTCCATCGGAACTAATAGCCCTGATTGTCACTGAAGGATGCAAGGCCCCATTATATTTCCCCAATCTACCGGTAAAACTGGAAATCCCCTGCTTATAACGCATACACTGTGCACCATCTCATGTACTAGTATCAGCAAAGGTTTTTTATGTTACGGGTAGGCGATCAAAATCGTTTAAAAATTATCAAACGCACTGACTTTGGCCTTTTTCTGGACGGCGGCAAATACGGCAACATTTTATTGCCCAAACGCTATGTCACCGAAGCAATGAACATTGGCGATGAGCTGGATGTATTTATCTACCTGGATTCTGACGATTGTATTATCGCCACTACCCTCACGCCCAAAGCAACTGTGGGCGAATGTGCATTCCTGGAAGTAAAAGAGGTTAACCAGGTAGGTGCATTCCTGGATTGGGGCTTACCCAAAGATTTATTAGTGCCTTATAGCGAGCAACATAAACCCATGGAAGCGGGCCGCTCCTACGTGGTGTGTATTTATCTGGATGAACATACCGGGCGCATCACTGCGTCATCGCGCTTGAATCGTCACCTCGAAGAGCGCGCCAGCGGCTTCCGCACCCAGCAACCGGTTGATTTAATTATCTGTGGCCGCAGCGATATGGGCTATAAAGCAGTCATCAATCATTCCCACCTGGGTTTAATTTTCCGCGATGATGCGTTTCGCACACTGCTTTACGGTGAAAAAGTAAAAGGATTTATCAAGACCATTCGCGATGACCGCAAGATCGATTTAAGTTTGCAACAACGTGCGCGCGACAGCAAAGAAGACCTGGCTGAAAAAATTCTCGCCGATTTACAAAAACGCGGCGGAGTTTCCTTCCTCACCGATAAAAGTGAACCTGAAGCCATCTATAAAGCCTTTAACGTCAGCAAAGGCAATTACAAAAACGCACTGAGTTTATTGTACAAGCAACGTAAAATCCTGATTGAAAAAGACAAGATCACCCTTGTTGAATAAATTCGGGAATTGAAAAATTCCGGATCTAACATAAATCCGTTGTAGCAAGTGAGCAAAGTATGCAAAAAATCCGCTGGGGAATTATTGGTGTTGGCGATGTATGCGAAGTAAAAAGCGGCCCCGGTTTTTACAAGGCGCCGGGTTCAGAATTAATTGCAGTAATGCGCCGCAACAGTAGTAAAGCAGAAGATTACGCCCGACGCCACAAGGTGCCACATTGGTACGACAGTGCCGAAGCATTGTTCGCTAATCCCGATATAAACGCCGTGTACATCGCTACGCCACCAGCGCAACATAAAGATTATGCAATTGCGGCAATGAAAGCGGGCAAAGATGTTTATATCGAAAAACCGGTCACATTAAACGCCGCCGAATGCGAAGACATTATTGCGATTGAAAAAAGCACAGGCAGAAAAGTGACAGCAGCCCATTATCGCCGCCATGTACCTTGCTTTATGAAAATGCACGAATTGATTCGCAATGGTGCAATTGGCGCGCCGCTGTTAGTGCAGTTGGATATGCTGCAGCCGGCAGCCTCAAAAATTATTACCACTACCGATGATAACTGGCGAGTAAATCCGGCGTTATCCGGTGGAGGTTTATTCCACGACTTATCACCACACCAATTGGATTTAATGCTTTATTGGTTTGGCGCCGTCGATAAAGCCAGTGGTTTTGGTTTTAACCAACGGAAGTTTAATAACGCTGATGATGCTGTACACGGTTGGGCAACATTTGAATCAGGCGTTTTGTTGCAGGGGCGCTGGCACTTTGCAGTTGGGGCGGAACAAACACGCGATCAATGTGAAATTATCGGCACCAAAGGCAAATTAACCATCAACTTCTTTGGCCAGCAAGTCATTCGTCTAACCAATACTGATGGCGAAGAAGAAATAATTATTCCTAATCCACAACACATCCAGCAGCCAATGATCGAGCAAGTAAATAATTATTTTCGTGGCGAGCGAAATAACCCCTGTTCAATCAGCGAAGCAAAAGCAGTTATGGAATTGATTGATTGCTTTAGTCATCCGCTGTAAATCATCGCTGTTAATTTGCGTTCCGTTTTTTCACGTCGCTTAACCCCACTCCATCGCCATAGCCAGAATCACTTATCAGTACAATAAAAATGGATTCTGGCGCCTGATTTTTCATTTCACACATCCAAACAAAACTTTTATGCTTTTTTAGTGCAAAAAATCACAATGTGATGCATTTCGAGCGGCAGATTTTTTGCTTGTCACTAGACTGTAAGCAGCACGTCAGCGCATAGCTGATCAAGGTGCTGTGGAAAATTATACTGATAATGTCTGGCAACCAGTGCTGACTCACACAGATGAGCGAAGGAGTTATGATGATCAAGCAACACATTTTGTACCTCGCAATACGTTCTTTCACCGCTCCAATGACCTCTCAATTAACCGTTCCCAAAATCATTGCCGCTACCGGTCTTTGCAGTTTGCTATGGGGTAGTCCGCAGGTTCTTGCACAAGAGCCAGGAAATGGCGAACAAGCGAATGAAATTGAAGAGCTGGTGATTGTGGGGTCGCGTATTCGCCAGACCAATTTAAAAACCGTTTCACCAACCACACTTGTTACCCGTGAAGACGCTGCGGCCGCAGGCCTTAATTCCACTACTGATTTATTGCAATCAAATGCGATTACCGGTGGCTCCTCGCAAATTAATAATGCTTTCGGTAGCTATGTCACTGAGGGCGGTCCCGGTGCAAATACCATTTCATTGCGCGGTTTAGGGGCAAGTCGCACGCTCGTGTTAATCAATGGTCGTCGCGTTGCACCGGCGGGAACGCAAGGCTCAGTGGGCACAGCGGATTTAAACGTGTTGCCAACAGCGATGATTGAACGTGTGGAAATCCTGCGCGATGGAGCATCGTCCATTTACGGTTCTGATGCAGTGAGCGGCGTGATCAATGTAATCACTCGCGACAATGTAGATGGATTAGTGCTTGAAGGTGATTTTAACCATCCCACCGAGGGTGGCGGGGAGCAAGTCCGCTTATCAATTGTCGGCGGGCTTGATGAAGAGCGCTTTTCTATTTCCGGTTCATTTGATTATTACGAACGCAAATCGCTCACGCTGGGTGATCGTGAATGGACACGCTGCAATCGCGACAACTTTCGCGATCCGGTAACCGGTGAAGCAGACGATTTTATTGACGTGCGAACCAATAAATCCAAGTGCTATCCAATAACAGCGACGGGATCAAATGGTGTCACCGTCAATACGATTGGGCTCGAAGGTATTGATGGTGAGAACTGGAGGGACTTCGGATTATCGGGACCTGTTGTTGGCGCTCCCTATACACCCGATCCATCGAAAACGATCTTCACTCGCTTCAGACCCAACGCTTCAATAAATAGCGGTCTGGTTGGCTTTGAAGGTGTTGGTGGTTTTGAAATCGTTAACGACGGTGATGATCAATATCTGCAATCATTAAGTACCAATATTCGCGATACATTTGACCCCAATATGCTTAAAGAAAATTTAATTTCCCCGGCAAAAAATTACACCGGTTTTGTCCAAGGTAAATACGATTTACAAGCCCTGGGAAAGGCTGAACTGTATGGTGAATTATTAGCATCGCGCAGGGAATCAGAGCAAGCAGGTTTTCGTCAAATGATTATGGATTACCGTCGAGGCAGCGCCGCGATTCCAACCTCACTGACGTTTTCAACTTTCGGAGCAGACCAGGGAACCAGTGATGGAGATTCCGTCGGAGTACGTGCTTTTGTGGGTTTTGACACTGATATCAGCAGACAGGAAGTGGATTTTTATAAACCCACTTTCGGCTTGCGCGGCGACCTTGTTTTTTTGCCTGATTGGCGTTACGACATTTATACAAGCTATGCAAAATCCGATGCGACTTATGAACAGCAATCATTTCTGATCGACAAACTCACTTATGCGAGCGATTCAATTACGGCACCGGGTGGGTTGAATTCAAGCCTGGTACGCGACGGCTTAACCTGTGAGATAAGCCTTACCAACCCGGGCGAAAAATGCGTTCCCTTTCCCCGTTTAACGGCTGCGGTGATCGGGGGAAATTTACCGCAAGATTTTAGGGATTATGTTTTCCGTAATATCATTGGTAAAACCGAATATGAAGAATCTATTTACAGCGCAATTTTTGATGGACCATTATTCAGTGTTCCCGCCGGTAAAGTACAAGCAGTATTGGGCCTTGAACATCGCAAAATGGAAATCAATGATCAGCCAGATGAAAACAGTGTTAATGGCAATCTTTATAATTTAAGCAGTGCGACGCCAACAGTTGGAGAAGATGACGTCACCGAAGTTTATAGTGAAATCCAGATTCCAATACTAAGCGGTGCTGCCTTTGCAGAAGAACTCACTTTTAACGGTTCGATTCGCTACACCGATTACAATTCTTACGGATCAGATGATACTTATAAAGTAGGTTTGATTTATGCGATTACCGATTGGTTCACACTACGTGCCAGCCGTGGAACCTCTTATCGCGCGCCAGCACTGTTTGAACAATTCCAGGGACCAACGAGCGGTTTCCGTGCAGCATCGATTGATCCGTGTAACGATTACAGCAATGCGGCCAATCCTAATCGTGCAGCAAACTGCGATGCAGAATTATCAAATCCCGCGTTCAATGCCACTAACGGTGTAGAAATTTTTAACCTTGGTGGAGCAGAAGCTGGTTTATTTGCGGAAACATCGGACAACACTACTTACGGCTTTATTTTCGAACCACATGTTAGCGATTCAACCCAAATCAGTATCGCTGTTGATTACTTTGAAATTGAAATTGAAAATGGTGTTCAACAGGTGGGCGAAGATGAAATTTTGAAACGCTGCTATGACTCCGCTACCGATTTTGCCGCCGACACGGGTTTATGTCGTTTTGTCACGCGCGATGCGGTTACCAAACAATTAACAGTCAATAATGCCTATACCAATTTATCTTCCGAAAAATTACGTGGCCTGGATGTGAATGCAGATTTTGGCCAGGATATAGGCCCTGGAAATCTGGGAGTTAATCTAAGCCTCACACGTTATTACACACAAGCTGAACAATTATTTAGAGGTGAAGAATTCAAGGAGTATAACGGCAGCCTGGAAAAACCGGAATTTGGCGGTTCTGCCAGCATCAGCTACACCCTGGATGATTGGAAATTCCTTTACAGTGTTGACTGGATCAGTAGCATGGACGGTTATTCAATAGCTGAGGAAGACCCTGCGGAGAGCTTTTCAGATTACACGGTTCCCAGTTACTTCGAACACCTTATCTCTGCACGTTATCAAGCAGAAACCTGGAAGACAACATTCGGGGTGCGCAACCTGACCAACGAAACACCACCGGAAATTTCTGCTGGTTATTTTAATCGCGTTGGCAATTCGCCACTGTACAGCGGGTATGACTATGTGGGGCGGGAAGTGTTTATTAATTTCCAGATTAACTATTAATTTAGAATAACTATCAACAGAATTTTTTAACATCAAAAGGAGCAGTTTTCGTACTGCTCCTTTTTTCTAATTAACCATAATAAATAAATTAACAAGGGATGTAATACCAGCAGCAGCAACCAGTAACTGCGCGCAATTGCTGTTAAATATCCACTATGCGACTTTACATAATTATTTACACCAACCGCCCAGGGAAGCAAGGTCCAGATTGCGCCCATTACCAAAAATAGCGTAACCATCATTTTTATTAACTGCATTATTTATTCCTTTGTATTTCAACCTTATCATTTCATCAAATACGAAAATAATTTTTCCCTTTCACTATCAGAAAGTGCTTCGATACGCTTTTTATTATTTTCCGGAACTTCTTCAACACCCTTGTAATATTGCAATGCTTTTTCCAAACTTGCCTCACGAATAATATGCAATATCGGATAAGGCGCGCGATTGGTGAGGTTTTCTGCATCTTCCGGTTCAGCACCGGCAAAACAATAATTCGGATGGAAGGTTGCCAACTGGTAAATACCGGTCCAACCATTGCGTTTAATCATTTTCTCAGCCCAGTTTAAAAACTGGTTGTAGTCAAAGAAATCCTGCAAATGGCCAGGGATAACAACCAGTGTGGTTTCCAGTTCACTGGCGGGCTTTTCGTCCAGCAATTCCATTTCACGCTGCAAGTCCTGTAGTAATAATTCATCATCATTTGCAGTTGAAATGAAAATCCGTACGCGATTTTCCTGCGTAGGCTTTCCGGCAAAAGGGCACAGGTTTAAACCAATAACCACCTCATTTAACCAGCGCACTACAGCGATATTAATGTTCTGCTCTTGCATCGATCAAACCTTCACGCTTTTCGCGTTTGCAGTAATTTTCCGATACCGTCGATAAAATCCAGTACCAATTCATCATCGCAGGCTTTGTAATGTTCGTGGCCGGGTTTGCGAAATAATGCCGAGAGATCTGATTTTGTGAGTTCGATAGTTACTAGCTTTAATGCTTCTCGCACGTCTTGCTCATGCAAATTAAAAGCGATGCGTAGTTTTTTTAGCACATCATTATTAGAGATTTTCCCGTGTTTGTTCACCGGTTCCATTACCGCATCCGGCTTTTTACCGCGATATTCATCAATCAAATTATTCAGGAAAATTAACAATATGTAGTCGGGCATAGTTTCAAAACCGGGCTGGTAATCTGTTTTTAATAGATTGACGATTTCCTTTTCGCTCAGATCAATACCAGCAGGCGCAAATAAGGTTTGTATTTTCAGCGTATCGAACTGTAAAGATTGGGTAAGCTTGCGAAAAATATCATTAGTTCTCATAAGTATTCTCTATAATTTCCTGAAGGTTACGACCGCTTGATGGTTATCATTTCTTGAGCTCGATAAGCCTGTAATCCCGGCGTGGTATTACGCTATTCTACCCCAAAACCCCTTCGCCCGAGAGCAATTGCATGCATCCTTTCCATGAAGTAAATCCGTTTGCCCCTGAATTGGTTGCCGCCCGTAAACGTGCCAAGCAGCTCTGTGCGGAGCTAAACGCCCTGCGTGCCGACCAAACCAAAGCCCGCAAACCGATTTACCAACAATTGTTCGGGCAAGTTTCCAGCGCTTATATAGAACCTCATTTTTTTTGTGATTACGGCAGTAATATTTTTTTGGGTGAGCGATTTTATGCCAATCACAATTGCGTCATCCTGGATTGCGCCGAGGTACGCATTGGTGATCGAGTAATGTTTGGTCCTAATGTGCAAATTTATGCAACCACTCATCCACTCGATCCGATAGAGCGTGCAACCGGTAAGGAATTTAGTGCAGCAGTCACCATTGGCGATGATTGCTGGATTGGTGGCGGTGCAATTATTTTAGCGGGAGTGACGATTGGTAAAGGTTCAGTGATTGGAGCAGGAAGCCTGGTGAATAAAGATATTCCCGACGGTGTTGTTGCGGCCGGCAATCCTTGCCGAATAATAAAATCCGTGACTGCTTCCGATATCAATCCAGAATAATATGCGGCAAAAAACGCGATGTATCCTTGGTGATTAATGTTTCGTCCTCGCGAATACAAATACCGGCGGCGCTGTCACCTACTATCCAGCTACCCAGCATGGTGTAAGTATCGGCATCGCGATATTCGTCGCGAAACTTTGGTAACGCATGCAATGCCTGACGAATAAATCGCCCATCATTGTAAGGACCTTGTGCTGAAACTTTTTCACCTTCGGCGGTAATCAAATCAACGTTAGCACCTTCGCGTGAAAATAATGGCTTACGCACCCAGCCGGCACTTATAGGTTCACTTTTCGGTGTTTCAAAAAATGCAGGCAGCAAGTTGGGGTGATTGGGATAACGTTGCCACAACAATGGCAAAATGCCTTTATTGGATAACAACATTTTCCAGCCTGGTTCGATAATTTGCGTTTGGCTGGAGGTTATTACTTTGGCGAAGTCTTCCTGCACCATAAATTCCCACGGGTAAAGTTTAAATAAACCATGGATGGGCTGGTTTTCCAAATCTACCAATTGGTTTTGCAATTCCCCCAAATCTTCAATCGCAATGTACCGCGTGTCTACACCAGCTTGCGTAGCAATATCCATCAAGTATTCGACAGTGCCTTTATCTTCAATACTTTCGCGCACACTGGAAAAATAAAAAGGTTGCGGCAGCGTTAATTCAGCAAACGCTTGTTCGAGCTTATCTTGCAGCGAATTAAATTGATCGGCGTGCGCAGGTAATACCCCGGCGTTGATTTGATCTTCCAGCCATACCCATTGGAAAAATCCGGTTTCAAATAGTGAGGTGGGAGTATCGTAATTAAGCTCGAGTAATTTCGCAGGACCTGTGCCGCTGTAAACCAAATCCATGCGACCATATAGATGGGGCTGGCCTTTGTGCCAGGAATTCCACACGTAACTCCAGAAATCGCGCGGGATATTCAACAACGTGAGCATTTCTTCGCTGCGGGTAATATCACCCACCATATCCATGACCATCTGGTGCAATTCTTCCGTGGGCGCTTCCAGGTCATTTTCTATTTGCTGCAAAGAAAATTGGTAATATGCCGTTTCATCCCAGTAGGGTTCGCCATCAAAGGTGTGAAATTTAAAACCAACATCCTCAGCATAAGCACGCCAATTAGCACGCTCGGTAATATTAATTCGCTTCATCCATTAACCGCCAAAACCGGTTGCCGGAGCACGGTTTGCTGCTTGCGAACCAAAACCGCCGCGACGCACTAATTGACCCGCCTGCGGTTGTACTTGCGAAGGTTTTAATGTGATAGGGCCAATGCCACCGGCAACAGGGCTATTCGTTGCTGTACGGAAAGTCGCGCGATCATCGCGCGATTTATACAACGGTTGCGTGGGAACTTTGGACGTATTGGCAGCGGCGGGCTGTTGCAGATTCTGCGGCACGGCGCCACGGTTCATCATTTGCCCCATTAAATATCCCATCATCATCGGCATAAAAACACTGCTGCCGGATGAGGTTTGTTGCGGTGCTGTTTCACAATTGCCAGAACCAAAATCAGTTTCACATTCTTCTTTGGAAACATATTTAGGGGCAACCTGTGGATGCAATGCTTTTGCTGCATCGTAGTCGGCTTTGCATTGCTCCGGTGTATTAAATGATGCTGCAGCACATTCACTTGGGGATTCATATACCAATGCCTGTTCACGTTCTTCACCACAACCAGCGAGCAATAATGTGGTAGCGGGAACCATTAAAACCAGAGCAGCTTTTTTACTTCGTTTCATCATCATGTTCCTGAAAAAGGGTTCAGTAAAAAGATTACTGTAAAAAAATTAATAGCTCATACACGCAGCGTTGATCAGCCCCACCGCAATTGCAGTGGCCGCCGATAAAATTCCGGTGGCGATTTCGCCGTTGTTAATTCGCTCGGGCAATTGTTTGAGGCTCAAGCGCAATACCACAAATGTTAATACTTGCACGATTAACGCTACAGCACCCCAGATTGCACAATCCGCCAACGATAATGAATGGGTGATCGCACTGGACAAGGGCAAAGCGAATCCGATTAACGCACCACCAAACGCCAAGGCAGCAGCAGGATTATTCGCGCGAATCAACGCTAACTCATCCTGTGGCGTAACCCAGGTGTAAAGGCGCACAAAAATCAATACCAATACAATTGCCACGGCAAAATAGGCGAGAAAAGGCGGCAAGCCGTCGAGCGATGACAAAGTGGTTTCGAGCATGGGAATTTCCTTGGGTAATTAAAATAATTAAGACGCGTGGATTCTGCCATAAATTCCTCCAGCACACTACGCGCAGCCAATTGGTGTCGCGTAGTGAATTGTTAAGTTTGATGAACTGTTGTAGTACAACAAAAATCATCAAGCTCCATGGTGTGCCAGTGCAATCGTTTTCTGGCAAACTCTGCGCATCCAGAGTAATTCAGGGATTCGTTATGAAACGGTATACCAGCCTGTGTTTTCGTGCCCGCATGCATTTTGGCATCCGCCTGTATCTGCTTTCCGTTTTTTTATTCGCACTGACGGCTTGTGGCGATCACGACAATCACCTGGCACTCGGAACACTCGAGCGCGACCGGATTATCCTCAAAGCCACTGCTGCGGAAATTATTACCCAATTACCCATTATGGAGGGCGCGTTGGTCGCACAGGGCGATCTATTGTTGCAATTGGATGATCGTCGCCAGCAAGCACTGGTGGCAAGCGCCCAAGCCAGCCTGGAAAGTGCGCAAGCCAATCTCACCAAACTGCAAAACGGTAATCGCCCAGAAGATATTGCCGCCGCGCGTTCACAAGTCCAGGGCGCGAATGCGCAATTGGTTGAAGCGCAAAAAACGTTTGATCGCGCACAGACCCTGGTTGCACGTAAATTGGCTGGTGCCGCCGAATTGGATAGCGCCCGCGCCAAACGCGATTCAGCACAAGCCAACCTGGATAAAGCGCATGAAAATTTATTGTTACAAACCAACGGGGCCCGCGAAGAAGATTTAAAACAGGCCGAAGCGCAAGTTGCGCTCGCTAAAGCCGGCCTGGAGCTTGAACAATATAACCTGAGTGAACTGAGTATCCGCGCCACTCGCCGCGCCCGGCTCGACCATTTACCCAAACATTTGGGCGAGCGTACCAGCGTCGGCGAAGCGGTTGTAACCTTACTGGATGATGGAGCTCCCTATGCGCGTATTTACGTACCGGAAACCCATCGCGTAAACCTTAAAACCGGAACGCAATTACAAGTGCATATCGATGGGCTCGCCGAACCCCAAACCGGCAAGTTGCGCTGGATCTCCCAGGATGCTGCATTCACGCCCTACTTCGCATTGAATTCGACCGACCGCGCGCGCTTGATGTATCTCGCTGAAGTGCAATTACCTGACAGCGCAAATGCGCTTCCCAGCGGCCTGCCGGTTCAAGTCGAGCTTCCCAATGACTGAGTTTGACCCTGCAAGCAATAGCGGCGAATGGGCGATAGAGACGGTGGGCCTGACCCGTCGCTTTGGTGATTTTGTTGCCGTCAATAAACTCGACCTGCGCATCCCGCCCAAAACTATTTATGGTTTCCTCGGCCCCAATGGTTGCGGTAAATCCACCAGCATGCGCCTGATAACCGGTTTGCTCACGCCCAGCGAGGGGTCAGTGCGAGTACTGGGCATGGAAATTCCCGCCCAGGCTGAACAATTGCGCCGGCGACTGGGCTATATGACCCAGAAATTTTCGCTCTACGAAGACCTCACCGTGCAGGAAAACCTGCGTTTTATGGCGCAGATCTACAATCTGGATAAACACCGGAGCAAACAGCTTATCGACCAGCAACTCAGTCGCTATCAGCTCAACGAACGTAAACAGCGCCTCGCTGGCGCGTTGAGCGGGGGCCAACGACAGCGCCTCGCATTAGCGGCAGCGACATTGCATCAACCCGAATTATTGATCCTCGATGAACCTACCTCAGCCGTAGATCCGGAAAACCGCCGCGACTTCTGGGAAAAACTATTCGACCTCTGCGATGCCGGCACCAGCATTCTGGTTTCAACCCACTACATGGATGAAGCCGAACGCTGCCATGGCATCGCCATAATGGAAGCGGGCGTGAAACGTGCCGATGGCCCACCAGCACAGCTGATGCGCGATCTCGGCGCCAGCGTCGTGGAAGTGGACGGGGACAACCTGCGCCTGCTGAAACAACAACTCAGCGAACTGCCGGAAATAGTATCCACTGCCCAACAAGGCACCCACTTACGGGTATTGATCAAAGAAGAAATCAACGAACCGGAAACCTGGTTGCGCACAACTCACCCGGAGCTGGTTGCGCAACGCCAGATCCATCAGGTGCGCCCCAGCCTGGAAGATGTATTTGTACATTGCACCGGCGGTGAAAACGGAAGTGCACGGCAATGAATGGATTGAACCGCAGCTTGCAGCGAATCGGCGCTATCGTTTTTAAAGAACTGCGCCAACTCACCCGTGATCGCCCTACATTCGGGATGATTGTGATGGTGCCACTGATCCAGTTGCTGCTCTTCGGGTTCGCGATCAATACCAATGTGCGCGATCTGCCTGTCGGCGTCGTGGACTTAAGCCATACGCAAGTAGCACGCGCCCTGATTGCTGACCTCCAGGCTACCCAGGTGGTGCGCTTTAGCGAAACCTACCAAACTCCCAAACTGGGTGAAGACGCCATCCGTCGCGGCCAGGTCCATGCAGTCCTGGTCATTCCTGAAGATTTCGGCCAGCGCCTGCAAGACAATCGACCTATCGCCCAATGGCTGATCGATGGCTCCGACACCATGGTCAGCAACGCCCTCCTCGCATTGCAACAAATGCCGTTCGCCAGTGGCTTTGAGGCACAAACTGCCGTTCGGAAAAACACCTTTGAAACGGCCCTTTTCTTTAACCCCGAGCGGCGTTCAGCGGTGAATATTGTTCCTGGCCTGGTGGCGATTGTGCTCACCATGACCATGGTGATGTTTACCTCGGCGGCACTGGTACGCGAGCGCGAGCGTGGCAACCTGGAGTTGTTGATCACTACACCCGTACATTCCAGCGAGATTATGATCGGCAAGATCGTGCCTTATATTTTTGTCGGCCTGATTCAAATGGGGATCATCCTTGGCCTTGGGCATTTGATTTTTGATGTCCCCATTAATGGCAGGCTCGATCAATTGGTACTCGGGGTTTTCTCTTTCATCAGTGCTAGCCTCACACTGGGCCTGTTAATTTCTACCATCGCCAAAACGCAGTTGCAGGCAATGCAGCTCACCGTGTTTTTGTTAATTCCATCCATTTTGCTGTCAGGGTTTATGTTTCCTTACGAGGGAATGCCGGATGCCGCGCAGTGGATTGCCGAAGCCCTGCCTGCCACTCACTTCATTCGCATGGTACGGGCAATTGTACTGCGGGGAGCCACACTGGACGACCTTTGGCCGGATCTGTTGTGGCTGATCGGTTTCACTATCATCGGGGTTCTCGCTGCCGCGACCCGCTTTAAAAAACGCCTCGATTAATAAAAGTGGCGTCTTATAACACTAGCCCCAACTTATCATTCAATTTGTGCTTCGCTTATAACCAATCAAAACAAGCCGAAAAATTTTTATAGTCGGGCGGCTTGAGCTTGTTCAGATTTCAACCTAAACTTGCGTCACATTAATTTTGTGAACTGGTTCGCATATATGCTCAAGCAAGTCTCTGCAATTTTCGCACTGGTAATAGCTGCTTCCCACGTCAATGCCATTAGTATCGATCTGGGTGCGGCAAAAGGTTATAACCTGTTTATTAAAGAAAACTTTACCCAGCCAGGTGCAGATTCCCAAGGCAAGATTGCCGTGGGTGGTAACGCCAATATTGGCCAGTATGACGTGGGCGTGAACTATGAACCCAATACCCACCGCGATGGTATCCAATTCTGGAAAGATACTGGCAGCAGCTACTCCGACGTTCTGGTAGTAGGTGGCAACCTGACTACCGCGAGCTATGCGTGGGGCAATGTCAAAGGTAACCTGATCCTGGGAGGTGAGCTCACCGCCGGCTCCAGCAAAAATGCAGTAGCGGGCACCACCACCAAAGGTACGCCAATCGATTTCAACAGCGCCTTCAATCAACTGACTGACCTCTCCAAATCACTTTCAACCCTGGGAAATACCGGTGGGCTGGAATTTAAATACAGTAACTGGTTGTTGCTGGACGGTATTGCCGATAAAGACGTTTATGTAGCCAATATCACTGGCCAAATGCTGGCCAATGCGACTGATTTGACTGCCGATGGTTTGGATAGAAATGACACACTGGTTATTAACGTCAGCGGCAAAAACATCACCTTTGACTCACTGAACTACGGCAGCCGCGAAACTTATGATGCATTGGACCTGGCCGCCAGCCATATCATCTACAACTTTTTTGAAGCGGAAAATATTACGTTCAGCGGCGGCCTCAAGGGCAATATCCTTGCACCCAATGCCAACTTCAATTTTTTACACGGCGACTTAAGCGGCCAGGTTATCGCTAAATCCTGGACCGGCGGTTGGGGTGCACAAGCAAATATGTGGGATGGATTTTTCGTACCGCCTGTTGAGCCTCCAGCACCGCCAGTAACACCACCCGTAGTGAAAGTACCGGAACCCTCATCCCTGTTGTTATTGGTAGCGGGTTTATTCGCACTGATACTGATTCGTCGCAAACGCGCGTAAACTTTTTTCAGACCCAACTAAGAAGCCGCTCACAATGCGGCTTTTTTTATGCCCCGTATTCGCTACACTGTCGTGTGCATTTTAAATTTATTCCTTAACGCTTGCAGCGCAAGCATTACTCACAGGGAACATCATGAAAGTTGATAACATTTTACAAACCATAGGCAATACACCTCACGTTCGCATCAACCACTTATTTCGCAGCGATATTGAAGTCTGGATGAAAGTCGAACGCTTTAATCCAGGGTCCAGTATTAAAGATCGTATCGCCCTGGCGATGATTGAGGATGCAGAAGCGAAAGGCCTTATCAACAAAGACTCGGTCATTATTGAACCCACTTCCGGCAATACCGGTATCGGCCTGGCACTGGTTTGCGCAGTAAAAGGCTATCGCCTGATTCTCACCATGCCTGAATCCATGTCCATTGAACGCCGCAAAAATATGAAAGCGTTAGGTGCAGAACTGGTATTAACACCTAAAGAGCTCGGCATGGGTGGTTGTATCGCCAAAGCCAATGAATTACTTGCAGAAAATCCTAACAGCTGGATGCCCCAACAATTCAACAATCCTGCCAACGTAGAGGTGCACCGCAATACTACTGCACAGGAAATTCTCGCCGACTTTCCTGAAGGCGTTGATTACCTGATTACCGGTGTAGGTACCGGCGGCCACATCACCGGTTGCAGTGAAGTGCTGAAAGAAAAATTTCCACACTTAAAAACCTTCGCGGTGGAACCCGAAAAATCACCCGTGATCAGCGGCGGCCAAAAAGGGCTGCATCGCATCCAGGGTGTAGGTGCCGGCTTTATTCCGCAGGTGTTAAATAAAGGCACGCTTGATGGAACTGTATTAGTGAGTGAAGAAGCTGCCTTTGACATGACTCGCCAATGTGCCTTGAAAGAAGGCATTTTTGTCGGCATTTCTTCCGGAGCGACACTTGCCGCCGTTGCGCAAAAGCAAAATGAATTTAAACCCGGCAGCCGCGTGATTATTTTCAGCTACGACACGGGCGAGCGTTATTTGTCGATTGAGGATTTGTTTTAACTCATCACCCTAAAGTGATTTACCGTTAAGGGCGCGATAAATCGCGCCCCATGCGAATATGGTTACAGAAAATACACTCCGGCCAGACACCTCACTATGACTATAGAAAACGACAGTGAATATTGTTCCAAAACATTCAAACACATCGATGCCGTTGGTGAATCGTTCAGCGAAGTGATTTTCGAAAATTGCGTTTTTGAACAGTGTAATTTTTCAAGCGTTCGCTTTTATAAATGTAAATTTGTCGATTGTGTCTTTGCATCGTCGAACCTCAGTAATAGCAAAGTAGACTACAGCAAGTTTTTTGATATTAATTTCAACGAAAGCAAGCTGGTCGGCATAGATTGGACTAAAGCAGATTGGCCGCGTTTCAATTTCACCTCACCATTAACATTTAATCACTGCATCATCAACGACAGTTCCTTCTTCGGCCTTACTTTAAGCGAGCTGACACTGGAACATTGCAAAGCCCACGATGTAGATTTCCGCAATGGCAACTTCAGCAAATCCAGTTTCACTTATACCGACTTCACCAATAGCCTGTTTATGAAAACCAATCTGCAAGACACAGACTTTAGTGAAGCTGAAAATTACGATATCGATATTTTTAATAACAACATAAAATCCGCCAGATTCAGCCGTTTGGAAGCGGTGAGATTGTTGAATTGCCTGGATATTGAATTAGGGGATTAAATAAGGGATTGAAAAATTGTTAACGCAGTTAATATTTTCAACCAACATCAATCACATGGTTACTCATGCAATGCGCTTTGTTGGAGCGCAATAAGTTCAGGTCGTGAAAACCAACGCCCATGTGTAAATACGCCACTTACACTACGGCTATTGCGGATGTCAGTTAATGGATTGCGATCCAGCAAAATAAAATCTGCTCGCGCACCGGCCTGAATAATCCCTGCACTTTCCTGTTTCCCCAGATAAGCCGCCACAGTCACTGTACTGCATTGCAGTGCTTCAAAAGGTGATAATCCGGCATCAACCAATAATGCAAGTTCCTCATGCAGGGAAATACCTGGCACTAGCGTACCAAATGTATCAGTACCTGAAAGCAATGGAACGCCCTGATCATGAAATTCTTTCATTAACATAAACAGCACGCGCAAATTTTTATCCACTTCTGCTTTAGTAATGGGAAAATCCTTTTCCTGATAGGGATTCGTTGCAGTATCAAGCCAAAACTCACGCACATCTACCGGCAAATATCGCAAATCGGGATTGCTCCGCAGTTTGGCAAGGTATTCATCCGATTGCCAAACGCCCACCATTTTATAAACAATTAATGTGGGATCAATATAAATTCCTGACGCTGCTACATCTGCAACTATTGTTTTACGATAATTCGCATCAAATAAATGCTCTACATTAGCCCGGTACGCTGATAAAAAATTGGTTGATAAAGCGTTAACATCCTTCTCATCACGCGCTACATATAAAAACTCTTCCATGTGCTCAAGAGAATTTAATACCAGGCTATTTTGTAACGGCATTTTGTGTTGGGCATGGCCAATCACCTTAAGCTCTCTTTTTCGGGCGCCAGCAATAATGGCGTTATAAATATCTGCATCCAAATCACCGTGCACCTTAACAAAATCAATTCCATGTTTTAGATGCTCGTCCAATATCGTATCAACAGCCGCAACGCTGGCCGGAAAACCTTTTTCCAAATGCGTACCGCTAAGTAAATAGCGTGGACCGACAATCGCACCACTATTAACCTGGTCGCGCAATGCAAAATGATCAAAGTCACCATCCTGCAAACGCATGTTCGCTACCGTAGTCACACCATTAGCGATGAATAAATTAAACATTTTTTGGGGGGCCCAGCGAACGTGAACATGCATGTCGGCAAGTCCAGGCATAAGATAACGTCCTTCCCCGTTAATTCTCGCTTTTGCGTTAACCTTATAGGCCTCACGTTGTTTAATGATCTGTCGAATTTTTCCCTTATCAATAACAACAGCCATATCCATTAAAATACCAGGCTTATTCATAGGAATAACGCTAACATTTTCAATAATATAATCTGCTTCAGGTTTATTAATGCCGCTATATACACAACCATTAAACAGCATGACAAATACAATCAATATTAATTTACGCACACAAGCCTCTCTTCCTTCACTGGTTACATGGCAATAGCGTTACCAAAAAACGGAGTTTCCTCCTGGCGAATCCAATCAACAATTAACCTGAAATATCCGTCAGTGACACGAGTATTTATACGTGTTCCATCAGGTAATTCCTTATATTCGTACATCCCGTGATCCGTATGAGGAAAAATATAAATATCCAGCAACGGGTTGTTCTTTTTATATTGCGTTAACGCTCTCAATGTTCGTTGGCTGGGTGCTTCGCGATCCTGATCAGCGAGAATCCATAACATGGGCACCTGCAATTGTTTCAGCACCGTTGCAGAATCATAATCCCAGATGAGTTCAAGGTTATCGAAAACGGCCTTTCCCATACGGCGCAATTCCGCATCACTCATACGGAGCATGGCACCACTGTATTCCCCATTAATTGTGTTAAAAGCAGGTTGACCAACGGATTTTTTTCTGAATTTTTCCAACTCACTGAAACCGCGAGTGAAATTCGATAAAAGGATTCTGGTTGTCAGGGTTGATAATGAATATATTTTTTCAATTTGCGCTTTATCAAAATTTTTCTGCCGCGCCTCCACAAGCATTTGATCAAGGTCTTCTTCTATAGGAGAGGCAACCAATCCATAACCAACTACCACAAAATCAACGGATAGATGTTGCGCCGCTAACGGTGCCACCCAACCACCCTGGCTTGCCCCCCAGAAACCCGCATGCGAAATTTTTGTTGTAGCCATTTTCCGTGCATGCCGCATTGCAGCAGCGGCGTCTTCTGCCAGTAATTCAAAATTCTGCGTGTACACTCCTTCTGACTGGCCAGTGCCACGTTTGTCATATACAAACACAGCGATACCCTGGCTTGCCAACAACAAGGCCCGTGAATTACCGATTGCTGCATCTTTTTCCGAACCATGCACCATCACAACCAGAGGAAAGGTTTTATATGAAACAGGTTCAATTAATTCACCCGCTAATTTTGCATCGACAGAGTTAAAATATGTCAGTGTGCGACGCAGTTTAACGGGAGCCAAGATCGTTGAAGCAGGATTATTCAAGGTGAGAAAACCAGGGTTGCAAGAAAATGGAAGCGCATCATCACTGGTGGCACCAAAGCGGCCATCAAGCATTAAATACCGCAGCTCCATTGCAGAAGTACTGTTTCTATTAGTTAAAACAATCGTATTATTTTTTCCATCACTATAAACACCGGACAAGCAATGTGCGTACACCGGTGTTTGCAAACTGGCCACTAACAGGAATATTAGCGCTACGACCTTGTGGTTATTCATTCTACTTTCACCCAAATCCAAACAATTGTTCCAATTAGAGGATGATGTTACGGATTTGGATTCACCCGGCACTATTTTTTTTGATCTAAACAAGAACACTCAATGGGCACTATCGGTAGTGTGCCCAACAACGCGAAGCCTGGGCCAAATTTCCTGCCACTGCTTTCCAGCAGACATTGAATTAATAACAACCTGCCCAATATAGATACCAATGTCGTTCAGCATCAACTCCGTAGCCGAAAAGGAAGATGAGCAATGAGCTTTCGTGAATATTTATTGTTAGGATTAGTAACCGGTCTATTTGTATTCTTCTGGCTCGGGTTTAAATACATTCAATACCTTCGCAATAAAAAACATAACACCGAATTATGGGGAACAATATTTGAAGGTATTACCAATAAATTAATTGATCTTGAACCGGTTAAAAAACCGGAGATTTACATTGAAAAAAAAGCACCGCGAAGCGGCAAAGAAAACACCGAAGATGATGATGGCAATAAACTGTCAGAAAGCAATAAAACCCAATAACCTATTGAATATCAATTGATTCTCTAAAGAATCCATAGCTTTATAAATACTTAATATCAGAACAATATAGTAAACCCAGGCTTCAATATACAACGCTGGCAGTGAATCACTGCCAGCGTTTTTTGAAAATTATCCCACTCGTTATGGAGCAACAACCTGCAATATTGGCGATGAACTAAAACTTGGCAACGTTGCAGTATTGTCGCGCTTGAAACTGACCGTCATTCCCATGCATGCATACATATTCGCGACAAATTCACACTCCCTGCCAACACTGGCTTCCACAAAATAGACGAGGGCCACATCGAGTGATTGACCTGCATCATAACTTCCCATGGAAGCAGTAACCCATTTGGCATTGGCTTTTTCAGTGTTTTTATCAAACGCCCATGTTGTACCAAATGTTTCAAACATATATTCACTGGCCGAATTTGGTGTTGGTGGCGCAACACGCAAAGTTTCACTTGACCATACCGGATAACCATTAACTAACAGCTGCACCCTGGCGCGCCCCTGATAGGCTCCTTTTGCGCTCTGCTCAAAGCGACCATCCATAACCGTTTCAGGAATTCGGAATTTTAAGCTGACACTGCGCTTACCTGAACCGGCCACCGTATAAGTAGTACGCCATGATGCCGAAGCGTGGCCACGTGTTTCGCCATTCAGTGCAATAGTTAACGCAGGAATTGCCGCAGCGCTCATTCGCGCCCAGCCCTGCGCAGTATTTTCTGCTTTGGTAAAATCAATTGCTTTAAGTTGATTGATATCCGCTGCCGGTGTGGATTGATTGGGATCAAAAGCCAGGTTATCAATCAAAACATCGTATTTTGCTAAAACACTGGCACCCTGGCCACGCGCACCACGCTCGCGGTTTTTTGTGCTGGTGTGATTATTGGCAATGGAATAGTGCACCGCCGTTTTGTATGCGAGATTATCCAACGGCGTAATAATAGATAGTGAATATTGGTCCACAGGAAAATAATCATCAGGTGGCAAGGCAGCAAAAACAGTAACATTGTTACACATTAACAAACCTGCAAATAAAATCCGTTTCATGTTAATTACCTCCTTCCCTGGTGCTAAGGGTTCCGCCGATATCCAAATAAAAATTTACAGGCAGGATTGTTGTTGAAATAATTTCGAATGCTACACCGCCAGAGGATGTATTGGGAATTTCACGCCCCGCAGTCAGCACCTGGCAATGGCGGGTATATGAAGGATTTAAATAACCGTTGAAATCCTGTCCACAGTTTGGTGCATCCGCAATGGCATCAGCTTGCAGGATATAATCCAGGATAAAATTATCACCGGATGTATAACGTCCAAGATAAATCGTGTAGGAATCATCACTCGCATCTTCACCCCAGTTGTACGATGTTCCGTAAGCATTGGAAACCAAATCCTTGCGATGCAATGAACGAGCGGTTTGCCATACCGGTAAACCATCAACCAATAATTCGGCGCTGGAACGTGCAACACCGTCATTACCATTTTCCGGCATGGGCTGATTCCCCGATGGGCCACCCGTGTAATATCCCGCTTGCAATCCATTTTTATGCACAGGCGCTTTAAAGCGCACAAAATAATCGCGCGTCGCTGCCGATTGGTTTTGCACGCGAACATGATAAGCAAGTGCCGTAGAAATATTGCCGGATTTTTGCACCGAGGCGCGCACAGACTTGTCGGCATTGGTATAAGTCACAGCAGATTTTTGCAGATAATTGGTATCGTAAATAATTAACGTATCATCCCAGGTCATTTCATCAGTGGGCGCTAATTGCGTTAACGATAACGTTGCCGGTGCAGGAAAACTGGTGGCGCTGGAATTAGGCCAGGCCGCTGGCAAACGCGTCCAGCTTGCAGGCGGTGTCAAGCGACCCGCAGAACGCTGCCAATAACGGCAAGCCGTACCGCATTGTACTTTGCTCGCCGAATTAAACGATGACCAGAGAATATTGGTTAAAGCTCCCTGAGCGGCAATCGAACGATTGATACTGTGTTCTTCCGGCACGGCAATACAATTATTTGCAACCATGCTGCCAAGCAATAAACAAAAACTGGTGCACAGTAATTTGTGGCGAGATTGAAATATAAAAGCTGGAGATAAAAAAACAGGTAACATAAAGTAATGCGGCATAATAAATCCTCCTTGAGCAGGGCAAAAAAATAAACGCAATAACCATCGCGCTGATTGCCATTATGCGCAGCGCCAAATCCTTTCGGCGCGGTAAAAAGTCACAGAGCCTTACCGAAAAAATACCCTCCGATTACTTAGTGTTGATTAAATTCCAGCAGCTTATCCGGCTTATCCGTAAATACCGCATCCACCCCCAGCGATTGCATATAACGCCAATCATCTTCGTGGTTTACGGTGTAGACCCAATTTTTTAAGCCGCGCTTTTGTGCATCCTGAATTAATTCCGGTGTAATAAAACTTAAATGGGTATTAAATGAATAGGCCTTAAGCAACTCGCAGCAGGCGGCGTAATCCAGGGGAATACCTTCAATAAGCACACCGCGTTTTACCTGCGGGATATGTTGCAAACACTGGTAGAGTTGCTGATGGTCAAAACTGGAAATCGTGTATTGTTCGTAGCTGCCCTGATGGCTATCAATATAATCCTGCAATATTTTTTTTAATGCCAGCACAGAATTCTGGCCTTTGATTTCAATATTCAATAAGGCTTTATCGCCTACCAGTTCCAACACTTGCTGCAAGGTTGGAACTGGTTCACCGTTCTCAAGCCGCTGCTCGCGCAAATAAGATAGTGGTTGCTCAGTAATAATACCTTGCCCCGAAACAACACGCCCCAAACGGCGATCATGAGTGACCAATAATTCGCCTTCAATTTGAAACACATCGATTTCAACAGCGTAAACCCCTAATGATAATGCACGGGCAATAGCCGCCAGGCTATTTTCCGGCAGCGGCGCCGGCCCCATTTGCGGCCCACCACGATGGGCGATGCATAAGAGCGGTTTTGTTAAATTTGACATCATTTTGCGCTCGTTCAGTGTTGATAGTTTTTACTATAATGCCAGCCACTCATGTACCGGCCAAGTAAACCGGAACCCATATTACACTTACAGGTCCCTAGTAATGGATTTGTAATTTTCACTTCAGATTTCAGGATAGGTGTTATTGTGGAAACGTTTTTGACCACACTCGAACAAATTACCAGCCACAGTGTGTTCTCCAAATTACTGATCGTTGTCTCCTGCATAATCGTGTTTTATGCAAGTTCCAAATTACTCGATAAAATTATCCACGATGTCAGTGTGCGCCGCGCCTTTGGGGACCTGCGGGTTCTGTACATGACACGCTTGATGAACATCGGCATGGTGTTCTGCTGCATTGTGGTGATTTGCCTGATCCTGGGCTTGGGCTATAGCGAAATCTCGGTATTCCTTTCTTCAATTTTTGCGGTCGTGGGTATCGCCCTGTTTGCGCAGTGGTCGATCCTGAGTAACGTTACCGCGAGCATGATCATCTTTTTCAGTTTTCCCTATAAGGTAAACGACCTCATCAAAATTCTTGATAAAGACGATGATATGCGTGGCGTGATTGTGGAAATTACCTTGTTCCACGTCATCCTGCGCCGCGCCGATGGAAACCTGATCAGCTACCCCAACAGCTTGATCCTGCAGAAAGCGGTAGTGCGCCTGGACCACCCGGAGATAGAGAAAATTGCAGAAAATGCCGAAGGTCCTGATCGCTTGAAAATCGACCAAATGAGCCTCGCTGACAACCCCAACCCGCGTAAATTACGCCAGCAGGAATAGCCCTTTTCCTGACACGTAAATGATTGACCAATCATTTACGTGTTATACATCATCAACCTACGGATATCCGTCCTAAAAAGCTGACAACAAAAACCGCATTGATATATTTTTTGTTAGCGCTACCAAATACCATTTACCAGCATTAAAAGTCTCTATATAGTCGCCGCGCTGGCCTTATCCCACCTAACAATAACAGCGGGATAGGAAAGATTGCGCTTACACGACGCACTCCGCCATGCCATCAAGACCACAAAAACCCAGCCTACGATAACAACAACGGAGCTTTGGAATTACTATGCAATCCCTGATTAAAACCTGTGCCCTTTCATTAATGGTTGCCGGATTGACTGCCTGCGGCGGAAGCGGTGGCGGCGGAAAAAAGCCTGAGCAGCCGCCAGTCTCGAGTTCCTCATCAAGCAGTTCAATTGCACCATCAAGTTCAAGTATTGCCAGTTCATTTACCCCTGCAAGTTCGAGTTCGTCAACCCCGGCCAGCTCATCAGAAGCGTCAAGCAGCGTTGCGTCAAGCGCTGCAGCTGGCAGCGAGAACACGCTCGCAGCTACCACCTACACAAACTACTCTGTCGCAGAAATAGCAAATTGTGGAGTGAATATCACTGCTGCGGATAAAACCTTTGCGTTCTTTGCCGATTACGATAGTGGAGTGCAAAACCAAAGTGTTTCCAGTTTGAATTTCAGTGGCTGGAACCATGCCACTAATGGCAGCACTACTGAATGGGTAAACCTGAAAAACACCCCAAATACCTATAATTTCAGCACTAGCGCAGCGGTAAATGACAGCTGTAATGGAGTGGACACAATTAATGTTGTGTTAGTGAAAAAAGTAGCCGATTGGGATCGCCAGCATTCCAACGGTTTCGAACGCAGTATTATTTCTTATGGCTACAAGTTTGGCGACATTGAAAACCTTGTGCTGGATTTAAAAATTAACAGCGCCAAAACCACTATTCCAAGTGTTGATTCATTAAAAACCACTTATGCGAGCTATGTGAACGCAGCTACTGTAGATGGATTGGACTCCGGCAAAGTGAATTTAGGAATTACGTTACATGATGGTGGAAATTTAAATGCGGCTATCATTGTTGAATTGGATCAAAGTACGCTGAAGGACAAATGGGTACGCGTAACGATTCCAATGAAGAACCTGACATTCTATTCCGAAGTTAATTATGTTCGCACAGCGAAAACCCTTGCGGATTTAAGTAATGTTGTCATCAAACGCGGGCTTTTTGTGGGTGAAACAAGAACCGGGGCAGTATTGCGTGGAAATATCAATCCATGGAGCGCGAACGTACCGGAGACATTCAAAGAAACCGATATCAGCTTCAAGAAAATAGAATTCCAATTAAAATAATTTTGGTTGGAAAAAAGGCGGAGCTGCAATGCAGCTCCACCTTTTTTTGCATGAGTTGAAATTAAATCTGTATCCGCGTTCCCAATTCAATCACGGCGTTATCCGGTAGGCGGAAAAACTCCACAACTCCGCCTGCGTTGCGGCTCATCGTCGAAAATAAACGCTCACGCCACGGCGCCATCCCGCTGCCGGGTGTTGAGACAATCGATTCGCGACTTAAAAAATAACTGGTCTGAAATTGCGGGATAACCAATCCATATTGTTCACATAATTTAAGCGCGCGCGGTACATCGGGCACATCCATAAATCCGAAATTCAGCGTGACTCGCCAGAACGTGTTTCCCAACTCTTCGATATGTACACGTGCATCGTCACCAACCCAGGGGTCATCTTTAAAATGTACTGTTAGCACCAGATTGCGCTCATGCAATACCTGGTTGTGTTTTAAATTGTGAAGCAATGCCTGGGGCACTGTGGTTGCATCTGCCACCATATAAATTGCTGTACGCGCGGCGCGCTGGATTTCAGCGGGACGCAAGGTTTGCAGAAACGGTTCCAATTCCACACCATCGCGATGGATAGTGTGCATCACAATCGCGCGACCACGTTGCCAGGTACTCATAATTAAAAATAACAGCGCAGCTACCAACAGCGAGAACCAACCGCCATCGAGAAATTTAAGTGCGCAACCAGCAATCAGAAAAATATCTACGGCGAGAAAAAATACTGTCGCAACGATGGCAATTGGCAAGGGTAATTTCCAACGACCACGCACCACAAAAAATGTGAGGCAGGTGGTCGTCGCCATGGTAACAGTCACGGCAATACCATAAGCACCGGCGAGACCGGATGAGCTACCAAAGAACAGCACCACAGCAATTACGCCAGCTAATAACATCCAGTTCACTGCCGGCATATAAATCTGGCCTGCTTCACGCGCTGATGTGTGATGCACCGTCATGCGCGGTAAAAATCCCAATTGAATCGCCTGGCGAGTCATTGAATAAGCACCGGAGATAACCGCTTGCGATGCAATAATTGCCGCAAGCGAAGCAATAATCAACGCCGGCCAAATTAATGTTTGTGGGAATAATTTATAAAATGGATTTGCGATAGCAGCAGGATCGGCCAGTAACAAAGCACCCTGCCCCATATAATTTAATGCAAGTGATGGAAATACCAGCCAGGTCCATGCGAGCTGAATCGGTTTGCGACCAAAATGCCCCATATCCGCATACAATGCTTCAGCACCGGTGAGCGCCAATACGATTGCACCGATTGCCGCAAATACATACCAACCGCGCCCGTTCAAAAATTGCCAGGCCTCCAACGGATTCAACGCTGCAAGAATTGCCGGTTGCACAATAATATGGGCAACACCCGATACGGCGAGCATTAAAAACCAGAGCGTCACAATTGGCCCGAATATTTTTCCCATTGCGCCGGTACCAAAACGTTGCACCAAAAACAAACTAATCAGAATTGCCAGCGTGATCGGTACAACCAGGGGTTTTAGTGCTGGCGTTGCCACTTCCAAACCTTCCATTGCACCCAATACTGAAATCGCCGGGGTAATAATACTGTCGCCATAAAACAGGGTTGCACCAAATAACCCGATCAATAAAATCCAGCGGCGCAATTGCGAATTTTTGTTCGCAGTTTGTGCAGCGAGTGCTGTCAGTGCGAGCGAACCACCTTCGCCGCGGTTATCCGCGCGTAAAATAAGGATCACATATTTCAATGTGACGACGAGCATTAATGCCCAAAAGATCGTAGATATCGCGCCAACAATATGGTGAGAATCCAGCGGGACACCCGTCGCTGGCGCAAAAATTTCCTTAACGGTATAAAGCGGGCTGGTACCAATATCGCCGTAGACTACACCGATAGCAGCGAGAGTGAGTGCGGCAAGGCTTTGTTTTGCAGGGGAAACCGGGATGTCGGAATCAGGCTGGGCCGATGCGGAAGAGATTGTCATAACAACTACCTATGTAATACACACACGCAGTATGTAGAACCCGATATCAGGATCGCATAAGTATAGTTCGCTATTCCGGATTATTATCCAGCAAACGGTAACCAATTCCCGGCTCGGTCAACAGGAATTCGGGGCGCGCCGGATTTTGTTCCAGCTTCGCGCGCAATTGTCCCATGTATAAACGCAAATAATGGGTGTGATCCAGGTATTCCTGCCCCCATACATCCACCAGTAATTGACGATGGCTAACCACTTGCCCGGCGCTGCGCACCAGGCGTGCCAGCAAATTAAATTCTGTTGGTGTGAGATGAATAGTTTCACCCTTTTTATTCACACTATGATTCGCCAGATCAATGCATAAATCCGCATATTCATAACGCGTTATCGCGGGACGAAGGTTCGCACCGCGATGCCGCATAGCCACCCGAATACGCGCAAGCAATTCGCCGAGACTAAAAGGTTTTACCAAATAATCATCGGCGCCCGCATCCAGTAATTCAATTTTTTGCCCTTCTGCTTCACGCGCGGAAATAATAATCACCGGTGTATTCTGGCGGCGGCGCAAACGATGAAGCAGCTCGCTGCCATCGCCGTCGGGTAACCCCAGATCCAGTAAAATTAAATCGAAGGATTGGGTTTTGGTTTCACTATCAAGTTGCGTTTGACTGTAAATCGCATTGGCTTCAGAAAGGCTCGCCGCCGTAATAACGTCACAACCATCCACCATCAATGCCGAACGCAATGTGCTGCGCAACTCGCGGTCATCCTCAACCAACAATAACCGCAAACTCATGTACGGGCTCCGGCAATAGACGGCTGCGTGTGCAACGGCAAACGGCACTCAAAGCGGGAACCGATAGCATCGGTGATATGTATAAATTCTCCGCTGTGGGCGCGAGCAATGGCACGGCACAATGCAAGCCCGACACCGGCACCCGATTGGCGATGGTCACCACGCTGGAAATTTTCCAGCAATTGTTCAAAATCATGTGCAGCAATACCAGCGCCATTGTCTTCCACTGCCAACACTAACCATTGTTGATGCATGCGCGCAGTCAATTTTATTTCACCATTCACCGGGCCATATTTAATGGCGTTGTCGATTAAATTTTCCAACAATTGGGCTAGCAGTAAAGAATCGCCCCAGATCAATGGCAAATCAGGTTGAATAGTTGCTTCAATTTGCGCCTGATGTACCAATGGAATTCGACGAAGCACGTTGCCAATAATTTCCTCTGCGGACTCCCAATCTGCCTTGATCGCCGCACCAACCGCTTTGATCCCGTCAAGCCGTGCAAGCTGCAACATATTATTTGTTTGGCGGCGCAAGCGATCTGTTTCATCAACAATGCGTTGTGCCAATTGTTGGCGTTGCGTTTGTGTCAAACGATCATCCTGTTCCAGCAACGAAGAGGCTGCCCCCATGATAGTGGCGAGTGGAGTGCGATAGTCATGGGAAATTGCAGCGAGAAAAGTGTTGCGCAAACTTTGCGATTGGGCCTGATCACGCGCCGCCTGTTCGCGTTTAAGAATTTGCTGCCGCTCCAGCGCCCAACCCATTTGATCGCACAATGCCTGGGCTTGGGCAAGCAATTCAGGTTGTCCAATCAATGCAGCATCCAACATTACCGCCCCCCCTGCCTGACCTTTACCACGTAAAGGCAAATAGAGATTTGCCAACTCCTGGTAGCGCCCGGTGCCCGGCCCTATGGCTTGGTTATTGTCCCGGCAATAAATCAGCGCTTCGCGCTGCTCAGTGGTCAATTGCGCAATATCGTTGTTCATATCACTCAATATTTGAACAGGAGAATTAGCGAGGCGAGCAAGTTGTTGCTGTAACTCGCCCAATAATTCTGCCGGCTCTTTGGTATCGCGCAATTTATCGCCCCAGGTGCGCAACACATCTGCGGCTTCGGCATGAGCCTGCGCACGGCGGGTTTGCTCACGCAGGGAAACCATCAACCCCGCCACAATGACATTTACAACCAACATCGCCACCAATAAAAAAGCATGTTGGTGCAGGTCAATTACAAAGGTACCGCGCGGCGGCACAAGGGCCCAGTTAAAAGCCATTAGCGCAATTACGCTGGTTACCAATGTAATACTCACCGGCAACCACAATGATGCAATGGCAGAAGTCAGCACTAATATCAGGCTCAAACTAGCCAGATCAAAGCGGGTATCTAACAACAATAATACGCACCAACCCAGCGCCCAAATGGCCAGGCCGGTTGCGTATCGCTGCAAATATTGAGGAGAGAAGAACGCATTCATAGGCGAGAGCTTAGCAGCCTCGCCGTTAGGAGCGCATAAGGATTGCAGGAAAAACTATAAGCGGCCTCTAAAAATTACAGCACCGCCACTATCGCCTTGGCAACATACGCCATTTTTTCTTTTGTCAGACCCGCCACGCTGATGCGGCTGGTATCAGTCATGTAGATGCTGTAATCACTTTTAAGCTTACGCACCTGGTCAACAGTTAAACCCAGGAATGAAAACATGCCGCGTTCTTTGGCGATAAAACTGAAATCGCGCGCTTGTTGTAAACCATTCAGGGATTCCACCAATTGCACACGCAAGCCGGCGATGCGTTCGCGCATTTGGGTAAGCTCGGTTTGCCATAATCGGGTGAGTTCATCGCTGTGCAGGATGATGTCAACAATCGTTGAACCATGTGCGGGTGGCATTGAGTAAATAGCGCGCGCTACGTTCAACAATTGGCTGAAACCGGCATCAGCTTGTTGGGGGTTGGCAAAAACCAGGCTCAAACTTGCTGCGCGTTCGCGATACAAACCAAAGTTTTTAGAAAACGAATTGGCAACAATCATCTCCGGCACGCGATTGGCCAGCATCCGCAAACCGTATGCATCCTCTTCCAAGCCTTCACCAAAACCCTGATAGGCCATATCCACAAAAGGAATGATGCCGCGCTCAACCAGCACATCAGCAACCTGATCCCACTGTGGGCGGCTCAAATCGGCACCACTCGGGTTATGGCAGCAGGCATGCAACAGCACCAAATCACCACGCGGGATCTCGTTGAATGTTGCGAGCAGAGCGGCGAAATCGATGGTGTGATTGGCGTAGTCGTAATAAGGATATTCGCGCAATTTCAACCCGGCAGAACCCAATAACGGAACATGGTTAGCCCAGGTCGGGGTGCTTACCCATAAATTAGCACCGGGTTTGGCACGCTGGATTAATTCCGCCGCCACCCGCAAAGCACCGCAGCCGCCGGGCGCTTGTACAGTGCGGACACGGCCGGCTGCGACAGCAGGATGATCCGCACCAAATACCAGGCGAGTTGCTGCCTCATTAGCACCGGGAACACCTGCGGGCGGGGTGTAGGCCTTGGTGATATCACGTGCAATACGCAGTTTTTCCGCCTCGGCTACCGCTTTCATAATCGGGGTTTGTCCCGAATCGTTTTTGTATACACCTACGCCCAAATCCACCTTGTCGGCATTGTTGTCATTAGCATAAGCGATACTCAAACCCAGGATCGGGTCGTTAGGCAGCAGGGGCAGAACTTCAAACATGGCAGGCTCCGGATTCAGGCGCAGTAAGGACAGGAAAACGCGCGGGATTATACGCCGAGTTTTTTGTTATCGCGTAAAAACTCGCTAAAACCCTACACATTTACGATTTCGGGGCGGTGGATGTGCTAACTTTCCCAGCCTGACAAAAAGGAACCGGATTATGACTATTGAGTGGCAAATCAACCCCGTAAACATCCAACTAATTCCGAGTATTCAGCAACATATCGATCAAAAAACCAAACCTATGGGCGCCCTCGGGCAACTCGAAGCAGTGGCATTGCAAATCGCACTGATCCAGGAGCGCTCGCGCTTAAGTATTGAACGACCGCTGATGCTGGTATTTGCCGCTGACCACGGTATTGCCGACGAAGGCGTAAGTATTGCCCCGAGCAGTGTTACCCAACAAATGGTGTTGAATTTCCTCGCAGGCGGCGCGGCGATTAATTGCTTTTGCCGCACCAATCACCTGCCCCTTAAAGTGATTGATGCGGGCATAAAAAATGAAATTTCTTTTCCGCCGGCGACATTAATTAACCAGCGCATTGCCGCCGGCACACGCAACCTTGCCCATGAACCGGCGATGACACACGCGCATGTGCGCCAGGCATTATTGTTTGGGCAATTGCTCGCCGAGCAGGAAATTGGTGCGGGTTCAAATTTATTGGCGTTTGGTGAAATGGGTATTGGCAATACCAGTTCTGCAGCGGCAATCCTCGCGGTTATCAGCGGTGCGCCGGTAGAAAAATGTGTGGGGCTTGGCACAGGTATTAATCCGGATCAACTTGCTAAAAAAATCGAGCTGATAAAAAAAGGCATTGCGCGGATCACTGATAAATCGCCATTAAATATTCTCGCCGAATTAGGGGGTTTTGAAATTGCGCAAATTTGTGGCGCCATGCTGGCAACCGCCCAGGCAAAAAAAATTATCCTGGTTGATGGTTTTATTGTTTCAGCGGCAGCATTGCTCGCCATACAATTTAATCCCAATGCGCGCGACTATATGATTTTTGCCCACGAGTCCGAAGAAGCAGGCCATCAGCTAATGCTGGATTTATTAAACGCGAAACCGTTGCTCAATTTGGGCCTGCGCCTGGGAGAAGGTACGGGTGCAGCATTAGCGCTGCCATTACTTCAAGCTGCCGTGAATTTTTACAATCAAATGGCGACATTTGAAAGTGCCGGCGTGAAAGTTTAAACACGGGTATCGATAACAGCACATGTAGCCCGAAGGGAGCGAAACGTATTACGGGGTTTGTCATTGTGACTCATTACTGTATGACACAACTTCCATACGAACTACCCAACATAAGCACCTATATTTCACCTCTAAGCCATCGCCACATTAATGAAAAACCAACTCAATTTATTTTTCCTCGCGCTCGGATTTTTCAGCCGCATTCCAATGCCGCAATGGGTGGAATATTCCCCGGAAAAACTTAACCAATCCAGCCGTTACCTGACATTGGTTGGTTGGTTATTAGGGGCGTTGGTTGCTGCCGTATTTTTTAGCGCGGACAAATTATTTCCAGCAACAGTCAGCCTTTGGCTAGCAATGGGATTTAGCTTATTACTAACCGGGGCATTCCACGAAGATGGCCTTGCCGATACCGCTGACGGTTTTGGCGGCGCATTTGCGCGCGAGAAAAAACTCGCCATTATGAAAGACAGCCGTATAGGTACTTACGGTGCATCGGCGCTGGTAATGGCATTGCTCGGCAAATATTTATTATTGATTGAAAACAGTGAAATCATTATCACATTATTAATTGCCTATCCCCTGTCGCGAGCAACAGCAGTAAGCCTGATTGCTGATATGCAATATGTAAGTGATTCGGATACCAGCAAAAGCAAACCACTCGCCAATCGATTAACCAAAACTGATCTAACTATTTTATTAATCACGGCATTACCCGCATTATTTTTTTTACCGCCACTCGATGCTGCAATTTTATTGATCACACTCATTACAGTACGCACATTGGCAAAAGCATATTTGAATAAACAAATTGGCGGATACACCGGTGACACTCTGGGTGCAGTACAACAAGTCAGTGAGTTAACTATTTACGGAGTATTGCTCGCATTATGATCCAACTTATTTTAGGCGGTGCGCGTTCCGGAAAATCGCGTTATGCAGAGCAACTCGCCGTAGCAACGCAAAAACCGGTAGTATATATCGCAACAGCGACTGCATCTGATGCTGAGATGGCTGAACGGATCGCGCATCACCAACAACAGCGCCCCGCTGATTGGCGATTGCGCGAATGCTCGCTGGATTTAATTGATACGTTATTTGAAGAATCCCAGAAAGACCAAACCATTTTGGTGGATTGCCTCACACTGTGGCTCAACAACCAATTGTTTCATTTTCCCAACCAGAGTTTTGCCAATCTGTTTGATGCATTGATTGAGAGTATTAAATCCAGTAAGGCAGAGATTATTTTTGTCGCCAATGAAGTTGGACTTGGAATAATTCCCCTCGGGGAAATCAGCCGCACCTTTGTCGATGAAGCGGGCCGTTTGAATCAACGCCTCGCACAAGTTGCTGACCAGGTATTTTTTATTGCCGCAGGATTACCTTTGCAATTAAAAGGCAACTCATCACTTACCCAGGGTGAAAAATAGTGAACAAGCGGATTATTACATTAATGCGCCACGGCAAAGTTGATGGCCCCGCTGCACTTTATGGTCATACAAATATTGCATGCAGTGCTGATGGCCTGCGTGAGTTACACAACAATATCACGTCTTTACATCAGTTAAATCCGATTAGCCACATCGTTAGCTCTCCTTTAATTCGTTGTGCAATACCTGCGCAAGAATTTTCAGCAACCCAACAATTGCCACTGCAAATTATCGACGAATTAAAAGAAATGCATTTTGGCTGCTGGGATGGAATTCCATTTGATCAATTTGGCGCTGAGCAATGGCTAACACTCAACCAATTTTGGGAGACGCCCGCGACTGCCCATGCACCGGATGGAGAAACACTGGAACAATTTGCAGGGCGGATTATTCGCAGCTGGGAACAAATTCATACAAATATCACAGCAGAACATCAACTGGTCATCTGTCACGGGGGCGTAATTAGGATTATCATCGCACACCTGCTCAACCTGGATTGGCGCAATGCCCGCTTATTCCGGCAATTGAATATCGATTATGCAAGCAATACTCGAATTGAAATAGCAACGCATCAAAATGCTTTACCAGTTATAAAATATATCGGCTTAAACCCTGTTTGACCTCACCTTCAAGATGTACTGGAACCAGCGTGAACACCCAAGACAATATTCCCCAAGCATTACCCGACCATAACCAGAGTTTGGTCGCCCGCACCTTAATCGAATGGAAGCAATTGGTAATCCTCGGTGCACCTATCCTGGTAGCGCAACTCGCACAAATGGCAAATGGTGTCGTCGACACAGTGATGGCTGGTCATTCCAGTGCGGAAGATTTGGCTGGTGTGGGTATCGGCACCAGCCTTTGGGTTCCAACCTTATTATTTTTTGCCGGCGTTCTCGGTGCAATGCAACCCACTATTTCCGGTCATCGTGGTGCGCAAGACTGGAGCAAGATTATGCCAACTACCTGGCAAGGAATTTATATTTCCCTCGTAGCCATGGTGTTAATGATTTTATTGTTAACAAACATGCACCCCGTTTTGACGCTGTTACAACTGGATGAAAAAACACTGTACATCGCCGATGGCTACTTGAAAGCCTTTTCCTGGGGGGTACCTGCCCTTTTATTATTAATGGCATTACGTGGGCTGACTGATGGATTGGGCCACACCCACATCATTATGGTTTTTTCGATAATCAGTGCTGTACTAAACGTTCCGCTTAACTATTTTTTTATTTTTGGCTTTGATTTTAATGCATTTGAGATCCCCAGAATGGGTGGCATCGGCAGCGGTTGGGCGACAACTATTTCCAATTGGGTTGCTGCAATCGCGCTGCTGGTTTATCTAAATACCAGCCGCGTCTACCAGCAATTCCATTTAATCGCCAATTGGGTTGCACCAGCCAAAGATGAAATTAAACGTTTATTAAAACTCGGTTTACCCATTGGTTTTAGCAGTTTTATTGAAGTCAGTATGTTCTGCATGATTGCCCTCTTCCTGGCGCCACTGGGCGCAACGACTATTGCGGGCCATCAAATTGTGCTAAACCTGATCTCATTGGTATTTATGTTGCCACTCAGCATGGGTATCGCATTAACACTGCGCATTAGTTTTCTAGTCGGCGCCAAAGACCATAACGAAGCACGCCTGCTCGCACGCAGCGCACTGCTGCTTGCGCTCACCATCGGGAGTGTGAATGCATCGATTTTATTTTTAGGCCGCGATTGGCTTGCCAGCCTATATACATCAGATGTAGCAGTGCAAAAAGTTGCGGCAACATTATTTGTACTCGGCGCAATTTTCCAACTCGCCGATGTAATCCAGGTCACCATGATGGGCGTACAACGCGGCTACAAAGATACCAAAATCCCGATGGTTATTATGCTGGTTTCATTCTGGGGAATTTCACTGCCACTGGGTTACGCACTGACCTTTAAGGATTGGATTACCCAACCTATGGGAGCGTCGGGCTTCTGGACCGCATTAATTGTTGGATTGATTTGTGCGGCTTCACTATTAACAATAAGGATGTTCCGGTTTAAATCGTTACAAACACCTTAAAAAAAACGGCTGATAGTTCAGCCGTTTTTTTCATCTACCAACCACAAGCCTGCCCTTTATTTTGTTCATCTAACCAGGCTTTCAACGGAGCAAAATAATCCAGGATTGCCGAAGCATCCATTTCACGGGTACCGATGGCTTCCTCCAGAACATCCTGCCAGGGTTTGCTTGAACCAGCAGCAAGGAGCATTTGTAATTTTTTACCGGCTTCTTTGCTGTTGTAGATGGAACATTCATGCAACGGGCCTTTGAAGCCGGCGGCTTCGCATAACGCTTTGTGGAATTGGAATTGCAGGATGTGCGCGATGAAATAGCGAGTGTAGGGAACGTTAGCAGCAACGTGATATTTGGAACCCGCATCAAAATCATTTTCGCTACGTGGCACCGCGGAGCGAATACCTTGATATTGGTTAACCAATTGCCACCAGGATTCATTGTAGTGTTCCGGTTTTATTTTTCCGGAGAACACTTGCCAGCGCCATTGGTCAATAATTTTTCCGAATGGTAAAAACGCGATTTTATCCAATGCCAATTTCATTTGCTGGTTGATAACGGCTTTTTGATTGTTTTCTACTTTATTGATCAAACCAATATTTTTTAAATAGCCCGGTGTCATAGACAGCACGATGGTATCGCCAATAGCCTCATGAAAACCGTCGTTGGCGCCGTTCTGGAACAAATAAGGTTGATCTTTGTATGCCAGGAAATAATAAACGTGGCCCAGTTCGTGGTGAACTGTTTCAAATTCAATTTCGGTTGGCTCTATACATTCCTTGATACGTACATCGTCTTTTGCATCCATCGTCCAGGCGCTTGCATGGCAAACCACTTCGCGATCACGCGGTTTGGTGAGCATGGATTTTTCCCAAAAACTTTGTGGCAGCGATTGCAAGCCTAAAGAAGTAAAAAAATTTTCGGCAGTTTTAGCGATGGCCACTGCGTCTTTTTTACTTTTTACCAATGCCGCAGTAACGTCCAGATCACCCACACCGGGATACGGTGTTACCAGATCATAAATACTGCCCCATTGCTGGCTCCACATATTACCGAGCAAATGCGCGGGAATACCTTGATTGAGCGGCACCTTATCTTTGCCATAATGTTTCGCAAGGTCAGTACGCACTTTGCAATGCAATGATTTATACAAAGGTTCGACTTGCGACCACAGACGCTCCACTTCCGTTTCAAAATTTGCGGAAGGCATATCGTAACCGGATTTCCAGGATGCTCCGAGATCACCAAATCCATAGGCGCGCGCACCGGCGTTAGCAATTTCTACATAACGTACATAATCTTTTTTATATGATGGCGCCACAGTGCGCCAACCGGTCCATGCATCCAGTAATTCATCGTATTTACGGCTTTTTACCAGCACATCAGACAACTGGTTTAAATCGCGGCAATCCTGCTCAGTACTGCTGCCGTTTTTGGGTTTGCAATATTTTCCAGCACCGTAAATGCCTTCCATATTGGTTCCCAATTGCGCAAGCTCGGCGCGCTCGGCTTGTGTGTCAGGAGGCAATAACGTTTTACCCAGAGTTAAATTGGTATAAGCCTTGGCAGTGGAGGTGGACATGGGTTTGTCTTTGTACGCGCGCGCTTCGGCAAGCACTTCTTTATCAAATGCCATCATGCGTTCATTGGCTTTTGATGCTAACAGCGCAGTGTCTTCATTGATATACGTTAGATAAGCCCATTGTGCTGCGTTGGTTTCGCGATAAATATCCAGATAACGCTGGTTCACATCAGCAATAAATGCATCAGCGGTTTTTTTATCTGCACTTTCATCTTTTTTAGCAGGTGATGACGGTTGGCAAGACGCTAAAAAAAGGCAGGATGCCAGTACGGTTGTTGCGCGCAAGGTGAACGCTCGTTGATTTTTTATCATTATCTTTTCAATCATAAGAAAGATTCCATTTTGTTAATGGTTTGAATTAACGAATTCCTGCCATGCCACGTTTAAGCAAGGGCGAAATCACCAACAAAAACACACCGAATCCGACACCTAATACCGTCAAATATTCAAACAATCCGGTGTAGGTTGCGAGCATGGCAGATACATCGGATTTCGCCGACGTATCGATTGACGCTAATTTTGATAATCGCGTTGCGAGTGTCTCAGACAGCGCTGTCGCCACAAACCAGGTGCCCATACTCACCCCCACTACACGCGGAATCGATAACTTGGTGACCGCTGATAAACCGATTGGCGATAGACACAATTCACCGGTACTGTGGCAAAAATACGCGAGCACAAACCAGAGTGTTGCAACTTTACCGATATCATTGGGAAATTGCGCACCTAACACCAACGCACCAAATCCCAAACCGGCGAGGATAGTGCCTATCGCGAATTTCACTGGCGTAGAAGGATTGAGTCCGCGCGCATCCAGCCATGGCCAGAGCAACGCAAATGGAATGGCGAGCAACATAATGAATGCAGGATTGAGCGCGGCAAATTGACTGGCGTTAATCGTTGTTCCGAATACATCGCGATCCAACACTCGATCAGCGAACAATGTCATTGAAGCAGCGGATTGTTCGAACAGCGACCAAAACACAATCGTCGATACAATCAATACCATCAACACCAAGGTGCGCGTGAATTCTATGCTGCGATGATTAACAAATCCGTAAATGATAAATACCAACAATCCCAGTAACGCAGCATAAAGCCAATATTCAGCAGCATCGTCGGACACCTGGAACACATGGTTTTGTGTTAGCACACTGCCGATGCCAATAAAAATAACAACGGCTGTTAATGCGAGTAACGATTTTTTGGATTGCCACGGATTGGGATGAATCATCGCGTACGCGAGGATGCCAACAATACCAAGCAGCAGGAAAATATTTTGTGTGATATGCACAACCGGTTCGCTTTGTACTAACCACCAGATCAAGGGTAGCGCCATAATGCTGCCGATATAAATCCACCACTCCTGTTTAATACCCGCGAGTTTTGTTGCCAGCCATTCAGGATCGGGTGATTCGGCGTATCCTTTTAAATAACGTTGGCCAAATAAAAACGTAATTAAACCAAGGATCATTCCGACACCGGCTAAACCAAAACCGTATTTCCAACCGTAAGTTTCGCCCAACCAGCCACAGACTAATGTTGCTACCAATGCACCAACATTGATGCCCATATAAAACAGCGTAAAACCGGAATCGCGGCGCGGATCATTTTCCGGATAAAGCTTGCCGACGATCACTGAAATATTCGGCTTTAAAAAGCCAACGCCGATAACAATAAATGCAATCGCGGTATAAAACACATTGAGCGCAGCGGTATCCTGTTTGGTGACTTCATTCGCCAGCACAGTTCCGGCCGCTAACACTTCACCGGTTGCCAGTGTTAATGATTCGGTCAGCGTCGTGCCAGCGGGGTAATACACCGCCTGCTGCCCTTCCACCGCCATGAGAAAATGGCCGATGACGAGTAAAATCCCGCCGAATAAAACCGCGCGTCGCGTACCTAAATAGCGGTCGGCAATCAAACCACCAATTACCGGTAATGCGTACACCAGACCGGCGTAGGCACCAAGGACATCCAGGCCGCGATTGTCAGAAAATAAATGGTATTTGGTTAAATAAAGCAACAGGATAAATTTCATCCCGTAAAACGAAAATCGCTCCCACATTTCCGTTGCGAAACATACATAGAGGCCTTTGGGATGGCCAAGAAAATCATCATTGCTTGTTATCATAAATCGATCCTTAGCCTTCAATAATGGGGGAGCGCAAATAACGCTGCTTCAGGCAAATGTAATAAAAAATTGTTATCGTAAAAGTTCATCCAATCCGGCGATTGAATCGAGAATATAATTGGGCCGGATTGTCGATTGCTCTGCGTAAGCGTCGCGGTATTTGCCGGTGCGCACCAGGCAGCCGCGAATTCCCATTTGCTGGGCACCACCTACATCACTATCAATATCGTCGCCAACCATCATCGCATTAATTGCATCAACATGGGCTGAGTCCAATACCTGCTGGAAAAAAGCGCGGTTGGGTTTACCCATCACGCGCGCATTTTTACTGCAAATATATTCAAGGCCAGCAACAAAAAAACCGATATCTGCTTTTAATCCGCCTTCAGTTTGCCAGAAACGATTTTTATGCAGGGCAATTAATTCTGCACCGGAATGCATCACATTAAACAGGCGGTTGATCAACGTTAAATCCCAGGCGTCACCAATGTCTCCCAGCACAACAAAATCCGGCCGCTGCTCATCCCAGAAAAATTCGGAAAAATCCTGCCGGATGCTATCAGCTACCACTGGCCATATCCGCACAGGCCGACGCAGTTTTTGTTGTATCGCCAACAGTTCCAATTTAGCGGCGGCGGGTGCGCTGATTAACTCCTCGTCCTCCAGAGTAAACCCCATTACCCGCAATTGGGCAATTAATTCATCGTGGGATTGCGTGGTGGTATTGGTGAGAAAACGCAATTGAATATCGCGTTCGCGCAACACTTTCAAGCAATCAATCGCACCGGGAATTGCTTGCTTCCCCACGTACAGGGTTCCATCCAGATCGAGCATTACCAATTCCGGGATACGTTTCATTAATCAATTCCTCAAGTGCCAGATGCATTACCCGATGACAGATCTTGCGCTGATAAATTTTCAGCCTCCCCCAAAGCTCGATTCTCAGGAATTCATCCTCAAGAATTCAATCTTCAAGAACTATAGCGCTGTTTTAAGGCATCAATAAAAACACTGACTTTTTGTGAACGCTGCACCGAACCGGGAAATACGGCATAGATCCCGCCACCCGGTAGTGACCACTCAGGCAATAAGCGCACCAGCCTGCCAGCGGCGAGATCATCCTTGACCGCGTAGTCCGGCAAGATCGCCATGCCGGCGCCCACCCGTGCAGCGGCTTGTACACCTAATGACGTATTGGTCATTAATGATGAGCGAAAGCGGCAGGTTACGGATGCAAACCCCTGGCGGGTAAATGTCCAATGCAAGGGGTTAGGTAATACTGACAATGCGATTAATGGAAATGCTTCCAACGCATCCGGGGATGCAGGCAAAGTACCGGAAAAATAATCCGGTGCTGCGACCAGCCATTCATCAAAGTTAGCGATAAGCGCCGCCTTATGACTTGAGTCCGCTAAACGGCCAATACGAATTGCCAGATCGATCCCTTCGGCCACCATATCAACGCGGTGATCGCTGGCAATAATTTCAATACGCAAATCCGGGTATTGCGTACACAAGCGCGCCGCCAACGGGGAAACCACGGACGCACCGTAATCAATAGACACCGATATACGTAACTTGCCGCGTAACTGGCGAGTGTCATCGCTCGCTTCAGCAATGGCGATTTCCGTGTCCCGCAGGATCTTCTGGCAAGCCTCATAAAACCGGGTTCCCGCCTCGGTGAGGTGCAACCGGCGGGTAGTTCGCACCAGCAAATTACTGCCGATTTCAGCCTCCAGTTTTTGTATATGGGCGCTCACCATTGTCTTCGCCAACCCTAAACGGTTGGCAGCGGCAGTGATCGAACCGGTTTCTACAACGGCGACGAACACTACTAATCGATTCAGGTTGATATCCAACAAGCTGGTCATGCTCACCACCATTGTCCACTTTTAGTGAACACAGAATGAAATTTTAACCATCTTATCAGCACAATTGATTACAGCGATACTGATCCCACTGAAGCCATTCAAACCATTCCCGGTTGAATAACAATGTGGGTAAACCATGAGGATCGCATTATGAAAATCGCATTTATCGGCGCCACCGGTTTTATCGGCCAACATATTTTGGCGGAAGCCATCAATCGCCAGCATCAGGTTACGGCACTTGTGCGCGACACCAGCAAAGTTGTTGCGCATGCGCAGGTTACGAGCAAAACGCTGGATAGCAACAACGCCCGGGCTGTCACCGCTGCATTGGCCGGGCACGACGTGGCGATAATTTCTTTCCATTATTTAAATGTGGATTTCCCTGCCTTGATTAATGCCGTAAAAGCGTCCGGGGTAAAACGCTTGCTGGTAGTCGGCGGTGCCGGCAGTTTGGAAGTGGCGCCCGGTGTACGTGTTATTGATACACCTGACTTTCCTGATGAGTGGAAAGCGGTGGCGCAAGCTGCTATCGGATTTCTGGATGCATTGCGTGCAGAAAAAACCCTGGATTGGGTTTATGTATCGCCCTCTGCATTTATTGAACCCGGCCAACGCACCGGTAAATTCCGCATCGGGAGTGAACAATTATTAGTGGATGAAAAAGGTGAGAGCCGCATTTCCAACCAGGATTTTGCTGTTGCAGTAATCGACGAATTGGAACAACCACAACATCACCAGAAACGTTTTACTGTGGGTTATTAATCCCATCCAAATTGCAGGGAGAAATATCCTCCCTGCAAAAACACATAAGGACTATGGCAATAAGCGATAACACAACGGCAAGCGTATCAATGCAAACACAGTAAAGCAGAATTGCGCGATACACTCGCAGCGATCACTGGATCGCCTGACAATTTATTAATGTAAATTTTTATTTACTACGCGCAATATTTCTTCAGAAAGTTGCGGATCATCCACTGCCCTTGCAATTACTTGTGCACCTACCAGACTCGCCAATGTCAACAACGCCTGCTCACGTTTTGCAGCTTCTGTTTTGGTGGCGGGTAATAAATTCATCAGGGAATTAAGCAAACGATTAAAACTCTGGGTAAATGCCTGCTTAATGATTGGCGATTGGCGTGCGGCATCCACTCCCAAGGCTGCCATCAAGCAACCGCGCCCGGGATTATCACGATGCTCTGCCGATAAGTAGCGCGCAATAAATGCTTTATATTTTGCGCCTTTTACGGTTCTCCGCGCGTCTTGTCCCTGCTCCAGGATTTCATCCACCGCGTAAGCGCAGGTCTGCGCCATCAAATCTTCTTTTGATGAAAAATGGCCATAAAACCCGCCGTGGGTTAACCCAACTTTTTTCATCAAATCTGCAATGCCAATACCATCGAAACCTTTTTCACGAAACAATTGCGCTGCGGTATGCAAAATTTTCCCGCGATTTTCTGCTGCTTGCTCTCTGCTTACTCTCATCGTAATTCCAGCCTGCGAATCAATATTCAATATAAATGTCATACAGCTATGACCAAATAGTGTTTGACAGTATACATGACACCCATCATATAATTTTATACATTATAGCCATCATGTAAAAAAAGTGGAGCATTCGATGAGCACAACTAACCCGACACGCATTGTGATCACAGGCATGGGTATAGCCTCACCCCTGGGCTGTGGTGTACAGCATGTTTGGCAGCAATTACTGGCAGGAAAGTCCGGATTGCGCCGCCTGGATGATGAGATCGTTGGAGAGCTTCAGGTAAAAGTGGGCGGCATAGTTCCTTCACTTGCTGAAGATCCGGTGGGAGGATTAAACCCGGATGAAATAGTTTCCCCCAAGGACCAGCGCAAGATGGATCGTTTTATTCTGTTCGCACTTATTGCTGCCGATGAAGCAATTAAACAAGCGCAATGGGTACCTGAAACCGAGGAACAACGCGAGCGCACCGCTACTATCATTGCATCCGGTGTGGGCGGTTTCCCGGCGATTGCCGAGGCAGTGCGTACAATGGATGCGCGCGGTGCCCGCAAATTATCGCCATTCACTATCCCGTCTTTTTTAGTCAATCTCGCTGCCGGCCACGTTTCCATTAATTACGGATTCAAAGGTCCGTTAGGTGCGCCGGTAACTGCTTGTGCCGCAGGCGTTCAAGCAATTGGTGATGCCGCCCGCTTGATTCGCAGCGGCGAAGCCGATGTTGCGATTTGCGGCGGAGCCGAAGCCACCGTCCATGCGGTCAGCCTCGGAGGGTTTGCTGCTGCGCGTGCGCTCTCAACCGATTTTAGCGATACCCCCACCAAGGCATCGCGTCCGTTTGATCGCGATCGCGATGGTTTTGTGATGGGCGAAGGTGCCGGGATTTTAGTCATCGAATCCCTTGAGCACGCATTAGCGCGCGGCGCCAAACCTATTGCCGAAATTGTCGGTTACGGTACCAGTGCCGATGCCTATCACCTGACTTCCGGTCCGGAAGACGGGGACGGCGCAAAACGCGCCATGGAACAAGCCATCAAACAGGCGGGTATCACTCCTGGTCAAATCCAGCATTTAAACGCGCATGCCACCTCAACACCCGTAGGTGATAAAGGGGAACTGGCAGCAGTTAAACGTGTATTTGGCAGCAATAATAGTATTGCCGTTACATCTACCAAATCGGCGACAGGTCATTTATTGGGAGCGGCCGGTGGAATCGAAACTATTTTTACCGCCCTCGCATTGCGCGACCAAATTATCCCGCCAACACTTAACCTGGAAAATCCGGACGAAGATGCAGCTGGAGTCGATATCGTGCATGGGGAAGCGCGGCCGGCGACTATCGATTATGCGATCTCCAATGGTTTTGGATTTGGTGGTGTGAACGCCAGTATTTTATTAAAACGCTGGGTGTGAGCCGGCTCCTGCAACGCGTATACTGCTCGCTCTTTTTTACAGCTATTCGCTGAGGAGCGATCATGTCGAAGTTCTGGAGTCCGGTGGTGCGCGAACTGGAGCCTTATGTGCCCGGTGAGCAACCGCAAATTGATGGGTTGATTAAATTAAATACCAACGAGAGCCCTTACCCGCCCTCGCCCAAGGTCATTGATTTAATCACCCATGACGCCATCGACCGTTTGCGCCTCTATCCGGACCCCAATTCCAAAAAGTTGAAAAATACTATTGCCAGTTACTACAAGGTAACCAGCGAACAAGTATTTGTTGGAAATGGTTCCGATGAAGTCCTCGCCCTGTTATTCATGGCATTTTTCCAGCAAGGTAAGCCATTGTTATTCCCGGACATCAGTTACAGTTTTTATCCGGTTTACTGCAAGCTTTTTGGAATCGAAGAAAAAACCATTCCACTGCGCGATGATTACACCATTAATTTTGCCGATTACGCGCTTGATAACGGCGGCATTATTTTCCCCAACCCTAATGCCCCCACGGCCATTGGTAAACCATTGGCCGAGATAGAAGCATTACTGCAAAAAAATACCGAATCGGTTGTTGTTGTAGATGAAGCTTATGTGGATTTTGGAGCGTCAACTGCTATTGCATTGGTAGATAAATATCCCAACCTGCTAGTAGTACAAACACTCTCAAAATCACGTTCTCTGGCTGGCATGCGTGTGGGCTTTGCGGTTGGGCACAAAGATTTGATTGATGCACTTGATCGCGTAAAAAATTCATTCAACTCCTATCCGATTGACCGTATTGCGGAAGCGGCAACTATTGTTGCATTTGAAGATGATGTTTATTTCAAAGCCTGCCGCGATAAAATTATCGCCACGCGCGATTGGACAGTTGCAGAATTGGAAAAATCGGGTTTTAACGTTTTGCCATCGCAAGCAAACTTCGTGTTTGCTGAACCTGTCGGAAAAAATGCCGCGGATGTAGCTCAGTATTTGCGCGACCAGAAAATTCTGGTGCGTTATTTTAACAAGCCGCGCATTAACCAATTTTTGCGCATTACCATAGGCACCGATGCGCAGATGCAAGCATTGATTGATGCACTGAAAAAGCACCAATAAAACAACGCGCAATTACAAAAAATTGGCCCGCCATTGCGGGCCAATTTTTTATGCCGGGTATAATTTGGCTACTCACCTGAAACGATTCTATTCACCGGGATTTTTTTTAGGCTGGATTAAAAAATATTTATCCATTCCCGACCATCTCAACAATTGTTCAACTTCTTTATTGCAATTACATAAAGTAATTTGTTCGCGCCCGGAACCTTTTCGTTCTTTAAACAACAACAGCATTCCCAAACCGGTCAAACTGAGCGCGGGCGTTTCAGTCAGGTTAAATTCGAATTCATGGATATTATTGGCCGCTGTGTCGCTCAACAAACGGCTCCACTCTTTACGCAAGTCATGGTCAATACTGCCATAGATATTAACGCGCACTCCCTGGCCATTATTAATAGGAACCCAATCAAGACTGGCAGAATCTGAAAACGTCACTGCATTGGAATAGGCACCGCTGGTTTTAGCAGCAGGCCTTGGCTTGGTTGTACTGCCGGACGACAAGGACTTACCACCAGACGAGCTGCCACCGGACGAGCTGCCACCAAACGATTTGCCACCAGGCTTGATAGGGACATGGGGTTTGGGCATGGAAACAGCGGCATGGGGCTGTGCTGGCCTGGTACTTTTTTTAGGCTGGGACTTATCATTCCAACCGGCGGGTACAACATCTTCCCAACTGCTTTCCGCTACACCATCGCCTACAACATCATCGATCACCCGCCCGCTAGTGCGCTTTGCCCGGGCTTGATCATCATCAGCCCGCACTACTTTGCGCTCACCCACGAATGGAACTTGATGACGCATTGCCCACTCCCGATTAACTTGCGATGTGTTGTTTTTAATTTTAGTTCAGTGTCGTTTAAATGCGAGTGTAACCACGCTACGCAAATTGCCTGTTTTTTCTTCACATTTTATTTTTTATATCCATAATGAAAGCACATTTCTGGCACACTTTTCATCTTTATATTAATAACTTGTATCAACTGGGAATTTTCGAAACACCGGTCCTGGGGCTAACTGCGCGAGATTGCTCAGGTTTTATTCCAGGCGCAGATTTCCACTTTATTTCTCATAAAAAAAAGCTCTAACCGGTTTTTTTGAGGTAAAGTGCGGCTCGAATGAAAAATTTGGGATACAACAGGCCCCGGAAGAGTGGCCGCAGGTTAAGTGTTAATGTACCTCTGGCGAGACGATCACCCAAATTGAGCAATTATGCAAAACAATGAAGCGGCGCAGTCAAAGAATACTGCCATAGAATTAATTAAAAAGTTCCAGCAACTTTTTACCGATTTAAATCATAAGCAAATCGCTGAGCGGTTGGTTAAGCTGGTTATTGCCAAGCAAACCATTAGCCGCGCAGTATTAATTGTCGAACGCGACAGTCATCTCTATGTCGAGGCCATCGCTTCTTCTGGCACCGATGAACCTATCGTCAATGGGGTTGCCACATCATTAAGCCGTTTAAATTATTTGCCTCATCAGTATATCCATCAGGTATTTGACACCGGACAATCCTGTTCATTGGATAAACAAGCCATCAACCAATTGGGGGCTATGTTTATCCAAAAAGGCACTAACGCCTGTTGCCTGCATCCTATCCAGGAAAAAAATAAAACCATCGCTGTGTTTTACATGGAATCCACTTACGAATTGCCATTGCTGCAAAAAACCGTGAGTGAACTCGATACTGTCTGGACCTTCAGCTCACTGCTGGTTCGCCAGGTCATCGATATGTGGCACCACGAGGAACAAGCCGAACGCTTTCGCCTGGCAGAGCAAGCGCTGTGGGCAAGTGAGACATACCTCAACGCCATTTTGCGTTATTCACCCGCATTGATTTCCGTTAAAGACCTGGATGGCAATGTAGTGTTGGCTAGCGAACACTTTAAGCAAATGGCCAATATTGATGAGTCCGGCTTTGTTGGCAAAAATGTTTTTGATGTGTACCCGAAAGATGTTGCCCAATCGATGTGGGAAATTGATGCAGCCACCAAAGCCAAACAACAAACCTATGAAGTTGAACTGGATTTGATGCATAAAGACGGCAGCCAGCACACTTACCTTATGCTGAAATTCCCGCTGCGCAATAAGGAAAGCAACGTATTTGGTGTGTGCACCATCGGTACCGATATCTCCGAACGCAAGCTCGCGGAAAACGCGTTACGCGAACAACAATCACGCCTGAATTACATGGCATTCCACGATTCGCTAACCTCGCTTCCCAACCGCTCGTTATTTTACGATCGCATTTATCACGGCCTTGCGCGCGCGCGCCGCAGCGATTCAAAAGTCGCACTCATGCTGCTGGATATTGATCGTTTCAAAATCATTAATGACAGCCTGGGCCACGATGCCGGGGACATACTCTTGAAAGCAATCGCCATGCGCCTGAATGAAGGTGTGCGCGATATGGATACGGTAGCGCGCCTTGGCGGTGATGAATTCGTAGTGGTATTGGAAGGCATTCACGATACTGAAGACGTTATTTTCGTCGCCAACAAATTGCTCAGCACTCTATCGCGTCCGCTGGAAATCAGCGGCCATACGCTTACAACTACGGTCAGCATCGGCGTGAGTATTTTTCCTGAAGACGGTGCCGATACCGATGAACTGTTGAAAAACGCCGACATCGCTATGTACAAGGCGAAAGAAGCGGGTAAGAACAATTGCCAGTTCTACACCAAAGGTATGAATGCCACGGCGGTGAATTATCTGCTGCTGGAAAACGATTTGCGCCGCGCCGTAGACCAACAGCAATTGACCCTGTATTACCAGCCACAAGTGGATTTGCAAACCGGTGAAATGATGGGCGTAGAAGCGCTGGTGCGCTGGCAACATCCGGAGCGCGGTTTGGTTTCGCCAGCGCATTTCATCCCACTTGCGGAAGAAACCGGATTGATCGTACCGGTCGGGGAATGGGTTTTACGCGAAGCCTGTCGCCAACAAAAAGCCTGGCTGGATGCAGGTAAACGCGTCGGCAAGGTTGCGGTTAACCTGTCGCCGCGGCAATTTCGGCAGAAAAATTTCCCAGGTAAAGTCGAAGCAATCCTGAAAGAAACCGGGCTGGAAGCCAAACACCTGGAACTGGAAATCACTGAGAGCTGTGCGATGGAACATGCTGGCGAGACGATTAACCAACTGAATCAGTTAAATGAGATGGGGATGTTCCTCGCCATTGATGACTTCGGTACCGGTTATTCATCCCTCGCCTACCTGCAGCGCTTCCCGATCCAGAAACTCAAAATCGACCGCAGTTTTATTAACGATATCCATGATGACCATAACGACGCCGCAATCGCCAAATCGATCATCGGCCTGGCCCACAACATGCAAATGCGCGTAGTCGCAGAAGGTGTAGAGACGGAGCAGCAAGCCGAATGGTTGCGTGAGATGGGCTGTGACCAGGCACAGGGGTTCCTCTACTCAAAGCCCATGACCGCCAAGCAACTGGAAAATCATTTCCGTAACGGGCGTTTCTATTTCGACGGGACAGTCATCCAGCTCGATCCCCATATAAAAATGGGAGCCTAAAGGCTCCCGTTTTTAACTCATCGTTCCACACATTCCCTGCATTTTTTAATTAACCTTTGCCACGGCTCTTATTGGCATTGGGACGTGCATTTTCTTCAACAAATTCCACAATTGCATCGGCGATATCTTTGTGGGTCGCCCCTTCAATTCCTTCAAGCCCGGGCGATGAATTAACCTCCATCACCAATGGTCCACGAGCAGAACGCAGTAAATCGACACCTGCCACATGCAACCCCATGGTTTGGGCAGCTTTAATCGCTGTACGTCTCTCCGTAGGCGTCAGCTTGGTTACTTTGGCCGTGCCGCCTCGATGCAAGTTGGAACGGAACTCACCTTCTTGCGCTGTGCGCTCCATGGCCGCAACAACCTTATCGCCAATCACAAAACAACGTACATCGCTGCCATTGGCCTCCTTAATAAATTCCTGCACCAGGAATTCAGCGCGAAGCTCCCGGAAGGCTTCGATCACACTCTCTGCGGCCTTTTGGGTCTCAGCAAGGACAATGCCGCGCCCTTGTGTGCCTTCACATAACTTCAGCACCAACGGCGTACCGCCAACCAGCTTGATCAACTCCTTGGCGTCGTGCACGTTGTAGGCAAAACTTGTTTTGGGTAAACCGATCCCCTTGCGCGATAGCAACTGCAACGCCCGCAATTTATCGCGCGAGCGGCCCAGTGCAATGGACTCGGTCAGGGAATAAACACCCATCATTTCGAATTGCCGAATAACAGCCAATCCATAATGCGTAACCGATGCACCGACCCGTGGAATAACGGCATCGAAGTCTTCCAGCTTCTCACCCATATACCATATAGCAGGGCTGGCAGAAGCGATGTCGATATAACATTTAAGGATATCAAGCACACGCACTTCATGGCCACGTTTGGTGCAGGCCTCCACTAAGCGGCTAGTGGAATAGAGACGGCGATTGCGCGACAAAATAGCGATTTTCATAAAAATCCTGGCGAGTGAACAAGAAGAGTAAACACCAACCTACATGGATGGCATCAGGGGCTGATCCTTATTGCCCCCCAACAAAAAAGATTTACCACTGTCGACCAAAAAACCGCGCCGCAGCGCACTGCGCCCGAGCAACATGCGAAAGCGCATATTTTCCCGATCTGTCAGCGTAATTTCGATGGGCATGGAAACACCGTTAATCGACAACCGGGTTTCAATCACCACCCGCTCCTCGCAATGGCCACCCGAATCGGTCACCGGGCGAATGTCCTTGACGGGCTCCTCGCATTCAATGCAGGTCAGGCTATCTTTCTGCAATGGATGCAGCCCAAACCTCACCCAAGGCTTGCCATCTTTCTCAAAAGGCGTAACGTAATAGGCATGTAAAGCGCTGGTTTTTGCGCCGGTATCGACCTTGGCTTTGATATGGGAAATCCCCAATTCGGGTAAGGCTACCCACTCACGCCAGCCGATAATTTCCGGTTGCTTAATGGCCACAGGTAAGACTCCTGAAAACGAGTGAACGAAGCGGTACTAACCACGGAACAAATGAAGCACCAAAAACGCGCTTTGTACTCCAGTTAGGACCAAAGGTAAAAAGAAAAATCTTATTGCCCATGGAAGATTTTTCTTTGTTTTTTTTATGGGCTATGGTAAATAGCGCGGGTCAAAATCCTCCCTTTGCGGGAACCGACGCCAAACCTTCTCTCTATCAATGTTGGAGTAGTCTTATGTCAGTTGATGTAGAGTCACAAGACGCTGATCTGATGGGTGATGTTAGCATCGAATCTGAAGATGATGAGGCAAGCACCCCGAAGCTCACCGGTAAAGAAGCCAGTCAGCACACGCTGGAAATGCGTCGCAAGATCGAAGATCGCCTGGAGCGCCGCCGCATCAAAGATCAATTAGGTTACGACGATCTTTCCGATCTTGATTTCTAACCCACAACAACAAGCCTGATTAACAGGTATTCGGTCAATACTAAAAAAGCTGGAGCCGCCCTTGATGGCGGCTTATTTTTTGCCTATTCATCAGATGTTTCATATCTTTACCATTTAGCTGCACCAATACTATTGCTGCGCCCTCCATTAGCTTCTATGATCACTCTTACAGCCAGCCTGGATGCTACAAAAATCAACCACTACGAAACATAAAAAGGCATCGAGGCCCCCGTAAGGACTGACTGGCGCCGCGACATTAATAAACAAGAAACAGCGAAAATAATAAGAGTTAACCATCGCGTTAACCAAGCGACCGCTGGAGCGCAGTTGTATGCAGCATTCCCCCCGACACCGTTTGTACTTTGACATTATCCTGGGCTTTTTGGTGATCATTACCATCTTTGCCATTACCGGTCAGGAGCAAATTCTTGAACAACGCTATGTGATAGATAACCATTCCGGTCTTAGCCTCAATGTTTATGATGATAAGGAAACCGGGGGCAACTCCAGTATTTATCTCGATAATCCCGGCACCATGCAGTGGCATTGCATACTGCGTGACAGCTACGATTTTCCATTTTGCGGGTTTGAAGTTTTATTCGACCCAGGCCGCACCCAGGGAATGGATTTTAGCCATTATGAAAAAATACGTATCTGGCTGGATTACACCGGCCCGAGTCAAACCCTGCGCGTTTATTTGCGCAACTTTGATGCGCAATACAGCAAAAAAGAAGTGCGTCAAAGCACTAAATACAATCAGGTAGAATTCAACGTAAACATGCTTAACGGCGTTGCAGAATTTTCCCTGCGCGATTTTTTTGTCGCCAACTGGTGGGTGTTTGACAACAATATTCCACCCCATTTGAGTCGCCCGCAATTCGACAACATCACTATTTTTGAAGTACAAACCGGTTCCGGTCGCCCGCTCGGCGAGCACCATTTCCGTTTGCGCAAAGTAGAATTTATTGGCCAGGCACTCAGCACTGCTGATTGGTATCTTACCATCATGGTGATTTGGCTATTTATTATTTTATGCTTTCTCGCCTACCGTATTATTTCCTTAAAAGATGAAGTTGTTGTGCAGCGCAAACGCGAATCTGAATTAATGGAAATTAATGAATTACTCGATACCCGCAGTAAAGCATTGGAACTCAAAGCGAAGAAAGATCCACTGACCGGAGCATTTAATCGATTGGGCCTGGAAGAAGCATTCAGCCTCGGGCTCTATGAATGGCGCAACCATAAAAAACCGCTATCGTTGGTGATGATGGATATCGATCATTTCAAAAAAATTAACGATACCTACGGCCATGATATTGGCGATTTAATCCTGAGCAAATTATCTGACCTGATACATCAACATATACGCGCACAGGATCTGCTGGCGCGCTGGGGCGGTGAGGAGTTTGTATTGGTATGCCGTGATACGGATATCGACAATGCTTTTGCATTGGCAGAAAAATTGCGCGGACTTATTGCCGTACAGGAATTCCATAAAGCTATTCAAATCACAGCAAGCTTCGGTGTTGCCACACTCAATACCAACGAAAACCTGGAACAATTATTCAAAGCAGCCGACATGGCGCTTTATGAGGCAAAAGCAACAGGGCGCAATCGCGTTGTTATGGCAAAAAGTGACAAGGTGAATTAATGTTTCACCTTATCGCTGCTACTCCAGGTAAATATAATCCCAGAAAAATTTCCTCGAGTGAGCAAGGTTCGATGTAAATAAACCCATTGAACTCACCTCTGCCAGATTCATCTCCCGCGCTTTCGGCGCAGACTGAATTTCGCTTACCGGAATGAGGACTTCATTCCAGCCTTGCTTCAATGTAAGGAGCTTATTAAATCTATCGTTATATAAATTATCACCGCGATCATGTTGCAAATCAGAGATGCGCAACGAAACGATTAGCAATTCCGGATCCGGATTAAAAAAACTCATCTTCAATTGCCGGTAGGAAACCCAGTTCCTTGCTGGAATAGTCAAACGAAGCCCCGAATAACGCCCCGGATTTAATGTCACCGCCAGCGAAAATTTCCCATTAACGGCATAATTTTCCGATTGGGCGATCTGTACCTGTGTTGAATTAAAATGCACTTGTTGCATATCGGCACTGGAATCAAAATTATTAACAACCGGCATTTGTTGATGCATTAGCCCATAACTATAAGCAGCGACCAATACTTTTATTACCGCCGGCGATAGCGCAACCAGTGCAATGAATCTTCCCGACCAAACCCAGGGCGAAGGTTTCAGAAACCAAAATAATCCGACCCACACCCCCGTTAAATTATAAAAAACATCCTGCCAGCTTTTATGTCGCCCAATCGCGCCCTGGATCAATTCAATCGCAATTCCAACGACTAATACCAACCCGGTTAACAATAACCATCGATGCCACTGCGCGAGTGAAATAAATTGATGAATTAATAATGTCAGTGTAGTGAAAAATACAATATGACCAAAATTCCATAGCTCACGGGCAATATCCGGTGAAACCCAATCTGGTCCACCGACAAAAAACAATGGCGATGCTAATAACACGGCTAAACACAACAAAACCCTGAACAATCCAGGCAACACATTTTCCCTTTCGCTCACGATATATCCTGGCAAGATAATCCTCCACCAAATACAAACCAATTAACAAACAATAATAAAAAATACACCTGCTGATCCCAACCTGAACATTCCCAGTATCGGCATAGTGTGTATTACTACAGCCTGCACTGACTTTAAGTCCACCACCGGCTTGCTGATTACCGGCACCAGATGCGGAACCGTCGGCGTTGACAAAACCGGCACAGAACCCGGCAAAAGGATTGGCATAGCAGCCACCAAAGTGTTTTTGTATTTCCGGTCAAAAAATAATAAAAATAAAAAAATCCCGGTTTTTTTACCGGGATTTTTACTTGTACAAACATTATTAATACTGTGAATGCCCCATACCGTTAAATTGCTTGGCCAGATTGGTAGCATAGTTATCGGTCATACCGCTGATGTAATCAATAACTGCCATTAGCGCCATATATTTATAATTTTTTTCACGCGAACTTACATTTGGATGGAAATTATTTTCACCAATTAACGCCATGACCCGGTTATCTTTATAGGTCATCTGTGAGTGATCGCCCAAAGAAGCATAAACTGCTGAGCAAATAGTGCTGAGCAAGGTTCCAATCACTGCGTAAGCACCAATCTCCAATTCAACCCGACGTGAATGATTAAAGATTTTTTGTTTGGCCAAATCTTTTGCCGCTTGCACTGCATCACGCACACGCGGATCACACAGGGAAATCAAATCGCCCTCCACCTGACCGTGCAAAAATGCATCCTGGTGTTTAATAAACGCAGCAGTACCGGAATTAATAAATGCATCAATGACTTTACCGCGCACCAAAGCAGGTTTACGTCCGTCATTAACTTTTTTCAGCAAGCGCTCAAGGTCAGCGAGCTGCGCCGAATCTGCAATCACTGGATGCAACAACTCATAAATTTCATTCCAGTTCAGAATCCCCATTTCCAAACCATCTTCCAGATCAATAATGCCGTAACAAAAGTCGTCCGCCGCTTCCATTAAATACACCAATGGATGTCGACAATACCAGTCGCTACCGCGCTCAATCAATCCGGTCTTTTGCGCGATCTCATGAAAATAATTTAATTCCGATTGGAAAATTCCGTATTTGGCGTTTTTCGGGCGCTGCCCTAATACGGTTGGCGATGAAGTCCAGGGGTATTTAATGGATGAGGCGAGCGTTGCATAGGTTAAGCGCATACCATCGTGATACTGGTGATATTCAGACGTAGTTAATACGCGCAATCCCTGGGCATTACCTTCAAACACACGGATATCATCTTGTTCAGATGGCGATAAGTCCTGTAAAAATTCCGCCCCCTCTTTTTGAAACCAGTTACGGATTGCATCTTCACCGGTATGTCCAAATGGGGGATTACCAATGTCATGTGCAAGGCAAGTTGCTTGCACAATATCACCAATATCGGTTGGTAAAATAAGTGATGGTAAATCACCTTTATCTTTTAACGCCTGGCCAACGCGAATCCCCAGGGTGCGGCCAACACAGGCCACTTCAAGGCTGTGTGTCATGCGGTTGTGAATATGATCGTTAGTCGCGAGCGGATGCACTTGCGTTTTGCGTGCAAGGCGACGGAACGCACCGGAAAAAATAATCTTGTCGTGATCCGAGTGGAAGGGCGAACGCCCCTCCTCATGTTTTGCCGTGCGCTTTCCCAAACGGTCTGCGCACAACAATTGGTTCCAGTTCATACCCATAAATTAATTCCCTAACAATTTTAAGATATCCAGTTTTTCTGGATTTCCTGTTATCTATTAATGAACAAATCCATTCCTTACCATCTTTATGCTTATCAAAGAGATTTAGCTCATCGACGGCACCGGATACGATAAGATTTTCAGCATTTCGTTCTTATCCTCCACCACTCCCATGCTTTTTCCAATGAATGGGATATCGAGTTCAGATGGCGGCCGCTGAATCATTTCAATTCATCTCAAACACTGAAGATATCGAGATGAAATATAGCTTGCGCCATCCTATATCTCACTATTTCCAATTTTTGAGTTGTCCTGACATTATCCTATTAAGAATACCCGCACCAATTTAGCTCCCAAATAAAATTTGGGCGCACAAAATCAGCGCATAAAAATACGTCATCCCCGCTGCAAAAATCCGCTATCACACACTTCACCTACGTCATTTAACCCATTGAATATAAAGCATTTTATGCTTGTTCACCCGAACTCGCACTAATCCATTTTTCACTTGGCACAGTTTCTGCTGAATACAAACTTGTATCCAAGATTGTATTTAAGCCGAATCTCATATTAAGAGGCAAGTGAGAACCACGATGACTCAGTCCACAACACAAACAACAACTGGCTGGACCATTACTGAATGGCTGGAGGCGTACCGCACCCAGGGGCTGGATGCGCGCGAAGCGCTACATAATTTACGCAATCAATTAAACAGCAATGATGCAGCCTGGATTTATATTGTCTCTGCCGCAGAATTGGATGCACAGTTAGACTCACTCACACGCCATGCCAATAGCGGCGATATAAAAAACCTTGCGCTTTATGCAGTGCCTTTCGCCGTTAAAGACAATATTGATGTTGCTGGCATTCCTACTACCGCTGCCTGCCCGGCGTTTACTTATATTCCGGAAAATGATGCAACCAGTGTTGCGCGCTTGAAAGCAGCCGGCGCTATCGTGCTGGGAAAAACCAACCTTGATCAATTTGCCACTGGCCTTGTTGGTACCCGCTCACCTTACGGCGCAGTACCAAACTCATTTAAACCGGAATATGTTTCCGGCGGTTCCAGCTCCGGTTCTGCAACAACTGTCGCCAATGGTGTGGTGCCATTTAGTTTGGGCACCGACACTGCCGGCTCAGGTCGCATACCCGCTGGCTTTAACAATATTGTCGGATTAAAACCCACCAAAGGTCGCTTCAGCACCAAAGGCGTTGTGCCCGCCTGTCGCAGCCTGGATTGTGTGTCGATTTTTTCATTAACAGTTGATGATGCCGAACTGGTTGCATCAGTGCTTGAAGGTTTTGATGCGGCAGATGGTTACTCGCGCAACATTCCAGCTGCTGCTACGTATTTTTCTGTATCGCCACGCTTCGCAATTCCTGCATCACCCGATTGGTTTGGTGATGATAAAGCACACGCAGCCTGGCAAGTAACGCTGGAAAAAATACGCGCGTTGAACGTGGAATTAATTGAAATAGATTTCACCCCAATGTTTGCTCTGGCGCAATTGCTTTATGGCGGCCCCTGGGTTGCCGAACGTCACGCTGCGATTGGCGAATTCATGAAAAATCATGCGCAGGATATGAATGAAGTTGTTCGTTCTATCGTAGAAAAAGCAATTAATTTTTCCGCGACGGATAGCTTTATTGCCGAATACAAACGCGCTGATTTAACCCGGGTTATCCAAACATTGATGAGTGGCTTTGACGCGTTACTGGTACCTACATCTCCACGTCATCCAACGATTGCGGAAGTGATTGCAGATCCAATCATAGTCAATAGCCAGCTCGGCACTTACACCAATTTTGTAAACCTCGCCGATTGTTCTGCACTCGCCTTGCCTGCTGTTTTACGTACCGATGGTTTGCCGTTTGGAATCACCTTGATTGCACCAGCATGGCAAGACGCAGCCCTCGCCGCCTTCGGAAAAAAATGGCATGCCGCTACCCAATTACCATTGGGTGCGCTTGATAAAAAACAACCTGAATTTATCGCGTCGACTGAATCACCTAAAGGTTATGTGCGCCTCGCGGTTGTCGGTGCGCATCTGACTGGAATGCCACTCAATGTGCAATTACAGGAACGCAAAGCGCTATTTGTAGAAAGCACCTTCACTGCAAAAAATTATCGGTTATTTGCGCTGCCCAACACCACCCCACCCAAGCCTGGTTTGATTCGCACTGAAGGCGAAGGTGCAGAAATTATTGTGGAATTGTGGGATGTACCGGTGCAGCACTTCGGCAGCTTTGTCGCACTGATTCCCGCCCCATTAGGCATAGGCACACTCACGTTAAAAGATGGTCGCGAAGTCAAAGGGTTTATTTGCGAAGGCGCCGCCGTGAATGGTGCGAAAGACATTACGCATTTAGGCGGATGGCGGGCTTATATCAAATCACTACAAAAATAACGTGTAGGTTGGGCGGCAATGCCCAACAAAGAATTACAAGAAACGTTGGGCATGGCTGCCCAACCTACACAAAAATTACAGCCGGAGAAGAACCATGTTAAAGACCGTACTGATCGCCAACCGCGGGGAAATCGCGGTCCGCATTGCCAAAACCCTGAAAAAAATGGGCATTGAATCTGTTGCTGTTTATTCGGATGCAGATCGTAATTCCGCGCATGTTACTGCGTGTGATAAAGCAATATGCCTCGGCGGTAATACGGCCGCAGAAAGTTATTTGAAAGCCGATTTGATTCTCGCCGCCGCGAAAGAAAGTGGCGCGCAGGCAATTATCCCCGGTTATGGATTCCTGTCAGAAAACGCAAAATTTTGTGAACAATGTGAAGCAGAAGGAATCGCCTTTTGCGGACCGACGCCCGCGCAAATTCGCCAGTTCGGATTAAAACACACCTCGCGTGAACTCGCCGAACAAGCAGGTGTTCCACTCACACCCGGCACCGGTTTATTGGATTCTGTTGAAGAAGCAACGGCGGCAGCCACAACACTGGGTTACCCGGTCATGTTAAAAAGCACTGCCGGTGGTGGTGGTATCGGATTAACACGCTGCAACAGTGAAGCAGAATTAATTAATGCCTATGAAAGTGTAAAGCGTTTGGGGCAAAACTTTTTCAGCGATTCCGGTGTATTCCTCGAACGTTTTGTTGATAACGCCCGTCACGTTGAAGTTCAAATATTTGGTGATGGTAACGGTAATGTGCTCGCATTGGGTGAGCGCGATTGTTCGCTGCAACGTCGCAACCAGAAAGTCGTTGAAGAAACACCGGCACCGAATTTACCTGTTGCAACGCGCGAAAAATTACTCGCCGCGTCGGTAAGCCTCGGCAAAATGGTTAACTACCGCTCTGCTGGCACCATTGAATATATTTACGATCCGGCGCGCGACGAATTTTATTTCCTCGAAGTCAATACCCGCTTGCAAGTAGAGCATCCGATTACTGAAGCATGCACCGGTGTGGATCTGGTTGAGTGGATGATTCTCACCGCCGCAGGCACTCCACCAAAACTGGATATTGAAATTAATCCGAAGGGCGCTGCAATTGAAGTGCGCTTGTATGCGGAAGATCCGGTCCGCGACTTCCAGCCATCTCCCGGTGTTTTGACCGATGTCGTATTTTCTGATTCGGCGCGTATCGATACCTGGGTTTCAACCGGCACGGAAGTATCACCTTATTACGATCCAATGATCGCCAAAATTATTGTGTATGGAAAAGATCGCGCTGATGCCATCGCAAAAATGAGCGCAGCATTAAATGAAACCCGTGCAGCGGGCATCGCCACCAATCTGGATTATTTACGCCAGATTATTGCCTCTGATTTTTTTGCCGCTGGTGATGTAGCAACGAATAAATTGGCAAGCTTTAATTATTTGCCACCGGTTGTAGAAGTGTTACAACCAGGTACCTATACCAGTGTGCAAGATTATCCTGGCCGTGTTGGTTTATGGAGTATTGGTGTTCCGCCCTCGGGTCCGATGGACGATTACGCATTCCGTTTAGCCAACAGAATTGTTGGCAATGATGAAAGCGCTGCTGCACTCGAATACACCATCATTGGTCCAAAGTTAAAATTCCACAGCGATGCAATTATTGCGCTTACCGGTGCGAATTCACCGGCAAAAATCGATGGGAAAATAATTCCTTTCTGGCAACCGGTAGCCATTAAAGCCGGACAAATTCTCGATATCGGCAAAGCCGAACAAGGTTGTCGCGGTTACCTTGCGATGCGCAATGGTTTTGATGTGCCGGTTTACCTGGGCAGCCGCTCTACCTTTGCGCTCGGCCAATTTGGTGGCCATGCCGGCCGCACTTTGCGCGCAACTGATATGTTATCAATCAGTAATCCTGCTATCGCAGCATGCACGACTCCAGCACCTGCTTATGAAGCCTCCGCTGCACCCGCTGAATTAATTCCCGATTGTTTCTCTAAAACAGAAGGGCCAAACGAATGGGAAATTGGTGTGCTTTATGGCCCGCATGGCGCACCGGATTTTTTCACATCCGAAGCGATTGAAATGTTTTTCTCCACCGCTTGGGAAGTACATTACAACTCCAACCGTTTAGGTATTCGTTTAAATGGACCAAAACCCACCTGGACTCGTAGCGACGGTGGCGAAGCCGGTTTGCATCCTTCCAATATTCACGATACCGAATACGCAATTGGCTCCATCAATTTCACTGGCGATATGCCGGTAATCCTCACCAAAGATGGCCCGAGTCTCGGCGGTTTTGTGTGCCCGGTGACGATTGTAAAAGCAGAGTTGTGGAAAGTTGGCCAGGTAAAACCCGGCGATAAAATTCGTTTCAAGCGTTTAAGTTTTGATACTGCCCTGGCGATGGAATTATCCATTGATCGCGCGATTGAAAACCTGAGCGTACAACCCGCTGTTTTACCAATCCCGATTATTAAATCGGAAAATACTGTATCCGAATGTATTGTTGCTGCTCTGCCGCCATCAGGCAGTCGCCCATTAGTCAGTTATCGTCAGGCAGGTGACAAATATATTCTGCTCGAATACGGCGACAATATTCTCGAATTAAGTTTGCGCTTGCGCGTGCACGCCTTGATGGAAGCATTAAAAGCAGCACCGATTGAAGGCGTAATTGAATTGTCACCGGGTGTGCGCTCACTACAAATTAATTATGACAGCCGCGTAATCCATCAACGTGAATTGATTAATCGTTTATTGGTGATTGAAGAAACGCTGGGCGATGCACGCGATATTAAAGTACCGAGCCGCATTGTGCATTTACCAATGGCCTTTGAAGATTCTGCAACACTCGATGCAGTTTCCCGCTATCGCCAATCCGTGCGCGACACAGCACCCTGGCTGCCGAGCAACACCGAATTTATGCGTCGTATTAACGGACTGGATTCGATTGATCAGGTTAAACAAATCCTGTTTGAAACCAGCTACATGGTCTTGGGTTTGGGCGATGTTTATCTCGGTGCACCTTGCGCCGTTCCGGTTGATCCGCGCCACCGTTTATTGACTTCAAAATACAACCCTGCGCGCACTTACACTGCCGAAGGCACTGTGGGAATCGGCGGTGTGTATATGTGTATTTACGGCATGGATTCACCTGGCGGTTATCAACTGGTTGGTCGCACCCTGCCCATCTGGAATAAATTTTTAAAAAATCCTGTGTTCAAAAATGGCGAACCCTGGTTACTGAAATTCTTTGACCGTGTGCGCTATTACGAAGTCAGCGAAGAAGAACTCACCGCACAACGCGAGGCATTCCGCGAAGGCCGTTTAAGCCTGCGTATTGAAGAAGATTATTTCAGCCTCGCGGAACACGAAAAATTCCTGCAAGAAAATGCAGCGAGCATTGCAGAATTCAAAACAAAACAACAAGCCGCGTTCACCAAAGAGGTTGCACTCTGGCAAGCCGATGAAGAACAACAGGTTGATGCCGCACTGCAAGTAAAAATCAGCAGCGGCCCGATTGAAGTGGATGGCCACGCCGTGACGGCGGATATCAGCGGCAATATCTGGAAATTATTGGTAGAACCAGGCCAATGGGTTGAACCTGATCAACCGCTATTAATTGTAGAAGCTATGAAAATGGAATTTTCGGTGTATGCAGATCGCAATGCAAAAGTGAGTGCGATTCATGTTAAGCCGGGCAAGCAAGTGAATGCGGGGGATTTGTTGTTGGTACTTGAGACGGATTGATTAAACCACCACGGACGTAGGTTGGGCAGCAATGCCCAACATTCTATTTTCAAAACAAAAATGTTGGGCATTGTTGCCCAACCTACGGTAAACCAATGAAATTAATTAAACCCGAAAAAAACAAAAAGAAAACCGAAGAGCCACGTACCAATTTAACCGAGCGGATCTACCAGATTATTAAGGACGATATTTTTTCATTCCGTTTATTGCCCGGTGATCGTTTCAGCGAAAACGAAATTGCCGAACGCGTTGCCGCCAGCCGCACACCTGTTCGTGAAGCATTGGCGCGCTTGCAACGTGAAGGTTTTGTCGAGGTTTCGTTTCGCAGCGGCTGGCAAGTAAAACCCTTCGACTTTAAACAATTTGAACAGCTCTACGATGTGCGCATCATCCTGGAGTTGGCCGCGGTAAAAAAATTATGTGAAATGGAACCGAGCCCCAACCTCGACGATTTAAAACGTATCTGGTTAGTAAAGCCGGAGGATCGTTTGGAAGATGGCCCCAGTGTATGCGCGCTGGATGAACGCTTCCACGAGCAATTGATTGAAGCCACCGGCAATATGGAAATGGCGCGCATCCATCACGACATTACCGAACGTTTGCGAATTATTCGCCGTATTGATTTTACCCAGCGTAATCGTATTGAAGCCACTTACGATGAACACGCAAAAATTTTGCGCACAATTATGGAGCGGCGCGCCGAAGACGTTAAAAGTTATTTAAAAACCCATATTGAAGCCAGCAAAGCGGAAGTGCGAAAAATTACGTTGCATATGCTCTACGAAGCACAGCAGCAACATCCAGAATGATTTAAATGTGCCACAAAGCGTGCTGTACCTGTAGGGATTGCCAGACACGCCGTGAATACATCCCTGTAGGCTTATCGTCGACATCCATGTCTCCGATAGTCTGGCAATCCCTACAGGTACAGCACTTGATATGAGCAAAACAGCAAGACTTTTAAAATAAAGAGTGACAACACAATTGATGAATGAAACACATCAACGTGATTAGGGAAGAAACACAGTCACCCACGATTCGCGTTACGGCGTTACCGGAAAAGTGAGCACTCAACCAATGAGCATCACTACACAAAAACCACTGAGTCATTAAAACCATCTAGGAGCTAGACCCATGAAGCTGAAGAAGATAGCAAAACATGTCGGGGCACTCGGTATCGCCTGCGGCTTAACCATCGCCTCGTTCAGCGCTGCTGCCGCTGACACGATTAAAGTCGGTGTACTTCACTCACTCTCCGGCACTATGGCAATTTCCGAGACCACTCTGAAAGACACCATGCTGATGTTAATTGAAGAGCAAAATAAAAAAGGCGGTTTGCTCGGCAAGAAACTGGAAGCCGTTGTTGTTGACCCGGCTTCCAACTGGCCACTGTTCGCGGAAAAAACCCGTGAGTTGTTAACCAAAGATAAAGTCGCAGCAATTTTTGGTTGCTGGACCTCGGTATCACGCAAATCGGTGTTGCCGGTTATTGAAGAGCTGAACGGTATTCTGTTTTATCCGGTGCAATACGAAGGTGAAGAATCGTCGCGCAACGTGTTCTACACCGGTGCAGCACCAAACCAGCAAGCAATCCCTGCGGTTGACTACCTGATGAATGAAGTAAAAGTAAAACGCTGGGTGCTCGCCGGTACTGACTACGTTTATCCACGTACCACCAATAAAATTCTTGAAGCCTATTTAAAAGCGAAAGGCGTCAAGCAAGAAGACATCATGATCAACTACACCCCATTCGGTCACTCCGATTGGCAAAATATTGTTTCTGATATCAAACGCTTTGGTTCTGCTGGCAAAAAAACCGCGGTCGTCTCTACCATCAACGGCGATGCCAACGTTCCGTTCTACCGTGAACTCGGCAACCAGAAAGTAACGGCAGAAGATATTCCGGTTGTTGCGTTTTCTGTTGGTGAAGAAGAACTTTCCGGTATCGATACCAAACCACTGGTTGGCCATCTCGCTGCATGGAACTACTTCATGAGCGAAGACAATCCGGCTAATGCCGCTTTCATTAAACAATGGAAAGCCTTTATCAAAAATCCAAAGCGCGTAACCAACGATCCAATGGAAGCTCACTACATTGGTTTCAATATGTGGGTTAAAGCCGTTCAAAAAGCAGGTACGACTGACACCGATAAAGTAGTTGATGCAATCATTGGTATTGAAGCTCCAAACCTGACCGGTGGTGTAAGCAAAATGCTGCCTAACCATCACATCACCAAACCTGTATTGATTGGTGAAATCCAGGAAGATGGCCAATTCCTCACCGTATCAAAAACTGATGGCCTGGTTCCAGGCGATGCATGGTCTGATTACTTGGAAGGTTCAAAAGACCTGGAGTCTGACTGGATCAAATTAAAGTGCGGTAACTACAACACCAAAACCAAAAAATGTTTAGGTGCAGCGGCTGCGCAGTAAATTCCACGCGATACATTTCTTCCCGGCCGTAAGGTCCGGGAAGAAATATAACAAAAAATATTTTGACTGCTTTTACTTAGTTAACGAGACAAGATTATGCGAAATTCTGTAAAACCGTCAGGGCGCTGGCTATTGCATATGATAGTGTTTTTATCATGTTGCTTTTCTGCTACGGTTTTTTCGCAAGAAACCGAGACCTCACCAGAAGCAGGTACCACATCAGTTGGGGCCACCGCTGCAAATGCCGATAACGAAGCAACCTCCCAACCAGAATTTGATGTTTTGGTTAAAGAGCTCACTCAAGGAAGCTTGCCCGCTCGAGCACAAACGGCAAAAAAATTAGCCGCATTCGAGGATGAACGTGTAGCCAATGTCATTAATGCATTACAACAAGGCACACTTTACGCTACCAAAGATGAAAATCCGTTGGTTGCCATTGTTGATGAAGCCGGCATTTATACCGATGCAATTAACGGTGAAAAAATTACCGGCGGTACAGAAGAATTCAAACGCGTTCCTATTAATAACAGCATGCGCAGCCAATTGCGTACGTTATTGGCACAACTGAATTTAACCCACAAAGATGCCAGCATCCGTTTGGATGCGGTCAATCGCATGATTGCCGACGGGGTAGATGAAGATTCCATTTCCTTGTTAAAAAACTTGCAAAAAGCCGAATCTGATAACGGTGTACGCTCAGCGATTGAAAGCGCTGTAGCTCTGTTTAATTTACACAGTGACGATCAACAATTACGCCTTGGTGCAATACAGGTTTTAAAAGACAGCTTGCAACAGGAAGTGCGCACCGCACTATCGAATGTAGCTGCTAACGATGCCGATGAAAAAGTAAAGCACCAGGCACAACTCGCCATCAAAGCCATTGACAGCAGCATCGCCAAATACCGTTTTGCTGAAAATATTTTCTTCGGTTTGAGTTTGGGCTCAGTGCTATTGCTTTCAGCAATTGGCCTTTCTATTACCTTTGGTGTGATGGGCGTTATTAACATGGCCCATGGCGAACTGATGATGATCGGCGCTTACGTCACCTGGGTTGTGCAGCAAATTTTTCCCAATCAAATTGCCTATAGCCTGGCGATTGCAATTCCCGCTGCGTTTATTGTTGCCGGTCTGGTGGGTATCGCGATTGAGCGCGGGGTAATCCGGTTTTTATACGGTCGCCCGCTGGAAACATTGCTCGCCACGTTTGGTATCAGTTTAATTTTGCAACAAGCGGCACGCAGTATTTTCTCACCGTTAAACCGCGCAGTGGAATTACCCGTATGGATGAGCGGCTCACTGCAAATTAATCCGGTGCTCTCAATTACCTACAACCGCTTATATATTCTGATTTTTGGTCTGCTGGTGTTTTTTGCGTTGTTGGTAATTTTGAAAAAAACCACGCTCGGTTTAAAAGTTCGCGCGGTATCGCAAAACCGCGCCATGGCTCGCGCCGTTGGTGTGCGTGCAACCTGGGTGGATGCAATGACCTTTGGTTTGGGTTCCGGTATTGCCGGTATTGCCGGTGTTGCTCTTTCACAATTGACAAATGTTGGACCCAACCTTGGTCAAGCCTACATTATCGATTCATTTATGGTGGTGGTATTCGGTGGCGTCGGTAATTTGTGGGGCACGTTGGTTGGTGCCATGGGACTGGGAATTATCAATAAATTTTTAGAACCTTACGCCGGCGCAGTGCTCGCGAAAGTATTGGTATTGGTGCTGCTGATTTTGTTTATCCAGAAACGGCCGAAAGGAATATTTCCGCAAAAAGGCAGAGCCGCTGCGGATTAATTGCTCACGTAGGTTGGGCAGCCATGCCCAACACCAATGCTGAAAATTGACGACGAATGTTGGGCATGGCTGCCTACGCGGCCCGACCCAACCTACGCAACAATGAGAGAGAATTTGATGTTAACCCAACGTTTATTACTCAGTGATCGCGGCGGCATGATTGTGCTGGGCCTTGTGCTAGCGACAATGATACTGGTGCCCATTTGCAATTTGCTGGTGCCGGAAACATCGGCGCTACATATTTCTACGTTTACTGTGACGCTGCTGGGAAAATTTTTGTGTTATGCCCTGCTCGCCCTGTCGGTAGATTTGATTTGGGGCTACTGCGGAATTTTATCGCTCGGCCACGGCGCTTTTTTTGCGCTGGGCGGTTACGCGATGGGCATGTACCTGATGCGGCAAATTGGCCCGCGCGGCCAATACGGTGATCCAATACTGCCCGACTTTATGGTGTTCCTGAACTGGAAAGAATTGCCCTGGTACTGGCAAGGTTTTGATATGTTCTGGTTTGCATTATTGATGATCATTGTCGTACCCGGAATTCTCGCATTTGTTTTCGGCTGGCTCGCATTTCGCTCCCGGGTTACCGGTGTATATTTTTCAATTATCACCCAGGCATTAACTTACGCATTGCTACTCGCATTTTTCCGCAATGAAATGGGCTTTGGCGGCAACAATGGATTGACAGATTTTAAAGATATTTTAGGTTTTCCTATCGCCGCGAGCGGAACGCGTATCTCCTTGTTTTTAGCCTCGGGTTTTATGTTGATACTTGCTTACATTGCCTGCCGTTATATCGTGACCTCGCGCATGGGGAAAGTCATTGTCTCTATTCGCGATGCAGAAACACGCACACGTTTTTGCGGATATAAAGTTGAATCCTACAAATTATGGCTATTTGTTTTCTCTGCAATTCTCGCGGGCATCGCTGGTGCGCTTTATGTTCCGCAAGTAGGGATCATTAATCCCGGCGAATTTTCGCCACTGAATTCCATCGAATTGGTGGTGTGGGTTGCTACCGGTGGCCGCGGCACCTTGTTTGGTGCAATTGTGGGTGCATTCACCGTGAATTACGGCAAAACGGTTTTCACATCTTATTCACCGGAAACCTGGCTGTTTGCATTGGGGGCGTTATTTGTGATCGTAACCCTGGTATTACCGAAAGGTTTGGTAGGTTTGTTTAATCGCACCAAAAAAGCGGCGAGCAAACAGAATCCTGGTAACCCACCACCAGGCAACCCTGCTCCTGCCACCGCCCCATCGGTAACACCAAACATGGGCACATCTACCGAAAATTTTATTTCCGCTGAAACCCCTGTCATCGCTGCCGTCAAGGAGCCCGTTTAATGAATATTTTTTCCCACAAACGCTATTCCATGGGACAAAAAGATCCCAACTTCGGCGCACCATTGGATACCACCCATCGCACTATTTTGTATGTGGAAGGTGTTACTGTCAGCTTCGATGGTTTCCGTGCTTTGAATAATTTGAACTTATATATCGATGAAGGCGAATTGCGTTGCATCATCGGCCCCAACGGCGCCGGTAAAACAACGATGATGGATGTCATCACCGGAAAAACAAAACCCGATGAAGGCAGCGTGTATTTTGGCCAGCAAATTAATTTGCTGGAATTATCCGAGCATCAAATCGCTCGCGGCGGCATTGGCCGTAAATTCCAGAAGCCGACTATCTTTGAAGCCTTAAGCGTTTATGAGAATCTAGAGCTGGCAACCGCTGCTGATAAACGCGTGTGGTGGACCCTGTCACAACAACTTAATAGCGCGCAAAAATATCGTATTGACGAAGTATTGTTACAAATCGGTTTGGCCGAACATCGCTACAAAAATGCCGGCTCACTTTCCCATGGCCAAAAACAATGGCTGGAAATCGGCATGCTATTAATGCAAAACCCGCGCGTACTATTGGTTGACGAACCTGTCGCCGGTATGACTGGTGAAGAAACTGAAAAAACGGCCGAGCTTTTATTATCACTCGCCGGTGAGCATTCAGTCATTGTGGTGGAGCACGATATGAAATTTGTGCGTTCCATTGCGCGCAAGGTTACCGTGTTGCACCAAGGCTCGGTATTAACCGAAGGCACTATGGACCAGGTACAAAACGATCCCAAAGTGATCGAAGTTTATCTCGGGGAATAACACGTATTGATTGGTCACTACCGATTGCAGAGTGAGTAAATAGAAAATGCTGGAAATTAAAAATATCAATCAATATTACGGCCAAAGCCACATCCTGTGGGATCTGTCGCTCAACCTGAAGCAAGGTACGTGTGGTTGCCTGATTGGCCGCAACGGCGTTGGTAAAACGACATTGCTAAAGTGCATTACCGGTTTGCTGCCGGTGCGCGATGGTTCAATCCAGTTGAGCGGTTACGATATTAATAGATTATCCACCGAAAGCCGCGCGCGCGGTGGTATTGGTTTTGTACCGCAAGGCCGCGAAATATTCCCGTTACTTACAGTGGAAGAAAATTTGAAAATTTCACTCAGTGCACGCAAGGATAAATTGCGTTCAATCCCCGGTTTAATTTATGAATTATTTCCGGTGCTGAAAGAAATGAAACACCGGCGCGGTGGTGACTTATCGGGTGGCCAGCAACAACAATTGGCGATTGGCCGCGCGCTGGTATTGGATCCAAAATTATTAATCCTTGATGAGCCCACCGAGGGTATCCAGCCAAACGTAGTGCGCGATATTGGCGAAGTTATTCGCAAACTCAATCGCGAATTGGGTTTGACCGTTTTGCTGGTCGAGCAAAAACTTCCGTTTGCGCGCCGTGTTGCCGATGATTTTTTTATTATGGAAAAAGGTAGCGTGGTTGCCACCGGCCCCATTGCGGATTTAAATGATGGTTTGGTGCAGCGTTATTTAAGTGTGTAACCCACCGCTTGCTACCCACCTGTTCACTGCGTCTCACGGATATGTTATTGGGCCGCGACGTCACCAAACCGCCACAAACAAGCTACGAATACAACCAGCGCCCGTGTTGATTGATAGCTGATGTGACGACGAATCCCTTATAACGCTTCTATCGTACTGATTATCTCCGGTTAAGTTATATACACCTTGACTATAAGGCCCCGTTAGGCGATCCTAACACCGACTTGTACACGAGCACTCGTCCTACCTTTAAGGAAACTGTTTTTCATAGGCTGCTATGCTGATTGAACAACCCCTTACACCGATAAGAAGACTCAAAAATGATTCAACAAAACACGCAAAAACTCTCTGTGGTAGAGAAAGTTGGCTATAGCCTGGGCGACCTGGCAGCCAACCTGATTTTCCAGACCCTGGTTACCTTTCTCGCATTTTTCTATACTGACGTTTATGGCATATCACCCGGCAAAGCCGCAATGATTATGGCTGCGGGTGGTTTATTCGGTGCATTTTTCACGCCGGTGATGGGTATCATCGCGGACCGCACCTCTACCCGCTGGGGAAAATTCCGCCCCTGGTTGCTGTGGACCGCAATTCCGTTCGGTGCTGTTGCATTACTCGCATTCAGCACACCGGATTTTGATGAGAACGGCAAGGTCGTATACGCCTTTGCAACCTACATCGCACTGCTGGTCATCTATGCCGCGAACAACCTGCCCTATTCCGCGTTGAGCGGTGTACTGACCGGCAACATGGCCGAACGCAATAGTTTGTCCGCGTATCGTTTTGTGGCGGTGATGGTGGCGCAATTCATTATCCAGGTGTTGTTGCTGCCGCTAGTATTAATCCTCGGCGATGGCGATAAGGCCGTCGGCTTTCACAATACCATGCTGCTCTTCTCCATCACCGGTACCATTTTCTTTTTGATCGCCTTTATCACCACCAAAGAGCGTATTTTACCGGTCATCGAAGCGCGCAATAGCATCGCGCAAGACCTTTCTGACCTGGCCAAAAACCTGCCGTGGATTGTCATGCTGACCGTTACCATTCTGGTGTTTGTCACACTCGCGCTCAAAGGTGGTATGTATATTTATTATTTTGAAAACTATTTGAACGAAGAGCACCTTGCGCAATTTTTAAATGATATTGGCTTCAACGGGTTTATCGCCGGGCTTAACAGCGTGCTTACCAGCATGGGCCTGTCGGAATTCCAATGGCCGAAAGATGCCCCAACCTCTACGTTCAGTTTATTCAATGGCTCCGGTATTATCATGATGATTGTCGGAATTGGCTTCTCCAAAAAACTCGCCGACAAATTTGGCAAGCGCAATGTCTTCGCCAGTGCCCTTTTCCTCTCAACTATTTTTGTATTTGCGTTCAAATTTTACGATGCCGACAGCATCGGTATCGTGTTCATATCGCAAATCCTGCACGGCTTTTTTTATGGCGTAACTATTCCGCTATTGTGGGCGATGATTGCTGACGTTGCCGATTATTCCGAATGGAAAAACAATCGTCGCGCAACAGCGATGGTGTTCTCCGCAATGATCCTTGGTTTAAAACTGGGCCTGACTATCGGTGGCTCACTGGTTGCCGGTTTACTCGCCCATTACGGTTACGACGCCAGCCTTGCACAACAAAACCCGGAAACAGTTGAAGGGATTAAAACCGGTGTAAGCGTATTTGCATCACTGCCATTCTTTATGGCGGTTGGCTGCATGTTCTTCTATGCGATCAACAAAAAACTGGAAGTGCAAATCGAAGCGGACTTGAATGAACGCCGCAAAGCGGCGGGCAAATAATTCTTACAGAATGGTTATTAAATAGAACGATTATTGATTTGGAAAGTGAGACACTATTATGGCTGCTGAAGAAACCCTGGCTCCCGAAGTCATCGCCGATTTAAAAGCGCGCGCAATTTCCCAACCGTTGGTTGAGCACATTTATACCGCTGATCCATCGGCCCACGTATTTAATGGCAAGATTTATATTTATCCGTCGCACGATATCGAAGCTGGTATTCCGTTCAATGACAATGGCGATCACTTCGGTATGGAGGATTACCACGTAATCTCTCTCGATTCACCGGAAAGCCCCGCAGTTGATAACGGCGTTGCCCTTCACGTAAAAGACGTTCCCTGGGCTCAACGCCAGATGTGGGCGCCGGATGCCGCACACAAAAATGGCAAATATTATTTATATTTCCCGGCAAAACGCGCGGACAATATTTTCCAGATTGGGGTAGCCATTGGTGATTCCCCTATCGGTCCTTTCAAAGCAGAACCCGAAGCAATCAAAGGTAGCTACACCATTGACCCGGCAGTTTTTGAAGATAACGACGGCAATTACTACATGTATTTCGGCGGCATTTGGGGCGGGCAACTACAGAACTATCGCAACAATCAATATGATGCAAATCGCGGCGAACCGGCAGATAACGAGCCGGCACTCGGCCCCATTGTTGCCCGCCTTAATGATGATATGAAAGAGTTCGCCGAAACACCGCGCGAAATTCAAATCCTTGATGAAAACGGCCAGCCATTATTAGCGGGCGATCACGACCGCCGTTTCTTTGAAGCATCCTGGATGCATAAGTACAACGGCAAATATTATTTCTCTTACTCTACCGGCAACACGCACTTTTTGTGCTATGCCACCGGCGATAATCCCTATGGCCCCTTCACTTATCAAGGCCGAATCCTGGAACCGGTTATTGGCTGGACAACCCATCACTCAATCGCCGAATATCAAGGCCAATGGTATTTGTTCTATCACGATTCAGTTTTGTCCAAAGGCATAACTCACTTGCGCTCGATAAAAATGGCGCCGTTAACACATAACGAAGACGGCAGTATTCAAACCATTACCCCTTATCGCGACGAATAAAGCCCGGGGCACTGCCTAAAGCAAGTCGCATCAATTACTACGAAAATACCATATCTGGAAATCCCACCCTGAAAGTGGGATTTTTTATTTACCCACCACACCGCATTTTTACTTTCATCGCATTCCATTCGCCGGAATAAAAATCCTTCCTATAAAAACCATTGACCATTAAAGGCAAATAAATCAGGACAACAATGCCGTACCCACACCTGCCAATCACTTCATACCCCCCCAAAAAAAAGCTAACAAAATTAAAAAATGTTTACTGTCGCGACTCAATTTACTGTCAATACATTTTTAAAAATTAGTCAGCACAATAAATCCGATGTTTACATTGGCATTTAAAGTTATTTACATTTTCGCTTAAGTCGCCTTATGCATCATAAAAATCATAATCATTTTAAAAAAATCATCACCCTGAAAAATTCACACAGAATAAAACATAAAAAAATCAATTACAAAAAAAATAACCATCCGCCAAAAGTACGCCTATTTTTTCATGTAAATAAAGAACGTTATTCCAAACAATTCCAAATTATTAATTTTTGTAAATTTTATTTGAAAAGATAGAAACATTCTCCGCAATAAAATATTTTTAAAAAGTAAGGGAAATTATTAAGGATAAAAAAATGAAGCTACTTATCACCTCATCGCCATCACAGCGCCACCTCGCGCACCTTCATCCATTGAATTATCCCATCCGACGTTAGCGGCGCGCAGCGCAATAATTTTCGCGAATTTCAAATCCAGATTCGTTAGGTATTTATGATTTCCATAAATATTTAATGATTGTTGTACCCTTTAAATTAACCAGGAGAAATCTATGAAGTGGAAATATATGCTATGCGGTTCTTTAGCGGCAGCAAGTACATCTTTGTATGCTGCTGATCAGAATGATGATATTAAACAGCAAGCAATTGCTGCAGGAACGTTTGAAGAAGTGATGCCAGATAACAATCTGCATCGCCGAACCAATGCCAATGCAGGGAGCTTAACCCAGGCGCGATTCAACCAAATCATTGATCAGGTAATAGCGATTTATGATCCGGTAGTTCGCTCGCATGGCGCAAATTTAACGTTCATCAGATCATGGAATAATGAAACCGTTAACGCTCAGGCATACCAGGTTGGCAACAACTGGTATGTGGAAATGTTCGGCGGACTCGCACGCGCCCCGGAAGTTACCGAAGATGGATTTGCCTTAGTGGCTTGCCATGAAATGGGACATCACCTGGCAGGTTTTCCGTTTTATTCCGGTGGCAACTCATGGGCGGCATCAGAGGGACAATCGGATTACTTTGCATCGCAATCCTGCGCCAGTGAATTGTGGCGCAATGCTGACAATTCAGCGTATGCAACCAGAATTCCGACCATTCCAAAAAATGCATGTGATGCAAACTGGCCGGATCAACTCGACCGGGAATTATGTTACCGCGTTGCATTAGCCGGAAAATCACTGGCAGATTTGTTAGCCGCAGGCAACAGAACTACTGTGAGTTTTGCGACTAAAGATAATAATCGGGTGACACAAACTATCGAAGGCCACCCCGGTGCCCAATGCCGTCTCGACACTTACGTAAATGGTGGATTATGTAATGTCGCATTCGATATTTACACCATTCCCGGCGTTGATGCCCCGCTCGGCAGAAATTCTTTATACGCTGAACAAGCCGCTGCATTTTATTCTTGTGAAAGCGTAACAAAAATTTTACGTAGCGGTGTTATCAACAACGCGCCTCGCCCCAGATGTTGGTATAAGCCCCAGCTAACTGACGGCACCACAAACGTTCAATAAATATCTACATCAATTAATCAAATGTTAAGGAACTGAACATGAAAATTTCAACCTTTGTTTTAAGTGTACTATTAGCGCTTGTCACCAATTTTGCGGTTGCCCAAACAGATCCGGGCCGTTTGAAAGACGCAACACTCGCCAGCCGTTGTGCCGCATCCACACTCACCCAGGCCCAATGTGCCCAATATCGCCAAATTGCCTATTACGGTTACACCTCCCCCATTACCGGCGCGACTGTTCCAGGTTGCATAACTTACAACGAATATTTATACGCAGGAGCAAATTCCATTGCACCTATCTGTAGCCAATTTCCTGATGCAGCAGGCAACTATCCGCTGATTGCCGTCTGTACTTGCGGTTGTTTTGCCGAGGGAACAGAAGTTAGCGTATTCGATAAAAACACTGGCGCAAGCCGGATCGCAAATATCGAAAATATCGTTAAGAACCCATTGGCATTCTCAGCAGCCGCAGCGACCGATAACTCAACATTAAGCGCATTGGTTTTTGAAAGCCGCGATATTAAGAAAGTTACTTTTGGTCCGGAAGAAAAACCACTGGTGTTGATCACAACAGAATCAGGAAAACATATAGGCCTCTCTACTGAACACGGAGTGCTATTGTCGAATGGGACTATCGTGAAAGCAAAAACCCTTAACACTGGCGATTTGCTGGTATTGGAAAATGGTACTGCGGACCCTATCGTCGACATAGCTACGGGTGAAAAAGATAAAACCGTGTTCAATTTCCTGACCAATTCAACAACAGAAAATGGCCATCTGATTGTTGCAGAAGGTTTAGTCGTGGGTGACCTGTACTGGCAAAACATTTTGGAATCTGAAATCGCTGAATTCAGAATTCGCCAGTAATAACCGGCTAGTAAAAACGAAAAGAGAGGCGGCGATTAGTCGCCTCTCCTTAACGAAAATCACAGGAATGAACACAATGAAAACCAGAGCATTTTTAATAGCAAGCAGCGTGACCATAATCGCAATTGCGGGTGTATTTTATTTGACGTCACAGGAAAGTATTTCACCGGCCAATCAGGCTGGAACGAAAAGCCCGACCTCGCCCGTCATTGCAGAAAAAACAATGGTTAAAGAAGCTATTCCCGCAGCACCAACGAAAGCCGTGGCCGACCAGGCTCAACAGCCAACAACCGAAACAGCCCCTGTATTCAGCCATAAATCCATAGAGACATTTAAAAAAGAATACCGGCAAATTTTCTTACTCGGCAACAATGTGGATAGGGAAAACAAGCGAAACGAAATCTACGAACAACTCTCGCGTGACCCTGAAATTGTAGATCTTATTAAAAATACTGTCGGCAATTATGAAAGCTCGCAACAATATTTTGGTGATGAACAAGCCCAGGCCCGGGTAGCATCTATAAAAATGCTGAACTATCTCGCCAAACAAGGAAATTATGAACCACTTGAATATGCATTATCACAAACAGCGGTGCGGTTAAAATCCAGCGAATGGGTAAAGGGGGTAGAACATGATTATTCAGATTTAGTGACAAGCTACATCGGAGCCAAAATGGGTAATGACGGCGACAACTATATTGCTGCGAATTTTGACGCAATTGCCCGGCAGGCAGGCGCATCAACGAGATTGTACGATCCGTTTAGAATCGGCCTGGAATTGTCATTATCCCGGGAACTCAGCAAAGAGAATTATTTGACTATCAGTGAAAAGTTAAAGCAATTGCGTGAGCAACATAATTAAAATGCGACACAGAACAACATTCTGCAACGTGTTGGCGCCCTGTGCATTTGACGAAACACCAGTGATGCAGGATTATCCCCGGCAGCAAACCAACAAGGAATCCATACATGTTTAAGTCGTTAACGCATCTGGCTGCCGGGCTGACACTCATTACATTAGCCGGTTGCGGCGGTGATTCCGGCAGCACCAATTCGTCACCCTCAAGCAGATTACCATCCTCAAATATTGCTTCACTACCGAGTAGCGTCGCGACGAGTTCATCGAGTAGTTTTTCTACCGAAACATCAAATTCATCTATTTTTTCCAGCCAGAGCACATCAAGCCAAAACACTTCATCAACAGCACCAATGGCAAAGGCAAAACTGTTAAGTGATATTGCAGATTTGTTAAATAATGAAACCTGTACCGATACCAAACCCTACAGCTGCGAAAAAATCGAGGTTGAATTCGAAGCCCCCGCCCCCAAACCGGGAAATACAAAATATCCCACTGTATTGATCATCGATAACCATATGGCTTCCCTGGCGGTTGCCGCTTACAGGAGCCGCGTACTTGAATTGCTAACAACGGATACAAACATGAATCTGGTGCAATACCGCCCAAAAACAACAATGCCCGTTACCGTGAATAATGTTTTTACTCTCATAAAAAATTATGATGGTTATTTATCAGTACAGGATTTCTCTGCATTTAATACACCTAAAAATATCCAGCTATTCACGATGACGCCCCCGGGAGAAGGCCACGGCTATTACATCGCTACATTTCTGCTGGAACATAACCCCACGGCAAAGTTTGTATTTGTTGAATCGGGATCAGAATCCAAACTCTATGCTCCCGCTGAAACTTGTTCACAATTAACATCTGTGGATGCTACTGAATCCACGCTTGCCATTAACATCATAAGATCCCGGTATGAAAATTTTTTAGCTTCATTAAAAAACACCATTGAGCAATATAATGTTGGTTTTATTAATGCATCCTGGGGATTATCGCGGCCAGTGCTATCTGCAATTATAAAAAACACCTGCGATGCCCAAGCGTCCGAGGAGGTGCTAACGCAAATCCTGGCAATCGATCATCAATTTATAAAATCCTTAGCCTCACACACTTATCACAACGAATCTATCAACCAGATGCAGGAAGTTGCATTAGTGCAAGCTGCCACTTATAGCAAACGGGAACTCACAGAAAATGATCCCGATTACCCGGCAGATTGCGATTCATCAATAAGTAACCGCATTCGGGTAATGGATTTTATGTATGCAGGAGCTGATATTCCGAAAGATGGAAGTTCAGACACCAGCATTTTGGGCAAGCAGCAATTGGACGCGAAAGCATGTGTGGATATTTTTATTCCACTCGGCCAAACACAGGAAAGCGATCCCTTCACCGGATTACCAGGCACCCGGCGTCAGGCAATGAAAACTATTCTCTACGGATTTTTTGAGTTTGACGTTTTCCCACTGATCAGCTCGCCATCATTAGCATCCCCAGTGGTGTTATCCAGCCTTATTAATGCGCAATCAACCAATCAATATTTACAATCACCGCCAGAACTGTACGGTAGTTTTTTAAAGGGCAATATCATTCACGATCCAATACTGCATAACCAATTCGATGTTTTTACCTGGCAATACCGAACCCCTGCATGGTAAACAAAACCGCGCCTTTTGACGGTGGGGCTTGTTAACAAAAGCCGGCAAATACCAGCTTTGCGCAAAAATATATTTTGGAGGCTCTACGAGTTGATTTGGGTGGGCTTGGTGATCAGGTAATCCAAATCGAGATTGGCTTTGGTCAGGTTGCCGCAAATACACTGTAATCTTTTGCAATGGGCGATTAAGTCAACAACTGGTAACGGTAATCGCTTCACCGCACTTGCAACCGGTCAAAAAGCCACCATATTCAATTACAGCGAAAAGCGGTATGACATCGGCTGGTAATAGAGGTAGAATGCCGCCACTCGCTGGCTTGGACACCGCTATCCCCTCAGATAGTACCGTCCAGCGACTGGGGCCGATTTGGATTCGACGCCGGTAACAAAGTCCAAGGTGCATGTCGTGATGACAGCCAATCACGTTAATCCAAAGCTGTACTTGAATAGTCGCAAACGACGATTCTTACGCTTTAGCTGCTTAATGCAGCTAACGGTCTCTGACAAGGTGCCAGTACCGCGCTAGAGCCCGTCATACAGAACTGGATCGCAGCAAAGCATGCCTGGGGCGGCGCTGCTAAAACTCTACAGGATCGCGCTTATCGTCCTGCCTGTTGGGCTGATACAGCGTTAAATCAATAAACGGATCTAAACATGTAGAGCCGAGGATGGAGTGCTGGCGGACGGGGGTTCAAATCCCCCCGGCTCCACCAAAAAACACTTTAAAATCAGTAAGTTAAAGTTTACACATTGTCATTAATTGGGGTTATTTGGGGCTGTTTTGGTTCGGTAATGACAACAGAATGACAACATCAAGGGCTACCGCAAGGTGGCCCTTTTTGGTTTATGGCCATAGCCAAATTAACCAGGCGAAAAACAAAAAGCCCTTGAAAAAACATCTGGGGAGCAGGGCAACTTTTGCCACTTTTCCAAGGCCGGACGTGCGCCATAAAACCCGTGGATTTGTGGGCGCTATTTTTAACTCACTGATTTATATAGGCTTTGCTGTTTCTAACACCCACAATCACCGCCACTTTCCCCAAGCTTTTGCATTTTCCGCCGTGGATGCTTTTTTGATCACCGCCTATCTATATCTATCTATCTTATTGAAAATAAATAAAAAAATATAAATAACCGGTAAAAAGTAATAGATGGTTCAATCCACGCGAAAAACATTTGATCAAAAAATAGCCCACGGTTTTTTATAAATACCCACGCTTTTTTGTGGGCTGTTTTGTGAACAGAAATATCAATAAAAACAAATAGTTAAATAATTAATCTACCCCTATCCACGCATCCACGGCTGCAATCTCCCTGTACCCCTTATCTTTTAAAAACCACTTCACTCGGTAGCCCCTGATTTATTACGCTTTACCTCATGCAACTTTTTGCGAATTTTTGAATAAATCTGAATAATTTTTTGCAGCCTGCTATCACGCATACGGCTCAGATACGGCGCGGCTTTGACCGGGTTGAATATGGTGAATAAAAACCCGCACGTGAAGAGCGCAGGCGGGGCGGGGGCCAGACTGCGCGCAAAAGGTTTGAAGGGGGTTGCTGGAATCGCACCACAGGGGGCATGGCGCGATTTTGGTGCGAGGGCTAGCGGTTGGTGATGATTAGCTCTGAAACGCCTTGCGCGGCTGTTTTAGCGCCGCCAACGGTGTATTTGATCTGAGTGGTGCGGATATCAAAGTGTTTGAATATCGCCCGGATATCGCGGTGGTCGTTGATGCTGATAATCACTTGGCCCTTAGCTGCAGCAGCGAGCTGGGCAAGCTGTTCATATTGCTCAATACCAAAATCAACACCGTATCCCGCTGTTTGCCAGTACGGTGGATCAACATAAAACAACGTCGCCGGGCGATCATAGCGCCGCATGCATTCCTGCCAGTCCAAGCGCTCGATAGTGGTTCGGGCGAGCCGTAGGTGTGCCGCACTCAATTCTTCCTCCAAGCGCAGCAGGTTCAGCCGCGGTGGTGTTGTTGCCGCAGTGCCAAAGCTCTGCCCCACCACCTTCGCACCGAACGCCAATTTTTGAAGATAAAAAAATCGTGCGGCACGCTGAATATCAGTGAGTGTTTCCGGATTCGCTTTCTGTGCCCACAAATAATCCTGCCGACTAACCAATGCCCAGCGGAATTGCCGCAGGAATTCGTCAAGGTGGTGTTTTACCACGCGATATAAATTAACCAGATCACCATGCACATCATTGATTACTTCGACCTTTGCAGGTTCTTTCATAAAAAATAATGCAGCACCGCCACAGAATGGCTCAACATAGGTTGTATGAGGTTTGAACAGAGGGATAATTTCTTTTGCTAGGCGGCGCTTGCCACCCATCCAAGGAAGGATTGGTTTACTCATTTTTTACCTGCATTAGTCACAATTTTTAATTACAATTTGATTGTGATGCGCAGGATTTTTAATCGTAGTCGTGCATTCAAAGCCCCGGTGTTGTTGGTAGCAACACCGGGGATAATTTTTAAAGAGCAGCCGAAGTCAGTTTCTCCAAGCCATATTCATTAAACGCAATGACTTCCTCTCCGACCCGTTCATTAAGTTCCATCATGCGCGCTTGCAGCGGTTCTAATTCATTTGCCACAAAAACCTTCGCCGCTTTCTCAACATCGCCAAAGCCTCCAGTATTGTCGGGAACTATGCCCATCAATTGTGATGGCACACGGTGGCTTGCTAGTTGATCATCGCGGCTGGCGCGTTTGATATTCAGGAACTCATCTTTAGCGGCAACCTCACTCACCGGAATTATTTGAATACCTTCCTTTTTTCCGCCCGGAGCATACATAAATAAATTTTTAAAATTGCCCGGCCCCTTCGACTCCTT
>NZ_KN266209.1:263373-383579 GCF_000766945.1 Cellvibrio mixtus subsp. mixtus J3-8 | reverse complement strand
TTTTTAATATGGATTGAATTAAAAGTGTGATTTTTAGCAAGGGATAACGTAATGCCATCAACAACCAGATTGTTATTGAATGTTGTTAAGTTGCCATTGATCTCTATAGTTGATGATGATGATATGAAACTTGCAGAATTAGCTAAATTTAAATTTCCTGGAACTCCCAAATGGCTGTTAACTAATGTGAACGTGCTGAAAACTTCAGGATCAGTTAATTTGATATAGGCATTTTCAACCAGAACTTGCTGTTCGCCGCTTATCCCAGCAAGCAATGTATAATTTGTATCGGCACTTTGCCCTTTAATTTGCAACTTGCTTTGCGATGCATCGATTTTATTTTTATAGTAAATAGTTCCTGCACCACCGTTTTGTGTACTCCCCGTTCCACCTGATGCCACTACCTTTGTGGTGACAATTCCCGATAATGTTTCATAGTGAATTGCTATTCGACCACCACCAGCACCACTACCATTGTAGCCAGAGGTATAATTGCCTCCATTTGCTTTGATTTCTCCATTACCTGTTGAGGATAATAACGATTTAACATCCAGCCAAATTGAACCGCCAGCGCCGCCACTCGTTGTACCATTATTACCATTAGCTAATATCTTTCCTTCAAGAGAAAAGTTTTCAGCTTTGATTTTTATTGCACCGCCGCCATTAGCGTCACCGCTTTGGCCGACAGTGATAGGCGCCTGATAATTGCCAAAAGGTTCTTTAGCTATCTCAGTGCCGTAATTACCACCTTTACCACCATGACTACCGCCGACTCGATTACTGAGTGTAGGGTTATAAATCTCTCCTTTTCCTGATACATCTATGCGGCTACCCTGATCTATAGAGATATCTTTAGCGATGATTGAAATATTTTTATTAAGATTTGCATCAGTGAAAGGTGTAGTTAATACCGCACCATTTTTTAGTTCGATATTATTGAAAGTATGTTCACCACTTATTGAAACTGTTGTTCCATCGATAATTATTTTTTTATTGTCAAAAGTAGTATCAGAAGCACCAATAACAATAGGTTGGAATATTCGGATTTCATTTTCAGAAATCGTTTCATAACCTGCAACATAAGTCCCCGACATAAGAGAAAGCGATACTGCATTGCTATAGATATCTTTGGAGAAAATTGCTCGTTCTAACTTTTTCTGAGGAACTATAAAGTCCTCAGTGTAGCGTGCCACGCCTCTGGTAACTCGTAAATCATCGATATAGCCAAACCAATGTCCAGCTGTTCCGTCCCAACTATTTATTCCAACCCGGGTTCCATTCAATGAAAAATCCATAGCGTCAATTTTGGATATTTCTCTTTCTTTTTTTCCATTAACAAACAAACTGAATATATTATTTTTACGAGTTACTGCAACGTGATACCAAGTATTAAGGTTGATTTGGGTTTCTGATTCTAAAATGGATTGATTGGTAGCCAGGTTAAAGCCACCAAAACCAATTTTTCTTCTTTGCGAAACTACAGGAGCATTCGCTCCATAAACCATTAAAAATCTTGCACCCGTTGTATACGTTGTCGACGTGTGGTTTGCAAATAACGTGCTATATGCATTCGAATCAGCGGTTTGGTAGAACCAGGTTTCAATTGTAAAATCACTGGTTTTAAAATTCAGTTCAGGATTTTGCGCTAACTCTAAATAATCTCCATTGCCATCAAAATAACATGAGGATACGCCATACATATATTCCCCTTGTGATTGGATAACGTTACCCCTTGGAATAAAAGTTTTCGGAACGAAGGATGAATCGCTGAAGATTTGTGAGGTATCTTTTCCATCGCAATTTGCTAATAGGGATACATTTCTCCAATACTGATCACCAACCAGTGTCGGCAATTGTGGAATCTGTGAAGGAACAAACGCGCCGGTATATCGATCAATACCTCTCGTCACCCTCACATCATCAATATAACCATCAAAATAATCGCTGGCTGATGGTGAAAATTGCTGGGCACCAATTGCTAGCGTGTTTTCGGTTCCAGATGCATGGCTAATATTTGCGGAAGCTTTTAGTTCGCCATCCAGATAGACAGATGTGGCACTACCTATTTTTGTAACTGCAATATGCTGCCAACGACCTGCAGCTAAGCCGCTAATTGAACCGAGATTTGATGACGGTCCGTCTACACGTAACGCTCCATTTAAATAGTAAATTCTTGTTCTATTGGAGGTACTCGTGCCGACTTGAAGAAAATGTGGGGTGCTTCCCAGTGTTCTGGGGTAAATCCAAAATTCAATAGTCCAATTATTTGTATTGAGATCAAAATCAGCACCAGGCCTTGTTAGTAAATAATCACCATTACCATCAAAGCCGATCGCCGTGGGATTGAATTTCACCTGGTCACTCACTTGCTTCGCATCACCAAAAGTCGTGATGCTTTTGGGAGATGCTGAAGAAAGGTCTACGAATGAATTACTTCCAGAGATTTCATTTCCCGAAAGCTGGAAAGCGACTTTACTAAAGTAAGGGTCAGCATTTACATCTGCGGCAATAGTTTCTAATTTTGTCGGCGTAAAAGAAGCTCTATAACGCGCAATGTTTTTAGTAATGCGCAAATCAGAAATTTTTCCGTTAGCCTCAGAAAGAAATTGAGGATAACCAGGCACAAATGTTCTGCCCACAAAAAAAGGTTGATCTGTTGCTGTCCATGCAATATTTGCCGTTACGGTACCATCCAATTTTCCGTTGACAAATAATCGAGCATTGCCGCCATCAAAAGTAACTGCAACATGAACCCATTCATTAAGTGGCAAATTTGTTGCGCCAATTAAATCAATTGAATTGCCTGCACCAATACCACGAAGAAATCTCAACCTGCTAGCTGAACCATTACCTGAACCTGATACAAAAAATTGTTGCCCACCTTCCCCTACATTTGCACTTTGCGACACAATCGGCCAGCCATAAGTTGGCAAAGCGTTCATATATATCCATGCTTCAATAGTTAATTCCGTAGGATTTCCATCCAGAGGCTTTGGCGATATAGTTAGGTAATCGCCATTCCCATCAAATAATCCACCCAAACCGCCTAATGGAGATTGCGCAAAAAATTGCTTGGCATCACCAAATACTGTTATTTGCTTTTCATTCAATGAAACGTCTTTAAAAACACTATCTCCTGTTAAATCCAACGCATCAGGGGTAATTGCAGTAATAACATAATTGACACCATACCCATACTCTCCACCGGAAACTGACGTTGTAAGGTCAGATGAGTAATTTGCAGCAACAATCCGAATATCCCCATAATTCATATAAAAAGTTACGCCGCTGGAATCAATAACTTCATTCTTCTCCAGATAGCGCCAATACGGTTCCTGAGGGTGTGGAATACCATTGGTATTGTTATTAAAGAAATAACTATTTGTTGAATCGTTTTTTACCCATGCAGGAAAATAGAAGGAACTGCCCCAATATCCTGGTGCATAAAATATATATAACCCGAATGTTTTACTCTCTGAAGCACGAACATACCCGGAGGGACCTCCGCCTGCATGCCAGTCACCACCGGATACAACTGAAAGATAGAGAGGCTTACCAACGGAGCGCACACTTCTCGGATTATCAAAAAAGAGAGAAAGAGAGTTCTCTGGTGTTACAGGTGCAACATTCCCCCTGTCGGTTTTCTTAAATAGCGTCGCGTATTGGGAAAGGTTTCCCTGTACTACATATTTACCTGGTTGAACTTGCTGAACAGTCACACCCAAAGCCTGGAGCTCCAAACTTTTTGCGCTATCTGCTTCTACAAGCAAACTATTTTCAGGCAATAACGCATTGGCTAACGAAGTGGCAGTCAACGCAAAACAAAACCCCAAGAACCCTATAATAGAGCGGATAGAAAAACCGTTCACAAACATATTTCCTATAGTTTTTAAAAAATTTAATTTCACTTTAACTTACTGGGATACAACAAATTCATTTGCTGTCGAATCAAATTTCCAGCGCATGTTTTCATCGGAATGAAATAAAGAACCAGCGATGTAGTTAAAATATTCGCTATCAAAAACCTGCTTCGATGAATCCACCAACACCCAACGATTCCCATCATAAAATTCAGCCCAGTCGTGATAATCAGTGGCATTGATTAATGAGCTTTCACCGGGAATCCAGAAACCACTGATGCCTCGTGCTGGAATACCGTTGGCGCGCGCGAGGGCGATAAAGGCATACATAAATTCAGTGCAATCGCCGGTTTTATTTTTTAACAGATAGGCTGCGCCTTTGCTGTCTGCGGTGTAACTGGACAGTTCGATATTATTCACCAGCCATTGGTGGATATTTTTGGCGGTATCGGTTGCAGTTTTTCCTTTTAATTGTGCAGCCAGTTCTTTTATTTCTTGTGTTTCGGTTTCGATGTATTTCTGTGGTTGCAGGTATTCAGTCGCTTTATCCAATTTTGTTTTAGGTTTATTAGTTAGTGATATAACTAATGTTAAATCAATAATCTTTGCGGAATAGGGCGTAATATTTTTTAGCGGGAATTCTATCGAGCGATTATCAGCATCAATAATTTGATATTCATAAGATGAATTTATTGATTGAATGGATTGCACACCGTCTATTTGCATTGGGACAGCCGCAATAAAACGAGCGTCAGCGACGAGTTTTTCCGAATCATTTTTTATAATGTAGTTAAAGCGCAACAACTTTTCCGTAGAGGCATAGTGAGTTTGCGTCGCGAAAAAAGTATAGGCTGCACCAATTAACGATAACGTTATTATCACGCTAATAATCAGGTACTTATTTTTTTGCACAGAAGGACGCCTCCTGTGGTTTGGTACGGCTGTATTCGATTAATTGGTCTCGCCGCAATTGTGCTACCAGCGTTTCAATTCCGCCTTGCAGAAAATAGAGGTTAGGAAGATGTTGATTAAATTCCAGCGTCGCAGAGTCTGCGGGTGAACCGATATAAACTACGGGGTCGTAGCCACCGTCGCTAGCACCGATAACTATGTCGGCCACATTGGAAAATGTATTGGCGGGAAGGAGGCGATGCTCAGAAAAACCCAGGGCATTTAGTTGGGAGGATGCAGCTTCCGTTGCGGCAACAACGGATACATGGCCATTAAAATATTCGTAAATAAAATCAGCAGCAGACACGGGCTGCCTTTTGGGTTTCGGTTTTTTCGTGTTGATTTGATCCCACTGGGCAATACCGCCCACCAGGATCTTTACCGACGCGAAACCCGCTTTTTTTAACGTTGCACACGCGGTTGCTTGTTGCACACGGCTAAAGCTTTCGCCCAATAGCAATAATGAACGGTTAGCAAGAAAATCTTTTAGCTTTAATTCATCAACGGGGATATTCCAGGCGTTGCTGACCGGTGTGTCGGGATTATTGCGGATATCCACAAGCTGATAGCTTTTAATATTTTTTGCGATGGCGGGGTAATTCGTGAGGCAGGAATAATCCTGGACAGGTTTGTTGCTGCCAAAGAACCGCTCAAGTTTGGATAAATATTCCGGAGAGGCACTACATTCCGACGGGGATGACGAATCCTGTTGCGCATAACACACAACAGATATGAGGCCTAAAGATAAGGCAAATAACGTATTTGCCCAATAGTTAATAATTGAATTGCTGGCTGCCACCCAGGAGTTCCCTTTGTCCATTGGCTATATAACTTTTATATATATAAAAATTTCTTTAAATATTTTATTGTTGTTTTGCGCAAAAATCAACCTTGTGTGAGAAAAATCTCATTTCGATTGAAGGTAAACACGGAGGTTTTGTTTTAAGGCTGCAATTAAAAATACGCAAATTCCATAAGGGCTGCGTAACGGGTGTAAGTTACAGCGAGGTTAATTCCCGGTTGGTATCTGCAATATATTTATCAAAACTGTCTACCGGCATCGGGCGACCAAAATAATAGCCCTGGTATTTGAAGCAACCTTCCTGTTCCAACCAGTCGCGCTGCTCTTTGGTTTCTACACCTTCAGCTATCACTTTTAACTCCATGCTTTGCGCAAGACGAATGATCATGCGCGCGATAGCTGCATCGTTGGGGTCGGTGAGGATGTCGTTGACGAAGGATTTATCGATTTTTAATTCGTTGATAGGTAATCGTTTTAAATAAAACAACGAGGAATAACCGGTGCCAAAATCGTCGAGGGAAAATTTAATTTTGTGATGCTTCAATGCATCCATTTTGGTGATGATGTCTTCCGGATTATCGACCAGCATGGATTCCGTTAATTCCAGTTTTAACCTGTGCGGGTTAGCACCGGTGCGCGCAATAATTTGCAGCAATTGTTCAACAAAATTATGTTGCTGGAATTGGCGCGCGCTCACGTTAATGGCAATACTCAAGTGCCTTGTTGCCGGCTCTTGTTCCCACAGCACTAATTGCTGGCAGGCAGTTTCCAGAATCCAGTTACCGAGCGGAATAATTAAACCCGAATCTTCTGCGAGCGAAATAAATTCCAGCGGCGATACTATGCCGCGCTGTGGATGGAACCAACGGATTAATGCTTCCGCACCCATGACCGAACCACTGGCATTGATTTGCGGCTGATAAAATAATTTGAATTGTTGTTGCTGTAAGGCTTCACGCAATTCGTGTTGCAAGGCAAAGCGTTGGGCGGCGATGGATTGCATTTCCGGATCAAAAAAACGCAGGGTATTCCGGCCCGCGGCTTTGGCATGGTACATCGCCTGGTCTGCTTGCTTGAGTAATTCATCGATAGGAACAGATGCATCGCCAAATAAACAAATACCAATACTGGGTGTATTAAAATATTCGCGCAATTCCAATACATACACTTTATTAAGGCTGGCGAGAATTTTTTCTGCAATTTGTCGCGCATGGGTTGCCGCTTCATTGCGATCCGTGCTTAAACCTTCCAATACGATGACAAATTCATCGCCACCCAGGCGCGCTACTGTATCTTGTTCACGCACCGAATGACGCAAACGCTCAGCAACGGAAACTAATAATAAATCGCCGATGTGATGGCCGCGGTTGTCGTTGAGGGTTTTAAAATCATCAAGGTCGAGAAACAATAATGCTCCCAGGCGGCGCTGGCGCTGGCTGGTTGCAATGGCGTGTTCCAGGCGATCTTGTAATAAACGGCGATTGGGTAAATGCGTAAGTGGATCAAAGAATGCAAGATTATGAATACGTTCTTCGTGTTGTTTTAATTCGCTGATATCCGTGAGAGTAGAAACATAGTGGGTAGTTTTTCCCTGCTCGTTTTTAACCGCTGCGATGGTTAACCATTCCGGAAAAATTTCACCACTGCTACGGCGGTTCCAGATTTCACCGCGCCAACTTCCTTCACTGGTTATCGACTGCCACATATCCTGATAAAAATTTTTATCATGGCGACCCGATGCAAGGAAACGCGGATTTTTACCAATCACTTCATCAGCGTTGTAGCCCGTGATTTCACTAAAGGCTTTATTTACGCGCATGATGTTACCCTGGGGATCGGTAATCATCATGCCTTCGCGCGCTTCAAATGCGGTGGCCGCAACACGCAATTCTTCCTCGGCCAAACGGCGCTCGGTGATATTGCGCGCAAGCACCAGAAAGCGTGCGCTGTCATAATGCTGGTCGATTTTGCGCGATACGGATAATTCAAATGTTACGGTACCACCCGGCAAATCTACCGAATAACATTTGCCGGCAGAAACACCGCTCGCGTGTGCTTCATCAAGCGCTTGTTGCACTGTTTCAATAGCTTCCGGAGGTAAAAAACGACGGAAGTTTTCACCCAGGAATCGCTCCGGCGGCACAGTTAATAAATCGGGTTGGTTCGTGTGGTAACTGTGGATGACACCCTGTAAATCGATATCAAATAATAAATCGGGAATCGCATCGAGCGTTGCTTGCAGATTAGCGCGCGCATTTAACAATTCGCGTGTTTGTTCACTGACCGCATCTTGCAAACTCAAGCGGCGGCGCTGCAATTTCACCATCAGGTAACTTTGATAAGCGAGTAAACCGCTCACCAGAAATGCCAGGAGCGCCTCACCAATAATTTGCCAATTGTTTAACCAGCCGGTTTTTGGCGAGATGCTGAGCGTCCAGCTGCCATTAGGTACATCAAAGGATTTTTCCACCGGATCGATTAATGCTTCGGCCCCATTGGCCACAATAATTTCCGGTGCACCGGTCTCCGCATCATTGCGCCAGAGCTTGTAGGCGATTTCGCGGGTATCCAGCTGTTGGAAGTTGGCCGCCTCCAGCAATTTATCGACCCGGATAACAACGTTGGTGAAGCCCCAAAAGCGGCGCCCGCCGCCAGGTTCATCGAGATATACCGGTAGCCGCGCAATGGCCCCCGTACCACCTTGTACCAGATTGATTGGTCCGGCCAGTGTCAGTTGGCCGGAATCGCGCGCACGAATGGCCTCCTTGTCCTGGGTCGCATCTTCGAGCGGGTTAAAACCAATCGATTTTTCATTACCTTCCAGGGGATAGACCTGGCTGACAATGCCGTTAGGTGAAAGGCTGATATGGGAAACGCTGGAAAAATAGGGCAGGAGCTCACGGGCCACATCATCGAACCGGCCAGTCGATCCCTGGCCGAGGCGCACCATAGCTGCCATGGAATAATTGAGGGTAAGGGCCTGGTCCAGGCTATCGCGAATCAAAAACGCGTGATTGGTGGCGATATTGAACATATCTGCACGTTTGGCTGCATGCTGGTTTTGCGCCAATGCCCAAATCACCAGCGCCGACAAACACAGGCTTACCAGCAATACCACTAGCGCCAGAGCCTTGGGGCGACGCAGCAAAAAGGGAATTGTCTCTGGCATAGCGAGGGCTGATCCGGCGAAGTGAAATAAGGTTAGTGCTTACTATAGCAAACAGCTGGGCCAGGTCAGGGTTTGTGGCCTGATTTCGCCTTATTTAATAGCTAAACCCGAGAACTTCCCATTAATTCGCGCGAAACCCGCCCGCATCCCTATAATCCACGCTGGGTTTAATGTCCGGATTCACACTGAACAGGCCTTTTTGACGAGATGCGCTATGGAATTTTTCAAATATCATGCCTTGGGCAACAGTTATATTGTATTGCGCGCTGCTGATTTCCCTGTCTCCAGCGACTTTTCCTGTGGCGGAAATAACGCGCTACTCCAGCGGATTTGTAACCAGAATGTTGGTGTTGGTTCTGACGGTGTGCTTCTGGATTGCACGACCGATACTGATACGATTCCACAGCTACGGATTTTTAATCCCGACGGCAGTGAAGCGGAAAAAAGTGGTAATGGCATTCGCATTTTTTGCCGTTATTTGTGGGATCAGAAACGCGTTGCTGATAAACCTTTTTACCTCGATACCAAAGGTGGTCGCGTGCAGGCGCTCGTATTCGCTGATGGCAATCAAGTGCGCGTGGAAATGGGGCAGGTAAGTTTTCATAGTAAAAAAATTCCCGTGCGCGGCGCTGGGCGCGATGTACTAAAGGAAACTATTGAAGCAGGCGATCAAACTTTGGTTTATTCCGCCGCGACAATTGGTAATCCGCATTGCGTAATATTTACTGATAATCCCACTGAATCATTGGCGCGGGAGCTTGGCCCGCTATTGGAAAATCATCCACAATTTCCCAACAGGACCAATGTGCAATTTGTGAAGGTATTGAACAAGCGCGAAATCCAGGTAGAAATTTGGGAACGCGGCGCCGGTTATACATTGGCCTCCGGTAGTAGCAGCTGCGCAGCTGCAGCAGTTGCGCACAAACTTGGTTATTGTGGCCCCGATATTTTGGTACACCTCGCCGGTGGCGATATCACCATCAACATCGCACCGGATTACAGCATCACTATGGCGGGCGCTGTTGCTCACATCGCCACGGGTGAAGTATCACGCGAATGGCAAAACGATAAACCACACCATATGCGCTAAACATTCACCCGCTGGACGTTTGTTTTATGTAATACCAATAAACCCGTTGCGCCAGCCACAATCAATGCGATGGAAATTATTTGCGCCTGGCTCAGGGATATGCCAAGGATTTCATACTGGTAATTGATGCGAATAGTTTCGACTAACCAACGAGCTGCGCTACTGAGAATCAGGTAAACACAAAACAATTGGCCAGTAATTTTTAGTGAATGCCGTAATTGCCACAGTATGGCAAAAATGAATAACGCACCGGCTACTTCATATAAAGGTGTTGGATAAACACCGGGCGCAGGAATATCGACCTGCACAACATTATTTGGATAAGTTTGTGCCCATAACCAATCCGGCAACCAGTGCGGTTTTAATTCCATTGCCGCCGGTTTGCCCCAATCGCCATCGCCGGAGAACTGGCAACCCAAGCGGCCAATCGCGTAACCCAGGGACAGTGCGGGTGCAACTGCATCCAACATCGGTAATATGGCGATATTTTTTTGCTTCAGAAAAATGACACCGGCTAAACAGCCGAGAATCAAACCGCCATAAATAGAAAAACCGCCCGTGGAAAAAATGACCTCCATGGGTTCACTCAGTAAACGTTGCGGTTGTTCAATGGCATCAAATAATTTTGCGCCGAGAATGCCAACAATAACGGTGACAAAACCTAAATCTGTTACCAGGCTTTTGGGTTCTTGTCCGCGCAAGTCTACTGTATTCAATACAAAGGCGCGGCGCTGTACTTCAATCCGCATAACATGGATCGCCGCAAAAATAGCAATTGCTACCAGCGCACCAAATGTTGCGATGGGCAGATGGATATCGGTGCCGAGAAGATCATTAATAACATCGGTGATATAGGGATAAGCCATAGGTCAATCCATGCGAAAAAAATTTTTACCAATAAAGGGATGCTAATCCAAAGCCACTGACAAATAGCAGCGCGCTGCCGATGACGCGATAGAAAACTACCGGGTCCGCTTTGATCAGGCGTTCATGAAACGTTAATCCGAAATAATGGCCAATTGCGGTAGCGGGCAATAACCAGAGATGGGCTTGCAACTGCAAATCCACACCGGCTATGAGGAAAGCCACCATTTTTATACTGACTAAAATAAACCAGAGTACAAATAAGGTATCGCGCAATTTTTCGCGCGCGACATGGACCATATACACCGTCATTATCAGTGGCGCGCCGATCAAGGAAGTTCCGCTGATGTAAGCACCGAGTGATAAAAAAATTCCATCAGTGACCGGATGGGAACTTTTAAAGGGTTTATTCAAAATATACGTGATTGAATACACCGAAATAATCACAAAGATAATCGCACTCATGATATGCGCCGGAATGGTTAACAAGCCGGCCACTCCGATTAATTTCGGAATGATCATAATTTTCATGGATTTTTTAATATACGCCCAATCCACTGTTGAAGGTTTTACTTCAGCAAGATTGCGCTTGCGATTGTTTTGCCACACGGTCAATGTTGAAAACACTAGCAAATGCACGGCAACAATGGGCAAATATACCAGCGGGCGATTATCCACCAGCAGTAATAAGGGCAGCGACATCATCGCACCCCCAAAACCCAAACCGGTGCGCACAAACCCGCTCCACACAAAAATCGCAAATACCAACACCAATTGTGTGAGGGTCAAATCAGTCATTGTTGCTGCTCATTCAATACATGAGTGGGTATGATAAAGCAGATCAACACATCCCAATAAAAAAGGGGCAGAAAATTCTGCCCCTTTTTTTCGCAAGCACTTTTGTCTCATAACAAAAGTGTTTTACGACATTAGTTACACACGACACCGCCGCCGCCAGTGCCCTGGCTGTTACAGGTACTGGTGGTGATACAACTTTTGTTGTTCTCCCAACCCCAACCACTCGCGGTGGAGGTACAGATCGGGTAACGGGTGCCCCACCAGTTACATTGGCAAGCACCGCCGCCCGTGCTAACGCTACTGCTGCTACGGCTGCTGCTTACCACGACCGGTGTACTGCTGTTACTGCTACTGCTGGCGGTGCCGCCGCCATTACCACCGGATGGCGCAACTGCACGGCCGGTGGATGGATCGATCCTGCCCGGGCACAAACCTTTGTTGCGCAAGGTAGAAGCGATTTGTGCGATAGCGGCATTGGTGTTGGTGTAGCTGCCGTCGTGCATCAGGATGATTTGGCCGTTTTGCAATTGGTTAACTGCATTGACGATGGCCGATGCAGAAGCGCCGTTCCAATCTTGCGAGTCAACATCCCAGGTGACTAAACGCAGGCCTGCCGCAGTGGCGGCTTGCTGGATAGTAGAGTTCACTTCGCCGTAAGGGGGACGGAACAGGGTAGGTTTGGGTGCGCCGGCATTCTGGATCGCCTGGTTGGTGCGATTCAGCTCATCCGCGACTTGGGCCTGGGACCAGCTGGTCATGTGGGAGTGGGTATAGCTGTGGTTTTGCACGGTGCCTACACTTAATTGTTGCGCCATCAAACTGCCGTTAGTCGCCACGTTATTACCCTGGTTGAACCAGGTTACCGGGGTCAGGTTATGTTGCTTAAGCAAGTTAACCAATGCAGTGGTGTTGGAGTTGGGGCCGTCGTCAAAAGTGATACCCACATAACCGGAGCAATTGTTGCCCCCACCGGTATTGCCGGAACTACTGGTGCTGGTGCCGCCGCCGGTGCTACCACCACTGCAGTTGCCACTGAAGCAATCGTAGGTGTAGCCAAAACCGATCACGCCGTTACAGTGCATCAACTCGGAGTTGCCACCGCCACCGCAAGAACCATTGGCATAGAGGGCAGTGTTGTAGTCCATATCTTCCGCCTGGCGGGTTTCGCCATTGACCTGGATGTAATCCACAACGACATCGCGACTGCCGCCATCGTTATCGTATTGCACCTGGATGTCGCCCGATGCAGTACCGGTGTAGGACAGGTTCTGGAAGCTGGTCGTCAGGTTCCAGCTGGCAACGGTGTTGCCACCAATACGCAAGTTGATATGTTCTCCACCAGCCACACCGCGTGCACGAACAACCACACCGCTACCGGTATTGCCGCCGCCATTATTCGCCGAAGAACTGGAGCTGCTGGTCACTGGTGTGCTGCTGGTGGTACCGCCGCCGCCAGTACCTTCGCTCACGGTAATATCGGAATTACCGGAACTTTGATAACCCTCGGTCGCCAATACCTGATAATCATGGTTACCCAGATTCAGGCCTTTACTGGCCCAAAAGTTGGCATGGTTGGCAAAGGTGATAGTGCCAGAGATATTGCCGAAACCCTTCTTGGGATTTCTCACGCTGAAATATTGATAAAAAGTCGAGCTGTTTCCCTCAATAGAAGGCTGGTTGACCCGCTGGCACCGACGGACGTTGTAAGTAGCACCATCACTTTGGAAACTACCGTAATCAGTACCACCCGAGCACGATGCCGGGTTGTAAGAGCCATAGCTTTCAATCACGTAATATTCAATCAGCGGGCTTTTGGTCCAACCATAGAACGCCAGGTAAGAGTTTTGGCTATTGCTGACACCATAATTTCCCGAATAACTGACAACACGTGAACTATTACCAGGATTCCATCCTTTGCCGCCAACCCAATTGTTGGTGTTATTAGTCCACTGGGAGGTATAGCGGCCACCGGCACCCAAGGTCATAGTGGCGCTGCCGGAATCTTTCCAGAAGGTGTAATAAAACCCGTTGTTAGTTCCAGTGCTATTGCTTGATAAAGTTTGGGCGCCAGCGGTAGTTACGCCGAACGCAGCTGTGCAAACGAGCGCTGTCAGGGCGCGTTTGCCGGTAGTGAGGATTTTCATTATTAATCTCCAGGATTTTGCCTCTCAACCAATACCGCCTATAGAGGAGGAGGGCCGTTGAGGACTGGCCCTGTTCGTTGCGAACAGGCGTTTAATCGAGCGCCATACTTCGTTGCTGTTATTATTAAAAAACGTATTAAAAAACACTGCCTGGCGGCTGCGATGGGCACTTTTTTAACGTTTGCCAGTGCTTATTGTCAAATAAACCATATAAATATGGTCTTGTTAACCATATGCTTATGGTCTTTATAACAATAAAGCATTGCAAAAGCGGTATTGGTTAGCAGTTTTTGTTAATAGGGCAGGTTAGATAAACAGAGATTCGGGCCCAAAAAATGCTTCATCACAGTAACAAAAACGCCACTTTTTTTATTGATAAACATTCTTTTTTACTGGAAGCTAAAATTGCGCTATTGCGCAGCGATTGGCGGCAATTCTGCGACAATATCTGCCATTGTTACGTGCATTCGTGCCTTTTTGCTGAGCATTTGCAGGTTATTAGCCGTATCACCCGCCAGCCAGCGCACCGATTCATCCGGATGTTCGTGTAATTTATCCAGCGCATCAAGCTGCCCCTCATTAGCGGTATTGCGCAAAGCGAGCAATGCATCCAGCAGCACCGAAGTATCTTTATCTTTCAGCATTGGCAGGATTATGTTGGCTGCACCCTGGTAACGGGTCTTCCCCAATTCACCCAATATCTGGCGACGCTCACTGATAGCCGAATTCGCCAGCTGCTGTTCCAGCGCTGCGATGTAGCCATCCAGCAATTGGTTATCCCCCCGCGCTGACAGTACCTGCGCAATCACCCGTTTAAATCCCGGATCGGTTTGCGTGGGATAAAGCCATACCAGCTCCTCATCGCCCAGGGCATCGCGGTTTTCAACCAGGTCGGCCACCACCTTGGAGGCAATCGCAAAATGTTGTGCATCAGGATTTTCTGCCGTGAAATCGCGCAATTTTTCACTGAGTGTGCGGGAATCTCCGACAAAACGAGTACTTAGATCCTTGATTTGTTGCTCAACTGGCGAAAGTGCAGTACCCGGCCCAACCCTGGCGATTGTCGCTGCCCGCACTTGTTCCTGCTGCGCGAGTATTGATTCCAATTCCTGCACCCTGCTCTCCAGCGTCTCATTTCGATGGTGGGAAATTACCAGCAAAATACATAAGCAAAGCAGGATGATGACAGCGAGGATAACGCTCAGATAAAGGTATTTTTTGGCGATACTCATGGGGATACTGCACGTATTTATTAGGAATCCAATTGCGCTTATGGCGCTTCCATGATTGGCAATTCGGCGACAATATCCGCGCTGGCAATGCGAGTACGGGCTTTATCGCTCAGGTTTTGTAAATTGCTGATCACATCATTTGCCAGCCAACTCACCGACAGATCAGGATGGTCCACCAGCGCCTCTACCAAACGAATGTGGCTTTGGTTACCGGTCGCACGCAGCGCCAGCAGGGCATCCAGTTTTACGCCGATATCGCTATCTTGCAGCAGTGGTGCAATTGCATTGGCAGCGCTGGCGTGATGGGTTTTTGCCAGCTCGACCAACGCTTTCTGGCGCACCGCCGGGTTGGTATTTTTCAAATCCGTTTGCGCTTCGCCAATTTGTTTTTCGATCAGGCTGTTATCGCCGCGCGTGGACATCACTTGCGCAATCACGCGTTTTAAATCCGGATTGGTTTGCTGTTGGTACAAATTTTCCAATGCACGGTCAGGCAGGCTTTCGCGATTCTCCGCCAGATCAAACACACTTTTACTGGCAATGGCGATATTTTCCTCACTGGGTTCCAGCGCCAGTAAATCGTTTACTTTGTCGGAAAAAGAGCGCGGATCACGATCAGATGTGGTGCTCAAGGCTTTTACTTTTTGGTCGTTATCGGCAAGGGTTTCCTGTATTGCCTGTGTATCATTATTTATTTCGGCTGGCAGATTTTTTTGCAAATTTGAAACCGGAGCAGAATCGCCAGCGCCATCGGTATTTGATGGCTGTTCAAATCCAAACGCAAACGCACGCACACTGGCCAGTTCCCGTTCTTTTTTCGAGAGCAATAATTCCAGTTCAAGAATTCTATTTTCCAGCGCCGCCGTTTGTTCGCGCTGCGGTGAATCATCCGTCATCAATGTAAGTGCGCCATAAGTTAAAGCCGCACCAATTAATGCAGGGAATAAAATAATCTTTTTGGATGTAGCAATGGTATTCATCTTTATGACTCTCATTATTTTTATTGAGGTATCGATGAAAATGTTAACTATCGATTAATGCAAAATAACTTATTTGCGAAGACTAACTATTAACTCAAGGCTAACTATCAGCTAAAAAGGGGCGGAAAATCCACCCCTTTTTTCTCATTCCGGATTACAGGTTGCCGTAACCAATGGCACCATTGCAATGTAACCACTCGCTCATACCATTGCCGCCGCCACAAGCACCGTTTTGATAAACACCGGTGTTGTAGGTTTGCGCTTCCGACTGGCGAACAGAACCGTTCACACTGATGTAATCCACTTGCACATCGCGGCCGGTTGCATCGTTAGCGTATTCCACCGTTGTACCGCCCGACAAACTGGTGGTTGCGGTGTAGTTGGTCATGGTGGTAGTCAATGTCCAGCTTTGTACCGTAGTGCCATTCACTTTCAGCGAAACAATCTCACCGCCGGCTACACCGCGTGCGCGCACTACGACTGTTTTGCTGCCGCTCGCTGCCGAACTTGAGCTGCCACCACCACTGCCGCTACCGGCACTCACAGTGATATCGGAAGTACCGGTACTTTGATAGCCCTCGGTCGCCAACACTTGATAATCGTGTGTACCCAGGTTCAGGCCTTTGCTCGCCCAGAAATTCACATGGTTGGCAAAAGTGATAGTGCCGGAAATATTGCCAAAGCCTTTCTTCGGATTTCTCACGCTGAAATATTGATAAAAGGTTGAACTGTTTCCCTCGATAGAAGGTTGGTTAATCCGCTGGCAACGGCGAACATTATAAGTCGCGCCATCACTTTGGAAGCTACCGTAGTCAGTACCACCGGAACAGCTGGCGGGATTGTATGAACCGTAACTTTCAATGATGTAGTACTCGATCAGCGGGCTTTTGGTCCAACCGTAAAAGGCCAGGTAAGAGTTCTGGCTGTTACTCACACCATAATTTCCGGAATAGCTAAGGACGCGTGAACTGCTACCCGGATTCCAGCCTTTGCCACCCACCCAGTTATTGGTGCCGCTGTTCCACTGCGAAGTGTAACGGCCGCCAGATTGCAACGTCATGGATGCATTGCCCGAATCTTTCCAGAACGAATAGTAAAACCCATTGTTGGTACCGGTTGAATTACTGGTCAGGGTTTGTGCGCTTGCTCCCGATACACCCAGCGCTGCTGCCAAAACCAATGAAGAAAACACACTCTTGTTATTGATGGATAATTTCATTATTAGACTCCAGGTTTCCAGCCGTTCAACCAATACCACCTATAGAGGTGAAGGACTGTTGAAGGTTGATTCTGCTCCTTGCGAGCAGGTTTACACCGAGGCGCCAAAAGGGGTTGCTGTTATGATTAAATCAATTCGGCGCCATCGATGGGTACTTGTATACAGTCAGAATTTAATATTGTCAAATAAACCATAAGCTTATGGTCATTTAAACTATTTTAGAGATTATCTATAACAATATGTTGCTTAAAAGCCCAATTTTGCGGATTGTTTTTTTATGTAAAGTTGGTTAAGCATTAGCCACAGATAAGGCTATCGAAGGGTAACCACGCAGGAGCGGCGTTCAACTTGCGGATGGTCAATGGGCAAAATAAGTAACGAGATAGTTATCCAACACCAAAAACTGGCAAGGTAGTAAATTCAGCTTTAACGATGACTCCGCTACCCACTTTTTAAAGTTCGCACTTTTCCGATATAAGGTTACTGCCAATTTCGTTTTATTACTGACCAGCAAACCCATGGTGTTCAGGTTTTTCAAATTTTTATCGATGGTTGAAATGGACACTGCCTCATTTTTTTCCTGCAACGATTTGTAAATATCCACATTGGAAAAATCCCCATCATCTTGCCGGTCGATCGCGGACAGTATTTTAACCCTCGAACGGGAAGGCCTTGACCCCTTACGGCGAAACAAGGTTTTAACACAATCAGAAAAATGGGTTGGAGTTATCATAAAGGGCTTGTTTATCAACGTTGGGCAAAACGGTATCAAACCGATAATCGAACCGCAATTATATTCAGGATAAATTTGGTTAAGCCCAATGGATCTCACAAAAAACCGGACGGTGCTGAACTGCACCGTCCGGTTTTTTTATGGGTGACAATAACAACAATCACCGCATCACACAGACATTATTCCACCGTAACACTTTTTGCCAGGTTGCGTGGTTGATCAACATCGGTGCCTTTAATAATTGCCACGTAGTAGCTCAACAATTGCAACGGCAACGTGTAGAGGATTGGTGCTAACCAGGTATGGATGTGCGGAACGTTGATAACGCGCATGGTTTCGTCGGATTCAAATTTTGCATCTTCATCCGCGAATACATACAAAATGCCACCGCGTGCACGCACCTCTTCGACGTTGGATTTTAATTTTTCCAAGAGATCGTTGTTGGGAGCAACAACAATGATCGGCATGTGTGCGTCGATTAATGCGAGCGGGCCGTGTTTTAATTCGCCGGCGGCGTAGGCTTCAGCGTGGATGTAGGAAATTTCTTTTAACTTCAGCGCGCCTTCCATTGCAATGGGATATTGGTCACCACGGCCTAAAAAGAGTGAGTGGTGTTTATCGGCAAACTCTTCGGCGAGTGCTTCAATTTTTGGTGCGAGTGCTAACGATTCTTCCAATTTTGCGGGGAGATTTTTTAACGCACTGACCATGTCTTTTTGTTGTTCAACAGTCAAACCATTGTATTTGCCCACCGCGAGAACCAGCATCGCCAAGCCCACCAATTGCGTGGTAAATGCTTTGGTTGATGCAACACCAATTTCAGCACCGGCGCGCGTCATAAACGCAAGGTCAGATTCACGCACCAACGATGATCCAGCAACGTTACAAATAGTGAGACTGCCCAGATAACCTAATTCTTTCGCAAGGCGTAATGCAGCCAAAGTATCTGCCGTTTCGCCGGATTGACTGATGGAAACCAACAAGCTGTCGGGCTGCACAAATGATTTGCGATAGCGGAATTCGCTGGCGATTTCCACGTTACAGGAAATGCCGCCGAGCGATTCAATCCAGTAGCGCGCCACCAAACCTGAGTGATAGCTAGTACCGCAAGCAACGATCTGGATGTGTTTTACTTTTTTAAATAATTCTGCCGCGCCGTTGCCAAAGGTTTCATCCAAAACCGATTCACTACTCAAGCGTCCTTCCAAAGTATTCAGTACTGCATTGGGCTGTTCGTAAATTTCCTTCAACATAAAGTGACGGAATTTACCTTTATCGCCCGCGTCGTAACTTGCGGTAGATTCATGAACCTGTCGCTCAATCGCAACACCATCTTTATCGAAAATTTTAATTGTGTGACGGGTAATTTCTGCAACATCGCCTTCTTCCAAAAAGATAAAACGGCGGGTAACCGGCAGGAGTGCAAGTTGGTCTGACGCGATAAAGTTTTCACCGATTCCCAAACCAATAACCAACGGTGAACCGGAACGCGCAACGACTAAACGGCTTGCATCGTTTTTATCCATCAACACAGTACCGTAAGCACCGTGTAATTGTTTTACGGATTTCTGCACGGCCACTAATAAACTGTCAGTATTTTTTAATTCTTTTTGCACCAGGTGCGCGATCACTTCCGTGTCCGTATCCGATGTAAAAACATAACCTTCTTCTTGCAATAAACGGCGCAGGTTAGCGTGGTTTTCGATGATGCCGTTATGTACCACTGCGATATGTTCCTTGGAAATATGCGGATGCGCATTACGCTCGCTCGGTTCACCGTGGGTGGCCCAGCGCGTGTGCGCAATACCGGTGCCGCCGGGAATAGGTTCAGCGTGAACTGCATCGGATAATTCTTTTACTTTGCCCAGGCGACGTACGCGGTGCAATTGATCATTGCTAACCACGGCTACGCCGGCTGAGTCATAACCGCGGTATTCCAGGCGACGCAATCCTTCCACCAGGATATCTGCTACATCGCGTTGCGCTACTGCGCCAACAATTCCACACATGATTAACTCCTTGAGCTGTTTAGTAGTAGTAAAAGTATTTTGTTTTTTTACGTAGTGGTTTTTCTTTCAGTTCTTCCTTTAATGCTTTAACAGCAATAGACATTTCCCAACTCCGTTTGGGAATAGGTAAGTTTTATGCAGATGCACAAATAACTCGCACACCTTGTTGTTCTATTTTTTGTTTATCTTGTTCATCGAGGCCATCATCAGTGACCAATACTTTGATTGCCGACCAGGGCAATTCCAGGTTGTGGATTTTGCGGCCGATTTTGTCGGACTCGGCCATGACAATAACTTCGCGTGCAACTTCAGCCATCACCCGGCTCAAGCTGTAGAGTTCGTTGAATGTTGTTGTACCGCGTTCCAGATCCAAACCATCGGCGCCGATAAAGAATTGGTCGAAGTTGTAAGAGCGCAGGATTTGTTCGGCGAGTTGCCCCTGGAAGCCTTCGGATTTCGGGTCCCAGGTTCCGCCAGTCATGAGAATCGTAGGTTCATTTTCCAACTCGCGCAGGGCGTTGGCGATGCTCAGCGAGTTGGTCATCACCACCAGACCTTGCTTGCTGGAGAGCTCCGGCAGCAGTGCGGCTGTGGTGGAGCTGCCACTGTCAAGGATGATGCGATTGTGATCCCGAATAAGCTGCGCCGCTGCTTTGGCAATGGCTTGCTTACGAACCGAAACTTTTTCTTCCGCAGGGTTGAGAATCAGCTCTTGCGGGACAGGAACGGCGCCGCCATAGCGGCGCAGTAACAAACCATTGGTTTCGAGTGCGGCAAGATCCTTTCGAATCGTAACTTCCGAGGTCACAAATTGGGCTGCCAATGCCTCAACACTGACTTCACCGCTCCTACCCAGCAGGTCAATGATGGCTCTGCGGCGCTGTTGGGTGTTACGTTTAGTCATATAACGTCCTTAAGTTTCGTTTCGAAAGATATTTTAGTTTCGAATCAAAACAAAAACAAGCGCCAATTGATCATTTGGCAACCAATGACTTTCCACCTACCAGCACAGGCACACTGGCAAGATTGTTTACCGACGAGTTAAAACGGGTAACTACCGTCGATTTGACTTTGCTCACCCCTGATAACATTGTTTTCCGGTGGGATTTGATGAGATGAAGAGGGTAAAGTGTGGCCACTGAAAAACAGTTAACAAGATTCGTTTATAGATCCGCAATTGCTGCCAGCATCTGTTGCCAATGCTGAAGCAGGGTTTGATAAGGAATCGGAGAAGCAGCGGGCGCAACACAAACCATCGCGCTGATGGGGATGGTTTGTGCTGTAAAACAAAACTAATTTACAAATTTGGATAACAGGCGCAGATAGGCGACCTGATAATCATTGTGGTTTTCGGTGATTTGCCAAGAGTTAAGCGGCCAGCTGGTATTGAAATCCAGATAAGCCTTCATCGCCGGTTGGCCTTTGGGTGGATTGGGCGCTGCAGAACCACAACCGGGGTTCGGGCTGCTGGAAGTGCAATTGCCGTCCCAGTCATAGTAGGGGTTGGGGCCGCCCACCAAATAACCGGGCGCCGGACCATAAGTAGATGTTCCAACCCTATCCCAGAGTGCGCTGCCGTTAGTAAACCAGGTGTGGTAGAACTCATTCACCGAGCTATGCACACCCAGGCTGTACATGTTCGACAGGTAAACCATGCCCTGTGGATTGGTGCCGTGCAGGTAATTCAGATAACCCAGCGCCGCATTTTTAACCGTATCGCTATTGGCACTACCGACAGAATAACTGATCAGGTTGTAAAAGCTGGTGCCCTTGCGCGACATGGAGCGGTTACTACCCCAGGTGAAATTGCTATCGCCGCCGAGGCTTACACGATAGGCATCACTATCAGCGGAAATTGCACCCAGGTTGATATTGGCAGTCATCGCACTGGCGTATTGGTTTTTGATGTTGGCAGCCAGGGTTGCATCGGCGCCACCCAGGTTGGCGTAGTAAAGCCAGGAAACGAGTTCATTTTCGATCCAGTGATCCACCCATTGGGCGCGATTACCATAGTTGCCAGTCACTTGCGATTGATAAGTGGCGTTACCCGTGGCAGCAAACAGGTAAATCGCGGCGCGGGTTTTCTTACGCTGCAACTCAATCGTTTGATCTTTTACGCTGACTTCCTGATCGCCCGCGCCCAAGCCTTCATAAATACCAGAGTTATTGTGGACGATGACGGCGGGATTGGCGTTTGCCCAGGTCCAGGCATTGGTGGCGCGGGTTTTTAGATCGGCCGCATAATCATTGATACCCAAATCACCCAGCACTTTGCTACCCAGTGCAAATGCGGCGGCAGTGCTCAACGAAGCTGATGTACTCGCGGGACCATAGAAGCTGCGACCAGTTGCTGATGAGGGTGGACTGGCATGGCTGAGGCCCTGAATCGACAACACCGAACCATCGCTGTTTTGCATTTTCTTCAGCCAGTCAAAACCCCATTTAATCTCATCGATAATATCGGGCACACCATTGCCCGATTCAGGAATATTAAAGTCATCGCCCCAGGCAGCGGGGTTTTCCAGATAGGCATGTAGCAGGTTGATCAGGTAATCCGCATGCCAGTTGGTGTACTTGTTGTAATCACCGGCATCAAACCAACCACCGGAGAGATCTTTCTCGCTCCCCGCGACACCAACGGCGCGATTGTTGACATCGTATAACCGCGTTTCAGGGTCCTGGCCGGGTTTAAGATGGCTCGCCTCGTCAGTCCAGCCCATTTCGGCGTAAGGCAACTTTTTCGCGAAACCGGCGCGCTGGTAGAAGAAGGTACGGAAAGCGTGCTTCAGGACGGGTTTATAAATGTCAGCAGCAATTTTAAACGTGGGCGAACGCAGGTTTTGGCTGCTATCCACCACCGCGTAAGTGCCCGGTGTTGTTATCGAGGAAAAATCAAAGCGCCATACCTTATCACCCGAGGTGCTGTGCACTTCACCTTTGTTCCACACCTTGGCTTCTGCCGTTAATACGACTTGCCCGTTATTCATATCGACCAACGATAGCGTGGCGCCGGGAGTGTAGCTCCGGCTTTTGTCATAACCATCCTGCGGATCGCGCAGGATCGCAACTTTTTGCGCATCGGGGAGATAACCAAATTGGTCTACCACAATAAAGTTGCTGATATTCGCCGCACCGGCACTGGATGCCGTCGCAGTTGAAGAGTTCGCGGCCGGTGTTGAAGAGACTACCGGTATTATGGAAGAAGATGTTTGCGCCAGCGACGATGATGAGGGGGTTGCCGATGACGTCAACGGTGCAGTACTCGCGCTAGTAATAGGTGTGGAGCTGGGCTTTACGTTGTTCGATCCGCCACCGCCACCACCGCATGCGGTCATTAATCCGGTAAGTGTCAGGCCGATAAATAGTTTGGATAGGGGAAAACCTGATTGGCTCATAAATCGCTCTTATTAATTATCTGATTTAATTGCCGGATGATAACGGTTTCATAGTAAAGATTTAAGTGGTTTTTGGATCTTACTCCCTTACCGGTTTATAGGCATTAACGTACGCATCAAAAATACCGGCGTACAAGCAGCTTGCCTGTACGCCGGATTGGCTTTTGCATCAAGGATTTAGCAGTCCGCCATTGTCCAACCACATCGGGCTATCATCCCGACATGGTGTGCTGGCAGGAAGCCTTGCAACAAACTTTTATTCACAAAAACGGATCGACCACAATCGTTAAGGAACCTTGCGATTTTTTTTATAATTTCTTTTCGGTAATCAACCCATTAGAGTTTTTTAGGCCGCTCCCAACCTTGCACATTCCGCTGCTTGCCGCGCGCAACGGCGAGCTCCGCATCTGCTACATCTTTGGTGATAACAGAACCAGCGCCCACCGTTGCACCCGCACCAATTTTTACCGGGGCAACCAATGCGGAATTGGAACCAATAAATGCGTTATCACCAATTTCGGTTTTGAATTTATTCACGCCATCGTAGTTACAGGTGATAGTGCCCGCACCCACATTTACTTTACTGCCGACGTTGGCATCACCCACATAGCTCAGGTGATTTACCTTACTGCCTTTGGCAATCACGGCTTTTTTTGTTTCAACAAAATTGCCGATTTTTACTTCATCAGCCAAGTCAGTTCCCGGGCGCAGACGCGCGTAAGGGCCAATATCACAATCAGCCGCCATTACCGTTTCTTCAATATGGCTAAAGGCTTTAATGCGTGTGTTGTTGCCAATCTTGCTATTGATGATTACGCAGTTTGGTTCAATAACCACACCATCACCCAACACAACATCGCCTTCGAATACGCAATTTACATCGATAACAACATCGCGCCCCGCAGTTAAGGTTCCGCGAATATCAACACGATGTGGGTCAAGCAAGGTAACGCCGGCATCCATCAATTCATTCGCTAATTGCCGTTGATAAAAACATTCCAGTGCGGCTTGCTGGCGACGATTATTAATACCTTCCACTTCTTCAACCGCGTTGGGTTGTTCAACATGGATAGCAATATCATCGGCCTTCGCCATCGCAATAATATCGGTGAGATAGTATTCGCCTTGCGCGTTATTATTTTTTAATTGCGGCAACCATTTTTGCAAATGCGCGGCTTTCACAGCCATGATACCGGTATTGATTTCGCGAATTTTTTTCTGCTCATCGTTAGCATCTTTATGTTCAACAATAGCAACCACCGCATTTTTTTCATCGCGCACAATACGGCCGTAACCGGTTGGATCAGGAAGATCTACCGTGAGCAAACCCATTTGGTTTTCGTTTACCCCGGCGATTAATTTTTGCAGAGTTTCAGCGCGGGTCAGCGGCACATCACCGTAAAGGATTAATACGGTCGCGTCGTTGCGCAATTGCGGCAATGCTTGTTGTACTGCATGGCCGGTGCCAAGCTGCTGCGCTTGCAGTACAAACTTCACATCGGGCGCCGCCATTTTTTCCTGCACTTTTTCAGCGCCGTGGCCGACGATAATCAGAATTTGTTCGCCGCCCACAGCGCGCGCGGTATCCACCACATGTTGCACCAGCGCTTTGCCACCAATGGGGTGCAACACTTTTGGTAAGTCGGAGCGCATGCGAGTGCCTTTACCGGCAGCGAGTACGAGAATATCGAGCATAGTGGGTCCTTTTGCAGTCAGTGGTGTGGAAATGCGATAGCCCATTTTAACGAGTTGCGGGCATCTTTGCGGACATTGTTGCTGTGCTCCGGGAACAATCATCCCGGCGCGATTAACGGAATTTTACCCTGTCTAATCCTTACTTGATAAACACTAGCGCCGTATTAAGACAGAATTACCGCGTCGATGAAGAAATTGCGGACCCTATCCATGAACAAACTGATGAACGTCCGGGTTGTTGCCCTGGTTGCGAGCGCTATTTTTCTATCCGGTGCAGCATTTGCGGCGAATCCAATCGTCCCCGGGTGGTATGCCGATCCGGAAATCCGCGTTTTCGATAACCGCTACTGGATCTACCCCACGTATTTTGCGGGAGAAACCACACCTGATTTACCGGTCACGCTGACTAAATCCCAACAGCAACAGCGAGCACAGCCCAATATCTGGTCACCATTTTTAAAACAGACGTTCCTGGATGCGTTTTCATCTTCCGATCTGGTTAACTGGACCAGACACGAGCGAGTCCTTGATATCAAAGAGGTAAGCTGGGCCGCGTATGCCGTCTGGGCGCCTTCGACGATTTTTGCCAACGGCAAATATTATTTGTTCTTCAGTGCGAACAATGTTCTCAACGATAACCAGCCTGGCGGGATTGGTGTTGCTGTCAGCGATACACCCACCGGCCCGTTTCGCGATGCCTTGGGTAAGCCATTGATTAATAAAATCCACAACGGTGCGCAACCCATCGATCAAATGGTATTCCGCGATGACGATGGCCAGTTCTATATTTATTACGGCGGCTGGAAGCATTGTAACGTCGCCAAATTAAGCAAGGATTTACTCAGCCTTGAACCTTTCGACGACGGTGAGTTTTTCAAAGAAATCACACCGGCAAAAGAATATGTCGAAGGTTCATTTATGGTGAAACGCAACGGGATTTATTATTTGATGTGGTCCGAAGGGGAGTGGACGGCGGCGGATTACAGTGTTGCTTATGCGATGGCCAAATCGCCACTCGGCCCGTTCAAACGCATCGGAAAAATTTTGCAGCAGGATTTAACCATTGCCAAAGGGGCGGGGCACAATTCGGTCGTTAACATTCCGGGCACTGACGATTGGTATATTGTTTACCATCGCCGCCCGCTTAACACGAATGACGGTAATCATCGCGAGCTCGCAATCGAGCATTTATATTTTAATGCCGACGGCACTATCAAACCGGTGGTAATGACTAACGAGGGAATTGCTCCGGTTGCGAAATTAAAATAATTTCCAACAACAGCATTTAATTTTTGCGAATGGAAATTTTAGACAATAAAAAAGGCGACTCGAAAGTCGCCCTTTTTTGTCCAACAACAAACGCTTACTTGCCAGCTTTTCTTTTGATTGCTTGCAAGGTACGCAATTGGGCAGCCGCTTCTGCCAGTTGCGCGGCGGCGCGCTGGAAATCGATCTCGCTGGATTGATCTGCCAGTTGTTGTTGCGCTAATTGCTGTGCTTCCAAAGCTGCAGCTTCATCCATATCGTCTGCGCGCAAAGCGGTATCCGCCAGCACAGTTACATGGTAAGGCTGAACTTCAAGATAGCCACCGGAAACAAAGAAAATTTCCTCAGCACCACCTTGTTTGATAAGACGCACAGGACCAGGCTTGATACCTGTCAGCAATGGGGCGTGACCGTAGGCAATACCTACTTCACCCAGGCTACCGGTAGTAATTACCATCTCTACCAGGCCGGAGAAAATCTCACGCTCAGCGCTGACGATATCGCATTGAACTGTCATGGCCATTTTTGTCTCTCGGTTATCTAGCGTTCATTAAAGGTCGAGAAGCGAATCAGCAGTGGCCCCGCGTTAACAGGGCCGACTCAATTACTTGAGTTTGCTGGCTTTTTCGATCGCTTCGTCGATTGAACCTACCATGTAGAAAGCTTGTTCTGGCAGGTGATCGAAATCACCGGCTAACAAACCTTTGAAACCACGGATGGTTTCTTTCAGTGGAACGTATTTACCCGGTGAACCGGTGAATACTTCCGCTACGTGGAAAGGTTGTGACAGGAAACGCTCGATCTTACGCGCACGGGATACGGTTTGTTTGTCTTCTTCTGACAATTCGTCCATACCCAGGATCGCGATGATGTCTTTCAACTCTTTGTAACGTTGCAGTACGGTTTGCACACCGCGCGCTACCGAGTAGTGCTCGTTGCCGATAACCATTGGGTCCAACTGACGTGAGGTTGAGTCCAGTGGATCGATTGCCGGGTAAATACCTTTAGCAGCGATGTCACGGCTCAATACTACGGTTGAGTCCAAGTGGGCGAAGGTGGTCGCTGGCGACGGGTCAGTCAAGTCGTCCGCGGGTACGTATACCGCTTGTACAGAGGTGATAGAACCGATCTTGGTAGACGTAATACGCTCTTGCAGAACGCCCATCTCTTCCGCCAGGGTCGGCTGGTAACCTACCGCTGAAGGCATACGACCCAACAATGCAGATACTTCAGTACCAGCCAGGGTGTAACGGTAAATGTTGTCAACGAACAACAGAACGTCTTTACCTTCGTCACGGAATTTTTCTGCCATGGTCAAACCAGTCAGCGCTACACGGAGACGGTTCCCCGGCGGCTCGTTCATTTGGCCGTACACCATCGCTACTTTGTCTACTACGTTAGATTCTTTCATCTCGTGGTAGAAGTCGTTACCTTCACGGGTACGCTCACCTACACCGGCGAATACTGACAGACCGCTGTGCTCTTTCGCGATGTTGTTGATGAGTTCCATCATGTTTACAGTTTTACCTACACCGGCACCACCGAACAGGCCTACTTTACCGCCTTTGGCGAAAGGGCAAACCAAGTCGATAACTTTAATACCGGTTTCGAGCAATTCTTCAGAAGCTGCCAGCTCTTCGTACTTGGGCGCTGCACGATGAATCTGCATACGCTCTTGTTCGCCGATTGGACCCGCTTCATCAATCGGGTTGCCCAATACATCCATAATACGGCCAAGGGTTTGGGTACCTACGGGTACTTTGATTGGCTCGTTGGTGTTGGTCACAACCAAACCGCGGCGCAAACCTTCTGAGGAGCCCAGAGCAATAGTGCGGACTACGCCGTCGCCTAATTGCTGTTGCACTTCGAGGGTCAGGTTGCCGTCGGTGATAACCAGTGCGTCATACACTTTAGGCACTGCATCGCGTGGGAATTCCACATCGATAACGGCGCCGATAATCTGAACGATACGTCCGCTACTCATTTCCGGTTCCTCTTTGTTCCAGAAATTCCAGATCCCTTTTCATAACACTCAGGGGTCTGAAGGATTAAATACAAAAATCGTTAGCCTGCTTATTCAGAGGGGAGGGCAGCTTATTGGATCGCTGCCGCGCCGCCCACAATTTCTGACAGTTCCTGGGTAATCGCTGCCTGACGTGCTTTGTTGTAAATCAACTTCAAGCTATCAATCAATTCACCAGCGTTGTCGGTTGCGCTCTTCATCGCAATCATCCGCGCCGCTTGTTCAGAGGCCGCGTTTTCAACAACCGCTTGATAGACTTGTGATTCGATAAAGCGAGTCAGCAACCCTTTCAACAGGAACTCTGCATCCGGCTCGTAGATATAATCCCAGTGATGTTTCAACTTGGTATTTTCTTCGGCAACCAGAGGCAGCAATTGGCGAACTTTTGGTGTTTGGGTCATGGTGTTAACAAAGTCGTTGCTCACCAGGAACAGCTTGTCGATAGTGCCGGCTTCAAACGCATCCAGCATTACCTTCACACTGCCAATCAGGTCTGCCACTTGCGGGGCTTCGCCGATATCGCGAGTAGAAGCAACGACATTGCCGCCAAAGCTTTTGAAAAACTGGCCAGCTTTGGCACCAATCAAACCCAAATCAATGGCTACACCCTTGTCAGCCCAGACCTTCATGTCCCGGATAGCGGCTTTGAACAGGTTAGTGTTCAAACCACCGCACAGACCGCGGTCACTGGAAACAATGATGTAACCCACGCGCTTAACATCGCGCTCTTTCATAAAACGGTGTTTGTATTCGGGGCTGGAGTTGGCCAGGTGCCCGACTACTTCACGGATACGTTGGGCATAAGGTTTACCCAATTGCATCCGCTCTTGTGCACGGCGCATTTTACTTGCGGCGACCATTTCCATCGCGCTGGTAATTTTCTGCGTGCTTTTGACGCTCGCTATCTGCGTCCGAATTTCTTTTGTGCTTGCCATCTCTCGAACCCCGGTTAAGGCCTTGCGGCCTAAAAGGTTAGAGACCGCCGCGCGTTAACGCAGCGATCGCCAGATTACCAGGTGCGGCTCGCTTTCAGCTTGGTCACCAGCTCTTTGAACTTGCCTTCCAATTCGCCATTCCAGTCACCGGTGGCATCAATATGAGCCATAGTGTCAGCGTATTCGGATTTGGCGAAAGACAGCAGAGCCGCTTCGAAGTCCAGCACTTTGCTCACTTCGATATCTTTCAGGTGACCTTCGTTCGCAGCGAACAGTACCAATGCCATTTGCGCAACGCTCAATGGAGCAAATTGTTTTTGCTTCATCAGCTCGGTAACACGTTGACCGTGTTCCAATTGTGATTTGGTTGCTTCGTCCAGGTCCGATGCGAACTGGGAGAAGGCCGCCAACTCACGGTATTGCGCTAACGCGGTACGGATACCACCGGAGAGTTTCTTGATAACTTTGGTCTGTGCAGCACCACCTACACGCGATACCGAAATACCGGCGTTCATCGCAGGACGGATGCCTGAGTTGAACATGGACGATTCAAGGAAGATCTGTCCGTCGGTAATAGAGATCACGTTGGTTGGAACGAACGCAGAAACGTCACCCGCCTGGGTTTCGATGATTGGCAGCGCGGTCAAGGAACCGGTTTTGCCTTTCACTTCACCCTTGGTGAATTTTTCTACGTACTCTTCGCTCACGCGCGATGCACGCTCCAGCAGACGGCTGTGCAGATAGAACACGTCGCCAGGATAAGCTTCGCGGCCCGGTGGACGACGCAGCAACAGAGAGATTTGACGGTAAGCCCAAGCTTGCTTGGTCAAGTCGTCATAAATAATCAGGGCATCTTGACCGCGATCACGGAAGTATTCACCCATGGTACAACCGGTGAATGCTGCCAGGAATTGCATCGCTGCAGGATCAGACGCGGTCGCTGCGATCACCACGGTGTGATCCATAGCGCCGTGTTCTTCCAGCTTGCGCACAACGCTCGCCACAGAAGACGCTTTTTGACCGATCGCGACATAAATACACTTAATGCCAGAACCTTTCTGGTTAATGATGGCATCAACAGCAATAGCGGTTTTACCAATTTGACGGTCACCGATGATCAGCTCACGCTGGCCACGGCCGATTGGTACCATCGCATCAATTGCTTTCAAACCGATTTGTACTGGCTGGTCTACCGACTTACGCCAAATTACGCCCGGTGCAATTTTTTCAACTGCGTCGGTTTGTTTGGTGTTCAGCGGACCTTTACCGTCGATTGGATTACCCAGTGCGTCAACAACGCGACCCAGCAATTCCGGACCAACAGGCACTTCAAGGATGCGGCCAGTACACTTACATTTTTGGCCTTCGGCCACACCGCGGTAATCACCCAGGATTACAGCACCCACGGAGTCGCGCTCCAGGTTCAGTGCCATACCGTAGATACCGCCTTCAAATTCAATCATCTCACCGTACATAACATCGGCGAGACCGTGAATACGAATAATACCGTCGGTTACGGAAACCACAGTACCTTCGTTTTGTGCTTCTGTTGAAAACTCAAGGCCAGCGATGCGCTGCTTGATGATTTCACTGATTTCAGAAGGATTCAGTTGCTGCATGCTCTGTTCCTCAACCCTAAAATTAGGATTTCATTGCTTCGGCGAGCTTCGCCAAGCGACCACGGACTGAACCGTCGATAACCATATCGCCAGTGGAGATAACAATCCCACCTAACAGGTTCTTATCTACCGAACCTTGCACACTGACTTTACGATCCAGTTTGGCGCTCAGGGCCTGAGCCAATTTGTTAATCAAGTCAACCGGCAACTCGTAAGCTGCTGTTACCTCGACATCAATAGTTTTTTCTTGCTGCGCTTTCAGTCGGGCAAAAATCTCTTTCACATAGGGAAGAAGAGCCAGACGTTTATTGCTTGCAAGGGTCTGGATGAAATTCTTTTGACTCTCATCCAGTTGTTCACCACAAACCTGTACAAAAACGGAAGCTTTCTGCTGTGCTGACAAACCAGATGCGCTTAACGCTTTTTTCACCTGATCCTGTTCGGCAACGGCGGCTGACACTTCCAGAGCTTCAAACCATGACTGCAATTTGTTGGCAGCCAGGGCGAACTCGAATGCTGCTTTGGCGTAAGGTCTAGCCAGGGTAGTGAGTTCAGCCATATCTACCTCTCTTACAGCTGCGCAGCGAGTTTGTTTACCAACTCGTTGTGAGCGTTTTGATCGATAGAAGATTCCAGAATCTTTTCTGCACCCGCCAATGCCAGGGTAACCACTTTCGCACGCAGTTCTTCACGCGCGCGGCTGGTAGCCTGATCAATTTCAGCCTGGGCAGCGGCTTTAACACGATCCGCTTCCAAACGAGCTTTCTCTTTTGCTTCTTCAACAATTTCGATAGCGCGCTTGTTTGCCTGATCAATGATTGCAGCAGCTTCTTTCTTCGCAGAAGTCAGTTGCTCAACCACTTTTTGTTTAGCCAGTTCGAGATCTTTTTCAGCTTTATCGGCAGCCTGAAGACCATCAGCGATACGCTTGGTGCGCTCCGCCATTGCCGCAACAATGGGTGGCCACACAAAGCGGTATGTCAGATAAATGAAGATGACGAACGCCACCATCTGACCGATAAGAGTTGCATTAAGATTCACGATTAAATGCCTTTGTTAAAGGGATGTAAATCGCAACAAAATCGCTAAAAAAATTAAGCGCCAGTTGCGAACAGGATGTACATACCGATACCAACACCGATCATTGGTACCGCGTCAACCAGACCCATAACAACGAAGAATTGAGTACGCAGCATCGGGATCAATTCTGGTTGACGGGCACCGCCTTCCAGGAATTTACCACCAAGAATACCTACACCAATTGCAGCGCCTACAGCGCCTAAACCAATTACCAGTGCACCTGCCAGATAAATCAAAGCTTGAGCTTCAGTCACAGTGTTTCTCCTACTAAGTTGATAAATAAAAAATAAAACAAACTAAAAAAACAAATTACAAAACGGATTACAAACGCTTAATTTTCTTTTTGGATTAATGCTGCTCATCCGTTTGATAAGCCATGCTCATATACACAATGGTCAACGACATAAAGATCAGCGCTTGCAAGAAAATAATCAGGATATGGAATAACGCCCAGATAATCTGGATAACACCGGCAACACCCGCGAAAACAATGCCCGCACCGTAAAGGATCGCTACCAGGATAAAAATAATTTCACCGGCGTAGAGGTTACCGAAAAGACGCAGGCCGAGTGATACAGGCTTGGCAATCAAACCAGGCAATTCAAGTACGAGGTTTACCGGAATAAACAGGGTTTGCACAATCGGGTTGCTGCTGCTGAAAGGATGCAGTGTTAATTCTTTCAGGAAACCCAACAAACCTTTTTGGGTGATGCTGAACCAGAGAATCAAAATAAATATACAGAGAGCCATACCCAGAGTGATATTTGGATCGGTTGATGGCACCACTTTGAAAAATACTGCATGAGGATCAGCACCAAGGGAAACGCCGATCAACTTTGCAATTTCAGGGAGAAGGTCGACAGCAATCAAGTCCATCGCATTCATGAAAAACACCCAGACAAAAACAGTGAGGGCCATAGGCGCAATCATGGCGTTTTTGTAAGGGAACATACTTTTCACATTACCGTCTACAAATTCAATCGCAGCTTCAACCACGTTTTGCAGACCAGTTGGAACGTCACTGTTCGCTTTTTTGGCCACACTGCGAAAAAGAAAGAAAAACACAGCGGCTAAAATTACTGACCAACCCAGGGTATCCACGTGGAAAGCCCAGAAACCCATTTGCGCCGCTTCAGCAGAATTGTGCGCAAAACCCCAAGTACCATCAGGCAATTGGCCATAGGTGAGGTTGGTAAGGTGGTGTTTAATGTACTCGGAGGATGTTATTGCTTCATGCTCGGCGGCTGACATCGTTAAGTTCCAAAATTAAAGTTGAAAAAGCTTCCGGCCGGGTCGCAACTCTCTGACTGATCATTAGTCAATGACGACGCACCAGCGGGTAAATCCAGGCTACAACCTGAATCATCACATAAGCCAGAATCATGGTTGCGGCGTAAGCGGCTTCTTTCAGAAACCCAATGTGCTTAAAGGCCAGCAAAAACATCAAGGCTGTGATTACAAATTTTCCAAGCTCACCGGTATAAAACGCTGCGAGCATCTTTTGGGGTGGCGCACCCAATTGGGGACGAAACGCCACAAGCGCCAGCCATAAGTTGGCTGCGACACCAATAATTCCACCAATAAATATTGAAACCGCGATCGGATAACTGATCGCCAGAGCAGTAGCGGCAGCAACCAGAGTCACAACCAACTGGGCGGCTACTGTTTGGAGAGCAAAACCACGCCCCTTGAGATAACGAGACATGTGCTTGAGACCCCCATTTTTTCGCGGCGGCATTCTGTCACAAATGACAGCTTATTACCATTGGTAACATGCTTATACTCGGCGCGCTCAAATGGGGCGCATTATAGTGATTAAGCCCCCTAGCAGCAACTATTGGGCTAGCACCAAAGGGAAAAACTGACTAGTAAATTTGTTGTAAATTTAATAGTCAGTTTGTTACTAACTGTAATTAGTGTTTGGAATGGAAGCACACAACTATATGTAGGGCAAAAGACACTTTTGAAGTCAGTGCCTTTGAGATGGATAAATGAAAAAATTTATTTGATGTGTCCGAGAATTCCGTCCAATTCATCGAGGGAATTGTAACTAATGACCAATTTGCCTTTGCCTTTGGCGCCGTGCTGGATTTCTACACCGGCACCAAGGGTTTCTGACAACCGATCTTGCAAGCGGCGAATGTCAGCGGAAACCTGTACTTCCGGTTTCAGTTTTTCCTGTCCCTGGTTTTCCTGATACAAACGAACCAGTGCTTCAGTTTGGCGTACCGATAAACCTTTAGCGACAATTTGCCGGGCGATTTCTTTTTGTTGTTGCGGCTCCAATGTCAGGAGCGCACGTGCATGACCCATTTCCAGATCGCCATGTTCAAGTAATGTTTTAACTTCTTCGCTGAGCGCAATCAAACGCAACAGATTGGTAATGGTAGTGCGCGATTTTCCCACCGCTTGTGCAACTTCGGCGTGGGTTAATTCAAATTCATCTTGCAGGCGTTTTAAGGCAACGGCTTCTTCGATGGGATTTAAATTTTCGCGCTGGATATTTTCAATCAGTGCCATGGCGATAGCGGCTTCATCCGGCACATCGCGAATGACAGCGGGAATTTTATCAAGGCCGGCCAATTGCGTTGCGCGCCAGCGGCGTTCACCGGCGATAATTTCGTAGCGGCCCTCACCGATTGCACGTACAACAATGGGTTGCATTACACCCTGGACTTTAATTGACTCCGCCAATTCTTCCAGCGCTTCCGCGTGCATATCGCGGCGCGGCTGGTATTTTCCGCGCTGGATTAATTCAACCGGTAAATGCGCAAGCTTGCCATCTTTGTATTCGATTTTTTGATCGGCTTCGCTCGGGTTAATGGGCATTTCCGGCGCTGGCGCAGTCACTCCCAAACCGGCACTTAACAGTGCATCCAAGCCTTTACCCAAACCTTTGCGTTTACTCGACATTCTTGTTGGCCTTATATCAATTCAAAAAACGAAAACTTAATTGGCAACTGCAGTTTCTGCAGCGGATTTATTACTCGGTTCATTGCGCCGTAAAATTTCGCCGGCCAATGCAAGATAGGCAATAGCACCTTTGGATTGGCGATCAAACGCCAATACCGGCATACCGAAACTCGGTGCTTCGGCGAGACGAACGTTACGCGGAATGCAGGTGCGGTACAAACGGTCGCCGAAATGTTGTTGCAGTTGGGCCGATACATCATTGGTCAAACTGTTGCGCGGATCGTACATGGTGCGCAATAGGCCTTCGATTTTTAAATTCGGATTCAATACTTTCTGGATTTGATTGATGGTACCAACCAATGCCGATAAACCTTCCAGTGCGTAGTACTCGCATTGCATGGCGATAATCACACCATCACATGCGGTCAATGCGTTCAGGGTAAGCATGTTCAGGGAAGGAGGGCAATCAATCAGGATGTAATCATAATTATCGCGTACTTGATTCAGTGCATTTTGCAAACGGCGTTCCTTGTTATCGAGCGCAAGCATTTCCACTTCTGCTGCGGTGAGATCACCATTGGCGGGAAGTACATGGTATTTGCCACTTTCCGAAACCTGAATGCAATCTTTAATCGCAGCGCGTTCAGTCAGCACGTCGTAAATACTTTCTTCGACTTCATTTTTGTTAACGCCACTGCCCATAGTGGCATTGCCTTGCGGATCAAGATCAACCAGCAGCACGCGTTTTTTGGTCGCGACCAGAGACGCGGCCAGATTTACGCAGGTTGTTGTTTTGCCCACACCGCCTTTCTGATTTGCAATCGCATAGATCTTGGTCAAGTGACAATCCTATAACCACCGCGTGGTTGAAAAATTTTATTGTTTGGCCCGCAAGATTAACAAATGGCGTTCACCATCGGTTTCTGCGACAACTAATTTAATGGTTTCGAGCAATTCAATTTTATCGCTGATCGGTGCTAATTCATCGTCCGGGAACAGGCCTTTCATGGCGAGAAAAATCCCGTCTGGTTCAATAAGGTTTGCACAGCCTTCCGTCATATCCTGCAAACTGGCGAAAGCGCGGCTGATAACGGCCTGGAATTTTTCCGTCGGCGCAAATTCTTCCACCCGGCGATTTTCCACCGTTACGTTGGTTAATCCCAACAGGGTTTTTACGTGAAACAAAAACCGGGTTTTTTTACCGTTGCTATCGAGCAGGGTAAATTGTTTTTCCGGAAACATAATTGCCAGTGGAATTCCCGGCAAGCCGCCGCCAGTGCCAACGTCGATTATCCGCGTTAGCGGAAAATTTTTTTGCGTGCCTGTTTTCCGGGATGCAAACCACGGCACTACACTCAAACTGTCCAGCAAATGACGCGCAACCATTTGTTGGATATCGCGCACAGCGGAAAGATTATAAGCTTTGTTCCACTTTTCAAATTCGCGGATATACGCCAATAATTTTTCAGTTTGCTCGCCCGTGAGCGCCACGGACATTTCAGCCGCGCCGCGTATCAACTGTTGTTGCAAACGCTCTTGTAAATCTACGTCAATCACTCTTGGCACTCACAGTATCCGTGCAACGGAAAAAAAGTATCCGCGCAGCGGAAAAAAATTTTAAGCTTATCAACCAAAACGAATTAGCTGGCTTGTTGTTCCGGTGCATCTTCTTTTAAACGCTGAAGCACACCGCGTTTTTTCAAATACACCAGCACCAGTGAAATTGCCGCCGGCGTGATACCTGAAATACGTGATGCGCGCGCTAAAGTTTGCGGACGCGCAGCAATTAATTTTTGTTTCACTTCATTCGACAAGCCTTCCACCTGCGAATAATCAAAATCATCCGGAATGATGGTATTTTCATAAGCGCGCAAACGATTTACATCTTCCTGCTGGCGTTCAATATAGCCGGAATATTTTGCTTCGATTTCCACTTGCTCCGCCGCCGCTTCATTGGCGATGGCTTCACCTTTCAAATGGGCGATATCAGCGTAGGTTAATTCCGGGCGTTTCAACAAATCCATCAAACTGTATTCGCGCGCAAGTTTGGTCTGGATTTTTTGTTCGATAATTTCCGCTTCGGCAGAACCCGCTTGTATCCAGGTAGAACACAAACGCTGTTGCTCAAGTTCGATTTGCTCGCGCTTGTCGCAAAATAATTGCCATTGCTCGTCATCGATCAAACCAAGCTCGCGACCTTTTTCAGTCAAACGCAAATCGGCATTGTCTTCGCGCAACAATAATCGATATTCCGCGCGGCTGGTGAACATACGGTAAGGTTCTTTAGTGCCAAGCGTAATCAAATCATCAACCAACACACCAATGTAAGCTTGATCGCGCGTCGGGCACCAGGCGCCTTTTTCCTGCGCGCGCAGCGCCGCGTTAATTCCCGCAAGCATACCTTGCGCGCCCGCTTCTTCGTAACCGGTGGTACCGTTGATCTGGCCGGCAAAAAATAATCCGCCGATCACTTTGGTTTCCAGGCTGTGTTGCAAATCCTGCGGATTGAAAAAATCGTATTCAATCGCGTAACCGGGGCGAAGGATATGCGCGTTTTCAAAACCTTTCATTGAACGCACGATTTCCAGCTGTACATCAAACGGCAAGCTGGTGGAAATGCCGTTAGGGTAGAGTTCGTGCGTAGTCAGACCTTCGGGCTCGATAAAAATCTGGTGCGAGTCTTTATCCGCGAAGCGGTGAATTTTATCCTCGATCGATGGGCAGTAACGCGGGCCAATACCTTCGATCACGCCGGAGTACATCGGCGAACGGTCAAGGTTGCGGCGAATCACATCGTGGGTTTTTTCATTGGTGTGGGTGATGTAACAACAAATCTGGCGCGGCTGCATGGCGCGATTGCCGCGCACCGACATGACCGGGCGCGGTTCATCGCCCCATTGTTTTTCCAGCACATCAAAATTAACCGTGCGTGCATCGATACGCGGCGGCGTTCCGGTTTTCAAACGATCAACGCGCAGCGGCAATTCACGCAAGCGTTTTGAAAGCGCAATGGATGGCGGATCACCGGCGCGACCACCGGAATAATTTTGCAAACCAATATGGATTAACCCACCCAAAAAAGTACCGGCAGTAAGCACCACCTGGTTGGCCATAAATTTCAGGCCCATTTGGGTAATCACGCCGCGCACCTGGTCATTTTCTACAATCAGGTCATCGGCGGCTTGCTGGAAGATCCAGAGGTTTTCCTGGTTTTCCAGGGTTTCGCGGATCGCCGCTTTGTAGAGGATGCGGTCAGCCTGGGCACGGGTCGCGCGCACCGCCGGGCCTTTACGGGCATTCAGTACGCGGAACTGGATTCCACCTTTATCAGTTGCCAGCGCCATAGCGCCGCCAAGTGCATCGATCTCTTTCACCAGATGGCTTTTGCCAATACCACCAATCGCCGGATTACACGACATTTGCCCAAGCGTTTCGATGTTATGGGATAACAGTAACGTTTTGCAGCCCATACGCGCTGCGGCTAGACACGCCTCGGTTCCGGCATGGCCACCACCAATTACGATCACATCAAAACGATCCGGGAAAATCATCGCTTACACCTTGCAGCCTGGCTGCGTACTTAGCCGAAAAATGACCTGTCGGTCAAAAGGGGCGACATTATAGAGCGAGTCTTGGTTTTGCACAAAACTTGTACAGGGATTAATCAATCGTTTTTTGGCAAGTTAATGCTGTGCGGGAGTACCAGTTAACGAGTTACAGCGTAACTGCTGTGAAAGTTATCCAAAAAAAGTGTTCGCGTTACAACAAAGGAGAAATTTTTAAATAATGAAATATATATTTTTGTTATTTAGGGTTTTTAATGATGTTGTTATATATAGATAACCAAAATTTTGTGGATAAGTAATTTAAATTTTTGATTTTTAAAGATTTATTGAATTTATAAGTAATGGGAAAAGACCTAAGTAAACTGGGTTAAAGCTGCTGGAAAGCTGGTTGTAAAACCGTAAGTTATACAGAAAAACCAGAAATGCTGACTTATCCCCAAAATCCTTCCCAGTTTTTGTTATTCAAATCCACAGATTTGTACACACAAGGAATATCAAACAATAAAAATTCTTGTTAAAACAGATATTTATGGTGGAAAACTCGATTTAACTGTGGATAACCTGTGTAACTGTGTGGAAAAAGTTGGAGATAAGCCGGTATTAAGGTTACTGATGGGGGAAGGTTATAGCTTTTAGGAAGAATCCAAAGGCATTTTGCTGGAATTTGGTTTTCCAAGTCTTTCAAGACGCGTTTGAAGATTCCAGCACCCCGGTACTTGAGTTTTCAATATCCGGCCAGAGTGATTTTTCCATTTGTGCGTCCAGCCAGCGAAGAATCAAATCCCAATCATTGCGGTCTCGCTCATGGCTTTGTTGGTGGTAATCAGCAATTCCGCGCCCTTCGCTATACGCTTTCACGTAAAACTGGGTATCCCGCAAGGTGGCAGGGTAAGGAATATTGAGGCTAAGTAGAAATTTTTGCAGTCGCTCCCACGCATTGGTGTGCTGTTTCACGCGATTAGCGACGACAGCAATCGGGCGGCGTTTCTGGCGCATGGTTTGGGTTAAGAGCAGCTCGCCAATAAAGCGGGCGCTGGCGCGAATATCGATATCGGAAGGCAAAACCGGAACAATGATCAAATCATGGTTTTGCACCATATCATTCAGGGCATTATCGGCAAGCCCCGGCGCACTATCGGTGATAAGCCAGCGAGTGGATTTTGGCGCGCGCCATTGGAAGCTGCGGGTGATACGGCTGTTGGGTTCGATTTTTACGCCGAATATTTTGGGAAGGTTTTCTGGCCGGGATTTTAGCCAATGGCTGGCGGATGCTTGCGGATCTGTATCTACCAATACGGTGGTTTCCCCGCGTTTTGCCAGCCAGGTAGCGAGATTGGTGCTTACAGTTGTTTTGCCCGATCCACCTTTGCCGTTAATCACCAAAATCCGGCAGGCCGATAACAGTTGTATCGCCACCATGGGTTCGGCTTTTTGCTGTGAAGGAGAGGTGGTCACAAAGCTGCATCCGCATTGCTTAATTTATAAGCAGTATAGACGCAGCCATGCAGTTAATTTTGGAAGGCGTTCACACAGAGATATCCAGGTTGATTAAAGCGACGGATATAAATAACTATTTGCCGATACAAAAGCTACTGAAGATTCTTCCCAGAAGATCGTCAGGCGTAAATTCACCAGTAATTTCTCCCAATGCATTTTGTGCCTGGCGCAAATCTTCAGCGAGGAGTTCACCGGCCGCATAACCCTGGAGTTGTGCTTTACCGGAATAAAGGAAGGATTGGGCGCGTTCCAGTGCATCCAGATGGCGACGGCGGGCAGTGAAACCACTTTCGCTATTGTCGCTAAAACCCATAATACTTTTTAGGTGTTGTTTGAGTTCATCAACACCTTCGCCAGTCGCAGCGCTGATACCAATATAAGTGGTGCCGGCATGTGATTGCGACAAGCCTGCCTGCTCACCGCTGAGGTCTATTTTGTTGCGCACCAGGGTCACTTTGGTGGGATCTTGCAGTTGATCGACAAATTCCGGCCATATGTCATGGGGATCATTAAAGGTTGTCTGGCGACTATCAATCAATAGTAAAACCCGGTCAGCTTGCTGGATTTCCTGCCAGGCGCGCTGGATGCCAATTTGCTCAACCTCATCCGGGCTTTCACGCAAGCCAGCAGTATCAATAATGTGCAGAGGCATACCATCGATGTGGATATGTTCACGCAACACATCGCGTGTTGTACCTTCGATACTGGTGACAATCGCCGATTCACGGCCACTCAGGGCATTTAACAAACTGGATTTCCCGGCGTTGGGCCGGCCGGCGATAACAACGCGCATTCCGTCGCGGACCAATGCACCTTGCCTTGCTTCTTTAAATACTTTTTCCAGTTTTTGGATGATTTCATTCAAATCACCGGCGACTTTTCCATCGCTCAGGAAATCAATTTCTTCTTCCGGAAAATCGATTGAAGCTTCTACGTAAATACGCAAATGGATCAGTGCTTCTACCAATTCGTGGATGCGTTTGGAAAAGGCACCTTGCAATGAATGCAGGGCATTGCGCGCAGCTTGTTCGGTAGTGGCATCGATTAAATCCGCAATAGCTTCGGCTTGGGCGAGATCCAGTTTGTCATTCAGGAACGCCCGTTCGGAAAATTCACCCGGACGTGCCAGGCGAACCCCCAAGCGGGTAATTTCGCGCAACAATAAATCCAGGATAACCGGGCCGCCATGGCCTTGTAACTCAAGGACATCTTCACCGGTAAAAGAATTGGGGCCAGGAAAAAATAGCGCGATACCCTGATCTAGAACTTCACCATTGGCGGTTGAAAAATCACAGTAATAGGCATGGCGCGGTTGCAGATTAATAGAAAGAAGGCTTTCGGCAACCTGTTTGGCCTTGGGGCCGGAGACGCGCACTATACCGACACCACCGCGGCCAGTGGCGGTGGCTATGGCGGCGATGGTGTCAGTAATAATCATGGCAATAACTTATTTGGTATCTGCGTTGTCGATTTGTTTGGTAATCACATATTGTTGGGCGATCGACAGCAGGTTGTTGGTTACCCAGTACAACACCATACCGGCGGGGAACCACAAGAACATGATGGTGAATACAATCGGCAACATTTGCATGATACGCGCTTGCATAGGATCGGTCGGTTGCGGGTTTAACTTCTGCATAAACCACATGGTTACGCCGTAAATAATTGGCAATACAAAATAGGGATCTTTAACCGAAAGGTCGGTTATCCAGCCAAAGAAAGGTGCGTGGCGCAATTCTACTGATTCCATCAATACATAATAGAAGGCAAGGAATACCGGCATCTGGATTAATAAAGGTAAACAACCACCAAAGGGATTTACCTGCTCTGTTTTATAAAGCTTCATCATCTCTTGCGAGAACTTTTGGCGGTCATCGCCATAGCGCTCTTTCATTTCAGCCATTTTGGGCGCTAACTTGCGCATTTTCGCCATAGATTTATAGCTGGTGGCCGACAGTTTGAAGAACAAGGCCTTGATGAGGATGATCAAGCTGATAATCGCCAAACCCCAGTTACCGACGTACTCATGAATGAACTTCATAAATGCAAATAACGGTTTGGATAACCACCACAGCCAGCCGTAATCCACGGTTAGATCCAGATGCGGGGAAATCTCTTCCAAACGTTCGGTGTCTTTGGGGCCGGCGTAAAAACTGGCACCAAAAGTACCTTGGGTTCCAGCAGCCACTTCGTTCACTTTGCCAGTGAATCCCAGTAAATAGAGGTCATTACTACCTAATTTGCGTAAGGTGTAAGTGTTGTCGCTATTCGCGTCGGGAATCCAGGCGCTAATAAAGTAATGCTGCACCATTGCCACCCAACCACCTTGACGGCTGGTTTTGAATTCAGATTCGGCAATATTCGCGAACGTGAATTTTTTGTAGTTTTCTTCATTTGTAGTAATCGCAGCACCCAGGAACGGGTTCATTTCCAACGCGCTGACTTTTACAAAGTTTTGGCTATCGCGTTTGATTTGGCCATAAAGTTGCGCTGACCAGGTTGAACTACTTTGGTTATCAATCAGGTATTCAACCTTAACCAGATATTCACCACGTTTGAAAATGAAACGCTTGGTGATTTTCACATCGCCTTGCTGTAGGACGAGATCCACTTGCAATTGATCCTGGCCATCAGCCAATTGATATTCTTGCTTTTCACTGGCAAATACCGGGCGACCCTGTGCGGTATCTGTGCCATTGGCACCAACCAGTCCACTTTGGGCGACATAAACGTGACTGTCATGGTTATCCAGTAATAAAAATGGCTGGTCAGGGGTATCCAGTTTGGCGTAATGACGCGGCAATGCGACTTTTACGATATCGCCACCTTGAGCATTGATGACTACATCAAGGCTGTCGGTTTTCACCGTGATTAGTTGTGGAGTAACAACTGGCGCCGCTGTAGTTTCCGGAACACTGTGAGCTGCTGCCGGTATTTCACCGTTTGCAGTGGAAACGGGGGCATCACTGCTGGTGTTACCGGTGTTTGCAGTTTGTGCAGCGACGGCCGGTTGGGTGGGAAGTTGCTCCTGGTATTCATGCCAGCGAATAACTAACAGTAATAAAGTCGCGAGAATCGCTGCAATTAACAGGTTTTTTTGCCAATCCATCTTAATGACTGCCATCTGTAGGGTGTGAATGAAAGTGTGAACAACAGGTTTTTTTTAATTCCGGGACTGGATCCAACCCGCCTTCATGCCAGGGATGGCATTTTATAAGGCGACGCAGGGTTAGATAAGACCCGATAAAAAATCCGTAGCGCTGCAGCGATTCTTCTGAATAGTGGGAGCACGTCGGGTAAAACCGGCATTGATTACCAATCCAGGGGCTGAGCAGGTAGCGATAACCATGAATAAACTTGATGGCTATCCAAACCAGGCACTGGTGAATACTAATGATCAGGTGTTTGAGCATTACCATTTACCGAGTGGTGTGTTTGGGCTGCTACTTGGGGTTGCGATCTTAACCCATGCTGGCGCGCTTTTTTTAAAATTCGCTGCCATTGTTGATTAAGTTGCTGGGTAAATGTGCCGTTATCCAGATTTTCCAAGCCTTTGCGTGATAGGACAATTACATCAATACCTGAGAAAGTATGTTGATGAGTGCGGAAGCTTTCGCGAATTAATCGTTTGAAACGATTGCGTTCCACTGCCAGGCGCAAATGTTTTTTGGCAATGACCAAACCAAGGCGCGGATGGTCAAGTTCATTGGTACGGGCGAGAATCAGGAAATGCTGATGGGATGCGCGAAATGGAGCATCGTCAAAAACCCGCTGGAAATCACCGGATTCCAATAAGCGCAAGGATTTGGAAAAAGAAAGGGATAAAGCTGGATAGGAATCAGAAGGTTGATTCGAACTAGCAGGCTGTTGAGATTCTATTTTGGCTGACATAAGCGCACAAAAAATAGTCTTGGGTGGACCGTCATCGACTACTTTTATTCACCCGGCCAATAACGAATGTCAACAAACTGCTAGTGAACCAAGAAGCGGCAGACTAATTAAACTTGAGTCAGCGCTTTACGGCCTTTGGCACGGCGACGAGCCAAAACCAAACGACCATTTTTGGTAGCCATACGAGCACGGAAACCGTGGTTGCGAACGCGCTTCAGATTGCTGGGTTGGAATGTTCTTTTCATGATAAACCTGTTAAAAATCCTGAGTTAATTCACACGGTGTGCGAAAAGAGGCGGAATTCTAATGAAGGGCTTCTACTAAAGCAAATTATTTTGAGCAAATTATCTACAAAAATAAGAAAAACTCATTAATCACAAGTTATGTCGGCTTGCCCCCAGTTAATTCATAATTTATTAACAGGGTTATCCACAGGTTTGACATTTAAATCATTTGGGAACGCTTGGTATTGTGTATGGGCGGTATGTCGTAACACATTGAATTCTAATGGCTAAGTTTTAATCCATTAAATTTATTTTTGGTGTTTACTGTGGATAACTTTTTAGTGCGAGAGTAGACTTGCTCCCCCCTTGTTAACTAATAAACGCCGTTGCGTTGCGGGAGCTTTGGTTTTGTTGCAATCGATTTGGAAATTATGTGCCGCCAGCTTGCAGGATGAATTGCCTTCCCAGCAGTTCAACACCTGGATTCGGCCATTGCAGATCGATGAATCGGCAGCACCACTGGAGCTGAAGTTATTGGCCCCCAACCGTTTTATTTGCGATTGGGTGAATGACAAATTTTTAAACCGCATCCGCGAATTGGCGCTTCATTATCATCAGGACAAAAATCTTAATGTTGCTGTAGGTGTTGTGGTGCGTACAGCGCCTGGTTTCCAGAGCCGCCCTGTTATTGCAGAGCCCGTGAACGTGACGCAAGAAATCCCGGTGATAAGTGCGCCGGTTGCACGGGTTACCAAAATTGATTTACCAATACCTAAATTGATTGAGATTGCTGACAACTCCGTCGATTATGAAGGTAAATTACTTAATAATGCCGAAGAGTTGCTGGTAGACCAGGGGGCTCGATCTACGCCTGAACTGGATGTAGAGGGTGGCCTTAAACACAGTAACTATTTAAACACTTCCTCAACCTTCGCTACCTTTGTAGAAGGTAAATCCAATCAGTTAGGCCTGGCTGCGGCGCGTCAGGTTGCCGAGAATCCCGGTGGTGCCTACAACCCGCTCTTTATTTATGGCGGTGTGGGTTTAGGTAAAACTCACTTAATGCAAGCGGTCGGTAATGCGATGGTCGCGCGCAATCCCAATGCGAAAGTTGTCTATTTGCATTCAGAGCGATTCGTTGCTGATATGGTTAAAGCATTACAGCTGAATGCTATCAATGACTTCAAACGTTATTACCGTTCAATGGACGCATTGTTAATTGATGATATTCAATTCTTTGCCGGTAAAGAGCGTTCCCAGGAAGAGTTTTTCCATACTTTTAATTCCCTGTTGGAGGGCGGGCGTCAAATTATTTTGACTTGTGATCGTTTTCCTAAAGAAATTAATGGGTTAGAAGAACGTTTGAAATCCCGTTTTGGATGGGGGCTGACTGTAGCGGTAGAACCGCCGGAACTGGAAACCCGTGTTGCAATCCTTATGAAGAAAGCGGAGCAGGTGAATATTGACCTGCCCCACGATGCAGCATTTTTTATCGCCCAGCGTATTCGCGCCAATGTGCGTGATCTTGAAGGTGCATTAAAGCGTGTGATCGCCAGTGCTAATTTTACCGGGCGGCCTATTGATGTTGAGTTGGTGCGTGAAGCGTTAAAGGACTTGCTGGCGTTGCAGGATAAGCAAGTAGGGATAGACAATATCCAGCGTGTAGTCTGCGAGTACTACAAAATTAAAATGAACGATATGATTTCCAAACGTCGAAGCCGTTCTGTGGCGCGACCGCGGCAAGTTGCAATGGCCCTGGCTAAAGAGTTGACAAACCATAGCTTGCCGGAAATTGGCGAAGCATTTGGCGGTCGCGATCATACGACCGTGCTTCATGCCTGCCGAAAAATTAAAGAATTGCAGGAAGAAACTGCTGATATCCGCGAAGATATGAAAAATTTGCTGCGTTCACTAACAACTTGATTTATAAACGCTGTTTACATTTTGTGTGGTAATAAATTGCACAAATAAAAATTATCCTGAAAAGAGTTGCCTGAAGAAAACAATCCAATAAGTCCCGGAAGATTACCTAAGAGACCATCCCATGAAATTTGCCGTTTCCCGCGAAGCCTTGATCAAACCCTTACAACTGGTTGCCGGTGTGGTGGAGCGTCGCCAGACTTTACCGGTGCTGTCGAATGTATTGATTCAGCTACAGGGTGATCAGCTATCGCTGACGGGTACTGATCTGGAAGTGGAGATTGTCGGTCGCTTGACTCTGGAGCAACCGGGGCAATCAGGAGAAATTACAGTTCCGGCACGTAAGCTGGTAGATATTTGCAGATCCCTGCCTGATAGCAGCAATATCGAGTTCACTTTGGAAGAAAACCGGATTTTGGTTAAATCCGGCCGCAGCCGTTTTACCTTATCAACGCTTCCAGCGTCGGATTTTCCCAATGTGGAAGATACCCCGGGTAATTTGCGCTTCAGTTGCGCCCAACAGGAAGTAAAACGTCTAATTGAACGCACAGCTTTTGCTATGGCCCAACAAGATGTCCGTTACTATCTTAACGGGATGTTGTGGGAGGTTCGCCAGGATCAATTGCGCGTAGTGGCAACTGATGGTCATCGTATGGCGATGTGTACGCGTGCTGTCGCGGTAAACTCCAGCGATGTTATCCAGGCGATTTTGCCGCGCAAGGGTGTACTGGAATTATCGCGTTTATTAGACGACTCAACTGCACAGGTTGAAGTAGTCCTGAGCTCAAACCATATTCGTGTCACTTCTATTGATTACACGTTTACCTCCAAGTTGGTGGATGGAAAATTCCCGGAATATGAGCGCGTATTACCGCGTGGTGGTAATAAGGTAATTATTGGTTCCCGTTTGGAATTAAAACAGGCGTTCGCGCGTACGGCAATTCTCTCCAATGAAAAGTATCGTGGTGTGCGTCTTTTATTGTCTGATGGCACTCTCACTATTGTGGCTAATAACCCCGAGCAGGAAGAGGCTGAAGAACAGGTAACCGTGGATTATTCCGGAGATTCATTGGAAGTTGGTTTCAATGTTAGCTACCTCCAGGACGTTGCTAATGTAATTAGTAATGAAAACATCAAGATTACCTTGTCTGATGCTAACTCCAGTGCTTTGTTGGAAGAACCTGAAAACAGTGATTCCCTCTATGTTGTTATGCCAATGCGTCTTTAAGTAGCGTTGGTATTTGTCCCGGTCTTATGACCTTAAATCGATTATTAATTCAAAACCTGCGCAATATCGGGGGAGTGGATATCGCTCCTTCTGCGCAGGTAAATTTGATTTTTGGTGAAAATGGCTCTGGCAAGACCAGTGTTTTGGAAGCGATAAATTTACTGGCTTTAGGAAGATCCTTTCGCAGCCATAAACATAAGCCGCTAATTCAGCACCATCAGTCATCTTTTACTGTGTTTGGCAAAGTCAAAAATGATGATGGATCAGATGTTCCCATAGGAATCAGCAGGACTTTGGATGGTGAAGCGAGCTTTAAAGCAAACGGGAATTTTGTTCCTTCAGCCGCCGATTTGGCGGGATATCTACCGGTACAAGTAATTAATTCGGAAACATTTTTATTATTGGAAGGTAGCCCGAAAGTCAGGCGGCAATTTATTGATTGGTTGGTGTTTCACGTGGAACATGCTTTCTTCCCTACATGGAAGGCGATCCAACGCTGCCTTAAACACCGCAATAGCTTATTGCGCCATGATAGAATAGATCCTTTTGAACTAGCTTCCTGGGATCAGGAGCTAGTGAGTTTAACAGAGAAGATTCATGATTTTAGGAAAGCATCTTTCCAGCAGTTTTTTGAAGTCTTTAACGAACTATGTAAAGAGTTCATTAAAATAGATGGCATAAAGCTCAGTTATTACCGGGGCTGGGACAAAGAAAAATCCTATGCAGATGTATTACTAGCTGGTTTTGAACGGGATCATAGGATTGGTTATACCCAATCTGGTAGTCATCGGGCAGATCTAAAAATCACAATAGATGGCCAGGATGCCGCTGAAATCCTGTCACGCGGGCAGCAAAAGCTACTTGTGTGCGCTTTAAAGATAGCCCAGGGATATGTATTCACTCGGATTACTGGTCGCAAGTCCATTTATCTTGTTGATGATCTTCCGGCTGAATTGGATGAGAAGCACAGGGCGTTGTTGGTCAAATGGTTAGCAACTATGGAAACCCAGGTATTTATTACTGGTGTTGAAAAAGATGTATTGGTTTCAAGCTGGATGGATAAGCCAGAAACACCTCTAAAATTGTTTCACGTGGAACAAGGTAGGGTAGTTGAGGTGCAGTAAGCCTCCTACCTAACTAAAGAATTCAGCAATTGGTTAACGTGACTAATCGCTGTAGACAATAAAGCGGAGAAAAGCTATGTCAGAAGAGAATACTTACGACTCGTCCAGTATTAAAGTCCTTAAAGGGCTGGATGCGGTGCGTAAGCGCCCAGGGATGTATATCGGCGACACCGACGATGGCTCAGGCTTGCACCATATGGTGTTTGAAGTCGTAGATAACTCTATTGATGAAGCTCTGGCTGGGCATTGTGATGAAGTACGCGTAACAATCCATCCTGACGAGACTATCTCTGTATCTGACAATGGCCGTGGTATTCCTACTGATATGCACGAAGAAGGGGTATCGGCCGCCGAAGTTATCATGACTGTGCTCCATGCAGGCGGTAAGTTTGATGATAACACCTATAAAGTGTCAGGCGGTTTGCACGGTGTGGGTGTATCGGTAGTAAATGCGCTTTCCGAATACCTCAAGCTCACTATTCGCCGCGCTGGAAAGATTCATGAACAAATTTATCGCCATGGCGTTCCCGATGCGCCACTTACCGTAGTTGGAGATTCCAGTACTACCGGTACCGAAATTCACTTCAAGCCTTCTGCAGCAACGTTTACCAATATCGAATTCCACTTCGATTTATTGGCTAAGCGATTGCGTGAGCTGTCGTTTTTGAACTCTGGTGTGCGTATTGTGCTTAAAGATGAGCGCACCGCAAAAGAGGAAATCTATCAATATGAAGGTGGTTTGCGAGCGTTTGTGGATCACCTGAACAAGAATAAAACCACCATTAACAAAATGGTTCACTTCGTTTCGTTGAAGCGTGAGGATGGTATCGGCGTAGAAGTAGCCTTGCAATGGAATGATTCTTTCCAGGAAAACCTGTTCTGTTATACCAATAACATTCCCCAACGGGATGGTGGTACTCACCTTGCGGGCTTCCGTGCAGCGTTAACTCGCGGTTTGAATACTTATATAGAGAAAGAAGGTATCGCCAAAAATGCCAAAATTGCCACCACTGGCGATGACGCGCGTGAAGGTTTGACGGCGATTATTTCGGTAAAAGTACCTGATCCCAAGTTCTCCAGCCAAACCAAAGATAAACTCGTATCGTCTGAAGTAAAAACAGCAGTCGAACAGGAGATGAATGAACACTTCGGCGCCTATTTGCTGGAAAACCCGCAAGAAGCCAAAGCGATTGTGGGAAAGATGATTGATGCTGCCCGTGCCCGTGAAGCGGCGCGTAAAGCGCGTGAAATGACCCGCCGCAAAGGTGCACTGGATATTGCCGGGCTTCCCGGAAAACTGGCGGATTGCCAGGAGAAAGATCCGGCGTTATCAGAACTTTACCTGGTAGAGGGTGATTCTGCAGGCGGTTCAGCCAAGCAAGGTCGCGCGCGTAAAACCCAGGCGATCCTGCCCCTCAAAGGTAAAATCCTTAACGTAGAAAAAGCGCGTTTCGACAAAATGCTTTCATCTGCAGAAGTGGGAACACTGATTACTGCATTAGGCTGCGGCATCGGTAAAGAAGATTACAACCCGGAAAAACTGCGCTATCACAGCATCATCATCATGACGGACGCCGACGTGGACGGTTCGCATATCCGCACACTGTTATTAACTTTCTTCTTCCGCCAAATGCGTGAGTTGATCGAGCGTGGCCATATCTATATCGCCCAACCACCGCTATATAAGATTGCTAAGGGTAAACAAGAGCAGTATTTGAAAGATGAATCGGCAATGACCGAATTCCTGACCCAGGCAGCGCTGGAAGACGCCGCTCTCCATGTAAATCCAAGCGCGCCACCTATTGCCGGCGAAGCCCTGGAGAGACTGGTCCATGAATACCGTAAGGTGATGGCCACTATTGAGCGTCTATCGCGTCTATACCCTGCCGATGTGCTAGAAAAAATGATCTATTTGCCAGCGATTCGCACCGAACATTTGGCAGATCAGGGCCATATGCAGCAATGGTGTGACCAGATGGCCGCGCATTTCAGCATTGATGCCCGCGCCGGTAGCCAGCGCTACATCATTACTGTACGCGAAGACAGCGAACGCCATTTGTTTCTGCCACAGGTAGAAATTACAGCTCATGGTATTGCAACGCCTTACCCGTTTAACCACGATTTCTTTGCCTCAGGCGAATACGCTTCCATTGTTTCTTTAGGTGAGAAATTGGAAAGCCTGATTGAAGAGGGTGCTTATGTTCAACGTGGTGAACGGAAACAACCCTTGCTTAAGTTTGCAGATGGTTTGGAATGGTTAATGAAGGAGTCGCGTAAGGGTTACAACATCCAGCGCTATAAAGGCTTGGGTGAGATGAACCCGGAACAATTATGGGAAACTACGATGAACCCCGAAACACGCCGTATGCTGCGCGTGACAATTCAGGATGCTATCGCTGCTGATCAAATTTTCACCTGTTTAATGGGTGATGCTGTAGAACCTCGACGTGACTTTATCGAAACAAATGCGTTAGCTGTAGCAAACCTGGACGTTTAACGATTTACCAAACCTCCGGATCCGGTTTTATGGAGCCGGAGGTTTGGTATAGATAAATTATCATATAAAAATATTTTTACGGATGATGCGCATTTTTAGCTTTATTCTGCAATTTTCCACGCAAACATACTCCTCCAACCATCATTCAATAGCTAAAAAATTTATTAGGGCAATTAAAAATGCCGCTGCGAATTGCTTTTGATCCACACCTTGATTAAAGTCTAGATGCCACTTTTTTATTAGAAATTGAAATTAGAAATGGCACCAAATTCACAAATACCAGCTGTTTGCTGGACTATACTCAAACCGTTGTGTGTTTTTAGTCGTGATCAACTGTGAGATGGATTTAGCGATGAGCGAGAAAAAAGTAAATAAAGTGTTGTTAACCCAAATCGAAGATGCGTTGGAAGAGCGTCAAAAAGCAGATCGTCGCGAACGTCATCAAGGTATTCCCCAGGATGTTCCTGTTGAGCGCCGTAAAAATGATCGTCGTGGATCGAAATCAGCGCATAAATAATTGAAACCAGCGTTAATAAAAGGGGCAATCAAGCCCCTTTTTATTGCCTGTTATTTTGATGCTATTGGATTCCAGTGACTGACTTGTCCAGACGCCATTTTTTCAAACGTGAAGCAAGGGTAGTAGGTTTTATGCCAAGTAAACAGGCAGCGCCGTCCGCGCCATAGATTTTCCCATCACATTTACGCAATGCGTCCAGGGTGGCCCGGATTTGCAAATGTTTGACGCTACTTTCGGTATAAAATTTTCCATCAATAATAGGAACATCAGCCATGTTATTGATGGCTGCCGGAAATTCAACAAGATTCAGTTTGTCGCCCTGGCTGAGAATGACTTGCCGTTCGATACGGTTTTCCAACTCGCGAATATTCCCCGGCCAATCGTATTCCTGTAAACGCTGGATTTGCGCAAACGTAATTTTTAATTCGGGTTTATGGAAGCGTTGGCAAGCTGCTTGTAAAAAATGGGTAGCAAGTAATGGTATATCTTCTATTCGTTCGCGCAATGGTGCTGAACGAATGGGGAATACATTCAAACGAAAATATAAATCCTCGCGAAATAATCCCCGATTTACTAATTGTTTAAGATCGCGATTAGTTGCAGCAATAATACGCACATCGACATTGCGGGTAACGGATTCTCCCACCCGTTCGAATTCTCCATCTTGCAATACACGCAATAATTTTCCTTGCAATGCCAGCGGTAATTCACCGACCTCATCTAAAAATAAAGTGCCACCATCAGCTACTTCGAAACGGCCAAGGCGCGTGTTCACTGCACCGGAAAATGCACCGCGCACATGACCAAAAAATTCACTCTCAAATAAATCGAGTGGAATCGCGGCGCAGTTCACACGAATCAACGGCCGCTGGTTGCGATCGCTGGCGCGATGCAGCGCACGTGCAATTAATTCCTTTCCGGTGCCGGATTCGCCGGTAATCAATACCGTTGCCACGGTGGGCGCTACCAATTGGATTTGATAGTTAATTTGTTGTACTGCCGGACTGCGCCCGACAATATGGTGTGAATTAAATCCCTCGTTGATTTCCTGTTGTAGGTAAGCATTTTCCAATTCCAGTTTGTGCTTGAGTTGTTTTACCTGTTCCAGTGCTTCGCGCAATTCTTCCATGGTGGAGTGCAACTTTGCTTCCGTATTTTTTCGTTCCGATACATCGCGAAAAATAACTACCGCCCCAACCAGTTTTTCATTGTCATATACCGGTGTGCTGGTGTACTCCACCGGCACTGCATGTCCATCGCGACACCAGAAGGATTCATTGTCAACGCGCCGCACTGTGCCATCGCGAAACGCCGCGAAAATCGGACAATCCTGTGCACAATAATCAGAACCATCAGTGTGACTGTGGTGGATAGCGCGATGGATATTTTTGCCAATAAGTTCGTCGGCTTTCCAACCCAGGATACGTTCTGCAGCCGGATTCACAAAGGTCGCACGGCCCTCGGCATCAACACCATATATTCCTTCACCCGCAGCGTTTAACAGCAATTGGTTTTGCCGCGCAAATTCCTGGAATACCTGTGCGATATTGCTGTTGTTGGTGCAGTTGTTGGCGATGTTGAGTTGATGATCTGTACATGTTGGCTGCATGATTTTTCCTTGAAAAAGAGTATGGGTACATACAACGAAAAATCGTGCCAACATCCACGAAATTTCGTTGATCACGAAAAATCGTAATTACTTATTGTGCGATATAAATTAAAAAATAATGGAGGATCAGCTACTTAACTCAATACGATGAACTTGGCATAGCAATCGCAATATACGTAACAAGTGAGGCAGCGTGAAATCACTACGATTGCGCTGTTAAAAAAAATCTGCCTCACTGATGATCACTCCGAAATTTCATGCACAGCAAACTGGCAATCACCAAGAGGAAAGTTGAAATGAAAAAACAAGACGTAGTTGAAGCGATTGTTCTGGCCAAACAAAAAATGAACCTGACCTGGGAAGGTATTGCCGCCAGTATTGGTATGTCGCCGGTGTGGACAACATCAGTTTGTTTAGGCATGAACAGTGCGCCGGCAGATAAAGCGGAAGCGCTATGCAAAATATTTGATTTACCGGAAGTTGCTAAATTGGCGTTGATGCAATGCCCCAGCAAAAGTTGGGAGCATACTATTCCGCAAGATCCGCTGATTTATCGCTTATACGAAATGATCGGTGTTTATGGCCCGACCATTAAGGCAATCATTCACGAAAAATTTGGCGATGGCATTATGAGTGCGATTGATTTTTCCATGGATATTGGCAAGGAAGAAAATCCCAAAGGTGATCGCGTGATCATCCATTTAAATGGCAAATTCTTGCCTTACAAGGCCTGGTAAGGGCTGGGGAAAAACTTATACCGGCAACGCTGTTTTATCCACCGGCGACTTTAGTACAAACGATGAATGCACACCGCTCACGCCTTCAATACGCGTGAGTTTTTGCAGCAGGAATTGTTGGTAGGCATCCATATCTTTTACGATGACTTTTAGCAGGTAATCGGCGGATTGCCCGGTGATCAGGTGGCATTCGAGTACTTCAGGGTAAGCTTCCACGGTTTTCTCAAAGGCATCAAAGCGATCAGGTGTGTGTTTATCCATGCTGATCTGGATAAACGAGACCAGCGTTAAACCCAGCTTGCGGGCATTTAACAAAGCGACATAACCATCAATCAAACCGGATTCCTCCAGTGCACGCACCCGGCGCAAACAGGGAGAAGGCGAAAGGTTGATGCTATCAGCCAATTCCTGGTTGGAAATGCGGCCATTTTGCTGAAGGGATTCCAGTATCAAACGATCATATTTATCGAGTTCCATAGCGGTAAATCTCACTAATTAAGTATTAAATATCAGAAAATAAAAATTTAACGCAATAAAATTGTTTAAAAATTGATATTAACACAATCTCCGCAATCATCTGCCTGTTTGATGGCTATATACTGGCAACCATGCTGATAAAAGCCCTGGCGCTATCCGCGCGGGTTTGGGGTTTCCACCGATGTGACCGCATTACCGGAAACCGGCACTTGTCATCCACAGGTACCTGACCAGATTCGTTTCATCGGCCAAGACCGCAAGACCACTACTACAGTAAAAAAAGTACACCAGTACACAAGAACTTACAGCTCGGAGCCTCTGGAACAGGTGCAGTGCGACTTGTTTTCAGAGGACTCCAGATACAACCGAATTTTTAATAGCCGGACTCTTATCAGTTGCCGGTAGGCAAAAACCCCAGGAGTTGATCATGCTTGCCAATCCATCCCCCAAGTACCAGCGTTTCGTCGGTGTTTCCTTGCCCGACCGCCAATGGCCGAACAATCACATTGAAAAACCGCCCATTTGGATGAGCACTGACCTGCGTGATGGTAACCAGGCGCTAATCGACCCTATGTCGGTACAAACCAAATTGCGCATGTTCAAGGAACTGGTCGCGATTGGTTTTAAAGAAATTGAAATTGGTTTTCCATCCGCGAGTGAAATTGATTTCAACTTCACCCGTTTGTTGATTGAGGAAAATTTAATTCCCGATGACGTAACCATTGAAGTGTTGGTGCAAGCTCGTTACGACTTGATCGAAAAAACCGTGCAGAGTTTGCGTGGTGCCAAGCGCGCAATTTTGCACATGTACAATCCGCTCGCGCCGGCATTCCGCAAAATTGTATACAACACGGATAAAGAAGGCGTGAAAAAAATCGCCTTGCAAGGCACCCAATGGTGTAAAGAATTAACCGCGCAAGCACCGGAAGTGGATTGGACTTTCCAATATTCACCAGAAGTGTTTTCGTCAACTGAAATCGACTTTGTAAAAGAAGTATGTGATGCGGTGGTGGAAATCTGGAATCCATCGCCACAAAAGAAAATTATTCTGAATTTGCCGGCGACTGTGGAGATGAATACTCCGAATACTTATGCCGATCAAATCGAGTGGATCCATCGCAATATCAACCGCCGCGATTCGATTGTGATCAGCGTGCATCCACACAATGATCGCGGTACCGCCGTTGCCGCTGCCGAGTTGGCGGTGATGGCGGGTGCAGATCGTGTGGAAGGTTGTTTGTTCGGCAATGGTGAACGCACAGGTAATGTCGACCTGGTAACCCTCGCGTTGAATTTGTATTCGCAAGGTGTGCATCCCGGCCTGGATTTTTCCGATATCGATAAAGTGCGCAAGTTGCATGAAGAATGCACGCAATTACCGGTGCATCCGCGTCACCCTTATGCGGGCGAGTTGGTATTTACGGCCTTCTCCGGTTCGCACCAGGATGCGATTAAAAAAGGTTTTGCAGTCCAGAAAAAACACACGCTGTGGGAAGTACCTTATCTGCCCATCGACCCGGCCGACTTAAGCCGCAGTTACGATGCTGTTGTGCGCGTGAACGCGCAATCCGGTAAAGGTGGCGTAAGCTTTTTATTGCAACAGGAAGCCGGTTTGCAATTGCCGCGTCGTTTGCAAATTGAATTCAGTTCTGTTGTGCAAAAGGTCAGTGACAGCACCGGTAAAGAAGTGAAGGCGAGCGATATCGTTAAAATTTTCAATGACGAATATTTTGCGGTGAACTCACCCATCACTTATCAATCCAGCAAATTCACTGAACAAGATGATAGTCACCAAGTTGATATTACTATCCATGCCCAGCACCAAAACAAAACCGTGCAAATCAGCGGCAGCGGCAACGGCCCAATCGATGCAGCAGCACATGCGATCAGCCAGTTTATCGATGCCGATGTCAACGTAATTGATTACCACGAACATTCTGTTGGTGAAGGTTCCGATGTTGTGGCAGTAACTTACGTTGAAATCAAAGTGAAAAATGGTAAACCGGTTTACGGTGTCGGGCAGGATCGCAACATTATTACTTCAGCAGTGAAAGCGCTGATTAACGGTGTGAATCGCAGTGGGGCGATTAGTTAATTTTTAAATAACAAAAAAAGCCGGGATAGAATCCCGGCTTTTTTTTGCGATAAATTATTTGCGAGAAATACGATAACTGCTGCAAGTATTGGTGCTACTTCCACTACCAACCGTTTCTACATTAGAAATGCTATTTGCACTAACAGTGCAGCTGTCAACAGCACCAGAGCTGTTATAGCTAACAGATTTGGTTGCAACAATTTCTGCCCCGCTCGCATGGGTGCAAACCAAAATAGATTGATTACCCCAAAACCCATAGGCAACCATGTTCCATGAACAACCAGGTTTAGTGTAATTACCGTAATAACTACCTTTCGATTCAAAAACCTCAGCGCTGGCTTGCGCTGCAATCGAAAACATTCCACACACCGCCAAAGAAAGAAAAATAGATTTAACGCTAAATACTTTCATAGTTTTATATTCCTTGTTAATACCATTGATAGTAATGGCATTAAAAAGTTAGTGTTAACCTATAGTAAAGTCAATTAGCCTATTTGGTGGTCGTTTTAAATTTTAATGGCAATATTTTTAAAATGAATCAAGCCGCAATAGCATTTTCATAGAAGAAATTTATTATTTATATAATTCATTGATTAACGTTTAGAAAATAATTCGAATAAGGTTTTATTAATATTTGAGCAATTAATGCGTTATTTATCCAATGGCTATTAAAAAAACTTCGGGAATTCTCCGGCATCTTTAAATTCTTATTAGCCAATCATGAACAATTGGCTCTATAAAAATTATTGGCTCCTTGAATCCAAAGTTCTACATCCTTCATCCAATAGATTGGGAATACCAGATTTCCTCCAACCCCAACTTGGGAATTTGGCGTTCTCTCCGTGTGAGTATGTCTGCCAATAACCTCGCTCTGGTAATGGCAGTGTTGACCCCGGCAGCTTAACTGCCGGGGATTTTTTGCCGTTGGTAATTGTTATGCGCCTTTTATGGAAGAAACCACCTGCAGAGGTTGATGCATGTGTTAATTTGAAGCATGCACCCATAGGTACACGTTAAATAAAAAAACCAGAAATGAATCCAATCGGGTGACGGGTGCGTCAAATCCCTCAAGTTCCCGTGTTACTACTACTTTCGATTGGGAAATCGTCATGGATAGTTTGCAAGAAATCCTCTTTACCCTGCGCCAGAACAAGCTGCGTACCGGGCTTACCGCTTTTGGTGTGTTCTGGGGAATTTTAATGTTGATCCTGTTGCTCGGCGCCGGGCGTGGGATGGAAAAAGCCCTGGCCGACGGCTGGAGCAATGACGTTGCCGATTCCATCTGGATTTTCCCCAGCACTACCTCTGTGCCTTACATGGGCTTACCCGTTGGCCGCAAGATCGCATTAACTGAAGCGGACATGGCAGCTGTGCGTCAGCAAATTCCCGGGGTGCGTTTTATTTCCAGTGAGAACCCGCTCGGTTCATTTATCAATTCTGATGTTTCAATTACATATGGGCCCAAATCCGGCAGCTTCGGTGTGCTGGGTGTGGCTGACCAATATTTCAATATTAAGGAAAAAGTCCGCTTCGATGATGGTCGCCGTTTGAATTTATTGGATGAAGATGACAATCGTAAAGTGGTAGTTATCGGCACGCGTGTGAGTGAACGATTATTTACGACCCATGCTGAAGCGATTGGTAAGGAAATTCAAATCAACGGTATTTCATTCAAAGTGATTGGTTTGTTTTTTGATAAAGGCAATCAGGGTCGTATGTCTGAACGGGTTTATTTGCCGGTCACTGCTTTCAAAAAGGCATTTGGTGGCGGGCAGGAAGTTTCTTTGATTACGGTGCGCCCAAAGGCCGGTGTTGACGGCATAAAACTGGAAGAACAAATTCTAACGTTGCTTAAACAGCGCCACAAAATTGCACCCGACGATGTACGTGCAATTGAAGTTAGCAATAAAGCGCGTGAAGCCGCTGACCTTAATGCAATGTTTACCGGTTTGAATATGTTTATCTGGATGGTGGGAATCGGCACCTTGCTCGCAGGAATTGTGGGCGTGAGCAACATCATGATTATCACTGTGAAAGAACGCACGCGTGAAATCGGTATTCGTAAAGCATTGGGCGCAAATCCCGCATCCATTGTTGGCAGCTTGTTATTTGAATCGGTATTGGTCACCAGTATTGCGGGTTATAGCGGTTTGGTATTGGGCGTGGGGATTCTTGAAGGTGTATCAGCATTACTCACGAAAATGAAAATCGAATTACCGTTTTTTCGTCAGCCGGATATTGATATGGGTGTTGCAGTGAGTGCATTGATATTACTGATTCTGGCTGGTGTTATTGCAGGGTTAATGCCCGCCTTGCGCGCAGCGCGCATCACACCCATTGAAGCCATGAAAGCAGAATAAACAGGAAGTAAATTATGTTTGATGTGGATAAGTGGCAAGAAATACTCACCAGCTTAGGCAAGCAAAAATTACGCACCGGCCTAACGGCGTTCGGGGTTTTCTGGGGCATTTTTATGTTAGTGATACTGCTCGGTTTTGGCACCGGCTTTGGAACTAAAATTGAAAAAATTTTTGGTGATGCAAAAAGTGTGGTGATTTTTTGGACCTCCAATACTACCCAACTCAGTTTTGAAGGATTAAGTAAAGGCCGTGCAATAAAATTTACCCAGGAGGATGTGGATGCAATTCGCCAATCTATTGCGTCGGTAAATCTGGTCGATGGTAAAAATAACCTCGGTAACTTTGGTGCGGCGCAATATATTGTTTACGGTAAAGAAAGTGGTTCTTTTTCAGTATCGGGCACCCATGCCGGTTGGGAGCCCTTTGAATTTATCCGCATGATCGAAGGCCGTTTCATTAACCCGCTTGATGAAAAAGAAAAACGAAAAATCGCCGTAATAGGCACACGTGTAAAAGAAGTGCTATTTAAAAATGGTGTTAATCCCATTGGTGAGTCCATTATTGTTGGCGGCGTAAAATTTAAAGTTGTCGGTATTTATAAATCCAATGAACCCGATGGTGCACAAGAAGCTAACGGCAAAATATTTTTACCCAATGAAACCTTGCGCCAGGCTTTTAACCAGATGGATGCTTTTCACGTTTTGTTTTTTTCACCCAAACCCGGTTTCAGCGCTTTTGATATGGAGCGCGACGTAAAAAAATTGTTATATGAGCGTAAAAAGATTCATCCGAACGATACTGGCGTGATTGGAGGTTTTAATATGGAACAAAACTACCAGATGAATCGCGGCCTGGTTGACGGGGTGTTGGGCTTTAGCTGGATGGTCGCGATTGGCACTATCATCGCTGGTGTGATCGGCGTCGGTAATATTATGTTGGTGGTTGTGAAAGAACGCACACGTGAGATTGGTTTGCGCAAAGCCATGGGGGCAACACCGACGAATATCAGTTTAATGATTATCCATGAATCATTAGTAATTACATTTATTGCCGGTTACGCCGGGCTTACAACCGGGGTATTACTGCTAGAAGGTATTCGCGCGCTGCTGATCAAGTTGGGGCAGGGTGAGGGATTATTTGCTTCACCTTATATTGATATCAAAATCGCCCTTATGGCATTAAGCGTTTTGGTGTTAACCGGTGTTCTCGCTGCACTCTTGCCCGCCGCCAAGGCCGCGTCGGTAAATCCTATAACTGCATTGCAGGATGAATAATTTTTTCGCGCGAGTGAATCCAAAACAATTAGATACACATCCAATGAAATAACAGCGGCAAAATGCACCGGTCAAAGTTTATCAACCGATACTCGTTAATCGATAGGTACTGACACTTGTCACAAAAGTGTTAAGTCAACGTAAATGTAATCGGAGAACAGTGCAAAAGCCTCTAAGCTGGTGAGAGGTACATCAGGCTCACAGCATACAGATAACAGGAAGCCATCATGATCAAATTACATAACATCCACAAATACTACCATTCCGGTGAGCAGCCTTTGCATGTGCTAAAGGGAATTGATTTGCATATCCGCGAAGGTGAATTGGTATCGATCATGGGGTCATCAGGTTCCGGCAAATCTACATTGTTAAATATACTCGGTATCCTGGATAGCCACGATGAGGGCGATTATTTTCTCGCCGGTCGCGAAATTAAAAATCTAAAAGAAAAAACCGCCGCTAAATTGCGCAATGAATTGCTCGGTTTTGTTTTTCAATCGTTCAACTTATTGCCATTTAAAAATGCGACCGAGAATGTTGCATTGCCGTTGTATTACCAGGGTATAAGTCGAAAAGAGCGCAATTACCGCGCTGATAAATATCTGGAAATGGTAGGTCTTTCCCATCGCGCCAAACACATGCCCAATGAAATGTCGGGTGGACAAAAACAACGTGTGGCTATTGCACGCGCATTGGTAACCAAACCCAAAGTAATTCTTGCGGACGAACCGACCGGTGCGCTGGATAGCCAGACGACGCAAGAAGTAATGTCGTTGATGAAAGAAATCCATCAACTGGGTAACACCATTGTGATTGTTACCCACGAACAGGATATTGCTGACCAAACCCAGCGCCAGATTATTTTAAAAGATGGATTAATTGTTTCTGGTCATCATCATCACTCTCATCATGCCAACGAAATTGCCGATCAGGATGAAGAAGAAATCCTTGGTTGATTGCTACCTATAAGAAGGCGATATGGACGGTTTACAGGAAATTCTCTACACCTTGCGTATGAATAAATTACGCACTGCGCTCACTGCATTTGGTGTGTTTTGGGGAATATTTATGTTGATACTGCTGCTCGGGGCCGGGCGCGGTATGCAAAACGGTGTTTATGAAGATTTCGGCTCCGATGTACTGGATTTTATTATCGCCTACACAGGTACAACCTCGGTGGCTTACAAAGGCATGGGGTTGGGTCGGCAAATCCAGTTAACACAAGACGATGTCGATGCAATCAAACAACAAATTCCCGAGGTTCGTTTTATCGCCGCTGAAAGCCAGCGCGATGGCATTTCACTTGTGTATGGGCGCAAGAATGCCAGCTTCGGTGTGCATGGTGTGCCCGATGAATATTTTGATGTGAAAGAAAGTATTCCCTTTAACCTGGGGCGCAAACTGAATCCGTTTGATGAAAAAGAATTACGCAAAATTGCTGTGATCGGCACTGTTGTGGCGGAACGTTTGTTTGGCAAGGATGTGGATCCGGTCAATAAAGATATTCGCGTTAACGGTGTGGTAATGAAAGTAGTGGGTGTGTTTTACGACAAAGGAAACCGCGGACGCGATTCAGAGCGCGTATACATCCCGCAATCAACTTTCCAGAAAATGTTTGGTACCAGTAATCGCATCGGCTCTATCTGGTTGCGTCCGCATTTAGGGTTGGATGGTTTTGAAGTAGAGAAAAAGGTAATCGAATTATTACAGCGCCGCCATTCGGTATCACCGGAAGATAAACGCGCAATCCGCTCATTCAATATGGCGGAGCCAGCGAAAATGGTGAACGGATTATTCCTCGGTATTAATTCATTTATCTGGTTTGTAGGACTGGGCACGTTAATGGCGGGTATTGTGGGCGTGAGCAATATCATGATTATTACCGTGAAGGAGCGCACCCGTGAAATCGGTATTCGCAAAGCGCTCGGCGCGACACCGTTCAGTATTGTAAGTACCTTGTTGCTGGAATCGATCCTGGTGACGAGTATCGCCGGTTACGCGGGCCTGGTTATGGGGGTAGGTTTAATTGAATTGATTTCATTTGGATTGAATTCCGTGGGCGCGCAATTGCCATTCTTTAAAAATCCGGAAGTTAATTTTCAGGTTGCCATTACGGCCATTATTTTATTGATTGTTGTCGGTGCGTTGGCGGGCCTGGTACCCGCACTGCGTGCGGCGAAAATTATGCCGATTGAAGCCATGCGTGCGGATTAGCAGGAACCACTGATGATTATTGATACCGAAAAGTGGCAAGAGATTTTTAAAACTTTTGGCCAACATAAATTGCGTACCACATTGACTGCCTTTGGTGTGTTCTGGGGCATTTTTATGCTTACCGTTCTGCTTGGAGCGGGTAAGGGATTGGAAAATGGAGTAAACGAAGGTTTCCCGCGCGTACCCAATATTGTGTGGGTGTGGGTACAAGGTCATACGCAATTGCCTTACCAGGGTATGCCAATCGGCAGGCAAATCGCCTTTAAACCGGAAGATGTTGCCGCGATCGAAAAAAATGTGCCCAGTGTCGGTTTTATTCGCGGCCAAAATTCCGTAGGTATCTGGAGTGGGACGCCGCCTTATGCGGTACACAAGGATAAAAACGGTACGTTCTTTGTGGAAGGGATACACGCAAAGATGGAAAACATTAACTCACTGGCAATGATCGAAGGCCGCAGCATCAATGAGTTTGATGATCGCGAAAAACGCAAGACCGTTATCATCGGTACACGTGTACGCACGCAGCTGTTTGCCGAAGGTGAAAACCCTGTCGGTGCTGATATCACTATCAACGGCATCAGTTTTAAAGTAGTTGGTGTATTTAAATCACTTGCTAATGGTAACCAGCAGCAGGAAGAGGAAAAAATTTATATTCCCAACGATACCCTGCGCTACGCCTTTAACCAGGTTGGATGGATCGGCAGTTTTGTTATCCAGCCCAAACCGGGTTTGCATGCGCGCGTCGCAGAGGAGAATGTAAAAAAATATCTCTCTGAATTAAAAAAAGTAGACCCCAATGACGTCGGTGTATTTGGCAGTTTTAATTTGCAAAACGAATTCGACAAAATCGAAGGTTTGTTTACTGGCATAAAAGTATTCAGTTGGGTCGTAGCGATTGGCACCATCATGGCTGGTGCGATCGGAGTGGGGAATATCATGCTGATCGTAGTGAAAGAGCGCACGCGCGAAATCGGTTTGCGCAAAGCGCTCGGCGCCACACCTAATTCTATTATCGGCATGATTGTCCAGGAATCGATTTTCATCACCACCGTAGCGGGGTATTTCGGTTTGGTAATGGGCGTGTTGCTGTTGGAAGGTATCGCCAAATTGCTGGAAGCCAGCGGTGGAAAAGCAGGATTTTTTGGTAAACCGGAAGTGGATTTTACCACGGCATTCACGGCGTTAATTGTATTAGTAATATCGGGTTTGCTTGCATCGTTGATGCCAGCAGCCAAAGCAGCGGGCGTAAATCCAATCGTTGCGCTGCAAGATGAATAGTCAGGAATTTTACCTGTTTAACCGTTACATATTCTAAAAACATTTTTTTCAGCAATAGCAAAGAAGGACACCATGAAAAAGTTTATTTGGTACGCAGTGTTGGGTTTGATTGCGGTTGTGTTTATCGGCACAGCGGTATTTTTGTATAACAAATCCCAGGAGAAACCCGTTACCTACACCTCTGATGCTGTATTTAAAACTACCATCGTGAAAAAGACAGTCGCCGTGGGTAAAGTGATTCCACGTCGCGAAGTGGAAATTAAATCGCAAGTATCCGGTGTGGTGGAGCAGTTGTATGTTGTTGCCGGCCAGAACGTAAATAAAGGCGATATCATCGCCAAGATTACGCTTGCTCCGAGTATGGTGTTGCTTAACCAGGCTGAATCCCAACTGGAAACTGCAAAATTGAATTTGCAAAATGCCACGGTTGAGTTTGATCGCCAGAAAAAACTCTTTGCCGATAAATTAATTTCTGCATCTGAGTACAACAAGTTTCTATTGAATTACGACTTGCAGCGTGAAGCTGTGACATCGGCAGAAAACAATTTATTGTTGATGAAATCCGGTGCGACCAAGAAATCTGACAAAGTGTCAAACATGATCCCGGCAACTGTCACCGGTATGATTCTGGATCTGCCTTATAAAGAAGGTGCATTTATTGTTGAGACCAGTTCGTTTGGTGCAGGCACTACTATCGCCACATTGGCGGATATGAAGGACATGATTTTTGAAGGTATGGTAGATGAATCGGAGGTAGGCAAAATTCGCGAAGGTATGGAATTGGTATTGGACGTTGGCGCCCTGGAAGGCGAACCTTTTACTGCCAAACTTGAATATATTTCTCCGAAGGGCGTAACCGATCAGGGTACGATTAAATTCCAGATCCGCGCGGCCGTGAAATTGAGTGAGAAATTATTCCTGCGTTCCAATTACAGCGCCAATGCCGATATCGTTCTGGACAAGAAAGAAAACGTCATCGCCATTAATGAAGGCAACCTGATTGTGGAAGAAAAAGCGCAATTTGTGGAAGTAGAAACCGGCCCGCAAAAATTCGAAAAGCGTGAGGTTAAAACCGGTATTTCTGACGGTATCAATATTGAAATCATTAAAGGTTTGAAAGAAGGCGATAAGATCAAGCATCGTTAAGCCAACAGCAATTCATCATTATCTCCAAAGAGCGAATCTTGGGTTCGCTCTTTTTTTTTGTCTTTCCGTAAAAAAATAACTGTATTGGCAATATTCAACGTTGCTTGATGCTACGATGAATATTGCCAATCTTAATGTGTAGAAATCTACTTCTTGGTTGCCGCCACTTCCAATTCCATAAAATAAATTGTGGTGGTTGCTTCAAATCCGGAGTCGGTTGATAACAGAATCCAGATATTGCCTTTATCGTCGGTGGTTGCGGTGAATGCGCCTTTATCGCTGAGGAGGGATTTTTTCATATAGCTGGTATTGTTATCGCCGCATTCGCGATTATTGGCGAAATCCCCGACCAGAATGGCATCAGTGCCGCCGCTGCCTTGTTGGCCTTTATCAATGTTCATTAATAAATTGCCGGCTCCATCGTTAGTGGCTTTAGGTTCGGTTTTACTGGCGCCGATTTTTACCCACACACTTTCACCCGGTGCACCGCCGACGCCCATACAATTTTTTTGCGCGTTAGTACCAAAGGTAACTTTAAAACGGAAATCGTAACGGGTATTTGGCTCCAGGCCGTCTACCTGTTTGGTGACAAACATATAAAGGTCGTCACTGTGATTGTTGCCGCTTAGTTTAAAACCTTTGCGATTGGTACCCAGTGACGTGGGTAGGGTTTCAAGGCCGGAGGATAATTCATAAAATGTTTCCTGGCCTGCAGGATAATCGGCAAAGCCGGGTTTCCAACCGGTGGCGCCATCATTGAAATCGATATAAAGCATTTTGGTATTGCGATCAGGCTTGGGTAAATCATCACTATCGCTGCCGCAGGCAGTGAACAGGCCAAGGATAGGCAATATCAATAATGTTTTTTTCAGCAGGGCGAGGGTTGACATAGTACAGCTCCAAAAAATAGTCCAAAACGCAATAGATCGAAAAAGTGTTTTTTTACACGGATAATTTTCTGTGCTTGCCTGCCACTAATCTGTGGGCGAAATGTAGAAGGACGTTAAAAAGTGTAATTGTCACAATTCAATTGGCGAAAATTGGTTTTATAACGTGGAGATGATGCATTGATGTGCGTGTGCGTTGCATGCTGGTATCCTAAGCGGATGGTGATAGCAGGATCTGTAGTTGATCTGGACGAATTTGTAATAATTTGTAATCGGCTGTGGCTTACTACAAATCATTACAACGCCATTGCGCCGAGCCGTTTATAAATAACCATAGAACACTATTTCCTGAAAACGGGTTACCGTAAAACTGATACCTGATATTGCTATGAACCATTTCTTCAAATCCATTGCCTTTGGCGCAGCTGCATTATTTGCAGTCACCAGTTATGCCTGCGAGCAAGGTGAGAAAGATTGTGTAGAGGTGGGTACCTGGGATATCAGCGTAGGTATCGGCATTGGTGTCCGCACCAATCCGGTAGACGATGGGGATGATATTCCGCTGGTACTGATTCCACAGATCAATTACAACGGCGAACATTTTTTTATCCAGAACCTGGACCTGGGTGTGATTGTGTGGGAAAACGAAACCCAACAACTCAACCTCATGATAACCCCCAGTTATGATCAGGTATTTTTTGATCGCTGGAATCCGTCCAACTTTTTTACTGAATCCAATACACTGGTCTCTGCCGGAGTTAACGGTGGCAAGAAGAATGACTATAGTGGTTTTGCACCGGAGATTGAGGGCGGCACCGAGTTGGTCAGCCCCGGTTTTAAAGATGTAAATCAGCGCGATCTACGCAACCGTCGCACCGCTGGCCTTGGCGGCATTGAATATCAATTCTCAACAGCGCTGGCAGATTTCCAGTTTCAATATTTGAGTGAATTTACCGGTTTGTATCACGGCGATGAGGCGCGCCTGTCTGTTGCAAAACACTGGGTTAGCGGCAAGCATCACGTAATTGGCTCGCTGGGTGCCGTGTGGCAAAGTGAGGAAGTGGTAAATTATTATTACGGCGTAACGCCGCCGGAAGCGGATTCGCGCGGCACCTATGTGGCTGATGCTGCTATCAGTGGTATCGCCCGTATTGATTGGAACTATGAACTAACAGAACGCTGGGACTTGCGTTTCTTGGCGAGTTATCGCCAATTACCCGATGAAATCTCGGCGAGTCCACTTATAAACGATAATAAAGTGATCACGGTTTTCTTTGGGGGGGTGTACCATTTTTGATGGAAACCCGCTGAGCGCCCGCGCTGTTACCACCCTCGTTAAACTGTTATTTCTGGCGGCCTTGCTGCCGGGAAGCTATGTCCGTGCGCAACCATCCACTGCCGAGTCGTCGTCATCCTTACCTTTGATCCAATTTTCGATTAAGCCGCGCTTGTGTGTACTGAATGCAGGTGAGGAAGTTTGCCATGATGAATTGCAGGTGAAATGGGAATCCGCTGTGACACGTTCATTGTGTTTGTATCAATCGGATAAAACCGATCCGTTGCGCTGTTGGGAAAATGAAAATCGCGGCGAATACCAGTTTGAATTGACGGCAAGTGTCAGCACCGATTTCCAATTGCGTGAAACCCTGAGCAATAAAGCTTTAAGCGATCAACGCTTCCAGGTCGTCTACAATGACAAGAAGTTTCGCAAAGCCCGGCGCAATCCCTGGAGTTTTTTTTAACACGTCAGCAGGTATGTAAAAACCATGTCGCAAAACAATTTAATTTTACTGGTCGAGGATGACCGCCGTTTGGCGCAGTTGGTGAAAGATTTCCTGGAAAGCAATGATTTTCAGGTGGCAATAGAAGATAACGGCAATCGTGTAATTCGCCAGGCACAAAACTTGAATCCGGCATTGATCGTGCTGGATTTAATGTTGCCAGGAAAAGATGGTCTCACCTTGTGCAAAGAATTGCGCCCGAATTTTAAAGGCCCGATTTTGATGCTCACCGCCCGCGATTCGGATCTGGACCAGGTACTGGGCCTGGAATACGGTGCCGATGATTATGTGATTAAACCGGCCGAGCCGCGCGTGTTGCTTGCGCGTATTCGCGCGCTGATGCGTCGCTATTATCAAAACGATCCGCGCGAACAGGAAAGCATTACCTTTGGCGAACTGAATATCCAGCCGGGTGCGCGCAAAGTATCACTAGCCGCGCAGGAAGTGGTGTTGTCCAGCCATGAGTTTGATTTATTGCTCGCACTGGCGGTGCAAGCCGGACAAATTCTCAGCCGCGAATTTTTATTCAACCACATTTATAATCGCGAATATGATGGCCTTGATAGAACTATCGATGTGCGCATTTCGCAACTGCGGAAAAAATTAAACGATAATCCGGAAAATCCCACGCGCATTAAAACCATTTGGGGTAAGGGTTATTTATTTATTGCGGATGCCTGGTAGTAAATCGGTTTTATAAAAAGCTCAACCTGCGCAGCGCGCCCCAGGCTACGGGAATAGAATTTATCAATGAATCGCGCGTTTATTTCACTGTATTTTTTTATCGTTGCCTCGGTGGTGTTAATCGGTTGGGGTCTCAATCAATTTTGGGAAACGCTCGCGCCTGAACAGGAAGCCAGTGCGGAAGTACACGCGTTGTTTAATCTGGTCGAACGCGATTTATTGGTTCATCAAACGCAAACCTCCTACCAACCGATAAGCCAACAACAGGTCCAGCAACTCTCCGCCGATTTGCAGTTAACCCTGGAAATTCTTGCACTGGATGACGTTGCCCAGTCGGAAGCCATGCGTGAATTGCACGCAGGGAAAATTTTATCGGCGAGCGGCGATGGCAATATTATCTGGTACAAGCGGCTCGCTGATACCCATCAGGTATTGATGTTGGTTGTGCCGCAAACCGATGATCGCGAGTCGCCGTGGTACGATGTGCTGCTCATTGTTTTTTATCTCGGTATCGCACTGGCCATTTATTTGTGGGTGTGGCCGTTATCGCGCGACAGCAAAAAACTCGAAGTACAAACCCGCACAATGGGTAAAGACGGTGTACCGCAAACGCTGGATATTTCTCCCACCTCCACACTCTATCCATTAGCACTTGCGTTTAACCAGATGGCGCAGCGCTTGCGCGAATTAATTACTTCCCATCGCGAAATGACTAACGCGGTTTCCCACGAATTGCGCACACCACTTGCGCGGATGAAATTTGCGCTGGCGATGATTGATGAGGAAAAACTCAGCGATAAAGACCACCGCCAATTGCGCAGCCTGGAGCAGGATATCGCGGAGATGGAATCGCTGATCAGTTCATTGTTAATGTACGCCGGTTTCGAACAAAAAACCCAGCGCTTGCACCAAACGGCAGGTTATATGGGTGATTTACTCGATGAAATCCAGCTGCGTTTTTCCCGTCACAATGAACGCAATTTGCAATTAACAGTGAATGACGCCAGCAATAATGCAGTGGTGTATTGCGAGTGGAAATTAATTGAAACGGTTTTGCAAAACCTCATCAATAACGCCAGGCGTTACGCACAAACCCACATCGCTGTAGAAATCCGGCACACCGAATCTGAATATATTATTGCAGTAGAAGATGACGGCCCGGGAATTCCTGCTGACAAGCGCGAACGGGTTTTTGAATCCTTTGTGCGTTTGTACCATGAAGATGAATCCGCCAGCGAAAAATCCAACGGCTCCGCCACCGGCGGTTTCGGCTTGGGCCTCGCCATCGTCAAACGCATTATGCAATGGCACAAGGGCAAGGCGGAATTTGTGGAACCGCAACAATTGGGTGGCGCGCGGGCCCAGGTGCGTTGGCCGAAATAAACTCCCTCAATACCGGCAGTTTTTTATTGCTAACCAGTTCCCCTCCTCTAATGTTTATACATTGCTACATTTTTTGGGGTGGCTATGACTACTACCACAATCCTGTCCAGGTTTGTTATTCCACATTTGTTTAACAAATGTGCAACAACAGGGCTGGCGCTTATTAAAACCTTGAGGTTAAAATGAGGGCGCCTTCACACGAAAGGGCCATGAATCACATTTTTACGTGATCATGCATGGCGATCCAACTGCACCTGTTTTTGCACCAATAAAATTAATGTTTCGCAATTGCAGTGGTTCAGCCTCATAAACGAGAGTTTATCCCCATCGGCAACTATGCTATTCGGTCCAGCAGCTTCCTTATCGGGTAAGTTGCATTCTGTGTTTGTATTTTTCAGATAGAAAATTGAAAGGCCTTGAGCCTTGGCTGCCTCGCTGGTTGATAATGGGCAGACCTTATAAGAAGTGTAATAACTGGCAATGCTTTCAAATCATCGTGTCGATACCAGAGGCCATCGCTGGCATGTCTGGCGGTGTTGTTTTGTCCGCGTTTAGCAAACTGCGTGGACGCACAATAACGATAAGAGAAAGCATTATGAGAACCCATTTGCTAACAGCCCTGGGGCTGGCGCTGGTGTTGTCTGCCTGTGGCGGCGATTCCAAAAAAGGCGGCTCCCACACCAGTTCGACGCCCACGGGCACCAACCAGTCGAGCGCGCCGGTTATTGTGGCGAGTTCGGCCCAGGCCCAATCCAGCAGTCCGTCCAGTACCGCGCCAACGTTGGCGTCCGGGGTATTTGTGGATGCCTTTGTGGCAGGCATTAGCTATCGCACGGAAACCCAAAGCGGGGTGACCAATGCGCGTGGCGAGTTTAATTATTTGCCGGGCGAGACAGTGACTTTCTCCATCGGCGATTTGGTATTTCCACCGGTACCCGCCAAAAGTATAGTGACGCCGCTGGATATGGCGCAGACCCTGAACCCGGCGTCGCCCGTGGTGTTGAACATTGCACGCTTGCTGCAAACCCTGGATACCGATGGTGACCCTGCCAACGGTATTACTATCAGCCCGACAGCAGCGCAATTCGCTGCCACCGTGGATTTCAACCTGAGCCTGGCCCAGTTTGCAGCGTCGCCAGCGGTGGTGAACCTGGTAGCTAATTCCGGCTCGGTGAATACCATCGTGGTATCGGTGCAGCAGGCATTGAACCATCTGCGCAATACCCTGACCCTGGCCGGCGTGCCTATGGTTGAGACCAGCAGCTCGGCCCAAAGCAGTGCGCCGGTGGTGGCGACCAGTTCCAGTTCGTCATCCAGTGTGATAGTTGTGGTTCCGCCAGGTTCCAGCTCAACAGCATCTTCCACAATACCTGTATCTTCATCGGCGCCTTCTTCCAGCCCGGCAACGCTGTCCAGCAGCAGCCAATCCAGCAGTGCGACGCCGGTAACAACGTCTGCGCCGGGTTCCAGTTCATTGGCTACCAGTTCCAGTGTGACGGCTACCTCCGTTGCCAGTAGTGCGCCGGTGTCCAGCGCCGCCGGTAGCTCCTTAAGCAGCAGTAGTTCTTCGGTCGCAGGCCCGGATTTTAATACTGTGTTTGGGTTTGCCTCGCTCAATGGCGGGACTACCGGTGGCTCCGGCGCCGATAAAGTAGAAGTTGCCGTGTGTACCGGTGCGGAGATCACGGCGGCATTGGCTAACCCTGCTTACAGCGGCAAGCCGTTAACGATTTATGTGGATGGCGTGGTTACCTGGCACAACGCTGGCAACAGTGATATCAAACTCAATCGCCCTAATGTATCGATTATCGGGCGCGGGGCGAACGCTGAATTCTGGGGCACGGGTATCCATATCACTGCCAGTAATGTGATTGTGCGCAACCTGAAGATGTACCACGTACCGCAAAGCCGCGGCCAGGGCGACATTATTACGATTGATGGCCGTACCGGTCCGGTGCGCAATGTGTGGATCGACCACAACGAATTATTTAATGACCTGAACACGCCGATCCCTGCGACTATTACTGATCCGGTCCTGCGCGATGAGTACAAGAAAGATTATTACGACGAGCTGGTCAGTGGCCGCAGTGACGTGGCAGATATCACCATTTCCTATAACTACCTCCATGACAGCTGGAAAACCTCACTTTGGGGGTCGTCGGATGACGATGCGTTTGACCGCCGTATCACCTGGCACCACAACCATTGGCACCATGTGAATTCGCGTTTGCCGCTGTTTCGTTATGGTAAGGGCCATATCTACAACAACTACTACAACGGTGTAGATACGTCAGCGATTAACTCGCGCATGGGCGCCATTATCCGTGTTGAGCGCAACGTGTTTGAGAACACTAAAAATCCGGTGTTGTCGCAGGACAGCAGGGCAGTCGGCTATTGGGAATTGATTGAAAACCAGTTGCGCCAGCCGATTATCTGGGTCGATAAAGAAGACACAGTTGACACGGTGAATATCATCGCCGATGAACTGTTGGCTGATAGCGCCTCTACCGGTCACCTGACGTTGCCAGCGGGCTACCTTTACCTGCCCAGCCTGATTGCTACCGAAGATGTGCCCGGATATGTGCAGCAATATGCCGGTGTTGGCAAGATCAACACTGCGCCAGCCACCTTGAGCTGTCCGCGCCCGGAATGGGATATCGAGCCACCGCCACCGCCGGGTGACGAACCGGTAACCGCTGATCCAACCACAGTTAATTGGAGCATTTTCAACGGGGATCTCAGTCCGTTTGCAGCGGATTCCATCACTTTAGCAAATGGTTCTAAAACCACCTTTGGTATCCAGGGCAGCGCCAGCGATTTCACCGCGACTGGCACCGGCTCTGTGCTGTTCGATTCCACCGCGTTAACCACCAAAAACAACCGCGCGCGGGTAAACAATGTGGCGGGAACGGGTTATCCCAAATATTTCACCCTGATCGCCGGTATCAAAGGCTTTAATCCGCCGACCAATGCCCGGGTAATTGAGCTGGAAGCAGCGCTGGGCGGGGATGCAGAGGCGACTTCGGCCAGCCGCCTGAAAGTCGTGTTGCGGGCTGATGGAACCAACCAGGGCGTACAGTTTGAAGGGGCTGCATTACCGTCTACCGCCTACGGTATGGCGATGGATCAATATCGTGTTTATCACTTTACGGTAGCCATGACCAACCCCACGACTGGCTGGATACGCGCGTATCTGGATGGTTCCAATACGCCAATCCTGGCGCAGGAAGAAGTACAAATGTTGTCTACCCCCGCTGCTAATAACTACCTGCAGATAGGCGATGGTGGCGGCAACAGTTACAAAGCGCTGATTGATTGGGTGGTGTGGACCGATACCGGTGCCTATACCCCGGCGCAGTTAACCGACTTGTTGCCGGCGAATATCGGTTGTGTGAAAGGCTATGGTGCATCCGAAAACCTGTCCAACTGCGATTTCAGTGGTATCGGTGTAACCAGTTCATCGGCTGTCAGTTCCTCTGTGGGGAGCAGTGCCGGCGATACGGGTTCATCAGCGGGCACATCGTCTGGCGGTGTGATAGTGGGCAGTTCCACCAGTGCCGCAACCTCATCTGCGCCGGATACCTCTTCCAGTGGCGCCAGCAGTTCAGTGGCACCGGCGTTTGCGTGCAGCTCGGAACCGGGTTTGTATTTCTGTGATGATTTTGCCAGCGGTTCAGGTAAATGGGATTTGCTGCCAGTGGCTGGGCCCAATGGCCTGTTCGACATCCTCAACGATGCCGGTAATAACAATGTATTGCGCTATACCGCCGCCTCGAGCGGCGGTGTTGGCGGCGTTTTGGCCCTCATCAAACCGGAGCAATTAGCCGCCGTCACCTCCGGTGATTACTACGTGGAAGCACGTATTCGCCCACGTCTCAACGCTAGTGGCACCGCCCAACGCAGCATTTACGTGATGGCGCGCTACCAGGATGTTAATAACTGGTACGGCGTGGGTATGATCGCCCATGAAAGCAGCCAGCCGCGGGTGGAAATTGTAGAGCGCAACAGCGCCAGCAATCCGGCCAGCACCGGCGCCATGCGTTATCCTACTACCATTAACCTCGGTACCGCCGGGGCGACTAATGGTGAGTGGTACAAGCTGCGCCTGGAAATGATTGGTACTGAAATGACGCTGTACCTGAATGACCTGGCGGTGGGCAGTTTCAGTGATGCGAGCCTGACCCAACGCGGGCTGATCGGTATTTTTACCAGCAACCGTTCCTTCGAGATCGATGACATTAAAGTCGGTAATGCCAACGATAAACCGCCAGTACCGTCGCAGCTGACTATTTCACCCGCCGCAGAATACAACGCGGAAGTGGGCGATGACCCGCTGGTCATTACCGTCACTGCCAAAAACCAGCAGAATGGGAATGACACTTTTACCGTAGAGTCAAGCAACCCGGCGGTAGTCAGTGCCAGCATCAACGGTAATCAGGTGAGCCTGGACCCGGTAGGGGCGGGCACCGCAACTATCACCTTTACCAGTGGTTCGGACCCGAACCTGACCCGCACCCTGGGTGCGACTATCGCACCGCAATTTGTAATGCCGACCGCGACCTACAACCTGAGTGGCCGGGTGACACCGGCCGCAAGTGAAACTGGTGCTTATGCGGATACCAGCCTGACCCTGACCTTTGATTCCCCACCGGTGTTGGGCAGCGCCGGTTCGATTCGTATTTTCAAAAGCAGCGATGACTCGCTGGTGGATACCATCAAGCTGGTCGGTCACAAAGACAATATTGGTTACAGCACCTATCGCACGCTGAATACGCGCCCGATCAGTATTTCCGGCAATACTGCCACTATCGCCCTGCAAAGCAAAAAGCTGGACTACAACACCAGCTATTACGTGGCGGTCAGCGGCTCGGCGTTTACTGGCGCGACCCTGGCGACCTTGCCGTTTGAGGGTATTGGTAAAAACGCAGGCTGGAACTTTACTACCAGGCCTGCACCCGCAGCAGGTTTGACCGCACTCACTGTTGACGATAACGGCACCAGCGCCGATTTCCGCACCCTGCAAGGCGCACTTAACTATGTGATGCAAAACCTGACGAAGTCCGATCCGGCAACGATCACGGTGAAAAACGGGACTTATCCGGAGCTGCTTTACCTGCGTAACAAAGACAACCTGACTATCACCGGTGAAAGCCGCGAGGGTGTGGTGATCCAGTACCAAAACTCTGAAGCGCTCAATGCCGGTTCTGCCGGTCGCCCGGTCTTCCTGGTGGAATTGGCGGATTTGCTGGCGCTGGAAAACCTGACCTTGAAAAATACCACCATCAAAACCAGCAGTGGTGGGCAGGCGGAGACGATTTACTTCAACTCCACCGGCCGTTTGATCGCCAAAAATGCCAATTTTATCAGCGAGCAGGACACGCTCCAGCTCAAGGGTTATAGCTGGTTCTATCGCACGTTAGTGGCAGGCAATGTGGATTTCATCTGGGGTAACAACAACGTTTCCCTGTTTGAAGAAAGTGAGATCCGTTCATTGGGCGATAGCAGCAACGCCAGCAACGGCGGCTATGTGGTCCAGGCGCGCACCCTGACGGCGGCGGATAAAGGCTTCGTATTCCTGAACAGCAACCTGACCCAGGGCGCAGGCCCGGTGGGCCACACGATACCAGTGGGTGCAACTTACCTGGCGCGTAGTCCGGGTACGGCTGCTACCTGGGATAACGTGGTGTTTATTAACAGCCGCATGGATACCCATATCAATGCTGCCGGTTGGGCGGTGGCAGGCGTGAATGGCCAGCCGGCGCCGAATCCGGTCACACCGTCAGCAACCACTGGCTGGCGTGAATTTGCGACTATGGATGCGAGCGGCACTACCATCAACCTGGCCAGCCGTGTCGGTGGCCGTGAGTTATCGCTGGCGGAAGTGGCGAGCGATTACTGTAACCGCGCGCAGATTTTTGCCGCATATAACGGTGGTGCAGGGTGGGATCCGTTGCCGGGCGACAGTACCGACTGTGTGAACTTCGGGCATTCAGGCTCGTCTGCAGGTAGCTCATCCAGTGCTGCCTCCACCGCCAGCAGCAGCGATACCAGCAGCGCGGCATCCTCCACAGAGACCAGCGCTTCCAGTTCATCGGCCAGTTCAACACCGGCAGGGGATGGTTCATCCAGTTCGTCCAGCGCGGCAGCGACCCTAACCAAAACCTGGGGCTTTGATTCTGCGGCTTACGCGACCGCAGATACCAGCCTGTTTGGCGCTGCCTATAGCGCGTCTGCTGATAACGGCATCAAGGTCACCGGCGGCGATATCACTGTCGATGGCCTGGTGTTTAATTCCACTGCCGCCAATGTGCTGCGTTACCGTGCGGCGGGTTCGGCGAACAATGCCACGGCGACTGCCGTATGGAATACCAACGGTTCGTTCTTCACCAATAACGCCACCCTGATTCCGGCGGTAGGTGAGGATTTGCCTTCTAACGTGCGCACTTATATCGCAGTGCCAGTGGAATCAGGCAAGGCCTTGGCTTTGAGCATTAGCTATCGTCAGACCGGTGCCAACACTGTGACTGCCGGCAAGTTCGCGCTGGTGGGTAGCGATGGCAAAGTGCTGGCCGTGAAAGATGCCAGCTACGCCAATGCCAGTGCCGGTGATTCCATTACGTTGACACTGGATGCGAGCCATAGCCAAACCGCGGTCAAACTGATTTATGGCCGCGAAGGCCTGGCTTCCGGGGGAGTGAATATTCTGGAGATTGTTCGCAACCAATAAGATAGTTTCCCGCAACGCAAAAACCCGGCCATGCGCCGGGTTTTTTAACGTCCAAACGTGTTTAAAACGCCCAAAGCTGTTGATTTCAGGTAAATGAAAGTAAATAAAGCTTGTAATTCAAGACCTTATCACCGTCAATTACCCCCTGACTATGTACATCCAAGGTAAGGTTACGATGATTAGTGGATTGAAAGCCTTTTTTAAACTGGAAGCCGCCAGCGGTATTTTGCTAATCCTGGCGGCGATTCTGGCGCTGGTTGCCGCCAATACCTCGCTCAAGGTTTATTACGATCAGCTACTGCACGTCGATGTCATCGTGGCTATCGGCGAATTCGCCATCGCCAAACCGCTGCTGCTGTGGATCAATGATGGCCTGATGGCGCTGTTTTTCCTGGTGGTCGGCCTTGAGCTTAAACGTGAGGTGTTGGTTGGCGAGCTTAACCAGTTATCCAAGATCGCCTTGCCGGGTATCGCCGCGATTGGCGGGATGCTGGTACCGGCGTTGATCTATGCCTTTATCAATCGCCACGATCCTTACGCCTTGCACGGTTGGGCCATTCCCACCGCGACTGATATCGCCTTTGCCTTGGGGGTGTTGGGGTTACTGGGTTCACGGATTCCACCCAGTTTGAAGATCTTCCTGGTATCGCTCGCGATCTTCGACGATATAGGTGCGATCATCATTATTGCGCTCTTCTATACTGCGGATCTTTCATTGCTGGCCGTCAGTGTTGCAGCGGCGGGTATCGCCATGTTGATATTTATGAATCGCCAGGGCGTGGTCAGTAAATCAGCCTACCTGATTGTGGGGCTGGTGGTGTGGGTCAGCCTGCTGAAATCCGGTGTCCACGCTACACTGGCCGGGGTCGCCATTGCGTTGTGCATTCCCTACAGCGGGCGCAATGCGGAAGATAAACCGGTTTATCCGTTACAAGACCTGGAAAAAGACCTGCACAGTCCGGTCGCCTTTGGCATTTTACCCCTCTTCGCCTTTGCCAACGCCGGTCTGCCACTGGCGGGTATGAGTTTGGGTGATGTATTTTCACCTGTGCCCCTTGGTATTGCGCTGGGCTTGTTCCTTGGCAAACAGATCGGGGTGATGCTGTTTACCTGGCTGGCGGTGGTGCTGAAAATCGGCAAGTTGCCGGGCGATGTAAGCTGGTCCCAGCTGTACGGGGTGGCGGTGATTTGCGGCATTGGATTTACCATGAGCCTGTTTATCGGTTCGCTCGCCTTTACTCAGACTGAAGTTTCCGGTGACCGCCTGGGAATTCTGGTGGGCTCGCTCTTTTCTGCGGTGTTGGGGTACCTGTGGCTGCGCTATGTGGCCCGGCCCAAACCGGTGTTACGCGAAAATGAACATTCGTCTTGACCTGAAATCCAAAACCGGCAGATCACACCATATCTGTTGCATTGACGAATGGATGAACCCGCGTGTAGCGATAATACTCCATAGGGGGTTTGTGCAGACGTGATTCCGGATATTGGCCATTGAGGAGATTGCATGGAAATACTGCTGATTATTGCATTGCCTTTGCTCGGAGCCGGCTTACCGCTGTTAACGGAACGTTTCGGGCGTAATATTTGTGCAATCTCGGCGGCCCTTGGCCCGGCGTTGTCGCTTATCCTGATCCTCCAGTACATCCCTGCGTTACTCCAACACCAGATGTTTTTCCTGCACCAACCCTGGGTTCCCCAATTGGGCCTGGATTTCAGCCTGCGGCTTGATGGGTTGGGAATGATCTTCGCGTTGATGATTCTGGTAATCGGTTTATTAGTCATCCTTTACGCCCGCTATTACATTTCCAACAAGGATTCCCTTGGTCGTCTTTATGCATTGTTGCAGCTGTTTATGATGGCGATGCTCGGCATAGTCCTGGCCGATAACCTGCTGTTACTGGTGGTGTTCTGGGAATTGACCAGCCTGATGTCGTTCCTGTTGATTGGCTACTGGTCGCACAGTACCGAGGCGCGTAAAGGTGCGCGTATGGCACTGGCGATTACCGGTGCCGGTGGATTGAGTTTGCTGGCGGGTGCGCTGATCCTCGGGCAGATTGTCGGTTCCTATAACCTGGATATGATCCTTAACTCTTCAGCGCTGATCCAGTCCCATGGGTTGTACCCGGTAGTATTGATCCTGATTTTGATCGGTGCCTTTACCAAGTCGGCCCAGTTTCCCTTCTATTTCTGGCTGCCTCATGCCATGGCAGCACCGACGCCGGCCTCGGCCTATTTGCATTCAGCGACTATGGTGAAAGCGGGGGTGTTTTTGCTGGCGCGCTTGTATCCGGCGTTGTCGGGATCGGATTTGTGGTTTTACCTGGTGACCTTTACCGGTCTGACAACCCTGGTGTTTGGCGCCTACAACGCCTTGTTCAAGCACGACCTGAAAGGGTTACTGGCTTACTCGACGATCAGCCACCTCGGCCTGATCACCATGTTGTTTGGTTTCAGCAGTGATCTGGCCACCATTGCCGCGCTGTTCCATATCATCAACCACGCGACCTTCAAGGCCTCGCTGTTCATGGCGGCGGGGATTATCGACCACGAAACCGGCACGCGCGATATGCGCAGGATCTTCGGGCTGGCGAGATTTATGCCGGTAACGGCGACGGTGGCGATGGTGTCGGCCTCGGCCATGGCCGGGGTGCCATTACTCAACGGTTTCCTGAGTAAGGAGATGTTTTTCTCGGAAACATTGAAGCTCGACCAACTCGGCAACTTCAGCTACATATTTCCGCTGTTGGCAACATTTGCCGGTATTTTTGCGGTGGCTTACTCCTATCGGTTTATCCACGATGTGTTCTTCAACGGCGAGCCTAATAAGGATTTGCCGATCTATCCCCCCCATGAAGCGCCGCTCTATATGATCCTGCCGATGGCAGTGCTGGGGCTGTTGTGCCTGGCGCTGGGAACTATGCCTAATTTGCTGGTATCGCCCTTACTTCATGCTGCCGCTTACGCTGTGTTGGGTACCGATATTCCGCGTTATCACCTGGCGATATGGCACGGCTTTAACCTGCCATTATTGATGAGCTTCGTTGCCTTGGGGGGCGGATTATTGCTCTATTACCAGCGCAAAGGTTTATTCGCCTTCTATGAGCGCGGCTACCGTGTGGACCAGAAGGTAGTGTTTGAGAAACGTATCCAGCGGTTGGTGCGCCTTGCCCAGCGCTGTACTGACGCGGTGGAAAACGGGTCGTTGCAGCGTTCAGTGGCGGTGATTATCACTGCGACGCTGGTCATGGCTGCCATTGAGTTCTGGCCGCTCGGGAATATCCTTGGTGAAATTCCGCTCACACCCATCGATGGTATCAGCGTGATCATGGCCAGTATTATGATTGTGGCTGCCGTTGTCACCGTATCGAGCCATCACAATCGCTATGCGGCGTTACTGGCGTTGAGTGCGGTGGGGTTGGTGGTGTCACTGGCGTTCGTGCGCTTCTCCGCGCCCGATCTGGCGCTCACGCAAATTTCGGTGGAAGTGGTCACCATTATTTTGCTGATGTTGGCGCTCTTTTTCCTGCCGCAACTTACACCTTACGAATCCAGCTGGCGCCGGGCAATTCGCGATATGGTACTGGCAGGTGGTGCGGGTATTGCCGTCGGTTTGTTTACCCTGGCGATCCTCACCCGGCCTTACGACACCGGCCTCGCCGATTTCTTTATTGCTAACAGTGTCAGCGGTGGTGGCGGCACCAATGTGGTCAACGTGATTCTGGTCGATTTCCGCGGCTTCGATACCTTTGGTGAAATTACCGTACTGGCAATTGCCGGCCTGGGTGTATTCCTGGTGTTGCAAGGTCTGGAATTGTCGGTTCCACGCACTGACCGTCACGGCCGCCAATGGACGCGCGACCCTTATCCAATCATTATCACCGTGCTCTCGCGCATGTTTTTCCCGCTTGCATTAATGGTGTCAGTGTTTATTTTCCTGCGTGGCCACAACCAGCCGGGCGGTGGCTTTATCGCCGGCTTGATCACCGCTATCGCCCTGATCCTGCAATATATTTGCAGCGGCACCGACTGGGTGCGCCAGCGTTTGCCGGTGGATTACGGGCGCATGAGTGTGGTCGGGATCCTGGTTGCGGTGTTTACCGGGATGGGCAGCTGGTTGTTTGGTTATCCCTTCCTGACCACCACCTTTACCCACCTGCATTTGCCGCTGGTGGGGGATATCGAACTCGCCTCGGCGATGGTCTTTGATATCGGTGTTTACGTCACCGTAGTCGGCGCGACCCTGTTGATGCTCTCGCAATTGGGCAACCTGGCGCAAACTATCGATCCCCAGGCTGAAACTGATCCTGACTTTACTTCTGAGGAATCCAGATAATGGAAGCGCTCGTTGCCGTTGTTATTGCAGTGCTGGTGAGTTGTGGAGTGTACTTGCTGCTGCGTGCCCGTACTTTCCCGGTGATCCTTGGCCTGACATTGCTCTCTTACGCTGTGAACCTGTTTATCTTCGTAATGGGCCGCTTGCGCTCCGGGGCGCCGGCGGTGATTGGTTCATCGGAGAGCTACGCCGACCCGATCCCCCAGGCGCTGGTGTTAACCGCTATCGTCATCGGCTTTGCCATGACTGCGTTCCTGCTGGTGCTCTCCCTGCGCGCCCGCGCCGAACTTGGTAATGACCATGTGGATGGCAGCGCCGCTATCGGTGAAAAACCGAGCAAGCCGGTACGTCCGCTAGAGGAGGACGAGGTTTGAACCATGGCATTCTCGCCCCTATCGTCCTGCCGCTAATCACGGCGATCCTGCTGATCCTGCTGTCCGGGCGGCGTAGCCTGATCCGCAGTATCAGCTTGTTGTCTGCCACTGCATCGTTGGGGATTTGTGTCTGGCTGTTGATGCAAGCCAGCGATGGCCAGATCCGCCTCTACGCACCGGGTAACTGGCAGCCTCCCTTTGGTATTTTGCTGGTGCTGGATCGGCTGAGCGCCTTGATGTTGCTGGTAACCGCCGTGCTGGCGTTCTTTAGCATTGCCTACGCCGTCCGCGGCCACGACGCTCCGGGCGACAAGCTCCATGCGATGGTGCATTTCCTGCTCGTGGGGGTGAACGGCGCTTTCCTGACTGGCGATTTGTTTAACCTGTTCGTGTTCTTCGAGATTCTGTTGATCTCCTCCTACGGCCTGTTATTGCACGGCCGGGGCGTAGAGCGGGCGCGCTCCGGCCTGCATTATGTGATCGTGAACCTGATCGGCTCGGCGTTGTTCCTGATGGGGGTCTCCGCGCTCTACGGCATCACCGGTTCGCTCAACATGGCGGACCTGGGCGATAAGATGGCCAAACTCGATCCTGCCGATGCGCCACTCGCCGCCACTGCCGGAATCCTTTTGTTGGTGGTCTTCGGCCTCAAAGCCGCCATGGCTCCGTTCTACTTCTGGTTGCCGCGCGCCTATGCCGCCGCAAGCGCGCCCGTCGCGGCCATGTTTGCGATTATGACTAAAGTAGGTATCTACGCGATAATCCGGGTTTATACGCAAATCTTCGGCGAAAACGCTGAAACCCTGGCCAATTTCGCCTGGTGGTGGCTGTGGCCAATTGCGTTGGTCACACTGGTGATGGGTCTGCTCGGTGCCTTATCCGCGCGCGAACTGCGCGTGCAAATCGCCTATCTGGTGATTGTTTCAGTAGGTACTTTGCTGGCGGGGATTGCCCTCAATCGCGAAGCCGGCTTGGCAGCGAGCCTTTACTACCTCATCCATTCCACAATGATTTGCGGTGCCATGTTCCTGCTTGCCGATTTAATCCTGCGCCAGCGTGGAGAACTGCTCGATCATATCGGCGAAGGCCCGCGCCTGCGCCAATCGGCGTTGCTGGGTGTGTTGTTTTTTATCGCTGCTGTTGCCGTTGCCGGGTTGCCGCCGTTCAGCGGATTTATCGGCAAGTTGCTTTTGCTCAATGCAGCCGGCGTGCAGGCTGATGCGGTAGTGCTATGGATAATCGTGCTGGCGGGCAGTTTGACCACTCTCATCGCCCTCAGCCGCTCCGGTTCGATGATTTTCTGGCAAACCACCGACCAGGTTGAATCCGCGCCCGCCGCTGACAAAGGCGCATTGCTCGCTGTCATTGGATTGCTCGGTTGTGTGATGGTGGTGACTTTTGCCGCTGGCCCGATACTGGATTACACCTTTAAGGCTGCGCAGCAACTGCGGGAACCGGGCGTTTACCTGCAGGCAATGCAACAATTCCGTGTGCGATAAGGGGAAACCAATGAATCCTGATTCGAACCCACAGTCAATTCAAAACCCGGACCCGGTTGCGGATGAAAGCGCGCTCAAACCGCGCCGCTGGTTTCCCCACAAGGCGCTCAGCGTTTACATGGTCATCGTCTGGTTGTTGCTCAATAACAGCATCAGCCCCGGCCATATTTTGCTTGCCGTCTTCCTTGGCTGGTTGATTCCCTGGTTAACCCAGGCGTTTTGGCCGGAGGTCCTGCATATTCGCAAACCGCTGCTGGTGCTGAAAATGGCTGCCATTATTTTTTATGACATCATCATCGCTAACCTGGTCCTTGCGGTGCGCATCCTCGGGCCGGTCAATAACTTGCAACCGGCATTTGTAAAAGTCCCGCTCGACATCGACCACGATTTCACCATCGCACTGCTCGCCAGCATTATTTCGCTCACGCCCGGCACGGTATCCGCCGATGTGAACAAAGAAGGCGGTTATTTATTACTGCATTGCCTGCACGTCGCCGATCCGGAGGCGGAAATCCGCCTGGTCAAAGACCGCTACGAAGCCCCGCTCAAGGAGATATTCGAATGCTAACTACCGCTGTGGGTATCGCCATGTTTATGTTTGCCGTTGCCATTGCACTGAATATGCGCCGGCTGGTGATCGGCCCGTCGTTGCCGGACCGCATAGTCGCGCTCGACACCATGTACATCAACACCATTGCGCTGCTGGTGTTGTTCGGGATTTACCAGGGCAGCATGTTGTATTTCGAAGCGGCGTTGCTGATTGCGATCATGGGTTTTATCGGCACGGTGGCGTTGTCCAAATATTTATTGCGCGGCGATATCATCGAATAGGAAAACCAACATGTGGGTTGAATATCTCGTCAGTTTTTTCGTCCTCGCCGGTGCCGCATTCGCGTTGATCGGCTCAATTGGCCTGGCGCGTTTGCCGGATTTTTACATGCGCCTGCACGGCCCGGCCAAAGCAACAACCCTCGGCGTTGGCGGCGTCATCGCCGGCTCAGTGATATTCTTTTCCACCCGCAGCGACGGATTAAGTTTGCACGAATTGCTAATCGCCTTATTCCTGTTTATCACCGCGCCGGTCAGCGCCCACATCGCCGCCAAAGCTGCACTGCATTTAAAACTGGAGGCAGTGGAGCGGACGAGGAATAAGCCGTGGGAAAATTAAGTGCACACGTTTTTGGATAGGTGTTATTCAAGTAAATGTTTTCAAACCACATCAAATTATTTACCGAATAATTCAATCTAACTTCATCATTTCGTTATCGCTGATGGCTGACGCGATATGCAATCTGTATTAGTGCGCCGGTTGTTGGGTGCATAAGAATAAATCTGATTCACATCCCGGAGGAAAAATGGCACTGACGCAAATGCAGTTAATTCAATCACTCGGCGAAGCCATGTCCTGGTTCGAGCGCGAGTTGCAGTGGGGCGTTCCTGCCACTGAACTTCGACACCTTTGCGGACGTATTGGTGAACTTTATGCAGCGCTTATCACCAACGGACAAATGGCGCTTAAGGTAAACCAGCACGGTTACGATGTTGTGAGTGGCCAGGGCGAGCGGATCTCGGTAAAAACTACTGCCAAGATGAGCAATAGCGGGCACATAGCATTCAATCCAAATACCCTGTCAGAAGTGGATCGCATAATTGTTTTGCGCGTTAACACCGAAGAAATGCAAGTTGAAACATTGCTGGATGTTTCAGTGGCCGAAGCACTCACACTCATGTCCCCCGACGTCGGCGGGCGACGTGTACTGCCGATGAATCGGCTTATTAAAACAACAAAGCCGCGCGCGGAAATTAAAACGGTCAACGAAGTTGTCTATAACAATTACAAAATACGCGAGCTGGAAAGTGGCAGTATTGAAGTTGAAAAAGACGGTGAATTAATAAGCCCGGCCAAACCGGCACTGCGAACGCTTGCGTTGCAATTAAATATCGCTTTGCTCAATACCAATGGTAATTCGCTGAATACTCGCCAACTCGGCAGCCAGATAATCAAAAGTATCGAAGCGTTAAAAAATACAGGTGATCAACATTTGTTTGATTCTGGTGATTCTGTTTTTGATGCATCTGCAATTTAATTCTCCAATCAACAAAAACGCATACGTCTATTTGTTATGGATAAACTTATTCAATTACAAAACCTTGCCAGAAAAAGGCAAGCAACCATACGGGGAGGCTATAAAAATATAGGGGATTTCCACAACGGAATTTATGAATGTGACTTTGTTTCCCCCTACACAAAATCTGCCTGTAATATCGATGCGCCGATAATGATCATGCTGCAAGATTGGGTTGGTGTTGATAAGTTATCCGGGCCAATCATTCAGGATGCAATTAATTTGGGGCACATTCCTTCCCTCCCAACCAATAAACGTCTCAAAGAACTTCTTGAACGCCATTTCCATCTTTCGCTTTCAGATACCTACGCAACAAACCTGTTTCCATTTATTAAATATGGAAATTTGAGCGCAAATATCCCGCTAAAAGACATGGTGTGGGCTGCGCAACAATTTGGTGTTCCGCAAATAGAAATAGTACAACCGGATATTGTCATATGTCTGGGGTTGAGAACATTTAACGCATTGCGTAAATCCGTTGGGTTACTTTCTTGTCCAACAATAGGTATTGCTATTAAATCGGTATTCGCAATCGGGAAAAGTAAAATATTTTGCCAGGCACACACTGGAACACTGGGCCAGATCGGGCGTAGATATGAGCAGGTAGAATTGGATTGGTGTTCTATGTCCAGACTCAAGCGTCATAACAGTTGAATTAAAAATAACACGGCCATTCTAATATCAGGCTTTTAATTATGGTAATGCCGATAGTTATACAACAGTGATACGGTCATATCCCGTAGCGGCTTTTATAAACAGGTCCATTTCAATCGCAACATTGGAGTTATTTATGAACATCCACGAAAAACTGAATTACGTCGAATTCGCTGCGCATGATTTGCAGGCAACCAAAACATTTTTCGCGGCTGTGTTTGGTTGGGAATTTGTGGATTATGGCCCTGAATACACAGCCTTTTCCAACCAGGGATTGGATGGTGGTTTTTATAAAGCGGACCTGAGTAATAAATCAGAAAACGGTGGCGCTTTATTGGTTTTTTACAGTGAAAATATCCAATCCACATTGAAGAAAGTCGTTGATAACAAAGGCAAAATTGTCCGCCCGATTTTTGAATTCCCCGGTGGCTTCCGTTTTCACTTTGCCGAGCCAAGCGGCAATGAATTTGCAGCCTGGTCGGAAGCAAATTGATCACGGTTACATAATTAAAGTGGAAATTATGTAACCGTTTTTATCTCTATAATTAGATTATTCATCACAAAAATAGATTAATTCCGCGATTTCCCAACTTGACGATTATCCCGGCGGCGCGCACTATGGCTGCCTCGGGAATTTCCACCCATTCCCTTCGGAGCCCGGCGCCAACAACAATAAAGCCGGTCATCCGGGATGGGTTTTTAGTTGTCCATCCGTGCGTTCCCAACAAGTGCTGCGTTGTAGCCCAGCAGCCACTGCGCCTTGCGGCGTATCGGTGTTTTCGGTCTTTATCCCTGCTGCCTGCCAGCGGGAATTGTTGCGTACAGCAACAGAACAACAATCCGAATAACAACGATATTGCTACGACAAGGTAATCCACATGAAAACCAAACTCTTTTCCAAGCGTGTTGGCCTATTTTCCAAAAGGGCTAGTCAATGCGCCGCGCTCACGTTAGCGATCAGCTTTTTTGCTGGCACAGTGCACGCCCAAACATTAGGTTCCAATTTAGCCGTGACTGGCCCCAGCGCCGGCGCCGATGGCTCCGGTTTTGATAACACCAAACTCGTGCGCGATGGCAACACCGCGACTGTGTCGGTAGCAAGTGGCACCAGCAACCAGCGCGTGTCGGTGAAGTGGGGCAGTGCGGTGAGTTTTAACACCGTCATCTTGCGCGAAAGCGGCAGCAAAATTACCAATTGGCAATTAGTCGATAACGACAGCGGCACTGTGTATGCGAGTGGCACCGGCATAGGCGCAGAAAAAGTGATTAATGTTGGCCCGCGTTCTTCCAAAAAAATTAATTTAATTGTGAATGCGACCAGCGCTCCCGGTATCGCTGAATTTGAAGTGTATAACGCAACCGGCACAGTTACTTCATCCAGCAAATCCTCTTCCAGTATTGTGGTAAGCAGCTCTTCCAAATCGTCAGTGTCCAGCAGCAAATCTTCCGTAGTGGTGAGCAGTTCCTCGAGCAGCAAATCCTCAGTGGTGAGCAGCGCAATTGTTGTTAGCAGTTCGAGTGTGGTATCGAGCAAATCCAGCAGCAGTGTTTCGTCAATTTCCGATAACGGCAACATCAGTGCCGATTGTATTCGCCTGGCAACCAACCCATCGGTTAACTGGCGCGATACCTCGTTAAAAACCGATCAGGAAATTGTCAGTTGTTTGTCCAAAACATTAGGCAAACCTGTGGGCTACGGTGAAAAAGCGCTCGGTGGTTTTGATCCAAACGGCAACAGCAAACTCACCATTATCACCAAAAATTCCAGCACGTCTGTTGAACAACAAATCCTTACCGCTATCACCGGCGAAGCACATAACTGGATTGTGTTCGATAAAGTCCAGTTCGCACAGCCGCACGAAATTGGCATGTATCGTTTGGGTTGCAGCAATCCGACGGTGCAATCGATTCTCGGTGCAACCGCAGCCGAATGTGTGAATTACACGCAATGGTGCGCAAAAAATGGCGTGAACAGTGCCAATTGTGTAACGCAATTTTTTAACACGGCGATGAACAAATCCAACAACCCGATTCGCAATCCGGTTATCGGTTCCAATAAAACCATCGATGGTCGCGGCAGTGAAGCCTATTTCCTGTTCAGCGGTTTTGCGATTGGTAAAGACCAAACCGGCACACCCACCCAAACCGCCAACAGCGTGATCCTGACCCATTTGAATTTCAAAGGCGCGGGCCATACCGAAGACCATTATTGCGATCCGGATATGATTCGCTCCACCGGCGCATCGCACGATATCTGGATTCACAAAAATAATTTCGACACCACTGGCGATTCGGCGTTTGATGTGAAAGTGGGTGCGTACAATGTGACTATGTCGTTCAACCGTTTGATCAATGTGAAACGCGCCGTGCTGCATGGCTCCAGCGACAGCCACACAATCGATAAACAAATCACCACCACTATGCACAACAACGCATTTATCACTACCGATGATAGTTACCAATTGTTGGGCAACACGTTGCGCCGCGTGCCGTTGCTGCGTCACGGTAAAACACACATGTTCAACAACGTGTTTATGAATTATCGCAACCAGATTTTGAGTTTGCGTGTCGGTGCGAGTGCGTTAATGGAAGACAGCGTCTTTGTGGTAAACGCCGTGCACCAGGAAAAGAGTACAGTGGAAGCATCACTCGCAGAAATCAGCAGCAATTTATTTAAAGATATTAGCGGTGGCTCGTTCCGCAATGACCGTAACTTCCTGTGGTTTGGCGATAGCGCCTGTAATTTAACGGCAGCCACCAAAACAACGCTGACCGCAACCAACGGAACTGTTGCCAATCTCGCCAGCAATTACAATTCTGCATCACAAGCGACCATCAATAACTGGCGCTTTGCAGCGGGTCAGGATCTGGTGGATTACGTGAACGCAACCGCAGGAAAATACGGCCAGATTCCGTACAACTCTCCGCTAGCTGCGGATAAGTATTACGTTCTGGGTTTAGGCAAATCGTCGTGCCAGAATCGTTAAACAATTCTGGTAAACCAGTAAATTAAAAACCTGTTGAGAAATTTGCGTTAGGAAAACCCCGGTGCATAACACCGGGGTTTTTTTATTGCGCAAAAAACCGTGGAGGATTGCCGACGTATTACCTACAATCAGTACCATTGCATTAAGAGAGCAGGATTTTGCATGAGCACTGCAATTGAAGCATTTAACGCCCTGAAAAAAACCATGGATTCCTATTCGCCTATCGGTGCAGAAACCTGGGCAGCATTTAGGGATATCGGTAAATACCGCGAACTAAAAAAACATCAGGTGCTGTACCCGCTGGGAGAAATTCCGCCGTCGTTTGCCTTTGTGTATTCGGGTTTGTTCAGAACCTTTATCACCGACGAAAACGGCAACGAATATAATAAAAATTTTTTCTACGAAGGCACATTTCCCGGCTCCATGACCGCGTTGCTGCGCCATGAACCGTCGCAATTTGCGATTGTGGCACTGGAGCCAGCGCAGATTATTGAAATCGATTTTCCCGCATATCGTTCGCTGCTACATGCGCGTGAGGATTTGAAACTCTTCCAGATTTATTATCTGGAGCGCAATTGGCTACTCGCCAAGGATGCGCGTGAAGTAGCCATTGTCCAGGAGGATGCGACCCAGCGCTACTTGCAATTTATTGAGGATTATCCATTTCTGGTTGAACGTTTATCACAACACCATATCGCGTCGCATTTGGGAATTACGCCCACCCAGTTGAGCCGTATCCGCAAAAAACTCTGATGTTTGCCCTTTAACTTCTTAATGTCAATTATCAACCTATGTAAATGAATTCGCGTTAATCGCTCTTTATGCTGGCGTTATTAGTCAAGCAGAGAGGGTGATATGGTGAATATTATTGATGCACTGAACTGGCGTTACGCGGTTCGCGAATTTTCCAACGACATTATTGCGCCTGAACAATTACAGCAATTGCTGGATGCAACGCGCCTGAGCGCATCATCCTACGGGTTACAGCCGTATCATTTACTGGTTATCCAATCGCCACAGCTCAAACAACAACTCGTTGAGTTTTCACTTGGGCAGGAAAAAGTTGCACAGTGTTCGCATCTGGTTGTATTTGCCGCGCACACGAATATTGGCGATACCACTGTCAACCGTTACGTCAAACAATTTTCACAAACGCGCGGTGTAGCTGCTTCGCAGTTAGCCAATATGGATGAACATTACAAAGCGGCGCTGGCAGTGATGGATCAATCACAAAGGCAGGAATGGGCGCACCAACAAGTGTATATCGCGTTGGGAAATTTCCTAACCTGTGCGGCGTTGATGAAAATTGATACCTGTCCGATGACCGGCATTGAATTTGAAGGTTATGACCGCGTGTTGGGTTTGCGCGAAAAAAACCTCACGACAACAGCAGTATGTCCGATTGGTATTCGCCATCCGCAGGATGCGAGCGCCCGCGAAAAGAAAGTGCGTTTTGCTGAACATGACATGGTGACCTTGCTATGAATTATTTTTCATGGCTGGCATTACTTGCGGGCGCCGCCATTGGCATCCAGGCGGGAATGAATGCACAGTTGGGTGTGTTATTGAAAAGCCCACTGCTTTCTGCCGCCGTAACTTTTATCGTGGCCTGTTGTTGTGTGCTGATAGTGGTTGCGATCACAACACGCCAACTGCCTTCGTTAACCAGTGTGCAATCGGTGCCCCTGCATTTATGGTTTTCCGGTGCGATCAGCGCGTTTGGTGTTGCCTCATTTTATTTTTTAATTCCACGTATGGGCGTCGGCCCCATGATGTCTTTTGCACTGACCGGGCAATTATTGGTTGCGATGCTGGTGAGTCATTTCGGTTGGTTTGATTTACCGATCAAACCCATCAGTTTTTCCAAATGCATGGGTGTGCTGGCGATGGTTGCCGGCATCGTTTTAATTAATCGTGCGTAATTTTTATTGTATTAACGGGTGACAAATATGAGCGATCTGGATCAATTGAATATCGATAACCTCACATCACTCTGGCGAAAAATGGGGTTAAAAAAGAATTCCGAATTTTTAGTGGATGGATTAACAATTTCCCGCACGTGGCCCAACCGTTACTGGTTTGATTGGCATGCAGATATAAAGCAAATTAATGCCCTTGCACCAGTGCTGGATCAGTTGCCATTAACTGCTGTTGTCCCGGTATGGGAGGGGGCGGGTGTAGCTGCACAACAACTGGAAATTTTTTTAAAGGATGAATGCTTCCAGATTTTATTTACACAGCTTGCGATGTACCTGGATTTGCAATTAACAGCCGTACCTGAATTACCGGCGCCGGATATTATCACCGTTCAGTCCGCAGCGGATATTGAAACCTGGACTGCAACGGCCAGCGCCGCGTTCGGGTATTGGATTGATATCGCTGCGATTCAGGCGATTGTCGATTTACCGGATATTAAATTGTTATTGCTCAAACAAGATGGGCAAGCAGCGGCTACCGCGTTGGTTTATCAAACAGGCGATATTATTGGCGTGCATTTAGTTGGAGTGCCGGAACAATTTCGCGGACAAGGTTTAGCGCGGGTATTAATGCAATATGTTATTGGATTGAGTATTACCATGGGCGGAAAATTTTTAACCCTGCAAGCGTCGGCCGCTGGCGAGCCACTTTACCGGCAGCTTGGATTTATCCCGCAGTTTGTAATTAAAAATTACAAACGAAGTTGAACCGTAGGTTGGGCACGCTTGCGATGCCCAACATGTCCATGTCTCCGATAGTTATCATGCATACAATTAAGAGCGACATTATCGAGCTTTATTAAATTGTAATTTATAAATAAAAAACCCGTCGCTCCACCGGAGTGACGGGTTTTTTTAAACGATGAATTGTTAGTTAGCTTGTTGTTCAATATCCGCAGTCGCCGTTGCAACAATACGCACACCATCATCTCGCGCCGGTGGCATGTTGGCGATTTCATTTTCAATCCAGTTTTTAATATCTTCTGTTAACTGTTTGCGGTCTTTCCCTTCTGTAGCAAAAGGTTCACTGATTACGACACGAATAGTGCCGGGATATTTAACGAAATGCTTGTGTGGCCAACACTCACCGGCATTATGGGCAACGGCGATAATGGGCACGCCGGCACTGATGGCAATATCCGCACCGCTGCGCGCGTAATTTCCAACCAGGCCAACAGGTGTGCGCGTGCCCTCGGGAAAAATTAAAAAATTATTTCCCTGTTGCAAACGTTCAATGCCTTTCTTTTTAATTTCTTTAAGTGCCTGTATGGGATTACTGCGATCAATCGCGATAGGTCGCAAGCTCGCTAAACCCCAACCAAAAAACGGGATGCGGAATAATTCTTTCTTGAGGATGGTGCTGACCGGGCCAAAATAATATTGCAGGAACATGGTTTCCCAAGTGCTTTGATGCTTGGCCATGACCACGCAGGGAAATTTATCGGCATGCTTGCTGCCGGTAATTTCAAAGCGCACGCCGCAACATAACCAGATCCAGAACATCACAAAACGATTCCAGCAGGTGACAATACGCCAGCGCCAGCTATAGGGAAAAATGGGCCAGATAATTACTGCAACCAAACCAGCCAGGGCGCTGGTAATGTTATAGCCAATGGCAAAAATTAAACTGCGAAGTTTTAGCACATGAAGCCCTGTTACTGTTGTTGGCCAGCGACGATTATAAAATCTGCTGCTGCCGATAAATTATCAAATACTTGTACTTGCTCCGCATCAATAGCGGGAAAACCTGTTTGCAAACCGGGCACAGCCAATTGCGCAAGAGTGCGCACGCCGTTACCTGTTCTTACCAATACAGGTTTACACGCTTTTTGAACAGCGGCTTGGAGGTCACGCAAACTATCGCCAATAAAATAACAACTTTCCACAGAAGTATTAAATTCAGCTTCAATGGCATCCAACATGCCGGGTTTTGGTTTGCGGCATTTGCAATTATCTTCATCGCGATGCGGGCAATAAAAAATTGCACCAATCTCGCCGCCTTGTTCTTCTACTAACCGCGTAATTTTTTCATGCATCGCCTCAAGGTCTTCCAAATCAAATTTATCTTTGGCGAGGCCTGATTGGTTGGTGGCAATCACAACTGTAAAACCGGCTTTGTTGAGTCGTACAATTGCATCGATGCTGCCATCAATAGGTACACATTCATCAGCAGATTTTACAAAGTCTTCGCGGTCGTAATTAATAACGCCGTCGCGGTCGAGGATGATTAGTTTCATTGGGTAACCCAATTAATGGAAATGTTTTAGCAAGATACCAGAAGAAACAGGGATCAATAATCAGGGGCAACAAACAGGGCGTGATAAACCACGCCCTTTTATCGCACACGATAAACACCCAGCCATTAATTCTTAGCCGGAACCAGATACGAAATATCCGCCACTTCCAAAAACAATCCACGCAATTGCTGTAGCAACGCCAGGCGATTTTGTTGCAGCGCCGGGTCATCACTCATCACCATTACACTGTCAAAAAACGCATCGACTGGTTGTTGCAAGTCAGCAAGTGCGGCGAGTGCTTTGGTGTATTCGCGTTTGGCAAATAAAGGCGTTACCAATTCCGCTTTGGCGCTAATAGCGCTGGCGAGATGTTTTTCAGCCTCTTCCTGCAACAAATTAGCGTGAACTACCGCATTGGTTGATGCATTTTGTTTGGCGAGGATATTGGATACGCGCTTGTTGGCAGCAGCCAAGGCTTGCGCTTGCGGCAATTTGCTGAATTCATTGACTGCGAGTACGCGCTGGTTGATATCCAATGGTTGCGATAATTGTTTTGCAGTAACGGATTGGAAAACTTCTGCCGGAATATTTGCATCTTCAAACATCGCGCGGAAACGGTCGAGCATATAGCCGAGCACTTGCTCTACCAGTTCATCGCCAACAGTTAAATTTTTGTGCTGTGCTTTGGCGAACGTGAGTAACTCGCGCAAATCGAGCGTGAGCTTTTTTTCCACCAGCAAACGCAATACCGCGATACTTGCACGACGCAATGCGAACGGATCTTTTGAACCAGTTGGTTGTTGGCCGATACCGAAAATACCGCTGATGGTATCAATGCGATCTGCCAGTGCGATGATTGTACCGGTAGTCGTTGCCGGTAATTGGTCACCGGCAAAACGTGGCATATATTGCTCGTTCATCGCGGCGGCAACTTCTGCGTTTTCACCATCGTTCAGTGCGTAGTAGAAGCCTGCAATACCTTGCATATCGTCGAACTCACCGACCATATTGGTCACGAGATCCGATTTACACAACTCACCCGCGCGGATAGCTGACTTTTCGTCAGCATTTAATTTGCCCGCAATAAATTGCGCGAGCTTGGCAACGCGTTCGGTTTTCTCAAAGATGGTGCCGAGCTGCGCCTGGAACACAATAGTTTTTAACCGTTCACGCAATGCAGCGAGCGTGGTTTTTTTATCGGTTTCAAAAAAGAAGGCAGCATCGGAAAGACGGGGGCGAATAACGCGCTCGTTACCGTCGATAATTTGCGATGCGTCTTTGCTGTGGATATTTGCTACCGTGATGAAATTATTTTTCAATTTGCCGTTGGCATCCACCACGTGGAAATATTTCTGGTGTTCTTTCATGGAAGCAATCAATGCTTCGGAGGGAACAGCGAGGAAGCGTTCTTCAAATTTACCGGTCAATGCTACCGGCCATTCAACCAGCGCGGTTACTTCATCCAGAAGTGATGCATCAATTACCGCAACACCGCCGACTTTTTTTGCTTCGGCTTCAACCTGCTCTTTAATAATTGCGCTGCGCTCGGCGAAATCGGCCACCACATAACCGATGTTTTTCAACACAGTGGCGTAGTCGCTGGCCCGGGCTAATTCGATAGCATTGTTGTAATGAAAACGGTGGCCGCGGCTGGTGCGACCAGCCGTTAATCCAAGCACAGATGCATTAACGACATCGCTGCCAAACAACATCACCAGCCAATGGACCGGGCGTACAAATTCTTCGCGCTTTGCGCCCCACTTCATGCGTTTTGCAATCGGCAATTTTGCCAGCGCATCGGCTACAACGGCTTCAAGTAAATCAACGGTTTTTTTGCCGGTAGTGCTAATGCGTGCAACCAGTTTTTCTGCTTTGCCATCGCTTTCGGCTTTTAATTCGCTCGGGGCGATACCATTTTTTTCGGCGAACGCGAGTGCCGCTTTGGTGGGCTGGCCTTCTTTATCAAACGCAATTGCGGCGGGCGGGCCCCACACAACCAATTCTTTGGAGGGTGTTTCACTCGCGAGATTCTCCACCAACACCGCTAAACGGCGCGGGGCCGCAAACGGTTTGATGGCAGTAAATGCTAATTCTTCGGCTTTCAAATTCGCTTCGATGGTTTCTGCGAAAGATGCCATCAAATTTTTTAACGCTTTGGGTGGTAACTCTTCCGTTCCCAACTCAACAAGAAAATCAGCAGACATTATTTTTCCTCCGCAGCAGCGCTAAGCAATTCATTTCTTAAAGCTTCCGGCGCAAGGGGGAAGCCAAGGGCTTTGCGGCTGTCGTAATAGGCTTGTGCAACGGCGCGCGATAAAGTGCGCACGCGCAAAATAAAACGCTGACGCTCGGTAACCGAAATTGCGTGGCGCGCGTCGAGCAAGTTAAACGCGTGCGAGGCTTTCATCACCATTTCATACGCGGGCAGTGGCAGATTTTTTTCCATCAAGCGCTGGCTTTCTTTTTCGTAGAAATCGAAATTGCTGAACAAAAATGCAGTGTCGGCTTCTTCAAAGTTGTAAGTGGATTGTTCCACTTCGTTTTGATGGAATACATCGCCGTAAGTGACTTTGTCGCCATTTGGGTTGATGGTCCATACCAGGTCAAAGATCGAATCCACACCTTGCAGGTACATGGCAATACGCTCGATACCGTAAGTAATTTCGCCGGTCACCGGGAAACACTCCAGGCCGCCAACTTGTTGGAAGTAAGTGAACTGCGTTACTTCCATGCCGTTCAACCAGACTTCCCAACCCAAACCCCAGGCGCCCAATGTTGGCGATTCCCAGTTATCTTCCACGAAGCGGATATCGTGCACGTTAGTGTCGATGCCCATTTCGCGCAGCGAGCCGAGATACAAATCCTGGATGTTTTCCGGGGAAGGCTTCATTGCCACCTGGAATTGATAGTAATGCTGCAAGCGATTGGGGTTTTCACCGTAGCGGCCGTCTTTCGGGCGGCGGCAAGGTTGCACGTAGGCGGTGTTCCAGGTTTCCGGGCCGATAGCGCGCAGGAAGGTTGCGGGGTGGAAAGTACCGGCGCCGACTTCGAGGTCGAGCGGTTGCAAAATCACGCAGCCTTGGCGCGCCCAGTAATCTTGCAGGGCGAGGATCAAACCCTGGAAGGTGCTTACGTCATATTGTTTTGAGTTAGACACGGTAAAAATGGCTCCGCATTCGGATTAGGGAACAAGTTTTTGCAATACAGGTAGATTGCAAGCAGAAAAATGCGGCGATTATAGCCATCTTGCCCGGCCAATGGCAGCGCTTGGTCAAGTTCTGTAAAAATTCAGGTGCCATTGGAACAATTTCGCGCTTGCTATGACCAACAGCCGCTCGTCGGCAATTCAATCGTGTTATCGCGTATAACAAGACAAAAAATCTACCAAAGGAAAACCCTATGGATAACCAACAAAAATTTTCCCCACTCACCATCGGCCTGCACTGGATTATTGCGCTGACGATTATCGCCCTGACCGGTATTGGTTTTTATATGTCGTGGTATGAGGTGTATCCGTTGTACGACTGGCATAAATCCTTCGGCGTGGTGATCTTCCTGTTGGTGTTAGTTCGGGTGTGGTGGCGACTTAAAAATGGTTGGCCGACGCCGGTGCGCGAGTATCCCGCGCTGGAACATCGCCTGGCGCAAGTGACTCATTGGGTTTTGATCGTGGGGACGGTGTTGATGCCGGTTTCCGGCATGATGTATTCCGGTTTGGGTGGCTATGGCGTTAAGGTTTTTGGCTGGATATTGATCCCGGGCAACCACAATGCAGACGGTGAGGTGGAACCTTTCCACGCGGGGTTATCGCAATTAGGCGCGTTCACCCATGAGTGGCTGGGTTATGTATTGGCGGCGGCAATTATCCTGCATATCGTCGGTGCACTTAAGCACCATCTGCTCGATAAAGACCGTACCTTACTACGCATGATTGGTCGCTAAATAAACTAAATTCAGATGCCATTCAGGTTCAAAGCGGGTTCCAGTAAACCAACCGTAAACAGCGAGTAAATAACGCGTAAAAGCCGCCATATTCGAGTGTTAATTGTTGAACCAGAGGCCTATTTTTTTAATCACAGGGTTAACGAAGAGACGGCAACAACAGTGGAGCGCTGCAATCTCTTCCTTATTACGTTGATTGGAGTGGGCTCATTATGAAAAATTTGAACGTGTTTGCGTTAGCTGAAAATGATCATTTGGTACAACCCGAAGAATTCGAAGATATCCAGGGCAGCACTTCCGCCCTGGCAATCCTCACCGATTTCCGCAGCCATAAACCCCATATGGTGGACAGTCACCTGGAAGCGTCTGAAGCGCTGGAGTTGATGCTGGCTGAAGATGTTTCAATTAAGTTGGTCGTGGATGATCAAAAAGAATTTATTGGTGTGATTAGCCGCGATGATCTTTCTGATCACAGTATGTTGTTAAAACAAATGGCGTTGCGCATTAAACGCGATGAATTGCTGGTGCGCGATTTAATGCACAGCCGCAGCAGCATTAATGCGATTGACTACCACCAATTCAAACGCGCTACGGTTGCCGATGTGGTTTCCACGCTGAAGAAAACCCACCAGGAATACCTGCTGGTGGTGGATACTGATGCACACCATATCCGCGGCATAGTGTCATCGCGCGATATTTCCCGTCGCTTGCACACGCCGGTGGAAATTGAAAAAGAATTAACGTTTATTGATATTTTCACTGCGGTGCGAGTGTTTTGATTAATACGTGAATCTGCAAAATAAAACGGGCCGCAGTTGCGGCCCGTTTTATTTTGGGGCAGTGACGGTTGTTCGCGCTTGCAAGGAGTAACCTGCGTTTTGCCACAAGAGCGCAGAAAACAGAAAATAAAAATTCATCCCCAACGCAAAATGCCATTCGATTATATTTTCCCACGTGTCCTTGGCTGTACCGCTTAACAATGCGTTGCAAAATACGCTGGCCAAGCCCAAAAAAAGTAACCCGATGGAAAGGCGCGTTTTATATTTTATCCAGCGCGAATTGATCGGTATTCGTAATATCAACTGCCGTAAGAAAAGCATTTGCGCCAACACGGTAAAGGAAAAATAAATCGTCACGCCGTAGCGACGCAGCAGCTGGTAAAAACTACCATCACTGCCTAGAAAGTTGGCGTAGAGCACTAAAAAAATAGCGCCGGTAATGCCGATGATATTGAGCGTGCAGGTTGCGCTTTTGGGAGCTGCATAGAGCGTTAAAAACCGGCTGGCATGCAACCAGTAATTGGCGAGCAGGGCGGCATTAAAAGTCATCACGGCGCGGAACAAAAACAGCGCATCGCTGGAGCGCGCTGCCTTGCTGATCGACGTGCAACCACTCCAGTACGGCAGGCACCAATCGATAGCACCGGCCACGCTGCTCCACAACCAGGCCCCGTGTACTACCAACAGTGGCAACAGGAATACTAACCAGGTGTTGTGGACGGGTTGCACAGTGTTGCCTCCAAATGGCACTACTCTGAAGAAACTTACTCTAAACCCCTTGCCGGCTAAAGGCGACCTGGAAGCGTTTAGTTGCGTGGCAAATTCCGGTAAGCTGCGCGCACTTTTTTGAGTGAGTCATCCAACCCATGAAAAACCATCTGGCCCCCTTGCTGGTTAAAGCCATGGCCCGTCTACCGCTGGGATTGTTGCGCCGTATCGGCAGCCTCGCGGGGCGTATTGTGTGGTGGATGAATGACCGCTCGGCCAAGGTGACGCGCACCAATATCGCCCTGTGTTTTCCCGAATTATCGCCCGCCGAACAAACCCGCCTTGCCCAACAAAGCCTGCAGGAAACTGCCAAAACGGCGATGGAAGCCGGGGCGATCTGGCGCAATTCCTGGGAATGGCTGGATCGCCGGATTGTCACCAAAGAAGGCGATGATCTGCTGCGCGCCAAATTGGCTGAAGGTAAAGGCGTGCTGGTGCTGGCGCCGCACCACGGTAATTGGGAAGTGGTTGCGCCCTACCTGGCGAGTGTGGCCAACCTTACGGCGATGTACCAGCCGCTGGAAAATCCCAAAATGGATGAACTGGTGCTGGCGGGGCGCAGTAAGTTGAACATCACTATGGCGCCCACCAATCGCAAGGGCGTGATGATGTTGTTCAAAGCCTTGCAGGGCGGAACTATTGTGGGGATTTTGCCGGACCAGGTGCCGGCGCGCGATGCCGGCGGTGAGGTCGCTCCCTTTATGGGCCAGCCGGCATTGACGATGACGCTGGTCCACGGGTTGATCCAGCGCACCGGCTGCGCGGTGTGTTCCTGTTATGCCGAGCGGGTGCCGGGCGGATTCAAAATAGTGGTGCTGGAGGCTGATCCCGATATCTACAGTGCGGACCAACACACCTCGGTTACCGGCCTGAATGCCAGCGTTGCTGCCTGTGTGCGTCGTGCACCCGCACAGTATCAATGGGAGTACAAACGCTTCCGCCGGTTGCCGCCTGAATACGCAAAAGTCTATGTTTCCCGTTAAAAGCCAAGTGGATTTACCTAAGGGGGCGTGTGTTTAACCGGCCCTAGCAGCTACAATTAGCCCACTCGAATTTTTATAACCATTTTCACCCTCGTGATATTGCCGGTTGTTGTGATGAAACTAAAAACCCATTTTCCTTGTGGCCGTACTTTGTATCGTTTCGGCCTGCTTACCCTGGCATTGGCATCGCTCAATGCATGTACCAGCCAAAAACTGCAGCAGCAAAACCAGGCCAATCTGGCCAGTGCACAAGAATGTATTGCGGCACACCAGGCCCACAGTGCCGAACATGGCCAGCAGCAGACCCAAATCCTCGCCCAATTGCAGCAGCTTCAAAGCCAGTTGGACTTGCAGCAAAAAGCCCTGGAAGCCAGGCCCCAGGTAGTTGAGCGGTTGATCCCCAAAGCCGATTGTCCGGCCCCGGTAGACAATGGTGCTAAAAAAGCCAATGCCAAAGACCAGGGCCAGACGGACAAACAAATCGTCGGTTTACGCGAGCAGACATTAATTGCCGGTTTGAATGTGGTGATGAATGCCCGTATCAATACCAATGTCGCCAACTCGGTGATTGATGCCCGTAATATCCAAATGTTCGAGCGCAACGGCGAAGAGTGGGTGCGCTTTACCATTTTCAATCCGGATACCAAGGAGCCCCATGTGCTTGAACGCAAGCGCCTGCGTTTCCAGACCGTTCAGACTTCCAACCCGACGCCGGATCGCCGGCCGGTAGTGGAAATCCGCTTTACCATCGGCAAGCTGAACCAGCGCGGTGAATTTATCCTCGCGGACCGCAGTACCTCTGAATATCCCATCCTGATTGGCCGCAACCTGTTGCGCGATGTGATGCTGGTGGATGTTAGCGGCAATAACCTCGCCCCGCTCCAGCGCAGCGATGCTTCCAGCTCAGCCGCGGCCAAAAACTAGGCCTTGCTTCTACTATCTGTGATTAACAAGTAGAGCCGGTCCATGCACCGGCTTTGCCAGGAACAAATCCCATGAAAAAACCCTCCCGTGCCCCGTTTTACACTGTCATTGGCATGCTGGCCCTGATCGGTTTGGTTACCGCCTGGATGCGCCATGTGCAGATGGAAATCCCCTTTACCCCCGGTGTGCAAAAACCGGTATGGCTGATTGAAGCGCGGATCGATTTTGACGCGACCGGTGAACCGGTCACTGCGCGCCTGGGCTTGCCGGATAACCCGCCCGGCTATCGCAGCTTCAGCGAGCAAGCCGCAGCACCCGGTTATGGTTATTCGGTGGTAGCGGAAAACGGCGTGCGCCGGGGCGAGTGGTCCAAGCGCGAGGCGATTGGCCCGCAGACTATCTATTACAAGACCCAGTTTATTGATGTAGATGATGAAGCTGCCCACGATATTCCCACCGGGCAACCTACACCCGCCCATGTCGATTGGGATGGCTCCTCACAGGAAACCGCCGCCCAACAAGTACTGGATACCGCCTGGAGCAAATCCAGCAGCCCGCAAAGCCTGACGCGGGAACTGATCAAATTGCTCAACAGCGATAACCTCGACCAGAACGCGGCGCTGTTGTTATCCGCCCAAACTGATCGTTCGGCGCTGGTGGAAAAACTGATCAACCAGGCCGGCATCCCGGCGCGCCCTGCCCTCGGTCTTTACCTGGAAGATGCCCGTCGCCACCAGAACCTGACCCGGCTGGTCCAGGTATACGACGGCCACGAGTGGGTGCTGTTTAACCCGACCACCGGCGAGCAAGGCGTGCCGGAAAACCTGTTGTTATGGCATACCGGTGGCGAATCGATCCTGGATGTGGCGGGTGGCAACCGCTCGCGCGTGAGTTTCTCGATGATCCACCAAACCGTGCCGGCGCTGGACCTGATCAAAGCGCAATTCAAGGAAAGCGCGTTCAGTGTGCTGAGCATCCAGCATTTGCCGATTGAAGAACAAAGTATGTTCAAGCTGCTGCTATTGCTGCCTATCGGCGCCCTGGTGGTGGTGTTTATGCGCATTATTATCGGCCTGAAAACTTCCGGTACATTTATGCCGATCCTGATCGCCATGGCGTTTTTGCAAACGTCGCTGGTGTTGGGGGTGGTGAGCTTTGTCACGGTAGTGGCGATGGGACTGGTGTTGCGTACCTATTTATCGCGCTTGAACCTGTTGTTGATCTCGCGGATTGCGACGCTGGTGGTGCTGGTGATTTTCATTATTTCCGCGCTCAGCCTGATCGGTTACCAGATGGGCTTTAACACCGGCATGACCATCACTTTCTTCCCGATGATCATCATCGCCTGGACCATTGAGCGCATGTCCATCCTTTGGGAAGAAGAAGGCCCCAAGGAGGTCATGGTACAGGGCGGTGGCAGCTTGCTGGTTGCGGTACTGGCGTATACCTTGATGCAATTCCCGCTGGTGGGGCACCTCACGTTCAACTTCCCCGAGCTGAACCTGGTGGCGCTGGCGCTGATCATGTTGATGGGTCAATACACCGGCTACAAACTTTCCGAACTGCGCCGTTTCCGCGCCATGGTGGATAACCAGAATAGCCAGGAGCGCAAAGGAGCTGAGTCATGAGTGAATCAGCTCCGGCGTCTACACCGGCAACTGCTCCGGTGACCAAGCCAGCGCTGGCGGCACCCGCAGGCATCAAGCGCTGGTGGAATTCCTGGGTCAGCCCCTGGCGTTTGAAGCGCATGGGCATACTGGGAATGAACTGCCGCAACCACGATTTTATCGCGGCGTACAACCCGCGCAGCCTGTTCCCGCTGGTGGATAACAAACTCAAGACCAAGTTGCTGGCGGAAGAATACGAAGTCGCCACGCCCAAGCTGTTTTTTGTGGTCAACTCCCAGCACGAGATTTCCCACATCGAAGACAAGTTGATGGCGCTGGAAGCCTTTGCGGTGAAGCCGGCCAAAGGCTCGGGCGGCAAGGGTATCCTGGTAATCATCGGTCGCCGCGGGGACAAGTTCATCAAATCCTCGGGTGTGGAAATCAGCATTGAAGATATTCGCCGCCACATGAGTAACGCCCTCGCGGGCCTCTATTCCCTGGGCGGTAAACCCGATGTGGTGATCGTGGAGGACCTGATCCAGTTCGACGACTACTTCAAGGATTATTCCTACGAAGGCGTGCCGGATATCCGCATCATTATTTTTAAAGGTTATCCGGTGATGGCGATGTTGCGCCTCGCCACCCACAAGTCCGACGGCAAAGCCAACCTGCACCAGGGCGCGGTGGGGGTGGGGCTGGATATTGCCACCGGGCGTGCGCTCAACGCCGTACAACATTCCAAACCGGTTACCCATCACCCCGATACCAAACGCGCGCTCAATGAGATCGAAATCGCCCACTGGCGCAATTGGTTGTTGCTTGCCGCGCGTTGTTATGAAATGACGGGCCTGGGTTATATCGGTACCGATCTGGTATTGGATAAAGTACGCGGTGCGCAATTGCTGGAACTCAACGCCCGGCCCGGCCTGGCAATCCAGGTCGCCAATGGCCGTGGCCTGTTGCCACGTTTGCGCCATATCGAATCGCTGAAAGAGCGCATGCATCGCACGGCCGAGCAGCGTGTGGATTACGTGATGAAAACATTCACGGCAGATGGGTTGTAACTTTTTATTTTTTAATCAACGGCGAGCATCGCCATACAGTTGGAGCATTATTTATGTCGACATCAGCTATTGTTGGGCCAGGTCTGTTAATGGGTACGTTTGCACTTATCATCCTGATTGGCTTTGCACTCTCGGTCATTGAGGGTCGCCTGGCGGCTTCGCGTGAACATTGAGATAAGTTTGCTGCACGCGGCAATGAAATGAAAAAACCGGGCCAGCGTGCCCGGTTTTTTTTCGATCGATATTTTGGTAGTGCGGTAAGAATACTAATAACGTCACATTATTTTAATTTCTCCCGTTTATCCAATCGATGATAAAGGCGCAGTAAGAGGCGTCAAACATCACCAGAGTCCGGCGGTCAAAGTAATGTGTCTGAAAATGAGGAGACATTACCATGTTAGTTTCCGGTGTAATTGCGAGTACGTTACTGATTGGTGCCTTCACGGTATTGCTGGTGGTGGGCGCTGCGTTAACCCTGGTTGACCATCAACGTGAACCTTCCCGCTTTTTGCAATAGAGCCTGCGTGGTTCCAGTGAAAGTAAGATTTAACGTGGCTTAGTGGTGTGATGGTCGTTCGGCCTAATTGCGAAAGTGAGTAAGTTCGGCATTTTGGGTGTCCTTTAATTACGTAATCTGGATTGCTAAATACACCCAGGGTGAAGGATGTTTAAATTTCTCAGCGATCTGGCCCCCAAGGTCATTGCACTATCCGACCGCTTTCCGTGGGCGATCCCGCTCTTTGGATTCGGTTCGGGCGTAGCCAGTTTTCTATTGGTTGAGCGCAAGCAGGAATTGGCACAAATACTCGCGGCATTAATTCTGGCGAGTTGGTGCTGGTTATTGATGGAAAAAAGCATGCATCGACTGGTATTTCGATGGTTCGGTTTCCAGTTGCCGCAACCGCTCTTTGCGTATGCGACCCAGCTCGTCCATCAGGAAAGCCTGTTCTTCGTGATCCCGTTCTTTTTTATTACGACAGCGTGGAACAGCGGCCAGGCAATTTATACAGGTTTGTTGATGATCGCTGCGGTCATTTCTATTGTTGATCCCATTTACTTTCGCGGTTTGGTGCCGCGCCGCAGTTGGTATTTCACGTTTCATGGCCTTACGTTATTTGCCATTCTGTTAACGGCATTGCCGATTATTTTTCATTTGCCCACTGCCAAAAGTTATTACTGGGCGTTGGCTATTGCGTTGCTGGTGACCCTGGCCGCAGTCGCCAGCGAGTCCCAATGGCGATGGTGGAAGCGCGGACTGTTGGTCTTAATCCTGGCGGGAGTCTTGGGTGCGGCGGGATTATGGGCGCGGCCATGGATTCCTCCGGCAACCTTGTGGTTGACCGAGGTTGCTATTACCCATTCCATCGACGACGCCAACCGCGCACCGGAAAATCACCTCAAAACATTAAGCCAGGCAGATTTACGTAAAGGCCTCTATGCGTACACCGCGATCCATGCACCGCGCGGTTTAAACGAACGTATCTACCACGTCTGGCTATTGAATGGAAAATTGGTGGATAAGGTCGCGCTGGACATTAACGGCGGCCGCGAAGCCGGTTATCGCGCCTGGAGCCATAAAGTGAATTTCCCCGAGAATGCCCTCGGCCGCTGGCAAATCCATGTGGTGACAGAAGCTAACCAGTTAATCGGTATTTTGCGTTTTACGGTGGTCGCCGGCGCCGCAAGTGACAATGTAGCGGACTCACCGGAAAGCACCCCATCAGCAACATCTTCATCGGTACCCGTTACGCCGGACGCGGCGATAAAAACACCGCTGATGAATTTGATTGAATAATTATTTCCAGCGATGACGTGGGCAATGCACGCGCTGTAGAGAGACAAGAATAGGTTTACACAGTTTTTTCTTTGTTTGCGCCAGATCAAATGCTGTAAAAAATTGCTTGATCGATATCAAAAAATACCTGCCCGCAAAGGCGCAACCTACTCCTGAGGGCGCTGATAACCAGCGCGATTCCAGATGGAGAAATCACTATGTTAGTTTCAGGTATTGTTGGTACTGGTGCTTTGGTGGCGGTTTTGATTTTATTGTTTATCGGCGGTGTGGCGTTAGCCGTAGTGGATAAAAAAGCGGACGCGCACCGCGAGCATTAATTAGCGCCGGATGTGCGCCGCCCGATAAAAAAGCCAGGCATCGCTGCCTGGCAACTCGTGGAGAGTGAAACGCTCGGGAGTGAAAAAATCCGTGGATTAAAACCGGAAACTGCTACGCAAGTAGTAATAAGTTCCATCCACCGAATAGGGCGCAAAAGTCGGGTAGACCGATGCATTGGTTGCACCGCGTGTAATAGGGATAGTTTCCCCGGGGTGTTTATCAAACAGATTATTGGCGCCCAGGGTGAGCGAGAAGGCATCGTTAAAATCGTAGCCCAAGGCGATATCCGTTAGCGTCGCGGGTGAAATGGTATTTAGCGTAAACGGCGCGAGTCCGGTGCCGGCGTCGGATGATAATTGTGAACTTTCGCCGTAACGCGTCAGGCGCAATAAAGCATTAAAGTTGCCCAGGTAATAATTCGCGCTGAGCGAGATTTTATGTTCCGGCGTGCTGTCTTCCAATCCCGAAATAATAACCGGTGTAATCAATAAACCACCGCCCAATTGCAGCGATGCATTTTTGATATGCGTGACTTCCGTTTTAATGCGCGTGCCGGTCAGGTTCCAGCGGATTTGCCCGTAGGCTTCCAGGTCAGTGCTCCAGTCCAGCACCAGATCCACCCCTTTGGTTTGGGTATCCACGCCGTTGGTAAAAAACGCGAGGTTGGCGGAACTGCCCTGGAAAAAAATACCGTTGCTGGCGATTGCATCGCGCACCGCCGGGCCATTTAAATTGCCGGTATTAATAATTCGCTCGTCGATATCAATCTGGAATACATCAATCGATGCGAAAACTTTTTCCAGCGGTTCAAACACCAAACCGAGGCTAATATTTTCAGACTCCTCCGGCTTCAAACGTGGCGCACCTAACAATTTTGCAGCAGGTGAATTAACGGCTAACTGGATATTGGAAACGGTGGGCGTTACGTTAGTCGCAGAAAAATTTTGTTCGGCGAGCGTGGGTGCGCGAAAGCCGGTGCTGGCCGTCGCACGCAATGCGAAGCGCGGATTGAAATCGTAACGGGTCGCCAGTTTACCGATGGCGGTATCGCCGGCATCGCTGTAATGCTCCGCGCGCGTCGCCAACGACACTTGCCATTCCGGCGTAAAGCGCGTGCCCAGTTCGGTGTACACCGCAACAATATCGCGCTCCACATCGCGCGCGTCGGTGAACTGGTAACCGGGGAATGCCTGTGAGCCAGCTTTGTAACGCGAGGCTGCATCGCCCGCTTCGAGTTGGTAGGTTTCATGGCGATATTCGGTTCCGCCGGCCAGATTCAGCGGCGCGGGCAGGAAATCCAGCGCAACCGGTTTGCTTAAATCCAGGTTGGTGGTCCACTGGCTATTGTTGAACGTGCCGTTGTAAAAATCCCTGGGCGTGCTGCCGGTATCGGCAAGCAGATTCAGGTTGGCGGAATTCTTCACCAGCACATCGGCTTCATCGGCGCCATAGGTGGTGCTCAAATCCCAATGGCCATCGCCGAGGAATTGACCTTCAATGCCGGTGGTGAGCGCATAGTCGGTCTCATCGATACCAATAGTGGGAATATAGCCCTTGGGGTAAATCGCCGGCGCCGAGTTGTAGCGGCGGAAATTCTGCTGCGCTACCGCCTCGCGTTGGCCAGCGGTGCCGAATGCATAGAGTTCAAGATCATCACCTATTTTGGTGCCCGCATTAAAACCCAGGGTAAACAATTCATACGCCGGTTCGCCGGCGATGCGGTTTACCCAACCGGGGCTGGGAATATTCGCGGCTTGAATGGTGGGATGCTGGCCGGAATTATTGGTGTGGTCCTTATCGGTCCACTCCAGGCTCAGGTTGAGGTAACCCTCATCACCCACACTGAAACCATTGTTCACGGCGACATGGCGATTTTCGCCCTTGTCTTCGCGCTGCGGGTTGATATCGCTCGAGCCATAAGTGCCGTAATCAATATTCAACACGCCGTTTTCTTTATCGGATTTAAGGATCACGTTGATCACGCCGGCGATTGCATCGGTGCCGTATTGCGCGGCCGCGCCATCTTTTAACACTTCGATGCGTTCAATTGCCGTTACCGGAATTTGCGCAAGGTCCACACCCGTAGCGCCGGCAAAGGTCGCAGAAGCGTTGACGATGGCGGTCTGGTGGCGGCGTTTGCCATTAATTAATACCAATGTCTGGTTCGGCCCCAATTGGCGGATTTGCGCTTGCCGGGTCAGGTTACCCACGTCGCCACTGCGCGCTGGTACATAAAACGAAGGCTCCAGCTTGCTCAAGCTATCGATCAAATTCACCTGGCCGGTGGCTTTTAATGTTTCAGCAGAAATCACCTCAACCGGTGAGCTGCTTTCACGCGCGCTGGTGCCGCGTTCGCGGGTGCCGGTAACGATTAATGTTTCCACGTCCGCACCACCGCGCCCATCGGCCGGCGCCAGTAATTCCTGGGCGCTTGCCAACGATATATTGCTTAACAGCAATGCACTAATGAACAGTGACAAGCGATTTTTTTCAGGCAAAAAAAGAGCGTGCACAAGTAACTCCTTGCGATAAATGGCTTACGCCAATGTGGTCAGGGGATTTGTCGGGTCAGTCGCCGCAATCAAGCCATCAGCTTCGCGCCACCGTTTTCAACGCGGCGACCAATTTGTCCAGGTCGCTGGTGCGCGTAAAAATCGCCGGCGTAATGCGCACGCTATCGCCGGAGGCAGCACCACCGCGCGCCACGGTAAAAATATTGTGTTGTTCGCGCAGTTGCTGCGCTAGCAATTGGTTGTCAGCCTTACCGGTTTTGCCTTTGATGCGCAGCGACGTAATTGCGCCGTAAAGGCGTGGATCATCGGGCGTAAGGATCTGGATATTGGGAATTTCCTGGCGCACACGCGTCACCCAGTAATCGCGCAAGTAACGCAAGCGCGCTTCTTTGTTAGCTGGGCCGAGTTGGCGATGGAAATCCAGTGCCGCTGGCACGGTAAGTACATTCGCGGTCGCGGTAGTGCCGGTGTGCACGCGCGAGCTGATATCGGTCGCGGCTTTTTCACTGCTGACTAAATGCGGATTAATCGCCGCCAGTTTTGCCTTGCGAATATAAATAAACCCCACACCCAGGGGTGCGCCAATCCATTTATGCAAATTAAATGCGCCGAAGTCGGCTTTTAATTCAGGGACTTTAAAATCCAGGTGGCCCCATGAATGGGCTGCATCCACTAATACATCAATATCTTTTTGTTTGGCGAGTTCCGCGATTTCCGTTACTGGAATCGCCAGGCCAGTGCGATGGCCAATGTGCGTTAACAACACTAATTTAATACGCGGATGTTCCGCAAACGCCCGCTCATAGGTTTCGATGATGGATTCATACGTGGCCGGTTCCGGAAGCGTAATTTTTACGGTGTTAATGCCGCGCGTTTCACGCAAATATTCGATATTCTCCTGGGCACTGTCGTAATCGAGATCAGCGTAAAGCACAGTATCGCCGGGTTTGAGTTTATTGTAATTCACAATTAAATTTTGCAATGCTTCAGTGGCATTGCGCGTTAACGCAATTTCGCTCACATCAACACCCGCAACCTCGGCAATTTGCGCGCGAATTTTTGCGGCTTCCTGGGCATACTGCTGCCGTAAAAAATACGAACTGGTTTCGTTAAGCCGCGCAATGTGTTGTTGGTATTCAGCGAGTACCGGTTTGGAAAGTACACCGTAAAAACCATTTTCCAGATTAATAAAATCCGGCGATAACTTGAATAAGCTGGCGATCTGGTCCCAGTATTTTTCAACGCGCGCATTTTTACTCGCATCGGTTCCCAGGATTTTTGGCAACGGAAAACCTGTTTGCGCCAATAAAGGCCGAGAGAGCGCTAAACCATTCGCCGCAACAGCGGCTGCGACTGAACCGCGCAATAACGCGCGACGTGAAATTCCTGAAAATTTTTCCATGGCTGGCTCCAACACCGGTCAAAAACAATAATTTATTCTTTGCAAATATTTTTAATAACTGCGCAATCAGACACAGCGAAAATTGTGCCACTTATCGAGTGTTGTTTTTGCTTCAGCCCGCGCGAGAAAATATTCGGGAAATTGTTGGAAAAGAAAAATTAATCGTGATTTATAAGGCAAGTTTTTTACAGATGTTGATAAAACCAATCCGCCAGTTGAAATCGCAATAGTTCAAATTCCTCGTCAGTGCGGTTGCCATTGTTGGTGAAAATACAGGCTGTTGTTTTTACCGAATCAGGTGATGATCAATTAAAAACACGTGCGTGAGGTATAACCAATAGGGTGAAGTTTGTTGTCGATGCCTGTAACCACCTATAATGCGTGCAACTGATCAGGTAGCGGCGCTCCATGTCATATCAACCTTTGGCGTACAACGCCCATATAAATTCGACGGCCCGGGTTGCTGTCCCTAATACGACAACACAGTCAGTAGCGTCTGGCAGTTTGCGTATCGCATTACTGGGTTATCGCAGCCATCCGCATGTGGGCGGGCAGGGGATTTATCTCCATTATTTGAGTAAGGCACTGGTCGATCTCGGCCACAGTGTGGACGTAATTTCCGGCCCGCCGTACCCGGAGTTGGACGCGCGCGTGACCCTGATTAAAATCCCCAGCCTGGATTTATACGCCCACCCGAATCCCACCTGCGCATTGCGCCCGCACCATTTATTGTCGTTTGCGGATTTTTACGAATGGTGGAGCAAGCTGAGCGGCGCCTTTGGTGAACCTTATTGTTTTGGTCGCCGGTTGGTAAAACATTTCAAAACCCATGCCCCGCAATACGACATCGTTCACGATAACCAAAGCCTCGGCTACGGTTTGCTGCAATTACAAAAACGCGGTGTGAATGTTGTCGCCACGGTGCATCATCCCATCACCCGCGACCGCGATCTGGCGCTCGCAGCCGCAACGGAAAAAGGCCAGCGTTGGTTGATCAATCGCTGGTACAGTTTTTTGTCAATGCAGAAAAAAGTTGTACAAAATTTACGGCATGTGATTACTGTTTCAACGCAATCACAACGCGATATTGAACAAGCCTTCGCGCGCCCGGCAGAAAATATCCATATTATTCCCAACGGTGTGGATACCAATATCTTCAAACCGGTGCCGGAAATTGCCCGGCGCGAATTTTCGTTAATTACCACAGCGTCTTCTGACCAGCCGTTAAAAGGCTTGAGCATTCTATTGCGCGCGATTGCGCGACTGCGTGTTGAATTTCCGCAGTTGCGACTCACGGTCATTGGAAAATTAAAAGACGATGGTGATACCCAAAAAGAATTAGCGGCATTGCAATTACTGGATGCAGTGCAATTCAAATCTGGCATCAGTAATCAGGAATTGGTGGAAGAATACGCACGCGCGGAAATTGCCGTAGTACCCTCGTTGTATGAAGGGTTTGGTTTGCCTGCGGCCGAAGCCATGGCTTGCGGTGTGCCATTAATTTGTAGCGACGGCGGTGCCTTGCCGGAAGTGGTTGGCGATGGTGCGCGGCTGGTGACGGCTGGAAACGTAGAATCGTTAATCGATGCGTTACGCGAATTAATCGGCAACGCAGAATTGCGCACACAATTAGGCGCACGCGGCCGCGAACATATCTTGCAGCAATTAAGCTGGGACTGTGTTGGCAAAAAAATGCAGGCGTTTTATTTCGAGTTGCTTAACAATAATGGTGGCAAATAAAAATGCTGACCATCAATTTCAATGATTTTCCACTCGCTGCGGGTGACCATGTACTGGACCTTGGTTGCGGTGAAGGTCGCCACGCCATCAATGTCTATTTACAGGCTAACGTAAATGCAATTGCGGTGGATCTGAATTTTAATGATTTGCTGACTGCGCGTTCACGCTTTATTCCTTTCGCCCAGCCTGACCTGGAAAAAGCATTTTATTTACAGCAAGCAGATGCCACATGTTTGCCGTTTGCGGATGCCAGCATCGATAAAATCATTTGCAGCGAAGTATTGGAACATATTCCTGATTATCAGGGAGTGCTGGCTGAAATTAAACGCATCTTAAAACCAAATGGCTTGTTAGCTGTGACCGTACCGCGTGCTTGGCCGGAAAAAATTTGCTGGTGGCTGAGTGCGGAATATCATCAGGTAGAAGGCGGGCATATCCGTATTTTTAACGCGCAAGCATTGCGCACGGAAATTGAAAAATCCGGTTTTACCTTTTACCGCCGCCATTGGGCGCACGCACTGCATTCGCCTTTTTGGTGGCTAAAATGTTGGTGGTGGAAGACGCAAGACACCAACCCATTGATAAAAGCCTATCACCGTTTATTAGTCTGGGATTTAATGCAAAAACCCTGGCTCACCCAAACCCTGGAAAAAATCCTCAACCCGATGATGGGAAAAAGTGTTGTGATGTATTTTAAAAAAGATAACCCCACCCTGGCCCTCCCTTTGGCAGGGGAGGGAACAGCATATGGCACCGTTAACTCCTCCCCTCTTTTTAAGGGGGAGGCAGGAAGGGGGTTAAAAAAATGAAAAATTTATTACTCACCAAAGGATTTTTTCCCGAAAGTTTGTTGCGCCCCACCATCAATTATATTTTGCGCACGCAATTACCCAACGGTTGTATTCCCTGGTTTACTGGCGGGAAAGCTGATCCTTGGGATCATATTGAAGCGGCGATGGGTTTAACTATTGGTGGTGAATATGATGCAGCGCAACGCGCATACGAATGGTTGATGCATGAACAATTAGCAGATGGTAGCTGGTGGGCCAATTATCTGGATGATCAACCGGTGGATAAAGATCATCGCGAAACTAATTTTATCGCCTATATCGCTACCGGTATCTGGCATTATTTTTTAGTTACCAGTGATATTAAATTTTTATTGCGCTTTTTCCCGGCAGTGCAAAAAGCAATTGATTTTGTGTTGAGTTACCAAGCGCCTACTGGTGAAATTTATTGGGCGGTAGCAGAAGACGGTAGTGCGAAAAAAGATGCGCTAGTGACGGCATCCAGCTCGATTTATAAAAGCCTCGAGTGTGCCATTTTGTGTGCCGATCAGATCGGTTTTAATGTAAATCACTGGCGTAGTGCCCATCAAAAATTAGGCAACACATTACGTCATCATCCCGAATATTTTGATCGCACCTGGGCACCCAAAACCCGGTTTTCCATGGATTGGTTTTATCCGATACTCACTGGTGTGGTAGCGGGCAAAGCCGCACAACAACGCATCGAACATAAATGGCACATTTTTGTAGAAACCAATGTGGGTTGCCGTTGTGTCTCTGATGAGCCCTGGGTCACCGTAGCCGAATCCTGCGAATTAACGCTCGCATTACTCGCTGCCGGTGAACATGCCAAAGCCGTAACTCTTTTTAGCTGGCTGCATCAATTTATGGATGACGACGGCGGCTATTGGACCGGCTTTAATTTTCGCGATCAGGTAATTTGGCCGCGCGAAAAAACCACCTGGACTACCGGTGCGATTTTACTAGCCGCCGATGCATTAACTGAACACACCGGCGCTGCGCGTTTATTTATCCGCGCAGCGCTCACCCACGACAACACCGACGTTCAACTTCATACCGAACATTAATACCATGCGCATTCCACGAATTTTTACTGAACAAGCATTAATTACCGGCGAGTTGTTGCAATTGGAAGAAGCCGCCTCGCATCACCTGAGCAAAGTATTGCGCATGCAAGCCGGGCGCGAATTGATTTTATTCAATGGTGCGGGCGGTGAATTCGCAGCGGTTATTCAGGACGTCAGTAAAAAGTCTGTGACGGTCGCTATTGCTGAACACCTTGCCGATAATCGCGAATCACCGTTGCAACTGGAATTAGCCATCGGCATTTCACGCGGTGAACGCTTCGAATGGGTACTGCAAAAAGCCACCGAACTCGGCGTTACCAAAATTACACCGCTAATTACCGAGCGCACGGAAGTAAAAGTGGGTGGTGATCGCCAAGAAAAACTGATTGATCGCTGGCAGCAAATTATTATCAGCGCCTGCGAACAATGCCAGCGCAATCTATTACCCGAATTATCCACACCGCTTCAAATATCGGATTGGCTAGCCACTGTGAATTCCGAGCTGCGTTTTGTCCTCCACCACCGCGACAGCAAAACCCTTCCCGCTGAACAAAAACCGCAAAGCGTAACACTATTAATTGGCCCCGAAGGCGGATTAAGCGAAAGCGAAATTGCGCAAGCGCAAGCAAAACACTTCAATGCACTGACTCTCGGCCCACGAGTCTTGCGCACCGAAACTGCACCGGTTGCGGCGATTAGTCTGGTGCAGTATTTGTGGGGGGATTTTTAATCGAGTCAACCGTTTTGGCTAGTCAGTCAGGGTTTTTTGTTTTACCCGGAACCAAGCGTAGGCATTTCAAGTCGTAAAGTAATCCAGGCGGATGGCAATTATTTACCGGGGATGGGACTTTATGCGCATAAAACAACGCCAGCCTTATTGGTTGCTCCTCTTTCTTTTTTCCTGCGTTGGTTACGCGGAAGAACGGCTACTTGTAAAAACTCAAGAACTCTTACGCATAAAACACATAGAACGCTGCGGCGATTTTTTTTCGCAGGCGCAGCAGGAATTTTGTGTTAGTACCACGGGAAAATTGTCCAGCCAGCAATTAAAAATCCGGGTTGGGGAAAAGCTGCTGGCGACCCGTGAAATTAAACACGATGGCGATCTTTTGCGCATAACGTTGGCCAATAATAAATACCAGAGTGGTCCCTTATGGTTGGAGCAAGGTGAGCAAAAAAGTAATGAGGTTTGGTTGAGTATGAAAGGCAGCCATGTGATTGCGGCGAATAAATCGGAAGTCGCAAAAAATGGTGATGGCTTGATTACTTATGTGGATTTAATCAGTGTCATCATTGAGGAGAATGCTGATGGTTTGCAAACCGCGCGCGAATTGGCAAAAAAGTACGATGCTAAAATTGTTGGCGCTATTCCTCCATTAAATACCTATCAGTTACGTTTACCGGTACGCAATCTTATCGAGCGTGATGCGTTGGTGCTACGCATCGGCACAGAAATCGGTGTTGATGCGGTGATCATTGAAGAAAGTGGTGCGGAAAAAGAAATAGAAAGCGAAATACTCAGAAATAATCCTGCACACGCTGATTCACTTGATAAAGGCGAGTGGGCATCGAATCGTTTTCTCGATGCGGTTGATTTTTACTTGCGCCGTATCCCCGCCAAAACACAACTGATAAAAACCGCGCCTATAAAAATTGGTGTGATCGAGCGTGATGTGGATTTTGATTCGCCGGACTTTGCCGATTATGTTGGCGACTGTCGCCGCGATAAAAAGCGCATTTGCCTTTATGCACGCGATGCAGAAAAACCGGAATCGCACGGCTCGACTGTTGCCGGAATTTTTGCGGCTACCTGGAATAACGGTGGCAATTCCGGTTTCCTGCGCGGCCTGGATAAAGCAGGGCCGGGTTTTGATGTGATTGTGGATCGCAATTCTGATGCGGGTATTACCGCAAATATCGCCGCATCAGTAAATCTTGTTGAAGATGGTGTGCGTGTGCTCAACTGGAGTTGGGGCATTCATCGCGTAGGTGCAAAAAATGTAGATGGCAAAGATATAGATTCACTGGTGCGATCCGGTTTGGCGATGAGTGGCTATGAAGAATTACTGGAGGAATTTTTCTTATGGTTGCGGTTGAAACATCCCGATGTGATCGTGATTAATTCGGCGGGTAACGGCGCATCCTTTTCCGGTCTTGATGAATACCGTTTGCCATCGTCATTTGTGACGGAACAATTGTTAGTCGTGGGCGGGCATGAGCTTAGCAATAAAAAAGATGCTCGCGTGACTGATGCTGACTATGCAGTGAAACGCGGCGCATCCAACATTGATAAACGCGTAGATATTACGGCGGCTGCCTGTGTTCACAGCTCGGTATTAGTCATCAATTCAGAAGGCGAAAAACATTGCGGCACTTCTTACGCAACGCCATTGGTAGCGGGGTTAGTTGCGGCTATGTTGTCGATTAATCCGACGCTTGAGCCGGAGCAAATTCGAATTTTATTGCGTCGCAGTGCCATGACAATTGGTGAAGAAGCCGATTTTGAACCGACCGATGCGGATGATCTTACATCGCCGATTTTACCGTCCGAACGCAATAACGAATTGAATCATCCGGATATTGGTCGCTCAGCGCGGTTGGATATGCATAAGGCACTTGATCTGACGGTGCAAAGTCTTAAACGTGTGCGTTGATGTGAATAATAAATTCAAATCGGTAGGAGAAATAATATGCAGAAAATTCGCTATTCATGGTTAAGAATTGCAGCACTTACATTGATGCTGTTTAGTAACCTGTTTCTCACAACGCGCGATAAATTGATCCAGCTAATGCATTACGCAAAAATCTTTTAACAGCGAGGGAATTGATATGTCAGAGAACAATCTGCAATTTGAATATGAAGGGCTACACGTAAGTGTAAACTACAACCCATCGACTAACAGCGTGACCCGCACCGTTACCGAATCCGGCAAACAAATTCATCACGATGAGTTAACCTTTGATAAATCACTGGTTGGAAGCTTTGAAGTGATGAGTGCAGAAGAACAGGCAAAAATAGCAACTGCTTGGGGTGCGGCGGGGATTAAATCGAGAATTGAGGATGGGAGGCTTGGTTCAACTAAAAAAGCCTAGTGTGTTTACTAATTAGTAGGTTGCAGCTATGCAGCCTACGCTAGACAAAAGCATTGAATGTCCGCCTATAAAACTCAGCACGAAGAATTCGAAAGCCAAGCTTTTAGGATAATTATTTGGTGTTTATCTTAATAGACTTTCCAAGTGAAAATAGGATTTTGTCCGTGTGAAACTGATGTTCTATTTTGCCAATCTCACGGGATTTGAGCCATGACTTAAAATCTAATATCTCTTGGGTTTTTATAGTTTTCTTCTTTCTTATTTTTGTAATTTCTGAATCATTAGATTGTAAATTTTGAAATAACAAAAATGCTCTAATAGTATGCTGGTCAACGATGGGCTCTTCCCGATTCGCTAAATGCTTTCCATATTGGTAAAACACAAGACCACTTTTTTTGGAATAATTATCTTGTCCTTCTAGGCCCGCTATTATGCCGTCTACAATATGCATCTCTTTTCCCAGGTCCCCATTTTTCCAAAGTATAGAATAGAGGAGTTTTTCTAACGGTGTGAGATTGGCTGAGTCAGCTATGGGTATTAGCTTATTTTCATTTGATAAAATATCTAATTTCTTAAGCGCAGCAATATCGTTCGCGCTAATAAAAATATGGAGGTTAGGATATTTTGAGGTATCAAGTTTATTCTTTTTTAATGCTGGGTTATTTTCAATAATTTTTTCTAAATCTTCAGATGATTTGGCGCAGCTGATTGATGCGAAAACTTTTCTTACCAAAACTTTAGCTTCTTCATTCGTCATAATTTTAAATTCCTTGTTTGCAAAAACACTGCGTTAACTGAAATCTTTCACGAGGATTTGGTGCGGAGAGATTAATCGTCCCTTGTCAGCACTTCCAGCAATTCAATTTCAAAAATTAAATTCGAATTGGGTTTTATCAGCGCGCCGATTTGACGTTCGCCATACGCGAGATGTGCGGGAACGTGCAGTTTGCGTTTGCCGCCGACTTGCATGCCCATCAAGCCTTGGTCCCACCCTTTAATAACGCGGCCAGTGCCGATAACGCATTGGAAGGGTTGGCCTTTGCGATGGGAGGAATCAAATTCAGTGCCGTCTTCAAGCCAGCCAGTGTAATGGGTGATGATGAGGGCGCCTTTGACCACAGCTTTACCGGTGCCGGGGATGAGATCCTCGACAATCAATTCAGTGATGCCAGACATGATGGCTTATTCCAGGTGCAGATTCATTTTCTAAATACAGGCTAGTTTTCCAAATGCAGATAATCGAGGAACGCACGTTCCATGGCTTCAACATCGGGAATCACCGCTTCTTCTCCGGCCCAGGAGACGTGCATTAATTCAAAGGGTTTGTTGTCGGCGTCTTCGCGTTCGGTGATTTCTTCTTCGGTTACGCGCGCAAGGCGAGGCAAACCCTGGGTGAGGATGGCGATGAAGGGGAGTGATTCGTGAACGCCGGTGGTGTTGATTACGGCAAAACGCGAACGGTTGGAAACACCGGGTTTGTCCTCGCCGTTCATGACTTCAAAAGCGAGCAGGGGAATGGTTTGTTCGCGCCAGCTACAGTTGCCAAGGTACCAGGCGGGTGCATCTTGCACGGGAATGACTTGAGAGACGGGAACGATTTCGGCTACGGTCACGTTGGGTGCCAGCAGTTGCCGCCCTTGCAGGGGGATAAGCAGGCTCGCCACTTCTTCGATTTTTTTCTCTATGCGTTGGGGCGCTCTCATGGTATTTCCTGTGACTTGCTGACAGTTATTCAGGTTTACGAATTTGCGTTTTTAATGACCCGGACCGGGCTTTTATAGGTTTTGGTGAGCCGGTGTTTATTGGCCAGCTTACCTAAAGCGCGCGCCAGGTATTCTGGCGTTCCCGACAGCCCGACACAACCGGTTGCCAGTGCCGACACCGGCATTGAATCACTGGTGCAATCATCCGGCCGCTGGACCCATACTTGCCCGCCGACCTGTTTCATGATTCGACAGCTGGCGGCACCATCATCGCCCATACCGGTAAAAATAATCAAACCACTGCGCTCGCGATAGATCTGTGCGGCGTTAGCTGCGACCTGATCGATGGAGGGCGCATAACTACCTTTCCATGGTTGGCCATAATTGATAACCAACGTACCGTTGGCGAGCAGCTCTACCGAATCTTTGGCGGTGATCAGCGTCAGGCTGTTCGCTTCCAGCACCAGGCCCTGGCTGGCGACCATCGCGGGGTAACTGCCGGCATTGGTCATCATGCGGTTCAGGGTTATGGCCTGGTTGGCATCGATATGCTGCACATACACAAACGCGATGCCCAAATTAGCCGGCAGGGCTGCCAAAAATCGTTTTACTGCTGCCGGACCGCCCGTCGATGCAGCCAGGACCCAGAGTTCACTTGCCGGCTCCGACTGTTGCAGGTTGATATCCCCGCGCAGCCGCTGTAACCGCACACTGGTACGGCGCAACCAGGCTGTGTGTTCTTCCGAGCCTGCTGTAAATTCACTGCTATCGCTGAGGATGACCGGGATACGACTGTTGCTAAACAGGGTGTCCAGCAACTGCTGGTCATCATCGTAATCTTCAGCGACATCAACCAGCCAGGCATCCAGGTTTTCATCGTCCACCAGCTGCCGGGCGTGGCCCAACAGCAGTTGATGGGCCAGTTTATGGCCGGATTTGGCAATCAACTGCGCCAATACCTGCTGCTTGGGGGCGCTGTCGACCAGTATGCCCAGACGAAGCATGGCTGCTGCCCCTTATTTTTTCAGCAGCTCGTGGATATTGGTGAGCAGCAGATCCTCCTGGTAAGGTTTACCCATGTACTTGTTCACGCCCAGGCTGAACGCGCGCTCGCGGTGTTTTTCACCGGTACGCGAGGTGATCATGATGATCGGCAGATCTTTCAGGCGCGAGCTGGTGCGCACGTTTTTAGCCACTTCGAAGCCGTCCATGCGCGGCATTTCGATATCCAGCAACATCACATCGGGCAGGTGGTCTTGCAGTAATTGCAGCGCCTCCACCCCGTCTTTGGCGGTGATCACACGGAAGCCCTCGCGCTCCAGGAAGCGGCCGGTTACCTTGCGTACCGTTACCGAATCGTCCACCACCATAATGGTTTTTTCGCTTTGGTCTTCTTCGGCGCTTGGCAAAGCCTTGAGCGGTTCCAGCTGGATGGCATGCGTGTTACCCAATGCCAGTTGCTCGCGGATCATGGCGTGCAGATCCAGGATGACTACCACGTTACCATCACCCATTACCGTCGCACCGGATACCCCGCGCACAGCACTGAATTGGGCACCCAGGGTTTTCACCACGATTTCGCGTGAACCCAGCAGGCGATCTACTTGCAGCGCTACGGTATGCTCGGTGCTGCGTACCAGCACTACCGGCAATGGCAACAACTGGCCATCCAGCTTGGGTTGGGCTGCGGAATCCAGCAGCGCGCCCAGATAACGGACGAGATATTGCTCGCCGGCATAGTCGAAGCGCGCGCTTTCATCTTGATAGTAATGTTCAAGTTCAAATGGGCTGACGCGCACAATACCTTCGATGGTATTAAGCGGGATTGCGTAGAGATCGTCGCCAATCTGCACCATCAATGCGCGATTTACCGATACAGTGAACGGCAAGCGGATGGTGAACTCCGTGCCCTGGCCCCAGTTGGAATCGATAAACATGGCGCCGCCGAGCTGTTTGATCTCGGAGTGCACCACGTCCATGCCCACACCGCGGCCGGAAATCTGGGTGACTTTTTCCGCCGTACTGAAACCGGCGTGGAGAATAAACTGGATCACATCCTGGTCGGCAAGCTGGGCATCAGCTGCCATCAAACCGCGTTCGATGGCTTTTTCGCGTACGCGTTTCAGGTTGATACCACGGCCATCGTCAACCAAACGCAGAATTACATCGCCACCTTCACGACCAAGGGTCAACAGGATACGGCCATTCGGATTTTTACCGGCAGCGATACGCTCGTCGGGCATTTCGATCCCGTGGTCCACGGCGTTACGCAGCATGTGTTCGAGGGGTGCAACCATGCGTTCCAAAACGGTACGGTCCAGTTCACCTTCGACATTATCGAGTTCGAAATCCACTTCCTTCCCGAGCTCGCTCGCCGCCTGGCGCACGATACGGCGCAAGCGCGGCACCAGGCGCGAGAAGGGCACCATGCGCGAGCGCATCAGGCCTTCCTGCAAATCGGTATTAATGCGCGACTGTTGCAGCAGCAGGGTTTCAGTATCGCGGGTTTTGTCCGCGAGGGTATATTTCAAGTCCATCAAGTCAGACGCGGACTCGATCAGCGAGCGTGACAGTTGCTGCAATTGCGAATAGCGGTCCATCTCCAGCGGGTCGAATTCTTCATGCTGGGCCATTTGTTCCTGGCGAAATAGCACCTGGGCTTCGGTTTCGATATCCAGGCGACGCAGCTGTTCTTGCAAGCGCTGGATGGTGGAATCCATCTCTTCGATCGAGCCGCTCAAGTCGCTGACCTGTTGTTCCATACGGCCACGGCTGATCGAGGTTTCCCCGGCGAGGTTTACCAGTTCTTCCAGCAGTTCAGCGGAAACCTTAACCACTTCTTGCGGGCCGGTACGGCGCGCTGCCAAGTGCTGCACTTGCGCGGGGCCAGTGTTGCCTGCGCGTAAACCGCCGCCGTATTCGGTGCCCGGAACGCTCGGGCTATTGGTACTAACCGGTTTGGCTTTAGGGGCGAAGGTCAGAACATTTGGCTTCTCGGTGGCGAAACCATCGGTGCTAAATGGCGTTGCGATCTCGCGGGTGTTATCCACCACTACGCGAGGTTTATCGAATACCGGTAATTCGGTGTGATTATCGCCAGCGCCTTGGGGCTCGTTCGGTTCTTTATCGGTGTTAAAGTCTTCCGGCGCAAAGCGGATGTCGTCCACGACTTCATCAACACTGACATAATTTTCCAGCAGTGGCGGTTCGACTTCTGCTTGCAATTTGGGGGCAGCCGGTTCGGGTACAACGTCGCCATTCAGGCGCGAACGGGCAAGTTCGACGCCGGAATGCATGCGATCCTGGAAGTTATGCAGGCGATTGAAGAAGGATTGGTCCAACTCCGCATCCTCATCCATCTCAATCAGCATGGTTTCAAAATCGTGGGAGAGGTCGCCCAGATCCATCATGCCGGCGAGGCGTGCACCGCCTTTGAAAGTATGCAGGGAACGTTTGAGTTGCTCGACGCAATCCGTGTTGTTCCAGTCGTCTTGCCATTCGTTGAGCGAACCGTCGATTTCTTCCAGCAATTCGCCAGCTTCTTCGAGGAAGATCTCTACAATTTCGGGATCGAAATCGTCATCTTCTTGTTCTTCATCGAACGATTCCACAACATATTG
>NZ_KN266209.1:217847-263201 GCF_000766945.1 Cellvibrio mixtus subsp. mixtus J3-8 | reverse complement strand
CTTCGGCTTCGGCTTCGGCTTCGGCTTCGGCTTCGGCTTCGGCTTCGGCTTCGATGACCAGCTCCGGAATTTGCTCATCCAGGATGTAGGCATCTTCGTCGATCAACTCGACAATATCATTCAACTCTACGGGCTCGGTGAGCTCTATAGGCTCATCAAGGTGGATCGTTTCATCGGGCGTGAATGCGCCGGCAAAATTGATCACTTCGCCCAGTTCTGCCGCTTCACTGAAGTCTACAGATTGGCGTTCAACGATTTCATCAACATTGATGAGTTCCGGTTCGGCTCCAGTGGATTCGGCGAGTTCAATAGCGTCATCAAGCAGCACAGGCTCATCAGGCAGATCGAGGGCTTCGTCCGGATCGATGGTCTCGACAAAGACCATGTCCTCACCCGGCTCTGCAATGTAATCCATCAATGTTGGCGCAAAACCCGGTTCGATGACTTCACTAACTTCATCATTGGGCTCAACAGTATCCGCGGGGTGATCCAGCTCGATGGCTTCATCGGCAGGGCTAATTCCAGAGAAATCTATCGATTCTCCCAAGGCGGCGTCGCCAAGATCAACGGTCTCGCTCAGGTCTACGATTTCAATCGCTTCGGCATCGCTGTTTGATGTTGTTTCAAGCTCAACCTCATCGGTCAGCTCAATCACTTCATCTAAGTCGATGGTTTCACCAATATCGCTGGCTGCTACGTCATCATCCTCGTCGAGTACCAGCGTCTCATCGGCTGAGCTGGCCTCAGCGAATGCGTCAACGTTCAACGTTGGCAATTCATCCAATTCGCTATTGAAGGCGCCAGGTGGATTTTCTTCCACGACCTGGTCAACCAGCGGGATTTCTTCATTGATTACCGGTATTGGATCATTTGCCAGGCTGGTGATAGTGACGACTTCGTTGCTGAGCAACTCGTCCAGGGATGCGTTGATGGCGTCGGGAATACCATTTAAATTCTGGCCGGCAGCGATGGCATCGACCATATCGAGCAGGGCGGTGTGGGCGCTGTTCAGGGTGTCGCAAATAGCGGGCGAGCAATGTAACTGGTCGGCAATGATAGCTTCATAGATATTGTGCAACTTGGCACTAAGTTCGGCCATTGCCGGCAAATATGCGTGGGCTGCTGCCAGGGTCAGCTTGCCCAATTCGTCCATCACCGGTATCAGGTGGGTGGCGTCACGCGGGTTGTTCTGCCATTGGGCGATAAACTGGTCTGCATCCAGCAGCAGGTTCATTTCCTCGGCCATAAAAATGGCCAGCAATTCCGGATCTACCGGGCGTTTGCCGCTTTCATCCAGTTCTTGCAGGCTGACCAATGGTGCAATATGAATTTCACGCAGCTCATGCACCCGCGCAATGAATTGATTCAAACGTGGAATATCAACCGTTTCACCCGATTCAATCTGATGCAGGGCAATTTGGGTGTAACTGACGGCATCGCGCAACAACTGGAGGATATCGTCGTTGATATTCACATGATAAGAACGCAACTCTTTAACAAAACGCTCAAGTGGCGTTGCCAGCTCGGCAACTGGCGTAACTTCCGCCATGTGCGCGCTGCCTTTTAACGTATGCAGGGCGCGCTGCATATCTTCGCTGGGCGGTTCGTAGATAGGCGCTTCCGCTTCCATCCGCTGGATAAACTGCTGCACGATGTGCAAATGGTAAATGGCTTCAGCACCGAAGATGTCCCAGAGTTGGGCATCCGGATCATCGATATCGATGTCTTCATCGACCGATTCGTTGTAGTTGAAATGGGCGCTTTGGTGTTCGCTATATGCCTGGCTGAGCTCGATTTCCTCCGCACCAGCCTCTTCAACCAATTCAATAACCGATTCGGTGCTGTCCGTTGCTGTGGCTTCGTCTTCAAGGTTGATGATTTCATCGTCATCGGCGGCTTCTGTTGCGTCGGCGTCGTTAACAACGTCGTCTTCCAGCTCCAATAAATCAGCTTCATCATCTCCACTGTCAATCGGTGCTTCGGCCAATGCAGCTTCTTCAATTTGCGCACTTATGCCAGCGGCGTTGGCCTGGCTTGCAGGTGCTGTTTCCAGTTCAGCCAGGAGCGCATCGGGAATAACGCCTTGTGAAAGCGATTGGGCCTGTTGGCGGTAGGTTTCAGCCAATGCGGCGTGCGGGTTCGGTTGGTTATCGCGGAAGGCAGCGATCATGTCCGGCAGCAAGCCACGCACGTTTTCAATGATATGTACGTGCACCGCCTGCGCGACTATGGTGTGGTCGATTACGCGGTTGAGCATGTTTTCAATCGACCAGGCAAGCTCGCCAATTTCGTTGGCGCCGACCATGCGTCCGCTACCTTTCAAGGTATGGAATGCGCGGCGGAATTCGATCAGGGAATTGTTATCTTCAAAATTTTGTGCCCAGCGCGGGAAGTATTCACCGATGGTTTCGGTTACTTCGCCCGCTTCTTCAATGAAGATTTCAATGATTTCATCGTCGATATCTTCATTATTCTGGCGTTGGATAACCGGCGCATTATTAGTTGCAATCAGGGTCACTTCTTCAGCAGCAACATCGGGCTCGCTATCATCGGTTGCCGCAATAATCGCTTCGGTCTGATCAATGGTGGAAGGTACTTCAGCGACTGGTGTAATTGCGTCATCCAGCGCAGTTCCAGGTTCATCGATGCGGTCATCGGCAGTAACGCCAACGATTTCGGGTACGGCCTGGGCGTAAATGGCTTCCAGTCGGGAAGACGCTTCTTCCCCGGTAGTGGGTGCCGGTTCCGTATAAATTGTCTTGCCGTACGCCGCTGCCAATTCCGCTTCTTCGGTAGTTCCGCTATCTGCAGTAACAACAGCGGTGTCCGGTGCAGCAGTTTGTGATGTGGAATCGGGTTTACCGGTTTTGGCAACGCCATAACCCAGGCTGGCTACGCTTTCTTCGGCCACACTGAGTAGCAAATCGTTTTCATCTTTGCGGCCACCGCTACTTAAACGTTCCAGGTAATACTCAACGCTGGTAATCGCATCCGCCAGGGTATCGAGGGTGGTCCATTGCGGCGTGCTTTCCTGCTCCAGCAATTGCTCTTCGATAAACCGGGCGCAGGCACCAAGAATACGCGCCGGGCGGGGCAATGGCATGATTTCCAGGCCGCCGCGAATTTCGCGCAGGGTTGTGGGAACGCTTTGCAAATGCTGGCGATTCCACTGGGACGCAATGTATTCGATGATGGCGTCTTTGGCGTGCTCCAGGCCATTGCGCGATTCCCGCAACACCGATTCTTTGGCGCGGGTCAGGGTGATATCGCTTTCATCAGCGTGTTTCGGGTCCTGGCCGCCGGGCTCGGTCAGGCTTTCCAGTGCGTTTTCGACGGAAATGATCTGGCTGGCAATAGCGAGCAGTTGTTCATCGTTCAGTTGGCTGTGGGAGTCAACCACCAACTCCAGTGCCGCGCCTTGTTCAAGGATGCGTTTGCGCAAATCGCCCAGGCCCAATACGGCCAGGGTATCGGCAACCCGCTTAACAATTGGCAATGCCTCGTTGAGCGTCGCCTGGGTATCGCCACCGGCGAGGCAAACGTCCAGGCTGTTTTTGATCAGGTTCAGCTCTTCTTTCAGGGCGCCAACCACCGAGCGCATGGCGTCGGCGTCCGGTACGGAAAGCATATTCTGGCTTTCATCGCCGGTTTCCTTACCTTCCAGCAGCGCTTCTTCCAAATGGTAGGTTTCGTAGATGCGTTGCAAATGGGAATTGGGTGGAAAGCCGGGGGCGTGTTTACCCGCGCGGGCGACGTAATAAAGCAGGTTTTTGATCAATTCGTCATTGGTAAAGCTGTTCAGTGCTTTAACGCCATGAACAGCGAGCACTTTGATTTCTTTATCCAGTTGGCGCAGCAAATTCTTAACCGCAACGCTGATTTCAATTGCATCGATTTCAATCGCTTCCACCAGCGCCACGCAAATATCCCAGAGCGCAAAGCGCGCGGTGCCATGGGTTAATTTTTGCAGGCGGGAAAACGCTTTTTGCAGATAGGCCAGATTCTCTTCGGGGTTTACGCCGCGAATAAATCCGGATGCCGCATATTGGTACATCTGGCGCAGTTTGAGCACCATCGCCTGGAATTGTACGTTGTCGTTGGTCACTGGCAGGCGCGCGCCGCTCACTTTTTTAGCGGGCGTTAAATTGGGAACAAACAGTTTGGTGTCAGTCAGCAAGCTTTCGCCACGCACCGCGCGCAGGTCATTGAGCAGCGGCAGCACAATCAGCGGGTTATCTTTACGGGTGGCTTTTACCTGGTCGAGGTACAACGGGAATTGCAAAATCGCGCGCATCAATACTTCTTGCGCTTCACTGGCATTGGCGACGGTGTTGGCAATCATCGCCTGGGTTAATTGTTCCATTTCGCTGGCGAGCATGGCGGCGCCATAGAACTCTACCATTTGCAAACTGCCGTGTACCTGATGGATATGGGTTAGGCAGAAGCGGATGCGCGCGGCATCTTTAGGATTTTCCACGTAACTTTCGAGCGATTGGCGCGCTTCTTTAAGCGTTTCGCTGATCTCATGGATCAACCAATCCAACGCGGCAAAATTGCGATTGTCTGCCATGCAGAACTATCCTCTCTTTATTTTCGCTCGATGCGACTTTGCTATTTTTGGTAGTTGTTTTTTTAGCTGTTACTGTGTCTGGCGAATATAGGCTTGCACCTGGTCATCACTGGTGCGCTGCATGTCCGGGTGCTCCCAATCCATGACTTCACCCAGGCCAACAATCAATAAACCACCCGGTTTGAGGCGGTCGACCAGAGCATTCAATACATCGCGGCGCAGCCAGCGGCGGAAATACACCAGCAGGTTTTGGCAGAAAATCACATCGACCTGGACCTGCGGCAATTGCCGTGCATTGATAATGTTGCTCTGGGTAAAACACACGCGATCACGCAATTTGTTTACCACTTCATAACTGCCATCTGCACACAACTGCAGGTAGCGCCTGGCTTCGTCCGGCTTCACTTGTTCAACCCGACGCTTGCCATAACGCCCCTTGCGACCGGTGGCCAGCGCGGAGGGGCTGATATCCATGGCGGTGATACCATAAAACGGGCTTATCGCCGCCAGTTCAAAGCAATCGTTAACGACCATTGCCAGTGAATAGGCTTCTTCACCGGTCGCACACCCCAGGCTCCACACATCAAAACTGTCGTGCAGCGCCTGGTTATTAATTTTTTGCTGGAGGTAGTTGCGCACGTATTCGATGGATTCGCGATGGCGGAAAAAGCTGGTTTCTTTTACCGCGATACGATCTACCAGGCGCGCCCATTCCAGTTTTGAATCAACGCTTTCCTCGGCGACAAACAAGTAATAACTGTCGTAATCGCTGTAACCCATATCGCGCAGGCGCGCATAGATCTGCGATTCAAGCCAGGCCTTCTGCTGGAACACCAGTTGTATGCCCGTACGCTCCTCCAAAAGTTTGCCCCATTGGAGAAACTGGTCTTCGGAGAGTGTAGGTAATGTGCGTAATGACCAGGCCATAGTGACTAACTTGTATCGCTACCAGCTTTTTTGCCAGACAGTTACCAGCATGCCGCCAGGGGCGCTGGCGGCATTATTTATCAAGCTTTTGAGGGATGCCCGAAGACGTCGTCGTCCGGCAGTAATTCGTCATCCAGGTCGATAACTTCAGTCGCGCTGTCAAAATCCATGGCGGGTGTAGCCATGGCATGGCGCGCGGCGTTGGCCCGGCCTTCCGACATATCTTCTTCCGGCAGTTTGAAACCGGCTACGGATTCACGCAGGTCGAGTGCCATTTCAGCGAGGTTACCAATCGACTGCGCCGTGGCAGAAGTACCGGCAGAAGTTTGGGTAGTAATCTCTTGAATAACATTCATCGTGTTGGAGATGTGACCCGCAGACGATGCCTGTTGGCGCGCGGCGTTCGAAATGTTCTGGATCAATTCCGCGAGGCTTGACGATACGTTTTCAATTTCTTCCAGTGCCACACCCGCATCCTGTGCGAGGCGCGCACCGCGCACCACTTCAGAGGTGGTTTGTTCCATCGAAATTACCGCTTCGTTGGTATCGTTCTGGATCGTTTTTACCAGCGCTTCGATCTGCTTGGTTGCTGCTGCGGAACGTTCCGCAAGGCGTTGAACTTCGTCCGCTACCACCGCGAAGCCGCGGCCTGCGTCACCGGCCATCGATGCCTGGATCGCAGCGTTAAGTGCGAGGATGTTGGTTTGGTCGGCAATGTCGTTAATCAAACTTACGATATCACCGATCTCCTGTGACGATTCACCGAGGCGTTTAATACGTTTGGAGGTGTCCTGGATCTGCTCACGGATGGTATCCATCCCGTGGATAGTGTTCTGTACCACTTTCGCACCGTTGCCCGCGATCGATACCGCGCGTTCCGCTACCGCAGCCGATTCGGCGGCGTTCGCAGATACCTGGTCAATGGTGACCGCCATTTCGTTTACCGCGGCCGATGCACCGGCGATTTCTTGCGCCTGGTGTTCAGATGCTTCAGCGAGGTGCAATGCCGTTTGCTGGGTTTCCTGTGCCGCGGCTGATACGTTTACTGCGGTTTCGTTGATTCGCGCTACCAGGATACGCAGCTGGTCAATGGTGAAGTTGATAGAGTCAGCAATCGCACCGGTGAAGTCCTCGGTTACGGTGGCGGTAGTGGTCAGGTCACCGTCCGCGAGGTCGGCCAGTTCATCGAGGAGACGCAAAATCGCCGTCTGGTTACGTTCGTTGGTGTCAGCAGTTTCGTCTGCGCGTTTACGTGCGCCCATGTATTGGTTGAAACCGATATAGAACAGTGAAATCAGCGCAATGGCAGCCAGTACAAATACAACTTTGTTGTTGATCGGGCGGGTGTCGGCTTGTACCGCGATGCGGTCGGAAATGGTGGCCAGTGCTTGCAATAATTGCGGGTTGTCGCTCAACAGGGCGTCAGATGCCTGACGGGCGCGGAACAGGGTAGTAGAACCGTTTACCATTTCCTGGATTGATTTGTTCACGCTCGCAAACAATTGGGTAATTTTTTCCAGGCTGGCGCGCGCCTGCGAGTCGGATACACGGGTAATTCGCAGTGCCGGGTCGCCTTCTTTCATGGCGGTCAATACGCGGGCGTAGAAGTTGGCGTCACGGTTAAACTGGTCGGCTGCGGTGCTGGCATCGGCGTCGCCGCGCAGCATTTTATCGATGTTACGACCGATACGTTCTACCCGCCAGGAAAGTAGCTGTGCCTGGATGGATTGGTCAGTCGGTGCATCGGATTCCATAAGGATATCTACGATATCGTTATGTTCGGTTTGCAATGATGGCAGGTTCTCATTCAGGGTTTTGCCAACGTTATTGAGCGATACAATGACGTCTTTGTTGTTCACGATGTCCTGGGCGTTGGCTTTCGCACGGTCCCAAATATCGCCATACGCTTTGAATTCTGCCGCCAGTGCGGACTTGGTGCTGTCATCGCTGGTGCGCAACATGTTCCAGGTACCGTCCATGCTTTGGACTACGCCGGTCAACTCGGCAAAGGCTTTTTCGTTACCGGATGTAGCGTCGCGCGCTAACGAGGTTAAACGGTAAGCCTGTGCACGCAAGTCAGCGGCTTGTTGCAGGTAGCGCTGGTCGTTGGTTTTTCCCTGGTCGATCAGGAAGAGAAAAATTATCGCAGCGACAAATGACGCTATCAGCGCAACCGAGGCGACCACTATCGTCGGTTTTGCCCGGAAAGCGGCAATCTTTGAATCAGTTTTCATCTAAGCACTCCTACACCAGCGTTCGGTTTTATTTTTTCTGTCCCACTGCACTTTTTGTTGGTTGCGGCTGTTATTACGGCTAGCTCATCCAAAAAGCGTTGATTGGTTTCTCACTCTGTTTGACTTACGGTATTTACGTACAGCGTTTTTTCTATCCAGTGTTATCGCTTCCTAGGATTTTGCCGCATTGGTAAAGCGCGGGTCTTCGGCCAGCAATGCCGGTCGAAACAGCGACCAACGCTCTCCACCCTGGGGATAACTGCCGGTAACGAAGGGCAAAATACTGGTTGCGATGGTTCCTGCCTGATCGCTGTATTCATCCATGGGAAAATGTTGCATACCAAAGACCTGATCCACGATGAGGCCGGAATACAGGGTTTCGGTTTCAAGAATTAGTACGCGGCGATGTTTGCGCGTGCCAGTCAGGCGATCACCAAAAAACATGGCGAGATCAAACAGGGGCAGTAATCGCCCGCGCACATTGGCTACGCCTTTTACCCAGGGTTGGACGCCGGGCAAATGGGTGTGGTTGGGAACTTCGAGCATCTCCGAAACTTCACCGATGGGCGCTACAAAATAACTGCCCATTAACGAAAAACCGATACCGCTCCAATGGGGCCGAATGTCTGCCTGGGCAGGCAAACCCTTTGCGGCCGCGCGACTGCGTTGCGCCAATGTGAGTAAGGCCTGAAAAGCAGCCTGTGGTTCTGACATAGCTCTGTCCGTAACTTTATTGCATCAACTTTGTGGCTGGAATTAACCAGATGGTCGGTATTGATGCTTGTTATTTTTGCCCGATTAGCTTCTGAGCGCTTTCGTCGATATCCCTGGTAGTACGTTTACGGGTTGAGTCCGGTCTAGCGCAATACTTCCGCCATCGCTGCCATCAGCACTTCCTGGGTAATGGGCTTGGACAGATAAGCCTTGGCGCCCTGACGCATGCCCCAAACACGGTCAGTTTGTTGATCCTTGGTAGTCACAATGATCACGGGAATGTGGGCTGTTTCCGGTGCTTTGGTCAACTGGCGCGTCGCCTGGAAACCATTCAAACCGGGCATTACCACATCCATTAAAACAACATCGGGCAGCTCTTTTTGAGCCAGCGCAATACCAGCCTCACCATTATCGGCAGTGATCACCACATGGCCGTTTTTCTCGAGCATGCTGGTGAGTTTGTAGGTTTCCGTAGGTGAGTCATCAATAATCAATACTCGGGCCATAATTGCTCCAAAAAACGAATAAATGTTCCGCGAGGAGTGCGGCGAATATTAAACAGTCCTTTGGAAGTTGATCCAGGCGATCAGCAGGTCCCACCTGCTACCTAAAGCACTAAAAACCAATAACGCCCGTCAGGGTCAAGAAGCTTTCAAATGCTTGACGTGCGCTTCAATCGCGCCGAGCAGCTCGCTTTTGCTGAAAGGTTTGGTGAGGTATTGATCGGAGCCGACAATACGCCCTTTGGCTTTATCGAACAGGCCGTCTTTACTGGATAACATGATGACCGGGGTGGTCTTGAATTCGCTATTATTTTTGATCAGGGCACAGGTTTGATAGCCGTCGAGGCGCGGCATCATTATGTCTACAAAAATAATATCGGGGCGGGTATCGGCGATTTTTGCCAGGGCATCAAAGCCATCGGTGGCGGTAATCACCATGCAACCCGCTTTTTTGAGCAGTGTTTCAGCCGTGCGACGGATGGTTTTGCTGTCGTCTATAACCATCACTTTGAGGCTTTCGTAAGTTACTTCCATACTCTGACCTTGCCTTTTGTTATTGCCGTAGTTGCCAGAAATACGCGTTGATCGGTTGATATTGTTAATTTGGAGCCAGGGACGCGCGACTAAATCCTTCATCCAAAGTAGTGTCAAAATAACGCCATCTTTGAAAAGCAAACTTTTAACACAGTTTTTAGGGTTATGCCATAACTGTTTGAATATATGAGTAATCTATTCCGTTTTTATAGCTTTTAGTGCGCAAATATTGCAGCTCAATAACCTTGCTTTAATTGTCCTGAGGACTTAACTTTAGCCCGCCCTTGCCGGTCCGGCAATTTTTTAAGCGACTTAATAATACATAAATTGTATTACTTATTAGAGTAAATTCTATGGCTATCTCTCTCGGCGTGGTGATGGACCCCATCGCAGATATCAAATTCTACAAAGACACCACGTTAGCCTTGCTATTGGCAGCGCAGGAACGCGGCTGGGATTTGCATTACATGGAACAAAAGGATTTATATCTGTTGCAAGGTGAAGCTCGCGCCAATACTCGCAATTTATTCGTGGCCGACAATGGCGACAGCTGGTTCGAGTTAGGTTTGCATGAAGATAAAAAGCTCGGTGAGCTCGACGTGATCCTGATGCGTAAGGACCCGCCGTTCGATAACGAGTACATCTATAGCACTTATATATTGGAAGCGGCCCAGCAACAGGGGGCGTTGGTAGTTAACGATCCCCGCAGCCTGCGCGATTGCAACGAGAAGATATTTGCCACCCAATTTCCCCAATGCTGTCCGCCAGTATTGGTGAGCCGCGATATGCTGCGCCTGCGCGAGTTCCATCACCAGCATGGCGATGTGATTTTTAAGCCGCTTGATGGTATGGGTGGCAGCCGTATTTTTCGCTGCCGCCACGACGACCCCAACGTCGGGGTCATCCTGGAAACCCTCACTGAATTTGGCCAGCAGCTGATTATGGCGCAGCGCTATATCCCTGCCATCAGCGAGGGTGACAAGCGCATTCTGGTGGTAGATGGGGAAGCGGTGCCTTATTGCCTGGCGCGGATTCCGGCGAAGGGAGAGACACGTGGCAACCTGGCGGCGGGCGGTACCGGAGTAGCGCAGCCGTTGACGGATAAGGATTACTGGATTGTGGAACAAGTTGCGCCGACCTTGAAGGCCAAAGGTTTGATGTTCGTCGGGCTGGATGTGATCGGTGAATACCTGACCGAAATTAATGTCACCAGTCCAACCTGCGCGCGCGAAATCGATAAAGCCTACAACACCGGAATTGGGTCACGGCTAATTGACGCCATTGAGCGTAAATTGGCGTCCCGTTAATCAAGTGGGTTATTGCAGATGAATCAGGCGGTTGCCCTGGAAGAACCAGCATTCGACATCCCGCCGGTAGACACCGGTGATCGCCTGAGCTTCACCTTTTTTGTGGCGATTGTCCTGCATGCTTTTGTGTTGTTGGGTATCGGGTTCAAAATGCCCGAACATAAAAATACTTCGCAAACCATCGAAATCACACTGGCTACCCATAAATCCCTGCGCGAACCCAAAGAGGCTGATTTTTTGGCTCAGCATAACCAGGAAGGCAGCGGCACCCTGGATGAGGCCAAGCAAATAACGACTGAGCGCCAGGCACAATTTGCCGATACCCAGGTGCGCGAAGTTAGCCCATTGCAACAGCAAGCTGCATCGACCCCAAAAGTCCGCGATCAGCAATTATTGAGTACCCGCGCAGCATCGGAACGCAAAACCCAGTTCAAGCTAAATCCCAATGAGCAGGAACAGCGGGAGCAAATGGACGGCAATGAAAAAGATCAGCTAATGGTATCGAGTGAAATCGCCAGCCTTCAGGCCAAGCTCGATAAACAGCGCCAGGAATATGCCAAGCGTCCGCGTGTGCGCACCCTTACATCGGTATCCACCAAGGCCTCGTTTGATGCCAAATACCTGAATGACTGGAGTGTGAAGATCGAAAATGTAGGGAATAAGAATTATCCCCCTGAAGCGCTGAATCGCCATATCACCGGTAATCTGCGGCTCTCGGTCATGATTAACCCGGATGGCACCATCTATGAAATCAAAGTATTGCAGTCTTCCGGCCAACGGTTATTGGACGATGCCGCACGCCAGATAGTGCGTTTATCGGCCCCTTTTTCCAGTTTTCCCCCTGAAATTCGTAAACAAGCTGACCGCTTGCAGATTATTCGTACCTGGCGCTTTGAAATCACCGGCGCGAACACATCGATTACCACTTCGGCAAATTAGCGTTGGAATAAATTTACCTGCCCGGCTTGTTTTAGCGGGGATTGGCCTCATACTGAATCCATGATGCAAAAAAATACTTTTACTGATTACGATGAACTCACGCCGGGCAGCTTGCGCAATCACTTTTTGATTGCGATGCCGGGTTTAAACGATTCGTCTTTTGCGCACACGGTGACCTATATCTGCGAACACAGCGATAAAGGTGCTATGGGTGTAGTGATTAATACGGCGACGCCGATGCTACTTAAAGAGATCTTCGCGCAAATGGATTTGAATGACGTAGCGGATCAAGGTGAGCAAATTGTCATGAGTGGTGGCCCTGTCCAACCTGAGCGCGGTTTCGTGCTGCACTCCAACGAAACCAAATGGCAGTCCACGCTTGAGGTTTCCCCCGATATCAGCCTCACTGCTTCGCGCGATATTATTGCGGCCCTTGCAGAAGGTAAGGGGCCAAAACAGTGCTTGATTACATTGGGTTATGCCGGTTGGGGCGAGGGCCAACTGGAAGCGGAAATTGCCGCGAACTCCTGGTTGACAGTCCCTGCCGATAAAGAAATTATTTTTAACACACCTTTTGAACAACGATGGACTGCCGCAGCCCAGGCGTTGGGCATTGATGTCAATCTGATTCCATTAACTGCCGGCCACGCCTAGCTAACGCATCCTGTTGGTCCGGCTGATTTTCTGCGCTAGTAATTCCCATGATTAAAACTCTGCTCGCCTTCGATTACGGCACCAGGAATATTGGTGTTGCTTCCGGTCAAACTATCACCTGTTCTGCGAATTCGCTTGCGCCGTTAAAAGCAAAAGATGGTGTTCCCGATTGGACCCACATCGAAAAAATATTAACGGAATGGAAGCCGGATTTGGTATTGGTCGGCTTGCCGCTGAATATGGATGATACTGAAAGCGAATTAAGTGCACGTGCACGAAAATTTGCCAACCGGTTACACGGGCGTTTCGGAGTAAAAATAGAATTGGTAGATGAACGCCTTACCAGCTTTGAAGCCAAGGGGGAAATAATGAAACGCGGCGGCTCGCGCGATTACAAAAACAACCCGGTTGATTCGATAGCTGCGCGTTTAATCCTTGAAAGCTGGTTTGAGCGTAACTAAAAAATAGGGTGCAAATAAAAATGCCAGACATTGTCTGGCATTTTTATTCAGGCTTTTTTCAAACAGAAATTAAAACATTTTTCCCCGATTATTATGCTCATCACTTTGGATCGACAAACTATCCGCTGCATGTGATAAATAATTTGCATCGGTTTCGGAGCCGAGTTTGATCATCAGGCGCAAATCGTTGGGCGAGTCCGCATGCAGTAATGCATCTTCATAGGTAATCTCACCGTTGTCGTACAGTGCATACAATGCCTGGTCGAATGTCTGCATGCCCAATTCGGTTGATCGTTTCATCAACTCTTTCAAATCCGACACTTCGCCTTTGCGAATCAGATCTTGTGCGAGTGGTGTATTAATCATAATTTCCAGACACGCACGGCGGCCATTACCATCGGGAGTGGGAATTAATTGCTGTGCGACGATTGCCTTCAGGTTTAACGACAAATCCATCCACAATTGGCGATGGCGATCGGCCGGGAAAAAGTGAATGATACGGTCCAGCGCCTGGTTGGCGTTGTTGGCGTGGAGTGTACACAAACACAAATGGCCGGTTTCGGCGAAGGCAATCGCATGATCCATGGTTTCGCGTGAACGCACCTCGCCAATCAGGATTACATCAGGTGCCTGGCGCAAGGTATTTTTCAACGCAACTTCAAACGAATCGGTGTCAATTCCCACTTCGCGCTGGGTGATAATGCAACCTTGATGCTGGTGGATAAATTCAATCGGATCTTCGATAGAAATAATATGGCCTTTACTGTTTTGGTTGCGGTGGCCAATCATTGAGGCGAGCGACGTGGATTTACCTGTGCCGGTGGCGCCCACAAAAATAATCAGGCCGCGTTTGGTCATCGCCAATTCTTTTACAATTTCCGGTAAACCCAATTCATCAATTTGCGGAATTTTGGTTTCGATACGGCGCAGCACCATGCCAGCAAGGTTGCGTTGATAAAAAGCGCTGGCGCGAAAGCGCCCGATACCGCGTGCGCTTACCGCAAAGTTAAGTTCTTTATTTTCCAAAAATTCAATGCGCTGTTTTTCATTCATCACGCTCAGCACCAGTTCACGCGCTTTCTCCGGGGCGAGCGGTGTAGCGGTCACGGGTACAATTTTGCCGTGGACTTTGATCGAAGGCGGTACGCCGGCGGTGATAAATAAATCCGACGCGCCTTTTTCAACCATCAACGTTAATAAACGATCAAAATCCATAACAAACCACCTGAAAAATTATTGAAATACGTGTGACTGAGATGAAAATAAAAACTGGAAAACGTAATGAATAAACTATTTCCCGTTAAATCCAAAAGATTTTCTGTTAGAAGTTTTCCGGGAATTTGGCTTTGGCTTTGGCTGCCTCGCGGCTGACAATCCGGCGCGATACCAAATCTGCCAGGCACTGGTCCATAGTCTGCATACCCAACGAGGCACCGGTTTGGATTGCGGAATACATTTGCGCAACTTTATCTTCGCGGATCAGGTTACGAATCGCTGAAGTCCCGCGCATGATTTCGTGTGCAGCGACGCGGCCACCGCCGTTTTTCTTCATCAAGGTTTGCGAGATTACTGCTTGCAGTGATTCTGACAGCATTGAACGCACCATGGATTTTTCATTGGCCGGGAACACGTCCACGATACGGTCAATGGTTTTTGCGGCGGAAGTGGTGTGCAGCGTACCAAATACCAGGTGGCCGGTTTCGGCGGCGGTCAAGGCGAGGCGAATGGTTTCCAGGTCGCGCATCTCACCTACCAGGATAATGTCCGGGTCTTCACGGAGTGCAGAGCGAAGGGCTTCGTTAAAACCGTGGGTGTCGCGGTGTACTTCACGCTGGTTGACCAGGCACTTTTTGGATTCGTGTACGAATTCAATCGGGTCTTCGATGGTTAATACGTGTTCGTATTTATTGTCGTTGATGTAGTCGATCATGGCTGCGAGGGTGGTGGATTTACCCGAACCGGTCGGACCGGTTACCAGCACCAAGCCGCGCGGTACCGCGCAGATATCGCGGAATACGTTGCCCATCCCCAATTCTTCCATGGTCAGAACCTTGGAAGGAATGGTCCGGAATACCGCGCCGGCGCCGCGGTTTTGGTTAAAGGCGTTTACGCGGAAGCGGGCGACGCCCGGAACTTCAAACGAAAAGTCGGTTTCCAGGAATTCTTCGTAGTCCTTGCGCTGCTTGTCATTCATAATGTCGTAGATCAAGCCGTGAACCTGCTTGTGCTCCATGGGCGGCAGGTTAATACGACGCACATCGCCATCCACGCGGATCATCGGCGGCAAACCTGCCGAGAGGTGCAAGTCAGATGCGCCTTGTTTGGCGCTAAATGCCAGGAGTTCGGTGATATCCATCAGGGCAACCTTTTGTTATACATCGGCCAGGCCGATTTATGTGATGAGTCAATACAAACTGGATATGCACAAGATAGACGACAAGCTCGCGAAAGTCACCGCACGAATTCATCAAGCTGCCACCGCTGCCGGACGAGATCCGCAAACTGTGCAGTTAATCGCGGTTAGCAAAACCCAGCCTGCGGCAGCCATTGCCGCCGCCTATGCCAGCGGCCAGCGCCGCTTCGGCGAAAACTACCTGCAAGAGGCGCTGGAAAAGCAAATCGCCCTGCAACACCTGCCCGAACTTGAATGGCATTTTATTGGCCCCATCCAGTCCAACAAAACCCGTGCTATTGCCGAACATTTTAGCTGGGTGCATTCGGTGGATCGGTTGAAAATTGCCCAGCGTTTAAATGACCAGCGCCCGGCGCATCTTCCCCCGCTCAATATTTGTGTGCAGGTAAATATTGATGATGAAACCACCAAGTCCGGCGTGAGTCTGGCAGAATTGCCGGCATTGATTACAGCGTTCGCACCGCTGACCCGGCTGGCGTTGCGTGGCTTGATGGCAATTCCCGCAGCGACCGGTGATCCGGCACAACAACGCAAAGCTTTCGCCAAATTGCGTTCGGCATTGCAAGTGTTAAATCTGCAAGGTTTCAAAATGGATACTTTATCGATGGGAATGTCGGGCGACCTGGAATCCGCCATCGCTGAAGGCGCGACTTTTGTGCGTGTCGGCACGGATATTTTTGGAACGCGCGCTTGAACGCCTGACGTTGAAATTCTGCGTTTGAAATGATCGTTTAATCATTAAGGATTTATTGTGAGTACATCCAAAATTGCATTTATCGGCGCTGGCAATATGGCCAGGGCGATTATCGGTGGTTTGTTGGCGGAAGGTTACAGCGCTAGCGATATTGTTGCGGCGGGCCCGCGCGCAGAAACCCTGGAAAAAGTGAAACAGGAATTTGCGATAGCAATTACCACGGACAATAACGCCGCCGCGAAAAAAGCGGATGTCATTGTGTTGTCGGTAAAACCGCAATTATTAAAAGACGTGAGCCTGGCGTTGCGCGCTGCACTTGCGCACAAACCGTTGATTATTTCGGTTGCCGCTGGCATCACCACAGAAAGCCTGGCGAATTGGTTGGGTGATGATCAGGCAATTGTGCGTTGTATGCCAAATACGCCGTCGCAATTGCGCGCGGGTGCGAGCGGATTATTTGCCAATGCACGCGTGAGTGATGTACAAAAATCCACGGCGAATGCGATCCTGGGGGCAGTGGGAATTGTGCAGTGGCTGGACCAGGAGCATCTATTAAATGCAGTGACGGCAGTGTCGGGTTCGGGGCCGGCATATTTCTTTTTGCTGATGGAAGCCATGATTGATGCCGGTGAAAAACTTGGCTTGAGTCGCGAGTGCGCAGCGGAATTAACCCTGCAAACTGCGCTGGGTGCAGCTATGCTCGCCAAGAGCAGTGAGTGCGCTGTGGCGGAATTGCGTCGCCGCGTGACTTCACCCAAAGGCACAACGGAACAGGCAATTAATACATTTGAGCAGGAACAATTGCGCCTAACCGTATTAAACGCAATGACGGCGTGCTCCAATCGCGCTGTTGAATTATCGGAATTATTGGGCAAATAATTTTTACAATATTATGGGTCACCGGAGAATTTCATGATTTCCAATATTTTACATTTGATTGTATATAGCTTGATGTCGCTGTTTCTGGTGATTGTTATTTTGCGGTTTCTGCTACAAGTAGTGCGTGCAGATTTTTATAACCCTGTTTCACAGGCGATTGTTAAAGTCACCATGCCTTTGTTAAAACCACTGCGCAAAATAATTCCCGGTGTATTAGGGATTGATATGGCATCCGTGGTACTGATTGTGTTGGTGCAGTTGGTTGCCAGTATGATTTTGGCTGTGGTGGTTGGCATGACAGAATTATTAGCCAATCCGTTAATTTTAATTGCCTGGGGTTTTGTTGGAACGCTGACGATTATCTCCAGCATTTTTTTCTGGTGCATGATCATCAGTATTATCGGTAGCTTTATTGCGCCGTTTAGTCATCACCCATTGTTGGTGTTGGCAAACCAGATTATTAATCCACTTGCCGCACCGATTCGCAAAGTATTGCCACCTTTAGGTGGAGTAATTGATATATCCCCGATTATTATTTTGCTCGGTTTAAAAGTAGTGGATATGTTAATCCTGCGTTTTGCGATGTTCCTCAATGTGAATCCTTCCGTGACCCTGGGTTACTGGTAATCCGGTTTTCCAATCCATATTTGCCGGCAGGGAAGTTAATTCTCCCTGCCAGTGAAAATCAAATCGCCAGCACCGAAATTACGACATGTATGGCGAGCATTAAAACCTGGTTTTATTAATCCGCTATCAAAATAGGCAGGTACGATTTTTGGTAGGTGCCTTTTTCAAACATCCTTAAGCATTCTTTAGTTTTTCTTCAGGCTTTTTTCGCCCCTGCAATCTTATCGTCGCCATAAGCCAACATTGGCCGATGGTTTTACATTAACGATAAATTTGCTGGAGAAGCACGATGGGGTTTTATAAAAATTTAATTTGCCTGGGTATGTTTGGATTTCTAACCGCATGTGGCGGTAGTGGTGGGGGGGGTTCTGCACCAGCTTCATCTGCTGCGTCGTCTGGTACGCTTGCAAGTTCAACGGTGGTTGTCTCTTCGAGTACAGCGACATCAACATCGTTGCCATCCTCTTCTTCGTTATTATCGTCATCATCATCCAGTGTCGGTTTGCCCGCTAATCGCAACCTGACTCATGCGCGTTGGTCGTTTGATACCAAAGCGAAAGTGCGTTCTACGGCAGTCATTAGTAGCGATGCAGTTATTTTTGGTACTGACAGTGGGACACTGTACGCATTGAGTCGGGATAATGGCAGTGAACAGTGGCGTGTGGATACCGGCGGTGCTATCAGCAGCCATTTGTTACTGATAGATGGTAAAGTCATTTTCCTGAATTACAGCGGCAAAATCATGGCGCTGGATGCCCGGTCAGGAACACAGGTATGGAGTAAAACAGTGGGTAGCGAGTATCTGCGTCCATGGGGGCATCACCTGGCGTCGGCGATAGCGGTGGATGATCGGATTTATATCGGTACCAGTTCCGGCAAGGTGTATGGCCTGGCACATGCTACCGGCGCGGAGGTCTGGAGCATTGATATCAAGAGTGCAGTGCATACTCGTCCGGCATTAGTAAACGGCACATTGTTTGTCAGTTCTGATTCTGCTGTTCACGCGCTTGATATCGCAGCCGGAAAACAACTTTGGAGTCGCCAATTTAATAACCCTACATCACCGGCGGTCGCGGATAACACGCTGGTAGTTGGTTCGCGTGATGCACGTGTGTTCGGGCTGGATGCAAGCACTGGCGCAGATCGCTGGAATATTGCGCACGGGCCGGATTGGGTAACAGGCGATCCGGTGATCCTTGATGGGATTGCTTATATTGGCAGCTCGGACGATAAGAAATACCAGGCGATCAATCTTGTTTCCGGAGCACTGGCGTGGGAAATCGGTACCGGCGGAAACGTATTTGCCAAACCGGTATTCCATGGCGATGTTTCCTACATTAGCGCCGGTGACTCTTATGCAACACCGGGTAGTGGCAGGGTTAGCGCCGTTACCAAGGCGGGCAAGGTGTTATGGACCCTGAGTGGGAAAAACTTTTTTGCCAGCCCTGTAGTGGACGGCGAAAGTGTTTATATCGGCAGTGATGACGGCTATTTTTACGCTTTTCCCGCTTTCTAATCGTGTAGGTAGGTTTCCTTCCGGCGGGATGTCCAGTCCCGCCACGTTCACGCCCTATGGCGTTAAATGTTGCATAAAGTAGCAATTACCCACCTTTTAACCGCTTGAAGTAACCGCTCGCTGCTCAAGATCTGGTCAATGGCATGTTTTTCAGCTTTAATGCAAAAAAACTAAAAATAGAATTTCCTCACTACTGGTTATTTCGGTCAGCTATTACACAACAAAATAATGAGTGAACCACTATGGACGTGAGATCCTTGCATCGCCAGATGACCCATTACAACCGTTGGAAACGCCAGCTGGATGAGCGGCTTCAGCGTTTTGAGCATTGGCTCGATCACCACGGTGTATTTGCGGTGCCCATGGGCAAAACCTTACAGCGCGCGCGCCAGTTATTGCGTGGCGAAAGTTTTACCATCGCCTGTGTGGGAGAGTTTTCACGCGGTAAAACCGAACTGATCAATGCGTTGTTGTATACCGGCGGCGGTCGCCGTTTGCTGCCATCACAACCGGGCCGCACGACCATGTGCCCCACGGAAATTTTCTGGGATGTAAACCAGCCTGCGAATTGTGTGCGTTTGCTGCCCATCGAAACCCGCCGTACCAATACCAGCTTGCAAAGTTTTAAACGTATCCCGCAAAACTGGGTGACTATCCATTTTGATGCAACCGATCACGAGCAAACCCGCGCCGCGATCAACCAGGTATCTGCCAGTAAAAAAGTCAGTATTGCCGATGCGCTTAAATTGGGTTTTTCTGAAACTGAATTAGGTGAGCGCGACGAACTGGGCTTGGTGTCCGTTCCCGCCTGGCGCCATGCGCTCATCAGCCTGGATCATCCGTTATTAAGACAAGGGCTGCGTATCGTGGATACCCCCGGCCTGAACGCCTTGGGTAACGAACCTGAACTCACCCTGAAAACCTTGCCGGATGCCCAGGCGATTTTATTTTTGCTCTCGGCCGATGCGGGGGTGACGGCGAGTGACATGGATATCTGGCGCGAACATATCCAGACCTTGCGCGAGGAAAATTGTACGGCGGTTATCGCCTTATTGAATAAGATCGACAGCCTCTGGGACGATTTGACCCCTGCCCAGGAAATTGAAGCCAACATCAACGGTCTGCGCCAGCTCACATCGCGGCAGCTGGATTTATCACCTGCGCACGTGGTGGCGCTGTCGGCCAAGCAGGGGTTGTTGGGCAAAGTCGGGCGCAACCAGGCACAACTCGCGCGCAGTAATTTTCCGCAACTGGAGCGTATGCTGGCGGAAATTGTGGTGCGCAACCAACAGCAAATTGTTGGTCATCGGTTGATTGGCGATAGTTACGAAATGATTTTAACGGCGCGCAATAGTTTGATCCGGCGTATCGCTGAAGCGGAACATGAACTCGGCGAATTGCGTGCGACCGCGCCGGAAGGTGCTGCGGCAAAACTGCAGGAACTGCGCGATACCATCCGCCGCGCCCATCACGAATATCACAAGCAAGCATTATCGCTACGTACCAGCCAGCGGCTGCTGGAATCGCAAAAATTACCGCTTCTCGCGCCGGTGAGTATGGCGCAGTTGGAACAGCAAATTGCCGAGGCGCACCGCAGCCTGGCGCAGAGCTGGACGACGGTGGGTTTGGCGCGCGCGATCGGGAAATTCTTTGATGATGTGGATAGCAGCATTACCCACCTTGAACGCGAGATCGAACGCTGCAATCGCGTTATGGCATCCATTTATGAGCGGCCCGAGCAAGCGTTGAGTGACGATCACCTGATGATGCGCCATCTGTTGAAGATCCAGAAGCAACGGCGCCAATTGCGTCAACTGCACCGCCGTGCTGATGATTTCCGTAAGTCCCTGAGCGCGGTGCTCACGCACAAAGGTGCACTGATTAGCCGGTTTATTAACACGCTGGTGCAGGAAGTGCGCAATGTGTACCTGGAGATAAACCAGCACATTAACCAGTGGATGCAGGAGGCGCTGGCGCCGTTGTTCCACCAGAACCAGTACCAGAAACAATTGCTTGAACACCACATGCTGCGCCTGACGCAGTTGCAAACCCAGCGCAACAGTCACGCCGAGCAATTGGAAATGCTGCAAACCAACCTTTATCAATTGCAAACCGCATTGGGCAATATTGAACCGCTCTATCGCGAAATCTTAAGTTCGCCGCTGGAGCAGGAAGCAATGGCAGGGGAGTTGGCCGGAACAGCTCCGGCAAGTGCACAGGTTGTATCGATCCGGCAGGGCAGGCAATCATCGCGCGGCAATTAGCCGCGCATCATCGTTGAGCGGTAAGTTTTTCCTTCGACGCGATTAGCGCTCGTCGGCAGACAGGGCGCGCGCTTCATACTCCAGCATCACCGGAATACCATCGCGAACCGGATAGGCAAGGCCGCTGGCTTTGCACACCAATTCCTGTTGTTCCGGGCGATATTCAAGCGGTGCTTTGCTGACCGGACAGACAAGGATCGCGAGCAGTTTTTGATTGAGCATGGAAACCTCAACTACAGGAAATGCCGGGCCCGCTTGGGCCCGAGGGTAATTATTTGATGACAACAACATCGCCCAACAGGGCTACGCCGGACATGATTGCACCGGAGCCGCACTTGAAGGTTTCAGTGCTGGTGCTGGTGACATTACGGTAGTTGGAGCGGATATTTACCACGGCATTGGCGCCTTCGCGCTGGGCGCGCTCACGCAGGGATTTCATCGCCGACAGGAATGCCCACTCGCACGCCTGGCGATCAGTTTTACCCACGCCATTGGTCTTTTTATTGGTGCCAACCTGGACGATATTTTTAGCAATTGCCCCGTGGGCCTGCTCACCAAAATAAAATTTGATGTCATCGCCAAGGATACTTTTCGCCTGTTCTGTCGCCAGCGCATCCGCGATGGAAAACTCTTTAATATCATCGCGTGCCAGGGCACTGGTTGCGCAACTGGTAAGGGCGATCAGGGCGATGCTGCGGGTAATAAAATTCATACTGGATTCCTTGGTAGTAAGTAAACAGAACAGATCAGGTGTCCGTGCCTGTTAGCCGGGCTGGCTTAAAATCAGGCGTCCGCGCAACAGCAATTTGTCAGCTTGCTGTGCCACCAGTTCATAAATTGCACCCTGGCTGCTGCTTAGCAAACATTCCAGGTACAAATCCAAAGCGGTGGAATTGTCTGCCATCGCTGTGAATAACTCAACATCCTTAACGGCCCCTATGTAAGCCGGACGGCTTTCTCCCAGTTTGGAGTGCAAAAGTGCCGCATGTACTGCCGCTGCCTGAGCGCCGTATTCAATCAATAACACGCTATCAAGCTGGCCATCTTCGAACAGGGGATTGGTGCTGGCGGCGAGGTTGTGACTGCGGCCATGGATGCGGGTTTCATCCCAGCGGATGATTTCATCGAGCATGCACATGGAATCGCCATGGGGAATCAGCGTGACAATACGGGCGCGATCCATCAACATGGTTCTACCTGTAATTGCACCGGTGGCTGGCTGGCGCTGGTAAATATCACCTTGCCAGCCTTGCCCCGGGCGATTAACTCCAGCAAGGGCAAGCTGCGTGCAGCGGGATTGGCAAGGCGCAGTTGCTCCAATGCCGGCTGCGCTGCGCTTGCGTCTTCGTGGGCGTTTGGATGTAGCTGCAAGCGCGCAAGGTTTTGCGCTCCGGGTTGTGGTGTGAGCAGTAAAGCTACGCCGAACTCCACCGGGATATGGCGTTTGTCGCCCAGTGGGTAGGGTGGCTGGATGTCATAGACAGTGAGTAGCGTCGGTAATTGTTCCTGCTCGCACAAACACATAGCTTCCAGCAAACCGGCGACAAAACTGTCGTCATAGGCGGAGAGGCTGGTCGATGGCTGGCGGCTGCCGGTTGCGATACTCCAGTAACCGGCGGCGGAATTGTGTACCGAATTGTGGAACTGGGTGGGCGATACCAACCGTTCCGGTTCGCACAGCGAGCGACAAATCTGGTCGATGATCGGGTAATCCCCGCCGGAAGACGCAAATACACTGGCGCAGTCCGCCATGGGAATCGTGCTGGAAGCCATCAAATCTTCACAGACCCGGAACGCCATGCGCACCAACTCGGTGGCGCGGCGGCGCTCGTTGGGTGGCAGCAATTCCGGTTTGTATTTTGCCAGGGCTACCGGCACATAAGGCGCAGAACCTTGCAGGACGGCGCGGCTGCGCTGCCAGTCGGGCAATCCGGGCGCTGCCAGGCCAATAGCATTGAGATAACAGGTCAGCATCAGAGGCTCCCCAAAATCAGGCTGCAATTGCTGCCGCCAAAACCAAATGAATTGCTAAGCACTCGCGTCACCGGCTGTGCCCGGGGATTTTTCAGCAGGGCGATGGACATATCCTCGTCCGGCTCCTGCAAATGCAGGTTTTGTGGCAGGTAATCGTGGGTTATCGCATCCAGCCCGATACAGGCTTCCACGATGCCAGCGGCACCCAGGGTGTGACCGGTCCAGCCTTTGGTAGAGCTGGCGGGTGTGGTGGAGCCAAACAGTTTTTGTACGGCTTTGGCTTCGGCATTGTCATTGGCCTGGGTGCCGGTGCCGTGCAGGTTGATGTAGTCGATAGCGCCAGCCTCCAATCCCGCTTTGTGCAATGCCGCTGCCATCGCGAGCTGCGCGCCTTCGCCTTCAGGATGGGGTGAAGACATGTGATAGGCATCGCCACTTTCGCCATAGCCGAGCAAGTACAAACCGGCGCTGTCGCTTTTTTCCAGCAGTGCAAAACCACCGGCTTCGCCGATAGAAATACCGCTGCGCTGGCGATCAAAGGGCTTGCATTTGTCTGGTGATACCAGTTGCAGGGAATGGAAACCGTAGAGTGTGGTCAGGCACAAGCTATCGACACCGCCGACAATCGCGGCATCGCACAAGCCAGCGTTAATCGCGCGTTGCGCTGCGGCAAATACCTTGGCGCTGGAGGAGCAAGCGGTGGAAATCGCCATCATCGGCCCGCTGGTGCCCAGTGCTTGTTGCACGAACGCAGCGACGGAGGACACATTGTGGGTCGTGCGGTAGTTATACCACTCCGGGAGCGAGCCATGGTTTTCGAAATATGCGAGTTCGGTTTGATGGATGCCGGAGGTGCTGGTGCCGATGAACACGCCCACGCGTGGGGCGCCGTAGCGGGCGACGGCGGTGGTCGCGGCAGTGAAAAAATCATCTTGCTGCAAGGCGAGCCAGGCGAGGCGATTATTGCGGCAATCGAAATCCTGCACATGCTGCGGCAGTATGAGGTCTAACCCGGCAACTTCACCAATCCAGGTGGTGAGGTCGGTAATCTGGAAAAAATCACACGGCTTGAGCCCTGAAACACCCGCACGGAGCGCATCCCAATTCGCCTGACGCCCTGCCCCCAGGCAGGTGGTGTAGGTGTAATTAGTGATGTGGAGCGGAATCATCTTGCCAAAAATCATAAAAGTTAAACCAGTTGTAAGGGTGCTTGCGCACCAGTTCTTGCAAGCTGCTGGCGTATTTGGCCATGCCATTGCTGATCGCTTGTGCGCGCTCCTGGCGGCTGGTGCCCAGTTGTTCGCTGATCAGTTCAAAGTGCAAGTCATAGCGGTTCGCACCCGAAAAAACCCCAAAACAGCTAATCACCGGCGCTTTAAGCAGGCTGGCCATTTGCCAGACGCCGGTAGGGAATTGGGCGTGACTCCCCAGGAACTCCAGGCTGGCACTGCGTTCGCCCTGGGCGCAACGATCCGCCATCACGCCCACCAAATGGCCCTGCTCAATGGCTTCGCTCAGGATCAACGCCAGCTCCGGGGCGGGTGTACGTGCGTTTATGACACCGGCAGCGAGCTGTGGGTCCAGCTTGTTGATCAATTGCATAATATTGGCGTTATGCTCCACATCGAGCAGGATGCGGATCGGCAGTGCATCGCTGCGTCTGCCCATCCCCATTACGCGCAAGGCATCAAAGCTGCCGATATGGGCGGTCACTAAAAAACAGCCGCGATTTTTATAATGGGTGAATATCTCGTTGCCGTGGATATGCACATCGAACTTGTGCTCCTGTCCGGACAAAAAATAGATCCGGTCCATCGCCACTTGCGCAAAGGTTAGCAGGTGGCGATAAATCTCCCATCCTGTTGGCGCACGTTCCAGAGCGCGCCGCAAAAAATGGCGCGAGGCACGACGCGGGCTGCGCGCTACCAGAAAATAATAAAATACGATCACCCACAACCAGCTAAAGATAACCCGTCGCCCCAAATGCAATGCGACCCAGGTCAACAAGTTCATCAAAAACGGCGTGCCGCGCTCCTGCTGCGTTTGCCATTGCTTGGCGGCGGTGGGTTCAGTCATGGGATTTTCCAGTGACGGAAGTCGTTTCCGCATGACTTTCAAATTGCCCTTTAAGCACCAGGGTTTCATCGACATAGGCATCAATACCTAATTGATGGCTCTGTTTGCCGGCAATCAGGCACAGCCGCACCTGATCCCCCGGTTGTACTGGCGCCAGGAATTTAACCTGCTTGATATAGCGGATGTGCCGATGTTGCTGGCCAGCGAGCAACGCCAGAATCCATTTCAATAGCAGCGCGCCTGGCACTAGTGGTGCGCCGGGAAAGTGATCGGGGAAGCTGCGATGTTCGAGTGGAACCTGCAGATGCAATTCATTAGGCGTATTAGCGCTGGTCATTAATCTGGCTCCAGAGCTGGTGCAAGGCGGCGGCAGTCAGCTTGCCGGTTTCATTGCGCGGCAAGCTGGCGACTTTGCGCAACGGGCGCGGTAAAAAGGTAGCATCTATCCGTAAGGCCAACGCAGCGAGGATTTCTTTTTCCGGGCGATCACTCACCACCATCGCGACCGGACGAACTTCGGCTTGAGTGGATTGCGGTGGCAAGAAAATCACCCCGTCTTTTACGCCATCAACACGCAGCAACTGCAAAGTCAGGTTCGCCAATGAGGCGCGTTTGCCGGCCACATTAATCATGTCGGCATTGCGCCCTTGCAACAAAAAGCGTTCGGTGTCGAGTAAGGTTAATTGGTCCTGGATCGGGGCGTCTTCCAGCAAGTGTGGCGCGCGTGCGATAGCCCCTATGTCGTCCAGGGTCAGCTGGAAATCTTGTAGCAATTGCCATTCTGCGGTTTGGGTGGAGCGGCGCGTGGCCATGCTGCCCGCTTCGGTGCAGCCATAAATTTCCCACAGTGAAGTGCTGAAGCAGGCTTCGGCAGATTGCGCCAGGGCCTGATCCAGCGGCGCGGTCGCAGAAATAATGCCGGCCACGGCGGGCATGGGTAAGCCGGCATTGACCAGTGCGCGCAAGTGAATTGGCGTCGTTACCAGGATGATGGGTGCCGGCAGTTGCGTTAGCAGTTGTTGCACATCAGCGGGATAAAACGGTTTATCGCTGTGCATGATGGTGCCGGCTTGCAGCGGCATAAATAAAGTCGTTTCCAACCCGTACATATGCTGCGGCGGCACGGTTCCCACAATGATCGGCATCACCAGGTCGGCGCTCAAGCGCTGGCCGAGCATGCGCGCTGTCGCGGCGAGTGTGCCCCAGCTTTTGGCATTGGCTTTGGGTTTGCCGGTACTACCGGAGGTAAAGGCGATAGCGGCAACCTGCTGCGCGGGAATCATCGGCAGGGTGGGGGTGCCTGGTTCAGGGGCGCGATTTTCCTTTAGCAAATCGACAAGGTTAATCGCGGGGAGATCGCAGTCCTGCGCCTTATCGAACACGCAATAACAATCGGGATAATCCTGCGCCAGTTCGGTTAACGCCAGCGCCTGGCGGTTGGGAGGCAATAAATTGATCGCCCCTTTCACCAGCAGCGCGCAGAAACCCAATAAAAAATAGTAGCGATCTTCACACAGGTTGAGCGCGAAACCGCCCGCCGGTAAGCGGCTGGCAATCCATTCAAGGTCGCGCAAAAATTCCGCCTGGGTGATTGCCCGGCCTTTATGGATAACCAGGGTTTGCTGCGCTACAAACGGGTAGATCAAGGCAACCGGTGCATTAATCGATAAGGCGGGAAGGCTGGCAACTAACGGGCTGGACGCTTGCATGGCGGCGCACTTTACCGGTGAATCCTGGCGCGGGCGATAATGCGCAGGTACTCAAAAAAATCGGGGTGGTTATGGGTCGGGAAGAGTTTTTTGCGCAGTATAAATTCGCCTATAAATAGCGCGCCCACAACGCCGTAATTAATCACATTGGTAAACCATGACCAGAGTTCCGGTCGCTCCAGCCAGGGCAATATCGCTGACCAGATCACCATAGTAGCGAATACCAGGCACCACAGCAGCGTAAGCCGGCGCGTATAGCGGCGCATCGCAACCGATAAAGGCCCGCGCGCGGCTTCACCGATGGCAGTGATTAACGGCTCGCGTCCGCCGAGCAACGTGCGGCCAAAAATAACCAGAAACAGCAACGGCAACAGGATCGGTGGCAAGTACAGCAAATAGAGCGTCAGGCCCAGGTATTCCACTACCAAAATAGCCACGCAAGACGCTATGAATAAGGTCCAGGCGAGTAAGTGGCGAGCGATCAATCCGTACCAGAACGCCCCGGTCAGGAATACCAGCGGGGCGATAAACATCAATTGCGGTATGGCAAACACCAGGGAGACATGCACCAGTAGCGGGTAAGCCACTACCAGTGCGATGGCAAGTATGCGGTTAAGCACGTTGCGAATTTATGTAATTGCTGAGCGAACGCAGGCTGTGGAAAATCGCTTTATTGTTTTCGTCATCGGCTTTGAGTTGCACTTTATAGTGCTTGGCGATGGCCAATGAAATTTCCAGTGCATCGATTGAATCCAGCCCCAAACTCTCGCTGTGGCCGGGGTCGAATAATGGCGCTTCCGGATTGATTTCGCCCGGCTCCAGGTCTTCCAGGTCCAGCGCTGCCACCAGTACTTTGGCCAATTCCTGCTCTGCTTGTGTTTGTAAACTCATACCACCTATACCTTTAATGCTGCGCTTTCCGATTAATCGTCTGGGTAATCCGGATCAGGAACGTTTGGGTTTGATGCCCGTGTATTCGCTGAAAATGCTCAATACTACGGCGCGCTTGCTCTGCTCCAGGCCAGTCGCTTTCAATGCATCAACGATAGTGGCCGGTGGAACACATTGTTCGATGGTGTCCCAGTAGTAGCGCATCAACACTTTACTGTCGGCGCTGCGACGGAAAATTTTGGCGAGGTTAGGGATGATAATTTTGAGGTAAAACTTCAGGAACGCGGTCGCCAGCTTGCCTTCAGGGCGGGTGATTTCCAGTAGCAAAATCTTGCCGCCGGGTTTCAGTACGCGCTGGTATTCGGCAAAGGCCGCGCCGAGGTCAGCCACATGGCGCAGGGCAAAACCCATGGTCAGGTAATCGAAGGTATCATCGGGGAACGGCAACGCCTCACCCAACCCCATAGACACATTTTCAACGCCCAGTTTTACGGCTTGGCCGAGCATGCCCTTGCTGGGATCAAGTGCAACTACCAAACCTTCTTCACCGACAATTTGCTGGGCCAAAAAGGACACCACACCGGTACCGGCACCCACGTCCAGCACCTTGTCACCCGCTTTCACGCCAGCGCGCAACAGCGCCTGGCGGCGATACATACGGCCAGAACCAAAACTCATCACATCGGTAATCCAGTCGTAGTGCTCGGCAGATGAGTCAAACATCTCATCAACACGGCTGCGTCTGTCTTCAGCTTTGCCGTAATAATCTGGCAATACCGGGTGTGGAGCTAAACGATTCTGTTCGTTAATGGTCATTTGGCGCGTGATCCCTAAAAAATAAGCGCGTACTTTACGGGAGCCGTTGCACTGGCGCAAGGCAGCGTTACTTTTGGTAAAACCGTGCCCAAGTGTTGGCAACAAAAGCAGAACATGCGTGGAACAGGTGCAATATTTCCTCCTATAATCCGCGGCATTGAAAAACGGTTATGGCGTATAAATCTTCGGTAACCAATGTTTGAAATTGGGTTGATGGACAGGGTGGTACCCCGGTGGGATTGAGCAGTCAGTATTACGTTGCGGTTGATGACAACGCCAGAAGGGCGCCGCAACTGGCGAATTTTCGTTTTGATAGCACCTGCGCCAACGCGGGTGCGGCCGGTTATATCAGTACCGGCCTATTGCCGTTGGCCGGCGATATTCGCGGCGAATTGATGATCGCGCCTGCCGGTGAAATCACGGCCGGCTACGGTGTGAATTCCTATTGGGCGGAAAACGGTGATTATTTGCTGGTCGCCTTATGGGCCAATGAAGCGGATGAGGATGGGTTGGTAGCGGCGAGTGAACGCCTTTATCGCGAGTTGCTCGGGCAATTGACGATGCGTGGTTATCCGCATTTGGTGCGCGTCTGGAATTACTTTGCCGATATCAATGGTGAGGAAGCAGGGCTGGAACGTTATCGCCAGTTCTGCCTGGGGCGCTTTGATGCCTTTGCCGCGAGCGGGATTGAGGAAAGCCAATATCCATCGGCTTGTGCATTGGGGCATGCCGGCGGTGATGTGCTGGTGTATGCATTGGCGAGCAAAGTGGCTCCGCGCCATTTTGAAAACCCGCGCCAGGCCAGTGCCTACCACTATCCTGCTGAATACGGTCCGCGCAGCCCGTCATTTGCGCGCGCCAGTTTGCTTGCGCTGCCCGGGCAAACGGCCAAGTTGTTTGTATCCGGGACCGCCAGTGTCGTGGGCTACCAAACCTTGCATCCCTACGAGCTGGATGCGCAGATTGATGTCACCCTGGAAAACCTGGATTTATTGTTGGCCCATGTGGCTACCAGTACCCTCGGCGTAAACGGCACCTTGCCTGAATTAACGGCGGAAGTGCTGAAGGTGTATGTGCGCCATCCCGCAGACTTTGAGGTAATCCAGCGGCGGGTAGAAGCGGCTTATCCAGATGTTCCGGCGGTGTATGTTGCGGCTGATATCTGCCGTGCAGATTTGTTGCTGGAGATCGACGGAATATGGAATCTCTACCCGTGATGGCCCCAGGTGGATGGTGGCAAAGGGCGCGTTTATCGCGTTGTTGGCGTGTTCCGGCGACCGGCTTCGGGTTTGCGCTTTTTGGATTGGGCGGCTCCTTCCTGTCGCTGACCGTATTTCCGGCGCTCTATTTCATCCCCTTCAAGCCCGCATGGCGTGCGCGTTACACACGCAAGGTCAATGCCTGGGTATTTCGCAATTATGTGCGCATCTTGCGCTGGCTGGGTTTGCTTAGCTATGAATTCCACCAGATCGACCAACTGCGCAAGCCCGGCCAACTGATTATCGCCAATCATCCGTCGCTGCTGGATGTGGTGTTTTTAATGGGTTTAACCGATGCCAGCTGTGTAGTAAAAGGCAGCTTGTGGCGTAATCCCTTTACCGCCATGGCGGTGCGCTCGGCCGATTACATCAGCAATAGCGACCCGGCATTGTTCAATCGCTGCCTGGAAACGCTAAACAGTGGCCAATCGCTGATTATCTTTCCCGAAGGGACGCGCACAAAACCGGATCAGCCGCTGTCATTTCATCGCGGTCCCTCCAACGTAGCCTTGAGTGCAGGTATCGCCATTACGCCGGTAGTGATTCGCTGTGAGCCGGTGACCTTATTGAAAAACCAGCATTGGTATGAGATCAGCGCCCAGCCGCCGCATTACACCATCAGTGTGATGCCCGCGTTTGACACTGCCCGTTTTATGCCGGAAGGCACCCTGCAAAGCATGGCGGCGCGCCAGCTAACGCGTGAATTGGTAGCCTATTTTACCCGGCAGCTGCAGAAGTCCTGAGCAGCCTCCGGTGCAGTTGCAACAACAGGCTGCGCATCGAAAAGAGAAAAATAAACGGCACCCATTCGCCCAGTAATTTGTTGTGCATGAAATACCAGGCAGTGACCGTGGCGATTGCACAGGCGATTAGCAGCAAACCCGAGCTTTGGACAATAGAAAAATAACCCGGCGATCTCACACCTAAAAATCCGTAAGGACTCAATCCGCCGGTGAATACACCGGTCAGGAATATCCACCCCAACATCGCCACGGCACCCAACGTGCCATAAAGATCGTTTAACCAATCCCACTCAACCAATAAACCCAACAAGCCGCTGCAGAAATAAAGGGTCACACCCAGTAACAGGCGATTGAGCAGGATTCCACGGCGCAAGATATAAACCGTGGCGCCCAGGCCAATGCCGCTGGCGAGCAAATAAGGCAATAACCAATCGGCCCTTGTCGCCATATTGCCAACCTGGAGGTAAATCAAAAACGTCATCAGCGCGAGGGATTCTATGCAGCGGTCCAAAATGGTTTTCATACGAGAGGTTGATCCGCAACCGGAGGATTTCTGGTCATAATGAGCGTCCATAGATTATCATGCCGCCGCCAGCTATAGGCTCTGGCGCCCCTGATTGTCTATTCGAGTTGTGCAATCCTTATGTCCGCAAACAAACCTGCCGTCGCCAGTGCAGCTACCACTGCTTCCCGCCAAAAAGCTGTCTGGGTGCGCGAAACCCGTTTCGGGCGCTGGTTTTTGAGCACCCACACCTGGTATCGCTATGTGTTGTCCCAAGCGATTATCGACTTCAAAGGCTTGCTCGCCGGGCGCTTGCCGGCCCAGCCGCGAGTGTTGGATGCCGGTTGCGGGCAAGGCATGGCGTTTGGTTTGCTAGAGCAACATTTTCAACCGGCGACAATTACCGGTATTGATATCGACGGCGAACAAATACGCAAAGCGAAAGGGGCAGCCACTGAACTGGTGACTCCGACAACGGCCATCCATGGCAACGCATCAGAATCTATCTTTCCCGCTGAATCCTTCGACCTGATTCTGTGCCATCAACTTCTGCACCATAGCAGCCAGCAACAGGAAACCCTGGCCGAATTTTATCGCCTGCTACCACCGGGCGGAATTTTGCTTGTGGGCGAATCCTGCCGCTCGTTCATTCAATCCATCCCCGTGCGTTTATTGTTCCGCCATCCCGCGATGGTGCAAAAAGATGCACAGGGCTATATCGATTTACTGCGCACTGCCGGTTTTGTTTTCACCGAAAATGATGTGCAAACCTCGCGCCCCTGGTGGTCGCGCCGCTGTTTGGGTATGGCCCAAAAGCTGGGTATCGGCCGCGATATAACCGAACCCACCGAAATCCTGATAGTTGCGCAAAAGCCTGAATAACCAAGGATATTTCCGGTTTTGGCCCGCTGGCCAAGTTGGGCATTCGCAAACCATCTGTTAAACTGCACGACATGTTTTGGAGGGGAACAAAACAAATACTTTCGCTGTCGCGTTTGGCAGCAAAGGGTCTTCGCAGAATAAACACCGATGGAAGTAACTATGTACACAAAAGAAAAAATATACAGTTTCCTGCAGGAAACCCTCGTTTCCTTATTTGAAATAGCCCCTGACGCTATCTCCCCCGATGCCAATCTGTATGAAGATCTGGATATCGATAGCATTGATGCTGTAGATCTCACTGTAAAACTCAAAGAATTTACTGGCCGTCGCATCCAGCCGAGCGACTTTAAACAAGTGCGCACGGTGCAGGATGTAGTGGACGCGGTTTACGATTTGTTGAATCGCCCTGAAGAAGTTGACGCCCTGCCCGAAGCGAGCCAGGGTTAAACGTGGTCGCCACAGGCCCTGAAGTGGCACGGCGGCCGGCACTGATCGATGTCAAAATAGCCCAGGGTCATCTCGACGCCGGGCTTTTTGTTGCCCCCGACCTGGCTGGTTTCGCCGGTCACTTTCCCGATTTTCCGATACTGCCCGGCGTGGTCCAGCTCGATTGGGCGGTGCACTATGCGCGCGAGTTTTTATTAATTGAAGAACCGGTATTGCGCGTCGAACGGTTGAAATATACCTGTCCCATTATTCCCAATACCCGGCTGCAATTAAACCTCTGTTACGACAGCCGCAAGGGCGCGGTTGATTTCCGTTTTTATCGGTATGCCGATGACAGCAATGAAGTGCTTTTCTCCCAGGGGCGGCTTGTTTACGCAACGGAACCGGTGTTGGCATGAGTTCCGCTGAAATCATTTTTAAGCCGTGTGTGGTGATTCCGGTCTACAACCATCCCCATAAAATTGCAGGTTTGGTAGCACGCCTGCTGGATTTTGGTTTGCCCTGTATTCTGGTCGATGACGGCAGTGCGGCTCATTGCGCGCAGGTGCTGGATGTTATCGCCGCTGAAAACCCGCGCGTCGAATTACTGCGCCTGGCGCAAAACGCGGGTAAAGGTGTTGCTGTTTGTCGCGGTTTCACACTGGCACATAGCAAGGGTTTTACCCACGCGCTGCAAGTGGATGCCGATGGACAGCACGACTTAAATGATGTGCCCGCATTTCTCGCCAGCGCGCAACGCAATCCGCTGGCGGTCATCAGTGGCTGGCGCAGCTATGCGGCCATGCCGCCGTCGCGTCGCAGTGGTCGTAAACTCACGGATTTCTGGGTGTGCATAAACACGTTATCGCGCGCGATTAAAGATTCCATGTGCGGTTACCGGTTATACCCGTTAGCACCCACAATGCAATTGCTGGCGCGCAACAAAATTGGCGCGCGCATGGATTTCGATACCGATATTTTGGTGCGTCTCTATTGGCAGGGGCTGCCGGTAGAAAATATTCCCACCCGCATTTTGTACCAGGATGACATTCCCTCGCACTTCGACATTATCAAAGACAATGTGCGCATCAGCTGGATGCACACGCGCTTGTTTTTCGGTATGTTGCCGCGTATTCCGGCGTTGGTGTGGCGCAACTTTTCCAACGCGCGCCGCTCCAAAACGCAGCGCGTGTAGCTATTTACTGACTATTTCCCGGGTTTGTTTGCCATGTTTTCAACCACAACCGATATTCTGGTGCCCTTTCACGATGTGGATTCCATGCACGTGGTATGGCACGGGCACTATGTAAAATACCTGGAAGTTGCCCGCTGTGAATTTCTGGAGGCATGCGGTTACAGTTATCAGGCTATGCAGGCATCCGGTTATTCCTGGCCAATCATTGATATGCGCATCAAATATATAAAATCGCTGCAATTTGGCCAGCGTGTGCGAGTGCAATGTTCACTGCGCGAGTGGGAGTACCGGCTAAAACTGGATTATGTCATCAGCGATCTGGAAACCGGTGAGCGCTTGACCAAGGCCTACACCATCCAGGTGGCGATCGATATGGCAAAAAATGAAATGTGTTTTGAATCGCCGGCCATCTTGCAACAAAAACTCATCACCACATGGGGCCCTTTGCCAGGTTAATCTGATGAAAAAATCTGTGTTAATGCTTCGTTTAATGGCGCTGCTTTTTGTTGCGTTACTTACGCCATCGGTATTTGCCGATACGCAACAACAGATTGATCAGGTGGTAAAACGCCTGAGTGAAATCCAGGTAGTGCACGGCGGATTTAACCAGCAAAAAAAATTGCAGGGTTTGGCTTACGCACTTAAAGCGCAAGGCACATTTATTTTCTGGCGCGACCATGGTTTATACATCGCCACCGACAAACCGTTTTTCAATGCGTTGACCATTACCGGCACCGATATTATTAACTGGCAACAAAATGGCACGGGCAGCGTAGCGGCGGAGCAATCGGGATTGATCCAGCGCGAAGTCAATAAAACCTTGCTGGCTTTTTTCAGTGCCGATATTGAATTAATCCAGCAACGCTTTATTGCCGATTGGGTATTCGACAAAAACCAGTGGCAACTCACGCTAACACCGCGCCTGGATTTGATTAAAAAAAATATGCGCAACGCGGTGATGAATGGCGACCAATTTTTACAAAAGCTGGTTGTGACCGCCGCGAATGGTGATGAAACAACGATTGAATTTACTAACCAAACGGAAAGCGCTGCACCTTCGCGCGCGCAATGCCATTGGTTTTATTTGCAACCACAAGATAGCTGCGCGGCTTTTGCTGCTAACCAATAATTCTCTTTCATCGACGTAGCCGGTTTATGCTAACAACAATAAAAATACCGCTGGCGCGCTGGCAACAATTATTCAGCTGGCTATTAGTACTGGTCTCGCTCATCGCTCTGGCATTGTGTTATCCGCTCATCAAGCACGGCTTTGTGTTGGAAACTGATTTGCAAAGCCTGTTTCCAAAAGACAGCCACAACCAATTGGTCAATAGTGTTAATGACCGGGTGTACCGCCAGTTCGGTAATAAAATCCTCGTTGCTGCGCAAGCACCTGCCAAAGAAACAGCAAGCGCCGCTGCGGATATTTTGTCGGCGGCGATAACGGCTAATCCGCACCTGAAAGCCAGTGCGATGAATGCGCAGATGGAACTTGCCGCGCAGCAACATGAATTATTGCAGCGCTATCGTTACCAGCTATTAACACCGGCACAGCAACAACTCATCAATAATAATCCGCAAGAATTATTAGCCCGGGCACAAGCGGCGCTATTTGGTTTTAATGTAGGGGGTAGCGCGCTGTCACCGTTACAAGATCCACTCAGCCTTGCCCCGGTGTATGCGCAGCAATTGCAACCGGCAATCAAGGGCGAATTGATCAATGACCGTTTGGTAGTGACTACTAATGAGGGGTTTTTGATTTTATTTGCACTCGATTTACAAGGCGAATCATTCAATCTGGAATTGCAGGCGCAGATGAATTCCTGGTTGCAGGAATTGCGTACGCAACTGGCAATAAATCCGCACACGCAAACCGCGCAGATATTGGTGTCCGGTGCGGTATTCCATGCAGCAGAAGCCTCGGCAAATGCGCAACGTGAAATGAGTATTATCGGTGGTGGTTCCAGTCTGGGCGTGCTGCTGTTATTTCTATTGGCATTTCGCCGCATCAAACCTTTATTGCTAAGTTTGGTATCTGTGGCATATGGCTGTGGGGTTGCGCTGGTTATCAATCATTTTTTATTTGGCAAAATCCATTTGATGACGCTGGTATTCGGCGCGAGTTTGATTGGCGTCGCCGTGGATTATTCGCTGCACTATTTATGCAAGTACCAGGATTTGTCACTGCGCATGCCGGATTTACAGGATCGCGGCAAACGTGTGCTGGAAATTTTATTGCCAGCGTTGAGTTTAAGTTTGATTGCCTCGGTACTGGGCTATAGCAGTTTGCTGCCGACACCCTTGCCGGGTTTGCAACAAATTGCATTATTTTCGGTGATCGGTTTGTGCGGTGCCTGGTTATTTCTGGTGGTGATTTATCCACTCCTGGTGCGCCAACCGTTACCCGTACCGTCTGCTATTATTGATCGTTGCGCGGCAGCCGCCTGGTTTTTCTGGCAGCGCATGCGCGGTTTGCCGCAGTATTTTATTTTCAGCGCAATAGCGTTAGTCATTATCGCCGGTAGTGTAGTGGCCAGCCGCAGCAGCGATGTGCGCACACTCTACAAACCTTCCGCACAATTAATGGCATCCGAGCAGCGTTTGCACAGTGCCTTGCAGGGGGTTTCCCCGAATCAATATTTTTTGTTGCGCGCCGAAAGCGCAGAAGAATTATTGCAATTGGAAGAACGCTTCCGCCGCGAGCATTTGGATGCATTAGTGAATGCAGGCGCGTTTAGCGGTTATATCGCCACCAGTGCAATCGTTCCATCGCTGCAACAGCAGCATGCGAATTACGCGTTAATGGCGCAACAACTTTACAGCGCGAATGGATTGGTTGATCAATTTATGCAGTCCGCCGGGTTTGATGCCCAAGCCGTTGCGCAAGCGCAAAGCGGATTTGTTGCCGCACAGTCGCAGCATTTGTTAGTTGATGAGTGGTTGCAAGTAGCGCGTCCCGACCAGGGTTTATTGTGGTTGGGTGAATTGAATGGCAAGCAGGTAAGCATTATCGGTTTGCGCGGTGTGGTTGATGTAACGGCGTTGGCGGCAGCGGCAAATAATCATTCGATTATCTGGATTGATCGCGTTGCCGGTATGTCGCAGTTGTTGCATCAATTAATGAATTCGGCAGCGGTATTATTGCTGCTGGCATACGTCGCTATTTTGCCGTTGCTGTGGATTTATTTCCGGCGCAAACGCGCGCTGTTATTAATCCTGGTGCCGCTCATTGCAACGGTGACTACATTGGCGTTGTTAACGCTCAGCGGCGTTGCGATTAATTTGTTCCACTTGTTTGGTTGCTACCTGATTCTTGGTTTGGGCATGGACTACGGTATTTTTTCCTATACGCAAGGCCCGCAAGACCCGGTTACGCAGCGCGCGATTTTTTTATCGGCGGTGTCCAGTAGTTTATCGTTCGGGTTGCTAGCGCTGAGTTCAACGCCGATGGTGAGCGCATTTGGCATCACGTTATTTTTGGGCTGTTGTTTTAATTGGTTGTATGCACCGGTTGCCGGGCAATTGCGCACACCGGGTCCAGCAACAACGGCGAGTACACAGACATGAATGGAAAAAAAATATCGACAATAATTCCAGGCGCAGTAACACGCGCTTTGTTGCTAGTGATTTTTTTCGCGCTGGGTGGATGCAGCCTGTTCAATAGCAATAACCTCAAGAGCAAGGATTTTACGCTATTGGTGGCGAGCAGCGATCCGCAAGTCCGTGTCGCCCAACAGCAGTGGCAGGTGCAACAGGGTGCGGATAATTATGCGTTGGAAGTGGTGGTTGAACGCGGCCCACATTACTGGCGCTGGATTATGTTGAACAATCTGGGGCAACGCCTGGCAACGGCGGAAGCGGTAGATGGCCAGGTGCGTGTGGAGCGTTTGCAATCCCATCCGGCCAATCAATTATTGCCCGAACTAATCCAGGCCTGGCAGCTCGGTTATTGGCCGCTAAACGATTTGCAGGCGGCGAATCCGCGCTGGGATTTCGTTGATGGCAACGGGGGTCGTGAGGCGCGCTTTTCTGGTATATTGCGCGCCTCCATTGAGTACCAGTCAACAACGGCGAATCCCTGGCAGGGCAGCCTCAGCTATAACACCCGTGAGTTGCGCTTGCTTATCCATAGCCAGCCATTGAATTAAGTCAGTCTATGAGTCAGCCACCGCTATTTGAATCTGTGCAGGATTTGCTCCTCCACCGGCCGCCGATGTTGCTGCTGAAAGCGGTGGCGAGCTGGGGTAAAGGTGAGCTGGAAGCGATAGTCGATCCGCATGATTCGCAATTGCTGATGGATGATGAAGGCAGGGTTCCATCCTGGGTTGGCATTGAATATATGGCACAAGCCATCGGTGCGCTCGCGGGAATTGAATCGCTGCAAGCGGGCCGGCCGGTATCGCTGGGATTTTTGTTGGGCACCCGCCGTTACCATGCGGAAATACCCTTCTTTCCTACCGAACAGGAATTGCGCGTTAAGGTAAGTGAGTTGCTCCGCGATGAAACCAACCTTGTACTCTTTAAATGTGAAATTTATGCGGGCGATGAACTGGTCGCCCACGCCGAAATAAAAGCGATCCAACCCAGGGATGTCGATGCCCTTATGACACAATTTACGCAAATGAATGCAACTGGGGAAAATAACAATGAATAACGATAAACGTGTGTTAGTCACCGGTTCCAGCCGCGGTATTGGCCGCGCCATCGCCCTGCACCTGGCGCGCGATGGCTATGAAGTCGTGATCCACTGCCGCCGCCAGCGCGAACAAGCCGAGGCAGTGCAGCAACTTATCCAGCAGGGCGGCGGTAAAGCCAGCATCCTGCAATTTGATGTAGCCGAACGCGAGCAGGCCAAACAATTACTCGAAGCCGATATGGAAACCAACGGCGCCTACTACGGTGTGGTATGCAATGCCGGTATCGCGCGCGATAACGCCTTTCCCGCGATGAGCGGTGAAGATTGGGATGCGGTGATCCACACCAACCTGGATGCGTTTTACAACGTCCTCAACCCAGTCATTATGCCGATGGTGCGCCGCCGCAAACCGGGCCGCATTGTTACCCTGGCGTCGGTCTCCGGGATTATGGGCAATCGCGGGCAAGTCAATTACAGTGCGGCCAAAGCCGGGATTATCGGTGCAACCAAAGCGCTGGCGATAGAGTTGGCGAAGCGCGATATCACCGTCAATTGCGTCGCGCCGGGGTTGATCAACACCGATATGATTGACGAAGCGCCGATAGAAGAAGCGCTCAAGCTTATCCCGATGCGCCGCGCTGGCGAGCCGGACGAGGTGGCGTCATTGGTAAGCTATTTATTATCTGCACCGGCGGGCTATATCACCCGCCAGGTTATTTCAGTCAATGGCGGTATGTTCTGATGAAGCGTGTCGTAGTAACAGGCATGGGAGTGGTGACCGCCCTGGGGGATAACTGGCCGGACTTTGCTGCGAAACTCAAAGCCGGCACCAGTGCGATTCGCCGCCTGGAAGACTGGGCCACCTATAAAGATTTGAATACCAACCTGGCCGGGCCGATTGAAGATTTCGTCGTTCCCGCTCATTACCCGCGCAAGAAAATCCGCTCCATGGGCCGTGTCTCGCTGCTTTCCACCCGCGCGACCGAACTTGCGTTGACCGATGCCGGTTTGCTGGATGATCCGCTGATCCAAAGTGGCGCCATGGGTGTTGCCTACGGTTCATCGACCGGCAGCACTGACGCCACCCGCGACTTTGCAGTGATGCTCGACAAGCGCGATATCGGCGGTGCTACCGCTACTACTTATATCCGTATGATGGGCCACACAGCGCCGGTAAATGTCGGTGTGTTTTTTGGTTTGAAAGGCCGCATCATTACTACCTCGTCCGCATGTACCTCGGGCAGCCAGGGCATCGGTTATGCCTACGAAGCCATCAAATACGGCAAACAAACTCTGATGGTAGCCGGCGGTGCCGAGGAGCTGTGCCCGTCGGAAGCGGCGGTATTCGATACCCTCTATGCCACCAGCACCCGTAACGATACCCCTAGCATCACACCCAGCCCGTTTGATAGCGGCCGCGATGGTTTGGTGATTGGCGAAGGCGCCGGCACCCTGATCCTGGAAGAACTGGAACATGCGTTGGCGCGCGGTGCAAAAATCTATGCCGAACTGATTGGCTTCGGCACCAATTCGGACGGCGGCCACGTGACCCAGCCGGACCCGGCGACCATGAATATTGCCATGCAAATGGCGCTTGATGATGCCGGGTTGCAGCCGTCCGATATCGGCTATATCAACGCCCACGGCACGGCGACGGATCGCGGTGATATCGCCGAATCCATCGCCACCGAAACGTTATTCGGCAAACAAACCGTGCCCATCAGCACCCTGAAGGGCAACATTGGCCATACACTCGGTGCCTGCGGTGCGATTGAAGCCTGGGCCAGCATCCAGATGATGAATGAAGGCTGGTTTGCGCCCACCCTCAATTTGCAGACGCCCGACCCGCAATGCGGCGATCTGGACTACATCATGGGCGAAGGGCGGTTACTGGATTGCACCTATATCATGAGTAACAATTTTGCCTTCGGTGGCATCAATACCTCGCTGATCTTCAAACGCTGGCCGGCCTGAAGCGGCCCGGCCCGCGCGCTAACCGGCGCTACTTGAACTAACCTTGCAGGCTAAAGCTGGTCTCTTTAGACTGGCGCCATTTGAAAATACGCCGCTGTCGTTGCGGTATAAGAGATCGCCATGCCAAACGAAATACCCGCTGATTCAGTGGGTCTTGTCACGCCACAGACTCACCATTTCACCCAGCCATTATTGCTCGCCTGCGGCAGGACGCTGGATGAATACGAATTGGTATATGAAACCTATGGCCAGCTCAATGCGGCCAAATCCAACGCAGTATTGATTTGCCACGCGCTGTCCGGCCACCATCACGCGGCGGGCTATCACACCCTGGACGATAAACGCCCCGGCTGGTGGGATGCCTATATCGGCCCCGGCAAGCCTATCGATACCAATAAATTTTTTGTGGTATCGCTCAATAACCTCGGCGGTTGCCATGGCTCGACCGGACCGCGTTCGATTAACCCCGCCACCGGCAAACCCTGGGGCGCCGATTTTCCCATGGTCCGCGTGCGCGACTGGGTAGCGAGCCAGGCGCGCCTTGCCGATGTGCTGGGTATAGAAACCTGGGCCGCCGTTATTGGCGGCAGCCTCGGCGGCATGCAGGTAATGCGCTGGGCGCTGGATTATCCACAGCGCATTCGCCACGCGGTGGTTATCGCTTCTGCATTGAAACTTTCTGCGCAAAATATCGCGTTCAATGAAGCAGCGCGCAAAGCGATTGTCAGCGACCCGAACTTTTTTGATGGCGACTACCTCGCGCACAACAGCATTCCCAAAAATGGTTTGGCAGTTGCGCGCATGATTGGCCACATTACTTATTTGTCCGATTTCGCGATGGGTGAAAAGTTTGGTCGCGATTTACGCCGTGGCAGTTTTGAACTGGGCAATGACGAGCCGGTGGAATTCCAGATCGAAAGTTATTTGCGCTACCAGGGCGACAGCTTCGCCAATACCTTTGATGCAAATTCTTACATTCGCATCACCAAAGCGCTCGATTATTTTGACCTTGCGCGCGAATACAATGACGATCCGGTTAATGCATTCAAGCAAGCCTCCGCAAAATTTTTAGTCATTTCTTTCAGCACCGACTGGCGCTTTGCACCCGAGCGTTCGCACGAAATAGTTAATGCGTTAGTGGGGGCAAATCGCGCGGTGACTTATGCGGAAATCGAATCCAAACATGGCCACGATGCATTTCTGTTGCCGGATGAACGCTACCAGCAGGTTTTTGGTCGCTACCTGGCCGGAGTGAGTGTGTGATGCGTATTGACTTAAATGAAATCCAGTCGTGGATCAAACAAAACAGTCGCGTACTCGATCTGGGTTGCGGTGATGGCACCTTGTTAAAATTTTTGATCGATAACAAACAGGTGCAGGGCTATGGTTTGGAAATTGATGCCGCGCAAATTAATTTATGTATTGATAAAGGTTTGAATGTTATCGAACAAAACCTGGATCGCGGCCTCGGCAATTTTGCCGATAAAAGTTTTGATACCGTAATTATGACCCAGGCATTGCAAACGCTGCATTTCCCCCATTTGGTGCTGGATGAAATGTTGCGCGTGGGCAAGGAATGTATTGTGACATTTCCGAATTTCGGTCATTGGAAAGCCCGGTTTTATCTTGCCACACGCGGGCGCATGCCGGTGTCGGATTTGCTGCCGTTCGAGTGGTACAACACACCCAATATTCACTTTTGTACATTCAAGGATTTTGAAGTGCTGTGCCGCGAGCGCAATATCAAGGTGATTAGCCGTCAGGTTGTGAATGAAGTTTCCGGGCAAACCCTAAAAGATTTAATGCCCAATTTGTTCGGTGAAACGGCAATTTACCATCTCAGCAAGTAGAACAATGAATAATAAAAGGAATAGATTGATAGGAAATGGGACATGTTCACTGGACGAGTAATGCTCTGGCAAATCTTTACCTATCGCTAATGAAGTGCCGAGCAGTGTAATCTGAAGTTATTTAACATGATGATATTAGCCACAATTATTAAACCCGGGTGAGATATGAAATCAATTATCAGTATGTTGGCATTGTTTTTATTGGCAGTGACGGCACAAGCACAAGTTGACCAGCCAAAGGAAATTAACACCGCCCAACGTTTTGGCGATTACACGGTACATTACAATGTATTTCACAGCACAGACATTCCCGCGCCAGTAGCTGAAGCCTATAAATTGGTGCGCGGTAAAGATCGCGCGCTGTTAAACATCAGTTTCACCAAAACAGAAAATGGCCAGACCAGTTTAGGTTTGCCCGCAAAAGTGATTGGTAAAACCAAAAATTTAATGCAGCAAAGCCAGGATTTAACCTTTATTGAAATCAAAGAAGGCGAGGCGACTTATTATCTCGCGCCGTTTGTATTTAACAACGAAGAACTGTTGCATTTTGATGTGCAGGTAATCGAAGGTGAGAACAAACCATTGGCAGTAACGTTTAATCGCACCCTGTATACCGAATAATTGAATTTACAGGCGAATGTAATGCGAGAGGCGCCTGACGGCGCCTTTTGTTTCTGTAAAAAATATTGAGTGATCGATCAATGAAAAAAATTGTATTGGCCAGTGGTAATAAAGGAAAACTGCGCGAATTTCAGGAACTGCTCGGCGATTGTGGTTTTGAGGTACTACCACAATCGGATTTTTTTGCTGAAAACGCCGAGGAAACCGGTTTAACCTTTGTTGAAAATGCCATCATTAAAGCACGTTATGCCTGCGCTAAAACCGGGTTGCCTGCATTGGCTGATGATTCCGGTATCGAAGTTGATGCATTGAATGGTCGCCCCGGAATTTATTCGGCACGTTATGCTGGCGAAAATGCCAACGATGAAAAAAATAACAGGAAATTATTGCTGGAATTAAAAGATATTCCAGCGGCGCAACGCACGGCTCGTTACCACGCGGTGTTGGCGTTTATGCGTCACGCGGACGATCCGACGCCGATTTTATGCCATGGTGTGTGGGAAGGAATTATATTAAGTGAGCCGCAAGGTGAGGGCGGTTTTGGTTACGATCCATTATTTTTTGTTCCAACCCACAACTGCGCATCGGCAGAGTTAAGCAAAGAAGAAAAAAATCGCATTAGCCATCGCGGCAAAGCGATGCAGGAATTGCTGCAAAAATTATCGGCGTTGGGTAAATAATATGTCCTTGCAACTGCCACCGCTAGCGCTCTATGTGCATGTGCCCTGGTGTATTCGCAAATGCCCTTATTGCGATTTTAACTCGCACCAGGCAGATAACGATATTCCGGAAGCGGATTATGTAAAGGCGTTGCGTTTTGATTTGCAGCAGGACCAGGTGTTGGCGCAAGGGCGCAAGATCACCAGCATTTTTTTTGGCGGTGGCACACCGAGTATGTTATCGGCAACAGCAATTGGCCAGATACTGCACGATGCGGAAAATATTATCGGTTTCGAGCCCGATATTGAAATAACACTGGAAGCCAATCCGGGAACATTTGAACAGGAAAAATTTTCCGGTTTTCGCGCAGCCGGTGTGAATCGTCTCTCTATCGGCATCCAGAGTTTTAATGACCGGCAATTAACACTGTTGGGCCGTGTGCATGCGCGCGATGAAGCGTTGCGCGCAGTAGGTGTAGCGCGCGCGGCAGGGTTTGATAATCTCAACCTGGATTTAATGCACGGTTTGCCTGAACAATCTATTGATGATGCCAAAGCCGATTTGCAGCAAGCAATGGATCTCGGCCCCGAGCATTTATCCTGGTATCAGTTGACTATCGAACAAAACACAGCGTTTTATTCCGCACCACCGGTGTTACCGGAAGAAGAAATCCTGGCAGATATCCAGGACGCCGGTGTAGCGCTTTTGGCCGGCGCCGGCTACGAGCAATATGAAATATCTGCTTACGCACTCGCGGGAAAACGCGCGCGGCACAATCTTAATTATTGGGAGTTTGGCGATTATCTCGGTATAGGTGCAGGCGCACATGGAAAAATTACGTTTCCAGCAGAAAACAAAATAGTGCGATTGTGGAAAACGCGTCTGCCTAAACATTACCTGGATGCCGCGCATAGCCAAAAAATTTCCACTAATCTAAACGGTCATCAAAATGTATTCGGTGGCGGTAGTGATTTATTAACACCGGAATCATTACCATTGGAATTCATGATGAATGCCTTGCGTTTGCATGAAGGTGTTCCTATAACGTATTTCAACCAGCGCACGGGCCAGGATTGGTCGATGCTTGCTGATAATTGGGCGCGCCTTGAAGCACAAGGTCTGGTGGAACATTGCGATGGTTACATCAGGCCAACGGTATTGGGACGCCGGTTTTTAAATCGGGTTTTGCAAGCATTTATCCACAATGATGACTAATCAAAGGAGTTTGTTATGTTACTGACCACCACCCCGACTGTCGAAGGCAAACATATCACTGTGTATTGTGGTGTTGTTGCGGGCGAAGCAATTTTGGGTGCGAATGTGTTCAAGGATTTATTTGCCAGTATTCGCGATCTGGTGGGTGGTCGCTCCGGTACTTACGAGCGTGAATTACAAAAAGCCCGCGAAATTGCGTTACAGGAATTGCAGGATCGCGCGCGCGAATTGGGGGCAAATGCCGTAGTCGGAATAGATCTGGATTACGAAGTGGTTGGCCAGAATGGCAGTATGTTGATGGTATCCGCGAGTGGGACGGCGGTAGTGTTAGGTTGATTGGCGATAGCAAACCTGCGTGCTGTTGAGCGCAGGTTTGCTTGCGGGCAATTAAGGTACGGTGACCAGTGCTTTATCTTGTATCTTGAGTTCAATCCACACCAGTTCGGTTTGTGCTTGCAGATCTTTTCCATAGGCTTTTACGCAGCGAAACAACTTTCCATCCCTCTCTACAACGGCGCCGAGTGAGCTGCCTTCATTATTTATCACGCAAAGTTTTCCCTCTTTGGCCATTTTCGCCGTTTCTTCTTTGCTCAGGCCATGGTCGTGGCCTTCATGCGCTAATAGGTTGCCGCTAACTGCCAGGCCGAGGCTGGCGATGATGATTGTCGCTTTCATGGATTGTCTCTCAT
>NZ_KN266209.1:146540-217834 GCF_000766945.1 Cellvibrio mixtus subsp. mixtus J3-8 | reverse complement strand
TGGTTGTGTTTTTATTGGTTCGCGAGAGATTAACAGAGTTGGTTGTGGCTGGGTAATCTTACGTAAATGCATTTGCCTGTCTGGTTAGTTACGTAGTTTTATCTGATTTTTTGACATCAGGAGCCAGTCATGACCGAAACCAATCGCCGCGATTTCCTTACCACCAGTGCCATTGCCGGTGCTGCTCTGGTAGCGGGGGATGCGCTCGCCAAGCCTGCTACAGGAAATCCCGCCATGCCTAAATTACTACACCATGTTTTTTTCTGGCTGAAAAACCCCGATTCAGCCGCTGATCGCGACAAGTTGATTGCTGGCGTTAAGTCCCTCGCCGCTATTGAAACCGTGCGTTCGATCCATGTGGGCGTTCCGGCTTCTACAGAGAAACGCGACGTGGTGGATAACTCCTATCACGTATCCGAGCTGCTTGGATTTGATGATGTTGCCGGGCAGGATGCTTATCAGGTACATCCATTACATAAAAAATTCGTGGATGAGCACCAGCATCTGTGGAGCAAGGTTGTGGTTTATGATGCGTTAGCGGTGAAGTAAATCGCTACGGACCAATAAAAAAACCCGCTGTGAAAGCAGCGGGTTTTTTGTTTTTCGGGTTTGATTAGAGCTCAATATCGTAATCAATAATTACCGGCATATGGCTGGAGAACTGTTGGGTTTTATAGATGGTGGCATATTCCACTTTTGGACCCAGACTGTTGGAGACTACCTGGAAGTCGGTGCGCCAGCCATCGCCATCATCTTTGAGGCCGTTTGGCCACCAGCTATATTCGTCGCCATCTTTATTAACCTTGCGAAAGGCATCCACATAACCAATCTGGTTAAACAGCTGGCTGAGCCACTGCCGTTCATGTGGTAAGAAGCCGGAGTTATGCTGGTTGGTAGCACTATTGCTGACGTCTTTGGGTGTGTGTGCCATCTGCCAGTTACCGCAGAAAATATATTCGCGGCGCTTGCGGGTGATTTTGTCCAGATGGGCCTGGAAATCATCAAAGAATTTGATTTTGACTTCCTGGGATTCCAGTTCTGAATTCGCACTGGGTGCTAACAATGAGCCAATGCTCAATTGTTCAAAATCCACTTGCAGGTAACGGCCTTCCATATCTACGCCCGAGGCAAAGCCCAAGCCATAAATCAGCGCTTTGGGTTGCAAACGGGTGTAAATGGCTACACCGTTATAGTGTTTGGTACCTGAATCGAAGAAATAGGCATTGTAGCCCTTGAGTTCGAACTCGGGTTTTTCCAGTTCCCGCTCTAATGCACGAAGATCCTGTAAACAGATAAAATCTGCATCCTGATTTGCGAGCCAGGTATATAGGCCGCGTTGCGCCGCCTGAAAAATTCCATCGACGCTAAGACTGATAACTCTCATGTTAGCCCCTTGATTACGGACTGTGTATCATACCCGAGCTTTGTGTGATTGTGTTACCGTCACCACGGGGTTTTTTATGGTAGGCGTTACTTTTTTTCACATCCTTAACATTTGGATGCTGCTGTGCCCCAAATGCGGGTCCTGCTCATGGGCTGGACCTCATTGTATTTATTCTGTCACCTAAAACTTAGTTCATACTCGGATACTTTGCATGGAAAAATACCAATTTGATTTCATTCAGCTAGCACTTAAGCATGAAGCGTTATGCTTTGGTGAATTCGTTCTCAAATCTGGTCGTACCAGTCCTTATTTTTTCAACGCCGGACGTTTTCAGACGGGCAGTGCCCTGGCAGATTTGGGGCGCTTTTATGCGGCAGCAATCACTGCATCTGGCGTGGAGTTCGATATAGTGTTTGGTCCGGCCTACAAGGGCATTCCCCTGGCGGCAACTACCGCTGTGGCGTTAGCGGATCAATACCAACGTGATTTACCTTATTGCTATAACCGCAAAGAGGCGAAAGATCACGGTGAAGGCGGAACCCTGGTAGGAGCACCCCTGCAAGGCAAAGTGTTAATTGTAGATGATGTCATCACCGCCGGAACTGCAGTGCGCGAAGTCATGGCGATTATTGATCATGCCGGCGCTAAACCGGCAGCGGTATTGATTGGTTTAAACCGTATGGAAAAAGGCCAGGGGCAGGTATCGGCCATTCAGGAAGTAGAACAGACCTTCGGTATTCCGGTGATTAGTATCATCAACCTGAACCATATTGTGGCTTATCTTGAAGAACAATCAGGGCAGGAAGCCATGGTAGAAAAAATCAAAGCCTACCGTGCTACTTATGGTGTTGATCTTTAATTATTGACGTGAGGTAAAGAATTCCAATGCGTAACCTGTTTTATCTGGCGATTACCTGTGGTTTTCTGTTGCTGGGCGATATAGCGCTGGCGCAGGAGAATGCCAAAAATAAAGTGATTTATCGCTATAAGAACAAGGAAGGCGTTACCGTGTTGGATAGTAAAATCCCGGCTGAATACGTTAATAATGGTTATGAAATCGTATCGCGTACCGGCAAGGTAATTAAAATTATTCCGCCAGTTGTGCAGGGCGTTGAAGGTGAGCGCTTGCGCCGCGAAAAATTACAGCGTGCAGAACAGGCGCGTGAAGATTTGCAATTGCGTCGCAGCTACAGCAACGTGGCTGATATTGATTCGGCAAAAGCGCGCAACCTGGAAAGTTTGCACGGGAATATCAGCATTTTGCAGGCTAATCTCACTTCCGTCCGCAAACGTTTGCAGGATTACCAGGCACAGGCTGCTACGATTGAACGCAGTGGTCGTCAATTACCGGACGAATTATTAAAAAATATTAACAACCTGGTACAGGAAGAAAAAGATATCCAGCTGCAAATCCAGCAACGCGAGCAAGAATATAAAGAAGTGGAAGAAAAGTTTGATCGCGACAGGGCGCGTTTTATAGAAATTAATAAGCAGCCGGCACCTTGAATTGCACATGAAAACCGCATTGAACTGCACCCCAAAAGTTGGACACCCATCCAACTGAGTAAGGTGCAGTTTTTATATGCAGGATAAATTCTTGCTCAGCTATCAATTGTTGCAGTGCTTTCCATAAAGCCCTGCGCTAGCAATTGCCATTGTTCCTGCCAATGTGCAGTGGGTGATCGGCGAAATTCCGAACGCACAAACTCTGCGATACGTCCGTTTACCAACGCGATCAATAAATTAGCTGCAGCAGTAACTGGCAACTGCGGATGCAAGCCTTCGCGTAATTCAGCTTCGCGCAGGATTTGTTTTAATTGGGTTTCGACGCGATCAAAAACCTGCGCAATACGTACACGCAAACGTTCAGTTTCACCAGTCAGCGCATCCCCTGTCAATAAACGGGTGAGGCCGGGATTGCGTTCTGCAAATGCAAGTAATAGCGCTAGAATTTTCTCACAACGTTTAAGTGCAATTTTTTCTTCCGCCAGAATCAACGTGATGCGTGAAAAAATTGTTTCTTCAATAAACTCAATCAAACCCTCAAACATTTTGGACTTGCTGGGAAAGTGGCGATAAAGCGCGGCCTCGGAAACGCCTACTTCCCTGGCTAATGCCGAGGTGGTAATGCGCTCGCCCGGACTGGCTTCCAGCATGCGCGCCAGGCACTCCAGAATTTGTTGCTTACGCGATGTTTTTTGGGTTTTCATGCCGCCTCCATTCGTGTAATTACTACAGCAGCTTCAATGGGCTGCTGCTGTAGGTTGGTCAATTAAACGTTGCGAGGTTTATTGGTAATCAGTGTACCAACACCGGCATCAGTAAATATTTCCAGTAACACGGCGTGATTAACGCGGCCATCAATAATATGCGCGCTGGTAACACCGCCTTTTACTGCATCCAGGGCACAAGCAATCTTGGGTAACATACCGCCGTAGATAGTACCATCAGCAATTAGCCCATCGACTTGTTCAGTGCTTAAACCGGTGAGCACATTGCCTTGCTTGTCTTGTAAACCGGAAACGTTAGTCAACAGCATTAATTTTTCAGCACGCAAAAATTCAGCAATTTTTCCCGCGACAAGATCAGCATTGATATTGTAGGAGGCACCATCTTCACCTACACCAATTGGCGCGATTACCGGAATAAAATCGCTGTTGATCAACATATCAATTACTGATGTATTTACATTTTCCACTTCGCCCACGTGGCCAATATCCAGAATTTCCGGGGCAAGCATTTCCGGTGTTTTGTGAGTGACGGTTAATTTTTTTGCGCGAATCAATTGGCCATCTTTACCGGTTAAGCCAATCGCCTGGCCGCCGTTGCGATTAATCAGGCTAACGATTTGTTTGTTCACTGTTCCGCCCAATACCATTTCCACTACATCCATGGTCGCGCTATCGGTAACGCGCATCCCATTGATAAATTCGGATTTGATATTAAGTTTTTCCAACAGGCTACCAATTTGCGGGCCGCCGCCATGGACAACAACCGGATTCATGCCTACCAATTTCATCAGCACTATGTCGCGAGCAAAACTGTTTTGCAGCTCTTCACCTTCCATTGCATTGCCACCAAATTTCACTACAACGGTTTTATTGGTGAAGCGTTGGATATAAGGCAGTGCTTCAGTGAGTACATTGGCAATATTCATTGCCGAATCACGATTTAACGACATAACAAATAATCCTGTGTGAATAAAATTAGAAGGGAATCGCCAGCGTATTATCCGCTTTTAACAATTCCCGTTTAAAAATTTGCTGGATTTTTTCCAGCGCATCAGGTGACTCAGCTTCAAAGCGCAATGTGAGTGCAGGTGACGTGTTAGAGGCGCGCACCAGCCCCCAGCCTTTGGTGTAATCCACGCGTAAACCATCGATGGTGGTGATGGTTCCATTGGCAAAATCCCCGCCCTCGGCAAGCTTGCTGATTAAACCGAATTTATCTTGTTCTGCGACCGCAATTTTTAATTCCGGTGTTGAATAGAGTTGTGGAAATGCGGCAAAAATATCATCAATTTTTTGGTCGCGTAGTGTAATGATTTCGAGCAGGCGGGCCATTGCATAAATGCCATCATCAAAACCGTACCAGCGATCCTTGATAAATATATGGCCGGAATATTCGCCACCAATTAATGCCTGGGTTTCTTCCATTTTCGCTTTCATGGGTGAGTGGCCCGTTTTCCACATGATTGGGCGGCCGCCGTAACTGCTGATGATTTGATTTAGCTGACGTGAACATTTCACATCAAATAATACGTCGGCACCAGGATGGCGAGCGAGTATATCTTTTGCGAACAACATTAATAGGCGATCTGGCCAAATAATATCGCCTTTGGGGGTGACGACAACCAATCGATCGCCATCACCATCAAATGCTACGCCTATGTCAGCGTTAGTTTCCTGCACTTTGGCGATCAATGTGGCGAGATTTTTTTCGTGTGTGGGATCGGGATCATGGTTGGGAAATTCGCCATCGAGATCGCAAAATAATGGAATGACATCGCAACCGAGTTCTTCAAATAATTGTGGCGCAACCACGCCCGGAACAGCGTTGCCAGCATCTACTACCAGCGTGACATTTCCTGCAAGGGCAACATCAGAAAAAATACGGTCAATATAATCCGGAATAATTGTACGCGGAATTTCTTCACCCAAACCCTGATGGAAACGTTGGTTGATAATGCGCGAGCGCAAATCAGTTACCGCTTCGTCCGCGAGGGCGCGATTATTAATAACAACCTTAAAACCATTGTATTCTTTTGGGTTATGGCTGGCTGTCACCATAACTCCACTATTTGTATCATCAAAATGAAAAGTAGAAAAATACATTAACGGCGTTGGCACTACGCCGATATTGATGACGTTACAACCGGTACGAAGGATTCCCCTGATCAACGCCAATGTCAATGCTTCGCTATGAGTGCGACCATCGCGCGCTACGACGATATAGCGTTCGCCCTGGTCAATCGCTTCACTACCCACCGCCTGGCCAATGAGTTGGGCGAGCTCGGTAGTAATCTGGCTATCAACCAAACCGCGAATATCGTAGGAGCGAAATATTTCGGCGGGTATATCTGTTTCATTGATTTTACGCGGCGGAGTTTTTGCTGGTTTTTTTCCTGATGCCTGATCAAGGCCAAGAATATGTTCATCTTCATCAATGACGGCGATGTCGAGGATATCCTGCTTCTGGAAAAACGGGTCGGCTAACGTATTTTCATCTGCTATCGCTTGTTTACTGGCTTTTGCGACTTCGGGTAATGACGGTGCTGCTTCCACATTGCCCAATTCTTTGCGTACCAGAATTTTGCTCAGGAACCAGGCTAATGCAAGGCTGGCAGCGGCGATCAGACTGACGATTAAAATCCAGAGTGCAGGCCATTCTTCAGAAAATGTTACCAATTCTTCAGAGGGCGTGAATTTTACTTGTAAATAGCTACCAGCAACATTGACTTGTTTGCTGCTGCCTGCTGAACCCGCACCAATTTTTTTCAGCGTTTGTGCCGGGCTGCCGCTAAATTGTTGTAGCAATATATATTCACCCGAGCTGCTATCAACGGTCATGAAAATTTTAAATAACTCGCTTGGGTCCAGTGTGAGCATGAGTGTGCCCAGTGGCTCACTTTGTTGGTCGCGGGCGATGGGACGAATCCAATATAAAAACTGGCGTTCGCCAATAGTTGCGATTTCTGGTGGTGTAGGCTGGCGTTTTTCAGCGCGCTGGATGAGATCCAGTTCTGCAAAGCGCAACGGAAATTCTGCCTCGCGTTCTAGCTGCGCCGTGCCCAGAGGGATAATACGAACTTTTAATGCCGCAGGAATTTTTGCTTGCCAGGTTTGCTCAATAAGTTGGCGTGATTCTGTAGTTGTTGATAATGGATCAAGTGCGATTAAAAATTCCGGTTCGGCAGCAATTTGGTCAACCAGTTCTCTCTGTGTTGAAAAATATTTTTCAAGGATTTGTTGGCGATCTTCAACATTTTTTTGCGTCAAGGTTGCCAGGTTTTCCTGCTCCTGATTAACAACCAATTGTTGGTAGAGCACATAAGCAACAATACCGTTAATGATGAGCGCTATTGCCAGAAAAATTAGCAATAGTTTTTGCTGCATGGCAGCTTTGCGCTTGGCGGCTTCCAGTGCGCGTTGGGCACTGCGTGAAAGGTGTACACCAGCTTCCGGTTTTGCAATGAGCGGATCTTTGGGGTTCACTCGTTTACCTTCCCATTATCATCTGTGGCTTGCTTATCGTTGTGATGCCAGTTTTTGTGCAAAACAGGCAATAAGTTCGCGCGCAAGTTGTTGCTTGCTGCGTTGGCTGATTTCTACGGTGGAATGTTTATCGATTACAGTAACGGCATTATCATCGCTATTAAAACCGATATGGTTTTCAGCAATATTATTGGCAATTACCAGGTCCAGGTTTTTGCGCTCCAGTTTCGCACGTGCGTAATCGACTAGCCGTTCGGATTCCGCTGCAAATCCAACGGTGAACGGTTTGCGTTCAAGTGCTGCAATACTGGCAACTATGTCGGGGTTTTTTATCAGTGTAAGGGTGATGCTTTCGCTATCCCCTTTTTTTAATTTTTGCGGCGCCAGTTCGATGGGGCGATAATCGGCAACAGCGGCGGCGGCGATAAACAAATCGCAGCCTTGCGCTTCCAGCAAGCTGGCCGCGTACATTTCTTCGGCAGTAGTGACTTCAATACATTTGGCGCGCGCCGGTTTTGCCAGTTGGGTGGGGCCACTAATCAATACTGTGTGTGCGCCAGCTTCAATCGCAGCTTGCACCAGCGCATAGCCCATTTTCCCTGAGCTGTAATTGCTGATGTAGCGCACCGGGTCAATCGCTTCGCGAGTCGGACCTGCTGTAATGACTACTTTTTTCCCGGCGAGGCTGCCGGTGGTAAATAGTTGTGATGTCAGATCAATAATCTGCAAGGGTTCAAGCATGCGCCCGGGTCCTATATCGCCGCAGGCTTGGCCGCCGTCAGCCGGACCAAAAATATGGATTTTGCGATTAATGAGAATATCAAGATTGGTTTGGGTGGCGGCATTGCGCCACATGCCCTGGTTCATCGCGGGTACAAGGGCGATGGGCGCGGCTGTGGCAAGGCAGATGCTGGTCAACAAATCGTTACCCATGCCTTGACTGAGGCGGGCCATAAAATCGGCAGTGGCGGGTGCGATCAATACCAGGTCGGCCCAGCGCGCCAGTTGGATATGGCCCATGCCGGCTTCGGCTTCCGGGTCTAGCAATTGGGTATGAACCGGATAGCCGGATAGCGCTTGCATTGTTAATGGAGTAATGAATTCCTGGGCCGCTGGCGTCATCACTACTTGTACACTGGCACCCGCATCTTGCAGGCGGCGCACAAGGTCGGCGCTCTTATAAGCGGCAATACCGCCAGTGACGCCGAGCAAAATCTGTTTATTGGCAAGTGAACTCATGGATGAAGGCAGCCCCGGGGAAGTTGGACAGCTAGTGAACAACCCTAGCCTTAAAGTGCGTAATTGGCCACTAACGGCACCGGCCCCGCAGGGCGTGGCACCAGCCCTGGATAAGGGCTTGACGAAAGGTCGCTAAGATACCATTCTTGCCAGCGTTTTCGTATCTGCCGGCATTACCCGGCATAACATATCTATAGGAAATAACCTGTTCCAGGGTTTTGATAAAAGGAGTTTTTATGTCTATTGCCGATTGGCCCATTGCCGAACGTCCGCGCGAGAAGTTGCTTGTCCTTGGCCCCCGGGCCCTTTCTGATGCCGAACTTTTGGCAATTTTCCTCCGTATTGGTGTTGCTGGTAAATCCGCAGTGGACCTGGCGCGCGATTTATTGCAGGAATATGGCGGGTTACGCCCGTTGCTGGAAGCTTCACAACCGGAATTCTGCCGCGGCTTGGGTTTGGGCAATGCCAAGTACGCCCAATTACAAGCCGTGCTGGAAATGGGGCGGCGCCATCTCTCGGCCACGATGAAATCGGGCGACTTGCTAACCAGCCCTGACCTTGTGCGCCAATACCTGAGCGCCCAGTTGCGCCACCAGCCGCGTGAAGTGTTTGCAGTGCTTTTCCTCGATAACCAAAACCGGTTGATTACCTACGAAGAACTGTTTTTTGGCACCATTGACGGTGCCTCGGTTTACCCGCGCGAAGTGGTGCGGCGGGCGATGGCCCATAATGCGGCGGCGGTTATTCTGGCCCACAACCATCCCAGTGGTGTGGCTGAGCCCAGCCAGGCTGACCAGCGCATTACCCAGCGATTGCAGGCGGCATTGGAGCTGATTGATGTGCGTGTACTCGACCATATGGTTGTAGGTGATACTGAGGTGATCTCCTTTGCCGAACGCGGCCTTATGTAAGTAGGGGAGCAGGATCAAAAAATAACCTTTTCGTTGCTATTGGGCCTGACTTTTGATATAAAGCGCGGCTCTTTGCGGCAGTGTCGAATTTATCCCGCCGCGTTTAGGAAAGAATAGGCTGATCACAAGGCGCATTTGCTGGTTGTTAAGTCTGTTTGACGGTTCTAGCACCGCGCTTCCAGCAGAGCGCATTGATTTTTGAATGAGGCAATAAAATGTCCAGAGTATGTCAAGTTACTGGTAAGCGTCCTGTTACCGGTCACAATGTATCCCACGCAAAAAACCACACCAAGCGTCGTTTTTTGCCAAACCTGCAATCCCACCGTTTTTGGGTAGAAGCTGAGAAGCGTTTCGTAACTCTGCGTCTGACTCCAAAAGGTATGCGTATCATCGACAAGCGCGGCATTGAAGCTGTGTTGGCTGATGTCCGTGCCAACGGCCACAAAGTGTAATTAGGAGCTATTGTCATGCGCGAAAAAATTCGTCTGAACTCTTCTGCTGGTACTGGTCACTTCTACACCACTGACAAGAACAAGCGCACCATGCCAGAAAAGATGGAAATCAAAAAGTACGATCCAGTTGTGCGCAAGCACGTGGTCTACAAAGAAGGCAAAATCAAGTAATTGTTTATTTGATGCACGCTTTACAAAAACCCGGTCTTCGTACCGGGTTTTTTATTGCCTGGAATTTGGTTAACCGGTTTCCATAAAAAATAATTGCAGGGAAGCTTGCGCCAAAAAGCAGAGTTCGGCGACCTGAACTACACTCAAGCAAAATAATAAGAAAATGCGAATGCACTTTGAACGGCATTGTCCGCTCATAACCGGCTAACACAGGTTTTCCCCTATGACAGAAATTCGCGGGCTTGAGGCGTGGATGGATGCTCTTGCCGAACAAGAGCTACCAACCCTGGATGCTGTTGTGCGGGAAATTTGCGAGTTAAGCGAAAATGAAAAATGTCGCGCGGAAGATTTAACGAAAATCATTTTGCGCGATGCTGATTTGACCTCCAAGGTTTTGCGGATTGCCAATTCTGTTCATTACAATCCTTCTTTCGCCCCGATTAAAACCGTATCGCGCGCGATTGTGCATCTAGGCTTTGATAATTTACGCAATATCACCCTCGCGACCACACTGATTGATAATTTCCTTAAAGGAAAACCCAAGGCATTATTGATCCAAAGTCTTGCGCGCTCGTTCCATGCAGCCGTGCAAGCCAAGGCGATGGTGCCATTTCTGGACGGCGATAAAAAAGAGCAAATTTTTATTGCAGCGTTATTGCGCAATATTAGCGAACTCGCATTAATTTCTACCGGACGCAAAGTAGTGGAGGATTTCATTGAGGCGCGCGATAAGCAACCGCAAACCGAGCACAGTTTAGCGGTGGAATATTTGGGAGTTAACACCAGTTTGCTCTCGCGTTATTTGATAAAAGATTGGGCGCTCGGTGATTTACTCAGTGAGGCCTGTGAAAACCATGTCCACTCCAGTGCAGCGGCCCGCGCGGTTAATCTGGGCAACGAAATAAGCACCTATATCCAGCGCGGAATTAAAAGCCCTGAAATGCAACGGTTGTGTCAGCAGACGGCAACCTTGTGCAAAATTCCTTTTGAAGAAGCTAAAAAACAAGTGCTACGAATGGCTGATGAAGCATCTGTCATCGCAAAAATTTACGGTGTGGATGTGTTGATCAGTGCATTACCTGACCCGCATCAAATTGAAGAAAAAGAAACGCGCGCGGAAAAACCGGATTATTTATTTCAACAGCAATTAAATCAAATCCATAAAGCCATGCTTGCGGGTGATGATTTGCCAAAAGTCACCCAATTATCTCTGGCGGCCTTGCACGAAGGCGCCGATATTCCACGCCTGGCCATTTTAATTGTCGATCACAAAAGCAAAATGCTGGATGTGCGTTATGTGGCTGGTAAAGGCACGCATTTGTGGCGCCAGCAAATAAAAATTAGTTTGGAAACATTGCGCAAGGGTGAATTGTTGCATGAATTATTGCGTACCCAGCAACCATTTCATTTCCGGGTTGATAGTGCGCGTAATGATGTCGGGGCATTGCAGGCAATGGCTGCGAACGGGGATATATTTCTGGCACCATTGCAATTAAACAAGCGCTTGATGGCGATTGCTTATGCAGATGCTGAAAGTGGAAAGTTGTCAGCGCGCCAGTTTGAAGAATTTCAGTTAATTGCCAATCAATTAAATTTGATGATGCGTTTAAGCGCTGCGCATTAATGTATTTGCTAAAAAAACACATTCAATAAAAATGCCGGGGATTGCCCCGGCATTTTTTTGCTCACATTCGATAAGGTTTATTTAATCGAAATGGTTTTTACCTGGCGGCGGGCCAGTGCCAAACCAACTAAACCCAACAATAATAACGCTGCTGTGGCCGGCTCTGTGACGGTAGTCAATTTGCGGAAGGCATGGTTATCACTTTCAAATGCGTAGCCATTGCTGGTTAATTTGACGCTATTGAAACTGTCGCCGCCAAAGTCGAAATTGATGTAGCGGTTGGAGGCATAGCTTAGTTGATTGCCATCGGCAAACTGGCCCACAATTGCGCTGCCTGAATAGCTGGCTACCAGCGCGTTATCAAGGTAGAAACTGATGAAGTTGTAGCTATCAATCGAGCCCCAAAATAAGCCGAAATAGTTAGCTGCAGTACCGAGGGAAAACACTGCACTTAAATCGGTGGCGGAGGGATTTGGTACGCTCAGGTATTGGGAATCAACACCAAATGGTTGTGCATACAAACCACTTTGACTGCCGTTTACCAATGCGAAATCGCCACTGCAACTGGCATAACCGCAGCCGCTGTTAAAATCGATGGTGATAGCATCTGCTACCGATGTAGTCGTTTGACCGGCGGCAGATAAAGAAACTATAGGTAACGCCGAGGCGCTGGTTGCCAGGAACATTAACGGCAATAACAGCGTCTGCAACAGGTTTTTCATTAATTACTCCAGTTATAGATAAGGTTGAAACGCAGGGTTCAGGGAATAATCCTGTGGCGTTAACCCGCTATCTCTGGGCTGGCGCCTGAACCGGCATAGTGGCTTCGCAAAGAACAGGCCAATTTGCCAAATTTTGTGAATTGAGTACTTATTTATTTGTGATTAAGTTCTCATTTCTGAGTCTAGTGAGATTTTTGTTAATTTCAACGCCATAACTGGCAAATAAGCGATTATTTTCCCGTTTTAATTAAGTGTAGAGAACCCTATGCCTGAGTTACCCGAAGTTGAGACGACTTTGCGCGGTATTAGTCCGCATATTATCGGTCACAAAGTGACAGAGATTGTCATCCGCCAGCCGCGCTTGCGCTGGCCAATTCCAGCCGATCTTGCCGCGTTGTTGCAAGGTAAAAAGCTTGTTGGCGCACGCCGGCGTGGTAAGTACCTGTTGCTCGATTTTGGTCATGGGCATGCATTAATCCACTTGGGTATGTCAGGCAGTTTGCGCATTGTCAGTCCGGAGGAGCCTGCGTTATTCCACGATCATTTTGATTTGGTTTTTGGCAAGCGTGTATTGCGATACTGCGACCCGCGTCGTTTTGGTTGCCTGTTGTGGGTAGAGGGTGACCCGGATACCCATTCGCTATTGGCAGGGCTTGGGCCTGAACCGCTGACAGAGGCGTTTACTGCCGAATATTTGTTTGAGCGCAGCCGCAAGCGCAGCCAGGCGGTTAAGCAATTTCTAATGGATAGCAAAATTGTCGTGGGGGTGGGGAACATCTATGCCAACGAATCCTTGTTTATGGCGAGTATCAAACCTATTCGTAAAGCAGGGTCGCTGACGCGCAAAAATTGTGAGGATTTGGTGCGTGATATCCGTTTTGTATTGCAGCGTTCCATCGATCAGGGTGGGACAACATTGCGCGATTTTGTAGGTGGGGATGGCAAACCCGGTTATTTCAAGCAGCAATTGTTGGTTTATGGCCGCGGTGGTGAACCTTGTAATCGTTGTAAAAAGCCACTCAAAGAGGTGCGTATGAATGATCGCACCACGGTTTATTGTGTGGACTGCCAGAAGTAGTTATTTGCCGAACTTGCGTTGCAGTGCTGCCTCGACCGGCCCTGCAACGAACTTGCTGACATCTCCGCCTAAAAAGGCAATTTCGCGCACGATTGAGGACGAAATGTACGAGAGGTGTTCAGCAGGGGTAAGAAAAATGCTTTCCATATTGGGCGCCAGTGCCCGATTCATATTTGCCAGCTGGAATTCGTATTCGAAATCGGAGACTGCTCGCAAGCCGCGCAATACCGCCTGGGCATTTTGCTGGCGCACAAATTCCACGAGGAGGATATCAAAGCCGCAAACAGTGACATTGGGCAGATGTGCCAATGTTTCCTGCGCCAGCCCGACGCGTTCTTCCAGGGTAAATAACGGGTTTTTACGGTTGCTTGCGGCGACAGCGACGATCACCTTATCGAACAGCCGGCAGGCGCGTTCAACCAGGTCGATATGGCCATTGGTAATGGGATCAAAAGTACCTGGGTAGACCACTGTGCGCATGGGGATTCTCCGTTATTCATCGACGCCAGACGGGGCGGGCATGGTACAAAAATAAGTCCGCACTTACCAGCCGACTGTAAAGCACTATTTTGTCTATTAAACAACGCACACGCTGATGATTATCTTACTAAACTCAGAAAGTAAGTGTTGTTGTCTTAAACGACTGCGTGGTTTCTCCGTTGGAGGTAGAAAATGATAGGTAAGGCCAAAGCAACCCGCTTAGGGGATATATTGCTTGAGAAGGGACTCATCAGCGCGGACCAGTTGCAACTCGCAATTGCCGAACAAAAACAGAGGCGGGTAGGGCTGAGTCACACCGATAAGGATGCCATGGATGCTACATGTATCGGTGAAATTCTGATCGATCTGGGTTTCATCTCCCGCCAACAATTGAAGCGCGGCCTGAATTGGCAAATGTATTTGCGCAAAATGACGCTGGTGATGAGCTTGTGCGCACCTTTGATGAGCGTGGCCGGGGGGGCGGCAGCCCAAACAGTACCTTCCGGTACTCGTAATGCTCCTGCATCGCTAACTATTCAGGCGGAAGATTACTCTACGATGCAAGGGATAAAAGTGGAGCCGACTACGGATGTCGGTGGCGGCTCTAATATTGGCTCGCTTGAAGCGGGTGACTGGATGGCTTATGGCAATAATGTTATCGAGCTTGCATATCCCGCGACTTATAAGGTGACTTATCGCGTATCCAGCTTATATGGCGGCGCCAGTTTCTATTTGCATGAATTGGATTCCGACGTGAAATACGATGTGGTTACTGTGCCCAAAACCGGCAATTTCCAGAAATGGATCGATATAGAAAGCACGATTACCTTACCGCCGGGAACGCATAAATTGGGTATCAAGGCAACTAAAAGTGGCTCCAATATCAATTGGTTCAAGCTTGAGTTAAAAGGTGCTGCCCTCCCTGTCACTATTCAGGCAGAAGATTTTGCTGCACAAAGTGGCACTATTACGGAAGCCACGACTGATACCGGCGGCGGCTTCAATATCGGTGCTATCGACAAGGGGGATTGGTTATCCTACGAAAACACTGTGATCGATATTCCCACGACAGGAAATTATAAGGTGACCTATCGGGTATCGAGCTTGTATGGGGGGGGGAGTTTCTCGTTCCATGAAGCTGATGGCAGCGCAAAATACGATACAGTTATCGTGCCTAAAACAGCTAACTTCCAAAAGTTTGTTGATGTGGAACGCATCATAACCCTGCCAGCGGGGCCACATATTTTTGGGATGACGGCACTTGTGAAGGGTTACAACATCAACTGGTTTAAAATTGAACCCGCTGCTGCCGGTGCAACCCCCAGCACGGATGTAACCAGTGTTTCCAGTTCCAGTAGCAGCTCAAGTTCATCCAGTAAATCTTCAGTATCCAGTGTTTCCAGCAGTGCGCCCAAGGTATCCAGTTCGTCTTCATCTTCTACCAGTAGCCAGCCCAGTAGTGCAGCAGAGTCTTCCAGTGCGGCTGTCGATGTGGTTGGCCCGGTGCACCTGCGCTGGAATGTCCCTACGGCGAGGGAAGATATGTCGAGCCTGGACACTGAAGAAATCGGGGGTTATGAGATTCGCTATCGCAAGTCTGGCGATACCAATTACACCTACGTGAGTATCGAGGATCCGAATACTATTTATTACGATATTCCCTGGCTTGAAGGTAATTACGTTTTCCAAATTGCCGCTTTCGATAAAAACGGGCTTTATAGCAAGTTCATGGATTTGCGCCCCGGCGGCTAACCCCCGCGTCGGTCAGCCTTTGACAAATAGCCGGTAGATATTGCTACCGGTTATTTTTTCTTTATGGATGCTCCAGCTTTCTGGTACTTGATAGATAGTATTTTTGGGGCACTCGACATATACCAGCGCACCCTCCGCCAGAAAATTACCGTCCTCCAGCAAATCAAAACTGTGTTGCCACAAGGCCAGTTGAAAAGGGGGGTCAATAAAAACCAGATCAAATTGCTGCCCTTGTATTCCTTTCAACCAGGATAAGGCGTCCTGTAATAAAAGCTTGCCGGTGGTTGCATTTAACAGCCTCAGGTTTTTTTCCAATTCTTTAGCCGCCAGCGGGTCGCGCTCCAGAAAAACACATCCTGCTGCGCCACGCGACAATGCTTCCAACCCCAAGGCTCCCGAACCGGCAAACAAATCCAGGCAACGTGCATCCTGAATATCTGGTGCGAGCCAGTTAAACAGGGTTTCGCGCAGGCGGTCTCCGGTAGGGCGCAAGCCATCCACATCGGGAAAGTTTAATTTTCGCCCGCGCCAAGTGCCGCCAATAATGCGCAGCTGATTGCTGCCTTTGGGTGGATTTGCGGGGGATTTTGCAGGTTTGGCGCCGTGTCTGGACAAGGTGTTCGCTCGCAGAGGTGAATATAAGTGGTAGGATAGCGCCTTTATCGCCTTGGCTGGAATGACTCGGCCAACTGGATTATTCCCCGACACTCCCCAGATCACGACTATGTTTTTTAATCTGTTCAAAAAATCTGAAAAACCGGATGCCGCAAAAACGGTAGAAGCTACTCCTGAAGCAACCGCGGTTGCACAACCTGAAGCATCGGAAGTACAGCCGGAATCGCAACCGCAAATCCCGCCGCACGCTGCTAATCCAGAGCAATTGGCAGTAACGGAAGAGCCCGCTCCGGTAGAAACGGCACCTGCCAGGCTTGGCTTTTTCGCGCGCATCAAACAGGGTTTGAGCCGCACATCCAGCCATTTTGCGGAAGGGTTGGGTAATCTTTTCCTCGGTCGTAAAAACATCGACGAAGAATTATTCGAAGAATTGGAAACACAGCTGTTGCTTGCCGATGTGGGTATGGATGCAACCAGTGAGATTATCGATAACCTCACCGCACGCGTGGCTCGTAAGCAGCTCAATGATGCTGATGCACTCTACAAAGCCCTGCGCGAATTGCTCGCAGATTTGCTTCGTCCGGTTGAGCAACCATTGGTGGTGGATGCTACCAGGGCTCCTTACGTGATCCTGGTTGTTGGTGTAAATGGCGTGGGAAAAACCACAACCATCGGCAAGCTTGCCAAGCGCCTGCAAAATGAAGGCAAAAAAGTCATGTTGGCGGCGGGGGATACTTTCCGTGCTGCCGCAGTCGAACAACTGCAAGTATGGGGGGAGCGCAATAATGTTCCTGTCATCGCACAGCATACAGGTGCTGATTCGGCATCGGTTATCTACGATGCGTTAAATGCTGCCAAAGCGCGCGGTATTGATGTAGTAATTGCCGACACCGCCGGCCGCCTGCACAACAAAAGCCATTTGATGGAAGAGCTCGCCAAAGTTAAGCGTGTAATGGCCAAGGTAGATGATTCTGCACCGCATGAAGTCCTGCTGGTGTTGGACGCGGGTACCGGCCAGAACGCTGTGAATCAGGCCGAGCAATTCCGTGACTCTGCCGGTGTTACCGGTCTCGTGTTGACCAAGCTGGATGGCACGGCTAAAGGTGGGGTAATTTTCGCGCTCAGCAAAAAATTCGGGTTACCGGTGCGCTTTATCGGTGTGGGTGAATCCATAGAAGACCTTCAACCATTTGCTGCTGAGCCCTTTATCAAAGCCTTGTTTAATCAGGGTGATGCTAATTAACACACAGGATTGGTTGTGATTCGATTCGAAAATGTAAGCAAGCGCTACGATACGGGCTATGAAGCCCTGGCGCGCGTGGATTTTGAAGTGGAAGCGGGGGAGATGCTGTTCCTGACGGGCCACTCGGGTGCTGGAAAAAGCACCCTGATGAAAATGATCTTGTTGATGGAGCAGCCGTCCCACGGCAATGTTTTTGTGGATGGCCATCACCTGGCTCATATGCCTAAGGGCCAATTACCCTATTTTCGTCGCAATATCGGTGTGGTATTCCAGAATCACCAGCTGCTATTTGATCGCACAGTTTACGATAACGTTGCATTGCCGTTGCAGGTTGCCGGTTACCCGCACCAGGAAATCGGCAAGCGTGTGCGTGCGGCGCTGGATAAGGTCGACCTACTCGATAAAGAACGCAGCAATCCCATTATGCTTTCCGGTGGCGAACAGCAGCGGGTTGGTATCGCCCGCGCTGTTGTCAACAAGCCTACCTTATTGCTGGCGGATGAGCCGACCGGTAACCTCGATCCGGAATTATCCAATGAGATCATGACGTTATTCCGCCAGTTCAACGAAGTTGGCACAACTGTTATGGTTGCCACACATGATGTGGAGTTGCTCAAACGAATGAACAAACGCGTGCTCGGCCTGGTACAGGGCAAGCTGGTACATGACGGGGTACTCTGGTGAAACCACAACGACCGAAACCCGAGCGCCGCCCGAATCGCATGGGTGCGACAGTTAATCGTAGTGAGCGTGCTGTGCGCGAACCTGTGCGTCCGGACCCTCGTCCAGTTGCCAGAAGCCAGGGGGCCGTCCAAAGCAAAACCTCATGGCGCGATAAGCTGGATGCCTGGAGTGCCCATCACAGCAATTCAGCCATTGAAAGTTTATTGCGCCTGCTGGAAACCCCGCTGCAAAGCCTGATGACCTGGTTGGTGATTGCTATTGCCGTTGCTCTTCCCGCTGCGCTATTTGTGATGTTTAACAATGTGCAGCAAGTTGGCCAAACCTGGCAGGACTCCAGTCAGATTTCGGTCTTCCTTAAAAAAGACGTAACACTCAATCAGGGGCAGGATCTGCGTGGCCGATGGGCACAGCGGCCCGATGTTGCCCAGGCAACCTACGTCTCTTCAGAGCAGGCACTGGAGGAGTTCAAACGTGGTTCTGGTCTGGGGGAATTGGCCAATCATCTTGATGAAAATCCCTTGCCTGCGGTGATTCTGATCAAACCAAAGATTGGTGGTAATGCCCCCGACGTCCTCAATTCGCTCCAGCAAGCACTCATCGCAGACCCTTTGGTGGCCGATGTTCGTCTGGACATGCTATGGGTTAAACGCCTCCATCAATTCATCACCGTTGCCGAGCGCTTTGTGATGGCCCTGGCGGGCTTGCTTGCCTTGGGGGTCCTGCTGGTAATCGGTAATACCATCCGTATGGCGATTGAAAACCGTCGCGATGAAATTTTGGTGGTCAAACTGGTCGGTGCGACTGACGCCTATGTTCGCCGCCCGTTTCTTTATACGGGTCTTTGGTACGGTGTGGGCGGCGGAATTGTAGCGGCAATTTTGTTGGCGATCGGTTTCTGGTGGCTGTCCGCGCCAGTAACACAATTAGCTGATTTGTATCAAAGTACGTTTCGTTTGCAAGGATTGAATTTTATCGAAAGCTTGCAGTTAATCCTGATTGCGGGAATTACGGGCCTTTTGGGAGCCTGGATTGCAGTTGCGCGTCATCTTTACTTGATTCAGCCACGTTAATCCCCATAGTGGATGGGTTGTGAGGTGGTGCAAAATCCCCGTCAAGTGAACTTTTTCGGTGCTGGCGGAACAAATAATCAGGTGTTACACTCGGGCCACACTGTTACTGGAGGTAATCATGAGCACAAGCACAAGTCTGCAACCTATCGGCATACTCGCCCCTGGTGCAAACCTGAATGCCTATGTTCAAGCGGTTAGCAACTTTTCCATCCTCACTGTAGAAGAGGAACAAGAACTGGCGCGTGACCTGCACCACAATGGCAACCTTGATGCTGCGCGCAAGCTGGTGATGGCACACTTGCGTTTTGTGGTTCATATCGCCCGTTCTTACAATGGTTATGGTTTGCCCTTGGGTGATTTGGTTCAGGAAGGCAATGTCGGTCTTATGAAAGCGGTGAAACGCTTTGACCCTGATAAAGGTGTTCGCCTGGTATCATTTGCCGTTCACTGGATCAAAGCCGAAATCCACGAGTTTATTCTGCGTAACTGGCGTATTGTAAAAATCGCTACCACTAAAGCACAACGCAAGTTGTTCTTTAATCTGCGCGGTGCCAAAAAGCGTCTCGCATGGTTGAGCAATGACGAGGCACAGGCGGTAGCGCATGATTTGGGTGTTGATGTTAAACAAGTGCGCGAGATGGAAGGCCGTCTGGCTTCTTACGACGCCGGCTTTGATGCAGGCGAAGATGACGAAGATGATAGTTACGTAGCGCCAGCCCATTATCTGGAAGACAACCGTTACGATCCGGCATTGCGTCTGGAAGAGTCTAACTGGGAAGAATCCAACGTTAATGGTTTGGAAAAAGCCCTTGAAAAGCTTGATGATCGCAGTCGCGTGATTTTGCAGCGTCGTTGGTTGAATGATGATAAGGCAACCCTGCATGATTTGGCGGCTGAATATGGTGTTTCTGCTGAACGTATTCGCCAGTTGGAAAAAAATGCCATGAATAAAGTAAAAACCATGATGCTTGAAGCCTGATAGCTGTATATGGTTTACGTAAAAAGCCGCGCCTAGCGCGGCTTTTTTATTGCTGAGTTTTCCGAGGATTCGTGATGGCGCGTATTTTTATTGCAATCGCTGCAATTAGCGGCTTTTTCTCCGTCGTTATCGGTGCTTTTGCCGCGCATGGGCTCAAAAAAATGCTAACACCGGGGATGATTGATGTAGTGAAAACGGGTGTGCAATACCAGATGTACCATGCATTGGCTTTACTAATCGTTGCTTGCTTATTGCGGTATAAACCTTCTACATCGGGGTTAAAAGCTAGCGGCTGGGCCTTTATACTGGGCAGTCTGATGTTCAGTGGCAGTCTGTATGCGTTGGCGTTGGGTGGTCCGCGTTGGTTAGGGCCGATAACTCCGCTCGGCGGGCTGTGTTTTCTAGTGGGTTGGGCTTTGCTGGCAATTGTGGGCTGGCGCACCAAACCCGAATCCTGATATTTCCTTCATTATTGGTTTCTATGTCTGAGCTTCCCGAATTAACTCCCGACCTTGAGGACGGTGAGGAAGGCTTTCTTATCAAGCCTCAATTTAAACCCAAGTCCATCCGTAGTTTCGTAATCCGTGCCGGGCGCATCACCCTGGGACAAAAAAATGCTTTTGATAAGTATTGGCCCTCAACGGGCTTAAGTTTGTTTGCGGGAGCGATTAATCCCGAAACTGTCTTTGGTCGCCAGGCGCCGCTGGTATTGGAAATTGGATTTGGTATGGGTGATTCGTTGCTGGAAATGGCAATCAATGAGCCTGATAAAAATTTTATTGGCATCGAAGTACACCCGCCTGGTGTTGGCCGCCTTATCAGCACTGCCAGTCAGCATGGGTTAAGCAATCTGCGTGTATATATGGCTGATGCAATGGATGTACTGGAAGATTGTATTCCCGATGGCTGTATTGATCGGTTGCAGTTGTACTTTCCAGATCCATGGCATAAGAAGAAGCATCATAAGCGCCGGATTGTCCAGCCTGCCTTTATCCAAAAGCTGCGCCCGAAGCTAAAACAGGGTGGCATTTTGCATATGGCGACAGATTGGCAACCCTATGCCGAATATATGCTGGAAGTAATGAATAATGCGACAGGTTTTGTGACGGATTTCGCGGAAACCGGTTTCGCTCCTAGGCCAGATTACCGTCCGGTTACTAAATTTGAAAAACGCGGTGAACGACTCGGTCATGGGGTTTGGGATTTGTTGTTCAAAAAAACAGCGTAAATTGGCATATATCGCTTTAATTTGCTAAGCTAAGCACCTGAAAATAATCATGAAATGGATTTCAGCAGGTGGAACTTAACTGATCATCAATGATCGTATTTTTCGCAGTCTGTGATTCTGCTGAATTAAAAGACAACCAGATTGCTTTCTTGGAACCTCGCTATTTTCAACGGAGACCGAAATGGCCATGAAAAACACACACAAGTTAGTTTTGTCCGCTGTTATTGCTGCACTTTCTGCAGGTGCCAGCGCTGATAACCATAAATTCGAAGTTCACGCCGATTTTGGCCGTACTTTCTTTGAAGAACCACTGGAAGATGCCAATACCTGGGGTTTGGGATTTGGTTTTGTACTGAATGAAAACTGGACCTTGGATGCAGTTGCCAGCCGATACAGTACTGAAACCCAAACCGGTGGTATAGATGCTGATGGCACCCAATACCGTTTGGATGCGTTGTATCACATCAACACTGAAAGTTTGTGGCGTCCTTATGTTGCGTTCGGTGTGGGTGATCAGGAAATTGAGTGGGATAACGATGAATCCCATCGCGATACCCTTTTGAACCTGGGTGCTGGTGTTAAGCGCAATCTGGGCGGTAATTGGGAATTCCGTACTGATGTTCGTGCTTTCAACAGTCTTGACAACGAATACACCGACCTGGCGTTGAACGCTGGTATTAGCTACCTGTTTGGCGGCTCACCGGCACCAGTCAAGGCGGCACCGGCACCAGCTCCTGAACCGGAGAAAGATTCTGACGGTGACGGTGTGCTGGACTCCAAAGACCAATGCCCTGGTACTCCAAAAACTCACAAAGTAGATGCAGTTGGTTGCTCGTTGAAGCTGACAGAGACTGTATCTATCGACCTGAAAATCACTTTCGATACTGCGAAAGCGATCATCAAGCCTGAATTTGAAGGCGAAGTATCCAAACTGGCTACTTTCATGAACCAATACGCTGACACCGTGGTGACTGTTGAGGGTCACACCGATAGCCAGGGTTCAGATGCATATAACCAAAAGCTGTCACAAAGCCGTGCCGACTCGGTTAAAGCCGCATTGATTACCAAGTATGGTATTAGTGCTGACCGCGTCAAAGCAATTGGTTACGGTGAAGCCAAGCCTGTAGCGGATAATGCGAGCGCATCTGGTCGTGAGCAAAACCGTCGTGTAGTAGGTCAAGTATCTACCGCAGTGACCAAGACTGAAACCAAGTAATTTTTGGGATCAATAAGTCTTAAAAAGCCCGGCCATAGTGCCGGGCTTTTTATTGCCTTTAATTTTTATTAATCATCTCAAGATAACCCTGGCGAAAATTTTCGTAGCGAAGTTTGTAACCGGTTGAACGCATCAGCTCGTTGTTTAGTTGCTTATTGCCCCGTTCATTAACGGCTTCCCCGGATAAAAAGTCCTTGATGCCGAGTTTGCCGGCTATCCAGCTAACAACGTCCACCATCGGTGTTGGATGGGAATCGGTGGCGATATAAACCGGTGCCAGCGACCCGGTATGTTTAATTAAATGCGCCAGGAAGCACGCGCAATCTTCAGCATGAATACGATTGGTGAAATGCTCACTGGCTGATGCCCGGCCTTGTTTTACTTGTTCGATAAGGCGATTGCGGCCCGGGCCATAAATCCCGCTGAAACGTACGACTGTATTGGTAAAGCCGCTATTGTGGATAATAGCTTCTGCTTCCAATAGCCGTTTACCGGAAAACCCCGTTGGCGCGGTTGGCGAGTTTTCATCTACCCAGGAGCCATCATCTTGTGCATAAACGGCGGTGCTGGAGACAAAAATAATCAATTCCGGTTGCAGATCGAGGGCGTTTAATGCTTCAACCAGATAGCAGCAGGTTTGTACGTAGGCCTGCCTGTATCCTGCATCGCTACGTTCAGCAGGCGTCATGGTTATTACAATGATGTTAAAACCTTCTTCAAGTACAGATTTAAATGCCGAATAATCGCTTGTGTCACAACTGCGATAACGAATATGGAGAGTATCTGGCGGGCAATTGCGACGAATACCGGTAATTTTGTAATCATCATGCTCAAGATATCGAGCCAGTCGCTGGCCGATGTCACCGCAACCGACAATTAATACTTTTTTCATGGATTGCAAATTTTGTGGAACAGATAGGTTATTAGTCATTTGATAAATGCCTTTTATCTGATAGTTTTAGGCTATTCTTGCAAGCTAATGCCCATTGCCTATTGGAGCCGCACCATGACCCTCACTGAACTGCGCTACATAGTTACCCTCGCCCAGGAACAACACTTTGGCCGTGCGGCTGACCGGTGTTATGTCAGCCAGCCAACCCTGAGTATTGCAGTGAAAAAGCTGGAGGATGAGCTGGGCGTAGCGCTGTTTGAGCGCACCAAATCGCGTGTGCAGCCAACACCCTTAGGTGAGCAAATCGTGGCGCAAGCCAATTTGGTGCTGGAACAAACGGCGGCGATCAAAGATCTGGCAGATGCCGGTAAAGACCAGCTCAGCAGCCCCTTGTCGGTTGGCGCGATTTTTACCATTGGCCCTTACTTGTTACCGAAGTTTATTCCCCATTTACAGCAAAAGGCCAGCAAAATGCCGCTTTATGTGGAAGAAGGTTATACCCACAACCTGCGCAAGAAATTACGTAATGGTGAACTTGATGTGATCATTATTGCCCTGCCATTTGAAGAGCCGGATGTAGTCACCCAGGTGTTGTACGAAGAGCGTTTCGTGGTGTTGATGCCCAAAGACCATCCGCTGGCTGCGAAAGAGGCGCTGAATCCTACGGATTTAAATAGCGAGCAATTACTGTTGTTGGGCGAGGGGCATTGCTTCCGTGATCAGGTTTTAACTACCTGTCCTAACCTGCAACATCATGGTGAGCAGTCGGCGAACAATGTACGTACTGCCGCCGAAGGCAGTTCGCTGGAAACTTTACGCCACATGGTGGCATCGGGTTTGGGGCTTACTATCCTGCCGGTTTCCGCGGCGGACAGTTCACTTTACAGTTCTGACGTATTGGTCACACGCCCGTTTACCGAGCCATCGCCCAGCCGTACTGTGGCGCTGGCATGGCGCGCAAGTTTCCCTCGCCATAAGGCGATAGATGCGTTGCGTGAGGCGATTAAAGCCACACGTCACTAAACGTTTCTACACGATAGTATTTGGAAATTCCATGAACGCCGGTATCGCCAGTGGTAAAACCCTGGAGCAAATCCCTGTTACTGCCATGAAAGGGGTTGGTGCCAGTTTGGCTGAAAAACTGGCGAAGATCGGCTTGTTCAGCTTGCAAGATGTGTTATTGCATTTGCCGTTGCGCTATCTGGATCGTACCCGCATCACGCCGATCGGCGCGCTTCAGCCGAACCTCAATGCGGTAATTGAAGCGGAAGTGCGTGCATGTGATGTGGTTTTTGGCAAGCGCCGCAGCCTGGTGTGCAAAGTACAGGATGGTACCGGTACTATCACCTTGCGCTTCTACCATTTCAATAACGCTCAAAAGCAGCGCTTGGTTGCCGGTACACGCTTACGGATTTTCGGCGAGACTCGCCGCGGTGCCTCTGGTTTGGAGATGTACCACCCGGAATATGAATATCTGGATGAAGCGGCGACCTTGCCGCTGGATCAATCCCTTACCCCCATTTATCCTGCGACTGAAGGCTTGACCCAACCGCGCCTGCGCAGCCTTGCCCGGCAGGCGCTAACCTGGCTGGACAAGCATGCCTTGGGCGAATTACTGCCTGAACCGGTGCGTCGTAAACTCAACCAGATACCCTTGTCCGATGCCCTGAAATATCTCCACCAGCCACCGGCCAATGCGAATGTGCAGCTGTTGATAGACGGCGAACACCCCTATCAGCAGCGCCTGGCGTTTGAGGAATTGCTGGCCCATCACCTGAGTTTATTGTTGCTGCGGCGGGAAACCCAGGCAGACGGGGCAACCGGTTTGCATATGAATCCGGCTTTGCAGCACGATTTCCAAAGCCGGTTAGGATTTGCGTTAACCCGTGCGCAACAGCGTGTAGTCGAGGAGATTGTGGCTGATATCGCCAAGCCGGTGCCGATGTTGCGCCTCGTCCAGGGGGATGTAGGATCGGGCAAAACGGTAGTGGCGGCATTGGCGGCAATGGCGGCGGTATCGAGCGGCAAGCAAGCGGCGATTATGGCGCCGACCGAAATCCTCGCCGAACAACACCGGATTAATTTCGGCAAATGGCTGGAGCCCTTGGGTATCAAGGTGGGTTGGCTTACCGGCAAGCTTAAAGTCGCTGAACGGCGCGCCCAGCTAGCTGCCATTGCCAACGGCGAAGCCCAGGTAGTGGTAGGCACCCATGCGCTTTTCCAGGAGGCCGTAGCATTTGCCAATTTGGGGTTGATCGTTATTGACGAGCAACATCGATTTGGCGTGCATCAGCGCCTATCTTTATCTGAAAAAGGTACTATTAGCCGCGAAAACCAGCAGTTCGCAAGCTTGCGGCCACATCAGCTAATCATGACTGCCACCCCTATTCCCCGCACTCTCGCAATGAGTGCTTATGCCGATCTGGATTGTTCAGTGATTGATGAGTTACCACCCGGCCGCACCCCGGTAACTACGGTGGTAATCAGCGACCAGCGCCGCGAGGAGGTGGTTGAACGGGTGCGTCTGGCCTGCGAGCAGGGGCGGCAGGCCTATTGGGTGTGTACCTTGATCGAGGAATCCGAAGCATTGGAAGCCCAGGCTGCCGAAGCAACCGCAACCAGCCTGGCGGAATCCTTGCCGCAATTGCGCATCGGGCTGATTCACGGGCGGTTAAAACCAGTGGAAAAAGAACAGGTGATGGCGGCGTTTAAAGCCAATGAGCTGGATTTACTGGTAGCTACTACGGTGATCGAAGTGGGGGTGGATGTCCCCAATGCCAGCCTGATGATTATCGAAAACCCCGAGCGCCTTGGGTTGGCACAGTTGCATCAGTTACGTGGACGGGTAGGGCGCGGCTCCGCTGCGAGTCACTGTGTATTGCTCTATGGTTCGCCGTTATCGCAAAACAGCCGTGAACGGCTGCGGGTTATGCGCGAAAGCAGCGACGGTTTTTATATTGCCGAGCAGGATTTATTGTTGCGCGGACCCGGTGAAGTATTGGGCACGCGCCAGACAGGCGAGATGCAATTTCGCATCGCTGACCTCCAGCGTGATAGCCACTTGCTGCCTGATGTGAAAGATGCCGCCCTGCTATTGATGAGTGATTACACCGCGTTATGTGATCAGCTGGTTGCACGCTGGTTAGGTCAGAACCATCGTTATTTGCAAGTTTAATAACGCACTGGCACTTATTTCATTGGGTGTATGAGAACTGATCCATTTTTTGGCATATATAGTTGCTTTGTGGTTGCAAATGCCAAGTGTGTGTACAAATCTCGACTATGCTTGGAAAGGTTGGTTAGTAGATAAACCGGCCCCGGGTTTTTGTGTAATTCGGCTATATGAGAATTGCTCTCGCTGCATTACACTCGCGGCAAATGCCGGAGAGAGTCTTATAATCCTATGAGTATCAACCAGTTATATATAACGAGAGGAGTAGGCTGTGTCAGTTCCTACCAGTGTTCAATCCTTGCTCAACAAACAAAACGTACAGTATCAGGTGGCTGAAGTGCCTGTATCCGAGAATGAGCGAGCGCTTTGGCATGACCAGCATCTACGGACGATGAGTGCGGCTAAGTCAGTGATTTTGCAGGACAGTAAAGGGCGGGTGCAGGTAATTTACGCTGCGGACCGCCTGCTCGACCTGAAAGCGGTGAATCGCCAATTAGGGCGCGAACTGCATGCAGCCAGCCCGGCAGATATCCAGAAGTTTTGCAGTTCCCACAACCTCCAATCGATTCCCGCCCTCCCCAAACTCGCCGGATTATTAACCCTGATTGATCGCAGCCTGGTTGAGCGCAGCGAGCTGCTGGCGGACTCCGGGGATGAAAAACAATTACTGCGTTTCAGTCGCGAAGAGTTCCAGCAAATAATGGATGACGCCACTATTTGCGATATCGCCATCCCCCTTGAACCCCTGGAAGCAGATGACACTTCTACCGGAGATACCGACCAGATCCTAGGCGCCGTACGCAATTTTACCCAGTTGCGGGTCAAGCAGCGTTTGGAAGAAACCCTCGAATTGCCGCCCTTATCAGATACAGCCCAGCGCATTATCAAGCTGCGTGTAAATCCGAATGCAGATATCAGTGATCTCGCCCAAATCGTGGAGACTGATCCAAGCCTTGCGGCGCAAGTAGTGAGCTGGGCTGCATCGCCTTACTACTCTGCGCCAGGAAAAATCAAATCCATCCATGACGCCATAGTGCGCGTATTGGGCTTTGATATGGTGCTTAACCTGGCGCTGGGTTTGTCGTTGGGCAAAGCCATGACCATTCCCAAAGAAGGTCCCCATGGTTCCCTGCCGTATTGGCAGCAAGCGGTCTATATGGCGGCGACGATTGAAGGCTTGGTGACGGCAATTCCGCGCGACCATCGCCCCAGTTTTGGTATGGCTTACTTGTGCGGGTTATTGCACAACTTCGGTTACCTGATTATGGCCGAGGTTTTCCCTCCCTATTTTCACAATTACTGCGAGCTGGCAGATGCCAATCCGCACGTGAATCATCAGGCAATAGAGCGTCATTTGCTGGGTGTTACGCGCGAGCAAATGGCGGCAACCCTGATGTCACTTTGGTCAATGCCGGAGGAGGTTGTGGTGGGCTTACGCTACCAAAACAACCCTGATTACCAGGGCGAATACGCCACCTACGCCAAGCTGATTTTTGTAGCGCAGCGTTTACTGCAACAACATAATATTGGCCGTGGCCCCAAGCTGGCGATTCCTATCAACGTATTTGAAGATTTACATCTGGACCCGGAAAAAGCCTATACCACCGTGGCCAATATCATTGAGTCCAGCGATGACTTGAAGCATATTGCGCATGAGTTATCGCCCCACCATTAATAGTTTTTTGCTGTCATCAAAACCCCTTTTTCAAGGGGTTTTGTGTTTCTGGCGAAGTCATTTCCAAGGATTAATTACTGCTTATGAGTCAGTTGTTTAATGCCGCCGATGCTGCGGCGATATTGGTAGAGCGCCGTATTGATGGCGTGCAAGGCGAGCGTTTACCGGTGGTGTGCCGCCCGCAGGATCTGGAACAGGCGTTGGCGATACAAGCCGCCGTGACCGACCAGTGGTGCGACCGGATGGATGACAGTATTGGCGGCTGGAAATGCCTGTTGCCACCGGAGGATAAGCTGGTCATTGGTCCGATCTATACCCGCACTATCGACTCCATCCCACCCGTCAGCCTATGGACTAAAACCGGCCCCGGGGGTGAATGCGCGCGCATCGAACCGGAGCTGGCATTTTTCTTCGGCTGCGATTTACCGCCGCGCCCCGAACCTTATACCCCGGAGGAAGTGGACGCAGCAATCATCCGTACCCATATGGCCCTGGAGTTGATTAACAGCCGTTATGCCGATCCCGTCAGTTGCGGGTTTCCCGAGATGCTGGCGGATGGACTAGTCAACCAAGGCTTGTTTATTGGGCCGGAAGTTGATTCGGCAAGCGCCGCATCGGCCAGCAGCTTTACCATCAAACTCACCTGTGCCAATGGCGAGGTGATCGAGCGCCAGGGCCAGCATCCCAACACCCATCCGCGCGCGCCGCTTTACTGGCTGGCGGAATTCCTGCGCAGTCGCGGCCAGGGCATAGTGGCGGGGCAGGCAGTCATCACCGGCTCTTACGCAGGTGTGCTGGAAGTGCCTTTGAACACTGAAATCACCATCAATTACGCCGGTTTGGGTAGTATGCAAGTGAGTTTTACCGCTAAAAAAGCCGTTTAGCCCGGAGTTGTCTATGAGCGAAGAATCCCTGTTTTATTCCTGCGAAATTCCTGTGCGTTGGGGCGATATGGATGCCTACGGTCATGTGAATAACACGCTCTATTTCCGTTACTTTGAGGAGGCACGTTTCCAGTGGATGCTGGATAAAGGTTTGCCGCTGAAAAGTGACACCCATCCGGTGGTGGTGACGATTGGTTGTACTTTCCTGCGGCCGATTTTTCATCCTGAAACCCTGCGCATTGATGTCTACCTCAGCGAGCCGGGCCGTTCCAGTTTTATGGTCAAGTACAAGGTTTTTACCCTGTCGCAACCGGAAACCCCTGCTGCCGAAGGTTATTCCAAAGTGGTGTGGGTCAGTGCGACGGATGGTAAATCCGTGCCTTTGCCGGATGTGGTTCGCGCGTGGTTTCCAGCGGCGTGATTCCGGTATGGCTGGCCGCCGGAGGCTGGGGACTCCTGGCGTCCAGTGCGCTGGTGATTGGAGCATTGCTGGGCTGGTTTATTGGTTTTTCATCCAAATCCATTGCCCATGTCATGGCTTTTGGCAGCGGTATTTTGGTGGCGGCCCTCGCGTTCGAGTTGGTTGATGAAGCATTGGAACAGGCTGGTATCCTGTGGGTCGCTGGCGGTTTTATGGTGGGTGCGCTGGTGTTTTCATTGATCAATCATCGCCTGAATAGCCCTGGCGTCCGCCATCGCAAACGGTCCCATACCCAACAACCTGCCGCTAACAACACTGGTTTGGCGATTGCCGCCGGCACCTTGCTGGATGGTATCCCCGAATCCATGGCCATTGGCCTGCTGGTCGCCGGTGGAGGCAAACTCAGTATCGCCACCATTGCCGCGATTTTTATCTCCAATATCCCGGAAGCCTTGTCCAGTACTGCCGGGATGCGCCGCGCAGGGCGCAATGGCTGGTTTATGGTGCAGTTGTGGGGTGCAATTACCTTGCTTTCCGGTGTTTTTGCGGTACTCGGGGCGCTCTTCTTTGGCGCTGCACCACCGCACATTAAGGCGTTGATTACCTGTGTTGCGGCTGGTGGTATTTTTGCGATGGTGGTAGAAACCATGATCCCCGAAGCCTTTGCCGAAACCCATGAAATGTCCGGACTGATGGCAGCGTTGGGGTTTGTCGCCGCATTGGCGCTACAGGCTCTGGAGCGCTGAGCCAGTCAAAGCAGCTCACTGGTTCGGGCGGTTTGTCATCAAACGGTAATCCCTTTCGCGGACAAAGATCGCTTCCCGTTTTGCTCCTCAATGGTAAGGAATGTTCATGCGTTTAACCCGTCGTCACTTTTTAAAAAATGCCAGCGCGGCTGCTGTCGCCGTGGGTGGTTTGCGTAGTTTGCAGCTGCAAGCGCAGGTATACGCGCAAGATCCGGTTTACGGTATCGATAAAGCCGGGCAGCTGCTCGCCGATCCTGCCGGGCTGCTGAATTTACCGCGCGATTTTACCTATAAGGTAATCAGCCGTAGCGGAGACCTGATGAGCGATGGCCTGCTGGTGCCGGGTGCTCCGGACGGCATGGCCAGTTTCCCCATGCCCGGCGATGCGAGTAAATGCATTCTGGTCCGCAACCATGAACTGGCATCTGTCGGGAGCGAAATAAATCCGTTCGAAGGCAAGGCCAAACTTGCCAAACAACAAAAAGGCATCGCCTACGATTTTTTTAACGGGTTGCCAGTGAATGGCGGTACTACCACGATGGTATACAGCCATCGCAGCCAGCGTGTTGAACGCAGTCACCTCAGCTTGGTGGGAACGGCGCGCAATTGTTGCGGCGGTGCTACGCCCTGGGGGAGTTGGCTAACCTGCGAGGAAACCCTCGTTGGCCCGCAACAGGGTTATGGCGTTGAGCATGGGTATATCTTCGAAGTGCCATCCGCTAGCAAAGGTTTGGTGGATGCTGTGCCGCTCAAGGATATGGGGCGTTTTGTCCATGAAGCAGCGGCAGTCGATAGCACTAACGGGATCATTTACCTTTCCGAAGATTACGAGCGCGGCCTGTTCTACCGGTTTATCCCCAAAACACCGGGCAAGCTGGCCGAAGGTGGCCGTTTGCAGGCGCTGGCGATCCGCGGTTGGGCACAGGCTAATACGCGCAATTGGCCTGAAGATGCGGGGAGTGCCGGCACGCAGCAAGTCGCCATGCGCCAGCGTTTTGAATGTGAATGGGTTGATCTGGACCATGTCACTTCTCCCGACGGCGACTTGAGTGATCGCGGCCACGCCAAAGGCGCGGCGATCTTCGCGCGTGGCGAAGGTCTTGCATTTGCGTTGCGGGCGGATAAAAGCCGGGAGGTATTGTTGGCTGCGACCAGTGGCGGCCCCTTGAAAATCGGTCAGGTCTGGCGCTATCAACCCGGACCCTATGAAGGGACTGCCCGCGAAGCCGAGCAACCGGGTGTACTTGAATTGCTCTACGAAACCCATAACCGGGCGATTTTGCAGGCGTGTGACAATCTCGCAGTAGCGCCCTGGGGCGATCTGATCATTTGTGAAGACAGTTATTCGGAGTCGCCTGATACCGTGAATTACCTGCGCGGCCTCACCCCTGATGGCAAGATTTATACGCTCGCGATGAATGCGCATCCTGATAAGGGTGAATTCTGCGGTGCCTGTTTCTCGCCCGATGGCACAACCCTGTTCGTAAACATCCAGCGGCCGGGAATGACCATTGCGATCACCGGTCCCTGGGGACGCTTGCGCAACCAGGCAAAAGGGGTTGCCATTCTCTAGTTAGCGGCGAGTTGCAGTTCCTGCCAGGCGACCTGGTCGCTGTGGTGCAACAGGCGCATCACGCCCTGGTGATCTTCTACCAGGGCGGTGCAGTTCTCGATCCAGTCACCGCAATTGGCATAACGCAAACCGCCTGCTTCGCGCAGTGCCGGGTAATGGATATGCCCGCACACCACGCCGTCATAACCGCGGCGTTTGGCCTCGCCAATGGCTTCCCGCTCGTAGGTTTCAATCGCCGCTTTAGCGCCTTTAATATTACTTTTGATCAATCCGGCCAGGGAAAAATAAGGGCGGCCAACCAGTTTGCGCAAGCGGTCAGACCAGCGATTGATAAACAGCAGCAATTCATAGCCGTGATCGCCGATTACCCGCGTTAACCAACTGTGGTTGATATAAGCATCCATAGCATCGCCATGCATGATTAGCAGGCGCTTGCCATCGGCGGTGACATATTCATGTTCATGGGCGATCTCAATCGGGCCGAATAATTGGCCACAGAAATGGCGAATCGGATCATCATGGTTGCCGGGAACATAGACTACCCGTACGCCTCTGGCGGCCAACTCGTAGAATTTCAGCATTACCTGGTAGTGCTTTTTGGGCCAGCAGAAACGGCGTTGTAGCGACCACAAATCCACAATATCGCCCACGAGATACAAAGTATCGCAATGGATTTTGTCGAGGAAATCGAGCAGGTATTCCGCCTTGCAATCGCGAAAGCCCAAATGGATGTCCGAGATCCACACTGTGCGGGCATTAATCAGATAGCTAGTAGGACGCGGGGTAGGCGACTCTGCAGTTAAAACGGCGTCAAGCAGCGGAGCGGCCAGGGGGTGAACTGAAGAATTCATGATGCGTTTCCGTGGCTGTTTCACCCGATTTTGCGGGGAAAGTGTGACGAAAACGCAACATTTTTATGAATCTTGAATGACAGGCTAGTGGCTGGTCCGCACCGCTTGCTGTTCGTATGAAGCTGGATCTTGCAATAGCCAATCGAGTACCGCCTGGCGACTTTCGAGCATGTCCTGGTAAGTTTGGAGAACTATGGGATTGGGATTTTGCTGTTCTTGCAATAACGCGATGCGCGACAGCAAAAAGCTGATGTCGGCCTGAACCTTTTCAGCCACTTCAGTGCTGTTAAATGCTTCGGTACCTATATTGAGTATTGTCATGGGTGACCTATCCTTGCTGATTTCGCCGCCAATCAGGTTGATGGTGTCGGTGCGGCATGTTGCGCAGTATCACCCAAAGCGAAATGTGAGAACAGTCGCATTTTGCGCAAAGTCTTGTGCGATTTAGCTTACAAGACTCGCGTTTAACCTTGTTGTTTCCTGAAAAGGGTTAAGCAGAACATCAATGTTGCGGACAGGACGATTGCTGGTCCGGCAGGACTGTCCCACCAGAAAGAGGCACCCAGGCCTGCGATCACGGCTATTGTGCCTAGCAAACTGGCAATCACTGCCATTTGCTCCGGTGTGCGGGTCAGCCTGCGGCTGGCGGCGGCGGGGATAATTAACAGCGCGGTAATGAGCAATACTCCCACCACTTTCATCGCGATGGCGATTACCAGCGCCATCAATAACATCAATGCCGTGCGCACGCGCACCACCGGCACGCCCTCAACCTGAGCCAGCTCTTCGTGGACGGTGATGGCCAGTAATGGCCGCCATAACCAGATCAGGGCTGCCAGTACCCCGAGGCTAATCACCCAAATGCCGATAACATCGCCCTGGCTTACAGCCAAAATATCGCCAAATAAATACGCCAGCAGGTCAATACGGTTTTCGCTAAATACGCTGACACACACCAAACCGAGTGCGAGGGTGGAGTGGGAGAGAATGCCCAGCAAGGTATCAGTGGCGAGGAAGCGGTTGTGTTGTAATCCGACGAGTATCAGGGCCAGCAGCAGGCAGCCAAGGGCAATGGCCAGATTGAGGTTGATATCGAGTAACAATCCAAAGGTGACCCCCAATAATGCCGAGTGCGCGAGGGTATCGCCAAAATACGCCATGCGCCGCCATACAGCGAAAGCCCCCAATGGGCCAGCGACCAACGCTACCGCAATACCGGCAAGCAGTGCGAGGAGAAGGAAATCAACCATGATGATGCTCGCAACTATCGCCACAACCCGGGCCGTGACGATGGATGAATTTGTTCTTTCCACCCTGGATCACATTGCCATGATCGTCGTGTTGGTGGTCGTGATGGTGCGTGTAAATCGCGACTTGCGGGGCGCTGGTGTTGCCGGTGATCTCGCCAAACAGGGCGAGGTAGGCGGGATCATTAGTGACCTGTTCCGGGTGGCCCTGGCAGCAGACGTGCTGGTTAAGGCAGATGACGGTATCGGTCGTCGCCATCACCAAATGCAAATCATGGGAGACCAGCAATACGCCACAATGGCGGCGGTTACGGATTTCATTGATCAATGCATAAAGCGCCGATTGGCCGGTAACATCCACGCCTTGCACTGGTTCATCCAGCACCAGTAATTGCGGGTCGCGCAGCAACGCGCGGGCTAGCAAAACCCGCTGGGTTTCACCGCCGGAGAGCAACTGCATGGGTTGATTAATCAGTTCACTGATGCCGGTGAGCTGCACAATTTCGTCCAGATCTACCCGTGGTGCGCCGCCCAACGCCAGAAAGCGCGCAACGCTCAGGGGTAAGCTGGCATCGATGTGGAGCTTTTGCGGCATGTAGCCGATGCGCAACCCGGGGGCTTTTTCAATGTTGCCCTGATCGACCTTAATCAATCCCAGCACCGCGCGTACCAGCGTGGTTTTACCCGCGCCATTGGGTCCGATCAGGGTCACAATCTTGCCTGTTTCCAAGGTCAGGTCGGCGTGTTGGAGTATCTGGCGGCCATTGCGTGTAACGCCGAGGCCGCGCGCCTGAATTAAAATGTTACTCATGCGTCAGCTCCGGCACAATTACCGCACAGTCCGGATACTTCCAGCGCCTGGGTTTCTACAGTAAACCCGGTATCTTTTGCGACTTGCAGGATCTGTTGGCTGAGCGCGGGCTCATCCAGCTCGATAGCGACACCGCAAGCGCGGCAAATCAAAAAATGGCTTTGGTGTTTGGTTCCAGGCGACGGGCAGCCGATAAATGCGTTCAACACATTGATGCGGTGAATCAGCCCCTGTTCCAGTAAAAAATCCAGCGCGCGATACACCGTTGGTGGCGCTACACGACGGGTGTTGGCCTTGGCGAGCATTTCCATCAGTGTGTAGGCACCCAGCGGTTTATGGTTCTGCCAAATCAATTCCAGCACCTGCAAACGTAAATCCGTCAGGCGCACACCACGGCTCAGGCACAGGTCGCGCGCGGCTGCCAGGGCATCGTGGATACAATGGTCGTGGTCGTGATGGCTACAGGCGATGGGGGTGTGTTCCATAGGAGATCCGGCTGGTCAATCGCAAAGGTGTATAAACATCAGATATGTTACTCTATAACCCATTGGCTGACATGTTTTTCAGTGATGCAGTAGTTTCCGGTTGTGGATGTGAATATGAGTCGTGCAGGTATTATTTGGACTGGGGTGATTATGGTGCTAGGGCAATGGCTGCCGCTGGTGGCGGAGGCCAAACCAAAAATCCTTGCCAGCATCAAACCGCTAGCACTCATTGCACAGGAAGTTGCTGGCGATAAGGCACAGGTGGATACCTTGTTGCCAATCACCGCATCACCCCATGATTATCCCTTGAAAATGTCTGACCATCGCCGCCTGCACGATGCCGATCTGGTGTTGTGGGTTGGGCCGCAATTGGAAAGTTTCCTGGGTCGCTCATTAGCAAATATCCCCCCGGCAAAGGTCATTACGACTTATGATCTGCCGGAGCTTTTTTGGCCGCCATCGATTGAAAACGATGGGCACCAGCACGCCAATCATCAGCACACCGGTGGCGATCCCCATTTATGGCTGGACCCGCGTAATGCACAGGTAATTGCCCGCCTGTTGGCAACAAAATTGGCGGCGATAGATCCACCATCAGCGAAAGATTACCAAGCCAATGCTGCACGTTTTATCTCCAGGGCAATGCAATTGGATCAACAGTTAAGTCGCCAGTTGGCCCCGGTTAGAGCACAGGGGTTCGCGGTTTATCATGAAGGTTATAGCCATTTTGTTGGCCGCTATGGGTTACATCAGGTGGGTTATGTAACCTATGCGCCGGAGCGCCGTCCGGGTGCGAGACATTTGAAAGAATTGCAGGGGGTGTTGAAACAGGAAGGAAAGTGCCTGTTTGTGGAACCTTATTACCAGGTTGAATCAATTGAAACTATGGCTAAATCCATCGGGTTAAAAATTGGAATACTGGACCCTATTGGCGATCAACAGGTATCCAGTTATCAGCGTTTACTCGAAAAACTCGGACAAAGTTTTTTAACTTGCCTCACGGATGTGACTAATAACTGATCCTACCAGGGGTGGCCGCATTTTCACATTGCGCGCCTCCAGCAAATCCAATTGGCGGCTATTCAATTCCAGTACAAAGGCATCGTAATACTGGCGTATGTCTCTATCGCTAGACGCCGCTGCTTCACTCAACAGTGCCAGCATTCCATCCTGGGTAGCCATACGATGGCGCACCCCCGTTTTGTGATATACACAACTCGCCAACTGTTGCATGCGAAAAATCGCAGTCTGGGAAAAGATTAAGGTGTCCATGACATCCTCCGGTTCATTGAAAATAACACCCGCTACTCTGCGGGCGGCAACACGGCGCTTACTTCAAAACGGAGTTCAATTGCGCTATCTCTGACAAAAAATCCCGTTTACAGCCTGATTTTAGGTTAGAAAATAAACAGTGCGAGGGGCTTGCACGCCAAAGCCAAAGCAAATTACAAATTTGTGATTTCTACAAAAAAAGAACCCCGTTTTGATATAACCGATGGTTATATAATTAAAAACGGGGTTAATACACGAGGAGAAAATAAAGGAGAAAGTAAAAACAAATCAACAGCTTAAGAAAAAAATAATGCTGTACCGGACTACAACCGGCACAGCCGGAATCTTACAGATTAAAGGTACTAGCTAATTTTGCATCCAATTGCTTTTCGAGTTTGGCATTGACATTCTTGTTAAGCGCTTCGGTTTTTTCAGCCAGATCTTCAGTCACACGCAATTCGGTTTTGGTCGCTTCTGTGCTGATTTCAGCAGCAGCGATAGTCAGATTTTGCTCTTCTGCTTCGCTAGCGTAAGCACCGGCAGTTGCCAGGAACAAAGTAGAAGAAGTCAGTACTACGGTCAGTGCCAGGTTAACGGCTAATTGTGCAAATTTTTTCATCGTGGGTTCCTCCTAACGATGTTTCAATTCCAGTTGCCTTGTGAGCAACCCTTCTGTTGGTAAGTTGCCTTGGGTTAGGTTTTACAGTAACACCACGTTGGATTTGTTTTGTTACTGTATGTTACACATGGTAACACATTTTTATTTTCTGCCTAGCCCCTCGTTAAACTTTTTAGTTATACGCATCCTTATTTTGTGAATAAATACCGAAACTTAGCTATTAAAGTTAAATTTTCTGCCAAGTTTGGCGCGTGGTAACACATATTTGTATGGGTAACACTTTTGGATGGTTACCGGCTTCAAGAGTGTTACTTGATTGGGAGGCGCCAAAATTGCGCCTCGTAATGGGTAGGGTTAAGGCTCGTAAACAAGGGCTTTGGTGTATGCTTCTGCCCACAAAAAACTGCTAAGACTGAATTGCTATGACCGAAACCCAAATCCCGGCACCGCTGGTGCTTGTTGATGGCTCCTCCTATCTATATCGCGCCTATCACGCATTACCACCACTGACCAATTCCAAAGGCCAGCCGACCGGCGCAGTAAAAGGCGTAGTGAATATGATGCGTCGTTTGCGCAAGGATTATCCTGCGAGCCAGATTGCAGTAATTTTTGATGCAAAAGGCAAAACCTTCCGCGATGACATCTATGCCGATTACAAAGCCAATCGTCCGCCCATGCCCGATGATCTGCGTCCACAAGTACAACCCATTCACGACATAGTCCTGGCGATGGGTTTACCGTTGTTTGTTATAGAGGGTGTTGAGGCGGACGATGTCATTGGCACTCTCGCGCTGCAAGCAACAGAAAAGAAAATGCCGGTAATTATTTCCACCGGCGATAAAGACATGGCTCAGCTTGTAAACGAACATGTCACGCTGGTAAACACCATGACTGAAACGGTGTTGGATATTTCCGGTGTAAATGCCAAGTACGGTTTTGGTCCGGAATTAATGGTTGATTACCTTGCATTGATGGGTGACAAGGTAGATAACATTCCCGGCGTTCCCGGTGTGGGTGAAAAAACCGCGCAAGGTTTAATTCAAGGCGCGGGCGGTTTGGATGCAATTTATGCGGACCTGGAAAAAGTGCGCACGTTGTCATTTCGCGGCGCGAAAACCATGCCGGAAAAATTAATCGAGCATCGCGATATGGCGTATTTATCCTATCGCCTTGCCACGATTAAAACCGATGTTGAATTACCTTTTGGTCCCGCTGAAATTATTTGTACACCGGCCGATAATCAACGCCTGCTTGAATTATTTGAAGAACTGGAATTTAAAAGCTGGGTAACAGAAATCAATAATGCTGCTTCTGTTACTGCAGCGCCTGCACTTGAAATTGTCGCCAGCGATCAGGCAATTGAAAATAATGTGCCGACAATATCTGCCGTTGAAAAACATTACGACATCATCACTGATAAAAATTTATTTGCTGACTGGTTGGCGCGATTACAAAAATCCGCAGCGTTTTCATTTGATACTGAAACCACAGCATTAGAGATTATGGATGCAAAAATTGTCGGCCTCAGCGTTGCAATTGAAGCAGGTATCGCAGCCTATGTACCCTGCGGGCATGATTACATGGGTGCGCCGGATCAATTGCCTTTGGACTGGGTACTCGAGCAATTAAAGCCGATATTGGAAGATGCCAATAAAATAAAAATTGGCCAGAATTTAAAATATGATCGCAGTGTGCTGTTGAATTACGGCATTGAACTGCGCGGTATTGCGTTCGACACCATGCTTGAATCCTACGTGTGGAATTCCATCGGTAGCCGCCACAATATGGATGACCTTGCGCAAAATTATCTGGACTACAAAACTGTCACATTTGAGGAGCTTGCAGGTAAAGGCGTAAAGCAGCTCAGTTTCAATCAATTAAAAATTGAAGATGCCGGTCATTATGCCGCGGAAGATGCGGATATTACTTTGCGCTTGCATCAATTTTTCTGGCCGCAACTGGAACAAATTCCTACTTTGAAAGCGGTATTTCAAACTATCGAAATGCCCTTGTTGCCGGTGTTGTCCCGTATTGAACGCAACGGTGCGCTAGTTGATGCAAAATTGCTCGGCCAACACAGTGTCGAGCTGGGTGAACGATTAACACAATTAGAACGCAAGGCGTATGAAATAGCCGGGCAGGAATTTAATTTAAGTTCACCGAAGCAATTAGGCGTTATTTTATTTGAGCAACAAAAGTTGCCGATCATTAAAAAAACACCGACAGGTACACCGTCCACTGCAGAAGAAGTATTGCAGGAATTAGCGTTGGATTATCCGTTGCCAAAAGTGTTGATGGAATATCGTGGCCTGGCAAAATTAAAATCTACCTACACTGATAAATTGCCGCTGGAGATTAACAAACGCACTGGCCGCATACACACCAGTTACCATCAAGCGGTCGCCGCAACCGGGCGGCTCTCATCACAAGATCCCAATTTGCAAAACATTCCGATCAAAACTGAAGAGGGGCGTCGCATTCGCCAGGCATTTATTGCACCGGCCGGTTATAAACTGGTAGCCGCTGACTATTCGCAAATTGAATTGCGTATTATGGCGCATTTGTCCGATGACGCTGGTTTGTTAAGTGCATTTGAAAAAGGATTGGATGTGCATCGCGCAACAGCTGCCGAAGTTTTTGGTGTGGGTTTGGATGCTGTTTCCCATGAAATGCGCCGCAGTGCCAAAGCGATTAACTTCGGATTGATTTATGGTATGTCGGCGTTTGGTCTCGCGAAACAATTACACGTGGGGCGCAACGAAGCGCAGCAATATATTGATCGTTATTTTGAACGCTATCCGGGTGTGCAGCGCTACATGAATAATATTCGCGCGTTGGCACATGAGCAGGGTTATGTCGAGACTATTTTCGGTCGACGTTTGTATTTGCCGGATATCAACGCCAAAAATAAAAATTTGCAAATGGGTGCAGAGCGCACTGCGATTAACGCACCTATGCAAGGTACAGCGGCAGACATCATTAAAACTGCGATGATTAAAGTGCAAGCCTGGCTGGACGAATCGCGCCTGGATGCCAAAATAATTATGCAAGTGCACGATGAATTAGTGCTGGAAGTTGCCGAAGCGCAAGTGGATAAAGTCCGTGAAGGGTTGATCGCGCGTATGTCGTCCGCAGCCAGTCTCAAAGTGCCGTTATTGGTGGAAGCCGGTGTTGGGAATAATTGGGATGAAGCACATTAATAATTAATAAAACATCAATTAAATAATCGCACCGGATTTACAGGGAGTAATTTCCGGTGTGATTAAACGCAGTGGGAGAGGGAGTGGTTGGTGATGAAAATAATAATGCGTTGTTGGTGGTTACTACTTCTTTTGCAGCCGCTCATGGCGCATGCTGAATTGGTGGTCAGTCATCGTTCTCCATATGCGCCGGGCGATACGCATCATCTCTACAGCACGGCCCTCTTGCAATTAGCATTGGAAAAAACACGCAATGATTACGGTGATTTTCGCCTCAATCCCATTCCCCCGCGTAACTACACTCGTGCTTTAAAAGCGTTGGTTGATAACGCTTATCCCAATCTGGTTATCGAAACCAGTTACGAACAAAACCTTACGCAAAACTCCAACCTTAATTTTATTAATTTTCCGATGGATCTGGGCGTCTTGGGTTATCGGGTTTGTTTTATGAATCCGAAACTCAAGAAGAACGGGCTAAAAATTGATTCCCTCCAGCAATTGAGCCAGTATAGTTTCGCTCATGGCGTAGGTTGGGCGGATACCCTGATTTTTCGTCATAACGGTTTGAAGGTGCGGGAGATCGATAACTACGATTCCATTTTTTTAATGGTGATTGGCGGAAGGGTCGATTTTTTTTGTCGCGGGGTGAATGAGATCCTGGGTGAAGTCGAACAATTCAGCCAGCTTAATAATCTGGTTATCGATGACCATTTTATGCTCGTCTATCCCTTGCCGCGTTTCTTTTACCTGAACAGCAAGAATGTTTTGGCCAAAGAACGTATAGAGGAAGGATTGAAGAGGGCGTATATGGATGGTTCCTTACAAACGCTCTGGAAAGCGCATTATCACACCAGCCTGGATTACGTCCGGCTGAAAGGCAGGAAGATCATTGCGTTGGAAAATCCGTTGCTGGGCAATTTGAATACCCGATTTACCCCGGATTTCATCCATTTGTTGGATAATAAACCACCGGAAAGTCAATCTGCATCACAAACCGTCCAGCCTTAAAAATGCCTGGATAAAAAAGTTTTTGCAGATTTGGATATAAAATTGAATTTTAAGCCTTTGAATTATATGAGGTTTGTTAAATTAACAAAAAACTGTGCAAATTTTTTAAATTTTATTTGAACTTATTTGGAGATGGCCAGGTCTCAGTAATGTGTGTTTTACGATCATGAGCTAACTCCTCCCCTATTGGCACTTAAGCCAGCTGAGCGAAATTGCTAAGCAAACCCCGATAATATCGGGGTTTTTTTTCGCCCGCATTTCCTCGCGCCCCAGATCATCAGGCAATTGTGCAAAAATTGTTGCAATTACAAAGATTTACGTTTTTGCATGAACTTATATTAAGCGTGTTGAGTCAGAGAGTACGTAATTGATGCTGACTTGTCTGCTTTAATTGAGCTTAACTCCTGTTTTTTGTCCTTGGTCGAAAGACCTAGCCCATCTGGCATCACCCCAAGGGTGCCAGTCTTTTCCGATGATTTATCCAAATCATCGGTTTTTTTATTTTTGGCGTTCTCTTTTGTAGCGACCGATCATTTTTCATCGGTAGCTGAATCAATACTTTCATTATCCGTTTCAGGTTCTCTCTCCGGCGCCAGCCATGACTGCAGTTTGGCTTTAAGGTCGTCAAGCCCCGCATACTTTAATGCTGAGAAGCATTGCACGCTGGCATCTTCCAGCCCCAATTTTTTCAAGTCTTTCTGGACGTCAAACAGGCTTTTCATCGCCTGGCTACGGCTGAGCTTGTCGGCCTTGGTGAGAAGGATATGCACGGGCATATGGCCGCGTTTGGCCCAGTTGAGCATGGTGGTGTCGAATTCTTGCAGCGGATGGCGAATATCCATCAATAACACCAGGCCTTTCAGGGTTTGGCGTTTTTGCAGGTACTCGGACAGGTCGCGTTGCCACTTTTCTTTTTGCTCGCGTGATACCTTGGCGTAACCGTAACCGGGCAGGTCAACCAGACGCTGGTTTTCACCCAGGTTGAAAAAGTTGATTAACTGGGTGCGGCCCGGGGTTTTACTGGTGCGCGCCAGCTTTTGGTTAGTTAATGCATTGATGGCGCTTGATTTACCCGCATTTGAGCGACCAGCAAAGGCCACCTCGCAACCAACTTCGGGCGGACATTCACGAATGCTGGGTGCGCTTTTGGAAAAATAAGCCTTGGTAAATACGATCTCGGTCAAGATAATAACCCTTCAAAATAGTGTGTTATTAGCGCGTTGGTAATATAATGCCGCCGCTTTTGTAGGTCGCGGTGCGCGCCAAAAGGCAGAATTCATGCGAAATAGGGGTGCAATTGTAGCTTGTTGGTCCATCATTAAGCGAACTTGTCACCCGGTGTAGCTCTTGAAGCCACACCCATAACAATCAGATTCATCGATCAATTCGGGTTAGCCAATGAAACATATCGTACGAAATGCACTTTTATCGCTGGGTTTGGTCGCTATAACCCAGGGCGCTCTGGCAGCGGGAGATGCGGCGGCAGGTGCTACCAAAGCGGCAGTTTGCGGTGCATGCCATGGTGCTGACGGCAATAGCCTGGTTGGTACCTTCCCAAAATTGGCCGGCTTGGGCGAGCGTTACCTGTTAAAGCAAATGACGGATATCCAGGCGTGGGATCTGGAAACCGATGCTGAGAAAAAAGCGAACACCGGCCGTGCGGTTATGGAAATGACTGGCTTGTTGGCCAAAATGACGAAGCAGGATCTGGAAGACCTGGCGGCGCATTTTTCGGCCCAGACTACCCAGTTGTCCGGCTCCAAGAAAATTGAAGTGCAAGTGAACTCCGGTATCAAGGTTGATGGCCTTGAGTTGGGCGAGCGCATTTACCGTGCTGGCAATCCTGCTTCCGGTGTGCCTGCCTGTACTGGCTGCCACGCGCCGGATGGTAAAGGCAATATTCCTGCCGGTTTCCCGCGCTTGAGTGGCCAACATCCTGAATATATTGAGAAGCAACTGCGTGCTTTCCGCGCCGGTGATCGTAAGAACGATGGCGACCAATCGATCATGCGTTCAGTAGCCGATAAACTAAATGATGCTGAAATTGCAGCATTAGCTAACTATATTGCTGGTTTACATTAAACAAAAATGCTTGCAGGGCGATAAAAAAGGCGACATTAGTCGCCTTTTTTATGTCTGCTCTTTACAGATTGCATCAGGCGCTGGAGAATCCGGCCCCTATCGGGGAACTTGATGAGGACTTACAGGACTAATCAGGTCAGGCAAATTTCCCCCCTTTATTATCCCGGCGAACACAATAAAAGATTGAGGAGCGTTTTATGCGTATTTTGGTTGCCCTGTTGGGTCTGGTTTTCTCCCTGAGCGCTTGTGCCCAGGACAAGTCGAGCGAATATCTGGAAGGCCAGCATTATGTAGTGCTGGAGCAACCGGTGCGCACGGCGGACCCAAGCAAGATCGAAGTGGCAGAAGTATTTGCCTATTCCTGTCCGCACTGCTTCCATTTTGAGCCGTTGCTGCAAGCCTGGGAAAAGAAACAAGCGAGTGATGTGTATGTAGTGCAAACCCACGCGATGTGGAACCCGAGCATGGAGCCATTGATTCGCGGTTTTTACACAGCTGTTACCCTGAAAATTAAAGATAAAGCGCACATGGCGATTTTCAATGCCCTGCATCTGGAGCACAAAAGCTTTAACTCTGCCGAGCAATGGGCTGACTTCTTTGCGACGTATGGTGTCGATAAGGCAACTGCCATCAGTACTTACAATTCCTTTGGTGTAACCAGCCAAATCAAACAAGCGGAAGCCCGCACTCGCAGCTACAAAATCACCGGTACTCCGGAATTGGTTGTTAACGGCAAATACCGTATCAGCTCACGCGCGACCGGTGGCCACGAAGAAATGTTGAAAGTGGTCGATTTCCTGATCGCCAAAGAACGCGCTGCCAAGAAATAAGCTGTAGCTGTTTGATTTTCATCAAAGCCCGCACCTGCCAAGGTGCGGGCTTTGTTTTTCTGGCGATTAACTTTTCGCGGGTTTTTAGCGCCGCTGGCCTGTGCCCGCACGTTCCCTAGCTATACTGGTTTTACCTTTACACCAATAGCTGACAGGGCAATGTGCAACTTATGAGTGGCGATAAAAATAATTGGCGGGATAAGTATCTCAATGCCCTGGATGAGCAGGAGCAATTGGAACAAAAATTTACCCGCCAGCAAGAATTGCTGCGCAGTGCGCTAGTGCGTGTCAGCATCGCTGCTGATGGCCAGGATGAAACCCTGGATAACATCATGAGCCAGCTACGTGAAAAATTGCGCAGCGAAACCAGCGCAATGGAAATGAACAAAATCCTGGAGCAGTTGGAAAAAGCCGCACTGGCTTTCGAATCCCACCGGGAGCAGGGCGCTAAAGAGATCACTGTCGCATTAAGCGAGACCATCAAAGCATTGGGTGTGTTCAAGCTGTCCAAAGGTGTTACCAAAGAGATAAGTGACTTCCTCGCAAACCTGCCCCAGCGCAGTAAAAAAATCCGGTTGTATCCGGCATTGTTACAACAGTTGGCAAATATCCAGCAGCAGGCATTAAAAGAAGTCGAACAGCCCAAGGTTGGATTGCTCGGGAAAATCCTCGGAACCAAACCCGCCAAAGCGGATGAGCAGGGCGCAGCAGAATCTGATACGGACGATTATATCGATACCTTGCCATTGCCCGCAGGTGTTAACACGGACCCGGCCCCCAAAGCGGCGACCATTTCAACAACGGAACAAAAACCGGCGTATCTGGATGCAATAGTCAGAATTCTCAATGAAATTTTACAAAGCCTGGAAAACGATGTGCTTATGCAAAGCCGGGCTGTGATGTTGCGCAATAAATTGGCGGCAGGCATCGCGCCGGATGCAGTAATCCCCGCACTGGAATCAGTGCGCGCGTTAGTAATGGAAGCTTACCTCGCCGCTAGTCAGGCATTTGCCAGCTACCTCAAAAACGTCAATGAAGAACTCGCCGATATTTATTCATTACTCGGCGGTGCAGTAAAACATTCACAAAATGAACGTGCAGCGTCACGTAAATTGCAAGATGACATGATACGTGAAATGGGCGAGCTGGAATCTTCCGCAGAAAAAGCAACCGATCTGAATCAACTCAAAGACAAAGTGAAATCGCAATTGGGAAATATTCGCCAGGCGCTCGACCAGCATCAAAACATGGATCATGCGCAGCAACACCTGGCACTACAGTTGGAAACGCTCGGTGCAAAAATTAAAACGATGGAAGTCGAAGCAGAAAAAAATCGCACCAGCCTTGAAGTGCAACGCAAAAAAGCATTGCAAGATGCGCTCACCGAATTACCCAACCGCGAAGCTTATAACGAACGCGCCCACGTGGAAGTCCAACGCTGGCAGCGTTATGGCCGGCCATTAAGTGTGGCGATTTTTGATATCGATCACTTCAAACGCATCAACGATACTTTCGGGCATCAAGCGGGTGATCGCGTAATAAAAGTGATTGGCCGCTCCATCGCCAAGCGCTTGCGTGAAGTTGATTTCTTTTGCCGTTATGGCGGCGAAGAATTTGTGGCGCTGATGCCGGAAACCGATAGCCAGGCTGCACTCGGTGTATTGGAAAAAGTACGTGATGCTATCGCCAACGCCGCATTCAATTACAAAGATCAGCCCTTAACGATTACCGTTTCAATCGGCGTCACCGAATTTAAAACCAGCGATTCACTGGAAACTGCATTCGAGCGTGCAGACCAGGCTTTGTATACCGCAAAATCCGGAGGGCGCAATCGCTGCCAACGCTTGTAAATTAAGGATGTGATTATGAAATTATGCATTGCAACCGCACCGCTCAAGCTTTGCAAAAAAATCATCGCGTTAATAGTATTGGCCTGTTATTGTGGAGTGATACAGGCTGCGGAATTACAACTCAGGGTAAGTGATACACAGGGGCGACCATTAAAAGATGCAGTTGCTGCATTGGTGCCGGAACCAAAACCGGTATTCATCCAACCGCTGACAGCGGTAATCGATCAACACAATAAAATGTTTGTGCCAGGCGTTATGGCGATACGCACCAATACATTCGTGCGTTTTCCCAATAGCGATGATATTCGCCATCATGTTTATTCATTTTCTCCCGCCAAAAAATTTGAATTGCGCCTTTATCACGGCATGACAGCCGAGCCAGTATTATTTGATAAACCCGGTACAGTTGTATTGGGTTGTAATATCCATGATTCCATGATTGCTTATATTTATGTGGTGGATACTGAATTCCATGCTGTGGGTGATGTGCAAGGTAATGTACATATCCAGGCTCCCGCCGGTAACTATCAGTTACATATTTTTCATCCGCGCCTGACCGCAACCGGGCCTGAACTGCCGGTTATCCTCAGCGAAAACGCCCCGCTTCAGCAACAAATCAAACTGGACAATCTGATGAGCGAAGCCGGTGAAAAATCCAGCGACGAATTTTCCGGTCTCTTTCAATAACCGACGCTGAATTCATAATTTTATGACTATGCCACGGATCAGTTATCTCATAAAACTGCTGGCGTTTTTGCTGGGGTTAGTGGTGACACTGGAAGCCATTTCTTATGTGGCAACACGTGTAGTTATTAAAAAGGCAGTTACCCAAAACGCGCGGACAGAATTGTTGGCTGGCGGTGAATTATTCAGTCGCATCATGCAAAAAAACGTGGAGCAACTGGCGCTCTCGGTAAAAATCCTCACCGAAGATTTTGGTTTTAAAGAAGCAGTAACAACGCAGGATGAAAAAACTATTATTTCAGCGTTGAATAATCACTCGGCGCGTATCTCCGCTGATATTGGTGTGCTTATTACCGAACATGGAAAACTCATTGCCAGCGACCAGAACTTTGCGTTGCAAGTAGATGACGAATTTTTGGCGCTAACGGCGCGAGCCAAGGCTAAAGGGCAAGCCTACGATATTATCCGTGTGAATGGGCGCGCCTACCAGTTTGTGATGTATGCCGTAAAAGCACCAGTAGTTATCGGGCTTGCGGGAATGGGTTTTGAAATCAAAAAAGAATTTAGCCTGGATCTAAAAAAATTAACGGGTTTGGAAGTATCGTTCATCCATCGCGATGGCACAGAGATGCGTTATTTGAATGGTACATTGAAGGCTGAATACTTGCGCGACCTGTTAAAGCAGTTGCCACAACACCCGGCCCTGGGTGAAGTATTTATTTACGATGACCTTATGTCGCTAGCGGTACCTGCTGCGCGACAAAATGAAAATGTACGCGCGGTGTTACAAGTTCCGCTGAGTGAAGTATTAGCACCCTATTCACGTTTGAATGTGCAATTATTTTTCCTCGCACTCACGTTTTCATTAGTAGCTGCATTGGCTGCGTGGATGCTTGCGCGCAGTGTTACCAAACCGGTGACTTTGCTTGCCGATATTGCCCGGCGCATCGCTGGCGGTTTTTATGCAACCCCCATCGCTGTGCAATCCAACGATGAACTCGGGGATTTGGCCAAGGCATTTATCAGTATGCAAAAAGCCATTGGTGAGCGCGAACAGCAAGTGCTCTATCAATCAGAGCACGATCCACTGACGGGTTTACCAAATCGTCTCAGGATTTTTCCTGAATTGCAGAATGCAATTTCTCGTTCATTGGCAGTGAAACAAAATGTGTATTTACTCGTCATGGATATTAAAAATTTCACCCAGGTGAACGATGAGCTCAGCCAGGAAATTGGCGATGCCGTATTGCGCGATGTCGGGCAGAAAATAGCGCGCATCATTACCCACGGTGAAGTATTGCGTTTGGGTAGTGATGAATTCCTTGCGATTATGATGGCGGCCGATGCGGATGCTATCAGTGAAACCATTGAATTAATTCACAGCGCGTTTAAAACACCGCTGGTCATAAGCGGTATCCAGGTATCGGTTGATGTCAATATTGGCATTGCCGCTTATCCATCCGATGCTGACTCAGCTGAAACCTTATTGCGCCGCGCCAGTTTGGCGTTAAATGAAGGCCGCATTAGTGAGCGACACAGTTGTTGGTATCAAGCCGGCTGGGATGAACAACATTTGCGGCGCCTGCATTTATTCCGCGAATTTGAATCTTCTTTGCACGCAGGCTATATCAGCCTTTATTACCAACCGAAAATAAATCTGGAACAGCCGGATACCCTGGGTGCAGAAGCACTGGTGCGCTGGCGTCATCCGGAATTGGGTTTTGTCGCGCCGGATGAGTTTATTGGCGTAATTGAGAGCTCCGGGCAAATAACCTTGTTAACGCGCTGGGTATTAAAAACGGCGATTGCCCAGCTACGCCAACTGCTTGATGAAAAAATAAAAATTACCTGTTCAGTAAATTTATCTGCATTGGATTTATTGGTAGATGACTTGCCCGCATACGTAGCGGAATTACTACAAGCCAATCGTGTTCCGGCAGAAAATCTTTACCTGGAAATTACCGAAAGTGCCATTATGCGTGAAGCTGATAAATGCCTGCATAATTTACAGCGTCTGCGCAGCCTTGGAGTGACCTTATCAATCGATGATTTTGGTACTGGCTATTCGTCTTTATCGCAATTAAAAAAATTACCGGTTTCTGAATTAAAAATTGATAAATCCTTTATTTTAAATCTGGACGCCAGTGCGGACGATCAACTGATTGTGCGCTCCACCATTGAGCTGGGCCATACGATGGGTTTGAGTATTACCGCGGAAGGGGTGGAGTCCGAAGCCATTAAAACGGTGTTAAAACAATATGGTTGCGATACAGCACAAGGTTATTTGTATAGCAAACCATTACCTGCGGCAGATTTTACCCGCTGGGTACACGACTATTTAAAAGCGCTGCAATAAATATATCGGCAATATGTCGGCTCGAATTTATTGCAGGGCAGGTGTCTAACGGAAAATGATGCTATGAAAATTATCAAATTAATCGTCGCGTTTTGTTTATTGCCTTCATCCATTTGTATAGCAGTTACTGATTCCGAGTTGGCGAGTAGTGACATCATTGGACGTAGCCGTTTATTAGCAACAGGTGGTGCAACAACCATTGAAGGGATTGCCGGTGGTGGCATTGTACCTATGGCAGTCATTTCCGGTTACGGTGCACAGGAAGAATGGGGTGCAACGGCATTTGGCAGTTATGTGGATACCAGTGATTATCAACTTGAAGTTATTGGCGGTAGCTGGAGTTGGCGTAATCGCATTGAATTATCGGTTGCGCAACAAAAACTCACCCACAATTCGCTGACGGTAGCCCTGGGTTTGCCCACGGATTCTATTAGACAGCGCATTGTTAGTGCCAAAGTGCGTGTTGCGGGCGATTTAATTTACACCGCAATACCGCAAATCAGTATTAGTGCCCAACACAAAAAAAATCTGGACTTTTTTGTGCCGGGTGCAGTTGGTGCAAAAAAAGATTCAGGCACGGATATCAATGTAACTGCAACGAAATTAATTCCGGGTGGATTTCTTAATCGCAATTTATTGCTCAATGCCAACCTGCGTTATACCAATGCCAATCAAACCGGGCTGGTTGGTTTCGGCGGGGATAAAAATGATGATAAGGAAGTGATACCGGAAATTTCTGCCGGTGTGCTATTAAATAAATACTGGCTCCTGGGAGCCGAGTATCGCCAAAAACCCGATAACCTTTCATTTATAAAAGAAGATGATTGGCAAACAGCGTTTGTGGCCTGGTTTCCCAATAAACGAATTGCGCTCGTAGCTGCCTGGGTAGATTTGGGGGAGGTAGCAACCTTTAAAAACCAAACTGGCTGGTACTTATCATTGCAAGGGAGTTTCTAACTATGCGTATTCAATTACTAAAAATGATTGGTGTAATGATAACGGTTTTGTTACTGCCATCGTGTGCCAGTTCATCACAACAATCGTTGTATGATGAGCTAGGGCAATACGCAGGGATTGATAACATCGTGCGCGACCTGATTTTCATTATCGCTAAAGATGAGCGCGTAAACCCGCGTTATAAAGGCGTCAATATGCAACATTTCAAAAAAGGGTTAAGTGATTATATTTGCCAGCTTGCTGGCGGCCCGTGTAAATATGAAAATGAAAATATGAAACAGGTTCACGCCGGCCACAATTACACCAATACTGAATTCAATGCGATTGTTGACGATTTAATTCTGGCAATGGAAAAGCGCAAGATCCCGGTTGGAACTCAAAACCGTTTATTGGCGTTACTGGCTCCCGCCTATAAAGATGTTGTTTATCAATAGCTGCCCACTTTTGTATTTTACTAACGCCAGCGTTTAACAATATTTAACATATATCCACAAAATTAAGTGTGCTCGCCCGCGTTGGTGGGTTTATTCTCTGTTGCACTTGCCTTGTATGCCAGTTGTTATTTTGACCTGGTATAAACCATAACAAAAAACAGCACGAGAATTCATGTATGAAAAGAAACAGGTTTTCCCTGGGGTTATTGGCTGCTGCTATTTCCTTCACACCTATTGCCACCTCTCTAGCCTTTGCCGATTCACTCAAATTAAATAATCAGGATTATTTTGAAATGCAGGGGCTCAACGTCACTGTGTTTAGCGATATTTATCCCGATGGACACCAAACCGGTGTCACTGTTATCCAACACGGTAGCCGTGTGGCGGCGAATGGCGATTTGCGCCTGGAAATTTCCCCTGGACAATGGTCGCCAATGCCGGTAGGCGGAAAACAAACGGTCGATAAAAAAACGCAAACGGTTAGCCAAACACTTTCTTATCCTGATCCAAGTAAAGATCGCAAAGGGTTTAACCCGATTATTTATCCCGACCTGAAATTTACCTATCAGGTTAATGTGACGGCATTGAAAGATAATCAATTTAAAATCAGTGTGGATTTGGAAAAACCCTTGCCGGAAGATTGGGTAGGGAAAATTGGTTTTAACTTTGAAATTTTTCCTGGTGAATTTTTTGGAAAATCCTGGCTGCTGGATGCGCAGAGTGGCATTTTTCCACAACAACCCAATGGTCCGTTGGTAAATCCGCACGGGGAATTCTTGACGGCAGCGCTGGCTACCGGTAAGAAATTAATTGTCGCACCGGATTCCGATAAACACCGTATGGCTATTGAAAGCAAAACCGGTGAGTTGGAATTATGGGATGGCCGCGCTAACCACAATAATGGTTGGTACATCGTACGCGGTGTTATTCCAGCGAATAAAACTAAAGGGGCACTGGAATGGGTTGTTACACCGCATGTGATAAAAAACTGGATTTATGAACCGGTAATCCAGGTATCGCAAGTGGGGTATGGCACAGCGCAATCCAAGCAAGTTGTTATTGAACAAGACAAGCGCGATACCAAAGCGTCCGAGATAAAAATTTATAAACTATCAGAGGCTGGAAAAACCGAAGTCAAAAAAGCGAAGGTAAAACCCTGGGGTAATTTCCTGCGTTATCAATATATGACTTACGATTTCTCGGACATTAAAGAGCCGGGCATGTATCAAATCAGCTACCGCGATAAAACGTCCCACGCCTTTAAAATTGGTGACGATGTGTTATCGCGCAATGCATGGCAACCCACGTTGGAATATTTTTTACCGGTACAAATGTGCCATATGCGTGTGAATGAAAAATACCGCGTGTGGCATGGACTGGACCATCAAGATGATGCACTGATGATGCCGCTCAATTTTAATCATATCGATGGTTATATTTCTGATGGTACTACACGTACCAAATTCAAACCTGGCGACCGTGTTCCCGGTTTGGATGCCGGTGGTTGGCACGATGCGGGCGATTATGATTTACGTGTGGAATCGCAAATTGGCACTGTGTGGTTGTTGGCAACCATGGTGGAAGAATTTGGTTTGAATCACGATGCCACGTTGATTGACCAGGAGAAAAAGCTGGTTGAAATTCATGTTGCTGATGGTAAGAATGATGCGCTGCAACAAATTGAGCACGGTTTATTAAGTGTGCTGGGTGGCTACAAATCCATGGGCCGTTTATATCGCGGCATTATCGAACCCACTATTCGCCAGTATGTACTGCTAGGCGATGCGATGGTACAAACGGATAATTTTCCCTATGATCCTTCATTAAAAGACGGTGAAATTAAAAATGGAAAATCCGGCACACCGGATGATCGTTGGGTATTCACCGAAGATAATCCCGAGCGTGAACTGGATGTTGCCGCAGGTTTAGCGGCAGCGGCGCGGGTGTTAAAAACTTACAATCCACAAATGGCAAAAGATGCATTGGATGCAGCACAGAACCTTTACAAAATCGCAGCACCCAAAACCAAAAAGCCGGACGTGCGGGTTTTCGCATTGGCGGAATTGATTCTGGCAACGGGTAACGAAACTTATCGCCAGGAATTAATTGGTTTGCAGCAATCAATCACTGCGGATATCGAAAAAACCGGTTGGGCTATTGGCCGTGTAATGCCTTCAATAACGGATGAGAAATTTATCGGCGCAGTGAATGCTGCTGTTGAGTCTTATCAAAAAATTGTACGTGAGCGTGCAAAAACTGAATCGCCTTACGGTGTACCTTATAAACCGAATATTTGGGGCGCGGGATGGACTATTCAGGAATTCGGCGTTAAACAATATTTTTTCCATAAATCCTGGCCGCAATTTACCGGTACTGATTCTTATGTGAATGCGCTCAATTTTGTACTCGGCGTGCATCCGGGTGAAAATACCCAAAGTTTTGCATCCGGTGTTGGCGCAAATTCCGCGACTGTGGCTTACGGCGTGAATCGTGCTGATTGGTCGTATATTCCTGGCGGTGTAATTTCCGGTACTGCATTGATTCGTCCGGATTTACCGGAGTTAAAAATCTGGCCCTTCTTCTGGCAACAAACTGAATATGTAATGGGCGGCGGTGAAGCTAATTACATGTTTTTGGCATTGGCTGTGGATAAGCTCAATCAAAACTCCCGGTAAAATCTTTACTTTGGAAAGGCATGCCAGAAAAGTGTAACGAGCGATATGTTGTCGCTCGTTACAACAATAAATCTGCTAATACAGATAAATAAAAATTTCGTGAATTTAAGTGACATCCTGCTGTGACAACCGTTGTGCTCTATAAGATTTTTGTTTTTTTTTGTAAAACGAAACATCCATTTTGCCTGCTCGAATAATCCATCTCATTGATAAATAAAAACATCCTTCGCCTCATTATTCTTTCCAACAAGGTTGACAACGTTGTCCATGGGACCTATTTTCTTTGTCGACAGTATGGCGCCATTTTGGTTCTGTGCTTCGCCCATAAATTAAACAAGATTAATAATAGAGAGGGATAGAGATGGAAAATAAAGAGATAAGAAGCCAATTAAGTATGGCAATTCGAATAATCAATCGCAAAATTATTGTATGCGGATCTATCGCATCAATGGCGATGCTGACGGCCAATGTGTACGCACAGGACGAATCTATCGAAGAAGTGGTGGTACAGGGGGTTCGCGCGGCACAAGCGAGTGCAGTAAATACCAAGCGTGACGCAGTCTCGGTTGTAGACGGCATTTCGGCTGAAGATATCGGTAAATTACCTGACGTAACAATCTCTGATTCGTTACAACGTATTCCAGGTGTGCAGGTGACCCGTACAGCAGGTGAAGGTGGTCCGGTACAAATTCGCGGCATGGCTAACGTGGGAGCGAGTTTAAACGGTGAAACTTTCCTGAGTGCAACAACTATTGACTCGGCGGCTGCAGATTTTGGCGATTTGCCATCGACACTTTTTTCCGGCGCAGAAGTTTATAAATCGCCATTGGCGACTAACAACACTGCCGGTATTTCAGGCACGATCAATTTAAAAACCCGTCGTCCTTTTGATATGGAAAATGGTTGGACTTTTGCAGGCACCGGCGAACTTGACAGGGGCTCAATTAGTAAAGAGGACGACCCGACATTGACTGCGTTGGCTAACTGGAGAAACGATGACGTTGGTTTCTTGCTTGCTGGCGCAACGACGGAAAAGAATCTTGCTTCAAATTTTAACGGCTATTTTGATACCTCTGAAAACGGCGGCAACCTTAGTAATGTAATGAACAATAACACCGCCCTTTGGGGAGCTGCTTCGCTGGCTGATAAAAGTAAATACTGGCATATAGTCCCGCAAGGTTTCGCTGCATTTAATAAAGCGGAAGAGCGCCAGCGCGATGGCTTGAATGCATCATTCCAGGCTCGTGTAGGTGAAGGGTTTGAGATTGTTGCTGATTATTTTTATAGCGATCAGGAGCGCTGGAATCGCCGGGCAGGTATTTCGCAGAACAACCGCTGGGCCACCTATGAAGGCTATGCAGTTCCTACCAAATTTGGTAAAGAAAGTTTCATGTATAACGGTAATGAGTGGCGCAGTGTGACGGCGTTTAGTGCAGAGCCTTATCGTTTGCAATCATTCGCCCAAACCAACTACAACCATGAAACATCACAAAATTATAACTTTGAATTGAATTACGATAATGACGGCGCCTTGACTGGCCAGGTGCGTGCAACACGGGCCAGTGCCAGTGCTTCAATGCGTCATGCGTACGGTGAAGGTGACGTTTTAAGTATTGATAAGGGTTCGATTATTAGAAACCCCGGTGGATTGATTCCGGCAAGCCAATGTAATACCGCTCGTGGCGATATTGTTGTGGGAGACAAAGGTGGTTGTTTTGCAGCTTATTCTCCCGGCGGAATTGAAGGGCGCTTCCGCATAGGTTTCGACACTACCGGCGAGCATCCCAGTTTCTCTGGTTTTGATCAGGTTGTTAACGGTGGTAAAGGTTCACGCACCGTTGCGGCATATATGGAAGATATCGACTCTTATCACATTGGTGCATTCTCATCAGAAGGTAATACTGACAGAGATGCGACTATGGATACCTTTAGTACGCACTGGAATTATAAGTTTGAAGAAAAGCCGTTTATTACCAGTGTTGATTTCGGTTTACGCAATAGTACACGCAAAGTGGATTCTGCCGAGTTTTCCTATTTTGGAAAATTAAATGGTGGTTGTGCTGCACAGTGGAAAGCAGTTGACCAATTTGCCGGTTCGGCAGTTGCCTGTAATCCCGCACTTGCGCAAGGCGAATTTGTTACCGGTGTAGATCAGGCCGGAACGGCGTTCAATAATAAATGGGTCAATTACACCTTATTGCAACCGACTCGCCTGGATCAACACAATAAAGTCGTGAAAATAACGGATTTCGGTGGAGTGAAAGGATTGCCGGCAGTATGGGCAATAGATCCGCACGAACTGGATAATGCGTTAGCCTTCCAGGAACGAATTTCCGGTCCACAAACAGCAGTTACCAACCCTGGCCGCACATTCGGGGTAAACCTGGATGAGTTTAGTTATTTCTTGCAGGCAAATCTGCAGCACGGAATTGTAAGCGGTAACATCGGTATAAAAGTTATCCAAACAGACCTTACTGTGATTGGCAATTCTGTCGGTGATCAGCTGCCACATTCCGGCACCAACGTAGACACCGGCGATGTTGTTACCAATCGCGAATATACCGATTACCTACCTTCCGCCAACTTCGCATTTGATGTTACTGAAGATGTGAAATTGCGCTTGTCGTATGGCAAAACCATGATGCCGCTCAATATGCTCGATTGGGGTGGTGGTAAGTCCGTAGGTCGCGTGTTTAACGATTCCTGTAATTGTATGCGCGTGTCCGGTGGATCATTGGATGGTAACCCAATGCTTGATCCAACCCGTTCGGAGAACTTTGATTTCTCCGCAGAATGGTATTTGGGAGAGGCATCAATGTTAAGTGCGGGAGTTTTCAAGATTGAAGTAGAAAGCTTCCTTGCGCGCGGCATCGTCATGGTGGATGAACCGGATGCAGACGGTGTACGCCGTGGTCCACATCCATTTAACGCCAGAATCCAGGGTAAGGGTGGTGAATTCGAGGGTGTTGAGCTTGCCGCTAAATTGGCTTTTGGTGATGTCACAGATATGCCAGTTGTCAGCAGTATGGGTTTTGATTTGAACTACACATTGTCAGATAGCTCGCAACCGGTGAAAGGTTTCCAGGGCGAGGATTTGCCATTTCCCAACAATTCCAAGCACACCTATAACGCGGTGGTTTGGTATGACGATGGTGCATTCTCTGCACGTGTTGCCTACAACTTGCGCTCACCACGTTTGATTTTGCAAGGTACATCAACACATGCAATGCAATCCCTCTATCAGGACGATTACGGGCAAATGGATGTGAATGTTACTTACAACCTGAATGACCAATGGTCTGTTTACGTCAACGGTTCCAACGTATTGGAAGAGTATCAACAAACTTATCTTGAGTTTTCAGATCAGGAAGCCTTCCAGAATATTTACGAAGCGCGCTGGGCATTGGGAGCTCGTTTCAAATTCTAATCACCTGATAATTTGAACCTGCAATAAAAAAACCACGGCAGAAAATGGCCGTGGTTTTTTATTAAATAATAATTCAGGGCACACCTTGTGAATCAGCAACAGATTATTCAATCAATCATTATCGCCGGCGGTGGTACTGCGGGCTGGATGGCTGCCGCAAAGCTTAGCCAGCATTTTAAAAACATGGCAATAAAAATAGTTGTCATTGAGTCTAGTGAAATTGGCACTGTCGGTGTAGGCGAAGCGACAATTCCAACGTTACGTCGCTTTTACCAGTCATTGGGAATGACTGACATAGAAGTAATACGCAAAACCAGTGCAACGATAAAACTAGGCATCGAGTTTAAAGATTGGTATCAGCCCGATAGCTCATTCATCCATCCTTTCGGTTTATTCGGCCATGACGCCAATGGTATTCGTTTTCATCATTATTGGATGAAGTTGCGCGAAGCAGGTGACCCGTCAGCATTGGAAGAATATTCGCTGGCGATCGCTATGGCACGTGCCAATAAATTTTCCTTGCCGCAGGAAAACCCGGCATCACCATTAGCAATTTTTGATTGGGCCTTGCATTTTGATGCAAGTTTATTTGGAAAATTAATGCGCGACTATGCATTGGAAAACGGTGTGAGTCATGTAGATGCAAAAATTAACGCGGTTAATGTAAATAGCGATAATGGTTTTGTTCACAGCCTGACGCTGGATGATGGCCGTGAGCTGTCAGCAGATTTATTTATCGACTGTACCGGTTTTCGCGGGTTGCTCATCAGTGATGCGTTGAAAACCGGCTATGTGAACTGGAGTCAATGGTTGTTGTGTGATCGTGCTATTGCCGTGCAATCAATGCTGGTGGGTGATGCGCAAGCGCGCACAATATCCAAAGCGCATATTGCGGGTTGGCAATGGAAAATTCCATTGCAGCATCGCCAGGGCAATGGCCATGTTTATAGCAGTAACTTTATCAGTGACGAATATGCTGAACAGATATTACTACAACACATTGACGGGGAAGTATTACATTCCCCGCGTCAATTTCGGTTTATACCTGGTCGTCGAGCACAGGCCTGGAATAAGAATTGTATTGCGCTAGGGCTTGCTGCCGGTTTTCTGGAACCCTTGGAAAGTACCAGTATTGCATTGATCGAAACAGGCATTGAAAAAATTTGCGGTTCGTTTGCAAAGCCATTTTATAATCAGGAAAAAATTGATTACTTTAATCAAGTGACTGCAACTGAATGGGAGCGCATTCGCGATTTTATTATCGCTCATTATAAATTGAACCAACGGGACGACAGTGAGTTTTGGCGTTATTGCCGTGGTATGTCAATTCCGGATAGTTTGCAGCAAAAGATAAGCGCTTATCATGAACGGGGTGATTTATTGCATTATCCCTGGGAAATTTTCCATCCTGATTCCTGGCTGGCAATTTATAGTGGTTTTAATAATTATCCAAAACAGTACAATAAAAATGTAGACCGTATTAATAGTCACTATTTGCAGGAAAGCTTGACAGCCATGCGTCAATCCATTGCTGAAACAGTAGCAAACTTTCCTACCCATAAAGAATTTATTGTTCAAAATCGGGCGCAGCACAGTGTATTCGAATAAATTCGCTATGGCTGATTGCATTTTTTCCTGCATGGTCCAGCGTTTGTTTTATTTTTGCTAACTGTATTGCGATATCGTCGTCATTAAAGTGATCAATACGATTATCAGTGCGCTCCGGGATAATTCCGAAGCCATGGTAAATGCTTAACCAGCTGGATTTTTCAAAGGCTTCAGGTTCGTGTTGCAAAATATGGCCGCAACTTTTGAATAATTCGATTTTATGTTCCAGGCTGGGAGGGGTTTCCATTGCCTGGCAATAGCGCCAGAATTCCGTATCTGTGCGCTCAGTCAATTTATAATGCAGTACAATAAAATCGCGGATGCGTTCCATCTCGTGTTGATGGCGTCGATTCACTTCGGCAATCATCGCCGGATTAAATGACGTGTCAGGGAAAAATGTTAATAGATGAGTGATGCCGGTTTGTATTAGTGAAATGCTGGTGCTCTCCAAAGGTTCAATAAACCCGGAAGCAAGCCCGAGCGCATAACAATTTTTATTCCAGACTTTTTTGCGGCGGCCCGCTTTAAATGCAAATGGTTTTGGTGCAGTGATCGGGTTGCCACTGATGCGTTGCAGTAAAGTTTCTTCTGCTTTGTTTTTATCTAAAAATTGACTGCAAAAAACATAGCCGTTGCCGGTGCGATGTTGCAATGGGATTTTCCACATCCAGCCTGCATCCAATGCGGTTACACGGGTGTAGGGCGTTGGCTCTTCAGTGTTGGTGGATTGCACTGCGACCGCGGCATCGCACAATAACCACTGCTGCCAATCTTCATAACCTGTGTGCAGGCTTTCTTCAATAAGTAATCCTTTAAAGCCAGTGCAATCAATAAATAAATCACCCGCAATAATGTTTCCATTATCCAATAACAAAGATTCAATAAAGCCGTCACCTTCGCGCAAGTTTACTTTTTCAATTTTTTGATCGATATGTACAACGCCGCGTGATATGGACAGCTCACGCAATACCTTTGCATAAAGTGCGGCATCAAAATGGTAGGCATAAGAAAAATCAGCCAATGGATTATTGGGTGTTTCCTTTGGTTGGGCAAAATGATTGTGTTTGGCCAATTGACTACCGATAGAATAATCGTGCAAGTCTGCGGTGGGGTTGTTTTTTTTCAAACGATAAAAATAATGCTGGAATTCAACACCGCTAAAATCAATGCCGTAATCGGCAAAGGGATGAAAGAATTGATCGCCTTGTTTGCGCCAATCGGTAAATTGAATGCCCAATTTGAAACTGGCGCGCGTTGCACGAATAAATTCCAGTTCATCCAGACCCACTGAATGATTGAATTGCACAATGCTGGGAATCGTTGCTTCACCCACCCCAACAGTGCCGATGCTGGTGGATTCAATCAATGTGATGTTAATGGCTTTATTGGCGAGAAACCGGGAGAGGCTGGCCGCAGCCATCCAGCCTGCAGTGCCACCGCCGACAATGACGATATTGTTAATAGGAGGGAATGGCATGTTGAAATCTTCTGGTTGATTTTATTAATTTGTTGTAGAGATTATGCCGGCTACTTTGATACATCAAGTATGTAATGCATAGAAAACGAAAATAAAATAAACGAAGAAGAAAATATTATCTATATAATAATTTCGGAATGAAAAAATACTGGCGTTAGCCGATAATTTAAAATCTGCTAACGCCAGCGGTATAAATTACTTACATGTGTATTGTAATTTTGGATAAGGACCGTTGTATATCGTGGTCACGTTATAGGGGCAATGATATCCACCACACAGTTCGGATGGATTTAATGTTGGCTGATTAGGTTGGACCTGAAAAACGGTGCTTGCTCCTGTATTGCAAGGTGTTGCAATAGAACCAATCGTAACCGGACTGCTCTCATAGGTACCATCTGAAATCACAGCGGTTAGTGTAAATATTCCTTTGTCCATACTGAGTTGCAAGTTTGGAATATTTACGGTTCCTTGTCGGGCAGTCACAGTAGTAGTTGCAGCGGTTCCTGTCTTACCCGCATTACTCCAGGAAATAGTAATTTTTGCCGGAATATTTTCCCGGTATGCTTTTGATGCCTGATCTATTTCATAAACGAGCGCAGCAGATCTTGCGTTTGCATTAAAAGTTGCAACGCCGACGGAAGGTTTATATTGGAAGTAGACATCTTTTTTTGAACATGGCGGCCTTAAGGCAACGGGATCAGGGTTGGTAACGGGGCCACCGGTATGCACACTAGGTAAATTTTTCATCACCCACATTTGGCCATAGGAAAGCAGGGGGCGCTGCACTGTTGCGGTGTAGGTTAGATAAGCATTTCCTTCGGTATTCGCGTCCTTTTGACCACGATAACCGGCAAGGGAATCATAAAAATAAATGGTATCTCCTTTATTGAGAAGATATTTGCCATCACCTTTTACTTGTATTGGTTCATTAATCAGAATGTAGTCCCGCACTTCTATCTTAAGATAATCACTATCAAACCCACTGGATGACCCTACACCTATTGATCCTTCTTTCCAGGATCCATATACACACCAATAAGGAACAGATGATGCGTATAGTTGTGGATCTGGCGCTGCATGTGTGGCTTGCGATAAAGAGAAAAATGAAATAGTGGTGAGAAAAAGTGAAATTTTTTTCATAATAAATATTCCTTAATAATTTAATTGTCGAATCGTATTAATTGAGAAGTTTATATTTTCGGCGTTACCTCCATATTGGTGATATTCTTTTGAATGAATTCTTTATGTGTTGGTAATTGTGCAACAGTGTTTAATATTTTTTGATTGATATTCGCAAGTTCCCGTTCCACATCTTGCTCGTCAAAGTCGTCCACTACAGGATGATAATAATCAGGTTGGATATTGAAGCCGGAAAACATCGCTAGCCAGCTATTGGTACCAAAAAAATCAAGTTCATCGACTTGTGGCTGGCAAGTTTTTTTGAAATGGTCGATGCGTACAGCGAGAGTTTCAGGAATACTCATATGGCGACATTCATCCCAAAATTTTTGCCCATGGCGTTGGTTGGCGTGGTAATGCAAGATGAGGAAGTCGCGTAATTTTTCCTGGCGGGTGCGTAAATTGCTATTAACAGTATCAATCAATGTCTGGTTGTATTGTTTATTGGGAAAGTGGTTCAGCAATAACGCCAGACTCGACTGGATTAAATAAATACTGGTGGATTCAAGGGGTTCCATAAAACCGCTCGCTAACCCCACACAAAATACGTTTTTGTTCCAGGCCTTTTTGCGCATGCCGGTGGTGAAACGGATAAATTTGGGGTCCGCCAATGCCCCGCCTTCAAGGTTCTCTCGTAATTTTTCAGCAGCAATATCATCGGAAATAAAATCGCTGCAATAAACATAACCATTACCAACCCGGTGTTGTAATGGAATACGCCACTGCCAACCGGCTTCCATAGCCAGTGATCGTGTCGCTGACGCTGGTGTAAGTTCACTGGTACAAGGCATGGCGACAGCGCGATCACAACGCAGCCATTGGTTCCAGTTTTCATAACCGGTTTTTAATGTTTGTTCAATCAGCAAGCCATTAAAGCCGGAGCAATCGATAAAAAATTCTCCTTCGATTATTTCTCCTGTATCCAAACCCAGGGATCGGATAAAACCGCTGTCTGGGCATTGGTTAACCTGTTTGACATTGGCCTGGATTCGTTTGACTCCCAACGTTTGCGCAATACCGCTTAAGTAATGGGCAAATAAACCAGCATCAAAATGAAATGCATAATTGAAGCTGGATAATTCAAGATCGTTATTGGCTTTTGGTAATGCAAATTTATTATGGCGTGCCATTTGTACTGCGAGGCAATAAGCATCCAGTGCCTGTGCTTTTTTTTGCATGCGCATTTTGGCCCAGTAATGGTGGAAGGGAATGCGGGCAATACGTGCGCCATAACCAGCAAATGGGTGAATAAATTTTTCACCGGGTTTATACCAACCATCAAAATCAATGCCGAGTTTATAGGTCGCTTTAGTTGCGCGCATAAAGTCAACTTCATTGACATTCAAGTCTTGTAAGAACTCTTTAATGTATGGGACGGTCGCCTCACCTACACCGATAATGCCGATTTCGACAGATTCGACGAGCGTAATTTTGGTAACGCTTTGTTTAAAACGATTGGCTAATGCCGCTGCTGTCATCCAGCCGGCAGTACCGCCACCAACAATTACAATTGAGCGAATACGCGAGTCAGTCGCAGTTGCATCATTCATAGGCCAAGCCTGTTATTTTTTTTAAAAGTAGTTGGGATAGAGCGAAAAAAGGAGCCGATTTTCATCGGCTCCTTTCACATTGTGGTGCGTATGATTTCAATTAAAACTTGTAGTTAACACCTGCGGTAATACGGCGTTCGAAAATATTGTAGGAGTCAATGAAATTTTCCCACTGGGTATAAGTGATATTGTCTTCTTCAGTCAGGTTGTTAACCGCCAGGGTAATTTGCAAATCTTCGTTGATGTTATAAGACGTTGTAACATCAACAAATAACGTTTCTTTCAAATAACGTGGCATGCCTTTGTCTTTGTTGGTTGGGTTCCACATCCAGCCAGAGGTTTTGCCCTGGTATTGATCGCCAAGGTAATTGGCCGCAACACGTGCTTCAAATTTCTCATCTTGATACCACAACACAAGGTTCGCTTGATCTTCAGCGGTATTGTTGAATGGCGCTACGCTGCCATCAGGCAATAATTCGCTTGAAGGGCTTTCCGTTGGTGAATAGGTATAGTTGAACGTTACCCCGGTATTTGCCAGCAAACCTGGCAGGAAATCGAAGCTTTGCTGGTAAGAAAATTCCCAACCTTTAACAGTTCCGCCGGAACCGTTAGTAACCGTTTGTTCTTCTCCACCGCGACGTACTACACCATCACTGTCAGGAAGGTTTGGATTCTTTTCAATTTTGGTGTAGGTGAAACTGTCTACATCAATATTGAAATAACCTAACGACACAATGGCGCTTTCAGTTGGATACCATTCGCCAGCGATGTTGAATACATTCGCAACCCATGGCTTGAGGTAAGGGTTGCCATTGTTTTGGCGTGAGCTGACACGTTGGAATGGTTCTTTTACGGATTCGCCAGTTACCGGGTCAGTAACAGTTTCTTCGCTACTCAAATATGTAATAGTACCTTGGCCCAAACGATCCAGATCTTGCAATGTCATGCGTTTATCAAACGCTAATCGCACTTTGAAATCTTCTGCAATGCCAATGTTCAGGTTCAAACTGGGTAAAAAGTGATTGTAAGAAACGTTGGTGATTTTATCGCCCAGGTCAGTATACGTAGTGTGGTTTGGATCGGTACCCGCCAAAATTAATGGGTTGAGTTTTTGCGGATCAGTAATATTTTGCGTTACGGTTAAATCTGTTTTTACGTAGCGCACACCGGTGTTACCGCTGATAGTAAATGTATCGTTCAGCGCTTTATCAAAGTTTGCCTGGAAGTGGAAACTTTGTTTGCTATCGCTAATGGAATAAGAACGATCTGGATTGATAAGGCGTTGGCCTTTACCGTAGAGCATATCGTTGAATGCAATTGGATCATCAATTTTGCGCGTGTCGATCATCGGAATAGTAACGTCCAGGCCTTTCAGTGCTGCACCGAAATTGCTGACGTTATTGATATAGCCGTTTAATTTTGAATCGGTAATTTCAATAACCGGCAACGGATCGTAGGTCAAACCGGCTGCAGTGCCATTGCTGCCTGCCTGGCCGATTGCATAACCCACTTCATGATATTTATTCAGCAACTCAACGCCGTCTTTAATTACGCCGGATGGGGAGAAGAAAGACATGTTGTTAAACGTAGTGCTGCGATCAGAAAAGCGATAACCAAAATCAACCGAGGTCAAACCTTCGTCGGCCAATTTGAAGTTACCATCGAAACGCAATACATCGGAATCCGCTTTGGCATAAGTGCTATCGATCCAACCGGAATGCAAATACCAGGCTTCAGGATTTGCCATTTTAGAAATCATGGTTGGATCCAGCTCAGCTAATACGCTGCCGCTGTTCACTTTCACATGCATTGGATAAATCAAACCATCGTCAATGGCTCCCGGGTTAATGTTAATTGGCGTTGAAGTGGCTGAGCGTTTCACCATCAATGCATTACTGACTTGCGCGAGGGTGAGGGTGTTGTTGTCGTTGTCGGCTCTGCCTGATACATAACGTACGCTACCGGTAAATGCTTCACCGTTATCGTATTTCAACTCAATGTTGGAGTTGGTTGCAGAACTCTCACGGTAATCGCCCATTACACCTGCGCGGAAACCGGAGACCATCATGTTCATATCAGTAGCGTAGAACGGTTGGCCGCCCAGAGTGCCGTCACCGGGATTGATAATCGCAGGCTTGCCAGTTACGAGTGTGTATTCATGGAATCCGGCACGGCCGCCAATTTGATTACCCAAATAAATAAATTGGCCTGCGGCTTTTTCATCCATTTCAGTATGGAAAATATCAGCATTTAATGTAAGCGCATCGCTTACTGCCAAATTGAAGTTATACGCTAAACCCAAACGCTCGCGCTCAATTTCACGCGCAGAAAATTCCGGGCTATTCCAGCTCATCGGGTTGATGAAATCGCCATTGGTTTTGCCATTGCCATCGAGATCAGCACAACTGCTGCTGCAGTCCCAGCTTTCCGCAACGCGATCAGCACGCAGGCGACCCTGGTTTTCAGCGAGGGTTGAATCGCCATAGGAAAACGCCAGCGACATAGCGGCTTTATCATCAAAATTCCAACCTACCAATCCACTCAACTCAGGATCCGTGGTTTCGGTAATGCTACCGGTGCTGCCTTGCAAGCGTACCGAACCGCTAAAGCCCTCCTCCAGGTCCAATGAGCGGCGGGTCAAAATATCAATGCTACCGCCAATACCGCCTTCTAATTGCGCTGCAGATTGGGATTTGGAAACATTCAAACCGGAAACCAGGCTTGCCGGTACATCGGTAAAGTTAACGCCGTTGGTAGTCATGCTCGCCGGTGTCAGGAAGTATTCGCCGTTCATGGTGCTTAATACCTGGCCCATGCCGCGAACACTAACCTGGCTACCCTGGCCGCCGCTACGAGCGATCTGGATTCCGGTGATACGTTGTAATGAGTCGGAAATAGTGGTGTCGGGCAGTTTGCCGATGTCTTCGGCTGCAACCGAATCAACAATCTGCGCCGAGTTACGTTTGATATCGATCGCTCTTTCCTGGGCGCCGCGAACACCGCTAACGACAATTTCTTCGACTGAATCTGAGTCTTGGGCAACAGCAGTGGTGGCGATACAGGTGGCAATTACGCCTGATAGCAGGGTCTTATTAAATCGTGCAGAACTTTTCATGGTGCGTCCTCTTGTTTTGACTTTTTATATGTTGATGCCTGTGGAATTTTGAGCGTGCAGGGCTTCTCAGTCAGAACGGCAGCGCTATTTAATTATGCTTGGCCATCCTGTGAGATGGCGGAATCCTAGATGTAATCGTTTACATTTTCAAACGTTTTATGACGTCTATATTAATTAAAATAAAGTTTTACGAATAAATTATTGACCCAAAAACCATTGGCACTCACTTGTAAAACATATTTATCTGTTTGATTTTTAATGTTTTTAAAAATTTTTGTTTATTGCATTAGTGAATTTATTGTTGGTTTTGGCGTCAATTAAAATGACACAGATATTTGCAAACGTTTACAAAAAGTTACCTGTGGTGACAAGTTTGCCGGTACTTTTTAACCCGGCAAGGTTATTAACATCGCTTCTGCCATATAACCGTCTTTACCTTATTCGTGTTTTTCACGATGTAGTTGCCATTCTGTGTTTTTATGAATATGTTATATTATAACGTTTTCATTGAGGCTATTTTATGACCCTGCTCCCAGTTACTGTACTGTCCGGTTTTTTAGGCGCCGGCAAAACCACACTGTTGAATCACATCCTGAATAATCGCGAAAACCTGCGTGTGGCAGTTATCGTGAATGATATGAGTGAGGTGAATATTGATGCCGCGTTGGTGAGCAACCAGGTCAAGCTCAATCGCACCGAGGAAAAACTGGTGGAAATGAGCAACGGTTGTATCTGTTGTACCTTGCGCGAGGATTTACTGGTTGAAATCCGCCAACTGGCACACGAAGGGCGTTTTGATTATCTGGTGATTGAGTCAACCGGTATTTCCGAGCCGCTGCCTATCGCTGAAACTTTTACGTTTGAAGATGAAAACGGCCAAAGCCTCGCGCAAATCGCACGCCTTGATACCCTGGTTACGGTGGTCGATGGGGTGAATTTCCTGGATGACTACTCTGCGGCGTTATCACTGGCGGAAACCGGTGAAAGTTTGGGTGAGGGTGATGAACGTAATCTCGCGGAATTGCTAATCGACCAGATTGAATTTTGCGATCTGCTATTGATTAGCAAAACGGATGTAATTGACACGGAAAAATTACACGAACTGATAGGCATTTTGCAGCGTTTGAATCCCGCTGCTGAAATTATCCCAATGGTAAAAGGACAAGTACCGTTACAGAAAATTTTGAACACGAACAAATTCAGTTTTGAAAAAGCACAACAATCGGCAGGCTGGTTGCAAGAATTGCGCGGTGAGCACCAGCCGGAAACACTTGAATATGGAATTGAAAGTTTTGTCTATCGTGCGCGCCGGCCGTTTCATCCACAAAAAATTTATGATTTTTTTGCCAATGCGTTTGATCATTCCTCCGACGAAAATTTTTCAGAAAAAGCCTTGGTAAAAAAACGCCGTCTGCTGCGTTCCAAAGGATTTTTCTGGCTAGCATCGCGCCCGCAATTTGTCGGTCAATGGAGCCAGGCGGGCGGTATTGCCCAGCACGGGGCTGCAGGACTGTTTTGGAAGGCGATACCGCAAGAGCATTGGCCGGATGATCCCGAGCAACGTCAATTTATTGCTGACAAGTGGCAGGAACCTTTTGGCGATATGCGTCAGGAATTGGTATTTATCGGGCAGCATTTGGATAAAAACAACATCATCCAGCAATTGGATAATTGTTTGCTGGATGATGCTGAACTTGTTCTTGGCCAACATTATTGGAAGACGTTGTCGGACCCGTTTCCCGCGTGGCTGGAGGAATAAAACAATTCAGCGTACCTGTATCGGCCCCGGTTTCCAGTGGTGCTTCTGACGGCAAGGTAAATGTGCAGGATTGGTATCACTCGCGAGTGCGCCGGTTTGGCTGGCGGTAGCAGCTGTGTAGAATGCATTGCTTCTGATTACCTAGGCCAGCGTTATGAGTGACCCGCTTATCCCTATTACGTCTAACCCCGCGTCCGGCGTTTCTGCCGGGCGCTCCTTAATTCCCACTAACATCATCACCGGTTTTTTAGGCGTGGGTAAAACCACAGCAATTCGCCATTTGCTGGCGATTAAACCTGCCCATGAAGTCTGGTCGGTACTTGTGAATGAATTTGGGGAAATCGGTATTGATGGCGCGTTATTAAAAGATGTAAATGCCCACATCCGCGAAGTGCCGGGCGGTTGTATTTGTTGCGTCGCTGGCTTGCCGATGAAAATGGCTCTGAATATGCTCATCGCCAAAACCAAACCGGACCGCATTTTGATTGAACCCACTGGCCTTGGCCATCCTGAAGAAATCATCAATACATTGACCGGCGAATATTACGATTCTGTACTTGATTTGCGCGCAACTATCACGCTGGTAGATCCACGCAAGCTCAGCGATGAACGCTATCGCACTAATGCCAATTTTAACGATCAAATCGCCGTAGCTGACGTGTTGGTCGCGAATAAAAGCGATATGGCATCGCCTGCGGATCGTCACAATTTTGATGAGTTAGTCGCGCGCTTTGATCCACCCAAAGCGGCAAGTTTTGCGGTGAGCCAGGGGCAATTGCACCTGGCGTGGCTGGATTACTCGCGTGCAAGGCATCAACTTGCCCATCCGCAACATCATGCTGCCCAACTCCAGGCAGCGGGGCGCAATAACCGCTTGCAGCCGCAGCGCGAGTTATACAATGCTGCAATTAGCCTGCCCGAAGGTCAGGAATTTTTGCGCCGTGAAAATGCGGGGCAGGGATTTTATTCCTGCGGCTGGATGTTCCAGCCGCAGATCCGTTTTGACTTCAATCAAGTCTTTGGCTGGTTAAGCGGTTTGCAACTGGTGCGCGCCAAGGCGGTGCTGAATACTGATCAGGGTGTATTTATGTTTAATGCGGAGCAGGGCGTCTTGAGTGTGAACCAACTGCCCATAGATAGTGAACTCGATCTCTCTGATAGCCGCATCGAGTTAATTGATGATCGCGAATTAGCTATCGGTGAATTGGAAGCAATGTTAATGGTGACGCGCATTGATACGGCAGAAAAATCTGTTAGATAAATACCCGATTCCGGTACTCAAACTGCTGAAAAGCACCAGGCTGATACAGGAAATATCACCAACTTAACGGTATTGGTCTAAGGTTAAGGGTAGAGTTCGCACCGGAAAACTCACAACTACAAATACCTTTTCAGGGGTCAAATAATATGATGTTACTCCTCTCGTTACTGGCGATTTGGGTCCTCGTGGCTGTGCTGGTATATCGGCAAGTGGCGCTGGGCGCTGCTTCCGCCATTGTGTTGATTGCCTGGTTGGTGCTGGGTGCGGTTACCCCCGCCCTTTATTCGCCTTGGTTGCTGGTGCCGTTGGTCGTGGTTTTGGCGGTGCTGAATATCCCTCCCATTCGCCGTGCGATACTGACCAAACCGGTCTTCGGTGCGCTGAAAAAATCCATGCCACCAATCAGTGCTACCGAGCGCGACGCGCTGGAGGCGGGCACTACCTGGTGGGAAAAGCAATTGTTCAGCGGCAAACCCGACTGGAATGAATTTGCGCAAATCAGCCTGCCGCAACTCACGGCCGAAGAGCAATCATTCCTGGATAACGAAGTTAGCGAGCTGTGCTCGTTACTCGACGAATGGAAAATCCAGAACGATTTGAAAGACCTGCCGCCCGAAGCCTGGCAGTACCTGAAAGATAAGAAATTCTTCGGCCTTATCATCCCCAAGGAATACGGTGGCCTGGATTTCAGCCCCCATGCGCAAAGCCGCATTATGAGCAAGATCGCCAGCCGTTCCGGCACCGCTGCAGTAACTGCGATGGTGCCAAACTCCCTTGGCCCAGGCGAGTTGCTGGTGAAGTACGGTACAGAAGAGCAACGCCAACGCTGGTTACCGGGGTTGGCAAATGGTACTGAAATCCCCTGTTTTGGTTTGACTGGTCCGGAGGCTGGCTCAGATGCCGGCTCTATTCCCGATACCGGCATCGTTTGCAAAGGCACCTACGATGGCGAGGAAGTTGTTGGCCTGAAACTGACCTTCAGCAAGCGCTGGATTACCCTGGCGCCAGTAGCGACAGTTGTTGGCCTTGCGTTCAAACTTTATGACCCGGAGGGTTTATTGGGTGACCCATCCAAAAAAGAATACGGCATTACCTGTGCATTGATTCCTGCGAAGCATCCCGGTATAGAAATTGGCCAACGCCACAACCCTGGCTCGCCCTTCATGAACGGGCCGATTTTTGGTACTGATGTATTTATCCCGCTGGATTGGATTATCGGTGGCGCTGCCATGGCCGGCAAAGGCTGGCGCATGCTGATTGAATGTCTTGGTGCAGGTCGCGGTGTATCATTACCATCGCTCTCTACCGCCAGCGGGGAAATGAATTATCGACTGGTCGGCGCTTATGCGCGCATTCGCCGTCAGTTCAATACGGAAGTCGGCAAGTTTGAAGGTGTGCAGGAAGCGACAGCAGAAATTGCGGCCAGCGGTTATGCGCTGGAAGCCATGCGCCAATTTGTCACCAAAGGCCTGGAAACCGGTGCGCCTTCGGTGATGACCGCCATGGCGAAATACCACGCGACTGAATTGATGCGTAAATCGGTAGAACATTCGATGGACGTAGTCGGTGGCCGCGCCATCCAAAAAGGTCCGCGCAATTTCCTGGTGGCTTCTTACCATTCGGTTCCGGTTGCCATCACCGTGGAAGGTGCAAATATTTTAACGCGTTCGCTGATGATTTTTGGGCAGGGTGCGATGCGTTGCCATCCGTTCCTGTTTGAAGAAATGCAAGCGATGCAGCTGGAAGATGGGAGCGAAGGTTTGCGCAAATTCGACAAACTTTTCACCAGCCATCTCGGCCATATCTTCAACAATATGTTGCGTACCAAATTGCTCGGCTTCCTCGGTGGGCGTTTCAGCAGCGTGCCTGCCAATGCGGATGATTTCAGCACCCGCTGGTATCAGCGTATTAATTTGCTGAGTGCGTCTTTGGCATCCATGTCTGATATCGCCCTGGGCATTCTGGGCGGTAACTTAAAACGCCGCGAGCTTTTGTCCGCGCGTTTGGGCGATGTCCACAGCCAGCTATTTATTGCCAGTTCAATTTTAAAATTCCATTCGGCCCATACCCGCACGCGTGCTGAAGATGCCCACGCTGAATACGCATTAACGCGCGCGCTGTTTATTGCCCAGGAAGCATTGCGCGATTTCGCGGATAACTTCCCGCAGCAATGGATCGCCAAGTTAATTCGCTTCCTCACCATGCCATGCGGGAAAATTGTCAATAAACCGAATGACAATTTAATTCGCGAATTGGGCGATCTGATTATGGAAGAGAATCCGGTACGGCAAATGCTGGCGCAATATTTGTACATCAGCCATGATCCGGAAGATGCGGCAGGCCGTGTGGAAAGTACCTATCAATTGTTGTTGTCATTGGGACCGGTGTGGCATGCATTCCTGAAAGCCAAAAATACTGGCAAGATTTCCGGTGCGACCACAGAAGAACTGGCAAAAGATGCAGCGGCAAAAAATATTATCCAGCCGCACGATGTAGCCCGCATAGTGGAATATGACGCGCGCCGTTTCGATTGCCTGTTAACAGATGCCTTCGATAAGTTGTAATTAAATATTTTTTGGTCCAACAATAAAAAACCCGCTTTGCAGCGGGTTTTTTATTGGAATAATGATTC
>NZ_KN266209.1:0-146470 GCF_000766945.1 Cellvibrio mixtus subsp. mixtus J3-8 | reverse complement strand
TAATTGGTTAATTGGTTAATTGGTTAATTGGTTAATTGGTTAATTGGTTAATTCATCTTCCGCAATAACGCTGCAATTTCTGCCTTGGGCTTTGGCTGCATAGAGTGCGATGTCTGCGCGTTTAAAGGTGGTGGCAAAATCTTCTTCTTCGCGTTTGTCGCTAACACCAAAACTGGCGGTAACGGCAAGTGGGTTGTCGGGCTCAAACTCTGTGTCAGCAATCATAAAGCGCAGTTTCTCTGCCAGCGCGATGGCAAATTCTTTACGCGTATCGGGCAATATCACAATAAATTCCTCGCCACCCCAACGCCCGAGAAAATCCTGGGGGCGAATTCCTTTGGCAATAATGGTAGAAATCATTTGCAAAACCCGGTCGCCGGTATCGTGTCCACGGCGATCATTAATGCGTTTGAAGTGGTCTATATCGATAATAATTAATGCAAATACCGGCGCGTCCTGATTTTGTTGTTTTTCCTTACTGCATATCATCGACACTATCTGATCGATACCAAAACGATTGTATGCCTGGGTCAACGGGTCAACGGTGGACAAGCGGCGAAATTTATCTTTTTCCTGTTGTAATTGCTCATTGGTATTATTGAGCTGGTTAATAATTTGAACATCGTATTGGGTTTGGCGTAGCAGTTGTATCAGGCGGGTGATCGCAAAAATAAAGATACCCAGCATCCAGCAACCAAGAATTAACAGATACCAGTTTTCTGCCGAGATCCAGCCGCCCACGAATTCAATTTTTTCAATTTCAATATCGTGATTACCCGGTTGCTTGCCTTCTACGTAATCAATTCCAAATGAGGAAACATTATCCATTTCCGGGCGCGATAAATGTCGCGGAATGTCATATTGGCCCAGCCACCAATCACCAACGATAAATTCATCAAGGTTAATGCTGACTTCTCTCCCCAGATCCGATGTGTACAACATCATGGAATGAAACTTGGTGCTATTGGTATCTTCTACTGTTGAGTAGGCGGGATTAAAGTTACGAAAAAATATGCGCACCTTTTTGGCACTACCCGAATAGTTGAGTTTGATATTCATGTACGAATAACCGGACAAATCTATGCCGCGATTCAATTTTTCTGCAAAGAGAATATTGAAACTGCAAGCAAAGTATTCGCTGTTGTCGTCTACCGGATACGCACATCGCCACAATCCCCGGCTTTGGTCCACCCAGTAAGCGGGAGGGTTTTCTTTATCAGTGGAGGAGGTGTAAAAATAATTGATGTAATTGGTGTTGGGCCACACCGTCAGGCGCTTGTCGGGAAAGAATTTCTGGGCGATAACTGCAATCACGGTGACAAAAATCGCTAGCAGCAACACCGAGCTAAAGTGTTTATCATTCATTTGGCGAGGTCGGTATTTACGGAAAACTGTGTTTAGTATTGCTGAATAAATCAGATTTTCCACAAACAGAATAACGAAGTTGCGGCCTATTACCGATTTGTCGATCTCAATGACTGTAGCGCACAAATCGCTCCGAATCTCACCCAGATTGCTGCCAGAACCAACCATAACAGGGGCAGTGGATAATCCGTGCGGAAAAACTTGCGGTAAAAGCGGCTCATGCCTTTGTGTTTATGCCATTCCACAAACAGCGGGCGGCTTTTACTGCAGGTGCCCTGGGCGTGGCTGAACGGGGCATCGGGCACAAATAGGATGTCCCAGCCGGCGCGGGTAAAGCGCAGGCACCAATCCAGGTCTTCGCAGTGGAGGAAATAGCCTTCATCCCATAAACCGATTTGCGCGAGTGCTTCCGGTTTTACCAGCATGCACGCCCCGGAAATCGCCTCGATGGAAATCGGTGCTGATGGCAGCGGCTGCCGGTGTAAATTGAAATCCACCAACAGGTCCGGCCAGTGCCTGGCCAGGCGCTGCAGGCCAAAGCTGCGCACCAGTGTCCGCCCTGGCGTAGGTGTGAGGCGGCGCCCGCCTGCTTGTTCAGTTCCATCCGGATTTAGCAATAATCCACCGGCCATACCGGCTTTGGGGTTTTGCAGCAATGTGTGATAGAGCCGGGTCAAACTGTCCGGCCCGCAAATGCAATCCGGATTCAGGAAAAACAGAAATGGCTGACCGGCGGCACGCGCGCCGATGTTACAGGCGGCAGCGAAACCCAGATTGGTGTCATTACGAATGATCGTTACGCGTGTGTCACTGACAAACCTTGCTTCTACCAATGCCAGGCTTTGGTCATGCGAGGCGTTATCGACCAGAATCACTTCGCTGGCCTGCTCAATAACCGCGCTGATGCATTCCACCAACACCGGACCGGCGTTGTAGTTGACGATAATGGTTGCGATGGGGGGCATGCTCTCACTGTTGTTTGTGTGGGTTCTGGGCTAAAATTAGCCCTTTTTTTGGTAGACAGAGACCGATGTATGTGTAGTAGCTAAATACTATCGGTTATATGTTCATTATTTTCCAGCCTTATTTGGGTCTGATCCAGGTCGTATTTACCTTGTTAAAGTTACCAATGTTATTATTTAGAAGCTTATGGGTACACCGTAGCATTACGATTTTATTGGCTAGTCGGGAATTGACAACCCGTTTTACCGGGTCTTTGTTCGGACGTTTGTGGTTAATAATTTCCCCCCTCGTGTTATTAGCAGTATACGCATTTTTTTTTGGAGAAATTTTGCAGGCGAAGTGGAGCGTGGGAAACGCCGGAGATGGGTTAACCAGCTTTGCTCTTGTCATTTTTTCAGGGCTAATATTGCATCAGTTTTTTGCGGACTGTATTTCGCGTGCTCCGGAGCTGATGTTAATAAATCCCAATTATGTAAAAAAAATTGTCTTTCCTCTGGAGATTCTTCCTGTCGTTACATTGTTAGCCGCAATTGTTCAACTACTTATTAGCACGCTGATATTGATAATTGTTTTTGGTCTAGTTGACCATACTGTGTATTGGAAATGGTTATTTTTGCCAGTTGTTTATATACCTTTTTTTATAACAACGTTAGGCATTATGTGGGTGCTGAGTGCGCTAGGTGTTTTTTTGCGTGATCTAAGGCAACTGATGCAATTCATGGCCACTGTAACATTGTTTTTAAGTCCGGTTTTTTATCCTATGGATAGACTTCCTGAATCAATGCAGTTTCTTAATTTTGTTAACCCTTTGGTTGTAGTTATTGAGCAAGCTCGCATCATTATTTTTGAAGGCAAGTATCCTGATTGGATGCTTCTGGCGGAATATTCGGTGATTTCATTTGTTATTGCGTTAGTTGGATTTTATTGTTTCCAGCGTTCTAAGCCGGCTTTTGCTGATGTTATCTAACGAGGTTAATAGAGTGAGAGACTTTCCTGTGCCGGGTGAAACAATGGAGCTGGATGAAAATCTGACGCTCTTACCGATCGGTCAAATTCTTTTGCGGCTGAATTTTATACAGACCCGGGATTTGGAAAAGGCGCTTGTTGTTCAGCAACAGGTTGGCGGTCGGTTGGGGGCCGTGCTCATGCGCGCAGGCAGTGTTTCCGAGGCTAATTTGCTACATGCGTTATCCTTACAGCTTGGACTGGATGTAGTTGGACAGGATATTGAAATCCCCTCTAATGAACAGGTTTTTGAGGCGATCGATCAGTTGGAATTGAATGTTGACTGGTTGTTGCAAATGGAGGCTATCGTTTGGTTTCAAGCTGATGGATTGATGTGTTTGGCCCGGGACCCGCTATCAATATTGCTAGATGAGGCTCTGTGTCGTAAAAGCTCACTGCCCCTTATTTATTGCTTGGCCCGTGCGCAGGTTTTGGATTCTTTTCTAAATACTTTGCGCGCGCGGCAAAAGGAATTAGGTATAGATGACGCCAGTATGGATGGTGACATCCAGCACTTACGGGAAATGGCCGAAGAAGCGCCGGTTATTGAGTTGGTGAACAATATTATTTCCCAAGCGATGGAAGAGCGTGCATCAGATATTCATATAGAACCGGAAGCAGATACCTTTGATGTTCGTTATCGTATTGATGGCGTTATGTTTACCAGACGAACACTTCCCAAGCAGCGATACTACGCTGTTGCCTCCCGACTGAAGCTGGTGTCGGGCATTGACATTGCGGAACGACGGTTACCTCAGGACGGTCGCATAGGGATGAGAATTAATGGTCAGGAGTTGGATATTCGTGTTTCGTCTTTGCCAGGCGTAAACGGTGAGTCGATAGTAATGCGCTTGTTGCCCAAAGAGCGCCAGGAGTTAATGCTGGAAAGATTGGGTTTCTTGAGCGATCACCTTGCCTTACTACGCGATTGGGTCCAGCAGCCGCATGGCATTGTGCTGGTAACCGGGCCCACCGGCTCAGGTAAATCAACCACGCTTTACTCGGCGTTGGATGAGTCAAATGATGGAGTACGGAAAATTATCACGGTGGAGGATCCAGTTGAATTCCGTCTGCCTCATATCACACAGGTCCAAGTGCACAGTGACATAGGGTTAACCTTCGCTGCCGCATTACGTTCAATACTCCGGCAAGATCCCGATGTAATAATGATTGGCGAAATCCGTGATTTGGAAACGGCAGAGATAGCTGTTCAAGCAGCATTAACTGGTCACCTGGTTTTGTCGACCCTCCATACTAATGATGCGATGAGCGCCTTCACGCGGCTTGTTGATATGGGGGTGGAGCCTTTTCTGGTGGCAACTCCTGTTATTGCTGTACAGGCGCAACGCCTGGTTCGCCGGTTGTGCAGTTGTAGCGCTCCTGCTGGAGCTATCAATTCAATTGAGCAGCGTGTAGCTCCATTTGTTGAGAAACTTTTTGCTGGCCAGCAGTCTAATTGGCGCAAAGCTGTGGGCTGCCCTAAATGCCAAAATACCGGTTATAGGGGGCGGCTAGGAATATATGAATTGGTTGGTGTTGGCGATTCAATCCGCGATCAGGTTCTTGCAAGGGCTTCGTTATCCGAGCTTCAGAGGCAGGCGCGTATCGAGGGTTATCGCGATTTAACGACAGATGGATTAATAAAAGCATGGTTAGGTTTAACCAGTGTTGAAGAAGTACATAGAGTAACGAGCTTGCATACATGACGCAGCACTTTAAATATCAGGCTATCGACCAGCAAGGAAAAACAATTCATGGAGAAATGAGTGCTCACTCGCAGCGGGAGGTGGTTGCACAACTATTGCAGCAGCAGCTCACGGTCACTGATATTGAGCTAGCTCAGCCTGTGCAGGATGAAGACCAGCGCAGTCGTCAGCGTTTGACTACGGAGTCCATTATCACTGCCCTTTATGAATTGGCAGCAATGTTAAATTCGGGTGTGAGTGCAGTAGAAGCCGTAGGTGCCCAAGCTACCTCATCTGCCCATCCGAAATTACGTTACGCGTTTAAGTTGGCCGCAAAAACATTGCGTCATGGAGGCAGTTTTGAACAGGCGATGGATGCCTCTCAATTACCTCTACCTAATTATGTAAACTATTTGATTCGCGCCGGTGAGATGACCGGCCAGCTTGGCCAGGCGCTGAGTGATGCATGTGTTCAGATGCAATATGAATTAACAATCAAAAATGAAACCAGAAATGCACTTATTTATCCCGGCATTTTGGTGATATCAGGTATTTCCGCAGTCCTCCTGATGTTTGTCTATGTAGTGCCCAGCTTCACTAATTTATTGGAGCAGTCTGATCGTTTACCGTTTCTCGCTTGGGCTGTTTTAAGTTCAGGCAAATGGGCAAATGAAAACTTTTTATTATTGATTCTGCTGTTATTGGTCCCACCGGCAGTGCTGTTTTTTTGTTGGTCTCAACCGGGTATCAAGGTGCAACTGTTAGAAAAAATAGAGAGCCTACCTGTTGTTGGTGAATGGATTTCGCAGGCTGATGTGGCTGCCTGGTCCAAGGTATTATCGTCGTTGGTGCGCAATCGGGTAGAGTTAATTACCGCTCTCGAATTGGCGGCAGAATCGGTGCGTATGCCATCACGAAAGCATAATATGATCAAAGTCAAAAACGCGGTAAGGGGCGGTGAGTCCCTTTCCGTGGCGCTTGAGGCTAATCAATGCTTGACTGCCACAGGGTATAATCTTATTCGAGTGGGTGAGCGGGCCGGAAAGCTGGAAGAAATGTTGAATGCCCTGTCAAATCTTTATACGATACAGGGGCAGCAACGTATGAAAAAAGCCCTCATCTTGATTGAGCCCATCGCGATCCTGACAATCGGTGTAGTTATAGGAACTATCATCGTTGGTATTATGCTGGCAATAACCAGTGCTAACGACATCCCTCTTTAATTTAAATGAGTATCACAATCTTATGAGATTCTGGCAGTGCTATAAATGTACATCCAATGTTCAACAAGGCTTTACATTGTTAGAGATGATAGTCGTGCTGGTCATTATTGGTCTTCTTGCTGGCTTGGTAGGTCCCAATCTTTTCAAGCAAGCGGATAAGGCAAAAATCCAGACCGCTGAAACACAAGTCAAAATGATTCGTGGGGCGTTGCACACATTGCGTCTGGATATTGGCCGTTTGCCTACGCAAGAAGAGGGCTTGAAAATTCTAATGTCAAAACCTGCTGATGATAACGTTGCACAGTTTTGGAAAGGGCCTTACATAGATGGAGGGGTTCCACTCGATCCCTGGAAGCGTGATTATGTTTATTCCTCTGTTGCAAGCGAATTTGAGCCATTTAGTCTTTATTCACTCGGAGCAGATGGGAAAGAGGGGGGGGAGGGCGATAACCAGGATTTAGGTTATTTACCTGCTCGTTAAAATGCATTCCAGCCGGGGATTTACACTGCTTGAAATGATCGTGGTGCTGGTAATAATGGGGATTATTACTTCGCTTGCTTTGCCGGGGCTGCAAAAAATGTATGACGGTATGAGGACCTCACTGGATCGCAACGAATTAGTGACGGTGCTTAATAGTCTGGCGTTAAATGTTCGAAATCATGGACACCCTGTTCTTTTTTCAGCTTACCCGGCAGATGCGGCACAACTCCCATCGCAATTTGTTCAGCGGCTTGATGCACTGAACGTAAGTTTGCAATTTGATTCTCCGCTATTGATCACTTCATCCGGATTTTGCCCGGCAGCAGTGACCCTGAATGTAATAAAAGGGACTCAATCCTATCGCATAACAATGCGCAGCCCGGATTGTCGAGTAATAGCTAATGACTAGGCAGCGCGGCTTTACTCTGCTGGAGGCTGTTGTTGCCATGGCGATTTTTGCTATAGGTGCAACAGCGCTTTATAGCTGGGTTAATACCAATATGATTACCCTGACTCGTGCCGATGAAATCGCACAGCGATCTTCCGCTATAGAAAGTGCTATTGAATTTATGGGCACAATTGATCCGGAAGTCAATCCAAGCGGTCATATGCAACTTGGGGATTTGATAATTGATTGGCAAACAGCAGAAGCGCAATTTGCGGGTGATGTGCTTGATGAGGTCAACCAGAAAACGATAAATCAAGCTGCAATTTATCCCTCAACAGTTGTCTTGAGTCGTGCTGGTAAAACGTTTTATCGTTTTAATATGTCGCTAATAGGCATAAAAAAAGTGCGGAATATCGATGAAGTCATTTTCAACTAACAGAAAACCGGCTCGTACGCTGGGATTTTCGCTTTTGGAAATGTTGGTGGTTATATTGTTGGTGTCTCTTCTTGCAAGTTTACTTATGCAGGGATTTATTTATATGTCGGGCACTTACTCCACGGTCGAGCGACGCCAAATGCACATGCAACAGCAGGATTTATTTGAAGGTTGGATTCGTGAATCAATACACGGATTGATCAATGGGGTAGATGGCGCATTAGGTAAAAACCAGTTGTTTTCAGGTGATGAAGCCTCTTTTAGTGGAATCTCTTTAGGCGCATTGGCTGGCTCACCTGTGGGCACACCAGTAAAGGTTGTTTGGATTTTAGAGCGTAAAGATGGAAAGCTGATGCTGCGTTACGGGGAGGCTCCGCTTAGCGCTACAGAATTTAAATGGTATACCATCAAGGAGTGGCCTGCGACAGTCAACGCATCCTGGCATTATTTGTATCAGGGTGAGTGGCTAAATGGTTTTCCACCGCGAACATCAATATTTTCACGCGACAAAAAAAATGTATTGCCGCAAGCAATAAGCTTATACATTGATTCTATTCCGTTGCCGGTGCAAATGATTATTGCGGTTCGTAACAATCCTGCCATGTATACACCGCCTGCGTTTGAGGGGGTTTTATAGTGCGGAGCCAATACTACTCGCGAGGCTTTGTATTAGTGTCTGTGCTATGGGTCCTGGTTATTATGGTGCTAGCAGCCAGTGCATTTGCAATATGGGTTGAGCGGGTTCGTGAACAAGCTGCTTTTCGCCAGCAACAAGTTGAAGCTTACAGGCGAAGTACGGACATGTTTGCCAGGATACTTTATACCTACCTGACTGGGCCAAAAACTCATGAAGGTGTTGGTTGGCCTGGTGATAAAGCTGAATCTGCACAGAAATTCAGTTTTGATAGTCTTGACGACTTTATGGCTGGTGCTGCACCGACAATAATTACTGGCAGTGCAGGGTTCATGGCAATGGATGGTAGTGTGTTGGATGCAGGTGACGGTTTGCGCATTATGGTGCAAGACCTTGGTGGACTCATAGGTCTATCATTTTTATCGGAACCGGGGATTCTAAATGCCATTGCGAAAATAGACGGACGTGGCCTGACGGGTGAGCGATTTAAAGATACTCTGGCTGATTATCAAGATGCCGATGATGTTCGTGAAGGCCTGGGTGCTGAAGCCATGGATTATCACCTGCAGGGTTTATCTCCACCCCTTAATGGTTATCTGAGCTCACCATTGCAATTGCGTAGTGTGCTTGAGTGGGATTGGTTCTTAAAAAATCGGGATGATTCGTGGATACTGCGCATATTTCGCACCGAAGGTGGAGGCGGTATAAATGCAAACAGTGCGCATGCAGATGCGTTGGCTTTAATCCTGGATGATCCCGTTAAATTGCAAATGTTGCTTGCGCAGCGTGCCACAGCACCTTTTTCCAGTTTTACCCAGCTCACCAAATATATTGGTGATTCTGAAGAGGTGCGCCTTAGCGTTCAACCAACAGCCGGGTTCCGTTTTTGGTGGTGGCATGAGGGCGATACCACAGCCAGAGTTTATGATGTACAATTTCGCCCCTTGGAGTCAGGCACCAAAGCTTGGTATTTCAACTGGACCACACGAGTAAACCTGCCCGATGACCTGGCTACAAGTACAGCAAAAACGATTGATCACCCGTTTTTCCGTTAATCGAAGGTTAGTGTCTTCAGGGCAAATTCAACAGCTTTCCAGTCTTAATGTTATTCCGCAAATTTTAATTGGTCGCGATTATTGTCAATATGTCTGTATTGATCTGGGCAATGTACCTAAAGCCAAGCGTGAAAATGCGTTAAAGCATCGAATAAAGAGTTTGAGTATTTGGGCGGATCCAGGTTTTTGCGTAGCTTGGCAGCAAGGTGATGCGCAAGTATGGTTATGGGACAACACTGAAGTACAGCGCTTATTGAGTCAAAATGAATCAGCGCAAAACAACCGTATTTATAAGCCTGTTTATTTGTCCGAAGTTCTCTATTGGCAAAAACCAGTCGAGAACGGCCTTCATTTGTTCCAGTGCAATAATGGTTATGATCTCCATTATTGGAATCAGGGGCTTTTGCGTGCTAGCCAATGGTATGTTAATAAGCCGACTGCAATCCAGATCCAGCGTTTTGCTCGCGCGCAAGGCATATCATCTGATGCTTCTGAGCCAGGTGTTAAAGAGCCTCAAGTTGCTGAAGAAGTTTGGTCGGAAGTTGTAACCAGTGTATGGCACCATCTTTTTGAGCGCAGGGATCAAATTATTGTTGGTTTTGCGGCGCTCAGTCTATTTATTGCATGTCTCCAGCTAACGGCGGTAGCGCGTTGGTATTGGGAAGAATATTCATTGCAGCAGCTTACGTCGGTTACAACCGAGTCAGCAAACGAACTGTTAACCGCTCGCTCGGTTGTCCGTTCGGCCCAATTGGAAATCAATAAGCTGGTTCAGTTGACCAATATGCCTGATCCGTTAGGTACGCATCAGAAAATATATCAGCATTTACCCCCTGCTCCGCCGTTAAGCTTGCAAACATGGGAGCGTAATCTGGATCAGATTGACCTCGTAGTGGCTGGTGAAATACCGGACACCCTCAGTTTGGTTCGTGCGCTTTCGCAAGATGGAATGAAGGGGGTTCGCGTAGAGCCAACCGCGGAGATTAATAAGTATCGAATTCGCTTGAAGTTGGACGGGTTTTCACAAATCAAGGTGGAAGAAACACCATGAGTCGGGTCGTGCTAGCTCAGCAATGGCAACAGATCAAACAGCAGTGGCATACAAATAGGCGATTGCAAGCTGCGTCATTCATAGCCTTAGGGTTATTTGTACTGTGGATTCATGCGCGTCTTGATGACTGGCGTCTAGCTAAAAAGGAAGATGCCAAAGTCGCTTTGAATATGTATCTCGATACCCAGGCCGTTGCCCGTGAGCATGAATGGATAGAGCGTGCCAAGACATCTGATGTCGCATTACAGCAGATGCGAACCAAATTATGGCATGCAAGTAGCGAAGGGGAGGCGGAAGCCCAACTTCGAGACTGGATCCAAAAAATTGCGAAAGAATCTGGCTTGGGAATTACACGCATTACCCTTGAGGTTAGTCCGCCTCCTCGTGGCTTCACTTGGTATGCTGTGCGTGCGGATCTTCAGGGAACTTATGTAGCAGGCGCATGGCAGAGAATGCTGAATGCTATGGCCACAAATACTCCGCCAGTATTGGTCGATTACGAGCAGCTCAATCTGGTTACCTCGACGAATTTATTTTATCGAATAAACGTTACTGCCTGGTTTGTTATCAAGGAGCCGTCAGTTGGCCAGTAATATGACTAAAGCTTACATATACCTCTATGTGGCAATCTTAGTACTTGCTTGCTTTTTGTTTGGTTTGTTGCCTATATCGCGCGAGGCGGATATAAATGAAGCAACAGAAAATACATGGGCTTTGGCAGTAATCCCGGTCCGTCCTGTGGTTGACGTCAAACAATTATTAGCCTCGGGTTTTTGGGGAGTGGTGCCTTCCGACGCGACGAATGGCGCTCTGGCAGATATAACACCTAAAGAAATAGAGGCTCAAGAAGCGAAGAAATTACGAGGGCAAATCAAGGCAATTATTAACACCGAAGATATGCAAGGGATATTGGTTGGCAGTGGAAAGCAGTATTTCCGTATACAGCAAGGAGAGCAGCTTCCTGATAGTCAATGGGTCCTGATAGAGGTGGGGAGTGATTGGCTTAAGCTTTCCAGGAAGGATGACCCTGAAACGGTTGAGGTGCTCAAATTGTTTTCGGCAAAATCCGAGATGGATATTAAGCCCTGACAAATCACATCCATCCATGGCTGTTTATTTCTATCCAACACGAATAGTCAAAATTATATGGCACCACTGTGCCAGGAGTTATACCTAATGCATCGCTCTTTATGTTTGCTTGTGACAAAACCCTGTTTGGTGTTTGTCATGCTTTTTGTAATGTCCTCATGTAGTCTGCAGAATAAAAAAAATTATGGACTTCCCGAGAAGTTAAAAACAGTACCTAGTGCGATGCAATCCAGTGTAGATGTTCCCCCCACTGATGCCACTAAAAGCGCGCCTCAGCGATTCAGTAATGTGCCTGCTGCTAATCCTGGTTCGGCAAATATTAAACCTCTGGAAGATAGTGTGCTCTTTCCTCCAGAGGAGGACCCTTCTATCAGCTTGAGTGTAGACGGTTTGCCGTTGCCTGCGTTTATAAATGAGGTATTCGCTAACCAACTTAAGTTGGGTTTCCAAATGGCACCAGACGTTGCCAGTAAAGAGGATCTTGTAACATTACGCATAACCGAGCCGCGCAACAGGCAAGAGATTTTCCAGGTCGCACGTGATGTGTTGGAAAATTATGGTGTTCAAATCATGCAAGAGGGAGATCTATTGCGATTTGTGCTGCGCACTGGCCAGGGCGCCACAGCAGAGCCACCTTTAATTATTACTGGCAGTGCTCTACCGTCTGTACCTAGTACTCATAGGCCCATCTTCCTAATCCGATCACTGAATGTAATAGGTGCAGCAGATGCTTACAGTATGTTAAGCATGATCTTTGAAGGGCAAAATTTAAAGGTGCAGCGTGATAATGCACGTAATGCTGTTACGTTGCGTGGCACACCGGATATCGTCCAAAGTGCAGTTGAAGCTTTGAATATATTGGACCGTCCCAAGATGAAAGGGCGCCATGGCTTGCGTATTGATCCTCTATTTGTAGATGCTGAGTCGCTCTCCAAGCGATTGATCGCCACTATGTCTCCGCAAGGCTATGACGTTGGAGGGGTGGATAGTGCGATTACCTTGATTCCGGTGAAAGAACTCAATGCATTGTTTGTCTTTGCGACCGATAGCGGCGGCATAAGAATGGTGCGTGAGTGGACCGAGCAATTGGATAAGGTGGCTCAGCAATCTTCTACCAACGAAGGATATTACTGGTATCAAGTACGTAACATAGGCGCAGCCCAGTTGGCAGAAACGCTTAATGCAATTACCTCTGGGGGGGGGGGCGTTACCAGTAATGTTTCCGCTGTCGGTGGGCGCCAGCAAGAAGCAAAGGCCGCAACTGGTGGGGCGACTAACGCGATGAGTTCCACGCGGGGAAGTGGGTCTACCGCTCTAACGCAAGGCAGTTTTGTTGTGGACTCCTCTCGCAATATGCTTCTTTTTCACGGTGAGGCCACACGCTGGCAAGAGTTGGCACCGCTTATTCGCGAACTGGATCAACCTCCTTCCCAAGTATTGGTGGAAGTCGTTGTGGCGGAAGTTTCACGCACGGACAAGTTGAGCATAGGGACTGATTGGAATTGGGCAAGCTCCGGCGTGGCTGCGCTGGGTGATGGTGTTTCAGCTGTTTCTGGTGCTTTAGGGCGCAAAACTATTGCTACTGGCGTGGATGGTTTTACCTGGCGGTCACTAAACAGCTCGGGCAGTACTCGTCTCGCACTTAATGCCTTGGCTACAACCCAAAATATGAATGTATTGCAAACACCAAAAGTTTTGGTGCGCAGTGGTGAAACAGCACTCGTCAGTGTAGCTGACGAGATTCAAATTCCAAGCTCTACCGTGAGTAGTGGGCAAACTGACAGTGGTACATCTATTCCCCTCACCCAATTCAGGACGCGTTCTACCGGTATTATTTTGCAAGTTACACCCACGGTTTTCTCCGATGGGCGCATCGACCTGAAAATATCCCAGGAGGTAAGTAATATCGCCGGTGGATCGGGGGCATCGACTGTTGTTAAGTCCCGTAATATAGAAACTAGCCTTATCTTAAATGATGGTGGTTCTGTTTTGTTGGCAGGGTTAATTGATAAAAAGCGCGATAGGGATGATTCCAGGGTGCCAGTGCTAGGCAGTATTCCTGTACTGGGATATCTGTTCAAATCGGACAATGATACTACTGCCACTACAGAACTGATTGTACTGATCATTCCTTATTTGATTAAGGATCACAAACAAGCCGAGGCTCTGACACAGTCATTTAGAGAACAAATCCACATAGATGACCAAAATAAAGAGTAACCGGTTAAATTATTCAGCAAATTTTAGAAAATACGCTTTAATATCAATACTCCATGCGCCGGACGGGGAAGTAAGATTAAAGATGTATTGCAAAAATTAATGGCGCTAAAGGCTTGCAATATACGGCGGACTTCTCATAAAATCGTTCGCGGATGGCAGGCGGAGCGCTTCGCCTGACCTCGATATTGACCGACGCACCATCGTAGATGTGCTTTGTTGATAAGTTTTATAACCTTACGTAAGCTATTGAAGGAAAAAGAAAACATGAAAAAAATTATCGCTAAATCAGCACTGGCCTTAGCCATTGCTACAGTATCTGGTGGTGTTTTCGCGGGTACTCTGGTTACTGATACTTTCCCGGTTAAACTGGCTGAAGAAGTATTCGGTACTGGTAATACTACCGATGGTAGCGAAACTAGCTCTATCGATACATTAGTAGCTACTCCAGCTGTTACTTATTCAATTACCACAGATGGTCCAATTGTTGGCGGTCAAATTGCTACCGTAAAATTCACTTTGGACAAGGGCGCTGTTTTTGGCGAAGACCTGTCTGACATCAATAAGTGGGCTACATCTACAGCAGTAGTATCTTTCGGTTTCGCTGCTGCAGCTCCAGGCGTTGCCACGTTGACCATTGCGGACGACAACAATACTGACATTACTCTTAACCCTTTAACCAACAATCCTGATTACGTTATTAGCGTGGACTCTGGTGGTGCTATTGGTGATAACACCGTAGTATTCAAAATTGTATCAAGCGGTACCGCAGCTGCATTGGCCGCTCCATCGTTGGTTACTGCTAAGTTGGCTCAAGTTAAAACCAAAAACCTGACTAGTGCATTGAAAAAAGGCGGCGCTAAACCAGTAAAACTTGGTGTTGAATTCCGTCGTGTTACTGCTCCAGTTGTAACTGACACTGCAACTGCAGCTGTTATTTTTGACTCTGCACCAGTAGCTAAACTCACTGGTACTTTCACTGATTACACTGCTGGTGGCGGCCGTGCTCGTATCGACGTAGCTGATACCGAAAAAACTTTCACTGGTTTGTTGGCTGCAAGTACTGGTCTTAATGCATCGAAAGATTTCGATGTTACTGGTGTTGGTTTTGAAAACACTCGTTTGATTACTTTAGGTACCTTGCAAGTAGTTCGTAACGCTACTGGTTATGTTGGTGACACCTTACTGAAGAAAGAAAACGGTGACGAGTTCGACTTCCAAGGTTCTGATGAAATCTCCGTTACTCTAACATCAAGTTCATCTCTGGCTGGTTACAGTGCGGTGTACTTGTCTACTGCTGCTTGTGCGGTAACTACTCCTGGTGGTTCATTCGTTGGCGTTCCAGTAGCTGGCGATGCTAACTCTGTGAAAATTAGCCTGAACGGTCAAGATAGTATTCAGTTGGCTACCGGTTATAACGTTTGTGCGGTTGCTAATGGCACTGGCGTAATTCCAGAAGCTTCAGAGGTTACTGCTAACCTGAACATCGAATACTTCAACCCACGTTACACTCGTTCAGAAAGCGCATTCAATTACGGCCCAATTCTGCGTAACGGCTGCCAGGTGACTCTGTTCAACCTGCCAAGTGTAAGTGCTGCTGATGATGCATTCATCCGTATCACCAACGTGTCTGAGAAGCCAGGTGCAGTACGTGTAAGTGTATGGCCAGAGACTGGTGGTGAGAAGACTATCGATACTAACACTGTAGTTGTAGAATCTTTGGCTGCTCATGCTACCGCAGTTCTGCACACTAACGCTGACTTGAGCGGCAGTGGTGTATACCTTGGTTCCAAACTGCCAGGCTACACTGCTTTGCCAGGTGGACGTCATCGTTTAGTAATCCAAGGTGCATTCCCTGCGTGTGAAGCTTTGGGTCTGGTACGTGCTTCTAACGGCCAAGGTCCATTGACCAATATGACCTCTACCACCTACTCTGGTGACGAGACTCGTCTTGGTACTCAAAACAACGGTACCTCTAACACCAGCAACTAATTGGTGTTAGTGATCTGCAAGTTGTGAAGATTGCAGTGGCTTAAAAAGGGCTCCTTCGGGAGCCTTTTTTATTAATCATTCTACAATGCTGTCAATTACTGTTAAGGTTAAATTCTTAAAGAGAGCCAACGATGTTGCGATTCACCCTTCTATTGCTTATATCACTTTTTGGCATAAACACTCATGCTGCTGACCTAAAGCAATCCAAGTCAAATTTTATCGAGGGTAAACACTACCAAGCTTTGGAGGCGCCGCTAATAAATATGGGTGCTCCTGTGGTGGAGTTTATGTATTACGGCTGTAGGGCATGTTTTCAGCTGGTTCCAGCTGTAGCTGAGTGGAGTCATACTAAAAAGATAGATGTTTTATTGGTGCCAGTACATTCGGAGAGTGCCATGGTAGAGGAGGCGCGTTTGTTCCATACGTTTGATGTTATGGGTGTACTGGGGAAGATGTATGAAGAAGGTTTTATCATTGTTCAAACTGACAAGAGCAAATTGCAAGGGACAGATCGGGTAAATAGTTTCCTGGATAAAAATGGTGTTGATAAAGAAAAATTCTGGACTGTTTGGAAAAGTCAGGAGGTGAATCAAAGATTGGCTGGTTCAGCTGCGCTCACCAGGCAGGCGAAAATTATAAAAACTCCCACGTTTGTCGTTCATGGAACTTATAAAGTTGATGTTGAATCTTTAGGCAGTGTTGAGGAGTTATTTGAACTACTTAATTATTTGGTGGCAATGCAACCAAAATCCGCGCCTGTATTATTAAAAAAACCTGGGTAAATACAACGCTGAATGCGAGCCTTCAATCAATTGAGCTTAATGCCTGCTCATACTCCAATTGAAAACCATTAATGCCATCCATGATCAATGTCTCTAATGTAAGTAAAGTTTATAAAATTTATAGCAATCCTGCTGACAGGCTGAAGCAATCATTGTTTTCCGGGAGGAAGAAATTCTATGAAGAATTTTGGCCAGTTAAAAATATAAATTTTACCATCCGCAAGGGCGAGATCGTTGGTTTAATCGGTGCCAACGGATCTGGGAAATCAACTCTTCTTCAGCTAATTTGTGGAGTTTTAGCACCCTCATCGGGAGTGATTAGTAAGCAGGGGCGAGTTGCTGCGCTCCTGGAGTTGGGATCAGGTTTTAATCCCGAATTTTCCGGTCTTGATAACCTTTGGATGAATGCCTCTCTTTTAGGGCTTTCAAATGAAGAAATCCAAAATAAGTATCAAGAGATTGTGGATTTTTCTGGATTGGGCGATTTCATTCATCAACCAGTCAAAACATATTCCAGTGGGATGATTGTTAGATTGGCTTTTGCAATTAGTAGCTTTGTGAATGCTGATATTTTAGTTGTTGACGAGGCTCTAGCTGTAGGGGACGCAGGATTCCAGGCAAAATGTTTGGAAAGAATGGAAAGATTGATGAATCAAGGAGCAACCGTTTTACTAGTTACACATGATATGCAGCTTGTCAAAAGATATTGTTCCAGAGTTATTTATTTAAAGCAGGGTGAGGTGGCATTTGATGGTGAGCCTGAAGAGGCCACAGAGATATATTTGGCTGAAACAAAAGAAAATAATTATACTAATTACCAGTTGTTACGCGAGTCCGCACCAAAGCTGAACTCTAAAATGGGTTTTTCCAATCCATTAGGAAATATTCTAGAGGTTAAGCTTGCATCTGGTATTTATCATAGTGAAAAAATAGCCGTAAAACAGGGAGAAGTTGTTGATGTCTATGTGACCGCTAAAGTATCTACCGCCTTATCTCATCCGAGAATTCAGTTAACCATTCGTGACTCCCGAGGCTATAACCTCTTCGGTTTTAATAATTATTACGGCGGTCAAGTGATAACGCCGGATAAAGATGGAATGGTTAAAATTAAATATAGTTTTGATGCAAATCTGCAATTGGGCGAGTACGCGATCACTATACGTTTGGATGACACCAAGAGTAGAGAAGAAACCAATCTTATTGATAAACAAGTAGGAATATGCACGTTTGTTGTAACAGCAAAAGAAAAAACTTTTGAAGCTGTGGTAAATCTTAATGGCCGATGTGAGGTAAATATTTGAACATTGTGTTTGTTTGCCAAAAAGGCGAGTTGGAACTGAAATCGTTATTTCTCGCATGGTCAATAAAAAAAAACGCAAATAGCCAGGACAATAAGCTATATGCTGCAGTTCCTGAGTATAAAGATTGGGGTCATATTGGGACTGTTACCAAAGAAATTTTTAAAATATTAAACGTTGAAATAATAACGTTTAATCCAACTTTTGGTCATTCTTACCCAATAGGTAATAAAATCGATGCATTAGAACTATTGCCAGATGAAAAGCCTGGCTGTTTTATTGATTCTGACATTGTATGTTTGTCGGATTTTGATTTAGAAAAAGATCTTGCCCAATACGACTTCCTGGCAAAACCCGCTGATATGAACACATGGGGCTCGGAGTTGGAATGGGAATATTTGTACAACTTCTTTGGGCTACCCAAACCTTCACGCAGAGTTAGGCAAACAGTAACTAACAACTTATCCTGGCCATACTTTAATGCTGGATTTATAGTAACCAAGCAGCCTGGATTGCTGGCAAAAGAATGGAAAAAGATTGCACAAAAAGTCCAGTCTGACAGCAACGTTACGCAGAAAAATCCTTGGCTTGACCAAATTACATTACCACTGGCTGTGCAATCCGTTTTCGAAAATTCATGGATGCAATTACAAGAAAAATTTAATTATCCTGCGCATCAACGTACTTTGAGCGAAGGTGAAGTAATTTTCTGTCACTATCATTGGCCTGGAGTTATTTTAAGAGAGTCAAGACTTAGAGTCCTCTTTAATGACTTTATTAATTCGTATCCGAAGCTTAGGGCAAGTTTCAGCGAATTAATCACCTGGAAAAAATTATTTAACCCAAAATATCCATTAAGTAAAAGTCCGGCTGAAAAAGAGCAGAATTTTTTAATAACTGGAATTCCTCGCAGCGGCACCAGCTTTGTTAGTAGCTTGCTGCACTCTCAAAAAAACTGGGTAGTTATTAACGAACCAACGGAAATATTTGATCATTTACAGAATCGAACAGATGCAAGTGGAATTGCGTTGTACCATGCAGAGTGCCGGGAAAAAATTATATCGAATGAACCAATAATAAATAAAATTGAAAACGGCAAGGTAATTGAAGATACGGCCATTAAGGATGAAAGGAATTATTACTCTCCAGTAATAGAGAACGCCGATTTCCGGTTGGGCTCAAAAAATACAATGGCATATATGGCGGCTTTGCCGTATTTGTTAAAGTTGGATTGGCCTATAGTTGCGTTAGTGAGGAATCCAATTGATACATTAGCATCATGGCGGAAAACATTTACTCATTTAAAAGAGATGCGACCATCAACTCTGCCGATCGCAAATCCCCAATACCATGGTTGGAGCAACCAATATCGAAAGCTTTTGGATGAAATTGAGATTCAAACGGATGAGCGCTTACGACGAGTACTATTTTGGAGGCTTCTGGCTCAATTATTGTTGGAGCATGAAAAACATCTTCTTTTGTTTCGTTATGAAGATATTGTTGAAAAGCCTGAGTTAATTCAGCAACCATTAAATAAATTGTTGAACTACACATCGCTCTCGTCTGTTATAGGCAGCAAATATCGAAGCCGCAAAAATGATTATGATCGGGAAGATTTTGAGATGGTTTCCGATTTGTGTTCTTATGAGGTCCGGTCTCTCGGATATTCGTTAATCAAATAAAACAGTTATGGAATTTTTATGATTTTAGTGACAGGTGGTGCCGGCTTTATTGGTTCTAATTTTGTTCTAGATTGGTTCAACTCATCCCAGGAAAAAATAATAAATCTCGATAACTTAACGTACGCTGGAAATTTAGAAAATCTGGCTTCGTTGTCTGATGACGATCGACATATCTTCATCAAAGGAGATATTGCAGATGAAATTCTTGTTGCAGATTTGCTAAGAAAATATGAAGTGCGCGCAATAGTAAATTTTGCAGCAGAAAGCCATGTGGATCGATCCATTCTGGGGCCAAAAGCCTTTATCGAAACAAATGTGGTAGGAACGTTTAATTTGCTTGAAACAAGCCGCGCTTACTGGAATTCACTTGATGAAAAACAAAAATCAAAATTTCGATTCCTGCACGTTTCTACTGATGAGGTTTATGGATCATTAGGTGCGGATGATCATCCATTTACCGAAGCTAATCGCTATGAACCCAATAGCCCATACTCGGCTTCAAAAGCAGCCAGCGATCATTTGGTCAGGTCATATTTTCATACCTACGGTTTTCCTGTTGTTACAACTAACTGCTCAAACAATTACGGGCCCTATCACTTTCCTGAAAAATTAATTCCTTTGGTTATCGTCAATGCTTTAGATGGGCTTCCGATACCGGTTTATGGTGATGGGAAGCAAATTAGAGATTGGTTATATGTAAAAGATCATTGTAGTGCAATCCGCTGTGTGCTTGAAAAAGGCGCAACAGGGGAAACCTATAACGTAGGTGGTTGGAATGAGAAAATGAACATCCAAATTGTTGAAACAATTTGCGACATTCTAGATAAGCGCCATCCGAAAGCAGATGGAGTTTCATATAAATCCCAGATAACTTATGTAAAAGATCGACCTGGACATGATCGTCGTTATGCTATCGATGCCAGCAAAATTCAGAAAGATCTTGGATGGATACCACAGGAAACATTTGAGTCTGGAATTGAGAAAACAGTTGCGTGGTATTTAGATAATTCAACATGGATAGAAAACATAAAAAGTGGATCCTATCGCCAATGGATTGATGCGAATTATTTCGGACGATAATAATGAAAATACTTTTATACGGAAAGAATGGGCAAGTAGGGTGGGAACTGGAACGTAGTCTCAGCTGTATCGGAGAGTTGATCGCCCTTGACAGGGCATCAGAGATTTATTGCGGCGATGTAAAAAAATTCGAAAAAATCAGGAATGATATACTAGCTATAAATCCTGACGTTATCGTAAATGCAACCGCCTACACCGCTGTTGATAATGCTGAAGTTGAAAGAGATGAAGCAACATTGATCAATGTTGAGGTACCTTCTTATATCTCATCAGTTGCAAAAGAATGTAACGCCCTTTTTGTTCATTATTCGACTGATTACGTATTTTCTGGAGAAGGTTCCAGGCCATGGGTGGAAACAGATAATACAGGACCTGTTAATTTCTACGGATTATCCAAATTGCAAGGAGAGCAAGCGGTTATCGATAATCTTGATGACTATTTAATATTCAGGACCAGTTGGGTGTATGCAAATAGAGGAAAAAATTTTGTTAAATCAATGTTGCGGTTGATGGAGGAGCGCGAAGATTTGAACATCATTAGTGATCAAATTGGGGCTCCAACCAGCGCAGCTTATATTGCTGATGTAACCGCACATTGTATTAAAAATTATAGGAAGGAATTCGCTGGAATTTACAATCTAACAGCATTTGGAGAAACATCCTGGTTTAATTATGCAAAATTTATTTTTGAATGTCGATCAGGCTTTTTGCCAAGTATAAAAACAAAAAGAATTACCGCTATTTTAAGTGATGAATATAAAACGCAAGCTACCCGACCTAAAAACTCAAGATTAAATTGTGAGAAATTGTGTCGAGTGTTTGGTATAAGTCAGCCCGACTGGCGCTGGGGTGTGAAGCGAATTGTTGCGGAGATAATGGAAAAAAATGATTAATAACCGAAAAGGTATTATTTTGGCGGGGGGCTCCGGAACTCGCCTGTATCCTGTTACCAAAGCTGTCTCTAAGCAGCTCTTACCAGTTTATGATAAGCCAATGATTTATTACCCGCTTAGCACATTGATGTTGGCTGGTATCAGAGAAATATTAATTATTTCAACTCCTCAAGATACACCTCGCTTTCAAATGCTATTAGGTGATGGATCGGATTGGGGATTGCATTTGGAATATGCGATTCAACCAAACCCGGATGGGCTTGCACAAGCATTTATCATTGGTGAGGATTTTATTGGAAATAAGAATTGTGCTCTGGTGCTGGGAGATAATATTTTTTATGGGCACAACTTTGAACAGGAGCTTGCCAAGGCAACAGCAAGAAATGAAGGCGCTACAGTGTTTGCCTATCAAGTTAGGGATCCTGAACGCTATGGAGTTGTTAGTTTTGATTCAAAAGGAAAAGCAACGTCATTAGTAGAAAAGCCTTCAACTCCAGAGAGTAATTATGCAGTTACCGGTTTGTATTTTTATGATCAAAATGTCATAGACATAGCAAAAAACTTGAAACCATCTGCCCGCGGTGAACTTGAAATCACTGATATTAATAAAGCTTATTTAGCACAAAATCAGTTAAACGTGGAAATTATGGGAAGAGGTTATGCCTGGTTGGATACAGGTACCCACGAAAGTTTGATAGAAGCAAGTAATTTCATTGAAACTATCGAGCATCGCCAAGGATTAAAAGTTTGTTGCCCGGAAGAAATTGCATACCGTTCAGGCTTCATATCCGCGGAGCAACTTGCCAAATTGGCTCAACCTCTAGCAAAAAATGAATATGGCCAATATTTACTTCGCCTATTGAATGGTAGCAATCAAACTTGAGTTCGTTCTAGTTTCAGTGATTTTAAAAGGTGTGCGAATGAATGTTGTTTCTACACAAATACCCGATGTGTTGATCATTGAGCCAAAAGTCTTTGGTGATGAACGCGGCTTTTTCTACGAGAGCTTTAATCAGAGGCAATTTGATGCAGTTGTTGGTAAACAAGTGAGGTTTGTACAAGATAATCATAGCCGATCAATGTTTGGAGTATTGCGTGGGCTGCACTATCAATTACAACAACCCCAGGGAAAATTGGTACGTGTTGTAGCAGGTAGAGTCCTTGATGTGGCAGTTGATATCCGCAGAGGTTCGAACTATTTTGGCAAATGGGTAGCCGTTGAACTCAGCGCAGAAAATAAACGGCAATTATGGATTCCTGAAGGTTTTGCTCACGGATTTGTGGTGCTAAGTGAAAGCGCTGAGTTCCTTTACAAAACCACGGATTATTATTCACCAGAAGGCGAGCGCTGCATCATTTGGAATGATTCTGAATTGGGCATAGATTGGAATCTGGATTTTTCTCCTGTGCTATCAAAAAAGGACAGTATAGGGTGCCCTTTTATTGATGCTGAATATTTTCCATGATAATTCGGGAATACCCATGACTAATATATCAAATGATCAATTAAATATTCGTTGGCAAGATGTAACTCTCGATAAAAATACCCGCGCAAAAATGAAAGCCCAAGTACCCTGTTGCATCTGGCTTACGGGTTTATCTGGTGCTGGAAAATCAACTATTGCAAATTTGCTTGAGCAGCGTCTTTTTGAGCAAAATCACCATACATATTTGCTTGATGGCGATAATCTCCGCCACGGATTAAACCAGGATCTTGGGTTCACTGAAATTGATCGAGCGGAAAACATACGGCGTGTGGCAGAAGTTTCAAAGCTTATGGTTGATGCTGGTTTAATAGTAATAGCTTCATTTATATCTCCTTTCGAAGCGGAGCGCCAAATGGCGCGGCGACTTTTTGCTGAGGGTGAGTTCATTGAGGTCTATATTGCTACTCCTTTGGCTGAATGCGAAAAACGTGATACTAAAGGGCTTTATGCCAAGGCGCGTCGCGGAGAACTTAAAAATTTTACTGGCATAGATAGCGCTTATGAACCTCCTGAAAACCCGGAAGTTGTAGTTGATACATGCAATTTATCTGCTGACGCATGTGTCGATAAAATTATCTCTACATTACGTGTATTGCGAAATAATTAACAAAGAGATTTGTTGTGAATTCAAATAAAAAGTTAATTGTGGTGCTTGGTATGCATCGAAGCGGCACTAGTACTGTTATGAGTGCCCTGGCCTGTATGGGGGTCAATCTGGGTGATGATTTGCTACCACCGGGAAAAGACAATCCTAAAGGATTTTTTGAGGACAAAGCGATCAATGATTTGAATATCGAAATGCTTGATGTGATCGGGCAAGATTGGTTTAGCTTGTCATTAGTCACTGCCGCTCAAGTTGAGCAACTGGTTGCATCGGGTTACCTTGAAAAAGCTACTGAATTGTTACGCCAGAAAATGGCGGATAATCAATATTTTGGTTTTAAAGACCCACGTGTTTCAAAGTTGTTAAAATTTTGGAAAAAAGTATTTGCACAAATTGATTGTGATGTAAGTTATGTGCTTTGTTTGCGTCATCCATTAAGTGTTGCCAACTCCGTATTAAAGCGTAATAAAACTCCAATACACAAAGGTTATTTGCTGTGGCTGAGTTACAATTTTTCGATTGTTTCTGAGGCTCAGGATATACAACTAATTGCACTGGATTACGATCAACTAATGGAATCGCCATTGGCGAAACTGGAATTCCTTGCACAACAACTGGAATTAACTGTCCACCAAGGGCTGGCTAATCAGTTTGCCAATGAATTTCTGGATAGCAATTTACGACATACCAAATTTTCGTCAATTGATTTACAAAAAGACTGGCAATGTCCGGAAGAAGTGATTGCTGCTTACGCCATTATGCCGAATTTATTAATTGTTAATAATCAATCTGCGATTGCCCAATTAAATGATTTATATAAGTCCAATAAACAGCAATTGGATGCAGAGTTTTCGTTATTGGATGAAATAGAAAATGCCGCAATTGATTATGTTTACACTAGCGAAAATATAGCGGGCTTGAAGCGGCTTGTAGAGGAGCGCACTCGCTGGGCAAAGTCATTGGAAAAAGATATTGAAGATCGTACTTGTTGGGCAAAGTCATTGGAGAAAGATGTTGAGGAGCGCACTTATTGGGCAAAACAACTTGAGCAATCACTCGTTGAAATGCAGCAACAGGAAGTGCAATTGCGTGAAGCTTATGAAGAAGCACAAACGAAGTTAGGTTCTGCTATGGCAGAAATAGTGTTGTTGCATGATGCCAATACGCAGCTAAAAGATAAAAACCTGCAACTACAAGGAAAAATTGTAGAGTTAGATGATTACTTAAATCTTGCGCAACGTGATTTGGAAGATTTTAATAATAGATTAACGGTGCGCAATCGCGAGTACGATATTGAGCGTGAATCGAATCGCAGGCTGGAACAACAGCTTGCGGAGATAAATCAACAATACCAGCATATTATTAGCTCCCGCTCCTGGAAAATTACGTTGCCAATGCGTGTGCTGGGACGGATCTTGCGCGGGGAAACCAAAGTCCTGGCTGCATCTGCAAAGCCGCGCTTGCAACGTTTTGCTCGAAGTGTTCATAAAAACTTACCGTTAAGTCCGCGCATTAAAAATATGTTGGCAGGTGTGCTTTACCGGATTGCGGGCCCTATGTTTGAAGGGGTTGTGCACTATGAAATGTGGCGCCGCAGCGGGCGGCCTGATGTTCCTGCATTAGCTATTCAAGGTGTTGTCGCGCGCGACGAAATCCAGACAGCATTAAAAACCCTGGTGGTTCCGCATTCAGATTCACCAGTAGTATCGGTAATTATTCCCAGCTATGGAAATTTGCCGGTGACATTAACCTGCTTGATGTCCATCGCGCGCCATGTACCAAAAGTACCTATTGAAGTTATCGTGGTTGAAGATCATTCGCCGGACCACGAAATTCATTGTTTGCAACAAGTAAAAGGGTTGCGCTATGAAGTGCATCCTCACAATTTGGGTTTCCTGCGTTCTTGTAATCGCGCCGTATCTTTTGCGAAAGGTAAATATATTTATTTACTTAATAACGATACTGAAGTAACAGAGCATTGGCTGGACTCATTGTTAGATGTGTTTTCTGCGCGTGCAGATTGCGGCATGGTTGGCTCCAAGCTGGTATATCCTGACGGCCGCCTGCAAGAAGCAGGTGGTATTTTGTGGAAAGATGGATCGGCGTGGAATTTCGGGCGCTTGCAAAACCCGCAGCTGCCGGAATTCAATTATTTGAAAGAAGCTGATTATTGCTCCGGTGCATCGCTGTTAATTGAGAAAGGTTTTTTTATCGAATTGGGTTTGTTTGACGAACTCTATGTGCCTGCTTATTACGAAGATACTGATTTGGCTTTTAAAGTCCGGGCGGCCGGGAAAAAAGTGTATTACCAGCCCGCATCAGTGATTGTACATTACGAAGGAGTTTCTAACGGCACAGATACAGGTTCTGGTATCAAAGCCTATCAAGTTGCTAATCAGAAAAAATTCTTCGAAAAGTGGAGAACAGAATTAGCGAAGCATTTTAATAATGCCGAGTCGGTATTTACTGCAAAAGATCGTACCTGGCACCAACCTTGTGTTGTGGTGATTGATCATTATGTCCTCCAACCTGATCGCGACGCTGGTTCGCGTTCGACATTGGCAATTATCACCAGCCTGCAAAAGATGGGAGTCAATGTAAAGTTTTGGCCCGATAATTTATGGTATGACCCTGAATATACACCGCGTTTGCAACAGTTGGGTGTAGAGGTTATTTATGGTGCTGAGTACAGCGGACGTTTTAAACAATGGCTAGCTGCTACGGAAAATGCAGTAACCCATGTATTTATCAACCGCCCCCATGTTGCAGTAAATTACATTGATGATTTGCAATCATTTCCAAATGTTCGTTGTATTTTTTACGGACACGATCTGCATTTTGAGCGATTACAGCGCGAGCATGAACTCAATCCCGGCGCTGCATTGAAAAAAGAAATCGATCATTTTTATGCACTGGAAACATCCGTATGGCAAAAAATGGATGTGGTACTTTATCCATCGCAAGAAGAAGCTGAGACAGTAAAAAGAATTGCACCAACGGTGAATGCTGCTGCTGTATGCCCTTATGTCTATGAAGATCTTGACCAATATGCGCAGCGACAAGTAATTCATGGGAATAAGGTTATTTTTGTGGCCGGTTTTGGCCATCCACCTAATACCGATGCTGCTGTATGGTTTGTGAAGGAAATTTTTCCACAAATTAAACAACAGCACCCGGACACTGTTCTTTATCTGATTGGTTCACGTCCTACTGAGCAGGTATTGCAACTGCAGTCACCATCGGTACATGTGACCGGTTATGTGACTGATGAAGAACTTGCAGCACATTATGCTTCTGCGCGAGTGGCGGTGGTGCCACTGCGTTTTGGTGCAGGCGTAAAAAATAAAGTGGTGGAAGCCATGGCTTATGGCGTTCCGCTGGTAACAACACCGGTCGGTGCGCAGGGCTTGATTGGATTGGACCAGATTGTTCCGGTAACGGCTGAAGCCGGTGCTTTTGCTGATCATGTCATTGCAGTGTTAAACAATGATGATCTCTGGCTGCAATATGCTTCTGCTGGCAATCGTTTTGTCGCGCAACATTATTCATTGGAAACAATGAAATCAACATTGCGTCATGCGTTTTATGGATAAGAAATTGATGTGTCGTGAATCAGATATGCCTTGCATATTTGATTCAGTGACCGTTGATGCTTAATGTCTTTTTGGTACACAAATACGGTATTTCAGTAAATGCTAGCAGTCGATGATAAAAACGAATCTTCACCCTATATATCCGTTGTTGTTCCGGTTTACAAAGCGGAAGGGTGCCTGGATGAGTTATACGAAAGACTTAAAAATTCACTTGAAATAATATCCGCTGAATTTGAAATTATTCTGGTCGAAGATTGCGGTGGCGATAAATCCTGGAATGTTATTGAGCGGCTTGCAAAAGCTGACCCGCGAGTGCGGGGAATGCAATTCAGCCGCAATTTTGGACAGCATTATGGCATCACCGCTGGCCTTGATCATTGCAGGGGTGAATGGGTTGTCATAATGGATTGTGATCTACAGGATCAACCGGAAGAGATTCCGCGTCTCCATAAAAAGGCGCTGGAAGGTTATGACGTTGTTCTGGCTCGTCGCGGGCAGAGAAAAGACAAACTGATTAAACGTTTTACATCCTGGTGTTATTACAAAGTTTTTAGTTACCTGGCTGATATTCAATATGATGGCGAGGTTGGTAATTTTCGTATCATGTCGCGTAAGGTTGTAGAAAATTTTCGGACGATGCGTGAACGATTGCGGTTTCTGGGTGGGTTGGTTCAATGGATGGGATTTCCAACGGCCAGTATCGAAGTTGAACATGCTGAGCGTTATGAGGGCAAATCAACCTACACATTTTCCAAGCTATGGCGCTTGGCCACCGATACAATTATTGCTCATTCCGATAAACCGTTAAGGCTTGCTGTTCGTTTTGGTTTTATGATGGCGACAGTATCGTTCATCTACGGTACTTATATATTAGCAAGGGCATTTTTTTATGGTTCAGCAATTATGGGCTGGAGCAGTTTGATTGTTTCTTTATATTTTATCGGTGGGATAATCATCGCAATCCTGGGGATTCTCGGTATTTATATCGGAAAGACTTTTGATGAAACAAAAAAGCGGCCTTTGTATATTGTTGGTAAATCAACATTTTTAAATAAATAAATTTATTTAAAAATGATCCGGGAGGAATCGATGGCATTTTTGAGTGAAAAATCGCTACAGGAAATGGGTTTCAAATCGCTAGGGCGGGACGTAAAAATCAGTGATAAGGCCGCGATCTATAATCCTGAATTAATTGAAATTGGCGACTACTCTCGTATTGATGACTTCTGTGTTGTCTCAGGCAAAGTGTCAATTGGAAGGAATGTGCACATCGCTGTTTTTTGCAATGTCGCCGGTGGTGAATTGGGTGTTACCCTCGAAGATTTCAGTGGGCTGGCTTACGGCTGCCATGTGTTTAGCCAATCAGATGATTACTCGGGTAAAACATTAACGAATCCAACAATACCGGAAAAGTTTAAAAAAATTCTGCGAGCACCGGTGACCCTGAAGCGTCATGTCATTGTGGGTACATGCTCGGTTGTATTGCCCGGTGTTACTGTTGAAGAGGGAACATCAATAGGCGCTATGAGTATGGTCACTAAAACCACTGAGCCGTGGTCCGTTTACTTTGGTGTTCCGGCAAAAAAACTCAAGTCCCGGAAGAAAGATTTGCTGCTGTTAGAGCAGGAATATTTACAAGGGCATAATCAGGAATGAAATCTATCCCAGGGTCGGAAGGAAAAAAAAGTGTACTCCAGCATCTGTATGGAATGTTATCAGGTACAGGCTTTCGCCAATTAATGCGATATGGCTTGGTTGGTTTGGGAATTAATGCTGCGCTTTATGCATGCTATTTACTCTTGGTTGTTTGGGGCGCGGAACCAAAAGTATCGATGTCAGTGGTATATGTTATCGGTCTGGGAATTGGTTTTTACGGTCACAGAAAGTTAACGTTTTCCCACACGGCAAATTACAAACATGCTATTGCCCGTTATTTAATTGCTCATCTTATTGGGTATGGCATTAATTTTTTATTGCTATTATTTCTTGTGGATTATATGGGTTTATCACACGCGCTGGTACAAGCCGCGTCCGTATTTGTAGTTGCCGCTTACTTATTTGTTATTTTTAAATATTGGGTTTTCTCCGGGAAAAATTATGCAGCCAGTTAATATACCTTTTAACAAACCTTATATGACCGGCCGTGAGCTTTGGTACATAGCGCAAGCTCACGCTAACGGACATCTTGCGGGTGACGGTGCATTTACAAAAAAATGCCATTCATGGCTGGAAAAACGCACCGGTGCTGACACTGCATTATTAACACATTCTTGCACTGCGGCATTAGAGATAGCTGCGTTGCTAATTGATATTAAACCTGGTGATGAAATCATTATGCCCTCCTATACATTTGTATCCACTGCAAATGCATTTGTATTAAGGGGCGGTGTTCCGGTTTTTGTAGATATTCGCCCCGATACACTGAATATTAATGAAGGGTTGATTGAGCAAGCAATTACTCCGCGTACCAAAGCGATAGTGCCTGTACACTACGCTGGAGTGCCGTGTGAGATGGATGTCATTATGGACATTGCGCATCGTCATAATTTATTTGTAATAGAAGACGCAGCTCAGGGAATTATGTCTACTTATAACGGTAAACCGCTGGGGTCAATCGGCCACTTCGGTTGCCTGAGTTTTCATGAAACAAAAAATATTATTTCTGGTGAAGGCGGTGCGTTATTGGTCAATGACGAATCCCTGGCGTTACGTGCGGAAATTATTCGCGAGAAAGGGACTAATAGAAGCCAGTTTTTTCGTGGTCAGGTTGATAAATATACCTGGTGTGATGTTGGCTCAAGTTATCTGCCTGGCGAATTGATTGCTGCCTTTTTGTGGGCGCAAATGGAAGCGGCAGATGAGATCACCACAAAGCGCCTTGATATCTGGAATAAATACCACGCATCGTTTGTAGGTCTTGAACAACGCGGTTTGGTTCGCCGCCCGATTGTTCCTGATAACGCTACACATAATGCGCACATGTACTATTTATTGTTAAGTGATTTGGCTACCAGAACCCGTTTTATTGAGTTTTTAAAAGAGAAGAAAATTTCCAGTGTTTTTCATTACGTCCCACTACATAGTGCCCCGGCAGGATTACGGCTCGGACGGTTTAATGAGGCGTTAACAATAACAGATGCTATGTCAGAAAAGTTGGTCCGCTTACCGCTCTGGATCGGCCTGGAGGAATATCAGGATGAGGTTATAAAAACCATCTATTCTTTTTTTGAGGATGCAAAATAAATCTGATGGATAAGCTCGCCCGGCCCAATTTCGATTCAAAAGCTGAAAATATGTTGCTACTTGTAGTGGCGATGACAATTTTTTTATTGTTCAACGTAATGTATTTCATCAGTGTCGCAGCGAGCCCAATTATACGCGATGACGGATGGTATTTCCTTGCGTCACAAATTCAACCATGGATAGAGCAAGGGTTTTCATGGACAGATATTTTTGTAAAACGTGGTCTAACAGACCACGCGCAACCACTAAACAAGATTTTTTTGTTTATCAATTATAAATTTTTTAATCTTGATTTTAAGTATGAAGCAATAGCCGGTTTTGCCGGGATTGTTTTCACTATCTTTTTGTTTCTGTCGATTTATATAAAAAAAATAATAAACCAATCCATCACGCTATCTGGCGCAGGTTTTTTTGTGCTTGCAATCCTAACCTTTACTTCTCTGAATAGCAGGGAGCTCTATAGCTGGCCGTTGGTAACTTTTTCATATTTGCCATTTTTCCTTGCGCTTTTATTATCGTTTTTTGCCTGGAAATTTTTGAAATACCAATTAACCATTAGTGCAATGCTCATCGCCGCCGCTATCTTTATATTGATTGGCGATACCGCCAGTATCATCACATGGTTAAGCTTAACTACTGCAGTAGGGCTTATTTCTTTCAGTGACAATGAAATTTCCAGAAAAAGAGCATTGATGTGGGTAGCATGCTCCGCATTTATTGTTGCTGTTTATTTTATTGTTATAAATATTAATTTCATGGGCGGGGCCGCGCAGCCAAAAGCTGGTAATAAGAGCATCGATTTACTAAGTATCAGCTTCTACCTTGAATTTATACGGATCGTTTTTTCATCATCCCTGATTCATTCAGAACATCTTGCGCGCGCAGGTAACTATCAGACATTCTTGTCCTGGGTTATCGCTATTCCTGTATTGTATTTTTACATTGAACACTTTGTTTCAATGGTGTTTAAAAAGCGGCGGCAAACCCTCGTTGATTTTTTGGTTACATTTATTTTGGTGCATGCAACGTTATCGGTTGCTGCAATTGTTGTTGGTCGATTGCCGGAGTTTGGCATAGGCTATCTAAACCAGCCTAGATATGTGCTCGTATATCAATTAATTCCATTTGCTTTGTTCATTAAATATTGTTTCCGGCCCACCTTGACGCAAGGGCAAATAATAGTTGGGAAGATAACCGTAGTTGTTGTTTTGCCGATAATGCTATGTGCCCAGTTTTACTTCAGTACTAGTGCTTATGCGGCTGTTCCCTGGATTTCAAAATGGGTAGATGGACAGTCCAGGGCAATCGCAGATTATGTGAATGATCCCGCGTTACCAGCAGGTAGGTGTACCAGTTTTTCCTCTCCAGTTTGCAAGCTGCCGGAAGCTAAAAGAAACGAATTGTTAAATTTAATGATTAAAAACCAATTAAACCTTTTTAATCATGATTTTCAGTGGAAATATAAAATATTCCCTGTGATACAAATAAAAGCTCCGCCTGTATCCGCTTGGGGGCCACAAGTGATCAGCACCCAATCATCTGACGGTATTTGGATTAAGTTATCAACCCCTATTGTAGGTTCTGATGTTAAAGCCCAAATCAATATTAATGGTAAGCCAGTTGATGAAACTGTGTTTACAGGTGATGTAATTACATTTTATTTACCCGATGAATACAAATCCGTTCCTGGTTTTTACAAAATCGAATATTCAATCGATAATTGGAAATCAAGCATGTTGGTAGGGAAGATAGAGGTTAAAAATTAATTCCATCCAGAACCTTTAAACCTGAACCAACCATTACAATCGTAAAATAACAACACTGATATATTCCAGATGGGTAACGACATCCAGTGTCTTGCTCCTAACCGCCTTTTACCTAATACCACAATGAAAGAAAGAGTGAAGAAGTAGTTATGAACCCGGGATCTAAAAGTTATTTGGAGCATATTGATGGTATTCGGGCACTGGCGGTAATTGCAGTGTTGTTGTTTCACTTCGGTGTCAATGGGTTTGCTGCGGGCTTTATTGGTGTTGATATTTTTTTTGTAATTAGTGGATTTGTGATTTCTCGTTTGTTATTGAGGGAGATGGAGGTTGACCGCACAATTCATTTTGCAAATTTCTACCGTCGTCGTGCACGCAGGTTACTGCCTGCGCTGGCATTTACATTTCTGATTACCTCGATAGGTGTATATCTATTTTTTTCACCAGAAAACCTGGTGGCTTTTGGTGGTTCTTTAACCTCGGCAGCGTTTTCTGTATCAAACTTGTTGTTTTGGTATGAGAGTGGTTATTTTGATGTTGCATCACATACCAAGCCGCTACTGCATACTTGGTCGCTCAGCGTTGAAGAACAGTTCTATGTATTTTGGCCCCTGGTTTTGTGGGCTCTCGTGCGTGCCAGGTTGTTATTAATTGGTATTGTCACTTTATTTGCTGGCAGTTTTTTACTGAACTATCTTTGGGTAGCCAGCAATGAGCCCGATTCTGCATCGGCTATGTTTTTTCTCACTCCATTTCGGGTATTTGAATTTGCCGTGGGTGCACTCTGTGTACTGGTGGAAAAAAAATATAAGCTCACGCGCATCCATCAAAACATAGGATTTCTACTAGGCGTTGTACTAATAACTTACAGCATGGTTACTTTGGATAAATCGTCTGTATTTCCCTATATCAATGCATTGCCAGTTTGTTTCGGTACTGCTTTGCTTATTCTTACCGGGGAGAGTTTTGGTGCGCGAAAGCTGCTAGGTAACGCACCGGCATTAATGATTGGTAAATTAAGTTATTCTCTGTATCTCATGCATTGGCCGGTTTACGTCTTTGCAAGGTATTTAAATATAAATACCATTTCATTAAAAAATACCAGTTTGATGGTGCTGCTGACTTTGGTGTTAGCGATGGTGAGTTATTGGTGTATCGAACAACCTTTTCGCAAAGCTGATGCAAATTATATAAAACGTTGGGGCGTCGCGTTTTGTGTATCGTTAATGCTGTTATTTGGTTTGCTTGGGTTAGGTATGAAATTATCTGATGGCTGGACCTGGCGTTACGATAATAAACCTTTATCGGCATCTGATATTGAGCGCGGAAAATCTGGTCGTTATAAAAATACTCTGAATGCTTGTTCGATACTTGAATTTGAAAATGCCACTAAATGCCCAATGGATAGACCTATTCAGATATTGGTATTGGGAAATTCCCATGAACCTGACGGCTTCAACATGTTTCATTATTTGTATGGCAATAATGAAAACGTAAATTTAATTACTTTTGGTACTACGAACGGCTGCTCTTTGGAAATTAAAGAGGGAGTAATGTATTCACCAGAAAATGAGCTGCAATGTGGGAAGCGTTTTGCCATGCTCGGTGATCCAAAGTTTTTTAATAAAATTACCCATATTGTTTACAGCACTCATACAGGTTTTGAGTACGTGGCCATCAATATGTGGTCGATTCTTGAAAATATGATGCAAAAAAATAAGAATATAAAATTAATTGCTTTAGGTAGCTATCTAGAAACATCAATGGATTGTGCAACTATCAAAAATAATGCGGGAAGCTTTGACGCGTGTAAAAGCCCTGATTATGTAACTTTCTTTAAGCCGAATGAGCGCGCTGAGTCACCCGTGGAGTTGTCAAAGACATTACCCTATTTATATATCAATAAATTCAAGATGCTTTGCCCTACTTCGGAATTGTCGTCATGCTTGACTTTTGCGAACGGCGAACCAATGTTTTACGACGTACATCATCTTTCTTTTGGCTTTGCCACTTATGTGGGGGAGTTGATTGCAAACAATTATGCAAAAGATCTGAAAGCATTGGGTTTGCCGCCGCCTAATGCTCACTAATTTCAGTGAAGAGGTCTTCCATAGATCCACTCATGTTGGTTACCAATGATTCTTTCACAGCTGCTGCAACCACAAAATAATAATCTTGATATTTTTCGGGTAATAGCAGCGTTGCTGGTAATTTATGGGCATGCTTCTACATTTTTACCCGGGGAAGCTGGTAGTGATTTTGTTTTTGACTGGCTTGGATTTGACTATTCGGGCTCCCTGGCGGTGAAATTTTTTTTTATGCTGAGCGGGTTGTTGGTTACGCATAGCCTGCTGGTCCGGCCACAAATTTTTCCATTCCTTCTTCGTCGCGCAGTCAGGATTTTCCCCGGATTATTTGTGTGTATCTTTCTATCTGTGTTTGTGCTTGGCTTGATAGTGACAAGTCTTTCGGTGGAAGAGTATCTGTTACATCCTCAAACCTGGCGCTATTGGTTGCACAATTCATCACTTATTGGATTGCAGTGGGAATTGCCAGGCGTTTTTACGAATGCTCAAACATCAACGGTTAATGGCTCTTTGTGGACGCTTCCATTAGAGGTGATGTGTTATGCAAGCCTTATATTTTTTTATTTGTTGGTACTTAGGTGGCATCATAATTTTGCTGGTTTAATGCTATTGGCAATTATCATCCTGATTTTCTATTGTGTTTCGTTGTGGCCAAGTGAACTAATAAAATTTAAAGAACCCCTTTTGTTAGGTGGTTGTTTTTGCATTGGTGCGTTAGCCACTTTGCTCCGGTACCGATTGGTGCTTGGAATAAAAGGCATTGTATTGTGTTTGGGGGCTGTATTTTTAATGTGGCAAACGCCATTGCAGCAGCTCGCGTTTTATTGTGTATTTTTTTACGTCTGCCTTTATTTAAGCGGCACTGCCTTGTTCACCAAAACCCTGAGGTTTCCTGGAGATCCCTCCTACGGAATTTATATTTATGGCTTCATCATCCAACAATGCCTGGTTATGGTGTATCCGGCACAAGGAATTTTATTTAATCAAATTGCAGCTGCGATCATTGCCATCATCGTTGGTTATTTTTCCTGGTATTTAATTGAGAAGCCTGCAATCCGGATGATGAAGAAAAGAATCCGATAAAAGAATGGATTTTCGGGGTAAAAATGGCGCACCTGACTGGATTCGAACCAGCGACCAACGGCTTCGGAAACCGCTACTCTATCCAACTGAGCTACAGGTGCATATTTTGGGGAATGCGCATTTGCGCAAGGCCCGCGATTTTACTGATCTTGCCTGTGGTCGTCCACCGGCGATGCCTAATTAATTTCCTGCTAATTCCCTGATATTCAGTTCCCGGGTTATTTGGGTTGAGCCAAGGCTTTGGCTCATGGTGCCGAAGGGGAAGTCGCGGATCATATTTTCCAGGCGCGGCATGCAGCGTTTCAGGTTTGTGTAGTGGCGGAAATTGCTGAACCAACTGGCATTGGGGACGCGAGGCTGGTCGGGGTCGATTTCCCAGGGGTGCAGGTAAAAAATCTGCGGCTTTGCTTGATTGTGGCTGGCGCGATTAAATAGCCAACGTGATAGCGCATATGGGTATTGGCGAAAATAGCCACCGCCGGCAGCGGGAACTGATTGTCCCAGTACTTTTGCGGTAGTAAGTGGGAATTCTAATAGCGGAGTGCCGTTGCTGGTAATAATACGGTAGGGCTCTTCAGGGCTACCGGGAATTCCGTAGTTGTCATGGCGAGTCGGGAAAATGCTTGAGTCCCATGTGAAACCCAGTTCGGCAAGAATATCCAGGGCCCACAGCGATTTGCGCGTGATTGAATAACTGGCGGCGCGATAGCCAGTGATAGGTGTTTGTGCCAGGTCTTCCAGGATCTGCTTGGACTTCGCAGTTTCTGCGCGAAATACTTCCGGGGTTTGTTTGTAAATTAACTGGTGGCTGTATCCGTGCGAGGCAATTTCATGGCCCTGCGCACGAATTTTTTTGACCAGTTCCGGATAGCGCTCTGCCACCCAACCCAAAATAAAAAATGTAATTTTGATATTTCTATCATCGAACAACTGCAAGAGTTTTTCGGTATTGGCTTCCACTCGGGATGGCCATTGTGGCCAGTCTTCGGGTTTGATCACCTGGGCAAAGGCGGCAACGTGATAATAATCCTCCACATCGACAGTCATGGCATGGGTGATAGCGGTGTTGTTCATAAAGCCACTCTTTTGTGTTCGCGGTTATGTTCAATAATAGGTTTGGGTTGAAAACCAAAACGGCATCTTGCGATGCCGTTTAGCAAATAAAACTGCACATTCATGCAAACAGTGCAGTTTTATACTTTGTAGTAATCGCGATACCACTTAACAAAGTTTTCTATACCGACTTCGACCGGGGTAGTGGGTTTGTAATCTACATCCTCAATCAATGCATCGACATTGGCGTAAGTATCAGGCACATCACCGGGTTGCATTGGCAATAAATTCTTGATGGCTTTTTTGCCCAAACAATCTTCCAGCACTTCGATATAGCGCAACAGCTCAACCGGATTATTAGAGCCGATATTGTAAATGCGGTAAGGCGCTTTGGATGTCGCAGGATCGGGTTTGTCTCCGCTCCAGTTTGGATTGACGGGAGCTACCTGGTCCACCGTGCGGATAACACCTTCGACGATGTCATCAATATAGGTGAAGTCGCGACGATGGTGACCGTAGTTGAATACATCAATCGGTTCGCCGGCAAGGATTTTTTTGGTGAAGATGAAGAGCGCCATATCCGGTCTGCCCCATGGGCCATAGACGGTAAAAAAGCGCAGGCCGGTGGTGGGGATATTGAATAAGTGGCTGTAGGTATGCGCCATCAATTCATTGGCTTTTTTGCTGGTCGCATACAGGCTGACAGGATGGTCAACGTTGTTGTGCACAGAGAAGGGCATAGACGTATTGAGGCCATACACTGAGCTGCTTGATGCATACACCAGATTGTCGGTGCCGAAATGGCGGCAGCCTTCCAGGATATTCAGGAAGCCGGTGATATTTGCATCGATATACGCTTGTGGATTTACCAGCGAATAGCGCACACCGGCTTGCGCTGCGAGGTTAACAACGCGATCCGGCTTGTGGGTTTTAAATACATTATCGATCGCCGTTTTATCTTCCAGGTTGCAACGGATATCGGTAAATCCGCTGTCGCCAGTTAAACGGGCGAGACGATCTTTTTTGATTTGCACATCGTAATAATCATTCAGGTTATCGATCCCGATAACCTCATCGCCACGGGCAAGCAAACGCTTGGCGAGGGTGGAGCCAATAAAGCCCGCTGTTCCTGTAACTAACACTTTCATAGTTGGTCCTTACAAGTTAGAGGCGTGCATCGACTGCTTCTTTAGGCAATATATGTTTTACGTCAAAGAGCACATGGTTGGGTTTACCGAGTGCGCGAATGGCTTCTGCGCCCAGTTCGCGGAATTTTTGATGGCCGACGCACAGGATGATGGCATCGTAAGAGCCGGGTTGTGGCTCTTTAATTAATTCCAGGCCGTATTCGTGTTGCGCTTCTGCGGCGTCAGCCCAGGGATCATAAACGGATACGTTGGCGTTGTAGTTGCGCAGCTCATTAATAATGTCGATTACGCGAGTATTGCGCAGGTCAGGGCAGTTTTCCTTGAAGGTCAGGCCCATGATCAGGATGTTGGAGTCCACTACATGGCATTTACGTTGGGTCATCATTTTTACGACTGACTCAGCCACAAAGGTGCCCATGCCATCGTTAATGCGGCGGCCTGCCAAAATCACTTCAGGGTTATAGCCAACCTGCTGCGCTTTGTGGGTAAGATAGTATGGGTCAACGCTAATGCAGTGTCCGCCCACCAGGCCGGGGCGGAATGGCAGGAAATTCCATTTGGTACCGGCAGCTTCCAGCACTTCGATAGTATCAATATCCAAACGTTTAAAAATTAATGAGAGTTCGTTGATCAGGGCGATGTTGATATCGCGTTGGGTATTTTCAATAACCTTGGCTGCCTCAGCAACTTTAATACTGCTCGCTTTGTGCGTGCCGACCACAACAATTCGGCGATAAAGTTGATCGACATATTCAGCCACTTCCGGCGTTGAACCCGAAGTGATTTTGGTGATGTTGTGTACGCGGTGTTGTTTGTCACCGGGGTTAATTCGCTCGGGACTATAACCGGCAAAGAAATCCACATTGAATTTCAAGCCGGAAATTTTTTCGATGATGGGGACACAAATTTCTTCTGTGCAGCCCGGGTATACGGTTGATTCGAACACTACTATGGCGTTTTTAGCGATCACCCGGCCCAATAAAGCAGAAGCTTTTTCCAGCGGGGTTAAATCCGGTTGCTTGCTATCGTTGATTGGCGTGGGCACTGTAACAATATAAACATCAGCACCTTTAATGGTTGCTTCGTCAGTGGTATAGCTCAAGTGGCTGGCTTGGCGCAGCTCATTAGCGTCCAATTCAAGCGTGCTATCTACGCCTTGATTCAATGCATCAACGCGGGCCTGATTAATATCAAAGCCGAGGGTGGTGATTTTTTTGCCGAACTCTACTGCGAGTGGCAGGCCGACATAACCTAAACCTATAACGCAGAGCTTGGGATTGGTTGCGAACATGAGAGGTTTCCTTAGCGAAACGGGGATCCAAAGGTGCGCTAAATTACCATATTTTTTATGGCATTTAGATATCAGTCGCTACAATCGGCCGACATTTTGTCTTTAAGTCGCCGGTTTAGTTGCCGATCTGGCGGAATTACGTCATGGATGGTCGAGCTTTTGTCATAAAACTCGCTATAATGCACGCCCTCTTTACCACTCAATGGCTCACTGAAGGAATCGGGTTTGTCTTATATCAGGCTCAATAAGCATTACATACATCTACCTTACCTGTTTCTGGGTATCACCGAGGCCGCCTTATTAGCGTTGGCTGCCTGGTGGTCTCATCACTTTGCCAATGGCGTTGAAGATTTGCCGCGCAGTTGGACACAAATAGCTATCTTCTCAATAGTTCTTTCCTGTTGCACCTTATCTATGGGCGTGTATCTCGCGCTGGTCCGTGAAGGATTTGGCAGCATGGTATTGCGTACTCTGGTGAGTTTCTTTTTATTGGGAAGCCTCAGTCTGTTTTTAATCGGCGTCATATTTGGTGAAGCATTAATTCCCCAGACATTGATTTTTTGGGGGGTGTTGATTGCAACTGCGTTGGTCGTGGTGACCCGTTTTATCTTTTTGAAAGTGGTTGATACCAAGCAGCTGAAGCGGCGTGTTGTTATCTATGGTGCGGGCATCAAGGCCAGGAAGTTGCTCGATGATCTGGCTCCTGAAATAGCAGTTCTTGGTGTAACTATTGTCGGATGTATTCCTAGCGACAATGAGTCAATCCAGGTTGATCCGCAATTAATTATCGGGGAACCCCAGGATTGGCTCGGTTTTGTTAAGCGCGAACAGATCTCCGAGATTGTGATTTCCCCGGATGAGCGCCGCCGCAGTTCTGGCAACGCATTTCCGTTAGGGCAATTTCTTGATTGCAAGCTGGCGGGTATTGATTCCACCGATGCATTGAGTTTTTGCGAGCGCGAATTGGGGCGTATCGATATCAACCTATTGCATCCGAGTTGGATGTTATTTTCCGATGGTTTCAAATATTCCAAGCGCATGTTAATTGCCAAACGCTTGTTTGATCTGGCGTTGGCCTCTCTATTTTTTATTGTGCTTTGGCCATTTATGTTATTGACTGCTATTGCGGTGCGTTTGGACAGTCCTGGCCCGGTGCTTTATCACCAGACGCGCACCGGCTTGAACGGCAAACCGTTTCGTATTTATAAATTTCGCAGTATGCGCCAGGATGCGGAAAAAAATGGCGCGGTCTGGGCCAAGAAAAATGATTCGCGGATAACTCGCGTTGGAGCGTTTATCCGCAACACCCGCCTGGATGAGTTGCCCCAATTGTATAACGTTATTGCCGGCAGCATGAGTTTTGTAGGGCCGCGTCCGGAGCGCCCTGAATTTGTTTCCGAGCTTGCAAAGCAATTACCATTCTATGAAACTCGTCACAAGGTGAAGCCTGGGTTGATGGGGTGGGCACAGCTCAAGTATCCCTATGGCGCCTCGGTGGAAGATGCGAAAAACAAACTCCAATACGATCTCTATTACACTAAGAACCATAGCTTCCTGATGGATATGCTGATTATGATCCAGACGGTTGAAATTGTTTTGCTTGGCAAAGGGGTGCACTGATGTTGATCTGCCGCTCGATTCCACCTTCAAAAGGAGAAGGATTGTGAAAAAAATCATGTGGTTAATGCAGTTAGTGGTTGCTGCAATTGTGTTGTGTGGTTGTGCTAGCAAGCCTTTGAGTACCACTCCACCACTGTCTGATACCGGTGTGATGGATGACTATCGAATTGGTGTGGGCGATGCGTTGCAAATTAATGTATGGCGCAATCCCGAATTGACTGTTGCTGTTCCGGTGCGTCCAGACGGAAAAATCTCCATGCCGCTGATCGGCGATGTTGTCGCTGCCAGCCTTACCGCTACAGAACTTTCACAAAATATCACCAAGAACCTCAGCAGTTTCGTACGCAGCCCGCAGGTTACTGTCATTGTTAGCAATCCCAGCAGCTCCGACTTCCAGCGCCGTGTGCGTATCACCGGTGCAGTAAAGAGCCCCCAATCTATTCCATTTCGTGAGGGGATGACTGTTCTTGACCTGGTGTTGATTGCCGGTGGCCCTAACGAATTTGCCTCGGCGAACAAGGCTCGCCTGTATCGCAAAGTTAATGGGGAGCTCAAGGTGTATAAAATTCGCCTGGATGATTTGATGAGTGATGGCCAGGTTGAAACTAATTACCCCCTGCAGCCGTCTGATATCGTCAGCGTGCCGGAACGGGCGTTTTAAATTGATGCAATGAACAACAAGTCGGGGGCTCAATGCCCCTGCAATGTTTCAATACCTAGAGATCTTACATGGACAAAGCCTACCTGAAAGACTTGTTGAACTCGCTTCGTGCCGAGTTGGTTCGATTTCGCTATGTGTGTGTAGTGATATTTATTGCAATCAGTTTTCTGGTGTTAGTGGTCGGCATTACCTGGCCAAAAACCTATACCACCAGCGCAGTGCTGTTTGCTGATCAAACCAATATTATCGAGCCCTTATTAAAAGGCTCTGCCGAAGTGACCAAAATTGATCGCTCTGAGCAAGCGCGGGAAATTATCTGGACCCGTGCGATTATGCTGGCAGCCGCAAAAGAAGTTGGTTTTTTGCCGAAGAACCCAACGCAAAATGATGAAGAGTTGGCCATCAAGCGGATTCGCAGTGGTTTGAATGTAAAGGGTGAAGGCAATAAAGCGTACTTTCGCATCAGTTATGTCGCTAATAATCCGGATTCCTCATTTGAAATATTGAATGCAATTGTGAATGTCTTCATTGAAGACACTGCCCGGAAAAAACGTGCTGAAAGTTTGGGGGCTTACAACTTTATTGACGCTCAGGTGCAATCCTATAAAAAACAATTGGAGCAAGCGGAACTGAAGTTGAAAGATTTCAATTCGCAAAATACGGATGGCACTGAACAGACAGTGAGTGGACGTATCGCTCAATTGCGTCAGGAAATTGAAGCACTGAAAATTACCATTGAAGAATCCCAGGCGCGTTACAACACCATCCAGCAACAGTTGGGATCTGAAGGGCAGTATTTGCAAACTAAAGGTCGCATTGACGAAGTTAAGCAGCGCAAACAAGCCCTCACATCACAACTTGAGCAACTATTGCTGAGTTACGAAGAAGGTTATCCCGATATTATTTCCATCCGCGCGCAAATTGCGGATTTGGATGCGACTATGCAAAAGTTGCAATCCGCTGGTGATGTATATGCGGATACCCAGAAAACGGAGAATCCGCTTTACGAAGAGTTGCGCAAACAATTAGCTGCTGCCGATGTGGATTTGCGTTCGCAAAAGCGCCGCATGCAATCGTTAACAGCATTGCAAGAGCAAGAATATGAGCGTCAACAACGTGTTGCCGCTAATCAGGCGCAGTTTTCCGAATTGACGCGCGATTACGATGTGATTCGCAAAACCTATGAAGAAATGTTGCAGAAAAAAGAATCGGCCCGCTTATCCATGACCCTGGATATTGAAGGTCAGGGTGTTAGTTATCGCATACAGGAACCAGCAACTTTCCCGCTCAAACCCTCCGGTTTTTATTTTATCCATTTTGCTTTTGTCGGCCCGTTTTTGGGGTTGATAGTACCAATCGCATTGTTGATTGCTTTTGTATTGTTTGATCCGCATTTACGTTCAGCCAGAGCACTGCAAAAACAATTGCCGAATGATATCGAATTAATTGGTGTAATCCCGCATTACCATTCCCCGTTAGGCGATAGATTGCTTAAGAAAGATATGCTGGCGGTATTTTTTGTTTCATTGCTGGCCATGGGGTTGTATGCGGCAATTAGCATTTATTGGCAAATTACCAGGGGCTAATTCAGGTAACGAAAATGGAAAAGACAAAAGAATATAGCCTCAAGCAACTCATGGCAGGTGTCGATTCACTGGTGGAGACGAGTGAACAATTGGTAAAGACCGCCGTGCTTGAGCATCGCAAGCGCGAACAAATTAAAAATATGGAGTTGCCCGTATTGTGGGGGCAGGATGAGCTCTACGAAAAGAAAATCGTTTTTACCGGAATGCGCCAGCGGGAATTGTTGAACGCCTTTCGTGAAGTGCGCATCCGCCTGTTGGAGAAAAATAAAACCGATAACATGGTGGTACTGGTCAGTTCGGTATCTGCCAGTGGCGGTTCCAGTTTTTTCTCTTTTAACCTTGCCGCAACATTTGCGTTGGACCAACACAAAACGGCGCTCTACGTTGATTGTAATCCCTATGCATCTGCAGCTGAACGCTATATCACCCAGGATGTGGAAAACGGCCTTACGCAATATTTGACTGATTACACCGTGCCGTTGAAAAGCATTATTTATCCAAGTGGCATCGAGCGTTTGCGTGTTATTCCCTCCGGTGGTTCCAGTGAATCTGCAGCAGAGTTTTTTAACTCCAAACGGATGGAAGTATTTGTAGCTGAAATTAAATCCCGCTATCCGGATCGTTTTATCGTACTTGATGCACCTTCAGTGCAGGTTTCAACAGAGGCGCGGATTCTTTCACGTTATTGTGATCACGCGCTGCTAGTGGTGCCTTACGGAACTGCCGTTACTGACGAAGTGCTTGCGGCGGTCGATGCTGTTGGTAAAGAACGTTTTGCCGGGTTGGTCTTTAATAACTAGGTTGTACACTGATAAAAGGAGATGCGCTACATGAAAAGAGTTTCCCTCCTTGCATTGGTGATTGCATGTGCTAACGCGTCTGCTGTTGAGGAAAAACAACAAACGTACGGTGCAATATTATCTGCAACCACAGAGCAATCTGATAATGCCTTACGTGCTCCTGAAAATGAAATCAGTGAACGCCAGGATACATTGCAGGCAGGTGTTTTTGCACTCTATGAAAATGATCTGATAGAGCTGGATACCAATTACGCTGCAGCAAAAAAATATTATGACAAGGAGAGCCAGAGAGATCGCGATTCGTTAACCGGTCGCACCAGTTTTAAAATAGGTAAGGATCATCACCTGGTTGATCTGCGTGTTTTGCATGTGCGTCAAAAACAACTGGTTTCTGCTGATGCAATTGATCTTGAAGAAAATCAGGATGAAAAACAGATCCTCACTATCCAGCCGTCATTTCATACGCGAATTACCCCAACAGATACTTTTTTTATCCAGGGTAATGCTACCGATGTGGATTATCGTTACCAGACGCTGAGTAATTCACAGCGAGAAGGCGCAACAACCGGTTTGCAACATTCATTTTCCAGTGTCGACCTCCTTGGTATTTTTATCAGTCATACCGATGTAGATTTTGAATTTCTTCCGGAACTTGATTATCGCATGCAATCCTATGCGGTAAGTTACGCGGCGCAATTGCGCAAACTGCAATACAAACTGGAACTTGGGCAGAGCAAAATGCAATCCCAGTTTGATAAAGGCGATGAAGCAGACACTAATCCTTACTATTTGGTTACTGCCAGTTATGCAACGGGGTACAACCAGTGGGATTTGTCGGTTACAGAGCAAAGCAGCGATTCATCGATGGGCCTGGGTGATAATGCTTTTGGCGAAGATTCAGGTTTCGGTGATTCGGGTTCAAATAAACCGGATCGCATAGTTCTGAAACGTGCCCAGTTATCCTGGAGAACCACAGCACTCTGTGATCGTTGCACATTGAACCTGAGTGGTGTTGCTGAAGAGCGCGAATACCTTACGCAGGAGCGGCAAGAGCAAAGCAATGGGGTTGCATTGGGTGTAGGGTACAACTTATCGCGTTCGGCAAATATTGGTGCGCGCATTCAATTGCGCCAACAGGAATTTGAAGGCAAGAGCCCCATCGAAGACTTTGATACAACCCAAATCGGTGTTTATTACAGTTACAACTTTTCCGGCGGTACCAGCGTACGTTTATTCGCATCTGAGTTTGAACGCGAATCGGATAGCGAGTTACAAGATTATACCGAGCTAAGGTCAGGAATAACGCTTAGCCACAGGTTCTAACCCTTATTGATAACAGGAATGGTAAATTCCATGAAAAAAATTACACAAATAACTGCGCTAGGCCTGGGGCTGTTGCTAGCGGGATGTGGTCAAAACAAACAAGAAAATGCAGAAACCGCATTGCGCCATCAAAATTCTGCCGCTGTTTACCAGCAGCAAGGTCAATTGCGAGCGGCCATGTTGGAGGCTAAAAGTGCAATCCAATTGGTGCCCGATTCACCGGAAGCGTATATTGCATTAGCAAAAATTTATAATCAGACAGGTGCTTACGCTTCTACTATCAATTTATTGGAGTCGCGCGTTGAACAAATTCCTGCTGCGGCCTCGGAATTGGCTGAGGCGCATTTTGCGGTAAAAAAATACCGCACCGCACTTAATATTCTTGAAACGCATCCAGCTCCCGAAGCTTCTCCAGTGTTGGTACAACAGCAACAATTCATTGCTGCCCAAGCCAATATTGCATTAGGCGATAAAGATGCATATCAGGTTGCGTTGGAAAAATTCCGCGCCGCAAATGGCAGCGTTGCTGACATAGGTTATCTCGAAGCAAGTTTCCAGCTCGCGCAGGGTCAAACTGATGAAGCGATTACCTCACTGCAGGCAACCCTCCAAAAAGATCCTAACCATTTAAAAGCACTAATTTTGCTGGGTAATTTATCCGCTTACAAAAACCAATTACAAGATGCTGAGCAACACTACACCAAAGCATTGGGATTGTTGCCCGCTACTGATGTAATCACCATAGACCGGGCCAAAGTGTTGTCGTTACTGACGGATGTCCTCATCCAGCAGGGCCGCACCAGCGAAGCTTATGTCTATCAAAAATTGCTTGCAGAGGCTAACCCCGAACGCAATGCTGCCCAACAAAAATTTACTGATGCAATGGAATACTACCAGCAAGGCAAATTGGGCGATGCTGAGAAATTATTAAAGGAATTGCGCGAGCAATACCCTGACGATAAAAATACAGCAACCTTATTGGGCATGATTGAATTCCAACAAGGCTCTGATAAGAGTGCGATTGATTTATTCGATCAATTTATTGATCCGGAAACTGCTACGCCAACTGTAATTCAAGCAGCGGCTTTAGCGAAATTCCGTTCCAACCAAGTAGATGACGCGGTTAAATTATTAAAAGACGCTGCACAAAGCCAACCTAATAACGCTGCAATACTGGCGACCTATGGCCTTGCTCTTTTGGATCGTGAACCTACCAGTTCCGAAGGCGGAATCGCGCTGGAGAAAAGCCTTGCATTGGATCCGCAGCAACAGCGTTTGCGCATTGCACTTGCAAAACGTTACACCGAATTGCAGCAGCCTGAACAAGCGTTGGCGCAATTGCAAAAAGCTTATGAAGCCAAACCATTGGATTTATTGGTTGAAGAAGCTTATCTGAAAATGTTATTGCAACAAGGTGATGATGATCGCGCCCGGGCAGTTATTAATGATTTGCAGCAAAAATATCCGGATAGCCCTCGCGCCTCTTTCCTTAGTGGTTGGTATTCGTTAACCAAGAAAGAATATGCGGTAGCGGAAAAGCAATTTGAAAAAGCATTATCAATTAAAGATAACACCGAGAAATCCCTCTCTTATGCTGGGCTTGCGCAATTATACAGTGAGCAAAACCAACCCTTAAAAGCAGTGAATGCCTGGCAATCCTTGCTTGAGGCCGAGCCAAAAAATGTTAATGCCTACAGGCCCTGGCTCGCACTTATGGCGCAGCAGGATCGCCTGAAAGAAGCGCAGGAGTTTTTGCAAACCCTGGCCAGTAAATCGGAAGATTGGCAGCCCTCCGCAGTATTGGCGCAATTGTTATTTGTGAGTAAACAAAGCGCTGCTGCTATTCCTTACATTGAAAAAGCATTGGAAAAAAGCCGCAACTCAGACAATGTAAAAAAGATGACCGCAAATCTGTATCACGCCTACAGCGCTGAATTACGTGCGGCTAATAAGCTGGTTGAAGCACAAAGCTATTCAGCAAAAGCGATAGCATTAATCCCGGATAACCTGGATTACCTTGCTGGTTTAATAGAGACCGAGTTGGTTAGTAAAAATATTCCGGAAGCCCAGAAGTTGCTGGATCAATTTACACAGACACAAGAAACCTTGCCAGGGAAAACTTTTTTACAAGGTAAAATCCGTATGGCAGAGGGAAAACCGGAAGAGGCGTTAAAGGAATATCTGAAATCCTGGGCGCTGCAACCTAATGAGCTGGTTGCAGAGACAATATTCACTTATTACACGCAGACTAAAAATGATGCCAGCCGCACTTTTGCTGCAGAGTGGAAAGAAAAGTTACCACAAAGCCGCAAAGCAGGTTTGGTGTTGGCGATGAATGCCCAGGCCAGCAATGACATTCCTACTGCCACCAAATATTACGAAGAAATTGTGCAAAAAGATCCATCTTCGCCTGCAGTACTGAATAATCTGGCGTGGAATTATCATTTGGCTAAAGATCCGCGTGCATTGGAAACTGCCAAAAAAGCCTATGAGCTAGCGCCAACTGTACCGGCAATATTGGACACCTACGGATGGATATTGGTTGAACATGGAAAAGTGGCGGAAGGTGTTGAATTGCTTGAGCGTGCAGTTGCAGCAGATCAAAATAATGTTGAAATAAAGCAGCACTTACAAGAAGCGAAAACAAGGTTAAAAAATCAGTAATATTTAATGTAAAAAATCGAGATAACTGGGCCTCCAATGGCCCAGTTTTTATTTTTAGTCTGACCGGGTTGTTTGCAGAGCAAATAATCACTCCAGGGGTAGTCCAGGCAAAGCCATGGAAAATAACGCACAAAACACAAAGACTTTTGCACCGGCAAAATTACTGCCATTTGCGGTAATTGCTGTGCTGCCCTTACTTTTTTGGCAAACCTTCGCCGGTCTTGCAAGCGAGTGGAGCCAATGGGATCAATCGTTATCCCATGCTTATCCCTTGTTGTTATGGTTTGCCTACCTGTTATTCAAAGCAAGCCCCCTGGCAATTCATCGACAACATATTGCAGTAGATATATTGCTGGTTATTGCATTAATCGGTTTAAGTCTCGCATGGTTTTTGTTTCAGTTGGTCCAAATTAAATTATTTGAACAACTGATACTGTTACCATTGTTGTATTTAAGTATCTCCTGGGTATTTGGATTAAAAACATTTTGGCAGCAACGATTTTTACTACTATTGCCAATTTTTACATTACCGGTTTGGGATTATCTCACTACTCCATTAGTGGAATTGGCGAGCCTGGTGGTAGGTGTGATGGTGCGTTGGATGCAAATACCTGCGTTAATTGATGGCAGCAGTATTTTTATTCCATCTGGCCACATTATGATTGCGGATGGTTGTTCGGGATTGCGTTATTTAATTATTTCCCTGGCGATGGGCCATGCAATAAGTTATCTCAACGGCTATCGCGAAAAAGGCGTAATTGTCTGTTTGATTTTGGCTGGCGTTCTGGGTTTGGTTGCGAATTGGATAAGGATTTTCGGCCTCATCCTGGTAGGTTACTACACTGAAATGCAAAGTTCTTTAATGTCGGACCATGAAACTTTTGGCTGGGTTATTTTTGCCCTTGTTTGTTTTCCCGCGATTTATTTTGCGCCGGTAATTCGCAGGGTCGCACACACGCCTGTTTTAACCCCTTCGGTAGTCGGTTGGAAAAAATTAGCGGTGTTAATACTGCTATTGATACCCGGGGTTATTCTCGCATTTATCATAAACCCGACCGCAGGGACAAAGCCTCCAGTCTACAAATTGGATGCTGATTATTTTCATCAAAGTTATCACCCCATGCCGGTTCAAATGGAGTTGCCTCCCAGTAAAATCCACCATAGCTACCAGGTTGATTCCGCACGTTTGCGAATTGACCAATATTATCCTGAAACCCGCAAAGAGCGCTTGGTTCCTTATATTGCGCATCAGTTCGATACCGAAGCATGGGTGATTGATAGCAGTAAAATCATGGCTGCAAAAAATAACCAGGTGCGTATCGATATCCTTCGGCAGAAATCCGGCGTGCGTAAAGTGGTGCAATTGCAATGGTTCGATGTAGGCGGGTATCGCGCTCCAACAGTGCCAAAGGCCAAGCTACTGCAAATCCCTGCACTGTTAAGCGGGAATAACTATTTTTCAATAATTACACTTCAAACTGAATGTGCAAACAACAGCTGTGATGATGCAGTACAACAACTGCTGGGTATTAACGAATTAATTATCAACTAAAGGTTAACTATGGAACTGCTGTTTTGGTTATCAGGTTTATTGGTTATTTATATTTATGCGGGTTATCCGTTGTTATTGCGTTTCCTGCCGAAAAAGCCAATCAAGCGCGATGCGTTGGCGACAGAAAAGCCGCGCGTTACGGTGTTGATTCCAGCATTCAATGAGGAAAAGGTTATTCGCGCAACCATTGAAAATAAACTTGCGCAAACATATCCCGCTGACCTCATCGATATTATTGTAATTTCAGATGAGTCGGAGGATAAAACTGACGAAATAGTGACAGAAATTGCAGAACAAAACTCGCGTGTGAAATTAGTTCGACAAGTCCCGCGTCAGGGAAAAACGTCGGGTTTGAATTTGGCGATGCCACATACTACCGGTGAGATCATTGTATTTTCTGATGCGAATAGCCATTACCAACCTGATGCGATTGAAAAACTGGTTGCGTGCTTTGCTGATCCGGATGTTGGTTATGTCACCGGAAAAATGGTGTATGTAAACGAAGAAGGCAATGTGATCGGCGATGGTTGCAGCGCCTATATGAAATATGAAAATCATTTGCGCCGCCTGGAAGCTGATGTCTCATCTGTTGTTGGCGTGGATGGCGGTGTGGACGCGGTGAGAAAATCTTTGTACCAACCCATGAGTGCAGATCAGTTACCCGATTTTGTTTTACCACTTAAAGTCGTCACTCAGGGTAAACGTGTTATTTATTGTGAAGAAGCATTGTTGAACGAGGAATCCTTAAGCAATTCCCAATCGGAATTCCGTATGCGTGTACGGGTATCGCTGCGTGCTTTTTGGGCCATGTGGGATATGAAACATTTATTCAATCCCGGTAATTATGGCTTATTTAGTTTGCAATTGTTTTCACATAAATTGTTGCGTTATCTTGCGTTTATCCCTCTGATTCTGGTGTTCGTAAGCAATGGCTTGGTTACCGGTGAGGGTTGGTTTTATCAATATACATTTTTAATCCAGATTATTTTTTACGGCGCGGCAGCGTTTGTGTCATTGAATGATGGAACCAGAAATCGTTGGCTGGCGTTAGCCAATTATTTTTGTTTAATAAATGTTGCGGCAGCAATGGCATTCCTGAAGTTTATTAAAGGCGAAAAAATTGTTATTTGGAAACCCAGGGTCGGTTAGGTGCTATTGCAATGAATATTGCTCATCTTATCGATAGTGGTGGTCTTTACGGTGCTGAACAAGTGCTGCTTACTCTATGCAAGCAGCAACAACGGCAGGGATTAAATCCATTGATTGTTAGTTGTGGTTTGCCTGGTGAAGCGGAAAAACCGCTGGAGCAAGCTGCCCGCGCCCAATCTATCCCGGTGCTTGTTTGGCGTATGAAAGCCGGGATTAATCTGGCGGGGATGCGCCAATTACACGCTGCACTTGTTGAGCAAAAAATCCAGTTGCTGCATTCCCACGGTTACAAATTTAATATTCTGCTCGCCTTGCTTGGGCGTCGCAAAGCAGGCATGCCACTATTATCGACTGTCCATGGTTATGTAAAAGCAAAGTTTCCACACAAAATGTGGCTTTATGAATTGCTTGATCGAATTGCGCTGGGCCGCTTCGATAAAATAATTCTTGTTAGTGATCAAATGCGTCAGCTTAACGCCTTTAGCGGTAATAGTTCGCGCATTGGCGTTATTAGTAATGGCATTGCGGCTGAAAACTCAATGCCTTCGCCTGTGCAGGTCGATGGACTCCTGGAATTGGTAGCAGTTGGCCGGCTTTCGCCCGAAAAAGGATTTGGTTATCTCATTAGTGCATTGGCGGAGTTGAATCGCGACCATCCAACGTGCCGCCTGACATTAATGGGCGCAGGCGGTTTAGATGCGCAGTTAAAACTTCAGGCTGAGCAATTGGGGCAATCCGGGTTTATTCGATTTGCCGGATTTGTCAGTAATGCCCAGGCTCAATTTCATCAGTATCACATGGTGGTCATGCCCTCCTTAACGGAAGGTATTCCTGTAACCTTGCTGGAAGCCATGCGTAATAAAACACCGATTATGGCATCTTCAGTTGGAGGAATCCCCCAGGTGCTTGGTGCAGATAATCCACTGCTAATTGCGCCAGCTTCCGTAGATTCAATTGTAAGTAAATGCCGTGATTGGTTACAAAAAACAATCGCAGAACGAGAACAATTAATAGCGCGTAATTATGCGCGTTATATGCAGAACTATACTGCCGAAGCTATGGCGGCCAGTTATCTCGCTATTTATCAATCTCTCATCGCACAGCGGCTTAGCGTATGAATCCTGTTGTTGAATCTCTTTATTATAAAAGCCCGGTGTTTTTGCAAAACCTTGCCGTGAGTTTGATGGGGTTACGCTTGCGCGCCGAACGCTACCGTCCGGCAGGCGAAGAAAAACTTAAAGAGTTACTCATCAGCAGCCAATTCACTGCGGAGCAAATGTGCGCTTATCAAAGCGAACAATTTGTACAACTTGCGCGGCATGCGATTTACAACACAGAGTTTTATCGTCGCTGGGCAAAAGAACAGGGTATCAGCGTTAGTGATATTCGTTCCCTTGCGGATATAAAACAATTCCCTGTAATTGAAAAAAATTTTATTCGCGAAAATGCTGCGCTGTTTAAAGCAGGCCCGCGTAATGTCACTGCCAAGCCAATGACGTTATTTACCAGCGGGACAACGGGAACACCATTGTCTGTGTTTACGGATCAGGATTCACGTAGCGAACATTATGCTTTTTTTTCTCGCCTGCGCTCATGGTATGGCGTAGATCCTGTTGCGCGCAGGGCTACATTATTTGGTCGTATCATTATGCCGGCGGTACAAAAAAAACCGCCATTTTGGCGTTATGATGCAGCGCAAAAAAATTTGCTAATGTCCTCGTATCACCTGAAACCGGAAAATGTAATTCATTATTACAACAAATTGCGCACATACCAGCCGCAAGAAATTTTTAGTTATCCCTCTAGTATCACGCGCATTGCTGAATTCATTGTTGCTGAAAAGTTGCCACCTTTACCCCTCAAGCTACTGATGACAACTGCGGAAAATTTGCATGAGTGGCAAAAAACGTTATTACAGCAAGCATTCGATGCACCTATTGTGAATCAATATGGGTGTACAGAAATGGCGTTTTTTGTTTCGAGCTTGCCAGACGGCAGTATGCGGTTCCATCCTGAGCATGGTATTGCCGAGGTTCGCACACCGTCCGGCGAAATTGCTGAACAAGGTGAAGGTGAATTGGTGGTAACGGGGTTGGTGAATTATTCCATGCCTGTTATTCGTTACGCTATCGGAGATACGGTCACTATCGGTTCAGCCAATGCAAACGGGTTTCCTGAATTGGTACAAGTGCATGGGCGTAAAGATGATGTGATATACATGTGTGATGGCACACCGGTAGGCAGGCTGGACCCCATTTTTAAAGGTGGAAGTGGCATTAGAGCGGCGCAAATACTACAAGACCAATCCGGTGCAATTAGTCTCCGTTTAGTGCCGGATGAAACTTATACCGAACAAGCCGGCATTGATTTGCGCCGTGAGTTAATAAAACGTGTAGGTGATGATTTACCCATTGAAATAGCGCTCGTCAACGAGATTGCCAAAGAAAAAAACGGAAAGTTTAAACCGGTGATTAGTAATTTTAAGAAAGGTCAGTAGCTGGTAACAGCTAATAGTTGAAACTATTTAAATATACCAGCGGAGCTAAATAGTTGAGCAGTTTAAAATTAATGTTTGTAGGCGATATTTCGTTGGGAGAGCACTATTTTTCTTTTGGGCATGGGCCCAGGTCTACGGCAGACAGGCAAGATATATTCGCATCGGTTAAACCAATATTTGCAGCGGCAGATTATGTTTGCGGAAACTTGGAAGGGCCAATTTCGGATATTGGTTTGAATTCCAAAGATCCGGAAAGTGTTGTTTTTCGTGGCGATCCCCATGCAGCTGGAATGCTTGCTGATGCGGGTTTTAATTTAATGCATGTTGCAAATAACCATATTATCCAACATGGCGAACAAGCATATCGCCATACCCTGGCTCTACTGGAGAGCAACAATATTATTCCCATCGGAAATGTTGGTGACGAATGTATCCTGGAAAAAAATGGAATTAAAATTGCCATAATTGCCGGCTCGGATGTTCCTGATAACACATTTCCCGAACAGCAGCTCTATGAAACCCTGGATGTAGAAAAAATACTGAAAAAGGTTAAGGAAGTTAAGGGTACGGTTGATTGGATTTTACTGTCCTTGCATTGGGGCAAGGAAGAAAAAATCAGTCCTACCCAGGAACAAATTGATATGGCAAACCGCTTTAGGGAGGCTGGGGTAAATTTTATTGTTGGCCATCATCCCCATATATTTTTCCCTGTGGAACGATCAGAGCATTATTTATGTGCCTGGTCGTTAGGTAATTTTATATTTGATCTTCCCTGGGATAAACGGTTGTGCAAGTCTGCGATTCTGGAAATCGACTTAAATAAATATTCGTTTGATGCAAGTGTCCACCCTGTAACTATTTTGCCAAACGGCACGCCGGTTAAGGCCTCAGTGGCAAATAAAATCACGGCTGGAAGTTTTTGCCTATATGAAAATGCTTCTGGGTTCAGATTTTTCTCGTTGATGAAAATAATATTTTTTGCATCGAATTTCTTTAGGGGAAAGGTAAGCCTTAAATTTATTTTCATTAAACGAAAAGTGTTGAAGAAATTTGGCTTTTAAGGTGAATTAATTGAATAGGAAAGTTATCCATATAGTTCATTGGGAGCGTTCGGGAATATTTTCGGTTGCCAATGAGCTGGCTGCTCAAGGCCTTGAAAATGGACATTCACATGCCGTCAGGGTTATTAGAAAGCAAAAAGGATATTGGGATATTTTTTTGTCGCTTTTCCGGATGGCTTCGATTTTTTTCGAGATTATTTTCAAGCGGAAAAATCTATATCACGCGCATTCATTTTTGCCTTTTATGTTTTTGTACCTGATCACCGGTAAGGGTGCGGTAACGTTTCATAATCTTTATCCTTTTTTTTCTTCAGCATCCAAAAAAGACAAGATCAAACGAGATTTAATCCGTAAATTGTTTGCTACTAAAAGCATATCTTCGAGTTCGGTTGGCAAAGCTGTTGCGGATGCAGTGCAGCGGCATCTTGGAATAACCTCAGTCGTGATCTTTAACGGGTTGATGGTAGAAAGATATCACTTTTCAGCTCCCGGTAAAAAAACTATTCTCGGTGCGGCGGGCCGGTTAGATGATCAAAAAAATTTTGAGGCATTGGTTGTGGCATTTTCCCGCTGCAAATGTGATGGGGTTCAATTACATATTGCCGGTGAAGGTGTGAAACGATCAGCACTTGAATTGCTGATTAAACAACACGGTTTGGAAAATAATGTTTTTTTGTTGGGGCATCAAGGCGATATGCCGGCATTTTATGCATCAATAGATGCATTTATTTGTTCCTCATTGTATGAGGGGTTTGGAATTGTATTGGCTGAAGCAATTTTAAGTGGCAAGCCGGTAATAAGTACAAATGTTGGAATAGCTGTGGACCTCGAAGCTATTAGTATTATCAGGAGCGGCTTTGAAATTGATGATCTTGCCAGTGCTATTGATCAATGGCAGAAAATGTCCCTATCAGAAATAGAACTGAGTGCGAATCATAACAGGGCTGCGATTATTGATGAATTTACCATCTCAAAAATATATCAACAATATGTTGAACATGTATGGAGTGGAGTTTGAGTTTTATGAATAATCCGTCACTCCCTTCAGTTTCGATAATTATTCCGGCATTTAATGAAGAGCGATATATTGCCGATTGCCTTAAATCAGTCCAGGCGCTGGATTACCCCTCCGAACTGATTGAAATCATTGTTGTTGACAATGGGTCTAAAGATAGAACGGTGGAGATAGCCAGGGGATTTGGAGTTGATGTTTATGTTGTGCCAAATGTCAGGGTTGGTGCAGTGAGAAATTTCGGTGTGTCTAAATCAAAAGGCGAAATGGTGGCCTTCCTTGATGGGGACTGCATTCCCCCGGTGACATGGCTAACGGATGCCCTGGCTTATATGGAAGCGAATAATTGCGATGTTGTTGGTGGCACTTGTTTGCTTCGAGCAAATCCTTCCTGGGTCGAAACTGCATGGGTCATAAATGTCGACCCTAAAGATGATATAAACGGAACCTTGATTGGTGGAAGTATTTTGCTGAGCAAATCATTATTCCTGAGCGTTAACGGGTTTGATGAGACCTTGACTGCTGGAGAGGATTCCGGATTAGGGCATCGGTTGCGTGAGTTGGGTCATAAAGTTCATATAGCGAAATGTTGTGCCTTTATCCATTTGGGATACCCGACAACGATATCAGAGTTTATGCGCCGGCAGATGTGGCATGCCTCCAGTTATTTGAAAAGCAAGAAGAGTGGTATAGATCCCACTTTTGCACTTACGGTATTTTTTTTGGTGACCTTAATCACATTGCCGCTATCCTTGATTTTCACTGTGCAGGCATTCTTCATGCAGGTGCTAATTTTGTTTGCCATCCCGATTTTATTAACGTTCAAGCGGTTGGTTCGCTCAACGGTAAGGCTTTTCAGTATTGATCGTTATATAAAAATGTACGTTCTGGATTTTTTTTATTTACTCGGAAGGGCTCTTGGACTTTTGAAATCGATCCTGATCGAAATACGTATACTTGACGATAAAAAGGACCATTACTAGTTCGAAAAAAGCTAGGCTTTTGGCATTCAAATGATAATTACTTTGCTATCCTTCAAAGGATATCTACGTCAGAGAGGCTTTTGATTTTATGAAATTTCTCCTACTTTTGCTTGCATTCTTGCCTCTTTCCACATTTGCGCAAGTGACAAGCGTGGATTTGAAAAAGGTTGGCGGCGCCATCGATGTTGTAACGCTGAAAGGAAGCTTTTCGGCAAAAGAAGCCCCTCTCCTTTATGATCAGGCAAATGAGGGTTATGAAAAAGGTATCCTCAATCGAACCTTTGCCACAATAGCCGAAACCCGTGAACTTACCTTGGGTGATACGCGATATAACGCTAAAGCTATCTGGCAAACTGCCAATGCGGGCATTTTTATTCAAAATAACAAGGCATTCGCACGGACAGAGACATCGGGTGCTTATTACTTTGGAAGCAATGCAAATGCCTTTATTGGTGACCCGAGGGTACACTCCCGTTCCGGGACACCCGTTGAGTCTAAAAAGTTATATCTCAGTTGGTGGTTCAAACCGCAAAATGATACCCGTGACTATATCCCTGTTAAGGTCACTAATGTATCAACCGACTTTAAGCCGGTTGAAGGTGATGAGTTTAGTGTTGCGGTAGATAAGGATTGGACTGGCGTTACCCAGGTATATGGCAGGGTCATTAATTACGATCCAGCGAAAAGCGAGCTGGTAGGTAATTTTTATGGACAGGCAAACCCCAATAAAATCATAGGAAAGACTGTCACGCTCAACTCAAATGGTGCGAAGGCAAGTATCGTAGAGGCAACCGGTTGGCGTGGAGCGAATAAATATGTGCGTATTTGGGAAAGTGACGGTTCAGAGGGGAGTTTCAGGATGTCCTGGACCAATACGACAGTCGCAGTAGACAGCCTTGTAACCTATAAGGTGTCCAATGTTATTGCCAGGGAATGGAATCACATGGAGTTATTCATTGACCAAACTGCTAAAAAAGTATGGACCAAAGTCAATGGCTTGGCTGATCAGTCTGGTACTTATGAAGGTGTAGCCGATGTGCCAGGCTATTCTCCGACAATTGGCTTGATTGGGTTTGATGCCAGTGTTGATCTGATCCAAAAGTTCTGGATGGACGATATCTATATGGATAAAAGTTTCCGCAGGATCACGCTGGGCGATGCTGACAAATATACGGCGGTCACGAGTGAAGAAGTGCAGTATTACACCAGCTGGACTGATTCAGAAATCACCTTCAAGCCAAATTATGGTTCTTTAAATCGATCCAAACCTGCATACATTTATATTTACGATGAAAACGGGGTTCCTAATCCGGCAGGAATTAAACTGGAATCACCAATTCTTATGCTGAAATAAAGATCATCTCGAACAAATATTCTGAAATGATGATATTTGAAGGATCGATAAGAAATACTTTACTGTGAGTTACAGTTTCTTATCGATCCACTCTTTAAACAGGCCTGGATTATAGTAATAAAAATGGTCTGATTTCAGGGTATTATAGCGACCTTCGATTAGAGCTATCTGGAAGGACGCTATGCGAGAGTTTTTGGTTTATACCTCGGCGGGTGAAAATGCCAATGTCCATCGATGGGCCAAGCAGGCCCATCGCTCCTACGATATCTGGATAACCAATTACTCGAATACTCCCGGCCTCCATCGTGGTTATGCCGACCACTACAATGAACGCAAAGGAGCCAAGTTTCCCAATTTCAAATGGGTGCTGGAAAATTACAGGGAACATATTTCCGCTTATAAGGCCATTATGATTGCCGATGATGACATCATCCTTTCATGTGCTGACCTGGATGCACTCTTCAGCTTATTAACAGAAAAACAAGCGCCCATTGTTGTTCCTGCCTTTAGTCGCCTGGGGAAAATTTCGCACGATACAACAGCTCGTGAATGGCGTAGCGACTATCGTTATACCAATTTTGCTGAAGTGACTTGCCCGATTATCCGCACCGACTTATTGCTGGATTTCATGGCGATCTACGATGATTCGAATGTGCAATGCCACGGTTTGGATTGGTGGTACCTGAGCTATTGGGGTGATAAGGTCCGCGATAAGATCATCATTTCAGATACCCACTATTGTATTAATCCACGTGATCTTGTTAAGAAAGGCGGGCAGCGTGAAATTGATCGCCATTATTCGGAAGCTGAGCGGCAGGCGCGTTGGCAAGCCAAAAAAGCCGAACTGAATATTCAAAGCTTTCCCAAGGTTATTTCCCGTCGCATACCCAAACCGTTTTCTACGCTTATTCTCCAGACGCCATTTTTTATTGCAGAAATGGTTATTACCTGGCTGTGGGACAAATTGTTACCCGTGTTTCTGGGGCCAATCAAGCGCTTGGTTAAATCTGTATTGCGCAAGCGTATCTCCCCGAGTTCAGGTAAATCGTTATGATGCATGTTGATTTACACTGCGACACGCTGGGCACGCATTTATTACAAATTTTTTCTGGCCTTTATTTATTACAGCAGCGGGGAAAAATCACCCTGGCTGTTAAAGGCGGATTGCCATTGACGCTTGCGCGACCAAATCGTCAATTCCTGGTGTTGCGTGTGGCGCAAAACAAAGCCAGCAGGGATCGTACGACGTTTTTATTTGATCTGCAGGACTCTCCTGCACTTGGATTGCCTGACGCATTGGACCACGTGGATTTTTATGTAAAAAGAAGCCTGGAACCATCGTCATTCCATGGTTTAAGTGAAGTACAAGCAAAAAAATTAATTCCCTTTGGTTTGAATTATCAAGTAGTCAGCTTTTCAGCAAATTATTTTTTGAAAATTGCTGCCGCTGAGTTTTTTTCTCGCCCCTATAGCCCGTTGAATAAAAAACACAATTTTCACGTACATAATTTGAAAGATATTTTCGATTTTGTTGTGCGGGGAAAAAAGAATAATCTTTTATCTGAGAAGGAATTATCGCCTTCCGGCAGTGCAGCTGGAAACGGCAGCGTGATGTTTCAATGCCGATTGTGGGAGCCAATGGGGCTTGCAGAAAAAAATCAGGAAGATGCCAACCAGATTAATCAATCGCGCATTGAATTAATCCGGTCATTAAAAACAGAATTGGGTGAACGTTTTTGGGGTGGATTACAAAATACTGCATATGCCCGGGAGCTGGCACCGGAGCTCATCGCAAGTTTGCCCTCTGTCCGCCGTGAATATATTGCTCGGGTGCGCAAAGCAAGTATTGTTATTTCCAGTGCAGGATTATTGCAATCAAATGGGTGGAAGCTCGGTGAATATGTTGCATTGGGGAAATGTATTCTCTCTGAGCCGATTGCGACGCAGTTGCCTGGTCACTTTGCAGCAAATAAAAATTATATTGCTTATGAGTCGGCCGGAAATTGTCTGGAAATCGTAAAAAGCTTGCTTGATGATGAAATATCAATCGCCAGTATCGAAACTGAGAATCGCCGTTATGCACAGGATTATCTTGCACCCGGTAAGTTGATAGAAAATATTCTTGAAAGAATGAATAGCAAATAAATTTGTCGATTGGGAATTTAAGCATGGCATATGTGGATGGTTTGGTGTCTGTATTGATACCTCTTTATAACCGCGCAAAATATATCGATGAAACAATTACTTCTGCATTGAAGCAGGAATATTCGCATATCGAAATAATTGTCGTCGATGATGGTTCAACTGATGGAGGCGATAAGCTGGTTGAGGCTTATTGCAAAGATTATCCGGTAACCCTTTATCGCCATCCGGGCAATGTAAATCTGGGGCAGTCAATTTCTTTGAATCTGGCGATAACCAAAGCTCGCGGCGAATTTATTGCAATACTGGATAGCGATGATATTTTTTTGCCTAACAAACTATCCGAGCAAGTTACTTTTTTGCGTGAGAATCCGGATGTCGACCTGGTGTATGGCATGGGTTACGGGGTTAACGCCGACGGTGAAATTGTTTACGAGATTTTATGTGAGGCGCATGAGGAGAAAAATGATCCCAATCGGGTTTTGCTTGACTGCTATTTTCATCTGCCGGTGTCGTCATTGTTGCGCAGAAAGGTTTTTGATCTGGTCGGGGGATTTGATGAAAGCTTGCGTGCAGGCCAGGACCATGACATGCAAGTTCGTATGGCTGAAAAAATAAAGCTCGGGTTTTTGCCCCGGCGTGTTTATCACTACCGCCGCCACGGTGACTCTATTAGCAGTACAGGCCTTGAGCGCCGCTGGCGCAATGCAAACATTATCCTTGATAAAGCGGTTAAGCGGTTTAATTATCGCACTGAAACTGTTCGCAAACGCAGGGCAATTATTAATTTTCGCCTGGCACAAGTGTTGTGGTCCCAGAAAACCAATCGTATCGAAGCCGCGCGGCGCTTTATTTATTCTGGCTTGTTGGATCCGCTGCGAGCGCTTCGTGTTATCACTCGCCAAGAGAAAATTAAATAAAGCCGGGTTGTGGGATATTAAACATGCTGTTACATCATGAGCTGACGAACTCGGATAAGCAATACATTAACTATTTGCGTGGAGGCTTAATCCTGCGGGTAGTGTTAATGCATCTTGGTTTGGCCTGGTTTTATTTGCCTTACAGCAGTTATTTTGGCCTTTTTTTTCCGGCGTTATTCGGGGTTTCCGGGATCGTTTCCTATTACTCGTATCGTCGTGCAGGAGACGTGGTTCATTACGTCATTAAAAGGATTGCTCGTATAGTAATTACATTTTATATCATCAGTGGTGGAGCATATTTAATACTTTTTATTATGAATCCCCAGTGGGTGGGTCTATCTGAATTCCTGAATTGGCTATTAATAAATCCTAAATCAGCAGATCAACCTTATCCGATGGGGCAGATCTGGTTTTTGCGAGCGTTAATTTTGCTTACGGTTATCGTGTTGCCGTTTTTCTACTTGTCATTGCGAAATATTAATTACTTGTTAGTTCCGGTATTTATTTCCCTGTTGGTATCGCTCGCACAGCAGTTTGGTGGAGTGGGTTCAGTTTTTATGGTTGCGATTGGTGATTTGAACGAGATCAACACCTACCATCCCCTGGTAAATATGGGATATTTTTGTTTCTGTGCATGGGCATCCTATGTCGGTATTTTAAAGCGAACATCATGGATGTTTTGCCTTGTATTTGTTGGGGCATTGATGGCGTGGGCTATATTCCAACACCAGAACTTTAGCCTGAATCTGGCTGATCACAGCTACTTTCAGGATTTCTTTTATTTGTCTTTGGGATATGCCGGTATTGGCTTGCTATTTGGTTTAAGGACACCGATAACCTTTGTGCTGGAAAAGGTTCCGGCATGCGGCCGGATGTTATTGTTTTTCAGTACCCATGCGTTTTCTATTTTTATGATTCACTCCCTTTATATCTATCTGGCAGAAGCAGTATTTGACCTTAGGGACATGAAAAGTATTAGTGAGATTTTACTCAAAATTATATTTGTTATTTTGGCCTCAGTATTAAGCGCTGTACCCTTGTCATATCTATGCAAAAAAATAACCGGGGTATTAATTGCGAAAATTGATAATCGAAAAAAACAACAAGTGGCAATCTAATTGCTTCTGTTGTTAATTAAATATTGCAGGAATTGGTATGAATAAGGCAGTTTTGCTGGTTATTGATAACATCAGCAATCCTCACGCGGGAACTGAAGGACAGTTTTTGTTGTTAATAAAGCAGTTGCTTGCGAGTGGTTATGTTGTGCGTGTGATGGTATTGTCTGGAAGTGAGTGGTTGCAAAAAAATGGCTTGCCTTGTGACTATGACGTGTTGGGCGGCGCAGCGATCAAATCGCCATTAACCTGGTGGGCTGTGTATCAACATGCTCGCCGTTATCGCCGGTCAGGTTTTAATGTTGCACATGTTTTTTTTAATGATGCATCGGTAATTTGTCCTCCTGTGTTTGCACTTGCCGGTATTAAAACCATTATTTCCCGTCGTGACATGGGATTTTGGTATAACCGTATATACCGTTTGGTGCTGCCTTTTACCGGGCGCTTTGTGAGTTATGCGGTTAGTAATAGTTATGCGGTATCTGAAGTCACCGGCACGGTTGAGCGAATTCCTTCATCGCGGTTAAAGGTGATATATAACGGTTATGCCATTAAACCGGTTGCCGGTGTTGAAGTCCGCGAGCTTGAAGTTTTAAAAGCGCAAGGTGCGAACCTGTTTGGGTTGGTAGCGAATATTCGCCCTATCAAACGCATGCAAGATGCAATTGCTGCGCTTGCATCATTGGATATAAAAATTGGCAATCCACATGTGGTTATTGTCGGGGCCGGTGATGCGAGTGAACTGCAGGCGCTGGCTCGAACATTAGGTGTTGAGGCGCGCGTTCATTTTTTGGGTGGGCGCAGTGATGTGAATGAATGCTTGCGCTATTTTTCCGCAGGTCTTTTGTGTTCGGAATCAGAAGGATTTTCCAATGCTATTGTGGAGTATCAGTTTGCAGGCTTGCCAGTAATTTGTACCAGGACGGGCGGTAATCCGGAGGCGGTAGATAATACGACGGGATGGCTTTACGAAGTTGGTGATGTTGCCGGGCTGGCACAAGCAATGCGTGCACTCCTGGAAAGTCCTGGTGCGGCTGCAAAAAAAGGTGAAAACGCAAAGGCAATTGCCGGAGAGCGTTATAGCGTAAGCGCGATGCGCGACGCTTATATAAGACTCTATGAATCGCTACGTGTTTAACAGTACGAATTGGTGACTTTAAGGTTAACGGTTATGAAATCAAAGATTATTCAAACGTTGGGCGATCTGGGTGGATACAAAATCGCGCGATCACTTACCCGCAAGCAGCCAAAAGTTCTCATGTACCATCGGTTTTCAGAAAAAAAAGCAGGGCTGGAAGTCAGTGCCGCAACATTTGAACAGCAATTGAAAATAATCAAACATAACTTTAACCCTATGACATTGGCTGATCTGGCTGCATATAGGGAGAAAAATTTATCAACACCTGCGAATGCAGTGGTGATTACAGTAGATGATGGTTATCGCGATTTTTATGAGGTCGCTTATCCGCTGCTGGTGCATTATCAAATCCCGGCAACTTTTTTTGTCACCACGGGGTTTATTAACGGTGATATATGGCTGTGGCCAGATCAGGTTGACTGGCTATTAACGCACAAACAATCCAGTGAAAAAGTCATGTTGGCGGGAAGGGAATTTGACTTATCGCAATCGGCAAAAATGCTGTGGTGGCCAATTGTAGGGCATTTCTTGCAGGTGCCGGATGCCCAGCGTCGCAAGGCGTTAACGCTGCTTGAGCAAAGTAGTAATGTTGAGTTACCTAAAATTGCGCCCCACGCTTATAGCGCTGTGAATTGGACGCAGCTCGGCGAGATGCAAAATAACGGGATAGAAATTGGCGGGCACACTGTTAACCATCCGTCATTGGGCGCGATGACAACGGAAGATGCGCGCCGGGAAATTTTTCAATCCTACGCCGATATTACCCATGAGCTCGGCGAACGTCCGCGGACATTTTGTTACCCCAACGGGCAACCGAGCGATTATTCCGAAGATATTAAAAATATCGTCAAGGAAAGTCCTTATCTTGCTGCGGTGACGGCTTTTTCCGATAAATTTAATACCGATTTAAACTATGCCTGGCGACGTTTTGTCGGATGCGAGGACTCATTTCAATTCCACAAATCATTATTTGGTGTGGAACATTTGGGTAATCGTATTCGCGGTACGTCACGCGCTGCCATTTAAACTTATCAACTGCGTACTTCAAAAATGACAAATTCGCTAAGTGTTGGGGCCAAGAGGGATGCTATTGTGCTCTCTACCCTTACATTTTTTTTATTCCAGGCATACCAAATAGATTTTCTATTACACGTCACAAACCGAATTCCCGGGGTCAGTATTATTCGCCCCACACTTTTATTATTTGGTTTGATAACGCTACTGCTAATTGCGCAAAAAGATAAAATAAAAGAGCGAATGGCCCATCCAATTTTAAAGGCTTATGGAGTCTTTATCCTTATTGCATTCCTGTCGCTGCCTTTTGTTACTTATCCCGGTAGTGTAATAAAAGGCAATTTGCCTGTGTTCATCAAGGCGATCGTATTTTTATATTTCACAGCATTGATTTTAGACACCGAAAAACGTTTTAAATGGGCACTGGTTACTTTCGTAGTATGCCAGGTTATCCGCGTATTGGAGCCCCTGTATTTAAACATTACTGATGGCTATTGGGGCGCGCAAACCTGGCTGGACGGTGAGTTTGCGAATCGTTTGTCTGGTGCTCCCTACGATATTATCAACCCCAATGAATTGGGATTTGTAATTGCAACGGTTATCCCTTTCTTGCATTTTTATTTGTTGCCAGGCAAGTGGTACATGAAGCTGTTGTATTTCGGATTATTGGCAGCATTGCTCTATGCATTAATCCTGACTATGTCACGCGGTGCGCTTCTTGCGCTATTGGTGGTTGGCTGGGTGGTATTTAAAGACAGTAAGAATAAGGCATTGCTGATAATAGCCGGAATAATTATGGTGTTTGCTGCATTGGCAGTAATGAACGATGCCCAGCGCGATCGCTACCTGTCCTTATTTTCGTCGGAATCAAAACAATCCAAAAGTGTAGACGGGCGTGTAAACGGCGCTATTCATGAATTTGGCGTTGGTTTAACCCGGCCTATCTTTGGACATGGTTTGGGGACCACGCCGGAAGCAAAAGCCAATAATGGTTTCGGGGTCCAGGCCAGCCATAATATGTATGCAGAAATTTTAATTGAGGTAGGTTTTGTCGGAATGTTTTTTTTCTTCAAATTCATCCGACAGATTTATTTGCAAATAAAAATCTTCATGACCCGGCTGGAGGATATGCAGCCGTTCCATGCTGCAACGTCCAAAGCCGCGAAAGTTGTGTTCTGGATGTTTATTTTATACAGCACTAATTATTGGGGACTAAACCAATATTATTGGTATCACTTTGCCGGGTTGATGGTGGCGCTTGCCTGTTTAACCCAGCCCAGGGATTTAATTGAAGGAAATGCTCGTCAATGAAAGTTTTACTTGTCATTCGCTGGCCCGTAGGTGGTATTCGCACTTATTTGCGCTACATATACACACAAAGTGTATTCAAAGATTGCCAATTTACGTTAATTGCAACCGATGTTGATTTTAAGGGCTTTGCGCGTGAATATTTAACCGAAAACCAGTTTGAGTTTGTATTTACTGATGATAATAACAAGGCGTTGATGGCTGCCTACAAGCAAGTGCTTAGCACTAACAAATTTGATATTGTCCATGCCCATGGTTTTTCCTCCGGAGCGCTGATGGCGAGTTTGCCTCGCCTTATGCCGCGTCGAAGTGTTATGACTGCCCATGATGTATTTCTTCCCCAGCAATTCAAGGGATGGAAAGGAAAATTAAAATTATTGGGCATTAATTTGCTGTTCTCACGGTTTGATCATGTTCTGACAGTGGGGGCTGACGCGTGTAAAAATTTTTCGGAATTTATTCCTGCCCTTCCGCAACGAAAAATAAAAAATATTGATCATGGTGTTGATGCAAAACGTTTTGCTGTGGCGGAAGTGCGACATTACCGTGCTGAATTCGATAGCCAGAATCGCAAGATCATCGGTTTTTTTGGCCGATTTATGTCACAAAAAGGTTTTCTTGATGTAATCAAGGCAATGAAATTATTGAGTGCCAGAATTGCCCCGGAAGAAATGCCGCTGGTGTTGACCTTCGGGTGGGGCGGTTTTATTCGCGAAGATTATGCACTCATTGACCAGCTTGGGTTAAGTGATTATTTCCGGCAATTACCATTTACTGACGATGTGCCTGCTGCAATTAAAGGTGTTGATGTGGTGGTTATGCCATCGCGTTGGGAAGCCTGTGGGTTGCTTGCAATGGAAGTGCTTTGTGCAGGCAAACCATTGGTTGCCACTAATTGCATCGGTTTGCGGTGTGTAGTTGAGGGAACTCCGGCGCGAGTTGTTGACCCTTATAGCCCTGACCAGTTGGCAGATGCAATCCAGGCTGCGCTTGCAGATGAAGGAACAGCATTTAAAGATTTCCAACAGGAAGCAGTTAATCGTTTTGATTTACATCGCCCTGCCCTGGAACTCTATCGTTTTTATCAAGCTATATTGGAAGGTGCCAATTGAAACGCAAGCTGGTTTTTAATACGGCATCAAATATTTTTACGTTATTTTTGAAGCTCGCCATTACTTTTATAATGACTCCCTTGCTCATTAAAAATATGGGCAACCATGACTATGGTATTTGGGAGATGGTTGGTGCCGTTATCGGTTATATGGGCATATTGGATATGGGAATCCGGCCAGCGGTGAGCCGGTTCGCCTCTGCTTTTATTGCACAGAAGGACGAGCCGGCGCTAACCAGGCTTTATGCAACAGCCTGGTACTTTTTATTTGCTGTAGGTTTATTGATTGCAGTAAGCATGGCATTTTGGGCGTTATTTGGAGCAGAGACACTCGCTCCAAAAAGTGAAGATGATTATCAAAAATATGTATGGTTCTTGTTAATTATCGCCATGCAAATGCTGATTACATTTCCCTCATATACTGCAGAAAGCTATTTGGAGGCGTACCAGGAATACTATCTTAAAAATAACATTACCATTATTAACTCCATTGTTGGTGCGATTATTCTGTTTGCATACATTACTCCTGAAAATGCTCTGGTGCTCTTGACGTTATGTAATGCAATTGGTGTATGTAGCAAATATATTTTTCTGGTTTGGCTGATGCAATATCGCCGGCCGTTCCTGAGTTTTCGTTGGTCTTACTTTTCATTAAGACAACTTAAAGAATTGTTGCGTTTCAGTGTGAAGACCCTCATCCAGGGTATTGCCGGGCGTATAGAAAGTGCCACCGATTCACTGGTAATTGGTTTCGCAATGGGGCCTGCATCTGTTCCGCTCTACAGCATCCCCGTTAACCTTATTGGTTATGTGCGTATGATTTCATGGAATTTCACCCATGTATTTATGCCATATTTCAGCGCACTGAATGCCGTTGAGGAGAAACAAAAAATCCAGGAGGTTTATTTAACGGGCAGTAAACTCACAATTGCCCCCACCATTATTTTAACGGTAGGTATTCTGCTGCTTGGCCCCGCTTTTCTGGAAATATGGATTGGAAAAGAAATTGCAGATTCTGCACGATCTTTTTTGTGGGTAATGGTTGGGTTTATTGTGTTGCCATTATTAAATCCTATGTCCAGCCGCTATCTCACGGCGATTGATAAGCATGGTTTTCTCGCTAAATGGCAGCCGCCATTTGCGGTGCTCAATCTTATTCTCAGTTTGTTGCTGATTGGCCCACTGGGCATTTTTGGTGTGGCCTTGGGCTCGTTAATCCCCGGATTAATTTTTCAGCCGATTTTATTGCATGTGGTATGCAAGCATATCGGTTTTAGCCCATGGGTTTATATTCGAACTGCAATAGTTCCGTGGTTATTTCCTGCATTGTTAATGTCCATAACTATTTATGGATTACAGCAGTATTTTGTGATTGATGGATATGTAGTGTTGATATCGGTGGCCACAGTTGGTTCATTGATATTTTGTTTTTTTGCCTGGTGCTTTGCACTGGATGTAGCTGAGCGTAATCAGTTGCTTGGCATAATTCGTCGCCGCTAAATTTCAGGGGTATAGGGCATGTGTGGTTATGCAGGGTTTGCGTTAGGTATTAATGGGGATGTTCGAATAGATGAAGCATTGTTGCGAGCAATGGGGGAGTCTATTCATGCGCGTGGCCCTGATGCACAAGGCGTTTGGGTTCATCAAGCATTGGGCGTTGGATTGGTACACCAGCGTCTTGCTATTCAGGATTTGTCGCCATTGGGCGCACAACCAATGGTGTCACCATCAGGTCGTTATCAAATTGCGTTTAATGGCGAAATTTATAATTTTAAAAAATTAAAAACAGAACTCGAATCATTGGGATATCACTTTCAAGGTGGTTCCGATACTGAAGTTATGCTCGCGGCATTCGAGGCTTGGGGTCTTGAAGCAAGTTTGCCAAAAATGGTGGGAATGTTTTCGTTTGCACTGGTTGATATTGCAGAACAATCCTTATGGTTGGTGCGTGATCGATTAGGCGAGAAGCCGCTGTATTATTCACAAGCCAATGGTAAGTTGGTGTTTGGTTCCGAATTAAAACCGTTGATGTTATCACCCCATGTGGCATCGGATATTAATCCTGGAGCCTTAGCGCTGTTGATGGCTCATAACTATATCCCAGCTCCCTGGACTATTTTTGAAAACACGTTCAAATTGGAACCGGCCCATTGGCTGCGTTTTGATTTGCGGAATCTTGAACAAGCGCCGCAAAAAAAATGCTACTGGAATCCATCGCTGGATTGGAATACGGCACTCACCGCAGATAGTTTGCATGAACAATTGTTGCCGTTATTGAAAGATGTTATTGCCGATCAAATGATTTCTGATGCCCCCCTGGGAGCATTTTTATCCGGTGGTATTGATTCTTCCACCATTGTTGCACTGATGCAGGAGCAATCTGCAAGGCCAGTGAAAACTTTTTCGGTGGGATTTAATGTGCCCGGTTTTAATGAAGCCGAACATGCCAAGGCGGTTGCCCGACATTTGGGAACAGAGCACACCGAGTTTTATGTCGAGCCTGCTGATGCGCTTGCGCTCATTCCCCGGCTGCCAACAATTTATGACGAGCCCTTCGCCGATTCCTCACAGATTCCTACTTTTATTGTGAGTCAAATGACACGGCAAAAAGTAACAGTTGCGTTATCCGGTGATGGCGGTGATGAATTATTTGCCGGCTACAGCCGTTATGCAAGTTACGCGCGGGCATTTGATCAGCGCAAACGCCTTTCACAAGCACTCATGGCATTGTTGCCTGACAGTGTTAGTGCAGGTGTAACACGATTATTAAAAGCGAATCAGCGTGAGTTGCCACCGGCGTTGGTTGAAGAAAAAGTTCGACGTTATCAGCTCGCTTATGCGGCGGACAATGCGCGCGATTATTATCGCTCGCAAGTGAGTTATTGGCTGGATACGGAATCAACGGTTCGCAATTCAAAACGCCTCCCTTATGCGCTCAGTGCAAATGCGTTAAGGGCTGATGCTACAGCTACTTTTCAATGGGGCGATATTAATTCATATCTGCCTGATGATATTTTGGTAAAAATAGATCGTGCAGCCATGGCAAATAGTTTGGAAACACGGGTTCCATTGTTGGATCATCGTCTTGTGGAATTGTCGTTAAAGGTGCCTACGGCGATTAATGTGAAAGGCGGTGTCACCAAGCAGCCATTGCGCCGTATTTTATATGAGCGTGTTCCTCAAGTATTGGTGGATAGGCCAAAACAAGGTTTTGCTGTTCCGGTTGGGCATTGGCTGAAACATGAACTTCGCGATTGGGCCGAAGATTTATTATCGGAAAATGCACTTGCAGAATCAGGAATGCTACATGGGCAGTTGATTCGACAAAAATGGTCGGCGCATTTGCATTCCAGCCATGATTACTCGTTTCATTTATGGTCAATCCTGATGTTCCAATCCTGGTACAGGACATATCAACGCAAATGACGGCGCTTGATCCCAATATCCATATCAGTGTTGAGGCAGTTACTCCGGAATTGCTTAAGCAGGTTCAATCGCTCTATGCCGATGAACCTTATAAAGTTGCGCTTTGGGATTGGCAATTTAAACCGCGTTTAGGTTTGACTCCTGTTGCCGTGGTTGCTCGTTATGATGATGAGGTTATTGGTTTCAATGGCACCATGCCGATCCTCCTTGCTACTCATGACGGACATCAGGTCGAAGCGATTTGGAGTTGCGATTTTATTGTCGATGCAAAATACCGCGGTAAAGGCTTGGGTGGGGCAATAAAGGAAACGCTTTTTCGCACTGTACACAAACCCATTATGTCATTGGGTATTAGCGATAGCGCATATCCGTTATTGCTTAAAAAAGGTGGAAAATCCCCGGTGAACTTATCGGTTTATCATCGGGTAGTTAAACCGGAAAATATAAAATCCAGAATATTTCGCGCCTATTCATTGTTGCGGGCTTTACCTTTACAAATAATGCAGCGCCGCATTCGGCACTCTATTTATATTGAAGAGCTTGCGCATTTACCCAGTGCTACAGTAATTGAGTATTTGTGGGGGCTTTATGGAAAATCCGGCGCAACGCAAGTTGTGCGTAATTACGAATATTTGCATTGGCGTTACGTTGAATATCCTTTTAATAAATTGCCTTCAGGGCAATCCGTCCATCGATTTTTTAGTGTTGCTCGCACTGGACAATCGGTAGCCGGTTTGGTGGTTGTTCGCTATTCGGGCCAGGGCGCCTTAGAAGTTGTGGACTATCTTGGTTGTGTGGACACCGATATTATTTTTGCAATTGTTCGCCAATTACAGGCGCGGTTTCCGCATGTATCACAGATTGGTTGGAATAGCAGCGCAACAAGGCTAGCGACTGCATTGATTGCATGCGGGTTTGTTCGAAAATCCTATGCCAGTCGTTTTGTAGTATTTGATCAGGAAAGCCATCATGGATGGTGCCTTGCGGCGGGCGATTCGGACGGGGACTTTTTGCGTGATGCGCGCGATTATTTTTTACAACCTGAGCGGCATCAGAAACGAATTGATGATGACAGTGAAGAGCTGAATAGCGCATTAGATGTTTATGGGTTGTTTAGGAAAAATCGTATCTATGAGGATAAATCCGGTCTGAATTTTTTTGTTGTCGAAAGTGATAACGATTTTTTATTACTGGGTGATGCGTGGAAAAACTTGCATGAAAGGTCATCTGCAAATTCGTTATTCATGAGTTGGGCCTGGCAATATGCCTGGTGGAAAGTATGGGGCAATAATGAACGATGGCAGTTATCTATTATTGTTATTTACGATGAGGATACATTGCTCGGTATAGTGCCAGTTTATCGGTATTACAAATATGGTTTGGTGCATTACCAGTTTTTGGGAAATGCATGGGGCATACAGCAAAGTGTCCGCTCTGAATATATTGGGCCTCTGTTTATTCGAGAGCGCGAAACCGAATTAACCGATGCATTTGAACGCTATTTTTCGCACTTGGGTTTCGCTGTTCTGGTAATACCTGATACAACACAGGATTTTTTTTCCAAATTACCACAGCTGGTAGTACGCCAGGATAAAGGTTACCGGGTTTCAACGGAAGGGGCCTTTGCTGATTATACCAGTAACCTTAGTGCTCAAACGCGCTTGAAATTATTTGGTCGCCGTCGACAATTGATTGAAAAGGGAATTGAATTAATCCTCGACAAGGTCTCGGATGCCGAGAATGAGCGAGATAATTTTTTTTCTGATCTTAATTCATTCCATTTAATTCGTTGGGGTAAGCCTTGCTTTAATCGCCAGGCAGTTATTTTTCATTTGGGAATGTTGCGCTTAAGTGAAGGATTTGAATCACGGATGAGCAGGTTGTTGATTGGCGATCAGTTGGTGTCACTTTCTTATAATATAGATGTCAATCGTGTTTCCTATAATTTACAGTCGGGCTATATCGAACATTTCGATAAAAAAACGTCGTTAGGTACGCTGCATATGGGGTTGGAAATCGAACGCTCATTTGCAAATAAACAAATAGATGCGTTTGACTTTTTAGCCGGGCAGGGAAAAGTAGAAGATTACAAGCGGCACTATCGAGGAAGCTCAGTAACTTTCTGCACGCGGACGTATTATACAAATCGTCTGGTGTGGTTTATTTATTCTCTCATGTTAAATAGTAAGTCTGCATTCAAAACATTAAAAGGTATATGGCGGAGTAAGAAATGGAAGGCCCTTTAGTATCAGTGATAATGCCGACTTATAATCGTAAAGATTTGATCGTGCTGGCAATTGATAGTGTTATCGCACAGGATTATTCCAATTGGGAATTGTATGTTGTGGATGATGGTTCCAGTGATAATACGGGAGACTTGTTAAAAGATCGTTATGGGCATGACGCTCGCATCCATTATGTATATCAAAAAAATGCCGGACAAAGCTCTGCACGTAATCATGGTATTGAATTGTCACAAGGCGAATACGTTGCGTTCCTGGATTCTGATAATTTATGGAAAAGCAATCGGTTATCAGTTGGAGTAAATATCCTTCGTAGTCATCCGGATGTAGGTCTTTGTTTCGCTGATTCTATTTCAATCGATCTGCAAGGAAATGAATTGGGGCGCAACAATATGCGCCGTCACTCAGGATTCGTTTTTCCAAAAATGATTATTGATAACTTCGTTTCCATGAATACGGTGTTGGTGAAACGATCTATCCTGCCATCTGGCAGACCCTTTAATCAGTTGAACCGTTTGGATGAGGATTATGAACTTTGGCTGGACCTTTCAGTAAACAATAAATATTTTTACATACCAGAATTTTTATCGCTGTATCGCATCGAGGGAGATAGGGTTTCAAATGATTTTATGCGGCGACTGGATGCCAATGAAAAAACCGTAAAAAACATAATCAGTAAATACCAATTGGATGAAAGAGACCCTGAAATAAAGCATGGGTTGGCGAAGCACTATTTGCGGCGGGCAGGAGTCCTTGCGGGGCAGTCGCAGCTCTTGGGGTGTATAAAAGAATTAAAAAAATCCATTACCTATGATTTTTTGCCGATGGCGGTATTTAAAATTCTGGCGAAAGCATTGTTTAAAAAGGTTGGCCTAATAAAGTGAGATCAGATCCGTTAAACATTACAATAGCTCATACTGCAGATGGGCATGGTTTATTAAAAGACGCGCAAATTTTAATGAATATACTTGCCCAACAAGGGCATGACGTCAGGCGTTTGCAATTTGATTTCTATTCCCCCAAGCGAAGGGGTATTTTTAATAAATCCCTGCGCGTGGCTTTATTTAAATTCAATTTAATTTTTTGGGTTAAGCAATGGCAGCGTTTTCGTAGATCCAAGCCGGATTGTTTAACTATTCATTTGGAAAATATTGCTCCCGACGCGCTGTTGAACGGGGGTAAACATGTATTAATTCCCAATCAGGAGTGGTTTAAAACATCCTCAGTGAATTTATTGCAATACATGGATGTGGTTTGGTGTAAGTCTGAAATAGCAAAAATGATTTTTACTGAATTTGAGGTAAAAACCAGGCTGATAAAATTTGTTACGTCACTCTCGGATGATCAGCACCTGCGTAGTGCGCCTAAGCAGAATGCATTTCTCTCTCGTATAGGTAATAGCGGGTTAAGGGGGCTGGAGCAATTAGTGGCATGTTGGGGAAAACATCCTGACTGGCCATCGTTGCATATAGTTATCCCGAAGAAGCGCCAGATTCACCCGTGCCCGGAAAATGTTGTTTACGTTGATGAGTTTCCTGATGCAAAAGATTACATGAGCTTCGCTGCCAGTTTTAAATTTCAGATCTTTACTACTCAGGCAGAAGGTTTTGGGCACTCAATTTTTGAGGCTATTAATTTAGGGGCAGTTGTTTTGGTAACAGATGCTCCACCGATGAATGAATGGTTGGGGAACCGGCAAGCGATACTGATAGGTGCTCGCTATAACGGACAACACAGATTATCGCCACTTTTTTTGGTTACCGAGAGCCAATTGGAATCTTCAGTAAAGACAGCACTAGCGCTTGAAGATAAGCAAATTGGTGATTACCGGGATCAAGGTTACAGGCTTTTGCAGGAAATGGCGGGGGAGTTTAGCGAAAGGCTTAAATCAGCAATAAAAGATCTTTAATTCACGCAAAAAAAATGCCCCGACAGGGGCATTTTTTGTCTTGGTTAATTAAGACTTCAGGCGACGAGCACCGAACAAACCTAACAATCCCATTGCCATCAAGGCGATAGTTGAGGGCTCTGGCACACGTGCTTTAACGCCGATAATCAGGTCGTCGTGGTTATCATCGTCACCGCTGACTCCCCACAGGCCGCCAGTGTCATCAAGAAGCAACAATGCATCGTAATGTACGCCTTTGAAGGTTGTATTCAGTACAATTGCAAAGTTGATTCTGTCAAAAATGGTGTTATTCGCACCGTTTGAAACGGAATTTGGGGCAGTTGGGCCATTGGTAGTGAATGTAAAGCCAATTGCCTCACCTGCCGCATAAGTTTGGTTGTAGCTAAAAGTGCTATCTATACCTTTATTGTTCAGCAGGCCAGAACCGGACAAAAATGAGTTTTTCCAGTCGGCTTCGAATCCCAGCAGGGAGAATTCAAGAAGAAGGTTACCAGCGTTTGACGCTACCAAATTGGTGCCCAAATAATAGGTGCTTGAACCAATATCGCTTTTGAAGTCATTGTGAATTGAAACAGGGGTGCTACCCGTAATTGGATCTATAGTGATCAATCCTGCTTGCGAACTGGCCGCGCTCAATGCGAGCACAGCAGCTGCGATAAATTTAAAGAGTTTCATAACATTCGTCCTTTGGTGTTTATAACCGATAGTGAGTGAGTTAAATCAGGCCATAGCCGCACGTTATGAAAGCACTTTTCGCGCCAATTTTTTTTTATCTTTAAAAAACAATTAATTAGATGATATTTTGGGGTGGGGGCGGGGGAGTGTGTAAATTTATTCGACTCCCCCCTTGATTTGTCAGAGCGGAGTTAGGCTAATAAATTTACTGTAAAGGCCATTACGGTCATAAGCTGCTATTTCAAAGGTATCTCCGTGCGTTGCACCTTCCACAACAAAGCTGTGAATTGTCGCATCATTAATCAATCTGCTAATAAATACAGTGCTTCCACGAGGTTTATGGCGTAATTCATATCCATCTATTTCTTCAAGTTCCAAAAAGCTTCCGTCTTCACGTTTATTCGGAATTGACCAAGTGAGATTAATTGAACCGCTAGCCACAGAGGTGCTCGATTTTGATGAGTTACTATTAGATGTAGATGACGCCGCGCTAGTGTTAGATGTAGAAGACGTCGTCGCGCTGGTGTTAGATGTAGATGACGCCTTACTGCTTGTGGAGCTTCCACTACTCGCACTGCGACTGGAGGCTGATTGTGACGAGCTGGATGAGGCATCTCCTAATGTTTTCGCTTCAATCGGTAAAGTTGCTGGAGACCGGTTTCCGCTTGTATCAACGGCTCTGATGGCATAGCGATAACTGGTGGCCGGGGTTAATCCCTGATCCTCAAAGGTCATTGTATAGGCTGTTGTTGTTCCAATATGGCTGCCGTTACGTATGATTTCATAAGATCCTACACCGGTGTCATCGCTTGCTGCGCCCCATTTAAGTCCAACTTTACGGTTCGATATCATTGTAATTTCCGGGTTGGTAGGTTGGGTTGGGGCTGCATTGGGTTCTTCGTAAACTTCACTGCTCTCCTGGCCGCCAGCGGCTCGTGAATATTCCTGGCGGGAGCTGGAACTCGGTGTGCGGGAGCTGGTCACTATAGAGGATGAGCTTTTCACCGATGAGCGGCTGCTAGTAGCAAGTGATGAGCTAATGTCAGAGCTTGATATGATGGGGGTGCTGCTGCTTGACGCGGGTTGTGGCTTGTTGTTTCCGACTTCGTCTTCGGAGCCTGCACCACCACCGCAAGCTGTGATTAATAGACTCAATGTAACAATTGGGAAAAGTTTTGTTATGACTTTTATCAATGGCGCTGTCATGTTTACTTCCGATGCTCCAATAGCAATAAGCAGTGAATCCCTTCAATCGGGATGATTGAATGTGTTTAGCATTCCCGGTTAGTTTCTTGTACGTAAAAAACGACTTTTTTATTAGTTCGCGATCTTGTCGAGAGAATATGTGATGAGCAGTTCTTCTTTGTGGACTCCATTTTATTCTTTCTGGTTATATAGGTTATGAGACTAATTTTATTGTTCTTCGTTATCGCTTTGGGTGTGTGCGTTGGGAAGGTTCATATCGAACTTCTTAATCAAATCATAAAAAGTAGGTCTTGTAACTCCCAGAAGCTTTGCTGCGGCTGAAATATTGTTATCAGTCATGCTTAGTGCACGTAAAATGGCGCCTCGCTCTGCCTCCTGGCGAACATGTCGTAAATTGAGTGAAAGTTCTCCCGCCTCTGCCAGGCCTAAATCTTCCCGCGTTATATATTTGCCGTCAGCCATGATAACGGCACGTTTTATCTTGTTTTCCATTTCGCGGATATTACCTGGCCAGCCATAATTTTCGATGGCAGCGATGGCATCAGGTGTAAAACCCGTGACGTTTTGGCTGTGTTCCTTGGCGAATTGCAGCTTGAAGTGGCGCGCCAGCAATACTTTATCCCCCAGTCGGTTGCGAAGAGGGGGGATGTTCACTGTCATTTCGCAGATACGGTAAAACAAGTCTTCGCGAAAGCTGCCGTCGCGAACCATAGCTTCGAGGTTCTTATTGGTGGCACAAATAACACGCACATCAACAGGAATTTCCGCCCTGCCACCAACGCGTTCAATAACCCGTTCTTGCAGGAAACGCAAAAGTTTTGCCTGCAAGTTGAGGGGCATGTCACCGATTTCATCAAGAAATAACGTGCCTTCATGGGCAGTTTCGACTTTTCCCAGCGTGGTTTTATTTGCGCCGGTAAATGCTCCTTTTTCATAGCCGAACAGTTCACTCTCAATAAGGTTTTCTGGTACCGCAGCACAGTTAATAGCGACAAAACGCTTGCTTTTGCGTGGGCTGAGTTGATGGATTGCCCGTGCCATCACTTCTTTGCCGGTTCCGCTTTCGCCAAGTAACGTACAAGTGACTGTGGTTGGTGAGATTTTTTCCAACTGGCGACAGATTTTCAACATTTGCGGATCGTTGGTAAGCAATCCTTCCAGCGGTGCTTGTTGCGATATATTCAGGCGACGGTTGTAATCTTCCAGATCGAAAATGTGGAATGCACGCTGGACGATCAAGTCCAGCGTATTGGGATCTACCGGTTTTTGATAAAAATCATAGGCACCCATGGCAACCGCACGCAGCGCGTTATCGCGGTCGGTTTTTCCGGTCATCACAATTATTTTGCTATTGGGAGCGATGCGGAGGATGTCCTGGATGCACTTGAATCCTTCATCAACACCATCTTCGTCCGGGGGAAGGCCGAGGTCCTGGATAATCACCGAAGCTTCATGGAGCCTGAGGGCTGCAATAGCATCCTGGCGATTATTGGCGACGACCGTTTCATATTGATCGAAATGCCAGCGCAACTGGCTTTGCAATCCGGTGTCGTCCTCAACAATGAGAAGAATAGGTTTGGTGGAAGTTGATTTGCTCATGCGATCCCGCTAATCCTTATTCAATGGCAGGGTAATGATGATAGTTGTGCCTTCGCCTACTTCGCTGGCTACATTCAATGTGCCGCTTAATTCGCTAATGTACTCACGCGAAAGGTAGACGCCGATACCCATACCTTTACCGGATTTGGTCGTTTCAAAGGGTTTGAATAATCGGTTGTGGATAAAATCCCAATCCATGCCCGAGCCAGTATCTTCAATGATGATTTTGGCCCAATGATGTTCGATGCGCAGTGTAACATGAACACGGCCATTGTCTGGTGTGGCTTCCTGGGCATTTTTGATGAAGTTGGTGATGGTCATGACCAGTCGCACCTGGTCAGCATTAATCGTGCGTTGGGTGGTTTCAATTTCTGCTGTTAGCTTGGGGCTACTGCGTTGCTGGCATTCCTGAACTGCTTGGGTTACCACGTCAGTAATGGATAGGCGTTTAACCAGATCCGACTCATCCCGGCGCAGTTTTTTCAGCAAATTATTCATGCGATCAACAGAGTTGCTGATAGTTTTAATAGCATCCTCAATAAATGCCGGGTTGCCTTTGTGCTTCTCGGCGTTGCGGACTACCAGTGCCTGCTGGGCGATCAGGTTGTTGAGATCGTGAATGATAAAGGCGACCAGTTTGTTGTAAGTATCAAACTGTCGTCCTTCTACCAATTGTTCCGCCTGTTGGTGGCGTTTTAAGTAGCTGGCAACCTGGCGGCCCATCGTCTTGAGCAGGTCGAGATCTTCCCATGTCAGTGCTTCATCGCCGCCGGGCTTGGTCAGCGCCATAAAGCCCACCAGCTCCTCACCGACAATCAATGGGAACAATAGCCAGAGGTCGGGGATGTTATGGGTCCATCCTGGCAGCAGTTCATTGTGCTGGCCGAGCGCCTGGTTATCGCCATTGTCGGGAATAAAAACCCATTCCGATTCGATAAACGCGCGGCAGAAAGGGCTGTCGACCGGCTCTTCCTGCAAGTCTACAAAGCTCGGCAGATTGGCGCGATACACAGGCTCATAGAACCCTTGTTTGCGCAACCAGATGGCGCCACTTGGAGCCCTGGTTGTTGATGCGACGGCAAAAAATGCACGTTGGTTAACTTCGCTGGCATCCGCCGGTTGGGCGAGGTAGTTAATAAGGCGCAACCATTCATTGCGATAATCATATTTATAGCGAAACAGATGTTTATTGATGAGTACCGATAACCTCATCCGGATGCGGCTGGAAACAAAGACGGTTGCAATCAGCAGTACTGCGCCTACTAGCAATAGACTATAGAAAACCGTCCCCCAGTTGCCGCCGTACAAGCGGACGTAATAACCACCCAATGACAGTACGGTGATCAAAATTCCGACACCTACCAGCGAGGTGGTGTAGAAAGCAATCGGGCGGGAAAGGTTAAAGTTGGCGGGGCGTTCTGCGCGTTGCAGAAGCAGCAAGCCACCCAATGCCATAAACAGGCAGGTGGCGATAGACACGGCGGCGCGCGATTGCCATAGCATCGGGTCTAGCCCTTTAAAAATCAGGGCGTGGGTAAACAAATAGATGTCATAGAGGAATATCGCCGCCAGATTCATGCACAGTAATTTGATTTGGCGATCATTCTCGGCTGCAAAGCGATACAGCTGTTCCACGCTGACCAGCGCGATCACTGCTAAGCTCAATGCAAACCACACCGAAAGGCCCGCCTGGTTCATATTCGGGATAAAGAGCATGGCAATTGCCAGCGCGGTGATAGGCCAGCCACCGGTGAATAAAAGTTGCATGCTAGCGGGCAACTGTTTGCGCCGGGTGTTTTGTTTAACGCTAAGGCCGATACAAAAAACCCAGGCGTTAAAGTGCAAATATTCGAAGATGATCAGTAGATATAGCGGGATGGGATAATCGGAAAAAGACAGCGAGATGCTACCGAGTTGCAACGTATGCATTGCGGCGGCACCGGCAAAAATCCAGGTTTTTTGCTTGCGGGCCAATTGGAATAAATACGTAGCCGTCAGCAGCATAGCCACTACGGCGGCACTGAAATAGGCAACAAAAGTAACGCTGTTATATTCCATAACGGATGAAAGTCCCAATTGGGTATGAAACCGAGTGATAAGCATAACAGCAGATAGCGAGGGGTCAAATCGCGACAAAGCGCTGTAAAGCTGTGAATACGCACTTCGCCTGTAGGGTTATTGCCGCTATAATGCGCGCCGATTTGATGTGCCTCAGAATTTTACGCCTGACGCACTTATAAACTGGGCATGACGGACAGTTGTTTTGATGCATGTTCTGTCACCCGACAATACCTTCGAGGAAACCACCGTGAGCCCCATGAAAAAGCTGTTTGGAATTTTGTTAGTTGCCGGTTTGGTTGCCGGTTCTGCCGTCGCTGAAGATGACGTAAAAACGCGCACTGCTCCGGTTGGAAGCACTTGTTTATCCGGTGAGGCTTGTGCAGCGGCTCCGGCGCCTGCAGCATCTGCAGGTCCAAAATCCGGTAAAGATGTTTATGGTGGTTTTTGTACGACTTGTCATAGCGCAGGCTTGATGGGTGCGCCAAAATTCGGCACCGCTGCTGACTGGGCTCCACGCGCTGCCAAGGGTAAGGAGACGCTGTATACCCACGCTTTGAAAGGCTTCAACTCCATGCCACCTAAAGGCATGTGTGCGGCGTGTACCGATGACGAAATTAAAGGTGCGGTGGATTACATGCTGGATGGCAGTAAATAATCATTTTCCGTCGGCAAAAAAGCGGGTTGCAAGACCCGCTTGCAACACCATCGCAATTCATAAAAACAGTACACGCAAACGTTTTTCCGGTTACAACCCGGTAATCTGCAACCAGTTGGTATTCCGCTCGCCGTGCAGTAACAACAATTTTTTGGATGGCATACGATAATGAATATTCGTATGGGTTAATCGAATAGGTTTAACAAGCTCGACAGTGTTTCTTCACCTTTGGCGAGATTTTTTGCTTCGCTTTGTTCACCAAAGCCTTCCCATTCCACATCTTCCGGTGGTAACTCATCCAGAAAACGGCTGGGGGTGGTTTCGCTCATTTCACCAAATTGTTTACGCTTGCCCGCAAGGGTCATTGATAGCGTGCGTTGCGCACGGGTGATACCTACATAAGCAAGGCGGCGCTCTTCTTCAATGTTGTTGTCTTCAATACTGTTGCGATGCGGCAGTAAATCCTCCTCCATGCCCACCATAAATACATGGGGAAATTCCAGGCCCTTGGAGGCATGCAAAGTCATCAGTTGCACTTGATCACCGGTGTCCTCTTCTTCTTGCCGTTCCATTAAATCGCGCAATACCAGTTTGGCGATGGCGTCTTCCATTCGCGTATCGTCTTCTTCATCGTCGAATTCGGTTTTATCCAGGGTTTTTTGTAGCGACTCCACCAGATAAAACACATTCTCCATGCGTTTTTCCGCCGCTTTGGGGGTGTTGGAGTTCTGGTGCAGCCAGCCTTCGTAATCGATGTCGTTGAGCATTTCGCGGATGGCATTTACCGGACTTTCGCCCGTGCAATTGCGCGCAACCTGTTTAACCCAATGCGCAAAACGCTGGATTCGCTCCAGGTTTTTTTCCGGAATGCGACTTTGCAGGCCGATCTCATCCAGAGCGGCGAATAAGCTGATATTGCGTTCGCTCGCGTAATTGCCCAGGGCTTCGAGGGTGCTGGTGCCAATTTGGCGACGCGGCGTATTGATCACGCGCAAAAATGCACTGTCATCATCCGGATTAACGATCAGGCGCAAATAAGCCATGACGTCCTTGATTTCGGTCTTGGCAAAAAATGACGAACCACCACTCATCTTGTACGGGATTTGATGGTGCTGGAGTTTCATCTCCAGTAAACGCGCCTGGTGATTGCCGCGATAAAGCACAGCGAAATCGCGGAATTTGTATTGCTTGCGCAGGCGCTGGGTAATGATTTCGGTGGCGATGCGTTCGGCTTCCGCCTCTTCATTTTTACAGCGGATCACGCGGATAGGGTCGCCCAAACCCATTTCACTCCATAGCGCCTTGTCATATTCGTGGGGATTGTTGGCGATTAAATGGTTGGCAACGCGCAGGATGCGACTGGTCGAGCGGTAGTTCTGCTCCAGTTTGATGACGCGCAAACTCGGGTAATCCTGCTTGAGCAGCCCCATGTTTTCAGGACGGGCACCGCGCCAGGCGTAAATGGATTGATCGTCATCACCCACCACCGTCAATGCGCCGCGATTGCCAACAATGAGCTGCACCAATAAATACTGGCTGGAGTTGGTATCCTGGTACTCATCTACCAGCAAATAGCGGATCTTTTTCTGCCAGCGGGTGAGAACTTCGGGGTTGGTCTGGAACAATTCCACCGGAATCAGGATCAGATCATCAAAGTCCACCGCGTTGTAGGCGCGCAACGCCTGGTTGTAACGCAGGTAAATCATGGCGATGGTCTGTTCGCCCTGGCTTTGCGCCATACCCAAGGCGCGCTCGGGACTAACCAGATCATTTTTCCAGTTGGAAATCTGGTGTTGGACCAGATCCAGATGGTCGCTGTCCAGATCACCGTCTTTCAGCATTAATTCTTTGAGCAAGGAGCGGGCATCTTCAGAATCGAAGATGGAAAAACCGGGCTTGAAGCCGAGCGCCTTGTGTTCACGGCGGATAATATTCAAGCCGAGGTTATGGAAGGTGGAAACCGTTAAGCCGCGGGACGCGCTGCCTTTCACCAGCTTGCTGGCGCGCTCTTTCATCTCGCGGGCGGCTTTGTTGGTGAAGGTGAGGGCGGCGATGTGGCGCGCCGGTATGTCACACTTTTCGATTAAATAAGCGATTTTACGGGTAATTACGCTGGTTTTACCGCTGCCGGCACCCGCCAGCACCAGGCAGGGGCCATCGATATAGAGCACGGCTTCTTTCTGGCGGGGGTTGAGTTGGGTCACAGCAAATTGCCTGGGGAAAACATCGGGCGAGCATTCTAACAAGCCGCGATGACCTTGCAATCGCGATTTCACCGACTATAACCACAGAATGAAAATTGCGGGTTTGTAGCGGTTAATTGTTATATAAGTAAACGTATAGTTTGCGCCAACTGGCTGCTACCATGATTATCAATGGGGCTAAAAATCGGGTGCTAAAACCACCTCTGGCTGGATGACGGGAAGAGACGGTAAGCGATGGACAAGAAGATAAAAGTGTTGTTTATCGACCGTGAGCAAGGCGAGTACCTGCTCATCGCCGAGATTTTGTCCCACATTCGCCACGTCGAATATGAATTGGTATGGTGCAACCAACTGGAATCAGCGCTTAATAAAATTCTCTCGCAGGAATTTGATGTTGCTTTGCTGGATTATTACTGGGGCAACGCCAGTGCGCGCGATTTATTAAATGCCGCGCGCGTGCAAGCCTGCCAGACCCCGATTGTAGTAATGACTGATGAAATGGAAACCGAAGTAGATCGCGAAGCGATTCGCGCTGGCGCTGCGGATTATTTAATTAAGGGCCAAATCGATCATTTGTTGTTGGAGCGTGCAATTCGCTACGCGATTGAACGTAAACAAACCGAGCAACATCTTTCGCGCCTTGCGCATTATGATCCGCTTACCGATGTGCCCAACCGCATTTTATTCCGCGACCGTCTCGAGCACGCCATCAATTTAGCCGAGCGCGATAACACCAGCTTTACGTTGATGTTTATCGACCTTAACGGCTTCAAACAAGTTAACGATAATTTTGGCCACGATGCCGGCGATGCCATTATTCGTATTTGCGCTGAACGTCTAAACGCATGTTTGCGTCGCAGCGACTCAGTGGCGCGCATGGGCGGCGATGAATTTACGTTATTGCTGCAAAAAATTGCCAACAATACTGATGTTGCGCATATCGCTGAAAAAGTCATTCGCGCCATTGAAATGCCGGCGGATATTAACGGGCATGAAGTGGTTGTAGGTTGCAGTATCGGCATCGCTATTTATCCACAAGCGGGGCGCGATGCCGATACCTTGCTTAAACATGCTGATATGGCGATGTATAAAGCCAAACAAGATCACAATAGTAATTACCGTTTCTTTACCGAAATGATGAACCAGGATGTACGGCGGCAATTGCGTTTGGAATCCGATTTGCGCGCAGCGCTAAAAAAACAGCAATTTGTATTGCACTATATTCCGCGCGTTGAAGTTTCTACGGGTAAAGTCATTGCTCTTGAAGCGCTACTGCGCTGGGATAAACCTGGTGTAGGCTTATTGGATGCAGATGATTTTATCGCGACGGCGGAAGAAACCGGCATACTCACAGCGATTGGATATTGGGCCATTCGCCAGGCTTGTAATGATGTAAAAAATTTGCAGGCATTTTGGGACGGACCGTTGATGATGGCCATTAATTTGTCCGTGCGCCAATTTAAAGATGACAATCTGGTGCACGAAGTCGCGCGCATTTTTGCAGACAGCGATATCCAGCCAGGCGATATTGAATTTGAAATTACCGAAACGGTGTTTGCTGAAAATATCGAACTGGTTTCCTTGTGTATGCGTCCGCTGTCATTTTTTGGAATCAATTTTTTGCTCGATAGTTTTGGTGCGGGTAATTCATCGCTTTTACATTTACAACGATTGCCGATTAGCACGGTAAAAATCGATTTGAATTTTTTGCAGGAATTAAACCGTAGCCACACCGATAAACGCTTGGTGTCAGCGATGATCACCCTTGCGCACAACCTTGGGAAATTGGTTGTTGCGGAAGGCGTGGAAACCAAAGAACAAAAAGATTGGTTGAAGGAAAGGGGCTGCGATTTAATGCAGGGACATTATTTTTCCGCGCCCAAATCCTATATTGAAATTATGAATTGGCTGCAAGAGTCGGCAGCGCGCCAGCAACTCAATTAATTGTACTGCTTGCTAATTGCCGGGTTGGCGATCCAGCGTCCGGTAACTTAAGGCTTCGGTAATATCTACGGTATTTACTGTTTCGCGCCCCCCCATATCTGCCAGCGTACGTGCCAATTTTAATACTCGATGATACGCACGCGTTGATAACCCCAATTTATTAATTGCTTGTTCGAGTAAATTTTTATCGCTGTTTGTTAATTCGCAATACTGTTCCAATTCGGGGGCGCTGAGTTGGTTATTGGCTTTGCCTTGCCGCTGCAACTGGCGTGCACGGGCTTGCTCCACCCGCGCGCGAATCGTTGCTGTTCCATCGCCCAGGGTTTTGCTTTGTAACTCGCCTTGTCGTAATGCCCTGACAGGAACGTGCATATCAATGCGATCCAAAAGGGGGCCGGAAATTTTATTGCGATAGCGTCTTACCTGGTCTGGAGTACAGCGACAGCGATTGGCATCACTGCCGTGGTAGCCGCAGGGACACGGATTCATCGCCGCGATCAGTTGAAACCGTGCCGGAAAGCACGCCTGGTTGCGAGCGCGGGAAATTCGCACTTCGCCGCTCTCCAATGGCTCACGCAGCACTTCCAATACTTGCCGTGAAAACTCCGGTAACTCATCTAAAAAAAGCACACCGGCATGTGCCAGCGAAATTTCTCCCGGCTTTGGATTGGTTCCTCCTCCCACTAAGGCTATTGCGGACGCAGTGTGATGGGGGGATCTAAAGGGGCGCTGCCGCCACTGGTATTCCTTGGCTTGTGCAGCGACGGAATATATCGCGGCGACATCCAGCATTTCCCGCTCGCTTAAGCTGGGTAACAGGCCCGGCAAGCGGCTGGCCAGCATGGTTTTACCTGTACCTGGAGGGCCATAAAACAATAAATTATGGCTGCCACTGGCGGCGATCTCTAGTGCACGTTTGGCATGTGATTGGCCCTTAACGTCGAGGATATCCAACGTATTTTCGGCGGAAAGGAAGCTATCTTGCGCGGGAGCTGCCGGTTTTAGTAGCTCCCGTTGATGCAAATGGGCGCAGACTTGCAGAAGGTTAAGTGCACCAAAGACGCGCGTAATGCTACTCAAAGCCGCTTCGCCCGCGCTGGCCGTGCTAATAATCAAGTCACGCCGGGCGTCGCCGCAAGCGAGGGCTGCAGGAAGGGCTGCACTAATTGGGCGCAGTTCGCCCGAAAGTGCCAGTTCGCCCAAAAACTCATGGCGTTCAAGTTGCTCCAGGGGAATTTGACCGGAGGCTGCAAGAATACCCAGGGCGATAGGCAAGTCATAACGACCACCTTCTTTTGGAAGGTCGGCTGGCGCTAGATTTACGGTTATCCGTTGGGCGGGAAATTCCAGGTGACTGTTGATAATGGCACTACGCACCCGGTCTTTACTCTCCTTCACCGCTGTTTCGGGAAGCCCGACGATAGACAGGCCGGGCAGGCCGTTGGAGATGTGGACTTCGACGGTGACTTGCGGGGCATTGATGCCAAGTTTGGCGCGCGAAAATACGATAGCGAGAGACATAAACGATCCTTGTAGTTGTTTTAACAGCAATTTTTGTTGGGCGGACTATAAATCAGCCATCGCCTTCAAACCAGTGTTTGATGCGACGGGTGTGATTTAGCGCTCCAGCGTTTCCAGTTGTTGTTCCAATTGTTCGAGTTTCTGCCGGGTACGTTGCAGTACAGCTGCCTGCGCATCAAACTCTTCCCGCGTCACCAGATCCAGGCGTGCCAGTGCTGCTTGCAGGGCAATATGGATCTCGCGTTTGGGAATAAGCTGCTCGCCATTGGGAAGGTGCTGCTGGATTTCGTCCAGCAGTTTTTCAGCCAGGTTCCTGATCATTCCTCACTCCTGCGGTCGCCCGCTTTATCTTATATCGGCGCGCAGTGTACTGCGTCCCCCTGTTAATCGCATCCGAAACCCTTCTTCGCAGGTTCGTCTCGCTTCTCTGATTGCTTTCCGGTTGCTTTAAGTGTCGATGTTCATAATTGGTGCCTAAGGTTTATACAGTTGATCAGAAATGGTGCATCACTTGTATTCGAACTTGGATATTTTTGTTTTTCGCGCCAATAAATAGGGTTATCTATTTGATTTTAATGGATTTTATGAAATTGGCCTGCTCTGTGCAAAATCTTACGCGAGTACTTGATGTCGGTTGGAGTGGTTGTTGGAACAAGGTTTTTTTGGCCATCAATCCTCAGCTGGACAGTATTTCCGGTGTTTCCCGCACCGCCTGGTGCGGGGATTTTTTCAGGAGTGCGAACAATGAAATTGGTAACAGCGATCATCAAGCCGTTCAAGCTGGATGTGGTGCGTGAAGCCCTCTCCGACATAGGCGTTCACGGTATGACCGTAACTGAAGTAAAAGGCTTTGGTCGTCAGAAAGGCCACTCCGAACTCTACCGTGGTGCAGAGTACGTGGTGGATTTTTTGCCTAAAACCAAAGTGGAAATAGCCGTTTCTGATGCCCAGACCGATGTTGTGGTCGAGGCCATCACCAAAGCGGCCAATAGCAGCAAGATCGGCGACGGCAAGATTTTTGTTTCCGATCTGGAGCAAGTGGTACGCATCCGTACCGGAGAGACAGGTAACGAAGCTCTTTAAACGATAACAAGCGACCAGCTATGCATGGCTGCTGGCATCAGACAAATCACCTCAGGAGAATACTTTCGTGAATAAACTATTTCGTATGGGCGTCAAGCTCGCTCCGCTGGCCTTGTTGGCAGCGTTGATACTTCCCGCCAGTGGCGTGTGGGCACAGGATGAAGCTGCACCTGCTGCTGAAGCTGTTTCATCGGTTGCTGCTGTAGCCGAACCTGCCGCTGAAGCCGCTGCACCGGTTGAAGCCGCTGCCACTCCTGCAGAAGAAGCTGCCGCTCCCGTTGCGGCCACGTTTGAAAAAGGCGACATCGCCTGGATGTTGACCGCTACCCTGCTGGTTATTTTCATGGTACTGCCGGGCCTTGCGCTGTTCTACGGTGGTATGGTTCGCGCCAAAAACATTCTGTCATTGTCCATGCAGGTGTTCGTGACCTTCTGTTTGATCGCCGTGCTCTGGGCGATTTACGGATACTCATTGGCATTCACCTCGGGCAGTGCCTTCTTCGGCGGGTTTGATCGCCTGTTCCTGAAAGATATGCTTGATGCCGCCGGTAACCTGCTGCCAGCGGCAACGTTCAGCAAGGGTATTTATATCCCTGAATATATGTACGCTGCTTTCCAAATGACGTTTGCTGCGCTGACTCCCTGCTTGATCGTGGGTGCCTTTGCCGAGCGTATGAAGTTCTCTGCAGTGCTGGTATTTGCGGTGTTGTGGTTCACTTTTGCTTACTTGCCAATCGCACACATGGTGTGGTTCTGGGCAGGTCCTGATGCTTACACCACTGCTGAAGCAGCGGCTGAAGCAACTGCTGGTGCTGGTTATATCTTCCAATTGGGGGCGCTGGATTTCGCCGGTGGTACTGTAGTTCACATCAACGCCGGTATCGCTGGTCTGGTGGGTTGCTTGTTGATTGGCAAACGTAAAGGTTTCGGTAATGCGTCTCTGGCGCCACACAATGTTCCGTTCACTATGGTCGGTGCGGCGATTCTGTGGGTAGGTTGGTTCGGCTTCAACGTGGGTTCAAACCTTGAAGCTAACGCCTTCGCTGCACAAGTATTCATCAACACCTTCCTGGCAACTGCTGCTGCCGTATTGGCCTGGACCTTCGGTGAGTGGCTGGTTCGTGGCAAGCCAACAATGTTGGGGGCTGCTTCAGGTGCTATTGCCGGTCTGGTTGCGATTACTCCGGCATGTGGTTGGGTAGGTCCAATGGGTGCACTGGTGATCGGTGTAGCGGGTGGTCTGATCTGTATGCTGGCGGTTCTGAAGTTGAAAGCCTGGTTGGGTTATGACGACTCCCTCGACGTATTCGGTGTTCACTGTGTGGGTGGTATCGTTGGTGCGATCCTGACTGGCGTATTCAACAGTCCTGACCTGGGTGGTACCGGTGTATATGACTACGTCGCCGGAACCTGGGGCTTCGCGGGCATCGGCGCACAAACCTGGATCCAAACCAAAGGTGTATTGATCACCATCGTATGGTCGGGTGTAGTGTCTTTCATCGCGTTCAAACTGGTCGATGTCGTGATCGGTCTGCGTGTAACTGAAGAAGTTGAGACCGAAGGCCTGGATACTGCCGAACACGGCGAGCGTGGCTACCACATGTAATTCCCCTGGCGCTTTGTGGCTTAACTGCAAGGCGCCTTTTTCTTTTCGGGTAACGGGGAACTGCTGATGGAAGAAAACATTTATCACCTCCAATATGCGCTCGATACATTTTACTTTTTGATGTGTGGCGCGTTGGTGATGTGGATGGCAGCGGGTTTTGCCATGCTGGAATCCGGCTTGGTACGCGCTAAAAATACAGCGGAAATACTAACCAAAAACATCGTGCTTTATGCCACTGCCAGTGTGATGTATCTGGTGTGCGGTTTTGCGATCATGTACGGCGACAAATTTTTTGTAACGGGAATTGGTGCAATTGATGTCGACCAAACCCTGAAAAGTTTTACCGAGCGTGAAGGTGGTTTTAGTGGCGGTGCGATTTTTTCACCGGCAGCGAATTTTTTCTTTCAAGTCGTGTTTGCTGCAACCTGTATGTCGATCGTGTCAGGTGCTGTTGCCGAGCGAATGAAACTTTGGGCGTTTTTGTTGTTCTCTCTCATCATGGTTGGTTGTATTTATCCGGTAGAGGGATCATGGGTGTGGGGTTCAGCGGGTGTCTTCGGTTTGAATCTGGATGATCAATTTGGCTTTAAGGATTTTGCCGGTTCCGGTGTTGTGCATTTGACGGGTGCGGCAGCGGCGCTATCGGGAGTTTTACTCCTCGGTGCACGCAAAGGTAAATACGGTCCTGACGGTGAGGTTCATGCGATCCCCGGTGCAAATCTGCCAATCGCAACCCTTGGAGCAATTATCCTCTGGTTCGGGTGGTTTGGTTTCAACGGCGGCTCGGTACTCAAGCTAGGCGATATCACCAGCGCCAACACTATCGCGATGGTATTTGTGAATACCAATGCATCGGCAGCGGGTGGTTTGATCGGGGCGTTAATTATTGCGCGTGTACTATTTGGCAAAGCCGATCTCACCATGATCCTTAATGGTGCACTCGGAGGCCTGGTGGCAATTACCGCAAGCCCTGATACACCGAGCGCAATGGGTTCTGTGTTTATCGGCCTGATCGCCGGCGCTATTGTGGTGTTCTGTATTCTCGGGTTGGACAGGTTGCGTATTGATGATCCTGTCGGTGCAATTTCTGTCCATGGTGGAGCTGGCCTGTACGGTTTATTGGTGGTGCCATTCACCGCAACCGGGACCAGTTTTCTCGGGCAGCTAATTGGCGCCGTGACAATTTTCGGATGGGTATTTATTACCAGCTACCTTGCCTGGTTTGTCATTAAACGTGTGATGGGTATACGTGTATCCGAAGAGGAAGAATTTGAAGGAGTGGATTTGGCTGAGTGTGGTATGGAAGCCTATCCTGAATTTACCAACAAGTAATTGTTAGACAAAAACCGGCCAGTGAGCCTGCGTTGCAGATGCTGGCCTCCCTAAACCAATTTATTACAAAGTTGTTGTTGATGGGCGAAGCTTGGGTGTATCTTTAACTCCAAGTTGTTGGGGTCGAGCCAGGTATCTGATTGGCAAGATTTTCCAGCGCCGCCTCCTTAAGACTCCAGCAAAGGAATTAATAATGAAACTGATTACTGCCGTTGTAAAACCGTTCAAACTTGATGATGTGCGCACTGCATTATCAGATGTAGGTGTTCAGGGTATGACTGTGACCGAAGTAAAAGGCTTTGGTCGCCAGAAAGGTCACACCGAACTTTATCGTGGTGCTGAATACGTTGTTGATTTTCTGCCCAAAGTTAAAATTGAGCTGGCTGTGGACGACTCAATGGTTGAGCAAGCGGTAGAGGCAATTACCAAGGCTGCGCAAACCGGAAAAATTGGCGATGGTAAAATTTTCATCGCACCATTGGATGAAATTATCCGCATTCGCACCGGCGAAACCGGCTCTGACGCTGTGTAAGTTGATTTAATCCTGCGGGGCTTTCGGGTAGCGCGGAGCAATAAAAACGTCACTTTCCAGTGGCGTTTTTTTATGGTAAAAATTTTTGCAAGCTGATGCGTATTTGCCGGATCATACGTTGTTGTTGCACCAATAAATAGCTGGGGAATGCAAGCAGTAACAACAATATTGCGCTGGTTACGGGTGACATATTCAACATTTGTCGAACGAGTAGCACAATTAAAAAACAAAGTGTTGTCAGCAATAAAACGGTAACCAAAGTATTGTTCCAATGACGTGTTTTATTTTCTCGTGCGATTGCATCGGCATAGGCTTTGCTCAGCAATGATTGCTGTTGGTGTGGTGGAAGGTGTGCAACTTCCGGAAAATATTTAGCCAGTTTTTTTGTGTTCATGATTGTTGCAAAATGCCTGGTCTTGATGTCTTTAATTATTGTGTTAAGTGGGATCAGGTAATGTTTTGGTTACTTTTATTATCACCTGATTCCAATGCTAGACTTGCTGATTGTTAATAACTAAAATCCGCCGCACTGGCCCATAGTAAGGCAAAAAAAGCCTAAAAAAGCATCATTAATCATCATGACGATTAAAAGAGTCTGCGCTATAAATTAGCCGGAGTCTCCCATCAAACAGGTAATTTTTGTTGGGGCCAAGAATAAGAGAATTTCATTGTACAAGTTTTCAGGTGACATTATGACTGATGAAGACCCCATTAACGACGAAGAATTAGACGATGCTGGCGTAGAAGGGGAAGAGGACGCCGACGAGGCTGATGAGCCTGGTGATAGTGATGATGCCAGTTTTTCCGGTTCCTCAAGTAAAGCTGCAGCAGCGGAATCAGAAGCGTTAGAGGACTTTAGTATTGCATCGCGCCAAAAAGTGCGGGACGAAATTGAAGATCAGATTGCTGCTTTTTTGGCCCGCGGTGGCAAAATTAATGAAGTTGCACCTAATGTAACGGCGGACCCACCGAAAAAGCCAACACCGGATTATGGTGGTCGCCCTATATAAAACCTGATGGGGTTATCCTTGTTCGGGCCCACCCGGCATCCTGCGTTAATGTAGAAATGTACGGGAATTAGTTTGCTATTCCTATGTTGCGATTCAAAAAAACCCTGCCGTTAGGCGGGGTTTTTTTATGTTTGGAATCATTAGTAATTGGCCTTTAATTAGGCAAGCTAATTGCTATCAAAATGCAATAGAATGCCGTCCGGATCAAACATTACTGGTGTGTGACAGCTGGGGTGGTCAGGGCAAAAGGACGTCAGCCAGTCTGGATTTACGTTTTCAAAATTTCCAAAGGTAAAAACAACAAATGATAAAGGTGAAACCATGCTCTTGACGCTTGTCTTCATGTATTTGGCAGTTACTGTCTCTATAGGTCTCTGGGCCTCCAGACGGGTAAAAGGAACTGCCGACTTCGTGGTTGCCGGTCGCCATCTGCCGCTCATCATGGTAGTGACTACTACATTTGCCACCTGGTTTGGTGCGGAAACCATTATGGGTATTCCAGCGCGATTCGTAGAATCCGGTTTGAATGGTGTTGTAGAAGATCCTTTCGGTGCCGGTATGTGCCTGATTTTGGTGGGGCTGTTTTTCGCCGCCAAACTTTACAAGATGATGTTATTGACTATCAGCGATTATTATCGCGAGCGCTATGGTCGCAAAGTAGAACTTCTGTGTTCATTGATGATTATCCTGAGTTATCTCGGTTGGGTTGCTGCCCAGGTAACAGCCCTGGGGCTGGTATTTAACCTGCTCACTGGCGGTGCATTGGATGTAACCACCGGCATGATGTTGGGCACATTAATCATCACTACTTACACTTTGCTGGGGGGTATGTGGTCGATTGCCGTCACTGACCTCGTACAGATTATAGTGCTGGTGCTTGGCCTTTCGGTGATTGCAATGTACGCTGCTGATCTTGCCGGCGGCGCTGACAAAGTGATCAGCCTTGCGAGTGAAAAAGATTTATTCAATTTCCTGCCCCCACCAGACTTCCATGAAATCCTGTTTTTTATCGGTGCTGCAATTACCTTGATGTTCGGTTCTATTCCCCAACAGGATGTATTCCAACGGGTGATGTCTGCTAAAAACGAAAAAGCAGCGGTGCGCGGCCCGATTATCGGTGGTACCTGCTACATCATTTTCGCGTTTGTCCCGATGTTCCTGGTACTAAGTGCACTGATCATCATGCCGGAGCAAGCCCAGCAATTAATCGCTGATGATCCGCAAAAAGTGCTGCCTACATTAGTGATGGAACATATGCCGTTTGTCATGCAGGTGCTGTTCTTCGGTGCTTTGTTATCGGCATTGATGTCGACCGCATCGGCGACGTTGCTGGCACCCTCAGTCACTTTTATTGAAAACATCTGGCATCAATTTGTGCCGCGCGCCGATGACAAAACTGAATTGCGCAATATGCGTATTTCAGTATTGATCTTTGGTATTTGCGTCTGTACTTATTCGGTAGCCCTCGAAGGTACCTCCATTTATGACTTGGTATCCGGTGCTTACCAGGTTCCACTGGTAGGTGCATTTGTGCCGCTGGTGTCCGGCTTATATTGGAAGCGCGCCACTACACAAGGTGCATTGTTCTCTATCGGCGCCGGTTTAAGTGTCTGGTTATTCTTCACCTTTACTCCCGCTGGCGAAATATTCCCCGCGCAACTGGCCGGGTTATTGGCGGCAGCGACAGGAATGATTGTTGGCTCATTGGGCAAACAAATGATTTCCAATGTCGGTGGCGAGCATTACAAGCTCAATATTTCGAATTAATGACCCAGGTTTACCAATCCGGCGGGTGCCGGATTGGTGAAAAACTACCACGCCGTCTCATCCTCCCGTTTGCTATCCCTATGCATGCAACTCCAATGGTATGATTCCACCCTGAATTCATTGCCGAATGTTGGAATCCATGTCTGCTAATCGCTCGCTGCTCCGTATCGCCACCCGTAAAAGTTTGCTCGCCCTCTGGCAGGCCGAATATGTCAAAGCCGAATTGGAGAAACACCATCCCGGCTTGGTTATTGAGTTGGTTCCACTCACCAGCCGCGGTGACAAAATTCTCGATGTTCCCCTGGCTAAAGTCGGTGGTAAAGGTTTGTTTGTGAAAGAGCTGGAGCAAGCGTTATTAGCCGGTGAAGCCGATATTGCTGTGCATTCCATGAAAGATGTTCCCATGGAGTTTCCCGAGGGCTTGGGCTTGTCAGTAATTTGCCCGCGCGAAGATGCGCGCGATGCGTTTGTCTCCAATCGCTACAACTCGCTCGATGAAATTCCCGCTGGCGGGGTGATTGGTACGTCCAGCTTGCGTCGCCAATGCCAGTTGTTGGCCAGCCGTCCGGACCTGCACGTAAAATTCCTGCGCGGCAATGTGCAGACACGCCTGCAAAAACTGGATGATGGTGAATATGATGCAATTATTCTCGCTGCCGCCGGATTGATTCGCCTGGAATTAAAAGAGCGCATCCGGGCTTACATTACCCCGGAACAAAGTTTGCCTGCCGGTGGTCAGGGAGCAGTGGGTATTGAGTGTCGTATTGATGATGCAGCAACAATCGCCTTGTTAAAACCCTTGCACCACCAAACAACTGCGGAACAAGTATTGGCTGAGCGTGCCATGAATCGCCGTTTGCAAGGTGGCTGCCAGGTGCCTATAGCCTGCTATGCTATTCATCGCGATAATCAATTGTGGCTACGCGGTTTGGTGGGGGCACCCGATGGTAGCGAGATGTTATTTGACGAAATCAGCGGGCCGGTTACGGATGCAGAAAAAATTGGTATCGAATTAGCGGAACGTTTACTCGCCGCCGGCGCCGATAAAATCCTCGCCGAGGTTTATGCGAGCGCGGAATAATTTATGAGCGACTCATTACCATTCCGTGTCGTCATCACGCGCCCGGAAGCGCAAGCAAATAGCTGGGCACAGCAACTGGAAGCGCAAGGTTTTACCACGACCAAATTGAACTTGCTGGAAATCGTTCCAGTCAGTAGCGATGAAAAAATTCGCGCGATAAAAAACAAAATTCTGGATTTTGACCTGTACCAGAAAGCGATTTTTGTCAGCCAGAATGCGGTTGAATTTGGCATGCAATGGCTGGATGAATACTGGCCGCAATTACCCATCGGCATTGATTATTTTGCCGTGGGCGCTACCACTGCAAAAAAACTGTCTGACTATGATATTGCAGTAACTGATCTTGCAGTGAGCGACAACGGTGGTATGACCAGTGAAGATTTATTACGTTCACCGGGATTACAGCAGGTGGACGGCGAAAAAATAATTATTTTTCGCGGCTGTGGCGGGCGTGGCCATATGGCTGAAGAGTTGCGCAAACGCGGCGCCTGGGTAGATTACTGCGAGCTGTATGAGCGACGCTTACCCTCGCATGCGGACGAACAGCTGCGCACACTTTGCAACGATATTGAACAGACGCAACAATTTTTACTGAGTGTGCACAGTGGTGAGAGTTTGGAAAACCTGCTCGGATTAATCAACAATTATCCGACCCAGCATCAGGAAAAATTGCGCGCATTGCCATTGTTGGTCCCTAGCCAACGGATTGCAATGGCCGCGCAAACAGCGGGATTTAACAACACAATTTGTGCAGAAAATGCCACTGATCCGGCTATGACTGCTGCACTTATACGTTTTGCCCGCAATCATTAATCAACGGTTCAAGCCTTATAGGATTTCAGCGTGACTGACCCAATATCTGCATCGACGACCCCACCTGTAAACCAAACGCCAGTGCAGCCACAGCACGTGCCTTATATTGCACCGGTTGCTCCGGCAAAATCCTATGCCGGTGTTTTTTCGCTAATCTGGTTGTTCATTATTTTATTGGTAGTGGCAGTGGGAGCCAGCGCTGTGTTCGCATGGCGCTATATGGAAACGCAGCAACAATTGATCAGCTCGTTGCGTGAGCAAGTCGAGCAAAATGCGTTGACATTGGAAACCAAGCAACAGGCGTTGGAAGATGATTTTGAAAAAGAATTGGTTGAGCAACAAAATAATGTACAAGCCAATTTGAATGATCTGGCTGAGCAACTGGATAGCAACAATGCGCGTTTGCTATCACTGTCCAGCGTTAACCGTGATGAATGGAAATTGCAGGAAGCGCAATATTTATTGCGCCTGGCGGACCAACGCATTCTCCTGGAAAAAGATAGCCAGAACGCATTGGCGTTAGCGCTTTCTGCCGATGATGTACTGCGCGAAATTGATGAAGCTGATTTGATGGGCGTGCGCAAATTACTCACGGAAGAAATCGCCGTGTTAAAACTTGCCGGGGTGATTGATCGCGAAGGCATATTTTTACGCCTTTCGGCATTATCTACCCAAGTGGATGGAATACCTTTTATCGAACCTTTAGGTCAGGAGCAAGACTTATTGGCTGAAGAACCTATCCCTGAAGATGAAACGTTCAAACAGAAAATCACTCGCCACTTTTATGCACTACTGCATAAGCTCGGTTCATATGTGCGGGTGCGCGACCACGGCAAAACCATTAATGCGGTGCTACCACCGGATGAACAAAAATTCCTGCAGCAAAATTTGCGTTTGATGCTGGAGCAAGCGCAAGTTGCGTTGTTGCGTAATGAAAAAGGTATTTATCAGGAGAGCCTGGTAAAAGCACAAAACTGGATCAACCAATATTACGCGTTAAATGAGAAAGCCAAAGCGGTGCTGGAAGAATTGCAATCCTTGCAGCAAGAAGAAATTTCCCCCGAATTAACGAATTTCAGTAACAGCGCATCGGCGCTGGCGGATTACATCGCCAAGCGTGAAAAAATGGCTGCGGCCCGTCGCGGGGTACGCCAATGAAGCGTCGCTTGATAAAAGCCATTTTATTTTTGTTGATTGTTGCCGCCGTCGTTTTCTTATTGGTGCGCGGCGATGGGTACTTGTTGATTTCCTATGGTACAAAAACCATTGAGATGACACTGTGGGTTGCCGCAATCGTCATTGTGATTATCTGGACTTGCATCTGGTTATTGCGAAAAGTCCTTGCGGGTGGTGTCGAAATGGCGCGCCGTTTCCGTGAAATATTTTTGTTTGGCTCAGTTGAACGCGCACAAAAACGTGCTGCAACCGGCATGGTGGATTACCTGACTGGCGACTGGTTTGAGGCGCGTAAAAAATTAACCCGCACACTCGATAAAGTGGAATACCCGTTGGCCAACTATCTCGCCGCTGCGCGCAGCAGTTTTGAAATGGGTGATGAAGCTGAAGCAGAAAATATCCTGGAAAAAGCACTGGCCGTTTCCAACAGCGAGCTGCCGGTTGCATTAATCCGGGCGCGCTTGCATGTGCAGGCAGGTCGTTATGATGAAGCAATTAATATCCTCAAGCCAATTGATATCAAAATGCCACGTCAACCGGCAGTGTTGGATTTAATGCACCACATTTATATTGCGCAAAAAAACTGGCGCGCACTGGAAGAGTTATTTCCATTGATGCGTAAAGCCAAGGTGTTATCTAACGTAGAGTTTGATGCGTTGGAAATTTTATTGGCGACGGAAAAAATGCACGTCCATTCAGCGCAAACCAAAGCGCTATTAATTGCCGAACGTTTGCCTACATTGCAAAAATTGTGGAAATCTTTCTCCCGCAGCTTGCAAAAATCGCCGGAAGTTATTTTTGCTTATGCGCGCGCACTGGCTGAAAATTACCAGGATCAGGAAGCGGAAGTTATTATTCGCAAAGCCCTGGGTAATCAATGGTACGATCCATTAGTAGCGCTTTATGGCCGCTTGCAGGTCAAAGAAATCCACACACAATTGCGCACCGTAGAATCCTGGCTGAAAAGCCGGCCGCAGGATGCCACCTTGTTGTTAACGATGGGGCGGTTGATGGAACGCAACCAGCAATGGGAACTGGCGCGCGAATATTTCCAGCGCAGCCTTAATCAAAAACAACAGTTGGAAACTACCGCAGAATTGGCGCGCCTGATGACGAAGTTGGGCGATCATAAAAAAAGCGCCGAATATTACCAGCAAAGTTTATTGTTGGTTGAACATAAATAATTTTCAGCTAACCGTTTTGGTTTGAATTATGAAACTGTGGCGATGGAGCCGCGTCTGGATAAGTCGCCACAAATTCCTCTCCGGCTTTTTGTTGTTGATCGGTTTTGGTTTTGGCTGGTTACAATGGTCACCGCTTCCTGCGAGCCTTCACTCAACTCCCTACGCCTCTTTATTGCTGGCCCGCGATGGTAGTTTGCTTGGTGCCAGTATTGCTGTTGATCAGCAGTGGCGCTTTGCCCCCGTGGCACAATTGCCTGATAAATATAAAAAATCGTTGCTGCTATTTGAGGATCGCCATTTTTACCAGCATCCCGGTATAAATCCTTTTGCTATTGCGCGCGCTGTGTATGGCAATATTTCTGCTGGAAAAATTACTAGTGGCGGTAGCACCTTGAGTATGCAGCTCGCGCGCTTGTTGCGACAAGAAACCTACCGCCTGGATGAAAAAAACAGCGGGCGCACACTCGACAATAAAATCAGGGAGGCTGTACTTGCGTTGCAATTGGAATGGCATTTCACTAAAGATGAATTGTTAATCCATTACACCAGCCACGCACCTTACGGTGGCAATATTATTGGAATCCGCGCGGCAGCATGGCGTTACTTCGGGCGTTCCCCGGAATATTTATCCTGGTCGGAATCTGCATTATTAGCGGTATTGCCTAACAGCCCGGCGTTAATTCACCCCGGCCGGCAGCGCGATTTATTGTTGCAAAAGCGCAATCGTTTATTGCATCGATTGCATGGACAACATTATTTTTCCGACCTGGATTTGCAGTTGGCATTACTGGAACCGCTTCCGGAAAGGCCGCAAGTGCTGCCACAACTTGCACCGCATCTGCTTTCCACATTAAAGAAAACATTTCCCGAGCAAAAAGTTTTTACTTCCACTATCGATTTATCGTTACAACAATTGATTGGCCAGATTGCGCAACGCCATAGCAACCGGTTGGCAAATGAAGGTGTCAATAATATCGCATTGGTGTTGGTTGATCATCAGAGTATGCAAACCATGGCGTACATTGGCAACGAAGCTTTCCAGAATAAAACGAATGCAGCACCGAATGTCGATATTGTTCAACGTCCGCGTTCTACGGGCAGTATTTTAAAACCCCTATTGTATGGTTTGATGTTACAGGAAGGTGAACTGGCACCCACCAGTTTAATTGCAGATATTCCCACGCAAATTAATGGTTACAGCCCACGAAATTATGACCGAACTTTTCGTGGCGCAGTGCCGGCGCAATTTGCGTTGGCGCATTCCTTAAATATCCCCGCCGTGCGTATGTTGCGCGATTATGGCATCGGTCGTTTCCAGGAAAAATTACAGGCAATGGGTATGACCAGTTTGTTTCGCCCCGCCGATGATTATGGGTTGACATTAATTCTGGGCGGTGCTGAAGGTTCGCTGTGGGAGTTAACCAATATTTATGCGCGTCTCACGGCCACCGCGCGCGACGGTGATATTAATCAACCGGCCACGCAATTATTACTCACAGAAAATAATTCAGAATTGAGCCACGTTAAACCCGTTTTTAATCAGGGTGCTGCATGGTTAACCTTGCAAGCGCTAATCGAAGTTGCTCGTCCGGGTAATGATAATTACTGGCGCGATTTCGCCGGCAGTCAAACGATTGCTTGGAAAACCGGAACCAGTTATGGCTTGCGCGATGCATGGGCGATTGGCAGTAATGGTCGTTACACTCTCGGTGTTTGGGTGGGAAATGCCGGTGGAGAACCGGCAACTTTTATTAGCGGGCAAAGCAGTGCTGCACCCATTTTGTTTGATGTGTTCGATGCATTACCGAATGTAAACTGGTTTGCAAAACCGGCACATGCATTAAAAACCATTTCCGTATGCAAGGATGATGGTTATCTGGCCGGCGGCCAATGTGAAGCAGTGGATATGGAAATTCCTCGCTCCAGTCATTTTGAAAAAATTACCCCTTACCATCGTGTAATCAATGTAGATCGTAATGAGCAATTCCGCGTTCATAATCGCTGTGAAACCGTGAGTAATATGCAAACTGAAAATTGGTTTTTGTTACCGCCCACGCAAGAATTTTATTGGCGGCAACATCACAGTGAATATCGCCCATTGCCACCCTGGCGACGAGATTGTTTGGCTGATTCCGCACAAATGGATGATGACAATCCAATGGAATTAATTTATCCACAAGCACAAAGCCGGATTTATATCCCCGTTGACCTGGATGGCAAACGCAGTCGGGTAATATTCAAAGCTGTACATCGCGATGCAGCTGCAACACTCTATTGGCATTTGGACGATGCATTTCTGGGTGAGACCAAAGTATTTCATGAGCGTGAGGCGTCGCTGGAACCTGGCATACACAGGCTGTTGGTAATCGATAAAAATGGCTATAAACTGGAGCGGCGTTTCAGTGTGATAGGAACAGAATAATTTAATCAGGGAGTAAACTATGCAGAAATCCGTTAATCCAATCGTTGCCACGCTTGTTATTGCATTCTTTGGTGGGCTAATTGCTCTCTATATTTGGGCTGGGCAGCAATGGTTACAGCTGGACAAGTTCGGTTTGGCAAAAAAAGTTGATGATGATAGTTTTGTTGTGCAGTACGGAAATAAATTGTTATGGATCAATAAACATTTTTCTGTTGAGCGCGAGCTATCATTAGGCACTTTTGGCCAGCAGTCGTTTACTGGCGATATCGATTTTTTTGCCAATGGCGATTTACTGTTGGCGCTGGACCAGCAGCCACAACGCATTGCGCAAAAGCTTGCAGTTTTAAGCCGGTCTACGAACCGCAAAACTGATGGTGAAGGCAAGCTTTATCGCTGTAATACGGAATCGCTCACTTGTGTACCGTTCGGGAAAAATTTGCCTGCAATCAATCGAACTTTCCGTCTTTATATTGATGAACAGGACCAGGTTTATCTCGCGGATACATCCCGGCACCAACTCTGGTTATTGGATAAAGACGGAAATATTCTTGCCAACAAAACCGGTTTTCGTTTTCCCAACCAATTAGTGCCGCAAGGAAAAAATCTGGTGCTGGCAGATACCAATCATCACGTCCTGAAAATAATAAAAAGTTCTGTGAATGAATTCGGTGCTGAAACCAGGAAAATACCCGTTGGCTTGGATTCCTTATCTGATTGGTTTAACAAAGGAAAACAACAAACATATTCCTGGCCAGTGGATGTGGTCTGGGAGAAAAATACTTATTGGGTATTGGTTGGAGATGACAATCTTGCCAATAGCCGATTGGCACTTTACAACATTGCCGGAAAATTTGATCGAGAATTGAAATTGCCCGAGGATGCTGATCCGATTTCGATACTGGCATTTGACAATAAAGTGTTAGTGGTGGATATGGCGCTTTATCAATTGCATCAATTTTCTACCACAGGTGATTTTTTAGGTTCAGTTACCATTGCTGGTGCCAATAACACTTTTATAAAAAATGCAAAGGAAGCCAGGATGTGGAAAAACCTGCAAGATAATTCCATTATCGTATTTGCACTTTTTTTAGTGCTTGGTTTTATTGCGGCGATTATTGATCATTTTCGCTCTCGGCATGGGTTACAAAAAATATCTATGCAGCAACAAAAACTACAGGCCTTCAAAGAGATTGGCGAAAGGGGAATATGGTTGGACGTAAAACCGACCTTGCGCAGATCAGCTATGTTCACACCTGTGCTGGTAGTGATGGTGGTTTTATGCATGGCTGTACTTTTCTGGTTAAACCCGCGAGCGGTAGCGCATCACATTCCCCATATTAGTGTACTGGGCACGCTTATTATTTTTTCAATTCCTTACATGCAGGCAACGCGTTGGCGCTTGGGTATTTTTCAGGACAGGATTGAACTTATTGACCATAAAAAAATATCTTACAGCCAATACTACGACCATTTGGTGTGGAACGATTACGCATTTAAAGTAGATAAAGTGGTTGTCCCATTCCGACAAAACGCCAGGGGCGGTTTCTTTCCTCATCAGGAAATTATGGCGTTTGCTGTTCCTTTTTTTGAGGAGAAAAATAAAGTGAGCAAAATTGCTATGCTAAAGTATCAATGGCACAGCCCGGAGAAAATGATGAAGGTAACGGTGCTGGTTGTGGTCTGTTTTGTTGTTGCGTTTATATTTCAAAAAATATAAGCACTGCTAGCAACCTTGTTATGAACAAGGTTGCGCACGTCACACAGAGTCTGTTAGCGCTTGAAGGGAACCTTTGTCGTCATATAAGTAGCACTACGCCATACCCATTCAACGGGCCCATAATAAAAACGTTTTACCCACCAATGCGCGATGGCTATTAATAGTCCATAGAAAGCGATGCCGAGTAAAAGGCTGTTGGTTTGGCCCAGGGTCAAATATCCGCCCAGACCGATGGAATAGAATATTGGAATCCCCACAACTGCCTGTACTAAATAAATACTCAAGCTGATTCGACCACAGGGTGCAAGCAGGTTCAGCGTCTTTGTGGCCGGTCGCCATAAATACAGTTGGATAAATAACAACAGGATGGATGCCATAATCGCTGTACTTAAATAAGAACCGATGATTTGTTCCAGGTACATTTTTGCCATGCCTTTTTCCTGCAAAATAGTGGCAGGCAATTGTTTGATGTAATCATCAAGGAAATAGAACAGCGTTGCTGCAGCCAATGCGATGACCAGTGCAATAACACGCGTTTTGGCAAAGCGTTCGACTTGTGTGAAAAAACCGATGCGCCCCAGGATCAAGCCAGTAATAAATAATCCCACTAATTGAATGCCGCGCCCTGACTCTACAAAGAACAACCATTTGGCGGCCAGGCCATCCCAGCTGTTTATTGCAATCAATTCGGAGAACGTTGTTGCTTTGGCAATTGCACCATAAACTTCCGGAAATGCTGTCCAATGCACCGGTGCGTCATTGGCTCCGGGCCAATTATTCAATGCGGCATAGAACTGGTAGTAAAAGGGTAATTGCACCAGGCAGAGTGCCGCAGCGATGAGCAACCAGCGATTATTGAGTTTTTGCACGAACAGCAAACTTAATCCAATAATGCCGAGCACTGATAGGATATCGCCGAGATACAATAGTGTGTGGATATAACCGATCATTAATAAAATCACCAGGCGCCACGCAAAACGGTAACTAAAATTCACGCCTTTGCGCGCCTGGTTATCCATAATAATAAAAAAACTTAAGCCAAACATCAGTGCAAAGATTGCATAGGCTTTGCCGGCAAATAAAAAGAAAACAATATTGTGTAGCAGCGTTGGGTCCTGGTTAATCCAATACAGTTCAAAATATTCCATAAAATGGACGAGGCAAATTCCCATCAGTGCAAAGCCGCGTATTGCGTCGACCAATTCAATTCTGCGGGGGATGGATGTAGTGAGTGCCGGTTCAGGCGTAGCAGTGTTTGGCATGGAAGCGTTCCGGATAATTAATATTATTGGTGGAGTTTAGCGAGATTTATTATTTTGCTTGCTTAAGAATTGTTAAATCGTTCGAATGCCGGTGCGAACGCTTATCACTTTTGTGCGTTATTGGATATTCAGTATCCGGTTTGCGCAATTGCGTAAAGTGAACCCCGTCCCTTACCACTTTTTAACAATTGTTCTTGCTAAATAAACCCTATAATGATCCATTCTCTTTCTTGCCGGAGCTCTCCGTGGTTGCTACCCCCGAACCTATTTCCATGAATGATAAACGGGCGTTCTCGCGTAGCGTACTTTTATTGTCGTTGCCGGTTGCAGCACAAATGTTGTTGCAATCGTTATTGGGCATGGCCGATGTGATTATGGTTGGAGGATTGGGGGCAACTGCCATTGCGGCAGTTGGCCTCGCTGCAAAAATCCATTTTTTATTACTGGTATTAATGAGCGGCCTTGCAACGGGCTGTAGTATTTTGATCGCGCAGTATACCGGTGCAAAAGATTTTGCCAGCTGCCAGCGCACACTTGCAGTGACGCTCCTGGTGGGAACAGTGGTGATGTTGCCATTTACGCTGGCTTTTGGTTTTGCTTCCAATATATGGGTGAGCTGGGTCAACCCGGACCCGGACGTGGTAAAACTTGCTGCGCAATTTTTAATTATCACTGCACCGGTATTATTGTTGACCCAATGGATTGTTATCTACGAAGCATCCCTGCGTGCACTGGGTAGTACCACTATGCCATTAGTGGCTGGCGTATTTGCAGCGGCATTAAATATTGTAGGGAATTATGCGTTGATTGAGGGCAATTGGGGATTTCCCGCGTTGGGTGTTGCGGGAGCGGCCTGGGCAACATTGTCTGCGCGTATTTTGCAATTGCTCATCGTAGTGGGTTGGGTCTATGCACGCAAACATGGTTTTGCGTTGAGCCTTGCGCAATTGCGTATGGGGTTGGATAAAACCCAGATTAATCGTTACCTCGCTTTTTCAATGCCGCTGGTAGCAAATTACGCAATTTGGGCTGTGGGCAATTCTACCTATCATTTAACGACTGGTTACGCCGGTACGAATGCGTTAGCAGTAATGGGTGTGATAGTACCTATTGAAAGTGCGTTTTTTGCGTTATTTGTCGGCTTTGCCAACGCATCGGCAGTATTAATTGGCCGCGAATTGGGCGCAGGTAATAATGATACCGCATGGCACCTGCATAAATTTTTTGATCGGCTCACCGTTATCTTGCTCATTATTTTTTGTTCGTCGCTGTGGTTTGCGCGGCCCTTGGTATTAACGATATTTGATCAGCTGGATGAAAACTCTACTGATTTATTATTAAATACCCTCGGTGTATTTTGCCTGCTGGTATGGGTCAAGGTAATCAATATGATGCGCATTATCGGGGTGTTGCGCGCGGGTGGCGATAATCGCTTTACACTGATTACCGATACCATTGTGATGTGGGTATTTGGTTTGCCTATTTATATCGCAACGGTATTTCTTGCAAAAATTTCTTTTGTGTATATCTATGCGTTGATGTTTTTGGAAGATGGCTTGAAATTTATCCCGGTAATTCGTCGTATTGGTAGTAAGAAGTGGATGAGAAATTTGACAAGGTAATTTATCGGGAATGTAATTCCTGCTGCCCAGCCGATGGCAGATGTAACAAGCATAGTGACTAACAACCCATCAAAGTAAGACATTTTGTTTATTGTTTGCAGGATATAAAGGAAAATAGTTATGCACATCCGTATAGATGATTTAACCAGCCCTGACATTGCGGAATTACTGAATGAGCATTTGCAGGATATGTATGCGACATCGCCACCTGAAAGTGTGCATGCTTTGGATTTGGACAAATTGCGTAAACCGGAAATTACCTTCTGGAGTGTGTGGGATAACAATGAGCTAGTGGGTTGCGGGGCGATAAAAGAATTGGATCCGACGCATGCAGAAATAAAATCCATGCGTTCATCCAATCGTTTTCGCGGTAAAGGTGTGGGCAAGAAAATGCTCGAGCATATATTGCTGGTGGCAAGCCAGCGTAATTACCAACGGTTGAGCCTGGAAACCGGATCGCAGGATTTTTTTATTCCTGCGCGCAAACTCTATGAGCGTTATGGATTTGAAAACTGCGGGCCGTTTGCTGATTATAAAGAAGATCCCTACAGCGTGTTTATGACGAGAGTGATGGATTAATTATTGTATTGAATTGTTCCGCTCAAGCCGATGGCAAATACCATCGGCTTTTTTATTTTTTAACAGGAATAATCAATTGCACGCAGCGCCCGTTATCACAGGAATTTCTGCGCTAGTGTGGTTACCCTGGAAACCGAACTCAACCGTCTGACCGGGCTGGATGCTGCCATTCCAACTGAGGTTGGTAGCGGTATATGGATTGCTGCCAGTGACTGTGGCATTCCAGGTTCCACTCAGGCTAGTGCCATTAGTGTATCTCCAGCTCACACTCCAGCCGTTAATCGCCGTGGTGCGTTTGTTGGTGATACGAATAGCACCGGTGAACCCGGAGCCCCAGTTATTGGTAATTACATAACTGCAGTTGCCTCCAGTAGTCGCGTTACTGGAGGCAGCGCTACTGCGCGCACTGCTGGTAATAATGATGGAACTGCCCACACTGCTGCGCGAGCTACTGGCCTGGCTTGAGCTAACTGGAGCACGCGAAGAGACGACGCTGGAGGTCACCGCGCTGGTCAGGCCGAAAAAGCGAATCGCTTCTGCGGCGTTAACCGGGATGTTGTGGCCGGTACCCTGCAAGCTAATGGCCTCTACCAGTGCCTGGCCACCGGTAGTGCCGTAACGTGTGCGAGTAGCGCCGGATGACGGTGTGTCCGTGGAAAGCGGTGTCTGGCTAATCCCGTGCACATTAGTCCATTGTTTGATGGCCTCATTAAAATTCGGGTAACGTAGCGTAGTATCCGCCGTACCGTGCCAGAGCTGTACACGCGGACGCGGACCGCTATAACCGGGGTAAGCGTTGCGTACCAAATCGCCCCACTGCTGTGCGGTGCGGCTGATGGTGCCGTTGGCGCAGTCACTATTCCAGGTGCTGCCATTGTTAGTGGCAAAACAAGCGAAGGGAACGCCAGCAAAGGAAGCTCCGGCTTTAAATACATCAGGATAAAGGCCGAGCAGCACTTGCGTCATCATCGCACCGGATGAAACGCCGGTAACAAAAATGCGTGTTGAATCCACGTTATAGTTTTGCTGCACATAGTTCACCATCGACATAATTCCCACCGGATCACTCCCGCCACCCCGCCGCAATGCTTGTGCCGAGGACACATCAAAGCATTGGCCGCTTCGGGTGGCGCTGGGATAAATCACAATAAAACCGTAACGATCAGCAAGCGCCGCAAACTGGGTGCCGGAATAAAGCGCCGGACCAGTTCCCGTGCAATAGTGATTGGCAACCAGGATCGGAGCGTTGTTCGGCAAAGCGTCAGGCACATACAAATGCATGCGCAAATTAGTAGGATTGGTGCCGAAGCTGGTGATTTCTCGCAAGCTTGCGGCATTGGCATCCAGACTGGCGAGTAAAAATCCGCAGGTTAAAACGGGTAGAACTGAGGTAGTGATTTTATGAATTATTTTAATCATGGAAATAATCCTTCGTGAGTGGGCCAATTGGCTGAACCCCCGTTGCACATGAGTGGCCCGAACCCCTTGCACAATGGACAGCGGTAAATACAGAAAGGCGACTAGTATACTAGTTGTGCTTCTTAAGTGATTACAGGATGCGGGTGCCGGTACGAAATGTTGGTGAGCGAGCGGTGTGATAGGTGGAACCAGGTTGCATTTCCTCTTAAAAATAAAATGCCATTTTTCTAATGAAAATGTTGCGATCTATAAAAAGAGTTAACGCTGTTCGGCGGTGTGCAACCATGCTAAAAAATGGATTGGCTAGATTGGCTAGATTGGCTAGATTGGCGACTGCGGCCAGTTCTTACAAAAGTTTTCAACTTCATTAGCGGGCATTGGCCTTGCCCAATAATATCCTTGTGCTTCGTTGCAGCCGAGGCCGCGCAGTAACGCAGCGGTGCTGGAATTCTCTACACCTTCAGCGATTGTTTTCAAGCCGAGGCTGGAGGCTATCTGAATAATCGCACGCACTATCGCCGCGTCGCCGGTTCGATCATCCATCTTCCGCACGAAGGATTGGTCGATTTTCAATGGTCGAGCATATTGCGATTAATCGCAGGATTAAAAAAACGAAAACTGTTGCGCCCTGAATCTTTGGAATGATACATGGCAATGTCGGCTTTTTTTATTAAGGTATTCAGGTCCTCGCCATCTTGCGGGGCCAGTGCGATACCAATAGAGCACGTACAAAAAATTTCGATGTTGCGTACAAATAATTTTCTGACACTAATTGCAAAATATCCGGGCTGGAATGGGTGGTGGCTGGTTCAGACACGCCGGCACCTTGGGTTAACCGACTAAAGGAAATGGAAGAGCCGAATCACCTTTATTTATAGCCGATTTATGTGTGCCTGTTATTGGTTTTATCCAGTTAATTTATCCCTAAACATAAAGAAGACTGCACCCAAAAGGCATAAGCCTGCCCATAAATAATCCAGTTTAAGCGGCTCTTTCATATAGAAAACGGCGAAGGGAACAAATACGCTGAGGGTAATAACTTCCTGCAATATTTTTAGCTGGCCAACACTCATAACGGTATAACCGATGCGATTGGCTGGAACCTGCAATAAGTATTCAAAGAGGGCGATTCCCCAACTGATCAGTGCGGCAATAATCCAGGGTTTTTGATTGAGCTCTTTTAGATGCGCATACCACGCAAAAGTCATAAAAATATTGCTACAAAACAATAAGCCTATGGCAATTAGCGATGCTTGCATTATTTATCCTCCGCATGTTTTTGCTGCAAGTCGAATTTTTTCCCCACAAAATAAGAGCTGCTAATACTTAATACCCAGCTGGCCAGTAAAATCCATTTGCCATCTTGCCAATACGGCGTTGCAAAAATTGAACTGTGTAATTGAGTGAATATTGCCACCACATCAAAAGAAAAAATGCCGCGCTCTGCTTGCTCCTGCAATTTTTCATTAATCGCAATAGCAGTGCTGAATAAATTTTTAAACATCATCACAATAATAAACGTGGCCGGTAGTGCAAAAATACAACCGCGCACATAGTGTTTCAATAAAAATAAACCGGCGCCAGGAAATATAAACGCAGACGCTATTGCCGCACGCGCAGCATGGCTCATGGATTTATTCGCAGGTGCAGTGTGGATGGTTGACATAATTTCACCATTATTTTTCCGCAACTAATTGTTCCAGGCGATAAAAGCCTGCATGTTCTTCACTCAATTGCTCTACTAGCCAGGGTAAAGCTTCTTCCATCGCACTCCAGAGCGTCCAGGGTGGGTTGATCACAATCATACCGCTGGAAGTCATACCGTGTTCCGGATTGTCGGGCAATAATCCCAATTCCAGTAATTGGATGTTCGCGATACCGGATTTTTGTAACGCCAATTCCATTTCATCAATACGCTGGCGCAATACTACCGGATACCAAATTGCAAACGTGCCGGTAGGAAAACGTTTATGGGCTTGTATTACTTGTTTCACTAAATGCTGGTAATCATTTTTAACCTCGTAAGAGGGATCGATTAACACCAGTGCGCGTCGATCTGGCGGCGGCAACAAGGCTTGTAAACCGGCGAAGCCATCTTCATTCAAGACTTTGATGTGTTTATTGTCGCGCATGCAATCGCGCAGGAACTGGAAATCGGCGGGATGCAATTCATGCAGGAATACACGGTCTTGCGGACGCATCAGTGTTTGCATCAACAATGGTGAACCCGGATAAATTTGTAATTGCCCATGTTCATTGACGCTGCGGACAGCGGTGAGATATTGAGTCACCGCAGCGGGTGCCAGAGTGTTATCCCAAAGGCGGCCAATGCCGGTATCGAATTCGCGATTTTTTTGCGCCTGGGGCCCGTTCAATTTATAAACACCGGCACCGGCGTGGGTATCAATAATACGCAGAGCTTTATCTTTTTGTTTCATATACTCAATGATGTGCACCAGCACTGTGTGTTTGAGTACGTCGGCAAAATTGCCGGCATGAAAGCCGTGGCGGTAACTGAGCATGGTAAATTCCGTGGGAATACAGGTAAGATCGGCGCGATTATAGCGGGTGCACAGCACAATTACCCCAATATCAAAGAACATTTACCCGGACGTCAAGGAACATTTACGTGCACAAGAATGTCACAATTGATGCCTTGCATGGCCATGCATGATTTGCGGTTAATAGAGTTGCCGCCTATAACGATGAAGATTATGGAATTACGTACTTCACTATTCCTGCCGTTATTTTCCTATCGCGTGTTTGCGCCAATAATCTTGTTGGCAGCCACTCCGCTTTATGCTGCCGAACCGGAGATTGAGATCGAAGGTGGCACCAAAAGTCTGCGTGAAAATATTCGCCAACACCTCTCCCTTGCCGATGAAAGCTGTAAAGCACCGTTGTGGAGGCTTAACTCGCGCCTGGTTGATGCCGAAGCTGAAATCAATAAAGCCGCGCAGGCACTTGGCTATTACCAACTGGAATACGAGGCCAAGCTCCTTAACAACAAAAATTGCTGGGGTTTGCGCATTACGCTCACTCCTGGCGATCCAGTATTGGTGAAAGAATTACGTATTGAAATCCATGGCGAAGGTACGGACGATAAAATATTCCAAAGCCTTTACGATCAGCCCGGAATTAAAGTTGGCAATCGATTAAACCACGGCCGCTATGAAGCCCTGAAATCGCGCTTTGATACATTAGCGGCAGCGCACGGGTATTTTGATGCTGAATTTGCGCTATCGCGTATTCTGGTGAATGTAGGTGAAAAGTCCGCCGCAATTGAATTGATTTACAACACCGGGCCGCGCTACAAAATTGGTGCTATTAACTTAAAGCACAATATCCTCAGCGAGGAATTTCTACGCCGTTATTACAATATTCAGGAAGGTGATTATTACGATACTGAAAAATTACTGGAATTAAAAAATTTATATAACACCAGCAATTATTTTGCTATTGCGGGGGTAACCCCGGATTTGCAAGCGCTGGAAAATAACGAAGTACAAATCAATATCGACCTTGAAGAAAAAAAGCGTCGCGCTTATTCCATTGGCCTCGGGGTTGAAGCAGACAAACCGCGTGTGAAATTAGGTTTTGAAGACCGATATGTCAATCGCCGTGGCCATTCACTGGCCGCAGATTATTCGATGTCAGAAATCAAAGAAGAAGCGAAGATTAATTATAAAATCCCGTTGCGCAATCCCGCCTATGAATTTGTAAATATTTACACCGGTTATTTGGAAGAAACGGTTGATGCCTATTACAGCGAAAAAGATTTATATGGCGCCAGTTATACCTATTACCAAGACAATAAATGGTTACAGACCTACGCATTGGACTATACCTATGAAGAATCTACTGTGGGTACGGAAAACCCGGAAACTATCGGGTTAATTATTCCCTCTGTAACGTTATCGCGCACTAAAACGGATGGTAACGCTTATCCAATGCACGGTTGGAGCCTTATCAGTAAATTATCCGGCTCACCGGAAAGCCTGGGTTCGGATCGCAGTTTTTTACAGTTGTACAGTCGTGTTAAATATATCAGGCCGCTGGCGTCAGGAAGGTTGTTGTTGCGCACTGAAACAGGTTTGACTGATATTTCCAATGTTGATTTGCTACCTGCATCGGTACGCTACTTTGCCGGGGGTGACGCCAGTGTACGTGGATATGATTACAAATCGCTTGGACCATCGAAAAAAAGCAGGCGTACCGGTGAGATGGAAGTAATTGGTGGTAATAATTTATTTGTGGCGAGTGTGGAATACGATTACCGTTTTGAAGAATCCAACTGGGTTGCTGCCGCATTTTTTGATATGGGGAATGCAATTGATGATGGCGATTTTGACCTGAAGCGTGGTGCAGGCGTCGGTGTGCGTTGGGTATCACCCATTGGCCCTATTCGAATTGATGTGGCCAAAGCCTTGGACCCTGTCACGCAAGATGATAGAACCAAAGGATGGCGCCTGCACATTAGTATGGGGCCAGATTTATAATGCAAGTGCGCATGGTATTAAAAAAAATTCGCCAGGTTTTTTTAGGCCTGCTGGCATTCTTTTTAATTTTATTGGCTACTGTTGTTGCTATTGTTGAAACTGAAACTGGCAGTCGCTGGGTTGTTACACATATTGCTTCGGTTGCAGGAGTAGAATTGCGCGGTGTCAAAGGCGATTTGCGTAAAGGCCTGGATATCGACACGCTGGAATATCGCACTGATCAGCAATTTTATCGCGCACAAAAATTATCGTTTCGCTGGCGCCCTGTGGATTTACTCTATGGTGCACTGGTAATCCAGTCATTGCGTGCTGATGCTGTGGTCATTCAACCTCCGCAATCCGCCCCGAAAAAAGAACCTGTTTCGCCCTTTAACCAATGGCCGCAATTGCGCTTGCCATTGCGCATTTATTTACAACAGGCGCACATTAACAACATCACGTTGGTGCAAGGGAATTCGCAACAACACTGGCGTCAGCTCAGTGGTTCACTGAGCTGGGGGACCTTTAATTTTCGCTATAATGATCTTGCCTTGGTGCACGACAATTATTCGGTGCGCTTGACCGGTGTGACTGAACTTGCATTTCCGTACGTAACCAAAGCCACTGCGCAATGGTTATGGCAAGCTCAGGATCACGATGCACTTAACGCGGGTGCGACATTATTTTCATCGATAATTTCTTCAGCAATTGCACCGGTTCTTCCTTTGTCGTCGTCAGCGCCGCGCCTGTTAATGTTGCGACCAACCTCCGCTGCGCTCGCCTATGCAGGTGTTAGCGAAATCAGCGGCGATTTAAAAGCGTTGCAAATTTCTACCCGGATGAATTCACCGGTGGTGTTATCCGGTGTTATCACAACCAGCATTGTTGATAACAATAATGCGTTACTGCAAGCCCCGCTCCTGCAATTAACCGCGAGCTGGCAACAACAAATTTTACCTGCCCAATGGTGGGTCCCTGGCAAACCTGTACCGGTCACGAGTGGTGAGCTTAATGCAAATGGAAATTGGCAAGGTTACAACGCTAAAGTGCAAGGGGATATTCATTTACCCGGGGCTCCCATGCTCGGTATTAGCGCCGCAGCACACGGCGATTTAAAAAAAATCCATATTGAATTTTTAAATTTTCGCGAACGTTATTTGGCTAATGCCAATAGCAGTAACGCTAATACCAGCAGTTCTTTAGTCCACGTACCTGTAGCGCAAGAATATATTGATAGCGACGCTGGTTTAAGCCTGCAAGGGGATGTGGAATGGTTGCCGCAGGTGAAATGGAAATTAGCTGTTAGCGCCGCGCATTTAAATCTTGCGAGTTTATTGGAGGATTGGCCAAGTAATATCAATGCCTCATTTTCCACGCAAGGCGCGTATAACAGCGCCAATGCAAGTGTTAATGCGAATCCAGGCTGGAATGCACAGGTGCAGGATCTGGATGTGAGTGGTGATATTCGCGGTAATAATTTGTTGGCCAATGGTAGCCTGGCTTACGATGGAAAAAATTTGCACAGCGATGGTTTGCAATTTATTTTTGGCGCAAACCGCTTGCAGTTGAAAGGTGATATAGGTAGTGCGTTTAATCTGGAATGGGATATCAACGCACCTATGTTGTATCAAATTGATAATAGTGTGCAAGGCAGTGTTGTTAGTAAAGGTCACTTGCAAGGCACTGCACAAAAACCCACATTGGAAATAGATACTTCCATCACCCAATTTTCCTGGGGCAATTATTCCGTTGAAAAATTGCAGTTATCGTTAATTCCAAAACAGGAATTGCAAGGGCCGGTCAGTTCACAAGCTGCCGCGGAACCTTCGGTGCCAATTGCTGCACCTGTTGCCGCAAATGTCATTGCTGCTATTCGCGCGGAAGATTATGCATTAACGTTTGCGGCCACCCGCTTACGCCTGGCCGATAATCATTTTTCCAGCTTGATTGTGAATGGCTTTGGTTCGCTCAAACAACATAAACTGGAAGCGCTGGTCAGGCATACCACCTATGGTCGTGTCGATATGAAAATGCGTGGTGAATATAACGAGGCGCAGTGGCAGGGCCAGTTTGAGCAGCTGGCGATAAAGCTGAAGAAAGTGCCGCGTTGGTGGTTAACCTCAAGCCAGCCTATTCGCGTTAATAGCGACGCAATTATTCTGGATCGCCAATGCTTAACCACACGCAGTAACCTTACTGGCCAGGTTGAGCGTATTTCCGAAGTGGAACAGGAGCAGGTTATTGGCGATTGGATGCCCAATGCGACTTTTGTAAAAAATAATTATGATTGGTTGGATGCAAATAAAAAATTACCGGCAAGTCCGATAGAAACCTATTCCTTGCCACAATTATGTATTGATGGCGAATGGGCCAGCACCACTGGCGCACGTATAAATGCCAATCTCGATTCTGTTCCGCTACGGCAATTTTTATCCCTCTTTAAAGTGGAAGTTTATTTCGCGGGCGTTATGGATGGCTCGCTGCATGCAAGGGCGCCGGATTTTTCGTTAGCCAATATGAGTGCCAGCGCCAATGTCAGCACACGCAATGCAGAATTGCGTTACCAGTATGCGGGCGGTACAACGGAAGTTTATCCCTGGCGAAATTTTTCGGTGCAATCCATTTTGCAAAAGGGAAAGTTAACGGCGAATGGGGAAATGGAGTGGACTGGCTATGGGCAAATTACTACCAGTGCCGATGTTGATTTAATACAACAAAAGATTAATAGTGGAAATTTAATTGCGCGCTTTTCCAACCTTGCCCCATTGGAAACGGTGGTGCCATTTGCCAATGATGTGAAGGGTGATTTCCTTGCCGATCTATCAGTGGGCGGAACCTTTGCGCAGCCTTATTTAATTGGCAATGTCAGCTTGCATAATGGTGTTGCCAATTTGCCGCGCCTCGGTTTGGATTTAACCAATATTGAATTGCAAATAAATTCCAGCCAGGCGGGTACCATTAGCCTGGTGAGCCAATTGCAATCGGATAAAGGGCGATTGTCCGTGGTAGGGGATTTAACCAAATTTGGCTCTCCTGATTGGAGCTTGCAAGGCTTTGTCAATGGTAACAATGTCGAAGTTGTTTCCTTGCCTGAATTGAAAGCTACCTTGAGCCCCGATATTAAAGTGAGCGCCAATCAAAATCTGGTAGAACTTTCCGGCAGTGCTGTTATTCCCTGGGCGCGTGCGAATATTAAAACTTTGCCTGAAAGTGCAACCCAGGTTTCGCCGGATGCGGTTGTTGTCGATGATCAATTTGCACATGGTAATACGGAAACACCGCTTAAAATACTGACCAATTTAAACTTGTCGCTGGGTGACGATGTTATTTTTAACGGCTTTGGTTTGAACAGTAAATTAACGGGAAAAATTAATTTACTGAAAGAAAACCAGCGACAATTTTTTACCAGTGGTTATGTCAGCGTCGTGGAGGGTAGTTATAAAGCTTACGGCCAGTCATTGACGATTGATCGCGGGCGTTTGCTATTCCAGGGGCCGTATGAAAATCCCGGTTTGGAAATTCGCGCCTCGCGCATTATTCGCGATGACGACAATACCAAAGTCGGGCTGGATATTTCCGGCACCCTGCAAAAGCCAAAAGCGACGGTGTTTTCATCCGAAAGCATGAGTGAAAGTGCAGCGATGATGATGCTGTTAACGGGCAAACCAATGAGCGAAGCTTCCAAAGCCGATGCTTCATTATTGGTGAGTGCTATGAGTGGGTTGGGAATGGATTCCGGAGGTTCCATTACCGGTGGAATTACCCGTTTTTTCCATGTCGATGAACTGGAAATTAAAGCGGACCAGGGGCTTGAACAAAGTGAATTATGGGTAGGTAAATACCTGACGCCCCGATTATTGGTGCGGTATGTCGTGGGAATTTTTGACCAGGCTTTCAGCCTGGGTATGGAATATCAATTAACAGAACGGTTGCGTATCGAAGCCGAATCCGGTGAAACCCAAAGCGTGGATGTGGTTTATAAAGTTGAACGCTAATTTTTATAAGAATGATAGTGTCAGACGTTAAATAGGGTTAAAACACGATCCAAATGGCTGCGAATTATCTATGCTAGCGAGCGTTTGCCCTGGCAAACCTGTCCGGTTGCCCGATTCCTGATAGTAAATAAGTTAATTGAATCGCTGCATTAATCCGGTACATTTCATAAAAACGTTTAATAAATAGCTACATACAATTAAAAATATCACGAGGCTTTGCCATGAGAACCCTGCGTTACTACCTGACAATTTTTTGTTCATTATTTTTTATTAGCTCGCTGTTTGCCAGTTCCCTTTGTTTTGCTGACAATGCCTGGGAAAATACCAGTGGCTGGTGGAACCAAACCGATGTTCCCGCGTTTGATAAAACCAAAATCGCCAAACAGTTGCCACTGATCAAAGTGCAGGGCAATAAGTTTGTCGATGACGCCGGCAAGGTGATGGTATTTCGCGGCTTGAATATTTCTGACCCGGATAAAATTTCACGCGATAAACACTTCACTAAAAAACATTTTGAAGTTATTCAATCCTGGGGCGCTAATGTAGTGCGTGTGCCGGTGCATCCATCTGCCTGGCGCAAACACGGGAAAAAAGCCTACCTGGCGATGCTCGACCAAACCGTGATCTGGGCCAACGAGTTGGGAATGTATGTGATCCTGGATTGGCATTCGATTGGCAATTTGAAATCGCAAATGTTCCAGAATAATTCCTATTACACTGATAAGCCCGAAACTTATGATTTCTGGCGCACGGTCGCCGAGCGTTATGCCGGTGTTAATGCCGTGGCGTTTTACGAAATATTTAATGAGCCCACGGTATTTAATGGCCGCCTCGGTATAGTCAGCTGGGAAGAGTGGAAAGCCATTAACGAAGAAATTATTACCATTATTCAAGCGCATAATCCTAAAGCCATTTCATTGGTTGCAGGGTTTAATTGGGCTTACGATTTAACGCCCATCGCTAAAACACCTATTGAGCGCGATAACATTGCTTACGTCAGCCATCCTTACCCAATGAAAGTCGACGCGCCTTATGAAAAAAACTGGGACCGCGATTTTGGGTTTGCGGCGGATAAATATCCGGTCTTTGCGACCGAAATTGGTTATCAACTGGCAACCGATAAGGGGGCGCACATACCGGTGATTGATGATGGCAGTTATGGCAAACGCATCACTGATTATTTTGGTCACAAAGGTATTAGCTGGGTGGGTTGGGTGTTTGACCCGGATTGGTCACCGCAAATGTTCAAGGATTACAAAACCTATGAACCTACCATGCAAGGCAAGCATTTCCGTGAAGTGATGTTGAAAGAAAACAAGAAGTAATCAATGCGCGATCGGTAACGCGATCGCGAGCAGGCAATAAAAAATCCCGCACCAGGCGGGATTTTTTTATTGCAGCAGGTTAATGATTTTAATTAATCATTAACCGCGTTGATCTTTCTGGAACAAACGTTGTTTCTCGCGCGCCCAATCGCGCTCTTTTTCGGTTTCACGTTTATCGTGCAATTGCTTGCCTTTAGCGATCGCGATTTCGCATTTCACGATATGTGCCTTCCAGTACAGCGCGATGGGCACAACGGTGTAACCCTTTTGTTCAACAGCTTCTTGCAAACGATTAATTTCGCGACGATTCAGCAATAATTTACGTGTGCGGAACGGGTCGGTAACGAAGTGGGTAGAGGCGCTCAGCAAAGGCTGGATCTGGCAGGCCAATAACCAGGCTTCGTTATTTTTGAAAATCACGTAGCAGTCGGTGATATTGCCTTTGCCCGCGCGCAGGCTTTTCACTTCCCAGCCGGTGAGGGCAATGCCTGCTTCAAAACGCTCGTGCAATTCGTAATCGAATTTGGCTTTTTTATTGAGGGCGATAGTACTGTCGCTATTTTTTTGCGCTTTCTTGGCCATGGAGTCCTGGATTTCCGGATCGAACATCGGGCGGGCATTATATCGGCAATCCGCCGATTATGTCTTGGGTCAGGCTTATACGGGCACCTCATTCCCGATACAATTATTGTATGAGCCCGAATGCGGCTGAATTTGTGTGGGGACAGAAACTTGGCGACAAAGGTAGAAAGATCGGCGCTGGTACATTATTCCGCGCAACAGATGTTTGATCTGGTCAATGATATTGAGGCCTACCCGCAATATATGGAGGGGTGCGTGGGGGCGAAGGTCCTGGCGCGCGGTGATGATTGGCTGGAGGCGCGGCTGGATTTGAGCAAGGCGGGGGTTGCGCAGAGTTTTATCACCCGCAACCAATTGCAAGCCCCGCACAGGATGAGTATGAGCCTGGTGGATGGCCCGTTTAATTATCTGCGCGGTGTATGGCAATTTACGCCGCTGAATGAACAGGCGTGCAAGGTAGGTTTTTTGCTGGAATTCGAAATGAAAAATCGTTTGCTGGGAATGGCGGTGGGCAAACTGTTCGAGTCGGTCGGAACCAAACAGGTGGATGCACTTTGTGCTCGCGCAAAACAGGTTTATCGCTAATCGGTTTCGCAGGCAACAGGTTTACCGGGGATAAGTCGTATGGCGGATTTTGATTTGATTTCCGTAGAAGTGGCTTATGCGCTGCCGCATAAGCAAAAAATTATCGCGTTGCTGGTTGAGCCGGGGACGACAGCGCTGGATGCGGTCCGGCGTTCGCGTATTACCGATCACTTTCCCGGGTTGGATATCAGCAGTGCCAAAATGGGTATTTTCGGACAATCCCTGGGTACAAAAGGCCTGGATTCTGCGGATAAACACGTCCTTCATGCGGGGGACAGGGTAGAGATTTATCGCCCGCTCGCCGCTGACCCGAAAGAGGCGCGCCGCAAGCGCGCAGGCAAGTAAGGCCGATGATCAACACGGGCCTGAACGGGCCTGCTTCACAATAATTTTGCACTACACTGGGGTAATACTTCGCCGCTTTCTTGGGTGGATTTACCAATAACAATTGCCCCGGGACATCCATGCAGTCGAATACTAAACGCCTTTACCAGTGGTTGCCCTGGCTATCTGCTACGGCACTGGCGTTGGTATTTTTACTATTCATGCGCGCCGATTTGCAGGTGCATCAACAAGTGTGGGAAGAGCGCCTGGCCTGGAACGTCCAAACCCAAAAAGATTATATGGAGGCCAGTCGGCGCGACCTTACCCAGCAAGCCATGTTATTGGCGCAGCTATTGGTGCGGGACGTGGCGATTGTTAACGAAATTCGCCGCACCCATGCGGTGTTTGCGAACGCTGATGGCCAGGTTACCCCCGAACAGCTTGGCGCCGCCCGCACCGCGCTGCAAGCCATGTTGCACGATAGCTGGAGCAGTATGGAGGCGCTGGGGGTGCGCCAGCTCAGTATTTATTATTCGCCCGGTGCTATCGCCTTTTTGCGTATGCATCGCCCGGATCGCTTTGGCGATAGCCTGAGTGGTTTGCGCCCCTTGGTCACCAATGCTTTCAGTTCCGGTTTGCCCGGCTGGGGGGAAGATATTTCCCGCCATGGCAGCGGCCATCGCGCGGTGCTACCTATTATGGCGCGGGAAGATCAATCTGGCGGGGTTATTGCCGTGTTGGAGGTGGGGATGTCCTCTATCCCGCAAAGCCGGGATGGTGAGCCGCTGCCGATGCAAATGGCGATGTTCTTGCGCAAGGCAGCTGTTGAGCAAGTATTGTGGGAGCAAATCCGCCAGACCCTTAATCAAAAAAATCCTACCGTCGTTGATGACTGGCGCCTTGAGGAAAGTAGCGACCCACAATTGAATAGCTGGTGGAGTCGCGGCTTGATTCCTATTAACCAGCAGGGGCATTTACTGCAGGACGCCGGTAAAACGTTTCTGGTTTCCTGGTGGCCGGTTAAACAGGTGGAAGTGCCCGATGAGGATTCCGGTTTGGCGATGCTGGTGTGGAATGACATCACCCGGGCCTATGACAGTTACCAGTCTATTCGCCAGCGGGTGATTGCCAAATGGTTGGCGGCATTGGTGTGTGCGCAATTGTTGTTGGTTGGATTTATTCGTTTGAATCGCTCTTACATCAAACAACTTATCAACCATTACAGCCAGCAAATGGGAGCAGAACACGCCCAGAGCGAACAGGCGCGCCAGCGCCTGGCACTGGCATTGCGCAGCAGTGATTCCGGCTTTTGGGAGTGGGATATCGCCCACGATAAAGCGATCTTTTCGCCGGAGTGGCGCCAGTTGTGTGGTATTCCTCCCGAGTCACCGAGCTCGCTGGATCTGGATGAGTGGATGAGTCGGGTCCACCCCGCCGACAAACGCGTGAGTTACAGCGATATTATTCGCCACATCAAAGGCGAGACCGCCATGTACGAAAATGAGTATCGGCTTAAAGTACATGACGGCAGTTACAAATGGATTCTCACGCGCGGCAAAGTCGTGGAGTGGCAGCCCGATGGCAGGGCTGCGCTGATGTTGGGCGTGTACACCGATATTACCGAGCGCAAAAATACCGAGCTGGTCAGCATTCGCCAGCAAGCGGCGTTGCATTCGCTTAATGAAATCGCTTCGCTTTCTGCGGTGGACCCGGCGGAACAATTGCGTTTGGCACTGAGTTTGGGGGCGCGCTATTTGGGGTTGAGCTGCGGTGTTATCAGCGAAATCAATGGTGAGGATTATCGCGTGCATGTGCAGTTTTCTGCGCAGGGCAATAAAGATGTTTCCATCTCCAACCACCTGGGTAAAAATTATTGCGGTATTACCGTCGCGTTGCGCGATGTATTTGCAGAAGATGATATTCCGGCGAGTGAACACAAGCAGCATCCATCGTATTTGCTTACGCAAATTGAAACGTATATAGGTGTGCCGTTATGGATTCATGATCGTATATACGGCACTTTATGTTTCTTCTCGCGCAAAACCCGCCATCACCAATACGATGCCCTGGATAAAGATTTTGTGCGCTTGCTGGCGCGCTGGATAAGTTCTGTCGTCGAGCGCTGGCAGCAGGAGCGCGAAAAAAAAATTATCCTCAACCGTTTCCAAAAACTCAGCGAGCGTTTGCCAGGTTTCCTCTATCAATTCCAGCTGCGCCCCGATGGCAGTTCATTTTTCCCTTATGCCAGCCCCGGCATGAAAAATATTTATAACGTTGCACCGGAAGATGTTGCCACTTCGGCACAAAAAGTATTTGAAGTTATTCATCCGGATGATGTGGGGTGGGTGAGTGAAAGTGTTTCCTATTCCGCATCGCATTTAACACCCTGGGTTGCAACCGTGCGAGTAAACCACCCGGTGCGTGGCATGATCTGGACACATGTCGAATCCATTCCGGAAAAACTGGAAGATGGCAGTGTTCTTTGGCATGGATATGTTTCAGATATCACACCGCTCAAGCAAGCAGAAATACAATTGCAAGAAACCAACTCATTGCGCAAGGCGATCCTGGACGCAGCGAGTGTTGCTATTATTTCCACCGATATTAACGGCACCATCAAAACATTTAATTTGGGAGCGGAATTAATGTTGGGTTACACCGCTGCCGAAATAATTGATAAACAATCGCCAGCAATTATGCATTTACCGGAAGAAATTGTTGCGCATGCGCATCACTTGACGTGTGAGTTGGGCTACGAAGTTAAACCTGGCTTTGAAACCTTTGTTGCCAAAGCGCGTGAAGGCAATAGCGATGAAAATGAATGGCGTTATGTGCGCAAAGACGGCAGCCAATTCCCTGTTATCCTCACAATCTCTGCGCTGCGCGATGTTGAAGGAAAAATTACCGGATTTTTGGGCATCGCACGTGACATCAGTGAAATCAAACGCATCGATCAGATGAAAACCGAATTTATTTCTACGGTCAGTCATGAATTGCGTACACCATTAACCGCAATTAGCGGTGCGCTGGGAATCCTGGTTAATGGCCTCGCTGGCACACTCTCTGAACAATCAACGCGCATGATCCGGATCGCCCACAATAATTCGCAGCGATTAATTCATCTGGTCAATGATTTGCTGGATATGGAAAAACTGGTTGCCGGTAAAATGCATTTTGATTTGCAATCACAAATGTTATTGCCATTGATTCAACAGAGCATGGAATCCAATGCTGCCTTCGCTGCCCAATATGGTGTGACGTACCAGTTATCCCCAACGGCTGTTGATGTAAAAGTTATTGTGGATGCCCAGCGTTTACTGCAAGTGCTGGCCAATTATTTATCCAATGCTGCCAAGTTCTCCCCACTGAATGACCAGGTTGCTGTCAACGTTGAGTTGCATTTTGGTAGTGTCCGTGTTGTGGTGACCGATAAAGGCCCGGGAATTCCGGAATCTTTTCGTGCGCGCCTGTTCCAGAAGTTTTCCCAGGCGGATTCTTCAGACACCCGGCAAAAAGGGGGGACAGGTTTGGGGTTGGCGATTTGTAAGGAAATTATTGAGCGCATGGGTGGCAAAGTAGGTGTTGAATCTATACCCGGTGAGGGCGCCAGTTTTTATTTTGATTTACCCTGTGAAGACGCAACATCAAAAACGCCTTCCACACGTATTGAACCCGGTAAAACCAAACCGCATTTATTAATTGTGGAAGATGATGAGTCTGTGAGTAACCTCTGGCAGTCGGTGCTCACGCGCGCAGAATATGAGTGGGATGCGGTAACCTCGGGAACGGCCGCGCTTGAATATCTGGCATTGCGCCATTACGACTTATTAATTCTGGATTTAAATCTGCCTGATATTTTTGGAGTAGATATCCTTAGTCAAATACGGAAGAGTGAGTCCCTTTTTAATGATCATCCTGTTCCTATTTTGGTGATTTCAGGAGACGTTGATAAAGGGCGAGCAGCGTGTCCACCACAGATTGCCGGGCGTGCGATTTATTGGAAGCAAAAGCCTGTCAAACTTGTCGAGTTCGTAACGGCGATACAAGAGCTTTTGACACAAGCGGCTGTACCCGCCACCCCTTCAGCTTCCTATCCCCCTAAAACCACGGGGCAGGGTTCGGAATCACCGTGATGAAAGCGCCTTTTCCTGACAATGAAGCCGAGCGTTTGGCTTGCTTGTATCGACTGGATGTACTGGATACACCGCCGGAGCAGGCTTTTGATGAGCTGGTCCAACTCGCGGCGATGATTTGCAATGTCCCTGTAGCAGTGGTGTCTTTGGTGGACGAGAAGCGCCAGTGGTTCAAGGCCGCTGTAGGCCTGGATAGCTACGAAACTTCGCGTGACCTGGCTTTTTGCGCCCATGCCATACTTGATCCAAACCAGGTGATGGTGGTTGAAGATGCAACCCTGGACCCCCGTTTTATTGATAATTGCCTGGTGACACAAGCGCCTGGTATTCGTTTTTACGCCGGTGCCCCCCTGAGAGTGAGTGAAGGTATAGCATTAGGTACGCTTTGTATTATTGATTGGGTACCGCGAAAGTTATCACCGCAAGACAAACTGACATTGGAACTGTTAGCGCGTCAGGTGGAGCGTCTTTTTTTGCTCCATCAACGCAATACCCAAATCCGCCACCAGGCAGAGCAGTTCGAAGTACTGTCAAACGCTGCTCCTTTATTAGTGGGGGAATTGGATGCTCAGCAGCGCTATATATTTGTTAACCACAAATACAAAAAGTGGTTTGGCCTGGAACCGGAACAGTTATTGGGGCGAACGCCCGTGGAAATAGGCGGGGAGAATGCCTATATACAATTCCAATCACATTTGTCGCATTGTTATGGCTCGGGCGAGCGAGTGAGTTTTGAATGTTGGGTGAACGATGACCTTTACCTGAAGATCACGTTTATTCCCGTGAAACATCAGGAACAAGTAAAAGGTGTATTTGTTTTAGGTACAGATGTCTCCCACCTTAAACGGCATGAACGCGAATTGGAGCATGAGCGAGCGAGCCTGGCGTCGGTCATCTCAGGGACAGATGCAGGTACTTGGCGGTGGAATGTACAAACAGGCGAGACACAATTTAATGACCGGTGGACGAGTATGTTGGGCTACCGTTTGGATGAGTTGGATGCAAGAAGCGTGGTGACCTGGAGGGAGCTGTTGCATCCGGATGATCGTGAAAAGGTGAAGCAGGTACTTGATCGCTATTTTGCCGGAGAGCTTTCGAATTACGAATCCAAGTTTCGCATGCGTCATAAAGATGGCCATTGGGTCTGGATACAGTCCCGTGGCCGTATTACTGACTACACGGCTGACGGTCAGCCGGAATGGATGTCCGGAACTCATCTTGATATCACCTTGGCGGAAGAAAGCCTTCACGCTATGGTGCAGAGCCAAAAAAAATTAGCGTCACTCTACAATCTTTCTCCGGTGGCAATAACGCTCAATCGTATGGCGACTGGAGAATTTATCGAATGCAATCCCGAGTTTTGCAAACTCACCGGTTATACCCGGGAAGAGTTGGCAGGCATGAGTTATTGGCAGCTTACTCCCAAAGAATACCGGTTGGATGAATCAGAGCAGTTGGAGGCACTGCACATCAGTGGGCGCTATGGCCCTTACGAAAAACACTATATCCATAAAAATGGTCAGCTTGTTGCTGTTCTGTTAAATGGAGTGGTTATTGAGGGCGAAAATGGAGAGCGGCAAATATGGTCAATAGTACAAGACATTACTGAGCGTAAACGTATTGAGCAAATGAAAAACGATTTTGTTTCAACGATTAGCCATGAATTGCGCACACCACTTACCGCTATTTCCGGCGCGCTGGGGGTGGTGGTCAGCGGGATGTTGGGTGAGTTGCCGGAAACAGTAAAAAATATGCTCACCATCGCCCATAAAAATTCCCTGCGTCTCACCTTATTGATTAATGATTTACTCGATATGGAAAAACTCCTTGCCGGTAAAATGGAGTTTGAGTTGCGCGTCCAGCCTTTATTACCAATCGTGCAACAGTCGCTGGAGGGAAATAGTTCCTATGCAGATACTTTTGGCGTAGGTCTGGTCTTGCAAACTGATTTGACTAATGAACAGGTATTGATTGATGCCCAGCGTTTGCAACAAGTGCTGGCCAATCTAATTTCCAATGCTGTGAAGTTCTCATCATCACAAGGGCAAGTGGAAATTGTGGTTAACCGGCAACATAATCATGTAAAGATTGCGGTGGTCGATCATGGGCCCGGTGTAAGTGAAGAGTTTCGTACGCGCATTTTCCAAAAATTTTCCCAGGCTGATTCTTCCGATTCGCGCAGACGCGGTGGCACAGGTTTGGGATTGGCAATTAGTAAAGCATTTGTTGAACGTATGCAGGGCACAATTGGATTTGATTCCGAACCAGGTAAGGGCGCCACTTTTTATGCGATATTTCCTTTGCACGAGCGTGCAGAATAAATTTCCTATTGATAAGGTGATGACACAATGAATCGTGAATTAACCCGGATTTTATATGTTGAGGACGATCCTGATATCCAGGCCATTGCCATGATGGTGCTGGAAACAATTAGCGGTTTTGTGGTGGAGGCTTGTTCCTGTGGCGGCGATGCATTGCAAAAAGCAGTAGCTTTTAATCCGGATTTGATTTTACTCGATGTAATGATGCCCGGTATGGACGGCCCTGAAACATTGAAAGGCTTGCGTGGTTTTTCAGAGCTGGAAAAAACACCGGTGGTTTTTATGACCGCTAAAGTTCAGCCGCAGGAAGTGCAGGCGTATATTGAAATGGGCGCAGTGGGTGTTATTGCTAAACCGTTTGATCCCATGACCCTCGCGCAACAGTTGCGCGATATTTGGGGGCGCCAACAATGATTGTAATCAAGTTATACCCGACCAAAGTACATCCAGGTTTTTGAAGCCCCAATCATCAGGCGATTCACGGCCGATGATTTTCTCTTTGCCTTGTAATTTGGATAAATCCAATATTTCCTGGATGATTGGCATTTTGGTTTTTGCAGAAAAAAATATTTTTACTTTGGGCAAAAGCAAAGATGTATCGTTTTGTTCGATGACCACGGCGAGTCGCCCGCTTTCCAATCTCACCAGTGAACCTGTGGGGTAAATACCTACCGTTTTAACAAATGCCTGAAATACGGCCTCATCAAAATGCCCCTTACTCCATTCGGCCATTTTGCGAATGGAATCGGCTGGTGACCAACCTTTTTTGTAAGGGCGATTGGAGGTAATTGCATCATAGACATCACATACTGAGCCCATTTTCGCGAACAAACTGATATTGCTTCCCTTTAGTCCGTAAGGGTATCCGGTACCGTCGACTTTTTCGTGATGGTGAAGGCAAACGTCCAATACCATCGGTGGGACTTGATAACTTTCGATTAAAATTTTTGCACCGACTTCCGGATGTGATTTCACAATCGAAAATTCTTCGTCAGTCAATTTCCCCGGTTTGTTGAGTACCTTCAATGGAATGGCAATTTTGCCGATATCGTGTAACAAACCCGCCAAACCCGCATCGCGTACCGTGCTTTCATCCAGGCTTAATTGTCGCGCGAGAGCAATCATTAATGCGCATACGGCCACGGAATGCAGATAGGTGTATTCATCGGCTGTTTTTAAACGGGCCAGGCTGATAAGTGCATGTGGTTGACGCAATACCGAGTTGGAAATCTCCTCCACCAATTCTTGTGCTTTTTCAATTTCAATGGCTTTGCCCATGCGGGCATCGCTAAACATTTCGATAACGGCTTTTTTTGCGTTATTACACAATCGTGCAGCAGTACGGATTTCTTCATCAAGTGAAACACGTTCAGTCGATGTTGGTTTTTCTGCCTCTAATAATAACGCTTCAGTTTCTTGTTCAACTTCGGCTTCGGTTTTGCCTGTGATGTCGCCACTCACATCCAGCCCCTGGCTCACGTCAATCCATAGTTCTTTAATGCCACTTGCCAGAATTGCGCGCAGATCTTTCTCGTCTTCCAGCAAAAAGCGGGTTTTCCAAAAAGGATGCTCCATCCATGAACCACAAAATTCACAAATGAACATGCCGAGTTTCATATCTTTAACAGCAATTCGTTTTAACATCAGCTTTTTGGGTTACTTGGTTAAATAAATGAGTGGATACAAACTAATGAGATAACGTGAAAGGGTTAGCAGCTTCCTTGGCTGAGTATAGTCAGGCTTTATGCGTGGGCTGCTAACTTGATACATAATATTTTTTCAAAGAAATAAGGTTTTTTTATACTGTCGATTTACGGTTATTGATGAGAGCTATGGAAATTCGCCAAACTGGCGTTTCACACCTATTATTTAGCTCGATTATTAATAATTTCTGATAAGTAATAAGTTGCGGGTGGGTGTCCTGATTAATACCACCCCTTTCCATAGGCCAGGTATTCATGGACAAAAACGCTGACATCGCAGCCAGACTTCAAGCATTGCGTGATGATTATGCCGCGCGCTTGCCCGCCGAACTGCAACAGCTACGCAAACTCGTAAATGATTTGGCTAACCCTGAATTGCGTGCAGAGGCACTGGGGCAGCTTAATCATCGGCTGCACAAATTAGCGGGTTCCGCTGGTAGTTTCGGCTTTACTGATTTAGGCAAGCAAGCAAAAAAACTGGAGTTACAAGCGCAGGAATGGTTGGCGGGTAAAGCGCTGGATATGGGGTTGCTACGGGTGTTTTCCGTTGCCGTTGCCGCTTTGGGCGGCGATTTGCAGGCAGAACGCAATAACAAACCTATGCCTTTGGTTTCGCAAACAACACCACAAAAAACTAACACGCTTATTTATGTTCTTGAGGATGATCCGGATATCGCCGATGAAGTCTGTATGACGCTGCGCCATTTCGGCCACCAGGTTGAACACTTTGCCACCATTGCTGCTGCCGAGGCGGAAGTACTGCGTCGCCCTCCCGATTTTATGATTTGCGACATCATGTTTGTTGAAGAGGGGCGTGAAGCACCGGAAGCGGTAATGATCTTGCAACAACATCTACCGGCACCGATACCGGTGATTTTTGTTTCCACCCGCACGGATTTTGATGCCTACCATGCGGCTGTACGCGCGGGTGCGGTGGGTTATTTTGTAAAGCCATTGGATACGATCCGGTTGGTGGATTGTTTTGAGTTTTATCTGGATCGTCACCGCAGTGCTCCCCACAGGGTATTAATTATTGATGATGATTTGTCATTGGCTGAGCATTACAAGCTAGTGCTGAAAGCAGCGGGAATTCATGCTGAGATTAGCAATAATCCGCGCAATATTTTTGAGTTATTACAGGACTTCCATCCCGATCTGGTTTTGCTGGATATCAATATGCCAGTGTGTAATGGCATAGAGCTGGCACAAGTTATTCGCTTGAACCAGGATTGGTTGCGGGTTCCGATTACGTATCTATCGTCTGAACAAGATGTTGAGAAACGTGCGGTAGCGCTTGGGCGAGCGGGAGATGATTTCCTGAGCAAACCGTTGAGTGACCGCGAATTGATAACCGCTGTATCCACTCGTGCAGCACGCAGCCGGCAATTGAGCGATGCATTGGATCGCGATAGCTTGACCGGCTTGCTCAAACATTCGCGTATCAAAGAGCAGGTGGATATCGAGCTGAGCCGTACCATGCGCAATGGCGATGAATTGAGTGTGGTGATGTTGGACCTGGATCATTTCAAGCAGATCAATGATACCTACGGGCATCCTGCGGGTGACAAAGTCATCAAAGCTATTGCCCATCTATTGCGCCAGCGTCTGCGCAAAACCGATGCTGTGGGGCGTTACGGCGGCGAAGAGTTTGTGGCGGTGCTGCCGCGTTGCGGGCGAGATGAGGCGCTATTGCTAATGGAGGATGTTCGCCAGCGGTTCCGCGATATCAGTTTCAGCGCAGGTGATATTAATTTTAATGTGAGTCTCTGCGCGGGTATTGCCGCTTACCGTCCCGGTATGGATCGCGCGGAGCAACTACTACAAGAGGCTGATGCTGCACTCTATCGTGCCAAGAGCGAGGGGCGTAACAGGGTTTGTTGCAGTCGCTAGCACTTTTTAATACAAATCATCCCCTTATAAAAACGCCCGGTAAGCCGGGCGTTTTTTGCTTCAAGCAATGATTTAGTTATTACCGTCCGGCAAGGGCACTTCCCTTGGGGTAGCATCTTCTGTTGGTACAGGTACATCGCGATTCATATCTTCCAGGTAGCGGCGTGATTTCTCACCACTCAACGGTGCTTTGCCCGGCAGGTAATCACCTTCGGTTTTTACCAGTTTGTCGTTTTCAAAATAGACCGTGTACAGGTATTGGGTGATTTCGCCTTGCGAACCACGGCGCACGCTGTACGGGTAATCCCAGCGATCATCATTAAACGTATCCGGTACCAGGCTATTGCCAAGGACGAAGCGCACCTGACGTTTGGACATACCCAATTTTAATTGGGAAACCATTTCTTCGGTAATGATATGACCTTGCTGGATGCCGACTTTATAAACACCGGGAAAGCGGAAGCTGGAGCAGGCGGTGAGACTGGTTGCAACAATAACGGCCAGAAAAACACGGCTGGCTAATTTCATACGAGGGCTTCCACTAACGAAAATGAACGCGGATAATACCCGAACCACAGGAACACTGAGAAGGGTTTGGGGGAAATAATGGCAGATGGTAACCACGAGCTGCGCAAGGCTGGCCTTAAAGTCACTTTGCCGCGAGTTAAAATTTTGCAAATGCTGGAGTCCTCTGAGCAGCATCACATGAGCGCGGAAGATGTTTACAAGGCGCTAATGGAGCAAGGTGATGATGTTGGGTTGGCAACGGTTTATCGGGTATTAACCCAATTTGAGACTGCCGGTTTGGTGGTTCGTCATAATTTCGATGGCGGACATTCGGTATTCGAAGTGGCGCGCGGCGAGCATCACGATCACATGGTCGATATAGATGCCGGTACCATCATTGAGTTCCATAACGATGAGATTGAAGCACTCCAAAAGCGTATTGCCGCTGAGTATGGCTTCGAGCTTACCGATCATAGCCTGGTGCTTTATGTGCGCAAAAAACGCTAGGTTATATGAAAATTTAGAGAAAGCAGTGCTTTGGAGTGAAAAACGTTAGAACTTGGGTAAAGAGAATCGTTAACTGGTTTGACCTTTTCGCTGTTTTTTGAAAAATATATTGTTTTTGAAAGAAACGTTAGTGCTTTTGATTTAGGAAACGTTGATTTGTATTACTGCTTGAGGGCGCGTTTATCGCGCCCTTTTTGTTGCCTGCCATTTGTCTCTTTGCTATTGAAGCGCCAGTATTTCACGTGCATGTGCCAATGATTGATCGGTGATTTTCAGCCCACCCAGCATTCGCGCGATTTCTTCGACTCGTACATCGCCACCAAGCTCTACCAGTGTCGATTCTGCAGATTTTCTACTCGCTGTTTTCACTACCTGTAAATGCTGATGCCCTTTGCTGGCAACCTGTGCCAGATGGGTCACACAAATAACCTGTCCGCGTTCGCCCAGTTGCCGTAGTAATTGGCCCACCACATCGCCTGTGGCACCGCCAATACCTACATCTACTTCATCAAATACCAGCGTGGGGATCGCAGAGGTTTGCGCGGTTACTACCTGTATAGCGAGACTGATACGCGATAGCTCACCGCCAGAGGCGATCTTTCCCAGTGGGCGCGGGGCTTGGCCGGGATTGGTGCTGATCAAAAATTCCACTTCTTCCAAACCGTTGGCGCCGGGTTTATCACCCAGCGGGATCAAACTGACGCTAAATTTGGCATTTTCCATTGCCAGCAACTTGAGTTGTTCATTAACTTGTTTGGCGAGTGATGTTCCCGCCCTGGCACGCTTACCCGAAAGTTGTTCGGCCAGTTGGCGATAGATTTTTTCGGCCTGGGCGACTTGTTGGGCCAATTGATCAAGTTTGGCATCACCACCTTGCAATTGCTCAAGCTCGGCGCTTAGCTTGTCGATCAGGTCGGGCAGTTCTTCAGGCTGGATCCGATGTTTACGTGCCAGATCATAAATGATCGACAGGCGCTCATCGACCTGCTGCAGGCGCGCAGGGTCCAATGCAAAACTATCAATATGATGCTCGATTTCATGTTGTGCTTCTTCCACCTGGATTTGCGCACTGGTAAGCAATTCTTCTGCGCTTTTCAGGGCCCCGGATTTTTCCGGCAGGTTGCGCAAAATATGCAGGGCGCGATGCAGGTTAATACTTAAGCCTTGCTCATCATCGCCACAAAATGCTGCCAGTTGTTGGCTGCCGCGCAGGATTTCCTCTGCATTGGCCAAACTGCGTTGCTCGGCTTCCAGTTTTGCCAATTCGCCGGTTTGCAGGTCCAGCTGTTCTAACTCATCTACTTGATAACTTAACAACTGGAAACGTGCATTTACTTCTGCAGCGTTGTCACGCAGATGGATAAAATGCTCCAGTCGGCTCTGCCATTCACGCCATGCCAGGCGAACTTGCCTGGCCAGATCAGTTTGCCCTGCAAATTCATCAACCAGGCGGCGATGGGTATCTTTGACCAACAGCGATTGATGCTCATGCTGGCTGTGAATATCAATAAGCATTTCACCCAGGGTGCGCAGCTGTTGCAGGGTTACTGATTGACCATTGATATAGGCTTTGGATTTGCCATCGCTCGCAACTACCCGGCGCAGCAAGCATTCATGGGGGTGATCGGCTTGTTGCAGATCATTATTGACCAGCCAGTCCGCCGCAGCGGGAATCTTGCGTGTATCAAACGTTGCACAAATATCTGCACGGCTTGCGCCAGCTCGCACCCGCTCCCCATCGGCGCGATCACCGAGGGTTTGACCCAGTGCATCAAGTACGATGGATTTACCTGCGCCGGTCTCCCCGGTAATAACCGTCATACCTGGTTTTAAATCCAGATCCAGGTGATCCACCAGCGTAAAGTTTTGGATATTCAAATGAGTGAGCATAAGCAATCCGGATGATTGGCGGCGCGCAGCACAGGTAATGTGAAATAAAAAAGCCAGATACGTGGTTATTTCGTATCTGGCTATTTATACAGTGTTTGATGGTAAAACAGCAAGCCTGTTTAAAGGCGGAAGCCCTCCAGTTTGCGACTAAGTTCATCTGACGCATCGCGGATTTGCTGCGAGGCTACCAATGTCCCGCGCGCCGCATCCTTGGTTCCCAGGGATGATTGTTCAACATGGCTGACGTACTCCAGAATCAAGCTGCTTGCCTGGACATGCTCAATCAATGAATTACCGATATGGGCCACCATTTTGGCGACCTCATCCGTCTCCTTGCGAACACTTTCCACGATCTCTCCCCCCTGGCGGGTTTGGGCGATGCCGTCTTTCAATTGGGTCACCATATCGTCCATATTTTGTTTTGCCACGCGACTGGAATGTTGGACGGCCGTAATGGTATCGCTGATTTCAGTCGTGGCCTGGGTTGTGCGTTGTGCCAATTGGCGTACTTCGTCAGCAACCACCGCAAAACCGCGCCCCTGTTCACCGGCGCGGGCGGCCTCAATGGCGGCATTGAGGGCTAATAAATTGGTTTGGTTTGCTACTTCACTAATCACCGAAATAACCGCGGAAATACTGTTAATACGGCCAGCCAGATCGTCAATACTGCCTTGGGTCTGAATCACACTATTGTCGATTTCAACAAAACTCTTCACTGCATTGGAAATCAGTTTTTGACCTTGATTAGCCGTTTTGGAGGCGTGGTCAGTCTGGTTGGTCGCAACCTTGGCTTGTTGCATGGCGTCCTTGGTTTGCATATTGAACTCTTCTGCCGAAGACGCGATTTTAATGGTATTGGAGCTTTGGTCTTCTGCCATGGCGGTACTGGTTTCCGCTTTGTGGACGATGTCATCGCTGATTTCGTGCAGGCGCGACACCATGGAGGAGATGCTGCTCAGCATATCGCGCAAATTCTGGCGCATGCGGACTACCGAACCATAGATGCTATCTTCTGGCGCGCGATGTGAGCTGTGCTCGGTCAGGTCGCCATCTGCTACAGCACGTACCAATGTGAGTACTTCTTTCAGTTCTGCACCAAGGCCGTTATCCAGCTTGCGCGCAAACAGTATGACGGGCACCACAATCACCAGCATGACCAGGATACAAATTCCCAACTGCCATTTGGCCGTTTCCCAAAAGCGCGCATTAACCTCGTTAAAGCCGATACCGGTTCCTACCACCCATTTCCAGCGCGGGGATAATTTGGCGATGGAGAGTTTGTCCTCAATTGAGCCATCAGCTTGTTTCTGGGTCCAGTGATAGCGTGCGGTTTGGCCTTGGGCATTGCCTACTGCCTTGAGCAAGATTTCTCCCACGCTGCGGCCATTGCCATCTTTAAATTCATGGAAGCTGGTGCCATGCAATTCCGGGTCGAGCGGTGCAGCAACGAAGTTCATCTTTTCATCGGCGACATACACATACTCCGACTTGTGATAAATGTTATTGCGCAATATTTGGGTGGCAATCTTCTGTGCCGCTTCATCAGTCATTTCACCGCGGGCGGCCATTTGTTCCATCTGGATTACGGTGTCATAGGTGCTGTTAAGCAATTGCTCCACCCGTGCAGCGTTATCCTGGTTGGATGAGTAGCGAACAGTGAACAAACCAATCAGCATCATTCCCAGAAGGCCGAGCAGGATTTGGGCAGATACAATCCAGATTTTAACGCGCAATGACATAGTGAAAGGCCCTCTGGGTGGCGAACTTATAAACAGGTCTCATGGACAATAGGTCTCATGGACAACGTTGTCAAATAGTATTTTGCTGACAATACCAAGTATTTAATGGCGTTATTCCCAACGGTTTGAAGTGCGGGAAAAATTACCTTTTTGGCATATAATTCATTATTTGTTGCACAACATTGGTGCTGTTTTTTCATTGAAATTCGATCAAAAACCAGTTCAGTGCTTTTGAGTATAGGCACAAATTACGGCCCGTTTTGTTCAATATCTGCCCAGCGTAACCATCGGATTTATCCACAAAAACTTTAGCGCCAGCGCTTGAATCTCCTTCTCCCAGCCCCATATAGGCCCCACTGTCTTAATGGGACGCCTTATATGGCTGTTCGAGTTAACCCGGTGGCAATGCCGCCGCCCCAACACGTGATTGGAGAATAAAGTGTCAACTCAAGATTACACCGACATTAAAAATGCAACCGACGCCCAGCCCGCTGATGCAGCCGAACAGGCCCAACCGGAAGCGGCGGAGGTAAATATCGAAACCCTGCAAGCGCAGTTGGCAACGCTGGCGGCGGCTTACGAGTCGGCTAAAGAGCAAGGTCTGCGCGCCCAGGCGGAGGCACAAAACGCACGTCGCCGCGCCGAGCAGGATATTGAAAAGGCCCATAAGTTCGGGCTGGAAAAAATTGTGAATGATCTGCTGCCGGTAGTGGATAACCTGGAGCGTGCGCTTTCGTCGATTGATTCCAGCGACGAAGCCTTGACCGCGATTGCAGAAGGTATCCAGCTAACGCACAAATCATTTGTGGATGCACTGGCTCGCCACCAGGTAGTTGTGGTTAATCCTAATGGCGAGCCTTTTGATCCGAACCTGCATCAAGCGGTATCCGCAGTGCCAAATCCGGATGTAGAACCCAATACCGTTATTAACTGTTTCCAAAAAGGTTACACCCTCCATGGCCGTTTGGTTCGCCCGGCGATGGTAGTTGTTTCCAAGGCGCCGTAAAGCGGTAATGGCCAAATGTGAAACAGGGATTTTTTAGCACCGGGCTTGAATTTAATTACCCGGCGCCAATATAGAAACCAACTGCCAACAAAACGCAAATCCCTGACGATCTGCGACAACTGAGGCAAGAAACCAACAATTCAGTGCAAATTAAATTGCACCCAGCAACAAATAGCATTTTAGGAGCAACACCATGGGCAAAATTATCGGCATCGATTTGGGTACCACCAACTCATGCGTATCAGTATTGGAAGGCGGCAAACCAAAAGTAATCGAAAACGCCGAAGGCGATCGCACTACGCCGTCAATTATTGCATTCACTAATGATGACGAAATTCTGGTTGGCCAATCGGCCAAGCGCCAGGCTGTAACCAACCCACATAACACGTTATTTGCAGTCAAGCGTTTGATTGGCCGTAAATTCAAAGATGATGTAGTGCAAAAAGATATCAAAATGGTGCCCTACAAAATCGTTGCGGCTGACAACGGCGACGCCTGGGTAGAAGTGAAGGGCGATAAAAAAGCACCGCCACAAATTTCTGCTGAAGTGCTGAAGAAAATGAAAAAAACCGCTGAAGATTATCTCGGCGAAAAAGTTACCGAAGCGGTAATTACTGTTCCTGCTTATTTCAACGATTCACAACGTCAAGCTACTAAAGATGCCGGCCGTATCGCAGGCCTGGATGTCAAACGTATCATCAACGAACCAACCGCTGCTGCCTTGGCTTATGGTTTGGATAAAGGCGTAGGTGATCGCACTATCGCGGTATACGACCTGGGTGGTGGTACGTTCGATATTTCTATTATCGAAATTGCTGACGTAGATGGCGAACATCAATTCGAAGTGCTTTCAACCAACGGCGATACTTTCCTCGGTGGTGAAGACTTTGATATGCGCTTGATTGAATTCCTGGCGGAAACGTTCAAGAAAGATACCGGTATCGATCTGCACAATGATCCACTGGCATTGCAACGTTTGAAAGAAGCCGCAGAAAAAGCCAAGATCGAATTGTCATCCAGCCAGCAAACGGAAGTGAACCTTCCGTACATCACTGCTGATGCAACAGGTCCAAAGCATCTGGTGGTAAAACTGACGCGGGCGAAACTTGAGTCGTTGGTAGAAGAATTGGTAACTCGCTCAATGGAGCCAGTGAAACAAGCGATTAAAGATTCGGGTAAATCTATCAGTGATATCGATGATGTTATTTTGGTAGGTGGCCAAACGCGTATGCCGCTCGTGCAAAAAGCGGTAGCGGATTTCTTCGGCAAAGAGCCACGTAAAGACGTGAACCCGGACGAAGCCGTTGCAATCGGCGCAGCGATTCAGGGCGCGGTGTTGGCGGGCGATGTTAAAGATGTATTGTTGCTGGACGTAACTCCATTGACCCTGGGTATTGAAACCATGGGTGGTGTAGCGACTCCGTTGATCGACAAAAACACCACGATTCCAACCAAGAAATCGCAAGTGTTTTCAACAGCAGATGACAACCAGACTGCAGTGACAATTCACGTCGTACAAGGTGAGCGTAAACAAGCATCGCAAAACAAATCGCTGGGTCGTTTTGATTTGGCCGATATTCCGCCTGCACAACGCGGTATCCCGCAAATCGAAGTGACTTTTGATATCGACGCAAACGGTATTTTGAATGTAAGTGCGAAAGACAAAGCGACGGGTAAAGAGCAATCCATCGTGATTAAGGCTTCTTCCGGTTTGAGCGATGAAGAAATCCAGAAAATGGTAAAAGATGCCGAAGCGAATGCTGAAGCGGATCGCAAGTTTGCGGAAATCGTAACTGCACGCAACACGCTTGAAGGTTTGATCCATGCAACAGAAAAAACCTTGAAAGATGCGGGCGACAAAGCGACTGCTGATGAAAAATCGGCAATTGAAGCTGCCCTTACTCAAGCGCGCGATGTAGCCAAAGGTGATGATCTGGCGAAGATCGAAGAAGCAACTACCAAGCTGACTGAAGCATCAGGTTCACTTGCGCAAAAACTTTACGCCGAGCAACAAGCCGGTGCACAAGCGGGCGCTGCAGGTGCGGGCGCACAGCAAGCTGGCGGTAGCAAACCAGCGGACGACGGTGTTGTAGACGCCGAGTTCGAAGAAGTGAAAGAAGACAAGAAATAAGTTTTCGATTGCTTGACGGAAGTATAAAGAACAAATGCGGGCCTATGCCCGCATTTGTCATGTAAGAACAGGCAAATGTAATCCGTATAAAACGTGGCGAATACGGAAAATGTTTTTAATGACTGATCCCGTATTTCGTTAGGCTCCATACGGGCTATGTGAAATTTTTAGTGAAATGTAACTTGCATTTCTTTTATCGGTGTAACCATGGCAAAACGCGATTACTACGAAATCCTCGGCGTCCAGAAAGATGTAGACGCAGCCGAATTGAAAAAAGCTTATCGCCGTGTGGCGATGAAATTCCATCCTGACCGCAATCCGGATGACCCCAAGGCGGAAGAAAAATTCAAGGAAGCCAACGAGGCTTACGAAGTGTTGTCCGACGAAAACAAGCGCGCGGCTTATGATCGTTTTGGTCATGCCGGTGTAGATGGGCAAGCGGGTATGGGCGGCGGCGCTGGTGGTGCAGGCTTCGGTAATTTCAGCGATATTTTTGGCGATGTGTTCGGCGATATTTTCGGTGGCGGGCGCGGTGGTCGTGGCGGCCCGAGCCGCGGTTCGGATTTGCGCTACAACCTCGAATTAAGTTTGGAAGATGCTGTTAAAGGTACCAGCGTACAAATTAAAGTCCCAACGTTGGTGTCCTGTAAAACCTGCGATGGTTCCGGTGCAAAACCGGGCAGCAAACCGGTGACCTGTACTACCTGCGGTGGCCATGGACAAGTGCGTATGCAGCAAGGTTTTTTCTCCGTGCAGCAAACCTGTCCGTCATGTCGCGGCCGCGGAACGATTATTTCTGATCCCTGTAAATCCTGTAATGGCCAGGGGCGTACCGAAGAAACCAAGACCCTGCAAGTTAAAGTACCTGCCGGTGTTGATACTGGTGATCGCATTCGTTTATCCGGTGAAGGTGAAGCGGGCGCTGACGGTGGCCCAAGCGGTGACTTGTATGTGCAGGTCCATGTGCGCGAACACAACATTTTCAAACGCGACGGTGCCGATTTATATTGCGAAGTCCCGATTGATTTCGTTGACGCGGCACTCGGCGGTGAACTCGAAGTTCCCACACTCGATGGGCGTGTAAAATTAAAAGTTCCTGCAGAAACCCAAACCGGAAAATTATTCAAACTGCGTGGCAAAGGTGTTACACCAGTGCGCGGTGGTGGTGTGGGTGATTTGCTTTGTCGGGTTGTCGTTGAAACTCCAGTAAACCTCACCAGCAAACAAAAAGAATTGCTTAAAGAATTTCAGGCAACCATGAAAGGCGGAAAGTATTCCCCCAAACAGTCGAGTTGGTTTGATGGGGTTAAGAAGTTTTTTAATGAGTAATTGACGCTCGGAAAATAAAGGGCCGATTCGCGAGAGTCGGCCCTTTTATTTTAAAGGTAATCTAAATGTAGTTTGGCGGTACTTTCCGGCCATAAACATTAACTCTCAATTTAATTTAACAGTGTTAGGCATCGCTATGTGGACTCGGCGCCTTTTTTCAGGTTATGAATTTATTACTGATAAAAATTTTTCAGGAAAAATATTTTTCGGATTTTTATTGTCGGCTGTAGCAGTGTTAGCGTTGTTGCAATGGCTACCATTGGCTAATGCAATGGCTTTGGTTGTGCTGGCTGGAGCACTGTGGGGTTATCAGACTTTGCCGTTGAATCGTTGGCAGAGGTCAATGTTGTGGTTTTTGCTTGTATCGTTAGCGTTTTGGATTGCGACTTATAAGCCGGAAGGGTTTCTCTATCCATTTGTCTTTGATTTGCCTGGTGAATCTGATTTAGCTCCGCGTTATGAATTCTTTGCAAATTTTGGCAAAGGTCTTTGCGGGCTCCTGTTATTGTATTTTTTTTGGCCAAGGCGGCGCGCTAATGAGTTTGTTGCCGCGCCGAAATATCAATTTTTCATTGCATTGGTCGCGCCAGCTGCTGTTATTGTGGTGGCGGTTCCTGCTCTTGATTTATATCTCCAGCCTAAAGATATTGAGCAAATATTACTGTTTGCAATAGGGAATTTATTAATTATCAGTGTGGCTGAAGAGGTCTTTATGCGGTTGCTATTGCAGCAATCAATACGCAATGCAATAGCTGTTTTTACGATTAATCGCTGGGTGCAGGAATTGGTTTCCTTGCTGGTAGTGACTGCGATATTCGTCGCTGTCCATTCAGGATTAAGCGGGGCTACGATCTGGGTGTATACCCTGGCGGGATTTTTGTACGGTTTAAGTTATACCCTGAGTAAAAATATTTGCTACCCGATTATGATTCATTTCTTTGTTAACCAGATCCACTTTTCTTTCCTCACCTATCCACTTGGATAATCAGCACGTATAGCCTGGGGAAAATCCGGTATTCAGGAATAGATATTTTTGTTACCCAATAAAAACGGAGCAGGCTGCAAACGGCCGCCTGCACGTTACTCTTATTAAGCATTAAGCATTAAGCATTAAGCATTAAGCATTAAGCATTAAGCATTAAGGTAATTGGCGTGATAACGCAAATGGTCTTCAATAAAACTGGCGATAAAGAAGTAACTGTGATCATAGCCAGCATGCAAGCGAAATTTGAGCGGGTGATGATGTTCCGCACAGGCTTTTTGTAATGCATCCGGTTTTAATTGTGTCGATAAAAAATTATCAGCACTGCCTTGGTCAATAAATAACGGCTGTTTTGATTTTCCGTTCTCAATCAGGTAGCAAGTATCATAATCATTCCAGCTTTCCTGGTTATCTCCCAAATATCCTGCAAATGCTTTTTGCCCCCACGGGCAATTGACCGGATTGGTAATTGGCGCAAATGCGGACACAGATTGGTAGCGCTCCGGTGAACGTAAAGCAATAACCAGCGCGCCGTGACCACCCATGGAATGGCCGCTGATCGATTCCTTGCCGTTTAACGGGAAGTTTTTATTTGCCAACTCTGGCAATTCTTTGGTGATGTAATCATACATCCGGTAGTTGTTTTTCCAGGGTTCCTGCGTCGCGTTGAGATAAAACCCGGCGCCGACACCAAAATCATAACTGTCTGAATCGCCCGGCAAATTTAACCCGCGTGGGCTGGTGTCCGGGCAAATAATCGCAATGCCTAATTCCGCTGCAATTTTTTGCGCACCGGCTTTCTGCATAAAATTTTCATCAGTACAAGTAAGGCCGGAGAGCCACCAGAGTAGCGGTACTTTTTCAGTTTCTGCTTGCGGTGGTAAATAAATTGCAAAAATCATTTCGCAATTTAAGGTGGGGGAAACATGCTTGAAGCGTTTATGCCAGCCACCAAAACTTTTATTGGCGGCGATTTCGGTTAATTTTTGGGACATATTATTTTCCATTACAACGCTGTCCATACTGCGAACAGCGTTTTCGTAGATATTTGATATTAATAATGCAATACAGTGCGAATACTTTTGCCTTCATGCAATAAATCAAAGGCTTCATTGATTTTTTCGAACGGCATATCGTGGGTGATAAATTCGTCGATTTTAATTTCGCCTTTCATATAGCGATCAACGTAGCCGGGTAATTGGCTGCGGCCTTTCACTCCACCAAATGCAGAACCTTTCCACACACGGCCAGTGACTAACTGGAATGGACGTGTGGAAATTTCCTGGCCTGCACCGGCCACACCGATAATAATCGATTCACCCCAACCTTTATGGCAGCACTCCAATGCGGAGCGCATTACATTCACATTGCCAATACATTCAAACGAATAATCCACGCCGCCATCCGTCATATCCACAATCACTTGCTGGATAGGTGCGGAATGATCTTTTGGATTTACAAAATCCGTTGCACCAAATTGACGGGCGAGTTCGAATTTATCGGGATTAATATCAATCGCAATAATGCGGTTGGCATTCATCATCTGCGCGCCTTGGATAACCGCGAGGCCGATTGCACCCAAACCGAAAACCGCAATAGTAGAACCGGGGGTCACTTTTGCGGTGTTGATCACTGCACCGATGCCGGTAGTCACGCCGCAACCGAGCAAGCAGATTTTATCGAGCGGCGCGCTCGGCGAGACTTTGGCGAGGGACACTTCCGGCAACACGGTGTATTCGGAAAATGTGGATGTCCCCATGTAATGGAACAGTGGTTTGCCATCCAGGGAAAAACGGCTGGTGCCATCGGGCATTAGCCCTTTGCCTTGCGTTGCACGCACCGCGCCGCACAAATTGGTTTTACCAGAGAGACAGAATTTGCACTTGCCGCATTCGGCGGTATACAGCGGAATCACATGGTCGCCCACTTTCAAACTGGTAACGCCTTCGCCCACTTCCTCCACAATACCCGCGCCTTCATGGCCCAGCACTGCCGGGAAAACACCCTCCGGGTCAGCGCCAGAGAGGGTGTAGGCATCGGTATGGCACACGCTGGTGGCGACAATACGCACCAGCACTTCACCGGCTTTAGGGCCTTGTACATCGATTTCCGCGAGTTCAAGTGGCTTGCCGGCGGCAAGGGCGATAGCGGCGCGTGATTTCATAATGGTTTCCTTAGTGGATAAAAAGCTAATCGACCGTAATCGATAAGCCCGAAAATAGTGTGATCAGTGTAGACTGCTTATTAAATTGCAATAAGCCATTTAAAAATCACTTAATTGTTGCTATGGAGCAATAATGCAGCATTGGGAACGGGTCGAAGGTTTTGTGCAGGTAGTGCGCCATGGCAGTTTTATTGCTGCCGCGCGCTATTTGCAGGTATCCAGCTCACACGTGAGCCGGTTGGTCAGCCAACTTGAACAGCAGCTGGGAACGCAATTGTTGTATCGCAGTACCCGCCAGATCCGATTAACAGAAGCGGGTAGTATTTATTTTGAAGCTTGCCGCCAGTTGTTTGATGGGGTACGCGATGCGGAAGTATTGCTTCAACAGCATCAAGGTTTACCCACTGGTGTATTGAAAATCACGGCACCGGCAACCTTTGGCGATAAATACATCGCGCCACTGGTGAACGATTTCCAACTGCGTTACCCGCAGTTGAAGATCAATATGTATTTCAGCAACCGCCAGGTAGAGATGATTGAAGAAGGCTTTGATCTGGGGATTCGTATGGGTGTTTTGCGCGAGTCCACCTTGATTGCCCGCCGCCTGTGTGACCGGCGCGAATACATTGTCGGTTCACCCGATTACCTCGCGCGTATTGCGCCGCCGCAAACCCTGACTGACCTTGAGCGACACAATTGTTTAATTGGTACGCGCGGTTACTGGTTGCTCCATCACAATGGCCAGCGCAAGGATTTGATAGTGCGTGGTAACTGGCAAGCCAACTCTGGTCCGGCGTTATTAGACGCAGCCCTCAAAGGGCTTGGCCTTGCCCAATTGCCGGATTACTACGTGGATGAATACCTGGCGCAAGGGAAATTATTATCGGTGCTGGATGAATTCCAATCGCCGGAAATGGGCGTCTGGGTGGTCTACCCACAGCAGCGCCATCTCGCGCCCAAGGTGCGGTTGTTTATCGATTTCCTGGTGGAGCAATTTGCAAGCGGTGTCGCAGGCCTTGCCCGGGAGTGATACCTGGATTTTGGAGTCCCTGATCGATGTTCTGTACCTGCTTGTGGTGTAAGTTTAATAAATTTATATGAATCAATAATTTAATTTTAATTTACCGCTTACAAATAATATTCCGGTCACCATTTCTGCCACCAATTTTTTTTGATTCACCAAATGATCGTTCCTTGTGCACGCCACACACAAAGATCATTTAGTCTGAAGGCCCCAAAATCCAATATCCAGTCTTGATGAGATAAGCCAAGGTGCGTTTTATCATCATTTCAGTGAAAGATGAGGCGCTGGCAATATCGGTAACCAGCATATAATTTATGTTTGGCTTTATGTAAGGCAACAAATAAGGTAGGTTTACACACGTTTGTTGATGCCAGTGGAAACGCTGGGACGTTATGTTGCAAATGCCATGGAGGAATCCAACTGAGATAACGTAAGGAAAATCCGTGGTGGATTGGTTAAGCATTTTAAGCGGGTTAACGTTTTTGATCGGTTGAGTCCGACCTGCAGAAAAATAAAGCCCCCGTCGTATCGTTATCACGCAAAAATAAAACGCCCTTGCAATTTCTTTGTAAAAATAGCAGGGCGTTGATATGCTAATATGATTTTTAAGGAGCTAACTTAGGGTTAGCGTGTTGATTGGTTTTCTAAAATCCAGATATAACAATTGATATTCAAATTAGATCATTTTAAATATCTGTGAGTTTGGTTTTAATCATTCACCTTAAATCGAATTCAAAAAAGATATTTGAGTTTCGATGTGAAAGACTAAAAAATTGCGCAGAATATAATTTATCGAGAAATATATTTTTTGGCGCGGGCGAGAATTCAATAAAATAAATAGTTACGAAGCATGATTAGATCCCCCCTTATTTATATCCCCCGGCCTAGTGCCAATGCAAAGATTCGGTTAGTTTGTTTCCCCTATGCTGGGGGGAGTTCCGCAATCTATACCCCTTGGATAGATAAGCTTCCTCAAGAAGTAGAGCTAGCATTAATTCAGTTGCCAGGTAGAGGAGCAAGATTTGGCCAGCAGCCCTATCAAACAATCAACACAATGGTTGAAGATGTGGTCGAGGAATTAGGGAAATTACCACCAAAAGATTTGTTTTTTTATGGGCATAGCATGGGTGCACGAGTTGCTTATGAAGTAACTTTGATGCTGCATAGGGAAAAATGCCCGCTTCCTATTCATATTGTTGCAGCTGGCAGTATGGCGCCTAGAGTTCCCAGAAAAGCTAAAAATAGTTATAATCTGACAGACAATGAATTTATCGAACACCTCATGGAATTAAAAGGCACTCCAGAGGAAGTGTTAACAAATAGAGATTTAATGGAGCTACTGCTGCCAACATTGCGAGCTGATTTTAAGATTGTTGAAACATATATCAATAATAGCACTGTTGTCATCCCGACTAAGTTAAGCGTATTTGCGGGAAAACAAGATTTGACAGTTGAGTTGGCAGAATTAGAACCATGGTTTGATGTATTTCAGGAAAATGATGGCATAAGCTGGTTTGCTGGCGGTCATTTTTTTATTAATGAAAATAGTCATGACGTGCTGACTGTTTTAAGCAAAAAAGTTGAATCCTATTTGCGCCCTGGTTTTGCGTTTTAAATTTCCGCTGATATGCAATATTCTTGCGTGCTGTCCAAGCGCCACGATAATTAAATAAAATCAGTTAAATCTTTGCTGTTTGATGCTGAAGCCCTTTGCATCAAAGGGTCATATTATTAAGGATTAATAATGATTTCCGTAAAAAAAATGCTGATGAACTACCCTTTGCTTGGTAGGTTTGTTCTTTTTTTTGTATTGCCTGTAAGTATTGTTTCCCTTTGTATTTTTTTCTACCTATCGAGAAGCTTGCCTGTTTTAGCTGGTGAGATAAGTGCTGTTGGCTTACAGAATCAGGTAAAGATCACAAGAAACAATTATTCAATTCCGTCCATTCTCGCAAGTACTGACAACGACGCTTTTTTTGCGCTTGGCTATGTCCATGCGCAAGATCGCCTGTGGCAGATGGAAATGAACCGCCGTATTATTTCCGGCCGCATTAGTGAGGTTATAGGGATTAAAGGACTGGGCTCAGATAAATATTTGAGAACGTTAGGTCTTTATAATGACACCAAATCAATGTGGGAAAAGCTGGAACCTGAAACTAAAGTCCTGATTCAATCTTATGTTGATGGTGTAAATGCTGCGATTAAAGATTACAAAGTATTGCCCATTGAATTTTTGTATTTTCAGTTAAATCCCGAGCCTTGGACTGTGTATGACACGCTCGCCGTTGTGGGATCCATGTCATTATTGATGAGCCATAATTATCAGGAAGAGTTAATGCGCTCGACTCTTATTGATGTTTTCGGGATGGCTAAAAGTAAAGATTTATTCCCCAATGCTGCCATTGAAGACGTGGAAAACTTAATTTCATATATGGATCTTATTAAAGCTCAAGGGCATGCAAATAAAAGTTCTCCTGCGATCTTTAATGCATTTGGCCGGCAAAATTTTTTGACTGGTAGTAATAACTGGGTTGTATCTGGCCAATTAACAAATACTGGCGCCCCTTTGCTCGCAAACGATCCTCATCTGGGAACCACTGCGCCTGCAATTTGGTATATGGCCAGTGTTAAGGGAGAGGCAGTTGATGTAGCTGGTGCGACTATACCAGGCTTCCCTTTTGTTATTTCGGGCCATAACAATAAAATTGCCTGGGGAATTACCAATCTTGAAGCCGATGTTCAGGATTTGCGTTTGGAGCAAACTGACGCTAACGCAAAAGATACCTATATAAAGGACGGTATAAATAAAAAATTTGTTACTCGTCGCGAATTAATTAATATCAAGGCTGATTTGTTTAAGAAAGATATTGAGCCTCTCGCTATTGATATTAGAGAAACAGAAAATGGTCCCGTAATTAGCGATGTAATTGGTGGCCCGGATGGAATGGTTTACTCTTTATCATGGGTTGCAAAACTCGGGTTATCCGGCACGGTCGACGCGTTTAAAAAAATAAATTACGCCCATAATTGGGAGGTCTTTCGTAGTGCCTTGCGCAGCTACACCGTCCCTGCACAAAATTTTGTTTATGCAGATATGGAGGGAAATATTGGCCATATCGCTGCTGGTTTAATGCCGGTCCGTAATGGAGGGCATGGCGCTCTTCCTGTCCCAGGTTGGAGCTCGGAATTTGATTGGAAAGGCTGGATTCCCTTTGACTCTTTACCGCAAAGTTTTAACCCTCCGTCAGGTATTATTGTTACAGCAAACAATAAAGTAGTTGCAGATGATTATGCATACTACATTACCAGCGATTGGTTGCCTCCTTATCGGGCTAATAGGATTAATGCGTTATTAAAAGAAAGAATTGCATCAGGAAATAAGTTGTCAGTGGATGATTTTCGCCTCATTCAAGGTGATACCACCAGCCTGGCAGCGCAACAGTTAAATCCATATTTTTTACGCGTTCATCCAACTACTACTACCCAGCAACTCATGCTCGATAAACTAAAAACATGGGATGGCAACCTTGCTTCCGAAAGTGTTGCTGCATCTATTTTTACTGCATGGGTAAAAAACCTGAACAGACTTATCCTGGAAGACGAAGTTGACAGTCGATCATTAAGCCCTAAGCAAAAAATGTATCTGGAATCTTTAATTGATAATGTCGATTATGATTTTTTATTCGCTGTTTTAAATGACGATAAAAACTTGTGGTGTGACTACAAAACAACCATTGCAATAGAATCCTGCGACAAAATTTTTTCTATTTCGCTTGAGCGTGCTGCACAGCAGTTGGATCGGTTTGCAGGTGGTGGTGTTTCTTCATGGAATTGGAAGGATATACATAAAACACAATATGTTCATTTCCCTTTTACCAAGTCCGATTTGTCGATTGGTCTGCCCGGTACTGACAATAAATTTTTACATTTTTTGATGCACAGAGAAATGGGTGCTGGCGGTGATGAAAATACTGTAAATGTTGCTCCGGTGATGGGTGAGAATAGCAATAAAAAATTCTTGCAATTCCTGGGGGGTACCTATAGGCAAGTGATAGATTTAAAAAATTTAAAAGCGTCATTGTTTTCAATCGCGCCAGGGCAATCGGGGAATGTCTTAAGTTCTCACTACGATGATTTAATGGAGTCGCATCAAAATATCGCCTTGATTGATATTGGCGAAGATGCTGGTAAAAGTATAAAAGTACTTACTTTAATGCCCCGGTAAAAAAGTAAGAATACCTGTAAAGGATGATTATAATGATCAATAAAAAGCTATCTTCATATTACGGTTTTATCGCAAACAAGAGCCCAAATTTATATCTTTTTATTATATTTTTAGGGGTTTTTACGGGAGCTGCCTACGCATTTCTTTTTCCTGTTATTTTTTATTCTTTTGTGCCCCAGGATTTTTTGGTCCCACAGTTAGATGGGCAGACAAATTATAATTTTTTCAATTCACCTAATTCTAACATCGCAATATTATTCATGATTAATTGTGCGGTTATTTATTGTTCTAAACTGATTTCTAATATCTCCGTATCTTATTTAGAACAAAAGGCAACACTGGAATTAAAAAATAATTTATATGAAACGATCAGTAATGCCTCAAGTTTTGATATTGAACGAATTGGTACTGAAAAATTAACGTTAGCTCTGGATGCTGACGTATCGAATGCTGTTGCTGGTTCACTTACAATTCCGGCAATGATTACCTCGTTTGTTACTGTGGTTGGGTTGCTCTCGTATTTGGCATACTTAAACAGCAATGTGTTTTCCCTGGTTATTGTTTTTGTAGTTTTGGGTATTGCTATTTATCGGGTGTTGGTAAAGTTTGCGCAAAATTATTTTAGGCGAAGCAGGGAGACTTATGATTCATTGCAGGAAAGTGTTGCTGCGCTCATTTCGGGCGCAAAGGAGCTGAAGGTTAACTCAGGCAAGCGCAAATTACTCTTTTCCGAAGGTTTGGATGCGAATCAAACTTTGTCGTCGACGCAGTATTTAAAGGGCCGAATTATTTATTTTTGCGCATCCGGCGTAACCGATATTATGTTGTTTGCCATTATAGGTATTGCTGCGTTTCATCTTTCTTATGTTTATTTTATCGATCTTAATTCGCAAATTGGCATTGTTATGGTGTTGTTGTACTTGACCGGCCCCATAGTGAATTTGGTGAATTCTGCGTATGTTTTTTTCTCAGGAAAAGTATCGTTTAACAAAATATTAGCGCTGGTTGCCAAGTTGCCAGGTGAAGGTATTAATGCAAACGCAACCCCGTTGCGTGAGTGGAATACGTTGAGCCTGCATAACGTATCTTATGCTTATGAAGGGGATAACGGCGAAAGTTTTAAGGTTGATCGTATCGATTTAACTTTAAAGAAAGGTGAGGTTGTTTATTTGGTTGGAGGTAATGGATCGGGAAAATCAACTTTGGCTAAATTGATAACTATGCATCATTTTGCCTCCAGTGGTTATTTGATGTTGGGAGAAACAAAAATCAATAAGGATAACGTTGAAGCTGCCAGGCAGCATGTAGGAATTGTTTTCACGGATTTTTTTCTATTTAAGAAAATATATGGATATAAAGAGCAATATAAAAGTGTTGTTGAAAGATATTTAAAATTTTTTTGCCTGGATCACAAAGTTACTGTTAATGATAGTGGTGAATTTTCGACGTTGGCACTATCTGATGGGCAGAGGAAAAGATTGGCACTGTTGGCAGCTATCCTGGAAGATAAAGATATTTATGTTTTTGATGAATGGGCTGCTGATCAAGATCCCCAGTTTAAAAAGATTTTCTATGAAAAGATAATTCCTGAATTACAACAAAAAAACAAAATTATTTTATTGATTACTCACGATGATAGCTATTTTCATCTGGCTGATAGGGTAATTCATATGGATTATGGTGTTATTACTTCAGTTGAATTTCCTGGTGCTATAGCTGCCAATTTATTGAAATTGGAGCATTCGGCTTATACAGCAGAGCCTATTGCTTAATGAGTTTTTAAACAGGTTTTATTCGATTTTATGTAGCATTTATATTTGGGTTGCTGCAATTTTTAAGGTGATATTGGAAGTAATTACAAGGTAATGTATGGATATAAGTGATAAGGGTATCAATAT
>NZ_KN266208.1:661579-666047 GCF_000766945.1 Cellvibrio mixtus subsp. mixtus J3-8 | reverse complement strand
TATGTTGATCCGGAAACTAACCTTTATTACAACTACTTTCGGGATTATGATCCGTCGATTGGAAGATACATTGAGTCTGATCCGATTGGGTTAGATGGTGGGATTAATACTTATGCGTATGTGTTAAATAATCCAATTAAATATTCCGATTTTTTTGGATTACAGGCAGGTATCACGAGGCCAATTAGAAGATTGTTAATTCCATTTTTTCCTGACACCAATTCACCTACGGATAATTATTATGAAGATCCAACGGTTCCTTGGGACCCTACGGAACCAATGCCTAGCACGCCTCATGATGGAGATTCAGATTCTGATGATGGAGTTAATTGTCCTCCCTTAAAGCAAGAGGAAGATCCACTTAAAAAGGAGGCCCGCTGTCTAGCTCTGTACAATTCAACTTTGCAGTATTGTGCTGGTATTCCCAGTATGAAAGAGCGGCAGCGATGCTGGGAGGCGGCAAAAGGAAATTATGAAGCGTGCATGTCTGAGTAATTCAATTTAATTATTGGTGGCCAAATGAAACAATCCATTGCAGAAAGAAAATTATTTTATCGACCAAAAGGCTCATCTAATCAAATAGAGCTTACCATCCGTATCGGCATTCCATACATTGACGAAAATGGCATGGCTAGATGCCCAATAAAATGGGATGGCTTATTTGAAAATTATGCTGATATTAGCGGAGTTGATTTATTGCATGCACTTCAATTGGCTAGTGATGTTGATTCGATGCTAAAAAAGTTGCAGCATAAATATGATTTCTACTGGTCAACAGGTGAGCCATATTTTGACGATGATGATCAGGGTGAAAATTAATTTAATCATTATTTAAGTAGAGAAAACACGACTCAAGCCCAGCGATAAACCGCTGGGCTTTTTATGCATGTCACTCGCTGAATTTATTCCGTTGTCAATACCAAGCACCCACGCATCACTCTCACTGTCACGGGTGAATCAATGTTGAATCCTGCTTGTTCCAACCAATGCCCCTTGGTTGCCGGTGCAGCAATTGGTGGTCAATGGGGTTCTGGTATAGGCGGTACAATTGGTCTAGCGGGCTATGGTGTTGGTGCGATACCTGGTGCAGCAATCGGTGCGGCGGCTGGTGCTGGTGTTGGTGGTGCTACAGGTCACGCGATGGCACAGTGGGTTTGTCCTGATGACGATGATGCCCAACCCGTTCCAAGCAATCCTCCAGCGCCAAATGACAATTCCGATTGTGAAGCGCAATGTGATTTGGAGTGGGATAGAAATAAATTTATGTGTGATTCTGGGGTGGCAACCAGTTACGGTTTTAATTCGACAGAGTATGTTGCTTGCATGAAACGAGTGGATAAAATCTATGTTGATTGCGTGCAGGATTGTAATGAAGAGGATTGCAATAAATGAGTGATATAAATCAGGATCGGGAAATAATAACTCTTGATGTTGTTAACAAGCTGCTTTCTGAAATTCGATCCGGTGATTCAAATCATGGTTTAAGCATTGCTCAAATGATGCTTAGTGAGGGGCCTAATTTTAAACCGGAAATGCTAATTCTTTTAGTTGAAGCTGTTGTTGAGCTTTCGATATTGGCAGGATCTGCTGATGCGAAAGAGTACCTTGCTGAGACGTGGCCTATTTTAAAAAAGAACCATCTAAGACGGCTTACAAACAAAATTGAAAAATAGATTATTTATTGAAACAAAAAAGTAATACCAAAGCCCGGCTAGGATAGCCGGGGGGCGGGCCAAAAAGCATGAGTCCAAAATGAGTGAAGATATTGATCATGTAATTCTGAAAGATTGTATGCAGCGTCTGCTCACTCGTGATCCTGACGCTGGTTTTGATTTGGCTCAGCTTATTCTGGGTGATTTGCCAAATAATGATGTGAGTGTGTTGATAGCTATCATTGAAGGCTTGATTCACCAATCCGAGCAGCTTGGTTCAAATCATGCCAAACAGTATTTGGAAGATATGTGGCCAAATATGCGGAGTATAATGGTCCGAAGATTAAAGAGAGCTGGACGCCCTGATAAATGGAATATTGAAAACTCTAATCTATGAATCTTTCAGAAAAGCCATATTTACGGGAAATAAAAATGAAGAACGATCAATCTTTTGATCGCTCTTCATACCCATTTAATATCCCGGCAATTAAAGGTTTGGAATCTTTGGACTTTCACCCAGATGTTACTTTCTTTGTTGGAGAAAATGGCTCAGGAAAGTCGACCCTAATTGAAGCTATTGCAGTTGCTATGGGGTTTAACGCCGAAGGTGGGACAAAACAATCCACTTTTTCAACAAGTCGAACGCATTCAACACTACATAATTATTTAAAAACCATTAAAAGCTTTAAGTATCCAAAAGACGGATACTTTCTACGTGCTGAAAGTTTTTATAATCTTGCAACACTCATGGATGAAACAGGTTATTTGACAATGTATGGAGGTAAATCATTGCACCAACAGTCGCATGGTGAATCATTTATGGCCACTTTGTTGAATAAGCTACAGGGTAATGGTTTATATATTATGGACGAACCTGAAGCGGCTCTTTCTCCATCACGCCAAATGGCAGCAGTTTCTGCCATTCACCAATTGGTAGAAGAAAACTCACAATTTATTATCGCAACGCACTCACCAATTCTTTTAGCGTATCCCAGATCCAAAATTTACTCCTTCTCTTCTAATGGAATAGAAGAAATCGCTTATGAGGATACTGAGCATTATGCGGTCACAAGGGACTTTCTTAATAATCATCAGGAAATGATGAAAATACTAATGGATGACTGAAGGCTCATCTTTAAAACACTAACCCTCACGCTTGCTGTTAATAATCGTATGAAACTGGTCAATGTCACCAGCAGGCTGGTAATACTTTTACGGTTTAACTGGTCAGTCATGTGCAGCAGGCTGGTCAATTAAGTCCAGCCCACGCAATTATAGATAATGAGCAAGCTATGCAAGCTTGATAATTCCATTTATGTAGAGTTCCTGCAGGTAAGGCGTAAGTTCATTTGGTGTAGGTCCATCAGGTTGCTGCCACGAGAAAACTTCGGGTATGGTAAAACTCCCTGACCGGGATGCGAGACGCTGGAGTGTCGGAATGAATGTGGTCGGAAATTCAAGCACGCCATTATCGCAAGGTACAATTACATTATTCCGGGTTTCAATAAATCGCAACGATGATATTGCAACGCAAAATTGTTGGCTCGGCGCTACTTCGGGTATCGACAGCGTTGGAGCGGGTTGCCATCCGGTGTAAGGATGGTGTGTCAATGAATTCACCCAGGGTTCTGTTAGTGCATCCGGTTCATCTAAAATTGCCAGTGCCATTTTATGAAACTCATCAAGGCGATCGCGTATATATGCTGAAGTTGTCTGTGGCATAGTTCCTTGAATTTTTTCTACAGTAGCAGGCGGGCCTCCTCGCCAATTTTCGTTTGACGCTGCGAAGTCTTTAAGTAGGGGGGCCAACTGGTCGAGAAAGTTTCGAGGAGCAAAATAAAGATTTAGCGCTAATGAGACACCGATGCCACGCGCAGAATGCCAGGCTCCGGCAGGAAGGCAGAGTAAATCCCCGGGGTTTAATTCTACTTCGCGAAACTGCATTTCATCGGGTAATTTTCCAACATCCGATTCAGTTTGCCCTTGTTGAAATACTGTGTTGATGTCAGGCCAGGCTTTTGCCGGCTCTGTAGAAAATTTCCACCGTTTTTTTCCGGCAATCTGAAGTGTAGTGGCAACTCTTTTGTCGTAGTGCATGGGTAATCCCGATCCGTCCGGCGAGATGTAACAATTTACACCGACGGTGCCGGTAAAATTAAATTGTGCGCGAATTGCTTCTGCCCAGCGAGCAAGAATTGGATCGGCCATGTGAATGTTGGTAATGCAGATTGTTGCACCTGCGTTGAATAACTCGCTCACTTGATTATGCTGTGCTTCAATCATGCGCCGCGAACTGCCTGAATCTTCTCCGCCTGTAAATGATGCGGTTATGTTGTAGCGCCGGTCCCGGATTTTTTCTCCTTTCAAAAGAGCTTGTTTCAATCGTCCCCAACTAAAAATGTGATCGAATTTTTTAGGGTGACCTTCCACATTCAGTGAAGCACGTGAGAAATAGGAATTTACAAACTCTTCGCAAGTAATTGGGCTTATAAGCTCCTGAAGTTCGCGACCATTCAGGGCAGCAGGTTCTTGATATTTGTCAGAAGTATCAGAATCGAGTAGTGAATTAAAGTCTGTTATTTTCATGGATTATTTCTCTTTACAATAATTGTTTTGCTTATTCCGGTGTTTGTATTGCAGAGCTGTCAATTTCCTAAGCTTACTGTTAACTGGTGAACTAGTCCACAATTTCACTGTAGAATGAGGCTTGCCTCCCGGATAGTTCACCCTGCGGCAAACGTATATTTATCGGCTAAAAATGCAATTTTGTCGGGGAAAAATCTTTTAAACAGAACTAAAGAAAAGCATAATTGAAT
>NZ_KN266208.1:589274-661534 GCF_000766945.1 Cellvibrio mixtus subsp. mixtus J3-8 | reverse complement strand
CTTGTGCTTGTGCTTGTGCTTGTGCTTGTGCTTGTGCTTGTGCTTGTGCTTGTCGGAAATCCATAGCTTGCCATCTCAATGTTCAGGTGCAGCCAGAATAAAAATTTACTCTCTGGCTCATTCCAATAAAAAATTCACTTTTTACTAGGTAGTTAGCGTAATTTTTCAGGACAGCTTGTGAAAACTCATTCGTACCCCCCGTTTCAGCTTAAAAGTCTTATACAGTATTGGCGGAATACACTCGCAGATGAAGATCTTATGGGGTTAGATGCGTCTGCGTTTCCTGTTAAAACGACTGCAACCGCAATTCACTCTGGCCTCTTGGATGAAGATTCTGTCAATAAGCTTCAACAGATTTGGGGTGAATGCAAAAAGCAGGCTGCCTGGAGTCAAACAGCAGCTGATGTTGCATCGAGTGATGATGATTTAATACCAATAATAATTTTAGGGAAAGGTTTTGCTCCCCGGCATGAGCATGGCAAAGCAGTCACAGCGAAAAAGTCATCTGCATCTTATTATACGTTGCATATCCCGGCTTCAATAAATTCTTCAGGTACGCTTAGCTATTCTGAACTCTCCGTCCCCTGGATTGGGCGACAATATTTATATCCCAATGAAGAAACCGATGAAAATACACCGTTAATAGGTGATGTAGCTGTATATGATGGCTGGTTGGATAAAAATCCGTTAGGTGACTTTTCCTGGGCAGAATTCATGGCATGGTGTGAAGAATTATGCCGGCATGTTATTGCGGAAAAAATACCTGAAGGATTTATAGCGTTATCGGATTTTCGTATCGATATTTCCAAATCCACTAAAAATGCGGCGCGATCTCTCTGCCAGCTTTACGATGCCCTTCAACAGGAAAATCAGTTTCCCGCGTTGTTTAATCGCATATGTTATGGACGCGAAGCACACCATAACGTCGACTCTAATTTACGCATCAAAAATTTTGCGTCCGCTCGCGGAACTATGAGCACAGCTTATGGCTTGGCAGATAGCCAGTCTGATGCAATTGCCGCATACAAGGATTTGGTGCATGGCGAAGTGCTTGCTGTTAACGGGCCGCCAGGCACGGGAAAAACAACTTTATTACAAAGTATTATTGCTTCTGAGGTTGTGGCTACAGCAATGGAAGGTGGGTTGCCCGCAGTCATTGTTGGCGTATCCACTAACAATAGGGCTGTGGTTAATATCAACCGTAGTTTGAATGAAATTTTTCAGGAAAATCCAGGCTCATCATTATTTATATGGGCTCAGCGATGGATTGAAAATGCTAATACCTATGGTCTTTATTTGCCTGCTGGTGAAGAGAAAGCGAATGAGGCAAAAAACGATGGTTACAAAATCGCAGTAAAAGTCGGCCAAAAATGGACCGGGTTTCCCGAGTGCGAAACTGACGCAGCGTATCTGGCAAGTAGTAAACTATATTGGGTTAAGTGTTATACAGACTCTTATGGGGTAGAGCCCGATTCTATAGAAATAGGTCTGGATAATATTCGCGCGGATCTTCAACGTATCAATCAGGAAATAGTGAAAATTCAACATTGCCTTGAGGCGTATCAGGCGATTTCAACTTGGTGGTTCAACACCGCACAAGGATTAACGCCAGAAGCCTATATAGAAAAAGAAGATACACATCTTTCTTCTGTAATACATCAAATAACAGATGATGTACATAAATTGTATGAAATTTACAAAAGTGCAAAGGAACATCGCGATTTATTGCATTCAAAATCTATTGTCGCTGCAGAAGAGGCTAAAAAATCCTATGAGGATCAACAGGCCTACATTAGCAACTTAATGGGTATTAAATCCCAAATAAATTCTGCGTGTGCTCCTCACGGTTTTTTAGAATCATTGGCAGAAATGTTTCGATTTTCCCGAAAGTTATTCAATTACAAACGGGTTGCCCGGATTTTTTCCATAGCAGCACGCGAGCCGTTGGTTAATACTTTATTTGAAAAGGAAATACATAGTAATGAGCCAATAGTATGGCTTGATCGCGCTGATCAAATTGTGAAGGTTGCAGCCACTAAGTTGTCTCAACTCGCGAATGATCAAAAAATTACTGCGAAAATTTTTAATGAGGAGGTTGAAAAAGCCGATAGGAATTTACAATCAGCTGTCAAAAATCATCACTTGATGAATCAAAAACTGGAGAAGGAAAAGCAAAATAAAGTTGCCCGATTACGGGGGTTGACGGAAAAATCCCGGGAACTGGATTTAAAAAGAGCTGCACTGGATAGCACCTATAACGAGCTAAGGCATCTTTCAGTTTCTGAATTTTTAGTTGATGAGAAAAAAATTGATCCACCAGAAATACCACCATCCGTAAAAGATTTTGATCGCCTGCTCGATATGACCTGGCGGCATATGGCCTTTCAGAAGGCAATGCGTTATTGGGAAGGGCGTTGGATAATAGAGGCTGAAGCGGTTCAGGAGGGCAAGATAATTACTAACAATGGCCGATTAGCTGCCGAAGCACGATTCCGGCGCTGGTGTATGTTAACACCGTGCTTAATTATGACCGCTCATTCATTGCCGAAATATTTTCGTTTTACTTCGAAAGATAAAGACGATAAATATATTTCTAATTTTTTATTTGATTATATTGATTTGCTAATTATGGATGAAGCGGGGCAAGTTGCCCCGCATGTTGGTGCTGCAGTTTTTGCGTTGGCGAGCAGGGCAGTTGTGGTGGGCGACATCTACCAAATTGAACCTTTTAGTCGATTAACCCGGGGAACAGATCGTGCTAATTCTGTTCGTGCCGGTTTATCAGGTTTATGGCGTGATGGTGATCCGGCAACCCCTCACCTGATAAGTGACCCTGACACTGGTGCTCCGCAAGGCAGTGTTATGCGTCTCGCTCAAATGGCGACTATGTCAGTCTCTTCCGGTACAGAAAAAGAGCCGGGTATATTCTTGTCTGAGCATCGGCGGTGCCGCTCGGAAATTGTTAAATACTGCAATGAATTAATTTATCAGGGGCGTCTGGAACCATTAAGTCCTGCAAGAAAAGTGGAACCTCCGTTGCGTCCGTTAATGTGGGCGCACGTTAGGGGATTGGTAAAAAATGTAGGCGGTAGTCGGGCAAATGCCCCGGAAGCCAATTCTATTGCTGAATGGATTGTTAATAATGCAGAGGCATGGTGCCTTCATTATGAAAAGCGGATTGAGGATATTGTTGCTGTCGTCACGCCGTTCAAACCGCAGGCGGGGTTAATAAGTGACGCGTTGTCTCAACGGGGAAAGCAATACTCCAAAATAACTGTAGGTACAGTACATAGCCTGCAGGGGGCGGAAAAACCAATTGTGGTTTTCTCGCCAACCTATAACGCTGATACAGTGAAAGGCATGTTCTTCGACCATAAGCCAAATATGTTGAACGTGGCTGTTTCCCGTGCAAAAGATTCGGTTGTAGTGATTGGTGATATGAGGTTGTTCCGAAATAAAGGGCGATCACCTTCATCAATTTTAGGGCAAATGTTGTTTATTGATGCACGAAATGAATTGTCCGATGTAGATGGAAATCATCGTTTCAGTCGCGAGTTGTTGGTAAATGCAGAGCGTATATCCACACTTGAACGGCATCGTAATGTATTACGTGGTGCCCTCCTTGAGTCATCCCGCAATCAAATAATTCTTATTGCCTCTCCCTGGATTACAACCAAAGCTATCAGGGATGATGATCTTGTCGCACTCATTACAGAGGCAGTTGCACAGCGAGGTGCTCGAATATTGATTGTAGTCGATCGGGAACTGTCAGTGCGCACACCGGAACATTGTGGCAAAGAGGCTCTCGCAATAATGCAACGCGCAGGAGCAATCGTTAATTCGATTGCCAACATGCATAATAAAACGTTAATTATTGGTTCCGCGGAAATTATCGAGGGGTCATTCAATTGGTTATCCGCGCAAAGAAATAAAGGGGATAAGTACATACGGCATGAGGTGTCCTGGAGGATTACGGGCAAAAATGCCCCAGTGTCGATTCGTTCTGCACTTGAAGAGTTTGAAAAACTTGGTGTTGAAATTTAGCGGACTTGCCTGGCGTGAATTTTTAGTTCAACTAAAAAATATTAATTATTAAATCTCGAGCCTGGGCGGTAGTTATTTTTTGCAAAACCCGTCGGCAGCTTGCTGTATCAAATAATGGCATTTTGTAAATTGTATATCCTTAATAATTTTTCCAATCAAAAAACTGACTTTTAGTCTGGCTTCACATCCTCAATATTAAAAATCACAAAACCAAATTTTTGTATTTTTAGGCGACAAATAAGGCTTTAAATCACATTCTCTATTACCTAAGTGCTTGGCTCGTGGTATAAAACGATTAAAATTATAATACTTATAATTTTAATCGTTTTTGGCGACTTGCTTCGCCAGCAAATTATATTGTCGATGTTAAAAACGCCACGTTTGATGTAATCGTCGTGAATGAAGTTGTATTTCTCACAATAAAATTCAAGGCGATTGGAAGAAGCAGCATCGGCTTTTAAAACGAAAGTATTAAGGATTGGGCATTTTTTAAGGATAAGCCTGCAAAATAACTGGCCTATTATTTTGTAATGTTAAATCATAAGGGAAAAGGAACTCGGGCTATAAAAATCAAACTGGAGAAAGACAATGCGTAAAAAAATAATATTTGCTGTTGGTTCGGTTATTTCTTTTGTCGCGGTTAAGGTGTTTGCTGCAACTTTATTGGCATCACCGGGTTATATTGCTGCCGGCTGCTCGTGGAATTATTTGGGAGGAGGATACTATTCGCCGGTAAGTGTTAGTGTGCATGGGCTTTTTTGTAACGGTGCAGGTCCTATACTGGTTAAACAAGTTGTCACCCAGCCAACAGGATATGCATCTTGCACTATGAACCAATCGGCGAACCCGGATCTTTACACTTTCTCCAGTCCATTAACGTGTAATAATTATTCGGTGTCTACAAAATAATTCCTTATTGAATTACGCAAACTCTTCTGTTTCGAAGGGTTTGTGTTTTCGATTTAAAGTTTGATTTTCCGAATTTATTACCCTCAAGCTGTCCTGCAATCCTGGTTTATCCTAGTTTAATAATAACATGACATTCGGGTTTTTATGTTTGCGCGGTTTATGCGAATCTCGCGCTACCGTTGATCTTTCCAGGGTAAACGCCTGATTGGCTGCGAAGGTACTATTAAAATCCAGGTTCTACTTTTTATCCGCACTCAATATTGCCTTGCTGAACCTAAAAAACTACCATGTTTATTCAAATATTTTTCTGATAAATCCGCAGAATATTTTTTTTGATTAATTTAAATATTTTTTGAAATTAATTGCTTGTAATGAAAAATTCAATTTCCTTGACTTAAAATAAAACCGTACCTAGCATTTCAGGGGCATCAATATGTTGATGTTTTTATGAAGGTTAAGATGACAATAATGTATTAAAACGAAAGGAGTTTTTCATGAAGTTGATTAAAGCAATTATTTCATTGTCTTTTATATTTTTTGCGGCAATGTCTGTAAATTCTCATGCGGCAACAGTTACTGTTAATTGCAATTGGCAGCTAACGAGTGTTACCTCCGGGGCTCTTGGGCCCTACCATAATTATGTTTGCCACGACAACAATGTGATTGTGGCTCAAAGCTATGTTTACACCGTATACACTGTCCATGGGGTGTATACCGTTTGCGGTAGCTCTGCTGTCCAGTCAGGTTATAGCGTCACTGATAGCAACGCTTGCTTTTCAACCGTTCTGAAAACCATCCCGGATACTCCACCACAATCTTGTGGTCCTAATGCAGGCAAACTTTACGGGGATGTTTTTGTTAGTGCATACCCACAGCAAACACCACAGCCGTTCCCTGAAGCCCAGGTAAATGCATTTTGCGGCTCTTGCGGTTATACCACCCAGGTTTTAGGATCGGGTGCTTATGCGGCATCACTAAGAGTTACATGCAAAGGTTAATTCTTAAATAAAAAATATTCCGCATCAATATGCGGAATATTTTCCCCACATCCAGCGCAATATTTCCGGTAATAAAACTCCTCCATGTTTGTCGGAGTGATCGCCGTCGCCCCACACATGCCTTACTTCATAGCGAGCGCCTTTGTCTTTTTTCTCGTCAGCATTTTTGTTGGCCCACAGAAGTGCGGCGAGCATTTGCTGGTTGGAAAGGAACCAGTTGCCGTGTTCGTTATCGAGATCGTTGCTGCCGTCTTGCAGGAAAATTTTTAACGGGCGTATGGATGATTTGCGAATTAAACCGGGATAGAGATCACCACCGGGTGCCATAGGTTTATCGGCAGTAGCCGGTTGGTAGCCAATCGATGTATAGCTACCGATAATGCTAATGACATTGTGGAATGCGTCGGGTTTATTCCAGGCAACGGTAAATGCACAAATAGCGCCGCTGCTGGTGCCGCCAATAATGCGATCTTGTGGGTTGCTACTGATTGCGTAAGTTTTTTCCAGTTGCGGCAATAATTCTTCCAGCAACATGCGCGCGTAATTATCGTTAAGTGAATCGTATTCCTGCGCTCGACGATCGGGGTTGGACATTCCTAAATCATCCGGATAGGTCTCACTTGAATTTCCCGGGGTGATAAATAAACCAATCGTAGGCGGGATAGCTTTTTGGTGAATTAAATTATCTAGTACTTCCGGTACGCGCAAAGAGCCGTTTGGATTGGTTGCGCGCTGGCCATCCTGAAACACCAATAAGTTCAATGGTTTTTGATGCAAAGCTTCATAATTTGCCGGTAGATAAACCCAGTAGCGCCGTACGGTGTTTTTGAAAATCTTGCTATGAAATTCATAAGGGCCTTTAAGTGTGCCGTTGGGGACCCCGGCTTGTTGTAGTGAGTCGGTCGTGAATTGGTAGTCGCCGGGTTTGCGTTGTGCATCCGCATAGGCAGTGTTAAGGCTGATCGCATTGCTGAGAATTAGTAGTAAAGCCAGGAGTTTTTTCATTATGCAGTACCTGTGGTGGTTTTTATCGTTATTGATTGTGCGAGCTTTAAAAGGTGTGGAAATTGGCAAAACAGGTGATGGCTTTATAACACACAATTGTACGTTGCTTGAGCACATGCTATAAATGACAAGGTTGTCATAAAGGAAAGGCGAAGGCTTTTCGCTTCATTCATCACCGAAAGAAAATCCGCCGTAACAAAAATAATTCGCGGCACATCGCCCATACAAACAGAACACGGACGCGAACTTTTAGAGAACAAGCGACTTGTGTAGTCCTGCGTTGTAAGTTGACGCATTCAGGTTCGTTGGCAGTGAGTCTCCACCCCAATCCCTTTCAGGCCATATTGGTCTGCGGGTTTCTATTTGCCAAAAATTCCGGTTATTCAAAAAATTATTTCAGCGCAATAACTGGTGAATTTTTATGAAGAGGACAGACCCAGTGAGAAAATTTCTATCAACCAGTTTTTTATCAAACTCCTTTCTATCAACTGCCGCAGGTGTTTGCCTGCTGGCTTTATCGTTTGAAAGTTATGCCATCAGTTGCGCGGGGATTCCGCAATGGAATAGTGCATCGTCTTATGGTGGTGGTAGCCAGGTGCAGGAAGCAGGTAAGGCTTATAAGGCCAATTGGTGGTCACAAGGTAAGAGCCCGACCAATTATTCCGGCCAATGGCAGGAGTGGACCCTGCTAGGTGTTTGCGATGGTGTGTCATCATCGATTAATTCAACCGCTCCATCATCATCCCGTTCGTCGATTGTTGTTTCGAGTAGCTCCCTATCAAGTGTTCGTTCCAGCTCTTCGGTTCCTTTGAGTGCCTCATCGGTGACCGGTGGTAATTGTGTATCGCCGCAATATGTTGCGGGTACTGCTTATGCCTTGGGGCAGTTTGTAAAAAATGCGGGCAATGAATATCGCTGCACGGTTGCGGGCTGGTGTAGTTCCAGTGCGGATTGGGCCTACGCCCCGGGTACTGGCGCGCATTGGCAAACGGCGTGGGAATTGGTGCGTGCATGTGCAACGGCATCGTCGTCGAGTGTTTTGTCCAGTGTAAGCAGCAGTTCATCGCGCTCATCAATTAGCTCAACATCATCGAGTGCGGACTCTGGCCGTTATCGAATTATTTCTGGTTATTGGCATAATTTTAATAATGGTTCCGGTGTGATTCCTTTGGATCAGGTTTCCGATGCGTACGATGCAATCAATATTTCATTTGCAGAACCAACCGGACGGGCCCCAGGGGAAATTGGTTTTGTACTCGATGCAGCATTTGATCCCGCTGCATTTAAAGCGGCGATTAAAGCCAAACAAGCGGCAGGCAAAAAAATCATCATCAGTATTGGTGGTGCTAATGGACAGGTGCAATTGCCAACCGCTGCGGCGCGCGCGAATTTTGTGAATTCGATGAAAGCAATTATCGATGAATATGGTTTTGACGGACTTGATGTGGATTTTGAAGGTCATTCATTATTTTTAAATTCTGGCGATAATGATTTCCGCAATCCAACGACACCGGTGATCGTAAATTTAATTGGCGCACTGAAAGATTTAACCAGCCATTACGGGGATAAATTCGTGCTGACGATGGCTCCGGAAACATTCTTTGTGCAATTGGGTTATAGCTTCTACGGTGGGACCTGCATCAGTTGTGATACCCGTGCCGGTGCTTATTTGCCCGTGATTTATGCATTGCGCGACCAACTTGATTGGCTGCAAGTGCAAAACTATAACTCGGGTGCAATTACCGGCACCGATAATAAGTATCACACCATGGGCGGTGCAGATTTCCATATTGCCCTGATCGATATGTTGTTAACCGGATTTAAAGTGGCGGGAACCAATTTAACTTTCCCGGCGTTGCGTCAGGATCAGGTATTGATTGGGTTGCCTGCGAATGTAAATGCGGGCGGTGGATTTACCAGTGTGACCGATGTGCAAACCGCGATGAATTGCTTGATCAAGGCGCAGGGCTGCACAACCTACCAGCCGGCGCAGGCATGGACTAACCTGCGCGGCTTGATGACCTGGTCAATTAATTGGGACAAATTCAATAATTCTGAATTTTCTACCCGGCATCGCCAATATCTGGATCAATTACCGTGATTGGAATTGAGTCGGTTTGGAAAATAAAATTAATAGATTGGTAATAAAAAACGGGGCGTATGGACGCCCCGTTTTTTATTTTACAGAAAGGTTTTTTTTACAAATATTTTAACGGGTAATTGGTCGGAACTCGTCCAGGTCACCGTGGGGCATATCCAACCAGTTATCTGCAGGTAGTTCGGGAATTGGCGCAGGTGTTTCCAGTTTCGGATGTTCTACCGCTAACAATTCATCGAGATGAACCAACACGGGATCTTCAATGGCTTCACTTGGGCACAACAAAATTTTATGTTCGCGTGTACTGCGGCCCAAATCCAGGCTGGATGAATAGCGCACTAAAGCGGCCCCCAAAATCAAACCGGTGATAACCGGAATCAGCCACCAGAAAAAAACCGGAGCATATTTATAAGTGACTGCGCCCCAGATAATTGCTGCGATAGTCATTTTGGATGTGCGCGCAAAACATTCGCCCCATGGTAACAAGCGGCCTTCGCGGTCCTGGGAATCCCAATTCACTTTGAAACCAAGCAATACTGAAATCACAAAGTAGGCGTGGTAGACCATCATGATTGGTGCAATTAGCACGGCAAAAATAGTTTCTACAACCGCACCTTTAATAATCGCAAAGCCTCCGCCAAATTGTTTGCGGCGATGAACGAGTGCAACTATCACGCCGAGAAACTTGGGGCCCATTAACAGCAAAGTTGTCAGTGCAATCAGCGCAATAATTAATTCCGTTTTGGCAATGGGCCAGTTGGGATAGAGCTGATAGGTTTCGGTGAAATACACATTGGAATTAATTGCACGAACTACGGCGTCGGCAGTACTTAACACCAGCATCAATAACCATATCAATGACGTGATGTAAGCGGTGGCGCCGAGCAAAAAGTGCATGCGGCTGATGGGGTGCAATCCACGTAAACTTAAAATCCCGAGGTGCTGGATATTGCCTTGCACCCAGCGACGATCACGCTTGGCGTAATCGATAATGTTGCAAGGAACCTCTTCGTAACTGCCCTCCAGATCAGATAGCAAAAACACGTCCCATCCTGCGCGACGCAACATGGCTGCTTCAACAAAATCGTGGCTGAGGATATCGCCACCAAAAGGCGCTTTGCCCGGCAGTGTTGGCAGGCCGCAATGATCCATAAAGGCGCGCATGCGGATGATGGCGTTATGACCCCAATAGTTGGCGGCATCGGTTTGCCAGAAAGCGATACCGGTGGCGAGCATCGGGCTGTAAAGCACCGCTGCAAATTGTACGAAGCGGCCAAAGAAAGTGGTTTGGCGAACGGGAATCGGAATGGTCTGGATCAGGCCGGTGCGCGGGTTGGCCTGCATGGCTCGCACCATTTTTACCAGGCACTCGCCAGTCATGATGGAATCGGCATCCAGCACCAACAGGTGCTCGTAGTTAGCTCCCCAGCGTTGGCAAAATTCGGCAAGGTTACCGACTTTGCGCGCGATATTTTTTTCGCGGCGGCGATAAAACGTTTGTTTGCCCAGATCGCCCAGGCGCTCTTGCAATTGTTGCCATGCATCGCGTTCAGCCTGGGCGATGGTCAGGTTCGTGGTGTCGCTTAGCAAGAAGAAATCGAAGTTGGCAATTTCACCGGTTTTTTCCAGCGAGCGTAATGTGGCCTCAAAACCGGCGATTACCCGATGGGTATCTTCGTTGTATACCGGCATCACCACCGCTGTGCGGGTGATAATCGGCGAGTTATCGGCGCCCAGGTTTTTGGTGGATTTAAGGGTGAGCGGATCAATGCGTAACATCTGCAGGATAAATCCGAACAGGCCGCTCCAGAACGCCAGGCTCAGCCAGGTGAAACTGATACCGAAGAGCACCAGGATTACGGCTTCCAGTGCGGTCAGGTCGTTTGCACGCAATATATCGAACATGATGTAAACACCGCTGACAGCAGTGATTACGCTCAATAAAACATAGATATAACGGCGCAGCGATTTGGCCGGAATCCTGATTTCATCAGCAGGTGCGCTGGTGAGGTCAGCCACAGGGCGGCTGACCGGTGGAGCGGATGGCGATTGCATATGGGTCATATTAAATGGCGTCCGGATACCAGACGTAACTCCAGACTTCGCTCAGACGTTGATCGCGTAATTTCAGGAACAGTCTCATATCGGCAACTTTATTGCCTTCCGGTTCCAACTTGAATGACGCGCGCCAGGTGCGGCCATCGGGCAACTGGCGAACTACCAGCTCACTGATGGTGCCAGCAGACTTTTGCATTTCGGCAACCAGCGGTGAGTCGGCGGACAAGTTATCCAGCTCGCCGCCGCGGAAGTCGATGACAAACTTGCGTTTGCTTGGTGGTGGCGGGTTGGCCTGGCCAGGGTTTGCGCCCCAACCGATACGGGTGCGAATTACCTTGGCGCCGGTATTTTCGATCACATGGTCATCCATGGTGCGCAGGCGATACTTGTAGGTCGCGCTGGAGCCTGCCTTCATCGATTTGGACGGCACCCAATAAGCAACGATATTGTCATTGGTTTCGCTATCGCTGGGGATTTCCACCAGTTCGGCGCGGCCCTTACCCCAGTCGCCTTCAGGAATTACCCACATACTCGGGCGTTTCTCGTAACGGGATTCCATATCCATGTAGTGATCAAAATCGCGGTCGCGTTGCAGCAGGCCAAATCCTTTCGGATTGGTATCCAGCATGGACGAAACGCGCAGCTGACGATGGTTGCTGATGGGGCGCCAGATCCACTCACCATTCGATGCAGCCATTAACAAACCATCGGAGTCATGTACTTCAGGGCGGAAGTCATCCACAAAGCGGGTGTGGTTTTCGCCCCACATATACATACTGGTCAACGGCGCGATGCCAACTTTAAGAATATCCTTGCGCGCAAAAATGCGTGCTTCTACGGCCATTTCAGTGGGTGCGCCAGGGATAACTTCGAAGCGATAGGCGCCTGTCACTGACGGGCTGTCGAGCAGGGCGTACATCACCATGCGCGTATCAGTAGGGTTAGGTTTCACCAGCCAGAACTCGCGGAATACCGGGAATTCCTCACCTTTGGGTTCGGCGGTATCAATTGCCAGGCCGCGTGCAGACAAACCATAAGCCAGGCCGGGCCCAACCATACGGAAATAGGATGCGCCCTGGAATACTACAAACTCGTCTTTGTATTCGTTGCTATTCAGTGGGTAATGGATGCGGAAGCCGGCAAAGCCGATGTTATTGGGCGCTACACCGGCAAGAGGCGCGGCAGGGCCATCGTAATTAAAATATTCTTGTTTGAATTGCACGAAAGAATCAGGACCATCGGTTGCCATGTGCAGGATGACAGGTTCACGATAGAGAAAGCCAGGATGAAATAATTGCAGTTCGAAGAGCGATTCGTTGTGCCACAGCGATGACTCAGGGCGGAAGCGGATAGAGCGGTACTGGTCGTAATTCATATTCGCCAGTGCTTCCGGGATGTTTGCCTGAATGGGTTTGTATTCGCGCCGGGCGAGCAATTTGGCGCGGGAGGCGATTGCGTCAAACAGTGCGGGTTGGGCAATTTCCGTTGCCGAAGCAGGAGCTACAGCTGGCTGGCCGGGTTGTTGTGCGTATACGTTTAAGCCCAGCGCGCAACTCAAAGCCAGGGCGGTTAGCGCACAGCGACGGAATAATCGGCTGCCAACCTTGCTTGTGCATTCAAACCTAGTGTTGTTAAACAACATGCTCATCCAATTTTCTCCGCGTCGGATTTTGGTGTCTCGTTAAATATAAAAAGCCTCCCGTTTATCTCGGGTCGGCATTCATTGTAGTCCTTAAATTCCACTCTATTTTTGAGCGTCGCATTCCTGGGGCTATGCCTCGACGCTTTGGTTCCGAATAACTATCCCGCTGTTTTGTAATTCCGGTTTGCGCAAGTCAACCTCATGCGAGGTATTCCCGAACGGCTTATACAAATACATAGTGAGGTAGTGATTGGCAAAAGATACGTTTGCTGCGCCATGGTGGGCCTGGAAAAGGCTTGCCATGAATTAAGCAGAAAGCGGGCGCATTGTAATACATCTGCCGGTAAAAAATAGCTTGTTTTACCAAGACTTGGATGGCTTTTTTTAGGCAGATTCTGCGGCGGTACGGCGAGCTGCCGGCAGTCTAAAAAAATTCGGTTATTCCCAAACAGTCTTTGCGAATAGAAGGGCATCGTCTTAACTCAAATTAAGAGACGACAAGGAGATTTATATGCAACGCGCTGCCATTAATCCTGCTGTACCGTCCCACAAAATCTTACCGGTAGTGACCCGTGTCATCGAGCAGGTGGACAAGCTCTTTCTGGAGTTATCAGGTACTGCTGGCCCAGCCCGTGTAGAAGCTGTTTTCCGGCACTGGTTGATGTCAGGTAAAACCACGCCGTCGGGGTTGCGCCATTACATACATGCGCTCGGTGTGCAATTGGATGATCAAACGGTCCGCGCTGAATTTGCTGCGCGTGCAGAGCGAATTTTGCTGCATCTGCAGTCCGGTTATGTGAGCTAAACCATTTCTTGTAAATTTTTCTCGGAGCGCCTGCGCGATTTGTCATAAGTAGAATGTTTTTTGCTGCTACACTTCAGGTCATCCTCTCATCTAGTACTGATTTTTGCTGCGGTTTCCGAGATGCCCAACCTGAGACGCTACATGCGTGAAAATCCGATAGCGGCACGGCTGCTTGGGCTGATCATTATCAGCAGTTCGATTATCACACTGATCGCCATTCTCCTGCAGTTACACAGTAATTTTAATGACGATATAGCTGCGCTTGAAAAGCGCCTGGACCAGGTGCGAATCAGTACGTTGGCGAGTATTACCAAAAGCCTCTGGGGATTTGATCAGGAGCAACTGAATATCCAGATCAACAGTGTATTGGCCGTGGACGATGTTGTGCAGGTTAAAGTGGTATGGCACGACTGGAACAACACTGAGCAAACACTGGTCGCCAGCAACTACAATTACGATCCCAAAGATCTTGAAAATAAACGCAGCCAGTTTTTGGTGCGCGCTTACCCATTGGTCTATGAAGATGCCAGCACACCGGAACAACAATTGGGTACGCTCACTATTACTGCCAGCTTAAGCAGCATTTACGATAAATTGTGGGAGCGCGCTTTTTTTATTGCCCTGGTACAGGGCACTAAAACGCTGGTGATTGCATTATTTATTGTGTGGCTGGTGCATGCGTTACTGACTCGCCATATTAAAACTATCGCCAATTACGCGCGTAATTTAAATCTGGAAACACTTACTAAACCGTTAAAGCTAAAACGCTTGAAAGTTAACTCTGCATCCGATGAATTGGACAATGTGGTCAACGCCATTAACCACATGCGCGAAACACTTCTGGACGATATCGAACAGCGCCATGCGATTGAAATGGCATTGCTTACCGAGAAAGAAGAAAAAATGGAAACCCGCCGCCAGAAAAATGCAGCGGAAGATGCGAGCCGTGCAAAAAGCCAATTCCTTGCAACAATGAGCCATGAAATCCGCACGCCGATGAATGGCGTTATCGGTATGTTGGAGATGTTGCGTGATACGCCGCTTGATGAAAATCAGAAACACTATATCGATGTTATTCATCGCTCTGGCGAAACGTTGTTGAGCATCATCAATGACATTCTTGATTACTCCAAAATTGAAGCCGGAAAAATGCGGTTGGAGGAAACCACATTTGAATTGGATGAATTAGTCGAAAATTGCATCCAGCTTTTTGGTGCGACGGCAAATAAGCGACAGATTGAATTGTTTGGCGGTTTGGAGCCGGGGGTGCCGCGGTGGTTGCGTGGCGATCCAACCCGATTGCGGCAAATCATTATTAATTTGCTCGGCAACGCCTTTAAATTTACCAGCGAAGGTTTTGTTTCCTTGCGCGTGCAGCTGATTGCGGATCCGGTCGATCAAAAAGTAACGCTCAGATTTTTAGTACAAGATAGCGGTATTGGTTTGGATACCAGCAACACCGCCGTTTTGTTTGATTCGTTTAACCAGGCCGACGCTTCTACAACACGCAAATATGGTGGCACCGGTTTAGGATTGGCGATTTGTAAAAGCCTTGCCGAATTAATGGAGGGGGAGATCGGCGTAGAAAGTACCAAAGGGCAGGGCGCTACCTTTTGGTTTACGGCGCGAATGGAAATTGAAGAAGTTTGTGATTGGAATGCGAGTCGCAACCAGGCGAAATATGATGTGCTGATTGCAAAAAAATTATTGTTTGTGCAGTCCAGCCGTTCATTAACTGATTTTCTTACGCACCATTGTGTGGCCTGGGGAGTATTTGTTGAGTCGGCGCAATCTGCAAAAGCGGCGTTGGCGCAGATCAAGCATGCGATGCATTCCGGTGAGCCATACGATTTTGTCGGTTTTGATTATTCCCTGCCGGATGCTAATGGCTTTGAGTTCGCGCAATGGCTGCGCGATATTCCCGAACTCGATGAGCTGCCACTGTTTATGTTTAGTGCAGGCGATGTTTATCATGATCAGGTGCATATTCGCCGCCTTGGTATTCACTCGGTGTTGCGTAAACCGGTTTCCATCAAATTATTGCACCAGGAATTAATTGCGCTGCTCGGGCATGAAGCTGCGCCGGTTGCGCCTGTGGAACGCAAAGTGTTGGATCCGGAAAAATTCTCCCACTTGCGCGTGTTGGTTGCAGAAGATAATCCGGTCAACCGGATGGTCATCAAAGGTTTATTAGGTAAGCTTGGAATAAACCCTTCGTTTGCAGAAAACGGGATTGAAGCCCTGGATAGCGTCAAACAGGTAAAAGAGCGTTTCGGTTTGATTTTGATGGATTGCGAAATGCCTGAAATGGATGGCTTTGAGGCAACGCAAGGTATCCGGGATTACGAACGGCGGGAAGGTTTATCGCCGACACCGATTATCGCGCTCACGGCACACGCGCTACAAGAACACCGCGAGGCCGTGTTTGCCAGCGGGATGAATTATTATCTTTCCAAGCCGATTACCTTCGATAATTTGTACAGTGCTTTTGAAGCGGTTGGCCTGGTCAGGCCAGGGTAAATTCCACCTGTCACATAGTGCTCTCCTATGGCAATAATTGGTTTTTTCTCCTTGCCTGCGCCAGGTGCAGTCCTTATGATGCCTCCATCAATTGGGTTATCCCGCCACTAAATAACCGTTAGGTTTGGAGTTTTATATGAGTAGTGATGCCATTGTTCATGTCAGCGATGCCAGTTTTGAACAAGAAGTATTGAGTGCCGATTTGCCGGTATTGGTGGATTTCTGGGCAGCATGGTGTGGTCCATGTAAGATGATTGCACCTATCCTTGATGATCTTGCAGAACAGTTTGAAGGCAAAATCAAGATCGCCAAGCTGGATGTTGATGCCAACAAAGACACCCCGGCAAAATTCGGTATCCGTGGTATTCCAACGCTGATTATCTTCAAAAATGGTGCTGCACATGCGACTAAAGTAGGTGCACTGAGCAAGCCGCAACTGGTTGATTTTATCAACAGTTCGCTTTAATAACTAATTGGGCCGTTACAAAACGGCCCAATTAGTTTTTGCACTGTTCGTTTTTTATGGCTATACTCCAGCCAATCTGATGTTTGTTCCTCCTCGAATCACCTGCTAGATTCACAATAACCAGACGAACAAACCCTAAACTCCTGCTGTTATTCTTACCCCGGAATCCAAAGGTCCCTGGATTATCAGCTAACCCGTCAATTCACTGTATAAAAAATTGATAAGTTAATTGAACCCGTGGTCTTAGGCTGGCAAGCTTGCGTTCCTGAATTTTTCTGAAGAATTCAATGGCGGGCGACAATAACAGTAAAAGAGCAACCTGTTCCAGAAATGACAAGTCGCTTACCGACAAACTTGAAACTCACTATCTGCAATAACTCACATCCATCCATAAAGTCTCTCCTATGAATCTAACCGACCTTAAAAAGAAACCCATTGAAGAATTAATTGATATCGCCCATGAAATGGGTTTGGAAAATATCGCCCGTTCGCGTAAACAGGACATTATTTTTAATATCCTCAAGCGCCACGCCAAAGGCGGCGAAGATATTTACGGCGATGGTGTATTGGAAATTTTGGTGGATGGATTTGGATTCCTGCGGTCGGCAGACAGTTCTTATCTCGCTGGCCCTGATGATATTTATGTTTCACCCAGCCAGATTCGCCGTTTTAACTTGCGTACCGGCGATACTATTTCTGGCAAGATTCGCCCACCCAAAGAAGGTGAACGCTATTTTGCCCTGTTGAAAGTTAACGATATTAATTTCGACAAACCAGAAAGCTCCCGCAACAAAATTCTGTTTGAAAACCTCACACCGCTTTTCCCCAACATTCGTCTTCCACTCGAAGCAGGTAACGGCTCTACTGAAGACCTTACTGGCCGTATCATCGATCTGATTGCGCCGATTGGTAAAGGCCAGCGTGGCTTGATCGTAGCTCCACCAAAAGCCGGTAAAACCATCATGATGCAAAATATTGCGCAGGCTATTACGCGCAATAATCCTGAATGCCATTTGATTGTGTTATTGATTGACGAGCGTCCGGAGGAAGTAACAGAAATGCAACGCTCGGTGCGCGGTGAAGTGGTTGCGTCAACGTTTGACGAGCCGCCAGCGCGTCACGTGCAGGTAGCTGACATGGTGATCGAAAAAGCCAAGCGATTGGTGGAGCACAAGAAAGACGTGGTAATTTTGCTCGACTCTATTACTCGTTTGGCTCGCGCCTATAACACGGTTATTCCTTCATCAGGAAAAGTATTAACGGGTGGTGTGGATGCGCATGCGCTGGAGCGACCAAAACGTTTCTTTGGTGCCGCGCGTAATATCGAAGAGGGTGGTAGCTTGAGTATTATCGCTACCGCACTCGTAGATACCGGTTCCAAAATGGATGAAGTTATTTACGAAGAATTTAAAGGTACTGGTAACCTGGAATTGCACCTGGATCGTAAGATTGCTGAAAAACGTATTTATCCCGCAATCAACGTGCGCCGCTCCGGTACTCGTCGCGAAGATTTGTTGATGAAAGAGGATGAATTGCAGCGCGCATGGATTTTGCGTCGTTTGTTAAACGATATGGAAGACGTAGCCGCAACTGAATTCCTGCTCGATAAATTGAAAGATTTCAAAACTAACGATGAATTCTTCCAATCGATGAAACGCAAGTAACACCTACACGTCCCGCCTTTTGCTGTGCGTGCATGCTAAAAGGAGGGCGCTTTCTTCCGGGAAAGTAAGAAACAGCTTGTAGCCCGTATGGAGCGCAGCGTATGCGGGAAAATGAATAACCCGTATTCACTGCGCTCCGTACGGGCTTCGGCTTTTTTAAAACATGAAATATAAAGACCTTCGCGATTTTATCGCCCTGTTGGAAGCCCGTGGTTTATTAAAACGCATCAAACAGGAAATTGATCCCCACCTTGAAATGACTGAAATTTGCGACCGCACATTACGTGCCGGTGGCCCCGCGTTATTGTTCGAAAATCCCAAGGGTTACAATATTCCTGTGCTGGGAAATTTATTCGGTACCCCCGAACGGGTTGCATTGGGAATGGGACAGGAATCTGTTGATGCCCTGCGCGAAGTAGGGAAATTACTCGCGTTTTTAAAAGAGCCCGAACCACCAAAAGGGTTTAAAGATGCCTGGGAAAAATTGCCGGTTTTCAAACAGGTTTTGAATCTGGCTCCAAAAATATTGGGCAAGGCGCAATGCCAGGATGTTGTGTTGGACGGCGATGCAGTGAATCTGGATTTATTGCCGATCCAAACCTGTTGGCCTGGCGATGTGGGGCCGTTAGTGACATGGCCGTTAGTTGTGACGCGCGGTCCGCACAAAGAGCGGCAAAATCTTGGTATCTACCGGATGCAAAAAATCGGCAAGAACCGGTTGATTATGCGCTGGCTTTCCCATCGCGGCGGTGCATTGGATTTCCGTGAATTCCAAATTCAGAACCCCGGTAAAAATTTTCCAGTTGCGGTTGCACTCGGCGCTGATCCGGCAACCATCCTGGGTGCTGTAACACCGGTGCCCGATACGCTTTCCGAATACGGTTTTGCCGGATTATTGCGTGGCGATAAAACCGAAGTAGTGAAATGTATCGGCAATGATTTACAAGTGCCGGCATCTGCTGAATTTATCCTTGAAGGTTACATTGCTCCGAATGATATGGCCCCTGAAGGTCCGTTCGGCGATCACACGGGTTATTACAACGAGGTGGATAATTTCCCGGTGTTCACCGTGGAGCGAATTACCCATAGGCGCGATCCGATTTATCACAGTACCTACACTGGGCGTCCACCGGATGAGCCGGCCATTCTCGGCGTTGCATTGAACGAAGTGTTCGTACCGATCTTGCAAAAACAATTTCCGGAAATTGTGGATTTTTATTTGCCGCCGGAAGGTTGTTCTTACCGCATGGCGGTAGTGACCATGAAGAAACAATATCCAGGCCACGCCAAACGCGTGATGATGGGCGTGTGGAGTTTCTTACGGCAATTTATGTACACCAAATTTGTCATCGTTACTGATGACGATGTAAATGCGCGCGATTGGAAAGATGTGATCTGGGCGATGACAACACGTATGGATCCTGCGCGGGATACTGTAATGATCGAAAATACCCCAATTGATTATCTTGATTTTGCATCTCCCGTTTCCGGCCTCGGTTCCAAAATCGGTTTTGATGCAACCAATAAATGGCCAGGTGAGACCACGCGTGAGTGGGGCACTCCTATTGTGATGGACACGCACATAAAAAATCGTGTGGATGAAATCTGGGATGAGTTAGGGATCGATCAACCCACAGCATATTGATTTATTTTTTGCGAGGCGCCATGAGCTTGTTAGAGGAATGTTTTATTGATTGTCCTTATTGCGGTGAACCCATTAGTGTGTTGGTGGATTGCTCCTGCGAAGAACAAACTTATGTTGAGGACTGCCAGGTATGCTGCAGGCCCATGGTGTTGCACGTGAGTGTGGATGAGCAAGGCTACCCCGATGTTTATGCGCAGCGAGAAGATGAATGATCGGGTTGGCGTTTTTGCAGTCTCATGTTGGTTTTCATTCGGTTATAGGCTATAAAACTTTGCAGCGCATTCGCGCGCTTGATCAACTCATACAGGGGAATGGCAATGAGCTTTATTAAAGATTTCAAAGAATTCGCGGTGCGCGGCAATGTTGTCGATATGGCCGTGGGTATTATCATTGGTGCTGCTTTCGGCAAGGTTGTCAGCTCGCTGGTAAGCGATGTGTTCATGCCGCCGCTCGGGTGGATTATTGGCGGTGTAGATTTTTCTGATTTGGCAATTATTTTGCCGGAGCTGATCGAAGGCAAAGGACCGGTATCGATTTTTTACGGCAAATTCATCCAGACAATTCTGGATTTCACCATCGTTGCCTTTGCCATTTTTATGATGATTAAAGTCATCAATCGTGTGAAGAAAAAAGAAGAGGAAAAACCGGCAGCCCCCACAAAAGAAGAAGTGCTTCTCACGGAAATTCGCGATTTACTTAAACAGCAACAACAAAAATAAAATTTATTGTAATGCCTGGTTGGCGACTGGAGGATTTAATAATTGCCAGTTCGCCAACTCCGGATGAAAAAATCCACATTCGCGATAAGCGCGATCAATAGTGCCATTCGCGCGCAATTGTGAAATTCCCCGGCTTAATGCCTGATAAAAATCCGCGCCCAATGGGTGAATTTTACTGACTGGCCAATGGCGACTACCGCGAATCGCGACCTTTACGCCTTTGATTGGCACCAGGCGAATACCATCCACAACAATTTCCTGTTCCGGATTCATTTCAAACGGTGACAAGGTTAAATCCACGCGCCCGGCGTTAATCATACGCGCCATATTGACCCAATTAGGCGTGTACATAATTTTGCTAAAACCCAGCGATTCAAGCGTAATCATGTCGGGTTTCCACTGATTGCTGGTGACGACTTTTAATTGAATTAATTGTGCGAGGTTTTTACTTGATTGCGCTTTTTTATTTGTCGGGGATGTGTAGAGCCCCACAATAAACTGGCCATCCATTACCAACGGCGGGGTGATGTGCAATTTCTCTTGCTGGCTTTCCAGATCCTGATACCAAATCGTTCCGCTAATCGTCAGGATTTTTCCATCCAGTACATTGCGAATGCTGCGAAAATAATTTTCCTCGGCCACAAACTCCAATGGCTGATTAAAGCCTCCCAGTTTGAGCGCCTGCTGCATCAAAATCAGGTCGATAACATCGCGTCGCGCGTGGGGGCCGCCGTAATAATCCACTGCATCAGGGCTGCGTCCATCCAGGAACTGAAGGTAACTGGTGTGAATATCCGGTAACACGCCAATACGGACTGGCGTGGCCGCTGCCAGTTTGCCGGCGAATAAAAACAAGCCCAAAACCAGGGCGACATAAGGTGCGAGCAGTGCACAGAATGGTTTTGATTTCATAACGGATCACAGTGAAATACTGGCAAGGTTATGCCAGACACACTAATTGTGGCTGCTGATAGACCTATCGTCCAGATTGTGCTTTGTTCTTCTTAATCCACTGGATGGCCACGATACATTCGTACCGGTTTGGCTGGTGGTGGCGCGACTAATAATTCGGTACGCATTTTGTGTTTGGGGGCTTCTTCCAATGTTGTTTGGCCGCGATACACCTTGACGACTTGTTTGGCGAGGTCCGCTTTGTAGTCTCCCGATTGCAGCAGTGCTCGCCATTCATTGCCAGCTAGCGTGAGCAACTCTTTAATCAGGGTTTTGGTGATAGTGTCTTTTGCCTGGTGGTAATAATCCGCTAATTCCTTAAGCAGCTCCGGGTTCGCCATTTTCACACCCGGTTTTACATCCGGTTCAACCCGGCGGCGAATCTCGTACACCAAATCAATCATCGGCTTAGTGTATTGCATGCTCGTTCTCCTCGGTCCTGGACTAACAATTGAGCAATTATCAGACCAAGGCCAAAATTCCGGTTATAGCCAGCGATTTGATCTGCCAATGGGCAATAACGATGGTTGTTTTGGTGCGCGGGAATTATTTTGGGGCAGGTTATAAAATAAACGCCGGTATACCCGGCGTATTGAGGGAGGCTGTGAATCAGGTTAACGGATCAAATGATCCATTTCCCGTGCTGGCTGCGAACATAGGGTCTCGCAGATAATTTGCGCAGGCACACCGGCAGCAGTTGCGCGCGAAGGAACATCTTTCAGTACCACGCTGCCAGCACCAATTTTGGCGCATTCGCCAATGGTGATATTGCCAAGAATTTTAGCTCCCGCACCGATTAATACCCCTTTGCGTACTTTAGGGTGGCGGTCTCCCGCTTCCTTGCCGGTGCCTCCCAGAGTCACTGATTGCATAATCGAGACATTATCTTCAACGATAGCGGTTTCACCAATCACGATGCCGGTGGCGTGATCAAACATAATGCCCTTGCCGATGTGCGCCGCCGGGTGAATATCCACGGCGAACACGGCTGAAATGCGGTTTTGCAAAAACAGTGCAAGCGACATGCGGCCCTGTTGCCACAGCCAATGGGCAACGCGGTAAGCCTGTAGCGCGTGGAAGCCTTTGAAATAGAGCAATGGGGTTACCAGTGAACAACAAGCGGAGTCACGTTCACTCACCGCCATTAAGTCCGCACGGACCGACTCGATGATCTCGCCATCCTTCGCCAGCGCCTCTTCAATAACCTCGCGAATTAACATGGCAGGCAGGGCGGGGCTATCCAGTTTATTGGCAAGGTGAAAGCTTAACGCGCCTTTTAAGGAATCGTGATTAAGGACGGTGGCGTACAGAAAACTGGCCAGAACCGGTTCAGATTCAGCCTGCTTGCGAGTTTGCAGGCGGATGGATTCCCACAGGCTGTCGACAACCAAAGCGGGTGCGGGTGCAGTCATGGAAACTCCTCAGGTGGAACCGGCTCGCGAAATGCCATTATTGGGGGTTAATGTTAAATTTCCAACAGCTGATTACTAGTAAATGACTAACGGCGGTTCATTCAGCGCCGCCAATTGCTCGCGCAGCTCCAGGATATGGTCGCCCCAATAGCGTTCGGTGTTGAACCACGGGAAATGCCGGGGGAAGGCCGGATCGGTCCAGCGGCGCGCCAGCCAGGCGCTGTAATGCATAATCCTCAAGCTGCGCAGCGCTTCGATCAATTGCAGCTCGGCCAGGTCAAACTCGCAAAATTCGCGATAGCCTTCCAGTATTTCGCTCAGTTGTGCGGTTTGTTGCTCGCGCTCGCCGGACAGCAGCATCCATAAATCCTGGATTGCCGGGCCCATGCGCGCATCGTCAAAGTCGACAAAATGGGGAACCTCATCGCGCCATAAAATATTGCCGGGATGGCAATCGCCATGAAGGCGAATGGCTTGATATTTCACTCGCCCAAACACTGTGTCGCAACGTGCAAGCAAATCTGCCCCCAGGGTGCGGTAAGACTCGCGCAAGCTTGCGGGGATAAATTCATTCTCGAGCAAAAATGCGTAACTCTCGCGTCCGAAGGTCTGGATATCCAGTGGCGGGCGATAATCAAATGGGCGCGCCTGTCCCAGGGCATGTATGCGGCCCAACGTGCGCCCCAGCGATAAGAGCGCATCAAAATCATCCAGGTTGGGGGCATGGCCGCCCTGGCGCGGATAAAGCGCAAAGCGAAACCCCCGGTACTCGCGCAAAGTGCTGCCTTCATCATCGCCAAGTGGCGGAACGACGGAAATTTCCAGTTCCTTTAAGGCATGGGTGAATTGGTGTTCCTCGATGATCTGTTCATTGCTCCAGCGCGCGGGCCGGTAAAACTTGGCAATTAACGGTGAACTGCCCTCAATTCCTACCTGATACACACGATTCTCGTAACTATTGAGTGCGAGTATGCGTGCATCGGTCATCAGGCCGGTGCTTTCAATCGCATCCAGTACAAGGTCCGGGGTGAGTTGTTCGTAGGGATGGGCCTGGTTCATAAAGATGACTCGCAAAGTGAGGGCGCGATTGTAACGCGCGCGCAAGTTTCTTGCTCAGGCATGAAGCCAATCAAGAATTTGACGACGATTGGCGGATAAATTTTGAAGGATTTGAATAAAAATGCTACAAGTTAAAACTGCCTGGCCATATTTCAATCACAGATAATAACTGTACAGTCGCAAATAACTATCAGGACCACCTGAGCACGCATAGGATTGTTATGATCAAAATCGCTTTCTACAACCTTAAAGGCGGCGTTGGCAAAACCACCACCGCTGTGAATATGGCTTACATGGCCGCCGCGGCGAAAAAGAATGTGATCCTCTGGGATTTGGACCCGCAAGCCGCTGCCAGCTGGTTTTGCCAGCAAGAGCCGGATTCCGCCAAGGCGATTAAATTATTCAGCAAAGGCAAATCCATCGGCGAGATGGAGCTTTACAGCCCCTATCCACGCTTGATGCTGATTCCCGCCGACCTCAGCCTGCGCAGTCTGGATAGCGAGTTCGATGAGCTCAGCAAAGACAAAAAATTCCTCAAGCAATTGCTCAAACCGCTCAGCGAAAAAGCCGACATTTTAATTTTTGATTGCCCGCCAACACTCTCCCCCAGCGTTGAACAGCTGCTGATGGAAGTAGATATTTTATTGATACCGATGATTCCCAGCCCGCTGTCCATTCGTGCGATGGAGCAAGTGATCGAATTCCTTAATACTAAAAAATCGGCGCCGGCGCGTATTGTCGGCTTCTTCAACCAGGTCGATATGCGCCGCAGCCTGCATCGCGAGGCGGTAGAGAACGTCAAGAAAATGCCGGTACCGATGTTGAAAACCTATGTGCCCAACGATTCAGCCGTTGAACAAATGGGGCTGCGTCGCGCACCGCTCACCAGTTACAATCAGCGCAGTCGTGCGGCCGTGGCCTATATCGATTTGTGGAAAGAAATCGCGCGGCTGTTGAAAGCTGCAACCAAAGATGCTGAATAACTGTTATCGGGTACCTCATGACCAACTTTTTTAATCGTTTTTTTATCGCTTGTTTGGCACTGGCGTTTGTCGGCTGTGCCACTCATTCTCCATCGACTCCTCCATCACCACCACCCGTTACCACTGCACCACCACCGTTAATTACCAAACCTGAAGCGCCGGCCGTTGTGCAGCCGCAACCCGGGGCTGTCCCAAAGCCGGCTGCGGTGTTGAACCCCGCCGCGTTGAGCCTGGCTAAACAAGCGCGTAGCCAATATGTTGCGCAGGATTATCAAGGTGCGATTGCTACTGCAGAGCGCGGCCTGCGCATTGAGCGTCGCGCAGCGGATTTGTATTTGATTCTTGCCCAAAGTTATGTGCAACTAGGTTTACCGCAAAAAGCAGAGATGTTTGTGCAGCAGGGTTTACGTTTTGCGGCGCAAGGATCAGAGGTGGCGAGCGGGTTGTTGCGTGTGCGTGAACAGGTGGGTAATTAGATTTATTCTCGCTTCGTATAAAAAGGGCGCAATTTGCGCCCTTTTTTGTTATGCGTAACCACTAAAATTCGCGGTGCGCATGCTCAGCCTGTTTTGCTTTTTTCTGTTGATGTTTTTCTTTGGCAGTGCGAGTTGCCGGTTTTTTACTTTCTTTGCGTTTGTCTTGAGATTTGCTCATCTTGCTCACCTCCAGTGCATAAATTGGGTACCGCTCTTTAAGCCTAGGCGTTGTCGCGATATTTGCCAGACGATATTTGCCCGATAACGTCGCGTGCATAGCTGCATGTAAATCCACCAGCGGCTACAATCGCCAGCCTGGGTTTTGACATCCCCATATCGAATAGTTCTATTGCATTGCAGGGAAACGAATGAGCGATCCGGTTATCGATAATTACCATACTTTTTCTTTTAGCCAGCGCTACCGGATTTTTAATCCGTTAACGCTGGTATTCCGCGATTCATCCCTGGAGCAGGAATACCAGGCCAATGTTGCGGTAAACATCGCCCGACAAGTGCGCATTGCGTTGGCATTGGCGTTTGTGCTCTACCTGAATTTTGCGTTCCTGGATTATTTGCTGGTACCGGAAAAAATGTGGGAGCTATGGGGTGTTCGTGCCGTAACCTGCAGTTTGATAGCGCTATTATTTATTGGCACCTTCCAGGCCTTTTTCCAGCGAGTCCACCAGCAACTGGTGTTTGCCTCCAGCATGGTTGCGGCCGGCGGGATTTTCGCCATGCTGCTAATTACGCACAACCAATATAATCATTACTATTACGCGGGCATCAATCTGTGCATTACCTGGACGCTATTTATTGTCGGGTTGCGTTTTATAAATGCGTTGCGCACGGTAGTGTTGATCGTAGTGCTCTACAACTGCATCGCGTTTTTTAAAGCGCTGCCGTTTGCCGATATTATTTCCAATAATTTTTTCCTGCTCTCCAATGCCATTATCGGCATCTTCGCCGGTTATACCATCGAGCAACATTCGCGCTGGCAATTTTTCCAATCGCTGGTGATAAAAAACAACAGCAGCAAATTACACCGCGCGATGATTGCCGCATCGCTCGATGCCGTCATTACCATTGATGAAAGTGGTGCGGTGATTGAATTCAGCGAAGCCGCCGAACACATGTTTGGCTACGCGCGCGATGAAGCGCTGGGGCAATCGATTGGCGAATTAATTGTGCCGGAAGCCATGCGCGCCCAACATGAACAGGGTTTCCGTCGCTACAGCGAAAAAGGTGAGCCGCGCGTGTTGGGCCAGCGTTTGGAGCTGCAAGCCAAGCGCAAGGATAACAGCGAATTTCCGGTGGAATTAACCTTGCGGCAAGTAGATTTAATTGGCCGCCGTTTAGTTACTGCGTATATTCGCGATCTCACCGCACAGCGCAATGCGGAACATGAAATTATTCGCCAGCGCGAAGTCCTGCAACGCAATGAAAAATTAGCGGCGATGGGGACGCTGCTGGCGGGCATATCCCATGAGTTAAATAACCCCTTGGCGATTGTAGTCGGGCAAGCCCAACTGCTGCAGGAAACCGAACAGGAGCCGCGCATCCTCAAGCGCGCCGATAAAATCCGCAACGCCGCCGAGCGCTGCGCCACGATTGTAACTACATTTTTATCCATGGCCCGCAACCAGCCGCCGCAATGTGCACCGGTGAATATCAATCAACTTATACAGCACGTGCTGGAATTATTGGAACCTGGCTTACGCAACCAGCACATCGAACTACAATTACAGCTGGCCACTCATTTACCGGATGTTGCCGCCGATGCGGACCAAGTGCACCAGGTAATTAGCAACCTGATTATCAATGCCCAACAAGCGATGCAGGATTCGCCGCAAAAAATACTGCGCATTGAATCGGCATTGGCTGAAACGCATATGGCGATTCGCATTACCGATTCAGGCCCGGGTATTGCACCGGAAGTGCAACACCGGATTTTCGAGCCTTTTTTTACCACCAAGGCACCCGGCAAAGGCACAGGTTTGGGGCTGGCGGTATGCAGCGGCATTATTGAAGCGCACGGCGGTAATCTGGAGCTGGAACAGCATCCCGGTAGCGGGGCCTGTTTTTGCATTAGGTTGCCATTGGCTTTGAAATAAATTTTTTATCATTTTCTATTTAATAAAACGCGTAACAATTAATAACCAGTATCAAGTGAACAGCATGAGCACTCAATACCAAATGATTGTGGTCGATGATGAAATCGACATTGCCGAAACCCTCGCTGATTATTTTGAGATGCAAGGCTTCGCGGTAAAAATTGCGGTGAATGGCCAGGAGTTAAAAAAAATCCTGCCGGACTTTACGCCGCATATTGTGCTGCTGGATTTAAATATGCCGGGTGAAGACGGTCTAACACTCACGCGCTATTTGCGCGAACACACCCGCGCCGGAATTATTATGGTCACCGCATCGGCGGGGCAGGTGGACATGGTTGTCGGCCTGGAAATGGGCGCAGACGATTACGTCGGCAAGCCATTTGATTTGCGCGCATTGCTAGCTCGTGTGCGCAGCGTATTGCGCCGCACCCAAAATGAATTGCCGGCGAATACCCAACCGGTACAAGATGCGCGCAAAAAAATTGGCAAATGTTTGCTCGACGTTGAAACACGCAAACTCTGGGAAGGTGAAACCGAAATCCCGCTTACCGCCATGGAATACGATTTATTGATGGTCTTCCTCGCCAACCCCAACCGCCCGTTATCGCGCGATTATTTGCTGGAACTCGCCCACAAAACCGACGCTGATCCTTTTGATCGCTCCATCGATAGCCGCATCACGCGCATGCGCAAAAAAATTGAAGTTGATCCGGATAAACCCGCCACCATCAAAACGGTGCGTTCCGTAGGTTATGTCTATATCCCCAATGTCTGACCGCATTGGGGCTTTTCCTCCGCTGACACAATTGACACAAATCTCCTTCCTCGCGGCAAACTTCTGACAATTTGCCCTCGTAATATGGCCACATGAACAAACGACAAGGTTGTCGCGGTTATGGTAAGGAATTGTTCATTTGCTGTTATTTGTTATCGTTTTTTAATTTTTTCTTCGCTTCATGAAGAAGCCGGCGCTCAACCTAACTTACTCATTTTTTTAAATTTAAAAGGAAATTTAAAATGAAATCACTTCATGCTTTTACTCGCTCATTAATCATCGCTTCTGCTGCCTTGGTTTCTGTCTCTGCATCCGCTGTGGATTTTCCGTTGCGCGCCGATGACATCAACCTGAATTACCGTTACACCACAACCAACCATTGGTCCAAAGGGGCCCAAACCGACGGGTTTGATATTCTTGCCCAACGTCATATCGGTAATGGCAAATGGTCTGAGTTCAAAACCGACAATGCTGATACCACACTCAATTCCAGTCGTATTATTTACGGTGCAAAAATCCGTGCGATGGAGGCGGGCACCGTCGTCAACTGTTGGCGTAACTCACCGGAAAACACGCCTGGTTCCAATCACCCAAAAGTAGGTGAAGGCTATATCGCTTATGCGGGAAACTATTTGTATGTGCGTCACGATGACGGTAATTACGCCCTCTACGCCCACGCACAACCCGGTTCAATTCCTACCAGCCTTTGTCCGCATAATGCGGTTTACAATTCCACTGGAAAAGCGGGATACGTTTTAAACAGTGAAGGATGGGTTAGCGGCGGTGCACGCATTACCAAAGGGCAGGTTCTGGGTCTTGTTGGTAATGTCGGTAACTCTGATCGCCCGCACTTGCATGTGCATATGCAAACCTCTGCGGATCAACCGGTCGAAATTAAATTCGATCACGGTCAAACAACACCGTTCACCAACCAAACTGCATCGGTAAATGCCACCTGGACTTTACTGCAAGGTAAAAAACTTCCTGATGGTGAAGTAATGATTTGGGCCCCACACTCAGTGGCTTACTGGACTGTCAATAATATTCCCGATGAGCGCATGCAAGCCTGGTTCAATCACTTTGCAGACTCCGGTGTAATGCCCAATGTTTACGCCTGTACTGACAATGGTCAAATTTATAACACCGGTTGGGTTCCATCGAGCGGTTCATGGCAAGCATTCCACGGTATGACGTTAACTGCGTTCACTAAAAAATCGAACGATCTGGCACAACTGGGTTACACCCGTTACGGCTGGTGGTACTGCGGTTCTGTGTACACCGGAATCTGGCGCAAGTAATTAAATCGCTAACGATTTAAAAAATGGGAAATCATTCAAGAGGATTTGAGCAATGAAAGTAATTAATTTGGTTGGTGTGATTGCGTTGGTTTTGGGGGCTGCCACAGTGAATGCGGGAGTTATCGTGCATGATCTGCGAGTGAAAGAACAGGTAGGCAACTCTAACCCACAGCCCGATCCGCCAGGGAAAAATATTGAAGGGCAGGTTGGTAATTTTAACCCGCAACCCGATCCACCAGGAAAAAACATTATCGTGCAATAACTGCGTTAACTAAAAGCAATCGCCAAGCGCGATTGCTTTTTACTTCTCCAATATCCTGCTAACGATTTCTTATCTCGTAAAGTTGATAAGCCAGCATAATCTGGGATTCAAATGTTCTCATAGCAACACATGCGTTTGAATCTCAGTAGCATGTTCATCCCGAATATATTTTTCAACTCTCTTAACTATTCTCACGATCCCTTAAATTACCAGGGTTTTAGCCATTCTGTTAAAATTAATAATACGTACTTTCAAACGGCATACTCCTTGCTCTTCAAAAAAACTTTCCTGCTCAATACAAATCCCAAAACAACCGCAATGGAGATACTGCAATGACTGCAGTCAAAAAATTTACATTAAAGCAAAGCGATATTTTTGTTCTGCTCGGCGTTCTTCTGATTCTGGTAGGCTTCGCCCCTACATTTTATTTAAAACCGGTTTTCGGTGCAGGCAAACCCTTAACCTCGCTCATATTGGTTCACGGCATAACAATCACCGCCTGGATCGCCGTTTTCCTTTATCAACATTTTGCAGCCAGCAGAGGCTTGCTCGCGCGGCATAAAGAAGTCGGCGTTGCAGGTGCTGCGTTATTCGGCATATACATTGCGCTGTCCTACGTTGTGGTATTAGGCAGAACGGCGGCAGCCGCCAGCGAACCTTCGGGCGTGGCACCGTTAATCCGTTTGGCCTATCCATTCTGGATTATCACTGCAACGCTAATTTTTGGCTTGGCTGCTTTTATTCTGGTTCGTCGCCACCACTGGCATCGCCATTTCCAATTAGCCAGCTTTTTTATTTTGCTCGCACCCGCCACGGCACGTGCACTACGGTTTGTTGTTGAAACAGGCTCTGTTGCTACTTTTGGATCTTTGTTAATTTCTCTCGCACTTTATATTGGTGCAACTGGCTTGAAAGACAAAAGTTCGAGCAAATTTTCCAAGTTGGCACTAGGCATAGTCGGTGGTTATTTACTTGTGATTCTCTTGATATTTTTTAGTGTGAATGCAGCAACGCCCTGGCTTCACTTTGCGTCTGCATTAACGGGATACCCGGTTCCTGAAGTGGTATCTCCGTAAGCTGAGGTGAGTTTACGAACCCCCAACGTTCGAAATATCCAAATACGTAATAATCATAAATATTTGAACACTATTTTTTAGCCAATATGAGCTTTAAAAAATTCTCTTGAAGATATCCAGAAATTTGATTGTTCTATAGGGATTTTGTTGATAGATGAAAAAATTCAAAAAAATATAACGCTGCAAACGGCGCTCGATAATATAAAAAATTCGAGGCAGGTTCGTAATTATCCTTCATTGGGCCTATACGGCCCGACCCAATTTACGAACCAACAACCCAATAAAAGCTAACAGATAAAATGATGGTGGCTCAGGGACTGATGCATGTTGTGGCGAAACATGCATGCTGGAAATATCCATTGTTGCCCACGCTCTATAGGCTTGCCCATCTTTTTCACCTATCGCTAAGGTATAAGGATGAGTAAGGTGAGCTTAATGAAATGATTTCGAAATAATTGTTGAAATGAAAAAGCCCGCCCGTTTACAACAGGTGGGCTTTATATCGTATTGGTGATGTTTTTCGACAAACGAAAGTGATCGTTGCTAAAACCTTCATGTATTGAAAAGCCAACGCCCTTCGGTATTAACAAGTGCTCGCATTTCTGCGAAAACCATAAACAGAAAGCAGGGTTAATAAAGCAGCGAGCAACAACATCAGGCTTCCTGGCTCAGGCACTTCACTCACCGAATTCGCGTCGACACGCAAGGAAAACGGCGAGCCGCCAAGGTCCGTGGTATAACCGTTATAACCCCAAAAATTGATGTTGTAGGCGTACTCAGTTGCTGCCGGTTGAGCTGCATATGACATGATTGCATTGATAGAGCTGTCCTGCGCTTCAAATGCAATCCAATAAGACCCGGCCTCTACTAACCAATCAAGTCCAGAGATCCCATACCATGCGCCTTGAGAATCGGCAGGCATGTAACCACCGCTTGCGCTGTAAACCAAATTATCTGGACCGCTAGCATTGTCATCGTTATACAAGACAATTGAGAAAGCCCCGCCACTTGCAAAATAAGGTTCACTAAATTTGAGATGGGTGTCAATGCTATTGATTTGATACGCTGACGCGAAATTTATTTTGCCTGCAACATATTGATAGTTACCGTTGTTTGACCCCATGAACGCCGACCCATAGCCAGGTTCCGGGGGTTCTCCCGTGTCGATAATTAATCCGGCGTGGGCTGAACACAACAATCCAAACCAACCGCCGATACATAAACACAATCTGAGAAGTACATTTTTCATAGGTAATCCCTCGCTTGAGAAAAAAATATTAGGTTCCTGATTTATTACGAGAACAGAACTAGCACGAACAATATCTATTAACGCTGAAAAAATTTACGCCCGGAGAGCCTAGCATATCGAATGGAGAAACTTCTACGCAGGGTTGAGATGTCCTTCAACGCGTCGAATAGGATTCAACAGCCCGTTGTTACACAGGTGTCGATATTTTTATCAAATTTGTATTCTAACGCGCAGATAAATCCTCACACGACAACCGAGTAACATCAAAAACGGCGTCCCCTCAACATTCCAATCTACCTGCTCTGTGTGCCAAAACGGCCAAAAGCGGTCCTTGAGAATGTTGAATATTATTAATGAGCGCCAAGGTGAACTGCCGGCTTCAGCTAAATACGAACCTTAAGCTGCTACGCGACTATCTATTTTTTGAGGCAGTAGAAAAACCTAAAAGGTGAAAGCTAATTAAATTTCACCTTTTAGATACAACTAAGCAAGAACTATTCTAATCATATAAAAACTTTTAGAGTTTCATATGTGATGATAATCAAAGATAACTAGATCAGATCTTTGGTTAAAACTCAACTGAGCAATATCTTATATGCTATATACATATTAATCGGTCGAGGGAAGTGTATTAAAGCCATCAAGCCCTATGGTAAATCCATTTTCTGCTTCAGAATATGATATTTTTATTATTTTTTCCAAGGAAGACCAAGGGGCAATTGTGCCATAAAGCGCATCCATGTAGCGTGCGCTTGTGTAATTCATAAAATGAAGGTACATAAACTCATGCTCACCATTATCTTTGTTGGTAATAATGCCATCCTTCCAATACCATGTTTCAGAGTGCTTGATCGATTGTCCATGCCATAAGCCTGGCACTAACGGGGTGGAAAATTGTTCTTGAAGATAGACATTTCTATATTTAATACGGAAGGGATTTAATAAGTCTGTAATCCATATAAAAAATCGAAAATATTTTTTTGTAAATCTATTTGGCCTAAGAAAGGCTCTAAAATAATAGTCTTCATCAAAGCGAAAATGGAGTGGTGACTCAAATACCATTTTCCAAGCTGAAAGCTGCCTAAATGAACTACGTATCCATCGCTCGTTTTTGAATAGTGACAAATGTCCTGAGAAACACCATTCATGAGTACTAATTACGTTGTGTTTTAATACAGCATCAGTCAAAAATTTTTGAAGATTTCCATATATTACATCTACGTCTCCATATCCATAAAAATCGTATCCAGCAATTTCGTCCTCCCAAATATAACCAAGCGCTGGCCTGATATCACAGAGCTTGTACTTATTTTCCGGATTGAAATTTATCTTTAATCGTTCACTAACGTGTGCCTTATATGCATCCCAAGACATTTTTGAAAAAATAATATTACTATATTGGTATTGATCGTGTGCACAGTCTGTATGAATAAGCCAAGTGATTGATGGATTGCGGGCACAACTTAAAAAGTATAAGTTAATCCACTCTGGCCATTCTCCACCAAAGTATTCAATTATTATGATAATTTTCTTCATGTTAGTGCGTGTCAATGCAAACTCGCCGCTGGCTAAGTCTATAATTTATAGAGGCCATTCTTGACTTATTTAAAGGAAATATAACCATCAAGAGCGCAGCAATGCTTGCGAAAACCGCGGGAACGATGGTGAATAACCAACACAATCCTTCGATGACGTTAGCATTTTGTGGTTGGTTCGCTGTGTATCCAATCCATGCCAGCCCAATAGGCGCTATGAACCCACCAATTGCAGCTCCTAAGGTGCCTGCAAATAATCCCAGGCTGTTGATTAATGCAGCGGATCTAGAACCAGTCTTAAATTCATTGTAATCAATTACATCTGAATAGATAGCAAAAAATATTGGTGCGCATGCTCCGCCTAAAAACGAATTTAAGAAGTGAAATGTTAAAAGTAGTGCTGTATTTTCGGGATCAACCCAGAAAATTGCTGCGATAAACAACGCGTTTCCCGACATAAAGCAAATAAACAGTCTCTTCTTATCAAATTTTCCTAACAATAACGAGACAAAACAGACACCAATCAAACAACTAATTGTGCCGCCAGCCATAAAGTATTTATCGACGGAGGGAATCTGAATTACATACTTTAGATAGAAAACAGCCAGACCAGATTTAACACTTACAAAGAGCCCAATAAACACACTAGTTGCAATAACTGTCCAGAATGGGCCGGATCGAAATAAAGATTTAATGTCACCCCAAGGGGTAAGAATTGATTCAGGTTGAACCGAGATGCGTTCCTGGGTTGAATAAAATGTCCAATATAAAATTACTGACCCAATTATCGCGTAGAGAATACTTACAGCTAAGAAACCAGATGCTTCGTCGCCATCGCCAAACCAGAGCACTAAATCCTTGGTAAAAAACATTGCCAGGGTGCTAGCACCGAATGCTCCAATAAATCTTGCCGAAGCTAGATTTGCTCGGCTGCTTACATTGGATGTCATTGCACTCATTAAAGCAACATAAGGGACGTTCACGGCAGAGAATGAACTCCAGTAAATGAAGCAAACAGACAATGCATAAACATTTTTTTGCCAATCGGATAAGCCTGGAGGAGCATAAAAAACAAGAATTGAAGAAATTGCTAACGGTAGGATAGAGTAAAGCAACCAAGGTCGATATCGCCCATACTTACTTTGCGTGCGATCAGCTAAAATTCCCATGAGCGGATGATTTACTGTATCCCATATCTTAATAACAAGCATAATAATCGCAATCGAAGCTGGAGCGATGCCGAATACATCTGTGAGGAAATATAATTGGTAGAATCCAAGTAATGTGCCGATGAGAGCAAACGCAGCATCGCCCGCACCATAAGCAACTATTTCGGTTTTCTTGAGTTGGTGATCGGAAGCCATACTGATTATCCAGTTACTACTCGCTTTACAAATTTTTTATTTTTACGAAAATATATGCGAATTTTATTTCGTTTAGATAATACAATGACCCTCTGCGTGCGTATAAATTTTTTAAGTTGTTGGATGCCTTCTTGACTAGCAGAGCTTGTAATCATTATGTCTAACGGTAAGCAAATCGCGCCCTCACTCCATTCATATGGATAAACTGGCAAAACCCAGCCATTAAACAAGCGTTGTGTCGATGCTTTATTGATGCTCGCCCAAGCTATGTAACCAATTGGACGACCCAACTGATCGCGAAATATAGTTAGCTTTTGACTATGCGCAGAATTCCGTAGCGCATTAAGATGAGCAGGATATATACCTAATTGATGTCTCATACGAAACTCAAGAACATCAACTAAGATTTTGGCGTAATCGTTCATTTAATTCCCTATTTACGTATGAGCTCAACTGTCGTCAGAATTCTTAACAAGCCACTTCTAAAACTATAGTTTTGAATTGAGAGCTTTTCGGGTGGAATGCTATTAATTTCAATAATCAGATCTGATGCATAGGTAAAGGTTTTTATTTCGCCGGAGTCCAAACAACTGCAAAAAAAGACTTCTTTAGATTAATCAAATCCTATTGTTAAATTATTGCCCTCGTATAGGCGCATCTTTTGATTATCGGTAGCTTCAAATATCCATTCGCAGGCTGATATAGAATCAGTTATCAGTTTTCCCGAATTAAAAGGATTGTTGTATATGACATCATTAATATAATTTCCCAGCCTGCCTTTATAGAAAAATTCAACAAACAAAGATTTTTTTAGGGATGAGATAGCTAGCACAGTAAACAGATCAAAAAATTGAGTTCGTGACGACTTTGATCTAAAAAAATAATTCTTCGCGATTCTTCCAAATGTCGCTACTGCCACATCAGCACTAAAACCTTTTATATTTCTGAGTTTCAGCAATTTTTCATCAGATGCTTTTTGGTTGGCCAATGATAAAAATAGTGATTCTTGAAGCAAAATTATCGGATCCTCATTGATAATTTTTTCGGGCCAGCGAAGAATTAGTTTTGGATTTGCATGAAGTATCGCTGAGACCTGCGACGAGAAAAGACCTAACACATCGTGCTTCGTTGACTCGTCAAGTCTTTCATTCTGCATAGAAAATAAAGAAATGACATGTCGCTGGAAATGTGCGGACTTTTTTTCGTTGTAGAAATTTATGAGTTCCTTTTCATCCAGAGAAATATCATTATATTTAGTGAAGTTATGGATGAACTCTTGGAGTATTGAAATTACAGCATTTGATTCTTCGAAGAATGGAGGGCATCCTCCTACATTTTGACCACCGTTAATGAAACTTGCATTTGTTAGATCTATCCATCTTCCATCGAAACATAGATTTGACGGATAAATTCCTCCGTGCGTAATTCTGAATACTTTTGTATAAGAAAATTGGTCAGCGCAATTATTAAGGAATTCTTTCAAATAACCAACGCAAGCATCGATGCTTCCTAGCTGGTTGAATAGCGATAAGTTTGCCAGTTTAGTTCGAACCACATCAGGACTTAACCGGATCGATAAATTTTCATTCTCAACAAAAAATTGAGATCTAAAAAAATGCCCTGGTCTCAGGCAAATTTCACGAACCAAAAGCGCCCCCCACCCAAGCTCCTCAGCACTAGGGTTATTCTCGTCGAATTTATTGTATGCGCCATGCTCAGAAGTAAATATTACGCCGATTATTTTAGCTACTCCGACAGGGAGTAGCTTGGATAAAATAGAACCATAAATGGTTTCATAAACTGCATCTCGTGCATTCAACCCGCCATAGGAATAAAATTTTTTAGTAGAGCCTACTAATGGATTTTTGCCGATCCCCTTTATTTGAAACCCATTTAGATTGCCGCATCGGCCGCCGCCACCATTTTCCGCTATACCCTCTCCTCCATATCTCTCTGCATCCAGCATCAACTTCATTTCTTCCAATGACTCTAGCTGCGAAAAGCACTTATCTTGGTTTTCGGTTGCGACATAGGAAAATTTTTCTGAGAAGTCTTTGTATGGATTGTTGCTTTGAGTGTTTACATATTCTGTGTTAATCCATATAGCATCAGGACATTTAATATGTCTGGCTTCAAATTGCACCAATACTGCATCAATATCATATACATCTACCATACAAAAAAACTTCCAAGAGATTGTGCCGCGCAGGATGGAGGAGTGCCTTAAAAATGAGGACGTCGTTTCAAATGAGATTTAATAAGTGAATTGTATTTCGTGATTAATTGGGGGAATCTTTTATTTATTCTATGGTGATATTTAGTTGCAAGTTACTGAGCTCTTATTTTGATAAGAAAAATGCGGCCTCCCCGCATGGAGAGGCTGCATACTAATTAACCTGCGAAAATTGTCACTGTGCCATATGAACCACAACCCATGCATACGGATTGATAGTAACCTGGATTTGTGCCGGGATTTGGTGTGTAACCAGGCCCAGCATAATAACCACTACCGCCCCCACCACCATTTGAGGTTACCGAATTTTGGCAGGTTACTTGCCCGCTGGAATTTTTTTCATAGTTAATAGTTTTCCCCGTACCGTATCCGCTACCGGTATTTATTACCACAAAATTCCCGTTAGCAAGATATCCCAATGTTGCGAAAGTACTACCATTTGTGATGGTAACTGTGTCATTGGGGGCCCAACTTCTCACTAGCGTCGGATTAACATTACTCTTGAGGAAAGACATCATCTCCCCACCCATATCCAAATCTAATATTGAGCAGCTTTTGCAAAGATAGTTACCTCTGTTTTTTTCGCTCGGATCAGTTCTATTCCCTCAGGCTTGTAGATCTGCTGGAATATAGGATATTGCAGCAGCGGTCATCACTGCTAAAACATTAGCCTTCATTATTATCTCCTTGATTTTAGTTAGTTAATATTCTCGTAAAACTAGTCTACACAGAATTCGTTATATAGTTTTTCTGCTTGCACGACTGCTGAATCAATTTTGAAAGAATCCAGCGTGTCAGAAACTGTGGAAGGGTTCATCTGCTCACCATCAGAATATTTTCTCGACATAATCAAGTTATATGCATATAGGTGAGCGAGTTTGGAGCTTTCAGTAATTGGATCGTCTGTATACCAAGTGTTGCCGTACTCAAATCTATCTGCATGGGCAAGCACTTCAAAGGCTTTTGGTTCACATTTGCTTCTAGCTTCAACAAGCTTGTCTCCCATTTCAAACCTATAGCTGGATTTTTTCTCCTCGCTCCAGGAATCAAAATCCTCAGGTTTATAAAATGCTGCTAACATCGTTTTAGCTAAAGGATTCCCTATATCGGAAGATTTGCGCAGGAATTTCTCTACACTGCTATTCGGATAATTTTCCTTGAGCGTTTTACACATTAGGTAGTGATCTTCTGCTCTTTTGATGCTTGCTTGAGTCTCACCATTATTTTCTGCATTTTCCAGAGAAACGAACTCAAACATTTGTTTCATGTCATCCAGTTCTTTTTGGTCTTTGGGAGCAGAATTACAGTAGGAAAATGCTTTTCCAAGCATAAGGTTTATTTTTCCTGTTGGATCGTCGTTCTGCTTATCAAAATTTTTTTCGACAAAATCCAAAACTTGCCCTTGAGGCACATACGTATCGCGTGAAGCTTCTCTGTATGAAGGCAGGGTGATTGCTGACGAAGAAGTTGAAGCTTCTTGTTCGTGTTCTTTTTCCGGCACGCTGTCTTCAATCTCAGGCTCAATCTGATCGCTCTCTTGATAAGAAAGCTGAGTATCAGCGCTAGCGCCATCAGGGTTTTTTTTTTGAAGCGATGAATAGAAGAAATACGAGCATACAGCCAAAACCATAATGGCAATTATTGATAGCGTTCTCTTTGTCATTTTTCAATGCAGCCTAGGATGAATCGGGGATAGTTATTTTATCGTTTTTTTAGATATAGGCATTTTGATCATGCTGTATTCGTCATTATTTTTTGACAAACAACAGTATGCGAGATGGATATATTCATTATTATGCCTTCCGTTAGCTATTTGATCTAAAACTCAAGGATAAGATTATTTCTATCCTTGATAATATATATGTATATTAATCATATAGTCAATATAAATACTTATGTGACAAATGTTGCGGTGTTGATGATGTGCGAGGTTGTGATCCTGGGTCTATTTACCGAATTGTAGTAATTGTGAACTGAGGTTTGAGCAATAAATCATTCACTTTGTGGTGAACACTTGAAGAGTTTATTTTAGAGCTTTACACATAGTTATACTAATTGCCAAAGTCGCTGACTTTAAATTTTGATCATGTGAAGAGTGTAAACAAGCACACTCATGCCAAGGTCCGCTTGGGCACTTTGCAGACCTTTAAAGCTGTTTGCATTCGTAAACTCCCAGCAACTTACGCTTACAAAAAAACATTTGAGTATTAGAAATCAATTAAAAAAAATCGCCCCATTTCTACATATAAAAAGAAATAGAAAAAATCTAATACCTGGCATTGGGCGCTGCCGTCGACGCGACAAAAACCAAGTAAAGACCATAGCGGCATTCAGTGGCAGTATGAATTACAACCCATTACTGCACTTCCGTTGACCCGCGCTGCGGTAAAAACGTTGTTGTTTGAAGTTAATGAGCGCGTGAAATTACCGCAGTGGGCAATTAATAGTGTTGCGCGGGTGATAGACAGGATTGATGTGCATCTTAAGAAACAGTTGTCGATGTAGAAAAATATAGGCGGCTACAAAGCCGCCTAACAGTTATGGTATGCAACGCACTGAAATCCGCGCGAAAGTTTCCGGCATCCATTTAAGGCATTAATTTAATGATGGCTCCGATGGGAAGCCGCGTTACTGTATCAATGCGACGGTGCTGGATTTTATTCCTCGATAAATAACTTTGCTTCAACCTTGTTACATCAGGGTTGAAGCAAACTCTTGATCCATATATTTTCTTTTCTGGTAAACAATTCGCGCAAATGCAACCTGCTTTCAGCAAACGTCAGGAACTCAATTGATAGTGGCTTAATTCTATAGCCACCCCAGGTGGGTGGTTTGCGTACATCCTTATCAATAAATTGTTCCGATATGGTTTGCAGGCGCGTTTGCAATTCTTCTTGTGCCATTAGCGGTTGGCTTTGCTGAAATGCAGTGGTGATTAACTGTGCACTACGTTTTCTGGTCTTCCAGATTTCTACTGCCTCTGCATCATCAATGGTTTTTGCTTCGCCAATCACTCTTACCTGATAACCTATGTGGTCCCACCATAAGGTCATTGCTACTTTTGGATTTTGCTCGATGTGTTTTCCTTTGGCAGAGTCGAGATAGGAGCAAAAGACAAAACCATTTTCATCAACCGATTTTAAATCTACAAACCTGCCCGAGGGAAAACCATGCTCATCGATTGTTGAAATACAAATGGCGCTTTTTTGTTGCAACGGGGAATTTGATATTGCTTTATTCCACCAGCTTTGAAATTTTTCTATTGGATTTTCCATGCATTAAATTTCTCGGGAACGGGATAATCGGATCGCCAGTAATACCGCATAATCGCAATTGGCAGGCCGTAACCCCATCAGGATTGCGGCTTTTTCTTATGCTTGTTGATAGCTAATAAAAATTAGTGTTTCCATATCGATAAAATTTATATATTGAATGTATGGCGACATTCAATTAGCCCGCTGGCGCTCAACTCCCTACTCTGTACTCAACGAAATACATCAAACCACCCAAGTCTTTAACCACAAGCACTTAACCACAGACCTCAGGAGTCCACACATGGCTACTATCAATTCGGAAATCAAACCTTTTAACGCTCAGGCTTACCATCAAGGCAAATTTGTTCCTGTTAGCGATGCTGACCTGAAAGGCAAATGGTCCGTTGTTTTCTTCTACCCGGCTGACTTTACCTTTGTTTGCCCCACTGAATTGGGTGATCTCGCTGATAACTATGCCGAATTCCAAAAGCTGGGCGTAGAGATTTACTCGGTATCGACTGATACCCATTTCACCCACAAAGCCTGGCATGACAGCTCTGAAACCATCGGCAAGATCCAGTACCCGATGATCGGCGACCCAACCGGCACTATCACCCGTAATTTCGGGGTGATGATTGAATCTGAAGGCCTGGCTGAGCGAGGTACTTTTGTGATCGATCCAGAGGGCAAGATCCAGATTATCGAAGTCAACGCCGGCGGAATTGGTCGCGATGCCTCTGAACTGCTGCGCAAAGTGAAAGCGGCGCAATACGTCGCAAATCATCCTGGCGAAGTGTGCCCGGCGAAGTGGAAAGAAGGTGAGGCAACATTGGCGCCTTCATTGGATCTGGTTGGAAAAATCTAAATCCCCCAAGCAACTGTTTAGTAATCCCTCCCAGCCTCCCTTTATAAAGGGAGGAGCTTGGTTCTTCTCATGAGTCGAGAGATGCGAGGCTCCCCTCTTTGAAACGGGGTGCGTAGCTAAAAGGGGCTGGGGGGAGATTAAAATCTTACGGAGCACACACCATGTTAGATACCGCGATCAAAGGCCAACTCAAAGCCTATTTGGAAAAACTGCAACGACCTATCGAACTGGTGGCCAGCCTGGATGGGAGTGCAAAAGCACAGGAATTAAAAAATCTCCTGCAAGAAATTTCTACACTGTCTGACAAAGTTAGTGTCAGTGAACAAGGTAATTCGAATTATCGCCCCTCTTTTTCTGTTGCTGCTCGGGGCGAACCTGCACGGATTGAATTTGCGGGCATTCCCATGGGGCATGAGTTTACTTCGCTGGTGTTAGCTCTATTGCAAACGGGTGGCCATCCGCCGAAAGTGGATGCAAAAACCATCGAACAAATTAAAGCGATTGAGGGCAGATTTCATTTTGAAGTGTTTGTCTCGCTCTCATGCCACAACTGCCCGGATGTTGTGCAAGCGGTAAATTTGCTCGCTGCACTTAATCCGAATTTTTCTGCAACCATGATTGATGGCGCTCTCTTCCAGAGCGAAGTAGATAAGCGTCAAATCATGGCAGTTCCCAGCATTTATTTAAATGGTGAGCATTTTGGTCAGGGCCGTATAAGCCTGGAAGAAATTATTGGCAAAATCGATACGGGTGCCGCTGAGCGCGATGCAAAACTGCTCAGTGAAAAAGCTCCATTTGATGTATTGGTTATTGGCGGTGGCCCCGCCGGTGCTGCGGCCGCAATTTATTCGGCGCGCAAAGGTATTCGCACCGGTGTAGTGGCTGAACGTTTTGGTGGCCAGGTAATGGATACTGTCGGGATCGAAAATTTTATTTCAGTAAAAGCCACTGAAGGTCCGAAACTTGCCGTAGCACTTGAACAACACGTTAAAGAATATGATGTCGATGTTATTAATTTGCAAAAAGCCAGCGACGTTATTCCTGGTGATAATCCCGGTGATTTGGTAGAGGTAAAACTGGCGAGTGGCGCCTCCTTGAAAAGTAAAAGTGTGATTCTCGCAACCGGCGCGCGCTGGAGGGAAATGAATGTGCCCGGCGAAAAAGAATATCGCGGCAAAGGCGTTGCTTACTGTCCGCATTGCGATGGCCCTTTGTTTAAAGGTAAACGCGTAGCGGTAATTGGTGGCGGTAATTCAGGTGTAGAAGCTGCGATTGATTTAGCTGGAATCGTTGCTCATGTAACATTAATTGAGTTTGATTCAAAATTGCGCGCTGATGCGGTATTGCAACGCAAGTTATTCAGCTTGCCTAACGTTACCGTGATCACTGAAGCCTTAACCTCGGAAGTGGTTGGTGATGGTCAAAAGGTCACTGCATTGAAATACAAAAGCCGCAATACCGATGAGGTTGCAACTGTAGAGTTGGAAGGTATTTTTGTGCAAATCGGTTTGCTACCTAATACTGATTTCCTGAAAGGCGTTGTGCAGTTGACTAATCGCGGTGAAATTGAAATTAATCCACGCGGTGAAACGTCAGTACCGGGTGTATTTGCGGCGGGTGATTGTACCAACGTGCCTTACAAGCAAATCATTATTGCGATGGGGGCGGGCGCGACGGCATCTTTGGGGGCATTTGATTATTTGATTCGCTCCGGTGCGTCGCAGTAATTGCAAAATATCTCATACGTAAATACAAATAAGTGCAGATCTTTAATGAAAAAAACTGCACTTATTTTTTTCAACAATTGGACTCACGCGGCTTTTGACTTGTGCTGTGCCAGTGCCGTGCGGCGAGCGTTGGCTTTACGTAACAAACGCTGTAATTGGATTATTCCTTCGGGCCATTCGCCTAAATTGGATGCACTGTTAATGTGACCAACATTTTTAAAACGTAAATAATCGGCACCCCACAGCAATGCCCAATAAGCTGCTTTAGCTTCGGTTAACCAGGGGTCATTACTACTCGCAATAATTTGCGCTGATACCCGCAGTGGATGCTGCGGCAATTGCGATGCGATTTGAAATTTATCCGGATCAGCTGGAGCGACCAAAAATAATGCGGCAATTTTTTCTGGAAATTCCTCGGCAATACTTGCGCTTGCCAAGGTGCCAAAACTGTGGGCAATAATGACAACGGGCTGGTCAATATTTTGCAATTGTTCGCGAATGCCTTGTTTCCATTTTTCCAGGTCAGGCGTATCCCAATCGGTGAGTTCAATACGCTTGCTGTTGGGAAGTTTTCCTTCCCACAAACTTTGCCAGTGATGTTCATCGCTATTGCGCAGGCCAGGCACGATCAATACCGGTTGGTCGCGCAATGATTGAGGGAAAAAAGAATTAACACTGGACATGCTGCTATCTCCACAAGTTGATGAGTGCAGCTTAGGGATTTTTCCCGGGGTTGAAAAAGAATTGTTTTTTCTTTGCTTATATCGAAATTGCGCTTATATCTTAGTTCGGTTAGATCAAGATCATTTGGATAGTCGATGTGTTGTTATTAGAGCTGCGTAAATGCGAGCGCAATTCCGGCAATAACTAATGCTCCACCAGAGATGCGGTTAAACCAGCGTTGATGGCCGGGGGATTTCAACCAATGCATAATCGCGCTGCCACCAAGGGCGTAAATCGCCATCCATAGTAAGTCTGTGGCCAGGAAAATTACCGTTAACAAGGTAAATTGGGCGGGCATGGGCTGGCGTATATCAATAAATTGCGGAAAGAGTGCGCCGAAATAAATCAGGCCTTTGGGATTGGTGACTGCGACTAACAGAGACTTCCAGAATAAATGACTGCTGCGGATATCCGGTACTTCGCTTTGCAAATCGTGCGGGTTGGCAATGAACAAATCGATGCCGAGATACACCAGGTACGCTGCGCCTATCCATTTAATGGTGTGGAAAATCCATTCGGCTTCCTCTACCAATAATCCCAGCCCGATGGCGGAAAGTAACATCAACACCAGGTTTCCAGTACTGGCGCCGAACATGGTGAAGATGGATTTGGCAAAGCCAAAGCGACCGGCATCGGCCATGCACGACAACATTACCGGCCCCGGGCTGGCGGAAACAATGAAGGTCAGGGTGATAAACAGCCAGAGTTGTTCGGGCGACATGGTGTAAGGGAATTTAAGCAAGCCAGTGAGTGCGTCGCCTCCAGTGTAACAGAGCCGCCGGCAGCGGCGTTAAAGTCTCCTATACTCAAGCGATTAAGGCTGGTTAATTCAAAGGTGTGTGTCATGGTATGTAACAGTATTTCCAATGCGATTCCGGCATTAGAGGGGTTGCAGGCGGGGTTGGATCAGGCGTATTGGGAGGCAAATAGCCTGGATCGGAAAGATTTTTTTTATGATTTGATCAGTGCACTTCACGCGGAACTCGCCGAGTTAGGCAAGTTAAGCGTGCAAGACCACGATTTATTGTATGAACCTGTCACCGAAGAGTTTCGTGCGGCGCGCCCAAAACTGGGTCGGTTGCTGAAGTTGATCGATGATTTTGCCTTGCGCTCCACCACGGCAACAAGGTTGGATCAGCTCATTAATGAAGTCTTAGTGCTGATTGGCCGCAACGCCTAGCGTTATAGCCTTTTCTAATCAGGAGTCGCGGGTTATCGCCAAATAATTTAAACATTGTCATATAAAAACTGGCAGCGATTGAAAATTGAACAATACTAAAACTACCGGTAACGGTTTCTCCCTGTGAGCTGACGATAGCATGTTGAGATTGGTCCGCTTATCAATTTAGGGAGGTTAGGATGGTTACCGTTGGGTTTTTTCTCTTAGCCCAGTTTGGAACTCCCCTTTATTTGTAATCTAGTATGGTCTTGGCCGGCATCGTTTTGGTGTCGGCTTTTTTTTTGAGGCTAGAAAAGTATGTGTTATTTTCAGGGCCTGTTCTTTGAATGAGTGTTGGTGACAATAATGAAAAAAATTGCGCTTATGACCCTGCTATTTACTGTTGGTTTTCCCGCGTACGCAGATTCTTGCCTGGACAAGGAAAAATTAATTGCCCTTGATCAGCATTATGAAACTGCAATACAACAGGCGGATGTGAAGTTTTTAGGGAAATTGCTTGCCGATGAATTTTATTGGGTGCACAACCTTGCGAGCCTTAAGGAAAATAAAACCCAATTGCTAACGCGAATTCAAAAAGAAGAAAAACCCAAAGCGCGTCGCTCACATGATCTGAGTGTGCGCCAGTTGCAGAATACAGCGGTCGTGGAAGGTTTAAGCAGTGTGGAAAAATGGAATGTCGATGGCAAAACATTTCGCACGTCGCGCTATCAGGTAACACGCACCTATGTTGATGTTAATGGTGAGTGCAGGTTGTTGGCGATTCAAAGCATGAAGGTTTGGTCGAGTGACGGGAAATGATTTTTGGTGCACAGTAGTCGTTGAAACAAAATCATGGATTAAAAATACCGCTGCCATTGCAGCGGTATTTTTTGCACAGGATATTAATTAAAAATATTATCGTCACCCGGAAATGTTCCGGATTTAACATCGGCGACATATTTCTGCATTGCGCCGGGAATATCGTTGGCTTCTAATAAAAAATTTTTGGAAAACTTTGGTGGTTGTTCCGTCAGGCCGAGAATATCGTTGATTACCAATACTTGCGCATCGGTATCGCGACCTGCACCAATACCGATGGTGGGGATTGCAATTTCGCGCGTGATTTTTGCCCCCAAAGATGCTGGCACACATTCCAGCACTAATAAATCTGCACCGGCTTCAGCGAGTAATTTTGCATCGGTGAGAATTTTTTCTGCACCCTCCTGATCGCGGCCCTGTACGCGAAAACCACCAAATTTATTAACAGATTGTGGCGTTAACCCCAGGTGCGCACAAACTGGCACTCCACGCTCAGCGAGCATGCGCACGGTGTCTGCCAACCAGGCGCCGCCTTCCAGTTTTACCATGTGCGCACCGGCTTGCATGATGCGCATACAGTTGCGCATGGCATCTTCCGGTGTTGCATAGGTCATGAATGGTAAATCGCCAATAACCAGTGATTTTTTATTGCCGCGCGCAACTGCTTCCACGTGATAAATCATTTGTTCCATAGTGACTGGAATGGTGCTGTCGTAACCCAGGACAGTCATTCCCAATGAATCGCCAATCAATACCACTTCAACACCACAGCGTTGTGCCATCGCCGCCATGTGTGCATCGTAAAGTGAAATAACGACAAATTTTTCGCCGTTACTTTTTAATTTATGCAGGGTATTGATGGTGACACTTTTGGTGAGTGCAGTGTCTGCGGTGGAGGTACTGTTGATTATTCCGTAGGGCATGGCAGTTCTCTCTCGATAAGACGGTTGCAATAAAAATGACCGCGCTAAAAAGTCAGTCGCGCTGAAAATCAATGCGCATTAAACAATGGATATTCTTAAAGCGCTGGCACGGGATTGTAATAATGGCGGCCGCTTTTAATAGTAAGAATATATTCCACCAGTTGTTTGAAATGATCGCGATTTTTTGCCAGGTTTAGATCCTTGGCATTCACAATCAATAAAGGCGCTCCATCGTAAAAATGGAAGAATTCTGTGTAGGCGTCATTTAGCGCTTTTAAATAATCAGCACTGATATGCTGTTCGGCGCTAATGCCACGTTGGCGAATGCGATCAAGTAAAACATCAAGCGGTGCTTGCAAATAGATTACCAGATCCGGTTGTGGTGCATTGATGACTAACTTGTCATAAACCTGGCGATAGATATTCAATTCGTCGTCGTCAAGCGTAACGCGCGCAAAGAGCTGGTCTTTTTCAATTAAAAAATCGGCCACACGCACAGGCTCAAAAATATCGCCCTGCTTCAGGTTTTGCAATTGGTTGGCGCGCTGGAATAAAAAGAATAATTGGGTGGGAAGGGCGGTGGATTTTGGATCGCGATAAAAGCGCTCCAGGAAGGGATTTTCTTCCGGTTGCTCCAATAACATGTCGTAATTAAACAGGCGGGCGATGTTGCGCGCGAGAGTGGTTTTACCCACGCCGATACAACCTTCTACCGCGATATAGCGCGGTAATTTGATGTTGGTGAGATCAAGGCCCAGTTCTTCAAATACAGCGTCCACATTAACTCCTTGCGCCGGCTAATGGCTTCCTGACAAGCGCACCAGGCCTTCAAACGGGCAAAGGTGAAGCAAGGCTTGCAGTGATTGGCCATCCGGTAGTTGTAAATTCGGGTCGATATCTGCCAGCGGATAGAGTACGAAAGCGCGCCGGGTTAGATAAGGGTGGGGAACACTGAGGCGCGGATGCTGGATGGTTTCGTCCCCGTAGAGTAAGAGGTCCAGGTCCAGTGTGCGCGGTCCCCAATGCTGCAGGCGGACGCGCCTGTGGGCGTGTTCCAATGCTTGCAGCGCGTCCAGTAAATCCAATGGCGTGAGGCCGGTTTCGATACGTGCCACGGCATTGATGTAGTCCGGTTGCTCCGGCCCTATCGCACGACTCTGGTAAAGCGCAGAGCGCGCGATCAAGCGGGTATGTGGCAGAGTACCCAGCTCATCAAACGCACGCTTAACCTGATCGAGGGGGGCTTCCAGATTGCTACCCAGACCTATGTAGGCCGGCACCATCAGTTATTCGTTCCCGCTATGAGGTGCATCGGTCTTGGGCTTGCGTGGCCCACGGCGGCGACGTGGTTTATTGCCAGCCCTGGGGCCGCCTTGTTTGGCCAGGTCTTTGACCATGCGCTCGCGGTCTTCATCGCTTGCAGTTTGGTAATTGGTCCACCATACGCCTAAACCATCCAGTGATTCCCCGGCAGCTTCGCGCATTAACAGGAAATCATAGGCGGCGCGAAAACGGGGGTGATCGAGTGTGCGTAAAGCGCGCAAGCCGAGGCGATTGGGCAAACGTTGCTGCAAATCCCAAATCTCGCGCATCGGAATCAGGAAGCGTTTGGGAACAGCGGTGCGAGTGAGCTGCTGGTTAATTACGTTAGTGCCTGCTTGCGCCCAAGCCTGGGCCGGAGTCATTTGGCCTGACAACAGCGTGAATTGCTGTTGTAACGCTGGCCAGAGCAAGGCTGCGTAGATAAACGCTGGCGTCACTGTTTTATCGGCCCGGATACGTTTATCAGTGTTAATCATGCAGTGTTCAATCAGGTTTGCACCGAGGCTATCACCCGCTTTGAGTGCGGTATCTGTGCCGGGCAAGAGATGCAAAAGTAGATCGTACTCGCGCAATAAATTAAAGGTCGCAGTGGCCGACCCCCCCAAAAACAACTTGAGCACTTCCTCAAACAAACGGGCGTCTGACACATTCAACAATAAGCTGCCCAGGTCGCGAATCGGTTTTGCGGTTTTAGGCTCGATTGTAAACCCTAGCTTGGCTGCAAAGCGCAGTGCGCGAAGTATGCGTACCGGATCTTCCTTGTAGCGTGTAGCAGGGTCGCCAATCATGCGCAGAGTGCGGTTTTTAAGGTCTTCCATTCCCTTGCAATAATCGATCACTGAAAAATCTTTCAGCGTGTAATAGAGAGCGTTAACGGTGAAATCGCGACGCATGGCATCGGTTTCCAAAGTGCCATAAACGTTGTCGCGCAAGAGCATGCCATCTTCGCTACGTGCTGCATGCTGGGTGCTGTCATCATGGTGACCGCGGAAGGTTGTGACTTCGATTACCTCGCGCCCCATCCGCACATGAACGATCTGGAAGCGGCGCCCGACAATTCGGGCGCTGCGAAACAGGCGCTTTACTTCTTCGGGTTTGGCGTTGGTCGCGACATCGAAATCTTTGGGGTGATTGCCGAGCAATAAGTCGCGCACACCACCGCCCACCAGATAGGCGGCAAAACCGGCTTCTTCCAATTGTTTAATGATTTTTATCGCTGCCTGACTGATATTTTTGCGCGAGATATTGTGTTGGTCGCGCGGGATGTAAATCGCGCCATCAATGGTGCGCTGGCCGGAAATTTTGCCGGAGTCCTTTGATGTGAAGAGGTTGAGCAAGCGTTTGAGCATGGTGTCTCGCTGGTGATTAGGCAGTCAGTTGCACGAAAGCGGCGAGTTTAGCAGATGATCGGGGTTTTTTACGACAGTGCAGCAGTTTTGGGAATTTGTCGCGTAAAAGCTTGTCTCAATGTTCAGCGGCGTTGAACCCTCTGAAAAGCAAAACGGGAAAGCTCACGCTTTCCCGCTGGAGGGTAGCACCAAGGTGCTGCATTCTGGCATCTCAATGGGTTGCCTCCATGGCAAACATCCGATCTCGCGTGCTATCCCATCCTGTGCCTAGTCAGTAGTCCGCTTTATTTTACTGTCTTATTGCTCTTGTCTTCTAGCGTGGTCAATCTAAGTTATTGTTTTCGTTATTGTTATATACATTCTGTTGTTATTATTTCTTGTTGTTATGTTCTATTTTTTTCAGTTCTTATTATTTCTTGTTGTTATTCGCTTGTTTCAGTTTCTTATTGTCTATTGTTGTTATTTTTAAGTTTTTACGTTTTTTATTATTTGTTGTTGTTATTAGATTTTGTTAATTAATTCTTATTGTTTGTTTTTGTTATGGCCGACATAGAGCAGGTGTTGTGCCAGTTTTTAAAAGTCTAATAAAAACAATTGGTTAGTTTTTTTTGATAGGCTCTTATTTCTTTTTGTTATTTCGAACGGTTACAGGTTGGTATCAAATTTGTTACTGCGGGGTAGCGAAAGTAACAGTTTTTTTACGGTAACACTCTCGTGGTTCGGGGTAACAGTCTGGCGTTAAAGTAACTATGTTTGGCACATTTTTTAGTAAATGTGTCACTCCCAATAAAAATCCCCGCTGCTTGAGGCATAGCGGGGATTTTTTTGATAGCGAAATGTTAAGAGGCTTATTTGGCGGCGGAGGCAGCTGCAGAAACTTTGGTGCGAGGAATGCCAAGCCGTTGACGGCGCTCCCACAAGCATTTGCGGCTCACGCCAAGCTTACGGGCCAGTTCAGTTTCACTCATGGTGTCCTGATGTTCGAGCACAAAACGCTGGAAGTAGTCTTCCAGTGATAAATCCTCCGTGGCTTCCTGGCGGCTGCTCCGTCCGGCAAGGCGTGGTGCTTCGATCAGTGAAGTACCGGTGTTGTCATCCAGGTCGCGCGCATCCATGTCAATTGAGAGCAGGTGATCGCCAATCTCGGTGCTGTCTTCGCACAAGATGACCGCACGCTGCATGGCATTTTCCAGCTCGCGTACGTTTCCGGGCCAGTTATAACTCATGATGGCATCCATCGCAGCCGATGACAGTTTGAGCTGCGGTTTGCCAAATTGACCACAGTAACGCTGTAATAGGGATTCAGCGATATTGATGATATCGCGGCCACGCTCACGCAGTGGCGGTAGCTCCAGTTGGACTACGTTAATACGGAAATATAAGTCTTCGCGAAATTTCCCCTCTTTGGAGAGCTTGCGCAGGTCGCGGTGGGTTGCGGCGACAAGGCGTACATCGACTTTGCGCGACTCTACGGAACCCAGGGGGCGAACTTCGCCTTCCTGCAGTACACGCAACAGGCGCGCTTGCGCTTCAAGTGGTAATTCACCGATTTCATCCAGGAATAAGGTGCCACCGTCAGCGGCAGCAACCAATCCTTCGCGATTGTTAGCGGCACCGGTGAATGCGCCTTTTTCGTACCCGAACAATTCGGACTCAATCAATGTGTCGGGAATTGCCGCGCAGTTAACCGAGATCATCAGGTGATTGTTGCGATTGCTTTCTTCATGGAGGGCGCGGGCCACCAATTCCTTACCTGTGCCGGTTTCACCATGAATCAATACGGTGGCATTGGTTGGAGCTACTTTGTGGATGCGGTTATATAGATCCTGCATGACATCGCTGGCGCCAATCATGCCTGCAATTGCGCTGCTGGCCGCCTGGCTTGATGGAGCTGCCTTATTGGCAGCCTTGGCTTTGCCAATAACGCGTTTGACGGCGTTGACCATTTCGTCGTGATCGAAAGGTTTGGCAATATAGTCCACCGCGCCCATGCGCATAGAGTCTACCGCCGAGCGCAAGCTCGCATAGCTGGTCATAATAAGTACCGGCGTATCGCCCGCGAGCTTGATCAAATCTGTACCCGGTGCGCCCGGTAGCCGTAGATCACTGACGATCAAGTCAAAATCCTTCAACTGGAATTTTGAAGTAGCCTCTTTGACCGACGGGGCCTCACTGACCTCGTACTGGTTACGCTCCAGCAGCTTGCGCAGGGCGTTGCGGATGATGGTCTCGTCTTCAACAATCAGAATCTTGCTCATAGCTATCCGGGTCTTGCATGTTGGTGTTACTGATCTGGCCCGATGCAAAAATTTGCTCCGGGTCGCGAGTTATATATCTAGGCGTCCATGAAAACATCAAGGTGACGCGGCAATGTTATTACGAATTTTGCGCCGCGATTGTGAACCGGATCGGCGGGACTAATGATGTCCATATGGCCACTGTGGTCTTCAATGATGCTGTAGACCATGGCCAAACCTAAACCCGTACCTTCACCCGGTTCTTTGGTGGTGAAGAAAGGTTCAAGAATCCGCTCGATCAGCTCGGGAGGGATACCATGCCCCTCATCGGTAACAGAAACTGTTACCGAATCCTCATCTTCGTTACTTTCAAGCATAACACGCCCTTGCTCCGGGCTGGCATCCCGCGCGTTAGATAAAAGATTTATAAAAACCTGAATAATGCGTTGCGCGTCGCCAGCGATGATGGCGGTTTTGGGAATATCATTGCAGAAAAGGACCTGATTTTTCTCTTTTTGCAGCGATAGCAAATGAATTGCCTCGTTGGCACAGTCACGAATGGAAACAGCTTCAAACTCGGTCTTACTGGCATGGCCGGCGTGGGAGAAGCTCACCAGCGATTGCACAATACGGCCCACACGGTCGGTTTGGCTGAGGATTTGCTCGGCGGTTTCCAGTACTTCTTTGGGGTCACTGGAGTCATATTTAAGGTTTTGCGCCAGGCAAGCGATACCGGTGATAGGGTTGCCAATTTCATGGGCAACCCCCGCAGCTAGCCGGCCTACTGAGGCGAGGCGCTCTGAATGTACCAGTTCCTGCTCCAGCAATTGGGTTTCGGTAACATCTTCCAGCAACATCACCTGATCGTACACTCCCGCAGTAATAGGGCCCTCAATGTTGGCTTTGTGCAGGCTTATCCAATGTGGGCGATTATTCAGTTCGATCTCGCGGCGATAAAAATGGGGCTCTTTGCTCTGGCTGAAGTCTATTAGCAGGCTGCACCAGGGTTCAGGTATGTCTTCCAGGTAAGAACCGGTCACATCTTCGGTCGGAATCCGGGTCAGGTTGGCCATCGCCCGGTTCCACATCAGCACTTCCATATCGCGCCCTAATGAACAAACTGCCATGGGCAATTCTTCCAGGGTTTTGCGATGGTAGAGGCGCAGGGTGTTCAGTTCTGCCGCCATACCGGTCAGGTGGTCCCGGTATTGGGCCAGCCTGTTTTCAATCAGGTTGATATCTACCGTACTTTGGGTTTCTGCTGTCACATGGGGAATATATTTATCCATGATTTCGCTCGCCACATGGATACCCATCAAGCTGGAGAGGTTTCCTTCGATCTGGTCGCGCAAGCGGCGTAATGCATAAGGCCGGCGCTCATCAATGGTGAGATTGAGCTCTTGCAGGGCAATATCCACCTCGCGGCTGGCGGTGACCTTACCCAAAGGCTTGGCAAGGCGATGTTTGAATTCGGAGGCGGAGTGAACATCCAGCGCCTGGCGGACGGGGTGGCTTAGCTCATCGGCGGCGCAGACTTCGGCGCTGTATTGCTCGTCATCCGATTGGCGGGTAAGCAGGGAAATAACTACGAAGAAAAAGGTGTTAAGGCCCAGCGAAATCAGCGTTACATGGTTCCAATATTCAATCCCTACCGGAATATTCAGGTTGCCGAGCGGTAGATGAATGTATTCGATGCCGGTCAGGATCGGCAGTAGTAAACCCAATCCCCAAATAGTGGTACCTACCGACAAGCCGGCAATCAGGCCGCGTTTGTTGCCCTTGCTCCAAAATACAATGGCAAAGGTGGCTGGCAGGAATTGCAGTGTTTCGATAAATGCTGTCATCGCCAGGTGTGCGAGGCTGAAACGGTTGTCCAGCACCCAATAGAATACATAGCCACCGGCAAAAATCGCTCCGATCAATACGCGCCGCAACCAGATCAACTGGCTATAGAGATCCGAGCGGGTGCGCAGCTTGAGGCTGGGTAGCAGCCAGTGGTTCATCACCATAGTGGCCAGGGCCAGGGAGATGATGACCATGGCGCCGGTGGCCGCCGATAAACCGCCCAGGAATGCCAGTAAGGTGAGGCCGGGCGAGCCAAACAAAATGGGAACGCCGAGTGAATAATACTGGGGTGGCAAGGGAACGGAGAGTTCTGTACCGGCCCAGAGAATCGGGAAAATGGGCAATGCCATTAATAATAAGAAAAGAGGAAAGGCCCAAGTGACGGTGTGCGAGTTGCGCATCAGTGGGTTTTCCGCCAATCCCAAATGGAAAATGTGCGGCATGGTGACTGCTGTCGCCACAAATACCAGCAAGAGTGTATGGGCTGAATCGGTATGGATCGGGGTATGAAGCAGTGCCAGGTTTTCCGGGTGATCCAGCAGCCATTGGTCCAAACCGTCAAGGCCATCGAATACACCATATACCGCAACCAGGCCAACGGCGCACAGTGCACACACTTTTAGCAATGATTCAAACGCCATCGCGGTAATAAGGCCGCGATGTTGGTCGCGATTGGCGCCGAATGAAATAGTAAAGAACGCCAGGATGGCGCAATAACACAGCGCCATGATGTCCTTAAATGTCAGGCCGGTTTCCAGTGGTAGTGATGGATTACTGCTTACTGTCAGGATATGCATGGTGTCGGCAATTGCCTGAATCTGCAGGGCAAGTAGTGGCAAAATCCCGCAGAGCATACACAGTGTGGTTAGTGCGCCAACACTATGGCTGTGGTAGCGGAATACCAGCAAATCCGCCAATGAGTGCACTTGATGGCGGCGCGCCAGTTCCGCTAGTGGTGCCAGTGCGACGGGCGCGAACAGGAAGAGTGCGCCAGTTCCCAAGTAGTAGGCGAGAGCTCCATAGCCATATTGGAAGGCAAGGTCGATTACCCCGTAAAACGCCCAGGCACTGGCAAAGATACCCAGCGACAAAATATAGGTGATAGGGTGGGAGGTGACGGATTCGGGAATCCAGCCGCGTTCGGTAATCCAGGCGATGCCAAATAACAGCAGCAGGTAACCGATTCCGATGAGTGCAACTTGGCTCAGGTCAAAAGTCATTGTGGCGTTCTTATGGGTGTCATTATCAGGTGATCATCAAATACGTATCGGCTAATCGAGATCATTGTATTTCTTGCGGCGTAACTGCATCGCGAATGCGATACCGATCACCAGAATCCACACGATATAAGGCCTGTACCAGGCGCCTTCCGGGTTGATAATCCAATTAAACAGGGTTGGGGAAAATATGTAGGCGATTAGCAGCAGTAAGATGACCAGGCGTTGATTGTTCATGAGCTGTGCTTCCAGAGTGGCGCCGCAGCGCAACCGGGTTGATGTTATTGTTTTAAGGCCTGTTTATTGCCGCTGTATTGTTAGTTATCGCTGTACAGGTGACTTTGGCCTGTAATCTTGTCCCTGCGCCAATAATGCAATCCCCAGTCCAGAATTTCATTGGTTGAAGCACCCGCCAAATCAGGGGGCGGATTTTGCCCTAAAAACTCTAGCCCACGCCACAGGTTCCTGCTTGCATCTTTGATCTCAATGGCGCGCGCGTGATTTTGTTTGCTCAATTTTTGCCCGTTTGCCTGCACGGCCAAAGGGACATGGCCATAGATGGGCAAAGGCGCACCCAGCAATCCGAAGAAAAATAGCTGGCGAGCGGTGACTTCCAGTAAATCATTGCCCCGAATGATATGGGTGATGCCTTGCGCTATATCATCCACCACAACGGCAAGTTGATAAGCGTAGAAGCCATCGCGCCGTCTCAGGATCTGATCACCTGCGTCCGTGCGCAAATTTTGTGCTTGGAAGCCCTGAATCAGGTCATGGAAATGACACTCATCGCTGCCCGGGTAATCCTTGGTATCGTAAAGCTTAAGGCGCAGGGCGTGTGGCAGAGATAGATCCACTGATCTGTAGCGGCAGCGACCATTATAAATTCCCCCCATTGCGCTTAGATCCTGGCGTGAACAATCGCATGGGTAAACCCGGTCGTGTGCAAGCAGATCATCCAGGCAGTCTTGATATGCGTCGTGGCGCTTACTCTGATACATCACATCGCCATCCCACTCCAACCCATGGCCCTCAAGGCTGCGCAGGATTACATCGGCGGCACCGGGTTGTTCTCGTGGTGGGTCCAGATCTTCCATTCGCACCAGCCACTGGCCTCGATGGGCCTTGGCATCGAGGTAACTTGCCAGGGCGGTAACCAGCGAGCCGAAATGCAAGGGGCCAGAGGGCGAAGGCGCAAATCTGCCAATGTAAGGGCTGTTTTTTGATGTAACGGGGGAGTGTGGTGCGGCGGGCATATCAGTGAGGTGGGAAAGCCCACCTCCGGAATCGACGGTATTAACCGCCGATTTGCTTTTCTTTGATTTCTGCAAGGGTTTTGCAATCCACGCAGAGTGTTGCAGTCGGGCGGGCTTCCAGGCGGCGAATACCAATTTCTACACCGCAGGCATCGCAATAACCGTAATCGTCGTTTTCGATCAGCTCAAGGGTGCTGTCAATTTTCTTGATCAACTTGCGCTCGCGGTCGCGGGTACGCAGCTCGAGGCTGAATTCTTCTTCCTGGCTGGCGCGGTCAGCTGGGTCGGGGAAGTTAGCCGCTTCGTCTTTCATGTGGCTCACGGTGCGGTCTACTTCTTCCATCAATTCTGAACGCCAGTTCAGCAGCAGATTTCTAAAATGCAGCTTCTGGTTATCGTTCATGTAGTCTTCACCCTTTTTCTCCACATAGGGAGTAAAAGGACGCAGCGCAAAGGTTTCAGTAGAGGGGGATTTTTTCGCCATAATGTGTAGCGCCTCGTAAGACTTCCTGGATCGTCATTCACTGCCCTTATTAGGTGGGCAGAATTAGAAGGGGGAGCAAGCTATCAGATAACAAATGGGAGTGCTAGCGTTTTTTCACGGCTATCTTATTGAAAACTGGTGATAACTCCCGGTTTGCCTAAACGCCCGAGGGCGATCAACCACAAACAAAAACTATAGCCCCAAAATGGCGCGTTTGTGGTTCAATTTGTCATTCGATTGTCATTTTATCCCGTTCCTTCAATCCAGATTCTGAAAGTGGCTTATGGTTCCCTTGTTTTCCGCGCTATTGCGCAAGCGCTACAAACGTTTCCTTGCGGATATTTCTCTGTCCGATGGGAGTGAGCTGACGATCCATTGCCCAAATACAGGCTCCATGAAAAATTGTGTGATTGCCGATAGTCCGTGTTGGTATTCGGTGAGTGATAGCAAGACCCGTAAATATCCCCAAACATTGGAGGTGGTGAGTACGCCGGGCGGATACCTTGCAGGCATCAATACAGCGCGCGCCAATATTTTGGTAGAGCACGCAATTGCAAATGGCGTTATTGCGGAATTACAAGGTTATGCATTGCTAAAACGCGAAGTCGTTTATGGTGAAGAAAAATCGCGCATTGATTTTTTGTTGGCAAATCGCCTGGATGATGCTCGCGCTTGTTACGTCGAAGTTAAAAATGTAACGCTCATGGAAGCTGATGGCGAAGGTTTTTTCCCCGATGCAATCAGCCAGCGCGGCAGTAAACATTTACGTGAATTAATGACAATGGTGCGACAAGGGCAGCGCGCCGTTTTATTATTTTGTGTGCAACATACCGGAATTAAAACAGTGCGCCCCGCTGATCACATTGATGTGTTGTATGGTGCAACATTGCGCGAAGCAAAGGCGGCCGGTGTTGAAGTGATTGCTTATGCGGCAGACATTTTGCCGCAACAAAATCACATCGCACTGGCTCATGCATTGCCTGTTGAAATGTGATGGCTATTTATTTTTATTTAGCGCATTTTTTTGTACCGGAATTAACGACGGCAACTGCTCCCAAAATTAATACTGTTGCACTGAATTCCGGCCAGCCGGGTGCTTCGCCCAGAATTACTATTCCTGAAATAACACCCACTAATGGTGTGATCAGCGATGAAAGTGAAGAAACGCTAACCGGTACCAAACTGACCAGGCGTACCCAGGCCCAATAACAAAACATAAACGCAATAAACACGTTGTATACCAATCCCCATAGCACCATTGTCGAAGGTGTTTTTTGTGGCAAACCATCAAAAAAAAATGCGGCAATTAACACAGGAATACTCGCCAGTAATAACAGCCAGCCGGTCAATGCGACGCTATTCATCGGGATTTGCCAGCGTTTCATTAACACAGTTCCGGTCGCCCAGCTCCAGGCTGCAACAATCATCAGTCCCGCACCGATTAACAATTGATGATTAAATGGACCGCCAAACCAGCTTAATAACGATTCGCTCATTAAGGCCGCTATACCGCCCACACCTAATAGCAGGGCGATACCTACACGTGTGGTGAATTTGTCGTTCAGTATCCAGATGGAAAGCAGTACCGCCCAAATCGGCATGGTGTAACCCAATAATGCCGAGCGGCCTGCAGGTAAGAAACTTAATCCGTAAGTGGCAAATACATTCCAGCCAATAATATTTAACAGCGTGACCCACACTATTTTTTTGACGTAGCCTTTGGGTATGCGCAATGAAAGGCCCGATACGCGTGCGAGTCCGAGAATGCCAAAACCGCCCAACATTAAACAAAAACCGCGAAAACTCAGTGGGGGAATTTCAGCAATAATAAATTTCATAATGGGCCAATTAATGCCCCATCCAATAGCTAAACCAATTAATAACAAAATGCCTTCAGCGGAAAGGCGAGGGGAGGTCTGGGGCATGAGTACATCACTTGGAAGGAAATGAAATTAAATCAAAAAATGTAGCGGGCTTTACTGTAAAGCCCGCTTTTACTCATTTGTCGGAAAAAAATTACGATACAACGATCGATAATTAGTTACTTGGCCTTGGATTTTGGTGGAAACTGTTGCAGTAGCTGCGTAAAGCTTTCACTGAGTTTATGTTCAGCTTTCAATGAAAAATTAATGAGTGGTATTCCTTCTGCGGTGCCACGCCAAATCAAAGTATTGGATTTTGTCTGGGTAACATCGATAACGATTACTCCCTCCTGTTTACCTTTGCCCAGAATTTGGCCGGTACCAAGGCCAACACTACCGTGGCGACCAACAGGCATTCCAATACCAATGCCGATACTGGTATTACCGCCGCTACTTTCGCGTGAAAAAACCTGCAGGTCCAGCAATACATCGGGGGCTTTATCCGCAGCGACAAAACCCTGGGTGCGCAATTGGTTATCGGCCAGACGTTGCAGGAGATCTTTATCGGTTCCACCAATATCCACCGTCACTGAACGCCATTGGTAGGTTTTCAAGCCGTTAAATTCCGTGCCGGATTTAAAATCATCGCTATAGCGGATTTGAGTACAGGCTCCCAGTAGCATTAACGTAGTAATTGCTAATAAACGGGAAATATTCAGCATCATGAATTTGTCCTCCGGGTATGGTAGAAGAATTATACCCCAGAGTTGACCCGCGTATGGGCACAGAGTTTGCAAACCTGGTGGAACTGGCGCAGACTGCGCCCGCTTTTTTTTACATTGATCCGGGAGTTGATTGTGGATTTTTTATTGATTATCAAGGCAATTGTGTTAGGTGTGGTGGAAGGTCTTACCGAGTTTTTACCAATTTCCAGTACCGGGCATTTGATTGTGGTTGCGGACCTGATTAACTTCCATAACGATGGTCGCGTATTTGAAATTGCGATCCAACTAGGCGCTATATTGGCGGTAGTTGTGGAATATCGGCAGCGATTTACCCGTGTGGCCTTAGGGATGTTTAACGATTCGCAAGCCCAGCGATTTATTATCAATTTGTTGATTGCCTTTCTGCCCGCAGCAATTTTTGGCGTACTGTTTATCTCTATTATCAAAACCTATTTATTCAACCCGCTGAGTGTAGCAACGATGTTGATTCTTGGCGGTATCGTGATTCTCTGGGCAGAACGCCGTACACATCAGGTACGCGTACACAATGTTGATGATATGAGTTGGAAAGATGCGTTAAAAGTGGGGTTGTTCCAGGTGGTATCCATGGTGCCGGGTACTTCGCGTTCCGGTGCAACCATTATCGGCGGTTTGTTTATCGGCCTGGATCGCAAAGTCGCTGCCGAGTTTTCATTTTTCCTCGCAGTGCCAACGATGTTTGCAGCAACGTTTTATGATATCTACAAGCATCGCGACTTGCTGCATGCCAGTGATTTACCGATGTTTGCAGCAGGATTTATCACTGCATTCTTTGCCGCGTGGCTGGCGGTGAGAACACTGGTGCGTTTTGTCGCTAACCACACCTATGAAATTTTTGCCTGGTATCGCATCGCGTTCGGCCTGGTGATTTTGGCAACGGCATACACGGGTATGGTTAGCTGGAGTGGTGTTGAATAATTAGCTGGAGCGGTGCTGAATAGATTGGTTGCTAGTGAATAAACTTCACGACGCTGGTATCTTTCTCGCGACTTTTACCAGCCTCGTGTAATTTTTGCAGATACTCACCCCAGAGCTTCTCCTGGTTTTTCCCCAGATCGTAAAAATAACTCCAGGTAAAAATGCCACTGTCGTGCCCATCGCTAAAAATCAATTTGAGGGCATAGTTGCCGGCGCGTTCAACACCGGTTATAGCAACGTCTTTCTTCCCGAACTGCAACACTTCCTGCCCGGGACCATGGCCCTTCACTTCTGCACTGGGTGAATAAACGCGCAAAAATTCGGCGGGCAATAAAAATTGCTCGCCACCAAAATGCAACTCAAGTTGTTGCGATTGTTTATGCAGCTTGATTTTGCTGGGAGTTAATGTGGTAGCTGTGCTCATCAGAGAATGTACCGGCTCAAATCTTCATTTTTTGCCAGCTCTCCCAAGTGTTTATCAACGTAATCCGCATTGATTTCAACACTGTTATTACCATTGCCCGCATCAAAAGAAACGTCTTCAAGCAAGCGCTCAAGGATAGTATGCAAACGGCGGGCGCCGATATTTTCAGTTCGCTCATTCACATCAAAAGCGGTTTCTGCAATGCGGCGAATACCATCGTTAGAGAAAGAAACTTCAACACCTTCCGTTTTAAGCAGTGCTTGTTGTTGTTCAGTCAGCGATGCTTTTGGCTCAGTGAGGATGCGTTCAAAATCATCCGGTGTTAAGGCTTGCAATTCCACCCGAATGGGCAAACGGCCTTGCAGCTCCGGAATCAAATCGGATGGCTTGCTCAAATGAAATGCGCCTGACGTGATAAACAAAATGTGATCGGTTTTAATCATGCCGTGTTTGGTCGTTACAGTGCAGCCTTCAATTAGCGGCAGCAAATCGCGCTGTACACCTTCGCGCGATACATCCGCGCCGCTCACATTGCCACGGCGTGCCACTTTATCGATCTCATCGATAAACACAATGCCATTTTGTTCCGCAGCTTCAATCGCCTGGGTTTTGATATCGTCTTCACTCACCAGTTTTGCCGCTTCTTCATCCTGTAATTGTTTGAAGGCTTTTTTAACGGTGGTTTTGATTTTTTTTGTTTTGTCACGCCCTAGTGATGAAAACATACTTTGCAATTGATTGGTCATTTCTTCCATGCCGGGCGGGGCCATAATTTCCACACCTACACCAGGAGCGGCCAAATCAATTTCAATTTCTTTGTCATCCAATTCGCCTTCGCGCAATTTTTTGCGGAAGATCTGGCGAGTGCCGGATTCGTGTTTGCTTTCTTCAGTGGATAAATCGCGTGCCGGTGGCAACAATGCATCCAGGATACGATCCTCTGCTGCTTCAGCCGCGCGATGTTGGACGGATTTTACTGCTTGCTCGCGGCGCATTTTAATAGCGACATCGACGAGGTCGCGAATAATGGATTCCACATCGCGGCCGACATAACCGACTTCCGTAAACTTGGTCGCTTCCACTTTAATAAACGGTGCGTTGGCCAATTTTGCCAAACGGCGGGCGATTTCGGTTTTACCAACACCGGTCGGGCCGATCATCAGAATATTTTTCGGGGTGATTTCATTGCGCATATCGGCGGGCACTTGCATGCGGCGCCAGCGATTGCGCAAGGCAATGGCGACGGCGCGCTTGGCATTTTGTTGGCCGACAATATGTTTATCCAATTCATGCACGATTTCGCGCGGGGTCATAGAAGACATAAAAAACTCTTTAATTTCTTTGTGCATTGGTAGCCATTTTGGTGAGGCGCTGTGTGCCCCACCAAAATGGCGGGCTAATATAAAAATTAATAATCGAGCACTTCAATGGTGTGGTTCTGGTTGGTGAACACGCAAATATCGCCAGCGATTTTCAAACCTTTTTCAACAATATTGCGCGCATCGAGCGATGTATTTTCCAGTAATGCACGTGCAGCGGCTTGCGCGTAGTTGCCGCCGGAACCAATCGCAATTAAATCATCTTCGGGTTGGATCACATCGCCATTGCCGGTAATGATTAACGAAGCTTCTTTATCGGCAACAGCCAGTAAGGCTTCCAGGCGGCGCAAGCTGCGGTCCGTTCGCCAGTCTTTGGCGAGTTCAACAGCGGCACGCGTTAGTTGGCCGTTATGGGCTTCGAGTTTGGCTTCAAAGCGTTCGAATAACGTAAACGCATCGGCAGTGCCGCCGGCGAATCCGGCGAGCACCTGGTTTTTGTACAAACGACGCACCTTGCGCGCGTTGCCTTTCATGACGGTATTGCCAAGGGATACCTGGCCGTCGCCACCAATTACCACCTGGCCTTCGCGGCGAACAGAAAGAATCGTAGTCACAGGACTTCCTTTAAAGAATAAATACAAACACATGCGGGACATGTGCTGTGCGGTATCGCAACAGGAATTATCGAAATGGGGATCGACACCGGTTTTTCAAGCGGTATCGATTGCGGATTGGCTTACGCCATTACTTGGCTTTGGCGCGTTTGAGGACGAGTGCGTTGTACTCATTTTTGACGAGTTGTGAGCGCGCGCTGGTCAATGCATTTTGGTTATCAAAAGGACCGACAACGACACGATGCCAGATTTCACCTTTGCGGATTTCCACTTTTTCGATACCCGCATCAAGGTTCAGCAGGATCAGTTGCGCGCGTAATTTGTCGGCATCTTCTGCTTTGGGGAATGAGCCCACCTGGATCAGGTATTCAATCCCTGCTTCCTGCTGTGCCGGTTTCTCTTCACTGGTAGCTTCGCTGGCAGGAACAATCGTTTCGCTTTCTTGCAGTAATTTGTAGAAATCAAAACGTGGTTTGGGGGTTTTGTTTTCAATTACTTTTGGTTTGGGCTCTTCCTTGGGGGCCGGTGCTTCTACCGGATTTTTAATAAAGTAGTAGCTTGCCGCAAATGCACCCAGCACCAGGCCTGCAATAAACCACAGCCATGCAGGTGTTTGCCCTCCGCTATTGCTGCCGTTGCGTTTGGCCGGTGCGCGGCCTTTTTTGGCGAAATCTCTACTCATGGATATTTACATAATCGGTTGGCTAAAAAATAAGGGCGCGATTGTAAAGGGAATGGCTATTGCCGTCACTAAGCTCTATTCCTCAATTGCTATAGCCCAATCACTAACCCATCTCTTGCGGGTCGACATCAATTGACCAGCGTACCGCTTTGGCAAGCGGACTGGCCTCAAGTTTCATCGCTAATTCCGTTAGCAATTGTTGCAAGGGCTTGCGTTGCGCGCTGTTGATTTGCAATTGATAGCGAAAACGGTCGCCGCGCTTCTCCATCAATGCTGGCAAGGGGCCGAGATAACTGAGTGCCGGGGTTGCGGGCGATAATATTTCTGCTTGTTGGCGTGCGTAGGTCAGAAAGTCAGTCGCCTTTTGGGGAAATTTGCTTTCGGCACGAACCAGTGCGAGTTGGCGATAAGGGGGCAGGGCAGTCAGTTGGCGCTCCTGCAAAATCAAATCAGCTAATGCGTGGTAACCGCGCGTAACCAAAGTCTGTACCAGCGGATGATCGGTATGGTGGCTCTGCAATATGACTCGCCCCGGTTTTTCGGCGCGCCCGGCGCGCCCGGCAACTTGTAAAAGCAATTGGCCCATGCGTTCGGGGCCGCGGAAATCCGTGCTGAATAAACCGGCATCGGCATCGATAATGACCACCAGCGTTACATCGGCAAAGTGGTGGCCTTTGGCGAGCATCTGTGTTCCAACGAGGATGCAGGGTTCGCCGGTATGAACATCTTCCAGTAATTTTTGCATTGCATTTTTATTGCGCGTGGAATCGCGGTCCACACGAATAATTTTTTGCCCCGGAAATAATTGCTGCAGCACGATTTCACTGCGCTCGGTTCCCTGGCCGATGGGTTGTAAATGGCTGGAATTGCAGTGCGGGCAGCGGCGCGGCAATGCGCGCTGGTGATCACAATGATGGCAATGTAAATGGCGCGGGGTTTGGTGCACGGTCATGCGTGCATCGCAAAAATGACAGTTCGCCAGCCAGCCGCAATCGTGGCATTCCAATGTCGGTGCATAACCGCGGCGGTTGAGAAAAACCAGCACCTGGTTTCCGCGTGCGAGGGTTTCGCTAATAGCATCAATGCTGGCTTGGGCAAAACCGTCGTGGAGTATTTCGCCGCGAATATCCAGCAACTGGATTTCCGGTGGCCTGGCACTGCCCGCACGAGCTTTAAGTTGCAAATGTTGGGAGCGACCTTGCAATGCATTGTGCAAGGTTTCCAGCGAGGGCGTTGCCGAGCCGAGAATCAGGGGAATGTTCAAGCGGTGCGCACGTACGGCGGCGAGGTCACGCGCTGAATAACGGAAGCCATCCTGTTGCTTGAATGAACCATCGTGCTCTTCATCAATAATGATAATTCCCAGTGATTGGAAGGGCGTAAACAGCGCCGAGCGAGTCCCGATTACGATGCGGGCAATACCCGCACGTGCTTGCAGCCATGCCTCCAGCCTCTCTTTATCATTTAACCCTGAATGTAATGCGGCAACCGGAACAGCAAAGCGCCGCTGGAAGCGCTGGATGGTTTGCGGGGTAAGGCCAATTTCAGGGACCAGCACTAATGCTTGTTTGCCTTGTTGGAGGCACTGTTCAATCGCTTGCAAATAAATTTCGGTTTTGCCGCTACCGGTGGCGCCGTCGAGTAGCCAGGTTTTAAAGCCGGTAAAGTCGATCTGTTCAAATGCTTGTTGTTGTTCATCACTCAGGGGGAGTGGCGGTTCCCGCAATAATTGGAGGGCGGGATTTTGTGTTGATATCACCAGCTCTTCGATTCTTACCAAGCCTTTATCGATCAGGTTTTTGGCAATGGCGCGGGGTATTTCCAGTAAATCCAGATCTGCCCGTGTTAACTGCGGGGTCTTTTGTAGTGCTGCCAGTAATTCGGCTTGTTTGCGTGCGCGTTTGAGGGCGCCTTCGGGCAAGCCTTTGCCTTCAGTGGTCAATACAAAAACAGGTTCGCCTTTTAATCGCGCCGGTTCACCCTGTCGCAAGAGGACGGGTAAAGCAGTTTGCAGAGCCTCGCCTAAAGGGGATTGATAATAGTCAGCGGCCCATCGGCAAAGCTCGAGTAGTTCAGTGTCCAGTACAGGGTGGTGATCGATAAAACCCAGCGCGGGGCGCAGCTTGGCAGGTTGGTAAGAACTAACTGATTTAACCGCGAGCAATACCCCGATGAGCTCCTGGTGGCCAAACGGAACCTTGATCAGGGTGCCAGCTTGCATTGAATCCAGTGCATCGAGGGGAAAATCAATCGGCGGTAAATAGTCGAAATTGCGCCTTAGGGGGACCGGAAGGGCAATTTCAAGCAATCGTGGTTCGAGCATCGTTGATAGAGTTCTGATTAGGCAGCGTTTTAGTGGAAGGATAACCCATATCGTCTCGACAAAGCAGGGAGTCAAATTGACGCTTTAGTGGCAGAAACATCATATGGGTGATGATTTTTTAGGCAAAACCATGCTTTGCGGTTGCGCTCGCATTTTTTTCTGATAGTATCGCCGCTCTTCAAAAACAGCCGTTTTTTTTAACCTATGTGCGGTGCCAGGCAATTGACCCGGTGGCGGCACAGCTTACGAAGGCATTCATCATGAAAGCAGACATTCATCCAAATTACGTTGAAGTTGCTGTTAACTGCAGCTGCGGCAACAACTTCACTACCCGTTCAACCCTGGGTAAATCTTTCCACGTAGACGTGTGCGGCCAATGCCACCCTTTCTACACTGGCAAGCAAAAAATCGTTGATACCGGTGGTCGTATTGACCGCTTCACCAAGCGTTTCGGCAGCCGCATCGGTGGCGCCAAGAAATAATTGGTGTGTCTTGCAGCTTAAGCTGACACGACAATCACTAAAAACGCCGGCGAGTTTACTCGCCGGCGTTTTTTTATGCCTGTTGACCTCTGCGCCTGTATTGGCCGAGTGCGGCCATCCCGAAACTGCACCTATTCGCGTTGCGAAGGTGCAGGATGGCGATACATTGAAGCTCAGTGATGGTCGCTCGGTGCGTGTGTTGGGGATGAACGCGCCGGAGATTGCCATCGGTCAAAAACGCGGCCAACCCATGGGGCAGGAATCACTGGCAAAAGCGCGCCAATTTATCGCCAGCGCTGGCGGCGAAGTTCGTTTGGGGTTTGATACTGAAAGGCGCGACCACTACGGGCGTTGGCTGGCGCATGTGTACGATAAATCAGGGCGCAGCCTTGCCGCCGAACAAATTCGCGCTGGCATGGCATTTCAAATCAGTGTTCCCCCTAATCGTGCGCAAGAATCCTGCCTCTCTTCAATTGAATCGCGTGCGCGCAAAAATCCATCCGGTGTTTGGCGTAACCCTTATTGGGGAGGATTTCAATCTGCGTCTTTACTGGTGGGCGATACCGGTTTTCGCCTCGTGCGCGGCAAGGTAACTCGTGTCGATGTGAATTCGGCGGTGTGGATTGAGTTTGATGGCGAACTGGTTGCGCAGATCAAAAAGTCTGATTGGCAGGCGTTCGGGCGTAAGGATTGGCAGGTGCTGGTGGGCAAAACAGTGGAAGTGCGTGGATGGATTACTGCTCGGAAAAACAAGGGTGGCCAAAGTGGCAAACGCCAGTTTAAGTCGTTGGTGATGGGGGTGCGCACTCCTTCATCCCTGAAGGTTATCGATTAGCTTACTCAAAAAATCTCTAGCGTTAGAAAATCTCTTCCGGCAGGGTGACTTGCTCGCTGGTTTCATGGCCTGCGGCAGATGTACGGCCGGTATCTTCCCCTAAAAATACTTCAAAGATGGCGTCCGGATCACCAGGCATAGCCGGTTTTCCGGTATCCGGATTGATGCGCACGGTAACAATGCCTTCAGGCTGGCGTGGTAACTGATCTGGTAATCCTTCCAGGGCGGTGCGCATAAAGTCGATCCAGATCGGCAGCGCTGCAGAGCTACCGAACTCTTTTCTACCCAATAATGTGTTCGCATCAAAACCTACCCACACGGTGGTAGTGATATTAGGGTTGTAGCCAGAAAACCATGTGTCGCGCGGACCGTTGGTAGTGCCGGTTTTACCGGCGAGATCCTTGCGCCCCAATTGTTTCGCTTGGCGGCCAGTGCCTTTATCCACTACGTCGCGCAGCATCGAGTCGATCAGGTAGGCGATACGGGCATCAATAATTCGCTTGGCAACATTGGTGTTGGCATCATTCGTGGATGGAAGGTTGCTCTCGCATTCTTTACAAACTCTTTTGGGGGTGGCTTCGTAAACAATCTTGCCGCTGTCTTCCTCAATTCGTGTGACCAGGTATGGATCAATTTTGAAGCCGCCGTTAGCGAAACTGGCATAGGCGGTCGCCATTTGCATGGGCGTTAATTCATGAGTACCCAATGCCAACGTCAGGTCGCGGGGGAAATCTTTGGGGTTGAAGCCAAATCTTGCCATGCTATCCAGCGCTGTTTGCATGCCAATACTGCGCAGTAAGCGGATCGAAACCAGATTTCGCGAACGATACAATGCCTGGCGCAGACGCATAGGGCCAGAGAATTTGCCATCGTCATTCTCCGGGCGCCAGGCTATGCCAGTGCTGGTATTTTCGATGACGATTGGGGCATCGTTAATAATTGATGCAGGTGTAAATCCATTTTCCAGGGCGGCGGTATACAGCAAGGGTTTGAAGCTGGACCCGGGCTGGCGAGCTCCTTGAGTGGCGCGATTGTAATGACTTTGGTTGAAGTCGAAACCACCGACTAATGAGCGAATGGCGCCATCCATTGGGTCGAGTGAAACCAGTGCAGCCTGAATGGCGGGAACCTGGCTGAAGTGCCATTGGTCGTCATTATCTTTTGCAAGCCGCACTACGTCGCCGGGCTTCAAAAAATCGCGCGCACTATTATAAGTCGCGCCGCGGCTGTCTTCGGTAATGTAGGGGCGTACATTGGACAGGCCTTGTTCCCAGCCGAGGTCAACAAAATCCCCATTGCTCATAATGACTTTGACTGTTTTGTCGGCAACATCTACGACAGCGGCAGGCTCAAGGCCTCCGAGGACCGGGATTGTCTGCAGTTCATCTTGCCAATCCGAAAGATCAGATTCTTGCGATGGGTTTAGTTTTCGCTCCGGGCCGCGGTAACCGTGGCGTTTGTCGTAATCCATTAGTCCCTTGAGGATTGCTGCCTGGGCTGTCGCTTGTGCAGCGCTATCGACAGTAGTGTAAACACGATACCCCTGCACGTAAGCTTTGTCGCCAAAACGATCAAGTACTTCCTGGCGTGCCATTTCTGCAATATAAGGTGCTTGCACATCCAGTGTTGTACCGTGATAGCTGGCCGTGTTGGGTTCATTGATTGCTGCTTCATAGGTGACGCGATCAATATGTTTTAACTCATACATGCGCCCGATAATCCAGTTGCGGCGGATCATCGCGCGTTTGAGGTTCGCAAGCGGGTTATAGGCTGAAGGTGCTTTAAGTACACCGACGATCATGGCGTATTGGGCGACGCTTAAATCCTTAATATCCTTGCCATAATAGATTTGGGCAGCCGCTTGTAAACCGTAGGCACGGTTCCCAAAGAACATTTTATTATTGAATAATTCCAGGATTTCTTCCTTGGTGAATTTTCTTTCAATTTCAATGGATAAGAGAATTTCGTTAAACTTGCGTGAGAAGATTTGCTGGCGAGTGAGAAAGAAATCACGTGCCAACTGTTGAGTAATAGTACTTCCACCCGATTGGATGGCGCCGGACTTTAGAATTTGTGATGCGGCGCGCAACATGCCTTTTAGAGAAACCCCATGATGCTCGAAGAACTCTGCATCTTCGGCGGAGAGGAGAGCTTTTATATAAAGGGGCGGGATCTGATCGTAGGTGAGTGGAGTGCGACGTTGTTCGCCAAATTCACCAATAAGTTTGCCGTCGCTTGAATAAACCCGTAACGGGGTCTGTAATTTAACCTCCCTCAAGGATTCAACCGAAGGTAATTTGGGGCTGAGATAGAGATAAAGGCCTGCAAATGTCACCAGGGTAACACTGGTACCAGCCAGTAACAGCCAAAAAATAATGCCGAACAAGGATTTTTTACTAAACATTTTTTCTATGTGAATTAATGGGTTAGCGAATTCGCAGGAAGAGGCGCGCATTATACGGGCTTTTTTGCCTGTTTACATATTCATCGGTTTGTTGCAGGCTTAAGTTAAAGTGCTATAACATAAACAACGTCTAAGTTACGGATATAGATAGAAAAATGGGCATTTTAAGTTTCCTCGAAAAGAAGGCAAAGCCGGTGATCGGGCTGGATATCAGCTCCACATCGGTGAAATTGCTTGAACTCAGCCGTAGCGGTGATCGCTATCGTGTTGAGTCCTATACCGTAAAAGCGCTTCCCCCTAATGCGGTAGTAGAAAAAAATATTGCTGATCCGGTGGCGGTAGCGGAAGTGATTCGCTCAATGGTCAAGCAGTCCAAAACCAAATTAAAGCATGCTGCGGTAGCCGTTGCAGGTTCGGCGGTGATCACCAAAATGATCGATATGCCGGCGGATTTGAATGATGATGCTATGGAAAGCCAGATTGCCGCTGAAGCTGACCAATATATTCCTTTCCCACTTGAAGAGGTGGCGCTGGACTTTGAAGTCCAGGGGATTTCACCGCGCAATCCTGACCAGGTTGAAGTGTTGCTCGCTGCTTGTCGTCGTGAGAATGTCGAAGTGCGTGAGCAGGTGTTGGCAGATTCAGATTTAATAGCTGAAAAGGTCGATATTGAAGCCTATTGCATGGAACGTGCTTTTGAGCTGATTGCCGAGCAATTGGAGGATCAGGAAGGGCAGGTTGTTGCGATTATTGATATAGGCGCAACCATGACAACACTGAGTGTGTTAGTTGATGGCAAAACAGTGTATACCCGTGAACAGTTGTTCGGTGGACGTCAGCTTACTGAGGAAATCCAGCGACGTTATGGCTTGTCACGCGAAGAGGCCGGACTTGCCAAAAAACAAGGCGGTTTGCCGGATGATTATGAAATGGAAGTATTAACGCCATTTAAAGATGCCGTCGTCCAACAAGTTACCCGCTCCCTCCAGTTTTTCTTTTCTGCAAGTCAATACAACGATGTTGACTACATCATCCTTGCCGGCGGTGTTGCTTCGCTTGAGGGATTGGTGGGGTTGATTGAGGAAAAGCTGGGAACCCAAACCGTTGTAGCAAACCCTTTTGCGCGAATGTCAGTGTCGTCCAGGGTCAATGCAGTTTCTTTAGCTAATGATGCGCCAGCGTTAATGATTGTTACCGGTTTGGCAATGAGGAGTTTTGACTAATGGCCAAAATTAACTTATTGCCCTGGCGTCAAGTCTATCGCGAGGAAAAGAAGCGCGAGTTTTTAGGCATTATCGCCGGTGTTGGGCTTGTTGCGGCGTTTGCTGCTTATCTATGGGTGTCCAGTGTTCAATCCGCTATTGAAAACCAGAATGCACGTAACCAGCTCTTGGACCAGGAAATTAAAAAGCTGGATGCGCAAGTAAAAGAAATTAGCGAAATCAAGAAAGTGCGCGATGATTTGTTGGCGCGCATCAAAGTTATTACCGACCTTGAAGGAACTCGCCCCGTTATTGTTCGTTATTTTGATGAACTGGCAAGAGCGATTCCGGATGGTGTGTGGGTAAATTCGGTAGAGCGTAAGGGCAATGTCGTCACCATTGCAGGCGTTGCTGAGTCATATAACCGTGTTGCCAGTTTTATGCGTAACCTGGAGGCATCGGACTGGTATGCATCGCCAAATCTGTCTTCTGTACAAGCGGCACAGGATGAGGGAGAGGATGCAAGCACATTTAAAATGACGGTAGAAACTTCTGCTCCTGTAGATCCTGCTGCTGAAGCGGCCAAAACCGCAGGAGGGGCAAAATAATGTCATTCCAGGATACTCTCGAACAACTAAAAGATTTTGACGTAAACAATATCGATTTTGAAAAAATCGGTGTATGGCCTTTACCTGCCAAAGTGTTTGTGTGCCTGTTGTTGGTGGCGCTTATTTTTATCGCAACTTATTACGTAAAAATTAGCGATTTAAATTTGGAATTGGAATCTGTTGCTGCGCAGGAAAAAACACTTCGAACCACTTTTGAAAAGCGTAGTTTTGAAGCGGCCAATCTGGATGCATATAAAGCGCAAATGGAAGAGATGAAAGTCACTTTCGAATCGTTGCTTTCCCGCCTGCCTGCTAAAACAGAGGTGCCGGGGTTGCTTGAAGATATTGGTACACGCGGAACAGAGAGCGGTTTGACCAATGCGAACATAAACTTCCAGCCAGATGTTGTAGCTGAGTATTACATTGAGGTTCCCATCAGTATTTCGGTGGATGGCGGCTATCACGATATGGGCGGTTTTGTGAGTGGTGTTGCTGGTATGCCGCGTATTGTTACGTTACATGACTTCACAATAACGGCGGCTAAAGAAAGCCGGACGTTGAACATGAAAATATCAGCAAAAACATATCGCTATAAAGCACAGGAGGCCGCTGCTAAATGAAACGGTCTTTATTAATTGCACAAGTGTTTTGTGTATTGGCACTGGTTGGTTGTGGTCAATCTTCCCAGCAAGATTTAATCGATTTTATGGAAGAGACCAAGCGTCGTCCTAAAGGGCAGATTGAGCCTTTACCAACCTTTAGTCCATATCAACCTTTTGCGTACAGCGCGATGACTTTGCGTAGCCCTTTTGAAAAACCAATTCCAGTGGACGAGTCGGCTGCTAAAGGTGGGCGCGCTGTTGCCCCTGACTTGGCGCGTGAAAAAGAATTTCTTGAAGGATTCAATATTACTTCATTGAAAATGGTGGGCACTATTTTAAAAGGTGGTCAGTTATGGGCGCTGATCGATAATGGCGAAAATAGTGTTGTACCTGCAACTTTAGGTAATTACCTGGGGATGAATCATGGAAAAATTATTTCAGCCTCCTCATCACAAATTGAAGTGATGGAGATTGTTAGTGATGGTTCCAATGGTTGGGTTGAACGTCCCAGAATTATTAAATTAGAAGAGAAGGAATAAGCGGACATGTGTGCTCTATTCACTCCGGGGTTGAATATGCGTAAATTTGCTTTGGCACTGATTGGCGTAATCGCCTCCCCTTTCTTGTGGGCTAACACTCTCAAGACTATTGATTTTTCACAATTGCCAGGTGAGCGCTTTGAAGTG
>NZ_KN266208.1:535614-589176 GCF_000766945.1 Cellvibrio mixtus subsp. mixtus J3-8 | reverse complement strand
CCTGCTCGTATCGTTTTTGACTTTCCCGACGTTGTTAGTGGTTTGAAAGAGCGCCGTTTTCCATTGGCAGTTGATAATGGTCAAAGTGCGATGGTGCTTACCAGTGAAGGCCGCACCCGCTTGATTTTGAATCTTAATGATTTGGCCTCTTACACTACTCGCGTCGATGGGAATAATTTTGTCGTTGAGGTTGGTGCAGTGAAAGGCGGGGAGAAGGCCCAGGTTGCTCGTCCGTCTGTTGATGTGGCGACAACCGGATCATTAAAAGAAAAAGATGCCCTCGGTAATCAGACTCGTATCACTAATATTGACTTCAGGAGAGGAGCTGTTGGAGAGGGTCGTATTATTGTGACTTTATCTAATCCCAAAGTCAGTGCTGATATGGTTGGTACAGGCGCTGGCGTGAGGCTTTCATTTAAGGATGTATGGCTGCCGCCAGAATTGCGTCGTCGCCTGGATGTAGTGGATTTTGCAACGCCGGTCTCTTTGGTTGCCTCTACGCAAGAGGGGGAATCTTCTGTACTGAATATTAGTGCGGGTGGTGATTTTGATTACCTGGCTTATCAAACTGACAATGAATATGTAGTTAGTATCAAGCCTTTAACTGAGCAAGAGAAACAAGAAAAGAAAAAGGATTTTGAATATACCGGTGAAAAGCTCTCTCTGGATTTCCAGGATATTGAGGTGCGTGCGGTATTGCAGATCATTGCTGATTTTACCGAGTTGAATCTGGTGGCTAGCGATACTGTACAAGGGCGTATCACCTTACGTTTGCAAAATGTACCCTGGGATCAGGCTCTTGAAATGGTCCTGAAAAATAAGGGGCTGGATAAACGTCAGGTTGGAAATGTGTTGATGGTTGCTCCTGCTGCAGAAATTGCAGAGCGTGAGCGTCAGGAAATTACCACCAAGAAGCAACTTGAAGAACTGGCACCTTTGCGCACTGAATACATTCGTGTCCGTTATGCTAACGCGAAGGAAATGTTTGAGCTCTTCCGTGGGGATAATAACGGGGGTGGATCAAGAGGTGGTAGTGGTCAGGGTGGTAATCGTGCGACAGGTAGCGTTCTTTCCGAACGTGGACAGGGTGTAGTCGATGAACGTACTAACTCTATCATTATTACCGATACCGCTGAGCGTATAGAAGCATTCAAGCGTTTGGTTGATCAAATCGATATCCCTATACGTCAAGTGATGATTGAGGCTCGCATAGTTATTGCGAATACCGATTTCCAGCGTGAGTTAGGCGTGCGTTGGGGGGGGATTGGCTATAACGAAAATAAAAACCGTATTATTGATTTTGCTGGATCCCGCGAAGGTTTGGATGATACGGGTGGCACAAGCCCGCGCGATTGGTTTGTATCTGATTCGGCAGATGGAAAATCATTTGATATGAATGAAGCTGATGCTGTTAATCTGGCTGTTACTAATCCTTATGCAAGTGCAGCTATCGGTGTGCTAACCGATAATACGTATTTGGATTTGGAATTGAGTGCTCTTGAAAACTCCGGCTTTGCAGAAATCGTTTCTCAACCCAAGGTAATTACCAGCGATAAGCAACTGGCCATTATCAAGTCAGGTAAAGAGATTGGCTTCCTGGAAACAGCGCCTAGCGGTGGTACTACTACCGGTTTTAGAGAAGCTGTATTAAAACTGGAAGTAACTCCACAAATAACCCCTGATAACCGAATCATAATGGATTTAAATGTATGGAAAGATTCGGTTGCCAGCGTAGAAGTATCCGGTAGACCCACTTTGGATATTACCCGCTTGCAAACAAAGGTATTGGTTAACAATGCTCAAACCGTAGTGCTTGGTGGTGTGTTCTCTGTTGAAGGTAATAAAACGGAGAATAAGGTTCCTGTATTAGGCGACATTCCTTATTTAGGGCGTCTGTTCAAGAAAACCATTGATAATCAATTCAAAACTGAATTGCTGATTTTTGTAACTCCCAAGCTGATATCGGAAAATTTGTCAAACTAATGCGTAAGTCCCTTATCTTTCTTGTCGGCCCCATGGGGGCCGGCAAATCTACCATAGGCCGTTTATTGGCTAGCGAATTAGGTTTTAATTTCCGCGATAGTGATCGGGTGATAGAAGAGCGCACGGGTGCTGATATTCCCTGGATATTTGATATGGAAGGGGAAGAGGGGTTTCGTGAGCGTGAAACTGCAGTATTGCAGGAGCTGGCTACAGACCATGATACGGTCGTAGCTACTGGTGGTGGAATTGTTTTGCGAGAGCAAAATCGTTTACTGATGAAGTCCGCTGGTTTTGTCTGTTATCTGACGGCATCAATTGATCAGTTGGTTGAGCGTACTGCTCGCGATAAAAAGCGCCCGTTATTACAAGTCGAGAATCCGCGCCAGAAAATTATTGATTTGTTAGCATTGCGCGATCCTCTCTACCAGAATGCAGCTGATTTCATTGTTAATACTGATCGGCGCTCACCCAAAACCGTTGCCCAGGAAATTGCATCTTTGGTTCTTAATACCTGATTAATCCTTTAGTTCATTGGCATAAGTACTTCACTCTTGTTCCTCTTTTCTAAAATCCCGGTGCACTTTGTGATAAAGTGCCCGCTGATTTCCTGTCTCCAAAAGGTTTCTCGCTATGCAGGTTTTAACCGTTAATCTGGATGATCGTAGTTATCCAATCTATATCGGTGAGCAACTCTTAACCCATCCTGACCTGATTACTCGCCATATAACGGGTAAACAGGTGTGCATTGTTACTAACGAAACCATCGCGCCTCTATACCTGGATGAGCTGACACGGCGTTTAGCTGGTCTTCAAGTTGATGCGGTGATTTTACCTGACGGTGAGAGTTATAAAACGCTTGAGGTTTGGGCAACGATTTTTGATAAATTGCTCAGCGCGCGCCATAACCGCACTACAACATTAATTGCATTAGGTGGTGGTGTTGTTGGTGACATGACAGGTTTTGCAGCGGCGTGTTATCAACGCGGTGTCGATTTTATCCAGATTCCTACCACGTTGTTGTCGATGGTGGATTCTTCTGTCGGTGGTAAAACCGGGGTTAATCATCCGCTGGGTAAAAACATGGTTGGCGCTTTTTATCAGCCGCAGTGTGTGTTGGCTGATATTTCATTGTTGGCCAGTTTACCGCCGCGTGAATTGTCAGCGGGTATTGCTGAAATTATTAAATACGGTTTGATTTCCGATTACGATTTTTTTGTCTGGCTGGAAAATAATATTGCTGCGCTGATGTCGGGTGATAAAGAGGCATTGGCATACGCTGTAAAACGTTCTTGTGAAAATAAAGCAAATGTTGTTGCACAGGATGAGCGGGAAGGTGGCTTGCGCGCAATATTAAACCTTGGTCATACCTTCGGCCACGCTATTGAAACTGCCCAGGGTTATGGTAATTGGTTACATGGTGAAGCAGTTGCTGCAGGTATGGTAATGGCGGCAGATTTGTCCTGGCGTCGCGGTGCTATTAGTGAACAAGATTTAATTCGCATTGTTAATTTGCTTGAGCATGCCAATTTACCCACTAAAGCGCCGGCAGATATGTCCCCGGATACATTCAAATCCTTAATGGGTGTTGATAAAAAAGTATTGGATGGCCGCTTGCGGCTCGTACTTTTGGAATCCATGGGAAAAGCCATTATCACCAGTGACATAGATGCTAATTTATTGCAGCAAACATTTGATGCTTGTAAAGCCGATTAATCTGCTTGTAAGAGATTGAGATAATGACGGACGAATCACCACTGCGCGCCCAGCCGGATAACCGAATTCTGGATCAGGATTCACAACAAGGTTATTTATTTGATGAATTGGATGAGCAAAAAGAAGATCAATTGCTTGCCGATTATCGTCAGCGTTATGGGCTGTCTGAAGATCCTTTTGCGCACGATTATTCCTTTCCATTATTTACCGGCGCCGGGCGTCGCCAGTTACTGGATCAACTGCTCCATTTGTGTCAATTCAGTAATAGTGTTTTGGTGGTGCTGGGTGAGAGTGGTGTAGGTAAAACACGTGTTGCCCATGCATTTATGGATTCATTGTCAGACCAGGATCAGATCTGTTTTATTGCGGTGCGCAACTCTCATTCGCTTGAGCAAATACTGCTTTCAATTAATCAAGCGTTCGGTATTCATACTGGTGATATTCCTTCGACGGAAACGTTACTCAGTGCATTGGAAGCATTTATTGCTGAAGAAGCTGTGTCGGAAGACGATGGTTTAGCGGTAGTGGTGCTAGACAACGCCCACCTTCTTGATGACCAATCGATCTCTGTTCTTACATCGCTACTTAATAATTTCCCACAGCAAAATCGTTTACACCTGGCATTATTTGGTGAGCCGTCATTAATGCGGCGCCTGGAACGATTAAGCCCGGAAAATTTATTGTGCAATGATTTTTATCTGCAAGCATTCACATTGCTTGAAACCGTTGATTATTTAAATTTTCGAATGGAAATGGCTGATTACCTTGGGCCTGAAATTTTTTCTGAATCCAAAGTGGATTCCTGGTGGCATCAGGCGCAAGGGCAATTAAATGTATTGCACGGCCTTGCTGAGGAGCATTTACTGGAATCAGTAACACCCGCCAGAACCATAAGCAAAAGAGCCCTGCCTGTGGTTCATATTGTCGCGATATCTTTATTGATTGCGGTGGTGGGGGTTGCCTTCTTGTATATGGAGGATGATGAACCCGAATCTGCGCCACCTGTTGCAGTGAATCCTGTTTCTGCACCGGCAGCATCCGTTGCTAATTCCACTGCGGCCAGCGCAACTGAATTAACGTCGACGCAAACCCCGGTGCAACCGTTGATGCAAAGTTTGCCGCAACCTCAGCAGCCGAATCAGCAAGTGCAGCCACAAACTGCGCCAATACAACCTGAACCAGCACCAACCGGTACGACAGCTTCAGAGCCTGTGGCTACCCCCGCTATTGCGCAATCAGGAGCAGCCAATGTTGCGACGGTAGAGACCACTGCAAGTGAAATTGCAAAAGAACAAGTTGTTCCATTAGCGCAATTACCGACTGCACCGCCAAAACAGGTGAGCCAACCATCCAGTGAATCGGCAGTAGTAAATACTGCAAAACCTGAGCGGGCTCCTGCGCAAACGGCTACGCCGGTAGCGAGCACCCAAGCGGCGGCCACTACTATAAAACCGGAACCGGTTGCGCCCCCAAAACCTGCGAGCAAACCAACACAGCAAAGTGGTAGCGCGCAGGAGCGTAATATTCTGGGATGGAAGCCCACTGAATATACAATTCAGTTGGTCGGCGTCAGTAATCAAAAAGCGGCGCTCGATTTCATTGCATCGCAACCCAACAAAAGTGAATTGCTGATGTTTAAGAGCAAGCGCGCCGGGAAGGATTGGTTTGTAGTGATTACCGGTCGCTTTGCTAATTCTGCGCAAGCGCGGCAGGCAATTAAAACATTACCTTCAGCGCAACGCGATGCAGGTCCGTGGCCGCGTGACATTAAAACTATTCAGTCAGAAATTAAAACAGCGATGTGATCTGGATAAGAATGAGCAATAAAAAACGCGGCAATTGCCGCGTTTTTTTTACACTTTTATATTTTGTTGTTATCAAAATAAAAAAGTGATGGAAATTATTCTTCGCTTTCTAATAAATCGCGATAGTCTTCTGCATCCAGTGCCTCATCCAGCTCAGACAAATCATCCGGCTTCACGCGAAAGAACCAGCCGTCGTCGTAGGGTGAGCTGTTTACCGTTTCCGGTGCATCTTGCAGAGCTTCATTAACGGCGATAACTTCGCCGGATACCAGTGTGTAAATATCAGATGCGGCTTTAACGGATTCCACTACGCCAGCTTCTTCACCCACTGCCACGCGTGAGCCAACTTCCGGGGTTTCAACATACACAACATCGCCCAGCGCGTCTTGAGCATGGTCTGTGATACCGATGGTGACAGTGCCATCTTCTTCGACACGGGCCCATTCGTGGCTGCTTAAATATTTCAGTTCTTTGCGAATATCGCTCATGATCTTTTTCCTGTAAAAATTTTTAACGAATGTTCTTAATAAAAACGCATCAAGTTTTCAATGTTGCTCTATATCGGGTTTTATTAAATCAGGGCCTTACCATTGCGCACAAAATTGGGAGCGACAACATCAACGATAATTTGCTTGCCGCGCATTTCCACCTGGCAATGGCTGCCGATAGCAACGGGAACGCGCGCTAAGGCAATAGAATAGCCCAAGCTGGGGGAAAATGTCCCACTGGTGATAACGCCTTTTTCATCGCTGCCTTCAACGCTGACAATTTGTTCTGCGCGTAGTACCCCGCGTTCACGCAATACCAGCCCAACCAGCTTGTGGAGTTGGCCTTCGGCTTTTTGTTTTTCCAGCGCAGCGCGACCAATAAAGTCACGCTCCGCTGGTTGCCAGGCGATGGTCCAGCCCATATTGGCAACCAGTGGCGAGACGGATTCATTCATCTCATGCCCATACAAATTCATGCCTGCTTCCAGGCGCAAGGTATCGCGAGCACCCAGGCCACTTGGTGCCACGCCTGCATTGGCGAGTGCATTCCAGAGCCCGGCAGCTTGCTCATTAGGCAACATAATTTCCAGGCCATCTTCGCCGGTGTAACCAGTGCGGCCAATAAACCAGTCGCCTGCGGGCAGCCCCTGGAATATTTTCAATTGGTCGATAATCCCCGCCTTATCGCTACCAACCAGGGATTTGGTAATGGCGATTGCTTGTGGACCTTGCACCGCAATCATGGCGAGTTCTGCTCGCTCTGTGAGAGTCACAGTGTAGTTAGCTGCGATTTTATTCATCCAGGCCAGATCTTTCTCGCGGGTGCTGCAATTCACCACAACGCGATACCAGTCACCCAGGTTGTAAACAATCAGGTCATCAATAACGCCGCCTTCGGGATTGAGCATACCGCTGTACAGGGCTTTGCCAAATACTGAATCCAGCTTGGCGACGTCATTGGCGAGCAGGTATTGGAGATAGGCTTTTGCATCTTTACCGGTCACATCCACGACGGTCATGTGTGATACATCAAACATGCCGGCATGCTGGCGCACCTTGTGGTGCTCTTCGATTTGCGAGCCGTAATGCAATGGCATGTCCCAGCCACCAAAGTCCACGAGTTTGCCGCCCATGGCTTGATGGGTGGCGTAAAGAGCGGTTTTATTGCCCATGGGATTACCTGCTGGAGTGAGGGTGAACAAAAAGGGGCGCCATTCTAGGCGGGCGCCCCTGCGCTGTCCAATCGTATGGCCGGTTTGATGGAACCGGCGCTTGGATTAATTGGAGACGCCGGATTATGTCGATGGCACTGCCGGTATAGCCGAGCTTGATGATGAGGATTCAGTGCTTGTTGCTGCATCTTCCTCTTCACTATCATCAATGATTTTCTCGATGACATTTTTGTCGGCACCTTTTTCCGGGTTTTCCTTGCGCTCATCGTCCACTTTGGTTTTGAGTGCATTGATATTTGTAGTAAAGCTTTCAAGCGATTTATCGCTGCTAATACGTAACGCTGGCGGATAGAGATTGCTGAGGTAGAGCTCATCTGCGAGATGATTACTGGCCTGGTATTGTTTCGCCATGGTGATGCCAATACCCAGAATCGCCAAACCAGCCAGATAATATTTCAATCGTTGCGGGCGTTTATTGCCCGTGGTGAGTAAATGGAAATACAACACGAATGCGCAAATCACTACAACGGGAGGCGATGTAAAGGTGGCGAGTGACTCCAGGCTAAACGCATAGGCAATAGCACCGCTGAAAAACTCCCACAGCTCCAGCACGGTTAAACCGCTACTGACAATTAACAAATGGCGACCAAAGCGAGCGTGGCCATTAAACAATCGGCTAAACAATGCCCACACACCGGCCCAGCCAATCGCGAAACCAATAACGCTGACCAGCTCCAATAAATATTTACTAAGCGTGCCTTGCTGCAAATCGCTCAGCCAGGTACTTAATAAGCCAATCGTCACCAATAATACGCCACCTAGCAGCGCGGGACGCCAACCTTCCCAGCCATGATTGGTGGAATCAGATACTTCGTCTGCAACTGCATAGGCAGCCGTACGCACTCGCAGCCGGGTATGGCCGAGGCGATAAACCGCATCACCATTAACCACAAAAAAATCATTGCGCTGGTTATCTTGTGCAATGCCATTGCGGCTACCCAAATCATTGATTACCAGCTCATCCAACTGGTTCAATTCGATTTGTGCATGGTGCGCCGCTGTGTGCGGATCATCCAGAATAATATCGTTGTCGTATGCGCGGCCAATACGAATAGGCAGTTGGATGAATTTATTGCGATGAATAACTTCGCCATCCGGCGTCAGGAGCTCAACAAAAACAGGCAGGCTCATTGTGCGGCCTCCGTTGGGTTGGCTGAACTGGTTGGTAATGAAGTTGGAACGTCTTTAGGCGATGTATCGTTAACCGCTGTGCGATCAATGCCCTGCAAAAATTCGGTAATCAGTTTTACTCCATTAGCGTAAGAGACGCCTTGAATATTAATCATGCTTTGCAAACTCTTTTCGCTATCGTCGGTGCTGGCGGTAATCAGGGTGAAATCGTAGAGCTCTTTAAATTTGTGATAAGCCTCGGTACACACCAGTGCGCGCAGTGAAATATTTTTATGCGCGATAAAATCCTCTGTGCAGTAGGCCGGTGTAATAGTTTCACTTTTTGCGGTGCTGTATACTTGGCCGTTGTATAAATTAGTGGCGAGCTTTGCAAACTGCATAGTGTTTAATTTTTTATTCTGTGCAAATTTGTGATGCATGCTCAAATGGCCGGTTTGCAATTCGCCGGAAACAAAAATCGCCGATTCCATTGAGCAATTAATGCTGTCGATGGAATAGGCTTTTTTCTCGCTATTATCCGTATTGCCCCAGCAGCGAACCTGTTCTGATTCGCGCACGGGCACCTGGTAAGGCCCGAGCTGTTTAATGCTAAACGGCTTTTCCAACAGTTTGTCGACCATGACCGTTTGATGCTGCAATAACTGCTCACCAATGGTGGGATTGAAATCTTTTGGCGGCTTCATGTCCGGGCTGACTTTGGCGAGCAATTGCTGAACATACATTGCCGGCACTAAAAAGCTGACTAATTCACCATCGCGCCTGTGGGCAACATTAACCCCGGCGAGATGGCCACTGGCAGTCACATTAGGTCCACCGCTCATACCGGGGTTAACCGGACCGGTAAACATTAATTGTGCGGAAAAACCGCGATGGCTTTCACCATTGTAGGTCCCTTCGGAAATGGTAAAACCCAGGTCCAGCGGATTACCCAATGAATATAAATGTTGCCCTTGTTGCAGGGGGGCTAATGCCGGTTGTGGTTGATCGCCAGCGGTAAATGGCACATTAAAAAAACCGGTGCCGTTTATATTCACACGCACTACCGCCAAATCATGAAGCACATCCACCGCGAGCAACTCGATAGCACCACTTTTGCCCTTGGTGTCTTTGTACTCACCGAAATAAATATCCGGCTCCAATGCAATCTGGGAAACCACATGGTAATTAGTCACCACCAGGTTAGATGTGCCAATCAAAAAACCGGACCCGACCGAGCTTTGGCTGTTGCCGCTTTTAGTCAGTACACGCAGTTGCAACAAATCTTGCTGGGCATTGGCATAAAGCTGTTGTGCTGTAGACGAAGGGGCTTGAACGGGCGCAGGGGGTTGCTCGGTTTTTCCCTGTTGGGGTTTGAGCGCCTGCGCATTGCTGCCAAGGGAAAAACTGATCGCCAGGGGCAGCAAAAGAGAGCGAAATTTCATGAAAGTCCTTGCGGCTGGTTAATAAAAGCTGTGCATGGATATTAGCGGCAATTGCGAGGCTTAGGTAGGCGGAATTGCTAATGTTTGTAGCAAAACGCTCAGGGGTGCCGGCTTGAGGCTTCAATGGTCGGGTGTGCGTGCCAGGGCCCAAATATCCACCTGTTGGGCGCCCGCTTTTATTAATAGTTCACTTAACGCGCGCACTGTGGCGGTAGTGGTGACTACATCGTCAACCAGGGCAATATGGGCACCGCGAATTTGCGATAAATAATGCGAGTTAATTGCCAGCGACGCGCGCAGGTTTTTCTGCCGTTGCAGCCTCCCCAGGTCTTTCTGGGATGTGTGGTAACGTGTCTGGCGTAATGCATTAACCACGGGCAGGCGCAGCGATTTTCCCAGCAGGCGAGCCAGCAACTCAGTGTGATTAAATCCGCGCTGCCAGCGCTTGCGCCAATGGATCGGGGCAGGCACTAAAAAATCTGGCCGCGCGACCTGGCGGCAGTGTTCTACCAACATTTCACCCAATAACTTGCCACCGGTTAATTGCCGTCGATATTTAAACTGATGGATCAGGTAATCCAGCGGATGCTCGTAACTGAACGCAATGTAACTCTGCGCAAATGCCGGTTTGTGCTCCAGGCAATGGCCGCATAGCGGTGCTGGCATTGTTAGTGGAAGGGCGCAGCAACCGCATCGATGTGGATGTTGTTCTAAATGGGGGAGCGAGGGGCGGCAGTCAGCGCAGAGCAGATTGGCGCCGCTGGTGGTGCCGCAAAGCAAGCAATAATTGGGCAATATCTGGTTGAGTAGCGCTTTAAACATAACGGATCCTTGTTTGTTGGTCGGCTTTGGGGGGATTGTTGAGCTTTGGGAAAGAATTGTCAAAGTTCAGTTGTCAACTTTCCTGGCTTCAAAAAGTTGACAACTTTATCCTCTGGGGTAAGATGCGGCTAACCCCATAATTTCCCCACTTTCTTCAGGGATTTGTTATGAATGCCAGTTTTGCCCCTGCCCCAATGCTTTTGAATGAAGTGCGCCACGATTGGACCCGCGCTGAAATTACCGCGCTCTTCGCACTGCCATTTAGCGACCTGATGTTCCAGGCCCAATCTGTACATCGTGCTTATTTCAATCCCAATGAAGTACAAGTCAGTACCTTGTGTTCAATCAAAACCGGCGCTTGCCCGGAAGATTGCGCGTATTGCCCGCAATCGGCCCGTTACGACACTGGCCTTGAGCGCGAAAAGCTAATGGCGGTGGAAAAAGTAATCGAAGAAGCGCGTGCTGCCAAAGCATCGGGCGCCACCCGTTTTTGCATGGGGGCTGCATGGCGTTCACCCAAAGGCAAAGATATGCCTTATGTCACCCATATGGTGAAAGGTGTAAAAGCGCTGGGGATGGAAACCTGTATGACCCTGGGGATGCTCGATGAGCAACAGGCACAGGATTTGGCGGATGCCGGCCTCGATTACTACAACCATAACCTGGACACTTCGCCTGAGTATTACGGCGAAATCATCACGACCCGCACCTATCAGGACCGCCTGCAAACCCTCGCGAATGTGCGTAAGGCCGGCATGAAAGTGTGCTGTGGCGGTATTGTGGGAATGGGCGAAGAAGAAAATGATCGCGCCGGTTTATTGCAGCAATTGGCCAACATGCCTGAGCATCCGGAATCGGTACCTATCAATATGCTGGTTAAGGTAGGCGGAACGCCTTTGGCTGACCAGGCGGATCTCGACCCTTTCGATTTTATTCGTACTATCGCTGTGGCCCGCATATTGATGCCTAAGTCCCATGTGCGCTTATCGGCTGGACGTGAGCAAATGAATGAGCAAACCCAGGCGATGGCGTTTCTCGCTGGTGCTAATTCTATTTTCTACGGCGAAAAATTGTTGACGACACCAAACCCTGAAGCCAACAAAGATATGCAATTGTTCAACAAACTCGGCATTAAACCCGAAGCTTATGAAGTGCATGAAGATGAGGGCGAGCAAGAGGCGATGATCGTGAACAAATTGCAGGAAGCACAACTGGATTCAATGTTCTATAACGCAGCAAAATAAATTGTTGTGAATTATTCATGTGGCGGTATTGGTTACGATGCCGCCCTATAAATTTTCTCCCATGTCATCTCATCTTGATCAAATCCTCGCACCACAATTAGCCGAGCGCCGGGCAGCACATTTGTATCGCACCCGGAAAACTTTGCAATCACCGCAAGCACCGGAAGTAATCGTGGATGGAAAAAAATATCTCGCATTCTGCAGTAACGACTATCTCGGCCTTGCCAATCATCCGGACGTAATTGCCGCACTCATGGAGGCTGCAAAAAAACTGGGGGTTGGCAGCGGCGCATCCCATTTGGTGGCGGGACATTCCCGTGAGCATCACGCATTGGAAGAAGAATTAGCCGCGTTTACCGGGCGTGAGCGGGCCTTATTATTTTCTACCGGTTATATGGCCAACATGGGCGCAATTACTGCGTTGGTTGGGCAGGGAGATGCCGTGTTTGAGGACCGTCTTAATCATGCCAGTTTGCTGGATGCCGGTTTGTTGAGCGGTGCGCGCTTCCAGCGTTTTTTGCACAACGATTTAACCAACCTGCAAACGCGGTTGGAAAAAACTGAAGCCGCGCGCAAATTGATTGTGGTGGATGGTGTGTTCAGTATGGATGGCGATTGCGCGCCTTTACCGCAGCTTGCTGAACTTGCGCAAAAAAATAATGCCTGGTTAATGGTGGATGATGCCCACGGTTTTGGTTGTCTGGGAACAACCGGTGCAGGTAGTGCAGAACACTTCGGTTTAACGCAAACACAATTGCCGATCCTGATGGGAACACTTGGAAAAGCTGCCGGAAGTTTTGGTGCATTTATCGCCGGTAGCGAAACATTAATTGAAACCCTGATCCAGTTCGCTCGACCTTACATTTATACCACCGCAATGCCGCCTGCTGTGGCAGCAGCAACGCGTGCGAGTTTGCGATTAATCCAGGCGGAGCACTGGCGCCGCGAGCATTTGCAGAAACTGATTACCCATTTTCGCCAGGGGGCGCGGCAATTGGGTTTGCAATTGATGGAATCTTTTTCGCCAATCCAGCCCATCGTTATTGGTAGCGAAACTAAAACATTGGCGATTGCCGATAAGTTGGCAGCGCGGGGAATTTTAATTATCGCGATACGTCCTCCCACAGTACCTGTTGGCAGTTCGCGTTTGCGCATAACTTTTTCTGCGCAACATAGCATTGCGCAAGTCGATCAACTTCTTGAAGCAATGAGCGATGTAATGGGTGAGTTGTCCAATGAGTAATTCAAAATCAATGGTTAACCTGATACTGCTTCATGGTTGGGGTTGCGATAGCCGCACTTGGCAGCCTGTTTTGCCGGCGTTGGAAAAAATCGCGCATGTAACTGCGCTGGATTTGCCGGGCTTTGGTGAGTCACCTGCGCTCAATGATTTCTCGTTAGCTGCATTGTTGGAAAATCTCGTCGCAAGAATTCCTGACAATTCGGTAATTGCAGGTTGGTCACTAGGGGGCATGCTGGGGGTTCAATTAGCGAATAAATACCCGCAAAAAGTTCGCGCGTTAATTACACTCGCCGCCAATGCAAAATTTGTTGTTAGTGATGATTATCCGAGCGCAATGCCTGTTGCTGTAAATCGCGAATTTAACCAGTCGTTTGCGCAGGAGCCGCAAGCAACGTTGAAATTATTTTCCGGTTTGCTGGTGCAAGGCGATACTAATGGGCGCCAGTTATTAAAGTCTTTGCGCCAGCAAGCCCCTGTCGGGTTTTCTCCGCAATGGCTTCAAGTGCTGGAATTGTTGGCTGAACTGGATAATCGTCAGTCGCTCGCTCAATTAATGCAACCATGTTTACATTTGCTCGCAGAACAAGATGCGCTGGTGCCAGTTACCACTGCGGCTGAATTGAAAAAAATTAATCCTGCACATAAGGTCGTAATCATCGCGCAAGCTGCCCATGCAGTGCATTGGAGCCAGCCAGCCGCGGTAATCGAAAATATTTCCGGTTTTTTGAATGCTCAAATAATTGCACCGGCAGGGTTGGATAAGAAAAAAGTAGCGCAGTCTTTTGGGCGTGCAGCATTCACTTACGATACGGTTGCGCAATTGCAACGCGATGTGGGCAAGCATTTATTACAATATGCTCCGGTGCAGCTTGAATCCGGTGCGACGGTAATAGATTTGGGCTCGGGCACGGGATTTTTCTCGCGGCAGCTGGCGGCGCGATTTGATTCTGCCTCCATAATCGGGCTGGATATTGCTGAGGGGATGTTGCATTTTTCTCAACAGCAAACACACGCCCATCAAATTAAGTGGTTGTGTGGAGATGCAGAATCACTGCCGCTTGCCGATCAAAGTGTTGATTTGATTTTTTCCAGCCTGGTAATCCAGTGGTGTTCCAATTTATTACAATTGTTGCGAGAGCTTGCACGAGTGTTAAAACCGGGTGGACAATTAGTGGTTGCGACACTTGGGCCAAACACGTTGCACGAATTAAAATCAGCCTGGCAGCAAGCAGATAACTATGTACATGTGAATCAATTCCAGCCGCAAGACAGTTTGCGTTTTGCGGCAGTTGCCGCCAATCTGGCAATTGATCATTTTGCGGTTGAGCAACGTGTTATTTATTTTGATCGGTTGACGGAGCTGACGCGCGAATTGAAAGCCTTGGGTGCACACAATATCAACTCCGGAAAGCCGGAAGGGTTGACCGGGCGCAGTCGCATCGCTGCATTTAAAAATGCCTATGAGCAATATCGGGAAGAGCGCGGCTTGCCTGCTACCTATGAAGTATTTTATTTGTCAGTGCACAAACGATAAACGGGTGTAAGTGATTGCTATGAGCAGAAAACAATTTTTTGTAACCGGCACGGATACCAATGTTGGCAAAACCCTGGTAGCTGCCGGGCTGTTATTGGTAGCAAAAAAACAGGGAGTGCGCACTGCTGCGTTAAAGCCGGTTGCCGCTGGTTGCGAAAAAACGTGTGCAGGCTTACGCAATGATGATGCTCTGCTTTTGCAGTCAGTGATGACTGAATCCCTTGCGTATGAGCAAATTAATCCTATTGCATTGCAATCTGCAATTGCGCCACATATCGCCGCCGCGCAGGAAAAGCGTGTGCTCTCGGCGGATCGTATCGCCGGTTTTTGCCGCGGAAGTTTGCAACAAGCGGAGTTCACATTAATCGAAGGTGCGGGTGGTTGGCGAGTACCGTTAAATCCGCGCGAAACCATGGCGGATCTTGCAATGATTTTGCAGTTGCCAGTGTTATTGGTTGTGGGGGTGCGTTTGGGATGCATCAATCATGCATTATTAACTGCAGAGGCAATTCGCAATGACGGTTTGCAACTGGCGGGATGGGTTGCGAATTGTGTGGATGCTGATATGCCGGTGCTGCAAGAAAATATTGAAAGCCTTGCAGCACGTATTCCTGCGCCATGCATGGGTGTTGTGCCCAGGCTGGATTTACCGGATCCAGAGCAAGTCGCGGCAATGATTGATGAGCAGGTGTTTGTCAGGGCACTTTTGCAATCATGATCATCGGTTGGTTGCGATTGGCGGGTTGTATATTTTTTGCGGCATTGGCTGGCTGCTCGTCCTTGCCGGATAAAACAAAAATTCCCACAGCGAATACATCGCAACAAATTTATTTTATTTACCGGGAGTGGCATACCAGTATTTTATTGCCTGCGAATATGGTGCGCTCACACAGTAAGGTCATAGGACATGAAGCAGCCGGCCAGCAATTTGTTCGTATTGGCTGGGGCGACGGCGATTACTTTACCGGTAAAAGCAAAAGCTTTGGTACAGCAACCAGGGCATTGTTTATTTCCCGATATTCGGCATTGCAAGTGCTTACCTATACGCAGGCGCCTTTCAATGAAATTCCCGCTGAAACCCGTGTGCCAATAGCGATTACGGACAAAGGTTTGCGGCAGCTCATTCGCTATATAGATAATTCTTTTGTGCGCGATGACAAAGGGCAATTGATCCCATTGCCAGCTTACGGCGAAGGGGTTGGGCATTTTTACCTGGCGGAAGGTGAATATGGCCTGTTTAGCAATTGCAATACCTGGAGTAGTCGCGCCTTGCAAGCTGCTGGATTGCCGGTTCGTAGCCGCTTGCAACTAACGGCACAAAGTGTTTTTGAGCAGGCAAGGGCAATTTCAGACTATCAGATTTCCCAGGGGCGCATACCCGCTTCGCAATAATCCTCCGGTTATATGTTTTCCTTTTTTAAATCTAACTTGTCTTAGAAATCCGGCCCCAGGCGGCAAGTTCGCCTGTTTTTTGTGCTTTTGACGGCGTAAACTGTTATCAGTATTGGGGAATTGTTTATTCTGCTCGTGCGTTTGATGATTCCCTCTCCGGTTTGCCCATTGAATATGAAAAGGGGGTGACATAATGGATGTAGGTTCAGTTGTTAACCAAGGCTTGATTGGCATGCAAAAAAGCCAGGTTTCGATGGCGCAGTCTGCCCAGCAGATTGCCCAGGCAGGCACTACCCAGCGAGCGGATTCTCCGCAGGCTTCGTCCCAATCCCAGGATTTGGCGGAGTCATTGGTGAATCTCCGTGCGCAAAGCCAGGTATTCGATAGTTCGGCGCGGGTAGTGAAATCGGCGGATGAAACTATCGGTACTTTGCTTGATATCAAGGCTTAGCCTTTGTCGAGGTGATTTGAGTGATTAACGCCATTCCCTCCAACTATGCCAACACCATCGCGCCTTACGCGCCGATGGGGCGGTCAGCTGTGGGTCAGGAAAGCACCGAACTCAAATCTTCCACATTCAAGCCGACTGAACAGTTGGCTGATTCGGTGCGCTCCCAAAATCGTCGCTTGCCGGATGAGCGCCCGAATGATGAGGTTGAGCAGGATCGGCAAGCGACATTGACGCAAGAGCGCCGGGCTAACGGTGGTCGCACTGAAGAGGAATTAAAGTTAGAGCAAGAACAAATTCAAGAGCTCGCTGCGCGGGACCGTGAAGTGCGGTCCCACGAGCAAGCGCATGCGGCGGCGGCCGGTCAGTACGGTAGCAGCCCTACTTATAGCTTTGTGCGTGGCCCTGACGGGGTGAGTTATGCCGTTGGCGGATCTGTTGATGTGGATACCAGCCCGATTCCGGGAGACCCTGAAGCAACCCTCCGCAAAGCACAATTACTGCGGCGTGCAGCTAATGCACCGGCAGAGCCTTCTTCACAAGATGGTCGCGTGGCTGCCCAGGCAGCAGCAATGGAGATTGATGCGCGAGCAGAATTGCGCGCCAAAGAGGCTGCTGAAGCGGAAGAGCGAGACGCTGCGATTCGTGGTGAAGATACCCGGGCAAGCGCAGACAATGAAAGTGTTGCTTTTACTGTGAGCGCAGAAGAGGCGCGCCAGCAACGCGAAGAAGAAATTCGCGAGCAGGAAGAGCAGTTGTTGCGCGAACAGGAACAATTTGAAAGTGAGCAGCGTTTGCTGGATCAGCGTCAGGCTCGTGCAGAATTATTTAATGAATCCACGAAACGTAATATTGATATCAATCGTCGCCTGATTGAGATTGGCGTGTTTGCTGACAATAACGCAGTTGGCAGTTTCCTGAATAAAACCGTTTAATGGTTTTGTCATAAGAGCTCAATAATATGCTTCCTGTGTAAGTGGAATTATCTATTTGATGATTCAGGGAAATTTATGCTTGACCAGTGTGTATTGCCTCCCTATAATGCGCGACCTCACTTGAGCAGTTAGCAAGTTTGAGTTTCAGTCGCGGGGTGGAGCAGCTTGGTAGCTCGTCGGGCTCATAACCCGAAGGTCGTTGGTTCAAATCCAGCCCCCGCAACCAAAATTCTTTGCCTCTTGTGCATTTTTAATGTGGCAAGAGCAGGTAGAGATAAAGGGAATTCCCGGTTCTCGCCAGACAGCTGTGGTGAACCTGCATTAATACGATGCGGGTTCAGGTCGAGAAGCCCCTTTATGGGGCTTTTTTGTATTCGCTGTTCAGGGTTTCGGCCCACGCCACGCAGGCCTGTGTGGTGAATGTAGTATTCGTTTAAATGGGCCTTGTGCCCATTTTTGTTTTTTAGGTCTCTGATTTTGTAAGAATTACGAGGCTGCAGCCGTTTTTATTGATTAAGGTCCCGGATAAAGCATGGCTTCCAAGCAAGAAATTCTGGAGCAACTGGTTGAGCCAGTGGCGACGTCCCTGGGGTGCGAACTCTGGGGGCTGGAGTATTTAACCCAGGGGCGTTACACCACCGTGCGCATTTATATTGATGGGCCTGATGGTGCGTCATTGGAAGATTGCGAGCGGGTGAGTCGCCAGGTGAGCGCGGTCTTCGATGTGGAAGATCCTATTGACGGAGAATACACCCTTGAGGTGTCGTCCCCCGGATTGGATCGTCCTCTCTATAAAGAATCTCATTATGCGCGCTTTATCGGGGAAACCATTAGCGCGCGTCTACGCATTGCGCGCGATGGCCGCCGTCGCTTTAAAGGTGTTATCACCAAGGTAGAAAACGGTGAAGTCTTTGTGCAGGTTGATAATCAGGAAATCCAATTGCCTATCGATGTAATCGATAAGGCAAATGTTGAACCGCGTTACGATGAAATCTTGCGGCAACATAATTTGCACAACGAAAAAAACTAGTTTTTAAATCACACGCTGTAGTGAGCGAAAATTAAATTCGCAGACCCGCAGTATCGCAATGGAAAATTACTAACCCGGTGTGTTGATTTTCAACGCCGGCTAGAGGAGTTAACAGAGGCAAACCAATGAACAAAGAAATTTTGCTGGTCGCTGATGCGGTATCTAATGAAAAAGGCGTTGATAAAGAATTAATTTTCCAAGCGATTGAAACTGCACTCGCTACCGCCACCAAAAAACGCTTCGATGAAGACTCTGCTGTTGAAGTAAAAATTAATCGTATTAACGGCGATTACGAAACCTGGCGTAGTTGGGATGTCGTTGCCGATGATGTTATGGCTGAATTGGGTACTCAACTGTATCTGGATGAAGCACGCGAGAAAGACTCATCGTTAAAAGTGGGCGATGTTTATCGCGAAAAAATTGAAAATGCGGATTTTGGCCGTATCGCTGCGCAAACTGCCAAACAGGTTATCGTACAAAAAGTACGTGAAGCCGAGCGCGCGCAAATGGTTGATGAATACCGCGATCGCATGGGTGAATTGATTAGCGGTACGGTTAAAAAAGTAACGCGTGACAGCATTATTGTTGACCTTGGCAATAATGCCGAAGGTGTGTTGCCGCGCGATCAATTAATTGGTCGCGAAATTTTCCGTATGGGCGATCGCATCCGTACCTTATTGTTGGAAGTGCGCAGTGAAGCGCGCGGCCCGCAATTGTTGTTGAGCCGTTCCAATCCAAAGATGTTGGTAGAACTATTCAAAATTGAAGTGCCGGAAATTGCGGAAGAAATTATTGAAATTAAAGGCGCTGCGCGCGATCCGGGGCTGCGTGCAAAAATCGCGGTAAAAACTAACGATGGTCGTATTGATCCGGTTGGTGCTTGCGTTGGTATGCGCGGTTCGCGTGTACAAGCGGTATCCAATGAACTGGGGGGTGAGCGTGTTGATATTGTGTTGTGGGACGATAACCCGGCGCAATTTGTTATCAACGCTATGTCCCCTGCTGAAATTGAATCCATTGTGGTTGATGAAGATGCCGCGTCAATGGATCTTGCCGTAAATGAAGAAAACCTTGCGATGGCAATTGGCCGTGGCGGCCAGAATGTGCGTCTTGCTTGTGAGCTGACGGGTTGGAATATTAACGTGATGAGTGTTGCTGATTGGCAATCCAAGCAACAAGCGGAATCCGGTAGCTACATCAATATGTTTATGAGTGCACTCGATGTTGATGAAGATATCGCCGGTGTATTAGTGGAAGAAGGTTTCACCACGCTTGAGGAGGTGGCTTACGTTCCGCTCGAAGAAATGCTGGCGATTGATGGTTTTGATGAAGACATCGCCGAAGAGTTGCGCGCGCGTGCGAAAGACGCCTTGTTGACCCAGGCATTAGCTTCAGAAGAGCGTATTGAAGGCGTAGCACCAGCAGAAGATTTATTAACAATGGATGGTATGGATGAAGCACTGGCGGCCGAGCTCGCGCGCCGTGGCATAGTGACCATGGAAGATTTGGCAGAACAATCCATTGATGAGCTGGTGGATATTAAAGGTGTTGATGCGACTCGTGCAGCCGCACTGATTATGAAAGCGCGTGAGCCCTGGTTTGCCTAAGTGTGAGCCATCGAGCGAAACCTAGGCAACGAACAGAATCCCTGAGGAAAAACAATGGCAGAAGTAACTGTTAATGAACTCGCCAAATCGATAGGTGCGCCGGTTGAGCGTTTGCTCAAGCAAATGCAGGAAGCCGGTTTGCAGCACAAAAACGCCGAGGCGAAAGTGTCTGATGATGAGAAGCAGCGTTTGCTGGCCTTCCTGAAAAACAGCCACGGTGAGGCTGTGTTGGAACCCAAAAAGATTACGTTACAGCGTAAAACTACTACTACCATCAAAACCGGTACGGGTAATGCTAAGAAAACCGTGAATGTTGAAGTGCGCAAAAAGCGTACTTACATCAAACGCGAGGATGAAGTGGCTGAATCCGCTGTTGTTGAACAGCATGAACAGGAAGATGAGCAAGTTGTCGAGTTGGTGGCACCCGAGCCGGTAGCCGCCCCGGTAGAGCCTGCCTCGGAGCCTGTAGTGGTGGAGCCGGAGCCTGTGGTTGTAGCTGAGCCGGAGCCGGTGGTTGTTGAGCAACCCGAACCTGCGCCAGAAGAGCCAGCCGCTCCCGAAGTTCCTTCCCATCGCATCTCGTTTACAGATGGTATTGAAGAAAAACGTCGTGCTGCCATTGAGCGTCGCCAGGCTGAAGAAGCTGCGCGCCAGGCTGAGCTGAAAGCACGCGATGAAGCCAAGCGTGCTGCTGAAGAAGCGCGCCGTCAGCCGCGCAACGACAAGCCTGCTGAGAAGCCTGCGGCCCAACAACCTGCTAGCAAGGGTGCCAAGCCGGATGCGCGCCCGCCAGCTAAAGGCAAACCTGCTGTGGCTGTTGTTGCACCACCCGCAGAGAAAGAAGATACCCGCCATGGCCACGGTCATAAAAAACATCACAATCGCAATGAGGATGATGATGAAGAAAGTGGTGATCGCGGTGGCAAGCGTGGCGCTGGTAAAGCCGTTAAGAAAGGCGCTGCTGGCCCGAAAAAAGCCGCCAAGATTGATTTGCTTGATTTTGTTGCGGAAGACGGTGAAGACAGCGATGTATTAGCGCGTCGCAGCCACATTCGTGCTCACCACAAGAAAACCAACAAACACGCCTTTAAGAAACCAACGAGCCAAATCGTGCATGAAGTTGATGTTCCGGAAACTATCGCTGTTACCGAGCTGGCGCAGCGCCTCACTATCAAAGTGAATGAGTTGATCAAGCGCTTGATGAAAATGGGCGTGATGGCTTCCATGAACGAGTCTATCGATCAGGATACTGCAGTATTGATCGTGGAAGAGCTGGGCCATAAAGCTAACCTTGTAAGCGAGAACGACATTGAACACGCGTTGGAGCGTTCTCTTGAAACCGAAGGTGAGTTGACCACCCGTGCGCCAGTGGTAACCGTCATGGGCCACGTTGACCATGGTAAAACCTCTCTGCTCGATTACATCCGTGAAGCCAAAGTGGCTGCGGGTGAAGCGGGCGGTATTACCCAGCATATCGGCGCTTATCGTGTGTCGACATCTCGTGGTGAAATCACCTTCCTGGACACCCCCGGCCACGCCGCGTTTACTGCGATGCGTGCTCGCGGTGCCAAGGCGACCGACGTAGTAATTCTGGTTGTGGCTGCCGACGATGGTGTAATGCCGCAAACGGAAGAAGCGATTCTCCATGCTCGCGCTGCAAATGTGCCGATCGTAGTAGCGATCAACAAGTGTGATAAGCCATCTGCGGACCCGGATCGCGTAACCAACGAACTGGTTGTTAAAGGGGTTATCCCTGAAAACTACGGTGGCGATACCCAGTTTATCCAGGTATCTGCTCACACCGGTCAAGGCATTGATGAGCTTTTGGAAGCTATCTCCTTGCAAGCTGAAGTATTGGAACTGACCGCAGTGACCAATGCGGCAGCGAAAGGTGTGGTGATTGAATCGCGTGTTGATAAGGGCCGCGGTACTGTTGCGACCGTTCTGGTACAGCAAGGTACTTTGAAGCAGGGTGATTTGCTGCTTGCAGGCCAAAGCTACGGCCGCGTGCGTGCCATGTCGAACGAGCGCGGCGAGCAAGTGAAAGAAGCTGGCCCATCTACACCAGTGGAAATCCTTGGTCTGGATACTCCACCTAGCGCAGGCGATGATTTTGTAGTGTTGGACGACGAGCGTAAAGCCCGTGAAGTTGCAGCATTCCGTGCCGAGAAAGAACGTAAAGAAAAACTTGCGCGTTTCCAGGCGGCCAAGCTGGAGAATATGTTCTCCAACATGGAAGCTGGCCAGAAGAAGACACTTACTGTTGTTGTTAAAGCGGATGTGCGTGGCTCGCTTGAGGCGATCCAGGCTTCATTGGCCGATATCGGCAACGATGAAGTACAAGTGAATGTAATTTCTTCCGGTATCGGTGGAATCACTGAAAACGATGTGAACCTGGCGATTACCTCCGGCGCGATCATCGTTGGTTTCAACGTACGTGCCGATGGTGCAACCCGTCGTTTGGCTGAATCTGAAGGCGTTGATATTCGCTACTACAGCATCATTTACCAATTGCTGGACGAAGTGAAAGCTGCATTAAGCGGCATGCTGGATCCGGAGCGCGTAGAAACCATCGTTGGTATTGCCAACGTGCGCGAAGTGTTCAACTCGCCCAAGTTTGGTCAGGTTGCCGGTTGTATGGTGGTTGAAGGTACTGTGTACCGCAACAAACCAATCCGTGTTCTGCGTGACAACGTGGTGATATTCACTGGCGAACTGGAGTCCCTGCGTCGCTTTAAAGACGACGTTGCTGAAGTTCGCAACGGCTTTGAGTGCGGCATCGGCGTGAAGAACTACGACGTGAAGGTCGGCGACCAGATCGAAGTTTACGAAGTGAAAGAGGTCGCACGCCAGCTCTAAGCCGGTCGTGTCACCTGTGCCCCACCCCTGTCATGGGGGTGGGGTTTTGTATTTTTAAAGAGGTTAATGGCTAATGCCAAGAGAATTTACCCGTTCAGACCGGGTTTCCGATGCGATCCAGCGTTTGTTGGCGCAAGTTATTCCCGCTGAAATTCGCGATCCGCGCATCGGCATGGTTAACATTAATGATGTAACCGTCACCCGCGATATGGCTTTTGCCAAGGTGTATATCACCTTTGTTGGCGTGGATGATGAAAAGCAAAGCCTTGAGGCCGCTTCAATCCTTAATAAAGCGAGCGGTTTTTTGCGTACTTTTTTGGCGAAAGAGTTGAGCATGCGTACTGTGCCCAAGCTGCAATTTATTTATGACAAAACCTCTGTGAAAGGTCAGGCATTGTCATCGCTGATTGATCGCGCTATTGCTGAAGATCGTTTGCATCCGCAAGATGAGGATGCGGAAGCTGATGATGATTCCAAGGGTGAGCAACACTGATGGCGCGTAGAAAAGGCCGTCCTGTTGATGGTGTATTACTGTTGAATAAACCTGCAGGCATGACCTCAAACCATGCCTTGCAACGTGCAAAACGGTTGTTCTTTGTCGAAAAAGCCGGTCACACCGGTGCGCTTGATCCCCTGGCGACAGGTGTGCTGCCGCTTTGTTTTGGTGAAGCCACCAAGTTCTCCCAATTTTTACTTGATGCTGATAAGGGCTACCGTACCTGCATTCAATTGGGCATTGCGACCGATACCTGCGATGCGGATGGCGAAATTATTGCGCAGGTTTCTGCGGCATCAATTACCCGTGCTCAGGTAGAAGCTGCGCTTGAGCCGTTACTGGGTGATATTTTGCAAGTGCCGCCTATGTATTCAGCACTTAAACTCAATGGCCAGCCGCTCTATAAAATGGCGCGCCAGGGGGTTGAAGTGGAGCGCGAGCCGCGCCCGGTGACCATCCATAAAATCGATATTCTCGCGTTTCGCCCGGGTGAAAAAGCGGAAGTTGAACTGGATATCCTGTGTAGCAAAGGCACCTATATCCGTTCCATTGCTGTAGATCTTGGCAATGCATTGGGATGTGGTGCCCATGTGAAAACCTTGCATCGCTCATTGGCCGGGGTGTTTGATGAAAATCAATGCATCAGCCTGGATGAGCTACAAGCTGAATTTGAGCAAAAGCAGGCGGAGCAGGGCGATGATGTAGCCTATACTGCTCTGGATCGCCACCTGCTGGGTGCCGATGCACCGGTAGCCAGCTTGCCTAAAGTGGATCTGGCTGCCAACAGCGCATATTACTTTCGCCTGGGTAACCCGGTGATGCATCCGCAGATCTACCGGATCGCCCCGCAAGCTGCTATTGTGCGCGTCTTTTGTGCAGAAACCGATCAATCGCCCCGCGTATTTCTGGGGCTGGGCGAAATTACCGACGATGGTCGTGTTGCCCCGAAACGAATTATTGCCAATCGCTCGGCTAACGAAGCTTGATTGGCGCAAGCTTTACCTCACCGAGTGATCGGCAGGGTAAAAAGGCCGCGTTGAAATCCCCTTTAGTGGCGATAATCAGCGCAACAACCCACCTGTAAATATGCACGGGCGGGCTGTAAATTTTCGGCATATTAATTGAGGAAAATATCATGGCACTGAGTGCTTCTGAAAAAGCTGCAATCGTTAAAGAGTATCAACAAGCGGAAGGCGACACTGGTTCGCCAGAAGTTCAGGTAGCGCTGTTGACTATCAACATCAACAAGCTGCAAGGCCACTTCGCTGACCACAAGGCTGACCATCACTCACGTCGCGGTTTGATCCGCATGGTTAACTCCCGTCGTAAGTTGCTGGACTACCTGAAAGGTAAAGACTCTTCACGCTACGTTGCTCTGATCCAAAAACTGGGTCTGCGTCGCTAAGTGTGTACTGTGCCCGCCAACTGGCGGGCACTTTTATTTCCAGCCAAAAAAAGGCGGGTGTTAAAACCGGAAATAAAAATTGAGCGACTGAAATTTTTTAGCAAGATTTTTTAATGGAGCTTGCGGTAGTGAGAGTATGTAAAACATTACCGTGCTGACAGGATGTATTTACCGCATTGATGATTGATCCAAATTTGTTGTATATAAATTCAAAGCTGTAAATGAAATGTATGAAGAAGGCGCGTTCATGTAATGAAAAGCCGAACGCAATTTAAATTGAAAAAGAAAGGATAAAAGAGTGAATCCGATTATTAAGAAATTCCAATACGGCGAACAAACCGTAACCCTCGAAACTGGCCGCATTGCCCGTCAGGCAACCGGTGCAGTATTGGCAACTATGGGTGAAGTATCTGTACTTTGTACTGTTGTTGGTGCAAAAGAAGCAAAAGCAGGCCAGGACTTCTTTCCATTGTCTGTGCATTACCAGGAAAAAGCTTACGCTGCTGGCCGTATCCCGGGCGGCTACTTCAAGCGTGAAGGCCGTCCGTCAGAAAAAGAAACGTTAACGTCGCGTTTGATTGACCGTCCAATCCGTCCATTATTCCCCGAAGGTTTTTTCAACGAAGTACAAGTGATTTGTACTGTTGTGTCTACCGATAAAAAACAAGATCCCGATATCATTTCCATGATCGGTACTTCCGCTGCGCTGGCGATTTCCGGTATTCCATTTAACGGTCCGATTGGCGGCGCGCGCGTTGGTTACACGCAAGAAGCAGGTTATATCCTCAACCCAAGTTACAAGCAACTCGAAACGTCCGAGTTGGACATGGTGGTTGCCGGTACTAAAGACGCAGTATTGATGGTTGAATCCGAAGCGAAAGAATTGCCGGAAGATATCATGCTCGGTGCTGTTTTGTTTGCTCACCAGGAATTGCAAGCTGTTGTACAAGCCTGTGCTGAACTTGCTCGCGATGCAGGCAAACCGCGTTGGGAATGGCAGGCACCTGCAGTAAATCAACCATTGAAAGATGCTATTGCCAGTAGCTTTGGTGATTCAATCGGCATGGCTTATCGCATCACTGATAAAGCCAAGCGTTATGATCGCCTGGACGAATTACGCAGCCAGGCTGTTGCCGAGTTGGTAACAGAAACCTCAGGTTTTACTGCTGACGAAGTAAAAGGCGAATTTGGTAACTACGAATATCGTTTAGTGCGTTCACGTATTGTTGCCAACGAACCACGTATCGATGGCCGTGACAACAAAACTGTGCGTCCAATTTCTGTAGAAGTGGGTGTATTACCAAAAGCACACGGTTCTGCATTATTTACTCGCGGTGAAACACAAGCGTTGGTTGTTGCCACTCTGGGCAACGCGCGCGATGTACAAATTATCGATTTCCTCGAAGGCGAGAAAAAAGAAGCCTTCATGTTGCACTATAACTTCCCTCCATTCTCTGTTGGTGAATGTGGCCGTATGGGTGCAACCGGTCGTCGCGAAATCGGTCACGGCCGCTTGGCAAAACGCGGTGTGCAATCTGTCCTGCCAACACAGGAAGATTTCCCGTACACCCTGCGTGTTGTGAGTGAGATTACAGAATCCAACGGCTCAAGCTCCATGGCTTCCGTGTGTGGTTCTTCATTGGCATTGATGGATGCCGGTGTTCCGTTGAAAGCGCCAGTGGCCGGTATCGCAATGGGCTTGGTAAAAGAAGCGGAAGGTTTTGCGGTTCTTACCGACATCCTCGGCGATGAAGATCACCTCGGCGATATGGACTTTAAAGTAGCGGGTACTACTGCCGGTGTTACTGCGCTGCAAATGGATATCAAAATCGAAGGCATCACCGAAGAGATTATGGAAATCGCACTGGAGCAGGCTCTGGCTGCGCGTTTGCACATTCTCGCCGAGATGAACAAAGTGCTTGCCAAATCGCGTACTGCGGTGAGCGAAAATGCACCTCGTTTTGAAACTATCAAAATTCATCCGGACAAAATCCGCGACATCATCGGTAAAGGTGGCGCAACTATTCGTTCCATTACTGAAGAGACTCAATCTTCAATCGACATTGATGATGACGGCACTGTAAAAATTTACGCGGATAACAACGAAGCCCTGCAAGCGGCAATTCTGCGCGTGCAAGGTATTGTTGCTGAAGCGGAAATCGGTGCGATCTACGAAGGTACTGTAGTGCGTATCGTAGACTTCGGTGCATTCGTTAACTTCCTGCCGGGCAAAGATGGCCTGGTGCACATCTCTCAAATCGCTGAAGAGCGTGTGAATAGCGTGAGTGATTATTTGAAAGAAGGTCAGGTTGTTAAAGTGAAATGCCTGGACGTAGACCAGCGCGGCCGCATCAAGCTTTCTATTAAAGAAGCGGTAGCGGAAGAGTCTGGTGCTGCACCGGCAACTCCTGCTGCGGAACCTGCTGAAGAATAATTTTTCACGGCTTCCGTAACAAAAACGCCCGCATTTGCGGGCGTTTTTGTTGAACCTTCTAAAAGGAATTAAATGAATGAAAATAACAATCCCGGATAGGGCTCCTCCCATATTGCAAGCATCGAGATAATGCTGGTGAAGTGATATTTGCCAGGTTATTTCCAACTAACCACATCAATCGCATTACCGCTTTTAATTAAATCAACCTTCACATTTCCGCCGTTAACCTGGACGTTATATATCGTATCAAATTGCAAGCTGTCGGCTGATATCACCAGTTCATAATTGCCATTGCTAACGGGAATACTGTAGGCGCCGGTTGAATATGCGCTATAGGCCTTGCCATTAACGCGTACTGTGGCTCCGGAAATACCTTCTCCTGGATTATAAAATTCATTGCCATTAAGGTCGTTGTAAATCACGCCGGTAATAAAATAATTGCTACCGGTACTCGCAAAATTTTGTGTAAGCATTGACGATAAATAATTGGTGCCATTGTTAAAAAAGTATCCTTGCTTTTGGCCTACACCTAGCTCGCGGAAATTGGTGCTTAGAATATTTTGGCGATGCCCCGGTGATTTAAAAAGCCCTTCGTGGTGCCTGGCTGCATATTCAGTTAAATCGATACCGGATGCTGTTGTTCCTGCTTGCGCGATATTTTCGCCATTCGCCCACTGGCCCGTAAATACATATCCAGCTGCTGCCATACGATCTCCCGGCGTGCTGTTGTTTGCACCGGTGTGGGAAAAAGTATCTACATCCAACATCCATTGCGAATGCGTACGCGCAGAATCCGTTAATAATAAATTGGGTGCGAGTGGAGATTTTCTAGCGGCTGAAATAGTGGAGCCACTGATTCCATCATTTAAACCTATACCGTATCGCGCCGCTTCAGCGGCCGGATCAAAACGGGCTCGATTAACTAACTCAAGAACATATACTTCTTGTGCGGTCGGCTGCGTGCTTAAATCTACTGAGGTGGGTGTGGTAATTAACTCAATACTTTGCGGACTTTCTTGATTGTCATTTATCGCTGTGACAACAAAATAATAGGTTTCGCCATTTTGCAAATTAGCAATGACGTAAGGTGATGAGACATTTTTAACCCAAGTCCCATTTTTAAATGCGCTGATGTTGCTGGCAATGATATTGGCCTGGGTTGCGTAATAAATGTGATATCCACTGGCATTAGCGACAGGGCTCCAACTGAGTGTTGCGGAAGCATTTCCCGGAATAACCTTAACGTTTTGTGGTTGCGCCAATTGTGTTGTGGAAGAGCTATTCGTGCTGGTTATAGAACTGGTTACTGCGCTAGATAATATTGAATTTGATGATTGGAAGGGGGTTGGTGAGCCGCCACCAGAGCTGCCACCACAGGAGGCTATTATTAGTGTTAATACGATTATCAGGGGCATGCGCCAGATATGCGACATGATAAGTACCTCCGCATCATTGGGTAAGGCTGAATAACAACCGCAAGTATTGGCAAGAAAGTCTACCAATTTGACTCCCTTCAGATGACGATCATTAGCACATTTCAGATCGATAACACTCTCGTGTTAGACAGGCGCAAAAGATGAGTGTGCGCCTATATAAATAGAAACTATCAGCACGCTATTTAATGGATTGGAATCATTCAACGGTTGTTATAGGTCAGGGGCTATCCAGGAGAACCAATGTGTATTAGTATATTAATACACATTGGGTGGTTGGAATGAATCCAAAGTAGCCAATGCTGATTTATATAAAAACCAATTTTACACATAAAGGGATATCACTATGTCGCATCCTGGCCGTCTGATAATTGCGGTTATATTGTTATGTTCCGCATCGGTATTTGCCGAAACCAGTCTTTATGAAGTTTCCAAAGGTGGCCAGAAAATTTATCTTGGCGGCACCATCCATGTTTTGCGCAATAGTGATTATCCACTCCCTGCGGAATTTGAGCAGGCGTATGAAAAATCACAGGTTCTGGTATTGGAAACTGATCCAAAAAAATCCAACTCACCGGAATTCGGGCAACAATTTGCGCAAACGTTTATGTACAGCGGCGGAAAAAACCTGGCGCAGGACCTGCAACCAGAACTTTGGCAAGAGTTGCAATCCTATGCCGCTAAAAACCAATTTCCGCTCGACCAAATGAGCACGTTCAAAGCGATGTTTGTCAGCCTCACTATTTCAATTGCTGAGATGCAAAAACGCGGTTATGGACTGGGGCAAGGTGTGGATATGTATTTTTTCCAAAAAGCTAATCTCCACCAAAAGCCGATCCAGGAATTGGAATCGATAGGTGATGTTTTACAGCATATGAAAGCGCTCACTGACCTGGATGCGAACCAGGTGATTTCATCGGCGTTGCGCGACGTAAAAAAAATGGATAAAGCCTTAAACGTAGCACTGAAATATTGGCGCGTGGGTGAATTGGAAAAGTTGGATAAAGAATTGGCTACTGATATGCGCAAGGAAACACCGGAGGTTTATCAGCGGTTACTAGTCGATCGCAATCAGGAGTGGCTACCCAAAATTGAAACATTGATCACCACGAAAGAAACTGAATTAGTGTTAGTGGGCGCACTGCACTTATCGGGCGACCAGGGTTTACTTGCGCGGCTAAAAGCACGTGGCTATCACATTAAGCCATATCAATTAACAAAATAATTTTTTCTCGTATCATTCCAGGGCACTGTCATTCGCTGTGCTCGCAGTATGTCTTTATCCAGGGAATTTTTATGCAAACTTTTATTTCACTGAATGGCTTGCAGCGCAAGCTGGGTGGCGTAAGTATTTTAAATGGCATTACTGCAGTGGTAACTCCCGGTCAGGTAATTGCACTGCTCGGTAAAAATGGTGCAGGTAAAACTACTTTGCTGGAAACCATGTTGGGGTTTGGTTTTCCCTCGGCGGGTGAAGCAAAATTGTGGAATATCAACGCAACCAATATTGATAGCGATATAAAACAGCGCCTGGGTTTTGTTCCTCAACAAGATGAATTGCTGGCAGGCTTAAATGGTCGCGACCATCTGGAGTTGTTTAAATCCTTTCGCAAAAACTGGAACCAGGCGTTGGCTGATCGTTTAATTGCGGAATGGTTAATTCCGATGGATGTTAGTGTCGGCAAAATGTCGATTGGCCAGCGGCAAAAATTATCCATTCTGTTGGCAATGGCCCACGAACCGGCATTATTAATTCTGGACGAGCCGGTAGCGAGTCTCGATCCTATTGCCCGCCGTCAGTTTTTGCAGCAGCTCATTGAAATTGCCGCTGATGAAAATCGGGCCGTTATTTTTTCCACGCATATCGTCAGCGACGTGGAGCGCGTTGCCAATCAAGTGTGGATGCTGCGCGATGGTTCGTTAGCTTATCAAGGTGGGCTCGATGAGCTTAAGGAATCTTTCGTTCGTGTTACGCTCAGTTTTAGCCAACCGGTTAGTCTAAAAATTAATTGGCCAAATTTAATCAGGCAAAAAAATAGCGGTCACCAAACCCAACTTACGTTTGATCATTGGAAAGAGGAGATGGTGCAGCAGCTCGAGCAGGAATTTGATGCGCAGGTTCAGGTGGAATATTTGGGGTTAGAAGATATTTTTCTGGAACTGAATCAATGAGTAAAGTCCTGCATGGATCGGAGCATCTGTGTGTTAACCGATTTATTTGGCGATTGAAAAAAATAAATCTGGTGCACGAGGTGTTATTAAAATTTTTTAAGGACATTCTGTTAGGGGCTGAGTCAATGAGTGGATTTGGTGTATATGCCAGCAAGGGCAGGGTATTGTTCAGATTGTTATTCCCGTCAACCATTCTGCGTTGCATTGTGTTAGCGCTGTTAGTGATTGCATGTGCGGCATCTGCAATAACAGCGAATGCCAGATCAGAACTGGCAGCAATTATAGCGGTGATTACATTTATCAATCTGGCATTGCTTTGTGCATTAACAATTCCAATGCAGATGGTCGCTCTGGCCTCTAGCCGCACCACTATTTTTCTGGGAAATGCGCGTAACTTATTATTGGTTTTTTTATTGATGTTCAGCCTTGGTACTAGCCTGATGATGTGCTGGTTGTGGGATTTGTCCACATTAAATCGCTATTCCCCACTAATGTTGCTGGGTGTCTGGCTGACAACTTCTTTGTTTTTACAAGCCAGTGTGTGGTTCTCTTATCGCTGGTCGGGAGCTCATCTGTTCCTGCTGGTATTTTATTTAATCCTGGATGATGTGGTTTCCCTGCTTGAATTATGGAATCCTTTACTATTGGCAAGTGTGTTGCTGTTAAGTTGGATGGCGTTTGCGTATTGGTGGATCAATTGGATGCCGGAAAAATATAAAGTAAATATATTTTTTATCGGCTTGGCGGCGCACCAAAAAATATCATTAACACAGCGCGGCAATTCCTGGTTTCATACGGGTACTGCGCACAGCTGGTTAGGTTCTCGCTTGCTAGGCGCTGCCGATGGTTGGGGTGTCCGTGGTCGGCGTATGCTCTCGGTTCTTATCTTTACTCCTTTGGGGTTTATTCCCGCCTTTTTGATTATGGATGATGCACAGTTTAAAGGTCTGGTGCATACGATATTGTTAATTTCAAGTGCGACGGTTGCGCTTGGCGTGTTGGCAAATCAAGCGTTTAATCTCCGTCGCATATGGTTGTATAGCGCGGGTGACCGGAGCGAATTTTATTCGTTGTTGCAAAAAAAATTCTGGCTGGATGTGGTGCCGTTTACGCTCTTTTTCAGTGCGGTGGCATTCAATTTGGATTGGCTCTGGGAGGCGCAGCGCGGCGCTGAATCCTGGCTTTATTTCTTGGTTTCGGTTTTCCTCCTGCAATCGCTCGCCTTTCACGTTTATTGGTGGGTTTATCAGCGTACCTCCGCCAGTCTTTTCTGGTGCAATCTGGTGTGTTTCGGAATGGTGCTATGTTGGCTGTTCATGTCTTTTGCCACTGGCTTTTTAGCAACATTACCTTTTGGTTGGCAGAACGTTTCTCCCTTATGGATTGTGGTACCAGAGTTAATCTTGCTGGTATTTCTTCAAGAGCGGGTACGTTCGGGTTTTTGTCGGGTGAATTTTGCGGGAGGCAGTAGATGAATAATTTGCCGCTTAATAATCAAGGCCCCCGATTGCTAGTGTTATCGCTGCTAGCTGGTTTTCGCTATGCGTTACTTTTTTTTAAATTGCTTTTCCCGCTCAGGATTTTGCGCTGGACGGTGGTTTTAATTGTTGTCCTCTGGGGAACTGGTTGGATACTGGAGCAATTGTATGCATGGGATTTTTTGATTGTGCTCGCTATTGCGATCACAGTGTTAATGACTTTTATTTTTTTGACGCTAATACCGAATCAGTTCATTGCTTTAGCGAGTAGTCGCCCTGTGGGTTTATTAGGCAATACTCGCCATACATTACTTATTTGTTTGTTGGTACTTGCCTCATTGATTAATGGCGTACTGTATGGGGTGTTGAGTTTTAGCCAGGAATTAAGTGCTATCCAATCCTTGCCTTTGGTGATTTGGCTGCTGGTATCACTATTGCTCCAGTTGTGTGTTTTGGTCTGTAGTCGTTGGCCAAATGGGCAGGGGGTTATTTTCATATTGGCTTGGGTGTGGTTGCAGTTTGGTTACTGGCTGGCAATGCAAAATCCTTTGTTGCTGTTATTGGGTTGGTTGGCGAGCTGGTTTTTATTTTCGCGTTGGTGGTTGGTGTGGCAGCCAAAAAAATACCTGCCCAACTCAATGGTTGCGGTTATTAATGATGCGCAACAGCTTGCCGTTGCAAAACAAGCAGGCTTTCTTTTCCGCTCCGGCAAGGCGGACACCTGGTTAGGTTCACGATTTTTCGGTGCTCCTGACGGTTGGCATTCTCGCCGGCAAAGGCTGCTGGTTGCGAGCGCCTTTTTTTTGGTTGCACCCATTCCAGCACATTTGTTGATGGGGGAGAAAGATTTTGCTGCTTTCATGCAGTACGCGCTGATTTTATTTGTGATGTTTATGGCGGCTACAGTCGCACACGGAATGGCAATTAATTTTGCGCTTAATCTGCGCAATGTTTGGCTTTGTTGTCCGGGCGGGCGCCAGCATTTATTAAGTGTTGCATGGAAACTTTATGCGCGCGAAATAGGTATCTGGACGCTAGTCAATATTAGCCTCGCATTAGCGATTGAATTCATTTGGGGGCAATGGCACGGGGTTGAAATTTGGCTGTATGCAGTGGTGTTTATTCTGCTAATTAATGCCGTCAGTTTTTTTCTGGTGTTGTGGATTTACCAGCGAACCCAAGGCAGCTTGCCGTGGTGCAATTGGGTTTGCGGGTTTACCGTATTGCTCTGGATGGTCTTGTTTATTGCAACCGGGCTTTTATTTCCACTGCCGTTTAATTGGGCGGGGATCACAGCCGCCTGGATCTGGCTTCCACCATTAATGTTGTTAGTACTGCTTTATTCGTCTGTGCGTGCGGACTTTTCCCGCATGGATTTAGTGAGGATGGTGTAATGGGTAGCACACAACAACAGTATTGGCATGTTGCGAGTGTGTTCAGTCTTCGCTTCATCAACGGAGCCGCGAATGTTCACCCTTAATCCCAATTCAGGCATACCTATTTATCGGCAATTAGCTGAGCAAATTCGCCGGATGGTTGCAGGAGGGCAATTGCAAGCGGGTGACGAATTACCTTCCGTGCGTGAGCTTGCGCTTGAGCATGCGGTTAATCCAATGACTATTTCAAAAGCGTACAGTTTGCTAGAGGTTGAAGGTTTATTAATTCGCCAGCGCGGCAAACCTATGCAAATTGCCCAACAAAAAAAATCGCAACTGTCTGAACAGGCGCGTTTACTCCACCTGCAACCTCATCTGGAGCAGTTGGTAGTGGCAGCGCGCCAATTGGAAATTACCGATGAACAATTGCTGGAGAATTTGCGCAAATTATTAGGCAATCGCTAATTGGTCGAAAAAATTATTAAGGATTTGAGCAATGAAAAAAAGCTTATCAATTATTAGTTGCCTGTTCGCGCTGGCGGGATGTGGCGAACAACGAGAAACAGTTGCGACACCGCAATCTTTTTTGCAGGCTTGCCCGGGATTTGTAGAGACGGGTAAGCCGCCACTTGTTTCTGGTGCGCAGTGTGGACGTTTAACCGTAAAAGAAGACAGTGCCGATCCGGCGAGCAAAGATATCGATATTGAAATCCTGCGCTTACCTGCTATTAGTCCCGCTGCCCAACAAGATCCTTTATTTTTAGTTCAGGGCGGGCCGGGCGGGTCATCAATTGAAATGGCCAGTTTTATTCATGGCTTTTTTGCTGATGTACGCAAAAACCGCGATTTAATTTTTGTGGACCAACGCGGTACCGGGAAATCCAATCCATTGCGCTGTGAACAGCTAAGTGGTACAGATTTGCAATTGCCGGAATCTGTCCAAATGGAAAAATATTTACAATTTATGGTGCAGTGTGCGGAGAAATATAAAGCAAGTTTGCCTTTTTACACAACGCTGCATGCCGTGCAGGATCTGGATGCTGTACGCGTAGCTTTAGGATATAAAACGATAAACCTGTGGGGTGTTTCCTACGGTACCCGCGTTGCACTTGAATATGCCAAGCGTTATCCGCAATCCACGCGCAGTATTATTCTTGATGGTCTTGCTCCCAAAGAAATTGCATTGTCAAAATTTTCAGCGCGGGATTCGTTGGCAGCGTTAACCTCCGTTAACCATGAATGCCAGATCCAGCCGGAATGTGAAAGTGCGTTTGGCAATATTTTACAAAAGACGGAAAATATTTATGCCCGTTTACAGTTGTTGGATCAACGTGGTGTTCCGTTGGTGGTTCATTATGAGCATCCGGTTTATCAGCAGCAGGAGCAACTCACCTTAACCGCTAAAAATTTTTCCATGCTCATATTTAATGCGCTGTATTCACGCGATTTAACTGTGTTGCTGCCCCAGGCTATTAGCGAAGCAGAGCAGGAAAATTATCGTTTGTTAGCGGCTCTATTTTCATTGGCCATGGAGCAATCGCAAAAGATGAATATTGCAGATGCGATGCATTTCAGTGTGTTATGTAATGAAGATTGGCATTTTATTTCTGCTACCGACGTGGAGACTACGCCACCATTTTTTGGTTTGAATGCAATTAAAGACCGCGATACCGTTTGCGGTTTCTGGCCCAAGGCAAGTTTGCCGGAAGATTATTGGCAGCCCGTTCACAGCGAAGTGCCTGCACTGTTGTTATCGGGAAAACATGATCCGGTGACCCCGGGCGTTTGGGCAGAACAGGTTGCCAAAGGGCTGCCCAATTCAGTTCGTTTAATGGCCGCTGGTGGAAATCACGGCGTTTCATATGAGGGATGTGTGCCGCAAATTATCGCCCAGTTTATTGAGCGCGGTTCAATGAAGGATGTAAAAACAGAGTGTGTTACCAATATCAAACCCTTGCCATTGGTGTTGGGTGCGAACCGGAAAAAGTCATCGTCATCTGTTGCAAGTAGTGCCGCAGCTGAAGGAGTTGAGCCATGATTCGTGTTGAGCAACTGAGTAAGGTTTTTGCGGCAAGGCAAACCAAAAAAGTACAACTACCTTTTGCGTCCAAAACGAATGATAGTAGCGATATTGTGGCATTGAATAATGTCAGTTTTACATTAAATGATGGCGAGATTACCGGCTTGTTAGGTTTGAATGGTGCGGGTAAATCTACACTGATGCGATTGATTTACGGATTATTGCAGCCCACTTCCGGTGAAGTCTGGGTTGATAATTTTTCAGTGAGCCAACATGCCAACCAGGCCCGCCAGCAATTAGGCGTCCTGCCCGATGATACCGGTCTGTATAAACGGTTAACGGCGCGCGAAAATATTCGTTATTTTGGCGAGTTGCAAGGCTTGGCTGGTGTTGCGCTGGAGCAAAGTATTGAGCAACTTATTCGCTGGTTAGGAATGGAATCTATTGCAGATCGTCGTGCCGAAGGTTTTTCATTAGGAGAGCGAATGAAAACAGCATTGGCGCGTTCTATTGTGCATCAACCTCGCCATGTTTTACTGGATGAACCAACGAATGGCTTGGATGTAATTACAACGCGCGCGGTACGTCGTTTGCTGCATGAATTAAAATCCGATGGGCGTTGCGTTATTTTTTCCAGTCATTTGATGCATGAAGTCAGCGGTTTGTGTGATCGTATTATTGTGATTGCCCATGGGGAGATTTTAGTGGATGGCAATTTGGCGGCAATTAACGATGCAGGGCAGGCAAACAACCTGGAAGATGCCTTTGTGAATCTGGTGACGCAAGCGATGAGCAGACAGGAGCCACCCCATGAATACAAGAAGGCGTTAGCCAATGGACAAAAGGGAGTAAGCCATGAATAAACTTATGGTGGTTTTTGCTAAAGAATGGCGCGATGCCTGGCGCGATAAAAAAAGCCTGCGCATGATGTTATTAATGCCGGTATATTTTGTGACAGTATTTGTTGCTTCATCTTTATTTGCAATTCACATGAGCAACCAATCGCGCGCGACTAATGCTGAGCCGATTAAATTATCCGTCGTCGGCGCTGATGAATTGCCATCGCTAATTGATTGGTTGCAGGAACGTGGATTAAAGGTTGAACCAGTGGGTGATGATGCTTATCAACGAGTTGAGCAAGCCAAACTGGATTATGCATTAATTATCCCTAAAGACGCGGCAGAAAAATTTGCCACCGGTGAGAGTATTGAGCTGGCACTGGTGTTTGATGTGACCAATAACAAATTGCATGGCAGTTTGAATTTTGTGCGGCAACAAATCTGGAGCTGGAACGCGCGTATGGGCGCTTTGCGATTGCTGTCACGCGGTATAGCGCCGGCCATTGTAAATCCGGTTGTGATTCGCGATTTGAATATCGCCAGTGATGAGAAAATGGGTTTCTTTGTCATGATGGGCTTGCCTTTGATACTGATCTTGACGGCTTTTATGAGCGGTGCTGGTTTTGCCGCGGATATGGTGGCAGGTGAGCGGGAGCGGCGTTCATTGGAATCGCTATTGATTACGCCGGTTAAATCCTCGGTCTTTATTGCGGGCAAGTGGCTGAATACATTTTTATTGACCTTGTTGGTATTGGTAGTGGAAATTATTCTATTGGCAGTCGCTTTTGCGTATGTGCCTTTTAATGACTTGGGATTGCGCGTGAATGTTACCCTGCTGGATTGGGTCGCTATCTTTTTGGTACTGGTATCAGTCGCATTTATGGCAACGGGTCTGCAATTTTTGATTTCAATATTTGCGCGCAGTTTTAAGGATGCCCAGACTTATATGGGGTTGATGATCTTTATCCCTATGGTGCCGCTGTTTTACACCATGTTTAATTCTGGTGCCTATGCTGACTGGTTTCGGTGGGTGCCCATACTGGGGCATCAAGTATTAATTAAAGATTTATTATTGGGAGGGGATGTATATTTTTTGCAATTTGCGCAGATTTGGTTTGTTTCGTTACTATCAGGTATAGGCGTGTTGTGGTTAACTGCGCAACAATTGCGTAAGCCTTCAATTGTTTACAACGCAGGTTAGGCGCAGGTCATAAAGTATATTAATAAGCGGAGGCAACAGGAATTGATAAAAATATTTGCAACGGCAGTGGTTTCCTTTGGATTAGGCGTAGCAATCACCTATTCAGTTTTATCTGAGAATAGCCAGGATATTGTTGCGGCAGATTTTCCGCAGGCCGTGGAAAGTCCTCAGAAGAGTAACCTGCCACCACCAACGAATGTGCATGCTGATTACATTCGTCAATTGGAAGAATTAAATCGACAATTAACCAAAGATTTGCAAGCAGCCCGTGGCGGACAACCACAAAAAACGGGTAAATCGACAGATGAGCTTCCACCTCCGGTAGCCGATGCTGCGAGTTTCGAGGAATATTATAAGGCGCGTAAAAACTCGGAGGATTTCAATCAATACTTACAATCCGTTTCTTCAGGTAACGGTGGCGGCTATGTAAAAGATATGGCTGCAAAATTTGAAACTGAAGCGGTGGATGGTCAATGGGCTTCCGATTATGAGTCCCGGCTTTATAATTTGTTTGATAGCGATGCCCTGGCAGGCAAAGTTGTGCCGCAATCAGTGGTGTGTAAATCCCGCCGCTGCCAGATTAAAGTGGCGGTAGCAAATATTGATGAGGCTAATCAGGCAATGGAATCATTTTCGGAAGCGATTAATAGCAACAAGTTGTCTATTGATAAAAGCATGGTGGTTTCAGCTCCGGATCTGGATGCCGGCGTTGTGAGTTTGTATGTGGCCCGTGATGGGAATGTAAAAATCCACGAATAACTTTTGCCTGGCTACTGCAAAAAATCCTTGAGCCGGAGGCCGGCCCAAGGATTTTTTTTGAGTGTGAATTTAACTTTGTGGCGGCTGGGTCGCCTGGAAGTGAGGATAATTGAGTGCACCGGCATAGAAGTTTTCCAGGTTTGGAAATTTGGAAAAATCAACCTGGTTGCGAAGCTTGCACCAACCGATATAACACGCTAAACGCAATTGCGTCTCTGTATAGGGTGCTGCGTGCGATAGTGGAAGTTTATTTAATTCCGCGAGCGTGGAATCAATCCTGGCGGCCTGGCGTTGCAGGTAAGGGCTGATATTGATATCCACGCCATCGCGTTTGATAAAAAATAAATTCGTCGTCACTTCCAACGCGGTATTCACCAGACAAAGCTCATCGAGTTCTTTAGCAGTTTTACAAAAATTCTGACCCGCCTTTTCACGCAAATATTTAATAATCGAATTGGAATCGGTTAAGAAAATAGCGTCATCTTCTAAAAAAGGAACGCGTTTGGTGGGCGATTTAATCGCACTGCTCGCCTGATCGGTTTCAATAAACTCGCAGGGTAGTCCCGTTTCCAATAATACGATGCGCACATGTCGCACAAAGGGCGAGGTAAAACTGCCATAGAGTTTCATAATAATTCCTGCATATTAAATTGCCTGTGATGGAAATTTGAATGCCTGGCGTGCGAGCAATTTCCAGTCGCCGCCTTGCTTTTGCCACACCAGCAATACACCAAGTTTGATAGTGTTAGGCACTCCACCATCTTTGATGTCTGCAGTGAGGGTATGGCGCACAATAGCGGTATCCCCTGAAACACTAATAGTTTGGTCATTCACATTAATGGTGACAAAGTCAGATTTGCCGCTAATGATTTTTTCAATAAATTCGGCCTGGTTTTCAATATGTCCACCGGAATGCCCATAACTGAGTGCTGGTGACGATAATGCGTTAAGTGCTTTGCCATCGGCGTCAATCATGGCTTTGGACAATGCCGTTACCTTTTTACCAAGTGTTTCAATGTCCGCATCATTGGCAAATGATGCCTGACTGAATACACAAACCCAAAAACTGGCGGCGACAAATATGGATTTGGTTAACCCGGATATGTTCATTGGATGAAACTCCTGAAATGTGAGTGTACGGAAAAAAGGCACGACCGAAATCCATCTTATTGATTTGGGTTAGATTCTAGCGAGTTCGCCAGCGTGGCGACAGAATAATTATGTAAAACCATGCTGATAGGAATTCTGGATATTCCAAGACGGTTTTTGACAAAAATGATTATTTTAACGACACTTGATAGCAGGCCTATCACAGTTTTTGCGGGCAATTGTTAATGCAGGGTAGGCTGGTATTAAACAACTAAGGGAGTTGGGGTATGCCGGAACTACGCAAATCAGTGGCAAGCGGGTTCACACCCGCAGGCAAGTCCAGTCTGGCCGAACGGTTGCAACATGTTGTTGATGATCGTCGCGGTATCCAAAAAGCGGTGCCTATTGACCTTGGCCGCTACCTTAACGAACTACAGCTAGTCGCATTACACAGCCTGGAAAGCTTTGGCTGGCATTTATGGTTTGTGCGGCGGCCGCTATTCATGCAGCCGATTGTGGTAGTTATTAATCCCGAGTCGACCCAGCATGCCGTGTTGGAAGAGGATGGATCAGTAAATTTAAAATCGCAATTGCACATTCGCCCGTAATATTGCTGCGGCAGAATTATTCAGGCGCGATTCAGTAGCAAAATCCTAGCATCAATACCGTATCCAACTGGAGTTGATGCTATGAAAAAAATATTGTCGATCGCAGTGCTTGCTCTTTCGTTCCTGGCCCTTGCGGGTTGTGGGGGAGGTTCCTCTGCTGTTGATGATCCGCATCACGATGACTATGTTCCCGAGTTGCGCGTATTCGATATTATCGATAGTTACGATACTGATACCGCTATTCCCAAGCATGCTCCACTGGCATTAACACCTTATCGTTACGATGGCCTTTACGAAGTGTTTTGGAAAGTGAATAGCCTGGAGGATTACAGAGTAACCTTGCGCATTAATGATCGTCCGGTACTTGCCGGCAGTTTGGCAATTCATTCACAGGTGTGTGGTGCCGGCCGACGTTGTGATCAGGATGGTAGCTGGATTTGTGAGTACACCAATGACTTTTATATGTCATGTGATGGTTCGACGTTAGAAAAAGATATTTATCCTCTGATCGCCAAAGTACCGCAGCTGGTGTATTTATTTTTGGAAGTTTGCGATTCGAATTCCGGTTACTGTGAATACGATTATTATCCCGTTACCCTTGAATAAAAACCTGGGTAAAAGTTTGCAATAAAAACATCGCGTAAATTTTTATCGCAGCGCAAGGATTGCGCTAGCTAAAAACAACTCTTCTCGTCATGCTAGTCTTTTTTGCAAAAGATGTAGCCCATGATTTCTGATCCCCTCTTTTATTGCCTGGCTATTCCTGTGGTTATCCTGGTTGGTATGTCTAAAGGCGGCTTTGGTGGTGGTTTTGGCACGCTCGCCGTTCCATTGTTGGCTTTGATGATTGATCCGCGTCTCGCCGCCGCTATTTTATTGCCTATTTTATGTAGTATGGATGCCGTGAGCCTATGGAGCTTTCGCGGTACCTGGGACAAACTCAACCTAAAAATATTGTTGCCTGGCGCTTTGTTGGGAACGGTGGCCGGTGCTCTCACATTTGAAGTGACTAATGCGAATTGGATTCGGTTGATTATCGGAGTTTTATCGATTTATTTTGTAGCCCACTATTTGTGGGGTAAACGTTTCCTTGAGCAATTGCAGGAACGCAGCCCCAATAAAATTGCCGGCAGTATTTGGGGAAGTATTGCGGGTTATGTCAGCTACATCGCCCATGCAGGTGGCCCGCCGGTAGCTATTTATTTGTTACCGCAGCATCTTTCCAAATCGGTACTGGCGGGAACGACAATCTTATTTTTTGCCATTATTAATTTTATTAAATTAATTCCTTATGTATGGCTGGGCCAAATCAGCGGTGAATCTTTTTATACCTCCCTGGTGTTATTACCCTTGGCTCCCCTTGGGGTGATGCTGGGGGTGTATTTGCATCACCGCGTTTCGGATAAAGTATTTTATTGGTTGAGTTATGGCTTTTTATTGCTGGCGGGCATCAAGTTAACCTATGAAGGGACTATGGGATTAATTCATTAGGAAAATATTCCCGGCTGGAAATTATGGATTGATTGGCTATTATGTCCACGCAGGTTTTAGCGGATCAGTTATTTAACTCCCGTTAAGCCATAACAACAATGATGTTAAAGGAATTGAAAATGAAAAATTGGTTAGTTGCGTTAATCTTGGGGAGCACTTCTTTTTCTGTTATCGCGGGTGATAATTCGACAGGCGGATTTTATGCCGGTGGCGGATTGGCGACCATTGACGTCGAAGAAGAAGGCCGTAATGTTGATGTCGATTGGAATGCGGTAGAAGTGGTTGGTGGTTACAAGCTGAATCCGTTTGTGGGTGGCGAGGCGCGTCTGGGGTATGCTTCCGATGACCTTGATATTCTATACTCGTCAATTTATTACCGTACCGAAAGTTCGAATGATACCGCCAAAACCTATTTGCTGTTTGGCTATACCTTTGGGCAAATTAGTTTTGATGGAGAACCTGGAGTGGATGACAGTTTGGATATCAATGGTTTTTCTTATGGAGCGGGTGTAGGTTTTCCTGTGACGCCACATCTGAATGTCAATCTGGAATACAGAATGATTATGGATGGAAAAGTAAAAGGGGATGGTGGTAGTTCGGATGTGGAATTAACCGGCCTGTCTCTTAATATCGACTATCGGTTTTAATTTCTTTTGATGTGAGAGCGTACAGGTTCTTTTGTCTGTACGCTGTTCGGTTTAATTTTGCGTAATTTTTCCAGGCATTTCGCTTCGGCCTTACCCCTCATGCGTGCATTCAGATTTACAGGCAGTGGGGAAACCATTCATAAAAACGTCCGGCAAATTCGCCCCCGGGGAATAATCCAGGGGCGATTATCAGCAACTATTTATTTTTCTTAAGCGCTTGTTGCAGCAATGCGCCCATGCTTCCCATTGCGGCGGGAGCAGGATTGTTCTTCTGTGCTGCGCGTTGCTGGTTTTGTGATGGGGCTCGTGAGCCTTTATTGCCCTCTACTTTTTCACCGGGAGTGTCATCCAAACGCAAAGACAGTGCGATACGTTTGCGCGGGACATCCACTTCCATCACTTTTGCTTTCACAATATCGCCTGCTTTAACTGCTTCGCGCGGGTCTTTAATAAAGTTATGCGAAAGTGCGGAAATATGCACAAGGCCGTCCTGATGCACACCTATATCTACAAACGCGCCGAAGTTGGTTACATTGGTTACTGTGCCTTCCAGGATCATCCCGGGAACCAGATCGGTAATTTCTTCCACACCTTCCTGGAATTGCGCTGTCTTGAATTCAGGGCGAGGGTCGCGGCCAGGTTTATCCAATTCTTTGATGATGTCAGTTACGGTGGGAACACCAAACTTTTCATCGGTGTAATCCGCTGCTTTTAATCCGCGCAAGAATGAAGAGTCGCCAATGAGGCCTTTAATTTCTCGTGCATTTTTCTGCGCGATTTTTTCTACGACTGAATAAGATTCGGGGTGAACGGCGGATGCATCCAATGGGTTATCTCCGCCTGCCACACGCAAAAATCCTGCCGCTTGTTCAAACGTTTTTTCACCGAAGCGCGGGACTTTTTTCAGCGCTGCACGTGATGCAAATGCGCCGTTTTGATTGCGGAACTCTACAATATTATTGGCGAGTGTATTGTTCAGGCCAGACACGCGCGCCAGCAATGCAGCTGATGCGGTATTCACTTCCACGCCAACCGCGTTCACGCAGTCCTCAACTACCGCATCGAGCGAACGCGCCAGTTGTGATTGGGAAACGTCGTGTTGGTATTGGCCTACGCCAATCGATTTTGGATCGATTTTTACCAATTCCGCGAGTGGATCTTGCAAACGGCGTGCAATCGAAATGGCGCCGCGAATGGTTACATCCAGATCCGGAAATTCTTTAGCGGCAAATTCAGATGCTGAATAAACCGATGCCCCGGCTTCACTGACGATCACAGTGCTGGCTTTAATATCGCTGTGTCTTTTCAATACATCTTTTGCAAATTTTTCAGTTTCGCGCGATGCGGTGCCGTTGCCGATCGCAATCAAACCGACATTATGTTTGTTGCACAGGTGAACCAGGATTGCTTCGGATTCGGCAATTTTATTCAGTGGAGGGGTCGGGTACATAACGCAGTGATCCAACACCTTGCCGGTCGCATCCACTACCGCTACCTTTACACCGGTGCGCATGCCAGGGTCCAAACCGATTGTTGCCTTTTGGCCCGCGGGTGCAGCGAGTAACAAATCTTTTAAGTTGGATGCGAACACTTTAATTGCTTCTTCTTCCGCTTTTTCACGCAACTCGCCGAGCAAATCAGTTTCCAGGTGGGTGAGTAGTTTTACTCGCCAGGTCCAGCGCACCACTTCAGCGAGCCAGCCATCGGCAGCGCGACCACTATCTTTCACTTGCCAATGTTCAGCAATCATTGTTTCGCAGGGGTGGCCCTTGCTTGCAGATGATGCGGTAGCACCTTCATCGCCCACTTTAATGGTAATACTCAGCACGCCTTCATTGCGGCCGCGGAACATAGCGAGTGCGCGATGCGATGGAACCGATTTAAGCGGTTCGTCGTGTTCAAAATAATCGCGGAATTTTTGTACCTCTTGCGATGTGTCGGTGAGCTTTTCCGGCACTGCGCGCGCGCTAAAGGTAGCTTCGTGTTGCAGGAAGTGGCGCAGACGACCGAGGAGTTCTGCATCTTCACTGAATTTTTCCATCAGGATGTATTTGGCCCCGTCGAGCGCGGATTTCACATCATTAATATTGTGCTCGGCGTTGAAATATTTTGCCGCTTCCACTTCCGGGGCGAGTGTCGGATCTGCCAATAGTGCTTCTGCCAAGGGCTCCAAACCGGCTTCCTTGGCGATCTGGCCTTTAGTGCGGCGCTTGGGTTTGTAGGGCAGGTAAAGGTCTTCCAGGCGGTTTTTGGTATCGGCGATGGATACTTCGTGCTCCAGCTCTGGTGTCAGTTTGCCTTGTTCACCAATGGATTTAAGGATCGCGGCACGGCGTTCTTCCAATTCGCGCAGGTAACGCAGGCGCTCTTCCAGTGTACGCATTTGCGAATCGTCCAGGCCGCCGGTGACTTCCTTTCGGTAACGGGAGATAAAGGGTACGGTTGCACCTTCATCCAATAGCCCTACGGCGGCGCTAACTTGTTGTTCCTGAACATTTAATTCATCGGCAATACGCTTGGCAATACTGGGTAAGCTGGTCATAGATCGGACTCATGTTACGGCGAAATCGAAAGGATTCCATTATCGCCAAAATCCTCGCCCCTGCCAGACTTGAATTTGCCTCTTATTTATGAACGACAAAAGGGAATCCACTGAAAAGCAAGGATAAAAAATGAGCATTAAAAAAATTGCGCCTGGTGAATCCATGTGGTGGTGATCTGCATCTTAATCATCAGTAATCGCAGCAATGGTTGCTGTGCATAACCCAGGGAGTTTGTATGAAATCGCTACTCTTGCTCGCATTGGTATTGATGACCAGTTCAGTGGTTGCAGGGGAGAACTGCAACCTGCACATAGACGTCGGCTTGCGCATTTCGCCCGATGCTCTGGAATTTTATGACAACAGCACGACTGTCTATCAAATTAAAGACCATCGTTATTTGATGGTTGATGGCAAGCAACTGGATCTTGATCGCGACCAACAGCGTCTGATTGCGCAATATGACCAGCAGATACGCGCTTTGTTACCTGAAGTTCGTGGCATGGCTTTGGTGGTAATCGATTTGGCAAATGCTGGCACCACCACCGCAATTGATAACTTTTTAGGTGAAAGCAATAAAATTTCAACCCAGCTGGCCAGTGAATTAAATCACTTGAAAGGCGATGTACGTCGCTATTTTGATAGTGAAACCATCGACTTTAAACGCGAGCAGGATGGAATGCCTGGATTGTTTGGGCAATATTTTGAAACCCGTATTGAACGTATTGTTGAAACTTCGGTAAAAGATTCGATTGGTGAAATCCTGTTCGCAGCGGGTAGGGAGATTTTCAGTTCGGATGACAATGCGGAGACATTTGAGGCGCGCATGAAGCGATTTGGCAATGAGGTGGATGCGAAAATCCAATCAGTAGGGGCAGAACTGGAAACGCGTGGTGCCAGCTTATGTCGTGCCGCTTCCGCAATTAATGTCACTGAAGACCAACTGCGCAACCAGATTCCGGCTATTCGTGAGCTCGATCTGATTCGTATAAATACTTCCGATGCTGAAACACCGGCCGTTGAAATTTAAATGTGAATTTTTTTTGGAGAAAATTATGTTGATCAAAACATTCATACCAACACTGGTGCTGTCGTTATTGGCTCCCTTCGCATTGGCGGAAACTGTAGCAAAAACCTATCCGGTAAAAGATTTCACCGAGTTTGTTGCCGGTGGCGATACCACCATTGAAATTACCCAGGATGGGACTGAGTATTTGCGTGTGGAAGCCGATGCTGAAGTGATGAAGCGCGTTAAAGTTGATCAGACCGGAAAACGCGTTAGTGTTTGGATAAAAAGCGATAGCAATTTTTTTAATTGGTTTGGCCACGGAGAAGGGCGCGTGCGCGTTGTATTGCGCGTGAAGCATTTGGAATATCTGGAATTATCCGGCGCGGCCCATGCAAAAGTAGGGGACTTGCAGGAAGATAAATTGGAAGTAAGTAATAGCGGTGCTGCCAATGCAGATTTTGCCGTGCTGAACGCCGCCAATTTCCGCCTGGATTTATCCGGCGCCTCCAATGTGCGCATCAACAGTATTAATAGCCAAACACAAGATTACGATCTGTCGGGCGCTGCGAATGTGGATGTTAAAGGTGGAAGCAACACCCAATCATTGAAAGCGGATGTGAGTGGTGCAAGTAACTTCCGCGCAAAAGCGCTTACCGCGAAAATAGCAAAAGTGGATGCAAGTGGTGCATCGCATATTGAATTAACCGTAACTGATGAGTTGGAGGCGGGAGCGAGCGGAGCATCCAGTGTGAATTATTTTGGCAACCCCAAGGCAAAAACCGATTCCAGTGGCGCCAGCCATATCAATGCGCGTTCCGGTAAGTAACGTCATTCCTGGTTGCCGGTAGCGGCGGGAATCTTTGCGGTAAGAATGGGTCTAGTATTAACGGATTCCCATTTTTTCTGCGCAATAGGATATTTATGATCAGGCACGGTTTCCTGCATAGTCGCCAATATATTTTTATTGTGTGTTGCCTTGCAGTTCTGGCTCCCTGGAGTCGGGCCGATGGTTTGACTGATTTACGTAAAACCCTGAAACAAATGCATGCTTCAAATCCTATTGGAATGGATGTGCAATTCAAACTCTTTGGGCATACCGGCGAAGACGATGAATTAATTGAACGGGAAGGCTTGATTAATGTCCGCCTGGAAGACGGGGCTCATGGGATGCATATTGCCTATCCGGCCGATGTGCTCGCTTTATTGCATCAGGAAGAGCTGGCCAAAATCGCTGATGAAAATGTTAGGAATTCAGCACTGAATGCAGTTGGGGAATTTGATTATTGGGAGTGGCGGGAGTTGATGTATCCCGCCGCGCAATTAGAGTTGGCGCTGGAGCGCTACACCTTTTTAGGTGAACAGGAAGACACCTATGATGGCAAGCCGGCCAGATCGCTGACATTCAGCTTGCCGATGGAAAAAATTGATAAAAAATATCGCAAATATGTAAAAAAATATCATCACCGTTTTACGTTGTGGATTGATGATAAAGGCACGCCGCTTGCCAGCGCATCTACCGAAACCGGTTCAGGGCGAGTCTTTCTGGTTATTGGTTTCCAGTTTCAAAATACGGTGAATATGACGTACCAGCAAGAACGTGCGCGCTTGATTGGAATCCGGCGCGAAGTGAAGGAAGAAACCTGGGGGGCAGCCATGCAAGCCCAGCGGCATTTTACTTCTACTGTAAGCCGTGTTGAGTTTCCAACTCCTGAAAAGATATCGCAATAAAGATTCAACAAAATATAACAGCGATAATCCGGGCCTGGATAAGGAACCCCATTCTTTTTAATTAGTCATAATCCCTCGTTGCGTCAACTACTCTATATGCACTTGCACGTGAGTGCGTACCACCGCAAACTCTGTTAGGCTTTGCCTGCTTTGAATGTCCGACCAATTCCACAAGGGATCTATTATGTCCAAACGTTATTCAGCGCTGGCGCTCGGTATTTTGTTGCTGGGCGGTGTCGCACTTACTGGCTGTGAAACCACGACTACTGCAGCGTCGACGTCAACCGTAACTGCTGTTCGCAATCTTGAAGATGTCACTATTATTAAAAGCCCTAATGATGATCGCCAATATGGCGCATTGCTGCTGCCAAATGGTTTGCAGGTTGTCCTGGTGTCTGACCCCAGCCTGGAAAATTCGGCGGCATCACTCGCAGTAGGTGTGGGTAGCGCACATAATCCAAAGGACCAATTAGGATTGGCTCATTATCTTGAACATATGTTGTTTTTAGGCACCGAAAAATTTCCCGAGCCTGATGGGTTTATGAAATATACCCAGGCTAATGGCGGCTCGACCAATGCGTTTACCGCTTACGATAAAACCAATTATTTATTTCAGATCAATGCCGGTAAATTTGACGATGCCTTGGACAGATTTAGCGATTACTTTAAAAAGCCAACGTTTGATCCACATTACAGCGATAAAGAGCGCAATGCGGTAAATAATGAATGGTCATTGCAAAAAGCCCAAGACCCATGGAACCTTTATGCGCTGCAAGGTTATACGGCTAATCCGGCTAACCCCAGTTCCAAATTTAATATCGGTAATCTGGATACGTTAAAAGATAAGCCAGGTTCTGTGCTTAATGATGAAATGAGAAAATTTTATGATGCGTATTACTCTGCAAACATCATGAAATTAACGTTGGTAGGTAAACAATCCCTGCCTGAATTAAAAGCACTGGCACAAAAGCATTTTTCCAGTATTCCTAATAAAAATATCCCTCTCCCTGACGTCGCTGAGGCGGGTTTGACCAAAGCTGAATGGGGTAAAAGTATTCATTACAAACCCATTAAGGATTTGAAATCCTTGTATGTGGATTTTCCGGTGAAATCCAATAAAGCGGAATGGCGATTAAAGCCCAACGAATTTATTCATAACCTGCTGACTTCCGAGGAACCGGGTACGCTGGGTGAGCAATTACGTAATCAAGGCCTGGTGAAAACACTCACGGCTTATTTTGACAGTGAGGCCTATGGCCCGGATGGAATTTTGCGTGTGCAGGCAGACTTAACCGATGCCGGTTTGCAAAAGCAGGATGAAATTATTGCGGCGATTTTTGCGTATGTAGATTTAATTAAAGCCAAAGGGTTGGACCAAAATTATTATCGCGAATTGCAAGCCATGCGCAGTAAGGATTTTGCCAACGCCCCCAAGCCGGACCCATTGCAGCAAGCAATCGCTTTAACCATGGCACAGTTTGATTTGCCCGTGGAAAACCTGCTGAATTCCGAATATGTCTATGATCGTTATGATGCGAAAGCGATCAAGCAAGTGTTGTCGCAGCTGGAAGAAAACCGTGCGCGCGTCTGGTATGTTAATCCCAATGAAAAAGTGGATACCCCAATTGCATTCTTTGATGGCAAATACGCTATTCGCGATATCACTGCTGAAGAATACAAACGCTGGAACTCATTGAAAGCAAATTATAAATTTAATTTGCCACCGTTGAATGATTTGTTTACCGATAAACAAGCGCCGATTGTAGAAAATACCTACTTGAAGCCGCACCAGGTTATTAGCCAGGCTGGTGTTGAAGCCTATCTTGTCCACCCGGAGTTTTATCGTGAAGATAAAGGCCAACTTTCACTGCAAATTAACGTAGATTTTGCTAAATCATCGCCACGCCAGGCGGTATTGGCGTCATTGTTAAATGATGTCTTTGCCAAACAAAACCTGACATTGATTGACCGTGCGGCGCGTGCCTCCCTGGGTGTAGATTTACAGCTCACAGTGACTAACTCGCAAGGAATTTTTATTACCGGGTATACCACTAAACATGAGTTGTTACTGACCCAGTTATTGAAAAATTTCGCGGCACTGCCAATTACTGACCAGTGGTTTGCTGAAGCCAAAGATAGCCTGGAGAAAAATCTTCTCAATGCCAAGAAGAACCATGTGTTCCGTCAACTGTTTGCCGACCTTGGCCGTGTAACCACTAAAAATGGTTACAACGAAGATGAGCAATTGGCGGCCCTGGCTTCAATTACCAAAGCGGATTTGCTTGCTTATCAGGATGCGGTGAAGAAAAATGCGCTGTTGCGTTTATTCGCCGTGGGCAATTACACAGAGGCGCAGGTAAAACATTTCGCTGAAACTGCTGCACAGATTTTACCGGGCAAACGCTTGCCGGAAGCGCGTGCAATAAATTCCTTCATTATTCCAGCGGCGGGAAAAGTTACCGAGTTTAAAGAAGATGTGGAATTGGCAGATAGCGCGGTATTGCAAACCTGGTTTGGCAGTAAAAAATCGGATGATGAGCAAGCGCAGCTCGCTGTGTTAAATGCGTTGTTTGGCAATGCGTTTTTTATGCAGCTGCGTACCCACGAGCAATTGGGTTATGTGGTGACCAGCTTTGAATATCCGGTAGATGATGTTCCCGGTTTTGTAATGCTGGTGCAAAGCTCCAATACCGATTTGCCTGGTATCAAGGCACGGATGGACAAATTCCGTAAGGATTATCTGGCAACGCTGAAATCCACGGACGAAAAAGAAATCGAGCAAGCAAAACAAGCGTTAATTGCCAACGTATTGGAAAAGCCTACGGATTTCTACGCAGAAGCATCGCGTTACACAAAGGAGTTCTGGCAGGGGAAATATGCATTTGATGCGCGAGACCGCAATTTGGCCGCTTTGCAAAAGGTAACCAAGGCCGATTTAATTCGCATCTACGAGAATTTATTGCTGAATGAAAAATCGGGCAAAGCCTTGTTGCAATTACGTGGTACCAATTTCAAAACCAAGCCATTTGCACCGATAAAATAAACACGGTGTTAACAAAGCCCCCGTTGTCGCCTGACAGCGGGGGCTTTGCCATTTATAATTTGCCAAAATTCTATGATGAGTGAGGTTGCTATGTCCGATGTAAACGATGGTTCAACGGTGAATGATGAAGATATTTACTGGGGGCAGGTAGAAGCGTTTATCAGCCAGGCGAACGATGCGTGTGATGCAGCCGATCCCGGTATTGTGGCCGCCGCTTTACTCAATGCGGCCGCACGTTTTAATGCTTTTGTGGTGGCCCATTCCTCACTGGATAAAAGTGAATTTGCGGAAGATGTAGAAGGCACCACCAATTACCTCACGGGCCGTTTTCGCGATCATTTAAAAGAACATATGGAAGATTACCGCGAGAATTACACGGCGTTGATTGGTAATCGCGACGCTACAGAGTAGCGCATTCGAGGCATATTTTTTTTTTAAAAGGCAGCTTGGCTGCCTTTTTTATTGGGCGAATCAATTTCTGTAAAAGTCGCCGCAAACAGTAAAACTTGGTTTATGCTTTTATCTGGTATACAAGTGCCTCACCCTACTGCTTATAACCAATAATGAAAATATGCCTATGAATTTTACAATTATGAAGCAATCAACATTATCCAAATTTGCTGCCCTGGCCATATTCACGCTGGCCGCCACCCAAGCCTTTGCCGATGTACAACTTCCGCGCCTGTTAAGTGATGGCGCCATCCTGCAACGCGATAAACCTTTGACCGTATGGGGATGGGCAGATGACGGTGAACAGGTTACCGTTAATTTCGCAGGGAAGGCGTTATCGACAGTAGCTAATGCAGGGCGCTGGTCGGTGACTTTTCCTGCATTTAAAGCCGGTGGTCCCCATGAGTTAAAAGTCAGTGGCAAAAACCGGCTGACACGGAAAAATATTTTGCTGGGCGATTTATGGATTGCTGCAGGGCAATCCAATATGGAGCTGCCGCTGAGTCGTGTGAAATATAAATATCCGGGATTGATTGAATCTACGAATCAACCAAACATTCGCGAATTCAATGTACCTGTTGCTTATGCCTTTAACGGTCCCCTGCAGGATTACACGCAAGGTCAATGGAAAACCGCAACACCGGACAATATGGCCACGTTTTCGGCAGTTGGTTTTTTCTTTATGCAAAAGCTTCATGCCGAAAATAATGTGCCGATTGGCCTGATCACTATCCCTGTCGGTGGCTCACCCGCTGAAGCCTGGGTGAGTGAATCGGTACTGGATAAATATCCGCACTACCAGCAAAAATTACAGCCATTTAAAGATGATGCTTATGTGCAGGCAACCATCGCAAAAGATAAAGCTAATAGCGATAAATGGTTTGCTGATTTGGGTGCAGCGGATATCGGTTTGAAAAATAATTGGCAGCAGGAAAAATTAAATACTGCCGACTGGAAAAGCGTTCAGGTGCCCGGACTTTTAAAAGAACAGGGCAGCGATTTTACGAATGGTGCGGTATGGGTTCGCAAAACCATTGAGTTGACGGCAGCGCAGGCTGCGAAAAAAGCAACGCTGTGGTTGGGTTGTATTGTCGATGGTGATCAGGTGTACATAAATGGGCAATTGGTGGGGCAAACCGGTTATCAATATCCTCCGCGCATTTATTCTGTGCCAGCCGGTGTGTTAAAGGCAGGCACCAATAGTATTAGCATTCGCATTACCAGTTATTCGGCGAATGCCGGTTTTGTGAAAGATAAACGCTACGCATTGTTGTTGGGCGAAGGTATTTTTGGTGATGAATCAATTGATCTGAGAGGTGAATGGAAATATCAAATTGCCGCGCGTGCCGGTTCCATGCAACCAACCACCACCTTGCATTATTTGCCCTCGTCATTGTTTAACGCGAAGCTAGCGCCGGCATTGCCGTTAAAAATTAAAGGAGTGATTTGGTATCAGGGCGAATCCAATGTGGAACGGGCGGATGCGCAGGGGGTTCATCGCCAACCGGCGGGGCAGTGTGCTGATGAAAGTTGTGCGGCAAGCACGTCGGAATATCGCTATTTATTTGCCGATTTAATTCGCGATTGGCGCGCGCAATTCAAGCAAGGTGATTTCCCGTTTTTGTTTGTGCAGTTGGCGAATTTTCTGCCGGCAAATACACAGCCGGCAGAAAGTAAATGGGCACAATTGCGTGAGGCGCAACGCCAGACATTGGAATTAAAAAATACTGCTATGGCTGTCGCTATTGATGTGGGTGAATGGAATGATATTCATCCGTTGGATAAGCAAACTGTCGGTGAGCGTTTGGCGTTGGGTGCAAGCAAAATCGCATACGGTAAAAGATCATTGCTGGCATCCGGACCCAGCCTGAAAAAAGTGAAAGCCAACGGCAGCAAATTGGTATTGAGCTTTGCGGATGTGGGTAAGGGACTGGATGTGCGCGGCGGAGAATTAAAGCAGATCGCTGTTGCGGGCGCTGATAAAAGGTTTGTGTGGGCGAAGGCGGAAGTAAAGAAGGACCAGGTAATTGTTTCCTCGGAATCAGTTGCTGAGCCGAAATGGGTGCGTTATGCATGGGCAGATAACCCGGAAGGCGCAAATCTGTATAATAGCGCGGGTCTGCCTGCATCGCCGTTTGAGGCCAGTGTGAAATAGTTTTTCTATTAGCCCCGCGATTTGGGTTCCGGTGTATTTTCCAATACACGCCGTGAACCCATCCGTGGGGGCTCGCCGTCCGCATCCCTGCGGCCCACGGTCTTGGAAAATACACCGGAACCCAAATCGCTACCTATGTAGTTCTAAAGGAAAGCCGATGCAGAATTAATTTTCTCATCGGCGTTTTTATTGTGAATCAACTCGATATTTTTGATATTGCCCCTGCAAAAACAGTAGTAATTATCGGCGGCGGTCCGGCGGGATTAATGGCGGCGGAAGTGATTGCTTCGGCGGGGCATAAT
>NZ_KN266208.1:436208-535604 GCF_000766945.1 Cellvibrio mixtus subsp. mixtus J3-8 | reverse complement strand
GTCTCTGTTTATGATGCGATGCCATCTGTAGGCCGAAAATTTTTATTGGCTGGTGTCGGTGGAATGAATATCACCCACGCTGAGCCTGCGGAAGATTTCCGTGCACGTTATTCTGCAAATGCCAATTTTATGAATGCGCTTAAACAATTCGATGCAACAGCGTTGCGCAATTGGGTGCATGGCTTGGGTATTGATACCTTTGTAGGAACTTCTGGTCGCGTATTCCCCGCTGATATGAAAGCGGCTCCATTATTGCGTGCATGGTTGCATCGTTTGCGCGAGCTGGGTGTGAAAATTTATCCTCGCCACCGCTGGTTGGGGTGGGGAGAGAAATTCAAGGAAAATGAAAATAACCCATTAATTTTTTCTACCGCAGAAGATACCAAAACCATTACTAAAACTGTTTCTGCCGATGCGGTATTGCTGGCGCTCGGAGGAGCCAGTTGGCAGCGTTTGGGTTCAGATGGTGCATGGGCACCTTTGTTAAGCGAGCATCATGTGCAAGTAAATGAATTGGTGCCGAGTAATTGCGGATTTGATATTGCCTGGAGTGAACTATTGCGCGAACAATATGCCGGTGAACCTTTGCACGGTGTGGGCTTAAGTTGTGTTGACGCGGAAGGGCGTGTGCGTAGTGTTTTGTCGGAAGCTATTATCAGTGCTTATGGTATTGAAGGCACGGGGGTGTACGCATTATCAAAATATTTGCGGGAGCAATTGGCACAACAAGGTAATGCACTTTTGAATATTGATCTTTTACCGGATTTTCCTGCGGATAAAATTGTGCAGCGTTTGAGAAAGCCGCGCGAAAAAAATTCGCTCAGTAATTTTTTGCGCAAACAATTAAATTTATCGCCAGCTAAATTAGCGTTACTGCGCGAGTTCACCGCCAGGAGTACATTTGAAAACCCTGAACTGCTCGCCCTTGCCATTAAAAAATTGTCACTGACGTTAAGCGCGACTCGCCCTATTGATGAAGCGATTAGCAGCGCAGGCGGTATTGCCGCCAGGGAGCTCGATAATGCGTTTATGCTCACTAAAATTCCCGGTGTTTTTTGCGCCGGTGAAATGCTGGATTGGGATGCTCCTACCGGCGGTTATTTGCTCACTGGTTGTTTTGCTTCCGGGCGCGCGGCTGGGCATGGGCTAGTGAGTTGGCTGAAGAAATCGCGTTAAGCGTTGGTTTTGGTATGAAAAATCGCTAATTTTTTTAAGGCTTGCTGTTTTTGTGCTGCTGGCCTATGATCGGCTTTCACCTTGTTATTTCGAATATTGCCAGCAACTTTGTTGTTGGCATTTTGCTTTTGGGGGAATAAGTATGTTATCTGCAAGTACTAAGATGCTACCTGCAATCACCGTTTCTGCTCTGGACTTTAAGCGCATTGAATCTGTGCTGGATGCATTGCCGCCTGCGTATGATGATATGAGGGACCGTTTGTTTGCCGAGTTGGATCGTGCGGACGTCGTTGAGCCGACGGCAGTGCCGCCAACACTGGTAACAATGAATTCCCGCGTACGTTTTACCGTTCTCGCCACTGGTGCGGACATGGTGAAAACGCTGGTTTATCCCAAAGACCAGGCTGCGAATGAAAATAATATTTCTATCCTGACGCCCTTGGGCAGTGCATTACTGGGGCTTTCAATTGGCCAGGAAATTGAATGGCAAATTGATGCTCAAAAAACCATGCGTGTGCGCATTGATGCAATCGAATACCAGCCAGAGCGCGCAGGTGATTTTCATTTGTGATTCGCACGGTTCTTATTGTCGGCTATGTATGGCCGGAGCCTAAATCTTCTGCGGCTGGCACACGTATGCTGGAATTGGTGCGTCTGTTTTTGCAGATGCGCTGCGAAATTGTATTTGCATCTGCTGCGCTGCTTTCAGAGCATCGTTTTAATTTAACCGGGCTCGGTGTGGTTGAAAAATCAATCGCATTAAATTGCAGTAGCTTTGATGAATTTGTAAAAGGTTTGCAACCGGATCTCGTATTGTTTGATCGCTTCTTTACCGAGGAGCAATTTGGCTGGCGGGTTGCGCACGCTTGCCCGCACGCTTTGCGAGTTTTGGATACGGAAGACTTTCACAGCTTGCGCCATGCGCGGCAACAGCTACTCAAGGCGGCACAGAAAAAATGTGCAACGGAAAAGGAAAGGCAATCGGTTGGACCGGTGGTGGAAAATGCTGCCGGGTTATACCAGCATATGCACAATCAGGATATGACGTTGCGCGAAGTTGCATCTATTTTTCGCTGTGATTTGAGCCTGATGATTTCTGAATTTGAAATGCAACTACTGCAACAATATTTCTCGGTTCCCGCGCAGTTATTATTCTATGCCCCGTTTTTATCTCCTGTGGCATTGCAGGAAAATGTGCTGCCAGACTTTTCTAATCGCCAGCATTTTATTGCGATAGGCAATTTTCGCCATGAACCCAATTGGGACTCTGTGCTGTGGTTAAAGCATCAATTATGGCCTCTCATTCGTGCGCAGCTGCCGCACATAGAATTGCATATCTACGGCGCTTACCCGCCCCCTAAAGCGACCCAATTGCATAATGCAAAAGACGGTTTTTATGTAAAAGGTTGGGCTGATGATGCCAATACTGTAATGCAACAAGCGCGAGTGTGCCTGGCGCCATTGCGCTTTGGGGCGGGGATTAAAGGGAAACTAATGGATGCCATGCGCGCCGGTACTCCCAGCGTGACAACAACCATTGGCGCCGAATCCATGCACGGGAATTTGCAGTGGGGAGGCGCCATTGCGGATGATGCAGAAGTGATTGCCGCTGCTGCCGTGGCTTTGTATAACGATCAACACTTGTGGTGTGATGCGCAACAAGCAGGCTTTGATATTCTGCGAGCACACTTTGCGCACACTGACTTCAACAGGGTATTGCAGCAGCGCCTGGTGTTGCTGGCTGATAATGTTGCCCATGGACGCAGCAATAATTTTATTGGGCAGATGCTTCGTCACCACCATCACAAAAGTACCCAATACATGGGGCAGTGGATTGAAGCGAAAAATAAGTAATCCTTTTCTCTTTTTTTACCCTATTTACCTACCGATAGTCGTACTTCCTGTTCCCACTTTAAAACCATAAAAGTGCTACTCGCCAAATGAACGCTAATTTTTGACAACGTTGTCTGTTGGGCGTAGCCTGCTTTTTCGATAGGGGCAGCGTTATTGCGCAGCTGTTATCGAAAGGGATTCCATCACAAAGGAAATTATTTTCATCGTATCGCTCGACCCTCTGTACTCGTTCAAATAAATCAACTTTTTCCTCACCTAAGGGGAAAACAGGACAGGTGATAATGAAATGAATATCAAAAAACTCTTCGGTGTTGCTGCAACACTTTTGTTGTCGGCACAGGCTTACGCTTATAACTGTAATGGTGTCGCCCAATATGCGGATGGTCGCTCCTACACCAACAATGCGATTGTGCAAAATGCCGGTAGTGCGTTTAGTTGCAAAGTGGCTGGCTGGTGTTCCATTGGCGGCCCCTATGCGCCAGGTACTGGTTGGGCATCAGGTGAAGCCTGGACTAACCTCGGGTCGTGCGGCAGCACAGCGACCAGTTCAACGCCGGTTTCAAGCGCCAGATCCAGCGTCGCTTCAAGCACTACAAATACTGGCGGCAATTGCCCGAATTGGGCTGCGGGTACCAATTACACCGTTGGTGTTGTTGTGAAATACAACAGTTCTTTCTATCGCGCGAAGAATGAAAACCCTGGCTATGATCCGGTGATTAGCACCTGGTATTGGGAGCCGGTTGCATCCTGTCCGGGTGGCACTAATACCTCGAGCAGCTCCGGTAACAACGGTAGTTGTGCAGCCTGGGTTGCCGGAAGAATGTATTACGCAGGTAATACCGTGAGTTATAACGGCGGCACCTACCGCGCCAGGTATGACAACCCCGGTTATGATCCGCTGATCAGTACCTGGTTCTGGGAGCCAACCAGCGGTTGTAATGGCACGGGCACCAGTTCAAGTGTGTCCAATCCAGGAACCGGTTTTGCAGCAGTGGTAAGCGAGGCGCAATTCAACCAAATGTTCCCGGGACGCAACCCTTTCTACACCTACGCCGGCTTGGTTGAAGCTACAGCGACTTACCCCGCATTCGCAGGCACAGGTGATATCCAGCTGAAAAAACGTGAGGCCGCAGCGGCACTTGCCAATTTCTCCCATGAAACCGGTAGTTTTGTACACGTGACCGAGATTGCGCGAGGTTTGTATTGCAGTGATTGGGGGAATTTAGCGACTTGCCCTTGCGAACCAGGCAAACAATATTATGGACGTGGCCCTATCCAATTAAGTCACAACGGCAACTACTGCGCTGCGGGTGCTGCGTTAGGCTTGGATTTGCGTCGTAACCCTGATTTGGTTGAGCAAAGTTCGAAAGTGGCCTGGCAGACAGCACTGTGGTTCTGGATGACCCAAAGTGGTTCAGGTTATCGCCCTGCGCACGACAATATTGTGAACAACTATGGCTTTGGTGAGACCATTCGTACTATCAATGGTGCAATTGAGTGTAACGGTGGTAATCCTGCGCAAGTGCAAAGCCGTATTAATGAATACAACCGTATCCTCCAGATTATCGGTGGAACTGCGGGTAATAATTTAGGTTGTTAATTCATCCATGTTAATTAAGTAGATATAAAAACGCCGCAGCAATGCGGCGTTTTTTTAATAGCGGTTTTATTAATAGCCCTGCAACTTTATTTCGCCCAGCGTCGCCGCATTGTATTTTTTCACACGCAAGTAACGTGTTTGTACGCTGACGCTGTAACTGGTAAATGCCAGATAGCGAGTCAATCCATCTGAAACAATAACACCTTGTGAATGCGCAGGATCTGCGTCAGAAAACTCTACCAGCCCTGTTCCATTTGCATCATAAAGTGTGATTTCAGTAATCGTGTATTCACGTCCCAAATCAATAATGGCGCTCACTGGATAAATGCTGGTTGACCAACCGGCAAACCAATAATTTGTCGGCGCTGTCGATGTTTGCTCGTCCACCAGGGCATCCGGATTGCCTGGCGAGCCAGGCACAATCATCGCTGGCGTTAACAAAATAGTGGCAGGACTCCCGGTTGGTGTGGAACTGGACGATGAGGACTGTGTGCTGGAGTAAGAGCTTGGTGCCGAGCTTGCTACAAGCGAACTGCTGGTGCCAGGCGAACTGCTTGATGATTGGATAGAACTTGTTGTCGCAGAGGAAGAGCTACCGTTTGTTAAATATTGAATGGGGAACAGCGGTTTTCCCTGATCAGAATTTTTTTGTGCCAGTAACCAGTTGTAAATATTTTTTTCGGTAGTAGGTAATGCGTTGTGTGTGCCATTGTAAATTTCTCGCCAGCCGTTATGGCCATTGGCTGGCATAAACGTCGCACGCAAATTGTTCGGACGCGGTGCAGAAAAGCGCGTGCAACTTTTGGTGTTGTATACGCAAGTATAGGCGGGGTTAATGTATTCAATAACAGAATCGGGGCAGTTGCTGGTTCCATTAATAATATTCAGCAGCGTCCCTGCACCCATATTTCCCGACGCGCCGCCGGCAAATCCCCAAAACGAAATAGTGTGTGTGCGCAACCAGCAAGCATCAATTCCACCAGCTGCTTCAATAGGAATAGCGGCTGCAAAATGATTTGGGTTATTAGCCAGATATTGCATCAAGCTGCCACCACCCATACTTAAACCGGTGAGATAAATTCTATCCGCATCCAGTTCAATGCCTTTGCTGGCCATTTGGGTTGCGGTATCGGAAATTACGCGGCGAATAACGTCGGTGGAGAAACCGCCCCGTTGCATGGATTGCGGAATAATTACCACCATATTTTCGGCTGGATTAAAGTTTCCCGCGAGTATTGCCGCACCCGGCCCGCCTGCTTGGTTTTCAACTTTATTCAAGGTGCTGGCAATAGATGCGTAGTAAGTATCGTCGCGCGTGTAACACATATTTAACATAGAGGGGCCTTGCTCACCCATGCCATGTAAAAAAATCAGCGCTGGAAACTTTCCGGTTTTTACTTGCGTATTATTTATTGCGGGAGCGTAGACGTAGAAAGGTACACGCGAAATCAGTTTCGTCGTATTACCTGGAATACACTCAGTACCTTCGTGGGCCATATACTGGAAGCGAAGTATATTGGAATTACTTATAAACGTTGCGGACTCCGGAAAGCGCTCATCAATGGTTGCCAGCGCGGGAATACTTAGCAGTGCTATAAGCGCAATCATTATTTTCTGCATAGCAATCTCCTTGATAAAAGAAACGGTAGTGGTGAGTAGTGCAAGAGGTGCACCGGATGAAAGCCTAGATGGAGGAGTTGTTTTCGCGAGGAAATCCTGCGAGTGAATTTGCGATCTTGCGATAAGTGCCCGTATAAAAATTAAACGCTAACAGCCAAATCATCTAACGCAATTATTGGCGTGCCACGAGTTTTATGGGTGCGTTGTTAATTTTGCTGGCGATAATGTTCGGCTCTGCGGTTAACTGCGAAGATGATTAAGGTGAGAAGTGTTTCTCCCGGATAAATTGATAAAAGCATCCGTCTTTATATTTTTTCATTTTAAAACTTGAGATAACTTTGAAGTTATCCGATTGCCCTCAATCTTTCTAAACTGATTGCTTTGACTAACTCTATCTCCGACTCCGGTAACCAACCGGCAATGGATTTCCGGCTGGAGAGTTAGCCCATTGTTTGTTGCCTCCCTATAAACGATTTGCGGTAGTGTATCGATAGAAATAAAAACGCCCGCTGATGCGGGCGTTTTTATTTACATTTTTTCGCGGTTTTAGAATTTCACACTGCTGGAGTCTTCTCCAAACCAGTGCGGGCTTTCATCGCCACGGGCGTATTCTACGGTGAAGCCGGAATTACCGTAGCCCTGGAAGTAGGATACCTGTACCTGATGCTCCCCTTCAGCTAAATGCACAACGCAAGGTTGCACACTGAACGGTCTATCGCCCAAATGTTCGCACAGTAATTTGCCATCGACTTTTAGCGAGAATCCATCATCGCTACCCACCAGGAAACGATAGGTGTCTGTTTTTTTCACGGTAATTTTATGATCTACATCGACAAAGAAATCTTCTGCATAATCAGCAACATTACCTAACTTGGGGTGGCTAAAGCGGCTTTTATATTCCAGGTTCAATTTGTCAACCCAGACTTCCTTGGTGTTTTCAATGTCGCGTTGTTGATAGATATTGGAAATACTCACGCGGTTTTTACTGATTATCAATTTAACAACAGGGTCAACTGTGATTGGAATAATACGGTAGATAATCAACGCTGACACCAATGCCAGCGCTAATGAAAAAAACCAGTTTTTTGTTAAATAAGATTGGATGTTCATAGTTATCTCACCACCTGCAATTTCCAGAATTCAAACCAATTGCGCATTTCAAATTGGTCTTCAGTTAATCCGAAGCCATAAGTGAAGGGTGAGAAGAATGCAAAAATTGCGATCACCAGTGCGGCAAACAAGGCGGTGTTGATAATGGTGTGTTTATTGTTGGCAATAACTTCGTCGCGATAAATATAGGTATAAATTAGCGCTAGATTAACCGCACCGAAAATCAGAGCGATGAAGTAGTGGTAAAGGTACATGACCCGTTCGATTTGCAAAATGGTAATCATGTAGCAGAGGTATAAACCGGTAAACGCGCAGATCCAGTAGAAGAGCTTTTCATCTTTAACCGGATTATTGTAGACATAACGGCTGATGATCAATCCGGCTGACAAAATAATCCCGCCCAATACAGAAAACCAGACGATAGGGTTGCCGATCAGGTATTTGTATTTAACGATAACTTTTCCGTCTTCTACGTTGCGGTCCCAGCGGTAGCTAATGGTTTTTTTGCTCAGCGGCCAGCCTAATGCGTAACTGCCATTTTCATCTGGTTTGCACACGTCTAGGCGCGGTACACCGTCGGCGTATTCGCTCATGTATTTCCAGTTGTCACGCAAGCCTAATTGAAAAGTTTTTAGTGACCAGGTATCACCTAAGCGAATCTGGTTTAAATATTCAGGCGACGCTTTATAGGTTTTATTGGCCACAATTTTTGTACCCATGCCGATATGGATATAAAAAATGGCACAGATACATAAAACAACCGGGATAACTGCGGAGGGAACTGTAACTGCCAGGCGTTGAAGTAATTCTTGCCATTGCCAGGTTTTAATCTGTTGCCACTGCTCAACGATATAAAGTATGGCAAAAAGTAACATTAAAATTGCCGCAGTTACTTTTACCATTATGCCCAACCCGATCCAGACTCCGAGAATAGCGTAGTCTTTTAAGCGCACCGGCTTTTGATGATGGATGAATTGCGTTACTGTCCGTACGAAATAATACAGTGCGCCTAAAACGAAAAATAACTGGATTCCATCCAGATGGGCTGCGCGCGAATGAATAACCAGCGCATTATCAAAAATAACGAAGCTGGTAAATGCGGCTGCCAGCCAGGCGCGTTGGGTGATGCAATTGATAATGCCGAAAAAAAACACTGCGGAAAATGCCATCATCACCACGGACGGCCAGCGATAACCTTTGTAGGTCATGGTAGGTGGCGCTGCATCGCCCGTGAGATAGTCAGTTTCCAGCAATGCCTGTTTGTTGACCCCTTCATTCCCGCCAAAAAAAACTTCGCCCACCGCCATTAGCATTTTGCCTAGTGGTGGGTGCGGCTCCATGTACATCATGCCGTCGATATGTTTTTGCGCATTGGGAACGTGGTAGTTTTCGTCCCAGAACATTGCCTGGGGACTACCGTAGTACGGAAAGTAAACGCTGAATGAAACCAGCAAAATCACAGCAGGATAAATAAATCGTGCGTAGGTCTTAAAGAAAGTTTTCATAATCTTGTTATTAATAGTTGGATTGAGTCAGGAATTATTTTTTGCGCAAGCCTTTGCCGGTTGCTGCCCAATAAAGTCCACCATAAATATGTTCCAGAAAAAGCTTATCACTGTAGGTCGCTGGCAAATGGCCCAGTGCGGTATAAAACGCGCGGCCGCCATCGTAATCGTGATACCAGGCAATTGGATGGAATTTGCCCATGCCCTGGCTTTTTTTGCTGCCCCAATCAGCAGCCGGATTAAACGTTTGCTCATCGACCGCAAGGATGTAATTTAAACCTTTGATGCGCTCTGCGCCGAATTCATACCATTCATCAGTCCATAAAAAACGGTCTGGCATGCGTTCAACACCGGGGAATTTACGGCTGATAACTTCCAGCTCGGCGGTTTGTATTTCCGGATGGATGTGGAACGTACGGCCAACCATTTTGGTGTACCAATCCCAATCGTATTCCGTGTCCGATGCGCTGTGGATTCCCACATAGCCTTTGCCCGAGCGGATAAAACGTTCCATGGCTGCCTGTTGCTCATCGTTGAGAATATCGCCCGTGGTGAGCAGGAAGATGACAGCCTGGTATTTTTTTAATTTTTCATCGTTGAAGATACTTGCATCTTCATGCCAGTCCACCGCGAAATGATGGCGCACTGCCAGTTTGCGGACTGCATCAACACCTTCATTGATTGCTTCATGGTGCCAGCCATTGGTTTTGGTAAACAGTAAAACATTGAACTGTTGTGCATGTGCGCCAAGGCTGGACAGAAGGAAACTACAGGCAAGAACAAGGGGTAAGGCGATTTGTTTCAGCATAACTTTACCTCGCGAATGAATTGTTATTGTTGTCCTTGTTGATGTTTTTATTTTTATAAAACCGGCGCCATCATAAGCGATACAGATTTATAGGCAATAAAAAAGGGCACCCGAGGTGCCCTTTTTTATTTTGCTGTTATTGCGGTGTGAACTAGGCAGTGCGGCGACGCGCAATGCTCAGGCCCAGCAAGCTCAATCCCAGCAATAACAAAGCGCTTGGCTCAGGTACTTTCACTGATGGGCGTTCAACGGTTACGCCTTTGAGTTTGTAATAATCATCGCCGCTGGTTTTGTTAATGTTTGGACCGCTGAAGGTGTTACTAAAATTCAGGTTGTAGGCACCTACCAGCCAATATTGGGAGACAACACCGCCTTGATTAACTGCGCCGTTGTTGGGGCCAGTATCGACGTTGTAGTAATTGCCAACCAGTTCCCAGCCGTTGCCGATCAAGTCTTGCCATTTCTTGCCTAAAAGTGAGCTGGGAGTAAAGCTGGTGCCGTTGAAAGCGAGGATAGAAATGTCGCTATCGTTCTGATACCAGCCGATATCCAGGGTGGTCAGCTTTACCAGCTCGTCGAATGACAGGAGGTGCATGTCGTAATCGCCTGCTTCGTTGTCAACTGCGTGATTGGGGGTATCGACTTTCTCTACGCCCAAGCCATCCCATTTACCCACGTAATCTTGCTCGATGGCTTCGTTCAGACTGGTCGTGGTGGTAGTTTTCCACTGGGTACATTCACCTTTGCGATTGGTTTTTTTGCAGCTCTTGGTGGTGGTCGTTTTGATACCGTAAGACCAGCCGGTTACTGCCAGTCCAAGGTCTTCCTTTTCGTAATTGTATTGCATTGCATAAGTGCTATTGATGGCACCGTCGCGGGAATCAGGGGCAGTCAAGTTGAAGCTGATAGGGCTTGCAGCAGCTGCGTTAACGATACCGAATGTTATCGCGAACCCTGCGATGATGAGTTTGAGAGAGCGCATAGGGCAAATCCGGAAGTAAAGGTTGGGATGGTTTTCAATTGTTTGTATCCCAACAGCAATTCTCGCGCCATGTCGCGTAAGTCATTGATTGTTTGTGTGATGGAGTTCGCGTTTGTTTTGGGTGGTGATTAAAACGTAAGCTTTTTCGACGTTTTTTGGGCATAAAAAAGCCCGGATAAGTCCGGGCTAAAGGGTGGGCGAAATAAAATAGAGAGACGAAGTTATTACGCCATCACGTCGATTGGGCGGCGGCAGTTACGGGGGGCGCTTCCTTTTGCTGCTCGCCTACCGCCCCAAGTTCACCGGTTTCACGCGCGCGTTTACCGTAGACGATTTCAAATAAGGGTGATGCCATCAGCGTGGTGACAACGGCCATCAATACCATTATTGAGAACAACGCAGGGCCAATCACACCGGCTTGCAGGCCAATATTGATAATGATCAGTTCCATCAGGCCACGTGCATTCATCAGTGCGCCGATTCCCATTGCGGTACGGTTGTCTGCGCCACACAGGCGAGCCGCACCCCAGCAAGCGACACCTTTAGCCGCAATTGAGCCCACCAGGATTACCGCAGCAATTGCCAGTAATTCGACGTTGTTGACCATTGTTAACTGGGTATTCAGGCCGGAGTAGGTGAAGAAAATGGGAATCAATGCAATGACTACAAATGGCTCCAACTGGCGCTTGATTTCCTGGGTCAGCTTGCCGCGTGGCATAACCGCACCCAACAGGAATCCGCCAAATACGGCGTGCAGGCCAATAGCGTCTGCGGTAAATGCCGACAACATAAATGCCATTAATACGAGGGCAAAAATGGTTGGGCTGAGGGTTTCCTGTTTTTCTGCTGCACGGGCAAGTGGCGCAAGGAGCTTTGGTGCAACCAGAATCATAAAGGTGGCAAATGCTATACCGCCTACGATAGTTTTAATCGCCAATTCAGCGCCAGCGCCAAAGGTTGCCAGAACGACTGCCAGCACGCACCATGCGCCCGCATCATCAATAGCGCCGGCAGATAACGAAAGGGTTCCCAGCTTGGTCTGGCTCAAACCGCGCTCATGGATAATTCGCGCTAGCATCGGGAATGCGGTGATGGCAATACACGCACCCATGAAGAGCGTGGCGCTGAATACGGTCGCTTTTTCGGAGAACAGGCCGGGTACGGTGAGTAACCACGGAGTAATCAAAATGGCGACCAGGAACGGGGCCGCCATACCGGAAATAGATACAGCCGCCGCACTTTTAAAGTTCGATTTAAAGTGGTCGCCACGGAATCCCAATCCCACCAGGAACATGTACATCCCCACACCGAGTTGCGCGCCTACATAAAGCACACCTTTCATTTCAGTGGGGAACAAGGTCTTTTGCAGTTCAGGCAGCAAGAGGCCAAACAATGATGGGCCCAGGATAACCCCGGCAATCATTTCCCCTACTACTTGTGGCTGCTGAAAGTATTTTTGTCCGAGCCAGCCGACCAGGCGGCAAGCGGCGAGGATTACAAACATTTGCAAGAAAAATACCACGGAGAGTTGGGCAATTGGCATGGCGATGTCCGATTTTTTATTAATTGTTGATAGTTGTTATTGGCCCTTGTTTGAGGGCGGCTGTGACCGGGTTATTTAAGGGAGCTTTCCCAAAAAGGGCAATTTGAATGACATAGTTTTTGGCTATAGTATTTGCGGAAGGCTTTTATCCGGATTGGCTTTTGCCATATTCGCAATATCTGGGCACACTGGGGCACGATTTATTTTTGAGTTTATCTGGCTGTTATGACCCTTACCGAACTACGCTACATCGTAATTCTTTCTGAAGAGCAGCACTTCGGGCGCACGGCAGAGCGCTGCCATGTCAGCCAGCCGACCTTGAGTGTCGCCGTCAAAAAGTTGGAGGAAGAGCTGGGTGTGGAGTTATTTGAGCGCACCAAAACATCGGTGAAACCAACCGTAATGGGCGAGCGAATTATCCTTCAGGCCAAAGCGTTGCTCGCGAACACGGAAAGTATCAAGGCCATGGCCGAAGCGGGTAAAGACCAGCTTGGCAGCCCGCTGGCGCTGGGCACTATTTTCACGATGGGGCCATATTTACTGCCGCAACTTATTCCCCATCTCCAAAAACAGGCGCCGGCAATGCCGTTGCTGGTGCAGGAAGACTTCACCGAAAACTTGCGTAAAAAACTCCGCGACGGTGTGCTGGATGTAATTTTGGTGTCTTTGCCATTCAGTGAGTCGGATGTGGTGACCCAGGAGCTATTTGATGAGCCGCTGGTAGTGATCATGCCGAGAAACCATTTGCTGGCCCATAAAGCAGAAATTACGCTCGATGACCTTCAATCCCAATCCCTATTATTGATGGGGCAGGGACATTGTTTGCGTGAGCAAGTGCTGGCGTTATGTCCGGCGTTGCGTAATGAGGCTAATGCCAGTGTGGTTAATATTCCGCGCGCCGAAGGAAATAGTTTGGAAACCCTTCGATATATGGTTGCAGCGGGACTAGGCTTGAGTATATTGCCGCGCTCTGCAGCGGAGGCGAATTTGTGCCAGACGAACCGCTTGGTAGCACGACCTCTGGCAATTCCCGGAAGCCAGCGCCGTTTGGCGTTGGCGTGGCGCGCCAGCTTCCCGCGGCATAAGGCGATTGATGTTTTGCGTAAAGCAATACAAACCTGCAGTGGGGCTTATTGGAATTTCACCACCGAGCCGGATGAAAATGTACAGACTATGTTGTCGGTGCGTTAGCCAATTTTTGATTGCATCAGTTAGCGAATGTGCAATTGCGTTCGAGCCAAATAATCTATGACAGCAAGTATTAATCCCCTGAAAAAAATTGTCATCCTCGGTGGCGGTACCTCCGGCTGGATTGCTGCATCCATGCTGGCCGCACATTTGAGGCCCGGGTTTTGCGAAATTGAATTAGTAGAGTCGGAAGAAATTGGTTCTATCGGTGTGGGCGAATCCACGATCCCTCCTGTTGTCCGGTTGGTTACCAGCCTCGGCATTGATGAAGAAGAATTTATTCGCGAGACCCAGGCCTGCTACAAACTCGGTATTAAATTTGTCGATTGGCGAACCAAAAACCAATCCTATTTCCATCCTTACGGCACTTTGGGAAAGCGCATTGGCTCCCAGGATTTTTATCAGTGCTGGTTGAAAGCGACCAAAGAAGGCGAGGCCTATGATTTGCAGGATTTTTCTCCCTGCGCTGTGATGGCCGCGCAAGAAAAATTTTTCCTGCCGTCCCAGGCGATGAACACGCCGATTGGTGGGGCCGGGTACGCCGTTCATTTGGATGCAAAATTAGTCGCTGCTTATCTGCGCCGCTATGCTGAAGCACGCAACGTAAAGCGCAGTGAAGGCAACTGCGTAAATGTATTGCGTAAAGACAATGGTTTTATCGATGCATTAGAGCTATCGGATGGTCGCAAAATTCACGGTGATTTTTTTATCGATTGTTCCGGGTTCAAAGGGTTATTGATCGAAAAAGCCATGGGGGTGGAATTTGAGGATTGGTCGCACTATTTGCCGTGTGATCGCGCTTATGTGGTAAAAACAGAAAAGGCAGGTTCGCGCATGCCCTATACCACGGCAACTGCGCGCAAATCCGGTTGGGCGTGGCGAATTCCATTGCGCAATGGCACTGGTCACGGCTACGTATATTCCAGTCGTTTTTGCACTGATGCCGAAGCAAAAACCACACTACTGAAAAATCTGGATGCGCCGCGCATTAATGATCCGCGAGTGATTACATTTAATACCGGTCGCCGCAAAGCGTTCTGGAAAGACAATTGCCTTGCGCTGGGTTTGTCTGGCGGTTTTATTGAGCCGCTGGAATCAACCGCGATTCATTTGATTGCGCGAGGAATGGATTTCTTTTTACGCTTTTTTCCTGATGCCGATTGTGAGCCCAGTTTGCAGCGCGAATATAATCGGCGCATGACCGCAGATTATGAAGAAGTGCGCGATTTTATTGTGCTCCACTATTGCACCACCGAGCGCGATGACACGGAATTCTGGCGCTGGTGTAAAACGATGCAATTGCCGGATTCACTGCGCGAGCGAATTGAGTTATTTCGCGGCCATGGAATTTTACGCGAAGACAACGACCAATTATTTCGCGCTGCCAGTTGGCAATCGGTATTTGAAGGGATGGGAATTCGCCCGCAAAAATATAATCCACGTATTGATAACCTTGATTACCAGCAGATTAGTGAAACGTTAAAACTTGCGCGCTCGGCGATTTTTAATATGGTGAAAAGTTTGCCCAGCCATGATGAATACCTGGCCGAGCATTATGGTTTTGATCCTGGATCATCGAAAAATTAATTACTCACCAACGGCCAGGTAATGGCCGTTCAAATAACTCCCTCCCTCAACCTGCGCTACGCTGTGTGAAGGATAAACTTCACTGAGGTGCAAGCGCGTATCACGTTTTACCAGGCGTGTTTCATTGACCTGGTATTCGGTGTTTGAACCTACAACAACAACCTGGTACAGGCTGAGTGTATCCCCCGCATGTAAACCGTTATTGGCGCCACCGTGCAAAACAATTTGCGCTTGTCCCGGTTGTGAATCGATGCTGGCCATAAAGGGTTGGCAATGAACAACCTGTGCGACGTCTTTACTGATTTTTTCAGTGAGTGATTTTATTTGTTTGCCATAGTGTGTTTTATAAAACGCGGGTGAATCAAAACCGATTGGTTCGCGGGTATTCCAGATGCCTGATGTAGAAAATTGTTTATTGAATAACAACTCGCCGGTGAAACCATCGCGCAATTGCACAGAAAGATTCAGTATGCGTGTGCGCTTGTCAAATTTTTTAATGGTGGTGACATCATGAAAAAGATTGGCCGCCTGGCGATAAAGGTTAGGGTTGTAAGTGGCGTTGGGGGCGCTCATGCTCATGTCATCAATAGTGCCGCTCAATACAAATTGGGTGCGTGCCTGCCGTGCAATTTTTTGCGCTTGTTGCTTAAGCTGTGTTTCATTTGATCCTGCATCAGCAAAGCCAAATGCCAATACGTTTGGGCTGATGCTTTGGAAGTTTTCGTTCAGTTGTGTGCGAATTAGTGCGGGAATTTCGCTTTCGGCCGCAAATAAATTTCCTGCATTGGCGCTGTAGGGCGTGGCGCGCAGGAAACGTGTGATCGTCAGTGATTTTTGTAAATTGATGTGGGCGCCGCTATGGTCAGGGCAGAGGTTGTTGCCCATGTATTCTGTGGTTTGCGTTGTTGGTGGCTGGGCCGGTTGCGTCGTGGCTGTTGATGACGAAGGATTTCCAGGCAAGTCGGCTGTGCCAACTATGACATCCCCCATGTTTGTTTCTGCTGGTGCGGTTTTGGGTTTGTAAGCAATGTCATCGGGAACAATAGATGGGCCAGCAGAGCTGTTTACGCAAACGAGCGATGAACTGAATGCCACTAGCAAGGTCAACAGCAGGCGACCGGGGCGTGCTTTGGCAGCCAGGCAGTCAATGGTAGTCTTCAGCGGCAATTTATATGAACCCATGGCAGGCTCCGTTGGCGAGCAGGTATAGTGATTGGGGGATACACTTTTGTCGGCTGTAGTGCGTAATTCTTTAGCTCCCCAATGCGATCAGTCGCTGGTCGGCTTTATTCAAATAATGGAAGAACCTGCATGAAAAAAATCCTTGTGCCGCTATTGGTGGCGATGGCAGTGTTGGTTGGTTGCGGCACTGCGGGGCGAAGCTATGTCGACACTGAAATGGTGGAGACGCTGGAGGTAGAGATCCTGCCCAATGCCAGCAAAATGTTTACCTATCGCTTGCGCTGGCCGGAAGATCATATTCCCAGCCATATCCGTGTGGATCGCGGTGGCGGCGGTGATGCGCGGCGTGAGTTTCAGAAAGGGGGAGTGGATGTTGGTCGCGGCACTTATGAACGACTGGTGGAGAATACCGCTTACGTTGTTGAGCATTCCGGTTACTGTCGCGAAGGGTTTTTCGAGTTGGATCGCAGTATTTCCCGTTATCACCTGTGGGTGCGTGGTGAGTGTAAAGATGGTGCAACATCGGCGGATCAGAATACTTTTGGAGCAAAGCAGACCCTGGGGCCTGAGCGATGGGGGAAAAGCTAGGTCATGAATAACCTGGGGTTGCTTGTTTTTGCAGCCGTTTGACTCTTCAATCAACAACTAACACCCTTCCTCTTATCTTGCTAATGCCCCTTCAAGCGGGTAATATCCTGCGCCCATTTGCCTAGCCTCTGGATACCAGGGGCTTTTTTGTCTGGGATGTGATTTGGCGCAGCTTTCGCATGAGCAAACGTCAACATGCGAAAAACCTCGCCTTACTTGCAGCTCACATCCTGTGATAGTGATTTTTGTTGAGAATCAGCCTATGACCACTGGCCTCTACCAGATAGACGAGTTCAAAGATAACTGCGGTTTTGGTTTGATCGCCCATTTAAAGGGTGCAACCAGCCATCGTCTGCTCAAAACAGCAATTGAAGCCCTGACCTGCATGACCCACCGCGGTGGTATCAATGCGGACGGCAAAACCGGTGACGGTTGTGGCTTGTTGCTGCAAAAGCCGGACAGCTTCTTGCGCGCCGTGGCGAAAGAAGCCCTGGGTGCAGAACTGACCGCTATTTATGGTATAGGTTCGATTATGCTCAGCCGCGACGAAGCGGTTGCTGAGTCTCAACGCGCAATCCTGTCTGAAGAATTGACCAGACAAGGTTTGGTAGTGGCTGGCTGGCGTCATGTCCCTACTGACCCTGAGTGCCTGGGTCCCATCGCCCTGAAATCGCTGCCAACCTTTAACCATGTCTTTGTAAACAACACTGACCTGCCCATTGAGCAGGTTAATGCCAAGCTGTTTGTTGCGCGTCGTAAAGCGGAAATCCGTCTGGCGGGCGATAAAAGCTTTTACGTAGCGAGCCTGAGCACCAGTATCCTTTCTTATAAAGGGTTGATGATGCCGGTAGATCTGCCGCGTTTCTTTGCTGACCTGGCCGATGAACGCCTGGAAACGGCAATCTGCGTATTCCACCAGCGCTTTTCCACCAACACCATGCCGGTATGGCCATTGGCCCAACCGTTCCGCATGCTCGCGCACAACGGTGAAATCAACACCATCGTGGGTAACCGCAACTGGTCGGTGGCGCGTACGCCGAAATTCATCACGCCATTGCTGCCTGAGCTGCAAGAACTCAAGCCGCTGGTTAACCGCACCGGTTCTGACTCATCCAGCCTCGATAACATGCTGGAAATCCTGTCGTTGGGCGGGATGGAATTGCACCGTGCAATCCGTATGCTGGTGCCGCCAGCATGGCAGAACGTGGAGAACATGGACCCGGATCTGCGCGCCTTCTACGAATACAACTCCATGCATATCGAGCCGTGGGATGGCCCCGCTGGTCTGGTAATTACCGATGGTCGTTACGCCGTTTGTACCCTTGACCGCAATGGCCTGCGCCCATCCCGCTGGGTAATCACCAAAGACGATATGATCACCGTGGCGTCGGAAGTGGGCGTGTATGCCTATGATCCGGCTGACGTAGTTGCCAAAGGCCGTCTTGGCCCGGGCCAGATCATGTCGATCGATACCCTGACCGGTACCTTGCATAACACTCAGGATATCGACAACCAGCTCAAGTCGAGCAAGCCCTACAAGCAATGGCTGAAAGAGCGTGCGTTGCGCGTTGAATCGACTCTTAATACCGATGCCAAAGAAAACGGCCTGGAAGGTATTGAGCTGAAAGCCAATATGAAGATGTTTCAGGTCAGCTTTGAAGAGCGCGACCAGCTGTTGCGTCCATTGGCTGAAGGTGGTCAGGAAGCCGTCGGCTCCATGGGTGACGATACCCCAATGGCAGTTTTGTCGCGCCAGCAACGTTCGCTCTACGACTATTTCCGCCAGCAGTTCGCGCAGGTAACCAACCCGCCCATCGACCCGTTGCGCGAAGCGATTGTTATGTCGTTGGAGACTTGCCTTGGTCGCGAATTGTCGGTGTATGAAGAGCACGCTGATCACGCTGACCGCGTAATCCTCAGTTCGCCTGTGCTGTCACCGGAGAAATTCCGTGGCTTGATGGCGCTGGAGCGCCCGGGTTATGAGCAACAAAAATTCTCGCTCTACTACAACCCTGAAACTACCAACCTGAAAGCGGCGCTGGGCAAGTTATGTGATGACGTTGCTGCAACGGTTAAGTCAGGCAAAGTGTTAATGGTGCTGAGCGATGCTGGCTTCACTAAAGGCCAGTTGCCGATTCACGCCTTGTTGGCGGTGGGTGCGGTGCATCAGCATCTGACCAATGTTGGCTTGCGTTGCGATTCCAACCTGATTGTTGAAACCGCCACCGCGCGCGATCCACACCAGGTTGCTGCCTTGATCGCCTACGGTGCGACCGCCGTCTATCCCTACCTGAGCTACCACGTTCTCAATGATTTGATTGAGACCGGCGAACTGCTCAGCGATGTGGATTCCGCCTACAAAAACTACCGCAAAGGCATCGATAAGGGCTTGCTGAAAATCCTGTCGAAGATGGGTATTTCCACTATCACTTCCTATCGCGGTGCACAGCTGTTTGAAGCGATTGGTTTGTCCGAAGAAGTTGTCAATACCTGCTTTGAGAGCACGCCAAGCCGTATCGGCGGGGCGCGTTTTGAAGAGCTGGAAGCGGACCAGAAAATTATTGCCCAGACCGCCTGGCTGGATCGCAAGCCGATTATCCAGGGCGGTTTGCTCAAGTATGTGCACGGTTCTGAATACCACGCCTACAACCCTGACGTGGTACAAACCCTGCAAAAAGCAGTGCAAAGCGGTAACTACGCGTTGTGGCGCAACTATGCGGATATCGTGAACAAGCGTCCGGTCGCCATGTTGCGTGACTTGCTGGCGATTCGCGAAGATGTGTGCACACCGGTGCCGCTGTCAGAAGTGGAGCCTATCGAAAGCGTGATCAAGCGTTTTGACTCGGCGGGGATGTCGCTCGGTGCTTTGTCACCTGAAGCGCATGAAGCCCTGGCTGAAGCGATGAACCGTTTGGGCGGCCGCTCCAACTCCGGTGAAGGTGGTGAAGACCCGGCGCGTTACGGCACTATCAAAAGTTCCAAAATCAAACAGGTTGCGTCTGGCCGTTTCGGTGTAACACCGGCTTATCTGGTGAACGCGGAAGTGCTGCAAATTAAAGTCGCCCAGGGTGCAAAACCCGGTGAAGGCGGGCAGTTGCCCGGCGGTAAAGTGAACGCGTTGATTGCGCGCCTGCGTCACTCGGTTCCCGGTGTGACCCTGATTTCGCCACCGCCGCACCACGATATCTATTCGATTGAAGACCTGGCGCAGCTGATTTATGACTTGAAACAAGTTAACCCTGATGCGCTGGTATCGGTGAAACTGGTATCGCGTCCGGGTGTAGGTACCATCGCTGCCGGTGTGGCTAAAGCCTACGCTGACCTGATCACCATCTCCGGTTACGATGGCGGTACGGCGGCGAGCCCGTTGACCTCGATTAAATATGCCGGTTCGCCATGGGAACTGGGTTTGTCCGAGACTCACCAGACCCTGCGTGCCAACGACCTGCGCGATAAAGTCCGCGTACAAACCGACGGCGGTTTGAAAACCGGTCTGGACGTTGTGAAAGCGGCGATGCTCGGTGCAGAAAGCTTCGGCTTCGGTACTGGCCCGATGGTCGCGCTCGGCTGTAAATACCTGCGTATTTGCCACCTGAACAACTGTGCGACCGGTGTTGCTACCCAGCAGGACAAACTGCGTCAGGACCATTACATCGGCACCGTTGAAATGGCGATGAATTTCTTCAAGTTTGTTGCTGAGGAAACCCGCGAGTGGATGGCGCGTTTGGGCGTGCGCACTCTGGGCGAACTGGTCGGCCGTGTGGATCTGTTAACGATCCTTGAAGGCGAAACCACCAAGCAACAACAGCTCGATTTAAGCCCAATCATCTATACCGATGATTACCTGGCAACCAAGCCGCAACTATGTGCGGTAAGCAAGAATGAGCCGTTCGACAAAGGCGAAACTGCCGAGGCGATGGTCAAAGTATTGCTGCCGGCGATTGATGCGAAAACCGGTGGTGAATTTGAGTTCCATATCACCAACTGTGACCGTTCCATCGGGGCGCGTATCAGTGGTGAAATCGCCAAGCGTTACGGCAACCTGGGCATGAATGACAAGCCGATCAAATTGAAACTCACCGGTATCGCCGGCCAGAGCTTCGGGGTGTGGAACGCTGGCGGTCTGGATATGTACCTGGAAGGTGATGCCAACGATTACGTCGGCAAAGGCATGGCGGGCGGCAAACTGGTGTTGCGTCCACCGCGCACGTCTGAATTCAAGTCCAACAAAACCAGCATCATGGGTAACACCTGTTTGTACGGTGCGACTGGCGGTAAATTGTTCGCGGCGGGTACTGCCGGCGAGCGTTGCGGGGTGCGTAACTCCGGCGCCCATGTGGTAGTAGAAGGCGCGGGCGATCACTGCTGTGAATACATGACTGGCGGCGTGGTAACGGTATTGGGTCAAACCGGCGTTAACTTTGGCGCGGGCATGACCGGCGGTTTTGCTTATGTGCTCGACGAAGCCAATGATTTCGTGGACCGTTACAACCACGAGTTGGTGGACATCCACCGTATCAACACCGAGGCACTGGAAGCCCATCGCAACCACCTGCGCAGTGTGATTGAAGAATTCACGCAGGAAACCGAGAGTGCATGGGGCCAACACTTGTTGGACAACTTCGATGATTACATCGGCAAGTTCTGGCTGGTAAAACCCAAAGCAGCGTCTTTGGGCAGTTTGTTAGTCAGTTTCCGCAAGCGCGGCGAATAAGGCCGGGTGAGGAGAGATCTTATGTCAGCACGTTTAAACAATGACTTCCAATTTCTCGATGTGGGCCGTAAAGACCCCGCCAAGAAAGACATAGAGACCCGCAGACACAAGTTTGTGGAGATCTACCAGCCCTTCGCCAAAGAAGAGGTTGAGGGCCAATCGCATCGCTGTCTTGAGTGCGGTAATCCTTATTGCGAATGGAAATGCCCGGTGCACAACTTCATCCCCAACTGGTTGAAGCTGATTTCCGAAGGCAATATTTTTGAAGCGGCGGAGTTGAGCCATCAAACCAACTCCCTGCCGGAAGTGTGCGGCCGCGTGTGCCCGCAAGATCGCCTGTGTGAAGGTGCTTGTACGCTCAACGACGGTTTCGGCGCAGTGACTATCGGTAACGCCGAGAAATACATCACTGATACCGCTTTCGCCATGGGCTGGAAGCCGGATATGTCCAAAGTGGTCTGGACTAACAAGAAAGTCGCCATCATTGGTGCGGGCCCAGCCGGTATCGGTTGTGCAGACGTATTGGTTCGCAATGGCGTTAAGCCGGTGGTGTTTGACAAGTATCCGGAAATCGGTGGCCTGTTGACCTTCGGCATCCCGGAATTCAAACTCGAAAAGAGTGTGATGACCCGTCGCCGTAAAATCTTCGAGGAAATGGGCATTGAGTTCCGCCTGAATACCGAAGTGGGCAAAGACATTACCATGGAAGATTTGCTGCGCGATTACGATGCGGTATTTATGGGCATGGGTACTTACACCTATATGAAAGGCGGCTTCCCCGGCGAAGACCTGCCCGGTGTTTACGATGCACTGCCATTCCTGATTTCCAACGTAAATCGCAACCTGGGTTTTGAAAAAGATCCGGCGGAATTCATCAATGTTAAAGGTAAGAAAGTGGTTGTACTTGGCGGCGGCGATACCGCGATGGACTGTAACCGCACCTCGATTCGCCAGGGCGCCAGCAGCGTGAGCTGTGCTTATCGCCGTGACGAAGAAAACATGCCGGGCTCCAAACGCGAAGTAGCCAACGCCAAAGAAGAAGGCGTGCAATTCCTGTACAACCGTCAACCGGTAGAAGTCGTTGGTAACGGTAAAGTGGAAGGCGTGAAAGTGGTTACGACCCAACTGGGCGAGCCGGATGCCAAAGGCCGTCGCAGCCCGGTAGTGATTCCCGGTTCCGAGGAAATCCTGCCGGCGGATGTTGTATTGATCGCCTTTGGTTTCCGTACCAGCCCGCAACCCTGGTTTGAAACCAACGGTGTGAAAACCAACGATTGGGGCGGTGTAATCGCACCTGAGCATCAACAATTCAAATTCCAGACCAGCAACCCGAAAGTGTTTGCAGGCGGCGATATGGTGCGCGGTTCAGACCTGGTGGTTACCGCCATCTGGGAAGGCCGCGAAGCGGCGCAAGGCATTCTGGATTACCTGGAAGTTTGATCTGTTTGGCGCATTTTGCGTTGACCATATAGTGGGTATCGCTTAGGCTCCTTTCTATAGGCAATACCCGCTTCGCAAACCCCGCAACTGCGGGGTTTGTCTTATCTGCGTATACAAAATACATTTTATTAGTGATCAGGGCTGCAAGCCTGAGGATAACAACATGACCCAACTCAAAAACGACCGTTTTCTTCGCGCATTACTAAAACAACCGGTAGACGTTACCCCGGTGTGGATGATGCGCCAGGCGGGTCGTTATCTACCTGAATATCGCGCTTCGCGTGCGAAGGCGGGCGATTTTATGGGATTGTGTACAAACCCCGAGCTGGCTTGTGAAGTTACCTTGCAGCCACTGGATCGCTACCCGGGTCTGGATGCTGCCATCCTTTTCTCCGACATCCTGACCATTCCCGATGCGATGGGCCTGGGTCTCTATTTTGAGACGGGTGAAGGTCCAAAATTCCACAAAGCCGTGCGCACCGAAGCTGATGTGAACGCGCTGAAAGTCATCAACCCGGAGCAGGATCTGCCCTACGTTGTTAACGCGGTAAAAACCATTCGCCATGAACTTAATGGCCGGGTACCGTTGATTGGTTTCTCTGGCAGCCCCTGGACCCTGGCGACTTATATGATCGAAGGGGGTTCCAGCCGCGATTTCCGCCGTGCGAAAGAGATGCTCTATAACCAGCCACAAGTGATGCATCGCTTGCTGGATGTATTGGCTGATTCGGTGACGGTTTACCTGAATGCCCAGATCAAAGCGGGTGCCCAGGCGGTGCAAATTTTTGATACCTGGGGCGGCGCGTTGTCCCATGCGGCGTACCGGGAGTTTTCGCTCAACTACATGCAAAAAATTGTGTCTGGCCTGATTCGTGAAAACGAAGGCCGCGCCGTACCGGTAATCCTGTTTACCAAAGGTGGCGGGCAATGGCTTGAGGCGATGGCCGCAACCGGAGCAACTGCGTTGGGGCTTGATTGGACTACGGATATTGGCAATGCCCGTAGCCGTGTTGGCGACAAAGTTGCGTTGCAGGGCAATATGGATCCGGGAATTCTTTATGCATCACCCGAGCGTATTCGCGCTGAAGTTGGCAATATCCTTTCCTCCTATGGCAAAGGCTCTGGCCATATCTTTAACCTTGGGCATGGGATCACACCAGAAGTTGACCCTGAACACGCTGGCGCATTTATAAACGCCGTGCATGAGCTATCGGGCCAGTACCATCGGTAATATTTTTGTCACCATGCAGGCTTATTTAGCTACCTTTAATCTACCTGCTCTGGTGTGGCGCCCATATCTTGATTACACTCGCTGTCATATCCAATGCTTTTTTAGGAAGATTTAGAAGCTTGGTAGGCGACAAGTGCAGGATCTAACCGTGGTCCTGCCCGTTTCTGCCAATATCCCGATGAATAAGGCTAGATAATTAACACCTGAAGGTGATGTGGGGAATAAGGCGTGGCAATCAAACAGGTCAAAGTTGACGTTAATGAACTAACTATCGGCATGTTTGTGTCGGGGTTGGATCGCCCGTGGTCGCAGACTCCTTTTCCCTTACAGGGTTTTTACTTGCGCGACCTGGGTGAAATCAACCAGCTCAAAGCGCTCTGTAATTATGTTTATATCGATATTGAGAAAGGCCGTGGCCCGATAGCGGCCAATCTTAAAACTATTTCTCCCGCTACAAAAAAAGCCACCAATACACGCGAGCGTGTCAGTTCTTTCAATGAGCCGGTAGCCGCGTTGAAAATACAGCGTGGCCTTTATCGTGATATAGAGCCCTTACAGCGCGAAGTTAAAAAAGCCCGCCAGCTTCACCAAAAGGTCTACGGTGCGGTAGTTGAGGTGATGGATCAGCTGGAAAAAAACCAGTTTGATGGGATGTCCCTCGGTGAAACCAAACGCGTCGCCAGTGAAATGGTAGATAGTGTATTGCGCAACCCGGATGCTTTTACCTGGCTTTCGCGAGTTCAGGAAAAAGATGAATATACCTACAGCCATGCCGTCCGTTCATCCGTGTGGGCGATTTTGTTTGGCCGTCACATAGGTTTGCCCAAGCGCGATCTGGATGTACTGGCGATGGGCGTCTTGCTTAAAGATGTAGGTAAAGTGCAACTCGATACCGCTTTGCTATCGAATGCAGAGCGCAGTGCAGAAGACGAACGACTGTACGAAACATTCGTTGAACTAGGCTGCGAAATTCTGCGCAAAACCCCGGGTGTTGAACCGCGGGTTATCAGCGTCGTGAAAACGCATTGCGAACGCCTCAATGGCAGTGGTTTCCCCCAGGGATTATCGGGCGATAAAATTCCCTTGCTCGGTAAAATCGCCGGCATAGTGACTTATTACGATTACGTCACCAATCCGCGTGGATCGCGCCATCCGATCGCCCCCTCCAAAGCCGTTGGCAAATTATATGAATTGCGCAATATCCAGTTCCAGGAGGAGTTGGTGGTTGAGTTTATCCGCGCGATCGGACTGTACCCTACCGGAACTCTGGTGGAATTAAGCACTGGCGAAGTAGCGGTAGTCGTGGAACAAAACTTTGAGCGTCGTTTAAAGCCACGCGTTATTGTGGTGCTGGACGCATACAAACAACCATTGGATGAATATTTACTGCTGGATTTGTCGGAAGATGACAAGCGCAAGCAGGAGTTATTGGATTCGGGCAAGAAATCCCGCTATGAGATTGAAAAAATTGAAATTGCTCGTGATCTTGAGCCCGGTAGTTACGACGTAGATATTTCCGGTATTCGCGATCACTATTTGATGAAAAATGAGAAAAAAGGGCTGATGGCGCTATTAAGTCGCTTTACTACACGTAGTTGATGGTGTGAGTTAGGCTCGCCATCGTAACCTAATCCACATTACCTATTTAAAAAACCGCATGTCGCAATTGCATGCGGTTTTTTTATGGGCGCCATGGTTGGAATGGCAGGAATCTGCCCCAAGCTTTCATTCGATGGCTTTTTTCTACCGTTGTTTTGCGGGCATGCAAAGTTATTGCCTACCGCTGTGGTGGTCAGGGTACAATCGCCGTCCTCCTCCTGGCCCACCATGCCAGGTTGCTTATATGTGCAATGTCCATCACCGGTCCTCCGGTTATGGGAATTGTGTGCTATTAATCAATGAGATTTGAATAATGTTTGAATGGTTATCAAGCCCGGAAGCATGGGTTGCGCTGGCAACGCTGACGGCGTTGGAAATTGTATTAGGGATCGATAATATTATTTTTATATCGATCCTGGTGGGCCGCTTGCCTGCGCATCAACGTAAGTTTGCTCGCAATGTTGGCCTGGGTTTAGCGATGATTACCCGCCTCGCATTGCTCTTCTCTCTCGCATGGATTATGGGATTGGTCGAGCCGTTTTTTACTATCTTTGGCGAAGAAATTTCCGGGCGCGATATTATTTTGATTGGTGGTGGCCTGTTCCTGCTTGCCAAGGCGACGCATGAAATTCACAGCAGCCTTGAAGGTGCTGTCGAGACCGAACGTAATGTCGCAGCTCATGGATTGATGATTGTGCTGGTACAAATTGCGGTGCTGGATATCGTGTTCTCACTCGATTCCGTAATTACTGCTGTGGGCTTGGTTAGCCAGGTTCCGATTATGGCGTTGGCCATTGTTATTGCTGTCGGTGTGATGTTATTTGCAGCCAAGCCGATAGGTGATTTTGTCGATTCCCATCCAACAATTAAAATTCTTGCCCTGTCATTCCTGGTGATTGTTGGCTTCACCTTGTTGGTTGAAGGCTTTGATGTCCATGTGCCAAAAGGTTACATCTATTTCGCCATGGCATTCTCGCTGGGTGTGGAAATGATTAACATCAAGTTGCGCAAAAATATGGATAAACCGGTTGAACTCCGCAAGGATTATCCGGACGAGCAAAAGCCACAGGAATAAGATTTATAAAAAAGCCGATCAAATGATCGGCTTTTTTATAGGCGTCAAATGGTGAATCCCATTTTTTCACCCATTTTGGTGGGGGTTCCGGCGATAAATTTTTCATCCCATTGCATTTTGTTGTTAGCAAATAAAATGATCGCGGTAGAGCCGAGTTTGAAACGGCCCATCTCATCACCTTTATTGAGCTGAATATTTTGATAGGGATAATTGGATACTGCAATTTCGCGGCTGGCGAAAGGGGCGATCTGGCCGTCCCATACAGTTTCAATGCCTGCCACAATCATTGCGCCGACAAGTACCACGGCCATAGGGCCGATTTCGGTATCAAAAATAGCAACGGCACGTTCATTGCGCGCGAACAAACGAGGCACATTTTCGGCAGTGACAGTGTTAACGGAAAATAACTCGCCGGGAACGCTGATCATGCTGCGCAACTTGCCACCGAGAGGCATGTGCACACGATGGTAATCGCGCGGCGATAAATACACCGTCGCGAAATTACCCCCATTAAATTCCGCAGCGAGTGCTTCGTCGCCACCGAGTAATTCGAGTGCTGTGTAATCCTGGCCTTTGGCTTGAAAAATTTTGCCGTCGACAATTTTACCTAGTTGGCTGATAGCCCCGTCAGCGGGGCAAACAATAGAATTGGTTTCGCTATCGATTGTACGGGCGCCTGGCTTTAGCGCGCGCGTAAAAAAATCATTGAAACAGGCATAGGCTACAGGGTTTTCCTCAATAGCCAGGCTCATATCTACCTGGTAGCGTTTAACAAACCATGTGATAAACGTGTTTTTGATAAATGCTGTTTGGGTACTGGCGAGCCAACCTGCTGCACGGGACAGCGCGTGTTGGGGAACCAGATGTTGCAAACCAATAAAGATACGTGGATTCATGCGTTAAAAAATTTCCTATGGCTGCCCCATTCAGGCGACCGTTATTAATTAGAAACTGCAAAGCGGGCCGCAGTGTAACAAACTCTATAGCTCGCGCGTCAAACTTGCGAAATCAATCCTGTTCAAACCGATATATCTTTGCTCGAATATGCTGCGTACAAACACATGGGGTATCTGCAGGATAAAAATAACGGGGAAATACCAATGAAATATTTTTTACGTATCACGATGATTTGTATTTGCAGTTTGTTGGGGTTGGCGGTGTATGGGCATGAAGGCCATGAACATGGTCCTGTATCGATAAAGTCCGCGCTGGAAATTAGTATCAAAACGGCTGGACGCTACGCTGGCAAACTATCGCCTTATGAGGCAGGCAAACTAGCGAATAGCTGGGCAAATCTTTCCCGGGATGATGCAAAAATCCATGAAAACAAATTGGGTTATTACGTGGTCAGCCTCAATAATCCACAGGAAAATAAAATCCTGTACATAAAAATATTGTTGGATGGTTCGATTGCAGGCGCAAATTATTCGGGTAATTTTCAGGCTGTGTCGGCTCCTTCATCATCTTTGCCAGTATCTGGCGGTTAAATCTTTTTTAATGCTTGTTTTTAGTGCGTGAATTCATTTTATCGATCAAGTGTATTGTTTTTAACAATTTGACAGCGCTGTCCATAGGGGGCAAAACTCCCTGAACTCAGTTGTCTACTTGTCCACCGGAATGTGGATGGACATAAAAAAATAACAATAGTTGTGCTTTCTCTCTAATGATTTTGCAGTTCATAAGCACACCAGGACTACTGATGAAGCAAGTCTTCCCGGCAAATCTGTAGCGGTTGTGTCATATCGTGGATAAGCAATTCCGGCTAGCGCCAATTCGGCTTCACAGCGAGTTCACCATCGTTGAATTGCTTGCAGTTTCCCAAGGCAGGTTTTCCGGGGTTTCGATTCCTGTACGGAGTCTTTCTCTATCCGGTTAAGTGAAGGAGTGTGAATAATGAATAAGAATCTCATCCAAAAAAGCGGGCTTGGCGCGATGCTGCTAATGTTTTCCGCTGTAACTTTCAGCCATGGTTTTGTTGATAGCCCGGGTGCGCGCAATTATTTTTGCGGCAAAGTGACCAAGCCTGATGAAGTGGCCAACGGAGTTGCCAAATATCCGGTATGTGGCGATGCTTTTGCCACCGATCCGAATGGCGGATATTCCTACATGAGTGTGCTTACCCACCATCAGGGCCGCAAAGTGTTGGGTCCGGTCGCTAAAAATGTGTGTAGCTTTGATAGCGAAACCTGGGGTGGCGCCAAGACCCCGTGGGATAACTCAATCAACTGGCCCGTCAACAATATCAACTCAGGAAGCCTGACTTTTTCCTGGGATATCAGCAACGGCCCCCATTTTGACGATACGTCGGATTTCCGGTATTGGATTACCAAACCAGGATTTGTGTATCAGGTGGGCAAAGAGCTGACCTGGGCGGATTTTGAGGACCAGCCATTCTGTGATTTGCCCTACAACGATGATAATCCGGGCGCCTACCCGAATGTGCGTGCCGATAAGGGCAATGCCCATATCCACACCACGTGTACTGTGCCATCGCGCAGTGGCCGCCATGTGATTTATGCCGAATGGGGCCGTGAGCCGCCAACCTATGAGCGTTTCCATGGCTGTATCGATGTGCAAATTGGTGGTGGTACCACAAGCTCTACCCCGGCAACATCATCGAGCCGTTCAAGCCTTGCACCGAGTACATCCAGTCGTTCAAGCGCGATAGTGAGTTCATCAAGCCGCACCAGTGTTGCACCGGGCACATCCAGTCGCTCCAGCGCACTGCCAGCTTCCTCCAGTCGTTCGAGTGTTGCGCCGATTGCATCGAGTAGCTCGTCCTCGTCTGCCGGTGGTTCCGGCGCTGCTTATTGCAACTGGTATGGCTGGCAAGTGGCTATCTGTAAAAACCAAACCACAGGCTGGGGTAATGAAAATAACCAGACTTGTGTTGGTCAGGTGACTTGTAACGCCCCACGTTAATGGCAATTGACCTCTGGCGGTGTGCCGCCAGAGGTTTTCTTCATCAATACCAAATGAGGTGGCTCTGTGAATTTGCAGGCTGTTAAGACCCGGTTACCGCTGTGGGGAGGAATTGTATTACTGCCGATTCTGGCTTTGGGCCTTTACCACGATAAGCAACGCCATACACCCACAACCCCGATTCATCCCGTTGCCCCGGCAGTAGCGGCGCCAGTTATTAAACCCCCCTTAATTCGCAATCAACTCCCTCCGGCTGTGTCGCACAATGCCAGTCCTGAGCCAACTAATAGAGTGACCGGGCTGGAACCCGAAGCCGCGCGCGAGGCGGTTTTCCGCAAGGAGAATAATGTCTATGAAAAAGCGACCGGCTTGTTCGAGGCGGAGCCCATTGATGTCGAGTGGGCCAGTGGTTATGAGCAATCCTTGCGCGAGATGTTCGCTTCCCACACGGGATTGACGCGCGTTAGCGTTAACACCATCAGTTGTCGTACCAGCATGTGCCGTATTGAAGTATTTACGCCGCGCGATATTGATGCCGATTATTTCACCGCGATGTTTTACAACGCACTGGATAACTTTCGTGAGGGAACCCTCAAAGCCGAAGCATCGATTGCGCGGCGGATGCAGCAGGGCGTGACCTCAGTGTATATCGCCCGCAAGGGGCACACTCTGGGTTTCTATTAATCGTGCCGGTATAAATCGCCCGGCAAACCTGTGGTATCTTGGCGGCCTTGAAACGCGCGAGGTTCCGCAGTGCTGCACTACCAGATTATCCCTGTCACCCACTACCAACAAAATTGCACCTTGCTGTGGTGCGATGAAACCCGTGATGCAGCGGTCGTTGATCCTGGCGGCGACATAGAGCGAATTCTCTCGGCAGTAAAATCCCTGGGTGTGAAGCTTACGCAAATCCTGCTAACCCATGGACATCTGGACCATGTCGGCGGTACGGCTGCATTGGTAAAACTTTTGGGTTTGCCCGTAATCGGCCCTCATGCCGACGATTTGTTCTGGATTAATTTGCTACCGCAACAGACCCAAATGATGGGGTTTGCTCCTGTTGAAAGTTTCCAGCCTACACAATTATTAAATCATGGCGATACCGTTAATGTCGGCACTGCTCAACTTGAGGTGTTGCATTGCCCGGGGCATACGCCCGGCCATGTGATTTTTTTCCAGCGCGAATTGCGCCTGGCATTGGTTGGCGATGTGCTGTTTAAAGGTTCGATCGGCCGCACGGATTTCCCGCGCGGAAATCACACCGATCTGATCAACGCGATACGCACTCGCGTATTCCCGCTGGGTGATGACGTTCGTTTTATTCCCGGTCATGGCCCCATGTCTACTCTCGGTCAAGAGCGTGCAACCAATCCTTTTGTTGCCGATAAAAACGTTGGCTGATTTGCGCATGGATGAAGTTATCGGCTTGAAAAAAACAACATCACCCGAGACCGACCTGGGTTTCGAGTTTACGATTGCCCGCTCCGCGCGGCGGCGTACTGTCAGCATCGAAATCCGTGCAGCCAACGTAGTGATCCGCGCACCGCTCAATACTGCCAAATCTTTTTTGATGGCTTTCCTGCAACAAAAAGCGGCGTGGGTAAGGGAAAAAATTATCGAACAGCAGGCACTGATCAGTGCGCAACCGGCAGCACCAACCTATGTCCAAGGTTCCGGTATTGCCTTTATGGACGAAACCCTGCACCTGGTGATTGGCCGCGGCCCGCGTGCCGCGATTGCACGGGTAGGGCAAGAGCTGCATCTCATTTTATCAACGCGCGTGCGCGCTACCGAACAGGAACAAATCCGCGCATTGCTGGCGCGATGGTATCAACAGCAGGCGTTGCAACTTCTCACACGTAAAACGACCGAATGCTGCGCGCGTGCAGGATTACGATTTAGCTCGGTAACTGTCAAGGCAACACGCTCCAAATGGGGCCATTGCACCAGCAAGGGCGCAATCCAATATAACTGGCAGATACTGCTGGCCCCGGAAGCTATAGTCGATTATCTTGTCGCCCACGAAGTCAGCCACCTGCGCCACCAGAATCACAGTGCCGATTTCTGGGCGCTTGTTGCCAGTCTCTGCCCCGGCTGTAAAACGGATCGGGCCTGGCTAAAAGCCAACGGCGCCCGGCTGCACCTGTAATTCAAAAGCTAAAGCAAAACTCCAAGGGTAATCAGCATGAATGACACTACTGCAATTGAACCACTGAGCGATGATCCCGCTGAAAATCTCGACCGTTTTATCGTGGAGGCTATGGAGCTGGGCTGCGTGTGGGGCTTGCAAGGGCCGGATGGTTGGGCGCTGAGCGCCTCGGAAGACCATGATGAAGTTGATGTAATGCCATTCTGGTCGCAGGAATCGTTTGCGCGCGGACATTGTGTTGATGATTGGAAAGACTATCACCCGGTGCCTGTGGATCTGGAAGAGTTTCTGGAAGATTGGTTGCCAGGTATGCATGAAGATGTACTGCTGGTGGGTATTAACTGGAATGAAGAGCTGGACGGTGAGGAAATGGAACCGCTGGACTTGCTGGAAGAATTTGAAGCGGAGATGGGCGAATAGTTTTCTCCGGGTGCAATGAGTCTGTTAATAAAAGGACTCATTGTGCAACGCCTGATCGTCGACGTCATCACCAATTAAATGCATGTGCAACAGGTCGATTTCGTAGGTTTTGCAATAATCATTGAGCAGTCCAAGGCTTTCAACACCCGGCGACAGGCTGTACCAGTATTCACTGGTTTCATCGCGCAACGCCAAAACAAATTCCAATGGGCCCGGTACCAGTTTGCGCGATAAATGGCTAAAAATTTTGCGCTGTAACTGCAATACAGAAAAATTAAAATCTGTGCACAAGCGCATTAATTGCGGGTAATGGGATTCGCGCCGATCCTGAAAGCGAATTTCGCGGCTACCCAATAAATCATCCGGGTTTATTAATTGTTTTTGTGGTGAGTTAAACATATTGCGTCAGTCAGAGTCATAACACTGATAAGCTGACCATCACTGGCAAAATTGTGCAGTGCAAATCCGGCAACTGCCCCGTTAATATGGCCAACCCAATTAATTGCAGCGGCCTTAACTTCCCCATTAAAAAATCCGGTGTGAAGTTAAATCATTATTTCAGGGTGTTTGTCTGGCTCGCCCAAAGCTAGATAGCCAGTTAAAAGCGAGCGGATTAGATCACAGAGTTGTTACAGCGGGGGTGCAGCTAATTCACAGTTTCATGTTTCTGTGGTTATCATCAAACCCGAATTTTTCAGGAAGTGCATAAAAATGGTTAAAATTTCTTCGAATTTATCATTAGTATGGAATAAGGTTTTTTTTATAACCGTTTGTTTGCTGCTGGCAAGTTGCTCCAGTTTGCAGCCGAAAATTGAGCAACCCACGGTTAAGGTTGCCGGATTGCAGCTGCTTCCTGCCCAAGGTTTTAACCAGCCCATTGAAGTCAGTTTGCTGATCTCTAATCCAAATGACCGCGATTTATCGCTGCGTGGAATTTCCTACAATATCGGCATTGAAAATTTTGATGTACTTAGTGGTGTGAGTAATGAATTACCTACCTTAACCGCCTATAAAGAAACTCCGGTTAAAGTTGTGGTGAGTGCTAACGTAATACAACTGGTGCGTTTGCTGGAACATTTTAGTCGCACCGGTGTACGTGAAGAGGTGAATTATAATTTTTCGGCCAAGCTGGATTTCAGTGCATGGTTACCCACATTGCGTGTGAACGAAAAAGGCGCGATTCCTTTAGCGCAAAAGCGCAATTAAAAACCAGTTGAAAATATGCACGTGTAACATCACAAAAATTCTTGTTGATTATTTTTTTAAGCTCTGCTGTTCAGGATGTTAAATGAGTGACGATATAACCCTGCCCGAGGCCGACGAGCGTATAGCGCTCAAGGACTACACCGAGAAAGCCTATCTCGATTATTCCATGTATGTAATTCTGGACCGCGCCTTGCCGCATATCGGTGACGGCCTTAAACCGGTTCAACGTCGTATTGTGTATGCGATGAGTGAGCTAGGGTTGAAAGCCAGTGCAAAATATAAAAAATCTGCGCGTACCGTGGGTGACGTAATTGGTAAGTTCCATCCCCATGGTGACTCGGCATCATACGAAGCGATGGTGTTAATGGCGCAACCCTTTTCCTATCGCTACACGTTGGTTGATGGCCAGGGTAACTGGGGTTCCCCTGATGATCCCAAATCTTTTGCTGCGATGCGTTATACCGAGTCGCGCCTCACCAAATACAGCGAAGTTTTGCTGGAAGAATTGGGGCAAGGCACAGTCGATTGGCAACCCAATTTCGATGGTACGCTTGAGGAACCGATGGTGTTGCCGGCGCGCGTTCCCAATGTTTTATTGAATGGCACGACGGGCATTGCGGTCGGTATGGCTACTGATATTCCGCCGCACAATTTGCGCGAAGTGGTCAATGCCTGTGTGCACTTGCTGGATAATCCCAATGCAACCGTAACCGAACTTTGCCAGCATATCCTCGGCCCGGATATGCCCACCGAAGCGGAAATTATTTCCTCGCGCGATGACATCATCAAAATGTACGAAACCGGGCGTGGCAGTATTCGCATGCGTGCGGTATGGCAAAAGGATGAAGAGGGCGGCGATATTATTATCACTGCACTGCCGCATCAGGTGAGCGGTGCAAAAATCCTCGAGCAAATTGCCGCGCAAATGCAGGCGAAGAAATTGCCGATGGTAGCGGATTTGCGCGATGAATCCGATCATGAAAACCCGACGCGCCTGGTTATTGTTCCGCGTTCCAATCGCGTCGACCTTGAACAAATCATGCAGCATTTGTTCGCGACGACCGAGCTTGAACGCACCTATCGTGTCAACATGAATATGATCGGTATTGATGGGCGTCCGGCAGTCAAGCCGCTGAATAAAATTCTTGCCGAATGGTTGAGTTTCCGCACAGTAACAACGCGCCGCCGCCTGCAATACCGTTTGGAAAAAGTGGAAGAGCGTTTGCTGCGCTTGGCAGCATTGATGATTGTATTCCTCAATGTGGATGAAGTTATCCGTATTATCCGCGAGGAAGAAAATCCCAAACCGGTGTTGATGAAGCGTTTTAATTTAATTGAGATGCAAGCGGAATATATTCTTGAAACCAAATTGCGCCAACTGGCGCGTTTGGAAGAAATGAAAATTCGCGAAGAACAAAATGATTTAATGAAAGAGCGCGATGGCCTGCAAAAGATTCTCGACTCTGCCGTGAAATTAAAAAATCTGGTGCGTAAAGAATTGCTACAAGTCGCTGATCAATTTGGCGATGAGCGCCGCTCGCCGATTGTCGAGCGTGCAGAAGCACAAGCATTGAGCGAAACCGAATTGGTTAGCGCCGAAGCCATCACCGTGGTTATTTCAGATAAAGGCTGGATTCGCGCTGCCAAGGGCCATGAAGTGGATGCGGCGGGTTTGAGTTATAAAGCCGGTGACAGCTTCAAATTTGCGGTCCAGGGCAAGAGTAACCAAAGTGTGATATTGCTGGATTCAACCGGACGCAGTTACGCAGTGCCCGCCCATAATTTGCCATCGGCGCGCGGGCAAGGAGAGCCATTAAGTGGCCGGATCAGCCCACCCAGCGGTGCAACATTTGAAGGTGCATTAATGGGCGCTGACAGCCAGCGCGTGCTGATTGCATCCGATGCCGGCTATGGCTTTGTGGCGAAACTGGAAGATCTCGCCAGCAAGAACAAAGCAGGTAAAGCGTTGCTAACACTACCCGAGGGTGCATTTGTCATGCCTCCGCAATTGATTAACAGCCCTGAACAGGCGCTGCTGGCAGCGGTGAGTAATGATGGGCGCTTACTGGTATTCCCGGTGACCGAATTGCCGGAATTGGCCAAAGGTAAGGGCAACAAAATCATGAATATCCCCGGGGCCAAAGTTGTTAGCCGCGAGGAATTTGTGGTCGCCCTGAATGTAATTCATCCCGGCCAGCAATTAACGTTGCATTCGGGGAAGCGACATATCACCCTCAAGGCATCGGATTTGGAGCACTACAAAGGTGAGCGCGGACGTCGTGGTAACAAATTGCCGCGTGGATTCCAGAAAGTGGATAAGGCGGAAGTGAGCGACAAGTGATAATCTGTGCGCATTCTGCCCTGCTTGTTTTGTTTATGCAGACATGGGCTGGGCAGAAGCGACTGGATTTCAATAGTAAAAAAATAACCAGGTTGACACATGTCTAAAGAAAAACGCAGACACATCCGCACCCCTTTTGCTTGCCGCATTAAAATAGTTCACGATAGTATTGGCGAGTTGCTGGTCAAAACCCGCGACATTTCCGATGGTGGAGTATTCGTCGTCCTGGAACCGGAGCAGATCCCTCCAATCGGATCTGTGGTAGCCGGCCAGGTCCAGGGCCTGATGGATGATGCGCCCATATTGCAAATGGAAGTGGTACGCGTGGAGCCTGTTGGTGTCGGCCTGCGGTTTTTGCACAATGATTGATACCATCAACCCCCGACATATAATTTTCCGATAATAACGCTGCAAAGCGCTTCCGTTTGGTGCTTTCAGATCTGCCCGTTGTATAACCTGAATAATATCGGGGCAGCTCACTGAAATCTGCAGGAGTTCTTGTGTACAAACTCACCTATAAGGGCCAATTTGTCGATGGATTCGATGCGGATCAGGTAGTTGGCAACCTGGCCCAGCTATTGAACCTCAAGCCCAAAGCTGTGCGACTGGCATTTTTGTCAGAGCGCCCCAGCGTCATAAAAATACTTGATTCTGCCAGCGAGGTGGAACGATGGTGCGCGGCCTTCCAGGAAGCAGGTGTCTATCTGGATGTGATAGGTGTGGATTCACCGGATGCAGCTAGCATTTCTGACCAGATTGAACTGGAGCTGGAATTGCACCAGCTCGATGCGGAGGATGACGAGCCCGATGAGCGTCTTTACCTTATTCGCAAAACGCCGCAAGAATCTTCAACGCAACCGGAAACCTTTGCCAATGAGCCGCTGGCAACTCGTCCGGTGTCTGCATACCCGATTAACCCGGAGCTCATCAAGCCGAAAGTTGCAGTCAAACCTGCCGTTAATGGTAAAGCCGTCAACGGAGCTGCTGTAAATGGGCACTCAGTGGCGGGTACGCAACCCAATGTCAATCAGGTGAATGGGCATCCAGTCAATGGTTCCCACCCTCATGGTAAAACCAATGGTTCACATGCATCGATTGTTACTGCGCAAGAACCTATTGATATTTCGACCTCAGTGGCACCAACCAAAAAACCATCGGTTGCCAAACCGCAACCGGTAGCAAAAGAAATACCCGAAACAGCGGTGCACGAATTGTCAGTAGCGCAAATCGACGCGCTGGCTGCCCGCCAATTGCTGGATGAGTCGGAAGATGGTTCTACCCAAACTGGAGATGCTGTCGCGGCCCCGGCAGAACCTAAAAATCCGGCACCGGATGCGCCAATCGAAAAGCTCGACCATGTTAAAAAACCGGACGTAAAAAAAGCAGCAGCTGCAACAAAAACGGTTGCTGGTCAATCGCAACCGGAATCGCTGGATGCACGCCAGGATCGATTTAATGAAGAGGATTTCGATGTTCCGTTGCTGGACAACGAGTCGTCATTACGCGAGTGGCCGGACGAGGAATTACTCACCGATGAAGAGCTTTCATCGCGCGAAGCGCAATTAGCGCAAGAGCACGATGAAGAACTGCATGAGGATGTGAATTTCCATAAGTCGCATTTTGTGTGGGGCATGTTGGTTATCCTGCTGGCAATTATCGCCACCGCAGGCACAATCCTCTGGTTAAAGCGTTCTACCTGGACACCGGTTACCGTTGCACCGCAGGAAATAAAAGTCACTGAAGCAATTGCATCATCATCACTATTTGGTTTGCTGCATGCCGATGTGGATCGTTTGCAAATGCTTTCACCCGGCACTGATTTGTTTGCGTACGTCGCCGAACCTAAATCCGGTTTTTGGGATGGCCTCGCTAAAGCGGGCATTAATGTCCAGCAACAAGCTGATGATGTCTGGATGGGGGTGTACGGACAAAACGGGCAGAGTAAGACGCTGTGGGTCCTAAGTGGAAATTTTCCGGCGGATACCTGGCGTGAATGGCTAAAAAAAAACTACATCATTGATAACGAGAGCCCCGACGGCATTATTTTTTCCACGGTAGATGACAATACCTGTGAAAAATCCCCGGTGCTATCGGCCAGTATTAGCAATAACCAAATCGTAGTTGGCGCACCTGAATTGGTGGCCGCCTTTAATGGTCGTTTGCAGGCGGGTGCGGCAGCGGAAAAAAACCTTGAAACATGGGCGAAAGGATACAACACCCAAATGGTGTCCGCCGTGCTGTTTCACCCGGGGCAATTGCCGGAGGGTTCGGCCGCAATGGCGCTGGGAAAGTTGTCGTTACCGGCAGAGCCTATTCAGGGAATATATCTCGGGCTTGAGCCAAAATCGTTTCCGCCTGCGCTGGAATTTAATGCGGTGGTAGCGAGCAATGACCAGCAATTTATCGTTGATGCTGCCAACAAATTAACCGCCGCCGCCGCCTCGGCCAAAACAACCATCGCCACTGATTGGCCAGAAACCCTGCCTTTTTATGAGCGCATGAAAATCAAGCATGATGCGAATCAGGTGCGTGCAACATTAAACCTGGATGAGCAAGCGCCGCAGCAAATTCATTTATGGTTTTCATCACTATTGAGTCGCGCATTTGGTGTAGAGAATGTAGCGCCCGTTGTCGAGGGTGAGCGGCTGGAGTCTAACCCGGCACAGTTCATCACGCTACCATCGGCAGAGTTGCCAGCTTTCGCTACCGTTAAACATTTTAATGAAGCATTTATTGCACAAACCTCTTCCGGCCCATTTGGAATCGGTATTCGCACAGTAGAGCGAACGGAACAGGGCGATGAAATCAATCTGGATGTAAATGCATTTAACTTACCTAATCTGGGCAAGGAAAATGACAGTGTGGTATTGCGTATTACCGATATCGTGGATCACCAGGATAAATCCCTGATTGCTGCTGGCAGTTGTGGCGGTGGTTTAAAACAGCCGGGTAATATCAACCTGGTTTATCAGGGTAATGCCATGGAAAATGGCCAGCCGATTAGCTTCACCGGTTTGCAAGGTACAAAAAAAATTATATTGCCGGTTGGGGTTAGCTTGACCAGTGTTGGTGCAGTAAAAGGTGTCATCACCCAGCAATTACCATTGGATGTTGAACGTGTAAACCTGAATGGCCCGCTGGCTGGAAAAACCCTGGATGTCCAAGGTGTGCAAATTCGTTTTCTCTCGGCTGGACCCAGCCGTTTATATTTTCAGGTGAGCGGCAACACTACTGCGTTATTACAAGTGAATGCATTGAATGAAGATGGCAAACAACTCGCTAGTATCAACACGATGCGCGGCGAGAATTTTTACGATTCCGGTAAAACCATCAGCATCGATTACCAAGGGAAAATTGCTGCTGCTGAAGTGGTTGTGGCCAGTAAGCTGGAACAAAAAAATTATGAGTTCAGTATCGCGCGAATTTTTCCACCGGCAAAACCTTTCCTCACGGAAAAGTTTGAGCCTGCAACGCTGAAAGCCAACGGCTTGCCCGCATTGGAAAAAGACACGCCCCCGAATGATGTTGTTTACCCTTACCAGTCACCAAAGCAGACGATTGCCGCAGGGCCAGCATTAATTGCGCTCAATGAATTAAATGTTAGCGGGCAACAATTATCGCTACTGGCCGATGTGTATACACGCAACACGCATCCGCTAACCGGGCAATTGAGTGCAGTGCGTTTCGTCATTAGCGAAATAGAGGATTCATCGGGAAATTTACACTCAGTCAATTACCAGGTTCCCATTGCGATGGAGCATATGGGAGGCGGTTGGATGAATGGAAAATACGAGCCGGATCCAGGTCGCCCGTGGTTGCGCGGGCAACTGGAAATTCGCGATCGCCCATTAGCGCAAGGTGATGCTGTTGCGCTCTGGGGTAAAATGGTTTTTCTCGCCATGGAAGATCCACTTTCAGTCAAAGCGCCGTTTATGTTTGGTATGGAGTGGAGCAACAATGGCAGCACATTAAAATTGCGTCGCTGGGAAGCGGGCCGTTTGATTTTCGATGTGGAGGGAAATTTGCCCGACTTTATGGCAGTGAAGGCATTGGATGAGTCCGGGGCGGTGATTAGCCAGCCGGCAGAGTTACGCAATAATTTGGGTAAAATCACCATTGAGTTGGATGTTAAACAAATTCCGGAAACTATCGAATTTAATCTTGCGCGCACACAAAAATTGAAAGAGTTTCCATTGGAAATTCGTGTGCTGCAATAATGTTTGGTGATGTGATTGAGTATAAAAATAGTTCGTTGGTATTTGCTGCTGCTAACAATATTTTCTTTTTCTAGCAACGCCGCTGTGGTATTACTCTATCACCATGTGAGCAATACCACGCCTGAATCCACCAGCATTAGTCCGGATGCATTTGAAGCGCAGATGGATTATCTGGAAAAAAATCATTTTAATGTCGTGCCCTTGCCTGAGCTGGTGGAAATCTTGCGCAAGGGCGGCACGCTTCCTGACAAAACCGTCGCCATCAGTTTTGATGATTCCTATGCGAGTGTTTATGACTCTGCCTATCCGCGGCTAAAAAAACGTGGTTGGCCATTTACCTTTTTTGTGAACACCGATTCGGTTGGTACATCCAGATTATTTGTCAGTTGGGACCAATTGCGAGAGATGGCAAAAAACGGCGTTACTATTGCCAACCATTCCAGCACCCATACGCATTTGCCGCGCAAAAATACCGGCGAAAGTGCGAGTGAGTATCGCGAGCGTATCCATAGCGACATTGAAAAAGCCCAGCAAAAAATCAAACATGAAATTGGCGAGGCACACATGATGCTGGCCTATCCATTTGGTGAATACGATATTGAGGTGCAACGGATTGCCAGGAAGTCGGGCTACATCGCGTTTGGCCAACAATCCGGTGCGCTCTATGAAAAAGGTGATTTGCAGGCTGTGCCGCGTTTTCCTTTTGGAGGTGGTTTTACAGGGCTCGACGATTTCATTATGAAAGTTAACACCAGGCCCATGCCTGCCAGTTCGATAAAATTTTATGCGAATAAAAACGATGAACTTGAAAATGTGATTGCGCGTGAGGGCGATAAGCCCTGGCTGGTATTGCAGTTAGCAGATGTCGGGCTGCTAAAAAAAATAAATTGTTTCGCTACCGGACAGGGGCCTATTACGGTGGAAGTTATTGATCAGCAACTATGGGTTCAAGCAAAGCAACCGTTAAAGCCCGGGCGTACCCGCTATAATTGCACCGCCTACGCCGGAGAAAAAGATCGGTTCTATTGGTACACCCAACAATGGTTAATAACCGATAAACACGGTAAATGGACTTATAAAGATTGAGGGCTTAATCAATCATTGACGAAATCAGCTATAACTCTCCAATAAAAAGGGCGACTGCATAGTCGCCCTTTTTATTGGATAGCGATCAATGTATTAATTGGGATTAATCGTGATGTTGATGTCATCCTTCATTTCTGTGCCGCTGGAATTTTTCAGCACATTACCCGAGCTGTCCCGCACTTCTGCAATCACATAAATAACTGCGCTTATGCCCAGGTTCAGATCGCTGGCAACACTCAGAACTCCTGAGGACGTAATAGTAATTTTGCTTTCACTGTCAGCAGGAATATTATTGTTGCGATCATCGATTTTCCAAAAAACGTTGCTGGTGTAATCATCATTGGTGGCATCATCGATATAGGTTGCCCGCACATTCAGGTCAATGTTGCTGCCTTCCGCCACTGTCAAATTTGATGATGCGCCGCCGTTGCTATTTCTGATTTCTATCGATTTCAGTTCACGATCTTTAATGGTCAACTCGTGTATGCCTTCCGCTCCGCCACAGCTTCCTTTGAGGGTAACTTTTGAACCATTGGCGGTGCCATTTTGCGCGGTAATTTTAGTGCCTTCAATTTTTAACAAACTATCGGGCGATGCAGTGAGCGTTGCATTACCGGTAATGTCGACCGGGTTATTTTGGTCTCCATAAATTCCTTGCACAATAACTGTTGCTGTATCGCCATTGCGTAGTTCCGTGGTTCTGCTTGGTGTAACGGTAATGCTGGTTAGTGCTTCGTTGATCGCAAAATTATAGGCCGCAGAAAGAATCTCTTTACCACTATTATCTACACCGCTGGCAACAACTTTAATGGCACCACTGTTAGTGGTATTGAGCGTTCCTTTGGTGGCATCTTTAAAGACAGCGTTGGTGCCGCCTTCAGCAACTTTCCAGGTCAATGGATAAGGCAGGATCCTGCCGTTATCAAATTCGGCTTGTGCAGTGAAAGTAGTGTTTTTACATTCATCCACCGATGCAGCGGTATTTTGCACTGTCACTTTCACCAGGTTTGCATCGGAAACATTAATCTCCTGGGGGAGGGCGACGATGCCTGCATATTCTGCCGTCAGTGTGAAATTTCCGGCGGTGCCCGAAGCAGTGAAATAGCCATCTTTAATTTTGCCCAGTTTGGCGTCGCTAATTTTCCATGTGGCTTTTTTAGTTAAATTAACTTCATTGCCTTGCGCATCACTGCCGATTAGTTCGAACTGGTAAAAACTTTTAAAATGGACATATTGGTCGTTAGCCGCAATAGCCACTTTGGTAACGGTATTTTTTGAGGCATCAACGGTTTGTGCTACTCGCTCGCTATTGTTGTCGCCACCGCCACAACTAACCAGTGATACCGCTCCCAAACTGGCGATAAGCGCCAATGACAAATGAATTCCTTTAGAACGCATAGGTAACTCCCAGGCCGCAGCCATCTACTCGTAAATCATCATCGTTATAGGAGCGCACGCAATCCAGGCTCCAATAAAATGGTTTATTTTCCAAAATAGGATCTTGCAATGAGAAGCCGTAGCTAAAGCCCGAGAAGGTATCTTTGAAGGGCGCGCCCAGGCGTGGTAGATGGGTTTCAAGTTCGGTGGAGGCATAGCCCAGCAGCACGCTGATTTTCAAATCGCCCTCTTGGTATTCGGGGTTGGTGAGAGTGATGTAGGCAGCAGTTTGCTCGGTGATTTCCATGGTCACACCATGCTTGTCATCATTGCTCATGGGAACACCCACAACCCCTTGGAGGCCTATGCCATCAAGCAATCCTTCATCAAATTCCAGGCCACCTTTGAAGAGGAATAGGGTAGGCGAAAATCGTTCACCACCAGCTTTGATCAGGGTGTAAGTAGCTTGGCCGGAGACGTTGAAATCCAGCGGGATTTCCGCCTTCACGCTGATGCTGGCGAAGGCGCCGATGAGCAGCGCGCCGAGCGGTTTAACCAGTTGTTTACACATAAGGTTTCCTTGCTGTGTGATCAATGTTATTAGTCAGAAATTATTGCTGTCCGGTTATCCAAATCAATTCGTTAACACTTGTTATTCAAGATTATTGCCACGAATAACAGTGCGTAATTCGTGGATATAGGCACTCCCGCGCCCTGAATACTTACCTAATTCCGCCACCATGGCAACACCGGTAAACGCTTGCGGTTGGTCGCGTAGCTGGGCGCGTAACTGCCGCCAGGCGCGATAGGCGTTATGGGTATTAATGTTGTTGAAGTATGCCGTAAGTGATTCTTCAACATTGTTAAACTTTTTAACTTCGTGTTTGGCGCGAGCCGAACGCTTGCCCGGCACTATGCCGCAGCCGGGTTTATAACACCAATGGCCAAATAAATTGTGGGCTTCCTCCGCAAAACGCGAGGTCCCCCAACCGGATTCCACGGCGGCTTGTGCTAATACCATTGATGAAGGGATGCTATCGACGCGCAACAATAAAATATCTACAGCCTTATCATCTTCGGGATAAGTTTCATAAGTCACATGAAATTTCTCGCGCAGCTTTTCCAGGTTGCGCTTGTTTACACCACTAATGGTGTGTGAGCGTTCCCATTCGTCTTTGATTTTCAATAAACGTTCACGGGATTTTAAAAGTTTGGTATTTTTTTCATCGACCAGGGGGCGCAACATCGCAAGGAATTGTTCCTTGCGTTCGGGAGTTTGGTTGATCGCTGCAAAATCCGGTAGCAGGGTGCTGCTGGTGAGTTCATCGTCATCCATAAAAATGTGGTGAATCGGAATGCTCATTAACCCTAATACCATCACCAGGGTGGCAATAGGGAAGGCCAGCAGTAAAAGGCCGAGGAACCACTGTGAAGCTTGCTTGTTCATAACACGGTTTACCGAAACGATTAATGATGAAAACGAAAATAAAAAATTAAATATCCAGTTGTTTGCGCAATTCTTCCATGCGTTTTAGATTTTCTTCGCGGCTGAGCGGGGTTTCTATTGTTTGGGGCAGTGCCGGTGCGTTGGGTGCGGGCAATTGCTCGCCATTGATTACACGCTCACATATTTTTAAATAGTGGCGCTCGAAAATTGGAAAAGCGATTTTTTCCGGATTGCTCGCCAGAAAATACCAATCGCTCGCGCAGCCTGCGTGGTACACCGCCGCATGGCTCCAATGGTAAGCCGCTTTCGGGCTGGATGCGCGACAGGCTTCAACATATGCGGCGTGTGCATCAATCAAACCGAATTTTTCCGGCTCGCCCTGGCAGGCGCGAATCATACGGTGCAATGTGGGCAAATACTCTGACTCTTCTATCACTTTGCGAGCGCCGCGCAGAATGGTTTCCGGCGCAAAATGCGCGAGTGAATTCAGCCATAAGCGGCGCGCTTGATTAAGCAGCTCGTTATCTTTAAATGCACTGTAGTACTGGTTGTGATAGTTAATGCGGAACAACGCAAATACCTGATTGATCGCATCTACATGTGCGTCTGTCGGCGCGCTGCGCTGTGCCTGCGCAGAATCAGCTGGCCCAGCTGCGGTCGTTGAGTTGTTCTGCGAGGCTGCTATCTCTTGTGCGACCTGATTGATGAGCGTTTTGCTGTCCTGCATGGTTAACCTGCTGCGAGTTGACGGTGGTTAATGCGTGTTGTTTGGCCCAGTGATATTTCACGTGCTGCAAAAATTTAGTGTTCCAGCTGGCGTAAACCTGATTGCTGTCGCGCCAGAAAAGGACAAATTCCGCAACCTGTTGTTGCGCAAATTTCAAATCGATATTGGCCAGTTTCAAAACGTCGTAGACATCTTTACCGGGTTGCCAATTCTCCGGAATGCGTTTGGGTTCGGTATCGTGTTCCAGCGCCGAACTGTAGCGCAACCACTGGCGTTTTACGTGCTGGATAAATTTGCTGTTCCAGGTGCGGCCTACTTCGCCGCGCTCCTGCCAATACACCACAAATTCCGGGATCGAATCTTCGACAAACGCGAGACTGATACCAGCGTGTTTTACTAATACTTCCAATGCATCGCGGCTTGGGCGCCATTGGCTGTGCATTGCAATTTCCTGGTCGCGCTTTAAAAAATCTGCTTCGCGTTCGCGCACCTGGCGCTCGTTATCTTCGCGCTGCTGGCGAGCATTTAATGTTTCGTGATTACGCCATTTATGCAGCACATCCTTTAAAAATTTCGCGCCCCAGCTATGGCTGGTTTCACCGCGCTCGCGCCAATAAGTCACGAATTCGGGCAGTTGCTGCCACACAAACTCCTGCGGGATATTGTACTGGGCGATTTGCCGCAATAATTCCTGGTCCGGTTGCCAATGCGGCGGAATCAAGTTCGCACCCTGGCTAATGTTCGGAGCCATGGCAGTTGCAACCATTGGAATCGATGGTGTCGCTGGCGTTTGGGACGTAGTGCTATCAAACGATAGGGTCAGGCGACGGCTTTCCACAAACGGCGCGGAAACCAATTGGATGACGCCTTTTTCATGCAGGCTGCGGCTAATGCGCTGGATATCGTAATCGGTCCAGAAGGGCATCATACGTTCAGCCCGGTTACTGTCCACATCCAGCCACTGGCGTCCGTTCGCTGGCGTCAAGGGCAGGAAATTGGCCAGCTCCGCTAAAATTCCCAGCATGCACGCCTCTTCCAGGCCGATGGTGGCGGCAAGAGAGGGCGAAATCAGCAATGGGCGCTCGGGAATCAAGGGTGATGTCATAACGTTTGGACGCTAACAGCCAGTTTAAACAAAGGACGGGAATTGTAGGCTTATGGAGTAATGGATGCCAGTGCAACAGGCTTAACCAGTAGGTTGTAAATTCGGCCCGTTGGTATATGACGATGGTGGATACCAAGTGGTGGCATATCACCAAGGGCGATAGAAACCTTCCGGGTGGTCGCAACCATCCCAATGTCCGTAGGGGCCTTTTCAGGATCAAGGAATAACTGGCAATAACTGCACGGCATTTGCAGTGAATTGTTACAGTCTGATACAGATCCATGCGCCTTGTTACAGCCAAGCCGGGTGTGAGTGAGTAGGCTGCGAGCCCTCACTTTGTCAAAAGGAAACTGCCATGCCCAAGCCTTATGTTCGCTTCCATTCCTTTGGTTCATTACTCCCGTTCTTGCCGCTTTTGTTGGCAGGTACCAATACCCTTGCCCAGCAGGCTACTTCATATCCGGAACGAACCGGCACGGCGGAGTCCGCCGTTGAAGAAGTTGTTGTGCGTGGCCGTCAAAGTGATTACTCGGTGATTACCGAAAATGCGCAAAAAATTGTCGATGTCCCGGGCTCGCTGGGCGATCCGTTGATGGCTGTATTCAGCCTGCCGGGTGTGCTCAGCGAAGGCGATGGCGGTGGTGCTCCGGCGGTGCGCGGCTCATCGCCCAGCGATAACCGTTATTTAGTGGATGGCGCCCCCGCCGGTTATGTATTCCATGCGTTTTCCACGTCGATTTTTAATGAAAATATTATCCAGGATTTCCAATTATTTTCCGCTGGCTTTGGGCCGCAATATAACAACGCCATTGGTGGTATTTTTGATATCAAATTGCGCGACCCCCGCCAGCAGGATTTTGCCACCAAGGTTGATCTTTCTATTTTGCGCGCAGGTGTATTTACCGAAGGGCAGGTCACTGAAAACTCGGCCTTGTATTTATCGGCGCGCGCCAGTTTGTTGCAATATTTTTTTGATAAGGATGAAGCGGATAAGGAAGATGGTATCCGTGTGCAGGACGCACCGGAAGATACGGATTACCAATTCAAATACCAATACCGTTTGGGGGAAAACCACAAATTCACTTTAAGTGCTAATGGTGCAAGCGATTTGGCCGCAGCTGAATTTACCGAGCGCTCGACCGAAGTAATGGAAGAACCGGATTTTGCTGGCAGCGCAAAAATCGAAAACACGTTTAATAACCAAAGTTTGCGCTGGCAATTTGATGGTTTCCTCGGCCAGGCGCTGGATGTACAAATTGGCCACTATGAAAATACCCAGGATACCTTTTGGGGCGGCGATAAATATTTTTTCGACATGACCACGGAAGATAGTTACGCCCTGCTTAATTACTCATTTGTATTGGGTGACAGCCATAACATTTCGGTGGGTGGTGAATATCACGCTACGGATTACAGTTACGATGCGCGCTTTATTAATTATGTGTGTACCGAATTTGATCCGGATTGCGAATTGCGACGCGGTGAGTTAATTGATTCGAAAGATGTGGTGCGCATTAAAGAATCATCTGTTTATCTGAATGATCACTGGGAAGTCGCGGAAAACCTTGCGCTTGATGTGGGCGTGCAAAGCCATTACAACGATTACACTGACGAAACCTTCACGCATCCACGCCTGGCGTTGAGCTGGGAATTTATCGATAAATGGACATTGACTTCATCTGCCGGTTCTTACAATCGTTTGCCGGATATCGACAAAACATTTCCACAAATTGGTAACACGGAACTGGATTCACCAACATCAGATCATTTCACCCTTGGCATCAAACAGGAGTTAGCGAATGAATGGAGCTGGTCGGTCACTACCTATTACAAGACCATGGATAATTTGCCGCTGGCGAGCGATGTTGGCGACACCAGTAAACCTTTGTACACCAACAATGTAGAAGGTGAGGCTTATGGTGTGGATTTATTTATCAGTAAAGAGCGTACTGATCGCTGGTACGGCTGGTTGGCAATTAGCGCTTCACACAGTAATCGCACTAACAAATTAACCGGTGTCGAGCGTGATTATTACCTGGACACCCCCCTGGTTCTTAATTGGGTAATGAATTACCAGTTAAATGACTTGTGGACCATGGGCGCGCGTTTTACTGCACAGTCTGGCCGCGCCTATACACCAATTGTGGGGATACAAAAAAATCCCTGGTTTGAAAACCGGATTTTGCCGGTCTATGGCGAACCTTATTCAGATCGCCTGCCGGTGTATTCGCGCCTGGATTTGCGTTTCCAGCGTGAAATGACATTGTGGGGTTATCCCGGCACTTACAATATTGATATTCTTAACGCCCTTAACCGGCGCAACGTCACCGATCGCAATCTGGATTACAAACGCACCACATCACCGCAAAATTTCAAGCTGGAAGATGAAGTGGGGTTGGGCATAATTCCGGCGGTGGGAATGTCGCTGACTTTTTAATACAGGTTACGGTTTTTATGTGGATTAAGCGCTTGCGTACAGGATTATTACCGGCTTGCCTGGTGCACACAGGGATTTTATTGTGTGGATTATTGATGGGTATTGGCTTGCCTTCATACGCGGGCGACTTGTCGACCGAAGTGCGCAAAGGTACCTCCGGCCCCGACAACCGCAATGGCGGCTATTTTGAGGTCGGTGCTGGTATTGCAACCTCCACTAACCCTATCGTGGGAATCCCGGAAGGCAATGAAAAAGGTGAGGTACACACGGAAGTTTTCCTGGATATCAATGCGCGCTACCAATACGGCTGCCTGTTCGGGGAACTATTTTCCCAAAGCCTCGAACAATTCACCCTGGGCTGCAATTTTTATAACGGTGAAAATTGGTCTCTCGATTGGGTTGGCCTTACGCAACATGATGAGATGAGTGAAGAGGTAAGCGATGATTATCGCGGCCTGAAGCGTCGCCGCGATGATTTTATGTCGGGGCCGCGCGCGACCGCGTATTTTGGTAATTACATCGTACAACTCCATGCACTCACCGACATCAGCGATACCCATCACGGTGAATTATATTCCTTGCGTCTGGCGCGCCATTGGCAATATCGCAACTGGACATTGCACGGCATTGTAGGAGCCACATATCGATCGCAACAAATCATGGATTATTATTTTTCCATTGATGAGTCAGAAGCCTCGGAAAAATATCCGCAAAGCGAAGTGCCCGCCGGCATGGCGTATGTGGTGGAATTAGGGGTTACTTATCCGCTCAGTGAAAAATGGGTGTTTCGCAGTTTTATCCGGCGTATGGATCTTGAATCCTCGGCTATGAGAAGTCCACTTATCATGGACAATCACGGCGAAGCCATCGCGACCTCTGTCAGTTACGTGTTTTAGTGGCGATGATTATGTCCAGGCTTATTCAGGGAATCAGGATTGCGCTTCTGCTGCCAATAGCAACAAGCGTTTTCGCCGCTGATGAGGCTGCCACATCGGCAGTACCGGAACCAGCGAGTTTGTTATTAACCCCATCGCGTTGCGTTGCCTTGCACCAGGGGCAAGTGTGTTATCAGCGTGTGCAAATTTCGTGGAGTAGTTTTGCGGCGGGAAATTATTGCGTATACCAGGAAGCAACGCCACAACCACTACATTGCTGGCAGGAACAAACGCAGGGAACATTTGTGTATGAATTTGCCAGCGATTCATCGCTTTTGTTGCAATTAAAAAATGCGCAGCAACAAGTTGTTGCCGAATCGACTATGGAGGTAGCCTGGGTTTACAAAGCCAACACCCGCCGTAAAACCCATTGGCGATTATTTTAATGACGACAATCAATGAATTTACCGACGCGCTGAATAGTAAATCTTCTGCGGCCAGTATTTTACTGGTAGAAGACGATGCCTCACTCGCCGAATGGATCCAGCAATATTTGCAAGGGCATGAATACCAGCTGCGCCACCTTACGCGCGGCGATCTGGTTATCGCCGAAGTACAACAGCACAAGCCGGATTTAATTATTCTTGATGTGATGTTGCCGGGTAAAAATGGTTTTGATATTTGTCGCGAGCTGCGCGCATTCTACAACGGCCCGATTTTGATGCTGACTGCACTCAACGAAGAAACCGATGAGGTATTGGGTTTGGAACTGGGGGCAAATGATTATTTAAACAAACCGGTGCGGCCGCGCGTATTACTTGCACGTATTAAAGCCCTGCTGCGGCGCGAGCCGCAAGAGCAACAGCAGGAACAGCCGGAAGGGCATTTGCAGTTCGGCCAATTAAAAATACTGCGCGATGCCAAAACAGTTTTTTATCGCGAGCAATTAATTCCGCTCACGGCAAATGAGTTTGATGTGCTCTGGTTACTGGCAAGCAGCGCAGGCCAAGTAATCAGTCGCGATCAATTGGTGATCCAGTTGCGCGGTTTTGAATACGATGGTTTTGATCGTTCGATTGATATTCGCGTGTCGCGCTTGCGTAAAAAATTACTGGATAATGCCGAACAGCCTTATCGTATAAAAACCGTGTGGGCGCGCGGTTATTTATTTTCTCCTGAAGCCTGGGATTAATTCGTGAAGCGTTTGACTCTCTCGCTTCTTATTGTTGTTGTGTCCGCGGTAATTGGTTTGGGCTGGGGTATAGACCAATGGTATAACGACCAGGAACCTTCCACGGAAGATGCGTCGTTGATCGCCTATAAAACTGTGGGACGCGAGCTGGCCATTTTATTGGACCAGCAAGGTGTGCAAATCGAATGGGATAATTGGCTCGCATTTTCCACCATGCATCCGCAGATCATTCCTTATGGCGAATTTCCACTGCCACAAAATCTGCAAAAAAATTTCGAAAAAGGCGAGGCGTTGCTATTGGAATCCGGTGATCAACTCAGCCTGAATTATTACCTCGCCAGCCAGGATCAAGTCCTTTCCCTCACTTTGCCCGATGAGTTGCGCCAGGATTCACCCGGTTGGTTAAATTGGTTATTAACATTTTTATTTTATGGTGGCGTGATTTTAGTTGTGCTTATTTGGCTCTATCCGTTATTGCGCCGTTTATCACTGTTGCGTCGCACCGCCCAGGAATTCGGTGCGGGAAATTTGCAAGCGCGTATCGCCAGCGATAAAAACTCCTATATCAGCAGTATTGAGTTGGAATTTAATCGAATGGCGCAACGCATCGAGCAATTAATTGCCGATAATAAATTGCTGTCACGCGGTCTCTCCCACGATTTACGCACACCATTGGCGCGCTTGCGCTTTGGCCTGGATGTGCTGGGGGAAGCGGAGTTGCCGTCCATGCAACAGCAACAACTCGCGCATTTGAATCGCGATTTGGCGGCGATGGAATCGCTGGTGGAAGCATTGCTTAATTATGCGCGTATGGACCAGGCGCAAATTGCTTTCTCTCCGCGCGAATTAATTCTCAGTGATTTTGTACGGCGATTGCAGCAGGAGTTTTATATTGATCAGGTTGAACTTGGGATCGACGATGTCGCTGAAAAAATATCTGTGAGTGTTGATCCCGATTATCTTGCCATGCTAATCCACAACCTCGTGCAAAATGCGTTGCACTACGGCAAGGGGGTAGTGCGTGTATCAATTGCACTTGCGGTGAATTCGTTGATTCTCAAGGTAGAGGATAATGGCTCCGGTATACCTGAAAGTGAGCGCCAGAAAGTATTGCAGCCGTTTTATCGCAGTAGCCAGCTCCAGAGTACAGAAGACCGCCGGGGTTACGGTTTGGGCCTGGCGGTGGTTGAGCGTATTGTCCAATGGCATTCGGCCCAATTGACACTGGGCCAATCACCTTCGCTCGGCGGGCTTGAGGTTTCCGTTACTTTTCCCGTTCCATCTGCGCGCTAATTTTTCGATAGACAACGTTGTCGGTTGTTTTTACAGTTTTCCTTCCTTTCATTATGCGTGTGTGATGCAAATCACTGTTTTTATTGCATCTTCCCAAAATGGTGCAGAAATTGCTGATTTACGCGCAACCGTAATGACCACAACTTTCTAAAAACTTCTCTTACATACAAATACGATAAATACGGTGTGAGACTAGCCAATCAACCAAGAAGGGTATTTCTGTGATTAAACAATTAATGAAAATGGCAGTAATGGTTTTGGCCATGGCTTCCAGCAGTGCTTTTGCATTGCCTGTGGATTTGGGCAATGCCGGCAATTACACCTTATTGTCGCACGGCACCAATATCTGGCATGGACAACCGCTTTACGGCAACCTTGAGCTGGGTTCCGAAGCGGAAATTTACGGCAATGTCGGTGTACGCAATACACTGAATATGGCACATGGTTCGGTAATTCATGGTGATGCCGATTTTGGTTCTCTGACCCAAAATCCCGGCGCAAGTATTGACGGTGCGGCCACTGTCCAGAACGCTGCATTTTGGGATGCGCTGTATGCCGATCTTAAAGGTGCATCGCAATCTGCAAAAGCATTAACGGGGGTGAACGCCGGTTATATCACTACCACGCAAACATTTAATCGCCAGGGCGATGTATCGGTATTCAATATCCTCGGTTTGAATTTGGGTGCGGGTAAAAGCCTGACATTAAAAGGCAACGCTGATGATGTGTTTATCGTAAATGTCGATTATTTTGGTTTTATGTTGGGCGGTGGTGCTTCCATTGTTCTCGACGGTGTTGCTGCTGAAAACGTATTATTTAATGTATTCGGTGAATTGAACAAAGGGCACGTTAACGTCGCTGCGGGAAGTATGCAGGGCACTTACATCGCACCGGATGGTTACTTCCAGTTGGGTGATGGTTTGAACCTGAACGGCGTACGTTTTTTAGGTGCGGGTATTTCCGGTAATTTACAAACTGTGCATGGCATTACAACGCCACCTGCTGAAGTACCGGAACCTTCTGCATTATTGCTGTTGGGTTTGGGATTGTTGAGCCTGAGCGTGGTTCGTCGTCGCGTTTAATTTGCCCGGCAAATAAATCGTGCATGAAAAAAAGCGAAGCCTGATTTGATCAGGCTTCGCTTTTTTTTCCAATAATTTTTTATTGGATGGTAATTATAATGATTAAATTATTGTTCAACCGGTGTGCCAGGATGATTGCCCCATTCTGCCCAGGAGCCATGGTAACCACGAATATTTAACCCCACAGCTTTGCCCACTAAATACGTGAAGCCGGAGCGATGGTGGCCCTGGCAATGGGTAACAATACGTTTGTTTGCGGTCAAGCCCAATGCCGCTAAATATTCGCGTGCATCACTGCGAATACGCAACGCATTATTCGGATCCATTAAATTCGTCCACTCGCAATTGATTGCTCCGGGGATGTGGCCATTTTTTTGTGCAGTCACCCGTTCGCCGGAATATTCTTGCGGGCTGCGCGCGTCCCATACTACAAAGTCTGCGCGATCCAATTCGCCGATAATATCGGGAATTTCAATAACTACTTTTGGATCAATTTTTACATTAACGGTGCTTGGCGTTACCACTGGAATTTCTTGTGTCAGCGATTGCCCGGACGCGATCCACGCATGCAAGCCGCCATTTAAATATGAATAATGTTTGTGGCCAATCGCATCCAGCGTCCAGATCATTCGTCCGGCCCAGCCACCGCCTTCATCGTCGTACACAACAACGTGCGTATCGGGCGTTAAACCCAAAAATGAAAACACGCGATTTAATTTTTCTACCGGCGCAATTTTGCCCGGCACAGGCTGTTCAGCCATGAGGATTTTGTGTGGCGGTACATGGATTGCACCATCGATATGGCCGCGCAAATAAGTAGGTTCGGCACACATATCAATAATCAATAATTTGCTCGTTGGTTGTGCAAGTAATGCCGCGAGCTGTGTAGGTTCAATCACAAAGGGTAGGGCCATGGGTTGCTCCTTATGAAATTAAAATCGGTGCGCTTTTTTAACTATTTTCATTCAGGGTACGCAAAATATAACGGTAGGAACTCATTCTTGTTTCGCTAATCTCGCCATTTTCAAGTGCTTTTAAAATTGCACAACCGGGCTCGTGGCGATGTGAGCAATCGCGGAATTTACAGTGACCAATAAAGGGTTTGAATTCGATAAAGCCTTCCAGCACTTCATCTTCTTCCATATGCCACAAACCAAATTCACGAATACCGGGTGAATCAATTAAATGGCCTCCTGCCGGAAAATGTAACAGCATGGCGCTGGTAGTCGTGTGCGTGCCTTGCTGGCGCTCGGATAGGTCACCTACGCGCAAATTGGATTCCGGCAACAGTGCATTGATCAGCGATGATTTCCCCACGCCCGACTGGCCGACAAATACGCTGGTGTAATCTTTTAAATATTCGCGCAACTCATCCAGCCCGTGGTCAGTTTTGGTTGAAACCATAAGCACCTTGTAACCCAATTCGCGATAGGTATTTTCCAGGTAAGAAATTTTTTCGCGCGTTGTCTCATCGATGCGGTCGATTTTATTAATCACTAAAACCGGTTCTATTTCAATTGCGTTAGCGGCGACCAAATAGCGATCAATCAAATTGGCGTGGGGTTCAGGATAGGGCGCGACCACAATCATAATGCGATCAATATTTGCCGCTACCGTTTTCATGTCACCGTGCGGGTCAGGGCGTTGCAATGCTGAATCGCGCGGCATTACCGCAACTACAACCCCGGTCGGATTCCCCGCGCGCCAGGCTACCCTATCGCCTGTTACCAATGAGCCCAGGTTGCTGCGAAAGTGGCAACGCTGGTGCTGACCGGCATTTTCGCCTTCGGTGGATTCCACTACGACCTGGGTGCCAAAGTGCGTAATGATCAGCCCGTGCTGCTCAGGGCCCAATTCGGTGTCATTTAAGTGTTCGTCAGCCAATTGATCGCGTTTTGCCGCGCGGGCACTGCGTTCTTCCTGGATTTTGTCGATGCGCCATTGCTGGCGGCGAGTGAGTTTACGTTTGGACATGCGTGGTTTTTCAGGTCTCGATTGGCTAGCGGGCGATTTATGGTTTAGTCTGGCAAACATTGTGCCTGATTTGTGAGGAATAACCTATGACAACCCCTGTCCTGAATGAAAACAACCTGATCTGGATCGACCTGGAAATGACCGGCCTTGATCCCGATACTGACGTAATCATCGAAATCGCCACCATCGTCACTGATGCCGATCTCAATATCCTCGCTGAAGGTCCGGTATTCGCCGTCCACCAGCCTGACAGTATCATGCTCAATATGGACGAATGGAACACCAACCAGCACGGCAAATCCGGCCTCACCCAGCGTGTGCGTGAAAGTAAAATCAGTGTTGAGCAAGCAGAAGCCGAAACCATTAAATTCCTTGAGCAATGGGTTCCCAAAGGCAAATCACCGATCAGTGGAAATTCCATCTGCCAGGATCGCCGCTTTTTAGTGCGCGGCATGCCAAAGCTGGAAGCCTATTTCCACTATCGCAACCTTGATGTCAGCACCGTAAAAGAATTGGCCCGCCGCTGGCGCCCTGATGTTATCGCCGGCGTAAAAAAATCCGGTGCGCATTTAGCGTTGGATGACATTAAGGATTCCATTGCGGAATTGCAGCATTATCGTGCAACGTTTTTTAAGATGGATTAATACTTTCTAGCGTAATGTAAAGGCGACTTTTGAGTCGCCTTTGTTGTTTTATTAATTCGCTATTTCCGGGCACCAATTTCCGGAGCGCTCTTGCAACGTTAAGTGATGGTGCTTTTGCAGGCTGCATATTTTATTTAATATTTCGTAAACGAACTAATTTGTTAGTGAAAGGATTAAGTGGACTTTTCAAATTGTTGCGTTTTATTTGCCAGAATTTTTTCACGGTTTAATTTTTGCTATTGCCACATTCTTCCACCAACAAATCAATAAACGCCCGCGTTTTCGGCGCGAGTATTCTGGTGTGCGGATACAACACTGAAAAACTGCGCGAAGCGCCGCGATAGGGCTTCAATACTTCAACCAAATTACCGTACTGTTTTTGCGCTGCGATAAAATCGTAAGTTTGTACAAGCCCACCGCCGGCAGCGGCGTAGGTGATGCAGCCGAGGACATCGCCGGTAATGTGGATGCTGCTGTGAATATCGAGTGTTACTTCATTGCCATCGCGATGGAACGTCCAGGGCATAGGTTTGCCGGTAGCGGGCATTATGAAATGGATGCAGTCGTGTTGTGGTAAATCGTCCAATGTTTGCGGTGTACCGCGGTGCATTAAATATTCCGGTGCAGCGTAAATACCAAGTTGCGCATCTTCCAGCTTGCGTGCGATTAAGCGTGAGTCTTTCGGTTGGCCTAAGCGAATGGCAAGGTCGTAACCTTCTTCAATGAAATCAATATTGCGATTGGAGATATTTATTTCCAATGCAACCTCCGGATAACGTCGGCGATATTTGTGGATCACTGGCATCACCCGGCAATGCCCATACGTGGTGGGCACGCTGATGCGCAATGTGCCGCGCGGTGTATCCAGGCCGCCGGTCAATAATCTCTCGGCAGCTTCCAGCTGCTGCAGGGCACGAATACATTCGTCGTAATAAAGCTTGCCTTCATCGGTGAGACGGATGTGACGAGTGGAGCGCGCAAATAACCGCACACCCATACGACTTTCAATACGCGCTATTGAACGGCTCACGGCGGCGGGGGTGATACCCAGCGCTACAGCGGCGGCAGAAAAGCTTTCCAGTTCGGCGGATTTGCAGAAAATCTGGATACTGCCCAGATTATTGCTGTAGAACTTTCGATCCATTTATTACACCAGGTTAATAATGAAGTGATCCGCTGAATCTACAACATATAAATCCACATCGCTAGAGTAGCAACCAGAGGCAGTAAATTCAGTGTGTAGTAGGGAATTTCTGGATATGAACTCGGGTAGTGTACCGTTGTCGATTAATTACATCGGGTGACGGAATAACAGGTTTATTTATGTGGAGGTTGTTATGGCAAATTCATGGTTATCAACGATACGGCAATTATTAGCGGCGGCCCTGGTGGTGGTTATAGCGAGCGTTACAGCAGTTAATTCGTTCGCGGCAGAAAGCAAAGGTAAAGTGTTAGTGGTGGTGTCGAGTGTAAGCGAGATTCCATTGCAAGATGGAAAAACTTATTCGACCGGATATTTCCTTAATGAATTGACTGTGCCGGTAAAAGCGTTAATCGCCGCCGGTTACGAGCCGGTATTTGCAAACCCGAAAGGCAATGCCGCGAATTGGGATGTGCATTCGCTGGATGCAAAATTCTTTGGTGGTAATAAACAAACGCTGGAGCAAATGAAAAGTTTTGCACAAAGTTTGCCGGGTTTGAAACAGCCGCTCAGTTTTGCGCAAGTATTGAAGCAAGGTACTGCCGGCTATAGTGGTGTTTTTGTTCCGGGTGGCCACGCGCCGCTTGGCGATTTAACAACGAATGCAGAGCTGGGCAAGTTATTACGTGAATTTCATGTGGCGAATAAGCCAACTGCCCTGATTTGCCATGGCCCGGTTGCATTGCTCTCGGCGCTGCCGGATGCCGCAACGTTCGCTACCGCTGCTGCAAGCGGTGATAGCGCAGGGCTTGAACGCGCCAGCAAAAATTGGCCTTATGCGGGCTATCGCATGACTGTATTCAGCACAGTAGAAGAGCGTATGGCAGAGCAGTCCCAGCTCAACGGAAAAGTGCTTTTCTACCCGGCGGAAGCCTTGGCGGAAGCGGGCGCGATTGTTGAATCCGGAAAAGCCTGGCAGAACCATGTGGTGCAAGATCGCGAGTTGATTACCGGCCGCCAGCCTTTTTCGGATGAAGAGTTTACAGCGGTGTTTATCAAGGCATTGAACGCTGGAAAGGCCCCTTAATTATTCTTTACCCTTTATTTATATAAACGCCGGGCTCGCTGACCCCGGTGTTTTTTCTTTTACATCCTTGTCCGTGAACTGTTCAGGTGCAGGATATTGACCTGTCGCCCCATTCTTTCTTTCGTGCTTTCCGGATTGGTTATATAAAAAACGTATAAACCCCATCTTATGGTCAGATTGACAATACTTAGGTGCCAACATAGCATGCAACATGTACATTAGGTTACTAGTGTACAAGTTGAGCGTAATCCAGTGCGTATCCTGGTATATCAACCGGCTTCCGGTGCGCCTGGCACTGGTCACATCTACAACACCTAATCATAAATTTAAGAAGGGGTTAGTTCATGAGTTATCAAAGCAACAATAAAACTGCGCGACTACACGAGGGAATCCAGTTTAAAAAATCCATGTTGGCATTGTGTGTAATTGCACTGGGCTCGCCATCATTTGCACAAACCGCTACCGAAACAGAAAGCGTTGAGGAGATTGTTGTTAGCGGTATGCGTCAGAGCTTGCAAAATGCCCAGGATGTAAAACGTAATGCATCGACCTTCGTCGATTCTGTTTCTGCATCGGATATCGGCGCATTGCCGGACCGTTCTGTACTTGAAGCTATGCAGCGCATTCCCGGTATTTCAATCGAGCGTTTTGCCGCAGTCGATGATCCGGATCATATGTCGGCAGAAGGTTCAGGTGCGGTAATTCGCGGTATGACCGCAACCCGTTCCGAGTTTAATGGCCGTGATTCATTCACTGCTAACTCCGGCCGTGGTCTGTCATTCCAGGACGTTTCGCCGGAAATGATGGCCGGTGTTGATGTATATAAAAACCAGCAAGCGGACATGGTAGAAGGTGGTATCGGTGGTACCGTCAGTTTGCGTACCCGTAAACCCTTTGACCAAAGCGGTATGATGACCGCCTTCAGTGCAGAAGCCACTTATGGCGATTTGTCAGAAGAAACCAAGCCAACTATTTCCGGTTTATTCAGCAATCGCTGGGAAACTAATGCGGGTGAGTTCGGATTTTTGATCAACGCGGTTAAATCCGAAATGATCACCGAAAACCACAACATCCAATCGGATGCCTACAAACGTTACATTCCTTGCTGGTTGCCGGGCGCAGAAGCCTTTGACAAGCGTGCAAGCGGTGTTGCTTGTCCGGGAATGGCTACTACCGATTACGCTACTTACGGTGAAGTGTGGATGCCATCGGGTGCTAACTTCCTGGTAAAAGAAGATGAGCGTACCCGGGAGGGCATCAATACCTCTTTCCAGTGGAAAGATCTCGATGACAAATTCCTGGTAACCACTGAATATATCCGTTCCAATTCACAACTGGATTGGTGGGAAGACGCCATGAAATACCAGGGCGGCTATAAAGATGGTGACCGCCGTATTCGTCCTGTTACTGGAAGCGAGTTCATATTCGACGACCAGGGCCGTTTCCAGTACGGTCAAATGTCGGATGGCAGCGGTGACTGGCGTGCGAGCGGCCAGGCAGGCCATCAAGTTAATGGTGTATGGGAAGAGCCAGTCAATATTCGCTATCCAAACTCCTGGAGTGGTATCCCGACACCACGCCAGCAATTTGGTCAAAAATTCCAGGTGGATACTCGCGGTGTAACCGGTGAGACCCTGGTTGAAGATTTCAGTGCAAACCTGAAGTGGACTCCGGATGACCTTTGGACTGTCGAGCTGGATGTCCAGCACGTGCAAGCTGAAACCTCTAACGATGATCTGGTGTTGCACCTGGCTGTTGCCGGTTTGCAAGAAGTTGATTTGCGTGGCAGTACGCCGACGATGAAATTAACTGAACCATGGGGCGGTGCGCGCGATGCTAACCGCGACAAATGGTTAGCCGCTTATGCAAACGTCCCCGGCTTTAGTAACGACCCGGCAGGTGATGCTAACTATTTCACTGATCCTACGAGCTACTGGTGGCGTTCTGGTATGAGCCATTATGAGCGTTCCGAAGGTGATGCCGATGCTGTGCGCCTGGATATCACTCGTCAATTTGATGATGCGGGTCCACTCAAGGGGATAAAGGCCGGTGTTCGCTGGGCGGATCGTGAACAAACCGTACGCTCAACCAGTTGGGGGTGGGGCTCAGTTGCGCCGGAATTCTCCGCAGGTGCACTGTATATCGACCACACTCCGGACCAGGCTGATTGGGTACAGGTTAACGACTGGAGCAACTTCCATCGCGGTGGCGTCATTGATATCGCAGGCGGCAATCAAATGCTGGGTATCAAGCGTGAAGTCGTTGCCAATATTCGCGATAACCGCTTGTGTCCGGGCGATGCGGGCTTCCCTGAGCGCTCAGCGTCAGGTAGCTACAATCCTTACCACTGCCTGGCTGGCAACGATGCACAATACGGTTTGTTCCAACCGAGCGATATCGCCATCACTGGTGAAACCAACAAAGCTGCGTACGTGCGGTTTGATTTTGGCTTTGATGACTTGACTTACCCAATCGCCGGTAACCTTGGTTTCCGTTACGTTGAGCTGGATCGTGAATCGCGCGGCTACGTTAAAACGGCTGAAATCGATAAAAACTACGTTCCGGATACTGACGCTCCGCCAGCCGGTTTGAGCACGCCATTGACTGGCGCATCCGTAAAAGCCTACATGGAAGGCAAAATTGCTGACGGTACTTATGCTGATGTCAGGGCTTTCATGGAAGACACAACGAACTCCTGGGTAAGCAAAGGCTACAACTGGCTGAACGAAGCGGATCGCCGCTATGGTGATACTGCTGCCGGTTTTAGTGATGCCGAGTCCAGTTACGACACTTTGTTGCCAAGCCTGAACGTGAAAATGGAGCTGTCGAGCGATTTGTTAGCGCGTTTTGCTTATGCAAAAGCGGTTGCTTATCCTGACATGGGCGATGTGCGTAACAATATCACCATGAGCACTGATCAATACGAAGCAACTTACGACACTTACACAGTTACGGGCAGTGATGGCACACCAACAGCTGTGCGTGTTCCTAACAAAATGTGGGTTGATGAGTGGCGCGGTTCGGGCGGCAATACCAAGTTGATGCCAATGGAATCCGATCAGTATGACGTTTCTCTGGAGTGGTATTTCGCACCGACCGGCTCTTTGACCGGAACCGTGTTCTATAAAGATCTTTCCAACTTCTTTGTGCAAGGTGCAGTGGTTGAAGAAATTGCCAACCCGATTTATCCGGACGAAGTTCGTGAAGTAGAACTGACCACTACGCGTAATGGTGGTGAGGGCAAAATGTACGGATACGAATTGGCTTACCAGCAATTCTTCGACTTCCTTCCCTCTCCATGGGATGGCCTGGGTGTGCAAGGTACTTTCACCAAAATCAAATCTTCCGGTGTTCCACACAACGAAGTAGATTATGAAAATGCTGATTGGGCTAATGGTGGTGAGAATGACACCGGTGCACGTGTAAACCTGAACAACGTACCACTGCAAGGTCAATCAGAAGAAACTGTTAACTTCACCTTGATGTACGAAAAATATGATTGGCAAGTGCGTGCGGCTTACAACTGGCGTTCAAAATATTTGCTGACTACACGTGACGTAATTTCCAAATACCCGCTGTGGTCTGACGATATTGGTATGCTGGATGCGTCGATCATGTACAACATCAACGACAATATCACTGTCGGTCTGCAAGGCACCAACCTGACCAATGAGCAAACCAAAACATTGGCAATCCTCAATGATGATGGTATGACCGCTGGCCGCAGCTGGTTCGTTATGGATCGTCGCTACACTCTGTCATTGCGCGCGAAGTTCTAATCGTTCGTAATGAATCTGAAAAAAGCGCACAGTGAAAACTGTGCGCTTTTTTTATTTGAATTAATGATTGTATAAATACAAAAAATCGGCCTGGTTTGCACAAGGGCGCGCTGATTAAAATAAAAGTCAGTAGATTGCGGCGGCCGCGCAGGCTGAGCTGTGAACTGCAGCATTCGTAATTGCAAATGGCACATTGTTTTGTAAGTGCAAAAAAACCAATTAACGGCGCACGGATTTTGGTTTTTGTAATTGCGGATATATGGTCATGTTGCGGTTCGCAAGCTCACCACAACCTACGAAAAAAAAGCCCGAATAGCAAAAACTATTCGGGCTTTTTTATTTTACGGAAAAACGAATTAATCCAAATATGCATCAATCGTTTGGATGGTGCCGTCATCCAGGTGGGTTAGCTCGGTAACTTTGATGTTGCGCAAATGGGTTTTGCCACCGGAAAGTTGTGAATCGTGGTAAAACAAAAACCATTTGCCTTCGTGTTGTACGATGGAATGGTGATTGGTCCAGCCGAATACGGGGGTCAGCACGATACCTTTATGGGTGAATGGACCGTACGGGGTATCACCAATTGCGTAGGCGATGTAGTGGGTGTCGCCAGTGGAGTAAGACAAATAATATTTGCCGTTGAATTTATGCACCCAGGCACCTTCAAAGAAACGACGATTGGTATCGGTGCCGAGCAAAGGTACGCCGGAACCATCCAGAATTTGTACATCTTTCGGTGCTTCGGCAAATTGCAATAAATCATCACTCAATTTGGCAATTTTCGGGCTGAGTGCGGGTTCATTACTTGCAGGGTATTTATCTTCAGTGACGTAACTGCCGCTGGTCCAGCGTTGCAGTTGCCCGCCCCAAATGCCACCGAAATACATGTAGTAAGCGCCGTCGTCATCTTTAAATACGGCGGGATCAATACTGAAACTGCCTTTGATCGGTTCCGGTTCGGCTTTGAATGGGCCGGTTGGTGAATCACTGGTGGCGACGCCGATCTGGAAAATATTTTCTTTATTTTTTGCCGGGAAGAATAAATAGTATTTTCCATTTTTCTCTGCAGCATCGGGGGCCCAGAGTTGGCGGCTGGCCCAGGGAACATCTTTTAGCGTAAGCGCTTCACCGTGATCGGTGACCGCATTGGTTGCGGTATCCAGCGAGAACACGCGGTAATCCTTCATATCAAACTTATCGCCTTCGCCATCGGTGGTGATGCCGGAATCGATATCGTGTGAAGGATAAATATATAACTTGCCATTAAAAACGTGGGCCGATGGATCAGCGGTGTAAATATCCCTCACCAACGGTTGGTTCAGAAATTTAGCGGGGTCCACGGATGGATCTGCAACTAATGGTGCAGTGGCAGGAGCTGCTGCGGATTCAGTTTTTTCCGGGGCGGATTTGTCTTGACAGCCGATCATAAAAGCGGCGCTGCTGATGATGCTGGCAGCAAGGAGTTTTTTTTGTAATGTCATGCGCTTGCTCTCTCTTGCGGGGTTGTGTGATTGCCGTTGTGTCAGGCGTTGGTTTTTGGTATTGCGGCAGGCACTGGGTCTACCAGTGCCATAGGGTACCATCTTCCAGGCGGTTCACGGGCAAACAAGCGCGTTTGTAGGGATATTTTGCGGCAAGCTTCTCATCGATATCCACACCATGGCCAGGTGCTTCGCCGGGGGTGAAATAACCGTTATCAAATTGATAGGCATGGGGGAATACTTCTTCCATTTGCGCGCTGTGCGCCATATGTTCCTGAATACCGAAGTTAGGTACCCAATAATCAAAATGCAGCGCGGCACCCATGCACACGGGCGATAAATCCGTTGCGCCGTGGAAGCCGGTGCGCACATTGAACAGGCTGGCGAAATCCGCAATACGACGCACGTGGGTGATACCGCCGGCATGCACAATGGTTGAGCGAATGTAATCGATCAGTTGATTCTGGATCAGCTCACGGCAATCGTGGATTGAATTAAATACTTCGCCGACTGCCAAGGGTGTTGTCGTGTGATGGCGAATTAATTTAAAGGCTTCCTGATTTTCAGCAGGTACTGCATCTTCCATCCAGAACAAATGGAATGGCTCCAGTTCTTTACCAAGGCGCGCCGCTTCAATCGGTGTTAAACGGTGGTGCACATCGTGTAATAAATGGATATCGCGACCAAATTCTTTGCGCACTTCAGCAAATACTTCAGGAATAAAATTCAAATATTTTTCGGTGGACCAAACTTCGGTTGAAGGTAAATCGGCATCTGCCGGCTCGTAGTTTTTTTCGCTTTTGGAAACACCGTAGGTTTTTTCGATGCCGGGAATACCGCATTGGATGCGGATTGCCTGATAGCCTTTTTCGCGTGCTTTGCGCACTGCTTCCAGTGTGGAATCCAGATCTTTACCGTTTGCATGGGTGTAAGTCAGGATGCGCTCGCGGCTTTTTCCGCCGAGCAATTGGTACAGCGGCATATTGGCAAGTTTGGCTTTGATATCCCACAGCGCTACATCAATCGCGGCCAGGGCAGTCATGCCAATCGGCCCGCGACGCCAATAGGCGCCGCGGTAAAAAAACTGCCAGATATCTTCAATTTGTTGCGGGTCGCGGCCAATTAATGCGGGAATTAAATAATCCTCAAGATAAGAAACCACGCTTTTTTCGCGGCCATTGAGTGTTGCATCGCCGATGCCATAAATGCCCTGGTCAGTGGTTATTTTGAGCGTTACAAAATTCCTGCCGGGGCAGGTGACAATTACTTTTGCATCAACAATTTTCATTCAACAGCTTCTCTACAACGTCAGGTTTTGGATTGTGTTCACTCTGTTTTTTTATTAATACCGACGGCTTTCTTCCGGACCCAAATAACTGGGTAAAAGGCCGCCGGTATCGATCACTATTTTTTGCAGGGTTACGCCCGGATCGAGGCCGTAAATACGCACTTTATGCGCGCCTGCGGTGTTGATCTTGTGACTGGTTCTCGCCGTGCGCACATCGGTGCGCGCAGTTTCTTCCCAGGTGGCATTGCTCATATCAGCGGTGAGGTCTACCACTTGAGGTAATTCGTTGTCGATCGCAATGGCGTAACGTAAACCGTGTCCGGGAATCACTGGCCAGCTCGGGGCAAAAAATCCTTGCACGTTAAATTCACCACTGCCCAGGGTAAAAATATCGTATTCCACATAAGGCGCATCATCGGCTTTCGTAAAGTGCTGGTCGGTGACGGGATACACCGAAATGGATGAGAGGGTTCGCCCATGCTCCGGAATTTTCTCCCAGCGCAGCTTATTGCCGCTCGCCAGTGCAACAGTGTTTTGCCGTTGGAAATGTTCTGCTTCTATGGCGATAAATCCGTCAGCCTCAACAAAGCCTTTACCTTTTAGCGCAGAGGTTTTAATACCAGGATTAAATGCCTTGACGCCAATGCTTGCTCCGCCCCAGCCGGTACCCGTGATCTGGATGCGACCTGTGTGTTCGCCTTTGGGCACCTTATTCCAGTTAATACTCACCTTGAGTTCAGTTTCGGCGTTAACTTGTATACTAGTATGATTTAGTATAATCCAAGGCACGCTGCTTTGGGCAGTAGCTGTGAAAGATTTTTTGCCTTTATTGAAGATAGTTAACGTTCTTTCCTGTTTGCCGAAGGGGTCAAAACGACCTAATTGATAAGTGCCGGCACCAGGCCAGGCTGATGCAATCCCTTCCACCGCGATGCCCATTTCATCTGCTCCGTGCGGTTCGTAAATCTGGACCACTGGCAGGGTATCTTCGGGCGGATTATTCCAGTTGCTGTAACCAATATGCGGCTGCGACATAAAGTGGTTCCACTTGCCGCCATTTAACTGATGGTATTCCTGTTCGAGCGCTGCATCCGCCGCAAATAACTCGCGCACCTTATTGGCGTAGTCATTGGCAGTTGCGCGCGCTTGTTGTGCATATAAATGGTTTTTGGCTTGTGCATCATAAAGTCCGGTAATAATTGCGCTGGCCTTTGCCGGGAATAACACCAGTTGATAAAACGCATCGCGTTGTTCCACCGGGATTTTTTTATACAAGGCTTCCGCGCGCGCCGCGTACGATTCTATCTCCGCCGTCACGCGATCTGCTTCGGCGTAATTCAATTGGCTATAAATTGTTGCATCTTGCAGTTCCGGTTTGCGCCGCAAATTGTGCCGCGTGTAGCCGGTCATAATCGCGGCAATTTCTTTTGCATGTTCTTTGCCAAATTCGCGTTCCGCCCAGAGTGTTGCAAATTCCGGAATACGCTCTTTGGGCCAGGCTTCCGGATTCCACGCCATATTCAGGAAAAATTCGATGGGGTACTCCATCGGTTTTAAATCGCCCACGTTGACGATCCAGATTTTATTGGCTTCATATTCGTAAGCCAGATTCATCTGTTCCCAGATTTTTGCGATGGATACCGTATTAATCCAGCGATAGGAACGCGGGCCGCCAACGTAATCAAAATGATAATAGACGCCGGCACCACCGACGCGTTTGCGTTCTTCGGGTGTTGGCAAGCGGCGGATGTTGCCCCAGTTGTCATCGCACCACAGCAAAATAACATCGTCCGGTACGCGCATGCCGCGCTCGTAGAATCCCTGGACTTCTTTATAAAGCGCCCACACCTGCGGTACTTCAGTGAGTTTTTCTTTACCGAATTGATCGGTGAGGATTTCGCGCTGGTCATGCACAATTTTTTCCAGCAGTTGGATATTATCGCCTTCACTCATCGGCTCATCTTGCTGGCCGCGCATGCCGAGTGTGTAAATACTTTCGTAAGGTTTATTGCGCTTAACACCGTCCACCCAGAAGTTGTAAAGGTTCTGCGGGTTTTTGGAATATTCCCATGGACCTTTGCCGTGACGATTCCATTCTTTATCGGCGCGCATCATGGGTTCATGGTGGGATGTGCTCATCACTATGCCGTATTCATCGGCCAGGACCATGTTTTGCGGGTCGTCATCCGCGAATGCATTATTCCACATGGCAGGCCACAGGAAGTTGGCTTTCAGGCGCAATAATAATTCAAATACTTTTTCGTAAAATAGGTGATTGTAATTGCCGTATTGTTCGGTGACCCAGCCGGTTAATGCAGGTGCTTCATCATTCAAGAAAATGCCGCGATATTTCACTTTTGGAATTTCTGTGACTTGAATTTTTTTGTTGATAAAAATTGTATTTTTCTTTTTTACCGGGACATCGGCCCACCAATACCAGGGGGAGACACCAATTTGTTCGCTCAAGCTGTAAATGCCGTACGTGGTTCCGCGCTTATCCGCACCGGCGATTACCAATGCCCGTTTTACATTCGGCAATGGCTGCTCGACGACCTGCACCAAAAATCCATCCCATTGGCCGCGAATTTTGCTCACATCCAGTTTTTTATTGGCAATCATTTGTTCGATTAACCGGCTTTTGCCTATAGAACCAATGATGACTAGCTGGTGATTATTTTCATTGATGGTATTAACCAGCGCGGGTTTCTTGCCGGTAACTTTTTCAATATCGCTTTGCAGGTTTTTGGTGGCGCGTTGTACGCCGGGGAAATCATTATCATCAATGATTAAAGCGGTAGCCGATGTTTTATCAACCAGTGTGAATTGGTTGGAGCCTGAATTAGCCAACCATGAACTTTCGCCCAACGCAAATGAGGCTGGTGTAATTATTAATAAAAGCCAGAAAATTAAAATCTGTTTCCCGATACGAAAAAATGATATGCGGTTGATAGGCATGGAAATCCCCTCGGAGTGATTCGCTTTTTTAGGTGGGGTTGTATTAATGTGCTACGAAAATGAGCTCCGGAGGGAATGCCGAAGCTCATTAATATTGTGTTTTCTGATGTTTTAAACGTTATTGTTCAGACCTTGCATGTATGCCAAGAAGCGTCCCCACAAACCCGCCTGCTATTTCAGTGCTAAGAATTTTTGCATCGGCATTTTCCAAAACTACTTTACGTTCACCTTTTTTATTGGTGTAGTAAAAACTGATTTTCCCGGCCTTGCCTTCAATATCCAATTGGATAGGTTTACGTAAATCAGTTACCAACTGTTGATAAATAATTTTTGGTGCGGATTTATTGGCTTGTTCGATAAATAATTCCATTCCTTTTTTCTGCTGGCGAGCACCAAAATAGTAATGTGCTGTTTCGCCCTGAAACGCCACGATACCGGCAGATGTTTTCCTTTTTGGCACTTCAAATTCGACACTGGCACTGAAATGTGTATGTTGTTGGCGACGCCCTAAAAATGCGGGTTGTTCCAGGCTGTCAAGTTTCACGTTCAATGCTTGCAATTCAATCCCGGATTTTGTGAGTCGGTAAAATGGGGAATCACCGGTGCGTAAACTTACCCATTCAAACCCCAGGGGTTTCGTTGAAAAATTATCTGTGCGAATAAAATTTCCCGTCAGTTGATCGGGATTCGCCGTTACTGCTTTAATTGCAGGTTTTTTATGGTGATAAGGAATTTCCTTGCCTTGTTCAAGAATTACCGGCCAGCCATCCTTCCAGGTCACCGGTAATAAAAACGTTTCGCGACCGGTGTTGTAGAGCGTTTTATCGTAAGCGCGTGTGGCGAGAAATACGGCCCACCAATCGCCTTCTTTGGTTTGTACAAAATCGGCATGGCCGGCAGTCGTAATCGGGTTGGCTCGATCTTTATTTAAATCGCGTTGGGTCAGGATCGGGTTTTTTTCATAAGGTACAAAAGGTTCATGCAAATTTTTGCTGCGGAAAATAACTGCTGAGTGATCGTAAGCGGTACCGCCTTCTGCGCACAGCAAATAATACCAGCCGTTAATCTTGTAAATATGTGGACCTTCAATCCAGATAGGTTTTTTGGAAATGTCTGTTCCGCCATTTACGATCACGCGCCCGGAATCTTTCACCACCTTTTTGTTTTTAAGGTCAAATTCCCACAGCCAGATTGCTCGATGTCCGTTATAAAGTGGTTCACCTATCGGACCATCATTGTGGGCAATATACGTTTTACCGTCATCATCAAAGAAAATATCCGGATCTATACCGCCAATTTCCGGCAACAAAATTGGTTCTGACCATGGGCCCGCAGGGTCGTTTGCAGTTACCAGGAAATTTCCGCGCACATCCACCAGCGTGGTGATCATGTAAAAAACACCATTGTGATGGCGAATGGTTGGTGCGTAAATTCCGCGAGAAGTTTGTTGCTGTTGTAACGGTAATTGTGTTGGTGTGGTCAAGACATTCCCGAGGGATTTCCAATTCACTAAATCCTTGCTGTGAAATATGGGCACGCCGGGTGAATACGAGAAGGAGGAATTCACTAAATAGTAATCGTCTCCGGCGCGGGTAATACTGGGATCGGGATAAAAGCCGGCAAGAATGGGATTGCGATATTCATCGGCGTTTAACGGCGTTGTAAAAACAGTATCTTTTCCCTCATACCTGAATTGTTTGAATTCAACACTTGCAGCTTGCGATAAGCCTGCTGTAGTGATTGCTGTGGTAAATAATAAATTGTGAATGACCTTCATTTTTTTTACCCTTCTTAAAAAAACGGGCAGCGATTTGCACGGCTGCCCGAGGGAAGATTTTTAACTGTATAAATTCATTTTACAGGTTGGTACAGGCAACGCCTTGTAATGCATCAGCAAAGCCGCGCAGTGCAGGTTTGTCGTTGTAGTTGCTATCAAACAACAATGGCCAGGAAATTTTTTCATTGTTGAATTCAGTTCTGTATAAATCATTTAACCATGTGTTGGCGTCAGTGGTGCCCCAGACGCTAATACCACCACGCAATGCAGCGGGTACTGTATCTATATAGGCTTTGATAATTTCACAGTAACGTTTTTTCTGCGCTAATGCGATGCTTTGGGTAAAGGTGCTTACTTTATTGGCGGGATAGCTGTCGCAATAGGGTTGGTTGATCGCAACATCCAATTCGGTAATTTTCACTTTCAAACCTTTGTCGACAACACGTTTCATCGCTGCCGCAATTGAACTTGCGCTCGGATAATTCTGGCAAACGTGCATCTGGAAGCCGACACCATCAATGGGAATGTTGCGCGCTTTAAAATCGGTGAGCATCTCTTCCAGTTTGGTCATCTTGGCACCGTTTTGTTCGATGTTGTAATCATTGTAATACAGCGTTGCTTCCGGTGCGGCAGCGCGTGCAGCGAGGAATGCTTTTTCAATATAGATAGCACTGTTGCCGCTTTTTATATAAAACGTTGAATCAACGGCGCGGAAGGTAGATGGATTGCCATCGGTCAGTGCTTCGTTCACAACATCCCAACTATGCAGGTTGCCTTTTGCTTCAAAGTGATCCACCACTGTGGTGATATGTGTTTCCAGCGCGGTAATAAAATCTGCTGCGGACCCTGACCAGCTTTTCATAAAGGCGGGCACCTGGTACTCCGCATGCCAAACCAATGCGTGTCCGTGTACGGTCATGTTTTTACTTTTGGCGTAATCGACAAATGCATCCGCATTGGCAAAGGTGAAATTACCTTGCGTGTTTTGCAGGTAACTCATTTTCATAATATTGCCGGCGGTCATTTGTTCGAAATGTTTTTCCACAAGGGCCTTTTCGGATGCGTTGGTTAAAATGTTGTAAGTTGGCGAATCATTATTGGATACCGCAACACCGATGGTGAAATCTGCAAGCTCGCGCAAACTATTTACGTTGGCGGAGTAAACGCTTCCAGTACTGGAGCTTGAACTTGCGGTTTGTTTGAGTGTGACTTTACCGCTTTTAATGGTAACGGTTCCGGTTGGTGTACCTTTGGCTTGCACGCCGATTTGCACATCGCTATCAAGCTGGTTGAATTTTTTATCGCCTTCACTGATGGTACAGGTAATTGCCGTGTCGGTTCCGGCGGTGAGTAATTCATTGCCTGACCAGCAATTCCATTCGCCCGCCCAATCGCCGCCTTTGATTTGCGCAAATATTTGCAAACTTGTACCGGACGCTTTGAATTCAGGGCTGACATTTACCACCATATCGATAATGGCATCTTCCAGTTGTATGGGTTTGGCCAAGTCGGTTACTGCACCTATTCCGTCCCCGCTTGCAGTAAAGCTCACGCCATCGCTATTCATATTAATACCGGAGTTGCCGGTGCCATTGCCGCGCCAGCCGCTGGTCATGTTCAAGGTAATTATTGTCGTTGCTGCTGCACTGGAGCTACTCGCCGGCACAGATGACGAACTGCTGCTTGGTGCTACTGAACTCACTGCTGATGAGCTTGATGGCACCACACTGGCTTCCGATGAGTTGCTCAATGAGGAAGAGCTAACCAGTGCAACGCTGGAGCTGCTTGAAGTAACTGCGGTACTTGAGCTACTGGCAGGTTTTGACCCGCCGCCACCGCTACCGCCGCAGGCCATCAGGCTAAGGGATAAAAACGTTAAGCATAAAAGCTGGTGATTGGATTTCATTGTTATAGTCTCTTGTCTTATGGTTTATTGTTGTAGTCAATTACACCATAAGAAAAAAGCCTTGTATACCAGTATGGCAGGGGGAACTGTAAGGATTTATTTAGTGGCGGGTTGGTTTGTCAATGGCCAAAAAAAAAGCCACCCGAAGGTGGCTTTTGCAATGCGCGAGCGCATTTTTTTGAAGTGATGATGCAGGGTTTAGCCTTGCATTTGCTCCAGCGTGACACCTTTGGTTTCGCGTACCCACCAGATCACAAAGAATACTGAAAAGAGCGAGCAGAGCATGTAAATGCCGTAAGCACCGGACAAACCGAGAGCCGATCCAAGCAACATCGGGAAGGTCCAGGTGATCAGGAAGTTGGCCAGCCATTGCGCCAGGCCTGCTACCGCCAAACCACTGCCGCGGATCTGGTTGGGGAACATCTCGCCCAGCATGATCCACACAATCGGGCCCCATGACATATTGAAGAAAATTACATAAAGGTTGGCGGCAACAAGGGCCAGTATGGCGAGGTTACCTTCCAGCATCAGTTTGCCGTTTTCATCTACCGGTGCGTCGGCAAACGCATAGGCTACCAATGCCAATGTAATCGTCATACCAACAGAGCCGATCAGCAATAATGGTTTACGGCCCACTTTATCCACCAGGAAGAAGGTAATAAAGCACGCGCCGATAGAAACAACGCCTGACACAATGTTAATCATCAATGAGTCATTTTCAGAGAAGCCGGCCGCTTGCCAGAGTACCGCGCCGTAATAGAAAACTACGTTGATGCCTACGAATTGCTGCAATATTGCCAACCCGATACCAACCCAGATAATCGGGCGGATGCCGCCTTTGGTTTTGTCGATTAAATCCGAAAAACTGGGTTTGTGATCGTGGGCGATAGAGTTGTAAATGTCCGCTACGGTTTGCTTGGCGGTGGTGGCACCATAGAGCTTGGTCAATACCGCCAGTGCCTGTTCGTTTTTACCGCGAGTCACCAAATAACGGGGGCTTTCGGGAATTGCCAGCAATGAGAACAGGAATATTGCAGCTGGAACGACGCCTACCCAGAACATCCAGCGCCAGGCTTCGTATTCCAGCCAGAACGGATGGATAGAACCGCCTGCTGCATGAGCCAGTGCGTAGTTGCTGAGGAATGCAGCGGTTAAACCGGAAATGATCGCAATTTGTTGGATGGAGCTAAGCTTGCCGCGAAACTCGGCGGGAACCAGCTCACTGATGTAGGCGGGACAAATAATACTGGCCGCACCAATCGCCAAACCGCCGATAAGGCGATAAATCACAAATTCGGTAGAAGAGGTGGCGATACCTGCGCCCCATGAGGACAAAATAAACAATACGGCCGCAATAATTAACACACTGCGACGACCATAGCGATCAGATAATGGGCCCGCGAAAAAAGCGCCGGTAGCGCAACCCAATAAAATACTTGCCACATGAAAGCCGGTACCGGCTGCTTCTGAATTAAAGGCTAACTTGAGGCCGTCAAAGGTGCCGTTGACTACACCGCTATCAAACCCGAACAAGAATCCACCGAGGGTGGCGATAATACTAATGATGACGATGGAGGTCATGTTGCGCTCTTCCGCAACGACAGAAACCCCCGCCGATCCAGAATCTATTGGTGCATGGCTCATGTTTGATACCTGTTATTGAATTATCTTTACTGTTGTTTTATGCCGCCAGGACGGCGGGTGGTCGCGGATCTTAACTCATTATAGTTTTTGTGACTATATGTCATTGTCAGGTTATTTTTGGAGCTTTTTTGTTGTTGTTCGAAGCCCCTTGTGGTGAGGGGGCCCGTATATTTCACGTTCTGTATTTCAGGTTTTTTTATATCTCAAATGCAAATCCGGATTCGCTCAGGTGCTTGTATGCATCTGCATCAAACCGGTAAAGGCTGGCGGCGCGATGGGGAACACCCTGCTGCTTTTCGTTGCATGGCGTGAGCAAATTCATCTTCATAATCTTGCGGCGGAAATTGGGTTTATCCAATTTGGTATTCAGGATGGCTTCGTAAAGTGCCTGTAATTGCAGCAAGGTAAATTTCTCTGGCAGCAGGTTGAAGCCAATCGGTTGATGGCAAACCTGGTGGCGCAATACTTTTAAGCCATGGGCGACGATTTCGGCGTGGTCATACACCAGGTCCGGTAAGTTGTTCACGCTTTGCCAATTCACATCCGCCGCGCTCTGGCCGGCGACCAGTGAAAACTTATCGGCACTCACCAGCGCGTAATAGGCAATGGTCACCACACGCTCGGACGGAAAGCGATCGACGCGCCCAAAGGTTTTCAGTTGCTCCAGATAGAGATCGCGTATACCTGTCAATTCTTCCAGTAACCGGTACGCCGCGTCGCGCAAGTTTTCGTCGTAACGAATCCAGCCGCCGGGTAGTGCCCATTTGCCCTCATGCAGCGGATCGGTTTGCTTAACCAGCAGGATTTTCAGTTCATCATTATCCAAACCGAAAATCAGGTTATCGATGGAGAGCGCTTTTATCACATCGCCAGAAAGGTTCAGTGGATTGATGTTGGTCTGGCTACCGGGAATATGGGTATTGGGCACTGCAATCTCCCTGGAGGCTTGCGTTAGTTAATTGTTATGGGCATCTGGTTTTCAGTTGCTTGATAGGTCAGGTCAATGGCGCATTGTATAAGCCGATTTGGTAATGGTCGAGGCCTGTTCAGCGGATTGTCATGCCATCGGTTCTGGCTATTTATAGCTTGTCAGATGTAACCGGTGCCATTTTTTCGTGCAGGTGCAGCCTGCGCCACAAAATTAATCTTTTTTAACAGAGTTTTTGTCATTGCATATCTTGTTGTCAGATAGACAATAAGCTATGCTTGTTAGCAAGCCAAATCCTGCTGCGGCGTTGTTAACGATAAAAATGCAGCGAGCTGATCAAACTTGCCGGTGTTTTGGATCCGGCCAACAGGTTTTGAAAACATTCTTCAACTATTTGTGAGCCTTTATGCTGTTTCTCGGTATTGATGTTGGTAGTTCCTCGGTCAAGTTATCGGTGCTGGATGGCCAAACCGGCAAGAGCCTTGGGGCTTTGTCCCATCCTGATTCCGAATTGGCCATCGACAGCCCGCAACCCGGTTTTGCCGAGCAAAACCCGGATACCTGGTGGGATTGTGTGCGCCAGGGTTTTGCGCGTTTGGTAGCGCGCGGCAGTTTTAACCCACAACAAATTGATGCGATTGGAATCTCTTACCAAATGCATGGTTTGGTGGTGGTCGATAAAAACCAGCAAGTACTGCGCCCTTCTATTATCTGGTGTGATAGCCGTGCCGTTCCTTTCGGCACCAAGGCGTTGACCGATCTCGGACACGATTATTGCTTCGGTCATTTATTAAATTCACCCGGTAATTTCACTGCGGCAAAATTGCGTTGGGTGCAAGAAAACCAACCGGAAATTTTTTCCCGTATTCATAAAATTATGCTGCCCGGTGATTTTATTGCGATGAAATTATCCGGCGTCATTAACACCACCGCTTCAGGTTTGTCTGAAGGCACTTTGTGGGACTTCAAAGAAAATCGCGTTGCCACTGAGTTGCTCGCGCATTGGGGAATTGATGCTGCATTGATTCCGGATATCGCGCCGAGCTTTGGTGTTCAATCGGTTGTAAGCGACTCAATCGCTGCCGAGTTAGGTTTGCGCTCCGGTGTGAAAATTTGTTACCGCGCCGGCGATCAACCGAACAACGCCTTCAGTTTAAATGTATTGGAGCCGGGTGAAGTTGCTGCAACAGCGGGAACCTCCGGGGTGATTTACGGTGTGACTGATCAACCGGCAGCCGATACCGAATCGCGCGTAAATACTTTTTTGCATGTAACCAGCACAGAAGAGAAAAAACGCAATGGCGTCCTTGTGTGTGTGAATGGTTGTGGCCGCTTGTATTCCTGGTTGCGCCAAACCATTAGTGCTGCCGGCGCAACGCCGTCATATCCACAATTAAATGAATTGGCGCAAGCAGTGCCAGTGGGTAGCGAAGGTTTGTTATTCCATCCATTTGGAAATGGTGCAGAGCGAATTTTCCAAAATAAAAATCTGGGCGCGCAGTTGCGTAACCTTGATTTCAATCGCCATGGTTTGGGTCATATGGTGCGCGCCGCACAGGAAGGCATAGTGTTTTCGCTCAACCAGGGTTTCGATGTTTTGAAATCATTGGGGGGCAGTTGCGAGGTAGTTCGTGCCGGTAAAGGCAATATGTTTTTGAGCGATGTGTTTGCACAGACTTTTGCAAACACTACGCAAGCCGCAGTAGAAATGTTTGAAACCGATGGCGCTGAAGGTGCAGCACGCGCAGCGGCATTGGGTAGTGGTTATTACGTTTCCGCAAATGAAGCGTTTACCGGACTGACGCGTTTGAGTGTGGTAGAGCCACAGGCGGCGCAGTTTGCCCGGTATCAGGATGCTTATCAAAATTGGGTTGCATTGTTACCAAAATAATCCGGTTAGCGATAAACAGTTTTTTGAATTGTGTTAGTAAAAATTCCTCAAGGTGAAAATTATGAGTATTGTTCTCGGTAGCAAAGAATACTTCCCCGGTATTGGCAAGATTGGTTACGAAGGTCCGGATTCTGACAATCCATTAGCATTTAAATACTACGATGAAAACCGCGTAGTTGCCGGCAAAACCTTGAAAGAACATTTCAAATTTGCCACCTGCTACTGGCACAGCTTCTGCGGCGCAGGCCACGATCCTTTCGGTCCAGGTACAAAGATTTTTCCATGGGCCGCAACGCAAGATCCAATTGCGCGCGCGCATGAAAAAATGGACGCAGCGTTTGAATTCATCACCAAGCTGGGCACTCCTTACTACTGCTTCCACGATGTGGATCTGGTAGATGAAGGTGCATCGCGCGCAGAAACATCCAAGCGTTTGCAAACCATTGTTGAGTACGCTAAACAAAAACAAGCAGCTTCCGGCGTAAAATTGTTGTGGGGCACTGCAAACCTGTTCTCCAACCCACGCTACATGAACGGCGCATCTACCAACCCGGATTTCAATGTAGTGGCATATGCTGGTGCGCAATTGAAAGACGCACTGGATGCAACCATTGCACTGGGTGGTGAGAACTATGTGTTCTGGGGTGGCCGCGAAGGTTACATGAGCTTGTTAAACACCGACATGAAACGCGAACAAGAGCATCTGGCGCGCTTCCTGACCATCGCTCGCGATTACGCACGTGGACAAGGTTTCAAAGGCTATTTCTTTATTGAGCCAAAACCAATGGAGCCTTCAAAGCACCAATACGATTTCGATGCTGAAACGGTTATTGGTTTCTTGCGTCACCACGGCCTGGATAAAGATTTCAAATTGAATCTGGAAACCAACCACGCCACTCTCGCTGGTCACACCATGTGTCACGATATGCAAGCTGCTGCTAACGCTGGCATGCTGGGTTCACTCGATGCCAACCGTGGCGATTACCAAAACGCATGGGACACAGACCAATTCCCTTACAACATCAATGAAACTGTTGAGATGATGTTGGTGTTCCTGCGCGCGGGTGGTTTGCAAGGTGGCGGTGTGAACTTCGATGCGAAAGTGCGTCGTAACTCTCCGGATCCGGTTGATATGTTCTACGGCCATATTGGTGGTATGGATACATTTGCGCGCTCATTAATTATTGCCGACAGCCTGATCCAGCAATCTCCGCTGGAAAGCCTGCGTAAAGAGCGTTACAGCAGCTTCGATTCAGGTAACGGTGCCGCATACGAACAAGGCAAGCTGACCCTGCAACAACTGGCCGATATCGGTAATAAAGGTGGCGAACTTACTCTGCAAAGCGGACGCCAGGAGTTGTACGAAAACATTATTAATCGTTACATTCGTTAATAGCTGCGTATTGCGCTAACGATTTTTCTAGCAAAGCCTCTGGCCGCTAATTATTGTCCCAGCAATGGGGCAATAATTAGCGGCTTTTTTGTAGGTGTTATTTGTTCCTTTCCCACAAAAAATGCGATAAAAAATGTAAAACCAGGAACGTAAAATTGCACTTGCGCTAGAGTTACGCGCACAGGCGATTTCATTCATCTCAAGAAGTTTTCTCAAAAAAAACAATAATATTGTTAACTCAAAAACACACCGACCCCTGGAGGATAACGGCATGCGGCCCTCATGTTTTCATCGGCTAAAAATATTTTTCGCAAGTGCAATTTTTTTTGCCATTCCTGCGAGCTCAATGGCGGCAGAGCCTATCTATAAAAACCCGGATAAACCTATTGATGCGCGCGTGAAAGATCTGCTCAAGCGCATGACCCTGGAAGAAAAAGTCGCGCAATTGCAAACCGTGTGGGTTGCACGGCAAAAGCTTGAAACAGACAGCGGCGAATTTACAGCGGAACACGCAAAAGAAATTCTGGGTGGCGGTATAGGGCAGGTTGCGCGCCCGGCAGAAAACAAAGCCACGCTCACGCCCAATAAAACCCCGGCGCAAACATTGGCATTTACCAATGCCGTGCAAAAATATTTGCTCGAAAACACTCGCCTGGGAATTCCCGCAATTTTTCATGAAGAAGCGCTACATGGTCACGCTGGCCGTAATGCTACCAGCTTTCCGCAAGCGATAGGTTTGGCGAGCACCTGGGATCCCGCCACTATCGAACAGGTTTACACCATCGCGGCGCAGGAAATGCGTGCGATAGGTACACATCAGGCGCTGGCTCCGGTACTTGATGTTGCGCGCGATCCGCGCTGGGGGCGTATCGAAGAAACCCTCGGTGAGGACCCATATCTGGTTTCGGAATTGGGTGTAGCCAGTGTGAAAGGTTTTCAAGGTGCCGGTGACGGGATTGGTAAGGACAGGGTGATTGCAACACTAAAACACCTCGCCGGTCATGGTGAACCTACCGGTGGGCTAAATACCGCGCCCGCGCCTATTGGTGAACGCAGTTTGCGTGAAAATTTTTTGCCACCATTTGAAGCGGCCGTAAAAATCGCGCATGCACGCAGTGTGATGGCCTCCTACAACGAAATTGATGGTATTCCCTCCCATTCCAATGTGGATTTGCTGCAAAATATTTTGCGCGGTGAATGGAATTTTAATGGCGTCGTGGTAAGCGATTATTTTGCGATTGCGGAATTAATCAGTCGCCATCACCTGGCTGCCGATAAATCAGGAGCTGCTTTAATGGCGATGACTGCAGGTGTTGATGTTGAAACGCCTGATGGTGATGCCTATAAAAATCTTATCCAGTTGGTGAAAGATAAAAAAATCACTATTAAACAAATTGATCAATCAGTTGCACGGGTGCTGCACGAAAAATTTGCACTGGGATTATTTGATAGCCCCTACACTAATACCACGAATGTGGATGACTTTGTCGGTAATGCCAAACACGCCGCGTTCGCACAGCAAGTTGCAGAAAAATCGATAATCCTGTTAAGGAACGAAAAAAATATTTTACCGCTTAATAAATCCACACTTAAATCTATCGCATTAATTGGTCCGCATGTTGATGAAACCTTAATTGGTGGTTACAGCGATGTGCCGAAAAAGACGGTGAGCATTTTGCAGGGCTTGCAAGAATATCTTGGTGGTGGTGTAACAATACACCATGAAAAAGGTACATTACTCACCATTGAAAAATGGCCATCCGATCCTGATTCAGCGTCCGCAAATTCTCGCTCCAAACAGCGCTGGCATACCGATGAAGTGGTATTGGCAACAAAAGCAGATACGAAAGGCATGATCGAAAAAGCCGTTGCAGCAGCCAGGAAAAGTGATGTGGCAATTGTCGTTATCGGTGATAACGAAGCAACGTCCCGTGAAGCCTGGAGTGATAATCACTTGGGGGATCGCACCAGCCTGGAATTATTGGGCGAGCAACAGGAATTGGTCGATGCAGTATTGGCAACGGGTAAACCCGTCGTAGTGTTATTAATTGGCGGTCGTCCGCTGGCGATTAGCAAACTCGCACAAACTGCGCCGGCTATTTTGCAAGGCTGGTATTTGGGGCAGGAAACGGGCCGTGCCGTGGCTCGCGTTTTATTCGGCGATGTAAACCCTGGCGGAAAATTGCCGGTCAGTGTTCCGCGTTCGGTGGGTCACTTGCCGGTTTATTATAATTATAAACCCGCTGCAAAACGTGGCTATGCGTTTGATAAAACAGATGCGCTCTATCCTTTCGGTTACGGTCTGAGTTATACGCAATTCAATTATTCGGAGATGAGCTGGAATAAATCACAACTCAACGCAGGCGAGACGGTAGATATTAGCGTTTCTATTACGAATGCCGGCACGCGCGCAGGCGATGAAGTAGTGCAGCTATATATTAATGATCCGGTAGCCAGTGTAACCCAGCCAGTAAAATTACTGCGTGGCTTCAAGCGTATTCATCTTGAGCCAAAGCAAATTGCGCGTGTGACTTTTACACTGGCTGCCAATCAACTGGGATTTTATGATCGCAATATGAATTTTGTGCTGGAGCCGGGAAAAATTAATTTGATGATTGGTTCCTCATCGGCGGATATTCGTTTGAAAGGTGAGCTTGAGGTTGTTGGTAAAGTGGCCGATATCAGCAAATCCAAGGTATATCTCACTCCGGTTAATGTCGCTTTCCATTAATGGCATTGTGAATAAAAACCGCGATGGCTGTTATAGCTATCGTGGTTTTTCAAAAGGATTTCTTTTATTCTTGTGCTCCCCAACGGCATATCGCTGCGGGTAACAGGATATTTAAGGGAATCTTTTGTGAACGAATCATCGCTTCTGGCCAAACGGGCCAACTATCTTCCTTCCTCTATCAAACCAACATTAAGCTTGCTTTCAGCAGGTGTACTGGCGCTCACTCTTGCTGCTTGTGGTGGTGGCGGAGGTGACAGCAGGTCAATTGGCAATAACCCAACCCCTTCCAGTTCATCGACAAGTTCGACGGCAAATTCCGGTTGGGTTGCCGGGGCTTATAAAAGCGCTTCGACATTCGACAACCTCTGCGCTGTGCCGCGTACCGGTTTCAGTAAATTTACCGGTATTGCTTTTCCCGATAAAAAAGGCACCAGCCTGGATGAGAAAAACTTCCTGCGTTCCTGGAGCCATGAAACTTACTTATGGTTTGAAGAATTGCCCGATTTGAATCCGGGCAATAGCGATACCCCGCAAACCTATTTCAGTAAATTAAAAACCAATAAAACAACCAGCTCCGGAACGGCTAAAGATGCATTCCATTTTTATGAGCCCACCGAGGATGCCGAATCATGGGAGTCAGGTATCACTTACGGTTATGGTATTCACCTGAAGGTGTACTCCACCACTCCGCCGCGCGGCTATTTTGTGGCATATGTGGAGCCCGGTTCGCCGGCTGCCAATGCTGGTATTGCGCGCGGAGCAAAAATTTTAAAAATTGATTCGTATGATTTGGTAAATGAAAACAGTGAAGCAGGATTAAATGCGCTTTCGGAAGGTTTATTTCCCTCCCTGCTTGGGGCGGCACATAATTTTGAAATTCAGGACGCCGGTACAGTTACATCGCGCACCGTGACAATACAATCCGCTGAGGTCAACACTTCGCCAGTATTGCTTACCAAAATATTGGAAACTGCCACGGGTAAAGTAGGGTACGTGGTATTTAATTCGCACGTTGAAAAAGCGGAAGACCAATGGGTAAAAGCCATCCAGCAGTTAAAACAATCTGCGGTGAGTGATGTGATTCTGGATTTGCGTTACAACGGTGGTGGTTTGTTATCGATTGCGAGCGAGGTCAGTTACATGCTGGCAGGTGCTAATGTGCAGGGAAAAGTATTTTATGAGCAAATTCAAAACAGCAAGCAACCAAAATTGGAGCCAATGCCTTTTTGGGATGTCGGGTATTACGGCAACTACAAAAACCTGGATCTGCCGACGTTGGATTTGAAACGTGTTTACATACTGTCTTCCGGTGATACCTGCTCTGCAAGCGAGGCGATCATTAATGGTTTGCGCGGTGCCAATATACCAGTGTATTTAATTGGCGATACGACCTGTGGAAAACCTTACGGATTTTATCCGGAAGAAAATTGCGGTACTACCTATTACACCATCCAATTGAAAGGCGCTAATGCAAAAGGTTTTGGTGAATACAGTGATGGATTTGTACCTTCGTCATTAGCGAACAGTGAAACCCTTGTGCAAGGGTGTCGTGTGCAAGATGATATTGCCCGTCAATTAGGTGATACCAGTGAAGCACTCCTGGCAACTGCGTTAAATTTCCGTGCAAATGGCAGTTGTTCAATTCGTACAAGTGGCAAGCTGCAAAAACAATCAGCAGAATTTGTTGATGGTGAGTTGGTTGGGTCGGAAATAAGAAAGTTATTAATCCTTAAGTAACAGAAATTTAAATACCCCACTGGATGAACTGCACCCCAAAAGTTGGACACCCCGTCCAACTGAGTAAGGTGCAGTTCATCCAGTGGGATATTTTTTCACAAACCGGATTATGTTTTTTTGGGGTCCAGGTGCCTGCCACTGGGCCTCCAGCCGCTGGAAATAACCACACCCGCTAATACGAGCAACATTCCCAGTAGCTGTATGGGATTTGGATAACTTCCTAGTATCACACTAACAATTAACGTCGATACTGGCACCAGGTTAAAAGCGATTGCCGATTTATCCGGCCCTAAAAAATGCACGCCTTTTAACCAAAAAATATACGCGAATACGGTTCCGAATGACGCCATGTAAAACAAGATGCCGTGGGTTTGCCATGATAGCGCCGGAACATCAATCAATGGTTGTTCTTGTAAGAGCGCAACTACTGTCAATGCCACTGCGCCTATGCTGACTGTCCAGCGCGCGAGTTGTAGCGATGGAATATGCCCGGCATATTTTTTTGATCCAACGGTATATAAGCTCCACACAATGCACGCACCAATCATCCATGCATCGCCCGGCGCAATGTGTATCAAGCTAAAATTTCCACCGGTAATGACCAGCGTAACGCCAATAAATGCAATAAGAATTCCTATGCATTGAAACAATTGAATACGCGATTTAAGTAACCACACTGAAAATAATAAAGACAGCATCGGTGATAGCGCCATGATTAATGCCGCGTTTAATGCTGAGGTAGTGTGCAGGGCGGTGAAAAAAGCATAATTAAACCCGAAGACACCGATAATCCCCAATGGAATCAATACCAATCCGTCGCGCCAGTGCAATTGCGATTCTGCTTTGCGTTGTGCTGCGCGCAATAATAAAAACAGAATAACCGCAATCAGAAAGCGTTCAGTTGCAGCGGTAAGTGGTGTAACATCGCCCGCAATCGCGTGGCCTGCATTAAAATTACTGCCCCAAAAAAAGGTGCTGGCTATTACCATCAGCCAAATACATAACGGTGAATTCATAGGCGGGGCTCGCTTCATTTCCCAAAATAACATCTTAGATGCTCTGGCGAAGGGATGTAAGTGACAGGTGTGATAAAAAAACACCGGTACAGATTTTAACAGTTACATGATTATTTTATGGTTAGCTAACAATGGGCGAGGCTATGCAAGCAGAAAATTTTGTATTGGATGATTACCTGAAGCGTATCCGGTATGCCGGAAGTGCTGAGCCAACAATAGAAACACTGACCGGTATCATGCGTGCGCAATTGCAATCAATTCCGTTTGAGAACCTGGATGTGCAAGCCGGCAAGATTGTGTCGATGGTGCCGGAGGATATTGTAAAAAAAATTATTTATTCCGGCCGTGGCGGTTACTGCTATGAGGTTAATGGTTTATTCACTATGGCCCTCGCTGGATTGGGTTTTAGTTTCGATCTGATCGGTGCTCGCCCGATGTTCTATCCTCAGCGACGCCCTAAAACCCACGTAGTGCTCGTCGTCAATATTGATAATCAACGTTGGTTGTGCGATACCGGTTTTGGCAGTTTTGGTTTGCGTGCACCTATTGGCTTGCATCAGCTCGGCCAGGTGATCCGGCAAGATAATGAAACCTTTGCATTGGATAAAAACGAGCGCGATGAGTTTGTGCTTAAAGCGTTGGTAAAAGGTGAATGGGCCAATCAATTTGGTTTTGATTTGCAGCCGATGGAATGGATAGATTTTTCATTGGCCAATTACTATAACTCTACCCACCCTGATGCGATTTTTGTGAAACAGTATTTGGTGATGAAACAACATGCGCAAGGGCGTACGTTATTATCAGGGAGCCAATTGAAGAAATTTACTGGAGACCAGGAAAATATTACGGAAGTATCATCTGAACAATTAGATGATGTGTTGTGGAAAGAATTTTCATTGCGTCGCTAATAAAGGAAGCTCTTGCTTGTTCAGCTATCTAAAACAAGCAAGAGTTTCTGTCCGTTACATTACGTGTTCTTTTTAATTAAACTTATCTATTTTAAAGTTCTTCACAATCAGTTCTGCATATCCATCTGTTGGATTATTGCTAAGCAATGCAAAATTAAATTTTGCCACTTTAGTTAAATCCAATGGAGTAAGGCCACCTTTGAAATCAGCGAATGGCACTTTCACCGTTGTAAATGCTGATGCAGCAGGTAATGTGATTTGGTTGTGAGTTCCGCCGTGAATAGCGTATTGACGCAATTGTAAATTCACACTCTGGTTGGATTTGTAAGTAATTTCAATAAAGCTTGAGCCGCTAAGGTTAATCGTTTCTGCTTCACCGGTTTGATCGAAGCCGGCAATTGGAAATGACATTTCTCCCCAAGGCGAAACCGTCATGCGCACGCGCGCAACAGGGTTGCCATCCAACACTACTAGTGGGTCTGTTCCTGACGCGGGAATCAATTGCTTGCTAGCGCTATCGCCACCAATTTTCCAGCTATGGAAACCATTAATTGTTAGCGGTGCCGGATTTAGCTGGCAACCACCGCCAGTGAAAGTGCCTGATGTTCCTTTGACACTATCACTCCAGGTACCGGTTAAGGTTCCGACTTCAACGTTTAACAAACCTTGCAATTTATTATTTCCAGCAGTGACGTTCAGGTTTGGTCCTTTCACATTACCGCTAAGGGATTGTGTTTCATTGGTAGTGAAGTTGTAAATTGAACCAGTCACTTTATTGGTAGCGTCAATGTTGAGCGCTACCAGGCCAGACTCACTGCCGTTGAAACTAGCACTGAATTGATAGAGCGCGGTGGTGGATCCACCTACACGGCTGGCAGAAAATGTTCCGCTGGTGTTTTCTTTTTTCCAGGTGCCATTGATTGCTGACACAGTAGTGAAACTACCTGCGTAGGAACTCTTGTCACCATTACTACCTGTTTCGAATGAAGCTGCTTGATTGTAAGCAAGCGCTTTTACCCCGCTTAATTCAACTAGCGCACCGCCATTTTCCAGTTGGGAAAATCCGCTTACGTCACCGGTGACAGGATTGGTGATCAGCGCGATTTTGCCTTTATTGTCGCCGGCAATATCACCGTTAAAAACACCCGAGTAATTGCATGAGTGTGTACCTTCGATGTGTTTTTTTGCAAGGTCCGCCGTAGGAAGTTGATGCGCTCCACCATCTGCTGCTGATGCGGCAGACAAAATTGTTGCCAGGTTTTGCGCAAAATCCGCAGCTGTAAAATCAATTTGTGTCCAATTGGCCGAGGCTGCTTGCACCGCACTGGAAATTTGCAGGCCATTGCCGGCATAGCCATCGGCATCAAGCATTAATAAAAAGCGCACCATATTTTGTACTGCAACGCTATCGGTGCTGCCATTTTCTATCAAATGAATAGGCGTGATGAGCGCTTTGCCCAAGGTAGTTCCCAGCGTTATCCCACCAATAGAAAAGGTGATGTTTTTTCCTTCTTCATAACTGAATGTGCCGGTGCTATTGGTATTTCCGGATTGGCCACCGGAAACAAAATGCACGCCGGAGATACTGGTATCTTTAAATTGCCCCTGCAAAACTTTAGCAGCAGCGGAACTGGAGCTTGAACTGCTGCTTGTGCTCAAACTTGAACTCGAAATCGAACTTGAAGCCGGTGAGGATGTGGTATTGGTTATCGGTGGTTTATCACCGCCACCCCCGCCTCCACCACAAGCAACGAGAACGCTGGATAAAAACAGGATAGCTGTAACTTTATTAAACATATTTCCCTCATGGATAATGAGAAAGGCTGAGAAAACGGATTGCCGTATGGGTGTAATCGATTTGGAAAACCGGAGCCAATAGCAAGCCAGCAATTTTTAAGTTGCCTAGAGGGAAATCTGCGTAGGAGGGTAAGCTGAAATGTGTCGTATGAGCCCGTTGAAGGCTTACTTGTTATTGGGGGCGAATCTTGCGCGAGAATGGTCGAGGAGTCAATAAGACCCTAAAACGAATGAGGGGAGGGTGAATCAATTGTACCGGGAATACCGGAGGTTTCAGGCAGAAACCAGGGAGGCTAAAAAGCCACCCCGGTTTTATGGTTAATTAAAAACTCATTTTCAAATTCAGCTTCGCACTGCTTCCTGCTGACGGAAAACCAATATCGGTGTAATAGTTTTCATCGGTCAGGTTTTCCAGTGCCAGACCCAATTGCGTGAGCTTATTGATTTGCCATTGAATGCTCGCATCAAAACGGTCATACGCTGCCAAGGTTTGTTCTGCATCGGCGCCGGTATAACGGCTGACTGCAAAGCGTTCGTTGACGCGCAAATAATTTACATTGAATTGCCATGCATCATTCAATTCATAATGAACGGATGCTCCGTAAGTAACGCCGGGGCGGCCCAGCAAATGATTGTCTGACGACAGCATATCGATATCGGTATAACTGGCATGCGCACGCAGGGTTACATTTTGTTGTGCCTGCCAATTTATTTCCGATTCCACCCCGCTGGTGTCTACACGCGAACGGTTAACATTTTTGAATGTTTCGGAATCAAAATCGATCAGGTTTTTGTAGCGGTGATCAAAGTAACTGATGCGGGCGTTGACCGTGTCTTTGGTAAATTCAAAACCGGCATCGCGTGTGGTGACTGTTTCCGGTTTCAAATCTTCATTGCCAACCAATACATGGCCCAATGCAAAGAAGCTCGGCAATTTAAATCCTTCGCCCCAGTTGGCGAACAACGTCCAATTGTCGTTTACGGTAAATTTGGTTCCTGCCTGGGCACTGTCATTTGCATCGAAACCTTCCGCGTCATCGCGACGAATACTCGCCTGTAATAACCATGCTTCAGTGGCGTAGGTATTCAGGTTGATGAAGGCGCTGTCGATGCGACGTTCCAGCGCAAAATTATTGGGATACACATCCGGCGAAACCAAATAGCCCTGGCTTTCGCCATCTTCATTTTTAGTTTCCACACCGATATTCGCCCATAATTTTTGCTGGTCACCGAGCGTGTTGATCCAGCTGAATTGTGTGCGATTAAAATCGATAATTGAACTGTTCACCGGGACTTCATAGAAGGGCGATATTCCGGGAGACCAATAATCTTCATCCCGTTGATACCAGCTTGCATTCACTTTGCTTTGCCAACCGGCATTCACTTGTGTAATCCAGCTTAATGCCGCACTTTGGTCTTTATAGTCGCTGCGATCCAATTCGCGACCAACCGCAAATTCCGGTCCGCCACTTTGCTCGGGGAAGCTGGTGCGTTCGCCATCCAGGTAGCGGTAATTAAAATTCAGCGCATGATTTTCCTGTTGCCAACTCAAGCGGCTGGTGAATTCTGTATTTTTGGCGGTGCTACCGGGAATCGGTTCGCCCGCATCTTTGGTTTGCACTGCAATGGCATAACCGAGATTATTTATTTTTCCCGCCGTGCTAATACCCGTACTTGCGTAATCATCGCTACCGATGCTTGCGTTCAGCGTTGTTGTCGCCTCACCCGGTGTTTGGGTGATGATGTGGATAACACCGGCGAGCGCATCAGAACCGTATACTGCAGATTGTGCGCCGCGAATAATTTCAATGCGTTCGATGGATTCGATATTAATACTGTTTAAATCAAATGCACCGCCGCGTGTGTTGGTTGGATCATTCAGTTGTACACCGTCGAGTAATACCAATGTGTGGTTGGCTTCTGCGCCACGCAATGCGATGGAAGTAACCCCGCCGGGGCCACCCTGTTCTTCAACCCACAAGCTGGGGATTTGACGCAGTGCATCAACCACGTTGTTGCTGCTTAATTGCAATAGTTGTTCTTTGTTGATCACTGACACCGACGAAGACAATTGTTCGTTGGTGACCGGGTTGTAGCTGCCGGTGACGATTAATTCTTCAGTAGTGGCAAGACCAGGTGTTGCGAGTAACGCGAGGAATAACGGGGTGAATCGAAAATTTTTCATTGCGAGCCTTAAAAATACCAAGTTACCAAATACGATTAAGCTGGGTTCCGGCATTGACTTCGGGACCGTGCGCAGCATGGATGCTGCGCCCGAGCCTACAGGGATGTCTTCACGGCGTGTCCCGAAGTCAATGCCGGAGCGCAGCGCCTCTCTTACGAAGTCAATTAACTATTGTTGTGGAAATTTATAGAGCGTGTAATACGCATCCATTTTTTCCGCTGCATTTTTTTCAAACAACGATTTTGTTTTCAATTGCGCATGATAAACACGCGCCGTCTGTTGTGGATGAACCTGTTTCTGTGCAAGTGATGATAAATCGATGCTCACAGTCTTGCGATCATTGCTGAGCGACACAGACTTGATGGCTTCCCTGGTTAAATCCAATTCATCCGAACCATAATCCGGTGCGTCACGGTACACCCAGGACTCCAATAGCAACAGGGATTTTAGTTCCTCAGTCGATATTTTGTCGCTGATTGCCTGAGTGAATTCGATTGCAAAACCGGTTGGTGTCGCCAGCATTTGGGTGATGGCGGGTGAAACGGTTTTTCCATCCCAGGTGATGCGTTGCAAACTCGCGACATGGCCGCCTTTAGCCTGCCATCCGCGCCCGGTTTGGCCAAGCAATAAACTGCCATCTTTCAAAAACAGCGGGCGCATTACACCGGATTCCAAGCCATCGATAAATGGCATCACACTGCCTTGCTCAATGCCGTCGACCATTTGCGTTGCAATACGCAATAAATTGGATTGGGTTTGGTCACCCATCAACATTTGTTGCTGGAATGGACCAAATTTTTTGTGCGTAATCCACGCTGGATTACCGGGCGAGTTGGCAACACGATTGTGCGGCAACAAAATAATGGCGTTAGCGCGCCGGTTTTGTACGTTGTCCCAGGCAATGTCCGGCGAGTCCGGTGTCATGCCTGGCAAATCCACCAACGCTGATGGATGACCATAAAATTTATTCTGTTCAATCACAAAAACTTTTGAGGTGCCCATGTATTCGCCCTGGTTATCGGAATACCACAAGCTGCCATCCGGCGCTGTGCCCAAACCGGCGGGGCTGCGCAAACCATTTGCCCAGGGAGTGAAATTGCCTTTTGCGTCTACGCGAATATTCCAGCCTGCCAAACCACCCGCGCTTCCCATATATTGACCGCCGGCTTTATAAGTCGAACCATCACCACCATCGGCGAGGTTAATGCTGATGTAATAAGCTCCGTCGCTTCCGCGCACCGGTCCGTGCATATACGAGTGGTAGTTACCGTGGTAGGAGTGTGCATCAAATAAGGTTTCGTAACTGTCTGCAATACCATCGCCGTTAGTATCTTTAATGCGCGTCAGTTCGGCTTTTTGTCCGGCGATAACGTGCAACCCTTTTTTATCTTCGACAATTACACCAAGGCTATCAAACGTACCTTCGGCAAATAATTGCCATTCACCTTTTACCATGCGCCAGATCCCGGCGGTACGCGTGGCTACTACAACGGTGTTGTTTTTGGTGAGTGCTAATCCGAGTGCTTCAAATAATTGTTCGCGACCATAATTATCTTTTGGCGGATAATAATTTTCGATGCTGTAACCCGCAGGTAAATCCGCAGTAGATCCCGTAATTTTTATCGGCTGTTTGCGATAATTAAATTCGGATTTGGTTGCGTGCCACACATTGGCTGAAACTTGCATTTTTGCCGTGAGTGTTGCTTGCCTGGTCCCTGCGGGTAACGTCAATTTGCCATTGGCAATTTCGCCGTTATCTACGCTGGCATTTTGCAATAGCTGCGTATTGAGTGAAAATTGCTGCGCGGTTTTAATATCGCCATCCACAGTAATTTTCACATCGCCAGTCGCAGTGATGAGTGTTTGAATTTTCACTGTATTATTGCCAACGCGATAATTAAAGGTCGGCACTTCTTCTTTTTTCCTGGAATTGCGTGTGTAACCTAAAAACTGTGCATTCATTGCTGCCACACGGGGCAGGTGATCTTCTTTGCTATTGAGCGAGGCTTTAATGGTTTCTACATCGCCAAATTTTGCATCTTTGAATGAGAAGTCAATGATGTTGCCTTGCGCGTTTAATGGTGCAAATAAAAACTCCTGTGCGCCAAAATTAATTTCGCGACTTTCGTAACCCATCTTTAAACCTTTGCCACCGCGATTGGTAAACTCGCCGGTCATATCCAGAAATCCGCCCTGCCAGATTTTGGTAATGGCAAGCAAACGCGGATCAAACGAATAGTTAACGCCCCAGGGTGTGCCCACGTGAATCGCACGGCCGGAAACACCGACCATCGGGCCGCGTTGAATGCGCACTTCATCGTCCACTAATAATTGCAAGCGGTCTGCAATCGGGTCATATTCAGCGGCGCCTGTTTTTGCGAGTAATTTAATGGTTGGCCCCTGATCGCGTAGATCGTTTAGCGTTGCGAGGTAATCGCCAATTGCATCGATTTGTACATCACTTAATATTTGCGCTGAAAATGCAGGCATGATTGGCAAGTAAGCTTCACCTTTTTTAGCGCCGGTCTCGATAACTGCTAATTGATCCGTAGATGCGCGAATACTGCGGTGTAAATATTGGCGATCTGCTTTGATGGTAAAGCGATGGCCTTCTCCGCCTTCGACAATTTCACGGTCGCGCGGTTCGCGTTTGAACAAACCGTACAGGTTTGGCCCAGTGCTTACGCCCGCATCATTTTTAGTCGTGAGATGGCAAGCATTGCAACCGATGGATTCAAATGTTTCTTTGCCGAGTGCGACAAAATCGACCAATTCTTTTTCGTTAGTGGCGTCACCGGAATTCTTGGGCATGGCGATTTGTGAAAAATCTGCTGGCGCTATAGAAAATTTGCGCAACGCAAGTTGACCTTTTTTCACCAGGAAACTGGTTGTGCCTGCCGGGCCTTCCCACGCAATACTGGCATCTTTACTCATTTCCGGGCGGATATCATTCACCAACACCGGCTCGCCATTGATGCGCACTTCGATAATCAATGCCGATTCGATTTTTGTGCTTGCATCATTGTAACGGGGTGCACGAAATTTTGCGGTCAAATGTTGCCACTCGTTATTCACATTTTTTAAATCAACCGCGTAGCGCCCTTGCAAAAATAATTTTGCATCGCTGCCTTCCGGCACCAGGAATTCCATATCCAGAACCGTATCACCCAAACCAACGGTGGTTATTAAGTGTTTGCTACTGCCTTGGGAGCCGAGTGCAAGAATTTCACCTTCTTTGGCAGCAGACAATTGCAATTTGTTGCCCACTGCACTGGCTGCGTTAACGGTTTTCCACTCGGCATTTTCTTTAAACGCGAGTGCGGGATTGGATGCTGGATTGGTTGTGGAATTGGCTGCGATAAGCGGCGTAGACGCACATGCGAACGCAAGCAGCAGTACTCGCAGCTGATTGATAAACGGCATGGTTGATTACCTGTTATTTCTTAACGGAAAAAAGCGCCGCCACTGCGAGGGCAGGGCGGCGCGAAACATTGACAGTTCACTCAAGCCAAACCGTCAGCGGACAGATACGGGAATTACAATTTGCGCACCCAGATATTGCGGAAGCTCACCAGGTTGCCGTGATCTTGCAGGCGCAATGGCGCACAGCCATGCGCTTTGTAGACAGGTTTACCAATCCATTCAGTCGCGCCCTGGATTTCAAAATGGTTTTGTACCAATACGCCGTTGTGCAACACAGTGACGTAACCCGGTGTAGTCAGTTTTTGTGCGCTATCGAATTTTGGGGCATTAAAAATAATGTCGTAGGTTTGCCATTCGCCCGGTGCGCGAGCGGCGTTTACCAGCGGGATGGATTGTTTGTAAACCGATCCAACCTGGCCATTGGGATAAGTTTTATTGTTGTAAGAATCCAGAACTTGTATTTCATAGCGCTCCTGGAAAAACACGCCGCTGTTACTGCGGCCCTGGCTCTCTTGCGGCTTGCCATCATCGCCGATGAAGTTGGTTGGTGTTTTCCACTCAATATGCAGTTGTACATCGCAGAATGATTCTTTTGTTTTGATATCCCCTTTCTTGGGGGTAACGGTAACGGCGCCATCAGCTACTTTCCATCCGGCTGCACCACCACCTTCAACGGCTTGCCATTGGTCCAGGTTTTTTCCGTCAAATAAAACGATAGCGTCGGAAGGTGCTGCATTTGCCGGTGCCTGGATAACAGGTGGAACGGGCTCCCAAACTTCAGTTTCCTGGGCGAGTTGCCAGGGTTCTTTCCTGGATGCGTCCGCTGCCTGGGTGTTGGTGACGCAAATTGCCGATAAAAGGCTGAGGCACACGGGCAAGGTGCCGCGTTTAAAAGCGCTTGTGTTCATGGAGTGTGTTTTCCCGGGGTTTTGTAGTTGCTGTGGTCTTATGGTTGTAGTTTTACGTTTTAGTTATAGCGACTATTTGGATGCCCGGCGAATGCTTTTACATTGCTTGATACAGGGAGTGTGAGGGATTGCCAATCTTTAACATTGCTTTACATTTGCTTGGTGTAGGTTGCTGGTGAGCTTGCGAACCGCAACATTCGTAATCGCAAACCGCACAATATTTTGCGAACACGAGAAATCGATGAGCGGCGTATGCATTTTGGTTTGGTGATTATGGATGCATGGTCATGTGGTAGATACATGGTCATGTTGTAGGTGCATAGTCATGTTGTAGGTGCATGGTCATGTTGCGGTTCGCAAGCTCACCAGCAACCTACGGGTGCTAATTAGAAGACGGGAGTTGGAAGCGGGGTGGGAGCTGAAAGATCAGCCTCAAGTGGAATTACTGTTTGACGCTGTTTTGTGCGAAGCGTTGGTTGCTTGGGCAGTTCAGGAATTTTGACGCATTTAGCCAGCGCTTGTCCGGATAGTAAGAGAAGAGGAATTGTTCACCTTTGATGGTATCAATCACCTTTTGCGCGATGCCGCGGCGTACTGCCGGGCAGCCCCAGCTGCGCCCCAGCCGGCCCTGCTTTTTCGCCAGTTTTGGGTCTACGTAATCTGCACCATGGAATACGATGGCGCGCTCCATCGCCTTGTCATTGAATCCGCTCTCCAAACCTTGCATGCGCAACGAGTAACCATTGGAACCGACATAAGTATCCTTAGTGCGGAACAGTCCAAGGCTGGTCTGCAGGCTACCGTAAGTATTGGAAAACTTTTGTGCAAAATTTTCACCGGTATTCTTGCCGTGGGCGACTAATTCATTAAATAAGAGCTTGCCGGTGATCAAATCAAATACCCACAGGCGTGGCACTGTAGAGGCCAGCGAGTAATCGATCACGGTTAAATTACGCGCGGGGGACATGCCCTGGCTCAGCGCGCAATCCAGTGCAGACAGCGCCAGGCCAATAACTTTGGGGTTTGCAGCGGGAGCTGCTTTACTTAAGGATTTCAACAATTGCAAATGCGTTTGGTCACCGGCAAAGGGGGACGGTAGTGCGAAAGGGTTATTGGTATCCGCTTGTCCAGCTGTGGCATGAAAAGTGAATAAAAGACTTAGGCAGGCCGAAAAAGATAAGGCCTTAATCGTGTTATACAACATGAATATTTCCCGGAATTCTGGGTAGATTAAGTTGCAGCGGCCTTGCTGTGACAGGGTTTATTATTGCCTGTAAATATCAATAGTGAACGAATGCTAGCATCTGAAAACTGATGCGGCAAACATTAAATGATCAAAAATACAGCAAGTATTGAATCTTCTTTGCTACCTTAGATAATAAGCACGTTTTTGATAGGGTGTGCAGGAGCATGCGTTTATGCAGTTGTTTCGGGTATTGAGGTCCATGGCGATAAAACAAGAATTATATCAATGGTTGTTGGGGACGGTGGTATTGATGGCTTTTGGTGCCGCACGCGCATTCGCAGTTCCTGCCCCACCAGCGCTTTCACCGCAAGAGTTATTGGTTAAAGAAATTGAGGCGCGGGTCGCGGTCATGCAATTAGCGGAGGAATCTGCACGTAATAATTCCCGTGATTTAACCCAGGCGGTGAGCACCTTCTATACCCAGCGCCAGTTCCGCCCGGTGTGGAACCAGGCGGGCAGGCTTGATGAATTGATTGCCGCATTGGACGCGTTGTCAGAAGATGGCCTGAGCCCCGAGGATTACCAGGTATCACAATTACGCCAGGTGCCACCATTAGCTGCCGATAGTTCTCCCGAATCGATTGCTCGCCAGGCCGATGATGACATTCGCGCAACAAACGCATACCTGCGTGCGCTCTATCATCTCTTTAACGGCAAGGTGGACCCTGCTGGGCTTGATCCCCAGTGGAATTTTGAACTGGAGGATTTGACCCTCACCAGTGCCGGTATCTTCGTGGCGGGCGGAGTAGATATCACGCCGGTTGCCGAGATCTTTGCAAAAACGCGCCCACAGCATCCTCTTTATAATTACATGCGTGAAGGGCTCAAGCGTTATCGGGTGATAGCGGCCCAGGGCGGGTGGCCATCCCTGCCGGTTGGTCCTTCACTCAAACCCTGTATGGTCGATCCACAAGTTGCCATCTTACGCAAACGCCTCAGCGTTACCGGGGAATATGTTGCACCCGTTTTGCCTGTTGCTGAAGGCCAGCAAAACACCTTGCCTGCACAAAAATGCCTGGGCCCGGATACCAAATTCATCGCCACTGCCAGTGCCAGTTCTGCACCGGCGGGCGCGGATTCAGCAACTGATATTTATGTCGGTGATGTTATGTCCATCGGCAGTAGCAGTTCTTCGAGTGCCGCAACGCCTGCGGGCATTAATCCAGATGAGGTTTTTGATGAATATCTGGTCGAGGCCGTAAAAAAATTCCAGCGCGATCAATACCTGGATGTGGACGGCGCGATTGGCCCGGCTACCCGCGCTGCATTGAATGTGTCTGTGCAATCGCGCATCGACCAGATTCGCGTCAATCTGGATCGCGCCCGTTGGCTGTTGCATAACATTCCGGCAGATATGGTGTTGGTTGATGTCGCCGGTTTTAAAATTACCTATTTCAAAGCCCATCAACCGATCTGGCGCTCGCGGGTGCAAGTAGGCATGGCTTATCGCACCAGCCCGATCTTTAAATCCGAGGTGAATTACATCACCCTCAATCCAACCTGGACTGTTCCGCCGACCATTTTGCGCAAGGATATTTTGCCAAAAGTACGCAAGGACATTAATTATTTGCGCGAGCACAACATCCGTGTATTGAACAACGAAGGTAAGGAACTTGACCCCCATAGCGTGGATTGGGCGCGCCCTGGCAATGTAATCCTGCGTCAGGATGCAGGTGCAGATGCAGCCTTGGGTAAAGCGGTAATTCGCTTCCCGAATTCCTATTCGGTTTACCTGCATGATACGCCCCATCAAAAATTATTTGATAAAAGCCAGCGTGCTTTCAGCTCGGGTTGTATCCGTGTAGAGCGCGCATTGGAGTTGGTGGAATTGTTGTTGGCCGAAACACCGGGTTGGGACCAGGCAGCTATCAACCAGGCACTGGATACCGGCAAAACCCGTAACGTCACCTTGGCCAAACGCGTTCCCATTTTGCTGGCGTACTGGACGGTCGACGCTATCGATGAGCACCACATTGCGTTCAAACCGGATATCTACGCACGCGATGCAAAAGTGTTAGTGGCGTTGAATCGTATTAATTAATAAAAAACTCCGTCCATGAACTGAAATTCCAGACGATTTTGGTGACTTTTTGAATCGGCGCGGCATGCAAATTTGTATTTATTGCAAGTCGCGTCTAGCGTTAATAGGTGTTAAGACCATAAGCCGTATCTGGCCTTCCCCCTAATTAATAGCTAACTGTTCATCAAGGACAAACATTCATCATGGCCACCAAAAAATCCTCGCGCTCCACCGGGATTCTGGAACAAGACGACCTTGCAACGCTGGAACCTGTTTCAGGCGCGCAATCTGAACTTGTGGAAGAATCCATCTCCGGTTCCAGCAGTGGTTATATGTATTTCACCGAGCGGGACCTGAACAAGATCCTCTACAATCTGGATACCCTCCGCTCCAGTGTTTATCCGCGACTTAGCAACGAACAGGATCAGGATTCGCGCAAGCAGCCGCAATTTCCGTCGGTATGTTTGATTGGCTTGGGCCGTTGCGGCTCCAACATTGCGTTGGATGTAGCCTCACTGGTTTACAACGCGCGCAACTTTTACCTGAATGAATTTGCTACTGAAGAAAAAGAAGTGCGCGAACAAGACCAGCGCCCCATTCGCTGGATCAAGCGCAGCCTGCATTTAAAAGGCGGCCATCAACTCAAACCGGTATTTTTAATAGAACCCCTGGTGATGCTGGGCGATCTCGACAAAGATATCGAGGGGCGTATCCGCTTTTCGCACAAGGGCGAACGTTCCGGTTTCCTCAAGGATTACACCAAAATGAAAATCATGGACTTGTCCGAAGTCCATGCCGGCGGTTCAGGTAACGCGCCGATTCTCGGCCAATACCTTGCCAAAATTATTTTGAATAAAGATACCCAACGATTTTCCAATCCTGATTGGAAACATGTGCATTCTTATCTAATCGATTCCTGTGGCATTAAGGCCAACCAATCGCGGTTGTATTTTTATATTTTCAGCGCGGGTGGCGGTACCGGTTCCGGTATGGCGAGCGAGTTTGGTCTCGCCCAACAATACGCCTACATGAGTAAAACCTTTGATGTGCGCGCTCCGGCAGATGATGCGGAAAACCGTGGCCATTCATTTGTCTTCGAACCTATCTTCACCAGCGGTATTTGCATACTGCCGAATATTTCCGATCACGGTGTGGAAATGTCCGAAGCCCTGCATATCAACGCGGGCCGTTTGTTGTGTAAGTATTTATCGGAGGAGTGGGATTTTTCTTACAACTTCGATAACGAAGATTCCAGCGAAGCCAGCGTGATGCATCGCATTCGCCCCTGGAATGCAATGATGCTGATATCCAATGACATCATGCGCTACGCGGAAGAAACTGACGAAGGCGCCATCCAGCATATCGATGTGAATGCAATGGAGAAATATGCAAACCAATATATTTCCCAGCAAATTTTTAACATCCTGACTGCGCAAGCTGTTACGACGGATTACGATGAAAACTATTTCCGTCGCGCGGGAATTGATATTGGCGAAACCATTCGCCTGGATGCTAACGATTTATTTATGAGTCTCGCGGGGCCAGTGGCCGTTGCTTATGCTGAATCCGTTATTCCCGCTGCAATGGCGCCACAAGGCGTCGATAAATTGCGCGGGATTGAAACAAAAAAATCCAGCGAATTGAATATCGATGATTTATTTTATCGCTCCATCGATTTGCCGCATTTCAATAAAGTCACCCAGGCAATCGAAGGCATCAGCTTGCTGCCGATTGAATCCGGCCGCTACCGCGATGCGCTGGCAAAATATTTGCAAAAAGGTTATGACCCGGAAGAATTGAAGAATTTGCACTTTTTCAAAAACTGTTCATCCATTGTGTCGATTATTTCATTGCCAAAAGACTACAAACTTTCCTATATGGATTTGAACAAACTAAAATCCCATTTGAATGGTTTGTTCCCCAATACTACATTGAAGCGCTACGCATTGGTGATTGGTGCGTCGGCAAATATTTCGTTAACCACGTTGATCGTAAAAAGCCCGTGTTTAAGCGATGATTTCCTGACCCTTATCGTTGCCTTTATCAAACGTTGCTTCGCTAAAGATCCTTATCGTTTTGATGAGCAGCTGGATACCGCGATGCTCGATTTTATTCGCGCAGAGGATTTTGATGAAAAGCTGGTAGATAAAATGCTCAATGAATATGAAAATCCGGCGAAAATCCTGGACACTAACTGGTACGCGATCAAACCTATGTATGAGAAAAAATATCGTGAGTTGATTAATGATTCGGAAAAATTCTGCTCTATCAACGATATTCGCCTGTCGCGCGACAGTGTGAAAAAAGCGATTAAATATTTGCGCGAAATTTATCGCCATAAAATCAGCAAAACCCGTATTGTTTCACTTAACTCTACATCGCTATCGCTTGATAAACCCCAACCATAATGGTGAACGGATAGTATTGGTGGGTAAAAAACGGAGAGCTATGCCTCTCCGTTTTTATTGTACATTTGAAATCACTACCTATGATTATGCAGGGCCTATGGCTATGGCTATGGCTATGGCTATGGCTATGGGGAGTGGGATGCCTGGGGGTGAAAAACTGGCAGCCAGATTTCGATATCACCTTCACCGGTGTGCGGATTAAATTGTTCTCCATAGCGTTCAAAAAAATGCAACGCGTTTTCCTCTGCGGTGGCGTGTTTGTATCCTGACGACGGCAGCCATTTATCAAACGCAAAATCAATGGTGGCGCGTATGCTATCCACAGATCCTGAATGTTTGAATATCGCATAGGTTTGCGAAGGAATAATAAATGGGCTGAATGTTTCTGGCAGCCCTGTGAAATCCCATACCGCACAACCCACCATGTAATAATATTCCCGGTTATGTACATGAATGCAAAGGCCAAACCCGGTGACACCGACTCGCTGTGGAATCTGGTCCCAACTGCCTGTTAATTGTTGCCAGAGCTGCGGGATTTTTTGTGCCGCATGTTGATCCATTGGTTCGCGCAGACCGGCAATTAGCAATGGGCCTGCGTGTTCAAACCGTGGTTGTGCCAACACAATTTTTTTATTAACCGAAGTGTTGTTGGATTCGTTCATCTTTTGTTGAGTCCAGTTCGCGGATCGGGCGAATTTCAATAGTACCAATACGTGCCGGTGGGATTTTGCTGGCGAGTTGTATGGCTTCATTTAAATCGCGCGCATCCAGTAAATAAAAACCGGCCAGTTGCTCTTTGGTTTCAGCAAATGGGCCATCGGTAATTAATGGCTTTCCATCGCGAATGCGTAAACTGGTTGCTGTGGTCGATGGGTGCAGCGCATTGCCACCAATCATTTTTCCGCTCTCACGCAAGTTTTGGCCACAGGCTTCACATTCGCTATTTAATGCTTTCCATTCATTAGATGTCATGTTGTTGATGATATTTTCATCGTAGTAAACCATGCATAAATATTTCATCGCTTTCCTCATCATTGTTAGTAATAACGCCAGTTGTCACGCTGGCGTTGATCATAGGGGCTATAAAGATTGATTATTCAAAAGTTACATCAATCCTATTACTGATAAAAGCTGTTATGGCACAGGATCTGTTCGGGAATAGGTAAAAATTATTCCTGAACATGTGATGGCTCCATGAACATAATTTCCCAGTGGTGACCATCCAGGTCTGTAAAACCGTGATAATACATAAAACCATGGTCAAGTGGCTCTACAGGCCAGGCCTTGCCTCCGGCGGCTACAGCTTTACTAATCGTTTCATCCACTTTTGCGCGGCTCTCGCAGGACAGGCACACAATAACTTCTTTAGTACTATGACCATCTGCAATTGTTTTGGGAGTGAATGTTTTAAACATCGCCTCGGTAACCAGCATGGAATAGATCGTATCACTAATGACCATGCATGCCGCTTTTTCGTCGGTAAATTGTGGGTTAAAGGTATAGCCAAGATGTGAAAAAAATGCTTTGGATTTTTCCAGGTCTTTCACCGGAAAGTTAACGAATACTTGCGTTGGCATAATCGAATCCCTTTAGCGTTTAATCAAAAAATAAAATTTATTCGTGACGCACAATGGATTTGAATCCACCATAAGCCATGCGTTTAAAATCAAACGGCGGATTTTCTTTATCGCACATATCATTCAGGCGTGGATCTGCCATGACTATTGCATTGATGCGGTCGCGCTCTTCGCGCGATGAGAAAATAATCCAGGCGATAATTACCGTTTCATTATCTTTACAACCCGCTGCGGTGCGGAAGCTGGTCATATCCTGAATATCCAGGTCATCACCAACACATTCCCAGTAAGCAATCGCACCGTGCTCTTTCCACACCGCACCTGCTTTGTTAGCCATTTGTTGATACTCCGGAATTTTTTCCGGGGCGATTGGAAGTAAAAAACCGTCTACATAATGAGTCATGGTATATCTCCTTCAGTAATTAAAAACAATAAACAACATTGGATGTTCCTGGCTGGGCGCCATACTTTATTTGTCCATTAGCCCGTTACATCGTTCCTTGTAAACGCCGCAGTGCACATGTCTGGTAACCGATACGGAGGATCAGTGGCGATAAGGATCATCCTCACTATTCTTCAGTTTCAGATGTTAGTCGTAGTGGCTGGATCAAAATCGACAGGGAAATAAAAATTTTTTCTTTTTTGAGCATTGCTATAGATAACAACCATAAAGCCGCAGATCTCCGCAATATAGGCTGATTTTTATTGTTACAAATGTTTTTGATGCCAGTCGATTTCCTACTAGAATAAATTTCCCGGTATTTAACTGGTTACCTGACGGCACCTGTTGGTGCCGGGGACAACAAGGGGCCGCCAGAGGATGATCGGGATTATCGGTGTGCCCATCAGTAATTATTTGGATAATTAATCAGGA
>NZ_KN266208.1:36603-436195 GCF_000766945.1 Cellvibrio mixtus subsp. mixtus J3-8 | reverse complement strand
TATTAAGTATGATTTTTAAAAAGATGTTTTCGTTTTTGGGCGTTGTGGCAGGGTTAACCTTCGCGGGTTATACAGTTGCACAAAATGACGGGACTTTGCCTCTGCGCATAGAACCGGCGAGCGCTGATTTGCTGGAATCACAAGCGATAGATATTGCAGTGTATCTACCGCCCGCTATCCAATTATCGCTTAATCGTCCGGAGTTTGAGCCGGTATATCCATCCCCTTATCCATCACCGGCGTTAGCGCCGCAACGTGGTCCGGCAGCATTAAAAATACATGCATCGGTTAATGGGAAGGATGCAACGGCATGGTTTCATGAATGCATACACCAATATGCACAAGTGATCGCGACTGAGCGTGTGTTGCTATGTAAAAATCTGGATTACTCTCCATTTGTGGAAGGTGTTAATGAATTAAAAATTTCTATCCAGCAATTCAATGATCAACCTTATCTTGGCGTAGCGTATTATCGTATTGCTAAAACCCAGCGCAAATTCTATGACCTGTTGGGTTTGTACGAGCCGAAACGATTTGTGGTCAGGGGAACAAGTTTTAATACCGCATCCCACGTAAATGTTGCTGCTGGCCAGCGTGTGATAATTAAAGCTGCCGGACGCGTGAACGTATGGCCGGCGAATGTGGGTTATCCGCTTTCAACACCAAAAGGAACAGAGGGTTGCGGCCAACTTTGTTTGTTGCCGGGTGCATATCTGGGGGCATTGCTGGTTAAAATTGGTCCTTATGGTCGTTGGGTGTCTGTCGGTGATAATTTCCTGTTAACAGCGGATCGCCCCGGTGAATTGTTCTTTGCTGTTAATGACAAAACAACTCCCGCCGACATTAACGATAACCTCGGTAGCTATGAAGTGAGCGTCGCTCGCTATTAATCCTGCTGTGCATTGAAGCTCCGGTGTTTGTTACCGGGGCTTTTCTATTTATTCGTTGCGCTTGCATATTTCATTCGTCTCGTTCTTACTGCGCAAATGATTCACCAGAATAATAAAAAGTTATTCATACAATTCGTATATCAAGGCTACAAGTATTCGATTGATATCGTCCGGACGTGTAAAATATTTTCGATTCCTGTATCACGCCACATCAGAGTTAAGTTTATGGAACACCACGAAACACTATTACACGCTATTTATTATTTATTGGCTGCGACTATCGCAGTACCTCTATTTCGCCGCCTTGGCCTGGGTGCAATTTTGGGATATCTGGTTGCCGGTGCGATTATTGGCCCTTATGAACTGGGTTTGATTTACCAGCCCGAAGCCACCTTTCAATTTTCCGAATTGGGCGTAGTGCTGTTGTTATTTGTTATTGGCCTTGAATTAAATCCGCAACAATTGTGGAAAATGCGGCTGGATATTGGCCTGCTCGGCGGCGCCCAGATGTTGCTCACCGCGTTTGCAATAACTGCATTAATTGCCGTGTTCCTGGATTTGAGTTGGCAGCAGGGATTTATGATCGGCCTGGCGCTCGCTCTGTCATCAACGGCGTTCGCAATTCCGTTAATGGAAGAGCATAAAATTATGGGTTTGCCTGTTGGGCGAAAAGGTTTTTCGATTTTGTTATTGCAAGATCTCGCTGTTATTCCCATCTTATTATTGCTCGCCACCTGGTCACCGGCTGCTGCGGAAGACACTCACGTACCCTGGTGGATAGGATTATGTACAGTGACATTTTTGCTATTAGCGGGAGCGAGAATTTTTAATCCACTCCTGCAAGTGGTTGCAAAATACGGCAGCCGCGAAATTCTTACTGCCGCAGGTTTATTAATTGTGTTGAGTGTTGCTTACTTGATGCAGTTAGTGGGTTTCTCCATGAGCATGGGCGCATTTCTTGCGGGCATTTTGTTGGCTCAATCCAGTTTTCGCCATCAATTGGCGGCTGATATTGAACCTTTTAAAGGACTTTTACTGGGATTATTTTTTATCGCGGTGGGCATGTCATTAAATTTACGTCTGCTCTTCGCAGAGCCCCTGTTAATTTTAGCGCTCGCGTTGACATTAATGCTGGTCAAAATTCTTGTAGTTGCGGTGGTATTGCGCATTCGCCAGTTTCCAATAAAAGATGGCTTACTGGTAGGCGTCATGCTCGCGCAAGGTGGAGAGTTTGCTTTTGTGGTGATGTCCACGGCGGAGCAATCCAGATTCCTGCCGGAAAATATTTCCAATTATGTGGTGTTGGTCGTTGGCATTTCCATGGCGCTAACCAGCCCTTTAGTCATGCTGCATGAATTCTTTACCCGCAAACGCACCATGCAGGAAAAGGCCAGCGAAGAGGCTACACACGCAGCCAATTCGCTAAAAGCACTGGAAGAACCCGATGCACACAAAGCAGAAGTTATCATTGCCGGTTTTGGCCGTTTTGGCCAAATCATCGGCCGCATCCTTACTGCCAGTAATATTCCATTCAATGCATTGGATAAAAATCCCGAACATATCGAATTTTTAAAAAATTACGGTGTGCAAAGTTATTACGGCGATGCAACACGCATTGAATTACTTGAAGCCGCCGGAATTCGCGATGCAAAAGTGCTAGTGGTTGCACTGGTAAATATAGAAGCATCATTGGAAGTGGTGCGTTTGGTAAAAACACACTTTCCACACATCACACTTATTGTCCGTGCCCGCGACCGCGCCCACGCTTATCAGTTGGCGGAGTTGGGGGTGGAAAATCCCATCCGTGAAATTTACGAATCCAGCCTCAGTGCTGCCATGCGTACCCTAACGGAAGTCGGCTATACCGAAGGGCAATCCCAACACGCAATCGATATATTCCGCGAGCACGACCATAGCTTGCTGCATCAGGCAATTGCGATTAGTAAAGATCCAAAGGAATTAGCATTATTGGTGAAGCAAAGCCGTAAAGAGTTGAAGGATTTGTTTAGTAAGGATGTGACGTTGTAAAAAATTTATGAATCGTCGCGAGTGGTGCGCACTATGAAAACATATGGTAACCGTTATGAAATTCTACAAGGAAAGCGAATATAGGGCTGCCTGTGAAGCGCTGTTTCAAAAGTACAAGGTCTCTATTTTGAATTTGATTCCACATGCGCGGGTGGAGCATGTGGGATCTTCATCCATTCCCGGTGCTATATCAAAAGGTGATCTCGATGTTTTTGTCGGCGTCAGCCCCGAAAAATTTAATGAATCGATAATGTTGCTAAAAAAACTGGGTTTCAGGGAGAAACTGGAGACGTTAAGGGCGCCAGCGCTGTGCATGCTTGAATCCGGTATAGAAGACGTTGCTCTCCAGGTCGTTGCGAATGGTTCGACGTTTGAGTTTTTTATCGAGTTCCGTGAAAAATTGAAAGCATCTGCTGCGCTTCTCGATCAATATAATCAACTTAAATTAACGTGTATTGACCTTTCGGATGAGCAATATCGTGAGTTGAAAAGTGAGTTTATTGAACGCGTGTTGCGAAAGTAAGTATTCTTTTTTACAGGACACAATTATTAGTAGGTGTGAAGGACGTTTTGATATGGCCATATTTCTTTATTTCGCCGCGTTTCTCACTGTTGCACTGGGTATTGCCCATTCTTACCTCGGTGAAAAATATATTCTGATTCGGTTATTTCGCCGTGAAAATTTACCCAAAATTTTTGGCAGCCAGGAATTTACCAAACGTACGTTGCGCTTTGCATGGCATATTACCACAGTGGCATGGATAGGTTTTGCTGCGCTGCTGGTACATGCGGGGCGGGGTGATTTAACTGTGGCGGGTACACTGCGAATTATCGGTGCTACTGCTATCGTTTCGGGGGTATTACCAATTTTATTTACCCGGGGAAGACATTTATCCTGGGTGGTTTTATTCGCTATTGGCGGTATTGCTTTTTGGTGTTCGGGAGTTGTTAGCTGAGCTGACAAAAACCTCTGAAATAATTCAGAGGTTTTTGTGTTTAGTCGTAACGATTACAGTTCAGATAGATTTACCTGGAAAACTCCACCACTTAATGGGTAGAGGCTGCTGTTATCGCCTTTAATTCCTCTCCACCCGATGACAACATTTCCGTTTGAAACTTGCAGTGGATCTATTGCCCTGAAAGGGGTAGTTTCAAAATAAGGTTTTGCCCCGTCAAGCTGGGATTGATAAATAGAATCATGTGTTGCCCATGAACCTAAATTGAAAGGTACGGTTTGAGTGGTATCGCCATAAAATATCTGCGCAATTGTATTTGGCTCGTAAGGAACGTAAGTAGAGTTAAGAACTTTGCCTACTTCAAATAGTTGTACCGCTAAAACATCACTGTTATCAATGGATAATTGGATAGGTGTGGAAGTAAACTCACCATAACCACGATATTGCCACGCGGTTTGGCCTGGCGTTGCGAGCGGGTCAATTTTGTATTGATGCACTTTGCCCTGTGGCAATGGTGAATTTGCCAAATGTGGGTATAGCGTGATGAACTCTGAAGGGTACTCAAATCCACCGCTGCTGACCAACAGGGCATTTTGATTAACTGCTACACGATATCCAAAACCCAGGTCGCTGGTGAAAACACCCGCTTGCGTTAACGATGTCGAATTGACCTTGAAAGCGTGTACCTTACCGGATCCTGCATATACAAAATCACCCGCTTCAATAACTCCGTTGTCATCAACATATGAAATAAAAGGCTGGGATGGTACTTCGCCAATTACGAGGTTCTGGCCGTCCAGTGAAACATCGGAAATATATTTACCGCTTTCTGGTAAAAAGGTATGGATAAGTTCCCACTCACCCGATGATGAATTGCGATGATACGCCACCAATCGATCAGGTGCTGCTACGACAAATGCATCACCCGAAATTTTTACTTTAACATTGCGGCCCAATTTTCCAATAAATTCTGATGGCAACGGAACAATTATAATGGTGTTATTAGGATTGGTACCGGAAACGGGTTTGCAGTTCAGGGCATTTCCCCAGTATCTTAATGTTGGTGTGTCTCCGGGAATGCCTGTTGTGTAAGCTGATGTTGGACAAGTAGCAAACTGGCCATTTGTTTTTGGAATGATTACCACGGCGGGTTGGCTTGTCGATGTCGAAGGCGAATAATGATAAGGTAACGTCGCTATGATCCAATTATCGGTAATGTCTACTTGTGCTCCAAAATTTAACGGATTTGCCAGGTAAGTTGCATGATCTAGTGTGGGTGCTATCGCAGGCTCTTTTAAAAACTGGTATTTCTTTATAGATTCAGAATTGTCATCCGTTAATAGATAGATTGCACCTCCGTCAATATTTCTATTTGCAGTCCAGTGGCCAATATATGCAAATTGGTCGCTTCTACCAAACTCGGTATGCCTATCGGACCCAACAACGATGTATTTTCCGTGTTTGGCTAATGTATGGCCAAACTCACCGGAATCTACAGGGAAGTCGGGTTTCGCCTGGTAGGTCACTGAAAATGCGTTCTGTGCAACAATGCTTGCTGTTAATGCAACAGGTATCGTAAACATACGACTTAATCTAGATGTAAACATATTTTCCCTTCATGATAAAAGTTAAAGAATCCAAAGATTTTGCCTTGGACCAAGGCAGGCACGATCTTAATTAGCGTTGTATGTTTAGAGAAATGACATTCGTCAAAAAAATTGATAATTAATGAAGGTAGAATTTTTTTTTGGCATTTATTTCATTGTGAAATTCCACGCATAAAATGTTTGCACTTTTTAACATTATTTATGAAATTCACAGCGCGTGTGTAATTAAAGTGCAATGGGGCAATTGAATAAAATCCGCTTGTTTTGTGAGCGGTTAACCAGGCTGGCAAATTCCGTAATGGATAAAAAATAAATTTATTACATGGGTTATTTATGAATATAGAGTCTGTTGAAAAAATTGATCACCATTATTTGATTAACGTGTGGGAGGCCTCTGTAAGGGCCACTCATGATTTTTTAAAAGAAGAAGATCTGCTTGCGTTAAGGCCGTTGATTTTTGAACAATATTTCAATGCAGTTCACCTAACTTGTGTGCGGAACTCCACAGGTGAAATTCTGGGATTTTGTGGTGTTCTTGATGGCAATATTGAAATGTTGTTTGTTTCTCCTGCTGCGCGGGGAAAAGGCGTTGGTGCTGCATTAACCCGGCATGCGATTGCTACGCAAGGTGTTACTAACGTAGATGTTAATGAACAAAATACGCAAGCATTGGGGTTTTACCAACGGATGGGTTTCGCCGTTACTGGCCGCTCGCCTTTGGATGGCCAGGGCAAGCCTTACCCGTTATTGCATATGCAGTTAATACATCGCTAACTGGTTACGCGTAAGAAAAATTTTATGGGCCGACAGTTTACCGGGGGCAAACGTGCTTATCACGATAAAGGGCAATTGTGCATTTATTGTTGCGATAATGTTCCTGGCTTTTCCTATCCGGATATGTGGGATTTTCCCGGTTTTAATACGTAAAAATTCTTAATAAAAAATTGGGTCGGTTGTCGAAACAAAGCAAAACTATTCGATTACTTATTTGCGGGTCATTAACTGGATATGAGGAGATACGCATGAAAAATATCGGCAGTTGCCATTGCGGCAATATTCGTTTTGAAGTGGAAGGTACTATTGATTCGGCATTGTCTTGCAATTGCTCTATCTGCCAGCGCAAGGGAAACCTGTTATGGTTTGTGCCAGCCAGTGCATTCAAGCTGCTTACCCCGGGCGACAATGTTGGAACCTATACTTTTAACAAACATGTAATTGAACACAAATTTTGCCAGGTGTGTGGTATTGGTCCTTATGCAGAGGGCACTGATCCAAAGGGTAATAAAATGGCGGCGATTAATATTCGTTGTATTGAAGGGATTGATTTGGATAAGGTCTCGATTGTTAATCATAACGGCAGGGATTCGTGATGAAACTAAATCAACACTGGTGCGCACTTGCAGGTTCCAAATTAGCTTTGCCGCTACCTGTTTATTTTTTACGGGTGCTGTGGTTCGGTTTTAGCGAAGGGTTTGCGACAGGGGAGTATTTTTAATCACTAACGCACGCCTGCCAATGATTGCAACTTGCCACGCAGGAAACGGATCTCGGGTTCTTGCGTGGTCAGTGCAATTGCTTTTTCATATGCTGTTTTTGCAGCGTCCAGCTGATTCAATTGGGATAAAAATTCGGCGCGCGCAGCGTGCAGCAAATGATAATCCTTCAGTAAATTGTGTGTAACCAGATCATCCAGCAGCGCTAATCCCTGTGTTGGTCCATCGCGATGGGCGATGGCAACGGCGCGGTTGAGTTCAATAATGGGCGACGGATTGCGCGTTAATAATAAGTCGTAGAAGCCACATATTTCTTCCCAATCAGTTTCGGCAAAACTCGGTGCTTCAGCATGGAGCGCGGCTATCGCCGCTTGTAAACAGTAGATATCAGCCTGGCCGCTGCCGAGTGCGCGTTGAATTAACTGTGAACCTTCCGCAATTTGCTGTTGGTTCCACAGACTGCGGTCCTGGTCCTCAAGGCGAATTAAATCACCATTGTTATCGACGCGCGCATGGCGGCGTGAATCCTGGATTAACATCAACGCTAATAATCCGAAGACTTCTGCCTCCGGTAATAAATGCGCGAGCAAGCGTCCCAAACGAATAGCTTCCTGCGCTAACTCCTGGCGAATCAATTCGGCGCCGGATGATGCGGAATAACCTTCATTAAATACCAGATAGATTACATGCAGCACGGCATCCAGACGTTCCGGTAATTCGTTGCGCGCGGGAATTTCGTAAGGAATTTTTGCATCACGGATTTTATTTTTTGCGCGCACAATGCGTTGTGCGAGGGTGCTGGGCGTAGTGAGAAACGCGCTGGCAATGGCTTCGGTGGTGAGGCCGCAGACTTCGCGCAGTGTCAGTGCCATTTGTGCTTCCGGTGCGAGGCCGGGGTGACAGCACGTGAAGATCAGGCGCAGCTGGTCATCTTCAATATGGGTATCGACGTGATCGTCATCACTGAATAATTCTTCGCCGAGTTTTTCTGCAATATCTTCCCATGACGTATTCATGCGTGCGCGCTTGCGAATTTGATCGATGGCTTTAAAACGCCCGGTGGATACCAGCCACGCGCGCGGATTCTGCGGTACTCCTTCTATTGGCCATTGGTGCAATGCTGCGGTAAATGCATCTTGCAAGGCTTCTTCAGCAATATCGAAATCTTTTAACAGACGAATCAAGGTCGCGAGGACACGGCGCGATTCGCTGCGATAAATGCTGTTAATTAGCGCTTCAATACTGGCCGGCATAGGGAACCCTTAATGTTGTTCGCTGTGTTTTCTAGTAAGTGGAAACAAGTATCTGCGGTATGACAATTAAAAAATTATAAATGCCGGTTGCACACATTATTTTTATCTTCAATTTCATGCCGCTTCATTTTTTATGCTTTTCCTGGGTGATTTTTTTCAAAGCATCATGGCCCTGCATCTGTTTTTGATATTGCGCAGATGGAGTTATTATTGTCGTATTGATTTAATTTTTTACGGGCGAGGGCTTTTGTTTTGCCGGTGGATTCAAGAGTTTCCAGTTCTTCACACCTTCATGAAAAAAGCCACACTCTTCGTAAGCGCGCTGGATGATATTTTTTTGTTCCAGCAGCGCAATCCCTTTTTCCAACGCAGTAAATATTTCCCGCCCTTGCGGATGTTTTTTGCTGACTGGCCAATGACGGCTGCCGGGTAATGCGACTTTTACACCGGGGATCGGCACCAGTTCCAGATCTTCTACTTGCACTTTCATGCCGGGATTACTTTGAAATGGTGCGAGTGTTATATCCGCGCGACGTGCAACCACCATACGCACTATTTGTACCCAATAAGTAGAATAGTGGATGCGATTGATACCCAGTGACCGCAACGCTTCAATATCCGGCTTCCAATGATCGTTGGATGCGGCGCTCAGTTCGCTGACTTTTTCACGGGTATTGGCATTGAGTGCGCGATTATTATCCTGGCGGGTATAAAGGCCTGCAATAAATTCGCCTTCTTTCACCAGCGCCGCAGTTTTGAATAGATGTTCGGAATAGGGCTTGATATCTTCCCGCCACATCAGCGCGCCAGAGATAGGAATTTGGCCGTCAGTTAACAATTTTAAAATGCGCAGGTAACTATTTTCCGGACGGAAAACCACTTTGCCATTGAATCCACCCAGGTGCAGTGCTTGTTGCAATAATACAATCTCAATAACATCGCGGCGCGCACCGGGGCCGCCGAAATGCTCGATAGTAACTGGATCGCGATCGCCAATAAATAATTGGTAATCCGCAATGATGTCTTCATCTACCGCAGCAGTAATGGTGTTACCAGCGTGACAAAGGTAGGTTATTAACAAGCCGCAAATAACACTAATGACTCTCACAAAAAGCCTCAACAAAATTCTCCCGGTGAGATAAGGTCCTTGCTCCATATAACTACTTCCTGTCGATATTACTATAGTGAGTGGTTATATAAATTGTTGTTTTAAGCCTATTCAGGATGAAGGATACCCTGTTGGCATAAATTATTTAACTGCTTTAAGTGACATATTGTACAGCCTTGAGTTGCGAAGGCCAGAAGTCCTAGTTTAGCTGATGGATTTGCAATCATTGGGATGTAAAAATAAGGCGGGGAATTTGGCAAAACCGACAGTGCCAAAGGAGGTTATAGGTTAATCCCTTCATTAGTTCGGGTTGCAACGAAGCGTTTAAATAAAATAACCATTGATAAAACTTCGCACGATCAAATGTTCCCATTGCAGGCATTAAATTTTTTTCAGGATGTCGCTCGCATAAAAACAAGCAGATAGCAGCACTTTCGTAAATGGGTTCACCATCAACAATAAGCGTAGGAATTCTACCAGTGGGGTTTAGCTTTAACTATTCCGGATGCTTTTGTGCTTCGGTTTTTCGGTCAACCAGAATCAAGTCTAAAAGGTTGGCAAATTTTTCCTGGGATACTCCAAGTCGATCCAGAATTGCTTTTACTTCAGGGTTGGGAAAATTAAAACTACGCGATGCATTTTTTTCCTTGAATAATTTCATCCATTTCCTGGACGCTTTCCAGAAGTTCATCAAACATTTCTTTTTTCATCATTGCCACCCTTCAATAATTGTTTTGAGTTGTGCAATTTGCTCTTTGGTCAGATTTGCCTGCACGCTTTTTGGATAGGCAAAGAGCATGCGAATATGATGGTTGGTGTTACATCATTTTTGCTGCACTTTTGCGCAGTAGCTCTGATTGTAACTGTATTTTATCTGTATAAATAGACAGCAATAAAAAAGCCCATGGCTCGCACCTTGGGCTTCTCAATTGATACGTGTTAGTTCAAATTTACCGAGGTTTTACCCTCACCAACACCTGCTGCAATGCAATAAAACAAAACAGTAACCCACCAATCACAATTTTGGTCCACCAGCTGCTGAGTGTTCCGTCAAATGAAATATAGGTTTGCACTACGCCCATGATTAATACTCCCATCAGCGTGCCGAACATATAACCGTAGCCGCCGGTTAATAATGTTCCGCCGATAACTACGGCGGCAATTGCGTCCAGTTCTACGCCGACAGCGGCGAGTGAGTACCCGGAAAAGGTGTAGAAGGAGTAGACGATGCCGGCGAGTGTGGCGAGGAATGAGCTGATAGCGTAAATACGAATGGTGGTTGCAGCGAGTGGAATGCCCATTAGCGCCGCTGAATTTGCATCGCCCCCGATTGCATAAACGCGGCCACCGAAACGGGTGTAGTGTGCAGCGATAATCGCAACGACTAAAACCATTAAACAAATAATCGTCGAGCTACCGATCCAGGCATCGCCAAAAATTTCAAAACCAAATGCTGAAACATCGTTGTAAAATTCATGTTCGATAGGAATTGATTCTTCGCTGATCACACTTGCCAAACCGCGTGCGAAAAACATACCGGCCAGGGTGACAATAAACGGCTGCATTTTATAGTAATGGATAATCGCACCCATAATTGCACCGAATGCTGTGCCGCCGATTAACACTACCGGAAATACAATGAGCGGATGCCATTGGTATTTGCTGATCAAGATACTGCATACCACGCCGGTCAGTGCGATAACGGCGCCGACGGATAAGTCGATACCACCGGATAAAATCACAAAGGTCATACCGACGGCAGCGATGATTAAAAAGGCATTATCACTAAGCAAATTAAAAAATACGCGTGGCGTACCGAAACCTTCGAACTGGATTGAGCCAACACCAAACAATAGAAAGAACAGGCAGCACGTAACAGCGAGCGGAATAAATTTACGATTAAGCATTGTTTACCTCCTTGTTGGGGGCGGAGGTGTTGTTAGTAAAAGGCTTACGGAATTTTAATTGTGCCAGCTGTTTCTGGAACAGCGGCGATTGCAGCAGCAGTACTAAAATAATCGCGCTGGCCTTAATTAATAAATTAAATTTGGGTGGAATGCCACTGAGAATAATAGTGACGGTCAGCGTCTGGATAATCAGTGCGCCGATAATCGCGAGGAAAATTGAAAAGCGTCCTCCCATTAACGAAGCACCGCCAATCACCACTGCAAGAATTGCATCCAGTTCCAACCAAAGGCCCGCATTGTTGGCGTCGGAGCCGCGAATATCGGCCGCTGCAATCATGCCTGCAAGCGCTGCACAGAGTGCGGCAACGCAATACACACTCATCTTGATTGCTTTTGCATTCAGACCCATGTAATGGCTGGCTGATGGATTTGCGCCTACCGCTTCAATATACAAACCCAATGCCGTGCGACGTGTTAATAATTGCACGATGACAAATGTGAGAATCACCAGCACCACCGGAAAAGGCAAGCCAAGGAAACTACCGGTGCCTAAAAATGCAAAACCGCTGTGATCAAAGGTAACAATTTGGCCTTCATTAATTAATTGCGCAATACCACGACCAGCGACCATTAAAATTAATGTAGCAACAATGGGTTGGATGCTCATATAGCCAACGAGAAATCCATTTACTATGCCTGCAATTAATCCGGCGATTAAACCTGCACCAATAATTAGCGCGAGGTTATCAACCCCTTTGGTAATGTAATAGGCACTTACTGCACCGGCGATGGCCATGATCGAACCCACCGATAAATCCACCCCGGCGGTGGCGATCACCAGTGACATGCCGATTGCTAACAACGCAACGGGGGCGGCGCGATTGAGCACGTCAATTAAACTGCCATAGAAGCGGCCATCTTTAAATTCAATGCTAAAAAATTCCGGTGCGATTATCGCGTTGATAACCAATAGCACCAGCAAACCGGCGCAGGGCCACAAATAGCGGCGCAGGTTTTGGTTTTTGCTCAAGGTATTCATGATGCATTACTCTTTCATTAATTGGAGGCAATCGCCTGCATAATTCGTTGCGGGTTAATCGCGTCATCTTCCAGCTCGGCAACTTTCTGGCGGTCACGCAATACAATAATTTTGCTACTGAAGGCAACGAGCTCTTCGAGTTCTGACGATGCAACAATTAATGCCAGCCCCTGGTCGCACAGTTTGCGAATCAGGCGAATAATTTCCGCGTGCGCGCCAATGTCGATTCCGCGTGTCGGTTCATCAAGAATTAACAGTGAAGGATTTGCCGCAAGCCAGCGCGCAAGGATAACTTTTTGTTGGTTGCCACCGCTTAATTGTTCAATCGGTTTTTCAATATCCGAGGTGGCGATGCTCAATTCTTTTACGTAGTGATTGGCGATTTCTTCCTGCTCTTTACGCGAAATAAATTTCCACCATCCTTGTTTGATCTGGCGCGCAAGGATCATATTTTCGCGAATGGATAGTTGGCCGAGGATGCCGTCGTGCTTGCGGTCTTCCGGGCATAAACCCATGCCTGCACTAATGGCATCGCGCGGTGAATTAAAGTTAACGGTGTTACCATTAAAAGTTACTGTACCGTTATGCTTCTTATCGACCCCGAAGATCAAACGGCACAATTCCGTGCGACCTGAACCGAGTAACCCCGCAAGGCCGACTACTTCGCCTTTGCACACTTGAATATCGGTAGGTGAGAGTGTTGCGTTGCGGCCAATGCCTTGGGCATTTAATAGCGCATCACCGCCTCCGGAATGGGTTTGCGGTTTATGTTCTCCCAGTGCGGCCAATTCTTTACCGAGCATATGGCCGATTAGCTCGGTGCGCGACAGAGTTGCAGTTTCAAATTCGCCGACTAATTGCGCACTGCGCAATACAGTAATGCGATCACACACGGCGTAAACCTGATCGAGAAAATGTGTAACAAACACAATGCCGATTCCACGTGCTTTTAAATCGCGCATGATGCGAAACAGCGACTGCACTTCGTCCGCATCCAGGCTCGCCGTGGGCTCATCGAGAATTAATACTTTCGCGGACATATCCACACCGCGCGCAATGGCAATCAGTTGTTGCACGGCGATGGAATAACTTGACAGCGGCAGTGTTACATCAATATCGAGGTCGTAACCTTTGAGCAATGCCTGCGCATCGCGATTTACTTTGCCCCAGTTAATTAAACCGAACCGGCGCGGCTCGCGGCCGAGATAAATATTTTGCGCAACAGTCAGGTTTGGTAATAAATTTACTTCCTGGTACATAGTGCTCACTCCCAGCGCCTGGGCATCGCCGGTGTTGTTGGGAAATATGGGTTGGCCATCCAATAAAATATCGCCACCATCGCGTTGGTAAACGCCGGTCATCACTTTAATGAGCGTGGATTTACCGGCGCCATTTTCGCCGAGCAGCGCATGGATTTCTCCCGCGCGCAGAGTGAAGTTCACACCTTTCAAGGCGTGAACGCTGGGGAATATTTTATGAATTCCCTTGAGTTGTAATACGGGTGTTGAGTTCATTATGAAACCGCTTTTGATTTTTTGGTGTGGCGCAAAGTCTCGGGATGCTGGCGAATAGGGTTGGGAGACCATCGCGACTTGGGTGAAGCCAGCGATTGCAAAGCATGCTTTGCGTGCAGCTGAACGCTTGTGATCGACGACGAATGTACAATAACGCCTAATAAGCTTTCAATTGAAAGCCAGCCTGTCTCCCAACCCTATTCCTCAGCTTCTACACGTCGATCAATTATTTAACACCACGCTTGGTCAATTCAGCCGCCGCGTTATCAGCGGTGTAAACTGCACCGCCCATACGAATCCATTTATCGAATTCTTTTTTGCCGCCGCGATATTCATTAATCACATCAAACGCGGGGCCGCCGAGGTGTGGGCTTAATTCAACGGATACATTAATTTCACCGGCAACAATCGCTTTCAGTGCATCATCAACCGCATCAACCGACACGATTAAAATATCTTTGCCGGGTTTCAATCCTGCTTCTTTTATCGCCTGGATTGCACCTAATGCCATTTCATCGTTGTGTGCCCAGATTGCACAAATATTTTTACCACCGCCTTCTGCTTTCAGCATGGTTTCCAATACTTCCTTCCCTTTTGCGCGTGTGAACTCAGCCGTTTGGCTGCGCACAATTTTTGTTTCAGGAAACTTTGCAATAGTTTCATTAAAACCTTTCATGCGGCCTAATGCTGCGCTCGAACCTACAGTGCCTTGCAATTCGAGGATGTTGCATTTGCCCTGGGTTTTCTCAGTGAGCCAGCTTGCGGCGCGCTGGCCTTCTACTTCAAAGTCCGGCGCAATTCGCGTGAGATAAAGGGAGTGATCGGTTACGGAAACGTTGCGATCCAGAATCACCACCGGAATACGCGCGCGTTTGGCTTCCATTAATACCGGTTGCCAACCGGTTTCAACGACGGGTGCAATTAAAATGGCATCCACGCGTTGCGCAATAAAGCTGCGCACCGCTTTAATCTGGTTTTCCTGTTTTTGCTGCGCATCGGAAAATTTCAAAGTGATGCCGCGTTTTTCCGCTTCCGCTTTGACTGATTCGGAAAAGCTGGTGCGCCAACCGGATTCGGAACCTACTTGTGCAAAGCCAACGGTAATGGCGTTTGCAGTAGCGCTGATGCCGATGGCGGCAGCGAGCGTGAGGGTTTTAAATAGACCTTTCATAGTGGATCCTCATGTAATCAGAATATATTTATATAAATTTTTTATTCGCAACGCCTAACTCCCCGCAATCCGCATAAAAGGACACGGGCTTTTTTATCTTCGTCATTTTCTATGGCCAGATAGAAAATGCATGACACAGTAAATTAAATGCCGGCAATTTCACGCCGGGTCAAATCCAGCCACCATCCACAATAAAGTGCTGGGCGGTACATAAACGGCTATCGTCCGATGCCAGGAATAATGCCATTGCGCTAATGTCTTCCGGCATCACCGATTTTTTTAAGCATTGGTTTTCCAAAATATTTTTCGCCGATTTTTCTTTCGTTAGCATCGCCACCTGGCGATCAGTCATTACCCAGCCGGGCACTAATGTATTTACGCGGATATTGTCACCGCCCATATCGCGCGCCAGGCCGCGTGTCATGCCTTCAATCGCCGCTTTGGAGCTGGTGTAGCCGGGCATTCCGCCCTGGGTTGCGTACCAGCTCATCGATCCCAAATTAATAATTGAACCACCGCCGAGTTCAAGCATATGTTCGTACACCGCTTGCGCCGCAAAAAAATGGTGGCGCAAATTCACGGCGAGGCGTTCATTCCAATAATCCACCGTGACCTGGCGAAAATCATGGCGGGTATCATTCGCGGCATTGTTGACCAATACATTGATTGGCCCCATTTCATTGTAAATCTGTTTGATTGTCGCTTGCAGTTTGGGAATGTTTAACAAGTTGCAACGGTAATAACGTGGTGGTGTAACATCGGATCGATGACTTAATTGTTCTACCAGTTTTTGGGCATCGTCATCGCGGATATCGATGAAACAAACCTGCGCACCTTGCTGGCAAAAACTTTCCACCAAACTCGCGCCGATACCGGATGCACCGCCAGTAATTAGCACAATTTTGTATTTCAAGCTTGGATATTGATTGGTGAGAGTCATCGGCTTTCACCACTAATGCGAGTGGCCGGGAACTGCCGCACCGCGACAGCCGACGAGAAAATCAAAATCGCAGCCTTCATCCGCTTGCATCACATGCTCAATATACAATTGCAAGTAGCCGCCAGTTTTTTTCTGGATTTTTTGTGCACGCAATTGATTAAGGCGTGCGGTAATTTCGTCGGCACTGACTTCCAATTCGAGTGAACCGGCATCAGTATCCAATACAATCCAGTCACCATCCTGCACGGCGGCGAGCGGGCCAAATTCCTGTGCCTCCGGAGCAACGTGTAATACAACGGTGCCGAACGCGGTACCGCTCATGCGCGCATCGGAAATGCGTACCATATCGGTAACGCCTTGTTTTAACAATTTTGGCGGTAATCCCATGTTGCCGACTTCCGGCATACCGGGATAACCCTTGGGACCGCAATTTTTTAATACCAGAACGCTGCTGGCATCCACATCCAGTGAATCGTCCATGATGCGCTCTTTATAGTGATCAAAATTTTCAAACACAATGGCGCGACCGCGATGTTTCATTAAATGGGCCGATGCGGCACTGGGTTTTAATACTGCGCCACGCGGTGCGAGGTTGCCGCGTAAAATACAAATGCCGCCACTGGCGCAAAGTGGATTATCCAGTGCACGAATAACATCATCGTTATAGCAGGGCGCTTGTGAATTGTTTTCCCACAAGGTTTTTCCGTTTGCGGTCAAGCAATCTTTATTTAATAAATTGGCATCCCCCAGGCGTTTTAATACTGCGGGCAAGCCACCGGCGTAATAAAAATCTTCCATTAAAAATTCGCCGGAAGGCTGCAGGTTGACCAGCGTGGGAATTTGTTGGCCGTAGGTTTGCCAGTCTTCAAGCGTTAACGGAATATCCAAACGCGCGGCGATTGCTTTTAAATGAATCACGGCATTGGTGGAGCCACCGATGGCGGCGGTGGTGCGAATAGCGTTGATTAAACTGTCGCGTGTGAGTAATCGGGAAATGCGCAAATCTTCATTCACCATATTCACGATGCGCATGCCGGACACATGCGCGAGGGTTTTGCGACGCGCATCGACCGCTGGAATCGCCGCGTTTTGCGGCAGTGATAAACCAAGTGATTCCACCATGCACGCCATGGTCGATGCCGTGCCCATCGTATTGCAGGTACCAGTGGAGCGGGACATATCGGCTTCCGCATCCATAAATTCCTGCAGTGAAATTTTCCCGGCTTTGTAATCCTCGCTCATGCGCCACACGAGAGTGCCCGAGCCAACATCTTTGCCTTTGTGTTTGCCATTCAGCATCGGGCCGCCGGTGACAACAATGGTGGGAAGATCGCAACTCGCCGCACCCATGACTAGTGCGGGTGTGGTTTTATCGCAGCCAACCAATAGCACTACACCATCGATAGGATTGCCGCGAATCGACTCTTCCACATCCATCGCCGCCAGATTGCGCGTGAGCATGGCGGTGGGGCGCAAGTTGGATTCGCCATTGGAAAATACCGGAAACTCCACGGGTACACCGCCGGCTTCCAAGACGCCGCGCCTGACACTGTCGGCGAGCTCACGAAAATGGCTGTTGCACGGCGTCAGTTCTGACCAGGTATTGCAGATGCCGATAATCGGTTTACCCTGGAAGTGGTGTTCGGGAATACCCTGGTTCTTCATCCAGCTGCGATACATAAAGCCGTTCTTGTCCTGGCTACCAAACCATTGGGCGCTACGCAGGGGCTTGGCTGGCAAGGTATCGGCTGGAGGCTTTGTCTTATTATCGCGGCTCATACTGGGTTACATCGGCGTGGCCGTTATTATTAAAGTCATACAATATAAGTTTGTTATTGATTGCGGGCAATGAGTAAAACCGTTTGTTTACGTATATTTGCCTGATGTGTGCCAATTATCGGTTAAACTTTTGCGCTCTTTACTTGATTTAATTGTATTATAATATCAATATAAATCAACCCCCGGCTTATCCTGAAAATGGCTGGGCAAGACATGATCTGCGGATGATCGCGGACTGATAAACAATAAGAGAGGTATAGATGCGCCCCCTGATCAACTCCCTGGCTTTAATTAAACCATTGATAATCGCATTAGCCACTACGGCGACAGCGGCTCACGCGGCGAACCCGATTTTTACCGATGTCTTCACTGCCGATCCGGCCGCGCTGGTGCATAACGGTAAAGTTTATCTCTATGCCGGCCACGATGAAGCCAAAGACAACACCCGATTTTTTGAGATGCATGACTGGCTGGTCTGGTCATCCGCTGACATGGTGAATTGGGAGGCCCACGGCCCGCGTTTGCATGTGAAGGATTTTAAATGGGCCAAAGGCGATGCCTGGGCCAGTCAGGTGATTGAGAAGGATGGCAAATTTTATTGGTATATCACCGCGCGCCACAATGACACCAAACCTGGTTTTGCCATCGGTGTAGCGGTGGGTGACAGCCCGCTCGGCCCCTTCAAGGATGCGCGCGGCAAAGCACTAATCACTAACGATATGACTACCGATACCGCGAATGATTGGGATGATATCGATCCTTCCGTATTTATCGATGATGACGGCCAGGCCTACCTGTTCTGGGGCAACACCAAGGCTTACTACGCCAGGCTCAAGCCGAATATGATCGAGTTGGATGGCCCCATCGTAAATATCAAAACCTTGCCGGAATTTACCGAAGCAATCTGGGTGCATAAATATAAGGACAATTATTACTTGTCCTATGCGATGGGCTTCCCGGAGAAGATTGGTTATGCCATGAGCAAGAGCATTAACGGTCCGTGGGAATACAAGGGAATCCTGAATGAAGTCGCGGGCAATACACCGACTAACCACCAGGCGATTATCGAGTTCAATAACAAGCATTACTTTATTTATCACACCGGCGCAGGACGCCCTGATGGCGGGCAATACCGCCGCTCGGTCAGCATTGATGAGTTGTTCTACAATCCGGATGGCACTATCAAGCGAATCATCATGACCAGCGAAGGTGTGACCGCGAACAAGGCGGCTGCCAACACGGGTAAATAAAGCGGGAACAATAAAGAAAAGCTATCCCCTGATAGCGCTAAAACCGATTGACAGGGGATAGTCTTGCTGAGAATATATTGTCATACAATATTAATATCCTCTGATGAGTCAATATTAATAACCATAAAGCGAATTCTGAAAGAAGCAGGTGAGTTTGATGACCTCTTATGCCTTGGGGCTGGATTACGGCTCCGATTCCGTTAGAGCCTTATTAGTAGATGCCCTTACCGGCCAGGAAGTGGCGAGCAATGTGGTCTATTACCCGCGTTGGAAAAAAGGCCTGTTTTGTGTGCCGGCCAAAGACCAGTTCCGCCAGCACCCGCTGGATTACCTGGAAAGCCTGGAACAGGTTGTCCAGGGATTATGGAAATTGGCTCCCGCAGGCGCGGCGCAAAAAGTTGCAGGTATCAGTTTTGATACCACCGGCTCTACGCCAATTGCTGTCGATAGCGAAGGTGTTGCACTTGCGTTGAAACCGGAATTTGCCGAAAACCCCAATGCGATGTTTGTGCTCTGGAAAGATCACACTGCCATTAAAGAAGCGCAGGAAATTACCGCAGCAGCCAATAACGCAGCAGAAAACTATTTGAAATACGAAGGTGGAATTTATTCCTCTGAATGGTTCTGGGCAAAAGCGTTGCATGTATTGCGTGAAGATCCTTCTGTCGCGAAAGCCGCTTACTTGTGGGTGGAACATTGTGACTGGATGTCGGCCGTTCTTACCGACACTACCCACCCGGGCAAATTGCGCATGGGCCGTTGCGCGACGGGTCACAAATTAATGTGGCACGAAAGCTGGGGCGGTTATCCGCCCAATGATTTTTTTGTGGGCATTGATCCATTACTCAATGGTTTGCGTGATCGCTTGCCCGCAGAAACCTTCACATCCGATCAAGTGTGCGGCGGGCTGAGTGCCAAATGGGCTGACAAGCTTGGTGTTCCCGAAAATACACCCGTCGGTTTCAGTGCATTTGATTGCCATATGGGTGCCGTTGCGGCACAAGTTAAACCGGGTGTGCTCACCAAAATTATGGGTACATCGACTTGCGATATTACCGTGGCGAGTTATGCCGATGTTGGCAACAAATCCATTCGCGGTATTTGCGGTCAAGTCGATGGTTCAGTATTGCCCGGCTTTGTCGGTTTGGAGGCGGGGCAATCAGCATTCGGCGATTTGTATGCATGGTTCCGCGATCTGGTGAATTGGCCAGTGCAAAACCTGCTTGCAAATTCATCGTTGTTGGATGACGAAACCAGACAAAAACTCGTCGAAGAAATTGAAAACAATACGCTGGTTGCATTAAGTACCGCAGCGAGTGCGCTACCAATCGCCGATGCAAATATCACTGCGCTTGATTGGGTTAACGGCCGTCGCACACCCGATGCCGACCAAACCGTATCCATGGCCATCGCCGGCTTAAAAATGGGCAGCGAAGCGCCGCATATTTTCCGTGCGCTGGTTGAAGCAACCGCATTCGGTGCGCGTGCGATTATCGAACGGTTTAAAGATGAAGGTATCGCAGTTAACTCAGTCGTAGCGATTGGCGGCATTTCCAAAAAATCCGATTTCGTCATGCAAACCTGTGCTGATGCCTGGAATTGCCCGATTGAAGTTTTGGACAGCGAACAAAGTTGCGCATTAGGTGCAGCAATTTTTGCAGCCGTGTGCGGTGGTGTTTATCCAACCGTCGCCGCTGCACAAAAAGTAATGGCATCGCGCACCTGCAAAACCTACACGCCCAATGCACACGCTGCGGCAATTTACGACCAGCGTTATCAACAATATCGCGCGCTAGGTAATTTCGTATCTTCATCAAAACGAGTGGAGGTGTAAGCGAATGAGTTACACCGAATTAAAACGCGAAGTTTTCGAAGCCAATATGGAATTGAATCGCCGCAACCTGGTGGTTTATACCTGGGGTAATGTATCGCAAATTGATCGCAGCAAAGGGGTTATCGCGATTAAACCCAGCGGCGTTGCTTATGAAGTAATGACGCCGGACGATATTGTGATTGTGGATTTGGAAAACAACATAGTGGAGGACTCTCCTAATAAAAAAAGTATGCGTCCTTCCTCTGATACCAAAACGCACACGCACTTATATCGCCATTTCGACATTATCGGTGGTGTGACTCACACACATTCAACTTACGCCACTGCCTGGGCGCAAACCCAGCAAGCCATTCCCTGTTACGGCACCACTCATGCGGATTACGCTTACGGCGAAATTCCGTGCACGGCGGTGATGACGGATGAACAAATCGAACGCGACTATGAAGAAGAAACCGGTGTGCAAATTACCGATTGCTTTAAAGATCGCAGCCCGAAAGAAGTGCCCATGGTGATCGTTGCCGGTCATGCGCCTTTTACCTGGGGTAAGAACGCTGCGGATGCGGTTTATCACGCGGTTATTCTGGAAGAAATCGCGCGCATGGCTTATTTGACCAAAACATTGCAACAAAACACAGCGCCGTTAAAACAAGGCATTGTGGATAAACACTATTTACGCAAGCACGGAAAAAATGCCTATTACGGGCAAAAGTAATTTATCGATATCGTTGATGGGCATGGCTGCTTACGCAGCCCGACCCATCCTACGAACGCACATGTAGGTTGGGTCGGGCCGCGCAGGCAGCCATGCCCAACAAAAAATTGAAAAATTCTGAGGAACACATAATGAAAATCTACGGCGATAAAGAAGTCTGGTTAGTCACCGGTTCACAACATCTGTATGGTCCAGGCGTATTAAAACAAGTCGCCGAGAACAGCCAGAAAATTGCAGCCGGTTTAACCGAATCAAGCAATATTTCGATCAAAATCGTTGCGCAGGAAACCGTTAAATCGCCAGCCGAAATCCTTGCTGTTGCGCAAGCGGCAAACAGCAATCCCAATTGCGTGGGTTTGATTCTGTGGATGCACACATTCTCTCCTGCAAAAATGTGGATCGCCGGTTTGAGCGCTTTGAGCAAGCCATATATGCATTTGCACACGCAATTTAATGCGGAGCTGCCATTTGCTGACATCAACATGCACTTTATGAACCTCAACCAATCCGCCCACGGTGACCGCGAATTTGGTCATGTAAGCACGCGTTTGCGCCAGGAGCGCAAAGTGGTTGTTGGGCACTGGGCCACTGAATCAGTGCAAAAACAAATTGATAGCTGGTGTCGCGTTGCTATGGGCTGGCATGCGAGCCAGAATTTAAAAGTGGCGCGCTTTGGTGACAACATGCGTCAGGTTGCGGTAACGGATGGCGATAAAGTATCTGCGCAAATTAAATTCGGTTACGAAGTTCACGCCTACGGTCTGGGTGATTTGCAAAAAGTAGTTGATGCTGTTACCGACGCAGAAGTGGCTGCGCAAATCGAGGTGTACAAAAAAGAATACGATGTTAATCCGGCAATCTTTGATGATGAACATCAATTCCAAATGCTGAAAAACGAAGCGCGTTTGGAACTGGGAATGTTGAAATTCCTCACCGAAGGTGAGTTCGGTGCATTCACCAACTGTTTTGAAAACCTGACCGGTTTAACCAATTTGCCAGGCCTCGCAACCCAACGTTTAATGGCGGCCGGTTTTGGTTACGGTGGCGAAGGCGATTGGAAAACCGCGGCAATGGTGCATATTTGTAAAGTGATCTCCAAAGGCCGCGCAGGCGGTTCATCCTTTATGGAAGATTACACTTACCACTTCGGTAGCGTTCATTCAGGTGGAGTGGATCAGGTATTGGGCGCGCACATGCTGGAGGTGTGTCCTTCCATCGCGGCGGCAAAACCAAAACTGGAAGTGCATTTGCACACTATTGGTTGCCGCAATGATATCGCGCGCTTGATTTTCACCGGTAAAGCAGGCCCTGCATTGTGTATTTCCCTGATCGATATCGGCACGCGCTTCCGTGTAATCATCAACGAAGTTGATACCGTAAATCCACCGCAAGAATTGCCGAAATTGCCTGTGGCAAAAGCATTGTGGGTGCCGCGTCCAAACCTGGAAGTTTCTGCGGCAGCGTGGATTCAAGCGGGTGGCGCACATCACAGCGCCTACACCCAGGGTGTAACGGCGGATGAGATTGTTGACTACGCAGAAATCGCGGGTGTTGAAGTTGTCGTCATCGGTGCGGATACCACCGTGCGTAATTTCAAAACTGAATTGCGCCACAACGCAGCTTACTATCATTTGAAGGATGGTGTATAAGCATTTGAACGATGGTGTGTAAGCGCTATAGCAAAACGATTTTTAAATAAATCATCATCACAGGGATAGTGATGAAATATTATAAAAATTTTTATTATTGTTAGCATGTAAGCTTTCAATAATGGGTTCGGCAAACTGACTACGGATCAGGCTGAAGGGGAAATTAAATGCACAGCATAAAAAATCTGGTCGGATTACTGTTTTTCATTTTGGCGTTGTCCTCCTGTTCCGTAACCGAAAAAAAATCATCAAACAACAGTGAAGATGCTTGCAGTAAGTTGTTGGCTTTTAAAACCAATGAAAACAATGTAGCGATAAAAACTGCTGTAAATATTGCAGCAGGACCGGTACCAACAGTGATGTATCAACGTCCCTATGCGGGAACTCTGGCAAGCTACTGCCGTGTTGACGGCGTGATTGACGAGCGCGTTGGCGCAAGTGGAAAAACTTATGCGATTGGTTTTGCAATCGCCTTGCCAGAAAAATGGAATGGCCGTTTTATGATGCAAGGTGGCGGTGGCCTGAATGGTTCGGTTGCAACACCCCTGGGCAGCAGCGCAGCAGGCGATATGACAGCATTACAGCGCGGATTTGCCGTTGTCACTACTGATACCGGGCATCAAGGCGCCCACGGATTTGATGCGAGTTTTTTTAGTGACCAGGAAGCAACGCTGAATTTTTTGTACCAGGCAATTGGAAAAGTTGCTGTTACCTCCAAACAAATCGTAGCGCAATATTACGGCAAGGCGATTGATCATTCCTACTACATGGGATGTTCAACAGGTGGCCGCGAAGCCATGATTATGTCGCAACGCTATCCGCGTTTATTTGATGGCATTGTTGCCGGTGCGCCAGCGATGCGCACCAGTTTTTCCAACCTGGCGGACAAGTGGGTAATGGTTTCACTCGCCAGGGTTGCACCAAAAGACAAAGAAGGTCATCCAAACGTTGCTGAAGCGTTAACTGCACAGGATAAAGCCATCGTGATGGATGGTTTGCTAAAACAATGCGATGCGCTTGATGGTGTCGCTGACAAAATGATTTCCAATACTGTCGGCTGCAATTTTGATCCAATGTCAGTCGCCTGTAGCGCAACAAAAAAAGCATCGTGTATCAGCCTCGCAAAAGCCAAAGCAATTAAATCGGGATTTGCAGGGCCAAAAAATTCGCTCGGCGTGCAGGTGTACCCCGGTTTCTGGTTTGATACCGGCATTACCGAGACCCAGGGAATTCCGGGTTTATTAAATCCGGGTAATCATCCCATCGTTGGAAAAATTACCAGCACAGAGATGAATGTGGACCAGGAATCTATGGCGGCAGCAACACCGGCGGCATTTGTGGGCGATTCTGCGTATTGGACCTTGCTTAATACCTTTTCTGACAATGGTGGCAAACTGATTTTTTATCATGGCGTAAGCGACCCATGGTTTTCGGCGCAAGAGACTACTCGCTATTACCAACAGTTGGTTAATGATAATGGCGGTGAAGAAAAAGTATCGCAATGGAGTCGCCTGTTCCTGGTCCCTGGTATGGGGCATTGTGGTGGTGGCGCGGCTGCACTTGATCATTTCGATATGATCGATCCGATTGTCGATTGGGTTGAAAAAAATAAAGCGCCTGAGCAGGTGACTGTGACCGGTAATGCTTTCCCCAATCGTAGCCGACCACTCTGTTCTTATCCTGCTCATGCACATTACAAGGGCACCGGGGATTCCGAAAAAGCAGAAAACTTTGAATGTAGATAACTTTGAATGTAGATAACTTTGAATGTAGATAACTTTGTATGCACATAACAGAGTAAACATCGGATTCGAACTTATCGCAGGTTTGTGCTCTAATTTAACCTTAACGGTAATTTTATTTGGCAAACCTGAGAGTAAATGATGTACGACCATTACGATGCACTGATTTTTGACATGGATGGCACCCTGGTTGATAGCGGCCAGTTACATGAGTTTGCATGGAGTACCATGCTAAACAAATATGGCATTCCCATTGATCGCTTGTTTATGCGTTCATTGGCTGGTGTTCCGACCAAGGGCACTATCGAAATTTTATTGGAAAAATTTAATATCAAGGTCGCTGCAACCCTTGATGAAATGAATGAATTTAAAGAGCAAGTTGTGCATGACAATATGCACAAATATGTGAAGCCAACTGCGTTGCTGGAAGTGGCACAACGTTATCACGGTACCAAGCCGATGGCGATTGGAACGGGTGCCTACACACAGGAAGCAGAAAGTATTTTAAAGATTTGTGGTTTGGATAAATACATCGATGTTGTGGTTGGTGCTGATCAAGTAAAAAATCCAAAACCGGCGCCGGATACTTTTTTACGTTGCGCGGAATTATTAGGTGTAGATCCAACTAAATGCGTAGTATTTGAAGATTCAAAACTCGGTCTGCAAGCCGCAGCGAGTGCAGGTATGGCCGGCATTGATGTTCTGCTCGTACATGCGATAGAAAATGATTACTTTTTGTAATTCGAAAATCGTTTAAACAACAAGGCAATGTGTTCGACGCCTTGTAGTTAAAAAATACAAATCGAAAATATAAACCGTACAAACGGTGAGAGATAAAGGAAGCGGCAATTACTATTAAAGTGATGCCGCTTTTTTTTTAATCCCTGATTTTAACGATAGGGTTTTCAGTCACAACCACTGAGGTCAAAATAATAAATGCAAGCGCTAGACAAGCACGCACCCGATAAATTATCGGTTACCGAAAAAATAGGGTTTGGCGCCGGTGACATGGCGTTGAACGTAGTGATCTCATCCATGATGCTGATCATTACTTTTTACTACACGGATATTTTCGGCCTGTCGCCCATTGATATGGGTATTCTGTTTTTTACCGTGAAAGTTGTTGGCGCTATTTCCGATTTGGTGATGGGGCAAATTACCGATCGTTTTACATTTTTACAGGGCCGCTACCGCCCATGGTTGTTGTGGTTAGCCATTCCTTATGCGGTCAGTGTATTTTTTGTATTCACTACGCCCGATTGGGACTACGACGCAAAATTAATCTGGGCTTATTCCACTTACATCATGATGACCTTGATTACCTCTGGTGTCGGTATTCCTTATATTTCCTTGCCCAGTGCATTGACCAGTGATCCCAAAGAAAAACTCTCGGCCAATGGTTATCGTTTATTCCTGGCAAAAATCGGTGCCTTTATGGTAGCGATTGTGGTGCCGGTTGTTGCAGGCATGTGGGAAGACAAAGCCTTGGGTTATCAAATTGCCATGGCAATTATGTCGGCGGTCGGTGCCGTGATGTTTTTATTCTGTTATTTCAAAACCACTGAACGGGTTGAACATGTTGTTGAACACCAACCGCTATTGAGCCAATTCCTGCAATTATTAAAAAATGACCAGTGGTTAATTCTGGTTGCTGTTTGCGTGACCGGTACTATCGGGTACGTCATTCGTGGTTCAGTGGCAATTTATTACGCGAAATATTATCTGGGTGGCGATGAGGCATTGGTCTCGGCGTTTTTATCCACCGGTGTTGCGGCCGCTATTCTGGCCATGGTGGCATCGACCTGGATCACCAAGGTTTACTGCAAAATTAATTTATTCCGCTACACACAATTGCTGGTTGCGGTGCTGAGTGTGGCAATTTATTTATTTGTTGGCCGCGAAGATGTGGCGCTCGCCTTTGTATTGTATTTCCTGCTGTCGTTTGTTGTTGATCTGCATGCACCGGTTTTCTGGTCAATTATTTCTGAAACGATTGATTATGGCCAGGTAAAAAATGGCAAGCGGGTATCCGGCTTTGCCTACGGTGGTATTTCCGTTGGCCAGAAAGCGGGAATGGGTATTGCCGGTTTGATGGTGGGCTGGTTGTTAACTTATTTCCAATACGTTCCCAATCAGGCGCAATCAGATTTTTCATTAATGGGAATAGCCTTGATGCTGTCAATTATTCCGGGATTCTTCCATGCGTTAATGGGCGCGTTGATGTTTTGGTATCGCATTAACGACAACTATTACGCCGGCCTTAAAAATGAAATGCGTGCGAAAGGTTATATTGCAGAGCATTGATTTGGACGTAGGTTGTGGCGGGGCGCGTAGCCTGAGGAACGAACCGCAACATGACCATCCTGAAGCTACTGCCGTAAGCTCGAATATTTATTTAATCGGGTTTTGGGTTGTACGGTTAAATGGTCATGTTGCGGTTCGCAGGCTCACCAGCAACCTACGCAGATTTAAAAAAATTGGAGAAAAAAGTGAGCAAATTATTAAAACCCTTAATCCCACAGCGTGCAGATCCATTCGTGTACAAACACACCGATGGTTATTACTACTTCACTGCATCTGTACCAAAATATGACCGCATTGAATTGCGCCGTGCAAAAACAATTGCTGAATTAGCAAATGCACCAACCGTAGATGCATGGCACAAACCGGATACTGGCCCCTACAGTGAATTGGTGTGGGCGCCGGAAATTCATTTCAACAAAGATCCGCAATCCGGTGAATATGCCTGGTACGTTTATTTTGCTGCAGCGCCAAGCCGCGACATTAAATTTAACTTGTTCCAGCATCGTATGTATGCAATTCGCAATAAAAATTCGAATCCCCTGGACGGCGAGTGGGAATTTATGGGCCAGGTAGATTCCGGGATTGATACTTTCTGTCTTGATGCCACAACCTTTACCCACAATGGCGTTCTCTACTATGTGTGGGCACAAAAAGATGTAAATATTCAGGGCAACTCCAATATTTATATCGCGCCGATGAAAACCCCATGGCAATTGGCGAGCGAACCGGTGATGCTCACCAAGCCGGAATTTGACTGGGAAATTCGCGGTTTTTGGGTTAACGAAGGGCCATCCATTGTTAAGCGCAACGGCAAAATTTTCCTTAGCTATTCTGCCAGTGCCACCGATGAAAACTATGCGATGGGATTGTTGTGGGTTGATGAAAATGCAGATTTGTTAAATCCTGCCAGCTGGACCAAATCCAGAGAACCCGTGCTCTGTTCTGATATTCCCAATAAAATTTTCGGCCCGGGCCACAACAGTTTTACCCACGCCGAAGACGGCGATACTGTGATGCTGGTTTACCATGCGCGCACCTATACCGAAATTGAAGGTGATCCGCTGTGGAACCCGGATCGCCATACCTTTGTTAAACCACTACGTTGGGACAATAAGGGAATGCCGGTATTTGGCAAGCCTTCGATGATTGATTAACTATTTCTCGATTGAACAAAAAGCCTGCTGGAAACAGCGGGCTTTTTTTATTGGATATTTCTTATAAATTTAATGCGTGCTGCTATCGCCGACCATTTCATCCGTAAGCGGGGCATTATTTATTTTATTGAGAGCTTATGTAAATTTTTGTTAGTAAAAAAAATCAGGAAAAAACTGCGGTATCTGCTAAACCTATAAATTACAACCATTAAAAATAATTGTGCGTTGATAGCATCGTTAATCCCAATCGCTTTTAACAGTCACAACAACTAGAAAAATTACCGCAGTGAGAGAGCTTCACATGAAATCAACCCGCGTTTCCTTTCATTCTGGCGATTGCCAGCCGCTTTTTCCATCGGCTCATTTGTTATTGGGTGGATGAGTTTTACCTGAGGGTAAATGTGTTTTTTAGCGGACGTTAGTTTCCTATCAAGGATGCCTGCTTTGTGTGCGGCGGAATTTTGTCGGTCTGCAAGGTTTTTCGCTTCCTGTTTTTTCATTCGTCAATAAGTCTATCTTTTTCTGGCTTTATATAACTGCAATGAAAAAAAATTAAAAAATCCGGCATTAATATTCTATGAATTGGTATAAAAAATAATGCAATAAAAAAAATGTCTGATAGCCTTACGCGCAAATTGTGATCAGTGTCACATATGCGTTTTTGTTAAATCTTTGTTCATGTATTTGAGGTGCGAGTGAAAAATTTATCGCTGAAATGGAAGATTTTGCTGAGCGTTACCCTGACCTGTATTGCGGCTGTTGTTGTAACTACCCTCGTTACTGTACGCGCGGGTATCGATAGAACTGAAACAGCAATTGTTGAAGATATTCGCACGCTTGCCCAGGTATTGGGTGAAGCCAGCGTCGGTGCAATGACCTTTGATGATTCGGCAACCGTGAGTGCATCGCTTGCCGGTTTGCGGGTTAGCCCGCGTGTGTTGGTTGCGGTTGTGTATAACGGCAATAAACCTTTTGCCTGGTACGAAAAAAATTCTGCTGCCAAAGCTGCACCTGCTGAATTTTCAGGAAACCCACGCGCGGTTGGTATTGAAGCCAAAGGGCGTTTTTTGACAATTACCGAAGAAATAAAATCTGAAGGCGCACGTATCGGCGTTATCAGTGTGCGCGTGGATATGAGTGAGATTGATGAAATTGTTGGCGCTGCAGCGATGAATGCGCTGCTGCTGATTGTGGTTATTAGTTTAGTGGCTGCGTCACTGGCTTATGCGGTGCAGTTGAGCATTGTGCGGCCGGTAAATGAAGTGGTAATTGCATTGCGCGACATTGCCCAGGGCGAAGGCGATTTGACTCGCCGTTTGCCGGAAGCTGGCAATGATGAAGTGACTGAACTGTCGCGCCGCTTCAATCAATTTGTTGAACGACTGCAATCGATTATTGCCAATGTGGCGCACACCGCGCGCGAAGTTAGCAGCAGTGCTTCCACGTTGTCGCAATTGTCGCGCGACAATGAAAATGAAATTCGCACGCAACAAACAGAAATCCAGCACATCGTTGGTGCGGTAAAAGAAATGGCGAGTGTTGTGCAGGATGTAACAGTCAGTGTTTCTGATACTGCCGATAAATCCTTGCAAGCCGATGGTGCTGCTTCTGCTGGTAAAACCCTGGTGGTGAATACCATGGGGCAAATTACCGAGCTGTCGACCGATATTAAAACCGCCGCTGATGTGATTGACCGTTTGCGCAATGAAACCGTCAGTATTGGCTCGGTGCTGGATGTCATTCGCGGCATTGCTGATCAAACCAATTTACTTGCACTTAACGCAGCGATTGAAGCAGCGCGTGCGGGTGAGCAGGGGCGGGGTTTTGCGGTAGTTGCGGATGAGGTGCGCACGCTGGCATCGAAGACGCAAAGTTCTACTACTGAAATTCGCGAAATGATTGAGCGTTTGCAATCGGGTGCGCAGCAAGCGGTAGAGATGATGACTGCGGGTACTAATCAAGCGAATACTGCAGTTGTGCAAGCGAGTGATGCGAGTAGTGCACTGGAGCATATCACTGAGATTGTCAGTGTGATTCGCGATAGGACCAACCAGATTGCAGCGGCTTCCGAACAACAAAGTGCAGCGACTCGCCAGATTGAAATTAACATCGACCGTATTTCATCGGTGGCAAGCCACACAGCGAATAGTTCAAGTCGCATTACCGGTAGCACCGATAACCTTGCTGATGTTGCTGCGCGTATGGCTGAGCTGGTAGGGCGCTTCCGCGTATAAATTATTTTTGTTTAATTCAAGTTTGTTTATTGCCGTTCATTGAAGAGGAAAATCTATGAAGCCGTTTGTTTTTGCGTTAACTGTGACTGTGTCTTCTTTGGTATCTACCATGGCTGTGGCTTGTGAAAAGCCTGCTGCCCAACCTGAGATTCCCGATGCAGCAACTGTCGTTACCGCCCAGATGGTAAAAGCAAATAATGATGTTAAGGCTTATGTAAAAGCAGTGCAGGATTATGTGGGTTGCGCTGGTTTGTCGCGCGCTGATGAAAAGAAAGAGTTGGATGCCCTGCAAAAATTTGCGGAGGATTTTAACGTGGTAGTGCGTGCATATAAGGCGCGTTCTGCGGGTTAATTAGTCGCTACCGCCTGGTGTAAAGCAATCCAAAAACCCGCTACGGCGGGTTTTTTTATGGATATTAACTGATGGGTTAAAGCCTCCCTGTCCTGATGGGATGCTACCGGCGATGCAGTGTTATAACTGAAGATATTATTTGATCAGCTTGTTATTGTCTTACTGAATAAAAAATTTACCGTATTTAAAAATAATTCTACTGGTAATGAATCATCCCCTCCTGGTGACTTTACTCCGGGTATATTATGTGACAATATCAATGATAGTAATATTGTAATACATAATGATTAAAGCAGTATTAAAACCCCGGAGTCGCGCCGGCATAGCCCGGTAATGACAGTATTCATGGACGAATGGTGCGGGGGCTAATAACTAATAACTACACGAGAGAAGGTGAACTATATGAAGCTTACAAGCCTGGCGCTTGTCATGGGCGGCCTGCTGCTATTGGGCGGCTGCGGTGGCGGTGGCAATGACAAATCCTATTCAACGACTCCTGCGTCCGAGCAGCCTGTCTACAGTAAACCAACCTTATCAAACACTGTTCCGCGCGCGGCCGACGGCTCCATTAATTGGCTGGATATCGGTGTGCACGATCCATCGGTCGTGAAAGATGGTAGCTCCTATTACATTTTCGGTTCACACCTTGCTGCAGCCAAGTCGACTGATTTAGTGAACTGGGAATATATTTCTGTGCTTTCCGCGAACGACAAAGTCGATGAAAGCAAATTATTTAACACTTACTCCACCCAGATTGCTGACGGTATTACCTGGACCGATGGCTACGAAGGCAACTGGGCTGCTGATGTTATTAAATCGGCGAGCGGCAAATACTGGTTCTATTACAACCATTGCGCACAAACTGAGGCTCAGGACGCGCAGGGCGTTGGTGGTGGTTGCTGGAACCGTTCATATCTCGGTCTGGCTGAGGCAGATTCAATTGAAGGCCCGTACGTTAATAAAGGTGTGTTCTTGCGCAGCGGCTATCGCAATGCAAGTGAGTTTATCTCTTTCCCGTTAGACAACGGCCAAACGACCTGGAATGGCGCGGTTGATCCAAATGCGATCGACCCTGCGGCGTTTAATGATAAGGATGGTAATTTGTGGCTGGTTTACGGTTCTTATTCTGGCGGTATTTTTGTTCTGGAAATGGACAAAACCACAGGCAAGCCAAAAGCCGGCCAAGGTTATGGCAAGCGTTTGCTAGGCGGCGACTTCCGCGCAATTGAAGGCGCATTTGTTATCTATAGCCCGGTCGCTGATTACTATTACTTGTTCTATTCTGTTGCCGGTTTTGCGGCGAATGACGGTTACAACATTCGTATTGCACGCTCCAAAACACCAAAAGGCCCTTACCTTGATCCGGCTGGCAACGACATTGCCAACGCTGGCGGCCTTGAGATTGGTGGCAAATTATTAGGCGGTTTTGAATTTACCAAAGCATTGGGGGATGTAGGTCCATCCTGGGGTTATCAATCACCGGGCCATAATTCTGCGTTTTACGATGAAGCGACAAAACGCCACATCCTGGTAACGCACACTCGCTTCCCTGCATCAGCAACTGCGTATCCGAATAATATTGAAGCGCACGCGGTGCGTACGCACGAAATGTTTGTGAACAAAGAAGGCTGGCTGGTGGTATCACCGCAGCGTTATGTTCCACTCACCGGTAATAACCTGGTAGATCTTGCACAAGTTCCAGGGCACTACAAATTTGTAAATCAAGGCAAGGCGGTTAACAAGGCCGCGATTAAATCCGGCTTCATTACCCTGAATGAAAATCGCACCGTGAGCGGCAGCGAGAAAGGTACCTGGTTATCACAAGGTGATGACACAATTAAATTGGTGTTGGATTCAGGCACTTATTTTGGTGTTATTAAATGGCAGTGGGATAACGACGTAAAAGATTTGGTTCCGGTTTTCTCGGCAATGGCAACTGATGGCTCCAGCGTGTTTGGTAGCCGTACTGATGCAATTGCAAATACCGCTACCGCACTTAATGCTGTTGCTGATGCGCTTAATATCAAAACTGAATTGACGCTTGCCGATGAAGGTTATTCGCTGCCGACTATTGGTAAAAGCGGCACTGCGATTAACTGGGTAAGCAGCAATGAATATTATATCGATTCAAAAGGTAACGTATTTATTCCTACGCCTGACCTCGGCGACCAAACAGTTACTTTGACTGCAAATCTGTCATTGGGTGGCCAAACCGTTACCAAAACGTTCAATGTAAAAATTAAAGCGCGCCCTGCATTTAAAAATGCGGTTGCGCATTATCGCTTTGAAAATACATTAAACGATTCATTGGGAAATTATGCTGTAGCGAGAACCACTGACAATAACCTGGCGAATGTCGATGCCACTGCACCAACATTTGCCGCCGGTTATCACAATGGCCAGGCCTACGATTTTAACGGCGCTAATGGTGTTCGGTTACCGGATAATATTATTAGATCCAGTGAGTACACCGTTTCTTTCTGGATGAAAGCGGAAACACTGGCTACTCACACACCGGCGTTTTTCGGTGCGACCGATGTTGATCACTGGTATAGCTTTATTCCCGGCAATGCCTGGTTTACTACCGGCTCATTGATCTGGAGTAATTACCTTGGCAATTGGAATCAGGTTGTTCACTCGGCAACAGCGCCAATCAACCAATGGGAACATGTAGCGATTACCTATGCCAACAGCACTATGAGTTTGTATATCAACGGTGCTCTGGTTGGTTCAATGCCGCGCGATGATATTTTCAAAAATGGTGGCTTGTATGCGCTGGGTGTTAATTTTGGTTGGGATGCGCCCTTCGTAGGTCAAATTGATGATTTGATTGTATACGACTACGCATTAAGCACTTTGGATATCAACGGTGCTGCAATTAACAACCTGACTGACCCTGCGCAATTCGCCGGTTTTGTAAAAGACGCGTTGGCGTTGGGTGATATGTCTGCCGTGCGTGAAAACTTTGATTTACTTCGCGTTGGTCCATTCGTATCAGGTATTCGCTGGACATCCAGTGATGAAAAATATTTGAAACCGACCAATGGTGTTGCAGTAGTTAACCAACCTACTGCCGATGAAGGTGATAAGACGGTTACCTTGACGGCGCACATTACCTATCAAGGTTTTACCGATACGAAAAACTTTTCGGTGACGATTAAATCACTCGCGCCAGCAGAATACAGTTTTGAAAATAACCTGGCGGCACTGAACGGTGTTGCTGCTGAAGGTAAAGTGACTGGTAACTTTATTAATAACACCGGCGGTGCAGTGAGTTATGTTGAAGGTGTAAAAGGCCAGGCAGTAAAACTGGATGGCACAACCGGTATTCGCTTGCCCGACAATCTGATCACCACTAACAGCTACACCATTTCACTGTGGTTAAAACCAGCCGCATTTACCGATTACACCACAGCATTTTTTGGTGGTGCAAATGCAAATTACTGGTTAAGCCTGGTTCCATCAATGTCAGGTACTGCTAAAACACGCGTATGGGCGAACGGTCCTTCGTTCTATGACAATGCAGAATTAAGCAACCGTATTCCTGCGGGCCAATGGACACACATCGTCATCATGGTTGATGGTGAAAACAACAACACTATCAAGCTGTTTGTGAATGGTGCACAACAACTCGAAGCAGCCGATTTCCGTCGCGTGATGACAGTCGCGGGTGAAACCAATGAATTTGCGCTGGGCGTGAATTACTGGGATACCCCGTTCAACGGTGCCATCGATGAGTTGAAGGTATATACCGGCACCATCAGTACAGAAAAAATTAACTCACTATTTAAAGAAGGTTCGCCTGCCAATTGATTCGCAGCGGCGAGGGACGCGGCCCCTCGCTAACCATTCTTTGAAATTGGGTTAATCAATACAGGATTAACTCAAATTTAATAAAAAATTTGGAGTTGAAAAATGTATAAGAAAACAGCATTAGCCACTGCGATGCTCGCTGCAATGTTGGCGCAACTGAGTAGTGCGCAAGAACAAGAGCAAGTTGAAGAAGTTATCGTACAAGGTATTCGCGGCAGCCTGAGTAAAGCATTGGATATTAAACGCGAGAATACGCAAATTGTAGATGCCATAGTCGCAGAAGATATTGGTAAATTCCCGGACAACAACGTAGTGGAAGCGCTGCAACGCGTAACGGGTGTGCAAACTACCGGCCGTGGCGGCGGTGAAGTTGACGGTATTTCTATCCGTGGTTTGACCGACGTGCACACCTCCGTTAATGGTCGCGATGTATTTACCGGCGCTGGCCGCGACGTCGCTATTTGGGATATTCCTGCCAGCTTGTTGAGCAGTGTCGATGTATACAAAACCCGTTCTGCTGATCGCACCGAGCGCGGTATCGCCGGTTCTATCGATGTAAAAACCAATCGCCCATTTATGTTTGACGGTGAAAAAGTGGTGTTGGCTGCACGCGGCATTTATACCGATCAACCCGACAAGATTGATCCCAATATCAGTGCGCTCTACAGCAATCGCTGGGAACTGGAAAGTGGTGGCGAATTCGGGGCATTGATCAACGTCGGTTACGCTGAAACCCATTATCGCGATGACACTATGACTGCCGGTGCGGTATACCCATTCTTTTCTGCATCCCCGGCATCGGCGTATTCGCCGTATCAAATGATCCCCAATAAATCCAGCGGCAGTGATGTTTGGCAGGCGGGTTTGGAGACTGGTATACCTTATACGGCAGGCTCAACGCTGAATGTTGATGGTCAAACTGTCGATTATCTGATGATGCGTGACGCGGTGTTTGGTACGTCTTTCTCCGGTTTCCGCAAACGCCCGGCTGCCAGCTTTTCCTTGCAGTGGGCACCAAATGACGATTGGGAATTCCTGGCTGAAGGTTTCTACACCGGCTATCGCAATACCCAGCAAAACGCCATGTGGTTTACCAACGTGCTGGAGCATCAAAACGGCAACATCGATATTCCTATCGTTTACGAAGGCACCAATGTGGTTAAAGAGCACCAGGGGCGCGATAACGGCGGCTTCCAAAGTGGAGATTATTCCGATGGTAAAACGGACAGCTACCTGTATGCGTTGGGTGCCAAGTGGGCACCATCAGATAAGTTGACCGTAAATTCCGAACTGGTTTTACAAGAGAGTAAATACACCACCAATTTCTTTGCCATGCGCTTTGATCGTACCGCCTATGGTTTGGACGTGGATTACAACGATCGCGACGGTATTCCGTCGGTGGTCTTCCGGGATAACCCTGCCACTGCGCTTGATGAATCCGATATGGCGGCAGTTGCCAATTGGAGGGCGGGGACTGTTTACGATAATGGCTCCAGCAATGAAGGTGATTCGGTGGCGTATACGCTGGACGCCGACTGGCAATTGGATGGCAATTTTATCGATAGCATCAAAGTGGGTGGCCGCTACCAGGTGCGTAGCGCGGAAGTGCTTACGCGGGACGATAATGCAGGTATCGCCAACACCAGTGTCAGTCAATTGATGCAATTGTTAACCGCCGCCGGTGCATCGGGTGACGGCTCCGGTTTGATCTTTACGGTTGATAACTACTTCGATGGCCGCGCCACTATTTTCGATAGCTTTATCACTGCAGATGGCTCCTATTTGTTGAGAAATCAGGATGCGGTACGCGCTGTCTACAGCGACCTTGATGCACCGATTCTGACAAAAAGTTTCAATGTTGATGAAGACGCTGCCGCGCTGTATGTCACTAGCAAATTCCATCTGAGTGATAGCCTCAATGGTGAGCTGGGGTTGCGCGCAGTGGATTACCAGCAGGATCTGGAGTTCTGGAAGGATGGCGTTATGACACTGGGCGATTCTTCTGCTACTGAGGTGTTGCCGAGCCTGGTGCTGAACTGGAATATCACCGATGAAATAGTCGGGCGCGCCGCGTACACGGAAACCCTGCGTATGCCTGAATATAACGCCTTGAACCCAAATCAGGACTTCCAGGACCCATTGACCAGTACACCATACGGTACGGGCACTGGCGGTAACCCGGGGCTTAAGCCAACCTACTCCAAAAACTATGACCTGTCGCTGGAATGGTATTTTGCCGAAGGTAGCTCGCTGTATGGTGCAGTGTTTAAGCGTGAGATCGATGGTCTTGTTATCAATGGTAAGAAAACTATTGTGCGTGAGGGCGATGATGGAAAAACCCGTCCTTATGTATTGAACGCGCCGGTTAACGCAGCTGACGGTGAGTTGAGTGGCTTGGAAATTGGCCTGGTTTACTTCCCTGATAATCTGCCAGCAGCGCTGGATGGTTTGGGGGTGCAAGCCAGCTATACCATGCTGGATTCCGAGCAGTTGAACCCCGAGTTTGCGGAAGATGGCAGTGTCAGCGGTTACAACAAATCCAAAATGAGTGGGGTGTCTGATTCGTCTTACAGTGTGGTATTAGCCTATGAAAAAGAGAGCTTTGGTGCGCGTTTATCTTATGTATGGCGTGAGAAGTTCTTCCAGGGTAACGAAGCGTCTATTTTTGCTAACCCCATCCAGTTCTGGAGTCGACCTGAGCAGGACCTGTCATTCCAGTTGAACTACGATGTGACCGACGAACTGGCCATCACTTTCGACGGTACCAACTTGTTGGATGATGTTTATCAAAATTACTACGGTGAGGGTAATCAAAACCTGTTTAACTTTGGCAACGCCATTTATTCCAAAACCTATGCCATAGGTGTGCGTTACGCCTTCTAAGGTGTTGCGAAAAAGCCCTGCCCCCTGAAGCAGGGCTTTTTTTATGGCGTTGATTTATGCGCGATCCACATGAAGCATGGCTGTATATGGAGCAACAATAAAAATGTTTAAAAAATAATTGTCAAAATACTGGACAATAAGTTTTATTAATATATTATATTACAAATTGAGTGTTAAGTTGTTTTGTCAGGTTAATCTCTTTGGCTCATTCGAGCCTATGTCTTGTCAGGACTTATCCGTTTGTCGTTGGATGGTGTGACGCTGTTTGTTTGCACCAATTTTTCAGCCGTTGCAGATTTTCTGTAACGGCTTTTTTATTTTTTCCTGTTTTTTTAAAAGACTTGTTATCAATGATCGAACGTGGAAAGTAGATTTTTGCAATAAAACTACTGTTTTTAAGCGGTTTTTTTATTTTTCATGACCCCATCAATAATCGTTAACGATAATTTTTTTTAATCATTATTTTCAATTCAGTTAATTAACGATTGGATTAATTTTTCATCAATACTGTTACCAACTTTCCCATCTATTAATAAATTCCCGCCTTTACACGAAAAAGCACTTTTTTCATTGACTGGATAAGATGCCAAAGTTAGGATTTATTTGTCTTACAATATGCACATTTGATAAGCATGTAATTGACTGCTACTGCGCATAAATATCAGCCGGCCGGGAGTTTTTCCTTTGGGGCTGGCTTTTTTATAAGACAAAACACGAGCGTTCAGATAATAACGATAGGTGCCTGTCGAATTGCCACAAGGTGCCATCGCATATGGGAGATACACATGTTCCAGAAAAAAACACTCAGCATCGCTGTTGCCATGGCGGCAGCATTAGGTACTTCCTTTACGGTTGCGCAGGAAGACCAGGTTGAGGAGATTGTTATCAGTGGTATTCGCGGCAGTTTGACAAAAGCCCTGGATGTTAAAAAAGATAAAGTGCAAATTGTTGATGCCATCGTGGCTGAAGACATCGGTAAGTTTCCAGATAACAACGTTGTTGAGGCATTGCAGCGTGTCACTGGCGTGCAGGTAACCAATCGCGGCTCCGGTGAAGTATCGGGTATTTCTATTCGCGGTTTAACGGACGTCACTACCACGGTAAATGGCCGCAATATTTTTACTGCTTCAGGTCTTTCTGTTGCATTACAAGATATTCCTGCGAGTTTATTGCGCCAGGTTGATGTTTATAAAACCCGCTCTGCGAGTCAAATCGAAAGTGGCATTGCGGGGGTGATTGATATTAAAACCCAGCGCCCATTTGATTTTGAAGGTAGCAAAATTGTTGTTGCTGGCCGTGGCATTTATCAGGAGCAACCCGACAAAACTGACCCACAAATTAGCGGTTTGGCGAGCAATCGCTGGGACACGGGGTCAGGTGAGTTTGGTGCATTGGTAAACCTGTCTTATGCAGAAACCAGTTATCGCGATCAAAGCATTACCGCTGGTGCAATGGTGCCTTTTGCTACGAATAATCCTGTTGCACCTTATACAAGTTACGAGCGTATTTTTCCGACCAGAGACAATGTTGCTGAAAATCCGATTTGGCAAGGTGGCTTATTAAACGGGTTACCTAATACTCCGGGTTCAACCCTGGATGTAAATGGTCAACCTATGGAATACATCCTCGGTCGAGATGCTATTTTTTCCAGTGACTTTACCGGCAAACGTGAACGTTCTGCAGCGAATATATCTTTACAATTTGCTCCAAATGACACGTCTGAATACATATTTGAAGCGTTCTATAACGGTTATCGCAATGATTCCTTTAACTCATTGTTATTTTCTTTTGCCGATTGGTGGGGCTCTTACGCAAATAGCCCGACTGCAGTAAATGATGCAAATATTAAATTGTTCGAAGGGACCAACATTGTTAAATCCCGTAGTGTGAAAGACAACTGGTCTTTTACCAGCGGTGATTTGACTATCGGTAAGACTGATAGTTTTGTTTATGCATTTGGTGGTAACTGGGACATTACTGATGACTTCAATGTGAAATCTGAATTGGTTTTACAAGAAAGTGAATTCTCAACCGATTTTATTGCCATGCGTTATGAAGGCGCTCGTTATGGTTTGAATGTTGATTTCAATAATAGCGGTGGCATCCCTGCCTTCGAATTTATTGATAATCCGGCAACAGCGCTAAACGAAGCAAATGTAGCGGATGTCGCCAACTGGAAAACAGCCCAGTTGTATGACAATGCCAACAAAAATAAAGGTGATGCGGTTACTTTCACCACGGATGCAGCCTATAACACTGATCTTGGAATTTTTAACAAAATTAATTTTGGTGTGCGTATAGATAAGCGCACTGCATCAGAAGCATTTAGTCGCCAGGAAGGATTTAATTCTGCACTTCCTATTACTGCACAGATGACTTACATCAATGATGGTTTCTTTGATGGTGAAGCCAATGTTCCAACTACATGGGCTGTTGCGAACGGATATTACTTGCGGTCGCATGCTGATGAAATGCGCGCTACTTACAATCTGAAAAAACTGGCATTGGATGAAAGCTTCAATATTGAAGAGCTAACGACCTCTGCATATGTAACAACGCAATATGAAACTGAAGTTGCGGGCAGAACGCTGGACGGTGAAATTGGTTTGCGTTATACCGGTTCTGAAACGGACATGGAATTTACCGATACCGTGTCACCCACTAAAGATATTTACGCCGATTCTGCGGACACCTCGAAAGTGTTGCCTAGTCTTTCATTGCGTTATGCGTTGACTGATGATTTATTCGCACGTTTTGCTTATACCGAAACATTGCGTCGCCCCAACTTTTCAGCGTTAAATTCCCAGATTATTTATAATGAAAGTGTAACGGGTAGCAAACTTGGTAGCGCATCGGGCGGTAATCCGGATCTGAAACCAACAGAATCCAAAAACTATGACATTTCGTTGGAATGGTATTTTGCTGATGCCAGTTCGTTATACGGAACATTGTTCAAGCGTGAAGTTGACGGTTTTGTCATTGATTTCCGTCGCCAGGTTGAGCGTACAAAACCTGATGGTACATTGGGTACGTACGTTCTGAGCCAGCCATACAATGCGTCGAATGGTGAATTGAGTGGTTTGGAATTGGGCGCTGTTTGGTTCCCTGAAAACCTGCCGGGAATTCTTGATGGTTTTGGTGTGCAGGCAAGCTATACCGCGTTGGAGTCTTCGCAAGTAACACCAATCACCAATTCCGATGGTGAAGTGGTAGGATCAAAGAAAACTGATCTTTTCGGCGTTTCTGATGAATCATACAGCGTGGTTCTTGCGTATGAAAAAGATAAATTGGGAATGCGTTTATCCTATGCATGGCGCAGTGAATTCCTGAATAATTACGAAGCTGCTGTATTCGCTAATCCACTTGAAGTATGGAGAAAACCTGAAAAGAGTATGGATCTGCAAATCAGTTATAAACTAACCGACGGGCTTGAGTTAACGCTGGATGGCACTAACCTGACAGAAGAAATTTATCAAAGCTATTACGGCGAAAACGGTGCAACGACCAGCAACTTTGGTTCAGCACTTTATAGCCGGACTATTGCAGTGGGTGCACGTTTAACGTTCTAGGTTGCAGAGCGTAATGCAAGGTTAAGTTATGCAAGAAAGGCAGCTCGCACGAGCTGCCTTTTTTATTATAGGGCGCTGAATGCCATTGTCGAAAAGGTAAAAATAATGAAGCAATCACTCACTCGTTTAGTTTTTATATTAGGCATAGGTTTTGGGTTTAATGTAAATGCATTTGAACTTGCACCAATACGCGATGTGCAATTGCTCGATAGTCCTTTCCTTCATGCACAAAATATCAATAAAGAATATTTGCTGTCATTGGATACAGAAAAACTACTCGCACCCTTTCGCCGTGAAGCCGGATTGCCTTTTAAGGAAACCTACGGTAACTGGGAATCCACCGGTTTGGATGGTCACATGGGCGGTCATTACGTATCGGCATTGGCCTTGATGTACACCTCGTCGCGTGATAAGCAAGTATTGCAACGCTTGAATTATGTTATTGCCGAATTAAAAAAGTGCCAGGATAAATTGGGAACCGGTTATATCGGTGGCATTCCTGATAGTAAAAAAATGTGGGATGAAATTGCCGCAGGAAATATCCGTGCGGATAACTTTTCAACCAACGAGCGCTGGGTGCCCTGGTATAACATCCATAAAATTTACGCAGGTCTGCGCGATGCTTATCGCTACGCAGATAATAAAGACGCAAAAAAAATGTTGGTGAAACTATCTGACTGGACGTTGACGCTCACTAAAAATCTTAACGCCGATCAAATGCAAACTATGCTGCGTACCGAGCACGGCGGTATGAATGAAATATTTGTAGATGTGGCAGAGATTACCGGCGACAAAAAATACCTGAGGCTCGCCGAAGCGTTTTCCCATCAAGCCATTTTGCAGCCATTGGAAAAGCAACAAGACCAGTTAAACGGTTTGCATGCGAATACGCAAATTCCCAAAGTGATCGGCTTCAAACGTTATGCAGACGTAACCCATAATGCCGAATGGAACAAAGCCGCTGAGTTCTTCTGGCAAACCGTTGTCGATAAACGTTCAGTAGCGATTGGCGGTAACAGCGTTAAAGAGCATTTCCACGGCCAGCAGGATTTTTCGTCGATGGTTAATGAAGTGGAAGGGCCGGAAACCTGTAACACTTACAATATGCTCAAATTAACAGAGCTGTTATATCTCTCGTCGGCTGCGCAAACGTCGCCAATGAAATATGTAGATTATTACGAACGCGCGCTTTACAACCACATCTTATCCTCACAAAACCCTACTACCGGTGGCTTCGTTTATTTCACGCCTATGCGCCCCAATCACTACCGTGTTTATTCGCAAGTGGACAAGGGAATGTGGTGCTGCGTTGGCTCGGGCCTGGAAAGCCAATCGAAATACGCTGAATTTATTTATGCGCGCGATGTTATCAAAGGAAAAACGCCAGCAATATATGTGAATTTATTTATTCCTTCACGCCTGGAATGGAAAGCGAAAGGTATTTTCCTTACTCAACATACACAATTTCCCGATCAGGAAATTACAACTATTCACATCGATAAAACGGCACGTTTCAGTTTAAATTTGCGCTACCCACTCTGGGCGCTGGATAAAACGGTCAAGGTTTCGATTAACGGTGAGCCAATCACTGTAACCGCGATGCCAGGTCAATACATTAATCTGGAACGTCGTTGGAAAAAAGGTGACAAAATTGAGTTAACGGTGCCAATGCAAACGACGCTGGAACAAATGCCTGGTGGCGAAAATTATTATGCAGTATTGCATGGCCCTATTGTACTTGCGGCAAAGACCCGGCCCTTTGCAAATGAGCAATTGAATTATTTTGCGGATGATTCACGGATGGGGCATATCGCACAAGGGGCCATGTGTCCATTGGAAGCGGCGCCATTTTTATTGGGCAACAGCAATGATTTTATTAAAAAATTAAAACCGGTCGCGGGTAAACCACTTACTTTTGATGTGTCAGGATTAATCAATGGTAAAGATATTGCGCATCTGGAATTAGTTCCTTTCTTTCGTGTACATGAATCGCGCTATACCATTTATTGGCCATACACTACTGCGGCGGATGTAGAAAAAGCCCGCGCCAAAACCGCAGCCGCTGAAAAGGCGCGTCTGGAATTGCAAGTAAAAACCATTGATCAGGTTGCTCCGGGCGAGCAACAGCCGGAGTCAGATCACTTTTATCAGGGTGAACAAAGTGAAACGGGTATTTATAATGGTCGTCATTGGCGTCATACCCGAGCCTGGTTCAGTTATGATTTGAATGATAAAAAACAAGAAGCCAGATTTTTACAAATCACCTACGCCGGGATTGATGCGGGCAGAAGCTTTGCGATTTACTTAAATGATCAATTGCTTGCGCATGTAAAATCCAGGGGCAATGCGGAAGAATTTTTCACTGAGTCCTACGCAATTCCGACGGAATTGGTCAAACAATCTAACGGTAAATTGCGAGTGAAATTTGTTGCGACACCCGGTTCTGTGGCGGGAGGAATTTATGGTGTCAGATTACTCAGGAAAAATTAATAATCCGGATTTGATTTTTTTGTAATGCCACGCCTGGCTGGAACAATTATCAATTAGCGCTATATTATTTTTATCACCCCGGTTTTTGATCGCACTAACCGGGGAGCGGGGAGTCGTATTTATCACCAGCAATGGGTAATCGTCAGTGCCGATTCGGCTTGTGTTGAGGGATTAGTGGCCTTTTTTCTATTTATAAGTTGCAACATGCACCCATCGCTAGTTTGAATGCCAAAAAAGTTATCAATAATAAAACTGGTTCAAATGGAGGGTAAACATAATATGTGGGTATTATTATTGTGGACACTTAATGTATTGAGCGTAAGTTGTTTGGCTGCTGCGATGGGAAAGCACCAGCGCGATTTATTTGGTCACACATTGGTAGAACAACAAACACTTGTCCTGCAATTAGTTGGTTCCGTGCTGGTTTTTATTTCCATGATTTTGGGGATTTTAGTCTGGGGCGGATCTATAGGTGTGCCAGTACTGATTGGTGTGCTCGCGTTTGCTGCACTTCTGGTGATGTTAATGATCACCTATAAGCCTAAAGGTTTTATAGCCCTGAACGTAGGAGCATTTATTCTTTCGGTGCTAACTGTTGGGGCGATAGTATTTTAATTCGTGATCGTTTCATCGTTCGCCAATGCATTTCGTGAATTTTTTGCGCCCAAAGAATTTGGCGCTTCGCTTATTGCAACCCCTGTTAAATATCTGGTTCCTGGCGTTGTGCGTCGCAAATTGCCAACACATCAACTCTACAGAGAAACCAGGATAATGATTAACAGCTTCACCGGCGAAACTAATCAGGATGTATTTCTTTACAAAATGTTTTGACGTCTTGCCATTAAATCTGTTACGGGATCAGCGGAATTTAATTTTGCATCAATCAAATCAGCTTGTGCGCGGGTTTGGTGAAGTAGTGAAATTAACATGCGCACATCATCATACATATCGCCGTGGGTTTCATTGCACAAGCGACGTCCCATTTCTTGCGCTAATCGCAATAACTCGGCCAATTCACGGGCGGTCTCGGCTTGTTCAGCTTTTAATTGTTGTCGAAGAATTTCTTCATGGGTCATAAGTTTACCTCCGTTAAAACACCTTTCCTTTCAGTGTTGGTTAATCAATATTGAAAAAGACAAGCAACGATGGAGAAAACTAGCAGTGCTGTGTACAGACTAGCCTTTTTGGTGGCGGTAAACAAAGATAAAATGCTAATAACCCGCAAAGCCTATGATTAAAAAGTTATTAGCATTTATGACTTAAATCGCGTTGGATTATTTCAGTTTAGTGGACTGCCGTTTGCTTTGATAGGAGTCCAATTCTTTTTCGTCAACCAATGGCCACCCCTCATTATCCCAGTGAATATGCAGGATTTTTAATTTCTGTAAATATTTATCGGCAGTTTCATAGGCGTGCAACACTAAATAATCTTTTCCATCCCAGGTATAAGCGCTGTTATGGCCGAGACCTACCCATTTTTTATTGCCTTTGATCAGTAAGCTGCCACCGCCATCGTTCATATCTTTTCCTGCGCGATCAAAATACGGGCCAGTAATATTTTTGGAGCGACCAACAACAAGGTGGTAAGTGGAATCAGCGCCTTTGCAACATAATCCCCAGGACGCAAACAAATAATAATAGTTACCCTTTTTTAAAATAAATGGCGCTTCAATTTCTCCCGGCCCTGCATTACTGCTGATTTCTGCCGGAACCTGGTCACGTTTGGCAATGCTGTGCCACTCCTGCGGTTCTGCGGGGCGTGTCCAGTCATCATTCAGTTTGAAAATTTTTAAACCGCTCCAGAACGAACCGAAGCTCATCCATGCCGAACCTTGTTCATCGACAATCACCGCCGGGTCAATCGCATTCCACATATCGCGGTTGGGTACGGACTGAATCACTATGCCTTTGTCTTCCCAGCGATAATCCGGCGATGCGGGATTGAGGGTTTTATTGATCGTGACGCCGATCGCGGAAGTATTTTTGCCAAAGGCAGAGACGGAGTAATACAAATAAAACTGATTATTGTGGTGGATGACATCGGGCGCCCAGAGATGGCCGTTAAAGCCAGGCGCAACGCTTTTAGCCCAGGTTGGCTCGGTGGCGAAAGCGCGATCCGAAAAAGTCCAGTTTATGCGATCTTTGGAGCTGTAAATGGTAATGCCGGGACCAGTACTAAACAGATACCAGGTATCGCCTTCATGTGCCATAACCGGGTCATGGACATCCACCTGCTTAGCCTGGCTGAACGCGGCTACACAAAGCAGGGTAGCGAAGCCCAGCACTTTTACAATATCGGCGAAAGCGGCGCGAGTGGGGTTGATTAACAGCATTTTCTTCTCTCTTGGTCTAATTCTTTGAATATGTAATATAATATGAAACTTTCAATAATAACAGTTAACTCCTGTTAAGCATTGCTTTCGAGTGAGAGATATGTAGAGCCGGGTTGAGAGGTAAATATGAAATATGTGTTAGTTTCAGGTGCAATGTTAGTCGGGATTCTATTGTCAGCTTGCGAAGACAGGGTAGAAAAGCAAGCAGTTGATGTTGATAAAGGCGCTGCAGTAACGCCAGTTTCGTCAGCTGCCAGCGACATCGCGCAACCATTTATTCCGCAGCGTGCCGATCCTTTTATCCATCGCACACCGACGGGCCATTATTATTTTATTGCGACTGCCCCGGAGTTTGATCGCATTGAATTGCGCAGTGCAAACTCATTGCAAGGATTAGCAAGCGCTCAAGCAAAAGTGGTGTGGCATAAACGTGCGAGCGGCGCTATGGGCGCCAATATCTGGGCACCGGAACTGCATTATTTTGATAACACCTGGTACATCTATTTTGCGGCGGGTGATGCAGAAAAACCCTGGTTGATCCGTATGTATGTGCTTGCAAATCGCAGCGCTGATCCACTAAATGGTGATTGGGAGGAATTGGGCAAAGTAAATACCGCGCGCGATTCTTTTGCCTTGGATGCGACCACGTTTGAACACAAAGGCCAACGCTATCTGGTTTGGGCGCAAAAAGATCCGGAAGAGAAATCAAATTCTGCGTTGTATCTCGCCACATTAATTTCTCCCACTCAAGTAGGTGATGTGGAAGTGGAAATTTCCCGCCCGGAACTGGAATGGGAAGTCCAGGGTTACAAAGTGAATGAGGGCGCAGCGGTGTTGATTCGCAATAACAAGATTTTTATTGCTTACTCCGCCAGTGCCACCGATCATCGTTACGCGATGGGGTTGTTATGGGCGGATGCCGATGCAGATTTATTAAATCCCGCGTCCTGGCACAAGGTACCGCAGCCCGCATTCAGTACCAATGAACGCCTGCATCGATACGGCCCGGGCCATAATAGTTTCACGCTGACTGATGATGGTCAAAATGACATTATGGTATATCATGCGCGCGACTATTTAGAATTGCAGGGCACTCCGCTTACCGATCCCAATCGCCATACTTATATCCGCCACTTTGAATGGAGCAATGAAGGATTTCCTGATTTCGGGCAAAACAAACCGGATTAAATTCAATCAGCTACAAGACCACCGTCAACAAAATTATTACCAACAGTGAGAGCAAACCACGAATGACTACGGCAATTACGCAACGAGTATTCGGCACCACACCTGCCGGCGAAACAGTGACTGAATTTACCTTGACCAACCAGCGCGGCAGTATTGCCAAAATTATTAACTTCGGCGGCATCATTACCGAACTCCATGTGCGCGATAAAAATGGCAATTTGGGGGATGTCGTGTTGGGCTTTGAAACGCTTGAACCCTATCTGGAAAAATCGCCATTTTTTGGTGCCCTGATTGGTCGGGTTGGTAATCGAATTGCCGATGCCAGGTTTGTGCTGGATGGTGTGACTTATAATCTCGCTGCCAATAATGGCCCAAATAGTTTGCACGGCGGTGTACAAGGGTTTGATAAAAAAATATGGAGTGCCGAACCTTTTGAAAATGCCAAAGGCCAGGGCCTGGTATTGAGTTTGTTAAGTGAAGATGGCGATCAGGGTTTTCCGGGCAATTTGCACGTGAAAGTTACATACCAATTTACTCATGACGATGAAATTGTGGTGGATTATTTTGCCACTACTGATAAAGCTACTCCGGTTAATTTAACCCAACATACTTATTTCAATCTGGCTGGCAATGGCGATATTCTTAATCACACACTGCAAATTTTTGCCGACCATATCAACGCAGTGAATGCAGTACAAATTCCGGTAGGATCACCACTGCCGGTTGCGGGCACTCCCTTTGATTTTCGTGAGCCGCAATTAATTGGCGAACGTATTAACGCCAACCACGAGCAAATTGACAATGGTTTGGGCTACGACCATAACTTTTTAATCAACCAAATCCGCTACAAATCATTAACGTTAGCGGCGCGCGCAGAAGAAGACACATCTGGACGCGTATTGGAAGTATTTACCGAAGAGCCCGGCGTGCAATTTTATTCCGGTAATTTCCTGGATGGCTCATTAACGGGTAAAGGCGTCAACTACAAACATCGCACTGGATTTTGCCTGGAGCCGCAACATGCTCCGGATTCAATCAACCAATCGCAATTTCCATCAATTGTCTTGCGTCCCGGTGAAGAATATAAAACGCGCACAATTTTTAAATTATCGGTTAAGTAGTATTTTAAAAATAAAAAGGCCCGCTATCTTTAAAGGTAGCGGGCCTTTTTATTGAATAATAAATTTAAAAAGCTGTTGTGCTAATTTGCTAAGCGCTATCCAAAAATACCCTTCCTGATAGCAAAGGTCTGAATACATTTGACACTAAACGACCCCGTGATAGTCTGCCTTCTGCAGTCCGTTTATGCAGAAATACCTCATAAAAACTATCAACAGGGATTTTAATATGACAATTCGGCAAAAAAATCTTTTCATCAATAGCGCAGCCGTGTTAGTTGTCGGCGCATTGACGGCGTGTGGCGGTGATGGTGGCAATAAAAATACTATTTCATCTAAAGCCAATCAGTTATCCAGTTCATCCTCAATTGTTGCCGTAACGTCCAGCAGCTCTTTAGCCGTTCGACGGGAAATACCGATCAGCAAAGACATCTTTTATAAAGAACCAGGTTTATGGTTGGCGTTCACTCATCTTGAGGCCACCCAACGGTTCCCGCAAAATGATGTGCAAAAGCCTTTTATGGAAGAGCGATTGCGAGAAACATCAATCAATACTTATGTATTTGCTTCTGAGTCAGAAAGTGTTGCGCCAGGTGTTTGTGTCCTCACTCCAGCAGCGTTTGATGAGACCGGTTTACTGCCGCTATTCATTAGTAGTGAGTTGTATTGTACTACCAGCAATCGTTTCTTTCATGAATCGGATAATTCATACACGATGGAATATCGTTGTGAAAATGAATTGGTGATGACAACCAGGATTGTAAAGTTGTCAGATCAAAACCGGTTTCAGGATTTGGGGTTAACATTGAACGATACACAAGTCCAGCAACCAGCTTGTGCAAGTTGGAATATTTCAACGTTTGAAACCTGGTTTTTAGATAAAGATGGAAAGGAAATTGAGCGCGCAGGGAGAGCTGCAATGCTTAATAAAATTTTTATTCGAGTGGGAGTGGATAATAATTCCAGGGTTATTGCATTTACCCGCTACGAAGATCCGTTCAGTGTCGGTATATTCAATATTACACCTGCTGGCGCTTCCCAATTATTACTTCGGAATGTAGAAGCCCAGGTTTCTTCGCCTAACTCATCGATACCTTTTATTCCGGGTGTCCATTTTGCCGCGCAGAAAGGTGAATTGCGAATCGATACTTTTACGCCTTTGTCGCTCAGCGGAAGCTTCAATATGGAAGATACCCTTGGTGGCGGATCTCTGGGAGGCAATTTTTCGTTCGACTTCCGCCACTATTTTAAAGAAGTGCCAACGCCTGAATAATTTTCTTCTATTGCTCGTTAAAATTATTCATTTCGATAAATGGATTACGATAAAAAAAGCCCGCTCTTCGTGCGAAGAGCGGGCTTTTTATTGTGGTGAAACTATATTGAACGTCGCTATAACGAAAGTCGAGGCAGGAAGCTTGCTGGAAGGACGCCAAATGCCGCCAGTATTATTACAATCAGCAATATAATAAATAAAACACGTACAATCTGTGCGACAGGTGTGGGAAGCGGAAGTAGTGATACTAACCACCAGATAAGCCCAAATACCACCAGATAAATAATAAGATTAACAATGAGATCCATGGCATTCTCCTTTTTAAAAATGGATAAACACTGAATCTCTGACATTCAATTTTAAATTAAATTTCCCTGGTATCGTAAATATTGTGCTATTGGCAACGATCACTTGTTCAGGATTTTAAAAACACATTAAAAAACAAGTTTTCCTTTTCAAACTTGCTTCTCACCGTCTCAAAGTACTCGTCTGATTCGGTGGTAATGCGGATTATTTCATCGTTTGTGGCAAGTGTTGGTGGGGGTAAAACACCAATCGGGTCAGGGATTTGTCTTCCATCTTGCTTTCGAACATCAAAAACGTACAAGGTCATTTGGCTTTCCCAAGGTAATATCAAGTTGTTAAATTTTGGCAATTCTTGCGATGCAGGTCAAATAATTGGTGTCGTTGAACCCGAACCAAATAGCTAAGATTGCTGCCTTCGGCTGTTATTGTGTGGTTACAATCCAGGTAGGTTCTTTTGAACCCTGCATACAAAGTTTCACATCCCTATCAATAACATTGTTTGGTTTAACGCATTCTTTCAATGAGCGTATTGGTTTGAATTGCTCTTCCTGTTTTCCTTCACTAGCGCGCAGTGCCATATTGTCTGCATTGCGACATGCAGTATTTTTCATGGCTTGCGTATCATCGTTAGGATTTTGGTTGTATTGCTGAATCCAGAAATTACAAGTTTTGATTACTTGTTGTAGTTGGGGATTGTCGGTTTTGACGGGGCGTAATGGCTCGCGAGCGTAACTGGTTTTTTTCTCGCGTTTACCGCTAATGGATTGCACCCATTTGTGCGTTCCATTTCTTTTGTTGCATTGTTCCAGGCTCCTGGCGTAGTAGTCTCGTTCCTGCTCCCACCGTTTAACCTGGCTTTGGTTTCCGCCTTTATTGATTTTGTTATTGGCTGAGTTCATTTTTGTCTGCCACCAACTGCAGTCATCGGCGATTGCACTTGTGGGTAATGATATTGCGATCAGTGCAGCTAAAGTAGTTATCCTCATCATAGCTTCGTCCTTAATGTGTTTTGTTTAGTCCCTTTTCAGGCGGCCAGGCCTTTCTATCGGCAAGCTGCCAGTCCGGCCAGTAATTAACCATTCTTATCACCCTGCGTCAATGCTGCAGTTTTACTGCACAGGGCTGCTGTTTTGCTGCCCAGCGCCTAATTTGGGGTTGACAGCACGCGTCGCTATCGCCAAAATGCGCGCCTCACAAATATGGCTAGATAGCTCAGCCGGTTAGAGCACAGCACTCATAATGCTGGGGTCGGCGGTTCAAGTCCGCCTCTAGCTACCATATTCTGAAAGGGTTAGCAGGTTAATACTTGCTAACCTTTTTTATTTCCCTATCCATAAAAAATCCATGCTGTATAAAGTGTAGTCAAGCCGGTAATATTTAAGATCTTAAGGGCGGGCTGGTAAACGCAGGATTTGAGTGGAGTGATTCGAGATGGGGCGGGGAATCTGAGAGTTGCGATTGAAAAGGGCTTCCTTTAGATTTTATGGGGGCTATTCCTAACCCCCGGCCACTAATCAAGATAGCGGCAGTTGCTAATTTGTTTAGCTATTCACCAAAAAAATCTTTTACTTCTTTTGGAACTTCATTATCAAAGTCACCTAGACCGAGTTTATTGCGTTCAGCTTGGTAATTGTCATAGAGCTCTTTTCCTCGATTTTCTATCCATGCTTTATCTTCATCTGTAAAAGCTTTCTCAAGCTGGTAATGCTTTTTATAAGCGTCAACCATGGTGTCATTAAATAATTTCGCAGTATATTGATCACCACGCATTGCATAGAGTTTATAGTAAGCAGAGGACTCCATTAGCTGTTTTTTAATTTCATCAGGTGATGAATCGCTATACAAATTTGGAGATGTGTAATTTGCCATTGTGGTGATACCCCTCAGGCTTCCGTAAACAATCTCTTTTTGTGCAAAAGGAACAGCTGCGCTTATTCCTTCTGATTCCAATTTTCTAATCCCTAAAACATGCATCGCATTGAAATCCCCTTGAGCTACAAGGTCAGCCAATTGTTGATCTGAGTAATGCTCGTAGGCTTCAAGGTCTGGTGTAGATTGGCCAGACTTTCTCATCCATTCACTTTTGATGGCTATTTCAGTGGCAGTAAGCTGGCGATCAGCAGGTTTGACCGCGTGTGGTGGTAAGCTGGTTTGGTTAGATGAAGTTGATTTTATTGTCTCTGTTTCAGGTAAACGAATGTTATCAATTTCAAGCGATACTGGTTGTTCAGTTGTGCTTTGGTTGAAAAAATACTGATATCCAATTACACCTGCAGCAAGAAATAAAAAAAGTAAAAAAAAGAATTTTTTCATAAAAGCATCGCGATTAGGCAATTTTCCTTAGAGAGAAATCCCCCATGGATTGCGAGAATTTCTCAAATAATAATTATCGAATTTGTGAGCAAAAATCAGTTACAATTTTGGCCTGATAATTAATGCAGGCCTGGGTGTTATATTGATAGTTTTGGTTCGCATCATCCCGACAACCATAGTTACCTTCTTGTTGAACTAATGCTCCACCTCCACCCCCTACAGCGCCTAGACCAGCAAATGCGATACCCCAGCCAATTGGGCCGCCGGCTAAAACAACTACGGTCCCACCCGCTGCGACAATCCCTCCTCCTGCCATTCCATAAGTACCGTTGGTACCCAATGTATTACAATATTCAATATGTTCCCTAAAAATCTGTTCCTTTTTGTCGTCACAAAGTTTCTTTTGCTTGCTTGAGAGATCATTTATACAGCTTTATCTAGCTTGAGCAATGGCTGCATCTTTATATCCGCCAGAAAAACCAAAATTAGAGCCGTAATCATTAGAGCTGGATCCGCTGGTTGATGGATTGTAGGTTGTAGACGATGAAGGGGGAGGTGTACCAGTAACCACAACTGTTGGTGTTGCACTTGCACTTGCACTTGCAGTAACAAAACTTAGAAGGCCAAAAATAAAAACATTTTTTATCATTATGAATAATCCTTAATAATTGAATTAACAAAATCTGCCTATATGCGAAAACTAATGCAAAAAGACAAACGGTCCATTGAAAAAAGCGATGATTGAGGTGTGTGATTGCGGCACCAAAATCCATAGCTATTATTTTCAATATGGGGGTATTAATGTGATAAGAAAGATAAATCTACAGTGAAGCCGATTTTATTGATGCCGATGTTTTTTGTTTGTATTAAAAGAATAATTCGAATGCATAATGCCCCGCGTAGAAAAAAGGCGAAAGATTATCGTGACCGGAAACATTGAGTTGCCTTGTTGACCACACTATCTGCACTTACGCGCCCTTACGTCCGATCCGGACGCCCATATCAGCAAATATGGTAGATAGGCTATAGATCGTGAACTCTTGCCATGTAATCGGGAGCGAGGTGTGCATATAACATTAAAAAGGCAGGTGGAAGCAAATCGCCAATTCAAAATCCACAAATCTGCTATTCCTAACGGTTCGCTGAGTTTTAATGAGGTTATAACCAATTGATTTTATTGAGCTTTAGGTTTTGTGAGCGCAGTTATCAACTCTAATAATGCTGGGGGCGGCGGTTCAAGTCCGCCTCTAGCTACCTTATGCTTCGGCGGGGGAAACGGGTATGATGCGTGCCTTGTTTTCGGCTGATGGCCGGCTCTTTGTATAACCTTTATCGAAAAACAGGTTCACGATGGAATTTCTTGATCTCGCTCCCGTTACCCGTGCCCAGGGCACAGTGCATTTGCCTGGTTCTAAAAGTATTTCTAACCGTACGTTGTTGCTAGCGGCGCTGGCTTCTGGTGAGACGCAAATTCGCGATTTGCTGAAGTCGGACGATACTGACCGGATGCTGGAGGCATTGGCGTCGTTGGGTGTGAGTGTGACCAGGACGGGTGAGAACGATTACCGTGTGGTGGGTACTGGCGGTAGCTTTCCTAATAAGGAAGCGGATTTGTTCCTGGGAAATGCCGGTACGGCGTTTCGCCCGCTGACGGCGGCGCTGGCGCTGAGTGGCGGTACTTACAAATTGCACGGCGTGCCGCGTATGCATGAGCGCCCGATTGGCGATTTGGTGGACGCGTTGCGTCAGATCGGCGCGGATATTACCTACCTCGGTGAAGAAGGTTTTCCGCCGTTGTTGATTAAGCCAGCGCAAATCGCGGCAAATGGCAGCATTAAAATCCGTGGCGATGTTTCCAGCCAATTCCTGACGGCACTATTGATGGCATTGCCGATGACTGGCAAAGAAACACAAATCGAATTGGTAAGCGAGCTTATTTCCAAGCCTTACATTGACATCACACTCAAGTTGATGGCGCAATTCGGCGTTGATGTTGAGCGTGATGGTTGGGAGCGTTTTACCGTTCCTGCTGCGACCGGTTATAACAGCCCGGCGACAGTGTTTGTTGAAGGTGATGCGTCTTCTGCTTCTTATTTCCTTGCCGCCGGTGCATTGGGCGGTGGTCCATTGCGCGTGCAAGGTGTGGGGGCAAACAGTATCCAGGGCGATGTGGCATTTGCCGATGCGCTCGCAGAAATTGGTGTGACTATCACCAAAGGTGAAAACTGGATTGAAGCCTCTGCGCCTTCATTACCGTTGAAAGCATTTGATCGCGATTTCAACCATATTCCTGATGCCGCAATGACTCTCGCCGTTGTTGCACTTTTCTGTGATGGCCCTTCACGTTTAACCAATATCGCCAGTTGGCGTGTGAAAGAAACAGATCGTATTTCTGCAATGGCAACCGAGTTGCGCAAGCTGGGAGCGATTGTAGAGGAGGGCGAGGATTGGTTGCGTGTTACACCGGTGAAAAATTTAATTCCCAATGCTGCTATCGATACGTACGATGATCATCGCATGGCGATGTGTTTTTCGCTGGCGACCTTCGGCGGTGTACCCGTGCGTATTAATGATCCGAAATGCACCGCAAAAACCTTTCCGACGTATTTCGATGTTTTTGGTTCTGTGGTTAAGTAAAAGAAAAAATGCCGCACGTGTTGCGGCATTTTTTTGAGTTATGGAAAACTTAAAGTCCTAAATCGCTTAGGCCAGGATGGTCATCAGGTCTACGCCCTTGCGGCCACAGAAATTTGCGTTCATTTTCCGCAATAGGCAAATCGTTAATGCTGGCATAACGTTTTTGCATCAAACCATTTTCATCGAACTCCCAATTTTCATTGCCGTACGAGCGAAACCACTGGCCCGTATCATCAAGCCACTCATAGGCAAAACGTACCGCGATGCGGTTTCCTTCATAAGCCCATAACTCCTTAATCAAACGATATTCTTTTTCTTTCGCCCATTTGCGCGTTAAAAATTCTACAACTTGTTCGCGTCCTTTAGGGAATTCGCTGCGATTACGCCATTGGCTATCCATAGTGTAAGCCAGTGATACTTTATACGGATCGCGATTATTCCAGCCATCTTCGGCAACACGTACTTTTCGAAGGGCAGTTTCCTGCGTAAACGGTGGAAATGGCGGTCTTGATTCACTCATAGCAATACTCCAAAAAAATTAAAATGCGGCGACGTTATGCGTTAAATTGCTGGATGCCTGGCATGGTGATGTAACCCGTTAAATGTTCAATGCGGCCCATCCAGTTCTGCACATGCAAATAAGGCTCAAGATTGAATTTACCTTCATTAACCAGTGCGATGTAGGGGTAAATCGCAATATCGGCAATTGTTAATGTGTTGTTGGCTAGCCAGTGCCGGGATTGCAAATGCGTATCCAATATTGATAAAACGTGAACAGTAATTTGCGTGGCTTCTTCAATATTAATTGCGCGGCCAAATTTATGGTGCAAGCGCAACGCATTGGGTCCGCGCGCTACTTCGTTAGCCGCAACGGCTAACCAGCTTACTACTTCAGCCATTTTAGCCGGATCATGGGGGAACCATTCGTCAGCGCCATACGTGCGCGCAAGGTACACCAGGATAGCTTGGCTATCGCGTACCAGCGTATCGCCATCGGTTAATACCGGAACTTGCCCAAATGGATTTAACTGTAGAAATTGTTCTGTTTTATGTTCACGTTCTGCATTGTTCAGCAATGTACTTTGATATTGCAAACCTAATAGTGATAACAATAAGCGAACTTTATGGCAGTTGCCCGATAAACCAAATTCATAGAGTGTCAGCATCAATAATATTTCCTTCGTTAATTTACTATTAAGCGATGAATGGATGTTGCGTGTTAGCGCGTCGGCTGATTTTTTAACAGCATTTGCAGTTGGGCTTTTAAATTTTCATTTTCGATCAAGATGGGTTCAATTTGCGCCCTGATTTCCGCCTCTGTAAAACGCGGTGTAATATGTTGCGGGCAGTTCCAATCAAACGCTTCAATATGAATCACGATGGCGCGTTCAATGTGGGTGCGATAATCCGGATCTTCCAGCGCTGCAATAATTTCCGGTTGCTCATGCTCGTGAACAATGCGCGCGCGGCCCCACAGCTTTAAACGGCGACGTCGTGGATAGTCCATCAAAAACATACTAATGCGATCATCGGCATTAATATTGCCCACGCTTAGGTACTGGCGGTTGCCGCGATAATCCGCGAAACCGATAGTGTGCGTATCCAAAACTTTTAAAAAACCGATGGGACCACCGCGATGTTGCACATAAGGCCAACCATTTTCACCCACGGTCGCTTGATAAAAACTATCGCGCGCCTGGATAAAATGTATTTCTGCTTCGGTTAATTCATTGCGTGGGTCTTCTGCCAATTCAAAATTACGATTCCCTTCACGGCTTCCATAGCGCTCCTGGGTTTCTTTAACACTGGGGGTGAAAGCAATATCAGAAAATGCGCGCGACATGATTAAATCCTCCGCGAAATGTGGCAAATACGGTTCTGCGTTTGATCGCTGTTAAGTTAGTTATTAATCGCCACTTTTGGAAAATCAATTTCTACTCGGCTGGCTTTGCCCAAAATATTGGTTAGTAGATTCATTCCGGCATGCGTAATTATTTCTACGATCTCGGCATCGGAATAACCCGCATTGCGCGCTTCCATTAATTCCGCAGTAGTGATATCACCATTGTGCTCAACCAGTGAACGTGCCAGCTGTACTGCGACAGCAGCTTTTGCATCCTGGCTGGTACCGTTGCGATTCGCATCTATCTCGGCCCCGTTTAATCCAGCATTTTTGCCAAGTGCTGTGTGCGCGGATAAACAATATTCGCATGCGTTTTGTTGCGCTAATGCAAGCGCGATTCGCTCGCGGGTTTGCGCACTCAGGCTGCCTTCATTGGCAATACCATAGAGACCAAGAAACGCGCGCAATGCGGCGGGCGAATTGGCAAATACACGCAGAAAATTAGGTACTATCCCGAGTTGTTGTTGAATTGCACTAAACAATGCGGCTTGTTCAGTAGATGCGCTCTGGTTAGTAACGGTATTGATCCTGCTCATGGTGTTGACCTCACAATGAATAAAAAATGGCTGGATGGTTTGTCGAACGTTTTGCCTGAAGTCATATTGCCAATTGCAACTAACGTGAAGAATACTCACAATTGCTAATTCATTATTTCCAAAACTGAAATAATCTCTGGCTGTTGCCTCAACTGACGTGCCTTCAATTGGAAGTGCTTATGGATCGCCTGACTGAAATGCAGATTTATGTAGCGGTAGCCGAATGCGAAGGTTTTGCTGCTGCCGCACGACGGCTGAATATTTCACCTCCAGTCGCAACGCGCGCAGTGGCGGATCTGGAGGCGCGGTTGGGGGTGAAATTACTGAATCGCACCACGCGTTATGTGCGTGTGACAGATGCCGGATTACGTTATCTGGATGATGCGCGCCGCGTGATTGCCGCTGCCGATGAAGCCGATGAGGCGGCGATTGGCGTTAACGGCGAGCCGCGCGGGCATCTCACCGTCACTGCGCCGGTATTATTCGGGCGCATGTATGTCATGCCGGGCATTGTGGATTATTTGCAGCGTTTCCCAGCGACGGAAGTGTCGGCAATGTTTGTTGATCGCGTAGTGAATCTATTAGAAGAGGGAATTGATGTGGCGTTGCGTATTGGCGAGTTGGGCGATTCCAGTTTTCACGCCATGCGAGTTGGCAGTGTACGCCGCGTGTTGTGCGCATCACCGGAGTATATTGCGCAGTATGGTTTGCCCGCGCATCCAGATGCATTGCTTAACCATCAACTTATTGTAGCGACCAATTTGGGGATGAATGTGGAGTGGCGATTTTTGGACCAGGAAAAGCCAGTCATTGTTCGTATCAGGTCGCGCTTGAGTGTAACCAGCAATGATTCAGCGATTGATGCGGCAGTGCGCGGTTTGGGAATTACTCGCGTGATGTCTTATCAGGTTGCGCAAGAATTGGAGCGGGGAACGTTAAAAATCCTGCTGAGTGAATTTGAACCGGGCATTGTACCTGTGCATATATTGCATCGCGAGGGGCGCTATTCTTCAGCGAAAATTCGCAGCTTTATTGATTTGTTGGCAGCGCATTTGCGAGCCAATAAATCCTTGAATTAAATCGAAATCCATTTTTATAAAAGCGAGTGTGTTTCTTATGTCTTATCAACAATTGCAACAACACTTTTTAAAAATTTCGCACCTGCAACACCTCGCGGCCATTTGTTCCTGGGACCAGGCAGCAATGATGCCGGAAGGTGGTAATGATGCGCGCAGTGCGGCTATGGCGGAATTGTCAGTGCTGGTCCACCAGCAAACTACGGCGTCGCATCTGGGGGAATGGCTGATTGCCGCCGGGCAGGAGAATTTATCAGCGGATGAGCGTGCGAGCCTCGATGCAATTAAGCGTCGCTGGAAGCAAGCCACGCAATTGCCTGGCGATCTGGTGCAAGCACAATCGCTGGCGAACTCTGCATGCGAACATGCATGGCGTGAGCAACGCAAAAATAATGATTGGGAAAGTTTTAAACCCAACCTTGCAAAAGTAATTGAACTGGTGCGTGAAGAGGCGCGTATTCGCGCAGCAGATGCCGGCTTGCGCCCCTACGACGCAATGCTGGAGTTATATGAACCGGGTATGACCAGTGCCAAATTGGATGTGTTATTTGCCGATGTAAAAACCTGGTTACCGGAATTCATTATGCGCGCCGACGAATTGCAAGCGAACAACAACGTGATTGCTCCTGTCGGGCCGTTTGTGATTGAACAACAAAAGGAACTTGGCCTTGCAGCGATGAAATTGCTCGGCTTTGATTTTACCCATGGGCGGCTTGATGTGAGTACGCATCCATTCTGCGGCGGTGTACCAACGGATGTCCGTATTACCACTCGTTACGATGAAGGCGATTTTATGAAAGCCCTATTCGGTGTTATCCACGAAACCGGGCATGCACGTTACGAGCAAAATTTACCGAAAGCCTGGAGTGGCTTGCCGGTAGGTGAGGCGCGTTCTACCGGCATTCATGAATCGCAAAGTTTATTTTTTGAAATGCAGTTGGCTCGGTCTGCGGAATTCACTCAATTATTAGCACCGCTTGCGCGCAATATTTTGCAGCGTGAACAAGATGTTGCATTTACAACCGAAAACCTGTACGCCTTCAACACCCGGATGAAGCGCGGCTATATCCGTGTCGATGCCGATGAATTAACGTATCCTGCCCACGTTATTTTGCGCTATGAAATTGAACGCGCGCTGGTAGACGGGGATATTGAGGTGGACGATATTCCAGCGTTGTGGAATGAAAAAATGCAAGCTTATCTGGGATTGTCAACAGAAGGGAATTATCGAGATGGCTGCATGCAGGATATTCACTGGCCATGCGGAGCGTTTGGTTATTTTCCATCATATACATTGGGTGCAATGTACGCTGCACAGGAATTTTCAGCGGCACAACGCAGTATTCCGCAGCTTGCACAGAAAATCGCGCAGGGCGATTTGGCTCCATTATTTAATTGGCTGCAAAAAAATATTTGGAGCCAGGGCAGTTTGTTATCGACAGATGAATTAATTATTGCCGCAACGGGTGAGCCGTTAAATGCGCATTTTTTCAAAACACATTTGCAGCGCCGTTATCTGGGTGAAGCATAATAAACCCGGTTGGATGTAAAGTTCGGTTGAATTGATTGTTGATTTGGAAGGTTGTTAGACGTTATGCGAGTAGGTTTTGATTACGGCACATCGAATTGTGCTATGTCTTATATTGATCAAGGCAAGGCCGCGCTTGTACCGTTGTATGGTGATGATGCGTTTGTACCTTCCACTCTTTATGCGATAGAGCGCGGATTTATCGCGGAGCAAATTGCGCAACAGCTACAAGATCCGGTTGAGCGACAAGCCTATGCGCAAGCGCGGTCCGGTGCACTGGCGCAATCGCGCGCAGGAAAATTGGAGCATGATATTGCGCAGGTTAGCGACGGATTATTTTACGGTGCTGATGCTATCGCCCATTACATCGCTGCACCCGGCGAAGGTTATTTTATTAAATCCCCTAAATCATTTTTGGGCGCAAGTGGTTTGCGCCCGCAAATGGTAGGTTTTTTTGAAGATCTGGTTGCGGTGATGATGCTCAATGTGAAGCAGCGCGCAGAACATTATTTGCAACGAGAAGCTTCGCAAGTTGTAATTGGTCGCCCGGTGAATTTCCAGGGTATTAACGCGCATGAATCCAATCAGCAGGCGCAAGCTATTTTATCGGCGGCGGCAAAACGAATTGGTTTTCGCGATATAGAATTTTTATTTGAACCCCTCGCTGCCGGCTTTGATTTTGAAACGCGCTTGAATGAAAACAAAATCGTGTTGGTGGTGGACGTGGGCGGCGGTACTACCGATTGCTCTATGGTGTTAATGGGCCCTGCCCACCGAAACCAGCTGCAACGTGAACAGGATTTTCTAGGCCATACCGGTGAGCGTATCGGCGGTAATGATTTTGATATATTGCTTGCACAAAAAGCGTTAATGCCATCGTTCGGGATGTTGTCACCCTTAAAGACCGGTTTACCAATGCCACTGATGCCATTCGTGAATGCAATGGCGATTAACGATATCGGTGCGCAAACCGATTTTTACGACGCAAAAACCGGCTTCCTGCTGGAAAAGCTACAACGCGAAACGCTGGAGCCGGAATTATTAAACCGTTTTATAACAATGCGTGAAGATAAGCATAACTTCGCTGTGGTGCGCGAAGCAGAACTAGGGAAGATTGCATTATCTTCTGCTAATACGTACCGCTTTCCATTGGGCTTTATCGAAGCAGATTTAACACCGGAAACCAGCGCGCAAGACTATGCAGGTATAGTGAATGTGCTCTTGCAAAAAATCGCGAATCTGATTAATGAGGCAACCACACAAGCTGGCCATAAACCTGATATTGTTTACATTACCGGCGGCAGCGCTAAATCACCGTTAATCCGCAAGCTGGTGTGCGAATTATTGGGCGAGCACATTGAGATTATCGATGGTGATCACTTTGGTAGTGTAGCTGCAGGATTGGGTGTGTGGGCGGAACGGGTTTTTGCTTAACCGTGTCACGATAGTTGCGTCAAATATCATGACACGGTTAAGTGTCTAAAATTAACCTGGATATCTCACACTCGCCGAATAAAGCTGTGCAGGATGCGCAGCGTTATCGGCGTCGGTCACTAATAAAAGCTCGATGTTATTGCTCGCTTCGTCTGCCTCAATACCTTCCAGTTTTACGGTTTTATTAACTGATTCCAGTAAAACCAAATTACCCATGCGATTAATTATTCCAATTGCGGACCCCATGCATTGTCCATCCAAATAAGAATCCGACGTATTTTCTGCACTGGCGGTAAATACAATATCGCCATTGCGGAGTGTAGCTGCATCGGTAAAGCAAAGAGGAACATCATCGATATAGCCTAAATCGTACGGTGTGATATGAATGTGTGGTTGATAATTTTTTTCCGGCGTTAACAATGTTTTATAAAGATCATCGAGAGAAAGGCGAATGCTCGCATTCAATTTATTTTTCTTGTTGCCGCGCTGGAATAAAAAGAATTGGTCTTTAACAACCGCGGCACCTTCGATATTTAATTTTCCGACTTCCTGCTTAAGAAAATCATAAAAATTGGAAAGATCAATAATTGTTGCTCCACCGGAAATGTTGCCTGTATGGTCCAGTGATACCAGTGCACCGCGTCGGCGTTTTTTCTTTGATCCGGAACCCAGTGCCAGCAATGCATTTTGTTTTGGATTATTGATGTGTGGAATTAATGTAAGTACTTCTATATCCGGTTTTTCTGCTTTGCGCTCTTCATATTCAAATGGTAATTCGCCGGCAAAAAAGCGATGCAATTTTCCATGTTCATTTCCTTCCAGTAAAAATTGCCCCAAATGTAATTCATCATCCGCCACCACATACAACCATGGTCCAACCTGTACCAGTCCGCTGGCTGCACTTAAATGTGGATGACGATCAGCGTGTGTGCCTTGTGCTAGTAGGAGGGTTTTTAGTTCAGTGAGTTGAATCATGATCTACTCCATGAATGGTGGTATTCAAAATGTCAGGCCATCAATGCCGGGTGAGGAATTTTTCCATCTACTGAAAAACTGTTTTTGTGAAATTCAAATGATTCGCTATTACCTGCGCGCACAAATACACAGTTTTCTGTTGTAAAACGCACATGCCAGAGTTGCTGTTGTGCTGGTTCTTTGTCGACAAACGCAAGCGGTGAAAATACGGCAATATTTTTTCCGCCATTAAAGCGCGAAGACGCATAAAGAACAAACTCTGTTCCGGCTTCACGCAACTGTTTACCTAGCCGCTGGGTGTAGTCCCATGATTCGCGTTGGCGAATTTTATCTTGCTGTGCTGCAAATTCTTCTGTTTGCAAATCAATCGCTTTTTGGCTGGAGAGCTTTACGGAAAATGCTGTGCGTTGGTCGCGGATATTTTCCAGGGGACCAAGTGTGGCGAGGCCTTGTTGAAATAACCAGAAATATACGGCTGTTTCTGCAAATGCCGTTTGCAGCTCGCACGATCCGTAAAAAATACCGCGTTCCCATGTGCTGCCAAAGCGCGAACCGTAACGTAGTGGCGGGTAGCGAAAGGGGGTCATTAATAAATAAGAAAGTCCAGCGCAATCGGCGGGAATTTTTGACTTGGATAAATCCAGCAGTTCCTCCAAGCGGCTTTGTTCTGCTGCGGAGCGGGTAATTGCCATGGTAGCAGCTGTTTCTTGCGTCTCCACCACGCGCCAGCAATTACCAATAATGTGAGGGCGCAACAGATCGGCAAGGTTCATCTCGTATCCTTAATGAGGGGAGTAAAAAGGAGAGGGAATAAAACGTTAAATTCGCCCGCGCATCGCATCCAAATACCACAGTACTCGCGTCAATCCATCCGCCCTGCGGATCAGCTCACCGGGAATCTCATCATTTAAATGGTGATTTGGTGTGACCATCCAGTGCCGCATCGCCTCGTTATTTCCCCCCAAAATGGAAAACAACGAGCGATAAACCCGTATTACCAGCAGCGATAGTTCAAATGCTTTCCCCTGTGACGGCGTCCCGCGTTTCATCCGGTCCACTGTAGAAATGGATACGCCTATCGCATCTGCAAGCTGTTCTCGCGCCAAACCAAGGGCATCGGCAGCATTGATCACACTATTACTCACAAGCTCCAGGTCAGAAACACTGGCGGTTTGAGGGTTCATTGGGGGCTCCTATGGCATCAGGTGACACTTTTTATTCTATAGAGTGTCATTTGAAATGCAAGGTTTAAGTTTTTAGTCGGGTTAAAAACTTGACCTACGCAGGAATCTTCATGCCCCGTTGTACAGCCGGGCGTGCCAAAAATGCGTTTAGCACCCGCGTAACCTCGGGAAATTGCTCAATGCCCACCAAGCCGCCCGCCTCATAAAACCCAAGCAAGTTGCTGACCCACGGAAAAATCGCAATATCGGCAATCGTAAACTCAGCCCCAATGACCCAGTTTTTCTCACGTAAATGCTTGTCCAATACCCCAAGCAGACGCGCTGCCTCTTTCACATAACGTTCCTTGGGGCGTGGGTCGGTAATATCCTTGCCGGCAAACTTATGGAAAAATCCCACCTGCCCAAACATTGGTCCAATGCCGCCCATCTGGAACATCAACCACTGAATCGCTTGATAGCGCTCAATCGCATTGCGCCCCGCAAACTTCCCGCTCTTCTCTGCCAGATATAACAAAATTGCCCCGGATTCAAACAGCGCCTGCAGTTCACCATTCAATCCTTGCGGATCAATCATTGCCGGAATTTTATTATTAGGGCTTACGGCCAAAAACGCCGGATGAAACTGCTCATCTTTCGTAATATCCACCTTATGTACATCGTATTCCCATCCCAGTTCCTCCAGCATAATTGATGCTTTCTGCCCATTTGGTGTTGCCATCGAATAAAGCTGGATACGCGCGGGATTTTTGGGTGGGAAATGTTGTTGGATGAGTTGCAGTGTGTCGGTATTCATTTAGTTACCCCCGTAAAATACCACATCAATTATCTTTGCCTTCGGGAAACGTCTTGCAGCTGCAACGAGTTTTCGGAGGTGATCTATGCAAATCTTACACTGTAGGCTGTATGCCAAAAACCCGTATCGCTAGCGCGCCGCGGCGCACGCTCCGGTTTTAGTTTAACGCTTCACTACGATGAAGCTCGCTTCAACCCAACTTTGATTGAAATGTTGCGCCAGGTTTTCATCTCGATCCATAAAAGTAGCGATTGGAGCTGTGCATGATACTTTTATGATTAATAATGTTTTTGAGGTTGGATGGGATATTGGATAACTTGGGCGTTGTTTTTTACATACATAAAATATTTCGATTCTAATAAAACACAGTGATTGTAAATAGGACGAATATTTGAACTGGTTATCGCTTAAACTTGTTTAATGTTTGTTCTGTCTTTGATATTTTGCCGCCACATTTTCTACGTCCAAAATTTAGACTCCAGATTATTCGAAAGGGATACAACATGGGATCGTTATTCGGCTTGCGCAAGCTCACTGGGCTTGTCGTTTTTGCTTGTGCATTTCTTTTTACTGTTCAAGTCCATGCATCGGCCTACCATGATTGGCTGGTTTCCCAGCAAGGCGAAGATGGCGCAATCCTAACTGAATCCAGCCTGTCCATCCCCATTCAAAGCACACATGAAACGTTAAAAGCGTTATCGCTTGATCAAATCAGCAAGCCAACCCAAGTTGCTTTAGCACAAAATTTTCTCGCTTCTTCCGACCTTACAAATACCGAGATATTAGCCCGTGTCATTAGCGCACAATCGTTAGCGGGAAGCGTTGACGGTGCATTACTATCTGAGTTGTCGATTCGCCAAAATAGTGATGGTGGTTTCGGTAGTTATAAAAACTACGAAAGCGATCCGTTGAGCACTGCGTATGCGCTACAAGCGCTCGCTACTCGCCCTACTACATCGGCTCAGATCGCAAAAACGGTTGGTTATTTACTCTCTAAACGCCAGTCCGATGGTGGATGGAAATTGGATGGCACCTCCAGCGTAGCATTGACTTCCGAAGTAATTCTTGCGCTTGCTAACCAAACCAAATTCTCTGGTGTGTCTGCCGCATTGGCGGGGGCACGCGCTTATCTCATTAATAAAAAGAAAAATGATAATACCTGGGGTCAAACATTTGAATCGGCACTAGCCTTATCCGCCCTTGCAACAGGAGCTAATACATCAGCGGAATTATCGACAAGTGTCGAGGCAATTTCGAATCGCGCCAGTGCTAATAATTGGCATAGTGATGTCTACACCACTGCGTTGGTATTGCAGGCGATTAAACGTGTTAATTCAATCGGCAATACAACATCAGGCAAAGGATCAATAAAAGGGCAAGTATTAGTTGTTGGATCTACTCAGCCTGTAATAGGTGCAACGGTTTCTGTTGCAAATACCAATTTACAAGTGACTACCGATGCCCAGGGCCAATTTAATTTGGTTAATGTGCCGGAAGGCAGCCAAACATTATTAATCAGCAAAACCGGTTTCTCCTCAACCAGTGCAGTAGCCGTTGTCAAAAATGCAGTGGTGACGGATGTGGGTCAGCTTGTTCTCGGCCAAACATCATCAGGTAGTATCGTTGCCGGTAAGGTTTTCAACAGTGGCTCTTTGGTTGCAATCTCCGGTGCCAGTATTGAGTTGAAAGGAGCCAAGCAAGTAACTATTACCTCAAGCTCCAGTGGCGTATTTGAAATTGCTGGGTTGCCTAACGGAAATTACAACTTTGTTATCGATGCGGTTGGCTACCACAAAATATCAGGCAGCTTTTCATTAACGTCTGGCACAAATGTGCAAATCAATCAGGGCCTGGTAAGTGTTGATACTCCGTTAGTCAGTGAACCTGCCGCGTTGTTTGGAAAAATAATTGATGGTTCAACCGGTTTGCCAGTTGCCAATGCACAACTCGTGATTAATGGTTCCAGCATCACAGCAAATAATTCCGGTGAGTTTACTTCTCAGCCTTTAAATCGCGGTGCCCATGTTATTCAGGTTAATGCTGCGGATTACATCAGTGCAAGTTACAACATTAATTTTCCGGCGGGTGCAGCAGGTAATCTGGGAAGCCTGGCAATTTATAAAGCCACTGCCACTGAGCTGCCGACAGCAGTAGAGTTGTTAGCAACAACGATTAATAGCGTCAGCGGTGTTCCAATTTCCGGTGCGACTATTACATTGCTGGGTAAAGGCGTTATCGTAACAACGGGTGTTGCTGGCAGTGCAAGCCTGACGGGCATTGATAGCTTGTCATTCACACTCGAGATTGCTGCTGCGGGTTATGTTACCCAGCAAGTGGTTGTAACAGCCTCTTCATTTGGTGCCGTTGCCGGTACATTCAAACTAGTCCCTGCTACTCCGGAAGAAAGTGACTGGTCGCTGTCAGGCGTTGTGCGCGATGAAATTTCAAAAGCACCCATCGCTGGAGCTTCTCTCAGTATGAATGCGGGAGCCTTTTCTGCAATCACTGATGCTGATGGTCGTTATCAGTTTACAAACTTGTCAAATGCAAACGTGACTCTGGATGTTTCGGCGGACAATTACTTGCCTTCAAAACAGGCAATTACTTTGGGCGCTGTGAAAGGTGCCTATGTTGTTGATCTGAATTTGTCGGCACTTGATTCCAGTTCCAGTCTCAGCGTTATCTCAGTATCGGCCCCTCCGTCTGTACAACCGGATTCAACTGTGATTTTGAATGTTGAAGTTGAAAATACTGGTTCTGTATCTGAAAGTGCACTCGTATTGGTGAAGCTGGTTAATCAAAGTGGTGAAGAGGTTGATTCTCTAATGCCGTATTTTCCAGGCACTACCACGCTAACGCCACATATTGATTTCGGACCTGGCGAACGAATTGCGTTGGAAGTTCCGTGGCAAGTCAAACAAACCGCCGCTGGTGATTACACAGTGCGCGCTGAAATTATTGAAGCTGGAACCATGACCAGGGATTTGCCGCGTGGCAAGGTGATGGCGGTTTCATTTGACGAAACGACAGTTGAGGGCATTGCAGTGTTTGGCGGTGCACTTGATATAAATCCTCCTCTCACCCAGGCCGGTGCATCTACACCCATCAAGTTGGACGCGCTGTTACGCAATAATGGCAATCAGCGTCTCGATGCTGGCCAATATGAATTGAAAATCACCCAAAAAGAAAATGGCAGCCTTTTGCATAGTGCAATAGCGAATGCAAATGCGCTTGAGCAAAATGAAGTTGCGGATCTGAGCTTTGGTAATTGGATCCCGGCAGTGACCCAGCTTGGTGAAATGAATGTCATCATCACGCGAATTGATGGTATTGCCGGGAAAATTTCCGGATCAATTTATGTTGGTGATGTAGCAAAAGCAGAATTTTCTATCGATAAATCTGTTCTTCCAGAAGGCGATTCTGCAATTAAAGGAAAAATCCGGTTAACCGGTGTTGATACCAAATTGGGCTCCAGCGTTGACCCACTATTTGTCCTCGTTAAAAATGCCGTGGAAAAAGGCGCTGGATTTACTGGCCCTGGTGCAATCACTTGGGATAAAACCAACAAATGTTTGGGATGTCACATCCAGGCGCAAAGTTTGGCGAGTTTGGGGGCTGCTCTAAACAAAGCGACGGTTGATCCAATTGCAGCAAAATATTTGCTCAATACTCTAACAACAGGTCAAAAGTCCAACGGAAGTCTTGAAACTGACCATCCTGAATACACGAAAACTTCAACACTGTTTGGTGCTTGGGCATTGTCTGAGTGGCCTGATCAGCAGCAAGTACACCGTACGCAAATTAAAGCGCTTGAGCGGTTATGGAGCACTCGTTCAACGGGATCAGGGACTATCTATTGGGCGTATGACCACAGTACAGGTTGGTTGAATAACAATTTAACGGCAACGGCAATCGCTGCGTTAACGGCGGCGCGTACAATTGATGTTGATAATTCCTTACCTTCGATACCAAATGATTTCCAGTGGGGTGGCGGGATTCCATACGCTGCGGGAGCTGTTGGTGATCATGTACTTAAATCTACAGCGGATGCTGTATACGTTGGCAAGTCTGGTGGACGAATTGAGAAAATTGATGTTGCAACAGGGACCACTCAAATTATCGTCGGATCTGTTGCTGGTGTTAGCAGTCGTCTTAACGGTTTGGATATTGATCCAGACGGCAGCTTCTGGTTATCTGAAGATAATGGGCGATTGTTGAAGGTTAGTCCGCAAGGGGCAATACTTAAAAATTGGCTTGTTTGCTCGTCAAGAACGGGCGGGGTTTTGCTGAATTCTGCTGCGGACCAAATTTATATGGTTTGTCATTCCCAGAATCAGCTTAAGCGCGTGAATATTGCTAGTGGCGCTATTGAAACTCTTGCCTCCGGAGGGGTGTTGAATAATCCCTATGGAATCTCGTGGGCAGTTGACGGCTCACTTTTGATAGCGAATTACGCAGCAGCAAATATCGTAAAGTATGATCCAACTACATCCAGCTTGTCAGTATTTGCAGATGGCCTGAAGGGTTACCCAATTCATATTGCTACCGGCGCTGACGGAGATGCATTTGTTACTACCAATGCAATGGGCGGATCAGTTATTGGTGTTCACCGTGTGAGGCCAGATGCAACGTCAGAGCGCATCCTCTGGGGTAATGCGGCTTGGGGCGCTACCAACTTCAATGGAAAGATTTATATCGGTAGCACATCGGGTAATAAATTGATTGCTGTTGATGAAGTGCCGCTCAATAGAAATGTCATTCAGGATTTCAAAACGGCGATGCCGCTCATCGCTCAGTACTTATTAAACAATTTCAATATTGCTACTACGGACAATAATCTCCAGGCAACAGCATTGATTGGATTTGCTGAAGCTAAAAGGCTTTTACCTGAAGGAGCCTTAAAGGATCAGCTTAATGCAAAAATTTTGGCAATCGCAGATGTATTAAAAGCGCGGCAAGCACCTAATGGTGGCTGGGGGCGGACAGGTGTAGCGACTGATGCTACTCGCGATCCGTTGATGACAGCGTTAGTGGGGATTGGACTTGAGTACACATCCCCATCTTCTCAAGATCCGATGGTTAGAAACTCCATTACTTATCTGCTTAATACTCAAAAAGCGAATGGATCATGGCATAGCAATACAGGGCTGTTTACAACAGATCTGGGCACAACCAGTTTGGTTATGGTGTACATGCCCAAGGCATTGGATCGCATCGGTGGCCTGGATGTGAAACTCACACTGGATCAACCAGCCAATGTACTTTTGTCCAACCCATCAATCGCACCCGATGTAACCACTGCATCAGCAACTGGCGGTACTCAGTATATCTGGGATTTAAAAGGTATAACGGGTAATGGCCGTGATTTGATTTTTGATTTAACGGTGAAAGATCTTGGATTAAAAGAAATTCGCCCGGTTGGCAGTGCAGCGCAATTTGCGTTTGCCAATTCATTTACCGATGAAACTATCACTAAGGCAATTGAGGTTCCATCGGTAACCGCTGCAACAGAACAAACTCTGGATTTGCAAACAGACAAATCGGTATACGCTGCCAATGAAGCGGTGCAGATTTCCAATCTGGTTAAAAATCTGGGGCCAGCGTTCAACGGCGGTAAAGTGAAGCTTGCTATTCATGCGGCGGATAACAATGGGCTGGTTAGCGAATTGTCACCATTAACCGTAAATGCGTTGGCGGTGCAAGAAAGTCAATCAGTAGCTACGCAATGGAATACCGGCACCACGACATCGGGTGTTTATAAAATTCATGCGCAACTGATTGATTCCCGTGACCGAGTTGTAGCAGAAGACTCTACTGTGATCACCATTACCGCTACGCCTATTGATAGTACCAGTTTGGTTGGTGCAACACTTTCTTCCGATAAACAACAATACCGCTTAACGGAAACTGTGAAGCTGGATACCACAGCGCTTAACCTTGCACAGAATGCCATTCAGTCTGCCTCACTCGGTAAACTGCGTGTTGTAAATGCTCAGGCACAGGTAGTTTTTGAACGCGATATAGCTGTCCCGCAATTGGCAATCAATGGTCAATTTGCATTGCAATCAGCTTTCGCATTACTCAATGTTGATGCCGGTAATTATCAGGCATCCTGGCAAATCTATAACGCAGCAGGAACAACCTTACTTGCCTCTGCCAATGCAGCGTTCGTTGTAGTAGAAGATCCGCTTCAAGCCTTATTGGGAACTGTCACTGTTCAACATCCCGAAGTGGATCGTGGTGCGATGCAGCAGTGTGATTTCGCAGTTACCAATCGCGGTAATAAAATGCTGGATGTAATTGCGTTGAAAAAATCTGTTGTAGCAGTAGATATTGAGTTAGTGAAGGACGAAAACCTTAGCCAGCTTTCACTCATTGCATCCGGTTCTGAATCCTATCAGCAAGTGTTTGGTACCACGGCGTTTGAAAAAGGTGATTATGCGTGCGTACTGGAAGCAACTGTAAATGGTCAGTCTGCGGTATTGGCTACAGCACTATTCAGTGTAAAAGAATCGCCGATTAAATTAAGTGGCGACTTGCGTCTGGGTGAGAAAGCTCGCTTATTGATATTAATTGATGCCTCTTCCTCTGAGCGTACATATTTGGAAAGTTTGCTCACCAATGCCGGTTGGTTCTACACCATTGTTGATAGCGCGGCAGCATTTGTCACAGAAATGAATCAGGGCGGTTATGGTGTGTATGCCTTGCTCAGTGAAAAAATTACCCTGGATCAATCCACGCAAACTTCATTAAATGCAAAAGTTGCGGCAGGTGATGGATTAATTGTCGCGGGTGCAATGGATCGCCGCCATCAAACACTTGAGCAAGCACTGGGTATCAAGGCGCGTGCTAATGAAGTTTATGCAAAAGGTGTTGTAATCAAAGACAGTGCATTGGGTTTGGGGTGGCAGCGTGCATTTACTAAATCATCACAAGTGCTTAACTTCACGGCGAATGGCGCAACCATTATTGGCGAATACAAAAATGACTTGCTAGGCGCAGATACACAAACGGTTCTCGGCGCATTAGGTGCGGCAGGTCGTTACGGTAATTTTGTGTGGGAAAACTTCACTTCATTATCATCGACAGTTGAAGGTCGTCTGGCAGTGGGTGGCAATCTGAGTCTACAAAACTTCAGCGTGGGCGATAAGCTCGATCCGAACAAACTGCATGACGTAGTGACTGTGGGTGGTAATGTGACTTTCCCATCAGGTCGTATTTACTACGGCAACTTAATTGCTGGTGGTAGTGTCGCAGGTGTTGGCGATGCAGTGCGTTTTGGAATGGCAACGGGTGCAGTGATTAAAGGTAATACACCAATGCCAATTAATTTCGCTGGCGAGCGTGAATACCTGCAAGAACTCTCCACTAACCTTGCCACTTTGCCTGCAAATGGCACGGTGAAAATGCAATGGGGTGGCTTGGAATTAAAAGGCGATTGCACCAGCAGTTCGCAAGTCTTCAATGTGAACGGTGCAGACCTCGGCGTAGCGCATACTTTTGCGGTGAGTTGTATTCCGGCGAATGCTACCGTGGTGTTTAACGTGTCTGGTCAAAGTGTTGCGATCAAGAGCATGGGTATGCAATCACTCACCACAATTCGCGATAAAGTGCTGTTCAACTTCCCGCAAGCGACTTCGCTGTCTATGACCTCAGTAGGCATTGAAGGCAGCATACTGGCTCCATTTGCCCAGGTGAATCAGCCTGCCGGTCGTGTGGATGGGCAGGTAATCGTAAAAACCTGGTACTCAACCACCAACGGCTACATGTCTATTCACAATCGCTTCTTCGGTGGTGATTTGTCGGGTGCGATGGGACCTGCAAATAAAAATGCCTTATCAATTTATCAATACCAACAAGGTAAATCGGTATTTGCTGGCTTTGATCTGCTGGCACAAGCGACCCTCCTGGGGGCTAGCAATGAAAATCCATTTGCCAGCTTGTTGCTCGCTGCATTGGAGCAAGTGAACCCTGCTCCAATTACGGCAAGGGCAGGCAAAACTCTGCCAATTCTTGTTTCTTATGAAAACACCGGCGCACAAACGGCATCCGGTCAGGTGAAGCTGGTAATACCGGCGAATTTCAGTGTCATCAGTGCAGCTAACTTTACGAAGGTCACTAACAGCAATGATTGGACTGCTCCGCTTGCGTTGGAAGCCGGTGCTACGCGCACGCAGTTACTCTATGTGAAATTACCGCAAACCGGTGGAGGGTTGCTCCAGTTGCAACTGCAAACGGGTACCAGTCCGGATTGGGAAACTCGCGCCGAAAAATCCCTGAATTTACAACCCTGATGGTTGCGACCAACCGGCTCTGTCACAGAGCCGGTTATCACTCCTTTTTCAATTTAAATTTGTATTGAGTAAGACCAAAGGTAAAACATTATGAAACAAGGACATCCCATAAACTCGGGAACCAACAGCATCACCATGGACAGCTTTCGTGGCGGTTTATTTGCACGGGCAATCGCTGCATTAACATTATTCTTTTTTACCTTTGTGTTTTACGCCAACCCGGCAGCGGCGGCAGTTGCCAACGAAATCAATAAGGAAGACCAACGCGAAGCTGCGTTGGAAGCGGCGATAGAAACCACGCCGGAGAAAAAACTCAGTAATCGCCTGGCAAAACTGCGCGATAAAATCGTACTGGAATTACCGCAAGCGATTGAACAGCGCGAAGCAGATCAAAACTGGTTCCAAAGTGCCTTCGCCAGTGTATTTGGCGATGGGCCAATCACCAGTGAAGAACTGGCTGAATTACAAACCCTGAGCACCAGTATTGATACTGCTTATCAAGAAGCGATTACTGCATTTGAAACGGAAGCAACACAATTCGAGCAAGAGGCCGCAGCAGTTGGCAATGCGCTCAGTGACGATGTAAAAAAATTAATTAAAGAACGTCATACGCAAGCGCTGGATCACATCAAAAGCCGTTATGCGCAAACCAGGCAACAACTTGCTGCATTGGTGACGGCTCAATCGGCCAGTGCGCAAGAACAAGCGCTAGAGCAATTAAACGAAACACTTGAACAGGAACAATTTAAACCCACGCATACTCCTGCCACACCGGAAAGCCTGCCATGGAAAGCGCCAGATGAAACGGTACGTGAACCCGTGGATAACCCGCAGGATTTACAAGCAACGCTGGGTTTAAATCCTTACGCTAAATACGCACAACTCGCACAAGCGGGTGATACCGATCCGACCCTGGTCGCACAGGCCATGGCAAATGCCGCTAACGCAGAACTGCAAGCCGCATTAACTGAAAATATTGAAATCCAGTTAACACCAGAAATTAAAACATTAGCGGCACAATTGCATAACAGCAGCATCGAAATTTATACCTGGGTTCACAACAATATCCGTTTTATTCCCAGCTACGGATCGATTCAAGGGGCACAACACACGCTGGAAACTAAACAAGGTAACGCCATTGATACCGCGAGTTTATTAATTGCCTTACTCCGTGCAGCTGAAATTCCAGCGCGTTACGCTTACGGTACGGTAGAGATTCCTGCCACTAAAGTCATGAACTGGGTTGGCGATGCGAAAACCCCGGAAGCGGCCCAAGCTATCCTCGGTATGGGAGGTGTTCCAACGATTGGCCGTGTGGAAGGCGGAAAGATCACCACTTTCAAACTGGAGCACGTTTGGGTTGAAGCCTATGTGGATTATTTCCCCAGTCGCGGTATGAAAGAGCTGGCGGGTGATAGCTGGATTCCAATGGATGCCAGCTTTAAACAATACGATTTCACCGACGGCATGAATCTGAAAGATCAGGTGCCGTTTGATGCAGAAGCACTGGCTAATACCATTCAAACCAAATCGATTGTGAATGATGCAGAAGGTTGGGTTCAAAATGTGCCACAGGCAGATATCGAAGCGCAGTTAACGCAATTTCAAAATCAATTAAAAACTTACATTGAAAACCAGAATCCTAATTCTACGGTGAGTGATGTTTTAGGTTTGCAGCAAATTAAAGTTTTGCCTGCGCGTCCGCTAGCAGCAGGTTTGCCCTACAACCGTATAATTACCAGTCAAACTTTTAACGAAGTACCTAATAATCTTCGCCATAAATTTAAATACACATTAGCTACGGAAAGTTATGGTTACCCTGGTGATGAATTTATTTCTATTGAAGAACCTACTGCAAAACTTGCGGGTAAAACTATCGCGCTGAGTTTTAAGCCAGCAACAAAAGCAGATGAGGATATCATTGCCAGCCGTTTACCTGCACCTGAAGCCGATGGCTCAACTGATCCTGCTAAGCTTTCTAAAACATTACCCGGTTATCTAATTAATCTAACGGCAGAATTCACTATCAACGGTGAAACCATCAAATTCGGTGCTGCCGGAAAAATGGGGGGGGAGTTATATGAAGAAATGGGTTTATGGAGTCCGAAGGAAGGTTGGGAAACAAGTATCAATCATCCGACTGCTGGTAGTTACAGAGCTATTGGCTTAAATCTACAGGGTATAAATCCTGAACAAGCTGCACGTCTAAGACAACAGCTTGAAGTTACCAAACTTAAATTAGACAGTGCTGATAGTGTGCAATTAGGTTTACTCACCAAACATAACTTGGTGGGGGATTTGCTCTATGGAACAGTACTCAATTATTTTGTGTTAAACGATTTGCAAGACCAGATTGCTGCGCAGAGTTCAAATATCATTAGTTATCGTTTACCTAGCTACGGTACATTTAGTACAAATATGCAAACTCAGTATTGGTTTGGTCTACCACGCAATGTGAGCTTCAGTGGTCTGAGTATGGATATTGATCACATGAAACAGCACCGCATTAGCAAAACAAATGATAAGAATGAGTCTATCGCGTTCAGTCAAAACGCAGGGTCTAGAATGAGTGCAATGGAGCACCATGTGCCTGAACAGATGTTTTCATCTACAACCGAAAAGGCGCAAGGCATCTCCGCCGTAAAAGCATTAACAATCGCGTCACAACAAGGCCAGAAAATCTGGACAATAAACAATGCAAACCTAAATCTTGCATTGAGTCGAATTAATTTAGGTGTTGAAGCAGAAAACGATATTCGCAATGCGGTGAATGAAGGAAAGATCGCTACCACACATGAGAATCGCATCAACTTTAATGGCTGGATTGGTGAAGGATACACGCTGATTGACCCGAATACTGGTGCAGGCGCTTATATGATTTCAGGTGGAGGAAATGGTAGCGAGACAATTGAAAGCGATATTTCAAAGAGACTTGGGTGGTCGCAATATCAAAATGTCGGATCATCTGTCGCAGTTAATATGGTCATGGTTGGTATGTCGGTAACGCTATCGCTCATATCCAATGTCATTCAGTGTTATCAAGAGGAAATCAAGGAAATTGCTTTATTTGCACTCGTTGTTATTGCAGCGGTTGCTCTGGGAGTTTTGTTGACTGGCGGTGCCGGTGCTGTAGCTATTCCTATGGTGCTTCGTTATTTAATCGCAGCGATACTCGGTTCGGCTTCAGCTAGTGCTAGTGCGGCCTCAAGAAGCAAATGGGTTTGTGATCTTAAATGCCAGGTTTATAAAACTACTGATCCGTTAAAGGGGATTATTGGGCTATCTTACGGATCTGCTTGTGGTTCAGATAAGCACCAAACATACCTGAATGCTAAGAATAAAGCAGGACAGTATGTAAATGATGTGTATGGCCCTGGCCATGGTTATCGCCACTGCACGCCGGAACCGTTTGCGTGTAAACCAAATTAAAGTTGAAGCAATCCAGGTGATTTTTAAAGGTCGACATATGAAACCCCATTTTATAAATGTAGATTTCGAATTGAGTTCTTTAAAAGATTTTTCCTCTCTAATAAATGAACTAGCTGAAAAAATCGAAGTTTTGTTCAATGAAAAGGTAGAAAATCATCATCATTTGAATTTTGAGTACTCTATTTCAGATTCGGATGCAGAACCTCATAAAATTATCAATATATTTTTTGATGACTTGGAGCGTTTATCAAATGATAGTAAAAAAATTATTGAAGAGTGCAACAAAAAAGTTATTGATATTGGTTACAACAGCGGAACTGAAGGATGGCAATATAATATGTTGCCAAGTATAGTCTTAAAAAAAATATCCGATAACGGATTCCAATTAAACATCTCAATTTATGGGATTGAACCACATGCCGGAAAAAGTGATTCTGGTTGTGAAAAAGACTGACAAATGGTTTTTGAATTACAAAATTAACTCCATTTCAGGCGTTACTTTTGATGCTGATATAACAATTAGGGAACAGAATAACTCACCGAATCCTGTGAGTGTAAAAATTGTCGAAGAATACATTAAAGCCTTTCCTGGTCACTGGAATGAGGTTTACTCAAAATTAATTGAATTTAATTCTGAGTATTCATGGGAAGAAGTAAAAAAATCAATTGGCACAAAAATTTTTATATATGCTCCTGCTTTAGTGGGAGCAACATATTATGACTTGATGCTTCTGTTGAAATTAAAGTCAGATATAATTCAACATCAAAATTGTACCTTTTTTTATTGTGATAATAAGCTAGTGTTGAGCGATCAGCACATGTAAATGGTAATAAAATATCTAATTTTACCTTGTTGCTGCCTGCAAGTTTTTGGACGCGACTTTGATATAAAAAATTTCCATAAAAAGCTGTTTTTCTAAAGAAAACCCGACATTCATAAATGTAGATTTACTTATCCGCAATCATGTTGTTTTCGCTCACGACTAGTTGTTGTTGCTCCGGCGGCGACAGCATTTATGTTTGCGCGCTACATTCGAGCTGCTGAAGTGGTCTAATTAGACCGAACATTAAGTTAAGCGGATAATACCGTAAAACTTAAAAGGTGTTCTATGACAAAGCAAACCCGAAAAAGCTATACACCGGAATACAAATTGGAAGCGATAGCCCTGGTTCGGAAACAGGGCTTCAGCATCAGCCAAGCCGCCGCGCATCTTGATCTCAATCACAATATATTACGCCGGTGGCTGAAGGAGCACGACGCCCAACCTTTCAACGATTACCAAGGTAAAGCCGGAATGACGCCCGAGCAAAAGCAGCTCCGTGATCTTGAAAAACGGATACGCGAGCTGGAAGTGGAGAATGACATTTTAAAAAAAGCCAACAGCTACTTTGCGAAACACATGAAGTAAGGTTTGCTTTTGTTCGCAAGCACTCTTCACGTTACTCGGTAAAGTTACTGTGCCGGTTATTAAAAGTGGGCCATACCCAATACTATGAATGGCTTGCCAATCCGCCAGTGACAAATACCAGGAAAGCATGTATTGAGTTGCGAATGATTGCGCTTTTTGCAGAATCCAAAAGCAGCATGGATAGCCGGAAAATGGCAATACAGTATTTTTGTGGCTATTTCTCAACCCTTAATCAGGTTTCACTGAGAAAGATGAAGATAAATTTCCCTCGATCCCTAAAAAGGTCGATGGCCATGAAATTGAACAGGTTGTGATAAGTAAGATGTTGCGCATCCTAATTTTATACCTATCGTGCTCTGAATTAGTGCGTTGGTGCTGTGAACCGGTAAGCTGTTTATTTCGCCGCTGGTTGCATTTTTCAGAGTTAAACAATGTGGTCAAATGAACGCACTATGGGAAGTGACAACTGAAAGGTGGAAATAAAATGCCTAACTTGGTTTGTTGCTATTTGCAGGTTTTCGGTAGCAACTTTGATGTAGAAAAATTTTCATCTCAAGTTGGATTGCCAGAGGGAGATGTATTTTTTCCTAAATCGAAAGATCCTAAACCACGTTCTCCCATTAAAGCAATTCAACAAGGAAATGTTGCTTATTGGCAAACAAAGAAAAAATTTTTCTCAAAAGATTCGATCATAAATTACGAAATATTTCATGAGGTAAATTATGAGAATGAATTTTTAATTCAATATGTCAGAGATAATGGTTGCCTGAACAAATTTCTTGTTGATTTCGTGAGTAATTCACTCGAAATGTGGTTGATCGTAATATACGAAGCCAGATCTGATACAAGTCCTACAGGCTCCTTTATTTGTAGCGATTTAATTAAAGAGCTTTCTATACTGGATTGCTCAATTTCAACCGATTATTTATTCGATAGAAAATAGTACAGTAGGGTGAATTTTATTAAAACTTGACTGGAAACGAGCTGTAACTAGCTACCCCAAAACTGGATATAGTTACGAGTAGCACTAGCGATTACGCCTCATCGGGAGAGTGGACACAAGTAATTAAGCCACTAAATCAGTGGCTTAATTAATTTTTTGAGCAGTTTTTGAAATCTTGGGAAATCTAGCGAAATGCTATATATGGATTAGACGTTAAACAGAAAGTGCATTACATCGCCATCTTGTACAACGTATTCCTTGCCTTCCTTACGTGATTTTCCCGCATTCTTCGCGCCTTGCTCACCTTTGTATTGGACGAAGTCGTCGTAGGCGATGGTTTCGGCGCGAATAAAACCTTTTTCGAAATCGGTGTGGATTACACCGGCAGCTTGTGGCGCTGTTGCGCCTACGGGTATAGTCCAGGCGCGAACTTCTTTTACACCGGCGGTGAAATAGGTTTGCAAACCCAGCAATTGGTAGCCAGCGCGAATTACACGATTGAGGCCTGGTTCTTCCATGCCCATTTCATCGAGGAATTCTTTTTTGTCGTCGCCTTCAAGTTCAGCAATGTCGGCTTCGAGTTTGTTGCAAATTGGCACTACGATGGATTTTTCTTCGGCTGCGATTTTGCGCACGACATCCAGGTGTGGATTATTTTCAAAACCATCTTCAGCCACGTTGGCGATGTACATGGTGGGTTTGAGGGTGAGCAAATTAATTTCTTTGAGCAGTGCAATTTCGTCTTTATCCAGTGGGAACGAGCGCAGTGGTTTTGCTTCGTTCAAGTGCGGCTGGATTTTTTCCAGTAGCGCTTTGATCGCGATGGCGTGTTTATCGCCGCCTTTGGCGGATTTGGTGTAGCGGTTGATCGCTTTGTCTACCGCTTCGAGATCGGCAAGTGCGAGTTCGGTGTTGATAACTTCAATATCGGCGGCCGGGTTAACACCGTTGGCGACGTGGATAACGTTGTCGTCATCGAAGCAGCGTACAACGTGGGCGATGGCGTCGGTCTCGCGGATGTTGGCGAGGAATTTATTGCCGAGGCCTTCACCTTTGGAGGCACCGGCGACGATTCCGGCGATGTCGATAAATTCCATGGTAGTGGCGATGACGCGCTCGGGTTTTACGATTTCGGCGAGTTTGTCCTGGCGCGGATCGGGAACGGTCACAATACCGGCGTTGGGTTCAATAGTGCAGAAAGGGAAGTTTTCCGCGCTGATACCGGCGTTGGTCAATGCATTGAACAGTGTTGATTTGCCGACGTTGGGCAGGCCGACGATGCCGCAGTTAAAACCCATGGTGGTGTCTCTTTGAGTGATTGGTGCCGAGGACAAAAACGGGGGCGGCGCGAGGCTGCCCGAAAAAGGGCGGCATTATAGCCGGTTTGGTTGCGGACGGGGCGATCCTTGCCCCGCGATTCTGCATTTAGGGGGCGCAGCGTTTAATGCTGGGCGCCAACCAGAGGCCATGATCGCAACGGTTGTTGTAGCCTGCTTCTGTGGCGAGGGTTAGTTTAGCGGCGCCGTTAAGCGGGACTTTGGTGAACTGTAGATCGCCCGGGCGCATGCGGCCCGAGTTAAATACCGGTTTGCCATCCAGCAGGATTTTGAATTTCATCCCGTCAGAACAGTTGGAGCTGGAGGAGAGCCCCATACCAATTTCAAGGATTTCATCGGCGGGGCTCATGTCCATAGTCCATTGGCTGTCGCCGTGAACGCCTAATCCAGAATAGAAGTTTTGATCCGCAATCGGCAAGCCGCCTTGGTAAGCGCCGACTTCATTGTTGATGCTGAGCACGCCGTGATCCTGCTTGCCGGTAAAGCGGAACAATTCCAGCGGACGGTAGCAAGCTTGTACGTCTTGTGGTTTGCGGGTAATAGCGGCGTAGAAACCGAACGTCTGGATATCAAAACCTAATGGCGAGAACTGATGCAGTTCGGATTTATGGGCGACCCAGTAATTGCGGTTGATGATGCGGTCTGCGTTGATCCCGAAGGTGATGCGACCAAAGCTGTCAACGTTGGCGAACGGTGATGTCGGGTCGGGAATTACTGCGGTTTTCACATATTCATGGGGGTCAGGTTGGGCGTAGAACAGCGCATTGGTGTAGACGCTGTGGCTGGTCACGATGAGCGGTTCGTTCGCTGGGGCTTTTGCAATAATCGCTTGCAAGGACTCGCCAAAGCCGGGGAAGAAATTCTCAGTGATTTTCTCGTGCCATGAAGTGAAATAGTGCAGCACAAAAAAACATCCCAACAGCAGCATTCCGGTTTGGGCGATGCGATTCCAGAGTTGATAGCTGCTGAACAACCAGAAGCCGCGCGCGGCGAGCCAGAGTGATGGAATCCAGATCAGATTGATGCGGTTGATATTGGCGGAGGTACAAATAGCGGTGAGCAGGGCGCACAGCAGCCAGGCCAGCATCAGGCGATCAGTAAGGCTTTTTTCGCGCAGGGCAAAGCCAATCCCCAACAACAGGAAAGGGGTGAGAATCCACATCTGCGGTCCCCAGGTCGGGGTTGCATTCCAGGGGAGTCCATCGTCCTGGCTGGCAAGCAGCATGCGCATCACTTCACGCGCATTTTTGGGAATCTCGCTCCAGCCGTTATCGGCCAGCGGCAGGAACATTCCGCTGTAGCGGGCCTCGCTTGGGTATTTGGGAATACTTAATGGGCCGAATTCGATATGGCCGGTACCCATGCTGTTATTAAGGATAAATACCATTATCGGCAGGGCGACGATAAATGCCGTCAGCGCACTGAGCGACAACCATTTCAGCGGAATTTTGTGCTCGCTAAAAATCAAACTCCATGCGCACAACATAAAAAGCGGTGCAAAAAAGTAAGCGGTGCCGTAGGCGTAAACCGCGCTGGCGAGCATGCCGGAGCCCAGTACCAGCCAGCGAATATCGTCTTTTGCGCGCACAAAGCAATAAACCGCAATCAGTACCATCGGTGGGGCTGCGTTGGATTCGAGCGCCCAGCGCGACGCCATAAAATGCCAGGGGCTGGTGGCTATAATCAGCAGCGCCCAGATTTCCATCTGGCGATCATGGCATTTGCCGAGGCGCCAGAAAATCCACAATCCAATGATTCCCAAAACAGCAGCTGCCATTCGCAAAGAGGTTACATTCAATCCCCCAATAGCGATAAACGGCATCGCAAGGTAAGCGTAGAGCGCGTTTTGACCGCTGCCCCAGGCGATGAAATGTACCGGCCAGCTGACACCATGGCGATCAATCCCGCCGGTCAGTAATGCCCAGGCATCGTAACCGGAGGAGGCTTCATCCTGGTTGAGGCCGCCGGGGAAATCGCTCAGCCATAAAACCCGTAAAAGTGCGGCAACGATAAAGAGAAGCCAAAGTACAGGGGCTGTGCGGAGGTGATTAATGATCATGGCGGCCTCCTGCGCGATGTTGTTGCTGTTGCGATGGTGTGTGCTCTACCGGATCCAGCAACACAGTAAGCGGGACCGGCGGTGGTGTTTGCGGCTTGCGCGGGTTGTAGATTTGGTTGAGCCAGTTCGCAATGCGCGGCGTGGCGCGAATTGCCGGCCACTCAATCCAATGCCAGGCAGCGCTGGATAGGGCGACGATGACGGGAGTGAGCGCGAACATCAACAAAACATGCTGGGGTTCGGTTAACGCAAAAGCCGTATCCTTGCCCAGTACAAAGGTGAACGTGCAGTAGAGCACCAGGCCATGCAGCAGATAAATACCATAACTGATGGCGCTGAGTGCGCGGGCAGGGCGGCAATCGAGCAAGCCAAATAAGTTGGCACCACAAGCCACGCAGGTAAAGCAAAAGCCGAGCAACATCAAGCGTGTGTAATAGTAGCCGTCATCGAAACAGCTGTAGGCAATCACAAACCCGGCGGCTACAACCCAATTGATATTCTTGCCGGAAAAATGTGCGCGTAGTGGCGAGCGAACCAGGCCGGCAGCTGCACCACCGACGACAAAACCCCACAATAATTTGGTATCCAATCCCCACCAGAAATAGGTGATCACAAAGACTGTGCCGATTGCCAGCCAGATACCGCTATGGGCTTTGCTTTTACTGCCTAACACGGCCGCGAGTAATGGCAAGCAACCATAAAAATACCATTCGTAGGGAAGCGTCCAGATGGCGCCGGCAGAAATCTGCAATGTGCCGGGCATGGCGTTGATTTCCGGATCGCCCGGGATACTGAATAAAACCCAGCTGGAAATATTGGCCAGTAATTGCCAGGTATCTTCGTACTGGGTGAAGTTGGAGCGGATTGCAATGATGACCAGCATTGCGACGATCAATAACAAGTACACCGGCGTAAGGCGCATCACCCGCCCGCAAAACAAGCGTGGCCAATCGATTTCTTTATGGCGTGCTTCCAATAATTTGTAGGTGAATAAAAAACCGCTCAGCATAAAAAACAGGGCGATGCTGGCGCGGCCAAAGCTGTCATAAAGTGTTGATGGGTTGCCGTGCCAGCCCTGGTTGTGGCTGTAATTAAACCAAAATACGCTGTGATGGATAAACACCATCAGTGCGAGGAAGCCGCGCATACCGTCCAGGCTGACAAACTCGTGCTTGTCATTCGCAGAGGTATCGCGAACCAGAAAATATGCCGATGCCAAAGCAATCACCGCAATAAGCAGCGGCGGCAAAATACCGTTAAGTGTAAGTAAAGACATGGTGGGCCGTCCTGGGCAAGGCAGCATTTCCTGCGGTCGATTTTATTATTGTAAGGGGGAGTGCCTTGCGATTCGTTATTGTTGGTTGGAATAGTGGTAAGCAGCTACGCATGCTAACAAATTGGCGGATGAAGTTTCGACTGTTGTTTGCATATTTAATGATTTATGCGCCGTTATTTTTTAGGATCTGTGTGCAGGTTTTTCATCGCTGAATTCCAATCGCCTTTAATCGCTTCGGGAACGAACTTAACGGCCCGGCTAATGGCATCATCAATTAATTCCTGTTCGGCAGCGGGTGCGCGCTTTAGCACAAAATTCGCAACCAGCGGCGCTGCGCCTGGATGCCCGATTCCCAAGCGCAAACGCGGGAAGTTCTGGTTATTGCCGAGGGCGGCGATAATATCGCGCAAACCGTTATGCCCACCGTGTCCGCCGCCCTGTTTAAAGCGGGCAACTCCGGGGGCTAAATCCAGTTCGTCGTGAGCGACCAGAATAGCGGCGGGTGGAATCTTGAAAAAATTGGCCATGGTGCCAACGGATTGGCCGCTGCGATTCATGTAAGTCGTCGGGATTAGCAAGCGCAAATCCTGCCCTTGAAAATTGGCGCGAGCGGTGAGGCCGAAGTATTTGTTATCGGGTATCAGTGATACCCCGAGTGTGCGGGCAAGTTCTTCGACAAAGTCCTGCCCGGCATTGTGGCGGGTGCGGTCATATTCACTGCCTGGGTTGCCAAGGCCAACGATCAATTGGATTGCATTGCTCATCTGTAAATTTCCGGTCTCATTTTCAACGGTGCGCAGTATAAATAAAAAAGGGCGGGGTCCGAAGACGCCGCCCTTTTTTTGGCATTCCAGCGAGAATTAAGCTTCTTCGCCTTCAGCGCCGCCTTTCGGCTTAACGATAGTGGCAACAGCCAGGTTGTGGTCTGCGCCTTTTTGCAGGTCAGCAGAAACAACGCCGGTTGGCAGTTTCAGGTCGCTGATGTGCAGGATGGTGCCAACTTCGGCGCTCGCCAGATCAACTTCGATGAACTCAGGCAATTGATGCGGGAAGCAGATGATGTCCAGTTGGGTCAGGTTGTGAACCACTTTGCCGCCCTGGATTTTCACGCCTTTTGAGGTTGCTTCGTTGATGAAGTGCAGTGGTACGTGAGTGTGTACCTTGGTTGACTTATCAATGCGCAGGAAGTCCAGGTGCAGAACAACTGGCTTGGATGGGTGGCGTTGAACATCTTTCAGGATCACGTCTTCAGCAGCGCCATCTACATTCAGGCTGATGATGTGTGAGTAAAACGCTTCGTGTTCCAGGTGCTTGATCAGCTCTTTGTGAGAAACGCTTACGCTTGCTGGCTCTTTCTTGCCGCCGTAAATAACAGCGGGAACTTGATCAGCCAAACGACGCAGGCGGCGGCTCGCACCTTTCCCCAAATCGTTACGGGCAGTTGCATCTAATTTAAAGTCTTCAGACATTTTTCCGTCCTCAATTTTCCGTTCAGATCCGCGACCAGAACCTGACGGGTTTCAGTGACCGGAGGGCGACATGCACTCCGGCGTTTATCCGAGGCAACATTCCTAGCGGAACATTGCACTCAGTGATTCTTCATTGCTCAGGCGACGCATAGCTTCGGCGAGCATTTTTGATAAGGTCAAACTGCGAATGCGCGGGCAGTTTTTCGCCGCTTCGCTGAGCGGGATGGAATCGGCTACTACCAGTTCATCCAGCTCGGAATTATTGATGTTATCGATTGCCTTTCCTGATAGCACCGGATGGGTGCAGTAGGCGACTACACGTTTGGCACCGTGTTGTTTCAGTGCTTTTGAGGCGCTGCACAAGGTACCGGCGGTATCGATAATGTCGTCAACCAGCAAACAGGTTCTGCCTTCAATTTCACCGATTATGTGCATCACTTCGGCCACATTGGCGCGCGGACGACGTTTATCGATGATTGCCAGGTCGATGCCCAGCTGCTTGGCAACCGCGCGGGCGCGTACCACACCGCCGATGTCGGGGGATACAACGATCAGATCTTCAAATTTTTGTTGCTCGATATCTTCCAGCAATACTGGTGATGCATAGACGTTATCGACAGGGACATCAAAAAAACCCTGGATTTGTTCAGCATGCAGGTCAACAGTGAGGACACGGTCAACGCCTACACCGACCATCATGTCTGCAACAACTTTGGCGGTGATGGGTACACGGGCGGAACGTACGCGGCGATCCTGGCGTGCGTAACCGAAGTAAGGAACTACGGCGGTGATGCGGCCGGCGGAGGCGCGGCGTAGTGCATCTACCATTACAATCAGTTCCATCAGGTTGTCGTTGGTGGGGGCGCATGTGGGCTGCACCACAAATACATCGCGACCACGCACGTTTTCATTCAACTCGACAGCAATTTCGCCATCGGAGAATTGTGACACTGAAACATCACCCAGCGGGCGGCCCAAATGGCCAACGATTTTCTTGGCGAGTTCGGGGTTTGCGTTGCCGGTAAAGACCATTAAGTCAGTCACGTCAGATACCTTTTGCTGATTGCCGGTAAATAAAAAGCCAGAGCTGAATGAGCTTGTTTGCCGAAGCAGGTTTTTTTACCCTTGGGATTTTAGCGGAATACGCGCTAAATACCGGGAATTTATTAACGAGGGAATCTGAAGATAAAAATGGCAGGGGCGGAAGGACTCGAACCTACGAATGGCGGGATCAAAACCCGCTGCCTTACCACTTGGCGACGCCCCTGTTGTGACTTGATTTAGAAGCCTGGAAGCAGTTTGTAGAGTGGTGATTGATTAACACCTTGTGCTACAAAACCGGGCAAATGTTTAGGCAATTGTGCCTGCACCTGTTGTGCTTTTTCTGCCGACTCAAAGCTTGCAAAAACGCAGGCTCCGGTTCCAGTCATCTTTGCGTTGCGATCAAATTTCTGTAGCCAGGTAACTGCTTCATTCACTGCTGGATAAAGCGTTTTTACCAAGGCTTCGCAGTCATTTTTACCGCCCCGCTCAAGGAAGGCCGCCACTTTAATGGCCGAAGTATCTCTTGTCAAATCTTTGTGACAAAAAATTTCTGCAGTGGACACATGGCAATCAGGTTGCACAACGAGAAACCATTTTGCTGGAGTTTTGACAGGCAAAAGTTGCTCGCCCACACCTTCGGCCCATGCGGTTTGCGCATTAATGAAGACGGGAACATCGGCGCCGAGTTTTAAGCCTATCGCTTGCAGTTGCTCTTTACCTAAATTGCAGCCCCATAAATGGTTCAGTGCAACTAGCGTGGTCGCTGCATTGCTACTGCCCCCGCCAATACCGCCGCCCATGGGTAGGCGTTTTTCCAATTGGATATCTACGCCGGCATTGGCGGGTTTGAATGGCGCAAGCGCGCGCACGGCTTTGACAATCAGGTTTTGCTCAAAGGTAACGCCGGGGATTTCCGGTTGCAGGCTGATCCGGTTATCAGTGTTGGGGGTGAAACCGAGCGTGTCACCGTAATCGAGCAATTGAAAAAGGGTCTGCAAATTGTGGTAACCATCAGCGCGACGGCCGGTGATATGCAAGAACAAATTCAGTTTTGCCGGTGATAGCAGGGTCAATGTTGTCATAGCTTTATTGCTTTGGTATGCCGAGTTGCCATTGGCGGATAACCAGAATCAGCCGCACATCCTGATATTCAGCCGTGATCTTCCCGGGCAAGGGAAGGGTTTTGCCTTCAAGCTGTTGATCGCTGTAATTGTCGTAGGTCACCAGCCAATCGCCTTGTTGTAATTGGGCAATAAGCCCAATACTGTTTTGCTCCAGGCGATTGATGCGTCCCTTGGGTGCGGGAACGCCGCGCACCCAGTACGCGAGTTGGGTAACCGGCAGCGTCCAGCCAAGTTGTTGCTTGATCAGTGCTTCGGGCGATTTTGCCTCTTGCGCCGGTTCGCCGGTTTGCTCCAGGCGCACTTTGTCGGCTGTGCCGGTAATCAGCATGCGCTTTTGCCCCAGTGGGCCGCTCAGGTTGATTTGGTAGTTTGCTGCTTCCTGGTTCCACTTCAAGCTGGCACTGCCGCTGTCGTCGGCAGTGCGGATACCCAGTTTGCCGTTGACTTGCCAGTGGCCAATCGCCTGCACCTGGCGTTGGTGTTCCAGCACATTTTCCGGCGGGGTAAGGCCGGGGCGATGGGCACAGGCGGCGGTGAGGAGTATGAGTAGCAGCAGTGTTCCCTGCCGGATAAAACGAGGACACATCATAAGTCAGCCTTGAGCCGTTGTAAGGTTTTCTGGATAACAGGGTCGTTGGGTGAAAGCTTGATGCCTTCTTGCCAGATACGGCGCGCTTCAGTTTTGTCGCCTACCATCCAGAGTATTTCGCCCAGGTGCGCAGCAATTTCTGCATTCGGGCTCAAATCAAAAGCGCTGCGCAATTGGCCTAGCGCCTCCGGGTATTTGCCCAGGCGATAGTAGAGCCAGCCCATGGAGTCCATGATTGCAGGGTCATCCGGTTTCAGTCGCAGTGCCTTTTCCAATAGCCGGGTGGCTTCTTCGTAACGCTGGGTGCGGTCAGCCAGGATGTAACCCAGGGAATTCAGAGCTGACACATTGTCGGCATCCAGCCTGAGGATCTGGCGCAAATCGCGCTCTGTGGCAGCGAAATTATTGCGCTGGTTGTTAAGCATGGCGCGCGCAAATAACAGGCGTGTGCTGTTGGGAAAGCTCGCCAGCCCCTCGCTCATCACCTTGTCAGCTTCATCCGGATAGTTGTATTTAACCAGCGTCTGGCTATGCAGCACGTAAAGCGCTTCGCTCTGGTCAGGAAAGCGTAACCGGATGCGATTCATATGTTGCTGGGCACTGAGGAAATCTTCTTGCCGGACAAAAATCCCGAGCAAGCTCAGGGTCGCCGACAGGAAGTCGTTGCCACTATCAACTTGCAGGTAATTGATGATGGCTTCCGGCCAGTCCTCCCGCGCCTCGGCAATCCGGCCCAGATAATAATGGGCGGTGGAAAGGTGCTGGTCTTTATCCAGCAGCTCTTCAAAGGCTTGCTTCGCGGTCGCGGAGTCTTTGCGCTCCAGTGCAATAATTCCCAGTGAGAGCAGCATATCGCCATCGCCGGGGCGCTGTTTCACCAGTATCTGGAATTGCTCTTGCGCCAGTTCCAGGTTGTGGCGGGTGAGGATGCGTGCATATTGCTGGCGCAGGCTGGTGTTATCCGGATACAGGTCCAGCAACGCATCCATTTTGGCGATAGCTTCCTGGTCGCGCTTGAGTTGGTGGAGCAGATTGGCTTCCAGGATTGCGGCCGGAATGCTGCTCGGATGAAGCTTGAGTGCCTGGCGATTAATATTCATCGCCTCTTCATAGTTGCCCTGTTGTTGCAGCAAGATCCCGGCACCGACCAGCAATTGTTCATCCCGGGGATGTTGCTGTAACAGGGCGGTAAAGTCATTCAGGAGGCGAGCGCGATTATCCTCGTCCAAAGTGGTTGCCGTAGCGGCGATATTTTGGAAAAGTGGGTCGCCACCTTCTTCCAGCAAGCGCCGGGAGTAGGTAAATGCATCGCGCAATTGGCCTGTTTGCATATAGGCCATGGAGGTATTCGCCAATGCATCTTTATTATGGGGTGCTGCATCAACCCAGATGCGTGCCATCTCCAGCGCGAGGGTGTTATTGCTCATATAGCGTGCAATGAGGGTGGCGCGCTCGGCAATTTGCGGATCCCGGGTTTCGCGCGCTTGCTGGGCATAATTGCTGAGCGCGAGATCATATTGGGCGCGGCTCCCTGCAATTTCAGCTGCGAGTAGCGAATAGAGCGTTTCTGTTGGAAAGGCGCGGGCAGGCTGCTCGATACGCACTTCAAGCGGTGGTTTGGGAAGTGGAGTATCGCTTTCCGGGGATGCCTGGCTGCGTGCAGATTGCAGGCTGCAGCCGCTCAGGACCCAAAAAAGTGTCATGCTGGAAAGGATAAGGGGGCGATGTTTGACCATGCTCAACCGGTGCGAGATTAGCTTCGTGCTGAACGGCAGCACGGCCAGCCATCATATTAAAGTCCGGTGCGCCTCGCCAGTGCAGGATAGGTATCTATTAGATTGCGGGTATAAAGATAGGTCTGCTGGATCAAATAAGCATCGCCGCTGGCGCGATGGCGTTTGATATCCAATTGTTTTGTCAGGCGTTTTTTAGCATCGTCCCATGCCAGAAGCTGGGCTTCGCTCGCGATCATTTCGATCGGGCTGAGGTGGAAGCTGGGATGGATTCGCGCCGCGAAAAACAGGCGGTTGAGCCAGGGGCTATCGTGGATCCAGGCATCGCTGTAAGCGGTAATTTCCCCGAGAAACTGGTTAAGTTCGGTGCAAATTTCTTTAGGGCAGCGGCCGCGCGCTTCGATGAGATGCCGCGATATGCCGTGTACGGTCTGGGCGTTATCACACCAATGCTCCCAGTCGGGTTGGGGGCGAATCAGGGCGCAATAGCGTTCGCCGCTGCTTTTAACCACGCCAATCTCAATAGGGTAACTGCGCGAGCCAAAACCTGAGGCTTCTATATCAATGATGGTTGGGCAGCCGTGTCTACGCATAATGCATCTTTGCTCCGATATTGCGTTTGAGTATAGGCGGGTAAGCAAAAAGCCGCGCCAACTTAACGCGATAATAAAAAGTGCTTTAATAAACCGGCTTTATGACAGGAATATGAGCTTGCCTCTTGTCACACCGCGCCCTTGACCGGACAATACCGGCCTTCATAACAATCAGCGCCATCCATGACCCTGTTAGCTTTCGGTATCAACCACACAACTGCTCCTCTTGCCCTGCGCGAGCGAGTCGCGTTTGCGCCGGAAAACCTGCACTCTGCCATGCAGGAAGCCTGCGCCCACGCGGGTTTGGCGGAAGTGGCGATTCTGTCCACTTGCAATCGCACTGAAATCTACGCCAATAGTGAAAATGATGCGGCAACCATCCAGGCATGGTTGGTTAGCCATACGGCGATTGAAGCCGATGACCTTGCTAAAAGTTATTACTGCTACCAGGACCAGGAAGCCGTGCGCCATATGATGAAAGTGGCTGGCGGCCTGGATTCGCTGGTACTGGGCGAGCCGCAAATTCTGGGCCAAATGAAATCCGCATTCGCCTCGGCAAAAGAGGCGGGGACATTGGGTGCAGAGTTGCACGCCACTTTCCAGCAGGTTTTCAATATCGCCAAGCGCGTACGCACTGAAACGGCGATTGGCGAAAACCCGGTCTCTGTTGCCTATGCCGCTGTCAGCCTGGCACAACAAATTTTTTCCAATCTTAAACAGGATACGGCGCTGCTTATTGGTGCAGGTGAGACGATTGAATTGGTCGCGCGCCATTTAGCCGAGCAAGGCATCAAACACATTATTGTGGCTAACCGCACACTGGACCGCGCCCAACGGTTGGCCAATGAATTTAACGGCGAAGCGATTTTGCTGGCGGATATTCCCGAGCAATTACATCGCGCTGATATCGTTATTTCCTCCACTGCAAGCCAATTACCGTTATTGGGAAAAGGCGCAGTGGAATCTGCGCTGAAAAAGCGCAAGCACAAACCCATGTTTATGCTTGATATCGCCGTTCCGCGCGATATTGAAGAGCAAGTGGGCGAGCTGGATGACGTGTACTTGTATACCGTGGATGATTTGCACGCGGTGATCGATGAAAATAAAAAATCCCGTGTTGCCGCGGCGGACCAGGCCGAAGAAATTATCAACGAAGGTGTCGAACAATTTTTGCGGCACCAGCGCGCGCTCAACGCGGTAGAAACAGTAAAAGCCTATCGCCAGAAAGCAGAACAAATGCGCGATGCCGAATTGCAAAAAGCGTTGCGTACGTTGCAATCCGGTGCAAATCCCGAACAGGTTTTGCAGCAGCTCGCGCGCAACCTGACTAACAAATTAATTCATTCGCCGACGGCGGTATTAAAAGAAGCGAGTGCCGGTTCGCGCCATCATGTGCTGCAGGTCGCGCAAGAATTATTTGATTTGTCGCTGGCTACTGACTTGCCGCCTAACCCCAAAGAATCTGTTAACTCCGTTGCTGGCAACAGCAGCGATGCAAGTGAGCCCCAATGAAAGCATCGATTTTAGAAAAGCTGGATCGCCTTAAGGAGCGCTACGAAGAAGTGAGTGCGCTTCTGTCTGAATCCGAAGTAATCAACAACCAAAACAAATTTCGCGATTTATCCAAAGAGTACGCTGAACTTGAGCCGGTAGTGCAAGGCTACAACGCCTATTTGCAATTGCTTGCTGATATCGAAGAAGCCAAACACTTGTTAGTGGATGGCGATGACGATATGAAGGAAATGGCTGCGGAAGAATTAAAAGATTGCGAAGCACGGCTCGAGCCGATGCAGCTGGATTTGCAAAAATTATTGCTGCCGAAAGATCCCAATGACGAAAAAAACTGTTACCTCGAAATCCGCGCCGGTACCGGCGGTGATGAAGCGGCGATTTTCTCGGGCGATTTATTCCGCATGTATTCCCGTTACGCGGAAACGCAAGGCTGGCGAGTGGAAGTGTTGAGCCAGAACGAAGGCGAACACGGCGGCTTTAAAGAAATTATTACGCTGGTAAGCGGGCAGGGCGTGTATTCAAAATTAAAATTTGAATCCGGCGCGCACCGTGTGCAACGCGTCCCTGAAACTGAATCGCAAGGTCGCATCCATACATCGGCGTGCACCGTGGCGGTAATGCCGGAAGCGGATGAACTGGAAGAGGTGAATATCAACAAAGCCGATTTGCGTATCGATACGTTCCGCGCATCCGGCGCTGGCGGCCAGCACGTTAACAAAACCGATTCCGCGATTCGCATTGTGCATTTGCCAACCGGTTTGGTGGTGGAATGCCAGGACGAGCGTTCGCAACACAAAAACCGCGCGCGCGCGATGAGTTTGCTGGCAACCAAATTAAAAACCATGCAGGAAGATGCCGCGCATAAATCCATGGCTGATGAGCGCCGCAACCTGGTGGGTTCCGGTGACCGTTCAGAACGTATTCGCACGTACAATTATCCGCAGGGCCGTGTGACTGATCACCGCATCAACCTCACCTTGTATTCGCTGGATGCAATTATGCAGGGCGATTTGAATCCGGTTGTTGAACCGCTTGCGCATGAATATCAAGCGGACCAATTAGCGGCCATCGCGGATTAATTTTTATTCTTATATCAATTGTAGGTTGGGCAGCAATGCCCAACATAACTCTCCGAACGAAATGGTTGTTGGGCATTGCTGCCCAACCTACGTGAATCCTTATGAGCAACATCACCGTTGCACAATGTTTGCAATTAGCGCCGGAGCTGGAAAGCATTAGCGATTCAGCCCGGCTCGATATTGAACTCATCCTCTGTCATATTTTGCAAAAAAATCGCACCTGGCTTTTTACCTGGCCGGACAAAAAGCTGGATGAAGCGCAACAGAAAATGTTTAACGATTTTTTTCGGCGCCGTAAAAATGGTGAGCCTATCGCCCATATTATTGGCCAGCGCGAATTTTGGTCGTTGCCACTCGCCGTCAATAATTCTACGTTGATTCCGCGCCCGGATACTGAACTGCTCGTTGAAGTAACCCTGGAATTATTTGCGCAGGACAAACCGGATCAAGTCCGGAATTGCCTGGATTTGGGAACTGGCACGGGTGCAATTGTATTGGCGCTCGCCAGCGAAAAACCGCACTGGCAATTATTGGGAGTGGATAAATCCATTGACGCCGTTGCGCTTGCGGAAAAAAATCGTACGCAATTGGATTTCAATCACGTAAAAATCCAGCAAAGCGATTGGTTTGCGCAAATTGAATGGTGTGAATTTGATGTGATTGTTAGCAACCCTCCTTACATTGACCCACAAGATCCACATCTCAATCAAGGCGATGTGCGCTTTGAACCGCGCTCGGCATTAATCGCAGACAACCATGGTTTGGCGGATATTGAATTCATTATTCGCGAGGGCTCGAACTATTTGCACTGCGATGGATGGTTGTTGCTGGAGCATGGTTATGATCAAGGTGAAGCGGTGCGAGGGTTATTGCGCGCAAATGGATTTGTTGCAGTAGAAACCCGTCGTGATCTGGGTGGAAATGAACGTGTTTCATTAGGAAAAAAATCACAGGAGCCAACGTGAACGACGAACAACTTCTGCGTTACTCGCGCCAGATAATGCTGCCCGATGTCGATATCGATGGACAGGAAAAATTATTAGCGGCGCGCGTATTAATTATCGGGCTCGGTGGTTTGGGATCGCCGGTGGCGATGTATCTCGCCGCTGCCGGTATCGGGCATTTGGTCCTGGCTGATTTTGATACAGTGGATTTAACCAATTTGCAACGCCAAATTGCGCATACCAGCGCGCGTATCGGCGTAAACAAAGCAGTGTCTGCTGCGCGGAGCTTGCGCGAATTAAATCCGGACATTGTTCTTGATTGTATCGAAACAATTCTTGATGCTGAAAACCTTGCGGAGCAAATTAACCATGCAGACGTAGTAGTCGATTGTACGGATAATTTTGCTACACGTTTTGCAATTAATGCGGTTTGTGTCGCGGCAAAAGTTCCGTTGGTATCGGGCGCAGCAATTCGTTTGGAAGGGCAGGTTGCCGTGTTTGATGCGCGCACTGAATCCAGCCCCTGCTATCGCTGTTTATATGAAGAAGATAGTGACGATGCAACTTGTGCAGCCAATGGTGTGCTTGCACCCCTGGTCGGAATTATCGGATCTATGCAAGCGCTGGAAGCCATCAAGCTCATTTGTGGTTTTGGTACCGGTTTGACCGGGCGCTTGTTGTTATTGGATGCGCGCCATATGCAATGGCGGGAAATGAAATTACCCAAAGATCAACAGTGCCCCGTATGCGGAACACCTTAACCAATCTTGCCAGATAAATCCCTTGTGTTTTGGTGGGGCGGCTAATTAGTATTGGCGCAATTTATTTAAGTTAACTTAAACAGGTGTAGTAATGAGCGATAAACACGTTGGTTATGCAAATAACTTTTTCCCAAAACTGATTTTTAGCTCGCGCTGGTTGCAATTGCCATTGTATTTAGGATTGATTGTTGCTCAATGCGCGTATGTTTTCCTCTTTTTAAAAGAACTTGTGCATTTGATTACCGGGGTGACATCACTCGGTGAGCAGCAAATCATGTTGATTGTGCTGGGTTTAATTGATGTGGTTATGATCTCTAACCTATTGGTAATGGTAATCGTGGGTGGGTATGAAACCTTTGTTTCCCGCTTGCGCCTGGATGGTCATCCGGATCAACCGGAGTGGCTAAGCCATGTTAATGCAACTGTATTGAAGGTAAAACTGGCAATGGCAATTATCGGTATATCTTCAATCCATTTGTTAAAAACCTTTATCGAAGCTGGAAACATCGGAACACCGGGCGCCAAATTTACGGAAGAGGGCGTAATGTGGCAAACCATTATTCATATGGCTTTTATCGCCTCTGCAATTGGTATTGCTTACACTGATTTTTTAATGCAAAAAGTCAGTGCCAGCGCGAAAGCTGCACACCACTAATCTTGCCAGGGAGCGGTACTAACCGCTCCTTTTTATTTGCGTCGGGTAAAGGATGTGACAATCGAACATAATATTGTGTATCGCCTGGAAGGTTTCACCGTTAACGTCACCCAGCGACAAATTATTACCCCGCAACAAACCCTCAATGTTCGACCCAAAACGTTTTCGCTACTGCTGCAATTCCTTGAAAACCCGTTACAGGTTTTAGCAAAAGAATTCCTGCTGGATAAAGTCTGGGATGATGTCACAGTGGAAGAGCAAGTACTGGTTCAGTCAATTCGCGAATTGCGCCAATTATTTGCGCCACTGGAGGTGATCCAAACGCATCCGCGCAAAGGTTACGCGTGGGTGGTTGCTGTTAAAAAAGAACATCAACATCCGGAATTTATTCCCAATACAAAACTTGCACAAGCGCGGTTAAAAATTCCTAAGGTATTTATAGCGTTGGGGGTTGTGGCGTTATGCGCATTAGGTGTTTTTGCGTTAAAACATTATGTGGCGAACGAACCTGCGCAAAAAAATATTATTGCTGTTCTGCCCGTGGATAATCGCACTGAAGGTTCAAACTTATCGTGGGTAAGGTTAGGGATAATGGACCAGCTGATTCAATCGTTGCAACTCACGCCCGATGTCCAGGTGTTTGATGTGCCCTATGTCCTGCATTTGTTGGAAGTGTCCGGTGTGGATATTAATAATCGAGTACAACTTGCAAACCGGATCTTTGAAATTTCAGGGTCGAGCTTGGTGGTGGATCTGGAATTATCGGGTTCAGTGAATGACTATCGCTTGCGCTATCGGTTGTTCACGCCCGCGAACCAATCGTCAGGTGTGATTATGGAAAACCGGTTAGACAAAGTGGTTGAAAACCTGGCAAATATTATCGCAACGAAAACGGATGCACGTCTGGACCTTTCCCATTTGAATGCAGAATTTAATTCCAGCCTGGTCGGCGAGGCTTGGGAAAAGCAGAAACAGAGGCAATCTGATGCTGCGATTGCGCTGCTAAATACCGCAGTCACTATCGAGCCGGATAACTTCCTGGCTCACCAATTGTTGATTGAATCTACCCAAGGCCAAAATGATTGGGCGCAGTCGATAATAAACGCCCGCAACGCAATTGGTGTTGCAGAGCAACACCAATATGCAAGAACCTACGTGTTTTATTATCTGCTAGCCAGGGCGGAGTTAATGCAAGGTGACATTGAACAGGCACGCCATTATTTATTTATTGCGCAAGAATTAACGGCGGAAGCATTCGATAGTTTGTATCAAGCGTATATCGCGACCTTGTGGGGAGATATCGCATTAAAGACTGGAGATCAGCATACGGCGGAGATTTCTTATCTGCGTGCTATGAAGCATCATCAGGCGATTGCCTGCCCTATCGGTGTCAGTTTGGTCCATTTGAAATTGATCGAGTTTTACGCTCTCCAGAAGAAAAACGATTTACTGATTGCTCATCGGAACCAGCTCAAGGAATTAATCGAACAGCATAAACTGCCGATTGAATTACCCGTGCTGACTGGAAAATAAACAATTTGCTATGAAAAGCAGTGCTTTTCATAAATTTTTATAAAATTTAACTGGTTTGCCCTCCGCTTTGCTGGCGAAGTAACCCGATATTATTTAACGGGTGAACACTATGACTTCCAATCAAATTCGCTGGCGCAGTTTTATTAGCCTTTCTATTTTTCTCGGCTTCACGATTCTTTTCATTACCTCATTGCTGATGTTCCTGAAGCCTCATCGGGAATTGGTGGCATTGCTACATACCATCTTCGGTTTTTGGTTGCTGCTGTTATTGTTATGGCATATCAAAAATAATCTTAAACCGCTAAAAAATTATCTTCGAAATACGGGTACAGCAAAAATCAATATTGCGCCTTTGGGTAGTGCCGGTGTGTTTGTGGTTTTGCTGATTCTGGTTTATTACCAGACGGTTCCTTTCATGCAGTTCTATCGTTGGGGGCAAACGCTACGTGCAGCAACGGCAAATGGTGTGGATGAGCAGCAAACTTACCAGATCCGGCGAGTTCAACCGGCTATCGCAACGGGAGAAACATTTACGATTGAATTCCGCAAAGGGCCGTTTTTTATGTGGCCACAATATGCGATATGGTTGGAAACCTTGGATGGGAAGTTTATCCAGCCGTTATATGTGACCGGAAAATTAGCCCATAATAATTTTGCTAATAAAGTCACCCGAAAAAAACCACAGCAAGTATTTATCGATAATCCTCTGGCTGCTGATATGGATGCGGGAGAAATCTTTGAGTACCAATGGGACACCGCCAGTAAAAACGAACGCAAGCGCCCTGAATCTTTACCCGTCTTTTTGCATGCGCTAGGTTTAAAATCTGCCGATGGCGCGATGGTGCCGGAAGTATCTACACCCATATTGGATGCTTATTCCGGTGCAACCATGCGTGAGAATTTCCAGTTAACAACAAAATCCCTTACGGCGCTGCCGGAAAAATTCCGGATTCGTTTTGAAATTAACCAATCATTTGATTTCAATACCTACTATTCCAGTGATCGCTTTCCGGATGATGAAGTGTATTCCGGCGATGGTTATTCGGCGCAACCATCGGTTATTTACGAAGCGGTGGTGGATCGCAACGATAAGCAACCGATTTATTTATTGAAGCTTGCAGGGCAAGGGCATCACTCGGGGAAAGATGGCGAGATCAATCCGGATACCAGCAATCTCACAACCGCCACGCAATTGGTGGATAGAATCCTTGTGGAGTTTTATGATGCGCAAAAATAGTAAACCAGAGGCAAGTAATGTCAGAACAATCCGGCGTTATCGACAGTTGGGATGATCAAAAAGGGTTTGGATTTATTTCTATTTCACCCGGTAAAAAAGTGTTTTTCCATATCTCGGCAGTACGGGGATTGCATCGACCAATACAGGGTGACTCTGTATTTTTTCAATTGGGTACTGACAAACAGGGGCGAACAATTGCCACCCATGTGCGCAGCACTAATCTTACGCTTGATAACCCGCGTATTAGAGTCAAGCCTCGTGTTGGCAATAAAGAGGAACATAATCACGCAATCAAAAAGCGGGCGTCAGGCAAAAATTATCGACTTTTTGAGCATGAGATCCCGTGGGTGAAATTGGTCATGTTATTGGTTTTGCCATTCGCGGGTGCGCTCAACGTGACCATCCAATATGGCTCCTTATGGATTTTTCCCATTTATTTGATCACCAGTTTGCTCGCGTATTATTTTTATTGGGATGACAAGCGCCGTGCTAAACGCAATGAATGGCGCATCACTGAAGCCAATTTACAATTTTGGTCATTGATTGGTGGTTGGCCGGGCGCATTTATCGCGCAACAACAGTTTCGCCATAAAACCAAAAAATTATCTTTTCAGATGGTGTTTTGGTTAATCGTTATTGCCCATCAGTTGTTGTGGTTTGATTGGTTATTTTTGGACGGTCGCTGGCTGATGGCATCGTTGTCTTTTGGTAATTGATGATACGTGTTATGAACATCTAACCCATTTTGCAATGCAATAGGTGAATAGAAATTTTGTGAAATTTTAGATTGGGCGAACACCCGCAGGCCATTTGCAATGGCCTGCGGTGTATGAGATTAGAACTTGTAGTTCAAACTGAGGGTATAGTTGCGCGGTGTGCCATAGCGGTATGAACTGAAATATCCCACTTGTGAGTAGTATTTTTCATCCGTTATGTTAGCGGCGTTGAATTGAGCGCTCAATTCATCGGTGAAGGAGTAGCGAGCCATCAGGCTAACCAATGCGTAAGCATCCTGAGTGAGTCTGCCGGGCTGGTTTGCGGGGGTAATACCTTTGGAGTAGGTCTCGTTTTGCCAGTTCACACCACCGCCCAGCAGCAACTTTTCAAGCGCGCCACCAAATTGGTAAGAGGTAAACAGCTTGAGTGATTTTGTTGCGTTATCGGTGTTAAGGTCGTTGCCTTGTGCATCTTCGATGGTGAATTGTGCGTAACCGGCACTGATGTTCCAGCCGTCGATTGGTTGACCAACCACTTCAATTTCAAAACCTTTACTCTGCGCACCTTCAGCACCAATGTAGGCATACATTTGCTCAGGTGTACCTACATAAGTGGTGTCGCGTTGTGCCAGGTTGTCTTGCTGGATGTCAAAGTAAGCAATAGTGGTTTGCAGTCGGTCATCCAGGAAGCGACTCTTTAAACCGATTTCTGCACTTTCACCTATCAGTGGATCAATGAAATCACCGTTGGCATCACGATAGTTTTGCGGCTTGAAGATTTCGGTGTAGCTGGCGTAGATGCGGTGGGCATCAGTCAGGTCATAGAGTGCGCCCGCATAAGGGATAAATTCATTATCATTCCCGTAATTTACGATACCGCTCCAATCAAAACCGGTGCGCTCCCAAGTTGCAATACGTCCACCCAGGATAAACTTGAGTTTGTCGGTGGCAGAAAGACGGGTTGCCGCGTAATAACCGCGCTGTTCAGTTTCAATATCTTGCGATTGGGTGCGCACATCTGACCATTCTGGTTCATCCAAATCGAGGTTGTCCCAGTCATAGAAGTTATCCACGGAAACACGGTCGTAATCGCCGCTCATATCGCCGCCCAATGGCAATTGGGTAAAGGTTTCGGCGGACTGATCAGCGCGCAGGGCACCTGCCACAAATTCGTGGGTTTGGTTAAACAGGTTGAAATCCCCTTTCAGCTGGATATCAAAACTGTCTTGTTTGGATTCGCCGTCACTGCGGTAACGTTGTGCATTCAGGCCGGCACCGGTTGTTTTATTCAGTGAGCCATACACGTACAGCAACCGTGCTTCTGTTTCGTAGTGCAATTTGTTGTAGTTAGCGAGCAATTCCCAACCATTGCCAAACGTGTGGTTGATGCTGGCGAAGAAATTGGTGTTGGTTGATTCCCAACGGTTCCAATCTCTGGAGGTGGTTTTGGATACATCCCAATCAGGTCGGGTGCCATCGGAGAAGAAGCCCGGTAAAACACCCCACACAGTCGCTTTCGGGTCATTATTTTGGTAGCTGGCGCCCACACGTACCAGAGTGGCATCGGTCAAGTCAGCTTCGAGTACGCCGTAGAATGTGCTTTTGTCGTCTTCGTAATAATCAACGAACGATTCGCCTTGTAAAACGCGGCCAACAACACGGCCGCGAACACTACCGCTTTCATTCAAGCCAGTACCCACATCGGCGGCCACGGCCTTTTTCTGCCAGCTGCCAACAGAGAGATCTACGAAACCGGTCAAATCCTTGCTGTTCGCGTGCTTGCGCACCAGGTTGATAGATGCAGAAGGATCACCTACAGCGGTCATTAAACCAGTTGCACCGCGCACAAATTCAATACGGTCATAGATTACGGTATCCGCAACGGTTTCACCTGAGTCCCCTCCCAGGCTCCAGGAAGTCGGTACACCATCGATTTGATAGCTGTCGATGGCAAAGCCGCGCGAATAAAAGCCGTTACGCACATTGTCTGTTTCTTCGGAAGTCACACCTACAGCGCTGTTCACAGCATCCAGAATGCTGGTGATGTTCTGATCCTGCATACGCTCAAAGGTCAGTACAGATACTGATTGCGGGGTTTCTGCAATGGTCAGCCCAAGGCCGGTTGCAGTGTCGATAGTTTTGGTCTGTTCAACGGCGTACTTGCCGGTAACCACAACTTCTTCAACTTTTGGGCTCTTCCTGGCATCAGCATCGCTCTGGGCCAACACCAGTTGTGGATTGATACTCAGCAGTATTGCAGTAGAAATGGGTAAGAGTTTGAACTTCACGGGGCACTCCAAATGGTGGGCAAGACTAAAAGATGACGCACTTTACCGCAAACAGAACTGATTATCATTAGCAAGAGGTGTGTATTCTTAAATAATATAAGTTGATATTTGTTGTTGGTTATGCTCGAAAGTAATGGAGGCTCAACACTTGCGCCGTTCTTTTAAAGTCCTATATTCCAGATCCTTTGCAGTTGTTCTGATTCATTGTTCGCATACTGATGATACGCAGTGGCCGGATAATTATTGAACTTACAATGGCCAATTCCGGCATTGCAGAACCACGCGGTATCCATCCGGATCTTCAAAGGTGTTTCCTTCGATATCCCAATACGCGTTATAAGATTTCACCGGAGTAAAACCGGCGGCAGTCATTTGTGCGCAAGATTTTTCCCACGCATTTTTATCGGTAATATAAAACACCAATAAATTATCTTGCGTAGGCGCTTTGCCAACAGTGGTTCCGCGGTGATGGGTAAATTCCAAGTGATAACTTTGTTGGGGATGGCCGATGATTACACCATCGAATCCCTGGTGATCGTTAAAAGCCGCCAACTCCTGGAAGCCAAGCCCATCAATATACATGCGTGCAATTTTTTCGAGGTTATCGGTGGGGCGAGCGATACGGATAATCGTATTGAGTGGAATCATGATTCTTTTAATCCGCAGCAGATGGGAGAATCCCATCCGCTGACTAACGTACATTGAAATTAGTTGAAAAAACCTTGTTTCAATTCTTCATGCTGTTCCGCTTTTAAACGCGGGCCAAATTGCGCAACCACTTTTGCGGCAGCTTTGTTGGCGAACTCAGCAGCAGTTTTAAAATTTTTGCCGTGATTGATGGCATGTAAAAATGCTCCGGCGAACATATCGCCCGCACCGTTGGTATCAACCGCTTTTGTTGGTGTGCCTGCAACCTGGATTAATTCTTTACCATCAAATACCAGTGCGCCGTCACCACCGCAGGTGATCGCAAATTGTTTGCAATATTTTTTCAGTGCTTCACTGGCTTCTTCGATGTTTTGGGTTTGGGTAAAACCAATGGCTTCATCTTTGTTACAGAAAATCAGATCCACTCCGTTGCCAATCATTTCTATTAAACCATCGCGAAAAAATTGCACCATGGCCGGGTCAGATAAGCTAAGGGCTGTGCGTGTGTTGTTGGCTTCAGCTTGCTTGCGCAATTCAATGGCGGCGGCGCGGCCAGTTGGTGAGGTCACCAGGTAGCCTTCAATATAAACGTAATGGGATTGTGCTATTGCGTTGATATCCAGTTCGCTGACTGAAAGTGTTTCGCTGATTCCCAAAAAAGTATTCATGGTGCGTTCAGCGTCGGGGGTGATCATGACCAGGCATTTGCCGGTGATTCCTGCGGGTGGAACTAGATGCGACGGTGTGGTTACGCCGGCTGCTTTAATATCATCCAGATAAAATTGGCCGTTTTCGTCGTTGGCTACTTTGCAAGAATAGAAATTGCGGGAACCAAAATAACTGGCGGCGATGATGCTGTTAGCCGCTGAACCACCGCTGGCTTTATGAGATGCAACTAAATGATTTTTCAAATAGTCAATGAGCTGGTGCTGGCGTGCTTCGTCCACCAGTGTCATTACCCCTTTGGCCACTGCCATGGTGGTGAGGTCGGCGTCGGTGAGGGTGATTTCAGTATCGACCAGTGCGGCGCCTATGCCGTAAATATGGTAGTGCTTGCTCATGAATGGGCTGCCTTTGATGGGAAGAAAAAAATGTGACTGTGATTTGCGCGGCATTATGCAAAATTCACCGGAGTGGTTAAAGCTTTAGTACAGATTGATGCTCGCAATCGCACATTCTCATCAGTAAACTGGCGCGCTAATTTAGCCGGATGAAATGAAGGATCCTTTGTTGCTTCAGAGCTCGCTGTGATGTTGTCGCGTATCCAGGTCCTGACAGTTTTGAAACTACACACGATGCACTACTTTCATTGCAATTATTGTTTATCGAAATGGAACTGATGTACCCATGACCAAACGCCGTTCTACTACCCGCCGCGCTAAACCTTCAAGCCCTTCTTCAGCAGTACCTCGTCGCGGTTGGGCGTTAGCGCGTATCTGGATTCTCTATGGGATGTTATTGATCATTACCTTGCTGGGAATCTGGACGCTCTACCTGAACTCGGTCGTGCGCGAAAAATTTGAGGGTAAAAAATGGGCATTGCCGGCGCGAGTATATGCGCGGCCATTAGAGTTGTACCAAGGCTTGTCGTTAACCCCGGCACTATTTGAACAAGAGTTGCGCGCGCTGGGCTATCGCTTTGAGGGGGATACCAAATCTCCCGGTCATGTCGTGAAAAAAGTAAGTGGTACATCCAGCGAAGTGACTTATCACATTCACAGTCGCGGTTTTGCCTTTTGGGATAAAACCGAACCGGCACGTACATTTATGCTGCGTGTTTCCAATGGCTCGGTGCAAGGGTTGATTGATTTGGCCGGCGCCGATTTACCGTTAGTGCGTCTTGAGCCGGAAGAAATCGGTGGGTTTTATCCCGCCGATAAAGAAGATCGCCTGCTGGTGCGCCTGGCAGATTTGCCCCCGCTGTTAGGCGAAACCTTACTGGCGGTGGAAGATAAACATTTTCTGGAGCACCACGGAGTATCACCACTCGCCATTATTCGCGCGGCCTGGGTGAACGTGACCCACGGCGATGTAGTGCAGGGCGGCAGCACGATTACCCAACAGCTGGTGAAAAATTTTTATCTCACCAATGAGCAAAGTTTGCTGCGTCGCAAAATTCCCGAAGCGATTATGGCGGTGCTGCTGGAAGTGCATTACAGCAAAGCGGAAATCCTGGAAACCTACATCAATGAAATTTTCCTCGGCCAAAGTGGGCCGCGTGCAATCCACGGTTTTGCCCTGGCATCGCAGCATTATTTCCGTCAACCGCTGCAAGAACTAAAGCCTCACGATCTCGCCTTGTTAATTGGTCTGGTGAAGGGCGCATCTTATTACAATCCCTGGAAAAATCCCGAGCGTGCAAAGGAACGCAGGAATGTAGTACTGGGGGTGATGCATCAGGAAGGTTTGATCAGCGATCAACAATTAAAAATCAGCCAGGCGGCACCGCTGGGGGTTGTTGCGCCGAGTGAGGCAAGCTCGACAACCTATCCCGCATTTATGGATTTGATAAAACGCCAGCTCAAACAGGATTACAAAGAAGACGATTTACGCAGTGAAGGTTTGCGCATTTTTACCACGCTATCGCCGATGGTGCAGCGGCAAGCCGAAAGCTCGCTGAAATTGCGCACGATGCAATTGGAGAAGCAATATAAAACCAAAGATGTGCAAGGCGGGATGGTGGTTACCTCTGTGGGCGGTGGTGAAATCCTCGCTCTGGTTGGCGACACCAATCCGCGCTTTGCCGGTTTGAATCGTGCACTGGATGCAAAGCGCCAGATCGGTTCCTTGATGAAACCGTTCGTGTATTTAACGGCGTTGGAAAGTCCGCAGAAATATAATCTCGGCACCATCATTAGCGATGCTCCGGTGAGTTATAAATCCGGAGGCAAATGGTGGGCGCCGCAAAATGCTGATAAAAAAGACCATGGCGATATTCCCTTCTACAAAGGCCTTGCCTATTCCTACAACCAATCTACCGCGCGCCTGGGCATGACTATTGGTTTGGATGCCGTTGCCAAAACGGTAAAACGTGCGGGCTTTAAAGGCGATGTGCCGCAATTGCCGGCGATGCTATTGGGTTCGGTGGAGATGTCGCCGTTGGAAGTGGCCGGAATTTACCACACGCTCGCGGCTGAAGGTGTCTATACCCCCTTGCATGGCATCCGCGAAGTACTCACTGCCGACGGCAAGCCGCTTAAGCGTTATCCATTGGAATTGGAGCAGCGTTTCGCTCCCGAAACGACATTTCAATTGCAATATGCGATGCAACGTACCTTGCGTGAAGGGACGGGGCACAGTGCCTACAACCAGATTTCGTCCACTATTGACCTCGCCGGAAAAACCGGGACTACCAATGATCAACGCGATAGCTGGTTCGCAGGTTTTAGTGGCGAACACCTGGCCGTTGTGTGGTTGGGGCGCGATGATAATAGCCAGACGCCGCTGAGCGGTGCCGGCGGTGCCTTGCAGGTCTGGGCCGATTTTATGAAACAACTGCCTACTCGCAGCCTGGAGCAAGAACCGCCGCCGGGAGTGAGTTTCGATTGGATTGATAGCGCAACGGGCAAGTTGGGTGCTGAAACCTGTGAAGGTTCTATCTGGCTGCCGCTGCGCGATGATGCCCGCCCGCAAGAAAGTGCTGACTGTAATATCTCCGGTAACAATCCCATCAAAAACTTCTGGCAAAAGCTGGTCAATTGACCGGCGTTTGCCACTGCTAAAAATAATCCTCTCATCTGAATCCGGGGCTCGCTAGACTGTGTCCTAGTTTGCGAGTTGGGGCAATTTCGATTGAAACCTTTGCAATCCTGCCCGGATTTTTCTGAGAGGCTTATCCCATGACTTTATTTTCAACCCTGTCGCACCGCGTGTGTTTGGCCGTTGGGCTAACGCTTGCCAGTGCGATCTATTTTCCCGCGACGGCGGCTGAATTGGAGGGCACTGCGGTTCAGGTTGATGTTTCTTCTCCAGTCGATGTGCAACTCAACGTAGAAGTACCGGTTGCCCCATTGCCGCCTGATGCAGTTGCCCCGGAAACAGCGCCACCTCCGCCCCATAGCGATGAACACGAACAATGGATACACAACAACGAAGCGCAAGTGCGCGAAGCGGAAGCGCGGGCACGCGACGTTGAGCGGCGGGTACAGGATCACCAGCAGAACTGGCAGCGCGACCTGGAAAAGAACCTGAACCAGGCGTTTGGTGGTAACAATAAGGAACACAACGATGATGAAGAGGAAATTACCGGCATGATCGCACTCATCTCAATTTTTGGCATGTTCACCGGGATTATGATCCTGTGTTCCCCCTTGATACTGATCGGCTTCTACCTGACCTTGCGTTACAAAGCGAGGGCGCGCCGCCAGCAGGAATTGAACAATAACATCGACAAACTCCTGGCCGCCGGACGCGATATTCCCGTGGAAATACTGCGTGGCGACGAGCCTAAAGTGGCGGATGACCATGGCAACCTTGCCAAGGGAATTCGCAATGTTTGCCTGGGGACGGGATGGCTTGTGTTCCTCACTATTGCTGTGGGCATAGAGATAGGTGCAATCGGTTTTATCTGGATTGGCCTTGGCATTTCGCAGGTGTTGATTTGGTATCTCAATAAACCCAGGGCGAATCCGATCGCTGAATCGCACACTGAACTACAGGCCGGGCAACGGGACTAATACGCATGTCAGTTCCCGATCAGGAATTGATTGCGCGGGTGGTTAACCGTAAAGACCAGCATGCCTTCGCGCAGCTGGTTTTGCGCTACCAGTCGCAACTGCGCACATGGGCGCGGCGACTGTGCAACGGCGATACCCACCTCGCGGACGATCTGGCGCAGGAGACCTTCATGAAGGCCTATGCGGCGCTGGGCGCGTTCCGCGCAGAATCCAAGTTTTCTACCTGGTTGTATCGCATTGCATTCAACATTGCCGCCAATCGCTGGCGTGCAAAAAAAATTGAATGGTGTGAGCTGGATGAGAACGAGGAGGTGGAAGCAGACCAATGTGCTTTGCAACAATTCCATGCCCGCAAAGATGTCGAGGCGGCCATGCAAACCCTGAGTGCCGGGCAGCAGCTCGCTATCCGGCTATGCTTTGAGGATGGCTTTTCTCATGAAGAAGCGGCGACTATTATGGGGATTCCGCTGGGAACCGTAAAAACCCATATCAATCGCGGTAAACAGAAACTACAAACCTTGCTTTCATCCTGGCAGGACGCGCTTCCGGAGTAATCTAATGATGCGAACCCGGATCTTGGTAACAAGTGCTGTAGAAATGTTCAGAGGTGTTCTATGAGCGGTAAATCGTTTGATGATTTCCTCGCGCAGCAATTGCAGCGCAATAGCAGCTATATCGAAGATGGTGATTTTACGGCGGGAGTGATGGCAAGCCTGCCTGCCAGGCAGCGCTTGAATCCCTGGTTAGAGCGTTTAATCATGGCGGTGCCGGTAACCCTCATTGCCTTGCTGGTCGCTAGCCAATTGCCCTGGCGCGACCTGGTTCGCCCTGCTTACGGTTGGTGGTTAACCTCTTCTGGTACCAGCGTGATGGCGGTGTTGCTAGGGCTAATGTTGCTTGCAGTCACCTTGCCCCTGTTATGGGTTTTGCGTCGTTCTTCCGCTCTCTAATTCGCTGACTTTTTGACGCGCTGGCAATAAATCGCGTAATCACATTTAGTGATTATGCGATTTTTTTTTATCACTTCTATCGTTATATAAATCGTTCATTTAGCCCACGGCTGCGTAAAACACCTATGGTGTTTGCGCATTTTATAGTCGGCTGCTATACCCAAATGAATATTAACGAGATCCCCCGATTATTTTACGACCCTGATAATTTTTATCGCCCGACTGACGTAAAAAATAATCGCGTTCATTTGAGGCCTGGTAATGCTCCGCTTGACGATTGCAAAGAAACTCATGTTGCTGGTGACAATCGCATTACTGGGTTTTGTCATCAGCCAGGGTTATTCACAGTGGATTGAACACAAAAATAGTGGCCGTCTGGCTCAGGTTGAACGCCAGCTTTACCCGACCCTTGAATTAACCACCGTAAACCTTGGTTCTTTATTATTAATGGAGCAACAAATTAATGGATCGGTTACTACGGGTGATGAGTCTGCGTTGGAACACGCGGATAAACACTACCAGGAAATTCGTGGAAATTTGCAAAAACTCTCCAGTTTAAATGCCGACCTTGCTGATGAGGTCCAAAAAATCGATGAGCTATTACAGGATTGGTACAGCACTGCATCGCGCATTGCCAAAAATTTTATTGGCGGTAATGTCGATTATGAAAAAGTGAGTGTAGAAGCAGCTGCGAATGCTGAAAAATTGAAAGCGTTGCGCAAATCGTTGTCCACGATGAAAGAAACAACCACCCGCGAATTTACCAGTTCCATTAGTGAAACTGTTGATTCTTCAAAAAGTGCCGGACGTATTGCGCTGGCAATTGCGGTGTGTGCAGTAATCGCGTTATTGATCGTCAGTTCAATCATCAGTCGTTCAATTACATCCAGTATTAATGAAGTCACGTCGTCACTTAAGGAAATGTCATCCGGTGCCGGTGATTTAACCAAACGCATTAATTATCGCGGGCACGATGAAATTCTTTACCTTGTTAAATATTTCAATGCATTCGTAGAAAAACTGCATGGCTCTTTTGCCACTGTCAGCCAGGATGTAAGTGGTTTAACGCGGGTAGCTTCGCGCCTCACCAATTCCAGTACCCAGAATCTCGGGCGAATTAACGAACAGGCGCGTGCTATTTCGGCGATGCGCGCATCAATTGAAGAATTGATGAAAACGGTAAATGAAATTGCAGAGTTTGCCGGCCATGCATCATCGCAGGCACAAGATGCCAGCTCCGCCGCTGCGCAGGGAAAAGATACTCTCGCTGCCAATGTTGCCACCATTAGTACGCTCGCGGAGGAAGTGCGTAGCGCGGCCAATGTTGTGAACCGTTTTGAAGAGTTTTCTTCCGATGTAGGGCAGTTACTTAACACGATTCAAAACGTTGCCGAGCAAACCAATTTGCTGGCATTGAATGCCGCGATTGAAGCGGCGCGCGCCGGCGAACACGGGCGAGGCTTTGCAGTAGTGGCAGATGAAGTGCGCGGACTTGCGGTGCGCACGCGTCAGGCAACCGAAGAAATTCATAAAGTGATTAGCGAATTGCGCTCTGTATCGGCCAGTGCTGTGACAGCAATGCAAGGCAGTGTGGAGCGCGCCAATCGCGGTGTGGAAGCCACGGCAGCTTCCGGCGAAGTACTCAACTCCATTTTGAATAACGTGGAAACCATCAGCAGTATTAATGAAAAAATTGCGGCAGCAACCCAGGAACAAACGGTGACATTTGCGCATGTCTCTGAACATGTAAATGGCATTTATCACAATACCCAGTTAGTCACCAGCACTACTAATGAGCTGGACGAAATCAGCCACGATATTGGCCATATCAGCGAAGCATTACGCAAAATTGCGGGGCAATTTCGCGTGTAGTTTCACATCAGCCAGCGTACAAGATTTTTATCTTGCCCACACAACGCGTGGACAAGAAGGATTTTTCAAGGAGTTCATGCACAGGCGCGTGCGCAACAAGAGGAGTGGCAACGCAATGAAAAAAATCAGCTCAAATCGTAAAAAAAACCACCTGGCCTGGACAATTGCGCTCGTAATGGCTGCGCCTTTTGCCTGTGCCAGCGATGTTAATTTCTCCGGTTTTTTATCAGTCGGTGGCGGCATGCTCGACGATGAAGATGCGGTAGCGTACGGCGGATATGACGAGGAGGATTTAACATTCGATCGCAATTTGCTGGGGTTGCAAGTGTCCGGGCAAATCAACGAAAAAGTGACCGCAACTGCACAATTGATTGCGCGCAGCAACAATGATTATGAAGTCGATGCGGAATGGGCGTACCTCAGTTGGCAAGCAAATGATTTTGTAAAAGTGCGCGCCGGCCGTTTGCGCACTCCGTTCTATATGTATTCCGATTTTCTTGATGTGGGCTATTCCTATGCGTGGATTACACCACCGCAGGAAGTGTATTACTTGCCATTCAATAACGTGGATGGTGTTGATGTTTATCTCACCGGTACACTCGGAATTTTTGATACGAGTTTGCAAGCTTATTTTGGCAGTTTCACGGATGACCTTGTTTTAAGCGGCGCCCCTGCGGATGCAGAAACGCGTAACCAGATTGGCTTGTCCGGTACGCTTGGCAAAGATTGGTGGACATTGCGCGCAGCATATCACCAGGCAGATTTAACAATTGATGTCACCGGTATTCCTATCAGCCAAACAGCGACATTGGGTAGTTTTGTAAATACGTTGCGTACTTTTGGCTTCAATAGTAATGCGGATCGTGTATTGGTTGAGGAAGATGACGTTACGTTTGCGGAAGTCGGCATCAATATCGATACCGGGCGATTTGTGGCTGCGGCTGAACACGTGGAGTTTGATCCGGGCGATGCAATCCTTTCAAAAAATATTCGCGAATATGTGATGGTGGGGGTGCGTGCCGGTGATTGGTTAATTCATCTCACGGCCGCGAAAGCGAAAGATGAAGCAACCCATCCGGAAACGGGAATTCCTGTCGGCCAACCCTTACCTGTCGTTGGCAGCACCAATTTCCTGATTGGCACCTTGCAAGCCATTGCGAACTCCCAAGCCATTGAACGGGATGTACTCACGCTCGGTACCCGTTGGGATGTCACAACGGGTACTGCGATCAAATTCCAGATTGATGATATCGATAGCCCGGATAGCGTGCTTGTCGATGGCACTGTTGTCAGCGGGCAACAAAAAGTATTTTCTGTCGCAGTTCAAACTGTGTTTTAAGAGGGAGGTGACATCATGAAAAAACTGCTCAATTCTCTCGCGATGATTTTTGTACTGGCTACGGCCAATGTAGCGTTGGCTGAAATTGCGGTGATTGTACATCCAACCCTGAGCGTATCGTCGCTCACTGAAGACGATGTATCACGGCTGTTTCTGGGCAAAGCCAAAAGCTTTCCCGGCGGTACCCAGGCTGTGCCCATCAACCAGAATGAAGGTTCTGCCGCGCGCGATAAATTCAATGAGTCCGTGTGTAAAAAAAATGCCAGCCAATATAAAGCCTATTGGTCACAACTCGTCTTTACCGGCAAGGGAACTCCCCCCAAAGACGGTGGAGATGACGCCGCAGTAAAGGCGTTAATCGCGGCAAACCCGAACATGATTGGTTATATCGATAGTAGTGCAGTCGATGCTTCGGTAAAGGTTGTGTTTAAAGTCCCTTAGGTTGTTACATCGATGCAGGGCCCGTGTTGGTGATGCCGATTCCAGCGCTGTGGACGCTGGTATTCAATCACCTTAATGTGCCCATCGTCCTGTCGGAAAAAGCCTGCACGATGCGGGCTTTTTTATAGCCAATAAAAATCCCTGCCTGGCTCCCAACTAGGCTAAAATGCGCGCCTTTCAAATCCGTTAATCGTGTTTTCCCTTTATTAGTCGTAGCTTCCAGAGAATATATCCGTGATTTCCACCGCCAATATCACCATGCAATTTGGTGCAAAGCCCCTTTTTGAAAATGTCTCCGTCAAATTCAATAACGGCAACCGCTATGGCCTGATCGGCGCCAACGGTTGCGGTAAATCCACCTTTATGAAAATTCTGGGGGGCGATCTTGACCCCTCGGCAGGCCAGGTGATGCTGGAGCCCAACACCCGTTTGGGTAAGTTGAAGCAGGATCAATTCGCCTACGAAGATTACTCGGTGGTGGATACCGTCATCATGGGGCACACCGAACTCTGGGCGGTAAAAGCCGAGCGTGACCGTATTTATGCATTGCCGGACATGAGTGAAGAGGACGGTATGCGCGTGGCGGAGCTGGAAGTCGCGTTTGCAGAAATGGACGGGTATACCGCTGAATCCCGCGCGGGTGAATTATTACTGGGCCTGGATATTCCTATCGACCAGCATTTCGGCCCAATGAGCGCTGTAGCGCCGGGCTGGAAGTTGCGTGTGCTGCTGGCGCAGGCGCTGTTTTCTGATCCGGAAGTATTGCTGTTGGACGAACCGACCAACAACCTGGATATCAACACCATCCGCTGGCTGGAAAACATCCTGGTGGAGCGCAACAGCACCATCATTATCATTTCGCATGACCGCCACTTCCTGAACTCCGTTTGCACCCATATGGCAGACCTGGATTACGGCGAACTGCGCGTTTACCCCGGTAATTACGACGACTACATGATGGCGTCCACACAAGCACGCGAAAAGCTACTTAATGAAAACGCCAAGAAAAAAGCGCAAATTGCCGAGCTGCAAACCTTCGTAAGCCGCTTCTCGGCGAACGCTTCCAAGGCCAAGCAGGCTACCTCGCGCGCGCGCCAAATTGAAAAAATCCAGTTGGACGACATCAAACCATCAAGCCGTGTCAGCCCTTACATTAAATTTGTGCAGAACAAAAAATTACATCGCCAGGCCGTTACCCTTGAACAAGTGAGCAAAGGCTATGACCGCCCGCTGTTTACCGATTTAAGTTTGCAAGTGGAAGCGGGTGAGCGCATCGCTATTATCGGTCCTAACGGCGCGGGTAAAACCACACTGCTGCGTTGTTTATATGGCGATTTGCAGCCGGATAGCGGCACTGTGAAATGGGCCGAGCAAGCCGAGATCGGTTATTTCGCACAGGATCACGCGGCGGATTTCGCCGATGACAGCAACCTGTTCGACTGGATGAAACAATGGACCAAAGGTGACGAGCAGTTGGTGCGCGGTGCATTAGGCCGCATGCTGTTTTCAAATGATGAGGTAAAGAAAAACGTTAAAGTGTTATCGGGGGGCGAGAAGGGCCGGATGCTTTTTGGCAAGCTCAGCCTGGTAAATCCTAACGTATTGTTAATGGATGAGCCGACCAACCATTTGGATATGGAATCTATTGAAGCGTTAAACCTGGCGTTGGAAAACTATCCCGGTACCTTGATTTTTGTAAGCCATGACCGCGAATTTGTATCTTCGTTGGCAACACGCATTATTGATATGCAGCCAACCGGTCTTATTGATTTCCACGGCAACTACGAAGATTACCTGCGTAGCCAGGGAATCTTTACCCTTTAAATATTGCACTTGCTGATATTAAATGCCTTGCCATGGACGGTGAGGGGTTGAGTGACAGGCAAAAACTGTAGTTAACGATCATAAGTTTATATTCCGGCCAGGCCTCTTTGATTTGTAATAATTACCGGAATTCCCTGCATATTTCTCCTTTCTGTATTTTTTCCTTGTAATAAATTGCGCTATTTGGGTGAAAAACCTGCCGTTTTAGCAGGTAAATCGTCATTTTCACTTTCTGTTTGTGATTGGTACAGCATTTGCGTTGTAGATCATGTCGTACATTAAAAATGGAGAAAAATCATGATCAAAAAAACAATGTTAGTTTTATGCGCAGGTTTATTTTCTTCTGCAGTAGCAGCCCAATCAGATGATAACTGGAGATTAAATCCGGAATTCTCAATTGGTGCCGGTTACGGAGTAACAAAACTAAAAGATGAAGACTTTGATGAAGATGAAGCCGCAAAAAAAATATTTGCTGTGGTGAAATTTAATGAGTACATCGGTCTGGAAGCGCAATACATTGATTTCGATGATGCGAATAACGGTGCATTAAATTTTGATGCAAAAGGAAAAGCGCTGGACCTGATTCTTGAGTTGCCAGTTACTGAAGGTTTTTCAGTGTATGCCAAAGGCGGTCAATTGTGGTGGGATGCTGACGCTAACATCGATACCCAGGCATTTGTGCTGAGCGATGATTATGATGGTGACGAGACCTTCTGGGGCGTTGGTGCCAAATTCCGTTTGGCAGAGCATCTGGATTTAAGACTGGAATATGAGCGTTTTAATTTTGAAATTTCACGCGATGAAATTGACGTATTACAAACCAGCTCAATTGATATGGATGTTGACTACGCTAACGTAAATATCCAGTTTACCTTTTAAACGCACATAAGGTTAAAAGTAATTGGGTTAGCAAATGGCTTGAAATGATTAATTTAAAATGAATCCAGGTTACTCATACAGCCAGGCGTTAGCGTTAAAGGATGGTAAATAAATTCAGGATGATCAGCTAATTATATTCGTGTACAGAACTATTATGCCAGCCAATCTCTTGGGAGTATTGGCTGGCATAATATTTTTGTGTTTGGTTAACATCTCACATCCCACATCGTCGTAATTTAATATTCATATTTCTGGCTGAGGTAAAGCTCCAAAAAAACATAAGAAGAAAAGCATTGAAGTAAATAACTTTAATTCAATGCTAGTTAAATCGTCATATCTTTACGGTGTATGTTGTCCGCCGGTCACTCCAATTACTTCGGCGGTGATGTAACTGGATTCCTGTGAAGCGAGGAACACAAACGCAGGTGCAACCTCGGCGGGTTGTCCGGGGCGACCCATTGGTGTTTTCTCACCGAAGCTTTTCAATTTTTCCGGTGGCTGGCCACCACTTTGTTGCAACGGTGTCCATACTGGTCCAGGGGCAACTGCATTTACGCGAATGCCTTTTTCAATCAGTGTTTTTGCAAGGCTTTTAGTGAAGGCGGTGATTGCACCTTTGGTGGATGAGTAGGCGAGAAGGCCTGCCGACGGCTGATACGATTGAATCGACGTATTGTTAATAATACTGGAGCCTGGTGGCATATGGGGGACTGCCGCTTTGGTAATCCAGAATGTAGCAAAGACATTGGTCGAATAAATTTTCGTAAATTCCGCAGTGGTAATATCTTCCACGTTTTCTACAAATTGTTGCTTGGCGGCGTTATTGACGAGGATGTCGATGGAGCCAAGTGCACCCACGGTTTTTTCTACCAGTTTTTTACAAAAATTTTCGTCGGTAATATCGCCGGGAAATGCAAATGCTTTATTGCCGGATTCGCTAATTAATCGCAATGTATCCTGTGCATCTGCTTCTTCGCTTGGAAGATAATTAATCACTACATCTGCACCTTCTCGTGCAAATGCTAATGCTACAGCACGGCCAATGCCGGAATCACCGCCGGTAATTAATGCTTTGCGCCCGGCAAGCCTTCCAGAACCGCGATATGTATTTTCACCGTGGTCAGCCTGGGGTTTTAATATTTTATCAAGGCCGGGTTCTGGCTGCATTTTGTCGTCAAATCCTTTAATCAACGGATATTGGGTGCGAGGGTCCTGCATCGTATATTGGTCAATTTTGCTCATGGTTCATTACCTCCTGAAATAAAAAATGTCATCTTTTCTTTGCAGGATTTCTTATTTTGATGAATAAGATGACTGCTGAACTTTTGGGATAAGATGACGGTCAACAAATTAGATACACATCTGGTAATGTAAAAAATGTTGTCTCTTTAGTGACAGCAGTGCACTTTGAAAAGTTGCAGCCTGGTGTTTTCACTTTTATTTACTGAATGTAGGATTATTGCGGCGGAGTAGTGATGATCGTAGATAGTTTTGAAATAGATGGTGAAGAAGTCGATATTCACATTGCTGATGATGAATCAAATAATTGTTTTTCCATTTTTTCGAAAAATAAAAATAACGAACTATTCAACGGCTTCGAATTTAGAGTGAAAAAAATAGGCTCATTACCCGTAGACTCTTTTTGCCAAAGTGCGCCAGCATTTGCGATTGTGAGTTTTATGCGCCGCCAAATTGAAGAGAAACACTGGTCAGCATATAAAGAAGATGAGGCAGGGCCTGTTTCGCCTCAAACAGTCAACGATAACTCTGCTCGCGCGGCAGGGCGTCGCGCTTTTTTAAATAAACAACATTATCGAGAAAATCCTTATTCAGGCCTGGATATATTTACTCACGATGAGTGGGATCAGGGATGGGCGGAAGAAGCGCAGAAAAATCCTGATTGGTTTGATTTTATTACAGACAGTTTTAGAAATTAAGCTCTTCAGTGTCAGGGGTATGGTATGGCGCTCGCTGAAAATGTGATTCGTTTCTTGCAAGAAAATAAGGTAACAGTATCCACCGCCGAATCCTGCACAGCGGGGTTATTAGCCTCAACATTTGCAAGTGTTTCGGGATGTGGTTCAGTGCTGGAGGGAGGGTATGTTGTTTATAGCAAGCTGGCTAAATATAATTATTTAGGAGTCAGTTTAAAAACAATGGAAATATTTGGATTAACCAGCGAAGAGGTTGCACGCGAGATGGTGAATGGCTTGGCCCGGCGTAGCCATACAAATTTCTTCATTGCAATTACCGGAACAGCGGAATCCAGTGATTCATTAAATGGTGTTGTATGTTTTGCTTATGGTATGAAATGCGGTGGGAATTTAGTAGTAACTAGTGAAACCAGAAAATTTAATGGCGATAGGAACAAAGTGATAGCTTCTGCCGTAAACCATGTTTTGTATTTCATTCCAAAAGTCTATTGGATGTTGAGTGAGCATTTTTCTCGACAAGCGAATACTTCTACTTAATAGGAAAATTTAATTTATAAAAATATTCAATCATTATTCGATATTAATATTGAACCTATCCGATTGTGATGAACCTATAAAAGATAAGGTGGGACTGTTCGCCCTGCTACTTAATATCGTTTTTTTCCTAAAGGCAATTTAATGAAATATTTTTTCAATCGCAACGGATTGATGAAAAAATGTATATCACAGTATTGATCTGTCAATAACCCGTGAGGATATGAATATGACTAGCACAGCCAAAAAAACCAGCCACCAATCTGAATCCACAAGGCCACAGGAAGCTACCAAGCTCCTGCGTGCTGACCACAAATTAGTAAATACCTTATTTTTGCAATATGAATCTTCCCGTTCCAAGGAAAAGAAAAAAGCGCTTATAGAACAAATATGCCAGGAGCTGATCGTCCATGCGCAAATTGAAGAAGAGATTTTTTACCCCAAAGTTCAAACCGCGCTCAATGACACTGAGCTAGTGCCAGAGGCAAGGGTAGAACATGAAACCTTAAAGCATCTTATTGCACAACTAGAGGACGGTGAGCCGGGTGATGAGGAATTTGAAGCAAAAGTGAAAGTGCTTTCCGAGTATGTAAAGCACCATGTTCGTGAAGAGCAAAAAGAAATTTTCCCGAAAGTACAAAATAGCAAACTCGATTTAGAAGAACTTGGCGCTGAACTGGCACAGCGCAAAGAAGAATTAAAAGATGGATCGGGAAATATTTAGTGAAAAACTGATGAATTAAAAAATTATGAATAAGTCGCCAGGCAACGCAGCACCTCCGCCACACTCCACGCTTGCGCAATACAGCCGCGTGGAGTAAAGGGCGGCTCCGCGTCAAATATTTCACTGATGCTACCAACTCCAGCATCATTCATATGCATTTCAAAGCCGCTCAATAATTTGCTCACATTAACACGCTCTTCAGGATAAGTTTTCACCCACGCATCAATATAAGGGCCGATGAGCCACGCCCACACAGTTCCCTGATGGTAGGCTGCATCGCGTGTAAAAAGATCACCATCATAATTTGGTTTGTAATCGCGATGTTGCGGCGATAAAGAGCGCAATCCTACCGGTGTTAGCAAATGTTTTTTTACTTGTTCAACGACAGCTTTCCAATGTTGCGGGTCAAGCACGGGATGATCCAGCGCGATTGAAAAAATCTGGTTTGGCCTGCATGAATCATCCAGTTTTTCCGGCCCATCAATGACATCATAAAGATAACCATTAATTGGATTCCAGAATCGCTCATTAAATGAATGTTGCGCGCGCTGTGCATGCTGGCCAATGGTATAGGCGCGGTCATCCCGCTCTTCAATCAACCAATTCTCTAATAAACGCAGAGCGTTAAACCATAACGCATTTAACTCGACTGCTTTACCGCGACGCGGCGTTACGACCCAATCATTTACCTTGGCATCCATCCAGGTTAATTGATAGCCCTCTTCACCTTGTTGCAACAAACCATCATTGGGGTCGACAGCAATATTAAAACGTGTTCCCGCAAGATGATGCTCAACGATGGAAATGAGTTTGGGCAAAATTACGCGCAATGTAGCGCGATCTTGTGTTGTTTTCACATAACGATTCAATGCGTGGAAAAACCACAAGCTGGCATCGGCAGTGTGGTACAGGCCGGTCTTATCATGTTCGGGAAACATATTGGGAATTAATCCATCGCGAACATAATTTGCAAAGGTGCGTAAAATATAGCGCGCCTCTGTATGTCGCCCGGTCGTTAATGTGAGACCTTCAAGGCTGATCATGGTGTCGCGCCCCCAGTCGGTAAACCAGTGATAACCCGCGATAATAGTTTTTACCTCCTCGCCGGCAGCGCGCGCTCGCTCGGTTTCTTCAACCCTGCCGCCCGGCGTAATAATAAATTGATCTGCGGCAAGAATTAATTCGGCAATAAGTTGTTCGTTGCCTTTTTTTGCAATAGGTGCGAGTGCCAATAATTTTTTGCGGCGATCTATTTCATGAGTGTAAGCATCTGCAAAGTTAACGGGTAAATCATCTGCGGTTTCGGTGGAGGCGATAATGGTTGTGCTTTGGCCAGCACATAAAATAGTTTTAAAAAATCCGGGGCTCCAATGCTTTCCGACTGCCGCATAGCCACGTTCGTATTCCAGGCGAAAATAAATATTATCGTTGCGGCGATTATCAATATTAAACGTTGATTCGCTATCAATGATTTTTAATAGCAGTGGGGGAAAATGCCCGCCATGAATTTGATAGATATTGTCTTTGGCAACGACGGAATACTCTGAATCCTCGACGGTAGTATTATTCACGGAAGCTTCAAGCGGGCGAAAATGTACAGCGGGACGGAGGTCTATTTCTACTGTGCCTGTTGCTTTTACCAAATGATAATTAACCAGGACCGTATTTTTATTGCGCAGCATTAAAATACGCTTTTCCAATTTGAAATTATCAGTTTGATAAGTCCATACAGGCAAACCGGTATCCAGATGAAAGGACTCAATGCATTGGCACATGGTGCCATCGGTTTGATTGTCCCCAAGATCCTGTGTATTTAATAAAATAATATTATCGTTGCCAGGTTTAATGCTCTCCTGTACCCGGCTCAGCATGACAGTCCGACCAAGCGGAGCTGGTAAAGCCGCGACCAGTAAACCATGATAGCGCCGTGTAACACCTCCGGCCAGAGTACCGGAAGAGAATCCTCCCAAACCATTAGCTTGCAACCATTCACGGCGCAATATTGAATCGTTATTGCCGGACACATCGAAAGAAATCAGGCGGGAGAGGGCATTTTTCATGGTCGGCTCCTGAAGCAATTGAAACAGGCATCGTTAATGGTTTTACAATTTTCTCAATATGGATGGAATCATTTTGTCTCTGGCACCAGTACGGCTGCGCTAAGCCCGGGAAGCTCCCAACGCTCCAGCGAAAATGGTGCAGCACTACCATGCCCACCATAATGAGGTGATTCACTCGACCAAAGAAGTTTCCATGTGTGGCGCATATGTGGCGCGAGCAAAGGTTCCGGAGCGGGTGAAAGTTCAAAATCAGAATCGAAATTAACAATCAGCAAGCGGTCATCATTTTTTTTAAGTGAAAAGAAACGTAGGACAATAATTGTGCCTGCCAGGATTGCTCCATCGATATGGCTGTAATCCTTTCCGCAAAAAACGTTGTCGGCCTGGCGTAGCTTTAATAAGTCCTTATGCAGTTGGTATGTCTCATAATTTTTTTCACGTTCGGAGAAGTTGAGTTTGCATTGTGTAAATGTCGCAGGGCTATCAGGTTTGGCTAAATAAGATTGCATTTCCGGCAGGGCAAGATTGGGAAATTGTTGTAAAAATTCGTTTCTGCCTTTTGCAACTTGCTGCGCAAGCTTTTTTGGATTATCCGCAAAATACAGAAAGGGCGAGCTTGCCGCGAACTCTTGTCCTTGAAAAAGTAGTGGGCTTTGTGGGCCTAGCAATAGAACGGCTGTGAGCGCTCGCATCAATGCCGGGTTGGTTAACTGGTGAAGCCGTTTGCCCCTGCCAGTGTTTGCAATCTGGTCATGATTTTGAAGGTAGTGGATGAATGCTTGTGCAGGAATTCCAAAGGTCGGGGTGCCACGTTGTTTTTTTTGCCATTGATAGAATTGCCCCTGGTATAAGAAACTGTATTTCAAATTGGAAATAAATTCCTGCGGCTCACCATTGTAATCGGAAAAATAAGCAGCGCATCGACCTGTGGCTGCCACAATGGCGCTGTGATGAAAATCATCGTTCCACAATGCATCGAAACCGGAGCCGGAATTGTTCAGGGGGGCAATTAATTGAATGTTCTGAGGCTCATTTTCCCCTGTGATATAAAGTTGGCGGGTTCCGGCAATTTCCCTGATGTTCCTTACAATGGCTGCAAGGATATAATCTTCCGATGAATCAAAAATTTGCTGGGTTGCATCAAAACGAAAACCATCAAAGTGAAATTCATCAATCCAGTAAAGGGCATTGCTGATAAAAAATTCGCGTACTGGGGCAGAATTTTTTCCATCAAAGTTAAATGTTTCCCCCCATTCCGACTTATAAAGTGCAGAAAAATAATCCGGGGAAAATTTTTGCAGGTAACAACCACTGCTACCCGCATGGTTATAAACAACATCCAGGATAACGCCTATTCGCAATGAATGTGCTTTATCAATAAATAATCGAAGATCATCTGGTGTGCCGTAAATGTGGTAGGGGGCATAAAGATCAACACCGTCGTAGCCCCAACCGAACTCGCCTTCAAATTCATTAACAGGCATTAATTCAATTACCGTAATTCCTAATTTGGCAAGCTCATTCAATTCTTTTGTAGCGGCGATAAAAGTTCCTTCTTTGGTGAAGGTGCCAATGTGCATTTCGTAAATTACATTTGATTGCTGTTGTATTCCTTTCCAATGTTTATCAGACCATTGGAAACGGTCTGGGTCGACAATCATTGATGGACCATGCGGGCCTTCAGGTTGGGCGCGAGATGCAGGGTCTGGATAAAAATACGCATCGTCGTCCAATTTGAATTGGTATAAATCGCCAGCTTTTAATGAGGGAATAAATATTGATTGATAGCCGTTAGTTTCCGCGGACATTTCAATATATTTATCATTATTATTAATAACAACTCCTACTCGTTTGGCAGCGGGAGCCCATACCCTGAAGTGAACTCCATTGTTTATGAGTTCGGCCCCGACAGGATAGCGTCGTTGGTTTGGCATATTGATTCCTATCGCAAAATAAAAGTGTCTCCATTACAAAGTGACAGGGGATAATGTGAATAATTCCGTCGCGGAATTTAAAGGAGAGGAAAATTTCAAGATAAAATAATTGGGCAAAAATTATGATTTGAAAATTACAAGTGACTATAGATTTTTAAAAATAAAAAATCCGCTTTAAAATAGATTTGTGCAGGCTGGGTTAATCCAGTTTTTTTGTGTTTTTCTTTGGACGTATAGAAACATTGGTTGCGATGCTATCTTTTTCAGACTTACCAACACTGTCTTTTTTGGCCGCATTATTTCTAATCAGGATAGCTGCAATACACAGTGCCAGGAAAATAAAAAATACTGCGCCACCCCACGCAGCTTCAGCTGATAATGGCATGGTTTTCTCCATATCGTTAAGTGAGATACATTGGGCTTCTTAATAGTCGACTCATCATCGTCTGGATAGTTCCCGCAGGCATTTCTAAAATAAACGCACCGGAATTCTGATAAGCAGCAGGGATATTTTTTAAAAAATGAAAAGACTTTTTGAATGGTTGTATAAGAGAATTTGTTTGTAATAGTTTTTTGATTGCAGGAAGGCTTTTAAATGGTGGGCCCAGCTGGACTTGAACCAGCGACCTGCCGATTATGAGTCGGATGCTCTAACCAACTGAGCTATAGGCCCCAAGGGAGGCTGCGGAATCGCAGTGGGGGGCATTATAGTGAGTTGTTTTGGATGTGGCTAGAGATTAACGGAAATTGCTGCCTGAAAAAATAAAACCCGCATTATGCGGGTTTTATTTCTGGTGATGAATTAATCATCAAGGAAGCTGCGCAGGTGATCTGAGCGTGATGGATGGCGCAGTTTGCGCAATGCTTTCGCTTCGATCTGACGGATACGCTCGCGCGTTACATCGAATTGTTTGCCCACTTCTTCCAGTGTATGGTCTGTGTGCATATCGATACCGAAACGCATGCGCAACACTTTGGCTTCGCGCGCAGTGAGGCCTGCAAGTACTTCGCGGGTTGCTTCCATCAAGCCTTCCATTGTTGCTGACTCCACCGGAGAAATAATTGTGGTGTCTTCGATAAAATCGCCAAGATGTGAGTCTTCATCATCACCAATCGGGGTTTCCATGGAGATGGGTTCTTTGGCGATTTTCAGCACTTTACGCACTTTATCTTCCGGCATATCCATGCGCTCGCCCAACTCTTCCGGTGTTGGTTCGCGCCCCATTTCCTGCAGCATTTGACGCGATACACGATTGAGCTTGTTGATAGTTTCAATCATGTGCACAGGAATACGGATGGTGCGCGCCTGGTCGGCGATGGAGCGGGTGATCGCCTGACGGATCCACCAGGTAGCATAGGTAGAAAATTTGTAACCGCGGCGGTATTCAAATTTATCTACTGCTTTCATCAAACCGATATTGCCTTCCTGAATCAAATCGAGGAATTGCAAACCGCGGTTGGTATATTTTTTCGCGATAGAAATTACCAGGCGCAGGTTGGCTTCCACCATTTCTTTTTTTGCACGACGCGCACGCGCTTCACCAATCGACATACGACGGTTTATGTCTTTAATCGCAGCGAGGCTTAAACCGCTTTCAGTTTCGATGTGAGCGAGTTGTTGTTGTGCGGTTTTTACATCGGGCAAAACGCGTTCAAGTTTCTCGGGGCTTTCCACTTTGCCTTTGAGTATTTCGGGTAGCCATTCCTCGTTGGTTTCATTACCCGGAAATGCTTTGATAAATGTTTTGCGTTGCATTTGGGCTTTGCGCGTACATAAATCCATAATGTGGCGCTCTTGCTTGCGAATGTGATCCAGTGTTTCGCGCGCTTTGCTGTAAATTGGATCGAATTGGCGCGCAGGCAATTTGAAGAATTTGAACAGATCGCCAAGTGTAGAGAGCTCTTTTTCGGCTGCCTTGCTGCCATAGCCACTTTTGGCAAGTGCTTTTACCGTTTTGTCGTATTGTTTTTGCAGCTCTTCAAAACGCACGCGTGCTTCTTCCGGATCTACACCGGTAACCGCTTCTTCTTCGTCATCGCTGCCGCCTTCTTCATCCTCTTCATCATCAGATGCAGCTTTGGCGCCCGGAGCCGCAGCGACAGGGATTTCTTCTACTTCGGCGAGTGCAGAAGGAATGTCTTCAATAGGGTCAAGCCAGCCGATGATGACATCTGCGAGGCGACGCTCTTCTTTGGCGACCAGCGCATATTCGTCCAGTACTTGTTGTACTGCGCCAGGCCAGTAGGCGAGGGCGTGCATCAGTTCACGTACACCTTCCTCAATACGCTTGGCGATAACGATTTCGCCTTCACGGGTCAGCAGTTCTACAGTACCCATTTCGCGCATGTACATACGCACCGGGTCAGTGGTGCGGCCGGTTTCAGTTTCTACTGCAACCAGTGCAGCGGCAGCTTCTGCGGCGGCAATTTCATCGGCAGCAGAGTCACCATCGGTCATTAACAGGGTGTCGGCATCGGGTGCGGTTTCATACACGCGAATACCCATGTCGTTGATCATCTGGATGATGTCTTCGACCTGATCCGGATCGGAAATATCTTCCGGCAGGTGATCGTTTACCTCGGCATAGGTTAAATAACCCTGTTCTTTACCGCGGGCGATCAGTTCTTTGATACGAGACTGTTGTTGTTGGACGTCTTCAGACATTCGAGACCCTATTAAAAACCTGGTGAGTGAAATGCAAAGCCCGAAATTATACTCCACTTGCTTGAGTGGATTCTAGGCAATCGGGTGGCGACGCTGAAATCTCCCCGCGAATTGTGTGGGTTTGTTCAGCTTTTGACCGGTTTGGTCGTTTAAGGTTGCAGTTTGGTTGCCAGAGCCGCGCGTACCAGCTGCTCGCGCTCTTCTTTGGATAGTTGAGTTAAGTCGGCATTTTTGAGTTTTGCCAAGGATTCGGCACTTTTTTTCTGGTTTTGCTGAATGCGCAATTTTTCCATTGCGCTCGCAAATGCAGCCTGGGTGTCGTAATCCGCTTTGGCGGGTTTGTCCGGGCGCGGTTGGGTTAGCGCATTAGCCGCTTGCAGCAAGTCATGTCCGGCAACGGCGGCCAACCTTTCCGTATCTTCTGGTCCATAAATTCCACGCCAATAACCAATGAGATGCGATAAGTTGTAGTGTGGTCGTTCGTGCAGTACTTTCAGCAGCCGGCCAAGCATCTGGCAATCCAGGTCGTCGGTTATGGCAATCCAATCATCGTGATTGGGCTCAAGGCTGGCCAATGAGGTGTGTGTCAGTAGTAATGCCAGCGCTTTTCGGGCTGGTGGCATCAAGTATTTTCCTGCTGTGCGTGGCTGTAGTTCTGGTTGGTATCGGCTCTGTGCCCGTCTTCGCGTGGCAGGTTCGTCGTAGTATTCACGATAATCCGGTGGTGGTAGCTCGGCCGGGAAGTCCCCATAATCGGCCGGATGCATCCCGGTGTCGTACGGGTTTTGGGGCGCGCTTTGCGCCTGATCCCACCAGTTATCAGCTTGCCTTGGCATTGTCACCTGCGGAATCTTTTCTTCTTCCGGCGTTTGGGGTTGCGTTGGTTGGGCTGGGGGTTCTTTGGTTTGCTGCTCTAAAACCAACTCCTGCAGGACAGTGCGATTCAGGCCGGTTCGTGTCGCCAGGCTCTCGAACATTAGCTCGCGAAATACACCTTTGGGCAGGCGGTCCAGGAGTGGTGCTGCACGTTTGCTAAAAGTGGCGCGGCCTTCCATGGTGCGGATGTTCAGGCCATCAGCAACTGCGTCAAATAGATAATCTTCAAAAGGTACAGCCAGTTCGATCATCCGTTCGAACTTCTCCGGTCCAATTTGGCGCACCAGTGTATCCGGGTCCTCATTTTCCGGCAGGAACAGGAATTTCACTGTGCGGCCATCGGTCATGCATTCAATGGAAGCTTCCAGTGCGCGATGGGCCGCGCTGCGACCAGCTTTATCTCCATCAAAACAAAAGACAACTTCGTTCGTGTATTTGAAGGCGCGATCCAGGTGATCCGGTCCGCAGGCGGTGCCTAGCGTTGCGACGCCGTAGCAAATGCCAAATTGCGCCAGGCTAACTACATCCATATAGCCTTCCACTACCAATAGGCGCGGTAGTTCGCGGTAGGCAAGGCGGGCCTCATAAAGTCCGTAGAGTTCCTGCCCTTTGTGGAAAACCGGTGTTTCCGGTGAGTTGAGGTATTTAGGCTTGTCATCCCCCAGCACGCGACCGCCAAATCCGATTACGCGCCCGCGCGTATCGCGAATGGGAAACATAATACGATGGCGGAAGCGATCATAGAGCTTCTTTTCCTGCTCCTGATGGATGAGCATGCCGCCTTCGATTAGCAGGTGTTTGTCGTCATCATTTTGTGCGAGGGATTTGAGTAAATTGTCCCAGCCGGGTGGCGCAAAGCCGACGCCGTAAGCTTTGGCGGTTTTGCCGTCGAGCCCGCGGTTTTTCAGGTAGTTCACCGCAAGGTGCTTGCTGGTGTGATGGCGCAATTGTTGTTGATAAAACTGATCTGCTTTTTCCAGCAAAGTGTAAATGCTGCGTTTTTCTTCTTCCCGTTTTTGTTGGGCTTCGGTTTGTACTTCACGCGGCACTTCCAGGCCGGCTAAACGGGCAAGTGACTCGGTGGCTTCGGGGAAGCTGAGCCGCTCATAATCCATGATAAAACCCAGTGCGTTCCCGCTCGCACCACAGCCGAAACAATAGAAAAATTGCTTCTCCGGGCTAACGGTGAAGGAGGGGGTTTTTTCGTCGTGGAAAGGGCAGCAGGCGCTGTAGTTTTTGCCGGTTTTTTTGAGTTTTACACGGCTGTCGACCACATCGACTATGTCGAGGCGGTCAAGCAGGTCGTCAATAAAACTCTGGGGGATTAATCCGGCCATGAAATAGTCGCTTGAAAGTGATTGCCAGGAGCTAGCACCAAGCTATTAATAATAGGCGACTAATTGCTCAATTTGGCTTTAAGCAGCTTACTCACATCGCTCATATCGGCGCGGCCTTGCACTTGTGGCTTGATCAAACCCATGGCTTTGCCCATATCGCGCGCTTCGGTAACGCCTGCATCGGCAATCGCTTTAACGACAATTGCATCAAGCTCGGCAGCGGTCAGGGCCGCAGGCAAATAAGCCTGGATTTCGCGGATTTCATAAGCTTCCTGCTCGGCAAGCTCAGGGCGATTGGCGTTGCGGTATTGAGTCTCCGAGTCGCGGCGCTGCTTGACCATTTTGTCGAGCACAGCAAGTACACGGGCGTCATCCAATTCGATGCGCTCATCAACTTCGATTTTCTTGAATTCAGACATCACAAGACGCAAAACCGCGACGCGCTCTTTTTCTTTAGCGCGCATCGCGGTTTTCAAGGCATCATTTATGCGGTCTTTTAGCGTTGCTTCACTCATGATCCACCGTTATGCAGTAAACAATATTCAGTAATCAGTGATCTAAAAACGCACGGCTTGTTAATGTAAAGATGCAAACACAACTAACAAGCAGAACCGGTAAGCACTGGCTGGCTGCAACTATCCCCGCAGGGTTTGCAGCTGGCAATTAGTACAGACGGGTAAATTTTTTGGATTCGCGTTGTACCTTTTTAGCATGACGCTTAACTGCAGCAGCAGCATCACGCTTACGAATGGTGGTTGGCTTCTCATAGCATTCGCGGGCGCGAACGTCAGCCAAAATACCGGCTTTTTCACAGGCGCGCTTGAAGCGACGCAAAGCTACATCAAATGGTTCGTTTTCTTTAATTTTTACTGAAGGCATGCTGTTACCTTTTAAATAGAGTGCTTGGAAATGATGTCTTGTGGATAGCCGCCGGCATAAAACGCGGTCAGGTATCCGAGGGGTGCGGATTCTATACGCTTATTCCCCCCATCGCAACCTTGGGCCTTCTTATATGAAGGGAGTTTTGCTGGGTTTTCAGTGATCATCGGATTATCATAGCCGCCTTTTTGGGCGTCTTTGTGCGCTAGTCAATGATTGCTTGGGGTTGGTTATGCGAGTGTTGGGGCTGGAAACATCCTGTGATGAAACCGGTGTGGCCGTCTATGATAGCGAGCGCGGCCTGTTGGCTCATGTGCTTTATACCCAAATCGCACTGCATGCCGAGTACGGTGGTGTGGTGCCTGAACTGGCCTCGCGTGACCACGTGCGTAAGCTGCTTCCACTTATTAATGAGGTGATGGAAAAAAGCGATACCGGCCCTGCCGATATCGATGCAATCGCATACACCTCCGGGCCCGGTTTGGTGGGGGCTCTTATGGTTGGCGCTTCATTTGGTCGCTCTCTCGCCTATGCCTGGAAAGTTCCGGCTATTGGTGTTCATCACATGGAGGGACATTTACTCGCCCCCATGCTGGAAGCAAATCCCCCTGAGTTTCCCTTTGTAGCGCTTTTGGTTTCCGGTGGGCATACCCAGCTTGTTAAGGTTAATTCATTAGGTGATTACGAGTTGCTGGGGGAGTCAATTGATGATGCTGCCGGCGAAGCTTTCGATAAGGCCGCCAAAATGCTCGACCTGGATTACCCGGGCGGCCCGCAAGTAGCCAGGCTCGCCGAACGCGGTGTAGATGGGCGGTTCAAATTTCCGCGGCCAATGGTAGATCGTCCCGGCCTGGATTTCAGTTTTAGCGGGCTAAAAACTGCAACGCTCACTGCCGTAAACGCAAATAAACAAGCGAATGGTTTGCCTGATGACCAAACCTGTGCCGACATTGCGAATGCGTTTCAGGCAGCAGTGGTTGATACTCTGGTGATTAAATGCAAGCGCGCGCTTGAGCAAACAGGCATGAAAACACTGGTCATTGCCGGTGGCGTTTCTGCCAACAAAAAATTGCGTGCAGATCTCGACAGCGAGCTCGCCAAAATCGGTGCAAAAGTATTTTACGCGCGCCATGAATTTTGTACTGACAACGGTGCAATGATTGCTTATGCCGGTTGCCAGCGGTTACTTGCCGGGCAGCACGAAACACTGGCGATTAATATCAAGGCCCGTTGGCCACTGGATTCGCTTTCATCCCTTTAATTACGATTTTATTTTTTAGCAGACGCTGATTATGGATATTGTTTACATCCGCGATTTACGCATTGATACCATCATCGGTATTTACGATTGGGAGCGCGAAGTGCGCCAGACGGTGAGCATTGATCTGGAAATGGCCAGTGATATTCGCAGGGCCGCCGAGACCGATGACATTCAGTATGCGCTGAATTACAAAGCCGTTTCCAAGCGTTTAATTGCGTATGTGGAAAATCGCAACGCACTTTTAGTGGAAACATTAGCAGAAGAGATTGCGCAGGTTATTCGTGCGGAATTTAATGTGCCCTGGTTGCGTTTGCGATTGAGTAAACCTGGTGCAATACGTGGTGCACGCGATGTCGGGTTGATTATTGAACGCGGCGCACGGCCAGAAGGCCTGCCGTTATGACAAGGATCTATTTAAGCCTTGGGAGTAATGTTGATCGCCACAAGCATATTCTTGCTGCATTGGATGCACTGCATGAATTGTTGGGTGTATTGAATATTTCCTCTGTTTATGAAAGCAAATCAGTTGGATTTGACGGCAGCAATTTTTTTAATCTGGTAGTTGGTGCGGAGACAGATTTATCCATTACAGAATTGTCGGAAAACTTGAAACGTATTGAAGATAATAATGGACGTAAGCGCAATGGACCGAAATTCAGCCCGCGCACATTGGATATTGATATTCTGACTTACGGTGATTTTGTTGGTATTGAAAATGGTATTGAACTGCCGCGCGCTGAAATCACCAAAAACGCATTTGTACTTTTACCTCTTGCTGAAATAGCCCCGTCTATTCCGCATCCGCAATTACAAAAAACCTATCGACAATTATGGGCTGATTATGATCAGGCTTCACAGAAGTTGTGGGCGATTGATTTTAAATGGCAAGAAAATATTATTTCTGTGGCGAGTTAGTTTTTTGTGTGAGCCAATACGTCTCTATCATGCTATAGCCCTTGGGGTCATATTTCGCTAAACCTTGTTTATCAAAGGGATGGTAGGTTCCTCCAACAAAAAATATAGCTGAAAGATCTGCAAAATATTCATATTCGTTAGTGGTTGCGTAGGCAGGATTAAGGTTTCTTCCTGCGTAGTCCTTTACTGACTGGTAAAGTCCGTTATTTCGTGAATTTAACCAAGTGTCTATGATGGGCTGGTACTGGTATGTCCATTCCAAAAAGTGCCAGGCATGCGCTAATTCGTGCACAATAAGGTGATTGGTTACAATTTCATTGTGATATAAAAAACTGTCTGCGCTGTAAATGACCACGGCATTATTCCAGTGATTGTCATGTAATGAGTATTGTTCTATTTTGTGATGGATATAGCGCGCTCCGCCACCTTCACCACCTAATCGATGTTTTGGGCCGCGCATAATATAGAAACTTACGGTTTTTAGTTTTGCGTGTGTTGCATAGGGAAACCTGGTGAAAACCAGGTCCAGGATTTTGGCCAGGCGCGCAACTGCTTTATCGTAAACTTTTATATCTTGCTGGTTTTCCGGGCGCTCAATAAAGATCGGCCAATGACTGCTGCTGCGGTCATAAAGTCTTTCCGGGTAGCGATAGTTAACACGGGTTTGCCTGGGGATATTTAAGGGTACTTCCGTCACTTGCTGTTTGCTGCATTTGCGTGGGTCATCGGTAAAGATGGTTTTCCCATCCGCAGCTTTGCAACTGAGAACGGCAGCGAAGATGGAATGGCAAAAAAAGAGGAAGAAACATCCTGGTAGGTAGATCGATATCCTTGGCATAGAAGTTCTTTGTGTATGTTGGTGATCAAGTCGGTAAGGAGTGGATTTTAGCTAAAGCCATTTTTTATAAGCAACAATTCCAAACCCTGCTGCAATTACGAGCATTGCACCCAACGTATAAAAATAACCGTAGGTCGCATGCAGTTCGGGCATGTTATCAAAATTCATCCCGTAAATACCGGCAATAAACGTGAGCGGGACGAAAATTGCGGTGATTACTGTCAGCACTTTCATGGTGTTGTTTAACTGGTGTGAGGTGATGGAAAGGTAACCGTTAATCAAATCGCCGCAGATTTCATAATACATTGCCGTCAAGCCGTGCAGGCGTTCGCAGCGCTCGAATAAATCCTGCAGTGCATGTTCAATATCGCCGTCTTCGTCAATCAAACGCTGGGGGATGTCTTTTAATAAATTGGTAACGAGTTTTTCGTGATAACTGAATATTCGCCGTAATTTTCGCAGGCGTGATTGATAGGCGATAAGTTCTCGCATCACTTCATCATTGGGTTTTTCTTGCATGGAATCTTCAAGTTCATTTAGTGATGGTTCAAATGCAAGAATCGCTTCGAGGTAACGGCCAATTGAAAAGCGCATGATGCGCGAAGCAAGCAGGCCGGGGCTTACCAATAAGTTTTCTTTGTAAGCATTTTCCCAGTAATAACTGATGCCCATGGAGTTGCGTGGATGGCAACTGATCAGGCAGCGATCACCGGAGAACAATGCAATCGTCATCTGCTGGATGGTGAGATCTTTATTAAACTCGGTAATACCGCGATACAAAATTAATGTGTAATCGTCAAACGTTTCTGTTTTAGGTGGATGGCGAAAACGCTGCACATCCTCAACAGCTAATGGATGGCAGCCCATTGAGAGTAAAAATTGTTTTTCTATTGCGGGTTCTTCACCCAATAAATCGATCCAGATGTAACCACTACCTTCATTACGCCAACGTTCAATTAATTCTGTGCTGCCGTGTATGTGTTCGCCATGGGCAGTGAGAAGCTGGGTTCTAATCATTGTTATTTCACAAATCCTGATTAATTAAATAGTGAGAGTGCGGCCGCCATCCACGACAATAATTTGTCCGGTAATGTACGGAGCATCTTTCGCTAAAAATAAAATAGTACGTGCTATGTCCTGTACTTGTCCACGTTGCAGTAATGGAATTTGTGCAAGCATTTTTTCTTTATTTTCGTCGGAAAGTTGTTCTTCGGTTTTTTTATAATAATCTTCCGGCCAGAGAATAGCGCCTGGCGCTATACCATTGACTCGCACGCGCGGGGCAAGTTCCTGGGCGAGGGTTTTGGTCAGCATTTCATTGCCGGCTTTTGCAATTGAATAAATGCTGTGTTTTTTTAACGGGCGTTGCGCATAAATATCGGCGATATTAATAATGCACCCATGGCTTTGTATGAGTGCTGGTGCCAGCGCCTGCGTTAAAAAGAACGGTGCTTTCAGGTTGGAATTAATCAGGTTGTCCCAGTCAGAATTTGTTGCTTCACCTATAGGTGTAGGATAAAAGCTGGATGCGTTATTAACCAGCACATCCATCCGTTGCCATTGTGTTGTGCTCTGCTGCGCAAGATTTATTATTTGAGTGTGATCATTAAGGTCTGCAGGTAATCCGACGGCAGAATTTTCGCGTTCGCCATTGAGTTCTTCAACCAGTTCTTGTGCCGCCGCCGCGGACTGGTTGTAATGAATAATTACATTGAAGCCAACAGTATGAAGTTGCCGTGCAATCTCGGCGCCTATGCGTTTAGCTGCGCCGGTAACCAATGCGACTTTGGTTTGGTTATTCATGGTGGTCTCGGGCATGGCTTACTCCTGCAAAAAGTGATTGCTATTCCTGCGCGTAAAATTCCTGCTTTAATTGCGTAACTTTGTCTAATCGTAGCCGGGCAATTGCATCGCCGAATGCTTGTCCGGTTAAACCTTGCGCGCGCAATGGGGCTAAATCAATTTGCTGGGCGGCACTCAGGGCGCGACGAAAAAAATCGGCTTGCGGGTAATCGCGATCTTCAAAGCCGGTGCGACCACGGGCATCGGCCTCACAGCAAACCAGAAATTGATGAAAGCGTTCCGGGCGACGAAATGCATCGTTAGATTGTAGAACTTTTAACACCGTTGAAGGTTTTAATTCCATGGCCCTATGGCAATGGGTATGCCATTGCGCCACCATCAGTGCCAGTTCTTTGTAATCGCGTGGTGCAGCGATGCGCTCACACAATTGTTTTACCAGGGGCAGGCTGCGTTCTTCATGGGCAATATGGCGCGGCCATTCCTCTTTCGGTGTGGTGCCTTTGCCCAAATCATGCACCAGAGTTGCAAAGCGAATACAGGTATTGATTGTTAATTTGACTGCTTGTTGCAGGCTCATCAAGGTATGGATACCGGTATCAACTTCCGGATGATGAAGCGCTGTTTGCGGTACACCGAAAAGCGCATTAATTTCCGGAAAAATTTTTTCCAGAGCATGGCAGTCGCGCAATACCTGAATGAAAATTTCGGGATTGGGCTCTGCCAAAGCGCGCTCGGTTTCTTTCCATATACGCTCTGCGACCAAGTGGTCGACTTCATCGTTACTTACCATGGTTTGCATAAGCGCAATTGTTTCACCGGCAACGCGAAAACCGTAATGATGGTAGCGCGCGGCAAAACGGGCAATACGCAATATGCGTACTGGATCTTCTGCAAATGCGGGCGATACATGGCGAAGTATTTTTTGTTGTAAGTCGGCCTGTCCTTTATACGGATCGATAATATTGCCATGTTCATCTTCGGCCATGGCATTAATCGTCAGGTCGCGGCGAATCAGGTCCTCTTCCAATGTTACTTCTGTACCGCAATAAAAACTGAACCCTGCATAGCCATGGCCCGTTTTGCGTTCAGTGCGGGCCAACGCATATTCTTCTTTGGTTTGCGGGTGTAGAAACACCGGGAAATCCTTGCCCACAGGGGTAAAACCTTGCACTTGCAATTGTTCTGGCGTCGCCCCTACGACAACCCAATCCTGTTCCGTGACCGGGCGACCTAATAATTTATCGCGGACAGCGCCGCCTACCAGATAAGTTTTCATAACGCATGCTTAATAGAAAAGTTGCCGCGGAGTATAGGTGAATCGCACTGATAAAAAAATCCACAAAATGACTTGTGGCTGAATGGAAATTAAATTACTCTCGTTCAACTTAATAAATTCATCTAACGATAGACACAAAATATTATGTATTCCATGAGTTCCCTAAAACATCGCGTAGCACTACGACCAATTTTTTGGCTTGTGGTCATTGCGCGTGTTTTGGCGGAATTTGTTGATTGATGTTTTAATCGTTTTAAACAAAGGCCGCAGCATAAAAACTGCGGCCTTTGTGTTTTCGGGTTTCAGTTTTTTCTAATCGAATAGTGCTGCGGTAATTTCCATTTCCTCCTCAGGGAATATAAGGAGTTTTGCCGTGGCTGTATTGCTTGCCTATTTTTCCGTGGTGCTGATTTGGGCCACTACCCCCCTCGCTATTCAATGGAGTAGCGATAGCTTGAGTTTTATGGCTGCTGCAGTTACACGTATGTTAATTGCATTGGCAATAGCGTTGTCTTTTTTTGCCATTGTGCGGCAATCGTTCGCGGTTTTTTGGCAGCATCGATTAATTTATTTTGCAGCGTCAATTGGTATTTTTCCGAATATGCCCGTGGTCTATTGGGCTGCGCAATTTATTCCTTCAGGCCTGGTTGCAGTAATTTTTGCATTATTGCCTTTTGTAACCGGCGTGATGACCTTGTTGCTGTTAAAGAAAAATCCATTTTCACTTAAAAAAGTGTTGGCATTGCTGCTGGCATTAACAGGATTAGTCATAATTTTTTTCCATCAATTGCATTTTGATTTTCGCTCGGTATATGGGATCTCCGGCATTTTGTTATCGTGTGTGCTGTTTAGTTTTAGCAGTGTGTGGGTTAAAAAATTGACTGAGCAGCACGCGTTGAGCGTGGATGCGTTTCACCAGGCAACCGGCTCTCTTTTGTTTGCGTTGCCGGGGTTATTACTGAGTTGGTGGGTAATGGATGGTGAAATTCCACAAGCCATATCAATAAAATCTGCTGGTTCAGTTGTGTATTTGGCGATAGTTGGATCACTGATTGGCTCCGCATTATTTTTTTATATTTTGCAGCGCCTTTCCGCCAGCGCAGTATCGTTGATTACCTTGATGACGCCGGTGCTGGCAATTTTGATAGGGAAAAACCTCGCGGATGAAGAACTGTCTTCTCACACACTTTTTGGTGTGGCATTGGTGTTGGTTGCATTGCTGTTTTACTCCTCCTGGTCTTTTGCTGGTATTGCGAGTTGGTGCTCACAAAAGTTGCTTTCTGGTTTGCAATCGCACGCCATTGATGATGATAAAAACGCTGAATCAGCGATTCAGGAAGCACGAGACGACATGATTCGTTACAAATGAATTGTTTTGGTGCGCGCCAGACTGGCGCGCATGGTTTTCATGCACCAAGCTTGTGCCTGAGCTAGTTTTGTTTAGGGTATGCAATCTTGTATTCAATGTGCAACATCATGATTTTCATCATAAAAATAAAATTGGCTTAGTCCCTGCAATAGTCCGCTCAAGCTAGTGTGAATTATCAATAGCTGCCTCAAAACAAATTAGCAAAGACCATTAATAGAGGACAAAACTCATGAAGATGAAACAAAAATTTATCGCTGGTGCTATCGCTCTTTCGGCATTTGCAGGTTTTGCAGTTCCTGCAGCACATGCTGAAGTAGCAGCATCAGTTGCTGTCGCTAACATGTACTACTGGAGAGGTTTGGATCTCGGTAATGGTGACCCTGCGTTGATTGCGGATGTTGCGGTTAAGTCCAATGGTTTCTACGGTGGCCTGTGGGCATCTTCCGGTGATGCCGGCCTTGGAACTGAATATGACTTCTACGCTGGTTACGGTTTCTCGGCGGGCCCATTGTCGGTTGACCTGAACTACACCACTTATATGTATCCATCTGCTACTTCAACTACCTACGGTGTTGGTGATGACGGCGAAGTCGTTAAAAGTGTAGAGAGAGCTCCGCTGGGTTTTGACGATGTATCTGACGTAGCCATTACTCTGGGCCTGAAGCCTTCTGACGATGTAACTTTGACCTTGATGCACCGTGTAGGTGTGGGTGATGTGTTGGCGGATGATGATTACACCTACACCACTTTCTCGGCAGCGTTTGGCAAGTTCAGCGCACTGGTGGGTACTCACAGTGATGACAGCGGTGCATACGATGGTTTGACTCACCTTGATTTGAGTTACGCCTACACCAGCAATCTGACTTTCACACTGGGTAAAGTAATTGATCAAGGCGAAGCTGACCACAATGACGAATTGAAGTTTATTGTTAAGTTGTCTTTGCCATTGGGCGAATAAGTTTTAGTAGAGAGTCCAGGGATGGTTCTGATAAGAGCGGGCAATGCCCGCTTTTATTTTACTCATAATTTTAAAAATATTAATTATATGATTTAATAAAAGATTCTTTCCAAGCCCTTATGCTCGCGCCCGAACTCTGGTTCAATGCGCGCGAAATGGCTTCACTCTTTATAAGGAATCTTCATGTCCCGCTCACCTATCCTTGTGACTGGCGGTGCCGGTTTTATCGGCAGCCATGTCTGTATCGAATTGATTAATAGCGGTTATTTGCCGGTAGTGGTGGATAACCTCATTAACAGCAAGCCTGAATCCCTCAAGCGTGTGGCCCGGATTACCGGTGTGGAACCGGTCTTTTATGAGGCGGATATCAACGATAAAGAAGCCCTGCGCCAGGTTTTTAAAGCCTACAACATCGAGGCGGTAATGCATTTTGCCGGCCTGAAAGCGGTAGGGGAGTCCAACCAGATTCCGATGAAATACTACCGTTACAACGTGGCAGGAACTTTGTCGCTCACGGAAGTGATGGAGGAATTTAAGGTGTGGAAGCTGATTTTCAGTTCATCCGCGACGGTTTATGGGGATCCGGTTGCGGTGCCTATTGACGAAACCTTTGCTACTTCTGCGACTAATCCTTATGGTCGTAGCAAGCTTATCGTGGAAGAAATCCTGCGCGATATCGCCAAAGCGCCGGGCAGCCAGTGGAATTTCTCGTTATTGCGCTACTTCAACCCGGTGGGTGCGCATGAAAGCGGGCTGATTGGTGAAGATCCTGCCGGTATCCCGAACAACTTGCTGCCCTACGTCTCACAAGTTGCGATTGGTAAATTGAAAGAGCTGGGCGTGTTTGGTGATGATTACGACACCATTGACGGCACTGGTGTGCGTGATTACATCCATGTTGTGGATCTGGCCAAGGGGCATGTGGCGGCATTGCGCGGCCTGGAAAAATCCGGCATTGGGTGCCGTGCATACAATCTGGGCACTGGCTCAGGGTTGTCGGTGTTGCAAATCATTAAGGCTTTTGAAGCGGCGAGTGGCCGTCGGGTACCTTATAAAATTTTGCCGCGCCGCCCTGGTGATATCGCCGCGTGTTATGCCGATGCGACCAAAGCGAAAAACGAGTTGGGCTGGACTGCGGAATTAGGGCTTGAACGCATGATGCAGGATGCATGGCGTTGGCAGTCGCAAAATCCCAATGGTTACGATGCCTGATAACGATTGGCCTTTTGGTATTCCCTCGGAAAACAGCCGCCGTGAGCAATCCGGCGGCTGTTTTCATTTATGGGCTGTTAAAAAAGAATCGCTGTAACGAGTTTCATCGAGCGGCAGGAAAATGATGTAACAGATTTGTTCCGCACATGATTTGTGATGCTTATGGCAAAAAAGCTTCTCACTTTTTACCGATTCAAGTGAGATGCCCCAGCTTTACGCAGTTTTTCAAAAGTGAGAAGAGAAAAATCCGCACCTGATGGAAGCTTACTCGTGTGTTAGTTCGCAAACACAAAATAACCCTAATAACTGTAAGAAAAGTAAGTAAGTCTAACGTGCCCTTTTTGTAACTGAATATTGATAACTCAGTAGAAGGCGGCGCTCAACCATCAGCCAAGAGTTCTCTTCATCGTTACACGCGATTTCATAACCATAACAAGCTGGCCATATGCATGAGTTTTCTGTGCGCAACATCGGCGGCGATTACGTGTATCCGAAGGGAAATTTAGTGGAGACAACACTATGCAATCCATCAACCCGTTGCCCAGGTTCTGGGGCCGGATTTTGTTCCTGCTCGGCAGTTTTTTGTTTAGTCACAACCTTTTTGCACAAACCAACCTTGCGTTAAATAAAACGGCCACTGTCAGCACTGCAATTACCCCGGCTGCCAATGCAGTAGATGGTAATGTTGGCACGCGCTGGGAATCTGCCCATGGCAATGGGCCCTCATGGCTCAGCGTGGATTTGGGCGCGAGCTATAGCCTCTCGTCAGTTGTTATTGATTGGGAAGCGGCCAACGCCGCGAATTACGATGTCCAGGGCTCAACGAATGGCACTACCTGGGTAAATCTCGCCGCGCGCACCGGGGGTGCTTTCGGGACGCGCACCGATACCGTCCCGGTGGCCGGAACTTATCGCTACGTACGCATCAATGCGACCCAGCGCAGCGCGGGTAACAATTGGGGTTATTCCATTTGGGAGCTGAAGGTTTACGGCGCCGTCGCTGCCAGTAGTGCTTCCAGTACGGCGACTAATACCAACCTTGCACAAGGCGCGGTGGCGGTCGCCAGTAGCCAGTTACAACCCGCTGGCCTGGCAATTGATAGCAATGCCGGTACGCGCTGGGAGTCTACCCACGCCGTGGACCCGGCGTGGATTAGCCTGGATTTCGGTTCGGCAAAAAATCTGGGCTCAGTGGTGATCGATTGGGAAGCGGCAAACGCGGCTAACTATGAGGTGCAGGGCTCCAATAACAACAGCACCTGGACAACCCTGGCGACACGTACTGGCGGTACCTTTGGCGCGCGCACGGATACCGTTGCTGTGAGCGGTTCTTATCGTTACCTGCGTGTTTATGGCACAGCGCGCAGTGCTGGCAATCAATGGGGCTATTCAATTATCGAATTGAAAGTATTTGGTTCCGGCGGCGTGGCGAGCAGCAGTGTAGTCAGCAGCTCAGCGATTAGCAGCAGTGTGGTATCCAGCAGTGCACCGGCTGTGCCTTCATCAAGCCGTTCGTCTTCGTCGGTTACCGGTACTAATAGCAGCGTCAGTATTCCGGTGAATGTGACTTACCAACCCTTGTATCCAAACCAGTCCACGCCGGAAATTTCACGCAACTGGCGTATTGAAGCCGATGGCACCATCGTGACCTTTGGTAGCGGCCGCGCCCGTGCACGCCATGAAGCGGAAGATATTTTTTACACATTCCCATCGTTCTACCACGAACATCGCACGTTCAAATTTGAAGTGCACGATCACACACCCAAAGGCGAGTCGCGCGTGGAAATATTCTATGAGCCTGAATACGCCAACTTTAACGATATCGGTTGCCGCAAAAGTTTGTTTAACCCCTACCGTTCCTACTTTGGCGATAACGGTGGCTTTACCCGTATCCGCAACGCGGATCCGGCAACCGGTAAAGGCGAATTGTGGCGCTGTATCGGTACGCGTTTTGTGCCGGGTGAGCGCGAGGGCCAAACCACTTTACGCACGGGCGAATTCTACGATTTTGAATTCCAGCAATGGCTCGGTTTTACCGATACCGATCCACGTGTGAGTGCGCAACGCGTGTATTACACCGATACCTTCCGCATCAAATTGGGAACGCCCGGTTTGTATATCGTGAACAACGATGAATTGAATGCGAAGCTCGCGTCTGGTGGTACAGCAACGGCAGCGCCCGTGCGTGCGTTTAAAGGTGTTGCACAAGCGGATGTCATTAGCACGTCGGGGGTATTGGCAGATTCCGGTGCACCCGGTTATCAATCGATCCGTTCACCGCAAGCGATTGCCAAGGGTTATCAAAAACCGTCGTACTTGTTGGCTAACTCGGGCAATAACGCCACAGTGACATATCGCGAAGGCAACCAGACATTTACCGATCCAGTGATTGAATATGCACCGACGGCAGCGAGTCCATTTATTGTTGATCGCCACACGCATTTGTGGACGGCATTTTTCCGCGAGGCATTAAATATTCGTTGGGAAACCCACAATCAATTTTTAAATGGACGCCGCATTTTCCACACCGATTTTGTAACCGGAAAACACTTTGAAGCGGGCAACCCTGACTTCACTGAATTGGCAAATTTGTCTACTGGTTTAACGATCAATAGTTCGTGCGTGGGTTGCCACGTGAATAATGGCCGCGGCCAGGCGCCGGTTGCCGGTCAATTGCCGAATAGCATGGCAGTGAAAGTCAGTTCGGGCGCAACCGATGCCAATGGCAATGCATTGCCACACAATTATTTCGGCAAAGTGTTGCATCCGCAATCGCGCAATGGCGGTGTGCCGGCAGAAGCAATTACCAATTTAACTTACACGACGGTCGCGGGAACCTTTAACGATGGCACGGCCTATCAATTACAAGCACCGAATTATTCTGTGCAAGTGCTCGATAATGCCGGTGGTGCCGTCAATAATTTCTCGCCGCGCATGGCGCAAACCATTGTTGGCCTCGGTTTACTGGAAGCGGTTCCTGAATCTGTCCTGCTGCAACGTCATGATCCAAATGATAGCAACGGCGACGGAATTTCCGGCCGTGCAAATCAGGTAACGGATTTGAAAACCGGTGAACAACGTATTGGCCGTTTCGGTTGGAAAGCGAGCATCGCAACACTCGAACAATTCACCGCCGATGCATTGCATGAAGACATTGGGGTAAGCACCAGCATTCTGCAAGGCCCGGCATGTGGTGCGAACCAAACTGCATGCCGCAATGCGGGACCAAACGGCATTGAGTTAAGTGATGCGCGCGTGAATTTGTTAACCGTTTATATGCAAGCACTCGGTGCACCGGCGCGTCGCCCTGAAACGGTTAATAATGCGGATGTCATTCGCGGTGAGCAAGTGTTTGGCAATTTGGGGTGTGCCGGTTGTCATACGCCAACACTGACTACCGATTATGGTCATCCACTTGCAGAGTTGCGTGGACAAACCATCAAGCCATACACCGATTTGTTGCTGCACGATCTGGGTGAAGGTTTGGCGGATCGCTTGACCAATAACGCAACATTGAATCGTGAATGGCGTACACCGGCATTGTGGGGCTTGGGATTGGAACCCGCAGTGAATGGTCACAGCCGTTTATTACACGATGGTCGCGCACGCAATATCAATGAAGCGATTTTGTGGCACGGCGGTGAAGCAGCGGCAAGCCAATCGGCTTATCGCGCAGCGACTGCAGCACAGCGTAATGATTTAATTAAGTTCCTTGAATCGCTGTAAGTTTTCGGCGTTGTAGTTGGTAAAAACAAAAACTCCCATCAGGTGCCTGATGGGAGTTTTTTATTGTCTTAACGCATAACTTTCAAGATGGATTCCGGTGTTTCCTCCGTGACCGTATGCAGCATGGATGCTGCATCCGAGCCTACATGGATGTATTTACGGCGTGTCACGGAGGGAACACCGGAATTCATCTGTGGCACTGAATCGCAGTGCAAAAAAATCAAACCAAATCCTTCTCCGTAGCAAACGACAACGCAAACGATTTTGGTCCCACATTAATCGCGCCGGTCATGCTCATCATCGACAGCATGGTTTTGATGTTGTGTTGTTTGCAGAATTCACGGAATTCCACCAGTACCGGTTCATCCTTGATTTCTTCCAGCAAACCGCCGTAGCTCATGGCGATCACATCGCTGCTCAAACCTTGTTTGATTTGTTTTTTAACGTGGGAAAATAATTTTTCCAACGCACCAAGGAACCCTTTCCCGGTATCAATCTTATCTGTCGCACCGCGATGTAATTGCACAATTGGGCGTAAATTTAACGCGCTGGCCAGCTTGAAATTAATCCACGAAATATTGTTGTCACCTTTACGCAAATGGCGGCGCTCGCGCATGTAAGACAGATCGTTAGGAATTAAATAACCGTAAACCTGGTCGCGCATATTATCGATTTCGCGAATGGATTTATTTAGCGGCATTTTGTCCACATTTACGCGTTTGACCAGTTCATAAACCAATAACGCGTGGCCGGTAAACATGGACATGGAATCGTACAGGCGAATACGGAACGGCGCGCGGCCTTCATTTTTTTCCATCTCGCGGAATTTGGGTTCGTTCACCAACGCCGCTTCGGACACGCGTTTGAATACATCACTTTTTTTACTGTTGATAGTAACGACTTGCACCAAATCGTATTTTGGCAATAAACGTTCTTTCAGAATGTTGGTCATGTCACTTACTGACAGCGGATCTGATTGCGCTAAACCATACACATCGCGTGAATGATTTTTGTAAAAGTTGAGCATGGTTTGCGGATCGCGGTAATCCAGCTCTTGTCCCTTGGCGTGATTGATATAAATGGGCAGCACTTCGATATTGTGTTGCTGGATAAATTTAGCGGGTAAATCACAGGTGGAATCTACGGCAATACACGTCCTGGATGACATTTTCTTTCTCCCCTGGTAAGGCATAGTTAGTTTAAAACCGCTATGCCATCCCTGGCGTATTGTCCTGGCCCTGTTGAACGGTGCTATTTGATGAAACCAGTATCCGGTTTTGTGTGGTAAAGCAGAAGTCGCATAAATCGCTGCGTTTTGTGAGGCGATGTAAGTTTCGTTGTGAGATATTGCTTACATGAATGCAGATTTTGGCGATAAATAGTTATAAGGCTTCGGGTAATTTGGTATGGGTTTAATCGGCATCCGGTGTCATTGGAAGGAAAATGCTGAAGCGCGCACCGCCAAGGTCCGAGGTAAGAATACGAATATCGCCTTCATAACTGCGCACAATTTCTGCGGCAACTGAAAGTCCGATGCCCTGGCCGGGTATGCTGGTGTCGAGTCGTTGGCCGCGTTCCAGAATGCGTTCCCGTTGATCTTCCGGCACACCGGGGCCATCGTCTTCAATATCAATACGCAAGCGATTATCTTCAACGGCGCTCGTCATCCGCACTTGTTGTTTGCCGTATTTAAACGCGTTCTCCAGCAGGTTACCGACCAGCTCCATCACATCCTGTTCATCGCCGGCAACGAGCGAATTGGGTGCAAGTTCCAGTTCCTGTTGCATGTGTTTATCGGCATACACTTTTTGCAGCGTCGCAAATAAACGTTGGGCGATTGGCTCAATACGCGTGCGGCGAAAGGTGCCTTTTTGCTGGCTGGACACTGCGCGCTGCAATTGATAAGTCACCACCTGGCTCATGCGCGCAACTTGCTCGCTAAGTTCGTTGTCCGGATTGGCGGACTGATTGATTTTACTTTGCAATACCGCCAACGGTGTTTTCAGGCTGTGGGCTAAATCTGCGAGGCTGTTGCGATAGCGCTGGCGCAGCGCTTGTTCGCGATCCAATACCTGGTTGAGGTTGTTAACAATGCGCTGCAATTCCTTGGGGTGTTCGCCTTCAATACCACTGGTATCACCGCTTTGCATCGCCTTGAGCGCGACAGCCAGTTTTCCCAATGGACGTAAACCCCAGCGCAGGATCAGGGTTTGGGCTATCAGGAGGAATATTCCGGCTGCGCCAAGCCAGCGCCACAGTTCGTTGCGATAGGCGCTGAGTTCAGCGTTATATTCATCGGCACTGTGGATGACGACAAAGTGAAACGGGGTAGGGTTGCCGTTGGTGTCCTCCCAATTTACGGTATAGCGCGCGATAAAGTGGGGTTTGTTGTCCAGCGTTTTTTCACTGAACAACATTCTGCCCGGGGTATCACTTTTTGCGAGGCTTTTGTAATTGGGCGGTGTGTTCAATGCGGCTGAATTGGAGTGCCAGACCGCCTTTGCATCGCCATTAAAAATGTAGCCGTAAAGGCCGGAATTGGGATGTTCAAAATCGGCTTCACTAAGGGTAACCGAGGTGACGCGCAAGCCGGTGATGCGATCATTTTTAGTTTCCGGTTCGGCCACGCTCATCAGCAAATTTAAGTGGCCGCGCAAGCGCGCACGTTCGGCCACTTCCAAACTGTTTTCAAACGCGCGATCAAGGAAAAAACCGGTCAATCCCAAAAACAATGGCAACAATAACGCTGATGCCAGGAGCAGCCGCGCCGCGATGGAGCCTAAACGCGATCCCACGCTTACTGCTTGTCCAGGTTAAAGCGGTAACCCAATCCGCGCTGGGTGGTAATCAGGTTAAGGGTGCCTTCCGGATCCAATTTTTTACGCAAACGTCCGACAAATACTTCAATCACGTTGCTATCGCGGTCGTAATCCTGCGCATACAGGTGTTCGGTCAATTCACTTTTGGAAATGTTTTTGCCCGCATGCATCGCGAGATAGGTGAGGGTGTTGTACTCAAAACTGGTGAGTTCAACTTCTGCTTCATCGCGGAAAACGCGCTTGGCGCTAGTGTCGATAGAAATCGGGCCGTAGCGCAACACAGATGATGCATGGCCGCTCGCTCGACGCAATAGTGCGTGGATTCGCGCGCGCAATTCTTCCGGGTGGAACGGTTTGGTCAGGTAGTCGTCGGCACCAGCTTCCAGGCCTTCCACTTTATCCTGCCAATTGCCGCGGGCGGTCAAAATCAGGATTGGATAATTGCGCGATTTTGCACGCAGTTGTTTGATCAGGCTGGAGCCATCCAATAGCGGTAAACCCAAATCGATAATGGCCAGATCATAATCGTATTCGGTGCCCAGGAATAAACCTTCGCGACCATCGGCCGCTGCGTCGCAGGCGTATTTTTCAGTAGCCATCAGGCTTTGGATTTGCTCGCGCAGCGGCTTTTCATCTTCAACAATCAGGATACGCATAGTCGGGGTCTGTCCGTGCAGGGTGAATAAAAACAACTAGTTATTGAGAATTTGACCGGTCTGGCCATCCACGCGCACAACGCGCATACGGCCTGAATTCAAAACCTTGACACCATAGATCACGCCAGTTTCAGTTTGTTGGCTATTAATGCTCATCACCTGGCCACCGGTAGCGCGGCGCACCAGGTCTGCGGCTTGTGCCGGTGTAATTTTAGGCGGTGCGGGTTCGCTGTTGATGTTGCCGCTGTCAATCATGCCATTGCCGGGGCTGCTCGACTGAAGGCCCATATCGCCATCCAGCAAATCCGGTTCGGCAATGGCGGGCAGGGTGGCCATCAATGCTAAAGCCAGCAAAGTGCTGGCTAACGGAGGAATGAATCGTGTGATAGGTGTGAACTTCATACTACTGGGTCCGGCAATACTTGTTACAACAAGATTTATGCCTTCACTATCGCCGCTGTTGTCCCAAAGGTCAATTTGACCTTCGGGTTTTTGGTTGCAGATGGGAATCTGTGGGCCACTATCTATGACGGATATGATCGCCAGGATGATGACGGGTTTCGGTGTGATAAACCCGCCCTCCGTACAAATAACTCACCTCATAGCCTACCAACTGGCGTTCATATTGGGTGCGATATTGGGTAGAGCAAACTTCTCGATCTTCGTAGCGGGTCACGGTGCGTCCGCCACCGGCAACATCGTTACCAATCGCCGCGCCGATCAAACCGCCCGCTGCGGTTGCATGGCCACTATGGCCGATCTCTTTGCCAATCGCCGCCCCAATCAAGCCGCCAACTACGGTGCCCTGGAATGAGTCGCCGCCCCGTTGACGTTCACGATAAGCCACGGTCTCTACCCGGCACGAATCGCGCGGCACATCTACGGCAACCTCACGGTAAATTGGGCGGGCTGATGTCACGGGTGCATAATAATCGCGCTCATAAACCACCACCCTTTCAGTATGGTGATGATGGTGGTGGTGACGTTTTTGGTGGCGATGATGATCGCGATCCGCGAACGCGTTGTTAGCCAGCAGCAGGCTGATGCTGGCCAAAGTGCTGATGAGTAACAGGCGTTTCATGATGGTTTCTCCCGTTTAAAACGGCATTTGCCGCATTGGTTAACGTGTCTCCAGACTAGCCCTCGCAAACTGAATTCAAACTGAAAGTGCCGGGTGTTTTATTGTGCGTCAGATCGCAATTGCGTTATTTGGCCCGAAATTGGATATACAGATGCAACCGCACTGAAATAAAGCCAGTAAATGCGCCAATTTGTAGTGCAACTCGGGTTATAATCGCGGCCATTTTTCCAAACTGCATTTTGGGCTTTCCCGCACAGGTCGTTTCATGTCTGCATCCAAATCCGAATTGAACGTTAAAGAATACATGGCTGGTCTCGGCCACAGAGCGCGCGTTGCATCCCGTATTATCGCCGCTGCGCCGACAGCACTGAAAAACAAAGCGTTGCTGGCGATTGCCGATGAGCTGGATAAATCGCGCATCACCCTCGTTGCTGAAAACCAGAAAGACCTGGCTGCCGGCAAAGCCAATGGCCTGGATGCAGCGATGCTCGATCGCCTGGCAGTCAAGCCAACCACTATCGACGGCATGATCGAAGGACTGCGCCAGGTCGCAGCATTGTCTGATCCGTGCGGCGAAATTACTGGTATGAGCTATCGTCCCAGCGGCATCCAGGTGGGCAAAATGCGTGTGCCTTTGGGGGTGGTGGGAATTATTTATGAGTCGCGCCCCAATGTGACTATCGATGCGGCCAGCTTGTGTTTGAAATCTGGCAACGCAGCAATTCTGCGCGGCGGCAGCGAAGCGATTCACTCCAACCGCGCGATCGCCAATTGTTTACAAGCGGGATTGAAAGCCGCCGGTTTGCCTGCAGATGTGGTGCAAGTGGTGGAAACGACTGATCGCGCTGCGGTAGGCGAGTTGATCACCATGCCGCAATTTGTGGATGTGATTGTTCCCCGTGGCGGCAAAGGGTTGATCGAGCGCATCAGCAACGATGCCAAAGTTCCCGTAATCAAACACCTCGATGGTATTTGCCACGTTTACATCGACGATAAAGCCGATCTGGATAAAGCGTTCACCATTTCCATGAACGCCAAAACCCATCGCTACGGTGTGTGTAATGCCATGGAAACGTTGCTGGTGCACGAACAAATTGCCGCACAAATCCTGCCGCGCCTTGCCGCTGCTTACATTGAAAAAGGTGTGGAGTTACGCGGTGATGAACAAACCCGCACAATTATTTCTGCGAATGTTGCAACAGAAGAAGATTGGTCGACTGAATACCTCGCACCGATTTTGTCGATCAAACTGGTGAGTGGTTTGGACGAGGCAATCGCTCATATCAACCAATACAGTTCACAGCATACCGATGCCATCGTAAGCGAAGACTATACGCGCGCGCGCCGCTTTATTACCGAAGTGGATTCTGCATCGGTAATGGTGAATGCATCGACGCGTTTTGCCGACGGTTTTGAATATGGTTTGGGTGCGGAAATTGGTATTTCTACCGACAAAATCCATGCGCGCGGCCCGGTTGGGCTGGAAGGTTTGACTTCGCAAAAATGGGTTGTGTTTGGCGATGGGCACGTTCGTGCGTAGTCCCCTCCCGGCCTCCCCTTTTTCAACGGGGAGGATGTGCCGCACTTTACCGGGTTGTAGCAGTGTGATCGGTTTTTACCGCTTAAGCGAAAAATCAAATGGAGGTTGCTCTTGCGCAAATGCATAGGATTTTTCGGAGGTACTTTTGATCCGATTCATCTCGGGCATTTGCGTCTTGCGCTGGAATTAAAACAGCAGCTCGCACTGGATGAAATGCGCTTGTTGCCGTGTTACATCCCGCCGCATCGCGCGTCACCCAGTGTGGATGCGCAACAGCGCTTAACCATGTTGCAACTGGCGTTAAATGATTGTGCTGAATTGCGTTGGGATGCGCGGGAATTGCAACGCGAAAAACCCTCCTACACTTATGACACCCTGTCTGAATTGCGTGCGGAATTTGGCGAGGATGCCAGCCTGAGCTGGTGTATGGGAATGGATAGTTTTGTCACTCTGGATAGCTGGCATCGCTGGCAGGAGTTAGCCGGGCTCGCGCATTTGGTTGTTGTAGCCCGTCCCGGCTGGGAAATACCGGTGGTTGGTCCGGTTGCACAATTGATTGCACAACATCGTGCAGATGTTAGTGAGATTCATGCAAAACCTGCGGGCAAACTGGTAATACTCGAGCAGCGCCTGTTACCCATTTCTGCCACGGAAATTCGCGTGCAAATCCAGGCGGGGGAATCGCCACAGTTTTTAATACCTGACGCGGTATGGAAGTACATTCGCGTTCAAGGTTTATATCGCTAGCTACATTGTTAGCGAGTTATGAAATTTACTTTTAGTTTTATTTTTTAGCCAATAGGTAACTGAATGTCTGATTTAAACAAAGCGATCATCGATGCCCTTGAAAATCTCAAAGGCAAAAATATTGTCACGCTCGATGTACGCGAACTTACCGATGTGATGGACACATTGATTATCGCCAGTGGTACCTCCAGCCGCCACTCGCGCTCACTGGCAGAAAACCTGGTAGAAGAGACCAAAAAAGCCGGTTTCCGCGCACTGGGTGTTGAAGGCATTGAAACCGGTGACTGGGTGCTGGTCGACTTCGGCGATACCGTTGTGCACGTGATGCAGCAGGAAACACGCGATTACTACGAGTTGGAAAAACTCTGGTCGATGAAGCCGGCAAACAGAACCTAATCGTTTATTGCTGAATGCGCATAAGAATTATCGCCATAGGCACAAAAATGCCCGACTGGGTTGAAGCGGGTTACGCGGAATATGCCAAGCGTATGCCGCGCGATCTCACCGTGGAAATGGTGGAACTGCCGCTCGCCCAGCGCAGCAAAAACAGTGACATCGCCAAAGCCATGGAAAAGGAAGGTGAGTCCATGCTCGCGGCGATAGAAAAAGGCGGCAAAGACGAACAAGTGATTGCATTGGATGTCAAAGGCAAACCCTGGAGCACCGAACAGCTCGCGGAAAATCTCGCGGGTTGGAAAATGAGTGGCAATAATTATTCGCTGCTAATTGGTGGACCGGATGGATTAGCACCTGCGTGCCTGCAAAAAGCTTCGGTAAAGTGGTCGCTTTCACCACTCACGCTGCCTCATCCACTTGTGCGAATTTTAGTGATCGAACAGTTATACCGGGCCAGTAGCATCTTGCAAAATCATCCATACCATAAATAATTTGCACGCGATTATTGTCAACAACTATTAATCCACATTTCCATTTAACCCAGAGTTCCATTTCGGCCCGAGCATGCAAGAAGCCCAACACTTTAAAGACCACCAGCGCGAAGCCAAACTTTTTCGTAATCGCGTGCTGGTGATGGCGACTTTTATGTTGGCGTTAGTCAGCACGCTCATCTATCGCTATTACGATTTACAAATCGTCAATTACGAAGAATACGCCACGCAATCCGAGCGTAACCGCGTCCACGTCCAGCCGGTTCCACCGACGCGCGGATTAATCTTTGACCGCAACAACGAGTTGCTCGCGGACAATAAAGCCAGCTTTACGTTATCCGTGGTCAGCGGCGATGCAGAAGAATTAAATAACACCATCGAATTACTCAAAACCCTGATTGAAATTACGCCGTCCGATCTGGGCAAATTCTATAAGGCGCAAAAGCAACGCCGCCATAAACTCGACCCGGTGCCGTTGCGCTATCGCCTCACTGAAGATGAAATCGCGCGCCTCGCCGTTAACCAGCATTTGCTCGAAGGGGTCGAGGTCAATGCTGAACTGGTTCGCAATTATCCCCACGCGGATATGTTTGCCCATGTGATTGGTTATACCGGTCGCATCAGCGAAAAAGATATGGATTCATTTACACCTGAGCAACTGCAACGTTATTCAGGCACCCATGCCATTGGTAAAAGCGGTATTGAAAGCAGCTACGAAGATATTTTGCTCGGCGAAGTTGGCAGCCAAAACGTAGAGACTAATGCCCGCGGGCGTGTAATGCGTGTTTTGGATCGTATTGATCCAAAACAAGGCAGTGACTTGCATCTCCATCTTGATACACGTTTGCAAGAAACTGCTGTAGCCGCGATGCAAGGCCGTCGCGGCGCAGTAGTGGCAATTGATGTTAAAACCGGCGGCGTTCTGGCCGCAGTGAGTAACCCGGGTTTTGATCCCAACCTCTTTGTGACCGGTATTAGTTACCGCGATTACAAAAACCTTAATGACGATATCGATACCCCTTTATTCAATCGCTTCCTGCAAGCCCAATACCCGCCGGGTTCCACCATCAAACCGGTGATTGGCCTGGCAGGCTTGCACTACGGGTTTACCGATGTTGACCGCGCTATTTCCGACCCGGGTTTTTTTACCTTGCCGGGTAGCTCGCGTATCTACCGCGATTGGAGTCTGGCGAAAACCGGTGGCGGTCATGGCCGGGTAAACCTGAAAGTGGGTATTTCCCAATCCTGCGATACCTATTTCTGGGATTTGGGAACCCGTATGGGGATCGACAAAATGAGTGAATTCGGGGCTCATTTTGGTTTGGGGCAATTGACCGGGATTGATGTACCCAGTGAGCGCAAAGGTATCTGGCCTTCGCGCGAATGGAAGCGTGCAGCAAAAGGTCAGGCCTGGTATCCGGGCGATACGGTTAACATGTCTATCGGCCAGGGCTTTGTGTTGGCGACCCCGCTGCAATTAGCCGTTGTGGCCAGCACCATTGCCAATCGCGGTGTTCGTTATAAGCCGCAATTTGTGCAACGTATTGGCGACAAAATCCATGAGCCCATCATTGAGGAAACCATGGAGATGAAGCCTGAATACTGGGATGCGATTTTTGATGGCATGGCAGAGGTGGTTCACGGCCCGCGTGGTACGGCCAGGGCTTATATGAGCCCTGGCGCGGAATACCGTATGGCCGGTAAGTCGGGGACTGCGCAGGTAGTGGCTATCGCCCAGAATGCCAAATACAACTCTGCGATGTTACAAGAGCGCCATCGCGACCATGCGTTGTTTATTGCTTTTGCACCCCTGGAAGACCCGAAAATTGCCGTCGCAGTGATGGTTGAGAACGCCGAGGGGGGGTCCAGTAAAGCGGCACCCGTTGCCCGTTGGATGATGGATGCCTACCTGTTGGGCTATTCCCTTGATGCCGATGAGTTTGTACCGCCACTCGGCTTCCACCACGCCGCTATTATCAAACGCCTTAATAACTACATTGCCGCGCGCAATGCTGCCCGCGAGGGTAAACCTGCAGTTGAGCCGGTAAAAAATACCGAGCCTGTGCCGCCAGCCAGTGCGGGTATTGATGCCGAGGAAGGAGTGACTGATGAGTAGGCAGGATTTCCTGCGCCGTATGCCGGAGGCCGCGCGCGCATTTAGTCGCCCGACCCGTTTGGCGGAGCGTTTCCATATCGATTTTTTCCTGCTGTTACTGCTGCTAGCCCTTACCACTATCGGCCTGACAGTGCTTTACAGTGCTAGTGGACATAATTTGCCCAGCGTGGAGAAGCAAGCCAGTTTCTTTATGATCGCTTACGCGACCATGTTTGTGGTGGCGCAAATCCCGGTGGATTTTATGCGGCGCATGGCGCCGTTCGCCTACGTTGGGGGTGTGTTGTTGTTGTTGGCGGTCACTATCTTTGGCGATATCTCGATGGGGGCACAGCGCTGGTTACAGATTGGCAGTTTCCGCTTCCAGCCCTCGGAAATCATGAAGCTCGCGATGCCCATCACCATTGCGGCTTTCCTGAGTGCCGGTCATCTGCCACCGCGTTTTAGCCGGGTATTGGCAGTGTTGGTGCTGATCGGTATTCCCACTGCGCTCATTATCGAGCAACCTGATTTGGGAACCTCCATTCTCGTGGCTACCTCGGGCATTATGGTGTTGTTCTTTTCCGGCTTGCTGTGGCGTTACATCGCTGCCGCTGTTGCTGTATTCGGGGCGAGCTTATGGCCGATCTGGCATTACATGCTCCATGACTACCAGCGTCAGCGCGTCCTCACCATGCTTGACCCAACCCAGGACCCGCTCGGTACCGGCTGGAATATTATCCAATCCAAAACCGCCATCGGCTCGGGCGGGTTGTCGGGTAAAGGCTGGATGGAGGGCACTCAATCCCGCCTTGATTTCCTGCCGGAAGGCCATACGGATTTTATTATTGCGGTGATGTCGGAAGAGTTTGGCTTGCTCGGCGTAATCTTCCTGTTAACGGTGTATGCACTGGTGATTATTCGCGGGCTCACTATTGCGGTTAAGTCACAAAACACTTTTGGCCGTTTGTTGGCAGCCAGTGTCAGTTCCACCTTTTTTGTGTATGTGTTTGTAAATATGGGTATGGTATCGGGCATGTTGCCCGTAGTCGGGGTACCCTTACCACTGATCAGCCAGGGCGGTACTGCTATTGTGGCGCTATTCGCCGGCTTTGGTATTTTGATGGCGATATCCACAGAGCAAAAACGAGTGATGACTCCCCAGCCTTGATAATCAGCTCCTGATTACTGGATACGCAGGGTCCAGTGTTGAATGTAAGAGAAAAGTTATGCAGTTTGCAAAGATTAAAGCCTTGTTAGCGTTAGTGGCATTGGGCGCGAGTGCCACAACCAGTGCCGATTACACCCGACATCCGCTAGCGGCAGAGTTTGTTAATGAGATGGTGCAGCAACACGGCTTCACTGCTGATGAAATCAATCAATGGTTAAGCAAGGCGGAAAAACGCCAGCCGATCCTTGACTCCATTGCGCGTCCGGCGGAAAAATCCAAAACCTGGAAAGAATATCGCCCGATTTTTATTGTGCCCATGCGCATCACCAACGGTGTTAATTTCTGGAATGAAAATCGCGAAGCATTGGCGCGTGCAGAAAAAGAATACGGCGTACCGGCAGAAATTATTGTTGCAATTATTGGTGTAGAAACCAATTACGGCAAAAATACCGGCAACTGGTATGTGATCGATGCCTTGACTACACTCGCCTTTGATTATCCTCCGCGCGCACCGTTTTTTCGCTCGGAACTGGTGAATTATTTTATTCTCACGCGCGAGCAAAAACACGATCCACTCGAATTTAAAGGATCATACGCGGGCGCGATGGGCTATGGCCAATTTATGCCATCAAGCTATCGCAATTTCGCGGTGGATTTCAGTGGCGATGGATTTACCGATATCTGGAAAAATCCAACAGATGCCATCGGCAGTATCGCCAACTATTTTAAAAAGCACGGTTGGCAACAAGGCAAGCCCGTGGTGGTTCCGGCAAAACTGGTGCGCGCGCGCGAACAGGTAGTCGTGCACGAATCGTTTAATAAAGTGGAAGTGCCCGCCGTTACCGTTGCCGATTGGAAAAAAGTGGGTGTGGTGCCCAAGGCAAGAATTGCTGCGCGCACACCGGTAATCAGTATTGAGTTCGATGGTGTAAATGGCCTGGAGTATTGGATGGGCTTGCAAAACTTCTACACCATCACCCGTTACAATCGCAGCCCGATGTATGCAATGGCAGTTTATGATTTAAGCCTGGACATTAAAGCGGCGATGAAAAAAAGCGGCGCAAAAAAATAACCGGTAGCGGAGATAATAGCGACAATGCATCAGCAATCTTCAACGCGCTTAACAAACAACAATCAGTTATGGATGTGTTGCTTGCTGGCGCTGCTCTGTGTGTTGCTAACAGCGTGTTCCGGCCCAAAGCCCAAATCCCCGAAAGCGAACGTTCCCTATAATCCCAACGATGGCCGCTACAAACACGATAAGGATTTTGGGCCCAGTGAAGATGTTGATCTGTCCCATATTCCCGATGCGGTGCCACGCCTTGAAGTGCGCACTCGTGCCGGTAATAAAAACCCCTACACTGTGCTGGGTAAAACCTATCACCTGATTAAAGATGAAACCTCGTATAAAGAACGTGGGTACGCATCCTGGTACGGCAATAAATTTAACGGCTATCACACCTCAAATGGTGAGCTTTACGATATGTACGCGATGACCGGCGCGCACAAAACATTGCCAATTCCTTCCTATGTTCGTGTAACCAATCTGGATAACGGCAAAAGTGTGGTAGTGCGTATTAATGATCGCGGTCCGTTTCACCAGGGTCGGATTGTTGATTTGAGTTATGCCGCCGCCCAACGTATTGGCATTCACAAAACCGGCACCGGGCGAGTAGAAGTGGAAATTGCATTGCCCGGTGATGCGCCACCCATTCCCCGTCGCGCAGATAACACCATTGCCAAACCGGTTGAGTCCGCATTACCACCGGGAACTTTCTTGCAGCTTGGTGCATTTGGCAATAAAAAATCGGCACAAGATTTTGCGGCAACACTGGGAACGAAATTAACTTTTCCGGTAATAATCAGCTCTGCTGCATCACCCAAAGAAATTCATCGCGTGCGCCTTGGCCCGTTTAAAGATGCAAAAAATTTACAAATGGCGCGCGACCAATTGGCGCGTCTCAATATTTTTGAGGCCCATGTGGTCTATCAATAAATTCATGGCACTGACCGGTGGGCACGCTATTCAGTTTGAGTTCACCGCGCAACGTTAGTGTTGCCAACTTATTTTTTGTTTGGAGAGTGTTAATCGACATGATTAAAAAATCTATTGCTTGCGGACTATTATTTTCATCGACGTTGCTATTTTCATCGATAGCGACATTCGCCCAGCAACCTGCTTCTCAACAACCCGCGAATCAATTGCCTGCAGCACAATTACCCGGTGCGCAATTGCCATCATCCACACTGCCGACACCAACGCCAGGGCAAGTTGTTGAGCAAAAACCGCAAGTTATTCCCGGCCCGCCACAATTGGCTGCTACCGGATTTATTCTGGTGGATGCAACGACCGGTAGCATTGTGGCTGAATACAATGCGGACCAGCGTTTACCTCCAGCCAGCTTGACCAAAATGATGTCCAGCTATTTGGTGGTCGACGAAATTGAAAAAGGCAAAGTTGCCGAAGATGCGATGGTGAACATCAGTGTTAAAGCCTGGAAGATGGGCGGCTCACGCATGTATGTAAAAGAGGGAACGCAGGTTCCTGTTATCGATTTGTTGCGCGGTGTCATTATCCAGTCGGGCAATGATTCAACGGTCGCACTTGCTGAATATGTATCTGGCAATGAAGATGCATTCGTTGATGTAATGAATCAAAAAGCTGCGCAGTTGGGAATGACCAATACCCATTTTGAAAATTCTACTGGCTGGCCGGCAGAAGGCCATTTAACTACAGCCAAGGATCTCGCCATCCTCGCGCGCGCCATTATTAATGATCATCCCAAACACTATCCTCTTTACGCGGAAAAATATTTTTTCTACAACAACATTCGCCAGCCAAACCGCAATTTATTATTGTTCCGCGATGAAACTGTTGATGGTTTGAAAACTGGCCACACCGAAGAAGCCGGTTATTGCCTGGTCGCTTCATCAAAGCGTGAGAGCACCCGCTTTATTGCGGTAGTCATGGGTACTGCCAGTGAAAATGCGCGTGCTGCCGAAACGGAAAAACTGTTGGCCTATGGTTTCCGTTATTTCCAGACAACACCGCTGTATCAGGCTGGCCAACAAGTGAGCACTTCGCGCGTTTGGGCGGGTAAAGCCCAGGAAGTTACCCTGGGTATTCCCAATAATATTGTGCTGACCTTGCCGAAGGGACGCGAACAAGCCCTGCAAGCCAAAATGCATATCAATGAAATTATCAAAGCGCCTATCGCAGTAGGACAAGAATTGGGCAACCTGACTGTAGAGCTGGATGGGCAGTTAATTGTGAATACGCCGATCGTTGCGTTACAAGCAGTAGAAGAAGCCGGATTTTTTGCCCGCCTGATCGACAATTTGAAATTATTCTTTCGCAATTTATTCAGTTGATCGCTAGAATCATTCCGCTGGTGACGGTTTTGCGTAGGATGTGCAGGAGCAAACCGTTACCCGGAAATTCTGAGCGTCTTTTTTCCGTTTTTTTAACTTTTTAGTTATAAAACACACGGCATCAGCAATTCCGGCCAGGGCAGGTTTTGCTGGTGTTTGTGCAAATGCTCTGGTTGTTATTGTTGATGGGACTGTTGTTACGCTAACGCAATTCGTTCATGCGTACAGTAGATAAAAGTACAGAAGAATTCCCAATCAAACTATTCACTTATAACAACCAAGGAGCTATTCGTGTCTACCAATCCTTACCAAACCCCCGAAGGCCAATTAACTACCGATGATTTGGCTTATGGTGAAATCAGGTTTTTTTCTCCTTCATCCCGCATAAACCGCCTGCGTTATTGGGCGCATTCAATGCTGTTTACTCTGGCAGTCATTGGTTTGTTTATTGTTGTTGGGCTCATTGCTGCATTCGCATCCCAGACATTAGCAATAGGTCTGGGGATTATTATTTATATCGCCATGATCGTGTTCAGCTTTATTTTGGTAATCCAGCGTTTGCACGATTTAAATAAAACCGGTTGGATGTCATTGTTGCTCATTATTCCTCTGGCCAACATTTATTTACTGGTGTTGTTAATATTTTTTAAAGGAACCGAAGGCCGAAATAATTACGGCTTGCAAACGCCACCGAATAAAACCTGGCATTGGATCCTGGCGTTTTCATATCCGTTGCTGGTGATTATTGGTATTGTTGCGGCGGTTTCCTCGCCTGCTTACCAGGATTATGTATCCCGCGTCCAAGGTCTGGAATCACAACTTGAACAGCAATCTGACTACCCGACAGATGATGCTGTTGATGAAAATTCAGTTGATGAAAGTGCGACCGACGAATCTGCATACCCCGCAGAAGAAGTTGACAGCGCTGAAGAGTCGCTTGATGAAACTGCCACCGATGAAGTTCCTGCTCAGGAAGAGGTGATTGAGGAAGGTGAAGTTGAAACATCCGAAGAGATTGACACCCCGCAATAATCTGCCGGGAATCTTTCGAGAAAATAAGGCAGCTCCGGCTGCCTTATTTTTTTGTTATTGCTTTATCGGTGAGTTGAATCATTTGTGCATACGTATTCATCTTGCCGGTTGTAAACCATAAAACTATTCTGTTTCGGCGGTCTTCTATAAAAATCGTGTTAACGACAGAAAAATAGCTTTTGCATAATAACTATGAATTCGACCCTGATCACCCTGCGTTGGTTAAACGCCTTTTAAATACTCTTACATAGAAAATTGGTTCAGTAGCAATGGCGGCAATTTTTTGCAGCCAGGGATCTGCGCAATTTTTTGCTCGATTGGAAAGCAAATGCAAAATTTTTCAGGTGCACTATGCCTCTGCGGCTTTGCTTTGCCTCACATAATTCAAAAGACATAACAATAATATTCCAGGTATCAGCATTCCCGGCTGCCTGGTTGCCTATAGGAAAAAAGCTATGCAAACCTTATCAGCCGCTATTGTCAGAGATAAAGCGTTTTGGAATGGAAGGGGATGTAATGGGCAGGTCTCGAATGAACGCGACTGGAACAAGCGCGACTGGAATAAACGTGCTTTGAATAAAAGCAACTTGAATAAGAGCACCTCGAATAAAAGCACTTTGAATAAAAAAAACCGAAAATGGCAGCAGTTTATTGTTTATAGTTTTTTCCTGCTCTGTGTTTTTGCCTATGCACAGGCTGGCCAGGCGCAAAGCTGGAGCAATAGTTATTTTCGCGGTACGCCTAACAACTGGGCTGCAACGCCGCTAATTAAAAATACCTCGTCCGGTTTATGGGAAATACAACAGGCGTTTTCCGGTGCAAACCCGCGTTTTAAAATTAGTCGCTATACCGATAACTGGAATGAAGCCTATCCCGCGCAGGATTATTTAATCACCGGGGGTGATGGCGATTATAAAATTACTTTCAATGACGCTACAAAAGCGATTGCAATAGCAAAGCTGCCAATTGCGCTTGCCGCCAACACTATTTGTTTCAGCAATCCCAATAATTTTGCGGCACCTTATATTTATTTTTGGAATCCACTGCCTGCGGGGGCAGTGACCCCTTTGCCCGCCTGGCCCGGTAAGAGTATGACCAGGCGTGGCACTTTTTATTGTTATGATTTCACTGCATCGATTCCTGCCGGCATGCAACTGCCCACATCGCTGGATGTTATTTTTAGCAATAACGGTGCAAACCAAACGGCGAACCTGAAATTTACGGGTGCCGCTTGTTATGAAAATAATATATGGAAAACATTGTCGCAATGTGGATTTAGCGTTGCGACCAATTCATCTACAGCGAGTATTTCTTCTATCGCGCTTTCATCATCTCCATCGTTATCCTCACAGGCATTATCATCCAGTAAGTCTAGCGCATCAGTTGTTTTATCAAGTTTGAATGCAACATCTTCCAGCCAGTCATCTGGTGCAGTGAATGTTTCCAGCAGTGCAGTCGCTGCTACAAAAACGAAAATTTATTTTAAAAACACGGCTAATTGGGCATCGGTCAATATCCACTATTTTAATGTGCTGCCTGCACTAACGGCATCTACCTGGCCGGGTGTAGCGATGGTTAAAAATACCAGTGCACCTGCTTTATTCAGTTACGAATTTCCAGGTGCCGTTAATTCAGCGGGAATTGTTTTTAATACCAATAGCAATCCCAAAACCGCAGATTTAAATTTTGTTGCCCCCAATAATTGTTACGATTTTGGTGCCGCCAGCTGGAAAACTGCGAGTGCCTGCGGTGTACCTGTAGAATTGGTGGCTAATGCCGGTGTAGATCGCAAAGCCAATATCAACACGCGCCAGGCATTATCGGCGGCAGCGTCAATTGGCAATTATGTCACTGCAAGTTGGACAAGTGCTGCATGGCCGGGTGCGCTGACTGGCAAGCAAGTGGTAACGCCGCTACTCACAACCCTCGGCAATATCACTGTCACGCTTACATTGACTGCCGCTGATGGCAGCACCGCAACCGATACGATGGCGATTAACGTTGTCGCCGCCACACAAGCGTTGCCCGAGCGGCCACAACTGGCTGCACCTTTGGGGTTCCCCATTACCGGTACTGTGAGTGCAGGAAAATATCGCTTTATTAATGCCTACCCGAATTTGAATGAATTTTTCTTTTCACCGGTGATGGTGACTAATGACGGCATTAATGACCTTGTATATGTTGTCGATAAAGAGGGTGCGATTTACGTATTCCCGAATAAAGAAAATGTGATCGCAACCGAAGTGCGCAAATTGCTGGATATAAAATCCACCGTACTTAACAATAACGAAAGCGGTATGTTAAGCATGGCGTTCGATCCTTATTACGCCAGTAATGGTTTTATTTATGTGTATTACATTTTCGGTGAGACCGATAATTTTTACCCGCGCACCGATGGCATAGTCGGTGGTAAAACCGGCGATGCGATTATTGAACGCTGGACCGTTGATAACCCTGCAAATCCAACCTCGGCCGGCGCCAAAGTTGAATTACTGCGCATCCCGCAACTGGGTGAAGACCATAAAGGCGGCATGATGCAATTTCATCCCACTGAAAAATATTTGTATGTAGGCATAGGCGAAGGTGGTTACGGCCACAGCGCATTCCCGCAAAATCCTTTACCAGGTGATCCTTACAATCGCCGTACCAATAACAGCGCGCAAGATCCAACTACCTTGCGCGGAAAATTTATTCGCATTGAACCATTAGCACAGGCCGTGGATGGAAAATATTATCGTGTGCCGGAGGACAATCCGTTTGTTGGTCGCGCTGGATATTTACCGGAAATCTGGTCAATGGGCCATCGCAATCCCTGGCGTTGGGCGTTTGATACCGATGCACCTTACACATTATGGGAAACCGAAATAGGGCAGGACACGGATCTCGCTTACGAAGAAGTTAACATTATCACCAAAGGCCAGAATTACGGTTGGCCGGTATGTGAAGGCACTCGTAACCGCGGAGCGCTTGGTGGTGATGCCGCAAAAAATTGTTTAACGGATTTTGTTGCGCCGCGTGAAGGTTATGGCCGCACCTCCGGTGTTTCCATTATCGGTGGCTTTGTTTATCGCGGTACGGATTTGCCCAACCTCAATGGCAGTTTTATTTTTGGTGACTATGTCAGTAAACGCCTTTGGTCCGTTGCAAATGATGGGCAAGCCAAAAAATTAATTAGCGAAGCGTTCCCGTATTACATTTCATCAATCGGTAAAGACCTTAACAGGAATTTGCTGATTTCCAGTCACGGGCGCGAACTCGGTGGGCCGTCCAGTATTTTTAAAGTGGTAGATGATGATCTGGCATCGGCACAAATTCCACCAACACTATTGGCTACCGGTTTGTTTGCAGACCTTGCCAATGTAATTCCGGCGCAGGGTGTTATTGAGTACACAGTCAATACCCAGGGTTGGTTTGATGGTGGCAAAGTGCGGCATTTTGTAGCGATTCCGAATGCGAGCAAAATGACCTTTGATGCAACTGCAATCTGGAATTTACCGGTTGGTTCCGTGGTAGTGAAACATCTTTCGGTGGCGACAGCGGCGAATGCTACCAAACCATTTACCACTTCAGTATTGTTCCGCCAGGAAACCGGTTGGCAAGCGGCGAATTATCGCTGGAATGCCGCAGGCACGGATGCCAGTCTGGTGACGGAATCTTCCGTTGAACCCGATGGTGGTTTGGTCAACGTAGTGCGTAAAGTTGAAACGGGCAGTACCTGTGCCGCTTGCCATAAAGACGGGGAGGGAAAGTTAACGCCACTGGCGGTAAGCACGTATCAATTAAATGGAAATTTTAATTATCAAGGCGTAACTAAAAACCAGTTGGACGTTTTCAATACGATTGGTTTATTTACCACCAGCATCAATAACGGCAGCCGTTACGAAAAATTTTCTGCACCAACAGATAACAGCGTTGATTTGACGGCGCGCGCAAAATCTTATTTGCATACCAACTGCGCCCATTGCCATTCGGGAATTTCCGGTGGAATGGATATGCGTTTCAGCACTGCATTGGACGCTATGAAACTGGTTAATGACCACAACCGCGTTGTGCCTGGTATTCCTGCAAACAGCAATGTTTACAAATACCAAACCGGTGCAGGCATGCGTATGCCCTATGGTTCAGTGGCGACAAATGCGGAAGCAGAAAATTTATTCCGCACCTGGATTAACGAATTGGGTATTGATGTTAGCCAAACCGGAGTTGAACTCACTGCAACCCGATTAGCGCCGGAAGTGAATGGCGTTGTTGGTTTAAATCTGGACGCGGTTTATAGCAATGGTACACGTTTGCCAGCATCGGGTTCCATTACCTGGACATCCAGTAATCCTGCTGTGATTTCCACGCAAGGGAAAACCGGTGCAGCAATTAATGTCACCGCATTATCGACCGGCACTGTGACTATTACAGCGAATGCCGATGGTTATAGCGATAGCATTACGCTGGATATTATTCCTGCATCAAACCCTGTCACTGCATTAGCAATTGCAGGTACTGCAAATCTGCGAATTAAAGCGGGCGAGACACAACAACTGGTTGCGGTAGGTACAACGAGTGATGGTTTGTTGGGTATGACTTCGCAAGTGATTTGGGCGAGCAGTAATACCGCGATTGCCAGCGTATCTGCATCAGGATTAATCACGGCGGGTACCACTGCAGGTAGTGCAACGATTACGGCAACCTATGGAATGCTTTCTACCAGCTATACCGTTACCGGTTTAGGTGCGGGCCAATATATTTATGTGAAAAAACCGGCGGCATGGACAAGTGTTAATACCCATATCTGGACCAATCAAAATGGCACTTTGACTGTGCGTAGCGGCAATTGGCCGGGCCCTGCAATTACCGAAACTGCACCCAAATACGGTGCGGGTTGGTTGCGTGTATTTATTCCGGCAGCATGGGCAAATACGGCGGGCAATACCAATATTATTTTCAGCAACAATACGGCAAACCAAACTGCTGATTTAACCGTGAGCCAAACGAATCCCGGTTGGTATGACGCTGCCTGGTTAACGGCTGAGCCTGCCTTGGCGGTAGTGGAAGCCGGTACGCAAATCCAGGTCGGTAATGGCACTGCGACAATCGCGAGCAGTGCAAACCTCAGTGGAAAATTATTTGTGCCCGGCACGCTGGTGGATATCAAAGCGAACGCCGCAGGTCCCGGAATGAAATTTGTTCATTGGGAAGGAACAGGCGCTGCGTATTTATTGGATGCAAATAGCGCGACTACAAAAATGGTCGTGGGCAATGCCGTTTCGCTCACCTTGCTTGCCGTATTCGATAGCATTACTGATCAACATCAAGTGGCGCGCAGCCATTATCAAAGCCAGGGTTGTATCGGTTGCCACGGTAGCGATGGTAATGGCACTCCGTCATTACTCGATCTGCAAACGCGGTACACGCAAACCAGCCTTGCCAATTACATCGCCGCGAATATGCCGAAAGGCAATGTTGGTAGTTGCACCGGAACTTGTGCAACCAGTATTGCCGCGATGATTTTTGCCGAAGCATTTATTCCACCAGCGGGAGTGTGCAGTGCAGATAGCCTTGATGATTTAATTCCACAAGATCGCAGCTTCCGTTTGTTATCTACACTCGAATACAACAATTCGGTGCGCGATTTATTGGGGCTCACCAATAATATCGATGTCACCAGTGGTCGTATTCCGTCAGATCTTCCAGTGAATGGATTTAAAACCAACGCCAATGCAATTTTCACCAACGATTACGCTAAAGGTTATGTATTGGCAGCGGAAGCTGCTGCGGCGCTGGTGAGTAATATCTATAGCCTTACTCCCGGTTGCAGCAATGCGACTTGTTTTGTACAGAACTTTGGCAAGCGCGCGTATCGTCGTCCGCTGAGTACGGCAGAAGTGACGAAATTAGTTGCGCTGCAATCGTCGCAAGGCAATCTCGCATTGTTAACAGCAATTCTCTCATCGCCTTCAATGTTATATCGCTCGGAAGTGGGTGAATTAAAAGGTACCTACTACGAACTCACCGATTACGAAGTTGCGGCTATGTTGTCCTACACCTATTGGGCAACTACGCCGGATGCCTCATTAATGGCTGCCGCCGATGCCGGGCAATTAAGTACGCCCGCGCAAATTTCTGCCAAGGTCGCGCAGATGTTGCAAGATCCTAAAGCGCAAATTGCATTCGAGCGTTTCATCACTGGTTGGCTGGATCTTGATAAGGAAATCAAAACCACGGCAATCAGTGCGAGCCTCAAAGCGGATATGAAAACCGAAACCATTGAGTTGGTAAAACGGACTGTATTTGGTGGTGGAAGTTACAACGAATTACTCAACGCTAATTACAGTTACATGACCCAACAACTCGCAACCCATTATGGCTTGACCTGGCCGGGCGGTAGCGGTTTGCAGCGCGTGGATTACAACGCGGCTAACGCTGAACGCCGCGGCATATTGGGGCATGCCGGTATTCTGGCGATCCAGTCGGCATCGGAAAAAACCCATCCGGTAAAACGCGGTTTGTTTGTGCGTCGCAATCTGCTTTGCCAGGATTTTCCACCACCACCGGTGGGTGCAGAATTAAAACCACAAGAAGACCCGAGCCTCACGGTGCGTGAACGGTTTGAACACGCGCATTTGCAAGAAGGGTGCGCAGCTTGCCATCAATATATCGACGGCATCGGTTTCGGTTTGGAAAATTACAACGCGCTCGGTTTGTATGTCACCGCCGAAAAAACGGATAACGGTTTGATTAAAGCGATTAACTCGCTTGGTTACATCGGCAGTTTAAATTCGGCGGAAACGTATTTGTCGGAATCAGAACCTGTAGTGAATTATCACGGTATGGATGAATTGGCGAGCTTGATTGCGGGTAGCTCCAATGCCAAAGCCTGTTACGTGCGGCAATGGTATCGCTATTCGCGCGGCCAATTGGAAGATGTTGCTGACAGTTGCACGTTGCAAGTGTTCGGTAAAACTTTTAAAGAATCATCAAATGCCAGCATGCTGGATTTAATGATCCAGTTTACCCAAACCAAAAATTACATCCTGCGCAAATAAACTGAGGAGGGCATTAAGATGAATGTATTAAAAAATAAAATGCAGCGTCGCGATTTCCTGCGCAGTATTGCCAGGTTGGGTTTGACCACTGCATTCACCAGCCAATTTATGTTATCCGTGAATGTGTTTGCGCAAACGGCAGGCGCCAAACGTTTTGTTATGGTGTATTACCCGAACGGTTGCGTGCGCGATAAATGGCATTCTTACAATGCAGGTGCATTGGGCAGCAATAGTTTTGCCACGAGCCCGCTACAACATTTAAATGCGCATCTCACCAGGCTTGTGCCGATAAAAAACCTCACCTACAACGGCCACGGTGGCAGCTCGGGTCACCCGGAAGCGTGCCGCGCGGTATTTTCTGGCGGGCAGGAATATGCCACCACATTTGATGTTGCCATAGGCGAGGCGCTCGGTGGGCGCTTGACTAAAAATATGCACGTGGGTGTTTGGTCGAGTAAAGCAAAGGGCACCGAGTACATGCCTTTTACCGACAAGAATCGCAACAAAATCCAGGTATCGGATAACCCGCAACAGGTGTACGACGCGCTGCTTGCCGATGTGGTTGGCAGCAGTAGTGGCACACCTGATCCCGACGCGGCGCGGCGCAAAAAAGTCCTGGAAACCCTGCATGAAAATCTGGATTTATTGCAAGCCAATACCCTCAGCGTTAAACAACAGGGAAAATTATTAACCCACGAAGAAGCGCTGAATTATTATCAAAATACGTTAGCTGGCACACTGGATATTGGTGGGTCAAATTTTTCCCGCCCGACTATCGGCATGACTGGAATTGACGCTGACGCCGATGCAATTGCAAAAGCACAAATGCGCAACATCGCCATGGCCTTCCAGGCAAATATCACGCGCACGGCTAGCTTCCAATTTATGGGCGCGCAAGATGAATCGTTGAAAATTAATTTCCCCGCCATTCGCCCCTACATGGGTGAATATGGTTCCGGTGCAAAACTGGATTACAACGAAACCCGCAGCCACGTCAGCTCACACAACGAATCATCATTATTCGATGCACAAACCCGTTGGTACAACATTATGGTCGCGTATCTAATGGACGAACTCGCCGGACGCCCTGATCTGACCTACGGCGGCACGCTCTTGGATAACACATTAATTTTAGTAATGTCCGAAGTCGGCGGTGGCAATCATCAACAGGAAAATCCGGGCATTTATGTTGCAGGCGGTGCAGGCAATGCAGTTCGTGTTGGTAATGCGATTGATGCGAATAATGCGGGGATGTCGAATTTGTATCTGGATATCTCTAAAGCATTTGGGTTGAATTGGGGTAGGTATGGAAATAGTTCGGGAGGAATTGCGGGGTTTTTACGTTAAATAGAAAATGTTGGTAAGTTCGCTTCATGTAGGTTGGCGGTGAGGAACGAACCCCAACATGCCTATATATTTAAAGTCCCAACGGTAAAAATGCATGTGCTTTTTTCGGTTTTTTTGCGCACAAAGCTGGTGTTATATTGGAATTACCAATGTTGGGGTTCGTTCCTCACCGCCAACCTACAAAACCCCCGCACTCTTAATCTCTAAATATGCATTCGCAACGCGCACGGCTAATTGATTCGCCGTGCAATCCACCGCATAAATTCCGGCGGCAGTTAATTTTTTATGGGATTCGCTGCGCTCGTGTAAAAAGCGGCGGACGCCGGCGTAATTTAATGCATCGTCGAAAGTGCTTACAGGTAATTCATTGAGGTCATCCAGGATTTGTTCGCGGATATTGGCGATCATTACCAGATGGCGTTTCTTTAATAGTTTGGCGGCGAGTAATAATTCGCTGTTGTCTTCATCGCGTGAGTTGGTGACTAAAATAATGAGTGAGCGTTTGGGTTGTAATACGGCTAATTTTTCGGCGGCGGTTATGTAATCCGCGGTTGCCTGGCTTGCTTGTAAATCGTAGATACCGTTAAGCAAAACCTTTACGCGCTCAGTGCCTTTTTGTGGGGGAATCCAGCGATGTTTGCTGTTGTTATTACTACCGTCATTACCGAAACTCATCAAGCTGACATTATCGCCCTGACGCAAGGCGATGTAACTCACCAATAACATTGCATTGAGTGCGTGATCAAAATGGCTGAGCTCATCATCTTTCGCACGCATGCGGCGGCCGCTGTCGATCATCAGGACAATTTGCTGGTCACGCTCATCCTGGTAATCGCGTGCAATTAATTTCTGGCGGCGCGATGTCGCTTTCCAATCGAGCTGGCGCAGACTATCGCCCTGGCGAAATTCACGCAGTTGATGAAATTCCATGCCTTCGCCACGCCGTTGTTTTTTGCGGATGCCCATTTGGCTGGTGTGGTTTTCAGTGGCGAGAATGGCGTAGTTGGCGATGGCTACAAAATCCGGATAAACTCTGGATGCCGATGGGGTGCCAGCCCAATAACGAATATTCCATAAGCCCAACGGGCTACTGAATTCAATATGGCTTTTATTGATAAGCAGCGAGCCGCGTTCCAGTGGGCGTAGCTGGTATTCACTTTTGCTGATTTGGTTAGGTTTTAATTCCAGCGTAAGTGGCAAGTGTTGGTAATCACTGCTGGCGGGCACGCCGTCAAAAACACGCACCTGTGTGGCATGGGTGAAGTGATGGCGAATGTGTAATTTAACCTGCGTCCATTTATCCACCGCAAGGTTGCCTGGTAAGTCACGCGTAATTTCAACAGGGGGTAATCGGCGCGAGAGCAAAAAATCCAGTAGTACAACGATCAACGCGCCGGCAAAAAGCGCTTCCAGCAAAAATTCCGGAATGCTCACAGTAAAATAATGAGCGCTAAATTTATTGACCAATATAGCGACACCCAGCAACGCAAAAAATATTGCACAACGAGTGGCCGGTATCCATTGTCTACGCATAAAACTTTCCAGGCGATTTTCGGGGCTTGCGCTCAGAGGATGTGTCGGAAGTCGCTACGCTCACCTGCGCGGCCCGTTCTAACCTACAGGCAATGGTTCTTGGCGTTGTAGGTTGGAAAAGCCGAAGGCGCCTTCCGACACGGAGTCAAATATCAATGTCTTGGTGCTTCCACTTGCAGCAAAATATTATTCAAAATGCGTTCTGCTGCCACACCTTCAATCGCCAATTCCGGTGATAGCAAAATGCGATGGCGCAATGCCGGGATAAACATTTTTTTCACATCATCCGGTGTAACAAATGAATTGTTATTGATTAATGCGTAGGCGCGCGCTGCTGCCAGCAAGGCGATAGAGGCACGTGGGCCGGCGCCGCGCGAAATGCCCGACCAACTGCGCGTAGCGCGCACCAGTTTTATAACGTAGTGGAGGATTTGTTCATCAACGGTAATTTGCTCGGCAATTTTTTGCAGGCTTAATACATGTGCCGGTTTTAGTAAGGTGCGGATATGTTCCAAACCAAATCCGCCTTGTGTTTGCGAGCTTACCTGGCGCAACATAATTTGTTCATCGTTTTCACTTGGGTAATCAATAATGACTTTCAGCATAAAACGATCAAGCTCCGCTTCCGGTAGCGGATAAGTTCCTTCCTGTTCAATCGGGTTTTGTGTTGCCAGCACCATAAAAGGTTCGCCGGTTTTGAAGGACTCCCCTTCAATAGTAATTTGCCCTTCCTGCATTACTTCCAATAATGCAGCCTGGGTTTTGGCGGGCGCGCGGTTAATTTCGTCGGCGAGTAATAAATTGGTAAATGCGGGGCCGCGACGAATTTCAAATTCCTGCTTGGCCATATTAAACATCGCGTGGCCGGTCACATCGCTGGGCATTAAATCGGGCGTGAATTGCACGCGCGAAAATTGTCCGCCAAAACATTTGGCGAGGCTGCGGACCAATAATGTTTTACCGAGACCTGGAACACCTTCTATCAATACGTGGCCGCGCGCAATTAATGCAATCAGTACTTGCTCGATAATCGCATCCTGACCAATAAGGATTTTCCTGATTTCATTGAGCAGGTTATTGGCGACGGTACTCGCTTGTTGCAAGCGGCTTTGCAAACTTTCTTCCAGGTTTTTGCCTGCGTCAGTCGTATTCTGGTTGTTTACGGAGTCATTCATAAATATTTCCTGATAATTTGCAAATGCGCGATGGCCCGGGTGAATTCTTGCGGATGGGCGAGATTGTTTGTAAATAGCGCGTGTTGGATCTCGGCCTGTGTTAAACCGGTGAGGGATGTTAAAAATTCAATTTGCTGTTGTATGTGGTCTGGCGGCAGCATTTGTTGTGCAAGTCGCTCCTGAATTTCTGCGCGCAACAAGGTGAGCAATTGCGGGTGCTGCTGTTTGCGCCAGAGCAACATGGCACTGGCATAAATATGTTCAGCAAGGCTGCGGCGACCTTGTTGCGGTGCAACAAATATTGGCCCGAAACGAACGCTGCTCGCCCATAGCCAACATACTACAGCGAGCACGCCGGCAAGCACTGCATATTTTGCGTGCTCCCAAATAATTGCAGCGAGTGATGGTGCATCCTGGTTCACTAAAAACCAGACGCGACCATCGGGGTTCACAATGCTCCAGAGCGCGTAGGCGTGATCGTGGCAATCAATACGGCGGTTAGACCAGATAAAGTTATCGCTAGTGATGGTGATTGAGCCATCGCCGATTTCAAAAAAGAGCAGGTGCTCCTTCTGGCCATTGGTGGATATTTTGTTCGCTGTTTCGATGTCTTTATCATTTTCGCTGTTATGCTCGTCGGCGTTTTCTTCAATGACTTCGTCATCAGTATCGTCTTCATTAACACTATCATTGTCGCGATAGGTAAATGCTTCTTCATGGCTAAAATCAAAACGTAGGGGTTTGGCTTCATCGGCAAAATCAATTTCTGTCGGATGCTCGTCCATGCTACAGCGATAATAATTTTCCGGCTTATCGGTTTTTTTCTTTTTAGTGATGCTGCTGGTGTCTTTATCATCTAATGGCTCTGACGATACCCCTTGTGTTTCTTTTTCATTGGCAGTTTTATCGGGAGCTGATGCGTTATCATCCTGTGCTTCATCGTCTTCGAGCCCGTCTGCGATGGTGTCCAGTAAATCTTTAACGCGTTTGGTTTCATCGTCTGCCGGTGTGATACCGAAGTCGCGCAGTAATAAATCCTCTTCGTTGGTGTGCGTGCCGATAAAAGGATTTTGTGTGGAGGTAATTAAGGTTCCTCCGTTCTCAACCCATTCGTACAAAGTGTCGTAGCGGGTTTCGTCGAGGGTTTTGTTAGCATTAATTAATACGATGGTATCGTTGCGGCCCAACTCAATATTACGCCAGCGGTGGTTGTCCAGCAGACTGAGATTTTTTACCGTAGTGGCTTGTATGCCGTGTTTACGCAGGAAAATTTCGGCCGCAAGAAAATTATTTTGCAAGGCTTCTTTGGAATAGCCCAGATCAATTTCCTTTTCTTCCCATACCAGGGTGGTGTACCACCAATAGCCGAGCCCGCCAATAATGGCGAGTAGCAATGCAACAATGAATGCAATTTTTCTATTGCTTGACTCGTTGCCGTTAGATCCTGCTTTTTTGTCCGGTGATACGGTCATTGTGCACCACCTTGAGCGTTAGCAGTTTTGTTTAACCAGCACAGGTTCCACTGTTTGCAAAGTTGCTCTGCTACTTGCGTGTCCGGATTCTGGTGGCCGTAGGCCAATTGCTGCCAAATGCGAGTAAGTAACGCAAAGTAGTCTATGCGGGCGTCCGCATTGTGCGGAGTTTTGTGGGTATTTCCGGATGGGGAAAAGTGTTCGCGCATTAACTGCACGCATTCGCCTTCGGTATGGCCATCCTGAATTTCTACACCGCTGTGAATCAGCTGGAATAAACTGGCGCGATACAATAATGCGAGTGCTGCACGGCTGTCACCCGCGCGCATTAAATCCATCGCACTCTGGCTAATATCGTGCGGCAGTGATTCGCGGGTGATATCCATGCCAAAGAGCGTGACCGGTTTCTCGCGTAATACCTGAGTTGGTTTTATGCGTACAAATTGCGCGGCTAACCAGTGGCGATAGCGATAGAATACAAACGCTACCAGTGCGATAACAATCAACCACAACAATATTTCCAATACACTGGCTGCGGCGATAAACCCCTCGAAGTTACGCAGGAAATCAAAGAATTTTTTCCAAAATACGGAGGGTTCTTTTTTCTCTTCTGTATCCCATTTGATCGCGCTGATTTTTTCCTTGCGGCTGAATTCACTTTGCTGCATGACGTCTTTAATAGCACGCTGTGCTGTGTCGCGATTCAGTTCGATATAATCACCGAGCGGTTTGTCTACGATTATTGCGCCGCTGTCGCTATCAGAATCTGTTTCCATTCCAGGTAAATGTTCTGACGTTGGCGCTGTGGTTTGTGTCGCATCCGCGTAAGCAGTATCGGCGGTGCTGGTAATCAGTAATCCAAGCAACATGCTGAATATAATTGCCAGGGCATTGGATGACGGCGCAGTGTTGCGTTTATTAACGATGCGGCGGAATGCGATATCAATATCCCATGCTTCCAGTTTTACGCGACGATTCAAATAAAGTGAAAAACCGCATGCGACATAAAACGGTGCAGTCAAAACGAGCGCGCAGTACCAAAGGATAATTTGCAGCTCAATTAATTGTGTGGATTCATTGCTAAAAAATAATCCCGCCCATTCGATATTGAGTTCGCGCGGAATAAATGACCAGATTAATGAGATCATGCCAATCCACAAAAAAAACTCCATCATTAATCCAAAAAAACTAATCCAGCCGGCAGGCGATGAATCTTCGCGGTGTAATACCCCTAAACGGTCTTGCCGGCGCGCGCCGCTTAATCCTTCCAGTTGCAATACCGCTAAATCCATGCTGCGCGTCGGGCTCAGGCGCCGCCAGGTGAGGCTTAACAATAATTGTTTGAATGCAAATGATGGAAATGCTTTTAATGTGCTGCGGGTATCTGGCAAATCATTAAATACGGCATGACTCAGGATGTGCAGCAGCGGGCGTTCATAGAGGGGTTTTAACCACCAGATTAGCAATGCACTAATCCACCATTTATCGGTGGGAATCACCAGTGCGATTATTAATAGTGGCAAACTGGCGATCAACCAGACTTTGGTCATTGGCAGCCACCAGCGGCGTGCCATCAATAAACCTAAATCAACTGCTTCCCAGGCACTGCGCGGGCGAATTTCTAACGTGACTTGATCCAGATTCATACTGGACCTCGTTCGACGCTAGCTGTTTCGCCACGTAATTGCCGCCCGCTAAATACCAGATAGCCAATGACCAGCGCCCATAAAAAACCGCCCACCAAATATTTTTGCCAGGGCATCAGAATATTATTGGAAGACCAGAATGCTTCGATAAATGCGGCGATGACCAGCATAATGATCACGCCGTACACCAGCTTGATCGCTATCGCACTGGCGCGCTTGAGTGATTCAACGCGCGTGACATTTCCGGGCGCAAGCAACGCATAACCGAGTTTCAAGCCTGCCGCGCCGGAAATGCAAATCGCCGTTAATTCAAAACTGCCGTGGCCTACAACAAATGAAAAAAATGTTTCGGTAAATTGCGCGTTGGTTAAGTGGCCGGCAACGGCACCCATCAATAAGCCGTTAAACACTAAAAAGAAAATCGAACCAACACCAAATAAAATACCGGATGCAAAGGTGCGAAAACTTACTCCAATATTGTTACTGATGTAGTAACCAAACATTTGCACATTGGTATCGGACTCCCGCGCTGCCCCCAGGGTGCGATTGGCGGGGTCATACATTTCTTCAAAGCTGCTTACCTGGTCGGGCGAGGTGACGGTGTAAACCAGATCCGGTTGCCACAAAATGGTGACATAAATTAATAATCCCGGCACGTACAATAATGCGGTTGCCCACCAGATGTAAGCGTGTTGTTCGCGCACCAAACGTGGAAATCCCGCCACAATAAAACTGATGAATTGCTGAAAAAATGGCTGCTTGCGGCGATAAAGTTGCTGATGGCCACGCACGACCAAATCACCGAGTTTATCGACCAGATGGCTCGAATAATGGCGATCACGCGCAAGTGCGTGGAAATGGCACAGGCGGCGATAGCGGCTGGCAAAACTTGCCAGTTCATCACCGGTTAATTGGCCCCCGGATTTTTCCAGCTCGACAATTTGCATTTCCAGCACTTGCCACAGCGGTTGGTAGAGTTGTTCGAATTGTCCTTGTTTCATTGTTTTTATTTGGCTCTTACTGCTTGCCAACCATAGTGTTGGCCATTTGCTTAATCGCGATCACCGGATCTTTGGCGTGGATCACGGGTTGGAGAATGGTCGCCAGTTCACTTTGGCGCTCGGCGGATAAATAGTTACTGCGCTCGGCAAATGCGAGTAATGCGCGCTGCTCATCGGTAGAAAAACCCGCGGGCACTGGCAATTGGCCGCGCACTGCAAAGCTCGGCTCGGCCAGGGGCGGAGCGTCGTAAATCACCATGCTGCCCGCCGCTAAATCGCCCAGGCGTTTGAACTGGCGATTGCACAGGCTGGCAACTATACCGGTGAGGTAGGCCATGGGTAGAAAGTCAACCACGCGCAATAAATTGCGCAATAGTGATGGGCCGAAGGTTATAGGTGTGCCATCGTCATTGACTACCCGAATCCCCATCCATTTTTTACCGGGGGTGCGGCCATTGCGGGCGATTTCAAAAAACACCGGATAAAACCATTCGAGCAGGAATGTGAGGATTAGTGCGAGCCCGATACCCATGCGACCAAGCAGGGACAAGACAATAAAGATAACCGTGGTAATGCCGAAGCGAATGAGGATATCCAGTATCTGCGCCAGTGCGCGCACGCCGAAGCCCGCCGGAGTTAGCGGAAGCAGGGCACCTTCGGGAGTTTCCAATGATTGACGGGTATCGAGTAACAAAACCTTTTCCTTGCCTGGAGTGGGGCTATCGCTACCAAAGCAGCGCTCTCGCCGTGGGATTAATGTCGTGTAAATTATTGTTGGTGTTCCCAAATGAAGGGGCGAGAATAGCGGATATGGCATTTGCTGAATAGCCAGGCGCCAGGCTTTTTGCCTTGTGCATGGCGATTTTGCCCCCATCTAGGCGTTATAATTCGTCCCCTCGCATTCAGGTTTATCGATATGGCCCAGCAAGAACCCCCCAAAATTGAATTCCCCTGTGAAAACTACCCTATCAAGATACTCGGCGATGCCGGCCCTGAGCTGCATAGCTATGTGGTGGAGATTATGGAGCGCCATGCACCGGGGTTTGACCAAACCCGGATTACGGTTAAGGAAAGTAGCAAGGGCAGCTTTAACTCGGTGACGGTCTGGATTACGGCGACCGGTGTCGAGCAGCTCACGGCTATCCATAATGATCTGCGCCTCAATCGCAGCATCAAGATGGTGATGTGATTTGAGCGGTCTGACCCTGGAGGTTATCAACCTCGGCCAGCGCGATTACGCCAGTATCTGGCAGGCGATGAGCGATTTCACCAGCCAACGCACGCCCGATACCATCGACCAGCTCTGGCTGGTGGAGCATCCCCCGGTATTTACCCAGGGGCAAGCCGGCAAGGCGGAGCATCTGCTGTTCCCCGGTGATATTCCGGTAGTACAGACTGATCGCGGCGGCCAGGTGACTTACCATGGCCCCGGCCAACTGGTGGCTTATCCATTGCTGGATTTGCGCCGCTTGAAAATCGGTGTGCGCGATCTGGTTACCGCGCTGGAGCAAACGATTGTAGCCACATTGGCCCATTACGGGATCGAGTCTGCCGCCAGGCCTGATGCGCCCGGTGTTTACGTCAATGGCAACAAGATCGCCTCGCTCGGCCTGCGTGTTCGCCGCGGATGCAGTTTCCACGGGCTGGCCTTGAATGTGGACATGGATCTGGCGCCCTTCCTGCGCATCAATCCCTGTGGTTATCAGGGCCTGGCGATGACCCGGATGCGCGACCTTATTCCCGAATGTCCCGCGTTGGTGCAGGTGCAACAGCAACTTGTTACCGAATTGGCGGGGAAATTGGGTTACGAAACCTGTACAATGCGCGCCGTAGATTAACGTCACGAGATTCTTATGTCAGATCTTCCTCCCGTAGCCACCTTCGTCCCTGAACTTCAACCGGTCAAACGCACCGAACGCCATAAACAGGGCGAGAAATTGCGCGATGCCGATAAGGTTGAGCGTATTCCGGTAAAAGTGATTGCCAGTGACCGTGAGGATATCCCGCGTAAACCCGACTGGATTCGCGTCCGAATTCCCGCTTCTCCGGAAGTCGAGCGCATCAAAACCATCCTGCGCAAAAACAAGCTTTCATCCGTGTGTGAAGAAGCCAATTGCCCGAATCTGGGGGAATGTTTTAGTGGCGGTACCGCAACTTTTATGATCATGGGCGATATCTGTACCCGTCGCTGCCCCTTCTGCGATGTGGGCCATGGCAAGCCCAATCCGCTGGATGTGAACGAGCCGCGCCAGCTCGCCGAAGCCATCGCGGAAATGCGCTTGAAATATGTGGTGATTACCTCGGTTGACCGCGATGACCTGCGCGATGGCGGAGCCCAGCATTTTGCCGATTGCATCCGCGAAGCCCGCGCCCACAGCCCGAACTTGCAAGTAGAAGTATTGGTGCCGGACTTCCGTGGCCGTATGGAAATTGCGTTGGATATCCTCGAAAAAGAAGCGCCTGATGTGTTCAACCACAATATGGAAACCGTTTCGCGTTTATATCGCCAGGCGCGCCCCGGCGCGAACTACAACTGGTCGCTCGAATTGCTCAAGCAATATAAGGCGCGTCGTCCGGATGTATTGACCAAATCCGGTTTGATGGTTGGCCTTGGCGAAACCAAAGAAGAAATTATCGAAGTGATGAAGCATATGCGTGAGCACGATATCGACATGCTCACCATTGGCCAATATTTGCAGCCGTCCAAAGATCACATCCCGGTTGCACGCTATGTTCATCCCGATGAGTTTGCGGAATACACAAAACTTGCTGAAGAAATGGGATTTAAACACGCTGCGTGCGGTCCATTGGTAAGGTCGTCGTACCACGCCGATAAGCAAGCCCATGGCGAAGATGTAAAGTGGTTCGGCGAAGCCAAAAAAGCCTGACCTTTTTCGTTGTAGCGGTACCAAAAAACTCCCGCTGGCCGGGAGTTTTTACATTCTGGTGATGAAAACCGGTTCAGGATTCTGGGCTAGAGTAAAGCCAATCCCTCTTTTACAAATTAAGTTGCTAATGTGAAATCACCTGCGGTAAGAAAGTCCCCCGAATTACAAATCGCCCTGTTGGAAAATCGCCCCGATTTTTTTGCGCAAGTTGCCTATTGGCATCATAAAGAATGTGAGCGCCAGGGGCTTAAATCGACTCTCGCATTGCGCCAGCAGCGGTTGGTCCTGCATGTTAAAGAACAGCTGCTACCAAAAACCCTGATTATCTTGCAGCGCGATGAATTGGTCGGTTGCGTCAGCCTTGTTAATTACACCTACCGCAGCAGCGAGCGCATGCCCAAAGTGTCCACTGAAACACCGGTGTGGTTGAGCAACTTATATGTACCTGAACAATATCGCCGGCAAGGTATTGGCTCGGCATTAATCGATGCAGCAAAACACTATGTCCGTGATTTGGGATTAACCGAACTCTGGTTATCCGCTACTGATTACACGGATTACTATCAAAAACGCGGCTGGGAAATTATTCGCCGCACACGCCTTGGCGGTCGCCAGGTGAACGTCATGCGGGTAGATCTGTAACTTTTCCAACAGTTGCTATTCGAAAAATACACTCTTCTTTCACGACTTCCTGCCGCAATGACTCGCCTTGTTGTTGTGGTTTTGAAGCTTGCTTATAATCCTCGCCGATCTACATCCCGCGTGTCGCATCAATAATCCGATATACATTCGGTAATAAATAGCGCAGCGGGCGATTCGTTTGGAAGCTGATTAGTTGTAGCTTGAGCAATAAAAATAAGTACTTTTTGAATAACAGTGGGAATTCATTTTTGCACTTAACCAGTGCAGTTATCCGTTTGCTGATCCGTTATACGCTGTTCCGTTATAAAAAGTTCGACGCATTTTTGCCAGTGCATGAATGATGTTGCGCCCGTAGGTACACGCTAAAAACACCAGCAAGCTTTTTGCATGACAACAACGGATGTGAATTCTTTCTGTTTCTATCAATGAAAAGTATCAACGACACCTTGTCGAGGCAATCTATGAATAAAATGTGGGCGTGCAAATCGGTAGAGCTGTTACGAGCTGAAGTTGATGGGAATGAACGTGGCTTGAAGCGCAGCCTCGGCGTCTGGAACCTGATTGCCCTGGGCATAGGTTGTATTATCGGTGCGGGTATTTTTGTGTTGAGTGGCCATGCCGCCGCAAATAATGCGGGACCAGCAGTGGTTTTATCCTTTATCGCCGGCGCGATTGTGTGTGTGTTCGCCGGTTTGTGTTATGCCGAATTGGCGTCTTCTGTTCCTGTTGCCGGCTCGGCTTACACTTACGCGTATGCATCACTCGGCCAATTTATCGCGTGGATTATCGGTTGGGACTTGATCCTGGAATATGCGTTAGGGGCCACAACAGTGGCGATTGGCTGGTCCGGTTATGTTGTTTCCTTCCTTAAAAACCTTGGTATTTATATTCCTGCTGTATTAACCCAGGGGCCCTGGTCATTTAATGCCGCGACGGGCGAATGGATCTCAACTGGCAATATCGTGAATTTACCCGCAGTGTTGATTGTGTTGGTCACTTCCTGGCTGTTGGCAATAGGTACGCGCGAGTCGGCGCAGGTAAATGCTGTTATCGTTGCCGTGAAATTGGCTGTGGTTTTATTGTTTATCGCATTAGGCTGGAGTGCCGTCGATCACGCCAACTGGATAACCGCCGCCAACCCTGAAGGCAGTTTTGTTCCACCGGAAGACAGCTTCGGAAATTTCGGTTGGGGCGGTGTACTGACCGGTGCCGGTGTAGTGTTTTTTGCCTACATTGGTTTTGATGCTGTGTCTTGCGCGGCGCAAGAGGCTAAAAATCCACAGCGCGATATGCCGCGCGGGATTATCGGTTCGCTGCTGATTTGTTCAGTGCTTTACGCGTTGGTTGCCTACGTTCTTACCGGTTTGGTTCCCTACGACAAACTCAATGTTCCCGATCCCATTGCCATCGCTATTGATACGCTCGGCATGAACTGGTTAGCGCCACTCGTCAAGCTCGGCGCGATTGCCGGTTTAACAACGGTTGTGTTGGTGTTGCTATTAGCCCAGGCGCGAATTTTTTATTCGATGTCGCGCGACGGCATGTTGCCCACAATGTTTTCCGATGTGCATCAACGTTTTCGCACACCGTTTAAAACCACTTTGATTACCGGTGTTTTAGTGGCGTTGCTTGCCGGTTTAATGCCAATGGGATTGGTAGGTGAATTAGTGAGTATCGGCACTCTGTTTGCGTTTGTGATTGTATGCCTCGGTGTGTTGGCATTGCGCAAAACCCGTCCCGATATGCATCGCCCTTTCCGTACACCACTGATCTGGTTTATTGCACCTGCGGGTGCGTTGTCCGCATTCGGTTTGATGTTGGGGTTGCCATTGGATACCTGGATTCGCCTCGGGGTGTGGATGGCGATAGGTATTGTGGTGTATTTCGTTTACAGTGCGCGCCGCCCCACACCGCTTTAATCCTGTGATGTCATCATCGTTCGCTCTTTAACTGTTACAAGTACGATAAAAAATGAAAAAACTGGTTCGTGATTTTTTACTCTGGGGCAGTGTCACTATTGCCGGTGTTAGTGCGTTTGCAGTGTTGGCATTACAGCGCGGTGAATCGGTGAATGCGCTTTGGTTGGTGGTTGCATCGCTTTCGGTTTACGTCATTGCTTATCGTTTTTACGCGCGCTATATCGGTGTGCGGGTGATGGAGTTGAGCGATAGCCGCCCGACTCCCGCACAGCAGCGCAATGATGGCCTGGATTATGTGCCCACACACAAATGGGTTTTATTTGGCCATCACTTCGCCGCTATTGCCGGTGCCGGTCCATTGGTGGGGCCAATTCTCGCTGCGCAGATGGGTTACTTGCCGGGCACCTTGTGGATTTTATTCGGTGTTATTTTTGCCGGCGCTGTTCAGGATGCGATGATTTTATTTGCATCCACCCGGCGCGACGGCCGTTCGCTCGGCGAAATGATGCGCATGGAAATGGGCAATTTTGCCGGCTTTGTCGGGATGGTCGGCATACTGGCAATTATTGTAATTCTGCTCGCCGTATTGGGCATGGTTGTGGTGAAAGCATTAGTCGCCAGCCCCTGGGGCGTGTTCACATTATTAGCGACGGTTCCCATCGCGATATTTATGGGAATTTATTCGCGCTGGTTTCGCCCTGGCCGCGTGCTGGAAATTTCACTGATCGGTTTTGTGCTGCTGATGGCCGCATTAGCCTACGGTAGCGAAGTTGCGCAACATCCGTACTGGGGCAAAGTATTTTCGCTTGATGCTGAAACCCTTGCACTGGGATTAATTATTTACGGTTTTATCGCGGCGGCTTTGCCGGTGTGGTTGTTGTTAGCGCCGCGCGATTATCTTTCCACCTTTTTAAAAATCGGCACCATCGTGTTATTGGCGATTGGTATTTTAATTGTCGCCCCGCCATTAAAAATGCCAGCGATTACTCCCTTTATTGATGGCACTGGCCCGGTGTTTGCCGGCTCACTTTTTCCGTTTTTATTTATCACTATTGCCTGCGGTGCAGTGAGTGGTTTTCACGCATTGGTTGCGTCGGGCACCACACCAAAAATGATCGCGCAGGAATCGCATATTATTCCGATTGGTTACGGCGCTATGTTGATGGAGTCCTTTGTCGCCATCATGGCGTTGGTTGCGGCGGCGGTGCTTGATCCGGGAATTTATTTTGCACTCAACAGCTCTGCTGCTGTCATTGGCACCACGGTAGAACAAGCGGCACATACTATTTCCACGTGGGGATTTGTAGTAACACCGGAAGCTCTCACACAAATGGCGAATGATGTTGGTGAGGCCTCTATTTTATCGCGCACCGGCGGTGCTCCAACATTTGCCGTGGGTATGGCGAAAATCCTTTCCGATTTTATCGGCGGTTCCGCATTCATGGCATTCTGGTATCACTTCGCAATTTTGTTCGAAGCATTATTTATTTTAACCACGCTTGATGCGGGTACCCGTGTATGCCGTTTCCTGATCCAGGATTTGCTCGGCAATATTTCTCCGGCATTGGGTAACACTGAATCCTGGGCTGCAAATATCGTTGCCACCGGCATTGCCGCGGCAGGCTGGGGCTGGTTTTTATACGCGGGTGTGACAGATCCATTTGGCGGCATCAATAGCTTGTGGGCGCTGTTCGGTATTGCCAACCAAATGCTCGCGGGCATGGCGTTGATGTTGGCGACTGTGATTTTATTTCGCATGCAGAAAAAACAATTTGCATGGATCACTATTATTCCAGCAGTGTGGATTTTAATCGTAACCTTAACGGCGGGATGGCAAAAATTATTTTCACCTGATCCTGCTATCGGGTTCTTGTCCCACGCACAAAAATTTTCCGATGCAATTGCACAAGGCAAAATACTGGCGCCGACCAAAACCATGGAACAAATGGAAAAAGTGGTATTTAACGATTATGTAGATGCGGTAATGGCGGGCATTTTTATTTCTGTGGTATTGGTAATTCTGGGTTTTGCAATTCGCGCAATTATTCAGGCAAGCAAAATTCAAAACCCGGCTTCACCACAAGCAGATGCAGCGAGTGCGGTAAATTAATATGAAAAAAATATCCCAGTCGTTACGGCGCTTGCCCGTGATTTTCCAGCGCACCGCACAAACAGCGCGCATGATGGTGGGGGTAGGAGATTACTCAGCGTATAAGGCACATATGGAAAGCCATCATCCAGAGCTTGTGCCGATGACTGAGCAGGAATATTTCCGCTACTGCCAGAATGCGCGTTATCCTGCCAAAAGTGGAAAAATATCGCGTTGCCCTTGTTGATTATCAACATGTAACAAAAATTACGCTGCACTGTAAATAGAACGATACTTTTTCAAAAATTCATAAGCCGCCTGGATTTTTTTGAAACGCTCCGTTGCCGCGTTGATGAAATCAGGCGGCATTCCTTGCCCCGTTAGTTTATCCGGATGAAACTGGCTAACCAACTTTTGATAAGCCCTGCGTATCTCCTGCTCCGTCATGGAAGAGTTAACCCCCAAGGCTTGATAGGCATCTTCCAGCGCAGGGTTGCGATATTTTGCCTGGCTATAAAAATTATTTTTGTGGGTATTGTTACTGCTTTTAGCCTGTTCATTTTTGGAGCCATCTTTTGCTGCTCCACTACCTGATGCATCGCTTCCGGGTTTTCCATTCCCGGAAGTTTCATGTTTGGGGGCTTCATAGTTTCTATAAGCACTTGCTTTCGATTGATAGGATGCCGATTGGGTGAATTCAGATTGCTGGTTTGCGCGTTTTTGCGCCGCTGACGCAAACTCATCTTGTGCAGAAATCATTTTCAACAAATGATCAAAAACGATGCTGGTGTAGCCCAATTCTTTTGCAACTTTATGAACGACCTGCATTTCCTTATCCACCAACACACCATCTGTTCTTGCCATGGTGATTAGATAGACCAGTAATATCTGTGTAAGATTCGGTGTGGTTTTTTTACTAAACTCTTTCAGTACTGCGGAAATATTAAAAGCAGGGCTGGTGCCTTCTTTGAATAGATGCTGTGCCTCGCGTTTGCATTTTTCCGATAAATCCATTTTTTCCATATACACTTCAATTCGTTTTATTTCATTGCGATTAATATAACCATCGCAATTGGCGATATGCCCCAATAAACTGAAGACTGTATTGAAAAAAGATTCGCGCAGGGTCTGAATCTGGTTTGACATAAAATTCATCTTCCTTTTTCATGCTGCAAACTAACAATATTCTATGTTGAGAACGCCAATGCCCTGAAACGGCGCATTGATCAACAAACATCTATGGTGGTCTAACTTTGAAAGCAGGGACGCTGACTAGTTCGGTGGGGATAACAAAACTTTAACCCGGCATTGTTGCCAGGCGGCCTGTAGTAAGCGTGAATGATATTCAATTGGCTGCGTAGATGGAGCGGTATTTTCTGATAAATGCATAAGCAATCTGGATTCTTTTAAACCGTTCTGTTGCAGTATTTATTACCTCGGGTGTAAGTCCCTGGCTGGTGAGTTTATCGGGGTGGAGTTGGCTGGCCAGTTTTTTATAGGCCCTGCGAATTTCGTCTTCAGTCATATCAGCAGCCACACCAAGAACCTCATAGGCCTGGTGCAAATCCGGATTTTCATAGTTAGCCTGACTATGCGCCTGATCTTTTGGCTGCTCACTTTTCTGTTGTGTTTTTTTGGGATGTTCATAAGTATCGGGCTGGATTGGATACTCTGGCTGGCGAGCGCGCTGGGTCATTTCATCCTGAACCGAAATCATGCGCAACAGGTGATTAAACACAATGCTCCGGTAATTTAATCCACGTGCAATTTGTTGTATCACCTCCATTTCCGTTTTAACCAGATATCCATCTGCCCTCGCCATGGTAATCAGATGCACCAACAGAATATGAATTAATTTCGGTGTGGTTGTTTGATTAAAGGCTGCCAACACTTCATCAACATTAAAAGTGGGTAAGGTTCCCGCTTTGAATAACTGTAATGCCCGATGTTTTGACTCCTCGGTCAAATTCATTTTTTTTATGTAAACCTGTAACCGCAATACTTCGTTGCGCGTTACTTGACCGTCGCATTTGGCAACGTAGCCCAGCAAGCTGAATAACGTATTGGAAAAAGATTCGCGGATGGTCTGGTTCTTATCGGCCATGGAATTGATGATGTTCCTATTGATAACGGCGCTGACAGCTGATTAGATGACTAGCATCCACGCCAGTTCTAAAGAGCATAGAACCTGGCGCCTGTTTTTTCCATTGCGTATTAGCTATGAATCACGAATTATTCTTTAAATTATTTTTATTGTTGCCCCTTTATCCGCTCGTTCTGCCGTGGGGGAAAATATTTGCGTGGGGATCAACGCTTGGATGGTTTGGATTATGGGGTGGAATGTTTTACGTATTGGAAATTAATACAAACAATTTTTCCAGTAGTTTGATGGGGCTTGAGTGGTTGATTGCTGTATCAATAATGGTTTTTTCACTGTCTGTTGTTGCCAGATGGGTGATTCGCATAATTTATATAAAAGTAAAATCCGCGTGATAAAATTTTTCAAATGATGAAGCGAAGAAAAACCTTGCTTCATCATTTAAACATTAATCATCAGCACCTTCATCGGCAATGGCTGCTCCAAGTTGCCAATAGCCTGCTGCTTTAACGCCTTTTGCATTCAAGTTACGCTCTTTCACCAGGTAAGAGCGAATTGCACGTGCAGCTTTGGTTTCACAGGCAATCCATGCATAGCCATCTCCGCTTGGTAACGCCAATGTTTCCAGTGCGTCTTTAATGGCGGTAGTGGTACCAGCAGCAGCTCCTTTGCGATAACACCAGATAATTTCAAGTTGTGCAGCCGATGTTAATGGAATTTCATCACCCACATTATCAACTTCGATTAGCGCGATGGCCCGTGTGGTTGCGGGTAATTCTTCAAGGCGGCGAGCAATGGCTGGCACTGCAGTTTCATCGCCAGCAAGCAAATGAAAATCGTAGTCGGTGGGCACCAGGAACGAACCTTTAGGGCCGCCGATACCTAGCCAATCACCGGCTTTGGCGTTGATAGCCCATGCTGTTGCAGGGCCAGCTTCATGAAGGGCGAAATCAATAACCAGGGTTTTTGCAGTGCCATCAAAAAAACGCGGGGTGTAATCGCGCATTACCGGTTTTGGACCTTCGGGCCATACCGGACCTGTTGGCCCTAACTCAGGAACACGAAGTTCGCCGGTGGTTACATCGGGAAAAATTAATTTTACGTGATCGTCAAAACCCGGGCTTTCAAATCCTTCAAGGTCAGTTCCACCCAATGTGATGCGGATAAAACTTGTTGCGAATTTCTCGGTAGCTGTGACCTGTACTTTGCGAAAGCGCAATGGCAAGCGTATGCGCTGTGGTGCGCGGGGGGATGTGGGGTCAGTCACTTCGTTTGAACTCATGTGTCGTTCCTCATGCGTCTTGCTTCACGATACCAACTGTGTCCTGTTGGCCAGAATAATTTGATGGCGCTACTTATTTTCATGCGGCCACCGGTTTTGATGATGGTAAGTATATTGGGATTATGCCCTGAATAAAATTCGTAATTGGATGTTTGTTGAAGTCCGATACCACTAAATATAGCTGTTGTAATTTTTAACAATTTTTTTTAAACAATTATTCATCGTGTTTCTAATCCTGATCCAGGCCCCGGCTCACATTGTCACCATCATTTTTGCGCAATGACCAGAAGGACAGCGATGACAGGATTGTCAGGCCACCCAGTGTGAGAAATGCGTAATGCAATGCACTGGTCACCGCTAATTGGTTTGATTGTGATACGGCGCCGAGGTACCAGGCGGCAATAATTGATGCAAACGCTAATCCAAAGCTGATTGACAATTGTTGCAGTGAGCTGGCGATGGTGCTGGCCATGCTTGCTTCTTCAGTGGAAACATCGGCATAGGCCATGGAATTCATGCTGGAGTATTGCAATGAGTTGAAAAAACCTTGTGCGAGGCTTATTGCAATTATCCATTGAGTAGCCGTTGAGCTATCGACAATTGCAAATAACATAATGGTGAAGCCGATGAGTAAGGTATTGGCAATCAAAACAGTACGATAACCAAACTGCTTGAGCACGCGGATTGAAATTACTTTCATAAACATTGCAGCGGCAGCGGCGGGCATCATTAACAAACCGGATTTCCATGCGGGAAATCCCAAACCAACCTGATAAAACAACGGCAATAAAAACGGCATACCACCCAGCCCGAGTCGGGTGACAAAACCACCTGCTACTGCAACGCGAAACGTTCTGGTTTTGAAAAGCGAAAGCTGCAAAAGCGGGTGGGGATTGTGGCGAGCATGCCAACCGTAGCAGGCCAATAAACTCAGCGATAAACCCAACAAAATGCCGGTTGATGTTGCATCCAGGTAATGTTCGCCAAAAATTTCGAGCACCCAGGACAGCAACGCAATGCCGCAACCAAACAGCACAAAACCAATAATATCCAATGGTGGTGATGTGCTGGAGCGATAATCCGGCATGTGGCGACGAATCAACCACAACGCTGCCAGGCCTACGGGAACATTGACGAAAAAAATAGCCTGCCATGGCAACCAATGCACAATGATTCCACCAATAGTTGGCCCCAGTAATGGTCCAATCAATGCTGGAATAATAACGAAGTTCATTGCCGCTAATAATTCGGATTTTGGAAAGGTGCGCACGATAGCGAGTCGCCCCACGGGTAGCATCATCGCGGCACCAATGCCCTGAAATATCCGCGCCGCAACGAGCATGGGAACGTTTAACGCCAGCCCGCAAAAAATGGATGAAAGTGTAAATATACCAACGGCAGCAGCAAACACGCGCCGGGTGCCAAAACGATCTGCCATCCAGCCACTAATGGGAATAAAAACAGCGAGGCTCAATACATAACTGCTGACTACTGCTTTTAAACTTAAGGGGGTGACCTCCAGGCTCGCCGCGATGGCAGGTATTGCGGTATTCAGGATGGTTGCATTTAAATGCTCCATGAATAATGCAATGGCCACTAACCACGGCAGATAACGTTTTACTCTCGAAGTTTCCATAGGCGGCTATCCATTAACGTCTATCCGTTAACTACGATCTATTGGTGTGCATCAAAATACGTTTTAAAAATCCTTGCAGGGGCTTTTCGAACCACCGATGTATGAGCCACGCGGCAATCAACATAAATATTACAACGCTGCCGATTAACACCGGTCCAGGTATCAGGCTATGCCAGGCATTGAACATCATAAAACCAATATTCTCATGCAGTAAATAAAGCGGATAAGTTAATACCCCCAAATAATAAAAACGTGGGTCGCGGAGTAATCCGTTTTTACGCAAGGCAACTATCGACAATATTGCAAAAAATAGTAACGTCGAACTTACACTCACCCAGGTTTGGAAATCCTCGTTGTACCAACCGATCATCAGTTGAGTAAACACCTGGTTTTGGCGCACACAGAAAATCACACTTAATAACAGAAGCACACCATAACCCCAATTAAATCCGCGCGATTTCACCAGATACAATACGCAACCACAAGCAAAATACCCGGCCCAATGTGGAAAACCGGCAACAAAATGCTCAACGTTAACTGCGAGCGGTGTGCCTAGTGCGATAATTGATGCAATCAACACTGCACCACAAAACCATGGCAAAAAACGCAACAAGCGCAACCAAATCATCACTAACACCAGCGCATAAAATTTGAGTTCTATCCAGAGTGTCCAATAAACGCCATCTACCAGAGGTACACCAAAACCGCTTTGCAGCATTGTCAGGTTAATGAGGAAATGCGACCAGCTCACCTGAAATGCCGGTTGGTTAAATAGCACTGCAGCAGCAGCTGTCAGAACTACACATAACCAATACGCAGGATAAAGGCGGATAAAACGGGAAATAATAAATTGACGCGGCTTGCCATCCTCAGCGCTAAGTAAAATTACAAATCCACTGATAATAAAAAAGAAGTTAATGCCCAAATACATATAGCGTCCGTACTCGCCAAATGCATCGGTGCGTGGTTGCGGTGCAAAATCCAGAGCCGAGCCTACAAAGGTGTAGTGAAACAACACTACTAAAACTGCAGAGATAAGGCGCAGCAAATCTATTTCATAAAACCGGTTGTTATTCATCAATTATTTTCCACGACCACAAAAAAGGTCACAGTGTAATTAGCACCATTCATAAGCTCCAGTTAATATCTGTTAACCCTCTATCAAGCAATGTTAGTCATTTGCTTAATAAAATTGGAAATCTTTAATTACGGTTTTAAGGAAATTTTTCATGCGTTGAATTTTTAATTGCTCCTGGTTGGTTGATGTTAATGATTGCAATGTTATGGATTACATATCTTATTGCACTACAAGTGAGTTCAATCATCATATTTTTCGAACATTAATCACATTTGTAGGAGGAATGCATGTTGCAGCCACTGATGCTCACGTTGCAAAAATAAAGTCTATGCTGGATTGGGTTGCACCATTCTTTTAAAAGAGAACGGTTCACGTATTTATATGGATATCAATGTGTTGGATTTGCGAGTTGCTGGATAAAACGATGGTTATTTATATGTGTTGACGTGGAGGGATAACGAGGAATAAATAATTGCGGGAATATCAATAAAATCTAGTTTTTATTAAGCAATCGAAGCACTTCCTTAAGGAGTTCGTCAAATATAACAGGCTTCTGCATCAGGGAATCATAGGGCACCTCCCTGTCATTTATATGAGCAGCCGCGCTCGACAATATAAATGGCGTATTTTTCCAACGCGGATTTGTTTTCAGGGTTCTACATAGCTCTGCCCCATTCATCAGAGGCATCATGTAGTCCGATAAAATAATATCAGGGCTCACTGTATCAATCATTTGCAATGCGCTTTCGCCATCGCAGGCAGTGCTAACGCGAAAACCATGATATCCAAACAACATTGCATACGTGGTTGTAATGTCAGGTTCGTCGTCGACAATCAATATGACGGGCAGGTCATCCATGGCTTTTGGGATAACGTCTTCTTTCATTGTGGCTCGTTATTCAGTGCGTTATTTTTAATGATTTCCTGCGCTAGTTTTTCTGTCGATACCGCACGTCCAATGGATACTCCATTGTTTGAGATCAGCATGATATGGTTGGCAGCGTCGTAACCGTTCTGGCGCAATTTTAAAACGGCAATCTGGCGGTGATTGATTCCGCTAATTTCTACGTACTGCAATAGCATGATATTTTCGTACAAAATGGATGAAGGGCCGGAATCAGCATTTTCCGGTAGCTTGTTGCCGAAATAGGGAAGTTCCCTGGTAAAGAAACTGGTTACTTCACGCACGCGCAATTCATTGACCAATGCAGTGAGAAACGAGCGCGCGCGCCCAACATGCATAACGATATCAAGCAAACCATCCATGCCATCAACAAACAAGCGCAACACTTTACGGTCACTAACGTTTTCCAGAATCTTGCGAGCAAGTGCGTCTACAGAGATTTCCAGCGGCGGGTTCCAGATGATTTGTAATTGTCCACTATCAACATAGTTGGATAATTCAATATTTACACTGCGGGCTTTGGCAATTAAACGTAAGGGGGATTCGTAAAAACCAACAATCAGGCATTGCTCGCCCCGTTGCAATCCTTCATAAATAAAATGCAATCCCATAAGCGTTTTGCCAACGCCAGGATTACCAAGTAATTCGGTCGTTGAACCCCTGTTGACCCCGCCTTTGGTAATAGTATTCCAGCCGGGAATACCAAAGCCGACCAGTGAATTGGAAGCCGAATCGGCAATCGGATTTAATGTACTAATCGCTTCAAGGCGCGGGTAAACAACTATGCCATCTTCACCTACTTCAAATACATGGCGCCCCAGCAAATGCTTGCCGCCGCGAATTTTAAAGACTTTAATTTCGCGGATAAGTTGCATGCCTTTTTCGTGTTGGCTTAATTCAATCAAGCCATCGACTAATGTATTTTCTGAATCAGCAACATTGCCTTCGGTGGGGGATAGCAAGAAAGTTGTACATTCCATGGATGCAACCAGCGAGCTCAGCGATAACATAAACTCCGACAAGCCAATAGTGGTGGGGCTTGAATCGCGCACTGATCGAAAACCGTCAATAATCAAAATATCCGCATTGTGTTTTGCAAGCATTTCGGTGATTAGTTGCAGCAGCCCATCAAGGCCGCCTTTGACTAACTCGTTATACCCGCCAAACATTAAAATATTTTGTCCGATCAACCGTTCATCAAAAAAAGAAAAATTGCTTAAATGATTAAGCATCTTGCCATGCGTTTCAGCGATTAATGTGAGAATTAAAACTTTCTCACCTTTGGCGGCATGATCAAAACCAATCTGACACGCAAGCGTCGTTTTGCCACTGCCGGCTAAACCCTGTATAAGATAAAGGCTGTGACGAGGAAAGCCGCCACCGAGTACTTCATCAAAACCGGCAACTCCGCTTTTTAACAGCGATAACCGATGTTTTGTTTGAGGATTATTTTGTAAATTTTTCATTTTTCGTTGTGAGATTACAAAGTTGTTTGGCTGGAAAATGCGCATTTTTTTTGACGTAGAATGCAGTCTAACGTATTCATTCGCTATTATCGAGATTACCGTATGCCCACTCCGTTAACCATTATTACCTCGCGTAGTCTCCGCAGACTGTCATTGGGGCTAGGGATATTCACGCTTATTGCGAGTGTAGTGTCATTTAGTGGCTGGGTATTTGATATTCCGCGTTTGACCAGTTGGCTTAACAATGAAATGTCGATTCAGCCAAATACCGCTGTGTTGATCATTCTTGCCAGTATTGCGATGCTGCTTATGCAATTTGGATACCCTAAATTGACACTATCGTTGGGCGGATTTATTGCACTCGGCGGTGCACTTAATCTGCTGCAATATATGATCGATGCGGATTTTGGTTTTAACCATCAACTGTTATTTGGTCGCGAATGGGGTTATGCAGCAACAATGGCGCCTGGACGTTTCGGGCCGCCGGCCTCCATTACATTTGTTCTCATTGGTATATCGCTTGTGTTGGTCGGGCTTGGGCGCAACGCTATTCGCTATGTGCCGGCACTGGCCCTTGTGGTTGTGCTGCTGACGATGTTTTCCCTGCTGGGCTATCTGTTTGGTGCGCGGAATTTCTACGCAATTCCCTGGCTCTCTGCGATCTCAATGCCAAGTGCTGTTATGTTGATGACGCTGGCAATAAATTTGATTATTAGCATTCCTCAACATCATCCCATGCTTTTGTTGAGTGAACGTTCCAGCGCGGGAGGCATGGCGCGGACTGTGTTGCCAATGCTGGTTGTCCTGATTCCATTATTCATCTGGTTGCGCACGAAAGGACATGAACGCGGATTGTTTGACCTCGGCACCAGTCACGCGTTGAGCGCCGCCCTGCTTATAATTGCTGTTGTAACGTTGATGTGGATTGCACTCATGGCGTTGCGTCGCCGCGAGCAGCGCGAACGGGAAGCGGATCGGCGAAAAGATGAATTTATCGCAACACTGGCGCATGAGTTGCGCAATCCCCTCGCGCCTGTCAGCAACGCTATATCAATATTAAAACTCGCGCAGGGCAATACCGACACATCCATTCGTGCGATTGAAATCATCGAGCGACAAACAGCGCAATTGGTCAGGCTCGTTGATGACTTGCTTGACCTGAGTCGCATCAGTCGCGGCAAAATGGAGCTGCGTCGCAAGCGGATTGAATTGGCGTCGGTGATTCACCTGGCAGTAGAAACCTGTGCGCCTGTGGCTGAGTCAGCGCGTCAGAACATTATCGTCAAACTGCCGGAGCAGTCCATTTATCTGGATGCCGATCCGGTGCGCTTGGCGCAAGTCGTTAGTAATCTGTTAAACAATGCCTGTAAGTTTGCGGGGCAAGGTGGCGATATAAACGTGCTTGTCGAGCGACATGGTAGGGAGGTGGTGATAAGCGTAAAAGATGATGGTATTGGTATTCCTCCCAATCTCCTCAACCTTATTTTCGAAATGTTTGCCCAGGTTGATCAATCACTGGAACGTTCACAAAGTGGTTTGGGGATCGGGCTTACGCTCGCGAAGCAATTGGTTGAACTTCACGATGGCAGCATAGAGGCGCGCAGTGAAGGGCTCGGTAAGGGAAGTGAATTTATTATTCGTTTGCCCGTTACCGTTGACCAGGCCGCACCAGTTGTCGAATTGCAAAATTACAATAGTGAACGCGTGGCGAACCGCATTCTTATTGTTGATGATAATACCGATAGTGCGAACAGTTTGTCCGATGTATTACTGTTGATGGGAAATGAAACATTTATCAGTCATGATGGCGAGGAAGCTGTCGCGGCAGCTGAAAGGTTGCGCCCCGATGTGATATTGCTGGACATTGGTTTACCTAAATTAAATGGCTTCGACGCTTGCCGACATATTCGTAAAAATTCATGGGCAAAAAATATTTTGATTGTTGCATTAACTGGTTGGGGGCAGGAAGAGGATCGCCGTAAATCTTTTAGTGCAGGGTTTGATATTCACCTGGTCAAGCCGGTCGATATTGCCGAGCTATTAAAAATAATAGCGAGTAAAAATAATAACGAGCCGCCCATTGCAAAATAATGGGGAATGAAATGCTGCGTAATATCCCTCGCTGGTAGCAATCCTGTTTGCCAGTCCGGTATTTGCATTTTGTGTCAATACCACAACTACCTGTTCACGGTGGCAGCATTCAAGGACATTCCGCCCCATCTGTAAATTCCGATAATACCGATACGCTCGCGATCAACAGCGAGCAACACGCCGAGGAAATCCATAGTTGCCTTGAGTCGTCGATGCCATGTTTTCAAAGATTTTTCTTTAAAGAATTTCATTAATGAAATGTCGTTGCGGGAGCTTTATTAAAGACCCGCTATATACGTGTTTCGCTCCGCAAAAAAGCTAATTCACTTGAGTGATATGAGTCACATTATCATCTTTATCTGGAAAAATTTTTTATAAAAAATTGCAAGAAACCTACAACTTTTTACAGCCTGCAAGAAAATTACTGAAATCTGCAAGTTCACAACGGCCAGTTTTGCTATTTTCGCACCAGCTTCAACACACCCCGAGAATTCCGAAGCTACAACAATAAATCTAATCCTGACGATTAACTCAAGGAGTTAACCATGTATAACAATAAAAGTAGCATCTACAAGGCTTTGCTTTTATCGATTGCCGGAGCCTGTTTTGCGTGCTCACAGGCAATCGCCCAATCGGTAAACATTAATGCATCTACTGAATACCAAACCATTACCGGTTTTGGTGGGATGAACGGCGCCGGTTGGATTGGTGATTTAACTGCATCTCAAATTGAAACTGCTTTTGGTAGTGGTGAAGGGCAGTTGGGATTAAGCATCATGCGTATGCGTATTGATCCGAATTCGGCCAACTGGAATATCCAGGTTCAATCAGCGGTGCGTGCGCGCCAGTTAGGGGCGAAGCTGCTGGCAACGCCCTGGTCACCACCGGCCTATATGAAGACTAATAATAGTTTGATTAACGGTGGCAAATTAAAACCGGAGTATTACGACGAGTATGCAACCCATTTGTTGAACTTCGTCGATTTTATGTCTCGCAACGGCGCGCCGCTTTATACCGTTTCTGTACAAAACGAACCGGACTGGCACCCTGATTATGAATCCTGTGATTGGTCTGGCGATGATTTTGTAAGTTTCCTGAATTCGCAGGGATCACGTTTTGGTTCGAATATCAAAGTGACAGTAGGGGAGGCTGTCGGCTTTACCAAACGATTTACTGACCCGGTGCTGAATAGTGCAACCGCTGTTCAACACGCCGATATTATTGCCGGCCATTTGTATGGTGCCGTTCCACAAGACTACCCATTGGCTCGCGCCAAAGGTAAAGAAGTCTGGATGACCGAGCATTACACTGATAGTAAAAATGATGCGGATGTGTGGCCACTTGCGCTGGATGTAGGTACCGAATTGCATCGCAGTATGGTTGCGAATTTTAATGCGTATATCTGGTGGTATATTCGTCGCTCTTACAGCTTTATTAAAGAGAACGGTCAAGTCAGTAAGCGCGGCCACATCATGGCGCAATACGCGCGTTATGTTCGCCCTGATTACAAACGTATCGGTGCAACGGAAAAACCTTATTCCGATGTTGCGGTTACGGCGTACAAAGGCCCTAATAATAAAATTGTGATGGTAGTGGTTAACACCGGCACATCGTCGCGTAACCTGAATCTCACTTTGCAAAACGCAAGCATAGGTAATCTGGTCAAGTACAGCACATCAGCAACGCTTAATGTGGGTTATGGTGGTACAACGAAAGTTAATAACGGTACCGCGACCGTTATTGTTGAGCCACAAAGTGTTACCACCTTCGTTAGTGAAGGTGTTGCTACATCATCAAGTATTTCTTCAAGTCCATCGTCAAAAAGTTCTGTAGCTCCGGGTTCTTCGTCAAGAAGCTCTGTCGCATCCAGTGTGATTCGCTCAAGTTCTTCCAGTATTGCATCTTCAGTTCCTCGTTCGTCCAGTAGCAGCTCTTCTGTAGCAAATAACAATAACGCGAATTGCAGTTATGTGGTGACCAATGATTGGGGCAGCGGTTATACCGCCGCGATTCGTATTAAAAATAATGGAACTAATGCGATCAATAGTTGGAGTGTGAATTGGAATTACAGTGATGCTACGCGAATTACCAATAGCTGGAATGCAAACCTCAGTGGCAGCAACCCATACGGTGCAACGGGTTTGAGTTGGAACTCTTCAATCCAGCCCGGGCAAACCGTGGAGTTTGGTTTCCAGGGTACAAAAAATAATGGTGCTGCGCAGGTTCCTGCGGTAACGGGCAGTGTTTGCAATTAATGACTGACGGTACATAACAATAAAAAATTATCGTAGTTGCATTTACCGAAAATTCTACAAACCCCGAATGGTATACCTTCGCTGCAACTGCTAACTATCTCCCTGGATGCCCGTTGTGATGACGGGCTTTTTTTCCGGGAATCTGCTATAACGCTGGCAATGGTTTTCATTATTAAAATTTACATATACGCCAGCGCCGCACTCTGATTACTATATCCCTGTACGTATATGCACTCCTAAAAGAAGTGAAATTTCATGCTCGGATTTTATAAGAGAACAGCGTTAGCTTTGTTAATAATATTGTTGCTCAGTAGTTTTATCGCGTTCGAATGCTTCTATCAGAGCAAACACCAAACCCCGTTATTACCGGCAGAACAAAGTGATATTCCCTGGCGTGCCGTGATTAGTTCGGATCAGGATGATGGCGGGCGCTCGACTTACTCGGTAAAAGAATCTTCCTACAATATCGATTATGATTTCTGGTTGCATGATGGCCTTCAGTATCCATACGTTTCATTTGCGACACGCTTTACCCAGCCTGGAGTAGATGCCGCTTCACCTGTAGATCATCATGTAGATTTGTCCTCTTATACTGAGGTTAAATTCAAGATTAAATGTAACCCCGCCAATATTATGATGTTTACTGCCTTCTCATTTGATGAAAAGGTTAGTACTTTCGATAATTTATTAACCTACCGCATCCCTTCGGTTTATTTTGCCTGTGATCGCAATTGGACAGAGATTGAAATCGATTTAAATAAGCTGGAGACTCCGGAATGGTGGCTCAGAAAGCATGCGAACCTGGCGAGCCGTGATTATTCCTTAAAACAAACAGCATCATTTACCTTTGGAAACTCAATCCAGAGTCCACTGCTTACCAAATCAAATGTGGCTATTGATGATTTGGTATTAGAAAGCCAGAGCTGGGCAAAAATAACCTTGGGCACTTTTTTGCTATTTATTATATGGGGTTCATTTGTTTTTTGGGTGTTTAAGCATTATGCACAGGCATTAACCGCCGATGTGAAAGCAAGGCTGCAGAAAGATATTCCTCTGATTGCATACCAACAATTATCTATTGAATCGCATAAAGACAAGGAGCGCAGCGCATTATTAAAATATATGGTAACTGAATACCAGAATCCTCATCTGGATCTGGAAACGGTTAGTCAGCAGGTGGGAATAAATAAAACAAAAGTGAATGATATATTAAAAGAAGAAATCGGCCTCACGTTTAACGCTTATCTCAATAAATTGAGGCTAACAGAAGCCGCGCGTTTGCTCTCTGAAAATAATGATATGAATGTTGCGGAGGTTGCATTTTCGGTAGGCTACAACAATGCATCTTATTTTAATCGCTTATTTAAAATCGAATACGGGTGTGCGCCTAAAGCGTTTAAATCTTTAAAGCTCAATCAAGAATCAGAAGCTAAGTAATGTTATTTTTTTAAATTGAGGCGGAAAAAATCCGCCACAATCTACATCGACAATTGCTTTTTCAAATGCCCATCAGTCCTGTCAATTACACGTGCAATACTATCGATTGCACGGTGCGGTAATTTTCCTCCTTCATTGATTTGGTCACTTCCAACAAACATAACTGGTGCCACAACTGGAAGTTATCCTCATGAGCGTAAGGATTTTCAGTATTCATGACCTAATTCCATACAAATCCTCATGAATGTGAGGATTGTATGGAAAAATGTCTTGAATCGAGTAGAATCCTTACAAACATGAGGATTATCTATGCGTATACCTATTACTAATGCGGGCGTCCTTGGCAAAGTGGTACGCGCCAGTCGCAAGGCCCAAAAATTACGTCAGGACGACGCGGCTGGCAGTATCGGTGTTAGTGAAAACTTTCTCGGTAAAGTGGAAAAGGGAAGTGAGTCCGTCCAATGGGGCAAGCTTTTTCAAGTCCTTGAGGGGCTTGGTATTCGCGTCATGGTAGATGTACCTGAAGAAGTTGCTGCCTGGATAAAGGAATCTGAAAACGCCAAGGATAGGGTATGAGCGAGCGCTACTTGATTGCATCCATCAACCAACTTGAAGTAGGGCGCTTGCAAGAAGTATCTGGTTTGTGGAGCTTTCAATATTCAAAAGCATGGTTGAAAAACTCAGCAAGCTTCGCGTTAAGTCCTCACCTGCCCCTTACTCCTGATGCACAGATGGATGGCGCAAGTTTGCGGCCGGTGCAGTGGTATTTCGACAATTTATTACCGGAGGAAGGTCAGCGAATCCTGTTGGCAAAAGATGCCAAAATCGATGCAGCAGATGCTTTCGGTTTATTGGCGTGGTATGGGGCTGAATCAGCTGGCTCCCTTGTTTTACTCCCGCCGGATGCGCCGTTTCAATCTGATGAAGGCTTGCGCACTCTGCCGGATGAAACTTTAGAAAAGCGCATACAGGAACTCCCCAAAGCACCGCTTACCCATGCCGCGATAAAACGAATGTCATTGGCTGGCGCCCAACACAAGCTTGCTGTTGTATTGCGCGATGGAGAAATGTTTGAGCCGGCAGGCTCCACTCCTTCAACACACATTCTCAAACCCGATCATCCGGATGAAGACTATGCGCATTCTGTTGTTAATGAATGGTTTGTGATGACGCTTGCCAAACGCATGGGGTTAGATGTTCCTGATGTGCACCGTCGTTATGTTCCATCGCCGGTGTATCTGATTGACAGGTTTGATCGATTTGTTGGAGAGCAAGGTTGGCAGCGTCGTCATGTGATAGATGCTTGCCAGTTGCTCGGGTTGGATAAAAGTTTCAAATACACGCAAGGTAGTATGGATCGCTTGGGAGAAATTGCGGCTGCTTGCCGTAGTCCGGCGGTAGCGCGAACGAATTTATTTCGGTGGTTGGTATTTAATGTTCTTGTTGGAAATAGTGATGCGCATTTGAAAAATTTGAGTTTCACTGTTTCTTATGAAGGCATTCAGCTCGCGCCTTTTTATGATCTACTTAGCGTAGCTGTCTACGACACACCAGCCTTCGATAAAAAAAGCTGGCCCCAAAAAACTGAACTGGCCTGGCCTATTTTGAACGTAAATCACTTTGCTAATATCAATCGTCAATTATTAATTGACGCGGCAGCAGTGCTAAACATCTCCAAAAGCACCGCTGTTCGCTTGATCGATAATCTGTGTAATCGAATCGAGAGCGAATCTTTATTGCTCTACACAGAAATCCAAAACGATAACAAAAATATTATCCAGGCTCGCCCGGAAATTTCCGCCACAATTGCAGGTGAATCCCGTTGCCTCAGAACTATTTTGCATCTGGTGATTAAAGAGATGGTGCAGAGGCTGCGGTGAATTGGTAAATTGCATCTCAACGTGATGCAAAAGGCGGCAATTGCCACCTTTGTTTTTTACATCGACAATTGCGTCTTCAAGTGCCCATCAATCCTGTCAATCACATGCGCAATGCTGTTGATTGCTCGTTGCGGCAATTTTGTTCTTTCATTAATTTGATCAAACAACACTTCCAATAAACAAGCCTGGCACCACAACTGATAAACCGCATCTTGCTCTGTTTCTGCCGGTAATGGCTTGCACAGTACGGTGAGAATTTTGCCGGTGGGCGAATGAATTTCAAGGCGGGATTTTTTGTAAAACGCGTATTGAAGTTGATCGAGTTTAATAATGCAGGTATTGGGAAACGGGGGAGGGGGAATTGTATTATCCATAATAAAAATCTCGGTTAAGTTCGTTGCTACTCGCCCACCATAAAGTCGTAATTTATGGGGGCGGACTGAACAGGGTTACGACCACCGGACTTAACCACGCCGGCCCACCCGAAGGTGGCCCCGTCCAGCCGCCATAACAAAACAACAGGCATAGCTGTACGAGGACACTAAAGCTCACGCTCTAGCGCCGGTTAAGTCCGGGGGTCGTAATCCCGACTGCGGGATTTACCGCAGCGCGGGCAGGTTAGGGGATGAGGGTGGGGTTGTCAACGCAGAGGGCTGGAAAATGAAATGTGGCGTTATTTTAAACTCTGCTAATATGACTTATGCTTTGCGATATGAATACAATAAGTATTGTAAAACGTTATGAGGCTTGATTGCGTTCGATCATCCCTGAGCCTTTATTAATTTAATATTGCGGCTTCTGCATTTACATGAATGCCAAAAAAATAAAATTGAGGAGCCACAGATGGCCAAGCTTGGATGGAACGATTTTATAAGTAAACATACAACAAGACTTGCATTTGCAGCTGCTTGTTCTGCCAATTTACCAAAAGGAATTTTGTTGGATAGAAATGGAAAAAAACTTCCAACTCCTTATGGATTGTTTTCTGAGTGGTGTAAAGCGTATTTGTCTGGTGAATGGGCAATATTAAAAGTCAATGGTGGTTTTTTATTGTGTGTCGTAACAGCAGCAGACGAAGAAATAATCAAAAAAGAGTTTGGTGTGGCTGGTCTGGCTAAGCGTACGCCAGCAGGAAAAAATACTCTTCCTTTGGGATATAGAGACTCGCAATATGCCGGACTTGCTGGTGATCTTGGTTACGTGCTATGAGTACGTCTAGGTAATGACTATTAAATCGAGATTTAACTATTGCCACTGAATTTATACCAGAGGCTTAATGATAGTTTATTGCGAGCCTGAATAGCTGTGTAGCTTTCAAAAAGATGGAAAAATATGAATCACATTGAGTCAATTGAGGTTGGATTGAGAGATAAAAAGCCTTACAACGAGATTGTGAGGAAGGTATATCTAGCATATCCAACAAAGGCTTTGATCGGCGATGAGGAAAGGCAATATCAAATACTTAATGATATAAGTTGTTTTTTCAACGTTCCCATTATGTCAATTCAAGTGGCGGGGTCTGCAAAAATCGGACGCAGTGTCCATAAGCAAAGAGACTTCGAGCCAGGAAATTCCGATTTAGATATTGCAATAATTGATCTCGGTCTTTATCAAAAGTACATGGAAAAAATATTTAATGTAACTAAAGGGTATTCAGATCAAACCGGTTTTCAAATTAGAGATGGGAGATCTACAGCCGAAGAGTATCTTTCGTATCTTACAAGAGGTATATTTCGAGCAGATTTGATGCCAGTATGCGAGGAAAGAAAATCATGGAACCAATTCTTTGGTCAGCTATCTTTAAGGCATGGTGATTTATTTAAGTCTATCAATGCCGGTATTTATATGTCTCAGTCATTTTTTGAAAGTAAACAACGCTCAGTTATAAGAAATTATATTGATACGAAGGCCATATAATGATTGATTATCGCGTAAGGTCGGTGTCCCTATTAAATCTCGTTAATGACATTCGAAATAAAAGGCTAATTCCGGATGCGTACTTTCAACGAAATTTGGTGTGGCGAGAAGTACATAAAATAGATTTCATTAAAACAATTTTATTGGGGCTTCCTTTTCCACAAATATTCATATCGAAAGGAAAGATTAATGTTGAAACTATGTCAACAGTGTCTTGCATTGTCGATGGACAGCAAAGGACCAATGCAATTATAGAGTTTATCGATGATGCTTTTCCAGTTGATGAAAAATTCTATAGTGATTTGGATGGAAATAAAAAGTCTGAATTTTTAAAGTATGAGGTTGCCGTTATTGAGCTCGACCTTGAAAATGATGATCCAAAAGTTCAAGAGATTTTCCAAAGAATTAATAGGACATCCAATTCTTTAACGTCAATAGAAAAGATGGCATCAGAGTTTTCAACTTCATACTTCATGCTTGTAGCCAAACTCTTATCAGATCAAATAGATATAGAAAAGACTAATCTGGATGACTTTAGAGAGGATCCAAGTATTCCAGAAGAATTTTATAGCTGGGCAAAAAAGAAAAAAATTTCAAAGTTTGTTCAACTTATTACTCGAAAAGATATATTTACACCTAGAGAGATCGCAAAAAAAGTCCATCTCATGCATGTTCTCAATATTATGTCGAGCATTTTAGTCGGTTTTTACAATAGAAATGAAAAAGCTATTGAAAATCTCAATGACTATTCGGAGGTTTTTAATGAAAAGGATGATGTTATTGCTGCATTAGAAAAAACGGCAGACATCATATTGAAGTTGAAATTGAAGTCAAAATCATACTTTTTAAACAAAGCTAATATTTATAGTCTGATCGTTTCAGTGGCACAGTATATTCGTGAAGGAAATGATATTGATATTGATGTATTAAGGCTAGAACTTGAAAGTTTTGAACGTGAAATTCCCGACGACTACAAGCTTGCTGCAGCTGAAGCCGTAAACTCAACTAGAGCTCGTCAACTGAGAAATAACTATATTTTTTCGATAGTGCAACGTGCGAGAGTTGTATAATAAATAGTTCGTAGTTCGTAGTTCGTAGTTCGTAGTTCGTAGTTCGTAGGTTGGGCAGTTATGCCCAACAATACCATTCAATTTCTAAAATGTTGGGCATTGCTGCCCAACCTACAAAGCATTGATCTTCATTTTTGGTTGAAAGTTTATCTACACGCGCTGTATTTTTTATTGTATATAGATAATATTTAATCATGCTCGGAAACAACTTCATGTTGGGGTTCGTTCCTCACCGCCAACCTACGGTGTTGCCATGAAGGTGCGAAGCAGTCTGATGGGCGAGAGATTTAAAATTTATTTATGAAAAACATATCAACCTGGCTTCACGATAAATTTCTCAGCGCTACCGATTACGGCATTGCACGTTTTCCAACTGCTTTGGAATTTAAAATTCAACATGGCGCGCAAGAAGCTGAATATGCTTTGTATTTTCTCGATAACGATTTAACTCCTATGCATTATGTTGTCGAGCTTTTGTGTATTAAATTCCATATGAGAAGAGATCAAGCTGCTGTCCTTATGATGGAGATTCATGAAAATGGTAGCGCTGAAGTAATGCGAAATTCTTTGGATGTGTTAGAAGAGGTTGCTGAACATCTCAGGCAAGAAGCAATTCGTTTGGATTATATGTTGGAGTGCGAAATATCCAAGTTATGGATCGACGTTTGATTTTAATTTTATTTTAACGGCGGAAACTTTTTGTTGGGCATTGCTGCCCAACCTACATAAGTGCGGAGATAACCCGGAAAACAAAAAGCCCCGTTACTTTCGTAACGGGGCTTTCATGTTTGGTGCCCAGGAAAGGACTTGAACCTTCACGGCCGGGGGCCACTAACACCTGAAGCTAGCGTGTCTACCAATTTCACCACCTGGGCATTCTCAGCAAGCTGAGGCCGCGCACTATAAATACCGGCCTTGTGACTGTCAACAGGGTTTTCGGTTTTATTTGTAGGTTTGTCATGATCGCTGCCCTATAATCCCTTCATATACCTCGGGATAGTTTGAAAACTACCACTATTGCTCACAGGATGCCCAATTGACTAAACGTAAGAACTCCAGCCATGACCCTTTTGCTGCCCGCGAGGCGGAAAAGTACGAAAACCCCATCCCCAGCCGCGAATATATCCTCGATTTACTCGATAGCGCCGAACAGCCAGTTACCCATGAACAAATGTGCGTGATGCTGAAACTGACCGATGAGGATCAGGTTGAGGCTCTGCGCCGGCGGTTGATTGCGATGGCGCGCGATGGCCAGTTGATCAGCAACCGCCGTGACGCCTATGTGCGCTCGGACAAGATTGATGTGGTGCGTGGCCGCGTGCAGGGGCATCGCGATGGTTACGGGTTTGTGCTGCGTGCGGATGGCGGGGAGGACATCTACCTCCATAATCGCCAGATGCGGAAGGTGTTTGACGGCGATGAGGTATTGGTGCGGCTGTCCGGTGAGCAGTATCGCGGGAAGGAAGAGGGCGCGATTATTGAGGTGCTGGTACGCAATACCACGCAATTGGCGGGGCGCTTCTTCAATGAAGAAGGCGTGCAGTTTGTACGCCCGGAGAACCCGCGCATCACCCACGACATTATGATTCCGTTCGGTGCCTACGGCGGCGCCAAACACGGGCAAATCGTGGTGACGGAAATTACTTCCCAGCCCGATAAAAACCGTTTGCCCACCGGCCGCGTGATCCAGGTATTGGGCGACCATATGGCGCCGGGGATGGAGATCGAACTGGCCATCCAGGCGCATGGTATCCCCAGTATTTGGCCGGCAGATGTGTTGGCCGAGGCGGCGTTGATATCGCCGGTGGTGGAAGAAAAAGATAAACAGCATCGCGTGGATGTTCGTCATTTACCGTTTGTGACTATCGACGGTGAAGACGCGCGCGATTTTGACGATGCGGTGTTGTGCGAGCGGCGCAAAGGCGGTTGGCGTTTGTATGTGGCGATTGCGGATGTATCGCACTATGTGCAAGTGGAATCGCCGCTGGATGTGGAAGCGCGCGCGCGCGGTAACTCGGTGTACTTCCCCGATTATGTAGTGCCGATGTTGCCTGAAGCTTTATCCAACGGTTTGTGTTCGCTGAACCCGAATGTCGATCGCTTGTGCATGGTGTGCGAAATGAATATCAGTGATGCGGGCCGCATTACCGGTTATCAATTTTACGAAGCAGTAATGCACTCGCACGCGCGCCTCACTTACACCAAAGTGGGCGAAATACTTACCGGCGAAGGTGAAGCGCGGGAGGCATTGCGTAAAGAATATAAAGCGGTGGTTCCGCAACTGGAATTGCTGCACAAACTGTATGAATGTTTGCGCGTGGCGCGCGATGAACGCGGCGCGATTGATTTTGAAACCGTGGAAACACGCATCGTATTTAATGAAGAGCGCAAAATCGAACGCATTGTTCCGATCAAACGCAACGACGCGCACAAATTAATTGAAGAGTGCATGTTGTGTGCAAATGTGTGTGCGGCGAAATTTATTGAGAAACACGATTTAATCGGTTTGTTCCGTGTGCATGAAGGCCCGACGGAAGCGAAGCTCACGAATTTACGCGCGTATCTTTCTGAATTGGGTTTAGGCCTTGCTGGCGGTGATCGCCCGACACCGGGTGACTACCAACAATTATTGCAAATGATCCAGGGTCGTAGCGATGGCCATTTGATTCAAACAGTAATGCTGCGCAGTTTGCGCCAGGCGATGTATCAAGTGGAAAACCACGGCCACTTTGGTTTGGGTTACGAGGCTTATACGCATTTCACATCGCCGATTCGCCGCTATCCGGATTTGTTAGTGCACCGCGCCATTCGCTCGGTGATTCGCAGTGAATTGCCATCTACGCATGTGCGCCGTATTGAAACTGCAAAACCTATCCCCAAGCGCAAGATTTATCCCTATTCACCCAGCGACATGCTGGTATTCGGCGAACAATGTTCGCGCACGGAACGCCGCGCCGATGAAGCCACGCGCGATGTGGTGAGTTGGTTGAAGTGTGAATACCTGCGCGATCAAGTCGGTGCGGTTTACGATGGCCACGTGAGCGCGGTAACAGGTTTTGGTTTATTTGTTGAATTGAATGAGTTGTATATCGAAGGGTTAATCCACATTACGTCCTTGCCACACGATTACTATCGCTTTGATGCCGCGCAACAACGCCTGGTTGGCGAGCGCACGCGTAAAGTGTTTGGATTGGGGGATGAGCTGGTGGTGCGCGTTGTGCGCGTGGATCTGGATAATCGCAAAATCGATTTTGAACTGGAATCCGCAAATGCGATTCGCCGTCCCAAATCGGCGATTAAGCCCAAGGTCGCCAAACGCGATGCATCCAAAGCGAAAAAAGTTGCCGATTCATTGTTGGAAAAATCATTGAGTGCGGTTGAGCAGCTTGCAGCTTCGGCGAAGAAAGCTGTTGTTGAAACGGTAGAAAAATTTGCGGGGAAATCGGCTAAGCCATCCGCTAAAAGATCCTCTAAAATATCCGGTAAACAAACCAACGCCAAACCAGTTGCGACTAAAAAAGCTTCCGGCAAAACGGTTGCTGATAAAGCCAGCCCTGGTTCTGTTAGTAAAAAATCTGTTGATAAAAAACCGGTTGGTAAGAGGATTGTTGATAGTAAAGCACCAAATCAAAACCTTACTAATCCAGATGTTACTCCATCAAGCATCGCCAAACCAAAAGCGGTCAGTAAAAAAGCTTCCGGTAAAAAATCCAATGCAAAATCGTCTGCGGGTAATTTTGCGCTGGATGATTTTGTTGAAAGCACGAGCGTGAGCAAGTCAAGCGCTACGCAACCTGCTGCTAAACAATCCAAAGTAAAAACGCCGGTTGCAAAACCATCTGCTAAAACATCCGCCAAAGCCAAAGCTGCTGCGGAAGATGTTGTCGTAGAAAAAGCAACAGCTGTGAAACAATCAACGCTTAAAGTGAAGCGCGTTGCCGATACCAAGGCAACCGCGGCAAAAAATGCAGCGGATAAAAAGACAGCTGCAAAAGCCACCACTGAAAAAAATACGGCAGTAAAAAATGAGCCTGCCAAAAGCGCAGCGCCAAAAAATATCGCCACTAAAAAAACCACTACCAAAGCAACCGCGGCAAAAACTGCAGCAGTGAAAGCTGCTAACAAGCAATCTACATCTACCAGTGAGGTGGGGCATGGCCGTAAGAATGCGAAGGTTCCAGGCGCAGCAGCGCCAGCAACAACTAAATCGACAGCGCCAAAGGCAGCAAAGAGCAGCCCTGTCGCTAAACCTGCGGCGCCAGCTGCTAAAAGATCGGTGGCTAAGGCTAAGAAGAAGGATTAATCGCTGGTTACAAGGCGAGAGCTTTGTGCTGGATGAAGACCTTGAACATGAAATTTTTATAGTGAAAGACAGGGAGCTGCGCGAACGTGAAACGCGCATCTCCGAGCGCTAGATTTTTTAGAATATTGTTCAGATTTTTTAGGAAAGTGTTTTGAAACGCGAAATTATTTATGGTTTGCACGCAGTGCAAGCATTACTGAAAAGTGCTCCCCAGCGGGTAATTGAAATTTATCTGCTGCAAGGCCGCAACGACCAGCGCTTACAAAAAATTGTGAATGCTGCGGAAATCAATGGAATCCATTGCCAGCAAGTAGGTCGCAATAAACTCGATGATCTGGTGAGCGATGAGAATCACCAGGGCGTTATCGCGATTTGTACACCCGGTGAAACTTATGATGAAACCTGGTTGTTCCAGTTCCTGGAAAGTTTACGCGAGCCGGCATTTTTATTAATCCTCGATGGCGTGACTGATCCGCATAACCTCGGTGCTTGCATGCGTTCGGCAGAAGCAGCGGGAGTGCATGCTGTGATTGCACCCAAAGATAAATCCACAGGTTTAACGCCTGTTGCACGCAAGGTCGCTTGTGGTGCGGCGGAAGTTTTACCGTTTGTACCTGTGACTAACCTCGCGCGTACACTAAAAAAATTACAGGATCAGGGGATCTGGTTATTTGGCGCGGCGGGTGAAGCTGAGCAATCCATTTATCAATCCAACCTGACTGGTCCCGTGGGAATTTTGATGGGTGCTGAGGGCGATGGTTTGCGGCGCCTTACGCAAGATACATGCGATCACCTGATGAACATTCCTATGGCGGGTACAGTTAGCAGCTTGAATGTTTCCGTTGCTACCGGCATTTGTTTATTTGAAGCGGTGCGTCAGCGTAGTGCGAAATAATTGATCCTTCCTGGCCTCCCGTGGTTGCTCGCACTCTCAAGACTTATGTGGGCAATCGTAACCACTACTGCGTAACTCTTTATTTCTCAATCATCTATTCAATGCCTGCTTTTACTTCGCCAGATGAATTTTTCTTCTAATGAAAAGAAAAATTCATCTGGTTGCCATGCTTTTTTCATTTCGTGATTGCCATAGCCATTTCCCGGTGTTATATATGGCAACGTTGTCATAAAGACTTTTATACCTAAAATAATAATCAGGCTGGGAAAAGCTTGTGAAAAACTGACCAGAGGGAGCTCGTAACGAGTGACCAGGACAGGTGTGTTTCCCCAAGTACGGCCATCTATTTAGTACATTAACAAACGCAAGAAATAGATTAGTACTGCTCCACGGGACACCCAAAAAAATCTCAAATAGAAACGATGAATCAAAAGAAATTTTTTAAATTTCTTTACGGCATCCTTTTGTCTAAAAAATACAACGAGAGTGAGGGGACTATGAAAATTAACATGGTGAGAAATGTTTATTTGATGAAAACAAAAATAGCGTTAGCCGCGTTATGTTTAAGCGGCTTATCAACTAGCGCAATGGCAGTCGATTGCTCAGGTATTCCTGCATGGAATGCGACTGCATCTTACGGTGGCGGTAGCCAGGTAAAAGAACAGAACAACGCGTACAAAGCGAATTGGTGGTCGCAGGGACACAATCCGGTAAATTATTCCGGCCAGTGGCAAGAGTGGACGCTACTTGGTGCATGTGATGGTGTTGTATCTTCGTCATCAAAAAGTTCTGTTGCTTCATCGGTAATTGTTAGCAGTAGCTCCAGATCTTCCAGCCTGGTTATTTCTTCCAGTTCATCATCTTCGTCGGTAGTTGTTGGTAATTGTGCATCGCCGCAATATGTAGCGGGAACCAGTTATGCGGCAGGTGCGCTCACGCAAAATGCAGGCAGTGAATATCGTTGTACGGTTGCGGGTTGGTGTGGCTCTACCGCGAGCTGGGCGTACGCGCCTGGTACTGGCGCCCATTGGCAACAGGCGTGGGAATTGGTACGTTCGTGTGGCGCAGTGTCGAGTAGCGTCGCCAGTTCAGCAGTGACTACTTCAAAATCGTCCAGCAGTTCATCAACAATAGTTGTGAGCAGCAGTAGATCATCATCCAGTACCGGTGGTAATGGTCGTGTTCCCGGTGATGCAGCGGCATTACCAAAACATGCATTGGTTGGTTATTGGCACAACTTTGATAACGGTAGCGGTGTGATTCGCCTTGCAGATGTCGATGCGTCCTGGGATGTAATTGTTATTGCGTTCGTGGATGATGCGGGTAATGGCAATGTGGAATTCCGTTTGGACCCTGCATTGAATAAAGCGCAATTTATCCAGGATGTTGCGGCGAAACGTGCGCAGGGTAAAAACATTGTGCTTTCTTACGGCGGTGAAAAAGGTACGGTGACATTGAATAATTCCACCAACCTTGCCAACTTCGTAAACAGCACGGCGGCCATTATTAATGAATATGGTTTTGATGGTGTGGATATCGATTTGGAAAGTGGTGCCGGTGTATTACATGGTGCGCCGGTAATTTCCAATATGGTTTCGGCGATCAAACAACTCCATGCCATGTTCCCGGATTTGTATGTGTCCATGGCCCCTGAACATCCTTATGTGCAAGGTGGTTATGTGGCTTACTCCGGTATTTGGGGAGCGTATCTGCCGATGATCGATCAACTGCGTAATGAACTGGATTTATTACATGTGCAGTTGTACAACAACGGCGGCCTGGCAACACCTTACTCACCGCAAGCGTATCAAGCGGGTACTGTGGATATGATGGTTGCGTCTGCGCGTATGATGATCGAAGGTTTCCCATTGGCGAATGGTACTGCGGGCTTCTTTAATGGTTTGCGTCCGGATCAGGTTGCTCTTGGTTTGCCATCAGGTCCTCGCGCTGCCGGTTCTGGCCAGGCAACGACTGCTGATATCAACAGGGCGGTAAGTTGTTTGGCATTACGCACCAATTGCGCAAGTAATGTGCCTCTCGCTGCCTACAGTGATTTCCGCGGTGTAATGACCTGGTCTATCAACTGGGATGTAAAAGATGGCCGCATCTTCTCGGTTCCTGTTGGTAATCACCTTAAAACCTTGCCGTAATACAGTGCAATCGACGAATTAATTTCGTCGCGAACAAAAAAAGCCCGCAGTATGCTGTGGGCTTTTTTTTGCGTAAAAATTTCCAAGCCTGACCCTAAAAATTCACCAGGTTCCCGAAGCAATACAGCATGCCCCGAAACGGCTGGCATGCAGGTCATTCTGGAAAAACTGCCGTGCACCCTCGCTGGCGTTTTTTATTGATGATTCCCTCTGCTATCCTTGTCGCAGATCTTTGCTTGATCACTAGCATGCAGATGCCTGACCATTTGTATTACATAATAGTTATAACCGGGAACCCGATATGTTTGCCAATTTACGAATCCTTACTTCTTTGCTGGTCATTGCCAGTGCTTTAATGCTTTCCGCATGTGCGCCGGAGGTTGGCAGCCCTGAATGGTGTAAATCGGTAGAAGAAAAGCCTAAAGGTGACCTTACCCTTAATGAAGCAAAAGATTACGCCAAGCACTGCGTATTTAAATAAAAACGAAACCCAACCAAGCGAAAAAACTCCATACGCTTCTCTGCTTCCACCGTTTGCTGTGGTGATACCAGATGGCGTTGCTATTATGAAGTGGTATTGCTACAGAGAAAGGTCTAATGAAAACCAACTTTCTAAACATCCATGACCTGGTGTTAGTGCTCACCGCAGTGGAGTGCGGTGTGCTGGCGGTCTTGTTGAATTTGTTGCCGGCAAAACATATTCAGCCGCGCAGGATTTTGTCCGGTTTTTTTGTGCTTATCGCGCTGGTACTTACCACCACGTTAATTGTCTGGAATGGCGATTTAAAAACAGCAGCGATTAACCAGGCTCCTTTTATTGTCAGTATCCTTGCTGCCTGTTTGTTGTTGCAGGGGCCCGTACTTTATTTTTATTTGCGTTCGCTCTCACAAGAAATAAAATTGTTGCGTTGGCGTAATTTGATTCATGTGTTGCCCGCTGCCTTCGCCGCTATTTTATTAATCGCATTTGATATCAATAGCCTGGAATGGCAACCGACAACTGAATTAACCGATGCGGAAAAAGCCGTAGTGGCATTTCTTTGGGCGCTGGTAAAATTATCGCCGCTGGGTTACATAATAGCCTGCGTAATTGCGGAATATAAATTGCGTGAAAACCTGCGCGAACTTTATTCTGATATTTCCATGTCGGAATTGAAACTGGCTGATGCAGTATTGGCTGGCTTTTGCATCCACTGGTTGTGGTCTTTACTGGCTTATATGCTTGAGGGATTGGTCAGTGCGTCCGTGAGTGATAGCCTTGGGATTATTGATAATTATCTCACAGTGATTCTGGTTAATGGTCTGTTTGTTTTTGGTTTGATCAATACTCGCCAGTTACTGAATGTGCAGGCAATCCCTGTGGCTAAACCTGTACAACCCAGTAAAATGGATCATAAGGTAACGGTAATTGAAAAGGCGATCCATGAAAATAAATTGTATCTGGAAAGCAATATCAACCTCGAGCGTTTTTCGGAGCAAATAGGGTTAAAACCGCGCGATGTTTCTGCGATTTTAAAGATGCATTATCAAAGTAATTTCTTTGAGTTTATCAATCGCTATCGCGTGGAGGAGGCTAAACGTTTGCTACTTGCCCCGGAATTTAAAGATGAAACCATCCTGGAAATTATTTATAAATCCGGATTTAACAGCCCTTCGGCGTTCCACCGGTTTTTCAAGCGCATGGTGGGGATTACCCCCACAGAATTTCGACAGGGCGGCAATAATATTCATTAAATGAAATTGACAATTCAGGTACTATTGATTTCACATGCTCTCGATTCCAAAAAAAAAGCCCCGTCAGTTTATTTAGCCTGACGGGGCTTTTTTGGGAGAGTTTAAGGTAAGGCTACTGCTTTAAATCGCGCTAACACCAAACCTTTTTCATTGCGCAATTCCAGTTGATCCGCATGGACGCTAAAGGTAGCGACTTCTTCCAGTGATTTCTTGAAATCGTGGGCGTGTTCACCACCCTCCGCACAGGCCATCATCGTAGAGGCAACCTGGCCAAGCGTCAGCTTTTCTCCTTCCAGTTTGTAATTGCCCATGATGCTGTTGCAACCATCTGAACCACTAACGCGATTGTCGGCGTTAAAAATAATGTGTGGTTCACGCTCTTTTTCGCCCACTTTGATTTCATTTTCTTTCAGTGCAATGAGTTTCCAATATGTGTTCAAAAACTCGCTTGTAGCAAGTGATGTACTGTCCTGTGTGGCCGCAACTTTGTCTTCTTGCTCTGCCATGGTGCTTTCGATCACCTCAGCAGCCGTAGCGGCCGAACTTATTGTCGCTACGCTAGTTGCAGCGCTGGTATTGGTGTAGGAGGGCGGTGTATTTTCCTCTTTGGAGCAGGCTGTATTTAGAGCAGCAAGGGTAATTAAAACGCCGATAAATTTTGTATTCATGATTGAACTCTCTAATGCATAGTGAACCAAAAAATCTGTTAAAGGGTTTTCTGCCAATAACCCACATCCACCCAATGGCCAAATTTGAAGCCTACCTCGCGGAAGTGCGCTACCTGTCGAAAGCCGAACTGCGTATGAATTTTTTCACTGGCGAGATTCGGAATCGTAATACAGGCTAATAATATATGGATGCCATTTTTTGCCAATTGTTCAATTAACTCCTTATATAGCGCACTGCCAATTCCCTTGCCGCAGTGTTCGGGATGCAAATATACCGTAACTTCAGCAGTATATTTGTAAGCACTGCGGTCTTTCCATGTGCTGGCATAGGCATAACCGATCACTTTTTCATTCTCTTCATACACTAGCCAGGGAAATAATTGAGTATTTTTTTCTATTCGTTTTTGCATGTCAGCCACACTCACCGGTGTTTCTTCAAAGGTGATTAGAGTATTAGCAATATAGTGGTTATAGATGTCACATATGGCCGGGATATGGTGAGTAGCACAAGGTCGGATTGACATTATTTTTCCTTATAAAATTAATGATGATGTGGCAGTCGACATGTAAATATGATTTTTCTCTCTCTTAATTTTTTTAACATTGCCAATATAAAAATGAGAACATTCTTTAACAAAATTAATCAAAAACGAGTGATACACTTTTTCGTGGCATGTAGTTTGGTAAAAATAATAATATTGGTGCCATTTTATTATCAATAATTTTTGCATCCAATTTTTTATCGTTACGCTGCAGCCATTTCAATTTGTTATCAGGAATGTATAACAATAACCCCAACTAACGTAATTACCAGGAGTCGTAATATGAAAATGGTTAAATATCTCGTATTTAAATGTATTGTGTTAATGGCGATTTTTGCTAACCAGGGTTTTGCACAAGCGCCAAGCAATAACGCATTTGCTATTGTCGAAGGTACGGTGGTGGTCACGCCTGCCTGGTGCAGGGTTAACCCTTGTTTGCCGACAGCTGCTACGGTAACAGGCAGTTTTGTCGCACAAATTTCTGCTACCGGCAATCATATCCTGTTTCCTTCTTCCTCTCTGGTAACAACACCGGATGTTTACTTCCAATTACCGGAAGATCCCTATGACGACAGTTACGGCGTAGTGCGTGATATTACCTTTACCTTTGATGGTAATGCTATTAAAGCTAAAGGTGTAGTAGATTCCCGGGCCTTTGATGGGCCTTTGGTCGAATACCAGTTTGTTGCCAGAACGGCGCGTTCGGAAGTGTTTACTGCACGCCCGGATTATCGTAAATGCGCAGCACCGTTGTGCGGTGGTTATTTTGTAAAATTGGTGAATAAAAAGTTAACCCGGTGTGCAGACGGTAGTTTAAAAGAAGAATGCTACGTTGCCTCGGTTGTTTATGGTGATGGTCCGATCAATGCTGGTGTGCATTCATTTACCAATAAAACACCTTTGCTGTTAATCGGTGCGATAGTGCCAAAAGCTGATACTACGGCAGGTGTTCTCGGCGTGTTCCACGCAAAAGATGCTTATCGTTCGGCTACGCAAAATACGGCAACGGGTAATTTTTACGGAGTTACCAATAATGGCATCATGTGCATCACAACGCCGTGCTTTAGTTACGACGAACAATTGCTGAATACTGACAATCGCATTACTAAATTGTCGGATGTGAACCTGGAAATGTCGGGTGCATCACCTGATGATATTAATTGGGCCCAACAGTTGCTTGCCAATGGTTCGCCGCTGTATGCAACTGGCAAAAATCAAAAATACCAGGGTTTTGCCGGCATAGGTGTGCGCCTGGTTGCACAACAATTCTATCTGCCTATTAAGCCAACAGCTGTTAAAAAATAGCACATTGGTTAGCGATTAAATAAAGAGGCACCCTGATTCATAGGGTGCCTTTTTATTTAAGGGGTTGGTGCTTTCGCAGCCTCTTTTACTTTAGTTTTCGTTTTAGTTTTTTTCTTCAGGTTTGCACCCAATTCCAATTTCAGTTTGTTATCTTTGTTAATACCGCCTTCGCGCGCAGCGGCCATTTTTATTTGGGCGGTATTAATGCCGGGTACCAGAACGACGTTATCGTAAACAATTTGCGCACGCTTATCGGCAAGCCGGATCAGATCTTCCTGTGTCACCACTTCGGTGGCAATCAATTTTTCTTTAATCGTTTTTACGTAGGTTAAGCGGTCCAGGTTTTCGTTTTCATCATCGCTGGTTTGGCTTTGTGCGCTCTTCTTCAGTTCGGTGAGACTGGGGGATAAACCGCTTTCTTCATAAAATTTTTCCAGAGTGGAAACATATTTACGGGAGCCGATATTGGCATCGGTTAAACCTTTAGATAGTTGTTCGCGCAATTTTGCATCAAATTTTTCTTCCTGCAATGCGGCAGTATCAAAGGCCGCAGAGTAAACACCAGGAATCGTAATTTGCAAATCCGGGCGCTTGATTAATGCTTCGCCAAGCTGTTTCACTTTCTCGCTCTGTGCGGGAGATAAATCGGTACGGCCTGCAAAAAAACTGATATAACCAAGGTCTTTGTTTTGCCCGACGCCCACAAGCCCTGCCAGGAAACGGAAAGGTGCAGCGGCTACATTGGTAATGAGTTTCCTGATGGCCGAGCGAACAGTTTTGCCGTAATCGAATTTGGGATCATCCACATTGCCTTCTACTGGCAGGTCGGTGCGAATGACACCGTCTTTATCTTTTAACAATGCAACGGCAAGGTCGAGTGGTAAATCTACCGCGCCCGGCTGCTCTACCTTTTTACCTAAAGCAAAATCGTGCAATACAATATTGTTTTTTCCACGCATCCGGCTTTCATTAATGTCATATTCCAAATCGAGGTCCATTTTTCCTTTGGCAATTTCACGGCCAGCGAATTTAATGGAGTAGGGTGAAAACTCGGAGATATCGATATTATTAAAGCTGATATTCATGCGCGTTTTCTGCGTGGGTTCCAACGGGAAAATTGCACCGGTCATTACCATTTCACCGTATTCACTAACCTGTCCTTCCAGCTTCACACTGGCGGGTGAGTGGCTGGTAGAATCCAGTGTGGAAATGCTGCCATTAATTTTTGCTACATCAGCAGAAAATGGTAGTGGTAACGACGCATCGGTAAATTTTCCGCTCGCGTTTTCAAAATCAATGCGGCCAATCAGATAGCTGAAACCATCAGATGATTTTGTTGCATCGGCGGCCGCTGCTTCTGGTGTCGCTGGCTCTGGTGTTTTAATAATTCGTGTTAATGTGTGTGTGCCATCGGCAAAAATATTAAAATCGGCAAAGGCCTGGTCGAAACGCATGCGACCAATATTTATTTTCTTCTCTTTCACATCCGCAATGATACGGCTGAGTTTTAATTGCGACCAGGTGAGAATGGTGTGACCAGAGGACTTTTCCTGTGCGCGGAAATTATCAATTTGTGCCGCCCCTTGAATTTTTATTACGTCGTCCTTTGACGTAATGCTACCCTCTGCGGCTAATTCGCCTTCGACAATTTCGATCGATGCATAAGGTTCAATAAACGTTTGCGCTGCCTTGGCCGGCAACTTTGCAATTTTGTAAGTGCCCTCGACATTTGCCAGTGGATTCAATTGCAATGTTGCGCTGGATTCAAATTGTCCCCCTTGTAAAGTAAAGCTTCCATTCGCTTCAATCGGCTGCTGTGCTTTGGTACTGAAATTTTTAATATCCAGCGCAATTTTCTCAACTTCAATTTGCGAGGGCGTGGTGGTGGATTCATCAATATAATGCAGGTTCACTCCCTTTACCGATAACAGGTTATTAACAACTTGCCAGGGTGAACCCTCGTTACTATTGTTGCTGTTTTCTGCAATTAACCGGGTGAAATTTAATTGACCCTGCGGCGATATTTTAGCCCAGACATCGCCATCGCTGAGCTGGATTTTTTGCAAATGAAAACTGGCTTCTGGCCATTTGAGTTCGCCACCGCTGAAGATGACTTGCTTTAATGCCGCTAAAGGTATTTTTTCCGGATGTTGATTCACTTTTAAATTCTGTACATTTGCTTCAATACCGGACAATACTATTTTCAGGCCAGATGTTTCAGGCTTATTAAGCGCGTAATGAAATTTTGCTTGCAGATTGGAGGTGGCAATTGCCACTTTAAAATCGTCTTTTAAATAATCGGCTAATGTTGTTAAGGCGGGGCCGACCAGTTTTACATCGCCCTGGCTCGCAAAGGGTGAGAGGCTGATATTACCTTGCCAGCTTAATTCAACCTGCGTGTTAGTTTTGAGCAACAGGGATTGTTTACCGGTAGCATTGGGCAGTGTGCTGAATTGGTTGATCTGGAATTCAATAGGCCCTAGCTGTGTTTCAAACCGGCTTTTAGGAACCTGGTCAATTATCTTTAATCGGCTGATTTGTAAACGGATATCTTCTATTTGTAAGCGTGGCAGGGCCGTGGGGGCAGCGGAACTTTCTGTAGTTTGGGCCGCTTTTTCACTGGCGATCCAATGGTTAATTGTTGCCGTAAAGTTATTTGATTTGGTATTAATACGTTTGAATTCACCATAAACACCCGTCAGGTGCGCTTCCTTAATGGTCCAGATTCCACCTAGGGAATCCCACAGCTGGACATTGATAAACAAGTTGTTAAATCCCAGGGGTTGCCCCAAATCCTTGCCGGAGATTTTTAAATTATTAATGGTCAGGGTCAGTGCATAAGGATTGATAGATATTCCATCCACATCCAGATTGAGCTTTAAGCGTTTGACCACCAGCTCGTCCAACTGGTTTTTGATAAGCATCGGCGCTACGACGGCTAACGCCAGGTTATAGATCAGGAAAAGCCCGAGTAACCATACCCAAGGTCTACGCCAGGATAACCAGGAGAGATATTTAATCGCTGTTTCTTTCATCATGAATAAAACCGAATCTGTTTTGGGACAGCCTTACAGCCGATACCGGAGTTCATCGGTGAACAGTATCAGACATTGCATCAGTGAGTCGTAAAAACACGTGCAGGTTCCCAGTCTAGCCGGATTAATGTCATTTAACTGTTAAGTCCGGCTTTTTTGCCGATAATTTACGGTGTAGCCATTGGAGGATTCTTGCGGTTCTGTACCGGATCAGGCAATGCTGCGCGCCGGATTCTGTATCGGAGGTTAATGCGTATAAATTTTATCAGGAGGGGCGCAGGCGATGAACTATAGCGGTTTGTCATCGCCTAAACAGAACGATGGTAAAGATACGTCTGTAAGGATTAACGAATCTAAGCATTTATAACCGTGATTGGTTTGGCTGCTTTTGAGTAAAGTAATGGTTTATTCTATTAATCAGATTAACAACTGCCCAGGATAATGAGGAACAATTATGAAAAAATATGCATTTGCACTGTCTGCGCTTTTATTGGCAGGTGCCCAATTTGCTCAGGCGGACGAATGTACTTTTGCTCTTGCCAGCACCGACGCGATGCAATTTGATCAAAAGTCCATTACCGTGAATAAAACCTGTAAGACCTTCACCTTGAATCTGACCCACACTGGCAAGTTGCCTAAAAATGTAATGGGCCATAATTGGGTACTGACCAAAGCAGCTGATGCCAAACCGGTTGCTGCTGATGGTCTTTCGGCGGGTATCGAAAACGAATACCTTAAAAAAGGCGATGAGCGTGTAATTGCCTTTACCAAAATCATCGGTGGCGGTGAAACAGCATCAGTGACTTTTCCGGTAAGCAAACTGAAAGCTGGGGAAGCCTATACTTTTTTCTGCTCATTCCCCGGTCACGTCGCCATTATGCAAGGCACCCTCAGCCTCGCACCGTAATTCATCTCTCGTCGCCCGCATGGAGTCTAACGAAATGCGGGTTTGCCCTGGTTTTTTTATCCGTTTCTTTATTAATCATTTCCGAAAAAATCATTCCATTGATAAATCGCGTTTATTGTTTTTTCGGCCTGCGAAGCAAATGCATCCGGATTTAAAATAATAAAATGATTTTGCGCCGGTTAATGCGCAATAAATACCACTGAATCAGTTCAATTTAATATCGGGCAACACGCTGGAACGAGTTCCGGGTTTGGGAAGGTTCAATGCATCACGATAAGTAAACACCATGGAAAATTTGGTGATATTGGTGGTGTTTCTCCCGGCTGCGTGAAATAAATTGCTATGGAATAGCAGCAAGTCCCCTTGCTTTAACGGAACCGGAATTGCTTGTTCTAATAACGTTTTATTGAGTTCAAGATCGGTGCGCAGAAATTGCAATTTATCCAATTGTTCACTATCAATTTCCAATTCTTGCGAGCCGGGAATTACCCATAAACAACCGTTTTCCTCCAGCTCATTACCTAGTGCTAACCATGCCGAAATTAGTTGCGGGCGCGCGAAATTCCAATAGCGGCTATCGCGATGCCAACCGGTACGGCTGGAATAAGCGGGTTGTTTGGTCATGATGCAGTTATGGTGGCATTGGGATAAAAACACATCGCTTCCCAATAGTTGTTGCAACGGCGCGCGTAATTTTTCAGCGGTTGCCCACTGCGCTAATAATGGATCGCGGGCATAGGCACTCAATAAGCGGCGCGCTGTTTTCCCTCCCTCTGCATCGCGTGAGTGAGGTGCTCCGGGGTATTGTGTATCGGCTTCGTATTCGATTGGTGCCGCATGCTTTTGTAATTCACCCTTGGCCAATTCAATAACCGCTTCGCAAAACCCAACTGATTCAAATTGCGGCAGAATCAGGAAGCCCTGGTTTTTGAAGTGCAGAATTTGTTCGGGGGAAAGCATCAGCAGCGGTCCTTGAAAACATTGAGCCAGGCAGGTTAGGCAGGTGATGCCTTTCAGTATAACACCATCCCCAAAAACCATGGCAGAAGGATTTGGCACCCTGTTGTGCCGCTCGGTGTAAAGCAACACCACCTGTATTAACTTTTACATTCCCGTGCGTGGTTTTGACGGGATCTGAAATTAAATTAATTGTTTTTTATAAGTTCACGCAGTGCATCTATCGCGAGTTGGTGATCAATTTCCTGTGCTAAACCGGAAACGGTTACTGTACCGATGATGCCGCTATTTTTTATCCGTATCGGAAATGATCCACCGTGCGCACAATATTCTTTGGGATCAATATGGGGTTGTGCTTCAAAATCGCGATTTTTGGCAGCGTTGTATTGCCCTTGATAATACGAGCTGTGACCAAAGCGCATCACTGATTGGCGTTTGCGTTTTATCCATTCGTGATTGTCTTTATTGGTGCCTGGCATGAAATAACTAAACAACACATGCTCAAATGCATAGACTTCAATCGCGATAGAGGCCGATAGTTTATCCGCGGCAAGCTTCAGTAAATTTCCCAGTTCCCACGCCGTCTGGTTATTGAAATGTGAGAATTGGATTTCATCTTCTTGCGCCAGTAATTCTTTTAATATGTCGTTGTTCATTATTGATACTTCGCGTGGGGTTTGTCGGGAGCATTAGTGCAGGGTTGTTGGCTATCGTTTTGGATATCAGAGTTGGTCGGTTTCTGATTTTACGGGAGGCGCTTTGCTGAATTTTGATTTAACTGCAATCAATAATCCCGACGCCGCAATAATGACCATCCCCACAACTCCCCAGCCATCGGGAGTGCTATCAAAAATAATCCACCCTAATAAACCGGCCCATAGTAACTGCAGGTAGGTCATGGGAGCGAGTACTGACGCAGGTGCGTAACGGTAAGCGAGAGTAAACAGGTAATGGCCGAGACCGCCGAACGTACCCATGCTGATAAACAGGATAATTTCTGTGGTACCGGGAGTTATGCCTTCCCAAAACCAGGGGAGTGCCAGGCCGAACACAATGGTGCCGATGAGGGCGGTGTAAAACAGCAGGGTGATGGCGCGCTCGGTGCTGGCAAGCAGGCGCGATAACACCTGGTACGCAGCATTGGCAACAGCGGCACCAAGGGCAAACACAATGCCCAATGCATCCAGCCCGCTACCGGGACGGGCTATTAACAATACGCCAATAAAACCGGTGACGACTGCTGCCCAGCCTAGCGTTCCTATATGTTCACCCAGCAAAGATCCGGCGAATAGTGCAATCAGCGTGGGAGCGAGAAAGTTAATCGCCGTGGTTTCTGCCAATGGCATGCGTTGCAGTGCCAGCCCGATACACAATGATGCCATCGTTAATACCGCTGCGCGCAAAATAACAAGGCCGGTGCGTTGGGTTGTAATCAGTTTGCTGGAGTGACGGGGGGCCAATATCACCAGCATCAACGCGCAATGCACTATGTAACGCATTGCCACCACGGTGGGGACGTTGTAGTGGGTGGTGAGGTATTTGGTTGTGCTATCCATGCAGGCAAATAACAGCAACCCTACCGCAGCGAGTAAAAAACCTTTGAGGACATTAGTGTGAAGCGGTATTAGGTGGGAGGTGGCCGGGTCATTCATTGAGCTAATCCAATCATTTCGCCAAAAAAACTTAGGCGACAGGTCTACAGCATAGATTAACCATAGCCGCTTGTGCGACCTTTCGATGTGAATAATATGACAAATTGCGCAAGGAGGATTAGGGCAGCTATGGACGTCGCTACCGTTTACAGAACTGTTTTGCCATACAAAACTACTTAAAGAGTTAAGTGACGACATCAGTGAGGGGTAATCTATATCCTCATAAAGTGCATTTTTTATTATCAAGAATGTAAGGTTAGGTTGCCAATTTTTGTCTGATAAATTGATTTGTTGGTGGCATTTTTGTAGTTTTCGGTGCTATTAATTTTATGTATACGTTTGCATTTAGAGATATTATTAATTTGTAAATGGTTTCATTTTTTTTCAATTTAAAAATTTAATGAAAATAAGTGTTTATTTGATGGGGATTAAAATCCTAAAAATATTGAATTTTTGGGATGTATTATTTTGTAGTTTGAAGTGGAGTTGGAATATTCGATGCGCACCCGGAAACGGGTTTTTGTAATCGGTTGCATGTGTTTTAGCGCGGGTTTTTCGCTATTGTCAGCTGTTTTTCAGGGGGATACATTGAGCCCGGTATTGACCGAATACCATTGCCGATTTTGAGGCGCTCCTTCACAGGGGCGCTTTTTTTTGCATGTAATATCGTTATTTTCGAGTGGCATACTGTTATTGACACATAGATAACGGCAATAAAAAAGGGGCCAATCAGCCCCTTTTTTGGTATTGCGTAAGAATCTAAAACTTGATGGTTCCCTGGACCGCAACACTTCTTGGGCGCTCGTAAAAGGCGTAGTAGCCTGAACTGGTACCGCTGGTTAATGTGGTTGCTACGGGCAAGCCATTGGCATATGACACGATTGATTCATCGGTCAGGTTTTTGCCGATTAACGCTAGTTCCCATTTGTCACCATTGCCACTAAGTGCAATACGTGCGTTGAGTTTTGTGTATGCCTCTTGTTCAAACTTGGGGTCCAGTGACGGGGTTGTCAGGTAATCATCGCTGTAAATGATGTCGAGCGTGCTAACCAGTTTTAAACCATTGTCGAAGCTAATTGTGTAATCAGCGCCCACATTGCCTTGTAACTCTGGGGTAAATTCGCGGCGTTTTCCGGTGGCGTCACAGATCGCATCACCTTCAGGGTCCGGCTGGCCAAAATAGCACTGTGAGTTTTTGAAGTCTGTGTATTCAAAATCGATGTAGGCAAATCCGCCACGGACCAGAACACTTTCTGTCGCGGCCCAGCGGCCATCCACTTCCAAACCTTGTACTACGGCTTCACCAGCGTTGGTGACGTTAAAGCTGAGGCTGCCGTCGAATTGGCTGGTTTGCATGTTCTCAAATTCCGAGCGGAAAATTGCTACGTTAAGTTCAGCGCCGCCATCAGCAAATAAAAACTTTCCGCCGATTTCAAAGTTCCTGACCTTTTCTTCTTCAAATTCCCAGGTGCCTTTAATGTCGGGTACCTTTCCATCCCGGTAGAAGGCATTGGGAGGAATAGTCTGGCCTTGATAAATACCACCTAATTCATCGGGTGCCGCGTTTGCCCGCACATCAAAACCGCCAGATTTGAAGCCGGTTGTGAAGCTGGCATAGAGCATATCTGTGCTGTTGATATCCTGCTGGAAAGTAATTGACGGGGTAAGGGCAGATTCATCGCGGTCGCCATTGATCGAATGTGGATCAATTTTGAACTGGCTCCAGATAAAGTTATAAAGATCGGTCGGTGCCCCCTGTGGCAGCGTAACGCCGGTATTGCTGATGTGATATTGGGTGCGACTGCCTTCTTTTTGTTCCGCTGTGTAACGGGCACCAAGGATAAGGCGCGAGACATCAGTAATATTCCAGGTCGCCTGGGCGAAAATCGCGGCAAGGTCGGTGTCCTGTTTAAAATTCCGCTCGGTGGAGGCGTTGCGCAATAAATTGGCTAACGAAGCTCCCAGCAATGGTGTAAAGGCTTGGGCGACAAAGCTATCGCCCGGAACGCGGATAGAGTCATGGAAATCCAGTGAGCTACTTTGGAAGAATAAACCGCCCAGATAGCTCACAGTTCGGTCTTCATCTGAGGCCAAACGCAATTCCTGGCTGACCTGGCTGTAATCCTCATCGGAAAGGATGTTAAAACCCGGCGCGCCAGTAAAGTCGCAATCACACAGTTCCTCGTAGTTATAGGCGTTGTAACCCGTCACTGATGTGAGGGTGTGCTCACCAAAGTCTCGCTCGATGGTCAGGGTGACGTTTTCAGTATCGTTATAACTGTAATCCCCGTTGGATTGGCGTTTCCAGTCGTGGGTGGTATCCAATAGATAATTTGCTTTGGTCAAGGCTGACAGTACATTCCTGTAGGCAACTGGCGTTACTAATTTACCGGTGGTTTTGTCATAAACAGGATTGGGGTTGTAAACCGCATTCACCACTTCGATATTGCGCCCATTGCTGTCAAATGAACCGTCTTCCGCTTTCAGGGTGATATCCCATGCATCATTGGGTTTCCATTGCAATGTGGCGCGAACGACGCGATTTTTATCGCCGGATTCATCGCGCTGGAGTGTCGTGTTCTCCATAAAGCCATCGATGCTACTCTCCAGAATTGCCAGGCGACCACCGAGGGTATCGGTGATAGGGCCGGAAAGAACCAAGCGTACATCTTGCTCGCCGTGCTCGGGCTCATACAAAGCTGTGAGTTTTGCTTCGAGCTCATCGCCCGGTTTTGCAGTGGTGATGCTGATTGCGCCTGCAGTAGAGTTTTTACCGAAGAGAATGCTTTGCGGGCCGCGCAATATTTCAACGCGCTCAAGATCCAGGAATGGTGCGCGTGATAGCTGCGCGCGGCCATAGTGGATACCATCCACAAATTGGGCGGCTGATTGCTCAAATCCCTGGTTAACACCGGAGCTGATGCCGCGAATCGCTATATTGGTACCGATACCGGTTTGGGTCATATTGAAGCTGGGGATGTAATCAGCAACACGTTCAATGCTGGTGATGCCCGAGCTTTCCAGTTTGTCGCTCGAAAGCGCATTAACAGAAACCGGCACATCGCGCAGGTTTTGCACACGTTTTTGCGCGGTAACCAGAATTTCTTCCAGTGCCGGTGAATTGTCTTGTGCAAATGCAGGGAGCGATGGAGCCAGGGCAATCGCCATTGCCAGAAGTTTATGTGTGCGTACTTTCACGGGTGGATCTCCTGAAATTTTATTGTGAATGTTGGGCGTGAAGTCTATTTTCCTTATAGAGGCAATAAATATTCACTAATTAATAGCTTAACGTGCAAAAAATACCAGTTCATGGCGGGATTTGCTGTAGCTATGGAATAAGGCTGGTACTTTTGGTGACGCAATTCTCAAAAAGTGGCTGTTTTGTCGTTTATTTACTCTTGCGCTGGCTTGTGGCGACGAGTATGGTGCCGCTTCGGAGTCGGCCCGACAGTCGCTCTGATGTTAACTGGATGCTTCTCTTGAGTGGTTTTCGGTGCATCGGGGAGGAAAGTCCGGGCTCCATAGGGTAGAGCGCCAGGTAACGCCTGGGGGGTGCGAGCCCACGGAAAGTGCAACAGAGAGTAGACCGCCTAAATTCCAGGTGCTTCGGCAAACCGGAGTCGGTAAGGGTGAAAGGGTGCGGTAAGAGCGCACCGCGCAACTGGCAACAGGCTGCGGCTAGGTAAACCCCGCTCGGAGCAAGACCAAATAGGCCCTCAATGATGCGACCCGTATCGAGGGCGGGTAGGTCGCTTGAGGCTGATGGTGACATCAGTCCCAGATGAATGATTGTCCACGACAGAACCCGGCTTACAGGCTGACTCCGATTTAATTCTGTGGTGTGTTTTGCGTTGTATGTGGTTTCCGCGTTGTATCAAGGTCGATATAGACCGAATCCTTCTATAAATCCTGAATTTTCACTGCAAAATAATTTGAAACTTAATGTTTTACATTAAGTTTGATTTCTATTGCTTTGATTTTGTTGTTTAAGTTGATTTTTGAGTTGTGTGAATCCTGTTATTTCCCGTCCTGTTTGCCGATATTTCCCGATTTTTCCCGTGAAATCGTGCGTATTTTCGCGCCGTGTTGCTTGACTTTGCGCACCCCCGACTTATAGTGAGCGTCGTGGGAAAAAGTGGGTAATTGTGGATTTTTGTGGAAATTAATCCTCTCAAGTGGTGAAAAGTGTTTACAGGTAGTCATTCCATCAGCATGGACCCAAAGGGTCGCATGGCGATACCGGCGCGCATTCGCGATTCGCTGGTGGCGTCCAGTGCTGGCCGGATTTGGGTGACTGCCCATATGTATGAACGCTGTTTACTCGTCTATTCCGAGCCTGAATGGGAGCCGGTTCTGGCCAAAGTTCAGGCATTACCTGCGGGCAATGAGCAGGTTCGCAAAATCCAGCGCCGGTTTATGGGCCAGGCGGTAAATTTGGAATTGGATGCGAACGGCCGTGTTCTTGTGCCACCCACACTGCGCGAGTTCGCGCATCTGGATAAAAAGCTGATGCTGGTTGGTTTGGGCAACAAATTAGAGCTGTGGAATGAAGATAGCTGGAATGCCCTGATGGACCAATCCGCCGACGGCGAAATGCCAGCCGAATTACAAAATCTTTCTTTCTAGGTAGCCGCGTGTCCGACTCACAACATATCACCGTACTCCTGAACGAGGCGGTAGCGGCACTGGTTACTGACACCTCCGGTTTTTATGTGGATGGCACCTTCGGGCGCGGTGGTCACAGTGGTTTGATTCTGCAATCCCTGTCAAATGACGGGCATTTGTTGGGAATCGATAAAGACCTGGCTGCGATAGCAACGGCCAATAGCCGTTTCGGGGCTGACAACCGCTTTGCAATTGCACACGGTTCATTTGCAGAGCTGGCCAGCCTTGTGGCGACTCGCGGGCTTAGTGGGAAAGTAAATGGTGTTTTATTGGATTTGGGGGTGTCTTCCCCGCAACTGGACGAAGCCGAACGCGGATTCAGTTTTATGCAAGATGGCCCGCTGGATATGCGTATGGATCAAACCCGCGGCCAAAGTGCCGCCGATTGGGTGAATACCGCCAGCGAAGAAGATATTACCTGGGTCCTGAAAGAATACGGCGAAGAGCGTTTTGCCAAACGTATGGCGAGAGCAATCGTAACCGAGCGCCAAAAAATGCCGTTTACGCGCACCAGGCATTTGGCCGAGGTGATTAAAGAAGCCAATCCGGCGTGGGAAAAAGGCAAGCACCCGGCAACGCGCGCGTTTCAGGCCATTCGCATCCAGGTGAATAACGAATTGGTTGATCTGGATTCCGTGTTGGAGCAGGCGCTGGAAGTATTGGCGCCCGGTGGGCGTTTGGTGGTGATCAGTTTTCACTCGCTGGAGGATCGTGTCGTTAAACGCTTTATTCGTCGCCAGGAGCAAGGTGATCCAATACCTAAAGGCCTGCCGGTGCGTGATGATCAATTAAATAAACGTATGCGTTCGCTAGGCAAGGCAATCAAGGCGAGCGATGACGAGGTAAATGCAAATGTACGTTCGCGCAGCGCGGTCATGCGTGTTGCAGAAAAGTTGTAAATCCCGGTTCTGTTAGGCCTTAGAAAGAACACAAAAAATCATCCGATAAACTGATAAGCCCCAGGGATTCCATGAACAGAAGTCATCCATCACAACAAAAGCCGCTATCACCCGGAGTGATCGCGGTGATTGCGTTGTTGTGGGTGGCCACGATCGCCTCCGCATTAGCTGTTGTCGCAACGACGCAAGTTGTTCGTCGCGATGTAAACAGCCTTGAAACCTTGCGTCGTGAAGCTGCCCAGCTGCAAGTGCAGTGGGGGCAATATTTACTCGAGCAAAGTACCTGGGCGGCTTATAGTCGCGTGGAAAATGCGGCAATTTCCGAACTGAATATGATGGCTCCGACCCCGGAAGATATGGTGATGATTTCCGGTAATAAAATCGTCGGTGAAAAAGGTAAGGCGATTATACCCGCGGCAGGTGGCCAATGAAGCGCACATCTGATCAATCACCGCGCAGCGATATCATTCGTCCGCAACGTAATTCAGCATTTGAGCCGCGCACGGCTCGCCCTGCAGTACAACCAAACCGCAAACCATTAAAAGTGGCGCGTTGGCGTTTTTATAGTGTTGGCGTAGTGCTGGCGATTCTGGTGGCCGTCCTTATTGTTCACGTTGCCAGCCTCCAGGTATTGCCTAACGCCGATAAAGGTTATGAATTCCTGCAAGACCAGGGTGAGTCGCGCACACTGCGCACGGAAACTATTCCCGCCTATCGCGGGGTAATTACAGATCGCAATGGCGATCCACTCGCGGTGAGCACACCGGTCTCTACCCTCTGGGCGAATCCAAAAATTTTATTGCAAGCTCCGCATCGCTGGGCGGACCTGGCGCGTGCACTCAATACTAATAAAGCAGAATTGGAAGCTCGCCTTGCGCGTTACGGCACTAAAGAATTTATGTATCTGCAACGCCAAATGTCTCCGGATGCTGCGCAAGCCGTTCTTGCATTGGATATTCCCGGTGTTTACGAACAAGTTGAATACCATCGCTACTATCCTGCGGGTGAAGTGGCTGCACATTTGGTGGGAATGACAGATGTAGATGATCGTGGCCAGGAAGGAATGGAGCTAGCTTACGATGCTTGGTTAACCGGTGAAAATGGTGCAAAAGAAGTATTAAAAGATTTGCGCGGGCGCACGGTTAAAGAATTGCGCCTGGTGAAAGCGGCGCGACCGGGGCAAAACCTGACGCTGAGTATCGATCTGCGTTTGCAATATCTCGCGCATCGCGAGTTAAAAAAAGCTGTTGAAGAAAGTGGAGCCGTTGCCGGCTCCATCGCCATTTTGGATGTGCTCACCGGTGAGGTGTTGGCGATTTCCAATTTGCCATCCTACAACCCGAATGATCGCGCACGTGCACGTGGGACAGGTTTGCGTAATCGTGTGATTACCGATTTGTACGAACCGGGCTCTACCGTAAAGCCCTGGGTAATTCTCGCCGCGCTGGAGAGCGGAAAATTCAAACCGGAAGATGTAATTGATACCAACCCCGGTTATTTCATGGTGGGTAGCAAACCTATTAAAGATCACCGCAATTACGGCGCGATGGATCTTTCCATGGCGATTGCCAAATCATCCAACATCGCGATGACTAAAATTTCTTTTGCGCTGGAAACCAATACGGTGCGCGATATGTTCGCGCGCCTCGGCGGTGGCCAACCCGTTGGAACAGGTTTTCCGGGTGAAGGAACTGGCAATATTCCCGTTTTAAAACCGCTACAAAAAATTGAGCGCGCTAATATTTCCTACGGTTACGCAATGACAATGACACCGCTACAAGTGGTACAAGCCTATGGTGTTATTGCATCGGGTGGCATCAAGCGCCCGGTATCCTTGTTGCGTGTAGATACGCCGCCCGAAGGCCAACGCATCGTCGAAAAACGGTACACCGAACAAGTAAAGGAAATGCTGAAGCGCGTGGTTGCCGCCGAAGGTACCGGTTCGCGTGCAAAAGCAATTTCTTATTCGGTTGCGGGTAAAACCGGTACTGCATTCAAGGCGGTAAATGGCCGTTATTCAAATTTACAAATTGCATCATTTATTGGGATGGCGCCGGTCGATAATCCACGCATTGTTGCGATGGTGATTATCGACGAACCCAAAGGTGCCGGTGTTACGGCGAATGGTGGTTATGTTGCTGCGCCAGCATTTTCCAAAGTGGCAGAAGATGCGCTACGTATGCTGCAGGTAACGCCGGATAATATTGGCAAGCCGGAAGAAACTACGCCACTGGTTGCCGAGCCTGCGAATAATGCTTCGAAAAAGCCGGCGGTCACGCAAACGGCGAGTAATGGGAGGTCAGACACATAATGACTATCTCCCATCATTTTGTTGCGCTCAAGGATTTATTGCCAGAACTTGATTTGGGCAACGCGGCCAATATTGCTGTGCGTAATTTGTGCCTGGACTCGCGCCAATTAAAAACGGGCGATGCATTTATTGCGATAGTAGGAATTAAAGTTGATGGCCGCGATTTTATCGCTAAAGCGATTGAATCAGGCGTTGCTGCAATTTTTGTAGAAGCTGATAAAAATTGGCAAGGTATTGATTGGCTGGGCAATGTGCCAGTGATCGCTGTAGAGAATTTACCTGAACAAGTCAGCGGTATTGCCGGACGTTTTTTTGCTGAGCCAAGTAAAAAAGTTCCGTTGATTGGCGTTACCGGCACTAATGGTAAAACAACATGCAGTTTGCTTGCCGCACAATTAATGGCAGGACTGCAACACAAATCCGGTGTGGTGGGCACTATTGGCTATGGCCTGGTGGACTCAACGTCTATTGCACCCGTGTCACAACAACTGGGCTTGCTGGCTTCCACTGGTTTAACCACGCCTGATCCAATTGCATTGCAGCGCATTCTTGCGGAGCTGGTAAATGCTGGTGCAAGTTCAATTGCGATTGAGGTCTCGTCCCACAGTTTGCAACAACAACGTGTTGCCGGTTTGCAATTTTCCCACGCAATTTTTACCAATCTCACTCAGGATCATCTCGATTATCACGGCGACCTGGTGAGCTATGGCAACGCCAAAGCAAAACTTTTACTGGTATCCGGATTGAAAACGGCAATTATCAATCTTGATGATGACTGGGCCAAAGCGCTACCAGCCAAAGCTCCTGAAAATGTAAAAATAATTAGCTATTCCACACGCGGTAATGCGGATGTTTACGCAAAAAACATTGAGCTGCACGCGACAGGTACTCGCGCACAGGTTGTTACTCCGTGGGGTGAGGCAGAAATTAATTCGCCATTACTGGGCGAATTCAATATTGGTAATTTATTGGCAGTGATTGCCTGTGTGGGCGATCAAGGTTACACCCTTGCACAAATGCTGCCGCTCATTGAAAAGCTTGAGCCGGCGCCTGGTCGTATGCAGTCGATTTCTGTTGATCCGGTAGTGCAGGAAATTCAAGTAATTGTGGATTACGCCCACACACCTGATGCATTGGAAAATACATTAAATGCAATTCACCAGCACAAACCGGGTCGTATCTGGACTGTATTTGGTTGTGGTGGTGATCGCGATAAAACCAAGCGCCCGCAAATGGGAAAAATTGCGGAGCGTTTGAGTGATTATGTCATTGTTACCAATGACAATCCTCGCTCTGAAGAGCCTGCCAGTATTGCTGCCGATATTTTACGCGGTATGAAAAGCCCCAGTGGTTGTCTCGTTATTGCTGACCGCGCGCAAGCCATCGATTTTGCAGTTCAGCAAGCCAGGGCTGGCGATATTGTTTTAATTGCGGGCAAAGGCCACGAGGATTATCAAATCTTTGCCACACAAACATTGCCGTTTAGTGACAGCAAGCATGCACGTATTTCCTTGCAGCGCCGCATCGCTAAGCGTGAAAGTCAAATTGAAGATACAAAAGGGGCGCAATCATGATCAAGCCTCTTTCATTAAAACGGATTGAAGAATTTATCAAGGCACAGTCATTGCAGCGTCCGGTGAGTGTGCAATGTTATGGTGATGCTGAATTTACTGCGGTTAATTCCGATACTCGCAACTTAAATGCAGGTGAATTGTTTGTCGCTATTCGGGGCGAGTTTTTTGATCCGCACCAATTTATCGAACAAGCTGTTGCTAAAAAACCGTGCGCATTGGTAGTAGAAAAATATTTTCCGGACATCGCTTTGCCCCAATTGGTCGTCAGCGATTCTATTCTGGCGTTGGGTCAAATTGCTGCGCTCAACCGTAGTTTGTTTACGGGCAAATTAATCGGTATTACCGGAAGCAGTGGCAAAACCACCGTGAAAACTATGGTGGCCAGCATTCTGGCTGAGTGTGGTGATACCCATGCGACCAAAGGCAACCTTAATAATCATATCGGTGTGCCTTTTACCTTATTGCAATTAACAGCAGCCAATGAATTTGCGGTAATTGAAATGGGGGCGAGCGGCCCGGGTGAAATTGGTTATTTGTGTTCACTTGCTAAACCGCAAGTCACCATGATCAATAACGTAATGCCCGCGCACATTGAAGGTTTTGGTTCCATCGAAGGTGTTGCTAAAGCCAAAGGCGAAATTTATGAATCGCTTGTTGCGGGAGCAACAGCGGTTGTAAATCTGGATGATCAATTTTCATCTTCATGGTTGGCGCAGTTGCGGAACCGCACAGTAATTTCCGTGAGCCTGCATAATAGCGATGCAAATTTTCATGCGCGAGCAATTGAGCTGAGCGATGCAGAAGTCAGCTTTGAGTTAGTTGCAGATACCAAAGCAACATCTATCACGCTGAACGCCCAGGGTGAGCACAGCGTACGCAATGCATTGATGGCAGCAGCTTGTGCTTTCGCAGCGGGCGCCAGCTTGCAACAGATCCAAACCGGGCTTGCGAATTTCGCACCGGTATCTGGCCGTATGAGCAAGCATGTTGGCGTTAATCAAGTACACATTATTGATGACAGCTATAACGCTAACCCCGGTTCGGTACGTGCTGCCATTGATGTGCTGGCGCAAAAAACTCGCGGTGTTTTAGTGCTGGGCGACCTGGCTGAATTGGGGTCAGACTCGGCACAGCTCCACGGTGAACTGGGTGATTACGCGCGCAGCAAAAAACTTCCCCATATTTTTACACTTGGCAACCTCAGCCAAAACGCTAGCCAGCATTTCGGTGAAGGCGCACAGCATTTTACTGATCGCGCCAGTTTGGTTGCACATTTGAAAACAATTGCCAGGGCCGATATGACTTTATTAATTAAAGGTTCGCGCAGTTCCAAAATGGATCTGGTGGTGCGTGAACTTTGCGACTCTGCAGGAGATACCCACTAATGCTGTACTGGTTGTCAGAATATTTACAAGAATACCTGCGCAGCTTTGCAGTGTTTCAATATTTAACGGTGCGTGCCATTTTTGGCGTACTGACGGCGCTCGGTTTTTCATTGTTGTTAGGTCCATGGTTTATTCGTCGCCTCACCGAGTTGCGCATTGGGCAAGCAGTGCGTACTGATGGCCCGCAAACCCATTTGGTTAAATCCGGTACTCCTACGATGGGTGGTGCATTAATTTTGTCGGCAATTTTTGTCAGTACTTTATTATGGGCCAACTTATCCAATCGTTATGTATGGGTGGTATTAATCGTTACGGGAATTTTTGGTGCTGTAGGCTGGGTGGATGATTATCGCAAAGTGGCCAAGCGTGATCCAAAAGGTTTGCCTGCGCGCTGGAAATATTTTTGGCAATCCGTTGCCGGTTTGGGTGCCGCCATTTTTTTATACATGACAGCGCAAAACCCTGCAGAAACACAATTGTTTATCCCTTTCTTTAAAAATGTTGCGCTTGATATGGGGATTTTTTACATCGTCTTTACTTATTTTGTGATTGTGGGAACCAGCAACGCCGTGAATTTAACGGATGGTTTGGATGGTCTGGCCATTATGCCCAGTGTCATGGTGGCGGGTGCGCTGGCGTTAATCGCATACCTTGCAGGGCATTCTCAATTTTCTGATTATTTAAATATTGCTTACATTCCCGGTGCCGGTGAGCTGGTTGTGTTTTGTTGTGCTTTGGTCGGGGCCGGTTTGGGCTTTTTGTGGTTTAACACATATCCCGCACAAGTATTCATGGGAGATGTTGGTGCGCTCGCCTTAGGTGCAGCGCTGGGATTAATTGCCGTAATTGTTCGCCATGAATTTGTACTGTTCATTATGGGCGGTATTTTCGTATTGGAAACAGTGTCGGTCATTTTGCAGGTTGCCTCGTTCAAGTTAACCGGTCGTCGTATTTTTCGTATGGCTCCTATTCATCACCACTTTGAATTAAAGGGCTGGCCAGAACCACGTGTCATTGTGCGTTTCTGGATTATTACGTTGATATTGGTTCTGATCGGATTGGCGACATTAAAGCTGCGCTAATCGTTTACATGTTTGCCCAGGTCAATAAAGCCTAACTGATTTAAAAGAGAGTTTATTTGTGTCACAGATGATCGCTACCAGTAAAGTAAAAGCAGTAATCGGCACCGGTATCACCGGCTTGTCGGTTGCGCGCTTTTTGGTAGCAAAAAAACAAGCATTTATGTTACTGGATACCCGCACTAATCCCCCGAATCTTGAAAGAGTACAGCAGGAGTTTCCAGGTGTTACTGTTGAGTGTGGTGAGTTAGATTTCCAAACGTTATTGGCATGTGATGAAATTATCGTAAGCCCCGGTGTCGCGGTTGCAACACCAGCTATCGAACAAGCAAAAAATGCCGGTATTCCGGTGGTAGGTGATATCGAATTATTTGTTCGTTATGCCAAAGCACCCATTGTTGCAATTACTGGTTCCAATGCCAAAAGTACTGTCACTACATTAGTTGGTGAAATGGCAAAAGCGGCGGGTATTAAGGTTGCTGTCGGTGGCAATCTCGGAACTCCTGCTTTGGAATTGCTGGATGATTCCATTGAACTGTATGTGATGGAACTTTCCAGTTTCCAGTTAGAAACCGTTACCAAACTCAATGCCAAAGTGGCGACAATTTTAAATATCAGTGCGGATCATCTGGATCGTTACGAGAATATGCGTGCTTATATTCTTGCCAAACTGCGTGTGTATTTTGGTGCGGAGCATATTGTCGTTAATCGTAAAGACGTGCTGACTCATCCACCATTAGCGGCAGGGGTAAAACCAATTTATTTTGGTGGCAATGCGGATTTCGGCAGTTTCGGATTAATGGAAGAGAATGGTGAAGAGTATCTTGCAAAAAATCTGACACCTTTAATGCCGTCGCGTGAATTAAAAATTTGCGGCCGTCATAATGTAGATAATGCACTGGCCGCGTTGGCTCTTGGCGATGCAGCCGGTATCCCTATGGAACCGATGTTAACGGCGCTAAAGAGTTTTAAAGGTTTGAAACATCGCTGTGAATTTGTTGCGACCAAAAATGGTGTGGAATTTTATAACGATTCCAAAGGAACCAATATTGGTTCCACGCTGGCAGCGATTCAAGGGCTGGCGCGCGACCCGCAACAACTCATTGTAATTCTTGGTGGTGAAGGTAAAGGCCAGGATTTCACCGAGCTCGCGCCAGCATTAAATGCAATTAATAGCCAGGTAATTTTGATTGGCCGCGATGCACCTGTTATTGAACAGGCTGTTACCGGCGCAACCAAAATTAACCATGCCAGCAGTATGCAAGATGCGGTAAATAAATCGCTAGAGTTGGCAAATCCTGGTGATGCGGTATTGCTTTCACCTGCCTGCGCCAGTTTCGATATGTTTAAAAATTACGAAGATCGTGGTGAGAAATTCCGTGCGGCAGTACAGGAGCTAAATGCATCATGATCAAAGCGGCCACTCCATTTAATCAATTGCCATTAAGTGCGCGCATCGACTGGCCTTTGTTGTGCCTGTGGTTTGCACTTATGTCGATTGGTTTAATTATGGTGGCCTCAGCGTCAGTGTCTTTTGCTGCGCTTACCTATGACGATGCCTGGTTTTTTGCCAAGCGCCACGCAGTATATATGTTGATGGGATTGGTGCTCGCTGTTTTTGTTGTCTCTGTGCCTATGAGTGTGTGGCAGCGTTACTCCGGGCACTTTTTGTTGATCACCTTATTTTTATTGGTAGTGGTGTTAATTCCGGGGATCGGTAAAAAAGTAAATGGGAGCCAGCGTTGGTTCAGCTTGGGTGTGATATCAATCCAGGTGTCTGAAATTGCAAAATTCTGTGCAGTTGTTTTTTTCGCCAGTTTTTTTGCCCGTCGTTATCAAGAATTGCATTTTGGATGGCAAGGATTTTTAAAACCGTTACTGGTCGTTGGTGTATTTGTGGGGCTGTTATTGCTTGAGCCCGATTTCGGCAGTTCGGTTGTGTTGAGTGCAACCGTATTTTCCATGATGTTTATTGCCGGCGTGCGCATGATGCACTTCCTGCTTCTGATTGTTATCGGTGTGGGTGGTTTGGCTTCGGTGGCAATTTTATCGCCTTACCGTATGCAACGACTGATAACTTTTCTGGACCCTTGGGCAGATCAATTTAATACTGGCTACCAGCTCACCCAATCGCTGATTGGTTTTGGGCGCGGTGAATGGTTTGGTTTAGGGTTAGGAAATAGTTTGCAAAAGTTATTCTTTTTACCGGAGGCCCATACCGACTTTATTTTCGCCATTATTGCGGAAGAGTTTGGATTACTGGGCGCTGTGTTGTTGTTGGGATTATTCACGGCATTAATTTTGCGTATTTTCAAACTGGCTAAACAAAACCTGGCTGCCGGAAAAATGTTTGCTGCATTAGCGACCTTTGGTATCGCCATACTTTTTTCATTCCAGGTTTTTATTAACATGGGTGTTTCTTCCGGTTTATTGCCCACCAAAGGATTGACCTTGCCATTTATCAGTTATGGCGGTAGCAGCTTATTAATGTGCTGTGTGCTGATGGCATTTGTTATGCGTGTGCAATGGGAATTAGCGGTTTATGTTCCGGAAGTTCCCGAAGCAACCAAAGTTACCCGTACCCGTTTGGTGGAGGCAACAACATGAATAAGCCTCTGACTGTTTTGATAATGGCTGGTGGTACCGGTGGGCATGTGTTTCCCGCATTAGCGGTTGCGGATGAATTGCGTAAGCGTGGTCACAATATCCATTGGTTGGGGACAGCGCGTGGTATTGAAATGCGTTTGGTGCCCGCTGCAAATATTCCGTTGCATCTCATTAAAGTGGAAGGCGTACGTGGGCGCGGTGTAACAGGTTTATTTAAAGCCCCGTTTTTAATTAGCTATGCATTAGGTCAGGCATTGCAATTAATTCGCAAAGTGAATCCGGATGTTGTGGTTGGCTTTGGTGGATTTGCATCTGGCCCGGGCGGCATAGCTGCAAGGATTTTAGGCAAACCATTAATAATCCACGAGCAGAATGCTGTTGCTGGAACTACCAATCGTTTGTTGGCGAAAGTGGCTACTAAAGTGTTGGCCGCATTTCCGGATGCATTTAATTCGGTGCCGGAAAAATCAGTGCAAGTGGTTGGCAACCCGGTGCGTACTACGATTAATGATTTGGCAGATGCAAAAACACGCTACGGTGATCGCATCGAAAAAAATATTCCGCTGCGGTTGCTGGTATTGGGCGGTAGCTTGGGGGCAAAAGCAATTAATGAGTTAGTGCCTGCAGCACTTGCGCAATTGCCAGGCATGTTGCGTCCACAAGTTTGGCACCAGTCTGGCAAAAATCATGCAGATGCTACTACGGCTTTATATATGCAACATCAAGTGAACGCCAAGGTTGATGCATTTGTTGAGGATATGTCTGCCGCGTATGCATGGGCCGATTTGGTAATTTGTCGCGCTGGTGCGCTCACTGTCTCTGAACTAACGGCAACGGGTGTTGCCTCTATTCTGATTCCATTGCCGAGTGCAATTGATGATCACCAGACTTACAACGCGAAATATTTAAGTGATGTCGGTGCAGGCGTTTCGCTGGTGCAAAAAGAATTAACGGCTGCGAAATTGGCAGCCTTGTTATCAACTGAGTTAGCTGATCGCCAACATTTATTATCAATGGCGGAAAAAGCCCAGCAACTTGCACTGCCGAAAGCAGCCATGCAAGTTGCAGAAATTTGTGAGGAGGTTGTCCGTGGATAATTCTACGCAGAAATCCAACGGTCAGTTTTGTGTACCGGAAATGCGCCGTATTCGCCGTATTCATTTTATTGGTATTGGCGGTGCTGGTATGAGTGGCATCGCCGAGGTGCTATTAAATCAGGGATATGAAATTTCAGGCTCGGATATTAAAGCATCCAGTGTTACCGAGCGTTTGAAAAATAAAGGTGCGCGTATTTTTATCGGCCATGTTGCCGAAAATGTGTATGGCGCAGATGTTGTTGTAAATTCCAGTGCAGTAAATGCGCAAAATCCGGAAATGTTGGGCGCACGTGAAATGCGTATCCCGATTGTACGTCGCGCAGAAATGTTGGGTGAGTTAATGCGCTATCGCCACGGTATTGCGGTGGCAGGAACGCATGGTAAAACCACGACTACCAGTTTACTTGCATCGATTCTTGCTGCTGCAAACCTTGATCCTACTTTTATTATCGGCGGTTTGGTGAACAGTACCGGCACCAATGCACAGTTAGGCGCAAGCCGTTATCTCGTTGCTGAAGCTGATGAGAGCGATGCTTCGTTTTTGCATTTGCAGCCGATGGTTGCGATTGTTACCAATATCGATGCAGACCATATGGAAACCTATGGCGGTGATTTTTCCAAACTGAAGAAAACCTTTATCGAATTTCTGCACAATTTGCCATTTTACGGTTTGGCAGTGTTGTGTGGCGAAGATCCGGTAATCCGCGATGTTATTCCTGATGTTGCGCGCCCGATTTTGACCTACGGTTTTGGTGACCATTGCGATTTCCGTGCGATCAATGTCAAACAAAACAAGATGCATTCCGAATTTGATGTGATTCGTCCCGGTTTCGAAAAGCCATTGCATATCCGCATTAATATTCCCGGAATTCACAACGTGCTAAATGCAACCGCAGTGATTGCAGTTGCAACTGATGAAGGCATCAGTGACGAAGCAATCCAGCAAGGCCTGGAAAATTTCCAGGGCGTTGGTCGCCGTTTTCAAGTGTATGGAAATTTCCCGATTGGCGAGGGCGATGCCATGTTGGTGGATGACTACGGTCATCATCCGCGTGAAGTAGCAGCAGTTATTAAAGCAGTGCGTGATGGTTGGCCGGAGCGTCGTTTGGTCATGATTTATCAACCACATCGCTTCACTCGCACACGTGATCTTTATGAAGATTTTGTTGAGGTGCTTTCCACTGTAGATGCGTTAGTGGTGTTAGAAGTTTACAGCGCTGGTGAAGATCACATCCCCGGTGCAGATAGTCGCCATTTGTGTCGCAGTATTCGCGCACGCGGTGCAATCGAACCCATTTTTGTAGAAACCGTAGATGGTGTTCCCACGATTATTAAAGATTTGGTGCGCGCGGGTGACATCGTAATTACCCAGGGCGCAGGAAATGTCGGTGTGCTTTCACCGGAATTGGCAAAGCGACAATTGCGTTAATGATTGGCTGGTGCCATAGAGGTAAATAAATGCAAGCAGTAAAACTACCGGTTGATCCGGCATTAAAACAACAAATTGGCCGGGTCGGCGTACTTTATGGCGGACTTTCTGCCGAGCGTGAGGTTTCCTTGCAAAGTGGTGCGGCGGTTATCGCTGCATTGCAGGAAGCGGGCATTGATCATATTGCAATTGATGTAAGTGAAAATGTTATTGCCGATATCCAGGCGGCAAAGATTGATCGTGCCTTTTTGATATTGCACGGTCCTGGCGGGGAAGATGGCCGCATTCAAGCATTGTTGGAGTTTTTGCATATTCCGTATACGGGAAGTGATGTTCAGTCATCGGCATTGGCGATGGATAAAGTCCGCACTAAATATTTGTGGACCGGGTTGAGTGCGAATAGCGCCATTAAATTACCAACACCCGAATTTGCAGTGCTTACCCATGGGTCAGATTTTGCAGAAGTGCTCACCAAATTGAACGGTGAGGCCATGGTTAAACCTGCCAATGAAGGCTCCAGTATAGGAATGTCGCGCGTAAAAACCGCGGAAGAATTGGAAGCTGCATTTAATACTGCTACGCAATTTCAGGGTAGTGTGTTGGTTGAGCGTTTAATTGTGGGAGCTGAATACACGGTAGCGATTTTGGATGGCGAGGCATTGCCACCGATTAAACTCGAAACGCATCACAGTTTTTATGATTACGACGCGAAATATATTGCGGAAGATACGCGTTATTTATGTCCCTGTGGTCTATCTGTCGAGAAAGAGCAAGCGTTAAAAAAACTTGCTCTTGATGCATTTAATGCTTTGGGGTGTCGTGGATGGGGACGCGTGGATGTGATGGCGGATGCGCAACAAAATTTTTATCTGCTTGAAGTAAATACTGCACCGGGCATGACCAGCCATAGTCTGGTGCCGATGGCGGCAAAAGCGGTAGGGCTTTCGTTTGCAGAATTGGTGCTGACTGTGTTGCGCGCCAGCCTCACGGTGAAAGTGTAATTTTCCATGCGCGATTTCAAGCCGGATCGGGAGCGTATTGAACCAAGGATTGGTGCAGATCCGCTAATGGATGAAAATCCGAAACCACGGCGGCGTGCGGTAGTGACGGAAAGCGTAAGTCGCAGAGCCAATGATTCGCGCAATGAAAAAAAAATGCAGTCGGAAATTCGCGAGGAACGCGATGTATTAATGGAGAATCCGACGCCCCGTTACAGTGCGGGAGATATGCCGGTCGCGCGACCTGAACCCGCGGCGAGAAGGGAGCGGGGCTATACAAAAGCATCGCCACAAGGAAGAAAAAGTCGTGCAGAAGAACCAAATACTTATCGCGCGGGGAAAAGGTTGGGTATTACCTGGAACTTTTCCTGGTTGAATCGCCGTTTTGCAGTCGGATGTTTGGTGATCGGATTGGGAGTTGCTATTTATTGGGCAAGCGGGCCGATTGCAAAAGTGTTTGAGCGCCCGATTAAAAGTGTCGTTGTGGAAGGTGAGTTTCATCTTATTTCCAAGCAGCGTGCGACTGAGTTAATTGGCGATGAAATCAATGGCGATTTTTTGCAACTGGATTTAATGGAGCTGAAAGCGGCGCTATTGAGTGATCCCTGGGTGGAAAAAGTTACACTCAATCGTCGTTGGCCGGACACATTAGTGGTAAAAATTATTGAACAAAAACCGATTGCCCGTTGGGGAGATGGATTTTTAAATCAGCGCGGTGAAATTGTTCGTGTGGAAAATGCGGGACCACTTTCCGGTTTGCCATGGCTTCAAGGAAGTGAAGCTGATGCGATTGAAATTTTGCAGCAATATCAGGATTTGTCCCAGATTTTGCGCTCGCGTGGATTGGATGTTCTCGCATTAAAGTGCGATAACAAAAAATCCTGGCGATTAACGGTAAAAAATCACGTAGAAATCGCTATTGGACGCGATCAAGTTATGGAAAAAATACGTAGATTTGTTACTGTATACGATACACATTTGAGCAGTGTTTGGTCGGATGTAAAAGCAATCGATGTCAGGTATACAAATGGCATCGCTGTACGTTGGGTAGCGGACTCGGCGATGGCAAAAAAATACATAAAAAGTCCGTTGCAAGTTGGTGTTCCTGCTCCTGCAGCAACGGTTAATCCACAAGTTCATTAAGTTAAAAAAATGCCAGTTGCACGGAAATTGGCTCACAACTGGTAAACGAGGTTTTTTGAATGGCAAACGCTAGTGACAACAAAATGATTGTAGGCCTGGATATAGGCACATCCAAGGTTGTGGCTATCGTTGGCGCTATTACACCTGAAGGCCAATTGGAGATTGTTGGTATTGGCTCTCACCGTTCAAACGGTTTGAAAAAAGGTGTGGTGGTAAATATTGAGTCGACCGTTTTATCGATTCAACGCGCAATTGAAGAAGCGGAGTTGATGGCGGGTTGCCAGATTCACTCTGTCTATGCCGGTATTGCTGGCAGCCACATTCGTAGTTTGAACTCCCACGGTATTGTGGCGATTCGCGATCGCGAAGTTTTTTCGCAGGATCTGGAACGGGTAATTGATGCTGCACAAGCAGTGGCAATTCCGGCGGACCAAAAAATACTGCACATTCTGCCGCAAGAATTTTTAATTGATGACCAGGATGGTGTGAAAGAACCATTAGGTATGTCCGGCGTGCGTCTTGAAGCCAAAGTGCATTTGGTAACTTGCGCGGTAAATGCAGCACAAAATATCGAAAAATGTATTCGTCGTTGTGGCCTGGAAGTAGAAGACATCATTCTGGAGCAGCTTGCATCGAGCTATTCCGTATTAACTGAAGATGAAAAAGAATTAGGTGTATGTGTGGTGGATATCGGTGGTGGTACTACGGATATCGCTATTTTTAAAGACGGTGCAATTCGCCATACCGGTGTAATTCCAATTGCAGGTGACCAGGTCACTAATGATATTGCAATGGCATTGCGTACCCCAACGCCGAATGCGGAAGAAATTAAAATTAAATATGCCTGTGCGTTGGCGAAACTGACCAGCCCGGATGAAACCATCAAAGTACCAAGTGTTGGCGATCGTCAGCCGCGCGATTTATCCCGTCAGGCATTGGCTGAAGTTGTCGAGCCGCGTTACGACGAATTATTTACCCTGGTACAAGCTGAATTGCGCCGTAGCGGTTATGAAGATTTGATTGCCGCCGGCATAGTGCTGACTGGCGGTACTTCCAAGATGGAAGGTGTTATTGAATTGGCAGAAGAAATTTTCCATATGCCGGTGCGCTTGGGAGCCCCGCAAAACATTCGCGGTTTGTCCGACATAGTGAATAACCCGATTTACTCGACAGGTGTTGGTTTGTTGATTTATGCCATGAAGCAACACCAGGGGGGGAGCGGTGGTGGTCGTGCAGCTAACAGCACCAAAGAATCGCAGGGTTCTATTTTTAGCAAAATCAAAAAAATGTTTCAGAGCAACTTCTAAGTGATGCGAGTGCATCCTTGGAAAAATAAATTTTCGCAAATTGTGTCTTATCGGAACAATTTGTCACGATCACAGATTGAATCAAAGGAAACAAAGGGGTGTGGCCATGTTTGAACTCGTTGATAGCATTCATCAAAATGCAGTAATTAAAGTTATCGGTGTGGGCGGCGGCGGCGGTAATGCGGTCAAACACATGATCGCCAGCAAAATCGAAGGCGTTGAATTTATTTGCGCCAACACCGATTCGCAGGCATTGAAAGATATTGATGCCCGCACAGTATTGCAGCTGGGTAATTCCATGACTAAAGGCCTGGGTGCCGGTGCAAATCCGGAAATTGGTCGCCAGGCGGCAATGGAAGATCGTGAGCGCATCGCAGAAGTATTGCGTGGTGCTGATATGGTTTTTATCGCTGCAGGTATGGGTGGTGGTACCGGAACTGGTGCTGCACCGGTAGTCGCTGAAGTCGCACGCGATTTGGGAATCCTCACCGTTGCTGTGGTAACCAAACCGTTCCCCTTTGAAGGCCGCAAGCGTATGACTATCGCTGATGCTGGCATCAAAGAGTTGGGTGAGCGCGTTGATTCGTTGATTACCATTCCGAACGAAAAATTGCTGTCGGTGTTGGGGAAATCTACGAGTTTGCTGGATGCATTTAAAGCGGCTAACAACGTATTGCTTGGCGCGGTGCAGGGTATTGCTGACCTGATTATCCGTCCGGGTATGATTAACGTGGATTTTGCAGACGTACGCACAGTAATGTCTGAAATGGGTATGGCAATGATGGGAACTGGTAAATCTACCGGTGAAAATCGTGCGCGCGAAGCTGCTGAAGCTGCAATTCGCAGTCCATTGCTGGAAGATGTAAATCTGCAAGGTGCGCGTGGCATCCTGGTGAACATCACGGCGGGTATCGATTTGTCCCTGGGTGAATACTCCGAAGTAGGTAGCATCATTGAAGAGTTCGCATCAGGTGATGCAACAGTGGTTGTTGGTACTGTAATCGATCCTGAACTGACCAATGAACTGCGAGTCACAGTAGTTGCTACCGGTTTGGGTGTAGCTGCCAAAGCAGCAACTCCGGTTAAAGAGACTAAGCCTGCACCAACTAAAGTTATCGACAATACCCGTCGCGCTGCAGAATATGTGGTTGAGCGTCCGTCACAACTCCGTGCTAACGCTCATTCAGCAGGTTCTGCCGCATTGGCTGCACCACTGGGTGAGAAAGAACTGGAATATCTGGACATCCCGGCATTCCTGCGTCGTCAGGCGGATTAATTAGTTGGTTTTAAACAAATGGCTATGACAGGTATTGCCGGTTTTAACTGGCTGATCCCTGTCACCATTGGTAACATGCCCGGGTAAATTTAGGATTGATAGCACTCCTAATCCTTATTCAGCATTAGTTAATGGCTTGTTTCTAAACTGCTTTTATCGATGCGGATAAAACCACTGCGGGTGAAGAAATGATTAAACAGCGAACCTTAAAAAACTCGATACGTACGACAGGTGTTGGCCTGCATACTGGCGATAAAATCCAGTTAACCCTTAAGCCTGCTCCGATTGATAGCGGTATCGTGTTCCGCAGGGTGGATTTAAATCCTCCGGTGGAGATTAAGGCTACTGCGAAAAATGTAGGGGAAACCACACTTTCTACCTGCCTGATTAAAGATGATGTCAGGGTTTCTACTGTTGAGCATTTGATGTCAGCTTTAGCCGGGTTGGGGATAGATAATGCGATTGTCGAACTGAATGCACCTGAAATTCCTATCATGGATGGCAGCGCCGGACCCTTTGTGTTCCTGATTCAATCTGCCGGCGTACAGGAACAAAATGCGCCTAAAAAGTTTGTTCGCATTAAGAAAGAGGTGACGTTGAAAGATGGCGATAAAGTTGCCACTTTCCTTCCTTTCAATGGTTTCAAGGTGTCTTTCTCTATCGAGTTTGACCACCCGGTATTTAAGGATCGTCGGCCGCAGACCGAGCTGGATTTTTCCAGTTCTTCATTTGTGACTGATATCAGCCGTGCGCGGACTTTCGGCTTTATGCACGAGATTGAATACCTGCGTTCCAAGGGGTTGGCCCGTGGCGGCAGTATGGACAATGCTATTGTGGTAGACCAATACAAAATCCTGAACGAAGATGGTTTGCGTTTTGAGGATGAATTTGTAAAGCACAAGGTATTGGACGCTATTGGTGATTTGTACATGTTGGGCAACAGTTTATTGTGCGAATACCGGGCGCATAAATCGGGCCATTCACTGAATAATCGTGCATTGCGTCTTTTGCTTGAGCAGCCAGACGCATGGGAAATCGTTACTTTTGAGGAAAATCAATCATCCCCGATTACCTATATTGAACCTATAGCCGCCGCCTGATGAAATTTATTGCCCTGTTTAAACTGTGAACAGGGCGATAAATTTCTACTTGTTAAATCCTTCCTATCTGTGCGATATTTCTGGCTCGCGCACTTATGTGCCCTTTGCAAGGAATCTCTGCACAGCCTTATTTCCCTTGTGAAATTTGTGTAACTGCTTGTTTTGAAACGTTTTAAATCGTCTTTAAATAATTTGAGAGCGTTTCAACCGGATTGACTGTTACCTGAGAGTCGAACTTTTTAACGGAAACTTCACGCAGCATCCAAATGTTGTATGGATTATTTTGATTAATAAAAAAGTAGATTTCTGAATGAAGATTATTATCGTCAACAAAGACCATGCGCAGGCTCGCAGTTTCACCTTGGGTGGGTGGACACGTGCGCTGTTGTCTGTGTGTTTGTTGGGGATACCCACCTTTGTTGGAGCTTGGGGTTACAGTTGGTTGGTTTCGGATGAGCGCGGTGGTTTTTTTAACACCGACGAGGCATGGATAGATATCCTATCTGCCCGCGAAACCGAAATTGAGCAAGAACGCGAGACTTCCGAAGCCCAACTGGCTGCGTTAACCAGTAAACTGGGTGAGCTCCAGGCGCGTTTAATGCGTCTTGATGCTTTAGGGGAAAAGTTGACCTCCGCAGCCAATCTGGAGCAAGGCGAGTTTGATTTTAGCCAAGTGCCTGCATTTGGTGGCCCCTCTCAGGCAGCGCCAGATACCACTTATACGACACCCGATTTTTTTGCTGCTGTCGATCAGTTATCCCAACAAATCGATAGCAGGGAGCAACAGCTTAATACTATCGATGCATTGTTAGCCAAGCGCAGTCTTACAGAAGAGACTGCTGTTTCCGGTTCACCAGTCACTAATTCTTTCATCTCATCCCGTTTTGGTTATCGTACTGATCCTTTTACAGGAAAAAAAGAATTCCATGCGGGACTGGATTTTACGGCTCGCCAGGGCAGTGAAGTTAGCAGCGTGGCTGCAGGGATTGTTAACTGGTCTGGTCGCCATCCTGAATATGGCAACATGGTAGAAATTAAACATAGCGATGGTTTGGTTACACGCTATGCGCACAATAAATCCAATCTTGTTAAAGCCGGTGATGTTGTAAAAAAGGGCCAATTGATTGCCCTTTCTGGATCTACCGGTCGATCAACAGCTCCCCATGTTCATTTTGAAGTTTATAAAAATGGACGAGTTGTAGATCCTGCTGCCTATATTCGTCGCACTAATCGTTAACTTCCTTTCTTCTCGCTAATGGCTTGATTTCATCTTGCTTTAGTTAGCTCCTTCCTATTTACTTGCCAGCCATTTATAACGGCTCATTCGCATTATTTTGATTCGTATGTGCTGCGCAAATTGTGTTCAGTTTTGGAATTATTACGGTATTAAAAAATGATCGGTAAGTTAATCAAGGCAGTTTTTGGTTCAAAAAATGAGCGCGAATTAAAGCGCATGAATAAAGTTGTTGTGCGTATTAATGCGCTTGAACCTGAAATGCAAAAACTCAGCGACGAGCAACTCAAAGCCAAAACTGCGGAATTCCGCGAGCGTTACCAAAAAGGCGAGACTCTGGACCAGCTTTTGCCGGAGGCGTTTGCCACGGTTCGTGAAGCTGGCCATCGTGTTCTTGGTATGCGCCACTTTGATGTGCAATTGATTGGTGGTATGACCCTCCATGAAGGACGTATAGCAGAAATGCGAACTGGTGAGGGTAAAACGCTTGTATCTACATTGCCCAGTTATCTGCATGCGTTGGCTGGGAAAGGGGTTCACGTTGTAACTGTGAATGACTACCTGGCTAGCCGCGACGCTAACTGGATGAAACCGCTGTATGAATTTTTAGGGATGAGTGTTGGTGTTATTCAATCAATGCAACCGTCCAGCGTAAAGCGCGAAGCCTATGCCGCTGATGTGACTTATGGCACTAACAATGAATACGGCTTTGATTACCTGCGCGATAATATGGCATTAAGCAAACGCGATAAGGTACAGCGTCCACTGAACTTCGCAGTAGTCGACGAAGTAGACTCAATTTTAATTGATGAAGCACGTACTCCGCTTATTATTTCCGGTGCTACCGAAAATAGCTCGGAGACTTATAAACGTATGAATCAATTGGTGTTAAAGCTAAAACGCCAAATTGATAATGGTGAAGATGGCGACCGCCGCGTTATTACCGAGCCTGGTGATTTCACAGTAGATGAAAAATCCCGGCAGGTTGAACTGACCGAAAATGGCCACCAAAAAGTTGAAGATTTGCTGATCCAATCCGGAATGCTGCCGCCAGATCAAAATTTGTATGCAGCGAATAACCTTACCTTATTGCATCACGTTAATTCTGCTTTGCGTGCGCATGCATTATTTCACCTGAACGTTGAATATATCGTGCAGGAAGGCCAGGTAGTATTAATTGATGAGCACACAGGCCGTACTATGCCTGGCCGTCGTTTGTCTGAAGGATTGCATCAAGCGATTGAAGCAAAAGAAGGCGTGGCAATCCAGAGTGAAAGCCAAACGCTTGCTTCTACTACTTTCCAAAATTATTTCCGTTTATATCCAACGCTCGCTGGTATGACGGGTACTGCAGATACAGAAGCTTATGAATTCCGTGAAATCTATGGCCTGGATGTGGTGGTAATTCCTACAAATAGAACTATCCAGCGTATCGATATGAATGACAAAGTGTTTTTGTCATTGGAAGAAAAATATCTGGCGATTGTGGAAGATGTAAAAACATTCCAGGCAAAAAATGCCCCGATTTTGGTTGGTACCGCTTCAATTGAAACATCAGAAGAAATGTCTCGTCGCCTGACCAAAGCCGGAATTAAACATCAGGTATTGAACGCAAAGTTTCACGCACAGGAAGCTGAAATTATTGCACAGGCAGGCCGCCCGGCTGCAGTGACTATCGCAACCAATATGGCTGGTCGTGGAACAGATATTGTGCTGGGTGGGCGTTGGGAATCTGATATTGAAAAATTGGAAAACCCAACTCAGGCACAAATTGATGCAATCAAAAGCGAATGGAAGCAGCGTCATGAAATTGTATTGGCAGCAGGAGGCCTGCATATTATTGGTACCGAGCGCCACGAGTCGCGCCGCATCGATAACCAGTTACGTGGTCGCGCCGGTCGCCAGGGTGACCCGGGTCTAACTCGTTTCTATTTATCACTCGAAGATAACTTGATGCGTATTTTTGCATCTGAGCGTGTGCGTAACTTTATGCAAGCGCTTGGTATGGAAAAAGGCGAAGCGATTGAGCATCGCATGGTGAACAATGCAATTGAAAAAGCCCAGCGCAAAGTAGAGGGGCGTAACTTCGATATTCGTAAACAATTGCTTGAGTTTGATGATGTTGCTAATGAACAGCGGCAAATTATTTATCATCAGCGCAATGAGCTGTTGGATGCAGAAACCATTCGCGACACTATCACGGCGATTCGCGCTGAAGCTGTCGAAGATATGATTAACAATTTCATTCCACCGCAATCGATTGAAGATCAATGGGATGTTCCCGGCCTTGAAAAACAAATTGAAAGTGATTTTGGTCTAAGCATTCCAATTGCCAAATGGCTGCAAGAAGATACCCGTTTGCACGAAGAACCTTTACGCGAAAAAATTCTTGCTGAAATCCAGGGCGCTTACGATGCCAAGTGTGAGCGTGTAGGTGACATTCTTTTGGAGATTGAAAAGCAAGTCATGTTGCAGGTGCTCGATAACGCCTGGAAAGAACATTTGGCTACTATGGATCATTTGCGCCAGGGAATTAATTTACGCTCGTATGCGCAACGCAACCCAAAACAGGAATACAAGCGTGAAGCATTTGAGTTGTTCCAGAATCTGTTGCGAACAGTGAAAAGTGAAACTATTCATTTGATGGCTCGTGTTGAGCCAATCTCACGTGAACAAATGGAAGCGATGGAAAACCAGCGCCGTGAAGAATTGGCACGTCAAAAAATGCAATTGCGCCACGATGAGTTGTCTGCACTCGGTGAGCCGGAAGATGAAACGCCTTCTGCACCGCGTCCGCAAACACCTGTTGTGCGTGAAGGCCGCAAGGTTGGCCGCAATGATCCATGCCCTTGTGGTTCAGGAAAAAAATACAAAAGTTGTCACGGTCAGTTGGAATAAAATTCCCATTTGCTTTGATTGAACGGTGAAATTAGTAAAATTTTTGAGAATACAGATATGGCAGTTGGCGAGTATCCCTTTCCGCAAATGCATCCCGTAAAAGGGGTTAAATGTACAGCCGTCAGTGCAGGCATAAAAAAAGTTGGTCGCCGCGATGTGGTTTTATTTGAGCTTGCTGAAGGCTCCAATGTTGCAGGTGTATTTACTAAAAATGCATTCTGTGCAGCCCCGGTTACAGTGTGTAAAGAGCATTTGAAGCAGGCACCAATTCGTTTTTTGGTGATTAATTCCGGTAATGCCAATGCTTGTACTGGTGAACAGGGACTGTTGGACGCAAAAGCAACTTGCGCGGCAATTGCACAATTGTCCGGCGTGAAACCTGAGCAAGTATTACCTTTTTCTACCGGGGTAATTGGTGAGCCATTACCTGTACAGAAAATTACGGCTGTTATCCCTGAAGCTCTGCAAAAAGCCCATGAAGATGGTTGGGATGATGCGGGTGCAGGTATTATGACCACAGATACGCGCGCCAAAGGTTTTAGCCAGCAATTTGAATATCAGGGAAAAATCATTACCGTAAACGGTATTTCCAAAGGGGCTGGAATGATCAAACCTAACATGGCAACTATGTTGGGTTATATTGCTACTGATGCAAAAATTTCCCGGGATCTTTTGCAAAATTTAGCGCGTGAGGCTGCTGATAAATCTTTCAATCGCATCACTATTGATGGTGATACCTCGACTAACGATTCCTGTATTTTAATTGCAACAGGTCAGGTTGATCTGCCAGAAATTACCGAAACCACGAGTGAGTTATATGCTAGGTTGCGGGAAGTAATTATTGCTGCTCATGTACATCTTGCCAAAGCAATTGTCAGTGATGGTGAGGGGGCAACCAAATTTGTCACTGTTGCTGTTAGTGGTGGCGGGAATCGTGATGAATGTTTGGATGTCGCTTACGCTGTTGCCCATTCGCCCCTGATTAAAACCGCGCTATTTGCTTCTGATCCCAATTGGGGGCGCATTGTTGCTGCGATAGGTTATGCCGGTGTACCAAATCTGGATGCTACAAAAGTACGTGTACATCTGAATGAAACGTTGATTGTGGAAAATGGTGGGCGAGCGAAAACCTATACGGAAGAGCAAGGCCAGGCAGTCATGAACCAGGCCGAGATTGCCATCAATATTTATTTGGGGCGCGGTGATTTTTCCGAAACAGTATGGACAACAGATTTATCTTACGAGTATGTCCGTATTAATGCAGATTATCGTTCCTGATTAATATTTTCCTGTGACTAAACTAATCCATGTTGCTGTCGGTGTTATTGTTGGCGCCGACGAAAAAATTTTAATCGCCAAGCGCCCACAAGCTGCCCATCAGGGCGGATTGTGGGAATTCCCCGGTGGTAAGGTTGATGCAGGTGAAAATGTTCATCAAGCTCTAACACGAGAGCTTCAGGAAGAGCTTGCTATCAAGGTCATAGCAAGCGAACCGCTCATTCAAATTCGCCATCATTATCCTGATAAATCTGTGCTGCTGGATGTCCATAAGGTTACCTTATTTAGTGGCGAGCCTTGCGGTGCAGAAGGGCAGCCAATATGTTGGGTTGCTCCTGGGGAGTTAAAAAAATTTGAATTTCCTGCTGCAAATAAACCCATTATCAAAGCGATAACCCTTCCTGATAAATATTTGATCACAGGCGAGTTTATCGATGAAGACGACTTTTGCAGTCGTTTGTCTCGTGCACTTGATCAAGGGGTTGGGCTTGTGCAGTTGCGTATCAGTGATTTGAACTTTTCTGTGCATAAGCCTTTGCTGGCAAATGCGATAAAACTATCCGAAAAATTTTCTGCAAACTTGATAATTAATTCGTCCGTAGACGTATTTCAACAAATTGCCTCATCATATCCTAATACAAACGTTGGTTTGCATTTGAATCGCCATGAGGCTGCTGCGATGTCCTCGCGACCAATCGCTACTGATTATTTGTTGGGAATATCATGCCATGATGAAAATGAAATCATTCGCGCCCAACAAATAGGCGCCGATTATCTATTGTTATCGCCAGTAAAGTATACACAGTCACACCCTGATGCGGAGCCGATGGGGTGGAACACTTTTGCATCTTTGGTGGAGTTGGCTAATGTGCCGGTTTATGCATTGGGTGGATTAACGGCCGATGATATATCTCAGGCCAAGTTATCAGGTGCGCAAGGTGTTGCAGGTATAAGTGCTTGGTGGTGAAAGGACTAAAGTTAACGATTAAATTTATACAAAATCTATATTTAAGGATTTAATGTATTCAGCTTTATAGTAGTTAGCTGGGAGATTTGTTAATCACCTAACAATGACCGCAGCCATAAATGATTAAAGTTAACTTGATTTTGTTTAACGCTGAGATTCGTCTTCTGAATTGATATCCAAATTATCCCCCGCAATACGGTGATTTTCACTCGCCCATTCTCCCAAATCGATCAATCGGCAGCGGTCACTGCAAAAGGGGCGAAAAGGAAATTGATCATTCCAGAAAACCATTTTCTGACAAGTTGGGCAATTTAGTTTAATTTCTTGCGTGTTATCTTCTGACATATGACAAATATTTCTGCGTAGCTAATTGTTTTGGGCTAGTTCCATATACAGCTTATGTAAGCTACCTACCTGCTCATCTAATTCAATCAATGAACCATGGTTTTGGATAATATCATTTGCTCTTGCGCAGCGCTCCTGGCGCGATAACTGAGTCTGCATAATAGCTTTGATCTGGGCTTCATTACTAAAATCCCGCTGGCTTGCTCGCTCAATTTGCAATTGTTCGCTTGCATCTATTACCAGGATGCGATCCACCAAAAGATATTGCCGGGTTTCTAATAGTAAAGGTGATGCCAAAATCACGTAAGGGCCGGCGGCATTTTTTAATTGTTCGCGGATTCGCTGATTGATAATGGGATGCAGCGTTCTTTCCAGCCAGTCCTTTTCGCTGGGGTTAGAAAATATAATCTCGCGTAACCTTGCACGATTTAATTCACGCCTCTGGTTCTCGGTGGTTAGCAGTATGTTTTCACCAAAGTGTCCGCTGATTAGTTCCAGTGCGGGGGTTCCAGGTTCAACGACTTCGCGGGCAACTATATCGGCATCAACTACAGTAATACCTTTTGCAATAAAGCGACGGCACACTTCGGACTTACCGCTACCGATACCCCCGGTAAGCCCTACAATCAATTTTTTGTTAGCCATAATTAATAGCTTACAAAGAGTTTTAAATAGGTTTGGTTAATTGTATCGCCCCATACAAATGCAATCCAACCAGCGATTGCCAGATAAGGCCCAAACGGAATGGGGATGTTTTTATCCCTTCCGCGAATGACGATCAGGCTGATACCAATTACCGCACCGACAAGGGATGATAATAGAATAATTTGCGGCAACATTTGCCAACCCATCCATGCGCCTAATGCTGCCAGCAATTTAAAATCGCCATAGCCCATGCCCTCCTTGCCGGTCAATAACTTAAATACTTTATAAACAGACCAAAGTGATAAATAACCGGCAATCGCTCCCCATAATGCGCTGGATAAATCAGTAAAGCCGCCCAGGCTGTTAACAATCAATCCAAGCCACAGTAGTGGTAAGGTTATGTCATCCGGTAGCAGGTAGGTATCGAAATCGATCATGGTCAATGCAATTAGCGACCATGTGAACGCTAGCGCTGCTAATCCATTCCAATTAAATCCCACATAAAAAACGACGGCTGCGGAGAGTAGGCCAGTAACAATTTCAATAATTGGATAACGCGCAGAAATTTTTGCTTTGCAGCCAGAACATTTGCCACCAAGTATTAAATAGCTAATGACCGGGATATTCTCCCATGCGCTAATCTGATGGCCACAATGAGGGCAGCGAGAGCGCGGAACCATTAAATTAAATGGTTCCTGTTCTGCGCTTTCAGTGGATATAACGGCAATATCGTTATTGTTAGAAGCAAACTCTTTACACTGCTCTTGCCAGTCGCGCTCCATCATTTTGGGGAGGCGGTAAATGACAACATTCAGGAAACTGCCAACAAGTAAACCTAAAATGAGCGCGCTAAATAAACCAAGAGCAGGATAAACCTGCAGTGCTTCAAAAAATGTCACGCTTATACAACCTGACCAAGTTGGAAAATGGGGAGGTACATGGCAATCATCAACCCGCCAACTAAAATTCCCAATACAGACATAATCATTGGTTCAAGTAAAGATGTTAAGCTGTCAACCATATTATCTACAGCCTCTTCATAATACACGGCAACCTTATCTAACATCGCGTCCAATGCACCCGATTCCTCTCCAATTGCTGACATTTGTACAAGTAAGGTTGGGAAAATAGCCTTTGCTTTTAATGCTGTATTGAGTTGAATACCTGTAGATACATCATCGCGAACTTTAATAATTGCATTCGCATATATTCTATTGCCAGCAGCGCCTGCTACAGAGGTAAGGGCATCAATTAGGGGGACACCTGCAGCAAATGTTGTTGCTAGTGTTCTTGCAAAGCGCGCCATTATTGAAAGATAAATAATTTGGCCAATAATAGGTAATTTAAGTATGTATTTATCGACAAGGTATGCAAAAGCTTGGGAGCGGCGAACTGCTTCACGAAAACAGAATCCGGTAGCTACCATACCTATTAAAATATAGAGCCAATATGCTTGTGCAAGCTCAGAAAGGTGCAATACGAATAGCGTAAATGCAGGTAACTCAGCACCAAATGAACCGAATGTTTCTGCAAACTGCGGTACCACTTTTACTAGCAAGATACCTGTGACTATGATGGCAACTATAACTACAGCTATTGGGTAGGTAAGCGCTTTTTTAATTTTTGCTTTTAAAGCTTCAGTTTTTTCTTTATATGTAGCAATACGGTCAAGCATGGTTTCGAGGGCACCGGATTGCTCACCGGCATCTACGAGGTTGCAAAACAAATCATCGAAATATTTAGGGTGTTCTCTGAGTGAATTTGCAAAACCACCGCCGGCAGCCACACTATCGCGAATTTGTAGAATCAGTTTTTTTAAGTTCGGGTTTTCCAGTCCGTCAGCAACGATATCAAATGCCTGCACCAGCGGTACCCCGGCTTTCATCATGGTGGCCATTTGGCGAGAAAAGATAGCGATATCTGCGGGCTTGATTGATTTGCCGCTTGAGCCAAACAACGGCTTGGCTTTTTTAGATACGGAGCGAACACTAATGCCCTGTTTTGCCAAAAGTGTTTTGACAATCGTCGGGCTGCCGCCATTAATTTCGCCCTGGATTTTGTTTCCTCTTTTATCAACACCTTTATAGGTATAAGTGTTGGTGGTTGGGACTTGCTTGGCTTTGACAGCGGCTGTTTTGGCTTTGGCTGCTGCACTGATTGATTTTGTCGTAGATGCTAATGCCATGGAATTAATCCTTGGTGACTCGGTTAGCCTCTTCAAGGCTTGTTAATCCGATTGCGACTTTGCGCAACGCGGAAATTCTTAAGTTATTAAAGCCTGCTTCTTTTGCTGTTCGTGCAATTTGCAGCGAGTTTCCGCCTTCCATTATAAGATTCGCAATAAGCGGGGTGATGCGAACTACTTCATATACACCTACCCTGCCTTTGTAACCACCGTTGCATTTCTCACAACCTACGGGATGATAGAGTTGGAATTCTGCTCGCGCTATACCTATTTCGTCAAATCCCTCCTCTTTTAATATATCTTCGGGAATATCGCTGGCGGGTTTGCGGCATGCAGTACAAAGCCGGCGAGCAAGGCGCTGGGCAATAATAAGGCTAACGGAGGTTGCAACGTTAAAAGCTGGCACACCCATATTAAGTAAACGGGTCAGTGTTTCCGGTGCTGAATTGGTGTGGAGTGTAGAAAGCACCAAGTGACCCGTTTGCGAAGCTTTAATTGCAATCTCTGCGGTTTCCAAATCGCGGATTTCTCCCACCATGATGATATCGGGGTCTTGGCGGAGGAAAGAGCGAAGTGCTTCCGCGAAAGTCAGGCCCACTTTAGTGTTCATTTGAACCTGGTTAACTCCTTCTAGGTTTATTTCAACAGGGTCTTCCGCCGTTGAAATATTTACTTCGGAGGTATTGAGTATATTCAAGCCGGTATAGAGCGAAACTGTTTTACCGCTACCGGTGGGGCCTGTTACCAGAATCATCCCTTGTGATTGCGCAAGGGCATCAAGATATAGTCTCTTCTGGTCATCTTCATAACCCAACGCATCGATTCCCAATTTTGCAGAACTTGGGTCAAGGATACGCAGTACAATTTTTTCTCCAAACAGGGTTGGCAATGTGTTGACACGGAAGTCAATCGCGCGGCTTTTTGATACTTTTAACTTGATGCGTCCGTCCTGCGGTAACCGACGTTCTGAAATATCCATCTGAGACATTACTTTTAAGCGGGCTGCCATTCGTGTTGCGAGGTTTACCGGTGGACGGGAAACTTCATGCAATATACCGTCGGTACGGAAGCGAATCCGATAGGATTTTTCATAGGGCTCAAAGTGAATATCTGATGAGCCGCCTTTAATGGCATCAAGCAAGACTTTGTTAATGTATTTAACTATTGGAGCTTCATCTGCTTCACTGCTAGTTACATCATCAGCTTTATTATTTTCATCCACGGCTTCTATATCAAAATCGTCAAGCTCGCCGTCCAATCCCCCTAATGCATCTCCAATACTTTCCTCTTGGGAATTCAAATATTTGTCTATTGCAATGCGGAGCTTATCTGCCTCTACCAATACGGCTTCAGTATTAATACCGGTATTGAACTTTATTTCATCAAGGGCGTGCAGATCTGTAGGGTCGGTGACAGCGAGGAACAATCTGTTACCTCGCCTGGCAATTGGCAATGTATGGTGTTTACGTATTAATTTGTCATCAACCAGTTTTTGGGGAATGGTATCTTTGCTTAGTGCGTCCAAGTCGAAGACGGGTGAGCCAAATTCCTCTGATGCAACCCGCGCAATAGTGCGGCTATCAATAATATCGTGACTAACTAAATGTTGAACAAAAGGGATACGTTCCTTTTTGGACTGCGCCATAGATTTGCTGGCTAATTCAGCGTCTATAAGATTGTCTGCAACCAATCGTCTTGCGAGGCCATTTAATATTGCTGGTGTAGGATTGTTCATTGATGCAACCCGTGAATGTTAGGTTCTGTTATATCGAATAACTCTAGCAGTTTCCGCGTACTAGTAGGAGGTGTTCAGGATGAAATAATACAAAGTGACAAAAAATGTCACTGATTGTCCTGTTTTGCCATAAAATAAGTTATATATTTAGCAGTCATTTATAGTAAAGCTCTGCATTACAGAAGCTTTTGCCTGTTTGGCACAGCGGTTGCTGAATATTAATTGTTGTTAAACACTAATATTTTACCGGAGTAAAAAATGAAAAAATCTATTTATAAAGGTTTTACGTTGATCGAATTGATGATCGTTGTGGCGATCATTGGTATTTTGGCTGCTGTGGCACTGCCAGCTTATCAGGACTACACTGCTCGCTCTAAAATTTCGGAAGTTAACCTTCAAATAGGTGCATGCAAAAACGTAGTATCTGAGTTTATGCAGTCGAATCAAAAGTTTCCTGCTAATGCCGGTGAAGCTGGATGTGATGCCACCATTGCAACTAAATATATGACCGCAGGTATAACGGTTACTGGTGCTGGTATTGTTACTTCTGGTGTAATTCGTGGTACTGGTACTGGTGCTGACGGTAAAACCTTGAGTTTACAGCCTACATCTGACACTGATAGAAAAACCGCAATTAAAATCACCGCCGGAGTTATGGATCCAATTCAAGGTTGGTCTTGTGGTACTACAGCTACTGCTGAAAACTTAAGATTTTTCCCAGCAAGCTGCCGTCAAGCATTGTTGGGCGGCCTGTAATTCCGTATAGATTATACGCTCGGTAAGAACGCCCGCTCAGCGGGCGTTTTTTATTGTGCTGATATGATAGATTTGTAGATTGATATAAGTGGTTTGTTAGTCATGATATATGTTGTATTGGCTTTGGTAGCGGAAGGAGTAATTGTTTGAATAGTTTATTTTTGTCTCGTTGGTTCCCAAGTCAAACCTATTTATTGATGATTATTTTTGTATTTTCTGGCTTTTCCGGCCTCATCTATCAGTCTATCTGGTCGCATTATCTTGGGTTGTTTCTCGGACATGCTGCATATGCACAAGCATTAGTATTGGCAATATTTATGGGAGGGATGGCTCTTGGATCTGCATTAATAGTGCGATCAGGAGAACGATGGAAAAATTTAATTCGTATATATGCTTTGATCGAGTTAATTATTGGTCTGTGTGCGTTGGTTTTTCATGAGGTGTTTTTATGGATGCTCGATATAAGCTATCAGCATCTAATACCGGTACTTGGTGGTATGTCTGTGGTGTACGGTTACAAATGGGGGCTGGCTGCATTATTGATTCTTCCGCAAAGTATATTGTTAGGTATGACTTTTCCTCTTATGAGCTCTGGGTTAATCAGGCATGACCCAGAAAAAAAAGGTAGGTTGCTTGGTGGGCTTTATTTCACTAATAGTATTGGCGCGGCAATTGGCGTTTTATGTTGTACCTTTTTAATTATGCCTAACGTTGGCTTACATGGCGCACTTTGGGTTGCCGGGATAATGAACTTGTGCGTTGCACTTGCTGCGTTTATCGTGGGTGGGCGCACAATGAACTTGCTAGAAGAAAATAAAAACAAAATTTCTCTTTCAACTATTTCACCTGAAAAACGCCGACTATTGCTATTGGTTTTAGGAGGAGCACTCCTTTCTGGTGCAGCTTCATTTGTTTATGAAATTGTTTGGATTCGCATGCTTAGCCTTGCAGTTGGGAGCACGTTGCATGCTTTTGAATTGATGCTAGCCACTTTTATTGCTGGTATCGCTTTTGGGGGGCTGTGGATTCGTCGTCGGGCAGACAGTAATGCAAATCCTCTTAGGTTATTGGGTTGGATGCAGATATTTATGGGAGGATTGGTGGCTCTTTCCTTGCTAATTTATGTTTCCAGTTTTGACTGGTCTAGTTTTTTAATTAAGTTGTTGAATAAGACTGAGGCTGGATACTCTTTATATAATATAGGTACAGCAGTTGTTGCTGTGGCGATCATGTTTCCTGCCGCTTTTTTTGCGGGTACTACCTTGCCATTATTTACCATCATTTTGTTGCGTAATGGCATCGGTGAGTCTGCAATTGGCCGTGTTTATGCATGGAATACTCTCGGTGCGATTTTCGGTGTGTTTGCGGCGATTCATTTATTGATTCCATTGATGGGGCTTAAACTGACAGCTTTAGTGGCTGCATTAATTGATATTACGATAGGTATGGCCTTTATACGGATGTCAATTGTTGATGACAAAGAGTTTGCTCGTTACGGTATTTTGGGGTTGGGGGTTCTCTGTTTGTTATCAATTGTTTCATTAAAAGCATCATTTGACCCTGCAGTGTTAAGTTCCGGGGTGTATAGGCATGGAATTGCCCATCATAATAATGATCGAAAAATGCTTTTTTATCGCGATGGTAAAACATCTAGTGTTTCGGTATTTGTCAGTAAGAATTCTGTTGCTATAGCCACAAACGGGAAGCCTGATGCGTCAATAGGGTTGACAGGTTATCCACCTACAGAGGATGAATATACAATGACTCTACTTGGTGCTCTGCCTTTTGCTTATGCTAACAAACCTGAGCGTGTAGGTATAATAGGGTTTGGATCAGGTATGACAACTCATGTAGTTTTAGGTAATGAGAAAGTTAAGAAGGTTGATACGGTTGAGATTGAGAAAGTTATGGTACAAGGAGCAAGGTTCTTCGAAAAGGCCGTTTGGCGAGCCTACAATGATCCTCGCTCTAATATTATTTTTGATGATGCCAAAAGTTATTTTTCCGGCCAGCAAAAATACGATGTCGTTATATCTGAGCCGTCTAATCCTTGGATTAGTGGAATAGGTAATTTATTTTCTACAGAGTTCTATTCGCTTGTACCAAGTTATCTGAATGACGACGGTGTTTTCGTTCAATGGTTACAATTATATGAAATCAATGATCAGCTCGTATCTGCCGTGCTCAAAGCGTTAACGGTAAACTTTGCTGATTACAATGCTTATTTATCCAACAATGTTGATTTAATTATTGTGGCGAGCCCCAAGAAAATGCTTAATGAAGAGAAGCTGGAACGCTTGCTGGAGGGAGATATGGGAAAAGATTTTTCTCGTTTAGGTATTGCTAACGCGCAACAGCTGCACTTATTTAAAGTTGCTGATGCAGATGTGCTACGAGCATATGCGAATATGTATGACGGGCAGGCGAATAGTGATTATTTCCCATTGTTAACTATGAAGGCGCCTATAACTAGATTTACAGGTGCTCAAGCAAGTTTAATGATGAACCTGGCAAAAACAGATTTCCCTGTTCTTGAGTCTATGGGAGTTAAAACAATTTATGGACATGAAACTGTATTGAGTTTTACTAACACAATGCCTGAGCAATTCAAGAAAATTAATCAAGCTTATGATGTCCGGTCTAGTTTTGTTCAACCTGATAGCCTCAATACAATAAGTAGTGGGACCATTTTAGGTCGACAGATGCAAAGAATGTTAACGTCCTGTTCTGAAAAAGAATTTGATAAGTTAAGCGAGGCTATTTGGATTGATAGCCTGATGCAATTATCTAGACTGACAATTCCTTATTTGAATGCGAAGCAACAAAAAGATGTATTAATTGGCTCATCTTGGTCTGAATGTGAGGCTCTTTCTTCTGATGCTAAAAAGCTACTTCATCTTATATCTTCTGCCGCAGCTAAGGATTTTTCGCAGTTAAAAATAGCATCCGTAAATTGGCTAAAAACAACTGATCAAAGGCCAGAGTTTTATAAAGAGGTTAATAAGTTTGTTTATGTGTACTTACAACTGGCATACATAGCCACAGGAGATTACAAGGAAGCGAAAGCAGTTGATGAAGAGTTTGGAGCCTTAATTGGAAGTATGGGGGAGTATGACCAAATTAGAGCATTTATATTGTCTTGGTTGGATGTAAAAGCCAGACGTTCAAATCTTTAGAGCTTCTCATTTGCAGTGGTTAAGGTGGATAATGAGTTTTAGGCTGCGTTGCTTTTTATTACATCTGTTGATTTCTTTAGGGCTTGCATTTGTATCCGTTTCAATTGTATTCGGTTTTTGGTATCCGCCGCCAATTCATAAGGCTGTCGGTGCCACGGCAATATTCCTGTTATTACTTGCTGTTGATGTTGTTTTAGGGCCTTTGCTTACTTTTATATTAGCTGTACAGGGAAAAAAATATCTTAGTTTTGATTTTTCGGTCGTAGCATTGTTACAAATTTCGGCATTTTTGTATGGTCTTTACGTTGTGGCAGAAGGGCGCGCTGTTTGGTTAGTTTTTAATGTTGATAGGTTTGATTTGGTACAGGCTTATCAGGTGAATGAAAAATACCGACAAGATGCCATACCGAAATATCAGTCGTTAAGTTGGACTGGTCCGAAATTGGTATCTGCGCAGCAACCTAAGGAGCCCGATGCACATAGTAGGCTCGTGTTTGAATCTGTAAAAAATGGAATTGATTTGCCTCAGAGACCAGATTTATATACGGCATATGAAGATGAAAAAGCTAATATCGTAAGTTCTGCGCTTGAGTTAACAGAATTAAATCGTTTTAACTCTAAAGAAAGAGTTATCGAAATATTAAAGAAATGGCCTGAAGCAGATGCTTACTTACCTATGATGTCCCGAACTAATCCTATGGTTGTTTTGATAAACAGGCATACGATAAAAGTGATTGCAACAGTCGAGTTATCTCCTTGGTAATTCGTCTTTAAATCACATGATTCTCATCGACAAATCCACCGCCCGACAATGCTTGGTCAGCCCCCCAATCGAAATAAAATCCACCCCCGTTTCCGCAGTGGGAACCAGGGTGGTTTCATTGATATTCCCTGATGCCTCCAGCTTCGCGCGTTTTGCGGTAATGGCGACGGCTTTTTTCATGTCTTCAATAGAGAAATTATCGAGCATAATAATATCTGCCTTTGCGGATAACGCTTGCTCCAATTCTTCAAAATTCTCAACTTCCACCTCTACCGGTTTTCCCGGTGCAATTTGATGAGCGCGGGTTACTGCATTGGTTATGCCACCGCTTGCGGCGATATGGTTTTCTTTAATCAGAAATGCATCATAAAGGCCGATACGGTGATTGTGGCATCCGCCGCAAGCAACTGCATATTTTTGGGCGGTGCGCAGGCCGGGAATCGTTTTGCGCGTGTCCAGCAGTTTCACTGGGGTGTGGGCGACTTTTTGGGCATAGTGGTTGCTGATAGTTGCCGTTCCGGAAAGCGTTTGCACAAAATTAAGTGCGGCGCGTTCACCTGTTAGTAAGCTTCGGGCATTACCTTTTAATGTGAATAACAGGCTATTTGCAACTGCTTTCTGCCCATCCTCTATGTGCCATTGAATCTCGACTTGTGAGTCAAGTTGTCTGAATATTTCTTCTACCCAGGCTTTACCGCAAAAAATACAATCTTCACGAGTGATAATCCGTGCTTCTGCTTGCTCATCGGCGGCAATTAATTGGGCGGTAATATCGCCCGAACCAATATCTTCCTGGAGCGCTATTTCGACACTTTTGGTTATGTCATCAGTCAAGGTTGGCAAGTTTTTGGAATATAAAAAATTCATAGAAAGTGTCGGATAATTAAACAGGTTGATCGATAAAAAAGGCTAATTTGGCGCAAAAATAAACCTTTAATTACTAAATATACTTAAAAATAGCAAAACAGGCCTAGTGGTTATAACTGTTTGTGATATGGCTCTCGATCCTATCATTTGTCTATTTGGTGTGTCTTGCCCTTGGTTATACTTCACTTACGCAAGTTTTTACTAATGGTAAATCCACCATGTCAGAGCATCTGAAAGCTGACCCCAAAAAGGTCGTTCAATTAAATGTCGAGCGGAATTCTACCGCGAATTCGCAAATTGCACTCGCACGTTTGCCGGCAGCTATGCACACCCTGCGCGATAAAGCCCGGCAACAATTGCAATTATTTTTGCGCGAGCTGTTCGACAAAGTGGATGATGCTATGTTTGAGTTGGCTGATAAGGCCAATAACAACCACGACCAGAATATCTTTTTTGATTCTATGCGCGAAGTACGCATTCGCCGTCGTGCTATGGAAACTTCGTTCTTCCGCAGTATTGATATCAGTTTTGCGCGCTTGTTAGATCCTCATGCCTATCGCGATGAAAAACAGGTGGATGAACACTCTGTTTCGCTTGATGATCTCTCCCTGGTAAAAAATGATGAACTGGAAGAGATGGTCGCTATCGACGCGATGGTCAATAAGGCCAATGAACAGTTCAGTGAACCTATCCAGCATTTAACGTTGCGTATCGACCATTTAGTACCGATCAAGGTCTATCAAAAAAATAACCCATTAGGTGTGGATGTTATTTGTGGTGCGTTTACCGATGCAACCAAAACACTCAATGTCGATGTAAAAGCCAAGTTGGTATTGTTTAAGCTGTTTGACAATATCGTTATGTCGAAGCTCGGCAAATTTTTTGAAGTGCTCAACCTGACGCTTATTGATGCCAATATTTTGCCATCATTAAAACAGGCGTCGCGTGTTCCAAAAAAACCAACGTCCAATGTGGCGGACAGTTTTGGTAAGGGGCTGAGTGCTGAAGTTGACATGGGCTTGCAATCCGCGCCGATTACTGGCGGGTTGACGCCAAATTACGATGATCAAACCAATCAGGTTTTGAGTCAGTTGCGCAACCTGTTAGGCACCAGCCGTAACGCGCCGCGTACACAATCACCAGGTGAGGAGATCACTACTCAGGATCTGATAAAAATTCTGTCCCTGGCGCAACAGCAAAATATGTTCAGTGCAGCGATGACGCACAGTGCCCCCGTGAATTTGCGCAGTATGCTGAATGAGTTATTGCGTCAGGAAACTCTTGCCGCTGCCGCTATCAATCAAGTTGATGATGATGTTATTAATCTCGTCAGCATGATGTTTGAGTTTATTCTGGATGATCGTAATCTTGCTGCGCCAATGAAAGCCCTGATTGGGCGTTTGCAAATTCCGATGGTGAAAGTTGCTATTGCTGACAAAACTTTCTTCAGCAAAGGCGGCCATCCGGCCCGTCGTTTATTAAATGAAATGGCGATGGCTTGTTTGGGTTGGCAAGAATCCAGCGAAGACAGTCAGCGCAAGGACGGTCTCTATAGCAAGATGGAAGAAACTGTTCGCGCTGTGTTAACCGAATTCGATACTGATATGAGCGTATTCGAGCGTTTGCTTGTAGATTTCCGTTCCTATCTGGATAAAGAAAAGCGCCGCGCCCAAATTCTGGAGCAGCGCACCATTGATGCGGAAGATGGCAAAGCCAAGTCCGAACGCGCGCGCGCGCAAGTTGATGCTGAGTTGAATCGTATCTGCACCGGTAAGGATTTACCGTTAGCCGTCACCAAATTATTGCGTGAGGCTTGGGCGAACGTGATGTTCATTACCAGTCTAAAGCAGGGTGTGGAAAGTGATGAATGGCGCATTTGCTCTGCTACTGCCCAGCAGTTGGTATGGAGCGTAACAGCAACTATGGATAAGGATAATCGCCAGCGCCTATTAAAACTGGTACCCGAATTATTGCAAAAATTGCGTACTGGATTGGAAAGCATTTCGTTCAGTCCATTTGAAACAACAAATTTATTTAAACAATTGGAAGTGGTGCATCTCGCGCGTTTGCGTGGTGAGCCAAAGCCGGTCGCCGAAGACGTTGAACCTGTTGCCTCTGCTGCGGAATTAGCTATTAAAGCGCAAGAGCTGGCGGCAAAAAATGCCAGTGTGAAAGCCGCTATGATCGAAGCGCAGCAAAAAGCACAATTGGCTGCTAATGCACAAATGGCTGGTAATAGTCAGGTAGCTGCGAACGCAGAAGCTACACAAACCAAGCGTGCAAATGAAGCGGTTGTGAACGAGCCTTCAACGGCAATCGCGCAAGAAGTTGTTGTTGAAATACCTCAAGAAATTATTCCCGACGTTAGCGAAGTTGCTCCTGTTGCCGCAGAGCAACCTGTTATTGAACAGCCTGAAAATGCTGGATCTCCAGTGGTTGCGACTGAAACTGTTGCCAATACGGTGGAAGAGGTTGCGACACAACAGCAATCGCTTGTTGAAGAAGCCGGTGTTGTTATTGATGAATCCGTGACTCAAAGTATCCAGGTCGATCCGCAACATTTGGCACTGGTAAATAATATTACCCAAGGCACATGGTTTGAAATGCAAGGTGAGGCGGGTGAGAAGTATCGTTGCCGTTTGGCGGCAATTATTCGCTCGGTCGGAAAATATATTTTTGTTAATCGTGCCGGTATGAAAGTGGCGGAAGAAAGCCGTGAGAGTCTGGCTATTGCACTGCAAACCAAACGTTTGACGATCCTGGATGACGGTATGTTATTTGATCGCGCACTGGAAGCAGTAATTGGTAACTTGCGTGAAAAACGTATGATGAATTGATTTTGTTGTATGTTCTCCCTGGATGTTAACCCGGCTTGCGCCGGGTTTTTTATTTTTAATTTACACTTCTTCCAGTACTACCAGTGTTTGTCCTGCCTGAACCCGTGCACCATCATTTTTTAATAGATGCGTTACTTTGCCTGCACAAGGGGCGTTAATGTTGATTTCCATTTTCATGGATTCAAGAATTAATAAAATATCACCGGCGCTAACTTCCTGTCCGATTTTTACCTGGGTTTGCCACACGCTGCCGGAAACCGAACTGTCTACGCAAATAGCGCTATCAGGGAATTGAGTCTCGGTCTCGCTTTCAATAATTTCTTCCTGCTCATAATTAAATTGGCCATTTGCATGCCAGCGTGCCAGTTCTTCCTCAAATGCTTTTTCACGCTGCGTAGTAAATTTATCGATGCCGGATTTATTTGCAGCAATAAAATTTTCATACTCGCCCAAACTGAAATGGCTTTCTTCAATTTTTATGTCGTATCTGCCTAAAGGGAAGTCGCGGCGGATTTTTTGTAGTTCTTCAGCGCTGACTTCATAAAAGCGAATCTGGTCGAAGAAGTTTAACAGCCAGGGGTGTTTAAACGCTTTGGTCTGGCGATAACGATTCCACATTTGCAACGTGCGGCCTACGAACTGATAACCTCCAGGTCCTTCCATGCCATACACACATAAATAAGAGCCACCAATGCCCACCGAGTTTTCAGCGGTCCAGGTGCGCGCAGGATTATATTTTGTAGTTACCAAACGATGGCGCGGATCAACCGGTGTTGCTACCGGCGCACCTAAATAAACATCACCAAGGCCCATGACTAAATAAGATGCAGAAAATAAAATCTCTTTAACATCGGCAATAGAATTCAGGCCGTTAATCCGGCGAATAAATTCCAGGTTGCTCGGGCACCAGGGCGCGTTAGAGCGCACAGACTGCATATATTTCTGGATGGCGAGCTGGCAGGCTTCATCATCCCAACTTAGAGGAATATGCACTATACGAGAAGGGACACTCAGTTGTGCTAGTTGCTGTGTTAAGGTTTTTTCTGCAAGTTCCAGATGCCCGAGTAATTGGGTGAGTGATACTTGCTGGCTATCATAATGAATTTGCAGCGAGCGAATTCCAGGTGTTAATTCGCGTAATCCGGCAATACTATTTTTTTGCAGCCATTGCATTAATGCATGGGCGCGAAAGCGCAATTTAATGTCCAACTCAAGTGCGCCGTACTCCACCAATAAAAAATGGTCGCCTGCAACCCGGTAAACAATATCTTCACCAAATTCCTGTGCGAATAACTTTTTAACAATGGGTGATGAAATATTCGCTTCGGAATAGGAGTGCGTAACAACATGCAGTTTCTGCAACGATTGGTGTTGTGATTTTTCAATCGCAACAGCATCATCAATGCTAACGGGAATAAAACGGATTTTATCGCCGGCACGTACTTGTCCGAGCTTCCATAAATCAGCGCTGATTACTGTGGCTGGGCAAACAAAACCACCGAGTGAAGGGCCATCCGGGCCGAGAATCACCGGCATATCGCCAGTAAAATCCACTGTGCCGAATGCGTAAGCATTATCGTGGATATTGGATGGATGCATACCGGCTTCACCGCCGGAGGTGCGCGCCCATTCCGGTTTGGGGCCGATCAGGCGCACACCGGTGCGGCTGGAGTTGTAATGTACTTCCCAGTCTGTTGCAAAGAAAACAGCGATATCTTTTTCGGTGAAAAAATCCGGTGAGCCATGCGGGCCATAGATAACGCGCAGTTGCCAGGTGTTGGTAATTACAGGGATTAATGCTTGTGGTGCAAATGCTGCGTCAATTTCGCGATTGCAATTTTGTGCGAGTGCAAGTACATCCCCGGCGCGTAATGCGCGACCATTATGGCCGCCGAATTGACCGAGGGTAAAAGTGGATTTTGCGCCAAGATAATCCGGGCATTGAATTCCACCCGCTACACACAAGTAAGCGCGTGCACCAACAGTGATGCGCCCCAATACCAATTGCTGGCCCGCATTGATAGTTATAATTTCATTGGAGCGAATTAAATTCCCATCAAGTTTTGCATCAATGCTTGCGCCGGTAATAATAATTTTTGTCGTGCAGCCAAATTTCAATGTGGGGCCTTGTAATGTAATTTCCAAACCTGCTGCTGTGTCATCATTGCCTAGCATGCGATTGCCAAGGCGAAATGAATAACTATCGAAAGGGCCGGACGTTGGAACTCCAACATGCCAATAACCCTGGCGACCTGGAAAATCCTGGATGGTTGTTTGGGTTCCACCTTGGATAACATCAATACGATTGGGTTTAAATACAAAACTGTTTAAATAGCGCGTAGTCATGGTGCCTTGCAAGAGTTTTTCATCCTGCAACAGCGCGCGTAAATAACCCAGGTTGGTTTCTATTCCATAAAGCTGTGTGTTTCCTAACGCATTTTTTAAATTGAATAATGCTGCATTGCGATCAGCGCCTTTCACAATAATCTTGGCGAGCATGGGGTCAAAAAATGCCGGCACTTCAATTCCACTTTCGATCCAATGATCAATACGAAGATTTTCAGTCAATGTTGGAAACTCTACTTTGCTGAGCAAACCAGCACTGGGCTGAAAATTTAATGCGGGGTCTTCTGCATAAACACGTACTTGAATGGCGTGACCTTTAGGTGAGAGTTGGTTGCGCAGGTTGCGAATATCCCCTAATTCGCCAGCGGCTTGTTTGAGCATCCATTCAACCAGGTCTACGCCATAAACCTCTTCTGTTACACCGTGTTCAACTTGCAGGCGAGTATTAACTTCCAGGAAATAAAATGTGTTATCCAATGAATCATAAATAAATTCTACTGTTCCGGCGTTGCGATAATTTACAGAAGCAAGTAGTTGCTCTGCGACTTTTTGCATAGCAATGCGTTGATGCTCTGGCAAATTGGGAGCAGGGCATTCTTCCACCACCTTTTGATTGCGCCTCTGGCTGGAGCAGTCGCGTTCCCCAATGGCAACCGCCGTGCCTTTGCCATCACCAAAAACTTGTACTTCGATGTGGCGAGCAGCAGCGATAAATTTTTCCAAAAATACGCCGTCATCTGCAAAATTATTTTTTCCGAGGCGTTTGACGGAATCAAATGCAGACAATAAATCCTGCTCGCTATTGCACAACTGCATGCCGATGCCACCACCGCCGGCAGTGCTTTTCAACATAACGGGATAACCGATTCGCGCCGCCGCTTGCTGTGCATCATCAATGTTTTTTAACAAATCCGTGCCTGGACATAAAGGTACATCCGCTGCCTGGGCGAGCTCGCGCGCTTTGTGTTTTAAACCAAAGGTCAGCATTTGATCCGCGGTAGGTCCAATAAAAATTATTCCTGCGGCTTCACACTCAGCAACAAAACTGGCGTTCTCACTTAAAAATCCATAGCCGGGATGAATAGCGTGTGCCCCGGTTTGTTGTGCAATAGTAATTATTTTTTTGCGGTCCAGATAGGTTTGTGCCGCTGCACCTTCGCCTAATGAAAAGGCTTCATCGGCAAGCCTTACATGCAGAGAATCCACATCGGATTCTGCGTAGACAGCGACGGATTTGATATTGAGTTTTTTGAGCGTGCGAATAATTCGAGTGGCGATGGCACCACGGTTTGCGATCAGGACTTTGGTAAACATGTTGTGCTCCGGCGGGTCGTCCCGCTGGTGTTAAATACGACAATGGTCGTCCACTGAAGAATTATCATGTTGCGGTTCGCAAGCTCAGCCTACGCGGCCCGCAGCAACCTACGTTATTTCAAAGAATATAATTTAATTCCACACAATCACTTCAATCGGTGTCGGGTTGTAACCATTGCATGGATTATTTAACTGGGGGCAATTCGAAATCAGCATCACAATATCCATTTTGGCTTTGAGCTCAACGTATTTTCCCGGCGCAGAAATCCCGTCCTCAAAAGTAAGCCCACCTTGTGCGGTAACGGGAACATTCATAAAAAAATTGATGTTATGAGTGATGTCGCGTTTGCGAATATTGAATTCAGGGTGTTCAGCAATGGCAAGCATCCAGCTATCGCGACATGCATGCATGCAACGTTTTTCCAGGCTGTAACGCACAGTGTTGCTTTCCGTTGCACAAGCGCCGCCGAGCGTGTCGTGGCGGCCGCAAGTATCGGCAACAATTTCCAGCAGCTCGTTGCTGGCATTGGATATTAATTTGGTGCCTGCGCTTAAATATAAATTGCCTTGCGTACGGATCGTGTCCATAGCGCTGTAACGTTCGCTGGGATCTTTGGCGTTATAAAATAAAACGTCTGCAGCCTGGTTGCCTTCCAGATCGACGATACGAAAGGTTTGGCCCTGTTTTATTTCGCCAAGGAAATAATCGCCTGCTTTTACGTTGTGGCGAGCGGTGGCGGTTTCCGGATGCAAGTTGCTTTGAACGAGTGACATTATCAGTACCTCAATCTTTGATCATATGCATTTTCGAGTGATTCATGAAAATGCTGGAGTTCATATCAAGTGTGTGAAAACTGGTTTTTTGTTGCTAGATAATAGAGTTCATTGTTTTTAAAGCCGCGTTGGTTTTCCTCGCGGAAGTTTTTGCAATAATCGTCATCACTAACAGGATCGGCTTCACCCAATTCAATTTGCACGGATTTAAATGGATACTGTTCAGAAATATTTAATGGGTGTGGGCAGGCGTGCAGCACTACCAATGTGTCCATTTCAAAACGAAGGGTTACGCTATTGCCCGCGCTCTGATTTTTATAATCGAGTTTTATATTGCCGGCATCATCGGCGATGACTTTGCTAAACCAATTAATGTTGGAGGCCATGTCGGCGCGACCCAGCCCGTATTTGGCCAGTTCTACCAAAAATGCGTCGTAACCGTTTTGTAGCCATTGATTGCGATCTTTTTGGTAGTCGCGTTTTCCCCAGTGTTCTTCAACTGTTTTTGTTGTGCTATTCCCGCAGACAGTATCGTGCCAGTTGCCTTCGCCGTTGACGGAGTGATCCTCAACGATAGATGCAAAAATGCGCCCCATGTCGGAATACAAACAATTACCGCGTTGTAATTTGAATGTGTGTTGGCATTTCAGTGTATCGGGGGCGTTGTAACGTTCCAGCAAATTACGCGGGTTATAAAACAGCATGCCGATATTGGCTCCCCCTTCCAGGTCTGTCATTTTTAATAAACTGCCGCGTCGTAATTCCAGCGACCAATGGCCGTTGCCAGGAATGGTTGTGGTGTAAAAAATCTTGCTCATGACTGGATTGTTCCTGAATATTTAGGATCTCGACAATTAAAGATCCTGAGTTTCTTTCGTGAGTGCCCGCAATCCGCTGGATAGCTCGGCGGGCAATTCCTGTTTGCGGCGAGTAACCGGCAAGTCATAGGTAATACTTGCGCCGTAAGCGTTAGGGGCTTGGTTGTCGCGACGTAGTTTGTCGAATACCCACAGCCGGGTGCCTAAATAAAATCCCTCGCTTAAATCATGCGTAACCATAAACACCGTTAGCTGGTGCTCGCGCCAGAGTTGCAAAATAAGTTGATGCATGTCTGCGCGAATGCCCGGGTCGAGCGCACCGAAAGGTTCATCCAATAATAAAATTCTCGGTTGGCGAATCAATGCTTGCGCGATCGCAAGGCGCTGTTTCATGCCGCCGGATAATTCATGCGGATAGCGATTTAATGCATGGGTTAAACCCACAGATTCAAGCAGCGCTTTTGCTTCTTCCATTACCTTGCGTTTGGCGCTGCCAAATAATTTTCCTAACAGCGGTGAATGTTCAAATTCGCGCGCAATGATGACGTTTTGTAATACGGTTAAATGCGGAAAAACAGAATATTGCTGGAACACTATGCCGCGCGATTGATCCGGCTCATCGGGAATGGGTTTTCCTTCGAGTAATAATTCACCGGAGCTGGGTGATTCCATACCGAGCAACATTTTCAGGAACGTGCTTTTTCCACAGCCGGACGTACCAACCATGGTAATAAATTCACCGGCATTGACGCTGACATTCATGCGTTCCAGTACGACGTTATCGCCGTATTTTTTCCACAGGTTTTTGGCCTTGATCAAGGGCATGGCTTTAGCTCTTTTTTCTTCGAGAATTTTTTTATCGAATGGCAAAATGGTCATGATTTTTTCCCCACCTATTTATGTGGCTTATTTATTGTTGGGATAGTGCCAGGGAAAGCATATGCGACTGGTTTTGGCCAGTAGCCAATCGACTAGAAACGCGAGCAATGTAATCCAGGCGACGTAAGGCAATATCACATCCATCGACATGTAACGGCGCACAAGGAAAATGCGGTAACCCAAACCATCTGTTGATGCAATGGCTTCAGCGGCAATTAAAAACAACCAGCCGGCACCGAGAGACAAACGCACGGCATTAATTAACCTTGGCAGTAATTGCGGAATTAATACGCGCAGCAAAATTTGCCAGGTAGATGCGCCGAGCGTTTGCGCTTTTACTAATTGTTCATGTGGGATTTCTTGCGCACAGCGTTGGATATCGCGCGCGATAAACGGCGCAACACCGATAACAATTAATGCTACTTTGGATAGTTCGCCTAAACCAAACATAATAAATAACACTGGTAGCAAAGCCATTGGTGGTACTAACGAAATGATTGTCAGCAACGGTGCAATGGGTGAATTAATCACAGGGATTGCGCCGGTTAACAAGCCGATGGTGAAACCAATAATGGCGGCAATAAAAATACCCAAAGCCAATCGATACAAACTGCTGAGGGTATCTTGCCAAAATAAATATTCGCCGCTGCGTTTGCTTGCTTCAAATGCGAGGGAATGAATTGCATCGCCCATTTGCGCGAAACTGGGTAGCAATTTATCCGTGGCATTTTGGGCGAGGCGCGCATCGGAAGCGACTAAATAAATAAACACAATGATTAAAAATGGCAGCAACCCCAATAACAGCCGGGTAGGTTTGGATGGCGTTAAATTAATTAATCGTTTCATGAGTCTCGGTAGCTTTGTGGTAGGTAGGCTTCGCTAACGGAAGCCCTATTGTTGTTATGTGAATTACAGTTTTTTATCAGCGGCGAGTTGCATATAAGTAGTATCAAAACGCAGCTTCACGTTTTTCTTATCGCCGTAAACGCCTTTGGGGCCTTCAACACCAATAAATTTTGCATCGGGTGCACCTTCACCCAACAAGCCGTGATCAAAGGAAAACTCAGCCACTTTTTGCATGGTTTTTAACAGCTCGCCACTGTTAACCAATTCAAGAGCCGAGGCGGGGGTATAAAACATTTTGGTGCTGGCGAGTTGTGAATCGAAACCGGCGAGGTCTGTGCCTGATGCAGTTGCCATTGCTGTTTTTGCGGCGATGGCGGTTTTGTCATTCGCGCTCATTACGCCCATGATTTCATACCAGGCGCCGACTAATGCTTTACCAAGCGCGGGATTTTTTTTCAGGGTTGCGGTATTCACCACCATCAAATCCATAATTTCGCCCGGGATTTTTGAGGAATCGAATACTTTGCTGCTGTTGGGTTGGGTGAGGATTTCGCTCAGCAATGGATTCCAGGTGGTCACCGCTGTGACATCTTTGGTTCCGTACACTGCAACCATATCGGCGTCGGAAGTATTAACTACTTTTACATCGGCTTCTTTCAATCCAACGGTTTCCAGGCCGCGTGCTAATAAATAATGGGAAACGCTTAGTTCAACCAGATTAACGTTTTGGCCTTTGATGTCTTTGAGGGATTTGTTTGCACCTTTCAACACAATGCCGTCATTACCGTTGGAGAAATCCCCCACGATAAGCGCAGTTGAATCAACGCCACCGGCAGCAGGAATGGTTAGTGCGTCCATGTTAGTCATGACGCAACCATCGAATTGACCAGCGGTGTATTGATTAATGGATTCGATGTAATCGTTGATTTGTACAACGTCGATTTCGATACCGTACTTCTTTGCCCATTTGTCGATAATTTTTTGCTCGGCGCCGTAGCCCCAGGGCATCCAGCCAACATAAATGGACCAGCAAACTTTGAATGGCCCGGCAGCGGAGGCAGTTGCTGCAGAAAATAATAATGTAAGTGTGAGTAATGTTTTGGTGAGGCGGGCGTGGTGCAACATGAACAACCTCCAACGGGTGACATCGGCGTTTTTTAATAGGGAGCACTCTGGCGGTTAGGCCAATCATCTCCCGGGCTTTTATCCCGCCGTGTAACCTCACTGCTGAATCCTTTTCGAAGGTATCAGGAGAGGTCGAAAGCTCTCGGACCAGTCATCGCACGTATATTTAAGGTGCAATCGGAACCCTAGCTCTCTATTAACAAATTGTGTGGAACAGTTTGTCGAATAGCTAAAACCACCCAGAGTGCGGATCAGTTATTACGGAGATTGCTATCGCAATATGGGTGCCAATTCGGTAATTCGCTGATTTTTAAAGGGATTCAGATTGGGCGCGACTTTTTGTTTTAAATTTTATGCACTCTCATAGGGCTTTGCGGTGGTGCGTGTGGCTCTGTTTTGGTGCGAGTGTTTTGCGGCTCTATGTGACAGCTGCAATTGTTCAGGTATGTAATTTTTATCGACACATCAGGCAGTTACAGCGATATCGTGCTATTTTTAATCAAGTGTGCCGGTTGCGTTTGTGTGTGGAACTATTTTCCCAAGCTGATAAGATTGGCGCTCAGGACAACCTAATTAGACTTACTCACTCTGTCTCCAGGTTTCGAAGGCTCTATTTCCGGATGTGGCAATTGATTGGCTATCTGGTTTGGGGGCTAGGGAATATGACCATCATGGAAAAATACGGAATAACTATGCGCAACTCAGGCTTACCAGGCTCTGATACCCAGAAACCTTCTACGTATTCTGCGGTAGCTATGACAGAGCAATTGGTCATCCAACATTTGAAACATTGCCGCGACCTTACGCGCGGCTTTGCATACCGGGTTTTCCCCAATTTTTGGCGGCAATGGTGCAAACAAATTCTGGAAATTGCCGAGCAGGCGAAATCCAATAAAGAGCAAGTTGCCCTTTATGAAATGCAAAACCTGATTGTTGCCGTCCAACAGGCTGCAGAGCAGGAGTTTTGCCAGCATCTCGCCAATGGTTTTGTGAAATTTAAAAATAAATCCCTCAATACCTTAACCGGCGAAGAGCGTTTTAGCGGCGATATCCTGTCGCTGGTTGAACATTCCGATCTCGAAGAAACTATCGCAATTACCTCCATCACCCATCGGGCAGACAATTTTTTTGCGGAATATCTGTGGGCATTCCAACAACGCCTGGCATTGTTGAACGATGGCGAGAAAGTAGATGAACGCAGCAATCCCGTCAGCCCTGTGCAATTTTGCGAATCATTGCGCAAGTTGCTGGGAAATCTGGAAGTGGACGTAAAAAGCAAAATTATCGCCTACAAATTATTTGACCAGGATGTGGTGGGGATGTTGGATGAGCTTTATAAAGAGCTCAACGATTATCTTATTCGCCAGAATTTATTGCCCAACCTGCGTTTTGTTCCCGCCAACAATGAAAAACCGGCTGCGCCTAAAGCAGAAGATGTTGTTCAGGATGATCCGTTTGAACGAGAGGCGGCCACTCCGGTGAGTGAGCAGCAAACGGAAGAGGAAGAGCAGCAGCACCAACGGCGCGCCAGCGATAAATTATTGAGCGGCGCACTCAACCCTAACGATATCCAATACCAAAACAGCTTACTAAACGCGATACGTCTGCTGCAGGCGCATGTCACGCAGCAGTTGCCTGCTGTCCATGCGGCGCAAGCATTACAGGCACAAAGCGGTGCTCCGGTTGCAACTCCACCTGTACCCGCGAGTTGGCAAGTGTACTCCCAGCCGCAACTCGTTGGGGTATTGGAACATATGCAAAACCAGGCGTTGAGTTATACCCGGCACGCGCTGGCCAATCACGACACTGGCCCGGTCGCTATTGAAATCCAAAGTGCGGCGGAAGTTGGCCGCAAGATGATGGAGACTATCGCCAGCGAAAATGAAAATGCTGCTGTAGAAGCGGGCGATATGCAAACCATCGATTTGGTGGGCATGTTGTTTGAATACATGTTATCGGATGACCATTTGCCGGATTCGGTGAAAGCGCTGCTAAGTTATTTGCATACACCGTTCCTGAAAATTGCTTTTATCGATAAAGGATTTTTTGAGCAGCCGGAACATCCTGCGCGCGTTTTACTTAACAGCCTTGCTGAAGCCGGCGTTCGTTGGGTGAGCAATGATGGCAGCGAGCAGTACGATATTTTTACCAAAATCAAAACCACCGTATTCCGACTGTTGCAGGAATTTAAAAATGATGTGCGCCTGTTTGCGGAGTTGTTAATTGAATTTAACGCTTACACGCACAACGTTGCCCGTCGCCAGGAATTAATGGAGCGCCGCGCGCTGGAAAAAGCCCAGGGCGAAGAAAAATTGCGTGAAGCAAAAATCCAGGTGAATACCGAAGTGCGCAGCCGCACGGATAATCGCGAAATGCCGTCAGCAATTTTATTGTTGTTATTGCAACCCTGGTCAGATTATTTATCGTTTGTATTGCTACGCTATGGCGATAAATCCGATAGCTGGAAACGCGCTTTACAAGTGATTGACGATTTACTCTGGTCGTTGGAACCCAAAACCCAACAGCCGGATAAAGTAAAGCAAATGGCAATTCAGGACGAACTGCTTGGTGCATTGGAGCGCGGTTTTGAAACCATTGGTTATGAGCAGGCAAAAGGGCGCAAATTATTGGATGCGGTGACGTCTTTACAGCGGATGGCTCTCTTGAGCCGTAAAGCCGAACCTGCGCCGGCGCCCATGCGTACCAAACTCGAAAGTCTCGCGGCTGAAAAAGCGGGGCATGTATCCGAACAATTACAACCGGTGTCACCTGAAGAAGAAAAAATTGTCGATAGCTTGAAAATGGTGGAATTTGGTACTTGGTTTGAATTTGAAGGCGGCAAGCGTTTAAAAGTGGCCTGGTACAACAAAAAAACCCAGCATTACATGTTGGTAGATCAACAGGGACGCAAAGTGTCCCTGGCCGCAGGTTTGCAACTGGCGCGCGATATGCTCGCGGGGCGCGCAAAAATTATTGCGGGCAGCACCAAACCTTTCTTCGAGCGCGCCCTGGAAAACATTTACCATACCCTGAACGAGCGTGCGGATACCCTTAAAACCGGGAGCGGATCATGACCCATAATTGTTCGCATGAACACGACAGGGAGTTAGAGCGCCATACAATTAATGGCGATGTGGATGTGTACGATAATCTGCGCGATTTATATGTTGGGCGCCTGGTAAATATCCATGCACAAGGGTTGATGGTGGTCGGCGATATTCCGCTGGAGGAAGATCGTATTTACACACTCGACTTGCATGTACCGGAACCCGTCAATGGGCAAATGGTTATTCAATTGGGCGTTGATTGCTTGTGGACTCGCGATGCTGATTTATCCGGTAAACACTGGACCGGATTTTCAATTATCGACGTATCGCCCCAATCGTCAGAGTCGATCAGGACGCTAGTCGATTTGTTAGGTGAAGCGTTTTAATTGCGCATTAAAATAAATCAGTAAATACAATACCGAGCGCAAATATTTCCATGTCGGTATTGTAATCAATCAAACTGTGACCATAGCCTTTAAAATATTTAAATTGCCCGCGTAAATTTGAACTGAGCGGGAAACTCCAGCCCAACTCCACTGCTCCTTTGTTGTCACTCTCCAGATTGTTGCGCCACATCGCGTTAAAAATATTTTCCTTGTGTTGATACGCCGTGTTCAATTCGAAATTGCCCATGTAATGTTCGATATCAGGGTTATCGTCACCGTGCGGATCGCCGGGAAAGCGTTGTTCTTTTTCGGGAATTCGATACCAGGGATTTAACGCAAAGGCAAAATTTCCGCGTTCAAAAACGGTATTAAACATAATGCGATTCCAGCTGCGTGAAAGCTGGCCGCCTAAACCGTTGGATTGGTGTGTTAACGAAAATTCATTGAGCCGGTTTTGAAAACCCAGAATTTCCCAATCGTTGGTAAAACTCAAAATAAATTCGGGTTGATGATCGGTTTCGCGAAACGGTGCGGAATCCGTATCGTTATACACTTGCCAGAGTGAGTGATTGGTATAACCCAGATAAAGGTGGCCGTTATCGCCAAACAAATCTTCATGAATCAGGATTTTAATGCTTAACTGAAATTCCGCTTCTGTTTTACTTAACGTGCTTAGCGATTCGGAATTGTTGTTGCGATAGGGCACTGTATTCGGGTGGCGGGTGTAACTTACCGGAAAAAAATAATTGCGTTTATGTGGTGTGAGCATAAAGCGGTTGGAGCGATTCAGGGCTTCCATTGTCATGCGTTTTTTAAGTAATGGTGTTTCACGCGCTTGCGCGACTTCAGGTGGGGCATCCTTGATTTTCGCCTGTTGTTCTTCACTTTTTTGCTGGTCATGAAGCATTTGGCACGCTTCTTTTAACTGGCGAATTGTCATGGTTTCGGCAGCGCTGACTACCGACGCTTGCAAGCAAGTATTCATTGCTTCTGCAGTTAAGGTGGGTTCGGATGTAAATTCTTTGGTAGCTTCAGGTGCTTGGGCGTGCGTGGTCGCGGCGAGGAAAACCAGACTGAATGGCCAGATATGACGCATGGAAATTATCCCTTGAGTGGCTTTTGGTTATTGTAGGGATTACCCCCGGCGAGGCAAGTGCAGCGTTACTCAATCAAAAAGACTCGCTGTTAAAAAGTGTAGTCACCATCAGTACGATTGCACCCAGACTTCAATATCCTGCTCGTGCCATTGAGTGAGGAGCTGCACGCCTTCGTCTACAACTTTCAAATAGACATCGATGATATCTGTCGCCAGGCTGAAAAGCCGGTTACTGTCGGCGTTCATCTGGTGTGAATTGACAACATCGGCTTCCACCATAGACAGCAGGAATTCCAATTTGATTTCGTAACTTTTTAATTGATTGAGCAAAGTGAGATCGGTATCAAGCAAGCCTTCCAGTCGCTTGGTTTGGTGGCGGAGCTTTTCATTGTTTACCCGTGTGCATTGGATGACGTAACGCAGCTTGCCAGCGAAATCTTTATCGCAATAACCCAGTGCTGCCGCGTAAGTGGCGAGTGCGCGAATCCGGCCGATTTGTTCGGCCACAGCAGGCATCAAGCGTGTGGCGAAATGCAGTACTTCCAGGTATTTGAAGCGGTTGGGGTAGAGGGCGTCATCAACATGAATGACTCTGGGCTCCACCGTATCAGGCATCGACTGCGATGTCGGTAATTCCAGTTGTTTACCCAGGGCTGCCACCATACTGAGCAATTGCTCAATTAGATGGCAGTGAAGTTCATAATTGTCGATAACTGAATCTTCCTGCCAATTGCGGCTGATGGTGAGCCAGGCATTGTTGAGATTGTCCTGGTCCCGCGGGCTGAGCAAGTTGATCGAGTGTGCGGAAAATGCCTGTAACAACTCCAGGCGGCGCTCTAACTGGACCTGCAAGCTATTCAAGTCTTCGCGAAATTGCTGGTTGCCTCCTAATGTGCCCATGGTCATACCGCGGTGGCGCTGCACCGCTTTAATCATATGGATAAGTTGTTTGGTAAGCGTTAGTGCATCCAGGCGTTGATGGTACAGGTCGCAGAAGTGTGCAAATTGCCCGGCATTATTGCTGCGAGATGGTGCAACAGGCTTAACGCCCTGAGAGTTAATGGTGCTTGCTGCCATTTTTGCTGTACTCCAGTTATCCGGAACCCTTATACCGTCAAGGCTTACACGTGGATGAAGGGCATGCTAATTCATCGTGATAGCTGTACAGCAACTGCTATGCCAGATTATCCGCATAAAAATATAGGCACAACGGCATCTCTCAATATATGATTAATGAGATTTAAAAGTCAGTCCATAACAATAAAGTGACTATGTGGAGCAGGTATGGCCTCCAGGCCCATCAAAAAAATTCTTATTGTTGGCGGTGGAACGGCAGGCTGGATGACGGCTGCTTATTTGGCGCGTTGGCTGGAAAATACTGATATCCAGATCACGCTTGTCGAATCCGAGCAGATAGGCACCATTGGTGTCGGTGAAGCGACCGTGCCCGGTATTCATCAATTCATCAAAGACCTGGATATTAAAGAACCCGAATTTATCAGGGCCACCAATGCCACCTTTAAATTGGGTATCGAGTTTGCGGATTGGGCAGGGCAGGGCACGCACTTTTTCCACCCTTTTGCCGGTTACGGTGTGCCTATCGAAGCCCGGCCTTTTCATAAAACCTGGTGGTCGGCAAGAAAGCTTGGTTTCCCGCGAGGGCTGGAGCAATTTTGCCTATGTACGCAGCTTGCGCGGTCCGGCAAGTTTGCCCAGCCCGACTTTGATCCAGAAAGCCGCCTGGCCTGGTACAACTACGCATACCATTTCGATGCATCCCTGTTTGCAAAATTCCTGCGTGGTTATGCCGAACAGCGCAAGGTTATCCGCATAGAAGGCAAGGTAAATCATATCCAGTTGGATGCCACCAGCGGTTTCATCCAATCCATATCCATGGAATCAGGATTGGTTATCGGGAGTGATTTATTCGTTGATTGCACCGGTATCCCCGCACTGCTAATCAATAAAACCCTGGGTGTTGGCTATGAAGATTGGAGCAAGTGGCTGCTTTGCGACAGCGCCCTTGCCGTACAAACAAAAAGTATTGCCGAGCCAGATCCATTTACCCGCTCATCTACCCGGACGGCGGGGTGGCAATGGCATATTCCATTGCAACACCGTGTGGGAAATGGCTACGTCTACGCCAGCCAATTTATTGCTCCCGAGCAAGCACATCAGGAGCTTCTGGCGAATTTGCGCGGAGAGCTCACCACAGAGCCGAAATTAATCCGTTTTACCACCGGAATGCGACGCGACTTTTGGTACAAGAATTGTGTTGCGATTGGATTATCAAGCGGTTTTCTCGAACCCCTGGAGTCAACCAGTATTTCACTCATCCAAACCGGCATCGCCAAAATGGCCGGGTTTCTGATTGATTTTGAAATTAATGACAAGCATGTGGCGAAAGCCAATCGCCTGAATCGCCTGGAATATGAGCGAATCCGCGACTTTATTATCCTGCATTACAAATTAAACGGCCGCTCCGATCCCTTCTGGCGGCATGTTCGCGAGATGGAAATCCCTGCGTCTCTGGCGGAAAAAATAGCCATGTTCAATGCGTCCGGCGATATAAAACTGCAGGAAAACGAGTCCTTTAAAGAAGATAGCTGGATCAGCATGTTTTATGGCTTTGGAATAGAACCGCGCAGTCTTGAGCCTTTAACTGATGCCGAAAAGGCCTGCATCATCATGGATAAAATGCAGGCAGCAATACAAAAGGGATGTGATTACGCGAATTCACATGCGGAGTTTCTTAAAACGATTAGTGCTTGAATCCCATTAAATGTGACGTCTAAGTCCTGCCATGTTTCTTTTGGTATCAATGGTCAGGAGATTTTTTTGTCATAGGTGGTTTGTATTGCACGTATAAAAACATTGGCTTAGTATTGGCTCAAATAGTCATATATACCATATTATAACTGTGACACGTTGAATGGCTTGCTCCTTATTACGCACAACCTTGAGATCAGCCTTGATCGGCAGCTTCGGCTTTTGCTTGTCAGGGATTGCTGTGCCCGTTTTTGCCTCAGGGGCAATATCTTTTGAGTCCAGCATCCGTTTTGACCGCCCCGCCAGTGATTGGGAAAGCGAAGGGCTTCCTATCGGCAATGGCGCATTGGGTGCGGTGATTAGTGGCGGCATCCAGCGAGAGATTATCCAGTTCAATGAAAAGTCACTCTGGACAGGCGGGCCGGGCGCGAAAGGTTACGATTTTGGATGGCCAGACAAACCACAAACTGCTGCCTTAAACGAAGTGCGCAAAACAATTGCAAAAGAAGGCTCAGTAACTCCGGAGTTTGCGGCGGAGCGATTGGGACGAAAAACTACTGCGTATGGCGATTATCAAACGTTCGGCGACCTGGTTTTAGACTTTTCCCAAAATGACAGCGATGTCATTGGTTATGGTCGTAAATTATCGCTCGATAATGCCCAGGTAAATGTGAGCTATATAAAGGATGGTGTTACCTATACTCGTGAATATCTGGCGAGTTATCCCGATGGGGTTATTGCAGTAAAATTTTCCGCGAATAAGCCTGGAAAAATTTCGTTTAATGCGAGCGTGAAAGTTCCGGATAATCGTACGCTTGCAACCCGTATTGAAAATGGCCGCATTATTGCCACGGGAAAATTGCACAGTAATGGTTTGCAATTTGAAACCCAAATCCAGTTTTTACCGCAAGGTGGAAAACTCGATGCCGTTAAAAATCAGAAAATTACTATTACCAACGCCGATAGCGTGGTAATTCTGCTCAACGCCAGCACAGATTACGCACAAAAATACCCGCACTATCGCGGTGTTCATCCCCATGCAAAATTGCAGCAGCAAATGGATGCAGCGAGTGTAAAAACATTTGCGCAATTGCAAACTACTCATCGGCAGGATTATCACGCGCTATTTAAGCGTGTAAGCCTCGATATTGGCCAATACCAATTACCCACAAAAGTGTCCGGACAACCCACGAGTGTTTTGCTCGCGAACTATAAAAAAGGCGATGCTGTTGCAGACCGGGCATTGGAAGCCACGTATTTTCAATTCGGACGTTATTTGTTAATCGCATCGTCGCGCGCCGGTTCCTTGCCTGCCAATTTGCAAGGTGTCTGGAACAACTCCACTACACCACCGTGGAATGACGACTACCACGTTAACATCAATCTGCAAATGAATTACTGGTTGGCAGAAACCACCAACTTGCCGGAATTGATGGCACCATATTTTGATTTTGTCGACAGCCTCGTCGAGCCGGGAAAAATTTCCGCCAAACGTGTTGCTGGTGTCAATAACGGCTGGACTGTATTTTTGAATACCAACATCTGGGGCTTTACCGGTGTCATCCAATGGCCCACCGCATTTTGGCAGCCGGAAGCGAGTGCCTGGCTTGCACAACATTATTACGAGCATTTTTTATTTTCGGGCGATAAAAATTTTTTGCGTCATCATGCATATCCATTGATGAAAAGCACCGCTGAATTTTGGCTGGAATTTTTAATAAAAGATCCGCGCGATGGCAAATGGATTGTATCGCCCGGTTTTTCTCCCGAACATGGGCCATTCACCAATGGCGCTGCCATGTCGCAACAAATCGTATTTGATTTATTACGCAATACCCGTGACGCAGCCCTGTTGCTGGACGATAAATCCTTTCAAAAAAAGCTGGATAAAAAACTGGGCAACTTTGATGACGGATTGCGCATTGGTTCGTGGGGACAATTGCAGGAATGGAAAGAAGATATTGATGATCCCGAAAATGAACATCGTCATATCTCCCATTTATTTGCGCTTCATCCCGGCCGACAAATCAACGTCAATCAATCGCCCGCATTATTGCGTGCGGTGCGCACCACACTTAATGCGCGTGGCGATGGGGGCACTGGTTGGTCGCAAGCCTGGAAAGTCAATATGTGGGCGCGTGCACTGGATGGCAATCGTGCCCACAAGGTCCTGGGTGAGCAATTACAGCGCAGCACGTTAAGCAATTTATGGGACAACCATCCACCGTTCCAAATTGATGGCAACTTTGGGGCGACTGCGGGTATTGCTGAAATGCTAGTGCAAAGTCACAACAACGAATTGCATTTATTGCCTGCATTGCCGGACGCATGGCCCTCCGGTTCAGTGACCGGTTTGCGCGCGCGCGGTGGTATTACATTGGATCTGCAATGGCATGAGCGCCAATTAACGGAAGCAAAAATTTATGTAAATGCTGACCCCGGCAATTCGAAAAGCACAACCGCAATACAGCTGAGAACTACACATCCTTTAATGAAATATTCATTGAAAGATGTACAAAGAGAAAAAAACCTTGCGTTAACTCTCAAGGAAAATACGGGAACTTTCATCGCACAAGGAGGAAGCACATATCTCTTAACCAACAGCGAGAGATAGCTTTACGGGGTAGTCAAAAATAATGCTAACTGGAGAAAATCATGACCACAAAAAATAAACAGTTTTTGAAAAAGAAATTACCAGCCTATATCAAAATGGCATCAAGTTTGTCACTGGTAGTAGGTGCAATGGGTATTGCAGTACCCGGTATTGCGCAAACAACTTCTGCTGAGAAAGTTGAAGAGATTGTTGTTAGTGGCCAGCGTGCGAGTATTCAATCGGCGCAGGATGTTAAAAAGAATTCAACCGTTGTTGTGGATTCAATCGTCGCAGAAGATATTGGTAAATTACCGGATCGCAGTGTAACCGAAGCATTGCAGCGTGTTCCCGGTGTGACCATTGGTCGCTATACCAATAACGATGCCGAACATCCGGCAGCAGAGGGTAGCGGTGTTGCTGTTCGTGGTTTAACGCAAGTACGCGCAGAATTAAATGGTCGCGATGTTTTCTCTGCGGCAAGTGGGCGTGGATTAAGTTTTGAAGATGTTCCTGCAGAATTGATGTATGCAGTGGATACTTATAAAAGTCCATCTGCCGATATGATTGAAGGTGGTTTGGGCGGTACTGTTAATCTTCGTACGCGTATGCCTTTTGATTCAGATGGCCAGTTGGCTAGCTTATCTATCAAAGGCAACTATGGTGACCAAATTAAAGAAACCAATGGCGAATATTCCGGTTTGTATAGTAATCGCTGGGAAACAGGTATTGGTGACTTTGGTATCCTTGTCAATGCATCGACTTCTGAATTATCAAGTCGCTCGGATCAAGTGTATACCCGCCCTTATCTGCCGCGCACCATCAATGGCGACGATGTTTGGGTATCAAAAGGTGTGGACTGGCGTCGTAACGATCACGATAGTAAGCGTGAAGGTGGCTACCTGGCATTGCAGTGGGCACCCAATGATTCCACCGAAGTTTATTTCACTGTTTTCCAAAGTGAACGTGAATCTGTTTATGATGAAAATGCGTTCTTCCTGGAAGGTGCAAATGGTGACCAGGCATTAGTGCCTACTGCTGATAATGATTGGCAGTACAGTGCAGATGGAGCATTGGAATCGGGAACCGTTACTGTCGCGAATCCCGCGCAGTGGGGACTGGATTTTGGTACGAGTACGCGTTGGGCGCAAAATATTTCAAAAACAACTGATTATTCCAGTGGTGTTAAATGGTCTCCGGATGATCATTGGAAATTTTCTGCTGACTTCCAATTCGTTAAAGCAGAAGCGACTGTTGATGATTACACTCTCGGTTTAAAAGTTATTCCTACTGAAGCTTACATGGCCGGTATGGGTACAAAAACGCCGACTATTGTGCTTGATCCAGCATACATGGCTGATTTTTCCAATTACAGCCTCGGCCAGGAAATGACTCATTTCGAACGCAATAATGCGGAAGCGAAAACAGCGCGCTTCGATGCTGAGTACAGTTTTGACGATTCTATTATTAAATCGGTTAAAGCCGGTTTCAGATACTCTGAAAAAACTGCTGACAATATTAATACCGATTACGATTGGAATACCCGCTACGCAACCTGGTTCGGCTTTGATAAAAATTCATTGCCGAAAGTTACTGCCAGCCAGGCTGAACAATTTTTAACGCCGTATTCATTTAATGATTTCCAGCGTGGTGATGTTACCGTGCCGGGCACTGGTTATTTGTATTCTGCTGAAGCCACCAGGAATTTCAGGGCAACAACGGATGCGGTAAACGCAAATTGCCCAAGTGAACCTACTTCATGGGCTTGTGATGGTTCTGTATATCCGGATTGGACACGTTTGGAAAATCCTGAATACCGTAATACGCAAGATGAAGAAACAGTCGCTGCGTATGTACAATTTAATTATGGATTTGATGACCTTGCTACACCCATCGACGGTAATGTTGGTGTGCGTGTTGTACAAACCGACATGGTTGCTGATGGTTTCCTGATTGTAGAACGATGGGAAAATCAGGGCGTTGAAATTGCACCGAGATCGTCCGAGGCATTTGTGGCAAAAAATAATCAGGACTTTGTATTGCCCAGCTTTAACTTGAGATTGCAGGCAACTGATGATTTATTTATTCGCTTCGCCGCCTCCAAAGCCATCTGGGCACCAAGCTTCTCTGAGACCCAGGGTAAGATAACAATTACTCACTCGGTAAGATCGGGAGTTACCGGAACACCCACGCTCAATGATTTCAACCACAATGTGAATGTTGATACGAACCCTTACCTCAATGTCATGAAAGCAAACCAGTTTGATTTGTCTGCCGAGTGGTATTTTGATGATAACGGTGGCATGGCTCACTTTGCATTATTCCGCAAAGAAGTTGATGACTTTTTTAGAAAAAATTCTCTGCCTTACACAATTGACTCAATTACTAACGGTGCTTACACCGGCTCGTTAAACTACTCTGGAACCGCTTCTTATCTGGAGAACATCGGCTCCGGTACGATCAATGGTGCGGAGATCGGAGTTAATAAATTCTTTGATAGTTTGCCTGCTCCATTTGACGGTTTAGGATTACAAGCGAACTATACTTACATTGATAGTAGTGCAGATATTCCTTTGCCAACTACTGCCGGTGTAGCGGGTGCTGCCCCTATTGATACCGATAAAACCCGCTACGGGCAATTGCCAATTGACCAGCTTTCTAAAAATGCATTCAACATTGTGGGAATGTATGAGAAGGGTGGTGTGTCTGCACGTTTGGCATATTCATGGCGTAGCAAGTACCTGATTGCCTGGGGACGCAATGGTTTTGATCCTGATTTTACTGATTGGTCAGGTAAGGCTTCGATTCCTGTGTATAACGATGACTACGGTCAGTTAGATGCATCAATCAGTTACACCTTCCTGGAGAACTACACAATCACTGCTGAAGCATCAAATCTGCTGAAAGAGAAAACAGTCGGTATCATTGATCAAAACGCAGCGGGCGATCATGTTGCCTATTCCTATGCACAAGATGCGCGTTTTGCACTTGGTCTGCGTGCCAGGTTTTAATTGACGTATAAAAAACCTTGCTCCGAAAGGGGCAAGGTTTTTCTTTTTTAAATGTAAAAAAAATGGATAAAAAATATTTTGTAAACAAGGGTAAAACCAACATTAATGACGAATTGTGCAAAGCAATACCTTATGGTTTATATGATAATAATGGCGCTTTAAAATTGCCCGGTCAGCGTGGCTTAGGCAGAAATTCACCTATAAAAATATAAGAAATACCAACACAGGTTTATGTATGGCAAACACATCGCGTTTTAAATCATGCTTCTGCTGGCTCAGCCTATTATCGGGCTTAAGCGTGTTGTCTATTTTGGCTCAAGCGGCAGAGCTTCCCCAACTCGTTACAAAAAATGGCAAGCATGCATTGTTAGTGGACGGCGCACCCTTTGTGATGTTGGGTTCACAAACCAATAACTCTTCCAATTATCCCAAAGCATTGCAATATGTTTGGCCTTCGGTAAAAAAAATGGGTGCCAATACTCTGAGCATTCCTGTTGCCTGGGAACAAATTGAACCGGAAGAAGGAAAATTCGATTTCTCTTATCTGGATGTATTGCTGAAAGAAGCGCGCGAGCATCAGGTAAAAGTCGTGTTGCTGTGGTTTGCTACCTGGAAAAATAATGCACCCCATTACGCGCCTGCTTGGGTGAAACTGGACAACAAACGCTTTCCTCGAGTAGTAAAACAGGATGGCGATACGCTGAACTCTTTAACGCCGTTAGGTGAACAAACACTCGCCGCCGATACCAAGGCATTTGTGGAGCTAATGAAATATTTGGCTAAACGCGATAAAGAACACACAGTGATTATGGTTCAGGTGCAAAATGAAGTAGGGACCTACGGTAGTGCGCGCGACTTTTCTGCAAAAGCACAGGCTGTTTTCAATGCTCCGGTACCTGACGATTTAATTAATAAATTGCAACTTAAACCGGGAACCTGGCCGCAAGTGTTCGGTAAAGATGCAGATGAATTCTTTCACGCCTATTACATTGCTCGTTTTTGCGATCAGGTTGCCGTAGCGGGTAAAGCCATTAAAAATTTGCCAATGTATGTCAATGTCGCATTGCGTAATCCGTTCAATCCCGGCTTGCCCGGACAATACTCAAGCGGTGGTGGAACCGATAACGTATTACACATCTGGAAAGCTGCTGCGCCCAATATTGATTTGATTGCACCGGATATTTATTTTCGCGATTACAAAACGGCAACGAAAGTATTAGAGCTTTATGCGCGCCCTGACAATGCATTATTTGTTGCAGAGATCGGTAGTGCACAACCTTTCGCACGTTATTTTTTCCCGACCCTCGGACACGGTGGCATCGGTTTTTCACCATTCGGTATGGATGACACGCCCTACACGAATTATCCGCTGGGTGCGCAAGATTATAATGATGAAACCATCGAAAATTTTGCACAGGCATATCGCATGGTATCTCCCATGATGCGTGAATGGGCCAAGCTAAGTTATGAGAGCAATGTATGGGGTGTGGCTGAACCATTGGATACTACTGCAGAACCACAAAAAATCTGGAATGCAGAAACCACTCCCGAAGAAAAAGAAAAACACATTAAAGATCGCGCGGCTGCACTCACCCAACATCTGGATTTGGGGCGTTGGGATGCCGAAGTTACCTATGGCCGCCCAATGTTCTGGATCGAACCACCAAAAGGTAATACTCCATCGTCAGGCGGAGCATTGATCGCACAATTAAGTGAAGACGAATATCTTGTCACGGCGTACAAGGCGCGAGTGGAATTAAAACCCTCCAAAGAAATTGCAGATAAAAAATACATGATCGTGCGCGTGGAAGAAGGTCACTATGAAAAGGGTAAATGGATAATGCATCGCGTGTGGAATGGTGATCAAACCGATTGGGGCCTCAACTTCCCGAATCGCCCGATTTTATTGCGCATAAAAATGGCGACTTACGAAACTAATTAATCCTTCTGCCCCTTGGCTATGTACTCTATTTCAGAAGCGATGCTGGCTTCTTTTAGCACAAGGGGCGGGGAGGAATGTGTCGATATTAAAATTAAAACGCAGAACGAGGACTCAAACATGCTATCTGCACTAAGAGGGCTTTCAAAAAAAGCCTTGATCACGCATTGCGTCATCGGGATGGCTTCGGTCGCCCTGTTGCAAGCGTGCTCAAAACAATCCGGTAACGAAACTACATCCAGCTCCAATGCTGCAACAGAGCAAACCAAAGCGCTGGCGCAAGTGGAGAGAACCACTGATGGTGTAGTGTTAACACTCACCGAAGGTGCGGTTAAAAAAGTACGCTTGCAAGTTATCAGTGAAAAAATTATTCGCGTAACGGCGTTGCCGGGAACCGATTTCGGTGTAATTCCCGAATCGATTCAAGTCGTTGCCAAGCCTGCCACCAATGTGCAATTTACCTCAGAACAAGCGGGCAACAAATTGGTGTTAAAGACAGCACAAGTGACCGCTGAAGTGTCACTGGTTGATGGCACGGTGAGTTTCCGCGATGCAAAAGGCAATGTGTTGTTGCAGGAAGAAAACCGTGGCACTTTTAGTGCGGTGACGGCAGATCCAATCAAACCCGATGCGGACTCTTTTGCGATTCGCCAGGAATTTAACCGTAATAGCGATGAGGGATTCTTCGGTTTGGGCCAGCATCAAAATGGCCAGGTTAACTACGCGGGCGAAAATGTTGAACTCACAACATATAATCTCGTCATTTCCATTCCCTATGTTGTGTCCAGCCGCAATTACGGCGTGCTGTGGGATAACAATTCAGTAACGCGTTTTGGCGACCCACGGGAAACCCAGCCATTAAATGCATCATTAAAATTATTTGATGTCGATGATAAAGAGGGTGGTTTGACCGCACGTTATTACGACGGCGACAAATTATTATTAACTCGCGTTGAAGCAGATTTGAATTATCAATTCTTCAGCAACAACAGTGTGCGCGAAGTGCCATTTCCCGATGAAGTCAAAGATGCGAAAAACCTGCGCATTGAATGGGAAGGTTCAATCCTGAGTGATGAAACCGGCACGCACCATTTCAAAATGTACAACTCCGGTTATGCAAAATTATATGTGGATAACCAGCTTGCACTAGATCGTTGGCGTTTGAATTGGAACCCCTGGTACCACACCTATAAAACTGATATGAAAGCCGGTGAGAAAAAATCCATCAAACTGGATTGGACTGTTAGCGGCGGCTTCTTTCGTCTGACGCACCTTGATCCGCTGCCGGTGGAAGAACAAAAACAATTATCGTTGGCGTCCGATACAGGCAAAGCAATTGACTATTACTTTGTCGCCGGTAATAACAAAGATGAAGTAGTTGCCGGTTATCGCGAATTGACTGGCAAAGCAGTGATGTTGCCAAAATGGGCGTATGGTTTCTGGCAAAGTCGTGAGCGTTATAAATCACAAGATGAAATCATAAACACCTTTAAATATTATCGCGATAAAAAAATTCCAATCGACAACATTGTCCTGGATTGGTCCTACTGGCCGGAAAATGCCTGGGGTAGCCACGATTTCGATAAGAAATTCTTTCCCGATCCAAAAGCCATGAACGATAAAATTCATGCGATGAACGGAAATATTATGATTTCTGTTTGGCCAAAATTTTATCCGACCACTGATAACTACAAAGAATTGAATGCGAAAGGTTATATGTTCAACAAAAATCTGGAAGAGAATAATCTCGACTGGATTGGTAAAGGATATTTGAATGCGTTTTACGATCCATATCCGAAAGAATCCCGGGAAATTTTCTGGAAACAAATTAATGAAAAACTCAACAGCAAAGGTTTTGATGCATGGTGGCTGGATGCGGCGGAACCGGATATCCATTCCAATTTGACGTTCACCAAGCGCAAAGAATTAATGAGCCGCGAAGGTGGGATTGGTTCAGGTGCGGAATATTTCAATTCTTACGCAATTCCCAATGCAACTGCTGTGTATGAGGGCGAGCGTAAAACTGATCCGGAAAAACGTTCATTTATTTTAACGCGTTCCGGTTTCGGTGGCATTCAGCGTACCGGTGCAGCGATTTGGAGTGGTGACACTTCATCCGATTGGGACAACCTGCGCGAACAAGTTGCCGCCGGTGTGAGCACGGGTATTGCCGGTATGCCCAATTGGAGTTTTGACATTGGTGGTTTTACGCCGGAAGATAAATATCGCTGGGGCAGCAAGAATGGTGGCCCTGCGTTAAATATCCACGATTTAAAACCGGAACTCGTTGCTGATTGGCAGGAATTGAACGTACGCTGGTTCCAATTTGGCGCCTTCGTTCCGCTGTTCCGTTCTCACGGTCAATTTCCGTATCGCGAAATTTTCAGCCTCGCCGATGAAGGAACCGAGGTGTATAACACACTCGAAAGTTACATCAAATTGCGTTATCGCTTGATGCCTTACATCTACACATTAGCGGGTGACACTTTCCACAAAGACGGCACCATCATGCGTCCGTTGGTAATGGATTTTCCGAACGATAAAGCGGGTTGGAATATCAATACGCAATATATGTTTGGCCCTGCGTTTTTGGTAAACCCGGTGTATGAAAACAAAGCGCGCTCACGCGATGTGTATTTGCCAGCGGGTGCTGACTGGTACAACTTCTACACTGGTGAAAAATTGACAGGCGGACAAACTGTTAAAGCAGATGCACCTTTCTCGCAAATGCCATTGTTTGTAAAAGCCGGTTCCATCGTTCCAACCGGTCCGTTGATTCAACACACGGATGAAGGCTTGAATGCACCAATTACACTGAATATTTACGCCGGTGCTAACGGTACCTTCGATATTTACGAAGACGATGGTCGCTCGGTGAAATATGAACAAGGTGAATGGTCACGTATTCCTGTTGCGTACGATGATGCAACTGGCATTGTGACTATTGGTGATCGTATCGGCAAATTCACCGGCATGGCGGAAAAACGCAAAATCAGTGTGCGCGTAATTTCCGGTCCATCGAAAGATGCGGCGAATTTTGATGCGAAACCTGCCCAGGCGATTGATTATGACGGTAAAGCAGTTGAAGTGAAATTGGCGAGATAATTTCATAATAACTGCTAAAAGAAAAAACCATCTGTTGTGAAACGGGTGGTTTTTTTTGCGGTTAATTAGGTGAGTGTTTTGGTTTTGGTGATTGGTGATGTATGGTCATGTTGGGGTTCGTTCCTCACCGCCAACCTACGAAGCACCTTGTAGGTTGCTGCTGGCCGGGTAGGTTGCGAACCCCAAATATAGAGACGTGTATCCAAAACTCAACGGATTATTTTTCTGTATAGCGTTTAAAATTATCCAGAATCGCTTGCCAGCCTTGCTGTTGCTGCTCAATAGAATGCGTTTCTTCACTTTCAAATTCCACAGTCACCTTGGTTCCATCTGTAACCTTTGCGAAGTGGACTTGTGCAGTGCGATCACCAAATGCATATGCGATTAATTCGTTTTCAATGATCCTGGTGTAAGTGCCAGCAAAATCAAAACCGAAGCTGCCATCTTTTGCTTCCATGCGTGAGGAAAAGTTACCGCCAACGCGTAAGTCAACTGTTGATGAGGTAGTGTGCCAATCATCAGAGGCTGCATTCCATTTTACGATGTGTTCCGGGGTGTTATAGATATGCCACACTTTTTCGATAGGCGCTGATACAGTTGTTTCTACAACAATTTTCATAAGTGAACTCTTTTCCTGTTGTTGATGTGTTTTGACGGCAGAGGTGTGCCATCTATTATTGTTGACTAAAAACAACTTCACGTAGATGCGGATTGTCTTCAGTAACCTCCAGCTTTTTAATCTGATCCAAAACGATTAGCTGCGAACTTCCTTTGCTTTCAATTTTTATACACTCATCGCGATTGTCATTTTGTTGTGTATCCAACGCAATACCTTGAATAATTTCGCCGGATTTCAAGGTGAGTTTGAGTGGATAGCGATAGGTACATACAATTTCGATATAGTCGTGTTGGTCGCAGCTAATCATGTTAATTACCTCATAGGTTACTGTTTCTCTAGGTTAGTGTTTATCTACATTGATGCCGAGTAATGCGAGTACTTCTTTGCCGGGAAAACCATCGGCGATCATGCCTTGTTGATGCTGGAATTCACCGATAGCGCGACGGGTTCCCGGGCCAAGGATGCCGTCGGGCGTCCCGGTGTTGAAACCTTTTTGATTCAGTTGTTCTTGCAATGTAATAACCTGGTCGCGATGTAAGCGCGGTGCATCTTCCGGTGGTGATTGCACTAATTTTCCGGCACCGGCAATTTGATCGGCGAGTTGGCCGACGGCGATGGCGTAAAATTCTGAACGGTTCCAGCGCATGATTACGTTGAAATTATCGTACGCCAAAAATGCCGGGCCTTGATGGCCGGAAGGCACTAATAGCGATGCATTGATATTGGCTTGTGGCAGTGGAGAATTATCCGCGCGTTTTACACCGAGTTTCACCCATTCTGAAATGGGTTTATTATTTTTTAAACCGGCCTCAAGAAATGGAAAGCTGTTCGGTAGTTTAACTTCACGACCCCAACGTTCTTCCGGCTGCCAACCCAGGCTTTGTAAAAATTTTGCGGCCGATGCCAACGCATCCGGTGTGCTGTTCCATAAATCGCGTTTGTGGTCGCCATCAAAATCGACAGCATTTTGCAAAAAGGAGGTCGGCATAAATTGTACATGGCCCATGGCGCCGGCCCAGGAACCAATCATTTTGTCCGGTGCGATATCACCGGCATCCAGAATACGTAATGCGTTAATTAATTCGATGGTGAAAAAATTACTGCGGCGCGCATCGCATGCAAGTGTTGCGAGTGAATCGACCACCGGAATATTGCCAAAGAAGCTGCCATAATTGGTTTCCAATCCCCAGAACGCAAGTAAGTAAGGTGCCGGAACGCCGTATTGTTGTTCGATACGTTTTAGTAAGTCGGCATGTTTGTTTAATAAGGCACGGCCCTGGTTCACACGTTGGTCGGTTACGCGGCGATTAAAATAATCAGCAAAGCTGGTAGTAAATTCCGGTTGCTTGCGATCCAGTTCGATAACTTTGGTGTTTAATTTTGCGTTACGCAAACTGCGATTAATGGTGGTACTGGAAATTCCTGCCGATTTTGCCTTTGCAGAAAAATTATCAATACACGTTGAAAATTCTGCTTCGCTAATAATATGGGATAAGGGTTTTATCGTTGCCGCTGAGCTGGATGTTTCAGTGCGGGACTCGGATTTTATTACTGTTGCAGATTCACTGTGGAGGCTTGCAGAGTCCGGTGCTTGGGCGCAGGAAATTAAACTCATACAACATACGAAAGGCAAAAGATTCCGTAGGGATTTCATAACAACTCCGGATAAAAGGGCAACCTGGCCCCGTTATTAACAATGTTTTCTAGGTCTTCGCGCATGATACCGCTAAATGGCAGATACGGGGCTAATGGAATTATGAGGGTGGAATCCGGGAAAAGGTCCCGCAGTACACTTCATTCCTTGCGGGCGACATCGTTATGTAATCTTATGGTTAAAATAACCAAAAGGATGGGTTGCTGGCGATTTTTTGAGATCGAGCTATAACAAATAGACATGTGCAAAAAAGTGTTTAGGCGTCAAGGTGAGTGTAATTTAGTCTGTGGCACATTTTTCTACATGCTAAACTCAATAGCGATGGACATGAAAGCACGGCAGCTTGCATATATCGGCGCACGCAACCTACTGCAGGTCATCTATGAAACTTACCCACGTATTGGCTTTAGTGGCCAGTAGCTTTTTTACCTTTTCCGCCAACGCGCAAACTGTAATCAAAATCAACGAAGCCACCGATGGCAATGGTCGTTATGCTATGGCGATGGTGAACCTCGCCCTGAGTAAAGTCAGTCATAAATATAAATTGCAGATTGATAGCAGCGTGGTTACCCAGGCGCGCAATATTGATGATGTGGCGACGGGCAGGGCAGATTTATTGTGGGCAGCCACCAATCAGGAAATGGAAGACAAACTGCTGCCTATTCGTATTTGTTTGTACAAGGGTTTACTAGGGCACCGCATTTTTATTATCAACCCCGCATCGCAACCCAGGTTTGAACAGGTAAAAACATTTGACGATTTAAAGAAATTTACGTTTGGGCAGGGGACAACCTGGGCCGACAGCGGAATTCTGGAAAGCAATGGTTTGACTGTGGTGAAAGCCAATAAGTACCAGAGTTTATTTTATATGGTGGATGGTGGGCGCTTTGATGCATTTCCGCGTGGAGTACAGGAACCCTGGCAAGAATTGGAAACCAATGCCAAGCTGCCGTTAACAGTAGAAAAACACATAATGTTGGTATATCGCATGCCATTTTATTTATTTACCGGCAAACAAAATAAGCAATTGGCTGCTGACCTTGAGTTGGGATTAAACCGTGCGATTGCCGATGGCAGTTTCGATAATATTTTTTACAAAGACCCGATGGTGCAAGCGGTATTAGAGAAAGCGAATCTGGAGGGCCGCCTGGTATTTAATTTAAAAAACCCGACCTTGCCCAAGGAAACTCCGTTGGATCGTCCGGAGCTTTGGCTTGATATTAAAAATTTGCGCCAACCCACTGCTGCGGCAGAGGTAGAGCCCCTGCCACAGCAATAACAAAACCGCCGTGGATTGCTTCAACGCGTGGACCGGCTTCCGCAAGAATAGTGGTGAATATCCTGCAGGACAGTCGATTATTTTTTACCAGCGCCTTCCAGCAGGGCATTTAGCGCTTGTTGGTCGAACACGGTATTGTCTTTGCGATTAAAAATTCCCGAGCCAAAATTATCCAGTCCACCGGCGTCCCAATAAAATGGATTGAGGCCATTGGCCAAGGCTTGTTGCGTAACGTATTTGAGGTAGTAAGCGCGCGATGCCAAATGCAACGCGAGTGAATCACCGGTGAGGTTAGTGCGTCGCATTGCCGCGTATTCCCCAAGGATGACCGGAATTCCATTATCGACAAATTGTTTTTTCATCATCCCAAATAATTGGTCAACCGTTGCTTCTTCGCCCCAGGTCGGGTTGCGATCAGTATCAGTGGTGGAATGGAAGCCGGTACCCCAGTAATAAAATTGTTTACCCCAGCTTTCATCTTTTTGCATCAGCGCAAAATTGTACGGCGTGTAGAAATGCACTTCAGCCATTAATTTATTGGCGATGGTATCAGTAGGCATCCTGGTCCAAAGTGTGTTGGTGCGTTCAATGTCTGTACCAGGGCCTTGTACGATCAATACACGGTGTGCATTTTTACCGCCAGTAGCGCGCACTGCCTCCACAAAGGTTTGATGATATTGATTGAGCAGTGCCATTTGTTCCGCCGTTTCAACATTGGGTTCGTTGGCGCTGGCGAATAATAAATGTTCGTCAAAATCGCGCAGGTGCGTGGCGATTTGTTGCCAGAACGCTTTTTGTTTGGCGATGTTTGTACTTTGTTTTGCCGGGGTGACATTGTTCTCTAACCATCCGCCATCCCAATGGATATTCAGCACCACATAAAGATTATTTTGCATGCAATAGGTGATGACTTGCTTAACGCGATCCAGCCAAAGCGAATCTATTTTGGCGGTTTGTTGGTTCGCATATTGGTCCCAGGCGGCGGGGATACGCACTGCATCGAAACCATTGGCCTTAATGGTTTGGATCAATTCATTCGTCACCAGCGGATTCCCCCAACTGGTTTCACCGCCGATGGCTTCCAGGGTGTTGCCAATATTCCACCCCAGTTTTATATGGCTGGCAATTTGTGTGGCAGTGCTGGTCATACCGGTATTATCGGCAGGTAACGGATTGATGTTGTAATCCGGATAAAGGCTGGCGTTACTTGCAGAACTGGATGAAGGAACAATAGATGAAGAAACAATGGATGAAGAAACAATGGATGAAGAGACAACGGATGAAGAGACAACGGATGAAGGCTGCGAGCTCGACGATAGCGCTACACTGCTAACTCCTGCATTACTACTGACAGGTGCACTGCCAACTGTGGAGGTATTGGTTGCCGGTTTGGAATTGCCACCACCGCCGCCGCAGCCTGATAAAAATAAAATAGAAAGTGATAGCGATAAAACAGGAATTATTTTCATGTGAAATCCCGCACTGTTTTTATAGTTTGAAAATAGCTGCACCCGGGGTAGAGGCAGGTGCAGCTCACTCCTGACGAGGAGTAAAGGTCACGCGGGGTAGAGAATAGGGATTTGTGGCCTTGGGCGGTAATGCTTTTCCGAAAATTGCTATCAGGATGCGAAAAGTTGAATTAATTGTTGGGAAATTGTTAGTTTTTTAAAGCACTGAATCGGAGAACACATACCCGAGCGTAAGGTTGAACCTTTATGTTTGCTGTGGCTGGTCTTTATTGCAAAGGCTCTTGAATGTTTTCGGTGTGCAGCCGTATTCCTCTTTGAATAGTTTATTGAAATAAGACACGTTTTTATAACCCACGGAATACGCAATCTCCGCTACGTTTGCTTCTTCTTTTTCCGCCAGCAAACGCGCCGCTTCAGTGAGGCGCAGTTTGTTCAGGTAGGTGATAAAGGTGTAGCCCATTTCCGCTTTGAGTACTTCGTTGATCCTGGTTCGGCTGACATTAATTGCAGTAACCATCGTGTCCAGGTCAAGTTCCGCGTTGGCGTATTCGGTAGCCATAAAACGCAGGATCGCACTTTTTTCTTTATCGCGATGCGGTTCAACAGACAATTGCTGGTAGGCGACCAGCGGGCGATCGCGCTGGATTTTATCGCGCAGGTCTTTGGTCAATGCGCGTGTGTATTGCCGGAATAACCACAACGCAAAACTGCCCCAGGTGATAAATAAAAATCCGCCCAATAAATACATGTAGCGCCAGTCGCGCCCGTGCAGGGTTAATTCGTTGATTTGCACTGTTGCGATTGAGTTGACTGGACTTTGGAAGGTGCTGCTGAAAGTAATGCGCGACACTTTATCGAGTGTATAAGCCTGGCGGGAAAGATCGAGCTTGAACATATCAAACCACCATTGCGGGGTTTCGAGGCGCGTTAAATCCAGCTCGATGCGCGCCCGGTTTTCGGTGCAGGAAAAAAATGCGCCGGGTGCGCGGTAGGTTAATAAATTGTCGGGCACTGAAATGGCTTCATCAAAAGTTGCTATTGCCAATGACAGCGTATTGTTGGGCGAGCATTTGGTGCTGAAGGAAAGTTTGTCGTATTGCGTGAGGTTTACCAATGTTTTTTCATTGGCCGCATCTGTAAATACCAGGGCGAAGGAGGCAAACGGGTGTTCAATTTTTTTTTCGATTTTAAACTCAAAATGCAAAATGAATTTATCGTCGTTTATTTTAATGGTGGATAAGCCGCCCTGTATTTCATCGGCGGCGGCTTCGCCATGCCAGGGTAATTGGCTGTTATCCGCAGGAACGAGCGGCAGATGCAAATACGTGCGATCCACACAGGTGTAGCCGATTAAAAAACTGGCGCCGACAATACAGAGCAGGCTAACCAGTGCTTTGTTATAAAATTCCTGCATGCGTTTCAGTAAGTGATATCAAGCATATTAATGTTGATGTCCTGCACGCGTGAACAACCGCAAAGGTGCCATGGCAATGCGCATTTCCCGGGCAAATATTTCCCGTATTTCTTTCACGCCGCGTTTTTGTCGTGTCGCTAGCGCATAAACCCTGGGCAAGTGTTTTTGTGCAAGGGTGCGGTAGTCGTTAATGCTGGCGAGAATCATGAGCGTGCAGACCTGAAAAAAATTGTTATAGTTTGTTTGACTCTATGATAGCATCTTTTATGGATAAACCATCGTTCATTCGTAAAGATATGGCAGCCCCGTTCGAGTAAGAATGGCATAAGCCGCAGGGCAAAATAGCCCGTAATGTTCAGACTAATAACAATAATGCAAGGGCATCCATAACACGGGCGCTCGCTGGAGAACCGATGAACAATAACGATAGATCCTTGCCGGTGTTATTGCCGTTGATCCTGGTCTTTAGTTTGTTTTTCCTATGGGGAATGGCGAATAGCCTTAACGATATCCTCATTACCCAGTTTAAAAAAGTTTTCACGCTGTCGGACTTTAAAGCCGGTTTGGTGCAGTCCGCGTTTTATACGGGATACTTTGTATTTTCGATCCCCGCCGCGCTGTGGATGAAACGCTACGGCTATAAAGCTGCGGTGGTATTTGGCCTGCTGCTTTATACCCTTGGGGCATTCCTGTTTTATCCCGCGGCGGCGGCACGTGAATATACGTTATTCCTTGGCGCGCTCTTTGTGATTGCCAGTGGTTTGGCTTTTCTGGAAACCTCGGCCAACCCCTTGATTGTTGCTATGGGTGATCCCGCCACCGCTGAGCGCCGCTTGAACTTTGCGCAGTCATTTAATCCCTTTGGTTGTATTGCGGGGATTTTGATCGGGCGTGAATTTATTTTGTCGGGCCACGAGCCGACAACGGAAGAGCTGGCGCTGATGAGTGCAGGGCAATTGGAGTTGTTTTACCAAACTGAATCCCACGCGGTGCAGGGGCCTTACCTGGTCCTGGGATTCATTGTATTGGCCTGGGCATTACTGGTGCTGCGAGTGAAGTTTCCGGCGATTGCAACACAGTATGCCGGCGATGAAACCACGGGTTCCTGGAGCGACTACAAACAATTAATCACCAATGGTCCGTTTATGTTTGGTGTTGCGGCCCAGTTTTTTTACGTGGGTGCGCAAGTTTGTATCTGGAGTTTTTTAATCCGTTACGGGCAGGAAGCGGTGCCTGGTACTGGTGAGAAAACCCTGGCGAATTATCTGTTGGCTTCGCTGGTGATTTTTATGGTGGGCCGTTTTGTAGCGACTGCACTAATGAGCCGCGCGCGCGCCGCCTGGTTAATGTGGGTTTATGCTTCCATCAATGTAATGCTCTGCGCATTTGCGATATTGCAACCAGGGCACACGGGTTTACTGGCGCTCACGGCGACCAGCTTTTTTATGTCGTTGATGTTCCCCACCATTTTCGCGTTGAGTTTGAAAGAGCTTGGCCCGCTGACCAAGCCGGCAGCATCCTTCCTGGTTATGGCTATTATCGGCGGGGCGATTCTGACCGCAGTAATGGGGTTGGTGTCCGACCTGACTTCTATCCATACGGCAGTGATAGTACCGCTCAGTTGTTTTGTGGTAATTGCGATTTACGCCCGTTTTCGCGACCGGATGTGAGATAGATCCCTATGGACAGAGGTATAAAACCATGATCGATGCCCATCAACATTTCTGGCAAATCGGCCGTAATGATTGTGAGTGGCCGACGGCGGACATCAAATCTCTTTATCGCGATTTTGGCGAGAAAGACTTGCTGCCTGTCGCCAATGCTTGCGGTGTGACCGGATCGGTGTTGGTGCAATCCCAAACCAATGACGCGGATACGGATTATTTGTTGCGGCTGGCAAGCGAATCTGACTTTATCAAGGCGGTGGTCGGGTGGGTGGATCTGGCGTCGCCGGCGGCACCTGAGCGTATTGCGCACCTGGCGCAGCACCCTAAATTCAAAGGTATCCGGCCCATGCTACAAGGGTTGCCGGACGATAACTGGATTTTGCGCCCGGAACTGGAACCGGCAATCGCTGCAATGAAAAAGCATCAACTCAGTTTTGATGCCTTGGTTTACACCCGCCACTTGTCCCATTTGTACCAGTTTGCCCGCCGCCATCCGGAGTTACCGATTGTTATTAATCACGCTGCCAAGCCGGCCATCATCGCCAACGATTTACCGGCCGATGAATGGTGCGATGCTTTGCGCGCATTGGCTGCATTGCCCCAGGTCCACTGCAAAATTTCCGGCCTGGTAACCGAGGCAGCGGGTTGGCAGGGAGAGGAGGTATACCTGGCCTATATCAAATATCTGGTATCGCTGTTTGGTGCCGGGCGATTAATGTGGGGAAGTGACTGGCCTGTCATCGGCTTGGCGCCAAATCGCCAGCTCTCCATCTATAAAAACTGGCTGGCGCTTGTGGATCATGCACTTACTGAATGCAAAACAACCAATTCTGAAAGTGTTTTCATAGGTACAAGTTTGCGTTTTTATCGAATTACGTAAATTAGAACGCTTTACCTTTGGGGCTGTGCGTAAAATCTTCGGACAGCGAGGATAAACCTGAACCCGGTGGCATGAGTTAATCATCCACGGGAAATCATTGGGAAGGATTCATGAATCATACTAATAACGAGAAAAGCACTATGACAGTTACTATGAATAAAGAACTCGATGACGCCGTTCTTGAGGCGCAAGAGGAAACCGAACGTAAGTACCGCGCCCCGGCTTTGGAAAAAGGCCTGGATATCCTGGAGTTGTTGGCGCGAAACTCATCTCCTATGACCACTTCACAGATGGCGGCTGCACTGGGGCGTTCCGTCAGTGAATTGTTCCGTATGGTGCTGGCGTTGGAGTATCGCGGCTACATTGCCCAGATGCCCGATGGCCGGGATGGTTACATGCTGACCAATAAATTGTTCACTCTGGGGATCTCCCAAGGCACCGCTAAAACCTTGCTCGAAGTTTCCCTGCCGGTGATGAAAGAGCTGAGCCGCGAGCTAGGTCAATCCTGCCACCTGGTCGTGCCTTCAGGCGATCAAATCGTCGTGGTTGCCCGCCAGGAAAGCCCGATGGACCTGGGGTTTTCGGTGCGTGTGGGCTATCGCCGCCGCTTGATCGATACTAACTCCGGCGCATTACTCTACGGTTTTGCGACACCGGATGTGCAAGCGGGTTGGTTGCCAATCCTGTCGGCCACGGTGGACCTGGAGCGTATCGAACGTTTCCTGGCGCGTGCACGCAAAGGTATGGACCTGGGTTACATCCAACTGGCGAGCGATTTTGTGGATGGGGTGACGGATTACTGCGTACCCATTATCGGCGTACACGGTGCCGTTGCGGTGCTTATCATTCCATTTATCCATATCAAGGCGCAGTCCATCACCGCGGAGCGTTTGATTGAGCGTCTGTTGCAGGCGGCCGATAAAATTTCCCAGGGGTTGATCGATTGATCAATCCGCCGCTGGTGTAAAAGGCCGATCCATGGATCGGCTTTTTTATTACTGGAACATCGTTTTTATTGATCATAAAAAAGTTCAAGTTTCGTAGTTGTAGAAGTTTGTACCGGCGTGAGACATAAAATTTTTCAAAAAGTCTAAATAACTATATGTGAATTGCAGAAGCGTTCGGCTAGAATAATTTTTATTGGCGATTCTGATTTTAATTATAAAAAAACAGAGGTTGTGTGGTTCCGTCTAAGTCCATGTCATTCCGTGCCTTGGGGGCAAGTGGGATAAACCTTTCTCTGTTGGGGTTTGGCGCTGCACCTATTGGCAACCTTTATCAACCGTTAAACGATGAACAAGCCCGAACGGCAGTATTGTCGGCCATCCGCTCGGGAGTCCGGTATTTCGATACCGCGCCCCATTACGGCTTTGGCTTGAGTGAAACGCGCCTTGGGGAGGCGCTCAAAGTGTCGGGCGAAGCGGTGGTGATCTCGTCCAAGGTTGGTCGGGTGTTAGTGCCAACCAATTCCACCGCCAGCGTCCGCCACGGTTTTGCCGATGCGCCACCGCTGGAGCCGGTGTTTGACTACACCTATGACGGAGTGATGCGTTCCTTCGAGGCAAGCCTGAAGCGGCTGCAAGTAGAACAGATCGATATTTTATTGGCCCATGATTTAGGCCCATTGACCCACGGTGCGGACCATCCCGAAAAATTCCGCGAATTTATGGATGGCGGTTTCATCGCCATGAGCAAGCTCAAATCTGACGGCCTGGTGAAAGCTATCGGCCTGGGTGCCAACGAATGGCAAATATGTGATGCCGCATTAAAGCACGGTGATTTCGACGGGTTTTTATTGGCGGGACGTTACACCTTGCTCGAACAAACTGCCTGTGAAAGCTTTTTACCTTTGTGTGCGCGCCGCAATGCATCAGTGATCCTTGGCGGGCCATTTAATTCCGGCATTTTGGCCACCGGTGTGAAGGCTATGTTGAGTGGTGCGGGCAACGCGCCACTGTATTACAACTATGAGCCCGCGCCGCAATCGATAGTGGAACGAGTGGCCCAGCTGGAAGCTGTGTGCGAACAATTTGCTATTCCCCTCGCGGCGGCGGCGCTGCAATTTCCTGCGGCGCATCCGCAAATTTGTTCGGTGCTGGCGGGACTTGCAAATCGTGACCAGGTCGAGCGTGCAGTGCAGCTAATGGAGAGTGAAATTCCGGCCGCGTTTTGGGATGTGTTGCGCGAACGCAATTTATTGCACCCGGCGGCGCCTACACCAGGCAGGTGATGTTTCTGCAAGGGCTATTACAGCAATAACTATTACAGTCAGGAAAGCCACTACATAAAAAACTATGACAGAGAAATCACTAGCACCATTAATTTTGTTGCACCCCGATGACAACATTCTAGTGTGCGTAAAACAAATTCGCGCGGGCGATGAAATCAGCATCGAACAAGAAATAATTGTGAGCCCCATCGATATTGGTGTGGGCCATAAGGTTGCGCGCTTTGCACTGGCGGCAGGCGATAAGGTGTATCGCTACGGCGCACCTATCGGCTCCATGGTTGAAGCCGTTGCGAAGGGACATCATGTGCATATGCACAATATGAAAAGTGATTACATTCCCAGCCACACGCGCACGCGCCAAATCCAATACCGGAGCGAAGAATGAATTCTGCAATTAATTTTTCCGCATGGTTGCGCGCAGACGGGCGCAAGGGAATTCGCAATGTGATTGTGGTGGCATATCTGGTTGAGTGTGCACATCATGTATCGCGCATGATTGTGAATCGCGCGGATGACATTGATGTCCATCTAATCGGCTTCCCCGGTTGTTATCCCAACCAATACGCTTATGAAATGATGCGCGCCGTGTGCACGCATCCGAATGTCGGTGGTGCATTATTAATTTCGCTCGGCTGCGAAAGTATGAATCGCGAAAAACTATTAAGCGATATTCGCGCTAGTGGCCGGCCTGCAGAATTATTAGTTATCCAGGAAGCCGGCGGAACCAGATCTACCATTAAATCCGGTGTGGAAGCTGTTGCGCGTTTGCAAGCGCAAGCCGCGCAAGTTGAACGCGTGCCCATGTATTTGCATGAATTAATTGTCGGGACTATTTGTGGCGGCTCCGATGGCACCAGTGGTATTACCGCCAACCCGGCGGTAGGGCGTTGTTTCGACGCATTGGTTGCTGCCGATGCAATTTGCATTTTTGAAGAAACCGGTGAATTGATCGGTTGTGAAACGATTATGGCGGATCGCGCAATTACGCCTGAATTGGGGGTGGAAATTGAAGCCTGTGTGGCCAAGGCAGAACATTATTATCGCGTAATGGGCTTTGGCAGTTTTGCACCGGGAAATGCTGATGGCGGTTTGACGACATTGGAAGAAAAATCCATGGGGGCCTATTCAAAATCCGGGTCATCACCTATTAGCGGTTTAATTAAGCCCGGCGATATTCCTCCCGCTGGCGGTTTGTATTTATTGGACGTAGTTCCCGATGGCGAACCGCGTTTTGGTTTCCCGAATATTTCTGATAACGCCGAAATTATTGAATTAATTGCGTGTGGTTCCCAGGTTATTTTATTTACGACGGGGCGCGGCTCTGTGGTGGGTTCGGCAATTTCCCCGGTCATTAAAATCTGTGCGAATCCGGAAACCTATCGCCGCCTGGCGGAAGATATGGATGTAAATGCGGGCTGTATCCTGGAGGGTGAAGCAACACTTGATGAAGTAGGTGAAGAAATTTTGCAAAACGTTATTGACGTAGCATCGGGTAAACGCAGCATTTCTGAAGAGTTGGGGCACCAGGAATTTATCCTGACCTACAAAGCATTTGAACCTATCGGCCCGGGTTGTTTACCCGTTCGACAAATTGCGTGATTCATTTAAAAAATAAAAACCACAACGATAAAAACCACTATGAAAAGACTGGAAGGAAAAACTGCATTGATTACCGCTGCTGCCCAGGGCATTGGTCGCGCCAGCGCAGAATTATTTGCAGCAGAAGGTGCGCGGGTGATTGCAACCGATATTAACCTCAAAGGTTTAAAAGACCTGCAAGGTTGCGAAGTCTACGGCCTCGACGTATTGAAAACTGACGAAATAAACTTGCTGTCCGGGCAAATCGGTCCGGTAGATATTTTATTTAACTGCGCCGGTTATGTGCACAGCGGCACTATCCTCGATTGCGATGAAAACGATTGGAATTTTTCATTTGATTTAAATGTGACTTCCATGTATCGCATGATTCGCGCGGTGTTGCCGGGCATGATTAGCAAAGGCGGCGGCTCAATTATTAATATGTCATCCGTGGCCAGCTCCATCAAAGGTGCGCCCAATCGTTTTGCATACGGCATGACTAAAGCCGCTGTAATTGGTTTAACCAAAGGCGTGGCCGCTGACTTTGTAACCCAGGGCGTACGTTGCAATGCAATTTGCCCCGGCACCGTACAAACCCCTTCGCTTGAACAACGCATGCAAGCCACTGGTGATTACGACACTGCGTATAAAAATTTCGTTGCACGCCAACCTATGGGCCGTTTGGGTACAGCGCGTGAAATGGCTGAGCTTGCGCTTTATCTAGCGAGCGATGCCTCATCATTTACCACTGGCACCATCAATATTATTGATGGCGGATGGAGCAATTAATTTTTTCAAAAGAGAATGGGTTATGAAATTACTTCGTTACGGAATTGCAGGGCAGGAACGCCCGGGTATTTTGGATACACAGGGTAACGTGCGCGACTTGTGTTCAGTGGTGTCTGATATCAATGGCAAAACCCTGAGCGAGGAATCGTTGAAAAAAATTGCCAGCATCAATATTGAATCCTTGCCTATTGTGGACGTACCGGGTCGTTTTGGTCCTTGTACAAATGGTGTCGGTAAATTTATTTGCATCGGTTTGAATTACGCGGATCACGCCGCCGAATCCGGCCTTGATGTTCCCGCAGAGCCGGTAGTATTTATGAAAGCCACCAGCGCGATCACTGGCCCTAACGACAATATTATTAAACCGCGCAATTCCACCAAGCTCGATTGGGAAGTGGAGCTGGGATTTGTCATCGGTAAACACGCGAGTTATGTCGAACTTGAAAACGCAATGGATTATATCGCTGGCTATTGCGTTATTAACGATGTGTCCGAACGCAATTTCCAATTGGAACGCGGTGGCCAATGGGACAAGGGTAAAGGTTGTGATAGCTTCGGCCCGATTGGCCCGTACCTTGTCACTAAAGATGAAGTTGCTGATCCGCTGAAATTAAATTTGTGGTTAAAAGTAAACGATAAAATTTTTCAAAACGGTTCTACCGATCAAATGGTATTTGGTCCCGCCTTTTTAGTGCATTACCTTTCTCAATTTATGAGTTTGCAACCGGGTGATATTGTCAGCACCGGAACCCCGCCCGGTGTTGGCCTCGGCCAAAAACCACCGTTGTATTTGAATGAAGGCGATGTAGTGGAGTTGGGCATTGAAGGAATGGGTGTGCAGAAACAGGTTGTTGTTAACGCAAAATAAATTTTATTTGTAGGTTGCTGGTGAGGAACGAACCGCAACATGACCATATTGGAGTTCGCGCTGAAACCAGCTTGAGGCTCAACGTTAAATTGGGTTGGCGGTGCGAGATGGGCATGTTGCGGTTCGTTCCTCATTAGCAACCTACACAGCTCAAAAATAAGAGAACATTTTCCATGAAAAAAATCCACCAGCTCGCCAGCATCGGCTTGATTGCTGCTGCAATTTTTACCGCAAATTATTCCGCTCACGCCGAGCAAAAAAATAATATCAAGTTTTGGCCCAAAGCCGAATCGCCCATTAAAGATTCCGCTGCATTCAATGCAAAAATAGAAGCGATTTTGCAGAAGATGACGCTGGAAGAAAAAGTCGGGCAGATCATGCAAGCAGAAATCCAGACCGTAACGCCGGATGATATTAAAAAATACCATTTAGGTTCTGTGTTGAATGGCGGCGGCTCCATGCCCAATCGCATTGAAAATGCGAAAGCCAACGATTGGGTAGATTTCCTTGATGGCCTTTACGATGCGTCTATGGATACCAGCGATGGTAAACAAGCGATCCCTATTTTTTGGGGAACCGATGCGGTGCATGGCCACAACAATTTAACCGGGGCGACATTGTTTCCGCATAATATTGGATTGGGCGCGGCGCACAATCCCGAATTAATTAAAAAAATCGGCGCAGCAACCGCGAAAGAAGTTCGTGCGACCGGTACAGAATGGGTATTTGCGCCCACACTCGCGGTTGCACAAAATGATCGCTGGGGGCGCACCTACGAAAGTTATTCCGAAGATCCAAAACGGGTTGCCGAATATGCCACCGCAATGGTTGAAGGTTTGCAAGGCAAAGTAAACACTAACGAATTCCTCGATGAGAATCATGTGATCGCCACGGCAAAACATTTCCTTGCTGACGGCGGTACTGATGGTGGTGATGACCAGGGCAACGCGCGCATTAGTGAAAAAGAATTAATTAAAATTCATAACGCCGGTTATGTGCCTGCATTGAACGCGGGTGCGCAAACAGTGATGGCCAGTTTCTCGGAATGGAACGGCGAAAAAATGCATGGCAATAAATATTTATTGACCGATGTATTAAAAGAGCGCATGGGTTTTGATGGTTTGGTCGTCGGTGATTGGAATGGTCACGGGCAAGTGCCTGGTTGTACCAATGATTCTTGCCCGCAAGCAATTAACGCCGGTATTGATTTGCTCATGGTGACCTATGACTGGAAAACCATGATTGAAAATACCCTCAAGCAAGTGAAAGCCGGCGAAATTTCACAAGCACGCCTGGATGACGCGGTGCGCAGGATTTTGCGTGTGAAAATGCGCGCAGGGTTGTGGGATAAAAAACCATCGCAACGCGCTAATGCAGCAGATCAGTCTGTTGTTGGCAGCGCAGAGCATCGCGCGATTGCACGCCAGGCTGTGCGTGAAAGCGTGGTGTTATTGAAAAATACCAACAAAGTTCTGCCAATCAAACCGCAGCAAACTATTTTGGTCGCGGGTGATGCTGCGGACAACATCGGTAAACAATCCGGTGGTTGGAGTGTGTGGTGGCAAGGTATTAATGATGCCAGCGAAAATCACCGTTTTCCCGGTGCTACTTCAATTTACAGCGGAATTAAATCTGTTGTCGATGCTGCCGGTGGTAAAACGGTGTTATCCGTTGATGGTTCTTTTACGCAAAAACCGGATGTGGCAATTGTAGTCTTTGGTGAGAATCCTTACGCGGAAGGCAGCGGTGACCGCGATACATTGGAATTTGAACCTGCTAAAAAGAAAAGCCTTGCATTGCTGAAAACATTAAAAGCGCATGGCATTCCTGTGGTTTCGGTATTTTTATCGGGCCGACCAATGTGGATTAATCCTGAATTAAATGCGTCGGATGCTTTTGTTGCAGCATGGTTACCGGGTTCTGAAGGTGCTGGTGTAGCGGATGTGCTTATCGCGAAAGCCGATGGTAAACCTAATTTTGATTTCAGCGGAACACTGTCATTCTCCTGGCCAAAACTGCCGTTACAGGATGTGCTGAATCCGCATCACAAAAATTATGATCCATTATTTAAATTAGGTTATGGCCTTACGTATAAATCCGGAAAAACCGGTCCTCTAAATTTACCGGAGGATGTCAAAGGTGTTGCCAGTGGTGAACCGCAAGATATCAAACTCTATGTACGGCGTCCGCTGGAACCCTGGCATATCTTTATTGAAAACTATGAGCGCCAGCAAATTTTAAGTGGTGCATTTGCGGCATTGCCGAAAGGTGATGTGAAAGTTCAAACCACTGATAAAGACGTGCAAGAAGATGCTCTCACGTTTAATTGGAAAGATACCTGGCGTGCGGGAATGACACTTGAATCCGGTGAAGCCCTGGATTTAACCGCGCATATGAAAACCGGTGTGTTGGCATTGGATATTAAAATCAATGAGCTCAACAAAGGCGGTGTGTCTTTCAAAATGGAATGCAAAAAAGAAGGTTGTGACCGCCTGGTTCCATTTACGCTAAAAGCGCGCGAACTCGTTGGTAAAGGTTGGCAAAAAGTGTATGTGCCACTCAATTGTTTCAAACGCGACCAGGATAATTTCAGTGCGGTGACAATGCCGTTTGCATTGGAAACCGGTGGTGCAGGTGAGGTTGCTGTCGCCAATGTTGAATTGCTGATCAATACACCAAAAGATGTTGCGTTACATACTTGTGCTGACTATCGCACCCAATCGGTTACACCCGATATGTTAAATGAGTGGTGGTCTATTGATTGGTGGTTGCCGCGCCATCAACAAAAAATTGCCGATGCCAAAGCAACCCTCGCTAACGGTGGAAAAATTGATGTGTTGTTGATTGGCGATTCCATTACCCAGGGCTGGGAGAAGGAAGGTTTGGCAGCGTGGAATAAATATCTTGCACCATTGAATGCATTTGGAATTGGTTTTGGTGGTGATCGCACTGAAAACGTGCTCTGGCGTTTGCAGCATGATGCGGTAACCGGATTGAATCCTAAAGTAGCCGTATTGATGATTGGCACTAACAATGCTGGCCATCGCCGTGAAAATCCGCAAACCACGGCTGCAGGAATAAAGAAAATCCTGGAAGACTTGCAGCAGCGCTTGCCCAACACCAAAATTTTATTGCTCGCTGTATTTCCGCGCGATGCAAAACCGGATGGCGAGTTGCGTTTAATTAATGAGCAGGTTAATGGCATTATCAAAAATTATGCGGATAACAAACACGTGTATTTCGCCAATATCAATTCCGTGTTTTTAACTGCTGATGGAACATTAACCGAAAAAGTGATGCCGGATTTATTACATCCCCATGAATACGGTTATGAACTTTATGCTAAAGCGTTAGTACCGGAAATCAAAAAATTACTGAAATAAATAATCAAATAGTTCTATTGCTGGTTATCTTTTTTATATAGCCAGCTTTTTCCATCATGTAATTCTGCTGTAACAATCCTGTCATAGAGTGCTCGCCGTTATCGCACGGCGAGTGTTTTCCTGCTGATCGATAATTCCCCTTTCCTGATCATCAGCAGAGACTCCTTATGTCCCCCAAACACCACAAGCATATGCATTACAACGTGGCCCTGGTTGATAAATTATGGAATTTAAAGCGGTTGTGCGAAGCGCAATTAAAAATGCATATTCCGTTAAATATGGTACTTAAGGACGAAGAATATCGGGCTGAATTATTGGAAAAAGCGTTGCAAACGAATAACGCAGAATTAACCCGGCTGGTGTGGGACATTCGCCAGATGGAAGATTCAATTGTTACCGCCACGCATTCCGGTGATGAATTCAAAGCGCGCAAGAAAACGCGTCGCAGTATAAAGCTGGGCTATGTGGCTGCGTTTGCGTGTTCACTGCTATTAATAATGAGCGGTTATTTGCTGCGTTCATTTTTACCGTTGAACGCAGGCGAAGTATTTGTGCTGGAGGCAGTGGCAAATACCCAGGTTAAATCCGCTGTCAATAAACGCGAGCAAATGACCTATGTTCCTGCGGGGCAATTAGTGCGTGCCACTAAACCCTTATTTCGCGTGCATGGTTCCAACACTGTTGGTGAGCGTTTAGCACCGCGTTTGGTTGAAGCGTATTTCATGGCTCGTGGTGCTACCAATATTAAAACCCGACAAGGTAATACGCCGGTGGAAAAAGCGGTGAGTGGCGAATTAAATGGCCGTATTGAATTTATTGAAATCCATGCGCACGGCTCCAGTACAGCATTCACTGATTTATTGCAGGATTCTGCTGAGCTGGGTATGTCTTCACGCAAGATTAAAGACCAGGAGCGTGAACTGCTGCTGGCAAAAAGCGGTGATTTGGGTGAGCCGGGAGCAGAACATATTATTGGCCTGGATGGATTGGCCATTATTACCGATACCACTAATCCGGCTACCAAACTTTCTATTCCTGAACTGGTAAAGATATTTTCCGGTGAAGTCACTAATTGGTCCGAAATTGGTGGCCCCAACCTGCCTATCAAAGTGTATGCGCGCGATGAAAACTCCGGTACATGGGATTCTTTCAAGAGTATGGTGCTGGACCCTGCAAAAGCAACCTTGGTCATGACGGCAAAACGCATTGAGTCCAGTACTGAATTATCGGACGCGGTAGCAAAGGAGCCAGGTGCAATTGGTTTTATTGGCTTGCCTTATGTACGCCGTGCGAAGCTGGTGCCTATCTCGGCAACGAAAACGTCCAAACCGATTTTGCCTGCGCACTTTACTGTGAGCACGGAAGACTATCCGCTGGCGCGCCGCCTGTATTTTTATTTGCCGCAAAAGAATATTAATGCGGATGCTGAGGAGTTTGTAAAATTCAGCGCGACCGAGCGTGGCCAAAGTATTGTGGAAGATATTGGTTTGGTGTCACAAAATATTAAAACCGGCCAGGCATTTAATAGTGATTTTTATCCGCAGGTGATGCGTGATTTGACCACGCGCTCACAGCGTTTATCGTTGAATTTCCGCTTTAAGGATGGCAGCGATGAGTTGGATACCAAGGGCATTAATGATCTGGAACGATTGGTGAAATACGTCGAAGTAAATGCCCCGAAACGTGTGCAACTATTTGGTTTTTCGGATAGTGAAGGTGATAAAGCACAGAACGAAGAATTGTCGTTGCGTCGCGCCAAGGTAGTTGAACAACATCTGATTGAGCGCGGTATTTTTCCATTGGTTGCACGCGGTATGGGAGAGGAGGCACCTTTAGCGAGCAGTAAAACGGAGGAGGGACGAAGAATGAATCGACGTGTGGAAGTGTGGATTTTATAGGTGTTACTCGCTGGTAAAAACCCCCGCTGCTGGCGGGGGGTATATTTTAAAATTGCAAATATTAATTATTTAAGTTTAAAAAACTCCATCATTTGTTGCAGTTGTAATGCCTGGCTAGTTAATTCTTCCGAGGTTGAATAAAGTTCTTCCGCAGAAGAAGAATTTTGTTGCGTGGCAATACTGATTTGTGAAATAGCAATGGTGATTTGATTGGCGCCCATAGTTTGCTCGTCACTCGCTGCAGAAATTTCCTGCACCAGGTCCGCCGTTTTCTTGATGGCGGGAACAATATCATCCAATAATTTTCCAGCACTTTCTGCCAGTTTTACCGAGCCTCCTGCGAGCTCACCAATTTCTTTGGCAGCGCTTTGGCTGCGCCCCGCCAGTTTACGTACTTCGCTGGCTACAACAGCAAAACCGCGCCCGTGTTCGCCAGCGCGCCCCGCTTCAATGGCGGCATTGAGTGCGAGTAAATTGGTTTGGTAGGCTATGTCATCAATTACACTGATTTTCTCGGCAATTTTGCGCATTGCATCCACCGTATTTTTAACCGCCGAACCACCTTCATTTGCATCGCGCGCACTTTTGCTGGCAATACTATCGGTTACTTTGGCGTTGTCATTATTTTGGCCAATTGATGCGGTAATTTCTTCCATGGAAGCACTGGTTTCTTCGATGCTTGCCGCTTGTTGGGTCGCTGCCTGGCTGAGCGATTGTGCGGTTGAACTGAGTTCTTCCGATGCAGAGGAAAGTGAATCGGCTGTGGAGCGGACATCGCCAATAATTTCGGAAAGTTTGGTGACCATTTGCCGGATCGCAAACAGGATACTGCTTTGGTCCCGCGGTTTTATATTAACGTTAACTGAGAGATCGCCTTCAGCGATACGATAAATGACGTCGGCAGTGTAATTGGGCTCTCCGCCCAATTGGCGAATGAGGCTGCGTGCAATCAGATAGCTAAGCAGGATAGCGACCAGGATACTCACGCCAATAATGCTGGTGTTTGCTAACAATGTATTTTCATAGCGTTGGGTGGAGCGTTCATATTCTTCTTTTGCTACGCGCACCTGCAATTTATTCAGTGCGGTAAAGACTTCATTGAGCGGATCAAAAACCGGGTAAATGCCGGTTTGGGTAAATGTATTTATTTTTGCCGTATTATTTTCCGCGTACCAGGTTTGCAAGTCGGCGAGTTGCTGTTGGGTTTTTTCAATCAGCGGCGCGGCTTGTTTAATCAATTGTTTTTCTTCATCGATTAAATAAGTAAGCAAATATTCTTCCCAAATTTTATTGGTAGCTGGCAAGGTGTCGCGGGTGATTTTCAAGGCTTCTTGCGGACTAATAATTCCTTTCACAGTTTTTTGCGGAACATCAACCAGGATAAGCGCGAAATTATCGATTACTTCTTTCAGGTCGCGCATGGGTTCAACGCGATCCACATATACCGTATGCATTCCCTGATTGGCATCGTGCATTCCTTTAATCCCGATGACTCCGATCAGGATCATTAACACAACCAGCGTTCCTGCCAGCAGTCCTAAGCGCACAGCAACTTTCATATTTTGAAACATGGGATGCTCCCCGAGAGCCAAAAAAATAACTGCCAGCGCTTTTCCTGCGATAGAAGTCGTTATCAGTGATGGAATAATAAGGCGCAGCAAGGGTGGCGCCTTCGTTATCAACCTTAGTAAGGGGGAGGTTTTTTGTCAAAACGCAGGTGGCCAGTCAGAGTACTTATACTCCGGGTGACGCACGAGGTGAGGTGGGAGCGGGAAGATTTTACTGCGAGGACTTTTCCGGGCCCTGTCCCAAAAGCCATTGTTTGGCACTTTCCAGGTCTTTAAACAGCCGTCCATTGCCAACCAGGCGATTGGCGAGGATGTTGCGGCAAAATTCGGTCATTTCACGGGTGCGTGGATTTTTATCAACCCAGGCAATCCGATGCTTTTTGGTAATGCCAACTTTTTTGAACAATTCTGGATAATTCAGCGCTTCATGAGTGCTGAGGTTACGAAAAAGGTATTGTTCACCCAAAACGTTAAAGCATTGATGCTGTTCACAGGCATCGACAACCTGTTGCCAAAGATCAACGGCGCCCTCGTAACTACCAATACCCTGCGCGTTGACATGCACATAGTTGCCTTTATGGGTGATGGTAATTTCGTAATCCAATTGCGCTTCCATTAATGTCCTCCACTGCGTAAATCCGCAATCAATTTTCCTGCCGCGAGAATTTCAGTTTCATGATCCGGCTCGCGCCAGTTTTCTTTCAGGCCTGCTGCATACCATTCCAGCATCGCCGGAACCGCGAGTAGCCGTTGCAGGTAATCAGCGGCCGCGCCAGTTGCTTTAAGCCCGTAGGTTTGAAACCGGAATGCAACCGGTGCAAAGAAGGCATCGACGGCAGTAAAGCTTTTTCCTGCTAAAAACGGCCCACCAAACAAAGACAATCCCTGGTTCCAAAGTTCATTAATGCGATCTATATCTTTTTGTAAGGCGGGACTTATCGCGTGCATCTGGATGCGGTGGCCACAGCTCATGCCGCATTGGTTGCGCAATTGCTGGAAGCCTGAATGCATTTCAGCACTCGCTGAACGAGCCCATGCGCGCGCCTGTTTATCAGTGGGCCAGATACGGGGAAAATCTTCTGCAAGGTATTCGACAATCGCCAGGGAATCCCACACGGTTTGCGCTCCATCCTGCAAACAAGGTACACGACCATTGGGTGAAAAGTTGCGATAGGTTGCCCAGCTTGTACCCACTTCCAGGGGGTGGATTTGCTCGGTAAACGGGATATTCAGGGCGCGCATCAATACCCAGGGGCGCAATGACCAGGAGGAGTAGTTTTTGTTGGCGATATGTAATATGTACATCAATAACTCCTTGTGGATGTATGCAGGGGCGGGAAAACTACCATAAATTACCCGCCTGATGATGCAAACATTAACCAAATCTAACAAAAAGAATCATTGGCTTAACGTTCATCCATTGCCAGTATCGGTGTAGTTGGCAGGTTATAAAGATTCAAGCGCGCAAAGGCTCCACTCAATGGCTTTGGCATAACAATGGTCAGGAAGCACATCACCCAGCAGTACCAGGGTTTCACGCACTTCGGTGATGTTGTTGCTGACTATATTGATGTGGCCGACTTTGCGGCCCGGGCGAACTTCTTTGCCGTACCAGTAGGTGCGGGCGCAGGAAAGGTTGCGCCATGCGGGATTATAGTCGGTGCCAATCAGGTTGATCATCACGTTCTGGCCAATGATTTGCGGTTGTGGTGTCGCCATATTGGCAACTGCACGAAGGTGGTATTCAAACTGGCTAATGCTCGCACCAGCCTGGGTCCAGTGGCCGGAGTTGTGGACGCGCGGCGCTAATTCATTGATCAATAACTTATCGCCAACACGGAAGGTTTCCATCGCCATAACACCCACATATTCCAGGGCATTCAGGATTTTTCCGAGCATTTCTTCCGCTTGTGTTTGCAACGCTTGCAAGCGAGCCAGGGGCGCGACCGATGCGTAGAGAATGCCATTTAGATGAAGGTTGAGGGTCAGCGGGTAAAACACACATTCACCGGCAGCATTGCGTACACCAACCAATGAAACTTCCTCATCGAAGTTAATTGCTTGTTCGGCGATGGCTTCACCTTGCCAATCATCCGGTACCTGATCGTCGTCAGTGCGTAGCCAATGCTGGCCTTTGCCATCGTAACCGCCTGTGCGACGCTTCAGCAAAACGCGTTCGCCCAATTGATCACGCAACTCATTGGCGGTGATATCGCCCGCAACATTGCGCCATGGTGCGGTGGCGATGCCGAGTGAGTCAATCAACTCTTTCTGGGTTTTGCGGTCGGCGAGGCGGCCAAAGATATTCTGGTTAATGAAGCGCGGATGTTGGGCCAACGCATGGGTGACCAGGGTATCCGGCCATTGTTCGCGCTCGGCGGTAACCAGGTCATCGGCACTCAGTGCGGGTGCTGTTGCTTCATTTATATCTACCGGACAAACATCCAGATCCAGAGGCATCCCCGCATGTTTCAGCATTGCACCCAATTGGCCTGCGCCCAAAACCCAAATACGTTGGCTCATAAACATTGACTCATTAATAACGGCGATAGCAACCTGGCATTTACCAGCTATTGATCTCTGGGATCAGGATTATCCAATACTGATTGGGTTTGGTCGTGACGGAATTGGTCGATTTTGCCGGCTAATGCAGGATCAGTGACTGCCAGGATCTGGCATGCCAGCAAACCGGCATTAAAGGCGCCGGCCACGCCAATCGCCAGAGTCCCAACGGCAACACCCTTTGGCATTTGTACAATGGAATACAGGCTATCAACCCCGCTCAATGCCTTGCTTTGCACGGGTACGCCGAGCACCGGTAAACGGGTGTGGGCAGCCACCATTCCCGGTAAATGTGCGGCGCCACCAGCACCGGCGATGATCACGGCATAACCGTTATCTACCGCTGATTCTGCAAATTCAGTCAGTTTTTGCGGAGTGCGATGGGCAGAAACCACCTCGGTGTGATACTCAACACCCATTTGCTCCAGTATCTCCACCGCTGCCTGCATGGTGGCCCAATCACTTTTGGAGCCCATAATCACTGCGACTTTTCTTGCCATATCTCGTGCCTGATTGCGTGAAACTGTAAGTGTAGGCCCGAAAAATGGACCGGAAACGAAAAAAAGGCGCGCATATTACCACGTTAGTCAAGGTCTGCCGACTTGATTTTAAGTACCCAACGCCAGGATCCGGTGCCTGGATGCCTGATAGTGTGACGTTAGTAAATTCGCGCTGCACTCATTCAGCAATCCGTAACACCTCGGGTAGCTACAAATTCCTCAATACTACCATTTCGCTTTATCCTCTATTCATTGGCTGGCGAATGCACCAGGCAATCGATACAGGCGAGGAATTCCAGCAATTAATTGTGCTGGTTTATCGGGCATGTTGATGACCCTGACGGTTGCATTATTAATAGGACAACGAGCTTGAGTTTGCGTAATGCAATGGCCAGTTAAATTGTCTGGCTGCAATTCTTTGTGTAAAGAATGATAATATTCGGAGCGATAATATTACTTAATAAAATGATCAACTAATGGAATATGTTTGTATGAAAAATAAAAGTGCCCGGCAAATTTTAATTGTTGCGAGTTTAGTAGGAATTACTGCGTGCGGTGGATCGGGAGGCGGTTCAGGAAATGGGGGACGGGATTCCTCATCCAAGACGACGACAACATCCTCTTCAATCATCAGTACATCCAGCTCCGATATATCCAGTCAATCTGCTATCAGTTCATCACTGGCTATTGCCAATGAAAACCCCACCGTAAGTATTTTATTTCCCCGTCAGAATGCACGGGTTAATACATCCAATATTACTGTTCAGGGTATTGCTACGGATGATAAGGGAATTAATAAAATCAGAGTAAACGGAGTTGATGCAAGTTTTCACTCGACAACTGCCATAAATGCCGCAATGAAATCTGTCCGTGGCAACGAAGTGGAAAATGCAATCACCGGGTTTGCTAAACCCTATTCAGGAAAACAGGTCACTGTAGCCTGGACGGCCAATATTCATCTTCCTTTTGGTCAAACAGATATCAATGTAGAGGTTATCGATAACGATGGCGGCACAACAAAAAACAGCGACAAGCCTGTTTCCCTTAGTAATTATCGAGTGCCCTTGGCGCTTATTAAGGATACAACCAATAATCGCTTTATCAGTTTTGAGCAATATCCTAATATTTTTTCGGTTGATATGACTTCCCTGCTTATGACAACGTTGCCAGATTCCCGGTATGAGCAGGGTTGGTCATTGTCCGCAGATTCTTCAAAAGTTTTTTCTGTTGCCAATGAAGGGGGAGTTCTAAAAGTATATTCAAGTAAAATTGCCACTGGTCTTATTAGTCTGGAGGCGATATATGATTTGCAGTTTGATGCAAGCCAACACAATTGGATTTCTGTAAGTGGAACATTATCGGCGGATTCAAAATTTTATTTTGCTCTCGCTTATTATGTATCGCATGACAATAAAACCACCTCAAAAATTTTAAAAGTTGACCTTGAAAGTAACCAGGTTTCTGTGCTTTCCGAGCGCGCAGCTGGAGACGATAACTACAAGCACATCACCTCAATTGTCTATGTAGATAATTATCTTATTGGCACTTTATGGCGTAATGACTTACGCACGGAGTTAATAAAAATCGATGCGATTACTGGTGTGCAGCAGAGTTTTATCGACCCTATTGCATTTAATCATCTCTCGGTCAGTGATGATCGAAAATACCTCTATCTGCTCGGTAACGATAATTTTGCAAAAGTAAAAATAGCTGACAAGTCAATTGAGTACACTCACTTCCATGAGCAACAAGACATGTTAGAGTTTGCGCAACAATCCGGTTTTGTTATTGATGAAAAACATAACCGCTTGGTGGTGAGTGATCCTGGTTTGGGGCAGTTGGTGGCAGTCGATTTAACCTCGGCAGAATTGAGCTTTCTGACGGAGAATGGTATTGGCGCTGGTCCCAAATTGGTATGGCCAGACCAATTGGCTATCACATCGGACAATAAATTTGCGTATGTGTTGGATGATCGCCTGGATGCAAAAGAGATGCTATTTAAGATTGACCTCGCTACTGGAAATCGCAAAGTTATATCGGATTTGAGTATTTATGATGGGGAGAGGACGGCGGCATTAGCTATTGATGAAGAACATAATCGTGCTTTTGTTGCTTTCGGCCTGACGATTGGAGTTATTGATCTTACTACCGGTAAACATGAAATTATTGCTAATCAATCTATTGGTATAGGTCCGATTATTTTTGGTGTTGCCGATATGGTTTACGACAATGTCAATGATCGATTGTTGGTAGCAAGCTCAGCTCAAGAACTTGTTGTCTCTATTGATTTAAAAACAAATAAAAGAAGTATTTTATTTGATGGAACTACCGGATCTGGTCCAGCACTTATGCCTATGGCAAGCCTTGCATTGGATAAGCAAAACAACCAACTTTACGCATCCATTACCAAATTTGGCGAGTTAACTAAAGTTATCGCTATCGATATGGCAACTGGCGACCGGGCAATGGTGTTAGAAAGTTGCAATGGACATACCCTGGATTACAAGTACGATGCCAATCTGGAATTGGACCCTGCCAGGCAGACATTGACGATGCTCGCAAATAACGAGCTGTTTAAATACGATCTGGCGAAAAAAATGTGCAGTGTTTTACCTGTTTCCGCACTCGATATTGCGTTCCTGTCTGACTCCACGTTGCTGGGTGTCTCCGGGCACGGGCTTTACCAAATCAACCCGGAAAATGGTGAGCGGGTAACTATTTCTCAATAGTCCTCATTACACTTAAAAAGATAAATTACTATTTTTGGAGCTGGCCCGATTTTATATCGGGCTTTTGTTTTTTTGGTTAAGGTTAGCGAAAGAGCGATCTGCAATTTTCTAAACACGATTTATCATTTCTATAACCTGGTAATAAATCGGAATGCCAATTAGTACGTTTAGCGGGAAAGTCACACCGAGCGCGGCGAAAATGGCGAGGCCAACATCGGCTTCTTTTATTGCTGCTTTAATAGCAGCTGGTGCAGCAATGTAAGAAGCGCTAGCTGTTAATGCGGCGAGTATTAATATACTCCCGAGTGGTAGATGCAGTGCAAATCCGGCGGCAGTGCCGATTAGCGCTAATACGAAAGGCGCGAGTAATGCAAAGCCGATTAATTTCCAATGTTGTGTCGGGAATGGATTTAAATGTTGCGATGCACAAACACCCATCTCTAATAAGAACAGTGCAAGCAAGGCTTTAAACGCGCCGAGAAAAAGTGGCGCTACATCTTTGCTGGCGTCGGGGCCGTAGAGGTAGCCGATAATCACGCCTCCTGTTAGCAGTACTACGCCCCGGCTCGTCAACGCTTCATGCCAAATGCCCTTCATATTGTTGCCATTGCCGGTGGCTTTTTTGAATAACAGTATGCCCACTACAATCGCTGGCAATTCAAGAAGGACTAAATACAGGGTGGTTTGCGGAGCAATGGCGAGGTGATTTGTCTCGGCGAATGCGATTGCAACGGCGAAAGTACCGGCGCTGGCTGAGCCATAGTGAGCGGCGATGCTCGCCCCGTTGGCGGCGCTCAGTTTTATTAATTTGGTCAGCACGGGGTAAAGCAGCAAGGGGATAGTGATACCGAGCAATATTACTGTGATTACCTCCGGCAGTAAGTGCCAGTTAACATTACCATGCAGGGCAAGACCACCTTTCAGGCCGAGCGTGAGCATCAACAATATGCTCAGGGTATCGTACGCTGCTTTGGGTACTTTTAAATCCGATTTTGCCACCCCGGCCAGAACGCCGAGCAGAAAGAACATAATTACGATATCGGGCATGGCTATAACCTCAATTTGCGGGAAATTCTATTTACAGGGGTTATTTTGGCGCCTCTTTTTGATAGATGATAATTAATGTTTATACTCGTAAATATTGATAATTATCTATGGCTTACGCCGGGGATGCGTTGTTATGAATATCCGTCACCTGACTTTTCGTTTGTTACAGGTGTATATCGCCGTGATTCGCACTGGTTCCATTTCCCAGGCTGCAAGCCAGCTGCACCTGACCCAGCCGACGGTATCCCAGCAAATAAAACGACTTACCGAGGCGGTTGGTGAAGAGCTATTGGAAATTCGCGAAGGACAATACCAGCCCACCTATGTAGGGCGCGAGCTTTATCATGCGGCGCTGGATGCATTGGGGCGTTTCGATGATTTCAACAGTTTTTTAAGCGAGGCGGCGCAAGGTAATAAAGGCCATTTCAGTTTGGGTGTTGTGACGACGGCGCAATATGTATTGCCGTTATTGCTGAGTCCTTACACGCAGCAGTATCCCGGTGTGGATGTCACTTTTAATATTGGTAATCGCAGCAGTGTTTTGCAGCGCTTTCAAAACCAGTTGGATGATTTGTATTTGTTTAGCCATCCACCGACAGGTGACCATGTTGTTAGCGGACGGTTTCTGCGTAATCCATTGGTATTGATTGCACCGTTAAAGCATTGGGCAGCAAAAAGGAAATCGTTAAAATTTTCCGAATTAATTAACGAACGTTTTTTAATGCGCGAGCCGGGTAGTGCTACGCGGATGATGTTCGAAAATTGGCTTCGCGATCAAAACTATCAACTCCATAATACTTTGCAGATTGAAAGTAACGAAGTTATCAGGATGAGTGTAGAAACGGGGTTGGGGTTGGCGGTACTTTCTGAACATACGCTGGCACAAGCCAATGCCAAAGTTGCATTGTTGCCGGTAAAAGATTTTCCGTTAATCAGCCACTGGTATCTGGTGCGTCATAGCGACCGGCGTTTGCCGGTCGCTGCCCATAATTTTATCCAGTATATGAACGCACATTTAAGTGAATGGGTGGATGAAAAATATATTCGCAATGAGCTGGATTTATTGTTGGGCGGGCGCGGATAAATCCAGTTTTGTAATCACCGGGAAATGATCTGACGGATACAATCCATTGTAAACAGTGGTATCCACTTCATGATTCAGCACTTTGGTATCTTTTTTGACAAAAATAAAATCTATTTTGTTGTCGATATCTTTGTTGGCTCCAAAGTCATTAAAAGTTTTATTGCCGCCGATTGCTGGTGTTGTTGATATTTTTTCGGCATCAGCCAGTGTCCGGGTGATGATTTCGTAGCCTTTTGAATTGGTTTTAAAGTTAAAATCACCAGTGACAACAAAGTTCTCGTGTGTACCAAGTTTGGCAATTTCAGCAAGCAGGAGTTTAGCGCTTTCCTGTCTTGCTAATTCACCTTCATTATCAAAATGGGTGTTAAAGACCAGCAAGGTTTTTTTATTAACCGCATCGGTTAATTTAGCAATGCTAAGTATGCGGCGAAAGGCCGCGTCCCATCCGCGTGATACCTGATGCGGTGTTTGTGATAGCCATAATGTTTGCTGGCCTTGTAAGGCGAAACGGCCATGGCGAAATAGAATGGCAGTAGTCTCCCCTTTTTCTTTTCCGTCTTCGCGGCCCACACCAATCCACGAATAATCGTCGAGCATTTCAACCAAGTCTTCCACCTGATTAATTTCGGCTTCTTGTAAACCGATAATATCGGGGTTATGGTTTTTGATTACGTGCGCAACCAGGTATTTACGTTTTTTCCAGTTGTTGGGGTTATCGGCAGCCTCACAGGAGCCGCAGCGAATGTTGTAGGTCATTACATCCAATGCCTGTGCATTGGTAAAGCTCGAGCAACAAATTAACAAGACACTCAACAACAACAATTTCATAATGCAGACTCCGGTTTTTCTAATTGGCAATTCCAGCAAAATTCAAATGCTGGTTCATTGATTTCCTTGCATTGGGAGCAAACCCATTCTGGTGAATTATTTGTTGCAAATGCAGTGCGAATAATTCCTATGGCTGCTTCGTAATCTGTATCTTCCAATACCCAGAGTTCTGGCCAGGCGCTGATTGGTGCCACTTCGCCAATAGCGCTGGAGGTGAATTCATTTTTCCAGATGGCGTGAATACCGGCCTGCTCCAAAAGATTATGGGCATTTGCAACAAACAATCGATTTTCGTGAGTGTAAACCAGTTTCATAATTGCCAATCCGGGAAATTTTTAAAGGCTTTAAGGTTGCAGCAAACTGACATCCTTAAGTGTTTTCATTGCATTGGTTTCATATTCAATTAATTCGTCACCTTGTTGGTCAATAAACAACACGGCAAGTTTGTTGTCATCGGCTACCTTGATTCCATCTTTACTGCCCAGGCACAACAATGCAGTACCCCAGGCACCGGCAATAGTGGGATTTTCATGGAAGATGGTGACAGAAACTGTGTTGTGTTCGACAGGTTTGCCGCTGCGCGCATCAAGGATATGGCTGTAGCGCTTTCCGTTACTATCGAAAAAATGGCGATAGGTGCCAGAGGTGATGAGTGCTAACGGCATGCCGGAATCAAAGCTGGCAATTTTTTGCAACTTGCGTTCATTTGGCAAGGGCTTTTCAACAGCAATGCGCCAGGAATCGCCATTGGGTTTTTTGCCTTTCGCGAATAGCTCGCCACCAATTTCCACCAGATAGTTTTGTATTCCATAGTTTTCCAAAACCCTCGCGATGCGATCAACACTATAGCTTTGGCCGATGGAGGAAATATCGATACGCAATTGTGGGATCTGTTTGCGCAGATGGGAGGCATCAATGGTTTCCAGTTTGCTCATACCGATTGTGGCAAGCGTTTGGCTTAATGCTTCATCCGTGGGTGGGCTGAATTCGTCTTTTTTAAAACCCCATAGATCAAATAGCGGTTTTATCGTCAAATCGTAGCAACCGTTACTGGCAACATAAACCTTGCGCGCCTCTTCTACCAGCGTGACCAGTTCTGCATCTGCAGGTAATACTTCAGTTGATTGTTGGGTATTGAATTGTTCGATAGCGGAATCGTCACGATAATTTGATAACGCTTTATCAATGCGTGCCAACTCGTCGGCCACTGCTTTTTCGATATCGCTTAGCGAGGTTTTATTAGTTGCCGGCAATTCAAAGCTGAGATTATAGGTAGTGCCCTGGGCAAAACCATGAACCTGGGATAATTCCGGGGTTTTGCTGCAACTTGTTAGTAACAGCAAAAACACAATATTAAGGCAACACGATAGGGAAGGAAGAAACTGCCGTGGCATCGATAAAACTCCGCAAAACACAGTTAAAGTGATTGCCGCATTATAGCGGGTAACGCTTGCTGGTTGTGGCCTCTATAAAATTATCCAATTTAAATTTTAAGGATAATATTAATTTTGTATTGTAGTTACACCCCACTGATAAAGGTGGGTTTTTACAACACCATAACCTGGCAAGACGATTAAATTGATCTTTTCTTTATTAAGATAAAAATATGTTGATACCTTTGGTAATGTGCGGGCGAAATTTTTATTGTTGCATGTAATTAAATAAATTTACTGGCACAAAAATTATCCGTATTGTTGACAGCGCTGTCGGTATCACATAGTTTTCGCATCTGATTGGCCGTAAGGGCAGCCTGTGGTTTTTGTTTTTATAATTTTTCCAGGGTTTTTTATTTGCACGATAAAATTTTAAAAAATTTATTGCCAGTAAAATTAATTTTCAAAAAAATCCATTATTGATGATGGCTGTTTTGTATGTGAGAGCGTAATTGTTAAAGCAGCAAGAGAGTGTCGCTATAAATAATGCCCCTAAAATAATTGAGCGCTGGTTGTGCCAGTTATAATATTTGATTGTGTTTTTTTGGCGGGAGATAACGCATTAAAAAATAATTAAAAGGAGTGTTTAGCTAGAGTGCAATCTGACCAGTTGCAATCCATTAGCAGTATGAAAATAGCTCAGGGATTTTGTGGTTTACCATTACTACATAAAAGACAACAGGAGTTTTTATGAAATTAAAAATTATTGGGATGTTAGTGGCTGCATTGGGTTTTTCGGCACCATCCTATGCGGATTATGATGTACAGGTTCCCGTTAACCAGTGTTCCTGGGTGACCACTGCATCGGGTATTACCGGGGCGGCCGGTGTTGGATCAGTTTATTGGTACAACGCGAGCTTGAATTGCCCAATTGGTTCCGGTGTCGCCACCAAATCCTGGTGGACATCAAGCAGCGGCCAATCCGGTTGTTCTATCAGTCCGGTGAGCCCTTATAAATTGAGTGGTGATTGTAATAGTTTTTCTCTTTATTACACTGTTATTGATACAACAATTCCTGCTGGTGCAGCGTGTACCTGGACAACCTATTTGACTGGTGGAAATGGTATGGGAAATGTCAGGGTTGAATTTTATTCGCCTATTGGTCCATGCAAGGATAAACAGAAAGTCATTGAGTACAGAAATAATATTTATTACTCAACGTATTACACGCGTTAATTGTTGAATGCACAGTCTTCAGTTGTTATCTGAAGACTGTTGCGTATAATCGCCGCACTTAAATTGCTGGTTCGCTTTCGCCACCAAACGCCGCAAGCAATGCCTCGATAAAATTTTTCAGCTCCATTGCCATAATGGCAAAGTCTGCATCAAATTGTTCAGCTTTGCTTTCCGGGTTTCGCTCATTTGCTTTATCGCTAATGACATCTTCAAATTTCAAGCGCTTGATGCCCAATTGATCGTCGATAATACAACTAATGGATTCTTTCCAGATCAATGCAATCTTGGTGACATGCATCCCGCTTTCAAGGTGATTGCGAATTTCTGCCGCCGTGAGATCCAGTTTTTTACAGCGTACTACACGACCATCTTTGGCCGCTTGCAGCTCAACTTCTTCGCCCAATTCAAATTGGTGCGGTGCCTGGCTTTCGCGCAGCCAATGCGTCATCACCTGCGTGGGAATATTTTTTGGCGCAATAGGCAAGCAGCGCAGACTTCCCAACGCTTCCCGCAACTTGCTGAGAAGGTCTTCCGCACGTTTGGCTGATGATGAATTCACTACAATTAATTTTTCTTGCGGTGCTATGTAGGCGTAATCCAGTGTGGAACGGGTAAATGCTTTTGGTAGCAGCGAAAAAATAATTTCATCTTTTAATGCATCACGCTCTTTGCGGCTAACCGAGCGTGATTCAGCTTCACTGATCGCTTGAACCTTTTCTTCCAGCGCTTCTTTAATAACACCACCCGGCAGGATTTTTTCCTGCTTTTTTGCACAAATCATGATGTAGCCGTTAGTGACGTGCACAAACTCGCTGCCGTGGCGACCCAGCGGAAATTCAAATCCATAGCGCAATGGATCGAGGTTGCCGCAGGGGTTAAAACAGAATTCGGCGAGCTTTTCATTTAATTCTTCGGTGGAAATCGTCCACTCTTCGGTCAAGCGATACAAACGTAAATTTTTAAACCACATGGAAAATCCGGAATTCAATTACTGAGTGAAAATGGGAGACTATCGAAGCTGCAGAAGCAGGGGATTCGGTGTGATCTTTACGACCGTACGCTCACAGGATGTGAGCGTCGAGCCCCAGGGATGGGTTCACGGCGCGTCGTAAAGATCACACCGGAGCCCATGCTGGTGGTGAATTAAAATGGAATAGATCAGCCAACAATATCAAGCAACTCAACATCAAAAATCAGCGCTGCATAAGGCTTGATGCTCGCACCGGCACCACGCTCACCGTAGGCAAGGTTGTGCGGAATGTACAAACGGTATTTGGAACCAACGGGCATCAATTGCAGGGCTTCAGTCCAACCGGCGATAACACCGTTTACCGGGAAATCGATGGGTTGGCCGCGGTTCACAGAGCTGTCAAACACAGTGCCATCAATCAATGTGCCGTGGTAATGAGTTTTTACTTTGGAGGTTTTGCTTGGGATTGCGCCAGTACCCTGGGTGATCACTTCATATTGCAGGCCGGATTCGGTCACAGTGATACCCGGTTTTTTGGCATTCTCAGCCAGAAATGCTTCGCCAGCTGCCGCCAGGGTTTTACTTTGTTCGGCTTCTTTTGCTTGCATGCGGTTATTGATTTCCTGAAATGCATCTTGCATTTGCTCGTTGCTGTACGGCATTTCAACGCTGTTCAATGCATCCAGTAAGCCTTGGGCAACAGCGGCAGGTGATACGCCTTCAAAGGGATTATCGGCCAATTGCTGGCCCATCTGGCGACCAATCCCGTAACTTACAAGCTCTTCCACACTGCTGAATTTGTTGGACATACATGTTCTCTCTATAAAACTGTAGCGATAAATAAAAAGCCCTGCATGGAGCAGGGCTGCTTCAAAGGGTGGGGCAGTCTAGCAGATCACTCGATAGAATCCCCGCGGTTTTGCACATTTGGATTGGGTGTGTGGTGACTGCCTTCGGGCACATTTACTTCGCGAATAAAGATGCCCCAGAAGGCGATAAACAGTGCGGCTACCAATGGCCCGATTACAAAACCATTCACACCAAATACCCCTAACCCGCCGAGGGTGGATAACAGCACAATGTAATCCGGTAATTTGGTATCGCGACCGACCAGGATGGGCCGCAACAGGTTATCGATCAGGCCAATGACGCCCGCGCCAAAACCCGCCAAAACAAGCGCTTTCACACTATCGCCGGTGGCGAAAAGGTAGATTGCTACTGGAACCCAGATAATCGCTGGCCCAATCGCCGGGATCAGCGAAAATAGGGCCATCACTACCCCCCACAGGAGTGCACCGGGGATGCCGAGTATCCAGAAGATCAAGCCGCCGAGGCTACCCTGGATAATCGCTATCACCAGATTGCCTTTAATAGTCGCGCGGGTGACTTCACTGAATTTTGCAAACAGCAGGCGCTCGCGGTCATCACCCAGGGGTAAGGCGCGGATTAATAAGGCCAGTAAATATTCGCCGTCACGTAGCAGGAAAAATATCAGATACAACATCAAACAAATATTGAGTAGCAATTTGAAGGTATTTTGGCCAAGGCTGAGCGCGTTCTGTGCGAGCCATTTGCCCGATGCCATCGTTGCACTAAGGGCGCTCTCTTTAGCTTTTTCCATGTCTACACCGAAGCGCTCCAGTGTTTGTTGTGCTCCCGGGAATGCGGTACGTATTTGCTCGATATATTGACCGGGGTTTATTTCACCGGATTCCAGTTTGTTATACAGCCCGGCACCTTCCGATACCGCAGAACTGATCAAAATGATCATCGGTAAAACTACAATAAGAATGCATGCCGTGAGTGTAGTCAGCGCGGTCAGGTTAGGGCGATTATTGAATTTCGCCATGAGTTTGAGGTGCATGGGATAAAAAATGATCGTTATCGCACAAGCCCAAAAAATCGTACCGAAAAAAGGCTTGAGTACAATAAAAAAAGCCACTGAAACCAGGAACAAAAATAACAAAAAAGAGCGTGTTTCCAATTGGCGCATAACGCATATCCTTCGGAAAAGCTGAATAAGTAACTGCTGACTATACGGGAGCAGATAACCAGTGTCACGTGTCCCATGGGTAGATGGATATGACATAAGCTGCAAGGCAGGATGTTATCTTCTATGCTTCCTGAAGACATTAATCTGTGGGACCAGTTCATGCGTATGCCAGCACAACAGAGATCATCTTATGTACCCGGCCATCGGTTGTGGTGCAATTTGTTCTTTTTATGTGCGGCATTCTTAGCGTGTGCTATCGCAAAAGCACAGCAATCAGTTGATGGGAAAATCCACATTCCGGTGATTGTGCAAGCCACCAAATTAGAAGAGCCTGCCGATTATTTCACGACACTTTTGCTGATGGCATTAAATGCGAGCAAAGCTGACAATGAAGTAATCGATATTGTTTTTTCTGAACGCGAATACTCGCAAGCACGCTGGCTTTATCTGGCACAAAATGAAAAGCGCAATTTTGTGATCTGGACTATGACGGATAAAGAGCGCGAACAGCAGCTGCGACCGATACGAATTCCTTTGTGCAAAGGCTTGTTTGGTTATCGGGTATTGTTAATTCGTGCGAATGACCAGCCCCGTTTTGATCATATCCGTAATTTGCAGGAGTTATCGACATTGCTTGCCGGGCAGGGAACACATTGGCCGGATACACCGATTATGCAACACAATGGTTTGCGCGTGACCACCGCAGAAACAACGGAGTCTTTATTCCGTATGATTAATGCCAGGCGATTTGATTATTTTCCGCGCGGCATTTCCGAGGCCTGGTTTGAATTAACCCAACGCTCAGAAAAAAATCTGGTGGTTGAAAAAAATATAATGTTGTATTACCCGGCTGCACTGTATTTTTTTGTTAACAAAAATCATGAAGCATTGGCGGTTCGTATTGAAAAAGGATTGGAAAAGTTAATTGATAGCGGAGAGTTCGATGAATTTTTTTTCAATCACCCGCGCATTAATTTTGGTTTGGAGAATTTAACCCGTCGACATATTATTACTTTGGAAAATCCGTTGTTGCCGGCGGAAACTCCGGTGAATAACCCGCGTTACTGGATCGATTTATCTGCTTTGAGCCCAATAAAAAGGGCGCGATAAATCGCGCCCTTACCGAATAATTCCGCGTTACAACTTGCTGTTATTTGCGGGTGTGCTGCAACCGGAGTCTGTTGTTTTGGCGCAACCGCTACAGCCACCGCAACCCGCTGCTTTCTTGCCGGGGAAGATCCAGCGTCGCAGCAGGAATATGGCCGCGCCGAGCACACAAACGCCGACGACTATTTCTTGCCACGGGATGTTTTGCCACATAACTGCCTCCAGTGTTGATGAGCGGTTAATTCACAATGGCGCTGGCGATTTGGTAAGTCGCCCATGCTGCAAAATACGCCAACGCAAACAAATAAATGGTAAAGAAGGTTGTTGCTTTTGCGGAGTTGGTCTCCCGTTTGACCACTGCAATGGTCGAAATACACTGTGGTGCATATACAAACCAGGCGAGATAAGCGTAGGCAACGGGCAATGACCAACTGGCTGCAAGGGTTGCACCCAAGGCTGCATCAATAGATTCTTCTCCTACGGCGTAAACAGTTGCCAGCGCACTGACTGCAACTTCGCGCGCACCCATCGCCGGGATCAATGCAATACACATTTGCCAGTTGAATCCGAGTGGAGCGAATAATGGCTGCATAAAATGGCCGAGCTGGCCGGCAAAGCTGTAATCAATAGCCGGTTGGGTTGCGCCTTCCGGTGCGCCGGGGAAGGTCGCGAGGAACCACAGCACAATCGATAAGGCAAGGATGATGGTGCCCACGCGGCGCAAAAAAATCCAGGCGCGCTCGCGCAATCCAATTAACAAGTGATAAGCCATTGGCCAGCGGTAGCTGGGCAGTTCCAGTAATAACGGGAATTCCTCGCGCGCGGCGCGGCGGCGCATAAACCACGCAATCAATGCCGCGCTGAGCACGCCGGCAAAATAGAGTACAAACAACGTCAGGCCTTGCAGGTTGAAAATGCCCCAAACTGTTTGCTCCGGGATAAACGCGGCGATAATCAAGGCGTAAACCGGCAAGCGTGCGGAACAGGTCATCAGCGGTGCCACCATGATGGTAATGAAGCGTTCACGTGGATCGGCGATGGTCCGGGTTGCCATGATGCCGGGAACGGCACAGGCAAAGCTGGATAACAGCGGGATAAAAGAGCGGCCGGACAAACCTAGCCCGCGCATTGGGCGATCCAACAGGAAAGCGGCACGGGTCAGGTAGCCGGTATCTTCAAGCACGAGGATAAAGAAGAACAAAATCAGGATTTGTGGCAGGAATACCAATACACCACCGACGCCAGCAATGAGGCCATCGACAATAAAGTCTTTCAATATTCCGTCAGGCAGGGTTGTTGCAACACCTTCACCCAAAGCCACAAAGGCGCCGTCGATTAAATCTACTACGGGGGTTGCCCAGGCAAATACGGCCTGGAAAATTACCAGCAATGTGGTGAAGAGAACTACCAGGCCCAGTACGGGATGCATCACTAATGCGTCCAGCCGATCCTGCCAGCGCGGCATGGCCTCGGGCTGGATCACGTGTTGTTTTATCAGGCTTTCGATCTGGTCATAAAGCGCTTCTACGGATTCCTGGCGATCGCTCAGAGTAATGACTTGCTCACCTGCAGGAACGGGGGGCTGCCGGGTGTAACCATCCAGCGCGTCACGCAGGTCGGCAACGCCCTGCCTATTAACCGCGACAGTTTCAATAATCGGAATACCAATTGCCTGGGAGAGTGCGGCGGTATTGATGCTAATACCGCGACGACGGGCTTCATCCATTTGATTGAGTGCGAGAATCATCGGGCGATTCAGGCTGCGCAGCTCTAACACCAGACGCAGGCCCAGGCGCAGGTTACAGGCATCAACAACAGCAACCAGCAAATCCGGGCGGCGCTCACCGGCGAGCTTGCCGAGGATGACATCGCGCGCGACTTGTTCATCGGGTGAGGTGACAAACAGGCTGTAAGTGCCAGGCAAATCCACTAATTCGGCGGGGCTTTCCATCGCAGTAACCACACCTGAGCGGCGTTCCACCGTCACACCAGGATAGTTTGCAACCTTGGCGCGGGCACCGGTTAATCGATTAAACAGGGAGGTTTTGCCGCAGTTGGGGTTGCCAACCAGCGCCAGACGAATAGGGACAGCAGACATGCGGGATTCCTAACGGTCAGTAGCAATAAATTTATACAACTGGATTCAATACGGTTATCAGTTTTACCCGGTGGAGATTTATACGGTCATCAGTTCTACACAAATTTTGGCCGCTTCTGCGCGACGCAATGCGAATTTAGTCCCATTTACCTGCACAGCGAGTGGATCTGCACCCAATAAACCAAAGCCGATTACCTTCAATGGAGCCCCGGGTAAAAAACCCAACTCTTTCAACCGCAAACTCACGTGCTCATCCTGTGCGCCAAACAATGGCTGATCGATCAGATTAACTACGCGTACTCGCGCACCTTTAGCACATTGATCGAGGCGTAGGGCAGGTGCAGAAGTTGCAGGGGATATTACAGTATTCATAGGTAAATACGTCTTTGGTGTAAATGAGATTGATTATTAGAAAGAATACTGTATTTACCTTTATGTCGCAATTTCCTGACACTCCTTTACTCCGTGTTAGCGGTTTTCCAGCCGGTTGTAATCCAGAATCGCGGCCTCTTTCGGTTGGTTACGGAAATAAAGCTCATGCACATGGTCGCTGAACGCCCAGAAATCCGGGTTGCTGCGCCGGATGCCATAGTTATCAAGTAAAGCGCGATAATCTGCCTCTGAAGCCATGGCTTGGAATTGGGTTACAAATGCATCCAGCGACCGGTTTTCAACGCGCAAAAAGCTGTTCGGATAATTCCCGATGACACCGCGTGCAATTGTCAAATTATCTTCTGCCGGAATGTGCCGTTTATCTTCGCCAAATAAAGACGAAAGATTGCTGTAGGCATTATTGTGGATCAGCGTAAACAAACCTTTGCCGGGAATTTCGATCACTGTCGTTTGCGGCAAGAAGCTGATCGCTGTTCCACGGGTGCTCTGCAATTTTTCATAAAGTGCCAATTGTTCGTTATTCAACGCTGTTGCGCGGATGTTATGTGGAGATTTGCTGGCATTACCCAAGTGTTGTTGCAATTTTTGGTAGAGCTCCAGTTTGGGATTATCGCTTTGGAAATTGATATTGTTCTTTTCTTTTAATTGATTGATATAAAGATCCACATACGTTTGCACTGCCGATTCGGCATCGCGATACCAAAATGCCATTTCCTGGTGTTGCGCTTTTTGGGGCAGCAGCGTGACAAAATTCATCTCGCCTTCAATACGCAAAAAATCCATATATAAGCGGCTGAGTAATTGGTGCGAAACATTGCCATACACATCAAAGCCTGCCACTAGCAAATAATGAATTCGTTCCAGCAAAGGATAACCAATCACCCATGCAGTTTTGGGGGGTTGGCCGATCAAACCCTGATGCACACTCGCGCTGTCGCTGTGGCGGAAAATCGTCAGTGCTGCGTTGGGATTGGTGCCCTTATCGCCATTCCAGATCACATTCAAACCCAACCCGCGCTCTTCATCGACAACTTGATTGACAAAGTGCGCTTTGGAATTGAGATATTCTTTTTGTAATTCAGAGTATTTTAACCAGTTGCTCAGCGGTAAAAAGGTATTACCCGCGCTGGCCGGTAATTGCAGGTGCTTGCTGTTATCGGCCAGGAATTTTTCCATGCCTTTGGTATCCTGTGTTTCCGGTGCAAGGAAAAATACCCAGAAATGATCCTGGATAACATTCAGTGCAACCTGGCCGCGACATACCGGACCTTTAATAAAATTCATGATGGTAAATTGCGCTTCGTTCAGCATAAAACGATAACGTGCGTTGGTTGGTAACTCCGCAAAGGTCACAAAAGGATTGGCGGCAGTTTCAGGCATATAAGAAGGTAATTGTGTGACTACATAATCACCGCTATAAAAAAGCGCTTTCCAATCGTCCATACGCTTCTTTCCCAATGCGTAAGGCATGTGGGTTTTGGCAACTACACTGGACGGATCTTGCCATAAACGATAATAAACACGCGGTACATTAGGATCATCAAAGGGGCGCGATGTGCTGATGCGTTGAATCGGTTGGCCCGGGGGCGTGGCCGAGCGAATTAGTCGGAAATAACTTCGCGGTGCTTCAGCAAAATACAATTGCGCTAAAAAAAGATGCTCATAAATGTAGCGATTGACCAGTTGTTCCTTAAGTGAATCGCCATTCAAAAACGTTTCCCAGAGTGCAACTTGATTTTGAACTTTGGCGGGTATCGACGTTGGTTGCCCCATCGGTGCGCCTTGCGCCAGCCAATCCATCGTCATTTTATATTCTTTGGCATTCAGCCCTGGCAAACCATAAGGCATTCCCCAAAGCGGTGCTCTTTGGACAAATCCATTGAAATTTTCGATATTGGAACAGGATTGGTTGTGGTTTAGATTGAAATCAAAACTATCGGGCAATACAGCGTCTTGCGGCAAGGGATGCTCCTGCTTTAATTTCAGGATTTGTGCCATTACACCGGCATCAATATTGGCTTGTTTGGTGTTTTCTCGTTCGTTAATAACGGGATGGAATTTTTTGGCACGCCATTCGGCAGTCGTTTGCGCATCCTCAAATAGCCGGGTCAGGTTAGCCCCCAGGAGCCGCGTACCATCATAGACTTTTTCCGGATTTGCGCCGCGCAGCAAGCCCTCGTAGGCTTCGAGTTTGAGTTGGCAGGGAGCATCATAGCAAGCATGGCAGACGACACAGCGCTGCTCCAGGATGGGGCGGGTATGTTGGTAATAGGTCAGCTTTGCCGCCGCCAGTTTGGCCGTCGACAGGGCAGGTGGTACTTCCCTGGGGTTGGCTGGTCCGTAGAGTTTGTCCCACTCGGAGCTGGAGATACTTGCACAACTGGCGATCATCAACGCGATAATCCCAAGGCTGGCGGGCCTTAATTGGCTGGTGAGTTTATTCAACTTTACCCATACCGTGGTTTTCATAATGTTCCTTACCGGGCAACCGTAATAATTAATCATGATTGCAGTCTAACTGACTTATGCAAAATAGCGTCGTGAGCGCTTTTGGGAAATTGATAAAAGTGGAACTGGTTAGGCTTGGGGCTGTCACCTGCGGGGCGATTAAGCCATAATTCCGCTCGATTATTTTCTATGTAAAAAACGCCAATTAAAAAGGGTATTGAGTATGCGTGACGATTACCAACCGCGACAAAGTTCTTCCGGCCCTCTCATCGGTATTATAGTGCTGGTGGCCATCGTGGCGGCTGCTGCATTTTATTTCTTGCGGGACGACGCACCTGCACCATCCCACACTGTAACCTCCCCTGTGGCGGTCGCGCCCCAGGCTGTTGCCACCAGTAGTATTGCCGCTTCTACGGCAGCGATTGTGGAATACACGCCTCCCCAGCCTGTTGCAGCGGAGGTAGAACCGTTGCCACATTTGAATGATAGTGACACCAGTGTACTTGCGGCCCTGCAACAACTCCGTGGCGAGGGATTATTGCAATTACTGGTTCCTCAAGAAGTGCTCCGCAAATTTGTGTTGGCAGTGAACAATATTGCAGAAGGTAAGGTCATTCATGAATATCGCCCGGTCGTTTCACCCGCACCGCCATTCATTACCGAAACTTTCTCGGTAATGGTGGAGGGGACCGCCGCCGATCAGGAGCGTGTTTCCCCCAAAAACTACCAGCGCTATGAACCTTATGTGACTACCTTGTCATTAATTGACAGTGATGCTGCGGTGGCTGTATATCGTCGTTTTTATCCTTTATTGAAAGAAGCATTTAGCGAACTCGGATTGAAAAAGCCGAATTTCCATAGTGTATTGATCGCTGCAATCGATAACCTGTTGGCCGCTCCGGATGCCAATGGCGACTTGTTGTTAGTCAGGCCAAAAGTGTTTTACCAATATGCAGATCCCGCACTTGAGCAATTACCACAAACCCACAAATTAATGCTGCGTATGGGCCCCGAGAATGCGCGCAGTGTAAAAGCCAGTTTGCGCCAATTGCGAGCACGACTTATTAATTAGTGATACGAAAATGGGCATTCGTTTGTAATGCAAAATCGTAAAAAAGCCGCGATATCGCGGCTTTTTTTTTGGCAGATAAAATAGTGTGTATTTTGGTAATCCTTTGGGTAATACATCCAAAAAATATTTTTTGCACAGTTTTGGCGTCCAAATTATCTAATTCCTTGATTTCTAAATAATTTCTACAACAGTTATAAAGCTTTTTGTGATTAACCTTGGTTAACCTTGCTTTACAAACATATTGACAACGTTGTCCTGTGGGCCTAGTGTTGGCTCATCGACAACGTTGTCTAAACATCAGCCCGTTGTTGAAGAGTTAGTAATTATGAAAACACACAAAATGCCAAGTCACGGGAGAATAACCATGCGTAATAAGTTAAGTGATGCGATCAAACTGGCCAACAAGAGTGCATTGATGCTCGGCTCAGTTGCTGCGGTCGCAATGATGGGGTTTGCTCATACTGCCAACGCGCAGGGTGATGCAGCGGAGCCGGAAGAAGTGGTTATTACCGGTATTCGCGGTGCATTAAAAAATGCAATTGATATAAAGCGTGATTCACCAGCAGTTGTTGATGCTGTTTCGGCTGAAGATGTAGGTAAATTGCCGGATTCTGACGTGGGTGAGACCTTGGGGCGTATTCCTGGTGTATCAGTAGGTCGCCAGTTCGGCCAAGGCCAACAAATTTCTATTCGCGGTGCATCGTCACAATATACAAGCACCCAGTTGAATGGTCACAGTGTTGCTACTTCCGGTTGGTTCGATCAGCAATCAATTGACCGTTCATTTTATTACGGAATGATGCCATCAGAAATGGTTGGCGGAATTAAGGTGTACAAATCATCTCAAGCCGATTTGACTGAAGGTGGTATCGGCGGCACTGTTATTGTAGAAAGCCGTAAACCTCTTGATTTGGATGCTAATACTGTATTTGCTGGCGTAAAAGCTGGTTATGGCAGCATATCTGAAGAATTTGATCCGGAAGTTTCCGGGTTATACAGCTACAAAAATGATGATGAAACTTTCGGTGTGTTAGTTTCTGGCGCTATTAAGAAAGCTGACTATGTTCGTGCAGGTACAGAAGTATTATTAGGTTGGGGTGGTAGTGTGGCTCCTTCTGCGTTCCATCAGGATCGTGAAAATACTGCTGTCAATGCATCGGTACAATTCAAACCAACAGAAGAGTGGACATTTGGTTTGGACCATATGTACCTGGAATCAGAAGCAAACAACGATAACACCTCGTTGTTCCTGTTCCCAAGCGGGGATTGCAAGTCTACTAATGCTGCCGGTACATGTACCTATTGGGAAAGAAAAGGCGGAACTGGTTGGAATGATGTAAACGCCTGGGCCCAGACCTGGGTTCGTGAATCAAGTATGGATTCCAAAACCACTACTGCCGACTTCAAGTTTGCAAACGATGACGTAACAGTTGATGGTTTGATTGGTACTACCGAGTCTGATGGTGGAACAACATTAACAGCTAACTACGGTTGGTCAATGGTTAATAAAACCGGTGGTTATGACGGTATTTTTGATGCTACTGGCGATACCTACAAAGTAAACACTGCCAAGAAGTCGTTTACCGTTGCTGATTGGACCCTTCTTGATATCAGTACAAAAGATCAGGCTGATCGTGGCCCTGCAGGTAAAGGATGGGGTCCGGAAGGTTGGTCATTAAAAGGTGGTCCACGTTCAGATCAGGAAGATTTTATCCGCTTGAACGCTGAATTCCATTTGGAATTGGGTGCGGTAGAGTCGATAAAAGTAGGAGTATCTTCTGCTGATCACGAAGTTAATTCTACGCAGTTTATTTATGCAAATAACGCGAAGTATGATGGCTTGCCAACAGATTTCTGGACTAATGATCAATTGCCGGCAGGTAATGGCTTTAAATTGCCCAAGCCAAATGTATCAGCCATGATGGGTAAGGCAAAATCAGTGCTGACTACACACACTGTCGACAATTCGGCAGAAGTGAATCTTGAAGAGCAAAATGATGCTGCTTATGTAATGTTGAATTTCGGTACCGATTCCATCAAAGGTAACCTCGGTGTTCGCTATGTAAGTACTGATATTTCCTCTGATTACCATGCATGGGATGTCACCAAGAAAGGCACAACCGGTTATGACGCAAATGGCTATGCCAATGCAATGTCTAGCAAAAGCGATTCTTACCGCGACGTACTGCCAAGCCTGAACGTAAGTTTTGATTTAACTGATGATCTGAAATTGCGTACCTCTTTATCCCAGGCATTGTCTCGCCCGAATTACGAAAACCTGTTTGCTAACACCACTCAAATCGGTGTGAATGATGGTACGTTGGGGAATGAAGCATTATTTACCGGTAATGTATCACTGAAACCCGTAAAAGCGTCGCAAGCTGACTTCGGCGTTGAATGGTACTACGGTGATTCAAATATGTTGTCTGCTACATACTTCATCAAAGATTTCAGTAACGTCACTGTTATTAATTTGAAACAAAACCAAAAAGTCGGTTTACTCAATGACTCGAAAGTGGATGACTGGGCTATTGCTTCTGCCGCTGATGGTTCAGGCGCTGAGATTGAAGGTATTGAATTGCAGGCGCTTCATGCGTGGGATAATGGATTTGGTGTAGCTGCAAACTATACTTATGCGGATGGTTCATCTCCAACATCAGCTTTCCCGGATAATTTGCCATTGTTCTCTGATTCATCCAAGCATACAGTGAATGCTGTAACTTACTGGGAAAATGATGAGTTCTCTGCTCGTTTGGCATATAACTGGCGTTCAGAGTTCCTGATTCGTGAAGGCCAGAAGTTTTATGGCAACCGTATGCATGAGTCGTATGGCAGCCTGGATTTGAGTTTAGGTTGGAACATTACCGACTCCATTCGCCTGTCATTGGAAGGTGTTAACTTAACTGAAGAAGACAGTATTCAGAAAGGTACGGCACCGGCTAGTTCTGATGTGAAAGTGGATTTGAAAGAAGGCTTCCCTGCCTGGAGTTTCGAGGGCGAAGCTCGCTATATGTTGGGCGTAAGCTTCAAGATGTAATTGATGCTCAAAAAAGCCCAGCTTCGGCTGGGTTTTTTTTTGTTTGAAATTTGTGAGAACAGCATGCAGATAAAGCGAATAGCTATTATTGGTGGTGGTACGGCAGGTTGGTTGGCTGCCAATCATTTGGGGGTGGAGTTATCCGCGCAATTTGGATATGAAATCACCTTAATAGAATCCCCCAATGTTCCCATTATTGGTGTTGGTGAGGGAACTGTTCCTCACATACGTGCCACTTTGGCTCGCTTCGAAATTTCTGAGGCTGAGTTTATTGATTGTTGCGATGTTACATTCAAGCAGGGCATAAAATTTGTAAATTGGCTCGACTCAAAAAAACATGGTGATGAAAATTATTATTACCATCCATTTGACCCCACCTATAACGATAATGAAAATTGGGCTCCACTTTGGCTAAATAGTGGAATGCAGAAAAGCTATGCTGACTTTGTCGGCATACAGGAAAAAGCATGCAATGATTTTCTTTCTCCCAAGTTGATCTCCTCTTTGCCTTATCAGGGCCCACTTAATTATGCATATCATTTAAATGCAGTAAAGTTTGCGAAACTCCTTGCTAAAAATGCGCAAGAAAGGTTTGGTGTAATTCATAAACTTGCAAATATTGAATGTGCAACAAAAGGCGCAGAAGGCGAAATATTATCTTTATTGACGAGTGATGGGGAAACGCTGGCTTTCGATTTTTACGTTGATTGCAGTGGTTTTCATTCGATCTTGATTGACAAGGAACTGGCTGTTCCTTTAGTCGATAAATCATCGCAAATTATTACTAACGCGGCTCTGGCAATTCAAATTCCTAGTGAGAATCAACCGATTCCGCCGTTCACTATTGCAACTGCACATAAGGCTGGTTGGATTTGGGATATTGCCTTGCTCAACCGGCGAGGTGTAGGTTTTGTTTACTCTGATACGCATATGAGTGAATCTGAGGCTATTTCATCCTTCTCTTCATATCTTGGTGTTGAATTGGAGGATATGAATCCCAGGCGAGTACCTATGCGCATTGGATACAGGAAAAAACTATGGGAAAAAAATTGCGTTGCATTAGGTTTGGCCCAGGGGTTTGTTGAACCGTTAGAAGCAACGTCAATTTTAGTGACCGATTATGCTGCTGAATATCTGGCTAAAGGATTTCCAAAAACAGAGGATCAGATAGAAAATTTTTCTCGCAGGTTTAATACAACTTTCACCTATGTATGGGAAAGGGTTATTGATTTTGTGCAATTGCATTACTTTTTATCGGATAGGCGTGATTCACAATTCTGGCTGGACAACACCGAAGGTGCGCAATTATCTGATGAGCTTAAACAGCGCTTGGATATTTGGAAAACCCAGGTTCCTGAACGGCAAGATTTTTTTAGCAAATTTGAAGTGTTTGACGTGGATAATTATCTTTATATCTTATACGGCATGAAATATCCGACCAGGCACCCGGTAACGGCGAGTGACACTGATGTGTATATAAATCAATGTATAAACCATAAAAATCAGCAATTTAATACGTTGAAGGACAAGTTGCCAGATCATCGCGTATACCTTGAAAAATTAAAGCAACATATGGCCCGGTTGGTCTAAACATGATGAATTCCCAAAAACCTAAAAAAATTCTTATTGTTGGCGGTGGGACTGCGGGCTGGATGGCTGCAAATTTAATTGCAGCGCGCTGGACCGATATGGAAATCTGTTTACTGGAGTCCCCTGAAATAGGGATTATTGGTGTGGGTGAGGGGTCTACACCTCAGTTAAAGGTTTTTTTTGATGCTATTGGTGTTGCAGAGACAGAGTGGATGCCCTTTTGCAATGCGACATATAAAAATGGAATTTCGTTTTTAAATTGGTCGTTCATTCCTGGTTTTGAGCAATATTTTCATCCTTTCCCGTCTCAGACCGATAGCTTTACTACCCCGGTTTTTTTTAACAGTATCAGGGCGCGCATACAGGGTAATAATGCCAATGTGCATCCTGATAATTATTTTTTAGCAACTTATTTGGCTAAAAAAAACCTGGGCCCTATTCCGGCGGAATCCTTTCCGTTTGATGTGGCTTATGGCTATCATTTTGATTCTACGTTATTAGGGCAATTTCTTGCTGAAAAGGCATTCCATAAGAATGTAAAAAGAGTCCAGGGTACTCTAACAGAAGTCATCCTGGGTGCTAACGGTGAGTTATCTTCAGTCCGGTTGGATGATGATAGTTTTTTGGATGCAGATTTTTTTATTGATTGTTCTGGTTTTAAATCTTTGCTTTTGCAGGGCGCACTAAAGGTAAATTTTCAAAGTTTTAAGGAAAATCTATTTAACACTGCCGCAGTAGTCATGCCGAGTCCTATTACAGAAATCCTTCCTCCTGAAACAACAGCAACTGCTTTGTCAAATGGCTGGGCATGGAAAATTCCCCTAACTAATCGTTTTGGAAATGGTTATGTATACAGTGCTGATTATCTTTCATCTGATCAGGCGGAAACTGAATTAAGGCAGCACCTGGGGGCGTTGGATAGTGAAGTCCACGCGAGGCACCTTAATATGAAAATCGGGCGAGTTGACAGGCACTGGGAAAAAAATTGTGTGGCTGTTGGTTTGTCTCAAGGATTCATTGAACCTTTGGAAGCCACCGCATTACATTTGGTTTTTGAAACCATCACCCGATTCATGAATTATTATGAGAAAGGATCATTTACCAACCAGTTCGTTGGTAATTTTAATAATGAAATTAATACGAAGTTTGATGGGGTCAGGGACTATATCGTTTGTCATTATAAAGTGAATCAACGAAAAGATACGGACTATTGGCGTGATAATGCTGCCAACCAGGTTCTTCCTGAAAAATTGAGAAAAATTTTAGCCTTATGGAAAGAGGGAGAAAATTTTGTTAAGGATATGCACACCTATGGTTTGGAGGGAAGTTATCAGGCGGAATCATGGGCTTGTTTGTTGGCTGGCTATGGGGTTTTTCCTGCGCTGGCTGAACACCCGGAAACACAATATAAATCCCGGCATGACATGGCAAAGTTGTCCGATTTTATTCGGCGTTGTGCATTAAATTTTAAACAGCACAATGAATTAATATAATTGGTGTGGGCGTAAGGAAGATGCCATGGGAAAAATAGCCGGGATAATGATGATTGATTTATGTCGATATCGTTTTTAAAAATTAAATTCCAAAAGTAGTGGCAAAACAATGTCAATCAACAACGCTTCTATATTTAATGAAAACCTATCTATTGATACAGTTCAGATTGGCGAAGAAAAACAGAAAATTTTAATTATTGATGATTTGTTAAAAAAGCCATCGGATCTGGTTGAATTTGCCAGGCAGAATCCATTTGAGCCGTATCCTATTCCCAAGCCGGGGACTGGATATCCCGGTTTAAGGTTGACTCCGCCATCGACATATTCACATGCGTTAATGGATTTGATTGAGCCAATTATAAGGAAAGAATATGGCATTCCTGCCGACCTGCCGTTGCGTAAGGCGGTTTGCAGCATGTCATTAACAACTATAAAACCGGAAAATCTTGGGAAAATACAGCTGACGCCACACTTTGATACCAGTGCATACAACCAATTTGCAGTGCTTTTATATTTGTGCGATGAGCATCATGGCGGTACTGCGTTTTACCGCCACAATGCTACAAATTTTGAGATCGTTACTGCGGAGAGAAGTAATGATTATATTGGTGTGTATTTTTCCGAACTGGAAGCGCGGGAGTTAAAGCCAGCCTATTTTACGGAATCAGATAAGTACTTTACAAAAATTTCAGTGGTAAATGCCAAATACAATCGGATGGTTGTTTACCGTAGCTGCCTGATACATTCCCCATATATTACCGACCCGGAACGGAGTGTTGATGACAACCCGGTTACAGGGCGATTAACGGTAAATTCATTTGTAGCTTTTTAAACACAGGCTTTTGCCTTCCAGGAAAGGGCTGGGTTTTCTTTGTGATTGTGCTATCAATTTTCCGTGTTTATATCCCGGATATCTCTCTATCGACCCGGTGTATTTCGAGCTTTTTTTGATGAAGTGTGTGTTTCCGTAACGTCGCTTAATAAATCTTAAAGTAACTTGCTAATAATGTTTGACAACGTTGTCCGCTGTGCGTAACCTAAGCTTGTCCGATGATGACAAGCTGGAGCTGATAGTTCTCCTTATTGGTTTCAGTATCATGGGGCATGAGTTCTCTAGAGCTGTAGTAGTGGTCTTGTGGTTAGTGTCCTGTGGGGCACTAACCTTTTTTCACAGTCTGCTATGATCGCCATTAACACGGGACGCTTTACACCAAAACAACGAATTTTAAGTATCTGGTTCTGGTGTTTTAGAACCCAGGTATAGCTCTAAGAAACTTAAGAGGTAGATCATGGCGAAGTTGCCATCCGGCGTGCAAACCTTGTTTATCGGAATTGATGGCGGAGGCACCAAGTGTCGCGCCAGTATAATGACCGAAGATTTGCAAGTACTGGGTACTGGTGTCGGTGGTCCAGCCAATCCTTTCCAGGGCGTTCAACAAGCCAAAGATTCCATACGCACTGCCGCTGAATTAGCGCTGATTGATGCAGGTTTACCTCCGTCAGCCATTAGTGGATTAATTGCCGGTGCCGGCCTTGCAGGCGTAAATGTTCCCAGCCTCTATGATGTTATGTCGGCTTGGGATCATCCTTTCAAAGAAATGCATCTCACTACTGATCTCCATATCGCTTGCCTGGGTGCGCACAATCGTGATGAAGGCGCAGTAATGATTTGCGGTACAGGTTCTTGTGGCTATTCATTTGTAAATAATGAATCCCTATTTATTGGCGGCCATGGTTTTCCCATCGGTGACAAAGGCAGTGGTGCCTGGATGGGGCTGGAAGCTATTCAAGCGGTTTTGTTGGCATCAGATGATTTAGGTCCGCGAACCAGTCTAAGTCAGTCTATTGGCGAATTTTTGCAGGCCGAAGGCATGATGATTGTGGATCGTATGTTTGGTGCGCGGCAGGGTGATTACGCCAAATTCGCTATTTTTGTGGTGGATGCCGCTGATGCTGGCGACGCAGTTGCCATCAATATTGTTAAGGAGGGAGCTGCCTACATGAGTGGAGTAGCTCGCAAGCTGTGGGCTACCACCCCCGGACGCATGTCTATCATTGGTGGTTTGGCCCCGCGTCTGATTCCCTGGATGGACAAAGACATGGCGGATAATCTCTCCCCAGTACTTTACCAACCGGAATTCGGAGCGGTTTATTTTGCAAAGCAAGCTCTGAGGACGGCAAAAAATAACAATGATCAATTAAGTGCTACCCTTTAACCAGAGTCGACCAATAATATGAATAGTGAAACTATGACCGCTACCAATATTCAGGAAAAGTATTCGAACTCGTTCATTCCGCTGGCAATGATTGCCGGGCTTTTCTTTATTTTCGGATTTGTGACCTGGTTGAATGGGTCGTTGATGCCGTACCTGGAATTAATTTTGAAGTTGAATCCAATTCAGGCGTACCTGATTGTGTCCAGCTTTTATTTTTCTGTTTGTATTTTCTCAATACCTTCTTCCTGGCTTATCAACAGCATTGGTTATAAAAATGGCATGGCCGTAGGTTTAGGTGTTATGTCAGTGGCTGCGCTATTTTACATTCCTGCAGCAAAAGCCCAATCCTTTGCATTGTTCCTGCTCGCCCAATTTATTATGGGTGCGGGCCAGACCCTGGTACAAACTGCGGTAAACCCCTATGTTGTAAAAATGGGGCCGGAAGAATCTGCGGCGCGCCGTATTAGTATTATGGGGATTTTAAATAAATCTGCCGGTATTGTTGCACCAATTGTTTTCACTGCATTGATTCTTGGCGGAATGAATGCTCACACCAGTACTACACCGACACCAGAGGAAATTGATCAGTTAGCAAATAACCTGATCATGCCATATATCTACATGGCAATTATTATTGGTGTTGTTGCGATATTGGTGAGGTTTTCATCACTTCCCGATTTGGAATCAGAAGAAAGTAAAGAAGATAAATTGCCGCTACGCGAAGTCTTTCAATTCCCTAATCTGGTTCTTGGTGTTATTGCATTATTTGTTTATGTTGGTGTTGAAGTAATCGCTGGCGATACTATTGGTTCTTATGGGCGCAGTATCGGTTTTAGTAATTTCGGTATTCTGACCTCAATCACTATGTCGTGTATGGTGGTGGGTTATATCCTCGGGATTTTGTTGATCCCGCGAATTATTTCTCAACAAAATATGCTGTTAGTGTCTGCGGTTCTCGGCGTGATAATAAGTTTGAGCATTGTATTTGGTAACCACGAATCAACGTCTATTTCTTCATTATTTGCATTTGCCGGCGCACCTGCCATCCCCAATACTATTTTGTGTATTGCACTGTTAGGCCTTGCTAATGCCATCGTATGGCCAGCGATTTGGCCTCTGGCGTTGAGTGGTTTGGGTAAATATACCGCTACCGGTTCTGCGCTCTTGATTATGGCTATCGCCGGCGGTGCAGTATTCCCGTTAATTCTCGGCGGTGTTTCTCACCTGGTGGATCGTCAAACGGCCTACATCGTGATGACCCCCTGTTATTTGTTCATTCTTTATTACGCAGCAAAAGGATACAAACTGCGCAGCTGGAAATAATCTTTTTTCAGGGTTATTTGCTGATTTATTTTTATCGCCTGCGAGGTATCCGATGGTCAAGCAACGTTTTTTAGCTTTGGATGTAATGCGTGGTTTGACCCTCGCGCTCATGATTCTGGTAAATACACCAGGATCATGGGAATTTGTATACGGCCCGTTATTGCATGCTGATTGGCATGGTGCAACTCCCACAGATTTTGTATTTCCCTTCTTTATGTTTATTGTCGGCTCGGCAATGTACTTTGCAGTGCGTGGGTTGAGCCAATTAAATGCCGCAGCGCAAACGAAGAAAATAGCGCGCCGTGTTGCGTTGCTATTTTTAATCGGCGTTCTGCTGGCAGCTTATCCATTCAATGAAAGCCTTGATCAATGGCGCATCATGGGTGTGTTGCAGCGTATTGCAATTGCTTACGGTTTTGCTGCATTTATTATTTTGTATTTTGGTTTTACTGCTCGTGTTGTGATCAGTGCGATTTTACTGGTTGGCTATTGGGGTTTACTTAATCTTGTGGCTGATCCATACAGCCTTGAGCACAGTATTGTTCGCCAGGTAGATTTGTCAGTGTTGGGCGCAAGTCATCTCTGGCAGGGTAAGGGTATGCCATTTGACCCCGAAGGTATTTTAAGTACTTTTCCTTCTATCGTGAATGTGCTGATTGGCTTCGAAGCGACTCGCGTATTATTAACGAGTGAAAATAAAGAAAAAGCATTGAGTAAATTATTTGTGTCGGCATTGCTGCTAATAGCATTAGCGCTAGCCTGGAGTACTGTATTCCCGATTAATAAATCATTATGGACCAGTCCATTTGTATTGCTGACTTGTGGTGTGGCGATTTTGGTATTGCTATTGTTAGTGAAAATCGAGCAATCAGCGGCAATTAATATCGCGCGTCCTGTGTACCACTTTTTTGAAATTATCGGTAAGAACCCGCTCTTTATTTATGTGCTTTCCGGTTTGTTAGCGACTACCTTGTATTTAATCCCTGTTGGTAGCGAAAACGCATATAGCGCACTTTATGGTTTGTTCCGTAATTTTGCGGATCCTTATTTTGCATCTTTCCTGTTTGCTATTCTGATGGTTGCCATTTTGTGGTTTGTTGCCTGGGTATTACACAAGCGTAATATCATTATCAGTTTATAAAAACTGGTTGTAGTCTTTTGCAGCTGGTAAGCAGTGGTTTGTATAGGTATAGCTATGAAACAAGCGTTAGTCGGGGCACGAATTTTTACCGGCGAAGAATTTCTGGATAATCGGGCATTAATCATTAATGGCGAAGTAATTGAGGCGCTGGTTTCTGCAGAAAATCTGCCGGACGGTATTGCGCGTATTCAATTAAATGGTGGTGTACTGGCGCCCGGTTTTATTGACCTGCAAGTTAATGGTGGTGGCGGTGCATTTTTTACTAACGACACTAGTGTTTCCGCCATCAGGACAATGTTGGATGGCCATCGTCCTACCGGTACTACTTCATTATTACCCACGTTAATTAGTGATACCCGTGAAGTTCATCAAGCGGGTGTGCGCGCTATTGCTGATGCCGTTGCAGCAGGATTGAAAGGTGTATTGGGTGTGCACGTGGAAGGGCCATTTTTTGATATGGCACGACGTGGCGCGCACAATGAACGTTACATTCGCAAAATGGAGCAAGCTGATATTGATTGGCTGGTTGCTTCGGTAAAAGCACAACACAAATTTAAAGTGATGCTGACACTTGCGCCTGAGCATGCAGACGTTGGCCAAATTAAACAATTGACCTCTGCGGGCGTTGTAGTTTGCGCTGGTCATACGGATGGTCACTACGAAGATGTAGTGGCAGCATTGAAAGAAGGCCTTTCCGGTTTTACGCATTTGTATAATGCAATGCGCCCAACAACTGGTCGCGAACCAGGTGTGGTTGGTGCAGCATTGGAAGATGCAAATAGTTGGTGCGGAATTATTATTGATACTTATCATGTGCATGCTGCTTCTGCGCGCATTGCCTATGCGGCAAAACCCAAAGGCAAAATGTATTTGGTAACTGATGCCATGTCGACGGTGGGGTCGTCGGAAAAATCATTCCAGATTTATGGCGAAACGATTTATGAAAAAGATGGTTGCCTGGTGAATGCGGAAGGGCGTTTGGCGGGCAGTGCAATCGGCATGATTGATGCGGTGCGCCTGAACACTAATTGGGTTGGTGTTGAGCTCGCTGAGAGCCTGCGGATGGCATCACTGTATCCTGCAGAATATATGCAAGTAGATAATCACCTGGGCCGTATTCGCGAAAACTATCGCGCTGATTTGGTTCACTTTACCGATGACTTTAAGGTTACCCATACGTGGGTGGCTGGCGATATTGGCCAACATAATTAGATCGGTTTCAACCTGTTCCTCTGTTCCAACACTCACCGGAGTGCTTAATGAAAGTTGTTATCCTGAAAGATGCTGCCGAAGTTGCCAAATACGGCGCTGATATTTTTATCAAACAAATTAATCGCAAACCTGATTCAGTATTGGGTTTGGCAACAGGTTCTACACCGGTTGCGCTGTACAAAGAATTAATTACTGCTTATCAACGTGGACATGTTTCTTTTAAACAAGCCAGCAGTTTTAATCTGGATGAATATTTAGGTTTGCCTGGAACTCATCCACAAAGTTATCGCTATTTTATGAACCAACAATTGTTTGACCATATTGATATCGATAAAGCAAAAACTGCGGTACCTCCGGGTGATGCAGAGGATCCATTTTCAGCATGCGAGCTTTACGAAAAAAATATCAAACAGAATGGCGGGATTGATATTCAATTATTGGGTATTGGCCGCAATGGCCATATTGGTTTCAATGAGCCATCATCATCATTGAAATCACGTACGCGTGTAAAAACATTGACGCGTGCAACGATTGATGACAATGCGCGTTTCTTTGGTCCCGATGAATACCAGCCACATTTGTCCATTACTATGGGTATTGGAACTATCCTTGAATCCAAAAAAGTGGTTCTGTTGGCGACTGGTGAAAATAAAGCAGAAGCGATTAAAGCAACTGTCGAAGGTCCGTTAACAGCCGCATGCCCGGCGTCTGCATTGCAGTTGCATGAACAAGTTGTATTGGTGATTGATGAAGCTGCTGCATCGCAATTGGCGGATGTGGATTTCTACAAGCATATCGAAGTGGAAAACCAAAAGTTGTTAGAGCGATTGGGGCGTAATTGATTTTTCGTTGTAAAAATAAAAGGCCAGCAAATGCTGGCCTTTTATTTTTACAGTTCTTTTTAGCGCTTTGATGGCGCAGGACAGGTTGAGTCTCGCACAATTAATTGTGGGTAAAACCCTTCGCTTTCTACATTGCGTTGCGCGCGAACCGTTTCGATTAATAGATTGGTAGCGCGTTCTGCAATGGTGGTGTTGGGTTGTTGCGCCGTTGTTAAATTGGGCCAGGCTTGGCGAGAGAACGGGCTGTCCTCAAAGCCGACAATCGATAATTGTTGCGGCACATCTACACCCTGGATCCGCGCCGCAAATAAAGTACCTGCTGCAATCTCGTCGTTACAAGCAAACACAGCCGTGGGTTTTAAATTGGATGCAAGTAATTGTCGTGTACGTTTTACGCCGGATTCAAATGAATATTCACCCGGCAAAATTAATTTTTTATCCAATACAATTTTGTTGGCTTTGAGCGCCGCTTTGTATCCTTCCAGGCGTTCACCACTGGATTTATGTGCTTCTTCACCACCCAGGAAGGCGATAGCCTTGTGGCCCAAATCGATCAGGTACTGGGTAATCTTGTAAGCCGCAGTACGGTCATCGATAAAAATGCACGGGCCTTTTTTATCGGGCGGCTGTGCACCTGAGAGAATTCGAACAAAAGGGATTTTGCGTTTACCAAGTGCCGATAATACATCCGGCATTTCTGACATGGGGGGCGTTAATACCAAGCCGCCTACCTGGCTGCGATCCACCATGTTAAGCACTTCATCAATAATATCTTCAGATTTTGAATCACATGGGTGAATTACCAGTTCATAGCCCTGGCGACGGCATTCGCCCAGAATTCCTTTCTGCATATCAATTACATAGTTGCTGTTAGGGTTGTCATAAATAAACCCGATGGACGACGCTGCTCCCCGCAACAAGCGGGCAGAAAGGTTGGGCTGGTAGTTCAGGGTTTTTACGGCTTGCATGACTTTGTCCTGCAACTCCTGGCCTACGGTCCCTTCCTTATTAATTACACGGGATACGGTTTTAAAAGAAACCCCTGCGAGCTTGGCTACATCCTTAATGGTGGCTTTGGTCTTTGGAGCATGTTTATCGGCACTGGCTTTCATCATTAGTGGTCAACTTTTTGGGTGTCGATGGATTTTTATAGCATAAGGCAATACGCCCGCCGTGGATTGACTAGACTTGAAACGTATTGGTCAAATGGGCGTCTGCCGCCTTGGCGTCTAGGGTAGAGCTTAGCCTGTTCCAGTGCAATCGTTTCGCAGCGAAACACCGGCGCATAGGTGGCGCAAGGTTTTGTAAAATCTTTTGCTGTTATAAAAAGGGCAATGGCACTATAAATTCAGGTTAAGAAGCAACCATGCTTCATATGGGCTTTAACCTGATCCGCATTCAGCATTGCGTGTTATTACTAAAACAATAAAGAAGAGGTATCACATGAGAACACTATTGGCTCTGGTAACAGTTATAGCAAGCTGCGCGGTGTTCCCGGCACAAGCCCAGCATAAACTTACGCCTGCCTGGATAGCTTCCGATTTACCAACGCCGGAATCTGTTTTATTTGTTGCCGATAAAAAATCGCCCTATCTATTCGTATCACTCATTGATGGTGATGGCGCTGCGGCCGATGGTAAAGGTGGCATCGCCCGGCTGGCTCCTGATGGTGAAGTCCTCGAAAAAGACTGGATTACCGGCCTTAATGCACCCAAGGGGATGGGAATTGCACACAATAATTTGTATGTCGCTGATCTAACCGAGGTCGTGGTCATTGATATTAAAAAACAACAGATCATCAAAAAAATTCCGATTGCCGGTGCCATTTTTCTGAATGATGTTACGGTGAACTCATCGGGTATCGTGTTTGTGTCGGATACCCGCACCAATAAAATCCATCGCATTGAAAAGGATGAACCCAGCCTCTATTTGGAAAATGTCAGCAATGCCAATGGGTTGAAAGCTATTGGCTCCAGTTTGGTCGTTGGGGCAGGGCAGGAGTTAATATTGTTTGGCCCCGATAAAAAACCACTGACCCTCGCGAAAGGTTTTGCCCAGGGGATTGACGGGATTGAGATGATCCAGCGCGGTGAATTTATTGTGTCGTGCTGGCCCGGGTTAATTTATTACGTGTATGCCGACGGAAAAATACAACTGCTGGTTGATTCGCAGGCCGGTAAAATCAATACGGCGGATATAGGTTTTGATCCTGCAACCCAAACCTTGTTTGTACCTAACTTTTTCAAAAATACGGTGACCGCGTATCAATTGGAATAGCCTGCCTGCGTTGGGCTTTCGGTGTATAACGTGTTACAACGAAGCGCATTCGTAATAAACCGGCGCGCTTTTTCATCTATTAAAGTGGTGTTTTTTTTCATCGGCTTTAGCCGTCGTAACGACCTTTGGGCTATGCTAAGGCGCAAACAAAAAATGAAACCTCCATGTTGTTGGTGTTTCTTGCCGATGATCTTACCGCTAGACAGGAATATCGCGTGGTTTTTTGCAGTATTTGGACGAATGTCTGTTACTTGCTTGAACGTATGCAACATCATATGCAGCCGCGGAAGCAAGTAAGGATTTCCGGTTTACCTTCGTTGTGGTGCTGCATCGCCAGGTCCCGTTGCTTTGCTACCATCGCTTGTCTGTGCATATCAGTCGCCAATTCCCATGCCCAGGTTCCGGTAACAGAACGAAACCCCGCTCCGGCAACACACTTCTCCTTTAGCCATGTTCTGCCTGATCAGGTAGCTGCTATTGGCTATATCACCGCCATCGCCCAGGATCGGGAAGGCTTCATGTGGTTTGGTGGTGCTAATGGCCTTGCCCGCTTTGACGGGTACAGTTTGCGTATTTATCGCAAGGACGATAATGATCCCCATAGCCTCAGCCACAATTATGTGAACGATATTCGCCTGGATGCCGCTGGAAATTTATGGGTAGCTACGCGTAAAGGGATTAATCGTTTTAATGCGCAATCCGATAATTTTGTTCGCTATGTCACAGCGCAGGATTCCCCCGACGCCCATAGCGTTGACGATGTTATGGCGATTGAAGAGAGCAACGACGGTCGCCTCTGGCTCGCTACACGTGGCGGCTTTTACAGTTTTGATCCCGCTGTCGAAAGCTTCCGCAAATACTCAATCGCTGATGGCGCCGAAGGTTCCTGGGTTTGGACGCTGGTAAAAGACCAGCAGGGCCTGCTCTGGCTCGGACACCAGAATCTGGGCGTTACCCGTTTTAATCCGGCCACCGGTGAAATGCGTACCTATGGTAAAGCCCAGGGCCTGGGTTTTATGGATATCCGCGAACTCTATGTGGATTCGGCCAATAATCTCTGGGCCGGTAGTTACGGTGCGGGCCTGTTTATGCTGGATAACCAGCGTGAGCAATTCATATCGGTCAAACACGATAACCAGGAAAAAAGTGCGATTGTTTGGTCCGTGTTGGAGGATCGCGAAAATAACCTCTGGATTGGCGATGGTAGTGCGGTTTATGTACGCGCCCCCGGCAGCACACGATTTGTACGTTTTACTTACGATGAAACCGAACCCGCATCGCCGGGCAATTACGTGGTTAATGAATTATTTGAAGATGCGGCAGGCGATATCTGGTTGGGATATTTCCCATCCGGTGTGGATGTTGTGGATCGCCAGGCATCGATATTTAATAATTACCGCTACAGCGCCAGCAACCCTAATTCTGTTACCGAAGGTGGGGTGTTATCTGCAGCGAAAGATAAAGCTGGCAAACTCTGGATCGGCGCTGGATATGGCTTAAATTATTTTGATCCGGTACGACAAAAATTCACCCGTTACAAACATGATCCCACTAATCCAAACAGCTTGAGTGGCAACACAGTACTCTCGCTGTCCTTGAATGAACCTGCGCAGGAATTATGGCTAGGCATTTGGGCGGGCGGATTAAATCGGCTGGATTTGAGCAGCGGCCAATTTAAACACTACCTTCCTGATGCCAATAATCCCACAGCTATTCGTGGCCGCGAGCCCTGGTCGGTGGTACGTGATTCCCGCGGTTATTTGTGGATTGCTACAGAAGAAGGATTAAACCGTTACGATCCAGCCACTGATTCATTTCGTTATTTTATTCCAGCACCAGAACAACTCGATGGCGATAAAGTGCTTTATGCACGTGTTGTGTATGTCGATAAGGAAAATCGCATTTGGGTCGGCTCTATTCGCGGCTTGTATTTATTTGACCCGGCGAGTGAAACCTTTACGCGTTATCAACATACAGATGGTGATGCAAGCACACTTGCCGCTGATTTTGTATTCGCACTTTATGAAGACAGCCGCGGAAACTTTTGGGTAGGCACTGATGGTGGTGGTTTGAATTTAATGGATCGCACGACCGGAAAATTCACAGCGTACAGCAGTCGCGATGGTTTGGCTGATGATGTTGTAGCTGGAATTATTGAAGACGATCAAGGCTACCTTTGGCTGGGAACCCAAAAAGGGATAGCGCGGTTTGATACTGGCAAAAAAGAATTCAGAAATTTTGACAAGCGCTATGGCCTGAATGACAATTTATTTAATCGCAATACCCCGGTTAAATTAGCGTCCGGTGAGTTATTTTTTGGAAACAGTAAAGGTTTTGTATTGTTTAACCCAACGGCAATTACCACCAACCCACATCGCCCGCCAGTGGTATTAACCAATTTGTCCATTCTCAATAAACCGGCTGTTATCGGTGGTGAAAAATCTCCGCTTAGCCGCGCTATTAATCACACGGATGCCATTACGCTCACCGATAAGGATTCGGTATTTACGTTGGAGTTTGCTGCACTTAATTATCAAATGAGTGAAGAAAACCAATATGCCTATCGGTTATTGGGTTTTGATAATGACTGGATTTATGCCGACAATAAACGCGCAGCCACTTACACCAACCTCGATGCAGGAAATTATATTTTTGAAGTAAAGGCAAGCAATAATGATGGCATTTGGAGTGATCAGGTGACGCGCCTGGGTATTACTATTTTGCCACCCTTTTGGCGCACCTGGTGGGCGTACATTATTTATATCGCTATGGTTGCCGCACTTGTGGTTTGGTTTTTACGAATCCAATTAACCCGCTTGCAGTACGAGCAACAACAAGTAGAACAGGAACGTTCGCTGGTGCGGCGCTTGCAACAAGTGGATAAATTAAAGGATGAATTCCTGGCTAATACCTCCCATGAATTGCGCACGCCGTTGAATGGCATCATCGGGTTGGCCGAATCGCTGTTGGATGGTATTGGTGGAAAGTTGCCGGCGCAGGCGCAATACAGTTTGCGTTTGATTGCGGCGAGTGGCCAACGCCTTTCCGCATTGGTAAATGACATTCTCGATTTTTCCAAATTAAAAAACCAAAGCATTGCCTTACATAAAAAAGCGCTGGATTTACGGGTGTTGGTGGATATCGTTATCACACTTTCTCGCCCTTTAATTGGCGATAAAAAGTTGCAGCTATACAACCGGGTTCCCGCTGAGCTTCCGGCGATTTATGCCGATGAAGATCGCCTGTTACAAATACTGCACAATTTAATCGGCAATGCGGTGAAATTCACCCATGAGGGCAGCGTGAATGTGTATGCCGAGGTAAAAGATGATCAAATCCTGGTGCAAATTGCGGATACCGGAATAGGTATTCCCGCGGAGCAATTAACAGATATCTTCCAGGCATTTTATCAAGCCGATGGCCGCACCGAGCGCGCGTATGGCGGTACCGGACTGGGGCTCTCCATCACTAAGCAATTAGTAGAATTGCATGGAGGCAATATCACTGTTGAGTCCACACCAAACCACGGCTCCGTGTTTAGCGTGCATTTGCCTTTGTCTCTGGAGTTACCTGTTATCGCAGAAGATAATTATCTACCAATTGCCGACGTTGCGGAGCGAATAGCACTCGCGCCCGTACATAATAAACCTGCAACGGAAAACCAGGCCCATCAGGGCCACATTCTGGTAGTGGATGATGATTCGGTTAATCGCCTGGTATTAGTGAATCACCTGGCGCTGCGCAATTATCGCGTGACTGAAGCCTCCAGCGGCGAAGAAGCAATTGCAGTTATTGCGCAGCAGGGTGACGTGGACCTGGTATTGCTGGATATTATGATGCCGAAAATGTCCGGCTACGAAACCTGCAAGCGTTTGCGCGAAACCTATCGCGCTTATGAATTACCGATTATTTTCCTCACGGCGCGCAACCAGACCAACGATCTGGTAATGGGATTTGAAGTAGGCGCGAATGATTACTTAACCAAACCTATTTCCAAAGAAGAATTATTGGTGCGGGTAGATACCCATTTGCAACTTTACAGCGCGACCCAGTACCTGGATAAAAAAGTTGCCGAGCGCACGGAAGAGTTGCGCAAAAAAAATGAAGGCTTGCGTCAGGCACAACAAGAACTGCAAATCGCTTATCGAAAACTGGAGGAGGCAAGTTTGTCTGATCCACTCACCGGTTTGCATAATCGTCGCTTCCTCAGTAAATCAATCGGTGCCGATTTGTCGTTAGTCGATCGCGAATATAAAAACTGGTTGGATTCCAATAACGGGCGCACAGAGGATTCAATTTTCTGGCCGCCACCAAAAGATAGCGATTTAATTTTTTTGTTATTGGATGTCGATCATTTTAAAGCGGTTAATGACACTTATGGCCATAATGCGGGCGACAAGGTATTGGAGCAATTGAGTCGTTTGCTGGAAGAGGCGTTGCGCGATTCGGATTATCTGGTGCGCTGGGGCGGCGAAGAATTTTTAATTGTTGCACGATTTTGTTCGCGCGATGAGGCCGCTGAAATGGCCGAGCGTATTCGCCTGGCCGTTGCTAATTATTCCTTTGATGTGGGCGACGGAATGCATTTGCATAAAACTGCTTCCATTGGTTTCGCGAGCTATCCATTTTACCAACAGCATCCCGATGTATTGAGTTGGGAGCAGGTAGTGAATATTGCTGATCGCGCACTCTACGCGGCCAAAAAAGCCGGGCGCGATTGCTGGGTGGGTATTAACAGTGAATTGGGATGCTCCTTCCACGCCAATCCACTGCAAGATGACAAACTCATTGGTTCGCTTGAGCGCGGTGAGTTGCGCATCCAGGCATCGCGTCCGGTTGCGCCGGATAATTTATAACGCCTGTTTACTCTGTCTTGTCGCCCATCACTTTTTGAAACGTTTCCAGTTGCACGTTGCTCGCTTCTTTTTGGTATTGCGTTTTCCAATCCGAATAGGGAATGCCATACACGCGAGTGCGTGCGTCTTCATAATCCAGTGCGATATTCGCCTCTTCCGCCGCTGCCACATACCATTTGCTCAAACAGTTGCGGCAAAAGCCGGCGAGGTTCATCAGGTCGATATTTTGTACATCCTTACGGCTATCCAGATGAGCGAGCAAACGCCGGAATACGGCCGCTTCCAATGCTTGTTGATCGGCGGGTGAAAGTTCTTCAATTTTCATAATCTGGCTCCAAAACCACGCAGTAGTGCGAAGGGAAATTTAACGCCAGTAGTGTCGGTCATCCCTCGCTGCGGGTCAAATTTGTGAAATTCCCGATGGTTAAATTCCCCGTCACCTTGAACCTGTTTTCATCCTGCCTATACTCAAGTCGTGCCAGTTTAGCGGTACTTATTCCATTGTTTGATATTTAGACATTTTTGCCGCTTTTCGAAGCGTTTTCTGCGCCGGGGGTTTGCGTGAATATTATTTTGGGGATCATCGTCCTCTTCGCTTGTATGCTCGGCGGATACGTGCTGCACGGCGGTAACCTGCTGGCAATTTGGCAGCCGACCGAGATTCTGATTATTTGCGGTGCATCGCTAGGGGGAATGATTGTTGCCAACCCGCTTTCTGTGAGTATCGGGGTGGTGAAGTCGGCCGGTGCATTAATGACTCCGTCCAAATTTAACAAGTCCTTTTATCTGGAGATGCTGACGCTGCTGTATGACATCCTCAACAAAACCCGTCGCGAAGGATTGATGGCGATTGAAGGTGATATTGAAGAGCCTGATTCCAGCCCGATTTTCGCCAATTATCCTGACATCCTCAAAGATCATCATATTGTTGAATTTATCTGCGATTACCTGCGCATTATGGTGGCTGGCAATATGGCGCCGCACGAATTGGAATCCCTGATGGAACAAGAGCTGGATGGCCACCACCAGGAAGCATCGCTGGTTCCCGGCGCGATTCAAAACGCTGCTGATGGTTTGCCTGGTTTCGGTATCGTTGCTGCGGTACTCGGGGTGGTAATTACCATGGGCAAGATCGGTGGACCGCCGGCTGAACTGGGTCACTCGGTGGCTGCGGCATTGGTAGGTACACTTATGGGGATTTTATTTGCGTACGGCCTCATCGGCCCCTTTGCCAGTTACCTGAATCACAAATTGCGCGATGAGTCGCGCGCTTACGAATGCATTAAAGCTGTTTTAGTGGCGTCCATGAACGGCGTGCCGCCGCAAGTTGCGGTTGAGTTTGGCCGTAAAGTCTTGTTCCACAGTGTTCGCCCCAGCTTCAAAGAGTTGGAAGAACAATATCGCGCAAGCAAAAAATAAGGGCTTGAGTGATGGAAAAAGGCGCAACGCAACAACCCATTATCATCAAGAAAAAGAAGGGCCACGGCCATGGGCACCATGGTGGTTCCTGGAAGGTCGCACTCGCGGACTTTATGACGGCCATGATGGCTTTCTTTCTGTTGATGTGGTTATTGGGGAGTACTTCAACTGAAGAACAAAAAGCCATTGCCGGTTATTTCCAGGATCCGGGCAGCGAGTATGTGGTCGGTGAGGGCGGTGCGGATTTGGGGTTGATTAACCAGGATCAACCACTCAAGCAATCGCAATCCGACCAACCCGATAATGATATGGCGAGCGATAAGGAAGCGAATAAAGATCACGACCAGCAGATGACTGAAGATCAAGTTAAAAAAGAAATGGAAAAAATTGAAACCCAGCAATTGGAAGAATTAAAAAAACAACTGGAAACGGAAATCAATTCCCTCGATTCGGTATTTCAAAAAATCAAAGACCAGATCCTTATCGATTTCACCGCACTGGGTTTGCGCATCCAGATTGTAGATAAAGACCAGCGTCCGATGTTTGATGTGGGGAGCGCGAATTTGCAACCCTGGTCATCAGAGGTATTACATGCGTTGGGTCCGATTTTGAATAAAGTGCAAAACAAAATCAGCATCACTGGCCACACTGATTCCACACCTTACGGTGCGGGTGCAACCTACACAAACTGGGAGCTGTCTGCTGACCGGGCCAACGCCGCGCGTCGTGCATTATTAGAAGGCTCTTATCCGGAACCTAAAGTCGCGACAGTGCAAGGGATGGGATCTGCGGCGCCCTTGCTGGTTGATAAGCCCAATGAACCAATCAATCGCCGTATCGCTATTATTGTGTTGAAAAAAGCGGTGGCGGATGCTTTGGGTAGCGGTGCTGGCATTGATAGCAATAGCTTGATTAAAGGCAGTGGTGATCCGTTTAGCCCATCCGGCCCCGCCCCCAAAATACTGTCACCCTCGGAAGTCAATGATGCGATAGACGCGGAGAGTGCTCGCTAGCGTTGGAAAGGTTGCCGGGTTAGGAAGCATATTGAAATGAAAAGGGGCTGAATATTCAGCCCCTTTCTTTTTGCATCGAACGATTATTTCTAATGCGAATGGGCGTGTTGAGAATGCGTTGTGTGCGAATCGAGTTTACCCATACGCAACAACACATGATCAGCCATACCTGCGGCGAGTTCGCGCTCGCTTAAGAATATCTTGCCGATATTTTCCTTAACCCATAATTCCGCTTCATCTTCATTGTGAGTGCGAATCACTATTTCAATTTTGGGGTTAAGCAAGCGGGCGGTCTCAACCATTTTCCGTACATGGAATGTATTGGCGGTGGCGGCGACCAACATTCCTGCTTGCGCAATATGAGCCTGGATTAATACATTCGGATCTGCCGCATCGCCACACACAGCCGGGATATTTTTTGCACGTAGTTGCTCCACAAGTTCACGATTTGTATCGGCAACTACGTAAGGGATGTTATTGGAATTCAGAATCTTTGCGATGCGTCCGCCTACGCGGCCATAGCCAACCAATACCACTTGCCCGGCCAGATAAGATTCATGTGTGCTCATGGGTAATGTGGCTAATGGATCGACACTGGCTTCCAATTTACGCGCAAAGGAGGAGTGGGTGCGCGCCCAGCGTTGTAATGGCTCAAGGCCGCCAAACATTAATGAGTTCAGGGCGATGGAAATTAATGCTCCCGCCAGAATCAGGTTCTGGCCGGTGCTATCCATCAGCCCCAGGGTGATACAAAGTCCCGCGAGGATAAAGGAAAACTCCCCGATTTGCGCAAGGCTTACGCCAACGGTCAATGCCGTATTCAACGGGTAGCGGAACATCAACACCAACGCGACGGCCACAATGGTTTTGCCAAACATAATGATGGCCACCACGGTCAGCACTTTTAATGGCTCGTTTACGATGATATGGAAATCAAACAACATGCCAACGGACACAAAAAACAGTACCGCGAAAGCATCGCGCAATGGTAATGATTCATCGGCAGCGCGATGGCTGAATTCGGATTCGCGCAGCATCATGCCCGCAAAAAAGGCGCCCAACGCGAAGGAAACATCAAACAGGGCGGCTGATCCGTAAGCCACGCCAACGGCGGTGGCGATAACGCAGAGGCTGAATAATTCGCGTGAGCCTGTCCCGGCTACCCACCATAAAAATTTTGGCAACAAGCGTTTGCCCACAATCAGCATAAAGGCAATGAACGCGATTACTTTGCCAATAGTGATGGCAATCGTCAGCGGGATATTGCCACTGGCGGGTTCATGGCCGCCAGCCGTGTGGCCGCCTAATAAAACTGCAAAGGCCGGTAAAAGCACCAGCACCAGTACCATCACCAGATCTTCAACGACTAACCAGCCTACCGCGATTTTGCCGTTAATACTGTCGATAACCCCGCGTGCCTCCAGTGCTTTTAACAGCACCACTGTACTGGCGACGGAGAGCGCAAGGCCAAACACAACGGATTCACCCAGGTTCCAACCCCACCACAAGCCAGCGCCAGCGCCAAGGGCTGTGGCAACGGCGATTTGTACAATCGCGCCGGGAATGGCGATGCGTTTGACTGACATCAGATCGCCAATAGAGAAATGCAACCCCACGCCAAACATCAACAGCATCACGCCGATTTCTGCCAGTTGGGCAGTCAGTTCCAAATCGGCGACAAAACCGGGGGTATAAGGACCAATGATTACGCCTGCGATCAAATAGCCAACCAGGGGTGGCATACGCAGGCGTGTGACAAGGAAACCAAGCACCATGGCCAATCCGAGGCCGGCGGCAATAGTGGTTATCAAACTAATATTATGCGGCATAGCATCTTCTTTTTTCGTGAATGAGGGTCGACTATAAATGCTCAAAAGAAATTCGCGCAACCCGCAGTTTTTTTCAGGTGCCATTGAATAGCGCTACTCCTAGCCCCAAATCGCTTCAACCTTGGATAAATCGGGCGTTTTTCACTGTATGTTCACGAGCAATCGCTCTATGTAAATTTGCGTTAAGTTCTGGAGGCCTAACCATGTTTTACGATCTCACCGTTGTGCAATTCAGCAAAATCCTCAACAACCTCAATAACTTCCTGGATAAGGCCGCAGCCCATGCCGAAGCCAAAAAATATGATGTCTCGGTGTTGCTCAACTCGCGCCTGGCACCGGACCAGTTCAATTTGATTCGCCAGGTACAGATTGCTTGTGATACCGCCAAGCTGGGCGTGGCGCGCCTGACTGGAAAGGTAGAATTGGCACCGGTTCATGCAGATACCGAAACAACCTTGCCGGAATTAAAAGCGCGTATCCAGGCAGTACTTGATTACCTCGCTACCTTCACCCCGGCTGATTTTGCGGAGACCGCCGAGCGCCACATCAGCCAGCCGCGCTGGGAGGGTAAATACCTCACCGGTTATGAGTTTGCGATCCAACATGCGATACCGAATATTTATTTCCACGTCACCACTGCCTACGCAATTTTGCGTCATAACGGCGTGGATCTTGGCAAGAAAGATTATCTTGGAAGCCTGCCTTACAAAAGCTAATATGGCGCATTAACCAACACACAGTGCTGCCTTGGAAACCGGGCAGCACTGTCTGCAAAAAATGATAATAAGGATGCGCGCGATGTCAGATATCAAATGGGATGTTTATATATTGGGCGAGTCCCAATTGGGAGTAGAGCGGTCAACCCTGGTAAGCAACCTTGCTGCCACCTTCAAGAAAGATATTCCTGTCATTGAAAAAATGTTGCGCAAATCGCGCAGCTTGCTCAAGGCTAATGTGGATTTGGCCACGGCAAAAAAATACAAAATGGCGATTGATAAAGCCGGTGGCTTGTGCGAGTTAATTGAACACGCCGAACAATTATTTCCCAACGATGCACTAAGTCCGGCTGTAGCACGCCCGCTGCCGGCGGTAACGCCGCTTGGTGTTGTGCCTGTGGAAGCTGCTCCTACTGCGTCGGCTTCTGTTCATGCATCTACTTATACCGATCACTTTTCAATTACTTACTCATCGCCTTATGAATCACCCCGGGCCGAGGTTGAACAGCCAAGCCATTTTTGTTTCAAATGCGGCGCTGCGTTGCATGCAGGTATGATCCATTGCCCGAAATGCCGCACGGAACAGCCGCAATTCAACAGCAAAAATAAAGTGGCTGCGGGCGCACTCGCATTTTTTGTTGGCGGGTTTGGTGTGCACCGTTTTTATTTGGGGCAATGGTGGGGCGTGTTTTATTTGCTGTTCTGGGGCACATTAATTCCCAGCATTATTTCGCTGCTTGAGGCATTTGTTTTCTGGCTCACTCCGAAGGAGCGCTGGCAGCGCAAGTATGGGCAAGTTCCTTCACCCGGTCCCGGTATGATTGTTGCGATTATTATTGGGGCAATATTGTTTATAGCGATTATCGGCATCCTCGCTGCTATCGCGCTGCCGGCCTATCAGGATTACTCGATTCGTTCAAAAGTCCGTGCCTCTGCTGCGCTCGTTGATGAAACCCGTGCAAAAGTTGAAAAAGTTATCTTGGAAAAGAATTTTTTCCCCAGCGAAAATGTTCTGGCAGGGTTACCGGAAAATATCAGCACCCAACATGTGCGTTCTATCCGTCTGGATCAGGGGGCGAAATTGGTGGTGACCTATAACGCTGGAAATGCCCCAACGATTATTTGGACCCCCAAAAAATCCGGCACACAAATAGTGTGGGATTGCAAAGGTGGCACCATGCAAGACAAACAGCGCGACCCGGAATGTCGCGGTGGTGTAACGACACAACGTCCTGAATCAGGAAAGTCTGCGTCCGATATACGGATGTACAGCGATGATAAAAAAATATCGTTAGTGGTGCCGCGTAATTGGAGCGGTAATCGTCAGTTAAACGAGCATGCCCTGTTGGGGGTGGCGAATCTGGCGACTGAAAATTATGCGATTGTCATGGCAGAAGCAAAGCAGGATTTTAACCCACCTATTGATGCTGCTGCGTATCTCGGGTTTGTAGTGAAGACATTGGCATCATCCGGCAGCGGGCTGCGTGAACTGGAGCCGGTAAAATCGGTACAAATAAATGGTCGCCGTGCGCAACAACAAGAAATTGCTGTGGTATTGGATGGAGTAAAAATTGTTTACGTGCTGACGGTCACTGAAACGGATTCAGATTTTTACATCACTTACGCCTGGACCCTTGAATCCCTTTATGAGAAAAACCGAAAATTATTAAGGACCGTCAGCGAAAGTTTCACAATTCATAACAGCACCACGTCCCTACATAAATAACGTTCTGGTGTGATGGAAAAAGGCCCGGATAATTCCGGGCCTTCCTGTTTCGGGCCTTCCTGTTTCGGGCCTTTCTATTCCGGGCTTTTCTATTTAGCGCCTTTCTATTGCGGTGTTTATTGCTATTCCGGTGCTTATATAGTTACAGCGGCTTGGCAATTTTTGCCTTGCGCACCAGCTGGATAAATTCGGTGCGATAACCGTATTCATCCTTGCCTTTATTGGCTTGTGCTAATTCGATTACCTGGTCGTAATTAAAATCACCGGTGTAGTTACTGCCGCGTAACAGCTGCGCGAAACCGGCAACAGCAATTGAAAAATTAACCTCTTGTTGATAGTTGGCACTAGCATCGCGTGTATTTTTCGTAATGGGTGTTTCTATTAACATTGATTGGTTTTGTGTTGGTAATTTATAACGCAACCGCAAGAATGCCAGCTCACTGGATTTGCTATTCATCGTTGCTTGTTGTTGGTAGCGGCCAGGCTCCAACAATTTGCTGTCGGAATTTACGGGAGTGATTTCATAGATTGCAGTGACTTTATGGCCCGAGCCAATTTCGCCGGCATCCACTTTATCGTTATTGAAATCCTCGCGGTTAAGCGCGCGGGTTTCATAACCAATCAAACGATATTCCGCCACTGTCGCCGGGTTAAATTCCACCTGGATTTTCACATCTTTGGCAATGGGAAATAATGTCGACTTAGCTTCGTTCACCAGGACTTTTTGCGCTTCACTTAATGTATCGATATACGCTGCAGTACCGTTGCCGTTTTGCGCCAGGGTTTGCATCATTGCATCCTGATAGTTGCCTTGGCCAAAACCTAATACCGATAAATAAATACCTTTATCGCGTTTACGTTCAATCAAATCCTGCAATGCATCATCACTGGTTTGGCCTACATTAAAGTCACCATCGGTGGCGAGAATAATCCGGTTAACACCGTTGGAATTAAAATTCGCTTCCGCCAACTGGTAGGCGAGTGCGATACCTTCGGCGCCGGCGGTGCTGCCACCGGCTTGCAAATTATTTAATGCAGCAAGGATTTTGGTTTTTTCTTTGACTTTTGTCGGTTCCAAAACCGTCCCAGTAGCGCCAGCGTAAACAGCAATGGCGATGGTGTCGTCAGGTTTTAATGTATCCAGCAATAAACTCATGGATTGTTTTACCAGCGGCAATTTGCCGGGATCATCCATGGAGCCGGAAACATCTAACAAAAAAACCAGATTGGATTGTGGAATTTTAGCCATTGGCAATTGATAGCCCTGAATGCCGATATGGATTAACTGGTTGCCTTTTTTCCACGGTGAATCCATCACACTAACGTGTGTTGCAAACGGTGTTTTTTCATCGCGCGGCGCAGGGTAGGTGTAATCAAAATAATTGATCATCTCTTCAATGCGCACTGCATTTTTTGCGGGCAGTTGGCCATTATTTAATTGGCGGCGTACAAAACTGTACGAAGCCGTATCCACATCGATTGAAAATGTAGAGACGGGATTTTCACTCACAGCGGTTACTGCATTTTCTGTAAAGCCTTCAAAGCGGTCGCGATATTCTTGTGGTGGTGCCGTTGGTATATCGATTGCGCCGTTTGCACGTTTTAATTCCGGAGCGCTAACGATGTTTTCTCTCATCCCGGCAACCTGAGCCTCTTTAATCAAATCGGCCTGCCGCATAATTGGTTTGGCTAACGCAGGTACAGCGGCGGTAGTGCGGCTGGCAACTGGTGCTGGTGGAGGTGCGGCAACAGAGTATTCAGGTACTCGTTGCAACGCATCAGCAACACTGGCATCCGGTAATTGTCCGGTATCCCCAGCGCTAATAACGTTTCTTTCCTGCGGTATTTCTGCACGTACACCGGTCACTACAGCCTCTTCAACAACATCAGTGGCAATTTTCTTTTCTAGCAATCCATCATTGGCTCGTTCCGATTGTTTGCGCTGTTCATTGGCTTCAGCTGTTTGCTTTGCCAGTGTTGCTGACAGTTCATCATTCACCGGGTTGATTGCCAGATGTTGCATAAATGTGATTCCCGCCAGCACCGCCAGGCTGGATGCTGCAATGCTGGAAATAAGCGCCGGTTTTTGCCAAAGAGGACGGTTATCAAACGTTGGATTGTTCATTGAATCACTCCCGTGATGATTGGTGTCACGGGTAGGACGCAGGCGTTGTAAAAATCCTTGGAGCACATTGGATTTTTTTTGCGGACTATTTTGTTCCTCGTTAATGGACCGGCTTTCTTCATTTGCCGTTACTGTATGCTGTGCAGAAAACGCAGCCATAGCAGCGGCGATATGGCGCGCTTTGGCGTCGGCAGCAGGAGCGGGTGTGGGTTGCTGTAATTGCTGTTGCAGGTCATGTTCATTCATAGGGATACCTCCCAACTTCCGTCGCCCTGTTGCAGGGACTGGAGTTGTTTGCGAATTTCGTGGAGTCGCCAGGACACAGTGGATTCCTTTACTTGCAGGATGATGGCGGCCTCTGCATGGGTTAGCCCCTCGGCGTGGACCAACAGTGCGGTTTCTTTAAAGCCTTCGGCGAGCGAATCCAGTAGCTGCAATATTTGTTGCAGGTAGATGCCGTTTTCCGCGCGATCATCACGATGGATTTCACTTGCCAGTTGTTCCAGGTCACCATGCTGATGGCGTTGCTGGCTGCGATGCCAATCTTTTGCGCAGTTAATTACCAGCCGATACAACCAGCTGCTGAACGCTGCCTCAAACCGAAATTGGCCGATGCTTTGCGCCAGCTTGATACAGGTGAGTTGGGTGACATCCTCCGCATCAGCGTGATTACCGCACCAGCGGTATGCAAAACGATAAATCCGGTCATAGCTATCTATGAGTAGCTGTTCAAAGGCCGCGGCATTACCGGCCTGTGCAGTGCGGATTAACTGGTTCTCATCAATGGGCCGCATTGGTCTGCCCCATCTTCTATCCCTCTTGATCTGTCGACATTAATCAGACGCATCGAATAACCAAATCCTTGGTTGGTGGCTGCTTTCCGTCGGTTTTATTTACAAATCATGTTTTATTTTGTGATGTGGTTATCACTACATCGTTGTTTTACCTATGGATTTTTAATATGGCGCGTAAATTGCTGATTTTGACGACAATGGTGTCGGGATTTTGTCTCTCGACGCAGCTGATAATTCATAGCATTTTTTCAGGCGGTACCAGTATGGGCGTTAAATCTGTTTATACCCGCGTGTTGGGTGGCTTGGCTGTATTGATGTTAGCGTTGAATGCCCAGGCCAATCTTATTGTGAATGGCGGCTTTGAAGATAACGCTGTTGCATCAGGCAATTGGGCGTATTTCCCTTCATCCAGTGTTAATGGTTGGAAGGGCGATAACATCGAGATTTGGAACAACTTTGGCGGCGTGGTTGCACCGGAAGGCAAGCAACATGCGGAGCTGAATGCGCACCCTTTTGATGGCACTGTGTTTTCCATCTATCAAAATTTTGCCACGGTTGTTGGCCAGATTTACGACGTTTCGTTTTATTACAGTGCACGTGAGAGCAATAACGAACAATTTTCTTTTAGCGCAGGTGCTCTTTCGGCGTTGCTAAATGATCATGTGGTCGGTAGCTGGAAGCAATACACCGGTAGTTTTGTGGCAACCAGCACTCTTAGTACAATTACGTTTACCAGCTACGACAACTCTACTGTTGGTAATTTTCTGGATGACGTTGTGGTGACTACCCGCGCGCAGGTAATTGAATCAAGCCCGCTGATGATGTTTGCAATCGGTCTGATTGGTTTGTTTTACAGCAGAAAAAAATTAGCGAAATAATTCATTCTGCTGCACGCAGAAAATTCATTTCAATGATTAAAAAGCTCGTGTAAACGGGCTTTTTTTGTTTTCTATACGTTCCATTTTGATTACAAATAAACACAAAAAATGCACTGTTTTTTTAGAAAATAAGAGTGGTTTTTGGTGACGATTTTATTAAACTGCGCGCACCAGATTTTTTGGTGTTTCAGGAGTAACTGTGTGAATAAAAATGCGGTTGCTGATGTTAAAAATATTTAATTGACGGAATTTCTATGTATTTTCAATGGTTGAAAAAAATTGTTGCTGCCGCTGCGTTTTTAATGGTTGCAAATGCTCAAGCCGGTTTGATTACCGATGTTGAAACAGTAAATAAAACGGTGGGTTTCGGCGCTTCCAAAAGCTGGACCCACAATATTCTGGATCAAGGTTTTATATTGGGTAGTGCGCAAACTGCGACACTGACCATCGAATTCCGCGATGATAAAGACCCATGGTATGCTCCGTTCGAAACTGCGCTGGTGCAAATTGGCCTGTTTGATTTGCAAGACGGCGGTTTGGTATTGAACCCAACCGTAGACTGGACTGGCGGTTTGGGTTTGAGCTCATTGGTAAAGCTGAATGCTGATGGCACTTTGTTTGTGCAAGTGACCAGCGTGCTGGGCGATTTCATTATTGGCAAATCTACCTTGTCCGTAGTAACCAAAGATGCTCAAGTTCCCGAGCCGGGTACCATGATGTTGTTTGGTCTGGGCCTGTTAGGCCTGGCTGCCGCAAGAAGAAAAACAGCTGTTTAATTCTTGAATGTGTCAAAAAAGCCGTCGTATCTGAACTGCACCCTGAAAGTTAGCATTCTGTCTAACCAGGCAAGGCGCAGTTCATATCGGCGGTTTTTTTATTTGGGATGCTGGCACATTTTTATTTCGGGACGTACTGCTTTTTTATTTGGGGAATTGTTTTATTGCTTGCTCCAGGCGCTCTATCTGAATAGCCTGATTTTGATAGGCAATCTGCACAAAAAGCTGATGGATATTTTGCAGCGTTGCTCGATATTGCGGAGCACTTACTAAAATGCGCTGGAAGAAATCACCCAGCGTTTCGCCTTGCGCACGCCGATAGCCACATTGTTCTAATTTTTGTTCCAGCTTTTTAATTGCTTTAACTTCACGGCGTATTGCCAGCGATGGCCGGCGGCGCACGAGCATCCACGCAAAAATTCCTGCGCCGAGCAACCCCAATCCAATTAACCACAATGTTAATCGCCAGCTTTCCGTTCCACCGAGCAAGCGCGTTAACAATCCTTCCTGTGTTTTGGTGTCGTAATTAAGCACCCAGACTTGCCATACATAATTGGCCGCGTCCCAACGAATCTGTAATTGCTGCAAAATGGATGAGCTTTGCCAAGCGCTATTAACCAGCTCCAGGTCTGACGCATTGAGTGCCTCGCTCATTCCCTGCTCGATCCGATTGGGTGCTACGGCGGCGGTGGGGTCAATCATTTGCCAGCCTTTGCCTTCTATCCAGACTTCAGTCCAGGCATGGGCATCGGATTGCCGAACCAGTAAATAATTTTCTACCGGGTTCCAGGTCCCTCCCTGGTAGCCCACCACTACGCGCGCAGGAATACCCGCCGCGCGCAACAGGAAACTGAAACTGCTCGCGAAATGCTCGCAAAATCCCCGCTTGCTTTGGAACAGGAACTCATCCACGGAGTGAACACCTAGCAGGGGTGGTTGGAGAGTGTAAGTAAATTCGCGATTGAACAGTGCCAACGCCTTATCAATGATTTGTTGGTCACTCAATTGTTGCGCGCGCCAGGACTCACCTAACGCGCGAGTTTGCGGATTACTTGTCAGGGGCAGGCGCGTGTAACCATCCCGTTGTAATGGTTGAAGTTGGGGCGATTCTGGCCATTCCTGTTTCAATGCAGACGTCACTTCATAGCGGATGCGTTGGGCAACGGGAATACGATTCATCAACAGTGAGTCGGCAGTAATACGGATGCTGTCGGTTGCGCTTTTGGTTTCAATCGGGGTCATCAAACTAAACAGCCAGGGCTGGCCATGCGGCTCAAGGATAACGCTATAGTCGATCAATTCTTGTTTGATACTGGAGCCATTTTCCGATGCTCTGCCCCAGCTATCGCGCATTTTCCAGGCGCGGCCATCAAAGCCGTCCAGCACTATTCCACGCCAGTAAAGCTGGTTAGCAGGCGGTGGTGTCTGGTTAGTAAACGAAACTCGAAACGCGGGTGCTGGATTTAGCGCAAGGTTGCCCAAGTCGCCCGGCGACAGGCTATCGCTAAAACCGGTTTTGGCTGCCTGCTGATTGGGAATCGCCCACAGTGGTCCCAAGCGGGGCACCACCAGAAATAACACCAGCATCACTGGTAAGGCGTGCAAGATGATGGCGCCGCCGCGTTTCAGACGCAGCGTCGGTGATTGTTCATGGGTAAGGTGTAGTGATCGCCAACAGCTTAATAACAACAACATACTGAATAAGCAAAAGGCTGCTGCTTGCGGTGTTTGGCTAAAAAGTAATTGCGAGGCGGTGATGATGAAGCCGATAAAAATCAAAAATTGCGCGTCGCGTGTGGAGTTAACCTCAAGCAGTTTGAGTGAGAAAGTACAAACCAGTAATCCGACCATTGCCTCAGTACTGGTGTTACCGGAGTAGCTCGCGAACATGCCGGCCACACAAATTGCCGTGAGTAAACTCTTGGCCACTTTACCCGGGGCGCTCCAGCGGCCACGAAACATTTGGATTCTCCATGATGCAGAGATCGCCCAGGCTAGCCCTAACCAAGCTGGCAGGTTAAATAGCAACGGCAGTATCAATACTGTTTGCATTATCAATAGCCAGGCCAGTTTGTCGCGCACCAGATATTCTTCACGTACAGCGGGAGTGACTTTGGTGGTGCGTTGCCAGAAAGGTTTAATCATTGCGTCGCCACCTTTGGCAATACCGGTGCTGGCAAGTTGAACTGCGCCATTGCTGTAAGTACGGCCTGCAGGTGCGCCTCACCCAGGGCGGGTTCCAGGGTGATACCCGGCAAACGCAAGCCATAGGGAATTTGCCGCTGCTCGTATTCCAGTGCCCAGTAGCAGAAACCCGATAGACGCGCTTCTTGTGGCAGTGTCAGGCTATTCCAATCCAGCCATTTTTCGGCCGAATTAAAGGCTTCATATTCCTTGGTAAATAAGCCTTTCTCTTGTGCAAATTGCTTCCAGGCGATGTGTTTGATGGGATCGCCGGGCTGGTAATCGCGCAAGCCGGAAAAATCATCACCGCCGCGTTGGCGGCTGCCACCTTCTTGCTTGCCGTCGCTGGCCTGGTGTTTTGGCTCCTCACTGGCAATTGGCGCCGGGTAGATGAGCGCCTGCGCATCCAGGTTAAGCCAGGTCCAGCAGCGAATAATCCCGAGCGGGAAATGACTTTGCAGCAGTAATCGTCCCGGACGCAAATAGCCGCGCTCCTTGCTCTGTGCGTGCAGATTTATACGCACAGGCTCGTTGGCATTGAGCGTGACCAGTTGGGTATCGCCGCCCGGCCAGCGCAATTCCAGGTGATCACAGCCAAATTTGTGGATTGCTGTCAGTTCAAGCGTAAACGCCGCCGGTTCGCCGGCAAACGCTGGCTTTGCTCCTGCAAATGTCACCGTAATGCCTGCCATATTGGTAAAAGCGTGCAGTATGGCGACGATGAAAATACTGATCATCAAATACGCCAGTGCCAGAATCAGGTTGTTCTGGTAATTGGTGCCGAGCATCCAGATAACCACTATGATCACCAGATACATCAATCCGCTAACGTTGGGAAAGGTATAAAGGTTTTTACGATTCAGGGTGATGCTATGGGTATTTGGGCTGCGTTGGTCCAGCCAGCGATAAAACCGGTTTTCCCAGGCGATGCGCCAATTACTTAAAGGGTTGCCCATGGGTTAGCCCAAAACATTCACGCTATCGCGCAGGTGTTTGACTAATGGTTCAGTATCCTGGGTGTGGCCGCGACCACGCACGCGGTGACCAACAACCGCAAGCAACACGGCTTGTATATCCTCGGGGACCAAATACTCCCGATTATGGATCAGTGCCCAGGCTTTTGCGCCGCGCAATAACGCCAATGCTCCACGCGGTGAAAGGCCATAGGTGAATTGCACATCGCTACGGGTAAAAGCCACTAATCGTTGTACGTAATCCAGTAGTGAATCGCTTGCTTTCACGTTATGGACAGATTCCTGAATTGCTGCCAATTGCTCGGACGTAACTAACGGTTCCATTTGGCGAATACGTGCGCGCGGGTCTGCACCCTCAAATAGCATACGTTCAGAGGCGGGGCTTGGGTAACCCAATGAAATACGCATCAGGAACCGGTCAAGTTGGGATTCGGGCAGCGGGAAAGTACCGCTTTGGGATAAGGGATTTTGCGTCGCGATTACAAAAAACGGGGAGGGTAATAACCGGCTTTTGCCTTCGATTGTCACCTGGCCTTCTTCCATCGCTTCCAGCAACGCGCTCTGGGTTTTGGGCGAGCTGCGGTTGATTTCATCGGCCAATAACACCTGGGTGAATACCGGACCGGGATGAAATTTGAATACGCCTTGCTCGCGCTCAAAAATTGCCACGCCAAGGATATCGGCGGGCAGCAAATCGCTAGTGAATTGCACGCGCTCGAACTTCAGGCCCAATACTTTGGCAAGGCAGTGGGCGAGGGTGGTTTTGCCCATTCCGGGCAGGTCTTCAATTAACAAATGGCCTTCGGCGAATAAGCAAGCCAGCGCCAGCCGCACTTGCTGGTCTTTGCCTAATAACACTTGATCGACTTGCCCAATAATGCTGGATATCAGTGACTGCATGGGAATCCTTCAAACAATGTTGATAAGTGCGAGCATAGCGCAGGGGCATAACAGGCGGGAATAAAGAATCGCAAAGCTGGCGGCTGGTTCACGCCAGCCGCTGCTTCTTTCTGGTGGTGGCGTTAAAGGGGCGCCGCCGCAGCCACTACACAATTGCGGCCCTGTTGCTTGGCTTGGTAGACCGCTTTGTCGGCTCGATTAAACCAATCTTCCAGTTTCTCGCCGGGTTGCAGTTGCGCGAGTCCGAAAGAGGCTGTCAATGTGCCTTCGGGATCACGTAGTTCCAGTTCAATTTGCATACGCAGTTGCTCGGCAATAACCACTGCATCTTCCAGCCCGGTATTGCGTGCCAGCACCACAAATTCCTCGCCGCCGAAACGAAAAACCCGATCCGTTTTGCGCACGCGTTTGTTTAACAATCCGGCCAGGTCAACCAACACTTCATCGCCAACGCTGTGGCCATATTTATCGTTGACCATTTTGAAAAAATCCAGGTCAAGCACGATCAGGGTGACGGGAGATTCAGTGCGTGCAAAATCATCAATACTCATCCGCATTTCTTCATTCATCGCACGGCGGTTACCCAATTGGGTCAATGCATCCTGTACCGCATAACCCTGTAAGGATTCCTGTTGGCGTGTAGTCAGCAATGCAAACGAATAAGCCATGCTTCCGCAAATCAGCAGCGACGAAATCATGGCAAACATGTGGGTTGATGTTTCCAGTTTGGCGGCGATGGGTAATATCGCCAGAATTGCCAGGACATTTGCTATCAAACCCGCATTGGGTTTAAGCAAAAAGAAATTGGCGAGCAACGCCGGGAATAACCAAAACACAAAAATGGGCTCGTTCAAATGGGCAACGGCCACAGCCCCGGCTGAATAAAGCGCAGCGGTAATATTGGAAACCGTTTGGGTTGCCAGCCCGCGCCACCAGGTATAACCGGCACTCCCCAGGGCCACAGTTACTATCGCCAGGTCCACCATCGCGTTCACAACCTGGCCATTCAAATAACGAATCACCACAAACGGCGCAATCCCGAGGCTGGCCAGGATCGCAAATAAATAAACCAGCCCCCGTTGGAACTTGTTCGTTGAGTCGGTGAGTATGGGCACCGGCGATGTCTCCCGTTAAGTAGCAGTGATTTTTATATCCTGACAGGACAGGATTTTTATAGTTCACAGCATAGCTGGTGATGGGGAAATTGCCGCATTCGTTGGGTGGCAGTTGCACTGCAGTGAATGCAAAAGTTATTAGGTTACTACCCGAAATTTCGGTACATTACGCGGCGCAACCAGTTCGGTTGTGTTTAGCAAAATACAAAAGGAAAAAATATGATTAAAAAGTTGTTTTCTGGCTTGGTTTTTTTAGGGGTTTCACTGACTGCTAACGCAGGGATAGTCACCATTGAATATTCCGGTACTGTTTCCAGTCATTATAACGGTGGATGGGGTCCTGACATTGGAAGTAAAGTGGATGGTGCTTTTACAATCGACTTATCCAAATCATCAGGTAAGGTGTGGGAAAACGCTAATTCAGTTGGGCACTATGCGTTTTCTGCAAGTGGAATGGTAAGTAGTGACTACAACAGCGGGCTCGTAACGACCGGCACTGATTTTGTAGATGTTTACGATAATTCCTACGCAGATACCAACCAGGATTATCTATGGCTGAATGAAAATACCGCTTATGACAGTGCCTGGAGTTCGTCGGGCTATTCATGGAAATATACCGGTATTCAGCTGGGTATTTTATTTCGAGGTGTGAATTGGATTACTAATTTGTCGCTCGATAATTTAGATATCAATACTTCAGACTCCGCTATTTTGGGCAGCTCTTTTGGTGCATTCACCTATGGTTCCCATCGAACTGACGTGGATGGAAATGTGGTTTTTTCAGATACCCGTGCAACTTTTTTCAAATTTGATTCTTTGAAAATTATATCACCCTCTGTGAACGTTCCTGAGCCGGGTTCAATTGCATTGTTGTTGCTAGGGCTGTTTGGTTTGGTGTTGCGCCGCAGGTTAGTGTAACGCTCATTAACGGAAATAACTTGCTTGCGTCAGTGCGCAAGTTATTTCCGCTAAATCATTCAGGAAGTGGTGATACTTCCAGCCATTCCTCAATCTTCCTTTCCATATAACTATAAAACGGATTTGCATTCAGCCGTTGATTAGTGTCAGCCGCAATTGCCAGGGTATTTCTTTCGCCGCGAAAATTCAGGTTGCCTAAACGTATCCCGTAGAATTCGTTATCGTCCGGTTCGAGCCCATAAGTGGGATCGTTGACGGGGAAGGGAATGGCGATGTGCGAGAGGGAGAAAATTCCGTGTGGAAATTCCAACGGTAATAGGGTTTCTTGTTCTTGTGTGGTGCCCGCCGGGCGGCGCCATTCGCTGACGTAATGGGTGCTGGTATTGCTGTTGCCGATTCTGGTCAGATTGTAAGGTGCCGGGCCAGCGTTAAAAAGTGTGGCAAATAATTCAATGCTTGCCGTGCGTGTGATGGGAAAATAATTGTGGTTGCGGTTGATATCAAAAACCACCAGTTCATTGTTGTGCGAAGGTAATTCCTGTGCAAAAAAATGTTCAACGGCAGGTGTACTCACTGATGAATCCATGATCGATTGGAAGCCTAACATCGGTGGCAATGATTGCAGGCCATTTTTCCTTTTGGTGGAGGCTATTTTTTGGTGAAGGTGCATCGTCAGGCTGCGCGCTTGCCAGCCGGCATTTACTGTAAATGAATTATATTTAAAGGGATTATATTCATGTTGTTTGCTCAGCCAACGCTCGGAGCTTAACAAGGGAATATGGCCGATTAAATCCACACCTTTGCTCAGCACTGCAAATTTGCTTACACCAAACATAGGTGAAAGCAGAACCAGTTTTTTAGGGCGTGGTAATTTTTTATCGAGCTGCGCGCTCAACGTGTAATCCACAGCCAGTGCGGCACCGGTTGAATAACCAATAAAATAAATATTATCGTTGCCTGCCAGTTGCTTTTGTAACTCGCGCATTGCCAATTCGGTAACAGCAGCCCAATCTTCCCATTGCACATTCAATAAACCGCTGGGCAGTGTGCCGTGTCCGGGCAAGCGCGCGGCAATAACGTAAAATCCTTGCTGCTGGAAATGCAGTGCAAGGCTGCGCACTGAGTAAGGTGAATCGCTCAGTCCGTGCAGCATTACTATGCCACCGCGTATTTTTTTTGGTTTTAATACAAAACTGCGATTCCAGTTTTTAACCGTGTTTGCGTTGCCGGCGTTGAGTGCTTGATTATTCTGAATATGGTTGAGCGAGTTAAGCGGTGAATTTAATTGATAGCGATATGCATCTTCGCGCGGGTTTTCGGCAATCACGGTTTTCAATTGCGCAAATAATCGATCCTCTTGCGCGAGATAATCTGCCCAGGTGTAACCCGGTTTTAAATCAGCACGGGAAAATTCCTCATCGAGAATAATGCGATGCCATGGCTTTGCGCTTTTTAATGTGCTGCAACCAGCCAATACCAGGCAACAACTGGTTATTAATAAAATGCGTTGAATATATAAAGCAACCACTCCATCGCGCATAAGGAATTTCCATCAATTTATTTTGCTGTTAGTTTTTTTGCGGGGATTTTCTCACCCTGCTGTTCTTCACGAATATCTTCATCGTGAAGAAAATGGCCCTGCTGTAAATAATGCAAGCTTTGGCGAATGCTGGTTTTGTCTTTCATGATAAAAGGATGGGATATCGGCAGCGCGATAAAATCGTGCATGCCTTCCACCTTGGTATTTTCCACTGAAACTTTTCCATCATCCGGATTGGGCAAATACAGGGAAAGTATCCAATTAATACTGCGGGTACCGGCAATAATCCCCAGGTCAAACGTTACCGGTCCAAGTTGCAGGGGAACGCTTTGCAGATTGGTTCCCAGTTCTTGTCCGGCAGGGCCATTCATCCACATAAAACCGGGAACATTTTTTAATTTATCAACTACCTGGCTGCCTTTGTTGGGCGGAGCGAACATAACGACACGCCCTAACTCCGGAATGGTGTTTATGCTCAAATAATGCCGCAATAAAATACCCCCCAGTGAATGGGTAATAAAATGAATAGGCGCTAGTGATTGTTGCCTGCAAATACTGAGTGCTTGTGGAATTGCCAGCATAGCTAATTCGGCGATCGGAAATTTTCGGGAAGGGTAGTCCTGGTTTACAACAATGTAATTGGCAGATGTCAGCGCATCAGCGAGCGGCTGCATGGATTTACTGGTACGTGCCAATCCATGCAATAAAATCACACATTCCCTGTTTTGTGCCTGGGCGGCAGTATCCGCTTGCGCAAGTGGCGAGCAAAGCCCGGCAACCAGGGCTATAAATAACTGAACGCTGGCAAATAATTGCCACTGGGGAAAAAATCGATATATAAAGTGCATAATGACAATGTGCAGAAAGAAACCAGGACAGGGTAGCCGCAAATGCCATTTTTTGACAGCCATTGCCACTTCGACTTTACCGAATTTGATGCGGACCGCATGCAATTATGGCAACACGCAATGACGCTGGGGGTTCAGGGCTTGTTAATACCGGGTGTTGGACCGGTGCAATGGCCGGCAGCGCAGGCGTTGAGCCGGCAACTCTCCGGCTGCTATTTTGCGTTAGGCATCCATCCCTGGTGGATTGATAAAACTGCTACAGATCCATTGGCGCTACAGTTTTACGCATATCAGATGTCGTTATTATTGGATGAGGATAAAGCAAACGAACAACCGCGCTGCATTGCTATCGGTGAGGCGGGGTTGGATAAAAATATAGATGTCCCTATCTCCCGGCAATTGGATTTACTCGATTGGCATATTGACCTGGCCAATCAATTCCACCTTCCCTTGATTGTCCACAGTGTTAAAACCCATAACGAATTGATTGCCCATTGCAAAAAAAATCCGCCGTTGTATGGCGGTGTGGTACATGCATTTAGTGGCAGTTATGAAACAGCGATGCAATTAATTAATTTGGGATTTTATTTGGGGGCAGGCGGCACAATCAGCTATGGGCGCGCGCAAAAAACACGCAGCACATTTGCGCGCGTGCCACTTGAATCAGTGTTGTTGGAAACCGATGCGCCTGATATGCCGCTGAGTGGTGAGCAGGGGCAGCGCAATAGCCCGGAAAACTTACCGCGTATTGCGCAACTGTTTGCGGAATTGCGCAATGAAAGCCCGGAAACAATAACGGCGGTTGTTTGGGAGAACAACCGCCGCTTATTTGGCATTTTTTAATTATCGAAGGAATTATCAAGCAGGATTATTTCACGGCAATGAGTTGCGCTGGCGGTTGTTGCGAGCTGCGTACACAATTGCGCCCCTGGGCTTTGGCGACATAGAGTGCTTTATCGGCGCGACCAATAAAATCAGTGGGTGATTCACCTTCCATTTGTTGTGCAACACCAAAGCTGGCAGTGACTTTCAATCCCTTGGGCCATTCTGTTTCTTCAATACAACGACGTAATTTTTCAGCAAGCCCCAGTGCATTTTCAATATTGGTATCAGGGCAGGCAAGTACAAATTCTTCACCGCCCCAGCGTGCCAGTAAATCGTGCCCACGCGTATTGGCGCTAAGTGATTGGGCAAATACCAGCAGTACCTGGTCGCCAACATTGTGGCCATACTGATCATTGATTCGTTTAAAGTGATCGATGTCGATAAAAATTAACGACAGCAATGCCTGTGTGCCATCCGGGTTTAATTGCTGGAACACTGGTGCTAATCCTTCGCGGTTCAATACCCCGGTTAGCGGATCACGCGCCAGGCGCTCTTCCAGTTTTTGTTGTTCCTGATTCAATAATTTATTCAACGATTCCAACTGCATTTGGCGTTGCTTGTTGCTTTGTAATTCCAGTTTGGCTTTGCGCAAGGTGTTAACAAAATAAATCAATCCCAGGGCGGTCCAAATGCTCACCAGTACTAATAATAATTGATGGTCGCTAATATATTTTCCGCGAAACTCTACGTGTTCAATGATCATTTGGTATTTACCAGGAGTTACACGCTCGCCGGTCGCAATTTGCACTCCGCGTACATCATCAAATTCCGGCCCCCAATAATCAGGCGGGATTTTCCCCTGGCTTAACCACCAGGTGGGTACCTGCATATGGCTCAGTTCAATTAATTGCGGGTAGCGAATATGGGTATCGTAAAGTTCAATGGCGTTATATTTCTGTGAATTAGTATCGCCGGGATTAGCATACGCTGGATTGAAATTGACTAACTGAAAACGAATACCAAAGTCTTGTGGTTGGGAATAGTGGATGTGCAACTCCACCTCAGTAAAGGTACTCAGATCAATACCGCGGCCAGTAACATCATCGGTCAAAATAAAACTGATTTCGCAGTAAGGCCAGGTGTAACTGGAAGCAACAATATCGCAATCCAGAATAAAACGCTCACCGTCCCGGGTTAAATGGGCGATGGAAGCACCGCCGTTACCACGGTCATCAATGGTCTCTATGCGCACGCCGGCATCGGTTCCCAGTACCAGCGTTTTCTGTGGGCCATAGTATTGCAGTAGCAATAATAGGAGAGTGATAAGAATCAGTAATCCAAGCAGCCGCGCTTTTGTTATTTCTTGCTGGATGGCCATCGTCATTGATCAACCGCAGTAAGTATGTTGTGAACTAGTAAAGCATAGTTTTTTCCCTGCTCAAAGAGCGTCATGCAAGCAGTTAGAAATAATTAGCTTTTTATAACTTTTATCTGATGTTTCCAGGGGGATTGATGCAGGATTTGTGCAGTTGGTAGTAAGTTCAGGGAAGTTCGGGTAGTAAAAAGTAACACATCCGGGAGTGGACAAGCTGACTACCTGTTATCAAATAGTCAACTTGACCAACGTTGTCATCAGTGTTTTATGACATTTTCAGGATTTTTCAAATTTTGATGGATGCTATCCAGCAGACCATTGTTGTCGGTGTCATGCGGCAACTGCCAGAACATAATCCCACCCAATTTGTGTTTGCGCAGATAGCTAACTTTTTCACCCATTGATTTCCTGTCATCAAATGTGGCGAATATTTTCTGATGCGGATTGTAGGCGTAAGGTGCTTTAGCGACATCATCCCAATAATAGGTAAATCCCGCTGTCGGCGCATAGCGCTGGGGAAACTCTTTATAGTCAGCGCCATCAATATGAGTGCCGGCCTGGTAAAGGCCATTATTAGCCATGCTGACGTTTTTCCAGCTACGTGCGTAAAAGGCGGTACCAATCACGATTTTTTCCGGTGCCACACCCAGGCTCAGCAACTTTTGGACGGCGTTATCCGTGGAGTCTTTTTGTTGCGGGGTGGAGTAAAGCGCGGTGTGATGGCCAGTGTGCGGCGTAGCGCCGTTTACTATGTCGTAACTCATCAGGTTGACGTTATTCAGCAGCGGCATAATGGTTTGCCAATCCACTGCAGTTTCCAGGAACTTATCAAACCCGCCTGCTGCGAAACTTAATTCATATTTATCGCCCAGGGTATTGCGCAATTCGCGCACCAGCTCGCTGAAATTAACGCGGTCATGGGGCGCAAACTTATGGCCGGGGTAACCCTCAATGGTGGGATATTCCCAATCCAGGTCAATACCATCAGCGTTGTATTCCTGGATAATTTTCAACGTGGACTGCGCAAATACCTTGCGATTAGCGGCAGAATTAAAGGTGTCTGAACAGGTTTCGCAACCGCCCCAGCCGCCAAGTGACAACAATACTTTTAAATGGGGATAGGTTTTTTTCAGCGCGACTAACTTGCGCATGGCTTCCTGGTCTTTGGTGGAATCAAAACTTAATTGATTGCCGTTTAAATGCAGGAAACTGTAAATAATATGGGTAAGTTGGTTGAAGTTGTAGCGCCCCAGGTCCGAGCCATCCCCCATGTAATAGGCAATGACTTTTACCGAATCAGTTGTTGTTGCAGGTGCCGGAGTTTGTGCAATAACTGAATCTTTTGGCGGTGTCTGGCTACAGGCTGATAATAACCAACCACATGCAATCAATATTGCGCAGCGAAAAACTGGTTTCATAAATCCCTCGTCGGATGTTCAACGATTATTGGTTTTAGTAAAAAAACACGAGAGACCGGGTAGTGGCAAGTATGCCTGCAATTCTTGTTGTTGCAGATCTGTCTGTATTCTACTCGTTGATCCTTCTGCTGCCAGAGTGACAGCAGGTAAAGTTAAATAAAGATAAGCACCTATTCTGTTATTTTTTCGATTGCCAACCGGCTCGTAGCCGCGTTTAATGTCCGCATCCCGGCGCTATGAAACTGATGCAGAATCCACTATGCAAGACGATTTATCTTCCATCTCTATGACCCGGTTGCTCGCTGCAGACAATTGGCAACAACAATACAAATTAATTATCCAGTGGGGAAAGTTATTGTCACCCAAACCGGAAATTCGCACAGCGGATAATTTAATTCGCGGTTGTGAATTACCAGTATGGTTGACTTGCTCGCAACGTGCAGGAAAATTATCTTTTGCTTTCGACGCAGATAGCAGCGTCATCAAAGGCCTTGCTGCGTTGTTGCTGGTACAAGTGAACAATAAAACCCGGACAGAGTTGGCGGGACTGGATTTGGTCGCCAGTTTGCAATTACTGGGGTTGGAAAAACATTTAACCCCATCGCGCAATAATGGTTTGAATGGAATTATTGCGCGTATTTACGAGTTGCTCAAAGTCGATGGTGATTGGCAGGAATATTGAAAAAAAGAAAAGCAAGGCTTGTCGATGAAGTTTGCAGGGGCTTTTCCGTTCAAGCGGCTCGCGCGCAATCAGAGTTGATGAAAAAATATTAGAAGTATCTTTAATTGTTTCTATATTGCTCTGTTATTTTGAGAGCACGGCTTACTTAATAATTTGAATTTTATAGAAAATTCACAATCGTTTAAAAAATTGCCCCCGTTCGGGGGCAATTTTTATTTCACCTGGTAAAACCTAACCTTTACTATTGCGTTTATCACGTTCTATACGCCTTACTTTTACGTTATAGCCGTATTTGCCTTTGCATTTTCCTATCGACTGCGTAACGGTAATGGTCTCACCAAAAATCAAAGCGCGGTTTAACGCAATTACATTGCCGCTACCATCGCCCAGTTCAATATTACTGGAATCAAAAACGTGAATCCTTGCTCCGGCAACAGCCTCTGTTACGACTACGTAATTTTCACCTTCCAGTGGAATGCGTATCCTGGGGGCGGGAATATCTTCGCATCCTTTAGCTGGAGGCGTTTCAGTTGGCTTGCCCTTATCGCATAACGCCTGCTGTACGTTAAGGTGCTGGCCAGCGGCAAGTGGGCCTCCAAGTGGAGTCGCAAAATCATATTCGTTATGCCAGGAAATGGGAGTAGAAAATTGGCCAAAACCGCCAGTGCCGGATTCTCCAACTTCGAGCCAGCTCCCGTGCAGGATGTCAGTAATATTAATTAATTCCTGGCCAACATACGTTTGCGGCGGAGCAAACGTTGGTGCGTTGACTGTACCTGGTGCTGCAACTGCTGTTTGAATATCCGACAAGGGGCTTGAATCACCGCATAATTCGATGCTTGCCGTAAACTTGTCTCCAAGGTCAAACGGATATTTCCCGGGAAAAATTCCACTCCAACCGGTGCTGGTATTACGTGAACGTGGATCTGTTCCATTTACAAAAACAGTTAGTTTTGCTCCGGGCACATGTTTAACTGCAATCGTGTTTCCACATTGATAAATAAGTTTTGGATCAATATCGGGTTTCGGCAATCCAGTGGGGAAATCCACTTTGTGATCGCGAACAGTTGCGGGGTCTGATGGATCTGACAACGCGCCGTTAAATTCCTGTGTTGCTGTTACCACATCGCCAGGAACCAGTGCGGGCACATCGAATTCCAGCAAGCTTGGGCTGCGCGAAATTTTTGCATCGATAAAAGCACCATTGATAAACACCGAAACTTTTGCATCCAGCAGTGTGCCTTTCACCGCTAATTGCGTGGCGCAACCGTATAAGGGCTCGATAATAATCGGCGGCGATATGTGTTTCTCGTCATCGGGAATTGGATCTAACCCTACAGATTTGCCGTAACACAACGAAAGGAGTGCATCAATGTGATCGAAATAACCCCATATTGATCCAAGGCCTTGCGGCATAGTGCGCTTGGCTCCACCAAAAACCGATTGTTCTAAAACCACGGAGCAGTATTGCGCGATTCCTGCATCACTCACATCGGGAAAACGTCCGGCCCCACCTTGTTGATGGCAGGAATCGCAGCGATTTTGTGAATTGATTGTATTGAGAACGGAAGTCGGCCCGGGGTTTTGTGGCCAACTGGGGTGTACCAAAGGGTCGTGCCAATTGTCAGGCATTAATTTAAAACTTAAGCCTGCGAAGGGCGCTTTGTCTGGATGTACAACAAAAGGGTTTTCACCTGCATGACAAGCTGTACAGGTGCCTTGACCATTTGAAGCCAACGCTGCTCCGCCCAGAAATTTCTCGATGCTAACCGGAACATCGCGCACGAATTTCTCACTATTAGGGTTGTCCCAAAAACAGGCCTTGCTGGTTTTTTTTCCAACACAAATTAAGCCCAAAACATTTGCCGTTTTTGCACTGGCCGAGCTATAACGCGGCAATGCGAGGCAGGCACCTTCGGGATTGCGGCTTTCATAAAACCAAAGATCGGCAAAGCTTCCTTCGTCGATAAATTCGTTGCTAAAAACGCCTCGATTTTCCCACGGCTTGGCATACATCGGTGGTGGAATAGGAACGCCCGCGTCCTTGCACTCTTTGATATATTCATCGCCGGAAGCGTTGGTTTTTAAAAATACGGTGATGCCGCCTTCTTCCAGTTTGCGGGCAATATCCGGATGAATTCCTTTGCTAAAAATACCGGCCTCATTTCGGAAAGCGAGTTTGGCAAAATGTTCAATATAGTAGCGACGCAAACCATCAAGCGTCCCCAATAACACAACATCTTCCGTTTTTCCTGAAAGCGTAAGAAGTTCGTCCAGGTATAAAGCGTTAGCGAGAATTTTGTCACTGACCATTTCGTAAATGAGTGTTTTTTTCTTCTTTAGGGTAACCAGTGCTTTTTGGTTTTTGGATGCGCTTTTAGTCAGGTAATAATTCTGCACTTCGTAAATTGATTCAGGTGTTGGCTCGAAAGTCGTGCCATTTTTGCCAAAAAATCGGCCATGACCAAAACCCGTAAGCGGATCGTTCGATTTGCCGGATGTCGATGATGGTTTAAGGTCTTTTGCGGATAATACGGGCTTTTCCTGAATGGCATTAACGATTTCTCTGTTAGCAAACGCGGAAATCGACAAAGTGATTAAAAGGCATGAGAATAAAAATACAAACGTGGAACGGTGAGCGAAAAGATTCATCTTAGTATCCCTCTGAAGAATGCACTTATCAGCGTAAGAAGCTCGGAATGAGCGTTTTAGGATAATAAATGCATTCCCGTGGGGATTCCGTAAAAAATAGCCTTTCAGGCCCGGTAATTTTTCACAGACAAACGGGCGTGAAACTGAATTGCGATTGAAATGAAAAATGCAATAAAACCTGCCAGGGTTTCAACTGTGCCCGGGTACGCATTTTATTTTCCAGTAATCGACGCTTCCAACATTGTATCCATCCCTATTACATCCGTAGTGCAACTGTAAAACATCAAGTAAGCTTGAGGCCGGGATAGGGGTGATAGCTTATTTATTGCAGCAAATGATTGTTGAAAAATTTGCGTTGGTAAAGCGACAAAAAATGTGTTGTTGATCGGCGTGGAACTCAATCCATATCTTTGTGTTTTGCAAGATACCGTTCAATCGCTTTGGCTGCGGCTAAAAATCCAAATGTCCCCGTTACCATTACACTGGAACCAAAACCGCCAGTACAATCCAGCTTTACACCTTCCTGCAAATGTTGTTTGGTTTGGCAAACGGTGCCGTCAGGTTTTGGGTAAACCATTTGTTCATCGGAATAAACGGCATCGACACGGAATTTGCGATTAGTGTCGCGTGCGAAATTAAAATGGCGGTAGAGTTGCTGGCGGATTTTATGCAGCATTGGATCGTTTTTGGCGCGCGCCAAATCATCCACGGTAATGCGTTGCAGGTCGCGCTTGCCGCCCGATGAACCAATCATAATCAAACGAATTTTTACCGCCGAGCAATAGGCAACGAGGCGCGCCTTTAAATGCGCGGCATCAATTGCATCGATAATCACGTGATGCTGTTTGCCCAATAATTGGTGGATATTTTGATCGTCGATAAAATTTTCTACGGTGTGAACAATTATTTCCGGATTGATGTCGCGCAGGCGCTCGCTAATCACCTGGTTCTTGGATTTGCCGATAGCGGATTGCAGCGCATGGGATTGGCGATTGGTATTGGTAACGCAGACTTCATCCATTTCAATTAACGTAAGCTCGCCGACCCCGGAGCGTGCCAGTGCTTCCGCTGCCCAGGTGCCGACGCCGCCCAGGCCAATCACCGCAAAGTGGGCATTGGTCAGCGCATGCAGGGAATCTTGCCCATAAAGGCGGGCGATGCCGCCGAAACGTTGCAGGTAGGCATTGGTAACGGATCTGCTCATAGTGGTGTTTCTGTGCTTCAAAATGTGACCTGGGAAAAACTGGCGGCTTTTTAACGGAGAAAATGCCCGAATTCAAGCATCATGGCGGGTAAATTTACGGGTTGCTGCTACACTTTTTTACATGGCTATCTCGGTAAAGTTTTAACTTGCTGATATTGCTCTGGATTAACCCACGGACAATCGAGCGCTTCATGAGTAAAACGGCAATGGCAACCGCCTACCTGATCGACGACGACAGCATAACCCTGGAATTGATGAGCGGGATCATCGAACCCATCGGGGTAGAGCCCGTCTGTTTTGGTGACGCGGAAGCCTTCCTTTCCGCGTACACACCGCGCCCCTGCGAATGCGTGATTTCCGATATGCGCATGCCCGGTGTCAGCGGTTTGCAATTACACAAAGTGTTGCAGCAGCGCTACCCGGTACCCCCGCCATTGATTATCGTCACCGGCTATGCCGAAGTTACGGCGGCGGTAGAAGCGATGAAGCAGGGCGCTTTTGATTTTGTCGAGAAGCCGATTAATGGTCACCAATTCCTGGAAAAGTTGCAGGCGGCGTTATCCCTGAGCCGGCAATTGCACCAGAAACGCCTGGATCTTTCGGCCCGCGACGCGCGTATCGCACTCCTGACGCCCAAAGAACAAGAAGTGTTGCAAGCGGTGCTGGAAGGCTTGCCCAGTAAAGATATCGCCAGCAAATTAAACCTGAGTGTACGCACGGTGGAGAATCATCGCGCGCGCATTATGGAAAAACTGCGCGTAAATTCCGCGATGGAATTAATGCGCGATTTTATGGTTTCCCTCGCCCGCTAATCCGCAGGGATTAATCAACCATGAGCGGCCTCATTCCCTGTGCAAGGCCTGCTTTTTTCTGTACCCATCATTTTCATTACGCTTATTAACATAATCCTGATTTAGTTTTTCAGCCGCTTCTGTCGCTCTTCTGCTCCCTGCAAAGCAATATTTTCGGGCCTGTGCAGCAGGCCGGGTGTAAGAGGACACTGCAATGAAATGGTTTAACAAGCTCAATCTGGCAGCCAGGTTGCTGGCGACGTTTATCAGCCTGGCGTTGATCACCGCGGCGGTGGGGATTTATGGCCTGCAAAATATTGTGCGGGTCGGCCACCTGATGGGCGATATGTACAGCAATAACCTGGTGGCGATTGATAATCTCTCCAACTCCTACAGCCGTTTCCTGGTCTACACCCGCGCGGTAACTCGCTTGCCCTCCCAATTACCGGAAGATATCAAAACCACGCAAGAACGGATGCAAACCCATTGGACCAATTCCCATGAAAGTTTTAACCGCTACAGCCAAACAGATTTAAGCGCGGAGGAAAAAGAGCAGGTCGCGAAAATCAAGGATGCCAAAACCCGTTACCTGGTACTGGTCGATCAATTAGTAGAGTTATTGCTCGCCGGCAAGAAGGATGAGGCGAGCGAGCTGAGCGATAACGACCTGCGTTTTGCCAGTTATGAAATTGAAGAGGCCTACGCGGCATTGATTGAAAATAACAACCAGCAGGGCGCGAGCGCCGATGCTGCAGGCAAAGCCAGTGTCAGCGAAATGTATTCGGTGATGCTCACGGTAATTGTCATTGCCATTGCCCTGGCGATAGGTTTTGGCTTATGGGTCACACGCATGATTACCCGCCAGTTAGGCGGCGAGCCCGATTACGCCCGCGACATGGTACGCAAGATCGCGGAGGGTGATTTAAGCGTGAGTATCCAATTACGCAAAGGCGATACCAGCAGTTTATTAGCGGCGATGGGCGATATGGTGGTGCGCTTGAAAGATGTGATCGGTCAGGTAGTTTCTTCTGCCGATGCACTTGCCGCTGCCTCCGAGCAGGTTTCCGCATCCTCCAATACCCTCGCGCAAAATGCAGGGGCGCAGGCATCAAGCGTGGAGCAAACCAGTGCCTCCATGGAAGAGATTTCCGCGACGGTTGCGCAAAACGCCGATAACGCCAATATCACCGATGGCATAGCCACTGAATCCTCCCGCTACGCCAAAGAGGGTGGGGCGGCTGTACGCGAAACTGTGGATGCGATGAAGTCCATCGCGGACAAAATCGGGATCGTTGACGAAATTGCCTACCAGACCAATTTACTTGCGTTGAATGCTGCCATTGAAGCGGGCCGTGCCGGCGAACACGGACGTGGTTTTGCAGTGGTCGCCGCAGAAGTGCGCAAGCTGGCCGAGCGTTCGCAAGTGGCCGCGCAAGAGATCGGTACCTTGGCGATTGCGAGTGTGAAAACTGCCGAGGCTGCCGGTAAACAATTAGGCGATATGTTGCCTTCCATCGCGAAAACGGCGGATCTCGTCCGCGAAATTGCTGCGGCATCTGATGAACAGCGCACCGGGCTGGACCAAATTAATCTGGCGGTGGGCGAATTGTCCCGCACTACCCAAGCTAACGCTTCGGCGTCCGAGGAGTTGACTGCCACCGCGGAAGAACTCAGTAGCCAGGCGCTGCAGTTAAAAGCATCAATGGATTACTTTCGCACCTGATCAATCGCGGTATCCCCGCATTCTGCTCCCGTTCTAAGTGTTTTCCCCTACACCGGGTGAGTAATTTTACTCTCCCGGTTTTTTTGCCGAACCCCCACACTGTGAACCCATAGAGAAAGCATTTTCGGGTTCGTTAACTTACCACTGAGGAGATAGAGGAAATCGCCGTGAATACTGAAATCAGCACCATTGCACTCCACAAAATCCGCGATTATGTCCATCGCACCGCGGGTATTGTTATTGGAGCTGATAAAACAGCACTGGTGACTGGCCGTTTATGGCGCCGCCTGGAATTGACCGGCCACACGACTTACGAATCCTACTTTGCATTTGTCTCCAGCACTGCGGGCGAACAGGAACGCCACATCATGCTGGATCTACTCACCACTAACGAAACATATTTTTTCCGCGAACCTGCACACTTTAATTTCCTGCGGGACCACATTATCCCGCAGCAAGGCCCGCAAAAAATGCGCGTCTGGTGTGCAGCATCATCTACCGGAGAAGAGGCGCACAGCATCGCCATGGTATTGAGCGATGCGTTGGGAAAATGCGATTGGGATATCCTCGCGACCGATATTTCCGGCAAAGTATTGGAGCATGCGCGCACGGGTGTTTATCGCGCCGAACGTATTAACCATATTCCTCGCGATTATTTACAGCGTTTTTGTCGGCGCGGTATTGGTGAGTACGATGGAATGTTGGCGGTGGTTCCTTCCTTGCGCTCGCGTATTTGTTTCGAACAGCATAATCTGTTGCATGCGCGCACCGGTGATGAACAGTTTGATGTAGTGTTTTTGCGTAACGTACTTATTTATTTTGATCAACCGACCAAACAAAAAGTAGTGGAAAATATTTTGAAAAGCATGCGTCCCGGTGGCTGGTTAATTCTGGGGCACTGCGAAAGTTTGCAGGGGTTGGATCTCGACATAAAAGCCATGCGACCCTCTATTTATCGTAAACCCTTGGCTGCTGAATCCATGCTAAAGAAAGTGGCCAGTTAATCTCTTGTGCAGCAAATGATTGGCTGGCCAAATGAGGGGTTGCTTGATTTACAAATAAATTGATTTACCAATGAATTGGTTTGTAGATAGTTTGCTACGCAAGGCTATTGATTTGTAAAAAAGTGATTTACAAAAATTTAAATGAATTAAGCAGGAATTTGCTATCCTCCCAGCAAACGGAGCAATAGAGCAAGTTATGATTTCGCTAAATACGTCGGCCCAATTAACCCCGGTAAATAATCTGCATGCAGATCTATTGCAACGTGGCGTAATGGTGGTGGATGACAGCAGCATGCATAGGTACAGCGCGCATTTATGTTTGCGTGCATTTGGTATTAACCAGGTTTATGAGGCGGCTAATGGTAAATTGGCAATCGACCAATTAACCCAGTTATCTCATGTGCCGGCGGTTATGTTGCTGGATTTGGAAATGCCGGTGATGGATGGCATTGAAGTATTGCAACAGGTTGCGCTTTTACCTCAACGGCCGGCAGTTGTATTAGCCAGCAGTTCGGATGAAGTGTTAATCAGTGCGGTTGCCACTATGGCAGAAGCAATGGGAATTGCTTTGTTGGGCGCGTTTCGCAAACCGTTAAACCCTCAGGATCTGGCGGATGCACTGGCCAGTTATAATGCAGGTGCTTGTATGCTGGATGAAAAAATATCGCACAGTGTAGAAACCACCGTAGAGCAATTAAAGCTTGCGTTGGAGCGCACAAAAATCCAGGTGCATTATCAACCCAAAATTAATTTGGAAACCCTCAGCCTTGCCGGTGTTGAAGCGCTGGCGCGTTGGAAAAATCCACAGGGTGACTGGATTCCTCCCGGCATCTTTATTCCACTTGCCGAAGAACATGGTTTGATTGGCGATTTAACCCTCTCGGTGCTCGACCAAATTTTGCAAGATATGAATGAGTGGTGGGAGCAGGGTCATTATATTTCTGTTGCACTTAATCTCTCGGCCAAATCCCTCGCCGAATTTAACCTGGCGAATGAAATTATCCAGCGCGTTATTCGCCAGGGAATTCCCGCGCATTACATCACCTTTGAAATTACTGAAAGCGCATTGGTGGTGGATCTACCTTCGGCACTTGCTACTATCAGCCGCTTGCGGTTGAAAGGTTTTGGAATTTCTATCGATGATTACGGCACCGGTTTTTCATCCATGCAGCAATTATCGCGCTTTCCATTTTCTGAATTAAAAATTGATCGCTCGTTTGTTGGCGGCGCACCGGCGCGGCAATATATGCGTAACATTTTGAAATCTGCTATCGACATGGGACAGCGCCTGGGGATTACCACCGTTGCCGAAGGCGTGGAAACCGAAGCCGAGCTACACTTGCTGCAAAGCCTGGGTTGTAAACAGGCTCAAGGGTTCCTGCTGGCGCGGCCAATGCCCGGACGCGAGCTGTTAGGATGGGTCGAACGGGATTTGCAAAGTAAACTCGATATATGCCAAGCCTTACACGTCGGTTAGCACAACGATTTCAATTTCTCTCGCTGGTTAATCCCACTCTGGTCCTTGCAGCACTTGCGATAGCGCTGCTCTTTTTTTTCAGCGGTCTCGCGTTACGCCATATCCATGCCAGCCAGGAGCGAATTATTCGCGAGCACTTGCAGGCATCACTGGGTTCCTTTTCTGAATTAATTAATATCTGGCAGCAACAAAATATTGCTGCTATCCAGATGCTCGGTACGTCCACGCAAGGACAACAATTATTCAAACAAGTATTGCTTGAAGGTGGCAACAATCCGGCAACCCATGATGCCTTACAGGAATGGTTGTATCCGGTATTGATGGTGATGGGGCTTGACGGCTTTTCGGTGATTGACCACGAGCATTTAATTGTTGCCGCCAGTACCGCCTCGTATCGTAAACAGCATGCAGTATTACCGGAAACGCTTGAAGTATTAAATAAAGCATTGGAGCGGCGCCCGGCAATTTCACGTCCGGTCGTTGCGGCCCTGCCCCTCGAAGGGCCGCGTGGACAGCAGCCTGCGGGTAGCTTGATGCAGAATATGTGCATCATGCTGGAATTCGAGGGCATAGAGCCCGGTTTCTTTTGTTTGCGATTTAATACCCACTCAAGTTTTTTCCCCATTTTTCTGAAAGGTTGGACTGGTAGTTCTGGCGATATCTACGCAATTGATCAGAACGGACGTTTTATTACACCGGCACGTTTTGGTGCAACACAAAGCCAACAACTCTTAACCCTCGAACAACAACGTGCAGTGCGCCTAGGCAATCCTGTCAGCTTGCCAGCGGACGAAAACGGTAAGGCGCCACTCACGGAGATGGTGGATTTTTTAATTAATCACGAAGCAAGCCTGGTGCGTGTTAATTATAAAGATTATCGAGGGGTCGCAGTTGCCGGTGCAGGCCGCTGGATTCCGGAAATGGAATTGGGCATCGTTGTGGAACAAGATTTGAGTGAGGCAATGACTCCATACATTGCCTCGCGCAATATCATTCTCAGCTTAACTGCGGGTGCAGCCTTGCTGATTTTATTACTGACGTTTGGCGCGCTTGCCAATCGTCGCCGCTTGGCGATTCGCGAAGGGCGTTTTCGCTCGCTGTTAAATAATATCCCGTCACCGGTGCATATGGTCTCGATTGATCATCACCTGATCGTTTCCAACCCCGCGTTTTGCCAATTGATTGGTGCGGAAAAAACCGATGTGTTAGGTCGCGATCTTGGCAAGCTGGAAATTCCCTTATGGCTAAAGCCGCTAATTGATGAGGAGCTGCACAGCAGCCCTGAAATTTGCCATTCCGATAAAATTATTACGTTGACAACACCTGCCAATGAGCCCCGCTATTTTCGCGTTGTACGTTTTCCAGTGACGTATTTGCATAGCGACGCATTCCAGGGCTTTGCATCTGTCTGGTTTGATTACACCGAGCGTGTTGTAGCCAACCAGCAATTGGAAACCATCAATCAAAACCTGGAAGAATTGGTGAATGATCGCACCCGTGAATTAATTATCGCCAAAGACCAGGCGCTTGCAGCGTCGCACAGTAAAGCCGAATTCCTCGCTAATATGAGCCATGAAATTCGTACGCCATTAAATGCGATTATTGGTTTGGCCCATGTGGCGCTTACCAGCAACCCTGATTCCCGACAAAAAGTGTACCTGGAAAAAATACGCGGCTCCGGTGAGCACCTGCTGGAAATTATTAATGATATTTTGAACTTCTCGCGCATGGAAGCGGGCAAGCTGGAATTGGACCACAGTGAATTTTTTATTGATCAACTTATTGATAAGACGTTAGATCTGGTGTGGGAAAAAGCCTCCGCTAAAGGGCTTTTGGTAAATGTAAATGTAGATCCGCGCATTCCCAAAATGTTGATTGGCGACTCGTTACGGTTGGGGCAAATCCTTATTAATTTTTGTGCGAATGCGGTGAAGTTTACGGATTCCGGTTCAATTAGCATCGGCGTTACCCAGGTGCGCGATTGGGAAACACGTGTCGAATTATTGTTTGAAGTAAAAGATACCGGTATAGGGATAGCGCCGGAAAAAATCGAACAATTATTCCAGCCATTCCAACAAGTAGATGCCTCCAGCGCGCGCCGTTTTGAAGGCACTGGACTGGGGTTATCTATTTGTAAAAACCTGGCTGAATTAATGCAGGGACGCATCGATGTTAAAAGTACGCTCGGGCAGGGCAGTAATTTCCGGCTGCGTGTGCAATTGGAAAAAAACCTGGATGCATTAAAGGATGCTCCGTTTATTGTGTCGCCCTCTGAGCCTGCAAGTTTTGCAAAATTCGAACCTCTCGACTGCAAAATTCTAGTCGTGGAAGATAACCCGCTAAACCAGGAAATTATTATTTCCTTGTTAGAAACAATGGGGACCGAACCACGTTGCGTGGATTCAGGTTTGGCTGCGCTTCTTGCTGTGGAGCAAGATACATTTGATCTGGTGTTAATGGATATTCAGTTGCCAGGAATGGATGGAGTAGAAGCAACGACCCGTATACGCCAACTGGAAATTGGTAAACGCTTGCCCATTATCGCCGTCACTGCAAATGCATTGCCGGGCGATAAGGAATCCTATCTTGCTGCCGGTATGGATGATTACCTTTCCAAACCCATAGACCCGCTGCAACTCTATCGCTTGCTGGAAAAATGGGGGCACAGTGTTCGTGTTGTAGAAACCATAGTGCCGCCAGTAAGCCGGTTTGAATTTTTATTCAACGGTGGCATAGACACCGGTCGTGCGTTACATCACCTGATGGACAATGAGGCACTCTACCAACGCTTGCTCGAACGCTTCGCCCGCGAACGTGCCGATTTTCCCGCACAACTTGAACACCTGCTCCACACTGATCTTGCCAATGCGCTCAATCAGGTGCATTCGCTAAAATCCCTCGCTGGCAGTTTGGGCATGCTGCAACTGGAATCCATTGCCATGCATTTGGAAGAACAATTGCGCACAGGCGAACCGGAATTGCAACAAGTTGAAAAATTAAATAATGAATTATTGGCGATGGTAGAATTGGTAACCCTGGGGTTGGATATAAAACCCTCTGCCTAATGAGCCCGGAGGAGCGAAATGTATTACCGGGTTTTTAGTGTGGGATGTTCCTGTATTACGCAAGTCCCGAAAGCAGATAATTACCGTCTAAAAAGCAGCAGAAATGTATAGCGGGTTGTGGCGTCGGCGCTGATGTTCGTCGGGCTTTTTATCGATGTGCGTAATGCGTTGCTAAAATCACAATCTAAATCGGTAATATAGGCAGCCAATTTTTTACGCAGGGTGGCCTGTTGCTGAACCAGGTCAATAGCGCAATTTCTGCTTGGTGAATCCGCAATGCAGGCAAATTCTACCCAATCCCTTTCACAGATTATTAACATCAAACAATCTGTTTTGTTGTTATAAATATCCCTGTTCCAGTGCGCGCGAATATCACCCAGATCTGTCCGGTGATGTTTTCTGTCACCCAGATCGCTAAAGTCTTCTTTAAAAAGATCCAGTGGAAAATAGAATTTCACTTCTATAGAGTAAATAGGCTCTTTAGTATCAAAACGGCCGTCGTTAACGCCAAATAGCCCAATATCGCGTCGGCCCATATTCAAGGCTGCACCGTCGCTTGTCCTAACGTAACTTTTCGGGTGCTCGGCAATGGCTAAGGCATTAACAAGGGTGCTATTCAAACTTTTAAGCAGGAGATCCCTGATGTAGGTTTCCTGTTTCAAATAATAAAATTGCTCGTTAATCTCAAACAAGCCGCGTGCAAATTCCTGGCGCCTGATCAGATCGATAATAATTTTATCAAGGTTTTCCATAATGAAAATTTACGATTTATGGGGATAAGGTCTGAGGTTTATATTAATGTTCTTACCTGTCTGGAAACGGTTATTATCTATCTTTTACATCAGAAGCATTAGCTTAGCATGTACCCGGATGCTAGCCACCCGATTGTGGAATAAAGCAGGCTTTTTATTTGGCTTAATAGAAGAATTCCGTCATTACCAGACATGCCACCCACACTGGTGGGTAAAGCGAAAATAGTATCAGGAGATATTTCTGTGAACGGTAAATGTCTTTGTGGTTTAACGCGTTTCAAATTGAATATTCCACGCATTAAGGCTTATCAATGCCATTGCTCACTTTGCCGGATGCAAAGCGGTACCGCTTCAAATTTGGGAACTATTGTTGATGCTAAGGATTTTGAATGGCTTTCAGGGATACATCATATTAAAAGCTGGGTAAAAGACACTGGTTTTACTGCGGATTTTTGTACCAACTGCGGATCACCCGTGCCCAATAAATTGCGCGGCCTGGATTTTTATCGGGTTCCCGTCGGTGCGATGGAGGCTTCAGCGCAGGTTGAAGTGGTTGCCCACCTTTGTATCAATTCAAAAGTTAATTGGGTTCCTATCCCGCTTATCACTACCCGTTATGGTGATTTACCCAATATTGCCGAGTTTATTAAGAAGTTAAATACCTTTTAAATTTCTATAACTGCTTTAACCAATTATTTCCGGCCATTCTGATAACGTGAATCTGCGGCTTTGAATGGATTATATTTTACAGAGTTAAGTTGAATGAACCTTTTATCATTTGAAGATGCCTGGATTTTCCTGGGTATAAAATACGCCGAAAATGAAGCGCAAGATTATTATGCCGGTCTGGTTGGAAATTTTTATTATATTAATCACTCCATGCCAGGCTATGAGCAGTTTATAACGGCATACAATAAATTGTTGTATCTCAGTGTCATCAATAAAGCAGAGAACAGAATTCCGGTATCCGAATTTGGTAATGTTATCTATTTGAACGGATTGGCTAAAAGTACGCCTGCTACACAACCACGAGAAATGGCGGAAATAATTTTTGCAGAGCTAAAACCGTATAAATTGAAATCTGCTTGCCGTCAATCGCCGTTATCGGCTGAGGAATACGCAGTGGCTATTAAAATGTATTTGGAAAAAAATAATCACATCAACGCATAGGGAGTATTGTTGTTTTGGAATTGTTAATACCGATTATTATCTTTTGTTTTGCAACATCTATTTCTCCCGGACCGAATAATATTATGTTAATGACGTCGGGGGTAAATCATGGGGTTGTGAAAAGTATTCCACATTTGCTGGGGATAAATATCGGCTTTCCCGCAATGGTTGCTGCGATTGGTTTTGGATTGGGTAATCTGTTTATTGTGTTTCCGCAGATTTACCTGGTTATCAAAGTGTTAGGAATTACCTATTTATTATATTTGGCATGGAAGATTGCTCGCTCATCCATGCCGAATGTTCGCGTTGAATCGGAAAAACCGCTAACATTTATTCAAGCCGCTTTATTTCAATGGGTAAACCCGAAAGCCTGGGTAATGGCAGTAGGTGCTATCGCATCATTTACCACATCAGAAAAAATGGTAAGCCAGATTTTATTAATCGTCGCTACTTACCTGATCGTTGGAGGTATGTGCATTGCAGTATGGCTTTGTGCCGGTGCAGCGATGAAATAATTTCTACAAAATGAAAAGCAATTAAAGATCTTTAATATTGTTATGGCGCTGCTGTTGGTGGCTTCAGTGGTACCTATGGCATTAGTGGAAATTAATGTACATGCATAAGATCAATCATTAATTTTAATAAACGATGAAATAATATATTTGTCGTGCGACTCCGGCGTATGACCGCAATGCATATAGTTCCATCCTGCCGGAAAGAGTAAAAGATTGCCTGCCTTGGGTTCAATTTTTAAATTCTGATGGAAAAATTCGGTCTGTCCGCCTTGCTCTACATCGTTCAGGTACAACACCATGGCTGCCACGCGATTTCTGGCATTTCTTCCCAATGAATCAGCGTGCCAGCGGAAATAGCCTTCTTTTTTTGGGTACATCTGGATCTTGTAACCTGTGACTTGCAGCGGAAAAGATTTCAACACCGGGCTGCGGGATAAATAATCGGCCATGCACGCGTGGATTTGGGGATGTATTTGTTGGAAAAGATTTTTCCATTCACCATCATTGAGTATTTCCAGATCCCAGGAACTTTTGGTTTCCTCCTGGTAGATGGAATGATCTTCCTTGCGGCCTAGTTTCCCTCGCCATTTATATTGATCGCTATTAAATTGCGCAATCACTGCATTACATAACTCGCGTTCCAGGCCGCGATAAACAACAATAAAGTCTTCATCATGAACGATTTCCGGTGCAGGGTGGGTATGAGTATTTTTGTCATTAATCATGGCAGCTAATTGGTTTTCGTCCGGCTAATAAGAGATGATAATCGTAAAACAGTAAGCCAAAAATGTCCTCCGGCTATCGCCATCTAACGTTAACAACGGTATAACTTCATTAAGCGGGCAATAAAATGCGTATTGATTTTCATATAAATTTTTCTGGTCAATGCCAGGAAGTTTTTTTGCATTAGCCGAGGGGGGTGTTACTACTATAGTTATTGCAAAAAACATTCTGGTCGGAAGCGTATGGGATTGTTACTGACCGTTTTGGGGGGACGCAGGAAGTTAATTCGGATAATTAGGTAAAGGAATTTGCCTTCGTCATCTTGCTTGCGTAGAATTTGCGACAGGGCGCACGGGGCGCCCGCCTCGCGAAAGCGTAAGCACCCGAATCCAACGCAAGCCATGTGCTTGCATACCCTCCCGGCCATGAGCGAGCAAGCCGACTGTATATTGGAGTTGGTATGCATACCGAAATACAATCGCAAAATTCTCAACATCAAGACCTCAAATCCAATTCTGAATCCGCTGCCGATGTGGTGCTTCGCATCGCACGTAATCTTCATCGCGCGGCCTATTCGGAATCAAAGGTAGTTTCACTGCCAATATTGCGTCGGCTTCTTGCAACGGCGACGTTGACTGCGATATCCCTGCCTGAATTGCATCGTAACCGCGATATTATTCAACGCAAACATATATTGCGCATGCTCGCTGTGGAAACAGGATTTAAATGTTGGGAAGATTATCGCCATGAACTTGATAGTATGGATGCGGATCAGTTAGCCCATTTTGATCATTGGCGACGAACTGCCGGATACCCGAATTTGTGGTTTTCCAATTACGAGGATGCGCAAGAATATACCAGGGAAAATAGTGGCCACGCATTGCGCATTGGTACGCAAGCAGTAGTATTAGTCGGGTAATAAATACCCGCTGAAAATTAAATCTGGAATAGGCAGGATTTACTTCAAGCAGTCGCTTATTCCAGGTTTATCATTATCCCGACACGCCGGCAGATGTAATTATTTATGCTCCAGCATTCATTTACCTTAAGGAATTAATGATTATGAATATTTTTCCGAAAATCGGGATCGACAGTCTCAAATTGGGTATATCCAGAAATGATGTGCAAAGTAAGTTAGGTGCACCTGCTAATAAAGAGAATCATGCGGAAGAAGAAATCTGGGAGTATGACAGCGGCATTGAATTGTCGTTTCAGGAAGAGGATGGATATCGTTTAAGCTCGATAACCGTTTTCGCAGAGTCAGCATTGCTGGATTCAAAACCTATTATTGGTATTACCGAATCAGAACTTGAAGCCATTTTCCCGTCTTTCCAACTAGACGAAGATTTTAAACAGGATGGAAAAAGTTTCTATGCTGATGATCTGCAAATTATGGCATGGGTTTTTGAGGGTGAGGTTTTTAATATCATTATTTTCCCTGAATACGACGAAGCGAGTGAATTGCCGATCTGGCCGAAATAGCTTTGATTTACATGTTGATAGATTCAGTCCCGCTTGGCACGGGACCATCGTTTTTTTACCTGAGTTTTTTTAATCCCCCCTTAAGTTCTCCTTAAAAATAGTCGCCCTACCGCTTTAGCACAATTCCTAATCGGGCCCGATCACTATGCGCAACCAGAGCCGTTTGCAGTTTCGTTCTATTTTTCGAGTGAAAGTCAGTAATCCCAGGACCAATGCATTGATTGGTTACGTGGGCGATGTTTCGGAAACCGGGCTGAAGGTGTTAAGCGATACTGCTTTTGAACAAGGTGCAGAGGTGGTACTGCGGTTACGGATGCGGGTAAAGGATGATGAGGTATTGCAATTTGACCTGGATGTGGCTTGCAAATGGTCCGGGTCTAACGCTAAGACCGGTTATTATGAAGCGGGTTTTATTTTGCAAGAGCCCTCAGCTGAATTTGCATTGATGGTGGAAAAATTGCGTATCCAGCGTGGTGAAACGGAGAATGGGGATTATTCGCCGGTTTAATGATTAAATGGCGAATAAATATCGACACTATTACCGATATTTTTACCCCAAGCTCCCCAAAATATTCACGCCCACTTTCTCGGGAATTTCATTTTGCGATAGCACATGCAAGCCGGGGCTAAAGACGCGTGCATAACGCGCGAGCAACGGGCGCAATTGTGGCATTACGGCAAGGATTGGTGGGTGGCCTTCCTTGCGCAATTTTTCTTTTACGACCGGCATGGCATTTTGTAATTGATTGAGCAGGTTGGGTTCCACCGGAATATTATCCAGGCTTACCGGTCCCGCTTGTTTGGCGATACTTAATGCACTGAGCAGCGTATTTTCCAGATTATTATCCAGTACAAAAACGGAAAGCTCGCTGCGTTCACCAGCAATGCTGGTCACAATATTACGGCGCAATGCATAGCGAACATCCGCAGAAAGCAAAACTGGATCTTTAGTGCTTTCACTGCCTTCGACCAATGCAGTGGCGATGCTGACGATATCGCGCAATGACACTTCTTCTTGTAATAATTGGCGATACACGCGGTGTTGTTGTGTAAGGCTCAATTGGTTTTTTAATGCATCCGCCAGTTTTGGTGCTTGCTGGGTTAAACGTTGTAGCAAATGATCCACATCGTCGTGTTTAAAAACTTCCGGCAGGTTAGCGCGAATCACTTTATTTAAATGGGTGGCGATTACACTCGAACAATCAATGACCTGGTAACCCAGATTTAACGCGCGCGATTTTTCGCCCGGCAGAATCCACACCACAGGCATCCGATAAGCCGGATCAGTTCCCAAAATCCCGTCGATTTCACCGTATAGTTCTGGCGAGGGAATTGCCATCATGCGATCCGCATGGATTTCAGCCCCATCAATTTTTTCACCATTGATATAAATATTGTATTGCGCTGCTTTTAACCGCAGGCTATCGCGAATTTGTACTTCCGGTAATAAAAAGCCAAGGTTTTCTGATAGCGTTTGACGCACACCGCGTACGCGTTGCACGAGCGGTGCCCCCGCCGCTTGATTCACCAGGCCCACTAATTTATAGCCGAGCGAAATTGATAAAGTTTCTACCGCCGGAATATCATCCCATGCGAGATTCTGGCTTTGTTCCTGCGCCATTGCATTGGTCATGGCTTCAGCTTCATCGAGTGCATCGGCCGGTGCCGGCCTCTGTGATATTCGCCAGGCGATAAAACCAATTAATCCTGCAAAGGTGAAAAATGCCAGGTGCGGCATGCCGGGAATTGCACCCAGTAAAAATAAAATTCCGGCTACAGTGTAAAGCGTGGTTGGCGATGCTAATAATTGATTTCCAACTTGCTGGGTAATTTCAGAGGATTCGTTGATTCGCGTAACAATAATTGCTGCGGCGGTGGAAAGTAACAGCGCAGGAATTTGTGCCGCGAGGCCATCACCAATCGCGAGCAATGCGTATTGCTGGAAGGCCTGGCCGGCACTCAGGTCATACATAAACATGCCGATGGCAAAACCACCGAATAAATTAATTAACAGGATTAAAATCCCCGCGATAGCATCACCGCGCACAAATTTGGAGGCACCGTCCATTGCGCCGTAAAAATCGGCTTCCTTGGCAACTTGCTGGCGACGTTGCTTGGCTTCTTCCTGGGAAATCAACCCCGCATTTAAATCGGCATCAATTGCCATTTGCTTGCCGGGCAATGCATCCAATGTAAAGCGTGCAGTCACTTCGGAAATACGTTCGCCACCTTTGGTGATAACGATAAAGTTCACGATCATTAAAATCATGAACACCACCATACCCACAATAAAATTACCGCCGATAACCACTTCACCGAAAGCTTCAATTACTTTACCGGCGGCATCGGTGCCGGTGTGGCCTTCCAATAACACCACACGTGTCGATGCTACGTTTAAACATAAACGCATTAATGTAGTAATTAAAATTACCGTGGGAAACAATGAAAAATCCAGCGGGCTTTTTGCCGAGACACTGGTGAGCAACACCAGGATCGCTACTGCGATATTGAAAGTAAATAAAATATCCAGCAGCAGCGGTGGCAGCGGCAGGATAATCATCGCCAATATCGACAAAATCAGCAGTGGAATTCCGATACGGCCACTGCGGAAATTGGAGCTGAATTGTTGGAGTGGATTCATGGTTAAGTCCTGTTGGCCATGTTGGCCGGGATCGGAAGGTTGCTCGGCATAATCGGTTTATTACGGCGCCCCTGGCGATAGGCGCGCAAGTGCAGGATATACGTCAATACATGTGCAACCGCTGTGTAAAGCGGTGCAGGAATTTGCTGGTTGATGCGCGTGGTGTTGTAAATGGCGCGCGCCAGCGGCGGCAGTTCAATGATTTCCAGTTGATGGCTGGCCGCGAGTTTTTTCATGTAGAGCGCGAGCTCATCCACACCTTTGGCTAATACATACGGTGCTTTGGCTTTTTTTAAATCGTATTTCAGGGCGACGGCATAGTGTTCCGGGTTAACGATAACCACATCGGCGTCCTTGATGACTTTATTGATTTGCCGTTGCAACATTTGCCGTTGCAATTGCTTGATGCGCGCTTTTACTTCCGGGCGGCCTTCCTGGTTTTTGTGTTCTTCTTTTACTTCCTGTTTGCTCATACGCATTTTTTTGAGGAAAAAAAAGCGCTGCAATGGAATGTCGATAAAGGAGAAAATAATAAATACCACCAGTAAGGCGAGGGTGGTGTTAAACAATAAAGTAAATGCATTGCCGATAGCGCCGGGTAAATCGCTACGTTGCAGTTCAATTAAATGTGCGCTGGCTTCTATCACCAGCCACCAGGCTGCTAATAACAACACGGTAACTTTGAGCATGGATTTCAGCAGCTCGGTCCAGTTTTGTGCTGATACAATTTTACCCAAACCTTTAATTGGATTCATGCGACTGAATTGCGGCATAAAATTTTTGCTGGCGAAAACCCAGCCACCAGGCATCAATGACAAACTGACTACCAATATCGGTGTTATCAACAATGGCAATAACACTTTAATAAACAGGATGATATTTTCGGTTAACAATAATTGCAGGTCATCCAGCCGGATAGTGGATTCATGGAAGTTTACATAGGAAAGGCGAAAGCTCTCGCGCAAACTTTCCGAATAAAAACCGATGCTGTATTTCAATACCAATAATGTTGCCAGCAACGAAATAGTGGTCGCGAGATCTTTGGAGCGCGCGACTTGCCCTTCGTCTTTACTCTTTTTGAGCTTCTGGGCCGATGCCTCTTCCGTTTTTTCCTGGCTGCTGCTGTCATCTGCCATTTATCAGGCTCCTTTCAGTACCAGGCCAATAGTGTCCAAAAGCTCACGCGTTAAATGCAGGTAGCTTTGCGGCATATTGGGCAGGGTCAGGTAGATGCACAGTAATCCCACCAGGATAGTGATGGGAAAGCCCAGGGAAAATAAATTCATTGCCGGGGAAATTCGGTTCAGTAAACCGAAACAGAATTGCACCAGCGCCATGCAAAAAACGATGGGCAAACTGATTAATACCGCTGCGGAAAAGGTCCAGGCAATGCCACGCAAAAAAGCTTCAATACCGAGGTAATGTAATCCGCCACCTACCGGCCAATAGATAAAACTTTGGTAGAAAACGCTGATAATCAGTAAATGGCAATCGATGGAGAAAAACAAAAACACCAGCAAAATAAAATACAATTGGTAAACAATTGATGACGATGAAACCCCATTGGTTGGATCGTTATAGCGCGCCATGCTCATGCCCATTTGCGCGGAAATCACTTCGCCTACCAACATAAAAATCGTAAACACCAATTGCAACATCAACCCCAGGATGACACCGAAAATAATTTGCTCGAAGGTGGTCATAATGCCTTTGAGCGAAAGTGGTTCAATATCCGGCGGTACCGGTAGGATTTTTCCCAATGCAAATGTAAGCACCAGCGCGAGCAATATGCGTACACGCACAGAGACACTTTTGTGATTGAACAGCGGGGCCATACTTAGCAGTGCGAGCAAACGACAAAATGGCCACCAATAGGCTTGCGCATCGCGCAGCAATTGGCTGAGTTCAAATAAGGGTGCACTTGCCATGGTGAAGTTTGTTAACCAACCAGGGTGCCGGCTTGCCGGAAAATCTGCACAAATAAATCGCTTAAGGTTTGCAGTATCCAGTTGCCGGCAAACAACAACATACCGAGCGTGATTAACAAACGCGGTAAAAAACTCAGCATCTGCTCGTTAATTTGTGTCGCTGCCTGGAAAATACTGACGATCAACCCGCCGATCAAACTCGGCACAATCAACACGCATACCACCAGGCCGGTGATGTATACCGCGTTGGCAATTAACGTTGTTGCTGCTTCCGGAGTCATCATCTTTTTATCTCGCAAATACGGTTTGGAATTTCTTCGCTAAAAGGGTTGTATGCTGGTCGTCAGTGTGCCGACTAATAAGGTCCAGCCATCAACCAATACAAACACCATTAATTTGAAAGGCAGGGAGATCATCATGGGCGAGAGCATCATCATACCCATGGCCATTAATACGCTGGCGACGATAAGGTCGATCACTAAAAACGGCACAAAAATCATAAAGCCGATTTGAAATGCGGTTTTTAATTCGCTCAATACAAACGCGGGCAGGAGCACCAAAAAATCCAGGTCTTTTAAATCATCGGGACGCGCTTCACCGGAGAGGGCGATCATCGTATCCAATGAGCTGCTACTGGTTTGGGCGAGCATAAAACGGCTGAGGATTTGTTTCCCTTCGCCCAAACTTTGTTGCAAGGTTATTTGATCCATTTCAAACGGAGCATAGGCCTTGGTGTAAATTTCGTTGCCGACCGGGCGCATGACTAGCAGCGTTAAACACAAGGCAACACCGATTAGCACCGGGTTCGGCGGGCTTTGTTGCAAACCAATCGCCTGGCGCAAAATCGCCAGCACAATAATAAAACGGGTAAAACAGGTCATCATCATTAACATCGCCGGCAAAAAACCGAGCAGTGTCATCAGCACTAGTATTTGCAGTTTGACGCTCATCTCCTGGCCGTTTTCGGTGTCAGTGATATTCAGCAAACTGATATCGCCACCGGCGGCTAATGACAGCGACGGCAGTAATAAAAATGCTAATAAAAAAATGATGTGATTGCGCCGAATCATGAAGCCAATCCGTTCAAACCGGTTCCGGTTAATTCCAGGATGCGCAAACCATAATTGCCATTCATCACCACCACTTCGGCTTTAGCGAAGAGCGCGCCGTTGACTTTTACATCGAGTGGTTCGCCCGCGAGTTTGTCCAGCATGATCACGCTGCTGGTATCCACTTCCATTAATTCTTTCAGTGGAATTTCGGTCGATGCGACTTCCAGGGTGACATTCACCGGAATCTTGCCGAAGAAACTTAAATCCTGTTGCGGCGCCTGTGCTGTGGGCGCGGCGTCAAACGGATTGGTAAAGGGCGCTGATTCCTGCAAGGGCGGCAACCCGAGGTCACTGTTGTTCATCAGGTTGTCGAATTCGTTATCGGGGAATTGGTTATTCATGATGTTTTCACGCTCTCCAGAGAGGTTAAAAAGAGTGCTCCGTCGTCTTCAAACATGGCGCCGCGAAAGAGTTTTTCCTGGTTGATTTCCACATCGCAGCGCTCGCGCATACGCATCATCACTATGTCGCCCACGCGCAGGGCGAGCACCTGTGAGAGTGGCATTTGCAATGAGGCGATCACGCAATTGAGCCGCACTGGCAGGTGGATGATCTGGTTGATTGGATTGGCCCCGGTGGGCACCGGTGCCGGGCTTGCCATGCGATTGGTCAGCTCATCTACCAGTTGGGTATCCAGGTATATAAAGATGGATGACTGTTTGTTAGTGATATGGCTGTGGTATTGGAATTCAGCCACGTATTCCCATTGGGTTTCTTCGTAAGCGTTTTCCCAGGGCTGCAAATCACCAAAGGTTTCACCGGCGAGCAGGGCGCGGGCGAAGATCTGCGCAACATCGATCCCCAGGCGGCTGCGCATACGCTGTTCGGACATGCTAACCGGCGGATTCTCCTGCCCGGGCAAGCCAATACCACCGTAGTAGCACTCCAGCACTTCAGTGAGCAAGGTGCGATCCATCGCGAAGCCGACTTTGCCCAGCGCCGAGCGGTAAATGCATTCGGCATCCGCTTCGCGCTGCTCATGTACCTGCACGCGACGCATCTCCAGGTTGATCCGGTAATTGCGCAGGAAATAGTCGCTGATCACCCGCGGATATTTGTTGGATATCTCGTGTATGAACTGCGGAATCTTGTGGTAATGGCGCCCCAGTTTGTGCGGCTTTAACCGGGTGAACTGGTCGGCGGCTACCTTATGAAGAACTTTGGCGCTTATCGTCATGATGTTGGGCGTCATGGTATTCAGTGTCATGGTAGTGGGCATCTGCGGGTTGCCCTTCTATTTACCTGGCTGGCGCTTATCGCACTTGGCGAACGGGTAGCCAGTCAGCCCTGTCCTTGTACCAATCATCCGGCGTCGATCCGGCCTGTTGGTTTTCCATTGTTATTACGGCTTTAGTACTGCTCCAAAGAGCAGCTGTGATGGTTATCACGTGAGCGAGTATAGGAGCGGGGGCGGCAGGAGATTAAATCAATAGATATCAAAAGCTGTTTTTGAGCAGGTTTTAGGGCGTTTGATTTTATTTGAGACCAAATGATTTAGTGCTTTTGAGGCGAGTTGCTAATGTTCGAGGACATGAAGTGGCTCACATATCTTTTGGTCTTGTGTCACATGCACCTTTATTAGCGTTATGACTGGCTCAAGCGATAAAGGCGACCGGAAGACAGAAAAACTTTAACAGTAAATTAATGAAAGCCAATAAATTCATAGCCAAAGCCTAATAGATGTTTCTATTAGCTGATCCTAATCGACAGGAAAGGTGATGACGGTGATGTCCACAAACCAGGCAACAGCCAACCAGGTAATAAACAGACGCTTCGCTGGTCGCAATGATCGTTTGGCGGATGAACACTTGTTTGGAGATAGGCTGTTTGGCGAAAAGGCGCTTGGCCAGACGCTGTCTGGTGACAAAGCGCATGCGCGCAATGTTGTGATACTTGGCCGCTCGCGCGACGAAACCTTTAACCTGTTAACCACCAGCCTTGAACGCAATGGCTGCAAGCTAATGCACTGCATCGAATTTGGCGAATTAAGTGCAAGCCTGCTTGCCAGCGCCAGCATGGTATTTGTGTTTGTCAGCAGCTTCCCGAGCGCCGGCCTGTTTGCCCGGGTAGGTGCGATGATCGCTGAAGCACCTGCGCTCAGTATTATCCCGGTAGTGGAATACGCCGACCAGGAGAAAGCCGCCGCATTGCTCGAATTGGGTTGTGTGGATTATCTGCTGGCACCTTTTAGCGGTGCACAATTGAATGCCTTGTTGCAGCGCCAGGAATCGGCACTGGCGGCAGAAGAGTCTTTTGTTACCCGCTCACGCGCCGGTCGTCGCTTGCTGGCGATGGCGCAACGTGTTGCGTTAGCGAGCGCCCCTATTCTGATTACCGGTGAGACCGGTACCGGTAAAGAAATGATGGCGCGCTACATCCACCGTTTTTCAGCGGCGGAAGATGCGCCGTTTATCGCCGTTAACTGCGCGGCGATTCCCGAGCAGATGCTCGAGTCCCTGTTATTCGGTCACGAGAAAGGCGCCTTTACCGGCGCGACCGCCGCCCAGCCGGGCAAGTTTGAATTGGCCAATGGTGGCACGTTGCTGCTGGATGAAATTGGCGAGTTACCCCTCGGCTTGCAAGCCAAGTTACTGCGTGTACTGCAAGAGCAAAAAGTCGAGCGCCTGGGTGGCCATAAGGAAATTCCGTTGAATGTGCGCATCATTGCTGCGACTAACCGCGATTTGCAGGTGGAGGTAGCCGAAGGCCGTTTCCGCTCCGATTTGATGTTCCGCCTGGATGTTCTCCCTTTACACATCAGTCCGTTGCGCGAACGCAAAGACGATGTATTGCCACTGGCTAATCGCCTGATCCGTAAACATGCACCCCATGAACAGCGCGATGATTTATTAACCCAGGCCGCGTGCGATGCGCTGGTCGCCCACAATTGGCCGGGCAATGTGCGCGAACTGGAAAACATGCTGCAACGCGCCCTGGTGTTGCGCAATGGCTTGTTTATCCAGCCACAGGATCTGGGTTTAAGTGCGCCAGCTGTAGACACTTTTCAAGAAAATATGCCGATCAGCGGCGAAGTCAGCGGTAAGGCAGCACTTCGTGCCAGTGGGAAATGGGCTGAATACCAACACGTTATCGATACTATCCGCCGTTTTGGTGGCCATAAAACCAAGGCTGCTGAAAGTTTGGGGATGACTCCACGCGCGCTGCGCTATCGCCTGAACGCCATGCGTCAGGATGGTGTGCAGCTGACTTTTTGATCTTTTTTCCAACCCGCATCTGACCGATAGTCAACGAGGAATACACCATGAGTTCAATTGTGCAAGTTCAACAGGAATTGCTTGGCCGCATGGACCAGATCAAGCAGGCGGTGACCGGCCCGACTATAGCGCCGGCCAGTCACTTTGGCGTGGATGGCACCTCCGGTGTGGAAGGCACGGGCCGGGTGAGCAGCGTTGATATTGGAAACGGGGAAGGTTTCCGTACCGCCTTTGCGGATGTATTCAAGGCGGTTGACGCCCAGCAACACAAGGCGAGCGCCATGGCTGAAGCGGTAGATTCCGGCGCGAGTGATGACCTGGTTGGCGCTATGGTGGAAAGCCAAAAGGCGAGCGTTGCCTTCTCGGCATTGATGCAAGTACGCAACAAGGTAACCGGCGCGTTCGAAGAAGTTATGCGCATGCCGCTGTAATAACCGGTGAGATATCAACATGGTTCAATTTATTAAAAGCCGGTTCCCTACCGGGGCCTTCAACAGTGGCTTCAAGCTTGATCCGCGCATGTCACTCATGGCGCTGGCGGGAATCGCTGCCATTGTGGCAATTGGTGTGGTGTTCTATTTGTGGCGCGACCAAAGCTCTTATCGCCCGCTGTATGGTGCGGGTGAAACCTATTCTGCCGCTGATGTCATGCAGGTGCTGGATACCGAAGCCATCGCCTACAACCTGCATCCGCAAACCGGGCAAGTGCTGGTGCGTGAAGACCAAATTTCCCGTGCGCGTATGCTGCTCAGCGCCAAAGGCGTACAGGCAGAACGGCCGGATGGCTACGAATTATTTGATAAGGAAGAGCCGCTCGGCACCAGCCAGTTTGTACAGGACGTACGCTTGAAGCGCAGCATGGAAGGCGAGCTGGCGCGCAGCGTGATGACCATGAAAGGCGTGGAAATGGCACGCGTGCATCTCGCCTTGCAAGAGAATTCATCTTTTGTGGTAAGCAAACGCGATCCCGCCAAAGCCTCGGTAATCCTGCAAGTCGCGCCTGGCTACAAACTCAAACCCGAACAGGTCAGCGCCATTGTGAACCTGGTTGCCAGCAGTGTGCCGCAGCTTGCGGCGAAAGATGTGAGTGTGGTGGATCAACACGGCGTACTCTTATCGCGCGGCTTGAATGAAACCGCTGGCCCGGTGCAAAGCTGGGACCTGGTCAACGATTACCAAACCAAAGCCGTGACCAATGTGGAAGAAGTGCTGGCACCGGTATTGGGTGCAGGCAACTATCGTATTAGCGTGGCGGCGGATGTGGATTTCAGCCAGCGCGAGGAAACCCTCCAGTCATATGGCAACAACCCCCGTTTGCGCTCGGAAATCCTGCGCGATGAAAGCGTGCTTGACCAACTCGCCCTCGGCGTTCCCGGTTCATTGAGTAATCGCCCGGTGCCGCCGGCAACACAGGAAAACGCACCACCCGCCGATGGCGCTGCGCCGGAAGGCGAGCAGGCCGCAGAATCGAGTACCGAAAACAAAGCGGCGACTTCACTGCGTAAGGAATCCAATCGCCAGCTTGAGTACGACCAATCTGTTACCCACGTTAAGCACGCGCCTTTTGCCTTGCGTCGCCAAAGTGTGGCGGTGGTGATAAATGCGGCCACAGCACCCGAGGGTGGCTGGACGCCGGAAGCGCGCGCAGAGCTGGAAACCATGGTGAAAAGTGCGGTCGGCTTTGATGAGAAACGTGGTGACCTGCTGACCTTGAGCGTGTTCCCGTTCACCGCATCGCCTGAGCCGCTGGCGGCGTTGCCCTGGTGGGAGAGCAACCAGGTGTACGACCTGGCGAAGATGGGAATCCTCGGTCTGGTTTGTTTGTTGCTGATCTTTATGGTGGTGCGCCCGGCGTTGCGCGATTTGATCCGCTCCAATACGCAAGTCCTGATGCCGGCGCCGGACCATATGCCTGCACTTCACGCGGAGCGGAGCGAGCAGCGCCCCTTTGGTGAAGCGGGTCCGCGTATCCTGGGCGAATTTAGCCCGCTTGCTGAAATTACGCTACCGGCGCCCGGTTCGGGGCTGGAACTGCAAATCGAACACTTGCAAATGCTTGCGAAAAATGACCCTGAGCGTGTTTCCGAAGTCCTTAAACAATGGATAGGCCGAAATGAAAGAACCCTTAACCCAGCCAACTGATACAGCCGCGGCTAGCGCTGCGACAGCAATCCAACCCCGTTCTGCACTGCGTTCCATGAGTGCGATAGAACAGGCGGCGATCCTGTTATTGAGCATGGGCGATAGCGCCTCTGCCGGTGTCCTGCGCCATTTTTCGCGCGAGGAAATCGTCAGTGTCAGCCAGGCTATGGCGCGCCTGAGTAATGTTAAGCAGCCGATGGTTTCTGATGTAATTGGCCGCTTTTTTGAAGACTACAAAGAACAGAGCAGCATCAAGGGGGCCTCGCGCAATTACCTGTCGAGCATGCTCGGCAAGGCGTTGGGCAGCGACATCACCCGTAACCTGCTGGATAGCATTTACGGCGAAGAGATCCGCGCGAAAATGGCGAAGATGGAATGGATCGATCCCAAGCAATTTGCCGCCCTGATCGCAAAAGAGCACGCCCAGATGCAAGCCGTTTTCCTCGCATTCCTGCCGCCAGCGATGGCCAGTGAAGTATTGGAGTGCATGCCCGCCGCGAGCCAGGATGAGTTGCTCTATCGCATCGCCAACCTCAGTGAAGTGAACAGCGATGTAATTGCCGAACTGGAAGAATTGATCGACCGCAGCCTCTCCGTCCTCTCAACACAAGGTTCGCGCGTGCGCGGTGTGAAGCAGGCGGCGGACATCATGAACCGCTTCAAAGGTGACCGGAACCAGATGTTCGAATTGCTGCGTTCGCACAATAAAGACCTGGTCGGCAAGATCGAAGACGAAATGTACGACTTCTTTATCCTCTCGCGCCAAAACCAGGAAGTGCTGCAAATCCTGCTGGAGGCAATTCCATTGGAAGAGTGGGTGGTGGCATTGAAAGGTGCCGAACCGGCATTAGGCAAGGCGATTGCAGCAGCGATGCCCAAGCGCCAGGCGCAACAGATGGAATCCATCAACCGCCGCCAGGGCCCGGTGCCATTAAGCCGCATCGAACAAGTGCGCAAAGACATTATGGCAGTGGTGCGCGATATGGCCGCTAATGGCGAAATCCAGTTGCAACTGTTCCGCGAACAGACTGTGGAATAAGGTAGGTACGCATGACTGTCAAAATAATTAAAGGTGCAGGCAAAGGCTGGCGACCCTACCGTTTTCCACCGCGCGCCAGTTTTCACCAACACGGAACGGGTACTGATCACTGGGATGCTGATCCCGCTGCACTCCAGCGCGCCATCGCCGATGGTTTCCAGGAAGGTTCGGAAAAAGGTTATCAGCAGGGGCTAACGCAGGGCCAGGAAGAAGGCATGCGTGAAGGTTATAGCGCTGGCCGTAATGAGGGCCTGGCGCGTGGGCGCGAAGAGGGGAAAGTGGAAGGCCGGCAGATTTTTGAAACCGCGAGCCAACCGCTGGACCAGATCAGCCAGCACATGCAGGCATTTATGGAGGATTTTGATCGCAAACGCCGCCGCGAATTGCTGCAACTGGTGAAGAAGGTGGCGCAGCAGGTGATCCGCTGCGAACTCACCTTGCATCCCACCCAATTATTGAATCTGGCAGAAGAAGCGTTGGCCTCCATGCCGGCTGAGCAAAGCGATGTGCATATCCACCTCAATCCCGAGGAATACAACCGCATTAAAGATCTTGCCCCCGGTCGTGCCGCCAGCTGGCGCTTGGTGGCCGATGAAAAACTTGCACTGGGCGAATGCCGCATCGTAACCGCACAAAAGGAAGTGGATATTGGCTGCCAGCAGCGCCTGGATGCGTGTATCGATACGCTCGCCGAACATATGCATCTGGCTGAGGGCTAAGCCGTGGACGGCCCATCCTCCTTCAATTCGCTAACCGATTTCAAACTCGATGACGCACTGCGTTCGCTCGATAGCATCCAGCTCGCACGCGTGAGTGGTCGCCTGGTGCGCGTTTCCGGTCTGTTATTGGAAAGCCACGGCTGCCAGCGCATGACTGGCCAGCGCTGCTATGTAGAACAGGGCGATGGCAGCATGCTGGATGCACAGGTGGTGGGTTTTAACCGCGATA
>NZ_KN266208.1:14309-36558 GCF_000766945.1 Cellvibrio mixtus subsp. mixtus J3-8 | reverse complement strand
GGGGGGGGGTCCCCGCGTGTCCCCCGCCGATGACGACACAAGCCTGCAAATTGATGATTCCTGGCTTGGCCGCGTGCTCAATGGTTTGGGGGAGCCGCTGGATGATCTGGGCAAGCTTGGCGGGCGCGATCCGTTACCCGTGGAATTGCCAAAGGTAAACCCGCTGCGCCGCCGCCCTGTTTCTGCGCCCCTGGATGTGGGGGTGCGCGCAATCAACACTATGCTCACCCTCGGCAAAGGCCAGCGGGTTGGTTTGTTTGCCGGCAGCGGTGTGGGCAAAAGTGTCTTGCTTGGCATGATCACTCGCCAGACCAAAGCCGACGTTGTGGTGGTTGGTTTGATTGGCGAACGCGGTCGCGAAGTGCAGGAATTTATCCTGCATTCATTGGGCGAAGAAGGTTTACGCAAAGCGGTCGTCGTCGTTGCGCCGGCTAATGAATCACCGCTGATGCGCATGAAGGCCACCGAGCTTTGCCACAGCATCGCCACCTATTTTCGCGATCAGGGCAAAGACGTTTTGTTGCTGGTGGATTCATTAACCCGCTACGCCATGGCGCAACGCGAAATTGCCCTGGCATTGGGGGAACCCCCGGCGACCAAAGGTTATCCACCTTCGGTATTCGGCATGTTGCCGGAACTGGTGGAAAGCGCGGGCAATGGCGAAAGCGAGCGCGGCAGTTTAAGTGCGCTCTATACCGTGCTCGCCGAAGGCGATGACCAGCAAGATCCGATTGTGGATTGCGCGCGCGCGATCCTCGACGGCCATATCGTTTTATCGCGCCGCCTCGCCGATGTTGGCCACTATCCCGCAATTGATATTGCCTCGTCCGTTAGCCGCTGTATGACGCAGGTGACGGACAAATCCCATCAACAGGCCGCGCGCCAGTTGAAGGAGTACTACAGCACTTACGAAAAAATCAAAGAACTGATTCCCCTCGGCGGTTATACACCGGGCATGGATCTAAAAACTGATCAATCAGTGCAGCTCGCTCCCGCTATCGAAAAATTCCTGCGACAAGACGTCGGCCAGGGCGCGGAACTGGAGCAATGCCTGGTCGATTTGCGAAGCATTATTCGGTAGGGCGGCGTACATCATGAAAGAACAACTCGATACTCTCGCGCGCCTCGCCACCTTGCGCGCAACCCGTGTACAGCAAATGCTCGGCCGCGTGACCTACCAACAAAACCTGTGCCAGCGCTATCGCAACAACATTACCGGCCTCACGCGCCTGTGTGGTTTCACCGTGCCCATGACGACGCCGTTGCAGCGCGACAACCAGCAAAAATACAAAGGCACCTTATTGAGGATGGTCGAATTACAGCGCAAAGAGCTGGCCGTAGCGGAAGAAAATCTTGCGCGCATCCAGTTAGAACTGATGAAAGCGATGCGCAGCGAAAAAATTGTCGCCCATGTGATCGATGCAAAAATGACCCAGTGGCAACATTTACTGAATCAGCAAGAACAGAAAATCCAGGATGGACTGGCCAGCCAATCGTGGTGGCGCGCACAAGGCTAAAAGCCGTTTCCTGAAAAAACCGGTTTCCGGAAAAAATGTGCAGTGCGATTTAAGTTATTGCCAACAGCCGTCGCCCATAGGCAATAACAAGGTCATTTTTGTGTAAATGGCCGCAGCAACAACTTGATTGCAGGACTCCATTATGGAAATCAGCAGAAATATTAACGCCGGGTACAGTGCTCCCGCCGAATCTGTCACCACCGCTAAAACCGATACGGTTGGGCAACCCAAAGTGGCTGCGGCAGGCCCAAAACCCGAGCCGCGCCTGGAACAATTGCAGGAAGCGATGCGCGCATTGCCGGACATCGATATGAACCAGGTAACTGCCATCAAGCAAGCACTGGCTCGCGGCGAATTAAGCAGCGATGTCAAAGTGCTCGCCCACAGCATACTTGCCTACCATCGCGGCACCGACGTATGACGCGCAGTGAGCAGCTGGTACAACTGGCCGGGCGCGATATCGAACTGGATTGCACCGACTACGTAGGCTTGCAACATTTAATGCAAGCCTTGTATGAACAATTGCTCGTGCGCAGCAGCGCGCAAATAGAATCGCTTAACCAACAAATCTCCGTGCTCGTGGAATTTATCCGCGCCCGCGCCGAACGCCGCTCAAAAATCCTCACCGCATTTGGCTTATCTCCCTCTCTCTCCGGTGCAATGGAAAAACTATTAATCCACTGCCCGCTCCCCAACCGCAACACCTACCTCCAGCGCTGGAAAGAATTGGAAAACCTGGTCCAGCAAACCAAATCCCTCAACGAACGCAACGGCAAACTGCTTGCGATGCACAATGATATTCTTGGGCAGATTATGGGGAGTGCACAGGCTGAGCAGGTTTATTCGCCGCGCTATTATTGATTTATTTTTTCGTTTTTCAGAAAAAACGTTATGAATTATATAAGCGTTGCTACAGGTATTTTTTAACTGTTGATCCCTGGTATTTTTAAACGATCTGATGGGTTGCTCACACCCGTAAAATGCCCTCGCTAAAAAAGGTCCAGGTTTGGGGGCCACACATATAATTCCATTTATAGGCTTTTCTGGTTATACATACAGCATGTTGTTGCTGTAAAAAGTCGATGCACAAATATCTCCTTTACAGGGTGCAATATCCGCTTCCCATTCCATCAAAAGGCTCCTATATTCAACACCCTTAGGTGCCAAAGCAGGCAGAAAAAACACGCATGCTTTGGAAAGGACAATACGCATGCGCGCTTCCCCTGAACAACATTTCAAAAAAGGCCAGCCAATTATTCTTTTCAACGGGTTGGATAAAAATACGTAAGGAGTTTGATTGAGGGAGATAACGCGTATGCTTGGTATAAAAATGTTAGTGTTTCTATGAACATAAATATATTTATAAGTCAATTGACGTCCATATTTCCGGAATTTGAAAAATTCTGGAGTAAAGACGACATTTGCAAAGGAAAATATATATGAGCCTTTCATTTCACATTAGTTTTAATGGCCAATGCAAAGAAGCCTTTGAGTTTTATGCACAGCATTTAAATGGAACTATTGGCACAATGCTGCAATATAAAGATTCTCCTGTCACAGCAAGCGTCTCCGAAGAATGGCAAGGTAAAATTGTTCATGCAAACATCTCAATTGAAGGTGTTGAAATAGCTGGCGGTGACGTTAGACCGGAGCAATATCAAAAGCCGAGCGGTTTTAATATATTGTTAGGTGTGAAAAATGAAGATACGGTTAAATCCCTGTTTGAGCAGTTTTCTGTTGACGGTGAAGTAATCCTATCGCCTCAAAAAACATTTTTTTCGCCTTGTTACGCAATTGTTGTAGATGGTTTCGGTGTGCCTTGGAAATTTAGTTGTGGCTCATAAGTCGCTCAAACACGTTGCAGTTTTTAGACCTCCCCACTAGACGTAATTTATATTAAATTAATGAAGAGTGAAGGTTATGTTCTTTGCTATCTTGAAATAGAGGGCGAAGTAGTGTCCGTTGGTGGTTTCAGGATCTGTATTAATTTAGCCGCTGAGGGAAAAGCGCTATACGTTTATGACCTTATTACTTCTGAAAACCAAAGATCAAAGGGGCACGGGGCAACGTTAATAAAAAGTATCATTGCTCATGCAAGTAAAGAAAATTGCAATTGTGTACACCTTGACTCAAATGTAGTGCGCCATCAGGCGCATAAATTTTATCTTGAAAACGGCTTTGACATTCTCGCGCATCACTTTTTGTTTAAATTGGCATAAGGCTAAACCCACACAACAAACGGTTGCAGTGCCGTTCCATAATGCCGCGTTTATGTTTTGCAGTTTTTAAACAGCGAAATTTTTAGAGGAAGAAATGGTCCATAAATATACCGCTGAAGTAATCTGGGAGCGTGGTGATCAGGTTTTTTCTGATAATAAATACAGCCGGAAGCATGTATTGAAATTTGACGGGGGTATTGAAGTTCAAGGATCTTCCTCGCCATTTGTCGTGCCTTTACCTTATTCTGTGGAAAACGCTATCGATCCGGAAGAGGCATTTGTCTCGTCATTATCAAGTTGCCATATGCTTTGGTTTTTATCTATTGCGGTAAAACAAGGCTTTGTAGTGGATTCCTATCATGATAACGCTATTGGTATTATGACGATGAATGAAAGGAAAAAACTCTGGGTTTCCGAAGTGACTCTTAATCCACTTGTGGTGTTCTCAGGTGAAAAAACTCCAACCCCGGAAGGTATTGTGCGAATGCATGATGAAGCACATGAAGAATGCTTTATTGCTAATTCGGTAAAAAGTACGGTGCGGATTATTTCGAGGTAACAATATTTCATCCTGATCTTTTGTAAATCCGGGTGATGTAATTTAACGGCACGAATTAACAGTAACGTTTTTCGAGATCAACTGATGGGCAATGAATCTCTATTGACAAAAGGCGATGCGCTTCTAGAGAGTGGCAATTATGCTGATGCTTTTACTGCTTATCTTGAAGATGCTACAGCAGGCTGTGCTCATTCAATGTTGCGTTTAGGATTAATGTACACGCGAGGTGAAGGTGTAAATTGCGACTACGACAAGGCGATTGAGTGGGAGCTAAAGGCTGCAGAAGCCGGAGAGGTGATTGCCTATTTGAATCTTGGAATATCGTATAGGATCAAGGGCGATATCCTCAGTGCTAAATTTTGGTTTGAAAAAGCCATTGGCGCTGGTGATGGCAGCGCTGCTATTGAGCTGGCAAAGCTTTATATGGTGAGTACCAAGGAAAAGGCAAAGGTTTGGAAGTATTTAAATTTTGCGATCAACGCGGCGAATATGTGTGAAGCTGATATTGATGAGGCCAGGGGCTTACTTGCAAAACTGTAGCCTTGGATGGATTGCACAGGTATTGCGTTTATAAAAACACAGGGAAAATAAAATGGCAAAAAATCCCCCGACTACAATCGTTGAATATATCAAGGCTGCTCCAGTTGAAGGGCATGCGCATTTGTATCAGTTATATGAATTACTAAAAAGTGTGGCGCCGGAAGCGGAAGAGGCCATTAAATGGGGTACGCCTTTTTTCGTGGAGCCGCGCTTTGTATTTGCTTTTTCTGCGCACAAGGCGCACTTGAGTTTTGCGCCTCCTGCCGCCGTATTGGAAGCGTTTAGTCCAGAATTAAAAGCACATAAAACTACTCAAAACACGCTTCAGGTTCCTTATAAAGAACCATTACCCGAAGATTTAATTCGCCGAATGGCAGAGTGTAGCCTGAAAAGTGTCAGCGAGCGTAAAGATGATTCTTTTTGGTAACAATACGTTCAGGAGCCTACTGTGAGTAAAGACACCAAGGCCAATAAAAATCCCAAGGTCGATTCATTTTTAGGAAAAGCGAAAAGCTGGCGCGAAGAGTTTGAAATATTAAGAGAGGTCGCGCTCGATTGTGATTTGTCAGAAGATCTGAAGTGGGGGCAGCCTTGCTATACGCTGGGTAATGCCAACATCGTATTGATGCATGGTTTTAAAGAGTACTGCGCGCTGTTGTTTTTTAAGGGTGCGCTAATGAAAGACCCCAAAAAAATTTTGGTCCAGCAGACCGAAAATGTACAAGCTGCACGACAAATCCGTTTTACCAATGCCCGGCAAATTGAAAAATTGAAAAGTACTTTGAAAATTTATATCCGCGAAGCGATTGCAGTGGAAAAAGCGGGTTTGAGCGTCGAATTTAAAAAGACCGAAGAGTTTGCGGTTCCGGAAGAATTTCAAAAGCAACTGGATGAAACACCCGGTTTAAAAGATGCCTTCGAAACATTAACGCCGGGCCGTCAACGAGGATACCTGCTTCATTTTTCCTCTGCCAAACAATCCAAAACCCGTGCAGCCAGAATCGAAAAATGTATTCCAATGATTTTCGATGGTTTGGGATTAAATGATTAGTTGTACCAGTTCGATTTCAATAACAGCGTTTAACCGTGATTGTGGTTCTTATGCTACCCGCCATTCGGCTGGCAGCGCTTCTGCGAGGTAATCCATAAACGCGCGTACCTTGGGTGTTAAATGGTGGCGATCGCGTACGCAGGCGTAGAGGTCAAGCGGTTCAACTTCGGTGCGAAAGCCAGTGCATTCGCGCGTTGAAAATAATTCGATTAATTCGCCGCGGTGCAAATATTCATTGGCAACAAATGCCGCTAAACGCGTAACACCACCACCTGCAACCGCGAGGCGTGCGAGCACATCAATATCATCACTGATAATGGCGGCACGCACATCTGCATCAAAACGCAAACCGTTTTCGATAAATCCCCAGCGCAAAAATCTCCCGTCGGCTGCGAGGCGAAAGACCAGGCAATCGTGCTCGCGTAAATCGGCAGGGACTGAAGGGCGCCCGGCGCGTGCTATGTAGGCGGGGGATGCGCAAAAAATCGTGGGTACGGTAGCAATTTTGCGCGCGACCATGCCTTCATCCAATTGTTGTTTGATGCGAATACTCACATCAACCGATTCCTGGATGTGATCCACCCGGCGATCGGTGGAAGTCAATTCCAGTTCCATACGCGGATAACGTTGGTTAAAAGCGGGAATCAGCGGGGCTAACACATGGCGACTGAATGCCGCCGTGGAGGCGATGCACAATCGCCCCTGTAATTCCTGGTGCGCATCCGTCACCGCCGCGCGCGCCAGCTCCAGCTCCTGGATAAGGAGTGCGACCTTGTCGTAGTAAACGCGCCCCGCATCGGTCATCGCCAGGCTGCGTGTGGTACGGGTCAGCAAACGCACACCAAGGTAGGACTCAAGCCGGGCGATATTCTGGCTGGTGGCCGCCGCGCTAATGCCTAGCCGGCGGGCCGCCGCCGCGATGCTCCCGCCTTCCACCGCTTTCACAAAACTCTCGATACCACGCAATGTATCCATTGTTTTAGCTTCCGAATGAACAACTTGATTGCCAAGTTTTGCTTAATACAGCAAAAGCGTCTACTAATCTACCGGGCCAGGGGGAAGCGCCGTAGAGTGCAATCTATCGGCGGTGCCGTACTGCCGTAAAAAGTATCGAAATTGTCCAGGGGAATTAAAATGCAAGAAGCCACTATTAAAGCCAGCAGCAGGAAATTACACGTGAAATACACGCCCATCGTGTTTGCGTTTTACATGTCGATGATCATGGCGTTTTTGATGTCGCTAATTATTGTGGCAGCGAATAGCGGAATTACAGATCACTATTTAAATCAGGTGGTGCACGCTTATCGCATTGCCATGCCCGCAGCGTTTTTTTGTATTTTGGTTGTGCGGCCAGTGGTTATGTTTCTGGTGAAGCATACGATTAGAAGTTAAATCCAATGATTAATAGCAATGTTGTTTTGCCTGATTTCACGCGTTGAAAACCAGAGTCACCTTTTTAATCCAGTGGTTAAAAAGGTGGCTCTATGAACATTATTGGATTGCCCATCCTGATGCGCGAAATTTTTAATCCTGTTCTGTATTTATCCTGCTTTCTATTTATGCCTCTCGTTGGTAGTGCCTTTCTCTCATTTGTTAACTCCCGGCAGGCATCACTGCCACTGTTTCCAATTTAATCATCCCGTCATTTCCGTCGCCTGTTAACAGGAAGGCTGCGTCTATCCAACGGAATGTGTTGCATTGATTAACCGCACGGCGGCTGTGCTCCCTGAATGCGGAAACGGACTTTCCTCTCTGGTTTTCCGGTGCAGTATGCGGAAGTTTTTTTTCACCGTTATTTTTTAATAAATCCATTTAAAACAATGAGTTATGAATTGGCATTCATGTTGCTAAACCCTTCGGGAGGAGAATTGCAATGGCTATAGATTCTGATTACGTCAAGCAGATGGCGACCCAACTGGCTAACTATGAGGTCCAGGCCGCCGTTACCAAGGCGAATCGCAACCAGTCCAGCTACAAGGCGCAACTCACGGCGGTTACATCGCTGGAAACTGCACTGAAAACCTTTAGCACAGCAGTGAAAGGGTTGAAGGGTGTGGACAAAAGCGTGCTCACCAACACGGCAACCTTTGGCAGTGAAGGTTTCGCTACTGCCAAAGTAGGGACGACTGCGGTAGCCGGCAATTACCAGTTTTTTGTAGAACAGCTTGCCAGCGCGCATCAAGTCGCGCTGGAAGGTTTGACGGATGCGGATATTCCCACCAGTGGCAATTTAGTTATTGGCCAGGGCGCAGGAAGTTTCAGTATCGATTTAAGCAGTATTGACTCCAATAGCAGCGGCGGTAATTCACTCGCTGAACTTGCCGCAGCAATCAATGCGGCGAGCGATAACACCGGTGTAAATGCAACGCTGGTGCGCAGCAACGGTAATGTATCGCTGGTGTTGGCGAGTGAAAAAACCGGTGCTGCAAACGCGATTACCTTATCGACAACCGGCGTTGCTGCCGGTGCGTTTGACACTGCCACCAGTGCGCCGCGCGAACTCAGTGCTGCAAAAGATGCGCGCGTGCGTTTGGGCGGTGAAAGTGGAATGTTGTTAACCAACGCGAGCAATACCTTCGACAACATTATCGATGGTGTGAGCATGAGTTTTACCAAGGCGCACGCAACGGGTGAACAACCGTTATCAGTAACTATTGCGCGCGATGATAAAGCCACCAAAGACAAAGTGCAGAGTTTTGTTACTGCAATTAATAATTTGCTCGGCACATTTGATTCGCTAACGGCAAGCGGCGGTGAAAATGCATCGCGCGGTGTACTCGCAGGTGATGCAAGTATCCGTTCAATTGAAGGCATGCTGAACAAAGTATTGCGTACCGAATTTGGCGGTACCACCTTAATGGAGATGGGCATTGTCGCAGACCGTTATGGAAAATTAACTATCGACACTGCGCGTTTTGAAAAAGCCGTCGCCGCAAACCCGGAAGGCCTGGATAAATTGTTTAACGCGAAAGATGGTTTGCTCGACAGCCTGGATAAAAACACTGCTGTGTACACCACCGGGCCGAACAATTTGATGAAAGCGCGCAAGGAAAGTTTGAACACCATGATGCGCCGTGTGGAAGACCAGTTTGATGGTATCCAGAAACAGTACGACAGCTATTACACCCGTTACCTGAAGCAATACACCAACATGATGCAAACCATGTCTGCCATGGAACAAACCTTTGGTATGTTTTAACAATATTTAAAAAAATTGGACTGCGCTGATGAACAATCCTTATCTCGCCAATGAAAGTTATGACAGTTATCGCTCCATTGATCTGGAAGCGAAAGCGGCCACGGCATCGCCTTATGAATTAGTGCTGGTGTTGTTTGATGGCTTGCTTGATGAACTGGCGCGCACGCGCGGTCACATCGAAGCAAAACGCTACCAGGAAAAAGGCCGCTCGCTGGAAAAGTGTATGAACATTATTAACGGACTTAACAGCGCGCTGGATTACGACAACGGTGGTGAAGTCGTGCAAGGGTTATCGCGTTTGTACGACTACTGCATTTATCGCTTATCCGATGTCAGCGTGAGTTTATCGCTGGAAGGGTTGGATGAAGTAGTGCATTTGCTCGGCGTAATTCGCGAAGGCTGGGATGGTGTAAATGCCAAACGCGCCTGATCGCTACCAGCAGCTCAAGCTGATTACCCTGGGTGAACAGATGGCCGCTGCGCTTAAGGCCCAGGATTGGGACAGCGTAGGCGGAATTGATTTGCGCATTCGCGAGTGTTTGCAAGAGCTTGCTGCTTCAGAAGAAGTGTTGAGTCCGGAATTGGAAAAGGCGAAGCAACAATTGCAGCAATTGTATGCGCGGGTATTGCCTGCTTATGCCGAAGCTTGCGAAAAGTTACGGCAATTATTATTGGCCCATGTCGATTATTCAGAAGCACGTTCCGCGTATTTACGCACTGGCTTATTGCAAGGTGAGAAATAATGTTGGCATCCCCAATCCAATCCGGCATCAGCTCCCCGGCAAGTAATTCTACTGCAGTTCTTGTATCTCCGGCGCTGGCAGACGCGGCAGCAACCGGTAATGCAGCGGCGAATGGTCCATCCATTGGGCAGAAAAAAACGCTGGAAACAAATTCCGGATTCGCGAATGAATTATTTTCCGGGCAATTGAGCGAAGTGTTAATTAGCGCAGAACAACTTGATGCAGAACAGCCGAGTGCAGAACAGTCGGGTGGCGAGCAATCCCTGCCGGAAATGGTGGGCGAACAATTGCAACCAACAGCGCAACAAATATCTCAACAACAAAGCCAGCAACAGCAAGAACCCAATGCTGAAGAATGGCTATTGGCGATGCTTGACCAACAACAACTGCAACTACAAGCCCGCGATACATTAACAACACCGGACAATGTAATTGCTGCGCCGCAATTACCAGCTGAAATGACAGTACCAGGCAGTTCGCAAGCTGCGACCTCAATGATTGCGATTGAAAAAAACGTAAGTGAAAAAAATGTACCGCTATCAATAGACAATGTATTGAGCAAAGCCCAAATCAATACTGTTAACGTTACAGAAAAGGACTCGAATAAAGCAGTGGAATCATCGCTAAAAAGTACGGTTAATTCAGTAGCGGCGAGTGCAACTGCTAATGTAATACCGTCAACCGATGCTCGCGCTACGGATAACAATACAGCGTTAAACGTTTCTACTTCTGCGGCGATGACTCCGTCAACCACCCTTGTTGTGCAACAAGCGAGTGCTACGGCAATAACTGATATTAGCCATAACCCAGTGATTGCACCCGCAGCATTAAATGTTGCGGGCGATGACAGTGTGCAGCGCAACGTCCAATCGCAATTAAGTTTGCATGCGCCGGAAGCAAAATGGGGCGAGCAACTACTCCATGCATTGCGCGATAACGTGCAAGTGCAAATCCAGCAGCGTATCCAGAACGCCACGATTCGTTTGGACCCGCCGGAATTGGGTAGTTTGGAAATTTATCTCAGCCATGAAGCTGGCCGTTTGAATGTGCATATCACGGCGAGCCAATCGGATGTTGCGCGTTTAATCCAGCAAACCAGTGATCGCTTGCGCCAGGAATTGGCAGGGCCGCAATTTACCCAGGTGAATGTACAAACATCTGCTGATGGACAGGGTGGGCAACAACAATCGCGCGAACGCCAACGCTTGTTAGCAGACAGTTTAATACTCGCCAATGAACAAACATTTGGCAGTAACGATCAGCCGGCGAATCGTGTGAGCGATGTGTTGGTCACTGTGTAAATTTTAATTTTACGTTGATTTAAATTTTGGAATTCCGGTCGCGCTGTGCCGGGGAAATCCTGCAAGAGGAAAATTCAATCATGATGCAACGGATCATTTTGGCATTGCTTGTTGTGAATACGTTAGTCGCGGCGGGCTCGGCCTATATCAGTTTTCAGGTATTGTCCCGCCCGCAATCTGCCAGTGCACCGGTTGTGGCAAATGTGGCAGGTGAGAGTGGTGAAGCTGCAGCGCCAGAGGTAACGGCAGACCCCGGTGAAGCAGAAGAATACAAATTCTTTCCCATTGAAAAAGTGATTGTCAGTTTACAAGGCGAAGGTCGCGAACATTATTTTGTGCTGGATTTGGTGTTGCAAGCCGACATAGATACTGACAATAAAAAATTGCAACAAATTGATCCGATGGTGCGCAATTCGGTCGTCGCGCATTTGTCTTCCATGGCGTTCAACCAATTGCGTTCGATGCCGATTGCTGAATTGCAAACCAGCCTGGAAAAAGTCGTGCAGGCGGATTTTGCCAGTCGCCAGGTAATCCAGCCCTTTGCCCATGTGTTGGTTAGCAAATTGGTTGTGCAATAGGTTATCGCCATGAACGCCTCTGCCATCGCAACTTCTGTCGTGAATACTGCCGGCGCTATTGATTACGACTATCCCGCCAATGCAGGTACAACACAAACACTTGCACAGGAACAGCAATTATTAATTCAATACTTGCCACTGGTTAAACGTATTGTTCGTCAACTGTCGTTACAAGCAAACCAGGTGATGGATCGCGACGATATGGAGCAGATTGGCCTGATGGGGTTGCTCGAAAGTTTGCGCCGTTACGGTGAGCCGGATGAAAATTTTGCCGGATTTGCAAAGCTGCGAATTCGCGGAGCTATTCTGGATGAATTGCGTCGGCAGGATTGGCGCCCGCGCCAGGTGCGCCAGCAAACGCACAAAATTCGCGATGCAATTCGCCAACTGAGCCGGCAGCTTGGCCGTGTTCCGCAAGATGCGGAAGTGATGACATTTACCGGTTTGAGTGAAAAAGATTACCAGGCATTTTTACAAGCGGACGCCTGTGAAGCGATTGAAAGCCTGGATGAATTATTACTCAACGGACCGGAAACGTTTGCTGATGGTGGCTCCGGTTTGGAAGAGCGCGAAATCACCGAGCGTTTATTAGCGCAAGCGTTGTCTGTGCTGAGTGAACGCGAACGTTTGGTTTTGATGCTGTACTACCAGCAGGAATTAAGTTTGAAAGAAATCGCATTGGTATTGGAGTTAACCGATGCGCGTGTTTGCCAGTTGAGCAAGCAGGCGATCCAGAAAGCCAGTCGCTTTTTGCGTGAGGCGCAATAAATCGTGCGTGAAGTTTAAAAACGGGACAACTACAGAGAGCATATCGTGCAGAAATTATTAGGTGCAATCATTATCGTTGGCTGTGTGTTGGGGGGTTACTCCATGGCACACGGTGAACTCGCTATGCTGTGGCAGCCTGCTGAAATCATCATTATTTTAGGGGCAGGGTTGGGAAGTCTGGTTGTTGGTAATCCCAAAGAAGTATTGTTGGAAATGTGCCATCAAATTAAAGGTGTATTTGTTTATACGCGTCGCGGCGAAGAATTCCAGCGTCAATTATTAATGCTGATGTATGAATTATTGGAGATGGTGGATGTGGGCGGGCTCAAGGCACTGGATGCACATATCGAAGATCCGGAACAAAGCGATTTATTCACCCGCTACCCATTAATTTTACAAGAACCAAACCTGATGGCATTTATCGCCGATAATTTCCGTTTGATGGCGATGGGAAAAATCAGTGCGCACGAATTGGAAGGTTTTCTGGAGCAAGAATTGGAAGCAATGGAGCATGCGTTGTTACAACCATCGCGCTCGCTACACAAAATTGGTGAATCCATGCCGGGCTTCGGTATTCTCGCAGCGATCATGGGTATTGTTATTACCATGGGCAACATCAATGGGTCGGTTGCTGAAATTGGTGCGCATGTCGCCGCGGCATTGGTAGGAACTTTCCTCGGTATTTTTGTGTGTTATTGCGTAATGGAACCCCTCAGCAATGCCATGGGCCAGCGGGTAAAAACAGAATTGTCGGCATTGGAATGTGTGCGCACTACATTGGTGGCACATGTTGCAGGCAAACCGACATTATTAGCGGTTGACGCTGGCCGTAAATTAATCGAGCAGGATGTAAAACCGGCGTTCCGTCAATTGGAAACCTGGGTAAACCAATACGAAGACCAGCGCGATGCAGCGTAAATCAAATTAAGGAAATTGCACGCAACATTAACAGATGCAATAAAAAATGTTTCTAACAGTATGAGTGCCATGAGAAGACGCAACGACAAAGATTTTGAGGTTATCGTCAAGCGCCGAAAAAAATCCGGCCACGAAGAATCTCACAGCGGTGCCTGGAAGGTGGCCTTTGCCGATTTCACCATGGCGATGATGGCATTGTTTATGGTGCTGTGGGTTATTACTCCGCAAAACCCGAAGCAAACATCCGCTGCTGAACAAATTACCAATCCGTTAGTGGATGGGGGCGCCGGCGTATTTGATGGCAACAGTAAAACGCCGCTGGAAATGCCGGGTGTTCCGGTGCAACCCAATAAAACTGAACCACAAGAGCAAGGCAAAGAAACCAGCAAAGCGGAACCGGTGAAATACAGCAGTCCCGCCGAGTTAAAGGAATTAGCCGATTTGATGCAAGCCATGGCGCTGGAACTGGATGCGCAAGCCAATGTGGAAGTGCAAGTAGTACCGCAAGGTTTGCGCATTTTGATCAAAGATGATCAGCAGCGGTTTATGTTTGAACGCGGTAGTGTGCAATTGAATCCACACTTCGCGACGTTGTTGCAGCGCCTTGCTGGTGTGCTCGCAAAAGTAGGCAACAAATTAATTATCAGCGGCCATACCGATTCTGTTCCTTATAAAACTGTCCAGGGTTACAACAACTGGAACCTCTCTGGCGACCGCGCGTTGCGTGCGCGCAATGTGATGGTGGAATCCGGCCTTGCTGCTACATCAGTGTTACAAGTTGCTGCGCAAGCTGATGTGATGCCATTGCGCCCTGATTTACCGGAAGACGGTGTAAATCGCCGCATTGAAATTTTATTGTTAACAGTAAAAGCGGAAGGGTTGTATCGCGAATTATTTGGCGAACAACAAGCGCGTGTGGATTACTCGGGAGAAAAAGCGGAATTGGTTTTGCCATCGGTACCAGCGGTGAAACCGTTGTAAATTAGCAGAACCAATCAAAAAAAATCTCGCCTTGGCTGCTTGTCAGTTAACACTTTTAATCTCCGCCCGCTGTGCTTTGTTTAAGGGGGTTTGTGCTCAACCCTTGAATGGGACGCGCAGCCGGGGAGAAATGGAAGGGATTAGGTGTATTTTTTATTACAGTAGGCAAGGTGCTAAATCATTATCGGTTAATTGATTCAAGCGATTCTCATCAATATGCAGCGTGCGAGCGCTACCATCTGCGCGCAAGCAAACCAGATCCAGTTTGTTTTCATGCAATCCCACCACCACTTGCAGCGACGTTTTCACGTGCGGCGTGATACGGCGCTCAATATTTTCCCCGAGCGGAACCAGGCTCAATAATTCCTGCGGATGTTGCGGCGCATAGATCACGGTGAGCAATTTACCGGGGACTATTGGTTGCGCTGTTTCAGCAGCCAGGTTGTACGCAATGGCTCCGCCTAACGCGATCAATGCGGAAAGGCCAACCAATCCAGGCATGCGCCAATCGAAACCCGTCGGTTGTTTTACCGGTGTAACCGCCAATTCTGTAGATGCAGTATTCGCTACTACAACCGGGATTTGATCCGGCGGATTAATCGCCGGTGTCTGCTCAATGGAAATATCCACAAACTTGGGGTTTAACAGATAACCGCGGCGCGGTAATGTCTGGATAATTTCGCGTTCTTTTTCGTCGGCTAAAATCTGGCGCAGGGTATAGATCTGCTGGTTCAGGCTGCCCTGGCCAACTACCCGGCCGGACCAGGCGTGGCTCATTAGATCGTCACGGTCTACGACTTCACCGGGGTTGCGCACCAAACGTTCCAGCAGGCGGCTGCCGGAAAATCCCAGGTCAATTTTTTCTTCGATTCCGTTTTTGACCAGCGTGAGTTGATACAACGCCGGGTAAAAACGTGCGATGCAATTCGCGTTGCCAGTCCTGATTGTCAGGCAGGTCAGATTCTCCATCGATTTGGCTACCCGTGACTCACCGAGGGAGCCCGTTGTATTGTCGATATCGATCATTCCCATGTCATTCCTGTTTCATTCAGATGGGCAACCCTGTTTAGGTAAATTAAGTCGACGTGATAGCGCCAGCAACTTGATGAAGGCAATCATAGCTGCGTTTCCGCCGTAAACCACTGAATTAGGGGGTTTCTACTCAGCCGGCGTGTTAATTTTTGCTAAGAAAGAAATAAAAAGCTAGCCGTGTGAGATTAAAAATGCATATGAGTTGATTTTGACGCCAAATAAAAAACGCCCTCGTGGGGCGCTTTTAACGAAATCTGCTTTTGTGAAGCTCGCTTTAAAAAAGCAGCGGGCCATCCCTGGGAACTCGCCTGCCTGGATAACCGGGGGTGGTCAGGCGGGCGAGCGGCTCTAGCTGAATTAACCGAGCAGTGACATCACCATACCTGGCATTTGACCCGCTTGTTTCAACATGGAAATACCTGATTGCATCAACATGGAATTTTTGCTCATGTTGGCGCTTTCTTGTGCGAAATCTGCATCCAGGATACGGCCTTTGGACATGTCAGTGTTGTCTTTCATGTTGGCCAGGTTGTTTGCAGTATGGTTCAAACGATTGATGGTTGCACCGAATTGTGAACGCAAAGTGCCCACTGCATCCAACGCATCTTTCACCAGGTCGATAGTCGCGTTAGCAGCGCCAGTCAATTCAGTACCAGCAGTTGCCGCAGAGCCCGCAGTGTACACAGTGGACATGCCATCAAGTGCATCAGTCAGCGTTTGGATTGCATCGGTACCGGCAGCGGTCAGGTCCAATGTCATGGTTTCAGCAGAAGTCGCACCGATCTGGAAATCTACCGCAGCGGCGAACTTACCGGCGCTGTTGTCTTTGCTGAACAATGCTTCACCGGCAAAGCTGGTGTTGTCCATGATATTGGCCAATTCTTCGCCCAATTGGTCGTATTCTGCTTGCAGGGAATCAAGGTCATCAGCACTGTTAGTGCCGTTCGCGCCCTGGGTTGCGAGGTCTTTCATACGTTGCAGGATGTCGGTCATTTCGTTGAACGCACCTTCTGCAGTTTGCAACAGGGAGATTGAATCGCCTGTGTTGCGAATCGCTACTTCCATACCGCGTGATTGGGAGTTCAAACGCACTGCGATTTGCAAACCTGCTGCGTCATCTGCTGCAGAATTTACGCGGAAACCAGTGCCCAAACGTTGTTGGTTGGTAGACAACGCGTTGTTGGTTTTGGTCAGGTTAGTTTGGGTAACCAGTGAAGAAAAGTTGGTATGGATTGACAGAGCCATGGGAGTATTCCTGTGCTATTTAAACGTGAATGTTCAGTTAAAACCCGGTTTGAAGCTGGCTTTGTTTGCCTGCTGAAATCTAAAGGCGACGGGTTGGGCCCAGGACTTAAATGGGATTTTGAAAATTTTAAAAGCGGAGGGAAAAAATGCAGCCCGCGATGTCCGCCCGGCAATAGTAAAGGTGAAATCCATCCAGTTATTGCCTTCAGAGTAAGTCCAATCTTCTTTACATGGCGCTTTGATGATCCAATGTTGTCGTGCAAATTCCCTCCCATTTGGGGGGCGCGTTGGAATTGGTTTTGTATGAGGATGTAGCCAAATACCCTAACGCTTTTAACTGTGCACAATTCACTAAAAAATAGGATTCATAAAATGGATAACAATCATTTTTCTTGCTCTGTGACGGCGTTGAATAGTCGGTGCGGGAATTATTTTTTGCTTTCATTGCTGATAGTAATTGGCCTTATTTCCGGTTGTGCAACACCGGTAAAACAGGAACCCTTTACCCGGTTTGCAGAATCCGCCGAAACCTTGAGGGATGGAACTGACAAAGCAATGGAAGTACTCATTCCCCAAACCGTAGCGCGCTATAAAAAAGAATTGCAGGATGAACTCAAAGCAAGGGAGTCCAGCGATGTGTATTCATCAGCCCGGCTTGAATTGAGTATTGATAGCCCTTTTGATTTTGAATCTGTCCCTGACTACATGGTTTTTGATCAATTCAAAGTAGGGCTGCGCGAAATGACTGATGCTTTGCATAAATATTCTGTCTTGTTACGCGATTTTGCTGATGACGAAATACAAAGCAAAGAAGAATTTGAAAAATTCGCAACAGAATTGAATGCAAATGCTTTTGAAGCCCTCAGGGTCGTCGATAAAAATGCGGGCACCAACAGCGCGGAAAATGTAGGGCTTATATCCACGGTAGCGGCAGCAGCATTTAATAATTATCTAAAAAACAAACAGAAAGACGTTCTTATAGGTGCTGTTGAACAGAATCAATCTACGGTTGTTCAGTACACAAATAAAGTACAACAAGCAATCAAGATTATTGCTCATGCGAGTAACCAGGAATATTTAAATCTATCTGCCGAATATGCTGAGCAAATGCTTGATCAAAACAAAAGTTCAACTTCAATCGACGCCTTGATCAAATTAAACCGCGATCATTTTTCACAGATACAAGCGCTAAAGGCCTTGAATGATGCCGTCAGTAAATTCCCGGCGGCGCATAACGAGCTGAAAAGTGCTGCTAAAAATCCGGATCAGTCGTTATCCAGCATTATCGAATTGGTCAATCGCGGGAACCAATTAAAGTCTGTGGCGGAGAATGCCAAAAAAGCGAATACAAATTCTCTGCTGGATGCGGATGCCAAAAACGTTGAAGCTCAAGCGGTTGCTCTGGAGGTTGAATCTAAACTTGCAAATCTGGATGCATCAAGTGCGCAAGCAGATGCAGTAGTGGCAAGGCTTGATGCTAATGCCAATCCAGACGATGCTGCGAAGGAAAAAAAAGCTAAGGAGCTAGAGGAAAAAGCATCAACGTTAAAAGATATTGCTGATAAAAAAGCGGCGGATGCGAAATTGTTACGTCAAGCTGCCGATGCTGTTAAAACGAGCGTTAAAGCCTTGACCAATTAACAATCCGGGAGAATAAAAATGAGTATACCAAAAACAGACGCCATCCATTCCATGCAGGTAACATTACAGCGCTGCCAAAACCTTGAACTCATTTTACGGTTCCAGGAGGATAGTACCAATGCTTCCCTATTGGGGGCAAAGAATAAAGCGCTACGCAAACAAATTGATAAACTAATTATTGAAGCGATGAAAGATTGGCTGGAAGATGCACAAGAGGTAACGACGAAAATAAAGAATGCCAATAAAAATTTGCAGATATCTATTACTAACGTAAAAAACAAAAAGCAAAAAGGTGAAAATATTGTGAAGGCCTTGGGGCTTATTGATGACGTTATCTCTATAGCAACATCCTTGTTGCCTTGATCTTGATTACACTATCTTGGTGGTATTAATACGCATAAGCGTATCCACTGCACACTGCATTGACATTACATGCGCGTACACGGAATTGTTGTGGCGTGTAGCCACCGAACCATGCGCTTGTGCCTGGGCCTGAGGAAATACGTATCCAACCATTTTGATAAATATCAGTTTCGTAATAACTTGCGTAGGCCACGGCTGGCCACGTAAGCGCGGTTACGTTTGGCACTCTGGAAGGTGAAGGCATACCAGGAGTTGGTACATTTGTGGTGGTTACCGTTATGCTGCCGGGATTTGAAACCGTACAACCGGTAGCATTGCAAGCGCTAACCCGATAGCTATAAGTACCCGCTGTCTGATTGGTTGCAGTATAGCTATAAGTCAAATTTGCTTGCGCAAGTGTCCAGGGGCCTCCATTAAAAGCAAGCTCTAATTTATATTGGTTAGCGCGAGGTGCCTTGCTCCAGGACACAACATAATTGCCATCACTATCACTGGCAGGAACATTGAGTGATGGAATATCCGGTGCAGCTATAGCGCTAACGATGACCACGATGCTATTGCTAAACCCGCTATAGGTGGCGGGTTGAGTGCCAGGGTTTTGCCATCTGGTTTTAAATTCATAGTCTCCAACCTCACTGAGATCTACGTTAACCGAATAATCACGGTAACCTACTACAAGCGGCTGCCAATCACCGTTGCCTTTTTTCATCCAGATATCATTTAGGAAGTAGGGGCTATCGGGCAAGGATGGTGACAATTGAAAGCTGCCATCAGAATCATACTGTGGGCCAGTAATACCAGGGTAGCCTGCGGCTGCAAAATTAACCCAACCAAAAAATAAAGCGCTACCTAATAGGCTAAGCGTTCGGGATTTAACTAATTGCATATTATTATCCTCATAAAGCTGTTGTATTAAAAAATGTGAAATACAAATAAAGTTTGTATTGCATTTTTCACCGATATTTTTAATGTTTTTTCCTTGAGGCTGGTTAGTCCTCAAAAATCACCCTAGCACGGTGTTTACTGATTTGTTAGTTTTCTAAAAACATCTTCAACAAAATGAGAACAATGCAATTATTACGTGTGTTTAGGCGAAATAAATTGCTGTTAATTTCTTTAAAGAGGTAAGCTCCTATCGTTTCTCTTTTTTTGCATACCAATAAGGCGGCAATTGCCGCCTTACTTTTTTGGTCTTTCTACATCGACGCTTGTTTCCTAAGGTGTCCATCAATCCTGTCAATCACACGCGCAATACCATTCATCGCCCACTGCGGTAATTTCACGCGCCCATTCACTTCATCAAATAATTTTTCCAACACATGCGCCTCGCAATACAGTTGGTAAATCGCATCTTCATCGGTTACGACTGGCAGCACTTTTCTAAGCACAGTGATTGCTTCGCCGGAAGGCGAATGAATTTCAAGGCGGTGTTTTTTATAAAAGGCGTATTGGTGTTGATCGAGCTTAATAACGCAGATGGCAGGTGAAGCGGGGGGAGAAGTAACATTATCCATAATTGAAATCTCATACAGGTTTTGTTTAAACCACCACCACAAGGTGAGATTTATGGGGGCGGACTGGACAGGGTTCTCACCACCGGCACAAAACCAACACCGGCCCACCCGAAAGTGGCCCCGCCCAGCCGCCATAACAAAAGGCATAGCTGTACGAGGACACAGAATGCTCATCGCATCCTGTGCCGGCTTTGTGAACGGGGGTGAGAATCCCGGCTGCGGGATTTACCGCAGCGCGGGCAGGTTAGGGGATGAGGGTAGGGTTGTCAACGCGGGGCGTGTGATGGGTTGTAATTCATACTGGCGTTGAATGTGGGTATGGTCTCTACTTGGTTTTTATTTTTTTGAGTATGTATATTGCCGTTACCGAATGTGGTTGTGCAGGTGCGTTCACGAAGTCCAAAGAATTAGAGAGACAATTTATCGCAGGTTGCTGGTGAGCTTGCGAACCGCAACAAATTTAAGGCCAGCAATGTGCCAAGATTTACGACTTGCTACACGTAACGAATCTCCTCTATTACCTCAATATGGCGCTAATCTTGATTGGGTGCCAGGATCTAGAACCAAATCAGGTACCGTCGAAGCTGTATTTAAAATTGATAAGAATATCCAGTTGCAAGTTGAAGAATGGACATTACCTTTACCTTGGAGGGGTTGATATGACCGATGAAATTATTAGAAAAAGTGTAATATTTTCACCAAGAAATACTATCGAATGTGGTGAGGATTTTTATAGAGCTATTGATGGGTGGCGAATAGAGTATATAAATGAGGAGTGGACCTTTTGTGCTTCGGACCCGGGATTATCAGCTAAAGATATTCGTGTGCGACTTATACGAGGCGATTTTGAATATGCTAAAAAAAATAATCCAACATTTAATGAAATGCTGGACTATATGAAGTCGAAAGGACGCATTTGACAAGCCATTAATAAAAATGGTGGGGCCATTTTTATTAATGGCTTTATCTGAGTGGTATATAATCGCAATTGATATGGATGCTGCCCAACCTACTTGCTTTTTTATAGGCTCGTTAAATACAAAAATATATCGGAGTTCTTATGAAATTATTTATAGCGATTCTTGCGGCCTTTTCTCTTCAGATCTTAATAACCTAATACATGCAGGTGTTGATCCTTCAGGAAAAATTATTGGTGCAAGAGAGATTGAAGATAATCAGGGGCGTGTTGTTGGTTATGAATATACATACAAATTTCCAAAGATTCATGGTGATGGTCCAAATGCCAACCAAATTATCGTGGAGAATGGAGTAATTTCATATAAACAAGCTGATAAACCTAAGGCTGTATATGACCCCAAAATTATATCTGACACTGAATATTTACAAATGATAACTAGAGTTGGTAAAGCTGCTTACTCAGAGAATAGGCCGCATTTTGTTAGAAATGATCAAATGGACTTTCGTGATTCTCAAACCGGGTTGAATTTTAGTGTGCGAATAAAGTGGGATAATGGAACTCCTGTTGTTGAGAATGTTCATCTAATTAAGTGATTTTTATTATGACGTTACGATCCGTTTTAAAGAAAACGCTGGTGACCGATATCAATTATGCTCATTTTTCGGTCATAAAATATTGGGATTATTTTTACCTATACGCAAGTCAGCACTATTCCTCTACGTTATTTGAGGAGGGGGCCAGGAATATCAATAAAATTTTCGAAGATACAAATTTGGATCCGGGGTATAGTGTTGGAAATACTCATGCATGTGTAAAACTAATTGGGGAATGGTATTGGGAAGATGTTATTACCCACTACGTAAAAGAGTTTAAAAAATTCGAAAAGTATGTTGTTTGCCTCGGTTTTAATGACGAAGATTTTGACAGCATATGGAAACGTTATTCAGAGGGATGTAAATATCCTCTAGTAACTTATTCTCAGGAAGAAACCCAAGGGTGGGCCGCATGGTATGTGGTTCACCTTGATGAGGAATACCCCGGTGCAAAGGATTTTTTATACTCTGTTTTCAGGCAATACTTTGATCCGGAAGAAAGATTAGCGCTTATCCGTAAAAAGATATCCGGTGAGTTGGAATGGTCATTTGGTTTGGTTGATACTAC
>NZ_KN266208.1:13407-14299 GCF_000766945.1 Cellvibrio mixtus subsp. mixtus J3-8 | reverse complement strand
TTTGAGCATTTGCAAGGTGAGTGGTTAAAATCATCGCACTCTGGAGTTGTTCTTTAAATATCTGTGACCACTTAAAAGTGCCCCTCTTATTTTTTATTCTGCGCAACAATTCTATGGAACTACAGTGAAATTAGTTTTGCTATTTATGTGTGCGTTGTTATTGATAGTGCGTAGTGCGTAGTGCGTAGTGCGTAGTGCGTAGTGCGTAGGTTGGGCATTGCTGCCCAACCTACTTGCTATGATTCTCAAACAGGCTCAAATTTCAGCGTACGAATTAACTGGGATAAAGACATGCCTATTGTTGATAATGTACATATAATCGAGTGAGTTATTGTATGCAGCGCACTGTTTTGAAGAAATCACTAGTAAGTGATATCAGTAATCCTCATTTTGCTATGATTAGATATTGGGATTATTTTTATTCATATGAAAGTCTGCGAACAGGAAATATTTTTCTCGATAAGTGCGCTGGGCACATTAAAGCAATTTTTGAAAACAGAAACTCAGATCCTGGATATAGTATTGGGAACACCAATGCATGTGTTAATTTAATTGGCGAGTGGTATTGGGAGGACGTAGTCACTCATTACATAAAAGAATTTAAAAAATTCGAAAAGTATGTCGTTTGCCTAGGATTTAACGATGAGGATTTTGACGGTATATGGACTTGGTATTCAGAGGGATGTAAATATCCTTTTGTTACCTACTCTCAAGAAGAAACCCAAGGTTGGGCGGCATGGTATGTGACCTATCTTGATGAGGAATACCCCGGGGCAAAGAATTTTTTATACTCTGTTTTCAGGCAATACTTTGATCCGGAAGAAAGATTGGCGCTTATCCGTAAAAAGATATCCGGCGAGCTGGAATGGTCATTTGGTTTGGTTGATACTAT
>NZ_KN266208.1:11864-13396 GCF_000766945.1 Cellvibrio mixtus subsp. mixtus J3-8 | reverse complement strand
TTTGAGCATTTGCAAGGTGAGTGGTTAAAATCATCGCACTCTGGAGTTGTTCTATAAATATCTGGGGCCACATAAAAAGTGTGCCCCTCTTATTTTTTATTTCGCGCAATTCTATGGAACTAAAGTGAGATTAGTTTTGCTATTTATGTGTGCGTTGTTATTGATAGTGCGTAGGTTGGGCAGCCATGCCCAACAATGCTATTTAATTGCCAAAATGTTGGACATTGCTGCCCAACCTACTTGCTAAAAGAGCATCAAAAATTGGTTATGATAATAATTCTGCTTCTTTTGCAAGTAGTGGACAGGAAAGCGCAAGTTTTGATAGTGTTGACCCTGATACTGGTCTTACATTTCGTGTTTATATTTCGCGAGATTCTAATAGTGAGTTGGTTGTATATGGACATTTAAAATCTTCTGATTCAAGAGGAAATTAAAGTGCTGCATGATGATTATAATGATGATTTAGATCCGGCAAATAGAACAACTTTTGGAAGTTCGCATATCGCTGTTATGAAATGTTTTTGGGGAATTCTTAGAGAGCATTTTTCATACTCTGAGCAAGATGAGAATTTAGAAAAAAAGTATCAGGTATTCAATGATTTTTTAGATCCGTTGAACGAGCGGTGTTATTTGGAATATTTAAGCGAATACCATGATAGCTATACTATAACGGCCCAGTGGTATAGAGATCTGTTATACCCTGAGGACTTTGGGCAAGTTAACGCTATAAGTGAATTTCCCCGCGGCGAAAAATATTTAGTCCTGGCGCACTCGTTAGATTGGAATTTCTATGATGATTCAAGTCAGTATAAATTCCCGGCAGTTTTTTACTCACCTGTTGAAATGCAAATGTGGTTTCTTTGGGCTTTAAGAAAAAAAATGAGTTTTCAGCCAAGATTAAAGCCATTTTTTACCAAAGTTATAGAGGGTTTATTAGATGAAAAAGTGCTAATGGCTATATTTAAGCAAAAATTATCTGGTGAACTCAGTTGGGATTATGGGCCTGCTCGTATACACGAACCTGATTTTAATTTATGGCACCAAAGAGCCCGAGATGAAGCAATGAATAATTGGATTTTGCAGTGGCTAGACTAGTTACAAGCGATGGGTTAATGAGGGCTAACAGAAGTCTGAAAGTTTGTATTAATCATCTGCAAGGTTGTAATATCCGGTGATTCGTCCTTCCCTATGGTTTAGTTGCCAGTGATGAAATAAACCTCCACTCATTTCCTGTAATCGGCTGCGTAGACAGCCGGCTCTGTTTAACCAGCACCATATTTTCTAATTCAGTTTGCGCTTTAATTTCCGCAAGCGAAATCCGTCGTGGGAAAACTTTCGTAAGTTGAATATCCACCGAAACCCAGCGCGGGTTGTTGGGGGCGGCGAGATGATCTATGCCGTAGATATGGGGTTCAGCTTTCAACAGCCCATTGCTTTGCCATAGATCATCTTCCTTTCAAAGTGTTAATTTAGAACCATGCACTGGTGCGCTATTGACATTGTTGGTGGGGTTAGTGCGTAGGTTGGGCAGT
>NZ_KN266208.1:10685-11845 GCF_000766945.1 Cellvibrio mixtus subsp. mixtus J3-8 | reverse complement strand
ACAATGCTATTTAATTGCCAAAATGTTGGGCATTGCTGCCCAACCTACTTGCTAAGGCTCAAATTTATAAAGCTTTGGCTGATGCTAATGGTGATCCAGTAAAGCTGGCGCGCTCTTTAGGCTGGGCCGACGATTATTTTAAAGATAAGGTGATTGTCAGGGTTAATATTCCGAATCCTGAAAATGTACGTTTAGGAATACCTAATGGGAATGAAGCGGGTGCTAATCGACAATGGCTAACTGGTGGTAAATTGCCTTATGGTTCGGATGAAGCAGTTGTAGATCTCAATCGTGCTCATGAAGGAATAACCTGAAACAAAATTATTTTAAATTTCTAACTTAATTTTGGATTATTTATGAACTTAATACATCTTAATGCAGATCGATATTTTTCATTTCGTCAGGAAGAAAAAACGGGCAAGTATTATCTTTCTATTCCAATCTCTAACAGTCAAATCGATTATATGGAATATTATGAAGTTCCTAAAAGCATGGTTGATTCTTATCCAAATAATATTCAGGAGGTCGAGGATTTAGTTAAAAGATGCCGTGAAGGATTAATGTTTCATATCTCTCTTAATGAAAGAGCTCCCGACAGGGGGGGACCTTGGTATCCAAAAAATGAGAATTCATAATAATGCCGAAAATTTATTTATTACCACCAGTTGTTTATTTAGAAATATCTATCATTGCTTGCAAAATAGGTATAATTTCTCCAAGTAAAGGATAGCGCCCCAGAGTTGGTTTTCGCTTAGGGTACTTATTGACGCGTCACCTCGAAATCGCAATATTGAGATCTTACCCTGTCCTCGAACTTAGGTGTGACCATAAGCTTATTAATAAACCTCCACTCATCACCAGTAACCGGCTGCGTAGACAGCCGGCTCTGTTTAACCAGCACCATATTTTCTAATTCAGTTTGCGCTTTAATTTCCGCAAGCGAAATTAATCGTGGAAAAACTTTGGTAAGTTGAATATCCACCGAAACCCAGCGCGGGTTGTTGGGGGCGACGAGATGATCTATGCCGTAGATATGGGGTTCAGCTTTCAACAGCCCATTGCTTTGCCATAGATCATCTTCCTTTCAAGGTGTTAATTTAGAAGCATGCACTGGTGCGCTATTAACATTGTTGGTGGGGTTAGTGCGTAGGTTGGGCAGC
>NZ_KN266208.1:0-10665 GCF_000766945.1 Cellvibrio mixtus subsp. mixtus J3-8 | reverse complement strand
ACAATGCTATTTAATTGCCAAAATGTTGGGCATTGCTGCCCAACCTACTTGCTTTTTCTTCAGAGAATGGGGACGTGCTTTGGATATTATTGTTATGTAATCAATTTAAAACGTACTCGTCACCACACCAGCCTCAATCACCTTTGCCTCAATCGTTTTCCCACTCGATAAATTCTTAACCCGAATAACTTCCCCCTCACCCCCTTTCTCCAACGCCTCACCCGGCATGGACGCCGAAATGCCATCGCGGTTGGCGATGATTTTTATTTTTTCGCCGCGTTTGATTAGTTGCGGTTGGTCGATTAAATCCGGGCTGAGGATTTGATTGGCGCGGATGCGGCGTTTGGCTCCCATGCCGATGATCTCGGTTGCGCGGTGGTAGAAGCCGCGTTGGAGTTTGGCGATGTCGGTTTCCTGAGTTTGTAATTGGTTGCGTTGAATGGTTTCGCCGCGATTGATGACGGCGGTGCTGGTTACTATGGGGAGAAATACTTGCATGTCGCTACTGACTTTTATTGGCCAGCCTTTCATGCCTGAACATTCCAGTGTTAATTGTTCGCGAGATAATTTTGTTGCATTGCCGCCGCTGACTTTTATTTTTGTGGGGCAGGGTGTGAGTTTATTTGTGCTGGTTAACGGAGTGTTTACCAATACGAGACGCATGCCTTGCCAGTTTTTTTCGGCGGCTTGTTTATTCATCAAGGTTTGCAGGTGTTGGTGAATGGCTTGATCGATTTGCTGATCAACAGTTGGTTCGGCATTCACGATAGTGGCGATTGAACATAGCAATATCAAAAAGCCCGCTACAAATTTCCAGCGCTCTATAAAAGAGGCATGTGCGAAACGCTCTACAGTGCCTGCAACGAGACCCGAAAGAACATCTGCGAAATTGCATCGAAAAATTAACAAAGTACATGCGGAAAAACTGCTTCCGCATGCTTTTCCCCTTTGGTCCAAATGCGGAAATGTCGCTGGCGTTTTTGCGCGCGTCGATTTAATAAAATTCAATGAAATCAATTTGATAAGCCTCGTTTTATCTCTGGGCATGCTTCCTGCTAAAGCTGTGCCATATCACTCCTTATGAGCATTTGGATTATGAGTATAGATATTGATAAGGCGTTGGGTGTTCATGCGCAGGCGCTCGATTTGCGCGTTCAGCGCAGTGAAATTCTTGCAGCAAACCTTGCGAACGAAGACACACCCGGCTTCCAGGCACGTGACCTGGATTTTGCGCGCGAACTGCAACGCGCGGATTCGCCATTTGATATCGGGGACATCAGTGTCGGGGCAGACGGAAAGTCAGTTCCGCAACTGCTGTATCGCACCCCCATGCAAGCGTCACTGGACGGCAATACGGTTGACCTGAGCATGGAGCAATCCAATTTTTCTAAAAATTCCATGGATTTCCAAACCAGCCTGACATTCCTGGATATGAAATTTCGCGGTTTGAAACAAGCGATAGAGGGGCGTTAAGAAATGGCTTTTGATTCGATTTATAAAATCGCCGGTTCGGCGATGGGCGCGCAAACGGTGCGCCTGAATACCATCGCCAGTAACCTGGCTAACGCCGATTCGGCGGCAACACGCGCGGAAGATGTGTATCAAGCGCGCAAGCCGGTGTTCGCCGCAATTTATGAAAATGACCAGATGACGCGCAGCCAGGGGATGGGCGGCGCGCATGTGCAAGTGCTGGATGTGATTACGGCGGGCAATGAGCCACAGCGTCGTTACGAGCCGAATAATCCACTCGCGGATCGCGATGGTTATGTGTTTTACGCGGATATCAACCAGATCGAAGAAATGACCGACATGATGGCGGCCACGCGCAATTACGAAACCAATGTGGAAGTGCTTAATCGCATCAAAGGCATGCAGCAAGGCTTGCTGAAGTTGGGAGAAGCGTAATGGCGACAGTTAATAACAACACTGTTTCTAACCCTTACAGCATCGACCAACTGCCCACTGTAAACGTCAGTGATGCGACGCAGATGGAAAATAATTTCATCAGCCTGATGGTGGCGCAGATCCAGAACCAGGACCCGACCAAACCGATCGATAGCACCGAGTTCCTCAACCAGTTTTCGGCAATGAGCCAGGTCAAGAGCATGGAAAACATGACCAGCCTGAGCAAAAGCAATTTGGTGTTGATGGATAACCTGCAAACCCTGACTGCCGCCGGATTGGTGGGGCAGGAAGTGAAAGTCGCGGTGGATAGCCTTGATGTCGGCAGTGATTCAATCAAAGGCCAACTCAACCTGGCACATGCGGCCGGCGCGGTGGAGGTGAAATTGACCGATGTTAACGGCGTGAGCAAAACCCTGAAGCTAGGTTCGCAGGCGCCTGGCCTGGTGCCGGTGGAAATCAATCCGGCGGCGTTGGGTTTATCGCCCGGTAAATACAAGGTGGAAATCAGCAGCGACAGCGGCGAATACCCGACCCTGGAGGTTAATGGCCTGGTAAACAACGTGCGCGTAAGTGCCGATGGCCCGGTACTGGACGTAGCCGGTGCCGGCGCAGTGCCTTTCTACAAAATCACGGAATTCGGTCAGGCTCCGCTTGCCGGGTTGCTTTAGTCAATCAGAGGAGACATCAACTCATGAGCTTTAATATCGCCCTGACCGGCCTGAGCGCGGTCAACGAACAGTTGGACACCATCAGCAACAACATCGCCAACGTCGGCACTACCGGTTTTAAATCCTCGCGCACCGAGTTCGGCAGCATCTACGCCGACAGCCAGGCGATGGGTGTGGAGGTGCTTGGCCAAACCCAAAGCATTAGCAAAGGCGGTTCTTTGGTGACTACCGGTCGCGATTTGGACCTGGCAATTTCTGGCGGCGGGTTTTTTGTGACCAAAGCTTCTACCGGCAATTTGAATTACACCCGCGCCGGTGTGTTTGGTACCGACAAAAGCAATTTTATCGTCAACGCCGCTGGCCAGCGTTTGCAAGGGTATCCGATTGATGCCAGTGGCAATTTGCTGACTGGGACTATGAGCGACCTGCAATTGCAAAACGCCAACTTGCCAGCGAAAGCGACAGATTCCCTGGCATTTGTGATGAACCTGGATGCGAATGAAACGGTACCGACTGTAGCCCCGTTCGATCCGGCCAATGCCGATACCTTTAACTCCACTTACACCACCAAGGTGTTTGACTCGCAAGGTAAAGAGCACACCCTGACCCAGTATTTCGTCAAGACCGGTGCCAATACCTGGAACGCCCATTACTACGCGGATGGTGCGGCAGTAGGTGCTCCGCAAGCGTTGACGTTCAATACTTCCGGCCAACTGACTGCTCCGGCCGCGCCAGTAACGGTAACTTTTTCTCCGGCAGGCGTTGATCCGGTTGCGGTGGCGGTCGACTACAACCGTTCCACCCAAACCGGTTCCAATTTTGTCGTGACCACTAACCGTGCTTCCGGTTATGCCTCCGGCGAGCAGATTGGCATTGCGGTGGAGAAAGATGGAAAAGTCTACGCCAACTACAGCAACGGCGAGCGCATGTTGCAGGGCCAGGTGGCGCTGGCGAATTTTGCCAATGTGGGCGGTTTGCAGAATGAAAGCGGCACTAACTGGAGCGAAACATCCGAGTCCGGTGCGCCCATCATTGGTGTTGCCGGTGTTGGCGTGTTTGGCGAATTGCGTACCGGTGCGCTGGAAAACTCCAACGTGGATTTAACCCAGCAACTGGTGGGTTTGATGGAAAGCCAACGCAACTATCAGGCGAACACCAAAGTGCTCTCCACCGATAAAGAGCTGACCCAAGTGCTGTTTGGCGCTATCTAACGGAGGCAATGATTTATGGATCGCCTCGGTTATACCGCCATGACTTCCGCCAGCCGCACACTGCTTTCCATGCAAGTGCGTGCTAACAATCTTGCCAATGCCAGCACCAACGGCTTCCGCGCTGATATGGAGCAAGCGCGCGCCGCCAGCATTCAAGGCTACGGCTACGACAGCCGCCATATGGCGCTGGCGCAAAACAACGGGGTGGATTTAACCCCCGGTGCCTTAATCGCCACCGGCCGCGACCTGGATTTTGCGATCCAGGGCCAGGGCCTGATCGCGCTCGAAAGTGGCGACGGCGAGGTTTACACCCGCAACGGCAATATGCAGATCGATGCTTCGCAACGCCTGACCATTAATGGCCGCGCGGTGTTGGGCGAGGGTGGTCCGATTGTGCTGCCGGAATACGACAGCCTCCATATCGGTTCTGACGGTGTTGTGTCGGTGCGCCCGCGCGGTGAAACGCTGATGACCGAAGTGGATCGCATCAAGCGTGTGGATGTTGCTGCTGCCGATCTCGCCAAAGACGAAAACGGCATGCTGGTCACCAAAAGCGGCGCGTTAGCAGAACAGAGTGATGCAGTGACGCTGGTATCCGGCCACCTGGAATCCAGCAACGTTTCCGCGATTGAAGAGCTGGTGGCATCCATGAGTTTGAACCGCCTGTTTGAAACCCAGGTAAAGATGATGAAAGCGGCGGAAGACCTTTCCAACGCCGGCAATCGCATGATCCGCGGCAGTTAATCTGCTGTTATCGCCAAGAGGAGAAGCATTATGAGTTCAGCATTATGGGTCAGTAAAACCGGGTTGGCGGCGCAGGATAAAGCGATGGCGACCATCGCCAACAACCTCGCCAACGTTAATACCACCGGTTTTAAAAGCGACCGCGCGGTGTTTGAAGATTTGTTTTATGCCATCGAAAAACAACCGGGTGCGCAGGCGGACCAGGTCAATACGATTCCGTCCGGTATCCAGTTGGGCAGCGGTGTGCGCATTGCGGGCACGCAAAAGGTGTTTACCGAAGGCAATGTGCAAACCACTGGCCAGCCGATGGATTTAGCGATTATCGGCAGCGGTTTTTTCCAGGTGGAGTCACCCTCTGGTGAAGTCCTGTATACCGAAAGCGGCCAACTGCAATTGAATGCGGAAGGGGTGATGGTAAACGCGCAAGGTCTGCCGCTGGTGCCAGCGATAGAAGTGCCGGCGGGCGCCAGCCGTTTTACCGTGGGTAGCGATGGCATTGTTACCGCCGTATTGCCGGGCGATACCAATCCGGTGGAGCTGGGCCAGATCACGTTGGTTAATTTCGTTAACCCGGCCGGCCTGGAAGCGCTGGGTGGCAACCTCTATAAGGAAACTGTCGCCAGTGGCGAGCCGGTGGAAGGGGTTGCCGGTGAGGAAGGTTTGGGGTTAATCAAACAAGGTGTTTTGGAGGGTTCCAATGTGCAGGTGGTGGAAGCCATGGTGTCGATGATCGCTATCCAGCGCGCCTATGAAGCCAACGCCAAAGTGCTGGATGCTTCCTCCAGCATGCAGCAATTCCTCAACCAGAACGTGTGAGTCATTGTTGATGAAATCATTCGCCTCTCTTTTCACCTTGCCTGTCGCCTTGTCCGCCGTGGTAGCCCTGAGCGGTTGTCAGCACTATGCCAAGGTGACGGGTGAAGATACCGACGATTACCAGCCGCCGGTACTGGACTACAGCCAGCCGCCTGCTACACGTGGCGGCTTGTTCCGCGCCGGTTATGCATCGGGTTCGTTGCTCCAGGACAAACGCGCGTTAAGGGTGGGCGATATCCTCACCATCGTGCTGGATGAATCTACCCAATCCAGCAAAAGCGCTGGCACCAGCTACGGTAAATCCTCCGATGTGGGCATCGGTGTGCCGCGCGTGCTCGGTAAAGATTATCCCGATGCGGAAACCTCTATTTCCAGCTCGCGCGATTTCAGTGGTGCCGCTGAGAGCTCCCAGCAAAATGCCTTGCGCGGCGCTATTGCGGTCACCGTGCATCAGGTGATGCCCAACGGCACGCTGCTGGTGAAAGGCGAGAAATCCCTGCGGCTAAACCAGGGCGATGAGTTCATTCGCCTGAGCGGTTTGGTGCGCGTGGATGACATCAACAATAACAACCAGATCAGCTCGCGCAATGTGGCCAATGCCCGTATTTCCTACTCGGGGCGCGGCGCGCTGAATGAAAGTAACCAGGCCGGCTGGTTGACCCGTTTCTTCACTAATCCGTTGTTCCCGCTCTGATCAATGATGGGCCTGGAGCCATAATTTATGCGTATTTCCCTTTGCTGTTGTCGCCTCGCCGCTGCCGTATTGTTACTCGGGGCGATGGTTATTAAACCGGTTCAGGCAGTGCCGCTGATGGATGTGGTGGATATTGAAGGTATCCGTACTAATCAGTTAGTAGGCTATGGATTGGTGGTTGGCCTGGATGGTACCGGCGATAAAAACCAGGTGAAATTTACCAGCCAATCCACGGTGAATATGGTCAAGCAATTCGGCATCAACTTGCCGCCGAATATCGACCCCAAACTTAAAAATGCTGCCGCCGTAATGGTGACAGCGACTATCCCGCCGTCGTACGGACCGGGGCAACATATTGATGTAACGGTTTCTTCGTTGGGCGACGCCAAAAGCCTGCGCGGCGGGCAATTGCTGATGACCCCGCTGATGGGTGTGGATGGCGAAACCTATGCGCTGGCGCAGGGGGCGTTGATCGTTGGCGGTTTAAATGCGCAGGGGGCGAGCGGTTCCAGCGTCGCCATCAATACTGCCAACACCGGGTTGATTCCCAATGGTGCGACGGTTGAGCGCTCCATCGCCACCGATTTTGCGGACCGCAAGGACATCATGCTGAATATCCGCGAACCCAGTTTCCAAACCGCCACCAAAGTGGCAAATGCGATCAACGCCAAATTCGGCACCAGCGTCGCCACCGCATTGAACGGTACCCAGGTTTCCCTGCAAGCGCCGCTCTCCGCCGGCCAGCGCACCAGCTTTGTAGCGATGCTGGAAATGCTGGAAGTGGATACTGGTCGCACCCGTCCGAAAGTGGTGTTCAACAGTCGCACCGGTACGGTCGTTGTGGGTGAAGGTGTGCGGGTAAAAGCGGCCGCCGTGGCCCATGGCTCGTTGACGGTGACGATCAACGAATCCTCCCAAGTCAGCCAACCGGGCGCGTTTTCGCGCGGACAAACGGCGGTGACGCCGCAATCGGATATCGCTGTGGACCAGGAAGCCAATGCTATGTTCAAGTGGCCGGAAGGCGCGAGCCTGGACAGTATTATCAGTACCGTCAACAGCCTGGGCGCTACGCCGGATGATGTCATGAGCATCCTGCAGGCGCTGGAAAAAGCCGGTGCGTTGAATGCTGAATTGATTGTGATTTAAGGAATAGGTTCGATGAGTATCGTCTCCCTCAATAACTCAACCAATCCCTCGGCCGGCACGAATACTATCGCCGGCCAAAAACCAGCGCTCGATATGGCCGCCGAACAATTCGAGGCCATGTTCTTGCAGCAAGTGCTCAAGCAAATGCGCAAGGCGGGTGATGTGCTGGCGGCGGATAATCCATTGCGCAGCCGCGAAATGGACACCATGCGCGATTTTTACGATGGTGTTCTGGCCGAAACACTCGCTGGAAAACGCCAGACAGGCATTGCGGATATGCTGGTAAAACAGCTTTCCGGAAGTGCCAGCCAGGCTCAATCAGTCAGTGAAGCCGGTGAACAAGCACAAGCTGCTGCGATGCCGGAGCGTCGTTCAGCGGCGATGGATAATTCGTTAAGCCTCAGCAGCCTGCGCAGTAGTTGGCAGCGCGGGGTGGATAGCCTGGAAAATATCTGGGACAAAGGTTCGGCCAGCTTTAGCGCGCTGGTGGATTCGGTAATCAAACAGGAATCCGCTGGCCGAGTGGATGCGGTTTCCAGCAAAGGCGCCCTCGGTGTTATGCAATTGATGCCTGAGACCGCGCGCCAGATGGCACAGGAGCTGGGGGTGCAGTTCAATCTTCATCGCCTTACGCGCGATGCTGACTACAACAAACAATTGGGAACCGCCTTTATGGGCAAGATGCTGGACCGGTACGACGGTGAGCAAGCGCTCGCCCTGGCTGCCTATAATGCCGGCCCGGCACGTGTGGATGAATGGCTGGAGCGCAATGGCGATCCGCGGTTGGGACAAATCAGTACTTCGGCCTGGGTGCGTCAAATTCCGTTCAAGGAAACCCGCGATTACACCAGCCGTATCCTGTCCGAACTCGGCCAATCCGGTGCGGTAAATACTCGCAATATTCCTGTGTCTGCCGAGCAAAATTCATTTAATCGCGCCAATGATCCGGTCGCCTTAAACAAGTAGGCGAAATACAGGAAAGACAATTATGAGTTCACTCAACAACATCGCCCTGAGCGGGGTGCGCGCTGCGCAAGTGGCCATTGCGACGACTGGCCAGAATATCGCCAACGTCAACACCCCTGGCTTCAGCCGGTTAACCACGATTACCCAATCCCTTTCCGGCCCCGGCGGCTTGAATGTGGGCGGTGGTGTTGAAGTGAGCAGCATTCGCCGGATGGCGAGCGAATTCCAGAACCAGCAGCTCTGGCGGGCGACCACCGAGCAAAACTATTTCGGCGCGCGCCAGGAATACCTCACCGCGCTGGAAGGGTTGATGGCGGGTGAAGGTTCCAGTATCAGTGTTGGCCTTGATCATTTTTTTGCAGCCTTAAGTGAAGCCAGTGCGACCCCTAACTCTATCGCCCTGCGCCAGCAAGTGCTGGCGGAAGCAGGCAATCTGGCCCAGCGTTTTAATGGCCTTAGCAGCAATATCAACGCGCAGGTACAGGCATTACACGAGCAGCGCACGGCGATGGCGACGGAAATCAACGGGCTGACCGATAACCTCGCCAAACTCAACAAAAAAATTGTGGAGACCGAAGCGGTTAAGGGTGATACCACCGCGTTACGCGATCATCGCGACAGCCTGGTGAAAGATCTCAGCAAGTTCGCCTCAATTCGGGTGAACGAAACACCGGATGGCGCGCTCAATGTGTCTCTGTCCAACGGCCAGCCATTGGTATCCGGTATTTCAGCGGGCGAGTTGCAAATCACAGTCACCATGACGGGCGAGCAGCAAGTATCGCTGGCATTCCTTGGCACTAATTTTCCCCTTAAGCAGGATGGTTTCGGTGGCGCGTTTGGCGGTTTATATGATGTTGAATACGGCGATTTGCGCCCGGCGATGGATGCACTCCACGAAATGGCTGACCAGTTCGCCGATAAGGTCAACACCACCTTGCTTACCGGTTTTGACCTGGCTGGCAACCCTGGTACGGCGTTGCTGGCCTATGATCCAACCAGCGCCACAAAACTATTGCAGGTGAATGCACTGGCGCCGGAAGAACTGGCGTTTTCATCGGCGGCAGGTGAAACGGGCAATAACGAAGTATTGCTGGATTTATTAGCCATCAAAAGCCAGAACATCACCCTCGGTGGCAGTTCGGTGACCATGAACGATGCCTACACCGGGTTGTTAGGGCAGGTGGCGAGCAACAGCCGCCAGAACCAGGCGGATTTGAAATCGACTACCACAGTCACCCAGCAGGCCCAGTCCCAGCGGGACAGTGTGAGCGCGGTTAGCCTGGACGAAGAAGCGGTGAACCTGATGACGTACCAGCAGGCTTACCAGGCCAACATGAAAGTGATTTCAACGGCGAACCAATTATTTGATGACATGCTCGCCGCCTTCTAGGGCCGCCGCATTCCACCGGAAAACACAGATCCAGGATTAAACCGATTTAAGGGGCAGCACATGCGGATTACCAATGCACAGATCACCGCCACCATGCATAACTCTATGAATGGCAATTCGGCGCAATTGGGCAAGATCATGCAGCAATTGGCGACCAACAAGCGTATGTTGTTGCCGTCGGAAGATCCTATCGCCAGCGTGCGTGTCATGCGTGTGCAGCGCGAAGAGGCGAGCCTGGAACAATATCGCAAGAACATCGATAACGTCTCCGGCAGCCTGTCCACCCAGGAGGCCAATTTAAAATCCATCTCCGACGCCATCCTCAATGTGCGCGACCGTTTGCTCTGGGCTGCCAACGGCTCCAACACCAGTGAAGACCTGTCCGCGATTGCGGGCGAGCTGGAAAACCTGGAAAAAACCCTGTTTACCGCCACCAACGTACGCGATGAAGAAGGCCGTTATTTATTCTCCGGTACCTTGAGCGATACACCGTCAGTCACCTATGACGCCGCGACTGAAACCTACTCAGTGACCGGCAATGACAAGTATCGCCAGGCGGCGGTGGCTAACGGTGTATTGGTGGAAGAGAACGTGACGGCGATGAATATCTTCGGCGCCGGCATGGATATGCTCAATGAATTGCACGCAGTAGTGACCATGCTGAAAGATCCGGCGCTCGATGCATCTGATCCGGCTGTGGGTACGCAAATCAGGGCTACTATTGATCAGTTGGATGTTACCCACAGCAAGCTGCTGGGCAACATTACCGAACTGGGCGGCCGTCAAAATACGTTGGCATTGCTCAGCGATAGTAATGATGAAGTGTCGCTGGTGAACAAAAAAATCGAAGGCGAACTGTCGCAACTGGATTATGCCGGCGCGACTATCGACCTGAACAACTATCAACTGGCATTACAAGCGACCCAGAAAACCTACTTGAAAATTAACCAGTTGTCCCTTTTTAGCTTGTTATAAGCGGGGAATATTGATCAATGAAGATTGATACGCAGACTGCCGTTTCCAGCGCACTCGAAGCCAATAGCCAGGCTTACAGTCGCTCGCGCCTCAACCCTGCGCCGCAGCGCAACCAGGCGGCGCGTGCCGTCGACGGCAACACGGCAGAAG
>NZ_KN266207.1:1304645-1327211 GCF_000766945.1 Cellvibrio mixtus subsp. mixtus J3-8 | reverse complement strand
AGGCGTATTTTCAGAGGCTTGAAAGTGTCTAACGAAGCCTGGGAAGTCCAATCATCTTTTTCAAAATTCTAAAACAGGAAAGCCTTTTGGTTGTACATGGGGGCCCGATCTTCAAAAAACTCCTACTGATATTTGGCATAAAATATTTTTTCCTGACTATCTTAAAGAGTTTACTTAACAAGTCGCTGAAGCATCACTACGCTTCGCTTCGTTGGACAGTTTTTAAGTCGCAGCTTTGTGGTTTTGCTGCGCAAAAATAATCCACAAAGCCACAACTTACGAACTGCCGTTGTACGCGGCGTTAGGCAGGTGAAATAAAGGAGTTTATCGTGGGGGCAAAATTTTGGGTAAAGCGGTTCTTTGTTGTTTTATGTGGCGCATTCATTATCATCTGCGGGGCTCAAATTCTAAAAGGAAATAGCTTAAGTTATTCTATAAATCAAGGGGGAATGTGGGCATTTATTTCAGCATCAGTTTTCACTATTTCCCGAATCTACCAAGCAGGTAGAGGGCAGTATTGTGCCATATGCAAAGACACGCCTGAAGTGAAAAAATAACTAAGCACAAAGCTGCGAGCGAATATCTTTCATTATTTATATTGCAAAAAGTTACTGTTTTATTTTTTGCTCGGCTAGGAATAACAACTGAGGTTCAGCTAAAACAATAAATGCCTAACAAGCAATCAAACGGATGGATTTTTAAGTTGCATTTTTGCCATTCTGCTTCGCGATTTTTTACGGAAAAATGCAACTTAAAAACCACCGTTTATCGCGGCGTTATGCAGGGAAATAATGAAGAAGTATAAAGTTATCTGGCTAGCACTATGCTTTACGTTAATGTCTTGCTCTACTGCCAGTCATAAGGAACCTATGGGCCTGTGTGAAAACCAAAATTCCCAGAGTATTAATCAGCACGTTTTGAACTCGGCGCTTATAAAATCCAAAAGTTGGGCTAATACCACTTATGGTAAGTCTTGTGTTACTTGCGCTGAAATATATTCAGTAGACGCGGAAAGTTTTACTCTACACATCACCAGTCCAGGTGATCTTTTAATTAACACATCAGCAACAATAGAGTTTGAAAATAAAACGGCAAAGGTTCTTAATAAGTCCATTTATCATTCTTGCCATGTTCGCTATAAAAATTAAGGTATAACAAAGTGCTGCAACCCACGCACTGCGTGCGCTGGACAGTTTGTAAGTCGCGGCTTTATGGTTTTGCTACGCAAAAGTAATCCACAAATCCACAACTTAAAAACTGCCGCTTAGCTCGGCGTTAAGCACTACAAGGAACTAGCATCGTGCACAAAAATAAATTCTTAATCGTCGCAGCAATATGTAGTGGAGTAGCTGCATTGCTACATTTTGGTTGCATAATCTTCGGTGGAGACTGGTATAGGTTTTTTGGAGCCGGAGAGCAAATGGCACAAATGGCTGAGGCAGGTCATATTTATCCAACAATAGTTACACTGGTAATTTTTACCCTGCTAACAATTTGGTCGCTTTATGCGTTATCTGGTGCTGGCATAATTTTAAGGCTTCCATTGCTACGTCTCGCGTTGTGCTTAATTGCTGCAGCATATTTAATACGAGGAATAGCTTTTATACCTTTAATGCCAATTTTCCCAGGAAATAGCCTTACATTCTGGGTGGTTAGCTCAACTATATGCTTTATGCTTGGTTTGCTTTATGCGTTAGGTATTCGCCAATCCTGGGCATATCTCGGCAAAAAAAATGCTTAACAAACCATCAGTTTATTTCAGGGTTAGAGTGTCGCAAGGAGTTGTAATGTCACGAGATAAATTTTGCGAAGAAGTAAAAGCTAAATTTTCCGCAATATCTGCCAAAGCGGATAGAGAATATATTCGTCAGTGGGGTGACTTCGAAACCGATCTATATTCGTATAGTTGGTTTGAATCTCTGGCTAATGCGTTAAATATTGAAATGGGCAAAGGTATTCCACCCAAAGATCATCAAGATTTGTTTTCATTCGTCAGCAATGGTTTTCTAAAAGGTGACGAAGATACAAAGAACGCAATTGACGTAGCATTTGTTGAAAATTTATTTTGGAATGTGTCATCAAGCGCTAGTGAGTTATATTGGAATACTTTGCCAGAAAACCTGAAAGACCTATACTTGAATTTTCACCGGAAAAAGCCTTATTAAATTTTTACATTTTTTCATTGTGGATTTTTAGAAAAATTCTAACAAGGCAATCAAATGGACGGTTTTTAAGTAGCATTTTTGCCATTACGCTGCGCTCCATTATACGGTAAAAGTGCTACTTAAAAACCACCGGTTATCGCAACGCTAGGTAAAAGAGAATGAATAATATTAAAAATTCGACTTTAATTGCTTTGGTAATTTTTTCATCATCTTTGTTTGCGCAAGGAATGCATTATTTTTCAATTGAAAAAATGCGTAAGGATGTCCGTGAAAATTATGCGGAGGTTATGGCGGGCTACAAATGTGCTGCAAAAAAAATGATGGAAACAAACAATAATATTGGCGGGGAGGCATTAGCTGCCTCATTTGAATCTTATCAAAAGCTTCTTGAGACGCTGGATAAGGGAGCTCCAAAAAATACAATAAAAGAGTTAACTTATAAAAACTTAATTTTGTATTCTGAAATAGAAAAGGCAGCGTCTAAAGAAAGGGCTGATATAGCTTTCTCCATGACTTGCTTAGGTTTTGGTTTTCACTTTCAAGGTATAAGTATAGATGCTGGGAATGAGCCGCTATAAACCTAACAACATGTTCCAACACCGTTCCAGCGCTTCGCGCTTGCGCTCGACAGTTTGTAAACAGCGCATTTAAAGAATTGCTGCGCAGAGTATATCGTAATGCGCTACTTACAAGCTGCGGTTGAACACAAAGTTATGCAAACGGAGAAAAAATGTATACATTCTTATACTACATACTAAATTTTTCAGTTGTAATTGCATGTCTTCTGCCATTATGTATATGCCTATATGAAACCAGAAATCATGCAGTTAATAGGAACTGGGGGTTGTTTATAGCATTTTGCTCTTTAATAATCGGAGCTATTGAATTTGCTTGGTTAAATAATGGGCTTAACTTGATGTCGACGGCATCAACACAATCAGATTCTGAGTATGAACTTAAAATAAATATTGTTAAAACATTCGGAATATGGGTTTTTGTACTGCCGGCAATTTACCTGGCAATTAGTGCCAATTTATTTACTCATTTTATTATCACCAACAAATCAAACAATGAATAACTAGGTTTTCCAACACAATTCTGGCGCTTCACTCCTTCACTCGATAGTTTATAAATGGCACATTTAGAGAATTGCTGCGCAAAGTTTATCGCGATGCGCTACTTACAAGCTGCGTTTGCTGCGCAAAAGTATTCCACAAAACCACGACTTACAAGCTGCTGGTGTATGCGGCGGTATAGGTTTTGGCACTCTTTAATATTGTGCTAACTAGAGGTTCTTTTTTTGGAAAGTATATTAATTGACAGGGCTCGATGGTCTAAATCTAGCCAGCGTTCGCAGGGTAGTCATTATAGCTCAAACGCTATGTATTATGAAAATATTTCGTATTTATGTGTGATGTGTAAGAATAAAAGTATTTTTTCTGCTGAAGATCAGAAATTTTCATACGAGGTCAAAAAGCAATTTATTTGGCGCATCCCAACTCTTTGCCATAATTGCCACGAAAACCTCACTAGGCTTCTTTCCAAAGAAAGAGAGTTTCAAAAATTGTGGAATGTAAACCGCGAAGAGATGAAGCTCAATGTCAGCTTCCTTAAGGATTGGCTAAATACAATAAAAGAAATACATGCACATGGCAAAACAACAAATTACACTATGGTTGCTGGCATTTTAAAATTGCTAAGAGCAACCTAGCAACGCGCAGTAGCTCGCGTACTTCGCGCACAGGACAGTTTTTACATCGCGGCTTTATGGTTTGGCTGCGCAAAAGTAATCCATAAAACTACAACTTACAACTGCCGTTATACACGGTGTTAGGTAAATATGAAAATTACCATCTTCACTTTGCTATTTTTTAGCTGTTTTGCATTTTGCTCTGAGTTATCGCAGAGCCAGCTAACTGACCTGAAGAAAAATTGGCTTTTAAACGAGCCAAAATCATACAGGTACACGCTAATGCATGGAGTTGGCCCCTTCGGTTATACAATAGAAAAAATAGTTATCCGTAACGGAAAATGTACTGCTCGTTCTCAGTTTATTTTCGGTAAGCGCCATCCTTGGAAAAAAAGCTCCTGTGAGGGCCATACAATTCATGAGTTAATTACCTCTGTACAGGAACAGGAATTAAAAGGGGTTTTTAGCTCTAAAATTCTCATTCATGAAAAATATGGTTTCATATCAAGCTATTCTGCAGATCCAAAAACAGATGCTTCAGATCAAGATTGGCATTTTGAAGTTTCAGGCTTTACGGTAAATTAAAGCCTGACAAGGTGCTGCAGCATGGGCACTGTGTGCGCTGGGCAGTTTTTAAGTCGCAGCTTTGTGGTTTTGCTGCGAAAAAATATTCCACAAAACTACAATTTAAAAACCGCCGCTTAGCTCGGTGTTAAGCCCCGCTGGAGGTAACGTGCAAATTATCTACATACTTCTCTGTATTGCTGGCGCGGTGTTGCCTCTCTCTCAGTTCATCCCCTGGTTTTCTGCACACGGTCTCAATGTGCCGCTTCTGTTTCAACAGGCCACATCAAGCCACATTCCTGCATTTGCTTGGGCAGACGTTCTCGTGTCTGGCATTGTTGTCGCTATATTCGTATTCGCCGAGGGTAGGAGACATGCTATGCGCCACCTATGGTTGCCATTGTCTTGCCTTGCAGTTGGCCCTTCGTTGGCGTTGCCGCTTTTCTTACTTCTGCGGGAAAAGCACTTTTATAACGCGTCAATAAAAATCAATTAAGAATTAAAATGAAAAAATCTCCACAGTTAAACTGTGGAGATTTAAATCATGCAAGATTAAAAACTAAAACCCTTTATGTTTGGTTACCCAAGGTCCACGGCACAACCGGCAATTGTTTCCAATAAACATTCCTTTGCCGGAAGCCGTCAAATCATCTTTCAACATCCAGTTTAACCAGCCCACAGAAACAATTCCGAATTCGCCACCGTTATCCTGGAAATAAGCATCGCCGTGGCCTTGAGGGTAGTTGGCGTGATATACGGGGACATTATTCACTTCGCTGTATTCTTGTAATCCCGGATTGTAAGCAACATCGCGCGAATCTCCGTTAAAAATTGCGATTGGAGAGTGGAAGCGTGGGTAATAATTAAATCTATCTCCATAAATACCGAGGCCACTGTTTAATGCGACGGCGGTATCCACACGTGGATCTACCGCCGCGAAGTGCGCCATGCCGCCGCCACAGGACCAACCCATAGTTGCAATTTTTTCGACATTTAATTTGCCGTAATATTGGCTACACTTGCGACTGTTTTCTTTAACCGCCCAATCGATGGCTTTGACCAATTCCGTTTCATGTTGGTCATTGGAGCCAGATCCAAATGGTCCTCCGTTCGCAATTACCAAATAACCATTCGATGCAATTTGCAACAGGAAATCAGCTTGTTCGGTGCCCACATTTGAACAAGCGCCATTACCCCATACCACAATCGGAATATTATTAGCACGGCTCAGGTCCGGGCGATAAATCGTGTGATTGGGCAAAGTCTGTGTTGCATGTTCAATGGCGTAACCAAAAGCACCCGATGGTGGATTCTTTTGTTCTTGCCGGGTAACCGCTCTGTTGTAATCAATTGCAGTGGGCGTCTGGCGATCAGCGGTGCTGCATTCCGGTTCGGTTGAGCCAGTGAAGGTGCCACCATCGCTCGAATAAATTGCAAAGCCGCTGAGTGTGCCGTTATCAATTTTGGATGTGAGGTTGATAGTCAGTTTGCCATCGGTTACTGCAATATTATTCACTCGTTGATCGTAAGCGGTGTCATGGCCAGCAACACTGTATAAATCAAAATCAGAAAGCACGGGTTGTCCTTCGATGCTGAGATTAAACGAGCGCGCGCCAGCGGCGTTGTGATAAAGCTCGGCAAAATGCAACACTACATTATAAGTCGCATTGCTTACTGGAATTTCATAGCTGTAAGTACCGTAACGTTCGGATTGATAAAGCGCATCTTCAGTTGTACCGGCAATGCCATCGGCGACAGTTTGTGTAGTGCCACCGGAAGCAAAACGATCAGGCTGATAAATAACACCATTCAATGTTGCAGCGGATGAATTTCCCGCATTGATTGCATACACAAATGTTTCAGCAGCTCTTGAGCTACTGGAATTGCTTGAACTAAAAATGCGACTTGAACTTGATGAACTGGTAACACTGGAGGAACTAATCACACTCGATGAAGAACGCGATGAACTAACGGTGCTTGATGAACTTTGTGGTGAGCTGGTCGTGTTGCAAACCAATCCACCCTGATTGGTTGGCTGGGTATTGCATGTCGCATTACTGATACAACTTTTATTATTTTCCCAACCCCAACCATTTTGGGTGGTTACGCAGCTTGGATAGACAGTGCCATACCAATTACATTGGCATTGACTGCCGCTGCTGCTCGTAGTGACTGTACTGCTGCTGGTTACTGCAACGCTGCTGCGCGTACTGCTTGTGGTGTTGATACTGCTGCTAACGCCGACACTGCTGGTGATGCCACAATTTCCGCTGAAGCAATCTGTGGTAGAGCCAAATCCAATAACACCGTTGCAGTGCATCAATTCACTGTTACCACCGCCTCCGCAAGAACCGTTGGCGTAAAGTGCAGTGTTATACGTCATATCTTCGGCCTGGCGAATTTCGCCATTCACTTGCAGGTAATCGACTTGTACATCGCGATCACCTGAGTCATTGTCGTATTCAACGTTGATATCGCCTGATGCGGTTCCGCTGTAAACATAATTTTGATAACTGGTCGTTAAGGTCCAGCTACCAACATTCACTCCGCCTACCTTGAGATAAATATGTTCCGAGCCAGTAACACCGCGCGCACGAACGGTGATACTACCGGAACCACTACTGGTAACAGTGCTGCTTGTACTCGATGAATTAATTGCGGTGCTACTGCTTCCGCCGTTGATGCTGCCTTCGCTAACAGTGATGTCGGAGCTACCACTACTTTGGTAGCCTTCAGTAGCTAATATCTGGTAATCATGGTTACCCAGGTTTAATCCCTTGCTCGCCCAAAAATTTGCGTGGTTGGCAAATGTGATAGTGCCGGAAATATTTCCAAATCCTTTCTTTGGGTTGCGCACACTGAAATATTGATAAAACGTTGCATTGCCATCAATGGACGGTTGGTTAACGCGTTGGCAACGACGAACGTTATAAGTCGCACCGTCACTTTGGAAACTACCGTAGTCAGTTCCACCGGAACAACTGGCCGGGTTGTAGGAACCGTAACTTTCAATCACGTAGTATTCAATCAACGGGCTTCGCGTCCAGCCATAAAGTGCGAGATAAGTATTTTGGTTATTACTGCCGCCGTAATTTCCGCTGTAGCTAATCACCCGTGAGCTGTTACCTGGCTTCCAGCCTTTGCCACCAACCCAGTTATTGGTGTTGTTATTCCATTGCGATGAATAGCGTCCGCCGCCGTACAACGTCATGGTTGCACTACCGGAATCTTTCCAGAATGAATAAAAAAATCCGTTATTGGTCCCTGTGGAATTACTGCTAAGCGTTTGTGCATTTGCTGTTGCCGAACACATGGCAGCGAGGCCAAGAGCCGCAAGGCCCATCAGTATTTTACCGTTGATAAAATTCATTGTGGCTTACCTCCATAAAAAACAAGAGCGTTAAAATTCAGAATTAATGTCATTACTGATCTCCGAAGAGCCTCCGTCCGATAAGGAAAAAGGGAATATGTGCGTTGATGCATCATGCTTGTTACAAGCGGATGTTTTTTTAGTTAGGAGTCGGACTGCTGATGTTGTGATGTTTCAATTGCTTTTATAAAAATCCAGTTGCCAATATAAAAGACCAACTGATGAACTGCCGTTGGACGTGTATCCCGACCAGGGATAATTTTAGATATTGTCTGCTTATATGGATATTGAGATTTTTGTCAAACGCGTCTGTTTAGCAAACTGGTTCTAAAAATTGGTCATGCAAGCTATGTTTTTTTGAACTGGTTCTACTATTTATCTGCCAGTTGAGGCAAGTTGATATCGTCAGGAAAAAATTATTTATATTTAAACATTGGAGTGTAATTTTTTATTTTTAAAGATAATTTGTTTTTTGCTGTTGGCGAAAGGAGTAACTAAATTCTATTTGGTTGGTTTGGATGATGAGAAATAAAATTAACTCAAGTGATAATTGCCCGGTAATTATTTTTTAAAAGGAATGTAAGAAAAGGGAAATGGCAATACGGGGCGTAATTAAGTTGGTTTTATTAAAAGAGATAATGGAGTTCGCTTGTATAAAACGAACTCCACCAGGGAGATAAACTTATGGTTTAAGAAGTTTGTTGACCTCAAGCCAATACATAAACGCATCAAACCATTTGTTACTGGTACGGTCAGGATTACCTAAACCAAAACCATGCCCACCGTTTTGATAGAGGTGAAATTCCACGGGAATTTTGGCGTCATACCATGATTTTATTAAACCGGTTTCGCCATGGAACAGGAAATCATCAACTGCGATAGCAACAAATAGTGGCGGGGCATTCTTTGGTACCTCAACCGCATCCATGCCGCCGTAGATAGGTGCAATAAAAGCCAGGCTTACTTTCTTCGATTGCAGGGTCGTCGCCATGGTTAAGCCCGCTCCGGCGGAAAAACCCATCATACCGATCCGCTTCATATCCACATTCCATTCTTTCGCGCGGCTTTTGATTAACGCATATGCTGCTTCTACATCTTCCAGTTGGTTTTCAAGGTTTCCGCGCGGCCTTTTGGGGGGCGTTTTATCGTCTGACTGTTTTGCTGCTTCCGCAAAACGTTGGTTCATTTGTGCTTCAAATGCTTCCAATGTTCCCGCAGTAGGTTGTAACCGATACTTCAACACAAAAGCATTGATGCCGCGCGCGGCGAGAGCTTGTGCAACTTCCCAACCTTCATTGCCCATAGAGAGCCACATGAAGCCACCACCAGGTGCCACTATGACACTGGTGCCGGTTGCTTTTGCAGGATCAGCCAGGAAGGGCGTTAATGTTGCCTTTGAAATGTTTCTCGCCATCGGGTCTCCCCATTGGCGAAACCAGGATTCTTGTTCCGGTTGATTATCAACACCGCCCGTATTCAATGGTATGGCTCCGGGCTCTTGCGGCGCTTCAATCGGATACATTTTTCCATCTTGTGCAAACGTTATTGTGCTGGTTAATACAATTAATACCGATGCAATCAGTTTTGAAAAAAGCGTGGATTGCCAATGCATAAATTATCTCCTGATGTTGATTTTTTGAGGCAAAGCTACAACGCCATCATGGATGGAAATGGTGATATAGCGTTTGTTGGTGCGCTTGCGCAAAGCCCGATGTGTTGTAGTGAATGTTGGATCGGTTTTTACACAAAAAACGGGAGTGTTTGCTTTTATATTTCTTAAATAGAAGATCGCGAGCCAATAAAAAACACAAAGTGCCAAGGATGCGATTATCTGGATATATTATATTACAAATTTTACGAAAGGCGATGTGTAACAAGGCAAAAGCCGATTGCCATCAGGTAAAGAATTTTTAAGATATGTTGAAACTGCGGCCCGGGTTCTCTGGCTGGCCCTCATTTCAATCCATTTTTTCTTGATTCCCATTATCTCCGCGAAAATGTGACGGCATATTCCCGCTGTTTTGCAAAAGTGGGACAAAATCACGGCCCGTTTTTTTGTAAATTCCCTGTGTTTTAGCGGTCAGAAAAACATATCCAAAATCCATCCACAATAAACATAAGGAGTACACCATGTTTGATAAACGATCCATTTATTCCCTGGTAACCACGCTGTGTATTTCAATAGTCAGCATTGGCTATGCCGCGGCAAAACCTTATAAGGGTGCGGAAATTTACAGCGCTGAATCGACCAAGTACGGTCGCTATGTTATGCGTATGCGCATGGCTGAGGGGAGCGGGCTGCTCTCGACTTTCTTTACCTACAAAAATGGTTCTGAAGTGTCGGGCGCAGTGTGGGAAGAAATTGATATTGAAGTGTTAGGTAAGAACGATGCTTATCAAATGCAAAGTAACATTATTGTAGGCTCACCGCGCCAAACAACAGAAGGCTTGCATACCGCGTCGCAGTCTCTCGCGGATGATTACCATACGTATGTCCTGGAGTGGACACCGGAATACGTAGCCTGGTTTATTGATGGTCAGCAAGTGAGGAGGATTAACGGCAGCAATTTTGTGACGGGGCTCGTAAATCCACAGAGCATGCGTTTCAATATCTGGGCATCGACATCGGAATCCTGGGTGGGTGCATTTAATCCGTCCATCCTGCCGGTTTACCAGTTTGTAAATTACATGGAGTACTACTCCTACAATACCAACTCAAAAACCTTCACATTTTCCTGGCGCGATGATTTTAATAACTTTGATACCAATCGCTGGAGTAAAGCGGATTGGACCTTTGATGGAAATTATGTGGACTTTGATCCTGCTAACGTTGTGATCCAGAATGGAACCTTAATCCTTGCGTTAACCACGGAAAATGCCAAAGGTTTTTCCGGTACGGTACCGGTGGACGGTAATGCCAGCAGCCGATCAAGCAGCAGTGTGGTTTCGAGTAATCGTTCCAGTAGCAGTACAGCGATTACTAGTAGCACTGCTACTAGCAAGAGTAGTGTGGCCAGTTCATCAGTGGCGTCGAGCAATCCGAATACCACCGGCGGGCAATGCAATTGGTATGGCACGCTTTATCCGTTGTGTACGAATACTAATAGTGGTTGGGGTTATGAAAATAACAGAAGTTGTATTTCGCGCAGTACTTGTGCGGCACAACCAGCGCCATTTGGAATCGTTGGCGGCAATAGTTCGGTCGCATCCAGCTCGATTCAAAGCTCCATTGTTCCATCGTCATCAAGCAGAAGTTCAATTAGCTCCAACGCATCTTCTGTGGCCAGCTCAATTAGCACGGGTGGATTAACCTGTACGGCGAAGGTAGTCAATAATTGGGGCAGTGGGTACCAATTGGATGTCGTTATTAACAATGGCGGAACTACCACTGTGAACGGGTGGAACCTAACACTAACCTTCAGTGAAAATCCGCAGCGCACCGGTGGCTGGAATGCAACTATTGGCGGATCAGGTAATACGGTGACTGCGAGTAATGTCAATTGGAATGGCACTATTGCGCCGGGGCAATCGACCAGTTTTGGTTTGCAAGGTAACCACGACGGTTCCTTTGTTGTACCGACATGCAAAGTGAATTAAAAAATAATAATACCTGAAATTTAATGGTTGCCTGTGCTACTCAAGCAGGCAACCATTACGCTGTAGCCGCGCAATTGGTTTTCATTGACGCCGATAACTTGCGAAACTCCGTTGGTGATACCCCGACTAAACGGCTGAAGAAACGATGAAATGCCGATTTACTGTTAAAGCCCGCCTGCATATAGATTTCATTGATAGGCAAATTAAAAAATTGCGCATCTGACAATAACCTTTTGGCTTCGTTAATACGATAGAAATTAATATATTCATTAAAGTTTACATGGAAGTGCTTGTTAATCAGTGCTGAAACTTCGCGATAGGGAAGGTTGATATGCTCCGCCAGGCGCTCAATATTCAAGCGCGGATTAAGGAATATTTTTTCTACTTCCATGCTATAAACAATTTTTTCAACAATTTTGCTCTCGGTATTTAGTTCCGGAAATGTTTTCCTTGCGTCTATATTGATAGATAGTTGTTTATTAGTATTTATAAGGCTATAGACCAATAGTGCGCTGATAAGTCCCGACGTTATATAGTTATCCAGGATACCAAATTTATCCGCAATAGATGCTCCCAGGTAGAACCCGAGCATATGGGTCCCTAATGACCAGCCCCAATTAATCAAAGCTCCCCATACTAAAATATCCAGCCATAACAATCCGGATGAAGGGTTTGAAGACGCATTTTTAAAGCGCTCGCGATACTGATGTACTTTATGTGCAGCCATTAGTGCATAAACCAGGGGAATTATTTTTACCGAGTGCCATTCATAGAACGATAAAATCCGAGTTAATTTATCACCGTATAAATGCATATTGCCCGTGTTGTAACTGGTTATTGCAAGCACTAGAAAATAAATAACAATAGGCATTAAATGAAAAACGTCAAAAGCTTCAAAACGATATTCTGGCGCAATAGTAGTGGCAACGTAACCGTAGAGCAGTGGGCCCTTCAGCAACAGCGAACCGAATAAAATGTAAGGGATAACGTAGCCATCTATTAATGGGTGTATTTTTATAGTGGGTTGCCAAAGTAGCAATACTGCGCCGACACCAATGGCAATATCGATTAAAAAAACCAACAGGAAATACTTCGCTATCTTGTTTTTATCGGGAGAGAAAAATTGAAAAATGGCAAGGAGTAAACATAATGTGACTGTTATAAACAGGGCAACATCGTGAATATTAAACAGGGAAAGTTTCATAACTGAATGCTCTTGATTAAAAAGGGCAGGTGATCCTTACCTGCGCCTTTTTTCAAAATACATCAACAATGGTGTTAATCAAGCAGTGTTAAAGATTGCCGTAACCGATAGCCCCATTACAATGCAACCATTCGCTGCCACCATTGCCGCCGCCACACGCATTATTTTGATAAACGCCGGTGTTATAGGTCTGTTGTTCAGATTGGCGAACAGAACCATTCACGCTGATGTAATCAATTTGTACATCACGGTTACCACCGTCGTTAGTGAATTCCACCAGGCTACCACCTGACAGATTGGTCGTTGCGGTGTAGTTGTTATAGCTGGTGGACAAAGTCCAGGTTTGTACTGCCTGGTTATTTACCTTGAGCGTGATGCTTTCACCACCGGCAGTTCCGCGCGCGCGCACCACAATGGTTTTGCTTCCTCCAGTTGATGGTGATGAGCTTGAGCTGCCGCCGCCATTATTGCCACCATTATTGTTGCCTCCTTCGCTAACAGTAATATCGGAATTACCGTTACTTTGATAACCTTCTGTCGCCAGTACCATGTAGTTGTGGTTACCTAAATTCAGGCCTTTACTTCTCCAGAAATTTGCATGGTTGGCAAATGTGATGGTACCGGAAATATTTCCAAACCCTTTTTTAGGATTTCTCACGCTGAAATATTGATAAAAAGTTTGGTTGCCATCAATTGATGGTTGGTTAACGCGCTGACAGCGGCGGACGTTGTAGGTCGCACCATCACTTTGGAAGCTGCCGTAATCAGTTCCGCCGGAACAGCTGGCCGGATTGTATGAGCCATAGCTTTCAATGACGTAATACTCAATCAGCGGACTTCTGGTCCAGCCATACAGGGCAAGGTAAGAGTTTTGGCTATTGCTCACACCGTAATAACCGGAATAGCTGACAACTTTTGAACTGCTTCCAGGATTCCAGCCTTTACCTCCTACCCAGTTGTTAGTGCCGCTATTCCATTGAGATGCATAACGGCCGCCGGAATGTAATGTCATCGAGGCATTGCCCGAATCTTTCCAGAAAGAATAATAAAATCCGTTATTGGTACCCGTGGAATTGCTGGTAAGTGTTTGTGCATTTACAGCAGAGACACCCAATGCCGCTGCACAAATCAGTGAAGATAGAATGGCTTTTTTATTAATAAATTGATTCATTATTAGACTCCAGGTTTTTAGCCTTATTACCAATGCAGCCTGTAGAGGAATAAAGACCGGTTAGTAGTGGCTCCGGGTCGCTATCCTGCCAGCGACACAGAGGTATTACCGAATTCCAGATAGGGGGTCATTGTTGTAATTAAATCGATCCGCAATTTCGATATTGGTCTGTATACCGCAAGCCTGGGCAGCTAAAAACTGATTCGCTTTAAGCACTCATAAATTACCGCTGAAAAATATTATCTTTAAATTAGCAATGGATAATAACATTCAGGTAACTGTGCTGCTCGCTAATTGGCTTGAGGTATTAACAACTGATTTAACAGGCACCAGATAACAGGTGTCGATTATTTAATTTTTTCTTTTATAATTTTTATTTAAATTTTTAACTTACTATTAAATTAAGAAAATTTTATAGTTATTGTTTCTGCCGGAATAACCCTGTTGCATTAATAAATGAATTACTTGAATAAACTTGGATGACATTTCACTGCCATATTGGCGTACTTCTCAAGGGTTACAGAAATTTCGCAAATAGCTTTAATCGATTTTTCCGGTGCGCCAGCTAACATGCCATCCAGGACTTTACCATACAGTTTGGCAATCGCGATATAATCCCCACGCCGCCCGATTGATAGCCTAAGTGTCCTGTCAATGTTCAGTTTTTCTTTAAAAATAATTTTATTTAATCGCGGAAACCCATTTAATCCTGAGAGTGTAAGATAAAAATTGTGGTCTGCGTTAAAGAAATCTGCATCAGAAAATACAGTTCCATTTTCAAAAGCTGTTAAGCTCTCTCTCAGCTGGGTTATTGTTAATTGTTTTTCAATGTGCTGCAAATTAACATCTTTCACTACCGCAATTAAAATAGACCTAACGATAAAAATCGAATCCAGGATATTGCCCAAATCAAGTTTGCAAATAGTGGTACACCGTTGAGGAATGATTTGGACTAATTTATCTTGTGCTAATAAGCTGAATGCTTCGCGAACTTTGGATCTGGGTGTGCCCAGTTCTCTGGCTATATCCATCTCGGAGAAATTTCTGCCCGGTGCATATTCCATGGACGCTATTTTGATTTTTATGAAATCGTAGATGGATACACTTTGCATTTTATTTCCAGATAATAATTTTTATGCTGCACTGTCAAGCTGCAAAAATAATGCAGTATATTAAAAGCTAACTGCATCCAACGAAGTAAACTCATGCAATTCGAACCCGGCAAACCTATCTTTTGGTCAAAATTACTATAATTAAAACATACAATATTTTTATATGGGTTTCAACAAACAAAAATGATAACTGCCTTAAATTGATGAACTAGTATGTTAGTAATACCAGTATGAATTCGATTACATTCTTATTTGAAAAAAGCCGCTTTTAAATAGAGAATTTGAAGGCCTATTTGTTTAACTAGAATGATCGAAGAGGGTGGTCACACAATTATTGACGGCTCAATTTGCAACGGCGTTTTGAAAAAAAATTTGAAATTATTTTTGTGGTTTTTAAAGATTAATTTTTTATGATTTATTGATAAGGAAAGATGGCAGAGAATGGAGTTTTTTATGGCTATCAATGGAGCGCAGTAATTCCCGTGTCCAACATATGAACACGGGAATACTATCTAAAGCGCTTTGCTTTGTTGGATGACCAGATTTACTTCTTTGCCTGAAGCGGCTTGCAGGCCTGCTCGCTGAACAGGTTGGCCTCCACCTACCCATAGCGTTACATTGCCGGCAACCAGGGAGCGTTGGCCATCCATGTTCACCGTACTCAAGCTACGATCATCCAGGGTGAATGTGATTTTTTTGGTTTCACCTTTCGCGATATGAATTCGTTCAAAACCAACCAATGTTCGTACGGGTGAATTTTCGATGTCTTTGCGCGCCGCATAGAGTTGAACCACCTCGTCAGCATCCATCGCACCAGTATTGGTTATATTTACTGATAGTGTTACAGAGCCCTTGGTATTCCATTGTTTTGGTGAGATTTTTACATCGCTGTAACTGAACTTGCTGTAGGAAAGTCCGTAACCAAAGGGATATAAAACTTCTCCAGTGTGATAACGGTAAGTGCGATTAGCCATAGAGTAATCACTGAATGCGGGTAATTGTTCAAGCGATTTATAAAACGTCACTGGCAATCGGCCCGCAGGGCTATAGTCGCCAGCCAACATTGATGCAATCGCTTCACCACCTTGACCGCCGGGATACCAGGCTTCAATGATTGCTGCGGCTTTTGCATCATCCTCATTAATTGCCAGTGCGCTGCCATTCATTAATACAACAATGACTGGTTTTCCTGTGGCATAGAGTTTGTTTAACAATTCGCGTTGAACAAGCGGTAACGATAAATCGGTGCGGTCGCCTCCGCTAAATCCTGGCAGCGGCACTGGCATTTCTTCGCCTTCTACTTGGGCAGTTAATCCACCCACAAATACCACCGCATCAGAATTTTTTGCGGTGTTAATAGCTGATTCCACGTTAGCATTGGAGGGCAGGCTCCACACTAATTGCTCGTTGCCTTGTTCGCCGCGCTGGAAAGCTTCAATTTTCAAGCGATAAATTTTTCCTGCTTCCAAATCCACTGCACCACTGGCAATCACCGGTCGCCAATCCACATTCCAGGCATCAATGATCAATCGATCATTGACCCAAATGCGATATCCGCCATCAGCCAGGTAACGCAGGCTGTAGGTGCCAGTCTCCGGTGCTTTCAAATATCCGCTCCAGCGAACAGCGCCGCTTGCTACTTCATTCTTCCACTGCACACTCGCATTAGTATCTACGCGTTTATGTGCGGGTTTTTTGTCGAAATTTTTATCGGAAAAATATTCTGCATTCAAACCGGGTTTTCGACATCTGGCATCTATGCATAATGCTGTCGTTGGAACCGGTGCCTGTATCGGGTCAAGTAGCCCTGTACCTTTGTCGTAACGAATATTGGTTTCACCAAAACGCGCGCGCAATCCTTTTAATGCCGTTACCGGTTGTGACGGGCTGCCATTGTAATTACCCACTAATGCTTCAACGCTGTCTGCATTTGGGCCAACAACTGCTATCGTTTTTATTGTGGACTTTAATGGTAATAAACTGGCTTCGTTTTTTAATAGCACTAGCGATTTTTCTGCCATGGTACGCGCAAGCTGGCGATGCGCATTTGTGTCATTGTCGCGCGCGGTAATTTTTGGAAATACAGTGGTGCGTGGATCAAATTGACCGAGGCGCATTCTTGCGGTAAACAAACGAACTAATGAAGTATTTATCTGCGCTTCTGTAATCAAGCCTTTTTTTAACGCACTGCGAATATTATCGGCTTCATTGGCATCGCCACAAATTAAATCCATTCCCGCTTCAAATGCAGCCTTGACACCTTCTTCGGGGGATTTTTTATAGTGGTGGTTTGCGCTGTGATAAATGTCAAAAACGGCACCACAATCAGATACCACAAAACCTTTGAAGCCCCATTGCTTGCGCAATTTATTTTGCAGTAATTCATCGTTAGCGCAAGCCGGTACGCCGCTTACGGCGTTATATGCACACATTATCGATTGGGCATTTCCTTCGGTAATCGTTGCGCGAAATGCCGGAAGATAAGTTTCTTCCAAATCTTTTGCGCTCGGGTGGATATCATCGCGATGGCGGCTGGCCTCAGGCCCGCTGTGAACAGCAAAGTGTTTGGGTGTTGCCACAGTTTTCAAATAGCGCGAATCATTTCCTTGCAGGCCTTTCACAAAAGCAACGCCAAGGCGCGAGGTCAGGTGCGGATCTTCCCCGTAGGTTTCCTGGCCGCGACCCCAACGCGGATCGCGAAAAATATTAATATTAGGGGACCACACGGTTAATCCGCCAAACCAGTCAGAGCCACCAAACCGATGTTGTTCCGCGTAATGCTTTGCGCGGAATTCAGTACTGATAACATCTGCTACTTGCTGCATTAATGGTTCATCCCATGCAGCGGCCATGCCTATCGCCTGAGGAAAAACAGTTGCTTCACCGAGTGCAGCTACACCATGCAGGCCTTCGTTCCACCAATTGAATTCACGCACACCAAGGCGCGGAATAGCAGGCGCGTCGTTAATCAGTTGTGGAATTTTTTCATCCAGTGTCATACGTGACACCAGGTCCTGGGCACGCTCTTCGAAATTGAGCGAATTATTTTGATAGTTGGGCGTTACCTTTGGTGTCTCTGCATACGTGCAGGGAACAAAATACACAAGGACAGAAAATATAAAAATTGATCGTGATATTTTCTGTCTACGATTTAATTTTTTGGTGAATAGAGCCATGATTGATGTTCCATTGATTTCGTGATTGAACCTGCACCCGTGCGCGAGTAAGCAGAAATAACATTAACGAATAATCGATTTATAGTTGGAAAACATCATTCAGGAATTTAACCATGTCAGTCACCGTGGGTTCGGAAAGCTCCTTGAAACAACCCTTGTTATAATCATTACATCCACTGTCTAAAAAACCGTGACCCTTGCCTGCATAGATTTTAAATTGTACCGGTTGATTCAATTTTTTTAGTTGCTCTACATATGCAGTTGCACGTTCCGGTGTTGTAAGTTGGTCCAGTTCTCCGACCAATACAAACTGTTGTGGCAATGCATATTCTTTTTTATCAACCAAATATTGATTGGGTGAAACAGCTTCATAGTAATCGGGGTTATTTTTTAAATTAATTTTGTCACCAAACATGCCGCGTGGTGTGGCGTTGCTCCATTTCCAGAATGGGTTACGCTCTGTCTCAAAATCTCCCTGGGCGACCTCAACCAGACTGTATCCGGCATAGCTCAAAATAGCTGCCTGGATTTTCAAACCATCTTTGCTGGCGATTTCCTCGGCGGTTACATCATTAGGTAAATACGTTGGTTTGAAGCGCAGCGGTTTTTTATCAAATCCATCGCTGCCCAGATTACGCCCGGCAACAGTAACCATTGCGGCCAAATGCCCGCCGGCACTATCGCCTGTCACCGCAACCTTATTTGGATCACCACCGTAACGTTTAATGTTGTGTTTAACCCAAACGACTGCTCCCAATGCATCTTCAACAATTTCATTCACGGTAGTGGTGTTATTCACATTGGAAAGTAAACGGTAATTTACGTTTACTGTAATGATGTCAGTGCGTGTGGCGATGCTGTTAGCCAAATCGGTCATGATAGATTTGTTGTTGAGTAACCATCCACCGCCATGAAAAATAACCAATACAGGTTTATCTTTGGTTTTTGTGGCGGGTATAGCGATATCCAGGGTCAAATCAAAATTTTTGGGGCTGGCCCAAACAATATCGCGAAAATGTTTAATTTCATGGTTTGCTGCGAATGCCGTGGAACAAAATGAAACAAAAATTAGCGTAATGACCGAATAAAAAGTAAAACGACGCATTGTTATTTTCCTATTTAATTGCCAGGTTCTTATGTTTATGTAATCTGATGCAGGATGTTGGAGTGGATGCCTCGGTACAGATCATGTGGTCATTATTACTATATGACAAATAAAGCGCAAGTTTGATCTATCAACTTGAACGTCAAAAACCATTAACTTTTAATAAAAACACGCGCAAAACCACTAAAAAAATGAAAAAAGCCCGGCTGCAAGCCGGGCAAGTCCAGGGGAAGATAACGCTGATTTTTATCAGAATTGTCTGATAAAATTCCAGGCCTCTACAGGAATCCAGCTTTCAGGCTGGCCTGCGTCGTGTTGTGATGGCCAATGACCACCATCGAATGCACACCAACGCACCGGATAACCTGTGGTGCATCTTTTTTATCACTGTTGCCTTTGCCTCACGGCAATTAGAACCGATTAAAGAAGTTCCATGCTCCAGAGCTATAGAATGACGGCTGGGTATGCCCACCGTTGAACGAACACCAGACAACAGGTTTACCCGCTGAGCAGTTTTGGTACTCCACACAGGGAGATGGCTGCACCGGCACAGTCGTGTTAGAGCAACCGTTAGCCCTGAGATAAGCATCACGGGCTTGACTACCAGAGCTATGGCTTACCACAGTGTCGCTAGTGCCGTGCGCAATCCAGGCCGCCGTCGCTGAACCACTATCCACATGAGGCGTCAAGAAGGCACCTGATACTGGCGCGATAGCACGGAAGGTGGTTGGCAACTCGCGGCCCACCGCAAATGACATCATGCCACCGTAACTCCAACCGGTAGAGAAGACGCGACTTTCATCGATACACAATGATGACTTCAATTGGGTCAACATCGACCGCAAGAAAGCGATGTCGCGGCCGTTTTCATTCGTCCAACCGTCGGTGCCGGCGGCACGATCGGGCGCCACGAAAATCGCACTGTTATTAGAGAGGCTTTTCATGCCGTAATAGCCTTGACCTACAACATCGTTCGCACTACCACCACGCCAGTGCCAACCAAAGACCAACTTGTAGGGATTGTTCTGGTTGTAGTTGCTCGGGATATCCAATACGTATTCGCGGTTCAAACCATTAACGCTAATGGTACGACGGCCATTGGTTAATTTAGCGGGGGCACCACAGCCAAGAGAACCGGCACCAGATGACGAACTGCTAGAGACCGAAGATCTGCTCGACGCGACAGAACTGCTTGAACGTGGCTCGCCAGTGACGCTACCGAAATTGATGTAACCTTCGCAATGCAACCATTCGCTGGGTGCACCGCCACCGCAACGGTTATTTCCCCAAGCTCCGGTGTTTTCTGCCTGCTCTTCTGCTTGACGGGTTACACCGTTAACGTTGACGTAATCGATACGAACATCGGCATTGCCGCCATCATCATTGGTAAACGCCACGACGATGTCGCCAACCAGATCCGTTTCTACCGTGTAACTGTTCATGACGGTGCTCAACGTCCAGGACTGCACCTCAGTACCACCTACGCTGAGAGTGATGGATTCGGTCGCTGTTGTGCCAAGTGCACGCACTGTAATAGCGTTACGAGCACCTGTCGGAACAGATGAAGCGACGCGTGACGATGAACTTAATGCAACCGATGAACTGATTCGTGATGAAGACACAACGGCTACTGATGAACTCGAACGTACTGAGCTGACCGGCGAGCTACTTGCGACAGAACTTACTGGAGCCGCTGAACAGAGGGTTCCATTGATTTGCGGGCGCTCGGCAGTATTGCCGTTTTTAGTGCCCTGGAATCCAAACGAAACCGATTGGCCTGCTGCAATGCTGCCATTCCAGGACATATTGGTTGCTGTGTAGGGATTGCTGCCAGAGACATTGGCATTCCAGCTGTTAGTTACACGATTATTAGCGTACTGCCAATTCACGCTCCAATTATTCACTGTTGCGTTGGTGTCATTTTTTATAATAATGCTGGCCACGAAACCATCCGACCATTCATTATCTATTTGATAGGTGCATGCTGCTGATGCCGTTTGTGCTAACACAGCGAGCGCAGCACCCATCGCAAGATTTAGTAATGGTTGTTCACTTTTTTTCAACCGCTGCGGGCCACGGTAATTCAATAAGTTCATTGTTTCTCTCCTTAACAGAGGGTATTAGACAATCGCGACAACGAGAAAATGATCGCGATACCGAATTTGGGGTTAGCTGACGATAGTTAATTTTTTATTGTTATTCTTATTCGTTGACGAGCACAAACAACTAACAAACTCGTCGGTTGGTGAAGGTCAAATCCCCGCCCTGGATCTACCAAAGCGGGGAAGTAACGAGTGGTTAGCCGCGAAAATTATTTCTTCAAGCGCAGCAAGCCAAGTTTGTAAGGAATGGTGTTGTAATTACCGTCTGGGCTAGGACCTGCTTCACCTTGATACAGGAACTCTAAATTACAAGGATCAACAGTCAGACGCTCGTCGTAACCTGAACGAATCAATTCACCATGACTAATACCGTTAGCCCATTTACCCGTTGGCCACTCCACGTTGCGATTACCGGCAAACGGATTCGCATCGGTATCAGCAAGTGCTGTCCATGGGCCATCCAAACTGGTTGATGTCCATGAGCGGAACATGCGCGGACCACTTGGCCATGCTTCAACCATTAATAAATATTTATTTTGACCATCGAGTTTGTACACATTCGGTGCTTCAAATAAATATTGGTTGCCATTGCCGCGATGATCTTCCATCACAATCGAATAACCGGAGAAGTTGGGGAAATTGCCAATGGTGGTTTTAGACATGTAGAGCACACCGTCATCGCGCGAGAAGTACAAATAGCAATGCGTGCTGTTACAAATCACCCAGAAATCCAACGCGCCAGACGGCTCGCCTTGCAGCAATTTCTTTTTCGCAGTCCAATTCGGTTTACTGATATCGTCGGTAGTTGAGTAAGCACCGGCCCATTGGGTAATCAAATACCACTTATTATGTGGACGGAAGTAGAACACCTGTGGCGCAACACTATTGCCTACAGTAGTGCCGTTCATTGAGATATGTGGCGCTGCTTGAGCGTTATTCCAATCGGTGAAGCTGGTGTACATGGATTTGTAAGCGGTATCGTAGTAGGTCGCGTACACATGATAAGTGCCGTTATATTTCACCACTGACGGATCTTTAATGGATTTCCAGTTGGCATTTTTCGGGCTAATCAACGGCCCGGTAGAAACCCATTGCAAAGGTGCTTTTAAATCACACACTTGACCCGAGCTGCTAGCGCTTGAACTACTGGAACTGCTGGGCACTTGGGTGACTTGTCCACCGATTGCAAAATCATCCGCGTAGTAGCTGATAGTCGTATCAGTTGCTTCGATAATGAAATGTTGGAAGGCAGTACCGGATTGTGTGTAATAACCTTCCAGCAAACGCCATTCATTTGCTGATGCAGTAAG
>NZ_KN266207.1:1304028-1304539 GCF_000766945.1 Cellvibrio mixtus subsp. mixtus J3-8 | reverse complement strand
GCAGTCAGTGTAATAACGCTATCCGGGGTTCCCGGAGCCAATTTCACCCAGACGTTTAACGCATATTCATTGCCAGTGGTGAGTGAACCCACATTAAATGTCAAACCATTCCACGCGGCGGTACGGCCGGTGATCAATGCGCTGGCTGAGCCGCTGCGTTTATCGGCTGTTGAACGCGTTACTGTTCCTGCTGTAGTTCCCCAATTGGTTAAGCCACTTTCGACACCACCGTTTTGTGCAAAATTATTTGCCGGAACAGAATTATTGACTGAAGAAACTGCAGCGCTTGAGCGTGAGCTGGTTGCAGGTGCAGAACTAGGCGTTGAACTTGGTGCAACGCTGGAGCGACTGGAAGAAGTCACTGCAACACTGGAGCGTGAGGAAGAGCTTACTGCCGCGCCGCACAACGTACCGTTTACGACGGGGCGCTCAACTGTGCCGCCATTGGTATTGCCCTGGAATCCAAAAGAAACGGATTGACCCGGTGCGATGCTGCCGTTCCAGCCCATAC
>NZ_KN266207.1:1300373-1303893 GCF_000766945.1 Cellvibrio mixtus subsp. mixtus J3-8 | reverse complement strand
AGCATTCGTATCATTTTTTACCGTAATACTCGCCACATAACCGCTACCCCATTCGTTATCGACTGAATAGGTACAGGCAGCGAAGGCGGTATTGGATAACGCAAGCAGCGTTGCGCCCAAGCCAATTACACCGCAGGTGTTGCGTAACACCTGCGGTAATAATCTGGCGGAGTTCTTTTGTTTATTCATCATGTAATCTCCGTAAATTGGAAAAGTTCTCTAGCGTTTTTAAAATTATTGTTGTTACTTTTATTGACCGAGCCGATTTTTATATTGATCCGATTTATTGACTGATTCGACTTATTGACTGATTCGATAGTAGTCAAAGTCCACATAACCACCGGTAGATTGTGTGGCGTAATTAAACAGCGCAAAGCGATAACCCATAAAATGCTTGAGATCGTAAGTCATGCGCAGGGTTGAACCGATGGCAGTCCAGTTATTGCCATCCAGGCTGTAATAAAATTTCGCTTGATCGGTTTGATTGCGAAAATCCATATCGATGCGAAAATGCACGCGGTCCTGATATAAACCCAGGCGTGTAATTTCTTGTGGATTACCCGAAGTCGTATCCACCATCACGATAGATTTATTGCCGTTGGTTTTGGTCACGCCTACATAACCGTAACGTGATTGCAATGCACCAAGGCCGGCATAATCACCATCTTTCATCGCGGCGGTTTCAAGCGCGATCCGCGCAGAACTTTGCGGGCCGAAACTGCGTTGCGTTAGCGAGTTGCGCGCAACTTCGAAATTAGCGGCAATACGTTTTGTCGTCAGTCGCAAATAACCGGGGCGATTGCTGAGCGACCATCCACTGTTATCCGGGTTGTGATTCCATTGCCATTGCAGTGGCAACGTCGATGAACCTTGCGCCCGATTGAATTCGTCGCTTGCTACAATTCCGTTTAGCCCTTTATTTTCTACTGTGAACCCCAGCTTCTGGGGCACTTTTCCATTTACCCCCATCACTGGCCAACCATCTTGCCAGCTCACAGGAACCAGATAAGGAATGCGCCCAACTGCACCGGAATCGCGAAATAAAAATGCATACCAGTTCCCTGTTGGTGTATCAATTAATCCGCCTTGGGCAATACCCTGGTCTTGTAAGGCTACACGCCCTTCGTAAGGCCCTGTTAAATTATTGGAGCGGAAAATTAATTGTGTGCGCGATTTTCCTGAAGGCCAGGTAATTAATGAAACGTAATAGCGACCATTGATTTTCTGCAGGTGGGTGCCTTCGGGGCGAACGATAAAATTCGTTCCTGCGACAGCAGACGATTTGGCAATAATAGTTTGGTTTAAACCACCGGATTTAATTGCCGAGGCATCTGCTGTTAATTCGATAATTTTTATATCGTCAATGCCGTAAGCCAGAAATGCGCGGCCATTTTCAAAAAATAATGAGCAATCATGGTACAAACCATTTAATGCTGAAACAGTCCAGGGGCCATTTTCAATATCGCGGGTTTTATAGATATACGTTTTGTTGGTGGTATAGGAAAACGTACTTACGTAATACATACCATCTACATAACGAATACTACTTGCCCATGAACCTTTCCCATAAGCGTTTTGGCCACTTTCCAGATTGAGCGCATTGGTGTTATCCAAAATATTGTACGCATAATTCACCACTGACCAATTCACCAGGTCAGTCGATTTCATAATTGGCACACCGGGGTTCATATGCATAGTGGTGCTACTCATGTAATACGCGTTGCCTACACGAATAACGGACGGATCGGGAACGTCCGCCCAAATCACTGGATTGCTTGCTTCAATCAAACCGGCGGCAGATGAAGAGCTCACAGCAATTGAAGATGCAATTGAACTTTTTGAGGAAACCGTTGCGCTTGTTGACGATGCAGCAAAACTGCTGGATGTCCTGGCGCTGGAGCTTAGTGTTGGTAATGAAGAGTTTTTGGATGAATTCGTTGACGAAACAGGCAACGAAGACACTGTCGATGTTCCGCATGGCGCTCCATTGACAACAGGAATTTCTGCTACTGCAGCACCCTTGGTTCCTTGAAAACCAAACTCTACCGTTTGATTCGGTTGGATATTCCCATTCCAGCCTAAATTTGTTGCTGAATAAGGATTGGTGCCGGAAACGTTTGCATTCCAGCTGTTACTGACACGGTTATCACTTGTGTAACGCCAATTTATCGACCAACTATTAATAGTGGTGCTTGTACTATTTGTTATTTTTATCGCCGCGGTAAAACCATTGTTCCATTGGTTGGTGATTTGATATTGGCAACTTGCATTTGCATTCAATGCGAAGAGTAAAGCAAAACAACTACCAGACATTTTTGCAAACTTTGCCGCATGGCAAATCCTTGCAATATTATTTGCACGCATGGGAATTCTCCCTAATTTTTAAATGATCACTTTTGCAAGTGATCATTTTTTATGATTGTTAAATGGGTTGTGTTTGACCAAACATCGCAGCTCAAAAAAATCCTTTTTATGAGCTGCGCTAAAACCTTTATTTATTAATGTAATTATTGAGCAACCAGGTCATTGCAGGGCGCGGTGTGCCGTTGTCCTGAATCAAGCCGGAACCTTCGATCCAGGTTCTGCCGTTCACATAACCCCAAATGGTGATGCCCTTAACGTGCGGGTGGTCCCAGAACACCGGGAAATGCGCCTGGAAGTTTTGCAGTTGGACTTGATCATTGGTATCGCCGATATCGTATTCAGAAATGTAAATGGGCTTGCCCACTTGATTCCAGATGTTATCAATCGCCGTTTTAACTTGTGCTGCAGTCATACCTTTCAATTCGTGAGCTTGCAGGCCGACCGCATCAATGTAATTACCTTGCGCTTTTGCGAGTGCGATAAATTCATTGTGTTGCCAACGAATGTTGTTGTAGTCGTTCAGAATCAGGATTGAGTTAGGGCAGTATTGGCGAGCCAACTGGAATACACGTTGAATCCAGTTATTGCCGAAGGCTTTTTGCGCATAACCTGCTGGCTGGTGACCAGGAACCGCTTCGTTAACTACATCGATCATTGCTGTGTCGGGATAACGGGCGCAGTAATCGCGGATCCATTCTTCGATTTCTGCTGCAGTTTCTGACGCGCTCAGGTTGTTGATCCAGGAGGGTGATTGCGCACCCCACACAAATGTGTGTGCTTTTACTGGAATATTATTTTGACGTGCATAAGCATAAATGCGGTCAACCGGTGCCCAGTTATAAACATCGCGAGTACCTTCAACAGATCCCCATTTGCCTTCGTTTTCCGGGGTAATCTGATTCCAGTAACGAGTAAAATCTGATCTCACTGCGCCAGAAGTGGTGATGTTGCCGATAAATTTCTTGGTAGATGCTGCACTGCTTGAACTGCGCGAGCTGCTGCTTGGAACCTGGATTACCTGGCCACCGATTGCAAAATCATCCGCGTAGTAGCTGATAGTCGTATCCGTTGCTTCGATAATGAAATGTTGGAAGGCAGTACCGGATTGTGTGTAATAACCCTCCAGCAAACGCCATTCATTTGCTGATGCAGTAAT
>NZ_KN266207.1:1299770-1300269 GCF_000766945.1 Cellvibrio mixtus subsp. mixtus J3-8 | reverse complement strand
GCAGTCAGTGTAATAACGCTATCCGGGGTTCCCGGAGCCAATTTCACCCAGACATTCAACGCATATTCATTGCCAGTGGTGAGCGAACCCACATTAAATGTCAAACCATTCCACGCGGCGGTACGGCCGGTGATCAAGGCGCTGGCTGAGCCGCTGCGTTTATCCGCTGTTGAACGCGTTACTGTTCCTGCTGTAGTTCCCCAATTGGTCAAGCCACTTTCGACTCCACCGTTTTGTGCAAAATTATTTGCCGGAACAGAATTATTGACTGAAGAAACTGCAGTGCTTGAACGTGAGCTGGTTGCAGGGGTAGAGCTTGGGGCTGTGCTGGAGCGACTGGAAGAAGTCACTGCAACACTGGAGCGTGAGGAAGAGCTTACTGTTGCACCGCACAGCGAGCCGTTGATTACCGGACTTTCAACAGTGCCACCATTAGTATTGCCCTGGAATCCAAAAGAAACGGATTGACCCGGTGCGATGCTGCCGTTCCAACCTACAT
>NZ_KN266207.1:1080443-1299630 GCF_000766945.1 Cellvibrio mixtus subsp. mixtus J3-8 | reverse complement strand
AGCATTCGTATCATTTTTTACCGTAATACTCGCCACATAACCGCTACCCCATTGATTATCAATGTTGTAGGTACAGGCTGCAAAGGCATTGAGGGAAAACGCGGCCAGGCCGGTGCTAACGCCGAGCGTTAACATTTTAGCCAGTGTTTGACTGGCATTTTTTTTTGGAATCATTTTAATCTCCGCTAGATAGGTGGTACGGGTTCACTCTGCTGCAAGTAAAAAGCACCCGGCCCATGGACCGGGAAAAACAGCGCTCCTAAACAACCCTGTTACAAAAAAGCGCCGACACAGCGGAAATAAACCCGATTGGTTTTTCTTTAATTACATTTGAAGCAACTGTGATTTTTTACCTGTTACCAGGCCTATTATTTGTATTCATTGCCGATGACAGTGAGTATCTGTATTGCACCACTGCTATTTGTGAATTTAAACTCAGCTTTTACCTATTAAATGGTTCAACCATGCTGGATACTGGAACGCCAAAATTATTGTTATAGCCTTGGAGTGGTTTCCAGCGAGGCCGCAAAGCTGGTGTCGAAAGTAGCGAAATAGCAGGCGTTACTCCCGCATTTTTGAAAGGATTTTTATCACACTGTAAAAATTCGTAAAATTCCTGCAATTATTTGCAGTTTTTTTGTCGTGTAATAATGCAAAATGTGATGTGTATCAATTTAAATGCATCGAAAAAACCCTGTGAAAAATACCAGGCGAATTTTCGATAAGGCAACATAAAAAAAGGCCAGGTGTTATTCGCTTGGCCTTTTTTATAAACGCTGTTTTTATTATTAAAAATTAAACTGCATCGTCTTTATTTTGATATAAATTTTTGAACGTTTTAGGTACACATCCGTACTCTTGCTTAAACAGTTTACTGAAATAGGAAACGTTGTTATAGCCTACCGAATAAGCGATTTCTGATACGTTTGCCTCTTCATTTTCGGACAATAAACGCGCAGCTTCGGTAAGGCGTAATTTATTGAGATAAGTACTAAATGTAAGGCCAAGCTCATCTTTCAATATATCGTTAATTTTAGTTCGGTTGATGCCCAGAGCTGCGGCCGCTAATTCAAGGCTTAAATCAGGATTGGCATATTCGGTTGCCATGTAACGAAACAACCCCGTTTTTTCTTTATCCCGCTGCGGCTCTATTGTTAATTTTGCATATGCAATCAAGGGCTGGTCCTGTCGAACCTTTTCTTTCAGCTCTGCTGTAAGAACAATCACATAGCGGCGAAACTGCCAGATAACAAACAAAATCCACAATATCAGTGAAAGTGCTATAGCCCCATAAAAAAAACGTGAATCAGCGCCTTGCAATTTGATATCGGTCAGCTTTACATGGGATGGAGTATTAATCGGGCTTTGCAAAGAATTCACCCAGGCAAAACCCATGGTTTTGTTAAGCTTGTACGATGTATCACTAAATTCAAACCCGTACCGACCCAGCCACCAGTGCGGTGTATCCAGGCTATCAAAATCAATATTGATATCAGACCAATGTTTATCACAGGAAAATGCTGTGGAAGATACACGTCGGGTAGCCATGTTTTTTAAATCGGTTACTTTGTCATCAAAACTAAATAATACAAAGAGCAATACATTCTTTGGATCGCATTGGATTTTAAATGAGATCTTCGAATATCGGGTTAAATCTACCTGAATAAAAGATTGGATAGGATCAACAAAGTACATCGAAAAATGGGTGTATGGAAATGGCTCCACCGGGTCAAGAAAAAAATCATATTCAATCGTGCCTACTTCATTCTCCACCGTTAACATTGTTTGTGTTACAGGCTTCTTGGGTTCTATCGCGGACATCCACAGAAATTCAGTATCGCGAGCCGGGAACATCGAAGTACTTATTTGGGATTTCTTGATCCCAATATAAATAATAAGCCCTGTCACAAGCATCAAAATAAATGAAGCGATGATTGCGTTTCGAAAAAACTTTAGCATTTTTAAAACCGCATGATTGACGCAGTTGGTCGTTTTTTATTTTCGATATTTCAGAATTATTACGATTGTGTTTGTGCGAAATATCGTTGTGAGCCAAGAGGCGTTCGTTATTATGAATGGCTTCCCTAAAGTCACAGTAACTTTTAATGAAGGCACCAAACATCATAATATCAGACATATATATGATAAAAGCAAGAGAACTTTCGCAATACTTTTTATTGTGTTGTTAGTGATTTAATTTTTATATTTGAAATTGCAGATCGTTTCACACTACTAAAGCGTCGCTTAAATCAATTTCAACATGTATTTATCCTGTGATTGCCGAACGAATGGTAGTGGTCCTACGCCCCATAAAACCTTACAGGCCTCGCAGCCCGACTCGATAGCAAATCTCAAACTGGATCGGATTTCCATATACCTCTTCCTTGTCGTGTGATAAAACATCCAAAAAAGAAAAAGGTTAAAAACAGATCCAACATATACCCCGTTTTGCACTTATGGCTCGAAGGAAATTGATTCATGAAGTCTGACGCTTCTACAGAAAACCATAATAGTAAAAGTAATCTGGTTAACGCCCCCGGGATATCCCTTCCTAAAGGCGGCGGAGCTATTAAAGGTATTGGGGAAAAGTTTTCGGCTAATCCTGTTACGGGGACCGGTTCCATGTCAGTTCCCATCGCGCTGTCTCCAGGGCGTGGTGGGTTCGGCCCCCGGCTTTCCCTCAGTTATGATTCGGGGGCAGGGCAGGGAGTTTTCGGGCTTGGTTGGCAGATTACACTGCCCTGTATTTCCCGGAAAACCGATAAAGGATTACCCCGTTATCTGGATGATGAAAACACAGACGTTTTTTTAATATCGGGTGCAGAAGATTTGGTGCCTGTACTTGAAAATGGCCTGCCCGCAAAGGAATTAACCCAGTTATGGGGGCGGGAATATGTGGTTTCATTTTTTCGCCCGAGGATAGAAGGGCTTTTTGCACGCATTGAATATTGGGTTGAAAAAACGAATAGCGCCAATACATTTTGGCGTAGCATTGGCCGCGACAATATCACTACCTGGTATGGGCTTGATGAAAATAGCCGTATATTCGACCCGGATAATCACGCGCATATTTTCCAATGGTTAATTTGTAAAAACCATGATGACAAAGGCAATCTCTGTGAATACAAATATATAGCGAATGAAAATCATCAAGCTAATAAAGCGCATCCCTGGGAAGTAAATCGATTAGAACAAGCGCGAACATCCAATCGGTATTTGAAGCGAATTTTGTATGGTAATCGCAACGTATACCGACCGGATCTTGATGCAAATACACGCGAAAACGCCAATGTGGATTGGATGTTCGAAGCGGTTTTCGATTATGGTGACCACGATTTAATAAACCCGAAACCGCTTGAAATTATCAATACTCCCAATCGCGATTGGGCTGAAAGGGTAGATGCTTATTCACAGTATCGGGCGGGTTTTGAAATACGGACGGAGCGACTTTGTCGTCGCGTTTTAATGTTCCATCACTTTCCTGAAGATGAGGATACGCAATTAAATTGCTTGGTAAAATCGACGGATTTTAATTACAGCAGCGCCAGCTTGAATGACCCCGCCAGGCCCGGCTATACAACACTTCAATCGGTGACCCATCGCGCCTATCAAAAACGTGCAGTTACGGATACCGTTTACGAATCCCGCCAGTTCCCTCCTGTTACTTTTTCCTATAGCCAACCTCGGGTGAATACAACTTTACAGCACATCAATGCCGATCAACTGGAAAATTTACCGGTTGGAACTCAAGGCAATGGTTATCGTTGGTTGGATCTTGACGGCGAAGGTCTTTCGGGTGTGCTGGCAGAATCGATAAATGGCTGGTATTACAAGCCTGGCCTGGGGAATGGCACATTTGGTGCGACACGCTCGGTTGCACCACTGCCTGCGCTGGCATTGGCGACTAATGCACCTTATCAATTGATGGATTTGGTGGGTAATGGGGAAATTGATGTGGTGGATTTCTCCGGGCCTGCGCCGGGATTCTATGCGCGTGACCAAGAGCAAGGCTGGAAACAGCATATTCCTTTTTTGAATTTGCCAATTATCAACTGGCAAGATCCTAACTTACGGTTTCTGGATTTAACAGGCGATGGACATGCCGACGCTGTTATTACAGAACAAGAGGTTTTTACCTGGTATCCATCATTGGATGAGCGCGGTTTTGATAATGCTGAACATATTCACCAGGCGATAAATGAAGATGCAGGTCCTCGAGTAATTTTTGCCGATGTAATCCAAACTATTTTCCTTGCTGATATGTGTGGCGATGGACTTACTGATTTGGTTCGAATTCGCAATGGAGAAATTTGTTACTGGCCCAATGTGGGTTACGGACGGTTTGGCCGTAAGGTAACGCTGGGTAACCCACCAATTTTTGATTCCCCTGATTTATTTGATCCCAATAGAATCCGTCTTGCGGATATTGATGGTAGTGGTCCGGTTGATGTTATTTATTTGAGCCGTCATGGCGCCAATTTATATTTTAATCGCTCAGGGAATTGTTTAAGTGATGCCTGTATTGTTGAGTTTCCTGTGGCGACTGAAAATCTACATGCGGTTCAGGTTGCCGATTTGTTAGGTAACGGTACTGCCTGCCTGGTGTGGAATTCGCATTTACCTGCTGACGCACATCGCCCGGTTTTCTTTATTGATTTAATGGGCGGAAAACAGAATTCAAATGATGAAACATTTGTCCGGCACAAACCTGCAAAGCCGCACTTGCTTATTGCGATAGATAATAATCTGGGTGCGACCACGGAGATTGAATACACTCCGTCTACGCGTTTCTATTTGCAGGACAAAAACGCAGGTACACCCTGGATTACGCGTTTGCCATTTCCGGTTCATTGTGTCAGTAAAACTATCTCAAAGGATAAGTGGCGGGGAACCCTATTCACGCGTAGTTACAGTTACCATCATGGCTATTTTGATGGCGTCGAGCGGGAGTTTCGCGGGTTTGGGCGAGTTGAGCAAATAGACACCGAATTGTTCATACCCTTTGCAGAAGATAATGCTGGCAGCCCTTGGATTACGCAGGATAAAAAATTATATCAACCACCCGTAAAAACAATTTCCTGGTATCACACAGGTGCAGCGGTTGACCATAAAAAAATCCTTACCCAATTTGAACAAGAATATTTTACCCATCAATTTAGCGGACGGCTTGATTCGGCTGGCAATACGTTTAACGAAAATAAATTGGCCGAGCCGGTGTTGCCGGATGGATTAACGGCGAGTGAATGGCGTGAAGCTTTGCGTGCTTGTAAAGGAACAATGCTACGGCAGGAAATCTATGAGCTCGATGTGGGCGACCTCACTGCTAACGAACCGACACATACTCCGGTACGTTTGTATTCCGCTACGAATCGTACTTGCCAAATTAAATGCGTACAAAAAAAGGAGAATAATCGCCACGCTGTATTTTTAGTAACAGAAAGTGAAGCGCTAACTTATCACTATGAATTGCCTATACCAAAAGCCGGGGTGTTACATCCTGATCCGCGTATTTCCCACTCTATAAATTTGCGGCATGATCAATACGGAAATCTTTTGCAATCCATTGCAATTGCCTATAAACGGTACAAGGACGCCGATTTCAATCATTTACCCAAACCTGCGTTATTTAATAAAATTCAAGCGGAAGAACATATTGCCTATACCGAAACCTGGTACACAAATGATGTGTTTCAACCTGGTGTTCGCACAGGGCAGGCACTTGAACATTATCGATTGCGAGTAGCTTACGAGGTTAAGACCTATGAATTAAAAGGTATCACGAAAGAAAACTATTTTTATTACACGCCAGCAGATTTTCACAAACTTCAATTAAGCAATATTTACGATACCCATCCCGGGCTTAAACCTGTTCAATTTATTCAGTACCATCATTTTGCTGATGGTACTGCTGAGCAAAAGCGCATTGTTGAACATACTTGCACACGCTTTTTCGATGATCATACCAATGCCCCGCAACACCCTTTAATGTTTGGCCAGCTTGGACCTCGCGGTTTTAAATATGAAGATTACAAACTGGCATTAACGCCGGATTTGTTGGACGCCGTCTTCAAAAGTGAAGACCTGCATGGCAATCTGGTGGACGATAAATTAAATTGGAAATGGAATACTACGGAAACTGTTCGCAATCTTCTGGATACACCTTTAAATCCAATCCATCCCAATTATTTAAAAACGGGCTATATTCGCGGTGAGGCAATTAACCCGGATTTTTCCGGGCAATACTGGATGCGCTCCGGCATAGCGGGATTTGGCCCGGACGCACACAATAATTTCTATTGCCCCAATCTCTATACAGATCCTTTCGGTAACCAGACTCGAATTGCTTTTGACCCGCTTAATTTGTTTTTGGTGAGTAGTACGGATGCCAAAGGTAATATCGCGGGAATTTTTGCCATTAATAACAAGCTGCGTTTTAATTATCGAGTGCTTGCTCCTATCGAAATGATTGATGCCAATGGCAATCACAGCGAAGTTGAATTTGATATTCGCGGGCTGGTTATTGCCGCTGCAACCAAAGGGAAAAAAATCGGTGGTCAATGGGAAGGCGATAATCTTGATGGATTTGATTTTGATCTGGTAAATCCACCGGAGAATAAAATCCAGGGGTTTTGCCTCACTACGCATTTTGGTCAACAGCAGGAGCAGCAGGCACGCGATTGGCTGGTAAATGCTTCATCGCGTTTTATTTATCATTTTGGTAATGCCTATGGTCGCGATAACCAGCCAGTATGGTTAACCTGCATGTCCGGTGCATGCAGTATCGTCCGTGAGATTCATGCAGGGCAGCCTGGGGGAACTACAAGCCCTCTGCACATTTCATTGGAATGCTCTGATGGTAGTGGTGCGGTGGTAATGAAAAAGGTGCAAGCCGAACCGGAACCGGATGCGCCATCGTCATTGTCCGCGCGGCGGTGGATTATTAATGGCCTGGCATTATTTAACAATAAAGGTAAACCTGTTAAACAATATGAACCTGCCTTTAGTAATGATTTCGGGTGCGAAATACCGCATGCAAATGGTATTTCACCGACAATTTTTTATGATGCTATTGGTCGCGTGGTGCGCACAGAATTTCCTGATGGTACTTTTAGTTATGTTGAATTTTCACCGTGGCTAAGCCGCAGTTTTGATCAAAATGATACTGCTTGCGACCCCCTTAATAATGAACACAGCGATTGGTATTTACGGCGTACTGATCCTGCGCATTTACGTTTTGCAGAATTTGCTACAGCAGAAAACCAGCGCGCGGCGAATTTAATTCAGGCGCACGCGAATACCCCCGCTGAGGTTCATTTTGATAGCCTTGGCCGCGAAGTAATTTCCCTTGCACATAATCGCAATAACGGTGTTGATGAAAAATATATTACGTTCTCCAAACTTGATGCTGAAGGCAAGCCATTATGGATTCGCGATGCCAATAACAACCTGGTGATGCAATATATTACGCCTTACAAAATAAATAATGACTTGGACAATGAAATCCCGCATCGTTTGAATGCCGGTCGTGGAGAGCGTATCTATAGTGCTCCCTGTTACGATATGGCGGGTAATTTACTTTTTCAACACAGTATGGATGCAGGTGATCGCTGGGTACTAAGTGATGCCACCGGCAAACCGATGATTGCGTGGGATACCTATCGTGCAGTTGATAAAGATTCTGCACCAACAGAGCAACGGCTCTACATTACTGAATATGATGCCCTGCATAGGCCAGTTTCATTAACAATAAAAGTTGATAACGATACATCACGGTTGATTGAGAAATTTATTTATCAGGATGCCGTCAGTTTTCCTATTAACAATCTTAATGGGCAAGCTACACATCATTACGATGCAAGCGGATTGAATGAAGTTATTGCTATGGATTTCAAAGGCAATCCTCTTGAAGTGCAACGTACATTGGTCGCTGACAAAACAGCGGCTGTTACTGATTGGCAGGGCGACCTCGTCGGGAAACTTGAGCCTGATGCATGGATTAAAATCACCGTTTATGATGCATTAAAACGTATAACGCGGTTATTTAATTGGCATCGCAGTGATAGCAGTCGTGTCGCTGTGTATGAGCCGCAATACAATGAGCGCGGTGCACTTAAAAGTGAATCGCTAATAATCAACGCCATCAAAACAACAACTGTATTAGGTTACGTAGCAGATTCCCTGACACAGCGCACAACGCCCATTGTCCATATTACTAGTAATGCAAAAGGGCAGCGCCAGGAAATCATTCTGGGCAACGGCACTCGCACACAATACCACTACGACGCTGAAACCTTTCGGTTAAAACAGCTGCGAACAACTCGGCCTGGAAATAATCTGCCGTTTCCAAACCATCATTCCAATTTGATCGATAATCGTATTCTGCAACAGTTAAATTACACCTATGATGCAGTTGGCAATATTGTTGAAGTTTATGATGAAGCATATGAGCCGGTGTTCTTCCGGAACATGCATGTCGAACCGCGCAATCTCTATGAATACGATGCACTTTATCGCTTGATCAAGGCCTCAGGTAAAGAGGATGGTTCATATACCGGGGCACCACAAAGTCGCGAGGGTAACTATCGCGATACATTATTTCCAATTACTGCTGCCAATGCTGTGCGTAATTACTCGCAGCAGTATTCCTACGATGCAGTAGGAAATATTTTGCAAATGAAGCACCACGCTGGAAGCAATAATTGGACACGGCATTACACTTATGCGTTCAATGTGCCTGATTTGTCCGCCAGCAATCGCCTGGTTAGCACGCAATCGGGCAGTACTATTATCCAGTATGATTATGATTCGCATGGCAGCATGCTGAATCTTGAAAATACTCCCGATGATTATCGTATGCAGTGGGATCATCGCGACATGATTGCGATGATTAATTTGGCGGGTGGGGGATATGCGCACTATCAATACGCTACTGATAAGCAACGTACTCGCAAGTTGATCCGCAAAAATAATGGCAACATTGTCGAAGAGCGGATTTATCTTGGTGAGTTTGAAATCTATCGCCGTACGGAAAATGGTGTTCTAAAGGAAGAAATTGAAACATTGCATTTGTTCGATGGCGAACAACGTTTATTGATGCTCGACCAAATTAATACCACAGACAATAACCGTCTCCGCACCGGAAATTTATATCGTTATATTTACAGCAATCACCTGGGTTCATCCAACCTGGAGCTTGATGAACACGCCCAAATAATTTCTTACGAGGAATATCATCCCTTCGGTACCAGTGCTTACCAGGCGACTCGTAATAATGCGGAAGCAACACTAAAACGTTATCGTTATACGGGAATGGAGCGCGATGAAGAAAGCGGTTTAAGTTATCACTCGGCGCGATATTATTTGCCGTGGTTGGGGCGTTGGTTGAGCGCTGATGCAGCTCCTCCATTGCTCTCATCCAGCAGATACTATTACGCTTCCAATTCGCCTAATAATAAAGTTGATCGCAATGGTTATGAAGATACCTGGGTTTCGGCCCAAACTAACTATACCCTTGATCACCTGATAGCCCAGGCAAACCAGGGAAATAAAGTGGCTTCCCGAAATTTGATGATGACGGTTGCCAGCGATAACTTTAGTAAACAAGATTCAGTATTTACGCCGCGTCCGCCGCGTCCGCAAATTTCATTGGCTTCTATTGCATCGACTGGACCCAATGGTCCTGTTCAAGCAGCTATTGCTATTACGCAACGTTCATTGTTCGAAGTTCAGGAATTGGATGAGCTTTGGCAACGGGCGAGTCGAAAAGAGTCTAACAAATATGAAACTTCTCGAGGCAACTTCTTTAAATTGTTGCGGGATGATCAATCGGTAGCGGCTAAAGCTTTCAGATCAGTTTGGAGCAGGATTGGCGATTTTGATCCAGATACAGGTTTGCCAAGGCTTCGATGGGATTCTGCTTTTGAATCAAATCTTGCACGCTCTTCCGGATCTCCAAAAATGACGCAGCTGCAGATCAGCAAGTTGGTGGCGTGGATGAACAGTCCAACTCGTTTGCAGGGTATCAAAGATATTATGTCCAAATCGATGGACGATATGCAGCATCGAATATCCTTAACTGGTCAGCTCCAGCGGATGGGAGGATCGGCGACTACCTTTTTTCGAAACACATGGGCATCCCGAAATGCCTATTTATCCCAGGTGATACCGGGGTATGAGGAGGTTACTGCATTAGGCGGTGGATCGTTTGTTGCGGGCTTATCGTTTTTTTTCAGCACGTCATTCCTGTCTCGACTTCCTGGTTTCATAGCCTCAGAAACCATGAGCATCGTTGAGTCATATGGCTCGGCTTTAAGATCTATATTTGGTGGAATTATGAGTGGGCCGTTTATGTTGATACCAGCGTTTGATTTGCAAATGAAAGCAATAAATCCACCAACACCAACAGACGCATAATTGAATAGCGTCTGTCATTGATGCCTGACTAAAACATGTGTTGCATGAATTTATTTTTTAATTGATCAATATTTTCAATGTTGTTCGGAGAACTGTATGCTGCCAATAAGTGCAACCATCAAACCAGGCGATAGCGGCAACGACGTCGTTAATCTTCAACAAGTGTTGCAGTTCCTTTATGGGAAAGGTGTCTTTAAAACATTTAACCCGCCGAATTCCCCCACTGCTGAAGAACTCAATGCGCTGGTTAAAAAAATGGGCAGCGAACAAACACAACAAGTGTTTGGTGATGCGACTCGTTTGTTGATTCGATACTTTCAAATACAGCGAGGTCCGGGGGATAACCTGCACGGATTGGTCGAAGAAAAAACTGCGCAACGCATTAATGCATTGCTATCCGAATTGGGTGCACCAATCGATAGCAATTATGTTGTAACCGGGATAATCACCAATGCCAAAACGCACGCCGGGTTGGCAAATACAGCAGTGCGTGCGTTTGATGCCGATGGTGCAATTCGCACGCTGCTTGGGCAAACACAAACAGATACTAAAGGTCGATACCGTATTGAATTTCATCCATCGGTATTTCAAAACACTCCTGCTGAACGCGGCGGCCCGGATTTAATTATCGAAGTATTTAGTCAACCTGGTGATGTTTCATTGGGAATATCAATGAAACACAATAATTGCCAACAAGCGACGACAATTGACCTGGCAGTGATGATTCCCGACTTGAATGTATTCGGTAATGTGATTGACTCTAACAAGCAATTACAAAAAAATATTATCGTAACTGCCTGGGATCGTGATTTGCGCAAACGGCAGCTTTTAGGTTCGGCAATCACAGATGAAAAGGGCAATTATTCCATCAATTACAACATCGACCAGTTTGTCGCTGCTGATGTGGTTGGGCGAAATAAACCCTGGTTAATTATTGAGGCGCAACGAAAAGCCAATGGCGAAATTGAACAGAGTATCGTGATCAAACCCGATCAGGTAGAGCGCTTTCAGCGAGTAGATTTACTATTAAAACCCGCTGCAGAAAAATCGCTTTCTGAATGGGAACAAATAACGCAAATGGTTTCCCCGCTGCTGGCGGAACAAGCCGATGATGGCGACAACTTACAGCCTGGTGAGTTGAATGATGACGATATTCAATTTATTGCGAGCGAGACCGCGCTGGAATACAGCCATATAACTGCGTGGTCACTTGCCCATGTTATGCAGGATGCGGCATTGGTTTTATTCGACGAAGAGCATGCACTTGAGGCTATGGTGGTTTCAAAATCGGGCGGGCCCTTGTTTTATGGTTTGATTCGCCAGCTCTCTGTTTCAGTATTGCAGCAATTATTCTTAAAATCTGCTGATAGTATTGTACGAGCACTTGGTAACGCCGTTGCGCAGAAGCAAATTCCACTTGACGCAGAAGATGAAATAGACACATTCGTTGCTACATTGGTTTTGTTACGTCAGCTGCAAACAATCAGCCCGCAAGCAGCTAACGATCACCCCATTGCCAAGATCACATCGTTACTGAAAATCAATCTTTCTACGCCTGTTAAGTTGGCTGCATTGGCGTTAGTCGAACAAGGGGATACGTCGGATCCCGATATTTTTTTGTCGCTCCACAAAAAATTTCCTGACGATATAAAACCCATTAATCGCTTCATACAAGGTGTGCGGCTTCACCAGTTAACCAATGGCAATGCAACACTTATCAAAACACTTGCCAACCATATATCCAATGATGGTGATTCTATTGTGTCGCTCGCGGGCCTGGATATTGGCGGTTGGAATATCGTAGCAACTGAATCAAGGGTGGACTTACCTGTTGCCATGGCAATGTTAAATTCCATGGAACTGGCGTATCCCGTTGAAGCACTGCAATTACGTATTGAATCCAAACAATTAGCAGAACTCTCCGGGGAAATTAATAACGGTATTAAACAGCTACTCAAGGATAATCCAAAGAAAGTCCAAGACTATATACAGGGTAGGGAAAAAATTCCTGGTGTTATAGAAGATGTGACGGAAAAAGCATTAAGTAGTGTTGGGTTGTTTGCGCGATTGTCTTTACCGTATGAAGTGAGTGCAACATTGATTGCAGCTAACATCGATACACCGCAATTAATCATCCATCACGGTAGGGAAACCCTGCGGGAATTGCTAAAGGAAAAATATGGTGAGGTGATGGCTACGCATTGGAGTGATGCGACTGTCAAGGTAATCGATGATCTTAAAATAATTGGTACGGGTGTTATCGCGGGGACGATTCAATATCAATATGTGCCACCGGGTTGGTATATAAAACCTGACAAGCCTGCACAAGAAATTCGGGAAAATATTCCCGGCATCCCTGCTTTACTGGGCGACCTTGATGAGTGTATTTGCGCTCCATGTGAATCCATGTTGGGACAACCTGCTTATTTGGTGGATTTATTACAGTTATTGGATAAACCCAATGCAAATAACCAAGCAGCGTTAGCTTTTTTGCGTGCGCGTCGCCCGGATATATTTGGATTACCATTGGGATGTGAGCAAGCTGAAACCCCGGTTCAGCATATCAATCTTGTTATCGAGATGTTCGAGGATCAGTTGCGACCAAGGCAATATCCAAATCCATACATGGGAATTGATGTGTTGTATAAGCAGCTGGCGCAACAACCTTATCCCTGGTTCATGCCTTTTGATAAGTGGCAAGCACAAGAGTCTGCATATCTACAAAAATTAAATATTACTGCACATGAACTCAATGAATTAACGCAGAATAATTTAACGGAAGAGCAAATTGCAGCAAACTTGCTCGGTATTCCTTCTCCATCATCCAGCAACACCATCCCTGTAGAATGGAAATTATTGACAAATATTACCCAGGGTACAGAGCTCTGGAATTTATACGGTTTTTCTGTAAATTCCCAAGGGCAGGTCTCACTGGTGGACCCTGCTTCTGGTGAGGTGCTTGCCAATCAACCCGTTCAGGATGTTGTAAAGAGAATTTCCGTGTTATTGGCGCGCACGGGCTTGTCGCTCGATGAGTTTGAGGATGTGATCCGCCAGCCATACGTGGGCAATTTATCTATTGAAAATCGTGCGCAATGTAAAACCAGCCAGATGATCCTTAATACAGGCACACAGTCGCTGGACATTTGCCTTGACCGCATTCATCGCATAGTGCGCTTGCAGCGTAAACTGGGTTGGGCATTTGCTGATATTAATGCTGTGTTGGCGGCATCGACTCAAAGCACAAATTTCAGTAGCACTATTATTCATATTGCTCGGATCAAATCCCTGGCTGATACCTATCATCTATCCGCGAATTTATTATGTCACATGCCGCAAACCTACGGCGCCATTTTGCGTACCCTGGGGTTTAGCCGCGCGCAACGTTTATGTTTGGAAAAAATTCTGGGGATTGATCCGGCGCAAACTAGCTTCAGCATTGCTGATTTAAACGTGATTCTCACATTTAATACACTGATTGGAGGAACTCATTTTTCGCCGGAAGAACTCGGGCTTGTATTCCTGCCACGTAGTGACTTGCAATCTATTTTCATAGAACTTCCAGGCTATATAAAAAATGACATAGAAATCGCAGCGACAGCCGGACAACTGGTTAATACATTACAACAGGAGCAAATGCTGCTACATAAACAATTGTTGCAAGACGGTGTGCAAGAAGATCCAGAACTTCCTTCGCTAGAAGATGATGCCATTATCACGTTGATTGCTACCTCGTTAAATATTTCGGAGCAAGATGCCAGGAGTTATGCCTTTTTTAAAACATCAACAAATGAAACGCTGATAGAAACCCTGCGTGCACCTCACACTATTATATCCACCAGCACCCTTGAAGTTTGGTTGAACTGTGTATTTCGAATGGAAGGAATCAGGAATAAATTTGATACGGGATTATGGGATGCGTTAATAAAAACGTTTGATTGGGTAACTGTAATAGCCGGTCATTCTGTAACCGGACGTTCAGCTATTATGTCGTTGGTAAACTGGCTTTGGCTGGCGCAACCGGAAAGGGCAGGGCCACTGGTAATTGCTGGAATAATAACCTTGTCAATGTTGGATGACCCCGCCCAATTCAATACGGCCATCAATATTTTTTCAAAGCGTTTCGAAATGGATGCATCTATTGTAAATGGACTTGCGCTGTTAGTTGGGTTGTCGCCAGCCAGTATAAATAGTTTTAACGACGCTGCATTAGTTAAACGGTTTTTTGGATTGTTAGAGTTTGCCAGGCAGTGGCGAGCTGACAGCATTGCGATTACTAATTTGCGCAGTAATAGCGTTGCGCAAGTAGTGGAGTCATTATTGCGAATTAAGCATGGTTATACCGATGAAGAATGGATTGAAATCAAACGCCAGATTGAAAATCCTGTTCGTCAACAGAAACGCAATGCGTTGGTTGCTGAACTGGTTCGGCGCAATCCGCAGCTAAAAAATGCCAACGATATTTATGAGCATTATCTAATCGACCCATTGGTCGAGCCATGCATGAATACTACACGAATCCTTGAGGCGATTACGGCAACGCAATTATTTGCACAGCGCGTGTTATTTGGTGTTGAGCGGTATCGGGATAGCGCCAACAACGAACACGGATTACTTGCCAGTGATGCATTGAGGAGCCAGTGGACATGGATGCGCAATTACCGTGTATGGGAAGCCAATCGCAAAGTATTTTTATTTCCTGAAAATTGGCTGTATCCGGAATTGCGCGATGACAAGTCGTCCAGTTTTAAATTATTGGAAACAGAATTGGGCAAAGGCGAGTTAAACGGAGCAATGGCTGATGCAGCATTTGGTCGATTTCTTGATGACATCGCGCGTGTTGGCCAGATTCAAGTAGTAAGTATGTACGAGGATGTTAAATATGAGGGTTCACAATCCGGCACTTACGGGCGTCGGGCAAGCCAGGAGAGTCGCTCTCAGCGAAACCTCTATATTGTTGGAAAAACACCTTCGGTTCCTGCCAAATATTTCTGGCGGAAATCCATTGCATTTGGTTCTCCTCAAATGCAATGGACTCCATGGCAAGAAATTGAGCTGGACATTCAAGGTGATCATTTGCAAGTATTTGTACTTAACGAAAAGTTAATGGTTTCATGGCCGCTCATCACCCGCATCAGCCGAAAAATAAACGCCGATACTCAAAAAGATTACTGGCATATTGAAATGTGTTATTCGTCTTTTGATGGGTACAACTGGTGCCAGCCGATAATCACCGGTACCTATAGCCAGGATTATCAGAACCCTAATGATATTGCTGTAGATGCATTTGAAGATGAGCGCTATGGTTTTTCGTTCCGGAACCGCGTACTGCCAGATGACCAGATGGCGGTGATTGAATGTTTCTCAATGAATAAAATACCGGGTTCTGCATTGCAGCCTCCTTCTTCGCCGGCTCCGTCAAGGGAACCACTGGTTGTGACAACCGCGGGCACAGACTTAATTATTCGAGTTTTTCGAGCGGCAATTTGGAATGGAAATATCCTGCCATCATTTTGCCAAAAAATGTATGAGTCCTATCTTTTACACATTGCGGCTGAGCATCGATTAAGCAGTGTTGGAATTAATTTGAACTCTGCTTTTTTTGATTTCCTGGATGTTTTTGGTGATAGTAATGTGGCAACCAAATACGATGACCAAATGAGGGATTGGAGTACTACACTGAACCCGGTGCTGGGAAAATTTAAAAGTATTAATGCTACTCCGGGTATTGGCGCTGCAACGTTATACGATCAGTATATCGAGGAATTTGTAGCGGCTGGCAATGCGAATCAACATCCTAATTATGCAAAATTTGTCACCGAACTTTTATCCAAAAGTTCGCAGCGAATTATTTCCATCCAGGCGACCGTCCAGTCAACACTCACCGGTGTTTCGGGAATTCATATTTTGCCGCAGGGCACCAGTGTTGAACTACAAATTGGATCAAACCCGAATAGAATCAATACATCAGTAGGGAGCTCGATTGAACTTGATGTGGCTTACGGGCAGCAATCGGAAGTAATTATTACCTTGTATTGGCGCGGCTTGTCTGCTGCTGCTTCCCTTGGCCTGGTGGCCGAAGGAAAAAAATTAATGCAGGAATTAAATTTCAAGTTTGATTTGCAAAATAATGACCCGTCACATTATGGAATTGTTTCAGAAGCAGACCGTTCGTATTCCAGGGTTTTTGATTTTCATATCCGGCGTAATGGGCAAGTATCTTTGGTTAAATCGTCCGGTTTGCTTGAGAAGCTGGTAAGCAACACAGTGTATTTTACCAATGGTTTTTTAGAGCAGGATCATCTGAATGGAGCAAATGAACTTGATTTTGGAAATCCTGCCTATGAAGAAGGGCTGCATTTTTCAGGGTATGATCAGGTGTTCGATAAATCACTTAAACAGCACCGCTTTTATACTGTTGGCGCAGCAGGTGTAAGGAACTACTCGCAAAACCATCAGGTATGGAGTTATGCCGAGGGGGATACCGCGTGCCTGGTAGATTTGAAACCGTTTAAAGGCGGGCGAAAAATTTATCCCAATGTGTGGCTTGATGAAACTAACCTGGCGGCAAATTGGTTTTCCTCATCGACAATTCCCGTAGGTGCGCGCCAGATAAATACCTATGGTGCAAATAAGTTGCCTGCAAACACGTTGGTTGATCCTAAAGTGATTAGCGGTGAATTGACGTTTAATGCTGATATGCCAAACGCCTGCTACAGCTGGGAAGTTTTTTTGCATGCCCCGTTATTAATTGCTGATCAATTATCCAAACAACATCAATTTGAAGATGCTGAACGATGGTTGCGTTATGTATTTGATCCTGCATCAACAGAGCCAGGTACTGATGCATCGCGCTTTTTAAAGTTCCGGGTGTTCAAGGAATTAAATACGCATACGCAAGTTGTTGATGACCTTAAGGCAATCGCACAGACAGCATCTGGCCGTTACAGTGATAGTGATGTTAGCCGGATTAATACCATTATCGAACGCTGGCGCGAACTTCCGTTCAGGCCATTTGTAATTGCACGTGATCGCCATATTGCCTTCTTGTGGCGAACATTGTTTGCCTATATTGATAACCTCATTACATGGGCAGACAGTTTGTATCGCCGTGATACCCGTGAATCCAACAATGAAGCCATGATGCTCTACGTGCTTGCATATCGAATTCTGGGGCGTCGACCAAAGCAGATGGCTGGCGCGTCCAAAAAAGTGGCAGACACTTATGACAAATTAGCAAGCAAACTGGATGCTTTCTCTAATTATTGGGTCGATGTTGCAACCAGGGCCGGTGGTTACGTTATTTATAATAATGGGGCCAGGTTGGCTTTAATCGACAAGCAGCCACCGACATCTGCAGGTACGTTATTATTTTGCATGCCGCATAACGATAAGTTGGATCGCTATTGGGAAGTTATTGAAGATCGGTTATTCAATTTACGCCATTGCAGAAATATTGAAGGTATTGCACGCGATTTGCCGCTGGTTGACTCTCCCGTTGATCCGGAGTTACTGGTGCGTGCAACAGCGGCCGGTTTGGATTTGAACAGTGTTATTGCCGGCTTGTATGCGGCTCCACCACATTATCGTTACGGTGTACTTGCCGCACGTGCAATGGAGTTGGTTGGCGAAACGAAATCGCTGGGGGCGGCAATGTTATCTGCATTGGAAAAACACGATGCGGAATATATGGTTCAGTTGCGATCAACCAACGAGATTGCATTATTACAACAAATTGGTGAACTCAAGAAACTGCAAATTAAAGAAGCGGAAGCCAACATTACTGCGCTTCGTGCAGCACGAAAATCTGCAGAAACACGTTATAGCCAATATCAGCGACTGTTGGGGCTGGATGGTATTGCACCGGATGAGGGGGCTGCTGTTGGCGAGGTCGCTATGCTGGGGCAACTCGATAGGGGTAATTCAAGCCCGCGATCCGGAATGGGATTAATTACCGAGGAGGCCCAACAATACAACGGCGTTGAATCAGTTAACACCTGGTCAACTGCCGCTACCATTTCCAAATTGGTAGCAGGTGGCCTTCACGCGTCTGCTTCGATTGTTGCTGCTGCAATGTCTGCGACACCCTTACCGAACCCTCCCAAAGTGCTTGAAGCAATCGGAAATTCAGTATCTAACATCGGCGATTCATTTTCTTTTGTCTCCCAGGCCTGGCGAATTTACGCTGAACAACAAGGTATGTTGGCAGGACACCTGCGCCGTCGTGACGACTGGGCTTTTCAAAACAACCAGGTACTTAAAGAACTCAAGCAAATCGATAAACAAATTCTTGCCAATCAGATTCGCATCGATATCACTGCGAAGGAACTTGATAACCACCAATTGCAACTTGAACAATCCCATGCTGTGGATGATGTGTTACGCAATAAGTTTACCAATGCGCAGTTGTATCAGTGGATGTCGACGGAGTTGGGGGCTCTGTACAACAAGGCCTATCGTATGGCCCTGGAAATGGCTCGCAAAGCGCAGTCGGCAGCAGAGTTGGAGCTAGGGCTTGAAAAAGGCGCCCTTGATATTGTTCGCAATGACCACTGGAAATCCATGAAGCAGGGCTTGCTTGCCGGTGAGCGCCTCTATCAGGATTTGAAACGTTTGGATGTGGCGTATCTTGATCAGAACAAGCGCGAATTAGAACTTACCAAACACATTTCATTGCGACGCCTTGACCCTGCTGAATTAATTAAATTGAAATTCGGCACAGACGATAATGGTGTACGCGTTAATCGCTGTGAATTTGATATTCCGGAATGGTTATTTGACCTTGATACACCGGGCCACTATTTGCGCCGGATTAAATCGGTTGCGCTCAGTATTCCCTGTGTTGTTGGTCCTTATACCAGTATTCATTGCAAGCTGACGCTAGTGAAAAGTTCAATCCAATATGATCGCACCAGCAATAAATATACTGATTGCCCTATCACATTGGAAACGGTTGTCACCAGCACTGCCAATGCAGATTCCGGTTTGTTCGAAACCCAATTACAGGATGAGCGTTTTTTACCGTTTGAAAACGCAGGTGCGATTGGTAGGTGGAGAATTGAATTACCTGACCAGTTCGTACAATTTGATTATTCTACTATTTCGGATGTTATTTTAACCTTGCGCTATACGGCGCGCGATGGTGGGGAGCAATTAAGTGATTTGGTAAAAGAATCATTGGCCGTGCAATTCAATCCGGCCCCGTCCGCACCACAGGATGATTCACCGGGTGTTCCACTGCTATTAAGTTGCCGATCAGATTTTTTTTCTGAATGGACGCACAGCAACGTTTCGGGAGAAACACTTGAGATCACGCTTACGAAAGATTTTTTACCTTATTGGATGCGGGTAAAAAATATTGGCTTAATTGGGAGGGTGCAGGTTTTCGCCATAAAAAATAATGTTAAGCCAGGATCAGCTGATACAGTGACGACGACTGTATTAGCACTTGAGCAAAAGATAGATCTCTTTAGCGGGAGTGTGAATCAATCGATTGATACGACAATAAAGGTTGCGGAAGCGGCAGTCTCGGATGTATTAGTCCTTCTCATGCTAAAGCAATCAACCTGATAATTAACGCGCAATGAAAATTTTCTTGCTTAAGGTACATTTTATAGGCACGCAAACCAGTTGTATTAATGTTGAACATCCAGAGCGGATTGCTCAAATTCACTTGCGCGGGTTTTAACCTGCTCAAGTGAATTGATTGTTGTGGTTTTTCCGTTTGAGTGTTATCGCCTACACTAAATCCATGTCTTTCATTTTCTGATAATTTTGTTCCTCCCCATGTCTAATATTGCTGTAGTAATTATTTGTCTCATTGTTGGTTTGCTGTTCCAACGCAGTAAACACCTGCCGGAAAATGCGGCGGCTGCGTTGAATGGCTATGTGATTTATGTGGCGCTGCCCGCGTTGATCCTGGCAGAAATTCCCAAGTTAACCTTGAATCACGAGGCGCTGATCCCCGTTGTTGCTGCATGGGCAGTGATGTGTTTTAGTGCAGCGATTACATTTTTTACGGCGCGCTGGTTGCAATGGTCGCGTGAAATTACCGGCGCCTTGATGTTGTTGGTGCCTTTGGGTAATACCGGTTTTGTTGGAATTCCTCTGATTGAGGCGCATCTTGGTTCTAAAGGCATTCCCTATGCAATCCTCTATGACCAACTGGGAACTTTTGTTGCATTGAATACCCTGGGTATTGCGCTAGCAGCTTACTATGCGGGTGGTGCTACATCGGCTACAAAGATCTTGCGTAATATCCTGGTATTTCCTTCTTTCATTGCGCTTATTCTGGCGCTGCTGCTACGCTTTTTTACATATCCCGATTGGCTTGCCGAGGCGCTTGCGCGAATCTCATCTACACTTGTGCCTGTGGTGATGGTTGCGGTTGGGTTGCAGTGGCGCTTCAAACTGGAATCCACGCATTTATTACCCTTGGTATTAGGGATTTTTTATATCCTGGTTTTATCTCCCGCGTTTGCCTGGTTTGGATTGTGGTTATTTGATATCCAGGGCCTTGCTGCACAGGTTGTCGTGTTAGAAGCCGGGATGCCGGCAATGATTTCTGCTGGCGTATTGGCAATTAGCCACAACCTTGCACCGCGCTTTGCGGCATCCATGGTGGGTTATAGCTTATTGGTTGGATTGGTTAGTGTCTGGTTGTGGCGAGTTTTGCTGGTGCATTAACCGGGCAATCGGAATTAACAATAAATTAAATGTAATCTTAAAGTTTCTGCACGGATGGTTTGTTTTATGTCGCACAATCAGCCGTCTGGTTTGCTGAAAAATGATTCTTCTGCATGGAGTTCCTTGCAGTTAGATACTTATGATTTTTATCTGGCACAACTTTGCGCAACAAATCCTGTCAGTGTTACGCAGAACATTTATTCAACAGAGGGTCAGTTACTATTGGCAGTTGGCGATTTGGTAACCCATAACGCTCTGTTGCCACTCCGCGCATTTACCCTCGTAAAGCCTTTGTCAGGTTGCATCCACATCCAGCGATTGATGAATAATGCTGATTTTTTACAGCACATGGTCAATATCATTCGCGACACAGAATTTTTCCAGGCGCTGGAAGAGCGAAAATACCCGCTTGAATCCTTGCGACCTGTAAGTGAAATGCTGGAGCAATTTCCATTGGTGCAGCAACGTTTGACGGTAATGGCGGCGCAGATGGGCGATTTATTTCAACGCACATTAAGCGTGGGATTGTGGTCAATTTTTATCGCACAGGAAATGCGTTTGCCAATTGTAGAAACGCAGATGGTTTTTTGGGCTGCGATTTGCCATGACTTTGGCATGATGCATATCTCTCCGCACATTTTGGCAAAGGAAGAAGAATTAACTGCAGAGGAATGGCGCAGCTTGCAAGGGCATGTCGAAATTTCCCGGCAAATTCTTCGCGAGGCGGCAGAGTTTCCGGAGGCGCTTATTAATGCAGTGTATGAACATCATGAGCGTAGCGATGGCACAGGCTACCCGCATGGAAAAGTAGAAAGTGAAATCTCCTTGCCCGGCCAAATTTTGGCGCTTGCTGACAGTATTGTCGGCATCTATTACAACCGTTTTAAGCCCCATGGCCGCCGTTGGCGAGAAGTTATCGCGGTGTTGGAGTTAAACCGTGCGGCTTATTTATATCGCAGCTGTGAAATTGTGAGCACTATGATTTTTCGCAGTGAAATTCCCCTGGATAATGTGGTGGAAGGTAGTGATGTACCGGAATTTGCCGAACGGATGTTGCAACAAAATGTGCATCTGCAACAGTGGTTTGCTGAATTGAGTTCGGTGTTGACCGACCTTGGTTATACACATGGTGATCGTAAACTCCACAGTTTGCAGAACGTGGTATTGCATATTGCATCAACGTTCAAGGGCAGTTTGTTATTTAAGGAAGATTTGCGTGCGTCGCTGCAATCGATTGCGAACCAGCAGGGCATTGGTATTAATAAGGTAGTGGAAGATGCCTTATTGCGTCAGCAGGAAATGAATTTCCACCTTCATCGCTTAACCCATATGTTGCAAATGTATATGGGGTCCGGCGATTGTAAAAATCCAAAAATTGCTAAAAAACTTGATGCGGGATTACAAAAAATTGGCGGCTTTTTAGCGCCGCCAACTGCGCAATAGGACATTATTTTTTGCCATTTATTGCTGGTGCCAGAAAGGCTGGCCTACCGTTGGCGTGCTGGGGTTGGCAGTCTGGCGTTTTTGCATTAAGCCCGCCTTGAATGCTTTACGGCCTGCATCAATTGCATCGGCAAATGCTTCTGCCATCAACGGCGGGTTATGTGCTTTAGCTACCGCAGTATTTAACAATATTCCGTCAAACCCCATCTCCATTGCCTCAGCAGCCTGTGAAGGCGCGCCAAGGCCGGCATCAATAATCATTGGAACATCTTTGATTCGTTCACGCAGGCTGCGCAAGCTGTAGCGATTTAATAATCCCTGGCCGGTACCAATAGGAGCTCCCCATGGCATTAATACTTCGCAGCCAACATCGAGCAAGCGCTTGCATAAAATTAAATCGTCAGTGCAATAAGGCAAAACTTTGAAGCCTTTTTTAATCAAAATGTCTGATGCTTCTACCAGGCCAAATGGATCTGGTTGCAAGTTGTAATCATCACCAACCACTTCCAGTTTAATCCAGTCAGTATTAAAAATTTCGCGCGACATCTCGGCGAGTGTTACGGCTTCTTTCACGGATTTACAGCCAGCCGTATTAGGCAGTAAACGGCAGCCACTTTCCTGAATATATTGCCAAATGGCATCACCATCACGGTTGGCCGGGTTTTGCCGGCGCAAACCAAGCGTCACAATTTCGCAGCGCGATTGTGTAATTGAATCGCGCATTAATTGCGGTGATGAATAAAGCGCAGTGCCGAGTAAAAAGCGACTGGAAAATGTTTCACCATAAAGCGTGAAATCGCGTGCAGGTGTGGTTGATGTTGCGTGGCTCATGGCAATTAACCCCCGCCCACCGGGCGAACTATATCAATTTGGTCGTTGTTACTGAGTGCCCGCTCCGTGTAAGTGGAGCGGGGTACAAATTCCTGATTGATTGCCACAGCAATTTTGCTATCGCCGTAACCCCAATCCTGTAATGCATCGCTCAACAGTGTTGCCGGAGCAATGGATTTAATTTCATTGTTTACACTGACTTGAATCATCATTGATTAACCTGAAACAGAAGCTTGAAGCAAATCGGGAAATAATATGTGTGGGTTTTGTGCAACCCTGGCAAGTACTTGTTCAACAACGGCAGGTGCCAGCAGGTAACCATGGCGGAACAAACCATTTGCAACAATCAAACCGGGTTTGCAGAAAATTTTTGGTAAATTATCCATAAATGCCGGACGCAAATTGGTATCCATTTCGATAATCCGTGCCTCGGCAAATGCAGGTGATAATGTGTAGAGTGCGCTACCTAATTCGAGCGACGATTGTAGCGTTACTGGCGAGCGATCTTCACTTTCAATTTGCGTCGCGCCAATAATAAAACGATTATTCGGTTTTGGTACTACATAAAGCTGGTAGCGCGGATGCATTAATCGCACCGGGCGCTGCAGATGAATTTCACTGGTTTCCACATGCAAGGTTTCACCGCGTACACCGCGCAATTTTTTCAATTGTGTTGTTGCGCCCAGGCCACGGCAATCGATTACCAAATCAAATTTTTCTACACCCGTACCTGTGTGAATGGTTTGCGGCGCTGTTTCTACGGGAGTGTCTTCGCGAATCAGGACGCCCTGGCGAATTAATTCATCCCCGAGCCGCTGTAAAAATTCGCGGTTATGCAAATGGCCTTCTTCTTGTAAAAGTAACCCGCGCATGAATTGCGGACTTAAATCCGGTTCCAGATCCCGGATGTCGCGATTGGATAAGTGTTGGTAATTGCGGCACTCCGGCACAACAAAATTTAACTCGCTTTCGAATTGTTGTAATTCGCTTTCATCTTGCGGGTGGGCGACCAGCAAACTTCCTTTGGCGAAAAATAATTCTGTTTCGCTGTGCGGTAAATCTTTCAACCATTCTGGCCAGCGCTGCAATGCAAATTGCCCCATGCGATAGACATTTGCATCGGATACGACAGCTTCGCTCAGCGGGGCGATCATCCCCGCAGCCGTAAATGCCGCTGCACGCACTGCATTACCGGCTGGTTGTAACTTGCCTGCGTCAAATAAGGTGATGTCATGACCAAGCAGGCGCAAACGCCAGGCGAGTAAACGTCCTAACAAGCCGGCACCGGCAATAGCAATTTGTTGTGGGTTGGTTTGGGTATTCACAATGCCTCGAAAAAAGAGGCGGAGGGCAGGGGAAATAGCTATCGCTATACGCCTTGTTCCCTCCGCAGGTGCTAGCCTGTTCAGGTTCTACGGGTTGGGCCGAGCCCATCTCAGCCCCCGTACCGAATGTATCGGCCAGGGCGCCCCGACAAGAATGCGGCCAATATACTGATGGCTGCAGCCCTTCGCAATCAAAACCTTGCAGGTTTTGTTAAGGGTCCAGCGACTCAATAACGCTGTGAAATCCACCACCCGCAACTCTGGTGTGGATGCGTTGGCCCGGTTGGACTTGTTGTTGATGGGTGATGATCCGGCCCGATTGTGCATCGCTTGCCAGGGCAAATCCCCGTTCCAGGGTATTGAGCGGGCTTAATGTATTTAGCATCCTCGCCGCGGTTGCGAGGCGTAATTTTTGACGATCTATATAAGTGAATTGTGCTTTATGAAGTTGTGCTTGCGCAGCATTCAGGCGTTCGCGCATTTGCGCCAGGCGCACTTGCGGGTGGTGCGCCTGCATGCGCAAGCGCAATTGTGACAGTTGGTGTTGATGGCGACTCAGCAAATTTTTAATGTGGTTTTTCAAACGCAATTCGAGATTATCCAAACGTTGCGCCTGTTGTTCCAATCGTTCGCGCGGGTGGCGTAAACGCTGGCGCAGGTGATGCAAATGTTTTTGCAGCTGTGCAAGTTTGCGTAACAGGGCATCTTCAAGTAGTACTTCAAAGCCGATAAATTTATCCAGCCATTCATCGCCATCGGGTACCAATAGCTCGGCAGCAGCAGATGGGGTGGGCGCGCGCAGGTCGGCAACAAAATCAGCGATAGTGAAATCCACTTCGTGGCCTACGGCGCTTACGATTGGTAACTGGCTGTTAAAAATGGCACGGGCAACGATTTCTTCATTAAATGACCATAAATCTTCCATTGAGCCGCCGCCGCGAGTAAGCAGGATGACATCAAACAGATCGGCCCGGTTGGCCAGCGCAATGGCTTTGGCGATTTGTGGTGCGGACTCTTTGCCCTGGACTGCCACAGGAATCACAGTGACGGGAATGCCGGCGAAGCGGCGCTCCAGCACGCTGAGGACATCGCGGATCGCCGCGCCGGTTGGCGAAGTGATTACCGCAATATGCCTGGGGATTTTAGGTAAGGCTTTTTTGTGGGCCTCATTAAACAATCCTTCGGTGGAGAGGCGATGCTTCAGCTCATCAAATGCGCGTTGTAATGCCCCGCTGCCGGCTTCTTCCATATGCTCGGCGATAATCTGGTAATCGCCGCGACCTTCATAAAGGCTGACGCGGGCGCGGATCAGTACATGTTGCCCTTGTTGCGGCTTGAATCGCACTGTCATATTGCGGTTGCGAAACATGCAGCAACGCACCTGGGCTTGATCGTCCTTCAAGGTGAAATACCAGTGACCGGAGGAAGGGATAGACACATTCGACAGCTCTCCTTCTACCCAAAGCAATGGTAAATGCGTTTCCAATAACTGCCGCGCCTGGCGGTTAAGCTGGGTGACGCTAAGGATTTCCCGGTCGGGGGTTTTGCTGAAAAGATCATTCATGGCAGGCATATTCACAAGCAAGTTGTTGTGCATTCTATGTCACGCATCGGTGTGCGGATAGCCCGAAAGCAGGTAATAGCCACAAGATATAGTGGTTATTAGTTTACCCGCAGGGATCGAGCCGCTATAATTCCGCGTTTATTTTTCCCGCTCTATTTTGAGGTTGGTAGCTATGTTGCGAATTGCTGAAGAAGCGCTCACATTTGATGATGTGCTCCTGGTTCCAGGTTTTTCGGATGTGACCCCGAAAGATGTATCCCTGAAAACTCAGTTGACTCGCAAGATCCAGCTAAATATCCCTCTGATTTCCGCTGCAATGGATACCGTAACCGAAGCGCGCCTCGCTATTTCCATGGCACAGGAAGGCGGCATTGGTATCATTCATAAGAATATGACAGTCGAGCAGCAGGCCGCTGAAGTGCGTGCGGTTAAGAAATTCGAGGCTGGCGTAGTTAAAGATCCAATCACGATTGACTCAAGTGCGACTATCCGCGAGCTGATCGCCTTGACCCGCAAGAACAATATTTCCGGTGTTCCCGTACTTCATAACGGTGATCTGGTTGGTATTGTTACCGGTCGCGATGTGCGCTTTGAAACCAACCTGGATGCCAGTGTTTCCAGCATTATGACTCCGAAGGCCCAGTTGGTAACTGTTAAAGAAGGCTTCACTTCGGAAGAAGTACGCAATCTGCTGCACAAGCACCGTATCGAAAAAGTACTGGTAGTTAATGACAACTTTGAATTGCGTGGTTTGATCACTGTAAAAGACATTAACAAAGCCGAAAAATACCCCAGTGCTTGTAAAGATCCTGAAGGTCGCCTGCGCGTAGGTGCGAGCGTTGGCACCAGCCGCGATACCGATGCCCGCGTAGATGCATTGGTTGAGGCCGGTGTAGATGTGCTAGTAGTCGATACCGCCCATGGACACAGCAAAAACGTATTGGACCGTGTGCGTGCAATCAAAGCCAAATACCCTGATGTGCAAGTAATTGGCGGTAACATCGCTACTGGCGCGGCCGCTCTGGCGTTGGTTGAAGCAGGCGCAGATGCAGTGAAAGTCGGTATTGGCCCGGGCTCAATTTGTACAACCCGTATCGTCAGTGGTGTCGGTGTTCCACAAATCTCCGCAATTGCCAATGTTGTGGCTGCATTGAAAGGCACCGGTGTTCCAGCGATTGCCGACGGCGGCATTCGCTATTCCGGTGATATTGCCAAAGCCGTGGTGGCTGGCGCTCATGCTGTAATGATGGGTTCAATGTTTGCCGGTACAGAAGAAGCACCGGGTGAAGTGGAGCTGTATCAAGGCCGTACTTACAAGGCGTATCGTGGTATGGGCTCATTGGGTGCTATGTCCCAATCGCAAGGGTCAAGCGACCGTTACTTCCAGGATGCCAGCGCCGGTGCGGAAAAGCTGGTTCCGGAAGGTATTGAAGGCCGCGTTCCTTATAAAGGTCCATTGGCGGCAATTGTTCACCAGATGATGGGTGGCTTGCGTTCAGCCATGGGTTACACCGGTTGCTCTGATTTGGAGGCCATGCGCACCAAACCAGAGTTTGTGCGGGTAACGGCGGCGGGTATGGGCGAAAGCCATGTGCACGATGTGCAGATCACCAAAGAAGCGCCGAACTACCCGATTGGTGGCCGTTAACCTTTGCGCTTGAATAGTGACGTAAAAACTCGGGTGCGCCCGAGTTTTTTATTTTCCCCTCTTTGAAAAAAGGGGGAAGTGAAAACGAATTTTTATTTATCTTCAGGAATCAACATGACTCACGATATTCACGCACAGCGAATTCTTATTCTGGATTTCGGCTCACAGTACACCCAATTGATTGCTCGCCGTGTGCGCGAAATTGGTGTCTTTTCCGAAATTCGCGCCTGGGATATGAGCGACGAAGAAATCCGCGCATACAATCCCAAGGGAATTATTTTAGCGGGTGGCCCGGAGTCTGTTCATGAAGCCAATTCCCCACGCTCACCGGAAGCGGTATTTAATTTGGGTGTGCCCGTATTTGGTATTTGCTACGGCATGCAAACCATGGCGGAACAATTGGGTGGCGCTGTAGAAGGTTCCAATGTTCGCGAATTTGGTTACGCACAAGTAAAAGTGGAAGCCGATAGTGCGATCTTCCAGGATATTAAAGATCACGTTGATTCCGACGGTAATGCATTGCTGGATGTGTGGATGAGCCACGGTGACAAAGTCACCAAAATGCCAGCAGGTTTTAGCATCCTTGCTTCTACGCCTTCGTGCCCGATTGCGGGTATCGTTGATGAAACAAGAAAGTTTTATGGTGTGCAATTCCATCCGGAAGTGACTCACACCTTGCAAGGCAAGCGCATTTACGAACACTTTATTTTAAATATCTGTGGCTGCGAACCCTTATGGACTGCCGCGAATATTGTTGAAGATGCAATTAAAAAAGTGCGTGAACAGGTTGGCTCTGACAAAGTATTACTTGGACTTTCCGGCGGTGTGGATTCCTCTGTTGTTGCTGCCTTATTGCACAAGGCAATTGGTGATCAACTGACCTGCGTATTTGTTGATAACGGTTTGTTGCGTAAAAACGAAGGCGATCAAGTGATGGATATGTTCGCCAAAAATATGGGCGTGCGTGTTATCCGCGCAGATGCGGAAGAGCAATTCCTCGGTAAGCTTGCAGGCGTAAATGATCCTGAGAAAAAACGCAAAATTATCGGTGGTACTTTTATCGATGTATTCGATGCAGAAGCAACCAGGCTCAAGGATGTGAAATGGTTGGCGCAAGGTACTATTTATCCTGATGTCATTGAATCGGCTGCTGCCAAAACCGGTAAGGCACACGTTATCAAATCGCACCACAACGTAGGTGGCTTGCCGGAAGATATGGCTTTCAAATTGGTTGAGCCGCTACGTGAATTGTTCAAAGACGAAGTGCGTGCAATTGGCCTGGAATTGGGTTTGCCATATGACATGGTTTACCGCCATCCATTCCCGGGGCCGGGTTTGGGTGTGCGCATCCTGGGTGAAGTGAAAAAAGAATACGCGGATATCTTGCGCGAAGCGGATGCAATTTTTTTGGAGGAGTTGCATGCGTCTGGCTGGTATCACAAAACCTCGCAAGCCTTTGCAGTGTTCCTTCCCGTAAAATCCGTTGGTGTAGTCGGTGATGGTCGTCGTTACGAATGGGTTATTTCATTGCGTGCCGTAGAAACAGTAGATTTTATGACGGCACGTTGGGCGCACTTGCCCTATGAATTGCTGGAAAAGGTTTCCGGCCGCATTATTAATGAAATCTCTGGTGTTTCACGGGTTTGCTATGATGTATCGAGCAAGCCGCCAGCTACTATCGAGTGGGAATAATTAATTATTGTCAGGATCAATCACAGGGATGTGTGCTGTGCAGTGATATTTCTATACTAATGAGACGCTGAACTTATGCAGCAATTTTGTTTATCAACCGCAATTAAATTTCTTGTTACATCGTTTTTTCTCAGTTCTATTTTTAGCAGTGGATTTGTATTGGCTCAAGGTGTCAGCACATCCAGTGAACCTTCTCTCGTTGATGATGTTGTTGGTAATTTAATAACTCCTGCGTCGAGCGCAACGCATGTTGGTGTGGTTGCTGCTGTGCAAGAACCTTTATCTGTGCATGCGGAGTCTTCTGTTGCCGCAGCTGCATCATCCACAGCAACGTCTGTAAACGAGCCAGTCCTGGTACAATCATCATCTGCTGCTGAATCTTCCGTTGCCAGTTCTGTTGCTGGAATTTCCAGTAGTGTTGCGTCGTCCAGCGAACAGTCAGTATCAAGTGTTGCCATTGCAAGCCCACCTATTGCTGAACCTGCCAACACTATTTCTGTTTCGCCCGAGGCCGCTCCTGTAGCTATCGGTTCTATTGCGCTTTCCAAATTTATTCTGGATACAGAAGTGAAACCGAATTCGTCAGTGCGTTTGACCTGGAGTTCGGATGCAGCAGTAGGTGCATTCAGTGAAGCTACGCCAGTGTTGGTAGTCAATGGAGCGAATCCCGGTAAAACGTTATGTTTGACGGCGGCAGTGCATGGCGATGAACTGAATGGAATTGAAATGATTCGTCGCGTTATATTTGATATTGATCCGGCGAAATTAAACGGCACTATTATTGGTGTGCCGGTTGCCAATATTATGGGCTTCCGCCGCAACTCCCGTTACTTGCCGGATCGTCGCGACTGGAATCGTTATTTTCCGGGTAATACCTACGGTAGTTCCGCATCGCGTCTGGCGCATTCATTTTTTTCCAAAGTAATTATGCATTGCGATTCGCTGGTGGATTTACACACGGGTTCATTTCATCGCACCAATTTGCCGCAATTGCGTGCAGATTTGAGTGATGAAAATGTTGCGCGCCTTGCGCAAAGTTTTGGTGTGATTGCGGTATTAAATAGTCGTGGTAATCCAAGCTCATTACGCACTGCTGCGGTGCGCGCGGGCATTCCATCCGTAACCCTTGAAGCGGGCGAGCCAATGGCAATGCAGCGCGATGTGGTGGAGCAGGGCGTTACTGCACTCAATACATTACTCGCAAAAACTGGAATGTACGGTAAACAAAAACGCTGGAATCGCATTGCTCCCGTTTATTATCGTTCAACCTGGGTGCGTGCAAATCAAAGCGGAATTTTATTTAGCACGGCGACCTTGGGGCAGCGCGTTAAAGAAGGCGATACGCTCGGCACGGTAACTGATCCAATTACCAATGCGCGCACAACAATCAAATCACCTTACACAGGGCGAGTGATTGGTATGGCATTGGATCAGGTTGTCCTCCCCGGTTTTGCCGCATACCACATTGGTATCCAGACTCCGGAGGCAATCCTGATTGAAGAAAGCCAAATGAACCAAGCTGCACCGGAAGAGGATGAAGAGGACGGCGATGATTCCGGTACTGATTCCACTGATGAAATAGAAGAACCTGAAACTGGAGTTAGTAAAGCGCAAGATCGAATGGCGGATGAGTAACTCATCCGCCTGTTATGCGCATTTTCTTTTTGATATTCGTTTTAGTCAGATTTTTAAGCAATCCATAATAATAATTTCATAAATTGTCGTATTGATTTGTTAAATAATGGATGTTTATAATCGCGCCACAGATAATATCTGGCTAGGGCGAGCCATTAAAATTTCCCTCGTAATACCTTTCCACCTTCAATTTTCTTTTCTTTAGTTATTTCCACTCAGGAAGTGCTAGTTATTTTTTATATGGACTATTGTATGAAAATTCGTTCTATTTTGGCGTTGCTGGTTTTAGCAATCCTCCCTTCTGTAAAAGCTCAAGAGCAGTTTTATTCTACGGTTGATGTTACGGCGAATATTCTTGAGATCGCATATGACCGTAAATTGGTATCGACTTTAAATGGTTCCATTATTGTTGCTGGTGTCAGGGGCGGAAATCCCTCGGGTTATGGTGGTTGGACTTCGCAATATGGATATACCTACGGTGAACATTACGATATTTTGTGGGCAAAAATGAATAAAACGGTAAATTGCGGAGGTCAGGAAATAAGTGATTTCGTCGTGTTACCAATATTGTTATCTCCAATGCCCTCAAACTATACGTCTTCTTTTCCAAATATCCCATGGATTGCAACGGCTGATCCTGATGATAGTTATTTTCGTACTAAAGAACTATTTTCGAATGCGTATCTGAATAATCTACAAGTGAAGTTTACTCGCATCATGTGTGGCAACCCTCAATTGCATCCAATAAAAAATCAATTGGTTCCCGTTGCCTATATTCAGGGCCAAAAATATTTCAAAATCATTCCAAAAAAAACCGATAATTCAACGAATAATTCTGCATGGGTAAATGGCGTTCAAGTAACACCCACCAATTCCCAACCAACAAATGCCGTTGTTACCAACTGGAATTTCACGGTTCCAGCTGCTGGTAACTACGATGTTTATGTTCACTGGGTTTCCAATAAAAACCAGGTAGCTAATATTGCTTATGCGGTAGATGGTCAAGCATTGAAATCCGCAGCACTTGATCAAAATATTAATGCTGGTATTTGGACCAAATTAATAAAAAATACCCAATATTCAGTCGGTGAGCACAGTATAAAAATATCTGTCGACGCTAATGCTAATTACGTTGTTGATGGCGTAAGGGCTGAAAAATCCGCGCAGTAATTCAATTGTAGAATCTATTTAAATCATTATCTTTATGGGCTTCCTGTAAGGGAGGTTTTTGGCTTGCATATATGGAATATTGTATGAAAATTCGTGTGTTTGCTTTATTTGGTTTTCTATTTACATCGTCATTCGTTAATGCTCAAGAGCAGTTTTATTCCACAGTTGATGTTACGGCGAATATTCTTGATGTCGCTTATGACGTGAAGTTGATAAATGATTTTTATTATGGAAGAACTAATGTGGTAGCTGGGGTAAGAGGCTCTGCAGTTGAATCAAATAGCTGGCCTCAGGCACATTTTTCGGATGTTTTATGGGTAAAGTTGAATAAAACAGTAAATTGTAGTGGTCAGGACATAGAAAATTTTGTGGTGCTACCAATGAAGATTCAACCCATAACACCCGCTTATGCTGCAAATAGCCCAAGCACACCTTGGGTAGCAGTCCAAACTCAAGAAGATTATTATGCCGGTATAAAAAATTTATTTTTCACTGCATTTACTAATAATTTACAAATAAAGTTTACGCGAATAATTTGTGGTCAGCCCCAATTGCATCCAGTAAAAAATCAATTGGTTCCTGTTGCTTATATTCAGGGGCAGCGTTATTTTTCAGTCATGCCTCCCCTGGTAAATAATTCACCTAATAATTCCGCATGGATTAATGGTGTTCAAGTTACTCCCACCAATGCCCAACCAACAAATGCCGTAGTAACCAATTGGAACTTCACAATTCCAACGGCTGGTAACTACGATGTTTATGTACATTGGGTATCCAATAAAAACCAGGTTGCCAATATTTCCTATGCAGTTAATGGGCAACCTCTCAAATCGGCTGCACTCGATCAAAATATCAATGCCGGCATTTGGGCCAAACTTATTAAAAACACCCAATATTCAGCGGGCGAGCAAAGTATAAAAATCTCTGTAGATGCTAATGCCAATTATATTGTGGATGGTGTAAGGGCAGAAAAATCTGCGCAGTGATTTACATCGGCGGGCTTCTTTGGTTCGCCGTTTTATTGCATATATTTCCGGGTTTAAGTTCTTCATGGCTTCAATTATTGAAGCTTGAGGGGCATCTTATTTTTTGTTTGATCTCCAACTAATTCGTGATCTAAGTTCACTGTAATAATTTTTAAATGGATCTGTTATGAAACTCCAGCATGATGCAGCCAAACCACACAATAATCTTTCGCTTAAGATGAAACTTGAAAAGGTTATTGTTGCGGCAGCGATTTTTGTCTCCTGTCAAATAGCCTGGGCGCAAACGTCGCCGCAAGTGAGCCTCTATTTTGAGCCGCAGCAGGTGCTTGAGGGTGAAACATCACATTTGCGCCTTGTGGCTGCTCATGCAGATTCCTGCCAAACCAGTGAAGGGGATTCATTGGAGCTGGATGAATCCGGAACTTCAAATATTAAATACGAGGATATATCGGAAAAGATAACCTCGAAGGTTATTTGTAAAAACGCGTATGGCAGTACGGAAAAAGTTGCTTATCTGCGACTGAATGGTAGCTCAGGGATAGATGAACTAATTGCAGCAGCGGCTTCATCCGGTTCTGCGCAAGAGTCAGAAGGAGAAAATGAGGTCGTTGTTACGGGTGTCGATTCCAATGGCTTTTGGATTTCTTCATTCTTTGATTCTTTTTTATCGTTTTTCAAAAATTTATTTACCAATGAATCTGAATTAATGTCGTCAGTTGAGCCGTCAGCGTTTGCAGGTGCAACTTCCGCTTCTTATGATCTGACTGTGGATCGTTTAGGTGCTGCAGTTTACAGCTTGCCAATATCGGCTCCGAATGGAACTGGTGGTGTTAAACCGAATATTTCCGCCATTTACAACAGCCAATCACCGAATGGTTTATTAGGTAAAGGTGGCTCATTAGGTGGATTGAGCGTAATCAAACGCTGCCCGCAAACATTGGTTCGTGATAATGCGAATAAAGCAATTACCTGGACAGCGGAAGATCGTTTCTGTATTGATGCACAACGCCTGATATTAATTACAGGCACACAAGGTGAAGCAGAAAGCCAGTATAAAACTGAAATTGATAACGGCGTTGTTTACACCGCGAAAGGTGGTACTTCAGGTAATCCGGATTATTTCGAAGCCCGCGCACAAGACAATGCAACATTAATATTTGGCGGTTCTGCTACAGCAAAAGAGCTGGGCGGCTCGACTATGACCTGGGCTTTAACCCAGTATAAAGATGCGGCTAACAATGCGATTGAATATGTATATGAAGGCACTGCTGCCGATGGCTTGCGTATCAAGCAAATTAATTATGCATTCCCTGAAGCGAATACCACGGTTAATCCAGGCGCATACATCGAATTTATTTATAAAGATCGTGATGATTCGATTTCCAAATATGTTGCAGGCTACGAGTTCCGCAACAATAAATTATTAACACAAATTAATTCCTATTCTTTGCCAGGAATATTGCATCGCAGTTATCAATTGGATTATGCCACTAGCAGTGGTTTGGCTGGTTATGTAAGCCGTTGGCAGGGAGTGGATGAGTGTACGACACATAGTCAATGTTTTTCAACGAACCAGTTTGTATGGGGTAATACCCGCACCGATTTTGACGGAAAGACAGAAATAAAAAATATTGGTATTTCTCTAATATCAAGCGTTGCAAAGCATGGACATCAAACCTATAGCATAGATAGCAATTATTATTCTGCACTTGAAGCAGTGGATCTTAATGGAAATGGATTAAATGATTTGGTTTGGACTGAAATAGCCAATAGTGATAATGCAAGGTACATCTTTGCCGCATTTGATACGGGTGTGCTGCCGTTTGACGCAGATAGACTTGCCCGTAGATATGCATTGTCTTCAGAGTCGTCGATCCGGAACCAACCTCGCGTAGAAGTTGGTGATACGAATGCAGATGGTGGAGCTGATTTATGGCTTCCTCAATATTATTCTGATGGTAGAACAAACTGGTCAGGACAAATGTTTGGACGCCCATACAAGGAGGAGTGGAGTGCATCGGTGGCACAGGGATTAGGTTATGCTCAGTTCGTTAAAACAGCTGATTTTAACGGTGATGGCTATGATGATTTAATTAGCTTTTTACAGCAGGATTTTTATGGGAGCAGCCTTTCTGTTAATTTTAGTAGCTTTTCAAAAAATACAACATTGCCTATTACATCGAATAAATATTTTTCAAAAATAAGCTCAACTCCTTTAAGTTTCAATGACGTTAAAAATCGTCCCTCTGATGAGGCATTTCAATTTCCTACTTCTAGTGGACAGCCTGCTGAAATTGATATGGCAACAGGTGATTTCGATGGAGATGGGCGTATTGATATTGTCGCCAATACTGCTTGGGAAAATGCAACATTAAATAAACAAACTCTAAAGCTCAACTGGTACTCAATAGACGGTACCTCCTTAATATTTAAAGGGAATGTATACGAAGAGACTAAAAATTATTTGTCTCGCTATTACACCGATAGATATCTTATGAGCGACGCATTGAATTTGTATGATCTGCAGGCTCCCGATATTAATGGTGATGGTTTGTCGGACGTTGCTTTTAGAATAAATGCGACAACATGGAAGTATGCTATTAATACAGGCAAAGGATTTAAACCACTCACTAATATTTTTTCATCTGATTCAGAGTCGGTCTATGCTAGAAACTATCGAAGTACAGCTTTTTTTGATGTTAATGTTGACGGCTCGAAAGACTTTGTCTGGTATAAATATAATGCTACAACTAAAAATTATGAAATTTATGTAAAGTATTGGAGCGAAAAAGAATCAGGGTTTTTACCGGATTCTTTGCTTAGATTATCTGTTAATCAACCATTTTTGTTTGCTGATATGAATGGCGATAAATGGTTGGATATTATTGAGCATGATCAGGCTGCAAGAAGTTCCTCTCAGGAGTATTTGAAAATATATGGATATTCAAATGATCCATCTTCCCAAAATAAAAATTCCACGGGAGTGTTAACCCAAGACTCTATCGTAGAAATCAAAACTGGTCTTCGTGCTATTACAACAATTGAATATCAAACATTATTAAGGCCTGCCAAACAATCAAAGTTTTCTTGTACAAGCAGAAGTACTTATACGCCCTTTGATTGTCAGGATCATTGGGGCGCGTCGCAATATAAACCATTAAAAGTCGATGTTGCGCTCAATCCAAATACATTGGATGCTGTCAGTGTTGATAATGACAATTTTTATACTAAAAATAATGAACCATTTAATGGGCTAAATAACTTACATGCTGGTCAAGCCAGAGTTTTTCAACACGTTGCCCCTTTACCGATTGTAACGAGAATCAAGAAGCTGCAAGATTCAAATGTTGTGAGTGATAAAAAATATTACTCTTGGATTATGCGAAATCAAGCAGGCGGAAGGGGGCTGTTAGGATTTGAAAAAACGCTAATCGATGATCAACTTAGTGGCAACCGCGTTGAGACCTCATGGCGTCAAGACTGGCCATACACAGGTATTGTTACTTCGCAAACAACCTATACAAAATTTGGAAAACTACTTGCTGAACAATCCAATCAATTAAATCTTGCCGTAACTAACACACCAACTGGAAAAGTGTTTAGTCCCCGCATTGAACAGGTAACTGCTAAAACTTACGAGCTGAAAGCCGGCGGTGCTGAGCAAGGAAATTTAATTGGCAACGTTACTGCTTCTGCGCAAAATAGTTCTGTCAAGGCAATCGATAATGTAACCGCGAATACTTCATCAGCATCTGCAAATACCGATATTGGTGAGCCATCCGAATACAAATTAGATATAGATCGCATGGGCGCATCTGTATATCGCTTGCCTATATCTGCTCCAAATGGAATCGGTGGTGTTAAGCCAAACATTTCTGCAATTTACAACAGCCAATCACCGAATGGTTTATTAGGTAAAGGTGGTTCATTAGGTGGATTGAGCGTAATCAAACGCTGCCCACAAACATTGGTTCGTGATAACGCGAATAAAGTAATCACCTGGACTGCGGAAGATCGTTTCTGTATTGATACGCAACGCCTGATATTAATTGCAGGCACACAAGGCGAAGCTGAAAGCCAATATAAAACTGAAATTGATAACGGCGTTGTTTATACCGCTAAAGGTGGTACTTCAGGTAATCCGGATTATTTCGAAGCTCGCGCACAAGACAATGCAACATTAATATTCGGCGGTTCTGCTACTGCAAAAGAGCAGGGCGGCGCGACTATGACCTGGGCATTAACCCAGTATAAAGATGCAGCTAATAATGCGATTGAATACGTGTATGAAGACACTGCTGCTGACGGATTGCGCATCAAGCAAATTAATTACGCATTCCCGGAGAAAAATACAACAACAAATCCTGGTGCTTATATTGAATTTATTTACAAAGATCGCGAAGATCCAATCGCAAAATTTGTAGCAGGTTATGAATTCCGGACCAATAAATTATTAACGCAAATTAATTCCTATACGTTACCGGGATTATTGTATCGCAGTTATCAATTAGACTATGCAGCCAGCAGTGGATTAGCGGGTTATGTCAATCGATTGCAAAGTATTGATGAATGCGCAGCCTTAAATCAATGTTTCTCGGCGAGCCAATTTACCTGGGGCAATACGCAAGTCAACGCGAGTGGCGTTACCGAGTTGAAGGATATCAACATCGGTTGGTTGCAAGATGTGACCCAAAACGGTTATGGCTTAAGCAGTATTGTTCGCGCAGATTTTGTTGACTTGAACGGTAATGGTATTGCCGATCTTGTTCTGGAAGAGCAAAACTCTTCCAAGGCCATGACTTTTACAGCGTTTGATCCCGCTGTTCCTGCAATTGATTCAGATAACAGAACCAGTTATAGAACAGATGAGCGAGACCCTACTCAGGTTACGCAAACAAAACCGTTCAGTTTTGCTGATATTAATGCCGACGGTGTTTCTGATTTGTTAACAGGGGGATATGTAACGTCTGAATATTTGAGAAGTTATGGCAGCACTCAGGCGAGAAGTAAATACCAATGGTATCTGGATCAAAACTACGTGCCCTTGTATTCAGGATACCGCTATAACTTTTATGGTGACTTTGATGGTGATGGTTTAATTTACCAACTCTTGATTGGCCGTGAAATAAAGCGTTATTCGCAAACTCGTGATTTTTGGGTCAATAAATTAAAGAAAAATACCACTGCATCTGCAGAAGCCGCTAAAGAAATGGCGAGGTACTTTAATTGGACGGAGAATGTTAAAGCAACGTTTAGTGATATCACCGCTGCTACTGTTACGGAACGAGTTGAACTGCCAACTGAATACGGCCAGCCAGGCAATATTGACATGGCGGTAGCTGATTTTAACGGCGATGGAAAATCAGATTTAGTAACTTACACGTCGTGGCATACCAATTCAGCGAACCAAACTGACTATAAATTAAATTGGTATAGCTGGAATGGCACACAGTTTAATTTGCAAGGGAATATTTATACCAAAACGCAGCCAGGTAGCTATTATGAAAATGGCAACATGTATGACGCTACCTACCTTAAAGATTTAACTACACCTGATATTAATGGTGATGGTCTTGCTGATGTCAGCTATAGATTCATCAATAACTCGCCGACATCCTACGCCTTAAGTAAAGGCAATGCATTTACTACACCAGTGGTAATGAATAATCCCCTCATTACAAGGGCCTACAAAGTTTGGTATCACGATATTAACCAGGATGGTTCTGCCGATTTTATTTTTGCCACGTCAGATGTAGTCTCAGGTGTTACCCAGTACACCTACTACGTAAGTTATTGGAACGCAATGCAATCCAAATATCTTGATCCTGTGGTGTTGCGCACTACAACAAATACACCGATTGTGATGGCAGATGCTAATGGTGACGCCTGGGTTGATTTTGTCGAGTATGATCCAACAGCAAAAAATGCTGGCAAGCCCTATATCAGAATTTATGGCTTCACGAATGCATTATCTACAACCAATAATAATCATGGTGTATTCACCCGTGATGTAATTGTAGGAATTAAAACTGGTATTCGTAAATTTGAATCCATTGAATACCAGACCCTTGCTCGCCCTGCGACAGTTAAAACCAAAACCTGTATAAATCCTGCGATGGCTTGTCAGGATTTCTACGGTTCTCATCACTATGAATACAATCGCATTAAAGGTGTATTTGCAACTGACTCCTTAACGGCGACAGAAGTCGATGAAAAATCTTACTATCGCAAAGCTAATGATCCGTTTGCAGGATTATCCAATCCCTACGCTGAAACCGCGCGGGTAACACAAGTCATTAATACAATGCCGATTGCAATTCGTACCAAAACAATAGTGAAGCAAGCAGCTGGTGATGTGTTGGTATCGGACAAAAAATATTTCTATAACAGTTTGCGTACCCAGGCAGGTGGGCGTGGTTTATTAGGATTTGAGAAAACAACGGTAGAAGATTTACTGACAGGCAAACGCACCGAAACCAGCTGGCGTCAGGATTGGCCGTATACCGGTATTATTGGCAAGCTGGAAGAAAAAAATTTGCAAGGCGCAACACTGCGTGAAGCGGATAATCAACTTACACTTAAAGCATATACCGAATCCAGTGGCTTGAAAATTTTCAGTCCGGCGGTGAATGGACAATTGGTAAAACGATATGCCGCACCACTTGTTGCAGGTCAAACCGGACGCTTGCTCAGCACCGAGTTGATTGGTCTTGCTACCAGTTCATCGTCATCCAGTGCTAAATCTTCATCGAGTGTTAAATCTGTTTCTTCATCAAGTAGTGCGATTGCCCGACCTGTTTCATTGGAGCTGACTGCGCCTGGTGAAGGTGCGGTCCTTAATTATGAATCGGGTGCAAGCATTCCTCTTTCTGCCGTTGTTAAAGCGGCTGATGGTTCCATTTGGAAAGACACTGATGGTTTGCCACCGAAAGTCGTTTTTTACGATTACTGGACCGATAGTGTTAGGGATGAAACCCGCTTGTATCAAAAGCTCGCAATGAGTGTTGCAGACGGCGTACCTGTCTATTGGACACCTGACTCGCAAGGTATGTATGCTATTCGTGCGATGGCTTATTTAAATGATGGAACGATTCTCTATTCGAAATTAGCTGGAGTATGGATCAATCGCCCTGTCGGTACTCCCGCTGCGCGCTTGATAGCAACCAGTTATGGTTATTCATATCCAGCAGACTGGACATTTAATTTCGCGGTAGATGCCAGTGATGAAGATGGAATTGAAAACGTCAGTTTTTACGCGAATGATAATTTTATTGGTAATGGTACCTCGATTAATGGTTCCACTGCGCCGCGCTTTGATTGGAAACCAACCGTGTTGGGCGCTTATCAAATTTATGCGTTGGTGAAAGATAAAACCGGTAAGGTTTCAAAAACAAAAACCATGCTGGCCAATTACGGTATTCCATCCGTTGAAAATAAAATCCCACTGCCGGTTCGTGATCGTTACCCCTACATGACCGAAGCATTACCTTATCCTGCGTATTTCTATACGTTAGGCTCCGATGTTTATTTGTCTTCCCAATTGAAAGGCGAAACCAATACTCAATGGAAGGAAGCTGATAACAGTATCCCTGTTGCAAAATTCTATGCGTCGGATATTTATGTCGCAGAGAGTGCTGCCAGTGGTTATGCAACAACCTGGCGCCCAACGCTGGCGGCTGCCTATGAAATGACAGCCATTTCAAAATTGAAAAATAATGAGTTGGTTGTTTCTCCTCCATCGACGTTGTTAGTTGCACAAGCAACTGCGCCACGTGCATTGCTCACTGCGCCAGCTTATTCCGGTATCAGTTATTACCAGGGGCAATTAATACCCGTATCAGTCACTGCAAATGCGATGACCGGTTCATCTATTAACAAAGTGGTGTTTTATGCAAATGATGAAGAGATCGGCACAGATACTACAGCGCCATACTCACTGTCCTGGATGCCTCCTGCAACCGGCCTTTATCGATTAAAAGCCCATGTAGTTGATAGTAAAGGCGTGGTTGGTGTTTCTGCGCAGCGCGATGTTCGTTATTTGAATCAAGGTACGTCTAATAGCCTGGCGACTATTAATGAACCGTTAGTTGCTGTACTGAATGCTGCGAATGATCAATATTTTGATGGGTTATCTTCTGCTTATCGATTGCGTGTGACAGCGAAAAATTTGCCTGAAAATCCACTCATTGAGATTTTTGCGAAACCCAATAACGCTACTTCATGGTCTTATTCTCCCTGGGTAAGTGTTGAGCCGGGCGCAGAGGAAACACTTGCTGCTCCTGCAGGTGTAAGTGTTCAATCAGATGCTTCTGGTGTTGTGATATTTGCAATCAATGGACAATCTATTGGTGGCTATGATTACCGCGCTCGAATTTGTGATCGCGTGACATTTAATTGCAGTGTATTTTCCGATTTGACATCAGTAAATCTGGTTGCAGTTTCGTCGAGCAGTTCATCGGCAAACAGCCAGGCCTCCGGCAATAATCAATCTGCTAGTGGTGACACAAGTGCTGCGCAGAATAGTTCTGCAGCAAGTTCGCAAGCATTGAAACTGGCGTTAATGTCTCCGCAGACATCGTTCACTGAAAAATATGGATTGGGTGCAGAAGTTGTATTGGGTGCTTACCTTGTTGGTCCCGGTTATTCCGGTGGCCTTGATGTGAATGGTAAAGCTGCTGCTGTTGATTTTTATGCAAATGGTGTTCTTTTATCGGGCTTACCACCATATCCGAGCAGTAACTTTTTGAAAGGCTGGACTCCAACTGCTGCCGGTAAATATGCGATCCATGCAGTGCATCGTATGCAAAATGGCACCACATTGATTAGCCCAACTGGCTATATGGAATTTACGCAGACCGGTGCGCCTGTGATTTCTATCAGCTCACCTGTAACAAACCAACAGTTAGTAAAAGATCAGGCAGCTACGATTAGCGCTTCCGTTTCTGATCCGGAAAATAATGTGGGGCACGTTACCTTTTATGTAAATAATGTTCAGGTTGGTGAGCGTGATTTCACTGCACCATACAGTGTGGACTGGACGCCAACTAGCAGTGGTAGTTACACAATTTATGCTGTAGCGCTCGACAATACGTTGTTGAAAACTACTTCTGTTGCAGTGAACGTGAATGTACAAGGCAACAGTTCCATGGCGAGTAGTTCGATATCGAATAGCTCGCGAGCATCCAGCAGTGCTATTTCTACGGTTGTTGGTAATTTATCGGCGTATCCAATCAATGGTGCGATTATTGAAAATTTCGCGAACGCACCATGCTTCCAGTGGCCGGGTGCTACAGGAATTAATTCCTATCAAATTACGCTGGCAACATCCTCAAATCTTGGCGGGCAAAAATGGACCAAAACTATTGGACAGCGTTCGGTTTGTTGGGGTAATGGACTTGGTTGGAACAGTGCCAGTGATGTACCAGAGCTACTCTCTGAAGGCAGCACTTATTATTGGCAGGTCACCGGCAGTGCAGGTGGAAATACTTACACATCGGCAATTCAGTCGTTTGTTGTAGGCGCTTCCGGATTGCCTGCTATTCCACAAATTACCAGTGCTCCGATTCAGGCAATCGGTAGTTTTACGCTGGATTGGTCACCGGTGGGCGCGGTAAAAACTGATTATTTTAATTTAAGGGAAAAATCGAATGGACAGGTAAATGTTTATAGCAATTTATCAACTCGTTCATACATTCTGACCCCGCTTAATGCGATGGTTTATGAGTACAGTCTGCAAGCCTGTAATGCGAAAGGTTGTAGTGATTTTTCTGCACCAGTGCGGGTGATGGCGAATCCGTTTGCATCGCTTGCTTCGCCTGCCTTGGTTTCACCTGTTGATAATTCAATTATCAATGTTAGTGGCGCCAGCCCTTGCTTCCAATGGAGCACAGTAACCGGCGCAACTTCTTACAATGTCACTATCAATACTGATGGTCATTTCCCTGTATCCCGTTGGCAAAAAATATCAACGACAGGCACATCAATTTGTTGGGATGGCGGTTCAGGATGGAGCGCTGGTGGTGTGCAGAAGCCTGCTGACCTGATAATGAAAGAAGGTGCTGCTTATTACTGGCGTGTGGTGGCTGTCAAAGGCAGTAATGAAGCTTATGGATTCTCGCAAACGCGCAGCTTCCGTATGACTTCAGGTATTGCAGAGGCGCCTGTGGCTCCTGCTGCAATTGCTGTGGAGCCATCCGCATCATCATTCAGCGTTAGCTGGCGATCAGTTAGTGGGGTTTCGTATTACGAATTGCAGCGTGCGTCTTCAGGCGATCCATTAGGATTCTATGCCGCAGAGTGGTCAGCTGGCGAAAAATTATCTGCAACAAGCACGCTGGTTTCAGGCCTGGTGGATTTCAATCTTTATCGTTGGAGAGTAAGAGCGTGTAATTCAGCGAACCTTTGCTCTGCATGGAAAGTATCGGAATCAAAAGTTTATCAACCGATAACATCGCTTACCCCGGTAGTGCCTGTTCTGCCCGAGCGCGCAGCGGTATTGGGTGGAAATCCTTGCTTCGAATGGACCCCGAATGCAGCGACAACAGGTCATATTGTGACGGTGAGTGTAGGGGATTATTTCCCCGCGCAACGCTGGTCTAAATCTGTGGCATCAGGCAACCGCGTTTGCTGGAATAACGGCGAGGGTTGGGAGTCTGCAGGGTTAACAAAATTAGCTGTTCCTAAAAACTTGCAGCCCGGTGTGCCATATCAATGGCGAGTTGTTAGCGGCGATAGTGCAGGTCGCCAGGCTCGCTCCGAAACACGTAGCTTTGTTGTCGATACAAACAACGCATTTAATGCAGATATGCTGGTTCCAGCATTAAGTGTTATTGATGCGGACCAGGATTGTTTCTATATCGTTAATATGGGCGCAGCTGCGAATGTGCCGTTCAGTTATGTCTATGAGCTTTACGAGAAAAAATCGTCAGATCTTGATTGGCAGCTGGTTGTTTCCAAAAGCAAGGCGAGAGGAAATATTCCACCGTTTATGCTCTATTCTGATGCGGATATATTCAGTGGTCGGTATTTATCGGGTGGTGCATACGATTATCGAGCGCGAATTTGTGAGGGTGATAATTGTGGCGCTTTCTCATCAGTATTATCGGTTAACACAAGCCAGTCTTGTAAAAATGTCGCTATGCCTGTTGTTAATTTTGAACCATTAATTAGCACTGCGGTGGTAGGTCAGGACAACTTGTTAAGTGTGAGTGCAACCACAACCCAGGGAACGATTAGCCACGTGAATTTTTATGCGGGCGGGCAATTAATTGGTACAGATACTGCCGCCCCATTTTCTGTGAATTGGAAGCCAACGATTGAAGGTACTACGCACATTGAAGCAATTGCTGAAACCAGTACAGGTGGTACAGGCAGTACACATTTCAAATCGGTGAATGTGATCGCTCAACCTGCAATCAGTGACACAGGTAATTTTGATTTCGCCGTCAAGCAAAATGTGTATAACCTTAAATTTGATTTAAGCTGGAAACCTGTTGCTGGCCATACTCGATATGAATTGTGGCAACGCAGTTCGGGAAGGCTGGATGATTTGTATGAATCAGGCTGGAAATCCTATGCAATTTCCGCTGCTGAATATGGTGCCGGTGTGATTTCTATTCCTGTGAATAGTATCCCTGATGCGCTGTACGTCCAGTGGAAATTGGTGGTATGCGATGCAGCAATTAATTGCAAGTCTCAACTCTCCAAAGTGAAGACACTGCAATACAATCCGGTTGCCACTATCACTGAATCATTAACTCCTGCGAATAACGCTACTGTTGATTTTGATAAAGCAGAAAACAATCTTTGCTTTGATTGGAGTAAAGATCCGAATGCAGTGCTTTACACCGTTGCTGTTAGTGATGTACCGGAATTCCCTGAGCGTCGCTGGCAACAAAGTGTAAGTAAAGACAATGCGAAACTTTGTTGGGGTAACGTAAATGATTGGACACGTGCGGGTGTTTATCGCAATGAGTTGCCTGAGGATCTAAAAATTGGCGGGACCTATTTTTGGCGTGTTGTTATCAATTATGCCGATGGTAGCCAGGGGTTTTCCAATACCAATCAATTTACCTTATCCAGTAATGTTCCTCATCTGGATGTGACAACGAATCTGGTGGCGCAGAATTTTGAACTTAAATGGAACAAGGTGAATGCGCGCTTCTATCAATTGCAGGTCCGTGTTGGTAACAACATGGCTGAAGTGGAGGCTGCTACTGCGCAACAGATTCCGCTAATAGATTCGACGGCAACAACGGTCATCGAACCTATGGCCAATTACAAAAATTATCTCATGATGCAATGGCAGGTCCGCGCTTGTCAGTCGGCAACCAATTGTGGTGCATGGCAATCGTCAAGAATTAAAACCAATCAATACGGTGCAACATTGTCTGGTATTAATTTGACTGCTCCTGCTAATGGTTCTCCGATTGATATTGCTATTAATCAATCCATTCCTTGTTTTAAATGGAGCGCAGATGCCAACGCAACTGACTACGTCGTTACTGTCAGTGACACACCTGAGTTCACCGAGCGTCGTTGGGCAAAAACAGCAAATGCAACTGAAGTTTGCTGGGACAGTGGCAATGGTTGGTCAGCAGCGGGTATTTATAAAGATGAATTACATCAATCTCTGTATCGCGGATTTAAATATTACTGGCGAGTAGTGTCCCGCTATTCAAATGGCGGTTTAGGCTTTTCGCAAACCTACAGCTTTGATGTTACAGATTCCTCAGAGCCGGTTATTGCATTGTTAGCGCCAAAGCCGTTGGATGGTAATCGTGTATTTATTGATACCCAGGTTCCGGTGATGGCTAACGTGTTTGATACTTATATGCGTAATTGGCGCAACGTTGATGGCCGCCAGCCTCTGGTTGATTATTACCTCAATAATGCGCTGTTGCCGGGAGGGTACAGGGTTTCTGCCGGTATACCGGTGCAATGGCATCCTATTAATGAAGGCACTTACAAAATAAAAGCAGTCGCTTATTTGGATGATGCGAAAACACTCAAAACATTAGAAGCGGAAATTCATGTTGTTAAACCGCAGGCACCAACAATTGTGATGCAAGCATCTGGCAGCGCCAATGCGGGCATCGCTGTTGATTTAAATGCGGTGGTGACTGACCCGGATCAACAAATTGAGCAAATTACTTTTTATGCAAATGGTGAGCCGGTAGGTAAAGTCAGTAATGCACCGCCTTACAAAACCAGCTGGACTCCTGTTGTTGCGGGTAATTACGCACTTGTTGCAAAAATGGTGGATAAACGTGGTAAAGAAACTGTCTCCGCCGTGAAAAATGCAACCGTCCATCCAACGCTATTCTCGATTGATGGATTGAATCTGGCATCCGATTTTGGCAACCATGGCAGTTATGGGTGGAGCGTGATGTCATTGAAACACTCTGATATGTTGACTGTGAATGCATCCAATAACAGTCGCATTAGCTATAACAAATTCAGCAAGTTGTTGCTTAACCGTCCGTTGAAAATTATTAATCGCAGTGATGTCTATGCCAATGGAATAGTGCCGCAATTAATCGTGGTGGATGCGGATCAAGTGGAGCTCAACGCCGGTATTGAAATTATTGGTGAGCCAGCAGATTTATTGATTATCAATTCATCGACGTCGAATAACATTCGCTGTAAAAATTGTGGCTTTATCAATGTCCAACGTGCAGTGCTAGCCGTTGCGACGCCAGCGGCTGCGTTATCTGCGGCGATGACCCAGGTTGGTCAATTGCAAACACGTGTTGCAGGCACAGTTGATATTAATAACCTGCAAGCGTCAGGTGTGGTAAGCCTGGAAGTTATTGCTGATAGAGTTGTGACAAAAGGTCAAATCAATACCCAGCAATATGCCCGCCAATCAACGGAAGTGAATTCGCAAAGTATTGTTGAACCGGTGCTGGATTTTGTTGTTACACCAGATATTAATTCAGTGGTAGTCGGATCGGGTGGTGTGAGTTTGTTGCAAGGTAACTTCAGTGTTAACTATGAAACCATGGCACTGGAAAATACTGTCGCCGGTACTGGTGTGATGGATTTGCAAGCGGCAATTTATTCGGGCGCAATTAAAGTGTTTGCTGCAGATGCCATTCAATTAGGTGGCAACTTATCAACACGTTCATCGCATCGTGCAGCGCAAATTTATCGTGGTCAATTGCGCGCCCAGGAAGAGCAAATCCAATTAAAAACCATTGCGCAAGCTACTACAGCACCGGGCCTGCGCATTTCTGGAAATGTATTGTCCGACGCAAAAGTCAGTGTGATTGGCCATAGTGCGGACATTAGACCTACCGGTAGCATCCAGGCGCATTCTGTGAAAATGGAATTGATTGGCCAATTGATGAATAGGGGCTTTATCCGTGGTTATGTTCGTGCGACTACAGAAAACGCGGCTAACGGTGAAGCAATGTTGGAGCTGGGTGCGGGTTCGGTAGATAACCGCGGTGAAATTCGCGGTGTATTTAACAATCTGGTCATGGTTGGTGGAGCAACCTCCATTGAAGGGAAAATTAATATTGCCAGTGAAGGTGATGTGTATAACCGCTTTGGTGGTTCCATTACTGCGAAAACAATCAATATCATTGCAAAGGGTAAAATTCGCAATGGTTCACTCTATGCGTTTGATGACACTGCATCGGGCGGTAAAGAATCTACTACGGTAATCAATATTGCCCCGCATGACACCTCACGCCTGAGTACGCATGATCAATTGAACTTCTCCTTAAATGAAGCTCCATTAAAGAACACAACAGCACGTATAGCGGGCGATGAAGTCACCTTGCAGGCAGCGCGATCAGTAGAAAATATTAACCCTTATACCGAGCCCTATAGTTCTGCTGCAGTAGAGATTTCCTCAGCATCGGAAGAAGCAGAAAGACATGCTAACGATGTGGAAATAGAAGCTGTGAATAAATTGCAGATTTTTAGTAATACTTATGTGCTTAACTCTTCAGCAAAATTGGGTGTGTCGCAACCCGGTGCAACTCACTTATTAGCAATCAAAGCGCCGCAGGTTCGCAACGAGCGTTATTACACTAACCTTATTGTTGAAACTTTTAGTGATTTCACCGAAGTGAAGGCGCAATCCAATGGTAGGGACGCCACAGTTCAAGATTGGGCTAAAGGTATTCAATCACGTTACGGTTTCTATTCACCACCGGGTTACATTTATTCCTTTGCCAGAGTGGAATTGGATTTTGGCGATACTGGTAACGGATTGTTGAACAATATTTCTTATGTGGATTTCTACAGCGATTTGAAAGTATTTGGTTTGGGCAAGATCACTACACGTGGTATCAGCCTAGAAAAAATGTCTTATGAATCGGGGAATGCTATCCAGGTATCAATTCCTGAATGCCAGAACGCCTTTTACCAAGGCCATCAAAACTATCAAAGTTATCAATGGTACTACCAATGCGCCCCGCGCACGACTTATAAATCAACCCCCGAAGGCAAGTTGATTAAGCAATCTCCGGATAACACGCTGTTTGCAGTGAATGGTGAAGCCAGTGCGCCTGCAAATGCCTTTAATGCGCGCAATGATCAAAGTTTGATGGTATTACGGAAAAAGGTAATTGCGGAATATATCGAAGCCCGGAATATTATCGCTGCACAGCTGCATGCAAATGATATTCGCCAGGGTGATATGGATCCTGCCTGTATACAGTCAGTAAATTTTGAAGAGAAAGACAATATATTGATTGGTACGCGCAGGCAGTTCAGTGATCTTTCGCATATTCGTTGTTATCACAGTCGTGCATTCGGTAGTCAAAATGTTTCCGGTTATGCCTCCGCTGCGCCGTACACCTGGTCAACATCATTCGGCAACAAAAATATTACCGAATTGATCAATGAAAATATTCCGGTGATGGGGACTGCACTGAACACACAAATTGAAAATTACCGCGCTTGGCGGAATGCAGCACAATAAAAGGGATGCTAATCATGAAAAATACCCAGCGCAAAACAGTTAAAAGCTACTTGACCATCCGGCAACGTATCACTGCGGCATTTACCGCAGTGATAATGCTTGCACAAATTTGTATTCCCACCATTGCCTTGGGGACAACTGCATGGGGAAACAATTTTGAAAGCCGTCTCGCTAACGAATTAAGTTCACCGATGGTTGAGCTGATTGATGATTTAACTTCACCCGAGGCGTATAAAGGTGCTTATTTCATTCATAAGAGCACACTCAACCAAACCACACTGGATTCTTTCTACCAAAATTATCCTAAAGGAAAGCCCGCACAAAAACCGAAGTTTGTGGGTGATAGCTTTGTGCAGTCGCGGATTATTCGCGCGCAATATCGTTCATTGATGGGGCGATATTTTTTTAGTGGTGTATTGCGTTCAGAAGAAATTGAAGCTATTGAAACTTCTCGTCTTTATGAAAACGCAAAAACTTACGCAGCCGCAAATAACCTGACCCTCGGCAATCCACTCGGTAATGCTGCACCTCTGCAAGACATGATCTGGCCTGAATTAAAACAGATCAATGGAAAATCCTATTTGGTACCGGTTGTACACCTCAGCCAAAACACACTGAATAATAAAGTTGTAGGCCATTTAATCGAGTTTGATTCAAACGCCGTTTTTGCGGGAATTCAATTGGATTTTGCAACATTGATTGCAGGCTATAACTCCACAATTACTGGCCTTGGCGGCATTATTAATAATGGCGGTGATATTAAATCGCCAGGTAATTTAACGCTTGCCACTAATGGCACTTTGGCCAATATGGGTGGAAATATCACTGCTGCACAAAATCTGACAATTTATTCCAACGATTTTTATAACAAGACATTAGTTGTTCCCTACAAAGATAAAAATGGTGAAGGCACGCGCTTGGGCGCGGTGGCCGGAATTAATGCGCAGGATGGTAATTTATTAATTAAAGCCGCTAACAATATTACCTTCGCCGGTTCCACGGCAGGTGCTGGCGGAACCTTAACGCTGAATGCTGCTGGCGATATAAATATTCTTCCTGTTGTAACAGGTGGTAGTAGTCAATCGCAGGAAGGCCATTGGAAAGTTAATAAAAACACCACTGATTTATTGATGTCCCGTTTAGCGGCGGATGACACGCTGAGTTTGATTGCGAGTGGTGTAATTAATATTACTGCGTCGGAATTGATTAGCACCAAGGGCGGAATTGAATTGCTGGCCCAAAATGGAATTCATATTATTGATGAGCTTGAGCAAACTCAAATTCAAAAAGTTGATCGCAAAGGCAAAACTACAGGGACTTCATCTGAATTTAGAACTGAAGCTGTACGCGCTATTTTAAAAGCAGGCAAAGGCGTACTGTTGGATTCAGCACATGGTGATGTTGTACTCAAAGCTACTGAAATTACTAGTGCTGATGGAACTCAGGTCAATGCAAGAGATGGCAAGGTTCATCTATTAATGACTAAAGAATTGGAAGAGTTTCATCTGCAAACTGTGAAGAAAAGTACTTGGACAATTAAGACTCGCACAGAAGATGTAATTCATGAAAACAACATTCAGAATGCAATTTTAGGTGGCTTAAAAGTACAAGCCACCTATGGAATTAATGTGGAATACACTGGAAAGGAAGGTGCAACACTCAAAGAACAGATTGAGGAATTTCGTAAAGTACCAGAAATGAAATGGATGGCTGATCTTTATGATCAGGCGCTTGCTGACGCTGGCCCAGGTCTTAATTGGGAGGTTATGGAGGAAGTACATAAAGAAATTAGGAAAACAAAGAGAAATCTTAGTCCTGCGGCAATGGCAATTATTGCAATTTGTGTTGCTGTTGCTATGGGGCCAGTCGGAGCAAGTTTGGTCGGATCATCTGGTGGTGGGGTAGCAGCGGCTATTTCAAGCTCAATAGGTGGGACGCTTGGAGCCGCTGTATCTGCTGGAGCTGTGGCACTTACTACACAAGCTGTCCAAAGCTTGGCAGCTGGAAATAATTTACGAGAAACGCTTAATGCGATGGATAGCGATGAAAGTTTGAGATCATTAGCTATTTCTATGGTGACTGCTGGTGCTATGCAGCATACGGATTTCAAAATATTTGATGCAGTCAAGGGAGATTCTTTAGGTGTGTCATTGGCTCGACAGGCAGGGCACGTTGTTGTTGACGCAACAGTGAGTGCTGGAATATCTGTAGCTATTAATGGTGGGAACTTTGACGCCTTCAAAAATACCTTCAAGCAATCTTTGATCGCCAATTCAATTAATACCATTGGCGAACACATGGCAAAAACTATTGGTAAAGCATTTGATCACGGTATTGATTCTACGGCATTGGATACAGCATTAAAGTATATCTCTCATGCCGCATCGGGATGCATTATTGGTGCGGCAACAGCTCAAACCAGTAATTCTTCATCACAGGCTAATTCAAGCTGTCTTGCTGGAGCTGGTGGAGCGGTTATTGGTGAGTATATCGGTTCAAAATACCGAAACTCGAATGAGGTGCTAGCAGCAAAAGAGGCTATTGATAGTTTTATTGCTGAAAATGGCGAAACTGTAGCGAAATTGCGTGCAGCTGGTTATACCAACGAGAAAATTTTGGAAATTTTTTCTAGTCGGAGCAATGTACCTTATTTAATGAACCAGCTTGATCAGCTACAGAGAAAAGGTGTTGATTTGGCAAAATTGGGTGCCGCATTTTCTGCTTTTGCTGTGGGTGCAAATGAATCGCAAATTAATATTGCTGCATCAATGGGAGAGACTACTGCTCAAAATAACGCCTTATCGTTGATTGGTGCAGCAACAGTATTTAATGAGGCAATTGATTCGTTGGGAAAAGGAACGCTTCGTTTCGCCGGTAGTGTTACAGGCTCTTGTTTATCAATAGCCTTTATTATTAAAGATTCCGCAATTCTTATTTATGATGTCCAACAAGCACAGGCATATCTGCAGTCGGGCGGAACAAGTGGATCAAAAGAGTCATTTGAAAAAATGGTTCAATTATTCTCCGGCGTATCTTGGGCTGCCCAAAATTTACCTGAGGCGCTAAGTGTCGTTCAGGCATATTATCAAGCTCAACTTGATGGCGCTTTGGGGGAAATGTCCGAGGGAAATAATTTTACGGCAGGTGTGGTGTTTGGAAAAAATGCGTTCGATATATATGGCATATTAAGAACCTTGCCTGAGATGGCTGCATTAGTGCAAAAAGCATTGCCTGCGAAGGCAGCGGCACCCATCATCGCTTCAGGAGCTGAAAATAATGCTACGAAGGCCCTGCTTGCTGATGACTTGCTAAGTCGCCAAGCAATTGATCCACGTGTTGGTACAACGTTAGAGGGAGCAACGGGTAAGATTGAAATAACTGCTGAGGGAACCGTAGGTGGTAAGGAGTTTTTCGATACTAATCAAACTGCTCGTCCCGTGAGCCAAGCTGATCCAAATAAGCCGACACTTGTTGCTGATTTAAATCCGGCAAATAACGTAAATAAAAACATGAAAAATGCCCATGCGGAAATCGCCGTTCTACAGCGTGCTTATGATTCAGGTGTTACTACTGGAGCTGATATGGCGATTGTTGTTCGAGGCGTGAGGGATGTATGTGGACATTGCCAGTCGGTTATTTGGACAATGGCTGATCGTGCAGGTCTTAAATCCCTTAAAGTAGTGGACACTTTTGATAATAAAACTTGGGTGTGGCGTCGTGATACTAATACAGTACAAGAGCTTGATGGTGCATTTCATTAATTTGTGAAAATAATAGGTACTATTACAATGCAAGACTCTCTAATTTCATTAAGGTTTCGTACTGCAGATTCAAAGCTTCGAATGCAAACACATCTTATTTATGAATGGAAAGATATTGATCAAGCAATTGATGCAGTTTTCACAGCAGGAGGAAGCCTTACTCTTGCGGTGAAAAATGAAATAAAAGGTAACCCCGGTGCATATACACCGCGGGAGAGTATCTCAATATTGTCGTTGCCTGGGAGGTACGCTTTAACGATATTTCCAGGGCATGATGGAAATGGCTTAAAGGAGGTTCGTTATTTGTGGCAGGCCAATAGTGAGAGGGTGCATGGAAAGGAGATGGTGGAAGATATAGAATTTGACACCAGATTTCTTTGCCATGATATAAATATTGCAAAAGAAATATGTTCTGAATTTTTTGCAGCGCGAGAAATTACAGAGAAAATAAACGCTCTTACCGTTGATGAATCGGTTCCGTTGAGTTCCTGATGGATACATTGAAGCCATTAATGAGCTATCAATTACTGGTAGAAGTTGACGGTATAGATGTAGTAAAAGGAATGCCTCGGCCCAAACGATAGCTGGATAACATCCAAATTGAAATAGCGCTGAGCACGATAATGAGGTGGCGACGAGACTTTTCCGCGAACGCTAGTTGCGAGAGCAAGGTTGTGAATAATTTTAAGGTTTTCATTTTTATTTTTGCGACATTAATCGCCGCCTGCACCCCAACCCAACGCCCGCTGCAAAACGGGCAAGGGTATGTGGTGCTGCCCATCAGCAAAAGCCAATACCGCATTGAGTATTATCTCAAAAACGCCAAGCTAGCCGAAACTTACTGGAATACCACCGCCGGGCAATTATGTCCTGATGGGTTTCAGGTTCTTTACGATAAAAAATTCACGTTGAATTTTGATATGTATGTGCCTATTGCTGGCAACAACGTTAATTTGGGGCGGCAGGAGTTTATTCAGTACGGGCAAGTGGTTTGCAATGGCAGTGCTTCAAATACGGTGATGCTGACTGAAAGTAAATGGAAAGAGTTTAACCAGGAAACACGCTCGGTGACGCCAGTGAGCGAGCGTTGGTTAACCGAGACATTAAAAGTGCATGTTAGTCATTTGCCAGTATTGCCCGTTGCTAATCCAACATTTGCGTTGGAAAAGGATTGGGGTAAACCCATGAAGCGCGATCATCGAGGAGCCGATACGCTGTCGATTTGGGTTAAGGGCGGTGATTCCTGGTATCCGAACTACATCGGTTTGATCGAGCGTAACGGCTGTTTGCATTTAGTGATGATACTTCCAGGGATTTCAGCAGTAATGATGGAGGGATTCGAAAAATTGGCCGAACAGAATAAGGGGCTGGAGAATCTGATTGCCGGTGGCGCTATACCTGCTTATTTTTATCCATCGCCAGCGGGCTGTACTGTTCAATAATTTGTACAAAAATGGAGAATTGTTTCTGTGTGGAAAGGGGGGTAGGGATAGCTGAGCTTGTGATTACCGATACTCAAATTCAATTTTTTGCGTGCGGCAACATTGTTATGTTGGGGTTCGAAAACTTACCACCAACCTACATTATTATTTTAATAACGAGTTAATCAATTTCCATTCATCCGCCGTTACCGGCTGCGTAGACAACCGACTCTGCTTAACCAACACCATATTCTCCAGTGCGGGCTGCGCTTTGATTTCTGCAAGTGGAATCAAACGTGGAAAAACTTCGGTGAGTTGAATATCCACCGAAACCCAACGCGGGTTTTCCTGTGTGGATTTCGGATCGTAATAATCACTTTCCGGATTAAATTGAGTGGGGTCTGGATAGGCGGTTTTTACAACTTTGGCGGTGCCGACGATGCCGACGTTTTTGCAGCTGCTGTGATAAATAAAAACTTCATCGCCGAGCTTTACTTGATCGCGTAAAAAATTGCGTGCTTGATAATTGCGAATGCCATCCCAGCGACCGGTTTTGTTGGGCGCGGCGGCGAGATGATCTATGCCGTAGATATGGGGTTCAGCTTTGAATAACCAATATTGCTTCGCCATAGATCATCTTCCTTTTGCGGATATTAATTTAAAGCCACGCGCTTAAACGCTGTGCGGTTTCCTCGCTGACAACTTCCAGGTTAATTTTACGTTTTTCGATATCTACCTCTTTTACCAGAACGTAAACTTTATCGTCCAGGCGCCAGGTTTTTCCTTCAATGGTTAAACTCAAGCGGCGCGAATCAAATTGCGCTTTTACTTCACCTTCCTTTGGTGCGAGTAATGCGTAACCATCAAGGCCCCAATCATCCAGCTTGATACCTAAACCAAATGAGTTAACGAGTGCAACACTGCCTTGATGCAAGCTGCCAACATGTTGCGCCGCATATTGGCAGCCCAACCAGGTTTCAGTAAAGCGGCACGCCTGGCGGCCAGTGTTTAATTGGTTTTGCAATGCGTCGGCAAATTGTTTTTTATCAGCGATTTCAACGGGCGGTAATCCGCGCAGGATACGTTTGATGGCGATGTGATTAAACAAATCGTTGTAACGGCGAATCGGTGAAGTCACCATCGCGTAAGCGTTAAAGCCGAGGCCAAAATGCGGAATTGGATCAAACGTGAGTGATCCCGCTTGCAACATCCGTTGCAATAATGAGTGCAGTGGTGCGCTATTAGGATTGTTGGTTGGATTGGTGCGCAGCTCGCGAAACAGTGCTTTGAAATTATCGAGCTGGGTTAAATCGCCGGGGATTAAATCCGGGCGGTCTTCCTGCACCAGTGCTTGTGCATCACTGACACGTTCGGGGCGGAAACCAATATGGCTGGAAAAAATACCGTAACCCGGATGCTGCAAAAATAATTCGCCCGCACAAATATTGGTGACGAGCATTGCCTCTTCGATCATGCGATGAGCGGTGTTGCGTTCGCGTTTTTCAATATGATCAATTTTTTTCTGGTCATTCAGTACAAACGCATAGTCCGCACGTTCTTCCATAACCAATGCATTGGCTTGGCGATAGGCGGCGCGTGCTTGCGCAAAGGCTTGCAGTTCTACCAGCATGTCGTGCACATGGACCGGCGCAGATAAAGTGGAGATGTTACTGGTTAATGCATCAAATACGCCCTGGTAACTTAATTTGCATTGCGAACGAATTAGCGCTTCAGCAAATTCATATTTGCTGATCGTGCCGTCGCGCAGGATTTGCATCCGGCAAATAACAGTCGGGCGTTTTTGTTCGGGAACCAGGGAGTAAGTATCGTGCGATAAATCCACCGGCAACATGGTAACGGTTTGCCCGAGGATGTAATGCGTGCTGGCGCGTTCGCGTGCGGCGAGTTCAAGCGGGCTACCAAACTCGATGTGTTTGCTCGGGTCGGCAATCGCAGTAATTAATTCCCAGCCTTGCTCGTTCGGGGTGATATAAATCGCATCATCCATATCGCGAGTATTTTCAGAATCAATCGTCACAAAGGGCAGGTGGGTTAAATCCAATTCGCCATTATCAAATGTTAGTGGTGACCAATTAATGCTGCTAGCCTGATTTTGTGCGGGGGCGTGCCACTCGAACGGCATATGGAATTTGGCAATGCTGTAACGACTTTCTACACCCGGGTCTTCCCCTTTGCCAAGGCGATTAACGATATGTACCTGCGTTTTTCCTTCACTGTTAAAGGGGTGGCGAGCAATCTCGCAGTGAATCAGGTCGCCTACCTCAAAACCTTTACGTTCCTGCGGTGGAATAAATAACCAGCGATTAAAGTTGGCAACATCGGGCTCAACAAAATCCGTTGTGCCTTTGTTCACATAACGACCAACAAATTCCTTTAGGCCCGGAGTAATCAGTTTTACCAATTTGGCTTCAAACTGACCTTTACTATTGGTGGTGATTTCCGCCTCAATCCGGTCATCCGGCAGTACACGCATCATCTGCTCCGGGTCGATAAATGCTTCGCGCCCGTCATCAAGAATCAGGAAACCAAAACGTTTGGTAGTAGTGCGAACCGAGCCTTGCGCTATGTCTTTAGCGGATATGATTGACGATTTCAGTTGGGATAGTTGTTGCAGGGCATCTTTATTGAGCATGAGGTACGACTTATATAAGGATAATGCGCCGGATTATAGCCCGAATCGGCGCTGAAGTAGTGCGTCTTTCGCAGCTCTATTGCCGACTATTTTTTTATAAATTTTAAGCTTTACTCATTATTCATGCGCGGCGTTTTGACAGCTGGCACTGGCGGCGGGTTACAATCCTTTACAGTTAGTGATTGTTTTTATTGGACTTATTGCGATTTTTATTTAACGCATCGCTATTTTTATCCCACTCTCTGAATAAGGGTTAGTTTTTGGACGCTATTACCATCAACCATATATTGCTCATTGGGGCGTTGCTTGTTGCCGCCAGCATTTTGATGAGTTCAATTTCGACCCGTGTTGGCATTCCCATTCTGGTTATTTTTTTGGCAGTAGGAATGCTTGCCGGCGTGGATGGCCCGGGTGGAATTGAGTACAAAGATTATTCTTCCGCCTATCTCGTCAGTAACCTCGCCCTGGCCATTATTTTGCTGGATGGTGGTATGCGTACGCGTACCAGTAGTTTCCGCGTGGCGTTATCGCCGGCGTTATCACTTGCGACCATCGGCGTGTTGATCACTGCCGGATTAACCGGGTGGGCCGCAGCTTGGTTATTTGATTTGAGCTTGCTGGAAGGTTTGTTGATCGGCGCGATTGTTGGTTCGACCGATGCGGCCGTGGTGTTTAATTTGCTGAACGGTAAAGGTTTGAACGAGCGGGTCAGTGCGACCCTGGAGATTGAGTCGGGCAGTAATGACCCCATGGCCTTGTTTTTAACCATCACCCTGATTGCCATGATTTCCGCAGGTCAAACCGGTTTTTCCTGGGGCTTGCTCGCGACGTTCGTAGAGCATTTTGCGATTGGGATCGCATTCGGTTTGGGTGGCGGGTGGTTGTTATTGCAGATGATCAATCGCCTGACTATTGCTGGCGGTTTGTATCCGCTATTGGCGGTGAGTGGGGCCATTATGCTGTTCGCCTTGTCGAATGCGTTGCACGGCAGCGGTATTTTAACGGTATACGTTTGTGGTTTGATGCTGGGTAACCAACCCATTCGCAATCGCCACGGCATTTTGCATATGTTTGATGGCCTTGCATGGTTAAGCCAGATAGGGATGTTTTTGGTATTGGGATTATTGCTTATCCCGAGTCAATTATTGCCGATTGCAGTCCCTGCATTGTTGTTGTCGTTGTGGATTATTTTGTTTGCACGTCCCTTGTCTATTTTTGTAGGGCTATTGCCATTTCGCAGTTTTAACTGGCGGGAGCGTACATTTATTTCCTGGGTAGGGTTGCGCGGTGCGGTACCGGTCATCCTGGCGGTATTTCCCTTTATGGCCGGTTTGGAAAATGCACAGCTGTTTTTTAATGTGGCGTTTTTTATCGTGTTGGTTTCCCTGTTGATGCAAGGCACCACCCTTGGTTTCGCAGCAAGGCTGGCTAATGTTGTGGTGCCTGAAACGCCATCTCCTATGTCCCGCGCTGGCTTGGAGATTCACGTAACCAGCCAATGGGAGTTGTTTATTTACAAGTTAGGGGCGGAAAAATGGTGCATCGGTGCGGCGTTGCGTGAATTGCATATGCCGGATAACACGCGCATTGCAGCATTATTCCGCGATAAGGAATTATTGCATCCATCGGGTAGTACGCGGTTGATGGCAGGCGATGTGCTTTGTGTAATAGGCCATGAAAATGATTTGCCATCATTGGGAAAATTATTCAGCGTAGCGCCGAAACGCACACTGGATTTAAGTTTCTTTGGCGATTTTATTATGCAGGGTGATGCGGAGTTGAGTGATTTGGCGATGCTATATCGACTCGATTTGAAAGGCTATGAAGAGCACAAAACATTGGGGCCATTAATCGCACAGATGCTGGGCGGCAAACCGGTAGTGGGTGACCAAACAGAGTGGAGTGGTATGTTGTGGACCATTGCTGAAGTGGATGGCAACGATGTTCGCAAAATCGGTGTCAAACCTGTTACCAGGAAAACTTGAGTAATAAGGTGAATGTGATGAGCTTGATCGAATCCGGTTTGTTCAAACCGCAATTGTTGATAGATGGTATCTGGTCTGCCGCTGCCGATGGAAGTGTATTCGCAGTAGAAAATCCGGCAACCGGTGAGGTTATTGCACGGGTTGCTGATGCGACGCCTGCAGATGCGGGGCGCGCAATTATGGCCGCTACGCGTGCGCAAATTGCCTGGGCAGAAACATCCGTATTGGAGCGTAGTCGTTTATTGCGCAAATGGTTTGATTTGGTGATGCTGAATCAGGATGCGCTGGCAAAAATACTCACTATTGAACAAGGTAAACCGCTTGCTGAAGCGCGTAGTGAAATTGCTTACGGTGCAAGTTACATCGAGTGGTTTGCGGAAGAAGCCAGGCGCATTTATGGTGATGTGATTGCTCCGCCAGAAAATAGCACGCGTATTTTAGTGATCAAACAGCCTGTTGGGGTGGTTGCAACAATTACACCGTGGAATTTCCCTAATGCAATGCTCGCACGCAAATTGGCACCGGCGCTTGCTGCGGGTTGTGCGGTGGTGGCAAAGCCAGCGGCAGAAACGCCTCTATCGGCATTGGCATTAGGGCAGCTTGCATTGGATGCAGGCATACCTGCAGGCCTTATCAATATTCTTCCTTCAACTCATGCCAAAGAAATTGGTGAAGCCTTTACCTCAAATGAGCAAGTACGAAAAATTTCGTTTACCGGATCAACTGCGGTCGGCAAACAATTAATCACCCAATGTGCGCCGGATGTAAAACGTGTAAGCCTGGAATTAGGGGGTAACGCTCCGTTTGTTGTTTTTGATGATGCTGATCTTGATGCGGCGGTTGAGGGTGCAATTGCTTCAAAATTTCGCAATGCAGGGCAAACCTGTGTTTGCGCTAATCGTTTTTATATCCAGCAATCAATCTACGATACATTTTGTGAAAAACTTATATCTGCAATGAAAGGGTTTTCAATCGGTAATGGATTGGATAACGGAATAACAATAGGGCCACTTATTTCCAATCGAGCGCAACAAAAAGTGCAGGCATTATTGGATGATGCAATTTCACGCGGAGCGAAAATCGCCTGTCAGGCTATGCAAGATGATTCATGGCAAGCAGGCCATTTTTTTCCGCCAACATTATTAGTGAATGTTCCAACCGATGCACGTTTAACCTGTGAAGAGATTTTTGGGCCGGTTGCCCCGATGATTCCGTTTGAAACAGAGGCGCAAGTTGTTCAGTTCGCTAATGCCTCCGAATACGGTTTAGCGGCTTATCTTTTTACGCGTGATGCAAAACGTATCAAACGTTTATCTGATCAATTGCAAACCGGAATGCTGGGAATTAATACCGGCTTGATTTCCAATGCGATGGCGCCATTTGGTGGAATTAAACAATCTGGCTGGGGGCGTGAAGGTTCCCGTTATGGCCTGGATGATTACGTGAATGTTAAATATTTGTGTGAATCATTTTCCTGACCAGCAAGCTTGTCTGTGTTATCGCACAAGTTTGGCACGATAATAGGGCATTTTTCTATTTCCATACTAGACTTTGATTTACCAGCAAGTGTGTTGGTATTTATATCGATCACAAGTCTATGAGGTTTGCCATGTTGTCCTGGTACGAAGGATTAAGTTTGCGTTGGAAGTTGCGCCTTCCATTATTGTTATTAGTGATATTGGTGTTGTACATGGGGCTACATGCGATTAACACCAGTAGAACATTAGGAAACAATGCAATTAGCATTGCCAAGGTCAACCTGCCGGAAATTCAATTATTAATTCAGGCTGACCGGGATTTATACCAGTCGCTAACGGCAGAGCGTGCTTTATTGCAAGTTGAATCAAGCCAACACGCCGCGCTATTTACCGAGCAGGCAGACAATGCCAAACAAGCTCATGATCGTGTTTATCAATCCCTCGACATTTCTACTACGTCAACGCCAGCAGAGCGCGAAGAATTTACCCGGCGCTATAATGCATGGAAAGAAGCTGCAACGGATGTCATTAATACCGCGCGTTTAAATGATGATGTTAGTCGTGCCTCAGCGACAGAAAAATCTTATGGGCCTGCATCAAAAGCATTTCAACATTTGCGCGACTATATTGATGAGTTGCAAGAAAAACGATTGGTTGATGTGGATGAATACACCAAACAAATAGATCACGATCTTGATTCAAGTACCCAACAATTATTTGTAATTGTTGCCATTGCGACCATGGTGAGTTTGCTGGCTGCATTTTTCTTGCCTTTACTGGTGGCAAACCAGGTGCGTGGTATTAGTGATCGCATCCAGAATATTGCCCAAGGCGATGGTGATTTAACCATTCGTGTTCCTGTTACCACAAAAGATGAGCTCGGCGAATTATCCGCGCACGTTAATGTGTTTATGGAAAAATTGCAGCGAATTATTGCCAGTGTTTTGCAAAACACCAATGAAGTTTCCAAAGCTGCAGAATCGTTGTTAAGTGTATCAAGCAGCAGTCAAAAAGCCGCTGATGAACAATGCCATGCAATCACTATGGTGGTTACTGCGGTGAATGAATTGACCATGGCCATTCAGGAGGTAGCACGCAATACCAGCAGTGCTGCGCAGAATACGAAAAATGCAACTGAAATTACCGAGCTTGGTCAGGAGCGGATCCGTTTGGCCGTCGAGCATGTTAAAGGTTTGTCGTCGCGTATTCATGAAACAGCGGAATTTATGTCCAGGCTCGAAGGCGAAGCTAAAAACGTAACCTCTGTTATTGATGTGATTCGTGGTGTGGCCGAACAAACAAATTTGCTCGCATTAAACGCGGCGATTGAAGCTGCGCGCGCTGGTGAACAGGGCAGGGGGTTTGCAGTTGTTGCTGATGAAGTCAGGACTCTTGCGAGCCGCACCCAACAATCTACCGGTGATATCCAGGGCATGTTGAGCCAGTTGCAATCTGGTGTGCAACATGCGGTGACAGCGATGGGTAATAGTGAAATCCTGACCAATGATGCAGTGACATCGGCAAGTGATGCGGGCAACTCCCTGGCGGGAATTAATTCCGCGGTGCGTGAGATTGCTGATATGACCACGCAAATTGCTACTGCTGCTGAAGAACAAAGTTCAGTAACGTCTGAAATTGATCGCAATCTGGTGCAGATAAATTCCCTCGCAATGAATACTGCGGAAGGTGCATCCAAAACTGCACAGGAGAGTCAACGTTTAAACCAATTATCAATTCAGTTGCGGCAGTTGGTAGGGCAATTCAAAGTTTGATTCGGATTTAACACATTGAAAATAAAAACCGGAGCTTTGGGCTCCGGTTTTGCATCACTTTACTGCGGTTTTATTTCAAGTGACCAAGATTTTTTTGCACTATCTGCAAAATCGGTTTAAACACTTTAGGTGAGCCACATACGATATGGCCGGTTTCCAGGTAATCGGCACCGCCATTAAAGTCACTCACCAGGCCACCTGCTTCTTTTACCAGCAAGACGCCGCCAGCAATATCCCACTCATTCAAATTCATTTCCCAGAACGCATCAAAACGACCGGCGGCAACGTACGCCAAATCCAACGCAGCTGAACCGCAGCGGCGGATGCCGGAAGTTTGGCCGGCAATTTCCTGTACGCATGCGAGATAAGGAATGATGTGTTCAAACGCATAACCACTAAATGGAATACCGGTACCAATCAACGAACCCTCAAGGCCGCGACGGTTGGATACACGTAAGCGACGGCCATTCAGCATCGCACCGCGACCGCGGCTAGCGGTAAATTCTTCGCGTTTGATGGGGTCAATTACCACAGCGTGTTCAATTTGGCCTTTGTATTTACAGGCAATCGATACAGAAAAATGTGGCATGCCGTGGATAAAATTAGTGGTGCCATCCAATGGGTCGATGATCCATTCGTAATCGGAGTTTTTGCCAGGTTGGGAGCCGCCTTCTTCGCCACGAAAACTGTGGTCAGGGTAGGCTTTGCGGAGGTTATAAATGATTTCTTTTTCAGCCGCTTTATCAACTTCGGTGACGAAGTCATTGCGACTTTTGGTCTCGACAGTGAGTAGGTCAACGCGTTCAAATGCGCGTTCAATTAATTCTGCGGCTTTGCGACCAGCGCGCAAAGCGATGTTAATCATGGGTTCCATAAAGCACCGGAAATAAGGGTTTACTGAATAACCAGAATGCGATGAGTTGACCTTGCGGTACTCAGTCGAGAATCAGGGGTTGTAAAAGAGCGGGGGTCGCAGGTGACATAAGCACCTCACACCAAGGGCGCGAAGTATAACGGCAAGTGCTTGTGGCGGCTAGTCATAACTGGAGGCAAGGCGTACGTATCTGTATACTGCGCGCCGTTTTGTAGTGCCCATTAATACCGTCACGGTTTTGAGAGAATCCTATGTCAGCCCAGCCTTTTTCCAATATCCGCATCGTCCTGGTGAATACCAGCCATCCTGGCAACATCGGCGGTGCTGCGCGGGCGATGAAAAACATGGGACTGTCGCGCCTGTATCTGGTTGCTCCGCAAGAGTTTCCCTCGGATAAAGCGGTATGGCGCTCCGCTGGTGCAACGGATGTGTTGGATAACGCGGTGGTAGTGGAGACGCTTGATGAGGCTATCGCCGGTTGCGGGTTGGTGGTGGGCACGAGTGCACGCGAGCGCCGTATTCCCTGGCCATTGCTCGATCCGCGCAAATGCGGTGAAAGCGTATGGTCAGAAGCTGCTAACCATGAAGTAGCAGTTGTGTTCGGGCGCGAAGATCGTGGCCTGACCAATGAAGAACTGTATAAATGTAATTATCACGTTCATATTCCGGCTAATCCTGACTATAGCTCCCTGAATCTGGCGACGGCGGTGCAGGTCATTTGTTATGAAATTCGTATGGCTTATTTGTTGGCAGCGGAGGGTAATACGCTTCCGCAATATCAATGGGATATGCCTCCGGCGGAGCCTAATGCAATGGAAAGATATTACGATCATCTGGAGCAGACCCTGGCAGAGCTGGATTTTCTGGATCGTGATAATCCAAAACAAACCATGACCCGCTTGCGCCGCCTTTATAACCGTATTCGTATGGACCAAATGGAATTGAATATCCTGCGTGGAGTGCTTACGGCCATGCAAAACTATGTGCATTACAGCAGTAAGGTAATGGCCAAACTGGGCCTCAAGCCGGGACTTGAGTCTATGCGCGAACTGGTAAAAGAGGATAAGAAACCTGATTAATTGCTGTTCCTTATGTTGGATAACGGGTTTTAGCGGTTTTTTTGGCGTTGGAAAAAACAGAATACTTGAGTAAAATACTCGGAATTAAAGCCATGGCAGGATCATGGCAGCCAGGCCATCGCAACCATACTCAGTATCCGGGATTTATACGAGGCGTTTTCGCTTATGAGACTCACCACCAAAGGCCGCTATGCCGTTACCGCAATGCTGGATTTGGCGCTTCATAGCGAACAAGGTCCGGTTAGCCTGGCTGATATTTCTGCGCGCCAGGGGATCTCCTTGTCCTATCTGGAACAGCTATTTGCCCGTTTGCGCCACTTCAAATTGGTTAAAAGCGTGCGCGGTCCTGGTGGTGGTTATCGATTGGAAGGAGACACTGCCAACATCTCGGTTGCACAGGTAGTTGATGCGGTCAGTGAATCATTGGATGCGACTCGCTGTGAAGGTAAGGGTAATTGCCATGAGGGCGAAGTTTGCTTGACCCACCATTTATGGGAAGACTTAAGTGCACAGATCCACCGTTTCCTGAGTGAAATTACTTTGGCAGATCTGGTGGCACGCAATGACATCCAGGCAGTGCGCCAGCGTCAGGATATACGGTTGGCGAATAGCCACCATGATGAAACACATATCGCCATCAGCGAAATCCTTTAATCGTTTTTGTTCAGAGTACTCACCGTTTTGCGCAAACCTGTTTATCTAGATTACGCCGCAACTACGCCGGTTGCCCCGGAAGTAGCGACGCGCATGGCTGAATGCTTGACCCTTGAAGGGATTTTTGCGAACCCGGCATCGCGTTCGCATATGTATGGATGGCAGGCGGAAGAGCAGGTTGAAGAAGCGCGCGCGCAAGTTGCTGCATTAATTAACGCAGACCCACGTGAAATCGTGTGGACTAGTGGTGCGACGGAGGCCAACAATCTGGCGCTCAAAGGAATTGCTGAATCCTATCGCGCGCAACATAAAGCCGGTGGGCACATCATTGTGTCTGCGGTTGAGCACAAGGCAGTATTGGATCCTGCTATATGGCTGGAAAGCCAGGGGTTTCGTATAACGCGCCTTGCACCGACCAATGAAGGAATTATTTGTGTTGATTCACTGTCTGCTGCACTGGAGCCGGATACTTTTTTAGTCAGCCTAATGCAAGTCAATAATGAATTAGGAGTCATTAATGATGTAAAAGCATTAGCTGCGCTGTGTAAATCGCGTAATGTTTTATTGCATTGTGATGCGGCCCAAAGTGCCGGAAAAATTGCAATCGATGTGAAAGGGTTGGGTGTAGATTTATTGTCGCTGTCTGCGCATAAATTTTACGGCCCTAAAGGTGTTGGCGCACTGTACGTGCGTCGCTCGGGCGAAGTAAAAATCGCTGCACAAATTCATGGCGGTGGACATGAGCGCGGCATGCGCTCAGGCACTTTGGCAACGCACCAATTAGCAGGAATGGGCCAGGCAGCGTCTCTCGCCGCTGAACAATTGGTAACTGATTCAATCCGTATTGCACAATTGCGTGATCGTTTATGGCAAGGGCTTGAAGATTTGCCTGGTATTCATCGCAATGGTTCTGCAACTAATTGCGTGAGCGGAATTTTAAATATCGCATTTGGTAACATTGATGGTGAAATGCTGTTGTTATCGTTGCGTGATCTTGCCGTCTCCAGTGGGTCGGCATGTAACTCGGCGAGTATGTCACCCAGTTATGTGTTGAAAGCAATTGGGTTGAGTGATGAAGCAGCGCAGGCCTCGCTGCGTTTTAGCATTGGTCGTTATACCACTGCTGATGAAATTGAATTTGCGATTGAACACATTCGCAGTGTAATCGCCAAGCTGCAAAAAGCCTGAAGCTTTCACGCGCAGGATAGAAGGTAGATATCATGTCTGAACAAGTCGAGCACCTCATCAAAAAGGAATACGCTGCTGGTTTTCATACCAACATCGTTTCTGAAACTCTGCCACCGGGATTGAATGAAGATGTTATTCGTTTTATCTCTGCTAAAAAATCCGAACCGGAATGGTTACTGGATTGGCGATTAAAAGCGTACAAAGCCTGGCAAGAGATGAGTGAACCAACCTGGGCGCACGTGAACTACGATGAAATTGATTTTCAAGCGGTTTCTTATTATTCCGCACCAAAATCAATGGATGAAAAACCGAAAAGTCTGGATGAAGTTGATCCTGAATTATTGCGTACTTACGAAAAACTCGGCATTCCGTTGCATGAACAAGCAGCACTTGCCGGTGTGGCAATGGATGTGGTGTTTGATTCGGTTTCTGTGGTAACCACCTTCCGTGAAAAATTACTGGAAGCTGGTGTGATTTTTTGTTCGATCAGTGAAGCCGTACAAAAATATCCTGAATTGATTAAGAAGTATTTGGGTTCAGTGGTTCCGCAAAAAGATAATTTTTATGCGGCATTAAATTCCGCAGTATTTTCTGACGGCTCTTTTGTATATATCCCAAAAGGAGTGCGTTGTCCGATGGAGCTGTCCACGTACTTTCGTATCAATGAGCAAAACACTGGTCAATTCGAGCGGACACTGATTGTTGCCGAAGAGGGTTCTTACGTCAGCTACCTTGAAGGCTGCACGGCGCCAATGCGCGATGAAAACCAATTGCATGCTGCTGTTGTAGAATTGGTTGCCCTCGATAACGCTGAAATTAAATACTCCACCGTACAAAACTGGTATCCCGGCAACGAAGAGGGCAAAGGTGGTATTTATAACTTTGTAACCAAGCGCGGTGTGTGCCATACCAATGCAAAAATTTCCTGGACACAAGTGGAAACCGGTTCTGCTGTTACCTGGAAATATCCCAGCTGTGTGTTGCGTGGTGATAATAGTGTTGGTGAGTTTTATTCTGTGGCACTCACCAATAATTACCAGCAAGCCGATACCGGAACCAAAATGATCCATATCGGCAAGAACACCCGCTCAACCATTATTTCCAAAGGCATATCGGCCGGCAAGAGTTCCAATGCGTATCGTGGGTTGGTGCGTATCAATCCTGGCGCAGAGGGCGCGCGCAATTACACCCAATGTGATTCATTATTGATTGGCGATAAATGTGGAGCCCACACTTTTCCTTATATTGAAAGTAAAAACCCGACTGCTGTTATTGAGCACGAAGCAACTACTTCCAAAGTCAGTGAAGATCAAATGTTCTTGTGCCAGCAGCGTGGCCTGGATGCAGAAAAAGCAGTATCCATGATTGTGAATGGTTTCTGTCGCGAAGTATTTAAAGAATTGCCCATGGAATTCGCAGTAGAAGCGGGCAAATTATTGGAGGTCAGCCTGGAGGGCTCTGTAGGTTAAGTGATTTTGTGTCTTGTGTTAGCAAGCGATATAACCCGATAACGATTTTAAAATTTGAATTTACCGTGTTGAAAAACTTCCGGACCTGAAATTTATGTTACGCATTACTGATTTGTTTGCCCGTGTTGAAGAAAAAGAAATCCTGAAAGGTTTAAATTTGACGGTAAAGCCGGGCGAAGTTCACGCCATTATGGGGCCTAACGGTGCTGGTAAAAGTACATTAGGTAATGTGTTATCCGGTCGCGAAGGTTATGAAGTCACTGGCGGCAAAGTTGAATTTAATGGCAAGGATTTGTTTGATCTGGAAATTGAAGAGCGCGCTCGCGAGGGTTTATTTCTGGCTTTCCAGTATCCGGTAGAAATTCCGGGTGTCAGCAATATGGAATTTTTAAAAGCCGCTGTCGACGCTAAGCGCAAGCACAAAGGTGATTCGGAATTATCCGCTGTGGAGTTTATGAAAGTTGCACGCGAAGCCAGTAAGCGTGTGAGCCTGGATCAGGCGTTTTTAAAGCGTGGTGTGAACGAAGGTTTTTCCGGAGGCGAGAAAAAACGCAACGAAATTATGCAGATGATGTTGCTGGAGCCAAGTTTGTGCATTCTGGATGAAACAGACTCTGGGCTTGATATTGATGCACTGCAAGTTGTTGCCAACGGTGTTAATGCCATGCGTTCTCCTGAGCGTAGTTTTATCGTGGTAACCCATTACCAGCGCTTGCTGGATTACATCGTACCGGATTATGTTCACGTATTGGCAAATGGAAAAATTGTAAAAACCGGTGATAAGAGTCTCGCGCTGGAGCTGGAAGAAAAAGGCTATGCCTGGCTGGAAGATGAGGCCGTATAAGCATGACTGATTTTCAACATCAAGCAATTCGCCTCACTTCCATGCAGCGTCCGGAGACCTGGTTGGAGAGTTTGCGTACAAAAGCTGCTGACGATTGGTTGGCTCAACCATGGCCAACGCGTAAAACCGAGCATTGGAAATATACTCCGCTACAGAATCTGCAAAAAACTATTTTGCATGCCTGGGGGAGGGAAGAAGTTCCATTGCTTGATACGCTGCTTGAAAACAACCTTGCTCCATTGAATGCTTATCGTCTCATTTTTATTGACGGTGTTTTTGATCCATTTAACTCAAGCAAATTACCTGCGGAAGTTGTGCAATTTTCAAAGGCGAATGAAGATCAACAAGCAGTAGTTCTGAAATATTTAGGGACGATAATTGAAGGTGAACGTCACCTGTTCGCGACCTTGAGTAACGCATGGCTGGATGACGGTGTGCTGATCCACGTGCCGCGCAATCAAAAACTGGACAAGCCTGTTTATATTGTAAATGTTTCTACTGCTGCCCCCGTTACTACCAACCAGCGTGTGTTGATTGTGCTGGAAGAAAACTCAAGTGCTGAAATTGTGGAGCATTATTTTTCTGCCGATCCTGTGCAGCAAGGTTTTGTCAATTCGCTCACTGAAATTCACATTGGTGATAATGCGAGTTTGCAACATTATCGGTTAAACCTTGAGGAAGAGCAGGCGCAACACATTGGCGCTGTTCATGTGGATTTACAGCGCAATGCGCGGTTGCGTGGTTTTGCAATTGCGTTGGGTGCAAGCCTGATGCGCATTGATTACCAATTGAATCATCGCGGTCAGGGGGGCGAGTTGGATCTGCAAGGCGTTTATGTGCCGCGCAATAATCAATTGGTGGATTATCACACCAATATTTGCCACTGGGTGCCGCACTGCCGATCTAATGAAGCATTCCGCGGCATTGTAGGTGATTCTGCCCAGGCTATTTTCAATGGCCGCATATACATTCATCAGCACGCACAAAAAACATTGGCTGAATTAAGTAACAAAAATTTACTGACTTCCAGCAAAGCCGAAGTGAATACCAAGCCTGAACTGGAAATATATGCAGATGACGTGAGGTGTGCGCATGGCGCTACTGTCAGCCAGCTAAATACAAATGCTCGCTACTATTTGCAAAGTCGTGGTTTGTCGCGAAGCGAAGCTGAAGTGATGCTGAGTTTTGGTTTTATTAATGAATTGCTGGAGCAAATCGCGCAACCTGTTGTGCATGATTATTTACAGCCGCGCCTGGCTGCATTATTTGGACGTGATAACAGTTTGAATGAGGCGAGCAGCTTGTTGGGTGATAGTAATGGCTGACGCTGCATTTGATGTAGAAAAAATTCGCGCTGACTTTCCGATATTGCACCAGCAAGTTAACGGGCAGCCACTGGTTTATCTTGACAATGCGGCGACTACGCAGAAGCCCAACGCCGTTATCGATGCTATTAGTGATTATTATCGCAATGATAATAGTAATGTTCATCGCGGCGCTCATGCGTTGGCGGATCGCGCCACGGTAAAATTCGAAGCAGCCCGTGAAAAAGTAGCAGCGTTTTTGAATGCACCTTCTGCGCGGCAAATTATTTGGACTCGTGGCACCACTGAAAGTATTAATTTGGTTGCAGCGAGTTGGGGTAAAGCATTCTTGCAGCCGGGTGACCGCATTCTGGTTTCCGCGATGGAACATCACTCCAATATTGTTCCCTGGCAATTGGTCGCTGCAATAACAGGTGCGAAAGTTGAGGCGATTCCTGTTGATGCCAACGGTAATATCAATATGTTGGCATTTGATTCGATGTTAGATGCTCACGTAAAAATGGTTGCAGTGGGGCATGTGTCCAATGCGATGGGAACCATTAACCCTGTTGAAAAAATTGTTACGCTCGCGCATGCAGTAGGCGCCCGTGTATTGATTGATGGTGCACAATCATTGAGCCATTGGGCGGTAGATGTACAGGCACTAAATTGTGATTTTTATGTATTCTCCGCGCATAAATTATTTGGCCCCACCGGCCTGGGCGTGCTTTACGGTAAAGAGGATTTACTGAATGTCATGCCACCTTATCAAGGCGGTGGTGAGATGATTGAAACGGTTAGCTTTTCTGGAACTACTTTCAATCAGTTACCGTATAAGTTCGAAGCCGGGACGCCGGATATTGCAGGTGCTATTGGTTTGGGTGCTGCTATCGATTATTTAAATGGTATCGACAGGGTTGCAGCTGCTGCACATGAGCAAGCTTTGCTTCGATACGCTGAGGGTAGGGCGCATGCTACGCAAGGCTTGAAATTGGTGGGAACTGCCACACATAAAACGTCTGTTATGAGTTTTTTAATCGAAGGCGCCCATCCGGCTGATGTCGGTGTTTTACTGGATAAACAAGGTGTGGCAGTCCGTACGGGCAATCACTGCGCGCAACCGATTATGGATCAATTTGGAATTCCCGGTACCGTGCGTGCAAGTTTCAGTTTTTATAACACTTTTGATGAAGTGGATCGCTTATTCGCTGCGATTGAAAAAGCGAAAACTTTTTTGCTTTGATACTTCGGGATTATCCTGAAGAAGAGGGGGTTGATCATGAGTGTCGCTTCATTTGATCCGCAACAACAAACCGTACAGGTTACGCCAGCGGCAGTTGCACATTTCAAACGTCAATTGGATAACAGCCAAAACAAGGCTGTCCGTTTGAGTGTTAAACAAAGTGGCTGCACCGGCTGGATGTATGTAGTGGATTTGGTTAATGAATCCAGGGTTGATGATTTGCATTTGTCATTGGGTGATGGTGTTGAATTATTGGTAGATCCAAAAAGTTTACCGGTGGTTGGCGGCACTGAAATTGATTACGTCACCGAAGGTGTGAATCGTCAATTGAAGTTCAATAATCCACGCGTGAAAGATTATTGTGGTTGCGGTGAAAGTTTTAGCGTTAATTAATAATTTTTTAACGCTACAGGAATAAATATCTATGTCTGAAAGACGTATGGTAGTGGCGCAAGCCGATTGCCCCGCACGCCGGGTGCCTGATGGTACGCCGCTGACTATCCCGGAAGGGACTTTTGTAACTATCACCCAGGCATTGGGTGGAAACTATACCCTGACTTACCATGGGCAAATGGTTCGCGTAGATGGAACTGATGCGCATCTGCTGGGGTTGGAGTCAGAGCAATTAACTTTTCCCGAGCCAACAGATGGTTCCATTCATGAAGATCAGGTTTGGTTTGCATTGGGAACAGTGTTCGACCCGGAGATCCCGGTGGATTTGGTGAGTCTGGGGCTTATTTACAGTGTTCAGGTAGATCAACAGGAAAAGCGGGTTGATATCCGGATGACATTAACCGCACCTGCTTGTGGTATGGGGCCCGTGCTGGTAGGTGATGTGGAGTATCGGGTGCGCAAGGTACCCAATGTAAAATCAGTGAAAGTGGAATTGGTGTTTGATCCACCGTGGCAGCGCCATATGATGAGTGAAGAAGCCCAGTTGCAAACGGGTATGTTTTACTGATTCCAGTCGTTGAAGCAGGTGTTAATTGAGATTGTTATGACCCAATTTGGTATTGACGTAAGTGCAGATGACATCATTGATAGCTTGAGCTTTTTTGATAATTGGGAAGAGCGATACAAGTACATCATCGACCTTGGTAAGGAACTGCCACCAATGCCGGAAAGCTTCAGAACGGACGAATTTCTGGTTCGCGGCTGCCAAAGTCAGGTATGGTTGGTGGGGGAGTGGCGCGATGGGAAGTTGTTTTTCCTGGCGGATAGCGATGCGTTTATCGTTAAAGGTTTACTTGGGGTTGTTCTTGCCGCCTTTAATGGCAAGGCGCCCGGGGATATTCTTGGATTTGACATTGATGGGTATTTCTCCCGGCTGGATTTATTGCAGCATTTGAGTTCAACCCGCGGAAATGGGCTTAAAGCAATGGTTAAACGTATCAAGGATAAAGCGGCTGCAACGCATTAAAGGTAGTTTTATATGTCATATCGATAGCTGATTTTGTTTATTAATCAAATAGCTAGGATATAAAAATCACGTAAACCCGCGTATAATCCGCGGGTTTTGTATTTTATGGGGCCTGGATTCGCAATTGCGACTCACAAAAGTCCCCTCAAACCAAGAATCGGTGTGGAGTTTCCAAATGGCTGTTGAACAAACCTTATCAATCATCAAACCTGACGCAGTTAGCAAAAATCACATTGGCGAGATAGTTGCCCGCTTTGAAAAAGCAGGTCTGAAAATTGTTGCGCAGCGTATGCTGTTGCTAAGCCGCGCTCAGGCTGAAGGCTTTTACGCTGAACACAAAGGTCGTCCATTTTTTGATGGTTTGGTCAATTTCATGACCTCTGGCCCTGTTGTTGTACAGGTGCTCTCCGGTGAGAATGCAATTGCATTGAATCGCGAGTTAATGGGGGCTACTGATCCGGCTAAAGCGGCCCCTGGAACTATTCGTGCTGATTTTGCACAGGCGATAGATGCCAATGCTGTACATGGATCTGATTCTCCTGTTTCGGCTGCGCGCGAAGTTGCTTACTTCTTCGCCAGCAATGAAGTTGTAATTCGCTAATACCGCATAACACTGTTTTATTCATAGGTGCAGAGCCATGACTGAAGTATCCAGTTCCACTCCTGCCGCGAAAGCGGTTGTTGCAGAAGGCTCTGCAAAAATGAATCTCCTCGGCTTGCCTGAAGCCAGGCTGGTGGCGTTTTTTGAATCTATTGGCGAGAAAAAATTTCGTGCTATTCAAGTGATGAAATGGATTCATCAATTTGGCGCTGATAATTTTGATGATATGAGTAATGTCAGCAAGGATTTGCGGGCAAAGCTCAAAAATATCGCCGAGATTCGCCCACCGGAAGTTGTCCAACAATTCGATTCAGCTGATGGTACGCGCAAGTTTTTGATTCGTGTTGCCGGTGGCAATGTCATTGAAACTGTTTTTATTCCTGATGGTGATCGCGGAACGCTGTGTGTTTCATCGCAAGTTGGCTGTTCGCTTGATTGCAGCTTTTGTGCAACAGGCAAGCAGGGCTTTAATCGTGATTTAACTGCCGCCGAAATTATTGGCCAGGTTTGGATTGCTGCGAAATCCTTTGGTCAGTTGCAAGCTAATGGGCCGCGCAGGGTTACTAACGTTGTAATGATGGGCATGGGCGAACCATTATTAAATTTCGATAATGTTGTTGATTCCATGAACTTAATGATGCACGACAATGCTTATGGCATTTCCAAGCGTCGCGTAACATTAAGTACCTCTGGTGTAGTGCCGCAATTGGATCGTTTAAGTCAATTCACTGATGCCTGTCTCGCGATTTCATTGCATGCACCTAACGATGAGTTGCGCAATGAGCTGGTTCCTATTAATCGTAAATATCCTATCGCGATGTTATTGGACTCTGCCAAGCGTTACATTGAAGCTATGCCAGATACCCATCGTAAAATTACCATCGAATATACGTTGATTGATCAGGTCAATGATCGTCCGCATCATGCGCAGCAGTTAGCAGAGCTCTTGCGTGAGGTGCCAGTCAAAATCAACTTGATTCCGTTTAATCCCTTTAATTTGTCCAACTACAAGCGTGTGAGCAACAATGCATTGCGCAAGTTTCAGGATATTTTGATGGAGGCTGGGTATATCACCACGGTGCGTACAACTCGCGGTGATGATATTGATGCAGCTTGTGGCCAGCTCGCAGGTCAGGTAAATGATATTACCCGTCGTAGCGAACGCTATCGAGCTCAATTTGATGAAGTTCAAGCGGTAAAAATTATAGGCCAGTAACTCTAATAACGATGAGGTCGGTGATGCAAACAAGTAATGTGTCTAGATTTGCCAGGTATATTTTGCTGGTTTTAACAACGGCATTATTTGTGAGTGGTTGTGTATCGGAAGGTGGAAAACCCAAGCGTCCGGTAGATAAAAATAAATCGCTAGAGCTACACATTCAATTAGCCCAGGGTTATATCGACAAAGGGAATCGCGAGTCTGCACGTCATCATTTACGCAAAGCGTCAGAAATTAACAGTAATTCTCCTGAGGCAACCGAAACGCTGGCGCGACTTTATCAGTTGGAAGGCGAGTCAAAACTTGCTGAAGAAACCTTTAAAAAGGCGATTAAAGGTAAAAAGAATTTTACACTGGCGCGTAATAATTTCGGTGTTTTCTTATTCAGTGCCAAGCGTTATGAAGAGGCATTGATACAATTTGAATTGGCCGCCGCAGACCTCGATTACAATGGGCGCGCCGCTGCCTTGGTAAATGTGGGGCGGACAGCATTGTTGTTGGGAAAAAATGATCGCGCAAAAGCTGCGTTCGAACATGCTTCAGTTTTGGACCGCAATTCAGCGGATGCAAATATAGAACTCGCTGAAATTAATTTTCAGGAAAAAGAATACGCAAAAGCAAAAGAGCACCTTGATCGTTTTCAGGCATCTGGACAGCAGTCTCCAAGAGCACTGTTATTGGGGATCCGCCTTGAGCGGGTTTTTGGGAATAGAGATAAAGAAGCGAGCTACGCGTTAATGTTAAAAAATCGTTTCCCGTATTCGAAAGAATATTTGGAATATAAACAAACGATGATGTAAAAAATAGCGAGACTTAAAGGCGTTTAATGTTTTCTGATGATGAGAAAAAAGCGGCTGATGACAGCCGTTTCGGCGAATTGTCCCCAGGCAAATTGTTGGTTTGGGCGCGTGAGCGTGCCGGTTTAACTCAAGAGCAAGTCGCCAAAGAGTTATACATGACACTGACAAAAGTGCGCGCGCTTGAGGCGGATGATTATCGCCATATGGGATCTGATACCTTTACTAGAGGTTATCTGCGGTCCTACGCTAATTTGGTAAAACTTGATGTTGTGCAGTTGTTGGCGGCTTATGATCGCCATGCACAAAAGCACGGCTTGATCGAGCAAGTTATGCCACGCAAAGTAGAGTCTACGTCCAAACCGCTTTGGCAGTTTGTTGTGCTTATCGTCATTGTTTTACTCGTGTTGTGGCTTATTTCTGTGTGGTTTTTTGATAATCGCAAAGCCCCTGAATATGCTATGCCCGCAGCGATTGTTACTCCGATTGAGACGTTTGTGAGTTCAAGTGCTAGTGGCGAAAATTCCAGTGCGACAAATTCAGATGTTTCTAACGCAATCAATTCTATTAACTCTGTTTCAGCGATTAATAATTTTCCGAGCAACTCTTCTACGGGTATCGCGTCTACTTCTACGCCATCTGTTGCTCTCAATAGTTCTGTTGCATCAAGTTTGATTACCAATGCGTCTGCATCCTCTTTTAATGCAAAGCAGGAAGTGCGTAACGCTACGCTTGATCAAATTGTATTTATATTTTCCGAAGAGTGCTGGTTAGAAGTCAGCGATTCCCGTGGCGATGTGTTAGTGGCAGATTTACAACCTGCAGGTGGGCGGATCACGCTACAAGGAAAGGCTCCATTTGATGTGACATTGGGGAATTCACCTGCAGCTCAAATTGAATTGAACAGCAAAAAAGTTACGGTGGTTCCTGCATTGGGAACTAATGTCCTTCGTTTGAAAGTTGGCAAATCCATAAGCGATTAGGCAAATGGAGTAATTGGGAATAAATATGCATTGCGAATCTCTAATAAAGCGTCGTAAATCCCGCCAGATAATGGTGGGCAATGTGCCTGTGGGCGGTGATGCACCTATTTCTGTACAAAGCATGACAAATACAGAGACAACGGATGTTGCTGCGACGGTTGATCAAATAAAGCGCATCCAGTTAGCGGGTGCTGATATTGTTCGTGTTTCTGTTCCTACAATGGATGCTGCGGAAGCGTTCGGCGAAATTCGCAAACAGGTAACGATTCCATTGGTGGCTGATATCCATTTTGATTATCGTATTGCATTGCGTGTTGCTGATCTGGGAGTTGATTGTTTAAGGATTAATCCCGGCAATATTGGCCGTGAAAAGCGTATTAAAGCAGTGGTAGATAAAGCCCGTGATTTAAATATTCCAATCCGTATTGGTGTTAATGCGGGCTCGCTCGAAAAGGATCTGCAAAAAAAATATGGCGAGCCAACTTCTGATGCGTTAGTTGAGTCTGCGCTGCGGCATGTCGAAATTCTGGACGAATTGAACTTCAATAATTTCAAGGTGAGTGTGAAGGCATCGGACATATTTATGGCGGTTGCTGCTTATCGCAAATTGGCAACCTTGATTGAACAACCTCTGCACCTTGGTATTACGGAGGCTGGCGGTTTACGTTCTGGCACGGTGAAGTCTGCGATTGGTTTGGGCGCCTTGTTAATGGATGGTATCGGCGATACGATTCGCGTGTCGCTTGCAGCAGATCCGGTTGAAGAAATTAAAGTGGGTTGGGATATGCTGCGCAGTTTAAAAATTCGCAGCAAGGGCGTGAACTTTATTGCTTGTCCTAGTTGTTCACGTCAAAACTTTGATGTGATTAAAACCATGAATGATTTAGAGCGACGTGTAGAAGATATTACCGTTCCTTTGGATGTTGCAGTAATTGGTTGCGTGGTTAATGGGCCCGGTGAAGCTAAAGAAGCAGACTTGGGTTTGGCTGGCGGTACACCAAACAATTTAATTTATATTGATGGCGAGCCCAACCAAAAGCTAACCAACGAAAATCTGGTGGATAATCTGGAACGTTTGATTCGAGCAAAAGCTGCACAAAAGCAAGCCCGGCTTGATGATGATGCTAAAAATATTATCGCCAAAGCTTAATAGATCAAGTAAGGGTTTCAATTGAAAAAAATTCAAGCAATTCGTGGCATGAATGATTTATTGCCAGCGGACTCCCCGTTGTGGCAATACGTTGAAGGTGTTGTCACTGACATCCTTGCCCGCTACGGCTATCAGGAAATTCGCTTCCCTATTGTGGAGTCCACGGAGCTTTTCAAGCGCTCTATTGGGGAAGTAACTGATATCGTAGAAAAAGAAATGTATACCTTTGAGGACCGTAATGGAGACAGTTTAACCCTGCGTCCGGAAGGTACCGCGTGTTGCGTTCGCGCCTGCGAAGAGAATGGCTTGTTATATAATCAAACCCAGCGTCTGTGGTATATGGGGCCGATGTTTCGCCACGAGCGTCCACAGAAAGGACGTTATCGCCAATTTCACCAGATCGGTGTGGAAACTTTTGGTATACAGGGGCCAGATATTGATGCTGAGGTTTTACTGTTAAGTGCAAGAATTTTGCGCGAATTGGGTGTTTCACCCCATGTTCAGTTGCAGATTAATTCTCTTGGGAGCACAGCTGCCCGTGCTAACTATAAAGAAGCGCTGGTTGCCTATTTGAATAATGTGCAAAGTCAACTCGATGAAGATAGCAAGCGCCGTTTGGAAACCAATCCATTGCGTATTCTGGATTCCAAAGATGCAAATACCCAGGCATTGCTTAACAACGCGCCTGTATTGCTGGATTATCTGGATGATGAGTCCCGTGTGCATTTTGAGGGCTTAAAACAATTATTGGATGCTGCCGGTATTCAGTATCAGGTTAATCCGCGTTTAGTGCGTGGACTTGATTATTATGGTAAAACGGCGTTCGAGTGGGTGACCGATAAACTGGGTGCACAAAGCACCGTATGTGCTGGTGGCCGTTATGATGGTTTGGTTGAGCAGCTTGGTGGTAAAGCAACACCAGCCGTCGGTTTCGGTATTGGTCTGGAACGTTTGGTGTTACTCGTACAAGCTGCTGAGGTTGTACTGGAAAAGCTTGATCAACAAGCAGATGTCTTTTTGGTTGCGGTAGGGGATGTTCAGAATATTGCGATGCAATTGGCCGAGCGTATTCGTGACGAGTTGCCCTTTATTCGCCTGATCGTGAATTGTGGTGGCGGTAATTTCAAAAGCCAATTCAAAAAAGCGGATAAGTCCGGAGCTGATGTTGCATTGGTTTTGGGTGAGGACGAAGCGCGTGAAGGTAAGCTTGCTATCAAGTTTTTACGTGAAGAGGCGGAACAGCAAACGCTGTCCTTTGATGATGCTATCCGCTGGTTAGGGTCTTTGGAATAATTATTAACCAGCGTTTTTATCATTGAGTAAAAAAATAACTTTCTTTAAATCGTTTTTTATTTGCGCATTGCGCTAAGCCCTACAGGAGTCAATTGTGAGTGTACATCTTTCAGAAGAAGAACAATTAGAAGTACTAAAGCGCTGGTGGAAGGATTACGGCAAAATCGTAATATCTGCCGTGGTAATCGCTGTTGTAGCGTATTTTGGATTTACTGCGTGGCAGGATCAAAAACGCCAAAAAGCGGAAAAAGCATCAGAGGTTTATGAGCAGTTGTTAAAGCTGGTAAATGTTGAGCCAGGAAAAACTCTGACTGATGCAGATAAAGCTACCGCTGCGCATCTGGCAACAGAGTTAAAAGATGCCAATAGTAAAAGTATGTATGCCTACAGTGCGGCATTTTTTCTCGCAAAAATTGCTGTAGAAGACAATAAGTTGGATGCTGCTGTCACTGAACTTAAATGGGTTTTGTCTGCCAAACCGGATGCCGCAACCGAGCAATTGGCACGTTTGCGTTTGGCTCGTGTATTAACTGCCCAGAAAGCTTACGTTGATGCATTGGCTCAATTGTCTCCGGAGCCTGCTGCGGCATTTACTGCTGAATATGCGGAAGCGCGCGGTGACATTCTTAAATCACAAGGGGATTTGGATGCTGCGCGTACAGCTTATGAAAAAGCTTTGGCAGCAACTGACCCGCAACAACAAGAGCGTTTTATGTTACTGCAAATGAAAGTAGATGATTTGAAAGTTGATTCAAATATGCCCACCGCAACACCTGCGGTTGAGGAGAAAGCTCAATGATGCAAGCCTCGGTAAGACGTCTTGGCTGGCTGGTATTGCTGTGTGCATTCACCATGTCGGGCTGTTCCTGGTTTAGTAAAAAAACCGGGAATGAGCCTCTGGAATTGGTTGATTTCGAAGAAACAGTAGATCTGGACAAAGTCTGGAGTCGCGGTATTGGCGAAGGACAAAACGAGGGTTTTAGTCGTCTTACCCCAGCCTTGGATAAAGAGGCAATCTATGCGGTAGATTATGAAGGCTTGCTGGTAGCTGCGAATGCTACAACAGGCAAAAAGCTTTGGAGTAAAAAAATTAATCAACCCAAATTGGGTTTATGGGGTTGGTTAAAAAGTTTTGTAGTGGCTGCTGATTCCAATTACCAGATTGTTGGTGGTATCGGCGCGGAAAATGGTTTGTTGATGGTCGCCACTTATGCGGGTGAAGTGATGGCACTTTCGCCTGAAAATGGTAATGAGTTGTGGCGTACCCAAGTACCGGGTGAGATAGTTTCTGCTCCGCGTACAAACGGAACTGTTGTTGCTGCCCAAACAGTCAATGGGAAGTTATTTGCTCTGGATGCAAAAACCGGTGCCCAACTTTGGTTCTACGATAATCCTCCACCATTGTTAACCCTGCGCGGAACACCATCACCTATTGTGACGGATACAGCAATTTATGTCGGCTTTTCCAATGGGCGTATGATGGCGTTCAACCCCGATAACGGATTGATTTTATGGGAGCAGCGTATTGCTTTACCAAAAGGTCGCTCTGAGTTGGAGCGCATGGTAGATATTCATTCAACCCCATTGGAAAAAGATGGTGTCATTTATGTAGGCACCTATCAGGGGCGTATTAGTGCGCTGTCACGTGGTACCGGTAGTCCGTTATGGGGGCAAGACGGATCTACAAGTGAAAATCTTGCGATTTCTGGCGATAAACTTTTTGCCAGCCATGCCGACGGAAAAGTAGTTGCTTACAATGCCGCGAGTGGCGAGCAATTATGGGTAAATGACAAAATGCTGCGTCGTGGTTTAAACGGGCCGCAGGTATTTGGCGATTATCTGGCGGTGGTGGACTACAAAGGTTATATGCATGTTCTTAATCAGGCTGATGGCGAATTTGTTGCCAGGGTCAGAGTTGATCGCAAAGGAGCCAGGGCACCAATGCTTACTAATGGTGAAACATTATATGTCTATACCAATCGTGGCAAACTAATCGCTTACCAAGCAAAAAAGGCTAAATAAACTTCTCTTAACCTTAATCGCAAACCAGCCGTCCGAGCTTACCGCTTACATTTAGGGTAAACTTCCGGGCGGCTGGTTTTGTTTTATCCCCTGATTTAACACGATACTGTTTTTGCTCCCTAATCATTAGCAATTGATACTTTTATGATAATCCCCGTAATAGCACTTGTTGGCCGCCCAAATGTGGGTAAATCCACCTTATTCAATCGCCTCACTCAATCTCGCGATGCGTTGGTTGCTGACTATCCAGGCTTAACTCGCGACCGTAAATATGGCGAAGGTGTGTTGGAAAATCGCCGTTTTATTGTCATTGATACTGGTGGTATAAGTGGAGAGGAGGAGGGTATTGACAGCATGATGGCTGGCCAATCGCTATTGGCGGTTCAGGAGGCTGACATAGTGTTGTTTATTGTGGATAGCCGCGCAGGTTTAAACCCTGCCGATGAGATGATTGCCAGGCACTTGCGGGTAAATAATAAAAAGACATATCTGGTTGCTAACAAAATTGATGGTATGGATCCAGATATTGCGCTCGCACCTTTTTATGAATTGGGGCTTGGTGAGGTTTATCCAACCACTGCCAGCCATGGCCGCGGTGTCAGATCGTTGATGGAAGAGGTGCTCGCTGGCATTCCTGAATTACCTGAGGATTATCAGCCTGAAGAGGCAACTGGTATCAAAATCGCCATCGTTGGGCGGCCTAACGTAGGCAAGTCAACCCTGGTAAACCGTCTGTTGGGCGAGGATAGGGTTGTTGTCTATGATCAGCCGGGTACGACGCGTGACTCGATCTACATCAATTACACGCGCTTTGATAAGCCCTATACCATTATTGATACTGCAGGTGTTCGTCGCCGAAAAAATATTGATTTGATGGTGGAAAAATTCTCCATCGTAAAAACCATGCAGGCAATTGCCGATGCGAATGTGGTAGTACTGGTGATGGATGCCAGTGAGGGGGTGGTTGAGCAGGATTTGCATTTAATGGGGACGACCATTGAAGCGGGCAGGGCATTAGTTATTGCTCTTAACAAGTGGGATGGATTAGATGATTCCCATAAACAGTATGTGAAAAATGAAATTGAACGCCGCCTGCGTTTTGTGGATTTTGCGACAATTCACTTTATTTCTGCATTGCACGGTACTGGGGTAGGTAACTTATACAAGTCTATTGAGCTGGCGTATCAATCTGCAACGGATAAATTCAGTACCAATTATCTCACGCGTATTCTGCAAGATGCGGTGCGTGAACATCAGCCACCGATGATCCAGGGGCGCCGTATCAAGCTGCGCTACGCGCACCCTGGTGGACATAACCCACCAATTATTGTGATACATGGCAACCAAACCAACGATATTCCGGCTTTTTATACTAAATATCTGGAAAAAACCTATCGTCGGGTTTTGGATTTGCACGGAACACCGATCAAAATTGAGTATCGTAATAATGATAACCCTTACAGTGAACGCAAAAAGAAAATGACCCAACGTCAGTTAATCCAAATGCGCCGTAAAACTGAACGGGAAAACAAGAATCCTAAAAAACAGTAATAACTGATCAACAAAAAAGCGCGTAAACTGGTTTTGCTTGTCAAAGAGCAGAAGGCTTGCGATCACCTCGCTGAAGGAGTAGTGTTACGCGCCTTAACTGTTTTGCCTTAAAACTGTATTAATTAACCGAGCCGAAGATGACGTCCGCAAGCCGAAAGCTGCTTATCATCGATGACGATGCCCTTGTTCGCCAGAGTATTGTGACCTACCTGACGGATAGCGGTTTCACTGTTACGGCTACTTCTGATGCTCCCTCTGCGCTAGATCTTCTCGCCTCCATCGAAAACCTGCCTGATCTGATTCTTACTGATTTACGTATGCCCAATGGTGATGGTTTGCAGTTGCTGCAGACATTAAATGATCTCCACGATGGTATTCCAGTTATCGTAATATCTGGTGCCGGTGTAATGAATGATGTTGTGGGGGCGTTGCGTCTTGGTGCACGCGATTACCTTATCAAGCCACTGGTGGACCTTGAGGTTCTCATTCATTCCATCAATAAAGTGTTGGATCGTAAGGATTTGGAAGAAGAAAACCGCCTTTATCGAGCACAGTTAGAAGAGGCCAATAGGGAACTGAAGGAAAGCTTACGTGTTCTTGAGCGAGACCAAATTGCCGGGCGGAGAGTTCAACGTCGATTGATGCCAGCGGGACTTAAAACCGAAGGTGGCTATACTGCAGCCCACACTATTGTTCCCTCGTTGTTTCTCAGTGGCGATTTTGTTGATTATGCCTTCATAAAAAAACGGTACCTGGCCTTTTACCTTGCCGATGTTTCCGGGCATGGTGCTTCTTCAGCATTTGTCACTATATGGTTAAAGCATCTGGTGAGCCGGATGGTTAGGGAAGAGGGCTTATTTGGTGATGAGAACTCGTTTACCCAAGGCGCGAATATCATGCTGCGCCAAATCAATCGGGAACTACATGAAACGCGCCTTAGCCACCACTTGACCTTGTTTGTAGGAGTGATAGATACCTACACCAATCAGATGCATTACGTTGTAGCTGGCCATTTACCCATGCCAATTTTGATTACGCCTGAAGGCGCTAATTATTTAACCGGGCGCGGTAAGCCGGTGGGTATATTTAAAGATGTGGAATGGGACGTCTATGAGTGCAATCTCCCCGACACATTTGCATTGGTCTGTTTTTCTGACGGTGTATTGGAAATCATGCCAGATCAGGAATTGCAGGACAAAGAAGCACGTTTGTTAAAACTAATCTCCGCAAGTAGTGGCAGTTTGGATTCTGTCTGTAATACTTTAGTTATAAAGGAGATTCGCGATAACCCTGATGATATTGCGGTCTTATCCATATCCCGAGGTGTAGGTGAATGAAGTCCGGCCAGATACTTGTTGCCGATCATAATGGTGTGTATGTCATTAAGATGTTGGGTGATGTGCGCCTGACACTGTGTATTTCTTTTGATCAATTTATTGATTCTATGTTCAAAAGTGCCGATTTTACCTCTGTATTGTTTGACCTCTCAGAGGCGGAAGCGATTGACAGCACGACACTTGGATTAATGGCCAAAATATCAATTTTAGGGCAGGAGCGCTGTGGAATAATGCCGGTAATTCTTGCGAGTAATCCAAGTATCCAGCGTATTCTCCAGACTATGGGATTTGCTGATATTTTCACAATAGTTGATAAATTGGATGCGCCGGTATTGGCAAATCACCCCTTAAATTGCGTCAATTGCGATGAGCAAGAAGTAAAAGAAAAAGTCATTGAAGCGCATAAAATCCTGATGGGATTAAATGCCAGTAACGCGGATACTTTTCGGAATCTGGTTAATATGCTGGAAAACTGTTAATCCAGAAAGTTTTATCTAATCTCATTTAAGCCAGCTTTAACCTGGCTTTTCGCGCGAATGAATTCAGAATGCGGCAGGTAAATTAAATCTGCTACCTTACGAATCAAATAGTCCTCGTATTTATCCAAATTCCCGTCGGCAAACGCTATTTCCCACATTGCCTTTATTAAATTGAATTTCTCTGCGTTGTTACAATGCTGGTTAATAATTTGGGTAAACTGGTGTAATGAAGTCGCATGATTTGATTCGCTTTTTGCAAGTACAATTAACTCTGATATCTCGTTTGATGAGAGCGAATATTTGTTTTTTAGCGAGTAGCTAAGAGACTCTAATTCCTGATCGGAAAACTGGTGATCGGCCATTGCAACTTCAATTAACAACGCTGCTACTGCAAGCTGTTTTTGATGAGCTGATAATACAGGCGAAGCGCCACCTGGTTGCAGGTGGCGTTCGATAAAGCGCGAAAGTTTATTAAGCACGAGCTTTTTTAAGCCTTGGACTTTAACAAATTTTCAAGGTTGATTTGGTCTTTCACGAAGCCGCGAATACCTTCAGCCAGTTTCTCTGTTGCCATTGCATCCTGATTCAAGCCAAAACGGAAGCTCGTTTCAGTTTCAATTTGTTTGGCAATAGTTTCACCGGTATTGGACGGAGAGAGAACACGTTTTAATTCGCCCTTATCCTGATCCAGCTCTTGTAAAAGTTGTGGGCTGATTGTCAAACGATCACAACCTGCGAGCGCTTCAATTTCACCAATATTACGGAAGCTTGCTCCCATCACTACAGTTTTATAGCCGTTTTGTTTGTAGTAGTTATAAATGTGGCGTACAGATATAACACCCGGATCTTCTTCAGCAGTGTATTCTTTCTTGTCGGTATTGGCCTTGTACCAATCAAGGATGCGGCCAACGAAAGGAGATATCAAAAATACACCCGCATCTGCACAAGCGGCAGCCTGGTTGAAACCAAATAACAGTGTCAGGTTACAATTAATTCCTTCCTTTTCCAGTACTTCTGCGGCGCGAATACCTTCCCAGGTAGATGCCAGCTTGATGAGTACACGGGATTTATCAACACCGCCTTTTTCATACAAGCTGATCAGTTGGCGAGCTTTAGCAATAGATGCTTTTGTGTCGAAAGACAAGCGTGCGTCGACTTCAGTAGAAATGCGGCCAGGAACGATTTTCAAGATTTCAAGGCCAATACCCACAGCCAGGTGGTCACCGGCTGCACTGAGTTGTTCTGCGCTATTCACAATACCTTTGGTACTGCTGATAGCGGAAGCAAACAAATCCTGGTATTGCGGCATTTGTGCAGCTTTATACACCAGGGACGGGTTGGTGGTTGCATCCAGTGGTTTGTACAAGCGGATGGCTTCAATATCACCGGTGTCGGCGACTACGTCGGTAAATTGCTTCAGTTGTTCAAGTTTACTAGTCACAGTGGTAATCCTATCTCTAAAAATTCACGTGGTTGATCTTCGTTAATTGCCGTCGAATCTATTATAGTCCTTATGACTTTATGAATGAAGCAGTCATTTTTTATAAGTAGTAAATTCATTAGCACAAGTGTGCTTTTTGCGCAGATTAGCTGGCGACATCGGATAATGGTACCTCATTTAAGGTTTCCAATGCTTGCTTAACAACGTCAATACCTGCACCCGGCTTGTGCGCCTGTTCGCTTAAGATGCGACGGAATTGCCGTGCGCGTGGCATTCCGTGATAAAGACCGAGGATATGGCGTGTCAGGTGGTTTAGACGAGTGCCTTTTGCCAATTGTTCCTCGCAATAAGCGATAAATCCTTCCATAACTTCCTGACGGCTGATTACGGGACATAATGCACCATAAATATGTTGGTCAACTTCTGCTAATAAATAAGGGTTTGCATAGGCTTCACGCCCAAGCATCACACCATCTACATGCTCAAGCAGCTGCTTGCTTTGTTCCAGCGTGGTTATACCGCCATTAATAATAATTTCGAGATGGGGAAAGTCCTGTTTGAGTTGATAAACCTTGTCGTATTGCAATGGGGGAACTTCACGGTTTTCTTTCGGGCTTAACCCTTTCAGCCAGGCTTTGCGCGCATGAACAATAAAAGTGCTACATCCGGTTGCTGCAATGGTGCTGACGAACTTCACCAGTCCTTCATAATCCTCCATGTCATCTATGCCGATACGGTGTTTGACTGTTACCGGGATTTTAACGGCGTTTTGCATTGTCGCTATGCACTCCGCAACCAATTCTGGTTCTGCCATTAAACAAGCACCGATCATTCCGTTTTGAACCCTGTCACTTGGACAGCCACAATTAAGATTGACCTCATCATAGCCCCAGTCTTCAGCAATTTTGCTGCATTCAGCTAAGTCTTTGGGGTTACTTCCGCCCAGTTGTAGCGCAAGGGGATGTTCGCAAGCGTTGTAATCAAGAAAGCGTGCTTTGTCTCCATGCAATAGCGCGCCAGTAGTCACCATTTCGCTATACAACACTGCTTTTTTGGTCAGCAGGCGCCAAAAAGTTCGGCAATCCGAGGTGGACCACTCCATCATAGGGGCAAGGGTAAAGCGTCGATCAAGTGCGGGAGATGTCATTTAATCCGGGTATTTTTGTTGATAGGAAATAAAAAACTGCGGTCATCTTTACAGGTGTTTTATGATAACCCTATTTACACGCTGCTGCACGGCAAGTCAGGCTCACAGGATTAATTTGTTATGACGCTTACCCATATAGATGCACAAGGGCACGCCAACATGGTTGATGTCTCCGAAAAAACTCCCAGTGTGCGTGAGGCGAGGGCATTTGCACGGGTTTTAATGAAGCCCGGTACGTTGGAGCAAATTAAACAAAACTCGTTGAAAAAAGGTGATGTATTGGCGGTTGCTCGTATTGCGGGAATTCAGGCTGCTAAAAAGTGTTCGGATTTGATTCCATTGTGCCATCCGTTGGCCTTGAGCAAAGTTGCAGTAGATTTTGCTTTGGATGAAAACAGTAACGCTATTGAAATTACCAGTTATTGCAAATTAACTGGCCAGACTGGAGTGGAAATGGAGGCATTAACTGCGGCGAGTATTGCTGCGTTGACTATTTACGACATGTGTAAGGCGGTAGATATGGAAATGCTTATTGAGCAAGTATGCTTATTGGAAAAATCCGGTGGTCGCCGCGGACATTATCAGCGTAAGGTGCGAGTGTAATGATTCGCGTTGTTTTTTTCGCACAACTGCGTGAGCAATTGGGTACGGCCAAACTGGATGTTTCTATCGAGCGAGTTAAAACGCTTTCTGAATTAAAGCAGCATTTGTCTTTGCAAAACCCTTCCTGGGAGAGTGCATTGGCGAATACGAAGTTGTTAGTTGCGATCAATCATGCTTATGTAAAAGGTAATCATGCATTGGCTGATGGTGATGAGGTTGCTTTTTTTCCTCCAGTAACAGGAGGTTGAGATGGCTTTTTCTATAGCAGTACAGATAGATGATTTTGATGTTGGCCAGGAATATTCCGATCTGGTTGCAAATGATGTATCCGCAGGTGCAGTTGTTTTTTTTGTGGGGCGCGTGCGCGATTTTAATGATGGAAAAAATATTGCTTCACTGTCATTGGAGCATTATCCGGGAATGACCGAAAAAATACTTCAGCAGATATTGGATGAAGCAAGGCGTCGCTGGCAATTAGTGTCTGCTCGTATTGTGCATCGTATAGGTGATTTGCAATTAGGCGATCAAATTGTTTTTGTAGGAACCGCTAGCGCCCATCGTGAGCATGCGTTTCAGGCGGCAGAATTTTTGATGGACTTTTTGAAAACCAGCGCACCTTTTTGGAAAAAGGAAAAGAGCAGGGATGGAAGTTTTGGATGGGTGGAATCAAAAGATAAAGATGATAAGGCGGCTAAGCGATGGGAATAAGCAGGCAGATGATCTGCCTGCCTGGATGGAAGGTTATCAATGGCCAGTAGCGACTTCCGCGACGTTATTGGTTGCTTGGGTTTTGTTGGCGCTGAGGGCAAAAACACACAAAGCGACATAACACAAGGCAGGTACGATAAACGCAGTGATATAACTGCTGTGGCCAGAAACAAAACCTACCAATAATGGTACGAATGCCCCGCCAATGATTGCTGTACACAAAAACCCTGAGGTTGCTTCTGCACTTGCAGTTGAGCGCTCCAGCGTTAGTGTGAAAATTACCGGGAACATAATTGAGTTAAACAAACCAATTGCGATAGCAACAAAGCCAGCGCCAACACCACCAACAGCAAATACATAGAAGCACATTGCAGCGGCTGCACCAGTGAAGGTTGCAAGTAACAGTGCCGCGTTCACTTTGGCTAACAGAGCCGAACCAATCAGGCGACCAACCATTGCGCCACCCCAATAGAGTGCTGTTAATGCAGCGGCTTCTTGCAGTGATACACCAGGAACACCATCAGAGAAGCGGCCGGTAAATGGCAAGCCGAAAATTGCATCTGAATGCCCCCAGATTGAATCCGAGTTCAGGAAGAACGCCATCTGGGTTCCAATCGCAACTTCTGCACCCACGTACAGGAAGATTGCCAATCCACCCAAAATCGCCCACTTGGACTGGAACGCTTCTGACAACATGCTGCCAATGCTTCTACCTGAGGAAGACGACGTTGGAGCTGCTTGACCTACAATATTCCTGCTCAGGAAGAAAAACACTAACAATGCGGCAATCATACCTGCTAACCAGAAATAAGCGGCGTCTATACCAGCTAATGCTTCCGCACGTACTTCTGCAGTAATAATTTCGCCGTGCTTGACTTCTACACCTTCCAGAAAAAGTGTTGCACCAATAATCGGACCAATAAAAGTTCCAAGGCTATTGAAGGTTTGGCTAAAGGTTAAGCGGAAGTGGCTACCTTCGGGGGAGCCAAGTGCAGCAGCCAACGGATTTGCCGCTACTTGCAATGCGGTGATACCACTGGCAAGCACGAATAAACCTGCCAGAACCAATTCATAAATTTCGATATTCGCTGCGATCAACATTAAAATGCAACCCCCAATCATCATGCTCAACGCAATCAAAATCGTAGGAACGGATTTGAAGCGGGATAGCAGGGCTGCTGCGGGGAAACTCATTACCCCGTAAGCAATAAAGAAAGCGAAGGCGCTAAGCTGTGCTTGCAGGTCGGTTAAACTGAAAATGCCTTTTACAGCAGCAACCAGGGGATCAATTAAGGATGTAATAAAGCCCCAGGCAAAAAAAAGCGTTGTAACCGCCGCATAGGCGGGACCGTATTTTTTGGATGATGATTGCATGAGTGTGATTGCCTCGTTGTTATAAATGATTTGTCGTTGTAATGGTCTTTAATCGTTGCCAGGCAGGGGGATTGGTTGATCCCTTTAATCTGGCTGAAATAGCGGCGGTACTATAATCCAAGGCTATAAAGCTGTCACATTGTTTGTTTCACGATTACAATCCTTCCAATAAAAACCAGTGACGCACCTTATTGTCAATTCGACTTAATATTGGCTTCAAGGAGATAGCGATAATAAATTCAACCAAGAGGTTAAGGCAGTGGCAAAAGCAACGATTGATGATGTAGCCGCTCTGGCAGGCGTATCCATTAAAACGGTTTCGCGAGTGGTAAATAATGAACCTAATGTACGGCCTGCAACCCGCGAAAAAGTTGAAGCCGCTATTGCTGAGTTGGATTATCGACCCAATCAATCGGCGCGTAGCCTTGCTGGAAATCGCTCCTATCTATTAGGCCTTATTTACGGACACCCAAGTGCGCACTATGTATTGGATATTCAGGAAGGTGTTCTGGAAATCTGTCGCCCGCAGCGTTACGAATTGCTAGTGCATCCCGCAATCCATCGTGACCCTAATGTATTAAATGAAGTAATGGATCTGATTTTGGAAAAACGGGTCGATGGTGTGATGCTAACGCCGCCGCTCTCCGACAACATGACGGTCATTAACTCGCTAAAGAAAATGAATATTCCGTTTGTCCGTGTTGCTCCCACTGAATATAAATCCTTATCGCCGTATGTTGAAACTAATGATGAGGAAGCGTCATACGATATGACCTGCCAGTTAATTGCATTGGGTCATACCCGAATTGGTTTTATTTGTGGACACCCGGATCACCGTGCAATGTCATTACGTTATGAAGGATACAAAGCGGCTTTAATTGAAAATGATTTGCCACTTATAAAAGATTTGGTGGAGCAAGGCGATAACTCATTTGAGTCCGGAGAAATTTGCGGGAAAAAATTATTGCAGCACGCACAGCGCCCCACTGCGATTTTTGCTGCGAACGATGACATGGCGGCAGGTGTTATGATGGTTGCTCATCAATCAGGAGTAAAAATTCCTGCGCAATTATCAGTAGCAGGATTTGACGATACTCCGGTTGCGCATCAGATTTATCCATCATTAACCACAATTCGCCAACCGATTCGTCAAATGGCAAAGAAGGCCACAGATCTGTTATTAAAGCAGCTGAAAGGGCGCGAGATTCAATTGCCGGCAAGTATGTTGAGTTCCAGTATTATTGTCCGTGATTCCACCGGCCCATTAATAAAAATTAAAGATAAACACTAAAGATGAAACTGTCTGCAAAAAAAATGCACCTGAAGGTGCATTTTTTTTGATTACTAGCGCGCCTCGATCAAATATTTTTCAGGGCTGGTGTGTTGTTAATCAACCACGCCGCCGAGCCAACTAATGCCGCTTTATCATTCACAATCAGACGAATGGAAATGTCGCTAACATAACCTGCCATCGGGCCTTTGTTTTTGTAACGCTCAAGGAAATGGGATTCGGGTAAAAGTCCAACCAGTTTTGGAGTAATTCCTCCGCCAATTACAACTCCACCTTTAGCACCGAGGGATAACGCTTTATCACCAGCGACTTCACCTAATACATCGCAAAACGTTAACACTGCCTCACGACATAAATCATCTTCATCGGCCAAGCCTTTGGTGCTTACATCAGCAGGCGTATATGCTTTTGCTTCTACTCCTGCGTTGTGCGCAAGCGCGCGATACAGTGTTACCAAACCGCCGCCGGATAAAATATTTTCAACTGATACATGGTTTTGTTCCTTCAATAAAAAGGATTTGATATCCAATTCTTTTTCATTGGTTGGAGCAAAACTCGCATGGCCACCTTCGGTAGGAATAATGTTCCAATTACCGTTGTTGGGGACCAGTGCTGCCATCCCGAATCCTGTACCTGGACCCATTACAACAATCGGTGCATGCGGGTTGGATTTATTGGAGTCATACAGTGTTACCAATTCATTTTCTTGCAAGAAAGGGACTGCGTAGGCGAGGGAGGCAAAATCGTTAATCACATGCAAGGTTTTCATGCCTAATTGGTCGCGCAACCCTTCGATTGAAAACTTCCAGTTCAGGTTAGTCATGGCCGCTTGGCCATTTTCAATAGGGCCGGCAATTGCCAGGCAGCCATGGTCAGGGATGGCGATTCCGAATTCGGCACAACACGCTTTAATCATCGTCGCCATATCGGCGTAATTGGCGCATTTAAGGGTGATTTGGCGCTCTGCTGTGTAATTAATTTTTCCGCGCGCGCGATTTTTCTCTGCGTCGAACTCAACCAGGCCGAAACGGCCATTGGTGCCGCCGATATCTGCAACCAGTAACAGGCTCATGTGACTCCTCAACTTCTTTTATAAAGAAGATCAAATAGTTATGGATGGTGTGTTTGTAGTAATGGTTAGAGGCGGGAGGATACCATTAAACAGAATAGGCGGAAATTCACTTTTAAATACCGGCTTTAAACTTCCATTTATTTACAATGTGGAGCATGACGGTACTTTGCTGGATGCGGTCTTAGCTAATTTTGATGCCAATCAGACTAAATTATGAGACCATTTCCCAGGTTAAATAAACCTCGGTTTAGATGCCGTTGACAGCGCTGTCAATTAATAGTAGTTTTCGCCAGCCTGGACGTGCAAGACGGCATTTATGTGCGCACCTTGGTCTTATAAGAGAATATATTCATTCAATCTGGCTCAGTGATAACAATGAGTTCCAATGCAGCCCCGTTTGGCAATGAGGCGGGCTCCATTTTCTCAGGGATACTTCTGTTCATTTCATGGCTTTATTTAAAAGCCTATGCTTAATGCATGGTCCGGATTTTTCTTTGTGGGAGCTAGATTTCCCTAATTTTTATAGTTAAGTACCTATGGAGGTTGCAAACGTGCAGTGGCCAAGTATCACCAGTAAAGTGAAAAAAGACCCGGCGATTGAGGCAAAAATTGATGATTTGCTTGCGCAAATGAGCCTGGAAGAAAAAATTGGCCAACTGATCCAGCCGGAAATTCGCCATTTAACGCCTGCTGATGTCAAGGAATACCACATTGGTTCTGTCCTTAATGGCGGTGGCTCTGTGCCCAATGGTAATCGCTATTCAAAAGCTGCCGATTGGTTAGCCATTGCAGATGCTTATTACCAGGCATCTATGGATGATAGCGATGGCAAATTGGCGATTCCGATAATGTGGGGCACCGATGCGGTCCATGGGGTTGGCAATATTGTTGGTGCAACCTTGTTCCCGCATAACATTGCCCTGGGGGCTACGCGCAATCCGGAATTGATTAAAGAAATTGGCCGCATCACTGCCACAGAAATTGCAGTCACTGGCCTTGATTGGGACTTTTCTCCCACTGTTGCCGTAGCGCGCGATGATCGATGGGGGCGCACTTACGAATCCTGGTCTGAACATCCTGATCTGGTGCGCGACTACGCCAGTGAAATGGTAAATGGATTGCAAGGTGTTGCGCAAAGCGCAGAGTTTCTGTCCAAATATAAAGTGATTTCGACAGCCAAGCATTTTATCGCTGATGGTGGAACCCTCAATGGAATTGATCGCGGCAACTGCATTGATGATGAAGAAAGTTTGTATCGTATCCATGCGGCCGGTTATTACAGTGCGATAGAAGCGGGCGTGCAAACGGTAATGGCTTCTTTTAATAGTTGGCATGGCGAGCATATGCATGGGCATCGTTATTTGTTGACGGATGTATTGAAGGATCAAATGGGTTTTGACGGTTTGGTTGTTGGCGATTGGAATGGCCACGGTTTTGTTGCAGGTGCAACCCCATTGAATTGTCCCCAGGCGTTGAACGCCGGGTTGGATATTTATATGGTACCGGACCCTGAGTGGAAACAATTGTATCGAAACACGCTTGCACAAGCGCAGGATGGAACAATTCCCTTGAGTCGTGTAGACGATGCGGTGCGCCGTGTATTGCGTGTGAAACTGCGTGCGAATTTATGGGAAAAAGGTTTGCCGTCCTCTCGTCCATTAGCGGGGCGCGATGATTTATTAGGTGCTGTAGAGCATCGCGCCGTTGCACGTCAGGCGGTGCGTGAATCGATTGTATTGTTAAAAAATAAAAATAATTTATTGCCATTATCGCCTGACGCAAAAATTCTGGTGGCTGGCGATGGTGCGGACAATATCAGTAAGCAAACCGGGGGTTGGTCAATTAACTGGCAGGGCACAGGTAATACTATGGCTGATTTCCCTGGCGCAACAACGTTGTGGATGGGAATTGAATCTGTTGTTGCAGCAGCTGGTGGTTCGGTGCAATTAAGTATCGATGGCTCCTATACCGAAAAGCCAGATGTCGCCATCGTCATTTTCGGCGAAGATCCTTATGCCGAAATGCAGGGCGATATCCAGCATCAATTATTGAAAGCTGGCGATACCTCTGATTTGGAATTGCTCAAAAAATTGAAGAGCGATGGTATTTCGGTTGTAGCGCTGTTTGTGACCGGTCGCCCTATGTGGATCAATCGTGAACTCAATGCTTCAGATGCGTTTGCTGTTATCTGGCAACCGGGTACAGAAGGTGCTGGTGTTGCTGATGTTATTTTTAAAACGGTAGACGGCAAAATTAACCACCCGGTAAAAGGGCAGTTATCTTTTTCCTGGCCGAAACGCCCTGATCAGGGAACGTTAAATATTGGTGATAAAGAATACGATCCATTATTTGCTTATGGTTTTGGCCTGAAGTACGGCGAAGAAGATTTATTGCGCGATGATCTTTCTGAAGAAGGAATCAGCTTTGAAGCAACTTCCCATGTTCTGGAATTATTTAACCGTCGCCCCTTGGGAATTTACGGCATCATTCTTGAAGGCAAGAATAACGACCGCACTGCGCTTAATGGCAATATTGCAAGCGTATCGACTTTGACCGTCAGCTGTGTGGATAAAGATGTTCAAGAAGATGCTCGCCGTGCGGTATGGAACGGCGAAGGCGAAGGTTTGGTGGCGATATCAACACCCAATCGCCAGGTATTAAGTGATTACTATGAAACGGATTCTGCTTTGGTTTTTGATATCAAGGTTGATGTTCCCCCACAAGCTCAGGCGTGGGTGCGTATAGGTTGCGGTCCATCTTGTCATTCGCAAGTTGAGATTACTAACGAACTTGCTGAAATAGCTGGCAAGGGATGGAAAACTTTGTTAGTGGATTTAAAAGATTATCCCGATGCGGGTACGGATTTCGGCTTGAAGCGCACACCGCAAGAATTATTTGCGCTGATTCTTGAGCCGTTCACCTTGGTTGCAAATGGCAAGCTGGATGTGACATTTTCTCAAGTGCGTATAGAAAAGGGATTAGCCAAAGGGGTGGGAGTTCGAATAGCCTGAGATGATACCGTTGTGCCAAGGCCGCCTGCGTAAGCAAGCGGCCTTTTTTGTTACATTTTTCTCGGCTGGCACCTGTGTTTTAACAAATAAGTTTTCATGCTTTGCTATCTAATTGTGCATGTCAAAAAAATACTGTGCATTAGGTTGCGTTTTAATTGTGCGTGAAATTTTTAATGTTTGTTTTCAAATGACGCATTGCCCATTCCTGGCTCACCATAAAAGAGCAATTGAAAAAATAATAAAAAATTTCTATTTCAATTTTAAGAAATTATATCCCTTTGATTAATAATGAATTACTCCTTAAAGGCTGTTTTAAAAAAGCGATTGGCATAAGCCTTGCTCCTGTGGGGATCAGTCACACCTGTATTGTACTCTCAATTTAAATCAATGATTTTTTTAGTGCATGACAAAACCTGGCTAAAAAATATTTATTGTCGTTATTGGTGTTGATCGTAAAACCACACACATTTTCCAAAACTGGAGACGGCTCTATGAAAAAAAATATGATTCATCTTTTTGCAGCTGCCACAAGTTCGTTGCTATGCGCGGCGCCAAGTCTTTCTGCAAAAACATTCACTGAGTCTTTGCAACAAGGTAGTGTAGTAAAAATAAATTTTCGTACACGGTTTGAAGATGTTACTGAAGATACATTGGATGCTGCGGGCAAAAAAAATGGTGAGCGTAAAGCGGATGCGTGGACGACTCGCTCACGTATATCTTATCAATCGGGGGCATGGAATGGTTTTGGCTTTACCGGTGAGGTGGATAACATCAGTGAAATGACAAATGATGTCGATTATCGGACTTCCGCAGCAGCGACAGATCCTTTATGGGCAGAGCGCAATACTGTGGCTGTCATTGCTGACCCAACGGGAACCGAGGTTAATCAGGCGTTTATTTCTTACACCAATTTTAATAACCAGGTTAAATATGGCCGCCAACGACTTGTGCTGGATAACTCACGTTTTATTGGCAATGTTGGCTGGAGGCAGAATGAGCAAACTTATGATGGTTTATCTTGGACAAATAAAACTATTCGCTACACCAATTTTACTTACGCCTACATTAGCAACGTAAACCGTGTTTTCGGCGAGGATAATCCGGCATTGGGTGATCTGCATATGGACAGCCATGTACTCAATGCAAGTTACACTGGTTTTGATGCAGGGAAATTAATTGGTTATGCATATTTACTTGATGTTAATGATCCAATCGCACAACGTGGTTTAACCAGCGACACTTTTGGTATTCGTTGGCAAGGTGCTGTTGGCGAGGCGTTTCTCTACAATCTTGAATACGCAAAGCAGCAGGATGCTGGCGCTGCAAAATTATTTGAGGCTGATTACACATTGGCTGAGGTTACCTGCAATGTTAGTCGTTACAGTCTCACTGTGGGCTATGAGCTTCTCGGGTCAGATGACGGCAAATATGGTTTTGCAACACCACTGGCAACCCTGCACGCCTTTCAGGGATGGGCTGATAAATTCCTGGCTACACCTGCAGCAGGTTTGGAAGATACTTATTTAAATGCTGGTGCAACTATCCTGGGGGCTCAAGCTTTGGTGAGTTATCACAAATATGACTCGGATGAAGGGGGTATCGATTTTGGTGATGAAATTAATTTCAGTTTAAGCAAAAAATATGGTGCGGTAGTATGGACAGCAAAATATGCCCAATATTCCATGGGGGATACCAATGCTAACTACACTGATACCACTAAGTTCTGGGTAATGGCTGATTGGAATTTTTAGGCAGGCTACATTGATACACCAAAATCCCTGATCGTTAATGGTCGGGGATTTGGTTATTTACATCACGCTTTTCCTTCCTGTATAAAAACTTTCATCAAATTATCAAGCAAATTTCATATTCTCCGGCCAGCATTTTATTGAGTGCGTGCACAAGCTTGTGCGCTATTGCTGGTAATCAATAACGGAGAAGGATATGCGTAACCATTTATTTTTAATCGCTAGCTTGTTGCTGGTTGGTGTAATGTCTGCAAGGGCAGGCGCCACAGAAATTTATCCGGTAAAGGGAAGTTGGTATTTGTTTGATGTGGATGAAATTGTTTCACTATCGGGCGGTACTGAGTGGATTGATGCCCAAAACGACGAATTGTCTGGTTATCGTGGCGACGGTTCGGCGCTCGCGTTTTCCTTTTCTTTAACAAATTCTGCATTCTTAAATCTGGTGGATGCCGGATTGGCTGGCGATGTATTCAATCTGTTAATTAACGGCGTTAATTACACAAGCTCTTCGGTTGCTGCAAGCTCAGCTGCGTATGTTGGAATTGATCTTGATGCGGCTTGGATGGCTCCTGGGTTTAGTCGCCTATCTGTTTTATTGGTGCCTGGTGATTACACAGTAACCGGTTTTTTGAAACAGTCTGCCACTGACGAATATGGCTTTCCTTACCTGGCCACAGCGGGTGGATTAAAAATTGTGGATGTAAATGAATCCGGCATATTTGCATTATTGGGCGTTGGTGCATTTATATTGTTATTCATCCGTCAAAAATGGCGCATCGCTGCTGCTTTTTCTGATAAAGGAGTTGCGAAATGAAATTAATAAATTGTTTGGTAAAATTGCTGGGTTTTTCGGTTTGTTCGGGTTCTATCTATGCGGCAGATGTTCCGGTAAAAATTATTGCGTTTAATGATTTTCACGGCCAATTGGAAGCGCCGGGAACGTTGCGCGCAAATGCTGCTACGGCGGCACCTGCAATTCCTGTCGGTGGTGTTGAATGGATGGCTGCTTATGTCGATTCATTAAAATCAAAAAATCCAAACAATGCCGTTGTTTCTGCCGGTGACCTGATTGGCGCAACACCATTAATTTCTGCATTATTTCATGATGAACCTACAATCGAAGCAATGAATCGTTTGGGGCTGGAATTCAATGCGGTAGGCAATCATGAATTTGATGAGGGCCGCGAAGAGTTAGTGCGCATGCAAAAAGGTGGATGCCATCCTTCTGATTCAAATAGCTGCCAGGGCGCAATCGTGGGAACACCTGTTCCGTTTGAAGGTGCACAATTTTCGTTCCTTGCTGCCAACGTACAAGATGCAGTCAGCAAAAAAACAGTATTTGTTCCCTATGCCATTAAAACGTTTGGTGCGGTTCGTGTTGCATTTATCGGCATGACGTTAAAGGAAACTCCCACCATCGTTTCTCCCAGCGGTGTTGCCGGTTTGGAATTTCTTGATGAGGCAACAACTGTAAATGCGTTGATTCCCAAATTGCGCGCGCGCGGAGTAAGGGCGGTTGTAGTGTTGATTCACCAGGGTGGAACGCAGCCGGTAACCCAGGCGGCGGATACTATTAATTCGTGCGTGGGGAATCTGGCGGGGACACATATCGCGCCGCTTGTGAATCGTTTGGATGATGAGGTTGATTTGGTAATTTCCGGCCACACCCATCAGGCCTACAATTGTTTATTGCCCAATAAATCGGGCCGACTGATTTCGGTAACGAGTGCCAATTCCATCGGCCGGGTATTAACGGACATTGATATTGAAGTGAATCCAAAAAATGGTGATATCACGTCTGTGACTGCACAAAATAAAGTGGTTGATCGGTCGGCGACGGGCGTAGTGCCCGATGCAGAAATTGCAGCGATTGTGAGTAAATACCGCGCGCTAGCGATGCCCATCGCCAATCGAGTGATTGGCGAAATTACGGCGGCTATGCCGGATTCAGCTCTTAATGCTGCGGGTGAATCGGCATTGGGCGATGTGATTGCCGATGCACAATTGCAGGCAACGGGTGCCAGTGATAAGGGCAACGCAGTCGTTGCATTTATGAATCCTGGTGGAATCCGTGCGCCCGGGTTGCTCTATCCTTCCAGCGCGGCAGGTGAGGGCGATGGCAAGGTAACCTATGGTGAAGTATTTACTGTGCAGCCTTTCGGAAACAGTTTGACCACGCTGACATTATCCGGGGAACAAATCCATATTTTGTTGGAGCAGCAATTTACCGGTTGCCATGCTGGTAATGCGCCAGCGAGCTGGAATTATCCGGCAGGTGATACCGGCCAGGCGTTTAATCGTATCTTGCAAGTGTCTTCCGGTTTTATTTATACCTGGTCCGCGCTCGGGCCGGGTTGCGACAAGGTTGCGCAAGCGTCCATTACGTTGAATGGCAAGGCCATTGATCCCGCACTTGAATACCGTATAACGGTTAATAATTTCCTGGCGGATGGTGGCGATAAGTTTTTTATTCTCGCCAAGGGGAAACAACGTTTGGGTGGTGCCCAGGATGTTGATGCACTCGAAGCATTTTTTGCCAATCCATTAAATGATGCCGATGCTTCACTTAGCGGTGTGCAAATTGCTCCGGGAGCGCAAAACCGCATTATCCGGTTGAATTAATGAATGCTGGAAAATAAAAAGGCCGCAAAAATTGCGGCCTTTTTATTTTTAAATAATGTTTCGAACTATTTTCAAAACAACTATTTTCGACATCTCTATTTTCGAGAGTGCTATTTTCGAAAATACTATTTTTTAGGATAGTCGCGCTTTGGGCTACCGGTATATTGCTGACGCGGGCGACCAATTTTGTAAGAGGTGCTAACCATTTCATTCCAATGGGAGTACCAACCCACAGCGCGACCCAAGGCAAAAATCACAGTGAACATTTCGGTCGGAATACCGATTGCTTTCATGATAATGCCTGAGTAGAAGTCTACGTTTGGATAAAGTTTTTTGGAGATGAAATAGGGATCTTCCAGCGCGATTTGCTCAAGGCGTTTCGCAATCGCAAGTAATGGCTCATTCTCCAGGCCTAATTCAGACAATACTTCATCGCAGGTTTGTTTCATTACTTTGGCGCGCGGGTCAAAGTTTTTGTACACACGGTGACCGAAGCCCATCAGGCGGAAGCCAGAGGTTTTATCTTTAGCGCGGGCAACACATGCCTCAATGTTTTCAACAGTACCGATTTCTTCCAGCATTTCCAGCACGGCTTCGTTGGCGCCGCCATGGGCCGGGCCCCAGAGTGTTGAAATACCGGCGGCAATCGCAGCGAAAGGATTGGTGCCTGATGAACCGGACAAACGAACAGTTGACGTTGACGCATTTTGTTCATGATCAGCGTGCAGGATAAAGATCCTGTCCATTGCCTTGGCAATGGTTTTGCTGACACTGGAAGGTTGGCCAGCGGTGCCGAAGGTCATGTTCAGGAAATTTTCGGCGTAATCAAGATTGCTATCCGGTGCTACAAACTCTTCGCCTTTGCGATGTTTGTAAACCATGGATGAGAGCGTGGCGATTTGGCCGATCAGGCGATAGGCGGTGAGCTTGCGGCTCTCGGCATTGGTAATGTCGATTTCATCGTTGTATACCGCCGCCAATGCAGCCACAGCGCTACACAGGATTGCCATCGGATGGGATTCGCGCTTGAAGCTTTTAATGATGTTGGCAACGGAAGGATCTACAACAGAATGTTTTTTAACTTCGGCAGTGAATTCTTCTTTTTGCGCCGGGGTTGGCAATTCGCCATTCAGGAGGAGGTAACAGGTTTCGATGTAATCAGAGGAGACAGCCAGTTGTTCAATCGGGTAACCGCGGTGGAGTAACACACCTTCATCGCCATCAATAAACGTAATCTTCGATTCGCATGAGGCGGTGGACATAAAGCCCGGGTCAAACGTGAAAAAGCCATTCTTGGTAATACTGGTAACGTCGATAACATCAGGGCCGATAGTGCTTGAATAAATAGGTAATTCAATCGTCGTATCAATGCCATCAATCTTGAGATGTGCTTTCTTGTCAGTCATTACTGACTCCTGTGCTTACTGATTGGACTTAAGGCTTGAGAGAAGCATGTTTCGCTCTGCTCATCGAATAAAAACTGTAGGTAGTCTGCTGCAGTTAGCCGTTTAAATCAAAGCTAAACTCATATCTACTTTCTACAAGTGGCGTTATGGGCTGGCTACTTTTTATGGACTAGTCAGCTATTGTGGTTTTACTGACGCTGCCGTTAGCGAGCGGCATTATAGATGACTTGATTGTTAAGGCGAAAGTTTTTGGCACATCCGGGGGCAATTTCTTTTATCTTTTATTAAATTTTAATTGTCATCTGAATTATCTGGTGCGAGTCGTCAAAAATCACCGAAAATTCTTTGCACTGGTGTGGGGCCAGGGCGACAAAAATGCTCGCGTGAAGTGCATTTTCATGAAAATTTTTTATGAATATCAGTGGTTTGTGTAAAAATTTCGTTAAATATCTGCAATCATTTTCACATCTTTGATTATGAAGACTTGAGTGCGGCTTTTTGTTTGTGTTTCGAGAGGTCAATCTCTATAATGCTGCGCGACTTGCAGGGCGTGTTTCATTAGAGGTCACTTTCCGGTGATAAAAATGAAGCGCTTATTCTTAAACCTGCCCGCGATGGGCAACCAGGTGAGATAGACCGTGAACAAGAAAAGACCTGTCAACCTCGATATATCTACTATCAAACTTCCCATCACCGCTTACGTTTCCATCCTTCATCGTGTTTCCGGCGTTTTCCTCTTCGCAGGTGTTGCCTTCCTTTTATGGATGCTCGATGCCAGCCTGGATTCACAAGAGGGATTCAATAGCATTCGCGATCTTGGGGCGAATCCAATTTGTCAGGCTATCCTGTGGGTGGTTTTAGCTGCGTTGGCTTATCACACTGCGATGGGTATCCGTCACCTCATTATGGATTTTGGCGTTGGTGAATCCTTGAAAGGTGGTAAAACCGGTGCATGGCTCGCATTAAGCGTTGCTGTCGTATTGATTGTATTGGCGGGAGTTTGGGTATGGTAACTTCAGTAACCAGTTTCGGACGTAGCGGCCTTTATGATTGGCTGATCCAGCGCGTCGGCGGTGCCGTGATGGCGGCTTACACCATCTTCATCGTTGTATATCTCGTATTAAATCCTGAATTGACGTTTGAGCAGTGGCAATCACTCTATAACCAATTATGGATGCGTGTATTTACCCTCGTTACGTTGCTTTCCTTTATTTCCCATGCGTGGATTGGTTTGTGGGCGGTGCTCACTGATTATTTAACCGTGCGCCTGATGGGTTCAAAAGCCACCTTCTTACGCATATTTGCGCAGATTGTGTTGGGTGCTGTAGCAGTTACCTATCTGGTCTGGGGTGTTCAAGTGATTTGGGGAATTAACTAATGTCTACTATGCGCACGATTTCTTTTGACGGTATTGTGATTGGCGGCGGCGGCGCCGGTATGCGCGCGGCATTGCAGTTGGCCCAATCCGGTTACAAAACAGCTGTAATTACCAAAGTATTTCCAACCCGTTCGCACACCGTATCTGCCCAGGGCGGTATTACTTGTGCGATTGCCAGTGCTGACCCGAACGATGATTGGCGCTGGCACATGTATGACACTGTAAAAGGTTCAGATTACATCGGTGACCAGGATGCAATTGAATATATGTGTTCTGTTGGTCCTGAAGCGGTATTTGAGCTTGAGCATATGGGCTTGCCATTCTCACGTACTGAAAATGGCCGCATCTACCAGCGCCCGTTCGGTGGTCAATCCAAAAACTTCGGCGAAGGTGGCCAGGCTGCGCGTACTTGTGCGGCGGCGGACCGTACCGGCCACGCTCTTCTTCACACCCTGTACCAAGGCAACCTGAAGAATAAAACGGTATTCCTGAATGAGTGGTTTGCTGTTGATCTGGTTAAAAATGCCGATGGCGCTGTGGTTGGTGTTATCGCCATTAATATTGAAGATGGCGAAACTGTTTATGTAAAAGCCAAGGCAACTGTATTGGCGACCGGTGGTGCAGGGCGCATCTACGCGTCTACTACCAACGCCCACATCAATACCGGTGACGGTGTAGGTATGGCGTTGCGTGCCGGCTTCCCGGTACAGGATATCGAAATGTGGCAGTTCCACCCGACCGGTATTGCCGGTGCCGGGGTATTGGTAACTGAAGGTTGCCGCGGTGAAGGCGGTTACCTGATCAACTCTGATGGCGAGCGCTTCATGGAGCGTTATGCCCCCAATGCGAAAGACCTTGCTGGCCGTGACGTAGTAGCGCGTTCCATGATCCAGGAAATTATTGCGGGTCGCGGTGTTGGTCCGAACAAAGATCACGTATTGCTGAAACTGGATCACCTCGGTGAAGAAGTTCTTGAGAGCAAGTTGCCAGGCATCTGCGAATTGTCCCGTACCTTTGCTCACGTTGATCCTGTTTACGCTCCAATCCCTGTGGTTCCAACCTGTCACTACATGATGGGTGGTGTTCCTACCAACGTGAATGGCCAGGCTTTGACCGTTGATGCCAACGGTAATGACGTAGTCATTGATGGCCTCTTTGCCTGTGGTGAAGTAGCTTGCGTATCGGTACACGGTGCAAACCGTTTGGGCGGTAACTCATTGCTTGATCTGGTGGTGTTTGGTCGCGCAGCAGGTTTGTACATCGAGAAGGCGTTGCGTGAAGGTATTGAGCATCGCGACGCAACCCAGGCTGATATCGATAAAGCGATGGCGCGCCTGAACAAAATCAACAACTCTACCAGCGGCGAAAGTGCAGCGGTCCTGCGTAAAGAGCTGCAAACCATTATGCAAAACTACTTCGGTGTATTCCGTAAAGGTGAGTTTATGCAGAAGGGTATTGAGCAGTTGGCTGAATTGCGTAAGCGCATCGAAAACGTGGCGATCACTGACAAGAGCAACGCATTCAATACCGCACGTATTGAAGCGCTTGAATTGCAAAACCTGCTTGAAGTGGCTGAAGCGACAGCGATCGCTGCCGAAGAGCGTAAAGAGTCCCGCGGTGCACACGCACGCGAAGACTACGAAGACCGTGACGATGCCAATTGGCTGTGTCACTCAATATATTTCCCCGGCGAAAAGCGCGTTGGCAAGCGTGCGGTGAATTTCAAACCGCGCACTATGGAAGCTTTCCAACCCAAGAAACGCACTTACTAATCATCGGGAGCCGAAATCATGTTGAAAGTACAAGTTTATCGCTACAACCCAGAAACTGATAATGCGCCTTACATGAAAGAATATGAGGTCGACACCCAGGGTAAAGACCTGATGGTGCTCGATGTTCTTGAGTTGTTAAAAGCACAGGACCAGTCTTTGGCATACCGTCGTTCATGCCGTGAAGGTGTGTGCGGCTCTGACGGTATGAATATCAATGGTAAAAATGGTTTGGCTTGTATCAAGCCAATTTCCGAATGCGTGAAAAATAACACGCTGATTTTGCGTCCACTACCTGGTTTACCAGTGATCCGCGATCTGGTTGTCGATATGACCCAGTTCTATGATCAATACAAGAAAATTGAACCCTACTTGCAGAACGATACCCCCGCACCGGCCATCGAGCGTTTGCAATCTCCCGAAGATCGCGAGAAGCTTGACGGCCTTTATGAGTGTATACTCTGCGCCTGTTGCTCAACCAGTTGTCCTTCCTTCTGGTGGAACCCCGATAAATTTATCGGTCCTGCCGGTTTGTTGCAGGCTTATCGTTTCCTCGCTGATAGTCGTGACCTGGCGACCCAGAAACGATTGGCCAATCTGGATGACCCCTTCAGTGTGTTCCGTTGCCATGGTATCCAGAACTGTGTAGCGGTTTGCCCCAAAGGGCTGAACCCGACACGAGCCATCGGCCATATACGCAACATGTTGTTACAGAGCGCTACCTAAGGTGGCGCTTTTGCGTATCTGAAGCAGGCAAAAACTTGATGATTTGATGAGCGATTTGCGCTTGTTTAATCAAAAACTGTCCGTTGTCGCCTTGGGTGATAGCGACTTAAAAGCGGCGCTTTTAATCACAAGTTGAAAGCGTTTGGTAGCTAACCGCTAGTTGATAGCAGGGGATAATTCCCCAAAGATTAAGGTGGGTGGAATGCAAGACAGCATTATGGAGCAATTTTGGAGTACGTCTCACATCTCCGGTGGGAACGCTGCTTACGTCGAAGAGCTCTACGACACGTATTTACACAATCCTAATGCCGTTCCTGAAGAATGGCGTAACTACTTCGATCAGTTGCCCCGTGTGAACGGCGTACTGACCCAGGATACTCCCCATTCAGTGATTCGCGCTCAATTTGAGCAATTGGGTAAATCCCGCGTTCGCACCGTGACTGTTGCCGGTGGTTCAGTGAGCGCAGAACACGAACAAAAACAAATTAAAGTTCTGCAATTAATCAGCTCCTATCGTTTCCGCGGCCACCAGAAAGCACAACTTGATCCATTGGGATTGATGGTGCGTGAGCCGGTTGCAGATCTGGATTTGCAATTCCACGGTTTGACTAATGCTGATCTGGATACCGTATTTAGCAGCGGCACTTTGTTTATCGGTAAAGAGCAGGCAACCCTGCGTGAAATTATTGAAGCACTGGAGAAGACCTATTGCGGTCATATCGGTGCTGAAATTATGCACATCACACCATTGGCTGAAAAACAATGGTTGCAACAACGCCTTGAGAGCGTTCGTTCAAATCCGGAATTCACCAAAGAACAACGTTTGGCGTTATTGGAACGTCTGACCGCTGCGGAAGGCCTTGAGCGTCACCTTGATAGTAAATATCCAGGTACCAAGCGTTTCGGCCTTGAAGGTGGTGAGAGCTTCATTCCATTGGTAGATGCGCTGGTAAAACGCGCGGGTACCTACGGTGCAAAAGAAATCGTATTGGGTATGGCGCACCGTGGCCGTTTGAACACATTGGTTAATGTGTTCGGTAAAAACCCTGCAGAATTGTTTGCCGAGTTTGATGGCAAGCGTTCATTAAATACTTCCGGTGACGTGAAGTATCACTCGGGTTTTTCATCCAACGTGATGACTCCTGGTGGTGAATTGCATATGGCGATGGCGTTTAACCCGTCGCATTTGGAAATTGTTTCTCCGGTAGTTGAAGGTTCTGTGCGTGCGCGCCAGGATCGTCGTAACGATAAAACCGGCTCAAAAGTAGTTGCGATTAATATCCACGGCGATGCAGCGTTTGCTGGCCAAGGTGTGGTGATGGAGACATTCCAGATGTCCCAGACTCGCGCTTACGGTACTGGCGGCACGCTACATATTGTGATCAACAACCAGGTTGGTTTTACCACTAACAAACGTGAAGACGCGCGTTCGACAGAATACTGTACTGACGTTGCCAAGATGATCGAATGCCCGATTTTCCACGTAAATGGTGATGATCCGGAAGCGGTATTGTTTATCGCCCAACTGGCAATGGATTATCGCTACGAATTCAAGAAGGATGTAGTGATCGATCTGGTTTGCTATCGCCGTCGCGGCCATAACGAAACCGACGAGCCATCAGCAACCCAACCGCTGATGTACCAGATCATCCGTGCCCTCAAAACAACTCGCACGCTTTATGCGGAAAAACTGGTTGCACAGAACCTGTTGACTCAAGCAGCGGCAGACGAGTTGACCACCAACTATCGCGCGGCACTGGATCGCGGTGAACACGTTGCCAGTGGTTTGGTGAGCGAGCCGGATCGTACATTATTTGTTGACTGGACTCCTTACATTGGCCATGACTGGGTTGCTCCAGCCAATACCGGCTATGAATTAAAAGCATTGCAAGCCGCCGCGTACAAAATGTGCGAGATTCCCGATGGAATCGTGTTGCAAAAGCAAGTAGAGAAAATTTACGAAGACCGCCGCAAAATGGCCGGTGGTGCGTTGCCGCTGAACTGGGGTATGGCTGAAACCCTCGCTTACGCCACTTTGATAGAGCAAGGTTACCCTGTGCGTATGACTGGCCAGGACGTTGGTCGTGGTACTTTCTCACATCGCCATGCCGTGGTGCACAGCCAGAAAGATGGTTCAGCGTATGTTGCTCTGGCAAACATGAAACCTGATCAACCGTCATTTGAGTTGTTCGACTCCTATTTATCTGAAGAAGCCGTGTTGGCATTCGAATATGGTTACTCCACAACCTCGCCAAAAGGCCTGGTAATTTGGGAAGCCCAGTTCGGTGATTTTGCCAACGGCGCACAAGTGGTTATCGACCAGTTCATCACCAGCGGTGAACACAAGTGGGGCCGCTTGAGTGGCCTGACTATGTTGTTGCCACATGGTTATGAAGGGCAGGGCCCGGAGCACTCATCAGCTCGCCTTGAACGCTTTATGCAATTGTGTGCAGAACACAATATCCAGGTTTGTGTACCATCAACGCCTGCGCAAGTATTCCACATGCTGCGCCGCCAGGCGGTTCGCCCGATGCGTCGTCCATTGGTGGTAATGAGCCCGAAATCCTTGCTGCGTCATAAATTGGCAACATCGACGCTGGAAGAATTGGCAAACGGCAGTTTCCAAAACGTCATTGCTGATGCAAGTGTTGATCCTGCAAAAGTGCAGCGTGTAATTCTGTGTAGCGGTAAGGTTTACTACACCTTGCTGGAAGAACGCACCGCGCGCAACCTCGACAATGTTGCACTGATTCGTCTGGAGCAGTTGTATCCATTCCCTGAGGCAGAATTGAAAGTAGCACTCGCGCCGTTCAAAAATATCAAGGATATTTTCTGGTGCCAGGAAGAGCCAATGAACCAGGGCGCGTGGTATAGCAGCCAGCATCATATGCGTCATGTTGTTGCCGAGGTCTACGGCAAGTCACTGCATTTGGACTACGTAGGTCGCGATCCTTCAGCAGCTCCGGCAGGTGGTTATATGTCGGCGCATATCGAAGAAGAAAAACGTTTTGTAAACAAAGCTCTCACTGTGTGAGAGCTTTTTAACTGATTGAGTTGATCAAATAATCCTAGCGCTACAGAGAGATGGAATAGCATGAGTATCGAAATCAAAGCCCCAACCTTCCCTGAATCCGTTGCTGATGGCACGGTAGCAACCTGGCACAAAAAACCTGGCGAAGCTGTCAAGCGCGATGAACTGATTGTTGATATTGAAACTGACAAGGTGGTACTGGAAGTTGTTGCACCTGCTGATGGCAGCATCGCTGAAATTTTGAAGGGCGAGGGTGAGACTGTCCTGAGTAACGAAGTCATTGCCCGTTTTGTTGAAGGTGCTGCTAGTGCTCCTGCTGTGTCAGCACCGGCGGCTGCTCCTGCAGCGGCAAGCGCTCCTGCGGCTGCATCTGCCGAAAAACCGGTCAATCCTGCTGCACGCAAATTGGCTGAAGAAAACAACGTAAACACGTCTTCTGTTGCTGGCTCTGGTAAAGATGGCCGCGTGCTGAAAGAAGATGTTGCCAACCACATCAAATCAACCCCGGCTGCTGCACCTGCTGCCGCTGCTCCGGTTGCCGCTATTGAAGCAGTGGGTGATCGCGTTGAAAAACGTGTACCAATGACCCGTTTGCGCAAACGTATTGCCGAGCGTCTGCTCGAAGCTTCCAACACTACCGCGATGCTCACTACGTTTAACGAAGTGAACATGGCCCCGGTGATGGCACTGCGTGCAAAATACAAAGACCAATTTGAAAAAGCACACGGCGGTTCACGTTTGGGCTTTATGAGTTTCTTTGTAAAAGCCGCTGCTGAAGCATTGCGTCGTTTCCCGGCAGTTAACGCTTCTATCGATAACAACGATATCGTGTACCACGGTTATCAGGATATCGGTGTAGCGGTATCTACCGATAAAGGCCTGGTAGTTCCGGTGTTGCGTAACGCCGAAAATATGAGCCTGGCGACAATTGAAAATACCATTCGCGATTTTGGTTTGCGCGCACGCGATGGCAAGTTGGGCATTGAAGAAATGTCGGGTGGTACATTCACTATCACCAACGGTGGTGTGTTTGGTTCACTGCTTTCCACTCCAATCCTGAACCTGCCGCAATCGGCGATTCTGGGTATGCACAAGATCCAGGAGCGTCCAATGGCAGTCAATGGCAAGGTAGAAATCCTGCCGATGATGTATTTGGCCCTGTCTTACGATCACCGTTTGCTGGATGGTAAAGAGGCTGTGCAATTCCTCGTTACTATCAAAGACCTGCTCGAAGACCCTGCGCGCATTCTTTTGGAAATATAAGTTGTTAGCAATCTAATCTGTTGTTTTGAAACGCTTCTGGCAACCCAGGAGCGTTTTTATGTAAAGGGCTACTGCTCACAAGGTTGTAGCCGACAGTTAATAATTTAGGAACATTGTTATGTCTGAAAAATTTGATGTGGTCGTTATAGGTTCCGGCCCGGCGGGATATGTTGCCGCTATCCGTGCAGCGCAACTGGGCCTGAAAACTGCGTGTATCGAAAAATGGCGCAATGAGGAAGGCAAGGGCGTTAACGGTGGTACTTGCTTGAATGTCGGTTGTATTCCTTCCAAAGCCTTGCTCGATAGCTCCTACAAATACCACGAAGCCAAAGAAGATTTTGCTGTTCACGGCATCACTACCCAAGGCGTAGAAATCAATGTTCCTTCCATGATCGCGCGTAAAAACCAGATCATCAAAAATTTAACGGGTGGTATTGCAGGTCTGTTCAAAGCCAACGGTGTTACCAGTATTTTTGGTACAGGAAAGTTATTGGCTGGCAAAAAAGTTGAAGTGACTGACTTTGACGGCAAGGTATCAGTACTGGAAGCCAATCATGTGATCCTGGCTTCAGGTTCAAATCCGATTAATATCCCGGTTGCTCCCGTTGATAACGATGTAATTGTTAACTCAACCGGCGCGTTGGAATTTTCGGAAGTGCCAAAACGCCTGGGTGTGATCGGCGCTGGCGTTATTGGTTTGGAATTGGGTTCTGTATGGAATCGTGTAGGTTCAAAAGTGGTTGTGCTGGAGGCGCTCGATAGCTTCCTCGCCATCATGGACCAGCAAATTGCCAAAGAAACACAAAAAATCCTGACCAAGCAAGGTTTGGATATCCGCACCAGTTCACGCGTTACCGGTACCAAGGTCAATGGTAAAGAAGTAACTGTGACTTACCTGGATAAAGATGGCAAAGAACAACAAGAAACTTTCGATAAATTGATTGTTTGTGTTGGCCGTCGTCCGTTCACTGAAAATTTATTGGCTGCTGATAGCGGCGTGAATCTGGATGAACGTGGTTTTATTTTTGTAAATGAACACTGTGAAACCAACGCACCCGGTGTTTGGGCAATTGGTGACGTAGTGCGTGGCCCGATGCTCGCGCACAAAGGTTCGGAAGAAGGTGTGATGGTCGCTGAGCGTATCGCTGGCCAGAAATCGCAAATTAATTACGATATCATCCCCAACGTAATTTATACCCACCCCGAAGTTGCCGCGGTTGGTAAAACTGAAGAGCAAGTTAAAGCGTCTGGCGAACCGTACAATGTAGGTACTTTCCCATTTGCTGCTTCCGGCCGCGCTATGGCGGCGAATGAAAGTCACGGTTTGGTAAAAATTATTGCCCACGCGGTAACTGATCGCATCCTCGGCGCCCACATTGTTGGCCCAAGCGCAGCAGATCTGGTTCAACAAGTGGCAATTGCAATGGAATTCGGTTCGAGTGCGGAAGATCTGGGCATGATGGTGTTCGGTCACCCAACCCTGTCTGAAGCAATCCACGAAGCAGCCCTGGCGGTGCATGGCCATGCCATCCACATCGCCAATAAGAAGAAGCGTTAAGAGAACCATAGAGTCCTCGTTTTTTAGGCGGGGGCAAACTCATAAGGTTTGCCTCCATCGATAACCCAAGTTGGACTGTGTACTAAAACGCTAATCCAACCATCGTCAAATGGAACTACACCATGAATTTGCACGAGTATCAGGGTAAGCAACTGTTTGCCCAATATGGTTTGCCTGTGTCTAAAGGCATTGCTGCTGCGACTGTTGAAGAAGCTGTTGCTGCTGCGGATCAAATCGGCGGCGATATGTTCGTCGTTAAAGCCCAGGTTCACGCCGGTGGCCGCGGTAAAGCGGGCGGCGTAAAACTGGTTAAATCCAAAGACGAAATCAAAGCCTTCGCTGAAAAGTGGTTGGGCAAGAATCTGGTGACCTATCAGACAGATGAAAAGGGTCAGCCGGTAAGCCGTATCCTTGTTGAGACTTGCACCGATATCGCCAAAGAATTGTATTTGGGTGCAGTGGTAGATCGCTCCTCACGTCGCATCGTATTCATGGCTTCTACCGAAGGTGGTGTAGAAATCGAGAAAGTTGCGCACGACACTCCAGAAAAAATCCTTAAAGTTGCGGTAGATCCGCTGGTTGGCGCTCAGCCATTCCAGGGCCGCGATCTGGCGTTCAAACTCGGTTTGGAAGGTAAGCAAATCAACCAATTCGTTAATATTTTCCTCGGCCTTGCCAAACTCTTCAAAGAGAAAGATTTGGCGCTGTTGGAAGTTAACCCACTGGTAATTACTCCGGAAGATAACTTGCACTGCCTGGATGCGAAATTGGTAATCGACGGCAATGCGCTGTACCGTCATCCGGAATTGAAAGCAATGCAAGATCCATCACAAGAAGATGCGCGTGAAGCTCATGCTGCGGCGTGGGAATTGAACTACGTTGCACTCGGTGGTGATATCGGTTGTATGGTTAACGGCGCTGGTTTGGCGATGGGTACCATGGACATCGTTAAATTGCACGGCGGCCAACCCGCTAACTTCCTCGACGTAGGCGGTGGTGCGACCAAAGAGCGCGTCGTTGAAGCGTTCAAAATCATTTTGTCTGATGACGCGGTTAAAGCCGTTTTCATCAACATCTTCGGCGGTATCGTACGTTGCGACATGATCGCAGAAGGCGTAATCGGTGCGGTTAAAGAGGTAGGCGTGAAAGTACCTGTTGTTGTTCGTTTGCAAGGTAACAATGCTGAATTGGGTGCAAAAGTGTTGGGCGAAAGCGGCCTGAACATCATTGCCGATACCGACTTGACTGGCGCTGCCAAGAAAGTTGTTGCAGCTGCTGCGAATCAATAAGGGGCGAAGAACATGAGCGTTTTAATTAACAAAGACACCAAAGTAATTTGCCAGGGTTTCACCGGTGCGCAAGGTACTTTCCATTCTGAACAAGCGATTGCTTACGGCACCAAAATGGTTGGTGGTGTAACTCCAGGTAAGGGTGGTCAAACTCACCTCGGCTTGCCAGTGTTCAACACTGTTGCTGAAGCAGTTGCTGCAACCGGTGCTGATGCATCGGTAATCTACGTTCCGGCTCCTTTCTGTAAAGACTCAATCCTTGAAGCGGCTAACGGCGGCATCAAGTTGATCGTGTGTATTACCGAAGGTATCCCGACTCTCGATATGCTTGACGCAAAAGTGAAGTGTGACGAATTGGGCGTGCGTTTGATTGGCCCTAACTGCCCGGGCGTTATCACTCCGGGCGAGTGCAAAATCGGCATCATGCCAGGCCACATCCACAAACCAGGTAAAGTAGGTATCGTTTCACGTTCAGGTACTTTGACTTATGAAGCTGTGAAGCAAACGACTGACTACGGTTTCGGCCAATCTACTTGCGTAGGTATTGGTGGTGATCCAATCCCGGGCTCCAACTTCATCGACATCCTGAAGCTGTTCCAGGCTGACCCACAAACCGAAGCGATCGTAATGATCGGTGAGATTGGCGGTTCTGCGGAAGAAGAAGCTGCTGCGTTCATCAAAGCTAACGTGACCAAGCCGGTTGTGTCGTACATCGCTGGTGTAACTGCACCTGCCGGTAAGCGCATGGGTCACGCCGGTGCGATTATTTCTGGCGGTAAAGGTACTGCTGATGAGAAATTTGCTGCATTGGAAGATGCTGGCGTGAAAACTGTTAAGAGCCTGGCCGACATTGGTAAAGCACTGAAAGAAATCACTGGCTGGTAATTAATTTTACCCAACGGTTTTTTCGAGAAAGGCGATCTTCGGATCGCCTTTTTTATTGTTCCAGTTGCCAGCAAAATCCAAACATTTTCATCAATGAAGGCTCAGGATAAGATGATTGCTCTATAACCGCATTTCAAAAAACTCTTCAATTAAATATCCAATCACATTAATTTATATATTCCCCACCACTTCGGTTTTTTGCCAAATTTAATTGTGCAGCCGCACAGTTCATCGACATCCGAATGTTTATTTTCGTGTTAGATGCGGCACGCTTCTGGTTCGGAAGCCACGTTCAGACGTGACAATAGTCCAGCGTAAATAATGAAATGTGTGTGCTATGGTTTGGGAGGATAAATAGCGCACCCAATCGAGAAATGAATAACAATCACATTTTATTAAAATGTAAACTTCGTCTTCATTAATCCCTTTTATGAAGATTATTTTCCTGTTTGGAGAAACCGGTTAACGCTGTTTGCAAACCCAAGCCGACCGCTTGAATGTCATATCCGGTAGGTGACTGATAAGCACGCAAATCAAATTCCGGTAACACAGCAAAAACATGGTCAAAAATATCGGCCTGGATATTTTCATAAGCGAGCCAGGCTGTGTTGTTGGTGAATGCATAAATTTCTATGGGGATTCCCTCCGCCCCCGGGCTTAAATGTCGCACCATGTGAGTCATATCCTGGTGGATGTATTGATTGGCTTTCAGGTATGCCGTCAGGTACGCACGGAAAGTGCCCAGATTTGTTAATCGACGACCATTGGTTATTGAACCAATATCAATATTTTTTTCTCTATTGTGTTGATCGATTTCAGTCAGCTTTTGTTCTATATAACCACTGAGTAACTGTGCCTTGCGTAAACGGATAATATCCTCACCATTAAGAAAGCGCACACTGGTTGCATCAATATGGATTGCTCGCTTAATACGGCGACCACCGGATTCCGACATACCGCGCCAGTTTTTAAACGAATCTGAAATTAACGCGTAGGTCGGAATTGTGGTTATGGTTTTATCCCAATTGCGTACTTTTACCGTTGTTAAATTGATATCCGTCACTTCCCCGTCGGCACCGTATTTGGGCATTTCTACCCAATCACCCAACCGCAGCATTTTATTGGCTGATAACTGGATACCGGCAACCAGCCCGAGTATGGGATCTTTAAATACCAATAATAAAATGGCAGTCATGGCACCAAGGCCGCTGAATAAAATAACGGGCGATTTCCCGATCAGTAATGAAATGGAGAATATGAGTACAACAATAAATCCAATTAATTTGAAACTTTGGAATAAACCACGCAGAGGGAATCGCCGTCCGGTTTCGGTTGTTGCAGTAATATCTTCTAGCGTGTCCAACAGCGAAAAAAATGCAAGCAGCCCGAATAACAATACCCATAAATAAGTCAGCATTTCGAACACGGGCAGTTCCGGGGCATCTTTTTCCAGAAAAAAGCGCGCTAATGCGAAAATAAGAAAACCTTGTAAGGTGAGTGCCAGGCGCGTAAAAAGTTTTCGCCGATATAGCGACTGGGCCCAAGGGTGTCGGGACGTTTTTGCACTAATGCGCAAAAAACGCAATATCACACGATGTAACAACCAATGGGTTACTAATGACGTGAGCAGGATGATTAGAAGCACAGCGATCATATAAGCCTGTTCGTTATGTTCCAATCCGATCCGATCCAGCCAATGCTGTAAATGGGCTTTTATTGACATAGTCCTCACATCCTTCAATGCGTTTTCGCTGTAGCTACAAGCAGTTTATGAGGTTTTATACCATTAAAAAGTTCCTTTTGAGGAGAGCGGTCAATATTAAAATCTAGCCTACACTTAAGCATAAATATCCAAAGAGCTATGCCATGCTCGAAATCACTGAATACACCAAATTCCTCATCGGCCTGTTGGCAATTGTTGACCCTCTGGGCGCCATTCCCGTATTTATCGCCTTAACTGTTCACCAGAATCGTGAACAACAATTTAAAACGGCACGTTTAACTGTGATTTCGGTGTTTACCGCATTGATGGTTGCTTTGTTATTAGGTGAATGGATTCTTTGGGCTTTTGGCATCAGCATAGATGCATTTCGCTGTGCAGGCGGAATAATATTATTGTTAATGGGGCTGACGATGCTCAAATCGCGTGGGCATACGCCGGAAGAAATAGAAGCAGCCCAGGATGAAACCATTGCCCTTGTTCCTTTAACGATGCCGCTACTAGCTGGCCCCGGAGCAATGAGCGCAGTCATTGTATATGCGCATCAATCCAATTCTGTATTGCATTATGTAGCGATTACCGGATGTATATTGCTAGTGAGTAGCTCTTTGTGGCTGTGCTTTAAATTCTTACCCTGGTTTCGCCAGCATTTAAGCAAGCGCGGTATTGTTATGTCTACACGGGTTATGGGGTTGTTGTTGGCGGCGATTGCTGTGGAGTTTATTGCCGGTGGCATTAAAGGTCTTTTCCCGCATGTGGTGGGTGGATAAGTGCACCGCTAAAAAATGTTAAACCCATGTCACTCTTCTTTTTTGACATTTATGATGTGTCTATAACTCGATAAAAATAACAATCGGCCTGCTTTCGGTTAGTCCTTTTAGTGAATTGTTATTAGCAATAATAATTGTTCATTTTCATAGTGTAAAAATAAAAGAGACCAACTATGTCCCTCATCAACAAAAAATTTCTTTGTTATATCTTTTGTATTGCAACTCATGGCTGTTTGGCTGATGTCCCTGACCGTGAAAAAATACTTCACACCATGAAAACTGCCAGCGAATTTATGTTAGAAAAAGCCAGCTATCAAGGTGGTTTTGTGTGGTCTTATTTGCCGGATTTTTCTCGCCAATGGGGAGAGCTTGAAGCGAAGCGCACCATGATCTGGCTACAACCACCGGGCACCGCAAGCGTTGGCCATTTAATGCTGGACGCCTATCATGCAACGGGCGATGAGTTTTATTATCAAGGCGCGCAAAAAATTGCGACAGCAATTATTTATGCCCAGCATCCAAGTGGCGGGTGGAATTATGTTGCGGATTATGCCGGTGAAACATCCTTAAAAGATTGGTATGCGACGATTGGTAAGCATGCCTGGAGATTGGAAGAATTCCATCATTATTATGGCAACGCCACATTTGATGATGCAGGTACTGTAGATGCCGCAAAATTTTTATTGCGGTTGTATATGGAAAAGCGCGATGAACAATATCGTGGCCCATTAAATAAAGCGATTGATTTTGTGTTAAATAGCCAATATCCGATAGGGGGTTGGCCGCAACGATTTCCATTAATGTACGATCATCCTTATCCGGATCATCCCGACTACTCATCGTTTATTACCTTCAATGACGACGTGGCCATAGAGAATATTGATTTCCTGTTAATGTGCTATCAAACGTTAGGTGAAACACGCGTACGAGAACCGATAATTCGCGCGATGAATACCTTTATCGTTACCCAACAAGGCCAACCGCAGCCAGGGTGGGCATTGCAATATACAATAGAATTACAACCAGCCGCTGCGCGTTCTTATGAGCCACGTAGTTTGCACACCCCAACAACAGCCAGGAATATTACGCAGCTTATTAAATTTTATCGCTTGACTGGTGATAGTAAATTTCTAGCACGAATTCCGGAAGCTCTGGATTGGCTTGAGTCATTGAAGGTGACTAGCACTTCTGTAATAGAGGGGCGAACTCATCCGGCATTTATTGAAATAGGAACTGGCAAGGCGATTTACACGCATCGTCGCGGTTCGAATGTTGCCAATGGCAATTATTATTTGGATTATCTCCCTGGGAATATGCTCGCGCATTACAAATCAGCAGCAAGTATTCCGATCGATAAGTTACGCAAAGCCTATCGCGACGTATTAGCAATTCCGACAATTGACGTGGGCCGGAATTCACCATTGCGTGAAATGGTGCGAATGGAATTGCCAGAATATTTTACCTTGGGGAGAGTGAGTTTTTCTGATTTAAATTTTCGCGCACAATCCGAGCGTGCAAAAAATGATGAAGAATCATTGGAGAAAAGGGTTGGTAAATTAATTGGCGAGCTTAATGCTAGCGGTTACTGGCCCACACCACTTTTCTTCACTACCAATCCTTACATTGGCCAGCCGCCAAAACGCAAAAACGCGAGTAATGACAGTCGCTATGCCAACAGCATGGTAGGGGATAAATGGGATACGTCACCATACCCTGTGGATAATCCGGTTATGGGTATTTCAACTGGAGCCTACATTCGGAACATGGGGGTATTGATTCGCTATCTCACAGAGAACGTATCAGTAAAAGCGGGGGTCAAATAGCGAAAGCCGCATTTTTATGCATAAAAATTGTCTGAAAATCGCACATGCGCGCCGTGTGCCTTTATTTTTCATCAAAAATGTGGAAAATTGCGCGCCATTTTTTGATTTTACAACGGCAATTGCCATCCATATTCGGAATTGCCAGCGTTCCAAGGAGCCTGTATGAATATTCCTGCACAACAACCGGAAAACAATTGGTCAGCACGTAAATCAGCTGAGTTGTATGGTATTGATGAATGGAGCAGCAACTATTTTGGTGTATCTGACGCTGGTGAGGTAACTGTCTGTGTACCCGCTGCGAACGGTGATGCCTGTGTTTCCCTGATGCATATTGTGGATGGCTTACAGCAGCGCGGTTTGCAAATGCCTGTGTTGTTACGGCTTGAGAATCTTGTTGATACTCGCATCAGCATTCTCAATGATTCTTTTTCCCAGGCGATGGAATCTTCCGGTTATCGCGGACAATATCGCGGTGTGTTTCCTATCAAAGTGAATCAGCAAAGCCATGTGGTTGCCGAAATCGCCCGTTTTGGTGAGCGTTACAATCATGGTTTGGAGGCTGGTAGTAAAGCCGAATTAATGATTGCACTCGCAACGATTACCAATCGCGAGAGTTTAATTATTTGTAATGGCTACAAGGATGCTGAATTTATTAGCCTCGGTTTGCAATCGCGCAAATTGGGTTTTAAATGTTTTTTTGTTTTGGAGACATTGAGTGAGTTGCAGTCTGTCATAGAGCGCAGCCGTGCATTGGACATTGAACCGCTTATTGGTGTGCGCCTGAAACTATCAACTAAAGTTGAAGGGCATTGGAGTGCAGATAGCGGTGACCGCAGTTTGTTTGGTTTGAATACCAATGAACTGGTTACGGTGATTGACACATTGCGCGAAGCAAATTTATTACATTGTTTCCAATTATTACACTTTCACCTCGGATCACAAATTCCTAATATTCGCAGCATTCGTGCTGGCGTATTGGAAGCCTGCCGCTACTACATTGAATTAGTGGGTGAGGGCGCACCTTTGCAATACCTCGATCTGGGGGGTGGGCTTGCCATTGATTATGACGGCACTTGCAGCACCAACGGGCATAGCCGCAACTATTCGGTGCAGGAATATTGTATCGACGTCGTTGAAGCTATTCAGGAAAGCCTGGATAAACATCACATACCACACCCAACGATTGTTACTGAATCAGGGCGGGCGACTGTCGCACATACAGCAATACTGTTATTTAATATTCTTGATGTGACCCAATTTGAACCGACAACCTTGCCGGATATTTTGCCGCATCCCTGCCATGAAATGATTCAAAATTTGTGGCAATCCTTGGCTGAAATCAGTGTTAATAATCTGCAAGAGTCCTATAACGACGCTATCTACTATCGCGATAAAATCCGCGATTTGTTTAATTCGGGCGATATCAATTTGCGTCATCGTGTGTTGAGTGAAAATATTTATCTGGCTGCGTTGCAAAAAATTGCGGCACTCTTGCCAGAAATGAAACGGGTTCCTGCAGAACTGGAAACACTCTCACAATTATTGGCAGATATTTATTATGGCAATTTCAGTGTATTCCAATCATTGCCGGATTCCTGGGCAATTGGACAAGTATTTCCGGTGATGCCTATTCACCGCTTGACTGAAGAACCAACACGCCAGGCAATTATTGCAGACCTCACGTGCGACTGTGATGGTAAGCTGCAAAAATTCGCAACGCCAACGGGAGAATCTTCAACATTACCTTTGCATCCTATAAAAGCTGGTGAAGAATATTATCTGGGGGTTTTTCTGGTCGGCGCGTACCAGGAAACCCTGGGCGATCTGCATAATTTATTTGGCGATACTAACGTTGCGAGTGTGCGTATCAATGCTGATGCTAGCCTTGATTTTGTGCACGAGCTGCAGGGCGATAGCATTGCTGATGTATTGAGTTATGTTGAATATGATCCTGCAGCGCTCTATCAGCAATTTCGCGAAACTGCTGAGCAGGCAGTGCGCGATAGCATAATCAGTGTGGCTGATCGCCAGCAAATGCTAGCGGCATACTCGGAAGGTTTACGCGGTTATACCTATTTCGAGAAATAATCTTGTTGAATTGATATTTCCCGGGCGCAGAAATTGTGCCCGGATGTTTTTATTTTTTTTAAGCAATAAGTATGCAGCGTTGGAGAAAGTGATAATGGCAAAAGTGTTAATTATTGGGGCTGGTGGTGTGAGTGGTGTGGTGGTGCATAAATGTGCACAGTTGCCTGGAATTTTTTCAGAAATTGTATTGGCGAGTCGCACCGAGTCCAAATGCAAAGCGATAGCAGCACAATTAAATCGCCCGATCAAAACTGCTCGGGTTGATGCGGATAATGTGCATGAATTAGTTGCATTAATTAACGCTGAAAAGCCGGATCTGGTGATTAACGTTGCATTACCATATCAGGATCTACATATCATGGATGCCTGTTTGGAAACTGGTGTTGATTATCTGGACACTGCTAATTATGAACCGCTCGATACCGCCAAATTTGAATACTCGTGGCAATGGGCTTACCAGGATAAATTTAAAAATGCAGGTATTACTGCATTGCTCGGTTCCGGTTTTGATCCGGGTGTTACTAACGTGTACACCGCTTATTTAAAAAAACATTATTTCGATGAAATCCATTATCTGGATATTATCGATTGCAATGCCGGCGATCACGGCTTGCCATTTGCAACCAACTTCAATCCGGAAATTAATATCCGCGAAGTGACTGCGAATGGCCGTTATTGGGAAAATGGTGATTGGGTAGAAACCTCTCCATTATCGGTTAACCAGGTTTTTGATTTTCCGGCAGACATTGGCCCGAAGAAAATTTACATGATGTACCACGAAGAGTTGGAGTCCATCGTAAAACATTTTCCTGAAATCAAGCGCGCGCGTTTCTGGATGACGTTTTCGGATAATTATTTGAAGCATCTGGAAGTGTTGGGCAATGTCGGTATGACGGGCATCGAGCCGATTATGTTTGAGGGTCGCGAAATAGTGCCGCTGCAATTTTTAAAGGCGTTGTTGCCTGATCCTGCCAGCCTTGGCCCCTTAACCAAAGGTAAAACCTGTATTGGCTGTTTGGTGCGAGGTGTAAAAGATGGCCAACCAAAAGCGATGTTTGTGTATAACGTTTGTGATCACCAGGAATGTTATCGCGAAGTAAAATCCCAGGCGATTTCCTATACCACGGGTGTGCCGGCAATGATTGGTGCAAAAATGATCCTGGAAGGAAAATGGAAAAAACCGGGCGTATGGAATATGGAACAACATGATCCTGATCCATTTATGGATGACCTCAATAAATACGGTTTGCCATGGCAGGTGGTGAATATTGATCCAAGCGTAATGCAGGATTAATTTCACAACGCTGGTTGCTGGTTGCTGGTTGCTGGTTGCTGGTTGCTGGTGAGCATGCGAACCGCAACATGCAATCCAACCCAGTCGTAGGTTGGGCAGCCATGCCCAACACAACTATGTAAATAAATTTTTTGCTCGAATTTATAGAAACGTTGCGCATGACTACCTGCGCCGCGCAACTTACCTGGTTATTTAAATGATTAAGCGTGAATACTTCAATCAGTTTGATCCCACTCGTGTGCCATCACCATGCTTTGTCATCGACAAAGCGGCAGTGGAAGATAATTTAAAAATCCTCAACCGTGTCCAGCGGGAGAGTGGTGCAAAAATATTGGCCGCACTAAAAGCGTTTTCCTGCTGGAATCTTGCACCTTTGTTTCGCCAATACCTTTCCGGAACTTGCGCTAGTGGTTTACACGAAGCCCGGCTGGGGCGAGAAGAATTCGGTGGGGAGGTGCATTGTTATTCTGCTGCTTATAAAGAATCAGATTTAATTGAAATCTTAAAAATTGCGGATCATGTATTGTTCAATTCATTTTCCCAATGGTCACGCTTTAAATCATTAGCATTAAATGCACAACAAAATCGTCCCGGGCTGCAATTTGGTATTCGTATCAATCCCGAGCATTCTGAAGGCGAGGTTGCACTGTATGACCCATGTGCGCCCTGTTCACGTATGGGTGTGCCTCTTGCACAATTTGAGCAGGCATTACGTGAAGATCCTGCTTTATTGCATGGTATCAGCGGTTTACATTTTCATACTCTGTGTCAACAGGATTTGCCGCCACTGCAGCGCACATTAACCGCCGTAAAAGAAAAATTCGGAAAATATTTTGAGCGTATCCAATGGATTAATTTTGGCGGCGGCCACCATATCAGCCGCGAGGATTATCAGGTTGATGAGTTAATTGAAACGATTAACTCTTTTCAACGGGAATATAATTTACAAGTTTATCTGGAGCCCGGTGAGGCGGTGGCAATTCGCAGCGGTGTGCTCGTTACTGAAGTGTTGGACATTACCTGGAATACCGTAGCGCAGGCGATTCTGGATACATCCGCTACTTGCCATATGCCGGACGTGCTGGAAATGCCTTATCGCGCGGATATTTTGCAGGCAGGGTTACCCGATGAATTACCCTATACCTACCGGTTGGGAGGTATGACTTGCCTGGCCGGTGATGTCATTGGTGATTATTCGTTCGCACAACCATTGCAAGTTGGCCAGCGCTTGGTGTTTGATGATATGGCTCACTACACCATGGTAAAAACCACGACCTTTAACGGCATCAATTTGCCCGCAATTGCCCTGTGGGATTCGCGTACTGATGATTTGGACGTTATTCGCGAATTTGGTTACAACGATTTCAAGCAACGTCTTTCTTAACAGGTTATTCGATGAATCATGAAGAGTTACAAAAGCCGCACGCGTACATTGGTTTGGTTAATCCCAAAAGTCCGACCAACGTTGGTATGGTGATGCGCGCAGCGGGATGTTATGAAGCCGATGCCGTTTTTTATTCGGGTGTGCGTTTTGATCGCGCGCGCAAATTTGCAACGGATACCAAAAATGCCCAAAGCAAAATTCCGTTAACGCACGTCGAAAATTTACCAGATGCACCGGTTGCGTGTGCCGCATTGGTTGCTATCGAGTTGATTGAAGGCGCGGTGCCGTTAATGGATTTTACGCATCCTGAACAGGCGTATTATATTTTCGGGCCGGAAGATGGTTCGTTAAAAAAAGAAATCCTGGAGCGCTGTGACCACGTCGTGTATATCCCGACTATCGGTTGTATGAATTTAGCCGCGACTGTTCACGTTGTACTTTATGACCGGATGAGTAAGTCGGGCAGGGCGGTGGTCGAACAGCGGCCAATTGCGGAGAACCGGGACGTAAATAATAAAATCAGGATCCAGCCGTAATAATTTCTTCCTGAATCAGGTAAGGGTCATTGGAATTTTCCTGTTGCCGGAGTGGTGAGCGTTTTTCCGGCGGTGAATTTCCCGCTGAACTCCCACTCGGGCAATCCCCGTTGCTTTCCAGCCAATAGAGCGTGTTACCCGCTAATGCTACTGAACCGGATACTACGGCACTGGTAGTGGTAGTCAACACTGCATTGAAAATTTCAGACGAGACATCCCAAGCACAATTCTCATTGGTACAATGCCAGTCGGTATCGCTTTCCACCGGTGCAAGGTCAAGGGTAATTTTTTGTACTGCCACTTTGCATTTCTCGTCGTAGCTCGCCACTTTTTTGGGAACGACAACGCAGGCATTCAAGCTGGTAATGAGCAAGCTTAATAATATGGATACACGTAAGTTCACGATGCCAGGCCCTATGCAACATTATTGGTGTTATCAAGCGAACTGATTGTATCCATATTGCCCCAGCATAATTAAACACATTGTAACAATCAGTATCCTGAGGATTTTAGGATTGACCTTGAACAAATAGTGAGATCCTAGCCATGCCCCCAGCATTTGGCCAGCCATCATTGCAAACCCGGCAACCCACATAACTTTTCCTGCAACGATAAAAACCAGTAACGATGCAATATTCGTCGCAAAATTTAATGGTTTTGCTGTAGCAGTTGCCTTGATTAATTCCAGTGCACGCAAGCTTACACCCGATACTGCTAAAAATGATCCGGTACCCGGACCAAACATTCCGTCATACGCACCTATAACCGGAACAACAATATTTTTATAGGTTCTGTCAGAAATACGTGGCTTATCCGTTTCCAAATTCAGATAAGGTGCAGTCATAAAATAGGCAGCAATAATAATTAACACCAACGGAATAATAAAACCCAACGCTTTGGTATTAATAAATTGCACCAGCACGCTGCCAATAATCGATCCGATAAATGCCATTAGCATGAGTGCCTTGATTTCCGGCCATAGAATTTTTTTGCGTTTAAACAATAAAAAACTGGCGGTACCGGAACCAATCGAGCTTTGTAATTTATTAGTACCTAATGCTGCCAATGGCGGAACGCCAGCCACCACTAGTGCGGGAACAGTAATAAGTCCACCGCCGCCGGCAAGTGTGTCCAGGAAACCGGCAATAGCCGCAGCAAAAAATAAAAACAGAAGCGTTTCCAGTGCAAATTCCACGGTGCTTTCCTATTCTGGTGATTCAGGGGAAATACTGGTGTTATATCTGGTACTGGCAGGGGAGGGAAGCAGTTTTTTACAAAACAAGCCGAACGAAATCATGCAGCAACATTGCTGCATGATTGGTTAATAATTGATTACCGGTTATTTTTTCTCCTTATACTCATTGGCTTCTTTTTTAAGTGCTTCATCAAGCTCCAATTGTTCCTGGTCGATAAGTGGTGGTGTAACGCTTTCGATTTTGTCAGTCATTTTTTGTTTTGTTTCATCCTGGAGCTGCCGGGCATTGGAATCTATTTTCTGTTTAACGGCTTCACCGGTTGCTTCCAGCGGATTCTCAATAATTTTCTGTGCATCCTCCAGGGCTTTTTGCTTTTCGTTCAATGTTTCTTTGAGTGCCTGTGCTTTGTCATAGGCGGTTTGTAATTCTTTAGGGAGTGTCGGAGTGATTTTTTCTTTAGCGCCTTCTATTTGCTCCGAGAAAATTTGCGGTGTGCCATCTTTAATGAGCATAACTGCCATTTGGTTGGTGTCGGCGTTCCAGATCATTCCTGCTTTATCGGTAATCGCTTGTACTTGCGCGGGAGCATAGCGTGATGCGACATAAAACAGGGCACCTTCTTGCTGGATCGTTTGCGCTGTGCGCAAAAGCTTCATGGTCGGTTCGTATTTATCGCCCAATAGTTTGGTCATACGGTCTTTAACCATAGGGGTTTCAAAGAGATTTACCTCATTAGGGTCAAACCCGACCAGGGGTTTTAAAAATGACCACATAAGTTTGCTCTGAAGTTGATTGCCTATCAGGAGCGATGATACGCACGCGCTAAGAAACAAGCAGAGGATAGCAATAGTGGTAACTTTAGTGATACGCATAAGACAATTCCGCAAACATGAACGAATAAGGCTAAATAAAGGGCGCAAATTGTGCGCGAACCAGTCGCTGGCGTCCAGTTGTGCATTTGAATTGCAGCGAAATTGCTATTGGCTGGTTATAATTCGGTAACGACACATTGTCGCTGCTGTTGTTTACATCTACTTTTTGAATAATGAGCAGGGAGCATACCTGCTATTACAAGGAATGAGTTTTGAAAATATTAGTTGCTATCAAGCGTGTAGTGGATCCTGGTGTCCGCGTGCGCCCTTTTGCTGATGGTAGCGGAATGGATCTTGCCGCTGCCAAAATGTCCATAAATCCCTTTTGTGAAATCGCTGTCGAAGCAGCCATACGGTTGAAAGAGCAGGGTTTTGCTTCGGAAATCCTGGTGGTCAGTGTGGGGCCAGCCGTTGTCCAGGAACAACTGCGTGCAGCCTTGGCACTGGGTGCCGACAGGGCCATCCATATCAATACTGATGAACCTCTGGAGCCCTTATCGATTGCCAAGCTGTTAAGGGCCGTTGTGATACAAGAAGGGCCGGGGTTGATTCTGCTGGGTAAGCAATCTATTGATGGTGACAACAATCAAACAGGCCAGATGCTGGCCGCATTATGTAATTATCCCCAGGGGACCTTTGCCTCTAAAATCAATCCCATGGGTGATGAAGTTCATGTGACGCGCGAACTGGATGGTGGGCTGCAAACCCTGGCGTTAAGTCTACCGGCAGTTATTACAACCGACTTGCGCTTGAACCAGCCGCGTTTCCCTACTATGCCGAATATCATCAAAGCTCGCCAAAAACCGCTCCGTACACTGACTCCAGCCGAGCTGGGTATAGACATGGAATTGCGCGTGATTACTGAATCTTTGGCGATCCCCAGGTCACGTCCGGCGGGCGTTAAGGTTCAGTCCGTCACTGAATTGCTGGAAAAACTCCGCACGGAGGCGCGCGTTTTATGAATAACGCCAAGGTATTAGTCGTTCTGGAGCCAGCTGAAAGTGGTTTGGGTACCGCCAATGCCAGGGTGTTGGGCGCTGTTACTGCGTTGCGTCAGCATCTACCGCTGGAGTGCGATCTGGTGCTATGCACCAATAGCCCGATGCAAATCGATGCAGCCGTGGCCATGCCGGATGTAGCGCAGGTTATGTGGCCGGATTCATTACCGGATGTTCAAGCCGAAACCCTGGCTCCGTGGTTGGCGAGTCTGGCCTCCTCTTATGGCTATGTGTTTATCGCTTCCAATTCATTTGGCAAAAACCTTCTCCCTCGTCTGGCGGCTTTACTGGATAACCAGCCAATCACCGACGTAACCGCTATTGATAGCCCGCATCGTTTCCAGCGCCCAATTTATGCGGGCAGTGCGATTGCCAGTGTGTACACCGAACAAACTCAAAAATTGCTGGGTATTCGCACCAGTGCGTTTAATGCCGTTGCGCCGGGTCGGGGAACTGCGCGCAAAGTAGTTGTGCCTGGCCCTGCTGGCCAGTGCCAGAGCCGCCTGGTCAGCGAGGAAACCGTTGCATTGGAACGGCCAGAGCTGACGGCCGCCCGTGTGGTGGTTGCGGGGGGGAGGGGATTACTGAATCGCGATAATTTCAATTTGTTGTATCGTCTCGCCGATAAACTGGGTGCGGCTGTTGGTGCCTCCCGTGCAGCGGTAGATGCCGGTTTTGTCGCTAACGATATGCAAGTCGGGCAAACCGGTAAGGTTATTGCACCTGAGTTGTACATCGCGGTGGGGATTTCCGGTGCTGTGCAGCATTTGGCGGGGATGAGTGAATCGCGCGTAGTGGTCGCCATCAACAAAGACCCGGACGCGCCGATTTTTGATGTGGCGGATTATGGCCTGGTTGCCGACTTGTTTGATGTGTTACCGGAACTCATAACGCAATTGTAAAAATCCCTTAAAAGCCACCAGAACGGTGGCTTTTTTGTTTCCAGCCAACGGAATACCGCATTAACGCTAAACTTGAATCCGGCTTTTCGTTAGAATGGCGCCCCGATTTTCCCTTCTTGCCTGGGGACCTGCTAAGGTTTGAGTAAATTTCTGACCCTGGGGTTCTTAACAGCAGAACTACCTAATTTTTAAGGCGACATCGACAATGACTATGGAACAATTTGAAAGCCTGGCTATGTACATTTGTGGTGGTGGGCTGATTATTTTTATGTTTTTTATTGTGTGGGATCTGGCAAAAAAATCCAACGCAGGAAAATTCGGTACCTTCGTATTATTCGGTGTATTGGGATTTGCAATTATGGTATTTGTGATTAAGGAAGTTTTTGTACACTTGTTGGGGTAACCGCTCCGGACGACTTATCACAATAATCAAGCAAACTTTTTACTGAGTAAGCTATGTTTCATTTTTTCGTTCCCGGCAGTAAAGTCCAGAAAGATCGCGCGATTATGCGTGAAACCGACGCACGTGTTGCTAAATACAGTCGCCGTGGTTTGATTCTCAATTTTCTTGTTTTCGTCCTTTGCCTGACTTTTGGTGAGTTTGAAAAAAAAGAACACAACACCGCTATTGTCCTGGTAACCGGCTTACTGCTGGTGACCCTGGTACGCAGTTATTATTTATTCCGTTTTGATGCGCTGTATGCCCGCGCACCAGCGCGGTGGCGCAACCAATATTTTTTTGCATCTTGCCTGGGCGCTGCGTGGTGGAGCGTTATTCTGGTAACCCTGACCTGGGTACAGGGAATGCGCGATGAAACCCTGGTGATGTGGCTTTATTCGGTGGTGTTTTATTCAAGCGTCTCTAACGTGTTCGCACCTTATCGCCATTTTTTAACGCTGTATCTTGCGATTGGTCAAATACCCGCTGCAATTACCGCGATGTTATTAGGCGATGCGGAGGGCATTTTATACGGATGCATTATGCTGGTGTTTTATATAATGCTATCGCATCAGGGCAAGGTAACGTCACTCGCGTATTGGGAGCGCCTGGAAGCTCACTATTCATTGCGTGAGCGTGCGCAAGGTTTGGAAAATGAAAAGCGCACATCGCAAGCGCAAATCGAATTAAAAAATGAATTTCTGGTTAACCTTGGCCAGGAAATTCGCTCGTCGATTAGCGATGTCATGAGTACCTTGTCATTAATTGATGACAGCCAGCTGTCTGAACATCACCGCGAGCTGTTAACCACAGCCAATAAGGCGGCCGGCCGCCAGATTGATCTGGTAAATAACGTAGTGGACTTTTCCAAGATCACAACCAAAACCCTGGTGCTGGAAGAGGTAGAGTTTGACCTGCGTCGTGTGCTGGAAAAATTTGTGCAGGATTTTACACTGGATGCACACCAGCAAGGTATTGAACTTTATTATATGTTTGATCCCAATATGCCACTGCGTGTGAAAGGTGATGTGGCGCGGTTGAATCAAATCCTTGCAACATTATTGAACCACACATTAAAGGCCAGCCGCATCGAGCATGTCTTTATTGAAGCGCGCTTTCATCAGGAGCAGGATGATTTTGGCGAGTTGCAAGTCATCATCAGCGACAGTGAGAAAAACGTTGCTGGCGAGAATGATCCTGAAGCACAGGAAAGTGATCATAACGGCATAGGGTTGGCAATTTGCAAAGGACTCGCTGCATGTATGGGGGGCAGCATTCATTTGCGCGAAAATAAAAATCGTGGCAATCGTATTTTCATTAATGTGGCATTGCAGGTTGTATCGCATGATGAGCGCCGCTTCGGTTCCGAACAAAAGCTACGTGGAAAGCGTGCGTTATTGGTAGATCTGCCTGATAGCAATGCCAACGCGTTGGCTGATGAACTTAATGCCTGGGGAATGAGTACGCAAATCGTTGCCGGACAAGAACAGGCAGTAATTCGCCTGGCCGAACAAGCCGGTGCCGGGATACCATTTGATTTGGTATTAATTTTTACCAAACTCAATAATATGAATGGCCTGGCATTATCGCGCGAGATTGTATCTCATCCGGAAATCGCTGCGGTTAAACAAATTATCGCGATGAGTATTTTGCAAAGTGATAGCCCGGAAATGAAATTCCATTTGCGCAGCTATCCGCAGGTTTGCGTTATTGAAAAGCCAATTATGCGCAAGCGGTTATTCGATGTTGCTGTGCAAAAACTATTGAATTTTGATCTGGATGATGAACGCAAAACGCCAGAGAAGGAAACTTCTACAGCAGTGGCAATTCCACGGGTGTTGTTAGTGGAAGATCATCGAGTCGATCAGATGGTGATAAGTGCTATGCTGAAAAAATTGGGATGTTATGTGCAAATTGCCCAGGATGGTTTGGAAGCTGTGGAGATTGTTGAGCAAGAGCGTTTTGATTTGGTGTTAATGGATTACGATATGAAAGAAGCCGATAGCTTGCGTGCAACCCAGAAAATCCGTCAGCAGGAGCGCGATACGCATAGTATGCGCCACCTGCCGATTGTAGCGGTAACAGCGGCACAAACAGAAAGTGATCAGGAGCAATATCGAGCGGCTGGCATGGATGATTACATTGCCAAGCCGATTCGTTACGATGATCTGGAAGCGCGTTTGCAGCGCTGGCTGGATAAAGATTAGTACACGTACGGAAAAGAAGCGTTTAGCAGGGTAAACCTGCAAGCCTGCATGGAATGCCGCTGATAAACTCAGCGGCATTTTTATTTCAAGAATAATGATTGTGGCCTGATTTCCTATTTTTTAACGTCAGCTTACGCAATGATAACAGTAGCGGAGCTGCTAGACTTTATAAATCAGATTGCTAAATACAAGGGTTCGATTATGCACCTCGGTACACCTCATTTTAATTACAACCTTCGGTCATTTGCGCATAAGAAAAAAAACTATGTGTTTCTGGCATTGGTGTCGTTGCTATTAATCGTAACGGGATGCGATAACAATGTGTCCCGGCAATCAGGAGAACAGCAAACTGATGCATCACTTGCGGATACGGCGCAACATAACATTAGCGGCGCGCGTATTTTGGTGTTTAGCAAGACAGCCGGTTTTCGCCATGAATCCATTGCTGCCGGTATTTCCGCACTCCAGCAACTCGCCAGCCAAAAACAATTTACATTAATAGCAACGGAAGATTCTGCACAATTCAACGATGCCAATTTGCGCCAGTTTAACGCAGTCATTTTTTTAAATACTACCGGCGATATCCTGGATGATAACCAACAACTGGCGATGGAACGTTTTATTCAAGCTGGCGGTGGTTTTGTGGGGATACATGCGGCGACCGATACTGAATGGGAAGGAGATTGGTTTTGGTATCGCAATTTAGTCGGCGCTGTATTTAAAAATCATCCCAACCAACCCAGTAATGTCCAAACTGCGACAGTGACTATTGCCGATAAAAACCATCCCGCAACTAAAGAATTGCCGGAATCATTTTCGCTTGCAGACGAATGGTATAACTATCGCGATATGTACGAGTTCATTCATGTATTGGCAAAGGTAGACGAAAATACTTACCAGGGTGGCGAGCATAATCATGACCATCCCATTTCCTGGTATCACGAATATGATGGTGGGCGTGCGTTTTACACCGGCCTTGGCCACACCAATGAGACTTTTTCCAACGCGCAATTTTTGCAGCATCTGGCCGGTGGTATTAGTTATGTTGTTGGTGTAAATCATCGCCCCGGTTTTCAGCCGCGACTTGATTACAGTAAAGTGCGCCCGGAAGATAATCGATTTGTTAAGAAAACATTGGTAGAAAAGCTGGATGAACCGGTCAAGCTCGCTTTCTTTCCCAACGGCGATGCGTTGATTGCATTGCGTCCCGGCCGTTTCCAGCGTGTGGAGTACAAAACTGGCCAATTGAGTGATGCGGGTACATTAACCGTAGGTTATGACAAATTTTTAGAACTGGGGCTTGTCGGTGTCGCTGTCGCTCCTGATTTTGCGAATAATCCCTGGATTTATGCAGCGTTTACAGTCACAAAAAATGTTGATGGCAAGAAACAATTAAGCCAGCGCCTTGCACGTTTTAAATGGAACAACCAGAAAGTAGATGAAAGTACAGAACACATTTTATTGGAATATCCTATAGATAATAATTGCTGCCATACCGGTGGTGATTTGCAATTTGGCAACAATGGCGAATTATTTTTTTCAACCGGCGATAACACCAATCCCCATGACCAGGATGGCTATGCGCCTGTTGATTTTCGCTCTGGTATGAAAAAGAATGATGGATTGCGTGGTGCCGGTAATACCATGGATTTGCGTGGGAAGGTATTGCGCATTAAACCAAAAGCCGATACTGGTTATGAAATTCCCGCCGGCAATTTGTTTACAGATCCCGCCACCGGCCGCCCTGAAATTTATGTGATGGGCGCGCGCAACCCCTACAGCCTTACATTCGACAAAAAATCGGGTAGCCTGTTTTACGGTGATGTAGGTCCTGATGCGAGCAAGGATTCTGATCAAAAAGGCCCTATGGGTTACGATGAAATTAACCGCGTTACTGCGGCGGGAAATTTTGGTTGGCCGTTAGTGATTGGTAAAAATCGTCCCTATAACTATTTTGATTACGTGAATAAAAAATCGGGTGATTGGGTGGACCCTGCGGCGCCAATCAATAATTCACCCAACAATACCGGCACAAAGAACTTACCTCCGGCACAGCCTGCATTTATTGCATATCCTTACGGTATTTCTGAAGAGTTTCCTGAAATGGGGGCGGGTGGCCGCACCGCGATTGTCGCTGATGTTTACCATGCAGAGGATTATCCGGAATCAGTAAATCGTTACCCCGCGTATTACAACAATAAATTATTTATTGTGGATTTCATGCGCGCCTGGGTGAAAGCTGTTAGTTTTGATGAACAGGGGCGCGTCCAAAAAATTGAACCATTTGCACCGCAAATTAATTATGCGTTACCCATCGATTCGCGTTTTGCGCCCGATGGAACCTTGTATGTCCTTGAATACGGAATGTCCTGGTTTACCGGCAACCCGGATGCGCGTTTATCGCGTATTGAATATGTGGGAGCGGGTAATCGCCCTCCAGTAGCAAATATTCACGTTGATAAAGAACAAGCGGGCATTCCTGCGCAAATTCATGCATCCGCAAAACACTCTTTGGATTTGGATGGCGACAAGATTCAATACGATTGGAAATTGCAATGTGCAAGCAATAATTGCCCTGACATTAAACTCGGGAATGAGCAGGATGTTAGCCCGGTTATCCCGCAAGCCGGAAATTATCAATTGGTTTTGACTGTTACTGATAATCACGGTGCAACAACTTCCGTCACACAGTCGCTGGTTATCGGCAATGAACCACCCACTATTCAATTGAAAACTGCTGCTAATAAAAGTTTTTATTGGCCCGATACTCGTCAATATGCCTACGAATTTGCTATTCATGATAAAGAGGATGGCATTATTTCAGCAGTCGAAAATAATAATGTCTTTATCCGGTTTTCCTATCTGGCACCAACTACTGAAAAAACATTGGGGCATCAAAGCGTTAGTTTGATTGATCAGGGGAAATCATTGGTTGATGCCAATAATTGCCTTGCTTGCCATAAAATTGAAGAAAAGATGGTAGGGCCGGCATTTCGCGATGTGGCAAAAAAATACCAGAAAGATAATAAGGCACTTGGCTACCTCGTCAATAAAATTGGCAACGGTGGTAATGGCGTTTGGGGAGAAATGAATATGCCGGGGTTCACCGGCCTAAGTGAATCGGAACGTATTGCCTTGGCTACCTATGTCTTGTCGTTGGCGGAAGTGAAAAAACCGACGTCTTTACCTTTGTCGGGCGCTGTGGAATTAAAAAATAAATCCGGGAACACCGCTGTCGCAAATGAACCTTATAAAGCCACTGGTGAGGCTTATGTGTTTGCGGTGAATTACATGGATAAAGGTGCAAACTCCATTGCTCCAATTAACGTGGAAAAGGAATTTAAATTAATCCCCGCTCGCTTGGAACTCGCCACTGCGGTAAGTCCGGCTTCTCTTGGAAAAGGCGTAAGCCAGGATAAATATAAAGAAAACGATGTATTGAAATTTACTGCCAGTGAAAACTGGGCTGGATTTAGTCTGGGTCATTACGATTTAACCGATATCAGCTCATTGAAGCTAGGCGCTTATTTTTTACAAGAAATCGCGCCATGGAAAATAGAAATTTATCGCGCAAATCCAACGGGTGAATTGTTGGGCTCTGCCACCGTAAAATCAGATACCTTATGGGGTTATACGCGTGTCAGTGTTCCCTTATCCAAACCGGTAAATGACATTACTGATATTTATATTCGTGTAAAAGTAGAGGGGAAATCGGCATCCGAATTGCGCTTGGCGGATGTTGAGTTTGAGAAATAAATTTGATGTGATCTTCAGGGAATGGCATAAATAAAAATACCGGTTTTGTACCGGTATTTTTATTTATGTCGTGAGTGGGTAAATTCTACAATCGGATAAAACGCAGGGGCGCGGCAGGGTTAGGAGACTGGTGCCAAATTATCAGCGCCCGTTGGGTCTGGGCCCCATAAATGCGGTTTTAGATACCTGCACCTCGCCCATACTGTCGTGTTCGATGCAAAATTCAGTCATAAATCTACCTCGGGCTACTGACATCTGATGTCACTTGCAGGGATTAGGCTGTGCGCTATTAATTATGACTGTACGCTATTAATTATGAGTGTCCGTTATTAATTATGAATAGTTTCATAGTCCGGTTGTCAAACCAGTGGAACATCCTGCGTTTCGTCACCGAAGGCCGGATTTTAGTTACAATTCTGTTTTACTATCGTTGTCTCTCTTTACTGTCATCATCGAGAAATTATGTCCAAACAATTTGTCGTAAATAGTCAATTTGCCCCCGCTGGTGATCAACCCACCGCAATTGAAGGTTTGGTACAAGGAATTGAGGCTGGCCTCAAACACCAAACTTTATTAGGTGTTACCGGATCGGGAAAGACATTCACCGTGGCCAATGTGATTGCAAAAATACAGCGGCCGACATTGATCATGGCGCATAACAAGACCCTGGCGGCGCAACTCTATGGTGAATTCAAAGAGTTCTTCCCTAATAATTCGGTGGAATATTTCGTTTCTTATTACGACTACTACCAACCTGAAGCTTATGTACCCTCGTCAGATACTTTTATTGAAAAAGATTCTTCGGTAAACGAACACATCGAGCAAATGCGTTTGTCGGCCACCAAGTCATTGATGGAGCGTAGCGATGCCATTGTCGTCGCCACCGTGTCTGCAATTTATGGTTTGGGTGATCCAGAGTCTTACATGAAGATGTTGTTGCACATTGTTCGCGGCGACAAAATTGATCAGCGCCAGATTCTGCGTCGCCTTGCTGAATTGCAATACACACGCAACGATATGGATTTTGCACGCGCAACCTATCGTGTGCGCGGTGAAGTGATTGATATTTACCCTGCCGATTCCGATATGGAAGCGGTGCGGGTGGAATTGTTCGATGATGAAGTAGAGCAAATTTCAGTATTTGATCCGCTGACTGGCGAAGTGCTGCACAAGGTTGCACGCTATACCATTTATCCGAAAACCCACTATGTAACACCGCGTGAAACGGTATTGGAGGCGATTGAAAATATTAAGGAAGAATTGCGTATTCGCTTGGAATATTTACGTGAAAATAATAAGTTGGTGGAAGCGCAGCGTTTGGAACAACGCACCCGTTACGATTTGGAAATGATGCAGGAGTTGGGTTACTGCAATGGAATTGAAAACTACTCGCGCTTTTTATCCGGCCGTAATCCCGGCGAGCCGCCACCGACATTATTTGATTACTTGCCGCAAAATGCGCTATTGGTTATCGACGAAAGCCACGTAACTATTCCGCAAATTGGTGCAATGTATAAAGGCGATAGATCGCGTAAGGAAACGCTGGTGGAGTACGGTTTCCGTTTGCCTTCCGCGTTGGATAACCGTCCCATGCGTTTCGATGAGTGGGAGCGAATAGCTCCGCAAATGATTATGGTTTCTGCGACGCCCGGTAAATACGAAGCCGAAAATCAAGGGCAAGTCGTAGAGCAGGTGGTGCGCCCCACGGGTTTGATTGATCCGATCATCGAAATTCGCCCTGCAACTACACAAGTGGATGATGTACTTTCAGAAATTCGTTTGCGTGTGGAGCAAAATGAGCGCGTGTTAATTACCACGCTCACCAAACGTATGGCGGAAGACCTTACTGAATACTTGAGCGAGCACGGTGTACGCGTGCGTTATTTGCATTCGGATATTGATACGGTAGAGCGCGTGGAAATTATTCGCGATTTGCGCCTCGGACAATTTGATGTATTGGTAGGCATCAACCTGCTGCGTGAAGGCCTGGATATGCCGGAGGTTTCGCTAGTGGCCATTCTGGATGCAGACAAAGAAGGTTTCCTGCGTTCGGATCGTTCACTTATCCAGACTATTGGCCGCGCTGCGCGTAACGTCAATGGTAAGGCGATTCTCTATGCCGATAGAATTACCGGTTCCATGCAGCGCGCTATCGATGAAACAGATCGTCGTCGCCAAAAACAAATTGATCATAACCTGAAGCACGGTATTACTCCTCAAGGCATTAATAAGAATATTACCGATATCCTCGAAGGCTCAGTCGTTCCCGGTGCCGGTGGTCGCGGTGCGCGTAACAAAGCCATGGCTATCGCTGAAAGGCAAGCTAAATATAAAGTGGATGTTAATCCCAAAGATATTTGGAAAACTATCGAACTGTATGAAAAACAAATGTTCCAGGCTGCGAAAGATCTGGAATTTGAAGTGGCTGCGAAATTGCGGGATGAGATTGATAAGTTGAAAAAGCAGGCGATGATGTAGCGATTGGCGATGTTGCAACAATAAATAAGTATTGATAGTTCGCTTCGGTGAGCGATTTTATAACCACACTGGTAATACTTACGATCACAATAATAATTATGATTAAACTTTTATTCCCGATACTTTTTCCATCCTGGCGTTTCTTCAGCAGCATCGGCCCCTCTCCAGGAATTGAGTTGGGGTTTGTTGCTGAGGAAGCCGGCGTTCCTGTTGAGTGGACACCATTCTGGCCAATTCCCCCACGGCTAACTTTTGCGCAGAACCTGGTGCGGCTTTGGCATAACCCGAAGTGGAATGAGCGGTTATTTATAAATACTTGTGCCGAACGTTTATTTGAGAACAACTTTGACAACAACGATGATTTTTATGTAGAGGAAATTGCCAGGCGACTGCTGAATGCAATTCATACCGGCCAGGTTAGTATTCCCGATGGTGCGCGGTTTATGGCTTTCAGAATCAAAGTTATCTACACAGAGACACTAGCGGCAAATGTGATGGGGCAAGTGATCGATGAAGTATTTATGACATCGTCACTGTATCCATTAATTCGACAAGGAGCGAATTAATGACATTGGAGTTGGCAGTTCGTGTTGCCGAAATTTTTCTGGGGTTGGCGTTATTTCAACAGAGCCTGGAATTTCTACGCGGTTTTGGGCTGGAGAAAAAAATCGCATTGGTGCGTGCGCTCCTGGCTGTGTTTTTAATGATGGGTATCTATTCTGTCTGGGTGGAAAGCCTTTTACTCATTACGTCGATTGTTTTAATCAAACGTTTTCGCGGTCCCTACAATGGGGGAAGCGATACCATGAGCATATTGGTTTTAATGTGCTTGTGGCTTTATCACATTGCACCATCACGTTGGTGGCAGGAAATTGCGTTAGGGTATTTAGCATTGCAATTGACCATTTCGTACTTTCAGGCAGGGTGGGTGAAAGTTGTTAATCCCGAGTGGCGCTCGGGAAAAGCATTGGGCGAGGTATTTGCATTTACTGCCTATCCCGTGAGTGAATCTTTGCGTGCTCTTGCCGGGAAGCCCCGGAAATTATTTATTGCATCCTGGGTGGTTATTCTCGGTGAATTATTATTTCCTCTTGCATTGTTAAATAAGACTGCCTTGATAATCGCGTTGAGCTTTGCTGCCTGTTTTCATCTCGCTAATGCTATCTTGTTTGGTTTAAATCGTTTTTTCTGGAGTTGGCTTGCGGCTTATCCAATATTAATGTGGCTGCAAGAAAGAATTGCGCTTTGATTTTTTACGCACTGTGTTTATTTACACACACCGGTTATTTCAATTCAGATGTTTTCCATAGGCTTGGTTCACATAACGTGAAAGTGTCATCTAAAACATAACAAACAATTCGTTCTTTCCTGTAAGTTTGCCTGTGAAGAGCTTGATGTATAACTGCCAGATGATCCTGGTTTTCAAGGTCTTCATTAATATTAAATGGCATTTTTAAAGGAGAAAACATGAAAAAAGTATTTTTCAAAAAAGCGATGACGGCAGGAATTCTTGCATTCACTTTTACTTCTGCGGCGATGGCCCAAACTGCATTTTGGGCGTCACAATTTGAAGATGATTATAATTTTCCGGATCAGGTGGTTTCGTTAACATTTGATGATGGCCCTGACGTATATTCACAACAGCTGTACCAATACCTTAACGCACAAAAAATAGCAGGGACCTTTTTTGTGATTGGCCATCAAACTAATCGCCTTGTGGGGGTACAGCATTATTCTTCGTCATTGGTGAGTCTGGTTAATAATCGCCAGCGTGTGGGAAATCATACTTATAGCCATTATTACGAAGGTGTTGATAGCCCTAATTATCTCAATGTGCTGAGTGGCATTAATGCTTTGCAAAATATCATTGATCCTTATATTCACAATCGCTGGTATTTCATTCGTGCGCCGCACAATGCCGAAGGAATCTCTGCTTATAATTCAGTACCTGGAATTACTCGCCAATATCGTGATATCGAAACCAATTATGATTCGGTTGATTGGGCATATGCCAGGGATGGGATAAGCCCACAACAAGCGATGAATGATTTGGTGAATTTGATTACCGTCCAAAAAAATAATAAAGGCGGGATTCTACAGTTCCATGACGGTAATGAGTTGAGCCCTGGTAGTGACTATATTTTACAGGCAATGCAACATCTTGTTCCTATCCTCAAGCAACATGGTTTTGTATTCGCTGGACCCGTTCTGGAGTTTTCTCCACTTCAACTCGCTACTGCCAATAGTGATTATGCTGATGCAGATGGTATTAGCGGTAACGCCAGTTATTACAATACCTTTCGTTTGGCTGATATTAATAATGATGGAAAGCTCGATGCATTAATACGCAAATCCAACGGTATTTATGTGGCGTATAGCCTGCCGGGCAACCAAACGGGTTTTGCGCAGAAACAAGTTTTATACAGCAGCAACTTTACCGATGCAACGGGTTGGAATAACACGAAATACAGTGCTTCGATCCAATATGGCGATGTGAATGGCGATGGGAAAATCGATATTGTTGGCAAGGGCCCCAATGGCATTATGGTTGCCATTAACAATGGCAATGGTTTCAATAATGTTGTGAATATGAGTTATCAATTATCCTCTTACAACAATGGTATTGCCGATTTCGCAGACGCTGATGGCAATGGTAAGTGGGGTAATGATGAAAACTGGTATGCAACAATTCGTTTGGTGGATATCAACAAAGACGGCAAAGCCGATATCATGGCGCGCTCTTCACAAGGTCTCTGGATTGCTTACAGTACTGGCACTGGCTTCCAAAAGAAAAAGTTGGCGTTCACACAAAACTTTTTTGATAGCACGGATGATGGCTGGAATTGGGGAACTGCTGACCGCGCCACTACCATACAGTATGCTGATGTAAATGGTGATGGTTGGCCGGATGCGGTGGGCCATGGCAGATGGGGAATTATGGTTGCACTAAACACAGCGATTGCAGGTAGTGAATTTAATAATGTGTATGCCCAATGGTGGACGACCGACTACGGTGGTTATGATTGGACTCAACCACAGTATTACAAATCCATTCACTTCGCTGATTTGAATGGTGACGGTATGGCGGATGTCATTGGTCGCGGCCATGAAGGTGTTTGGGCTGCGTTGTCGAATGGATCGAGATTTACTGAAGCACGTTTGTGGAGCGCGGAATTTAGTGATCAAAATGGTTGGGCTGATGTTAAATATAACAGCTCATTGCAGTACGGTGATCTCAATGGCGATGGGCGTGCAGATGCAGCAGGGCGTGCTGCCACCGGGGTGAGGGTTGGTTTAGCTCCTTAATAATACCAGCAATACAGTATAAAAATATTGGGCACTGATTGTGCCCGATATTTTTAGATTTAATTAAATTATTACGCGATTATTATTTTTTGCTGCTTTAAAAATCGCTTCCAGAATAACAATATCTTTCATTCCTTCTTCACCGGGAACAATAATCGGCGAGTTTTGTAAAATGGAAAGAGCATCATTATCCATTTGTACTGCTTGTTGGTTTAGTGGTGATGCTGCTAATTGTATTCCTTTGCTCGTGCGTCCGCGAACACCGGAATAGGATTGGAATGGTGTTAATTCATACCAGCCTTTTTCACAGTTTGCGCGCAGGGAATTCATATTCTTTGCATAACTGGTTGCACATTTTGCGCGCGCGCCACTGGGGAATTCCAATTCGAATTCAGTCGTTTCATCTACATTTTTATACAATTCTCGCGTTGATTCCATTGTTGCAGTGACTGCAATGGGTTCCTCGCCTGCCGTATAACGCGCTGCATTTAATGGATAGACACCCATATCATACATGGCACCGCCACCGAGCTTGGGATCGGCTCGCCAGCCGTGACTGTCACCGCTATTGTTATAGCCCGCTTCGGCAATAATCTCGCGGATATTACCGTAGGGTTTTTCGCGCGCAAATTGCATAATTTTTCGGGTATTGGCTTCGTGTTGCATGCGATAGCCAATGGTGAGCTGAACTTTATTTTTTTTACACACATCAATCATCGCCTGGCATTCCCGTGCATTCATTGCCATGGGTTTTTCGCACCAGACATGCTTGCCTGCATTCGCCGCTATCTCGGTAAATTGTTTGTGCGTTCCGGTTGGTGTTACCACGTAAATAACATCGATTGCCGGGTTGTTGGCGATCTCATGCATATTTTTATAGTTATAAATGTTGTAATCGAGGATGCCGTAGGTTTTTTGCCAGTACGGAATTTTTTCAGGGGAGCCTGTCACTATCCCGGTGAGTTGGCAGTGGCGTGTAAGTTGTAATGCAGGTGCTAATATATCGCGGCTGTAATAACCAAGTCCAACCAGCGCGACCCCAATGCGTTTGGCCGCGCTACTGGCGAACAGCGGGGCAGCGTTAGTTGCAAGGCCGAGTAACGCGAGTTGTTTTAGCAACTGGCGACGGGATAATCCCTGCATATTTTTTACCTCTCAAATAACGTTCTAAAAAGGTTTTAATACGTGATGTTTCTGGCTGCAAACGGATAAACAAAACATTACCTGCATAAGCAAAACTTGTGTTTTGATTAATGATGGCTGGGTAAACCGGCGCCTCGCTGTTAAAATGACGTTCGTCGTGGGCCCGCTCCTGAGGAATAAGGCCTGTGAATTTTTCTCTTTTATGCAGTGCCCAATATGCCGATATCCGTCGAAAACCTTCCTGATCAATCCCTTGCTATTTATGATGATTCGCGCCTGATCCGTTTGTGGCGCAACTGGTTGCCTGTTGCAGGTACTGTGCCGTTGGATAAATGGTTGCGACATAACCTGCGCGAATTGGCGAGTTCACCGGTAGTGACGCAAGCAACCACTACAAAAAAAAGCAAACCTTATGCCCAGTTGTCATTATCGGACCAGGCTGATCTTTCGCAGGCGATGAATAACGCATTGCGTTTTCAGCAATTGGCGTGTGCATTGGAGTTTTTTTATCAGGCGTTTTGCCGCACTAATGATCGTCCGGATATTGATTGGCTGGAGTGGGACGAGCATTGGCAGGTGCGCGATGTAAACGCGTTATCGCCCACCGCGTTTTGGTATTGGATTCAATTGCGTTTGGGCGGTGATCAGCCCAGGCAAAATCAGGCGCAATTACGCGATGCGCAAGAACGCCGGGATTTTTTGAAAAATTTACTAGACGATAATTATTTTTCCCAAACCCATACGCACTTCCTATGGATTGGTTTGCGCCCGCAATGGGTCGCATTGATTGCGGAAAGAAAAAATGTCAGCCAGTGGAGTGATGAACATACGCATTTATTTTTGCAGCAGCAAACCACCACACCACCATTGTGGCTGCGTGTACAAAAAAATGAATCATTGGCCGGGATCTGTGCACACTTATCAGCACAAGGTGTCAATGCAACCCTGGATGCGCAGCAGGGTATTTATGTGCGGGGTGGGGCGGGTGTTAATTCGACTGATGAATATAAATCCGGGTTGATTGAAATCCAGGATTTGGCCAGCCAATTAATTGCGCAAGCAATAGATGTTAAACCCGGCCAGAAAGTGTGGGATACCTGTGCCGGTGCTGGTGGAAAAACCCTGGCGATCGCGGCGCGCATGAATAACAAGGGTGCACTTATCGCGACCGATTTGCACGAATACAAATTGGAAGAATTAAAGCGGCGCGTAAAACGTGCCGGTGCTTTTAATGTGCGCACTTTTAGCTGGAACGGTGAAGCGCCGTTGCGTTTACCGAAGGAAATAGCGCAACAACAAGGTTTCGATTGGGTATTGATCGATGCGCCCTGTAGTTCATCTGGAACCTGGCGCAGGAACCCGGATGCGCGTTGGCGTTTTGATGAAGCTGATACGCAAGAATTAATTCACTTGCAGCGCAAAATTTTATTAAACGCAGCACCGGCAGTGCGTAAAGGGGGAAGTCTGGTGTATGCAACTTGTAGCTGGCAGGTGAGTGAAAATGAACAACAAGTGAATTGGTTTTTACAACAACATCCGCAGTTTGAACTGCAGTACCAGCGCATTTTGGGTGCGCCGGAACTGGATGCGGATACTATGTTTGTCGCCGTAGTGAAACGTAAGGATTGATTTAGTAAACAAATGATTTAATAAAAGCGGCTGCAATGAGGGAGTATTTTGCCGCTACTGAGCCTTTCTTCCTCGCAATCGCGTTTTCGTTCGCGAAAGGATCGCTGACCTGCTAATTGCCCTAACACAGAGAATAACAGTAGCGCTATCAATAGGAGTGCAATGCGCTTTATCCATATGGAATTCATTTTTTGGCTCCTTGCAGATCGCGCATTTTAATATGGGTGAACATCATCACTACGCCCCCTAGCAATAACAAGGTGATTCCCAGGCGCATACTGATGAAGAGTACAGCCTCTTCGATAACGGTAGGTGCAACTCCCCAATTCAGCGAATATAGCGCTACTCCCATAATAAGGAGTTCAGCTGTGCGCACATGGGCCTGAACCCCAGTCTGTTCCGCGGTGCAATTGCGGGTAGGTACAGAGGATTCAATTAATCGTAAACAAGTGAGGCGAATTGCCATTAGCGAGAGTCCCAGGTAAATCCAACATGACATCCAGTAAGGCAAGCTGACCATAAACGGTTCTGCTTCCGTCGCTAGTAGCGTCACTGCCGGTGGCGTGACCAAGCCAACGACAAGCATGCCCAACGGCAGGTGTAAAAAGCGGGTTGTGAGTAACTTCATCATGGTTCGCCCCTTATTCCTGATCGCTTTTTGCCGGATGCCAGTTGGCAAGTACATAAAGCAGCAACATATGCATTGCACCGAGCATGAGGGTGACCAACCCTAAATTGCGTGTAAGGAAGTAGAGCTGGTTGTCCATCCCCGGGGTATTTTCATAAAGGGTGAAATCATTGAGGTTTAACACCAGCAATATGTAGCCGATGTTGATGAGGTAATAACCAATCAATAACAGATTATTAATAGCGAGCGCCAGGCGCTCATTGCCGTGGGTCTGGTTGGTTAGAAAGACAGCCCCGTTTTGGCTGAGTAACGCCCCCACTCGAAACGTAATCAGTAAACTGATAACCAAATAAGCAATGTAGGTAATAAGGTTGAGCATGGAAAACTCCTGTTGTTTGATTAATTGCGCTGCTATTGCAGGGCACAACAGGGATTTTGCGCATGACGCGACGGATTAACTTCCGGTTTTATCGTTTAGGAGCAAAAAGTGGCAGCCTAAAATAAAATCTAATAAAAACAGTTAGTTAAAAATATCCAAAATGATAATTCCGGAATGTGCAAGGCAACATCAGGTGATTTAGCGGAGATTATGCGGGTTCAGGTTTCCGAAACGCCCATGCGTTTACGAAATTGCCCGGGTGTTTCGCCGGTGAGTTCGCGAAAGGCAGTATAAAAGTTGGATTGGGAGCTGAAACCCACTGCCAGGCCAATTGAAAGTACTGAAGACCTTGGTTCATCAACGAGTTGTTGCCTGGCCTCATTAATCCGGTACTGTCGAATCAAACGCGAAAATCCAAGGTTGAAGTGGGTGTTGATCAATTCCGATGTTTGGTGGCTGCTTAATTCCAACAGTTCCGCAAGGCCAGCGAGACTCAGGTTTTCATCCCGATAAATCTTTTCATTGAGCAACAGGTTGTTCAATCGCTCCACCAGGGCGACGCAGTCCGTATTTTTCAATGTAGATGCGGCATAGGTTGCGGCAACCGCATCGCAGGTTTTTTGGTTAATGTCGGGAAAGCGTAGCTGCAAGTAGAGCACGGCGAAAAGTGCCAGCGAAATCAGATTCGCGTAAGTATGGATGTACACTCCTTCACCCAGCCAGGGCGCTAGTAGTCCGCTCAGTAAAATAATCAATGCAATTAGCGCGAATACGGAAAATGTAAGAAGCTCCAATTGGAAATATTTACGTTGGTCGCGCAAGCGAAACAAGGCAAGGCATAACCAAAGTGCATAACCGGTTCCGATGCAAAACGCGAGAGGGATGGCGATAACACCAGCTAACAATGGGCTAACAGCCAATGGGAGGAAGTGCAGGATGAGTAAAGGATGATTGCGGCTGTTAAATTGCAATAGTTCACGGCTGAATAAATAAAACGAAGGGGCTGCAATAAAAAGAAATGCGAGATAACCGCGTGCTTCAAACAATGGATCGGTGGAGTTCAACGCTTGCCAGTGATAAACCTGTAATCCCGCCAAGGTAACCAGCATAACGGCGCAGGCAATTCTGGATAACCAGGTGTTATCGAAGGGTTTGAATACCCACCAGTAGACCATCCATAACAGTACTATAGCGAACATCGAAAACCCGATTGACCATTGCGTCAATACAGTTGCTACAGCGCTGAATTGTTCCATGGTCTATTACAATTCCATCACCACCCGGAAGCCCAGGTGATTGTCAAAAATTTCATTGCGGTGATAGTCGCGAATGTGGCTGGCCAGGCGTTCGGCATTATCTTTGGCGGAGCCACCGCGCACTACATGCGCTTCGCAATTTTTTATCACCATGGCCTGGCCATTTTTAGGGTGCAAGTTGTAATTGTCTGCAAAACAATCTTCTACCCATTCGGCAACATTGCCCGCCGTGTCATAGACACCAAAACCGTTCGCAGGGTAAGTACCAACAGGCGCTGTTTTTGCGCCGAATAATCCGGAAAATTTACTGTTGCAGCCACGGCGACAATTAGCGCGGCCCGCAGCATCGCGCAAGTCATTGCTCCACCAAAATAAGGTATTGGTTTCAGCGCGCGCAACATATTCCCATTCCGATTCAGTGGGCAGCCGGTACTTTTTGCCGGTGGTTTGACTTAACCATTGCACATAGGCACGCGCATCCTCGAAGCTGACGTTAATAACCGGGCGATTGCCACGGCCCCAGCGATTATCATTAGGTAACGGGCGTTTTGTTGCTTGTGCAAACATATCGTAATCATTGAACGTAATTTCGTATTTGCTGATTGCAAAACGTTTGCTAATCACAACTTTGTGTACCGGCATAGCGATGACATCATCTTTATTGCCCATTAAAAAATTGCCTGTGGGAATACTGATCATTTCCGGGCCGTCGGTTTTAATAGAGGCAATCACCTCGCTGCTGATTTCTTCGCCGGGTTGAATTGCAACGTTCAGTGAAAATTCCGGTTGTAAATTTTGATCGATAATTTCCACCCAGCGCTTTTGTGTTTCATAACCTTGTAAACTGACTTCAATGTGATAACGCCCGGCAGGCAGTTGCATATTCGCTTCATAGCGCTCGGGGATATTTAATATGCGCACGCGTGCGTTGGTGGGTGTACTCACTACTTTTAATGCGAAGGTTTGCACCGGGGTGCTGCTATTGGCTTGCGCATAGGCTGCCTGATCTATGGGCGCTAATTGAGTGTTGTTTTCTCCAGGGTTGGGGGCGCTTGTTGCCTCTGTTGCCGGGCTGACCTGGCTTGTAATGGCAATAGCATTAACGCTGCTGGTCGATTGTGAATTGGTATCACTCGAAACATGTGTGGATGCTGTTGCGGGCTCGTTATCTGGAACATCCATAAACCAGGTTGCAGTGGTGAGCATTAATTTGCCAATGCTGGACGGATTTTCGCTAAGCGATTTTCCCTTTGCATAAAAAATACTCATGCCACACCACAGCAACGGTAAAAATACCAATAACGTTAATACAAACGTAATCGGACGATTTTTACTATTGTAAGCAGAATGTATTGACGTGATAAATTCTTCACGGCTGATTTGCGTGGCTGCATGCTGTTCATTGAAAAATATTTCAGTAATTTTGGTCGCCGGGCGTAAATAAAATCCGCGGCCGGGACTCCAGCGCAACGAACGAAATTTATTCCAACGCCAACGCACGGCATTTAATGTTGCTGATACTAATGCACGGGTAAGATTAACTACGGTTAAATCCGCTGGATGTGTTGCAGTTGTGGTGGCAGGGCGCTGGATTTTTTCAAAATCTTCCAGCGCGGCGATTAAATCGCGTCCGCGCTGGAAGCGTTGCTCGGGATCTTTTGCTAATAATTTATCCAGAATTTTTTGGTAACCCAAATATTGCATGGGCAATTTGGGAATGGGGGCGCTGATATGTTTGAGCGCAATGGTCACGGCTTCATCGCCCTGGAATGGCAAAGTGCCGGTCAACATTTCGTAAAAGACCACACCGAGGCTATAAAGATCCGAACGGCCATCGACTACGTTGCCTTTCGTTTGCTCCGGGCTCATGTAATGGGGCGTTCCGACAACCGTTCCCACATGTGTCATGCGCGAATTTGTTGCCAGGCCGCGCGCAACACCGAAATCGGTAAGTACAGCTGAATTATCGGAACGAAATAAAATATTTTCGGGTTTTATATCGCGGTGGATGTAACCTTTTTCATGGGCGTGATCTAGTGCACTGGCGATTTCACGGGTAACGCGCAATACTTCTTCACCACTGAGGCCTGTGCTCATGCGATCGTGCACAGAACCATTGGGTAAGTAATCCATGGCGATGTAATTTAAATCTTCGTGGCGACCAATGTCGTAAATCGCCACAATATTGGGATGTGATAACTGACCGACAATGGTAGCTTCGCGCTGGAATCGTTCACTAAATGCCGGGTCGCTATTGAGTTGCGGATTCATGACTTTCAATGCAACAACACGCCCCACGCTGATCTGGATCGCGAGGTATACAGTGGACATGCCACCCTGGTTAATTTTCCGTATCACCCGGTAGCCGGGAATTTGTAGCGCCATAGCAAACTATTTCAAAATTCTGTTTCTGATGTTAAATAAACGAGTCGCATTTCAGGCACTTACTACATAAACCAGCAGGCCTAATAACGATAAAAGTGCGCCGCCAAAAATCCAGGCATCTATTTTAATTTTACCCGTTAAGTAGGGTATCCATTGCCACACGCCTTTACGCACAGTGTTTTGATGCAAAGGCGACTCAATAATCTGCAGGGTAATATTATCGCGTCCGCCGCCAGTGAGTGCAGCATGAAGTAGCTGGTCCACGGCGGCAAGGCAATCATTGGATTCGCACAATATCTGTGCGATGGTTTTGTCACTGACTTCATCGGTTAAGCCATCACTGCATAACAAAATCCATTGGTCGATTTGCCATTGGCCTTCCAGTGAATCGACTTTTACCTGATTCAATTCTTGCATTCCCAGGCATTGGGTAATGATATTTTTTTCTGGATGGAATTCGGCATCGTCGGCGCTGATAACGCCAGTGTCTACGAGCATCTGCACGTAGGAGTGATCCACGCTCAATTGCTCCAGCCGGCCGCCGTCGCGTGTAGGAGTCCATAAATACGCGCGGCTGTCACCTACCCAGGCAATCTGGTATTTGGTGGAATCGCTACGCAATGCTACCACCGTAGAGCCCATTCCCGGTGCGCCTATGCCTTTGGCCGCGGAGGAGAGAATACTGGTGTGAGCGTGCTGGATAGTTTCTATGAGGGAAAGGGCTGGGTTATTGTTGGTCTCTTTTTCAATGGTATCGCGCACAATGGCGCTTGCCACTTCACCGGCTTCATGACCGCCCATACCATCGGCGACCAACCATAACCCGTGCTCTGGCTGACTGAGAAAGCAGTCTTCATTATTGTCGCGCACCAAACCCGGGTGGGATGCAGCGCTGTATTCCAGTGGGATCTTGGTCATCTTCGTAGGGTTGTATGTTGTTATTTTCGCGATTCCTTGTGGATGAATACTAGATGACTTTAATGGGGAAAACTACGCAGCCTGGCACAAAACATTGCAATCCCGGCCACTGCAGAGTTCGTCCCTGAACTCATGAAGGCGGATTAACAGGTTTTCAATTGCAAACCGAGTGACTCCAGGTTTGCTTTTTGTCCCGCGTGTGTGACTACCGCAATGCTCGCCTTTTCCGCAGTGAGATAAGTGCGCGCAACACGTTTGAGATCGTCGGCGGTCACTTGCAGTACGCGATTGCGGAACAATTCGCGTTTTTCACGGGTGCGACCAAACAGTTCTGCCTGGTAGGTAGATTTTGCTTCACCGGCCGGTGAGCCGGGTTTATCAATACTGCCAATTACCCCGAGAATTGCTTCTTCCACGGCTTGCCATTGATGTGTGGTTTCCTGTAACCATACTAACGATTGGTCAAAGTCATCCAGCGTTTCAGTTAAACGTGGATCGCGGTATGAATAAAAACGAAATGATGCGGTATTGCTGTCCTGACTTGCTCCCCCGCCATAGGCGCCACCTTGCTCACGCACTGCGCGGTGCAAATAACCGTTGCGCAGGAACCCGCCCAGTACTGTTAATGCTGCAGCATCCGGGTGTTCACTTGGCACAGTGGGGTACGCTTTTGCGCAAAAATTGACTTGGGTATTGGTGATCCAGGCTTCGCGAACTTGTTCGCTGATTTCGGGCAATTCAAATTCTGCAAACGATTCAGTTGCGCTTTCACCGGACCAGCGTTGTTGTAAATGGTCGCGGTAGGTGTCCAGGTGTTCTTGCTCGCCTACAATTAAAAATTGTTTGGGCGCTTGCAAAATCAGCTGGTGAATTGATGCCAGGGTTTGTGCAAATTCGGCAAGGGATTTTTCATTATCCAATGCGGTGTCCAGCGCTTTTAATGCGGCAATACCTTCAAGGCCACTGAGTTGGTGCGATACTTTCGCTGCCGGGCTCATACCGGCACACGCAGCGGTCATAGCAAGGCTATGGCCATGGCCGGTAATACTTTGTTCGCGGCGCGCACGATTCTGTGCAATCAATTCGCGAATGCGATCCAGCTCGTCAAAGCGTGGCTGCAATAAAGTCGATTGCATTAATTCATTTAACGCCGCGCTATTGCGGCTCAGTGCTTTGGCGGAAAGGGTGATATAAGCATCGATATTTTGTACATCGTCACCTGCACCGCGAATGCTACTAAATGCACTGATTGATCCTACTGTTTCTGCTTGCCAGCGTTGGGTGGCGAGATAATCTTTTTCGCCATTTCCCAATTCAGTTAAACAAATACAATAAAACGGCAATACTTTTAATTGTGCGTCATTCAGTGCTGGCAGCTTGCACGTAATTTGTTGGTACAACAAACCATTGGTGCCTGCGGCATAACGGCGCAATGGATAATTGTTAACGCTTTCATGGCTACCCGCGGTGTAATGCAAATTTGCAGGAATATCTTCCAATCCCACTTTGGGCAGGATGCTTTCATCATCCTGGTGTAACTGGCGCGCTTGCAACGCTTTGGTTTGTGCAATGATGTGTTGCTTTTCATTTTCACTCAATTGCGCTTTCAATTGTGCGAGGCGATTTTTTTCAGCCGCTTTAATGCGATCACCCATTTGTAAATCCGGGCGTAATGTCAGGCGCACACGATGAGGGTTTTCCAATAACCATTTGCGTACAGCATTCTGGATAAATTGTGGGTCTTGCGTTTTGCGACGCAAATTATCCAGTGCCGCATCCACATCCAATAATGCGATTGGATCCCCGCGATGGGTTGCCGATGTGAGCCCCGTTAAAATTAATTGCAAACCATAAGGATAACCATCGCCCCCGACTTCGCGTTGCGACAATTCCAATTGGTGCAGCGACGCCGCAATCTGCTCTTGCGGTACACCCTGTTCTGCAACCTGAGTCAAGGTATCCAGAATTAATGCTTCGACATTATTAACATTGTCCAATGTGCAACCTTCAAGTCCACACACAAATGCCATCTCGCGCGATGAATCATCCAGTCCACATAATGGTGACGGCGCTTGTCCGAGCTCGGTTGTTTCCAGGGCTTGTTGCAGCGGCGATGCGCTATTGTCCAATAAAATATTGGACAGCAGTTGTGCCTCAAGTGATTCATCCAGATTGGTAGTCTTACCCAGTAACCAGGAAATCACGACGTGATTTTTTTGCTCGAGATTATCTGCATCATTTTCATCGACAGGGTAGGCTTCTTCTACATTTACCGGCGCGTGATAACGTTTTTCATCATCAACTGCAATAATTTCATCCAGCTTTTCAAAATGGCGCAGCGCCTGGTTTTCAAATTTTTCCTGGTGCACGGCTGCAGGAATATCGCCATACGTCATAAAAATTGCATTGCTGGGGTGATAATGCGTGCGGTAAAAATCTTTCAGTTGTTGATAGGTTAAATCGGGAATATCTTCGGGTTCGCCACCACTGTTGTAGTGATAGGTGGAAGTCGGGTAAAGATATTTACAGAGTGTATGCCAGAGCTGCGATGGCACAGAACTCATAGCGCCTTTCATTTCATTAAATACGACGCCTTTAAATACCAGGTCCGATTCAGGATTTTCCGGTTCAGCAAATTCAACGCGATGGCCTTCCTGTGCAAAATCCAGTTCGTCCAGGCGCGAGAAAAAAACTGCATCCAGATACACATCCAGCAAATTATTAAAATCCTTGCGGTTCTGGCTGGCAAAGGGATAAGCGGTCCAGTCGGAGCTGGTGAAGGCATTCATAAAGGTATTCAGTGAGCGGCGTACCATCATAAAGAACGGATCACGCACCGGGTATTTCTTGCTGCCGCACAGTGCAGTGTGTTCCAGAATATGGGCGACGCCAGTGGAATCGTGAGGCACCGTACGCAATGCCACCAGAAATACGTTTTCATCGTTATCAGCGACCAAATGAATATGTTGCGCTCCGGTATTTTTGTGGCGGTATTCTTCAACGCGAATTTTCAGGGCATCGATAGTCTGGCTGCGCAGCAATTCAAAAGCGGGATGGGTCATAGCGTATCTCTGAAAAAATAGGGGTTTATACAGGGCGAAAGGTGAATTGCTGGGTCACAAAACGCTGCATACTGTCCAGCAATGCCGAGTAATCAACAAGGTCCTGTTCGAGTTGCTGTAGAGCGTAACAACTTGCCTCCAGCGTGGAAAGCTGATTTTTGTTGCCGGCTTTCCTGATTAGATATAGGGAGTCCGGTGGATTTTCCAATGCCAGGCGCGGCAGAGTTTGCAATGGTCGATTTTTATAGAGCATCTTGCGGCTTTTTCGCCAGGTTGCATCTATAACTACCAACCGTAAACCATTGGGGCCAATTTGCCTGATATCAGGTGCGGGCAGTGGCATTTCCAATCCCAACGCCGCTGCATCGCGGGTGGGCGGATAGAGCAGCAATGGTTGTTTGCCGCTAGCAAATAATAGGCGATCAAGCTCAGCGGTTGCCATAGATTCATCGGAATTGAGCTTATAAAGCTGGCTGTTTTTTAGGCATAGATGTAATAAACCCGCCGTATTTTTGGCATTAACTGCTTCGGTTTTATCCTGCAATATCAATAATTCAATCATATTGTTGTGGATGTTTACCAAACTGCAAATGCAATTGCGCAATGGGCGCAGGCAACGATCACAGTTAATACGTTTTGCAGCAGGATTCATGAAATAGCACTATTTGTGGCAGTTTGATTAAGCTCTTGCAATTGATGGTGTACAAGATACGCCTGCGTTTGTGCTGCATACTGTTCAATCAATAAACGTTTTGCCTTTGCATTCATCGCCTTGATTGCTGCTTCACGCTGGCTTGCACTTGACCGTGAATGTTCCGTTTCCAGGTAACACAATTGTTGTGGGGTGCGTCCGCGAAAATAACGGGCACCGGCTTTACCGGATGTATGTTCGCGCCAACGCCGCGCCATATCGGTAGTGATTCCAGTGTAAACTTGTTGATCACTGGTCAGGATCATGTAAACAAACCAGTTATTGGCTGCGGTCATAAAAATCTGGCTGGCAGGATTGAATCGACAATTTTATTTACCCGAGTGGCGAATGGCAAAAGAATCAATACAGCAAGATCGCAATTTCGACGATCTCGCCCGGCGTTTCAAAAAAAATATCTATGGTGGACTAAAGGGTGATATTCGCCTCGCTGTATTGGAGCGCGATTGTAAGGCGCATTTACCGGTTTATCCGTCTGCATCCAATCCTGTGAAAGCCTGGCGTATCCTGGATGCTGGTGGTGGACAAGGGCAATTTTCCCTTCAGTGGGCCAAAGCCGGGCATGACGTAGTGATTTGCGATATTTCTGCTGAAATGCTCAAGCTTGCAGAAGAACCAATAAAAACGCTGAACCTGGAAAATAAAATCACGTTGGTTCATTCATCCATACAAGATTTACATTTACACCTTAATGGTAAAAACCAGTTTGATTTTGTTATCTGCCACGCGGTGATGGAGTGGTTACAGGAGCCGCAACAACTGTTGCCGTGTTTGCTGGATTACCTTGCTCCGGGTGCTTTTTTATCGCTGACTTTTTATAACGTGCATTCATTAATCTATAAAAACTTGTTACGCACCAATTTCAAAAAAATTATCAATCAGGATTACGGCGGTTCGCGTGGTAGCCTCACACCGATTAATCCACAAAATCCGGCACAGGTATTGGAATGGGTAAGGCAATTACCGCTATCGACCTTGTGTCACAGTGGTATTCGAGTGTTCCACGATTATATTTTTAATGAAGAGCACCGTGCGCGTGAACCTGATACGTTGCTACAACTGGAATTGGAATTTTCGCAACAGGAACCTTATCGCTCGCTGGGGCGATATATACATTTATTGTTGCAGGAGCACAATAAATAAACGCTACAGGTTAGCTTTTCAGGATTTTCAGCAGTGAATCCCTGGCCTGGTTAATTTTAGCCGCAAGGTAATCATTGCCACCGCGATCAGGATGTAGCTTTTGGATCAGGCGGCGGTGCGCGTCCTGAACCATAGCGACAGTAATATCGCCTTTGTAAATATCACCCGTTAAACCAAGAATGTCCTGGGCTTCTGTTATCGCCATATTATTCGGGGATGTGGCTGGCGGGGATTGTTCTTGCTGTGTGTTTTGGCTTTGCTGCGTTTTTTTGTGTTGTAACCAAAATGGCAATATTTGCGCGACCAACCCATATGCATTGCGCAGGAATGGAATCAATGCCGCTATAGCTGCGCCGATCCAGTGCATTTTTTGAAACATCACCAATAGAACTAATACACCTAAAAAAGCTCCAACACCTGCACGCCACAGTGCTTTGCGTTTTTGTTCATCATTCATTTTTTTATAGCGACCAAAAAAGATGATGACACAGGTCACTATAACGGCAAAAAACAGAAGTTTAAGAAGCACAGAGCCTCCATGGGTGGGGAGCGATTGGTTTTGGTCGATATTATAGGCAGCTGCTTTCTGATGTCGATAGCTAATCCCATCGTGCCGCCAAATATGGGATGGAATAACCATCGTCGCCTTGGCTGTTTTATGTCCTTCATTAATATTTTGGCTATGCTTGCCGTTATGGTGTTTATCGCCTTCAAGGGCTTCAGGATCAGGTAAAGCAGGAGTTAGGCATGGTTCGTGTTACTACTGCGATTTCTATTGTTGTGGAGCCTATGCGCAGATTTTCAATTTTATTAACGGTAATACTGATAACAGCGTGTGGTGGCGGGGGCGGCTCATCCGGCTCAAATCTTATTCCGGGCAGTAATTCTTCTTCATCGATAATTGCTTCTTCTGCAAATGCGAACAGTTTATCGAGTACCGGCTCTTCAAATGGCAGGTCCCTTGCCAGTAGTAATTCCTCTGTGTCTGCAGTCGTGAATATTAGTGGGAAAATTACCTATGATTTTGTTCCCCACAGTACCAGGGGCCTGGATTATTCAGCTGTTTTTGCGCGTGCTGGGCGAGGCTTGCTGGTGGAATTGCTGGATGAAAATAATCTGATCCTGGCAAGCACCGTAAGTGATAGTGACGGTCATTACTCACTTGGTGCTGCACGCAATAAATTGGTGAAAGTCAGGGTAAAAGCACAATTATTGCGTACCCAATCGCCGGGTTGGAATTTTAAGGTGACTGACAATACTAATGGCAATTCGCTTTATTCCATGATCGGCAGTTTGGTTGCCGCAACGAATGCAAACGCAGTGCGTAACTTGCATGCGTCGTCGGGGTGGGGTGGCAATGGATACACTGACGCGCGCGTTGCTGCCCCTTTTGCAATTCTGGATACGCTTTATGAAGGGGTAACGCGTTTTCAGGCGGCTGGAAACCTTGAGGATTTTCCGCCATTGGAATTACGTTGGAGTGTTAAAAACAGAGCTGCGGAAGGTGATCGTAGCCTCGGTGAAATTGGTACCAGTTATTTTGGCGGTGATGCCATTTATATTTTAGGCGATGAAAATAATGATACTGATGAATATGACCGCCACGTCCTGTTGCATGAATGGGGACACTATATAGAAGCGAGCTTTGCGCGTTCAGACAGTATCGGCGGGGATCACTCGCACGATGATAAACTGGATCTGCGTGTGGCCATGTCTGAAGGTTTTGCAAATGCTTTTTCTGCAATGATGCTGGATGATGCCAGCTATCGTGACTCCAGTGGCCAACAACAAGCGGATGGTTTTTTCAATGATGTTAGTAGAAAAAATAGCGGTACCAGGGGGTGGTACTCAGAAGCTTCGGTGCAATCCGTTATCTATAACTTCTATACCAGTAGCAGTGGTAAAAGTGCGCGTGATTTCTCGGATATTTTTCAGGTTATCAGCGCTGAAAATTATGCAGGCACCAGTGGTTTGATTTCTATTTATACCTTTGCTGATCAATTACGCAAAAAATTGCCGGCACAAGCTACCCATTTTAATAGTTTATTGCTTGAGCAAAATATAGAAGTTACGGATGAGTTTGGTGCGGGAGAAAGTAATTCCGGTGGTTATACGGAAAATTTGCCGGTTTATAAAACATTGCCATTGAACAATAACCCGGTGAAAGTTTGCAGTAGTAATCGCTTTGGTTCCTATAACAAATTGGCCGTCGCCCAATATTTTTTATTGACTGTTGCAAGTGCGGGAACCTACCAATTTTCCGCCGTGGAAACCGCAGATGATTCTGGCACAGCAGACCCTGATTTTTATCTTTATCGTCGTGGGATATTAATTGGGTTTGCTGAAGGTCCAGCAGCCGATCAGGAAAGCTTTTCCCGGTTTTTATCGGCAGGAACCTATGTACTGGAATTGGTGGATGCACGTGCAAAAGATGGCGATGACAGCGTGCCAATGACAGCTTGCTTTGATGTGCGCGCACAATTTTTGAATTAGCGATGTTGCTGGCTTAATTTACTAACTATGCATTTAACTACGCACTAACTATGCCGCCAGGTAACTACTTAAACAGGTAATTGAAAGATGGATAGAGAATGTTTTTGGAAGGCTGCATTGGCAGGGCTTATTGGTATATTAGCAGTTTCATTATCGGCATGTGACACGCCTGATACACAAGTTTCGCCTGCGCAAAAAAGTGAACCGCGAACGCATCTTGCCAAACCGGGTGCATCCATCACATTGAAAACCCCCCAACCATTTTTTCTGGACACGCCCGGGGTAGGCAACTTTGAACTGGTTTTGTCGGCACCACCAATGGGCGGTGTTATGCAGGTAGATGTAACAGCAGGAGCCGGGTTAGAGCTGGTTTCGTCTCCAGGTCATTTTGAGTTTTTACTGACCCGGGAAACAGATTATAAACTGCCCATTCAGATCAACGCGCCAGCAATCGGGCGTTATTACGTTAATTTGCAGGCCAGTATTATTCAAAATGGACAGCGTGATAGCAGGGTTATTACTGCAATCGTGCAAGTAGGGAGTCCCGTTGCCAAACCACAAAAAGGGGGAAATGGTAAGTCAGTGGGGGCGGATGGAATTATTTCGCTGCCAGCCAAAGAAACCATTCAGCCTGCTAATTAATCCGTTACTTCAAATCTGTCGTGAACCCATCATATAGCTTGTTTATAATGGCCAGCCTTAATCTGGCCATTTTATTTTCATGAGGTGTTTTTTATGTCAAGCCAACGTCTGCCCGCTGAATGGGAACCGCAAGATGCCGTCTTGCTTACCTGGCCACATAAAAATACCCCCTGGGGCTGGATTCAGGAGGAAGTGACAGAGCTTTATGAAGCACTTGCTACCGTTATTAGTGATTATGCAGATGTTGTTATTGCAGCCCCTGAAGATGAGCTTGAATCAATACGTGCGCGGTTGGATGCAATGGGTGCTCCGCTGGAATACATTTATTTATATCCCTGTAATAGCGACGATACATGGGCAAGGGATCATGGTCCGTTAACAGTGGAAAGTCCGGATGGATTTAAATTATTGGATTTTAAATTTAATGGCTGGGGCAATAAATTTCCGCATGCACAAGATGATCAAATTACCCGTCAGTTATTTTCACAAAAAGCTTTTCCTTATGCATCGCTTGAAGTTCGGGATTGGGTATTGGAAGGTGGTTCTATAGAAACGGATGGGCAAGGAACTTTGCTGACAACCACGTCTTGCTTGTTAAATAAAAATCGCAATCCGGATTTAAGTAAAGAAGACATTGAGTCGCGTTTAAAATCTGATTTCGGTGTGCGTAAAATTAATTGGCTGGATCACGGTTATCTTGCCGGTGATGACACTGATGGACATATTGATACCCTGGCCCGATTGTGTCCGAATAACACGATTGTTTATACCGCCTGTGATGATCAGCAAGATGAGCACTACGCATCGCTAAAAAAAATGGAAGAACAATTAAAAACATTTACCAATGCCGATGGTGAACCTTATCGCTTGTTGCCGTTACCTTGGTCTGGCCCGGTTTTGGGACGTGATTCAGATTCACGTTTGCCCTCGACTTACGCGAACTTTTTGGTGATCAACGAGGCAGTGTTAGTTCCCATCTATGATTTACCAATGGATGAAGAGGCATTGGAAGTTGTTTCACAAGCGTTTCCCGGTTATGAAATTATGGGCATCCCATGTTTATCATTGATTGAACAGGGTGGAAGCTTGCATTGTATTACCATGCAAATTCCCGAAGGTGTTTTGGAGCAATTCTAAATGCAAAAAAATTACCCCAATAAATTATTGAATGTCGGCGTGGTACAGCAATCCTGTACTGCTGATCTGGTTGCTAATTTTGCCAAATCGATCGAGCAAATCCGCATTGCCGCAAAGCAGGGGGCTGAGCTTGTTGTATTACAGGAGTTACATCGTGGCTTGTATTTTTGCCAGCAAGAAATTTCTGATCATTTTGATTTGGCTGAACCCATTCCCGGCCCGAGTACAAATGCTCTAACTGCTTTGGCTCGTGAACTTGATATTGTGATAGTTGCTTCGCTCTTTGAAAAACGTGGTGTGGGGTTGCATCATAATACCGCTGTGGTTATCGAGCGTGACGGTACTATCGCGGGTAAATATCGCAAGATGCATATTCCTGATGATCCGGGCTACTACGAAAAATTTTATTTCACACCGGGCGATTTGGGTTTCCATCCGATCCAGACTTCTGTCGGTAAACTGGGCATTTTGGTGTGTTGGGATCAATGGTTTCCTGAAGCTGCAAGGCTGATGGCGATGGCTGGTGCTGACTTGCTTATTTATCCAACTGCCATTGGCTGGTCCCCGCAAGAGAAACACGATGAGCAGCGCCGACAACGAGAAGCATGGATTACTGTACAGCGTGCACATGCAATAGCAAATGGTATACCGGTCATTAGTGTTAATCGAGTCGGCCACGAGCCTGATCCTGCTGGTGGCCCCGGATTGAAATTTTGGGGTAGTAGTTTTATTGCGGGTCCCCAAGGGGAGTTTCTCTACCAAGCAACTACTGACCAGGAAGAAACAAAAGTAATAGCTGTGGATTTGTCTCGCAGTGAGACAGTGCGCCGTATGTGGCCGTATTTACGGGATCGACGGATTGATCACTATGGTGATTTACTGAAAATTTATCGTGATTGATCAAGGGCCGCAGGGCTGCTCTGATTCGGTATAAGCTGTCGTGAATTTGATTGGTGGTGAGGGAGTCTATCGTCTAGACTTGTGGCACCTTATCTAATTATTTATTGTTCTGATTCTCTTTATGGATTCATCACCTGCGTCCGAATTGCATATATGCCCTCTGGGCGATGCGCCTTGCAAGCTTTCACATGAATTACAAAGCTTGCGCGATGAAATTGATTTATTGAAAGAGCAGGTGCGTACGGATGCGCTAACCGGTTTATATAATTTCCGTTTTTTTTCAGATACCTTGCCGCTTGAAATGGAACGTAGCCGCCGCTCATTCCAGGCTCTCTCCCTAATTGTGTTGGATATCGATCACTTTAAAAAGTTTAACGATACCTGGGGGCATGAAATTGGTAATCAGGTTTTAGTCCTGGTTGCCCGACAAATTACTTTGGTTGTTCGTAAATTGGATTATGCGTGTCGTTTTGGTGGTGAAGAGTTTGTCGTTTTGTTGCCGAACACCGACTTGCGTCAGGCAAAAAATGTTGCTGAGCGTTTACGCGAAGCCATTGAAGGCACTCCGCTGGTGTACGACAATCAATCCTTGTCAGTGACTGCCAGTTTAGGCGTGGATGAATTTCGTGGTCATCATAGCGATACCCATGAAGGATTTATTGAACGGGTGGATGCATGGCTTTATCAGGCAAAGCGTGATGGGCGCAATTGTGTTAGGTATCCTGTTGTCGAATCACCCATAATTACAACGACGGTAACTGCTGATGAAAAAGATGCACTTTTTGGTGGGTTTGATAAAAAAGATTGACTTTCGCATAACAGAAAGTTTTGCTGACCTTATACATTGTGGGCAGAATCTCGTAATATTTTTAAAGTATCTTCGGAGTTAATATCTTCATGGCTTTTCCAAAAATTGGTAATCTTGCCCCTGTATTTACCTTAAAAAATTTTCGCAATGAAGATGTTTCCCTGAAGGACTTTAGGGGAAAAAACAACGTTGTTTTATATTTTTATCCAAAGGCTTCAACGCCTGGCTGTACCGTGCAAGCCTGCGGTATTCGCGACAATGATCGCGCTTTTTCGGAACTTGATACTGTAGTTTTGGGCGTAAGCCCGGATTCACCTGCGAAAATAAAAAAATTTGTCGATAAATATGAATTAAATTTTGAACTTTTGGCTGATGAGGACCACTCTATTGCAGAGAAGTATGGCGTGTGGGGGCTGAAAAAATTCATGGGTAGGGAGTTTATGGGAATTTTGCGTACCAGTTTTCTGATCAACAAAGAGGGAAGGCTGGTAGCGATTATGGATAAGGTAAATACAAAGACTCATGATCAGGAAATGCTCGCGCTTATACGCAATGGCATTTAAAAGACTATTTATATAATGATGTGTGATAATAAAGTCACGTTTTGTTTGCAAATTATACGTGTTTCACTTTGATTCAAAAAAAGTTCGTCTATAATCCTCAATAGTTGAGTATGAACTTTCATGGATGGTCGGAGGTAAACATACAATGGTTTGCCCTTGGAAAAATGCTCCTGATTGATTTAACAACGCCCTTAGATTGGCAAAGGAGACGCCTGGATGATTCAATTACAGCGAATCTACCGTAACAGCGAACAATATTCAGAAAATCCTTTCGAAGGATCAGAAGTAAGATCATATCCGGAATATCTGGCTATGGCTGAAATACCAAAATTTGAAGGTGTTTCTGCAAGAGTGATTGATGCTTTAAAACAAAGGGTTGGCCGTGAGGATCTTTGTATTGATCGAATCGCGGAAGATCTTAAATTGTCTAAACGAACACTCCAGCGTCGATTGCAGCAACAGGGGGCTAATTTCGCTCAATTGCGCGATGTGCTTCGCTTTCATTATGCGATCAAATACCTTATCGATGAACATATGAGTGTTGATACGGTCTCTAAAGCGTTAGATTTTTCTGATAGAACAAGTTTTACAAACGCCTTTAAGCGTTGGACAAGTTTGTCTCCCAGCGTATTTAGAAAGCTTTTCAGGGACTATGCCTGATCTTTCAACTTCCTCCGATCCGTTCCTTTAGATTAAATTGCGCTAATTGCTTGCTTGTTATAAAACAGGTAGAGTTAGCGCTCTTTATTCTGAGAGGTTAATCCATGAGTTTCTTAGTCGCATCCGCAATGGCCCAGACTCAGGCCGCACCAGCACAACAAGGTAATCCAATGATTACGTTGCTAATGTTTGGTGGTATGTTCCTGTTTATGTATTTGTTGATTATTCGTCCTCAACGCAAGCGTCAGAAAGAGCATCAAAATTTGGTGACTGCTTTGACAAAAGGGGATGAAGTTATAATGACTAGTGGAATGTTGGGTAAGATCATCAAAGTAGATGAAAATTATGTAGTTCTTGAAACTGGCAATAATGTGGAGCTCAAGTTTCAAAAGGTTGCAGTGCATGCCGTTTTACCAAAAGGCACTATAAAATCTATTGATGCGGCTTAAGTCGTATTAAAATATTTTTACCAGAGTTAATGAAAAAAGCGAGCCTTAATGCTCGCTTTTTTCATTTTTAATGATGGATCTAAATTATAAGCAATTGGCAGGGCGAGGAAGGCCGGCAATTTTGCTCGCGATTTTTGCGGGGCTGGGTGGAAATAATTGAAGTAGATAAATGCTTTTTCCTTTTTCCGGACCTAATTTTTTTTCCGTGTATTTTACCAGTGCGCGCATTGCTGGTGAAATTTCAAATTCTTTATAAAAATCCTGCAACAAATAAATTATTTCCCAATGAGCCGCTGATAATTGAATGTTTTCATTCTGTGCAATTTCTGTGGCTACATCGGTATTCCATTGCTGCAGGCTCTCCAGGTAGCCATCTTTGTCTACAGCGAGCTGTTGATTGTTGACTATGATATGCATATTAGTACCAGCTCTGAACCCGGTTAAAGTTAACGGTAAGCGATACAAATTCATCATAGGAGATCAATTGAATGTGAGCGGCAATTTTATATTCAAGAGCGCGTGCTTTTACGTCATTTAAAAGGGCATAAATGTGAATGCCTTGTTGGTTTAGAGCTTCTAGCGCCGTAGCATTTGGTGCGCTTTTTAAAGCACTAAAAACCCCGTCTTCCAGTAATAATATTCCATCGCTGGATCTGCAAATCAAAATACACGATTCAAGAGCACGGTTGGTAAAGGATGACTTATTAACGGTATGTAATGTGCTCATGTTCTAAAAGCTCAGAATATGATCTTGATGGTTTAGAAGGTTGGATATTTGAGCACTATTCACAATTGTCGCATTATCAACAATCAGGTTTTCAATTGTCAGGCCTCTCTGCTCCAGCGATTCTTGATGGATATATAGTTTATCTATGTCGTAAAAAGGTAAAGCGGATAGCATCGAGGTGAAGCTTTTCTGAGAAATTTCTTGAGCTTGTTGATCTCTTAGTAATTGGAATATCCCGTCATCCATAAAGAGCATGCTCAGGTCCTGGTCATAAATTGCTGTGGCTAATGCAGCATCGAATGCATCTTTTGCAATAGAGTTACCGTAGGGGGCGTGGCGACTAATTAATAGGATTTTTTTGTGCATATTAATTCCCGAATGTAATTAGTCGATCTGATACTGCTGCTGCTTCAATTAGTTGCCCCAGTCCTCCTAATGTAAATCCCTCTGCAAGGTTATGGCCCGCCTTGTTGTAACGAATGGATTCTTCTTGATTAAGTAACCCGCGTTTCAGTGCGGCAGCAATGCAAACCACTAGCTCCACGCTGTGTTCTTTTGAAAGTTTTTGCCATTCACTATACAAATCTAATTCATCTTGTGGGGGCGCGGCCAGGTTGGTTGCGTTGTAGATGCCATCCTGATAAAAAAATACGCGATGAAGATTATGGCCCTGTCTTAATAAAGCTCTACAAAATTGATAGGCGCTATAGCTGGCCTGGGAGGAGGGAGGGGATTGAACATTAATTGAAAATATCATAACGGGTACAATCAAAAAAATAAGGCTCCTTTATGGAGCCTTTAGCGTCTGTGTTGATTGATAAATGTTAATCGTCGTTAGCTACACCCAGTAAATGCAGTAGGCTGGTGAAAAGATTAACGATCGATAAATAGAGGCTCGTAGTTGCGAGAATATAATTTGTTTCTCCTCCATGAATGATTTCACTTGTTTGATAAAGGATAAGTGCTGACATTAATAAAACAATGCCAGCAGAAAAAGCCAGGTGGAGGGCGGAAAATTGGTAACCGAAAAAAGATGCTCCCAGTAAAAAAAGCATAATGGCAAGCATTAACATCATCCCCACAGCAACAAATCCACCTAAGAAGCTGAAATTTTTTCGAGAGGTGAGTACATAAGCTGAAAGACCAATAAATATAACGGCAGTACCGCCTAGGGCTTGCATAATAATAGATGCACCATTTTCCATGGCTAGATATCTGTTAATAACTGGCCCGAGCCCGGCACCGATCAATCCGGTAAAAATAAAAACAACTGCTAAACCCGAAGCGGAATTGGCTGTCTTTGGTAATACAAACCATATCAGAGCCATTGCTATAAGACTCATAACAAGACCAGCCCCATGGCCAATGCCTGCCGCCATCGCAATGCCAGCAGTGATAGTACTAAAAGCCAAGGTCAGTCCAAGCAAAAAATAAGTATTACGCAAAACTTTGCTGGCTTCGCTTTGGCTCAATACTTGAGATGTCTGGGCGCTATAAACTTCTTGCATATCAATCTCCATAATTGCCAAGGGTTTTAAACTAAAATCAGGCGGATAATACAAATATGCCGACTTAATGCCAAGGTAAATTTGGTTGAACGCATATTGCTTTAGTTAGTAATTGTTAAGCAGAGTTCAATGTATGCAGAAATGAAAATAGATGACTGGTTTTGTTTTATTGTTTTTAATAAAAAAGGCGCTTGAAGTTATCAAGCGCCTTTTGTATATGGCGGAAGGGCAGGGATTTGAACCCTGGGTAGGCTTTCACCTACGCCGGTTTTCAAGACCGGTGCATTAAACCACTCTGCCACCCTTCCGAGTGCGGCAAATTATACATAGCTTTTTTTATTGGGCAAGAGGAAAACACAATTTTAATAGCCAAATATAACAATTTAATAAAGTGGATAAACTTTTTTGAGCATAAAAAAGCCGAATTGATTGCAATTCGGCTTTTCGAGTTTTAAACGCTTTATGTGCTCAAATATCGGTTTGGTTATTGCTCATTATTATTACGCTTGTTCAAGCGTGGGTCATTCAATGGCCTGGTGATTTGACGAGGATTGTGATCCACGCTGGGGGGCAGGCTGGTATCAAGGGCGCGCGATGCCTGGCTTTCAATAGTTTCAGTAATGATACTAATTTTTCCAATTGGCTTTGGTGAGTTGCGAGGATCATTGTTTGCTCTTGTTGGCGGTATGTCGACTTCAGTAACGGTTTTTCTTTCCGTTTTTTCAATCTTTACTTCGCTGTCAAAAGTTTGTACTTCTTGAGCTTCTGCATGTGGTTCGATTACTTGTGATGCAGCACTATTGATAGGTTGCGGTTCGGCAGGTTCTTCTGCTATTGCAGGTTGAATTGTTTCTGCTTCAGTTACAGCTGCGCTTGGGCTTTCATTTTCTATCGGTTGCACGCTGATTGGTATATTCCTTTCCTTTTCAATAGAAAAAGCAGAAGGTATTTCTGTTGCACCATTTTGCTTGGGTTGCTGTTCTGTTGTTTGCCCGGATGTTTCCGAAGTGTGCTCGGCAATTTCTATGTTTGCTTGTGTTTTATTGGCTTGGGCTTGCTGTGCGTGTTCTGCAATTGCAGCGGAAATCTGTTGGGCCAATTGAGCTGATTCACTTAATACAGCAGGTTCTTGATTGGTTACAACTTCATCTGAGCCTTCTGTTGCTGCATTTTCCCCTTCTTCTCTGCGATTGCGGCGACGTTGTTGTGAGCGAGTGCGACGTCCGGCCGGGCGCTTGGACGGGCGTTGGTCATCACTTTCTTCTGCCGTTTCCGCATCATTAAGAATGAGAGCGGTATCCTCTGGGGTCTCCTCTTTGTTGACGTGTTTGCGATTGTTATCCCGGTCATTGCCGCGTTGGTTACGGTTACGAGGTTGGCGTAGCTCATCGTCACTGGCTGCTTGTACATCTCGAGGCTGTTGATCGCGGTTGTTGCGTGACTTGCGTTCATTTTGCTCGCGATGTCCGCCATCTCGCTTTTCGAGGTCTCTGTGTGAGTCACGTTTTTCCTGGTCGCGAACAGGTTTTTGTTCCTGGGTGTTGCGATGGTCCAGGTTATCGATAATTTCGCGATCTTCTTTGCGCTCCTTGTCCCGATTGTCGCGGCGATTGCGATTGTCGCGGCGATTGCGGCTTTGGCCGCGGCGGCTGTCGCGTCTTGGTTCGCGTTTGTTCTTGCTCTCATCACCAGCTTTATCGCTGCTGAATATGCCTGCGATTGAGCCTAATAAGCGAGATAAAAGCCCGGCCTTTTTCACTGGTTCGGGGGCTGGCTGGCTTGGGCTGCTTGGTTGCACTAAAGGCTTGGGAGCAACAAAAGGCTTGGTGTTGATTTCCTCCTCTTCTTCCTTGGATTCATCGGTATGGGCAACGATTTTATAGCTGGTTTCCAGTGTTCCTTCATCGTCATCACGCAGACGCTGCACTTCAAAGTGTGGTGTCATGAGTTCTGCGCTAGGTACAATTACTACGCGTGTATTGTTGCGAGATTCAATGCTGGAAATGGTTTTGCGTTTTTCATTCAGTAGGTAGGTGGCAACGGATACCGGGCAAATTGCGCGAATTTCAGCGCTACGTTCTTTTTGTGCTTCATCTTCCACCAGGCGCAGAATGGACAGTGCCAGTGAACGTGTACTGCGGATGGTTCCTACACCGTCACAACGCGGGCAGATTTTTGAATGGGTTTCACCCAGTGATGGGCGCAGGCGTTGGCGTGACATTTCCATCAGGCCAAAGCGGGAGATGCGGCCAATTTGTACGCGCGCACGATCCATCATCAATGCATCCCGGACCCGGTTTTCTACTTCGCGCTGATTGCGTACCGGTTGCATATCAATAAAATCGATAACTATCAGGCCGCCCATATCGCGCAAGCGTAATTGCCTTGCGATTTCATCGGCTGCTTCCAGGTTTGTTTGCAGGGCGGTTTCTTCAATGTCGCCGCCTTTGGTGGCGCGAGACGAGTTGATATCAATAGCAACCAGTGCTTCGGTGACATCAATAACAATAGAGCCGCCAGATGGAAGTTTTACTTCGCGTTGAAATGCGGTTTCGATCTGGGATTCAATTTGGTAGCGATTGAATAGGGGGATGTCGTCCTGGTAAAGCTTTACCTTGCTGCGGTAATTGGGCATGACTTGCTGGATGAAGCCTGCAGCAAGATCAAAAGCTTCTTTGTTATCCACTATAACTTCGCCTACATCCTGGCGAAGGTAGTCGCGAATTGCACGGATAATTACGTTACTTTCTTGAAATAAAAACGCAGGGGCGGTTGCATTTTTTGCTGCATTGGCGATGGAATCCCAGAGTTGCAGGAGATAGTTTAAATCCCACTGCAGCTCTTCGGAGCTTCTACCCACGCCAGCAGTGCGGATAATTACACCCATGCCTGAGGGAACTTCTACTTCTCCGAGGGCATCTTTCAATTCGGCACGGTCTTCGCCTTCGATGCGGCGAGAAATCCCGCCAGCTCGAGGATTGTTGGGCATAAGAACCAGATAGCGTCCGGCTAAACTGATAAAGGTAGTGAGGGCAGCACCTTTGTTGCCACGCTCTTCCTTATCAATTTGAACAATAACCTCTGTGCCTTCTTTAAGGACATCTTTGATTTTTATACGGCCATCAATGTCGCCGGGGTTGCGAGTGAAATATTCGCGGGAGATTTCTTTAAGGGGAAGGAAGCCGTGTCGTTCGGCACCATAATCAACAAAAGCAGCTTCCAGGCTGGGCTCTACGCGAGTGATTCGACCTTTGTAGATGTTGGATTTTTTCTGTTCACGATTGCGGTTTTCGATATCGAGGTCATAAAGCCATTGGCCGTCTACCAGTGCTACGCGCAACTCTTCAGGTTGAGTTGCATTAATGAGCATTCTTTTCATGTGTTACCTAATTGTCTGTGAGGCGCTAGCCATGGCGACAATCAGCGTTAAATCAGAAGAGTGTTTTGCGCAACCTTGTAGACTATTGCGCTACCCATCTATTTTGATGGGCTCGCATTAGCGGTTGGTGGGACTGCTCCTTTATATAGTGTCAGGGCGCTACACAGCGACTAACACCAATAAGCTTTCCCATTTGGCTCTTTCATTTACCGGTTTGCTCCGGTTTCTATTTGTAGTTGGCAGATAAATAATTAACCTGCTCTTAATTGGGTTGTTTGTGTCGTCGATCATTTTGGATCGAGCCGGCAATTTTGTGAGTGAGTAACTCTCTTATTGACCGGCTTCCATTGATGGTTGTATCGGTTGATAGGGCCATGCAATGAAGTGGGGCAACCTGTTTACTGTGGATATTTTCTCTTGGCGAAAACCGACATATCCAGAATTTACAAATAGATTCTAATGAGTTCAGCAAAACAAAAATCGTATTAACAAAGAGTGCAACCAGGGTTGACGCAATTGTTAAAGTAGTTGGCTTGAATGTTATGCCGTCTACCATTGTCAGTACTTTCAAGGATTTGTTATTGCTGTCAAATGAATGACTCAAATCGCTAAATCCTTGCTGTCAGCGGTATTTCCTAGTGATGCGCCTATCATTTGCGCTATCCGGAAACCAGCCTGTATCAGTCTCTGGACTATAGCAGTAAACCCATATTGCGGCAATTAAATCAGTGATTTAGCGGTTTTATTGCGGTCGAGATGTCGGTTTTCGTGGGGTTATCGGGACGCTTCGGGTATCATTCGCGACATGAAAACTTATACTGAAAAGCAACATGAACAGGATAATGAGGCTGCAGGGGTTGGGGTAAGCTTCATTGTAATTGATGGCGATCTCGCGGGGCAGCGATTGGATAACTTTTTAATTGCGCGCCTGAAAGGGGTCCCAAGATCTAAAATTTATAATGTAATTCGCAAAGGAGAAGTGCGGGTTAACAAGGGTAGAATTAAGCCGGAATATAAATTGATGGCCGGTGATTCGGTCAGGGTGCCCCCTATTCGCACGGCAGAGGCAGGCACGGAAGCGAAGGCTAGTCATCAAATGATGAATTTGCTCAATGCTTCGATTTTGTATGAAGATGAGGGGCTTTTGGTGATTAACAAACCGCCAGGTTTGGCTGTGCATGGTGGCAGTGGCGTGACTTTGGGGTTAATTGAAACGCTTCGCCAAATGCGGCCGGAAGCTCGTCATCTTGAGTTGGTTCATCGTCTTGATCGAGATACTTCCGGTTGCATTATGGTCGCAAAGAAGCGTAGCTACCTGCGTCATTTGCAGGAGGCTCTGCGTGAAAAATCGGCAGGTGCTGGTGGTGTATTGAAGGTATATCAAGCGCTGGTATTGGGAGATTGGTCCAAACGCTGCCACCAAATTAATGCGCCCCTGATGAAATTTGAGGTTGCTGGAGGGGAGCGTATTGTCAAGGTTCATCATGATGGTAAGCCTAGCCTTACTGAGTTTGATATTTTGAATCGCTATCAGGGGTTTACCTTGATTGAGGCTCGGCCGATTACCGGTCGTACCCATCAAATTCGCGTTCATGCCCAATATGCGGGGCATAGTTTGGCGGGAGATGCAAAGTATGGGGATGATGCTATTAACGAATCCTTGCGGGATATCGGATTGCGACGTTTGTTTCTACATGCATCATCCTTGTCTTTCTATCTGCCTGAAGCTAAGGAGTTGACGCGGGTTGATGCTCCTTTGCCGCCTGATTTGGCAGAGCCCCTATCGAAATTAGTGATAAAAATCTGATTGCGGAGTTTGTAGTGTTATTTATTTTTGATTGGGATGGAACCTTGAGTGACTCGAAAGCCAAAATCACCAGGGCAATGCAGCTCGCGGCAGAGGATTTGGGGTGGGCGCCGTTGGGGGATCATGTTATTCATAATATTATTGGTCTCGGTCTGCCTGAAGCTATTTACCGTTTGTACCCTAATGTTTCAATTGAGGAAAGGCAGCGTTTGCGCGAAGCATATGCGATGCGTTTTTTAATGCTGGATGAGGCTCGTCCATCGGATTTTTTCCCGGGTGTTACTGATACTCTGCAATATTTGAAAGCGCAAGGGCATGTATTAACTATTGCGACTGGCAAGAGTCGGAAGGGGCTGGATAGGATATTTGGTGTTTTGGGGCTGGGAGATTTTTTTCATGCTACCCGCTGTGCTGATGAAACCGCTTCCAAGCCTAATCCTTTGATGTTGCAGGAGTTGCTGTCAGAGTTTGGAGTTGATGCTCGGGAGGCTGTCATGATTGGTGATACCGAATATGACATGGAGATGGCAAAAAATATTTCCATGCCCAGGATTGCGGTAAGTTACGGTGCGCATCATGTCGAAAGGTTGCATCCATATGAGCCTGTGCTTTGCCTTGATCGATTTGATGAATTGTTGGCCTGGGAGCGGATTCATCAGTGATTGCGGTGAAATGATAATGGATCAATTCCTTCATTCATAAGCATGTCAGTCAGTTCAATTAACGGTAAGCCTACGAGTGTGTTTGGGTCTTTACCCTCCATTCTTTCGAATAAACAAATCCCCATGCCTTCTGATTTGAAACTACCTGCGCAATCGTAGGGTTCTTCTTGTCTTAAATAGCTATCTATTTGTCTGTCGTTAAGTTGTCGAAATTTTACAGTGTACTTGTCTGTGGCTAATTGTGATCGATGGGTTTTGCTGTTGTACAGGCATAGGCTCGTTAAAAATACGACTTCTTTGCCGCTGAAGGATGCTAGTTGGCTTGTGGCTGCTTTGTGGGTGTGAGGTTTTCCGATGATTCGGTTGTTTAGTGTGGCAATCTGGTCGGACCCAATAATCAAATGCTCCGGGAATATGTCGGCCAGTGCAGTCGCTTTTTGCTTTGCCAGGCGTAGAACTAATTGTTCGGGAGTTTCATGTTCTTTGGGGGATTCATCAATTTCGGGGGAGGCCCAGCTAAATTCCATTCTCAGTTTTTGAAGAAGTTGGCGGCGATACGGCGAACTGGATGCGAGTACCAATTTGGTAGGCGTCATGGCTTTTAAACTCAAAATGATTATGTGAAACACAAAATAAGGGGCAGATTTTACTCCCAAGTAACTAAATAGCGCTATTTGGCGAGTTTTTCTTTGACATGAAACCGCTATATCCCTATGATTGCGCGCTTATGTTTAAGCCCCTTACTCACAAGCCTCTGCCCAGGCAAGGCGATCCTCGGAAATTCGCTCAACAGAGCGTGACTTTGGAGGGTTTTATCCCGGTTGCTGATTTGCCGCGTGTTGTTGAAGCGACGGAAAATCCGGCGGGTGAAATTCAGGTTCACCTTGAATTTAAAATCAGTGAAGAAGGGAAGCGGGCTGTTACCGGTCATGCTTCAGCTAATCTGGCATTGATATGTCAGCGTTGTTTGGAGTCGGTTACTGTTCCGGTTGAAAGTGATATTTCGCTGGCGATTGTGTGGGATGAAGAGGCTGCAAAGGCTTTGCCTCAGCATTTTGATCCCTGGATTACCGGTGAGGGTATGGCAGATCTTTACGATATGATCGAAGAAGAACTGTTGTTAAGTTTGCCTGCAGTTGCTTATCACGAAGAGGCTTGTGTCGATAGCAAGCTTTATTCAAGTGGTAAACCTGTTGAGGCAAAAAAAGAGAAAAACCCATTTCAAGTGTTGGAACAACTTAAGAGCTCGCCGAAATCCTGAGGCGCCTCGGTTCCAATGAGTCAGTAAATAGGAGCTAACCATGGCAGTTCAACAAAACAAAAAATCCCGTTCAAAGCGCGACATGCGTCGTTCTCATGATGCATTGACTGGTCCAACCCTGTCTGTCGACGCTACCAGCGGCGAAAAACACCTGCGTCATCATGTAACTGCTGACGGTTTCTACCGCGGCCGTAAAGTGATTGATAAAGGTAGCGAAGAGTAATTATTACTCCTGCGACACTATCTTGTCGGCAAGAATTCGGATAGCAGTTGATGCTATGAGCGGGGACTTAGGTCCCCGTGTTGTTATTGCGGCGGCGGAAAATTTTGTTGCCCTCCATCCTGATGTTGATTTGCTTCTTGTTGGCGATCAAATCCAGCTCCAGCCACTAGTGGCCAAATCCAGTCATCTTCGGCATATTGCTCAAGTGCTCCATGCATCTGACGTTGTTGCGATGGATGACGATCCTTTGAGTGCATTGCGACAAAAAAAGAGTTCATCGATGTGGGTTGCATTGGAGTCTTTGCGTGCAGGTAATGCAGATGCTTGTGTCAGTGCAGGCAATACGGGCGCGCTTTTGGCAATGGCTAAATATTTGATTAAAACTTTTCCCGTTATTGATCGTCCGGCAATTTGTAAATCCATGCCGGTGGCCAAAGGTTTAACTTATTTGCTGGACTTAGGGGCAAATATCAATTGCACGCCTGAACATTTGCAACAATTTGCGCTCATGGGGAGTGTGTTAGCGGAGGCGGAAGGTATAAAGCGGCCGCGGGTTGCATTGCTTAATATTGGTAGTGAGTCGCAAAAAGGCACTGAAGTTCTGCAATTGGCACAGAATTTATTGCGCAATGATTCGCGCATTCATTACGTTGGTTTTGTTGAGTCGAATAATATTTTTGCCGGTGATGAGCATGTTATTGTTTGTGACGGTTTTCATGGCAATATTGCCCTAAAGGCAAGTGAAGGTGCCGCTCGCTTTATATCAAAAAAAATTTCCGATACGTTACGAAATAATTTTTTAAATAAATTTTTATCGATAATCGCTGCGCCTTTGCTCAAGCAGTTGCGCGAAGAGTTAAATCCATCTTTATATAACGGTGCCAGCTTTTTAGGGTTGCAAAAAACGGTCATAAAAAGCCACGGCGGAGCTGATCGCAAAGCTTTTATGCAGGCATTGGTTGTAGCGCGTGAGCAGGTGGTATTGCAGGTGCCTGTACGAATTGCTCAACAATTATCAGATAGAACAATTTAAAACCAATCTCAAAAGAAGCTTAAATACTTATGACTAATCCTCATCTCGCATTTGTTTTTCCTGGTCAAGGGTCGCAAAAAATTGGCATGCTGGCCGAGCTGGCTGCCGAATTTCCAATAGTTCAGCAAACGTTTGCTGAGGCATCGGCGGTTTTGGGTTACGACCTTTGGTCATTGGTACAGGATGGCACCCAGGAGGAAATTAATTTAACTGAGCGCACCCAGCCGCTGTTATTGACTGCCAGTGTCGCAGTGTTTCGTGTATGGCAAGAGCGTAATGGTGCTGTGCCTGCAATTATGGCTGGGCATAGTTTAGGTGAATGGTCTGCATTGGTTTGCGCTGGTGTGGTTGCCTTTAAGGATGCGGTTGGATTGGTGCAGCAACGCGGCAAGTTTATGCAAGAGGCTGTTCCTGCTGGCCAAGGAGCAATGGCAGCGATTATTGGTCTTGATGATGCGTTGATTGTTGAGGCTTGTAAAAAAGCTGAACAAGGTGAAGTAGTTTCGGCAGTTAATTTCAATTCGCCCGGACAAGTTGTTATTGCGGGTTCTGTTGCTGCGGTGGAGCGTGCCAGCGTTTTTTGTAAGGAAGCAGGTGCAAAACGTGCTTTGCCCTTGCCTGTTAGTGCTCCATTTCATACGGAATTAATGCGTCCTGCAGCGGAGCGATTGGCGGAACAAATTACAGCAACTGTATTTTCGGCTCCTGCCATTCCCGTGGTGCATAATGTTACAGCGACAACTGAAAGTAATCCGGAAAAAATCAAAGCGTTGATGATTGAGCAGATATACAGTCCAGTACGTTGGGTTGAGTGTGTAAATACTATGACAGGAAAAGGAATCACCCTGACATTGGAGTGTGGCCCGGGTAAGGTTTTGTCCGGTTTAAATAAACGTATTCAGGCTGAGTTGAATACTGTTTCTGTTGAAAGGCCAGAAGAGCTGCTTGCAGCGTTGGCAAGTGTTTAATTTACAGGATTAATCTTATGAGCCTGAATGATAAAGTTGCATTGGTAACCGGTGCGAGTCGTGGAATTGGAGCGTCAATTGCGGAGCAGCTTGGAAAGGCTGGTGCAATTGTTATTGGTACTGCAACCAGCGAATCTGGAGCAGAAAAAATTTCTGCTCGCTTTGCGGAGTTGGGGATTCATGGTGCAGGTAAGGTATTGAATGTTACTGACGCGGATTCTGTTGCAAATTTATTAAAAGAAGTTGGCGATGAGTTCGGGGCTCCGGCTATCTTGGTAAACAATGCCGGTATCACTAAAGATAATCTATTGATGCGCATGAGTGATGAAGAATGGTTTGATGTTATTAATACCAACCTCAGTGCTATTTATCGTTTGAGCAAAGGTGTATTGCGCGGAATGATGAAGGCGAGATGGGGAAGAATTATCAACATCAGCTCTGTTGTGGGGGCGATGGGAAACCCTGGCCAATCTAACTACGCGGCAACTAAAGCGGGTGTAGCAGGATTTGCCCGTTCTTTAGCGGCAGAAGTAGGATCACGAAATATTACTGTAAACACAGTCGCTCCCGGTTTTATTGATACTGATATGACTAAAGTGTTACCGGAAGACCAAAAGCAGCATTTGCTTGCTCGTATTCCACTCGGGCGTCTCGGTGCGCCTGAAGAGATTGCATCTGTTGTTGTTTTTCTTGCTAGTGATGCTGGTTCTTACATCAGTGGAGAGACAATTCACGTCAATGGCGGCATGTATATGTCGTGATTTTTGATTTTAACCCTTTGTTTCTTAAGGGTTATTATTCAAAAATCAAAGAATTTTGCCGTTTGGCATTACAACAATCCCAAAATCGATGTAAAATGCGCGTCGATTTTGGCCGGATCACAGGGTCATACCAATTTTGGTTTTATTGCCCAAGTGTTTCGAACTATAACCACTAGGAGTTACATAACATCATGAGTAGCATTGAAGAACGCGTAAAAAAGATCGTTGCTGAGCAACTGGGTGTGAAAGAAGAAGAAGTGAAAAACGAAGCTTCTTTCGTCGAAGATCTGGGCGCTGATTCTTTGGATACCGTAGAGTTGGTAATGGCTCTCGAAGAAGAATTCGAAACTGAAATTCCAGATGAAGAAGCTGAGAAAATCACTACTGTTCAATTGGCTATCGATTACATCAATGCCAACCTGGCGTAATCTGATTATCCGCTGATTTCAGTTCAAGAAAGGCCGTATTATTGCAAAATAGTACGGCTTTTTCTTTTTATCAGTCGCATTAGTTCATGCACACAAGCATCAATTAATTATCGAATTAATACCAATCACCATGACAAATCAGCAGGGTTTACCGCTTGATTGTCCTTCGCGGGAGAGTCTCACAGGTGTCGCGTAGAAGAGTTGTTGTTACTGGTCTGGGTATGATCAGTTCATTGGGAAATACTGTTGCTGAAACCTGGCAGGGTATAGTCAATGGTAAAAGTGGTATTGCCACTATCTCCCATTTTGATGCATCAGCATTCACCACGCAGTTTAGTGCTTCGGTAAGAAATCTGGTCGTTGATGATTATTTTCCCAGTAAAGAAGCGCGCAAAATGGACCCATTTATTCAGTACGGGATGGTTGCCGGGATTCAGGCAATTCGTGATTCCGGGCTGGAAATTACTGATGCAAACGCGGGGCGTGTTGGGGTATCTATCGGGTCTGGAATTGGTGGAATAGGGACTATTGAGGAAGGCTCTGCAACGCTTGAGCATAAAGGCCCTCGCCGGATATCGCCTTTCTTTGTGCCTAGCGCCATTATCAATATGATTTCTGGTAATTTGTCGATTATGTATGGCTTGCGTGGTCCAAACATCGCAATTACTACGGCTTGTACTACAGGTACGCATAGTATTGGTTTCGCCGCACGTATGATTCAGCATGGTGATGCAGATGTAATGGTTGCCGGTGGTGCAGAAATGGCGACAACTCCACTGGGATTGGGTGGTTTTGCAGCAGCGCGCGCATTATCCACGCGAAATGATAATCCACAAGCTGCCAGTCGCCCATGGGATAAAGACCGTGATGGTTTTGTTTTGGGTGATGGGGCTGGTGTATTGGTGTTGGAAGAATATGAACACGCTAAAAAGCGTGGTGCAAAAATTTATGCCGAGTTGATTGGTTTTGGCATGAGTGGTGATGCATATCACATGACTTCCCCTCCAGAGGATGGTTCAGGCGCAGCCGCCTCTATGCGTAATGCAATCCTGGATGCAGCGATTCCACTTGAGTTAATCAATTATATTAACGCCCATGGTACTTCTACGCAGGCGGGTGATAAAGCTGAATGCCGGGCGGTGAAATCGGTCATGGGGAGTGCAGTTGGACAAGTTGCTGTTAGCTCTACTAAATCTATGATTGGCCATTTGCTTGGTGCTGCAGGTGCGGTTGAAGCAATTTTCAGTGTGTTGGCTATTCGTGACCAGGTTGCTCCACCGACGATTAATCTGGACAACCCTGAAGACGGTTGCGATATCAACCTGGTTCCGCATACTGCGCAAGAGCGTAAAATCGAGGCTGTACTATCGAACTCGTTTGGGTTTGGGGGCACTAACGGTTCACTGATTTTCCGCAAAGTTTAAATCATATTGCGTTTCTAGCTTGCTGGCGCCGGACTGGAAACAGTCCGGCGTTTTTGCATAAAGAGGTTGTTATGTCAGTGCAATTGCCGCTTATCAGTATTAATGGTGTTCCTGATGCGTTGATATCACCGTTAGACCGTGGCTTTACTTATGGTGATGGATTATTTGAAACCTGTCGTTGTATCTCCGGTCGAATACCACTATGGGATTTTCATCGGGAGCGTTTGATAAATTCAGCCAGGCGTTTACAGATACCGCTGGATGAGCAGCGTTTGCAGGGCTATTTGAATAAACTGCTATCCAGCCTGCACTTTAATCAATATCCCGATACTGTAGTAAAAATACAAATCACGCGTGGTGTGGGTGGACGTGGTTATCGTTTGCCTGATCATGTAAATCCAACTTACTGTATTGGAATATTTCCTGGTGCGCCTCTGCAGTCGTCTTCATTTCTGGATGGTGTTGATATCCGTATTTGCGACATGCGTCTTGGGAAAAATCCAGCATTGGCGGGCATCAAGCATTTAAATCGCCTTGAGCATATCCTGGCGCGCGCCGAATGGCATAATGAATTTGCGGAGGGGTTGTTGCTGGATGCCGATAATAACGTGATTGAAGCTACTGTCAGCAATTTTTTTATCGTAAAAAACAAGCAACTCTACACGGCGGATTTAACGAATTCAGGTGTTGCAGGTATTATGCGTCGAACAATTATTGAAAAATTCGCGCCTGCATTAAATATGCAAGTTAACGTTGAACCTGTTTCTTATGAATCGTTGCTGCATGCAGATGAAATTTTTTTAACAAATAGTGTATTTGGCATTTGGCCAGTCACAAGTATCGCGGGCGTGCCGATTAATTTTAGTCATTCTATTGTCCGTCTGTTTCAACAACAACTTATCCAGTTATTAGGATAAAAAATCCAATCGTTTATTGACGTGCTTTAAAGCGCTTTTTATGAAAAAAATATCTCTGCCCGTAAAGCTCCTGATAATTGCAACAGGAATATATTTAGCTGGTTTAGCCAGTGCCACCGCTGGATGGTTCTATTTTCAAAATTGGTTAAAAACACCGTTGGATATTGATTCCCAAGGCTATCGTTATGAATTAAAACCGGGGCAATCCCTAAGCCATTTGGCGAATGATTTAGGGGCGCGACATATACTTGATCACCCACGCCTGCTGCGCTTGTACGCGCGCATCACCGATACCAATAAAGTTCATGCCGGCGAATATTTATTTATGCCGGGTACAACTCCTGAAACTTTATTGGAAAAGTTAAAAAAGGGTGATGTGGTTTTGTATCAGGTTACTTTTGTAGAGGGATGGACATTCAAGCAGGCACTTGCTGCGCTGGAAAAAAACCGATCTGTTCGTCATGAGTTGATTGGCAAAAGTGAGGCTGAGCAACTCTCGTTGTTGGGTTTACCAATCAATCACCCGGAAGGTTGGTTTTTTCCGGATACTTACAGTTTCAGCCGTAACACGAGTGATGTAGAAATCCTGCAAAAGTCCTATCGAAAAATGGAGGGTTTGCTAAATGCCGAATGGGAAAAGCGCCCTGCTAATTTGCCTTATAAAAATGCCTATGAGGCACTCATCATGGCCTCAATCATTGAGCGCGAAACTGGCCACCATAGTGAGCGCGATCAAATTGCCGGTGTTTTTGTACGGCGTTTGCAACAGGGAATGAAGCTGCAAACTGATCCGACGGTTATTTATGGCATGGGTGATAGCTACAAAGGGCGTATTACCCGAAAAAACCTCGAAGAGGCAACTCCATACAACACTTACGCGATTGAAGGACTGCCACCAACACCGATCGCATTGCCTAGTGCAGCTTCGATCAAAGCGGCGCTAAACCCGGCCGCGGGAGATGCGCTGTATTTTGTCGCCAAAGGTGATGGAACCAGTGAATTTTCAGCAACTCTGGATGCACACAATCAGGCGGTCAGGCGTTATCAATTGAATCGTCGTAGTGATTACCGTGCAGCACCGCCGTCGCTTATAAAAAATTGAGTGTTTTTTGATCTTTACTCTGTTTTTCATATTTCCTATGGTTGAGGTTATAAGGTATGAAAAGCTGTGTTGAATCAGTAGAATAACCGCAATTTCTACGATCTGATCTACAAATGATAGGATCGTATTTTGACCCACGAATTATCCAATGGATTTGTTATCCCATGAGCGACAATCATTCTCCGATTGCAAGTAACGATACAGCTGACGTTAAAGCTAAACCTTTGCATTTCATCCAACAAATCATTCGCAAGGATCTGGAGCAGGGCGTACACAGCAAAATAGCGACTCGTTTTCCACCTGAACCCAATGGTTATTTGCATATTGGCCACGCTAAATCTATTTGCCTGAATTTTGGTATGGCAGAAGAGTTTGGCGGTATTTGCAATTTGCGTTTTGATGATACGAACCCGGAAAAAGAAAACGAGGAATTCGTAAATTCCATCATGGAAGACGTAAAGTGGCTCGGTTTCCAGTGGGATGGAAAGGTTAAGTACACATCGGATTATTTTGATCAATTGTATGCGTGGGCCATTCATTTGATTAAGAATGGTTTGGCATTTGTTTGCGATTTAAATGCCGAGCAAATGCGTGAGTATCGTGGCACTTTGGTTGAGCCGGGTAAAAATAGTCCCTACCGTGAGCGCACAGTCGAAGAAAACCTGGCGCTGTTTGAGAAGATGCGTGCAGGGGAGTTTGAAGAAGGGTCCTGTTCGCTACGCGCAAAAATAGACATGTCATCCCCCAATATTAATTTGCGTGATCCGATTATTTATCGCATCAAAAAAGCTCATCATCATCAAACCGGTGACAAGTGGTGTATCTATCCTTCGTATGATTTTGCACACGGCCAAAGTGACGCAATCGAAGGAATTACCCATTCTATTTGCACGCTAGAATTTGAGGATCACAAACCGCTTTACGATTGGTTTATCCAACATTTACCTGTTCCTGCTATACCGCGTCAGTATGAATTTGCGCGCTTGAATATTAATTATGCGGTCACCAGTAAGCGCAAATTGAAACAATTGGTTGATGAAGGTTATGTGGATGGCTGGAATGATCCGCGTATGCCTACTATTTCAGGTATGCGCCGCCGTGGATTCACGCCTGCATCATTACGTAATTTCTGCGAACGCATTGGTGTGACTCGTTCTGATGGTGTGGTGGATGTAGGCATGCTGGAGTTTTGTGTGCGTGACGATTTGGATAAAAATGCGCCGCGTGCTATGTGTGTGTTGCGTCCATTGAAAGTTACGTTAACGAATTATCCGGCGGATAAAGTAGAAATATTGACGGTTCATAATCACCCAAACCGTGACGATCTAGGTGATCGCGCCATTCCGTTTACCCACACTGTTTTTATTGAGCAAGAAGATTTTCGCGAAGAAGCCAATAAAAAATACAAGCGGCTGGTATTGGGCAAGCGTGTGCGTTTGCGTGGTGCTTATGTCATTGAGGCTGATGAAGCCATTAAAGATGCAACAGGAAATATTATCGAAATTCGCGCGCGCATCATTGAAGGAACCCTGGGTAAAGATCCGGAGGATGGTGTCAAACCCAAAGGTGTTATTCACTGGGTTTCTGCCACACAACATCTGGATTGCGAAGTGCGTTTGTATGATCGCTTGTTTAATGATGAAGCGCCGGATGCCGGCGGTAAAAATTTCCTGGACGCAATGAATCCCAATAACCTTGAAATCCTGCAAGGTTGTAAAGCAGAAATCAGTTTGGGTAATTCAATTGTAGGAAATAATTTCCAATTTGAACGCCAGGGTTATTTTTGTCTGGATAGCAAATACAGCACAGTGGAGAAACCTGTGTTCAATCGCACCATCAGTTTGAAAGACAGCTTCGGCAAAGAAGAACAGGAATAATATGCTGCAGATATACAACACACTTACTCGCCAGAAGGAAGTTTTTAAGCCGTTAAAACCCGGTAAGATTTCCATGTATGTTTGCGGTATTACCGTCTATGACTATTGCCATATTGGCCATGCGCGGGTATTGGTTGCATTTGATGTAATCACCAAATTTTTACGCAGCCAGAATTGGGATGTTACCTATGTACGTAATATCACTGACATCGACGATAAAATTATCAAGCGCGCGAATGAAAATGGTGAGGAATACACCGAGCTGACAAAACGTTTTATCGATTATATGCATGAGGACGAAACCCGTTTGGGGATTGCGCGCCCTGACATAGAACCGCGCGCAACTGCTTATATCGATCAAATTCTGGATATGAATAAAGCACTGATCGATAAAGGTTATGCGTATGCAGCCAGTAACGGTGATGTTTATTATCGTGTAACCCGTTTTGCAGATTACGGCAAGCTCACCAATAAAAATGTGGATGAATTGCTGGTTGGTGCGCGTATTGAGGTGGATGAAATTAAAGAAGACCCGCGCGATTTTGTATTATGGAAAGGCGCGAAAGCGGGCGAGCCTGCATGGAAATCCCCGTGGGGAAATGGCCGCCCCGGTTGGCATATTGAATGTTCTGCAATGAGCAAACATTGCTGCGGTGATACGTTTGACATTCATGGTGGAGGCCCTGATCTTCCATTTCCCCACCATGAAAATGAAATTGCGCAAAGTGAAGCGGCCAATAGTTGTAAATATGTTAATTACTGGATGCATGCGGGTGCGGTGCGTGTCGACGGTGAAAAAATGTCGAAATCGCTCGGCAATTTTTTTACTATTCGCGATGTGCTGGAGAAATATCATCCCGAGGTTGTGCGCTTCCTGTTGGTGAGCAGTCATTATCGTAGCCCGATTAATTATGCTGAAGATAACCTCATTGAAGCGCGTACCGGTTTGGATCGCTTCTATGGCGCTTTGCGTGATTATGCGGATGTCGCGCCAACGCCTTTGGCTGATTTAACGGCAAGCGGGTATTACCAGGCATTTGTTGATGCAATGAATGATGATTTCAATACGCGTGTTGCATTGGCCGGTATGTATGATCTGGTACGTGATCTGAATAATGCCAGTAAAGCCGACCCCGCCTTGGCAATACGCTTGGCGGGTGAGTTAAAAGCGCTTGGTTTGATTTTGGGAATATTGCAGGAAAACCCGGCAATATTTTTACAAGCGGGTAGTAGCGATCAAATTTCAGCGGAAGATGTCGAGCGTTTAATTGCAGAACGCATCCAGGCGAAAAAAGATAAACACTATGCGCGTGCGGACGAAATTCGTAAAACGTTAACGGACTCAGGAATCGTGCTGGAAGATTCTCGTGATGGCACCACGCAATGGCGCCGCGAGTAGACGAGTCTAAAATGCCGGAACAATTTTTTAGTCAGTACGCGTTATATTGGGTTGCTGCATTTATAGTGATATTTGCTGCGGCAAAATTGTTGATAGCGAAACACTCGCGTTTTCAATCCTGGTCCGATGCCCAAAAAAGCGTTGCGGTAAAAGGAATTGCATTAAGCAGTTTTGTGCTGGTTTATTTCGCTGTCACTCTTTTGGTTCTACGCTAGTCATGCAGGTGCCATCTCATCTGATCAATGCCGCTAATGATATTCGACTGGCATTCTTCGATATTGATGGCACTTTGCTGGATTCACACGGCCAGCTTCGGCCAGCGCTTTTTCCTGCAATCAATTTACTGAAAACCCGTGGAATTAAAACGGCCATCGCTTCGGGGCGCCCTTATTTTGCGGCGCGTTTTCTCATGGATGAATTGGGTATTCAGGACGCCAGTATGTTTTATACAGGGGCTCATATCTATGACCCGCAAACCCGGCACACCTTATTGAATATCCTTTTAAAAAGTGATGACGCCCAAGCTGTTCTCGCTGCGGCAACTGTGATGGGGCTTTACGTAGAAGCCTACACAGATTCTGCATTTTATATCTCGCAACCAACTGAAATAAGCAAGGTTCATGCTGAGCACCTACGCATTAATCCCATTCTGGATAGTGTGGCAGCCGTTATCAATCGCTCTGATATTGCCAAATTATTGCTCGGGGTAAATCGTGCGCAACAGGGCGATTTGCTATCTGTACTTGAAGCTCAATTTCCTAATTTAATTTTTGCGCGTGCTTATTTAACTGCATATCCTGACTGGCAATTTGCGAGTGTTATTTCTTCTGCGGCTAGCAAGCAGCGTGCCTTTGAATATTTGTTGCAATATCACAAGGTTCAGGCGCATCAGGTTATCTCATTCGGTGATGCAGAATCCGATATGGATTTTTTACGAATGGCAGGAATAGGCATTGCTATGGGGAATGCAAATCCTGATGTGCAATCAGTCGCCGATTGGGTAACTCAAACAGCCGATAATGCTGGTGTTGCTTATGCGATCAATCAACTGTTCAATCCATAATTGATGCGCTGGTTACTAAGACATCGCGGCCTGGGTATTAATTTATTGGCCGGTGGCTGCTTTATAATCCTGGCGGTAGTTGGATGGGGGTTGAGCTGGGTAGAACTTATAAACTATTTATTGCTTCTATCAATTTGCCTTGCCGTTTTAATTGGCGCAGCAGCGGGGCTTGGCTGGTTGTTACGGAAGGTGATGCGACGGAGAAAGAGTTAGAAATTGTTATTCGAACCGCATGCTTAAATGCGGTTCAAAATAATTTCCAATACTAATTTACTGCCGAAATACGCCAGCATTAGGCATACAAATCCAGCGAGAGCCAATCGAATTGCTTTGGTGCCTCTCCAACCTAATTGGAATCGTCCCCAGAGTAAGATTGCGTAGATGAACCATGCGCTCAATGTGAAAACTGTTTTATGAACCAAATGTTGAGCAAAAATATCCTCTTGAAAATAAAATCCCGAGACGATTGCAAGCGTCAATAAAAGCTCTCCAACCCACAGGAATTCAAACAACAATGATTCCATTGTCTGTAGTGGAGGAAGGAGTTTGCTATTGGCAAGCAGGCTTTTATTTTTCAACGCGCGATTTTGATAAGCGAGCAACAACGCTTGTAGGCTGGCAATAGTAAGCAAGCTATATGCAAGGATGGAGGGAATCACATGTGCTGCGATAGTGTATTCCAGCCTGTGTTGCCAATCCGGGTTGTTACCCAGTATTGAACCTAGCACTGACACCGCAGAAAGAGGGAATAACAACAAAAATAAATTGTGTAATTCTTTTTTGAGACTACTGAACAGAACTATCGCATTAACAACCCAGAAAATTAGCGACGAAATCGAGAAGAGGCTAAAGGCCAATTGCCCATCCTTTAGGCTAAGGCCATGAACGCCGATTCCATGGACAACCAATGCCAATGCCGCCACCTGGCGTAATTGGCGAACCGGGAGTGATTGATGACGCCCGAACTGGCGGCCAAAATAAATGGCAGCAAAGGTATATATGAGCAGGGCGATCAAATTGGCGCTTAATGTAATCATGCTGCGAGGGGGAATCCTGAGTGCTTTTCAATGGCAAAACCGAGGTCGCAAGTGTGTCATAAGGTTATTCTAAAGAGAAGACAAATGAGAAGTAACCTTAATAAGCAAATCTTGTCTTTACGTATATTACTGTGGTTACTCCTTTTCAGGTTGCTTGGAGGTATAATCGCGCCCACTTTAGGTGGATGGTCCATCATTTGGTGACCCTGGCCGGTATTGGTCAGCAATCCCGACATCATTAACGCTGATTTTTTGAGACAGGCTATGTTTGAGAATTTAACCGATCGTTTATCCCATACCCTGCGCAGTATTACCGGCAAGGCGCGCCTCAGTGAAGACAACATCAAGGACGCGCTGCGTGATGTGCGTAAAGCGTTGTTAGAGGCTGACGTAGCCTTACCAGTTGTAAAAACCTTTATTGATCAGGTCCGTAGCCGCGCTTTAGGGCAGCAAATCAGCAAAGCGTTAAATCCGGGCCAGCAATTTATCAAAATTGTGGAAGCGGAACTTATTGCTACCATGGGACAAGCGAATGAGTCTTTAAATTTGGCCCAGCAACCACCTGCTGTGGTGTTGATGGCGGGTTTACAAGGTGCGGGTAAAACTACCTCTGTTGCCAAGCTGGCGCGTTTCCTGAAAGAACGAGAGAAGAAAAAAGTCCTGGTGGTCAGCGCGGATGTTTATCGCCCGGCGGCGATTCAACAGTTGCAAACCCTTGCAGGTGAAGTTGAGGTGGATTTTTATCCTTCCTCCGGCGATCAAAAGCCTTTGGATATTGCACGAAATGCAATTGATCACGCGAAAAAACAATTCTTTGATGTATTGATTGTCGACACCGCGGGCCGTTTGCATGTCGATGAAGAACTGATGACTGAAATTAAAGAGTTGCACGCGGCCATCAATCCTATTGAAACCCTGTTTGTGATCGATGCGATGATCGGTCAGGACGCTGTTAATACCGCAAAAGCCTTTAATGATGCGTTGCCGCTAACCGGTGTAATTCTTACCAAGGCTGATGGTGATGCGCGTGGCGGCGCCGCGCTTTCGGTGCGTCACATCACTGGCAAGCCGATTAAATTTCTGGGTGTTGGAGAAAAAGTTGATGCACTTGAGCCTTTCCATCCGGATCGTATTGCGTCACGTATTCTTGGAATGGGTGATGTTCTTTCGCTTATCGAACAAGTAGAGCGAAATGTTGATAAGGCCAAAGCAGAAAAACTAATCAAAAAAGTCACTAAAGGGCAAAAGTTTGACCTTGAGGATTTGCGTGATCAGTTGCAACAAATGCAAAACATGGGCGGCTTGACGTCCATGCTGGATAAATTACCTGGCTTGGGAAATGTTGCCCAATTGGCACAAACTGCCAATATGAATAAGCAGTTTAAAACAATGGAAGCCCTCATAAATTCGATGACTCCCGAAGAGCGCCGCAATCCGGATGATTTGAGTGGTTCGCGCAAACGTCGTATTACTGCTGGCTCTGGTACCGAAATCCAGGACTTGAATCGTTTGTTGAAACAATATAAACAAATGGCCAAAGTGATGGGCAAAATGAAAGGCGGTGGTATGCAAAAAATGATTCGCGGTATTGGCGGAATGATGCCTGGTGCCGGTATGCCTCCTGGTGGTACTTTGCCACCTGGCTTTCGCAAATAGTTAATAAAAAACCCGCAATTGCGGGTTTTTTTTCGAGCGAATTTTTATTTAATGTTTACCTGCATTAGTTAATTAACTAAAAGTTAAATACCTTGATTGAGTGCTGATTTGATTGATCGCAAATTAAAATTGATAACTCTAAAGTTTTTCACCTTGCAATGTCAGTACCAGTGACCTGGCCCCTCCATGATTGCGATGTTCGCATAAATAGATGCCTTGCCATATCCCCATATTTAAACGTCCGTTAGTCACAGGGATATTCAGGCTCGCCCCCAACAAACTGCTTTTTAAATGGGCCGGGAGGTCATCGCTGCCTTCATCATTGTGTAAATAATAAGGTTGATCTTCTGGCACTATGCGATTAAAAAAACTTTCAAAATCTTTACGTACAGTCGGATCTGCATTTTCATTGATAGTGAGGGATGCTGAAGTGTGTTTTATGAGGATATTCAATAAACCAATGTGGATTTGCTTAAGCTCGGGAATTTTATTCAATATTTCAGCCGTTACCAGATGAAAACCTCGCGCATAAGCAGATAATTGAATTTCTTTTTGTATCCACATGGTAAATGCTCACATTTATTCTTTAGGGGACAAGGCAGGGTGTTTGAAATGTATTCCCTGCCAGCCATATTTCATAAAATTCCGGATATTTTGATGGTCAGTTGCCGTTGGATGTTGAAGCACATCAATTCTGTAGTAATCACCAAAGCAGTTTAATGTTTGCTGCTGGTTGAGCTCCAAACGTTGTGCAAAGGAAAATAGCTTGCATGATCCTGAGTTTTGACCTGCTTCATTTTTTAATTCACCATTTTGAAATTCAGTGGGGGTAAAGTCATAGTGAGTTTCTATAACGGCAATAGTTTCCTTAAAATCAATATTGTCAGGTGTTGCGTTTAATTTTGCGATAAATTCTTCAACGGTCATAACTAACCCTTTTCTGTCTGATACATGATAAATAATAAATCGGGAAAACTATTTTAACGCCTCAATTACAAAAATAATAATTGTTATACGTTTATACTCTGGTTGTGTCGTGTTATTTGCGCTATGGTTGCCATATATATAGCCTTCTGTCAGTGAGTGTCATGACGAAAAAACGCCCAATTTATATTCCCTTTGCTGGACCGGCTCTGCTAGAGGCTCCGTTGTTAAATAAAGGCAGTGCGTTCACCCAGCGAGAGCGGCAGCAGTTTAATCTGGAAGGGCTTTTACCTTACAAGATAGAAACAATTGAAGAACAGGAAGCGCGTGTTTATCACCAACTTTGCTCCTTTCAAACACCTATTGATAAGCACATTTACCTGCGCAATATTCAGGATACCAATGAAACCGCCTATTTCCGCCTGGTGACTGATCATCTCACGGAAATAATGCCCCTTATTTACACTCCTACCGTCGGTTTGGCGTGCCAGCAATTTTCCAAAATATATCGACGCAAGCGCGGTCTTTTCATTTCATATCCGGACCGCGATCGTATTGACGATATGCTACAAAATGCGACGAAACAAAATGTAAAAGTCATAGTAGTTACTGATGGTGAACGCATTCTTGGACTGGGAGACCAGGGAATTGGCGGAATGGGAATTCCTATCGGTAAATTAGCCCTTTACACCGCGTGTGGAGGGATCAGCCCTGCATATACCTTGCCGGTTACGTTAGATGTGGGAACCAATAATGCGGCCTTGCTAGATGATCCAATGTATATGGGATGGCGCCATCCGCGCATATCAGGTGATGATTATTACAATTTTGTTGATGAGTTTATTCAGGCAGTAAAATTGCGCTGGCCAAATGTATTGTTGCAATTCGAAGATTTTGCTCAGGATCACGCGACTCCATTATTAAAACGTTATCGTAATCAGCTGTGTTGTTTTAATGACGATATTCAAGGAACTGCTGCTGTTGCCGTTGGTACCTTAATGTCAGCGTGCTTGGCTAAGGGCGAGCGTTTACGCGATCAACGTATTGTATTTGCAGGTGCTGGTTCAGCAGGTTGCGGGATAGCAGACCAAATTGTTAAGCATATGGTTGCGGAAGGTGCGACAGAGATTGAGGCCCGCAACCGGATATTTTTGTTAAGCAAAGATGGTTTGTTGCAGGAAAGTTCTGCCGAATTATTCGAATTTCAAATTCCTTTTTGTACGCCTGATCAAATAGTACGTAGTTGGACTCTTGCTCATTCACCTGATAAAGACGCCATCAGTTTGTTAGATGTGGTGATTAATACCAGGCCGAGCGTGTTAATTGGTGTGTCCGGGCAAGCTGGCTTGTTCACAAAAACAATAGTGGAAGCAATGCAGGCTAATTGTGAACGCCCATTGATTTTGCCTTTATCAAACCCTACTTCTCAAGTAGAAGCACAACCTGTGGATTTATTGCGTTGGACTTCGGGTAAGGCAATGGTAGCTACCGGTAGCCCTTTCGAAGCTGTTGATATGGGGGATTACTCTATTGAAATTGCGCAATGCAATAATAGTTATATTTTTCCAGGTATTGGTTTGGGTGTTATTACTGTCAAGGCATCAAGGGTAACTGATTCCATGATGATGGCGGCCAGCAAAGCACTTGCAGATGCATCACCAATTGCGCAAACGGGCGCGGGGGCTTTATTGCCGTCATTGGAAAATATTCGTGCTGTTAGCAAATTAATTGCACGTGCGGTGGTAATACAGGCTATTGCTGATGGTGTCGCCTTACCAATACCCGAAGACATCATCAACGAAAAAATAGAGAAAAATTTTTGGGAACCAGAATACAGGGAATACCGTCGTACTTCATTCTAGAAAGTTAACTGAGTAGTAATACCTGGTTGCGAAAAGTTTGTGCAATGTATTTTTTTGTAACCTATATGCTAGTCTTCGATAAGGAGAGCAAAAGATTTGGGTTCCGTGGTAATAATCCGGTAAAAAATGCAAATAACCGTATTATTGGTGTGGAATAGAGTGACAACTGGTCTGATTGACCATAAAATCAACGCCAAATCAAATATAGTTGATTTTGACGCCATTCTCTCTATCGTTTCTGTTGCGGCTGATGCAGAATAGGCGGTAATAGAGGGAGCGGGCCGATGATTTAAAGTTATGGGCGAGCGTTTTATGCCTCCATAATAACTTAAGATCATATGGCATGGCTCAATCAACAGCCTATGCGGATACGTCAGGAGTGTAACCGGTGCCAGTACAAGGGCAGTTTCAAAGCACGAATCATTAGTCTTTTAATAAAAGTTGATGTTTTGTAGCTTGGGCAATCCTGTAATCAGTGCTATTGCATTAAACCTAACCCTTTTTATAGCTTTTTAATCGACCTGAGTTGTTCGATAAAGGACTAAAACATGGATTTTCTTTCTGCACAGAAATACCTTTTAAATAAACACCAAGCCAAAGAGATGTTTCCCTCTGGCCCGGATATGGCGGTCTATAAGGTTTGCCATAAAATGTTTGCCACGTTGACGGCCGAAGGCGGTGTTCCACGTGTGAGTTTGAAGTGTGATCCTGATTTGGCTCTGCAGCTGCGTGAGCAGTATCCTGCTGTACGTCCAGGTTTCCAGATGAATAAGAAACACTGGAACACCATTATTCTGGATGGTTCAATTCCGAGTGAGCAGATCCAGCGAATGATTGATCACTCATATCAACTCATTGTTGATAATCTGCCAACTGGTGAACGTGAACAATTGCTTGCTTCTAAAAAGTAAGTATTTCTGACGTGCCGGATTTAAAAATCCGGCGTCATCATAAGATGTAATCGAGTATTGGGTGCCACGTATGTCTGTTGACGGAGTAGCTCCGGATTTCCCTGATTATCAACATGCAGTCAGTTCACAAACCACTATTGGCGATTTCGCCATTCGCCTTAAGTTAATTCGCGAAACATTTGGTTTATCCCAGCGCGAATTAGCCAAGCGGGCTGGTGTCACTAACAGTAGTATTTCAATGATTGAGTTGGGGCAGGTTAGTCCTAGCATTCAGTCCCTGGAGAGAATTCTCTCTGCAATTCCAATCAGTTTATCTGTTTTTTTTAGTTTTCAACTTGATTCAAAAGTTCGTGTCGCACGCAAGGCAAAGCAAGGCGATAGTTTTTTACATGCTGGGGATCAATTGTCTGTTCGTTATATCGAAGTTGCTGTGAATTCTTCGACTGTTCCAGCCATGCTGGATTGTGATGCCAGTGGGGTCATCGTGACTGGTAACGCTCAGTTAAAATCTATTCTCGCAGAAGAACCTTTGGGGGCAGCAGATACATTTTATGTACCCTCTCGACAACTTCATCAGTTTATTAATTCCGGGCAGGTGCCCCTAAAACTATTTATCTGTTCGCTTTTTACACATAGTTGCTAATTGTTGTATTTTTTTGTGCGTTATTCCCCATCAGTCTGCTCTCTCGTAAGGCAAGTTAACCTCAGCCTGCTAAACTCAAATTCAGATTTTCCCTCCTTATTTCAATGAGAGATTTGATTATGTTCCAAGGAAAAGCCCTTAAGGTTTCGCTGCTGCCTGAAGGTATTGCAGAGTTGACCTTTGACCTGCAAGGCGAGTCAGTGAATAAATTTAATTTGCTTGCTGTGTCTGAACTTCAGCAGGTACTTGATTTGCTGGAGAGCACTAAAGATATTAAAGGTTTACTGGTGACGAGCGCCAAGGATGTGTTTATTGTCGGGGCGGATATTATGGAATTTGGCGCTGTTTTTGCGTCAGGTCCGGAAAATATTACCAGTCATCTTGCAACTAATAACCGTAATTTTTGCCGTCTTGAAGATCTCCCATTCCCAACGGTGGTAGCGATAAATGGTTTTGCTCTTGGCGGCGGTTTGGAGTTTTGTCTTTCTTGCGATTACCGTATTGCAAGCACTGCAGCGAAAGTAGGTTTACCGGAAACCAAGCTTGGAATAATTCCAGGTTGGGGTGGTACTGTGCGCTTGCCTCGTGTTGCAGGGTTAGATACAGCAGTCGAATGGATTGCTGCTGGCAAAGAAAATGATGCTGATGCTGCACTGACGGCCAGGGTTGTAGATGCGGTGGTAGAGCCTGGAAAACTCAGGGATGCAGCATTGAATTGCCTGGCGCAATGCATCGCTGGCAAGTTCGATTATCTGGCGCGTCGCACCCAGAAAAAAGGTCCACTTAAGTTGAATTTTATTGAATCAATGATGGCCTTCGAAACCTCCAAAGCATTTGTTGGTGCGCAAGCTGGTCGTAATTACCCTGCTCCCGTCAGTGCGATCAAAGCAATGCAAAAAGCGGCAGATAAAGGTCGTGACGAAGCGTTGCAAGCTGAAGCAGAAAACTTTGCCAAAATGGCGCAAACCCCTGTTGCTCAATCGTTGGTCGGTATTTTTATCAATGAACAAATGCTCAGCAAAAAAGCAAAAGGCTGGGAGAAAAAAGCGGACAAAAAAATCGAGCGCGCTGCAGTTCTTGGTGCAGGCATCATGGGTGGTGGCATCGCATACCAATCAGCACTTAAAGGTGTGCCAATCAAGATGAAAGATATTGCCCAAAAAGGGATAGATTTGGGTTTGTCTGAGGCTAATAAACTCATTAGCAAGCGTGTAGAGCGCAAAAAGCTCTCACCGGCAGAAATGGGTAATGTGTTAAACAGGATTGAGCCTGCATTAAGTTATGATGGCTTTGATCAGGTAGATATTGTGGTTGAAGCTGTTGTTGAAAATCCAAAAGTAAAAAAAGCAGTATTGGCTGAAGTCGAAGCAAAAGTGAATGCGAATACTGTTATTGCATCAAATACATCCACGATTTCCATTTCCTTTTTGGCAGAAGCATTGGCAAGGCCAGAAAATTTCTGTGGTATGCACTTTTTTAACCCGGTGCATATGATGCCGTTAGTAGAGGTTATTCGCGGTGTGAAAACCTCCGATAACGCTGTTGCCCGTACAGTCGCTTATGCCAATGCCATGGGTAAAAAACCTATCGTTGTCAAAGATTGCCCCGGCTTTTTGGTTAACCGTGTGTTATTTCCGTATCTTGCCGGGTTTGCCATGTTAGTGCGCGATGGTGTGGATTTTCATCGCATTGATAAGCTGATGGAAACCTGGGGTTGGCCAATGGGGCCTGCTTATTTACTTGATGTTGTAGGAATTGATACTGCTGTGCATGCAGAAAAAGTAATGGCGGATGGTTTTCCTGATCGTATGAAACGCGACTTCACATCTTGCACTGATGCGCTTTTTGCCGCGGGTCGCCTTGGGCAGAAAAATGAAAAAGGATTTTACAATTACGAGCTGGATAAAAAAGGCAAGCCTGCCAAAGTGGTTGCGCCTGAAGTGGTAGAAATTCTCAAGCCAACTATGACCGGTGTAGTGGAGTTGAGCGATGAAGATATTGTTGCGCGTATGATGATCCCAATGGCCACTGAATTAACGCGTTGCCTGGATGAAGGCATAGTAGAAACAGCAGCGGAAGCCGATATGGCTTTGGTTTATGGTACCGGCTTTCCACCGTTCAGGGGTGGTGTATTCCGTTGGATTGACTCCATTGGTGCCCAGGCATTTTGTGATTTGGCGAATAAATTCAGTGATCTTGGTGCGTTGTATTCTGCGCCAGATAGTTTGAAAACCAAAGCAGCTAATAATCAGAAATTTTACGGTTAAGGAGTCAAAATAATGAGCTTACAACCACGCGACGTTGTTATTGTCGATTACGCTCGTAGCGCTATGGGGCGCTCTAAAAATGGCTGCTTCCGTCATGTGCGTGCGGACGATATTTCCGCTGCAATTATCAAGGGATTATTAGCGCGCAATCCACAATTGGATCCGAATACGATTGACGATTTGCTGTGGGGTTGCGTAATGCAGCGCGAAGAGCAGGCATTTAACATTGCCCGGAATATTTTGTTGCTTGCCGGTCTGCCGCACACAATTCCTGCGCAAACCATTAATCGCCTTTGTGGTTCATCTATGTCGGCCTTGCATACGGCTACCGTCAATATTCGTGCAGGGCAGGGGGATGTTTATTTGATTGGTGGTGTAGAGCACATGGGGCATTTGCCTATGTATGAGTCTGTTAGCATTAACCCATTATTGGGGCTCTCAGTTGCGAAAGCGGCGGGCAATATGGGAATGACAGCAGAATATCTTGCGCTCCTGCACGGAATTAACCGCCAGCAAATGGATGAATTTGGAGCGCGTTCTCATCAATTGGCAGCCAAGGCGCGTGAAACAGGAAAATTTAAACGCGAAATTATTCCGGTTGATGGGCACAATACTGAAGGTTTTTTAATTTCAGTAGATCAGGACGAAACAATCCGCCCTGAAACAACAGTGGAAGCATTATCAAAACTCCCTCCCGTATTTGATCCAAAAAATGGTCAGGTCACTGCAGGTACTTCGTCGCAGTTGAGTGATGGTGCTTCTGTCATGCTAGTAATGTCGGCGGAACGTGCCAAATCGCTTGGATTGAAACCGATTGCCAAGGTTGTGTCTCTGGGGCTTGCGGGTGTAGATCCATCCATTATGGGTTACGGTCCCGTACCTTCAACGGAAAAAGCATTGAAAGCGGCCAATTTAACTATCGATGATATAGATGTTGTGGAGCTTAACGAAGCATTCGCAGCACAGGCCTTGCCTGTACTTAAAGATCTGAAATTGCTGGACGTGATGAATGATAAAGTGAACTTGCATGGTGGTGCGATTGCACTGGGCCATCCGTTTGGCTGTTCTGGAACTCGTATCACTGGTTCCTTATTGACAGTGATGCAGGATCGCGATTTGAATCTCGGTGTCTCCACAATGTGTATTGGTTTGGGGCAGGGCATTACCACTGTTTTGGAGCGACTAAATTAACCGGTGATTTGTGGTTTTAATATTAAACAGCTGCGATAGCTACATAAAAACAGCCAATCGAAAGATTGGCTGTTTTATTTTGAGGTTACAATTTGACGCAGTTGGATTGGCGGGATTTTTGGTAATCCTCTGGTAAACTCTGCCATTATCTTTTTAGTGAGATTTGCCTTGAAGTGTTTTAGCCTCGATGAAAATGTACGGCCAGATGCCTGGGTCGCGGAGCAACTATCTAAAACCCGGGAGGTATCCGAAGTAATTGATGATCAGGCGTTTGCACTTCATTTCAAATACATCCAAACTTATTTGCCCGGTCAACCGACCATTGAATTAATTGCATTAATCCATACTGGCGAATCAGGCTGCTCGTTTATCCATCTTAGTGTTTTTCCATTCTCGGCAGAACTTGTGCCTGTTATCCAATCGTTGCTGCCAGACCTGGAGTCAATAAGGCAATTTACTGCAAAAAATCATTTTTCAATTTTTAATGTTTCTGCTCCATGGGTATTGGATCCTGTCTATATCCCCAAACCCTGGGGGCAAGAAATATGGTTCACAGGTATCGAGATACGTGGGCAAGCTGCAGTGCGAGGGGAGAATGGTAATTTGCCTTTACCCTGGGTCCTATCTTTATTTCCACAGGCAAATCAAAAGCCGTTGATTTTATTGAAAGTATTGGATCCATTACCTGACGATGTTTATGGTGACCTCTATTTTGAGTTACATGAAGAAAAACAAGAAGTGTATGTTGTTACCCATGTAAATGAACAAGCCTGGCCTGACGGTAAAGGTGTAATACAGTTAGGCTTTGCACCGAAAAAAAGGGACGAATATGAGAGTGCGGAGGAGTTTAAAAAAGCTTATCTCAATGCGGTCAGGGCATATGAACAGGTACGGCGCGTTTTAGATGGAAAATTGGACGAGTTGTGTCGATTAAATAATTTTAATCCTGATGCCCCAATCCCGGTGGAGCAATTAAAAAATTGGATTAAAGAGTTATCACAATCCATTGAAAATAAAGAATTAATCAAGGAAGAGAAACGCTTAAAAGCGCTAATGAATAGTTTTGTAAATCATTTGCCGTTAACGGTGGGCGATACATTGGCTATTCCGACACTTGTTCCCCATGCCCTCCAGCACGGTGTCAGGGTGGTTGAATTTCAAACCCCGGTTTACGAGAGAAAGATTCTGAGCTTTGCACAAAAGGTGTTAACCCAAAACCATTGGGATACCGAAAGTGCTCTATCTATTGTGAATATTGATTGCCTCCAAATACCTTTACCCGAAATTCTAGTTAGCAATGAGCAGGTCAAAGTAGAAAAAATTGTCTGTTTTGATGATTTCTTCGTGCATAGAATTAACATTAATTCAGGCTCTTATCAGCCTGATTTATCTGGCTATTCATTAGTTATGTCAATCGCAGGCGAATTAAGCCTCATGTGGGATGCTCACCATCAGGTGGTTTCTGCAGGTGAAGTGGTACTATTGCCGGGGGCATTAGCGAATTATTGCCGGTTTGTTGCGGAGGGTTCTTGTTTGTTTCTGCATGCATCACCCAGGATTGCTGATACTTTATGAAGCAATAGGTTTTGAATGGTTGCAATGCTAGAATGCGCGCCCGGTTTATGCAGAGGTTTGTATGTCATCGTTTTATGAAATTATTGAGCTTATCAATGGTGATGTGGCTTTAGCCCGAGCTGACGATGAGGGCAATGAACCTTTGGTAACTATTCGTTTCTCTCAGGAATCGCTGGCGTTTCTTGGCGAGGATAAATTCAATGTTGCTAAAGCAATGATTGAGGCTGGTATGGAAGCTGCGGGTGATATTGCGGATCAACAGGCGGAGTCCATGCTTGATGATCTCGCAGATGAGCTGAGCAATACTGAAAAATTGATGCTGCACTAACTCCTTTTCTGTAGCAATTTGCTTCCTGCTAGCGAACCCGCAATAACAAACCCTGGCATTTTCCTTTCATTGCCGCAGTTTCAAGTTGATTCAACTCTTTATCAGTTAATTTTCCCGGGCTGGAAATTACTGTATTGCTGTTCCCTGCTGCTAATGCTTCCCATGTAACCCACAATAAACTTAGTTGATCGTGGCAATGAATTACACGGATATAACGTGTATTTACTCCGTAGGACTCTAACAATTCACGACTAATATTGTGTGGTGCTATCCAGGTTATCCAACGATCCTGAGAGCTATTGCTAAGATAGGCGATCATGGGCATAAGCAATGCTAATTGTTCAGGGGTATCGCTAGTCAATACCAGCTCAGTTACTCCACCCAGTGGTTGTTGATGACCTGTATTGCTTGATTTGATGCGGGCAAGATTAGTCACGGCGAATTACTCCTACACTTAAACCCTCGATACTAAATTCCTGATCGCGCATATCCACATGGATAACATCAAAATCAGGGTTTTCGGGCCACAGTTCGACTTGCGGTTTACTACCCGTACGCTTAAAGCGTTTTACCGTAACCTCTTCACCTATTCTTGCTACAACGATTTGGCCATTATGGGCCTGGTCTGTTCGATGCACTGCTAATAAATCACCATCCATTATTCCAACATCCTTCATGCTCATACCATGTACACGTAACAAATAATCAGCACTGGGGGAAAAGAAGTTGAAGGGAATGTTGCAATAATCCTCAATGTGTTCCTGGGCAAGGATAGGGCTGCCAGCTGCTACACGACCAACAATGGGAATTCCATTATGGGTTTCGGGGAGCCGTATGCCGCGTGATGCACCCGGTATGATTTCAATGGCGCCTTTGCGAGCCAGGGCTTTGATGTGTTCTTCAGCAGCATTGGCAGACTTGAAGCCCAGAATGCGGGCAATTTCCGCGCGCGTAGGAGGATAACCCGTTTCCTCGGCATATTTACGGATAAGGTTTAATACTTCTTCCTGGCGCGGTGTTAAGTCTGACATGATGCACTCCTGAATCTGTTTATTTATACAGTTATTGTGATTATATACAGTAATTCAGTTTGCGCAATAGTTTTTCAATCTGCTGTTATTTCACTCTATCGCCATAGCGTATGACTTGTAATTGGCCATTGCTGAAGTAGAGATTGGTTATGAATTTTCCGCTACCGGGTTTATAGGTCCATATGTCTACATTCTCGCAGGTGCTAATTGCGATATTATTTTGGATATTATTATTTCCATTCTGCGTTCCCTGAATCTGGTTGGCGGCGACCAAGGGCGCACAATAAGCATCAGTCATTATTGGTTCACCGCACTTTTCAATGATTTCTGCTTTGGTATCACCGATCTGTGCAAGTTTGCTGCCGCAACGCAATGAGCCGGCGCTAACGACATTGGGTAAGAGCACAATCAATACAATACTCATAAATAAAGATAAGCGCGTTTTCATACTTATATCCTTCGGTTGTTTCCTATAACTCTAAGCGCAAATACTGAATCGGGAATGAACTATCCCCCTAGTTTTTGCAGAAGCTTATCCAATAAGAAAACAGGCAGGATGCGTTTCATAAATCCCACCAGATAAGTGGGTACAGTTACATAATAGCGGGCCTGCGGTTGCTTGCTTTCGAGGGCGTGAATTACGCGTTTGTAAACAGCATCGGGACCTAAGGTGAAAGGTGTCGTACTGGTTTCTTTGCTTAATCTATTGATGGCAATTTGATAGGTTTGTTTGTGCCTGCTGTTATCAATGTGGATATTCTTTTGCAATGCGGTGAGCGCATTTTTGCGAAACTCGCTGAATATAGGGCCGGGTTCAATCAAGCTCACGTAAACGCCGGTATCTTTAAGTTCCAGCCGCAAGGTATCACTGAGCCCTTCAATTGCATATTTGCTGGCATTGTACGCGCCGCGCAGGGGCATTGCTGCGATACCTAATACTGAAGAGTTTTGGATAATCCTGCCGGTACCTTCTTTGAGCATAACCGGCAATACCAGGTTGGTGAGTTCGCTCCAACCAAACACATTGGTTTCAAATTGTGCGCGTAATGTTTCGCGTGATAAATCCTCCACCGCACCTGGCTGGCCGTAAGCCCCATTATTAAATAGCGCGTATAACTTGCCACCGGTTATATCCATGGCCTTGATAAATCCAGTTTGGATTGATACGGAATCATTAAGATCAATAAGCACAGCGTCTAGTCCCTCAGTTTGCAGTCTTGTTACATCCTCTTGCTTACGGCAAGACGCAATAACCTGGTAGCCGGCTTTCTTTAGTTCGTGGGCAACAAAATAACCTATACCGGTAGATGCCCCGGTAATAAGGACGGATTTACGCATTTTGATCAGATTCCGGTTAAAGGTTTTGGAAATTATGCCGCTAGCTTTAAGGTCCAGTGATTATTCATTCTGCGCTGGCAATAGCAATGCAAAAATTCGAACATTCAATGGTGATTTATGAATTCCTATTCCGCCGTCCAAAATTATGCCAGCGTTAAAGTGCATTCTGGTGTTGAATCTGCCTCGCCACACCGTTTAATCCAAATGTTATTTGAAGGCGCCCTTGAGCGTATCGCCCAGGCAAAAGGGGCGATGGTACAAAATCAATATGCTCGCAAAGGGGAAATGATTGGCAAGGCAGTTGCCATAGTCGGTGGGTTGCAAGGTAGCTTGAATGATAAAGAGGGCGGTAAGCTTGCCGAGAATCTCGACAATCTTTACGACTATGTTATCCGCCGCCTTACCCAGGCTAACTACGAAAATAATCCCGAATACCTGGATGAATGTGGCCGGTTGCTTGGCGAAATAAAATCCGCTTGGGATGCGATCTCTAATCAGGTGTAATGAGGTAAACCATGAGTATTCAATTAGTGCCCGCACCAAAATATCAGGGGGACGTCGGCATAAATGCTATGCGCGGCCTGCAACAAGCATTAACTAAAGCCTTGCAGGCTGAGGATTGGGAAAGGGTTCGTCACCTGGATCGCATTTGCGTGCTGTTGATTGATCGTGTGATCTCAGCCAATCGCGATGATAAAACAACATTGGTACGCGCATTAAGTGAACTCAAAGGTGTCTATGCCGGTTTAATTGCCCAATGTCAACGTGAAGTAATACTTCTGCAAGCAACCTGATTTGCGGAAGTGTTAATTAAGGTTATTAATTCGGTTTTTAAAAGCTCGTTTTTATAGCAAAACTCGCAAAAGTTGAGCGGCCCTGCTAGCCTTAATGGACATAACTGCTAGCAGGGGTCATTCCGTGTCCAATTACAATCCGCAAGAAGCACTGAAACAATATCGCCGCTTGGGTATTGAATCAGAAGTCAGTAATGCCTCTCCCCATCGCCTGATCCAATTGTTATTTGAAGGTGCGCTAAGTCGCTTGGCAATTGCCCAGGCAGCGATCGAGCGCGGCGATCTGGCTGCGAAAGGTGAATTGATCGGTAAGGCAATCAGTATTGTGGGTGGATTGCGTGCGTCGCTGGACATGAGTGCCGGTGAAATTTCAGAGCGCCTTGATCAGTTGTACGAATATGTCAACTTTAAACTGCTTGAAGCCTCGTCACAAAATGATGTGGAAAAAATCAATGAAGTGATTCAGCTACTCAAAACTGTGAAGTCCGGTTGGGATGAAATCGCGCCACAAGCAACGAGTGGTTCTTCGTAAAAGAAGTTCGTCATAAAAATAACGTGGATAATTTCCAATCAATTATCAATGTGAATAAAAATTTTATATGCACGCAATAAAAGGCATATTTTTGGCGAATATTTGCTCGTGTTGTTTTAGAAATGTTAAAACGCCAAAAACTTTTCGTCATAAATTTGACTAGAATCCCAGCCTCGTCTATTACTTACTCCGATAAGTCATCTCGCCGCCCTGATCGTTATTGTTAGCGATTAATCAGTGGTCTGGCATGAAATGAAAAGGTCTTGGGGTATGTGGCGCAACAACAAAGTTCTCGTTATTGACGATAATCCGTCACGTCGGCACGATCTAAAAATCCTCCTGGATTTTCTCAGTGAAACAACTCTTGTCACTACCAGTGATGGCTGGAAAACTGCTATTGCAGAAGAAAACGGTGGTGAAGATTATGTAGCCATTTTTATTGGCGACCATCGCGATAGCAATCAATCCCTGGCGCAACTGTTAAAAGAAATTCGTTCCTGGAATGACGAATTGGCAGTCGTTTTGGTGGGTGATGAAAATCAATATGTCGCCGATAGCCTGGAAGACATTCATCGCTTTATGGTGATTGCTACCATGTCTGTACCACCCACTTACAATAAATTGGTGGATACATTACATCGTGCCCAGTTGTATCGTGAGGCCCAATCAAACAGCAAGCGCCAGCCCCAGCGTCGACCGGTCCATTTATTTCGCAGCCTTGTTGGTACGAGCCGTGAAATCCAGAATGTACGTGAGATGATGGCGCAGGTGGCTGACAAAGATGTTTCTGTTTTAATTACTGGTGAGTCCGGTACGGGAAAAGAAGTTGTTGCGCGTAACCTGCATTACAACTCTCCACGCCGTGACAAACCTTTTGTACCCGTTAATTGCGGCGCAATTCCCGCAGAGCTTTTGGAAAGTGAATTATTTGGCCACGAAAAGGGAGCATTTACCGGAGCGATAAATAGCCGTGCCGGGCGCTTTGAAATGGCGGAAGGCGGCACTTTATTCCTGGACGAAATCGGCGATATGCCATTGAACATGCAAGTCAAGATTTTGCGTGTGTTGCAAGAGCGTTGTTTCGAACGTGTTGGCAGTAATAAAACCCAGCCCGTCGATGTACGTATCATTGCTGCAACGCATCGCAACCTCGAACAAATGATTGACGGTAATACATTTCGCGAAGATTTATTTTATCGCCTGAACGTATTTCCTATTGAGCTGCCTTCATTAAAAGAGCGTTCTGAAGATATTCCATTGCTTATCAATGAGTTGGTATCGCGTATGGAAAGTGAACAGCGCGGTTCAATTCGTTTCAATTCTGCAGCAATTATGTCACTGTGCCAGCACGAATGGAGCGGTAATGTGCGTGAACTGGCGAACCTCGTTGAGCGTATGGCGATAATGCATCCGTTTGGTGTTATTGGGGTGCAGGATTTGCCTGGTAAATATCGTCATGTGGATGTTACCGATGAAGACTTTGTTCATGCGTCTGCAAAAACCAATGGTTCTGCTGCAGGGGCAAGTGCAAGTTATGTCAGTATGAATGACACACCTTTATTGCCAGAACAGGGGATCGATTTACGTGAATACATTACCAACCTTGAAATGAGTTTAATCCAGCAGGCATTAAACGATTGCGGTGGTGTTGTTGCACGTGCGGCTGATAGACTCTGTGTGCGTCGTACTACATTGGTTGAAAAAATGCGCAAGTACGATATGCAACGATAATCCCTCTTGAATTTGGAACGGCGGCACGTTTAATGATCCAGTTAGAAAAAACGAGCGATGGCATTTATCGCCAGCGCATACAAATCGATGGCCACGAAATATTTGCCGATGTGAAAGCGGGTGTGGGTGGCGAAGATACCGCACCAGATCCTCATGGTTTGCTGGATTCTTCACTGGCGGCTTGTACTGCAATCACTTTAACCATGTTTGCAAAACGTCGCGGCATACCAGTTGAATCAATCAATATTGATATAGAGCGTGATGATTCAAAAGAAAAGGCAGGTGAATATAATTTGGCGATGAACATCGAATTTGTTGGAAACTTGACGGAAGAGCAACGACAACAGCTAGCCGGGATTGTCGAGAAATGCCCGATTCATAAATTGTTGTCTCATGGAACATTCAATATCACCACAACAATTTCATAGTGCAATAAAAATTTTTAAAAAGGGGCCTGATGTAAATCAGGCCCCTTTTATTTTCAGGCAGTTTCCTTTTCGCTTTCCCGGTAAACAGGATAATCGGTATAACCTATGTGGTTTCCACCAAACAATGCGCCGGGATTTAACTCCGCTAATGGCCAGCTATTGGCAAGGCGCAACGGTAAATCCGGGTTGGAAATAAACGCTCTGCCAAAACCGACCATATCGGCGTAGCCCTGGTCCAAAATCGTTTCAGCGCGTGCCTTGGTGTACTTTCCAGTCACTATGATTCTCCCGGAAAAGTTTCCGCGTAATTCCTGGCGAAATTCTTCGTTGATTTGCGGCGCATCATCCCAATCGGCTTCAGCGAGATGAATGTACGCCAGATTTTTTTGTTGGATAAATTGGGCAGCTTTCTGAATCGTATCCAGAATTTCCGGGCAGTTCATTCCGCGTGCGGTAATGAATGGAGCCAACCGAATGCCTACACGCGACTCACCAATTTCATCAACAATTGCATTTACCACTTCTTTTAAAAAGCGCAAACGATTTTCTTGTGAACCGCCATATTCATCAGTGCGCTGGTTGGATGTAGTGCGAAGGAATTGATCGATCAAATAGCCATTAGCACCATGGATTTCCACTCCATCAAAACCGGCTGCAATGGCGTTTGCGGCGGCGTTTCTATAATCCTCAATAATTTGCTGGATTTCTTCACGAGTCAGTGCTCGTGGCGTTGGGCAATCCAGTTTTTCGCCACTTTGTGTACTTTCGTTATACACCCACACCTGGCCCTGGAACGGAACAGCTGATGGAGCGACGGGCAGTTCACCATTATGAAAAATGGGATGTGACATGCGGCCCACATGCCAAAGCTGTACAAATATTTTCCCGCCTTGTGCATGCACTGCCGAGGTCACTTTTTTCCAGCCGCTTACTTGTTCGGTAGAATGAATTCCCGGTGTGAATGAATAGCCTTGGCCTTGTTGGGAAATTTGTGTGGCTTCCGTAATAATTAATCCGGCGCCTGCGCGCTGTGAATAATAGGTTGCCATTAAATCGGTAGGAATATTTCCCGGTTGTGCCGAACGGCAACGGGTAAGGGGCGGCATAAGCACACGATTGTTGAGGTGCAGATCACCCAGTGTTAACGGTGAAAATAATTTTGAGTGACTCATCATTTTTCTCCTGGGTACTGCGTTGATTTAGGCCCAATTTTCCAGAACTATTTTGCCGATAGTCTTTCCTGTTTCAATTTTTTCGTGTGCTTTACGCAAGTTGGCAGCATTGATAGGTGTGAATACTTCGGTAACTGTGGTGGTTAATTTTCCTGCATCGATTAATTCGGCCACACGATTTAATAGCTTGTGTTGCTCAATGATATCGTCAGTGGTGAACAATGAACGAGTGAACATTAACTCCCAGCTAAAACTGACGGATTTATTTTTCAGTAAATTCAAATCCACTGCGCCACTTAATTCTACGATTGAACAAATATGGCCTTGGGGTTTAATTGCATCGGCAATGGATGCCCAATGCTGGTCGGTGTTGTTCAAACAAAAAATATAATCGACACCATTGATGCCATGGGCTTTTAGTTGATCAGTAAATGATTTGCTGTGATCGATCACAAGATCTGCACCGAGAGATTTACACCATTCGACTGATTCAGGACGCGACGCGGTGGCAATAATTTTTACGTTGGTCAATGTCTTTGCAAGCTGGATTGCAATTGAGCCTACGCCACCGGCACCGCCGATAATTAATAACGTTTTGGCTGTGGCATTTTTATTTTGCGGAATGCGCAACCGATCAAATAATCCTTCCCATGCAGTAATGGCAGTGAGTGGTATAGCGGCTGCTTGGGCATTGCTGAGGCTTTTAGGTTTATGTCCCACAATACGCTCATCCACTAATTGGAATTCACTGTTGCTACCTGCGCGTGAAATATCACCGGCGTAATAAACCTGATCACCGGTTTTAAATAAAGTAACATCTGAACCTGTTGCAACTACACGCCCAACGGCATCCCACCCTAATACCCGATAATTTTCCTCTACCTTGTCTTTAGGTTTGCGAACTTTAGTATCCACCGGATTTACCGATATGGCGTCTATAGCAATCAATAAATCGTGCCCGGTTGGTGTTGGTTTATCCAGGCTGACATCGAGTAGAGATTCCGGATTGGAAATGGGCAAATAGGCTTTCAGGGCAACGGCTTTCATAATAACTCCTTGGGTTAATGGCGAATGAGGGCAGTCTAGGGGCTAGATGTTTTTTTGATAATCGCTATATTGCTTAAATGACTATCAACTATTTTTTGATAATTGGTGCGCTGTGACCAAATCTTACTCCTTGCAAGACCTTGAGCTGTTTTTGCGTGTTGCCGAAAGCGGCAACATGAGTGAGGTCGCACGACAATTGAACGTTACCAACGCTGCTGTTTCGGCGGCGATCAAACGTTTAGAGCTGGCATTGGATGTGAACTTGCTGGAGCGTACCACACGCAGTTTGCATTTGAGTGCAGCAGGGCAGAGTTTGATTCCCTATTTACAACAGGCGCTGGGCGCATTGGAAGATGCAGAGTCGGAGTTGCGCAATTTACAGACGGCGGTTGCCGGTGAAATCAGTATCGGGTTGCCTTCGGACCTCGGGCGGCATTTACTGCTGGGTGTCCTCGATGATTTCCAGCAGCAATATCCACGCATTATTTTGCGCCTGGATTTTTCTGATTTTATGCAGGACTTGTATCGCGATAATCTGGATCTGGTGATTCGTTATGGTGAGTTAAGTGATTCATCGCTGGTTGCGCGCAAACTGTGTGATAACCAGCGAATATTGGCTGCGTCACCAGGTTATGTCGCGCGTATGCCGGCATTAGATTCCCTGGAGGATTTGGAGCATCACAATTGCCTGTATTTTTATCGCAATGATCGTCCTTACAACCACTGGATTTTTTATCGTGACAACAAGCTTGTTGAAATTCACATTAATGGTAATCGCCATACTAACGATGGTGATGTTGTGCGGCGCTGGGGGTTGGCTGGCCATGGCATTATCTACAAATCAGCATTGGACCTAACCGAAGAACTTGCACAGGGCCGGCTGATGAAATTGTTGGATGGAAAATACCAGGGGCAATCTACACCGATTTATGCGGTCTACAAACAACGGAAATATCAGCCCTATCGTTTAACCGCGTTACTCAATCATTTAGAGAATCGATTTAAAGACCAATCGATTTAAAGACCAATTGATTTTTAAGTACACATTAGCTTTTTCAAAACGGGAACTATCATGACGCTATTGATTCCACCTCGCACCCAGGACATAGGTTTTACCGTTAAGCGTTTGCTGCCTTCACGCTTAAAGCAGCGTGTAGGCCCGTTTATTTTTGTGGATCATATGGGGCCTGCACATTTTGAAGCGGGCACTACGGCGGGCGATGTACGCCAACATCCACATATTGGTTTGGCGACAGTCACTTATTTATTCTCCGGTGCAATGATGCATCGCGATAGCTTGGGTATTGTGCAGCGCATTGAGCCGGGCGCCATTAATTTGATGACGGCGGGTAGCGGTATCGTCCATTCAGAACGCCTGCCTGATGATGTAAGAGAAAGTAAAACTACTGTTGAAGGTATTCAAACCTGGCTGGCATTGCCTACGGACCAGGAGGATTGTGATCCATCATTTGCGCACTATGCATCCGAGCGTATTCCAGCAATTAACCTTACTGGTATTAAAGGGCGCGTGTTAATTGGTGAGGCGTTTGGTATTTCATCACCCGTAAAAACTGCCAGTAAAACAATCTATCTGGATTTGGAGTTGGGTGCCGGTGCTGACTATCGACCGGATTTCCCGCAGCAAGAATTAGCGGTGTATGTAGTGCAGGGTGAGATTAGTATTGGTGACGACATTATTCCTGAATTCCATGTTGGTGTATTGGATCAATCTGCTGTTATAAAAACAAACGCGGGTGCGCGAATAATGTTGTTTGGTGGAGAGCCATTGGCGGGGGACCGATTTATATTATGGAATTTTGTGGCTTCATCGCGCGAAAAAGTGCGCGGGGCAGGTGAGCGTTGGACGAATGGCGGGTTTACCATGGTGCCTGGCGAAACAGATTGGATTCCCCTACCGAAAGTATGAGGTAATTGTGATTGAAATATAAAAGCCGCTTTGGGAGCGGCTTTTATATTTACGTTTATTGCAATTGCTGGTCAAGAGATAGCTTTGTCGACAATGGTTTGCGCTTCAGCAATCAACTCTTGCAGATGCTCTTTGCCTTTAAAGCTTTCGGCATAAATTTTATAAATTTCTTCAGTGCCTGATGGCCGCGCCGCAAACCAGCCGCTTTTGCTGATAACTTTAATTCCACCGATAGCCGCATTATTGCCCGGTGCATGGGTCAGGATGCTGTCAATTTTATCGCCCGCCAATTCAGTGGATGTAATTTGTTCCGGTGATAATTTTGAAAGGGCTTTTTTCTGTGCTGTATTTGCCGGGGCTTCAACGCGTGCTTCTGCTGCATGCCCAAACTCATCGGCTAATGCTTGATAGCGCTCTCCCGGGTCGCGTCCGGTACGTGCTTTGATTTCTGCAGCGAGCAGTGATGGAATAATACCGTCTTTATCGGTTGCCCATACACTGCCATCAATGCGCAAGAAAGACGCGCCGGCGCTTTCTTCGCCACCAAAACCGAGTGATCCGTCAAATAAGCCTGGTGCAAACCATTTAAAACCAACCGGTACTTCATATAAGCGACGGCCCAATTTTTTTGCAACGTTATCGATCATCGCGCTACTCACTACGGTTTTACCGATAGCGGTTTCTGCTTTCCATTGCGGGCGATTCTGAAACAAATATTCAATGGCGACGGCGAGGTAATGATTGGGCGGCAACAATCCACAGCTGGGTGCAACTATGCCATGGCGGTCATGATCCGCATCACACGCAAAAGCCACATCAAATAAATTGCGACGCTCAACCATGCCTTGCATGGTGTATGCGGAGGATGGGTCCATACGAATTTTTCCATCCCAGTCAGCGGTCATGAATGAGAAGGTTTTATCAACAGCGGTATTAAGGACTTTCAGGTTTAATTGGTAGCGATCCGCAATTGCGCTCCAGTAATTTACGCCGGCGCCGCCCAGTGGATCTGCACCCATATGGACGTTAGCTCCGCGAATAGCCTCCACATCAATAACGTTAACCAAATCGTTAACGTAATGATTAATGAAATCAAAATTGTGGGTCGTCGCTAATTTTATGGCTTGCTGGTAATCAATGCGTTTAACACCTTGCAGTTTGTTTTCCAGCAACTCATTGGCACGCGCTTGCATCCAGTTGGTGATATCACTATCAGCCGGGCCACCATTGGGTGGATTGTATTTAAAGCCACCGTTATCCGGGGGGTTGTGCGATGGGGTAATAACAATGCCATCGGCAAGGCCGGAACTGCGGCCGCGATTATAATTAAGAATTGCATGGGAGATTGCAGGGGTCGGTGTATATTCGCCGCCTTTGGCGAGCATAATTTCCACACCATTTGCCGCTAGCACTTCTACGGCGCTGATTTGTGCCGGCTCTGAAAGTGCATGTGTATCGATCCCTAAAAACAGTGGGCCGGTTATACCTTCTTTTGCTCGGTAATCACAAATTGCCTGGCTAATCGCGAGCACATGATTCTCATTGAAACTGGTGTTAAAGGAGGAGCCGCGATGACCTGAAGTGCCAAAAGTAACACGTTGCTCGGGAATACCGGCATCGGGTTTGTTTGCGTAATAAGCATCAATTAATTTGGGAAGATCTACCAATAAATCCAATGGTAATAGGTGACCGGCCAATGGGCTCGTAGACATAAAAACTCCTTGGTTATCTTTGTCAGGCAAAGTTGATTTTTTTGGTTGCGTATTGATCAGGGATGACCCTGGCCGGATGCGCTTACAGGAAGAAGGTAGGCAGATTCTAGACGGATAAAGTTCCGCTGTTAATCGCTTCCGGATAATAAAAAGGCCAGTGTGTGACTGGCCTTGTGGTTTGGGTAACGATGAGTCGTTTAATTAATTGGTTGCGCTCAAAAAAATCGTCAATTCCTGGCCCGGGTGGATGTAACTTTCATCTTTGACTTTATTCCAGCTCAGGATGTCTTTTTTGGATACCGAAAACTTATCGGCGATTTTGTGCAGTGTATCGCCCGACTTGATTTGATACGTAATTTTGTTGTCCTGTGGCTGCGCTGGTGTTTTATTAACCACCAATAATTTTTGACCGGGTTTGAGATTGGCATTGCTCGCCAGGTCATTCCATTTCAATAAATTATTCACGCTGGTGCCATGCTTTTTAGCGATGGTCCAAAAACTGTCACCGGATTGGATGGTGTAGTAAGTGCCGGTATTTTTTTGGTTGCGTTGGGCGATTTCCTGTTCGGCTTGAATGGCATAGGGAGAACTTAATGGTGATTGTCCGGGAATCGTCAGGCTTTGCCCTACACGCAGTTGGGTTGATTTGAGGTTGTTTGCACTTTGCAGGGCAGCAGCACTGGTGCCAAAACGTTTGGCAATTGAACCCAGGGTATCGCCCGATTTTACTTTGTAATCACCGCTGGATTGCACTGGGGCAATTTTAGGGAGCTTATCCAGCGTCAAGGTAAATTCAGCGGCGTCGGCAATGGGGATAAGTAATTGATGGGGGCCGGTGGGGTCGGTAATCCATTTGTTATAACCCGCGTTCAGGTTGCGTAACTCTTTAGGGTCAATATCCGCCATACGTGCAGCTTGGGCTAAATCAATTTGGGAATTCACGTTCACTGTAGTGAAGTAGGGGTTATTGGGGATTTCGTCTAATTCGAGATCGTATTTTTCCGGATCAGCGACGATTTTTGATAATGCTAGTAGTTGCGGTACATAAGACTGGGTTTGTTGTGATAAAGGAAGTGACCAGAAGTCGGTTCCTTTTCCTTGTTTGCGATTGCGTTCAATGGCACGGCGGACAGTTCCTTCTCCTGCGTTGTAGGCTGCGATTGTTAGCAACCAGTCACCATTAAACATAGTATTCAAACGCTTGAGATAACGAACAGCAGCATCAGTTGAGGCGACTACATCGCGGCGACCGTCATACCATTGGTTTTGTTTCAATCCAAAATTGCGCCCGGTTTGGGGAACAAACTGCCAGATTCCCAAGGCTTTGCTCGGCGAAGTAGCGAAAGGATCGTAAGCACTTTCAACAATAGGGAGTAGCGCTAATTCCAGTGGCAAACCATTTTCGCGCAATTCGTTGGCGACATAGTGAAGATAAGGCTTGCTTTGTGCGGTAACCCGATCCAGGTACTTCTGATTATTAGAGTACCAACGCAAATGCTTGGACACTTTCTCATCACCTACTGACGGTAAACCATAACCTTCAGTGATTTCATTCCACAGATTGCCGTAGTCGCCCGTGCTTTCACGGAGCTTGGCGCCTAATTGTTTTTCATCTGATGGGATTGAGGGAATTACTTGAGGCACCTCGACAACTGCATTGTCGGGTTTTTTCAGGGAGTTACATCCCGCTAATGACAGGATGCAGAATGAGGCCAAGCCTAGCGCTAGCAGATGGGAACGGTTTGTCGGGTTCATAGGGTCACTTATTAGTTTACTTTTTAGCGTAACTCGTAAGAACAACGGAGTTACGGCAGCTTAACAACGCTTTTCATATGACTTTTCGATTAGCGAGTCAGCCGATTAGAAAGTCGGTTTGGGTACGGCCATGCGCAGAGAACATCTGCAGATTCTTGCTTGGAACTTAGGATTTTTATCCTATTATTCTGTCAAAAATGGCTATTTAGTGATTACCTTCTGCCATCCGTGGGGCTGTGGATTTCGAATTCTAGGTGCTGGTTAAAGGCGGGTCAATGCTTAATATGGAATAAGCGCCACCTGTCACATTGCGGATGAGATGTATTTTCCAGTATATAAATGCACTTTATAGCGGATCTTCACTCACACAGGCCAAGAGTCCTTAATCAATCGTAAGGCACCGAAGGTTTCTGCAGCAGAATCCGGTTTATGTCCGGTCTGCGACTCTATGAAGACTTTGATGCCATCTTCTTGACAGCGTAAAAATGGATTTGTTCGTTTTTCCAGCAAAATTGTGGAGGGCAGTGTTATTTGATTATGAGCCCGCAATTGTTCGACCTGATCTAATCGTTCTTTCAGGGCCTCATTGCCCGGTTCAGCGGCAACTGCAAAGCGGAGGTTTGAGAGGGTGTATTCGTGTGCGCAGTAGATCAATGTGTCGTCTGGCAATGCGGCAAGCTTTTGCAATGAATCCCACATGATTTCGGGAGTGCCATCAAAACGTCGCCCGCAACCGCCAGCAAATAAAGCGTCGCCGCAAAAAAGTATTTTTTGTTGTGGAAGGTAAAAGGCAATGTGTTCCCAGGTGTGGCCAGGTACTGCAATGATTTGGAAATGCAGGTCACCAAGACTAAATACATCCTGATCCTGTAAATGAATTGAAACCTGGGGAATTGCCGCTGATACCGGGCCATAAACATTCACAGGTGAACGGTTGAGCAGCTCATTGATACCACCGATGTGGTCGTTGTGACGGTGGGTAACCAGGATTGCTGCAAGTGTTAATTGATGGGCGTGTAAATATTCCAGCACCGGTTGAGCGGCTCCCGGATCCACTACATACACAGCGTTTTTAGCCGGGTCAGGTTGGATGATCCAGAAATAATTATTCTCAAAGGCTGGAATGGGGGTAATCTTTAACACTGGATAATCTCTTCGAATATGGCCGGTTCTATTTCGTCACACCAAACATGGCATATATGCTCACTCAATGGCTTGAATATAACCCGGTTCTGAGGCTAATTAATGCATCGCAAGATTATAAAAGCACCGCATCGATTATTGATTCGTTTTTCCGCGCTTTGGAAGCGACGCTTTGGTGTGTTGCCGTTGCGGGAATCAATTGCCGATGTAACAGCATGGTTTGATTCACCGCTTGGGCAATCGTTACTCGCCGAAGAGCAGGAAGCTATTAATGATGGCCTCCAATATGTGTTTGGTTACCATCTGCTCCAGCTTGGCATTAGCGGGCGTGTGGATTTAAGTAGCCAGAGCTTGATCTCCCATCGTTTTTTATTGCATCCGCATACTGAGTTAAATCCGCGCCTGAGCGGTGTAGTGGATTTCAACCATTTACCCTTACCTGCCGAGTCAATTGATGCAGTAGTGCTTCACCATACGCTCGATTACAGTCAAAGTCCCCATCATTTACTGCGCGAAGCAACGCGTGTGCTAATTCCACGTGGACATCTGATTATCATCGGCTTTAACCCCTGGAGCCTGTGGGGGTTTTGTGCCCGTATTGCCCGTTTGATAACGTCTGTGCCGCGCTGGCGGTTTCAATATTTGCGCCTGGGGCGTTTGTTGGATTGGTTGGCATTGGTTGATATGGAGCCAATTGCGATTTACAAAGGTTTTTTTCGTCCGCCTTTGCCACAGGAAAATGCGATTAAACATTTGCAATGGGTCGAGCGCTGGGGTAAAAGGCTGCGCTTGCCTTGGGGAGGGTTCTATATGATTGTCGCCCGCAAGGACCACATACCTCTCACGCCGATAAAACCGGCGTGGCAGAAATACCGCCCGTTACGCGGTTTGGCTGTTACCCGTATCCTTGGCCCAACCAGCGGGGCATCAATACGCAGTTTATTGTTTGTGGATGGACAAGTTTGAAACAGGTCGAAATTTATACCGATGGTGCCTGCAAAGGTAACCCTGGCCCTGGCGGTTGGGGGGTGCTCTTACGCTACAGTGGGGTAGAAAAATCATTGTATGGTGGTGAGGCAAACACAACCAACAATCGAATGGAGTTGATGGCCGCTATTGAGGGCTTGAGTGCACTGCGTGAGCCTTGTGATGTAACTATCACCACTGATTCGCAGTATGTGCGTAAAGGCATTACCGAATGGCTCGCTAACTGGAAGCGAAATGGTTGGCGCACAGCAGCTAAGGAGCCGGTTAAAAATGCGGATTTGTGGCAGCGCCTGGATGAACAAAACCAGCGCCACCAAGTGCGTTGGCATTGGGTGAAAGGGCACAGCGGACATCGCGAAAATGAAATTGCCGATGGTTTGGCGAATCGTGGTATCGAAGAGTTGCCGCGCGGATCTAGATAAAGAGGTTACATAAATGCGTCAGATAGTTCTGGATACCGAAACTACCGGTCTGGAAACCTCGCAAGGTCACAGGATTATTGAAATCGGTTGTGTTGAGCTGGTGAATCGTCGTTTGACCGGGCGCCATTATCACCAGTACATCAAACCCGAGCGTGAAATAGACGCCGGCGCCCAGGCCGTCCACGGTATCAGCAACGCGATGCTTGAGGATAAGCCGGTATTTGCGCGTATTGCCGATGAGTTTTTGCAATTTGTGGGTGACGCTGAGTTGATCATCCATAACGCTGCGTTTGATATCGGCTTTATCAATTATGAATTGAACATGTTGCGCCCGGGATTTGGCAGTATTACTGATCGCTGCCATGTCATTGATACCTTGTTAATGGCGCGCGCCAAGCATCCCGGCCAAAAGAATAATCTGGATGCACTTTGTAAACGCTACGGGGTAGATAACTCCCAGCGTGAACTTCACGGAGCACTTCTCGACGCCGAGATTCTGGCTGATGTTTATTTATTGATGACCGGCGGTCAAACCGCTTTGTCGCTGGGTGGTAATCAATCCAAGAGCGATGATGGTGCCCAGGTGGAAGAAATCCGCCGTATCGCACCTGGCCGCAAACCCTTGCCGGTTATCATCGCGAATGAAGATGAGTTGGTTGCCCATCAACAAAAGCTTGTTGCTATCGCCAAAGCCAGCGGCGATAACTGTGTATGGTTGCGGGAATAAAATTCGTTTCACTCGAAAAATGCACAAATGAGATTTGTTTGGCAATGTGCCTGCTTCACCGGGCTTATTTAAGGCGCCGCGATGAAATAACGCCAAACATGGTATAGAGTCATTGTACCTAAATTGTTGTTTTAACTTTTTCCATAAGACAAAAGCCAGGATGTAATTGTGAGTACAACAGAAACTTTGAATCTCGCTTCATTAAAAATGGTTCAGGACGAGCTGGTTGCAACGATTGAGCAATCTGCAGTTCGCCTTGAACAGTTTGCGCAGGATCGCAATAACGGCGAGTTATTACAGAATTGTATTGATGGCATCAAGCAGATTCGCGGTATTTTAAGCCTTATTCAGTTGCGAGGGGTTGATTTGCTGGCCGATGAACTCGCTACTCATATTACTGATATCACCTTGGGTGAAGACGAAAAAACCGATGCAAAACTGGAACTCCTGACAGCCAGTTTTTTTATCCTTCCTCGCTACCTTGAATACTGCACGCAAACTGCGCGCAGTATGGCGATGTTGCTGATCCCGCATATCAATGAATTACGCCTTGCGCGAAAGGCCGTGCCATTACCGGAAAGTTATTTTTATCCGCTCAATGTAATAAAGCCTAATCCTCGTGCTTTGCCTTCACGCCAGGCTTTACCTGAGGATCTCAGCACATTGGTACGTCGCTTGCGCCATATGTATCAAACCGCGCTATTAAATGTATTGAAAGGTGTGCAGGTAAAAGCGTCATTGGGGATGATGACTCGCGCATTGCAGCGTTTGGAAGCTGCATCTACCGGAGCGGCATTAAGCAACTTTTGGTGGTTGGCGCGCGCAACGCTAACGGCATTGGCAGAAAAGAATATGCAGTTAGGCAAAGGGCGCAAAATGTTGCTCAGTGCCATTGAACGTGAAATAAAACGTTTCCAGTTTGAAGGCAGTGCGGTTCTGGAGCGTGAAGTTGATCCGGCTTTGCAAAAAGAGTTGTTGTACCTGTTGGCGCTTTCTAATTCAGATAGCGAGACAACGCAAGCCGTGTTGTCTGCATACGGTATTGGCAGGCTGGCATATACCGAAGCTGAGCTGGCTCGCGAAATGGAGTTTCTTAATGGGCCTAGTGCTAACACTATCAGCTCAATGGTGGCAGTGCTGACTGATGAGTTGCACAGCACCAAGAATATTCTGGAGCGCGCAGCCCAGGGGGGAGCGGAATTGTTGAGTGAGTCTCCCGAATTGTTAGATACGTTGAAAAAAGTAGCCGATATTCTCGCTATTGTTGGTCTGGTTGCGCCGAGCAATAGTTTGAAACATGAAATTATAAAAATTACCGAATGGCAAGCTAATCGCAGCCCGGTATCTGCTGATGAGTTATTGGTCGTTGCTGATACATTACTGTATGTAGAAAGCACTATTGCCGGTTTAAGTAATGCCAATCTTTCCGATGAAAAAGTTGCGCAAATTAACGCGTTATCGCGCGATGCAGCGATGGCGAACAATCAAATCGCTGAAGCAGAAAAAATTGTAATCGATGAAGCTGAAGCGGGTTTGTTGTTAGTGAAACGTGCGTTAAGCGCATTTGCAGAATCCAACTACGATAAGGGTCACATCCGTAATATTGTCGGGACGCTGGATTCAGTGCGTGGTGGAATGTTCTTGTTAGGTTTGCCGCGTGCAGCGAAAGTGCTCGCAGGCTGCATGCGTTTTGTAGATGAAGACTTGCTCGCTAATGACCAGCACCCTGCAGTGCAGCACTTATTGGAAACATTTGCCGACGCGGTGATTAGCCTTGAATATTATCTTGATGCAATCAAACTGGATAAAAATGCAGATACCAGTGTGTTGCAAATTGCTGAGGAAAGTTTGCAGGCGTTGGGTTACAGCGTTTAATCATGTCGTTTCGTTTTGACCTCGCTTCATTTGAGTTTCATGCCTCTGCTGTAACGCCGGTTGCTTCAAGTAACCGGCGTTTTATTATTTTGGCGGTAACTGAAAGTGATTCGTGTGATCAATTGCTCTGTGACGCCTCCGGTGTGCTTCTGGTGCTGGATAATGATCAAGCAAATAGGTTGTCGTTACCGGTTGGTACTGAGCAATATCTTGGCAAGCTTGACGGCGATGATTTATGGATCCGTACGCTGCGAGTAACTGCAGGGGAATTGCCGGCGCCTTATCAATGGCAGGGGCTGCGGTCTCAATTGGAGCGGTTGACCCCTGGGGCATTTCAACTTGCCGGAAGGGCTTTACAGATTGCACGTTGGTTTTATGATCACCGTTTTTGTGGCCGTTGCGGTCAACCCACTGCGCAGGATTCATTGGATTTTGCACGTGTGTGCCAGCGTTGTTCCCTGCGCTTTTACCCACGGATTTCCCCCTGTATGATTGTGTTGGTCACCCGGGGTGATGAAATATTATTGGCCCACCATCATCGTGCTTCCCGTGTTATGTACACCACACTTGCCGGTTTCGTGGAGGCGGGAGAGGGTGTTGAGGAGTGTATCCGGAGGGAAGTAATGGAAGAAGTAGGGGTTAGGGTGCGCAAGCTGGAGTATTTCCATAGTCAACCATGGCCGTTTCCGGGGCAGTTGATGCTGGGTTTTTTTGCAGAGTATGAGGCGGGTGAAATTTCAATCGATCCAATAGAAATTATCGATGCGAAATGGTTCCGTTATGATGAGTTGCCTCAGGTGCCAGCAACCGCTACTGTAGCGGGGCAATTGATTGCTCATTATGTCGGTCAACGAATAGCCATCAACCATAAACAATAACAATTCGCTCAAACAGGTAGCTGATTTATGATTTTTACCCTGATTGCGCTGTTTATCAGCTTGCTTGCTCTTTATGTCGCTTATAGAGCAGCGCGGCTTTTGTGGCAAAACTCCTGGTTTGTTGGTTTTTGCCGTGGTCTTTTTGGCCTTGGATTGTTAGCAATTGCCGCACTTATTGCGCTCACAGCGTTTGATGTGTACAGCTATAAACAAGTACTGCAAGAACAAGTAGTGGCGACGATTAATTTTGATCGTATAGAGGATCAGTATTTTTTTGCAGTATTAGCTGATAAGGAAGGCAATGAGCAACGTGTTGAATTGCGTGGTGACCAATGGCAATTGGATGCGCGTATAGTGAAGTGGGACGGTTACCTGGCTACGTTGGGAATCAAACCGGCATATCGCCTTGAGCGCTTGAGTGGCCGTTATTACGACATCGAAAAAGAAACCTCCGCCAAGCGTACTGCATACACAGTCCATCATAGTTTGTATGGTGTTGATGTATGGAAAATTCTGAATACTTATCCGGATTGGATTCCGGTAGTTGACGCAGTTTATGGTTCAGCTACTTATTTGCCGATGAAAGACGGGGCGCTTTTTGAGATAACCCTGTCTAATACGGGGTTGGTTGCTCGGCCCATGAATGCTGCGGCACGTGATGCTGTAGCCGAATTTGAATAGTATTGTATTGATCATTAGACGTGGTATGGAGTTATCCCATTGGAATTTTTAACTGATTATGGTTTGTTTCTCGCTAAGACACTGACTTTTCTTGCTGCTATTTTTGTAGTTGTCAGCATTATTTTTTCTGCTGGTGGGCGCAATAAAAAAGCAGATAAAGGGCAGATAGAGGTTACCCGGCTCAACGAAAAATTTGAGCATCTGCGCGACTCTTTGCGTGATGCCATGCTTGATGATGATGCTTATAAAGAATTTGAAAAATCCGAAAAAAAACGTTTAAAAGAAGAAAAGGCACAAAAGAAAAAGGCAGCAAAAGAGAGTGGCAAACATAAAGACGAAGCCGGTGGGCCGGTGGAGGCAGAGCGCAAGCGTATATTTGTGCTGGATTTTCATGGGGATATTAAAGCGTCTGATGTGGATAATTTGCGCGAAGAAATTACCACTGTATTGACTCTGGCCAAGCCTACCGATGAAGTGGTCGTGAAAGTTGAGAGCGGTGGTGGTATGGTTCATAGCTATGGTCTCGCATCCAGCCAGCTTGCACGCATCACTGCCAGGAGTATTCCATTGACCGTATGCGTAGACAAAGTTGCTGCCAGCGGTGGCTATATGATGGCATGTGTAGCAAATAAAATAGTTGCTGCACCTTTTGCTATCCTTGGTTCAATAGGTGTGGTAGCGCAATTACCCAATTTTCATAAACTGCTCAAGAAAAATGACATCGATTATGAAATGTTTACAGCAGGTGAATACAAGCGCACAGTCACTATGTTTGGTGAAAACACCGATAAGGGGCGCACTAAGTTTGTAGAGGAGCTTGAAGATACTCATGTACTTTTTAAGGAATTTGTCAGTGAGCACCGCCCCCAGGTGGATGTTGAAAAAGTAGCGACGGGTGAAGTCTGGTTTGGTTTGCGTGCAAAGGCAGTGAATTTAATTGATGAACTGCAAACCAGTGATGAATATTTATTTAATCAGGTGGAAAATGCTGATATTTATGAGGTTGAGTTTGCCCTCAAAAAAACATTACCGGAAAAGTTAGGTATCGCCGCGCAGGGTGCTGCTGACCGGTTGCTAATGACCTGGTGGGAAAGGCTTAATATTAGTCGTTTATTTTAAGAAAGCGGTGCCTGATGGCACCGTTTTTATTTGTGCAAAATTAAATATATTCACAGTTTTGTGTGTTGGTTTGAGAGGAGGACTCACAATGATTTTTTCAACAACTAAATTGCAAATGCCGACGCAAGAGCAGGCTCTGCGTGGGCGCAGTAAAAGTGTGCCTATTGAAAACAATCATGCAGTCAAATCTGTTCCTATTCTGCCTCCATTTCCTGAAAGTTATGAAAAAATAATGTTTGGGCTTGGTTGTTTTTGGGGAGCAGAGCGAAAATTTTGGCAGCAACCGGGCGTTTATACCACCGCAGTGGGTTATTCTGCTGGTTACACACCTAATCCTACTTATGAAGAGGTTTGCACAGGTTTAACCGGTCATAATGAAGCGGTTTTGGTAGTGTTTGACCCGCAGCAAGTTTCGTTGGAGCAATTGCTAAAAGTATTTTGGGAATCACACAATCCAACCCAGGGAATGCGCCAGGGAAATGATCGCGGTACGCAATATAGATCGGGAATTTATTTTTTTAGTGAGCAGCAACGTGAGTTGGCAGAAAAAACGCGCGCTGCTTATCAGGCAGCGCTCACTAAAAATGATAACGATGAAATTACAACAGAAATTTTGCCCGCCAGCGAATTTTATTATGCTGAAACTTACCATCAGCAATATCTCCACAAAAATCCCGGTGGTTATTGCGGGTTGGGTGGTACCGGCGTTTGTTTCTCCTAATCATCATAGTTCTTGCATGTAATTCATGGTTAGTAAAAATTTAATACAAATGCATGGTTACTACATGGCTTCGTAATAAGGACCGCTACCACCTTCAGGTGGCACCCAGGTGATATTCTGAGTTGGATCTTTAATGTCACAGGCTTTGCAATGGATGCAGTTGGCTGCATTTATTTGCAGGCTGTTTTTGTTGTCTTTATTAATAATTTCATACACTCCTGCGGGGCAGTAGCGTTGTTCCGGTGCACCGTAAATTGCCAGGTTATATGTGATCGGTGTTTCTTCATTTGTTAAGCGAAGATGTACAGGTTGATTTTCTTCATGCTGTATTTTGGATAAATAAATGGAAGATAATCGGTCAAAAGTAACCTTTCTATCCGGTGCGGGATAGTTGATTGGCTTTGCCTGATTTAAAGGGATTAAGGTTTCATGGTCAGCTTTCTTGTGTTTAAGTGTCCATGGCACATTAATACCCAATGAATGCAGCCACATGTCGATGCCTGCATAAGCCATACCTGCGATGTTGCCCCAGGCGGAAAGCGCTGGTTTAACATTCCTTACAGCATTAAGGTCTTTCCAAATCCAGGACTTTTTAAGCTTTTCCGGATATTTAGCTAATGATGTTTGGGTTTGCTCTTTTGCTAATGACTCGATAATTGTTTCCGCTGCTAACATGCCTGATTTCATTGCATTATGAGAGCCTTTAATCCTTGGAACATTTACGAAGCCTGCTGCACAACCGATCAAGGCACCACCTGGAAATACTAATTCAGGCAATGATTGAATTCCGCCTTCATTAATCGTTCGCGCACCATATTCGAGGCGTTGTGCATTTTCTAATAATGGTTTAATTGCGGGGTGCGTTTTAAATCGTTGGAATTCTTCGAACGGACTCAAATAAGGGTTTTGATAATTCAGGTGTACAACAAAACCCAGCGCAATTTTATTGTCTTCCAGATGGTAGATAAAACCGCCACCACCAGTGTCGTTAGTGAGTGGCCAGCCAAGCGTGTGTAAAACTTTACCTTGTTGATGAACTTTTGGATCAACTTGCCAGATTTCTTTAAAGCCCAAACCGTATTTTTGCGGCTCAGTGTTTGCGCGCAAATTAAAACGGGATTCAAGGTTGCGTGTTAGTGAGCCGCGTGTCCCTTCTGCAAAAAGTGTGTATTTGGCAATTAGCTCGATGCCTGGCGAAAAAGTATTTTTTTGACTGCCGTCGCGAGCGATCCCCATATCACCAGTGATCACACCTTTTACACTACCATCGTCAGCGTAAAGTATTTCACTGGCATTGAAGCCGGGAAATAAATCTACGCCTAATGTCTCTGCTTCTGTTGCTAACCAGCGGCATAATTTACCCAGGCTAATAATGTAATTGCCATGGTTGTTCATTAACGGCGGTAGCAATAAGTTGGGGATTTTGTAGTTTCCAGTTTCTGTGAGCCATAAAAACTGGTCTTCAACAACAGCATTGGATACGGGGGCTTTTTTTTGCTGCCAATCGGGAATTAATTCGTTGAGAGCGATGGGATCAATGACCGCCCCTGATAAAATTTGGGCACCAATCTCTGCCCCTTTTTCCAGCAGACATACACTGATTTCTTTACTTTGTTCGGCGGCTAATTGTTTTAAACGAATGGCAGCTGAAAGCCCGGCCGGGCCACCACCCACTACTACTACGTCATATTCCATTTGGTCGCGTTGGGTCATAACATTTCTCGGTTAAAAATGGGTTGCTTCAATATTTGATTTGATGCGAATCGTATGTGCAGATTGTATTAGGCAATTGTCGGTAAAAAAATATCTTCGCTATGTTTAAGGTTCACGGTAAGTGAGCGGCAATAATCAAGGAAGCTGGTCAGGGCAGGGGTTTGGTAGCGATTTTTATGCCAGACGATCATGAATTGGCGCTTCAGATCCAGCATCGGAGTTTTAATTTCTACCAGGCTTCCGCGGCGAAATGCATCGCGTAATGCCAGCCGCGAAATGCAACCAATCCCCAAACCTGACTCTACGGCCCGCTTGATTGCTTCTGTATGCTCCAGCTCCAGGCGAACTTTTAAACTCGATGCGTGGTGGCGCATGGCATGGTCAAATGTTTCACGGGTACCGGAACCTTGCTCGCGCAAAATCCAGGTCGCTGAGGTTAAATCTTCCATGGAGATTTTCTTTGCTTTGGCGAGCGGATGACCAGGTTGGCAGAACACGGCCAGTTCATCATCCATCCAAGGTTCGGCGATTAATTCAGGGTGATTGCAACTACCCTCAATTAGACCTAAATCAAGTTCGTAGTTAGCCAATTGTTCCAGAATATGTTGGGTATTTTTAACCTGAAGGTTAATATGGCACTCTGAGTGACGCTGCATAAATTCGCTAATGATCAGAATGGCAAGGTAATTGCCTATGGTCAGTGTGGCACCGACCTTTAAATCCCCGAGTGCGGTTTTTCCCTCTAATAGCTGTTCAATTTCTTTTGCTTGGGTGAGCAGACTGCTAGCAGCAGGCAACAGGCTTTTTCCTAATGCATTAAGGATCAGGAGCTTGCCGTGCCGATCAAACAACTGGCAGTCGAATTGCCGCTCAAGTTCGGCAAGTGCGGTACTGGCAGCGGATTGGGAAAGTGCTACCTCTTCGGCAGCCTTGGAGACATTCCCGGCACGGGCGATAGCAGCAAATATCTCTAATTGGCGTAGTGTGTATCTCATATCTGCCCAGTCAATATGCAAAATATAAATTATCGATTTTACAAATATGCTAGCGCTAAATAGAATAGCGTACAAGTTGAATATTTAAGGCTTATCCTTGGAGGCCGTATGAAAGTTCTTGTTGCTGTGAAGCACGCGGTTGATCACAACCTGAAACCTTTCGTGGATGCTACGACAGGGCAGGTTGATTTGTCGCAAGCCAGGCGGGTAATTAACCCTTTTGACGAAATTTCTATTGAGGAGGCGGTACGCCTGAAAGAGCGTGGCCTTGTGACTGAAATCGTCGCGGTCAGCATTGGTGGTGCTGATGCCAAAGACAGTTTGCGCCATGCCTATGCAATGGGCGCGGACCGAGCATTATTGGTTGAAACTGATGTTCGTTTGCAGCCGCTTTCAGTAGCCAAATTGTTAAAAGTTATTGTTGAGCGTGAACAACCTGGCCTTATTTTCCTGGGTAAACAAGCTGTCGGTGAAGATTATGGACAAACTGGCCAGATGCTGGCTGCATTGCTTGGTGTAGGTTTGGGTACATTTGCTTCAGCTCTTCAGCTAAAAGATGGTTCTGTTGAAGTAACTCGCGAAGTCGATAAGGGAACGCAAACCATTTCATTGCAATTGCCAGCTGTATTGACTTCGGATTTACGGTTGAATGAGCCGCGTTTTATTAAATTGCCGAACTTGATGATGGCCAAGAAAAAAGCTATCGAAACTTTAGCGGCTGGCGAGCTGGGTATTGATCTTGCAAACCGCTTTACGGTTATCAAGTCCAATGAACCGCCACAAAAACCAGGTGCAGTTCAGTTGGCAAGTGTAAGTGAATTAATTAGCACCTTGCGTAAGGCGGAGGTATTGCAATGAGTATTCTTGTCCTGGCTGAATTGGATGGTAATAAACTGAAAGGTCTTGCCGCTCATGTTGTAAGCGCAGCGACAGCTTGGCAAAAACCTATAGACCTTCTTGTCTATGGTAGTCAGGTGGAGGAAGCGGCAAAAGAAGCTGCAACTTTGTCTGGTGTTGCGCGAGTTCTGGTCGCACAAGCTGATCATTTTGCGCATCCATTAGTGGAGGATGTGCAGGATTTAGTACTGTCGATTGCCAAAGAATACGATGTAATTGTGAGTGCACATAGTGTATTGGGTAAAAGTGTGATACCTGCTATTGCTGCGCGTTTGGATGTTGCTCCAATTACTGATGTTGTGGAAATTCATGCGCCTTCATCATATGTGCGCCCGGAGTATGCTGGAAATATCTTTTCCCATGTTGAAAATCATCAGGCGTTGCAGATTGTAACTGTTCGAAATACAGCATTTCGCCCTGTGGCTACTGATGGAAATGCAGAAGTGGTGTCTATTTCTGCGCCCTTATCGAGAGCAATTAGCAACTGGATAAAAGAAGATTTGAACCATTCAGACCGTCCTGAGTTGGGATCTGCGCGTGTAGTAATTGCTGGTGGGCGCAGTTTGGGTGAAAGCTTTGAGGCTCTTTTATCACCGATTGCTGAAAAACTGGATGCGGCAATAGGTGCAACTCGTGCGTGCGTTGATGCAGGGTTCGCGCCTAATGATTTGCAAGTTGGGCAGACGGGGACGTTGATTGCACCTGATCTTTATATCGCGGTAGGTATTTCTGGTGCTATGCAGCATATTGCTGGCATTAAGGATAGTAAGGTTGTTGTTGCGATCAACCATGATCCTGATGCGCCAATTTTTAAATATGCCGATTATGGTGTGATTGCAGATTTATTTACTGCCTTACCTGAGCTGGACAAAGCATTGCAATAAAACAGGAATTAATGAGAAGAATATATGAGCGCATTTAATACACAGAAAGTTTTATCAGTTAAGCATTGGAATGAGAGTTTGTTCAGTTTTACTACGACTCGTGATGAGTCATTTCGTTTTGAAAATGGCCAGTTTGTAATGATTGGTTTGCAGCAAGAAACCAAGCCTTTGTTACGTGCTTATAGTATCGCGAGCCCAAATTATGAAGAGCATTTGGAGTTTTTTAGTATTAAGGTTCCAAATGGCCCGCTTACCTCATTGCTTCAGCATATTAAGGTTGGTGACGATATCCTTGTTGGTAAAAAACCTACGGGAACCATATTGCTCTCTGACTTGAAGCCCGGGAAAAATTTGTATTTGTTGTCTACTGGAACTGGTCTGGCTCCGTTTATCAGTCTCATCCAGGATCCAGACACCTACGAAAAGTTTGAAAAGGTTATTTTGGTTCATGGCGTGCGTAAGGTGGATGATTTGGCATATCGTGATTTCATTACCAAGGATCTTCCCAATCATGAGTTCTTGGGGGAGGAGGTTCGTAATAAGCTCATTTATTATCCAACGGTAACCCGCGAAGCTTTTACCAATCAGGGGCGTTTAACTGATTTGCTGGAGAGTGGAAAGTTATTAAGTGATATCGGTTTGCCACCATTGAACCCGGAAACTGACCGGGCAATGTTGTGCGGCAGCCCGACCATGCTGGACGATACTTGTGCAATTCTTGATAAGGCTGGATTGGTCGTTTCCCCTCGAATTGGTATCGCCGGGGATTACGTGATTGAACGAGCTTTTGTTGAAAAATAATTTTTGCCTCTCGGAGCAAATTATCCAATTAGGGTAATTTGC
>NZ_KN266207.1:813897-1080411 GCF_000766945.1 Cellvibrio mixtus subsp. mixtus J3-8 | reverse complement strand
TCTTCCTTCTTCCTTCTTCCTTCTTCCTTCTTCCTTCTTCCTTCTTCCTTCTTATTACTCATAATCTAATTGGATGATATAAGGGGTTTTTGTGCCTGATAAAGTCATTGTGGCGCAAAATACTTTACGGCGTATTAACGAATAAAACTTTAAAAATTAATACAATGTCGTCCATTACTATAAGTAAGTAGTTTATCTGAAAGTTTTTTTACAGATATTTTTCAAGGTTTTTAAGGAGTTACGTTTTTTTTACATACATGATAATAGATTTGTATTAACGTAAATAACTGTAAAAGACCCCCTGTAACGAATCTATTTTTGTGAAAAATTCGTAGAATCCGCTGCTTTGTTTAAGCGCCAAGTTAAGTTTTGATATAAGAATTATAAAGAAAAGGCATTCAGTATAAAAATCATGTAACCGGCCATCATTTTGCTAGACGGCCGTTAAAGTTGCCTGATTTGCAGGTGTTTATAAAAAGAGCTGTAAGTCATTTGGGTTTCTAACTTTCAAGATGTGTTGCCTATGTCATATAAAGCAAAAAAAACCTTACCAGAGCGAATCACGGGGATAGCGGTTGTTGTGCTATTTCACGTGGTAATCGTCTATCTGCTTCTTAATAATCTTGGCCACAATCCTTTGGAGATTGTTAAACAGCAGATTGATGCAAAGATCATTGAGGAAGAAGCGCCGCCAGAAGAAGAGGCACCGCCACCACCTCCGCCTGATTTTGTGCCTCCGCCGCCTGATTTCGTTCCTCCACCGGATATCGAATTTACGGCAGATGCACCGCCACCATCGAACGCCAATGCAATTACAGTTTCTAAAAAACCGGTTGAGGAAGCGAAAACTACACCTCCTCGTCCGCCCAAAAAGGGGCTTAGCCGTCCTCCTTATCCATCAGCATCATTGCGTCTTGGTGAGGAAGGGTCAGTTGGTCTTGCGCTTTATCTCGATGAATCCGGGAAGGTGCGCGATGGCAAGGTTGAAGGAACCAGTGGTTTCGAACGACTGGATGAGGCCGCTCTCAAGCATGCGATTCGCGCTTGGAAATTCGAGCCTTGTATGAAGGGTACCCAACCAGTTGCTTGTTGGCACCGTATTAAGTTCCGCTTCAAAATCGACGAAAAATAATCGATTTGTTGCGAATGGTTTTAACTTAAATTGATAAACATATCTACACGTAGGATTTAAACATGAAAGCAAAATTCTCATCATCTTTAGTGTTGCAACTTGTGTTGTTGTTGGGTGCTCCACTTTCTTTGAGTTCTGCCTATGCCCAGGACACAGCTACTCCCGATGCTTCTGCTCCAGCAGTTGAAGCAGCACCTGCTACCGATGCTGCGGCGGTTGATGCCGGTGCAGTTCCAGTTGATCCAGCAGCAGATCCAGCAGCAGTTGATGCTTCTGCTGAAACCAGTTCAGTAGCTAGCGATGATGCAGCTAACGCTGCTACTGCAGCTGAAGCAGCTACAGCCGCTCATGGCTCCCAGTTTGGTTTGAAAGAACTGTGGGAACAAGGTGACGTTATTGCTAAAGGCACTTTGATCATTATGATCATCATGTCAGCAGCAACCTGGTACGTATTGGTTACCAAACTGATTCAACAACAAGGTTTGCTGTCACAAGCTAAAGCTACCCGTAGATTCTGGGAAAGCAAAGATTTGACTGAAGGTCTTAAAGTTTATAAAGAAAGCAGTGCATTCCGTGCTGTTGCTGAAGAGGGCATTCTTGCTGCCAAGCAACACGCAGCGCGTACTGGTGAAAAAGTTGATCTGTCTGATTGGGTTGCGCATCAATTGCAACGTACTGTTGAGCAAGTAAGCGGTCAATTGCAAACTGGTCTGTCAACACTGGCAACTGTTGGTTCATGTTCTCCGTTCGTTGGTCTGTTCGGTACCGTATGGGGGATCTACCACGCTCTGATCGCAATCGGTATTACTGGTCAAGCAAGTATCGATAAGGTAGCGGGTCCAGTGGGTGAAGCGTTGATCATGACTGCAATCGGTCTGGGTGTAGCGGTACCTGCGGTATTGGCATACAACTGGTTAGTTCGTCGTAATAAAGTAATCGTTGAGTCTCTGCGTAAGTTTGCTGGTGACATCCATGCAAACCTGGCTATGGGTGTACGTGGCGGTCAATAATTAGCTGTTCTTAACCGAAACAAGAGCTTGGGTTGTTTGTCCAAGCTCTTACGAACAAACCCGGGAGCTATAGATTATGGGCATGAATATTTCTGCTGGAGAAGAGGAAGAACTCAACTCGACAATTAACACCACGCCTCTAGTAGACGTTATGTTGGTTATGTTGATTATTTTCCTGATTACTATTCCGGTTGTAATCAAAACTGTGCAAATTGATTTGCCTAACGTTTCAAATACTCCGACCCAGACTAAACCAGAAAACATCGTGATCGCTGTAACCAAAGATGGCGAATACTACTGGAACGACGCAAGAATTGCAGATAAGGCGACGTTGCTGGCCAAGCTGAAAGAAGTTTCAGTTATTCGTCCACAGCCCGAGGTCCACATCCGTGGTGATTTGGCTGGTCGTTATGAGCACGTTGGTCGTTTGGTTTTGTATTGTCAGCGTTCAGGCATCAGCAAAATTGGATTTATTACAATTCCAGTTCGATAAGTGCGTTAAGCAGAGGTTATTAATATGGGTATGAATGTTGGTAACAGTGCTAGCGATGATGTAATGGTGGAGATGAATACCACTCCATTGATTGACGTTATGCTGGTTTTAATTGTGATGCTAATTATTACTCTGCCTATCCAGACTCACGCAGTGAAAATGGATATGCCGATAAATAGCTCGCCACCACCTACGGTATTGCCGACCATCATCAGTATTGACGTAGACTTTGACGGTACTATGCGTTGGGATGGCACTGTAGTGCGCGATGGTGAAATGCTTAAAAATTATATGTTGCATGCTGCCAAGATGGATCCGATGCCTGAAATCCACTTAAAGCCGCACAAATTGGCTAAATACGATATCGTTGCAAAAGTATTGGCGACAGCCCAGCGTTTAGGGTTAACCAATATCGGTATCATTGGTAATGAAAAGCTTGAGTAATCAAGCTTTTTTAGTTTTAGCGATATTAATTTATTTTAATTGCTTGAATTTTTACGTCAAAAAAGAGTTGAAGCTATGTTGTCGAATAAAAAATTGAACCGTTTTTTACGCATTGCTGTGCTTGGTGTTTGTTCCAGCATGGCAATTGCCCCTGTAGTGAGCCAGCATGCGTTTGCTGCAAAAGCTGCAGAAGCCCAAAAAGTGAGCGCCAAAGTAGGCAAGCCTCTGAAAGAGGCTCGTGAGCTGATGGATGCTAAAAAGTGGAAAGAAGCTCTCGCAAAAACTAAAGAAGTTGCAGCGATTGAAGGTAAGAATGCTACTGAAGATGCCATTATCAATGAAATGTTGGCATTTTGTATGGTCAACTTAAAAGACTATGCAGGTGCAGTTGCTGTTTATGAAAAAATGCTTGCTGCCGGGCAATTCAAGAAAGAAGAAGAGCCAAAGCGTATTTTGAATATGGCGCAAATTTATTTTGCGTTGAAGAATTATCCAAAAGCCATTGAATTAAGTGAGCGCTATCTAAAAGTTGCGGGTGCTGATTTGGAAGTTCAACGCCAGATAGCTCAGGCTTATTATTTGCAAAATAATTTTGCTCGCTCCGAAGAATATGCGAAACGTATTATTGATACTGCCAAAAAACAAGGTAAGCCAATTGAAGAAGAATGGCTACAGTTGTTAATGAGCAGTCAGCATAAGCAAAATAAAAAAGCTGATGTTGTACTTACACTTGAGCAATTATTACAAACACATCCGACCGATAAATATTGGTCAGATATGTTTACTTATTTGTTGCAAGGTTCGTCATTTAGCGATCGCCAAAATGTCATTTATTTGAAGTTGGTTCAAAAAGCTGGTTTGTTGCAGCCAGATGAGTATATCGAATTGGCTGAGTTGTCGATTGCTGTAACCAATCCAGGTGATGCCAAAACTATATTGGAAGAAGGTTTCGCCAAAGGTGTATTGGGCAAAAGCGCGTCCAAAGATCGTGATTTGAAGCTTTTAAACCTGGCTAAAACACAAGCTGCTGAAGACTTGAAGTTGTTGCCATCTATTGAAAAAGAAGCTGCGGCTAAACCAACAGGTGAAGCCTTAGTTAAAGTAGGTGAAGCTTATTTAGGTCACGGACAATACGAAAATGCTATTGCAGCTTTCAGTAAAGGTCTAGCAAAAGGTGGCGTTAACAATATTAAAGATGATGTGAATATTAATATTGGTATTGCTAATTTGGCGCTGAATAAAAAGGCTGAAGCTATTCAAGCTTTCAAACAGGTTCCATCATCGTCAAAATTGGCTTTGATGTCTCGTTTGTGGGTAATTCAAGCCAACAAAACTAAATAAGCTTATTAGTTAATTGGAATGCCATTACATTTCTAAAGACTTTTAAGTTGTTTGAAAATGCCAGAGTAACATTTACTCTGGCATTTTTTTTGAGCTGTAACCTGACGTTTTTAATTATTCCCTCTGAATTTGCCTCCAATAATTTGGTTGTAGCAATGGTTTATTACAAAAGGAAACGTATTTCATCTGGCAATAGGAATTATTGATGTATGAGGTGCCATTATTGTTTGGGTCAGTACCGATGGGTGGACGAGGGAGAGAAACGATTTTATTCTGATGTACTCCGTAGCGTTAATACGGAGTACATGAAAAAGAAATTAGTTTGATAACTATTGAATTCAAAGAAGGAGTTAAAAATGGCTATTAATGCGTTCAAATTTATTGCAACAACTGAGGAAAAAGTTGGCCCGAATAATGTTGATATTGAGTTGAATGTAAGTTCGATAGGTGGGTGGGAGCAGGTAGTTAGTCAAACAGCCAATGGTGTGAAAGAAACCAATGCCCAAATCCCATCGATTTCTGATAGTGAATTTACGTTGAGCCTTTTTGAACTGTATGTTTCTTCAATGGATGCCGAAACATCCAAGCTTCTATTGAAATCAGTTGAAATTATCGGTCTGAATGGCTCCACGACAATCAAAACATTATCGATTTCCAATTGGCCAACAAACAAATGGCTTGGCAAGATTTCAGGTTCTTCTTCCAGGATAAATCTGGGGAGCGTGTAAGCTCTAATTAATAACATCCGTGTTCAACTGAATACGGGTGTTATTTATCGATATTTCCCGCATGTAATCCACATTCTTTCTTGGTGGCTTCTTCCCACCACCAGCGACCTTCACGTTCATGCTGTCCAGGTGCAATTGGGCGTGTGCATGGTTCGCAACCAATAGATACAAAGCCACGCTCATGTAGTTCGTTATACGGTACTTCACATAAACGTATGTAATCCCAAACCTCTTTTGAGGACCAGTTTGCAAGAGGGTTAAATTTGGTTAAGGTTGCCCCCGGGCGCGCAAACGCCTTATCATCTTGAATCACCGGAATTTCCGCTCTGGTTGGGCTTTGGTCCTTGCGCTGACCAGTAATCCATGCGTCCACAGTGAGAAGCTTTTTCCTCAGTGGTTCAATTTTGCGAATGCCGCAGCATTCTTTATGGTCATCTTCGTAAAAACTAAATAGCCCTTTTTCTGTTACCAACTTGCGTACTGCTTCACCATCCGGGGATATTACGTCAATTTTAATTCCATAATGTTTGCGCACCTTTTCAATAAATCGATAGGTTTCAGGATGTAACCGGCCAGTATCAAGACAAAATACCGGTACATCCGGGCGATAATTGTGGGCCATTTCAATTAGCGCTACGTCTTCAGCACCACTAAAAGAAATAGCAATATTTTCAAATTGTTTCAGGGCATATTTGATAATTTTTTGCGGACTTTCTTGTTGTAATTTGGCTTCAAGGTCGACCACATTGATTAGGTTTTCGGTCATAACGGCTACTCACGGTGATATATATTGGCCTTTTCTGATCGGCCATCCTCATAGGGTAGTAAAGGATACCAGAGCAGGTGTGTTTGTCCCAAGAAGAGGCTATAGCCTGATAACTGGAAAATATACCGGAGACTTGTATTTGGTTTGCTTTGCCGTGACAAAACGGGTAGATTGCCGCCACTCTTTTATCCTGAATAGCCTTATTTTTAACCGTTTTGGAGGTTGCTGTGGAAATTGCATGCCTGGATCTGGAAGGTGTATTGGTTCCGGAAATCTGGATTGAATTCGCGAAAGTTACTGGCATCGAAGAATTGAAAGCCACCACTCGCGATATCCCTGATTACGATGTACTGATGAAGCAACGTATTCGTATTTTAGAAGAACATAAATTGGGTCTTAAAGAGATTCAGAATGTGATTGCAACTCTTAAGCCCCTTGAGGGTGCCGTGGAGTTTGTAAACTGGTTGCGAGAGCGCTTCCAGGTCATCATTCTCTCAGACACTTTTTACGAATTTTCCCAACCGCTGATGCGCCAATTAGGTTTCCCAACACTTTTATGTCATCGTTTGAATGTTGATGAGCGCGGAATGGTAGTGGGATATACCTTGCGCCAGAGAGATCCAAAGCGCCAATCAGTATTGGCTTTGAAAACGCTTTACTATCGCGTAATTGCGGCCGGTGATTCTTATAATGACACCACTATGTTGGGTGAGGCAGACCAGGGGATTTTGTTCCATGCTCCGCAAAATGTCATTGAACAATTCCCGCAATTCCCCGCAGTGCATACGTTTGAGGATCTGAAAAAAGAATTTATCAAGGCAAGTAATCGCGAATTAAGTTTGTAATTTTTTGGCGATAAATTACTAAAAATAAAAGGGCCGAAATGGCCCTTTTATTTTCTATAAAATTAATAAAGTGCGCGCCTGAATAGCCCAATTGCCATTTGATAACCAAGTAATTGTAATTCTGCGTCGTATCTATCGCCTTCATCACGCATGAATGCGTGCACGCCGTTGAATTCGTGCCAGGTAAAGTTCACTGCTTTTTCTACCAGGTTTTTATATACCAAAGCGCGGCCTTCAGCGGGAATATGAGGATCTTGCTTGCCCCAAATCATCTGTAGTTCGCCTTTAATTTCAGCTGTGCGGGCCAGGCTTTCATTGCCGGGTTTTGATGGTGTAAGGCCTGAGTGAATATCAGTTGCATAAAAGCAACTGGTTGCTGAAATTTCCGGATTTATTGCTGCTCGATAAGCGAGGCCACCACCGAGACAAAACCCCATTGCACCAATTTTCCCCGAGCAATAATCCAGTGTGCGCAAATAATTGATCATTGTTTGCGTATCGGAATCATGTGCCTCCAAATATTTAGCAATTTTATCGGCATTGCCTTTATCTCTACCTGCATCGTCATAACCGAGTACAGTTCCAATGGGATTTAATTCATGGAATACTTCGGGAACAATTACTATAAAACCATGGCCCGCCATGATTTGAGCGCTGCGACGAATAGGGGAGGTTTGCTGGAAAATTTCAGAGTAAAGAATAATCGCCGGAAATTTTTTGCCTGCTGTTTCAGCGCTGTCTTTTGGGTGATATACGTAAGAACGCATAGTGCCAGTTGGTGTTTCCAAATCAATTTGGTGATTTTGAATTAACATTTGCTCTCCTCGATTTTTCGATTAGCTAAAGTTTAGTTCGAGTGTATCCATTAACACTTTTACCTTGGCAATGGACTCACGGTATTCCTGTTCCGCTTCTGAATCTGCCACGATTCCTCCGCCACCCCAGCAATACATTTTATTGTAATCACACACCAGGGTGCGTATGGCAATATTGGTATCCATGCGTCCATTGGTACTGATATAGCCCAGGCTGCCACAATAAAGCGAGCGTCGTGTGGGTTCCAGTTCTTCAATGATTTCCATCGCGCGGATCTTGGGTGCTCCGGTAATGCTGCCGCCGGGAAAGCTATCGCGTAGCACATCAATTGCCGTTGTATTCTCACGCAATTCAGCAGTCACAGTACTTACCAGATGGTGAACATTAGCAAAGGTCTGTAACTCGCATAATGTAGGTACTTGCACATTTGTGCAGTGTTTACTGAGATCATTGCGTAGCAAGTCCACAATCATTACGTTTTCCGCGCGATTTTTCACGCTCTGCTGCAGCCATAGGGAATTTGCTGCATCTTCTATTGGCGTTGCGCCTCGCTTGATGGTTCCTTTAATGGGTTTGGTTTCCACATGTGTGCCACTCACCTGAATAAAACGCTCTGGCGATAAACTTAACACGGTTCCATTTTTCAATTGCATAAAGCCGGAGAAAGGTGAAGGTAGCGCTTCGCGTAATAGCAGATAGGCAATAAATGGATCGCCATCAAATTCTGTACTAAATCGCTGGGCAAAATTGACTTGATAGCAGTCGCCCGCAAGGATGTATTCCTGAATTTTAGCAATAGATGAATAATAATTTTCAGCGTTTAGATTGCTACCAAATTTATTAATTTTAAAAATATTTTTCTTGTCAGCGTGAAATAATGCTAATGCATCACGTTTGGTGTTTTCTGATGAATGTAAAAAAAGCGTTTCAATGGCTGAAAAATTATAGCGACTATTCAGGTTTTGGCTTAACCCTTCATTAATTACCAGCCAGGCCTTGTGTTGATGATGGTCCTGAATAATTGCCCAGGGATAAATTCCCAAACACATATCGGGCATGTTTATATCCTGTTGTGATTTTATTGGCATCCGCTCCAGGCGACGGCCCAAATCGTACCCGAAATAACCGAGACCTCCGCCTGTAAACGGTAGCTCTTCAGTTTGTTGGTTATCAATTGGCAGATACTGTTTTAGTAGTACAAACGGGTCTTGCCGGGATTCCTCGTGCTTGCCGTCGCAAAATTGAATACTGGTTTTTTCTCCGTATGTTTCGAATATGCACTGCGGTGCGGCGCTGATAATATCGAAGCGGCCATAGGGGCTGCCGGGATGACATGAATCCAACCAGATTGCGTAGGGCAAATGACGCACACGTAAAAACCAGTGTGCTGATTCTGGTTGATAAATGAGTGGTTTGATCAAAAGGTCTGGATGCATCTGTGTGGGGTATCGCAAATCAGAGCTTGAACGTTTGGCCTGTCAATAGGCGCAAACAAGGAAGCAGTATTCTACCTTATACTGGCCAGGTATTCGGTATCTGATCAAGGAGTAATTTCATGTCCCGGTTTAGGTGGTTCAAATACTTAGCCTCAAATTTGCTCACAGGCTGTACAAAAATAGTGACATTGCTGTGTTTGCTGGGAGGCTGTTCTCCAGCTCCCGAAACTGAGCGTGGCGAATGTGATCTTGCTGCTGAGGGGGATGATCCGGATTCATACTCACAAGATTTGCTGGAGGAAGGCTGGCGTAAAGGCAAGTTGGAGATCTGGTTTGAGTTGGTCCAAGCTGCAAACACTATGGAATCCACCTCAAATGGTGGAAAAAATACCAGCGTATGGAATACGGTAATCAGTGCCCATATGGCTCAGGATGTACTCGTTATGCCCGATTTGCGTGTACTCGTACCAGATTCTGGTAGTAAGGAGGAGCGTCGTTCGGCAATGGAGTCCAGTCCCTACATTCCCTTATATGGCGGGACTTGACGGCTTTATTGGAATACCATTATCCAACATTAAAAATCACGATCAGTCTAGCTCCCGGTAAATAATTATATGGATGTCTTTTTATTCTTTTTGGCTTTGTTGCTTGGTGCATTTGTTTCCTGGCAAGGTTTTGGCTGGTATTACGCTAAAAAAATTAATAAAAGTAACCAGGATGCAACGGTTGAATCCCAGGTTTTGTTAGAGCGGATTGAGAAAGTCTTTAAAGTTGTTTTAGCCGAAGGTTTTTTTACTGAAATTTATGATCATAATACCAAAAAAGATTTTTTCGGTATTTTCAAAACGAACAGCAAGGCATTAGTGGTTGCCAAGGCGAAAGTCTCGGTGGGTTTTGATTTTGCAAAGATGCGCTTCCGGCGTGATCATTTGAATCGTAAATTAGTGGTCGAGCATTTTGCTGAGGCAGAAATTCTTTCTATTGATACAGATTATACCTTCTACGATCTCAACCAGGGATTATTAAATAAATTTGATAACGAGGATTACACTGAAATTCTCTCGGAAGCCAAAAAATTGATGCAGGAAAAAGCCAGCCAAAGTGAATTGCCACAAATAGCCCAACAACAAATTGAATTGATGATGCAGCAACTTTGTGCATCCGTCGGTTGGCAATTGGAGCACGAGAAAGTACTGGAGCCGTTAAAAACAGTTCAAGTCATCGTTGGGGACAACAAACAATAATTGCTAACAGGGATTCTTCATGGTACTGCTGATAATTTTTACATTGCTGGGAATAGTCATTGGGGGAATTGCGTTCCCCGGTGGAGGCTGGTTTATCGGCGGAGCTTTGGGGTTTTTAATCGCCAAAGTTTCGCAAATGAATAGTAAAGTGAATCGTCTGGAGCGTGATCTCAATCTATTGCAAGAGCAACAGAAAATACAAGGTCACCTGATGACACAAGTAGCACAACCCAATACTAACGTAAGTGCAGGAGCACATCCTCAACCGACTGATAATGTACAAGCAGCTTCGCCACAAAATATTTCTCCATCAGCAGCGCGAATTCCATTAGCTGAACGTTTAAAGGCGCATGGAATAGAATTACCCCCGGAAGTTCAACCTGCAGAGTTATCGATTAGCGATAAGGTGTTGGAATCGCCTGCGTTAGCAACTACCTCGGAATCTGCATCACCTAAAGATCAAATAAAATCTGACCCTGTTTCCAGGTCGCAAATTTCTATCCATCAACAAGCGAAACCAACGCAGCCTAATCCTATTGAAACAGCAGTGGATTATGTGCGTCGTTTTTTTACCGAGGGCAATCCCATTGTACGCATAGGTATGGTGGTAATTTTTTTTGGTTTGAGCTTTCTGGTGAAGTACGCTTCCAATCAAGGCCTGTTGCCTCTTGAGTTGAGGATGGCTACTGTTGCTGCAATTGCTATTGCATTAATTGGCCTGGGTTGGAAAACCCGTACAAGGACCGGAGGTTATGGTTTGGTATTGCAAGGTGGTGGTATTGCTGCACTTTACCTTACTGTATTTGCCGCTGCAAAAATGTATGCGCTAATGCCAGCCGGCATCGCATTTGGATTGATGTTTATTATTGTTGTACTGGGTGTCATTCTCGCGGTTTTACAAAATGCGCAAGTGCTTGCGTTGATGGCAACGGCGGGAGGTTTCCTGGCTCCTATATTAACGTCGGATGGTTCCGGCAATCATGTAGGTTTATTTGGTTTTTATCTGTTATTGAATTTCGGTATTCTCGCGATAGCCTGGTTCAAAACATGGCGATTGTTAAATTGGGTTGGTTTTGTTTTTACCTTTGTGATTACGTCTGCGTGGGGTATTTTAAAATACGAACCGCATTTGTATGCGAGTACGCAACCATTCTTGCTCGCATTTTTTGCGCTTTATTTAACTGTATCTGTGTTGTTCTCGCTCAAACAGCTGCCAAATTTAAAGGGATTGGTTGATGGTAGTTTAGTGTTCGGTCTACCAATTGTTGGATTTGGCCTGCAAACCGCATTGCTAAAACATACCGAATACGGTTTGGCAATCAGTGCGTTAATTCTTGCAATCATTTATATCATGCTAGCGCGCGTGCTCTGGGCCAAATACCAGCAAACTCACCGTGTGTTAATTGAATCATTTATTGCTCTTGGAATTGCTTTTGCAACATTAACTATTCCCCTCGCGCTGGACGCACAATGGACTTCTGCAACCTGGGCGTTAGAGGCTGCGGGTTTAATTTGGGTTGGTCTGCGCCAGCAACGTTTCCTGCCGCGTCTTGCTGGTTATTTATTGCACCTTGCTGCTGCGGTTTCATTAGTGAGTCATGGTATTGATGCCGGTGAAACACCCATTGTTAGTGGAGATTTTATTGGCCTGCTTATTCTCTCTGCCTCTGCATTATGCGTCTCCTGGTTGCTAACCAGTTTTGCGGAAAACGTGAATCGCTTTGATCGCGCGCTTACCGATTTAACAATGGTAATAGGCTGGTTCTGGTGGTTAGTAGCGGGCTATATTGAAATTAATAAACATGTGCCGGGTGAGCAACACTTTCCATCACTCATTTTATTTTTGGCACTTTCAACAGCAGCTTTATTAATACTCAGTGTAAAAATTCAATGGATGCAATTATCCCGCATTGGTTTTTGGTTATTGCCACTTGCGGTGCTGTTGGCAATGATTAATTTCGGTGAAGGATTATTTATTGGTTACGATGTTTATCCGACGCAGCGTTGGGGGCTATTGGCATGGATAATATTTGCCGCGGTACAATATCGTTTTCTATGGCGACGCGCAGGGCAGGGGGGGAATGGGCTGTTAAGTGTTTATCATGTATTGACTGCCTGGTTTATATTTAGTTTGGTTTATTGGGAAGCAAGTTATTGGCAACAGGAGTTGCAATGGTACGGTACTGCGGCTGCTGTATTATGGTTTACCTGTTTGGTTGTGCCGTTAATAGCGCTTTTATATTTTGTAAGAACTACGTTGTGGCCTTTCGCACAATACATTGCCGATTATAAAAATCTTATTCCTGCTCCTCTCATATTCTTCTTGTTACTGTGGTTCATTTATGCGTGTAGTTACTCGGGTATAACCAATCAATTTTACTTGCCAGTATTAAATCCGCTGGATTTAGCCCAGGCCGCCGTATTATTAATTTTTGGATATGCAATAAAACGTGGTTTTATTGGTTTGGATAAAGCGCCTGCTAAATTGCGTTACGGGTTAATTGGTATTCCCGGATTTATCTGGATCAATGTAGTTCTGCTAAGGGCAGTTCATCAGTATGCCGAGATCGATTACGTGCCCTACATCCTGTGGGATTCAGTTGTAGTACAGATGGCACTCTCTATTCTCTGGGCTGTTTGCGCACTTGTTGTTATGAATATTTCGCGTCGAATCAAAATGCGAGAGCTATGGATGATAGGCGCAGGTTTATTGGCTTTGGTGCTAATAAAACTGTTCACAAAGGACCTGACTGGCACCGGCACATTGGCCAGGATTGTGTCCTTTATGGTGGTCGGTGGTTTGATGTTGCTGATTGGTTATTTATCGCCAATTCCGGCAAAAAACAAATCCGTAAATGAGTTGTCTGAGCAATAAGGTAATCCTGGGCTAATGACTTTTGAGTCATTGGCTCAATTTTTTTGAGGTGTGTAATTGAATGATGCGTATTAAAAATTATCTTCTTGGCGGCTTTTTCTTCTGTGCCAGTGTTGTGGCGACGGCGGAAGTAATTCCTGTCTATCAAATTGACCAACCTGCCGGAACCTATTTACAAACAACTCTCACTCATGACATTTATCGTTACGCCGCTGATTCAAAACTCAATGATCTGGTCGTTACTGATCAACAAGGTAATAAATTACCTTATCGGATTGGTTCTGCACATCCGGTTAAGGAGCAGGTTCAACACTCACCATTGCATTTTTTCCCCGTGGCCGTGGGCGCTCCTCCGGAAACTTTATTAGCACTCAGTAGTGCCTCAATAAAACTGGATGCTAATGAAATTTCTGTGAGCGTAGAAAAAACAGTCAATGAACAACTGCTGGATAAAAGTGCACCGATCGATTTTTTTGTAGTAGATTTGAGTGATACGAGAGCCCGGGCCGACAAATTAATAGTTGATTGGCAAGTAAATGAGACCAACCAATATTTGGAAGTGCAAGTAAGTGGTACTAATGATTTAACCAATTGGTCAAACATAACCCAGGCCACATTGGCACAGCTACAAAAAGATGGCCAAAAATTGGTGCGTAATAAAATCAATTTAAATTTAACTGAAATGCAATATGCCTACGTGCGATTGAAGTTTTTGCGTGGTGGCGAAAAATTGCAACTCACCGGTATTACACTGGAAAATACTGAAAAGGTTGCTGCAACGCCTGTTGTTGACAGTTGGAAAGTTACTGGCGAACTGGCTGATGAACAAGAATCTGTGTTGCTTACTGGCGATCGCGCACCTGGTGTATCTGTTGCTGCGTGGGAATTTACTCGCGATGATATTGCTCCCGTATCGCGATTGGGTATCGAATTAGGCTCAATAATGTATGGCGATGTTGTTCGTATTTTCTCGCGCAGTTCAGATAAACAACCCTGGCAATTGGTTCATCAAGGCATTTGGTTTAATGCCCAGGTTGGTAATGAGTGGCAACAAAGTGATGCGATCACCGTAAATAATAATAGTGATACACAGTGGCGCGTTGAGTTAAATGAATTCATTCGCACCAAGGCTGCGCCAGTTATAGTATTTCATCATCAACCAGAAACATTGCAATTTATTGCCAATAATTCAGCACCTTTTAACATTGCTATAGAAACTGACCCCGCCCAATACAAACAAAACACCAGTGCGCAGGTTTTTTCGCAATTAATCAGCGGAAAAAAAATTCAATGGGTGCAAGCAAATTTCACTGAATTAAAACCAGCTATGAGTTCATTTGCCCGCCATGGTTTGCAGGTGAGCTGGAAAACTATATTGTTCTGGGCGATTTTGATGCTTGCTGTTGGCGTTTTAGTGCTGGTTGCCTTGAGATTGGTAAAGCAGATGTCTGTTGAAAAAACGCTATAAAGGGGAGAGCAGCTTGTGAGTTGGCGTGAACAATAGTGATGCTTCCATGCACTCAAGCGTTGAATTGGGTTGATCCATATCGCAGATACGGGATTTATGGCTGGTTTTTAAGTTTAAGGTTTTTATTTTGTCAATTTCAAAAAGCCATCGTTTAACAATAGGATTATTTGTTGGCTTCGCTATTCTTTTATGGCTTCCTTCCTTGTTTATTCCCTGGTGGGGCGATGATTATTTTTTTCTCAACCAGGCCCGAGAATCCCATCTAAACAATAACTCCTGGTGGTTACCATTTATCACCCCGTCAGAAACCGGTTTTTGGCGACCTTTAAGTATGGATACCGGGTGGCGTGTAGTAGAGGAGTTGCTCCATGGGAATTTACTCTACGCGCATTTATTTTCGTGGCTGTTGTGTTTGTTTTCTGCAGCGGCCGTAGCGGGGTTTGTTTACCAGATTGCGGTAATAATGCGTTGGCAGAATCCTATTATGCATGCGGTTATTGTGACTACGATGCATGCGGTGCATGTGGCGAGCTATTTGCCTTTGCATTGGGTATCGGCGATGAATAGCCCGGTATTGGTATTTTTTCTCTGTGTCACATTAACCGTTTGGATTGTTGTACCAACGCTACATGGTTGGCAACGGTTGCTCGGGCTGGTTTGTTTGCCGTTGCTGCAACTCCTTTCGTTATTTAGCAAGGAAGTCGCTATTTTAATTCCGTTATTAGTCGTGATTATGGCGATTTTTTTGCAAGGTAAGCAGCAATTCAGGGCAGGCGAAATTATTATCTGGCTTGTTTGTGTAGTTATTTGTTTAGTGTGGTTGTATTTCTATCAAGAATTTACGCCCAATCGCCACTCCGCTTACGGAATTACCGCAGGAAAAAATTTAATAATCAATTCATTCAGTTTCCTGGCATGGCTATTCAATATTCCGCGTGAAGCTTTGCGCATGATTGTGTTGGAGCAACGGTTGTTAGGCGTTGTTTGGGCCATCGCATGTTTTATTCCACTATGTATACTTTATTGGATTAGTGTGCGTGCATTAAAGCCGGAACTTAAATGGATTCAATGGTGTGCAGCACTGGCTTTCATTGTTGTTGCGTATGGCCCTTATTTTGTATTGGCTAATCAAGCCTATGAATATTATGCTGCTGTTGCAGTAATATTCCCGTTGTTATTGATTACACATGCGTTAATAAAGTCAAACCAATTGGAAGTTGGTTTGATATTAATAGGGATTTCATCGTTGGCTGCAATTCAGGGAACTCGCTCGGTAGATTATCCGGCAATAATTGGTCGGGCATATTGGGCTGAACAGCAAATCCAATGGATAAAATCACAACCTATTGAATTGCCATTGGTGGTGACGGTGACTAATGAGCATCAATTCGCGGCTATTGGTGTTATGGGGTTATCCTGGCGCCTGGGAGTTCCCATCGACCAGATTGTATTGGGCGGGCAATGTGTGAGTAACGTTAAAAAACGTTTGGTACAAAACCCAGCGGGAGATTTTGAATGGAAAATTTGCGAATAAATATATCGGCTATAATTTCAAAACTCCAATCGTCAGGACACAACAGCCATGACAAGCCCGTTAAAGGATATATTGCAAATACATAACAAGAGTATTGCTCTCGTAATTGGCAATGGTATTAACCGTTACAATAGTGATATTGGTTTAAATTCGTGGGATTCAATGTTGCTCGGTTTATGGGAGAAGCATACAAATGATGACCCCAAAGATATTCCGCTCGGTATTTCGCTCACAGAATTTTACGATGCACTGGATTTAAGTAGCACAAAAAAGGAAAAAAATTTACAGAAAGAATTTTGTAATTTAATGCAAGGCTGGCAAGTTAAACCCCATCACCGATCACTTGTCGAGTGGGCAAAAAATAATGAGTGCCCGATACTTACCACTAATTTTGATGAAACGCTTTCTGATGCTGCAAACCTGTCGTTGCATCATTGGGATGCGATGAGTTTTACCGACTTTTATCCGTGGGCCAGTTATTTTGCAGCGCGTCGAATCAGTGATCCGACAAAAGAATTTGCTATCTGGCATATCAACGGCATCCAACGTTATTCGCGCAGTATTCGCCTTGGATTGAGCCACTATATGGGTTCTGTAGAGCGTGCGCGCACGTTGATTCATAAGGGAAATAAGGGGCGTTTGTTTGCGGAAGCCAACCACGGTGAATGGAATGGCCGCAATACCTGGCTGGATTGTATCTTTCATCGCGATTTACTCTTTGTTGGCCTGGGGCTGGACACTTCGGAAGTGTTTTTGCGGTGGTTGCTGATTGAGCGGGCCAAATATTTCAAAGCGTTTCCTGCACGAAAATGTAATGCCTGGTATGTATATGCAGGAAAAGAAATTTCATTGGGGCAGCGAATTTTTTTAAAAAGTGTGGGCTGTGAAATTATAAAAGTACCCGGCTTTGATGATATTTATGCAGCTCATTGGTAATACAAATCCGTAATATATTTCATTGTGCCACTGTTGGTAATAAATAAATGCCCAATAAAAAAACCCGCTTTTTAGTGCGGGCTTTTTTATTGGAGCTTGATTACAGCAACTTCGAATTATATTGCAACAGTCTGGATTTCTACCGCTGCAATACGCTTCCCTTCATTGGCTGCGTTTTGATAGCTTTCAATTTCGTTGAAGTTGAGGTAACGATAAATGTCAGCAGACATGCTGTCGATCTTCTGTGCGTAGTTCAGGTATTCCTCAGGCGTTGGTAATTTGCCGAGTACCGCAGCGATTGCCGCTAATTCGGCAGATGCCAGGTATACATTTGCACCTTCACCCAAACGGTTAGGGAAGTTGCGTGTGGAGGTAGATACCACAGTTGAATTGCTGGCTACACGCGCCTGGTTACCCATACACAATGAACAACCTGGCATTTCGGTACGGGCACCTTTAACACCATAAATGCTGTAATAACCTTCTTCCATCAATTGGTGCGCGTCCATTTTTGTTGGTGGTGCAATCCACAGGCGAGTGGTTAATGCATCTTTGGTTGCAGCCAACAATTTACCGGCAGCGCGGAAGTGACCAATGTTGGTCATACAAGAACCAATGAATACTTCATCGATTTTCGCACCTTGTACGTCGGACAAGACTTTCACATCGTCAGGGTCGTTCGGACAAGCGAGAATTGGTTCTTTGATATCGGCCAGATCGATGTCGATAATCGCCGCGTATTCCGCATCCGCATCTGCTTCCATCAATACCGGATTGGCCAGCCACTCTTCCATTTTGCGTGCACGACGTTCAATGGTACGAACATCGCCGTAACCTTGTTCAATCATCCAGCGCAGCATGGTGATGTTGGATTTCAAGTATTCAATGATGGGTTCTTTGTCCAGCTTGATAGTACAGCCAGCAGCGGAGCGCTCAGCAGATGCGTCAGAGATTTCAAACGCTTGTTCTACTTTCAGGTTTGGTAGGCCCTCAACTTCAAGGATGCGGCCAGAGAAAATGTTCTTCTTGCCTTTTTTCTCAACAGTCAGCAAACCGGCTTTGATTGCATACAGCGGAATGGCGTTAACCAGATCGCGCAAAGTAATACCGGGTTGCAAGTCGCCTTTGAAGCGAACCAGAACGGATTCCGGCATATCGAGTGGCATAACACCAGTTGCAGCAGCAAACGCTACGAGACCGGAACCGGCAGGGAAAGAAATGCCAATCGGGAAACGGGTGTGTGAGTCGCCACCGGTACCTACGGTGTCAGGCAGCAACATACGGTTCAACCATGAGTGGATGATACCGTCGCCCGGACGCAGGGAAACACCGCCGCGGGTCATGATGAAGTCGGGCAGGGTGTGTTGGGTTTCAATATCAACCGGCTTTGGATACGCAGCGGTGTGGCAGAAAGACTGCATGGTCAAATCGGCAGAGAAGCCAAGGCATGCCAGGTCTTTCAATTCGTCACGGGTCATTGGACCGGTGGTGTCCTGTGAACCTACGGTAGTCATTTTGGGTTCGCAGTAAGTACCTGGGCGAATACCGGTGGTACCGCAGGCTTTACCTACCATTTTTTGCGCGAGGGTATAGCCTTTGCCTGTATCGGCGGGGGCTTGTGGCAAGCGGAACAAATCGCTTGCTGGCAAACCCAGCGATTCACGCGCTTTGCTGGTTAAACCACGACCAACGATCAGGGGGATACGGCCGCCGGCTTGAACTTCGTCCAGCAATACATCGGATTTCAATTCAAATTCGGAAATCACCGCGCCGGTTTCGCCGTTAAGGATTTTGCCTTCGTATGGGCGAATCTCAATCACATCGCCCATGTTCAGGTTGTCGACAGGGGCTTCAAATACCAATGCGCCAGCGTCTTCCATGGTGTTGTAGAAAATCGGGGCGACTTTGCCACCGATACACACACCGCCGGTACGCTTGTTAGGTACACCGGGAATGTCGTCACCGATGAACCACAGCACAGAGTTGGTCGCTGACTTGCGTGAAGAGCCGGTGCCCACCACGTCGCCCACAAATACCAATGGGAAACCTTTGGTTTTCAGGGCTTCGATTTGTTTGATCGGGCCGATTGAACCAGGTTGATCAGGAGTAATGCCGTCGCGCGCCATTTTAAACATGGCCAGGGCGTGCAGGGGGATATCAGGGCGTGACCAGGCATCAGGCGCAGGTGACAGGTCATCGGTATTGGTTTCGCCGGTGACTTTGAATACGGTGAGCTTGGTGCTCTCGGCAACTTTTGGCTTGCTGGTGAACCACTCGCCATCGGCCCAGGATTGCATCAGCGCTTTCGCGTGGACATTGCCCGCTTTCACTTTTTCTTCCACGTCGTGGAATGCATCAAACATCAGCAAGGTGTGTTTGAGTTCTTCGGCAGCCAATGGTGCCAGGGTGGCGTCGTCGAGCAGGTTTACCAGTGGTTCGATGTTGTAGCCGCCGAGCATCATGCCGAGCAGTTTAATCGCGAGGGGTTTATCAATGAGGGGGGAGCTTGCTTCGTCTTTTAGAATCGCGCTTAGGAAAGCGGCTTTAACATAGGCGGCTTCATCAACGCCTGGCGGAACGCGGTTGGTGATCAAATCCAGTAATACTTCGTTTTCACCAGCGGGGGGATTCTTCAGTAACTCAACCAACCCGGCAACTTGTTCAGCGTTTAACGGTTTTGGCGGGATACCTTCTGCGGCGCGTTCTGCGACCTGTTTACGATAGGCTTCAAGCACGGTTTTATCCTCATTAGTGTAGGGGTTACTCCATCAACAGGATCTCTGTTTCAGGAGACTATCCATGGCCATCATGGATGCTAAAGGGCGCTTAAAAAATAAACGTCCTTAAAGATGCTCGCGAGAGAGCGGTAATTCGGGCGCAAAGTATACATTAAGCAATCATAGCTGTTAATGCATGAATCACCGGCTTTAGTCATTACGCCGGTTTATTTCCAGCTATCGATATAAGCATTTCCAGTATTGTGAGCGCCTTCGGTATTTACGGCGGATTGTGGTAAGGTGGCGGGCCTGTCTGGTCGCATAAATGAAAAACACGGTGAGAGCTTGTTTGGTTATCCAAGCAGATAAAAATACTACGACTGCACAGCACAACAAGCCCGACAAAAAAACAATATTGAAGACCTGCCTAGAAGAGGAACTTATGAAACAGACACGGCAATGCCTATTGATTTCAGGGCTTATGGCCAGCTTATTGGCCATGGCTGGCTGCGAACAAAAAGTTGCAGATGTGCCATCGACAACTGCCCATTCCGCAGTGCCTATTGCGGATGCCGTTCCGGTTGCTACTGCACCTGTGTGTGATGGAGTTGCGCCGGCAGGCGATTTAATTCCGGTACGTATTGACGCTGCCAATAGCACACGTAACGAAGAGGGTTTATATGAAGGCCCAGTGTGGATCAAGGATTCACTCTATTTTTCTGATTTCACTTTCAGCACCGGTTTCCCATCGCGCATTTTAAAACTGGATGCGAGTGGTAATGTCACTACTGCAATTGATGATTCGGGTAGTAACGGCCTTGCTGTTGATAAAGATGGCTTCCTGATTGCCGGTACACACAAATACAAAAGCCTTTCCCGTTTTAATCCTGCGACCGGTGAGCGCACATCCGTGGCCGCGCAATTTGCGGGCAATGTATTTAATTCCCCCAACGATATCGCAATCGCGAATGACGGTACTATTTATTTTACTGACCCGGCATTCCAGCGTGATGCAGCTCCCGGCGGCCAGGAAAAAACCGGCGTTTACCGTGTAGCCATTGATGGTACTGTGACTCTGGTTGATGACACCATTTCAAATCCCAATGGTATTGCGTTATCGCCAGCGGGTGATGTGCTCTATGTTAATGGCGGCGGTGATCAGGGGTTATTGCGTGCCTATCCAATTGTTGATGGTATTCCGCAAGCTGGGAAAAATCTGGTTACCGGTTTAAAAATTCCTGATGGCATGGCAATAGATTGCAAAGGTAATATTTACGTGACCGAACATATCGAGCGCAAGCTTCGTGTATATAATCCGCAGGGCCAGCAAATCGCTCAAGCAAATACCGATGCAAATTTAACGAACGTTGCCTTTGGCGGCGCTGATGGAAAAACATTATTCCTGACTGGTGCTGGTGCGCTGTGGAAAATTGATTTGGCCGTAACAGGTTCACCTTATTAATTCGTTATTCATTTTTTAAAGATGTAACTTGAGCGGGCCGAGTAATCGGCCCGTTGCGTTAAAAAATTATGCTTGTATTAAAACCCGTAAAAACACCCTGTGTAGGTATTTGCTCCACCGGCATTGGTGACAGTGTCTGCCGTGGCTGCAAACGTTTTGCCCATGAAGTTATCGACTGGAATTCCTATTCTCACGAACAGAAATTATTGATCGCCCAGCGCCTGGAAAATTTCCTCGCGCGAATCGTGCAGAACATGATCCAGATCAATGATGAAAAACTCTTGCTCACCCAAATTAAACACCAACAAATACAATTCAAGCAGGAGCAAAATCCGTATTGCTGGGTGTTCGATTTGCTACGCGCCGGCGCGAGCCAGATCCAGGATTTATCCGCTTATGGTTTGGCGTTGCAACCGGCGTGGCAGGGCGCTTCGCTCGGAGTTATTCGTGAGAATATTGATAAGGATTATTATGCACTCAGTTGTGCCCATTACGAACGCTACATTTCCCCGTGTTTTGTAACGACAGAAACACTCGATCTTCACAAATAGCCAATTTTAATTTTTATGAACGCACTCGCCCGAATAAACGAATTCCTTCATTGTGAAACGCCTGATGCCTGGATAAAAAATGCGTTGGATAATCAAGCATTGTTATTGCTCGATCACGCGAACTGCGAAAAGAAAGCCGCATCAACTGCATTAAATCTCATGTTTCGTTACGTAGGTGACTTTGACATGATGCAAAAAATGTCGCGCCTCGCCCGTGAAGAATTACGCCATTACGAACAGGTGATGGATATCATGGAGGCGCGGGGTGTTTCTTACGATCAAATTACTCCGGGCCGTTACGCCGGTGAACTGCGCAAACTTGTGCGCACATCAGAGCCGGGGCGTTACATAGATACATTAATTGTCGGCGCTATTATTGAAGCTCGCTCATGTGAACGCTTCGCCAAACTTGCACCGCACCTTGATGAAGCTCTGCAAAAATTTTATCTCTCGCTGCTTAAATCTGAAGCCCGCCACTACGAAGATTATTTAACCCTCGCCAAACGCGCTGCTGATGGTGCCGATATTTCTGCGCGTGTGCAGGAGTTTTTAGCGCTGGAAAAAACGTTGATTGAAGGTGGTGATGAGGAGTTTCGGTTTCATTCGGGAGTTGTCTGATTTGATTTTTATAGGGCTCTCTTCTAGCCTATACTTTTGACTGAATAGCAATACTGCATTGCTTGAAATCACCAAGGTAAGGTGTGCGGCAGCCGCACACCTGAGTGTGTTCAGTTAGTCAATATTCGATGTTTTTGAAATGGCGTTACTTGAACTCGATGAGCTTTGCTCAAGACTGTTATAAATAATAATGTCTTTGGATTCAAGAGCATTTGCTATGTCACCAAGGAACGAATTTTTCCCCCAGGTTGTGATAGTACCATCCGCTTTTAATGCAAAAAATGCATTCTTTCCACTATAAACTTCGGTTACATCTTTTAAATACTGTTCGGGGCCGTCTCCACCATTAATCATATTCCCCCATGTCACTACCGATCCGTCGGTTTTCAGGGCAGCAAAGGCATTATAGCTACTATAAATTTTTGCTACGTTGCTCAGATCTTTACCGGTACTATCTCCCCCAAATTCTGATTGACCCCATGTCTCGACAGCGCCATCGGTTTTTAATGCAGCGAAAGCGTTACCATTGCTATATATCTCTTTCACATTGGTAACGTCATTGCGAATGCTTGCGATCCATGACAATCCCCAGCTGGCAACAGAACCATCTGTTTTTAAGGCCGCAAATGAATGCTCAGTACTGTATATTTCCCTTACATGTGCCAAATCAGAAGGAGGTTTAGGAATTGTTCCATAACTAGAGTCGGCGATTGGAAAGAATCCTCCCCAGGTCACAACGGTTCCATCTTTTTTTAGTGCAGCCATTGCATAAGGGGCAGTAATAATTTTCTCTACATTGCGTAAGTTTTCTTCGTCAGCATATTGACCGTAGTCTCCATCTATATATCTCCCTGCCCAGGTTTGTACTGTGCCGTCATTTTTTAATGCTGCAAATGCCTTTCCGTTACTATAAATCTCCTTCACATTAGTCAGTGGCTGTTCTCCCCATCGATATTCATATCCCCAATATCCCACCGCATTTTTGTTTCCCCATGACACTGCGGTGTTATCTGCCTTGATAGCTAAAAACACACCATTATCGCCGTGAACCTTTATTACATTGGTTAAATTTTTTCCGGTACTGTCTCCACCTTGTGCAGAGTTGCCCCAAGTTACTACCGTGCCATCTTCTTTTAAGGCAGCAAATGCATAATCGTTGTGATAAATCTCTTTTACATTGGTTAAATCTTTGTCTGTACTGTCTCCGCCTATTGATGGGTCACCCCAAGTTACGACGGATCCATCTTTTTTCAATGCCGCAAAAGCCGTTTTTTCTCTGTCGTAATCCCATGTCGGTATGTTGTTGTTGTAAATCTTTTTGATGTTACTTAGGTCTTTTCCATCGGAGTTTAAGTTGTGGGCAAAGCGCTGTAAGTTTACCAGTTCACCATTATTTTTTAATGCGACAAATGAATCAGTATTACTGTAAATTTCTTTAACCTCACTTAAGGTTTTGCTAGCGCTGTATCCGTTTTTTGTACCATCCCAGATTGCTACAGTGCCATCCATTTTCAACGCGGCAAATCCATGATTATTGCTATATATTTTTTTTACATTTGTGATCCCGCGACCACTGTCAGCGCCACCCTCGGAACTCTGTCTCCAGCTATCTATAGTGCCATCCATTTTTAAAGCGGTGAAGCCGTAGGGAAATGTATAGACTTCTTTAACATTATCCATTATCACTGGTACAGAGGGGAGTCCGTTATCCAAGATCACTAATGTGTTGTCATCTTTGAGTGTTGCGAAATCCCTTGCATTACTGTAAATTTTTTTTACATTAGTCAGGTTTGAAATAGTGGATTCTTGCGCGGCGTGGCCTCCCCAGATTACGACCGTCCCATCTTTTTTTAGAGCGGCAAATGCTTTAGTAGTGCTATAAACTTTATTTACGTTGTTGAGTTTTACTTTTGTGCTGTCGCCGCCAGCCCATTCATCTCCCCAAGTTACAACTGTACCATCGTGTTTTAATGCAGCAAAAGCAGCAGAGTCTTCGTTGGTGGTGCTATATACTTCTTTAACGTCTGTTAGGTTTTTATCTGCGCTGTGGCCGCCATAATTGATATGACCCCAGCTCACTACCGTTCCGTCCCAGCTTAGGGCCGCAAATGCTTTTCCGTTATTGTTGTAAATCTTTTTTATATTTTTCAGGGGAAGGTTATTGCTCGATATTGTTTTTTGACCCCAGACTGATGCTGTTCCATCGGCTTTTATGGCCACAAATGTTCCACCCATGCCTCCATATATCTCAGTTACGTTAGTTAGATCTTTGCCTGTGGCATCACCACCATTGGCAGCGTCGCCCCAAACCACAACAGAGCCATCATTTTTCAATGCGGCAAATGCGTAGTCGTTGCTGTAAATTTTTTTAATGTTGGTCAGATCTTTACCTGTGCTCACCCCTCCTGTTGTGCTGTTTCCCCATGTCACAGCTGATCCGTCAGTTTTCAATGCCGCAAAGGCGCCTTTAGACTCAATAACATCAATCACCTTAATTGGGTTGGTTTGGCTGCCGGGATAATAGGTTTTCCCCCAAGTGACCATCGTTTCATCGTTTTTAATTGCTGCATAGCCACTTAATAAGGGTATTACTTTGCTTATATTGCTGAAGCCGGAGTTATACGGTGGATTCAAACTTTCCCAAGTGATTACGTCGCCATTTGCTTTTAACGCAGCGCTTAACGAATTTCCTAATATGAGATCTACCACTTGGTTGCGTTGAAAAACTAGCTGTTCAGTGTTACCTGCAATCCCGTCGGCTGAATAGGGCGTTGCTTTTAGGGTGATTTCCTTGGCTTTATCGTTGAGCTGTATCGTGTAGGTTGGACTTAAAGAAACGGGGCTCGCCTGTCCTTCTACATGCCACTCATATTGAGTTTTTTCAGGGATACAATCAATACAATGTGAATTGGCGGTTAATGTGTTGCCAGGGATAATTGCTGTGTTTCCTTTATCCAGCCACATTATTTTAGGGGAGGCGGAAATTGAGGTGGAGCTTGCGTTATCTTGCGAAGATAATTGAGATGAGCTTGCGTTATCTTGCGAAGATAATTGAGATGAGCTTGCAAGAGATGAAAAACTAGCAGTTGACTTGCCACCGCCACCGCCACCGCCACCGCCACCGCCACCGCAACCTGCAATTAAAAGTAGAATCAAAAAGTAGAATAAAATGCAATATTTCGATTTGGTTGTGGAGAAGTTCATTTCTAAATGTCCCTGGTAAAAATTGGGTTGTTGATGAGTTACTTACAATAAATTACATCATTACTTAGTAATTGAGGAATATTTAATTCCTGCTGACGGGGGCGTAAGTTTATCTATTTGATAGGCTAATAGTAACAAAAATTTCTGTGCGTGCGCAGGTGTGCGTTGAGTTGCTTGCGTGAGGTTACGAGGTGCCTCAATTCCTATTAGAGCCATGGCCTGGATGAATGTCTATTGATAGTGCCCTTATACATTTAACCAGTTGGAAAATATTCAACAACGAATTGAAACATTGGGGTTTAGGCAGAAGCACCTAAATTCAATGTTTCAAATTTAATGGCGTGCTATTGATCCGCATTGAGTATTTAGAAGAGAGATTAAGAAATCATGAAGCTGCCTTGGTTGTTACCAATCATTTTCTTGCAACACAATTGTATTTTTAATTATGAACGGTTAAGGATAATTGCAAATCAGCAAAACTCTGAAGCTGGTATCCGGCTTCTTATGGGGGCGGCACAGGCTGGTAATATACTGTCATTCAAAATACGGGCACTATTCGCAGCCGCACGGGTGATACCGCGATTGATTTGGGCGCTGGTAGCGATACGTTAGTTGTTGTGACCGCATCTGTTACCGAAGGCGCTATACAAGGTGGTAGCGGAAAAGATCAGTTAATTCTTGCGGGTTCTGGTGTTGGTCAACTTGGCGTGACGAAAGAATTTGAATCAATACAAGTTGATGGTGGTAACTGGACCCTTAGCGGTGCGCAATCACTGGAAAATTTAACGGGCTTCGGCAGTTTGCATGTTGACTCCATTAGTTTATTAAACGGTTCCACTTTAGCTATTGGTGCTCTGGCAGATAGCGTTGGAAATCTTGAGCTCTTCTCAAATGTCAGTTTGGCGGGCACAACATATCTGGATTTCTTTGATAATGGCGATCAGGATGGATTGTCCATACATGGTTTGTTGACCTTGCTGGATTCCAGTATTTTTCAGTTGAATTTTAACGGTAGTAATTTTGTTGATGGGCAGATTTTCAACGTGTTGCGTGTAACTGATATTGTTGGTCTTGATTACTCGACGTTTTTCACCCAAATCAATGATTCGCTCAATGTAAAATCACATCTCACGGAGGCGAATGTTCCAGAGCCTGGCTCTTTGGGGTTGATGCTGGTATCACTCATGGCGTTGGTGGGAATGCGTAAGCGTATTTGTTAATTATCTTTTTTTTTCGACTGTATTTTTAACGTGCACTTACAAGGTGCGTGTTATTTTTTACCATCTAAAAAATTTTATCAGCGATTGATTGTTCAGTATCTCCCAATTGATTTGCATTCGGAGCTTTCCATAAGGCATCCGTTATTAAATGTAAATCTGGTATACCAGTGTGTTATGTGTATCTAGACTATAAGTCTGTGTGAGTAATGCGATACATAATAAATCTGGAGATACACATGGCATATCAACTCGGTCAGTGGCGGGGTTTACTCGCTGCGTTTTCCATTTTCCTCGCGTTGCCGGTTCTGGCAAAAGACGATTTAACCCTTAACGACAAAGACTATTTCGAAAAGCCCGGCCTCAATGTGCTGGTGTTTAGTAATTGGTACGACGGGCTATTTAGCGATTCCAAAACCAGTGGTGTAGAACTAATCCATCACGGTGAGCGCACTGTGACTAATGGCGATGTACGTTTGAATGCAACGCCGGAACAGTGGGATTTAACGCCCATGTTTAAAGAGCGCAAAGTTAATCGTGCGGAACAGTCGATTGAAGCATTTTTGCATTATCCCGATCAGCAATTTGATTTTTCTATCAAAGTAATCAAGAACAGTAAGGGAGTTTTATTAACGGTTAATTTACCGCAGGCGTTACCGAAATCACTCGAAGGCAAAGCTGGTTTTAATCTGGAGTTCTTACCGGCGGCGTATTTTCATAAATCATTTATTATGGATACCCAAAGCGGTAATTTTCCGGTTTATCCTTCAGGCCTGAAAGAAATTAACGGCAAGGCGAATCCCGTTGCATTAGCACAGGGGCAGCATTTGGTACTGGCTCCGGAAGATACGGAGCGGCGGATTAGTATCCAATCCAGCGGTAGCGCACTGGAACTTTATGATGGCCGTGGTAAAGCACAAAATGGTTGGTTTGTCGTACGCAGTAAAATTCCGGCGAATAAAACCGGTGCGGTGATTGAATGGCAAATCGATGCGGCAACCGTAAAAAACTGGATCCGCAAACCTATGATCGCCCATTCACAAGTGGGATATCACCCGGCGCAGAAAAAAGTAGCGGTTATTGAGCTGGATGCACGCGATAAAAAAATTGGCAAGGCCAGTTTGCTAAAAATTAATGCCGATGGCACACGCAAAACAATCCTCAGTGAAAAACCGAAAAGCTGGGGAAAATATTTGCGTTATGAATATCGCCAGTTCGATTTCACCAACGTTCAAGAGCCGGGCTTGTATCTGATTGCTTATGGTGATCAGGAAACCCATAGTTTCCGCATTGATCAATCGGTTTATCAAAATGCATGGCATCCAACGCTCGATATGTATTTGCCGGTGCAAATGGATCATATGACGGTGAATGAAGCTTATCGCGTATGGCATGGAGCGTCGCATCTGGATGATGCATTGCAAGCCCCTGTGAATCACGAGCATTTCGATTTATATGCGCAGGGTCCAACAACCGATACTCCTTATAAGCCCGGCGAACATATTCCCGGTTTAAATATTGGTGGTTGGTACGATGCAGGTGATTACGACATCCGCACCCAAACCCAATACGATGTTGTAAACACATTGGTTACTGCGTGGGAAACCTTTGGTTTAAAGCGCGATACTACCAGCGTGGATTACGCCAGGAAATTTGTGGATCTGCATACTGCTGATGGTAAGCCGGATGTATTGCAACAAATTGAACACGGTACACTCGCATTAATTGCACAACATCGCGCTGTGGGTCATGCGATTCCCGGTATAGTAGAAGCACATATTGATCAATATACCCACTTGGGCGATGGCGTTACTAAAACAGATAATTTAATTTACGACCCCAAAAAATCTGAACTGGAAAGTGATGGATTTAAAAGCGGGAAGTTTGATGACCGTTGGGCGTTCACCAGTAAATCGTCATCATTAAATTATGGTTCGGCAGCGGCGTTGGCTGCAGCGAGTCGTGCACTGAAAGGTTTTAATGATTCACTAGCGAAAGAAAGTATTGATACTGCTAAAAAAGTGTGGGCAGACGAGCAAGCTAAACCAAAACCCGATTCATTTAAATATGGCAATACTACTGGTGGGAAGCTTGAGCACGAACAATTAAAAGCCGCAACTGAATTGTTGATCACTACTGGTGAAGCGAAATATGCGCAAGCGATTACGACATTGCTGGGACAAGTGGAGTTTGCGGGTAATGCGTCCTGGTTTGTGCGTGCCATTCCCTACATGAATGCCGATTTTAAGCAACAATTAAAAACAAAAACCCAAAGTTACCAAAAAAAGCTTGCTGATATTGAAAGTAAAAATCCGTTTGGAGTACCGATTACTGACGGTGGCTGGGCTGGCAGTGGCTGGGTAATCCGCCATGCGATTAATAATTACTATATCCATAAAGCCTTTCCGGATTTAGTAAATCGTGAATCAGTGTTACAGGGTTTGAATTTTTTATATGGCACTCATCCAGCACATAATTTATCACTGGTATCAAATGTGGGGACACGCTCAAAAGAGGTGGCGTATGGTATGAACCGCGCGGATTTCTCTTTTATTTCTGGCGGTATCGTCCCGGGAATTTTAATCCTGAAACCGGATTACCCCGAAAACCACGAAGACTGGCCATTCTTTTGGGGTGAAAACGAATATGTCGTGAATCTGGCTGCGAGTTATATTTTCCTGGTAAACGCCGCAGAAGATGTTCTGAAAAATTAAATTATTGTTGCAATATCTTCATATAAGCGCCTAAAAAGGACCGGCGTTATGCCGGTTCTTTTTAGGCGGCTCTAAACAGTGTTCGGAATACCAGGAGGAAACATTGGATCAACATGATTGCCTTATACCGGTTATACCGCACATCGCTGGGATACGCGTATTGGCTTACATTATTTAAAAGTGGGCGTGTAATTGCCGGCTTCTCTCGAAAAATGACGAAAATTGATGGCGAAATGAATCCGAATCTGGTTTTATGGTGTCCCAGGTTGGTAGCAGAGCATTGATAAAAGATGATCAAGAGCTTGTTTTTATTTATCCAGCGCCAAGGAGTCAGTTATGTCATCGATTGATGAAAAATCCAAAATAGAAGCACCGGTACCCGGCAAACCTGTTGCCAAAGTGTCTCCATCCAGTTGGGCGTTGGGTTTGGCTGTGGCATTGATTGGCGGGTTGTTGCTGGCAAAAAATCTCGGAATGGATTTGTTTTTTCTGGATTTCCATAATTGGTGGGCATTTTTTATTTTGCTCGCTGCAATAGGCCCCTTACAATTAGCCTACCGTTGTTACTGCCGTGAAGGTGTTGGTGTCGCCATGTTAAATGCACTGGTAACAGCAGCCTCAATTATTTTTATTGCATTGATCTTTTTGTTGGACCTATCCTTCGGAACCTGGTGGCCTGCATTTATTATCATTGGCGGCCTTTATATGATGACCAGTCGCAATAATTAATTTTACTGTTTAACAAAAAGCCCTCAAGCGGAATAGTTTGAGGGCTTTTTTATTGTCTGTAACAGAACTTCTAAATGGGCCAATTGATTAAATCGCAATTATTCTGGTCTGCTTTTATACACCAGCCGTGGGAATGCCAGTCGCCAAGTACAATTCGTTCGGCGGGTTTGTTGTTGATCACCAGTGGGTGGCGCGCAGGGCGATGGGTGTGGCCATGGATGAGGCGTGTTACCTGTGCTTTTTCCATTTGATCGATAACGTCAGCAGGGGTTACGTCCATAATATCTTCCGCTTTCATGCTGTTAATGCTTTGGCTTTTTTCGCGTAATTGTGCGGCTAACGCACGGCGTGCGTTCAGTGGTTGCGCAAGGATTTGCTGTTGCCATTGAGGGTTGCGCACCGTGTTACGGAATTGCTGGTAATCCTTATCGGCAGTACACAAGGTGTCGCCGTGTAGTAATAATGTTGGTGTGCCGTATAAATCAATGACATGACTTTCCGGCAATAAGACCATGCCGGATTTGTGTGCGTAATCATCGCCTAATAAAAAGTCGCGATTGCCGTGCTGAAAATAAATCGTTATGCCTTTCTGGTTGAGTGCAAACAATTCGCGCGCAACTTCACGGGGTAAATCAGAATCGTCGTCATCGCCAATCCAGGTGTCAAAAAAATCACCGAGGATATAAAGTGCTTCAGATTTGCTGGCCTGGTGATGCAAGAAATGAAAAAACGCCCGCGTAATAAGCGGGCGTGATTCGTGAAGATGTAAATCAGAAATAAATAATGTCGACATCTTACGCAATAGTAGCGGATTGAATAATCACCGCTTCTTTTGGTACGTCTTGATGAAAACCTTTGCTGCCGGTTTTCACGCCTTTGATTTTGTTAACAACGTCCATGCCTCCAGTAACTTTGCCAAATACGCAGTAGCCCCAGCCGGATGAGTTTTTAGCTGTGTGGTTCAGGAAGGAGTTATCTTTTACGTTGATAAAAAATTGCGCGGTGGCACTGTGTGGATCATTAGTGCGCGCCATCGCTAAAGTACCGGTCAAATTTTGTAAGCCGTTGTCCGCTTCGTTCTCAATTTGGTCGCGGGTTTTTTTCTGTTCAAAGTCTTCGGTAAAACCGCCGCCCTGAATCATAAATCCGTCGATAACACGATGGAAAATAGTGCCGTTGTAAAAACCTTCTTCAACATATTGCTTGAAGTTTGCGGCAGTTTTAGGCGCTTTTTCGAAATCCAGTTCGATAACAATATCGCCGTAGTTGGTGTGTAATGTGATCATGATAAGTCTCCCTTAAGGGTAACGCGGTGTGAATTAATCGAGTAAGTGGTCAAAAAGCCGGTATGATACGCGCTCCCCGAAGGGGAAGGAATCGTAAACCCGATTAAATTTTTTGATGAAGTTAAGGTATATGCAAAGAGGCAAGTTTCTCACTATTGAAGGCACTGAAGGTGTTGGAAAAAGCACCAATTTGGCCTTTGTGCGCGATTGGCTTACCGCTCGTGGTGTGGAGGTAATTGTTACGCGCGAACCGGGGGGCACGCCGATGGCGGAGGAAGTACGGAGCCTGTTGCTGAGCAAGCGCGATGAACCGGTGGATGAAACGGCTGAACTCCTGTTGGTATTTGCGGCCCGCGCCCAGCATTTGGCGCAAGTGATCAAACCGGCCCTGGCCCGTGGTGCCTGGGTGTTGAGTGATCGTTTTACTGATGCTACCTACGCATATCAGGGCGGTGGTCGGGGCTTGAATAAATCCATCATTGAAGAATTGGAGCAACTTGTTCAAGGTGATTTGCGTCCGGATCTTACGTTGATCCTTGATATCGATGTGGAACTGGGTTTAAACCGCGCGCGCCAGCGCGGCGAGCTGGACCGGTTCGAGAGTGAAACGATTGGTTTTTTTGAGCGGGTGAGGGTGGCTTACCGTCAACGTGCTGAAGCGGCGCCGGTGCGCTATGCATTGGTTGATGCTGGAAAAACCTTGCCCGAAGTTCAAGCGGAGATTGATCGGGTATTAACCGTGTTATTAGGGTAAGAAGTTATCCATGTGGTAAATCACGCTTAAAAATCAGCGTTGGCTTTGATCCTGATTTCTGCACCGGTAATCGGATGGTTTAACCAAAGTTCCTGGGCATGTAAAAGCAGGCGTGGTGATTTGGCGAGCACTGGTGCCGGGGCGTATAGCCCGTCGCCGAGCATCGGATGGCCCAGGCTCAACATATGCACGCGCAGTTGATGAGTGCGCCCACTTACAGGCTCCAGTAAAACACGGGTTGTATTTTGTCCGGTATTGCGCTCGATAACCTGATAGCGTGTATGGGCCGACTTGCCGTGCTCAAAACAGACTTTTTGCAGCGGGCGGTTGGGCCAGTCGCAAATTAGCGGTAATTTGATTTCACCTTCATCGTTTTCCACCAGCCCTTCCACTACGGCGACATAGCGTTTGTGAACTTCGCGCGCTTCGAATTTGTGAGTGAGATTTCTAAGGGTTAGATAATTCAGTGGAAACATCACAATACCCGATGTTCCCTGGTCAAGGCGATGGACGACGCGCGCATTAGGGTTGAATTTCAGCGCGCGGTTATACAAACAATCCTGTTTTTCCGGCCCTTTGCCGGGTACACATAGCAGGCCAGCCGGCTTATTGGCGATGAGCAGGTCGTCGTCGAGGTGCAAAATATCGAGAGGCAAATCTGTCATATCAAGCCTGGAATGGAATTTAAGCGGGCGCGGATTATCGCAAATTTGCTAAGCTTGCCCAAACTTTTGTTCAGTGATCCGTGGTTGATTATTCAATGAGCGACTTCCCTATCCATCCATACCCCTGGCAACTCAATGATTGGCAGCATTTAGTGCAGCAAATTGCTGCGCAAAAATTGCCCCATGCCATGATGATTGCCGGCCCAAGGGGAATTGGTAAACGCCATTTGGCCGATGCCTTGGCGCAATTGCTGTTATGTGCGGCGCCTATTGAGGGAACGGCTTGCGGTAGGTGCCGTGGCTGCGAGCTGAATAAATCCCAAACCCACCCGGATTTGTTGTGGCTGGAGCCTGAGGAAGAAGGCAAGGCGATTAAAGTGGACCAGGTTCGCGAACTTACGGAGTCCCTCAGTAAAACTGCGCAACAGGGTGGGTATAAGGTAGTGATTATCGAGCCTGCGGAAGCCATGAATGGCAATGCTGCGAATGCGCTACTTAAATCGTTGGAAGAACCGGCTGCAAACACAATGCTAGTACTGGTTACCCACGCACCAAGTTCAGTATTGCCCACTATCCGTAGTCGCTGCCAGATGCGCAAATTACCGATGCCGCGCACCGAACAAGTCCTCCACTGGCTTTCGCCGTTGGTGGTTGGCAGCAATACCACGCCGGATGCCTTATTGGTTGCTGCGCGTGGTGCGCCCCTGACCGCGTTGGCATTGTTGCAGGGGGATGCGTTGGAGCAGCGCGAACAAACGTTACAGCAGTTTGTGCGCTTAACGCTGGGGCAGGTTTCTGCCATTGAAGTCGCGGCCAATTGGCAAAGTGGCGATGTAACAGGGCTGGTTGAGTGGTTGTTGGGTTTATTGCATAGCCTTGCGCGTTGGCGTGCGGGGGCTAATGATCCACAAATTGAACTGGCGCCGGTTGAATGGCGTGAGCGGCTGAATAACTTGAATTTGCCACTTTTGCACCGTTACATTGAAAAGATTTTATTATCCAAGCGTCAATTATTAAGTGGGGCAAATCCCAATAAGCAATTGTTATTGGAGGAATTATTGCTCGATTGGGGCGCTTTGTTGCGCGCGAGCACGAATCGCGCGATGGCGTCTGGACACTAGTGAGCTAATCTATTAGTGTCTCAACCTTGGCCCCCATAACCAATCGATTGGTTATGACGTTGGCTCTATAAAAATCAGGAAGCAGGATCGGTTATGCAACCCATTGGTGGCGGTGCCCGTAACGGCATACTTTCCCTCACAATCAAAGATAAAGCTGTTTTATACGCAGCCTACATGCCCTTCGTGAAAAATGGCGGCATGTTTATTCCTACCAGTAAAAACTACAAATTGGGCGATGAAGTGTTCATGTTGTTAAGCCTGATGGACGAGCCGGAAAAGATTCCGGTTGCAGGCAAGGTAGTGTGGGTTACCCCAAAAGGCGCGCAAGGTAATCGTGCGGCGGGAATCGGCGTGCAATTTAGCGACCAGGACAACACCGCGATCAGCAAAATCGAAACTTATCTCGCCGGTATGCTCAATTCGGACAAGCCTACCCACACGATGTAATGTAAAATTCGCCCCACCGAGTTTCCCCGAAGCCAGGTTATGCCTGGCTTCGTTGTTTTTAGAATGGACGTTTTTAGAATGAGCGTTTTTAGAGCGAGCTGTTTATGTTAATTGACTCCCACTGCCATTTGGATCGTATCAAGCTCGATCCCTATAACGGTGATTTAAGTACTGCCATCGCCGCTGCGCATGAGCGCGGTATCCAGCAAATGTTGTGTATTGGTATTAGTTTGGAAAATATCCAAACTGTTATTGATATTGCCCAAGCTCATCCACGAGTGGTGGCTTCGGTAGGGGTTCATCCATGCGATGTAAAAGAAGGCGCAGCAACTGAAGCGCAATTAATTAATTGGGCCGCGCAACCCAAGGTGGTTGCGCTGGGTGAGACTGGCCTGGATTATCACTACGAAACAGAAAGCAAAGCATTGCAGCACGAAAGTTTTGCTTTACATCTGCGCGTTGGAAAACAAATTGGTTTGCCGGTTGTTGTACACACGCGTGAAGCCAAAGCAGATACGCTTGCGCTGATTAAAGAGCACGGCAGCCTTGAGCATAGCGGTGTACTGCATTGCTTCACCGAAGATTGGGAAATGGCTAAATCTGCACTGGATTTAAATTACTATGTTTCCATCTCCGGTATCGTCACCTTTAAAAACGCCGATCAAATTCGCGATGTTGTACGCAATATGCCAATTGATCGATTGTTAGTAGAAACCGATTCTCCTTATCTCGCCCCCATTCCCTATCGCGGCAAACCCAACGAACCCAAATACGTGCGTGAAGTCGCGCAGTTTGTAGCGGATGTGCGTGGTATTCCGCTGGAAGAGCTTGCCGAAAAAACCACTGAAAATTTTTATCGCTTATTTAGCAAAGCCAAACAATATCTACCTCAATAAGGCCAACACATGTCTGCACAACATCAACAAATTAGAATTATGCTCGAACTGCAAGATGGCATGAACACTAAAGTCACTGCAAATTGGCAAGCACAGGGCTATGAATGGTATCGCGCGATCTGGGTTGAATGCGCCGAGCTGATGGATCACTACGGTTGGAAATGGTGGAAAAAACAATCGCCTGACACCGAACAAGTTGCACTGGAATTGATTGATATTTGGCATTTCGGTTTGAGTATCCTGTTGCAATCAGGAATATCACAAGAAGATATTATCGCGCGCATTCAAAAAGAATTGGTAATTGCTACTGACGAAAAAGATTTCCGTCTTGACCTGGAAAAATTCGCTGGCGCGACTCTTGTAGATAAACAATTTCATATCGATTTGTTTGCGCGTTTAATGGCTGGTGTGGATATGAGTTTCGATCAACTCTATCGCGGTTACGTTGGCAAAAACGTATTGAATTTTTTTCGCCAGGACCATGGTTACAAAGACGGCACTTACCGCAAGCATTGGCACGATGGTCGTGAAGATAATGAACACCTGGTAGAAGCGGTGCAGTCGCTGGATGCGAGCAAACCTGAATTTAAAGATGAGTTGTATCAGGCGTTGGTTACTCGATATAAAAAATAAGATCAGGGATTGCTTAGGTGGTTTTTGTTTTGAGTGTTGGCGAAAACATGAATCTATGTAGTCGCTTTATGATATTAAAGGCTCAACCTCAGTAAAGTGTATTTCAATAATTTCAAAGGGGGGTGCGGGCAATCCATAAGTCGCCCGCCCCCTTGTACAGGCTTCGTTCACCCCCTCATCCTCATAAATAGCGAAGGTTGCGATTAAGTTAGCACCTTTCGCAATGTCGAATTTGCAAATTCCTTACTTTTTTTCAAGAAAACTACTCGTTCGTCGATTAAATATTCTTCATTATTTGCAGTTATATGTGGTGACAAGGTTATTTGCTTTTGATGGCCAGATTTTTGCGTACAGATTTTCTGAAACCAAATACGGTTTGATTCGTCACAGTTATACAGTTGTCCAAAGGAGGATGCGCGATGCCCACGCGTAAGGTTGATGTTGCAATTATTGGCGCCGGTACAGCCGGGTTGAGCGCTTACAATGCGGCGAAAAAATATACCGACGATATTCTTATCATTGAGGCTGGTAAATATGGAACTACCTGTGCCCGCGTTGGTTGTATGCCCAGTAAATTATTGATCGCTGCTGCTGACTATGCCCATCATGGCCAGCAGGGCGCAGATGTATTCGGTATTACTTACGCGGCTCCACTCATAAATGGCGTCGCTATTATGCAAAGGATTCGCAAGGAGCGGGACCGTTTTGTGGGTTCTGTTATTGAATCCGTTAATGAATTTCCCATCGACAATAAACTTGAAGGACGCGCCAGGTTTATATCGGCGCATGAATTGGAAGTGACAAAAGAAGATGGGTCTCTGGAAATAGTTCACGCGAAGCGAATTATCATCGCAACCGGTTCATCACCTTCCATTCCTGAATTTTTAAATGCTGCGGGTTCGCGTCTTTTGGTAAGCGATGATGTGTTCGAGTGGTATGACTTACCAGCGTCAATTGCGATTTTTGGACCGGGTGTTATTGGTTTGGAGCTCGGTCAAGCATTAAGTCGCCTCGGAATAAAAGTGGCGGTTTTTGGCAAGAGCGGCGAGTTGGCGGCGATTAGTGATCCGGCGATTAGCCATTGTGCTGATATTGAATTCAATCGCGAATTTTATTTGGATCTGAATGCCGAAATCGAAAATATTCGCCAGGAAGAACATGGGGTAACTATTCAATATCGCCATCGTGAAAAAGGGATGGTTGAAGAGCAATTTGATTACGTATTAGCGGCAACGGGGCGGCGCCCGAATATTGAATTTCTCGCATTGGAAAATACAGATTTGGCATTGGATGCTAAAGGCATTCCACTCTACAACCGTTACACCGGTCAGTGTGGTAATTCATCTATTTATATTGCTGGCGATGTATCCAGCGATGTGCCCTTGCTACACGAAGCTGTGGATGAGGGACGAATTGCGGGCGCCAATGCAGCGCGTTCATTACGCGATCCGGAAGATATTCGTGCGGGTGTGCGCAGGACGCCACTCAGTGTAGTGTTTACTGATCCGCAAATTGCCAGTGTCGGGCAGAATCTGGAGTCAATCAGAAAAGGTTGCAATGATTGTTACGCGATTGGTGAAGTGAATTTTGAGGATCAGGGGCGTGCACGGGTCATTAATAAAAATCGTGGCTTGTTGCGGGTCTATGGGGAGCAGGGTACTGGCCTCTTGCTAGGCGCCGAGATGTTTGGCCCGGCAGCCGAACATATCGCCCATCAATTGGCATGGGTTATCCAATTGCGGTTAACGGTCCAGCAAGTACTTGAGCTACCGTTTTATCATCCGGTGCTTGAAGAAGGGGTCCGAACAGCATTGCGCGATTTGAACCGCAAATTAAAGACGGGGGCTTCAAGCGGGAATTCCTGCCTTGATTCGGGGCCGGGTGCGTAACGATCAGTTTGTGCAAATATTGGCTGTCCTTAAATTGCTTGTCTGCAGTCCAGGTGTAAATATCCGGTTAATTTCGCGAATCATTCTCAATTAATTCATCCCCAAGGGTATTTACTGTCATTCTTGGGGTGAATTTTTCAGGCAAATGCCTATAATGCCCACCCGTCCTATGTAACAAATCCTGGCACACAATGCCGAACTTTCGTTTCCTTTCCAATATCACCCGAATAAATGGAGTCTCATCGTGAAAGCACCTGTAAGAGTTACCGTCACTGGCGCCGCTGGCCAAATCAGCTACTCATTGTTGTTCCGCATTGCTGCTGGCGACATGTTGGGTAAAGACCAACCAGTAATCCTGCAATTGCTGGAAATCACCCCGGCCCTGAAAGCGCTGCAAGGCGTGGCGATGGAATTGGACGATTGCGCATTCCCATTGTTGGCTGGCATTGTGACTACTGATGACCCGGCTGTTGCCTTCAAGGATACCGATTACGCCTTGCTGGTTGGTGCGCGCCCACGTGGCCCGGGTATGGAGCGTAAAGACCTGCTGGCTGCTAACGCCGCGATTTTCTCGGTACAAGGTAAAGCAATCAACGACCACGCTTCACGCAACATCAAAGTGTTGGTAGTGGGCAACCCGGCAAACACCAACGCATTGATCGCACAACGCAACGCCCCGGACATCAACCCACGCCAATTCACTGCGATGACCCGCCTGGACCACAACCGCGCGTTGTCACAACTGGCCACCAAAACCGGTACCAGCATCAACAACATCACCAAGGCACTGATCTGGGGCAACCACTCTTCTACCCAATATCCAGACCTGCACAACACGTTGGTTGATGGCAAGCCAGCCCTGAGCCTGGTTGACCAGGCATGGTACGAAGGCGATTACATCCCAACCGTACAGCAACGCGGTGCTGCAATTATCGCTGCTCGTGGTGCTTCATCTGCTGCGTCTGCGGCTAACGCTGCAATCAACCACATCCGCGATTGGGCTCTGGGCACTCCAGCGAACGATTGGGTGAGCATGGGTGTGTACAGCGATGGTTCTTACGGCATCGAAAAAGGTTTGATCTATTCATTCCCGGTTGTGTGCAAAAACGGTGATTGGGAAATCGTTCAAGGTGTTGAGATTAATGAATTCTCACGCGCACGTATGACTGCAACTGAAAAAGAATTGCAAGAAGAGCGTGATGCAGTGAAAGAATTGTTGCCAGCGTAATTTTCGTTGCGCAATAAAAAAAGGGAGCACTTGCTCCCTTTTTTTATTCAAAATAAATTACATCACTTGGGGCCGAATATCAGCCATAAAATAAATCCTAACAATGGAAGTAACAGTAGCACTAGCGTCCAGACAACTTTTGTCCCTGTGCTCGCACTGCTTTGAACCGTTTTAACAATTGCGTAAATGACGCAGACCAACAGAATAAAACCAAAAAATCCGCCAACTTGTACGTCCATAATTTATCTCCTGGTGTAATTTTTGATATCTATATTGCTAGACAATCAGGTTAAATAATCGTTCGCGGCAGATTAAATTTGTTTGAACTCCATCCATGCGCTTAATCGTGTCCCTGCGGGTAAGTGCCATTTTTCTCCCAGCACCGCCCCGCGCTCCACACAAATATAAAACTGCTCATTGCCTGCGCCTATGTCCGCAATTTTAGCGGCTGCTTCAGTGCCTGGATTCCACACGACAACACTGGGGCAATTATGGTGCGTGATTTCAATGGAAGGTGATCCCTTGATGATAACTGGATTTTCAATTGCCGGATAAACGCGGTCAACCGGTCCTGGAAAATTCACATTACCGGATTGGCTTTTCACAGCGTAATTTTCAAAATTATCGAAATAATTTCTACCCGATAAACCTTCAACCCGTACATCCGTTAATGAACTGATGCGGTGGTAATTATGCATTGCCCAACTGCAATCAAAGTCTGCGGTGTCGGTATTGTTAATAGTTAATTCAATTTTTGCGCTATTGGCTAATGTCATGCGAACTTCTGCAGAAAAATCATGAGCAAATAAATCATTGGCGTCACTTTGGTATAAGAACTCTAATTCAACACTACCATCTGCTTGTTCGCGTGCACCACTAAATTCCCAAAACTGATTGCGCGCAAAACCATGTTTGGGTTTTGCCGGGTCTGCCTGGTTAACGCCAAACCAGGGTAAACATAATGGCACTCCACCGCGCAAGGCTGTACCGGGAGTGAAATCGCAATTAGGGCTTAACCAGAGCAACGGGTCTCCATTAACCGTTTTGAATTCCAACAGGTGCGCACCTTGCAGAGAGATCACAGCGGAGCAAAGTGAGGTTTCAACGGTCAGCAAGGGAAGGCCGGTGCCCGGTGCATCAGGATAAACTTCCCTGCTATTTGTTAATGTTAAAAATGGCGATTTCGCAACCAGTTGCTGGAGTTGTTGGGTGCTAGCGGCAGTAGGAGTATTGATATGCATGGGATCTACCAAATTCGGGACAAGTATGACGGGATTTTATAGAAAACCATGCAAGCAAACAGCCAAAATTTTTGGTTTTGTGGCCGTTAAACAGTATCATGCGCGCCTTTTCGACAATTTTGATTTTTCCCAACCAAGTGGGCATTAATAAATAGGTGCATGAGTGAGAAAGTCGCAGTTAGCTGATGGTTTTGTAATTGGACAACGCTGGATAAGTGAATCGGAAGCGGATTTGGGGTTGGGTATCGTACTGGATGTATCCAACCGCCGCTTAACCCTGAGTTTTCCGGCAGCTGGCGAGCGCCGCACCTATGCGATGGATAATGCCCCGGTGAGCCGTGTTAAATACGAAGTGGGTGAGAAGGTGCGTCATCAGGATGGCACTAAGGTTGTTATTACGGAAGTGATAGAGCAGGCTGGTTGCCTGTTGTATATCGGTCTCACTAAAGACAATGAAACACTTTCTATTCCCGAATTTGAACTCGATAGTTTTGTGCAGTTCAGCACTCCACGTGACCGCTTGTTTGCCGGTCAAATTGATAAGCACGACCATTTCACGCTGCGTTACCAGACGCTGCATTATCAAAACCAGCATCGCCAATCGCCGATATTTGGTTTGGCTGGCCCGCGTGTGCAATTGTTGCCGCACCAGTTATATATCGCCAGTGAAGTATCCCGGCGCCATGCACCGCGCGTTTTACTTGCTGATGAAGTCGGTTTGGGAAAAACCATTGAGGCCGGTTTGGTATTACACCAGCAATTAATGAGTGGCCGTGTGCAGCGTGCATTGATTGTCGTCCCGGCGAGTTTGCAGCACCAATGGCTGGTAGAAATGCTGCGTCGTTTTAATTTGGCATTTACTCTATTGGATGAAGCGCGTTGCAATGCATTGGTAGGTTTGGATAGCGTTGAAGAATCCATCGATTATGTTGACGATTTTGAAGATGACACCGAAAAATCTGCAGACACAAGCAATCCTTTTGAAACGGCGCAATTGATTATTTGCTCATTGGATTTTCTCACCAGGAATAATTATCGCTATGAACAGGCTGTACAAGCTGAGTGGGATTTATTATTGGTAGACGAAGCGCATCATTTGCAATGGTCAGAGAAAAAACCAAGCAAGGCTTACAATTGCATCGAAGGACTGGCAAAAAAATCCAAGGGATTATTGTTGTTGACAGCAACACCTGAACAACTCGGACTGGAAAGCCACTTTGCACGTTTGCGCTTGCTTGATCCGGATCGCTATTACGATTTGGAAACATTTATCGCTGAACAAAAAGCCTATCAGCCCTTAAACGAGTTGGTGCAGGAATTGTTGCAACAACAGCAAGACACCGCCGTAACGATTCCAACGACGTTATTAAAAGCATTGGCAGATTATTTGCCGAAAGAAACGCTTAACGAGTTGCAAGCACAAGCAGAAAGCCAAAGCCTTGCTGTTGCGCTGGACACTGCTGTGCATTATTTGCTGGATCGCCACGGTACTGGCCGCGTTCTATTCCGTAATACCCGCAACTCGGTGGCAGGTTTCCCTGATCGTAAATTACATGCGCATTCATTGACACTTTCTGATGAAGATACTCAAGCACTACAAACCCAACCTCTCGCAGTACAAATTTGTGCAGAACAATTCTGGCAACAAAAAACAGATAGCGATTGGTGGTTGCAAGATCCGCGTGTAACCTGGTTGGCTGAATGGTTGCGTCAGCATCGCCGTAAAAAAACGGTAGTGATTTGTGCGAGTGCTGATTCAGCGCAATCAATTGAAGAGTTCTTGCGCCTGCGCAAAGGTTTTACTACCGCAGTATTCCATGAAGGTTTGAGCCTGATTGAGCGCGATCGTGCAGCGGCTTACTTTGCGGAAGCAGAAGATGGTGCACAGGTATTGGTGTGTTCGGAGATCGGCAGTGAAGGCCGCAACTTCCAATTCGCACAAGATCTGGTGCTCTTTGACTTGCCTACCAACCCTGATTTATTGGAGCAGCGTATTGGTCGTCTGGATCGTATCGGCCAAACTGCTACTGTGAATGTTCATGTGCCTTTCTATCAGCATTCTGCACAGGAAAAAATGTTGAACTGGTATCACCAGGGGTTGAACGCATTTGAAAAAACCTGTGCAATTGGTCAAGCAGTATATGTTCAGTTTGCGGAAAAATTGTTGCCTGCATTGATAAACAATGACGAGGTTGCGTTTGCAAAACTCACTGGAGAAACTAATGCATTTGCCAGTAATTTGGTAGAACAATTACAGCAGGGGCGCGATCGCTTGCTTGAGTTAAATTCCTGCAAGCCCGAGCAGGCGCAGGCATTGGTTGATAAGTTGGCAGAAAACGACGCGAACGCTGCGTTGCCAAATTACATGGAGCAAGTGTTTGATAGCTTTGGTATCGACTATGAAAAACACAGTGAAAAAAGTTTGGTGTTACACCCCAGCGATCATATGCGGGTCGCAGAGTTTCCCGGTTTGCCGGAAAGCGGTTTAACGATTACCTATGATCGCCAGCAAGCATTATCGCGTGAGGATATTCAATTTCTTTCATGGGAGCATCCGTTGGTTGTTGGTGCACAGGATTTAATTTCCCTCAGCGAGTTTGGTAATACCGCATTATGTACGTTGAAGTTGCCACCGTTGAAGCCGGGAACATTAATGTTGGAGGCGCTGTTTGTATTGCATTGTCCGGCTCCCGCTGAGTTGCAGTTGTTCCGTTATATGCCACAATCTTTATTGCGTGTATTGCTGGATGATAAAGGGAAAGACTTGTCTGCCGTATTAGGTATTAGCCAGCTTAGTAAACTATTACAAAAAGTACCGCGTAATAATGCACAGGATCTGGTGCGCCATGCGCGCCCGACCTTAACCACCATGGTGCAAAAAGCAGAAGATATTACAGCAGCAAAACAAGCGGAATTAATTGCCGAAGCCACTGCCAAAGTCACTGAGCAACTCAATGGCGAATTATCGCGTATGAAGGCCTTGAAGGCGGTTAATCCAAATGTGCGCCAGGAAGAGATTGATTACTTGCAGCAACGTTTGGCCGCCAGCCAGCATTTCCTGGGGCAGGCAAGCATTCGTCTGGATGCATTGCGTGTAGTGATGACAATTTAATCCAATAAAAAGGCAAATATTATGTATATATTCTCTGCCAATGGCCGTGCCAAGAAAGCATTTGATGATATTAAAGAGGGGCAAATGGTGCCCTTTATTGTGTACATTAATTTCAAGGATCTATTTGGTGCGGAACACTTATGTAAACTTTATTTAATGCGCGCCGGTTTCACTGAAATTGATATTGAAAATCGCAAGCTGGTGCCGAGTAATTTAACCAGTGATCCACGGGTAATTGCTGCGGACAAAGCCATGGCTGAAGCCATAAAAGATGGCTATATGATTCAAATGTTTGATGAGTGATACTTCTCTTGCGGTTCAGGTGATGTAAATATAACGCGAGCCTCGAACTTTTTCTTTGCCATTGTGTCTAGTAAGAACTTTTTACAATGGCACTACAAGTATGTTAGCTATATCTTCTGAAATTAAAGAGCCGGCCGGTTATGGCCGGTTTTTTTCTTTTACTAAAACTTATCTCAATTCACCACGGCCAATAGCAATTGCTATCACGCTTTTGCTTCACTTATTGGTTTTCCGGGTGGCTATTGAAAGCAAAACATTATTTCCCTCGGATCCCATCGAGCCTCATCTACGATATGTCGAGCTTCCCACACTGGAAGAGCCAGTTGTGTCGCAAATAGAGTCGCCTTTTGTCGATTTTAAATCATCGGCAATCACCCTGCATCCGCTGCCAGAAATAACTATGCAAGCAGAACCTCTTTCGCCACAGGAGTTAAGAGAGCTTTTGGGTGGTGATGATTTTCCGTCGCAAAATAATTCCGCGGATATTGCTAAAAATGTTTTTCATCCGGGCTTGCGTAAACAATTAACGGACGAGGCAAATAAGCCTGTGCTTGCACGCGTGGAAGACAGGGGATTGGAAACTTACATAGACCCTTCAGGGGCGACTATTGTTGTGTCTGCAAGCGGCAGTTGCTTGAGTTCACCTGCGACTAAAATTGGAGAGCCAAGGAATTGGTATATGATTCCCTGCGCCGGAAAAAACGAAAGCGAAAAAGTGATGGATCGAATTGATGAGGCGGTGAACGGGACGTTGAAATTCAAATAACAGGGCTGTGCCATCAGGTGCGTGTCGTATATTTTTTGCAATGAAAAGGGTTCAATAAATTGAACTACTACGGGAATGATGTCGTTGTGATGCAATTTGATAGATCTGTAAGGGCGCAACAAACGTTTGTGTGATTGAAAAATAAAAAACCGCCATAACATTTTCATGCTATGGCGGTTTTCACTGAATATCCAAAAGAATTTAATTAACTAATTAATCAAATTTTTTAGGGCGATAGCCTGATTTTTTGCTGGCATTGTCACGGTCATTAAAGCGTGGTTTGTCACGACCGCCATCTCTGTAACCACCTTCGCGAGGAGCTCCATCCCTTGGGCCAAAGTCACGCTTTGGTTTTCCTCGACCAGGGAAGTCATCGCCACCACGTGGGCCGGTATCCAAAGAAATTTCCAGTGGGCGGTTGCGCACGCGCACTTTTTTCAGTTTGGCCAGAATGTCTTTTGAAATACCGGTTGGCAAATCGACGGTAGAAAATTCATCGTGCAATTTGATGTGGCCAATGAAACGGCTTTCAATTCCTGCTTCGTTGGCGATAGCGCCAACGATATCACCGGGACGCGCTTCATGGTTGCGGCCCACTTCAATACGGTAGCGATCCATGTTTTCATCGTTGCGTTCACGGCGCGGACGATCTTCACGCGGGCCGCGATCACGTCCGCCACGATCATCGCGATCACGACCACCGCGGTCATCACGGTCGCGACGTTCGCTGCGCTCGGGTTTTACATCGGTAAATTTCACTTGCAGCGGACGCTCGCGTTGCAACAGGAAGGCGAGGGCAGAAGCGATTTGCTCTGGTGACACATCATTTGAGTGGCTGTATTCAGCCAATAAATCATTGAAGAAGCTCAGATCAGGTTGCTCTTGCAAAGCATTGGTGATTTGCTGGGTAAATTGATCGATACGATGTTTGGTCACCGTTGCACCGCTCGGCAATTCCATCAAAGTAATAGGTTTTTTAGTGGCCTTTTCGATGGTGTAAAGCAAGCGCTTTTCACGTGGGGCAACAAACAAAATGGCTTTACCGCTGCGACCAGCGCGGCCAGTACGACCAATGCGGTGAACATAAGCTTCGCTATCGTAAGGGATGTCGTAGTTCACAACGTGGCTTACACGCTCAACGTCAATACCACGGGCCGCAACGTCGGTGGCAATAACAATATCCAGCTTTCCGGTTTTCAACCGCTCAATAGTGCGCTCACGTAATTGCTGATTCATGTCACCGTTAAGTGCAGAAGCAGAATAACCGCGCGCTTCCAGTTTTTCGGCAAGCTCAACCGTAGCGGTTTTGGTGCGCACGAAAATAATCATGCCGTCGAACGGCTCAACTTCCAGGATGCGGGTCAGTGCATCGAGTTTGTTGGTGCCGCTCACCATCCAGTAAACCTGCTCAATATTGGCATCGGTAGATTGGCTGCTGGCGATTTTAATTTCTTTGGCATCAGTTAAGTAGTTGTTGCAGACATTGCGGATTTCTTTCGGCATTGTTGCAGAGAATAATGCGGTTTGACGGGTTTTCGGCGTATGTTCCAAAATCCATTCAACATCATCGATGAAGCCCATACGCAGCATTTCGTCGGCTTCGTCGAGTACCAATGCTTTTAAATTGTTCAGGTTCAAGCTACCGCGACGCAAGTGATCCATTACGCGACCGGGAGTACCAACAACAACGTGAGCTCCACGCTTTAATTGCCGTAATTGGGTAGTCATTTCCTGACCGCCGTAAATCGGCAGTACATGGAAGCCAGGGATTTCGCTGGCGTATTTTTGGAAGGCTTCAGCAACCTGGATCGCGAGTTCGCGCGTCGGTGCCAATACCAGAATTTGTGGATCTGCTTGTTTGGTGTCGATGCGTGACAACAATGGCAACGCAAATGCCGCTGTTTTACCGGTGCCGGTCTGTGCCATACCCAGAATATCGCCACCTGCCAGCAGTACTGGAATAGCAGCGGCCTGGATCGGGGATGGTTGTTCGTAGCCAACTTTTTGGATGGCGCGCATAACGGGTTCAGAGAGGGCTAAATCGGAAAACAAAATGGGTTCAGACATGTAATAACCTGTGTTTAAACATAAAAATCGCACGCAAAAAACTACGAGATAACAGCAGTGCTGCATCTTGTCTTTTTACGATGTGATTTTTATTGGTTTTTTAATAGGTGTTTGCGAAAAATTGCCAAAAAAAGCAAACGTGAATGGGCAAACACAATAAAGTGGGGGCGATGATTGATCGCTAAGCGTATGAACTACATACAAGGTTCGGCAGCGCGTGAAAATAACTCGGAGAGCCAGGGCACGATTGCAACCGTAAAAGGCGATTTAATCAACGAATTCCCGCGTCATCTGCAAAGCAGACACTTATGCAATCCACAAACTCCAATTCATATAACCGATTGCATACTATGGGGCAGGCTGAAGTGATTTGATAAACAGAATCGATCAGCGTCAATATCTACCAGGTGGTTGGAAATCCAGTATTCAGAAGTCCAGCAAATGGTCCGGCAGCCCTCAGACATCCAGTCTGTTCAGCATTACCCCGGCAAGACATTCACGATCAAGGAAGGGGGTCACTGAAAGTGCGCGAAGTATAGGGGCTTGCACGCCGGGATGCCAGTTAAATTTTGCGCTTTGCTGCAATGGTGCGGGCAATCCAGCGGTCCAATGCATTGGCAAATGACTGGCGATCTTGCTGGCTGAAGGGTAGCGGGCCATCGTTCAATATTGTGCCGCTGGCACGCATGGTCTCCATAAAATCGCGCATATTCAGGCGCGCGCCAATATTTTCACGGGTATATTCTTGCCCGCGCGGGTTGATGACGGCAGCACCTTTGGCTAATGCATCGGCAGCGAGCGGAATATCCGCAGTGATCACCAAATCATCGGGTTGCAGTGAGTCGACGATGTAGTTATCCGCCACATCAAAGCCGCTACTGACTTGCAAGCTCTTGATAAAAGGTGAAGCGGGCACCGCAATATATTGATTGGCCACTAACGTGAGCGGAATTTGCCGCTGGTGCGCGGCGCGGAACAAAATTTCCTTGACGACTTTAGGGCAGGCGTCACCATCAACCCAAATAGGCATAAATCTCTCTAAGGCAGTAGAATGGCCAAACTTAATTCAGGATCGGCATGATGGCAGAAAAACACATTTCCACAACTGCTTTAGCGCGCTTGCTGGGTAAAGAGAGCAAGGAGCTATTTATTCTGCTGACCTCCGGTGGCTGGATAGTCAAAGTGGATAATCATTGGCAGCTCACCGAAAAAGGAAAATTCGAGGGTGGGGTTTATGTGAATCATCCCAAATACGGCGAATATATCGCCTGGCCTGAATCCATCCAGCACCATCCATTATTAAAACTTTTACCTGAGGCGCCACTCAGTGCGACAAATCTTGCGCATAAATGGGATATTCCCGCGCGCCTGGTGAATTTATTGCTCGCCGAAAAAGGCCTGATTAAAAAACATATCCGCGGCTGGCTGTTAAGCGCCAAAGGTAAATCATTGGGCGGGCAACAGCAGGAGGCTGAATCCGGGATTCCATTTGTCACCTGGCCTGAAACGATTGTGGATGAAGCGGAATTGATCGCTTCATTATTGCAAGTTAAGGGCGATCCCGGTTTGGATGGGCAACCGGCGCTGGATGGCCACCGCGTAAACAACGCAGTGCAGCGCCGGATCAATAACTGGTTGTATCTGGCGCGCATCGTTCATGCGCGCGATTATTTATTAATGTGGGATACGGAATCGGCGATTGCCGATTTTTATCTACCGGAAGCAGATTTATGCATTGAGTGTTGGGCTGATCAACTGGCGCAGGAAAAAAATCGTGCGGCCGTAATCAGCGGCGAACTTGAAAAGCAACAGCTTTATAAAAAACATAAAGTCGCCTATATCGAATTCCACAATGAAACCATTCATCAAATTGACGAAATGCTTGCGCGTGAATTACTGCGGCGTGGCATTGCCGTTTATTAATTTTATTTATCCAATTTTGTAAGGAGTTTTTATGGCAAGCGTATTTACCCTGATTATGGAAGGCAAAATTCCCGGCAATTTTGTCTGGAAGGATGACAAGGCAATCGCAATACTGACTATCCAACCTATTCGTCAGGGGCACGTATTGGTAATCCCGCGTGAGGAAATTGATCACTGGAATGATTTGCCCCTGGATCTTGCTGCGCACCTGATGCAAGTCAGCCATAAAATTGCCAATGCGTTGAAAGTGGCTTATCCCGCAAAACGTGTAGGTTTAATGATTGCCGGTTTGGAAGTTCCTCATACGCATCTTCATATCGTGCCAGTGGATCATATGGGCGACTTAAGTTTTGATCACGCCAAAAATGCTGATGGTGATGTACTCAAACAAACTGCCGAAAAAATTCGCGCCACCTTGCAGGCGCAAGGTCACCAGGAAGCACACGTGTAATCCCGCATGAACCTGCTTTTCGCTCCCGGCGCCAACTTGTTCTGGACCAGTTGTGCCATTGCCAGCCCGGCATTACTTATCGCGGCGATCACGGCTCCCTGGCGTATGCTATTGACAGAGTCACTGCGCCAACACGCTTTTTTTGCGGCGATATTAGGATTGGCGATTATCTGGTTATTACAGGTTTCGGTATGGAGCGCAATTGCCATACATCCGTTGATGATGATTGTTACCACTATGGTTTTCGGATGGAGTTTTGCTTTATTGATTGGTGGCGGGGCGCTTGTCGTTCTGGAGATTTTCCAATTGCCATTGCGCACTGCCAATATGGATTGGGATATGGCGCTGGCGCAATTTGATTTGCGCACATTTCCCGTGGATTTTGTTTTAAGTGTATTAGTGCCGGCGAGTTGGGCCTGGTTAATGATCTGGCTGGTTGATCATTGGAAGTTTAAAAACCCGTTTACCTACTTTTGGGGCGTGGGTTTTTTTGGCGCAATGATCAGTTGTTCGCTAATTGGTGCGTGCTCGTGGTTGTTGTTTTACATTACTGGCAGTGAAATCCAGCTTGAGGCGGTGCGTGAACATTTCTGGATATTTGTCTTGCTCACCTTTCCCGAAGGTTTCCTTAACGGTATCCTCGCCACTGTAATGACCGTATTTTATCCCGAGCTGGTAAAAACCTATCGCGATGATTGGTATACCCGTGACTAAGTAGTTAACCCGCTAGCAATTTGACAACAATAATGACCCGAAAAATATTCTCGTTCTTCCGTAATGTTATTGCTCTGCTTGTGATATTCGTTGTATTGGTTATTCCCAATCGTTTATCGGATATTTACCTTGATAGCTTTTTTCGTTTTCCCCTCGAATTTTTACTATTGGGCCTGTTATTGCTGATCCCCGGATCAGTGGGGAAAGTCTTGCGTTGGTTAGCGGCGAGCTTGCTTGCTGTAGGATTGATTTTCAAAATTGCCGATATGGCAACCTTCAATATTTTTGCGCGTCCGTTTAACCCTATCTTTGATGCTTATTTGTTGGTGAATGGCAAGGATTTATTAAATGGTGCGGTGGGAAAGTTTGCGGCAGTGTTGATTGTTGCAATGCTGGTTGTGGTTTCACTGGCCATTATTGTACTGGCATTTTTATTAATGGAACGCGTACGTAAACTCCTGACAATCCAGCCAAAAGCCGGTGTGATTTCGCTGCTGGTATTAGTGTGTATCTGGGGCGCATTGTGGTGGGCAGGTTCACCGCGCTTATCCACACAATTTTATGACCAGCTTGCAATGCATGTTACCAATACTCGCAATAGCATTAACGACATGAAGGATTTCGAGCAACTGCTGGCACAAAGTGATGAGGCAAAAATACCTGATCAAGGTTTATTTCAAACGCTGCAGGGCAAAGATGTATTGATTATTTTTATGGAGTCGTACGGGCGTACAGCGCTGGATAAACCGGAATTTTCTGAACACATTCGGCCGTTACTGCAAGCGCAAGCTGAACAATTGCAAGCGGCTGGAATCGGTGTGCGTAGCGCGTATTTTACATCGCCAACAGTGGGTGGATTAAGCTGGTTAGCCCACGGCACTGCCATGTCCGGTTTATGGGTAAATTCGCAAGTTCGTTACGATTCATTGGTGATGAGCAAGCGCGAATCGTTAAACCGCTTATTTCATCGCGCCGGTTGGCGCGCGGTTGGTGTGATGCCAGCCATAACCCTGGCGTGGCCGGAGGGTAATTATTATGGTTACGACCATATTTATCACGCTTACAACCTTGGCTATGAGGGCAAACCATTTAACTGGATTACCATGCCGGATCAATTTACGTTAGCGGCATTTCAACGTCATGAATTGCGGCCTGAAAATCGTTCGCCGGTAATGGCAGAAATTGCATTGATTTCCTCCCACGCGCCCTGGACGCCGGTGCCGGAATTAGTGGATTGGAATCTGGTTGGTAACGGCGAAATTTTTAACGAGCAAGCCACGCGTGGCGATAGCCCGGAAACAGTGTGGAAAAATCCTGAACGCATTCGTTTACAATTCCGTTTATCTATTGAATATACCTTGCAGACCGTGGTTGATTATGTGCTGAAGTACGGTGATGAGAATTTGGTAGTAATGGCATTTGGCGATCATCAGCCAGCGCCCCTGGTAACCGGCGACAGTGATAATCGCGATGTACCCGTGCATTTTTTTGCGCGCGATCCCAACATCCTTGATGCTATTGCCGGCTGGAATTGGGCAGAGGGAATGATCCCGGCTGATACAGGTCCGGTATGGACAATGGATCAGGTGCGTGAGCGTTTTATTACTACGTTTTCCGCACCCTGATTGTAATTCATTAGCCTGTTAATCAGGATTTGGTCGCCGGTAGCGCTAATAAATCCCAATGGCCGATAGTGCAGTTTCCGGTAGCGGCATGTTGCAAACGGAATTGTTTCCATTCGTCTAACGCGTTTTGATCGATACCGTAATCGTGCGCGACGGCATTGGCTACTCCATCAATTAACGCTTCAACCAGTTGCTGTTGCTGGCCATGTAGTTGCCATGGGCTGGCGGCGATTTGTACTGTATAACCTGCGTTTTCCAGTTGTGTTTTTAAATACGCCGTCGCTGCCGGGCCAAGGGCAGGGCCGAAGCCCTTATCGCGTAACTGGTCTTTATTAAATGCCGCTAATACCGCTTCATCCAACGGATGTTGTGGCGACCACTGTGTAGTTCCATCGTAATTGAGTGCCGCATAAATAGCTGTTTTGCGTGAATCGATACGCGCAATTAATGCATCGCAAAATTCGCGCGAGGCCAAATCAAATAATGCGGATGCAGTAACAATATTGGCGCCGGTCAAGGGCAATTCATTTACGACCGTTAAATCGGCTTGATAATCTTCAATCAATAATTGCTTGCCATGGCGTTTAAGCGCTTCATCCAATAATTTTCCATCCAGATCCACCAGGCGCCATACAAAATTACTGGCGCCGAGTTTGGTGAGTGCACGCAACGTTGAACCGGTGCCCGAGCCCAGATCAACCAATATACGGTCTGGTGAAATGGGATCTTCTTTTTGTCCGAGCCAATTCAGCGCATGATTTACCAATGATTTATCGCGCGCAGAAAAATCGGCGGGTTCACGTAAATCCAGCCAGGCGATGGAAAAGCTACTCATACATTCCTCAAACGAATAATTAAATCGATAATACTATTTGCACAATCTGCCCAGGTGGGCAGTGTGGTTGCAGCCTGTTGCGCGCCTGCTTGCAGTTGCTGGCGATAATCAGGATTTGTCAGTAATTGTTCAAGTGCTTTTGTTAAAGCATCAACATCACCCGGTGAAATTAAAATTCCTGCATTCGCTGGAACAAGATCCGGTACAGCACCTGCGTTGGTGGCGATAACCGGCAATCCAAACGAGAGCGCTTCGGCGAAGGCCATTCCGTAGCCTTCAAAATGTGAAGGTAATACAAATGCGTCAGCATTGGAAAACTCAATGGAAATATCGTCAACATTGCCGACGAAGGTAATACGTTGCTCGAGATTATGTTGTTGCACCAACTGTTGTAGATGCGCAACCCACAACGGATCAAATCCCGCTCCGCCAACAAACCGTGCATGCCAGTGTAAATGCGCGATTCGTGCAAGCGCATTGATTAATACATCGTGGCCTTTACGTTTTGTCAGCGTAGCGACCGTGAGTAATTGCGGGATGGGATGATTGCCCGGCGCAAACACTTGTGCCCGGGTCCCCGGACAGGCAAGAATAATTTTTTCCGGAGCAACTGCAAAATCACGCGCAATAATTCTGCCCGTCATGGCACTGGTAACAATTACCGCTTTTGCTGCGGCCAGTGCGCGGGTTTCGGAAATTTTTAATGCATTTGATTGCTTCGCGCTAATACCGGTTTCCAGCGCCAGGGGATGATGGCACAAAGCAACAAGAGTTAATCGCTGCGATTCGCGTGTGGCGATTTCATCCATAACGCCAAAGGCCAGGCCATCCGCAATCACTATCGCTCCGTCCGGAAGGTTGGCAAATATTGTTGCTGCGTCTACTAACGCCGTGGAACCGGGCGCAGGAAATTCAGCAGAGAGTGATAACAGTTGCACATGAATGCCAGCGCTTTTCAACTCTTTGATTAATTCACGGTCATACCCATAACCGCCGGTGAGGCTGTTAATATTGCCGGGCACTGCAAAATACAGAGTGAAAGTGCTGTTATTGGGGGTTATGGAATCAATCATTGCCGGTGCAGTTCGCATTTAATCCGAGAGTTGTGTCAGGGCGGTTGAGTCAGGTGCTAATTCTGCCTTAAGATCACCATCACTGACACAATAAAGACCACAAATATAAGGCCCTGTTTATCGGGCCCTGATTCCAGTGACCTGCATGAATCTGAATAACACTATCGAACACTGGTTAACCGGTGCGCAAAAATCCCTGTCTCCCGCCAATCGACCTTTCGTCACGCTCAGCTATGCCCAGAGTCTGGATGGCAGTATTGCCCTGCGTTCGTCCGAGCCGATGGCGCTGAGCGGGAGTGAATCCCTGCGTTTAACCCATCAATTGCGTAGCATGCATGATGGTATTTTGGTCGGTATCGGCACTGTGTTGAGTGACGATCCGCAATTAAATGTGCGGCATTGGACCGGTAGTAATCCGCAACCGATTGTATTGGACAGTCAATTACGTATGCCCAGTGATGCGCGCTTACGTCAATGCACTGAAAAACCTTGCTGGATTTTAACCACACAGGAAAGTGAATGGCCAAACCAGGATGGTATCGAAATTTGCCAGTCGCAACCGGGTAGCGATGGCCGTGTCTGTTTGAAAAATGCACTGGCGCTGCTTTATGAAAAAGGCATCCGGCATTTGATGGTGGAAGGTGGTGCCCATGTCATCACGGCTTTTTTGAAAGCGCAATTGGTGGACGCGGTTGTAATCACACTCGTTCCGCGAATTGTGGGCGGTTATAAAGCGGTGGGTGATTTGGAAATCAATGCGCGCGTGGATTTGCCCGCGATAAATCCATTTCACAGTGAGCGTCTCGGTGATGACTTGATTCTCTGGGGCACACTGGATTATCGCAAAGGTGCCGAATGAAAAATAGCGCGCAACAACTCTGGTTCACTGGTCCCCATCAATTGGAAATTCGCGAACAACAAATTTCCAAACCCGCCGCCGGTGAATTGTTGGTTGAAGTGATTTGCTCGGCGATTAGTGCCGGAACAGAAATGCTGGTTTATCGCGGGCAATTGCCAGCGGAAATCGCGCTGGATGCCACGATAGAAAATTTGCAGCAACAAGGTTATCCCTTGCAATATGGCTACGCCAGCGTTGGCAAAGTGATTCAGTCAGGCGCTGGTGTCGATGAATCCTGGTTGGGGAAAAATGTCTTTGCATTTCAACCTCATGCCAGTCATTTTGTTAGCCGTATTGAAAATGTAATTATTATTCCCACTGATATTGCTGCGGAAGATGCAGTGTTCCTCGCGAATATGGAAACCGCCGTAAATCTTATTCACGATGGAAAACCGTTGCTGGGTGAGCGTGTAGTGGTGTTAGGGCAGGGCATTGTTGGCTTGTTACTCACCAGTTTGCTGGGGCAATTGCCGTTAACGGATTTGCTCGTAGCCGACAAATGGCCATTGCGCCGCGAACATGCAGAAAAATTCGGCGCAAACACATTTGATCCGCTTATTGATCACGAGCGGATCGCACAGCAAACGCATTTGAATGCCGTGCAGGGCGCCGATCTGATTTATGAGCTAACCGGTGTGCCGGAGGCATTGAACCTTGCAATTGACTTAAGTGGATTCCACAGTCGTATTGTTATCGGCAGTTGGTATGGCGTTAAATCTGCACCGGTTTATTTAGGCGGCGCGGCGCATCGCAATCGCCTGCAAATAATTACCAGCCAGGTGAGCAGTATTGCACCGGATTTATCCGGACGTTGGGATAAGGCACGCCGCTTTGATGTTACCTGGGATATGATCCGCCGCATTAAACCATCGCGCTTTATTTCGCAGCGTTCAACACTTGTGCAAGCGCAAATGATTTATCAACAATTGGATCAACAACCTGAAGCGCTAATCCAGGCGTTGTTTGTTTACTAATATCAAGTTAAAAAATTAATCGGGAACTATTATGTACAGCGTAGCCGTAAGACGAGACTTTATTGCCAATCATTTTCTGGTTGGCGGCGATTGGGGTTCTGAAAATTTTCCCCATGCGCATCATTTTATCGCCGAAGTTATCATCGAAAGTACCCAGTTGGATAAGCACGGTTATTTAGTGGATATTGTAGAAATTGAAGCGGCTTTAAATAACACCATTGCTTACTTTCGCGACTCACTGCTCAATGAAAAACCGGAATTCGCTGGCCTTAACCCAAGCATTGAACATTTCAGCCGTATTATCAGTGAAAAATTATTGGTAGCGATTAATCCTCCCGGAACCGGATCTTTCACGGTAAAACTTTGGGAAAATGAATACTGCTGGGCGTCTTACAGGAAAGATTTTTAAAAACAAGAGAGTTAACCTTGTAATTATTGCGCGGCAGATTCTGGTCTGAGGCTAATCGTGGAAAAAATTGATCTCAAAAAAGAGTTTAAGCATTTATATCAAACATCTGCAAAAAAAATTGCTGAGGTTGATGTTCCTGCGCTTAATTATTTGATGATTGACGGAAAGGGAGATCCGAACACAACGCAAGTATATGCTGAGGCAGTGGAAGCGTTGTTTTCTGTATCCTATACCGCCAAATTTATGCTTAAAAAAGGACCTCAAGCGATTGATTATACGGTTATGCCATTGGAAGGGCTCTGGTGGGCTGATGATATGTCGGTATTTGCTGGCAACGATAAATCACAATGGAAATGGACCATGATGATTATGCAGCCATTGTTTGTAACTCAATCCATCATCCACTCTGCAATCGCAGAGGTAACCAAAAAGAAAAAATTACCGGCTTTATCTCAATTACGTTTTGAATCTTTTGCTGAGGGGCGCTGTGCACAAATTCTACATATTGGCCCATTTACAGAAGAAGGCCCTACTATTGAGCATCTTCATCAATACATCCAGGCAAACGGTAACCTTGCTGGAAAACACCACGAAATTTATTTAAGTGATATTCGAAAGGCAGCGCCGGAAAAATGGAAAACAATTATCCGACAACCATTTTGTTAGATGTTGTTGCGGTGATTTGCTCGCTGATGTAGATGAAAAGCGACTAAAGGGATTATTTAAGGTAATAACAACTATTATTTTGGCGTTGAATACATGTTTAATTTTCTAAATCATCATCATTTTGTCGCTTCATTTGGCTTGAATTACAGTTGAGTATGAATGTGTCTAAGGATTTTCTTTTTAAGTTTAATTGAGTTCTTTTTGAGTGTTTTTCCTGTGTTACAGTGGGATTCATCCTTTTTGAGCAGACTCCCATGAAAATCACCCAGGTTTGTGGCAATGCGCTTTACTCTATTCGGTTTGTAGAGTTTTTTAAAAGTGATGGGCATTTGTTGGATGCGTATTTCGAACTTATTAATCGCCCATTTAAATGCATCGGTATTTTTGCAACGGCAGAAGCGGCAAAAATGGAAATGATGCGATTAACAGCGTTGCATGACCAGATTGTCCACAAAACCTTGCCCAGCCGGGAACGAAAACTTCAACAGCATTGATGTGTTTATTTTTGTTGATCGATTCCACATTAATTCACTTTATTTTTCAATTAGTGCATAAGGTGAAATTGCAAAATATAAACAAGTGCCCCGGCAACATATCCGATCGTCGCTAGCGCACTTATTTTTTTCAAATACCAGAGAAAATCGATTTTTTCCAGGCCCATGGCGGCTACACCTGCTGCCGAACCTATGATCAATATTGATCCCCCGGTGCCCGCACAATAAGCCAAAAACTCCCAAATAAAACTATCGGCAGGATACTGTTCGAGGCTATACATTCCCATTGATGCGGCTACCAATGGAACGTTGTCGACAACAGCGCTAGCAAAACCAATCAATAGTACGATTACGTCCAAACGGCCTACGGTGTCATCGAGCCAGCCCGCAAGGCTTTTCAGAATTTGCGAATGTTCCAGCGTCGCAATCGCTAATAAAATTCCAATAAAAAATATAATCGATGAGGTGTCTATGCGGCTTAACGCATGGCTGATACTTAAGTGATCTTTATGTTCCTCATCTTTATTTTTATGCATCAAATCGGCGACTAACCAAAGAATGCCCAGTCCAAAGAGAATCCCCATAAAGGGAGGCAAGTGGGTAATTGCCTTGAAGACGGGAACTGCAATCAACACGCCAAGCCCCAGAAAAAATACAATATTTCTTTCTTGTGGAGTAGTTGAGCTTTTAGTGTTCATAATTTTAGCTACAGGGGCTTCGGCTGTTTTTCCGCGCAACACATAAGCGGTGATGAGCAGCGGGACTAACAGGTTTACTGCAGATGCAAGAAATACATTGGTAATTATATTGACTGGTGTGATCTGGCCGCCAATCCATAGCATGGTGGTTGTCACATCGCCAATCGGTGACCAGGCTCCACCAGCATTGGCGGCAATAACAATCATGCCGGCAAAAAATAAACGATCCTCACGTTTCGCCAGCAATTTTTTCATGAGTGAGACCATGACAATAGTGGTGGTGAGATTATCGAGAATTGCACTAAGAAAAAATGTCACCGTACCAACCAGCACCATGAGCGTTGATAGTTTTGTTGTTTTGATTCTGTCGGTAATTACCTGGAAGCCATTGTGGGCATCAATCACCTCTACAATTGTCATTGCACCTATCAGGAAAAATACAATCTGGGCCGTATTTACCAGTGTCTCTGCTAATTCTTCTGATATGTGCCCACTATTGGATAGCAACGCATAAACAGTCCACATAAGCCCCGCACTTAAGAGTGCCGTGGCGGCTTTATTAATTCTGAATGGATGTTCAAGTGCAATGAGAATGTAAGCAATGATAAATATGACGATGAGGGTTGTTAGCATAATAACTGCTTCGAGGCTTTTGGTGTTTAATAGCGTTATATTTGCGCAAAGGCTACCATGCTCAAACGGGCTAGTAAAATGGGGTATGTAAAATACCCGGTCAAAGTATTGTTGATGCTTCAGACGTTATATTTTCAATTAATGTTTACGTGAAATTATTTTTTGTTTGTTCCGGTGTCTGCAATTAATTCTTCCTCTTTGGTATCTACACGTTTTTTAGTAAAACCCAGACATCCTAATCCAAAGACTAACACCACTACATCACGCAAACGCATCAATGCAATCATCGCCAATGCTGACTCCATCGGTAAATTTAAATACTGAAAGGTCCAGAATACGGCGGCTTCCATCGTGCCTATTCCTCCGGGGAGCGGAAGTAATAAAGCGAGGCGCAATGCGACAAATAATAAAAGAAATCCGGTGAGAGGTAGCGGGGTATCAGTTAACCAAAGAATGAGGTGGAGTTCAGCGATGAGGCCGGCCCAGCCGAGCACTGATAATAAAGCAGCATAGAGCAAACGCTTTTTTTGATGGTATAAACAGCGGCGTAAATCTTCGCTTAATAAGTTCCATTGGGTTTTTATGTTGCATAAATAGCGGTGCGCTTGCCAGCGATGGGTGATGTTATTAAAACGTTGAGCGAGCCAGCCGGGTTGTTTAAATACGAGTGTGCCCAGGGTTGAGAGCAATATAAGCACAATAACAAGCGCTATGAGGATGGAACCCCAATTGGCAGTGGTGTTAGCGGAGGAGGTAAGTAATAACAAAACACCCAACACTAACACCGTAAAATTTACCCAGAGCTCATAGAAACGATCCAGCCCCAACGAAAGCAGCGCTTTGTGCAATGGTAATTTTGCATTGCGCCAGAGCCAGAATATTTGCAATGGTTCGCCACCAAATTGTGGTCCGGGTGTAATAAAACTAACGGTTTGCCCAGCCTGGCGAATCAGGAGCAATTGGAAAAAATTAACCGGTGCTTGAATAGCGTTGCCGAGTATTAACCAGCGCAGATTGAATACAAGAATGATGGCAAGGTTTGCACCAAACAGGATGATGTAATCACGGGCAGGCAGGTTTTCCAGGTTGGTAAGTATTTCACCAAAGGGTAATTGCGATAAAGTCCAGCCTGCAAGAATCAGTGCAGAAACCCACAGTAAGGCAATCAGCAATTTTGCTTTAGACATTAAGCTCCATCCTGACGATTTACCCAAACATCGTCACCACGCCATAACGCATAATTACCCGGTCCCAGCAATAGTAACCAGCTGCAGGTGAACAAGAGCGCAGGTTGATGCCATTCATTCATTAAATAACTGCAGAGCATTAATAATAAAAGTGCTGCAATACGCGCGCCTGCACCCAACAAAATCAGAATAGCGAATATGGCAATCGCCACGGCGCTGATGGACGATAATAAATCGTCGACATAAATCAGAAAAAAAATCAGCGTTGAGATAATGATCCGCAAGGCGGGTTGAAAGAGGTATTTACTCATTGCATCGAGTTCGAAAAAAAACTCCAGGGTTTTCGTTTGTGTTCCATCAATGCGACCGGAAACCACTAGCCAATCTACTACGAATCCAATCAGGATGGGCAGCATAAAAGCTGCGCCGAGTAATACCGTGGCATCTGCTGGAAATACAGGTAATAAAATCACAGCGACAAACCCCATTTGAAATCCGGCGAACGCGCGACGTAATTGGCTGGGTAAGAGTGGGTAGGTAGGAAGGTTGTGTTTATGTCGCCAATAAATCCCAAAAATAAATACGTAATAGGCGAGGCTGACCGCAAAAAAACTCCAGTGTAATTTGCCTAACTGAATCGCAAGTAATGGCGCAATCAATAAACCCAATGCATCAAACAGTGTATCGAGTTCGCTGCCGAGCAAACTCGTCCTGCCCGTGCGGCGTGCGATAAAACCATCGACGCGGTCCAGTATCGCAGCGGCGCTATACAGTAAACCCGGTAACCAGGCGATGATGCCGATGGGATCGGGTTGGAATAAAAAGCCGCCGGTTAACGCGATTAATCCACCGCGTAGTAGCGTAAGGTTATTCGCCCAACCCAGGTTTGGAAATGCGGGCGAATTTTTTTCAGGGCGATTTAACGTAGCGCGCTTCCAGGTTTGCCACCAGCAAAAAAACCAGATGCTGGTGGCAATTGGAAAATACATGGCTGGCTGAATATTTGCGTTGGGAAAAATCCAGAAAATTGTACTGGATAAAACAATAATGAGTAGTCCGACAACGCCAATAATACGCAACTCTTTGTAGATGGTTGTATTGTGCATATTGTTGGCCTTTTAAGAATTATTGTTTTCGAATGCAGGGCATTTTACGCATTAATCAGTGTGACGATACCCATACCGATAAAAATAATGCATGCAGCTTTGTGCGCAAAACCCAGCGGTAATTTATCCATCAGCCATTTGCCTGCAAAAATAACGGGCACATTGGCGAGCAGCATTCCGAACGTTGTTCCGGCAATGACGGCTATGGTCATCAACATATCGGCAGAATATTTTGCTGCGAGAATAACGGTGGCGATTTGGGTTTTATCGCCAATTTCAGCGAGAAAAAATAATACCAATGTGGCCATAAAGGGACCGTAGTTGGCGAAGCGGCCCATGTCGCCATCTTCTTTATCGGGAATTAATAACCAAAGGCCGATAGCGATAAAACTTCCGCCTATGATCCACGGAATCCAATGCGGTGGAATTACATCAGCTAACACGGCGCCCAACCAGGCAGAGAGGGCATGGTTAACCAGCGTTGCAACCAATACTCCTAAGCTAATGACCCAGGGGCGACCGTAGCGTGCGGCAAGGAAGAGGGCAAGTAGCTGGGTTTTATCGCCGATTTCCGCGATAGAGACGGCAAGCGTTGAACTGAGGAATGCTTCCATTATTAAAGTACCAGGGCGGGATGAATACATGAGATACAACCGTGTCCCGCCCGGGGCCACAGTGGTATCTCAGGTCTCATCAATCCGGTGTGGTGAGCGATGCGTGATCGCCGCACAGAGGACGCTTTTGCCATATCGATTGAGCGATAAGTTTGTTGACAAAAGCGCTCGGCATTTAACGTTAATGCCGGAGCAGATTACTCCCCCGAGAGGGTGCGCGCATTATAGAGAGGGTAAATAAATGCGACAACCCCGGTACGGTGAATAAAGGAATCTATTTGTATTTTCCAGCCAATGATTTGACTGCAGTTGTGCTTATTCTTTTTAACTTATTGAAATAAAAGAAAAAATTAGATTGGCATTGCGATTGCAATTACCCCGGTATTCACAGATAAAACGTCAACAATCCGATGGATTATTGACGCTCGCTTCTGAATTGCGAACAAGAAAAGGTCACTCGGGGTATCTATGACGCAAGCAGCATTCAGTCTGGTAAAAGCACCTGCCGGTAACAGTCGTCGGTTGAGTTTGTTACTGCCAGACAGTGATACCAGCCCTTCGGTAATTCACGGCCCCGATTTACTTGTCGCCGATAAAGGACAGGAATTACACACGCTGTTTAACGAAATGTCCGAACAATTGGCCGATTCGTACCACTTGCTGGAAAACCGTGTTGCGGAGTTAAACCAGGAGCTGAATCACCTCAGTGACCGCCGTTTGCAAGAACTGGCGGAGAAAGAGAAGCTCGCGAATCGCCTGGAAAGCCTGCTTAATTTTTTGCCCGGTGGAGTCGTGGTGCTGGATTCCTCCGGTTATGTTTCCGAATGTAATCCGGCCGCGAAAGATTTATTGGGCGAGCCATTACAGGGGCAATTGTGGCGCGACGTGATCAAGCGCAGTTTTGCCCCGCGCCAGGATGATGGCCATGAAGTGTCATTACGGGATGGTCGCCGTATCAGTATCCAGACACGTAACCTGGGCGAAGATGGCCAGATTATTTTACTGACTGACCAAACCGAAACCCGCCGTTTGCAAGGTGAGTTGAGCCGGCATGAACGCTTGTCTGCATTGGGCAAAATGATGAGCGCACTGGCCCATCAAATCCGCACGCCCTTGTCATCCGCGATGTTGTACGCCGGGCATTTATGCAGTGGCAAACTGGATGAAGAACGCCGCCAACAATTTTCTGAAAAAATCCTCGGACGTTTGAATAACATCGAGCGACAAGTTCAGGACATGCTCTTTTATGTCAAAGGTGAATTGGCATTAAACGATGTGATTAGCGTGGCGCAATTACAGGCGGAACTTGCTGAAGCAATGGAAGTCCCCTTGATGACCAGTGAATCCACCTGCGAGTGGGTGATCCATTGCCGGGAAAATTATATCCAATGCAATCGTGATGCATTAGTTGGCGCGTTGCTGAATCTGGTTAATAACGCCATTCAAGCCGTAGAGAAAAAAGCGCATTTGCGCATTGAATTTAATAGTTATCCGCAAGCATTGAACGATAGCAAGTTAGCAAACGAAGTGCCGCAACTGTGGATTCGTGTTTGCGATAAAGGGCCGGGAATTCCCGCAGAAATGTTAGCGAATGTCGGTGATTTGTTTGTTACTACCAAAGCCCAGGGCACAGGTCTGGGATTGAGTGTCGTAAAGGCGGTAGCGCGCGCGCACAAGGGTAAATTTTTGCTGCAGTCCACCGCAGGCAAAGGCACCTGCGCCAGTATGCTATTACCTTTTGCGAAGTTTTAATTTGTTTTGGTAGTGGCAGCGTCACTACTTATTGATGCCGGTTTTAAATATATTTTTTATTAACGTAATTAATCCTAACGTTATTTTTCTGGAGAATAGTCATGGCCCTTGCATTGCAACAAGCATCGTTTGAAAGTGCAATCAAAGTGCTGGTTGTTGAAGATGACAACAATTTGCGCGAAGCCTTAACCGATACGCTGCAATTGGCAGATTATTCTGTTGTCGCTGTTAATAGTGCGGAAGAAGCTATCAAGCAACTGGCTGATTACAACGATATCCGTATGATTGTTTCCGATGTGAATATGGGGGCAATGAGCGGGCACGATTTATTAAAAATCGTTAAAAAAGAATATCCGCATATTCCGATGATGCTGATTACTGCTTATGCCAGTATCAGTGAATCGGTCGATGCAATGAAGCATGGCGCGGTGGATTACCTGGTTAAACCATTCGCACCGCAAACGCTGGTGGAAACTGTTGCGCGCCATTTGGGTGTTGCGCAATTCTCCGGTGATGAACCCGTGGCCATGGCGCCATCCAGCAAACAATTATTGCTATTGGCGCAGCGTGTTGCGCAATCAGATTCAACGGTATTAATCGTGGGTGAATCGGGCACGGGTAAAGAGGTGTTGGCGCGTTATATTCACGATCATTCTCCGCGTCGCAATCAACCTTTTATTGCTATTAACTGTGCGGCTATTCCGGAAAACATGCTGGAAGCGATGTTGTTCGGCCATGAAAAAGGGGCTTACACCGGCGCGCACACCAGCAGCCCCGGTAAATTTGAACAGGCTAATGGCGGAACATTGTTACTGGATGAAATTTCGGAAATGGATATCGGCCTGCAAGCAAAATTATTGCGGGTACTGCAAGAGCGCGAAGTGGAACGTTTGGGTGGACGTAAAACAATTAAGCTTGATGTGCGTGTTATTGCGACGTCCAACCGCGACATGCGCAGCGAAGTCGTTGCTGCAAAATTCCGCGAAGACTTGTATTACCGTTTGAGTGTATTGCCATTGCAATGGGCACCCCTGCGTGATCGCCTGGAAGATATTATTCCGCTCGCCGATAAATTGTTGCAAAAGCACGCGCACAAGCAAAACCGTCGCGGTGTAAGTTTGTCGCCTTCTGCGCAGCAACAATTACTGGCTTATCCGTGGCCGGGTAATGTGCGTGAATTGGATAATATTATGCAGCGCGCGTTAATTTTACAGCCGGGAAAATCTATCCAGGCAGAGGATTTGGGGCTAGGTGGACACGGAACTTATTCACAAAGCCCAACGCACTACAGCCAGAAACCTAATTTGCTGGAAGCGGCGCAAGTGATTGGCGGTTCTGTGGAATCGGTTGCTCCAATCGCGGCTGAGTCGCACTATCAACCGGTTATTGCTGCACCGGCTTACGCTAGCACTGCGTATCGCGCCAGCCAATTTTCTGTTGGTAATCTGGCGGGCGATAATATTGCATTGATTAGCAATACGCCCGTGCATCACTCCTCGTTGAATAATCCGGCATTGGGTAATGATTTAAAACAGCGCGAATACGAAATTATTATGAATACCTTGCGCATAGAGCGCGGCAGCCGCAAAAATACCGCTGAGCGTTTGGGGATTAGTGCGCGTACCTTGCGTTATAAGATCGCTCGCTTGCGTGAAGAAGGTTATGAAATTACGGAGTGATTATGACGAATTTGCCCCACGAGTTTGTGGGGCAATTTTTATGTAAGCTTAATGCATAAAATCAAACTCATACTCGCAAGTTTCACGCGCCAGTTTTTTGGCCTCCCATTTTTCTTCCAACTTACGACGGCATTCCATATTGCGACGGATTTGTTGGCGTTTGCTTTTTGAAATCACCACATCGGCGAGGAAACTTGCCATGGCACTTTCTAATAATTCCTGCTCATTAATCAATTCAGCGTTGTTCATGAAAAGCTCCTTTGGACGAGGGCGTTACAGGTATTTTCGAGTGGATCTTATTCCGCGCGAATGACAGATGCGTGAACTCTCTGCGACAAATTGATTACGATTTCCGATCACATTTCAGGCGTTTTCTGGCAATGGATTGCCATGCGGCAAATCTTGGCCTGCTTTGTGCAAAATCCCCTGCAATGACGAATTTTCTCGCTGTTCTGCCAATTTTTTGTCAGTTCAAATTTTTGTTGGTATAGGCAGCGAATAAAGTGAAGGGGAACTGGATCATGACTGATCGTGTAGATATCAACCGTTTACTGGGCGATATGCGCAGCCTGAAGGCGCAAACGCAAGTATTTCAAAGACCCCAAGGTGTTGGTGATACACCTGCTGGCCTGCGCAGCCTGGGTGCGTTGCCGGTTGAGGGTACAGTTAAAACCCCAAGCTTCGGCGATTTAATGACGCAGGCGATCAATAAGGTAAATGACGTACAAAAAACTTCCAGTTCCATGGCGGAAGCGTATGAACGCGGTGTGGCGGGCGTGGATATTACCGATGTAATGGTCGCTTCACAAAAAGCGTCAGTCGCATTTCAGGCGACCGTGCAAGTGCGCAACAAATTGATTGATGCCTATCGCGATGTAATGAATATGCCAATTTAGTTTGTAGCGATGATTGTCGATTTAAAACAATTGTTAACCGTTAAAAAGTAATTCCAAGGTGTAAACATTATGGCTACTCCCGCCACAGCTGATAACGAAAACCTGCCCGCCGAAAAAAGTAAAATTGGCGGTGATTTTTTAGAAGGTTTGAGCAACCTGAATTTGTTGCGTCAGGTTGGTTTGATGATCACGCTTGCCGCCAGTGTTGCTATTGGTTTTGCGGTGGTGATGTGGATTCAGGGTGATGATTATCGTCCATTGTATGGCCGCATGGATAACCTGGATGCTGGTAGCGTGATTGAAGTGCTGGAGCAAAACCAGATTAAATTTAAAGTGGATGCAAATTCCGGTGCAATTCTGGTTGCCGCGGAAGATGTACACATGGCGCGTTTGAAGCTGGCTGAATTTGGTTTGCCATCTAACCCCACCCAGGGGTTTGAGCTTATGGATAAAGAGCAACCATTAGGCACCAGCCAGTTTGTAGAAGGCACTCGTTACCAACGCAGCATTGAAGGGGAACTCGCACGCACCATCACGAGTATTAACAGTATTCGCAGTGCGCGCGTGCATTTGGCAATTCCGAAAAAAACTGTATTCGTGCGCGACGCTACTAACCCGACAGCATCCGTTTTTGTGGAAGTATTTTCCGGCAGGGGTGTTGAGCCGGCGCAAGTCAAGGCGATTATGAACCTGGTCGCCTCATCGGTTCCCGGAATGAAAATGGCCGATGTAACAGTCGTTGACCAGCACGGTAATTTGTTATCAACCGGTGAAGAAAGTGCTGATCTTCTGCTTGCCGAAAAACAACACAAATATTCGCAGGAAGTAGAGTCCAGCGTTATTAAACGTATTAACAGTATTTTGGAGCCGGTTGTTGGTAGCGGTAAATTCCGCGCGGAAGTGAGCGCTGATGTTGATTTCACTGCGGTGGAGCAAGCGGCTGAAACGTTTAATCCGGATCTACCGGCAATTCGCTCCGAACAAACCTTAAACGAAACCCGTCGTGCAGGCGATACTGCGGCGGGAATTCCCGGCGCACTTACTAATCAACCCCCCGGGACAACAACCCAGGTTCCTGAACAAATCGACCCGGCTACCGGTCAGCCGGTAGCAAAGCCAGAACCAACGAATAATCGGGAACAAGCAACCCGCAATTACGAATTGGATCGCACCGTAAGCTATACCAAGCATCAGCAGGGCGCATTGAAGCGTTTAACGGTTGCAGTGGTAGTGGATGATAAAGTGGTCGTAAATGCGGACGGAACCCAAACCGTAACACCATGGACTGAAAACGAATTGGAACGCTTGTCTATACTGGTGAGGGATGCGGTGGGCTTCAGCGCTGTGCGTGGTGATAGCGTCAATGTATTGAACTCACCGTTTGCCGGGCGTGTCCTCGACCCAAATGCCGGTGTTGAAGAAACGCCCTGGTGGGAACAATGGATCATGCCCAACATCAAATACATTGCCAGCGTGTTGGTTATACTCCTGATTGTATTTGGATTGTTGCGACCGATGTTCAAGAGCCTTTCCAAACAAGGTGGCAGGCTGGCAGAGGAAGAGGAAGCCCGTCAATTGGCTGCACTTGAAGCTGCGGGTGGTATGGCTGGCCTGGAAAATATGTCAGATGAAACAGTAACCCTTACCGGTGGCCACGCGCTTATGCTGCCTGGGCCTGAGCAAGGTTACGAAGAACAAATTAATGCTATTAAAGGTTTGATTGCCGATGATCCGGGCCGTGTTGCCCAAGTTGTTAAAAAGTGGATAAATCGCGATGACTGATGCAAATACCAACGATAAAGCGGTCGCCAAACCGGCGCTAAAAATGCGCTATGTGGATCAGGCAGCGATTTTATTGATGTCGCTGGGCGAATCTGATGCGGCAGAAATTTTAAAGCACATGGGGCCAAAAGAAGTGCAACGTATTGGCGCTGCCATGACCCAATTGCAAAACGTGCAGCAATCCGAAGTGCAAGCGGTACTTGGTAATTTTTTGGATGAAGTCCGCACCTTAACCGGTTTGGGTGTCGGTGCTGATAATTACATCCGCAAAATGCTGGTGACAGCGTTAGGTGAAGATAAAGCAAACAGCCTGATTGACCGTATCCTGATCGGTGGAAATACCACGGGCCTGGATACACTCAAGTGGATGGAAGCGCGTTCCGTCGCCGATATTATTCGCAATGAACACCCCCAAATCCAGGCGATTGTTATCGCGTATCTGGACGCAGATCAATCGGCTGAAATCCTCGGTTATTTTCCGGAAAAAGTGCGCCTCGATATTATGATGCGTGTTGCATCATTGGATACAGTTCAACCGAGTGCATTGCAAGAACTGAATGATATCCTGGAAAAACAATTTTCCGGTAATGCCGCATCGCAAACGAAAACGATGGGTGGTTATAAAGTTGCTGCGGAAATTATGAATAACCTGGATGGTTCGATCGAAGCCGAATTGATGGAAGGTATTAAAGAGATTGACGAAGACATGGGTAACCAGATCCAGGATCTCATGTTCGTATTCGACAATCTCAAAGAGGTGGACGACCGCGGTATCCAGGCATTGTTGCGCGAAGTTTCTTCCGATGTGTTGGTGGTCGCTCTCAAAGGGGCCGACGACGAACTCAAGGAAAAAATATTCAAAAATATGTCCAAACGTGCTGCCGAATTGTTGCGCGACGATTTGGAAACCAAACCGCCAATGCGTTTGGCCGATGTGGAAGCGGCGCAAAAAGAAATTCTTATTACTGCGCGTCGCATGGCCGATGCGGGCGAAATTATGCTGGGTGGTGGCGGCGACCAAATGGTGTAAAAGCCATGGTCGCCAGTTCATTGCAATGTGTTGTTGAAATAAAGCGCTGTTTGCGTGCGCTGTTGAGATTAGATGAGCATGTCGGATTCCAGTTTACCCAGCCGTATTCCTGCTGAATCGGTTGATCAAGCAACGACCTGGGTGTTGCCGCCGGTGAGCGACAACGGGCGGGTGCTTTCATCTGCGGAGAAAGAAGCGCGTGAGCGGCGCGAACGGTTGCTTCGGCGCGAACAGGAAAAAATCGAAACTGTTGAAATTCCTGTCGTTGAACAAACCCCGCAAGTTGGAATGACTGCGGAGGAAATGCAGGCGATTTTTGATGAAGCTGAAAAAGAAGGCTTTGAACAAGGTCATAAAGAAGGTTTTGCTAAAGGCAACACCGAAGGTTATGAAGCAGGCCGCCAGCAAGGTTTAAAAGAAATGCGCGCGCAATTAGTCGCGGAGCAACAGCGCTTCCAGGCGTTGGCGAATGCGTTATTGAATCCACTGACTGCACAAGATGATGATATTGAGCACATGTTGCTGGATGTAATCTGCACACTCACCCAAAGCGTAGTGCAACGCGAACTGCAAACCGATTCATCGCAAACCCTGGCGTTGGTTCGCAATGCGATTGATGCATTGCCTATTGGTAGTAAAAATATTCGCGTTTGTGTCAATCCGGATGATCTGGCGGCGATCGAAACTTACGCGGCCGAGCAACAACTGGAATGGAAGTTTTTCGGCGATGCTGAATTATTACCCGGTGGTTGCCGTATAGAAACGCCGGAAAGTCGCGTGGATTTTTCCGTATCTTCCCGTTTGCAAACAGTGCTGGAACAATTTCTTACCAAACAATTGGCGGGTACTGATGACGATAGTGATGAAGGGGAATCATCGTCGGGTATTGATTCCTCATCCGTTGCTGTTGTCGATGACGAAAAGTAGGCTGTTATGTCTGAACGCCAATCCCTGACTTCACGCATTCGCAGTTACGCACCACGAAAACCCACCCTGGTTGAACCCCAGGCGGAAGGGCGCATTACCCGCGCAGTCGGCCTGACACTGGAAGCGGTTGGGTTGAATGTATCCGTGGGGCGCCAGTGCGAAATTATTAATAACGATAATCGTCGTATCGAAGCAGAAGTCGTGGGGTTTGCGGGTGATAAAGTTTTCCTTATGCCCATCAAACAAGTAGAAGGCTTGCAACCTGGCGCACGCGTTGTACCTGTATCTACGCAAATGGGCATGCGCGTTGGACCGCAATTACTCGGACGTGTTGTTAACGGCATTGGCCAGCCGCTTGACGGTAAGGGCCCTTTGATCGGTGATGAATTCCTCGACTTTCACCCCCGGGCAATCAATCCTTTGCAGCGTCATCCCATCAGCGAACCATTGGATGTAGGTGTGCGTGCGATTAATGCGCTGATTACTGTCGGTCGTGGGCAACGCCTTGGGCTGATGGCAGGTTCCGGTGTCGGTAAAAGTGTGTTGATGGGCATGATGACCCGCTTTACTACGGCAGATGTCGTTGTCGTGGGATTGGTTGGTGAACGTGGCCGTGAAGTAAAAGAATTTATTGACCACATCCTGGGTGAGGAAGGTTTGCGTCGCGCAGTGGTAGTTGCATCACCCGCTGATGACGCCCCCTTGATGCGTCTGCGTGCATCGCAATTATCGAGTCGTATCGCCGAATACTATCGGGATCAGGGTTTGAATGTATTGTTGCTGATGGATTCACTGACCCGTTTTGCCCAGGCGCAACGTGAAATTGCCCTGGCGATTGGTGAACCGCCAGCGACTAAAGGTTATCCTCCTTCCGTTTTTGCAAAGATTCCCCAGTTGGTTGAGCGTGCCGGTAATGCGGCAGAAGGGGAAGGGTCCATTACGGCGTTTTACACCGTGTTGACAGAGGGCGATGACCTGCAAGATCCGATTGCGGACTCCGCGCGCGCTATCCTCGATGGTCACGTGGTGCTCTCACGCCGTTTGGCGGAAGAAGGGGTTTATCCTGCCATTGATGTGGAAGCATCCATCAGCCGGGCCATGCAGAATATTGTTGATGATGAGCATCTGAAAATGATGCAGCGTTTCAAGCAATTATTAGCCAGGTACCAACAGAATCGTGACCTTATCTCCATCGGTGCCTATACCCCGGGCGCAGATCCGGATACCGATATGGCGATTGAACGTTTTCCTCATTTGCGCGCGTTCATCCAGCAGGGCATCAAACAGGGAGTGCATATGCCTGAATGTGTTGCCAACCTGAAATCCCTGTTAAAACCTCCGGCAAATACCAGGGCGAATAGCCCGTTGGCTGCACAGCATCGTCAAAAATAAATACTTTTTAATTATAAAAATACAGAAGTTCACATTGGAGGACGTTAATTAATGGCGGAATCGCGGGCAAAACGCATGCAAGTCGTGTTGACGTTGGCAGTGCGTCAGGAAGACGAGGCCGCTGAGAAATTACGTCAATTTCGCGATCAGGTTGTGCAGGAGGAGCGCCAATTGCAGGATCTGCGTGATTACGCTGCCCAGTATCTGCAAGCCCAGGGGGGATTGCGTGAGGGTATTCTTGCCCATGAACTGATTAATTACAGTAGTTTTATTCATCGTCTGAACGAGGCTTGCACTGAGCAGGAAGGTAAAGTGCTGCGTATGCAATCCCTGCTACTTAACATGCAGAAGCAGTGGCAGATTAAACATCAAAAACGCAAGTCAATTGAGGATTTGATCAAACGTTTGCAACATGAGGATGATGTAATCCTTGAAAAGCGTTTGCAGAAAGAATTGGATGAACTAAGCTCGCTGCAGTTACGGCATAGGTCCAATCAGGAATAAATCGCTGATTTAACCCGGAAAACTGGACAAGTCCCTACTGCAAGTCAGGCGTTATAGGCTATCCTTAGGGGGTGCCTGCCGATGGGCCACCCCAGAGCCGGGAATGATCTGAAGTATTTTAACGAGGTAAGACATGGCGATCACGTCAACAGTATCCCCTGACGGTAATCAAGTCACAATTTATATCCAGGGCCGCTTTGATTTTAGTTCCCACCAGGAATTCCGTAGTGCCTACGAAAAACTTTCCCATGCACCGACTCATTATCGAGTCGATTTACAAGGTACTTCGTATCTCGATAGTTCTGCATTGGGCATGTTATTGCTGTTGCGCGATTACGCCGGTGGTGAGCAATCCAATATCCAGATCGTAAATTGCGCCCCTGATGTGAAAAAGATTTTATTGATCTCCAATTTTGAGCAGCTATTTGACATTCAATAATTGCCTGACAGTAATTGATTGTTTGTAGTTTCCACTTTTCCGGTTGCAAAGGTTTGTTTCCACCTTCTTTATACGTTGAGTGTGCGAGTGTTGTATGGAAGCGATCTTATGAATGATGTGCGTCGTTTGAAAATTCTGGTCGCTGACGATACAGATACTGACAGGCTTATTTTGGAGAGCATTGTACGCAAAGAAGGGCACACCGTTGTTTCTGCGTGCAATGGCCTTCAGGCGATTGAAGTTTACAACGCTGAGCGTCCGGATATCGTTTTGCTGGATGCGTTGATGCCGGAGCTGGATGGCTTTGGTGCGGCGCGAAAAATCAAAGAGCTGGCGGGTGATGAGCTGGTTCCTATTATTTTCCTCACATCATTGTCTGATACCGAATCCCTGGTGCAGTGCCTGGATGCCGGGGGCGATGATTTTTTATCCAAACCCTATAATCGCATCATTCTCCAGGCCAAAATAAAATCCTTCAATCGCATGCGCGAACTGCACAGCACCATGCTGACCCAGCGCGACCAGATTGTGCAATACAACAATCGCTTGTTGCAGGAACAAATGGTCGCCAAGCATGTGTTCGATAACGTTGCCCATAGCGGCTGTTTGAATGCAAATAATGTGCGCTATTTTTTGTCGTCACTTGCCGTATTTAACGGTGATGTATTGGTTGCGGCGATGCGACCTTCAGGCAGCATGATGGTATTGCTGGGTGATTTCACCGGTCACGGTTTGCCCGCTGCTATTGGCGCTATGCCATTGGCATCCACATTCTATGGCATGGTACCCAAAGGGTTTTCCATGACCGATATCCTGCGTGAAATCAATGGCAAATTAAAAAATATTCTGCCGGTAGGCATTTTTTGCTGTGCGGTGATGATGGATATTAATTTTCGTAAGCGAAAAATTAAAATCTGGAATGGTGGTTTACCGGACTGCTTTGTTCACCGGCACTCCGACAGCAGCATTACTCCTGTTAAATCAACTCATCTACCTTTGGGTGTTTTATCAAATCGCGCATTCAAAGACGATTGTGAATATATTGAGTTAGAAAAAAATGACCGCATTTTTGTCTGGTCGGATGGTATTCACGAAGCGCGTAATGCGGCGGGCGAAATGTTCGGCGAAGCGCGGTTGAAACAGGTCTTTGCCAACAATCGTAACCAGAATCGCTTGTTTGATGAAATTATCGAGGGAGTTCAGCAATTTGTCGGTGGCGGAGAAAAAGATGATGATTTATCGCTACTGGAAATTCGCATGGATGAACCGGAGCGGGTTAATGCCTATGCCAAAGAGGCCAGCGACCGTTTCGGCAATGCTGATATTGAATGGAGCATGCGTTTCGAAGTAAAACCTACCAGCTTCAAAGTATTTGATCCACTGCCCATGTTGTTAAATGTGCTTATGGAAGTTCCCAGCCTGCGCGGCTTCAGCAGCACGCTTTACACTATTTTGGCTGAGCTTTATACCAATGCATTAGAGCACGGTGTACTTAAATTAGACTCCGGGCTCAAGCAGACACCCGATGGTTTTTCTGAATATTATCGCTTGCGTGAAGAGCGGATTAATCTCGTCGGTAGCGGTTATGTGCGCATCAATATCTTGCATAAAACCAATGAAAATGGCGGCCTGTTAAAAGTGCGTATTGAAGACAGTGGCGACGGTTTTGATTTTGCCAATCGCAGCCACGATAACCTGTCAGCATTCGGCTATAGCGGGCGTGGTATTGCTTTGGTGGAAAAGCTTTGTGGTGGTGTGAAATACTCTGGCCGTGGCAATATTGCGGAAGTCGATTTTTCCTGGCTGAAGGATGACTAACGCAAATTTGACGCGACATAATATCAATCGAGATGCCAACCAATGGAACACCTGGATTACGAAACCCTAAACACCCTGAAGCAAGTAATGGAGGATGATTTCAATTTATTGATTGAAACCTTCACGCAGGATTCCACCGAACGCCTTAAGAAATTGCAGGAGCTTATTCAGGGAAATGACGCCGACCTGATTCGTCGGGCAGCCCATAGTTTTAAAGGAAGTAGCAGTAATATCGGTGCCCAGCAGTTATCGGCCCTGTGCGCTGCGCTGGAAAAGAAAGCGCTTGCAGGAGAGTTGGAAAATTTAACTGTGGATGTGGCACGCATCGAGCAGGAATTTCAACTGGTTCTAACCCAACTGGATGCGTTCCATTAATTTGCCAACCGGTATTGGCACCTCCCTTGCAATATCTCCGCTGAACCTACTTATCGACTGGGCAAACGGCAAATACTTGCCGACGCTTATGGCAGGAGCAGCAAATGAATAGTGGCAATCTTCTTAATAGCTTGCTGGGTGCAACAGGTGCCAATGCGGCCGCCAGTAAAAATGCATCACCTAAAATCCGTATTGATACCAGCGAGCAATTTCGTAATGCATTGGAACAGGCCCGGCCAGAAGTTGCCGCTCCCAAGCCTGCTGCGCGAAAAGCGCCACCGACTCCCGCCCCCAGGGCAGAGCCACGCTCCGTTGATGCCGCAGACTCTCGTGCTAAAACCAAAGCAGATGCTCGACCATCGGCAGATCGTCAAATAGAAAGGTCTGTTTCAACGACTGGTGCCAGCAAAAAAAGCGAAACCAACACTTGCAGCAAGGCTGGCGATTCGGGAAAAAATCCCGAATCAAAAGACGTTGTTCGCCAGGAATCCAATGATATTGAACAGGCTGCGGTAGCCCAGGCCAAGCCTACCGGGGAAGTTGATGCCGCAGAGACAGAAGTTCCTGTCATTGTTAATGCATTATTAGCGGCTGGTGAATTAGAGGTTTCACCAGATGTAAGCACTGAAGATCCCGGCTTGGCGCTTGAAGACCCATCAAAAAAAGCGGTTACCCCCGATGATGCCTCAATAAATCCGGCACTCCTGCCGCTTGACGGCACATTGGTATATCCCTTGGTCGCAACACCACCCGAAAATGCTCCAGTGCTTCAGGTGCTAAGTGGAAGCGGTAAGGAGGATGCTAGTGATTTACCAGAATCCGATATAGATGCTTCTATATTGTTAGCCCAGTCTGGTGCGTCGGCTGTTACAACTCCCTCACTCAAAACTGTTACGACTTCTTCGTTCAATAATGTTTCAGGCACAAATAACGGTAATGCCAATGCTCCTTTAACCACGCCAATGATTAATCAGATGCCAATAGATACCGCGGCCTCCAAGCCTGACGAGCAGGCCGGTTTACTGGGTGAGCCAGCGCCGGAAACATCGGCAGATAACCCGGATTTCCTCCTGTTAAGTGGTAAAGCGGTGCTCGGAAAACTAATGGATACCAATGTTTCAGCGGATAAAACTGCTGCGACAATTGATGCAGCAAAACCTGCATTGACCCCCACTGTGTTGACCGAACCTTTAACGCGTTTGGCAGAACCCCAATCTCCTGCTGCGAGAAATTTTGTAGTGCAAACCGGTGTTCCGGTTGCTGTTGGACAACCACAATGGAATCAGGCTGTTGGTGAAAAAGTATTGTGGTTGGCGGCGCAAAATGTGAGTGCTGCTGAAATTCGCCTTGATCCACCGGATCTTGGGCAATTGCATGTAAAAGTCAGCGTAAACCAGGACCAGGCAACTGTGACATTTACCAGCCCACATCCAATGGTACGCGACGCATTGGACCAGCAACTTAACCGTTTACGCGAAATGTTTTCCGAGCAAGGTTTAAATCTGGTGAATGTAGATGTTTCCGATAAATCCTTCGCACAACATGAGCAAGAACGCGGACAGGGCGGAAGCGCGGGTACGTCGGGTGATGTGGATGATGATGAACTGGTCCCGGTTGCAATGACAACCATCACATCGACTCGTCTTGTCGATCATTACGCCTGATTATTTAGATTTTCCTCCCCAACAACGTTGTAGTGGCGAGAAGCTGAGCGAATTGCTCAGCTTCTCTACATCTTTGTTTTTTATCGAATTTCCCCTCGCAAACTGCACAGCCACTGCTAAGCTTTCAGAGGCGATACTGGCACAGGTATTGCTCAACCCCTTTTGATCTCTGAAAGTGACGGAGTTTTGACATGGCTGCTGCTCCCCAGAAAGCTACTAATGACGCAGGCGATGAAGCCGGCGGTAAAAAAAAGAAAAAATTATTATTAATTATTGGTTTGGCGGTAGCGTTGGTCGCTGTTTCCATTGGTGGAACGGTGGTTGCGCTCAAAATGTTATCGCCGGCGCCCGCAGCGACCGATGAAAAATCGGCGGCGAAAGACGAGGAAAAGTCACCGCTGGAGCCTGCTATTTATTTCGATATGGCCCCGAATTTTACTATCAATTTTAATGTGAATGGCCGGCAGCGTTATCTGCAGGCTGCGATCACGTTGTTATATCGGGACCCTGCGTTAGAAGCATTATTAAAATTACACATGCCTGCGATTCGCAACGGGTTGGTGATGCTATTCAGCGGCAAGAATTTTGATGAATTGCAATCTACCGAGGGTAAAGAAACTCTAAAGGCCGAAGCCTTGGAAATTATCAATAACCAATTAAAGAAAGAGCAACAAGCACTCGCTGAAAAAAATGAAGATGATGAAAAAAAATCGCCTTCCACTGTTGAACAAGTGCTGTTCACCAATTTTGTAATGCAATAAGGAATCCGTCGTGCAAGATCTACTCTCACAAGACGAAATTGATGCGCTCTTACATGGCGTTGATGACGGTGATATAGATACCGAATCGGATGTAGAGCCGGGTACGGTAAAAAATTATGACCTGACCAGTCAGGATCGTATTGTGCGTGGGCGCATGCCAACGCTGGAGATGATCAACGAACGTTTTGCGCGTTACACCCGTATTAGCATGTTCAACCTGTTGCGTAGAACCGCGGATGTATCTGTTGGTGGTGTTCAAATCCAGAAATTTGGCGAATACGTACACACGCTTTACGTGCCTACCAGTTTAAATATGGTGAAATTTCGTCCGTTGCGCGGTACTGCACTAATTATTCTGGATGCGCGCCTGGTATTTAAATTGGTGGATAATTTTTTTGGTGGTGATGGTCGCCATGCAAAAATTGAAGGTCGCGAATTTACGCCGACAGAATTACGCGTTGTGCAAATGGTTTTGAACCAGGCTTTTGTGGATTTAACAGAAGCCTGGAAAGCTGTGTTTCCAATTACATTTGAATATGTCCATTCTGAAGTAAACCCTTCACTCGCTAACATCGTGAGCCCGAGTGAAGTGGTTGTGGTAAGTACATTCCATATTGAGCTGGATGGTGGCGGCGGTGAAATGCATATCACCGTTCCTTATTCAATGATTGAACCCATTCGCGAAGTACTTGATGCCGGTTTGCAAAGTGACAGCGATGAACACGATGAGCGTTGGGAAAAAGCGCTCCGTGAAGATGTACTTTCCGCAAAAGTGGATTTGGAGTGCGATATCGTCCGCCGCGATATTACCCTGCGCGATATTGTTGATTTAAAAGTAGGTGATGTAATTCCGGTGGAATTTCCGGATTACCATGTACTTACCGCAAACGGAGTGCCGATGTTTCGCACACAACTAGGACAATCCAACGGTTTTCTCTCATTAAAAGTTAAAGAATTTATTGATCGCAGTAGTGCCTACAACATAACTGGTACTAAAGGCGAAAATGCAAACGCGAACAAAGGTGATAAAAATGGCAGATGATGACATTGATCAGGACTCAATGGCCGATGATTGGGCCGCGGCGATGGCTGAACAAGCCGATGTCGATGCAGCCATGGCCCATGCGGTGAGTTTTGATGAATTAAAAAATGAAGTAACCAAACAATCAGCGCCGGGCAGCCCGGACCTGGATGTAATTCTGGATATCCCTGTTTCCATTTCAATGGAGGTAGGGCGCACGTCAATTACGATTCGCAATTTGCTGCAATTAAATCAGGGTTCAGTCATTGAATTGGATCGTCTTGCCGGTGAGCCATTGGATGTATTGGTGAACGGAACCCTGATTGCGCACGGTGAAGTGGTTGTAGTTAACGAAAAATTCGGAATTCGAATGACCGACGTTATTAGCCCGGCCGAGCGGATTAAAAAATTACGTTAGTGGAACTGATTTAGGAATGCATAATGAGCCCCGCATTTAAAAAAGTAATTTACAGGGTGACAGGGGCGGGGCTATTAGCAGCTGCGATGACTTGTTCGGCTGCTAATGATGTCACTGCGTCACCATCTGCAGAAGTTTCTTCAAACGCCGTTGCCTCGACATTGTCGGCGAGTTCAGTCGTAGCGTCACCGATGGTACAAAATCCGGATACGGCCGTTGTTCCTGCTACCCCACAAAACGATGTGCAAACACCTGCGAATAACACGAATCCCTACTATAAAAATGCAAATGGTAATAACCCGCCTATTGGTAGTGGTGGGCATTTGCTCAATGTAACGGTGGGCTTGTTGTTGGTAATCGGTTTGATTTTTGGTCTCTCCTGGTTTGTAAAACGTTTCAACCAGGGAAATTTTTCCGGTAACTCACACTTAAAAATTATTGCCACCATGCCATTGGGCACGCGTGAGCGTATCGCGTTAATCGATGTTGGTGGCCAACAATTGTTGTTAGGTATTACTCCAACACACATCAATACGTTACATACGTTTGATACGCCTATCGCCGCAAATTCAGCGGATATGAACACCTCCGATTTTGGCCGCAAACTAATGGCAATATTACAGCGGCCAAGTGATGCTGGCGACCAATCCGATCAATCGAGTGGCAATAATAATTCCGGAAAGCGGGAATAATTATGGTGAATTATCAATTACCCACAATTAAAAAATTAAATAGCAAAAAATTAATTAGCCTGGGTTTTATTTTATTGCTGTGGTTATTCACAAATGTAGTTGCAGCACAAACGAGTTTGCCACCGGTTACTGACCCGGGTTCTGGTAGTTTGCCCATGGCACAAACCAATGCATCCCAGCTTGGCAGCCTTCCGGCCATCCCCGGCTTGCCCGCTTTGACCGTAAAAACCAACCCAAATGGAACGCAAGAATACACAGTAACCCTGCAAATTCTTGCCATCATGACGGCGCTGACATTTTTGCCAGCGATTTTAATGATGATGACTTCATTCACGCGCATCATTATTGTGTTTTCTATTTTGCGACAGGCATTAGGTTTACAACAATCACCATCAAACCAGATTCTGATCGGCCTCGCGTTATTCCTTACGTTATTTATCATGCAGCCGGTATTAAATAAGGTGAACCAGGATGCGCTGCAACCTTATCTCAACCAGCAAATCACTGCTCAGGATGCATTAGCAAAAACGGCGGCACCTTTTCATAGTTTTATGCTGGCGCAAACACGTGAATCCGATATTGCACTTTTTGTCGGCATTGCCAAGCATCCACCCATTGCAACACCGGAAGAAACGCCGTTCAACATATTGGTTCCGGCATTTATTATCAGTGAATTAAAAACGGCATTTCAGATTGGTTTTATTATTTTCATTCCCTTTTTAGTGATTGATATTGTGGTATCCAGTGTGCTGATGGCGATGGGTATGATGATGCTGTCACCACTTATTATTTCCCTGCCATTTAAAATTATGTTGTTTGTATTGGTCGATGGCTGGGCCATGATTGTTGGCACACTTGCTGCCAGTTATGGCATATGACGGAGGTAATATCATGACACCCGAAGTCGTTATGGATTTATTTGCAGATGCTTTTTATCTCACTATTTTAATGCTGCTGGTGATTATCGGCCCGGGCCTGATTGTTGGTTTGATCGTCAGTATGTTTCAGGCCGCTACGCAAATTAACGAACAAACGTTAAGTTTTTTGCCTCGCTTAATTGTAACCCTGATTACTTTGATGATTGCTGGCCCCTGGTTGCTGACCAAGTTTATGGATTTGTTCAATCGACTTTTCTCCAGCGTTCCCAGTTTAATCGGCTAGGTTGCTCGCGATGCAAGAACTGATCATCAGTGAAGAGCAACTCAGTCAATTTATCGGTACTTATATTTGGCCGATGTTGCGTATCAGTGCATTCTATTTTGCAGTTCCTGTGATTGGCGCGCGTACCGTGCCGGCGCGCTTGCGGATTATTCTCACCCTCTTCACTACTATGTTGATAGCGCCGGTTTTGCCTGCTGCACCAATTACTTCTTTATTATCAATGCAAGGATTTGTGATGGTAATCCAGGAGGTATTAATTGGGTTGGCGCTTGGGTTTTGTATGCAAGTCGTTATGCATGTTTTTATCCTGGCTGGCCAATTTATGGCGATGAAAATGGGTTTGGGATTTGCGGCGATGAATGATCCCTCCAGCGGTGTAAGCGTAACAATTCTCTCGCAATTTTATTTATTGCTATCAACATTATTGTTCTTAAGTACAAATGGTCATTTGGTGGTATTACAGTTATTGATTGATAGCTTTGCTACCTTTCCTATTGGTGGCGACGGTATGAACAGTGCACATTTTTCCACGATTGTGGATATGGGTTCCTGGTTGTTTAGCGCCGGTTTATTGGTAACCTTGCCACTGTTTACATCATTGATGATTGTGAATATGTCCTTTGGTGTAATGAGCCGTTCCGCACCGCAACTAAACGTATTCACCGTTGGTTTTCCGATCACATTGATTTTTGGTTTTATCCTGATGTGGTTTACCCTGGCCAATTTCCTTCCTGTGTATTACGACATTATGGAAGAGGGAATTGGTACGCTGCGTACTTTGGCATTGAGCCCCTGACAAAGGTGATCTATGGCTGAAGAAGACGACAGCGGTCAGGAAAAAACGGAAGAGGCCAGTTCGCGCAAAATTGAAAAAGCGCGCGAAGAAGGCCAGATTCCCCGTTCACGTGATTTAACTACCACTGTTGTATTATTACTGGCGACTATTGGCCTTTATATTTTTGCAGATTTCATGGCCGATAAAATAATCGGCATTACCCGCGCCAGTTTTGTGATTCCCCGCGAAACTATTTTTGATACCAATGCCATGATCGCCCTGTTGGCCGCTGCAATCTATGATGGCTTATTTAGTATTGCTCCTTTAATGGCCGTTTTAGTGATTGCCTCAATTGCCGGCCCAATTGCCCTGGGTGGATTTATTTTTAGCGGCAAGGCCATGGCGCCGCAATTAAATCGCATGAACCCAATCGCCGGCATCAAGCGTATGTTTTCGCTGAACTCATTAATCGAACTGATTAAGTCAGTTGCCAAGGTCTCATTAATTTTGTGGGCAACCATTTTGATTTTGCAAATGTATGCACAGGATATGTTCCGCATGTCAGACGAGCCTGTTGGCGACGCGATTATCCATTCGCTCGATATCTCGATTTTCGCCACCATCTTGTTATCAGTGACGACTATAGCGATTGCAGCAATTGATATTCCGATCCAGATTTACCAGTACAACAAAAAATTAAAAATGTCGCGGCAGGATTTAAAAGACGAAGCCAAAGACACTGACGGCAAACCGGAAGTCAAAGGGCGCATCCGCCAATTACAACGCGAAATGGCCCAGCGCCGCATGATGGGAAATGTCCCGCAAGCCGACGTCGTCATTACCAACCCCGAACACTTTTCTGTTGCGCTACGATACGACCCGGAAACTATGGATGTACCCATCATGCTCGCAAAAGGCGGCGATCATATGGCGATGAAAATCCGCGAAATCGCCAACGCCCATAAAATTGAAATTATCCAATCGCCTGTATTGGCGCGTGCGATTTTTTATACCACAGATGCCGACGAAGAAATTCCTGCCGGTTTGTATCTTGCGGTAGCGCAGGTTCTTGCGTACGTATTCCAATTGCGTAATTACCGCAAAGGTAAAGGTGATAGGCCGCAATATCCGCGCAACATCAACGTGCCGCGTGAGATGCGGTATGACGCTAAAGGTAAACTTGAATAAAATTTTCCCGCTGTTTATGAATTAATTCAAATAGGTACGCTTCTTGCGATAACACGGAAAACCGACTTAAACCGTCAAGAATCCGTGACTATGGCGCTACCGACTTTTAACCAACTCAATAACGTGAACGGCAGGGCCGTCCTTGGTTCTATCAAAGGGGCTGGACGCGGCAATCTGGGTATTCCCATTTTGCTGATGATGCTGTTGGCAATGATTATTTTGCCGATTCCACCATTGCTGTTGGACGTGTTCTTTACTTTCAATATTGCGCTCTCACTGGTTGTGTTGCTGGTGAGTATCTATGCGTTGCGGCCGCTGGATTTTGCGGCCTTCCCGACGATTTTGTTAATTGCCACCTTATTGCGCCTCGGATTGAACGTGGCGTCCACCCGTGTTGTTTTGCTGGAAGGGCATAACGGTGGCGATGCGGCCGGTAAGGTGATTGAGGCGTTCGGTCATGTGGTGATTGGCGGTAATTTGGCAGTGGGTATCGTGGTGTTCATCATTTTGATGATCATCAACTTCGTGGTGGTTACCAAAGGTGCTGGCCGTATTTCGGAAGTGAGCGCGCGTTTTACATTGGACGCGATGCCCGGTAAACAAATGGCGATTGACGCGGATTTGAACGCGGGTTTGATCGACCAGGACCAGGCGCGTACACGTCGCCAGGAAGTCGCTGCGGAAGCAGATTTCTACGGTGCGATGGACGGTGCGAGCAAGTTCGTACGCGGTGACGCGGTCGCGGGCATCATGATCATGTTTATCAATATTTTCGGTGGGTTGGCTATCGGAATGCTCCAGCATGACCTGGACTTCAATACGGCATTCGAGCACTACACAATCCTGACCATTGGTGATGGCCTGGTAGCACAAATTCCCGGCTTATTGCTGTCGGTTGCCTCAGCGATTCTGGTAACCCGTGTTAACACCGCCCAGGACATGGGTAAACAAGTCGTTTCGCAAATGTTTACCTCACCCAAGGCGTTGGCAGTAGCGGCGATTATGTTGGTAGTTATGGGTTCTGTACCGGGCATGCCACACCTCGCATTTTTGAGTTTGGGTTTGTTGTGCGCAGGCTTGGCTTATTACATTCACTGGCGTAAGCAACAACCTGCTGCAGTGGAAGACAATTCATTTATCCCAGCTGGTGCACGTTTGGCCAGTGAGGGGCCATCTTCAATGCCTTCTGGTAGTGGCGCCAGCATCGCTCCGCAACCGCGTTCCGTTCCGGCATTGCCATCGGGTGCGCCTGAATCTCCGGAACTGGGTTGGGATGACGTTCAACCTGTGGATGTGATTGGGCTGGAGGTCGGATATCGCCTTATTCCTATGGTCGATAAAAACCAGGGTGGGGAATTGTTAGGTCGTATTAAGGGGGTGCGTAAAAAGTTATCACAGGAAATGGGTTTCCTGATCCCGTCGGTACATATCCGTGACAACCTGGATCTTAACCCTACCGGTTATCGCATTAGCCTGATGGGCGTATCCATGGCGGAAGCGGATGTTTATCCGGATCGCGAGTTAGCAATTAACCCAGGTCAGGTATTTGGCTCCATTGACGGGATCAAAACCAAGGACCCTGCCTTTGGCCTGGATGCTATCTGGATCAGCCCCAACCAACGGGAGCAGGCCCAAACATTGGGTTATACCGTAGTAGACCCGAGCACCGTGGTTGCTACCCATCTCAACCAAATCTTGCAACATCACACCTTTGAATTGCTCGGTCATGAGGATGTACAGAAGCTGCTGGATATGCTGGCCAAAACTTCCCCCAAACTGGTGGAGGAATTAGTACCGAATACCATCAGCATTAATACCTTATTGAAAGTGCTGCAGAACCTGTTGCGTGAGCGGGTACCGATTCGCGATATCCGCTCCATCGCCGAAGCCTTGGCGGGGACGACAGGCAGGAGTCAAGATCCCGCCGCTTTAACCTCGCTTGCGCGGGTGGCGTTAGCGCGGCAAATCGTGCAAAACATCATTGGAAACGAGCGAAACCTGCCTGTTATCACGCTTGAGCCCAGTTTGGAACAGTTGTTGCTAAATACCGTGCAACAGGCACAAAAAGCTGGCGCTGATGACAGTGCGTTTATTGAGCCTGGTTTGGCGGATCGTTTGCAGCAGTCGTTAATTTCTGCTGCACAGAAGCAGGAAATGTCAGGCAAGCCGTTGGTATTGTTAGTTGCCGCACCCTTGCGCCCGATGCTCTCACGCTTTGTTCGCCACAGTGTTCCGGAAATGCGGGTATTGGCTTATACCGAAGTGCCGGACAACAAACAAATCAGTATTGATGCCAGCGTTGGTGCTGACAGAAAGTAGCTGTTGATACAAAGTAATCCACGTCGCCCCTAGGGGCAGGAGTTGAATATGCAAGTCAAACGTTTCGTAGCTGCTGATATGCGCCGCGCGTTGGAATTGGTTCGCCAGGAATTGGGGCCAGATGCAATTATTCTCTCCAGCAATCGTATCCCGGAAGGGGTGGAGTTGCTGACGACTATGGGGTCGGACCTCGAACTCAAGCAATTACAAAATCGCCCGTTTTCCGAAGCGACCTTTGCGCCAAGCGAACCCTTGCTGAGTGATGGGGAAATTTCTCCGCGTGTGGTAGGAGCGAAGCCAGTGCGTAAAACTGCACCGGTCATTACCGAAGTCCCGCATCATCCGAACTCCGGTAAAACCGGTGCGCAATTGGCGGATGATATTGAAAAAGCACGCCAACGCATGATGGCGGCGCGCAAGGCAGAAGAGTCTGCGAAAGAATTTCTGGTGGGCAAAAATACCCTGGTCAATGCCGGTATTCCCCGCCACGCAGCCGCGACAACTGCAAGGCCAAAAACCGGTATGAGCGCGGCGGAAAGATACCCGTTAGTGGACGATATTACTGTAGCGGCAAAACCGGCGTTGTCGAAAGAGTCGCTGTCATTTCGCGAAACGTTATTTCAGGAATCTCGCACTAAAGAATCTGCTGCGCTTAACGCTGACGTAGCGAAAGATTCGGCGGATCAAAATGCACAACTTTCCGAGCTGCAAGCGGAAATTGCCGATATGCGTTTCTTGCTCGAACAACAATTGGATCGCCTGACTGGCCAACAAACTATCCCAACCGATTCACCAGTGTTGGCGAGTGTGAGTCGTCGCCTTGAACGTTTGGGGCTACCTAAAGATGTTGTGGGCAACGTAATTAAAGCCTGTACCAAAAACAAAACCCTGAGCGATGCATGGCCGGATGCGTTGGCGAACCTCGCCCATCAATTACCGATTAATGGTCGCGATATTGTGGAGCAGGGCGGTGTATTCGCCTTTGTTGGCCCCACCGGTGTCGGTAAAACCACGACCATCGGCAAGCTTGCCGCGCGTTATGTGTTGCAGCATGGCGCCGACAAAGTTGCGCTGATTACGACGGATACCTATCGCATTGCAGCACATGACCAATTGCGTTCACTCGCGCGTATTTTGCGCGTGCCGGTACGGGTGGTGGATGAAGCGAATCCGCTGGATACCGTATTGCGCAGCCTGCGCCATTGCAGTCTGGTGTTAATTGATACCGCCGGTTTCCGCCATGGAGACCCGCATTTGAAAGCGCAGTTGCAAGCGCTTGCCGGGCAGCAGCAGGTAAAAACCTATCTGGTGATGTCGTGCAACAGCCAGGCGCAAATGCTGAAAGCATCGATCCATGCTTATGGTGCTGCACGTTTGCAAGGTTGCATCCTGACCAAGCTGGATGAGACGGCGAGTATGGGGGAAGCTCTGGGTGTAGTAATGCAAAACCGTTTGCCAATCGTTTATACCACCGATGGACAGGACATTCCCAAGAACATTGATGTGGCCCGTGCACATCAATTGGTATCCAAAGCTGTCGCGTTGCTCAAAGCGAATGCAGCTTCGGCGGTTTCTTAATCGACCTTTACAGTAAAAGAGCGAGATTTAACCATAAGCACATGATTTTTCGAGTGAAACTGAAATTAGTCAGATGAATTTCCAATCCCAAACTATACTCAGTTCACTATCAGGGCACCCCCTTTGTGGATTAGCTGATCTTCTGGTGAGTGCCTCAAAAAACAGATTTACGTTTCAAATTTACGTTACAAACGGTTGGCGTAACAAAACAGGTGTGGAGCAAGTCAATGAGCCAAGTGCGACCAGTACAGGTGATCGCGGTATCCGGCGGTAAAGGCGGGGTAGGTAAGAGTAATATTTCCGTGAACCTGAGCATTGCTTTGGCTGAGTTGCGTCGTCGCGTGGTATTGCTGGATGCTGACCTCGGTCTTGCCAACGTGGATGTGCTGCTTGGTGTGCGTGCAACCCATACGCTAGCGGATGTATTGGCAGGTACCCACAGTTTGAGCGAAGTCCTGGTAAATGGCCCCGGTGGCATGAAGATTGTTCCGGCGTCATCCGGCGTGCAGCGCATGGCGGAATTAAGCACCGCTGAGCATGTGGGATTAATTAACGCATTTAATGAACTGTCTGATCAGGTCGACATATTAGTCATTGATACCGCCGCAGGTATTTCCGATACGGTAGTCAGTTTTGTCCGCGCCGCCAATGAAGTCATTATTGTGGTTTGCGATGAACCTTCTTCAATCACGGATTCCTATGCGCTCATTAAATTGCTCAACAAAGAATACGGTATGTTCCGTTTCCGTGTTGTCGCCAATATGACGCGCACACCGCAAGAAGGGCTCAACATGTTTAACAAATTGAATACTGTGTGCGAAAAATTCCTGGATGTCAGTTTGCAATTCGTGGGTCAGATTCCCTTTGACGAAAACGTACGCAAAGCGGTGCAAAAACAAAAAGCACTGCTGGAGTTTGCACCATCATCCAAAGCATCAGTTGCCATTCGCGCCCTTGCGCAGGCAGTGGATAAATGGCCCTTACCCAATACTCCAACCGGGCGATTGGAATTTTTTGTTGAACGTTTATTACAGGCCGCCAATGCGCGCTAAGCTGAATTTGTATTTAGAAAACCTGAATGAGTTGTTGCGTGGTTATGGGATGGATAAATCAACATCTTATTATTGCAGCAAAGAAGGTGTTCGATGGCCGCAGTCAATGGTTTAGCCATGTACGATAAAAAAATCTTACGCGATCCGCCAATCAATATCGAAGACTACGCACCTTTGGTTAAGCGTATTGCCTATCACATGATGATGCGTATGCCGGCAAGTGTGCAGGTAGACGATCTTATTCAAGCTGGCATGATCGGCTTGATCGAAGCTTCCCAAAAATATGACATGTCGCGCGGCGCCAGTTTTGAAACTTATGCCGGCATCCGCATTCGCGGTGCAATTGTGGATGAAATGCGCCGCGGTGATTGGGTACCGCGCTCTGTGCACCGCAATGCACGGCGCGTAGCGCAAGCGATTGCCGCCGTTGAGGCACGCACTGGTCGCGATGCATCTGACGCACAAGTTGCGGAAGAATTGGGTGTTTCGCTCGACGAGTATTTTGTAATGCTGCAAGACTCCAGTAGCAGTCGCCTCTACAGCTACGAGGAAACCTTTGGCGAAGAAGATAGCAATATCGATGCCTCAGAGCACAGCAGCGCGTTTGCCAGCCCACTTGAAGGGATGCAGCGCGATGGACTTAAAAAAGCCCTGGTGGATGCGATCCGCCAACTGCCCGAGCGCGAGCAAATGGTACTTTCCCTGTACTACGATCAAGAATTAAACCTGAAAGAAATCGGTTTGGTATTGGGTGTCAGTGAGTCGCGTGTAAGCCAGATTCACAGCCAGGCAGCCGCTCGCTTGCGCAATAAATTGGGTGATTGGCAGCCCGCCTGATTGATTAAATACCGTACTTATTGATTAAGAAATGCAGGATGGCCGGTGAGATAGGTTCGAATAATCTATACATACTGGAAATTGAGCTATGATTTGCATTAAAAGTTGAAGATTTGCGTGCCGTAACTGGCCGATGCTTTAACTCCTACTAGACTATGAGTAAATGAAAATCCCGTCGGGGTTAGTGGAGGTTACGTTGGATAAGAATATGAAAATCCTGATTGTTGACGACTTTTCAACAATGCGACGGATCATAAAAAATTTGCTGCGCGACCTGGGTTTTTCCAATACCCACGAAGCAGATGATGGTGTCACCGCATTGCCAATGCTGAAAAGTGGTGATTTCCAGTTTTTAGTGACCGACTGGAATATGCCTGGCATGACCGGTATCGATTTATTAAAAGCAGTTCGTGCCGATGAAAAATTGCGCACCTTGCCGGTCTTGATGGTAACTGCCGAAGCCAAGCGCGACCAGATTATTGAAGCGGCCCAGGCCGGTGTGAATGGTTATGTTGTTAAACCATTTACGGCACAAGCCCTGAAAGAAAAAATCGAGAAAATTTTTGATCGAGTAGGTTAATCGCCTCGGATCAAATAATAAAAAGGCGTTGCCATGGCATCTGACATCCAAACATCCGTCAATAATGAATTCGTCGTTGAATTGAAAGAGTGCGCCAAGCTGCTCACTGAAAAGTTGCAAAGCAACCAGTTCGAAGATGCATCCGTATTGATACACACCATCACCCAATCCCGTGATCGCCATATTTTCCAATCCGTAGGGCGATTAACGCGTGGGCTGCACGATGCCATCGTCAATTTCAATGTCGATGCCGACCTCTCCAAAGAACCGCCAAAAATTCAAAACTCGGATATTCACGATGCCTCCAATCGTTTGAATTACGTGATTGAACTTACGCAAAAAGCGGCGGAAAAAACCATGGATATGGTTGATGAAGCTGCGCCTATTGCAATGAACCTCGGGCAAGAAGCAACCAGTTTGCGCGATGAATGGGCGCGGCTTAAGCGCCGTGAAATGAGCCTGGATGAATTTCGTTTGCTCTATGACCGGATGGATGTTTTTTTAGGGCAAATGGTGACAGGCACTGAGCAATTAAATAAAAATTTGCAAGATATTGTTTTGGAACAAGGCTTTCAGGATTTAACCGGGCAAGTATTAAAGCGTGTTATCGGTTTAATTAATGAAGTGGAAAAGGATTTGGTAAGCCTGGTGCGTATTGCTGGTCAGGTAGAAGAAATTACTGGCCTTGCAGATGATCGTGAAACTATCGCTCACGACATGGAAATTATGCACAAGCGAAAAACCGAAGCCGAAGGGCCGCAAATTAATAAAGACCGGCCTGATGTAGTTGCAGGGCAAGACGAAGTTGACGATCTCTTGTCGAGCCTTGGCTTTTAGTTGCTGGATACTTGAGGAATCTTGAATGAGTTTTGGTGATGACGAAGACATTCTCCAGGATTTCCTGGTAGAGGCGGGGGAAATCCTCGAACGCCTCAGCCAGCAATTAGTGGATTTGGAGCAGCGTCCTGAAGACAAAGATTTATTGAATGCTATTTTTCGTGGTTTTCACACCGTAAAAGGTGGTGCCGGATTTTTATCATTAACTCCCATGGTGGAGTGTTGCCACGTCACTGAGAACCTGTTTGATATTTTGCGCAATGGCAAACGCACTGTTACGTCTGAACTAATGGACGTGGTGTTGCAAGCATTGGATATGGTGAACCAACAATTCGAATTGGTTTCCCAGCGCGAAGAATTGCCGCCAGTTGATCCTTCATTAATCCATGCGTTGGAGCGATTGGTTTCTTGTGAAGACTTACAAGAGTCGTCTGTTGCTCCTGCAGAAATTGAAGTTGCTCCTGCGCCTGAAACAGAAGTAATAGAACCGGTAACAAATACAACAACAGTTGGCGGCGATATTACGGATGCTGAATTTGAACAATTGTTGGATGCCATTGCCGGTAAGCCACCAACCCCAACCGCTCCGGCAGCTGCTGTGTCTGCTGCATCATCAACGAGCGATGAAATTTCTGAAGATGAATTTGAAGCGTTACTGGATCAATTACACGGTAAAGGTAAAGGCCCGGGTGATGTTGTTGCATCCACACCAGCGGCGGCTCCGGTAGCTGCAGCACCGGTAACAACGAGTTCAACATCCGATGAAATTTCTGAAGACGAATTTGAAGCGTTATTAGATCAATTGCATGGCAAAGGTAAAGGGCCTGCTGGCGCATCGGCGTCAGTAGTACCTGCGGCGGCTCCTGCTGCTGTTGCGCCACCGGTTCCAGTTTCAACGGGCGGTGATTTAATTACCGATGATGAGTTTGATGCGTTGCTCGATCAATTGCATGGTAAAGGTAAAGGGCCGGGCACCACCGGTGCTTCTGCGCCGGTAGTCGCTCCTGCACCTGCTGCAAAACCCGCCCCCAAACCGGCAGCCGCTGAAATAAAGCCTGCAGTTGCCCCGGTTAAAAAGCCTGAGCCGGCAAAACCTGCTCCTGTTGCAGCCGCTGCTCCAGCACCAGCGGCCGATAAAGACGCGCCGCAAGTGGAAACCACGGTGCGTGTTGATACCCAGCGCCTTGACGACATCATGAATATGGTGGGTGAATTGGTATTGGTGCGTAACCGTTTGGTACGTTTGGGCAACAGTTCAACGAATGAAGCGTTGGTAAAAGCGGTTGCGAATCTGGATGTGGTGACAGCAGATTTGCAAACGTCGGTAATGAAAACGCGGATGCAACCGATCAAAAAAGTATTCGGTCGGTTCCCGCGCGTTGTGCGCGATTTGGCGCGTAGCTTGCGCAAAGAAATCAATCTGGAATTAGTGGGCGAAGAAACTGATCTGGATAAAAATCTAGTTGAAGCGCTTGCTGATCCATTAGTGCATCTAGTACGTAATTCCGTTGATCACGGCATTGAGTTTCCTGAAGTGCGTGAAGCAAATGGCAAATCACGTACTGGCCAGGTAGTGCTTGCCGCTGAGCAGGAAGGCGATCATATTTTATTATCTATTAGTGATGACGGTGCGGGGATGGACCCGGCAAAATTGCGTCGTATTGCTGTAGAAAAAGGCATGTTTGATGAGGACACTGCCAATCGTTTATCCGATACAGAAGCCTATAATTTAATTTTTGCCCCGGGTTTTTCAACCAAAAAAGAAATTTCCGATGTGTCGGGTCGCGGTGTGGGAATGGATGTGGTGAAAACCAAAATCACCCAGCTAAATGGCACAGTGGAAATTAAATCTGAATTGGGCAAAGGCACTCGTTTTATTATTAAAGTGCCGTTGACGTTAGCGATCATGCCCACACTGATGTTTATGTTGGGGCAGCAAACATTTGCGTTCCCGTTAGTCAGTGTGAATGAAATTTTCCACATGGATCTAACCAAAAGTCATATCGTAGATGGACAGGATTGTGTCGCGATTCGCGATCAAGCCATTCCATTGTTTTATATGAAGGACTGGTTAGTGAAAGGCGCGTATGGTGATCGCCCGGATAATGCCCATGTTGTTATTGTTACTGTAGGAACCCGTCGTGTCGGGTTTGTGGTAGATCAATTAATTGGCCAGGAAGAAGTGGTAATAAAACCGCTTGGGAAAATGTTGCAGGGAACACCGGGCATGGCCGGTGCAACCATTACCGGTGACGGTACCATCGCATTGATTTTGGATATCCCCAGCCTATTACGTCGCTACGCAAAAGGATCGACGAGTTGGGGACACAATTAATCTATTCAATAAAACGCCTGTATTGCAGGCGTTTTCATTGGAACTGTTTTCCAAAGCAGTTGCTACTGCGGAGTATGTTGAATGCCTGTCCGGGTATTAGTGGTCGATGATTCCAATTTCTTTCAACATCGCTTGAAAGATATTATTAATGAGCACCCGGATTTAAAAGTTATCGGTATTGCCAGCAATGGTCGCGAAGCCATCGAAAAAGCGGCGGAACTGAAGCCGGATATCATCACCATGGATTTTGAAATGCCGGTGATGGATGGTGTCACTGCGATCAAACATATCATGGCCAATCGCAAAGTCCCGATCCTGATGTTTTCGTCGCTCACTTATGAAGGCGCAAAAATTACGCTGGATGCCCTCGCAGCGGGCGCACTGGATTTTATCCCCAAAGATTTTGCCGAAGTTTCCCGCAGCTCCGAAGTGCTTAAGAAAAAATTACACGAGCGTTTAATTACATTGGCCGGTGTATCTGCGCGTTTGTCTCCAATATCACCAGCGCCCGCTGTTGACACCAAACCGGCGATTACCCCAACAACCAGCCATTTGCGAACGAGTGTTCCGGTGGCACCGCCAGCATCGACAAAAACGGCTGTTTCCCCGGACGATAATAAATCGGCAGCATCTGATAATTATCGTTTAAAAAACAAACCTAAAATTTTGGTCATTGGTGCTTCCACCGGTGGGCCGGTTGCGCTTGCCGAAGTATTAGTGGCATTGCCAGCCAATTTTCCGTTGCCCATCGTGTTGGTGCAACATATGCCGGAAAATTTCACGAAAGCATTTGCTGAGCGTTTGAACAAGCAATGCAAAATACAGGTGCGCGAGGCTGCAGATGGCGATCAATTGCAACCTGGTTTGGCGTTACTTGCGCCCGGCGGGAAACAATTAATGCTCGATAAACGCAACGGTGGTTCAGTGCGCGTGTTGCCGGATGATGATCGAGTTACTTACAAACCTTCGCTGGATATTACCTTTGGTTCCGCTGCAAATACCTATGCCGATAAAGTATTGGGCGTAGTGCTCACGGGTATGGGATCAGATGGTTGCAAGGGGGCAGGATTGTTAAAGCAATGCGGTTCATCGCTCTGGTCGCAAGATGAGGCCAGTTGTGTAATTTACGGGATGCCAATGGCGGTTGCTCGCGCAGGGTTATCAGATAAAGTGCTCAGTTTGAAAGATATTGGGCCACGTTTGGTGCGAGAGGTAATGTAATGGATGTACTAAGTATTGTCGGGGTTATCGTTGCATTTGCGGCAATCATTGGCGGTAGTTTTTTAGAAGGGGGTGGTGTTGGTAGTCTGGTAAATGGCCCGGCGGCGTTTATTGTCGTAGGGGGAACACTGGGGGCTGCCATGTTGCAAACGTCCAAAAGCAATTTGCGCCGTGCGTTAAAAATTATTCGCTGGGTTTTTAAACCGCCCTATGCTCCTTTTAAACAAGGTATTTCCAATATCGCCCGCTGGGCAGCAGCAGCACGTAAAGATGGACTGTTGGGCCTGGAGTCAATTTCCGAACGTGAAAAAGATGCATTCGCGAAAAAAGGTTTGCAATTATTAGTCGATGGTAACGAGCCGGAAGTGATTCGTCGCATTTTGGAAACCGATTTAATTGTTGATGAACAGCGCGATTTTGATGCAATTAAATTTTACGAAAGTATGGGGGGGTATGCTCCAACGATCGGTATTATCGGTGCGGTGATGGGATTGATCCACGTGATGAATAATCTGGCTGATCCGGCGACGCTCGGGCCGGGAATTGCAATTGCGTTTGTGGCGACTATTTACGGTGTGGCGTTGGCCAACCTGGTGTTTATTCCTATCTCCAATAAATTGCGTATGTGCGTCAATGAAAACTCCCAATATCGCGAGTTGATTATTGAAGGCATTATTGCCATCGCTGATGGCGAGAACCCGCGCTCGATTGAAATGAAACTTAACGGCTATTTGCATCCGCATTAAGGTAAATTAACTCCCATGGTGCGTCGCAGGCGAGAAGATATTCACATTAATCATGAACGTTGGTTAATTTCCTACGCGGATTTCATCACCTTGTTGTTCGCTTTTTTTGTGGTGATGTATTCCATCTCCCAGGTTAACGATAGCAAGTATCGCGTCTTGTCCGACACATTTGTTGAAGCGTTTAATCAGCCAACTGATTCCCAAACCAATGCTGAACCCAGTGATCAATTAAACCCTTCCAATGATGCAATTACACCTATTGATATGGGTAAGACGGCGCAATCTACCAAAGGTGAACAGGAAGCGCCCAATGTGGTTGCCGATCAGGGAGAAAACACGCAGGCGACCAGTTCAGCTGCTGCGGAGCCGGTAACAACAACGGATGAGTTATCGCAAATATCAGATCTGGTGACTGAAAAATTTTCACAGTTGATTAATGATCAAATGATCCAGGTTTCCAGCAATGAACTGTGGCTGCAAATTGAATTGAAAGACAGTATTTTATTTAGTTCCGGCAGTGCGGATGCCAGTGAACAAGCACAGAAAATTTTTGATGAAATTGCCGCAATTTTGAAAAATTATTCCAATCCGGTACAGGTGGAAGGTTTTACCGATAACATTCCTATCAACAGCGCGAAATATCCCACGAATTGGGAATTGTCGTCGGCGCGCGCCAGTGCGATTGTGAAATATTTGGCAAGCAAAGGTGTTTCACCGGAGCGTTTGTCTGCAGTTGGCTATGGCGAATATCAGCCAGTTGCTTCTAATGCAACCGAGGTGGGGAGGTCGCAAAATCGCCGTGTAGCTATTATGGTTGCAAAGCGCAAAATGGATCGCCCCAAAATCAATGTGCAGCCGGCAGTGGCTCCTCAATAATATTGCTTCTCCAATAACAAACGAGTGATTATCATTGGCTAGATGTAGTGAGTTGAATAATAGTGCGATGTTTTTCCTCCAATATTTTTTCTCCCCAACGTAAATTATCGATGTGATTGAAAAGCTCATTGAAACTGCCATCTTCAATGGCGATTTTTAATCCGGTTGCTATTCGTTCGGCGAGTTTTTGGTTATCTTTGTGTACATAAAAATACACTGGATTGTCGTAGCGCAAGAATAAGTGTTTTTCCAGCACAATACCCTGGTCTGCGTAAGCATCCGCTTCGGCTTTCACCTGATAGACGCCCCGCGAAAAGTAATCAAACCGGTTTGATTTCAACATTTTGAATAAATTGAAATAACTCAAGCTTAATACCAGCGGTAAGTTATTTTCTTCCATGACTTGTCGATCTGGCCAATGCGAACCAATACCGCCTTTAAATTTGCGCAAATCATCAAGGTTTTTCACCGCTGAAAATTTTTCTGCATCCTGGGCGCGAATTAAAAACACTCGATAATCACTCAGGTTTTTGAGCAAGCGAATGTTGATCGGGCTCAAATCATATTTAAGGTCTTTGGTGAATGGCATCCAGGTGACGTCGACCTGGCCGCGCTCAATATCGCGCAATAACCGGTTGGTTATGGGCCTTACTGGAATAAATTTAAGTTCATAGTGGCCGTGGGTGGGCACTGTTTTGGTTAACGCCAGTTTCAATAAATTGCTGTAGTAGTAATCATCATGATCCTGTTTCAGGTTTTGCTCACAGGAGATCGTGACCTGTGTAACCGCAACTTTATTGGATGGCAGTTCTTTGGCGAGCAAGCCAGACGTAAAGATAATTAATAGAAGGCCGATATTAAGGGTTGGCCTTATGGATAGAGAACGATTTCTGGACATCATTACCACGTCAGAATGTGCTTGCCGATAAACGGCATTCTGGTTTTTGGCTGCGAAAAGGCAGGGCTTCAGTTAATTCTAGCTTCGATATTCCGGTTTACTATTGAGAAGTGTTAACGCGCTGCTATAGCCAAAATAATAATGCGATGGTTAATCTTGGTTAGGGAGCTTGAACTTGTCTATCGCTGGGCAATACTAAATATCCGCTGGCTGAAAAATAAGCGGCGAAAAAACTGTATCGCAACGACTGGCGATAATGGATTTTGCGGATGATAATTGTGCCAATGATAGTCGTTATTGTCCGGCATAGAGATTGCTTTAAGCAGTATCAGTGCGATTATTAATGGTTAATGTGTCTGGTATTTGACGCCAGCGAGGTTCTATCCGTGCGGATCTTGGCAATTGCAAATCAAAAAGGCGGGGTAGGTAAGACGACTACCACTGTGGCGTTGGGCGGGCTTATCGCCAGCGCTGGCTACCGGGTACTGCTATTGGATATAGACCCGCACGGTTCGCTCTCAACCTGGTTTGGTATCGATCCCGATAACCAGGCGTTGAGTAGCTATACGCTGTTCCAGGAACGTAAGGAACTTGGTTATCAATCAGTAAAACGGTTGGTGTTGCCTACACAATTTGCAAATATTGAGGTTATCCCGGCCACCACCGCGCTGGCCACATTGGAGCGCCAGGCAATCGGCCAGGATGGCATGGGGTTGGTGCTCAGTCGCGCCCTCGGGTTATTGGCGGATGATTACGATTATGTTCTGATTGATACGCCACCGCTTTTAGGCGTTTTGATGGTTAACGCCCTGGCCGCCTGTCAATATCTGGTTATTCCTGTACAAACCGAGTTTCTGGCATTGAAAGGCCTGGAGCGAATGGTAAATACCCTGAATATGATGTCTCGCTCTCGTAAAAAGGCGCTTGATTACACTGTAGTACCAGTGATGTTTGACCGTCGTACCCAGGCATCCGTGACCAGTTTGCGCACTATTCGCAATACTTATCCCGAGCAGTCATGGCCGGGTCATGTCCCGGTGGATACCCGTTTTCGCGACGCGAGCAAGGCAGGTATTCCGCCCCATTTGTTTGATCCGACAAGCAGGGGTGTTGAGGCGTACACATCACTCTGGCACTGGTTGGAAAAAAAATTCAAACAACGTGAATCAACTGTGCCATCGACTATTCCATTGGTGGCCAGCAAGGCAGGTGCAGTGTCGTGAGCTCTAAACAATCATCGGGCGACGGGATTGAGTCACCCGATGACATACTTAACAGTTATCTGGATGATCTGCTCGGTGGTGAAGATCCATTGGGTTTTGCATTAGAGGCACTGGATACCCAGATAGCACCGCTTGCTGCCAACGCAGGTTCGGCGCGGGTAGTACCATTGCCGACGAAAAAAACGGTTGAAAAACCGGTTGAGAAAATACCAGCAGAAAGGTCGGAAAAATCGCGCCTGCGCGCCGAGTTACCTCATCGTGCTTCAGCGGAAACACAATCAAAAGCGCCACCAAAAACATCTTCCAGGCCGCGCTCAGTTACCCAATCAAAGTCTTCTTTTGCTGACCCTGAAATTGTTCAAACCCAGGAACAAAAGCTAAAGCTGGAAAAACTGCTGCAATCTGCCCGCACGCAATTGCTGGTAGAGACGCCAGCAGAAGTGCCAACCCGAATAGAAACAAAAACCAGCTTTATCAACAATCCGGAAGAAATTCAGGATTGGATCATTGAAACACCCGAAATTACTATTGCACCTGAAATAACGCCGGTTATTGAGCTTACTCCCACAGAACACTTACAGCCCACTCATTTTCAGCTGGAAGGTTTGGAGTGGCTTGAAAATGGTCGCCCACAATGGGCGCAATCGCGCTTTGATGTATTGCTATTCCAGGTATCAGGGTTAACTTTGGCGGTACCGTTGATTTCCCTCGGGCAAATCCAGCCATTGACCGATGAGCTAACGCCATTGTTTGGCCAGGCCGATTGGTTCATGGGATTGCAACCTACGCCCGCCGGAAAGATCCGTACGGTTAACACTGCAAAATTTGTGATGCCGGAACGTTACGATGAATCTTTTGTGAAGACCGCAAAATATGTCGTTTCTATCGATGGTGTGCCTTGGGGATTGGCGGTAGATTCCGTAAACCAACCAATTACACTACAGCCTGACGATGTGAAATGGCGTGGTGATCGCAGCAAGCGCCCATGGCTTGCCGGTACGGTTAAAGAGCATATGTGCGCATTACTGGATATTCCTCGTATCGGGCAAATGTTGATCGATGCGGATAAGAATTTTATTCCAGCCCAAGTATTTAATTAGTGCTTCGGCAAAAGTGGCATAGGAAAAGTCCTCGGCTATAGTTATAACGACATTTATCGATTTGCCGCCCGCAGCAGGTGGCTCCAGAGGAATATGACGATGGCAACTGATGTAGCAAAAAACAAGAGTACGGATGATCCGGTATTGCAGTGGGTGACATTTCGCCTGGACGGTGAAACCTATGGCATCAATGTAATGCAGGTGCAGGAAGTGCTCCGTTATTCGGAAATTGCGCCGGTACCAGGTGCGCCATCTTATGTGCTGGGTATTATTAATTTGCGCGGCAACGTTGTGACTGTTATTGATACCCGTCACCGTTTTAATTTATCCAGTGGCGAAATTACCGATAATACCCGTATAGTCATCATTGAAACGGATCGTCACGTCATTGGCATTTTGGTGGACAGCGTTGCCGAAGTGGTTTACTTGCGCCAGTCAGAAATTGAAATGGCACCAAACGTCGGTAACGAAGAAAGCGCGAAATTTATCCAGGGTGTGTGCCACAAGAACAATGAATTATTAATTCTCATTGATTTAAACAAGTTGCTGACCAGCGAAGAATGGTCAGAGTTGGAAGATGTATAACCGCTGATTTGCGTGCAATTATTTTTACGGATATGAAAAGCACCGGAATAACCCGATGACATTGTTGGAAATTGGTTTACTTGTTTGTTTGACGATTAGCGCGATTGCTCTTGCGGTCGCGCTTTTTACTTTTAAACGCCTGCGTCAGCAAGCGCTGGATACTGAAAAATTAATCCAGCGTTTAACAAAAGAAGTTGCTGCATCCAGTAGCGGTTCTGTTGGAATGGGGCAACGTTTGCTGGCGATGGAAAAACGCCTGCAAACATCCGGCGATAAAAAACCGGAAAAAATCGATTACTACAATGACGATGAATTCCAGCCTTATTCGCAAGCGGCACAAATGTTTAAGATGGGAATGGATGCTGAAGAAGTTGCGCGACGCTGTGGTTTGTCGCGTGCAGAAGCGTCCTTATTAGAGATGATGCAAAAATCCAGTCGATAACATTGTTGCGTTTGTGATTGCATAAAAAAGGAGATCATTTGATCTCCTTTTTTATTGGCTGGTTTTACAGTTGATCAATAGTGGAATGATTGGCCGCTCACACCCAGCGAATCATCACTTAATAAATAAACATAGGACGGCATTAATTTATCCGGTGTTTTTACCGTTTCCGGATCTTCAGCGGGATACGCAGCAGCGCGCATCGCCGTGCGAGTTGCGCCGGGGTTGATGCTGTTGGCGCGAATACGCGTTGCGCCTTCCAATTCATCATGAAGTGTTTGCATAAAATTTTCGGCAGCAGCTTTGGATGCCGCATAGGCGCCCCAGAATGCACGGCCTTTAAACGCAACGCTGGAGCTCGTGAACAGAATGCTGGCATTATCCGCACGTTCGAGCAGTGGCAATAATGCCTGGGTTAACATGAAAGGTGCGTTGACGTTAATTTGCATGCAGCGCAGCCAGGCGTTAACGGAATAATTGGAGATGGGTGTGCGCTCGCCCAAATCGGCGGCGTTAAATAAAATGCCGTCTAATTTACCGAAGGTATCTTCAAGCGCATTACACATATCGTCATAATCTTTTTCCTGCGCGCTTTCAAAATTGATTGGGTATATCGCTGGTTGGGGATAACCCTCTGCTTCAATTTCGTCATACACCTGCTCAAGTTTGCTCATGGTACGACCGGATAAGATCACGGTAGCACCGCAAGCAGCAAATGTCTTTGCCGCAATTTTACCGATACCGTCACCGGCGCCGGTAACCAGAATAATTTTATCGGCGAGCGAATCGGGATGGATTACATAATCTTGTGGGATTTGAATCGTCATGGTTTTCCTGTCACAAATATTTTTCAATAATCGGCCAGATTTCATCGGCGTGATTTACGTAATAATCGGCATTCCAACTGGCGGGATCTTCGCTTTCATCCACATAACCATAAGTTGCCGCAATCGTGATACTGCCTGCACCCTTACCGCAATCAATATCGCGTTTGTGATCACCGATATAAATAATTTCCTGCGGGCTGCAATTGAGTTGTTTCCCCGCCAGGAATAACGATTCCGGATCGGGTTTGCTGCGCGATACGTGGTCCGGGCAAATAACACTCAGCGGAGCAGGGTGGATATTCAACGCGGCCATTAACGGCAATGTGTAAGTCGCCGGTTTATTCGTGGCGATGCCCCACAAAATATTGTTGTCAGCCAGTTTATCCAGCAACGCGGAAATGCCTGGAAAAGGTTTGGTGTATACCGCAATGTGCGCTAAATACAATTCCAGTAAACGTTGGCGTAATGGTTCAAATTGTTCGTTATTTTCTTCAATGCCAAACGCCAGTTTAATCAGCGCTTTGGAGCCGTTGGAAACGCCGGCACGAATCGTTTCTGCTGGCAATGTCGGCCGGTTCTGCTCGACCAGTAATTGGTTTACGACAACGATGAAATCCGGTGCGGTATCCAGCAGGGTTCCATCGAGGTCAAACATCACTGCGCGTATCGGTTTTGCCATTATTCAACAACCTTTTTAGCGTGGATCAAATAATTGACACTCACATCGTTGGCATCGAGCTTGTAGTGTTTGGTGAGCGGGTTGTAAGTCATACCGGTAATTTCTTGCAGTTCCAATCCCGCAGCGCGCAACCATTGGGCTAATTCAGAAGGACGAATAAATTTGCTGTATTCGTGCGTGCCTTTGGGTAAGAGTTTTAAAATATATTCAGCACCGAGAATGGCAAACGCATAGGCTTTGGGGTTGCGATTGATGGTGGAAAAATACACATCGCCACCGTCCTTCACCAATTGTGCGCAGGCTTTTACTACAGACGAGGGATCAGGAACGTGCTCCAGCATTTCCATGCAGGTTACTACATCAAATGCACCGGGCATTTGTGCGGCTTTATCTTCAGCGGTTATTTGCTCGTAAGTGAGTGCGACGCCGGTTTCCAGTGCATGCAAGCGCGCCACTGACAGCGGCGCTTCGCCCATATCGATGCCGGTAACCTCTGCACCGCGCAGTGCGAGTGATTCGGCCAGGATGCCACCGCCGCATCCCACATCGATTAATTTTTTTTGTGCGACCGGTGAGCGTTGATCGATAAAATTGGCGCGCAACGGGTTAATGTCATGCAGTGGTTTGAATTCACTGTTTTTGTCCCACCAGCGGCTGGCGAGTGCTTCAAATTTTGCTATTTCGGCGGTATCGACATTGGCCATAATCTGTATCTCTGTTGAATTTAATGGGTGGCAATTTGTTTCCGCCACCAATTGGCTTTGCCTAAAATTTCGCGCTCATTCAGCGTTTGTAATTCGCGATTTTTGAGCAAACATTTTCCTTCTACCCAGACATGGGTTACCGCTTGCCCTGAATGGGTGTAAACGAGTTGCGATGCGGGATTGTAAACCGGTTGCATCGCGAGTTCGCCCAAATCGATGGCGGTAATATCAGCCGCTTTGCCAATTTCCAGGCTGCCGATATATTCCTCCAGGCCGAGCGCTTTGGCTCCATTAAGGGTGGCCATCCGCAACGCAGTATGGGCGCCCAGCGCTGTGGCATCCCCGGCAACGGCTTTGGCGAGCAGCGCCGCGGTTTTAACTTCGCTGAATAAATCCAGATCGTTATTGCTGGCGGCGCCATCGGTGCCTATCGCAACATTGACGCCTGCTTTTATCAGGCGATCAACCGGGCAAAATCCGCTCGCCAGTTTTAAATTGGATTCCGGGCAATGGATAACATGCGCACCGCTAGTCTGGAGCAGATGTATATCGCTGTCATCAATTTGGGTCATGTGTACGGTTTGTGTAAGCGGTGAGAGCAAACCCAGATCCATCAGGCGCTGGCTGGGTCTGCAACCGTATTGCTTGATGGAGTCGCTAACTTCCTGTGCCGTTTCATGCAGGTGAATATGGATGGGCATATCCATTTCATGGGCTAATACGGCGATCTTTTGCAAGGGCGCATTGGATACGGTGTAAGGTGCATGCGGGCCAAATGCGATATTGATTAAATGATTGCCGCGAAATGTATCGTGCAGGCTTAATCCCTTGCTCAGGTATTCGTCCGGACCCAGGCCCCAGGCGGTCGGAAAATCCAGGATCGGGAAGGCCAATTGGCAGCGAATACTGGCATCCAGACAGGCTTGTGCCGCTTGCTCGGGGTAAAAATACATATCGGCAAAACAGGTGGTACCGGTCTTGATCATTTCGGCGATGGCCAGGTCAGTGCCGTCGCGCACAAAATCCTCGCTTACCCAGCGGCCTTCGGCGGGCCAGATGTGATCGTTGAGCCAGGTGTGCAGTGGATGATCATCGGCATAACCGCGCAGCAAGCTCATCGCCGCGTGGCCGTGGGCATTTACTAATCCGGGGATCACCGCGTGGCTGCCCAGGTTAATGATTTCGCGCGCGTGGTAGCGCTGCTCGGCCCCTTCGGCGGGAATGATCGCCAGTATTTTCCCCTGATGGATTGCCAGGGCACAATTTTCCAGTATCCGGTTTTCGGGAATTACCGGGATTATCCAGCGCGCTTTTATCAGTAAATCAATATCAGGCAGGGTAGTAGACATAATGAGCAGTCAGGATGAAAAGCAGGGGCGGACAGTATACTGGAATGACAGGCTTCGGCCATGCCCGATTTGGGTATTTCACGGATTGTGATTTTGATGATGAGAATTGATTCCCTATCTGCATAACCACCGGATTTTATGGTACCATCGCGCCCCTGAATTGTGCCTCAGACGCATTTTTAGCCAACCCGCTACTGGGGTAGCTGTTTTTGCCTCTAATCGATTTATGCCCAGTTACGGCGCTTTTTGCGCAATAGCTGCCAATCGATACCGCCAATTTTAACTAACCAACATAAGACTAGCCGAAGCCTTAATAAAAAAGGAAAGCTGTATTCCCATGGTCGAATTCGCCAAAGAAATATCACCGGTCAGTATTGAAGACGAACTCAAGCAGTCCTACCTCGATTACGCCATGAGCGTTATCGTTGGCCGCGCCTTGCCCGATGTGCGCGATGGCTTGAAACCTGTGCACCGTCGTGTGTTGTTCGCGATGAGCGAACTGAACAACGATTGGAACAAGCCTTACAAAAAATCTGCCCGTGTGGTGGGTGACGTAATCGGTAAATACCATCCCCACGGCGATTCGGCGGTGTACGACACTATCGTTCGTATGGCCCAGCCATTCTCGTTACGTTACATGCTGGTAGATGGTCAAGGTAACTTCGGTTCGATTGACGGCGATAACGCGGCAGCCATGCGTTATACCGAAATCCGTATGGCCAAGATCGCCCACGATTTGCTGGCCGATCTGGATAAAGAAACTGTCGATTTCGTGCCCAACTATGACGGCACCGAACAAATCCCGGCAGTTTTGCCAACCCGTATCCCCAATTTATTGATCAATGGTTCTTCTGGTATCGCCGTGGGTATGGCGACCAATATTCCACCGCACAACCTGAAAGAAGTCGTGCAGGGTTGTTTGGCGGTGGTCGATAACCCGGACGTTACTATTGATGAACTGATGGAATTTATTCCAGGCCCCGATTTCCCAACAGGCGCAATCATCAACGGTCGCGCAGGTATTGTTGAAGCTTATCGCACTGGCCGCGGTCGCGTGGTGATGCGTGCGAAAGCGGAAATTGAACGCGATGATAAGTCCGGCCGCGAAACCATTATCGTCACTGAAATTCCATATCAGGTTAACAAGGCCCGGTTGATTGAGCGCATTGCCGAGCTGGTTAAAGAAAAGAAAATTGAAGGCATTAGCGAGTTGCGCGATGAGTCTGACAAAGACGGTATGCGCATCGTTATTGAAGTTAAGAAAACCGAATCCGGCGATGTACTGCTGAACAACTTGTTTGCACAAACGCAATTGCAAACAACCTTTGGCGTAAACATTGTCGCGCTGGATGATGGCCAACCAAAAATTCTGAATCTGAAAGAGTTGCTGGTTGCTTTTATCAAGCACCGCCGTGAAGTGGTTACCCGCCGTACCGTTTATTTGCTGCGCAAGGCACGTGAGCGCGGCCATATCCTGGAAGGTTGGGCGGTGGCAATTTCCAGCATTGATGAAGTGATTGATTTGATCAAACGCTCATCGTCGCCCGCCGAAGCAAAAGAAGGTTTGATTGCGCGCGGTTGGGATGCAAGCGCCATGACTCCATTTGTGGAGCGCGCTGGAAAAGATGCTTGCCGCCCTGAAGATTTGGGACCTGAGTTTGGAATCCGCGATGGCAAATATTATTTGTCCGCTGAACAAGCCCAGGCAATTCTGGATTTGCGTTTGCATCGCCTCACCGGGATGGAGCACGACAAAATCCTGGCCGAGTACGAAGAGAAGTTGGCGCAAATCGCCGAGTTCCTCGAAATCCTGGGCAATGCAGTGCGCTTGATGGAAGTTATCCGCGAAGAATTAACGCAAGTTATCGCTGACTATGGCGATGCGCGGCGCACAGAAATTATTGCTTCTACGCTCGATTTAACCACTGAAGATTTAATCAACGAAGAAGATCGTGTAGTGACGATTTCCCACGGTGGTTATGCGAAGAGCCAACCACTGGCTGACTATCAAGCCCAGCGTCGCGGTGGCATGGGTAAATCGGCAACTGCAGTGAAAGACGAAGATTATGTTCAGCATCTGTTGATCGCCAGCACCCACGACACTGTTTTGTTATTCACCAACGCTGGTAAGGTTTACTGGTTGAAGGTTTACATGATTCCGGTAGCGGGGCGCCAGGCACGCGGTCGCCCGGTTGTGAACTTATTGCCGCTGGAAGAGGGCGAACATATCACCTCGATTTTGCCGGTTAAATCCTACGACGATGATCATTTTATTTTCATGGCCACCGCCAACGGTACCGTGAAGAAAACAGCGTTGACACAATTTGCGCGTCCGCGCAGCGTTGGTCTGCGCGCGATTGAATTGGATGAAGGCGATACCCTGGTCGGCACGGCAATTACCAACGGTGCATCGGATGTAATTCTGTTCTCCAGCTCCGGTAAAGCGGCGCGTTTCCGTGAATCACAAGTTCGTGCAATGGGCCGTACTTCGCGCGGTGTTCGCGGTATCCGTTTGGCCGAAGGCCAGCGCGTCGTGAGCATGGTAATTCCATTAGCGGGCGGCCAGGTGCTGACCGTGAGTGAAAATGGTTACGGCAAGCGCACTGAAGTCGGCGAGTTCCCGGCAAAGGGGCGCGGTTCACAAGGCGTCATCGGCATGCAAACGACTGAACGTAATGGTCAGTTAGTAGGTGCGGTACAAGTATTTGATGGCGAAGAAATCATGCTGATTTCTGATCAGGGCACCATGGTTCGCACCCGTGTTGATGAAGTATCAGTGCTTAGCCGTAATACCCAGGGTGTGCGTTTGATCAAGCTGAAAGATGGCGAGCGCATGCAAGGTCTGGAGCGTATCGAAGAAAGTGCAGATGAAAATGCCAAGCGTGAATTGGCAAATGCCGAAGGCGGCGACGTTGAAGAGTTGCCAGATGATGTAGCCGCAGAAGATTCTGCTGGCGATGACTCTTCAGACGAGTAATCAAGCGAGGCGATTATTCATGTCATCTGAAAAAACGGAAGCAGAAAAATTACTGGAGTTGCGCAATAAAATTGACGCAATTGATGACGAGATCGGCCGGTTGATCTCGGCGCGTGCATCTTGCGCCCAGGAAGTTGCTGAAGTTAAAAAGGCCAATCTTCCCGCCGATGCCAGTATTCTTTTTTATCGCCCGGAACGCGAAGCCCAGGTTTTGCGTAAAGCGATGGAAAACAATACTGGCCCATTGAGCAACGAAGAAGTTGCGCGCTTGTTTCGCGAAATTATGTCGGCGTGCCTGGCGTTGGAAAATCCGATCAAGGTCGCTTACCTCGGCCCTGAGGGGACATTCACCCAGCAAGCGTCGTTAAAGCATTTTGGTCACTCCGCGGTGGTCATACCGTTCTCTGCCATTGACGAAGTATTCCGTGAAGTGGAAGCCGGTGGTGTCAACTACGGCGTTGTGCCGGTAGAGAATTCTACCGAGGGCGTGGTTAACCACACCCTTGATAATTTTATGGGCTCCAACCTTAAAATCTGTGGCGAAGTGGAATTGCGTATCCATCACAATTTGATGGTATCTGATGTGACCAATGTGAGTAGCATCAGCCGCATTTATTCACACTCGCAGTCGCTGGCTCAATGCCGTAAGTGGCTGGATGCACATTATCCAAAAGCTGAACGTATTGCGGTGAGCAGTAATGCGGAAGCGGCAAAGCGTTTGAAAGGCGAGTGGAATGCAGCTGCTATTGCGGGTTCCATGGCGGCGGAATTGTACGGCTTGAAAATGATTGCCGAAAAAATTGAAGACCAGCCTGATAACTCCACACGTTTTTTGATTATCGGCCAGCAAGCGGTCCCGCAAAGCGGCGTAGATAAAACATCAATTGTTGTCGCTATGCGCAATGAGCCGGGTGCTCTGCATAATTTGCTCGAGCCATTCCATCGCCACAACATTGATCTCACGCGTGTGGAAACCCGCCCATCACGTACCGGTGCCTGGACGTATGTATTTTTCATCGATTTTGTTGGTCATGTGGATGATCCATTGATTAATGCCGTGATGAAAGAAGTGGCGTCCCGCTGTGCCGATTTGAAATTACTCGGCTCTTATCCCAAAGCGGTGTTGTAATTTGTATGTCAGCGCCGTTACTCAATAAATTTGTCGTCGTAGGGATTGGCCTGATTGGCGGAAGCCTCGCAAAAGGTTTAAAGCAGCGTGGTGCCTGTGTAGAGGCTATCGGGATCGCACGCAAAACGGAAACCTGTGCTGAAGCAGTAAATTACGGCATTGTTGATCGCGCTTATACCTCGCTACAAGAAATTGCGAATGAGTTAGGGGCTGGCGATGTTATTTTTATCGCGGTACCAACGCTTTCCGTAAATTCCGTCTTCGAAGAAATCAAAGAATTTATTTCGCCTGAGGTAACTATTACGGATGGCGCGAGTGTTAAAGGCAGTGTGCAATTGGCTGCTGAAGCGGTGTTTGGCGCAGTTCCTCCGCAATTGGTGTTGGGGCATCCGATTGCCGGCTCTGAAAAAAGTGGTGTTACTGCCGCTAATCCCAACCTGTACGAGCATCACCGGGTTATTTTGACCCCGTTCGCGACCACGGATGGCACACACGTGGAATTGGTAACACGTATGTGGCAAGCCGTAGGGGCTGAAGTGTTATCGATGTCAGTTGAAGAGCACGATGAAGTCCTGGGAGCCACCAGCCATTTGCCCCATGTTATTGCATATTCACTTGTCGATACGCTTGCCCGGGATATCAATAATCCCAATATTTTTCGCTATGCCGCCGGTGGTTTCCGCGATTTCACCCGCATTGCCTCCAGCGACCCGGTAATGTGGCATGACATCATGCGCGCGAATAAATTGGCGATTTTAAAATCGATGGACTTATTTATCGATAATCTGTCCCGCCTGCGCAGCGGGATTGAACAAGGTGATAGCGATTACTTGCTGGATGTATTTAGCCGGGCCAAGGAAGCCCGTGATGAATTCACGTTGATGCTTGCCCGGCGGCAAGCGGCGCCCAAAGAGGATTGATCACTGATAGCTATTTACACAAACTTTCCGGAATAAACTTAGAAACATTTAGTCATTAAACCCTACGTCGCAGATCTATATAATTGCTGCTGATTTTTAAACACTTTGTGTAAATCCGACGCCGTTTTCAAATTGGTATTTATTGAATGTCAAACTACAACTTGACTCACCTCAAGCAGCTCGAAGCTGAAAGTATCCATATCATCCGCGAAGTCGCGGCTGAATTTGATAATCCTGTAATGCTTTATTCGATTGGTAAAGATTCAGCGGTGATGATGCATCTCACCATGAAAGCTTTCTTCCCCGGTAAACCGCCGTTTCCGCTGTTGCATGTGGATACCACCTGGAAATTTCGGGAAATGATCCAATTTCGCGACCAGCGTGTAAAAGACCTCGGTTGGGACTTGATTGTGCACATCAACCAGGAAGGTGTTGATATGGGCGTTGGCCCATTCACCCATGGCAGTGCCAAGCATACCGACATTATGAAAACCCAGGCCCTGAAGCAAGCGTTAAACAAATACGGTTTCGATGCGGCCTTTGGTGGCGCGCGTCGCGACGAAGAGAAATCGCGTGCGAAAGAGCGTGTTTATTCGTTCCGCGACAAAAACCATCGCTGGGACCCAAAAAACCAGCGCCCTGAGTTATGGAATATCTATAACGGTAAAGTAGACAAGGGCGAAAGCATTCGCGTATTCCCTTTGTCCAACTGGACCGAGCTGGATATTTGGCAATACATTCATTTGGAAAATATTCCCATTGTTCCGCTGTATTTTGCCGCCAAACGCCCCGTTGTGGAGCGCGATGGGGTAATGATTATGGTTGATGACGACCGTATGCCCATAGGTCCTGACGACAAAGTCGAGGAAAAAATGGTGCGTTTCCGTACGCTGGGTTGTTACCCGTTAACCGGTGCGGTTGAATCCGAAGCGACTACGCTGCCCGAAATTATTCAGGAAATGCTGCTGACGACTACGTCAGAGCGGCAGGGCAGGGTTATTGATCACGATAGTTCCGGATCTATGGAGAAGAAAAAACAGGAAGGTTATTTCTAGTTTTTCTTTGCCCCTGTTTTTTTACGTCTTGCGAATGTAAATAGAGAATTTTATGAGTCATCAGTCAGAATTAATTGCACAGGATATTAATGCTTATCTTGCGCAGCATGAGCAAAAAGAACTGCTGCGGTTTTTAACCTGCGGTAGCGTGGATGATGGTAAGAGCACCCTGATTGGCCGCTTGCTCCACGACTCCAAAATGATTTATGAAGATCAATTGGAAGCAATCAAATCCGACAGTGTAAAACATGGCACTACCGGCGAAAAAATAGATCTGGCATTGCTTGTGGATGGCCTGCAAGCAGAGCGCGAACAAGGCATTACGATTGACGTTGCCTACCGTTATTTTTCTACCGCAAAACGTAAATTTATTATTGCCGATACTCCCGGCCATGAGCAGTACACGCGCAACATGGCAACGGGTGCATCCACCTGTGACCTTGCGATTATTTTGATTGATGCGCGTTATGGCGTTGTTACCCAAACCCGTCGCCATAGTTACATTGCATCGTTATTAGGTATTAAACACATTGTTGTTGCCGTCAATAAAATGGACTTGTTGGATTTCGATCAAACTGCCTTTGAAAAAATCAAGCAGGATTATCTGGATTTTTCCAGCAAGCTGGCGATGAAAGATGTGATGTTTGTACCTATCTCGGCGTTGGATGGTGATAATGTCGTCAATCGCTCGGAGCGCTCGCCTTGGTATCAAGGTCAAACGCTGATGGAAATTTTTGAGAGCGTTCCTATCGCAGGTGATAAAAACTTTACTGATTTCCGCTTTCCGGTTCAGTACGTTAATCGTCCCAACCTGGACTTCCGCGGCTTTTGTGGCAACGTTGCTTCAGGCGTTGTAAAAGTTGGCGATCAGGTTCGCGTTCTGCCCTCAGGAAAAACCAGCCACGTTAAATCCATCGTGACGTATGATGGCAACCTTGACGAGGCTTTCACCGGCCAGGCTGTGACATTGACCTTGACCGATGAAGTTGATGTTAGTCGTGGCGATGTGTTGGTGTTAGCAAAAGACGATGTTCCTCAATCCAATTATTTACATGCTCATTTGGTGTGGATGACTGAGAAGGCGTTGGTTCCGGGCACAGAATACTGGTTTAAATTTGCCAGTAAATTGGTGACTGGAGAAATCGAAGCTATTAGTTGCCGCATCGATGTAAACACCCAGGAACAAACGAGTGTTAGCCAATTGCAATTAAATGACATTGCAATTGTTGATCTTCTATTAACCCAACCTGTCGTAGCTGACGCGTACAAACAAAATCGTGCAACTGGTGCATTTATTGTCATTGATCGTTTAACCAATTTGACGGTAGGGGCTGGCATGGTTATTGATCAACTGGCATCCAAAGCGGTTGCACAAACAAATTACAGTGAGTTTGAATTGGAATTAAATGCCCTGATTCGCAAGCATTTCCCACATTGGGGTGCCGCTGATCTTGGTCGCCTGCTGAAATAATTCAATCTTCGTTCCTGTAAATAAAAAAACCCGACATGTTCGGGTTTTTTTTCACATTTTTTCTGCGAAAACTGTAGTCAATATCCCACAAGACGAGTGGCAGATATCTACTATTTGATCATTTTCTTTCTGCATATCTTATGTTCGCGCTCAACGGTAAATCTTCCGGCGCAAAACTGTTGTTTATTTATTTTGATTTTTTAATACATGGAGTTCTTTATGAAAAATTTGTTATCCGCTATTTCTTTTGTGGTGTTAATGATTTGTGGTGTTTCAACTGTCTGGGCGGTTGAAGCAGCACCAGCAGAAAAAACCACTAAAGCAGAAACCAAAACTACCATTAAGGCTGAAACTGCAGTTCCCAAAAATGTAGTCAACATCAACACGGCGGATGTTCAGGAGTTAACCAGGCTTAAGGGAATCGGTGAAAAGAAAGCGGAAGCCATTATTGCCTGGCGTAAAGAAAATGGTAATTTCAAAACGGTTGAAGATTTGTTGGAAGTAAAAGGTATTGGTGAGGCTACGTTGGAAAGCAATCGAGCGAATATAAGCATCTAGAGTGTTTGCCTTATGCCAAGGCGTTAATGAATGAATTTTACGGTGTTTTTTGCTTTAATAGAGGCCCGGACTTAAGCGTCCGGGCTTTTTTCTTTTTAAGAGGTCAAGAAATGTCCGAGCTGGGGCCAAGAATTGTTGTTGCCATGGATTTTGATAATGCAGATCAATGCCTTGCAATGGCAAAGCGATTATCACCGGAATATTGCCGCCTGAAAGTTGGAAAAGAACTTTTTACCGCCTGTGGTCCTAAAATAGTTGAACAACTTATGAGCCTCGGTTTTTCGATATTTTTGGATCTGAAATTCCATGATATTCCAAATACGACAAGCAAAGCTGTAAAAGCTGCCGCGGATTTGGGGGTATGGATGGTAAATGTGCATGCCTCAGGCGGTGAGAGAATGATGAAAGCTGCTAGAAACATTCTGGAACAGCAATCAGGTCATAAGCCTTTGTTGATAGCGGTCACAGTTTTGACCAGCATGGAGGCTTCAGATCTCAAATCTATTGGAATTGAGTGTAGCCCGGAAGAACAAGTGTCAAAGTTGGCACGATTAACGCATGAATGCGGCTTGGATGGAGTAGTGTGTTCAGCTCAGGAGGCTCAATTAATGCGATCCCAATTTGGTGGCCAGTTCTGTTTGGTAACTCCCGGTATTCGCCTGGAGTCTTCCCCCGTTGATGATCAACGTCGAACGCTTACTCCCGCTGCCGCTATTGCTGCGGGCAGTAGTTATCTGGTTATTGGTAGGCCAATTACTCAATCGGCAGATCCAATCGCGACTTGCCAATCTATCGTCCAGTCGCTTGTGTGATGTGTTGAGGAAATTTACTCATGAGTAATAACAAGCCAATGGTGGTAACCATTGATGGCCCAAGTGGTTCAGGAAAGGGCACGCTTAGCCAAATGCTGGCCAAGCATCTTGGTTACCACTTATTAGACAGCGGTGCCTTGTATCGTTTAGTTGCGTTGGCCGCGATGAAACGGAGTATTGATTTAACAAATGAAGTGTTGGTTGCCGCTATTGCGCAAAATTTGAATGTTGAATTTAGTGTGAAGGGCGAATCAATGCTTGTGTTGTTAGATGGTGAGGATGTGACTGATGCTATCCGCCAGGAAGTTGTAAGCATGGGTGCATCCAAGGTTGCCGCACATCCGGCTGTGAGGGCTGCATTATTGGATCGTCAGCGCGCATTTGCCCGGGCCCCGGGTTTAATCGCTGATGGTCGTGATATGGGGACGGCAGTATTTCCTTCAGCGCCCACAAAAATATTTTTAACTGCAAGCGCCGAAGCGCGGGCAGAGCGACGCTTTAAGCAATTGCAGGCAAAAGGCGAAGTGATTGATATGGCTAAATTGGTGGCAGATATTCGTGAGCGAGATGAGCGTGATTCAAAACGTGCGGTATCGCCCTTAGTGCCTGCGGCAGATGCCACAATTATTGATAGCACCAATATTGGTATTGCAGATGTTTTTGCTAGGATGCTGGCATTAATCAAACAGAATTGACGATCAATTTTTTGCAGTGTCAACAAATGGTAAAAATATTTCTTTAGTTTGCATCGGCTACAAATTAAAGATTTATGTGAGTCTACCAGTAGAACTAAATATAGCAGCGGGCTTAGAAATAGTTATTTTTCAGATGGGATTCATATATGACCTTAACTTGTTTTAAAGCCTACGATATTCGCGGAAAATTGGGTGAAGAGCTCAATGAGGATATTGTGTACCGTATTGGTCGTGCTTATGCGCAATATATAAAACCAAAAAATGTGGTGGTGGGTGGGGATGTCAGGCTTACGAGTAAAGCCTTGAAAACGGCATTAAGTAATGGCTTGCGTGACGAAGGTGTTGATGTAATCGACATTGGTATGTCCGGGACGGAAGAAATTTATTTCGCCACCAGCCACCTTAAAACTGATGGTGGGATTGAAATTACAGCTAGCCACAATCCAATCGACTACAACGGCATGAAGCTTGTCCGTGCTGGCTCAAAGCCAATCAGTGGTGATACTGGTTTAAATGAGATAAAGCGCCTGGCAGAGGTTAATCAATTTCAGGTGGCCGACTTTTCGGCGCGTGGAAGTCTCACAGAAGTAAATATTCTCGATGCTTATGTGCAACACCTTTTGTCTTATGTTGATGTCTCTGCGCTAAAACCGTTGAAGTTGGTTGTTAATGCGGGAAACGGTGCGGCGGGCCATGTTATAGACGCAATTGAAAAATATTTACCCTTCACATTTATAAAAATCAATCACGAGCCTGACGGCACTTTTCCTAATGGTATTCCCAATCCTTTATTATTTGAGAACCGTGCTTCAACCTCTGAAGCGGTAATCCAGCATCATGCAGATATGGGAATAGCCTGGGACGGTGATTTTGATCGTTGTTTCCTCTTTGATGAGAAAGGCGAGTTTACCGAGGGGTATTACATTGTTGGATTGCTTGCGGAAGCATTTTTATTGAAGAATCCAGGTGCAAAAATTATCCATGATCCGCGATTGACTTGGAATACGCTTGATATAGCGTCTGTTAATGGTGGCCAGGCTATTCAATCCAAAACCGGCCATGCGTTTATTAAAGAGCGCATGCGCACAGAGGATGCTGTTTATGGTGGTGAAATGAGTGCTCACCATTATTTCCGCGATTTTTTCTATTGTGATAGCGGCATGATTCCCTGGTTATTGGTTTGTGAGCTTCTTTGTCGCAAACAACAAACCCTATCTTCCATGCTCGCTGACCGTATTGCGAAATTCCCTTCACCCGGTGAAATTAATAGCCATGTAGCCGATGCAAAAGCTGCTATTGAAAAAGTGCTTGCGCACTACGAAGCGGATGCAAAATTTATCGATAAAACAGACGGTATAAGTCTGGAATTTGATGATTGGAGATTTAATTTGCGAATGTCCAATACCGAGCCTGTGGTGCGCCTGAATGTAGAGAGCAGGGGCAATAAGCAGTTAGTCGAACGAAAAACAACAGAAGTCCTTCATTTACTTAATAGCTAACTAACAAATATTTAATAGGGCGACAATTATGCAAGTTAAAAAAGCTGTGATTCCAGTGGCTGGTTTGGGAACTCGTATGCTTCCTGCAACTAAAGCTATCCCCAAGGAAATGCTGCCAGTTGTTGATAAACCGTTAATTCAATATGTAATTGAAGAGGCGGCTGCAGCGGGAATCAAGGAAATTGTACTGGTCACGCATGCGAGTAAAAATGCGATAGAAAACCATTTTGATACCAGCTTTGAATTGGAGGCTCAACTTGAGGCGCGTTTGAAGCGTTCGCTACTTGCAGAAGTTCGTTCGATTACACCTCCTGGTTTGACAGTTATTTCTGTGCGTCAGGCTGAAGCAAAAGGTCTTGGTCATGCAATTTTGTGTGCAAAACCTGTTGTAGGTGATGAGCCTTTTGCCGTGCTCCTTCCTGATGTGCTGGTTGATAATGCGGAATCAAATCTCAGGCAAGATAACCTGGCAGGTATGACCAGGCGCTTTCAGGAAACTGGAAATAGCCAGATTCTTGTGGAGCAGGTTCCTCACGATCAAGTTGATAAATATGGTGTTGTTGATTGCTCTGGAGTGGAAATTCCATCTGGGAAAACTGCCGCAATTAAAGCAATGGTAGAGAAGCCTCCGGTAGATGAAGCGCCTTCGAATATGGCTATTGTTGGGCGTTATGTTTTGTCCAAAACGGTTTGGGATTTGTTGGCAAAGACCCAGCCAGGTGCAGGTGGTGAAATTCAATTGACCGATGCATTGGATGCATTGTTGGGCTTGGAAACCGTCGAAGCTTATCAGTTGATTGGCCGTAGCCATGATTGTGGAACCAAGCTGGGTTATCTCATGGCGAATGTTATTTACGGTGAGCGCCATAACGATGTCGGCAATAATTTCAAAACATTTTTGCAGAAGCGTTATACGAAGTAACTGGCACCGGATTATTCCGGAAATGTAATGATGGATAAGGAGTGCTAATTGATTATTCCCGTCATACTCGCAGGTGGATCCGGGACAAGGCTGTGGCCTATGTCCCGTCAACATTACCCTAAACAGTTGTTAAAACTGTTTGGTGATAAAACAATGTTGCAGCAGACGTTATTGCGGCTTGAAGGTGTGGCAAATCTTGCTCCTCCGATAGTTGTTTGTAATGAGGAGCATAGATTCATGGTTGCTGAGCAATTGCATGAAATTGCTCAAGCGAAAGCCTCTATTATCCTTGAACCAGTTGCGCGTAATACCGCCCCTGCATTGGCGTTAGCTGCATTACACGCAAAGACCCTGGCAGAGAATCCAATTCTTTTAGTGTTGTCTGCTGATCATATGATCAAGGATGTCGGTGCATTTCATGTTGCTCTTGAAAATGCCATCACTGCGGCAAAGGCTGGGCATCTCGCTACTTTTGGTGTGAATCCAACCAGGCCTGAAACCGGTTATGGTTATATTAAAACTAAAATGGATTCTGCAGCTGCAACTGGAATTTTTTATCCGGTGGTTCAATTCGTTGAAAAGCCTGATTTGGTAACGGCTGAAAAATATCTCGCTGAAGGTTGCTACTACTGGAATAGTGGCATGTTTGTTTTTCAAACAGAGGTTTTTTTAAATGAGTTGCAAGGGCAGAGCCCTGATGTGGTTGTAGCAGCGGAGCAAGCTAAAGTATGGGCGGTCCAGGATTTGGATTTTATCCGTGTTGATCGCGAATCTTTTGCCCAGGCGCCGAATATTTCTATTGATTATGCATTAATGGAAAAAAGTAAGAACGTTGTTTGTATTCCGTTCAATGCAGGATGGAGTGATGTTGGAGATTGGAAATCATTTTGGGATCTGTCTGATAAAGATGCGTCGGGAAATAGTTTGATTGGTGACAGTATTGATATTGGTTCCAGCAACACGTTGGTTTTTTCCCAGGACAAATTGGTTGCAACCTTGGGGGTTAGCAATCTGATGATTGTTAACACTCCGGATGCCGTTTTAATTGCTGATCAATCCCAGGCCCAGCAAGTTAAATCTCTCATCTCCCAAATAGAAAAGCAAAAGCGTTCCGAGCATCTGCAGCATCGCGAAATATATCGCCCATGGGGTTGTTACGATGTAATTGATAATGGGGATCGCTATCAGGTTAATCGAATTCGGGTTAAGCCTGGTGGTAGTTTGTCCTTGCAGGTGCATCATCATCGTGCTGAACATTGGATTGTTGTAAAGGGCACTGCATTGGTACAGAAAGGTGATGAAACCTTACTGCTTTCTGAAAATGAATCGACGTATATCCCTGTGGGGACAAAACATCGCTTGAGTAATCCGGGCAAGATTCCCCTCGAAATTGTTGAGGTTCAGTCGGGTCCCTACCTTAAGGATGACGATGTGATTAGATATGAAGATAGTTATGGGCGATCTTAAATTTGTCGGGAGTAGCAAATGAAAGTAACAGTTTTTGGTACTGGCTATGTTGGATTGGTGACCGGAGCGTGTCTTGCCGATGTTGGGCACGACGTACTTTGTGTCGATATTGATCAACAAAAAGTAGATAACCTGAACTCAGGTATCATTCCCATTTATGAGCCTGGCTTGGAGCCAATAGTTAAACAGGCTGTGCAAAATAAGTTGCTCGCATTTACGACAAATATGGAAGCTGCTGTTAAGCATGGGGAGTTGCAATTTATTGCCGTTGGTACTCCGTCTGGCGAGGATGGATCTGCGGATTTGCAGTATGTTGTTGCCGTCGCAAAAACAATTGGCGAGCGAATTACGGATTATCGTGTGGTTATCAATAAGTCTACTGTCCCGGTGGGTACTGCCGAGGTGGTTGAAAAAGCACTTGCTGAGCAACTGCAAAAGCGGGGAGTAAACATCGAATTTGATGTTGTTTCCAATCCGGAGTTTCTTAAAGAGGGCGCTGCTGTTAATGATTTTATGAAACCTGATCGAATCATTGTTGGCAGTCGAAGCTCACGGGCTGAAGCATTGATGCGTGAACTTTATGCGCCTTTTAATAGAAGTCATGATCGTATGATTTTTATGGACATTCGTTCGGCAGAGCTCACCAAGTATGCTGCAAATGCGATGCTCGCAACCAAAATAAGCTTCATTAATGAGATGGCTAATCTGGCTGAACGTCTGGGGGCTGATATTGAAAAGGTGCGTAATGGTATTGGTGCAGATCCTCGTATCGGTTACCAGTTTATTTACCCCGGATGTGGTTATGGCGGCTCCTGTTTTCCGAAGGATGTTAAGGCGTTAATTAACATAGCTAAAAACACCGGCTATCAAGCTGGTTTGATGGAAGCTGTTGACCAGGTAAATAATGAGCAAAAAACAAAATTGTTCGATTATATTGATCGGCATTTTAAAGGGGATTTGCGTGGTAAGATTTTTGCGCTGTGGGGGTTGTCGTTCAAGCCAAATACTGACGATATGCGCGAGGCTCCAAGTCGAACCCTTATGGAGGCGCTGTGGGCTCGTGGAGCCAAAGTCCAGGCTTATGATCCGGTGGCAATGGAAGAGACGCAAAACATATATGGCTTGCGTGATGATTTGAAACTTGTTGGAACCAAAGAGGCGGCACTGGAAAGGGCCGATGCTTTGGTGATATGCACCGAGTGGAAAAACTTCAGGGCGCCAAACTTTGATTTAATCAAGGGGGCGTTACGTGAGCCTGTGATATTTGACGGGCGCAACTTGTATGAGCCAGAAAGAATGAGCGGCCTTGGTGTCCAGTACTACGCTGTAGGTCGTGGCTTGAGTGTTATACAAAATTAATTATTAAAGTTGACTGATCTTGCGCCTATGCAGGATCAGTCTTTTAGATAGCAATATGATCCCTCCTTGTGAGTCACCTCTAGCTGTTCTTGCAGTCTAACCTATTGAAAAATAAAGCCCATTCTGCTAGCATCCCGCGCCTGCTAAATAATCTGCTTTCTTTTTTTAAATTTAAGTAGTGTTATTGGCAGCGGTGATAACTGTAAAACCCAGTCTGAGGGAGTTATTGCCTTATATTAATTGACCCGCGTGCCAGACCGTGCGGAGCAGGTAGGGTGTGGTTTTCATGCCTGTACCTCTAATTTATAGGTAATACCATGAGTATGAACGAAAGTTTTGCAGAGTTATTTGAAGAGAGTTTAAAGACTGTAGATATGGTGCCAGGCACCATCGTTACTGGTGTAGTAATCGATATCGATAAAGATTGGGTTACTGTACACGCAGGCCTTAAGTCTGAAGGTGTTATTCCCGCAGAACAATTCCGTAACGAACTGGGTGAGTTGAACCTCCAGATCGGTGACGAAGTACAAGTAGCTCTGGAAAGCGTTGAAGATGGTTTCGGTGAAACCAAACTGTCTCGTGAAAAAGCCAAGCGTGCTGAAGCCTGGAAAATTCTTGAAGCCGCTCACGTTGCTGAAGAAGTTATTAAAGGTGTTATCAACGGTAAGGTTAAAGGTGGTTTCACCGTTGACGTTGCTGGTATCCGTGCCTTCCTTCCTGGTTCACTGGTAGATGTTCGCCCTGTGCGCGAAACTACCCATCTCGAAGGTAAAGAGCTGGAATTCAAAGTAATCAAGCTGGATCAAAAGCGTAACAACGTGGTTGTTTCCCGTCGTGCTGTACTTGAACAAGCTAACTCTGTTGAGCGCGATGAATTGCTGGCTACCTTGCAAGAAGGCCAGGCAGTTAAAGGTATTGTTAAAAACCTTACCGACTACGGTGCATTCGTTGACCTGGGCGGTGTTGACGGCTTGTTGCACATCACTGACATGGCTTGGAAGCGTATCAAGCATCCAGGTGAGATTGTGAATGTTGGCGACGAAATCGACGTTAAGGTGTTGAAGTTTGATCGCGAACGCAATCGTGTATCTTTGGGCCTGAAGCAACTTGGTGAGGATCCGTGGGTTGCTATCACCAAGCGTTATCCGGAAGGTGCCCGTGTTAAGGCTAAAGTGACCAACCTGACTGATTACGGTTGTTTCGCTGAGCTGGAAGAGGGCGTTGAAGGCCTGATCCACGTTTCTGAAATGGATTGGACCAACAAGAACATCCATCCTTCAAAAGTTGTTCAATTGGGCGATGAAATTGAAGTTATGGTTCTGGATATCGATGAAGAGCGTCGTCGTATCTCCCTCGGCCTGAAACAATGCCAGGAAAATCCATGGGATGCGTTTGCTCGCACCTGTGCGAAAGGCGACAAGATCAGTGGTAAGATCAAGTCAATCACCGACTTCGGTATCTTCATTGGTCTGGATGGCGGTATTGATGGTCTGGTTCACTTGTCAGATATCAGCTGGCACGAAGCAGGCGAAGAAGCTGTTCGCAAGTACAAGAAAGGTGACGAGCTGGAGACTGTGGTATTGGCCATCGATCCAGAGCGTGAGCGCATTTCTTTGGGTATCAAGCAACTGGAAGCTGATCCATTCTCTGAATACGTTTCAGTGAATGACAAAGGTGCTGTTGTTAAAGGTATCGTGAAAGAAGTTGAAGCCAAAGCTGCTGTAATCACCCTGGCTGATGATGTTGAAGCAGTATTGAAAGCATCTGAGTTAAGCCGTGAGAAAGTAGAAGACGCGCGCAACCTGTTGAAGGTTGGCGATGAAGTTGAAGCTAAAATTATTGCGGTTGACCGTAAGAATCGTAGCATCAGCTTGTCTGTGAAATCTAAAGATGTAGAAGACGAGAAGGCTGCTCTGAAAGAACTTTCAAGCAAGCAGTCAGATCAAGCTGCCCCTACTACTTTGGGTGACCTGATCAAAGCTCAAATGCAAAGCAAAGAGTAATCTTTGAATAACAGCGGTTGGCTAGTGCTGGCCGCTGTTGCTTTCAGGTCTGTGCTATACATAGTAAATTGATTTTATTTGTTCTGCGTAACTCTATATTTTCTGAAAAGTTGTGTTGTGTAATCCCGTCATTAATAAGAGAAGCAGGTTATGACCAAATCAGAATTGATTGAATATATTACTGAAAAGCAAAATCAATTAACTATTAAAGACGTTGAAATGTCTGTAAAACTGCTCCTTGATTATATGTCTGATATTCTGGCATCTGGCGAACGAATTGAAATTCGTGGTTTTGGCAGTTTTTCGCTTCATTATCGTGCGCCTCGCACCGGGCGAAATCCAAAGACCGGGGAAGCTGTGGTGCTTGAAGGTAAATATGTACCTCACTTCAAGCCTGGTAAAGAGATGCGTGATCGCGTTAATGAGAGTATTGGTAAGTAGGTTTTTTTAGTTTCCTGGTGTTTTCCCTCCTGTTCTTGTTGTCCTCAAGATGCTAGGCCGGCGGTTGTTTTTGGAGCCTGACTTATGTTGATAAAATTGCTTGAGGCTTCGCGTACCGCTAAACGAATCATTTCTTTGTGTTATGACTCCGTTGCAATTGTTATCGGGGTTTATCTTTCCAATTGTTTGCGGTTGGGTACGTTTGATTTAGCGATTACCCAAAAAGAACTGGCCGCATTATTAATAACGCTGGTTGCCAGTCTTACAATATTCATCCGTTTGGGGATGTATCGCGCCATTTTGCGGTATATGACGCAGCCTGCCATTGTTACTATTATCATTTGTGTACTCCTGTCTGGTGTTACCCTGGCTGTTTCAGGTTTTCTTACTTATTCAAAAATTCCTCGCTCAGTGCCCTTTATTTACATCGGTTTGATGCTGGTGTTAATCGGCGGTCCGCGCCTGCTGATTCGCCATATCATTTTAAAAATGGGGGCCTTACCTCCTGCCGATATGGTTCCAGTAATTATTTATGGTGCGGGACGAACAGGGCACCAGCTTATGCTGGCCTTACAGGACACAGGCTATAAGGTGGTTGCATTTGTTGATGATAATTCATCGTTGCATGGAACTTTGTTGGCCAATATTAAAATTTTCTCGCCTAAAGCTCTGCCCCGCTTGATCTCTGCCTCATCTGCAACCAAGGTCTTGTTGGCGCTTGGTCGGACCGCCCACAGTGTGCGCCTTGAAATTATTAAGCGCTTGGAGAAGCTGCATATTAATGTGCAAACCATTCCAGATATGGGAGATGTTTTGTCAGGAAAGGCGCGTATTGAAAATATTCGTGATGTAGATATTGATGATTTGCTTGGGAGGGATTCCGTTCAGCCTTTGCCCGATTTAATGGAAGGCTCGATAACCAATAAAGTGGTGATGGTAACAGGAGCCGGGGGCTCGATTGGTAGCGAGTTATGTCGACAAATTATTGATTTTAAGCCTGCAAAAATTATTTTACTGGATCATAACGAATATAGCCTATATGCCGTAGAGCAAGAGCTTGAAGCGCGTAATGTTCATTCAATTCCGGTTGTACCGCTATTGGGGTCGGTTCAAAACACTAACTTTTTGCGTTCGGTATTCAGGCATTATCGAATAGAAACTGTGTATCACGCAGCTGCTTATAAACATGTTCCATTAGTTGAGTCCAATATTGTTGAGGGGATAAAAAATAATGTATTGGGAACACTAAATTGTGCTGAAGCAGCGACGGAAGCGGGCGTTGGATTATTTGTACTTATTTCTACCGATAAGGCTGTTCGTCCAACCAATGTAATGGGGGCCTCAAAACGTTTGGCGGAATTGATATTGCAAAGTATTGCCAGGCGTCAGCAGCTTACCCGGTTTGTTATGGTTCGTTTTGGGAATGTGCTGGGTTCCTCTGGTTCGGTGGTGCCTTTATTTCGCAAGCAAATTAAATCCGGTGGGCCAGTTACTGTAACTCATCCTGAAATTATTCGTTATTTTATGACGATACGGGAAGCATCCCAATTAGTAATCCAGGCGGGAACTATGGGCAAAGGTGGTGATGTTTTTGTGCTGGATATGGGAGAACCCGTTAAAATAGTTGATCTTGCTCTGCGTATGATTCATTTATCGGGCTTATCTGTTCGTGATGTTGCTAACCCTGAAGGTGATATTGAAATTCAATATACCGGCTTGCGTCCTGGGGAAAAGCTATTTGAAGAGCTGCTCATCGGTGATAATGTTTTTGCCACAGAGCATCCGCGAATTTTTAGGGCGTTAGAACAGTCCGTTTCATGGCATGAGATGGAAATTTTTCTAAATAATTTGAATACTGCATGTGAAAATGATGACGCAAAAAGAATTAAATCAATGTTGCACGAAATGCCTTTGGGGTATGGTGGCGAGCTGGTAGCGTTGGAGGAATATCCAAGGGCTTTGCCATTAACCGGTGTCAATTAGGTCTACCTGCTTTTAGCTTGATTGCAATAATCATTAGTGGAGTGTAGGCCAAAATAAGTGCGACAAAGGGATTTAATATGCCCCTCATCATCAATAGTGCAATCGGAAAAAGCCAGCCAATATTTACAAGGCAAACGAGGGATGTAGCCTTAGTATGTGAATTTAACTTCAGTGCAAGTTTTTGGTAGCTGTGGCTTCGATGTGGTAAATAAAATTTTTGACCAGTTAATAATCTAATGCTTAGTGTATAAGTTGCATCTACGATAAAAACTGCCATTGAAATTAACCATGCGGCAGCGATATCAATCGATCCAATGCTGGTTTTTATTGCAGCAAAACCAAAAATAAATCCCAAAAATAAACTCCCCGTATCGCCCATAAAAATTCTGGCATTCGGGAAATTCCAGTAGAGAAATCCTGCACAGGCCATGCCTGTTATCACTAATAGTTTTACGATAGCTGGATTGTTATTTGTCTGGTGCAGAAATATTCCCATCATCAAGCATACGCAAATAGCCTGGATGGTTGCTATTCCATTAATTCCATCCATGAAGTTGTATAGGTTGCATTGCCATACAAGCGCAATTACGCATAAACCGCTTAATGCGATCATGCCCACATCCAGATTATTTAATTCATGCACACAAATCATTACGGCAATTAATGATAAAAAGAATTGAATTAATAGGCGCACTCTAACGCTGAGGCTCATGAAGTCATCAAGTGCTCCCAGGATTGCGATAAGAGTAAATAGTATGAGTGGTGCCCAGGGTAGGGCTGATCCATAAACTCCCGCACCTGCGCTAATCAAAATTATTGCTGTAACAATGGCTATTCCACCGCCGCGTGGAGTTGGCAAATTATGGGAGCTGCGATCACTCGGGATATCCATTAACCGTTTACCTAATAGCTGAATAATTATCCTGGATAAAAAAAATGAAAGGGCAAATGAGAGTAGGCAGAGCGCAATCCAGTTATTCATAGGTTTGATAAAGCTGTGGGTTGATGGTTGGTCATTTTACGCTATTCGTTGCTATTCTTTTGTATTTGGATTTGCACCAAAAAAGATCTTGCTTGTGATTGTTTGTCGTTAAATGGTGCGTTTGTCCATTATTGCATATATCCAATTATTTATATCTTGCTGAAAAATAACGTATTTACATTTTTGGATTAATGTTTGCTTATAGGTGATTCATTTTTTATTTAAGTAGCGATGATGCTTTTTTTCGCCCTTTATAAGTGCAAATTTTGTTTTTAAAAACGAATGGCAATGAAATTCAAGGCATTTCTCGGGTTCTACTGTTTCAATATGAAGCATGGCAATGATGCAGGAGCTTTGAGTCGCCACGCAAGATAATAACCATCATGGGGTAAATATGAAGAAGATATATCTTATTTCGAGTTCTCTGTTAGCAGGGCTGGCTAGCGCTAGTCCTGCGTTGTGGGCACAAGAACCCAGCCTCAATGGCGCTAATACGGCGTGGATTTTAACCTCCACCGCGCTGGTTTTGTTCATGACGTTGCCCGGGCTTGCACTGTTTTATGGTGGCTTGGTGCGCGTTAAAAATATTTTATCGGTGCTTATGCAATGTTTTGCAATCGCATGCATTGTATCGTTATTGTGGTTGATTGCTGGTTATAGCTTGGCATTCGGCGCTGGCAACTCATGGATTGGCGATTTCAGCATGGTGTTTATGGCGAGCATTACAGAGGATGCGCTTTCCGGTGACATCCCGTTAAGTTTGCATGCGATGTATCAAATGACGTTTGCGATTATTACTCCTGCACTTATCGTTGGTGCTTTTGCAGAGCGAATGAAATTTTCATCCATGCTGATTTTTTCGGCCTTGTGGTTATTCGCAGTTTATATCCCTGTGTGTCACTGGGTATGGTCGAGTTCGGGCTGGTTGTTTGCGAAGGGGTTGCTGGATTTTGCTGGTGGTACCGTAGTACACATAACGGCAGGTGTAGCAGCATTGGTTGCGGCTGTAGTTATTGGAAAACGCAATGGCTTTCCCACAACAGCAATGCCTCCACATAATATGACCATGACAGTGACTGGCGCAGGAATGCTATGGGTGGGTTGGTTTGGTTTTAATGCAGGCAGTGCGTTGGCTGCTAATGGAAATGCAGCGATGGCGATGCTGGTAACCCATATTTCCGCAGCAGCGGGGGCATTAGCCTGGATGGCTATTGAGTGGATTCGTTTTCGTAAACCCAGTGTTTTGGGTATCGTAACCGGAATGGTGGCAGGGTTGGGCACTATTACGCCGGCATCCGGTTATGTTGGCCCCGGTGGTGCTTTGGTTATTGGTCTCTCGGCAGGCATTATCTGTTTCATCATGACTCATTTGGTAAAAAGAGTTTGGAAAATTGATGACTCTCTCGATGTGTTTCCGGTTCACGGTATCGGTGGTGTGCTTGGTACTATTCTCGCGGGAATTTTTGCTTCAACAGAATTGGGTGTGTTCAGTGGCCAGGGATTTGCGTCGGGCATCAACTCCATGGGTGAACAAGTTGGTGTTCAATTGCTTGGTGTTGTAGTGACTTTCATTTACACCGCAATAGTTACTTATGTGCTGCTTAAAGTAACGGGTATTTTAACTTCTGGTTTGCGTGTCACTAAAGAGGAGGAAACCATTGGTTTGGATTTGAGCCTGCATGAAGAGGATGGCTACAAACTTTAATTTGAATTGCTAGAAAAAAAAGGAGCTACGGCTCCTTTTTTGTTTTTGTCAGTCGTTGGTATAGGGTGTTATCGAAATGCTATGAGCGCTGCTGTAACAGCAACATTTAATGATTCGACACCGTTATTCATAGGAATGCAGACTTTTTCATCGCTCAGTTTTTCAATGTCTGTTGATACTCCCTCAGATTCATTGCCAAGCACATAAATGCAAGATGCAGCGGGGGAAAACTTTTTAAGCTCCACGGTTGCGTGCGATGACAATACGCAAACAGTAGTGCCTTCTTGCTGGAAATCTTTGAGTGCTTCTTTTAGATCGCTACACCTTAATAGTGGTGCACGAAATACTGTGCCCGCACTTGCTTTGATAACCAACGGGTCAATTTGCGCGTTGCCTTTCTGGGGGAGCAAAATTCCGTCAATGTTTCCGGCACAAGCCGAGCGAATAATCATGCCGAGGTTTTGCGGGTTTTGAACTCCATCAAGTGCTAACAATGTGTATTTCTTTTGGCGATTATGAGCAATAAATTCATCGTAGAATTGATAACCGCGCAATTGCAAATCTGCAGCTACCCCTTGGTCTTGCGCTGCATTTTTAGATATCCGCGATAACGCCTGGCGCTCATGAAAAATAATTTCTGCACCTTTTAATTTTGCCAGTTCAATTATTTCATCAATAATCCCGGCCGGTTTATTGCTTTTTGCCAGATGCAGGCGGTAAATGTAGGTCGCTGAATCCTGGAGTGCTTCAAGTACGGTTTTGCGCCCGTAAACTGTCATCAAGGAATCAAAAAAACGTTTTTTTTCCAGATAGGCGGGGCTATCTTCGCGCGGTTTGTTCATTGCGGATACCGATCGTTATTCACTGCAGAGTTGTTTATAAGCTTGCACTGCGGGTACCAGGCCCATAGCGATAGCATCAACTGTTAATGCGTGACCGATAGAAACCTCCAATAATTCGGGTACCTTGCGGAAATATCGAAGATTATCCAGATTTAAATCATGCCCGGCATTCAGGCCTATACCAATGCTTTGCGCATGAATGGCTGCGGTGCGATAAGTTTCGAACAGCTGGTTAAAGTATTCACCTTGCAGCTTGAAGTGTTCGGCGTAGGGCCCGGTGTACAGCTCTATTCGATCTGCACCTATAGCTTTTGCCAGGCTGATTTGTTCTATATCCGGATCCATAAACAAACTCACCCTAACCCCAAAATCTTGCAGCTCATGAATTAACGGGCGAAGTTTTTCGCCGGCAATTTTTAAATCAAATCCATGATCTGACGTTAATTGGTCATTTGAGTCTGGGACCAATGTACATTGATGTGGACGCACATCTTTGACCAGTTTAATGAAACCAGGAAAGTCACCGACGGAATCGGCGTAAGGATTTCCTTCGATATTAAACTCGATGTCGGGGTATCCGTTGACCAATTCACTCAGTTCATAAACGTCGTGTGGACGAATATGGCGTTGATCGGGGCGAGGATGTACTGTTAATCCATCTGCACCGGCTTTTATACAAATTTCACCGTGGGTGACTACATTGGGGTAATTGCCAGCGCGTGAATTGCGAATGAGTGCAATTTTATTCAGGTTAACGCTAAGTGCAGTTTTATTGGCTGTTTTCATTTGCGGGCACCAAAGCGTCTTTAAAGCGGGAGGTTCTTTGCACTGGCATGGCGTTGTCCACTGCAATCGAATGGGTGCGAGTAGCACTGATTATGTGTATCGCTTCATTCGGAGCTTCAGGGAATGGCCTGTTGGCACCGCGTGGGGCCCGGCCAATTTTTTCTACCACGTCCATGCCTGCCACTACTTTTCCAAATACGGTGTAACCTGGAGCGGTTTTGGTCCTATCAAATCCTTCGTTGTTTTTCAAATTAATAAAAAACTGAGAGGTAGCACTATCAGGATTTGATTGCCTTGCCATTCCAACGGTTTTGTATTTATTCGCCAAGCCATTGCTGGATTCATCTTTAATAGGTTTGTTTGTCCTTTTTTCCCTGTAATCATCACTCATCCCTCCACCTTGAACTACTACGCCGGGAACTATGCGGTGAAAAACGGTATTGTCGTAGAATTTGCTATCCACATAGGTTAAAAAATTCTGCACAGTAATAGGCGCTTTTTCCGGATAGAGCTCAATAACAAATGTGCCGCGATCAGTTTTGACTGCGACGAGCGTGGCTTCTTCTGCATGCAAGCTTGCGTTAATGAACAAACTTGCCAGTAAGATTGATGAGAAAAAAGACTTGATCATGAGGAGCCTAAAATATTCAGTGTTACCTAAAAATATCCACTACAAATAATTAACGCCATTCAGATTTGCGCTTGCGACGACCAAGTCCTTGCAAAACGAATGAAAGAATTACGCCGCCCAATACTAATCCACCACCATAAACCCAATGATTAAAACGATCAGTGTTTTTGAGTTTTTCATTATCGGCTTTAACTACATCTGCATGGGTTTGCAGTAATTGATTTTCCTTCAGCAAGCGTTGGTGTTCATCTTCCAGGTTAAGGGCTGTCGTCGCTGCCTGGCGCATGTCTTCAGTATCCGTGAGGAGTTGCTGGTGCTCTTGTTGGATTTTAGTTAATTGAGCTTTCAATTGTGTATTTTCAGTTTGTAATGCAACGACATCTTTTGAGGCGCCGGAAAGCGCTGCCAATTGCATGGCAGCAGTAGGTTTGTCAGTAAGGTTTTGGCTGCGTATCCAGCCCTCAGTGCCGTCCGGTGTGACTACCAATGACCACAAATTGTTATCAGTGCCAGTTTCTTCGCGAATAAAATTTAATTTAGTGCCGCTACCAACGCCTTGTTGTAATACGCTTGCTTGTGGGTTTTTATCACTACGAACAGGAACGTAAATAACATCAGAAACATATCGGTCTACTGCAAATACAGAAGAGCTGATGAGCGATAGTGCAAGAATCGAGAGTGTAGAGCCGGGTAAGGGAATATTTTTCACAGTGATTCCAATCCTTAAGCAAAAGGTAAAGAGAAAATTTATGGCAATACTTTATTGAAGGGCTTAACAACCACGTTGGCGAAAATGCCGGCGGTACAATAAGGATCTTGATCAGCCCACTTTTGTGCCGCCTCTAATGAGGGAAACTCTGCGATAACCAGGCTGCCAGTAAAACCGGCATCGCCCGGATTTCCATTGTCGATAGCGGGATGAGGTCCGGCTACAAATAAACGACCTTCATCGTTAAGTTGCTGCAATCTTGCTAAATGGGCAGGGCGAGTGATTTTGCGTTTTTCAAGGCTGTTTGGATGGTCTTGGCAGATAATGGCGTAAAGCATGTCACTCGTCTCTTGTTGGTTCTTCAGTAAATCGTGAACTGTTTTCTATTAATTGGCACTGCCATCATTAATCACTTCTTCAAGTGTCAAATGGGTTAACAGGCGAATGCTGCGAAATACATAAAACAGTGTGCCCATCATAATGATCATCATGGGTAACGCAATTACCGGATAGCTGAGTGCCGTCATTTTACCTAATTCCGCATTAAATTCGGCAGTACCTGCGGGGCTTACCAGAATTAATTTTGCCAGTACGTAATTGAGTATTGAGGACAGAAAAAATGAGCCGGCAATCAGTAACGAAGCATTGATCAACGTGCGATCAAATTGTTTTTGGGTATTGTAATGGGCGAGAGCTTCATTGACTTTTTGAATTTTCAGGACTTTATCGTTATAGATAAAAACTTTAACCAACGGGTAGCGCGTTTTAATAGAAACCAGGGTGATAACTCCCAATATGCCGGGAATTGCAGCTTCCTTAATCGCAAAATATTCGGGCGGCAGTTTCAGCAGGCTGAGTCCGCCCGTTAACAACACACTAACCACACCTAACGCAGAAAACACATTTAATTTTTTATTGATCGCAAAATCGCGCAGGCCATAACCGATAGGAAAGGCGAGGGCAACAATTAACCCCCAGGTCGCACCCAAATACTCATCGGTACTCAATTTGGTCAGAATTAATGTAGGGATTACAATATTCATAAGCAAATTGGCTAAAAAACTTTCTTTTTTAACCGCAGGCTGTGAATTAGCCGTTTGTTGTTTAGCCTTATCGGCTACCATGCTCGAAGTTTCTTCAGTGTGTTTGTCTGTCATGACCAATCCGGGTGTATTGCCAAAGTCGTGGAGTTAGTGTGATTTTTGATCTGCATAGCCATACTTATTTTTCTGATGGCGCCTTGAGTCCGGAGGCTTTGGTCGAGCGAGCAAAAGCGCGCGGCGTTTCCGTGCTGGCGATCACGGATCACGATACCATAGCCGGTGTTGATCTTGCACATAAAGCCGCTGTTAAAGCTGGTATTCAACTCATTAGCGGTATCGAATTCTCCAGTCAATGGGGTAAAGGTGGCGTACATATCGTCGGCCTTGGTGTGAACCCGGCTTCGCCCGAACTACAAGCGGCAATAGATTTTCAGGTGCAGGCGAGAGCTGCGCGCTCATTAGCTATTGGTGAGCGTTTGTCGCGTGCCGGATTTCCTGATGCCTTGGCGGCGGCCAAGGAGATTGCGGGTGCTGGTACGCTAGGGCGACCCCACTTTGCGCAATATCTGGTGAAAGTTGGTGCGGTAAAAACTATTAATGCTGCTTTTAAGAAATATTTGGGGGCTGGCAAGCTTGCCGATGTTAAATACCAGTGGCCGTTGATGGATCAGGTAATTGGCTGGATTCACGCCGCGGGTGGTGTTGCGGTATTGGCCCATCCCGCTAAATACGAGTTAACCCGTACGAAAATGTGCGCATTGGTGGATTCTTTTGTGGCCGCGGGTGGCGATGCTGTCGAGGTAATTAGCGGTCTGCAGCCAGCGAGTGTGACCCGGGATTTAATAAAAATTGTGAATACCCGATCCCTGTATTCATCTTGCGGATCGGATTTTCATGTACCTGACCAGCCCTGGCAGGAACTGGGAAGTTTTGGGGTTTTGCCTGATGAAGCAAAACCTGTATGGAATTTGCTAGGGTTTTAACAGGCAAATTATTTAGTGGGAGGCGTCGATGCGCGGAATCCACTGTAAAGCGAGTAGAGAGTTGATCATGGCCCAGTTTTTTCAGATTCATCCGGAAAATCCGCAACACCGTCTCATTGCTCAGGCGGCCGATATTATCCGTAAAGGAGGTGTCGTGGTGTACCCCACGGACTCAGCCTACGCATTGGGATGCCATATTGGCGATAAAGATGCCCTTGAGCGAATTCGTACGTTGCGCAAATTGGATAAGAACCACAACTTCACCTTGATGTGCCGCGATCTCTCGGAGTTGGCGACCTATGCAAGGGTAGATAATCAGGCATTTCGGTTGATAAAAAACCATACGCCGGGAGCTTATACCTTTATCCTGGAAGCGACGGCAGATGTCCCGCGCCGATTACTTCACCCAAAACGCAAAACTATCGGTTTGCGCGTCCCGGACAACCTTATTGCATTGGCTCTATTGGAAGAATTGGGTGAGCCACTGATGACTAGTAGTCTACTGATGCCGGGCGAGGATTTACCGATGACGGACCCTTATGACATTCGCGATACCCTTGAGCATTTCGTAGATTTGGTAATTGATGGTGGTTATTGCGGCCTGGAGCCCACAACAGTGGTGGATCTGACTGGCGATGTTCCCAGGTTGGTACGTCAAGGTAAAGGCGACTTCTCACCTTTTGAATCTAACTGATTGATCTTTATTGATATTATTTGTTCCCGTCACCGGCTGTCCCATCCCCCTTTTAATGGCTATAATGCCGCCCTTGCCTTGAGCCCGCGAAGGGCTCTACTCATTTTATTTAAATCTGCGAGTTAACCGAGTGAGTGAAACCCCTGATAGCGTTGTTCCGCCAGAAGCTCCCGTTGAGCATGAGCCAGCGGAGGTAACCGAGGCGGGCTCAGTGGCATCCGATGCTGGTGGACAGAATCGCCCCCAGCAGGGGGAAATGCCCTTTGCTGTCGTACATGGGAAGGCATACACACAACTGCCGCAGGATCTTTATATCCCTCCGGATGCGCTTGAAGTATTCCTTGAAGCGTTTGAAGGACCCCTGGACTTATTGCTCTACCTGATCCGCCGCCAGAATATCGATATCCTTGATATCAATGTGTCTGAAATTACGTCTCAATACATGGCGTATGTTGAGTTGATGGAATCCCATCAGTTTGAGTTGGCGGCAGAGTATCTGGTGATGGCAGCCATGCTTGCTGAGATTAAATCGCGAATGCTCCTGCCTCGTTCATCTGAAGAGCAGGAAGAGGAAGAAGATCCGCGTGCATCGCTTATTCGCCGTTTGCAGGAATATGAGCGGTTTAAACAAGCTGCCGAAGACCTGGACAAAGTCCCCAGGGTTGGCCGTAACGTATTTCCTGTGTCCGCTACAGGGCCTGATCGCAATTTGACGCGACTTGAGCCGGATGTGGAGTTGCAAGAATTATTACTGGCGTTGTCGGAAGTATTGCGTCGCGCTGATATGTTTGAAAGCCACCATGTGTCTAAAGAGAAATTGTCCACACGTGAGCGAATGGCCCAGGTTTTGGATACCCTGGCGCACCAGCACTTTGTACCTTTTGTAAGCCTGTTTACGGTGGAAGAAGGGCGCCTTGGTGTAGTGGTTACCTTTTTAGCGGTAATGGAATTGATTAAGGAATCGCTGGTTGAAATTGTCCAAAGCGAATCTTTTGCTCCTATTCATGTAAAAGCCAGAACACAATGACAAACGAAACAAATAACGACGAAGAATTGGACTCCCTGGATACCGAAGACAGCGGCGCCCAGTTGTTTGAGGAACCGGTTATCGAGGAAGAGTCCGCTACCGTTCCCGTTACCCAACTGCCGGTTGATGCGGCACTACTGCGTAAAATTCTCGAAGGGGCAATTCTTGCTGCTGGCCAGCCAATGACTATCGCGCGCCTGCTGGAATTATTTGATGAAGAAGTGGCGCCAACTAAAGATGACATTGCAGTTGCGCTCGCTGATATCCAGGCTGCTTGTGAAGATCGTGGTTTTGAATTAAAAGAAGTTGCATCAGGTTGGCGTTTCCAGGTTCGGGACAATCTCGCACCCTGGGTTAATCGCTTATGGGAAGAGAAACCGCAAAAATATTCGCGCGCATTACTCGAAACCCTGTCGTTGATTGCTTATCGTCAACCGATCACCCGTGGTGATATTGAGGAAATTCGCGGCGTAGCAGTGAGTTCGCATATCATTAAAACGCTGTTGGAACGTGACTGGGTGAAGGTGGTAGGGCATCGCGATGTGCCAGGGCGGCCTTCACTCTATGCGACTACCCGACAATTTTTGGACTACTTTAATTTAAAGAGTTTGGAAGAGTTGCCATCACTGAGTGAAATCCGTGATCTGGATGAATTAAATCCTGTATTGGATTTGGGTGAGGCAGGTCTAGGTGAAAAAGATACAGATCCACCGATACCTGATGCAACACCGGCACCCAACACTATCAGTGAGCGACAAGACATCGATGAAGCTGCTTTGTACGAAGAGGGATTTGTTGATGGTGAAGAAGCATTTGTTGATGTAGAAGATGAAGCTCCAGTAACACCGGAACCTTCAACGACGGATGAAGATCAAGAGGATCAAGGCAGTCATTAAGCTGCGTATTTATTAATTCTATGGTGAAGAAAATCGACCAGGATAAACCAGAAAAATCTACCAGGGCTGTGAAGCCAGTAGTGGCCGGAAAAGGTGCGGGCGCTAAACGTAACCATGAAAAACCGGTGCGCGGAGAAAAACCCGCAGTTAGGAAAGAAGAGAAATCTACTGTTAAAAAATCTGCACCAGGTCCGCACCAAAAAACGGCGGCTGACGGGCGTAAATCACCGGCCAAAGTAGAAGCGCCAGCAAAAGTAAAAACTGCTGATGAAAAAGTTGTACCAGGTGATGAAAAGCTGCAAAAAGTATTGGCTCGCGCTGGTATAGGTTCTCGTCGCGAGATGGAGCGCCTTATTGAGGCGGGCCAGGTAAAAGTGAATGACCGAATCGCCAAGCTGGGTGACAGGGTCACATCAAAAGATAAAATTTTTATAAATGGCCAGCGCATTGTATTGCGCACCGAATTAACTCGCCGCCGTGTAATTTTGTATAACAAACCGGAAGGTGAAATTTGTTCCCGTTCCGACCCTGAGGGCCGCCCAACAGTTTATGACCGTTTGCCAGCAATAAAAGGCGAGCGCTGGATTTCTGTTGGCCGCCTGGATTTTAATACCAGTGGTTTATTGTTGTTCACAAATGATGGTGAGTTGGCTAATAAGCTTATGCACCCGTCTTCAGTTATTGACCGCGAATACCTTGTACGTATTCAAGGTGAGGTTACTGATGAGATGAAAGAACAGTTGTTGGATGGCGTGTTATTGGATGACGGTGTTGCCCGATTTACTGATATCGTCGATGGTGCAGGTGAAGGAAAAAATCGCTGGTTTTATTGTGTAGTAATGGAAGGCCGCAACCGTGAAGTGCGCCGTTTGTGGGAATCGCAAGGTGTTAAAGTGAGCCGCCTGAAACGCGTGCGCTACGCAAATATTTTCATTCCATCCCATGTGCGTGTGGGGCAGTGGATTGATTTGACTGAGCGTGAGATTCAGGATTTGTGCATGACCGCAGGATTCGATAGTTCAACTTACACCCGGATTATGCAGCCTACTCGCGATGAGGCAATACAGTTGCTGCGCCACGATAAAAAGTTACGTGCAGCTTCAGCGGCACCTCGTCGTCCGAAAGCGCCACCACGCAAGCGTCCTCCCGTTGTTGAATAATTTGAATGCAACCGAAATAAAAAAGCCGCGTAACTACGCGGCTTTTTTATGCTCGATAAATTTATTGGATTGTTAGCACATCATCACTGCTAACCACTCGGTTTCTGCCATTGGCTTTTGCCTGGTAAAGCGCTGTATCTGCGCGCTCAAATAAATCATTAATGTGTTCTTTGGCTTTGCCCGGCTTACGTGTGGCAATGCCAATGCTGACTGTTGTGCTGATTGCTTTACCATGATAACTAATCCGGGTTTGGGCAATTTGCTGGCGAATTCGCTCGGCAATAATTTTTGCACCATCGGCATTGGTTTTACCAAGTAATACGACGAACTCTTCACCGCCATAGCGGAAGGTAATATCGGAACCGCGACAAACGGATTGAATGCCTTTAGCGATTTCGCACAACACTAAATCACCGCGGTGGTGGCCATAGTCATCGTTTATTTTTTTGAAATTATCCGCATCAATTAATAGGAGTGATAGCTCATGATCATGACGCTCAGCCAACTGCAATTCACGGCTCAGTGCAGAATCCAGCGCAGCGCGATTTCCTACTAATGTGAGTGGGTCCAACAGGGCCAGGCGCATTGCTTTTTGATAGCGAAGGGCGTTGCGCAATGGATAAATTAGCGAGCCAAGTAAAAGCTCAAGTGTGATCAGTTCAGTTTCTACAAAGCGCTTGCTGCGGCTAAAAATAATTTCGCCTAGATAACCTTCATCTGTGGTCAGACGATAATCGCAATGGTGTAGGCATTCGCGGCCAATCTTCTGATCAGGATTGGCGTTGGCGAATTTGAATACCAATCCCGAAATACTCACGGCTGATTGGATATGTTTATAAAACAAAGTGAGAACTTCTGCGGGCTCCAGGCTCATTTGCAGGGCTTGGCCAAGACGAACCCTGGTCGCCAATTCTTGCTCGGGCGTTAACGGGGTCAAAGGGAGATTGCTTGTGCCGTTTGCCACATTGGCTCCGATCACCATAGTCATATCCCGCATAGTAATTACCTGTTTGTTGAATTTATATCCGCCCATTGCCGCTTCAACGGATTCAGGCGTCTGTAACAGGCAAATTGCGAAAACTGTGCCATTCCGTTTTGAAGTTTATTTTTTTAATAAAAACAACGAATTATAATTTTTTCTCCGATAGGGCAGCGGCAATAAGCCGCCAAAAAAATTATTGGTTATTCGATGTATTGCGGAAAGAGCTTGCCGCCAGTCAAAAGATTGTCGCTTTGGTGGTAAACGTAAAGCAGCAAAACAGGTTAGGGATTTTTAATGTGGGGAAGCAGTATGCAGAGGTTTAACCCGCCAGTTGGTCGATTCTCTGCCCAAATGCGCCCTTGATGAAGTGAAACGCTGCGCTGTGCGATAGCAAGCCCTAAACCGTAACCGCCACTCTCGCGGGCACGGGCTTCATCAGTGCGATAGAAAGGCTGGAAAATACTTTCAAGGGCATCAGCGGGAACTCCGGGGCCCTGGTCCATAATTTCTACCCGATAGTATTCGCCATCGCCGGTTTCTGATAATTGAATAAATATTTCGGCGTTAGCCGGTGTGTATAACAATGCGTTGCGTAATGTGTTTTCAAATACACCGACGAGCATGTTTCCATGTGTCGCAACCAGCGCCTCTTCAAGGGCGCATTTAAATCGAATGTTGATATTTTTTTCGTAAGCATCAGCTTGATAATTATCCATCAGGGTTTGCAGCAGGCTTACCAAATCCAATACATCATCAAGTACCCAACTGTCTTGCCCTTGAACCGGGAGTGTCAAAATATCGGTGATGATATCGTTCAGGTAATCCGCTGCTTGTTTGATTCTATCCAATTCATGGTCAACGATACCATGGCTGCGTTGCCGCGCTAATGCCAGTGCAATTTGCAAACGAGCCAGCGGTGTACGTAATTCATGGGAAACATCTTTAATTAATCGCTTCTGCTCCTGCATCGCTTTTTCTAATCGTTCCGTCATGTGGTCAAAGTCGCGCCCCAGGGCCGCAATTTCATCTTTACGCCCGTGAAATTGATCGCCGATGCGAACACTTAAATCCCCACGCGCAATTTGCTGGGTTGCTCTCTGCAATGTATTGATACTACGAGTGAAATGACGTGCAAGAAAAAAGCAGGCAGAGCCGCTGACCAGAATAGAGACCAGCAATAATGGCCAAATGTTATCGAGAAATAGTTCCCAGATAATATCGCGATCCTGGCCTTCATCACGGCCGGAAGAAATAGTAATCAATTTCACACTGTTGCCATCATTCAGGGTTATGTAACGGCCAAACAATTTGCGATTGCGATCCTGGACTTTATCAAACGGATGTTTTGCGGTGAGGCGTGGAGCAAGAAACATAACTCCGGGAGGCAAGGGGCGATCCAATAAATCGCGGTTTTCCCTGTCGATTACATAGACAAAACGCGTAGACCAATTGGGCATGGAACGAAGGTCTTGCACCAGTTGGCGTGTATTGCGGTTGACGGCATTGCCGACCATTTGAAATAACAATCGTTTGGCCGGATCATCATCATTGATTTCACTGTTGTGTTGTAAATTGCCGTCCGGGGTCATATCAAACCAATGGACGACAATGTTGGTACCCACAATAATGGCAGCAGTTATCAGCCAAAACGTAAAAAATATTTTTAAATAAAAACGAGTCATTAATTCACAGAGTCATCATCGTTCATGGTCAGCATATAGCCTGCACCGCGCACGTTGATAATCAGATCCTTGGACGAACCTGCGGCAGTAATTTTTTTGCGGATGTTACTCACGTGTACATCAATACTGCGATCATAAGGTGTTAATTTGCGATTCAATGCTTGTTCAGTCATATCATCTTTACTTATCACCTGGCCCGCACGGCGAACAAGAATTTCCAGTACGCTGAATTCGGTTCCGGTAAGAGGTACTTCCTGATTTTCCCACGTGGTTGTACGTGTTCCCAAATGCAAGGAAAGTTTGCCAGAACTCAAACGTTCAATATTTGTCGGGTTGGTTTCTTTCTGGTTGGCACGACGCAATATTGCACGAATGCGCGCAACCAGTTCGCGAGGGTCGCAAGGTTTGGACAAGTAATCATCCGCACCAATTTCCAAACCAATCACACGGTCAACAGTATCGCCTTTGGCGGTCAGCATAATGACGGGAGTTTGATTGTGTTGACGCAAGTTTTTCAAAACATCAAAGCCATTGCGAACCGGCAACATGACATCCAGAACGATGGCTGAGTAGCTGTTTTTCAAGGCTAGTTCCAATGCGGTTTGGCCATCAAAAGCGGTATCAATTGCGAAACCTTCAGTGTGCAAATATTCGCTAAGCAGTTGACTGAGTTCTTTATCGTCGTCAATAAGGAGAACCTTGAGCATAGTGATTTTTCTACCCCTGTTGATTAAGGCGCTGAGTGTGCACCAGCCCCCGATGAGAGTCATGATTCTTTGGAATTCATTAACCAATCTTAACATTATAGTGCCCATAATGAATTCACAGGCTCTGAAATGCAGAACCCGAGTATCCATCAGGTTATTGGGCCTGACTTTATGATGACCAGAGGAATTTAAGTATGAAATCGTTCAAATTGTTAGCGGGTAGTGTGATCTTTTTAGGTTCAATGGCGTTGGCAATTCCGGGGTTTGCCGGTGAGCGCGGAGCTAAGGGTGAGTGGCGGCATCATGGAGGTTTTGAAGGTCATGGTGGCAAGCGCATCGAAAATTTACTGGATTTAACTGACGCCCAGAAAGCAACGCTGAAAACCCAGCGTGACGCGCAGGAAAGTACACGTGAGGCCCGGCAGGCTAAAATTGCGGCGGCGCACGATGCTCTGGCGGCGGCAGTAGAGGCGGGCGCTAATGACGCAGAGTTGAGCGCGTTGGCAGAGACCCTGGGTAAATTGCATGCCGAACAGGTATTGGCTGGAGCCAAGGCTCGCACTGCATTTATTGGGGTGCTGACCGACGAGCAGAAGCAAAAGCTGGCTGAACTTAAGGCCAAGCGTGAAGAGCGTCGAAATGCACGTGAAGATCGCCATAACCGCTCAAACTCGCCCGGCGATGTATAACTCACGCTTGTAAAAATACCCTGCGATTAAAACCCCGGCTTGCCGGGGTTTTTATTTGATGCGTGTTTTTGGGCGTTTTTACTTGCTCCAAACGCCTAATCTTGGGAAAATCCGCGCCGTTTTTAACCATCCCATTTCCATAGTTGTTAATTATCCTGATCCCGAGGTTATTGTGGCCCAGATTGGTCTGTTTTTTGGCAGTGATGAAGGTAATACCGAGCGCGTTGCCTACCGTATTCAAAAGCGTTTAGGTGAAGATGTTGTTGATGTGCGCGATATCGCTGATGTAACCCAGCTGGATTTTGCTAACTACGACAAAATTATCCTCGGTATCCCCACATGGGATTTCGGCCAGATTCAATCTGATTGGGAGGAGTTTTGGGATGACGTTGCCGCGGTAGATTTCTCGGGCAAGCAGGTCGCCCTATTCGGTTTGGGTGACCAATTCGGTTATGGTGATTATTTTCTTGATGCGATGGGAATGTTGCATGACGTAATCATTCAAACCGGCCCTGAAATCGTCGGCCATTGGCCAACGGACGGTTATGAATTTGAAGCATCCAAAGCTGAAATTTCCGGTACTGGAATGTTTGTTGGCCTGGCATTGGATGAAGACCAGCAGGAGAATTTGTCGGCAGATCGTTTGAATCGCTGGTGCACGCAAATTCATGGCGAGTTCGGTTTGGATATACCGATTGAATTACTGGATGATTAGATCAATCCAGGTTGATAAAAAATTTAAGAACAGAGGGCACTAATCAGGTGCCCTTTGTTTTTAATCAGGTGCCATTTGTTTTTTGGTCGAAAGAATTGAAATAAGAATAATCAGGCCTCGGCAACAAAAACTGCCCGAATGGGGGCGGGATGGCCCTCGGCAGTGAGGGTGGGGTTTTCCGGGTGCAAAAACTCCGGCAGTGAATGAAAGCGCATCCATTCTGTTGCCCGTTGTTCTTCGGTGGTTGTGGGGCAAACGTCTACAACGCGCGCATTGTTGAATCCCATTTTGCGCAACCAGGAAATCATGGTATCGCAACTCGGCAAAAACCATACATTATTCATCATGCCGTAGCGGCCTTCCGGAACCAGTACATCGCCCAATTCTCCGTCGATTACCAGCGTTTCCAATACCAATTGCCCGCCGGGACGCAAGGTATTTTTCAATTCCAGCAAATGATCCATCGGTGAGCGGCGGTGATAAAAAACTCCCATGGAAAACACGGTATCAAATGCCTGTAGTTTTTCGGGCAAATCTTCAATGCCCAGAGGCAAAACATCGATGGGATAATCGTTGCCCGCAAAATGTTTAATCATATGGAATTGCACAATAAAACGCGGTGATGGATCAATTCCAATTACGCGTTTTGCACCGGCTCCCAGCATACGCCAGCAGTGATAGCCGTTGCCGCAACCAATATCGAGGATCAAGCGATCTTTTAACGGTGCGAGGTGGGGCAAAACACGGTCCCATTTCCAATCTGACCGCCATTCGGTATCGATATGGATGCCGTGAATAAAATATGGGCCTTTGCGCCAGGGAATTAATTCTTGCAAAACGGATTTAATCTGCGCGCGGGTTTCTTCGTCGCAATCAGCTGTTTGGCCGATACGTACTTCACTGTTGAATTCATTAACACTCGAATTTAGCGCCGGTAATTTTTCCAGCGACGCTTTCCATCCCGGTAAATCGCCATAGCGCTTTTCGCAAAGCCCTGCAGCAATTTGTGTTGGCAGTTTCTCTGCCCATTCTGCCAGTTGCGTGTCTTTCAATGCATGCAGCAGGTGATCGTAATTAATGCGTGTCACAGATGAATAGCCTTGTTTATACAGAAGGAAATTACTTAATCGCGATAATTGATGCAAAATTAAAACATTGGAACCATACATCCACACTGCTGAAACCCGCATCGCGCAAACGTTGACGATGAGTGTCCAGCGTCTCGGGAATTAAATAATCTTCAATTGCGCTACGTTTCTGGGCAATTTCCAAATCGCTGTAACCATTGGCACGTTTAAAATTATGATGTAGCTCAGTCATCAGTTGTTGGTGTGGTTCATCATCAAAAACGACTTTTTCCGACAGGATTAAAACTCCACCGGTGTTCAACCCGTTGCAAATATTGCGCAATACATCGAGCCGCTCGGCAGTCGCAATAAATTGCAGTGTAAAATTCAAAACAGCCATTGAAGCATTTTCTATTTTCACTGTTTGAATCGGTGATTCAACCAGTTCAACTGCGACTTCGCCACTATCGGCTGCGATGACTTGCTGGCAGCGCGCAATCATCGCAGCCGAATTATCGACGCCGATAATTTTACAATTCGCCGCTTGAATCCGGTGGCGCATCGCCAGGGTGGCGGCGCCAAGGGAACAGCCGAGGTCATAACAATGGCTATCGGCCTGGGCATAACGTTCTGCGAGATTACCGATCATGTTAATAATGGTGGCATAACCGGGAACAGAGCGCTTGATCATATCGGGAAATACATCCACAACTCGTTGATCAAACGCAAAGCGGCTGACTTCTGACAGTGGGTTGGCGTAAATGGTGTCCGCTTGGTTTTTATGCATGCTATTGACTGGTTTTTGGCGTTGGTGAGAAGAAAAACATAAGAAACACATTGTACCTCTCACAATGAATGACAACAAATTCCTGTTTTCATAAAACTGTCATATTTCCCGCTGAATATCTGCAGTCAAGTTCATTTATAGGGGGCGGTCACCTGTTTCAGTGGTGAATATCCCGATAAATGAGAAGCCCGATTCATTACCGTTATAAAGTTGTCATTTATGTCTTTGCAGAATACGGTGTTTACCCAAATCACGCTGCAAAAGGAATTACGTCGTCTTATTGAATTTAAACTCCTCAGGCCGGTGTTCCAGCCCATTATGGCGATGGAAAACCCGCGCATTATTGGTTACGAAGCATTGATTCGTGGACCGGAAGATAGCCCGTTGCATTTTCCCGACATGCTATTCGGTGTTGCACGCGAATCACGATTATTGGCGAGCCTCGAATTTGCGTGTCGCGAAGTGTCGTGCGAACGATTTGCCGAATTGAATTTACCTGGCAAATTATTCCTGAATATGAGTCCCATTGCATTTACCGACAGCCAATATCGCGATGGCGTAACCCGGGAAATATTGCAGCGTGTGGGCTTGAGTGCAGAACGCGTTGTATTTGAACTCACCGAAAGCCAGCCGCTGGATGAAGTGGATTTATTGCGTGCTGCATCGGATCACTTCCAGCGGCAAGGTTTTGCCGTTGCGTTGGATGATCTGGGGGCTGGTTATGCCGGTTTGCGCGTATGGAGTGAATTGCGCCCGGATTACGTAAAAATTGATCGTCATTTTATTTCCGGTATCGATAAGGACCCGGTAAAGCGCGAATTCGTGCGAGCCATGCTCGATATCGCCCATCGCATTGGCCATAAAGCAATTGCTGAAGGCATAGAAACCGAAGCAGAATTCAGCACGTTGCTAACGATGGGTGTTGATTACGCGCAAGGCTATTTTATTGCCCGCCCTGAACCCGTGCCGCCAATGCGACTATCGCAACATGTTGCCACCCTCGCGGGACTTACCTTGCGTCGTTACCAGGACCATTTTGCACGTACGGTTGGAGAAATTGTGGTGGATTCTGTTTATGTATCGCCAACCGTTCCCGCAGAACACCTGGTTAAGATGTTTCGCGCTGATGTGCGCTTGAATTGTGTTCCGGTTGTAGACAACGATAAGCCCTTGGGTATGGTGAGCCGCGCTGAAATACTGAATATTTTTTCGCACCGTTTTTCCCATGAACTCCATGCACAAAAACCTATCAGGGAATTCATTAGCCCTTCATCTATTATTGTCGATGTTGGTACCGATTTAAAATCGGTCGGCCAGCTAGTCAGTGAAGATCCACAACAGAATTTAAGTGTGGATTTTATTGTGTGTGATGAGGGGCAGTATCGTGGTGTTGGTAAAGTCAGGGATCTGCTGCGTTCAATTACCGAAGAGAAATTACGTATAGCGCGTCATAGTAATCCGTTATCGCAACTGCCGGGAAATGTTCCATTGTATGAATGGATTGATCATTTACTAATCCACAAAAAAGAATTTGTAGTGGCTTACTGTGATATCAATCATTTCAAGCCTTTCAATGATGCATTTGGTTACGGTGCCGGTGATGAGGTCATTTTGCTGCTTAGTAAAATTCTTTGCGCCGCCGTGGATGTACAGCAGGATTTTATCGGGCATGTGGGGGGCGATGATTTTATCCTGGTGTTGCGTAGCGAAGATTGGCGGCGACGCTGTGAAACTGTTTTAAACGAATTTATTGCTACCAGTGCGACCCTGTTACCGGAGGAACAAATGGATTACTGGAGTTTTGATCGCCAGGGACATCGCCAGAAATTTGGTCCACTCACTTTGGCAATTGGTTGCGTTAGCCCGGATGTAGATGCTTGCAAAACCCATCATCAGGTATCCCAATTACTTGCTGATGCAAAACACAGTGCGAAAGTGCAGGGGGGCAACCAATTGTTCTACTCGCGCCGACGTACTCTTCATTCATAAATATCCCGCAACAACACGGTTTACGTGCAGGTAAAAGCTAGCGAGCTGCCAATCCTGCGCTATCCTTAGTCTGATTTCCCCTAAGGAGGCGGACGAATGGCTGATCTTGGCTATTACAAGATGCACGCACTGATCATCGATGACTTCGAAAATTTTCGCGGCACACTCAACAAAATGCTGATGGATCTGGGGATTGGCAATGTGGATTCCGCAGCCAGTGGTGAAGAGGCCCTGCGTTTTTGCAAAGCGCGCTCCTACGATTTAATCCTCTGTGACAATAATTTGGGCAAGGGTAAAAGTGGTCAGCAAGTTCTGGAAGAATTGCGCTCTACAGTGAACCCTTGTTCAGATAGTCTTTTTATTCTGGTGTCAGCCGAAAGTAGTAAAAGTATTATTATGGCGGCTTATGATTATGAGCCTGATGCCTATCTGGCCAAACCGATAACGCCTAAAGCACTTGACCAACGGTTAAGTCGTTTGATCGAGCAACGTGTCGAACTGAAATCGGTATTGGCTGCGCAAAAATCCGGCGATCCTGCGGCGGCTATTGCAGCCTGTAAAGACCTGATTGCGAAAGGCAGCCGTTACACCAATGCCTGCCAGAAAATTCTGGCACAGTTGTATCTGGACAATAATGAAATCGCGCAAGCAGAAGCAATTTATCGCAGTGTATTGGATGTGCGTGAATTGGAGTGGGCGCAGCTTGGGATGGTGAGAACCAAGCTTGCCCAAAATGATTTATTGGGAGCGCAGCAGTGGTTGGAAAATATTCTGCAATCCAGCCCGTTGTGTATGAAGGCTTATGATTTGCAGGCGGAAGTTTTTAAACAGCAAAATGATCTGGAGGGATTGCAAAATATACTCAGCAAAGCGACCGAGTTATCGCCGTTATCGATTTTGCGTCAACAAGCCCTGGGGGATGTAGCCCAGCAAAATAACGATTTGGTAACAGCGACCAATGCATTGAAACGCGCTGTGAAACTGGGCGAGCATTCCTGTTTTGATAAGGCATCTGTTCATTCGCTGTTTGCACAATCGACCATTGATTTATTTTCCATTGATAAAGAACTTGCCAAACCGATGGTGCGCGATGCTATTAGTTGCATTAATAGCCTTGAGGATAATTTTGGCAAATCCAATTTGCGTAAAGTGGAATCACTGTTATTGGAAAGCCAGTTACAAGTGTGTAATGGCGACCAGCGCCGTGCGCAAGAAGCTCTTGCCAGTGCCCAATCTGCATTGGGTGCTACAAAAGATGATTCAGCATTGGATGTGCAAATTGAAATGGTACGCGCATTGCGTCTACTGGGTAAAACAGATGAAGCACAGCAGCAATTAACTGACCTGCTGCAGCGCTATGCGGGCAGCGAGGACAAATTGCAAAAACTGGATGTGTTATTGGACGAACCACGGAGCGAAAAAAACAAGCTTATGGTCGCTGAGATCAATAAAAAAGGTATCTCTTTATACAATGCCAAAGATTTTTCTGCCGCCGCCGATGCGTTTAAAACTGCACTGCAAAAATTACCTAACCATATAGGCTTGCGTCTGAATTATGTGCAGGCAATGATCGATAAATTGAGATTGAAGTTTGATAAATCAGTGAATGAGAAAGTGCTGCAAACGCTTACAAAAACCAACGCCATTATTTCACAGCAACATCCCCAGTATCAGCGCTTTCGCCAATTAAACGATGTCTATACTGGCCTTGCGCGGGCCAATGAAAAAGACAAACGAGGTTAACGTGGACTCATCTTCCGATAAAGAAACATTGCCCGCCGAGGACAGTCAGATGCCGCCAATTGATTTCTCGTTTGTATTGGCTTCCAGTGTGCATGATATGAAAAATTCGCTGGGGATGTTGCTCAACACAGTGGCAGCAATGGTAGAAAGTTCGCCGCCGAAAGATGCCGAACAAGCAAAGTTTTTCTCTACCCTGGAGTATGAAGCTGCTCGCATTAATGGTGAATTGGTGCAACTGTTATCACTCTATCGGATGGACGAAAAAACATTGGTTGTTGTTATCGATGAACACCATGTTGCCGATATTATTGAGGAGCAAATCGCACGCAATGATACGCTGTTGCGTTCGCGTGATATTCAGGTTCAAGTTGATTGTGACCCTGACCTTGGCTGGTATTTTGATAATGAATTGATTGGCGGTGTATTGAATAATCTGGTCGTAAATTGCGCGCGGTATTGCCGCAACCAATTATTAATACGCGTCATAGAGGAAAATGGATTTTTATGTATTGCGGTAGCTGATGATGGCCAGGGCTATCCGCAAAGTATGTTGCTGGGGTCATTGCCTCAGGCGGCGGTATCGTTCGGTTCAGGCAATACCCGTTTGGGATTATTATTCGCGCGCAAAGTACTGGAGCTGCACAAGTCCAAAAAGGGGCAGGGGTACATGACTATTGCCAACGATGGGCCTCTCGGTGGCGGTGTATTAAAACTGTATTTACCGTGAAAATGATTTGCGTTGTAACCGACGCGCAAGTGTTGAAATCACTGCATAGCTATTGCATCATTCAAACCCGTTTTGACACTGGCGTTAAGGTTAAAGTTTATGCTTAAAATCCGCTTTAAAGATAATAAATACAATGCGGTATGGTTGGTGGAGCCGAAGATTACCATTGGCCGCTCGGCGACTAACGCATTGGTAATTGATGACCCTTTAGCCAGCGATATTCATCTTGAAGTGCTCGTTGATAATGAGCACCTTACCCTGCGCAATTTGATTCCAACCCAACCGGTATTGGTTAATGGCCAGCCGGTAAATGGTGCCTGCGAATTAAAACCGGATGACGAGATAGTTCTGGGGGCAGTTGAGCTGCTGGTTATAGATCCTAAAAAAGAAGCCAGAATTGCTGTTGAAGAGTCATCTAATGCAACGCAATTACGCGCACCCAAGGCGACTGGCTGGTCGCTAAAGGCTAATCATTCTGCGTTGGCAAATCGTGTATTCCCATTGAAAGAGCTCAATGTTATTGGTCGCGCAAGTGAATGCGATATCAGTCTGTCAGCAGCGCACTTGTCCCGTCGTCATGCGCAATTACAAGTGATTGACGGTATGTTGTTTGTTAAGGACCTGGACTCTGCCAATGGAACCTATCTGAATGGCAAACGTGTGGCCGAGGCCCGTGTAAAGCGCGGCGATGAGTTGCGTTTTGATGCGCTTAGTTTTGGGGTCATGGGGCCTTCAGATGATCTGGCAAAAACAGCCGTACGTAAGGCTGCACCCGCGAGGCCCGACATTATTGAGACGAAACGTCCCGAGCTTGCCAAAGGGCCCGCAGTAACGCGTTCATCTTCAATTAACCGTACACCTGGCAGCAATAATTCGCCAAAAACAACCCCAGAAGAACGCAATAAAGGAAAGTTTGGGCTAATCTTTTTGGGCGTGGTAGCTGTTGTGGTTATAACGGCAGTAGTTTTAACACGTAAATAAGTCTTTAAGCTTTCCGGGTAATGGTCGATAACCTGTGAGATGCCACAGACACGTGTTGCTCACAGGTGACTTTATGAATATTTCTTCGCTTAACAATCCGTCTAATGCCAACTCCTCTTTGACTAATATATTGGGTCAGCCTGGTACTGCTGCACAAAGTTCCACCCAGAGTAAGGCGCAAAAGGTAGAGCAACTACCGGAAGGTTTATCTTTACAAGACAAGCGTCAGACGGCGTTGCAAATCGTCAATCGGACTTTGACTGCCGCCTATGAAAAAATCAGCTCGCGCGGCCAATCAGCCAGTGCCGAATACGAAAAAAATGAACCGCTAACGGCAGAGAAAGTTGCCGGTAATATCCTGGGCTTTATTGAGCGTCGCTTACAATTAGATGTGGCTGAAGGTGCTACCCAGGAACAATTGCAAGCGCGCCTGGAGGCTGGCTTATCCGGATTCAAAAAAGGTTTTGCGGAAGCAAGTGAAAAGCTGGAGGCGCTTAGCTTGTTGTCTCCGGAAATCAAGACTGACATCGGCAAAACGTATGACCTGGTACTTGAAGGTGTCGATGAGTTGCGCAAAAAATTCATCGATTCCACTAACCCCACTGATAGTAAACCGACTCCACCAAACACTGGTGAAGTGAAAACCTCAACCAAACCAGCGACCAAGCTGGATGTCCCTGATTTTTTACCGGCGGCTACCAGCAGTTATCTTGGTTACGGTAATTATGAGTATGGTCGTGCACGCGAATTCAGTTTTGAGTTGACGACTAAAGACGGTGATAAAGTTACGATCAAAGCTACTTCAAGCGAAGGTTTGGCTGTTGAAGCGGGGCGTGCAGGGCGTGGTAATAATTCTGTGGGCGCGCTAAATGCGAGTTACAGCTCAAGCGAATCGTTTTCCGTGAATGTAGAAGGCGATTTAAGTGAAGAGGAATTGGGGGCGATTAACGATTTGTTAGGTCGCGTTAACGATTTGGCCGGACAATTTTTTGCGGGCAATCTGGATTCTGCATTTGAACAAGCAATAAACCTCGGTTATGACGATGAACAAATTGCTACTTTTTCGTTGAACCTGGCTCAAGCGGAAATACAACAGGTTACCCAGGCTTATCAAAGTGTCGGGCCGGCGCGCGGAACTGACGACAGTAAACCGAATTTGTTGAGTGAGCAATTATTGCCTTTAGGTAATTTTATTAAAGACTTGCTTGATAGCCTTGATAAAGCATCAATATTTGACCAGCCACAAGCGTTGTTAGGCAATGTTGCTGAAAAGGTAACTGGTGCTGGCGAAATAGAAGAGCAGCAAGGCAAACGTTTCCGTGATTTTATGGATCAAATCCTTGCGCTTGAGTTGCGTTAAGTTTTTTATTATCCCCGATATTGATAAACTGCATTCTTTAACCGGAATGCAGTTTTATGAAAACAGTCTACCTCTATTCCACTGCAGGCTGTCATTTGTGCGATCTAGCCTGGGATATTCTTGCTCCGCTCATCAGTAATTTGCCATTGCGTCTGGAAGAGGTAGATATTGCCGAATCCGATGAGTTAATTGAGCGCTACGGGGTGCGAATTCCAGTATTGAAATTTAACGATTTTGAGGAGGAGCTTGGTTGGCCTTTTGATACAACACAAGCATCAATATTTTTGCAAAAATTTTCATATGAATGATGTAAAAATATAAATGCTACTCTGTATTAAGACGACTCCAGACCCAAAGTATTCATGGTTTCAGCAACCCAACGCAGTGAATCCACATAAATCTTTGCCAATTTTTCTTGTGTTAAGCCTTTGGTAGCAAGGGCCTGCCAATCAATTTTCTCCCATTCCCCTTGCTCATGGGATTGAACCAATTGCAACACCATGCCTTCAGGGCCTGAATGATTAAGCATCGCTTTGTTGAGCGATTCACTTAAGGAAAGATTTGCTAATAATTCTTCCAGTGGTGTATCCAGAAAAGCATCCAGTGTTGACAATAATCCTACCGTAAAAAAGGCATCTGGCCGATGGTGTTGATTGAGTTCGCTGGAGATAAGCTCACACATGCGCGCACGAGTAAGCGCTGCAATACTCAATTCGTGTGGCTTACCACTTAAATTGGAGAGCGCCAGTAAATTCACCCAGTTTCTGAGTTTATTTAGTCCAAGCAACATAATGGCTTGTCGTAGTGATTCTACATCGCGGGATAAACCGAACGCCGCCGAATTTACCAGGCGCAGCAGTTTAAAACTCAGGAGTGTATCGCGCGCAATCATGCGTTCGATCTTTTCAATGGGAACGTCAGGATCATGTAGGGCTGACAGTAATTGCAATACGGATTGTTTATTTTCCGATATTTTTTTGCCGGTAATGACTTTTGGCTTTGCCAGGAAGTAACCCTGAAATAAATCGAAACCCAACGCTTTGCAACGTTCAAACATTTCGTAGGTTTCAACTTTTTCCGCGATCAGCGTAATACCAAACGGCTTTAAATAATCAATGTGGTGCTTTAATTTTTCTGCCGATAAATACAAAACATCCAGTTTGATAATGTCGGCGTAAGCCACCAGGGTTTCAGTTTCCTTTGTTAATTCAAAATCATCCAGCGCGATGGTATAACCTTGATCGCGCAATTGCATGAGTGAATGCAGCATTGCTGCATCTACCTTTTGCCCTTCCAGGACTTCGATAACCAATTTTTGCCGGCTGAACGGGGGCGGTGTATCTATTAGCGTGCGGGTGAAATTCACAAATGCTTTGTGTTTGCCAACAACTTGCTCAATAGATAATTCTGTGAACGCATTAAGTAATACTTGTGAGCTGGCTGCATCTCCATCGCGAGTTCCAATTTGGGTCAGTTCACTGTTGCGACATAAAAGCTCATACGCAACAACTTGCATGTTGCCGTTGAAAATCGGTTGACGTGCCAGTAACGGAATCGCTTCGGTCATAAAAAAGATCAATTTGTCATTGTTGTCATTGTTGTTAATGTTGATCAGCCAATCATGGAGTTGGCAACTATAGAAGTGTAGACCTTAACTTTCAGCTTACCAGCATTTTCCAGGATGTTAACCGGTGCGAGACAATATTCCGGGACAATGCATTCCGGAATATTGCTAATCAATGTGGGTTATCCTGAATTATCTTGATCGGCCCGGGTGCGATTTGTATTTTCCAATTCACGAATAAGTAATTCGTCTGGCCCTGCACTGCCGCGCATTAATTGTTGTGTGCGATGGCAAAGTGATGATGTTGCGCGGTTGGTTGCAATGTACCAAATTATGATTACAAGGCAGGGCAATACAGGTAATAAGATGAATAAAACAAGTGCACCAGAATCTATCCTGTGAGACAGGACGCTGGCCCATAAATTCAATGCATAAAAATAGATTATAAAAATCGCCACGATAAACTCCCTGGTTATCAGATTGTTCGCAGCGAAATCAAGGGCATTAAAAACACAAAGGCCGCAGAGTTGTCGCTGCGGCCTTTGGGTATAAAAATAAATACTTTTTACCTTCTCGTCCGCCATGGCAAAGCAAATCGTGCAATCGCAATTGATCGCCACGCGTAATGTTTGCTTGCAAAACGAGGTGTATACATAAGTAACATTCGGTCAGGGGTAAAAAGGAATTCGACTCTAATCGATTTTATAGCGGGCGACAATCAATTTCGTAATAAAAAAACAAATGAATTCAATGGCAGGGATCGCCCGCGTTTTTTTAATTACCTGGATAGCTGATTAATGTTGGGCAGAGCAATTACTTATTGCCTATACTTTTTATTGTTTATTCAATGCCTTGGCAAGCGCAATTAGGGTAGGGGTATGTCCAAGTTACTGGATTCAATAGATCAACGTACGCGCCTGGTCGGTGAAAATCGGCTGGAGCTGCTTATGTTTCGCTTGGGGGGCAGGCAGCTGTTCGCCATCAACGTGTTCAAAGTGCAAGAGGTTGTAAAGGTTCCCAGGCTGCGTCATGTGCCCCATAGTCATCCGCATATATCGGGTGTTGCACATTTGCGTGATCAGGCAGTTCCGGTTATTGACCTGCGCGCGGCTATTGGGATGAGCCCGCTTAAAGACATCGAAAATGCAAATTTAATTGTGGCCGAGTACAACCGTTCGGTGCAGGCCTTTTTAATCGGTGCTGTGGACAGGATCGTTAATTTAAACTGGGAATTGATTTTACCGCCTCCAAAAGGCACTGGTCGTAGCCATTTCCTTACCGCAATTACCCGTATTGACGATCAGCTGGTTGAGATTCTGGATGTGGAGCGGGTACTTGCGGATATCATCCCGTATAACACCCGTGTTTCAGATGAGGTGCTTGATTCAGATCTGGTTGCCGAGGCTCGCCGTCGCAAACTAAAAATCCTGCTGGCGGAAGATTCTCCTACTGCTGTTAAACAAGTCAGGGAAACGTTGGGAAATCTTGGTATTGAGGTACTGTCAATGCAGGATGGCCTGCAGGCGCTTACACATTTGCGTCAGTGGGTTGCAGCTGGCCACAAAGTGACTGATGAAATTCTAATGCTGGTCACCGACGCCGAGATGCCGGAAATGGATGGGTATCGCCTGACTGCGGAGGTGCGCAAGGATCCCGCGTTGCAAGATTTGTACGTGGTGCTGCACACATCGTTAAGTGGTAGCTTTAATAAGGCGATGGTAGAGAAAGTAGGATGTAATGATTTCCTCTCCAAATTCCAGCCGGACGAACTGGCGAAGGTAGTACAAAAACGCTTGCGTGAATTTTTAGGCGCGAATAAAAATTGATTCTTTGACAAGCTGTCAACAATAAAACGCCGGCACAATGATGCCGGCGTTTTATTTTCCAGAGCTGTAAGTTCAGAGAGCCGAACTCTCACACATTCAGGAGCAGGGCGTCAATTACAGGTGACGGGTTGCCTCTGCCGGCGTAACAAAATTTGTTTCTTGCCCCAGTCGATATGCATATATCACCGAGAAAGACAGTATGTTTTGTACGTAGCCACGCGTTTCTTTATAGGGAATGGCTTCAATCCATACGTCATAAGGAAGCTGCGAATTCTTTTCTTTGTTGAGCCATTTCTTAACACGCGATGGGCCTGCGTTATAAGCAGCAGCGGCAAGTATTCGATTGCCATCAAATACATCCAGCAAGTGATTTAAGTAGCGACTGCCTAAAGCGATATTTTTTTCCGGTGTGATTAAATCATTCGGTGAAAAACTCAGGCCATTTTTTTGCGCTGTATGTTTGGCTGTTGATGGCAATAATTGCATTAGGCCCACCGCACCGGCGGTGGATTTTGCATCGTGCATAAACGCACTTTCCTGGCGTGTCACCGCGAAAATAAACAGCGGGTTTACCGAGGTTTGTTTGGCGGCACGGTTAACGTGATCTTTGTAAACAATCGGGAAGCGTACTTGCAGTTCATCCCAGGATTGGGCTTCAGCCATTAACTGGATGCCATGGCGATACCAACCCCATTTTTCCGCAAGGCGCCCGGCGATAATCATTTGTTCTGTGGGCATGCGACGCGCACTGTGAAAATACTCGCGGCTAGCCGCGGCTAATTCGTTGCGCATAAAAAATTCGCGCGCGCGTTGCATACCTTGTGAATTTTCAACCGCGCGAATTTGTTGTTCAGTTACGCTGAGTGGCCTGTCTAATAAATGATAAGTGCCGCCGGTTTTATCGGCCGCCAGAAAACCGTAGAAGCTGCGAGCGGGCGCAACGCTTTGGTAAATCGCCATGGGCGTTTCACCATTTATTTCTTTGATATCAAGCTGCTCCATGGTGCGCGCTTGCCAATAACGCCAGCGCTCGGATTTGCGTGCATCTTCTGGTAAACGGGCAAGCCATTCATTAACGCGCTCCCAATCCTGTTTGCGCAACGATTCGCGCAATAACCACTCTAGCAAATCAGTGCGCGTTAAATTGGGTGTAGATGCTGCTAATTTTTCAGCATCTGCTTCGTGATCCTGGCGCAACAAGCGCAATGCAATTTCATATTTGATATCAATACGATCTTCATCGCTGAATAATTGTTGTGCGTCATACTGATGCCACAATGCCAGCGCTTCTTTGGCATTGGTACGGGCGAGTTTTTCAAGTCCGTGCAGAATAACTGCTTTCATTTGTACAGACTGTTTGGAGAATTTTGCAGTTTGTTTAAGCAACCGTGGATTGGCATCTACTTCCTGCATTAATACTGCAGCAGGGCGAACACTGGTTGGTAATAAATTACTTAAATAACTCGCCATACTTTTGTTGCCGGCTTTGACTGCTTTTTTGTGTCGCTCCCAAATTAACTCCGGTGTCATCAGGCCAGCTTTTTTCCACTCATCAAAAACCGGGTCACACGATTTTGATTGGGCTTTATCAATATTCCATAGTACTGCTACATCCTTAAGTGCCGTTTTATCGCCAGTTGCCAGGCGCGCACGCACGTGCAGGCAGGTGAGTTCAGGGTCAGTTAAACGTGCATCGTAAAAATGCAGGTAATCGCTCCAGCGCTCGCGCTGTGCCAGGGTTCGCAACCAGCGGTGGGTGAGACGTTCCGATAAATAAGAATCCGGATAACGGGTAAAAAATGATTGCACTTCTATTTTGGGAAGTGTGATTAAACGATCAGTGAGCTCCTGGTATTCAAGATAAGGCAGCAGGGGATAATGTTGCAGTTGTTTTACCAGGCGTTGGTATTCGCCCATATTTTTAGCGTTTAGCGCTTTTTGCGCTTGCGTATATCGTTGTCGCTCCAACTGGCGTTGATCCTGTTTTGCCGGGGCTGCTTTTGCGGCAGGAGTCGTTGCTGCTTCGGCGCTGATCAAGGTCATACTGCCGATGAATACACTGGCACTGAGTGTGACTGGCCAAAGTATTTTCGAAAACCTCATGGGAACCTCAATTTATTATAAAACCGTGCGGGTTGGTTCTGGCTGGCTGGTGGGATATGATGCGGCACTTTTTTCGCATCCCGTGATTGATTGAGAATACCAGCCAACCGGGGCTTCTGCCAGTATCATTTTGGCTGGAAAACTACCTGAATTATTCTTTCTATGTCTTTGATTAAAATTGAAAAAGCCGGCCTTAGTTACGGCCTGCAAGTATTGCTTGATGGCGTTGACCTGAGTATCGAAAAAGGTCAGCGTTTGTGTTTGATTGGCCGCAACGGTGCTGGGAAGTCCAGCCTGCTAAAAGTTATCGCCGGCGAGGTGGATCTGGATAAAGGCGAAGTCATTCGTCAAAACGGTATCCGCATTGCGCGCCTTGAGCAGGATTTGCCAGAAGCGGATGACCGTTTGGTGTTTGATGCAGTGGCTGCCGGTAGCGATGGTACTGGCCAATTGCTGGCAGAATATCGTGCGCTTTCCCACGGTGCTGAAATTTCTGATGCACAACTTGCGCGCATGACGCAATTGCAGCAGCAAATAGAAGCGCGCGATGGTTGGCTATTGCAGCAAAAAGTGGAAGAGATTATTTCCCGTCTGGATTTACCGGCGGATCGTTACATGCGTGAACTCTCCGGTGGCTGGCGTCGTCGCGTTGCACTGGCTCGGGCATTGGTGCTTGAGCCGGATGTATTACTGCTTGATGAACCAACAAACCATCTGGATATCGCAGCCATCGAATGGCTGGAAAAACAGTTGCTGGCTTTCAACGGTGCGTTGATTTTTATCACCCATGACCGCTCTTTGTTGCAAGCATTGGCAACTCACATTGCTGAGTTGGATCGTGGTAATTTGCGGTACTGGCAGGGTGATTACAGCAGCTTTTTGGTGTACCGCGAACAGGCATTGGCTGATGAAGCGCGCCACAACGAATTGTTCGACAAAAAATTAGCTCAAGAAGAAGTGTGGATTCGTCAGGGTATTAAAGCGCGACGCACTCGTAATGAAGGGCGCGTACGTGCATTGAAAGCATTGCGTGTTGAGCGCGCTGAGCGCCGGGAAGTTGTAGGCAAAGCTAACTTTACTCTCGCCAGCAGCGGTGACTCAGGTAAGTTGGTCGCTGAGCTTAATGATGTTTCCTATGCCTGGGGTGATAAACAAATTATTAAACATTTATCCACGCGTATTATCCGTGGAGATCGAATCGGTTTGGTCGGTGCGAATGGAGCGGGCAAGAGTACGTTGCTCAAATTAATTTTGGGTGAGTTGCAGCCGCAATCCGGTACGGTTCGTTTGGGGACTAATTTACAGGTCTCCTATTTTGATCAGTTGCGCGATCAATTGGATCTGGATAAAAACGCTGTCGATAATATTGCCGAAGGGCGTGAGTTTATTGATATTGATGGCAAATCCAAACACATCTTTTCTTATCTGAGTGATTTCCTGTTTAGCGGTGAGCGCGCTCGCACACCTTTGCGTGCGCTTTCCGGTGGTGAGCGCAATCGCGTATTACTCGCTAAATTGTTCAGTAAGGCGGCGAACTTATTGGTGCTTGATGAGCCGACTAACGATCTTGATGTTGAAACACTGGAGCTGCTCGAAGAAATATTGACGGATTATTCCGGCACTATTTTGCTGGTCAGCCATGATCGTGCGTTTCTGAATAACATAGTTTCCAGTGTTATTGCCTTTGAAGGGCGTGGCAATGTCCTCGAATATGTTGGTGGATATGATGACTGGATTCGCCAGGGAGGAAAATGGACCCAGGCGGATGAGTTGCCGCAAGTCACTGCTGCTAAACCCGAAACAAGTAACGTAGTTGCTCCGGCAGCAACAACTGCAAAAGCGGCTCCCAAGACTAAAAAGCTAAGTTATAAATTCCAGAAGGAATTTGATGAGTTGCCGCAAAAAATTGAAAGCCTCGAACGTAAACTAACTGCGTTGCAAGCCGAAACAACAGCCGGGGATTTTTACACGCAATCTGCCCCTGTTGTTGAAAAAAAACTGCAGGAACTGGCCCAGGTCCAACAGCAATTGGATGATTGTTTTGAGCGCTGGGCAGAATTAGAGGATATGCAGCAGGAATAAGCCAATCATCGGATTGTTTTATTCCTGTTCATGATTCTTCGGTTTGTTTTCGTACCAATACTGCAAGTACGTCACACGTGGCGCCGTGCAATACGCTGTTTGGGGTAGAGCCGAGCAGTAGGGCAAAGCCTTTACGGCCATGGCTACCAACAACAATCAAATCTGCCGATTCCTGTTCCGCTAAATAATGCAATTCGGCAGCAGGTTGACCGACTAAAACGTGCTGCTGCTGGATCGGGTAATTCGTGGTTTTTGCAAGCTGGGCCAATTCGGCATTTGCTTTATGAACTTGTTGTTCCTGGACTCCGCTGAGGTCAACTGGCATGTCGCCCCCATACGCAAATGCGATGGGCTCCAGGACATAAGCTAACGTCAATTTGGCCCGACAAGCGCTGGCAATTCCGGCTGCACGTTGTATGACGGTAGGACAGTCTTCCGATAAATCCACACCTACAATGATATGGCGGTAGCTGATTGATTCACTCATGATGCTCACCTCTCTCCGACGGATGATTAACCTAGTGACAAGATTAATCTAAGCCTAGTTCCTCTTTGGTAAATATTTAGGGTTGTCCATGAATATCTGGTTTTTTGTAATTCTTATTTTGGCTATTTCACTCGTGCTTGGGCCCATAGCAATGTTGCGGCCAAATCCAGCCCAGAAGCGTAAAGAGGCATTGCGCCAATATGCCACGAAATTGGGGCTACGCTTTACCTTACGCAAGCTGCCAAAATTAAAAACAGATATGGAAGACCCGGGCATGTCGCCGGTTTACTATTTAACTCCAACAGCTGCAATGCAAGTATTGCCTACCTGGATTCTGGTACGTACCCAATATGAGCATGAAGGGAATTTTTATCGCGAGTGGGACTGGTATAACGAGATTCGCCCTAATCAAGCGGTACGTGCAAAATTAATGGATTATTTGCCGAAATTGCCTGGCTCAATTGCAGTTATCACTCAGGGAGAGGCCGGAACCGCTCTATTCTGGGGTGAAAAAGGGGATAAGGATATATTGGATCTGATAGCCTCGGCGCTGAATGATTTACAAGCGGCTGCTATTGCGGATTTATCAGTGTAGTTTGAGTGCTGCGGAGGTTGGCTCCCGTAATTCCCTGCTTAGGCCAACCCGGTCACCGTCTACCATTTCGCTCAACTCTTTAATCATTTTCAGGCGGCGAGGGTCCTGATGCATTGACTCCATCAGTAATTGCTGTGCCTTGCGATAAAAAGCCTGAGCGGAAAAGCGATCACTAATCGCCATGGATTTTTCGCCTTGGCCAATGTACGACATCACTGAAACCATAAGGTAAGCCCAACGCAATTCGGAAAGGTATGTATCCAATTCGACTTCATTAATAACTCCGCGCGCTGCCAGCTGGGTTATCAGATGCATAGCTTCATTAAGGTGTAACTGCGTTTTTGCAATCTGCGCGTCACTCTCACGCTGGTAGCTGATATGTGGCCGGGTCTGGGGATTCAAAAGTTCTTCTGAATAAAGCTCGCTCTTGTGAATGGCAGCTTCAATATGTTGCGGATTCTTATCTTCAAGCGCCAGCATTTGCTGCTGCAAACCAATAATCATGTCGTTGATATGTTTGGTAATAACCCGGTTAGGGATAGTTTGCTCAAGGGTAATTACTACCTCATTTAATTCATCAGCCTGATTGCGCAAGCGCCGCTGCTGCAGCCGGCGCTCGCGCTGCCGCTGCTGCATGCGGTTAATAACACTGACACCTACAAGTGTTACAAGCATCAAAAAAACGAGAACAACAATTAGGGTCATGCGTAGTCTATTTGGTCTGTTGGTCGCAATAGCGCGAAATTATTGGTTTTTGTTTTTGAATCATGATTTTTATTAAGTTCTTTTTAAATCAATGCGTTAATAACAAAAGTTAAAGTTGCTTAAAGTGCCATCTTAGGATTGATTTTGCGTGATTGCCAGAGCTCAGCTATAAGTCTTCATGGAAATAATCGCTTGACCCCTTGCGGCTCAGGTCTTATATATGCGCACCTTCAAACGCTAGTTTAGCCTTTTTGATGGCTCTGCAGTATTAGTTTGGCATATTTTTCAACTTGCACAGCCTTCCTTTATATAGAGACATTTCTAACCATCATGGGTAAATCTTTAGTTATCGTAGAGTCGCCTGCCAAGGCAAAAACCATTAATAAATACCTGGGGAATGACTTTATCGTTAAATCCAGTATTGGCCACATTCGCGATTTGCCAACCAGCGGTGGAGCCAAACCGGTTGATGCTAAAGAGCGTGCCAAACAGGCAGCTGCGACCAGAAAAATGTCTGCAGAGGATAAGGCTCGCTATCAGGCTCAAAAAAGTAAGAGCCAACTGATTAATCGTATGGGCATCGATCCCGAAAACAATTGGGAGGCCCAATACGAAATTCTTCCCGGAAAGGAAAAAGTGGTAGAGGAGCTGAAAAAGCTCGCTGAAAAGGCCGACACGGTTTATCTCGCAACCGACTTGGATAGAGAGGGAGAGGCTATCGCGTGGCATTTGCGTGAGGCAATCGGAGGTGATGAATCCCGCTATCGCCGTGTTGTTTTTAATGAGATTACTAAAACTGCCATCCAAAACGCGTTTAAAACCCCGGGCCCTATTGATCAAAATCGTGTAGATGCGCAGCAGGCCCGTCGTTTTCTGGATCGGGTTGTGGGATATATGGTCTCGCCATTGCTATGGGAAAAGGTTGCGCGTGGTTTGTCGGCCGGGCGCGTTCAGTCTGTTGCGGTTCGTCTGGTGGTAGAGCGCGAGCGTGAAATTCGTGCATTTATCCCGGAAGAATACTGGACATTATTTGCCGATTTGCAGGCAGGCAAAAACCAGGTCGCCAGTTTCGAAGTGAAAAAGCAAGGTGATGAAGCGTTTAAGCCAATTAATGAAGCGCAGGCGATGGCTGCGGTCAAAGCGTTGCAGGGCGTCAGTTATAAAGTTTCCAGCCGCGAAGATAAACCAACCCACTCCAAGCCTTCTGCTCCCTTTATTACTTCAACTTTGCAGCAGGCGGCAAGCACTCGTTTAGGGTTTGGTGTTAAGAAAACCATGATGATGGCTCAGCGTTTGTATGAGGCAGGCTATATCACTTATATGCGTACAGACTCCACTAACCTCAGCAAGGAGGCGGTAGAGGGTTGTCGCGATTATATTCTTGGTCATTATGGCAAACTTTATTTACCTGAATCGCCGGTTACCTACTCAAGTAAAGAAGGGGCCCAAGAGGCCCACGAAGCGATTCGCCCATCGAATGTTGAGGTTTTGCCCAATCAATTAAGTGGAATGGAGCGGGATGCTGAACGACTTTATGGGTTAATTTGGCAGCAGTTTGTGGCTTGTCAAATGACCCCTGCCGAATACACCAGTACGAGTGTTGTGGTTAATGCCGGTGAATACGAGTTGCGCACTCGGGGCCGTGTAATTCGCTTTGACGGTTACACCAAAGTGCTGCCGCAAATCGCGAAAAAAGATGAAGATGTTGTTTTGCCTGAGATGAAAGTTGGGCAGGTATTGCCACTCATCAAGCTGAATCCCCAGCAACATTTCACCAAACCTGCTGCGCGTTATACCGAAGCCAGTTTGGTAAAGGAGTTGGAGAAGCGCGCAATTGGTCGCCCATCTACTTATGCCGCAATTATCTCCACCATCCAGGAGCGTGGGTATGTGCGCCAGGATAATCGTCGTTTTTATGCTGAAAAAATGGGCGATATAGTAACTGAGCGCTTGGTGGAAAGTTTTGATGATCTAATGGATTACGGTTTTACCGCTAACATGGAAGATGCTTTGGATGTTGTCGCCCAGGGTGGTAAGAATTGGCGTGATTTACTTGATGAATTCTATACGGGGTTCAGTAAGAAGCTTGAATCTGCATCCAGCTCCTCTAACGGCATGAGGGCAAATGATCCAACCAACACCGATATTTCTTGCAATCTTTGTGGTCGTAACATGCAGATTCGCACCGGGAGCACAGGTGTGTTTTTGGGGTGTTCCGGTTATGCACTTCCCCCCAAAGAACGCTGTAAAAATACAATGAATTTGGTGTCTGGTGATGAGGTTATCGATGCTGAAGCGGATGAGGAGGCTGAATCTCGACAACTCCGTTCAAAGCATCGCTGCAAGCTTTGTAATTCTGCGATGGATTCTTACTTGCTGGATGAAAGTCGTAAACTGCATATTTGTGGCAATAATCCCGATTGTCCTGGCTATGAGGTGGAGCAGGGCACCTACCGCTTAAAGGGGTACGAAGGCCCGACAATTGAGTGCGATAAATGCGGCAGCGAAATGCAGCTAAAGACGGGCCGTTTTGGCAAATATTTTGGTTGTACTAACAGTGAGTGTAAGAATACTCGCAAGCTTCTGAAAAGTGGCGAAGCGGCACCGCCAAAAGTAGAACCTATTTCCATGCCGGAATTGCGTTGCGAAAAAGTGGATGACCATTATGTTTTGCGTGATGGTGCGGCAGGTCTTTTTCTGGCGGCCAGTCAATTCCCGAAAAATCGTGAAACCCGTGCTCCTCTGGTGGAAGAGCTATTGCCATACAAAGATCAAATTGATCCCAAATATCATTTCCTGTTATCGGCTCCCGCCAAAGATCCAGAGGGTAATAAGGCAATTATTCGCTTTAGCCGTAAAACGAAAGAGCAATATGTCCAGACCGAGGTCAACGGTAAGGCGACTGGCTGGAAGGCCTTTTATAACGCTGGTAAATGGCAGGTACAGAAATAATATTAATGGCCAGCTAATGCTGGCCATTTTAATTCGCATCCATATTTTTCATCGCACTTATTTACATGAGCAATCACCTATCCCTGGTTAACCAAAAACTTGGTTTCGCTACAGCAATTCTTTTCCTTGCAGATAATGCTTCTGATGCAACAGCCGGCCAGCAGTTTCAGCGGCAAGCAGCCTATGAGTCATCATTGCTTCATTTATATACAGCTTTCCATTTTTACTTGCGTGAGCTGGCGGAGAACAATGGTATTAAAAATCCTGAAACCATCAACTCCCTTGGAGAACTATCCTCTTCATTGCATGAATTGGGAAAGTGCCCGTCGGAGGTTGTTGAATTGCAGGAGCTTGAGAACCGGGAAGGGAGTTGGCTAAGAGATGTTCTGCGGTATCATTTGCAGGTTTTTAAATCCCCCCCAAAAAAAATTGAAAAGAAAGCTTTCGGGGCTGAAAACTTCATTGAGGTTGTGGACTTGACCCAGGTTGAGCCTGTTCATACAGCATTGAATTCTGAATTGCTTAAAAATTGGATTGGTGAGTTCAAGACTATGGTTTTGCGTCAGCGTCAAACTGGCGCTGAGTATTAATGAGAAATGCATAAAAAGTTGAAGCCACATAATGACTGTGGCACAATCAGCACCCTTCGCGCGACCGACCCGATGATTTTTATAAAAAACATTAAAAATCAAATAGTTAATGCGCAGTAAGATTTAGTCAGCACCTATCTTCCATGTAAGAAAAGGTGATCCAATGCGGACGTGGTGAAATTGGTAGACACACCAGGTTTAGGTTCTGGCGCCGCAAGGTGTGAGAGTTCGAGTCTCTCCGTCCGCACCATATTCTACGGGGTTTTATAATAAGCCCCTGATCGACCGCCAAACATTAGTTATCTCACGAGGCACATATGCAGGTTTCACTTGAAACAACATCTGGATTGGAACGTCGCCTGACAGTAGGCGTACCTGCGGAGCAAGTTGAAAACGAAGTTGAAAATCGTTTGAAGCAAGCTGCTCGCAATGTCAGCATTAAAGGTTTCCGCAAAGGCAAAGTGCCCCTGTCTGTAGTTAAGCAACGTTTTGGTGCTGGCATTCGTCAAGAAGTTGTTGGTGATGTAATTAGTCGTTCGTTCTACGCTGCTGTACAGAAAGAAAATGTAAAACCAGCTGGTCAGCCTTCTATTCAACCAAAACAATTGGCTGTCGGGCAAGATCTGGAATATGTGGCGACTTTTGAGGTTTATCCAAGTGTTGCCCTTAGTGACCTTTCTGCTTATGAGATTAATCGTTATAAGGCTGAGGTGACTGAAGCTGATGTAGACAACATGATCGAAGTGTTGCGCAAGCATCAGGCTACCTGGTCTGTGGTAGATCGTGCTGCGGCAGATGGTGATCAGGTTGATATCAACTTTGTTGGCACTAAAGATGGCGTTGAGTTTGCCGGCGGCAAGGCTGATAACCATAAATTGGTGCTGGGTTCAAAATCTATGATTCCTGGTTTTGAAGACGGTATCGTAGGTTTGAAAGCGGGTGAGAAAAAAACTGTTTCAGTAACCTTCCCTGATGATTACCAGGCGGAAGAGTTGAAAGGTGCTGCCGCTGAATTCGTTATCACTGTAAATAACGTTTTTGAAGCGCAATTACCAGAGCTCAAAAAAGAGTTTTTCCAAAAGTTTGGAGTAGAAAAAGGCGGCGAGAAGCAGTTCCGTAAAGAAGTTAAAGCCAATATGGATCGTGAATTGGCTAATGCGCTTAAAGCCAAGGTAAAGGGTCAGGTAATGGATGCGTTAATTGCTTCTCATACCACTGAAGTGCCGAAAGCGTTAGTTGCTAATGAAGTTGAGGTTTTGCGTAATCAAATGTTGCAACGATTTGGTGGGCAGCAGCAAAATTTTGATGTGAAGTCTTTGCTTCCGGACACTATGTTCCAGGAAGAGGCTACTCGCCGCGTTACTCTGGGTTTGATTGTTGGCGAAATTGTAAAAGCTAATAAACTTAAGCCGGATGCCAAGCGTGTCCGCGCAATGATTGAAGAAATTGCTTCTACATACCAAGAGCCTAAAGAAGTTGTTGAATACTATAACGGTAACCAGGAGTTGCTGGCTGGTGTGGAATCGGCAGTTCTTGAAGACCAGGTAGTTGATTATATTTTAGGTCAGGCGAAAGTTGTTGATTTGGAAACCAACTACGACGAAATCATTAAAGCCAACGCTCAGCGTTAATTGTTTAAAAAAGCTGCAAAACACTCGTTTTGCAGCTTTCCCTTCTTCGAATACCTCCCAAAATCCCTCTTTATACTGGCATATAATCCCATCACGGGTTAAGCTCTCTAATGTCAAAACCTAACAGTTCTCAAATTTGGCGATGCTATAAAAGCCCGCTTAAGGACAAAATGCACGATGTCATACGAATATATGAATTCCCATTCTTCTACAATTAATAGCGGTTTAGTTCCTATTGTTATTGAGCAGACGGCAAGGGGGGAGCGGTCTTTCGACATATATTCCCGATTGCTGAAAGAGCGCGTTATATTTTTAGTAGGGCCTGTAGAAGATTACATGGCGAATCTTGTGGTTGCTCAACTATTATTTCTTGAAGCTGAAAATCCGGATAAAGATATTCATTTATATATCAACTCTCCTGGCGGTTCAGTAACGGCTGGGATGTCAATATACGATACCATGCAATTTATAAAACCAGATGTCAGCACTATGTGCATCGGTCAGGCATGCAGCATGGGTGCATTCTTGTTAAATGCGGGAGCGAAGGGTAAGCGTTTTTGTCTACCAAATTCACGTGTAATGATTCATCAGCCAAGCGGTGGCGCTCAAGGGCAAGCATCCGATATTCATATTCAGGCGCAAGAAATACTAAAAATTCGGGCTAAATTGAATGAACTGATGGCTTTCCATTCGGGTCAACCAATTGAGAAAATAGAAGTAGACACTGAGCGCGATAACTTCATGTCTGCGCACCAGGCTAAAGAATATGGCTTGGTTGATGCGGTTATTGAAAAGCGAATTCAGCCAACCAAATAGCTTTAATTGTCAAATTTTTTGATTTTTAGTCAAGATAAAAGGTGAGAAAAGTGCCAAATTCTACTCTGATAGCTTGAAATTTGGCTCTTCGACCTGACAATTGTTATAGAAATTTTGATGGAGTGGGCCAATGACCGATCACACTAGTGACTCAGGTGATAAAAGCGGAAAGTTACTGTATTGCTCTTTTTGTGGCAAAAGCCAGCATGAGGTTCGTAAGCTAATTGCGGGCCCATCCGTTTTCATTTGCGATGAATGTGTTGATTTGTGTAACGACATTATCCGCGAAGAAATTCAGGAAAATGCCACTGAAGGCAATTCAGAAAAATTGCCGAAACCGCATGAGATATCAGCAATCCTTGATCAATATGTAATTGGTCAAAAGAGGGCCAAGAAGGTATTGGCGGTAGCTGTTTATAATCATTACAAGCGTTTGCGTTTTGGTGACAAGGCCGGCAAAGATAAAGAGCAAGTTGAGTTAGGCAAAAGTAATATCCTTTTAGTTGGTCCTACAGGCAGTGGTAAGACTTTGCTTGCAGAAACGCTTGCTCGATTACTGGATGTCCCCTTTACAATTGCAGACGCTACTACCCTAACCGAAGCGGGATATGTGGGTGAGGATGTAGAAAACATCATTCAGAAATTGTTGCAAAAGTGCGACTATGATGTTGAAAAGGCGCAGCAAGGTATTGTTTACATTGATGAAATCGATAAAATTTCTCGTAAGTCCGATAATCCATCAATCACCAGAGATGTGTCGGGTGAAGGTGTCCAACAGGCATTGTTAAAGTTAATTGAAGGTACTGTTGCATCTGTTCCTCCTCAAGGTGGACGTAAACATCCCCAGCAAGAGTTTTTACAAGTAGACACATCAAATATCCTATTTATATGCGGTGGAGCTTTTGCGGGGCTGGACAAGGTTATTCGAGATCGTTCGGAAAAAGGTGGTATTGGATTCGGTGCTGAAGTTAAGAGCAAAGATGAAAAGAGAAACTTTGGCGAAACGTTACACGATCTGGAACCAGAGGATTTGGTGAGATATGGCTTAATTCCTGAGTTTGTAGGACGCTTACCTGTCATCGCAACATTGGATGAGTTAGATAAAGCCGCATTGATTCAAATTCTCACTGAGCCTCGTAATGCATTGACCAAGCAATATGCAAGATTATTCGAGATGGAAGGTGTTCAAATTGATTTCAGGACGGATGCGTTGGACGCGGTTGCGGAGCGCGCACTTGAGCGTAAGACCGGTGCCCGTGGTCTACGTTCAATTATGGAATCGGTATTGCTTGATACGATGTATCGAATTCCAGCTGAAGAGCATGTTGTCAAGGTTGTAGTTGATGAGTCAGTTATAAAAGGCGAGTCTGAGCCATTGTTGGTATATGAAACTGCTGAAAAGCAACCAAAAGCTGCAGCTGATGAATAATAAATCCTGAGTGATTTTTATTCAGGAAAAACAAAAAGAGCGCAATTTAGCGCTCTTTTTGTTTTTTCTCCTCCGGTAAACTTGTAATTGCCCCTTTTTGCCCCCAATCTTGTTCTATGGCAGTTATAGCTGCCGCCAGAGAAGAGAGGATCCAATGGTCGCTGAAACCCCACTCGAACCCCGTATTACTGATATTCCCTTACTGCCGTTGCGTGATGTAGTTGTATATCCGCATATGGTTACGCCTTTGTTTGTTGGAAGAGGCAAATCCATTGAGGCCCTGGAAAGGGCTATGGCTGCAGATAAGCAGGTACTTTTAGTAGCGCAAAGAAATCCCCAGCAAGATGAGCCCAAGGCTGAAGATTTATATGAAATTGGAACGGTGGCAACCATATTGCAGTTGCTTAAGTTACCAGACGGAACCGTCAAGGTTTTGATTGAGGGACGAGAGCGCGCCAGGATTGAATCGATAGAAGATGTTGGTGGGTTCTTTAAAGCAAATGCAGAAATTGTTACAGGCCCCAATGTTGAAGGGGCAGAGGCGCGCGCCTTGGTTGCCTCTGCAATCGGCCAATTTGAACAGTATGTAAACCTGAGCAAAAAAGTCCCTGTCGAAGTTATTACGTCATTATCAGGAATAGATGAACCTGGGCGCTTGGCCGATACAATTGCGGCGCATATGTCTTTGGATTTGTCTAAGAAGCAATCCATATTGGAAATTGCTGATATTCATGCCCGCATCGAATTATTGCTGGATTTAATGGATGCAGAAGTGGATTTATTCCATGTTGAAAAGAAAATCCGTGGGCGCGTTAAAAAGCAAATGGAGAAAAGTCAACGTGAGTATTACCTCAATGAACAAATCAAGGCTATTCAAAAGGAATTGGGAGAGTTGGGTGAAGAGGTAAATGAGGTTGATGAACTGGAAAAGAAAATTCTCTCTGCCGCCATGCCAAAAGACGCAGAAGAAAAAGCGCGCACTGAGCTCAACAAATTAAAGATGATGTCACCAATGTCCGCTGAAGCATCGGTTCTCCGCGCATACATTGATTGGATGATCAAGGTGCCTTGGAGTAAGCGCAGCAAGGTGCGAAATGATTTAGTCCGGGCTGAAGAGGTGCTAAATAAAGATCATTTCGGTTTGGAAGAGGTAAAAGAGCGAATCCTGGAGTATCTGGCTGTCCAGCAGCGTGTTAAGAAGGTAAAGGGACCAATCCTTTGCCTGGTGGGTCCTCCCGGGGTTGGTAAAACATCATTGGGTGAATCCATTGCACGAGCTACTAATCGTGAGTTTGTTCGCATGGCGCTTGGTGGTGTGCGCGATGAAGCGGAAATTCGCGGGCATCGCCGGACTTACATTGGCTCTTTACCAGGAAAGTTAATTCAGAAAATGGCGAAAGTAGGTGTAAAGAATCCGCTTTTCTTGCTTGATGAAATTGACAAAATGGGAATGGATAATCGTGGTGATCCTGCATCCGCTTTATTGGAGGTATTGGATCCAGAGCAAAATAGTCATTTTAATGATCATTATTTAGAAGTTGATTACGACTTATCTGATGTGATGTTTGTTTGTACATCCAACTCGATGAATATTCCCGGCCCATTATTGGATCGGATGGAAGTTATTCGAATTCCTGGTTACACCGAGGATGAAAAATTAAATATCGCAGTGCGTTATTTAATACCCAAGCAAATGAAGGCCAATGGACTGAAAGAATCTGAAATCAAAATCGCAAACGAAGCAATTAAAGATATTATCCGTTACTACACTCGCGAGGCTGGGGTTCGCGGACTTGAACGTGAAATCGCTAAAATTTGCCGTAAGGTAGTTACGCTTCATGTAAAAGGTAAAAGCAATAAGGCAGATATTATTGGCAGTGATTTGCTTGAGGATTTGTTAGGCGTTAGAAAATTTGATTTTGGCAAAGCCGAGAGTAAAGATCAGATTGGTCAGGTGACCGGATTGGCTTGGACGCAAGTCGGGGGAGAGTTGCTCACAATTGAATCCTCTGCAGTTGCTGGTAAAGGCCGGATCATTAAGACTGGATCCCTCGGTGATGTGATGCAAGAGTCCATTCAAGCTGCACTAACTGTGGTTCGTTCTCGAGGTCAGGCATTGGGTATCGCACCAGACCATCATGAAAAGGTAGATGTGCACATACATGTTCCTGAAGGTGCGACTCCGAAAGACGGGCCAAGTGCGGGCATTGCTATGTGTACCGCGTTGGTGTCTGTATTGACCGGTATACCTGTCAAAGCAGATGTAGCCATGACAGGAGAAATCACTTTGCGTGGCGAAGTTCTTCGCATTGGCGGATTGAAAGAAAAGCTACTAGCCGCACATCGCGGAGGAATCCGGACTGTTATCATTCCTGCTGATAATGAGCGTGACCTGAAAGAGATTCCGGCCAACATAAAAGCAGATTTAGTGATTAAGCCTGTTAAATGGATTGATGAGGTTCTTGATATCGCTCTGCAATTCCATCCCAAGCCACTCAGTGATGAAGAGTATCGGGCCCTGGAAAAGGCGGCGCAAAAAGCGCCAGAAACAGACGCTCGGTTAAATACGCATTAAAGAGTGCTTTATTGCAAAAAAGGTGCATCAGGTTGTTTTGTGATCAGTGTTCGGCGGGTTTTGTGTAAAGCTGTAAGCTTTCCTTGACCCTCTCCGACACTGTTGGTATAAATCGCAATTCATTTGCTGCGCAGCCAAGTAAATTATTCGCGACATTAATTTGTGCTGTGTTTTTAGAAACAAATAATCAAAAGGGGTTAAGTGTGAACAAAACTGAGCTGATTGAAGCTATTGCCGCATCTGCGGATATTCCTAAAGCAGCTGCCGGACGTGCCTTGGATGCGGTAGTGGAAAGTATCACTGGTGCCCTGAAGAATGGTGATTCTGTTGTTCTGGTAGGCTTTGGTACGTTTGCAGTGAAAGAGCGCGCTGCTCGTACTGGACGTAATCCTCAAACAGGTGCGGAAATTAAAATTGCTGCAGCAAAAGTACCTGGATTCAAACCCGGTAAAGCTCTTAAAGACGCTGTCAATTGATTGATAGTTATTTCCGATAAATAATCGGAGATGCAAAAAGGCGCATTTATATGCGCCTTTTTCTTAGTGATGTGGCTTTTGTATATATATTTAACGATTACAAATTAATGCCTTTTAACATCGAATAATTAATTATTAGGTTTCTTTGTGCGATACCTTTTGCGCAAAACGCTTTCTTCCAAGCTAGGAGTTTAAAATGTTACAGAACCTCAGAGACAATTCCAGAGGCGTTATCTCTTTTATTTTAATTGGATTTCTTGTAATCATTTTTGCTCTCACTGGTGTTGAGGCTCTATTTAATTGGGACACTTCAGCTAATCAGGCCGCAAAAGTAAATGGTGAAGTAATTACCGAGACTGATGTTGCGCGAGCAATAGGAAATCAAAAGCAACAAATGCTTAATACCTATGGAGATCAAATTCCTGCTGAATTTTTGAGTGATGAATATTTGCGTAAACCTGTTATTGAGAATCTTGTCCAGCGCAAAGTTTTGTTTCAAGCGGCCGATGGTTCAGGTATGACAATCGGGAATAATTATCTTCACGAACAAATTAGCAATTCGCAGCAATTTAAAAATGAATCAGGCGCTTTTGATAATAATCGTTATCAACAATTGTTGCGTAACATGGGTTATACGCATGGCACTTATACGAAGTTGCTTTCCGAAGAGCTGGTTATAAACCAGCTTCAATCCGGGTTGACTGCTACTGCTTTTGCAACTCCTGCGCAGCTTAATGATATTGTGGCGTTGAGCTTCCAGTCTCGAGACTTATCTTATGTGATATTGCCTTCTGCAAAAATTCGCGAAGGTATCACGATTGATGAGAATGAAATTCAAACTTACTACAATGCTAATCAGCAGGCATTTACTAGTGATGAACAAGTTTCTGTTGATTACATTAGTTTGAGTGTTTCAGAGTTAGTTAAAACTGTTTCTGTTACTGAAGAACAAATCCGCAAGCAATACGAACAAAACTTATCATCCTTTGTTGCAGCGACTGAGCGTCATGCAGCGCATATCTTGATTGAAAATAATAATGCAGAAAAAATCAAACTTGTGACTGAAAAATTGGCAGCCGGTGAAGATTTCGCAAAGCTGGCAAAAGAATATTCTGACGATTTGGGAAGCAAAGAGCAGGGTGGGGATCTTGGTTTTACAAAAGGAGATGCTTTCCCGGCAGAGTTTGAAACTGCATTGGCTGCGTTAAAAGTAGGGCAAACTTCGGCAGCGGTTAAAACTGATGCAGGTACTCATTTTATTAAATTACTAGCAGAAAAAGGATCTGAACCTCCTACATTTGAAGAGCAAAAAGCTAGTGTAGAGGAGCAGTTGAAGCGTGCTGAAGCTGAAACATTATTTGTAGCACAATTAGAAAAATTGCGGGATTTGGCTTATAACGCAGAAAGCCTTGCTGATGTAGCTCATGAGTTGGGAGTAAAAGTACAGAATTCCGGTTTGTTCGAGCGTAATAAAGGCAAAGATCTATTGGCAAATCCAAAAGTTTCGGAAGCGGCTTTTTCTCAGGAAGTATTGCAGGAAGGTAATAGCAGTGATGTTATTGAGCTTGATTCAAGCAATGTCATCGTATTGAAAAAGACAGATTACAAACCAAAACAGGTTAGACCTATTGCTGATGTGAAGGAGCAAATCGTTAATACCCTTAAAGATCAGAAAGCGCGTACACTTTTGAATGATCAGGCAACCAAGCTAATTGCTGAATTAAAAGCTGGCGGAAAATTTGAGGAGCTAAGCAAGGCTAATGGAGTTGAGTTAAAGCAAGTTAAAGCTGCCGCTAGAAGTAATGCTGAAGTTGATGCTGATGTGTTGCGTTATGCCTTCACTATGAGCAAGCCACAGGCAGGCACCAATAGTTATGGCAGCACTCTAACTGGTTCGGGAGATTTAGCAGTTGTTGTCCTGGAGAGTGTAACTGCTGGCAGCTTTGATAAAGTTACGCCAGAACAAAAGACAGCTATTACAGCTCAGCTAGGTAGTATTTATGGCCGTAACGATTTTGCGAGCTATCAAAAACTATTAAAAGATGCTGCTACCGTAGAGTAAAATCATCCGCCACCTAATAAAAAAGGCTTCATTTGAAGCCTTTTTTATTGTTCGTCAAAGCATTGTGCAACGATTTCGACCAGTTTCCTTTGAGCGATACAGGGCATGGTCAGCTCTTTCAATCCAGTTTCGATGATCCCTGACCTGGTTGCTCATTTCTGCGACTCCCAGGCTAATAGTAAATTTAATCTCGTGCCCTTCTGCATAAACTGTCAGATTTTCAACTGTGTTGCGCAAACGTTCAGCAAAAACACACGCTCCATCTCCGTCGGTATTGGTTAGGATTATTGCAAATTCTTCTCCGCCGTAACGCCCGGCAATATCAAGGTCTCTGACTTGTTCTTTTATTGCGCGGCTTACTCCACGGATCGCCTCATCTCCAACCGTGTGGCCATACTTATCATTAATCTTCTTGAAATGATCTATGTCGAGCATTATCAGGCTAGAGGATTGCTCATAGCGGTCATAACGTTTGAATTCTTGAATTAAACGTAACTCCCAATAACCACGATTAAATAAACCAGTTAAATGATCGGTACGGCTCAGGTTCTGAAGCTGTTTGTTTGCTTGCTGTTGTGCAAGTTTATTAACAGCTGTATCGGTTACGTCATAAATTATCAGGCAGATATGGCCAACAATGCCTTTGGTGTCTGCCAGAGGGATAATGGTACTGTTTTGATACATGTATTCCGCAGTGCCAGTAATAGGGCGGTAATGAGGAAAACGAAATAGAAAAGGGCGCTGTTCCCAAGTGGTAAATGTGGCGTTTTGTAATACAAAAACAGCTTGGGCCTTGTGGCGAAACCATTGCTCTGGTAGCTCAGGGAAAACCTGGAACAAGCTTTTTCCCAGCACATCCTCAGGTGCTTTGCTGCTATGGTTTTGCATGAAGCTGTTCCAAACTTCAATCGTGTAGTCCTGGTTCATCACCACTAAACCTACATCGATATTTTGCAAGATGTCCATTTGCCAATGGACATCTTTAAATAACTTATTGAGTTCGTCGCTCATTGCCATCGTTTGTCTTTAAATGCCCAAAGTTAATCAAGTAAATAATTGAGTTTTTCAATTAATCCATGAATCGAATGTTCAGCTACAACGAGTAATAAATCGCAGTTGATTTTGTGATTTTCAATAGCGTAATTAATTTCAACGACCAGGGCTTGTTTCCATTTCATATTGTCATTTTGGAGAAGGTCGGTAATGTTGCAGTGTTGTCCCAGTAACATTGGTGGTCCGAAGCTGAAATGGGTGTCAAGCTGTTCTGCCAGGCCGCGCAAACAGGCCCCATTAAGCACATTGGCTGTATCCATTAATAGTTCATATTGCGCTTGCTCATCAGGAATGCGGTCATATTTGAGCAGCTTGGCCAAGTCTTCAAAATCGGTGCCATGAAAAATAAGCATGGCTTCACCTGCTATGCCGCCACCGATAAATCCCTGGCAAACGCCGTGAACGATATCGTCTTTCCCTTCCCTGTTCAGTGATTGCAACGCCATCGCAATATCGGTTGGATTTAATACGCTAACGTGGGGAATGGATAAAACGACAAAAACATTCAGCAGGCGAGCCAGGTGTGAGCCCGCTTGTCCCATGGCAACATTCGTAATTTCCTGAAGGCAATCACGTTGATCTTCAGTCAGTAAATAATCACGCATAATTCAAATCTAGTTATAGGCGTTTTCTAGGGATTTAACTGAAGCTTAGCAGCAATCTGTAAATTTGTTGGGAAACTCAGTATGGAAAGCAAATTGCCGATGGCTAACCCATCCAAATGCGGGGAAAACGCGAAAAATATCACATAAGTCCTTAATGATTAAGCAATTTTATCCTCTTTGTTTGTATTGAAAACTGTACTACCATGCCTCGTTCACCGGCGATATTGCAGCGCGGGAAAACCATTTATTGATACTGGAGGGGTGTTATGACGTTGTTCCTGGGTTCAAACAGATTGTTCCTCACAGCCATATCTGTAAGCAAATTACCTCTATGCGCACTAATTGGCATCCTCCTGAATGGCTGCACCTCAACTCTGCCCTCCAAATCGGGTGAGGCCGTACCAAACGATGCAACCGCAATTACCTGGACTGCACCGGCAGATAAAAACGCCAAAAGCTATTTGGATAATTGTCAGAATGATTACGTAAAGGTACAGGCTTATATGGCTGACCTATCGTCATCCAAAAATTACAGCCAGAAAGATTTGCTACAAAGTATTAATGCTGTGGATATTATTCTTGATCGGCAAATGAACCTGTCCAGCCTTTATGCCAATGTTCATCCGAATCCGGAAATGCGTACTGCCGCTGAGCAGTGCGAGCAAAATCTGGTCTCATTAATTAGTGAAATCAGTCTGTCGCGCCCACTTTATAATCGTATTGCGAAGATTGATAAAAATGTCCTGGATGAACAGGATCGCCGTTTCGTTGAGCGTATGTTGCTCGATTATAAGCGTTCGGGTGTTGATAAAGATGATGCAACCCGCGCACGTATTAAAGCACTAAATGAAGAAATTAATTTAACAGGCCAGCAGTTCGATAAAAATATACGTGATGGCGCGCGTCAGTTGGTTCTTGATTCTATTGGTGATTTGAGTGGATTGCCGCAAGATTATATTGATGCGCATAAACCTGATGCACAAGGGAAAATAATTCTTACCACTGCATATCCTGATTACGTCCCCTTTATGCAGTTTGCCGAAAATGATGCATTGCGAAAAAAATTCTATGTAATTTTCAGGCAGCAGGCCTATCCGGAAAATAAAAAGGTCTTACAACAGCTGCTTGAAAAACGTTATGAATTAGCACAGCTGTTAGGTTATAAAAATTTTTCAGAATATATCACCGAAGATAAAATGATTAAGAATCCGGCTAATGCCCAATCATTTATCGACAAAGTTTCTACACTGGCTAATCCTCGCGCTGAGATCGAATACAACGAATTATTGAAACGGCTACAAAAAATAGATCCATCAGCCAAGGTAGTTGCGGATTGGCAGAAACTCTATTTAGAACATTTGGTCAAGAAAGAAAAATACGAGGTCAACTCCCAGGAGGTGCGCCAATATTTTCAATACGAAAATGTTCGTAAAGGAATTTTTGATTTAATGGAGACCATGTTTGGTATCAGTATTCGCCCCTGGAATACCAAGGTTTGGCACGAAACAGTAACCGCCTATGAAATTGTTGAGAAGGGAAGAGTGATTGGCCGTTTCTACCTGGATATGCATCCGCGTGATGGCAAATACAAACATGCGGCCCAGTTTTCAATAACCAGCGGGCTCAAAGACCTTCAATTACCAGAAGCAGCCCTGGTTTGTAATTTCCCTTCCGGTTTAATGGAACACACCGATGTCGAAACTTTTTTACATGAATTCGGCCATCTAATGCACGATATTTTCGCTGGCGTGGATCAGCGTTGGATTTATTTTTCTGGTACCAAAACTGAATTGGATTTTGTTGAAGCACCTTCGCAAATGTTAGAGGAATGGGTTTGGGATGCTGCGACATTGGCCAAGTTTGCACGTAACGAGAAAGGTGAAGTAATTCCTCCTGAACTGGTAAAAAAGATGGTTGCAGCGCGCGATTTTGGCAAAGGAATGTGGACCAAGCATCAACTCTTCTATGCTGCATTATCGTTGGGTTTTTATAATCAGGATCCTGCCACGCTTGACCTAAACAAAAAAATGGCCGAAATACAATCTTCGTATTCACCTTTTGGTTATGTGGACGATACCTATTTTTATACCAGTTTTGGCCACCTAAATGGTTACTCGTCTCTTTATTACACCTATATGTGGTCATTGGTTATTGCTGCTGATATGCACAGTGAATTCGTGAAAAAAGGATTGCGTAATGCTGAATTGGCTCAACGGTATCGCGAAACAGTATTAGCGCCCGGTGGAAAAAAAGATGCATCTGAATTGGTAGAGGATTTTCTTGGAAGACCTTACAGTTTTGATGCATTTGCAAAAGACCTTTCAAAATAATGATTATTAACTTCTGACAGAGTTATATTTATGCATGCGATACGATGGCTGATGATTTGTGTAATGGCTGCTGGCCTGCTATCTGGTTGTGGAAAGTCGCAAAAACTGGTTGATATAGGTAATGAGCAGCAGATTTTGCATATTGCAAATGGCGATGAAATCTCCGATCTGGATCCGCAAGTCACCACTGGTATGCCCGAGTCACGTGTGCAGGCAGCGTTGTTCGAAGGGTTGGTCGCAAGGGATCCTAAAACGCTTAAGGTGGTGCCGGGTGTAGCGGAACGGTGGGATATATCAGAAGATGGAACAAAGTATAGATTTTATATCCGGGAAAATGCCAAATGGTCAAATGGCGATGACCTGACTGCAAATGATTTTGTGCAATCCTGGCGGCGAAGCTTTCTGCCTGCGTTAGGTAACCAATACGCAACATCGTTATACGTAGTAAAAAATGGCCAGGCATTTCACGAAGGAAAAATTGGTTTCGAAGATGTCGGTGTTAAAGCATTTGATAAAAAAATCCTGGATGTCGAACTCATAGCACCGACTCCTTATTTCCTGCAGTTACTCGCCCATCACAGCGCATTTGCACTGCATATCCCCACTATTGAAAAATTTGGTGCAATAGACGAGCGAGGTACAAAATGGACTCGCCCGGAAAATTTTGTAGGCAATGGACCATTTATTCCCGTTGAATGGATTCCAACAAAATATATCGCCGTCAAACGTAATCCTTATTATTGGGATGCGGCCAATGTAAAACTTAATGAAATAAGATTTTATCCAATTCCTAAATATACGGTAGAAGAACGTATGTTCAGGGCCGGGCAATTGCATATCACCTATTATTTGCCGCGCGATAAATTAGAGTATTACAAAGCAAAAAATGATGGCGTTCTGCGTTCCTTTCAAAATTTTGCAACTTATTTTTATCGTTTTAACACCACTATAAAACCGTTGAATGATCTGCGTGTTCGCAAAGCCCTTGCCTATAGCGTTAACCGACACCAAATAGTTGAGTATGTCACCAAGTTTGGTCAAAAACCCGCCTATGCATTAACTGCACCTGATCCAAATTCTTACGTACCTGAAGCAAAAATGCCCTACGATCCCGATCTGGCTAGAAAGCTGCTCGCTGAAGCGGGTTTTCCGGAAGGAAAAGGTTTTCCAACGTTAACCATTGCATTTAACACCAACGATGAACATCGAAATGTTGCCATGGCTATTCAACAAATGTGGAAAAAGGAATTGGGTATTGAAGTAAGTTTGGAAAATGTTGAATGGAAAGTATTCCTGGACCGTGAACGCCAAATGGATTATGAAATTGATAGGGCATCCTGGGTGGGGGACTATCTTGATCCGTTTACATTTTTGGAAATGTTTACGACCGGCAATGGTAATAATAAAACCGGTTTTGCAAGCACGGAATATGATTCATTAATTCGCGCGTCGGCACTGGAGGCTGATCCGGAACAACGTATGTTTTATTTTCAGAAGGCAGACAAAATTCTTGTAGATGAGGTTCCAATTTTGCCGCTATACACTTATCACTGGAATCGCCTGGTATCAAAATCAGTGAAGAACTGGTACGACAATCCGATGGATTATTATTCATTCAAGCAGATATACCTGGAGTAAAACACGCATGTTTATGTTTATTGTACGACGTGTTTTACAAGCGATACCGGTGCTTTTTATGGTGTCACTTGTGACTTTCATAATGATCCGTTCTGCACCAGGAGGGCCATTTGATGAAGATCGCGCAGTTCCCCCCGAAGTGATAAAAAATTTAAATGAACGCTACCACCTTGATGATCCGTTATGGAAACAATTCCTGGATTACATTGCGAATGTAGTTCAGGGCGATTTAGGGCCATCGTTCAAATATCCGAGCCACACTGTAAATGACCTTATAGCTGCCGGCCTTCCCGCAACGTTGGAGCTCTCTTTCTATGCATTAATTTTTGCATTGGTTACGGGGTTAACGGCCGGTATTATCGCGTCGTTAAAAACAAATAGTATGCAGGATTACATTCCAATGTCGGCGGCAATGGTAGGAATTTGCATGCCTACATTTGTATTGGGTCCGATTTTGCTATTAGTGTTTGGCATTTGGCTGGATTGGCTTCCCGTTGCAGGATGGGGCGAAATTCCGGGTGACAAAATATTACCTTCAATTACGCTTGGCTCTGTATATGCAGCTTACATTGCCCGTATTAGTAGAGGTGGAATGTTGGATATTCTCTCGCAAGATTATATTCGTACAGCCCGCGCAAAGGGATTGTCTACGAGCCGTATTGTGTTTGTGCATGCGTTGCGCGGCGGAATTACCCCGGTAATTTCATTTCTGGGGCCAGCAATTGCTGGATTGCTGGCCGGCTCCTTTGTTGTTGAATCTATTTTTCAGATTCCCGGATTGGGCAGGTTTTATGTAACTGCTGCGTTTAATCGCGATTACACAATGATTCTTGGGTGCACTATATTTTTTGCATTTCTAATTATTTTATTTAATTTGCTCGCCGATATAGTACTTGTTTGGCTCAATCCAAAATTGCGCCAAGAGCTGGAGGCAAGGGGATAGTTATGTCTGAGGTCATCAAAATTCCCGAGCTTTCACAACTGGAAAAAGGGCGTTCGTTAACACAGGATGCATTGGCACGTTTACGAAAAAATAGAATGGCCATGCTCGGTCTTTATTTTTTATTAGCGTTAATTGTTATTGCTTTATTAACCCCGTGGATTGCGCCTTATTCTTACGAAGAACAGAATTTGGAGCTCGGCGCATCACCGCCATCGGCTCAACATTGGTTGGGAACCGATATCCTTGGTCGCGATCAACTCACTCGGATTATGTACGGAAGCCGTATTTCATTGGCAGTAGGTTTTATCGCCACAGCAGTCGCACTAACCATTGGTGTTTTGTGGGGGGCGATTGCCGGCTTTGTTGGTGGTAGAACCGATGCAGTAATGATGCGAATTGTTGATGCTCTTTATGCTTTACCATTTACCATCTTCATCATTCTGTTAACGGTTGTATTTGGCAGTAGCCTCCTGTTGCTATTTCTTGCAATCGGGGCGGTAGAATGGCTAACCATGGCTCGTATAGTCCGTGGCCAGGTATTGGCGATCAAAAGGCAGGAATTTGTTGAAGCTGCTATTTCTATGGGGTTATCGCCTGCGCGAATCGTTTCACGCCATTTAATTCCCAATGTACTCGGCCCCGTCATTGTATATACAACCTTGACCATCCCCAGTGTGATCCTGCTTGAATCATTTTTAAGTTTTTTAGGGTTGGGGATACAACCGCCAGCAAGCTCATGGGGATCATTAATCGCCAGCGGAGTTGAAGTGATGGAAGAGTATGTCTGGTTGTTATTTTTCCCTGGTTTGATATTAACAATTACGCTTTTTTCTCTCAATTTCCTGGGGGATGGTTTGCGTGATGCATTAGATCCAAGAGCATCCAGGGATTAATTATGACCAGCGAAGCATTGTTATCTGTCGAAAATTTACGTGTGGTTTTTAATACCCGCAATGGCCAGACTGTCGCGGTAGAGGACTTAAGTTTTTCAATTAATCGCGGCGATGTATTAGGTATTGTGGGCGAGTCTGGCTCTGGAAAGTCTGTTGCTTGTTATAGCCTGTTAGGTTTGATTCCCATGCCGCCCGGGAAAATCGAATCGGGTCGCGCGCTTTTTAATGGACAAGATTTATTAAGTTTACCAGAGAATGAAATGCGCAAAATTCGCGCGCATAAAATTGCGATGATTTTCCAGGATCCGATGACTTGCCTGAATCCCTACATGCGCATTGCTGACCAATTAATGGAGGTGTTATTAGTCCACACCGCCATTAATAAACAGCAGGCACGGGCAAAAGCTATTGAGGTTCTTGTTGAAGTAGGAATCCAAAATGCAGCGGAGCGCATTGATCAGTATCCGCATCAATTTTCCGGCGGGATGCGCCAGCGTGTAATGATTGCTATGGCTTTATTAGCAGAACCGGAATTATTAATTGCCGATGAGCCAACGACAGCATTAGATGTAACAGTCCAGGCACAGATATTGAGCTTGATCAAAAACCTCCAGAGAAAACGTCAGTTAACGGTTATTTTTATTACTCATGATTTGGGTGTTGCAGCACAGATGGCAAATCATGTGTTGGTTATGGAAAAAGGTAAGCTGGTTGAGCAAGGCGATACCCAAAGTATTTTTAAAAATCCAACACAACCCTACACAAAAAAATTACTCAGTGCAGTATTAACGACTGCAAAACCGGCCTCCGAGCATTCTGTTGATTACAAAAGACCACCGTTGTTGGAAGTGAAAGATCTTGAAGTCGGGTTCCCTGCGTACACCGGCACCTTATTTCAACGCATAAAAAGCGTTGTTAAAGGTGTGGATCATGTATCCATAAATCTTTATGAAGGTGAAGTGTTGGGGTTAGTGGGGGAATCGGGTTCGGGCAAGTCAACTCTTGGTCGTAGCATCATTCGTTTGATAGATTCACAGGCGGGCGAAATTGTTTTTAATGGTAAGGATCTATCAACTATAACCGGTGAATCGTTAAAAAATGCACGCCGCGAGTTTCAAATGATTTTTCAAGATCCGTATGCTTCACTAAATCCACGCATGACGGTATTTGACACCCTCGCTGAACCATTGTTGGTTCATGGGCTAGCCAATAAATCCACTGTGTTGGAACAAGTGAATCAACTGATGGATGATGTAGGTTTGGATCGTCGCTTTATTCGTAAATACCCTCATGAGTTTTCTGGTGGGCAGCGCCAACGTATCGCAATTGCTCGCGCTATTGCCCTCAAACCAAAACTCATTATCGCTGATGAACCTGTTTCAGCATTGGATGTGACTATCCGGGCACAAATTTTGGCGTTACTGTTAAAGTTAACGCAAAAACATAAATTGACGATGTTATTTATTTCTCATGATATGTCGGTGGTTAGGTATTTATGTGATCGTATTGTGGTGATGCAGAAAGGTAAAGTGGTAGAGGAGGGTATAACGGAATCTTTATTTGCCGCACCTCAGCAATCTTACACGCAACAATTATTAGCAGCGATACCTAAACTATAGTGCAGGTGTGATACAAAAAAACGAGCCTTCTTCTGGCTCGTTTTTTTATGAAGTGGATTAAGAGAGTAGCTCTGTATAAATATTAGCGTACTGCTTCGCACTTTGTTCCCAGGAGTAATCCCGGCTCATTGCATTGATTTGCAATTTTTTCCAGATATCGGGTTGATGATAAGCCTCGGCTGCGCGTTCAATTGCTGCATATAATTCATCACCATCGGGTTGATGAAACACGAATCCATTTGCTTGATCGTCGATATTATTGAGTGGTTGTTCAGTAACGGTATCTCGCAAACCTCCCACAGCATGAACAACTGGCAAAGTACCGTAACGAAGGCTGTACATTTGGTTCAAGCCGCAAGGTTCAAAAATAGAAGGCATCAGGAAGATATCACTACCGGCTTCAATTTGATGCGCAAGCGCCTCATCGTAACCCAAATGCACGGCAACTTTTTGTGGATTTTGTTCGGCTATATTTCGTAAGGTTTGTTCGTAGTGGGGAAATCCACTGCCAAGGATTACCAATTGATAATTTGAAGTTAATAAGCGATTCATTTGTGACAGTATCAGGTCAACACCTTTTTGATCGACGAGGCGTCCAATAAATCCTAATAACGGCTTATCACTATTAACCTCCAATCCCATTTTTTCCTGCAGGAGTTGTTTGTTTTTGCGTTTATTTCCCAATGTTCGTCGATTATAGGTGTGGGTTAAATGCGTATCTGTTCCCGGGTTCCATTCATCGTTATCAATTCCATTTAAAATTCCTGCCAGCGAATCGCTGCGATAGCGCAACAATCCGTCAAGCCCGTAACCAAATTCAGGCTTTTGTATTTCACGTGCATAACTCGGGCTAACGGTAGTTACATAATCTGCAAACGCAATTCCGCCTTTAATGAAAGACATTTGGCCATAAAACTCCAAACGCTCATGATGCCAGAATGCCTGGGGCAAATTTAGTTCGGCAAATGCCTGGTGCGAAAAGAGGCCGCGGTAAGCGAGGTTATGAATAGTAAAAACAGTCGCAGGATGGTTAGGGTGTAATGATAATAATGCGGGAACCAAACCAGTTTGCCAGTCATTGCAATGAACTATATCCGGCTGCCAATCGAGATTGGCTTGATTCAATGCAATAAGCTCTGTCGCTTTGGAAAAAATATAAAAGCGTTTATGGTTATCGATCCAGTCATTGCCATCCGGTCCACAGTAAGGATTCCCGGTTCGTTCTGAAAACTCCGGGATATCGACTAACCACACCGTAACTTTTGTTCCGGGCAAGCGTGTTTGTTTGATAACGACCGGGTTGCCATCAATATCCAATTGTGTAATTTTTTTTATGCCCGATGCAGATGCTTTTTCCAGCACGCTCGCATAAGCGGGCAATATAATTTTTATGTCATAACCCTGTTTTTGCAGTGCACGAGGCAAGCTGCCGGTTACATCCGCCAAACCACCGGTTTTAATCAACGGATAAACTTCACTGGTTGCAAATAAAATTTTCTGCATAAGTGATCCTTCTTTAAATAAGTAATCAGGAAATCTTTAAAATTAATGCACCCAGTGGTGGCAAATTTATTTCCAGCGATTGCTGGTGGTTCATCCACGGCACCGGTTGCGTATAAAGCGGATTGGCATTGCCGACATTACTGCCACCATAGAAGCTGGAATCAGAATTCAATACTTCATGATAGGCGCCAGCTACGGGGACACCAATACGATAACCAGAGCGTGATACTGGTGTGAAATTTAAAATTATGATCGAAAAATCATGATCGCTTTTACGGATGTAACTAACAATAGACTGGGTGCTGTCGTGGCAATCGATCCATTCAAAACCATCTCCGCGAAAACTGCGTTGATACAAGGAAGGCATTCCGGTGTAGCAATGATTTAAATCTTTAATTAATGCATGAATGCCCTGGTGGCGATCATAGTCCAGCAAGTGCCAATCCAGTGAGCGACCATGGGCCCATTCACTCCATTGCGCAAATTCGCTGCCCATAAATAATAGTTTGGTACCGGGATAAGTAAAAAGGTAAGTGTAAAGCAAACGCAAGTTCGCAAATTTTTGCCAGTCATCGCCCGGCATTTTGTTAATCATACTGCCTTTGCCATGTACGACTTCGTCGTGGGAGAAGGGCAGTTGGAAGTTTTCGCTAAACGCGTACATCATGCCAAAGGTTAATTGGTTGTGATGGTATTGGCGATGTATTGGATCTTTAGTGAGATAATCCAGTGTGTCGTGCATCCACCCCATATTCCACTTCATAGAGAAACCCAAACCGCCAACCCAGGTGGGACGAGTAACTTGTGGCCAGGCGGTTGATTCTTCAGCAATGACTAATGTACCGGGATGTCGACCATGGCAAATTTCATTCAGCTTTTGTAAAAAAGCCATCGCTTCCAGATTTTCATTGCCACCATAAATATTGGGAATCCATTCGCCGGCTTCACGTGAATAATCCAGGTGTAACATTGAGGCCACAGCATCTACACGCAACCCATCAATGTGATATTCCTTTAACCAAAAGAGCGCGTTGGCCAATAAAAAGTTACGGACTTCGTTGCGTCCGTAGTTATAAATCAACGTACCCCAATCGCGATGCTCACCCAGGCGCGGATCTTCATGTTCATAAAGCGCAGAGCCATCAAAACGGGCGAGGGCATGGGCGTCTTTGGGGAAATGTGCGGGAACCCAGTCGAGGATGACCCCGATTCCATGCTGGTGTAAATAGTCTACAAAATAGCGAAATTCGTCAGGCGTGCCAAAACGGCTGGTGGGGGCATAGTAGCCAGTGGTCTGGTAGCCCCAGGAGTCATCCAGCGGGTGTTCACTGACCGGTAAAATTTCGATGTGGGTAAACCCCAATGGTTTTACATAATCAACCAATTGATGAGCGAGGTCCCGATAAGTCATAAATTCGCCGGCCCAGCCACGGCGCCATGAACCCAAGTGAACCTCATAAACCGACATGGGCGATGCTTGCCAATCCCAATGGGCGCGCTTGTTGATCCAATCGCCATCTTGCCATGCGTATTGTGAAGGGACTTTTACAATAGAGCTGGTTTGTGGGCGCAATTCAAATGCCTGACCATAAGGATCAGATTTAAGGAAGACGGCCCCCGTCGCACGATTACGGACTTCAAATTTGTAAAGGGCTTCCGGTTTGATGCCGGGAATAAACACCTCCCATAAACCGCTTCCTCCACGGACCCGCATAGGGTGTTGGCGGCCATCCCAATCATTGAAATCACCCACGACGCTAATTCGTTCTGCATTCGGAGCCCAGGTTGCAAAGAGCACGCCCTGGATACCATCAACGGTGCGTAGATTGGCCCCGAGGTGTTGATAGATATCCCAATGCTGTCCCTCTGCGAATAGATGCATATCGATATCGCCCAATAATGGTGCAAAGCAATAGGGGTCATACTCCGTATGCGTCACATTGTGACGGTCAAACCATTGCACTTGATAATGAGGAGGCAGCTTTTCGCCCAGCCCGTACCATTCGAAAAAATCAGTCCCCTCAATGCGTTTCAATGCATGTATTTGTTGATTAATTAACAGTGAAGCGCTCCGTGCGCCTGGCAGGTATATGCGGATAACTGTATCGGCATTCGCGGAAGCGGCGCTTAAAAGCGGGTGGCGACCAAGGACTTCAAAGGGATCGTGGTGGGTAGCGGTAACTATGCGGAGCATTTCGTGGGTTAAAGGTTTGTCCTGCTTGTGATTCAACATGCACTTGATTCCTAAAGTAAAAAGTGTGGCGCGTTATTTAATTTTTTCACCGTATTTGCACAGTTTTGGGCTACATAAAAATGTCATATGCTTGGGCTCTACTAGCTTAGCCATTATCGATAAATTTTGTTGCACCAATTTTTTACAAAAATCGGTGTCTGTTAAAGACATTTGCAGGTTCGGTGCCAAACTTGTGGCTACACTTAGCTGTGCATTTAAAACGGGCATCCAATCTGTTAAAAAGTGCACCAACAATTTTTGTGTATGACCAGAGTTTGAGTTAGATCAATTTATTGGCATTGATATTGCTCTTAATCTTGTCAACGAGGTCACAAAAAATTCATCGTTGTTACACACAATAGCCATAAGGAATACGTTGTAATGAGTACACCTACATCGGGTCGTTTTGTTAGTCGTCTTACTCGAGAAACTTTAGCGGTAATACTTGCTGGTGGGCGTGGTTCCCGATTGCATCAACTCACTGATTGGCGTGCAAAACCTGCGGTACATTTTGGTGGCAAATTTCGCATCATTGATTTCCCCCTTTCCAATTGCGTTAATTCTGGCATTCGTCGTATTAGCGTTCTCACCCAGTACAAATCACATTCCCTGGATCGCCATGTGCAGCGTGGTTGGGGTTTTCTCGGGGGCGAACTCGGAGAGTTTGTCGAATTATTACCCGCGCAACAACGTTTGAGCGAATCCTGGTATGCAGGCACTGCCGATGCAGTGTTACAAAATATCGACATCATTCGTCGCCACAATCCCGAATACGTTTTAATTCTCGCCGGAGACCATGTTTATAAAATGGACTACGGTACGATGATTGCTGCCCACGTTGAACGTGGCGCAGATATTACTGTTGGATGTATCGAAGTTCCTCTTGATATCGCCAATGCATTTGGTGTTATGGATATCGATAATGACCATCGGATTGTCAAATTTACAGAGAAGCCGCCAAAACCTGAATCAATGCCGGGCAAGCCCGACAAAGCATTAGCCTCAATGGGAATTTATGTTTTCAGCACCAAAGTATTATTTCGCGAATTATTAAAGGATCGCGATAATCCAAATTCTTCGCATGATTTTGGAAAAGATATCATCCCTTCGATGATTAAAACCCATCGCGTAAACGCATTCCCATTCCGTGATCCGGTTTCTGGTGGCGATGCATACTGGCGCGACGTGGGTACAGTGGACTCACTGTGGGAAGCCAACCTTGAGCTTACCGGTATAACACCCGAGCTGGATTTATACGACGCAGCGTGGCCCATCTGGACTTACCAGGAGCAAGTAGCGCCAGCCAAATTTGTGTTTAATGATAATGGGCGTCGCGGTTTTGCTGTTGATTCGCTCATTGCCGGTGGTTGCATTATTTCCGGCTCCGCTGTTAAACATTCATTACTGTTTCCGCGTGTACGTGTGCATTCCTATTGCGAGATTGAAGATTCTGTTTTATTTCCCAGTGTAGAAGTAGGGCGCAATTGCAAGATTCGTAAAGCATTAATTGATCGCCGTTGCAAAATTCCTGAAGGAACTGTAATTGGTTACGATCTCGAAGCCGATAAAAAACGTTTCCACGTTTCTCCCAAAGGCGTTGTATTGGTAACTCCCGGTATGCTCGGGCAGGACGAAGTCAATGGCTAATAATGGCAAAACAAAAGTCGTATTTTTATGGCACATGCACCAGCCGGATTATCGCGACATCATGACAGGGGAGTACTATTTCCCCTGGACATATCTTCATGCCATTAAAGATTACGTCGATATGGCTGCGCATATAGAAGCGCAGCCAGCAGCAAAGGCAGTCGTTAACTTCGCACCCATTTTATTAGAACAACTTGATGATTATGCGCAGCAAATAGCCGCACATTTATCAAATGGAGAGAAAATCAAAGATGCTGTATTAGCATCACTCGTTGAACCCAACTTACCTGCGCCAGGCAGTATGGCGTTTGTTGACCTTGCACAAAAATATCTGCGTGCAAATCGTGAACGGATGATTGAGCGTTTCCCGGTTTACCGTGAACTTGCTGACCTGGTGAAAAATTTTCAGGATAAGCCTTTTTTCAGCCGCTATTTAAATGAACAATTTTTAGTGGATTTGGGAGTTTGGTACCATCTGAGTTGGCTCGCTGAAATTCCTCGCCGCAGTGATGAGCGCATCCAGCGACTGCAGCTCAAAGAACGTAGTTTTACCCTGGAAGATAGGCGTGAATTGTTGACTATTATTGGTGAACTGGTGGCTTCTATCGGCCCCCGTTACAAAAAACTCGCCGATAATGGGCAAATTGAACTCTGCATGAGTCCTTATGCGCATCCGATTATTCCGTTGCTCATTGATTTAAATTCTGCCAAGGAAGCAATGCCCAATGTCGCGTTGCCGAATGCGACTTGTTATCCGGATGGGCGCAATCGCGCGAAATGGCATTTGAATGAGGGTATAAAATCATTTGAGAATTATTTTGGCAAACGTCCTCGTGGCTGTTGGGCCTCTGAAGGTTCGCTGAGTGATGACACGTTAAAATTGCTCCATGAAGCTAAATTCGATTGGGCGGCAACGGGGGATTCCGTGTTGCACAATAGTTTGAGGGCCCACGAAAATCACTCAATAGCAACTGAATTGCAGGCAACGCAACAATCCTTGCATCGCGCATACGAATTTGCCAGTGTGAAAATAAATACCTTTTTTCGCGATGATGGATTATCTGACCTCATCGGATTTAAATATTCAACATGGCACTCCGACGACGCCATCGGTGATCTTGTAAATCACATGGTGAATATTGCAAATGCTGCTAAAGATACAAAAAATACTGTCATCTCTGTCATTATGGATGGCGAAAATGCATGGGAGTATTTTCCCGAAAATGCATTCCATTTTTTACATTCCCTTTATGAGCGTTTAACTACTCATCCATTACTCGAACTTTCAACTTACAGTGAAGTGCTGGATCAACAAAATCCGGAGCCATTACGCTTGCCACATTTAGTCGCTGGTAGCTGGGTGTACGGCACCTTTTCCACCTGGATAGGCGACAAAGATAAAAATCGTGGTTGGGATATGTTATGTGATGCGAAACAGCAAGTTGATCAAGCCTTGCGTAACCGTAATTTTTCTGCGGAACAACTCGCACAAATAGAAAAGCAATTGGCGTTATGTGAAGGTTCGGATTGGTTTTGGTGGTTTGGCGACTACAATCCAGCACAAAGCGTCAGCGATTTTGAATATTTATTTCGCCGTCACCTGATGAACCTATATGCGTTGATTGAAACTCCAGCTCCCGGGTATTTAAACCAGGTAATCAGTATTGGTGGAGGTGATCCTGCGTCTGGTGGTGTCATGCGACAAGGCCATGTCAGCTAATTGCATTCATTGTTTTAATGCGGTAAGGAACAAAATTAATGGCAGAAAAATCTCCAATTTTTGCGCGCCGCACAGCTGGTGTTTTGTTGCATCCAACCTCATTACCGTGTTCGGAATCCTTTTGGGAAGACGATCAAAAAAATAGATTCGGCACTTTGGGGAAAGACGCCTATTATTTTATAGATCTGATAGCGAAAGCGGGTTTAACAATTTGGCAAATGCTACCCATCGGGCCAACGCAAGCGGACATGTCACCTTATCAATCAATATCTGCACATGCAGGGAATCCAGAGCTCGTTAGCCTGGATTGGTTGATAGAAAAAGGCTGGATCAGGGCAGGGGATTTGCAACATGACGGCGAAAAAAATATCGCTGTTGCACGTCAAAAGTTCGCTTTATCTTTTTACGCGTTCTTAAATTCAACTGAAGGCGAAGCTACCCGTCAAAACTTTCAGACTTTTTGTTCACAACAAAACTATTGGTTAGATGATTTTTCACTATTTTGTGCATTGCGTAAAAAATTTGATGGTGCATCCTGGAGTGATTGGCCAGCTGATTTGCGTCAACGAAAGCATTCGGCATTAGAAAAAATTCGCATTGAATTAAATTCTGATATTGATGTGGTTCTGTTTGAACAATTCGTATTTTTTAGCCAATGGCATGCGCTAAAAGATTATGCCAACCAAAGGAATATTTCTTTATTTGGTGATATGCCTATTTTTGTTGGTCATGACAGTGCGGATGTATGGGCCCAGCAGCATTATTTTCAATTGGATGAAGGGGGGTGCCCTTTAACCGTTGCAGGAGTTCCGCCGGATTACTTTTCAGAAACCGGCCAGCATTGGGGCAATCCTCATTATGCCTGGCAAGTTATGGAAGCTGATGGTTTTCAATGGTGGCTTGCGCGGTTACGTACACAATTACAATTGTTCGATTTGATTCGTATTGATCATTTTCGCGGTTTTGAGGCGTATTGGGAAATCCCTGGCGGCAGTCATGATGCTCGCCAGGGCAAATGGGTCAAAGCCCCGGGAGAGGCTTTCCTGAATGCCTGTTTCAAAACCTTCCCGGGGTTACCGCTCGTTGCGGAAAATCTCGGTGTAATTACCGAAGAAGTTGAAGCATTGCGAAATCAGTTTGATTTACCCGGAATGCTGGTCCTGCAATTTGCGTTTGATGGAAATACCAACAATCCGCATTTGCCACACAACCATACACGAAGCGATGTGATTTATACCGGCACACACGATAACGATACCACGCAAGGCTGGTGGAATACGTTAAGCGAGGCTAGCCGCAATCAAGTGCAGGAATATTGTTTTAATTCGAAAGATAAGTTGCCCTGGTTATTAATTGAAGCAGCTTTGGCGTCAGTAGGTGGCATGGCCATTATTCCCATGCAAGATTTTTTGGAGCTGGATGGAGGGCACAGGATGAATATGCCCGGTACGACGGATAAAAATTGGGTGTGGAAGTTTTCGTGGGATCAAGTTGAACCCACACTTGCTGATCGTGTTCGGCAGTTATTGGCAACCTATCATCGTTTAGGCTAAAAACGTTTAAGTGCCTGATAGGACATTTATCACTCAACCTATAAAGGAATCGCTATGGAACACAGATGCAGCGCGCGCTATAACGCCGACATTAAAATCCTCCTCTATAAATACGAAGTGCCTGTGGCGATTGGTCGTATTAAAAATGGTACACGCCACGGTTTGTTTATAAAGTCGGATTTAGCGGATGTTAAGCCGTTGCAACAATTAGGTGTGGAAATTCTGGTTTATCGCAATTCACAAAAATTGCAGCGGCATCGTTTTGATTCCATCGTCATTCATACCACTGACCACGGTTTCGGTGTTGAACTGGATACATTGAGCGAGGAAACCGGCAATCAATTAATTGAAATGCTCCATGCATCACCGGAAACTCCCCAGGAAAGTGAGCTATTTGACATGGTGGCAAATGCGTAATCCTGTAATATGAAATTTCGCATAATGTAGATTATGTTAAATCGTATATTATCATGACCATTCAAGGGGGTCGACTTTATCGGCCCCGTCTGTTTATCCAACTCGTCATAGTCCCTTACAACATTAAGCCCTATTACTGCATCGTCCCTGGCGTTGGTGCTGTTATTTTCTACGGTAGCAATCAGGCACGTTGGGATAGCGCCGCTCGCGATATAAATACGATGGGAGTTGTACATGCGCTAGCGCCCTTTTCATTTCAGTTTCAGATGCGTGTCCTGAAATATCCAGAATTTTCTTTTGCTCGTTATAGTGTGCAATAACTGCTGTTTGATCGGGCTTTAAAATAGTGATTTTGTCTTGTTCCATTAATGCGAAATAATCTTCGAATTGTAAAATTGCGCGGCCGGGACTTTCACGGTCGCTGGCAAAGTCACGTCCGATCATTGGGTGACAAGTTGAAATTCCCATCAATGATAATAATGTGGGGGCCAAATCAATTTGGCTACCTAGCATCGATATTTTTGATGGCTTTATGTCTGCACCAAGAATTAATCCGGGGATTTGAAACTTTTCAACGGGAATAAGATTGTTACCGTAAACGCGATTGTCGTGGTCAGCCACAATCAGAAAAACTGTATTTTTCCAATAATCACTTTGTTTGGCCTGCTCGATAAAACGTCCCATGGCCCAGTCAGCATATTTAACTGCATTGTTGGCTGTATTTTTGGGTTGCTCGAATAACGTTATGCGATTGTCAGGAAATTCAAAAGGCGCGTGATTACTTGAGGTAAAAATCAGACTAAAAAATGGTTTTCCTGCTTTATGGAGAGTATTTAGCTCCCGCTGAGCAGTATTAAAAAGATCTTCATCACTTGCGCCCCAACTTGCGACAAAAACCGGGTTGGCGATTTTTTTTATGTCAACAATATCCTGAAATCCATTGTTGGTGAAAAAACCGCGCATATTGTCGAAGTGCGCTTCACCACCATAGATAAATTGGGTTTGATATCCCGCAGATTGAAGTACAGATGCAATCGTCGCCAAATTATTTTGGCTGTTAGACAATTTTACAACGCTCTGTGCCGGCGTAGGTGGAAAACCTGAAACCACAGCCTCAATGCCGCGTACAGAGCGGGTTCCGGTAGCATACAAATGTTCAAACCATATTCCCTCCTCCGCTAACTTTTCCAGTTCGGGTGTTACTGCAACGCCACCGAGCGACTTAACAAAAGTAGCTCCCATACTTTCTTGCAAAATAATAACCAGGTTTAAGGGCTTGTCATGGGTAAATGCAGCCGATTGATGGTGAAGGGTAGGATATTCAGAATGATTAAATTGATAAGTTTTTAACCATGGCCAATCAAGGCTGTATTGAAGCATTTCGTGTGTCGATAATTTTCCATAAATCTCACTGGAACGAGCTTCATGTTTCATACTGTAGAGCGCATAAAGAACGGAGTAGCCGGAGTTGATGATCAATGAATTCACCATTGAATCACTGGTAATAGCAAACAACGCAGGGTTTGCAGGACGATGGGCTGTCGTAGAGCGGATCCCCATAAACACTGCAACGAAAACCAATGGCCACACTAACAAATTTTTTGCCGGGGACCATAAGGCTAAAGATGGTGTTGGTAAACGCAGAAGACAATGAAGCCCATATCCTAATAATATTGTTAATAGTAAACCGCTAATAAATGGCAGCCTGAATCCATGCCATAAAGTTGATAGAACTTCTTGCGGATATTTTAAATATTCAATGAAAAGACGATTCGGCCTGCTATCAAATTGCATCAGGAATGCCGGCGTTGCCAGTTCCATAAACAAGATGCTGATCAATCCGATAAGGCACCATATATAAGTCCCCTTAAACCAGATTGTTGCCCAACGGCTCCATGCAAACAGTGGTGCACATAAAACAGGTATTAAAAGCCATAAGCAAACAAGGATAATGTCTGCTCTCACGCCCTGGAAAAAAATGCTGCCCGGATTTCCGGCGGCCATCACCCGGTCATAATTCCAGCCTACGAGCGCTATACGGCTAATACCGAGTACTAACAGGGATAAAACCGCCATACGTACCAAATATATGTAAGGACCAAAAACACTTGCACGGGAAGACCTGGTAATAGACGGCATTGTTCAGTTAACCCTGAGTAAAAAGTGCGGCATGCTAACCACTGAAACTTAAGTGATTCTTAAGAATCGGATAAACAAATAAAGTTTTCTTATTGTTGCGTTTAAAAGGCGCACCTTAAGCATCCCTTAAGTTTCCTTTTTTACCCTGCGCCCCGACTAATCAGGCTGTAGCGCCCAATTCTAAAGCTATAATTGCGTAAGCTTTTTGTTTCGCAACACCAATCTTGAGCAGTTTCTGCGTCATGAAAGATTGGTATCCTAAAAAGAGGGATTGGAATGCACATATTGTTAGTTGAAGATGACAGCCTTCTTGCTGATGGAATTGTAACTGCGCTTAAACGCTCCGGATTCGCCGTTACCTGGTTAGATAATGGCAAGACTGCGAGCGCTTATCTTGCCGCCGAGTCTCCGGACATTCTCCTGTTGGACCTGGGATTGCCCGATATGGACGGTATGGATTTGCTTCAACAGGTGCGTCAAAAACAATTTCCAACACAAGTGTTGATTCTCACTGCACGGGACAGTATTACTGCGAAAGTTGCAGGCCTGGATGCGGGTGCGGATGATTACCTTACAAAGCCTTTTGAGGTAGATGAATTACTTGCGCGATTACGCGTACTGGAACGGCGACTTGGTAATGCGCCTACCGCGCTGATACAAGTGGGCCCGGTCACATTGGATACGGCCCACCATCTGGCATTGTTAAACAATGAACCAATAAATTTATCGCGCCGGGAATATATGTTGTTAAAAGCATTGGTCGAGCATGTTGGGATTATTCAAACCAAAGAAGGCCTTGAAGGAAAACTCTACAGTTGGGGCGACGAAGTTTCCAGCAATGCGATTGAAGTCCATATACACAACTTGCGAAAAAAATTGCCCGCTGATTTTATTCGTACCATGCGTGGTATTGGTTATATGGTTCCCCGCCAATGAAATCCATCCGCATATTTTTGGTTGTGTTGCTGGTAGCAATAGTAACGCTGGCCAATTTTGCTGCTGCGGTGCGCGGTTACCTTGGGAGTATGGAAGAAGCAGAACGATTGTTTAATAAACGGTTGCTACAACAAGTGGATCTACTTGATTACGTATTGCCCTCTCGTTACCAGGAATATTTGCAACGCCCTGCTCCGGAAATATTTCCTACACCACAGAAAAATGATTCATCATCCCCGCAAATAGCCGATTTGCAATTCCAGTGGGTCAGTAACGAGGGGAAATTGCTTGCGCGCTCGGCCGCTATGCCAAACGAAATAATTACTGATTTAAAAGCGGGCAATCAGTTTGCTAATTTTAATCATTATCGTTGGCACGTATTGGTGGCAGAGGCGGCAAATAATTCAGGTTGGTATTTATTAGCGGAGCGTGATGATCAACGTTATCGCCTCGCTGAATCCATAATCCTGCAAGCAGTGTCCCCGATGGTAATCGCTATTCCACTGATTGGTTTTGTTATTTGGTGGGTTTTGGGAATTGGCTTAAAGCCGGTAGCGGTGCTTGCAAAAGAATTTCATGCACGGGAAGCCACTGACTTGCGCCCCATAGAACACCAAAATATGCCTATTGAACTGCTGCAGTTGGCGCAATCTGCAAACGAATTGCTGCGCAGGCTGGAATCTTCATTTATCCGGGAGCAACGTTTTTCAGCCGATGCTGCGCACGAATTGCGAACACCGATCGCCGCATTAAATATCCATTGTGAAAACTTATTGCATGAAGTTAACCCCGTACCTGAATCTGCGCACAAATTACAACAGGGCATCAAACGCATGCGCTACTTGGTGGAACAAATTTTATTGCTCAATAAAACATCGCCAGACCATTTTATGAGTCAGTTCAAACCCGTTAACCTTACGGCATTAACGAAACAAGTCATTGTATCGGCCAGCGAAGCATTGAGTGATAAAGATATCAATATTGAATTTGACGGCGACGAATGCTGGATAAATGGCGATGCTACCGCCCTCGAAACATTAATTAATAATTTATTGGGCAATGCCATTAAATATACGCAAAAAAACGGGCACGTAGTGTTACATACCTGGCTTCGAGGGAATGTTGTGATACTGGAAGTTATGGACAACGGCCCGGGCATTCCCGTGGAGCAGCGTGAACGAGTATTTGACCGCTTTTACCGGTTGCATGGTGATCGCCATGATTCAGGAACCCCTGGTTGCGGATTAGGCTTGTCTATCGCAAAACAAGTAGTGGATTTACATCAGGCAGATATTCGCCTTACCCAATCATCGTTCGCATCAGGATTATTGGTGACAGTGAAATTTACTGCTGGAAAAAAAGGAGAAAAAACGAATGATATTTAGGAAATTCATCTTAATATTACTCTGCATGTCCCCCGCTATTTCAGCCGCGACGGTACCGGAATTTACGATTGAAATTCACGATCACTTATTCTTCCCTTCAACACTGGTTGTGCCCGCTGATACCAAAGTAAAATTAATTATTATTAATAAAGATCCAACGCCTGAAGAGTTTGAGAGCTATGAGCTTAACCGCGAAAAAGTCATTATGGGTGGGGCCAGGGCGGTAATATTTATTGGTCCCTTAAAGTCGGGGGACTATCCCTTTTTTGGTGAATTTAATCCCAAAACTGCCCAGGGCGTGATTCGCGCACAACATTAAAGGTCGGCATATGGTTGATGCAATTTTATTGATATTGCGAGAAGTGTTGGAAGCAGCACTAATTATTACCATGTTATTAGTGATGAGCAGGAAATTATCCATCGCGTTTAATTGGATAGTAATTGCCCTGGCTCTGGGAATGCTAAGCTCGTGGTTGTTAGCCTGCTACGCATACGCTATCGCGGATGCATTTGATGGCACCGGGCAGGAATGGATCAATGCCCTGCTCTATTTTTCGGTAATTTTGTCATTTATTGTTATCGCCTCAATAATTGCACCACTATTATTTAATACACCTTCCCATGTTCAATACTTACCGCTCACTAATGAATCAATAAAGCCGTATCGAAAGTTAATATTTTGCGCTGTGTTCGCTGTTGGTTTATCACTTGCACGAGAAGTGGCAGAGATATGGATTTATGTCGGAGGCTTCTTACATGATCCGAATTTATTGCAGTCTGCACTAATCGGGGGTGCTATCGGTGTCGGTATAGGTACCAGCCTGGGAGTAATTACTTATTATCTCCTGGTGTTTATTTCGGCACGCGCATTTTTAAATATTTTATTTGTTTTTCTCGTTCTTCTATGCGGCGGGCTTTCAATGCAAATAGCCCGGCAGCTATTGCAAATTGGAATATTAGATTCTGCAACTCCCTTGTGGGATACATCAAGCATCATTAACGAACATTCCTGGCTCGGCGAATTACTCTATGCCCTTATAGGCTATGACTCCAGCCCAAACGCGATACAAGTTATTTTTTATTGGGTGGCTGTGATGCCTTTATTATTGATACTGCTTTGGAATGGGTATCGCCGGAATCGTACATCCATATAAAGCTCATTTCACCGCTTTGGGAGTGGGCATTATCTATTCTGTATTTATACCCCCGACGAATAAAAAACCTGCCAATTAAATCCTCTTCAATTAAATCCAGCCTGTGCAGTTTCTGAAACACTTAAGGATCTCTTAATTTTTGCCACGTAATATCCTCTGACCTATTCTGATTATTCAATTTGAATCTCTCTGTATATGTTTATGAGCAGCATAGACAAAAAATCTTTATTGTTTGCCTCAGCTAAAGTACTGGCGACATTAATTTTTATCAGCGTAATAATAGAAATTACTGGCTTGGACCAGGCTCTCGCCGATTTTATTTATCAATCGGAAGGCAACCAATGGTATTTTAAAAACGAATGGGTTACTGCAGTGCTTATCCATAAGGGCGGAAAGTATTTTTCCATTGCCTTATTGTTTAGTGTAGTAATGTTGCTGCTCCTGTCCTACATCTCTCCGCTATTGGCTGCATGGAAACACCGATTGCAATATTTATCCGTGGCCACTATTTCAGGATCACTAATCGTCAGTGTCGGCAAAATCTTCACTAACATTTCATGCCCCTGGGACTTTTCCCGTTACGGTGGCACGCAAGAATACCTGTCATTAATAGAGCAACTTTGGGTTCGCAATGGTAGCCAATGCTTTCCAGCTGGACACGCGAGTGCCGGCTTCGCGTGGGTAGCACTTTATTTTGTTGGGCTATACTCAAAATCATTCTGGCGTTGGCCAGCGTTATTTTTCTCATTGTCATTGGGTATTGTTTTCGGAATTTCACAACAATTACGCGGCGCCCATTTTCTCTCGCACGATATCTGGTCATTAGGTATTTGCTGGATGGTTTCTCTTATTTGCTACGAAGTGATGTTAAAGCCCTATGAATCTACCCAATAATCTTGCGTTCAAGAGTTTATACAATACTCAGCTGGCATTTCTATTGTTAATGCGTCAGCGCCTTGACTCATTCAGTGTTCAGATACCTGGCCAATATTTTTCATTAGGCCTATCGTTAGTATTTGTATTGTTATTTAATAAATCCTTTTTTTTTGAAGCATGGAATACCCAGGCAATAGATTCATTGAGCGCCGCCCTTTTTGCTATTAGCCTGGTGCCATTGTTGTGGCTATTAACGTTTTTCCTTATTAATCTGCTATGCATTCCCGGCCTTGTTAAACCTGTCAGTGTATTTTTACTGCTAGGGGGCGCATTTGCTGCTCATTTTATGGATACCTATGGTGTTGTGATCGATAAGGAAATGCTTAGAAACGTGTGGGAAACCGATACGAAGGAGGCGAAAGGTTTAATCAATTTACATTTGATTGGTTATATTTTTTTCCTTGGGGTCTTGCCATCTTTAATGGTTGTCAAAACCCGAATCCTCTGGGGAAGTTTCTGGCAAGAATTAAGGAATCGCACTGTTCCAACAGGATTATCCTTGATCATCTCATTATTACTAATATTGAGCCTTTCAGATTATTACAGTTCTTTTTTTCGCAATCACAAGGAAGTGCGGTTTTTAGCGAACCCTTTAGGGTTTGTTAATGCGGGTGTTTCCCTATTGAAAGAAAACAGCCAGCGCCCGGTAGTGATAAATCCAATCAGCCATGATGCACAATTGGGAACCGGCACTATCCGGCAAACAAAACCGTTATTGATTATATTTGTTGTAGGAGAAACTGCTCGCGCTGCGAACTTCGGCCTGAATGGATATCAACGAAACACTACTCCGTTGCTCGCGCAAAAAGATATTATCAATTTCAACCATTTTTCTTCCTGCGGTACATCCACCGCTGTGTCTTTGCCTTGCATGTTTTCTGCACTCGCTCGCTCGGAATACAGTGACGGCAAAGCCAAAACCCAACATGGTTTATTGGATTTCATCAGTACAGCCGGTATTGATGTACTCTGGAGGGATAATAATTCCGGATGCAAAGGTACCTGTGATCGGGTTGTGTATGAGTCCCCTGATGAGCTGGTTTCTTCTGCAAATTGCAAGGATGGTAACTGCTATGACGAGGCTCTCCTGGATAAATTATCGAATAAGCTCACAGGGCGAAACCAATTTATTGTGTTACATCAAAATGGTAGCCATGGCCCTGCTTATGACCAACGTTACCCGGATTCAATGCGGGTGTATCAACCCGTTTGCAGCACAAATAAATTACAAGATTGCTCAACTGAAGAAGTTGTCAATGCATATGATAACACCATCCGCTATACCGACTATTTTCTCAGTAAAGTCATTGATTGGTTAACCAACCAGCAATCTGCTTACAACACCGCTATGGTTTACGTCTCTGATCACGGGGAATCCCTGGGGGAAAATAATTTGTACTTGCATGGTATGCCATACGCCTTCGCACCTGAGCATCAAAAAAATGTTCCTTTCATTTTCTGGGCATCATCCAATTTTTATCGCGATAGAGGTTTGAGCAAAGAATGCCTGGCAGGCCTGAAAAATAAAGAGTTTAGTCACGATAATATTTTTCATTCATTTTTAGGATTACTTGATATCAGGACTAAATATTATCAACCGAATTTAGATATTTATGCCCCTTGTATTAGTCACCATTAAATTAACGTGAAAGGTCTCGCTAAAAATAATATTAACGATTAATACAAGAGGCGATTTATGGAGCGTAAATTTTTTTGTTTAGGTTTATTGCCTTTACTCGGTTGTCGCCTTGCCTATGGAGCAGACCCTGTGCCCGCTCCTGCACAATCAAATAATAACCCGCCAGTGATCGAAGAGATAACGGTTGTTGTCCATCCGGTATTTGATGAATCAAATCCCAAGGAAAACAATATGCTCTTTCGCCTGGTTAATAGATTACATATTGATACTAAAAAACATGTTATCGAAAAAGATCTCACCTTTAAAAAAGGCGATCCGCTGGACAAGCATTTACTGGAAGAAAGCGAGCGGCGATTGCGTGAGCGACGCTATTTTGCTGAAGCAAAAGTAACTTCACAAGACAATTCCGATACAACACAAGGCGTCGGCCAAAAAATACACGTTGACGTCCGTGAAGTATGGACACTAATTCCAAAAATTACCTACTCAAATACTGGCGGCAACACTCATTATGGTTACGGTTTACATGACTCCAATTTTCTCGGATTAGGAAAAACGGTAAAGGTTGAGCAAAACTCAAGCGTTGATCGCACCAGTAATATTATTGTTTATCGCGATCCCAATTTTGGTAATGACAAACAACTTGCTTTAGCTTATGCCGACAATAGTGATGGAAAACAACAGGAGTTTCATTTTAGTAACCCGTTTCGATCCATTCGAACTCCCTGGACTGCCGGCTTTGATATGCTCGATTTTGAGCGTGAAGATACACTTTATAACGCTGGTGACGAAGCGTGGCGATTTGGCCATGACGGAACTAACTATTCGGTATTTTATGGACAGCGCCTGGATTCATCGACAGATGATAGAACGATGCGCTGGACGCTAGGTTGGGATAGTGTTAAACATGATTTTTTTGAAGTTCCGGGTGCTACAAATAGTTATGATGGAGAATTGCCGTTTAACCGGGATTACAACATAGCCTGGTTTGAATATTCCTACCTCCATAACCGATTTATCAAATCACTTAACATCCAACAAATTAATCGTATTGAGGATTTTAACCTTGGCTCACAATGGCGAGCACGTATCGGTAAGGTGATGGCAAATACAGAGCCCCTTGATGGTTCCACTCTTCTTGAGCTCGAATACAGCAAAGCCTTTCAATTTACCCCATCACAATTGCTCACGGGTGAATTCTCCACAACGGGTTTTTACAGCAGCAAACAAAGTACACAATCTATTTCTAAACTGGATATTAGCTATCACTGGCAGAATTTTTCGCGCGGCCAATTTTATGTAACTATGAATGAAACCTACGGAAAGAATTTGTTTGCCGATATGCCATTGGAACTCGGAGGTGATACTGGCTTAAGAGGTTATCCCGCGAGGTTTATGGCTGGAGATCGTTCGAGATTACTTACTGTTGAACAGCGCTATTTTGGTGAAACAGAATGGTTTTCATTATTTCATCTCGGCGCAGCTGTTTTTTATGATGAAGGTAAAGCCTGGGGAAATTCTAATGTACCGCAGGATTACCAGAAAACATTGCGCGATATTGGAATTGGTTTACGAATTTCCGGAACTCGCACCGGTGGGCGCGATGATGGGGCGCATAATGTTGGTCACATTGATTTTGCATATGCATTGGATGATGGACCTGGAATTGATAAATACCAAATATCTGTTCGAATAAAAACCGGTTTTTGACAAGAGTTGATCACTGGCAACCTATTCATGATAAGGCAGCCTGGGCAGGCTGCCTTTATTTATTACGTTTTTTGTATTTTGCCACCTACGATTAAAATTGCCGTTGCAACGATAACTCAACGTAAAACGGTAGTGTTGGATTATCTTCAAAGTCCTGGCCGAATGCCCTGCCAATATTAAAGAAAGTTGTTGTTGAACCAAATACCCGGTTAAACCGGGCACCAAATTTAAAATTTCCGCCCGATGAGTCATACCAGCCATCTTTAATTTCAGGGTAGTATTCCTTGAGCAATTTATTTTTAATATGGGTAGCCATGGAGTAATCATAACTAACCAATAATTCTGCCCCCCAATTTGGTTTAAGGTAACCAAATGTAGAAACTACATCAGCACCCACATTATAAAAGCGGGCCATTACTGACTCATAGCGCCTGAAAATAAGCCCACCTTGAAGGCCGAATGAAAGATTGCCAGAACGCCAGAATTCCCGTTGTAAGCTGGCTTTCATTTTGTAATCATCTGCAATGGTATCGCCAAATGGAAGTAATAGCTCATAACCTGCAATGACGGGAGCGTTCTCATTACCTAACTTTTGCCCGTAGGCAAAACTGTAATAGGAGCCATAGTCTGCACCAAATTGCATTCCCCCCAAATATCGAGTGTCTTTGTCTAACGTACGCCAGTTTACGTCCAGTGCGCTGGCACTGGTTGAGAGCATTAGTAACGCGATCGTAGATGCTATTTTCATATCTGCACTCCCTTACTATTTCATCTGATTCAAATAGCTGGCAGCCAACGGATAAAAATTATCCCAGGCAAAATAAACCATTTCATGCCCTGCACCTTTTATTAAGGCTATTTCACTATTGGGATAAGGCGCCGCCACTTTGTCGGCCCATCCCAAACCGTAAGCTTTATTTTTTTCGCTGTAGAGGAATAAAATTTGTGGTGTGAATTTATCCAGGTTCGTGGTGAAATCAAATCCATGGTCTTCGGCGTAATCAATCGTCTCGCTAAAAACGACGGCACCGTTGCGCCAAAACGGATAATTTGACGGATTGCCGATAGTATTTCCCGGCGCGTTTTCGTACGTGGAAAAGAAAGAAGCTTTGTAATCCAGAATTTCATGTTCGCTTCGCCCTGCAAATATTTGCTCTGCAAACGTTGCATCATTTAATGCTTCAGAGAAAAATTTTATTTTGTTGGAACGCTCCAGGTAATCCTCTGTTTGTTTCCAGGTTAAGCCACCGGGCTCCGCCAAAATTGCGCCGCTGATTTTATAGGGGTTCTGGTTGATATAAGCAGTGGCTAACATTGCCCCCCAGGAGTGCCCCAGGAGAAATATTTTTTGCCGGGGCGACACATGGAAATAATCAATTAACGCATCAAGATCATCAATAAATAATTGCACAACATCCCTGCCCTTATAATGCCCCCGGCTCTCGCGTTTGGATAAACCTGAGCCGCGCTGATCATAAAACACCACAAAAAAACCTTCTTTTGCCAGCTCTTGTACCTTCAACATTGAACGGTAATCAGCTCCTGGCCCGCCGTGTAATACAACCAGCAAAGGATCATTCCTGTTTCCGTAGGTTTCCACATGCAACCGGGTTCCATTAATACTTAACGATGGCAGTTGCTTATCCTCATCAACTGTCTTGGGAACCAGCGCGCCCTTCTTTGCCATATCCTCTTCGCAGGAAGCAACCAGTAAACAAAGGATGGTGCAAAACATTATTTTCAAAAATTTTCCCGGGAAGATATTTGTGGTTCCGGACAGTCTGGTAAAGAAATGAAGCCTCGAAAAAAAATTCATTGGAAACCTCCTGGTTTGGTGCTAACTGGATGAATAAAACGTGCGCACGAAAGCATCATCCGCTCTGAATGAGCAGCGGATGGGTTTCAATGCTTTTATGGGAAAAAGAAGCGCTTGCTAAATTACAAGGTTATGGAGACACCAAGGGAGCCAAAAACTCCCATGTCGACACTATCGCGTTGATGAAGTTCGCCAGTATCGTTCACCTTTTCGTAATCCAACACTCGCTGGGAAACATTTTCACGATTGAGAACATTCAGAATATCGATAAAGAAACTCGATTCCTTGCCGAACATCACAAGGTCGCGTTCAAAACGTACGTCCAATCGCGTATAAGGTGGCAGGCGCGTACCAAAAGCTTCACCGTAAATCGGGATGTATTTATCCGAAAAATCAGGATTCGGTTGAATCCCGATAATTTTGGTGGTGGCTTCTCCACTGCGATAATTAAACCTGAAGCCGGCATTCCATTTTTGTGTTAACTGATAATTTGCAACAAGGTTTACCAGCCATGGTGTATCCAATGTATAGGTTCTGGTTTGCCCGGTTCTTAGATTGGTGCGCTCACTTTCTGCGTAACTAACCGAAACCCAACCAAACCATTTGTTGGAAAGGTTTTTATTCAACATTAGGTCAACACCATTCACCTCACCTTCAACGTCATTGGTATAAAACAAGTTTGCGTCGGGTTCACCGTTATTAAGGGCGAGTGGAAGATTGGTCAATTCCTTGTGGTATCCCTCAACAATAACACTCCAATAATCATTGAACTCATTTTTGAAACCATAAGTAAAATGTTTGGCCTCCAGTGCGTGAAGTTCAGGATTACCAACAACGCGAAGAATAGTATCGACATCCGGTGTACGGTTATATTCACCGGCAGAACTGATTAGCGTCAATGAATCCGTTAAACCCCACGACAGGGCTGCACGGGGATTAACAAAATAATCGTCAGTGTAGTCATTGCCACTGCGTTGCACACCCACTTCTACGTTGACGCGATCAGTCACTTGCCAGTTATCGAGTAAATAGATACTGCTTTCAGCAACAGATAATTTTTCGCCAGTATCAATCAGCTCACCTCTTCCATCCTGGCAATCCACATCAAAATCGGTGCAGACAAAATGAATCATGCGCGCGGAATAATCATAAACCTTTTCATTATATTCCACGCCCATTCCCAAGCGATGCCCGCTATCCCCGAGGGGAATTGTGTATTGTGCGCGTGCCAGCTCACTGTCCAGTTGCAGTTCAAGAGAATAATCATCGCCCCAGGTTACCAATTCGGAATCAGCATATTTCGCCAGTGTCAGCCTGAATTGGGCACCAGACTCAGCGGCATACTCATAATTCAATCCGCCACTATTAAATTCCTTATCCACTTTGGCGTCGCCAGCAAAATCCGGATTTTTCTGCACATCATCAGCCAGCTCGGTAAACTCAGCCTCTACAAAATCATTGGCCCCGGCAAGGCTAAAGGCAATACTGTGTTCTGAATTAATATCCCATTTATATTTAAACTGGTAATCGTTGTCTTCAGGTGGAGAAATAATGCGCAACCCATCATCATCCGGCTCATCATCTTCAGAAATAAAGTATTGCAACAAGCCCTTACGTGCGGAAAGATAAAATGCAGAATTATCGGTAATGCCACTTTCAACAAAAATTCCCGCCCGCAAAAATGATGCGCTCAACTTTGTGCTTAAATCCTTGTTTTCAGGGTCGCGCAAACGAATATCAAATATTGCACCAGTCGCTTGTGAATACTGCACACCAAAACCGGCAGAAAATAATTGAAAGTCCTGAATAACATTTTCATCAAAAATAGATGTATTGAAATCGTGGAAAATATACCCGGCAGGCATACCATCAACGTAATACCGGTTATCTTCAGGCGCTCCTCCCCTCACCGCTGGCGAACCGCCATCGCGGGGAATAATGACACCGGGCAAGGCACTGACAGCCCCCAGTGGATCGCCAAAAGAACCGGGCATGTTGACAAGCTTTTCTGTATTTTCCGTAATAACCGTGTAGCTTGCCTTGCGTAAACCAAACACAAGGACTTCCTGAACCTCATCGCCTGCTTCTGATGATGGAGCAGTTGCTGCCGCTGGTGCAGCATTTTCTGCACTATAAACCAGAGGCGATACTGCAATAACCAATGTTGCAACAGTGCCTCGAACAAAATGCGACATAAAAAGCTCCTTATTCATTGAATATGAAATTCAATGAGTCCGATAAAATTCTACTGAAGATGTAACTGCTAACAAGTGGGCATTAACTGGCGACCACGCTAGATAATTCGCGCTCGATATTTTGAGTTGCAGCGATTTTTGCAATAACCTGACCTAATGAAAGATCGATTATTTGCAAACCCTTATGTAATTCATCAAGCCCGATAGTGAGGGCCGGCATGATTTTTAACACTTGATCCCGCTCACCGCTTCGCTCAATAACCAGGCCATTTGAAAAACAACTTTTGCTAATAGCTGCACAAAGGGTTTCATCGTAAAACTCGATACCTTGCATCAAACCAATACCACGGCTTTCTTTAATCAACTCAGGATAGGTATCGGCTAATCCCTGGGCAAAACTTTTAACAATCGCCGCTCGCTCGGCGATTTCCTCTTCAAAGTCAAAACCATTCCAATAAGTGTCCAGCATTTTTGCTGCGGCAATAAAGGCAATATTATTTCCACGGAAGGTGCCTATATCTTCGCCGACTTTCCATATATCGAGATCTTCACGGAATAGCAGCAGCGACATGGGAACGCCAAATGCACCGATAGATTTGGATAAACACACGATATCCGGTTTAATACCCGCGCGCTCAAAACTGAAGAACTTTCCGGTTCTACCACAACCTGCCTGAATATCGTCAACAATTAATAAGGCCCCGCACTCTTGCGCCAACTCGGCAATTTCACGCAACCACTTTTCGCTGGCGACATTAATTCCCCCTTCGCCCTGGACGGTTTCCAGGATAATTGCAGCAGGGAGATCTATTCCCGAGCTGTTGTCGCGCAATAATTTCCGATAATAGGACAGCTCGTCGAACCCGCTACCGAGATATTTATCAAAGGGCAAACGGGTAACATTGCTGTAGGAAATTGCCTGGCGATTGCCACGGTTACCGGTCAGGCTTAGTGAAACACCCGTCATTCCGTGATAACCATTAGTAAAGGCAAAAACGTTTTCACGACCAGTATATTTTCTTGCCAGTTTGATCGCGGATTCGACCACACTGGTACCGGTAGGATTGGTGAATTGCATGCGATATGCCAGGCCTCGTGGCATCAACACCAATTCATTAAACTTGCGGATAAATTCGCGTTTGGCTTGCGTGTGAAAATCAAGCCCCATCACCAAACCGTCATTTTCCAGATACTGGATGATGCTTTCTTTAATGATTGGGTTGTTATGGCCGAAATTAACGGCACCGGCGCCGCAGAGGAAATCTATATATTCATTGCCATATTCATCAAATAGCAGGCTTCCTTTGGCTTTAGTGAATACGGTTGGGAAAGCGCGGCAATAGGAGCGCACCTTGGATTCGTGGAGAGAAAAAATATCGTTGTTCGCAGTCATGGAATAGCTCCTTTAATTTTATGCGTTGCGCTATGTAATAGGTTAAAAACTGTAAGTAAGGCGTGTAATCGCACTCGTTTGGTTAAACGTGCCGCCAATTTTTCTTAAATCAAAAAAATCCACTTGCAGGGCCAAATCATCAGAAAAGCTGTAGCGGAGAGAAAGCTGCGAAATTGCTGCTTTGGTTTCCACTGTGTGCTGGTAGTTAATTCCAACAGTTAGGTTTTCATGCATAAACTTATTGGTTACACCAAAAAATAACTCGTTGTAACTACCTTCATCCATGACAAAACTGCTTCTATCCGATTCATACCTTGAGTGTAAAATCCCGGCACTCCAATCGCGAACCCCGTTTTCCTGATAATCAATATTAGCGGCAAACAGAACTTCATCGCTAATACCATAACCGTAGGGATATTTTTGATCATCAAACATATCCGGGTTAAGTTCCTGGGCGCGATCTTTGTTGTACGCCAGCTCCAGTTTTAACGCTATATCGCCGAAGTTAAGGTTGGCAGCAGCACCAGCCATCAAATAATTTTTATAAAAATTCTCGGAAACGGTAATAGTTGTATCCGGATTTTTTACCAAAACGTCTACACCCTGGTTATCGGTTAAATCAGCGAACATTAACGAAAAATCGCCATTGCCGATGACCGTTTTGAAATTAATCCCGATTTCCGCATCCTTATCATCCATACGACTTTCAACGGTTTGTCCTTGCCCTTGTGCAACCAGTGGTTGCTCGTCAACTTCAATATCGGGGTTAATAATCAAACTAATTTGATTGCTATTTACGTAGTGCTCGACAATTAACATGGTTTGCGAGATTCGTGATTCATCAAGGCTGGTGAATACCAGGTCGGTAATATTCTGCGGACTGATTACATCTGTAACCGCCGTTGAATCCGACTCGCCCCAAACAATAATCTTGTCGCCAACCATAACCGTCGTATTGCCAAAGCTTCCTTTTGCATAGAGCTCTTTAATCTTGAAATCGGCGTCACTTGAGCGGTCACCGTCAATCGAATCATCGCCATTCCAGTAAACAATGGGTTTTATGTCCGCATTAAAATAATATTGCCCTGCGACTTTATTCCATTGAAACCTGAGCGAGGACCGGTTGGTTGCGGTGCCGGTTGGAGCCGATAAAACCCGCGCAAAATCCTGCTGATAAATAAATTTTCGATTCCCCCCCCATAACATTTTTTCCTGATATGGGTTGTCGTATGTTAGTCCTACGTCGTCAAAAATATCTGTAACAGGTTGTATCTCTTTTTCGCTGGTTTCACCGGCTGCAATATGAGAAAAGCCCAACAAAAAAATTGGCAAATACAGATGCCACTTTTGCTCTAAAAAAAAATGCTTTTTTTTGCTTGTTGATTGCTCTTCATTCATTACTGGTTTGTCTTTCATTACCGGCTTCATTAAATCACTTCACCAATTAAATTTAAGTCGAGCGATAACCAGACTAACCACACACCAGGCAGTAAGTATTGATAACTCAATACTTAAATCGCCAATGTTTGACAGTGTCATTGATTCAAAAAGAATTTTTTGCATGGCGGCATTGAGTTGCGCCAGCGGAATAAACATACAGATGTATTGCAGCCATTCCGGGAACTTGGTGATGGATACAAATACACCACCTAAAATAATAAACGGCAATTGGACAAAGTTAACGATGCCGTTAAATGCTGTTGTAGAAGGACTAATTGCAGCGATCACCAAACCTACGCCAAGGAATGCCACACTGCCGAGTGTCACAATTAAGGCAAACAAGGGTATATCGAAAGAAAAACTGATATCGAACACCAATGAAGCCATCAGGCACAAGGCTACTGCGACGGAATAACAAATCAATAAGCGCGACAGGAACAATCCTGATAGGAATGGTATCGGGGAAATATCTACGGTTTTTAGATTTTTAAATAGCCCGCGATGTTCTTCTTCAATAAGAACACCTCCAAAACCATTAAGCCCGATGATCATCAGCGTCATACCAATAAGGCCCGGTAACAGCGTCACCAGGTAAGATGACATGCGATCACTCGCCAGGACATACTCTCCCACTTCCGGTTGTTTTTCGTTGGTAAGTGCGTTATTGACAATGCCAGCCAACGCGACATTCTCTATACGATTTTCATCAATATTGTTTTTACTCAGGAAAATATTCATTTCCGGGTTGTTTTCAGTCGATGCAGAAACTGACTCAACGATATTGGTTCCGTGGAAAACGGGCTGCTTTCCTTCCGGCAACAATTGTAAAACGCGCTTGACTTTGTTCTCGCTAATTTCCTGGTCCAGGCTGCCAGTGCTGGCATCAAACTCGATTAATTCAACCACGGCAGTGTTGCGTAATTTATCAAGGAAACCGCGACTTACATCAGATTGTATTTCGTCCTGATAATAAAGCGTTATCTTCGGGTCACTTTGCAACTGCAATGGATAACCAATCCCCAGCAACAGCAACACCGGTAATACATAACAAAAGAACAATGCCGTTTTATCGGATTTCAGTTGTAACATTCTTAATTTGAAGAATATCCAGGTCTTTTTCATTCTACGAGATCCTTTTTAGTGGTGGAGAGAAATACATCTTCAAGGTTTGGTTTAATCACATTGAAGTTCACAATATCGATTTTTTTGTTTTCACTCACACCCAGTATTTCTTTAAGCGTTTGGTTAAATTGAGCCGTCTTGATTGTCAATTGGTTGGATTCACTCTCCCAACGATAATCAATGATGTCAGTTAGCTCTACCATGTAATCCGGGCTGAACTGGCCACGTCCGAATTGCAATTGGATATCGTGATGCGGGCTCAATGCACTGATTAATTCGTAAGGCGCACCCTGGGAAATAATTTTGCCTTCACTCATGATCATTAACTCATCACACAGGGTTTCAGCTTCTTCCATGTAATGGGTTGTCAGAATGATGGTTTTCTTCGGGTCTTTTTTGATGTGTTCGATAAACGCCCACACATCATGCCGGCTGTGCGGATCAAGTGCAGAAGTAGGTTCATCCAAAAATAAAATTTGTGGATCTTCCAGCAACGCAATAGCAATAGATAGGCGTTGCTTTTGCCCGCCGGATAATTCTTCCACTTTGAATTTCTTTTTATCCTTGAGGTTCAGCTGCTCTAACAATTCGTCAACCGATGCGCCGGTAACTTTACGGCCATTGGCGGAGCGCAGTTCTTTGTAGAAATTCAACAATTGACCAACATCGAGAAACTCGAAGTAGTTGTTTTGTTGCAACTGGACACCGATGTGAGGCTGGATTTGTTTGATTTGGGTTTTTACATCCATTCCCAATACTTTGATGCTACCGGAACTAATCGGTGTAACACCCTCAATCATCCCCAATAGCGATGTTTTACCGGCGCCATTCGGCCCCAGAATCCCGAAACAAACGCCTTGTTTAACGGCAAAGCTAACGCCTTTTACTGCTTCAAAACCGTTATAGTTTTTGCGTAAATCATTTACTTCAATTGAATATTTCATAGCTCACCTATGCCTGCTATATAAATCTGGAAAGCCAGCTGCGACTAGTGCTGCGCGCATTAAGGATTTTCCCTGGAATAACCTGGAGTAAGCGCTTTTCAGTCGCGGAATTACCACGGAAGGCACAGTGAATAACAAGGTCACCATCCTGACTGTATGCTTCAAATAAAACGCCACAAAAGTCCTTCAATTTTTCTTCCGTTTTTTGGTCGGCTAATACTGCTTGCATTTGGTCGTATTCACCCAGCTCTCCTTCGTAATTGAATAATATTTCATGGCGCAGGCCTGGAAATGCATCCTGGCAGATTTTGTGTCCAGACTTTTCAAGTGCCATGTAGCTAATGCCATTTTTAATTAACAGTTCTATTTTGTTACCAAGTGACTGCAATTTTGTTTCGGATTCGATTAAAAATGGGACTTTATCCATAAATAATCCGATTTGGTCGAAATAGTTTGTCGCACCAATCCTCCTGCCGTAATGATTCATAATCATTACGAAGGATTCGGCGCCAAGTAAATCTGTTACCCAACGCTTAAACCAATGGAAGGCCTGATCCACTTCGGACAAATGTTCCTGCATTGGAATCTTTAACAGGATGCTACGCAATGGCTGGGATTTACGCTCATCCAGCAGTTTATTGGTGGTTTTTACCATGGCTGAGGTTTGTTCGAGCGCTAATGTATCTGCTGCAATTCGGGCTGCAGCCACATCTGTTTTACCCCAGACGCTATTGATGTAATCGCGATAACGGGCATTTGGCTGATAAGGTTTGCCTTTCACCAAATATTCCAGGCGCTGTTGTAACAATAATGATGAGGTACCATCGGAAATAAAATGGTCATCAAACATCATTAATTGATGCAAAGTATCCGAGCGTTTGATCCATGTGCCCATATAGGGCAAAACAGATTTGGTTTTTTTCTCACGTATTTTTTTAAACATACGCTTCATAAGATCAACCGCATCATTGTCAGTAAAAGCGGACAGATCAATGTATGGGAAATTTTCCTGCAATGATGAGCTACTCACCAGTTTCCACTGTTGGTTCTTTTCATCCAGTAAGGAACGCAATAAATCCTGCTCGTTCATCAATAAATTAAATGAAGCGCGCAATTCTGTTGCAGTGTACCAGCCATGCAGTGACAGCCATTCAAAGTCATCGCGCGTTTTCCATTGCAATAATTCTTCTTGCATTGGGCTAAACCGGAATGATTCTTCAATCTCACCACCCACCAGCGTTTGTTCAAATGCATCCAATTGTGCATCGAGGTCTTTGATAATTTTTCCCGCCGCAGTAGCAGATGAATACTCTGGCAAGGCTTGCAAACCTTTTTGGCGAATAGTATTTGCCAATACGGAGGGATTATCACAATAGCGTACAAAATCCGGCAATTTCGCTGCGGATTCATCGGCAAGGATTGATTTCAATATTTCCCTGGAAGTGGAATGGCGCCGATCAATGAGTAATACCGTCACCGATCTGCCAGCAGATTTTATCTGTACTTTTTCGTGTGCAATATCCTGTAACCAATTATCCAGATTGCGTTTGGCAGATACCACATTTCCACAGCACACTTTCAATACCGGTTGTTGATAAATATCGCTGGCACGCAAGGCGATGCCTTCCGCTTTAAGTTCGCTGAGCATGCGGATAATCAGGATCGAATTACCACCGAGGTCAAAGAAATTATCATCGCGCCCTACACGTTCAACCCCGAGCAGGTTTTGCCAGATGCGCGCAACCGTTTGTTCAACGTCGCCTTGCGGTGCGCTGAAACTCGCACGCTCGACGATTTCGGTTTCCGGTGCAGGCAAGGCCTTGCGATCAATTTTGCCATTATGGTTGAGCGGCATTTTTTCAAGATTTACATAAATGCCCGGCACCATGTAATCGGGAAGTTGCGGTTCCAGGTAGGCCATGAGTGTTTCGCGTGTCGGGAATTTCCCGGCTTGCCTTGGGCTCACATAGGCGGCCAGGTATTTATCGCCCTGTGCATTGGTTCGCGCCATTACTACTGCATCGCGAATTTGCGGATGCCGCGCCAGGCGATTTTCAATTTCTCCCGGTTCAATACGGAAGCCGCGCACCTTCACCTGGAAATCTTTTCTGCCGATGTATTCAAGATTTCCATCACCATGGCGCTTCACCAAATCGCCCGTTAAATACAAGCGAGCGTCCTGCCCGTTAAGTGCGAAAGGATTTTCCTTGAATACTTCGGCGGTTAATTCGGGGCGATGGAGATAACCGCGACCCACTACCGGCCCCGATATCGCCAATTCACCGATGACGCCAACCGGCAGCAACGATAGATATTGATCCACTACATGCAAACGCGCGTTAGCGACCGGGTTGCCGATAAAGACGCGTTCAACCGGGGCATGGATTGGCTGGAAGGAAACATCGTCAGAACATTCCGCAGGGCCGTAGGCATTCATCAACGGAACTTGCGGATATTGCGCAAACCATTGCTCCACCAAATTGACGGACAGCGCTTCACCCGTGGGCATTACCCAACGCAATGCGGGCAGCGGTTGCTTTAATGGCAAGAGCGCCTGGATTACGGAAGGCACCGGTTCCCAAATCGTCACGGCGGCATTTGCCAGGCAATCGAGCAACGCTTGTGGATCGCGCGTGGTTTCATTTTTAACAATGACCACTTTGGCTCCCAGGATCGGCGCGATCAGGAATTGCCACACGGAAATATCAAAGCATTGCGATGCGGTCTGGGCGATAACATCCTGGCTACTCAAGCCCAGCGGCGCGATTTTGGCGCGCATGTTATTGATCATGCCCAGATGCTCAATCATTACGCCTTTGGGTTTTCCGGTTGACCCCGAGGTAAACAGCACGTACGCCAAATCATCCAGCGCAACCGATGGCAAAGATTCGGGGGACGCTGGCAGTTTGGTTGACGCGAGCTCTTCCAGCCCTGCCACCCTGCCGGAATTCCAATGTTGTGATAGCCACGCTTTACGCTCGCCGAATTGTTTACCGATCAGTAACAAATCCGGCTGGCCGTCGTTGAGGATTTCTACCCAGCGCTGTTCCGGTTGGGTTGGGTCAAGTGGCAAGTAAGCCGCGCCAGCCCGGAGAACGGCGACAATCATGACTAACAAGTCGAGATCGCGCTCATCCAACAAACCAACAATTTGCCCCGGCCCGATACCTCGGGTACGCAGTGCCTGCGCGAGCTTTTCAGATTCGGTATAGAGCTGGGCATAGCTAAGGGCTTTGCCATCGCATTCAGCAAGGATGCGCGTTGGATGACGTGCAACTTGCTCGGCAAATAACACCGGCCAGGTGTGGCTGAACAATTCAGGCTGCAAGGGTTGATTGAAATCCGCCAGCAATTGCTGTTCTTCGGATTGCCCTACAACCGGCAGCGATAATAATAATTTCGCTGGTGCAGTTTCCAATGCACTGATCAGTTCTTCCGCCGCACGCAGGATGTAATCCATCACTCGCCCGGTGCCTATATCGCTGGCAATGCTGGTGGTGAGGATAAAGTCATCGCCGCGATCAGTGATGGAAAGGTCGAACAAATAGTTACTGATATCGCCCGGTGCGCTGAGGACCTCAATGCCGGGGAATAAGCGCAATGGATCAATACCGGTTGGATCTTCATGGCGGAAATTCAGTACGGCACTGAACAATGGCGTTGACGCGGGAAGATCGGCACAGCTTTGGGTTTTCACCAGCGGCGCCTGCTCATAATCAAGTAGTTCAACCAGCTTTTTATGGGCAAGTTTTAGCGCATCGGCCACGCTCAAATCCGCCAGCGAAAACCGGACTGGCAGCATATTGATGAACAATCCAAAGATGTTTTCTACTCCCCGGGTTCCCTGCAACCGCCCGGACGTTACGGTGCCGAATACCACATCATTGCGATTACAGCACTTGGCTAACACCAGGCTCCACAACACATGGAAAAATGCTGCCGGCGTAGTATCCAGTTTGCGTACCCCGGCGCGCAGGCGCCGGGCAAGTTGTGGGTCCAGCGCTAACTCAAGCTCTTCGGTGTGGCGATCAGCGCGATGTATATCAAGCAATCCAAATGGCGCCGTGGGTTCGTCAATACCGGCGAGGCTCTCGCGGAAATAATTTTCGTAATTAAAGTGCGCAGCCTTGTGAATACCCTGTGCAACAAATTCACGATAAGCCACTGGTTCGGGCAATGAATCTTCTCGCTGCTGCAAAAATGCAAGGATGTCCCGGAACTCGATCCCCATGGATACCTGGTCACACACAATGTGGTGTTGCTGTTGCAAAAGCAGCCAGCGACCAGTGTGCTCTTCCCGGGCAGCAACCAGCGTAAGAATGGGGGCACGCGTAAGGTCGATATGCCGGCCGTCCAATTCCATTCGGGTTTTTAACCGGTCAATTGCCGCTGTTCCGATTTCCGGCGTAAGGATTTCCAGGCGAACCGGCGCTTCCCGCAGCACGACTTGCACCGCTGAGGGGAGGCCGTCCCACAGAATTGCAGTACGCAAGGTGTCATGGCGATTAACCAGGTTTTGCAGGGCGTTGACATAGTTATCCAGCAGCGGGCGACTATCAAATGCGAGCAGCACGGAAGCCAGGTAGGTATCCCCTGAATCGCTGAGCAGATGATCGAACAGTATGCCTTCCTGCAACGGCGTTAACGGGTAAATATCCTGGATATTTGCCGCACCGCCGGGGCACGCCTGGACAATAGAATCCAATTGGTGCTCAGTCAGATCGATAAGTGGTAGCAACTCCGGTGTGAGTCGGGTGCAGCCCGGCGGGATGAGATTAGGCGGGGCAACAAAAGCCTGCTGCTGATTGTTATCGATTAATGCAGCAAGTTGGGCCAGGTTTTCCGTTTCAAATACCTGGCGCACAGCGGCACCCAAGCCTTGTTCGCGCAGGGCATCAATCATCTGGATGATAAGCAGCGAATGCCCGCCTAAACGGAAGAAGTTGTCCTCCCGGCCCACCTGAGGCAAATTCAGGATTTTCCCCCACAGGCCGGCCAACAGGGTTTCCGTTGTGCCAATCGGAGCAACATACGACGCCGTTTGCCAGGCCTCCGGTTCCGGTGCTGGCAAGACTTTGCGGTCCACTTTGCCATTGGGTGTGAGCGGTAAAGCGGTCAACCGGACAATGGCTTTGGGCAGCATGTAATCCGGCAAATAATGCTGTAAATGCTGATGGAGTGCTTCGTTGTTGACTACCGCAACCACCACCACATAAGCGACCAGTTGCTGGTTGCCAGGTGATCGCTCGACGGCGGCGACCACACAATCACCAACGGCCGGATGTTCACGCAAGCGGGCTTCGATTTCACCCAATTCGATACGGAAGCCGCGAATTTTCACCTGGAAATCCTTGCGGCCAATGTATTCCAACCCACCGTCGGCAACGCGACGCACCAGATCACCGGTCAGGTACAACCGTTGATCCAGCTCATGACGCGCATAGGGGTTAGCACGGAATTGCTGCTCTGTTTGTTGGGGCAGATTCAGGTAACCACGTCCTACTACCGCGCCGGAAATTGCCAGCTCACCGGTAACCCCGATAGGTACCAGTTCGAGGAAATCATCCACCACGTGCAGATAAGCGTTAGCCACTGGCGTGCCGATCAGTACCCGCTCGACGGGTCCATCAATGCGCTGGAAAGCTACATCGTCGGAGCATTCAGCGGGACCGTAGGCATTCATCAAGGGGATGTGCGGATACAGCTCAAACCAGCGCGAAACAACCTGGGCGTTGAGTGCTTCACCGGTGGGCATTACCCAACGCATCGCCGCCAATGGTTTTTGCAGCGGCAATATCGCCTGGATAACTGATGGAACCGGCTCCCAGATAGTGACGGCCAACTCTGCAAGCTGTTCTATCATGGCCTGCGGATCGCGCACGGTAGCGTCGGTAATAATGCACACTTTTGCGCCCAAAATTACCGCTGTCAGGAATTGCCAGACGGAAATATCGAAACACTGGGAGGCAGTTTGCGCAATAACATCCTTCTCGCTCAGTGAGAGCGGATCAACCTTCGACAACATGTTATTGATCATGCCGCGATGCTCAATCATTACGCCCTTGGGCTTGCCGGTAGAACCGGAGGTGTAAATTACGTAGGCCAGGTCATCCAGCGCAACCTCCGGCAAACTGGCACCAGGGTTGAATTCAATCTGGCCGATGTCCGCCATCGCCAGGACTTTTTCCGCTTGCCATTGGCTAGCAATACTGGCTTCCTGTTCATGGAGCAAATTGCCACAAACCAGCAAATCCGGGTTGGCTTCAGTGAGGATGGTGAGCCAGCGTTCCTGCGGTTGGTTCGGGTCCAGCGGCACATAAGCAGCGCCGGCACGCAAGACCGCGATCATCATTACCAATAGATCCAGGCCGCGGTAATCCAGCAGCGCAACCAGTCGTTGCTGCCCTATTCCCAAGGCATTCAATTGCAGCGCGATATGGCGCGTTGTGACTTCCAGATCAGCGTAACTGAGCTGGTGATCATCGCATTGGGCCGCAATCGCTTGCGGTGTCTTATGGGCTTGGGCGAGGAAACATTCCGGCCAGGTGGTTTTAAACAACTCGGGCTGATCAGTGTTGTTGAGCGAATACAGCAAATGGGCGCGCTGGTCGTCTGCCAAACGGTTGATCTGGTACAGGGGTAAATCGGGATTAACAACAACTGCGCCCAGCAAATGCTCAAAATGCGCCGCCATCCGCTCAATAGTTGCGTCATGGAACAGGTCAGTCGCGTAAGTCCAGTTCAGGACCAGTTGCTCTTCGCCTTCATGGATATCCAGCGTCAGGTCAAACTGGCTAGTCGTTACCGGGGCGGAATCCACTACCGATAGCTTGACTCCCCCCATGTCCAGTTCGCGCCGGCTATCAATATTCTCCAGAGACAACATAATCTGGAACACCGGGTTGTAACCCAGGCTCCGTTCAGGTTGCAGCTCTTCCACCAGCAAATCAAACGGCATTTCCTGATGGGCGTATGCGTCCAGCGATACCGCCTTGCAATGGGCCAGCAGTTCAGAAAATGCCATCGCCGGATTCAGGCGATGGCGCAATACCAGCGTGTTAACAAAGAAACCGATTAAACCCGCAACACCGGATTGCTCGCGATTGGCAATGGTGGTACCGATAACCTGATCATCCGAACCGGTATACGCACGTAGCAACGAAGTAAACGCTGCGTTAACCAGCATAAACAGGGTCGCGTGCTGCTGGCGGGCCAAGGCGCGCAAGGATTGCGTCAGTGCCGGGCTCAATTGGCGGGTGATGGCCGCGCCGTTATAGCTCTGGGTGGCCGGGCGCGGTTTATCGAGTGGTAATGAATGGACTTGCGGCAGGCCCTGCAATTGCTCCAGCCAGTAATCCCGGTGCAACGCCTGGGCGTAACCCTGCATATGCGTGCGTTGCCAATGGGCATAGTCGCCGTATTGGAGTGCGAGCGGCGCCATGGAATGTTCTTTTCCGTGGAGAGCACTTTCATAGAGACAGACAAATTCGTCGGTAAATACACTGAGTGACCAACCATCGGATGCGATGTGATGCAACGTCAGCAACAACAGCGATTCCTGTTCCGCCAACACCAGCAAACGGGCACGCACCATCAGGTCATTACTTAGATCGAAGGGCGTATTGGCCTCTTTATCGACAAGCGTATCCACTTCAATAGTTTGTTGTGGTTGCGGTAATCCGGATAGATCGTGATAACTAATTGGCAATGGACGGGCCGGATTTACCTGCTGTTTCGGTTGCCCGTCGTGGGCGGAATAGGTTGAACGTAGCACTTCATGGCGCGCGATAATTCCATCAAGTGCAGCCTGCAATGCAGCTTTATCGAGCGCCCCGTTCAAGCGCAACACAATAGGCTGGTTGTACTGCGCGCTGCCGCCTTCGAGGCGATCGATAAACCATAAACGCTGTTGGGAAAATGAAACGGGCAACAAGCCGGAGCGATCCACCGGCTTAATGACCTCAACCGCCGCCTCCTGTTGTTCGAGGCGCTCCGCGAGGCGGGCAATAGTACCCAGTGCAAATACATCGCTCACCGCCACTTGCACCTGCAATTCCCGCCCGATTTCACTCACCATACGCATCGCAAGCAATGAATGGCCGCCGATATCAAAGAAATTGGCGTTGATCCCGAGTTTGGCAACATCCACATTCAACAGGTTCGCCCAGATCTCGCACAGTTTGCTTTGCAGCGGCGTTGTGGGGGCAAGGTAACTACCTTCGTAAATGGGCTCTATATCGGCGGCGAGCAAGGCTTTGGTATCGACTTTGCCGTTCGCTGTCAGCGGCAGGCTCTCAATCACCATAAAACCTTGCGGGATCATGTAATCCGCCAGCTTGCTGCGCAATGAAGTGCGTATGCCGGTAACAAACTCGATAGGATCAAGCGTGTCATTGATATTTCCAGGGGCAATGTTTTCAGGAGCAATGTTTTCAGGAGCAATCCAGGCCAACAACTGCTTTTCAGCGCCCTCTCCTTTAACGACGACAGCCGCCTGACCGACGCCAGTCACCTGGCGCAGCTGGAATTCAATTTCGCCCAATTCGATACGGAAGCCACGGATTTTTACCTGGTTATCGCGCCGGCCGGCAAATTCAATCGTCCCGTCCGCTAACCAGTAACCCAGGTCGCCGGTGCGATACACCGGATTGCCCGGGCGCCAGGGGTCAGCAATAAATTTCTCGGCAGTCAGTTGGGCACGATTGAGATACCCCAGGGCAACACCGGCCCCGCCAATCAGGATTTCCCCGATCACGCCGGGTGGGCACAGTTGGTTGTATTGATCGACCACGTAAAGCTGGGTATTAGTAATGGGGCTGCCAATGGGCAAGGTATTTCTGCTAATCGCCTCGCCATCAAAATGCCAGCATGAAGACAAAATCGTGGTTTCGGTCGGGCCATAGGCGTTGATGTAACGGCAGCGCTCGCCCCAGGTCCGGACCCATTCCAAACCCGGCGCGGAACCTGCCGTTACCAACGTCAAGTCGGCAGGCAGGTAGCCAACCGGGATTTGCTCAAGGTACGGCGGTGGAAATGCGGCAAAACCGATGTTGTTATCCCGAAGGTATTGCCCTACCGCGTCCGGGTTCTGGATCAACTCATCGCCTAACAAATGCAATTCTGCACCTGCCAGTAACACGGCAAAGGTTTCACCAACAGAGGCATCAAATGTAAACGGCGCAAATTGGGTAGCTTTGGTACCCGCCAGGATCCATTGGTCGCGCTGGCAGGAGCGGCAAAAGTTGATCAGGTTTTCATGGCTGATCTCAACCCCCTTGGGCTGGCCAGTGGTACCAGAGGTGTAAATAACGTAAGCGGCCTGGCGATCCGGCGCTAACCAGTTTTCCTTATGTATATCACCTTTGGTTGCAGCAAGTGTATGCGTATGGTCGTCGGTGCTGGCCTGATCGATATCCAGGACATCGAGTGGTAAATCCACCAATTCCGTTTTGTGTTCACCCCTGGTAACTATCCGTTCGATCCCGGCATCGCCGGCGATGAATTCAAGGCGATCACGCGGGCAATCCGTCGCTACCGGAACGTAGGCTGCGCCCAATTTGATAATGGCCAACAGCGATGCCACCAGATCAGGACCTTTGGGAAGCATGATGGCAACACGGTCGCCGGCGCTAACCCCGGCTCCCTGTAACCAATACGCCAATTCCCGGGTGCGACGGGAAAGATCACCATAAGTCCAAACAGTGTCTCCCATCACCAGCGCGCGCGAAGACGCTTGCGCTTTGGCCTGCTCTTCAAACAGATCAAACAAATATTTGTCGACGGGCAGCGGTGTAAGCGTGTAGTTCCAGGTAAATACCGCTTGCTTAACACTGGCTGAGTTAAGCATGCCCACATCGGCAAGGGATTTACTTTTAATATCTGCAAGCTGGCTGTCCGCGATACTGGCGAGGATTTCGCAGAAGTGCGCGAGTATGGTATCCGCTGCTTCCGGGCTATAAAGGTGGGATTGGTAGGCCAGTTTAACGGTGATGGAAGCGCCCGGATAAATCACCAGGTTCAGCGGGAAATCGTTTTGCTCTACCCCTTTTATCGCTCGCAGTTGTAAATCTTCCGGGCGCGAATTTTTCAGCAGGCTGCGATCCAGTGGGTAATTTTCCAGTACCACCAGGCTTTCAAACAGCGCCTGGTCGGTGCGCAGGCCCAGCCATTTCTGGATATCCGTCAGCGCAACATAAGCGAAATCTTCCGCTTCCGCCTGGCGTTGTTGAACCCGCTTTAAACAATCGACCAGTGATTGTGAGGCTTCCAGTGTGAGGCGCATGGGTAAGGAGTTGATAAACAACCCCACCATATTCTCAACGCCATCCAGGTCCGCCGGCCTGCCACTAACGGCATAACCAAACAGAACCTCCTTTTCACCGGTATATTTGCTTAATAACAGCGCCCACGCCGATTGCACCAGGCTACTCAAGGTAACGCCGGCTGTACGCACAATGGATTGGAGTTTGTTGGTAATTTGCGCATCCAGGTTACGAGTAGCTGCACGCTGGCCCGTTGTTACTTCCGGCTCGGGCAAATGGCGTGGCGCAACCAATCGACTACCCGCTTCCACGCCGTTCAAATAGCGCTTCCAATAGTCTTTCGCCGCCGCTAAATCGCGGCGCGATAACCACTGGATGTATTTATCAAAATCCGGTTCGTTAGCGGAGTTTCGGGTTTCTCCGTTGCTAGCCAATGCCGCGTACTGCGCGATAAGTTTTTGCACCAGCAAGCCCATTGACCAACCGTCCAGCAAGGCGTGGTGATGGGTCCAGGCCACCTGGGTTTCTGTGGGGGTTGCCTGCACCAGCAACAGGCGCATCAATGGCGCCCGGGTCAAATTAAACGGGCGACGGCGCTCGGCTTCGAACAGGTTTTCCAAACGCTGCGCATATTCTTCAGCGCTCTCGCCGGCGAGTACCGGGCAATCCGTTTCTTGCCAATCCAGATCTACGCCCCCAGATACCACTTGCGTTAATGAATCCAGGCCCAGATCGACAAACGAGGTGCGCAATACCGCATGTTGCCCGACTAATGTTTCCCAGCTTTTGCGAAAGCGGCCCTTATCCAAACCCACCAGGGTCATGCGCAATTGGGTCAAATAGGCGCCGGTCCCCTGATCACGCTGGGTGGCCAGAATCAATCCTTGTTGCATGGACGTTGCGGGATAGGCATCCACCAGCGCGGGGTGGCTGGCTACCAACTCTTGCTGCTGCACGCGCGATAATTGCAGGTGCTCGAATTCGCGCGGCGGAACACCGCCACCATCATCGCCACCGGTGGTGCAATGCTCGATAACTTGCCCGATGCTGTGCTGGATCGCCTCACCGAAGCGCGCGATAGTCGCCTCTTCAAATTGCGTAACGCTGTAATCCAGCGCGATGTGCAGTTGCTTGTCCTTCACAAAACCGTTGATGCCGAGTGTATGGCGGCGCGCGCGTTTGGCGCTGACAGTACCGGTCTCAAGGATGTCAAAGGTCCAGTCAGTCTCGCCCGTAGCGTCCATCTGCCCGAGGTAATTGAATACGAGCTCGGACGCGGGTTGCTCTGCCAGCAGCTCCAGCAAATCTTCGTCCTGGGCTAAATATTGCAACAGACCAAAACCGATTCCCTTATTGGGAATAGCGGCCAGCATGGCTTTAATTGCCAGGATTTGTTGCCCGGTATCACCATTCACCCGCTGCAAATGCACCGGATAGAGCGACGTAAACCAGCCGAGGGTTTCGCTGATATCAATATCGTCAAACAACGGCTCACGCCCGTGACCTTCCAGATCAATACGCAACGCGCGGATGCCTGCCCAAGTGTCCAGCGCGAGTGTTAATGCGGACAGCAGCAAATCATTAATCGCCGTGTTGTAGCAGCGATTGGCTTCGTGCAGCAGTAAATGCGTTTGTTCTGCGCTTAACGAAAAACGATACAACCGGGTATTGGCTTCGCTCAGATCGCTAGTGTCTTGTATATCAACCGGAAGCAAACGATTGGGTTGCTTCAATAGCTCCAGCCAATAACTGCGTTCCTGCAAAAACGAGGGGCTATGGGCATGCTCATAAAGCCGGCTTGCCCAGGACTGGTAACTGCTGGTTTTAGCGGCCAGTTGAATGTGTTGCGCGGGGTTTTGATGGAGCTGGGTCCAGGCACTGTTTAAATCATTTAATAAAGTGCGCCATGAAATACCATCCACAATCAGGTGATGCATGATCCAGTAAAGTGAATCGCCCTCCTGCTCGCGCACCCACAACCAGCGGCACAACTCGCCTTTCTTCAGGTCGATACCCGATTGCGCAATGGCGATTGCCGCTTGCAACACTTCGTCATGGGTAGAATCCGTCAAGGCGCGCAAATCCAGTTCGCGAATTAATTCGCGCACTTGTTCCGGTTGCTCCAGGAAATCATTGCTATAGCGCGCCACCCAACCACCGGGAGTCTGGCGGAATTTAAGGCGCAAGGCATCGTGGCGTTGAACCAATGCAAACAGCAGCTGGTGCAAATTTTCCAGCGTCGTTGGCGCTGGCAGCGATAAGCGCCCCGCCTGGTTGTAGTGATGTAAATCCGTTGTATCGCTCAGGAAAAAATGCCAGTGGATTGGCAACAAACGTTGCTCACCGGTAACCGCTTCCTGCTCGATCGCCACAATGCCGTTTTGGGTTTGCGCACCATTAACAGCGGATTGCCCAAGGTCTGATTGCCTAAGGTAACTGGCAATCGCGCGAATATTGCGTAACTCAAACAAGCGGCGGGTAGATAAGGCGAGCCCCGCTTTTACCGCGCGCGATACCACTTGAATAGCAATAATCGAATCGCCACCAATAGTGTAAAAATCATCAGTAACGCTAATCGCTTCCAGCTTCAGCACTTCTTTCCAGATCGCCAACAACTGTTGTTCAGTATCGTTAGCCGGCAATTCCAGCGTGCGGGTGAAATTTTCCAGATCCGGTTTGGGCAAGCGCGGGCGATCAATTTTTCCGTTGGCGCTAAGCGGCATTGCATCGAGCAAAATAATGACATCGGGAACCATGTAATCCGGTAATTCCGCGTGCAACGCATTGCGCAATTGCGCGCGGAATTGTTCGGCTTGCGCCGCATCGTTGAGGTCGAGTTGATCCGGAACAAGGTAAGCCACCAGGCGTTTCTGGTTGCCATCGCCAAGCGCCATCACCAACGCCTGGCGCACGGGTGCGGTGTTCAGAATTACCGTTTCAATCTCGCCCAGTTCGACACGGAAGCCACGGATTTTGATTTGGAAATCAATGCGGCCATAGAAATCGATTAAACCGTTATCGCGCCAGCTCACCAGGTCACCGGTGCGATAAAGCTGGTCTTCATCTGCAAAGAATGGATTAGGTACGAATTTTTCTTGCGTCAATTCCGGCCGCTGGTAATACCCGCGCGCAACGCCCGGCCCACCCACATACAATTCGCCTTTCACACCGGCAGGCAACAAATGTCCGTCCGGATTCACAATGTACGCGGTGGAATTGGTGATCGGGCGACCAATCGGAATAATTTCCGAATCCGCTTCGGAAAGGAAATGGTAAGTGGAGAACGACGTATTTTCCGTCGGCCCATAACCATTAATAAACGCCAGCCCGGGAGAATGTTCACGCGCAAGGTTGATGTGATACGGCGAGAGCGCATCGCCACCGATCATAATGCGTTTCACCCCGGCAAACAGATCCGGGCGCGCTTGCACCAGTTGGTTAAACAACGGCGCAACTACCCAGAGGAACGTAACTTGTTTATCGCGAATTTCATGGGCAAGTTGTACCGGGTCGAGCAAGGTATCTTCGTCGATAACCGCCAGCGTCAAACCATTTAATAATGCGCCCCAGAGCTCGAACGTAGTAACGTCAAATCCGGGTGCACTGGTGATGAGGATACAATCCGTCTCATCAAACTCCACATCGCGCGCATTCTTGATTAAACGCACAATGGAGCGTTGTTCGATCATCACACCTTTGGGTTTACCCGTTGAACCGGAGGTGTACATCACGTACGCCAGTTGGCGCGTTTGATGGGTGCTGGTATCCACCGCTGGTAATTCCAGGGTGTGCGACACACCGCTTTGGATATCGATCAACTCTGCGGCAAAGCTCGCAGGAATTGAATTACGGAAAGCATCTTTCTGCAGCAGGATTAGCGGGCAACGCAAATCCTCCAGCATATGGCTTACGCGATCTTCCGGATAACGCGGATCAATTGGTACATACGCAGCACCGGAACGAATCACTGCCAGAATTCCCAACACCATTTCCAACGAGCGCTCAGCCACCAGGCCAATCACTACTCCCGGCGCGGCACCTTTACTGGCGAGCAACCGCGCGAGCTTATCAGTTTGTTGATCCAGCTCGGCATAGGTCAGGCGAATATCCTTGAACGCCAATGCAATTTTATCGGGAACGCGTTTAACCACATCGGCAAAATGTTGGCCCAATAAAACGTCTGATGGATAAGGAACGGTAGTCTGGTTCCATGCCGCAATATTCTCTTTATAAACGGCGGGAATTGGCTGGATTTGATTCCACTGCAGTTGTGTATCAGCGGCCAATAATTCCAGCAAGTGCGCATAACAATCGGCCCAGCATTCAACCTTGTCTTTTGCATAAAGTGCAGTATCAAAACCGATACGCAAACCATAGCGGTATGCCCCTTCTGATTCGCCGGCCTGCTCAATCAAACCAAAAATAAAACCATAATTTGTTGCTTCATAACCATCTTTAAGTAACGGTTTTCCATCGCCACTCGCCGCACCGTAATGGCTGCTTTCGATATTAAATAAACAATCAAATAAATTGCCTTCAACCTGATTGCGCGCTTGCTGGTGAATTCTGGAAAGCGGATAAACCGCGCAATCGCGCAACGCCAGCAATTGTTGCTGGACGGTTGAAAGGATTGTTTCAAGGCTGGAATCTGCAGTGAAATCGACAACCAGTGGCAACGTATTAACGCAACATCCGGTAATCCGGTTTGCATCCGGAATAGTCTCCGGGCGGCCATTCTGTATCAAACCAACCCGCACCTGGTGGCCGCCGCCGAGGTAACGCATCAGGCAAATAAAACCGGCGATAAATAAACTGTTCAGTGTTAAACCCAATGTCCGCGCTTTAACTTGCAATTGCGCAACGGTTTTTGCGGGCAATGTGCTTAATAATAATTCCACATTGCCCGATGCATCCCTTGCCCCAGCGCGTTTTGGCAATTGGCAATAATTATCTGCCCACTGCACATTGGACCAATAATGGTTCCACTGGGGATCATTCGCGAGACGCTGCTGTTCAAGGAAAATATCGCGCACGCTGGTGGATGATGATTCAGGTAAAGCGACAGCTTCACCCAATTTGCTGCGATAAATTCGCCAGAGCGAATCCATCAGCAATTCAATCGTCCATCCATCATGGATGATGTGATGGATAGATAACACCAACGAAAATGCAGCTTCACCTGCATCCAGCACATGTAATTTATAAGCCGGGCGATCGGTAAATTCGACAGCTGCATTTTTCCCGTTGGAAATTAATTCGCTCGCTACCTGTTGACGCTGCCCGCTAGCAACATTCAACACTTCCACTTCATTGGAAAGGCTGGAATAAACACCTTGCACAACACTACCGTCAGCGCGGGTATGGATTAACGTGCGCAAACAGTCATTCAAATCTATCCAATCAGCAACAGCAGACTGGAATTTTTCCTGCTCAAAGTGGCGATTGAATTCGTGATGCATCCATACCTGGTAAGTATCGCGGTGGCGATACAGGGTTTGTTGCATATCTGTGAGCGGAAATAAATCGACCAGAGTTTCGGGCAGCGCTGCCGCATCTTCATCTGTAATAGCAACCAATGGAAAATCAGCAGGCGTCCAACGATGATTTGCAGGGTTAATACAATGCTCGACAATTGCGCCCAACCAGGTTTGCAAATTGCGTTGCAGGGAATCGATTTGTTGCTGGCTCCAGCAGGATTTATCCAGGTAAAAACCCACGATCAATTCGCCATCGCGAATTTCACTTTCAACGGACAGCAAATAAGGGTTCTGGTTACCCTCGCCCATTTCAATGGCAGCTACCGGCAACGTTTTCCAGGTCCCTGTGGAACGCTGAACAACGCCGGAGAAATTAAACAATATTGACGGCGCGCGGTAATGTTGGAACGCAGCCCTGACGTCGTCGTGAGTGCTTAAATAACGCAGCGCATAAAAATCGCGACCACGTGCAGGAACCGCAGCACGGGTTTCCTTGAGGTAACACAAAAAGTCACCTAATGCCCGGGTAGGATTTTGTGAGGAAAAATCCGGAAGCGATAAAAACAATGGATGAACACTGGTAAACCAACCGAGGGTGCGATCCACCCCCTCTACTCCACCCAGGGTTTCATCGCGGCCATGCCACTCAATATCAACACCTAATTGCGCCACAGCAAAAGTCTGGCCCAAGGCAAGGTATACGCTGGCTAATACCAATTCTTCCGGTGACTGATGATAGCAATCAGGAGCCTGGCTTAATAAGCGCGCAGTTTGTTGTGTATCAAAACGGCACTCTTCCAATTCAAGCGATGTGCTTTCTGTTTTATTTCCAATCGGCAGTCCGGGCGCGGTTGCAGCGGTAGATAGCGTTGCTTTCCATGGCTGCAACAATTCCTGTTCACTGCCGGCCAATTGATGTTGCAATCGTTCGGCCCACGCAAAATAGCTGAGGCTTTTACCCGGCAATACTGACTCGGCAATCTCACCGCTTACATAGAGTTGATGCAAATCATTCAGCAACAAACTGTGGCTCAGGGTATCGACAATTAAATGGTGGATAACCCAAACAACACGCGAACCAGCCGGGCTATTGAGCAATGCAAGGCGGAATAATGGCGCTTGCCCAAGTTGCAGTTGGTCAGCAAGGGATTGCTGCAATGCGGCAGTACGCGTAGTTAAATCATTGGCATCAATTGATTCAACAATAATGTCCGGCAATGTTACTGAATCCGCATCAATGTGCTGGGTCCAGCGTTTACTATCGCCCGAGCCGGATAAAACAAAGCGCGCGCGAAGTTCATCGTGATAACCAACCAGGTGTGCCAGTGCTTGTTGCAAGCGCTCCGCATCCAGCGGTTCAACACTTTCAAATACCAACGACTGGCAAAAGCGTTGTGGATTCGCTAGTGGCTGGCTGAAAAACCAGCCTTGAATCGGTGTAATACTTGCTTCGCCAACTTGCGGGCGATAATCGCGCACTAACGTTTTGCCACTGCGTTTTAATAATGCAACAAAATCTTTTAATTTCGGTTGTGCCAACAGTTGCGCAGAGCTGATGGCATATCCCAGTTTGCGTAACGCAGAGACAACAGCCAGTGCAGTCAGTGAATCGCCCCCCAGGAATAAAAAATTATCTTCGCGAGCCACCGTTTTGGTTTGCAGTGTTTGTTGCCAAATAGCGGCAACCTGTTGCTCGAGGTCATCAGTAAGCGCTACACGCGCATCGGTTGTAGCGGTTGCAGTTTCTGATGCTAATCGCTGCAATATCTGGTAATTGATTTTGCCGTTGGTCGTTAATGGCAATTGCTCCAGCCAATGAATCCTGTTTGGCATCGCCCACTGCGGCACCCGTGCTTGCAGTTGGAGCCGCAGGTCAGCTTCGGCAATTTCCTTGCCTTGTAAGAACAACACCAATTGCAGGGTATTTTCGGATTTATGTACCACTACAGCGGCTGCATCAATACCTTCAATTCCCGCTACGGCGGCTTCCACTTCACCCGGCTCAAGCCGGTGACCGCGCAATTTAATCTGGTTGTCTACCCGGCCATTAAAAATTAACTGGTTATTTTTGTTAAAACACGCAAGGTCGCCGCTGCGATACCAGCGGGTCTGCTCTTCATCCAGGAATTTTTCTTTATTTAGATGTTCGCGATTCACATAACCTTGTACAACACCATCGCCACCAATAATTAGCTCACCGGTAAATCCGGCAGGCAATGAATGGCCAAACTGGTTCACTACACGCACATGGGTATTCGCGATAGGTACACCCATAGAAATGGGTTCGTCGGGTGCAGGCAAAGAATCTGCTTCCCATACGGTCGACAGTACAGTGGTTTCCGTTGGCCCATAACCATTCACATAGCGTACATGGGGCAACCATTTTTTTATCAATTCATAATTGGGCGCAGAACCGGCAGTCAGTAATGTTTTTAGTGACGGTAAAAATTCCGGTGAAAGATGCTGTAAATACTGCGGAGGAAATGCCGCGAAGGTAACATTCCGTTCCGCCATATAAGCCTGCAGCTCGGCAGGTGAATCTATTAATGCCTTACCAAGAATTACCAGGGTTGCGCCATTCAAAATCGCTGAATGAATTTCAGCGACTGACGCATCAAATGAAAACGGTGCAAATTGTGAAACAGTATCGCCAGCGCGAATGTATCCCGCATCATTAAAATAAGTAACAAAATTCAGCAAATTGCCATGGCTGACTTTCACCCCTTTGGGAACACCGGTAGAGCCGGAAGTGAAAATAATATAGGCGGCGTCATCCCGGTAAATGCGGTGGGCGCGCCGTTTTTGTTCGATCCCGGCAGACGCGGGCACAACATCTTCAATATAAATCGCTGCAATTTTTATTAATTTTTCCGCGATGATATCGCGCAAGGATTGTTCAGTGAGCAGATATTTTATCGCTGCGTCCGCAACCATTGACTCCAGGCGATCGGCAGGCAAACTGGTATCTAACGGAACAAATGCTGCGCCAGCTTTAAGTACCGCAAGCTGTGCGATTACCATGTTGGAATTACGCGGAAATGCGACGCCTACGGCATCCCCCAGGGTCACTCCTTGTTGGTAGAGGTTATCAGCCCAAATATCAGAAAGAACATCCACTTCCGCGTAGGTGTAATGTTTATCTCCATCAATAATGGCAATAGCAGAACCATACTCCGAGCAACATTGATTCCATTTATCCAGCAAGTTACCTGTCAGCTGGCGGCTTTCACCACTGACTTGCTTCGGAAAAGTAACTTCATCTTTTAGAAAATAAATATTGGAAAGCAAATGGCGGGGATGCTCCTGGAACTGCTCAATAAGCTGCAACCAGAAATCGCGCATATGTAATAAATACGCCTCACTGAATATCGAGCGTGCCCCATTAATCCACCAACTGCGTTTATCATAAATTAATTCAAATTCCGCAGTGGGCTGGCTATCGTCCATTGTGCCATTTACACAAATAGCATGGCAAAGCAGATGATCAGCAAACAATGGATGATCCAACTCTTCCAGGCTCAACCAATCATTATTGAATTTGGGCCACTGTTTACAAATAGCGGCATGCAAGTCAATTAACTGTGAATCTTCCTGGATCTCAGACACCAATGGCCAAACCCTGTTACGGTCTTTCGCCAATAAACAGGTAATTACCGGTTCCTTGTCATATCTCAACCAATGTAACAGAACATGCCAGGCGGCAACGCATAATTGGATGTTTTCATCCCCTGGAAATGTATCAATTTTAATTTGCCATCTACCGGTATCCGCTTGGGCACCCACGCTGGCATCGCGCAATGGGCTGGAAATACTTTTCCCTTCAAATCGCGCAATAAATTGATTTAACTCCGGCGGCAACAAGGATTTTTCGGATATAGAATTTTCCGAAACAAATTGTTCCGATATAGATTGTTCAGACATGGGATCTCGTTCCTTAATCTTGCAAAATCAATCGACTTTTTTAAATATAAATAAAGCTCTGAAATATCGATATCAAATTACTGGCGTGCAACAGGCATCGCTGCCGCAGGTTTTTCCTGGCGCAGGGATTTAATAAAATTCTCCCGGAACACAGCGTCGCTTAAAATACGCGGCGTCAGCGCTTCATCCTGGATTGGCAAGTTATAGGTAACGTCTGCATACAACAACATAGAAACACGACGGGTTTTCAGATTGCGCATCATGACTTTTTTAGCCGTCCAGATATCATCCGACTCAACCAGGTCAGAGGAAGTTTTTACTTTAAAAAGTTCACCACTCAATTCGTAATATTCCTCTTTGATTACCAGCAAACGCGCTTCATCGATCCATTGGATACGTTTAGCGTAATTACTTTTAGGTGCACGGGCTTTGGTAGGGACATGCTCAACTTTGACCAATTCTTCACCGTTAATCGTCTCTTTGCCGATAATTTTATAGGTATACTCATTCAACTTTTGACGTTCCATATCCTCCAGCGAAAACTCGCTACCAAACAAAGAGCCTTTTTTGGGCGCATCATTTGACGAAGCAATACGTTTTACTTGATCCAGCTCCGGTAGGTACATCCACTGATCGCTGTCTGCGCCGCTCTCAACATAATCGTATTGCAAAATGCCAATTCCATATTCAGCAACCGGTTCAAGAATCAACATCAACCCGCGACTGTCTTTGAGTTTTTGCCCATACATTTTGCTAATGGATTGAACTGTTTTGCGACGCGGCGCAGAACTGCAACCAATAGAATCCCCTTTATCACGGTAAGCGCAGGTTACTAGTGACATACGTGAAACTTCGGTATTTCCCATGTAACGATCAAGTACCTTTTCCACCAAATTACGTGCGGCATCGTTACCTGCCTCACCATTCACTTGTGCAGACGCTACCGGAACAATCAACGACACCAACAAAGGTAAAATGAAAAGCGATTTCATAATGATTCTCTACAATTAATTACTGTAAATAATGTAAAACCCATCAACCCATTGCTAATTTATATGGTTAATTAGCCGGTTCAGGATCAGCCTGTGGCACAGTGCGGTATTTCGCGTAGAGCAAACACACGGCAGGAATAAATAAAAGATCTACAAACAAGGCACACATCAATGCCAGTGCCCCCAGATAACCAAATGCCTGGAATGAACTGTCGGAGCTGTATAACAGCGAAAGCATCCCACCCACCAATACCAATGTGGTAAATGTTAATGCGGGGGCCAATTGCCTTAATGTGTCCCAAACAGCAACGGTAATATTTTCTGTTTTCGGTAAAAGGCCACGCAATTTATTAATGAAATGAATTGAGTCGTCTGTCGCCAATCCAAGGATAATAGGAGCAATAATCATCGTAGTCGGATTAAGGGGAATACCTAACCATCCCATCAATCCAAATGTAAGAATGATGGGAAAAGTCGCGGCAATAAGCGCAAGTGAACCCAGGGTGAACGATTGAAAAACAAAGAAGAACGTAATTCCAATCAACGCCAGGGTAACCAAAAAGCTATTTACTTCTGACTTGGTCATCAAATCAAACAAATGCATAAATGTGACAACACCACCGGAGGTAACAATTTCCATGTTTGTGTATTTGCTTTTTAATGGATTGAATATTTCCTTGCTCCATTCATTCGCGCGATTAATAAGGTCCACGTAACCGGTTGAACCGGAATTGCGCACATTGAATGAAATACGCGTTGCTTCAAAGTCATCAGAAATCAAACGGCGACGCTCTTCCGGTGATGCGCTGTTAAACAGGAACAACAGTTGATTCACCTCGGTATTGGTATCGGGCAAACGGAAATAAGCGGGATTGTCCTGGTTCATTTGTTGGTTCAGGCGTTTAATTAAATCCACCACTGAAACACTGGTCGCAATCAAGGTTGGGAATTCCCTGTTCATGCGTTGCTGGAAATCCTCAATACGCGTCAACACATCCAGATCACCGATAGAGTCCGATTCCTTTAAATTAATCATAAAGTCAATATTTTGCGTTCCCGCCATATTCTTGTCAGCGACTTCAAAGGCTTTACGTAAATAGGTGGATTCATCAAACGATTCCAATGTATTGGTATCTACAACGATATCTTTCATTCCAATTCCAATAGCAGTAATGACTACCAGGAAAACACCAATGATGGCTGCGGGATAATTATTGGTCAGGTTAAAAACACGTTGGCCAAAATAAAATTGCTTGGGAACATCAGTCGATGAATTGATAGCGATATCCGGATTTTGGATGTCCGCATTTGAATTTTTAATAGGTTTGTAAGACGGTGCCCAGAAATCCAGCAAGATTGGCATGAGCGTGACGCTAACCCCATAGGCAAGCAGCAGCCCCACCGCACAAAAATAACCGAAATTGGAAACCGGGATTGTTGACTTAACCAACCATAGGGAACCGAAACCAATCATGGTGGTGAAAGTAGTTAAAAAACAGGACCAACCGGATTTCCCGAATGCATTGGATAAACTTTCTTCATGCGGCATGCCCAATAGGCGATGGTGTTTGTAAGACGCAATAAAATGCACAACGTCTGATACCGAGATCAATACAATCATCAATATCATAGGGTCGGAAAGGCTGGAGGTAGGCACTCCCGTCCAGCCGATAATTCCCATGGTAAATACGACCGTCACGATCAAAACAATCATGGTCCAGATAACTGCAGACGGATGGCGGAAAATCCAGCCGAGAATAACCAGCATAAAAATAAATATGCCCAGGAAAATAATACTCATTTCCGGATCGAGTACTTCAGTTTGGAACGCAATGATTTCAGGCAAGCCGGCGTAGTAGATATTCAACTCACCATCGACATTAGCCTCTTTAACCTTTGCGCGGATTTCCTGCATGTAGCTGTAGTACATATCATAATCGCGCGGTGTTTCATCAAAGCTTTCAGCATTTATAACAGGCTCTTCCGCTTCAAATTCGAGATCCACAGAGAAACTATCAACATTACTTCGGGTATCCCTATCTTTGTACAGCATCATATCGCCGAAATTGGTTTGGATTGACACTGCACCGTATTGCGCTTCGCGCGAAACAAAATTCAGCAACAACTCAGGGTTTTTTAATGCGGTTTGCTTTAATGCTTCACGTTCTTCTTTGCTGGAAGGAAGGTTTTTGCCGATAAATTCATAGACTTGTAAATTATCACCCTCAACTTTAGTGACTTGTATATTAATGAGGGATTGCACATCGCGTGTGTGCGACAGCGGTGAATCGGGATTTTTTTGCACCTCCACCGCAAAACCGGCAAGTTTATTGTGTAAACGCGATAAAGCAGCAAGTGACGCTTCCGAAAAGATATCGCCGTCTTTTGCCTCGTAAACGATATAAACATCTTCATTGCCACCAAAATAACGCTCAAATTTTTGCTGGTTTTTAAAGATATCCGAATCCTTGCCAAACCAGGATTTCAAACTATCGTCTTTCCATATCTTATCCATTCCCAAAAATGCCAACACCAATAGCACCAGGTATAAGGACAATACTGGCCATCGGTACTTGCGTAACCACCCAGGTAAAGCGTACAGCGTTGATTCAATAATGTTCATACATTGTTCCATTGCAAAAGGTTAAAAAAATAAGAAGTGCTAGCCCGGCAAGCTTTCGGCATTTTTGACATCAGCAACCAGCTTGTTCAGTGTTTCAAGATTTTTTCCAAATTGGTTGATAGCGAACCTGTGCCGTTCATGTTTTCCAAAAATCCGATCCATAAAAGCTACCAGGGACGCCGTGGGGCTCAAATCAATAAAGGTGTAATCCTGGCTGGTTTTTATTTCAGAAATTACATTGAGGAAATTCACCGGCTCACGAATAGCACGCCATAAATGTTCCTGGCTCAAATCATCAGCAGGGCTCAAATTATTGATAGGCGCCTGTGGTGAGGCCGAATAGAAATTGATCGTGGGTTTGGCATATTCAACCGCGCTAGCCTGGCGAATAAAGTCTGCGCGAATCCCATCGATTTGCTCGGAATGAAAAGAGTGCGCTACCGGTAAAATTGCCGTAAGCACATTGCGTTGTTCAAGGCGTTGCTGGATCTTCACAATAAGTTCGTGAGCACCGCTGATAATAAAATTATCCTGGTAGTTAACGCAGGCCAGGCTGGCCCCGGCATAATCACCAGGGTTATTGGAAAAGTCGGATACATTGGTCAGGACTGCCAGCATACGGCCATTTGCGGCTTGCTCTTTCAGTAAGCGCGCCTGCATGCAAACGAGGCGCAATGCAGTTTTGAAATCCACTACACCAGCAATGGTGGCAGCAATGTATTCACCCAGGCTATAACCCAGCACGGCTGCCGGTTTAATTCCCCTGGCTGCCAATTCACGGGTAAGGCAATAGCCAACACTGAAACAAGCCGGGTGAGTTATCAGAATATTTTCCAATGCAGTATTAGTTGGTTGGTGCTGGTAAATATCTTTAATAAGCGATATGCCCAAGGCTTCCTGCACCACGGCATCACATTCTATAAATGCACCGCGGAACGCCTGGCTGTGCTCAAATAATTCGCGCCCCATATTGCGATAGTGAAATCCCTGTCCACCATACATAAACAAAAAATTCCCTGGTTGCCCAGCAATATTTTTCGTTTTGTTTTTAAGGTCATCCTCATACGCGCTTTGGATAAAACCGGTTAATTTGGTAAGCACATTACCCGGGCCTATCTCTTCAATATCCGCAACATCGGAATTGAGCATCAACAAAATAGTGTCATGCCACTTAACCGTTCCGGTAATTTGATCGGCGAGGATTTGTTGATAATTTACTGATGGATAAGGTTGTGCCGTTAAATTGGCAACGACCGGTATTTCCAAAGGACGAAATTGAAACCCACGCAGATAGGCAATAAATTCTTCGCGCGCTTCGCGCATATAAGTTGAGTGAAATGCGGCGCTCACTTTCAGGGGAACACATTTTGCTCCCTGCTGTTCAAAGTACTGGCAACTTGCAGTAAGCGCAGCCATATCACCTGACAAAATGGTTTGTTTTGCAGAGTTAATATTCGCTAATTGAATGCGCGGATCATTTAATTGCGCAAGAATTTCCCGAACCAATCCTATATCAATTCCCAATACCGCGAGCATTCCCCCCTGGTTCGCCCTTGCCATGAGTTCGCCACGCTTTTGAACCAGCTTTAATCCGGTTTCAAAATCAAACGCGCCCGCTGCTAGCAATGCGTTGTATTCGCCCAGGCTATGCCCTGCCACTAAATCCGGTTTCTGACCCGTAGTACGGGATTTAGCAATGTAATTAAGTGCATTTACTGTATAGAGTGCAGGCTGGGTGTATTGGGTTTGATTAAGGCATTTATGCGGATCTTGTAAACACAGTTCCTTGATTGAGTAACCCAAAACGGAATCGACGATACTGACCAGTTCGGGGAACTGGTCAAAATACTCTTCTCCCATACCCAGAAACTGGGCTCCCTGGCCGGGAAAGACATAAGCTTTTTTCATCATTGCAATTTCCATTATTAAAAAAGTACGCGCCTAACAAACGACGATTCACAATTCGGGTTACTCGTTTTCCCCTGCTTAAACAGGTACCGTTTCGACTTTTTGCTCCAATAAATCGATAACGTCCTGGACGGTGTAACGATCGCGCTTTTCACCATCGGGAATATGAATATTCAAGGTTTTTTCCAGGTCATACCAAATCTCAAGCATCTCGCGCGAGTCAATGCCCAGGTCTCCGCCCAAATGAAAATCCAGGCCGATGATATCGGCCGTGAACGCAGTTTTTTTCACACTGTTAACCACAGAAAAAAATGCATTGACGATGTTGTCACTACTCATAACCAAGACTCCTCTAGAATTAATTGCAAACCAATCGCGACGCTTCGTAAATCATGTCTACTGCCCTATCCATTTCTTCCTTCGTGTGGATTGACATGATTGACAAACGCAACCGTTCAAGCCCGGGAGGAACCATTGGATATTCCATAATGTTGGCGAAGAGACCGCGACGATAAAGTTCCTTGTTAATTAGCCTTACTACTCCATCCTGTTCAAAAAATACCGGAATAATCCCCGACTCTCCGCGAATAATTTTAAATCCGCGTTGTTCCAGGCGATCTTGCATATAGGCAACATTCGCATGCAGTTGCTGTACGTGGTGCGGTTCGTTTTCAAGCAGATCCAATGCTGCGGAAATGGCTGCAATCGTTGGTTGCGCCAAACCGGAAGTAAACACGTAGGGGTAGGAAAAATTGCGTAACAAGAAAATTAATTCTTTACTGCCGGATACGAATGCACCTTGTGCGCCAATGGCTTTACTACAGGTGGACATGCGCAAATCTACTTGTCCAATCAGGTTTAAATATTCCAGCGTTCCTTTACCGGTAGCCCCAACAGTACCCAAACCATGGGCATCATCGAGAATAATGATGATGTTGTTGGCTTTGCAAATTTCAATATAACGAGCCAGCTCAATAATTTTTCCGTCAATAGAGCGAACACCTTCCACGGTAGAAAAAATTTGTTTTTCATTGCCGACACGGCTGCGAATCTTGCCAATTAACTTTTCGAATTCATCCAGATTGTCAGGATCGAATGAATAGAAAGGAACACTGGTCATTTTTATCGCATTGATAACACTGGCATGGCTGTTTTTGTCATAAATAATAATGTCGTTATTATTCATCAAACCATTTACCCAACACAGGTTGGCCATGTAACCGCCGGGCAATAACACAGCATCTTCGTGTCCCGCAAGTTTTGCCAGGCGCAGTTCCAGCTCTTTGTGCTGGCGGGTATAACCGGAAAATGCCGGCGAACCACCGGTGCCAATGCCGTAGAGATCAACAGCTTCTTTTACTTTTTCTTTCACATAAGGATGATCAGAAAATCCAAGATAACTGTTTGAACCAAACACCAGAACTTCGCGAAATTCGTCAGTGTGCAGATCCTTGTATTTCATGGTTTTGCCAACAGGACCAAAACCTTCGCGGCCCATCATGTAACCATTTTCCAATTCCTTTAGATAAAAAGAATATTGTTTTGTCAGACGATCTTTAAACGGCATGCGTTCAAGTTCGATAAGTCCCCGAGAATCCATTTGTTCACCCTTGTAGTTAATTAGCCAAAGTAGTTTTGGCAGGAATCATGCCGGCAGACTGGTACCAGTGCACAGCGTCTCCTACCATTTGTTCCAACGAAATTTCACGATAATCAAGTTCCTTTACTGCTTTGGCGGAGCTGAAATAATAATGCCCCCCAAATACACGCATCCGATATGCCTCCACCGCCGGCTTGTTACGCACGATGGCTGGAAATTTTTCATTCATCCACGCGTTTGCATATTTCACCCAGTAATTACCACCGGGTTTATCTGCATTTGCTTCCAGCTTTTGTTCGATGGTTTCGATATAAGCTCTAATATTGGTGTTAATTCCACCAAGAATATATTTCTCCCCACTGCGGCCACGGGTGAGTGCATTTACATGCGCCCTGCCCACTTCACCCGCATGGCAAAAACTGGCACCACCGGGAGGAACAAATGGCAGCTGATTAAATGCCACAGCCAGCACCAGGCGCCCCCACTGCAAGTTGTAATCAAATGAACCAATCACTTCAGCGGGATTTAAAATAACCGCGCTCAAACCTTTATCCGCCGCATTGAGCACGTGACGCTCAGCTACCTGCTTGGAAATACCATAGGGATTTTTAGCGCGAAAACCATTGAGGATGGTTTGCTCATCTGCAACAAAATTTTTATCGTTAGTAGCACCTAATGTAGAGGTAGTGCTGGTAAACACCAGTCGTTTTACGTTTGCGTCAATACAGGCATCGCATACATTGCGTGTCGATTCAGCATTGGTTTCTAATAGCTGTGGCAAATCACCCGGATTGCAGCTGGTAATTCCTGCCGTGTGAATAACCGCATCCACTTCACTAAACAACCCGGCTAATTTTTTCTTATCGCGCAAATCACCGCTTACTACCTTGACGGGAAATTGCTTAAGAAATTCACGATTGGATTTGGCGCGCACCAATGCAGTGACTTCATGCCCCTGCTCTACTAATGCGTCTACGATATTCAGACCCACAAATCCGTTACCGCCAGTTATTAATACTTTCATCAACGCTTGCTTCCCTGGTCATCTACTATGGACATAAAATTACGTTTGCTTTCTTTATTACTGCGCAATGCGAGTGCAGCGGGATTGCGTGTTGGATTACTGGCGATACCACTGAGGAAGCCCTGGAGGAATTGCAAGATGTCAGTTAACGGATGGCCTAAAAATTCCTGCGCCGGACAGTGCAAACTCATCACGATTTCTGCACTGTTTGCATGGATATCCAGGCGATTCACGCACTCGTGATCAATAACACAATCGCGTACCCGATATTGCTCAGCACTATCCACGCTTGGGAAGAAATTCAGCTGGCTGTGATAGAAATTATCCGGATTCCAATTAGCCAAACTTTCATTCAATAATTCGCGTGCAGTAAATTTAATCAGGCGCTCCGTTTGAACAACCCTGAGCCAATCAAGGCAGGACAAGCGCACTTGCGATTTAATCCGGAATGGCATCGCACACGCATGGCCACTGGAAAGACAAGCGAATTGCGTATGATGGCGATTGCTTTCAAGGCGTGAGAGCAACAAACCAAAGGACGCAATCAATACAGTTTCCAATTCAATGTGGTGTTGCTGCGTAAATGCTTGCAGATTGCGCACTAGTTGCGGATCCAGTTGCAGCGTTTCAACAACTGCTGTTTGCCCTTGTGTTGCATGACGTTGGTCGTCGGACAACTCATTAAACGAACCCAGGTAATCATCCCAATACTGGCGCTTCCACTGTTCACCACCAAAAATATAATTGGAGAATCGATCTTCCATTCCCACAACCAATTCGGCGATATTGAGATCATCGCGTGCCGCCAAATACCAATGGCCTTCCACAACATCAATTACTGGCCCGGCCTCAACAATGGAGGGCAACTCCGCTCTGCTTACAAGTGGTTTGGCATTTGCGTTATAACCGGAATATTCACGCAGGTTGGTATTAATACGTGCATAAGGGTAACCGGGCATAGAGATACGGCGCGGTAAGGAATCGCCGTACAATAAAGCCCATTGAGGCGCAGCACCTACCACCCACATAGATGCGAGGTTTGCGATATTTTTTTCTAGTGTTTGCGTGCGTAAATATTCTTGGCCTGCGGCATCGGCCAATAATTTTTCAATCAGGCTCGCCGCTGGATCTTGCAGGTTACCTTGATAAATAGAATTGTTTTCTGCACGCCCTGACTCAATCCAGTGTTGTGCTTTTGTTAAAAACTCTTCGATGGAACTGGCGAGAAGTGCAACGCGATATGCACAAGCAACACGACCAACCTGGCTGGTGTACGCCAGATCGCGCAAGGAGTGCTGGCGATGTTCATCGCGACTGAAAAACGCTACGGCAGATTGCACATAATTTTTTAATTGCACTGGTGAAGCTGCCGAGAAAAGAATTGGCAATGTTTCTGTGCGTGCCGACTGTTCAGGCTGACGCACAATTTCCGGCTCGGAGCTTACTACCAAAAACACATTGCTGCCGCCCATACCGAAGGAATTAATGCCCGCATTAAAACGACCATTCTTTCCTTTTTCCCATGCCGTAAGCGTGGTTGGCAAAATGAACGGAGAGTGTTCCTGCTCATACACTGCATTTACTTCATTCAGGTTTGCACAAGGAGCAACAACGCCTTGCTTCATGGCAAGCAAGACTTTAATGAGGGAGCAAATACCCGACGCCGCTTCCATGTGACCGAAATTGGCTTTGGTGCCAAGCGCACAATAACGGTTGGTTTGGGTAAAATTTTTGATGGCCAATTCCATGGCTTTCATTTCAATCGGATCACCCAATGCAGTGCCGGTACCGTGGCACTCGATGTAGGTGATGTCATTTGCGTCGATTTCTGACCCGGCAATTGCATCAATTGCCGTTTGCGCCATGACTTGCAGATTGGGCAGGAATTGCCCCGCACCCGTACCGGAGTGACTGGTGCTGCTGGCAGAAATAACACCATAAATGCTATCGCCATCAGCCAGCGCCTGATCGTAATCCTTGAGTAGCACCATACCCGCCCCTTCACTGGGCACAAGACCGTTTGCAGCTTCATCAAAAGCAGCTTCGCGACCATCGGGTGAAAGCACACGCATATCTTGCAGCATCAGGTATTTACCCGGATGGACGCTGATATTTACACCACCGGCAAGTGCGTAATCACATTCGCCATTAATAATGGCATTGCGCGCTAAATGCAGTGCAACCGCAGAGGAAGAACAAGCCGTTTGTACCGACATGCTTGGACCATTCACGTCCAGGAAGAATGACAAGCGATTAGCGATATCACTGGCCACATGGCCCGCACCCAAATATTTTTGTTGCTCGCGATACGCATCGTGCACTACACGCGAAAAATCATCGCTCATGGTGCCAACAAATACACCTACGCGGCGGCTACCCAATCCAGCCGGTGTGTAACCGGAATCTTCCAGGGCGCCCCAGGCACTTTCCAATGCAAGTTTCACTTGCGGGTCCATCCTGCAGGCATCGTCTTTAGTGATGCGGAAGAATTCCGGATCAAAACCATCGAGGTCATCGATGAATCCGCCCCATTTGCTATTGGCGCGATCAATAACACGATCAACGCGCGGAGCGTAATGGTCTTCAGCGTTCCAACGCTCTGCCGGAATAGTTTCAACCGTATTTACCGCACCGGCGATATTGTTCCAGAATTCGGTAAGGTCGCTGCTTTTAGGGAAGCGCCCCGCCATCCCTATCACTGCAACTTTTTTGCGGCGGACAGGAAGCGTAGATGTAACGACTGATAGCGGATTGCTTGAGAAACGTGTGTCAAATACCGGCGCAGTAGTTGTTAAATTACTTGCAGGCGCTGAAACCGGTGAATTAATGTGTGGAGCTATTTTTGAACTTGAAATAGGTGTGGATTGCGAAACCGGTACACTCTTTTGTGCTTGTAAATGGGTTGGCGTATTAGCGTGTTCGATTGTTTCCAATCCAAATTGCGCTGCAACCAGATCCGGATAGTTCGACTGCAAAAATGTAGCGAGTTTGCCGGGAGTATCCTGTTCAAACAGTACCGTTTTTGAAAGTTTGGGAAAATCCTCCTTAATACTGCTTTGCAATTCCATCAGCATTACCGAGTCAAGCCCCATGCGCTCGAAACTGTGGGTGACAACAATTTTGTCTTTATCCAGTTTGGCAATCGTGGCCAGCTTATCGCGCAGATATTCATGTACAACATCATCGGCGGCGCTGGTGGATGACGTTGTTTTTGCAGCAACATGAATGGATTCCGGTGCAGCGACGCGAGCAATGGCTACCGGCAAAGAATGTACAGATGCAGATTCAACGGGTTTGCTAATAACATTCATTCCAGCAGCAACATTCATTTCGTCGTCGCTACTATGAACCCGTAAATAATGTTTCAGTTTCTGCGGATCACCGGCTGCTACCAACGCATTGCTCCAACCGAGCGATAACAGCGTCTCCAGCGCGAGTAAACCATCGGCTTCCGTTAATGGCTGGATACCGGAAAATTCAAACAGTGCTTGTTGTTCCGGTGGAATTGTCATACCACCTTCCGCCCACAACGGCCAGTTGATTGACAGACTCAAGCCACGCCGCAACCCCGCCGCAACCAATTGCTGGCGATATTCTGCAAACGCATCGAGATAACGGTTTGCACAGGCGTAGCTGCCCGAACCCAAATCGCCGACCACCGCGGAAATAGATGAGAAAAGGATAAAGAAATCGAGATCAAGACTTACAGTTGCTTCATCCAACCAACGACTGCCCAGAAGTTTTGGCTTTAATATTTCTGCGAATGCCACCGCATCTTGTTGCAGCAAATTTTGCTCGGTGGCGAGACCCGCGCTGTGGAAAATTCCATTGATATGGCCAAATTGTTCCAACACATTAGCAATTAATTGATTGGTAGATTCTGCATTGGCAGTATCTGCCGCGCGATAAACAACTGTTGCTCCGTCGACTTCAAGAGCATTGATAATATTCTGGCCTTCAGCGGAAATTGCCGAGCGCCCTACCAACACCAGATTAACGGGCTTTTGGCTAAGCAGGTAGCGAGCGATAACCAATCCCAGTTTGCCCAAACCACCAGTGATTAAATAAGTGCCCTGTGCTTTGATAGCGGTTGCAGAAAGCGTATCAATAACGGGTTGTGCCGGCGCTAATTGACGCAGCAAACGTTCACCGGCGCGGTAATAAATTTCTTCAGCACTGTTATCAGACTGCATTTCTGCAAGCAGCCGCACAGCGGTCAATGCATTATCAGATTCATCTTCAATAGCAAGGGTCAACATGCGCAAGCGATGGTTAATCGCCAATAAGGATTTGGCAAAACCTGCCACGCAGCTATTCAACACCGTTTGCCAACCAGGCTCACCGTTATGGGAAAAAACCAGCTTGTAGGCAGTTAACGGTTGGACTTGTTCGAATGCCAGGAAAATCCTGCGCAAATCAGCCAGGGGAGCCGGTGGTAAAACATCGAGATCCGTTGTATTGCTGGCGTGATAGAAAACACCATCAGGAAGGCGTTGATGGTTACGCAGTTCTGCTAATAATTCTTCCAGCGCCGTGTGCTTATCAACGTTAAGTAATTGCGGATAAACCCCGGCATCATTGCCAGGAATTGCAAATTGGTTGCTCTCACCGCTGCGCACCGACAATACCTGGACCTTGCCAGCACTTGCGATTTGTTGCTCAAGCTCGCTGCTTAAACCAAAAGCCAGCACACGCCGACGAGCGACCTGCCCCGCAACCGGCGCCGGCGCAGGTAATAATTGATAAGGATAAACACCGGGTTTAATTTGCGTAGCATCACGGCCAAATGCCCTTGCAGTGAAATTATTAAATTTCACTAATAATTTTCCATCAGGATTAATCACCTGAATTTCGTATTTTCTCAGCGATTCATTACCGCCTGTCGCAGTCGGAATTTTACGTGCAAACGCAAAACAGCGTGGCTCAAGCGGATGATGGATTTCAACATCGTCGACAGCAAAAGGAACAATGGGATAATCCGGTAGTGTTCCCGCCGCGAAATCGGCAGCCAGGCCAGTACGCAATGCAGCGTCCAATAACGAAGGATGCAACTTGAATGAGGATGAGTCCGCAATCAACTGTGGTGGTAATTGCAGTTCGCTGAGCGCACTTTGCCCGGCGAGTCGATAGCGGGTTTGGGTAACGCGGTAAGCGGGGCCATAATGGAATCCCATCTGATGGAATTCGCGATAAATAGTATTGTGGACATCGTGTTCGATTACCGAACCGGACAAGCTGTCGATATCCAACCATTGATCTTCCGACGCATCACCATTGCCATATACAACCTCGCCCTGGCAAAACACCTGGTGGGTTGGATGCTCGGCAAATACTTCAAAATTAATCTGTTCTCCTTTCGGCGTAATACGTACAAAAACTTCCAGTTCGGCACCCTGAATTTCAATCGGCGTGGCCCACATTAAATTGCGCAGGTTGCGCACTGGATATTGACCTGCAACAGCTTGTTCCGCACACGCACGAACCAATTCGAGATATGCAACGCCCGGCAGGATTACCCGTGGCTCGCCGGTATTAACGATATGGTCAGCGAGATAAAATTCTTTTCCAGTAAAGGTTTTTGCATAGCGTTGCTCAAATAATGTTGAGCGATTTTGATCGATCAATGGATGCAGACCTTGCGCTGGTAATTGCTCACCCGCTTCTTCCACCCATACACGGCGATGCATAAACGGTTTTGCCGGTAGCGGCAATTTGCGCAGATAACCCGTGTCTGATTGCGGGAACAGTTGCAAATGCAACGCGGGCCAATCGATATCCAGCGAGGAAACCCACAAAGACGCCAAACGCGTCCATTGTTGTTTAGCTAATACTCGGTCAAGCAATTGTGCGCGCTCATCAGCTTCCATGATGGAATTGAGTGAACCGGTGTGATCTTGTGCTGCAACAAAAAGCGCAGGGTGAGTATTCGCATCCAGATATTGCTGCAGGGCGTCTTTCAATTCCGCAATATTATTTACGAGCACTGCGATGCGTGATTGCAAATGATCCCGGCTCACTTGCGTGCTGTAAGCTAAACGATGGAGGAAATGTACATCGGTTGGCTGATCATCGAGCCACGCACTCAAGCGTTGCGCATAAGCAGTAAGGCGCTGCTCATCATCTGCAGATAACAAAACAAAAACAGGTTGTGAACCAAGCACAGGCGCGGGTAACGGCTGGTTGTATTCTTCGATTAACATGTGTGCATTGGAACCACCAGCGCCAAATGAACTAATACCGGCACGGCGCGGATATTCCGCATCCCATGTTTTTAATTGTTGAGGCACACGCAATGGCGTGAGATTGAAATTAATATTTTTATTTAATTCAGTGGAGTGCAATGACGGAGCAATTTTTTGGTGTTTCAGTTGCATCAATACTTTCGTCAGTGCCGCAATTCCCGCTGCTGATTCAAGATGGCCAATATTGGTTTTTACCGAGCCTATATCGCACTTGAAATCTGCGCGTAAATTGCCACCGGCAGCATCATTTAATGCGCGGGTTAATCCCGCCACTTCAATTGGATCACCGAGGGATGTTCCGGTGCCGTGGGCTTCAATATAACTAATGGATTCCGGATTCCAACCCGCACGCGCCAGTGCGTGGTTGATGACTGAGGTCTGCGCTTTTTGGTTCGGAACTGTGTAACCGTTGGTTTTACCGCCGTGGTTCAACGCGCTCGCGCGAATCAAACCGTATATATGGTCACCGTCAGCCAATGCGCGACTAAGTGGTTTTAACAATACTGCCCCAGCTCCCTCGCCTGGCACATAACCACTACCGCCTTCACCGAACGCACGACAACGGCCATCGGAAGCCAAAAATTGTTCCTGGCTCAACCATTGGTATTTGATCGGATGGCTGGTGAGGTTAACACCACCCGCCAACGCCATTTCACAATCGCCATTGCGAATGCTTTGGCAAGCCAGATGAATTGCGGTAATGGATGATGAACACATGGTATCCAGCGCAAGGCTCGGCCCCTGCAAATCAAACGTATAGGAAACGCGATTGGCAATAGACGAGAACGCCGAGGTTGGCCGCCCAAAGCGCGTGCGTTGCTGGTCAGAAACATCAATGTGTTGATACATTCCCCACATCACGCCGACAAACACACCCACTTTTTGTTGCTTTAATACAGCGCGCGGGTAGCCTGCATCTTCAAAACATTCCCAGGATGTCTCCAGGAAAATACGCTCTTGCGGATCTGCTTTTTCGGCATCGCGCTGGGTGATCTTAAAAAACTCCGGATCAAACGCATCGATACGCTCAAGGAACCCGCCCCACTTGCTGTAGGTTTTACCTTTTTCAGTGCGATCTGCTGAAAAATCCTTGCGATAGTCCCAACGGGATTCAGGAATTTCAACAATTAAATCCTGCCCCTGCGCCAAATGCTCCCAAAACTCCTGCGGGGTATTGGCGCGAGGGTAACGCCCGGCCAGACCCACAATGGCAATTTCCTCTTCGCGTTCAGGCTGGCGCGCCCAGAGGGGTGATCTTTTTTTACTGGTACCGGATGACAATGCCACTGCTGGTGTAACTGGCGCTAAATTTTCAACCACAGTTTGCGGCATTGTTGCTGGAATTTTTTCCGCCGGCAAAAGCTGATCCAATAGCGTTTGGATTGAAGGGATGCCAAACAGTGAAGGAAGGTTATCAACAGCAAAATATTTCCCCAACCGTGCGCTTATACGCATCGCCGAGACGTCGTCCAAGCCCACGGTTGCCAAGGATTTGGTTAAATCGTCAGGCAATGCAGGTAACGACAATTCTGTTGCAAGGATCTGCAAAATGTCCGTACGCGACAACCGGGCTATTGCGGCTACCCGTTGCAAATCTGTCGCCGCAGGTTCTTGCGCAGAAGCTGTAGCAACTTCAGGTGTTGTTGTAGTTTGCGGAAGAAGTGCAGCTGTAATATCTGCACTGTGATTTTCCACAAAATAACCAGCCATGCTGGCGACATCCTGATATTCAAAAAATAATGTGCGAGGAACCTGGTCGCCAAAAACCGTCGCGATTTTTTCATTCATCGCCATGATCATGACCGAATCAACACCGTACTTTTCCAGTGCAACCTCGGGGTCAATATCATCGGGCGCGAGCTTGGTAACGTCGGCGAGGGATTTAATCAGGAACGCTATAACAGCGGCTTCCGCATTAACGGGAGATATAGCGGCAGGTTGGGTTTGCGACTGCGCCGCCGAGGATGAAATCCCCACGCCAGTGATAGCCTCTGGAGTGGCTGCCGGTGCAAACTGATCGCCATAATTTTCTGCAAAATATTCAGCCAACTCAGCAGCATTTTGATATTCGAAGAACAAGGTTTGCGGAATATCGTTGCCAAATTTTTCGCGCAATTTCTCGTTCATTGCCATGATCATGACCGAGTCAATGCCGTAACGTTCCAGGGCCAGGTCCGGGCTTATTTGTGCCGCTGGCACTTTGCTTACCGTTGCGATCAGGCCGACGATATAAGACAGTGCTTGTTCTGCACGCTCCCTGGCGGTCGGTGCTGCAACAGAAACGCCAGTGCGGGTAACAGCAATTTCATTGTGTTTAGCAGCCGCCGCGACTTTTGTTGAATTAACCACCGGCGATTTCAGTGGACGCGTACCCGCCAGATGCGCTACCCACTGCACTTCAAACCCAATCAGGCTGGCAATTACCTGATCCGCTTTGTCGAACACATAAACATCGTAACGACTGCGCGCGCCATTGGTAGCAACTGTTTGTGCAAACACATAACAATCATTGTCCAGGCGACCATGCACTACCAACTTCGCCAAACCAACGGGGAGCGGCATACCGGGTTGCTTATTTGCAAAACCATTAATCGCAATGGTGCAACGAATGGCACCATCCAGCAGCGCCGGATAAAACATAAATCCGTCAGCAACCGATTGGTTACCGGATAACACCAATTCACCTACGGCCATATCCGTAGTGAAATTAATTTTCTTGATAACCTGGAATGATTCACCAAAATTAAAACCCATCGCCGCAAATTGACGATTGATTTCTTCAAAATCCAGATGTTGCCCGGAATTTTTTACCTTATTAATTTGCGTTTTGATTGTGCTGCTGTTTTGTGCGCGGAATTGTTGTAAACGAGCACTGCCACTGAATTCCCCAACCACCAACTCACCCTGACAGCAAACTCCTTGCTCGTTTACATCCGCTCGTTGTATTTCAAATTCAATTCCATCCTGGCCAGCGTAAAAAGAAGTTTTCAATGTAACCGGCACATCCTCAACAATTACCGGACGCAACCATTGCACATTCGCAACGCCCAATATTTCACGATCGCCGACAAATTGTCCGATGGCTTCCAGGACCATTTCCACATAGGCAACGCCTGGTAACACACAAGTTTCGCCAATGCGGTGATCATTCAAATAACTGGCAGTAGCGACAAGGGTAGTTTCGAATGCGGGAGTATCGAGTGTAGAAATATTGCGATCCACTAACGGCGCAATATTAGCAACTGAGCGGCGTCCACTTGTGCCAGTTTTATTCCCCAGGGGGGCGTGATCAATCCAGAAACGACTGCGATCAAAACTATATCCAGGCAGGGAAACACGCTGCAATGGTTGATTGAGGTAAAGTGCGTCCCAAGGAACATCTATTCCCGCCATCCAGAATTCGGCGAGGACATTCCAATCGCGGGATTGAAGGGCAGCTTCAAGTGCCTTCGCCTCGAATGCCTTTGCTTCGCCAGATTTATTGGGTTGTTGCGGTGAATTGCGGGTGCGTTTCCCCCACCGAATATTGGTCGTGTTCTGTCCGTCAATAATGCGCGTTAATTGTTCATCCAGCTCAACCAAACTATTAACCAGAAGCGTGCAACCAATTTCCAATGCGACACGACCTGTTTGCAAGGTATACGACAAATCTTGCAGTGCAACCGGTGTAGCACGAATACTGGAGCGCAATTCATCTACCATCGCCAGCAAAGAAGATTCCTTGCGCGCGGAAAGAATTACCAACACGGGCCCCTGGAAACTGCGCGTTTGCGGTTGCGCAATGAATTCTTCAACAATCAAATGGCCGTTAGCACCGCCTGCCCCAAATGAACTCAACGCGGCAATACGTTTTTGTGCCGTACCCGATAGATTCCAATCACCAAGCTGTTGTTGTACAACAAACGGGCTGGAATCAATTTTTGCGTAAGGATTCAACGCTTGCGAATGCAATGACGGTGCAATTTTTTGGTGTTGCATCTGCAACAGAATTTTAATTAAACCGGCAACACCTGCAGCAGCTTCCGCATGGCCGATATTGGATTTCGCCGAGCCGATTGCGCAATAACCTGTTTCACCCTGGGCAAAGGCTTTGGTCAACCCGGCAATTTCAATAGGGTCACCCAAGCTGGTGCCAGTACCGTGGGCTTCCACGTAAGAAATATCGCGCGCATCGACACCCGCGGTATGAATGGCATCTTTGATCAGCGCAGCCTGGCGATTGGGATTGGGAACAGTAAAGCCACTGGTCCTGCCACCGTGGTTTACCGCTGTACTCCTGATAACACCATAAATATGATCGCCATCGCGCAACGCATCGGATTTGCGTTTAAGGATCACTGCCCCAACCGCTTCCGCAGGCACATAGCCATCGCCACCCACACCAAAACTGCGACAACGTCCATCCGATGACAGGAAGCGCAAATTGGACAGCAATGTGTATTTCAACGGGTGTAATGACAGGTTAACGCCGCCTGCAATAGCCGCGTCGATCTCACCTTTTTTCAACGCATCACAAGCCATATGGATGGCCGTGATTGATGACGAGCATGCAGTATCAATCGTGATACTCGGGCCGGAAAAATTAAATTGATAGGAAACCCGGTTGGCAGTCGCCCAATAAAATGAACGTGGATTACCCATTTCGCTAGGCGCATTGGTATCCATGCCATACAGGTGATAATCACCCCACATCATGCCCGCATAAACGCCGACAGGGCTTTCATGGACACCGCGCGCCGGTGCAAGTTTTTCCGGGCGATAACCCGCGTCCGCAATTGCCTGGCAAGCCACTTCCAAAAATAACCGCTCATGCGGGTCCATCTCTTCCGCTTCTTTGGGTGAGATGTTAAAAAACAGTGGATCAAACTGATCCACCGATTTCAGGAATCCACCCCATTTGCCATAAGTTGAACCCAACGCAGTGTTGCCCGGGCTAAACAGGTTTTCCATATCCCAATTGCGTTCAGCTGGCACTTCGCGAATGCAATCGCGCCCGGCTTTAAGGTTGTCCCAGAATTCAGTAACGCTTTCTGCTTCAGGAAAGCGACCTGATATTCCGATAATCACAACATCGTCATCACCAAATTGCGTGTGATGTAATTGACCTTGAGGAGCCTCGCCGGCTTTTACCGAGGCTATGAAACGTGAACCGCGAACTTCTGCCGATTTAGCGTTAACGTTATCAATAGATATAACATCTGCCTGTTGTTCATTAACCGGTTTCGTTGCTGCAAACTGTTGCGAATATTCACTGGCAATAAAACCAGCGAGCTCTTCAATATTTTGATATTCAAAAAACAATGTTTTGGGTAACCCGGAAAATTCCTTTTCCAACAGATTGACCATGTCGATCATAACGACCGAATCAAATCCGAAGCTCTGGAACGAACTTCTTAAATCAAATCGCTCTACCGGAACGTTTAGTGCTTTTGAAAAAATAGCAATCAAATGCGCTGCAACTTTTTCCTTTATATCGCCAGCGTCTGCTGAACTACTATTTGCAGAAACTGCTGTTGTAATTGCGTTCACCGGGTAACGTTGCGCATCAATACCCAACACATCACGGACTTTTTCCTGATTGCCTTCAAGCACCGCCAGTTGGCTAATACCGTAATGAACGGCAAATTCCAATGCTGCCAATCCGGAGGCATTGGATAATGGCGTGATACCAAAGTTCTTGAAAAGGATTTCTTCTTCCTTCTCACCCAATTGCATTCCGCCCTCTTTCCAGTAAGGCCAATTGAGAGAAACGCTAACTCCCTTACGTAAGCCGCTATTTTGCAAGTGGTTACGATAGTGACTGAAATAATCCTCAAAAGAATTTCCATAACCATAATCACACTGGCCGAGGTTTCCGAAAATTCCGGTCACAGATGAGAACAACACAAATACATCCAGAGGCTGATCACGCGTCGCCAAATCCAGCGCAAGAGTCCCATTAATTTTTGGTGCAAGTACGCGTTGGAATGCAGATAATTCTTTTTTAATTAAAAAATTATCTTCAATAACACCGGCAGAATGGATAACACCATTCACACCAAGCCCCTGCTCATTAATAGTAGCGATATGAGCTTTTAATTGATCAACATTAGCGATATCACCTTGCCAATAAACAACACTACCACCGGTATCACACAAGGATTGTAATTGGGCGAGCCTGGATTCATCAGGCGCTGAACGGCCAGTTAAATAGACATTTGCCTGATATGCCTTGATCAGGTGCCCTGCCACCAGCATACCTAAAGCGCCAAGTCCGCCAGTTATTATGTAATTTCCTGCCTGTTTAAAACCACCCGTTGTAATGTCAGTACTTAATTTTCTGTGTTTTGCATAATCGGCAAACGGTAAAAATTCACGTGCGTAGGCTTTTCCTTGCTGATAAGCGAGATCTACCCGTGTGTCATCATTCGCCAATTCCTGTACCAACCGGGAGATGAAACTTGCAGAACTAAAATCAACATGATCAAACAATACAACACGGCCTGAATATGTTGGCTTTTCCAAGCGAATACTTTTATAAAAACCACTGAGGCCTTGTTGCAATGGCTTGAAGGAATTTACATCACCTTCCACTACACTCGTAATACGCAACTTGCGCACTGCTTTGAAACAGGCTTTGATCAGCAGGAAGATATTTTCTGCAAAAACGGTAGGCTGTGTAGATATGGAGTCACTGGAAATGTCCCAGGCTGATTGATCATGGACAATCAGTAAACCATCAGGGAGGCGGTTTTGCTGTTTCCATTGCGCAACCAATACTTCATAATTTTCCAAATTCAGTGACGCGACCTGGCAATCAAGGCCGTCCGCATTAAACGTATTGTGAGTTACTGCAAGGCTTTGGATTTCAACACCGGAAAATGCAGCAGAATTGCGCAATGTTTTTGCAACCTCTTCTACTCCATCATTCCCCATTACTAACAGCTGCCGTATTTGAAGCGGTGCCACAGGACGATCAGTCAAACTCCAATAGGGTGCATAATAACTTTCATTGCCGGTAACAAATTCAGTAGATTCCAGCGTTGCTGCATGCGCAATGCCTGCGCCTGGTGCGAGCGATTCACGGCAATTCAATCCGCGAATTGAAACGCAAGGCGTTGGTTCCGGCTCATTATCAGTGAGATTAAAAAAATCAATATCAAAACGGAGATTAGATGTTTCAGTGCGCTTACTATTGGTGCTGGCTGATATACGTGCGACCGCTGAAACAGCCAATGGTTTATATACGCTAATCGCATCAATTGCGAAGGGCAGGAAAGTTTTTCCCGTCGATTCGCGCCCTAACCCGGCCTGAATTGCCACAACCGCTTGCAAAGCACCATCAACCAGCGATGGATGCAGTAAATAATCCCGATGGGAATTTATTAGCGCCGACGGCAAAGTAAGTTCTGCAAAAATATCGCTGCCATCTGTTTTCAGGGTGACAATCGATTGGTGGGTATCACCATAATCAAAATTCAGGGTGCTTAAAAAGGAATAAACGTCTGCGGCTGAATAACTTTCCAGTTCTTGCGAGATATGAACCGGATTAATATCCGGCGCTCCGCCTTCCAGCGCGTAAATGGTTCCATTGCAGTTGGTGTCTACAACAGCGCGTTCAAACCCGCTTACCGCATCGAAATTCACGTAGGCTTTCACATGGGGAAGATCAGCGGGAGGAGTATCGGCAAAGAGCTTTAAACTCAGGGATGATACTTCACCATCAGCGATAAATGGCCGCACAAAAAACAGGTTGCGCAATTCAATTGAACGCTGCGTATCATGTTGTTGTGGAAGTGCATGTTTAAAGGCCGCACAAGCCATTTCAATATATGCGGCCGCCGGCATAATTTTCTTGCCTTGTACCTGATGGTCACGCAGGAAAAATTCATCGCCATTAAAATTACTACTAAAAGATTGCTCTTCAAGCGTTGAAGTATTTTGATGCAATAAAGGGTGTAGAGCGGAAATATCGCTAGCTACTGTTTCCCCGCTTGCAATCCAATATCTTTCTTTTACAAACGCGTAGGTTGGAAGATGTAAACGTTTTATTGAACCTGCAAACAGCGCAGAGTAATTGATCATTGCGCCAGCGAGGAAAAGGTCTTTTAGTTGCACCAATGATTGTTGATAACTTTCAACTGATTGTTCATCGGTAGCGAGCGCTTGTGATAATAAGTCCGCTTGCGAGGATAAGCTTGCTATAGCGTCAATATCATCAGTATTTACCGTGGAATGTAACAGGTTATTTGTTGAAATTTCCTGCTGTAACAATGCCAATAACTCGGCAGTTGTTTTAACCACATAGGCAGCACGAACCGGCATGGCATCACGCCCCAAAGCCAGGCCTGCACTGATATCCTGCACATGTTCATGTTGACCGTCTGCTTGCAGCCAATAAATAAGGCGCTGTTTATATTCCGCCAGGGATTCTGCAACTTTTGCAGATAACACAACAAGATAGGCAGGCCTTTCCTGGCGAGCGGGAATTTCACGATTAGGCGATTGTTCGACAATAATATGCGCATTGGTCCCACCAAAGCCGAAGGACGAAATACCCGCGCGCAAAGGTTCAGTTTTCTTTACCTTCTTGTTACCTGCGCGGCTACTCAACGCGGGGGTCCATTCGGTGGGTTTATCAACCACATAAAATGGTGATCCGGATAAATCAATTCGATGATTCACCTGTTGGAAATTTCGCAGCGGTGCCAGGGTATTGTGTTTGAATGACATCAATACTTTCAATAAGCCAGCAATTCCTGCCGCTGCTTCTGCGTGACCGATATTGGTTTTTACAGCACTCAAACCACAACGTATATTTTCCAGAGCGATTGATTGTTGTTCTGCCAATGTTGAATACGCACGGGTGAGCCCCTCTATTTCAATGGGATCACCTTTAGGTGTACCCGTGCCATGGGCTTCCACATAATTAACCGATTGCACCGGAACATCTGCCGCATTATGTGCAGCAATAATTACTTCTGCCTGGGCTTCGGCACTGGGATACGTAAGTGTATAAGTAGCGCCACAATGATTGATCGCACTGCCGCGAATAACGCCGTAAATTGCATCGCCATCATCAATGGCTTTTTGCAACGGTTTCATCAATATGAATGCCGCACCTTCCCCTCGCACATAACCATTCGCACCGTCATCAAAGGTATTACATTCACCCGTCGGTGAAAGCATCCCCATTTTTGAGAACGCAATATGACGTGAAGGTGTGAGAATCAAATTTACACCACCAGCCAAAGCGACATCGCAATCACCCTGTTCGAGTGCCTGGATACCACTGTGAATGGCGTTTAACGAGCTTGAACAAGCTGTATCAATGGGGAAACTGGGCCCCCTGAAATCAAAGAAGTGGGAAATACGGTTGGCGATAACATTCGCAGCAAGCCCGGTGGAATAATGCGCTTCTATTTCCGAATGTGAACGCTCTTGCAACTCTTTGTAATCATGATTAAAGACACCGCAAAAAACGCCGGTTTTACTACGCCTTAAATTTGATGGTGCAATTCCGGCATCTTCCAGGCACGCCCATGCCAATTCAAGCATCAAGCGTTGTTGCGGATCCATGGTGGTAGCAACTTTCGGTAACAATCCAAAAAAAGCTGCATCGAATGCATCTACATCATTAACAAAACCGGCCCACTTACTAAAGGTTTTATTTTTTTCCTGTTTAGGGTCGCCCCAATAATTACGCCAATCCCAGCGAAATGCAGGTATTTCGGATACAGATGATTTCTGCCCTATCAAATTCTCCCAGAACTCATTGACTGAATTTGCCTGAGGAAACTTGCACGACAATCCTATAATCGCGATACGCATAATTACGATCTTCCCGGAATCAGAATAGTGAAATCAATTAATTACAAAATCCATTTACCACCAATCCCTGAAAACCTGCTCGTTACAACCTGTTACAACACATAGAAATGTGCTCAATTACAATTAATCCATCGCTCAAGGAAAAAAATTAGTGCGTTTATACACACAACATTTTGTTGAACGTTTTCATTTTCAGCCTATGTGATCTCACTAAATTGTGAGCCACTAAATTTAAATTGCTCACATTGATAGCAGTAATGCAGAAGCATCACGCCACACAAGGTTTAATTGGCAGTCCGTTAGAACTGCTACGGCAACCGGATAGGCATCGCGACTGTGAGTTTGCGAAAAAAATTGCCATTTCCTGTTAGCTCGATCAAATTCATATCGCACGTCAACACGCGCGTTTAAGATAGATTCAGTATTAATGCAAAAACTATCGAATGGAATGTTCATCCCAACCCCGAGCGCTTTTACATAAGATTCCTTAATCGTCCACAAACGAAAAAAGAACGGCTGCTTTTCGTACTCAGCCAGCGTTTTTAAAAATTCCTTTTCCTCAGTAGCAAAAAACCGATTTACCACTCCATCGACATCCTTGATAAAAGTGGTTGTTTCAATATCAACACCCACTTCACCAGCTGTTGTAACAGCGCAACAGACAAAACTTCCCGAATGCGTCAGGTTAAATTTCAATTCACCTGAGCCGCCATCAACAAGATAGGGTTTTCCGTACTTTTCCCGCGAAAAAGTCCAATCTTCCGGGGCTTTACAAGAGGAATAAGAGGATAATGACAAGCGCAGCAACACTCGGGAAACCAGGCAAATCAACCTATCTTTTTCAAACATAAAACCATTAATTTTTTCGATTTCATCTGCACTTAGCATGTATGAATAACGCAGCGAAAAATCTTCAAAAACAATACCATCAACATTTAAATGCCAAACATCTACACAATCAGAAAGCGTATCAGCTTTTAAAAACCCCATCTGAACTTGCACCACACAACGCTTTATGCGACATCTATCTAGTATTCTGTGAAATATACTGGCCGGTTGTTTCGTTTTTATTAAAAGTAACCGAATCCATAACTGGATTTTTTAAATTTTTTTGAGTTTTAATTTAATCGCAAGACACTTAAATCAACTTATATTTATTTTCGGCAATAAATATCCAGCAATGAAATATTCTTTAAAAATAAAAATTAGTACCACCAGCACCAATTAAGTATTTTCCAAGAGAAGAAAAAACAACTAATCACTGAAAAAATCAGAATTAACAAGAGCAACCTAAATGATATAAAACCAGAAGAAACAGAAAAAAGCAGACGGGAAGGATCAATAACACCGAAAAATCAGCGGAAATTTATGAATATGCCCTGCCTTGACCATTTAACTTCAAGCTCCTTTAGGGTCAAATCCTAACACCGCAATAGAGGTGTTACAATCATATTACTTGTGTATTGCTTCAACTTTTTTTAAAAAAATTTCAAAAATTTTTTTAAAATATTAAATAAAAATATTTATGTACCCCATGGGGGCACATAAGTGTTTCAGGATCCGCATGTTTGCTATTTAAATGAACTTAACGGTATTATCGCCGGATAAAGGAAGGTCTTTGACCATCATTGCAGGGAGAGAAACTAAATATGGAATAGCCAAATGCGTGAAAATTCTGATTTTGACATATTCTATGCGTTTAAAAATTCTGACCAACACTGCTCAATAGAAAAAACAACTATGCGCCAATTTGATGTTGAATGCCTGACATCAATATATGAATTTTCAGCAGCACAAGTTAAATCGCTGCGCTTGAAAAATGGACTATCGCAACCTGTTTTTGCCAGATTTTTAAATGTTAGCGATAAACTTGTGAAAAAATGGGAACAAGGAGAAAGGAAGCCTCAAGGTTCTGCCTTAAAAATGTTGATCCTTGCGGAACAGAAAGGAATTGAATCAATAAAATAACGTTTTATTGGTTATTCATCATTTTCGAGACTGCAGATTTATTTGTTTCTATTTCATTTAAGCCATGCATTAGCAGCTGTGAAATAAAGTATTGAGTCATTTCGTAAGTGCTGGTTTTTACAGAGTGCCTTGTCCTGTCATTCGCTAAAATAAAACGGAAGATACCTAAAAGAGAGCCCCCAAAAGGTATCTTCCGTTTTATATCAAGATACCGTCGCCTTTTTTCCCAATTCTCTATAATTACCTACCTGGAAAGTTAAACTACGGTCATCAGGACGCGTAGGAGTTTGCCCCATAGCCGGTCAAATATATCCTTCCCGTGCTATAAAATGAGGCGTTAATTTTGGCGACCAGCCTAACCTTGAATATTTCCGGCTTATTGTGTATAAGGAGCATTATCCTCCTGAAATCAATACCTTACGAGACTGGCAGTTCCCGACTTAACGTTGTCGTCCAGCTCCTGCCAGTCTATTTTTCCCTTTTGATGGCGATGGCTTTATGAAGCATAAACAACTGTTGGAGCGGTTATACGCAGAGGTCGAAACAGTCATTCTCAGTAAACAGCATCCGGTAACCGGATTGCTTCCTGCCAGTACAGCAATTAACAATCATGGCGACTACACCGATGCCTGGGTACGCGATAATGTTTATTCAATTATCTGCGTCTGGACCCTGGGGATGGCATTCAGGCACCAGGGCGAACATCATAAAAGCGACGAGTTGGATCAAGCCACCATCAAGTTAATGCGTGGATTGTTACAATCAATGATGCGACAAGCGCATAAAGTTGAAGCGTTTAAACATTCATTGCAAAACAGTGACGCATTACACGCGAAATACGATACAGCCACTGGGCTGCCGGTTGTTGCAGATGATGCCTGGGGGCATTTGCAAATTGATGCGACCTCCGTTTTTTTATTAATGCTCGCACAAATGAGTGCCTCCGGTTTGCGCATTGTATGCACCCACGACGAAGTCGATTTTGTGCAAAACCTTGTTTATTACATTGCGAGCGCGTACCGCACACCGGATTACGGTATTTGGGAGCGAGGCAATAAAGTCAACAATGGTAAAACCGAAATCAATGCCAGTTCGGTTGGAATGGCCAAAGCAGCATTACAAGCGTTGGATGGTTTTAATTTATTTGGTAAACATGGCGATAAAAGAGCAGTTATCCATGTAATCGCCGACGCGATTTCCCTTGCCAGGACTACCCTTGCCTCACTTCTACCGCGCGAATCCTTATCCAAAGAAACTGATAGCGCGTTATTAAGCATTATCGGCTTCCCCGCTTTCGCTGTTGGAAAAGAAACGCTCGCCACGCAAACACGCGATTCAGTGCTAACAAAACTTGGAGGCAATTATGGCTGTAAGCGTTTCCTATGGGACGGACACCAAACCGTTTTGGAAGAAAGTTCGCGTATTTATTACGAACACGATGAATTAAGTAATTTTGCAAACATTGAATCCGAATGGCCGTTATTTTTCACTTATCTTTATATCACTGCACTTTTTGATGGCAGCGAAGCAACAGCAAAACATTATCGCAAAAAACTTGAATCACTTATGGTTTATGTCGACGGTGTTGGCTTATTGCCAGAGCTGTATTATCTACCGATGGAAAACATAGAAGAAGAAAAGAAAAGTCCTCGCTCACAGACTCGCGTTCCCAATGAAAACATTCCACTGGTGTGGGCGCAGAGTTTATATTTAACCGGTTTGATGCTCGATGAAGGCCTTGTCAGTAGTGATGACCTGGACCCATTAAAAATGCGCAGGCGCTCTACCCGCTTTATTAAATCCAGCATTGCACTTGTAGTGCTGGCTGAAAATGAAATGGTTAAACAACATCTTGCAAAATACGGTGTTATTGCAGAAACATTGCAAGACATCAAACCTATGGGCGTGGTTTCCGCATCAAGTTTGATGGAAGCCTATGCACATATCGGTGAAAATAAATCACTGGGTTTGAGCGGTCGCCCGCGTCGGCGTGTGCAAAGCCTGGCCACATCACAAACCTATCAAATTAACAACAAAATCTATTTAAGCTTATCCTGGTTGCAAAGCGAACGGGAAGATTATCGACGCTATGATGCGCAATGGGTTATCGAAAGTTTGACACAGGAAATTCAATTCATTTATAAAAACTGGATCAGTTCTGAAGTAGCCGTCTTTACCTTACTCGTTGATCATCGTTTGTATAAAGTTCCAAATGCTGAATTGCTATTCCAGGTTCTACGCAATTACCAATTGCGCAATGAGGAAGAATATGTCGGTTACGCATCGGCCAACCTGGCCCATCGTGCATCGCGTGTAAATAACCTGACTATCCCTTATTTCCATGTAACATCCATGACCAACCAAATGCAAACCTCCACAGCGAGCGATGCGTTGCAGGCAGCCCAATTAGAACCGGAAGCAGCTGTTCTCCTGGAAAAATTTTATACCGACAGCGATATAATGACTTACCGCAAATTTTCCGCCTATATCAAGAAGCATAAGCTGACCGACAACATCGGTATTAATGGGGCAATTATTACTATTAAAGATTTAATTCGTGATGTGTATTATCGTTCACAAAAAGTAAATTACTGGTTGCTCGCACGTTTTTGTTTTTCACAATTAAATTATACCCTTACCGACCTCGGTGATAGCCTCACATTGTTAGCGGCACGCAATCTCACCATTACCGTTGGCGATAACAATTACACCGAAATTAAAGTAGATCAATCATTTTCAAATGCATCCTATTTTGAAAGTGTCCGTCAATTATTTCCGGATCTATTGGAGCGCACACTGGTACAGGAATTAATTTCTGCCATAGGCTCGTTGATTCGCTCGGAGCCAAAATTGTTCGATGGTTTGCATTCTGTGCAATTGCGCAATTTCATGCTGCTCTGCGGTATGGATAAAGGCGATGCCGAAGACGTATCTATGACCGAGTGGCTCGGGTTGCAATCACCCGCAAAACTCTATAAAAAGATTCGCACCATTTTAACCTCGCGCAAAAAAGTATTTGCTCAGGGCATCAATCACATTACCCCTTACAAAATCCATCACAATGAAAATGCAGATGATGAAAATCCGGTGTTATCCGACGCAATGGATACTGATTGGCTGGAATGGCGCACAGCGCGCGGGTTGATTACCCACTTCGATGAAAATTTCCTCAAAGATATATGGCATAGTTTGATGTTTGCGGAGTACCTGATATTTAGCAATGCAAACGGCCAGCGTTTTGTGCTCGACTGTAAAACAACTCGTCGCTCCATGACTCCGGGAGAGGAAAGTTTTGCTCACCACATTGATCAATTAACCCACCAACTTCATCCTGCTTATTATAAAAGTGCGATGATTGAGGCGCTTTATGCCTATACTCAATTTTGCATTAATAACCCGCAAATGCGTTTTCAGCGGCCTGTCGTGTTCCGTGAAGTATTGGAACTTGCTGCCGAACGCTATGCGCACGAACGCAAAACACAATCACCGGGCCTGGGGCTGGAGACTGATCTGACAGTATTTATGCAGCAGTCGCCGCATATAGTGAACCTGTATGTCACGCTAATCTATGCAGAAACTACCCAGCCTTATTAAGGGCAAGTGTTATTAAGGCCCATTATTACCAGGGGAATACAGCTGGCAGATTTTGGCCTGCCAGCAGGTTTTACAAATATATATCCAGTCCCCCATAGGCTCCCGCAATGCTAGCGTTTAGAATGCGGCCATTTTCTGCCATACCTGAAAGTCGGACACTATGAAACTACTGGGGCCTACGCTGCTTATTTTGGGCGCAATCCTGAACATCCTCGCATTATTCATGTTGGTGCCCCTGGCGCTCTCCATTGCTTACGATAGTGACAATCAACTCGCGTTCTTCTCATCGGCCACCATAACCAGTGTGGCAGGTATCGTTTTCTTGCTGATTGGAAAAACATCCCGCCTCGATTACATGCAACCCCGGCAAGTATTTTTGATTACCAGTTGTACCTGGACCGGTGTCTGCCTGTTCAGCGCAATTCCGTTTCTCTTAATGGCGAAACCATTGAGCATTGCCGATGCGGTATTTGAAGCAGTAGCCGGAGTAACCGCAACAGGCTCTTCGGTAATGTCAGGCCTGGATGCACTGCCAAAGGATATTTTACTGTGGCGTTCAATGCTTAACTGGATCGGTGGCGTAGGGATTATCGGTATGGCGATCGCTGTACTGCCATTCTTGCGCGTAGGTGGAATGCGTTTGTTTAAGACCGAATCCTCTGATTGGTCAGATAAAGCCATGCCGAGGGCGCAAAGCCTTATGGCGATGATTATTTACTGCTATCTGCTCTTATCCGGTATCTGCTTCCTCGCTTTTTGGGTGGCGGGCATGGATGTTTTCAATGCAATTAACCATGCAATGACAACAGTATCGACAGGTGGGTTTTCTACTTCTGATCATTCATTCGCGCAATTTGATGGATTACTGATTCATTGGGTTGCCATCGTTTTTATGCTTGCAGGCGCATTTCCTTTTTTCTTGTTCGTACGCCTGCTGGTCAATAAAAAGCTGGTAATTTTTAGCGACACCCAGGTTCAGGGCTTACTATGGATAGTGGCACTAACTACATTAGTACTAACATTTTATTTAATAATTTCTGATCAAATGGAACCTTTTCACGCCTTGACCAAGGCTTGCTTTAACATTGTGTCAGTGATTACAACCACCGGGTTCGCCTCGGGTGACTATCAGCTTTGGGGGTCAGCTGCCCTTATTATTTTCTTTTTCCTAACGTTCATTGGTGGCTGTTCTGGCTCTACAACTGGCGGGATTAAAGTGTTTCGACTGCAAATATTTGGCAGCCTGGTTAAAGAGCAAATTATGACAGCAATTCATCCAAGGGCCGTCATCAGTCGCCGCTACAACAATCGCCTGATCAGTTCGGAAATTATTGCATCATCTATCTCCTATATGTTTTTGATGACGGTTTGTTTGGTTGTGTGTTCGGTTATTCTCGCTTTTACCGGATTGGATTTGGTAACCAGCGTCACCGGTTCGGCCGCGTCATTGATGAACGTAGGGCCGGGACTGGGAGACATTATTGGCCCTGCTGGCAATTATTCCAGCTTGACTGATCTCGCTAAATGGACATTGTCTGTTGCCATGCTACTTGGGCGCCTGGAGTTTTTAACGATTCTGGTTTTATTTGCACCCGCATTCTGGCGCGCATGATGAGTATCGAAAAGATTCTCCGCCGCTTTGCGTATCCGATCGGGATTTTATTCCCGTGGCTACTCACGCCCATCGCATTTTTAATTACCGATTATTTACCTAAAGCCAATGTGCCGTTGTTATACATTGTGATGGTGGTTTTTATCGCCATCAATGTTACTGTCGAATTGGCAATTATTAATGCGCTTTCCAGCTTTTTTGCATTCAGTTTCTTTTTTGCCGAACCTTACGGGTCGATCATCATTCATCAGGATGAAGATCTGTTAACCATCCTCTTGTTTTTGTTGACATCCGTGATCGTGGGTTACATGGCCACCAAGCATAAACAAAACGTGCAGCGAATTCGTGTACGCGAATTTATGACAGATATCGAATTGGAACTGCTGGAAAAACTTCCTAAAGCACTGGATACCAACGATGTGCTTAATGCAATGCGTGCGGCACTTGAGCCCTGGAAAGAGAGTTGCGTGTTAATCACGCGCGATAGTAACTGGGCCACCCACCCGACTATTCGCAGGATGACGCATTTACGAAAAACCTATCTGGAAGAGTTGCTTGAGCTGCGCCTTACACCGGAGCTCATTGCTAAAATTCCGGATTTGCAGCAAGAACACGATGTGTACTTTTTGTTTAATTCACGGCAAGTAATTGGCCTGTTGAAAATCTCTATTGAAAATATTCAATATCTTCCCAAAGATATTTTCCTGCTGTTACTGCATCAGGTAAATATTTCATTGGAACGGACCAGTTTGTCTGCTGAATTGGAAAAAGAAAAAATTGCGAAAGAAAATGAATTACTTCGCTCTGCGTTGCTCTCGTCAGTATCACACGACTTCCGTACTCCCTTAACAACAATGATTGGGGCAACCTCGACGGTAATGGAGTTTGGCGATCACCTGGATAAACAGCAAACGCGAGAGCTGTTAACAACAGTATTGGAAGAAGCACAGCGCCTGAACCGTTACACCCAGAACTTGCTGGATATGACGCGGCTCGGATTTGGCGAACTGCGCCTGGAGCGCGACTGGGTCAGTGTTGAAGAAATTATCAGCGTTGTAAAAAAACGCCTTAAACCTCTATTGATCCAAAATGATGTACGTGCAGAAATCGACCCTAACCTGCCTTCCCTTTACATCCAGGCCGCATTAATTGAACAAGCATTGTTTAATGTCATCGATAATGCCATTAAATTTTCACCACCGGATGCCAGTATCGAAGTCAGTTGTGTGAAAGAAAATGACTTTATTGTTATCAATGTATGTGACCAGGGGCCAGGCTTGCCCGAAGAGGAACGTGAAAAAGTATTCGAACGTTTTCATACCGCAGAAAAAGGGGATCGCCGGCGCTCGGGAAGCGGCTTGGGTTTAACCATTTGTCGCGGTATGATCATGGCGCATGGAGGGAATGTGAGCATTCATGCTAACCCCAGGCGCACGGCAGACCGGATTAATCCTGGCTGTTGTATTCGCATTGAAATCCCCATCGAAACCAACCTGGGAGATAGTAATAAAAACCCGGATATGCCTGGCTCACACCCTGCAGCAGAATAAAATTTAACAGGGATATGACAGGCCGGTAATTACACGCACTTTATACTCCCCGTACAGTTACGGAGTTACCATGAGCAAAATACTAATTATTGATGATGAACCCCAAATTCGCCGGTTCCTGCAAATCGGTTTAACTGCACAGGGATATTCTATTTTAGAGGCCGACGCAGGCCGCCAAGGATTAGTGTTGGCAGCAGAAGAAAATCCTGACCTGGTTATTCTGGATATGGGTTTGCCTGATTTGGATGGACAGGTAGTGTTAAAAAAGCTGCGCGATTTTTACCATCAACCGGTCATTGTTTTATCAGTGCGCAATCGCGAAACAGAAATCGTGCAGGCATTGGATACCGGTGCAAACGACTACGTTGTTAAACCATTTGGTATTCAGGAGTTGCTGGCGCGCATCCGTGGCCTGATAAAAGCTTTTGGCCCCAGTGTACAAAGCGTAGAAAAATTTCAGGATGAACATGTACTGATTGATCTGCAAGAGCGCAAGCTTACAGTTGATGGCGAGGCTGCTAAATTATCCCGCAAAGAATTTGAATTATTAAAGCGTTTGATTAATAACGCGGGACGCCTTGTCACACAGCAACAATTATTGCGCGAAATATGGGGCGGTACCCATGTTGAAGACACCCATTATTTGCGTATTTTTATTGCGCGCTTGCGTACCAAACTGGGCGATGATCCATCAAATCCGCGCTACATAGAAACCGAGCCGGGTGTTGGTTATCGCTTCTTGCCTGTGGTTGAAAATTAATTTTCCATCCCTTCAAAAATAAAAAAAGCTCGCGATCAATTTAATCGCGAGCTACATCAAAATACGTCCTGGTACACACACACTTAAAATCGATTCAACCTGGTCCAGGATCAGGGTTTATCAGCGACAAATTGCACCAACATTTTCAACCAGTCCAGAAGCTGCCTCACTAATACACCCGTTTTTGTTGTTAATAAACTGGGCTCCAACCATCATATTGTTCACACAAGATGCATCATTCGCCAGGATACCCATGCCACCCGACCGCGAAATGACGACACCGGTAAAGGTATTCCCTGTAGCCGCCGTACTTGGGTCAGTATTTACCTGGGCCAGGAAAATACCGTGCTGGACGCTGTCGCGAATGTGCAAATTAGTAAATGAATTATCCAGCGAATCGCGCATGAATATGCCTACGGTTTTATTGTCGGCAATAGTGACATCGTAAAATTTGTTGTTATTGAATTTGATGTCGGTAGAAATTCCAGCGGCTTTATTGCCGTACAGATGAATACCGGAGAAAGTACTGTCCTCCGTTTCATAGCCAGCCAAACCGTCAAATTCATTATCGTAGGACGTGTAGTCGCGAATTGTCAGGCGCCGGCAACCAAGTTCGGTAACCAAACCGCCAGACATAGCGCCAAACACGATAACCGATTGCACGACACAATCCACACACCGACGAATGCTGATGCCATTGTTGCGTAAAGGGAACTGGTCGCTGCATGGTCCACCCATACACTCAGCAGTTTGATTGGCGCGATTACCGTCAATCATCAAATCCATAACACGCACATGGCGAGTATCGCGAGAGGGAATATTTTCAGTCAGCCCCATCACAATAACTGGCGCATTGATGTGGTCGGCAAGGCGCAACAGCGTCCCTGGTCCAGCGCCACGCAAAGTGAGATTATTGCGATCCAGGATGATAGGTTTGGTGCAGTTGTATGTACCCGCTGGAAGCGAAATTTCACCACCTTCTGCCGGTAATTGATGGATCGCTTTTTGAATCGCATCACAGGTTTTCTCTTTAACCTGTTGCGCTGCAAAAACCGATGAAGAAACACTACTTAACACAAGTGCAAGCAGCGTCCAGACTACATATGCCCTATGAATCATTTTCATAGTAAGCCCTCTCTCGAACGCGGGAGATGTTACTCCCCTTGCTTTCATCCTAGCGCGAAAAAGTGCTGCGACAATGAAAAATGTGCCTTTAGCCTAAAAAAATCTAATTCGGTTATTCGCCCAAATTAGCGGTGATAAATCCTGTGTATTTAGGAAACAAAAAAGGGACCCGAGGTCCCTTTTTGTAGCAATGTTGCTGTTTCTATTTTGCATTTGTTGTTGGCGATGCTTGCGGCATTAACGGGTTACAGTTTTTAATTGTTACCCGGCCTTCCAATAAACTGCCTTTTGAGTACTCACTAAAAATGCAGGTGTTGCTTTCAGGATCATAATTTTCTACCCAGAGGTTGTCATCTTTCCAAGTGGCTTGCATGTGCAATTGGCCTTTAGGGACATCGATAGACATCACGCCACCATAGTTTTTAACGAAATGCTGTTCATAGTGGAAGGTGTACATTAACCAACCGATGATCACGATTGCCAGACCGCCAATCAAACCTGCTTGCCATTTCAAGTAGCGGCCAACGCCCCAAAAAACGAAAATTGCAACACTGATAACCGCGATCCAATACAAATAGGTAATCACAACATTTCCCTCTTTAAATGAAATTACTTCCTATTCAACAGTCTTTTTCCACCCAAGGCAAGCAATCCCAACAGCATTAAGGAAATCAGGCCTGTACTACCGCCGCCGCCACTGTCTTTTTTGGTAATCAGGGTGTTCTTGGTGGGATTCAGGCTGGAAGCGGTATCCGGGTCAGCATTCAGGACAACAATATTCTCGATCAGAGCGAGGTTGCTAACTGCAACCGGAACATTGTTTTTGGCATCGTCATAAGAGTAATTGCGCAGCGGAAAATTCTGCAGGCCAGTAATGGTGAAGCGGTTTAATGCAGCCATCGAATCAATAATTGCCATACCGTTTCCGGTTACCTGGCCAAACACGGTAAATCCACCGTTTTGCTTGTCGAGGTTTGCCGAGTTATCAGCCAGGTTGAAAAACCATTCACTTGTTGCACTGTTAGCATTACCTTCCTTCTTGGCCATGGCAATGGTACCGCGCAGACTTGAGTAAACGGGCTCATTCTTTACCGCAGCCTTTTGGGGAATACTAACGAGAGGCAGTTTATCCTGATAGGCATAGCCACCACCTTGTATGATAAAACCGGGAACCGAGCGATGAATAATGGTGTTCTTGTAAGATCCGCCATTAACGTAAGCCAAGAAATTTGCAACGGTTTCGGGCGTAGTTTTATCGAACAGGTTAACTTCAAAATCGCCCATGACGGTCTGGAACTGTACAGTGGTTGCCGAGGCAGCCTGGCCCAATAATAAACTACCACCAATGCAGACCGCTGATACTGTGCGTTTCAGCCATTTGGAAGAAGACTCAAACCTATTGCAAAAACTCATCGAAAACCTCTGGTTATAAAAATGAATGGAATGGAGAAGCGGCTTGCAGGGGAATCCGAAAAGCCACGTTGGGTGATGCATATTAGCTCGCAACACCTGCTCCAAACACCTGAAATTTGTTGGATTTTGTAATACTTAGGTGATTTTGTTGAAGTTAGTCCTCATCAGTCACTTTTTTCCAGTGACCATTCGCTTGCGCCTTAACCTCATAGCGCGCCCACTTCTGGAATTCAGTGCGCAAACAAATACCTGTTGCATAGCCGCCATCGCCCGCCACAATTTTGTAAATAACCTGGTCTTTACTCGCGACAGCGTTATCAGCGGCGTCTACGACCTGACGGACACTCCACAAGTTCCCCAATTTGCCATTGCTGTAAAAATGGCCGGCGATAATCTGCTCCGGGTGGGTGATATTTTTCTCTGCATGCTGTTTGGCCAGCTCCAATAGCTGGGTCAGGTTTTCGCTGGTGATATCCACATAGGAATTCAATTGCTCCATCGCCGCCGAAAAATCTTCCTGGGTTAATTCAAATTGACGCTCGGAAGCGACCGCAGGTTTAGCAATTTTGCGGCGAACAAGGTGCGCGGGATAACGCCGCCACGGGAAGAAAGCGTTAAACACGACGGCCATTAACAGGATACAGAACACGTTAATAGCAATAGGGAACACCAGGTACCAATAATCCAGGCGATAAATTTCCACACCGCCAATCACGGCAGCCAGGGCCGTTGCTCCGCCCGGTGGATGGATACAGCGGCAGTAATGCATCACTGCTACTGCGAGCCCGACTGCCAGCGCCGGGGTCCAGGTTTGATCCGGAAATAACTGCTGGCAACTTACACCGACGAATGCCGACAACAAATGGCCACCGATTACAGCCCAAGGCTGGGAAAGCGCCCCCTGGGGCACGGCAAATAGCAATACTGCCGATGCTCCCATCGAGGTAACCATTATCAAGGTGCCAGCGGTATGCATGAAACCATCAGGGAAGCACCAGCGGGTTCCCCAATAAACCGCCAGAATTCCCAACAGGGCACCAAGACCGGAAATAAGTTTTTCGCTGTGACTGGTAGTACTGCGCTCTATACCGAAGAAAAGCCTCGTTTCATGCAACCAGTGTTTTACTCGCATAATTGGTCTCGTCGCCCCATAAAAGCGCAAGATGCTAGTCGCTTCCTTCTTATGGCGCAATTACACACCCGCGTTATTTTTTGCTTGACCTTACCACAGTGGTAAACCTTAACCTGAGTCCATCCTGATCAAATACGGTAATCACCGGGGAGTTCATCATGTACACGTTTACGGTAAAAACCATGACCTGCGGTGGCTGTAGTGCCGCCATCACCCGTGCAATCCTGGCCGCAGACAAATCGGCCACCGTGAATGCGACACCCGCAAACCGTCGGTTAGCGGTAGAAACGCGCTTGAGTCGTGACGACTTGATAGAGCTGCTGAACGATGCAGGTTTTCCCGCCGAACCTGATTAAGAACGTGATTACAGGAGCTTGATGATGAGCAATACCACCCGCGAACTGGATTTGGCCATTGAAGGTATGACCTGCGCATCCTGTGTTGCCCATGTGGAACGCGCACTGGCAAAAGTGGATGGCGTAGAAGCGGTAAGCGTCAACCTCGCTACTGAGCGTGCGCATCTGCGTTTGTCCCCACAAGTAACCCCTGCGACATTAATCCAGAAAGTTGAACGCGCGGGTTATGGTGCCCATCTGGTGGAAAATGCGGACCAACCCGAAACCTCCGCCAAACGCGAGCGCGAACGTATTGTGCTGGCTCGGCAGTTCAAATGGAGCCTGATTGCAACCCTGCCGGTTTTTATCCTGGAAATGGGTTCGCATATCATCCCCGCCTTCCATCATTGGTTGATGGCTAACCTCGGCGTGTGGAACTGGATAATCCAGGCAATCCTTACCACGGTAGTGATGTTTGGCCCCGGACGGATTTTCTATTTGAAAGGCTTGCCCGCACTTGCCCGCCTTGCACCGGATATGAATTCGCTGGTTGCGTTGGGTAGCCTTTCAGCATGGGCGTATTCCCTTGTCGCAACCTTCGCACCTGAACTGCTACCCAACGGCACCGTCAATGTCTATTACGAAGCCGCAGCGGTAATCGTTACCTTGATACTGCTTGGTCGTTTGATGGAAGCCAATGCCCGTGGCCGCACTAGTGATGCTATTGCACAATTGGTAAAACTCCAGCCACAAACTGCCACGCGCTTGCACGATGGCCAAACGGAAATTGTCGATATTGCGGCACTACAACCAAATGATTTACTACTCGTTCGCCCCGGTGAACGAATTCCGCTGGATGGTGAAATTATCGAAGGCAATTCATTTGTCGATGAATCGATGATGACCGGCGAGCCCATCCCTGTTAGCAAAACGCCAGGTGCGGAAGTCATCGGTGGCACTATCAACACCAACGGTTCCCTGACTTACAAAGTCACCAAAACCGGAAAGGACACAATGCTCGCCCGCATTATTGAATTGGTCGAAGCAGCACAAGGTGAAAAACTCCCCATACAGGCATTGGTGGATCAAGTTACGCGCTGGTTTGTACCGGTAGTGATATTAATTGCATTGATAACATTTGGAATCTGGTTGGTGTTTGGCCCCGACCCCGCATTAAGTTTTGCGTTGGTAAATGCGGTTGCGGTGTTAATTATTGCCTGCCCTTGTGCAATGGGTTTGGCAACCCCGACATCCATCATGGTCGGCACTGGTCGCGCAGCAACGATGGGATTGTTATTCCGTCGCGGCAGTGCTTTGCAAAGCCTCGCCGAGATAAAAACTATCGCATTCGATAAAACCGGAACACTCACACTGGGTAAACCACAGCTGACGGATTTTGAAATCGTAGCAGGCTTTGACAGAAGCCAGTTGTTGTCACTCGCCGTAGCCGCCGAACAACATTCTGAACACCCTATCGCCCAGGCGTTAATTGATGCTGCAAGGGAAGCAAATGCAAGCCCGGGAACACTGGAATCATTTGAAGCCATTCCCGGTTACGGTTTGCGTGCGCAAGTTTCAGGGCAAACAGTGTTAATCGGTGCGGATAGATTGTTTAAACAACAGGGTATCGAATTAAGCATTTTTACTAACGCTGCAACTACACTCGCCAGTGAAGGAAAAACCCCCATTTATATGGCAGTCAATAATAAAATCGCTGCGATAATGGCATTGGCAGACACAATAAAACCGAGCACACTCCCGGCGTTAAATGCATTGCATAATTTGGGTTTTAAAATCGCCATGATCACCGGCGATAACCAACGCACGGCGAATGCAATCGCAAAAAAATTGGGAATTGATGAAGTCATCGCTGAGGTATTACCCGATCAAAAAGTTGCAGCCTTGAAAAAATTGCGCGAACAACACGGCACCATCGCTTATGTAGGCGATGGAATTAATGATGCGCCTGCGCTTGCCGAAGCAGATTTGGGGTTGGCAATTGGAACCGGTACCGACATCGCGATTGAAAGTGCCGACCTGGTATTAGTGAGCGGCGATTTGCAAGGTGTTCCAAAAAGCATTGCGCTCGCACGGGCAACTATGCGCAACATCAAACAAAATTTATTTTGGGCCTTCGCTTACAACGCAGCGTTAATTCCGTTAGCTGCCGGCATCGCTTATCCTTTTTTCGGTATATTGTTATCACCGATGCTGGCCGCCGGTGCGATGGCGTTATCAAGTGTGTTTGTTGTTACCAATGCATTACGTTTACGTCGCTGGCAAGATACAAGCCTGCGCCACCAGCAAGATATTAAAGAGGCAACCCATGAGTAGTCGCCCGGCAAAATCGACACAGCCCCTGGAATTAGCTGATGCCCATGCCAAAGGTTTGCATAGCATTGGTGAAGCCGCAAAACTCACCGGACTTACCGCCAAAATGATTCGCCACTATGAATCACTTGGATTGGTAACCCCCACGGATCGTACCCAGGCAAATTATCGTGTGTACCAAACACGCGATATTTATTTGCTGCGCTTTATAAAAAGCGCGCGCGATTTGGGTTTTTCGATGAAACAGATAGCAATACTCGCCAGCCTTTGGCAAGATTCTGCACGCAGCAGCGCCGAAGTAAAAAAACTGGCACTGGAACATATTCAGGAAATGGATGAACGTATTCATTCGCTGCAACAAATGCGCAAAGCACTGAGTGATTTAGCCGGCCGTTGCCATGGCGATGAACGCCCTGACTGCCCGATCCTTGATGCAATTGCTTGCAATAGCTGCCACAACACTGATTAACAGCAATGATAACTGCACGCAAATCTGTACATATGTTAGTAATTGCCCTGTGCTTGTGGCTACCGCTGCAAGCAATCGCCGGGCAATGGCAGCATTGCGCGCAAATGCAATCGCGCCTCGCCAACCTGGATCACAGCGATAAAGAAACCGGGCTAACGGCCCTGCAAGAAATTCCTCCCTGCCACCAGATTGCAGAGACAGCCACACCAATAAACACCGATTTACCTCAGCAGGATTTACAAGATAACGACATAAAATCCTGCAAACATTGCCAGTTTGTTTGCCATTGGCACTGCGTTCTGTTGAAAGGTGATTTGGTTTCCGGCCCCATCGATTTAACGCCTTATTATATTCCGTTTAAAAATCCATCCCCTGCCCAGCCTTTGCTGTCACAACCGCAGCGCCCTCCGCAATCTATCCCTGCATAACCATTCTATTCCTAGCATTTAAAATACTTCAGGTTGATGCGTTTCGACTGCGAAAACGCAAATAAAACAAGGTTTTTATTATGAGCAACTTCCGACCATGGGGAAGGCTGGCATGTGTATTTATTGCAAGCACACTGCTGGGCGCTTGCGCCATCTCTCCACCGCAAACATCAATCAACACCGTTGAACAACAACTTGGTGAACAATTTCCTGCGACAAAGATTTCGCAAAATTCACTGGGGAAATCCACAATATCAATCACCAGGGATGAGCCGCTAACACTTCCGCAAACGCTACAAATTCTGTTGTCACATTCACCACAGGTGCGTATAGAACTCGCACAATTGGGTATTGCTAATGCAGCAGCTTTACAAGCTGAATTAATTGAAAACCCGCATATCAGCATCGGTGCGTTAAAACCGGAAGATGGCGGGCGTTGGCAATTGGATACTTCACTAAGCCAACCGCTGCTGGCGTTATTTACGCGACCGTTGCGACGCGAGCTGGCACAGGAAAATCTGCTGGAAGCACAATTGCGCTTGCAAGCCAGGTTACAACAATTAATTGCGCAAACCAGTGAACACTATTTTGCTGCTGTCGCGGCCATGCAACATTGTTATATACAAAACAAACTACTGGAAGCAACCACTGCAAGGCAGCAGCTCGCCTTGAGTTTGTATCGCGCCGGAAACCTATCGGAAAATAATTTTCTAGCCTACGACAATGAGCTGCGTCGCGCACGGCAGCAGATGGAGAAACGTCAAACCATAGCCTATGAAAAGCGCCTTGAGCTGCTTAACTTAATTGGATTACCTTCGATTGAAAACATTGAATTCGCTGCGCAACTTCCGGCGTTGCCGACGGAAAAATTTAATCATTCACAACTATTGGCGCAGGCAAAAACGAATCGAACCGATATTAAAATTGCACAGCAACAATTGGCCATCGTAGGGAAACGCCAGCAATTGGTTAAACAACAACATGGCTGGCGCGACATTACCCTGGGATTGAATGCAGAACGTGAATTTGACGGCGCCAACAACATTGGTCCGGAAGTGGAATTTGCATTGCCTATCTTTAACCGCGGGCAAGGTAAGTTGGCGGAAATCAATGCAAACAAAACCGCACTGGCTGCCCGCCTGCAAAAATTTGAACTGGACGCCGACAAATCTATTGCCCAATCATTAAACCTTATGGACTCAGCACGCGCGCAAATCAACATTCTGGAGCCTGCGTTGTCCGTCGCGGAAAAACGTGTGGATTTATCCAATCGCGAAGTCAATTTTATGTTGGGCAGCCCATTTGAATTGCTTGCCATCAAACGCCAACAGATCCAACTCGCCCATGAGTTTACCGATGCATTAAAAAATTATTGGCAAGCCCGTGCGCAGCTGGAATTGGCAATTGGCCAGGCACTGCCATCAAGCAACAATGAAGCGAAAGATCCTCGCAGC
>NZ_KN266207.1:637289-813842 GCF_000766945.1 Cellvibrio mixtus subsp. mixtus J3-8 | reverse complement strand
ATGGATCACTCCAAAATGGATCACTCCAAAATGGATCACTCCAAAATGGATCATGGACGAGATTCACCAGAAGAAAAAACCAATTTCCCTCACGACCACAGCAAACACCAGGAGCATCATCATGATTAATCGTCGCAATTTATTGGTAGGTAGCGCGGTTGGTTTGGTCGCGGCCAGTTTGCCGTTGCGTGCACAGCAGGATCACAGTTCGCATCAAACGTCCGATCATTCGCATCATCAACACAATGCCAAAAAAGTAGTTAAAACCACTAAAAATATTCCTGCCGTTAGTACCGAAAAACCGATACGTACAGAGCAAGGTTACTTACCTGTTATCACGCCCAACGGACGAACCCTGCCCTATCGGTTGAATGACGGCGTAAAAGAATTTCATTTGATTGCAGAAGAAATCGAACACGAATTTGCCACAGGAACCAAAATAAAAGCCTGGGGTTACAATGGCACCACTCCCGGGCCAACGATTGAGGCAGTTGAAGGCGATCATGTGCGCATTTATGTCACCAATAAATTACCTGAACATACGAGCATTCACTGGCATGGGATTTTATTGCCCTGGGGAATGGATGGCGTCACCGGTTTAACGCAACCACCAATAAAACCCGGCGAAACATTTGTGTACGAATTTACCTTGCAGCAACATGGCACACACATGTATCACCCGCACGCGGATGAAATGGTGCAAATGGCGATGGGAATGATGGGCATGTTTATTATCCATCCCAAAGAGCCCTTGACGCCAACTATTGATCGCGATTATGCCGTGTTGTTGCACAACTGGGCGGTCCATCCGGGAACTTATCGGCCGGACCCGAGCGTGATGACGGAATTTGATTTGTGGACAATGAATAGCAAAGTATTTCCGGCCATTGAGTCCATGGTTGCACAAACGGGTGAACGCGTGCGCATCCGCATTGGTAATTTATCGATGTGGAATCACCCGATGCATTTGCACGGTGTGCAATTTGAAGTTACCGGTTCCGATGGAGGCCGCTGGCCGCAAAACCAATGGCGCAAGGAAGTCACAGAAATTGTCGGTGTCGGCCAAACACGCGATATTGAATTTACAGCGGTTCCCGGCGATTGGGTTTTTCATTGCCATATGAGCCATCACACCATGAATGCCATGGGTCACGGCGTGCCTAATATGCTCGGCGTAAAACAACCGGAAGCGCAACTGAATAAAGTGTTGCCGAATTATATGGCAATGGGTGAAAGCGGAATGGCGGAACATCAGGAGCACACCGATATGGGCCATATGCCCGGCCCGGAAAATACCTTACCGATGATGATGGGTGAAGGTCGTTACGGAAAATTGGAAATGGGTGGAATGTTTTCCATGATCCGTGTGCGCGACCAACTCGGTGCACAAGCAGATCTCTATGCCGCACCTGACGGTACACAAGCCAGAAAAGTCAGTGAAATCCCCAACGGAATTCCTGTTTAATCCAGGCCGGACAAGGATTGTCCAGTGCAAGTGTTAATAAATGTTCAGCAGCGTCAATCCTGGCGCTGGAGCATGACTATTCCCCTATAATTCACAACGACCATAAGTAGGCATTGCGCCGCTAATAATCATAATCGTTGTGAGCAGACCATGACCCCAGCCCCGATACGCCCTTACTTTTCCCGTTTTGCACTTTCTCCAATTGTCATTGCGTTTTTATTTTTGGGCGCATGTGGGGAAAAAACTGCACCGGCTCCTGAAGCATCGACTGCTGCCAGTGTCAGTTCATCCTCGAGCAGCATCGCCATTGAAATTATCCGCCTCACACCCGACGAAGCAAAGGCCGATGCACAAGCGATTGAACAACAAGTTCCCATCACTACTGCCGAAGGCCTTAAAACCGAGTTGTGGGCATCAGAAAAAATGTTGGGCGATACAGTTGCAATCCACGTAGATGACAAAGGCCGTGTTTGGGCTGGCATTACCCAGCGCAGCAACAATTCCGAATTCGATATTCGCAGCGTTCCCGAATGGGAAAATGCATCGATGACTTTTTCAACGATTGAAGACCGACGCACATTTTTACACACCGAACTCGCACCGGAAAAAAGTGCACAAAATGAAAAAATTCCGGACCGCAATAACGATGGTAGCCACGATTGGCGCGATCTGGCAGTAATGACCGAAAAAGTAATCCGCCTCGAGGATACACAAGGTTCAGGTAAAGCGGATCTCGCACAAACAGCGATTAATGATTTTCACAATGAAGTAACCGATGTGATTGGCGGATTGTTCTATCACGATCTGCTTGATGAATTATTTATTAACATCGCCCCGGACTTCTGGCGGTTAAAAGATACCAACGGCGATGGTTACCTGGATGCACAAACCTCACTCGCTAACGGTTTTGGTGTGCACATTGGATTCAGCGGCCACGGCCTTTCCGGCGCAACACTCGGGCCCGATGGAATGCTCTATTACAGTATGGGTGATATCGGCACCAGTGTTACCGATCAATATGGCACCCAATGGCATTATCCCAATCAAGGAGTGATTGTTCGCAGCGAAATTGATGGCACTAACTTTGAAGTATTTGCCGCAGGCTTGCGCAATATTTATGAATTTGCATTTGATAAATATGGTAACTTTATCAGCGTGGATAACGATGGCGATCACGTTGGTGAATACGAGCGCGTTGTGCATTTGATCGAAGGTTCTGACACTGGCTGGCGAACCAACTGGCAGTTGGGAAAATACAAAGATCCCAAAAATAACAGCTACAAAATCTGGATGGATGAAGATTATTACAAGCCGCGCTTTAAAGACCAGGCTGCGCACGTATTACCACCGGTAGCACCTTATCATGCGGGCCCAACCGGTATGACCTATCATCCCGGCACGGGTTTAAGTGATAAATGGAAAGACCATTTCTTCGTCGTCGAATTTGTCGGCTCTGCAACACGCGCCGGTATTAATGCATTTACCTTAAAACCCAACGGTGCATCGTTTGAATTGGCCAGCGATGAAAATATGATGCGCGGTGTGCTCGCCACCGGCCTGGATTTCGGTCCTGATGGCGCACTGTATTTTAGTGACTGGATTGAAGGCTGGGGCTTAAAACAAAAAGGCCGCGTATGGAAAATGGATACCGTTGATGGTAGCAACCCCGAGCGCGACGAAACCAAAAAAATACTCGGCGACGATTTACGTGCGCGCACAACGGAACAATTGGTTGCCCTGTTAAATCACGCCGATATGCGTGTACGCCAGAAAGCACAATTTGTGTTGGCAGAACAGCATCAGGTTAAAACACTGCAAGAAGTCGCCGTTACATCGCCACACCAATTAGCACGCATCCATGCAATCTGGGGTTTGGGGCAAATCCTGCGCAAGAACCCTGCGGGTAATGCCGTGTTGATTAATTTATTGCAAGACAGCGATGCAGAAATTCGCGCGCAATCCGCTAAAGTGTTGGGCGATGCCAAAATGGCTGCCGGAATTGATCAACTGATACTTTTGCTCGCCGATAAAAACCCGCGTGTGCAACTCTATGCAACACAAGCATTGGGAAGAATGAGTGCTAAAGAAGCCACTCAACCCATCATCAAAATGCTGGAAGCCAACGAGGATAACGATGTTTACCTGCGCCAGGCGGGTGCTATCGCATTAGCACGCATTGGCGATCAAAAAGTATTGGGTGAACTCTCCACGCATTCATCGGAAGCCGTGCGGATTGCTGCCGTTGTCGCATTGAAAAAACTAACCAGCCCGCTGCTCGCAAAATTCCTCACCGATAAAAGCGAATACGTAGTTACCAACGCAGCGCGTTCAATTAGCGATGATGAATTGGTGAAGGATGCCCTGCCCGCGCTCGCCGCGCTGCTGGATAAACCCGCTTTCACCAATGAAGCACTGTTGCGTCGCACTATTAATGCCAACGTCTATGCCGATGATAGTGAAGAAAATGCCGCGCGCTTGATTCGTTTTGCGCAACAACCAAAAATTTCCGGTAACTTGCGTGCAGAGGCCATCCAGGCTGTTTCAGTTTGGGCAAATGGTTCCGTTTATGATCGGGTAAGCGGTGTTTATCGCGGTCCACTATCTCATCCAAAATCAGAAGCTATTGATGCATTGAAAACCGGTTACAAACAATTGTTGGGCGATAATAGCAGCGAGGTACGCAAAGCAACTATCGCCGCGTTAGGCGAATTAACACTGCAAGATGCAAACTCACAATTGATTGCAATGCTCAGATCAGACAAAGATGCAAATGTGCGTATTGCTGCATTACACACTCTGAAAAAATTCAATCACCAAAAAATTGGCGATTTGGTATTTACCGCGTTAAGAGATAAAGAACAATCTGTGCGTATGGCTGGCCTGGCATTGGTCCCGGAATTAAATATGCCCGTAGCGCAAGTAGTAGAGATGCATAGCTTATTAATTAAAAACGGCACCGCCTTTGAACAACAAGCTGCCTTGCTCTCACTCGCCAACCTAAAAGCACCGGAAGCCGAAGCTGTTTTCCGCGAGCAAATGACGCAATTAATTGAAGGAAAAATTGCACCGCAAGTTCAGCTGGAATTAGTAACTGCCGCAGAACAAATTGGCTCGCCCGAGTTAAAACAATTACTCGCGGATTATGAAGGCAAGAAAGACAAAAATAATCCGCTCGATACCTATCGCGAAGCGATTTATGGCGGCGATGCAGAAAAAGGCGTTGCCCTCTTCCGCTACAGCAACTCAACACAATGTGTACGTTGCCATATGGTGGGATCGCGCGGTAATAAAGTGGGTCCGGATTTAACCACCATCGCCACACGCATCACTCCGGAGCAAATGGTAGAAGCACTGGTTGCACCTGCTGCACGTATCGCCCCCGGTTTTGGTCGAGTAACAGTCGTGTTGAAAACTGGTGAGCGGATTGAAGGTTCGTTTGATGCAGAAACCAAAAACGATGTCACAGTCACAGCCAATAATAAAGCGCAAACGATCCAGCGCAGTAATATCGAGAAACTGGAATTCGGTGGAATTTCGCCAATGCCGCCGATGGGATTGGGTTTAACCAAAGCTGAATTACGGGATCTGGTTGCTTACCTTTCCACACTGAAAGAAGAGGTTCATGAGGGGCATTAATTTTTAAGTTAGCTCCACTTTTTTGTACCTTCCCCAATAAAAGGCTTAAACGTTATTTGCGTTTAAGCCTTTTTGTTTGAGCTTGAATTTGCACAACCGCATAAGCTAAAGTACGCCTCGTTGCGGCCATCCGCAACCGTTCAAACTTCTCTCAAGCAATTCCGGCACCGGCGAGGTTTTATTCTTAATCGCCTGCATGAATATTCAAGACTCACCTGATAACTCCCCCCTGCTATATGCCAAGCGGCTCATCTGCTGCTATCGGATGCGTGGGATTTGTTTCAGACAGTTGTTCATAAAAAGGATGATGAATAGCCTATTTGTATTTTTGTAAGACACTGATATTTTCGCCAGCGCCTAACTCACAGTACAGCCCTTCTTTGAAAAATTTGGTTTCAACATAATTGAGCAACGATTACCCAAATTGCGCGGTGTAATCGCTCCTGAAGAGGTTTTCGAAATTCAATCTTCCCTACTCCACAACTAAACTGCCAATGGTAATTACATGAGGTCTGGTGAAACCAGCAGTGCAAGTGGTGCATACTGGCAACACCTATTCGCGGAGTTTGAACATAATGCGCGACATCAAAAATATCGATTTAAATTTGTTGAAAGCACTTGATGCCTTATTGGATGAACGCAGCGTGACGCGCGCAGCGGAGCGGCTTTCGCTGACACAACCCGCGATGAGTGGAATGTTGACGCGGTTGCGGGAAAGTTTTAACGACCCCCTTTTTGTGCGCTCGCAGCGCGGGATTGTTCCCACCCAGCGCGCGCTTGAATTGGCCGGGCCGGTTAAACAGGTATTGGCCGAAATTGCGATGCTGCTGACGCCTGCTGAGTTTGATCCGTTCACAGCGCGGATGACGTTATCCATTGCGGCCACCGATTACGCTTTGCAAGCAGTGGCAGTTCCATTTGTGCTGGAACTCAAAAAGCGCGCGCCGAATATTCGGGTGGCATTATTGCCCATTGAAAACTTGCAATTGCATGCACAACTTGAGCGTGGCGATATCGAATTGGTTTTGCTTAGCCCGCAAAATAGTCCGCCCAATTTACACGCACGCCGTTTGTTCGACGAAGAATATGTCTGTGTGATGCGCGATGGACATCCCGCCGCAAAAGCACCGCTATCGCTCGACGAATTTTGCGGTCTTGAGCATGCACTGTTTTCCTATAACGGTGGTTGTTTTAGCGGCGCTACGGATGAGGCGCTGGAAAAAATCGGGCGCGAGCGGCAAGTGATGCTTTCCGTGAAATCCTTTTTGGTGATGACCAATATTGTCCGCGCCAGCGATTTAATTGCTGTTGTCCCCAAGCGCTTGGTTGAGCACCTTGATGGATTGGTGATGCAGGAAACTCCCCTGCCCGTTGAAGGCTTCGCCCTGATTGCTGCCTGGCATGAGCGAACCCACAAAGACCCCGCACACCGCTGGGTGCGCGATCTGTTGTTTGAATTATTTATTACCGATTAAGCGCTTCTCTTCTTGCATGCATTGCCGCAGGAGTTCACTGCCAATCCCCTGATATAAAATTTCATGATGGCAACCATAAGAAAATAGAAATATTTATATACCAGAAGAGCGGTTACTCTGCATTCCACGAATCTACGAATCTACGAATGTAGTAAAAGCCGTTTTCCTCTGGAGACTTACATGTCAGAACTCTTTACCCGCTTCAAATTAAAGGATGTTGAATTACGCAATCGCATTGCCGTGCCACCAATGTGCCAATACATGGCTACCGACGGTTTCAGTAACGACTGGCACCTTGCGCATTACAGCAGCATTGCACGCGGTGGTGCTGGTGTGGTGATTGTGGAAGCTACCGCGGTATCGCCCGATGGCCGCATCTCCCCCGGTTGTTTAGGGTTGTGGAGTGATGAGCACATCGAAGGTCTTAAACAAATTGCCAGTGCCATTAAAAAAGCGGGCGCCGTTCCAGGAATCCAGATCGCCCATGCGGGTCGCAAAGCCAGTGCCAATCGTCCATGGGAAGGTGATGACCATATTCCTGCGGGTGATCCGCGCGGCTGGGAAACTATTTCTCCGTCTGCCGTTGCCTTTGGTGGTGATTTGGATAAAACCCCACGTGAAATGAGCATCATCGATATCAAACGTGTGTGTGCCGATTTCTCCGCCGCCGCACGCCGCGCTCGCGAAGCCGGATTTGAATGGTTGGAATTGCATTTTGCCCACGGTTATTTAGCGCAAAGTTTTTTCTCCAAACACGCTAATAAACGCACCGACGAATACGGCGGCAGCCTTGAAAACCGCAGCCGTTTTTTATTGGAAACACTTGCCGCTGCACGCAGTGTATGGCCAGCAAATCTGCCGCTAACGGCGCGCTTTGGTGTTATTGAGTACGATGGCCGCGATGAAGAAACACTCGCTGAATCCATTGAGCTGGTAAAACAATTCCGCGCTAACGGCCTTGATATGTTGAGCGTGAGCATTGGCTTCTCCACGCCAGATGCCAACATCCCCTGGGCACCTGCATTTCTTGCGCCCATCGCAGAAAAAGTTCGCAACGCAACCGGCTTGCCGGTGTCATCGGCATGGGGTTTTAGTACACCCGCATTAGCAGAAGCAGCCGTCGCCAATAAACAATTGGATTTGGTAATGATTGGCCGCCCGCATCTGGCAAATCCGCATTGGCCTTATCTCGCCGCGCGCGAACTGGGTGTTGAGAAGCCAGCCTGGGTATTACCTGCGCCTTATGCGCATTGGCTTGAGCGTTACAGAACCTGATTGACCTGGTTAAGGTGATGCACAAAAAACTGCTGGCTGAACGCCCGCAGTTTTTTATTGTGTTTGTTATCAACGATAATTTTATGCAGTCTTTCTACTTTGGCTGCACAAGGATTAACATCAGGTCAATTGCCATCACCGCCTACCACCCGGGTTTAGGAACAATTACCCCGGGCTAACTGAAACGGGTATTACATTTGCATTTGATCTTCCGCGCAATACTGCTGTACAAAATCTTCATGACTGGGTAATTTCATTGCGCGCCTTTTGATATCGGCCGAAAAATCCTGCATATATTTGCACAGATCCTGATGATTCATTGCATCAACATATTGGTGATAATCCTCAGGAATTATTCGTTGCCCGATCATAACCTGTGACCAGGAATCCAGCTGGAAAATTTCACCCTCCGCTTTATAGGCTATCGCCGTTTCCCTGAATAGTTTAATGCGATGAGCGAGCGTATCCGGTACATCCATATCCCTGCAATAACGCCAATATGGCGTGTCGTCCCGTATAGTTGCCTTATAATGCAATATCACAAAATCACGAATACGCTCGATCTCGGTTTTTGTTTGCTCATTGTATTCAGCCACATTGGATTCTTTAATGCCGTTGCTGGGGAAAAATCTCACCAGTCGCAGCGCGCTGTTCATAATCAAATGAATACTGGTAGATTCCAACGGTTCAATAAATCCGCTCGATAAACCCAGCGCAACACAATTTTTGTTCCAGCTCTGTTTGCGGCGGCCAGTTTTAAACTTCAATACATGGGGCTCATTAATTAATTCGCCCGGCAAGTTATCGAAAAATGTTTTTCTGGCTTCTTCATCAGAAATATATTTACTGCAATAGACAAAACCGGTACCGATACGACTTTGTAACGGAATATGCCACTGCCACCCTGCTTGATACGCAACAGCGCGAGTGTATGGCAATGCGGGCAACGGGTTTTTAGTTTGTGCTGCAATTGCACTATCGTTCAGTAACCAGTGCGACCAATCTTCATAACCCGTGCGCAGGGTTTGCTCGATCAACAAACCGCGAAAGCCGGTACAATCAATAAAGAAATCCCCGTCCACCACTTCGCCTGATGCCAGGGTCACGCTTTTAATAAAGCCATTTTCATTGTGCGTTGCAACCTCGACAATCTTGCCTTCAGTGCGCTTTACACCACGAGCCTCACTGTATTTGCGCAAAAATTTTGCATAGAGCGATGCATTAAAATGATAAGCATAATTAGTGCGCGGATTTTCCGTGATCGCAAACTTTCCCATTCGAGCCGCTTGTAATTCAAAACAAAAATCCCCGTAATCATTTTCCAACCCCATTCCCTTTGCTTTTAACCAAAAGTGAACAAAATCGGCCATCCACAATTCTTTGCCAGTTATTCCGAAGGAATGGATATATTGATCGCCCTTTTGCCCCCAGTTTTCAAAATTGATTCCCAATTTGAACGTGCCTTGGGTAGCCCGCAAAAATTCCTGCTCATCAATATTTAATAACTTATGGAATGCCTGCATAGGCGGAACAGTTGCCTCACCAACGCCCACCGTTCCAATTTCTTCCGACTCAATCAACCGTATATCCAATACCGATCCAAGGTGATGTGAAACAGTGGCAGCAGCCATCCAGCCTGCAGTTCCCCCACCGGCAATTACGATTTTTTTAATGGGTGTAGTCATATTTTGTCAGGTCCAAATCCAGAGCGTGTTTTTATTAAGATTTTTTAATTTGCAACGCTATAGCTGTGAGGAATAATTTATTACTCACCCTTTTAATTAATCCGATCAGGATGAAACCACATTAACAGCTCACAATTGCGTGCGCTAGTGTTAGCAGGAACAGGGGTTATGTACAGCTAAAGGTCATAGATATTAGCTATTGCATACTAGTGGATTTGCCTACTCTACTGGTTACAAGGCAAGGTTATTGGGGAATTAATTTTCATCTTTTAAAAGATCACTGCGAGTTATCAAATAAAGAACTTGAATGCACAAACATTAAGCCTTTTTATTTGAACTTGAATTTGCACAACCGCATGAGCTAAAGTACACCTCGTTGCGGCACAATCCGCAACTTGGGTTTGGCGACCCGATTAACTCAAGGCGCATAAGCGCCCTACCATGTTACAGGCGCTTTTTTTTCGTCTGCAATCTGATCTATGGTAGCTGTACGTGGGAGACCTTCGGGTCTGCCGGGTTCTTGAGTTCCGGTTCGCCAACCTGCGTGCAGCTGCCACCCTTCAATTGTTTGGCGACAATCGTGGCAGCTTCTTTAACTCAGGGAGCATTACACATGGAAAACACCGATCAAAACCCGTTCAAACCCCTCTCCAGCAACTTCGGCACTGGTGAGGTTTTATTCTTAAATACCCTGGCATCTCGCTTCGATATTATCGACGCCGCTAATCTTCGCTTCACAGCAGCAAAAGATTTAATCGGCACTATCGCTTGCATGACCATTCAAGACTCGCCTGATAACTCTCACCCAGCTATATGCCAAGCGGCCCATCTGTTGCTCTCTGATGCATGGGATTTGTTTCAGGCGGTTGTTCATAAAAAGGATGATGGGAAATAAGCGTATTTGTGTTTTTGTAATTCCATGATATTTGCGCCAATGCCTAAAACAGCTAATATCGGTTTTAGGTTTGGCTTTTTAAGCATTCGTAGCCCACGCCTCCCAAGTAAATATATACACGGCATTTCGTGTGCTCGGCAGCCTGCATACAGTGTTATATAGAATATGAAGACTATGAAAATTAAAATCGTAATCTACACATGCGGAACCCTCGGTCTTGCTTTTATTGTTTTTGGTGGAATGAACATTGGATACTCAGTCAAATCATGCACATTACTTGCATTGACCGGTGTCTTTTTGGGGTTGGTTGCCGCACCAGAAATATCACCCAAAGATTTTAAGCACCCCACTGCATGGCAAATATTCTTCTGCATTGCAGGTTTTTTGGTCGCAGCATTTACATTATCTTCGCCACCAATGGGTTATATTTTGGCAATACTATTGGGGGGTGTTGTTGGTTATTTGGCTCCAGACTGGATTAAACACATTAACTTTCCATAAAAAGCATAATAAAGTGTAGCAGTAGCGAACTGCATTATTTTTTACTTGGGGCAAATATGGAAATTCAATACAAAAAAATAGAGCGCAAAGAGCAACTTCTGGCTTTAATCAAGAATTTGAGCGAAGAAGATTCAAGTAAATGGGAAAATCAATCTTCTGTTGCATTTTTAGAGGCGTTAGGTGCATGGCTTGAAAGTGCTGATGCACTATATAAAAACCTAAATCTTGGAACTAATGCGAATATCCCTAGCTGGCAGTTGTTTGCCGACGCTTTGCAGGCAGCAACAATATATGAATAAATAACAAATCGCCCCCAAACTCAGCGTCAGGTTAAAATAAGTGCTCAACTTTATAGATGCAGAAGCAAAACATACCGAGCTTCTTCGAGATATATTAATAGCATCGAAGGGCTATTGGGGTTATTCTCAAGAGCAACTTGAGATATGGAAATCCAACTTAAGGTTTGAAGAAAAGTATATTACTCGCAATACAGTTAAACTAATTTTGCAAGACGAAGAAATAATTGGATTTTTCGCCATAGCGAAAGGCGATAGTGATGAGCTTGATCACCTTTGGTTATTGCCAAAAGCCATTGGCAAGGGTTATGGCAATCTAGTATTTGCGCAGATTCTTTCAGAATGTAATACATTAGGGATACCCAGCTTTTACGTCATCTCTGACCCTGATGCTGAAGGATTTTATTTAAAGAAAGGTGCGTTGAAAGTTGGAGAGGTTTATAGCGAACCCCAGAAAAGAATGTTACCCAAATTAAAATTTACGCTGGTAACACCTACCTAGCAATCACAGCAGTCGATACCAAAAAGAACACGTAACTGCTGCAACCGTTATAAAAGAGGACGTAGATTGTCACAACATCACAAGGTATTTTTGTTGGGTGTGCTGATCGGATTTATTTCAATGCTCATGCTTTGGGTAGTTTTTTTTACCACTTTAAGCGGTGTTTTGAAATTTATCATCTTTGGGATATTTGCAACTCTATACATTGCAATACAAATGTATGCTTTAGAGAGATTAAAAAAGTCACATTTAGAGCAGCGTTATAACTTGGAGGTGTTTCAACAGGAAATTCGGAACTATAAATGGTTTGGTATATTTTTCTTTGGTGCTGCTTCGCCTTACATATTATCTTTGTTTGTTTATGTGGTTTTAAAAAAATTATAAAAAGGTGCTGCAACCTGCTCACTTCAAGGTTTGAACAGCTTGTAAATTTCGATTAACACGATACAGAAGGAATGCCAATAATGAGCAAGAGCCAGGAAATAAAAATAAGGCTTGCAAAATCAGAAGATTTCGAACAATTCTGTAACACCAGAAACTCTGAAAACAAAGCACAACCCTCCCTTGATGGTAGCGTTGCGCGATACGTGAATATCTTTTATCGTAGACAAATCTTTACCCACATGCTGCCATAAACACATGCTTACCCGTCCGGCCTGGAAAATTGCTTTATTGGTTTTTGCCATTATTTTTCAATTGGCAGAAACAGCTTATGCCAGTAACAGCCATGACTGTTGTGCCGATGCTGCCCCCTGTTGCGTCATGATGACATCATCAAAGACTTGTTCTCCCTGCGTTTCACCCGGTATTACAGGCATCCAGGTAGTATCAGGCGAAAAAGATGTTAGAAACGCTGATTACTCTTTTTCCAGTTCTTATCGCTCATTAAACTTCCACGCGATATGGCGCCCACCTATTGAAGAAAGTGATAACTAAAAAAACATCCACTTTTTCAATGAGGTTATTTATGAAAGCAAAATTGTTAAAAATCGTTGCGGGTCTGACTGCAATGGCAACGCCGGGGGTGGTATTTGCCGCAGCCACTTGTTGTGCTATTGGCGCAGCATGTTGTACTGGCGGGATGCCCTGCTGCCCTTGATTACGTCGGTAATTGAGTGATCGTGAATGCCCGGTGTAACTCACCGGGCATTTTCAATATTGCAGATATGTTTGAGTTATTCATTGCTACCGGATTCATTTCATCCGGTAGCAACTTATCAAGTTGCCTTATGGGCAAACTGCATTTTTACCCGCCCCCTTCACCAAACTCACTTTAGAGAAAGTGATATCCAGCTTTCCATCCGTTAACAATGAGAAAGGTTGCAACACTTGGGTCCAGTATTCGCTTGGCGGTTGGTTAACACCGAAATTTGCACCGGAGTTGGGGAAGCAACTCAAGGGTACCGTTACTGTTTGCCAATTTTTTCCAACGAAGGATTTTAATTTTTCCGTTAAATTAATATCCGACGTGCAGAAAGAGCCACACCCCAAACGCAAGAAGGTAGTTTTTGTTGGCGCTGCATCGACTTTAATTTCAAACACCAGCGCGGTATTTGCCGTAACGTAATTGGTAAAGTCTTTACGATCACTCACCGATAACGCAACCTGCCCGGCACCCTGCCCGTTCCATTCAACACGGCGCGCATCTTCCTGAACATTGCGGTCCACGGCAGAAATTTGCAATGAAGATGCTTTCGCGCTTTTGCTGGTCATGGGAACGCGATCATTCTGGAACCCAATAATTTCCAGTTGCCATTCACCAATCGGGCGGCGATTAAATAAATCCAGCTGATCCACAACCGATTCCGCTTTAATGCCCTCTTCTGACAAATTATCACCCAGTGTATCTTTATCGGCATAACTCAAACCATAACCGTAGGCGAACAAAGGATCGTAATTTTTATCGCCGACATTTAATGGCGATTGGGTGGGATGCCTGGGCCAGGAAAAACTTAAACGGCCTTTCATATCGTAATTAATCTTGTCTTGTGCATTTTTGAAAATCACATCGGCAATCCCCTGGCCTTCAGTGCCAGGTAACCATGCAGCAACAAATGCATCAGATGCATTAATTTCACGGTTTACCCACAATGGACGGCCAGAAATAAATAACGACACCACCGGAATATGTTGGCTGCGTAATTTTTTCAGTAATTCCCAATCAGCAGTATTGCGCGGCTTATAGGAAAGGTCACCAAGGTCACCTTGCATTTCAGCGTAAGGATCTTCACCAAATACAACGATTGCTACATCCGGTTTTTCCTTGTAACTTCCATCCACGCTCAGGACAGCTTTACCACCGGCAGCGCTGACAACTTTATTAATACCCGCATAGATAGAAGTAGCACCGGGGAAATCTGCATTGGTATTACCCGTGCCTTGCCAGGAAACAGACCAGCCACCGGATTGTTTACCAATATTGTCCGCCCCATCGCCAGCTACCAATACTTTTTGATTGCGTTTTAACGGCAACAAATTATTTTTGTTTTTCAACAATACCAACGATTCACGCACAGCCTGACGGGCAATTTCACGATGTTCCGGCGCCCCCAGGACTTCTTTTTTGCCCGCGAGTTCGCGAGTTGAAGGAGCGCCCTTTTCAAATAAACCTGCACGGATTTTTACGCGCAAAATCCTGCGTACCGCGTCATTCAAACGATCCGCAGTAATCTCACCCGATTTTGCTTGCGCCAATAAATTTTGGTAGAGCTGTTTCCATTGCGGGTCCGGCACCATGTAAATATCCAAGCCAGCCATAAGCGATTGCGGACAATTCACTACGGTACAACCGGGAATAAACATATGGCCGTTCCAATCGCCGACAACCAAACCATCAAAACCCATGCGATTTTTTAGTACATCAGTCAGTAAATATTTATGGCCGTGCATGGGCATACCCTGCCAGGAACTGAAGGAGGCCATTACTACCTGCACACCGGACTCAATAGCACTGAAATACCCGGCACCATGAATATCGCGTAGCTGCTGTTCATCACCTTGGGTCGCGCCGCGATCTACACCGTTCAAGGTTCCACCATCGCCAATGTAATGCTTGGTGGTGGCAATAACCTGTTGATTGTTAAAAAGCTCTTTGCCCGGTTCACCTTGCAAACCTTTGATCATTTCGCGTGCAAATGCATTAACAATACGCGGGTCTTCCGACCAGGATTCGTAAGTGCGGCCCCAGCGATCATCGCGTGCTACTGCAACGGTTGGCGAAAAATCCCAATCCAGGCCAGTCACGGAAAGTTCACGCGCGGTTGCCCAGCCGATTTTTTTCAATAGCTCGGGATTGTTGGTCGCCCCCAAACCAATGTTGTGGGGAAACAGGGTTGCGCCTATTACGTTGTTCATACCGTGTACGGCATCGGTACCCCACATAATGGGAATACCGGTGCGGCCGTTGGATTTATCCACGGAAGCGTTATAGAAACTGTCCGCCATTTTTATCCAGTCTTGCAGGGGCGCATATTTATTGCGATACGGCGTAGCGCCTCCACCATTCAACACCGAACCAATGTGATATTGCTTGATCTCCTCCGGCGTCACTTCGTTAATTTCCGGTTGGATAACCTGGCCGATTTTTTCTTCCAGCGTCATGCGGGCTAATAATTCATCAATACGCTTTTCAATAACCGGATCTTTGGCAATCGCACTTGTTAGTACCGGCCATTCATTGGTAAAAGTCGATTGAGGGGCCGGAGATGTTTGGTCAGCGACTTGTTTATCGCTTCCTTGATTGGAATTACAGGCGGTTAATGCCGAGCACAAAATCGCGCCCGACATCAGCAAATAGAGCGATGTTCTTTTCATGGTGTTGTTCTCGCATTGCGCCGGATGCGCATTATGATTTTGAAATTCCGACTGGGGAAACGCCTTTGGGGCAACATCAGAATAAGAAAAAGAAACATAAATTGCGCTCCAGTTTTAGCGTTGCGCCTAGTGGTGCGAGTACAAGTTTATGCAAGAGTGAAAAGTGGAACGTTTTGGCAGGTTGAAACAGCCGAATCTTCAAATAATTCAAGAGTTGCGCGGTGTTGAAACCTTATTGTAAATAAACGAAAAGACGATTTTGCACCATGTGGGACAGTGAATGACGTCCCAGTTTCGAAGGGGAATCTACAAAAGTGGTAGTTCAAAATGGGGGGTGTAATCAGAGGAGAAAGATTATTAAAAAAAAACAGCACCAGGCAACCGGTGCTGTTTTGACTCTTGGTGATTACTGTTGCATATATCGTTCAAACGCTTTCACAACAGGAGGCGTTGAATTGTCAAACTCGGGAAGTCCTATTTGCCTGCGTTGCTCCGCCAGATCGCTGTAAATTTCCTGAGTTCTCGTCTCAATCAATTTAACTTCAGATTTAGTTGGAGAAAATTGGAACATTTGTTGGATTTCCTGAACATTTCCGTTAACGAAAGCACCCTCACCACGCATTCGAGCAACCTCAAGGTAAGACAAGGCTTCAATTACTGCTTGTCTTTTCCTTTCTTCGGTTGGATTAGGCTCATAACGTGGTTCAGAACTAAGCACACTAGCAAGCTGAAAAAGGGCGAAGGTTGAGCCATAGGCAGCGGCTTTAGTTAAAACTTGCTGGCGTTGCGCTGGAGATATAGAAAGACGAGCAAGTTCATGGAGTGCACGGACATCTCCTTGATCACCAAGTTTTTCCAATACATCTTGCGGGTAACTACGGTAATCCGGTGCATTATTTGAACCACTATTCAACATGTCGTGCCAACCACGCTCAGCCCTCCATTGCAATAACTGCTCTTTCTGTACCTGATTGTCTGGATTCCACTTGATTTGGTTATCATCTTCCGTCGTTTCTGCATCTGCATATAAAGTCCCTGAAGAACCCTGAGTAGCCGATTTGTTAACCTCTTTAATAACCATGGATTCGGACTGGCCGCCAATTGAGTCAATAATAGAAGAAGGATTTTCTACGATATTTTGTCTTGCGTAAGTAAAATGCAATATCAACACGATAGAGCTCACCGCAAACAAAATTAAATTTATTCGTAACTTCATAATTTGTGCACTCATTTTAAACTCCTACCATTGTATTGGCCCACAAATGCCCACGGCGCGCCCTCGTGCTCGATTTTCCTCTGCTGAGCAGATTGATTTAGTGTAACTCGCATAGGAGTGAACCATATTCTGACATTCCATGAGCAGATTATATTTAAATGTCATGTTGTTTTTCACAGAGAGCCTGGCTCCAGTGTAGTCAAAACTCCACTCCAAGGTTCCATGATCTCGGCAACCGGCATATTGTGTTGCACGATCAAGATTGACTTCAGCTTCACAAGTTTGGAGGTCTGCTCGAATTTCATATGCAGCAGTATCACAAAACTGTTTCCTTTGTTCCTGTGTCATAACAGGTGCTGGTGGCGGTGCTGGTGGAGGTGGAGGTGGAGGCGTTGGTTGCGGCTTGGGATCAGGATACCAATCGCAATGTGTTCTTGGCGTACAGGTTAATGTGCCTGATGTACCCTGCCAAGTCATCGTGCAATCATTAGTGACTTTACAAAAATATCCGGCATTCGCCGATGAAGCAATCGTGGATAGTAACTAATTGTTAACAGCGAGCGAAATAGCTTTGGTACAAGTTTTTGATAAACATTTTTAATTTTTCGATACAACTATCCTAAATAAATCCTATGCATTTTATTCTCCTGATTAATTCCCTATGCCCATATGATAAGGCGAGTACATAGTAGCTTCGCAAAAATACCATGAGCAACTATTGAATAATATTTTAAGCGTCAGTAATTGACACAGATATATAGCGATAAGGTGAAATGAAGAATTAATTTTAAGGATAAAAATAGCGTATATTAATTGTATGCATCGCACATCACACTTATTTTTTTAAGTTCACAATAGCCGCTTCCGACTACGTTTCTATAACGGATATTTGTATTCTTGGAGAAATAATCAGGCACGGCAATGAGCCGTGCCAATACAGGATTAGTAATTTATTGGTTAAAACTTACAAACCTTCGGATTATCCTTCACGAAATAACTTTTATAGTTTTTCGCTTTTTTATCCATGCAACCTTCCAGATTCAGAATACGCACTTTACGGAAATCCGTCGGCGCAGTTTCTGCTTGCAGGGCGATATAACCGCCTTCCATCGGCTTGCCGTCATCCCATTGCAGATCGTTGTACTCGAATACTTTCTTACCATTGATGATGTGTTGGGCCAATTTACTGCCATGTACCACCAGTTCAGCAGTTACCCATTGATCACCATGGAAGGTGTCGCTCGTTGAGTTCATACAATGGTCTTTGCGCAATTCGCCGTTAATCACCACTTGCGAACCCGGTGTACATAAATTGCCGGTACTGCGCGCATCTTTGCCATTGCCACCCAACAATTGATATTCCATGCAACCGGGGAAATCTTGCTCCACGGTCATGGTTTTTGGGTCCTGGGTATGGAACATAATACCGTTGTTACGATAAGCCCAGTCCGGGCCACCTTTTACCTGATCGCCCACAAAGCGATATTCAACCTGGATTTTGTAGTAGGAAAACGGACCGGCATTGGAAAAGATATGACCAAATTTTCCGCCAAACTCATCGTATTTGTCGTAACGGATTTGCATGATCCCGTCTTTCACACGAAAGGTGTCCAATGCGTTCTCGCCAAGAGGATAACCGCGAACCTTGGGTGACCAGTTGCTCAAATCTTTACCGTTAAACAGGTCGACCCATTCCTCCGTATCCGCTGCTGTAGAGGTTGTCCCGGCTGCGTAAAGGTTGGTAGCGACCAGACAAGCGAAGGCGCTGGATACACAATAGAGGGCAAGCTGTTTTTTTATCATGGTCAGGTTCCTGTCAGGTTATTAGCGTTTTCAGCAAGCCTAGCGCAATTATCTGATAAATGTCAGCCAGGTTTACAAAACCAAACCCAACGCACCTGCTCCATAGGAACCTCCCGTGGGACAAGGTCAATATCCAGACATTTTTCTATGAAAAATCATACTTAAAACTGGCTAACGGCTTCGCCAAATATTGGCTAGATTTTATTCATGGCATTGATTGGAAGGAGTGAACTGATGGGAACTGAACTTAATGATATTGAACGTATTCGCACGGCCCGAATCCTTTGCATACAACATCGATTCCGGGAAGCGATAGAAATTGCGCGAAAAGTTGAAGACCCTGAAACCCGTGAAACGTTGTTATTTATTTGCAAATGCTTCCAATCATCGCAACTTTCTGTTCATGCGGTATGAGTTAACCCTATAGATCCGCCTGTAAGAATTTTATTCGGCTACGTTTTTTACTGCATCACAAACGTTTTCGCAAACGCTGCTCTGCGATAATTAAATCATCGGTTGATTCAATATATAAACTATCTTCTTCCGACATCAGATAAGGAATAATATGTGTGCGAGGGATTTTTTCTTCACGTAAAAATTCATCTACTTTGAAAATGGAAATAGCCTGGTTAGGCATGTAGAGCGAGGGTAGATCCTGGCGGTACGAGTAAGAGGCATGATCACCTGCCAGTGGATGCAAAAACTCCCCGCCGCCCACAAATGCCTTTAAATATTTATTGTTAATCTCATAAACGCTGACGAGGCTTCGGCACGTCGGGAAATCATTAAATTCTGCAAGCGCTTCGCTAATATGGTTTGCTGTTCGCAGTGGTGATGTCGGTTGAAGTAAAACAATAAGGTCTTTATTTGCCGGTTTAATGCGATGGATAAATTCAGCAACCACTGGATCAGTTGGTGAATCATCACGCGCTAAATGCGGATCACGTTTTATCCGTTCTGCATTGTAATAGTGAGCAACTGATAAAATTTGTTCGTCATCAGAGGATACATAAACTTCATCTATGACTGCAGAAGCTTGTGCCGCTTTTATGCTATAGGCAATAAGGGGTTGATCCAATAAAGGAGCAATATTTTTTTGCAATATGCCTTTTGATCCACCACGTGCGGGTATGAGTGCGAAGATCTTCGACATAACATTCCCCTTCAGTTGCCGTTACTAATATAGATTAGTTATATAGCAAAAGTTCTATTAAAGGTCACGAAATTATAAAGATCGTTAAATGATGAAAAAAATGCTAGAAATAATTTAAAAAAATACGCCGCCATTCCACACGGAACAGCGGGTTTTAATTAATTCTTGGAGGTGAAAGGCAAACGATCCAAAATACCGTCCAGGAAATCACCGGTAGAATTTAATGAACGAACGATACTTTCCATGGCCTGGAATTGTGACATAAGGCGCGCACGATAAGCATCACTACGACGCGTTAAGGCGGTTTCATCTTCCTCAACTTTTTTAATGTCTTTGTTAATCGTCGTTTCGCGCTCTTTAATTATACCGGACGATTTCAAATAATCATTTATCTGATTGCTGAGCCCGCCGGCCAAACCACGGGAAAATGTAATGGTTCCGCCAGTTGCGCCGGGCTGCACGGTCATACTCAAACCTTCTGCGTCAGAACCCAGGGCCGGTAGCAATACATTGCCATAACCGAATGCAACTTTTCCGGCAACAGTGCCGCCCACATCAGTACCGGCCGTGCCGCTACCAAGCGCAATTCCCAGGTCATCCATATCCGAAGAGACTGCCGTAAATTCCACTTTACTGGTGCTGCCATAAGAATCAGAGGTAAATACCAGTTTGCCGGCATCGACACTCACTGCAACAGTGGATTTTACGCCTTTGATATTTGCATCAAGGTTAATCAGGCTTTGGATATCCGCAGCCAGGGCGCCCGCTGAAGCATAGGTTTTTCCGGCAGGAATAGTGATTAGCGCACTTTCGGTTCCATCCAGTTTAACTTTAAAGTTGTAATCTTTTCCGGTGGTATCTAATGGAAAAGTTATACCCATTGCTGCACCGGTATTTTTGCCTTTGGATGGTTGCTGGGTAATAACAACATCATATGTGCCCGGTTTACTTTGGGCAGTGTATTTGTTTAATTCAATATTGGCGGCTGAAGATGATTTTTTGGGTACAAATAAATCGCGCACCATATCGTAGTGCTTATCAATGGCTGCACGGAAACCAGTGTTTTCTTCGTCCTCAACAATCTTTAGCGAACCGTCACGCTCAGTACGAATACCAAGGCTCGACAATGAACTAAAACCACTATCACCCAAACCGGGAACTGCGCTGGATAATAAATTACGAATACCTTGTGTCAGGCTTTTCGCGAGTGGATCTGTTTTCAAACTGCCGTAATCTTTTAGCTCAGTATCAAAACCTACCAGTTTTTCCACTTCGGTTTTAAAAGTATTGTAAGCAGCGACGAAATCGCGAATCGCTTTTTCGCCAACACTTTTGTCTTCGTTGATAGAAACACTGATTGTTTCGGTTAATGACGCGCCAAATAAATCGAATTCCAAACCGTCAATTACATCTTTAATTTGATTGGATTCACGGCTAACCAATAAACCATTCACGCGTATTTTTGCATCAAGGCCTTCTTGTTGCTGGGTCATGTTGCGTGTGGTTTCGTTGAAATCAAACTTCGCCAAACCCAGTGCGCCGGCATCTTCGGTAGCCGTTATTTCGATTTCATTTTTAGCACCGGATTTAGCGGTCAATAACAAACGATAAGAACCGCCATCACCTACGATACTGGCAGACACACCCATGTTTGCTTTGTTGATCGCGTCGCGCAGACCGGTCAGGGAGTTGTTGCTATCGTCGATAGTAATAGTGCCGCCACCAACTTTAGAGGAGTCGACTTCAAAATCGGTACCGGCAGCGTTCCATTCGCCCAAACGAATAACCAATGTGCCTTTGCCAATGGGATCAGTCATTGAGCTGAACGTGCCGGAACTAACGGATTGCGATTGGGCAACCTGCTCTACTTTTAATTGATAACCACCAGCAGCCGCTTTTGCGTCCAGTTTGGTGATACTGAGCAATTTGGTATCCGGAACCGAAAGGGATTTGGCATTGAAAGTATCAGCACTACCCAATGCTGATGCAGCACTTTCAAGTTTGGATAAAGCGCTGCGCATTAAACCGTAATCTGAAATCTGGGTTTCCAGTAAGGTTTTTTTTGTGGTTAAACGTTGAGCCTGGACCTGTTTATTGGCTTCTGTGAGTTGGTCAGCCAGTTTATTACTATCAATGCCTGAACCAGTCCCCAAAGCACTGATGATGCTGGAACCTGTTGATGCATTGCTGTTGGTTGAACTCGTTGTACTGCTCACCATGGATACCTCCACGCCATAAAATTACCGCTTACCCGGGTTAGCGGCAACTCATGGGTAAACTTTAGCCGGTTTTGCCGCTTTTTTTAAGAAAACATCTATACAGGTCCAACTCAGCATAAACCGGGCCAACCCCCCTGAATATTGCATGGTAAAGAGTTTGGTAAAAATACTGTAAGCCTTTGATTACTCTACAATTGGTATTGTGAAGAAAAATTCGGTGCCTTCGCCTTCTACAGAGTGATAGTCGATTCTTCCCCCGAAGCGCTCAACAATGGCTTTGGTGATACTCAACCCTAACCCCGTCCCATCGCGCCGCCTGGTATCTGACGAGTCCACTTGTGCAAACTTGCGGAAGATACGCTGGCGAAATGCGGATGGAATTCCCTGCCCTTCGTCTGCCACGGAAATTTTGGCTTCATTTCCTTCGCGCATCATGCTTACCCTTACCTTGCCACCCAAATGGGAATATTTAATCGCGTTCGATAAAAGGTTGGACATAACCTGTAAAAACCGGTCTGCGTCCAGATTCGCACGCAGTTCCCGCAATGACACATCCACGTCATCAAAAACCAGCTCTACGCCATAGCGCGCAGAATATCCCTGGTTTTGGGCTACCGACTGTTGCAACAACGGACAGATTGCAATGCGCTGGTTATTTAATTGCACATTGCCAAATTCCAGTTTGTCGATATCCAGAATATCGTTCACCAACCGGGTGAGGCGATCAGCATTATTATTGGCGATGACCAATAAATCCCTGATGCGCACTTCCAGTTGCCCGATGTCACCACTCAGGGCAATTCCCAGTGCGCCTTTTATAGACGTTAAGGGGGTTCGTAATTCATGGCTTACGGTAGAAATAAATTCATTTTTCAAGCGATCTACTTTTCGTTTTGCTGTAGCGTCATGAACCATGATGGTAAAAAATTGGCGCTCCTGGAATTCCACCGGACTCACACTTAATTCAATCGGCAATTCACTACCGTCACTACGAATTCCTGTGCTTTCACACCAGTTGATCGTTCGTAACACCTCTCCGTCTGCCGTTACCATGTTACGCAGTAACGGAATTAGCTGCCCTATTTCTACCGTTTGTTGGGTATCCAGTTTATAACCGAACAAATGCGCGGCGGCCGGATTGGCTTTAATAATTTTTCCCCGCTCATCCGCCACTAAAATTGACTCGACGGCATGCTCAAGAATGGCGGCAAGTTCTTTTGTGCGCTGTTCAACCAAATCGCGTACATGTTGCGCACGTCCGGTAATCAATAATAAAAATCCGCCCAGGAAACTGCAAAATAATAATCCACCGACTAATACAAACCAGGATTGCAGACTGCGATGTTCCAATAAAAAAGTTTCAGAAGGAATAACACTTACCAAAAGATGCCGCCCGCCAAAAGCAAGTTGACGTTTTATTTCCAGGCTTTGTGCGTAAGCGGATGCGGGTTTCGCGTGATATGAAAAGAAAATAACAGGTGTAGACGTATCAGTGACATCCGTAATCTGTATTTCAAAATCAGTAGCAGTAAAACTGATTAATGCCGGTGGAATTAATTCATTGACACGAATAATAGCGGTGGCATAGCCAATCAGTGCTTGTTGCCGGGCGGCGGCAGTCGATAGATATTCCGCCTTTCGATATACCGGCTGGTAAACAATAACACCGGGTTCATAACCCGGATTTTGTAATAGCTGCAATGGCGCTGTCATGGCGAGGCTGCCAGTATCGCGCGCACGAATTCTTGCAGCGGTGCGAACCGGCTCAACACCAACATTAATTCCGACCAGTATTTGATTTTCCAGCCAGGGTTCAACATAAGTTATTACCGTGTATTCATCGCGATCCGGGGCAATTTCATAAGTTCCAACGGCGGTTTTTTCCTTGATATGAAAATTTTCAAACCCTTGTGTTGCCATTTCTTTTTCAAAGAAATCGCGTTCATCTGCACGCACATGTTGATTCCACGCAACACCCGCTACGCCTTTCGTACCCGGAATAACATATTTGACATAGGCCGAAAATTCTTCACGAGTGACACGGTCCGAGGCGATAAATAACCCGCGCAAGGTTGCAAGGCTATAGGCAAGTGATGACAAGCTTGACTCGACCGAGGCGGTAACTAATTCCGCTTGTTGTTTGAAATGATCTTCCAGCTTTTTCTGTTCATTGTTACTCGCGAGTACAAAAACAGTAACTACCATTACGCTGCTAACAACGATTGGGGCACCAACCGTATAACGGCGGTTATGCCAAAAATGATAGGGCCTCGCAAACAACACACACATTAAAGGGGTGGCAATTAACACACCGATGGCGTCACCTATCCACCATGTCCACCAGGTAAAAAGCATTTGTTTAAAATGAATAATGTCGTTCGCGTAGAGCACGAGGACGCCGAAGCTTGCACTCAAGCTGGTAGCGACCGGTCCACCCAAAATAAAAAACGCAAAAATTTTCCGCTCATCCGTTAACTTATCGGGAAACCCCACGTAGTGGCGAATGAGCCAGGTTCCTGCAAGGCTCGCGATAGTGCTGCCAGATGCAATTTCAGCGGCAACTGCAACCACCGCCAGCGAAAAAGGCTGCCCGGTACTCATAGAAACTGAAATGTTTAATAAGGTTGAACCGAGGAAAACACCCCACAACATGGGCATTCCCCAAATCAGCACTGCACCTAACGCAATACCCATCGGTAAAAACAAACCGGCCACGAATCCCGGCGGAATCGCCAGTAATAACGAAAGCCGGCCAGCGATGACATAAGCCACAACCAGCCAAAAAATACGCAACATCCATCGATCAGTAGATGAGCGGCCAATATCAATCATTCAAAAGACCTGCGTGAAAAAGCATTTTGAAATAATCCGGTCATTTCTATTATCTAGTAAGCCTAGCCGATGTTTGCCGGTTCATCCCGCCAGGATGTTTCAGGTAAAAACAAAAAAACCGCAGCTTGTGAACTGCACCTTGCCCAGTTGGACGGATGTCCAACTTTTGGGGTGCAGTTTAAAAGCTGCGGTTTTTTGCGACCGATGTTAATCGGATTAACGGAGCAATTGCAGAACCTGTTCTGGTCGTGCATTTGATTGTGCCAACATCGCTTGTGCTGCCTGTTGCAATACCTGCGCACGGCTCAGTGCAGCAGTTTCTGCGGCGAAATCCGCATCCACAATCCGCGAACGGGAAGCCGATGTTTTTTCCGATACGTTCGCCAGGTTGGACATGGTGAAATCCAAACGGTTGTTGATCGCACCTAACTGTGAACGCGCGTCGTTAATCGTCGTCAACGCATTATCAATAACACCCAGCGCTTTTTGTGCACCCTGTACCGTGGCGATACTGATCGAGGCAATCGCGGTACCGAATGCACCTTCCGCCGTTACGTTGGATTCAAGCAAGCCCAAAGTAGCAGCAACGGCATTTGGCCCCAATTTAACGCTAATTGGTGAACCATTGCTGCTGGTCAACTTGATCCCGCCAGGAACTGTTTCCGAGGTTGCACTAATAGTAGTTGCCGCACCGGTACCGGATTGAATTTGTAATGCTTCGCCGTTCAAGTCGGCCAAACCGGTATTGGTAGCATCCACACCAAATGTGATTGCAGCAGAATTACCTTCCAGTACTACACGGGTTCCCAACAACGATGCACTAATACCGGTTACGTCGGTCTTTGCGTTAAATGCGGCAACGACTTCGGCAATAGTTGTCAAACCGTTGATGTTGATCGGCTCACCATTCATCAACAACGGCGCAGTGATCGCCGTCAAATCGATACCGCCAAAATCCAGCGTTGTTGAAGAAAACACGTCAGCGGTTACACCGGTATCTTGCTGCGATGCGTTAATGGCATTTATTTTTCCTAACAAACTATCGGTATCTTTGTTAGAAATGATGACGCCATTAATCGACAAATCACCCACATTCCAGGGTACCGCAGGCGTTGTGATACCAACCCCTTCAATTTGGCCCGGGTTAGTGTTTTCACGGAAACCCAGCGAATTCAACTGTGCCAATGTACCGGTTGAGCCGCGAGTGATGGTGATTGGATCACCGTGTTCGGATTCAAGGACCAAACGACCAGCATAAGTGCCGTTAATATTACCGCCCGCAGAGTTGGCAGGAAGGCTGCCGTCAGTGATTACGAATTGCGATACGTTAATACCTGCAATACTTAATTTGCTGTTCTCACCTACCCTCGCATTCAGCATGCCACCACTTTCAGTGTTGATTTTTTCAGCAAGCTCTTCAATATTTTTGGTGTTGCTCACCTGTACGGTGGTTAATGTACCGTCGAGTTTGGTGATCGCAATCTGGAAGATCTGCCCCTCTTCCAACACACCGGTACCAGCACCTGTTGCAGTGGCTTGCGCATACGTGGAAGCATCAATGCCCAGAACGTTTTTGTTGATCAAATTAATCAATTTATCCAGGGTTTGCGCGGCTACTGCTGGCGGGCCAACGATATTAAAGCCGTTGTAACTTTCCAGGGATTTCGCAATCGACTGGCCATTAATAAGAATGTCATTCTCATTAATTAACAAGGTAGAAAGATCAATCTGGCCACCCAGCATATCCACACCCACAAAACCCATCCCCAGGGTTTTGGCATCCATCGCAGGAATTTTCATGGTGATGGTTTGGCCGGCATCGGCACCCACTTGCAAATCAACTTTACCCAGTGAGCCATCCAGTAATTTTTGTCCGTTGAAGGACGTGGAGTTGGAAATACGATCCAATTCCAGAATCAGCTGTTGAACTTCCGCATCCAGTGTTTTGCGGTCTGCCGGTGAATAGATTCCGTTCGCAGACTGGATGGACAGTTCACGCATACGTTGCAGGATATTGGTTGTTTCCTGCAGTGCGCCTTCTGCGGTCTGGATTAACGACACACCGTCGTTAGCGTTGCGGATCGCTTGATCCAGGCCGCGAATCTGGGACGTCATGCGGTTGGAAATTGCTAAACCTGCTGCGTCATCTTTCGCAGAGTTAATACGTTGGCCCGAGGACAAACGTTCAGTTGCCCGATCGAGCGCGTTTCCTGAACTCAGCAATTGGCGTTGTGAATTCAAGGAAGCGACATTGGTGTTAATGACTAAAGGCATAATGAATCTCCTAATGATTGTTCCTGTTCACAGTTGCTATTGCTGTGACAAGTCGACTAATGAAGTTCATAGCCATCGACTAATCGACTCGCTTTGGACCGTCAGAACTTCGTGGCAAGACTTGTAAGAAATTCGCTACCAATTCTTTTCAACCGAACAGGTTGCAACAAACAGGTTTTCTATACGGGTCGCCTAATCCGACTTTTGCACAGACTGTGCCAGAAAATATTCAGGAGATTTTTTCAGGAGCAAGCGGAGGGAAATTTTGCATCGCTATCAACTACGGAACGAACACTAAGTTCGCACAAAATTTTTCGAGTTTCCACGGAAAATTTTATTAAAAAACCATCGCAAAAAAATAAAAAAAGAGAGTCGCTTACACGGCTCTCTTTTATGGTTAAAGCACAGGGTTAAACCCGCAAAAAAAATCAATAAAACCCTATTTTTAAAGCGTTTTACGCTTGCGCACTAAACAGCTGTCCAGGTTCATCCGGATTATGTGTTTGAGCCAAACGCAAAAATATTTCATCGGGAATTTGACGAATAACTTCTTGCGTTGAACGATCCAAAACTTTCACCACAGTTTCACCGGAATCCGGGTCATAACTGAAGTTTAAATCGCGTTGAGTGGACTGAATATACTCATTCATTTGCGCTACAGCAGCCTGCACTCGCTCCTGAACCGCCTGGGAATTGACAGGATCCTGGGGTAAAGATCTTGCCGCTTCAGCGGCAGGCGGCAAATCATTGCCGGTTTTTTGACCTTGGGAAAGCCCCGGCAACGACGAAACCGGCGCAGCTTTCGCTTGAACCGGATTCGAAGCAACTTTAGTGATGTCATTCATAACTATCTCCTCACTAAAATTCCTCCGGGCTTACGGAAATCCGCGCCCGGAGGGAGCCGTTAATTATCTCAACAGAGACAATACTTGTTGTGGACGAGCATTTGACTGGGCCAACATGGCTGAAGCCGCTTGTTGCAACACTTGTGAACGACTCAGGTTTGCAGTTTCCGCTGCGAAGTCAGCATCAGTGATACGTGAACGCGCTGCTGACGTCTTCTCAGAGATGTTTGCCAGGTTAGATACGGTAAAGTCCAAACGGTTGTTTACCGCACCGAGTTCTGAACGCACATCGTTGATGGTGGTCAGGGCATTGTCGATCACTTTAATCGCTTTCTGGGCGTTAGCCTGGGTGTCGATGCTGATGGTAGAAATCGCTGAACCGAAAGCACCACCTGCACCAGCATTCGAATCAATCAAGCCAGATGCCGATGCACCAGCAGTGGTTACATCAACTGAAATCGGGTTGCCGTTGTTACTGGTCAGTTTTATACCTCCATCAGTAACCAGGGTATCGGTTAACGGAGTTGCCCCAGCAGTATTACCTTCAACAAGTTTGACGCCGGCAGTTTCTAGATCAGCCCATGCACCAGCAGTACCATCTGTACCATAGGCAAAACTGGAAACATTACCTTCTAGCACAACACGGGTGCCCAATAAGGATGCTGTAACACCTGTTTTATCTTTCACAGCATTAAAAGCGTCTACAACTTCTTGTACAGAATCACCTGTTGCAACACCAGATAAATCAATAGCAACACCATTGAAGAGCACACCATCTTCAGCGCCCACATCCCCCATATCTACACCATTAAAATCGAGTGTGACCGAAGTAAATGCAGTAGCTGTAACGCCTGTTTGATCCGAAACTTTGTTGATTGCTTTAAGTTTGTCAGTCAAACCACCGGTATCACTAGCACCAATATCCACACCGTTGATCTTTAAGTCACCAACAGCAAATGCTGTAGAGTTCACTTTAGAACCTTCAATGGTGCCCGCTTTATCATTCTCTTTAAAACCAAGGAAACCGAGTTGCTCCAATGTACCATTGGAACCGCGGGTAACCGTAATTGGATCATTATTGTCCGCCTTAAGTGATATGCGCGCGAGAGCTGGTGTTGTAATACCAGTTCCCAACGCTGTAGAGGCATCAGTTACGGTTATAGATGTAACATTCTCAGCTGAAATCGACAGTTTTCCATCATCGCCGATAGTCGCGTTAAATTTACCACCACTTTCAACATTCATTTTTTCAACAAGTTCTTTCAGGCTACTAGTCCCACTTGGGCCACCACCAACAGTAACGGTAGTTGTTGTGCCATCGAGATTTTTCAAGGCCACACTAACGCTTTGACCGGATAACAAAATACCGTCACCAGCATCAGTAGCTGAAGCCACTGCATAGGTCGATGCGGTAACCCCAAGAACATTGGTGTTGATCAAATCAAGTAGGTCTTGGGTCGTATCCGAAGCACCATCAAACGTTTCTGTTCCCTTGGCGATTGACTGTCCGTTAATAAGGATATCGCCTTCGCTGATGGTTTTAGTTGTTGCAAAAGATGCAAGAGCTGTCTCACCGCCCATCAAATCCACACTGGTAGAACCCATACCCAATGTTTTTGCATCCATCGCAGGCACTTTCAAAGAGATGGTTTGGTTAGCACTTGAACCTACTTGCAGCTCTACTTTACCTAACTTGCCATCCAACAGGTTTTGACCGTTGAATGAAGTGGTTTTAGCGATACGATCCAATTCTGATACTAATTGCTTAACTTCCGCATCCAGGGTTTTGCGGTCACTTGGAGAGTAAATACCGTTCGCAGATTGTACAGACAGTTCACGCATACGTTGCAGAATGTTGGTTGATTCTGACAGCGCACCTTCAGCGGTTTGAATCAGAGATACACCGTCGTTAGCGTTACGAATCGCCTGGTCAAGACCGCGAACTTGTGAAGTCATACGGTTGGCAATTGCCAGGCCGGCTGCGTCGTCTTTTGCAGAGTTAATACGTTGACCTGAAGACAAACGCTCGGTTGAACGGTCAAGAGACGCGCCCGAATTCATCAACTGACGTTGAGCATTCAGAGAGGCGACGTTGGTGTTAATTACTAAAGCCATGATGAATCTCCTGGATTTAAATTTCAGTGCAGTGGTTTGTTAAGACCGTGCTGCTAGTGTCGGTTGATGAAGTCTGACGCCAACAGCTTAATCAGCACTTCTAAAAAGGTTATCGACACATCCGGGAGGAGCTTTAGAAATTTTTTATTGCAGAAACCAACTATTTGTAACGAAAAAATCCAAATTCAATTTCATTTAGTTATATAGATTGCTTGCGGTGTCAAATTAACGACCGTAAGCATCCAGCGCCTTATTCGCTGTAACTGATTGACGCAAATCTGACGCTTTATTATCCCTGTTTAGTTCTGCGAGGTTGGTGAGGTGCTGGTTAATGCCTTGAATCTCCTGGATCAACGTGGCAGCCTGGGATTCCAGATCTGCCTTGGCAAGGGATTGCAGGTATTCAGCATCATTAATTGATAACAAACCTTGTTGGCGTTGTTGCACCAGCGTCTCAAAAGAATCCCAGTCGCCCGCCTGGGCAAGGGACAATAATGCCTGGGTTTGACTAAGGGCACGTACCAAGGGGTCTAACAGCGGATTGGTATCCATAGAATCACTCTTCACAATGGAACTAATTCAGACTAACGCCATTAACCAAGATTAGCAAAAAATAAAAATGCTGGCGCAGTAATTTACTGTGCCAGCATAATTCACCGGGGTCATATAAAGCTAATTAAAGGTAGGTAAATAGTGTTAATTGACTCACCTTTGCAAAACTTTGTTGTGCAGCACTCAGCACCAATGACTGCATGGATAATTTAATTGTTGCATCGGCATAATCGAGCCCTTCCAAACCTTTCAACGCGGTTTGCGTTGACAAGGTGATATCCAGATTCAATTCCTTACTGCTTTCCAATGTATTAAGGCGCGAACCGAGTTCACCTTGCACCGACGTTAAATTGGTTTCAACATTTTTCAAATTAGTGATTGTCTTGGCCACAATCTTTGCCAGTTCAGCTTTGCTTTCAGGCGTATCTTTTACATTTTTCATCGCTTCACTAAAACGTGTAAGCGTTGTTAGCAAGCCTTGTTTATCGGTGGACTCCACAAAGAACGTATCACCCGGCTCGATCAGTGCGCCAACAGTAGATGATGTTCCTGTTCCGCGCGTGTTTAGTCCCGTTAATAAATCCAGGTTCGCATTTCCACCTTTAATAGTAACCCTGGAATTATTATTGGAAATAATCCCCTGGTCCGTCACCGTTAACCCCAGGCGGGTTAACTTGGGATAATTAGCAGGATTATTAAAAATTTCAGTCAGTGTGTTAGGCGAAACACCGGTGATGTTTTGATTGAGTGTGAAGGACTCCACTTTCCCATTGACTTCCAGTTGGAATGTCGCCGGGGTTGAACTGAAATCCGTTGGCGTAAATGTAAATGGCAAATTGACTGAGCGAGTTCCATCCGTTCCCATTATTGCCGTAGCACCAGGACCGCTAGCACCGTTCACAACTTCAATATTTTGCCCACCTGCGCTTTGGATTCCCGCAGCGGTTATCGTAATACCTAATGACGCCAGCTTCGCAGCATTTCCTGTTGGCAACGCCGGCGGAACAGCAGCGCCACTATTTAATTCTGCGGCTAATGCCGCACTGTCACCTGCGGCGATAGGTGTCGACATGGTGAAATATTCTGTTTTACCACCGATACGAATACCAAATTGGTCCCCTACTCCCAATGCGGTTGCCGGTGTTACACCAAATGGTAAATTAGCGGGGATTGCCGGTTGTCCGGGGAATGGATGCCCCATAACTTTGAATTTGGCTCCGGCCACTTCAATATCACTACCGGCCACATACAATTGTGTAGGCAATAAAATTTTTCCAGTGGATTTTTCAGTCACCGTAAAATTAACAGCCGATCCATTTTTGCTGAATGTGATCTGCAGGTCTTCCGGATACAGACGATTGAATTCATCCTGATCAATAACTTCACCCACCGAAATAATCGCCGGCGGTTCTGATTTGTTACTGGCACTTGCTGATGTATTAAATGTATTGTGTCCACTGGGAATGTCGACAAATAATTTTTTCCCGGAATCACTTACCGCTACTGTAACTGACGTGGATGCCTGCAAGCGAAGCTGCCCTTCATCACCCAGGTATGAATAGTTTCCACCGACATCGCCCACAAACGGTTTGGTATCGCCTTTATAGCCTGCAAAAATATATTGTCCGGAAGCGTTGCGGGTATTTTGCAAATTCACCAGTTCAGAAATTCGAGTATCTACTTCTGCGGCTAAAGCTTTGTAATCTGATGAGGTATAGATTGCAGTGTTACCGGCTTTTACCGCCAGTTCACCCATGCGCTGCCCCAGTTTCACAATGGTTTGTATGGTGGATTCTTCGAGGTTTAAATTGGTTTCAGCAATATTGATATTCTTGCCGTATTGTTCAGTGCGAGCCAATTCCTGGTTGAAACGAAGGATCGCGGTTGCAGCAACAGGATCATCGGCCGGTGATAGCACTTTTTTCCCGGTCGCCATTTGCTCCTGGGTTTTAGTGACGGCAGATTGTGCCTGGGTCATACCCAGCGTTGCAATGGTATAAATTTGTGATGTGGATACACGCATGCCAATTCTCCTGAATGCGGCAAGGGCGGCAATAAATTGCCCTCGCCAGGCTCATGATATTAACAATGCACAAACTGATCCAAATTGAAAAAATAATTAAAGCGAATTCAACAGCGTATCAAAGAGTTCGCGCGCAACCGAAATGACTTGCGCATTAGCCTGGTATAGTTGCTGGAATTTAATTAAATCGCTCGCCTCTTCATCCAGGTTCACACCGGAAATACTGTCGCGCATACTTTGCGTTTGTTCTAACAAACTTTTGCTGGCTTCCGTGTTTATTTTTAGCAAGCTGCTTCGGGTTCCAACTTCTTCTACCAGTTTTCCATAACCATCATCCAGCGTCAGCGTTCCGCCTTGCATTAATTTTTTTGAATCCAGTGCAGCCATCGACAAGGCATTGCGGTTATCGTTGGTTCCATTAGTATTAAAACCAATAGTGAATGTATCGCCTGCTTTGGGTTGGCCACTAATTGCCACTTGATAACCCAGGAATGATGGCGCTGCAAAATCGGCAGCAGAACTCTCGCCAAATAACGGACTATTGGATGGTGATGTACTGAGTGTAATACCATTCGCCATCGTAATATCAATTCTTCCGCCAACAACAATGCCCTGCAATTCACTCGCACCGGTATCTGCACCTGTGACACGAACACTCGGATTTCCGGTTGCATCATTTACATCAAGGCTACTCGCGCTCGACGCTTGAAAACGAATATCCAGATCTACACCGGATGATGCAACCAAACGTAATTCGGGTGCGCCAGTGACAGGATTAGTACTGCTTTGTGCGCGAATGCCCAATGTTTTTAAATCAGGGTTTTCGTTAATTTGTTTGGCAAGGTAATCGTTAAATGCCGCTTCGCCATCGGTATTGATATCCGGAACGTCCATATGGAATGCAGTGCCGGCAGCATCGTATTTAATGATGGGCTTGCCATTAATAAATAATTGCGTCGGTGGATCCTGGTCAGCGGTATCCAATTTTAAATTGGTGATATTTGCGGTCGTAGACGCACGCGCAGAAACACCGGGAATCGTACTGATTTGTGCCGCGGTCTCCATGGCCGAAGCGCCGGGTACGGTAGTTATTGTGCGTGTGCTTTGCGAACCGGTGTTTGGATCAGTAATCGTAAAATGTAATTGTTCAGCCAGATAACCGTTTTTGGCTAACGGATCTGTTAATGACATCACTGTCTGGGCTGCACGACCATCCGGCAAACCGAGGCGATCACCTTTACCGATAACAACGGTTTCACCAATGTCGCTGGTAAAAATATTATTGCTGGTACCCGGAATAAAAATTTGCTCGCGCATTGCCGGGACTAATGGCTTTGGATTACCCGGGTCACTGTTATCCAGAACTTCGTAAGTTGTTTCAGAGGTGAAACGAATAATAATCGGTGGCGATAGTTTGCCGGGTGTGGAATACGCGGGCAAGCGATTGCCATTACTATCCACCAGGCTCAATACCTGCCCTGCACTGATCAAACCGCTACCGGAGTTGCCGGTATTGGATGATGTGCGTATAGGCGATGCAAATGCCAGGTCTTCCGGACGTTTTATTTCCGAGCGAATATCGCGTGCGCCATTTTTAGTGGGTTGCAATACAAATGAATCCCCGCCCTGAAATGAACCGCTGGTTAAATTCAGGTTAACGCCATCAAAAGAAATAGTTGCCGGATAGGCCCCGGACAATGTTCCCTGATTAACAACCGTTTTGTCTGAGAGACGCGTGATTACATAATTCGATGAACCCGGCAAAATATCAAATTGATAATCACTGGTAGTCAATGCATTCGCGTTCTCAATGGTGACAGACAAAACACGGTCAAATGGCGCTTTGTTATTGCCGTGGACAACACGGTTTTGCGCGATATCCGTCGCATTGATATCACCAAAAATACGTTGCCCATAATCGCCATCCAGGTCAATACCTTGCTGTTGCTGGGTATTAAATTCGTCGGCCATGACCAATGCAATCCGCCCCATTTCATTGATAGACTGAAATAACACATCATCGCGAAAATCGAGCAGCCCACCCAATTTTCCGCCAGATATTTGCGAAGTAATATCAGTTGCCGAGTTTTTACTGACAACCTGGATCTTGCCGTCAGTAGTGACATTGAATTCGCTGACAGAAGCGCCCACTACTAATGGCTGGCCATTGCCGATAAAGATATTTAGATCACCGGTATCTTGTTTAACGGTCTGGATTGAAACCAATTCTGATAATTGCCGCAAAGCCTCATCGCGTTTATCCATTAAATCATTGGGCATATTGCCATTGCCTGACGCAACTTTTTCCGCAATAGATTGATTGAGCGAGGCAATTGATTTGGCCAGGGACGAAACCTGTGCCGTTACCGTTTTTATTTCGCTATTAATACTTTTTTCTATTTCAGAAAGACGTTGGTATAAATTATTAAAACGTACACTTAAACTTTCCGCTTCAGTAACAATCAATTGCCTGCCCGGTGTGGACGCCGGGTCATTCGCACCATTTTGCATTGCGGCAAAAAATGTTTGGAAAGCACCGGCTAAACCTGTTGACGCATCCGAAAATAATTTATCGATTTTTCCGATATTGTTGTTGAAGGTATTGAGTTGGTTATAGGTAGACGTATCCAGGCGGAGTTGATTGGTGACAAATTCATTCACCACGCGTTCGATAGACGTAGTGGTGACACCGGAACCGATGAAGCCGGCACTGCCAATATATTGTTCCGGCCTTGTTGCGTAAGTAACTTCCTGGCGAGTGTACCCTGCAGTATTCGCATTGGAAATATTATGGCCAGCAGTACGCAGCGCATTTTGGCTTGCCTGCAAACCGGCAATCGCATTGGAAAGAAGACCGGACATAGGATTACTCCACTAACTTCCGGCCAGTGCTGGCCGCGTTGGAAATAAAGGATTGCGCAGTTTGCGCCAACTCCCCGAGCGAGCGGATCGCATCGGAGTTTAATAAACTTTTAATTTTTTTAGCATAATGGGGATCCGTTGCATAACCAGCGGATTGCAATGCGTCAGCATATGCCGATGAATTTTTTCCAGCATCCAGGGCATCCTGGTAGCGCGGATTATTCTTCATCAAACTCACATAATCGGAAAAACTTTGGGCATAGTCACTGTACTTACGGAAATCCGCTTTTTCATTAGCGGCAATACCATCGCGATATTCCAATGTAGAAATATTCACTTTATCGCCTTGCCAACCACCAGACGCTTTAATATTGAACAAATTAAAACTGTTATTGCCTTTTTGATCGTGGATAACATGTTTTCCCCAACCCGTTTCAAGCGCGACTTGTGCGATCAATACATCCGGGCTGATTTGCAGTTCCGCCGCCGCTTTTTCGGCATGGGGCTTTAATAAGGTCACAAAATTTTCCTGGCTCTCGCTAATGCTGGATTTTTGCCCGGCGCGTGAATTAATTGTTTGTGGCTTGTTGAGTAATGCAGGAATATAGGCTGCGTTGAACACGCCATCATTTTGTATTGCCGGTTGTTGATTCTCATCAGAGAACATTAACTGATCATTGGTGTTGTCACTCATCCGCATAAAATCAGCCACCCAGGAATTCAGGGTTTCAAGGTCATTGGCAAATACTTCTTCCGTATTATTGGTTGCTGCGTTTGCAGTGTTGGTTTGTTTATATTTAACAGCCGCAGGCAATTCCCCGATATTTGTTGAATCGGTTTTATTGGTGTCCGCCTTCATGGTGGCACCGTAGGATTGCATCATCTGCTTATAAAAATGATCCGCCAAACCCATACCGCGACCACTGGTTAAATTAAGCACCATTTGTTGGTCCAGCATGTCGCGATGAAAACGGGTTGTGTTGCTATCAAAATAATTGCCTTCAGAAAAGGCTTCATTGGCTTCGCGCATCGTCTTCAGCATTTGTTGTACAAACATTGCTTCAAATTTTTGCGAAATTGCTTTTAATGCCTGCGGATCTCTGGCGCGCCCCATCGCCTTGACCGAGTCAAGCGCATTTGCATCAAGATAGGTATCCTGAACTTGTGGAGTTTTTACGCCAGTATCAACAGACAACATTTAGATCACCACTAATTCTGCTTTAAGTGCACCGGATTCTTTCAACGCTTCGAGAATCGCCATTAAATCACTGGGCGATGCACCGACGTTATTTACCGAACGAACGATATCGTCCAGGTTTGCGCCCGGTGAAAATTTAAACATGGGATTCGTTTTCTCTTCAGCTTTTATATTACTGCTGGGCACGACAACCGTTTGACCGCCAGCCAACGCGTTGGGTTGAGTCACATTAAGGCTTTCTGCAATAGAAACTGTCAAACTGCCATGGGTTACTGCAACCGGAGAGACGCGAACATTTTTACCAACAACGATAGTGCCGGTACGTGAATTGATAATAACTTTGGCAACCTCTTCGCCCGGTGTAACTTCGATATTTTCCAACATCGAAACAAAATCGACACGCTGTGCCGGGTTAACCGGGGAATTCACCATAATTGAAACGGCATCCAGTGGGCGCGCCACATCAGGGCCAAGCATTGCATTAATACTTTTTGCCAATTGGTTGGCCGTCGTGAAATCTGCACGATGCAAATTAAACACAATGGGTTGGCCGCCTGCGAAATTGGTTTCTACGATGCGCTCAACCATCGCGCCACCGGGAACGCGGCCAGCGCTGGGAATATTGACAGTAATTTTGGAACCATCATTACCGGATGCACTCAATCCACCAACAATCAGATTACCTTGCGCTACCGCGTAAACTTTTCCGTCCAGACCTTTTAACGGAGTCATTAATAAACTACCGCCGCGCAAACTTTTCGCATTACTGATGGACGACACAGTGATATCAATAGTTTGGCCCGGCTTTGCGAAAGCAGGTAATTCTGCTTGTACCATTACCGCCGCAATATTTTTCATTTGCATACGCGCACCTTCCGGTACGGTAATACCAAATTGCTTCAGCATCGAGTTGAACGATTGCACGGTAAATGGCGATTGGGTAGTTTGGTCACCAGTACCATCCAGGCCTACCACCAAACCATAGCCAATCAATTGGTTGGAGCGCACACCGGCAACACTGGCAATATCCTTAATGCGTTCGGCTTGCACTGTTGCGCTCATTGCCAGCAACAGGCTAATCATCAAGCAATAAAATTTACGCATAAGAACCTCAAACACAGTGACTACAGTTGGATAAAAAATCAATAACAGCGGTCAAGTAAAAATCCGGCGTTACAATGGCCATATATCGCTATTGAAAAAGCGCGACAACCAACCCATTTTTTGCGTGCTCGCTAATTCACCCGAACCGCTGTAGGAAATTTTTGCATTGGCCAGGCGGGTAGACACAATAGTGTTATCTGGTGCGATATCTTCCGCGCGCACTATGCCGCTGATACGAATGAATTCATCACCACGATTCAACGTTATCCATTTTTCTCCGCGCACAATTAAATTACCGTTAGGTAAAATTTCCGCCACCGTTACCGTGATATTGCCCTGCAAGCTGTTGCTTTGATCAGCATCGGCACTGCCATCAAATGTTCTGTCCTGATTTAAGGTGGTGGTTAACTCTTTGCCCTTAATGGTGGGGTTCGCACCTAATAAAGGACCCGCATTAAAATTAACGCCGCTTTTCTTACCGGTTTTAACACCGGATGATTTTCTCGAAACAGTACGCTCACTCAGTGTTACGGTAATTACATCACCCACAAAATGGGCTTTGCGATCATTAAATAAATTAATACCGTAGGCATCCTGGTATAACGAGCCTTCGGTGCGTTGCGGAACCGGCATGTTGGCAGCGATGGTAGGTGCATAAGCGGGATCATCGGCCATCGGCTTGTTATTAGCACAACCTGTGGCCGCGACAATCATCAACACAAGACTGGTACATTTAGCGATAGTGAAGAAAATTTTCTGGCTCATGATGTGTTTACCTGGGTTACTGCGCAAAAAAATACTAATGTTCAATTAAAGGTTTTGGGTAATGAATTGCAGCATTTGGTCTGCAGTGGACACCACCTTGGAATTCATTTCATAGGCACGCTGGGTGGTGATCATATTCACCATTTCCTCAACAATATCGACGTTGGAATTTTCCAGCATCCCCTGCTTTATCACACCCATACCATTTTCACCGGGAGTGCCTTGCACAGGGTTACCACTCGAAACCGTTTCGACAAATAAATTACCGCCAATGGGTTGCAAGCCGGAATGGTTTACAAAGTCCACAAGAGTGATGGTGCCTAACTGTTGTGGGTTGGGTTGCCCATTAGTGAAACCATTTACGGTTCCGTCTGTGCCTATGGTGACCTTATTGGTACCCTGTGGAACAACGATGGCGGGTTCCAGTAATAAACCGTCAGCGTTCACTACCTGGCCCTCGCCATTCAATTGAAGCTGGCCATTACGCGAATAAACGATAGTGCCGTCAGGCTGCAAAAATTGCAGGAAGCCGTGGCCATCAATCGCCACATCAAATGATTGTTCGGTTACCTGTAAATTACCTTGGGTAAATTCTTTTTGTGTCGCTACCACGCGCGCACCGGCACCCAATTGCAAACCGGATGGCAATTGCGTTTCTTGTGTTTGTTGTGCGCCCGGTTGACGCTGGTTTTGATACAACAAATCTTCAAAAATCGCGCGATCACGTTTGAAACCAATAGTGCTGGTGTTGGCCAGGTTATTGGAAATAGTGGTTAGCTGGCGATCCTGTGCTGATAAACCGGTTTTACTGACATAGAGCGCTGCGTGCATGATCTATTCCTCTGGTTAAATGCGTTTAATAACGGCACTTAAAAAATTGACGATTAAAAATTACGACATTTGTAAAAGCTGTGAAGACGCCGCTGAATTTTCTTCGGCAGTTTTCATAATCTTCACTTGCATTTCATACTGACGGGCAAGGCTGAGAATTTGTGTGAATTCTTCCACCGCATTAACGTTACTGCCTTCGTACATACCACTGCGCAATATCACCTCGGGAGCGGCATTAGCATTCAAGCCATCGCGTTGGCGAAATAATCCGTCATCACCTTTCTCAACATTTTTTACATCCGGATTCACTAATTTGAGTTGGCCAACTTGTACCATGGCTTCAGGGCCCTGCCCCAATCCCACAATGGAAATAGTTCCATCAGAACCAATTTGGACTTTTTCATTTTCCGGGATATTGATCGGACCACCGGCGCCCAACACAGGTAAACCATTCGCGGTGCGCAACATGCCGTTGGCATCAATGGCGAGGTTGCCAAAGCGGGTATAGGCTTCGGTGCCATCCGGCGCCTGTACGGCAAGAAAACCATTACCTTGAACGGCAACATCCAGAGAATTATTGGTGGTTATCATCGGGCCGGATTCAAAATTGGAACGCGGGGATTCTGTCAGCGCATAAGCGCGTGTTGGCTGACCTTCACCGTAATAAACCCCCATGCTCCGCGATTGCTCGAAATCCGCGCGGAAACCGCTGGTACTCAGGTTTGCCAAATTATTGGCACGGTTGGTCTGCGCCAACATATTGTTTTTGGCACCCGTCATGGCGATAAAAAGAGCTTTTTCCACAATCGTTACTCCGGTTGCCAGCGCGAATTGTTCAGCGCTGGTTTTTTGGCGAATTTGCCGTTACCGGAGATTTTGCAAGAGCGGTGCCAATATTGGATTTATATTTAATTATTTGATTTATAAGGATATTTTCAGTAGTAGTCACAGGCGTGTAATTTATTGCACCCGCATTATCCAATCACCTGAATAGAAAGCGGCAAAGAGCTTCCGCCCTTTGCCGCTGTGTTGTTTGGTAATGATATTTGTTGCCGAATCGGGCGTAATATTTATTGGGTGTGATAGTCACGCCCCTACAGTTCTGCGCCCATTAATTATCCATTACCTCAAATTAATGATCGTTTGGGTGGTGGCATTTGCAGTTTCAATGGTCTTCGCGTTCGCCTGGTAATTGCGCTGCGCGATAATCAGATTCACCAATTGCTCGGACAAATCCACGTTGGATTCTTCCACCGCCCCCGCAGTGATGTTACCCAACTGCGAAGAACCCGGTGCTCCGATAATTGCCTCACCCGATTCAAAGGTTTGGGCCCACATGGTATCGCCGGTTGGCTTCAGGCCATCCACGCTGGCGAAGTTCGCCAATGAAACCTGCCCTAATACCTGTGCTTCACCGTTGGTGAAACGCGCAAACACGATACCGGTATTGCTGACATCCAGGCCAGCCAAACGACCAGTAGCATAACCATTTTGATCCAGTTCCTCGGTAGAAAATGCGCTGCTGAACTGGGTGCTGCCAGTCAGGTCAATCAGGAAGTTCGAACTCGCCGGCGGTTCTGCAACAGGCACAGTACCACCCTGCAACACATTCAACGGTCCCAATGCGCCAATAGGTGCCCCGTCTTCACCCAACGGAGTCCAGTTGGAAATCAGAATTGCGTCGGTCATGGACGAGTTAATGGTGCCATCCTGTGTGAAATGGATATCATAAGACGCCATTGTAGGTGCCACGTTTTGAGGAGATGGCAACGAGGGGTCCGGGTCACCAACATTCTGTCCATCAATCTGCACATACATTTTCCAATGGTTTGGTGATGTTGTAGGGTCAGCCGGGTCGTAAGCTTGTTTCACAAAAAACTGGCGCATTGAATGGACATTACCCAAGCTGTCATACACCGGCGTGGTGGTTGCATGGTTATAGGTTTTTTGATCATTTGGATCAAATGCATTAATGGGAACCGGAGTGAAGAATCCCGGAACCGTACTGGCACCAAACATACTTCCCCCGCTCACAGGAACTGTCTGGCCAGTTTTGCTATCCACCAGTCCATAACCTTCTTGCATGGTGATACTGATTTCACCACCGACGGTAATGCCTTTGTCCACTTCACCCGCTACCGTTGTGTCCAGGGTTTGCAAAAGGCCCCTGCTTCCCAAAATTTCAACGATTCCACCTGCTGAGCCAAATGAAAAATTCAGATCGGCACCGGTTGCCGATTCCACCACCAGGTTTCCGGTTGAATCCAGCTTTGCCGTGATACCAAACAGTGTGGTTTTGCTCAATGAATTAATTTCATCGCGCAACGCCGTCATATCACCCAAACCGGTGACGTCATTCGCAGTGAGGGTTACGCCATTTAAGGTAAGGGAGCCATTGTTATCAAAGGTCCTTGCAGGAATTGCTGGTGGACCAACAACGGCTGGGGCGTCGCGCAAAATAGTTGCCGAGGTTTTTGCAGTAGCGGAAACGCCGGCCAGTTTATTCAATGCAGATGCCGTTTCGTTTGCTGGCGCACCATAGGTACTAATAAACGTTTTCTCAGTGCCATCAGGGCCTTTTATCACGAGGGTATAAGAACCGTAATCGTTGGTAACCTTTGCTTCACCGGTAACTGTTTGGGTACTGGGCAAATTGGTCGTCAGGCTGTCTGTTGCGGTAGAGCCGGTTGTTGCGGTGAGCGATAACGTTGACGCGACACCTGCTGCGCGATCCCTGATTTTCAACCGGTTATCAACCGGATCAACAAATGCATCCACGTTAATTGAATTCGGGTCACTGAAATTTCTGTTATTAATTTCGTCTGCAAGGTCTTCCAGATTATTGAAGGTCACGTTGGGAGAAAGTGTGATACCCAGTGTTTGCACTGTGCTGCCCACTTGCCTGGTGATGGTTAATACCGTTGCGTTGGGCGCAGCCGCGGTTGTCACTGGCAAATCAGCTACGCCAATCAAATCAATTGTTGAGGTGGTCGGGCTTTTCAATGCCAGTTGCGCTTCGCCAATTGCAGTCCCATTGGTTTGAAAACGACTACCGGTTGACTCCAGTACAACCTCCTTGGAGTTGAGGTTATACGATGCAAAAACACCGGTAGTTTGGCGTGGCTCTTGTGAACTAACATCTACGCGTAAATCGCCCAAAATACCACCAACGTTGCCATCCGCATCCGCAGGAAAACCTTGTAGCAATGCGCCGGTGCCATTCACGATATAACCGTTTTTATCCAGGCCAAATGTACCTGCACGGGTAAACAAACGTTCACCGTTTTTTTCTACCACAAAAAAACCTTCGCCGTTTACCGACAAATCCAATTCGTTTTGGGTAAATTTCAAATTACCCTGGGTAAATTGCTGGCGAATATTTTGAATATTAACGCCACTGCCCGGAGTATTTGATCCACCACCCAATAAGGTACTTGTGTATACATCGCCAAACTCAGCGCGTGAAGATTTAAAACCAATAGTACTGGCATTAGCGATATTATTGCCGGTTACCTGTAAATCGGTATTGGCTGCGCGAATTCCACTTAACGCTGTGTTGAACGACATATTACACCTCGACCATAGGGATTAATGGCTGTAAATTTTTTACTACAAAAACATTAATTAAATTGTTTCACTTTGCTGGCTTCTACTGCGCCTATGCCTGCAAGGTTCAAAACCAGCGCGCCGTTTTCACCAATACTCACACTATTCACATTCGCACTTAACGACGTTTTTAGCGCTTCATTTTTACCGTTTTGATCAGCCAGAATTTCAAATTTGTATTCTCCCACCGGTGCTGCCGTCTCACCTGCAGACCAATCCAGCAATTCACCATTGACTTCAATAACCTGTCCATCCCAACGGAAAACCATTTCACCTTTTGGAACTTCGCCGACAGGAATGGTTTGTGCGAGCTGGCCTTTTTCATCATAAATATTGATTTTCAAATTCTTGGTGGAATACGCCAAATCTGCACTGCCGGCAACAAAACTGCCTTTCGTTAACACACTGGTTTCCGATTCCACATTCACACTGGTTCCAACCAATGATGATGCTTGCAATGCATTATTCGACATAAAACTCTTGAAACTGGTATTCAAACGTTCCAATCCTTCTACCGAACTGAATTGCGCCAGTTGCGCCACAAACTCGCTGTTATCCTGCGGGCTCAGCGGATTTTGGTTATTCATTTGCGTAATCATCAATTCCAGAAACGCAGCCTGGCCTAATTCATTGTTATTTTTTTTGGTTTCTGTTTTTTTGTTGATGCTCAGGTTATCTGTAACGCTGGAGCTGCTATTAGTGCTGCCGACAGTAGACATGCTATTTCTCCTTCACTAATTACTGACCAAGCGTTAATACGCGTTGAACCATTTGTTTTGCAGAGTTCATCACTTCAACATTCATTTGGAATGAGCGCGATGCAGCGATCATATTCGCCATTTCTTCTACCGGATTTACGTTCGGGTAATACACATAACCTTGCTCATCTGCTTTTGGATGATCAGGCTCATAACGGCGTTGCAATGGCGCATCGCTTTCAACAATGCCAAGCACTTGCACACCGACTTGCGATTCCACTTCGTTATCGCTGTAAGTGCCTTCCACTGTATTTGCACGCATCGCATCACGCTGGATCGCGGCAAAAACCGGCTGGCGGCTGCGATAAACTTCATTCACACTGGAGCTGGCTGATTGGGCGTTTGCCAGGTTGCTCGCGGTTGTATTCAAACGCAGGCTCTGCGCATTCATACCTGTGCCAGCGATATCAAAAATATTTCCAAGTGCCATGATCTGTTACCTATGTCATTCAGGTGAATGATAAAAATTATTCGCCGCGAATTGCGCTACGCAAGCCGGTGAACTTACTATTCAAAAATTGAAAACTGGCTTGAAAAGCCAATGCGTTTTTCATGTATTCCGCGTGTTCAATTTGATCTTCCACTGTGTTGCCATCAATCGATGGTTGTTGTGGAGTGCGGTACAGCACATCGCCTTCAGCAGTATCAAAACCCTCGCCAGAAATATGGCCATTTTGCGTAGTGGCCAAATCAAAACCCGATGACGGATTCATTTTTTGTTGCAGGGCTTGTTTGAAATCCAAATCTTTGGCTTTGTAATTGGGGGTATCAATATTGGCCAGGTTATTCGCCAATACCGATGCGCGCTCGGAACGGAAATGCAGCGCACTCTCGTGAATACCCAATGCTTTATCGAAGGAAATGGACATAATCGTTACTCTGGCAAGTTCGAAAGTGGCAATGCACTTCAGCCACTTTTTACGGTTACCAACATCAAAGCAACCGCTGTGCCAACCACCAAAAACTAATCTATCCAATTGTTTTATATAAGATTTTTATTCGCTTCCACAAGAAAACAAAAAGGCGGCAAGCGGCAAGCGGCAAAGCTTTTCCGCCTCCGTTAGCCGCTTGATTAACCGTTATATGGCAAAAAAAACCCGCAATAATGCGGGTTTAATAAAAAAGGAGTGAAAACCAAATCAGATTGCCCGGTAGAGAATCCCTGGTTCACAACGAACCATCTCAAATAAATCGGCGGCACCCGCAAGGCCTTCCGAGGAGCCCAGAAACAACAAACCTTGCGGCTTGAGCGCAGCGTGAATTTTTTGCAGGATTTGACGCTTTAAATCAGCATTAAAATAAATCAGTACGTTGCGGCAAAATACGATGTCGAATTTACCCAGGCCCGCATAAGAATCCATCAGGTTAAGCGAGCGAAAATCAATTCGCTCTTTCACAAAACTTTTCACTCGCCACATAGTTGGAGTGGGATTATCAAAATATCGCTCCAGGCGCTCGGATGACAAGCCGCGCATAACCGACAACTTGTCATACTCGCCACGCTTGGCCTGATCCAGTACGGTAGATGACAAATCGGTTGCAACAACCTGCACCGGCCGTGGGAGATTGCCCATAGCCTGCCGCTTGTACTCTTCTACCATCATGCTAATCGAATAAGGCTCCTGCCCCGAGGAGCATGCAGCCGACCATATGCGGACAGGCCCAAACATACGATTATTAGGTGCCATGAACTGCGGTAGGAGGGTATTTCGTAAATAGTCGTAGGGATAATTATCGCGAAACCAGAAGGTTTCGTTGGTGGTCATGGAGTCGATGACCTGATCTTTCAATTTGCGATTAAAGCCTTGCTTTAATACACGCACTAATTCGCCGAACGAAGCAATATTGTTTTCTTCCAAAATACGACGAATACGGTTGGTTACGAGGTACTGTTTATTGTCGCCCAGTGAAATTCCACAGGCGTCCTCAAGGAATTGACGAAATTGATCAAACTCCTGCTGGTCGAGATTATCTCGACCAGCGCTGGCAGGTTTGCTAAAAGGAGACTCTTTATTAATCATAACAACTCAACGTAAATCGTAATCACATCCATTGTGTAATTCCTTTTTTACGCCTGTTCGGGCGGCAAAAGGCTTTCACCGGTAATCGCCAATACGCGATCATTAACGCGCTTGGCCAGTTCATCCGGATGGAATTTTGCCAAAAAGTCATCGGCACCAACCTTGCGAACCATGGCTTCATTAAATACACCGCTCAACGATGTATGCAAAATAATATGAAGATTTTTTAATTGGGGATTATTGCGAACCTCTGCCGTGAATGTATAACCATCCATTTCCGGCATTTCAATGTCGCAAATAATCATGATTAATTCTTCATAAGGATTTTTGTTTTCCTTCAATAAATCCTGCAGATATTTGAAGCCTTCGGCACCATCTTTCTTGATGGTGGTTTTAATGCCCATACTTTCTACAACGCGCTGGATTTGTTTCCGCGCGATAGTTGAATCATCAATAATCAGGATATTTTTCTGCACGACACGATCAGCAATACCATCTTCGATAACACCGGCACTGACCTCTTCGCGCATTGGTGCAACTTCCGCCAGGATTTTCTCAACATCAATAATCTCAACCAACTGTCCGTCCACTTGAGTAACTGCTGTCAAGTAATGCTCCTTGCCCGCGCCCTTTGGTGGCGGATGGATATCACCCCAATTCATGTTCACAATGCGCTCGACAGAACGCACCAGGAAACCCTGCGCAGTGCGGTTATATTCGGTAATGATAACAAAGCAACTCTCGATATCCGGCAGCTCACGGCGCCCGATGGCCAGGTTCATATCCATGATCGGCAAAGTGCCACCACGGATATGGGCCACACCACGCACGACCGTACTGCGACCGGGAATCGCGTTTAATTGTGGACACTGCAGGACTTCTTTCACCTTGAAGACGTTAATGCCATACAACTGCTGGCCACCAAGGCGAAATAACAGGAGCTCAAGACGGTTTTGACCAACCAGCTGGGTGCGCTGATTGACACTATCCATTACGCCGGCCATGCAATTACCTCATTCTCATCTAAATGGTTTTTAAAACTGCCTGAAAAATCGCGGCACAATATTTGCTTTGGTACTTTTCAGAACAGCTTAGCGGCAAAAAACCGCCGGACTTTAGCCATTCACAGACAGAATCTGCCTGACATAAAGTGCTTACCCTTGAGGATAGGACAAAATATGGAACTTCCTAGTTTTTATAGAACTTTCGTGAAGAATATTTTGCGCCAGAGCGCCACTTATCTTTTGCCCGCTCAAAAGCACTTCATATCGTCAAAATTTTGTCCACTGGCATTGATCGCAGCAGCTTGCAGCGCCAGCTACCCTGCCCTTGCCACAGGCATTTACAGCCATTTGCAATTAAAGCAGGACACTACCAGCTTCCTGGCAAGCGAATATCAACAAGCCCCCCACGAGCGCATTGATATTAGTGTTGGTAATCTGGATAACCGCCTTCGCCTGGGCCAATGCCCTGCCCCCGTAGGATTCACCGCCCAAGATCAAACCGGCCTGGGCGGCAATATTACAGTCAAGGCCCAATGCGCAACGGAACATATAAATTGGGCGGTCCACATCCCCGCCCAGGTTGTGATCTATCGCGAAATTCCGGTGGCATTGAGGGATATAGCGCGCGGTGAATCCATCACTGCCGCTCACTTAACTACCAGCCTGGTCAATGTGAGCAACATCCGTCAGGGCTTTGCCGCTGATAGCGGCGCGGTTATCGGACGAGAGGCAAAACGTAATATCGGTAAAGGTGAACCATTCAGAAATACGGTGCTTGATGCCCCTACCGCCATAAAACGCGGCGAAGTCGTCAAGCTGGAATCACTTGTAGGCAGTATTAAAGTCAGCAGCAACGGTACCGCAATGGGTGATGGGCGCCTCGGACAGAAAATCCGCGTCAGGAATGACTCATCAGACCGTATAGTAACCGGCGTTGTACGAGGCCAGGGATTAGTGCAAACCTTGTGAGACCAGTATTTAGGCGGCGCTGAAAGTTTTTTTAAATAATTGCTAAAGTTACGGGAGCTAAAGCCGATAACCTGGCTAGGAGAGCCACAAATACGGCTTTCCAACTTGTCCCGACATAGCAACCGCGACAATTTTGTACAAATCGCCCGCAGGGCGAACAGGGGAAAACAAATGAACTTCAATACCAACAACTCGCTGGATTCTGTCAGCACCAAAGGCACTCGCAGCAAGCCTGCTACCACTGCGGCATCGGAAACCAAAGCGCCCGCTGCTGCACCCGCACCCGCCACACCCAAGGCTGGTGATCAAGTGGTGTTGAGTGAACAAGCACAAACGCTTGGCCGCTTGCAAAGCAAAATCGACGCTGCCCCCGATGTCAATCTGGATAAAGTGGCAGAGATTCGTCGCGCCATTGCGGAAGGTCGTTTTGAAATCAACCCGGAACGCATTGCAGAAAATATGCTCAACCAGAATGACTTGCTGGGCTAATTGCCGTTAATTGAATAACCGTTTTTTGACTTGAAGGATAATTGACAGGCTCTTCCCCGGCGCCTTTTGAAAAAACCTTCTCCACATCCAGTAGAGGTTGCTATGTCTCTCGATATTAATGCCCTGCGTCAAATGATTACGCAGGACACTACCGCCATCGCCCAACTCAAACAATTACTCATTGAAGAGCGCCAATTGCTTGAACAGCGCAAACAAGATGGCCTGCAAGAAATCATCGAACAAAAATCCATTACTGTTGAGCAATTAAATAACAGCGCAAAACTGCGCCATCAAATTCTCACCACACTTGGCTTACCCACTAATGCCGCTGGCTGGGATACGTTCTTGCAACGCAACACCGCTACATTGCCGCTGTGCGATGACTGGAAAAATCTGGTGAGCGAGTTTGAAGAATGCCAAAAAATGAATGATGTGAATGGAAAGATGCTTGCCCGCTCGCAACAAACCCTGAATCATTTGCTGAACTTGTTGCGCGGTAAGGTAGCAGCCCCGTCCCTATATACCGCTCAAGGCACACAAACCCAACATACTTCATCCTATACCGTTGCCAAGGCTTAATATTTTTCCCGCAAGCCTATATAATCCGCGCCGCACGCAACTGCGTGTGGTGCGTCCCTGTAGTTTAATCGGATAGAACGTATGCCTCCTAAGCGTATGATGTGGGTTCGATTCCCGCCGGGGACGCCATTTTTCAGAGTGCTATTCATCACCTTTTTATTTTTTTAATTTATCCAAACCAAGCAGATACTCTCCCAACGCATAATATGCCGGTAGCGATGTTGGATCATTTGCAGAGTTACTTGCGATTGGATGACTTGCAAATCGGGCTATGACCATCCCGGCTGCGGGATCGATATACAACGCTTGCCCATGAACACCCCGCGCCATAAATGCACCGTTCTTATTGTGGGTAACCCACCACATGTTTCGATAACTCCAACCGGTTAAGTGTTTATACCCGGCTTTGGCAAAATCTTTTTTATTTGCCCCCTGTCGAATATCATCAATGACGGTTTGCGAAATAATTTTTTGGCCGTTATACATTCCATTGTTTCTAATCATTTCTCCAAAGCGTGCAAGGTCACGCAAACCAGTATTCAATCCACCACCGGCAAATGGTGTTCCTGTGGAATCCACCGACATATAAGCATCTTGCTCTGCGCCTAATTTCTTCCAGATTCGCTCGGATAACAATTGCGCAACCGAGCGCCCGCTAACCCTTGCCAACACCCAGCCCAAAACATCCGTGTTCGCTGTACGATAATGGAAACCATCACCATGAGAACCTTCTGCTTGTACTGTTTGCAGGAAGTCATAATAAGACCGCGGCCCCTTGTAGTCCTTTGGTTTAGTTAATGGATTACCTGCTGCTGCATGGGCCCAAACCTCTGCTGTAGGATCAGCATAATCCTCCCTGAAACGGATACCTGTTGTCATATCCATAACCTGTCTCAGGCTCGCATTACCAAACGCTGATTTGGCAAGCTCCGGAATATACTCGGCTATTTTTTTATTCGCATCGAGCAAACCATCTGCAACCATCATTGCAGCCAATGTTCCTATAAATGTTTTTGTTACTGACATAGCAGCATGTTGTCCTTCTGCTCCGAGCACACCGAAATAGCGTTCATAAACAATATTGCCTTTATGCAAAACAATAATTCCGTCAGTGAAATTAGCAAGCAATGATGCCTCCCAGGTCATAGGCTGTTTTGAATTGGTAGGTAAAAACATTAATTGATTAATATTCCCATCGATTTTTTGTTTTAGTTCAGAAGGTACACTCACCCCGCGAGATACATTTACCGTAGGCATCAATTGCCTGAAATTAGACACGCTCCAGCGCATTTGCGGAAATTTAAAATAACTTCCATCATCAAAACGAATAATGCGATCTTCAGGTGGTGGGAAGCCAATCATCCAGCCCAATTTTATGGGGTCGCTCTCAAGTGCATCCGGTATTTTTTCTTCCGCCGCAAATGCCACGACACTACTCAAAGTAAAGACAGCGGTACACATCACCACGAAATTCTTTCTGATAGCACTCCGCTCCATGATATTCCCCTTATGAAATGGATTTGAAAGCGATAAGTTTTCATTTGTTTTCGGAAAGTCTAGACCACAACAAACACCTGAAGGATAAAGAAAGAAATTCGACCAAAAAAGCAGTGGCTATAGTCGCATGGCATAGAATCTGCTAATTAAATTTGCAACATTAAAACAGGAGTTTGACGCGATGGATGTATCCAGATCATCAATTGCAAATTTATATAATTTTACGAATTCATTGGCCAGAAATAGAGACGATAAAGCGCAAGCGCTTTCCTTATTCCCTCTAAAAGCAAGTTCACCCGACAAAGTAACGATATCAGAACAAGGAAAAGCGCTTTCAAATCAGGAAGTACCAGAAGAATTGTTAAAAATGGCAATGGCGCCAGGCTGGTATCAGGATTTACTCCCGATCTCCAGCAAACTTGGCGTTTCAGAATCCTATAGCAATGGTCACTTTGCGCGCATGGAGACTTATCGGGAAACATTTAAAAATGAATTATCCGAATACGGAAAAATTTTCAATGAAGCCTTTGAGGCCACAAAAAAGGAATTTGGAATAAATACTCAAAATGACATGTATGAAAAAGTTATCAAAAATCCGGAATATAGTGAATCTCTCAGGCAAGCATTCGAGCAGAAAGTAACTGCCGCGCCGAGAGGACTTGAACTGATGAGTATTCTGGGAATCAAGCGGAAATAAATTGGATATTATTTGCCGTAACTGCGGCAAATAATTGCCCGAAAATCGTTTGACTGTTGCAAATTGCCACTGCGAATTTGTGAAATTGCATTTCACCGGAAAATATTCATTATTGCTCCCAATAACGCAACCCGGACCCGGAAATTATCCTGTTTCGAAGAATAAACCCAGATTATTACTGCCCCCGGTTATGCGCCTTTCCTCAACTTATTTATCGTTGCCTCTAGCGTATCAAGCGATACCGGTTTAGTTAAATGGCCACTGAATCCAGCTTCCATCGCTTTACGAATATCATCCGCCTGGCCGTAGCCTGACACAGCAATAATAATGACGTCGTTATTAGTTGTACGAATTTGCTGCGCAACTTTATATCCGTCGATATCAGGCAAACCAATATCCAGCAACACGATATCAAATGTTTTTTGCGCAAAAATGGCGAGTGCATCAGCGCCCTTATATGCTACAACTGTGTCATGACCAATGGTTTTTAATAACATAGAGAGAGAGTTTGTTGCATCTTCATTATCGTCGACCAACAAAAATTTCAGCGAGGGCAATACAGTATCGGTCACAGCATTACCTAACGATTCTTTTGCACTCGCAAGAGGCAGGCGAATTGAAAATGTTGCCCCCTGCCCCAAACCATTACTGTACGCCGTAACATGGCCCCCATGCATTTTAATGATGGTATTTACTACGGACAAACCAATCCCCAGGCCACCAGCACTGCGATCAATGGATTTATCAATTTGCATAAATAAATCAAATATTTTTTCCAGCATATCCTTTTCAATACCGATACCACTATCAGATACATCAATAACAGCTTGTTTATCTTCACTGCGCAAATTAATCCTTACGCATCCACCTTCCTCAGTATATTTGGTTGCATTGACCAGAATATTGACGATACTTTGCACCAGCCGTGCATAATCACCATTAATGATAAGGTGTGTTTCGGCGCAGTCATACGTAAGCCGCAGCTTTTTTTCCAACATAGCGACACTGGTCGATTCAACTGCAAAGCGTATTACTTGATCCAGTAATACCGGCCCGAGTTGTAATGCCATACGCCCTTGTGAAATCCGGGAGACTTCGAGCAAATCATCAATCAATCGAGTTAGTTGTACAACCTGGCGGGTGATAAGTTCACCCAATGAATGGGGCACAGAACCATACTGGGTTGTTTGGGTTAGCAGTTCACTCGCATTGCGAATGGGTGCAAGCGGGTTGCGTAATTCATGGGCAAGCATTGCTAGAAATTCATCTTTGCGCTTATCCTGCTCTTCAAGTATTTGCTGGGAAAGTACGCGTTCGGTTACGTCGTAGCCATTAACAAAAATTCCGGTTATTTTATTTTCCGAATTACGGATAGGTTGCAAAACAAAATCCAGAAATACATTTCGCTCAATACCATCGCGATTTTTAAATGTTACCGGCGTGGCAATTCCGACATGGGACTGGCCCGTTGCATAAATGTAATCCAATAGATCACCGAATCCTTGTTCAAAAACTTCCGGCACAACTTCACGCAACGTTTTATTAACAAGATCGGTCTGTCCAACCAACTCGCAATAACGCGTGTTTGCATACTCATAAACGTGATCAGGCCCGGTGTAAATACACATAAATGCAGGTGCGTTAGTAAAAAGATTTTGCCAACGCGCCTCCACTTCCCTTTGCCGCTGCTGCTCCAAAACATGATGGGTTGTTTCAGACACAATGACTAAAACACCACCTACCTGATTAGGCGCAGTTTCATCGTAAATAGGATCAAATGAATAAGTCCAATAACCGTATTTAATTTCTCCATCACGCGTAACAGGCACCAATTGATCTTCGCGCCAGATGCTTCCATTGCCGCTCATTACCTGTTCGATTTGCGGGCCTATTATTGGCCAGATTTCAGTCCAACAGGTTTTGCCGCATTGCCCCAACGCACTTGGATGTCGCTCTACGCCGATATAGTTACGGTAAGCATCGTTATAAAACTGGATCAATTCCGACCCCCACCAAATGAACATTGGGTGGCCAGAAGAAAGCATCAGCCTCACTATGGTTTTAAGGCTTTGGGGCCATGCAGAGGGATTTCCTAATGGAGTGCGATCCCAATCGTATTCGCGAATGCGTTGCCCCATGTCTCCACCACCGGATAAAAAGACATGGGTGTGCAAATTTTGACTCATAGGTTCCACCCCCGGGAGAAAACAATGCTAAAACATAACGTAAACATAGCATTCCCTACCAGGCATTTGAATATAATCCTTTATTGTCCATGATCGGGATTTTCGCTGTATTCGGATTGCAAATACTGCAACAATAAACGGCATTACTATTTAGCATCATAGGTACAAAAAGTGACCGACACACCTCTTTATGGTTTCTCCGATAACTCATTCCAGGCCGCAGGCGGCACCGAAGGCATACGCAAATTGGTTGATGATTTTTATGAGGAAATGGACACCTTGCCGGAAGCGGCAATTATCCGCAAGATGCACAAATCAGATTTGACCGAATCGCGAGACAAGCTGACATTATTTCTCAGTGGCTGGATGGGTGGCCCAAACAATTACCGTGAAAAATACGGGAACATTAATATTCCGCGTAGCCATGCTCATCTAAAGATTGGAGAAGCAGAACGCGATGCGTGGTTGCTATGCATGGAGCGTGCAATAGCGAAGCAACACTATGCACCTGCATTTTCAATATATTTACTGGAGCAACTGCGGATTCCTGCAGAACGTATTTTTCTCACCAGGGGACAACCGCTGGGCTGGTAATTATGTGTGGATCAAAATAACTTCCACAATATTGCCTCTGGCTATTCTATTGGTTCGTACGTGTTGCCGTCGCAACATAGTTTTGGATCTGTTCAATGACCTTCAATGCGTAGTCACGACCTACATCAAGCCCTTGCGAGTCCAATGTATAAAGCTGTTGAGCACCTGACGATGAAAAATCTTTATGCAGTGCCCGCTCAAATTTTTCAAAATCTTTTTGGTAGAACGCGAGCGCGTCATTAATTTTTTCCGGATTAAACCGGATCAAGTCAGTATTCTCTATCAACAATTTATTGATGACTCCACCTGAGTCAAACACCGATAAACCAGTTGACTGGATAATGCTTTGAAATTGCTCGTTATAACGCTGAGCGGCCTCACCCAGGCGCAAATTATCCCTGGTAATATGGCCAAAGCTTCCATTATTTATACCTTCACGGGCCTGGTCCAATTCCTGGGTCTGGATTGATTTTTGATGATTAACTCCCTGGTTTAAAATAGCATTTAATGCCGACCCAACATCACCTGGCGTGTCAAAAAACTTTATCGCCTCATTGGCTTTTTCCAGCATGTAATTGAAATAAATTACATCATCAACTGAGAAGAAAACATTTTCCGCTGCACTCAATGCATTGCGTACCGAACCAAATAAATTAGCAGTGTCTTGCGCCCCCAAAATACCCGACGTAGATTTCTCAAGGGCATCCACCTGATCTTTTAATGCCTGCGTACTTCCCCTTCGCTCAGGAATAAAATTTTCCCTTTCGTCAAGGCGAAAAATATCGGCAACAAGAGGCCGGGCAACAATTGCCGTTGATTCATTGAGTACAAAATCTACATTCAGCAAGTTCCGTCCATCGTCTCCACCGGAATCTTGTATCCTAATTTCCTGAGTGATTAATTGTTCCTGGGTTTGGGTGAAATGCTCCGCTGCTTTTCGTTGTAATGGGTCGCTGCCTTGGGACAGATAATTCAATACCGAGTTTCTTTCCGTAGATTCAAGGCCAGCCAGGTATTTGTTCATTTCAAACAGGTACTGTGCTTCAGCGCTGATATGGAGGTTTGAATCTGTTTTGATGTCGGGCAGAGCAGGTTTTGACGCCGGTGTTGATGCGGAAGGTGTTGTTGATATAAGCTGGAAATTAACATTCATGCGCGCCTGAACTTCATTCATAAACCTCTCCTTTTGTGCACCGAAAGCGCTTTCATACGACTCATTTAACAAATATCGGCCTTGCAATAAAAAACTTTAGAAAAAATAGCCCTGTAAATTTACAAGGCTATTTTTTGTTACTAATTGATTAACAACCGGTGTATGTATAATACGCGATGTCATTAAGGAACATTTGGCTATTACTAATATCAAATTGACCTGTGCTCTCAATCACCCTGATTGTATTGATATTATTGTTGCCATTATTATTACGGATCTCCAATGAATGCACATCATAGTTGTATATCAGACATGCACCATTGAATGTACGAGCTCCTGCACCGGAGGGCGATGGTAACCCCACGGTGTAATATCCTGCTGCATCTGTTGTCGCAAACGCGCTTGAATTAAGACCACTGATTGAACCGATTATACGAAACTCAATAACAGCACCTGCAACAGGGGCGTTATTTGCATCATATGCATATCCACTCAATGTCGCTATCGATTTAAACGCAAAAAAATTGCCTTGCCCATAATCCACCCTTGCTGTGTACCCTTCATCAGAACCGAAATTAAAGGTAATTCTGTTCAGTGCACGTGAAGAGCTGAACTTGTAAGGAACACTTGCATTGGCGGTATTAGTTGGCGATTTTATTGCCCAATAATAAGTGCCTGCCGGCAGGGTTAAATTTGCAAAAGTGTTATTGGGCAAAACAAAAGCAGATGTACCATTCGCATAAAAAAGCTCAGCGTGATAATCACCACCAGTGATTCTGTAGCTGATAGTATCAGCTGCACTTAATGTGATGCGGTGAAAATCTTTATCGGTGCCGGTATCAAGGTTGCCACTAATAAGGCCCAATGTTGACGACATGACTTTTGCTTGCCAGAAGTTATCGTCAGGTTCATTCGCATCAGCACCGGACGAACTAAAGTTTCCAAACAAATACGATCCACCAACGATAGTCCCGACAGATTGCACCATTAACAAATAACTACCTGGAACAGCTATCTCACTAAGCTGTTCAGCACTCGCGCCACCCATGTATGAACCGGCAACCAATGTATAAGAAGATGTGCCTGTCGGTTGACGATAGAGTTTGATATCAATATTGCTATTAGTTGCTGATTGGTGCTGTAGCAATGTAGTAATTTTGGTTGCTGTGGTTACATTAAAAACGTACCACTTTTCCGGCACCGCAGTAGTTACTGAATCACTATAAGTATTGTTGAGGCTGATTGAATACACGGGTGGTGATGACAGTGGTGTTATTGAACCATTCAGTTTACTGGCAGAGACGTTATTCGCTTTGGTTTTATTCTTTCCTGCTGGTGAAATATCGATGATAGTGTTTGGGTCCACATATACGAAATCATCAACTAATGGGGCAACAAGTGGTTCTTCATAATTTGGCTCGATATGCGCCGCACTGGTGTTTACTGACTGAAGGTACTGCCCTGAAGCAGGCAATACATCGTGGGATAAGGCGGAAGTTGAAGTCAAAATCGCACTAACCAGTGCAATTGAAGATAAACATGTACCAATTATTTTTTTCATAGTAAAAATCCTATAACTACTAATCTAAAAAATTAAAATACCCATACTTGCATTTCAAAAACCTTGAAATGACATAAGGATATTTGCTCATCGCAATAAATTAATCAGGATAATAGGATAGGAACTACAATAGAAACTACAAAATAGAGGTAGCAATGCATAACCCTATAAATATAGGGAGAGACGTTTTTAAACCGTCAACATCCATCAATTCCTGCCAACAATATTCAACTAAAATCCTATCCATGTTTACCGTTAATTTCTTCTTGCCATTCGAGATTAGCAAAGAAAGGTTAGGCGTCAAGAAAAGCAAAGGAAGTTAATTGATTAGTTTTGTAAATTTATTCATGAAGACAAATAGCGTTATCATTTACTTTTCACACCCTCAGAAATTCATGGTTTACTGCAAGGAATTTTTATTGGTTCAGATCTCATCTGTTGGAAGTAAAAATTGTACTCATCAGCAGTTCTCTTGCTGACTGCCTTTCAACACCGAATCAGTTTTCTTTCATTTGTTCCACAGTTGAGATGCAAACAGTTACAATGCCTGCCGGCAACCAATTTGACCTATCTTTATCTTGACTGCTATGAACCTGATTTTGCTCACACACGATGATTTACTATCACCCACTCGCGCACTGATTCGCGATGCGCGCCGTTTGGCTCACATCCGCGAGGTTCATGGGGCAAATGCGGGTGAAACCTATAAGGTCGGCCTATTGAATGGGAATATGGGCAACGGCACCCTGCTGCGTATTAATGAAACAGAACTGGAACTGGAACTGGACCTCACCGAGGAACCACCAGCAGCATTACCACTAAAGCTAGTACTGGGTTTACCCCGCCCGAAAATGTTGCGACGTATTTTTCAAACCATCGCCACCCTGGGCGTAAAAGAGTTACATTTGATTAATTCTTATCGGGTAGAAAAAAGTTACTGGCAAACACCTTTTCTGGAACCGGAAGCGATTCATGAGCAATTAGTGTTGGGGCTGGAACAAGGTTGTGATACACGATTACCACTGGTGCATTTGCACAAACGCTTTAAACCTTTTGTGGAAGATGAATTACCTGGCATTATTGCCAACACCACCGCTTTGGTTGCACACCCTTACACAGATGCCGAATGCCCACGCAATATCAATTACGCGTTAAGTTTGGCAGTTGGCCCTGAGGGTGGTTTTATAGCTTATGAAATTGATCTATTGAAAAAAATCGGTTTTGATGCAGTGCATTTAGGCAGGCGAATTATGCGGGTCGAAACAGCAATTCCCTATTTATTGGGACGATTGTTTTAAACATTTTGTTGCCTCTCATTCAAAAGGGAGGAATATTCAGGGCATTATTTTATAAAAGATAAAATTATTCTTGTTCAAGAAACACTTCAAATTTTTCGATAGGTACCGGTTGGCTGGATAAATAACCCTGGTAATAATCGCAGCCAAACGATTTCAAAATTGCCAATTGTTCAGCTTCTTCAACACCTTCAGCAACCAATTCCATATCCAACAAACGGCCCATGGTAATAATGGTTTCTACCAGCACGCGATCGTTGCGATCTTCTATAATATCGCGCACAAAACCTTTATCAATTTTCAATGTACTTACCGGCAAACGCTTCAGATAACTGATAGATGAATAGCCGGTACCAAAGTCATCCAGTGAAAAACTGATGCCACGCTCACTGAGGGTGGTCATAGTTGCAATCGCGTCATCCACGCGCTGGATCACAATACCCTCCGTAATTTCCATATCCAATGAATTTTCCGGAATCGGATATTTTTCCAGGGTTGTAATAACGTCATCCACAAATGCGGCGCGGCGAAATTGCCGTGGGCTGATGTTAATACTCAAGCGCATACCCGGCTTCCACAAACCGGACACATGCCATTTCACCAGGGTTTTACAGGCATCTTCCAATACCCATTGCCCGACTTCGATAATCATGCCGGAAGTTTCCAGCACCGGAATAAACTCCACCGGTGACACCATGCCTTTGGTGGGATGGTGCCAGCGTAATAATGCTTCTGCACCTACAACATTATTGGTTTTAATATCAATTTTGGGTTGGTAATAAAGTTGGAAATGCCCCTCTTCAAGGGCGCGATGCAAATCGCCTTCCATTGTCAGTTGGCGACTGACTTTATCTGCCATTTCTTCGTTAAAGAACTCAATGGAATCGCGGCCTTTTTCTTTTACTTGATACATAGCGGTATCGGCGTAACGCAGCAATTCGTGCACTGAATTATTTTTATCCGGATAAACCACAACACCAACGCTACAGGTCACACGCAATTCCATATTGTCGTACATGTAAGGCTGGGAAATAATTGAGCGAATCTTTTCGCTGATTTCGCCTGCACGCAACGCGGCAGTTTCAATATTTTGATCAAGCACGGTGAGCACAACTACAAACTCATCACCACTCAAACGCGCAACCAGATCCTCTTCACGCACAGATTGTTGCAAGCGAGAGGCAACCACTTCGAGCACGCGGTCACCTACAGGATGCCCAAGCGAATCGTTGATTGTCTTGAATTGATCAAGGTCGATAAACAATACCGCACCAAAATAACCGTGGCGCTCTGCACGACGCAATTCATGCTCCAAACGCTCCACTAATTGCACACGATTGGGTAAGCCGGTAAGCGCATCGTGGTGAGCCATAAATTCCATTTTTGCTTGCGCATTTTTCCGTTCGGTAATATCTACCGAAACAATAAGTGCAACTTTCTCATCGTAAAATGCCAGCGGCATAATGTGGGTTTGCAAAAATAATTGCTTGCCGGTTGCAGTAACAAAACGCTCTTCAATCACATCCAGTTCTTCGTTGCCACGAATAACACGGTAATCGTTTTGCAACATGGTATCGATATCAAACACCGAGTTTTTCAACAATTGCCGCACATGCAAATTGCGCATTTGCTCAGGGGTATAACCCAATTCATTCGCAAGGGCTTTGTTAGCAAACAAATAATAACCAGCGATATTACGCGCTCCGATCATTACCGGAAGATGATCAATAATCTGGCGCAAATGCTCTTCACTTTTACGCAGCGCCAATTCCACGGCGCGCCGCTTGGCGAGGGATAATTCAACAACATCCAATAATTGATTGGAGCTGGCGATTAGCTGGGCCAATTCATCTTTGCGATGGGCAGGCAATTGCGTCAGGCGATTAACGCCGGGATGATCGGGATTAATATTATTGATCTCGCGCGATAAGCGCACCAATGGTTTGGTCAGGGTGTAGTAACACACCACAAACAGCAACAATACCAAAATCATATTGCGCAACAAACCAGTGAAAAGCGCTGTTTTGGAACGGTTATAAAAACCTTCCAATGCAAGATCCATATCTACGGAAAAACGAATACTGCCGGAAGTACCGTCGGTATAACCGGGCAATAATAAGTTTTCAGTGTACTCGCGCGTGTTATCAGTAATTTTACTGGTGAGCCAACGGGTTTTTACTTCTGGCCGGGTACTGCTGCCCTGCGCCAGAACATTGCCGGTATCATCATAAATAACAACTTCATAAATAAAACCATAGCGCAGTAATCCATTGACTACTTCGTAAGAAAGCTCATCGTCAAGGGTGGAGACTGAACGAACGGCAGGAGGCGTTGCGACTTTAACGACGCGATCAATCAGTGATTCGAGTTCTTTTTCCTGGTTGAGGAAATCCAGGTAAAGCTGGACTGAACTCAATAAAAAGCTCAGCACAAACGCCAAAATAATACTTATTTTGGCAAGCTGGAAAGAGATGCCATTAAAAAAGGACGGGGCTTTATCTCTCATTGACCTAAGTTTTCCGGGCGCTGGGGGGAATAATTATTGGTGTTGGGGGACGCATTTATCCCCGGCAGCTATAACGTGACTGACTTGGCAGGAGTATAGATCAATATTATCCAAGGCGCCCAAATCTATAGTGTTATTTTCTATAGCGCTGCGATTTTATCTGCGGTAAAAAAGTGATTTTAGAGTAACGCCAATGGATCTTTGGCCAACAGTCCAAATGAGTTGGCTACGCCGCTGTGGGTAAGCTGACCGGCATGGATATTTAACCCGGCACGGAATCCGGCATCGTATTTCAAGCAGGTTAAACCCTCATCAGCCAGGCGTAGAATATAGGCAAGCGTGGCATTGGTCAGGCCTAATGTAGAGGTTCGCCCCACAGCACTGGGAATGTTTGCGACACAATAATGAATAATGCCTTCATCGACATAAGTTGGATCCTGGTGGGTCGTAGGCAAGGACGTTTCAAAGCACCCGCCCTGGTCTATCGCCACGTCTACCAACACACTCCCCGCCTCCATTTGCCGAATGAGTTGACGATTAAGAAGCTTGGGGGCACTGGCGCCAGTGTTAAGCACACTCCCAATCACCAAATCAGCTGCGATTGCACATGCATTGACCCGCTCCTGGACAGCATATTCACATATGACGCGCCCACGCCATAAATCATCCAAATAACGCAGGCGCGCGATAGATTTATCCATCACTCGCACTTGCGCCCCCAATCCAACTGCCATCGCCGCCGCGTTCGCACCGACCACACCGCCCCCCAGAATCAAAACACTGGCCGGGGCAACACCGGGAATACCGCCTAGCAATACCCCTTTTCCACCTTGCGCTGCTTCGAGGTGATGGGCGCCGGCCTGCACAGCCATCCGGCCCGCGATTTCCGACATGGGAGCTAACAAGGGTAAGCGCCCGTGGGTATCAGTAAGGGTTTCGTAAGCGATGCAGCTCGCACCTGATGCAAGTAACGCATTTGTTAAGGAACGATTAGCGGCCAGATGTAAATAAGTAAAAAGGCAATGGCGATTTGTAAGGAATGCATATTCTTGTACTTGCGGCTCTTTCACTTTAACAATCAGCTCTGCCGCGTCATAAATACTCGCCACTGATTCGCAAAGTATCGCACCGGCCTGTAAATACAGTGCATCACTAAAACCAGCGGCGGTTCCTGCACCCTGTGTGACAAAGACTTCGTGCCCGAGTGCGCGCAATTCAATAACGCCAGCTGGCGTAAGCGCCACACGGTTCTCACCACTTTTGATTTCTTTGGGGATTCCGATACGCATAAAAAAACTCCTGTTTTCAATTCGCGTTAACGTCAAGTATAGCCATCGGATTTTAGATATTTCGCTTATTAATAAATTCGTTTTTGAAACAAATTATTTCGAGCAACGATGGCACCTGAACCATAATAAATTCAGGAAGAGATGGAAGTTCAAAATCGAATCAGGCAGTCGATCACAGATTGCCGGGCCCACATAAAAGTTGGCGTGACTTATGCTGTTACCGACTAAAGAGCGCGTGAGTTTGTTTTTTTGACGCCGCCATAAGCCATAGTTGTTTTAACAACGCTGACAAACTGGGCATGCTTGTGACAAAAAATGGAGCAGTGAGGTAGTTATGGGTATCTATGTGAGTGACCTACGCCAATTGATTATTAAACCCTGCCTGGAATCGATTGGGGATTATTCGGAAATGGCAGAAAATTTGTTAACAGGGACTGCTGCGCAGGAATCGCAGCTTGGCCAACAATGCTTCTGTACGCAGACACAGGGTTTAGGGATTTATCGTATTACCGCAGAAAAACATATAGAAGTATGGGATAAATATCTCATCCAATATCCAGACCTCGCATCGCGGGTGCGCGGATTTGCGAGCCAACAGCAATTTCTTAAACACCCTCATGCTGAGTTGATTAGCAATTTAAGTTATGCAACAGCAATTGCATGGATGCTTTATCGCGCTAATGATGTTGATACAAGTAAAACAGCAGCAGTAAATAATCTTGCACAACTGTGGGCTACACATTTTGATAATGGAACACACTGTGTACGCAACATTGAAGACTTTATTGCAACTTATCGCACTTCTGTTTTTGAAACAGACAACCAAAAACTGGTTGCCTGAGCCTGGAAATGATAGAGGCTTGAAAATAATTATTGAATATCGAGAACATCCATAAATTGAACACCCTCATCGCGACGCATTGCTTGTGGTGAAATTCCACAAGATTCGTCATTATCAGAATCCCCTGCTTGTTGCGATTCCAGATTTAAAAAATCAAATAATTTTAAATCGGCTAATTGTGAAGGCTGCACATTGCGTATTGCAGAAAAAATAGTTTCGGTACGGCCAGGATACTGACGCTCCCACTGGTGCAGCATGTCCTTTACCACTTGGCGCTGTAGGTTTTCCTGCGAACCACAGAGGTTGCACGGAATAATTGGAAAGCCTTTTAATTCAGCAAAATGTGCGATGTCTTCTTCGGCGCAATATGCCAATGGGCGAATCACGATGTTGCGTTTATCGTCAGATAGCAATTTGGGTGGCATGGCTTTAATTTTTCCGCCGTAAAACATATTCAAAAACAAAGTTTCGATAATGTCGTCGCGATGATGTCCCAATGCAATTTTTGTGGCCCCAATTTCATCGGCAAATCCATACAGCGTACCGCGGCGTAAACGGGAACAGAGGCCACACGTAGTTTTACCTTCAGGGACAACTTCCTTAACAATGCTATAGGTATCGCGCTCGATAATATGGAACGGCACACCCAACTCCGTTAAGTACTGCGGAAGGATATGTTCAGGAAAGCCCGGCTGTTTCTGGTCCATATTGACCGCAACCAGCTCGAACGAAATTGGAGCAGTTTTTTGCAAGCTCAGCAGGATATCCAGCATGGTGTAGGAATCCTTACCCCCGGACAAGCACACCATTACCTTATCGCCATCTTCAATCATGCCGTAATCGACAATCGCAGAACCGGTCAGGCGACGCAGGCGTTTCTGCAACTTATTGAATTCAAGGCGATCTTTACGTTCGTTTAATTCTTTCATGGGGTAAGGCTCACAAATTAGGCAAAACCGCGCGGCAAACCGGCGAGGCGCGCATTGTACGGATTTTACCCGCAAGAGGAAATCAGTCGGCCATGTGGCAATCACTTGCCGGTCTATTATTCAAGGCACACCACTCGATTATTGCTATCAATGCAGTTTGAACAAAATAAAAGCAAATCCGTCTTAAAAATACAGTAATAATGGTCGCCTGTTGCTAATTCCGGTTACTGGCTTCTCTGGCACACGGCTTGCTCCTACCCTGTTGAGCACCCCGAATTGCCAGTTCAAGGGGAGAATAATTGCCGCGAGGAGATACAAATGTCGTTGTTCGATAAACTTTTCAAGAAAAGTGCGCCCAAAACCGGCGATGCCAAAGTCGGCGCTCCGACTGGTGCTATCTTCGGAGAGGCAGGTTTATCAGCCGATATCCACATCCCTGACCAGTATCTTCCGCTGTGGGAGCTGCAAAAAAACCGGCAACTACTGGAAGTGAAGATCAGCACTGCCAGCCGTGTCTATCAAAGTATGATCCTCGCTATCGATATCGAACGCGGCCTGTTATGGCTGGATGACTTATTCCCGCAACAATTGATCCTGGATGCGGGGGACGACGTTACCCTGCGCCACCACCGCAATGGCGAACAATTGGTTATTCGCGCTCCGGTTGTCGCGCTGGGTTCAAACTACGGTGCAGCTGGCTTTGCAATTGAATTGCCCGAGTTCGCTGCCTATACCCCAAGACGTAGTGCGCCGCGTTATGCCATCGGTCACCAATCACCGTTAAGCGTAAAAATTCGCACCTTGGGACAAGAGCCCAGCTTCGGGACATTGCAGGATATTTCCAGCGGTGGCTTGCGTTTGATGGTGGCCGGCAACCTGCTTCCCTTTCTTCGCCATGGTGCGCTTTTGCCGCTGTGCGAAGTTAACCTGAATGAGGAATTGCAAATCCGCTGCAAAGCACGCATTTGCGCCTTTCGGATGGGGCGTAGCCCCTATCGCCACACCCAGGTCAGCGTTGAATTTCTGGACCTTGAGGAGGAAAAGCGCGAAGCGCTGACCCGATTTCTGTATGAATCCCAATTTCGCAGTACCGGCGAGCAGGAACTTGCGCGCGCAAGCGGCGCACAGCAAGACTTTAAACGCTTCGCCGCTGCCTGATAATTCATAAGTAAATCAGACAATTACTAGAGCTTTCTCGAATTTGGGCTAGGCTTTAAATGCCAGCCTTTGGCTGGCTACACCAAAAATTTGTTATTTGAAGTTAGCTATTGAAAACAGGATCTGCGTATGCGCAATAACGGCCATGTCACCGGACGCGAAATTCACCTCAATAATCAGGATGAAATTGTTTCGTCCTCTAACCTGCGCGGCGATATTGAATTCTGTAACGCCACCTTTTCCCGCATTTCCGGCTATAACCACGAAGAGCTCCTGGGGCAACCGCATAACATCTTGCGTCACCCGCAAATGCCTCCCGCCGCCTTTGGAATGTTGTGGACCGCATTGAAGGCCGGAAAACCCTGGATGGGGATTGTGAAAAATCGCTGTAAGAATGGCGATCACTATTGGGTAGACGCCTACATTACGCCACTACGCCAGAACGGCCAGATCTATGGCTACGAATCCGTGCGTGTTAAAGCTGACCCCGCCGTGGTGCGTCGCGCGGAAGCGGTATACCAACGGTTAAATCAAGGTAAGCCAGCTTACTCAGCGATGGAAAAATTCCGGAGCACTTATGGCAGCAGCAGTTTGGTAGCACTGGGTAGCCTGGTGTTGATTTTGATTGCCGCTGCGATTTCCAGTTCGTTGACTACCGGCTCAATTATTAGCGCCCTGATTATTGCGGCAGTCACCGGCACCATTGCCCAGATTTTCCAGCAAGGCCGTATTGCGCAGGCACTACAGGAGGCACGCAATACGATTAATGATCCTTTTGCGGCTTACATCTACACCGGCCGATGCGATGCAATGGGCGAAATCGAATTGGCACAACACGCCATCAAATCACGGTTGCGTACTGCGTTGGGTCGCTTTGGTGAATCATCACGCGAATTACAACATAAGGCTGAAGCAGCCCACCATCAGGCACGCAAAACGTATGAAGGTATGAGTGCGCAACAACAGGAAACTGCCGGCGTCGCCAATGCCATGCAGCAAATGGCGCAAGCGGTTCAGGAAGTTGCCAATGGTGCAAACCAAACATCCATCGCAACCGGTACCGCTATCAATGAAGTCAACAAAGGCAATAATGTTATTGAAGGTGCACGCCAGGCTATTGATGACCTGTCCAAAACCGTCAGTAATTTGGGTAATGTTCTGAATAAACTCAGTGAGGACAGCAGCAAAATTGCCAGCGTCGTTGATGTCATTCGCGGTATTGCCGAGCAAACCAATTTACTTGCGCTCAATGCGGCTATCGAAGCTGCCCGTGCCGGTGAACAAGGTCGCGGCTTTGCCGTAGTTGCTGATGAAGTTCGCTCGCTCGCGCAACGTACCCAGGAATCTACCGGCGATATCCAGCAAATTATCGGCAACCTTGGTAAAGCAACCGAAGATGCCAGTGCAAATATGAAAAATTGCCTGGCGTTAGCCGAGCGTAGTGTTAATGAAATGGGTAATGTAAATGCTGCTCTCACGTCCATCTCTGATTCGGTAAACGCGATTGATCAAATGTCCCACCAGATTGCCGCCGCAGCGGAAGAACAATCATCCATGGCAATGGAAATTGAACGTAACACCCTGTCAATTGCCAGTATTTCCAACCAAACCCAACAGGAAGTTGGTGTTGCGGATGAGCTTAACAGCGAAATGGATCTCCTGTCCCAAAAGCAATTGGATTTAATCGTCCGCTTTAATTAGGACCCGCATAATTAACGCTATTGATTCTGGTTTTTCAGATAAATAGCGTTAAGCTTGGTTGATGTTATGATGAAATCTGAATGAAAAAACCGCCGGAATCCTCATGATCTACAATCAGGAAATTGCTACCCACGACCTTTTGCGCCTGGACCGTGCCCATGTATGGCATCCTTACACCGATTTTAATCAGCCCGGATTAATTGCACCTGTTAGCCATGCGCAAGGGGTTGAATTACATTTAACCGATGGCCGCGTATTGATCGATGGAATGTCCTCCTGGTGGAGTGCAGTGCACGGTTACAACCACCCGGTGTTGAACCAGGCAGTTATCGATCAATTGGGCAAAATGGCCCATGTGATGTTTGCGGGCATTACCCATGAACCTGCGGTAAAACTCGCCAGTACCCTCGCTAAAATTACCCCCGATGGTTTGAACAAAGTTTTCTTTTCTGACTCGGGTTCGGTCGCGGTAGAAATCGCATTAAAAATGGCGATCCAATACTGGCATGCCCAAGGGCAAGCACAGCGCACCACATTTTTAACATTGAAACGGGGTTATCACGGCGATACGTTTGGCGCTATGTCAGTATGTGATCCCCACTCCGGAATGCACCATTTGTTTCACCATTCATTGACCCATCACTTTTTTGCCGATGCGCCCGCGTGCAAGTTTGATGAACCGTTTAATGAATCCCACATCGCTAAATTTGCACAACTAATCCAACAACATCGACAAAAAATCGCAGCCGTGATTGTAGAGCCGATCGTGCAAGGCGCCGGCGGAATGCGTTTTTATTCACCGGATTATTTACGCCGTGTACGCGAGCTGTGCGATAAGCATGAAATTTTATTGATCGTCGATGAAATCGCTACCGGTTTCGGACGCACCGGAAAATTATTTGCCAGCGAACATGCAGGAATCAGCCCCGATATCATGTGCCTGGGTAAAGCCATGAGCGGTGGTTACATCACATTGGCGGCAACGTTATGCAATGACAAAGTCAGCAATGCAATCAGCAGCGGAGAAAACCCGGCGTTTATGCACGGCCCAACGTATATGGGTAATGCATTAGCCTGCGCAGTCGCTAACGCGAGTATCGATTTATTATTAAACTCCAATTGGCAAGAAAAAGTTGCCACTATTAGCCAACAATTGCGTGAAGAGCTCGCCCCCTGCAAAGAGTTTTCTTTTGTAGAGGATGTGCGGGTATTAGGTGCAATTGGAGTCGTAGAGCTTAATGAAGAGGTTGATAGCAAAAAGCTTATGCCACTGTTTATTGAGCAAGGTGTGTGGATTCGCCCTTTTGGGAAAATTATTTATTTGATGCCGCCGTTCATTATTGAGCGTGAACAATTAAGTCGGTTAACTTCGGCGGTGCTAAAAGCCGTATCTACTTTGGCAAAATAGAGCTTATCCGACACAAAAAATAAACCCCGCAACTGCGGGGTTTATTTTTTTCGATTTTTCTTAATCGCAATTTATTTGCGACCAATCAGGTCATCACTTAATTTTGCGTATTCCCACTGCTTCGCGAACTTTTTCTAACAAGGGTTTGCTGTGTGCACGCGCTTTTTCCGCACCTTTTTGCAAAACTTCTTCGATGTGCGCAGGATTAGCAAGCAAACTTTCGTATTTATCGCGCGCTTCGGCAAGCTGGCCGTTAATTAATTCGAACAACTGCTTTTTAGCCTCGCCCCAGGCAATACCTGCTGCAAATTGTTCGCGCATATAGGCTGTTTGCTCCGGCGTTGCAAACGCTTGCCAGATTTGAAATACCGGTGATGTATCCGGATCTTTTGGCTCGCCGGGTTCCAATAAATTGGTAAGGATTTTATTGATCGATTTTTTCAGTTGTTTTTCCGGCAAGAATAACGGGATGGTATTGCCGTAACTTTTACTCATTTTGCGGCCATCCAAACCTTGTAGCACCGCCGCAACATTGTCATCGACAACTGCTTCGGGTAGAACAAAATGTTCACCGTAGTGATGGTTAAAACGCGCTGCAATATCACGGGCCATTTCAATATGCTGAATCTGGTCACGCCCTACCGGAACCTTGTGTGCGTTAAACATTAAAATATCTGCCGCCATCAAAATCGGGTAGGAATACAAACCCATGGTAATTGCGTAATCGGGGTCTTCACCAGCGTCCAGGTTTGCATCGACGGACGCTTTATAAGCATGGGCACGATTCATTAATCCTTTTGCAGCATTACAGGTAAGCACCCAACAAAGCTCGGGAATTTCCGGCACATCAGATTGGCGATAAAAAATGGCGTTATCGGTATCCAGGCCGAGGGCCAACCAGGTAGCAGCAATTTCGCGGGTAGATTGGTGAACCAGGTCCGGCTCCTGGCATTTGATCAGCGCATGAAAATCTGCCAGGAAATAAAAAGATTGCACATCAGCTTTTTGGCTGGCTTGAATTGCCGGGCGAATGGCGCCCACATAATTGCCCAAATGCGGAGTGCCCGTGGTGGTGATTCCGGTTAAAACGCGTTGTTTGCTCATGGTGCCCAGCTTTTATAATCAATAAGGGTTAAAAAATTCAGGCCGCCATCATACAGGCAAGCCGCTAAAATTTGCAGCTTGCCCGATTAAGAAGAAGAGATAGAAAATCGATAAAAACAGCAGGGCTTTTAACGCAGCAGGTAATTTAAAGGCCGGAGTAATGGTTAGCAGAATCGCGCAAAATGCAGCTGTCAAAACCCGCCTGGGTTAGTAAATGCACAGCAACATCGCTGCGGCGCCCCGAATCATCTGTTACTACGTAGGTGACCGAATCATCCAGGTTTTTGAGGTTGTTGCGCAATTGGTTCAGGGGAATATTGCGGCTATTCGGTACAGATTGTATACGACGTTCCAATGGCAGACGCACATCCAGGATTTGATAAGGCGGTAATTCTGCAGGGCGTTTTTTCAGATCATCGGCGCTGACAAACTTAAGGATAGGCTCTTGTAAAAGCTCGCGAAAATCTTCCTTTTTCAAACGCATTACTTTGCCGGGTGTGATCATTTTTACCGTGGCATTGCGGGTGGTATCGCCCACTAATGCTTCTTCGCCGAAATAATTACCGGGGCGTAATGCTGCCAGAATCTTGCCTGCCGGGTCCATCACCATAGCGCTGCCCGATTCCAGCACATAGAAATAATCGCCGCGCTCGCCTTGTTTGATAACAACTTCATCGGCCTGTACTTTTTGGGCGCTGAAACGAATAAATAATTGGCGAATATTGGCGGGAGGCAAACGACTGAACAACGGTGATTGCAGTAATGAAGACATCCAGTCATTGTCATCATGCAGGCTGACACCAGAGGTATCCGCTTCCTGATCGCTGGATTCGCTCCAGGCTAAAACCAGATCAATAAAATCGCTATCAACAGCCAAAAGGGTTACATCCGATTTGGCAACAGCAGATACCTGCGTCGGTTGGGTAATATTCAATGGGGAACGCCGGGACTCACTCGCCGGATTAATGGTACTTACCTGAAAGTTGGAATCGATTAAATCGACCGTCCCACCTACCAGATAGACTTTTTCAGGGAAAGGGCGTCCACGCTTGAAAATAATAGTTCCCTTTGGAATTTCCCGCAGATTGGCCTTCTCTGCGACCTGGGTCAGGTATTCGTGACCCATGGTATTGAAAGGTGCAAAGGACGCTAATACATCCAGGCTAATCGCCATTTTTCAGCTCCGCTTATCTAACTAACCCGGCACACCACTTATATCGAGGGATGGCAAAATAGTTTTTATTAGAGAAATCGGCGCGATTATAAACAGCCGCCCGCAGGATGGCTTGGGCATGTGCCCAGTCTTAGTACTGGGTCACATGCGGGTTGCGAGCAAACCCGCGTTCATTACAGAAAAAAGACCGCCCTGCTCACTTTGGTAATGCCACCAAGGCTATCGGTGCCTTGGCGTAATTAAAAAACTCTACTCCTGTTTTATACAACCACCAACCATCTTTAGTTCCCGCGAGTTCACGAATGGAATGCATAGCAAAGGTCGGGCAACCTACATCGATAGTCTTAATACCTACTTCCGATGCGACCACTGGTCCGATGGTACTGCCACATCCCATGTCCGTGCGCGCAACAAATGCCTGTACCGGCACGTCCGCTTTTTCACAAAACAAACGAAATAGCGCGCTGGTTTCGCTAGTAGTTGCGTAGCGCTGGTTAGCATTGACCTTGATAACCGGACCACGGTTAAGTAAAGGTCCATGGTTTTCATCGTGTTTGTCCATGAAATTTGGGTGGATACCATGGGCGTTATCGGCCGAGATCATCATCGAGCGTTCAATTACCCTCACCCGTTGATCGACCTCTGGCAGCAAACGATCAAGGAACTGTTGCAGCATTGGGCCTTTGGCACCGCAACAAGAAGCACTGCCCACCTCTTCATGGTCAGTGCAAATCAAGAGGCTGGAAACCTCATTACCCGCCTGAAGAAGTGATTGCAACCCTATGTAACAACTCAATAAATTATCAATACGAGCACTGGCAATAAAATCCTGCTCAAGGCCAACAAACGCAGGAGCCTGGGTATCGTAGAGGCTGATTTCATAATCCAACACCTGCGCAACTGGCAAACCAGGGTGCTGGCGCTGCAGCTCAACCTGCAGCAGGGTGCGGAAATCAGGCAGCGCAGTGTCTTCTGCGGGTAATTGGAGCAGCAACGGAACTATGTCTTTTTGGGCATTGATCGTACGCAAGTTATTGGCTTCGCGATCCAGGTGAATGGCGAGGCTGGGAATAATCGCAATTGCACGCCCAAAATCGATAAGGGCACTGGCTATTTGGCCCTGGTTATCGCGATAGGAAACACGCCCCGCCATCGATAAATCACGGTCATACCATGGCGCTAACAAGGCACCACCATAGACTTCAACACCCAACTGGAAATAACCCCGGCGATTTAACTCCGCCTGCGGCTTCACTTTTAGGCAAGGGCTGTCGGTGTGAGCCCCAAGCACACGAATACCGGTTTCCACCAAGGGTGACTTGCCATAAATAAACGCGATTATCGAAGAATCATTGCGGGTAACCAGATAGCGCTTTCCCGGTTCAAGCTGCCATGCATCGCCTTCATAAAGCGGCTCGAAGCCAGCGCTGATCAAGCGTTTGGCAAGATTGGCAGTCGCGTGAAATGGCGTGGGAGAAGCACCCAGGAACTGCAACAAACCGGAATTGAAATCATCAAGTGAAAGCAGGTTAGTCATAAGATTCACACTAAAAGAGTCATACTAAAAAATCGTTGGAGTCACGAATACGCTGGCGTTTTTGCCAGGAAACAGAATCGCGCAGATAAACCGGCTGGGCTTCAAGTGCAGATACAACCTTCCCTTCGGCAAACAGTTTTGCCGCAATCAAAGCCATATTTTCCGCGTGGGGGTGCACATTAAGGACCTTGTTTACCGTCGCAAGTGTTTGCATAGCCGGGTAATGCCAACCCGGACCAATGCCAATAAAATCCCCATGTAAACGAGCAACCTCTGTGCTAGCTACGACTACATCCGGACTAATAACCTGCTCAGCCACTAATGGCTCAACTAATTCACCAGAGCGAGCACAAAGCCCCCAATACACTTCGTTCATTCGCGCATCCAGAGCCACAGCCAGCGGGAGATGAATGTCCGGATTAGCACGATAAAACCCAAGCGCCATCGCTTCGAGAGTGGAGACAGGTATCACCGGCAAGCTCGCACCAAAAGCCAGGCCTTGCACGATACCAGCGCAAATACGCAAACCGGTAAAGGAACCAGGACCACGCCCGAAAGCAATTGCATCCAGGTCAGTTAATTCGCAACCTTTGGCTTTCAGTAATTCATCCACCATCGGTAATAATCGTTGGGTGTGGCTTTTGGCGGCCACTTCAAAGAGGGACGTAATAACACCGTCGGCATTCAGCGCAACGGAACAGGCGTCAGTAGACGTATCAAGGGCGAGGATAAGGCTCATGGCAACCAATCAAAAACAAACATGGATTTAGTGTAATCGGCACAGAAGTAAAATGGGAAAAAGAAAATACCGGACAAAAAAATAGGCTCCGTAGAGCCTATTTTTGCGATTGGCCGGTAAATCTTACCCCAGCACAGTCAACAATTGCTGGCGGATACTATCAACACTGCCGATACCGCTAATACGAGTATATTTTGGCGCTTTGCTTGCGCCCGATGCGGCAAGTTTTTGATAGAAACCAACCAAAGGTTCAGTTTGCTCGTGATAAACCCCCAAACGCTTGCGTACAGTTTCTTCTTTATCATCGGTACGCTGGATCAATGGCTCACCCGTCAAATCATCATGATCTGCTACTTTAGGGGCATTGTGAATCACGTGGTAAACGCGGCCTGATGCCTCGTGTACACGGCGGCCGCTCAGGCGAGATACAATTTCTTCGTCCGGCACATGGATTTCGATCACATGATCAATATCCACCCCTGCATCCAACATGGCTTCAGCTTGCGGAATGGTGCGCGGGAAACCATCAAACAAAAAACCGTTAGAACAATCACTGGAAGCAATACGCTCTTTCACCAGGGAAATAATCAGATCGTCAGGCACCAGACCGCCGGCAGCCATAATATCCTTGGCCTGCAAGCCCAGGGTGGTACCAGCTTTAACCGCAGCACGCAGCATGTCACCGGTTGAAATTTGGGGAATACCAAACTTTTCCATGATCAGTTGCGCTTGAGTACCCTTGCCTGCCCCAGGCGCGCCCAACAGTATTACTCTCATCTCGGATTGCTCCTCAGCATTATTTTTATCGGGATAAAGGGCTTTAGCCCGAAGCTGCCTTTCATCCACGAACACTGGCTTTAAACGCCCTACAAAAGAGGCGTTACGATACACGCCCGAGACCGCAATCACAATACAGAGGTAAATCATCTTCCTAGTAAAGTGCCATATTGAGTAGATTTTTCCCTTATAACTGGCCGATAAAGTCAATTATTATGAAATACATCCTCAATTAATTGCCCAGGGAAAATTTTCATCCTAGAATGATGGCATAAATACGATCAATCAGGATAAGACCATGCCACACGCTATTGAACTCGATGAATATGACCGCAAGATTTTGCGTGCCCTCCAGGAAAATGCCGATTATTCAATGGCAGACTTGGGCAATATGATTGGCCTTTCCCACACACCTTGCTGGCGTCGCCTGAAGCGCCTGGAGACTGAAGGCGTAATCCGCGGCAAAGTGACTTTGCTGGACCCCAAACTACTAAACCTGGGCGTCACCGTGCATGCCTATATCACTATTAAAAACCATGACGCCAGTTCGTTGGAAGCCTTCGAAGAGGCCGTGCAAGCCATTCCGGAAGTTGTTGAATGTTACTCAACCAGCGGTGAAAAGGATTATGTATTACGCGTGGTGGTAGAAAGTGTTGAACACTATGAAAGGCTGATGAAACAAACCCTGATTCATCTACCAAACATAGGCTCAATCAACTCGGCCTTTGCGCTCAAACAAGTTAAATTCACCACACAATTACCGATATAAACAAGTGGGCCATCCAGGCCCACCTAAATCGCTACTGATTTTTTCCGGCACAAGCCAAAACGCTACTACAAAATCAGGCAGGCTTTTGCGAAATTGCCTCCCAACTTGCACCGATAATTTTCTCCAGCATCGCATCATCAACGTCAATCAATCCCAACAATTTTTTGCGTGCGATTTCAAAAATAGGTTCAAAACCGAGCGAAAATAAAATGTCATCGGGTAAATCCCTCAAGGCTGCACTGGCACGTCCCTGTGCGAAAAAATCAAACAAGGGAGAGAGCTCCTGCCTGGCCACTTCATGCAAACTGCGCAATAGATCCGGCGGCAAATGATCGAACTGCCCTTTACTGAGCAAAATTTCCGGTTCGCGCATAAACAATTGCCAGAATGTCAGGCCAAGATTTTTAAATTGATCTTGCAGTGGCAATCCAGATCGATGGGTTATCCGTAACTCGGATGCCACACGATTAATAATTTGCCCATGCAATTTATTAATCAAATCTTCACGATCATCAAAATACAAATATAAAGTACCGGTCGCAACACCAGCCTCCTTGGCGACATCGCGCACTGAAAAACCGTGGAAGCCTTTACTGGCAAGCAACCTGAGTGTTGCCGCCAAAATGGTTTCGCATTTACTCACCATCACTTTACATCACTCCGCTTTTTTCGCTGAAGACCAACGCTTTGCCAAACGAAATACCACCACAAAAAATACCGGCACGAAGAAAATTGCCAACACGGTGGCTGAAAACATTCCGCCAAATACACCCGTACCAATTGCATTCTGGCTGCCAGATCCCGCCCCGGAACTCAACACTAACGGAGTCACACCCAACATAAAGGCCAATGAAGTCATGATGATCGGACGTAAACGCATGCGTACGGCTTCCATGGTAGCGTCCAACAAATCCATACCCTGCTCATAAAGCGCTTTGGCAAATTCCACTATCAGAATCGCATTCTTCGCAGCAAGGCCGATCGTCGTCAGCAAACCCACCTGGAAATACACGTCGTTAGATAAGCCTCTCGCCATCGCAAACAACACTGCACCGATGACCCCCAACGGAACAACCAGCATTACCGAGAAGGGAACAGACCAGCTTTCATAAAGTGCAGCAAGGCATAAAAACACAATTAAAATAGATAAAGCGTACAACATCGGCGCCTGGCTTCCTGACTCGCGCTCTTGCAACGACATCCCCGTCCATTGATAACCGACACCCGCTGGCAACTTCGCTGCAATTTCTTCCGCCGCTAACATTGCGTCACCCGAACTTACGCCAGGTGCTCCCTGCCCCAAAATATTTACTGATGGCACACCGTTGTAACGCTCAAGGCGTGGCGAACCGTAAATCCAGCGCCCCGAAGTAAATGCCGAGAACGGCACCATTTCATTGTCGCTGTTGCGCACATACCAATTTTTAACATCCTCCGGCAACATGCGATATTTAGCTTCGCCTTGTACGTACACTTTTTTAACGCGCCCTTTATCAATAAAGTCATTCACATAACTCGCCGCCCAGGCTGTTGAAAACACATTATTGATATCACTTAAAGAAACACCGAGCGCCGCTGCTTTTTCCTGATCGACATCCAATTTAAATTGTGGATTATCGTCCTGGCCATTGGGACGTACCCCCACCAGTCGTGAATCTTGCATTGCCGCACCTAAAAACTGATTGCGCGCCTGCATCAATGTTTCGTGCCCAACACCGCCCAAATCCTGCAATTGCAAATTAAAACCGGACGATGTGCCCAGCTGCGTAATTGCTGGTGGAACAAATGGAAATATCATTGCATCTTTAATTGCACCCAAGGCTCCCATTGCGCGGCCGGCAATTGCTTGCACATGTTGTGCCGCATCGGTACGTTCACTCCAATCTTTCAAGCCAACAAATGCAATACCATTGTTTTGACCGCGACCACTGAAACTAAAACCGATCACCGAAAATATTGAGCGCACATTATCTTTTTCATTTTCCAGATAATGTTTTTCAATTTGATCCATTACGCCAATTGAACGCTCTTTGGTAGCGCCCACCGGCAAGGTCATTTGGGTAAATAAAACGCCCTGGTCTTCATCCGGCAAAAATGACCCGGGCAAACGCGTAAATAACAAACCCAATACCACAACAATCGCCAGGTAAATCCCCATATAGCGACCTGTACGCCCCAGCATGGTTTTCACACCCGTTTGGTATTTATCGGTCGCGCGATTAAAGTTGCGATTAAACCAACCGAAAAATCCGGTCTTGTGATAATGATCGGCATCCACTGGCTTCAACATGGTGGCGCATAGCGCCGGTGTCAGCGTCAACGCAACGATAACTGACAACGCCATTGCCGACACAATCGTGATCGAAAACTGACGATAGATAACACCGGTCGAGCCACCAAAAAATGCCATAGGAACAAACACAGCAGCGAGCACCAATGCAATACCAATTAATGCACCGGTAATTTGCTGCATGGACTTACGTGTTGCCTCGCGCGGTGAAAGCCCGTCTTCAGCCATCACCCGTTCGACGTTTTCCACCACCACAATCGCATCGTCCACTAACAAACCAATCGCGAGTACCATCGCAAACATAGTGAGTGTGTTGATCGAAAATCCAAAGGTTTGCAATACTGCAAAGGTACCCAGCAACACCACGGGAACAGCAATTGTTGGAATCAGGGTCGCGCGGAAATTTTGCAAAAATAAATACATCACCAGAAACACAAGTACAATTGCTTCGATGAGTGTATGTACCACTGCTTCGATCGATAATTTTACGAATGGCGTGGTGTCATAGGGATAAACAACTTCCAATCCTTGCGGGAAAAATTTTTGTAATTGACCGATACGCGCACGTACGCCGTCAGCAGTATCCAATGCGTTGGCACCCGATGCCAGCGTTACCGCGAGGCCACTTGCCGGACGATTGTTGTATTCCGTTTCAAATTGGTAATTTTCACCACCAAGTTCAACGCGCGCGACATCACCGAGGCGAACCTGCGATCCATCCTGATTAACACGCAATAAAATATCGCGGAATTGTTCAGGCGTATTCAAACGGGTTTGCACCACAATACTGGCATTAATTTGCTGGCCAGGTAATGCGGGCGTCCCCCCCAATTCACCCGCAGCAATTTGTGCATTTTGCGCACGAATTGCAGTGACAACATCAACTGTCGTGAGCTTGTAGGTTGCAAGTTTGTTTGCATCCAGCCAGACACGCATCGCATATTGCGAACCAAATAATTGAATCTGGCCAACACCGTTAACACGACTCAATTGGTCCTGAACGTTTGCTGCTACGTAGTCGGCGATATCGTATTTATCCATGCGACCATCGGATGATACGAACGCAGCAACCATTAAAAAGCCGGCGGAGGATTTGGTAACGCGAATACCTTGTTGTTGCACTTCCTGCGGCAGCAGGGGCATTGCTGTTTGTAATTTATTTTGCACTTGAACCTGAGCGATGTCCGGATCAGTGCCCGCCATAAAAGTGACAGTCACTTCACCACGCCCACTGGACTCACTGGTCGATGACATGTATTGCACATTATCAATACCGGTAAGGCCTTGTTCGATAATTTGAATTACTGTGTCTTGTACTGTTTGCGCAGAAGCACCGGGATAGTTAGCACTGATACTCACTGATGGTGGCGCTACTTCCGGATATTGTTCTATCGGCAATTTTGCAATGGAAAGCAAACCCGCCAACATAATGATGATAGAAATTACCCAGGCAAAAACCGGGCGATCAATAAAAAACTTCGCCATGGTATTTACTCCGCTGCCGGGGCCTTAGTGACTGGAACTGCTTTCGCGGGTGCACCGGGTTTTACTTTTTGCAAACCTTCAACAATCACTTTATCACCCACATCCAAACCACCAAGCACCAACCATTGGTCACCCAACGCACGCCCGACGCTGATGGAGCGCATTTCCACTACACCTTGTTTATTCACAACCATCGCCGTTGCATTGCCGCTGCGATCACGTGTGACGCCACGTTGCGGAACCAGAATAGCGTTGGTACGAACACCTTCTTCCAGCGTTGTACGAACAAACATGCCAGGCAGTAACAAACGATCCGGATTAGGAAATTGTGCGCGCAAAATAACTGTTCCCGTCGATTCATTCACACCGACTTCGGTAAATTGCAATGAACCCACATGCTCATACACAGCATTATTTTCCAGCAACAACCGGGCTTTGGCTGAATCCACTGCAGCGACACTGCCCTCACGCATTTGCCGGCGCAGTTGCAAAAGCTGTTCTGCGGATTGGGAGACATCGACATAGATAGGATCAAGTTGCTGTATTTCTGCTAGCACCGCCGCCTGCCCTGCGCTTACCAACGCGCCTTCGGTAACGCTGGATTTGCCAATCACACCATCAATCGGGGCCAACACACGGGTGTAATCAAGATTAATTTTTGCGGTTGTCACTCCTGCTTTTGCCAATTGCACGCCAGCCTTTGCCTGACCCAGGGTTGCCAGGGCATCGTCATAGTCTTGTTGGCTAATCGCTTTAATGGCCACCAGATTTTTGTAGCGTGATTCACGCGCTTCGGCAGCGGCAAGGTTAGCTTCAGCGCGCGCCAACTCAGCTTGCGCGCTCGCCAATGCAGCTTTGTACGTGGCTGGATCGATTTGATATAACGGGGTTCCGGCCTTGATTTCCGCACCCTCAGTAAATAAGCGCTTCTGGATAATCCCGCTCACCTGCGGGCGAACTTCAGCTTTGCGATACGCGCTGGTACGACCTGGCAACTCGGCCTCCAGCGGCACATTTGCACGCAACACCTCAATTACCCCTACCTCAATAGCCACCCCCGCGGGCTTTGCTGCCTGGTCCTTACCATTACAGGCAGATAACACTAATCCCAACAGGGATACCACCAGCACTGAGCTGTAGCGAATGCGCGAAACCATGATCAACTCCCGATAGATCTATAAAAACAACAATGAACAAATGTTCATTTTGGTCATCATAGAGACTGAATGCACAAAAACCAGCAACTTTTCACTAATTAACGATTGTGTATGCACTTTACCCAACAGCAAAAAGGTAGAAATAAGCAGTTGTTGGTTGGAATCAAAGGGATGTGGGCAATATCAGGAAGCCTGGAATTCAGACTGGGATACGGACATAAAGCCCCTGCTTAATCCAGCAGGAGCTTATTAAAGACATCGATTAATTGGTTAATATCGACGGGTTTGGTGAGGTAATCAAAGAAACCGGCATTGCGCCCGCGTTCTATATCGTAGGGCATTGCATTGGCTGACAATCCCACAACGGGAATCTGGCTGGTGGATGGGTCATTCTTAAGCACAGCAAGTACTTCATAACCATCCATACCCGGTAAATTGATATCAAGGATAATCAAATCCGGGCTGGTGCTGCGCGCCTTGTAAATCCCTAAAAACGCTTCTTCGGCGATATCCAGCTCCAGTTGCGGATAACGGGTGAAAATCTGCTGTAACAAACGAATGTTGGTGGGATTATCCTCTACATACAGCACACGGCAACGGCGTTTAACATTCAATATTGCAGGGCTGTAATCTTTTTTTCTGTTGGCAACAGGCAATGTCTCTGCGCTCCACTCGGTAGCAATCGGGAAATCCATCCAGAAAATGGTACCGACGCCTTCGGTACTGGAAAAATCCAGCTTACCTTGCATCATTTCCACCAATTGCTTGGTGATCACAAGCCCCACCCCGGAGCCTTCAATATTGCTGTTTTCTGCACTCAAGCGATTGAAAGGCTGGAACACTTCGCCCTGGCGTTGCAACGGGATACCACGCCCGGTATCGCGAACACTAATGCGTAGCTTCATCCCCTCTTCAGCAACAAGGGTGACCTCCACTTCACCACCTACATGATTGTATTTCACCGCGTTGCTTAATAAATTCAACACCGCTTGCTTGCAACGCACATGATCTGCAATCACATAAGTATTTACGTGATCAGCTATTTGCGCAGATAAACGAATACCGCGCGCATCCGCTTGGGGCTGAACTAATGTGAAACATTCATCAAGCAAACGCGACACCAGAACCGGTTCCAATGACACTGTCATATTTCCCGATTCTATTTTTGCCAAATCAAGGACATCATTAATTAATTGCAATAGATGCTCGCCCGCTTTGCGGATTTCACGCACATTTTCAACTTGTTGCGATTTTAAATTACCGTCGTATTCAAATAATTGCGTATAACCCAGAATTGCATTTAACGGCGTGCGCAACTCATGGCTCATACTCGATAAAAATTCAGATTTGGCACGGTTGGCCTTCTCCGCCTGCTCCTTCGCTTGAATGACTCGCTCTTCAGCACGCTTTACTTCAGTGATGTCCATATTGCTGCCAGACATCATGATTGGCTGGCCCTTTTCATTAAACACAGCGCGCCCACGGCCACGAATCCAGCGAATATCGCCCTGGGTGCTAATCAGCCGATACTCAACATCAAAAGGCGCGCGACCAGCCATGTGCTCGACTAAAGCGTTATCAAACTTGGATAAATCCTGCGGATAAATATGGCGTCGCCAAATTTTCAAGCGATCCTCGCCTTCGGTAAGCACATCATCAAGATCATCGTAACCGAGCAACTCCCAGCAGCGATGTGAAAAATGGAAGCCGCCGCGATCTGCATACCACTCCCAAATACCATCGCTGGATGCCTGGATAATTCGCACCTGGCGCGCCTCACTTTCCCGCAATGCCGCTTCCACTTTTTTAATTTCGGTAATATCAAAATTAACGCCTGACATCAGCGTGACCTGCCCGCTTTCATCACGCAAGGAATCCGCTCGCACCTGCGTCCAGATGTAATCGCCATATTTGGTTTTAATGCGGTAGGAAACATCCATCGGTTTACCTGTGCGCAGATGCTGGCGTGTTGCCTCCACTGCAAATTCACGATCATCCGGGTGTATATAGGTAAGCACTTTAGATGCATCACAAATATCTTTTGCATCCTCCGGACCATACCCCAGGCGCATCCAGAATCCACCCGACCACTCGATATGCTGGTTGTGCAGATCCCACTCCCAGAAACCATAACCGCTGCCATTGAAAATTCGCTGGAATCGACCAACAGTTGAACGCAAAAGCTCCAGATCATCACTGGTCTGCAAGGCAGGGTTAAAGCTGATGTGCTCAATCATCGGATTGCGGTTATTAGTCATTGCCATTGCCTTGAACGAATAAATGATCCGACGATACCCGAGATCATTTGATTAAACAATCAGGGGATTTTTCCCTTGCCAGAAACAACAACAGCGCCCTGAGGCGCTGTTGTGAATGCAATGCAAAATGAAAATCAGGGTGTAAGATCTGCACCACCTTCAGTTTCATCCTTTGGACGCGGCATAAGGTCTTCTTTTGAAATTCCCATTGCGACTGTTGCGTTAGCCGCAATATAAATCGATGAATAACAACCAAACACCACACCAATCATCATTGCTTTAGAGAAGCCAGCTAACAATTCGCCGCCAAACACATATAACACTGCCATTACCAGGAATACAGTAACGTGAGTCATGATTGACCGACCAAGCGTTTGGGTCATGGAAATATTTACAATCTCTATAGGATCAACTGCTCGCAGCTTGCGAAAGTTTTCACGGATACGGTCAAAAATTACAATGGTGTCGTTAATGGAATAACCAATCAATGCAATGATCGCCGCAAGCACGTTCAAATCGAAATCCCATTGGAAGAACGTAAAGCACGCAAGGGTAACAATGGTCACATGAATCAAACCGACCAATGCACCAACAGAGAATTTCCATTGGAATTGTACGGCTACATATAAAAATACCAACGCAAATGCGCACAGCATACCGAGACCACCACTATCGCGCAGCTCGTCACCAATTTGTGGACCAACTGAATCACTACTGCGCAACTTGATTGACGCCCCAGTGGCCACTTCCAATTCTTTTAACAAGTGCTGGCTGTAAACCAGATCCAAACCCTTTTCAATCGCAATTTGTGTTGTGTTGTCTTTGGTCGCAACAATCGTTTTTCCAAAACGGGTAGTATCAAAAAGGCCGGATTGAGCTACTTGATCCGGAGTCAGGTTGTTAATTACCAATACATCAACAAAACCTTCCTGTTCACGCGTCGGGCGAATCACATCTTGCAAACTCGCACCATTACCAAGCCTGGCAATTTCAGCGGCGATATATTCACGTCCCTTGATGCTCATTTGATCCTGGGTACGAATCATTACATCCGCATCGCTACCAAAAGTCACTGCCACAGGGCTGTGCAATTGTTTTTCTTCGAGCACCTCACGAATTTTTGCGAGGTCTGCCGGGCGATCAAACTGGACTTCAAGTTGTGTCCCGCCAGTAAAATCCAACCCCAGTTTAAATCCCTGAAAGACAATCGACGCAACAGCCAAAATGGTGAGAATAATTGAGAAACCCGAAGTGTACTTTCGGATTCCCATAAAGTTAATAACTTTCAATTCCTGTGTCATAGCAGTGCTCTCTTACAGCGAAATTTTTTGCAGGTTTTTGCGACGGCCATACACCAGATTCGCCAACGCACGACTAACCATAATTGAAGTGAACATGGAGGTCGCCAGACCGATCCACAACGTAATTGCAAAGCCTTTAATCGGACCGGTGCCCACGGCAAACAGAATAATGGCTACGATCATCGTCGTCAGGTTGGCATCGAGAATGGTAATAAATGCGCGCTCATAGCCCGTGTAAATAGCCTGCTGTGGAGAAGCCCCATTTCTAAGCTCTTCGCGAATCCGCGAATAGATAAGTACGTTGGCATCTACCGCAACCCCCATCGTCAATACAATACCGGCAATACCTGGCAAGGTGAGTGTTGCACCAAACATGGAGAGTACCGTCATTAGCAGCAGCACGTTAATTGCCAGTGCAACGTTAGCGAACAAACCAAACATGCGGTAGAAAACCACCATGAAAATAAACACCATCACCAATGCCCAGATAGAGGAATTCACCCCTTTCTTGATGTTATCCGCACCGAGTGATGGACCAATGGTCCGCTCTTCCACAAAGTGCATCGGTGCAGCCAGGGCACCGGCGCGCAACAGCAATGCCAGTTCCGCAGCTTCACCAGGCTGATCCAAACCGGTGATGCGGAATTGAATACCTAATGCACTTTGAATCGTGGCCAGACTGATAACTTTGCGCTCAATATATTGAGTCGCTTTTTCAACGTCTTCACCCGCTGCATTTTTCACAATTTGTGTACGGGTTTTATATTCAATAAATAAAATGCCCATCTGACGGCCAACGTTGTTGCGCGTCACGCGGTTCATTTTCGCACCGCCAAGGCTATCCAGGGTGATATTTACTTGTGGTTGGTTGGTTTCCGGATCAAAGCTGCTTTTTGCATCCGTAACGCTATCACCGGTCACGATGAGTTGTTTTTCCAATACAGCATTACCACGCTGCATTTGCATCAACTCATCTTTGAAGGGGAACTCTTCTTTGTTGGAAACCAGAGTGTCAGGTGAAGCACCCAGGCGAAATTCGAGGTTTGCAGTTTTACCGATAACACGTTTGGCTTCTGCCGGATCCTGTACACCAGGCAACTGCACAATAATACGGCTGCGGCCCTGACGCTGAACTATAGGTTCAGAGACACCGAGTTCGTTAACGCGGTTACGTAAGGTAATCAGGTTTTGATTCAATGCGTAATCTTCAATTTCTTTTATGGCGGCTTCACTGAGCGTTGCAACAAAACCAAAATCAGCCGCATCAGCCGGTGCATCTTGTTTAACAAACTGCATTCCAGGGAAATCGCCGCGCAAGGTGCTGATGGCTTGATCAACCGAGTCAGCACTACGGAAGCGCGCCACGATTTGGTTATCACGGTTTGCAACGATAGAAGAGTAACGGACTTTCGCTTTACGCAGTTTATCTTTCATATCGTCAGCGTTGATTGTCTGGCGCTTTTCTACTGCAGAAGCGCTATCCACTTCCAACAAGAAGTGCACGCCACCCGCCAGGTCCAAACCGAGTTTCATCGGCTCAGCACCCAATGCACGCAACCAACCCGGCGTAGTAGAAGCGCTGTTTAACGCAACAATATAGCCATCACCCAGTGCGCGCTGGATTGCAGTGCGCGCCAACATTTGTTGTTCGTGACCATGCAAGCGAACCATTGCTGACTGACCATTTGACTCAGCACCAAAATAATCAATTTTGGCTTCTTTCAGGGTTTGTTCGATACGATCAAGAACTGCTTTATCAATCACTTTTGCAGTAGAGTCACCCGAAACCTGTACTGCGGGGTCGGGAATGTAAATGTTTGGAATGGAATAAATAAAGCCGATCGCGGTGATGGCAATCAACATCAGGTATTTCCACAGCGGGTAGCGGTTTAGCATAAATAATTCCCAACTAGTCAGTCACAGCTTTTTAACGACCTGCAAGGTTATTTGCGGGTCGAAATTTCTGCATTATTTCTACTTGCTCACAGCCGTTACCCTGGCTGCGGTATGGTAAAGGGCGCCGGATTATACCCTTTAATTCACTTACAACAATGATGAAGCGTTCATTCTTGGGGCGCAGGCGGTACTTCCAAGCCCTGGCGACCATAAAATTCCACCAAAAATGCATCAAAAGTGTTTTCACTCAAGGCCTTACGCATATCAGCCATGATGCGTTGGTAGTAACGCAAATTATGAATCGTGTTCAATTGCGCACCCAACATTTCATTGCACTTATCCAAATGGTGCAGATAGGAACGCGAGAAATTTTTGCAGGTATAGCAATCGCACAACGGATCAAGCGGGCCAGTATCTTCACGATATTTGGCATTGCGCAATTTGACCACGCCTTCACTGGTAAATAAATGGCCATTGCGCGCGTTGCGGGTCGGCATTACGCAATCAAACATATCTACACCGCGACGCACTGCTTCAACGATATCACCCGGTTTACCCACACCCATCAGATAGCGCGGCTTGTGTTTGGGCATTTGCGGGGTGAGGCTTTCCAGGATGCGCAACATATCCTCTTTGGGTTCACCAACCGACAAACCACCGATCGCATAACCGTCAAAACCAATTTCCACCAAACCGCGCAGGGATTCGCCGCGCAGATTCTCATACATACCACCCTGGACTATCCCAAACAATGCCGAAGGATTATTACCATGGGCATCCTTTGAACGCTTAGCCCAACGCAACGACAATTCCATCGAATCGCGTGCCTCATGGATGCTTGCCGGGTATGGCGTACACTCATCAAAAATCATCACAATGTCCGAACCCAAATCACGCTGTACTTGCATGGAGGTTTCGGGGTCGAGAAATACTTTGCTACCATTAATTGGCGATTTGAACGTCACGCCGTCTTCAGTAATTTTGCGCAATTTGCCCAAACTGAAAACCTGGAAGCCACCGGAGTCAGTCAGGATTGGCCCTTTCCATTGCATAAAATCATGCAAATCACCATGCGCTTTTACGACTTCAGTACCCGGGCGCAACATCAAATGGAATGTGTTACCCAGAATAATTTGCGCACCGATATCCTCAACGTCACGCGGGGTCAGGCCCTTTACGGTGCCATAGGTTCCAACCGGCATAAATGCGGGAGTTTCTACAGTGCCGCGTGGAAACTTCAAACGCCCGCGGCGTGCACGCCCTGTTTGGCTATCCAACTCAAATTGCATAAAACACTGGCCGGTTGCGTCAACGTCTTTTACTTCTGGATTAGTCACGATTAACTCTCTATTGCGCTACGCCAACTTTTTGCAAAGCAGCGGCAGGATTGCGGGTAATAAACATGGCATCGCCATAACTGAAAAAGCGATATTGTTGCGCAACCGCTTCCTGATAAGCAGCCATGGTGAAACGGAAACCGGCAAAGGCCGATACCAGCATAATCAAGGTGGATTCCGGCAAATGAAAATTGGTTACCAATGCATCCACCACCTGGAATTCATAGCCGGGATAAATAAAGATATTGGTTTCGCCCTGATAAGGATGAATATCACCATACTGATTCGGGTTCCCGTAACCCTGGGCAGCAGATTCAAGGCTACGTACACTGGTGGTTCCCACCGCGATCACACGCTTACCCGCGGCTTTGGTCGCCCGCACCAATGCACAAACCTCTTCTGATACATCCATAATTTCAGAATGCATCTGGTGTTCGGAAATATTATCCACGCGCATGTTCTGGAACGTACCTGCACCAACATGCAAAGTCACAAATGCAACCTGCACGCCTTTGTTCTTCAGGTCACTCAACATCTGCTCATCAAAATGCAGCCCGGCAGTAGGTGCCGCAACCGCGCCCTGCTTTTCACCATATACAGTTTGATAGCGCTCGCGATCTGCGGCCACATCTTCTCTATCTATATAAGGAGGAAGGGGCATATGACCAATGCGATCCAAAACAGTCAGCACCGCATCATCGCCCAAAAACTCCCACTCAAACAGCGCATCGTGCCGTGCAGCCAAACGCACATTGGTCGCATCTTGCAGAATGACAATAGAGCCAACCTTTGGTGCTTTGCTCGCACGGGTATGTGCCAGCACACGGCGGTTATCCAACACCCGCTCCACCAGAATCTCCACCTGCCCACCCGATTCCTTCTGGCCAAACAAACGCGCGGGAATGACACGGGTATTGTTAAATACCATTAAATCGCCCGGCTCAACCAGACTTAATAAATCAGGGAATTGTCGATGACTTAACTGGCCCGTTATCCCATCCAACAGCAGTAAACGGCTACCGCGCCGTTGCGCCGTTGGCGCACGGGCAATCAGTTCATCGGGCAATTCGTAGTGAAAATCCTGGCGACGCATAGCAAATAAGCAACTTGAAAGATTTAGCGTAAAAAAGGCCGGCAGGTTAACTCAAATTCAGGGAGTTTCAAAATTGTGAATGGGGGTTACCCCTCCGCCGAGGGGCCAGATTTGGAATCCGGTGCGTAGTAGACACGTTCAGACAGGTATAAAGCGGTAACTAACCTAAACCATTAACCGCTTTTTGAACAACTTGCTTACTTATTGAAAGATTTAAAGAAATTTCAAAATAAGTGTTTGACAGCCAAGCCCAAATCATTAAAATGCGCACCACTCGCCAGTGTGGCGGAATTGGTAGACGCACCGGATTCAAAATCCGGCGCCCTTAAAGCGTGTCGGTTCGAGTCCGACCACTGGCACCAAATCCGAAAGGGCTTACAGCAATGTAAGCCCTTTTTTATTGTTTCGAATTTATGTTTCAAAACATCAAAGGCGCGTAATGGGAACACACTTAAAAACATAAACCATGCGGCCCGCCTTCAATTTCTCATTTCCTATATTCAAATTTTTCACAGAAGCCGCAGGTCAGATATGAGTGAATTTGGCGGATGGAGCGTGTTATCGCCACTCAAAAATGATGCAGGACATGATCTTGGGAAAGAGGAAGCGGTTATAAGGTTATCCAACGTGACGCTCTTTTCGGCACACAAAAAAGATCTTTAAATGACACTTTATTTGGTCCTACATTTTGCCTCGGTTAGGTACTTACCAGCTGCGTGCCGGGAAGCCATCATCGAGCAACTGGAAGATATGGAATTAAAAGCATTGGTAGAAAAGCGCGAGGCTCGCCTTGGGAGGAAATTCACCAAGGTAAACATTGATGACCTATGAGTTAGTTTTTGACGATGAAGCATTAAAAGAATGGAAAAAATTGCAGCCAAAAATCAAGGAACTATTTAAAACCCAGTTGAGGGAGGACATGCAGAATCCAAAAAGCACAAAAAGACAAATTCTCTACTGCGAATCGCTACCGCTAACTGCATGGGCTACCTAATTTCCAAGTTCACAGCGCCCTCAATATTCAGGTGTAACAATCGGCCACCCTTGTTCATTGGTTAATCCAATCACTACAACACGGCCAGGCGCAATCGTTGACTTAACTGTTTTCCAAGCCAATACGTACTGATGGGGAAGCAGCGTCCGCCAGTTATAACATTCACTACCAGGACTATTCGAGATACGCGTAGCGATAACGTTGATAAATTCACCGACATATCTATCAACTACAGATTTAAAAGCGAAACCAACAAATGGCAACTTTATAGAAGAGCCATCCCCAGCAAACCCTTCAATAAATATTTCAGGCATCCAATGCCTGTAGATTACACCTGCAGGGCAATCCATAGCAGCCATAGCGCACCTCCTACTATTGGTCTACTTAATAGATATTGCACTGATAATTTATTTTTAAAGTTCTTATCACGAATCATTACTGGTTTTTTACATAAGTTTCCCGTTCCTGCGAAACAGTTATCAATCAAACTAATCTTTCTGAACAACACCTGAATACGGCGAATAATTGCAATCGACCCACCCGATCTATTGATGGAAAAATTATTTAACAACATCCACTCGCGCGCAGAGCAAATAATTGAAATTATTTAAAACGGATTTTGAGGGGCTACAGCAAATAAATAATTTTAAATTTATTTATTAATTGCAAAAAAAACAGCAAAACTGAAAATAAAAACCGATAATCCATCATTATGGCCCGCTCCAATAGCACTGCAAATTCACATTTAGCGCAATCAAGTAACTACAACCGAAGCCAAAAATATTCTCCGATATGTAAAACTTATATTCTGGCACCAATTGAAGATCATTTACGCATATTCAAAAAGCGCCCAAAACATCATATCCACTGGCCAATCCCGCCGAAATAAGGGTTCATGAAACTTCAATTTTCCCGTATCATAAGCGGCTCGCAGCAGTCCCCTACCCCAATCCCAAGCCACAGATCGCATGAACCAACAAAACCAATACCAAGCCATTATGTTTGCCGATGTCTCCGGTAGCTCGGCGCTTTATAAGCGGATTGGGAATGAACAGGCCAAAGCAATTATCGATGAGGCCGTGCATTTTATGACGGCGATTACCATCGTAAATGAAGGCACTGTGGTAAAAACCATCGGCGACGAGATTATGGCGCGCTTTAGCGAGGGTTTTCAGGCGTGTGAGGCGGCGATTGCGATTCAGCGGCGATGCGTGAAAGAACCGCATTTAAAAGATCTTGGAATTAAAATCGGGATTGCTTATGGCGATGTGTTAATAACCCATAACGATGTGTTTGGTGATCGGGTTAATGATGCCGCCTGTGTTGCGCATATCGCGCGCGCCAATCAAATCGTCATCACCCAATCGGTTGTAGACACACTGGGTAACGCATTTAAACATGACTGCCAGATGTTTGATCGCATCAACATCAAAGGCGAAACGGAACATACATTGATTTATCGCCTGGAATGGGAACACTCTGGCAAAGATAATCGCGCAACTATGGTCATGCCGATTCATGATGTGGCGAGCTTTGTTGCCAAATTCCAGTTAACACTGAGCTTGTGTGGTCGCGATATTTTGTTACTGCCAGAGCAAACGCCCTACCACATCGGCCGTGATCCGGTTAAAGCGCATTTATTAATTGAACATGAGCTCGCCTCACGCGAGCATTGCCATATTGAATTCCGCCGGGGGAAATATGTGTTGGTCGATCACTCTACCAATGGCACATATGTGTATGCAGATGAGCAACAGCCAATTTATTTACGTCGCGAGGAATTGCCATTACAAGGTGAAGGTAAAATTTCGCTGGGGCAAAAAATAGATTCTGAACCCACTTACCTTATTCGCTTTAAAGTTTGATTTCATTTATGAAAAAAAAACCAACTCCCGAACCTGTTGCTCAGGAGTTTGCCACTCCGGGTTTATTGCGTCGCTTTGCCGCAATGGTGTATGACAGCTTGTTACTTATGGCAGTAAGCATCCTTTATGGCGCTATTGCCACTGGTATTAATATCGCAATCAAAGGTATCCCCGCTCCAGGTGAAAGAGTTACCTGGGGAGCGTTCGGTATTGTGGTATTTATCGGCTGGATTTTGACCCTGGGGTTTTTCTTTTGTTATTTCTGGAAAAACTCTGGCCAAACGCTCGGAATGAAAACCTGGAGAATGAAAATGTATGACGCGAATAGCATGCAAACACCCGGTTATTCACAATGTGTTATTCGCTGCGTCTGCGCACCTTTTTCGATGCTGTTATTAGGGATAGGTTATTGGGTGATGTACTTAAACCCGGAGCGCCAAACGCTGCACGATAAGCTGAGTAAAACGCGAATCCTGCTCCTGGCGAAAGATAAAAAATAAATTGCGAGGCGCACCGGTTAGCGCGCCTTGCCCAACAAGTACCACCCCAAAGCCACACACAATGAGATAGGAATTATTACTGCAATTAATGGCGGAAAACCAAACACCAGGCTCGAGGGCCCCAATAATCGCTGCAACAACATAAATCCAATACCGAGCACAACACCGGTAAAAATCCGTTGCCCCATAGTCACACTGCGCAAGGGGCCAAAAATAAATGAAATTGCCACCAAAACCAGCGCTGCTGTTGTCAGAGGCTGCAATGTTTTTTTCCAGAAAGCCAAACTGTAAGTACTGGAAGCCAGATTCTGTTTATTTAGATAATCAATGTAATAGTGCAAATTGCGTATCGAAATATCTTCCGGTGACACCACTAGAATATTAAATAACGTTGGTGTGAGATTAGTCTCCCAGCGGCGCGATGGAATTACTTCCGTACGCACAGAGTTTTCATCAAGGTAGGTAATTGAAATTTCCTCTTCCTGCCAATAATTATCCTGGTAAGTTGCCTGCTTGCTAAAACTGGCGGATTGCAATTGATGCTGGTCATTAAACTTGTAACGCGTCAAACCATACACTACACCGTTAGGGAGCACTGCATTTACATACATGAATTCATTGCCTTCGCGGTTCCACATATTTTGCGGCGCTTTTTGTGTGGCGTTGTAACGCAGGAAATGACGACGATTGTCTGCCATTTGTTCTGTATAGGGTGCAACAAATTCACCGACGATAGTAGCCAGCAAGATAAACACTAACGCTGGCCGCAGTGCCATCCATGCAATACGCTTTACCGATACACCAGCCGCACGAATAATCACTAATTCACTGCTACTGGCTAATAAGCCCAAACCAGCGAGACAACCTATCAAGCATGTATAAGGAATATAGTCATACAAGCGTCGCGGCATAGTGAACAACATATACCTGAATGCTTCATAAGCCGTGTAATGCTCATTCACATTTTCCAGTTGACTGATCAAACCAAAAATAAAATCCAGCGCAAGAAATACTAACAGCGTTAAGGCGATTGCCATAAAAACGGTGCGCGATACATAGCTCGTTATTTTGCCCATGAATCATCTCACCCCTGAACCAATTTGGCAGGCTTGTTACGGGTTTGCATTACCCCGTGCCAATTCAACATCAATAATGCGATTACCAGAAACGGCACATGCACCCCCCACAACCCCACAATGGGCGATAAATCACCATCAGCTACCGCACTGCGCGCATTGATTAAAAATGCGAGATAAAACACGTAGATCAAAATTGCGGGCAGCATTTTTAAATAACGGCCCTGGCGTGGGTTGGTTTTACTGAGCGGCACTGCCAGCAAGGTTGCAATAAAAACCATTAGCGGCATAGAAATACGCCACTGCAAAGTGGCACTGCTACCTGGGTCATCGGCACTTAATAATTGCGCTGTGGTTTTTGCATCAGATTCCCGTTCAAATTCCGCAACGCTGGTGGTTGGTGGGAGATACCTGCCCCACTCATTAAATTGGGTAACTTTAAATTCACGGGTGCCTGGCCTTCCCTCGTAACGATAACCGTTATGCAGTACCAAATAACGCTGGCCATAATCTTTAATAAAGGCTTGCTCACCCGTTTGGGCAACGACTACTGACGATGTTGTATCTGAATCACGTTGCGCCACAAACACCTGCTCAAGGCGCTGATTATCATCGCTGACATTTTCCACATAGGTCATTACCTTGCCTTGACCTATCGCCTGGAAACGCCCTTCTTGCAAGCTTTCAAATTCGCTGCGATTGCGCTGCTCTGCCAATGTCTGTTCAGTCATCAATGCGCCCGCCGGGCTCAACCAGAAACTGAACAACGCCACGATAGCGGCAACTATGGCAGCGGGAACCAGGGTGATTCGCAGCAGCTGCCAATGGCTCATTCCACAAGCGGACAGCACCACCATTTCACTTTCAATATACATACGTCCGTAAGCCAACAAAATCGCAAGATAAAATCCAAGCGGAAGAATTAACTCCAACATATATGGCATACGGAAAGTAACAACTTTAAACAACACATCAACCGCGAGCTTTCCTTGTGCTGCATCGGTAAGAAAGCGGCCAAAACTATTAGTGAGGAAAATAATTAACAGAACGGAGCTAACCGCGAAGCTGGTAATTAATAAATCCCGTACGATATAACGAAAAATAATCAACGTAATATTCCTGCGAGTTGATACTTCAAACATGTGTATTCAAGTTTCTATTTATTCGCGTTGGTACTTCATAGAGCCATCAATGCGACTTGTGCAAAACTTGCGCAACATTTAACCATGCTTGCCAAACGATGGATTTAATCTAAACAGAATCATCAACTACAATGGCTTAATGACTTGCATTCAGCGACAGGGTTCCGTTTTTTAACAGAATTTCGCCGCCATAGTCGCTAAAAATTGTGGCATTATCACGCACAACGCCCGATTTGTCTTGAGCGAATTATCCTTTGCCTAAACCAGGGACTTTTTATGACCTCAGCTTCCGCACCCGCTAAAAAAACCGTCAAGAAAACCAGTGACGCAAAAACCTCCAGCAAGAAATCCACCACCCCAAAAAATACCGCCGCCGCAAAACCTGCCAGCATCCAGTTTTCCGCAAAAGTCATCGACCCGGTAAAACATGCTACCAATGCGCTGGTGGTCGCAGCCTATGAAGGGCTTAAATTATCACCCAGCGCAAGCAGCATTGATGCCGCTGACGCACACCAATTAACGGCGCTATTAAAGCGCGAAGGTTTTCAAGGTAAAGCCGGACAAAGTATTTTATTACTCAATCCACAAGGCATCGCTGCGGAACGATTGTTAATATTGGGCTTTGGCGGGCTTAAAGATGGCAGCGTTAGCGTAGAGAATTATCGTCGCGCCGTGCAAAAAATCAGCGAAGCGCTAAAACCAACACCCAGTTCAGATGTGACTATTGCATTGGGTGAAATCACCGTAACGGATCAGGATATCAACTGGCAGGCCCGTCAAATTGCCGAAAACCTGGGCCAACTGGAATACCGTGCTGACTCACTGAAAAGCAAACCTGCTGAAATCAGCCTGCAACTGAAAAAAGTGGTTTTAGGTACCGCGAAAGATCAGGTTCCCAATGCAACCAAAGGTCTGATTCTGGGGCAAGCAATCGCCAAAGGCGTTAACCTGGCGCGCAACCTGGGCGATTTACCGGGCAATATCTGTACCCCGACTTATCTGGCGGAACAAGCCAAACTGCTAGCTAAAGGCCAGGCCAAGCTCAGCGTTGATGTGCTGGAAGAAAAACAAATGAAAGAATTGGGCATGGGTTCTTTCCTTTCAGTAGCGGCCGGCAGTGAACAGCCTGCCAAGCTCATTGTGCTCGAATATAAAGGCGGTAATAAAAAAGACGCACCCGTTGCCCTCGTTGGCAAAGGTATTACCTTTGATACCGGCGGTATCAGCCTGAAACCCGGGCCAGCGATGGACGAAATGAAATACGACATGTGCGGCGCGGCCAGTGTGTTGGGCAGTTTCCGCACCCTGGTTGAATTACAACTGCCGATTAATGTGGTTGGTGTTATCGCCACCACAGAAAATATGCCGAGTGGCGCTGCCACTAAACCCGGCGATATTGTGACCTCCATGGCCGGCCTGACCATTGAGATTCTGAACACGGATGCCGAAGGTCGTTTGGTGCTGTGCGATGCCCTCACCTACACCGAGCGCTTCAAGCCCAAAGCGGTAGTGGATATTGCGACCTTGACCGGTGCGTGTGTAATTGCCCTCGGCAACCACGCGACGGGATTATTTAGCAATAATGACGATCTCGCCAAATCGCTCCTGAAAGCAGGTGAAGAAAGTGCGGATCGCGCATGGCAACTGCCATTGTGGGATGACTACCAAAAGCAACTGGATAGCAATTTCGCCGATATCGCCAACATTGGCGGTCGTGAGGCCGGCAGTGTAACGGCCGCTTGTTTCCTGTCACGTTTCGCCAAAAAATTCGCCTGGGCGCATTTGGATATCGCCGGTACCGCATGGCGCTCCGGTGGTGCCAAAGGCGCAACTGGCCGTCCGGTTCCGCTGCTTGTGCAATATTTATTGAATCAGGCCTAATTGTGACTAAAGTTGATTTTTATGTTCTACCCGAAACAACCAGCGAAGCTCGCTGGTTGTTTGCATGTAAGCTGGCAGAAAAAGTGCAACGTATGGGAATGCGCGTATTAATTGCTGTCGACTCCGAAGCAGACGCGCGCAAACTGGATGAATTGCTGTGGACTTTCAAACCGGAAAGCTTTGTTCCCCACCAACTTATCAATGGTGGCAAACCGGCGCCTGTTGAAATCACATTTGGGGATCAAGCTGGCGATCACCAGGGTTTATTGCTTAACTTGAGCAACACTATTCCCGTATGGTTCAGCCGTTTCGAACGAGTGAGTGAGGTTGTGATCCAGGAACAACAAATGCTGGCGACCAGCCGTGAACGCTACAGCTTTTATAAAAGCCGCGGCTACCCTATAGAAACAAGAAAATTATAGAATCTGGAAATTTATAGCTGCCAGAAAACCCAGAAACCGGATACTTGTAAATATCATGGCCAATACAAATAAAACCAAAGCCGAAATTTTGCAGGAGCTCGAATCAATTAAAGGACTACTACTGGAAGAGGATGACATTCCAATTCTGCAGGAAACAGAATTCGCTGCTGAAGAGCCTGTTTATCAACAGCAACCGACCTTGCGCGCGTCCCCTTATACCAGTCACGAATCCGTTTTGCCTGGACAAGCTTCATTATTTGAGGAATCCGCGCGGACTGGCAACGCCGCTCCCCACACCACAGAAACAGAGAACAAACGGCATGGCGTTGCATCGCATTTGAATGCCCCCGCTCAACAGCAACCAGCCAATCCATTACACACCACTCAGCCCCAAAACAATTTTCTACACACTAATCCGCTACAATCCAATCCGTTACAATCCAATCTTTTACAAACTAACCCACTACAAACTTCTCGCCCATTGGCAAAAGCGTCCGGAGAGAATCCTTTTTTACCGCAGCATATTCGCGAGCGCTTGCACGGAAATAATCCACCACCGTTATTCGAATACGAAACTGCCAAAAAGATTCTCAACGCGACCAAAAATGTTGCACACAAAATCAATCACCCACGCCAGCATCTGGTTGATGAGGTAATTAAAAGTATGATGCCGCAAATCGAAAGCGAATTGCGGCATCGGTTATTTGCAATGAGCGTTGATGATTTGGAAAAGCTCCTCAATGAGGATGAGGATTGATGTTCAATGATTCCTAAAAACAATAATTCATCAGTTGGGAATGCTGATGCTGCAATCAGCCCGTTGCAGCGATTTCCCGCGAAGTTTTCACTTTTCCGAATGCCCAAATAGCGACAATAACCAACAGGATATTTGCCAAAAAAACCTGGTGATACCCAAAATAATCTGCGACAACCCCCACCATTAAACTACTCAGTAAATTACCGATATGCGTCGTATTGGTATAAAGCCCCGATGCAGCGCCGGAACGCCCTGGCATTAAATCCTGGATTACTGATACCCCCAAACCGGCAAGCACACCAATAAAAATTGCGTTGCAAATCTGCAACGCAAACAAGTGCCAAAGCTGATCGGCAAAATAAACACCGACATACAAAATCAATGCGGCAATACCAGCGCAGCGAATTAAAGTGATTAAACGAAAGCGACTGGCGTAATGGCCAGCTAACAACATAAAAGGAACTTCCAGTGCAGCAGTAGTTCCCATCACCCATCCCATCCACTGCGCATCCAGATTCAAATTATCTTTAAGGTGAATAGGCAAGCTAATGAGATAGGCATTGTTAGCGCCCCATAGAAGTGAAAAACCCAGCGCACAAATAATTAAAGAATATTTAATTGCTGATGACAAAGGAGCTACAGCAACCTGTTCACCTGATTCATTCAGTTTTTTTGGTTTCGCCGGTAAACGCGGCAACAATTGGAAGGTAGCAATGGCGAGCAAAATATAAAGCAACGCGGCGATTCCATAACCCACATCAAAGCCGAAATGGGTCGCCAATAAAAAACCTGCCGGTGGGCCTGCTACCCAGGCAAAGGCGATTTGCGCACGCATAATTGCATTAAATAAAGGAATACGGTCTACCGGAATTTCTGCTTCTGCATAATCCAGGCTGTAAGCCATAATCTGTGAAAAAGACACCATGGAAAGGCTGAGTAAAAATATTGCCGTAAAAGCTACCAGCCAATAATTACGCGAGAACGCAAATATCAAACAGGAAACACTGCCCAACAGGCAAAAGGAGGCAATCAGGGGGCGGCGATCAGCTAGTTTGTCTGACCAGTGCCCGATGAAATGGTTGTAAACAATACCTGCCATCGCCACTCCTGCAAAGGCACCACCCACCAACAATGGGCGCACACCAATCTCCTTGGCCAAAAACAAACTGAGTGTTGGCAATACCAGGGCCCCCACCAGTCCAGCAGTAAAGAAAAGCGCATAAATGCCTAGCGCCAGAGGCCGAAATAAAGGAGAAGACACAATAATGACCGCCACAGGATGACGAAAAGTTTGACTGGAATACCCGGCACGCATCATAGCTGAAACCGGTTTCTTTCCCTATGGTAAAAGCAGCGTTTAATCTTCTTAACGCGCAGAATTAGCAACCTGGAGCGGCGTCATTGCGTATAATTCCCGCCATTACAGCAAACCTGCGAGATTTGCCATGCATTGCATCAGTTTTCAGATCCAGCCCAAACTAGCCCGGGAGTTTGATCGGGAGGAATTTTTGCGCCGGGTGCGCCCGATACGGTCACCCGAGGTGGACGCTATTGAGGAGAAAGGGAAACTATTCCTAAGTTTCAATTTCTTTACCGAATTCCCCGCGCAACTATGGCAAGAATTGCAGCACCCGCTCTTTGCCGATGCAGATTACGCCCCGAAACTTGCCCCTTTTTGCGTGGTGATTTGCGAAGGTGAAAGTGATGATGAATGTCTGCTGCTCCATCACTTTGATACCGGTGAAAAGCTCGATTCATTTTAATTGCGCTATTAATTCCCGCTTCATTTACTGATTTTGCTTTCAGGTATTCCATGTCAACAATTAACTGGTTCCCCGGCCATATGCACAAGGCCCGCAAAGAAATTGCGGAAGTCATGCCCCACGTGGATGTGGTTATTGAAGTGATCGATGCACGTATACCCTTTTCCAGCGAAAACCCGCTGGTTCCCAGCTTGCGTGGCGATACTCCCTTAATCAAATTGCTCAACAAAGCCGATCTTGCCGATCCCCAAATTACTGCTTTGTGGATAGAAAAAATGGAAACGGAGAAAGGCGTGAAAGCCCTGCCCGTCAGCCAGCAACGCCCGGATCAAATTCGTAATTTATTAAGTGTCTGTATGAATCTGGTAAGTGAACGCCAGAAAGAAGTTCGTCCTGCGCGAGCGATGATTATGGGGATTCCCAATGTGGGTAAATCCACCATTATCAATACCCTCGCCGGCCGCGTTATCGCCAAAACCGGCAATGAGGCCGGCGTAACTAAAGCGCAGCAAAAAATAAAATTGGAAAACGGAATCTTGCTAACTGACACACCCGGATTTTTATGGCCCAAGTTATCACCACCGTCTTGTGGTTATCGCCTGGCGATTACCGGTGCAATTAAAGACACCGTTTTTGATTATGCCGATATCGCACTTTACGCTGCAGAATACTTATTAAAAGCCTATCCTGATGCCATAAAAGCACGTTACGGGTTAACCGAATTACCAGAAACCGACCTTGAGTTATTGGAGGCAATCGGCATTAAGCGCGGCTGCACCCGCAAAGGCGGCGGCGTGGAAATCCAGAAAGTATCGTCATTATTAATTAACGAATTGCGCTCAGGGTTACTTGGGCAGATTAGTTGGGAAACACCGGAAATGACGCAAGAGGAAGTTGCCCGGGCCAAAGCTGACGATGAAAAAAAGCGCATGGAGAAAGAAGAAGCTGATCGGGTTCGCAAACTTAAAACTAAAAAAAATCGCCGCTAAACGGCGATTTTTTTTAATTCAAATTCATTAATCCAACTTATAACAGGCTGCGCGCAAAATCAGCCAACGCATGCGGCTCAGGATTCCGCACTAATTCATCCGGCAGTTTTTTCACATGCCAGATCACTGTCCACTCCAAATGCTCGCCAGTATTCAGGTTGACTGCAGCACCCTGCTGTTTCATTTCAATAAAAACGTGCTCTACGTGAGCAAATATTTCTATTTCACGCTCACCTTCAGCAATCGCAGAAGGCGGATTATCCACAAATTCTTTCATCAACAAATAACCTTTGTCGATGTAGGCAACCCAGCCTTCTTTTCCGTCCTGCATAATTTTGTGGTGATCCGTACGAATTTTTTTCTTGTCGTAGTCAAACCAGGTTAATTCATCAATGGTTTGTACATCGAGCGGATAAAAAATTCCGCTGATAGGGTCAGTATCACCGCGCGGATAAAATAAAGTTCCCGATGAAGGCAAACGCGTTACCTCCAGCGGCGCAACGCTTTTTTCGTGCTTTGAATGATTAAATATCCGGTAGGTGACTGCAATGCGATCTTCGCCGGCGGGCATGTAGGTCTTGCTGAATTGGTAACCGGTTTTCGGATCTATTTCACTGGTGAGCGTAACGCGGTCGCCCTTCACGCTGAGCTTATACGGCTTGCTATCCAGCACATCAATTGGCGGCCACTGCCATTCGGCTTGCGGGCTGGACCAGAGCACGGTGCCCCAATCGGTATTCTTGTCAAAATCGACAATAGGCACCAGGATTTCATGCCCATCATATTTCAACGAAGAGACTCTACCGGCTACATCCGGCATGATTTCCATGCGCAGGGAACCCTGCTTTAGATATAACTTCCCCTTTTCCTGTTTGCAAAATGCAGGAAGTTCAGACAGGTCCTGATTGTCTTTGCCACATCCCACGAAGGCCACGCAAAGGCTCAGGAGTGCAATCAGGGAATAGCGTTTATACATTGTGGATCTTGGCCCTCTGGCACCGGCGCCTTTGGCAGGCACCAGGAAAACTGAATTGCCCTTAGGCAAATGGTTGCAACGGGCTTAATGAACTCACCCGTTTTTACATACCCTGGCAGTGTAACGGCTTTTAGTTCCATCGACCATTTACTGCGGGGTAAAACCTAGTAAAGCAACGTAAATAACTTGCGTTGAAACTCAATCGCCAGCGGATCGCCCTTTCCCAGCGCAGTAAGAATGCCATTAAAGGTTTTACGAGCCTCTCCTTCAGCAAAGTTGCGGTCTTTACGTAAGACATATAGCAAGTGGTCCAATGCCTGGCGATGCTGGGCTTCTTGATGATATTGCAACGCCAGTTCGTAACGTATTTGCAAATCATCAGGTGTTTGTAAATGCGCAGCTTCCAGCGCGACCAGCTCGGGAGTTTTTGCAGCCTGCTTCATTAGTTCAATGCGCGATTGCAATTGTTCGTAAAGCGCATCCTGATCAGCCATTTTGATCGTAGATAAAATTACTTCTGCATTATCGATGCGATTCAACTCAAGGTAACATTGCGCGATCAGCAAATTAATGGATGGCAACTCGCCAGAAACTTCGTAAGCCTTGCGCAACAATGGCAGCGCATCGGTAAAATTATTCTCTGCAATAAATGCGTTAGCCTGGGCCAAGGGTGCCTCCCAGGGTTTCGGCAAATATTTGGCCAGGACTTCACGCACTTGCACTTCCGGTAATGCGCCGGCAAAACCATCTACTGGCTGCCCGTCCTTCATAATCATTACCGTTGGCAAACTGCGCACACCAAATTGCGCACTGATCATTTGTGTCTGCGGGTCATCTGCATTTACTTTTGCCAATAAAAATGCACCGGCATATTCATTGGCAAGCTGCTCCAGAATCGGCATTAAATTTTTACACGGCGCACACCAATCTGCCCAGAAATCAATAACTACCGGGCGTTGGAAAGATTCTTCAATTAAATACTGCTGGGCATTTTCCAGCGTGATATCAACAATAAAAGCTTGCTGGGCATTTGCATTGTTTATCATGATCGTTACTCCATCTCGCGCAAATGAATAGTGAGGTTTTCAGTGGCCGACGAAATATAGGCAATCGTTTCGGTAATGGTCACCGTAAGGTTCATGGTTTTATCTGCAAGCGAAACCAATTGTTGCAATTCATCGGCAGCAAAAGAATGAATTTCCACTTTGGGTAAGGCGCGAATCGCAGCAGCATTACTTTTCCACCAGACATCCATTCCACGCCCATAACTAAATACTTTTACAGCTTGCGATTGGCCAGACGCTTTCTTCAAGCGATCGGGTGCGGGCTGCCCTACTTCAATCCATTCCAAAATAGTGCCGTTATCGTGCTTGAGCCATAAATCCGGCTCCTCCATGGAAGAAAGCCCTTTGGTAAAGGCTAAATTCTCCGCAGCGCGATAACAAAAGGCTAGAATGCGCACCATCATGCGCTCGACGGTTTCGGATGGATGCAAGGCGATAGTCAAATTGAAATCGCCATAGACATTGCGATCCATATCCGACAGGGTCAGGTTTGCTTTATAAATTGTTGCTTTTTCGGCCACAAATGCCTCGCGCTACTAGTCAGCTTTTCAAATGGGATCGCAGTTTACCAAAATGCCAAGCACTTTTGATTTTACAACCACGACTTCTACGCAAACCGCGGTAGATTTTCTCGCCGAAAAAACCGGCTTACCCAAGGCGCGCATCAAGGATGCAATGAATAAAGGTGCATGCTGGTGGACCTTCAAGGGCAAGCAGGTACGCTTGCGCCGCGCCACTAAAGATTTACCCAAAGGCACACGCGTGCAACTCTATTACGACGAACAAGTACTTGCCCGCATCCCGCCTGCAGGCCAATTGATGGCTGACCAGCGGCGCTACAGCATCTGGTATAAACCTCACGGGATGTTAGCGCAGGGATCACAATGGGGAGATCATTGCAGTTTATTGCGCTGGGTTGAGCTTGAACGCAATCGCGAATGTTTTCTTATCCACCGATTAGATGCAGATGCTGCAGGGTTGATGATGATTGCCCATGATTCACAAGCAGCTGCCCTGCTTTCACAATTATTCCAATCGCGCGATTTGAACAAATATTATCAGGCACGAATAATCGGCGAATTGATCGCCAATAATTTGCGAATTGACCAGCCTCTGGATGGAAAAGAATCTGTCAGTATCGTCAATACACTAGCAACCAGCGATGACCATTTAACGACATTGGTAGAAGTATTAATTGAAACAGGTCGTAAACATCAAATCCGCCGTCATTTATCAGGGATTGGCCACCCGATTATTGGAGACAGGATTTACGGCACCGCCAGCAAAACACCGCTACAGCTGCTTGCGTATAAACTGGCGTTTCGCTGCCCTATTAGTAAACAACAAATTTGTTTAGAACTTCCCCGGGAATTGCATTTGCAAAACTGTTAGCACAAAAATATAAAGGTTGTCGAACCTACTGTGTGGATTGTTGCATCCCATATAAAAATAACGTTATCACTTACTCACCAGATTAAAGGATTATTTATGAGCCTGCCGTTTAATCCAGGATCCGAGCGGATTGTCACTCTGGATGTACTCAGAGGATTTGCACTGTTTGGAATTCTCTATGCGCATATGATTTTTTGGTACGCCGGTGGCCCGCTACCGGAAGCAACCTATCAACTTTACAAAGATGCAGGCAGCGGCATTGCGATAGGAATTTACATGATTTTTATCATCAGTAAATTCTTTGCCATTTTTTCATTCCTGTTTGGTTTAAGTTTTTATATCCAGATAGATAAGCTGGAAAAACGCCACCAGTCTGTTGTCCTGCGCTTTGGCTGGCGGCTGGCGATACTTGGCATCATAGGTGTGCTGCACCATATTTTCTGGCGCGCTGATATTTTATCGATTTACGTTCCACTCGGATTTTTGTTGCTGTTTTGTCGCAATTTAAGCAACAAAACCCTATTGGTTGTAGGCTCGTTGCTGGCATTAAACATTCCTACGAAATGCGCGGAATTAATTTCAATTATTTTTCGCGACCAACTGCAGTTAATTCAGGAAGATAATAAAGTCGCTGGCGCGGCTTATTATGACGTAATAAAAAATGGCAACCTTGCCCACATAATCCAGCACAACATTCATGCCATAACTGAAAAATTAAATTACCAAATCAACAGCGGGCGAGGCCTTATTACTTTTGGATTCTTTTTGTTGGGAATGCTTGCCGGGCGCATGCGTTGGTTTGCCAGTATCGACCAGCATCAAATACTTTTTAAACAGGTTTTGAAAAAAAGTAGCTGGATATTAACTATTGCATTACTTGCCGGAATTATCCTTGGCTTAAGTACACTTTTATTGAAGATAGATTTTCAGGAAACACCGGTTGCAGGATGGCTCGGTGGATTTATCCTGGAGTTTTTCAATGCCAGCCTTACGCTGGTTTATATCACTGGTATTAGCCTGCTAATGCTAAAGCCCAAATGGGAAACTCGATTAACACCATTGGCTAGTGTGGGGAAAATGGCACTGAGTGTTTATCTAAGCCAATCGATTATCGGTGTATTTTTATTCTTTAATATTGGCTTCGGTTTATTTACCGTAACAAGTCCCGCGCAAAACGCGCTCCTGTGCATTGCGATTTTTGCGTTACAAATTTTTGTTTGTCGTTGGTGGCTAACCTATTTCAGTTACGGTCCGATAGAATGGTTATGGCGATCAGCAACTGATTTAAAATGGAAACCCCTGGTGAGGTCAGTGCCCCCGCGATTAACAATGGAATAAATTTTTACCAAAAAAAATCCCCGCCGATGGGATCGACGGGGATTTTCATTGATCAAATAACTTACTTATTTAGTTAGTTAGTTAGTTACATTGATTGTTCAGCGCACATGCTCTAACAGCATTAGAGAATGCATAGCCAGTCAAATAATCCTCATAGGTAGACCACGCCATCAGTCCGCGCAAATCCGGATAAGTTTTGGCAGGTTTGTAACCGCTGCCGCAATCACCGGAACGCAAGCAACGCACAGCAGCCTTCACTACTGTCGGGTTGGTGTAACCGCTACCCGCTGCCGTTGGTGCAGAAGATGCCGGTAAACCGATGATGATTTTATTGGACGGCAAACCGAGATAACTTACACCGGTACTACCGATTTGGAAGCCTTCAATTAATGCTTCAGTCCAGGCAACCAAACCATCTTGTGTAGCCGAGTTGTAGAACTGGCCATTTTTACCAGGCATTGAGCCAGTGTTGTAGTACTGCATTTGAATCCAGCTGATGTCATCACGCAGTGCATTAATCAATGGCAAATACACGCCCCAGTTGTATTGGCCCAACCAGTTACCTGCCAGGTTTGCACCAATGGTATGTGCAGTCTCCGGAGCCATGGTCAACAAGAAGCTTGAGCCATAACGTGCCTTCAAACGCTTAATCGCACGAGCCAGGTAATCCGCTGAATATTGAGGGCTGGTCAGATTAATTTGCGCGTTTGGATTGGTATGCAGACCTTTTTCGGTATCAATATCAATACCATCCAAACCAAATTGATCTTTAATCGCAATGAATGAATTTACAAAATTATCTTCTTGGGTTTGGTTATTCAGAACGAAGGTTGCATTAGCACCACCAATCGACAACAACACTTTTTTGCCTTGCGCTTTTGCAGCAGCAATCTGTTGTGCGGTCGGGTTATTTTGATACCCACCTTCGTTACCCAGGAAAATCGAACCGTCCGCATTAATTCTCGGGAAAGAAATATTCAACACGGTGTAGTTCGGAATTGTCGTCATTTCCTCTAATGGCCAATGCCAGTTTTCCCAATAACCAACCAATTCATTACCACTTGGAGCTACTGAACTGCTGCTGAAAGAAGAGACACTGCTGATAGAAGAAGCACTTGAGCGAGACGAAGACGAAGGAATACTGCTAGGCACTGAAGAGCTTGAGCGCGATGTTGCTACGCTGGATGAACTAACACCAGCACAGTTACCACCAACACTCCAGGCTTGTTGCCAATAAGTTCCTGTGCCTGGCGCATAGGCCCAGGTCGCGGTTGATGAACACCAGCCCGGGACCGTACAGGTGTAAACACCGCCAGCATTAGTGACTACCGCACCAAGACTATAACTGTTTCCGGCGACATAACTTGCACACACACCACCATTGGAGCTTACAGATGATACGGAGCTGGATGAGGGAGTGCTGCTCGGTGCAACCGAACTGGAGCTAGGACGAGATGAGCTGCCCGGTGCAACTGAACTTGGGGTGCTTGAGCTCACGCTATCACACGCACCATTATCAACCCACTGCTGCCACGGGCCGGAAAAGTTTGTTGGATTATTATTTTGTGTCCAATAAGCAGCGGTGTAACCGCGATTATTATGCTGCACCTTGGTTCCCTGGGTATAAACACTGGCGCTGTTCCATTGTGGCAAGCCAGTGCAATTTACTGCAAATACTTCTGTTGATAACAGGGATACGCCAAGCAGCGCTCCCAGTGAAATTATTTTCTTCATCGAAGTTACCTATCCTTTCATTATCATTAGTTAAGGAAATGGGTGTGTGGCGAATAGCAGCAAACTCTCTCACCGTCGCTGGTATTTGCATGTGGATGATCCTTTAAATACTCGCCGGGCAGCGATTGTCAACGTTGTCATTTGCAAGCACTAAATCCCCGAAAACAATTACAACACTTTAACTTCAGGGAAAATTTGGTACAGGCGGGAGGACAAACATACTTCAGGACAAGCGACAGGCAGAGAGAATAAGTTCATCTTTTACTCAATGCAAGCCTTTTGATAATGAAATGAGCATTGGCACATTATTTTGCACACACGAGAAGAATATGCACAAAACTATCACCTTCGATTTATCCCAAGTGTCACTTTAATAGTGCGCGCATAAAAAAATAGCGCCAAACAGGCGCTATTTTTGCTCACACTCGCGAAATGTTATTCAGGTCTCATATGAGGAAACAACAATACATCACGAATCGATGGTGCATTGGCAAACAACATAATCAAACGATCAATACCTATACCCTCACCTGCTGTTGGCGGCAAACCGTACTCCAATGCCCGCACGAAATCTGCATCGTAATGCATTGCTTCATCATCACCCGCGTCTTTTTCACGCACTTGCTGCATGAAACGTTCAGCTTGATCTTCAGCATCGTTCAATTCGGAGAAGCCATTCGCTAATTCGCGGCCGCCGATAAAGAATTCAAAGCGATCCGTCACTGCCGGATTTTCATCGTTGCGGCGCGCCAATGGCGATACTTCGATTGGATATTCGGTGATGAAAGTTGGTTGATCGAGTTTATGCTCAACAGTCTCTTCAAAAATTTCGATATGGATTTTGCCAAGGCCATAGGAATCTTTTACTTCAATACCCAAATCTTTAGCGGCTTTGGTTGCACCTTCAATAGTGCTTAATTGCTCGCGAGTAATTTGCGGGTTGTATTGCAACACAGAATCAAATACCGACAAACGAGCAAAGGGTTTACCGAAATCATATTCACTGGTTTGATATTTCAATACGGTGCCGCCGGTAACTTCAAGGCACAACTTACGCAGTAAATCTTCAGTCAAATCCATCAAGTCTTTGTAATCAGCATAGGCTTGATAAAATTCCATCATGGTGAATTCAGGATTGTGACGGGTTGAAACGCCTTCGTTGCGGAAGTTGCGATTAATTTCAAATACACGCTCAAAACCACCGACCACCAAACGCTTCAAATAAAGTTCCGGTGCAATACGCAGGAACATATCCATATCCAAAGCATTATGGTGAGTAATAAATGGCTTGGCTGATGCGCCACCAGGAATGACATGCAGCATTGGTGTTTCTACTTCCATAAAGCCGGAACCAATCATGTAATTGCGAATAAAACTGATGCACTGCGAACGCAAACGAAAGGTATCGCGTACTTCCGGATTTACAATTAAATCCACATAGCGTTGGCGATAACGAATTTCCTGGTCGCTCAGGCCATGATATTTATCCGGCAGCGGACGCAAGGATTTGGTGAGCAATTGATACTCTTCCAGGTTGACGTACAGATCACCTTTACCCGATTTGTGCAATGCGCCTTTTACACCGACGATATCGCCAATGTCCCACAAGCCCCATTTATCTTTAATTACTTCCTGTGCAGCTTTATCAGCATACAACTGGATTGAACCCTCACCATCTTGCACAACCATGAAAGGGCCACGTTTTGCCATGATACGGCCAGCAACACTCACAACATGATTCAGCGCTTCCAATTCTTCTTTGGTCTTTTCACCGAATTGCGCCTGCAAATCAACACTCTTGTCACCGCGACGGAAATCATTCGGGAATGCATTACCCTTCTCACGAATTGTAGACAGCTTCTGGCGGCGCTCCGCGATTAATTTATTTTCATCATGTGCTTGTGCATCTGGCTGTGCTGAGTTGATTTCGTTGCTCATAGTCTTCACTGATATCTACTAAAAGGTTTAGGACTGAAAAATTAAGGATTGACCCAACAAAAATAAATTACAAACCGGCTTTGAGGCTTTCAACAATAAATTGATCAAGATCACCGTCCAGAACCGCCTGGGTGTTGGAAGTCTGGACGCCTGTACGTAAATCTTTAATCCGCGAGTCGTCCAATACGTAAGAGCGAATCTGGCTACCCCAACCGATATCGGATTTATTATCTTCCATCGCCTGTTTTTCCGCGTTGCGCTTTTGCATTTCCTGTTCGTACATTTTTGCACGGAGCATTTTGTAGGCTTTATCGCGGTTGGCATGTTGCGAACGCTCGTTTTGGCATTGCACAACAATATTGGTGGGAATGTGGGTAATACGTACCGCAGAATCAGTTTTGTTGATGTGCTGGCCACCAGCACCACTCGCGCGATAAGTATCAATACGCAAATCAGCGGGATTAATTTCAATTTCAATATTGTCATCAATCTCGGGGGACACAAAGACTGAACAGAATGACGTGTGACGACGATTACCGGAATCAAACGGCGATTTACGCACTAATCGATGCACACCGGTTTCGGTTCGCAACCAACCAAATGCATATTCGCCTTCAAAATAAATGGTCGCGCTTTTGATACCGGCCACATCACCAGCCGATACTTCCTCGAGGGTGACCTTGAAGCCTTTGGCTTCGCCCCAGCGCAAATACATCCGCAAAACCATTTCGGCCCAATCCTGGGCCTCGGTGCCGCCGGAGCCGGATTGGATATCCAGGTAGGCATTGTTTGCATCGGTCTCTCCGGAAAACATACGGCGGAACTCCAGCACACCCAATTGTTTATCCAGACGCTCCAGTTCGGCCTGCACATCCGCCACCATGGACTCGTCATCTTCTTCTACGGCCATGTCCAGCAATTCACGGGAATCGCGCACACCATTGTCCAGATCGTCGATGGTTTTTACCACCATCTCCAATGATGAACGTTCGCGGCCTAACGCTTGGGCGCGCTCAGGATTCTCCCACACGGAAGGTTCACCGAGATCGAGTTCAACTTCTGCTAAACGCTCTTTTTTAAGATCGTAGTCAAAGATACCCCCTAAGCACATTGGTGCGGTCGGTCAGGTCTTTCAGGGCAAGTAATAAGGGATTAATTTCCATGATTAGGCGCAATTCAGTCTTGGTTTAGGCCTGAAACAGGCAGAAAAAGCGAGGCGCGCATTCTACATGAGATGGGGACTCAGGCCAAATCGCTGCAATCCCTTTTACCCGGCTAATCGTACTCACCTCCCCTCAGTCACAGATCGCGCCGCACCGGCGACAGCAAAAACTCGAACGATCCGGCTTTCCGCCAACGTAAACGAGGCGCTGTACCGATAATGCGCCACAAGCTTACGCGCAAATGCAGTTATGACGCCACATATATGATCAATTATTGCGCTGAGGGAAAGCAGCTGCCTTCCTGATAGTATCCAGCCAATTTTTTAATATTATTTTTTCAGCGGACGTCAGTTGTCCATCTGCTGGCATGGGGCGGACTTTATCCATAAATACACGCTGCTCCAACAAGGTATATTCACTATCAACGCGCTGCAACCAGTGATTAGGGTTTAATAATTGTGCTGGGCCTTTGACTAGCTCGGCATGGCAATGAGCGCAGCGTTGTTGCAGAAGTGTATTTACTTTTTGCGGTGGCTTTAATGATTTTACTGATACGCCACGCGCAGGCGCTAATGAAGATTGTTGCGGACTATAGGCTCTACCATTGGATAAACGTAAGATTGCCGCATTGCGATCATCTACAATAAACACGCTGCCGTCGTTAGCCTGGGTTAAACCAACTGGCGCACCTTCGGGCCTGGTATCAGGTAAAGGATGCCACTGCGAAATAATTTCCTGGTGTTGCGCGACCCGTTCGCTTGAATTACTTTCATTGCCAAACCCGCCTTTGGGTTGCATTAAATGCTGCGTATATTTCCCACCAGGCTGATCTGGTGCGCGCCAGAAATAAGCCTGTTGTTGTAATGTCGGGCGGCCCTGTCCATCAATCTCATAAGCTACCAAACGATTACCAGCCACACGGTAACCGTGCCAACTCATTAACAATGTGTTCGTCAATTGGGGTAATTTAGTGTGCTGATAATAAAGCATATCCAAGGGTGCTACGTGAGGTGGCAATAAAGTCCATGGCTGCTGGTAACCAGCTTCACGACAATCATTTCCATCAATACCCACATTTCGGTTGTAACACACCGGCCAGCCATAAAACTTATTCGGTTGAATAATATTTAATTCTTCATATGGCTCATTGGCATCGGGAAAATCCAGGCTGTTTTCGGCTTGTAAAAAAGTCCCGGAACTATGGATCGCCAACGCCATTGAGTTACGCAAGCCTCGAGCAACCACCTCATAGTCTTTTGAAAAACTGTCGGTTTCCTTATTGTAGTTATAGCGACGAATACTGGCCTCGGCACCGTTTATACAATCCGTTAACGAGACCTTCTTTTCACAATGATCAGATGAACTACCAATATTAACCAATAAATTTCCTTGCGCATCAAAAATAAAATTCTTAAGTGGATGCAAATATTCAATGTGGTAAGGAAGATCATCGATCACTGTTTGCAAATTGGATATCGCACCATCTTTCCACTCGAAACGCTGGATACGATTAGCCTCCGCAATATAAATCTTTCCCTTTGGACCAAACAAAATTTTATGCGGCAGGTTTAATTGTGATAGCAAAACCTTAAGCGGAGTATTTGTTTTTTTATAATCCAATGCAAGTAACTGCCCACGCTTGCTTACCCATGCTCCCATATCAACAATCAATAATTTATTGTCTTCCGTTTGGAGCAAACTGCGCGGCATTTTTAAAAGCGGTTGCCCTGTGCGTTGTATCACTAATCCAACGCAAGTCCCCTCCACACTCACAACCGGCAATTGTGGAAAGCCATCGCAATTTTCTTTTAGTGTTTGATAGGTTCCCGCAGTAGCTATCAAAGGACAATATATTAGCCAGCTAATTACCATCAATAATGCGTGCAGAAGGCGCATAAAAATCCTGTATTCCCAGTAACAAAAAGCCCGATTCGACCAGCAAATCGGGCTATTGATGAATCACAATTAAATTGCTATCAATCATCCGCTATTTCTATATCGGGAAAACCAGTTGCCTGCGCATTATGAACGTCCACATTGGCAATTAATTTGCGTGCGATATCGCGGTAACGCTGACTAATGGCAGAATCCGGGTTGGCAGCAACAGAAGGTTTACCCGCATCAGCATCCGCGCGGATCGATAAATCCAACGGCAAAGAGCCCAGCAATTCAGTGTGGTAATCCCGTGCAATACGTTCGCCACCACCGGCACCGAAAATGTGCTCTTCATGGCCACAATTAGAGCAAATATGGATCGCCATATTTTCTACAACACCAAATACCGGCACATTCACTTTGCGAAACATTTCAATGCCTTTTTTCGCATCGAGCAATGCAATGTCTTGCGGTGTAGTCACAATCACCGCTCCCGTTACCGGCACCTTTTGCGCGAGCGTGATTTGAATATCGCCAGTGCCTGGAGGCATGTCGATAACCAGATAATCCAGATTATCCCAACGAGTTTGCATCAATAATTGTTGCAGTGCTCCTGTCGCCATAGGGCCGCGCCATAGCATGGGTGTTTCTTCGGTAACAAGATAACCCATAGAGATAGACTGGATTCCATACGCTTGTAACGGCACCATTTGTTGCTTGCCTGGCTCACCAACGATCTCCGGGCGGCGCTGGCCTATACCCAACATATGTGGCTGGCTGGGGCCGTAAATATCCGCATCGAGAATACCAACGCGCGCACCTTCCGCAGCGAGCGCCAAGGCAAGGTTTACCGCCGTGGTAGATTTACCTACGCCGCCCTTGCCCGACGCCACCGCAATGATATTTTTAACCTGGGGAATTGACTGGGGAGAAACAGCACTATGAGACATTGCCATACATACAACCTTTACCAAAAATTATGGCGGGTACTTTAACAAAAAAACGTGCGAAAAACTGACGTATTTATATTCTGCAATTCAAGGGCAAATCTTTTATTTCTATAGTCGTTCTATTTTCACCCACAGCTTGCATCCCATCAGGTGCAACTGCCCTGCCGCAAATCCAGGAGATCGGGCTTTGCGGTGAGCCGGTAACGACAATCGGTTGGATAGTCAGTGTTTTATTTTTTATGGAAGGATGAGCCTTATTGCCAAAATGCAAATGAAAAGCACCATTTTCCATCTCCACACGGTCAATATAATTGCCTAAGATTTTATCCGCAGCAGGAATGCCCGCTTCCTGGTTATTTTTCAAAAAAACCTGTGCACTTTTATGATAAAAGGCAACCAACTTTTTGTAGTCCTCGATCAGGTCGATCGATTCAATAACCTGTTTGCGAGCGATTGCGGGATCAGGCGATGGCAAAGCCAACAGTGCGAGAATGGCAATAATCGCCATGACTACCAGTACTTCAATTAAAGTAAAACCTCGCATTGGCATAGACATAATCCTTGATTACTGTTAGCGAATAAATTTCGCTACATACCAGCAGCTGGCTTCAATGTGAAAGCCCTGCTCCTTTGCCCATTTTAATCCGCAGTACACTAATTTCTCCGCAAGGCCTTTACCGCGCAACGCGGGTGGAACATAGGTGCTGTAAAAATCCACTGAAGCTTTATCGCCTTGCGTGGATAGGCGATACGCAAGTACTGCGTCCTCTTCACCATCCTGTTGAATCACAAATTTGTGCTGTCCGGGTAAATGCTGGACTTCAGCCATAACAAGCTCCAGAACCAATTTGAATTACTATAGCCCATAAAAAATTACTATAACCCATAAAAAAAATCCCCTGTCACTTGTGGCGAACAGGGGATTTTTTCGGGACTATTTAAACCTTCGAACCCCAAAGGTCATATTCATCCGAATGCTCAATCAATACATTCACAAGATCACCCGGTTTTACATCTTCTTCGCCATTTAAATAAACACAACCGTCGATTTCAGGTGCATCCGCAAAACAGCGGCCAATTGCACCTTCTTCATCGACTTCATCAATCAATACTTGTAAGGTTTGACCCACTTTACGTTTCAAACGTTCAGTCGAAATTCGCTGTTGTAATTGCATGAAGCGATCATAGCGCTCTTGCTTGATGTCATCAGGTACTGGATTTGGCAAATCATTGGCCTTGGCACCATCAACCGGTGAATATTGGAAACAGCCAACGCGGTCCAGTTGTGCTTCTTCCAGGAAATTCAGCAACTCCTGAAAATCCTCTTCCGTTTCGCCCGGAAAGCCCACAATGAACGTAGAACGAATGGTGAGGTTTGGCACTTGCTCGCGCCAGTTTTTGATACGTTCCAATGTTTTTTCTACCTGACCCGGGCGACGCATTTTGCGCAACAAGGTGGGACTGGCGTGCTGAAAAGGAATATCCAGATAAGGCAACACTTTGCCCTGCGCCATCAGCGGAATAATGTTATCCACGTGCGGATATGGGTAAACATAATGCAAGCGCACCCAGACACCCAATTCACCCAAGGCAGCGGCAAGTTGATACATGTCAGTTTTTAGCGGGCGACCATCCCAGAAATCGGTACGGTGTTTAATATCGACACCGTAGGCGGAAGTATCTTGTGAAATAACCAGCAACTCCTTTACACCGGCTTTTACCAGGCGCTCCGCCTCACCCATTACTTGCCCGATGGGGCGACTCACCAGTTTGCCACGCATATCCGGGATAATGCAGAAACTGCAAGAGTGGTTGCAGCCTTCCGATATTTTTAAATACGCATAATGGCGTGGAGTCAGTTTGATGCCTTGCGGCGGCACCAAATCAGTGAATGGATTGTGCTGTGGCTTGGGCGGCAAATGCTGGTGAACTTGTGACAACACCTCTTCATACGCATGCGCGCCGGTGATTCCCAATACATTGGGATGAACCTGAATGATTTCGTCTTTTTTTGCCCCCAAACACCCGGTGACCAGCACCTTACCGTTTTCCGCCAACGCTTCACCGATAGCACCCAGTGACTCCTGCACAGCGCTGTCGATAAAACCACAGGTATTTACAATCACCATATCAGCATCGTTATAGGTGGGCACAATGTTGTAACCCTCCGTGCGCAACTGGGTGAGGATGCGCTCGGAATCCACCAGATTCTTGGGGCAGCCAAGCGACACAAAACCAATGGTATTTCCTTTATTGCCACCGGATTGCACCTGACTGGCCAGGGTTTTGGCAGGGGTATCCAGGGTAGTGGTTTGGCTTGGATCAAAGGAATTTACGGTCATAAAGGCTCATGAAGTCCGGGGGACAGAAAAAAGGCGGCTATTGTAGGGGTTTAGCGAGCGTTTTGCATGTAGTAGATGGTTATAAAAACCCGCATCACTAAACCGTCATACGGCTTTCAGGGAATTGTCATACAGGAATGCTAGGTTCGGAGCTCCTCATTGTTAACCCGAAAGGATCATCCATGAAAAAAATCCCGCTCCTCTTTGCCAGTATTTTTACCTTGCCTGCGGCTGTAATGGCCAATCCGGATGTGACCACCCGCGAATACAAATTGCTGTTAAACCCTGCCCTGTTTACCTCGGCTACAGAATCCACCAAAGTCGCAGATTATTTCGCAAGCTTTACCGGAGCCGTAGAGTCAGCTATTGCGCGTGACGTTTCCGGCAGTTTGACATTGGATAAAACCCGCACTGTAAAATTTTACGATACTGCCGGCAGCTGCTTGCTGGATGACCTGGGTTACATTTTCCGCGATCGCATTGAAAACGGTCAGTCCGAAGTTACCCTGAAATTCCGCAGCCCGGATTCCTATATTGCCGACTTTGAAGATTTATCTGCATCCAGCAACCAGGCAAAGACAAAACTCGAAGCCGATATCGGCAGCAAAAGCGGCACCGCATTCAATATCGTTTACGGACACTCAACAACATCCCCTAATACGCGCACTATTAATAATTTCGAAGATATTAATGTGCACTTTCCCGGCTTTGATACCAATTACGGGATTGCTGACTCAACCACATTATCGCTGGTAGGAAACTTATCAATTTATGAGCGGGTTTATGACGGTGGAATTATCGACTTGGGTTCTATTGATGCTGAAGTAAGCGTAACCCTGTGGTACAGCAGTGTGCCAAGCGGCTCGCAAAAGCCAGTGGTGGTAGAAGTGTCATTCAAATACGAAGACCCCAGCGCAGATTACACCAAAGCCGTTGTTAACCGGGCCAAACAATCCTTTGATGCAATACAAACCTTAAGCAGCTGGAACTCAACCAGCTCAGTGACAAAAACCCAATTCATTTATCAATACAATCCAACATTCTGTAATTAATTTTTTGTTTAATTTATTCTTCAATTAAAAAATCCGGCTGCATACCCGGATTTTTCTATTCAGGTTTTATAGTTCGCTAACTGCCGTTGTATTTCACCGGTGATACGAGCGACCCGTTCCGAGGCAAGCAATGTCTCCTGTACCCGTTGATGGTTTTCATCACTGTTATTATTGATGCGCGTGATGTTGTTATTAATATCTTCGGCCACATGGCTTTGTTCATGTACGGATGCTGAAATCTCCCGATTCAAATGACCCAATTCGGAAACCGCCGAAAGCACTTGCTGGATTGAATGCCCTGAATCGCCCGCCGCACTCACATTAGCGTGAGCCTGGTCTTCCGCCACACGCATTTTTTCAAATGCCTGCACCGAGTTTGTCTGGAATCGTTTTACCATTTTATCCACCTCTTCCGTTGAAGTTTGGGTGCGGCTTGCCAATGAGCGAACCTCATCAGCCACTACAGCAAAACCGCGCCCTTGCTCACCGGCGCGCGCGGCCTCAATAGCGGCATTTAACGCAAGCAGATTGGTTTGCTCTGCAATCGAACGAATTACATTTAGCACTGCACCAATTTCATTACTGGCTCCCGCCAATGCATCAATACCTTTGGCCGCCTGTTCTATATTGGCGGCAAGCGCCTGGGTAGAAGCGATGGTCGCATGTAGATTGGTATAACCCCGCTCCGCATCCTGCTGGGCTTTTGTGGCAGCTTGCGCAACGTTATCAGCATGGTCTGCCACCTGTTGCGCAGCATTACTCATTTCATAGATAGCACTGGCGATGCTATTGATATCCTGGCTTTGCCTAGTGACAGATTGTGAAGACTGGGTTGCAATTAATTTTAATTGCGATGCCGACAAAAATAATTCTTCCGTAGATTTTGCAATCGAATTGACGGTGCCCTGTAATCTGTCCATCAAATCATCAACACCGTTCGCGAGCTCCGCCAATTCATCATTTCCACCAGATCTGAAGCGTTGGGTCAAATCACCTTCACCACTCACAATATCACGCAATCGCTGAATGGTTTGATGCAGTGGCCGCACAATCACCCATTGAATCAATAGATAAACAATTACCAGGATTATCAAACCGGCCAACAATACCAGCAACGATGTAAGCGCTGACGAAGCAAATACCAACGCGGAAATTTCGGCGCGCGAATACGCTGTAATAATTTCATAATTCCAGGCACTAAAGCGGGTAGAATTTAATTGCCATTGAGGATCGCGGGAATTAATAATGCGATCTACCTCTGCAGTTTCCATATTGGTAGAGTGAATACGGGTTGCACCAAGATCATCCCTTATCGCAACAAAACCATTTTCCAGCACCCGGCTTTTTTCAATCGCCGTAAATAATTCCTGTAAGTCCGCTTTGTAACCCACATACCAGACCCCGATCACATTGCCACTTACATCGTGAATAGGTTCGTAACCGGTCAAATACGGGCTACCCAAAATATCAACCAGGCCATAGAAAGCTTTATTTTGCTGGATCTGCTTTATTGCTGCCCCCTGCGGCGCCAGCACCGTACCTGTTGCCCGGCCCTCAGGAGTCATGACATTGGTAGATATGCGTACGTAGTCAGCCCCATCTTTGGAAAAAATAGTTGCTGTTCCGCCCATAATGGCGGTGACTTTATCGACAAGGGTAAATTGATTAGCGATTGCAGTATCACCTAGCAACAAATCAGGCACATCACGATCACCAACCTTCACCCTTTCCCCCTGGCGCGCACTACCTATTTGTCCACCCAATTCACGCAGCAACGCCATACTATTTTTTACGCGCTCGGACATAACTGAATCTATAACCCCCAGCAAATGCAATGCCTCAGTGCTGATCCGTTCACTTTCAGCATTTGCATTGGCCTGGATAGATTTTCGTTCCAGGAAATAAATACTCACGGCACACAGAAAAATCCCGGCCAATAAAATTGCGCCAAGTGCAAACATAAATTTTTTGGTAATGGACATGGCAGCACCCCGACAATGCCGACTGCAAAAGTGTGTAAATCAGAGATAAAAGGAGTTTAGCTGGTGCGAATCAATTTACTAACCAAGCGCCACATCGAAGAAAAATATAAATTGAGGATGCAAAAAACAAATTAAAAAATTTTTGTTCAGAACAAGATGAGATTATTTACTGCCTCGGAACAATCAATGGGCAGGATTAATCGGTACAAACCGGCTATAAGTTCCATTTACATCAATAGCAGCAATCTGGAATTCGTAATCACCTTTAAGGTAATCAAAATAATAAGTGTCAGTAAAACCGCTGGGAATATTAACGTAGGTAAAATCAACTTTATTGCGCAACTTATAGCGAACCTGATAGCCACTAATCTCATTAATATCCAACACTGCGCCATTTTCACGCCGGCTCGGAACCGCCCAATACAACACTACCGGCCCTTGAACACTAACCGATGATGAAGCGCCTGACGTTTTCGCCACCGCTGATGATTTTGCGGAAGACTTTGTCGAGCTCGTTGGCGTCGATGAAACAGATGACGGCGTCTGCTGTTTTGGTGAGCTTGAAGATGACTTTGAAGCAGGGGATTGGGGCGGTGCTGATGACTTGGATAAGGGGGATGACTGGGCAGATTCCGGTTGCTTCGACGAAGAAGGTTGTATTACAACGCTGGAAGAAACCGCATTGGAAACGGGCGCTACCGGGGTAGATGCATTTGCTCCCCCGCCGCCGCCACAGGCCATCGTAAACAAGGGAGCCACCAGGGTAAATGCCAGCGTGGTTTTGCGCATGCGACTTTGGCGAGCGAGATTTTTTTTCAGTTGGTCGCGGGTAATAAAACCCAATTCAATCAGGATTTCACCAATCTCATTGTGCCATCCCTCAGGCGCATCGGCACCGCGCAACAAATGCCGGGCCTGTTGCAAATCCAGGGCCTGGAGTAATTGGGGGCGAGAGATAAGCCCTCGCTCCATCAAAATATCGCCAATGCGTGTGGGCTTGTTTGATTCAAACATATTGACCTCCATACATCCCGGCTAACACCTCAGCTTAGTGATTATAAACCTACAGGTCGTTAAGCAAATGATCACTTGAAAAACACAATCAAAATCCGCACCAACTTTATTAAACCCTCACAATTACACGGAGCTTAAAATTTGCAGTTAAGTTCTATAGATTAAATGCATAAAAAAATATTCTGTGTGCAATTTTATTTCATATGAATTTTTATACGCGTTAATGCATTTTCAATAGATTGGCGTGTGGTGCCTATATTCATTCGCATAAAACCACTGCCGCCATCACCAAATACTACGCCGGGACTCAAACCCAATTTGCACTCGTGGATAAAAAAATCCCGCAGCGCAGCATCATTGAAACCCAGCTCACGGCAATCCAGCCACAGCAAATAGGTAGCCTCAGGCTTTGTCATTTTTATTCTTGGTAACTGCCGAGCGATGAATTCCGTTGCGAAATCGCGCGTTGCTTTTAAATATTGCAGCAGCGCATCCAACCATGCTTCACCACCGCGATAGGCAGCCTCATAGGCAGCAATACTAAATGGATTACTATTTCCAACATGCAATGTTTCAAATATTTTTTTCATTGCATCACGCTGGATTTTGTCGGGAATAACCAACGCAGACAAGCCTAATCCGGGAATATTAAATGTTTTGTTCGGCGCAATAGTAGTAACAATTTTATCTCCTGGTTGTGCCAGGCGGCCTAACATAGTGTGAGTACTGTCGGGATAAACCAGATCACAATGGATGTCATCGGAAAGAATCGTTAAATTGTACCTGCGAGCAATAGCCAACACCTGATTTAACTCATCAACTGACCACACTCGCCCCACAGGGTTATGGGGAGTACACAGCATTAATAAACGCGCGCCCTGTTGTGCGCAAATTTCCAGGTGATCAAAATCAATTTCATACCGGCCATTAATTTCGCGAAGAGGATTATTAAGTAATTTACGATTATTCGTTGTGACTGCCGAAAAAAAAGGAAAATAAACAGGCGATTGAACAATCACACCTTCACCTTCCCGGGCAAAAGCATGTACCGCAGCAAACAACGACGGTACAACACCCGGCGCCATCACAATCCATTCACGTTCAATATGCCATTGGTGGCGACGGGCAAACCAATCAATAGTCGCCTGGTAGAGCGATTCAGGATAGAGAGAATAACCAAATATCGGGTGATCCAATCGTTGTTGCAATACACGGGTAACACATTCCGGCACAGCAAAATCCATATCCGCGACCCATAAGGGGGATACATCCGCCGTACCGAAATAATGTTGGCGACCATCAAATTTTACTGAATTGGTATTTTCGCGATTAACAGGCAAATCAAAGTTAAATGTCATATTCAAATCTATTCGTATAAAAATTATTGGTTGGTTTGGCGTACAGCATCTTCACTACCCGGCCAACCTTCATATTGCGGAACCGAATCCGTAATAGTATGCCAGCTCGCTTTTGATCCAACAAAAATATGAGCCTGCACTTCTATAGCATCGATCCCCTCAATTCCCCCCAGGGGAATTCCCAGAATATCCGGCTTATTGTCATAAGTACTGATTAAAGGTGAACCACAGGTTTTGCAAAAAAATTTGGTGACATAATCAGAAGACTTATACGCTGTTAAATTATCAGCCCCCTTCAACCATACAAATTGGGTTTTGTTGATAGACGCACGGGTCCTGAATGCAGCTGCATGCCAACGGCGACATTTTGAACAGTGACAGTTATAGACAGGGCCAAGCTCACCTTCAATTTTGTACTCAATTGCTTCACACAAACATTTTCCACGCATTTATTTCACCTTCCTGCTTTATTTGACGTTTGGCAAATACTTAATGCCGCAATGGTCACCCATCGCAGAATCCGTAATTGTTTGTAATAACCACATTTCAGTTATCGCCTATACTACCCCAGGATTTTAGCTATGCGATATTTTTCCAATCCGTTTCCCGTTAAGGAGCAAACCATGAGCAATGCCACCAGCATTACCAGGGACTTATCAGGCAATGCATTTCTTGATCCAACATTTGCCAATTTATTGGCCGCTGCCGCTGCAGCCGCTTACACAGATTTTGCCAATACCAATAATCCTGGATACACGCCACCTGCGTTAATTTTTGATGGTATTGGCTTTAATTTCCTTCAACGATTCACCGGATTTGATGATGTTATTTGGGGCAGCGGAGAAGAAGAACGTTATGCATTGCTGTATCAATCAGCGTCGCAAAATAATACCTATTTAATTGCATTTCGTGGTACTTCATCAGTAGATGATATGCTGCTGGACCTTGAATCCGGTTCATCGCTTGCATTCATTCCGTTTTACAATTCCAGCAACTTTCCTAAAAACGTTTACGTGGGCGATGGCTTCAATAAAATTTACCTCACCCAAAAAAATACCATGCCAGCGTCTTTGCAAAAGCAGATTTTTACTGCGCTGGGCAAACTGCCTGATCCTCCTACAGAAATTTTTATTACCGGCCATAGCCTCGGTGGTGCGCTCGCCAGTTTATTTACACTTGATATGGCCGTTAGCCTGCCGGATGTGGGCATTACCAGTATCACATTTGCCAGCCCACGCGTAGGAAGCAGTAATTGGCAAACTGTTTACGATCAAACCTATCACTTACAAGATAAAACAATTCGCGTGCGCAACTCTTACGATTTGGTTCCCAAAGCTCCCCCGGCTAATTGGCCTTTCAGTTTTAAAGATATAGGGCAAGAATTTTTAGTGTCTTTTAACGTTGAAAATAATCATATCGAAGTATCCGATATTATCTTGTCCTGGCATGCGCTGACAAATTACACATATGTCGTCACTCGCGCTGTTACTGTAACACCACAACTATGGACAGGAGAATTTCCTGATCAAACCCACAATGGTTGGAATATGCTTAGCTACAATCCCGATGCAGCCAGCTCTGCACTTGAACAAGCCAATTCGCGCGACGACGTAAAACAGCTACTCGAAAAACAAAATACAACACCCACGGTTGCAGTGTAGTTTTTTCATTACAAAAACCTAAAACAGTTTGCCGCTGTATAACAATCAGTAACTGTAAATACATTTTATTTAACTATCTATCAGACAATACATGTTTGGTTTTCCGCAACCCCCCGCACTTAGCAATATCAATGTAATATTTTCCCATCGACTAACGCTCTCCAACAGAGGGCGTTGATGCTCAACCTGGCATTAACTTACATTTATAACTTATCAGATCTACATAGTTGACCTTGGCACAAGGATTGCCTGACTAACATCCAGTAACTCGTTTGTTGGATTCAGGAAAACCTGTAGCCAATTAAACAGTCAAGACGAAATTCAGTAAAACCCAATAGAATCAATGGTCCACCCGGGCATGCTCAGGTACTAATGATTTTAGCTATGGACATTTTTTGAAATCATGTCCGAATGTTTGCAGGTTTTGGGTAATACGGCGGGTGATTTTGATGAAAGTATGTCTGTAGCCTGGGAATTTTTTACAAAGCGTATCCGGGTTGTAAGGGCACTGAGACCCACTGTGAAATTAAGTAACATCGGTATCAGTGTTAAACAAAGCTTAACCGTGAATAAAAATTTAACCGTGGAAAAAGGAGTCTTGTATGTCTGGCCTGGTGGTTCAAAAAGAGTATTCTGCACGTTACGGTTTAAAGCTGGCAGTCAATGATATGGATGTTGCCCAGCAAATTGCTGAAGACACTTATCGCAAACTTGTTGGTCGTGATATTTTGTGGAGTGAAATACACGATATACAGCAATTAATTCTGGAGTTGCGAGTATGGATTGGAATTGTTAAATCTGGAAAAACATGCCATTGATTTAACGATTATTTCTGTCGTCAGTTTTATTTTGATCATTAAAATCGTGGAAATATTCATCTGCGAAATCAGTATCAATTCTTTTTAAACTTCGCCAGATTCTCGGGGCATCCAACGTTGCCATCCTGAAGAAAGACCAATCACCAAAATGGTCAAACTTTCTCGCAGAAGTTAATAATGGCGCTTTATTAAGGCAAATATAGCGCTTTTTCTGTGACTTGCCGTAAGCCTTTATGCGTCGTGCAAGGTCTACATCTTCTACGATTAATAAGTTCTCATCAAAACCGGACACAGACCGAAAGGTATCAGCTGCAGCCCAAAACGCCCCTGCTGACAATCCAGTTAATTTAACGGCGAAATCCAAACACAATTCACTCATCCTTATTCCTAACGAACGTCGGTCGTAACGAATTGGCATGCCGCCACCAATAATATCCTGCTTGCTTAATGCCTCTACCACCAATGCCAGGGATTGTGGATGCAAGCGGCTATCCGCATCACAAGTCACCAGGATGTCTCCTGTTGCCTCAGCAATTCCCCTGTTCCTGACAGCGGCAATACAGCGACTTCCATCAACTACAGTGAATGCATCATAACGTTTAGCAATCTGTTCCGTTGCATCGTTGCAGCGATTCAGCACTACAATTATTTCAACAGTTTGATGCACATTATTTGAGGCTGCCACTATTGCTGCAAGGCAACCGTTGATGTATCGCTCTTCATTGTGGGCAGGAATAATGATAGAAATTTTTTTTGCATCATTCATAGTAACAACACACCTGTTACCTAAACACTTGAATAATTACCATAACGGCACCAGGGAATTTACAACCGCACCTGGTGTTTTGCAACTATTGAACATTACAACACATAAAAATCAAAGAGAGGTAACAATGAGGAATCGCGTAGAGGTAGCGCCGCCGGATCAGGTTATTGCGACGACGCAGTTCTTTATTAGCATCCCAACTCAGATTTTAATCCTCCCAGGCCGCGCTCCACAGGTGCCTGAATACTGGAAGATAAAGAGGGCATAATATTTAAACCAGTGCGCAATTCCACTTCATCTATAGTGACTTCCTTACCACAAAAATTGTCATTGCGTCCGGAGTTCTGATTCATAATAAATGCAGAAGCTTTTACCGTACTTCCATTTACCAATATAACCACTTTGAAATAGGCAGAAGGAATAATATGGAACTCGTCTGCATTGGGCAAAGTACCAAAATAGTGTTCATTCAACGGGCCCGTGACTACATACAAATCTTTCGCCTTACCCCGCACATACGTCCGCTCTGCATTTTCCAATCGTTCCCAGGGGCCCTGATTTAAATTTGCGGCTTGCGGGGTGATGTTGGATAAATAATTCAATGCTTGCCAATCAGTTGTATTGCTAAAAGAAGCTAATGGAACCTGATGGCCCCGGTCTGTGCCCAATACAGCAGCGGCGTTATCGTAATCGGCAGGCTCAAGGGTATTGGCAGAATTAATAGCCGGATCTGCGCGCCAGGTACGGGTGCGCGACGGACCATCTATCGTTGAAGGAGTTACATGGTATGCAACCCAATTGGCGAATTTTGATGAACTGTTATTATTTAATGTATAAATAGAGCGCTCAACAATTTGGCCTGAAACGCCAGTGGGACAACCGTAAATGCAATTAGCGGCATGAAGATCAAACGCTACCAAAGCAAGTGTAGAAACCAAAATAGACGACAATTTTTTCATTACATCTCTCCTTAAAAGAAAAATGCGCCAGCAATAATTTGCATGGCGCCGGAGAAACGATCATCGTCGTGGGTGATTAAAAATTTATGATGCTTTTAATACAGATTATTTAAGTTTTAGTGACTAACAAAAACCAGTTTTTTCGTCTGCAACGTTAAAAGGAAGATAGCCATTACTTTATTTTAATAAAAAATTTCCCGCGCAAGGAAATCACAGGAAAAACCCTGCGCATAAACATTTGGTAATACACAATGAGTAGTGGCAAACTCAGGTTACTGCTGCAGGCCTCAAAACTTCGTAGCGCAATTCCACCATGCCCTCGCCCATTTGCAGTACGGATTTCAATTTCAACGCCGGGCTTAATGTTCGCCGGGGAAAAACTGGCTGGCCTTTTCCCAGAGTCACGGAACCAACCTGAATAATCATTTCCTCCAGCAAACCTGCATCATAAAATTGTGCAGCAAAATCGCCGCCACCTACGATCCAGATATTTTTGCCATTCGCTGCCGTAACCATTCGTTCATGATAATCACGCACATCACCTTGCACGTAATGAATATTCGCACCCGAGATAGTTGGTAATGTCCTATGGCTAAAAACCCAGGCCGGTTGGGCATAAGGCCATGGAGATCCCATTTGGGCTTTTATCGTATCCGCATTACGCAACATCCATTCATAGGTACTCGACCCCATGGCGATTGCGCCTACCTGTTCAATAAATTCCGGATAACTGGATTGATGGATATCCGCAAGGGAAAACAACCAATCCAACGAATGATCTTCTGTGGCAATAAAACCATCGAGACTTGAGGCAGTGTAGTACTGGGTTTTCATTATTGCTCCTTAACCTGATTCATATCAGGCTAAGGATAGCAATATTTTTTGACAGGAATTGTCAGGTGTTTCAGGCACTCAACGCACAGGTTATTTTATTCGCTCCCAAAATGTAACCTCGGAAAGCGTATGTTGAAACTTGCGTTTTGTTTCGCGAATGACAAAGGGGACTTCTTGCGGGCCTTGTATCAAACGGAAATGTTTATCCAGATGTTCATGTAAACCATCTAATGTTGTAAAACTCTCACCGTCTTTTTTAAAGCCACCGACCCAATCCTCACGAGGGGTGTGTTCAGCTAACCATGTGTATGGCGAGGTAAGCATAAGTACACCACCTATGTTCAACCGTTCGTGAATTGCATTGAGGAATTTTGCAGGATTGTAGAGGCGATCAATGAGGTTGGCGGCGAGTATGAAATCATAACCCGTAAAAACAGATTTCAAATTGCAAGCATCGCCCTGGGAAAACTCCACTTTGTTTGTGGTTCCTGCCAAGCCCAAATCAGCAAGTGAACGGGATTTATAGGAGACGAGTTCACCTTCATCAGCAAGGGTGTAACGCAGGGTGTCGCCGCTCGCGAGTTGCACACCGAGGTTAATAAAACGCGCGGAGAAATCCACACCAGTAACTTTATCGAAATGACGGGCCAATTCAAATGTTGCACGACCCGTTGCACAACCTAAATCCAATGCTTTGCGTTTTGGTTTATCGACTAAAACATTTACCGCCAAATCCACTAATGACCTGGAAAAGTTAGGTACACCGAAATATTCGTCGCCGTAATGGAATTCTGCATATTCCGACACCAATTTGTCGGTTTCATAATGGGAACTGGGCACAGGTTTTATTTCTCCGGAAACAACATAACGGAAGCCCGCATGTTGGAAAAAGTGGCGGCGAAAGGCATAGCGCGATGAATATAAACTTTCATTGCCACAGGAAATCCATGAACCACCTTTGATTAAATTATGGCGCTCGTCAAATGTGGGTGTGGTAAAGTCATCATAAATGGTGTGAACTTCAAAACCATCGAAAGGATAAATCGGCGTTTCAGTCCATTGCCATACATTCCCTATGACATCAAAAAATTCGCCATGGGCAAATTGGTTTACCGGGCACGATGATGCACCATAATCCAAATGAACATTGGCATTCGCAACCTGCTCATTAACATTTTTTAAACCGGCGGTGTCGTAAAGACGATACCATTCGTCTTCTGTTGGCAATCGTACTGGCGTTCCAGTTTCCGATTTTTTCCAATTACAAAATGCTTTGGCTTCGTGATAATTGACCTCCACTGGCCAATCCCAAGGCATGGCAATTTCTTCGGTCATTAAACGCAAATACCAACCGTTGGTTTTCTTTACCCAAAATGTAGGGTGTTGCACCTTGGTAAATGCAAGCCACCCCTTCCCTTCCTCTTCCCAATTATGGGAATTTAAATAGCCGCCCGCTTCGACAAATTGCAAAAATTCCTGGTTACTCACTAAAAATTTTGCTGCATCAAATGCGGGTACATCAGCTTCATGCGTACCGTATTCATTATCCCAACCATAAAATGGATCAGTTTTATTTTTCGCAAGACGCACATGCCCTGCATTCACTTTTACCAATTCATTTTGCGGCGCGATACCGGTAAATTGATTGGGTTTCCAGTTGGCTGATTGTTTTACAAAATCCAGTTTATGCTGGCGAATTAATACCGACGATGTTTCAAGGTGAATGCGTTCATGCTCAATCCCCATGATGATCGCCCACCAGGGATTATCCCAATCTACCGGCAATTGCAACGGTGCCGTGTCAATTAAATTCACCACCAGCGCACGCACTTGATCGCGATAGGTTTTTACTTCTGCCGGTGTAGGCCATTCGTAGTGGGCATCGTTGAGATCATCCCAACTCATTTCGTCCACACCCACTGCAAACATGGATTCAAAGCGCTGGTTAATACGCTCGCCGATCATGCGAGTCAATAACAACTTATTAACAAAAAATGTTGCCGTGTGACCGTAATAAAAAATCAGCGGATGACGCAGGCTAATTGGTTTGGTGTAAAACGCCTGATCATTAGCCAGGCATTCAAACAAAGATTCGTAGGTGATAAAGGTATCCAGAAAATAATGTCGTAACATGCGGCGCATGCTGGCCTCATCACCTTCACGCAAATCAGGGGTCCTACTGAAAAGAGGATTCCGGGTGAAAAGTGATGCATCGGAAATCAATTGGGGTTCAGGGGAAATCGCAGTGGATTCGCCAAGTGTTTTACGCAAGGAGGATTCTCCTGAATGCATCGTTAAACTCCTGATGTGTCCTATTGGCAAGGTAACAAGGGCGGAACAACATGCTCTGGATGAGCCAACAGAGTTCCGCCTTATGGATGTAGATGCAGCATAAAGGTGATGGTTTCAAGTTAGCGATAACTTTTGTCATAACCTTTCAATAAGTCGTTAGCAATTTATTACTATTAATCAGGCTGCTGGCGGCCAACATAATCCTTGGCAAATTGCCATGCAACCCGGCCACTGCGCGCACCGCGCGTCCGGTGCCATAACAACGCAGCGTCCTGAACCTGGTCACTCCAGGTTCCACCGAGGTTAACCACCCAATAATTGGCTGCGGCCAGATAATCGTCCTGGCTAAAAGGGTAAAAGCTTAGCCACAGGCCGAAACGTTCGGATAAAGATACTTTCTCTTCAATACTATCGTTAGGGCGAATTTCCCCGTCTTCGTAACTAACTACATCCAGATTGTCGCGCATTTTTTGCGGTAACAAGTGGCGACGGTTACTGGTTGCATAGAACAACATATTTGCCGTTGGCGCAGCGATAGAGCCATCCAACACTGATTTCAGCGCTTTATAGCTGATTTCCCCTTCTTCAAAAGATAAATCGTCGCAGAAAATGATGAATTTCTCGGGGCGCTCACCGACAAGGTCAACAATATCGGCCAGATGTAGCAGGTCAGTTTTATCGACTTCGATAATCTTCAAGCCATCTTTAGCGAATGCGGTCCAAACGGCCTTAACCAGGGTGGACTTTCCCGTACCACGCGCGCCCGTGAGCAATACATTATTCGCTTGGTGCCCCGCTACAAACTGGCGCGTGTTACGCACTATCGAGCTCTTTTGGGTTTCGATGTTTTTCAGCGCATCCAGTTCCACATAATGCGGGTGCTTGACGGCCTGTAAATAGCCATTACCGTTAGGCTTTACTCGCCAGCGAAAAGCGCTGGCCGACCAATCAGGTTCTGCTGCAGCTACAGGCAATATGGCTTCTACACGATTTACAAGTTGTTCAAGGCGAGTAATAAACTGATCAAAATCTGGCACGCTAAAATTCCCTAGGTTATTAAAAATCGCAGCTAGGCCCAATAAAAGGTTATTAGCCAACAAAAAAGACTAGGCTATATTGTAAGAAGTTTCGTTTATGTACAAGTTAAGGGCGCCTATGTTTACCAAACAAGAGCTACAGGTTATCGCGCAAACGCTGGTGCAAAAGCGCGATTGGATAACAAAAAACATCAATAATGCCGAAGGCAGCGCCAAAACTAACCTTGAGCAAAACCTGCATACTATTGAATCAGTTCTGCATAAAATCAGTGCGCAACTACGGTCCGCGACAAACGAAAAAACTACCGTCAATCATTATATTTCCGAGAAAGCTATTTCCCCCATTCGCCAGGCAGCACTCGCACATCGCAATGATCTGGCACCCGGACAAATACGTGTACTGTTGGTGGATGATGACCAGCTCATTTGCGAATTGATCACGGCCTATCTCCATGAAACGGGCATTCACCTGGTCGATGTTGCAAGCGATGGCATGCAGGGTATCAGCATGATGTACGAAGCGAATCCCGTTTATGATTTAGTGCTTTGCGATTGGAATATGCCGGGCAAATCCGGCCTTGAGGTTCACAACGCCATGCGCGCAGCCGAGCGTTACATTGCAACAGTATTTATATTGGTTACCGCAGTCTCGGAAGCGAAACAAATCCGTTCTGCAATTGAAGAAGGTATCGATGATTATGTGATCAAACCTGTTGAGCGAGATAAGCTTTTTAAGAAGATTGCACGTTTTTTTCCACACGTGAAAGCACCGGAATAAATTCCCCGCACATATATTGGCCAGCCTTTAGCACATCGACATTAAACCACAGGGTATGACTAAAACTAGCAGTGTAGTTAGGGGATTATCAGCGTTATATAAACTGAACGTCCTTGTATCAGTGAAAATAAAAATCAACCTTCCACTTCCACCATAAAATCCAGCGCTGCCTGTTGGCGAATCGCCTTGCGATGGTTGGCCATAAGTTTGGTGATTTTTTCCTGATCACAAACTTGTCGATCCAACATTACCCGCGTTTTTAATTCACCCATAGGTTCAGCAGTTGGGCATTTGCTGAATACAAACTGGTTGGAAATTAAATCCATAAACGGACCGGATTTACTGCTCGGCATAATGAACAGCAACTGCAACCCCAAACTTTCCGTTAAATAATTAATAACTTCACGTGAGCGATGCTCATCCATTTTGGAGAAAGCCTCATCCACCAATACCATACGCAAATGGCTGTTGCCTTCATTAAAGCGAAATGCAGAAGTAATTGCCGCGCTGCGAATAATATACGCCGGCGTTTCCAGCTGACCACCGGAACCAGTACCGTACTGGCTGAGGGCGATGGGCGCTTTACCTTCCGGTTCTTTGTAAATTTCGTAGCGACGATAATTACGGTAATCTGCAATACGTGTTAATTCACGCAGGGCTTTTTGCTCATCTTCATCCAACAACATTGCCATCAGGCGCTCGCGCACCTTTTGGTGTTTGTCATCCAATTTCATGGTGAACAAGGTTTCGTTTTCATCGCCACCGGCAGTCGGACTATCCATTACCGCTTTAAAAAATTGCCAGTATTCTTTAAATTCCGGCACCCAATCCCAATCGAAACGAAAACGCTCACGGTCCGCACCAAAGCGATGGTGTTCCAATTCCCTATTCAAGTCCTCCAGGATTTTCTTACCGTCGTTAATCGCCTGGAAAATTGAATGGCACAAATTACTGACGAAGGCGTTATTGAAACTTTCACGCAAGGATTCAATTTCTTTATGGCGCTGCGCAAGGATATGGTTTTTATCGCGATTATAAAGCGCATCAAACTGCCGGCGGATTTCGCAAATCGCGCGGAAATTATTGCTACCCAAATCATCGTTATAATCCACATCAAACAGGATGGAATCACTGCTGGAGCAAAACTGGTTATGCATCATTGCCGCTTGCTGCAAGCGATGAAGGATTGTTTTTAATTCCGCATTCACACCGGCCAATTGATTATCAAAATATTGGCTGGAATGCTGGGTAATAGTTTCATCTGCTATTTGCAGCCGGGCATCTGCGTCAAACTCTGGCCACAATGCGGTAATTGCCTGTACATTGGATTCACAGTTATCCGCAATTGCCAGGTTTTTATCCTGCTCGGCATCCAGCTTATGGCATTGATTATCGGCGAGCTTTAATTCGGCGCGACAATCGATTTGCGTGTTATTCAGGCGAGTATAAGTTTCATTCTGCGTTTGCAGGCGCAGGTTCAATTCCTGCAATTCTGCTTCCAGCGCTTTGGTATCGCTCAAGTCAAGTTGCTGCAATTTTGCATCAATCGCAGCGATGCGAGTTTGCGCAGTGGTCATCGCTTGCAAACAATCGGCGTAGGCAAGTGCTTTTAATTTATCAATCGAAATTAATAATTCCTGCGCTTCTTCCGAGTGGCGGCCCGCTGCTTGCCATTCTGCAACAAGATCATGGAATTCGTGGCGTTTTGCTTCCAGTGCGCGCTCACGTGCGCCCTGGCCAAATACCAGCTCGGATTCCGCCATGTCGCAACGGAACATTGCATAATTACCAGACCCCATCGCATCCTTGGTGATACCGCGACGGGTATTTTTTAATTCTTTCGCGTTATCCACGCGCTGCACATTGCCATAGCTTGCTTTAATGTAGGCTTCAGCAGTGGCGTGGGCAAAACTCATAATTTGCGTAATGGAGTTATGGGTATTGTCCTGTAACTTATCCAAATCCTTGCGCGCTTTTTCACCCTGGATGATACGTGCACTTTTTGCCTGGCCGCTCATGCCGCGCACAATAGCAATCGCATCAGCTTCGTATTCCGGCTCGACAATAATACCGAAGCGCGCAGCGCCAATATAACCTTCAATCGCTGATTGCCATTCGCGATCTTTCACATCCACATAATCACAAAGCACACGGGCATCTGCCTTGGGGCATTGCGCATGAATTGCATCCAGCGCGGCGCGCACAAAACCGGGATAACTAACTTGTTTGGTTTCCAGGGTTTGTATTTCACGGCGCTTGCTATCAATTGCTTTTTGCAAACGTTCGGCCTGGGCTTTGCGTTTATCGCGCTCTTGGGCGAGCTGGTCACGCAAATGGGTATGCCCTGCATCCGCTTCAAATAAGCTGGCGAAAAATGCATTGTGATTTTTTTGCAGTTCAAGGACAGCTGTAAGCTGGTCATCCTGCGAATGTTGAATCCAGTCCCGGTTCAATAGCTGATGAATATCCTGCACCGGATTTTCTGCACAAATCGATTTGATTAAATTCGTCAGGTTACCTTCTTTAAATGCGGGCAAATCTACACTGATAGAGGTTTGGCGCAGAGCCAGTGCTAATTGCTGCGCGGCTTCAATGTTGATTTGCAATTGCTGGTGCTGCTTGCGCAGTTCCGGTACTTGTGCCTGGATTAATTTTTCCTGGGCAATCTTTTCCTGTTCCAATTGATCCTTGTCGCGCAACGCAGGCACACCCAAACGCCGTGCCGTTGCAGCAAGGATTAACTGGTTAATTTCATCCCGTTGGGCATCACAAGCTGCCAGAGCCTGCTGGTTGCTGGCGGAAGTTTCACGCAACAATTGTTGCTTGTGTTTTGCATCCAGGTAATGACTTTGTGAATCTGCATAGCGGCGTTTGGCAACGGAATACAACAACACCTGCTGCTCGAGCCAATTACTAATAAAATTGTCTGCAAACTGCCGGCCCTGAGCCATCCGTTCAATACCCTGACGCAATTGCCGCGCATCAGCTTCCATAGTGTGGATACGTTTCAACATGGTAGAAACGCTGCGAATGGCTTCACCGAGATCGCGATACTCCAGAATTTCGTTCGCAACAAACTCATCAATACCTTTAATCGGCTTGTAAGCCATAAAACGGGAAAATGCGCGCGCGGCATTCATCGCTTCACGTTCAGACACTGCATCAACCCTGCCCCGCAAAATCCCGTAAAAGCGACAAAGGTAGGATTTTTTCTTATCGTATTTTTCTACTTGTTGCTGTCCATACTGACGGCGCAAGCTCGCATAGAGTTTATCGAGTGGTACAACATATTTATGCGTTTTTTCTTCTTTCAATAAATCGCTTAATGTTAGCGCCACGTCATTCAAAATAAAAAACTGGGTGTCGTCCAGACGCGCTACTTTTTGCAGCGATGCACCCTGCCCGGTAGTTTCCAGAAACGCGCGCATACCAATCAACGCGGTGAATGGTTCACTGTTTTCGCCTTGTGTTGGATAAAACACTGCTGCCAGGTAACCATCGCAACCCTGTGGACGCGAATAGGCACCATCATCACAACCTAATACATAAGACGCGAGTGTTCGCACCAGTTTTCCACCACGACCACGCTGGCTGGACTCATCTTGCCCCGGGTTGAAATGGAACAGGTTGTCATGCGCAGCAGTCATGATGGTTTGAATCGCATCCGCCGCGGTGGTTTTCCCTGAGCCATTGCCACCGGAAAACAAATTGATGGGACCGAACTCGAATTCCGAGTTGGGAACATTACCCCAGTTGATGTAAATGAATTTTTTTAAGTACATAGCGTTACTCAGGAATCAGTATCAGTCGCAAACAGCGAGCGATTGATATGCGGGGCAGATTTTTTCGCAGCGCGATTCTCGGTGGCAGATTCATCATCAGCGTCGTCCGCGTCATCATCAACCAGTAATAAATTGTCCGCCAAATGATTGCGGATTTGTGCAAGCCATTCATTATTTACCAGATTAATAATTAACGGGCGAATCTTGATCCAGCTCTCGCCAGAATCGATATCCGCTTCTGCCATAAAATGCACGAGGCGCAATTGGCGTAAACGTTTGAAAGCGGCGCGGCGCTCCCCCAGGTTTTCTGGCAGGCTACGACGCAATAAACTTTTCATAGCGAGCGCAATCGCCTCCAACGATAAGGTGGCACAACCTTGTTCATCAATTCCACCTTCACGCAAGGCTTTATCGTATTCCGCACGCAATACCAGGATCAGCGCAACTTCATGTTGGTTTAAACGATTGCGCAAACCGGCATTAAAGGGTTCGTCACTTTCATCGTCCATCCCGGGCAAACGCGCCCCAGGCGGCAACACCCTTACAAAACGAAAGTGGCTATCGTGTTGAAAGCGAATACCTATCAAGCTAAAAAAATCGTCAACCAGCGGCACTATACGTACAAAACGATCATACAACTCTGCTTCAACCTGGCTATCATCCCGGCAAAGAACGCCGTAATCCAACAGGCGTTGAATAAGCTCACGCCAGTTATCCAGCGAAATATTATGTTTATCCAACTGCTCTTGCAGCGCGGCGGTTAGTGGTTCACTCATGATTTTTCACCATCATCAACCAGGCTGATAACAAATTCATCGCGCTGTTTGAAATATTTGTCTTTCTGAATTAACGGTTGTCCATGCAACCATTCATCTCGTTGATGCACCACAAAACGGTAACGGGACGAAAGGTTTGCAGCCGCGCCCACTTCAACGGCGTGGGAGAGCCCCAATAATTCTTCCATATTCCTCGCCTGCAACTCGCTGCTGCTGACGCTGCCATTTTCCGCGAGTGCAGCATGAACAAAATCGCGAATACTGCTTGATTGCAAAATAAACGCTTTATCCAGCGCTTGCTGGATAAATATATTTTTCTGCGCTTCCGCATCCAACGCCTTGTCTTCATCCAATTGCGAACGAATTAATTGAATACTGCGCGGCGCACGCAGCTGGATTTGGGATGGATCAACAAAACCCATTTGCAAACTGGCAAGCGCTTCACCCTGCTCAATAAATAACTGGTCTTGCTGCTCCGGCGCCAAATCGGCCAGGGAGCGATAAATATCCATTAAATCATCTTGCCCACGGCTGTTAATGTAGCTGAGCTGGCGAATAATAATGTCCGCGCGTTGGGTAAAGGTATTCAACGCGCGGCGCAATGCTGGGAGCATAATTTCGCAGGCATTCTTCAAACGTGAATCGATTGTTTCCAATAGCGTTTCCAGCAGTGAAATACCGGGAATAACTTTTTGAGGAAGGGCTTTGCGCAAACGGATTTCCATGACTGCACGCCAATCTTTGGCAGCAGTTTCAGGATCGCCCTGGCCATATTTGCGTTTGCGGCGAATTTTAGTAATTAATTCGGAAATCTGGTCGCGATATTTTTCCACGCTATCTGCGGATAAACGTACTTCCAGATCCGGTTTGAATACCGTTTCCATAAAGTCAAAAAATTCGTCGCTTGCTTGCTGCACCAATTGCCGTGATTCCACTTCGCGCACCAATTGGCGCTTGCGTTCTTCCAGTTCCGAAATGACATCGGTGAAATCACTGATGATGCGTTCGGAATATTCGTAAGCATCTAGCAAATCATTAATTTCACCCTGCTCATAAAACGCTTGCAAACTATTGCGTGTATTACGCGTGTTGCGGTTGCGGGTGCGGAACTGGTTTGCGTGGTTGTCAGCAAATGGTTGGGTAAACAGGCGGCCCATGCGACTAAAACCATAGCTGCTTTGCAGGCTGGTCTCATCGACTTGCTTTTCCAGCCAACCGTTTTCAATTAAACGATTGATAATAAAACTCGCAAGGTCACGCTGGGTTTTAAAGCGGCCTTCACCGTCATCCGGTTCAGCATTATCTGCATCCAGAATTGGTGCACGGGCAATCGCTTCTTTAAAAATATCAACCAATTGTTCGCGATTCATGGCATGGCCATAATCGCGTAAATCAGTATAAAGGCGTTGGTATAAAAGGCGCAGGCACTCCGCAACCAGTTCACGGTATTTACCGGTGAGCGGGTTAAAAAAGTGCTGGCGGGAATCGCTAAAAAACATCAGATAATTTCACAGCAACAACAGCGCATTAGATGCAATGTTTTGCAAAAGTTTGTTGATCTTCCAAAGTCCACTCATCAGCAGGTTTTACCATTCTGGTTTCACACCAATCGGCACTACCGATTATCACTTCACGCTCATTTATAGCAGCAACACGTGCAACAGACGCTGCTGGAATTACGTCTGCAATAGCAGCGCCAGAACCGTCACCCAGTGTGGTTTGCAATTGCTGCTCCGCGTGCAGGGCAATACCGGATATTCGTTGAACTTGTTCATTGTCCAGTGTAGTTTGTTGCGCCTGGCGATTAACATAACTAACAGTGGTTGCACCTATGCAAACTATTAATAAACTCGCAGCAAACAAACTGACAACCAATTTATTATTGCGAAAAAACGTCAACATAAATAACTCGTAAACCCCCACAGGGATTAAATGTAATTAAGCGGCAAGCCAGTCAGCCATTTTTTCGGCGTAATAGGTAATGATTAAATCTGCACCGGCGCGTTTAAATGCGGTCATTGTTTCCAGCACAATCGCTTTCTCATCAATTACACCAGCAGCCGCTGCCGCTTTTACCATCGCATATTCACCACTGACATGGTAAACCGCTAACGGGCGCGCCGAATTCGCGCGAATATGTGCGAGCACATCCAAATAGGCAATGCCGGGTTTTACCATCAGGATATCGGCACCTTCCGCTTCATCCTGTAAAGATTCTGCCAGGGCTTCACGACCATTGGCCGGGTCCATTTGGTAAGTATTGCGGGTTCCTTTAAAACTGCTATCTACCGCATCGCGAAATGGGCCATAGAAAGCAGAAGCAAATTTAGTGGAATAGGACATGATTGGAATGTGTGTGAACCCGGCAGCATCCAATGCCTCGCGAATTGCGCTGATCATGCCGTCCATCATGCCCGATGGTGCAATCATATCCACACCGGCTTGTGCCGCAAGCACAACTTGTTTTTGCAAATTGGCGAGCGTTTTGTCGTTATCGACATCGTGATCATGCACTACACCGCAATGGCCATGGGTGGTGTATTCGCAAAAGCAATTATCGCTAATCACCAACATATCCGGTTGTGCTTGCTTGGCAGTGCGAATCATGCGCGCCAGTAAACCATCTTCACTCCAGGTATCTGAGCCCACATGGTCTTTATGTGTTGACACACCAAATAAAATAACCGCGCGAACACCTTTACTCCATGCACGCTGTACAATTTCAGCAAGTTGCGCTTCGGGATAACGATTGACATCTGGCATGGATTTTATTGGCACCGGTGCATCAATACCTTCTTCGATAAAAATCGGCAGAATAAAATCGCTCATGCGCACATGAGTTTCACGCACTAATTCCCGCAGCGCAGTCGTTTTGCGCAAACGGCGAAAACGAAAATCCGGTATTGTTAATGGAATTTGCATAATCTCATGCCTGTAAAAAAATAATCGGGCTTGTAAAAATTAAATACTGAGTGAACCTTCATGGCTCCACTCACAACGAACACGCATATCCCCTGAACCAGGCTTGTGATAACCGCTTTCGGCTTCCCAGGTAAACGTATGTGTGCCAGATAATTCAGTTTCCAAATGTACAGTGGCAGAAACCCAATACATTTTGCTCAATAGTGATTCAAATTGTGCAATCCATTGATCCCATTCGTATTCAACGGCTTTATAAGATGCGCCAAAATGCATAACTTCGGTTTGATAATTATAGAAAGCAGATTCCGCAGTCGGGATCGAAAACATTTCCTGACTCAAAAACGGCCATTCTTCGGCCCGCGGCAATGACAACATTGCATCGCGATTTACCCGAATCCGTTCTGATTCCGCCGCAGTCGGCGCTATATCCTTGATACAACCATAAACAATTGATTCTTGATCCATAGCTGTTTCTCTACTTTAAAAAGGCCACCACCAACTGCCCTTAAAACGCTCTTCGCAATTTTGCAGTTGACTTGCATATTGCTGCGAACGGGTTTGAACTTTCTGTGCGGTATTCATTAACCAACCTTTTTGCCGGTAAGTACCGCGATTATAACCACCATGACCTTCGTGATAGGCAAGGTATAAATTGTACCCGTCGCTCAAACCAATGCGACTGCGTTTTTGGCTTTGTTTGTTGTACCAACCAATAAAATCGATGGCATCACCAAAATTATCGCGCCGGGCAAAACTGTTTCCTCCTTGATCCTGGTATTCACCCCACACAGCATTTTTCGCTTGCGGGTATCCAAATGCATCGCTCTTGCGCGGGCCAGGGAAGATCCACAGAATTTTTGTTCGCGGCGTGCGTGCGTTATGCCTGAACATGGATTCCTGGTAGATGATTGACATCATCACTGGTACCGGAGACCCCCAACGCTTTTCGGCTTTTTTGGCATCTTTGTACCAGGATGATTTTTCATCAAAAATATCGCACAGATTATTAGGGTTTGATGGGGGCAATGTTGAACACCCCACCATTCCCAACAGACTTGCTACCAACAATATTTTGATAAATGAAATCATCTTAAATAGACCGTCCATGCTCGCGCAATAATTCAAGTAATGCCGGTTCGTCCATCACGTTCAAACCAAGTTCTTCCGCTTTTGCCAATTTTGAACCTGCCCCGGGGCCGGCAACTACATAATCAGTTTTTGCTGAAACACTACCCGCAACTTTTGCACCTAATGCCAGGAGATGCGCTTTGGCATCATCGCGAGATAAAGCTTCCAGAGTGCCGGTTAATACATAAGTAAGGCCATTTAATGGAAGCTCTTCGGGGCTGGCAACTTCAATATTATCCCAATGGATACCGGCTTCACGTAATTTTTGAACAGCAATACGATTAGATTCCTGACCAAAAAACTCTGCCACAAAATGCGCGACTACCGGGCCCACATCCGGGACTTTTTGCAGGGCCTCCTCATCAGCCGCTGCCAATGCTTCAAAACTACCAAAATAATTAGCAAAATTCCGCGCAGTTGCCTCACCCACTTCGCGAATTCCAAGCGCGAAAATAAATTTGGCTAATGTGGTCTTTTTGGTATTTTCCAGTGCGAGCAAAATATTGTCGGCCGATTTTTCACCCATACGATCCAGACCAGCCAATTGTTCACGCGTTAGGCTGTAAATATCAGCCAGTGTGTTTACCAGGCCCAAATCGACTAATTGCTCTACCAGCTTATCGCCCAAGCCTTCCACGTTCATGGCTTTGCGTGCAGCAAAATGTTTGATTGCTTCCTTGCGTTGTGCGGCGCAGACCAACCCACCGGAACAACGTGCAACCGCTTCATCAGCAACCGTTTCTACCGGTGAACCACAAACCGGGCAATGTTCAGGGAAAACAATATCGCGCGCATTTTCGGGGCGCCTGGACTCGATCACCTGCACAATTTGCGGAATTACATCACCTGCCCGGCGAACAATTACGGCATCGCCAATTTTTAAACCGAGGCGCTGGATTTCATCGCGATTATGAAGCGTTGCATTCGCGACGGTAACACCACCAACAAACACAGGTTGTAAGCGCGCCACTGGCGTTACTGCACCGGTTCGTCCTACTTGAAATTCAACATCCAATAATGTTGTAGATTCTTCTTGTGCAGGAAACTTATAGGCGATCGCCCAACGCGGTGCGCGGGAAATAAAACCCAATTCATTTTGCAATTGACGAGAATTAACTTTGAATACAATGCCGTCAATATCGTAAGCAAGTGCATCACGCTTTTCACCGATGCGGCGATAAAACTCGATTGCCTGCTGGATATTTTTTGCTACATCAGTTTCGCGGTTGGTTAAAAACCCCCAGCGCTTTAATGCAGCCAATACTCCACTGTGAGTTTCAGGCAGATCCCCACCCTCAACCAAACCAACACTGTAGGCACACATTTCCAGGCGACGACTTGCAGTAATACGCGAATCCAATTGACGCAAAGCACCCGCTGCCGCATTGCGTGGATTTACAAATAATTTTTCATCTGCCGCACGCGCTTTTTCATTAAGCGCATTAAAGGCAGTTTTAGGCATATAAATTTCACCACGCACTTCTAACACAGCAGGAAAACCCTCTCCGTGCAAACGCAATGGAATTGAATTAATGGTGCGTACGTTTTGGGTGATATTTTCGCCATTGGTCCCATCACCGCGAGTAGCACCACGGACAAGGACACCATCGCGATACAAAAGACTAACCGCAATTCCATCAAGTTTTACTTCACAGGCATATTCAATATCGCCTGACGTTTTTAAGCGATCCAGAATGCGTTGATTAAACGCTAGTAACTCTTCATCACTAAATGCGTTATCCAGCGATAACATTGGCATTTCGTGAGCAACTGTTTGAAAGGCCGTTAAGGGTGCGGAACCTACACGCTGGGTGGGCGAATCCGGTGTAATTGCGTCAGGATATTGAGCTTCCAATTCCTGCAAGCGACGCATCAACCTGTCGTATTCAGCATCAGTAATTTCCGGATCATCCAGCGCATAATAACGATAGCTGTGGAAATTGATTTGCTTGCGCAGTTCATTAATCTCATGAAGGAAATTATCGATAGGAGAGGTAGACATGAATAAAAATACCTGATGACTCGGCTTGGGGCGATGCGCGATTCATGCCTTAGCTTGCAGTATGTGATTCGTCAAAAAACGTTACGCACCTCCCTGTGCTTCATTGAAATAATAAATTACTGGCGCGGCGGACGGCGAAATAAACGCATACGTTCGAAATCCCGGATACGCTGACGGCAATGTTCTAATGTCTGGCGAGTCATGGCGCTACGTTGCTCATCTTTTAATTCGCCATTTAAACCTTCAGCGATAGCCTGGGCTGTATCAACCATTAACTCGAACGATTGCATGGAATCTGCATCGATTGGCAGCGTCATAAATAAACTTACACCAGGCGTTTCAAACTCATCCATTGCATCCAGATCAAACGTGCCGGGTTTTACCATGTTCGCCATACTGAACAATAAAGCACCTTCGCCTTTTGCATCGCTGTATCGATGGAAAATATCCATGCTGCCGTAACGCATTCCACACTGCAAAATCACATCAAGCAATTCGGCACCATTGAGCATCTCACCTTTATGGGCCATTACATTAATAATTAAAACTTCTTCCGGTTCAGCAGGTTGCTTGCCCGCAAGATTTCGTTGCGATTCCTGAGCAGTGCCCTCATTATCAAAATCATCTTGATCTTCGTAATCATCTTCCGCGTATTGATCTTCATCATAATCGCGATCATCATCACTGTCGGTATAAACATCAGATTCTTCTTGCAACTCATCATCGCGATAATCGTCAGCATCTTCATTAGCCTCATAACGATCATCCGTATCGTAACCATCATGATCAGGCTCATCGTACTGCTCGTCGAGATCATCATCACGCGTTGCGGAAAAACCTGGCTCAATACGTTGATGCTGATCCTGCGCACCAATAAAAGGCTCCGCCCTCGCTTCCTCAACGGACTCCATCAATAACGGCACAGATTCCCCCAGATTTAAACTGGTTTGCTGTGGCTCGCCACGGATCGCCCTGCGTTCAACAACAGGAGCTTCATTCCCATGACGCGAGCGCTTTTCAATAAAGGATTTTGCTTGTGCTTTTTTCTCAATACTGGGAACAGGAATACTGGGATCGCGTTGCCCAATTACACGCGCACCGCCATTGGGTAGCTCGCTGGTATAACTGGGCGTCTCCTCAGGAATATCATCATCACGATCATCAGAATGATTCTTCAAACTCTTCTTGAGTGAGCGCGATACTTTAATGCTGCCATAGCGCTCATTGCGCTTACGTCTGATTCCGTCAATAAGAATAATCAGAATCAAAATGGTACCTATGATGATGGCCAAATCTTTCATAAGTTAATCCGTAATAAATTATTCAACATTAAACCGCAGCTAATTCTGCGGCTTCGTCTACATCCACTGTTACCAAGCGGGAGACACCAGGTTCATGCATGGTAACACCCAGCAATTGATGCGCCATTTCCATCGCATTTTTGTTGTGGGTGATATAAATAAATTGCACATGCTCTGACATTTCTTCCACCATGCGCGCATAGCGACCAACGTTGGCGTCATCAAGCGGTGCATCCACCTCATCAAGCATACAGAAAGGTGCAGGATTCAAACGGAAAATCGAAAATACCAAGGCAATTGCGGTCAGCGCCTTTTCACCACCGGAAAGCAAATGAATTGTGCTGTTACGCTTGCCCGGTGGGCGCGCCATAATGGTAATGCCGGTATCCAGCAACTCATCACCCGTTAATTCCAGATATGCATGGCCGCCACCAAAGACTTTGGGGAACAGCTCCTGCAAACTTTTATTAACCTGGTCAAATGTTTCTTTAAAGCGGGTACGAGTTTCACGATCAATACGTTTAATCGCATTTTCCAGCGTTTCCAATGCTTCCATCAGATCTGCATTTTGTGCATCCAGATAGTTTTTGCGCTCGGACTCGGTTTTATATTCATCAATCGCCGCAAGGTTAATTGGCCCAAGACGGGAAATACGCCCGGCAATGGATTCCAATTCTTCTTCCAGCGGCTTTACTTCTGTGCCTTCCGGCATTTCTGCCAGAATAGCATCCAGATTTAATTCATCTTCCTGCAACTGCTCAACAATCGTTGCGCGCTGCACTTCAAACATTTGTGCTGCAAGGCGCTCCTGCTCAAGATGAGCACGCACCGCTTGCACTTCCTGTTCGGCACGCCCACGCGCCTGCTCGGAACTTCGCAACTCCTGCTCAACCGTTTCCAACGCGCGACGCGCTTCGGTTAATGAAGCTTCTACCGACAGGCGTTTTGCCAGGCTTGCCTCTAATTCGAGCTTATATTCCTCAACCGGATCGCGATTATCGGCAATACTCGCCAACAAATTTTCACGGCGTTCTTGTAAGCGCGATGTTTGCTCCTGCAAACGGCCAATTCCCAAACGGATTGAATCCAATTGCGTTTTTACCGATTGGAAACGCATGGCTAATTCATGGGCTTTGTCTTTGTCATGGCGCGCACGTTGGCGAGCGGTATCCAGCCCGGTACGAATATCATCGCGTTGTTGCAGCAAGGTTTCGCGCAGTTCTGTATCTTGCTCCATCATTTCGATGGCTTCGCCCAAAATCATTCGCGCTTCTGACAAATGCTCCGCTTCCTGCTCCATTTGCTCGCGTGCTTCGCGAATTTCATTTTCTGCGCGCTCACGACGCATATTAATTTGTTCAACACGAACTTGTTTTGCACTCAGCTGTGAACGCAATTCACCGTATTTACGATTTTGCTCATCAACTTCACGACGCAGGGTTTCCCGGTCTTGCTCGAGGCGCTTAACGGTTGCACGCCCCTCTTCCAATTGTAAATTCAGCAATTCAACTTGATCTTCTGCATCTGCCAACTGCGCATTTAATTCTTCCAGTTCCTGGCGGCGAGCAATAACACCGGAGCTTGCATCGGTATCGCGAGTAACGCGCACCCAATGCGGGCTCAACCAGATGCCATCGCGCGTAATGACTGATTCACCAGCAGATAATTGCGCACGAACGGCCAATGCCGCAGCAAGATCTTCAGCAATATAAATACCAGCAAGCACGCCACCGACATCCCATGCCGCACTTACTTTATCACTCAATAATTTAGCTTTATTGAAGGAAGTTGCTACGCTTTTTGCCACTGTGTCGAATAAAACCAATTCTCCCTGGGTTAAATCACCGAGCAGGGTTACAACCGAATCCAGATTATCGGTACAAACAGCTTGCAAGCTGGACCCTAACACTGTTTCCAATGCCTTATCCCAACCATCGTTAACACTGACCGATTCAGCCAGACGAGTGTTGCTACTCAAACCTTGCTGGCTTAACCACTGCGTAACCGCTTTATTTTTTTCGCCTAACGCGGCCTGCTGCAATGCCTCCAATGAAGCATGGCGACCACGCATGGTTTGTAATTTACTTTTAACCTGATCCAGTTCGTTAACCAAACGATTATTGTCGTTGCGAGTGTTATCGAGCTGTTCGGATTGCTCATCCAGTTGCGAGCGTTTTTCTTCGGCAACCAAATCCATTTCTGCCAATTGTTCATTCAATTGGTTAATGGATTCATCTTCAGAACCCTCTTGCAGATTATTTTTTTCTTCGCGTAATTTTTCAATGCGCTGCAACAGGCGCTGCTGGACTTGTTCCAGATGTTGAATACGGGATTGTTGAACTTCGGCACGCTGGCGCGGCTCGGAAGCGCGCTGGTTAAAACTGTCCCAGTCATTTTGCCAACGCTGCATGGACTCTTCAGCATCGATCAATGACTCACTGGAGGTTTCTTCAGCTGCTTTAATCAAATTCAGTTCCGGCTCCAGTTCCAGCAATTCTGCTTCCCAAGTCTCCGCTTTTTGGGTATCAACCGCTAAATTCTCTTCAGCTTCTTTGCTATCACGTGTAGTTTGATCCAGGTCAGCCTGCAGCTGGCGTGCGCGCTCATTCGCATGCTGGATGCTTTGCTCAAGACGCGCAATTTCTGCACCTATTGCATAGTAACGGCCTTGAACTTCGTTAAACTTATCTCCCAACTCTGTGTATTGGGTACGATATTTTTCGATTTGGGTATCTTTGTTGACCTGGTCGGTCACAAAAGATTCCATGCGCAACTCCAGGTCGCGAATACCAGACTGTTTGGCTTTTGCTTGCAGATCCAATTGCTGGTATTTCAGCGCTTGCAGTTGCGCTTTTAATAAACGCTCTTCCTTTTTATATTCCGCATATTTTTCCGCTGCCTGGGCCTGACGCTGCAGGCGCGATAATTGCCGTTCCAATTCATCGCGAATATCCGTTAAACGCTCCAGGTTTTCCTGGGTACGACGCATGCGGTTTTCAGTGTCTTTACGGCGCTCTTTGTATTTGGAAATACCAGCTGCTTCTTCGATATAAACACGCAACTCTTCCGGCTTGGCTTCGATCAATTTGGAGATCATGCCCTGCTCGATAATCGCGTAACTACGTGGCCCCAAACCAGTGCCGAGGAAAATGTCTGTAATATCACGACGGCGGCATTTGGTACCGTTCAGGTAATAGCTATTGTCGCCATCGCGAGAAACTTTGCGCTTGATACTAATTTCAGTGAAGCCGGCATATTCGCCAGTGAGGGTGGCATCCGAGTTATCAAATACCAATTCGATAGAAGCCTGACCAACCGGTTTCCGGCCGCTGGAGCCGTTAAAGATAACGTCAGTCATGTTTTCGCCACGCAGGTTTTTGGCGGAAGATTCACCCATTACCCAGCGCACAGCGTCGATGATGTTGGATTTACCGCAACCATTGGGGCCTACAACAGCGCACAAATTGCTGGGAAAGTTGACCGTTGTCGGATCAACAAAAGATTTAAAGCCAGCCAGCTTGATGCACTTTAACCGCATAGTTCCACATCACCATTATTTGTATCTAGCCAGGTTTTTAGTGCCGGAAGCGCCCCCACTTCAGATCACCCCTGTTCAATATTTATCCGCCGGCAAAATGATTGCCTAGCCAATTGATTTTGTTAATGTTTTTCAGAGTAGCAAAAAAAATCCCGCCCTGTGAAAAAACATTTAAGGGCGGGATTCTACACATTTACGCTACGCTTTACACCCGCCGTGAAACACAAAGCCAAACAGGTCAAAAAAGCGCATAAATTTTGTTCAAATCTGGCAAAAGCATATAGCAGGAGCGGTCCTGCTCCTTACTTCACCTGACGATCAATAGTGACATTCACCACCGGGCCGGATGTTGTTAAATCCACAGGCCCCAAACTTCCCTCCCAATCACCCGGTTTTGCAGCCGCCGTACCATCGTTAGATATCCGTGCTACTACCTCTACCTTATCCACAGTACCCAGGCTCATTGCCGGGGTCATCGCCATAGATTCATTGAGCAGCACAACACGCGGTAAATCAGCCACTTTTACCCGATCAATTGCCAATGGCATTTTTGCTCCCTGGTAAGCACGGGCATAAACAAACACTACCTGGTCTGGCTGGGCCTTAACTCCATCAGCAAGGTTTACATGGACACCAATTTGGCGACCATTGCGGGACCGCTCCAGGTCCTCAACGCTGCCGCCCTCGGAAAAGAATAGGGTCGCGGCACGTTCAATCCCGGAAGACAGGGATTGACCTGTGGGAGTATCTGCTCCAACCAGCTTAACAACACGCTCCCAATGCTTTATTGCATTGACATAATCTTTTTTGGAGAAGGCATCGATACCCGCCAACCCCAGCGCCATGGTGTTATCTGGTTCGGCTTTCAATACTTTTGCTACCAGATCATTAATTGCCGGATTGGTCTGGCGACCATCGCGCAGAAACATCGCCTGGGCAACCTCTGCCATCACCATTGGTGATTCTTTATCACGCTGCAAAACTTGTTGATACGCGTTGACCGCCTTATCGAACTCATTCAACTCCATATAATTTCGCGCAAGAAAAAACCAATACTGGATATGATCCGGTACATCAGCGAGGCGCGCCTCAATCAAACGATTAACCTCACGAGTGCGCACCGGGTCGGGGTTGCGCCCTGCCTTTATGTCTTCTGCATCAAGTTGTTGTTTCAATTCCTGGGCCTGGCGCACTTCAACATCCGCACTGCTTCCCAAATGACTATATAAAGCCCAGGCTCCCACCAGCACCAGCAAAGCAACACAAGCGAGGGTTTTAAATCCAAACCTGCTGGCCCCCGCTGGCAAAGCCGCACGAACACTTGCCTCATCCTCCAATAGGGTGCGCTCTTGCTCGAGCTTTAATTGATCATATTGAGCCTGATCAATGCGCCCATCAGACAATTGCACATCCAGCTCGGCAACATGCTCGCGAAACAAACGAATATTCTCTTCAAGGCGGGCATTTACTTCAGAGGCAAGCGCGACTGCCACTACTTCTTTACGCTGCCTTAATAACGGCCAGAAGATAAAGCCCAACGCAATAACACTCAGGAGCGATGCCCCCACCCACAAGGACATCATTTGTTTTTCTCCTGCTTGTTTTTATCAGAGGAATGTACGGATTTATCGTTTAATAAAGCATCAAGGCGGGCACGCTCTTGTTGCGATAGACCAGCATCAGCTTCCTCTGCAATACGACGACGTTTGCGCACTATTAATAACAACAGTAGCGCCCCAAATACCAACAATAATACTGGTGTAGCCCACAACAACAACGTAGCGGGACTCAAGCGAGGGCGATATAAAATAAATTCCCCGTAACGCTCCACCATGAAGCTAACGATTTCCTGATCAGACTTTCCAGCCTCAATCATTAAATAAAGTTCATTGCGTAAATCCATCGCAATAGGTGAGTCCGAGCCGGACAAATTTTGGTTTTGGCATTTTGGGCAACGCATTTCATCAATGAAGCTTTGATAGCGTTGCCGATTAGTTTCATTTTTAAATTCGTGAACATCAATTGCCGCAAAACTGATTTGAACAGTAAATAGAAGGCTAAACGCGGCAAATGCTTTTATTAGAATCTTGTGCATGGCTTATTCCAGGTACCCGAAAAATTCATCGCGAGTATAACAACTCGGAAGGCTTGCGGGAAACTTTAGCGGCGCGTCCAAAAAACAATCACAAGTGTTTGTTTTCCAATCATTTTTTACTTTTTTTTCAAAAAAATGACGAAACTATTAAAAAAAGGTTGACCCATAGTTTTACATGATTAGAATACGCGCCACCAACAAGGTGAACGCTGAAAAGCGTGAAATCTTGGGCGGTTAGCTCAGTTGGTAGAGCAATGCCCTTACAAGGCATGGGTCACAAGTTCGAGTCTTGTACCGCCCACCACACTTACTCAAAAGGTAGCTGTGGTTTTTGTGACGCTGCGGACCGGTAGTTCAGTCGGTTAGAATGCCGGCCTGTCACGCCGGAGGTCGCGGGTTCGAGCCCCGTCCGGTCCGCCACTATTTAGAAATAAAAAAAGCCCCGCACATGGGGCTTTTTTTATGCCTGTTGTTTTTCACAATTCCAATTAAAATCGATCTCTCTTCAGTGATATTGATTAACCTCTAATAAATAAATTTACCTGTCATCTAGTAATTAGCTTATAGCGCTTTATTGCCTGCATCTTCGGGATGGGATGCTATATCCGCTTTGATGTGTTTATACGCATAGATACCCACATAAGTAATCATGATGCAACTTAAAATAACGATTACCAAACCCAGCACTACAATTGAATCCAGATACATAATTCACCTCCGCGTTTACATTCAATAATTTCAGTTTACGCGCAGATAAAAAAAGGGATTTGATGCATATCAAATCCCCTTCTCGAATCAATAACTCACTTAAACCAATGCTATTTCAAACTTTCGTAGATAGGCTTGATAGTTTCATTCCAGTTCTTTTCATTTACATCGCCAATATGTTTGTAACGAATAACACCAGCTTTGTCGACTAGATACGTTTCAGGTGCTCCAAAGACTCCAAGATTCAAACCCAATCGGCCATCAGCATCCACAATGCTAAATACATAAGGGTTATGTAATTCGGCCAACCAGCGCTGCGCATCTTCATCATTATCTTTGTAATTGATACCGTAGATAGTGACGCCTTGCGACCTTAACTTGTTAAGAAACTCATGCTCCTGCCGACAGGTAACACACCAGGTTGCCCACACATTTACCAAACTAACCTTACCTTTAAATAATTCAGGATTTGCTGTCACCAGCCCATCAGGATTCTCAGGAGCAGGTAATATTGGCAACTCAAATACCGGTACAGGCTTATTTAATAAGGCAGAAGGCATATCGTTAGGGTTCAGCGATAAACCTCGCCAAAACAGTACAGCAAGGATCGCAAAAATGACCAATGGGATAAATAAAAACAACCGCTGTTTATTCATTGGCCAGACTACCTGTAACAGCAACTGCAGGTTGTTCGGCTTTTGTGACTTTTCGATAACGTTTATCCGCCGCCGCAAGTACAGCACCAAAAGCCATCATCAAAGCACCCAGCCAAATCCAACGCACAAACGGTTTTAAATGAACGCGCATCGCCCATGCTGTTTCATTCAATGGCTCCCCCATTGCCACATACAAATCACGGAAGAAACCAACATCCAGCGCAACTTCTGTCATGGTATTACCCGATGCAAGATAACGACGTTTTTGCGGTTTCATTTCACGCAAAAATTTTCCATCCTGCATCACCTTAATAACTGCTTGCTCAGCCTGGTAGTTAGGGCCATCAATGTGCTCAAGCTTTTCCAGCACAAATTCATAGTCAACGACCTCTACATGCTGCCCTACTTCCATACGGATATCACGCTGCTCAGTGTAAATACTGGTAAGGCCAATACCTGCCACAGTTACCGCAATACCGGCATGCGCAACAACCATCGCGTAATAACTCAGGCTTAACTTTTTCAAACCAGCCAGAATATTTTCGGCGTTACGCAGGCGATGCAGCACATCCGCAATCAGCCCGATAAAAATCCAGCTGGCGATAAACACTGCCAATGCAGCCAGGATTTCGTATTTATCACGATAGAAAAATGGAAACGCCAAACCAATAACCAAACTAATTGCCCAGGGTTTCCACAAAATTTGCAGCATTTGTTTGCCTGAAGTGCGCTTCCAATTGGCAATTGGTCCGAATGCCATCAACAAACACAATAACCCCATCAATGGCAAAAAGAACAGATTAAAGTAAGGCGGTCCCACCGAAATTTTGCCCAGACCCAATGCGTCCGCAATCAGCGGATACAACGTGCCCAGCAATACCATGATCATGATAACCGTGAGCAAAATATTGTTGCCTAGCAACAGAGTTTCACGGGACAACCAATCAAAACCGGTTGAACCTTTTACCACTGGAGCACGCAAGGCATACAGTGTTAATGATGCTCCGACGACCACAAGCAAAAAGCCTAATACGAAAACACCGCGTTCCGGATCATTCGCGAATGCGTGCACAGAAGTTAAAACACCGGAGCGAACAAGGAATGTTCCGAGCAAACTTAACGAGAAGGTAAAAATCGCTAGCAAGATTGTCCAGCTTTTGAAAAGGCTGCGTTTTTCGGTAACCGCTAATGAGTGAATCAATGCAGTACCAATTAACCACGGCAAGAATGACGCATTCTCTACCGGGTCCCAGAACCACCAACCGCCCCAACCCAATTCGTAGTACGCCCACCAACTTCCGAGTGCGATACCAACAGACAAAAACCCCCACGCCATAGTGGCCCAAGGGCGAGACCAACGCGCCCAGGCACTATCGAGGCGCCCCGTTAAAAGTGCAGCAATCGCGAATGCAAAACTCACACTGAAACCAACATAACCCATGTATAAAACCGGTGGGTGGATAATTAATCCGATATCTTGCAGCAACGGATTCAAATCACTACCGTCTTGTGGAGGAATTGGCAGAATGCGATCAAAGGGATTCGAGGTTAATAAAATAAACAATAAAAAACCGACAGCAACAAAGCCAAGGATCGAAAGCACACGCGCTTGCATATCCAGCGGCAGTGATTTGCTAAAAATAGCCACAGCAAATGTCCAGCCCGCAAGCATTAAGATCCAGAGCAATAGCGAACCTTCATGTCCGCCCCATACTGCACTGATTTTGTAGTAAACCGGCAATAATGAATTGGAATTGGACGCAACATATTTCACGGAAAAATCATCATGGACAAACGAATAAACCAGGCAGAAAAAAGAGAACGCAACAAAGATAAAAAATCCGACCGCTAACGAGCGAGCGGATTGCATTAACACAGTACTGCCGAGATAGGTTCCACTTAACGGCAATACAAATAATGCAACACTTAAACAGAGCGACAGAATTAATGCGAACTGCCCAAGCTCCGGAGCCAATTGAACAAAATCAAGCGCCATACTTCAGGCCCTCGCACGTTTTTTGATGCTCACCCTTGTCTTTCATAGCTTCGGCCACCTCGGGTGGTGTGTAATTCTCATCATGTTTAGCAAGCACTTCACTGGCATTAATTTCACCAGACTCAGTGACAATACCATTGATTACCGCCGCTTCACCCTCGGCAAATAAATCCGGCAGGATGCCATTGAAGTTCACTTTGACATCAGCGATACCATCAGTAATTAAAAAGTGAATTTCCAATGAAGTATCCGAGCGCTGGACGCTGCCCGGCTTCACGCATCCACCGGCGCGGATACGGGTATTATGCGGGACATCACCTGAGGCAATTTTGCTGGGCGGATAAAAAAGGTTGATATTTTCGCGCAATGCATAGGCCATCAACCCAACAGCAATACTGGAAAACACCACAATAAAAATCACGATCATTAAACGTTGTTTGCGAACCGGATGCATGGTTTTAAATCTCTATAAATAAATCGAATAATTACTCAACACCCTGTCCGTCGGGATTGCTCTGAGCCAACTTTTGCAGTTTTTGTTGCTGTTTGAAAAACGCCTTTTTTTGCACTACGGGGCTCACAAGCAGATAAATCAAGGCAACAAAAGTGATGCCATAGGCAGCCCATACATAAGGGCCATGATTATTCATGGCGATAAAATCGGCAAAGCTTTCAAATTGGAACTTCATCATCAGCACCTTATTTGTTATTAGCAACCAGATCATTTACCCATTGGGTACGGCTTTCACGGCGCAAAATTTCTACGCGGGTGTAGAGCAACAACACCAATGCATAAAAACAGTAAAACCCGATAACCATAATCAAAAGAGGGTAAAGCATTGAAGGATCAATCGTGGATTTCCCGGTAAACTTAATGGTTGCAGGCTGGTGAAGGGTATTCCACCAATCTACTGATTTATAAATGATGGGGATATTTACCATTCCTACCAACGCCAATACTGCACTGGCCTTATCGGCGGTGTCGCGCTGTTGATAGGCTTGCTGCAAAGCAATCATACCGAGGTAAAGGAAAAACAGAATCAACATAGAAGTGATTCGCGCATCCCATTCCCACCAGGTTCCCCAGGTTGGCTTTCCCCAAATAGAACCGGTCACAAGTGAAATAAATGTTAACAACGCACCAATAGGTGCTGCAGATTTCATCACCATAAATGGTAATTTCATTTTCCAGATAAGCCCCACTGCTCCGGAAATCGCCATGATGTAATAACCGGCAAGGGCAAGGAAAGCAGCAGGAACATGGATATAAATAATGCGATAGCTGTTGCCTTGTTTGTAATCAGCCGGTGCAAACGCCAGCCCCCACACCGCACCAGTAACAATCAAAGCGATACTGATTACTGCCAGCCAGGGAAGCCAGGGATTGGTTTTTTCGTAAAACCAACGGGGAGAACCCAAACGATGAAACCATTGCCATGCCATAGTTGCCTGCCTTAAATAAATATCGTCGTCGTTATTGTTTTAACCATTACTGCTGATTTTCAGCGCACCTAATGCTGCAATTGGTGCAAGTACAATCGCAAGTGCCAGAAAAGCGCCCAATACTGCCAGTTGCATGCCAATCGCCCCGCCTTGAATAGCGGTTTGTACTGCACTTGCGCCAAAAATTAAAACCGGGATATACAACGGCATCACAATCAATGAGAGTAATAAGCCCCCTTTGCGCAAGGATACCGTAAGTGCAGCACCAACGGCGCCAATCAAACTCATGGATGCCGTTCCCAATGCAAGTGAAAATAATAAAGGCAAAAAACCTTCTCCCGGTAAGTGAAGCATCAACCCCAGCAATGGAGCCATAAGCGTCACCGGGAATCCCGATACCAACCAATGCACCAGAATTTTGGCCATTACTGTGAAATAAAGCGATTGTGGGCTGATGAGCATTTGCTCCAGCGAGCCATCATCGAAATCGCTACGAAATAAACCATCAAGTGATAACAATGTTGCCAACAACGCCATCACCCACACAATACCAGGCGCCAGTAACACTAACACTGACTTTTCCGGGCTTACTCCGAGGGGGATCAAGGTTACAGCGATTAAAAAGAATACCAAAGGGTTAGCCAATTCCGCCTTGTGCCGCGCGGCAACCAATAAATCACGACGAAAACTGGCAAAGAAGCCACCCAATAGCGATGAAGGTTGATTAGCCATGAGCGGCACCCGTCCCTTCAGCTACATTTGCAGCACTGGTTTGTGCGCCTTTCTGACCATGAGATTCGGCTTTTGTTTGGCTATTCCTGGTGGAGCCCGGCCGAAAATCTTGCAAGTTCACTACACGCAGCTGGGGCAAGGTCAAATCCTGGTGGGAGGTAAGGATCACTATTCCACCTTGCGCGGACTGGCGCGCTATCAGCGCCTCCAATTGGCTGACACCTAATTTATCGATCGCAGTAAAGGGTTCATCAAGGATCCAGATTCGTGCCTCCGCCAGGTGCAAGCGCGCCAATGCCACCCGACGCAACTGGCCGGCGGATAACTGGTAACAGGGAGTATCTTCATAACCGTAAAGGCCAACCGCCGCCAGTGCTTCTTCAATACTAATACGGCCACCGGTTTGGGCCAGATACCAGGCAAGGTTTTCAGATGGTGTTAGTGATTTTTTTATACCGGGAAGATGGCCAAGATAAAGCCGGTCACGTGCAAAATCCCAATTAGCATCCGGTAACGGCTGGCCGGCGTAAAAAATTTGTCCGTGATAATCACTGCTAATTCCGGCTAATGCACGCAGTAACGTAGTCTTACCGGCACCATTAGGGCCGCCGATTTGTACAACATCCCCTGCGGCAAGCTGCAAGTCCAATCCGGAAAATAACATCCGCTCATCCCGTTCACAGCCAAGATCTCGCAATTCAAGCAATGGGGTTGGAGATGAACTCATAGTTATTATGGGCCTATCAATACGTAAGACATGAGCAACACAGAAGACTCAGGGTAATTGCAGCACTGCCACTCTATATACAGAAATCAGATTGGTAGCCGCTATACTTTGTAAACCTGGTTATGACTAGCACGGTTGGGGGCGATTATAGCGGCCTAAATGCAAGCAACGCATCCCAATTTACGATTTTCATCACACTCCAGCGATTTAAACGGGCATTAGATTTAAACGGGCATTAGAGAGCAAGGCTATGGATCTCGGTTCCATTAATGAAAAACTGTTGCACAACCTACAGCGAACACAGATTGAGCAAATTGCCCGGATCAGTAAATCGTTGGGCCTGAAAATAGGTAGCCAGTTTTTAGCCCAGGCAGAAAAGGTTACTCAAGCTACACCCACCGAGCGTGCGGAAATTATTAAATCGATTGATGCAACGCTCGCGCAATTGAATAAAAATTCAGCTGCGCCAGCAACCAAAGCACTAATCAATCAGCTCACCCAACAAAAACAGCTTTTACAAGACCCGACATTAAAACTGGTCAGTTTAAATGCAAACCCAACCTTATTAACCGGAACAACAGTAACGGCTAACACCAACGCACAAAATATCGCATTGCAAAATTTGCTGACCTATACCAACCAACCCGTCCAAACCGGACAAACACTCTTATTGCAATTGACCGATAATGCACGCCTGCAAATTCTGCAACCCTTGAGCAAAACCCAGGTAGAAACGCTGGTCCAACTATTAAAAACACAGGGGATTAATTTAACGCTTCCCGAAGATCCTTCAGATCAACCCTCCAATTCACCAAAACTTCAGCCAATCAGCCGGGACCTCGCCGTTCAAATTGCAAAAATTGATATTAATAAATTACTTGCCGAACATACCATTAACAATCAACCCAAAGCAGCGTTAACGACAACTGAGAATGTTCGAACTGCCATTAGTGAGAGCCTGCGCAATTTATTACCTAAAAAAGATTCCGGCCAGGATTTATTAACCAACTTGCCGAAAGTCGCTCAATTTATTCAACAATTACCATTGGCACAACGTAAAGAATGGTTGCCAAATCAAATTCAGGACGCGCTAAAAACATTAGCCAATCATGTTCGCGTTAGCGATCAACTCAGCAATCCCAAAATGCTGGCAATGGCACTTAACAATAACGGCCAGAGTTTTGAAAATAAACTCGCACAAATATTACAACCACCCTCAACTCCAACCAATACGCCAACAACCATATCACCCATGGCAAAAAATGCTGCGAATATTATTAATAATAACGGAAATCCAATGAATCAATTATTGGGTAATGGCAAATCGATATCGACAAAGTTGCAGAATATAAATGTGCAGCAACCAACTCACCAGCCAAAAAATATCGATAAACTCGCTGCACAAGATTTAAAAGGTGCATTACTAGGGTTATTGCATCAGCTGGATACGGAAATTACTGCTTCATCACCGGGAGCATTACTGCAAAATGATTCCAGTAAAAGCGCATTGGTAAATGCCCTACCCCAGTTTTTGGGATTGTTAATGAACAAGCAACAAGGGGAGCTGAATCAGAAACAATTGCGTACGCAATTGGTCATGTTGATGCATCAGTATACATTGGGAAGCCTTGCAAAAATCCAACTACAACAAATACACACCGTTAACCAACAACTCAACCAGGCTGATGTAGCCCAACCGAACCAATCGTGGCAATTTGAAATTCCGGTACGGCATGGACAAGAAATTCACCCTTTGCAAATTCATATGGAACAGCAATGGATTGAAGAGCAACAGGAAGACAACTCCCAAAAAAGTGTTCGCGTTCGACAATGGAGTGTAATGTTGAATTTTGATTTACCTGTCGTTGGAAAATTTTATGCACAACTGGGTTTATTAGGTAACAACCTCAATGCAAAATTCTGGGCTGAAAATGAAAACATACTGGCTGAAGCGAAGCAGAAAATCGATTCACTTACGCAACTACTCGAACAGGAAGGTATTCGCGTAACTCATATGCAATGCATTCCCGGCTTACCTCCAAAACCCAAAATGCTGCTCGCTTATTCACTGGTAGATGTAAAAACCTGAGATCATCATGACCACTAATTACTCTTCAGCACAATTACAAAAAGCCGTAGCGCTTTATTACGATGGCAAGAATGCACCCCATATCAGCGCCAAAGGCACTGGCGCAGTTGCGGAGCAAATCATGGAAATTGCTCGTGAACATGGCGTGCCCCTGTGTGACAACCCGAGTCTGGTAGATTTACTGGTAACCCTGGAACTGGGGGACGAAATCCCTGAAAACCTTTATATTGCGGTAGCCTATATCATCGCTTTCGCTTATCAACTGGAAGGCAAAAACCCGGAAAGCGACAAACCACACGCAGGTTTTCGTTAATCCCCCACAGAAAATTACAAAAAACAATCGATACGGTTAGTTTTCACCCTTCCCATGGATATATTTAAGTGAGATTATGACGCCACTATTTTGACAAGCCCGTTTAAATAACAGCGTCCTATTAATAACAATGTCTCATTTCATCTCTACCGCAGAACTTCAAGCCCAATTGGGCAAAGTGGTTATTTTCGATTGCCGTTTTAATTTGGGCAATAAAACCCTCGGCCATGAGCAATACCGTATTGGCCACATTCCCGGTGCTTACTATCTTGATCTGGAAATAGATTTATCGTCCCCCGTTGCAAAACACGGCGGACGGCATCCATTGCCCAATGTAGAAGTTTTTTCAAAAAAAATGCAGGAATGTGGTGTTCATCCACACACCACTGTGGTGGTTTATGATGATTCACGCATGGCTTATGCGGCGAGAACCTGGTGGCTGCTGCGTTATTTTGGCCACCAGCAAGTGCTAATCCTGGATGGTGGCTTCGCTGCATGGGTGAATCATGGCGGAGCGCAAGATAGACGAGAACCCGCTGTTAAAAATGGAACCTTCAAAGCAACTATTCAGCCCGATTGCACCGTTAGTCGTGAAGCTATCCTGCAAAATGGCGGCAGTTTATTACTGATTGATTCGCGCGAAGCAAAACGTTACCGCGGAGAAGAGGAACCAATCGATCCAATCGCTGGCCATATTCCCGGGGCTATTAATTATTTGTGGCAAGATGCCACTACTGATCAAGGGTTTATAAAACCTGTAGCAGAACAGAAGGCACGCTGGAAAGATTTGCCACAACAAGAAAATCTGGTTGTGTATTGTGGTTCAGGTGTAACCGCTTGTGTAAATCTTTTATCGCTGGAAATGAGCGGCATTAACGCCAAACTTTATCCTGGCAGCTGGAGTGATTGGTGTTCATATCCATTAACAGACTCAAAACCTTAGTAGCCATAATAATTACATCCAATAAAAAAACGGGCAACTGAGTGCCCGTTTTTATTTTTAATTTGTGTATTCATATTCAATACGCACATCTAACGGTGCCCCTTTATCATCATCCAGATTTGAACGACCAAGGAAACGCATCAAGTATTTTCCGTTAGGATCATAGGCGAGATTAACAGGCGCAGAAAACAGCGACGCAATTTTTTTGGCGGGAGTAATTTGAAAATAAATCCATTCACGACCATAGTCGGCATCATACACCGGCGACTCGCGTGCCTTAATCTTGCGAATTTCCAGTTTGACAATACTCAAACGGTTAACTACAGCAAAGTCGTACTTCAAACGTTTACCTGCAATCAACTTATCCCAATTTAACTGGATATAAGAATCGAAACCGGCATCGATAACGATTTTTGCGTTATCCATAATCGTTTTCTGGTTTTGTTCGCCATGAATGCCATGGGTTAATACCAAGCGAGCGCCTTCAAATTGGGCAGAGGTATATTCTTTATCGCGCAAGTCTTCAAAATTAAACATCGGTTGAAACGGCTCACCACTGTAAACCAATGTTTTTGAAGCAAACGTTTTGCCTTCGGGCGACACATAATCTACACGCACAGATTTGTTTTCATCCAGGCCGGTGTAAAGCTCGCGATACATAACCTGATTATTATCGAGACTGTATGCAGTACCAGCGGCTACATAATTATCCTGCGCATTAGTAACTGCCGATCCCAAACCCACCAAAACAAATGCTAATAATTTGCAGCGAACTGCCACCAGGCTTTTAATGGAATTGAATCTTGTGTTGGACATAACGCTTAATCCTCCTACAGGCAAAACAAATGCACAGGTAACATTCACAACTATCAACCATCAGTCACCCATTATAGAAACAACTATACATACGGAGCCAGACTATTCTGCCAATAAAAAATGAACACCCGCTATACATGTATTTAAAGACCTGTAACTCCCTGAATATATCCCGAAAAGAAATCGGGATAAGACGAGTAATTTAATGTGCAGCGAAACCGGGCAATTGCGCAAATAATGCAATGGTGGATTTTCTGCTTTCAGACAAATCCACCAATGGCGCCGGATAATTACCCAATGCTGGCGGATTATGAATTTGCCGGTTAGACAGATGGGCAAGCTCTGGAACCCATTGTCGAATAAATTCACCATTTGGATCAAAACGCTCAGATTGGCTGACAGGATTAAAAATGCGGAAATACGGTGCTGCATCTGTACCAGTGGATGCACTCCACTGCCAGCCGCCATTATTGGCCGCAAAATCCCCATCTACCAATTGCGACATAAAATATTCTTCTCCCAATCGCCAATCGATTTGGCAATTTTTAGTGAGAAACATGGCCACAACCATGCGCAGCCGATTATGCATCCATCCGGTTTCATTTAATTGACGCATGGCAGCATCAACGAGGGGAATACCCGTTCTACCTTCACACCAGGCGTTAAAAAAAGTTGGGTTGTAACTCCAGGGAAATGCTTCTGTATGGGCTTGCATTGCTTTGCGCTTGCAAACTTGTGGAAAATCGACAACGACATGCTGATAAAACTCTCGCCAGATAAGCTCACCTATCCAGCAGTTTGCCCCGGCATTTCCCCCTTCCCATTCACCGCGGGTAAAAGCCAACACCGCCGCGATTGCCTGGCGCGGTGAAATTGATCCAACAGCAAGATATGGCGATAGTGTCGAGGTTCCATCAATCGCAGGAAAATCCCGTTGATCCTGGTAGCGAGTTATGGACTTTTCGATAAATAAATCAAGGCGACGATATGCTTCCTTTTCTCCTGCGGGCCACAGTTCTGATAAATCCCGTAAATCATGTGCCGTAAATAATTGATCGATTTCTTTTATTGAGGCGCGTTTACTATTTATTACCGGCTGTACGGGCGGCGCGCCATAAGGTTTCATATTTACCGGGATCACGGTTTGCAACCATTTCTTTTTAAATGCAGTGAATACTTTATAAGGATCGCCCTGCCCATTGCGAATCATACCCGGCGGCACTATGCAGCGATCATGACAACGTTTTACCAAAATTCCCTGCTCACGCAGCAGTTGGTTTACTGACTGATCACGATTGAGTTCATTAACCGGGTATTCAGCATTAAAAAACAAATGGCTCACATTTAACTGCTGCGCCAGCCGTAGTAGTGCTGGTGCAATTTCTGCTGGTTTGGTTACATGAATTACCTGAAGGGAAATGTTCAATGCAGCCAGATCATTCACAAGGGTATGCAAATGGCGGCGCACAAAATCCAAGCGCACCGGTGCGATGGAGTGCAGGCGAACATAGGCTTCACAATGAACGTAAACAGCAACAACACCCTGTCCGATTTCAGCAGCTTTAAACAATGCGGGGTTATCATGTACCCGCAAATCATGGCGAAACCACACCAACGCTGTCATTTAGCACCCATTCGTTTCTTTATCCGGCGAATTGCAAATCCCATTAACGGTAAATGTTCATATACCATGGAACCTGCATCATAATAATCGCGGTGGTAATACACTTTATCTTTATACAAAAAGTGCGAATTTCCGGTTAACTCCAGGGCTTTTCCACCAATAAGTTTTTTATGGCGATAATGCATGGTCCAAAATAACATAGCCTCGCCGCGTTCGGGCATTTCCATTGAGTGATGAAATTCAAAACGGCATTCCAATAAATTCACCATAGATTCACTGAAATACTTTTGCAGTTCAGATAAACCATTTACTGCATTTAATGGATTGCGAAATTGGATATCTTCGCTGTAAACATCAGCCAGGTTACCTAGTATTTTTTTATCGAAACGCAAATAAACATTTCGAATTTTTTGCGGAACACTAAGGGGAAGTATTGGAGCATTGTGGGTCATAGTAACGAGTTATCCCTTTACTAATTGATTAATTGTTGCCTGGATTTGTTGCATCGTTGCGCAGGGATGTACTGCTGCGCCCTTATCCAAACCCAACGCTGGATACAGCGACGCCAGATTCCCCGCCAACACAATGGGCATAGCATTTTTTTCTCGCCATGACGTCAAGTGTAGCTGCAACTCAGTGGCATTGAGGGCTCCATACCCCACCAAAACGATTATTTTTGCATGCAATGCTTCCGCGCAAAGCTGAGCCTCTTTCAAATCCAGATGCCCCAAATATTCCGCTTGAAATTGATGCACCAGGCAATTGTAATTTATCAGTAAAGATTCAAGATCGCTTGAATAGAGCGGATTGCAGGGTAAGGACACCAATAATACTTTTTCACCGTGCGCCACCTGACGCTGCCTGTATATGGCAGCCTGTAAATGTTCCTGTAATACATTGAAAAAGAATGCATGTTGCGCGGCCTGCCCAAGGGCATTTCCCTGCAAACCTTTGATTAATGGCACCAGCAAATAATCGGCAACCATATCAACAGGATAAAGCGCAAAAACATCGGACAGTACATGTTCAAGGCGCGGGCGATGAAAGGCATTAATGTGTTGATAAATTTGTGCGGCCAAATCCTCCCACACTGAATCAATTTCCTCGATACAGTCATGCAGTTTTTTTTGTGCGAGCAAAGCCTTTACCTTACTAATCGCAACTCCCCGGCTTAACCAGAGTTGAATTTCCTGGACCCGTTGGACATCGTCGTGAGTATACAAGCGGTGGCCTTTGGACGTGCGCAGGGGGACTAACAATCCGTAACGTCTTTCCCATGCACGCAGGGTTACAGTATTTACACCAGTTACACGGGAAATTTCGCGAATGGGAACCAAATTCGGCTCCGCAATCTCTGTTAACAATGCTGTCGCCATCTCAATCTTCAATAATGTGGTTACGTAAACCCAAATATTCCGGGTGCGGAGACCAGAAGGTTTGGGATTTTAAATAGGGATTGTCCAGCTTGATCAAGTGATGCTTAAGCAGGGTCAACGGAACAACAAGGGGTACATGACCTGCCTTATAAGAGTCAATTAACTGGGACAGCTCTTGTTTATCCTGAGTATCCAAAATCGCTTTCAAATAACCACGAAGATGCATCATTGCATTGGTATTGCCTTTGCGGGTGGCGTGATGCGTTAGGGCTTCCATAAACAGCTGAAAAAATTCTTCGCTGCTTTTGTGGATATCGCGCGCGGCGAGGTTGGAAAGATAGCGCCCGATTGCAAAGTAACTGGGCACATGATGGGCCATAACCTGATATTTATAGCGAGAATAAAACTCAATCAATTTTTTTGCTGTGGGTTCAGGGGCGATGTGCGTTTTGAAATCGTAATAGGCAAAAACCCGGGCCAGGAAATTTTCTCGCAGACCTGCATCATTAAGTCGCCCGGCCTCTTCCACGGGCAATAATGGCATTAGCTCCATAATTCGCTTGGCGTAAGCGCCCCGCCCTTCGCGATCAATAGAATTTCCATTGGGGAGATAACGCTTTACACCAAACACACCGCAACTGGGAGAGTTTTGAATGAATACGTAGCCGCAAATATCAGGCATTTGTTGTACGACTTTTTCAGCATGGGCAGCCAAGGCCCCGGTTACATCCAAATCCGGGTTTTCTATTCCTCGTACACGGGTTTCCCCATCCTTAATAACCAGACGTATTGGCTTGCGTGGAATACCCAAGCCGATGGCAACTTCCGGACAAACCGGGTGAAACTCCACCACCTCCGCCAGCACATCCATCAAATAACGATTGCGCTTATGGCTACCGTCATAGCGAACTTTTTCGCCCATCAAGCATTGGCTAATACCAAGAGGAATTTTGGCCATACAAAACCTATACACGTTTTAAATATTGTATAAGTATTAACGCATAAAATTGTACAAAACAAGAAAAATGTATAAGTTTTAAAATCAAGGATATGAAGAAGAACGAAAAAGGCCAGAATGAGAGGTACAAAAATCAATCAGATATTGCATTAATAACAATAGTTAACTTATTGAATAACAATAAAAATTACTTATAAAAAAGCCGGGGATTAGCCCGGCTTTTCAAAAATCACTTATCGCGTCGGTATTTCAATATCTTCGAAAAGCTCATCCAATTCAGCCCTTGAATGACGATTAAAGGCCTCGTTAATAATGTCTTTGGTCAAGTGTGGTGCAAACTTCTCAATGAAGTCATACATAAATCCACGCAGGAAAGTACCGCGACGGAAACCAATTTTGGTAACGCTGGACTCAAACAAATGGCTTGCATCCAAGGCAACCAAATCCGAATCGCTAGTATCGCTATAAGCCATACTAGCGATAATACCTACACCTAAACCAAGACGAACATAAGTTTTAATGACGTCGGCATCAGCAGCAGTAAATACAACCTTTGGTGCCAAACCACGGTTAATAAAAGCTTCATCCAGTTTGGAGCGACCGGTAAACCCAAACACATAAGTTACGATTGGATACTTGGCTACCTCTTCCAATGTCAGGTTGGACATCTGGGCCAATGGGTGATTTTTAGGAACCACAATACTGCGATTCCAACGGTAGCAAGGCATCATAATCAGATCACTAAACAGCTCCATCGCTTCAGTGGCGATTGCAAAATCCACCGTGCCATCAGCCGCCATTTCAGAAATCTGCATTGGAGTTCCCTGATGCATATGCAAGGAAACCTCGGGATACTGCTTGATAAACGAACCAATTACCGGTGGCAACGCATAACGCGCCTGGGTATGGGTAGTCGCTAACGTTAAGGTGCCTTTACGTTCATTACTGAATTCCTGGGCAACTTGTTTAATACTTTCAACTTTGCGCAGGATTTCACCGGCAGTTTTCAAAATCGCCTCACCCGCCGGGGTAATGCGGGTTAGATGTTTACCACTACGGGAAAAGATTTCTACACCTAACTCATCTTCCAGCAAACGAATTTGCTTACTGATGCCCGGTTGGGAGGTGTAAAGGCTTTGTGCAGTCGCTGACACGTTTAGGTCATGATGAGCGACTTCCCAGATATAACGCAGTTGTTGCAGCTTCATAAGCCCTCCGAATGGCTCACTCACTGGGGTATTTGCCAGGGGCAAGCACCGGTAACAAAAACCCTGGAAACCCAGAGTTATAAAATCATTCAAGTTTATTCATAAAGAGAATAGAACAAAACAGGACCTTATGCCTAGCAATTATTAATTGTGCTACAGGCGGGTCTTGTTACAACTTTAGACTATATCCCGAAAATTCAAAGTTTTTACCGGGGATTATGACAAAAATAGTAAAAAATACCCCGTTTAGCCCCTACCTTGGGTATATACATAACAAAATGCGCCGATCAGGATGGTTGGTGATTGGCGATCCCATGGGGCACATGACCGGTTGGAACATGCTCACGAGCCGATTCGCAGTGCATTTTTTGATCATCAAAGAAGACGTCTGCGCCGTAAGCTTTCAGGAACGTTCCTTTGGATAATCCGCCCAAAAACAGCGACTCATCAATACGGATGTTCCATGCTCGCAATGTCCGGATAACGCGTTCATGGGCAGGTGCCGAGCGCGCAGTTACCAATGCTGTGCGAATGGGGCAGTTTTCTCCAAATTCTGCTTGTAAACCATGTAAAGCAGACAGGAATTGCTTAAATGGCCCACCCGTTAGCGGTTCTTTGGCTGATGCTTTTTCGCTTTCAGTAAATGCGGATAAGCCTTGCAACTTATAAACACGCTCTGCCTCATCGGAAAAAATCACAGCATCGCCATCAAAAGCAAAACGCAACTCATCTTCGTTTTCTATCTGACTGTTGGATGCAATTAAAGTTGCTGCTGCCATTCCATGGTCCAACGCCTGTTTCACATCATCCGGTTCTGTCGATAAAAATAAATGACAACCAAATGCCGAAGCGTAACGATAAGGAGATGTTCCGCCGCAAAATGCAGCACGACTGATTTTTAAACCGTAGTGTTCAATGGAATTGAATACACGCAATCCGGTATCTGCACTATTGCGCGATAGTAAAATCACTTCTACACGCGGCTCACCACCTAAGCGTTCATTTAACCGCAAGAGCTTTTGAACCATAGGAAATGCATCACCGGGAGCAAGGATTTCATCCTCATGGTCAATTTGATATTGGGCATAAGCAGCCAATCCCTCATTGATATATACCTGATGACTTGCATCCAGATTAAACAGTGCACGCGATGAAATCGCGATCACTAATTTATCGCCAAAACCTTTAGGCATTTTTCAACGCTCCACTAAACTGTTCCAAGCCTGGTTGCACCTAGAACAGTAATTCAAATTTATCCATATCCAAATGCGCAGGAAATTTTTCTCGATATTCCTGTAAACGCTCAGCATAAAGCTCAACCGAAATTAGCTCCGACTCCTGGCTGGTGGCAATCACTTCACCTGCCGGACCGTAAACTGACGAATCGCCCGCATAATGTTGCTCAGCTTCATCCATGCCGACACGATTTACACCAACAACGTAACTTAGATTTTCAATCGCACGCACCTGCAGCAAGCGGTTCCAATGCAATGCACGCGCACTTGGCCAATTGGCCACATAAATCGCAAGATCATAATCATTACGATTGCGACTCCACACCGGGAAACGCAAGTCGTAACAAATCAATGGCAGAATTCGCCAACCTTTCAATTCGACCAGCAAGCGCCTGGAGCCCATCGCATAACGGGTATGTTCGCCTGCCATGCGAAAAAGATGGCGTTTATCATACTCCGCATAGGTTCCATCAGGGCGCATCCATACCATGCGATTAAAATAAATATCACCTTCTTTAACAACAAGGCTCCCGGTAATGACCGCCTGATGCTTCACCGCTTGCGCATGCATCCATTGATAAGCCCGCCCGCCAACGGCTTCCGCATAATTGCGCGCACTTGCACAAAAGCCCGTTGTAAAAACCTCCGGCAGGACAATCAAATCAGTTGAAGAAATTGCATTCATTGCCTGGGAAAAATGGTCCAGGTTCTTTTGGGGATCATTCGGGGTGATGGTTTGCTGAACTAAAGTGACTTTAAGGTTTTCCATTTCAACCAGCCTCGTTTTCGATAACGGGATACAACCAGCGATAACAGATGGCGAAAGCCAACAAGGAAGCCAAAGCCGACAATAAAAATGTCGATGATGCACTATAGTCCCATAATAGCCCGCCAATCAATGCGCCCGTAGCACCGCCAGCACCAAAACTGAACGAGCTATATAGCGCCTGCCCCTGCCCCTGGTGTCCCCCCTTAAAATAATTTCTTACCAATTCAATCGACACCGAATGGGCAATACCAAAGCTGCACGCATGTAACAATTGCGCCATTAATAAAACGATTAAAGAGTCGGCACAATATCCGATTAACATCCAGCGCAATGCAGTCATCAATAAACAAAACAAAAATAAATGACGCAAGTTAAACCTGCGCAATAAACGGGGCATCACAATAAAAATGGCAACCTCGGCCAGAACTCCCAACGCCCACAATAGACCAGTTGCCGTGCTGCTATATCCGTAATTTTCAACCAGATACAAGGTATAAAAGGTGTAATAAGGTCCATGGCTCAACTGCAACAAGAAGCTCGCGGCTAAAAAACATAACATCACCGGCTGCGAAATTATGGATAAAAATCCTGCTGATGACCCGCTATTTTTAGTGGTGCTTTTATCTTGCAAGCTGAGGCTGGACAACCAGATGAGAATCAGAAAACTTAAAATAAACAGCGGCAGGAAACGAATCGGCAATACATCGAACACCAGCCCCAAACCAATCACAGCCGACATAAAGCCAAGCGATCCCCATAAACGGATTTGGCTGTATTTGTGATAATTTCCAGAAAGATAGCCCAGGGTGATAACTTCAAATTGTGGCAGTACTGCATGCCAGAAAAACGTATAGCAACTCACTACAAGAACCAGCCACCCGTAACGCTGGTCCAATAAAACGCCGGCAAAAATCAACGCTGCGAGAAAACTCCCGTAACGAATAATACGCAAGCGTTTGCGTGTATGATCTGCAAGCCAACCCCAAAAATTCGGCGCGAGGATGCGGGTCGCCAAAATAATTGCGCTAATAATGCCGACATCTTGCGAGGAATATCCGAGAGACTTCAGGTACACTCCCCAATAGGGAATTAATGTACCGACCACAGCGAAATAAAAAAAATAAAATCCGGAAAGGCGCCAATAAGGAATAATAGTTTGCGCAGCGGGCAGAGACATAAAGAGCAACGGAGATGAAAGGTGGATTTCACACTGGCTGCCTGTTCAATGCAGCCAGTGTGATTAATCGTTATTTAACACTGGGAGGGATTACCGGGATCGAATGCTTTACTGCACCATTTTGCCCGCGGTGACGCAGCAAATGATCCATCAACACCAACGCCAACATGGCCTCAGCAATAGGTGTTGCACGAATACCAACGCAAGGATCGTGGCGGCCTTTAGTAATCACTTCAACAGGATTGCCGTTCACATCCACACTGCGACCAGGAATGTGCAAGCTTGAAGTCGGTTTTAATGCGATATTGGCAATAATATCCTGACCGGAAGAGATTCCGCCCAAGATACCGCCCGCATTATTGGATAAAAATCCTTCCGGGGTAATTTCATCACGGTGCTTGCTGCCGCGTTGCTCTACCACAGCAAAACCTTCGCCAATCTCTACACCTTTTACCGCGTTAATGCTCATTAACGCGTGGGCAATTTCTGCATCCAGGCGATCAAAAATCGGCTCACCTAATCCCGGAGGAACATTGGTTGCAACGACTGTAATCTTTGCACCGATGGAATCACCCTCTTTATTCAGGGCTTTCATAAATTCTTCCATTTCAGGCACTTTGCTTGCGTCCGGACAGAAGAAAGGATTTTGATCAACCTGATCCCAATCCACAGTTTCAATTTTTATTGGTCCTAACTGCGATAAATAACCGCGCACTTCAATGCCGTGAAAATCTTTCAAATATTTTTTTGCAATTGAACCTGCTGCAACACGCATCGCAGTTTCACGCGCAGATGAACGGCCGCCGCCTCGATAATCACGCACACCATATTTTTGCATATAAGTGTAATCAGCATGCGCCGGGCGGAATTGGTCTTTGATATTTGAATAATCCTTGGAGCGTTGATCGGTGTTTTCAATCACCATACCAATTGGCGTACCAGTGGTTTTACCTTCAAATACGCCAGATAAAATTTTAACCAGATCCTCTTCGCGGCGCTGGGTTGTATAGCGTGAGGTGCCCGGCTTGCGGCGATCCAGATCAATCTGGATGTCTGCCTCAGTCAACTCCAGACCAGGTGGACAACCATCCACAATCGCGCCCAATGCAAGGCCGTGACTTTCACCAAAAGTGGTAACCGTAAATAATTTTCCGTAGGTATTGCCAGACATAAGAATCAAACACCGGATAAATGAAAAATAGGCGCCAGTAAAAAGTAGATGCAAAAAAGTTGGTGGATTATACGTGACTTGACCGGAGCGCGCACTGCGCTAAATAAGCCCGTGTTTGCGAGCACTACGCAAATCCGCAGCATTGAGTACAAAGACCCCATGGCCCCCGCGTTCAAACTCGACCCAGGTAAATGACAATCCAGGGTAAGCCTCCTCCAATGCTGGCCAGGAATTACCGACTTCGACCACCAGCACACCATTTTCGGTGAGATGATCCGCTGCTTCCGCCAATAAACGACGCGTGAAATCCAACCCATCCACACCGGAGGCCAACCCCAATTCTGGTTCAGCATGATACTCCTGCGGCAAACTGGCCATATCATCTGCGTCGACATAAGGGGGATTGGAAACGATCAAATCAAAACGTTGGCCAAGCAAGCTTTCAAATAAATCTGACTGTAAGGCAAACACCCGATCAGCCAAATCATGCTGGTGGATATTCTCTTCGGCCACCGCCAAAGCATCGAAGGAAATATCGCTTAATTGCACCTCTGCATCAGGAAAGGCGTAGGCACAGGCGATACCAATACACCCACTGCCCGTACAAAGATCCAGGATCTGTTGCGGCTCTGCACTCAGCCAGGGCGCAAATTGTTTTTCAATCAACTCGGCGATTGGCGAACGCGGTACCAATACCCGCTCATCCACTACAAAAGGCATACCGGCAAACCAGGCCTGACCGGTGATATAGGCCGCAGGGATACGTTCCTCAATTCGACGCTGGATATTGGCGACCACCCGTTCCTTTTCCGCTCGCGTCAGGCGCGCATCGAGCCATTCATCAGCGAGTGGCGGATTCAAATGGAGCGCATGCAAAACCAATTGTTCGGCTTCGTCCCATGGGTTATCAGTCCCATGGCCGTAAAAGAGTTTAGCGGCAACAAACTCACTGGCAGCCCAGCGGAAAAAATCGCGGATACTTACCAGCTCAGTAATGGCTTGGGCGAAATCTGGTGAAGAATTGGTCATGGTCGAATCCAACAACACTGAAAAGGCAGCCATTCTACCCAATTAATCGGGATTTATGTTTTCGTGATCGGCACTGAACGCGGTAAACTGTACTTCGTTAAACGTTAGCGACCACCGCCGCAAGTGGCACATTTAAGAGACGACAGCCCATGAGAGAACATTTTGCGAGCATTATTTCCAGCATCGGTGAAGACCTGAACCGCCCTGGCCTGCTCGACACACCGGATCGCGCCGCCAAGGCCTTTCAATTTTTAACCCGCGGTTACAACCAGACATTGGACGAAATAGTAAACGGTGCGCTTTTTCCTTCGGATTCCGAAGAAATGATTATGGTGAAAGATATTGAGCTCTATTCACTGTGCGAGCATCACCTCCTGCCCTTTATTGGCAAGGCACATGTTGCGTATATCCCGACCGGAAAGGTATTAGGCTTATCGAAAATCGCGCGCATCGTAGATATGTTTGCCCGTCGCCTGCAAATCCAGGAACAACTGACAGTACAGATCGCTGAAAGCGTTCAGGAAATTACCGGCGCTTCCGGGGTTGGCGTTATCATCGAAGCAAAACATATGTGTATGATGATGCGCGGTGTAGAAAAGCAAAACTCGTCGATGAAAACATCCGCCATGCTAGGCAGCTTCCGCACCAATCAAGCCACACGTAATGAGTTCTTATCATTATTACGCTCATAAAATACCCGAATCAGACAGCACCATAAAAAAAGCCGCTTGAAATATGAAGCGGCTTTTTTTATGGTAATTCTATATCAACGATTTATTTAATTCGCACCACTTCCACGCGCGCATTTCTGTCCCCTCGTCCCGCCGGTGCCAAACTACCCAAACCATAAGTTGTCATTCGCGATGCGGTCACGCCTTTTTCCTGCAATGCAGCTTTGAGTTGATCGGCATAAACCCTGGATTCCTTCTGCTGTTGAGCCAGGGTGACCGGCATATAGTCGTGACCAACGATAGCAATATTCCAATCAGATTTTTGTGTAAGTACATCAATCAACGCTTGCAAATGCGCGGACTTGATTTGAATACGGGGATTACCTTTTTCATCTTGCCCTACCAAATCAGGAAACACATAGTAACCACTGGTATCGAATGATTTGATAATGGACTCCGGACTTGCTGCAATTCCGAGCTCGATCAACTTATCGATATGCAAAATTTCCAATTGCATATACACACGTTTGTTACCGCGCTGTACAGCGTAAATCGCTACATAAAATGGTTTATCTTCTGCGGTTGTTACTTCATAGGCACCGTAATATTGAAATTGGTCCAAGCCATAAAGCTGCAAGATTTTAAAATGATTGTTAGCCCAGGAGTTACTGGTTCCGCAATCACGGCTTTTACAGTGAAATAATTCGCGAAAATTAAAATTTTGCAATTGGTCCAGGTAAAAATCAAAACCGTTTTTAGCACTATGCCCTTCTGGTAATTCCAGGGTAAAGCGCTCAAGGTCTCCACTTAAGCGTTGCTGGCGATCCAATCGCCAGGCGCCAGCGACTTTTTTATAGCTTCCCAACGCAAATATATATTCATCAGTCCGGGCCTTGCTTTCAAAAAGTATCCGCGCATTGTGGTAGGTTTGTAATTCCAGCTTTGCGGCCGTAGCAGAAGCAGCAATTACAGAAAAAAGTACAACAGTTAACAGACGAAACATGATCATTGGCTTACTCGTGTGATCGCATTATTTTTTTGATTCAGCGTCGATAAACGCAGTAAAGAATTCATTCAACTTTGCTGCAACAAGGTCAACTTCTTGTTCCATATGGAGGTGATGCCCGCCCTCCAGTAATTCATAACCAATATGTGGAAAGCGGGCGACTTCATTTAAATAATTCGGGTACAGTTTGGGCAACCCGTCAGTTGCTAACAACAACCTGACTGGCATATTAATATTGTTTACAAACGCCGCGAGTTGCTCACGTGCCAGACGGATAATAGAAGGTGCAAGCAAACGCGGATCCGTACTCCAGGAAAAACCATCACTTTGCGCAACGACACCGCGCTCGGTTAATGCTTTTGCCGCTTCATAACTGAGAGGAAACATACCGCGTTCCCGCGCTTTGATAGCGACTTCCATATCCGGATAAACGGATGGCGATTTTTGTTTCTGGTTACGCAACCCGTTGATCGCCCTAGCCAATTGTTTGGGGGCGTCTTCTGCCGGAGCCGCTTCCGGCAATAACCCTTCAACAAGCCCCAAACATAAAATACGCTCGGGGAATGCACCGGCAGCCAGCGTGCTAATAATCGCTCCGCGCGAATGCCCCAGAAATGCAAAGCGCTCCCAACCTAAATAGTCCGCAATTGCAAATAAATCACAAATATCATCCCATGGAGTGTAAGCCATATGCCCCGGACGACGATCACTACGCCCATGGCCAGCCAAATCGACGGCGACAATGTGCAGATTCTTCAATCTCGGTGCCAATGCATAAAAGCTGGAGGAATTGTCCAACCAGCCGTGCAGAGCTAATACCGGTAATTGATCAGGTGTTCCCCATTCCTGGGCGGCGAAGTTCATTCCATGAACATTAAGTTGCAATTCACGAGGAAATTGTGAAGACAGCATGGCAATGACACTCGTGAATAATTAATTACCCGAAAATAGAATCAAGCGTGATCCAGCCACAACAACTCACCCATATCAACTGCAACTACGGAAGTCCGTATAGCAGCGAGCGAGCTTGTACCCATTGGGTAATATCCAGAAGATTTGCCGCATAGCTTATTAACCAGCTCACCCACAAATGGTTGATGACTTACCAGGAGTATAGACAGGTTTTGTTGATCAATAGACTGTAACCAATTGATCGCAGCAGCGGGGCTTGCCTCGGGAATTATTAATTCTGACGTGCGTATTTCTAATGCTGGAAAATAACTTGTTGCAATAACCGCAGTTTGCTGCGCTCGAACCAATGGGCTTGCCCACACTTGCGTAATTGACTGCAACTCAGCCAGACGGCCAGCAATTATTCGCTTGGTGTCCTCGCGCCCCTTAGCGGTAAGCTCGCGAACTTCATCTGTCGTTTTTTGAGGCTCGGCCTGGCCGTGGCGCAAAATAAATAGGTCCATTTATTCCGTCGCTTTTTCCGGGGCATTATTATCGGATAACACTGCTGGCGCAGCAGCCTCAGGTGCGTCAACAGGTTCGGGATTACTTACAGGCCAATCAGCAAATGGAAATGGTTTTTCTTCACTGCTGTAGCACAAAAATTTAAGCACATCATAAATGTAGGTTGATAACGAATGGCCGAATCGACGTAAGTGTTGATTATCTTCACCGGTAATTAATGAAAATAAAAATTGCACTGCAACAATCACCCACATCACTAAACTAGCTAACTGTAATACCGCTGCAAACAACAGCATAAACACTAACCGCAACCAGTGTTTACCAGACGTTAAGTTAGATTTAAGTTGTTCGTTATCCATCATTTTTTCCCCAAAAATTCAACATCGTTAGCTTGTTCGCCAACCATCAAGCCATGCGCCACGGCACTGATTGCCTTACCTTGAAAAAGTACCGCATAAAGGCCCGTAACCAAAGGCATGTACACTTGTAATTCGTCAGCCTTTTGTTTTACCTGACGCAATGTATTCACACCTTCCGCAACCTGACCTAAAGACGCAACAATTTCATCCAGGTTTTTTCCCTGTCCCAACGCAAAACCAACACGGTAATTACGGCTTAAATCAGAAGTACAGGTAAGAATTAAATCACCTACACCGGCAAGCCCTAAAAATGTCATAGGATTTGCGCCCATGGTTTGGGCAAACCGCCCCATTTCTGCCAGACTGCGCGTTAGCAGCATCGCCTGGGTATTGTGGCCCGCACCCAAGGCTGCCGCCATGCCGCAGATAATAGCGTAGATATTTTTCAAGGCACCGCCCAATTCCACGCCATATCGATCATGGTTTGCATATACACGAAATGTGGGTGACTTTAGCGTGTGTTGGACAATGTCGATAACAGATTCGTTCTCGCTGGCGATTACAGTACCTGTTTGTTGCTGCTGTACGATTTCTTTCGCGAAATTAGGACCACTCAATACACCGATAGGATTATCCGGTAATTCCTGCTCCAGAATTTGACTCATTAGAGTAAAACCACCTTCGGGCTCAATACCTTTGGCAGTGCTTACAATAATAGTGTTTTCAGCCAACATTGATTTTATTTGGCGAGTCACATTGCGAAATGAATGACTGGGGATCGAAACAAATATCAGATCAGCGCCAGCAACAGCTAATGACAAATCAGCGGTAACAACCAATTGTTCATTGAGGGTGTATCCGGGAAGATAACGTTCATTCTGTCGCATTAATTGACATTTTTGTGCCTGCTCTACAGAACGCATCCACAGGCTGGTCTGATGGTTATTGCAGGCAATGATGTTGGCAATTGCCGTACCAAAACTGCCACCGCCAAGCACCGCCACCTTTAATCGTTTACTCATAATTTAATCCAGACTTCAAACAAGGAATCATGTGCAAAAAACCGTCACTTGTTACGTAAAAAAAAGATACGAAACACTCAAACTGTAACTTTTTTGCACAAAAACTTTCATCAAAATTTTGTCCACATTTTCTGTGGATAACTTAGTGGATAGTTTTTGGGAAACTGTTCCCAGGGCCCATAAAATCTGCCCCACGCACAGATTGATCAAAATTTGACCATAAAAAATAATTCCTTTTAAATCATTATGTTACATAAAAAAACCCGATAAAAAGTTCAATTTTTCGCGTTTTTGATCAACCCTTAAACGACCTTGGCGCTGAAGCACTGGAGGTGTGCATAAAGAGTTAGTGATCATTAACCTTAAAGCACCCATAGACACGAAATATTCATATTGCAAGCTAATTTCACACAAAAATTTTGCTTCATTTTGATTCGAAAATAGTAGCGCAAATCATCATCAGGGAACCTTAATCGATGTATCTCTAAAACAGATTAGGTACCAATTATCTATTGGCGCACAAACGCACCGTAACTACCATCAGCATATAGCAGTGGATTCACCTCTGCTCCATTAATAATCACCTTATGGATGGCACCAATTATTATCTTATGGGTTCCATAGGTAGTTACCTGGTCAGTTTGACAAATGAATACAGCTTCAGAATCGCCCAATATCGGCAAACCAGTATCATCCTCTTCCCACTGCCCCACTTCAAAACGATCCCGGGAAGGTTCACGCCCCGCACAAAGATTGGAAACATGTTTATGACTGACGGAAAGCACGTTGATGGCAAATTGACTTCCTTTGGTTGCTAGATGCCCCTGTTGCGACACTTGCTGATTAATGCAAACCAGCAAAGAGGCCGGAGAATCAGAGACTGATGTCACAGAAGAAACCGTCATTGCAAAACGTTGATTATTAGGCAAGCAGGTTGATAACACACAGACACCGGATGCTAACCGGCGCATACCCAACTTCATCGACACGGCTAATTTATTGTTTTGCATAAAAACTCCAACAAAGTAAGTGCTTATTCTGACTAGCTAAATAAGGTCACACAAGCCTGGGTAGTGACACTACGCAGCATAAAACGACCAAGCTCTCAGGGTCGCATAGTTCACTGGAATGGGAGCAATAGGCAAAACACAATAATAAAAATCAATAAAGGCTATCGGCCTGGTTATTTTTTGATATTGACGTAATTGAAATCCTCAGTAGTAACGCTTCTTGAAATTACAATCCAGAGTTCTTGAGCCTCACATTGAATGCTCCTTGCGCAAGCTGATTAGATTTTAGCTGAATGCGCTAAATATTTTATTTTGCTGCATTTTTTTCGTTGACGAGCTTAAATCACGTCGCTATTATGCGCACCACTTGAAACGCACTGAGTTTCAAGTCGTCGGAGTGTAGCGCAGCCCGGTAGCGCGTCTGTTTTGGGAGCAGAATGTCGGGGGTTCGAATCCCTCCACTCCGACCATTTTTTTCATCGAACCTGCGAAGGTTTAATTCCAGCATGTGCCCGTAGCTCAGCTGGATAGAGCACCCGCCTTCTAAGCGGGTGGTCGCAGGTTCGAATCCTGCCGGGCGCGCCATACTGGGTAGTTATTACAACCCGCTTTTCACTCAAAAGAGTTTAAAAGTGAGAGCAATCTCGGTGTGGATATTTTTTCTCGCTATGGTGGCTGTAGCTCAGTTGGTAGAGCCCTGGATTGTGATTCCAGTGGTCGTGGGTTCGAGCCCCATCAGCCACCCCATATTTTCTCCCCCCTCAAAAAAAATTGTTTTAAATTCACTACATCTATTCTTGTAAGCTCCAAAATTCCACCCGCATTATCAATACCAATCAACATTACATTGCGATTGTGGAATCACAAGAGGATTACAAAAATGATTATTTTTAAAGCAGAAAATACGAGAGAAAGCTAACATTAATTATTGTGAAGAAAATCCAAAATTTCCCTCACAATAATTAAAAGCAATATACGCAAAAGACTAGCGCCATAAACCGATCTATTTAATCAAAGAAGTTTTCACATTTAACATATACCGCCACATCCTCACACGCCGTTTTATGGCCGTAGTACCATAAAAACACTATGCCGATTGCGATGACAATTCCAACCACCGTAATCATCCTTACAGATTTTCTTACCATATCCTGATATCTCCCGTTAAAAACCACATAGGAACTGAAACCTTATGCGGTGCATTGGTAATAAAATTGCTGCTCCCTATTAAGAGTGACTCACTTACCATTTGGTTCATTGATTAAATTTCCTTGGCGGTACATAGTTGCTGTGGGAAAATGCCATCTATTTCATATCAACTTTTCTTTCACATTGCACAGGTAATTAGCGCCCATGTCTGCACTCGTATTGGATGGCAAAGCCCTTGCCGAAAAAACCGAACAGGAACTCTCTGCACGTGTTACTGCGTTAAAAGCACGCAGTAATGGCCAACAAACCCCCATTCTTGCAACCATTCTCGTTGGCGATGATCCAGCCTCAGCAACCTACGTAAAAATGAAAGGCAATGCTTGTACTCGCATTGGTATGGAGTCTTTGAAGGTAGAGCTTCCTTCAACAACAACAACCGAGCAATTGCTGGCCAAAATTCAGGAGCTGAATAACAATCCGAATGTTCACGGAATATTGTTGCAACATCCAGTCCCCCATCAAATTGACGAACGCTTATGTTTCGATGCAATCAATGCTGAAAAAGATGTAGACGGCGTAACCTGCCTGGGCTTTGGCCGTATGAGCATGGGTGAGGAGGCTTACGGCTGTGCAACACCAAAAGGAATTATGCGTTTATTGGAAGCTTATGGAATTGAGTTGGCCGGCAAGCACGCTGTTGTCGTAGGCCGCAGCCCTATTCTGGGCAAGCCAATGGCCTTAATGCTTCTAAACGCTAATGCGACAGTCACTATCTGCCATTCACGCACACAAAATTTACCGGCATTGATTAAACAGGCAGATATATTGGTAGGTGCTGTTGGCAAACCGGAATTCATTAAAGCTGAATGGATCAAAGACGGTGCCGTCGTTGTTGATGCCGGCTATCATCCTGGTGGTGTTGGTGATATTGAGTTAAAACCATTAGTTGATCGTGTTGCAGCTTACACTCCGGTTCCCGGTGGTGTTGGACCAATGACAATCAACACCCTGATTTATCAAACCGTGGACTCAGGCGAAAAGAAAATCGGTTGATGGTTATTCCTAATTCGTTCAACCTTATTGATAACGTTGTATTTTTTAAGGAGTAAAAAGATGCGCCATGTAATTATGTTAGTAGGTATATACACAATGAGCAGTAGTGTTTTTGCTGCTGAACCAGTGAAATATAATTGTACATTGAATAATGCCGAGCGAATTATTGAAGTAAATTACAGTAGTGACAAAACAGTACCTTGTACAGTTAACTACACCAAGGATGGAGCAACACAAAGCCTTTGGACCTACGAGACCACAGAAGGGCAATGCGAAGCAAAAGCCGCTGAGTTCACCGAGAAACAAAAATCCTGGGGCTGGAATTGCACAGAAAATACAGAGGCCGCACCTACAGCCCAGTAACAGCCAAGCTTTGTCGCCCTCAAAAAAGCAGGCTCATGCCTGCTTTTTATTTTCGTGGGATTGAATTTTAATTGCGCACCAATGTTATTTATTTGTGGTATTTAAATGCCTGAATACTTACCCATTATTTACCGCGATGACTATCTAGTCGCTATCAATAAACCCAGTGGGTTACTGGTACATCGCAGTGAAATTGATCGCCACGAAACGCGCTTTGCGATGCAGCTGGTACGCGATCAAATTGGACAACAAGTATTTCCTGTTCATCGGCTTGATAAACCCACCGCTGGTGTCCTGGTATTTGCATTATCGGCTGGCATAGCAAAAAAAATGGGTGAAATTTTCTTTCAGCATGATCTTGAAAAAATATATCTCGCGCTAGTGCGAGGCCATGCACCTGATGCAATAATCGTAGATCACCCACTCATAGAAGAACTGGACAAATATACCGATAAAAAAACACGCAGTAATAAACCAGCACAAAATGCACTGACAGAGTTTAAAACACTGGCAACAATTGAGCTGCCATTTAGTGTGGATAAATATCCTTGCACTCGCTATTCGTTGGTAGAATGCAAACCTAAAACGGGCCGCAAACATCAAATTCGCCGCCACCTGAAGCATATCAGCCATCCAATTATTGGTGACGCTAAACATGGGAAAGGAGTCCATAATCGTTTTTTTCAAAACCAGTTTAATTGTAGTGGGTTAATGCTAGCTGCCACCGAATTACACCTTCGCCATCCAATTACACAAACGCCGTTAAAACTTATTGCGCCGCTAGAAGAAAAATTTTTACATATACTGGGTGAATTTGATTGGCGCAATGCAGTACCTTCTTCATGGCTGGAGCCTTTTTAATGCGCCTTGACAAATTTCTAAGCCAATACACAGATTATTCACGTTCGCAAATCCAGCAACTTGTTAAAGCTGCACGTGTAACTGTAAATAATGAAGTTGTCCGTAAAGCGGATATCAAATTACGCGGCGATGAACAGGTAAAATTAGATGGTCAACTTATCGTGGCATTTGCCTATCGTTACATTATGCTGCACAAACCATTAGGGTACGTATGCGCTAATAACGATAGTGAGCATCCCGTTGTGGTAGATTTATTGGATGTTCCGCGCAAGCAAGACTTACAAATCGCAGGCCGCCTGGATATCGATACTACGGGCCTGATTTTGCTAACAGATGATGGCCAATGGAATCACCGTATCACTGCACCGAAACAGGAATGCTCCAAAACCTATCAGGTCATCACTGCTGAACCAATTCAGCAAGATGTTATTTCTTTATTTGCCCAAGGCGTGCAGTTGCATGGTGAGAAACATTTAACTCGACCCGCGCACCTGGAAATACTCAGCTCTCATTCTGCGCGCTTGCAAATTCATGAAGGAAAATACCATCAGGTAAAACGTATGTTTGCTGCGACAGGTAACCGTGTTATACAACTACATCGGGAAAGCATCGGGAATATTAAATTGGATTCGCAACTCGCACCCGGAGAATACCGCCCTTTGAATGAAATTGAGATACAGGAAAGCACACAATGAGCGATCAGGCACTGGACTGGATAGTGAACGCCCTTCACTTAAATATTAAAAAAAATGATCGGCAATTTGTTTGGTGTACCGATGAAAATGCGTTAAATGGTTTGCCAAGTTTACCGCACTCGAATTTACAAGTAATTACCAATCGTTGGGATATCGCTGAACAGGCGAAAAGTCGTCAGTTACAAATACAATTTTCCGATTTTGATTTTAATCATCAAGGCGACTGCACGTTAGATGGTTTTTTTTATCGAGTGTCAAAAGAAAAGCCGTTAGTGCATCATTTATTAAATCACGCATGGCGCTGTTTAAAAATCGGCGGCGAGCTTTGGTTATCCGGTTTTAAAAATGACGGAACCAAAACCTATATCGAAAAAATTGCCGCGCTCTTGGGTTGCGAAAAATCCATCAAAAAAAATGGTCAGGTCTATAGTGCGCAATTAACTAAACATGCCCATTTCGATTCACAACAACAACTGGATACAAACGATTACGATTTAATCCGCCCTATCTCGACCCATTCCGGTTTGAACCTGGTGAGCAAACCCGGCTTGTTTGGCTGGAATAAAATTGATGCGGGCAGCGCATTCTTGATTGCTCAATTGGACAAGGTTTTTGCCAATCGCCCTGCCCCACAAACTTGCCTGGACTTGGGGTGCGGTTACGGCTATCTCTCAATTGCCACTGCTAACCATAAGATTGCCGCAGGAATCACACGCTGGGTTCTGACCGATAACAATGCCGCAGCCCTGCAAATAGCCAGGGAAAACCTGCGAATCAACCAAATTGATGGGCAAGTTGTCGGTGCAGATGCAGGCTCCGGCCTTCAAACCAAGGCAGACCTTTTGTTGTGTAACCCCCCTTTTCATCAAGGCTTCAGTGTTGATGGAGACCTGACGGATAAATTCCTGGCAAATGCCCGTCGCCTGCTGGCCCCAAATGGGATTGCTATCTTTGTGGTGAACCAATTTATCCCATTGGAGCGCAAAGCCGCTTCACTCTTTAGGCAAATAAAGCCCCTGGCCGATAATGGCAGCTTCAAAGTAATAGGCCTTTCCCTATGAAATGAGCCTTGCCCCAGCAGGTTTTGCCCAGCAAAAATACAGCCTGGGGAATTAATAGACAGCTTTGAATTCATTGGTATTTTTTCAGGGAAAAGGTGTTAAAAAAGGGTTGACCAACTAAAACTGCCTCTATATGATGCGCACCACTTCCGCAGAGGAAGTCACCGA
>NZ_KN266207.1:636572-637215 GCF_000766945.1 Cellvibrio mixtus subsp. mixtus J3-8 | reverse complement strand
GCAAATGACTGTTAATCATTGGGTCGCTGGTTCGAGTCCAGCAGGCGGAGCCAGAATTAAATGAAAAAGGCCGCATAGTAATGCGGCCTTTTTTGTGCGCGATACATTTTCAACCGTCGAACCGCGAGATTGCTGTACACATAGTTGTTGTACACAGGTTATTTAATGAATCCCTCTTTTTAATGGAGTTTCCCATGTTTAAAGTGAATGAATATTTCGGTGGCGCAGTTAAATCCATCGCCTTCCAAACTGAAACCCTGCCCGCTACTGTTGGCGTTATGGCAAAAGGTGAATACGAATTCGGTACCAGCCAAAAAGAATACATGACTGTAGTAACCGGTAGCCTTACTGTTGTATTGCCTGGCAGTGATAAAGCGCAAACCTTCGCCGCCGGTGAAACGTTTATCGTTGAAGCCAACCAGCGCTTCAAAGTGGCTGCAGATGTTGAAACCTCTTATCTGTGCAAATACGAATAAGGTTTCAGCTGCGCTAACTTTTTTAGTCGCACAATAGCTAATCAAAAAGGGCGCAAAAGCGCCTTTTTTGTTTTTCTTATTCCATTTTTTGATAGAAGATTGGCAAAAGCGTTGACCAACAGAAAGTGCATCGTTATTATGCGCGCCTTCTCGCAAGAGATAACAAT
>NZ_KN266207.1:538530-636491 GCF_000766945.1 Cellvibrio mixtus subsp. mixtus J3-8 | reverse complement strand
GCAAATGACTGTTAATCATTGGGTCGCTGGTTCGAGTCCAGCAGGCGGAGCCAAATTTTAGTTTGCAGAATATATTGTGCAAACATTGCAAAAAAGCCGCACTATTGCGGCTTTTTTGCTTTTAGCTCTGGCCAGGGCAGCAACCAGGGCTCATACCACCCCGCCATTGCCGTATCAAAATTCAATGAACAAAAATACTCCCCCTCCCGCGGCGTCACAGTAAAACGGTACTGCTCGCCTTCGAATAAAAAACCCAGGCTAAATGCGTGAAGATAAACGCGATCCACAGACATGCCAATTTGATCGCCACCATAAAGCTCATCACCTAAAATAGGTGCACCAAGGCTTTTTAATGCAACACGAATTTGATGGGTTTTTCCAGTATGCGGTTTTACGATAAACAACCGCAAACCATCGCCAAGGCCTTTATTAAAAAATTGCGTAATTGCAGGATTTTCACTACTGGGTAATAACTTCCAGGCGCCGCGCCTTGCCGGTGCCATATCACCTTTTACCAAGCCTTGTTTCTTGAGCGGTTTTTTTGCGCTAATCGCTAAATAAAATTTTTCCACTTCGCGATTAGCAAATGCCTGCGTTAATGCAAAATTAGCGGCAGCATTTTTTGCCATCACCAATAAACCCGACGTCACTTTATCCAATCGATGCACAGGAAAAAGCTCGGTAAAACCCTCGCGTTGTTTGAGTATTTCAAATATGCCAGGCGCGCCGGATTCACTGTGAAAACTGGTGCCCGGTTTTTTATAAATCACAATAAAATCCGGGTGATTTTCAATAATTTCGTACATAAAAACAGGCCGTGAAAACAGGAAGGCCAGAATATCAGTCATAGATTTTTTCGACTATAAAAAGCCGCTCAATGTGACACAAAAGACTAAACCGCCCCTAGCGGCAAAAATCGACATGGCTATAATCAATTCAGGTGTCCGCCTCGGTTGCCGTAATGACGGGTTCACCCTATGAGTGCTTATGTCAGCGCTCCATGTTTTGATTTGTGCCCAGCTTACCGTTATACGGGAAGCATCAGCGGCCAAGCAAACAAACCAATCACCTGCAACCGGCGGCCACCTTTTTTATTTATAATCTGCACACTATTTTGCTGTGTGCCTGCCATGACAATAGATCCTTCAATTACCGCTGTGCCGGAAAACAACCCACCCGAAAAATCGCCCGCTGAGACCCAGACCTATCGGACCCAACATAAGTTGCGTTCGAGTTATATGCCCTGGCTGTATGAACGGCTTAAACCTTTACATCGTGCCTGGGCCCAGGCATGGCAAGACGAAGTGCAAGCCTATTTCCGGGCGATGGAGACCATCACTATTGGCACTAACTGTTTTATTGCTCCGGAAGCCCGTCTGTTTGCCGAACCCGGCCGCCCGATTGTCATTGGCGATAATTGCTGGATAGCAGCGGATACGGTAATCCATGGCCCGGTGACGCTCGGTAGCGGAGTATCTATTAATCACCATGTAACGTTGGATGGAGGTAGCAAAGGAATAGTTATTGGCAACAATTCTCGCCTGGCAGCTTACAGCTGCGCCTATGCATTCAACCACGGTATGGAATCGGACCGGCTTATCAAAAACCAGCCAGTAACGTCTCGTGGAATTTATATTGGTGACGATGTCTGGGTTGGCGCCCATGCCGGGATCCTTGATGGCGTCAGCATCGGCACCGGTGCAGTAATTGGAATGGGAAGTATTGTTACCAAAACAGTTCCCGTCTATACAAAAATGGCTGGAAACCCTGCTCGCCCTATTGGTGTAAGGCTTGCTACAGGACTTGCTACAAGAGATCCCGATAAAAACATCCCACGCGGATAATCACCCACTAGAATTAGTCGAGACAAAAGACTTCGGATTCAGCCATGGTTTTTTTCCAGCGAAATATCTTTCTTATTGGTGTATTACTGCTTTTAAGTATGCGAGTAATAGCAAAACAACAACTCAATATTCTCGCATGGGAAGGTTATGCCTTAGTGTTGCCGACGGTATTCCGCCGCAGGAAAAGGCGCATTTTTCCTGTAGCACAACACCTTGAAATTCAAAGCCGGTGAAGTATGTATTTCATCAATCAAATTAAATAAAGAGCGAGGCTTATTAGATGGTTACGGTAAACCCGGCATCATCCTCGCTACACCGATTTATTCAGCAGATAGCAAAATATTCGGGCACTGCAGCCAATTAGGAGCAACGGCATTAAAAAGTGCACTGGCACTTAGCGTGATATTTATGTTGCCCTCACTGTTTCTCGCGCAAAAAATATCAACACCCTTGCGCCGAATGGCAACTACTTTTGCCCGTTTAAAACAAGGCGATCCAGTGCTGGAAGTAAATCTGCAACGAAATGATGAGCTGGGTTTACTGGCCCGTAATTTTTCTATAATGGCTAAGAAATTAAATGCTCAATTGATGGAACTTAACAACCAACGCCAATATTTTCACAAGGCTGCACACCATGCTGCATCAACCGGTTTGCCTAAGGGAAACTGACACGGTAGAACATTTGGCGGCGATGAATTCATGATTATTATTCTGCCCGCGATCTGCAGTTGCGGGCATGAGTACTCACCTTATCAGCCGGCAAGTCGCGGATAAAATTTGCTATGCATTAAACCTGGCATTTGTAATTGATGACCTGGAAATACATATTTCCTGTAGTATTGGGATTGCATTATATTCCCAGGATGGCAACGACAAGAACACGTTAATCAAACACGCTGATTCCGCCATCTATATGGCAAAATCCCTCGGCAAAAACTGTGTTAAACACTTTAGTGATATCGATTAGGAAAATTTTCCCATGATAAATTCTCACTGGGCGCTTACCTTGCTTACCTGGCTGGAAGTTGTTTTTATCGCAATACTCGGACTCGCATTATTGGTCGTGGTGATTATGTATGTTACCGATATCACCCAAAATACCCATGCTATACGCAAAAATTATCCGGTGCTGGGGCGTTTCCGCTATTTCTTTGAGCATCTGGGTGAGTTTTTTCGCCAGTATTTTTTTGCGCAAGATCGCGAGGAAATGCCGTTTAATCGCGCTGATCGCTCCTGGGTTTATCGCGCTGCGAAAGATATTGATAATAATCTTGGTTTCGGCTCAACACTCGATTTGAATCAACCGGGAACACTGATTTTCCTGAATTCAGCATTTCCTATCCAGGAACAAGATGCATTAATGCCATCACCGGTTACTGTCGGGCCATTTTGTAAATTCCCTTATACAACCCATTCAATATTTAATATTTCCGGCATGAGCTATGGGGCCATTTCAAAACCCGCAGTACTCGCACTATCGCGCGGTGCCGCTAAAGCAGGTTGCTGGTTAAATACGGGGGAAGGTGGTTTATCGCCCTATCATTTAGATGGCGGATGCGATCTGGTATTTCAAATCGGCACGGCAAAATACGGCGTGCGTGATTTATTGGGAAACCTGAGCGATGAACATTTGCGTAATTTAGCCGCAAAATCACAAATCAAAATGTTTGAAATTAAATTAAGCCAGGGCGCCAAACCCGGTAAAGGTGGCATCCTTCCCGCCGAAAAAGTATCAGCAGAAGTAGCGCAAATTCGCGGCATTACTGAAGGTGAAGCGTCCATCAGCCCTAATGGCCATACGGATATTCGCTCCGCAGTTGATTTATTGAATATGGTAAATCACATCCGCGATGTAACCGGCAAACCCGTTGGCTTTAAAGCAGTTCTGGGCGAAAAACGTTGGCTGATGGAATTGATCAACGAAATCCGCACGCAGGGAATTGAATCTGCACCGGATTTTATTACCCTTGATAGCGCTGATGGTGGCAGCGGCGCTGCGCCGCAACCACTATTGGACCATGTCGGTTTACCGATCAAGGAAAGCTTGCCCTGGCTCACAGGATTGTTGCGTGAAGCAGGATTAAAAGAGCGCATTAAAGTGATTGTTGCCGGAAAATTAATTACGCCGCATATGGTTGCCTGGGCACTGGCATCCGGTGCAGATTTTGTAAATAGCGCGCGTGGTTTTATGTTCGCGTTAGGGTGTATCCAGGCATTGCAGTGCCACAAAAATACGTGCCCTACCGGTATAACCACCCACAACGCAAAATTGCAAAAAGGGCTCGATCCCACCGATAAAGCGGAGCGTGTAGCGGCCTATCAGCGCAACATCACCAAAAGTGTAGCGATGATTGCACATTCCTGTGGTGTTGCAGAACCAAGGCAATTGCGGACAGAACATATTAATATCGTCGGTGCAAATGGCTTTTCTGTTCCATTGGATGAAGTGACCCCACAAGCAATCATTATTTTGCCGCCGCAATCCCATAGTTCATCTATTGATAAACTGGCTGATAAATCCTAAATGCATCCCATGAAAGCAATACTCCTGCTTTGTGTACCCGTGCTACTGGCAAATATGAATATCGCCTGTGCACAAACCGTATTGAATACCGAAGGAAAAAAAACAGCATCGGATATAGCGCCGCCGAAAAGACAAATTGAAGAGCTCGATTGGATCGATAAAAAGCACATGGACGAAGCGGAACAAAAAATTAATGCATTATTTCAAGCCAAACTAGGCACAGGTATTCGCCACGATTTAACTGACCTGAACTCATTACAACGAATTTTTGATAGTAAACTGGTAAAGACCGATGATTATAAAACCCTGCAAGCAATGGGTATTGTTTTAGGAAATGTTATGCAGGCAGATTTTCCCAATGCACTGGAATGGAAGGTCTACAGTGATGACCTCGGGCGCAGCCGTGCATTGTGCGTAAAAAACACTGCCAATTGCTTGTTCCCTGTCACTATGCTGGAACGCCGTGTGGAAGCCGGCATACATCCCGATGTGAAAAAGATTTATTCTGATGCGATATTATCAATGGAAAAGCACCTTCCCCAATTACCCTATGGGGGCGGCATTATGTATAGGCTGCCACGATAATTAATCCCTATTGTCGAAAACAACCTGGCTGGCACGACTAATACCAGGCATTGCAACTCCTGATTGTATCTCCAGGCACCGTTTTACATTTACTGACATTTGCTGGCAGCAAAAATCGTTAACCTGTGATTCCTCCACGGATTAGCATTTAATTAACGGAAGTACTTTATGACTGACTATTCTACCCACCCGGTCCCCTCACGGATTTCATCCGGGGAATTCACGTTACTGGTCGCCCTGATGATGTCGATTGTTGCAATTTCAATTGACGCGTTATTACCGGCATTGGGATTCATCGGTAGAGAAATTACGCTAAGCCACCCCAATCAAATCCAATACGTGATTAGCATGCTTTTTTTAGGCATGGCATTTGGCCAGCTGGTGTGCGGCCCGTTATCAGATGCAACGGGGCGCAAAAAAGTTCTTTATGGCGGAATCACATTATTTTTCTGTGGTAGTGCGATATGTTTTTTTGCAACAACGATTGAAGGTTTATTACTTGGTCGATTTATCCAGGGACTGGGCGTTGCAGGGCCATATATATCGGCCATTTCCATCGTGCGCGACAAATATGCCGGCAATGAAATGGCTCGCATTATGTCGCTAGTGATGATGATTTTTATTATGGTGCCCGCGATTGCACCCAGCCTTGGCCAAGCCGTGCTACTGATTAGTTCATGGCATTATATTTTTGTGCTTTATATTGTCTACGCACTTATTATCGGAGTCTGGATTTTCTTGCGATTGGAGGAAACCCTGCCCAAAGAGTATCGAATCCCCTTTACCCGCACCGGTTTTTTCGAAGGCTTCAAAGAGGTTGTCAGTAATTATTCCACCATGTGTTACACCTTGTGCATGGGATTATTTTTTGGCAGCTTCATGGGCTATTTAAATTCATCACAACAGATTTTTCAGGAGCTATTCAACACTGGAAAAATGTTTACCGTTTATTTCGGTGTGCTCGCGTTATTATTCGGTGCCGCATCAATGGTAAACGCCCGCTTTGTACAAAAATGGGGAATGGAGTTTTTGTGCAGCCGTGCGACTTGGGGGATTATTGGTAGCTCCGGTATCTTCCTCATCCTGCAATTGCTAACTCCACCTAACCTCTGGGCATTTTTACTCTATGCAGCAGTATTGTTCTTTTGCTTTGGACTAGTGTTTGGCAATGTGAATGCAATGGCAATGGAACCTATGGGGCACGTTGCGGGAATTGCCTCGGCGGTAATCGGTGCAAGCTCTTCGATTTTATCGATGGCAATAGGTACTGCCATAGGGCAAATGTATAACAACACACTTATTCCTATGACCTGCGGCTTTTTATTCCTGGCCACCCTCTGTTTGGTTATTTTAAATCTGGCCAAACAACGCAAACTTGCAGAAGCCGATCCTGTCGCCTAAAAAACCATAAAAGTTGCTGGCTTATTGAGCAGCAACTGCGTACTATGCGCGGCGACACCCTTAGGTCAGTGTCGCCCTCCCATGCAGCAAACCCACGTGTTTGCCCTATCTCCGCTCGCCAGACCTTGCCCGCAACGCGGGAGGCCGAGCCACAGGAATTATCTATGTCGTTTGAAAGTCTCGGTCTGCGGGCCGATATTCTGCGTTCTATTGCCGAAGCGGGTTACAACACCCCTACTCCCATTCAATCACAAGCCATCCCCGCTGTTTTGAAAGGCGGTGATATTCTTGCTGGTGCCCAGACCGGTACCGGCAAGACAGCAGGTTTTACCCTTCCTTTATTGGAAAAACTCAGTCAAAAAGCGGTAGATAAAACCGCCAAAGGTCGCCGCCCGGTTCGCGCACTTATCCTGACGCCCACACGTGAACTGGCCGCACAGGTGCACGAGAGCGTGCGCACCTATGGAAAATATCTACCCTTGCGCTCCACTGTAGTATTTGGTGGTGTCAGTATTAATCCGCAAATGATGAACTTGCGCGGCGGCACCGATGTGCTTGTCGCCACACCGGGACGCCTGCTTGACCTGGTAAACCAAAATGCAGTGTCGTTGCGCGAAGTTGAAATATTGGTATTGGATGAAGCGGACCGCATGCTAGATATGGGGTTCATTCACGACATTAAAAAAGTGCTGGCATTACTACCAAAACAACGCCAGAACCTGCTGTTCTCTGCAACCTTTTCCGATGAAATCAAAGCACTGGCTGATAAATTATTGAACCAGCCAACATTGATTGAAGTGGCACGCCGCAATACTGCATCAGAGCGCGTCACCCAACGCGTTCATCCAGTTGATCGTAATCGCAAGCGTGAACTTTTATCGCACCTGATAAAGCAAGGCGATTGGCAACAAGTATTAATTTTTACTCGCACCAAACACGGTGCGAATAAATTAACTGAACAATTATTGGATGACGGCATTAGTGCAGCTGCAATTCACGGCAACAAAAGCCAGGGCGCACGTACAAAAGCACTTGAGGATTTTAAACGCGGTGAAATTCGTGCATTAGTTGCTACCGATATTGCCGCACGAGGCATTGATATCGATCAGCTGCCCTATGTGGTGAATTATGAATTGCCTAACGTACCGGAAGACTATGTGCATCGTATAGGCCGTACAGGTCGAGCTGATGCGGAAGGTATTGCGGTATCACTGGTATGTATCGATGAAGACAAATTTTTGCGCGACATTGAAAAGTTAATCAAACGCACAATCGACAAGCAAATCCTTGCCGGCTTTGAACCTGATCCGAATGCAAAACCGGAACCGATTGTACTGGGTCGTCGTATGACAATAGGCGCCGGCACCGGTAAACCAGGAAAGAGTCGCAGTGGCAAACCGGGATCATCAACTCCTTCCCTTGGGCAAAAACCCAAAAATGGTAACGGCAAAAAAAGCTCAACAGGAAATCAACAACGCACAGCCAAACCCGTTAGTGCTGCAACCCAAACGCATCGCAAGGGAAATTCGAAGCCGCAAAATCGCTCACAATCTGCCAATTAAAATATTGGCAAAAAAAATCCCCCTCAGTTCTGCCAAGGGGGATTTTTTTATTTCTCAATATTGATGGCGAAAATCGGGGGCATTAAACCAGTTGCCCCCGAACTACTATCAGGCTTCCGCCAATTGCTCCAGATCCTCACGATCATGCTGGTGATCTTTAGCAAGCAACATGTACACAGAAGGCAACACAAACAGAGTAAAGAAAGTACCAATCGTCATACCAAGTACCAATACAATACCAATTGAGTTACGCGCTTCTGCACCGGCGCCTGATGCAAAGATCAATGGTGTATGACCTGCAATAGTTGCCACGCTCGTCATCATTACCGGACGTAAACGTAACGCTGATGCTTCACGAATAGCTTCCAGCTTGGCCATGCCCTGCTCTTGCAATTTATTGGCAAACTCCACCACCAGGATTCCGTTACGGGCAATCAATCCCATCAAGGTCACCAATCCCACTTGTGAATAAATATTCAAGGTACTGGTAAAACCATCAGTGAAGAACGGAATCGGCATCGGTATTTTCCAGAACGTAAACAAGAGCGCACCAAACATCGCCAAAGGTACGGAACCAGCTAGAATTACCAATGGATCGCGGAAGCTGTTGTATTGTGCTGCCAACACCAGGAAGATCATTACAATCGCCATAATAAATGCAGGCAGGAACGTATTACCCTCACGCTTCAACTGACGCGACTCACCGGTGTAATCAATAGTGTAGCTTTTGGGCAGGATCTGACGCACTTCCCCTTCCAGGAAAGCCAATGCTTCTCCCAAGGGCACGCCAGGAACACCACTGATTTTTACCGCATTCAATTGCTGCATCCGGTTGATCGTGCGCGGCTCGGTAGAATGCGTGATGCTCGCAACCTGATCCAGGCGAATCAAACCACCATCCGGACCGGTAACATACAAGCTTGCCAGGTCATCTGCATTTAAACGCTCAACACGCTTCACTTGTGGAATCACTTTGTAGCTTTGTCCGGCCATGTTGAAACGATTTACCCAACCGCCGCCAAGCAAAGTACCTACATCATTGGTAACGGTTTGCAGATCCAAACCAAGGTCGGCAACTTTTTCCCTATCGATACTCAACTTGTAGTCCGGCTGATCTACTTTTACATCCAGCGTCTGGAAGTAGAATTTGCCTGACTTCATCATGATGTCCTGCACTTTCAAGGCGTATTCGTAGATCTCTTTGATATCAGCAGTAGAAGCCAGAACAAATTCCACCGGGAATTGCCCACCACCGGGTAATGCCGGGGGAGTAATTGGCAGAATCTTCACGCCGGAAATCTCGGCAAGCTTCTGTTGTACCTCAGGCATGATCTGGAACACATCGCGATCACGATCTTCCCATGGTTTAACCACCATGCCAGAGAATCCGCCAGTCGGCATTGTCAACTGAAAGGTAAAATCAGTTTCAGGTAAGCTCATAAATGCTTCATTGACTTGCTTACCAAAAAAAGAAGATTGATCTACGGTGGAGTTCGACTGGGAATCGACGATCCCGAAAATAACCCCCTGGTCTTCTGTAGGTGCAAGCTCTTTGGGAGACTGCATATACAGAGGGAAACACATCAATGTAATGCCGCCCCAGAAAATATAGACACCCACGCGATTCTGCAGGCTCACTTCTAATTTGCGCTTATACCATTCACGGAAATTTTCAAATGGCTTTTCCAATGGCGCATTCAGGCCCTTATGCGCCTTCAACATACGCGAACCCAGCATCGGTGACAGCGTAATTGCAACTATCGCAGAAATAGTCACTGCCCCCGCGAGAGTAATTGCAAATTCCCTGAACAGGGAACCAATCAAACCACCCTGTAAACCAATCGGGATATACACTGAAGCCAACGTGACTGTCATCGCTAAAATCGGGCCGGCCAGCTCACGAGCAGAAACGATTGCGGCCTGAAATGGTTTCATGCCGTCCTGGATATGGCGCTCGATGTTTTCAACCATCACGATCGCATCATCAACTACCAACCCAACGCAAAGCACGATAGAAAGCAGAGTGAGTAAATTCAGCGAGAATCCACATACCTGCATAATAAAGAGCGCACCCACGAGTGAAAGCGGAATTGCTAACACAGGAATAATCACTGACCGACTAAAACCAAGGAACAGGAAAATTACAATAACGATAATTAACAGAGTTTCAGTGAGGGTTTTAATTACTTCATGAATTGCCGCATCAATATATTCAGTAGAATCGTAGGCAACTGTACCGGACAGGCCTGTGGGCAATTCGGATTTAATTGCGTCCATTTCTTTATTAACAGCCTTCATTACATCCAATGCGTTGGCATTAGGTGCAACCCAAACCCCCATAAATACTGCAGTATCGCCGGAGTAGTTAACGACCGTGTCATAATTTTCTGCGCCAAGGGCAACATCCGCAATATCGCTCAAACGGATAATACCTTCAGCAGAATTACGGATAATTAATTGCTTAAACTCATCCACGCTTTTTAAATCCGTGTCAGCGCGCAAATTAACTTGTGTATAGGAGCCGCGTGTTTGCCCTACCGCTGCCTGTACATTGTTAGCTTGCAATGCCGCACGCACTTGAACAGGTGTTACATTCAATGCAGCCATTCGTTCCGGTTTTAACCAGATACGCATTGCAAATGTCCGCCCGCCCAGAACCTCTGCTTTTTGTACGCCATTAACAGCGGTTAAACGCGGCTGAATTGAACGGGTAAGAAAATCAGTAATCTGGTTTTGCTCAAGAATTTCTGAACTGAAACTCAAATATGCCGCAGCAAATTGTGAATCAGCAGCTTCAATTCGAATTGCCGGGACTTCCGCCTCTGGTGGTAACTCATTACGTACCTGATTCACCTTGGCCGAAATTTCGGTCATGGCTTTGAGTGGATCATAGTTCAAACGCAAATGCGCAGTTACGGTAGACATCCCCATAGCACTTTGGGACTCGATGTAATCAATACCGCCCGCTGATGCAATAGCACGCTCAATGGGTGTTGTAATGAATCCTCGCACCAGTTCCGCATTCGCACCTACATAAACGGTATTGATGATAATCACGGAAATATCACTACGGGGATACTGACGCACCGTCAGATTGCTCCCCGCCTGAATTCCCAGGATCAAAATAAGCAGGCTCACCACTATAGAGAGAACCGGGCGCTTAATAAAAATATCGGTAAATTTCATAAGTTAGGCTCGTTGGCTTTTTGGCTTATGTGTTTAATCGGTTGATTAGAATGTTCGCTGTTTGTATAAAACAGCGAACAATAAAACGAATGGATTAACTATCGGCCGGAGTTGGATCCAATTTGTACTCTGGTACAGGCTTGGTGCTTACCGTCACAGTCTGGCCATTTAATAATTTAAACGCACCAGCACTTGCCACAACGTCACCGGCCTTCAAACCATCAACAATCTCAATGAAATCGCCGCGCGCTTTACCCAAACGCACAAATTGTTGGCGCGCTTTGAAAGTACCTGCTTTTTTATCTTTTTCGATAACAAATACGGTATCTCCAAAGGGGGCGTAGATCACAGCAGTTGAAGGAACAGCAAGGACTTCCTGAGGATCTGACAAGGTTACCTTGGTCTCAACAGCCATACCCGGAATCAGTTGGCTCTTCTCATTATTCAAATACGATTGAACAATGGCATTGCGGGTTGCGGTGCTGATCTCTGCACCAATAGCTGTAATTTGGCCTTTCATGGTTGCATCAGAACCGTCACCCACATTTACTTCCACCGGTAAACCACGATTCATTTGTACCAGCCAAAATTGCGGTACTGGGAAATTTACACGCACGCTGTTTGTCGCTTGCAACGAAACAATAGCACCGCCGACTTGCAAATCTTCACCCAGGTCAATTTGGCGTATACCTAGACGACCATCGAATGGAGCGCGAACCAGCTTTTTCTCCAGGGTAGCCTGCAAATCGCCTACGTCCCCTTCTGCTGATTCCATTTGTTGCACCGCAGTGTCCAACTCACTTTGTGAAACAGTATTGCGCTTACGCAATTCGACCAGGCGTTCATGATTGGATTTTGCCAAACGTAACCTGGCTTCAGCGGCATTTAGTTGAGCTTGTTCATTGCCGGATTCCTGTATCAAAATCACAGTGCCTTTTTTAACTTGCTCGCCGGACTTAAAGTTGATTTGTTTTACCTTACCCGCCACTTCTGCGGTAATCATGATGCCTTCAGAGGCCTCCACGGTTCCCATTGCGGTATAGGTATTAGGCCAATGTTGAACCTCTGCTGTAAATGTACTCACGGTTTCCGATGGCGCGGGGGTATTTTTCCCTGCCTCAATCATAGCCATGACCTGGGTTGCTTTGATTCCGGCAACCACTACAAAAACCCCAAGCAGACTGGCAGCGGCAATAATTGAAGATTTCACCTTAGTCATATATGAAGAACCATTTATGAAAAACTATTGAAAGGATGAGATAACTAAATCGAAGGGCCAGGCATCATTACAGGCGGGAAGGTATGTTTGAACGGTATCCCAACCATAATTCCAGCTCTTATTGAATTGAGTAAGCGCAGGAAAATTGTTGCATAGCCACAAATAAAACCAAAATCAACAAATGTCACAAAGTGTAATAAAGGATTAGCTGATTTGGTTATCAAAAAACCAGCCGACCATCTGGTCGGTTGGTGAATGATATTCCCTTTTCAATGTCAGATCCAAGAAATTGTTAGGCTTAACAACAATTCATGACATTCATCATCGGAATAGCCTGGCCATTATGGACATGGTAATGCCAGGGGCTGTCAGTAGACTGAATCAGGTTCAGGGAGTCAGTATTAAATAATCTACATGCGGCTCTCGAATTCCAAGGCAGCCAATTTCAGGAACACGATCAACGGTATAGTCATCTCCGGTTATTTGTTTCAAAAAATCACACAATTTTGAACACTGTAATTTGGAATCGATAAACGCGTCACCTTCTACAACAACCAGATTGGCATGATCCATCTTTTTAGCCTTTTCACCAGACAACCACTGACTCACAGCAACCACATAAATGCGAACAATCCCATAATGGTATCGCTGAATAGTTTCCTGCTTTGGAACAAACTGTCGATAAGCTGTGCCCGCCGTATAAGCAGATGATGCGCGAAAGCGGCTCCCAACAATTCCAGAGGAAAGTAAATGCCGCTCAATGAGCTGGGTTTTATTAAATCCGACAAAAGATACAGGATGGAAAACCATTGCAGTTTTATACATAAATATCCCTATAAGTAATCCAAATTTTGAGAGGGCTGAGCCTAACAAAAATAAAATACAATGGCTAATAATTGAAATAATTTAGAAGACAAAAGTTTTTATATCTATCTAAACCGGCCCAAGCTTGAACCGATAGCCCGATCCAAGCATGAGCCAACAGTCAAAAAGGATTAGCCTACTCCCTGTTGGCTAATTTATAACCTGACGGAATCATAAAAATGCTGTCGTTGCGCTGCTCAAGCCCCACAGAAGTAACATCATAAACAAAACGAATTAATGGCTTGGCAGGGTCACGTTCAACTTTTTTAGATGCTGTGGTTTTTGCCTTATTCTTCAAAAACCCGCCCGCCAAACTACCTAAAGAACCAACGGGATCTTTAAAATCAATTTGTTCATTATTTTTCTCAGTATTTGCATTACGCTTTTCCAACGCCTCGCTGCAAGTATTACCATTCGCCAAATACCACTCCAGTTTAATGGAGATGGGATATCCTTTGAGCGCCGACAATTTTCCATTTAACACTTTCATTGTGTTACTTTTTTCTGTGTCACCGCTAATAGCGGCTAACGGTTTATATACTTGCTCACCCAAAAAACGCCCTAATGCAGAATCATTAGCTCCAACTGCTTTCAGGTAATTATTCTGAAATTCCTCATTAATTCTCCATGCATCTTTCATACCCTCATCAGGAGCGGTCATCCAAAAATCCATAACGATTTTATGCTCGTCTTTACGACCTTTATCATCAGTGTTAGTTACATTCCAAACCAATTGATACTGGCTTGCATTAAATCCATTAACCTGACGTGAATTTTTTTTATCAATCACATCAAATGTAGCTTTACTAGTTAATGAACAAGTTGCGGAGGTATTAGGAAAAAAACTTTCTTCTTCACTTTCTTCGTCTGATTCTTCATCAATTAATTGTTTCCATACATTTGTAGCGCAACCAAATAAAGGGCATTCGATATAGGTTTTCTTGGGATTGTTAAAATGCCAGCTCAAGTTCTTCTCGGTAAAACCAATCTGTGTCTCGTTTACATTTCCCAATACCTTGCGCGACACCCAGCTCTGGCGATTCCAGATGTTATCAATACGACGCACAGTACCGCGCGTATAAACGGTTTGAGTGCCTGTGCTATCAGGTAAGATATAGCCACTTATTGCTGTATTAGCGGTTAAAACAACTGTTGGATTTTTAGGCGTTGTATCGACGGTTTCTTTTTTTGTTGCGCAACCAACAAGCCCTAATCCAACAAATGATAAAATTATGTATTTTTTCATGATTAACTCTTATGAAGTAGGCGACTTATTCGCCAGATTTATCCAATAACAACATAGAACCCGCCACAAAAATATCATCTTCAGGGTCTGCAACATCAAATGTAAATTCCAAACCATCAACGGTATCCACATCTCCGCCCTCGGAATCGGCTTCCTTCCACTCACCACTGGTTGAACCCCATAACCTAATCCAAATTGCATGCTCTTTATAACCTAAGGCCGCAGCTTCAAAATTAGCGCTTACCTTAAACTCTGCCAAATATCGGCCAAGTGTAGAGATAGCTATGCCTCCATCTTCCTGTTCACGCATCGGCAAAATATATCCGTGATGCTCTATCCAGGAGACTTTGCCTGACTCAAGATCTTTCATCTTGCGAGAGCTATGGCAAATGGATGTAGATTCAACTTTAGGAAGCTTTTCATGAGATGTTTTAAAATCTGCCATACCACCTGAGTAATTCAACTCCGAAGAATCCCAAGTGAGAGTGATCGCTTGCATAGCTTCTGCCTGGGGAGAATAGCGGGCACCTTTAATTATTTTTGGATTGGCCGGACTAGCGTTAAAATAAAGATAATCGTATTTAGCATCATCACCAACAAATACAGGATTACCAATAAAGAATTGACCGCGAGGCAAATCTCCCTGCACCACATTCTCACTTACAAAAGCGTTTATTGATGGATCTCCGCACCAATCGATTACAGGATTAAATGACCAGCTTCCATATTCCTTTACCCAAACCTCATTCATAACAATACGAGCATCAATTGTACTCTCTTCAAAGTTTCCCACAGCAGCCAAATGTAATTTGTACATACCCGGATAAAAACCATAACGATCGAAAAATGCATCTTTCGCAATAGTTTTAACAGCTACAGTCACAGAAGATGATGAGAAAAAGGAAGAGGAACTGCTGAAACTGGTTGATGAAGAAGAGGATTTTGCAATTGTCGCACCGCCCATCCCAACTCCTCCATCGTCCCCCGAACTACTGCTTCCACTGCCGCCACATGCGGATAAAGCTGAAATCATCACAAGCAAGGATGAAAATCCTTTTTTTGAAAATTGCATAAACACTCCAAATTTAAAATTAAGAAAGCACAATATCGAACTATAACTAGTTAATTACTTATTTCTTGAGTTATTTCCGCCTTAATATCAAAAAATATCTCAAATAAATCACCGATGATACACTTAAGCTCGTAATAATTTGAATACATAGGAACATTAACTTTCGCCTTAAAATCAGCAAAAATTTTTTTAGCAACACCATCAAATCTACCATAAAAAAGCCAGTTATCATCTTTAATTAAAAAAATAAAAGCCTCAACAATTCCATCCTTTAAAACAAATCCAATTCTCAATAGAAAGCAGTCAAAGTCAGATTGACAAAAAAATATTTTTTCCTTCGCCACGTATTTAACTTCAGAATCAAACTCTTTTAGAATTTCTAAAAATTTATTTTTATCACTGCCGGACATGCTTTCGGAGAAATTACTGTGTTCATCACAAATTTTCCCATAGCGCTCAGAAAACTTTACTCGCTCTAATATGGCTAAAAAATCAATAAAGTTACTCATCTAAAAAAATCACCTCTACATTATATTTTTTGGCCAACTCTTTCATAGCCTCATTTGAATCATAAAAATCTTTATTTGATGAAGGAATTTCAAGTGCGCGTATTCACTGACAGAGTATCCATAGCAATCCAGCTTCCGTATTGCGCGTGCGACCCTTCTCCTACAAGTGAGGTTGCGCCTCCTCTACGCAGCTCTGCTTGAAATACCAACAGATTTACTTTAGGTATCGCTGGAATATCATCATCGCGTCGCTGAAAAAATCCATCTACAGAATTCATAGTAATAGAGCGAAAACTATCCATTCTGGCTTTATTGCGATTATAGTTTTTTATACCACCCGATTTTTTTCGAACAACGTCAGGATCATAACGACCGGTAAAACTATTATGTTTGTTTGCAAACTCACTCACTAAATAAACATCACTTAGCGAAATCGAAGTATCCACATCAGGATCATTTTTGTTAACAATGTCTTTAAGGGTTTCATCAGCAACAACCAGAGTTGCTGCATGCATACAAAACTGTGCTTTTTCCAGAATGGTGATCCAGGCATCTAATAAAGTTGCCATCCCTTGCATTGCAGGTTCAAGGCCTTCTTTACCAGCCTCAACAGCAGCATGAATCGCAGAAGTAATTGCACCAACAACAGGAATCCAACTGGTGATATCCGCAATTCGCTCAGTAGAAAGTTCGAGAAATCTAATCCATGACACAACACTAACAGCCTGCGCAATAGCAACCTGATTGGCCACCATTGCACGATTTGTATAGGCTTTGAAATTGAGGTCTTTAGCTTCTACCATAGCAACGCTATAAGCAGCATCAACAGTATTCTGCAGACGTGTTTTTTCGTTAACTACTTCAAAGGAATTCAATGCGTAGGCTACAGCTAGTGATATAACACCAATAAAAGCAATTAAATAAACAATTGCTTGGCCTTTTTGATATTTTTTAAACGTCATATAAAAACCATCCATAGCATTCACCAAAAATATCCAATAAATCGGAGTTGATTTAGCAGCTATTTAGCACATTTTAATTATTTTGCGGTCTTGGTATTCCCATCGTTGTAACTACCCAAATCTTTTTCAGCTTCTTCTTTTGCTGCATCAGCTGCGTTTCCAGCTTCTTTGATTGCATCACCACCGTCCTTGCCTCCAAGCTCCATAGCCATACCACCCATTTGATTACGAGCAGTTTCACCAAAAAAACTTGAATACCCCAATTGCCGCAATAGCAATCAGCGCAACGATAATGATGTATTCAGTCATTCCCTGACCCAGAACTTTATTCTTCATAGCAATATTTTTCATGGAAAACTCCTGTATTTTTAATCCCTACAAATGAGAGGGTGAAAATAGAAAGATAGTTTTTAAAATCGACAGATCTGCAAACATAGATCAGAATAGGAGGGATGTAGCATTGAGCGATTCCCTTCGTCTGTTTGCACGACACATTATCCATATAAAAAAAATCAATTCATCTTCCACTTTATAACCATTTATAATTTTGCGAACAAAATCGCACAATTTTGTATTTGACAAGTCTAATCGAATAAAAAATTTAATTTTTCTATTCGTGAAAAAACATATTTTATTTGAACCCACACCCCGACAAGAGATGAATTATGACCTGGGCACCCCACGTAACAGTCGCCACTATTGTTGAACGCGATAATTGCTTTTTAATGGTGTATGAAGAATCTGATGGAAAAAAAGTTTACAACCAACCGGCAGGCCATTTAGATCCTGATGAAACATTGCATGAAGCAGCTGTTCGCGAAACATTGGAAGAAACAGGATGGAAAGTTCAATTAACAGGGGTTGTCGGTGTAAATCTCTACACAGCACCAAGTAATGGTATTACTTATTTTCGAACCACCTTTATTGCAGAAGCGTTAAATCATGATGCAAATCGCCCATTGGATACCGGCATTATTGAAGCTGTTTGGTTGACATATGAAGAGTTACTGGAGCGCAAAGACCAACTGCGCAGCCCCATGACCTTGCAGATTATTGAGGACTACCGGGCTGGCCGCCGCTTCCCCCTGAATGTTGTAGGTTAAACCTTATCCACCATTGAGGTGGCAGTGGCAGTGGCCGGCGCAGGCGGGTAAAATGCCCGCCTCTTTTTCTGAACTGCTGCCATTTCCTTATGACTCAATCTTCCAAACCTGTAGTTTCAGCCGGTGCTCGCGTTATTGTGGGCATGTCTGGTGGTGTGGATTCCTCTGTATCAGCGCTTTTGCTAAAACAACAGGGTTATCAGGTCGAAGGCCTGTTTATGAAGAACTGGGATGAAGATGACGGCACCGAATATTGTACGGCCAAGGCTGACCTGGCCGATGCACAAATGGTTTGTGACCGTATAGGCATAAAGCTGCACACAGCCAACTTTGCTGCTGAATACTGGGACAATGTTTTTGAACACTTCCTTGACGAGTACAAAGCCGGACGCACACCCAACCCCGATATACTTTGCAATCGCGAAATCAAATTCAAGGTATTTATGGAGTATGCGCGCATGTTGGGCGGCGAGCTTATTGCCACTGGCCACTATGTACGTCGCGCAGATCGCGATGGTAAAACCTATCTTCTAAAGGGACTTGACCCCAACAAAGACCAAAGTTATTTCCTCCATGCAGTGGGTGAAAACGAATTTGCCCATACCCTCTTTCCGGTTGGTGAGCTGGAAAAGCCTGAGGTCCGTCGCATTGCAGAAGAACATGGACTTATTACCCACAACAAAAAGGACAGTACCGGCATCTGCTTTATCGGCGAGCGCCGCTTCAAGGACTTCCTGCAACAATACCTGCCAGCCCAGCCAGGTGAGATACAAACCCCCGATGGCAAAGTAATCGGTGAGCATACCGGCCTGATGTACCATACGATTGGCCAACGCCAGGGCTTGGGTATTGGCGGTGTGAAAGGTGCCAATGAGGAACCCTGGTTTGTCGCGCAAAAGGATCTGACCCGCAATGTTTTGGTGGTTGTGCAGGGTACGGACCACCCCCTTCTATTTACCAATCATCTAATTGCCCAACAGGCCCATTGGATTAATGGTATTTCGCCCTCACATGAGGTGAGATGCACCGCAAAAACCCGTTATCGCCAGCCAGATCAGGATTGCCTCGTAAAAATCCTGGCTGATGGCACACTGGACGTCATCTTCGATCAACCCCAACGCGCCGTTACGCCGGGGCAATCAGTGGTGTTTTATCAGGATGATATTTGCCTGGGCGGCGCCGTCATCGAATCTACCGACAATCGCTAACCTGGCTGTCGTTATTTGTTCAAATCTGTTTTAAGCATGAGAGAGATCGCGTGAGCAAAAATTGGCAAGACATTACCCTCGCCCTCGCAGGCGTATTCCAAAGTGCAGCATTGGTTGAGCAAATAGCCAAAACCGGTTATGTGCAACCCGAAGTACTTAAATGCAGCATCGAATCCATGCTGGATCTCAACCCTCCCAGTACACTGGATGTCTACGGCGGCAAACTTGAAAACCTGCGGACAGGGTTAGAAGTTATGAGGGAGCTGCTAAAGCCTAACTCACAAAAGCATCGAGAGACCCTGCGCTATGGGCTAGGCGTGCTCCATTTACAGAAAAAACTGGCGGGTCGCCGGGATATGCTGAATGTGATTGCTACCCGCCTTGAACAAGTTAACCAGCAAGCACAGCATTTTTCATCTACACACGACAATGTGATTGCCAATTTAGGCACGCTTTACAGCGAAACAATCAGTACCTTTCGTTTTCGCATTCAGGTGAACGGTGACTACAATTATTTGCAACAACAACGTATCGCCAATCAGATTCGTGCGCTCCTGCTAGCATCAATCCGCTCTGCGATTCTATGGCGGCAAGTCGGTGGCAATCGTTGGCAGTTGCTTTTTAATCGTAAAGACATCGCCCGTCAGGTAGACGATTTACTGCGCCGCATTTAAAAATTTTTAATTATCTTTCTTTTAATTTTTCTTTTTTGTTGAGAAACACAATGGATAACTCTTTCAATACCCTTTCAGCACTCAATGCGGTTTCCCCGGTGGATGGCCGCTATGGCAGCAAAACCATTGCATTGCGCAGCATATTCAGCGAATTTGGCCTGATCCGTTTCCGCGTTGAAGTAGAGGTGCGTTGGCTGCAACAACTCAGCCGTCACTCCGGTGTTCCGGAAGTACCTGCATTTAGTGAGGGCACCAACGCCCTGCTCGACTCCATTGTCAACAATTTCAATGAAGCCGATGCACAGGCAGTTAAAGATATTGAACGTACCACCAACCACGATGTAAAAGCCGTTGAATATTTCCTGAAAAACAAATTCAAAGGTAATGCTGAACTGGAAGCCGTTTTGGAGTTTGTTCATTTCGCTTGTACATCAGAAGATATCAACAATCTCTCCCACGCATTGATGTTGCGTGAAGGTCGCAAGGTTTTCATTAAAGATGCAGAAGCAATCATCGACGGCATTGTAAAACTTGCGCACGATTACGCTGCGGACTCAATGCTGTCACGCACACACGGCCAAACTGCTTCACCTACCACTGTAGGTAAAGAAATGGCCAACGTTGCCGCGCGTTTGCGTCGCCAATTGAAAGCAGTAAAAGATGTAGAACTGCTGGGGAAAATCAACGGTGCAGTAGGAAACTACAATGCACATTTATCCGCGTACCCCCAAGTAGATTGGCAAACCAATGCTAAAGAATTTGTAGAAAGCCTGGGCCTGAGCTGGAACCCGTACACCACACAAATTGAACCACACGATTATATCGCTGAACTGTTTGATGCAATTGCCCGCTTCAATACCATCGTGATCGATTTTGACCGCGATGTTTGGGGTTATATCTCTCTCGGTTATTTCAAACAAAAAACTATTGCCGGCGAAGTGGGTTCATCCACAATGCCGCACAAAGTTAACCCGATCGATTTTGAAAACTCCGAAGGTAACCTGGGCATTGCCAATGCAATCTTCACCCACCTCGCACAAAAGTTACCAATTTCCCGCTGGCAGCGTGACCTGACTGACTCCACCGTACTGCGCAATATGGGAGTTGGTTTTGGTTACAGCCTGATTGCTTATGCATCGACCTTAAAAGGCATGAGCAAACTGGAAATTAACCGGGCACGCCTTGCGGAAGACCTGGATAATTCCTGGGAAGTTCTGGCTGAACCCATTCAAACCATTATGCGCCGCTACGATGTGCCCGAGCCTTACGAGAAATTAAAAGCTCTCACCCGTGGCCAGACTATTACCCGTGAAGTGTTAGCGGCTTTCGTGGAAACGCTGGATATTCCTGAACACGCCAAACAAACCATGCGTGATTTAACGCCGGCCAATTACATTGGCAATGCAATAGAGCAAGCGAAAGCGATTTAAATAAATCAAGGGCTCGAATGAGCCCTTGATTTTATTGATGCATTGCAAGTGCGGTTGGGCCAGCGATATAGGCAGCAATGAGCAACCTGTCCGTTACCAAATTATTTTACGTACATAGCTTGTGTTGGGCATGGCTGCCCAACCTACATTAATTTTCAGGTGCAACAAATGACAACACCACTGACTCATCTCGGCGATATGCCAATTGAAGAATTCCTGCGCGATTACTGGCAAAAAAAACCATTGCTGATTCGCAATGCGTTTCCCGGTTTTGAGTCACCGCTTGCGCCAGATGAACTCGCGGGCCTTGCGCTGGAAGAAGAAGTGGAATCGCGCATTGTGTTAGAAAATGGCACTACTCCCTGGGAATTGCGCAATGGGCCTTTTGATGAAAAGACATTTGAAAAATTACCGGAAACCCATTGGACTTTATTAGTACAAGCTGTTGACCAATGGGTGCCTGAGGTAAATCAATTGCTGGATTATTTTCGCTTCATTCCCAACTGGCGCCTCGACGACCTGATGATTAGTTACGCTCCCGACAAAGGTGGTGTAGGCCCGCACTTTGATTATTACGATGTATTTTTATTGCAAGGCCTGGGCAAACGCCATTGGAAAATTGGACAAATGTGCGATAGCAATTCACCACGAGTTGAAGGCACGCGCCTTAAAATCCTGAGCGAATTCCACACGACTGATGAGTGGGTGCTCGAGCCCGGCGACATGCTTTATATCCCACCGGGCATCGCGCATTGGGGCAATGCGCAAGGTAATGATTGCATGACCTACTCTATTGGTTTTCGCGCACCCAGCCACGCTGATATTATTTCCGAGATAGGCCAGGACATTGCATTATCCATTGCGGATGATTTGCGTTACTCCGATCCGGATTTAACCTTGCAAGATAATCCCGGTGAAATTAATGCAAAAGCGCTTGAGCAAGTGCGCAACATTGTTTTGCAACATTTGACGCAGGAAAATATTGCGTTGTGGTTCGGTAAATTCATGACTGAGCGCAAATATCTGGAGCAAACTCAAGAAGAGCCGCTGGAAATAGATGCTGATGAATGGCAATCTGCATTAGCCGATGGAGAACTCCTCTGGCGGCATCCATCAGCCCGCATTGCTTTCCATAGCGATGAAAAAGGCACCCTGCTGTTTGCTGATGGAGAAGCTATTTGCTGCACACGTGAATTAGCCGAATTAGTTTGCAAAGAAGTGGAAATCAGCTGGCGGGAATTAAAAACGTTAGTACAAGATCCCGTTAATCGTGCGGCTATTACTCAATTAATTAACCAGGAAACACTTTTAGTTGATGAGTAAATAGCATCCCCAGGATGGGTATAGCACACGCGCTATCCATCCTTCCTGATACGGGAATACATCATGCACACAATAACAATCACTGACTGGCAAACCAATTCCCGCCAATTATCAACAATCCGCGCTGAAGTGTTTATAGAAGAACAGCAAGTCCCCATTGAAGACGAATGGGATGGGTTGGATGAAACAGCAATTCATTTCCAGGTTCACAATGAGCACCAACCCATAGGTTGTGCTCGCCTGCTCATTGATGAATTAAATCATCAAAAACATTTCCATATAGGTCGTGTAGCCATCTTAAAACCATTTCGTGCTGCGGGTATTGGACGAGAACTAATGGAGTTTATTTTGAACTATTGTTCAAAAGCCGCACCCTATCCTATTTACCTGCACGCGCAAATCGAACGCCGCACTTTTTATGAGCGTTTGGGATTTGTTGCCCGGGGCGATGAATTTATGGATGCAGGCATTCCTCATATCACTATGTATTGGCAAGCAAAGGAGTAACTCCATGGCGGAACAAAGCAAGGCAAGTGAAAACCTGTGGCTGCTGGATGGCCTTGAAGACTTTTGCCATTACTCATCGATGCTCATTAAACAAAATCGCCGTACTTTAGCTATCCTTTCCAAGGACCTTGACGCTTTACTGTATGGCACACCTGATTTTGTTGACGCAATTTCTGCATTCTCCCGCTCAAGTCGTCACACCCACATCCAAATATTGATCAAAGACACCAGACCTGCAATTGAGTCAGGCCACCTGCTGATTCGCCTCGCACAAAAACTCACAGCAAAAATTCTTGTGCGGAAAATGACCGTTGAACCAAACAATAAAGACATGGCTTTTATATTGGGTGATACCGATAAACTCCTGTATAAAAATAATGATGCAGCTTATCGGGGCTTCTTTAACAACAATGCTGCGCGTGAACTGAAGCCATTGCGTGAGGAATTCAATTATCTCTGGCAGTATGCTGAACCAGAGCCTGAATTTCAGCTGCTCTATATTTAACGCCTGCAGATTCCTAAAAACCCCTGTTTAAGGTCACAGCCTTAAAAAAAAGCGCTTTTAGCGCCGAAAAAAGGCTATTCTTTGTTGCCGATTCATTTTTTATCCTATATATATAGCGTCAATCCGTATTCAGTGCTGTTTTAGCCTGTAAATACAGGGGTTTTCGAATGCGGATCAGCAAGTAATGGATAAAAATTGAATGTTGAGCTATCACTGACAATTGAAATTCATCTTGCTGGTTACGCGGATGTTCTTCCGGACATCCAGGCTAGGTAAATGTTTTACACGAGAGTCTTTTGTTTAAAAGATAACCTTAATCAACATTCAAGAATCATAAGGAATCCATTATGGCTGCCAAAAAACCTGCTGCTCCCAAAGCTGCCGCCCCTAAAGCTGCTGCTGCTAAAAAAGCTCCTGCTGCTAAAGCTGCGCCTAAAGCTGCCGCGAAAAAAGTTGCTGCACCTAAAGCTGCTGCTAAAAAAGCGCCAGCGGTAAAAGCAGCTCCAGCCGTTGTCAAACCAATTGCCGAGCGTCAAAACAAAACTCAAATTTTGCAACAAATTGCTGATGCTACCGAGTTGAGCAAAAAGCAGGTTCAAGCTGTATTGGACGAGTTGACCAATGTTATTGAAGGTCATATCAAGAAGAAAGGTATCGGTGAATTCGTTCTGCCAGGCCTGCTAAAAATCACTACCGTTAAAAAACCAGCGACCAAAGCACGTAAGGGTATTAACCCATTCACTGGCGAAGAAGTTACTTTCAAAGCCAAACCAGCCAGCACCTCGGTAAAAGTGCGCCCGCTGAAAAAGTTGAAAGAATTCGCCGTGTAATTAAAGTAGCGATTCAAGCACTAAAAAAAACCCGCGCTGTGCGGGTTTTTTTATCAAGGTGGTTTTTATTGTGGCATCTATAAAACCGTAAATCCTTCTCCAACCAGGGCGTTCTGCAAACGCTTGATGCGCTCGGCAAAGTCTTCCCCAGAGTATTCCCCGGCGGGTAACTTGCCCCAAATCGGTTGTGGCCACGCGGGATCATCAGTAAAACGCGCAATATGATGGACATGCAATTGGCGCACTACATTCCCCAGGGCCGCTACATTCATTTTGTCAGCGTCGAACAAACTGGTCATCACTTCTGACAAGCGACAGGATTCACGTATCAGCTGCAGTTGTTCTTCCTCACTTAAATGGTGGATTTCATAAATATCTTCGCGTTTGGGGACGAGGATACACCAGGGATAATTGGCATCGCGACTGAGTAACAAGAGCGAGAGTTCAAACTCTCCAATAACGACAGAATCCTGGGCGAGGCGCGGATGTAATTCAAACATGGGATTATCCTTTTAGTTAACACAAACATGCTGATACCGGATCTGAAAACACCACTGAAATTCACTTTCGCAGTGCTATACCAATATCATTAACCGCCGTAGAATAGGCGGCTTTCAACCATTATAGCTATCAAGAAGCCATCATTATGCGTTCCAGCCGATATTTAATTGCCACCCTCAAAGAAACTCCTTCCGACGCGGAAGTAATCAGCCATCAGTTGATGTTACGTGCGGGCATGATCCGCAAGATGGCCTCCGGCCTGTATAACTGGCTGCCATTGGGTTTACGGGTATTGCGCAAAGTAGAAAATATCGTGCGTGAGGAAATGGATAAATCCGGTGCCCTGGAAGTATTGATGCCGGTAGTACAACCCGCCGAACTCTGGGAAGAATCCGGTCGCTGGCAACAATATGGCCCAGAATTATTGCGTATCAATGATCGCCATGACCGCCCTTTCTGCCTGGGCCCAACCCATGAAGAAGTCATCACCGATTTGATTCGCAACGAGATCAAAAGCTACAAGCAATTGCCGTTGAATTTTTATCAGATCCAAACCAAATTCCGCGATGAAATTCGCCCGCGCTTTGGCGTAATGCGCTCGCGCGAATTTATTATGAAAGACGCCTACTCTTTCCATACCAGCCACGAATCCTTGCAGCAAACCTATGATGTGATGCACGCAACCTACTGCAGTATCTTTACTCGCCTGGGTTTGCAATTCCGCCCGGTATTGGCCGATACCGGTTCAATCGGTGGCGCCTTCTCCCATGAATTCCATGTGCTGGCAGAAAGCGGTGAAGATGATATCGCCTTCAGTAACGGTAGCGATTACGCAGCAAATATCGAAAAAGCCGAAGCATTACCACCTTCAACACCACGCCCTGCCGCACAGCATGTCGTACAGGAAGTGGCGACGCCCGGTAAGCATTCGATTACTGAGGTGGCCAGCTTCCTGAATGTGAGCCCGCAACAAACTGTTAAAACCCTGATTGTTTTGGGTGAAGTGCGCGACGACAAAACCCAGCCATTGGTGGCACTGGTCCTGCGTGGCGATCATGAACTGAATGAAATCAAAGCCGAGAAATTAACCGGTGTTGCATCGCCACTCACCCTTGCGCCAGAAGCGCGTATCAAAGCTGAATTGGGCGTTGGCATCGGCTCTATTGGCCCGGTCGGTTTAACTATCCCGGTGATTGTTGATCATTCTGCGGCGCATCTCGCCGATTTTGTTTGCGGCGCAAACAAAGATGGTTTCCACTTGACCGGTGTGAACTGGGCACGCGATGCACAACTCACATTAGTTGCGGATATCCGCAATGTAGTTACCGGTGATGCAAGTCCCTGTGGTAAGGGCACGTTGGAAATTAAACGCGGTATCGAAGTTGGCCATATTTTCCAACTGGGAACCAAATATTCCGAAGCCATGAAAGCCAGGGTGCTGGATGAAAATGGCAAGGAGCAAACCATGATTATGGGTTGCTATGGTATCGGTGTTACGCGCGTTGTTGCTTCTGCTATCGAGCAAAACTTTGATGACAACGGCATTATCTGGCCAGATGCCATCGCACCATTCCATGTTGCGATTGTGCCAATCAACATCAGTAAATCTGCGGCTGTCGCGCGTAAAAGTGAAGAACTGTATAACGCATTAACCACCGCCGGTTTGGATGTGTTGTTTATGGATGACGAAAAAGCACGCCTTGGTGGCATGCTTGCCGACACGGATCTTATGGGTATTCCACACCGTATCGTGGTTGGCGATCGCGGCCTGGAAGCAGGTACTATTGAATATAAAGGTCGCCGCGATGCAGAAAAACAGGAAATTGCTGTAAACGATATCGTTTCTTTCCTGGTAAGCCGAATCCAACGCTAACAACCCTTCGCGGTTACTACTGGCAATTACAGTTGCAATTGTTGCAACTGTAATTGTCCACTCTCCCTGTGCACCCTCAAAAAATACTTGCAAGATCACATACATTTTAATTTGCTACTGATCAAACCCGGCTTCGTCATTAATCCTGATTCGTTATTAATGAAATCATGTTCGACTTTTTTCCATCACCGAAACCACGCCCGGCATGCGCCAAAAAAAGTTCGAGTTCCGGCAACACCGCGTCTGTTTCCCACTGAAATGTCCCAGTTTGCAAACTGGCATACCCATCAAGAATTGATTTTCCCATCGCCCAAATTCCCACTTTTATTTTTAACTGGCACCTTTTCAACGCTGTGATGCACATTACAAAGGCATTTTTCCCTTCAATGTTAAGTTTGGCGGGTTGTTTGGTAAGCATTTTTCGCTAGATAAAAAATAAATATGCCTATGAACAACAGGATTTCACCCGATAAACAATCAAATGGGCGATTGTCAGGTGGAACCACCGCATTGATAACACTCCACACACAATAAATGAGAGGAATGCAATGAAATCAGGTATCGCTACTAAAGCAAAACAATTACTGCTGCTGGGGCTCGGCAGTTTTGCAATGGCAGGCAATGTGCAGGCAGCAACCGTCGACCTGCTGGTTCTCTACGATAACTACACCAGGAATTATTTTGGCGGCGACCCGCAAACAGCGATGAATAGTTGGGTCAATCAAATGAATGCCGCTTATGCCGACAGCCAGATTGATGTGCAATTGCGCCTGGTTGGTGTACGGCCTATGGAACAAACCGGTGCCGATATGGGCGCGGTGCTCGGCAATTTACGGGTTAATAGCGCGGCGATTGCATTGCGCGATCAACTGGGAGCGGACTTCGTATCCCAGCTCCATGAAAAAGGCGCTTGCGGTGTGGGTTATGTTGCCGTCGATAAAAACTGGACCTGGAACGTTACTGCGCCCGGTTGCGGCCCTATTGTTATGGCCCATGAGCTGGGCCATAACATGGGTTTGAATCACTCGCGCAAACAAGGCGATCAATCCGGTGCCCGCTTCCGTTACGGTGTCGGTTACGGCGTTGATAACGTATTCGTCGACATCATGGCTTACGAAGGCGTTTTCAATACCACACGCGTTAATCGTTTTTCCAATCCGAATTTAACCTGCCGCGGACTACCCTGCGGAATCCCGGTTGGCCAAACCAATGAAGCCTACGGCGCATTGGCAATTCACAATGTGCGCGATGAAATTGCCGCTTTCCGCCCTACTGCCGGTTCTTCTGGCCCGGTGCAGGTTGCGCAGCATTGTAATTACGGTGGCTACAACGTTGCCCTTACCCCCGGTAGTTACACCTTGTCGCAATTGCTCGCAAAAGGAATTCTTAACGATGATGTGTCATCGTTGCGTGTGCAATCAGGTTACAGCATCACACTGTATCAGCACGATAATTTTGCCGGGAATTCCATCATCAAAACCGGCGACGATTCCTGTTTGGTTGATGAAGGATTTAACGATTCCGCCAGCTCAATTGTGGTGAGTGCCAGCGGCTTTAATACCCTTATTCAGGCAGAAAATTATTTTGCCAATAGCGGCGTACAAACTGAAACGACCACTGATACCGGTGGCGGCCAAAATGTTGGCTGGATCGACACCAATGACTGGATCGCCTATAGCAATGTAACTATTCCAACCTCGGGGACATACACCATTGAATATCGCGTTGCCAGTCCAAGCGGCGGGCGTTTGTCGGCAGATTTAAATGGTGGTGCCATTTTGTTAGGTGAGCTGGCTATTCCTGCGACGGGTGGCTGGCAAAATTGGACCACCATCAGCCACACCGTCAATATCAATGCTGGCACTTATAATTTTGGTGTATTTGCAAAAACCGGTGGCTGGAATATCAACTGGATTCGTATTAAACGCTAAACAATAAATTCCGGTGCGCAGCATTCTGACGCACCGGAATTCGTTAATAACACTAAAAAAGAGCGTGAATTATGCAAACCCAATCAAGTTTCTGGTTAAAAACACTGACGGCGGCGGTGTTAGCTTTCGGTGTTATTTATTTTTACGGTTCTGAACGCGAAACAGTTGTTACACCACCGTCCAGCACAGCAACATCCGCAGCAAACACAACCACAAAACCACTCGCAGCAAATAATAATATTGAACAGGATATTCCCGTGACATCTGGCAATACTACCTCAAATGCCAGCTCATCGCTTTCTGCGATGGTTGGCCCTGAACTGCAAGCAAGAATGGATAGCATCAAACAGCGTCGCCCGGGATTAGATTATTCCCCCGAAGAAGTAGCCGCCGCCGTTGCACGCGATACCTCCTGGAGCCCGGCAGAAAAAACACCGGCCAATTTACCACTAAAACTGGAAGAGTTAACGGATGGCCGCCAATTTATCCACCTGGATACGGTAAAAATTGAAACGCTAATGCCGGGTGATGCGATCAATGTGCGCGTAGCAGAAAATGCGAAAGACTACGAAGTTATTATCGACAACGTAGAAAAACATGATTACAACAGCATCAGTTGGTATGGTCACATCCAGGGTGAGGATGGGCAAAAATATTCGGTGAGTTTTACCCGCGGGGAAACATTAACCGTTGGCGGATTGGATACACCCGATGGTCATTATGTTTTGCAAGCACATGGCAATAACGGCTGGGTTGCATCCAGCCAATTATTATTTAAAGCGGATCCCAAAGTGAGCGATGCAATTCATCCGGCAGATGTTGATCCAAACTATGCCCATACGCGCGATTCACATCAACACCCGCATTGATTAGTAAAGTAGTCCGGGGTGTGCCGGACTACTTTACTACCGGTAAACAGTGCATTGGATAAACATGCCCGTCCTTTACCTTTGAACGGCAGCCTATTCATTTGAGATTTTTTAATTGTCCTTATTTGAATAGCCTGCTTGTTGCTGTAGTAACTCACGCTCAACATCACCCGGTGATCCGGTTTTTCGTGCTAATAAACTGTAGGCAACAGGGACGAAAAAAAGCGTTAATAACGTGGCAACCAATACTCCGAAGATAACCACAATACCAATCACAAAACGTGTCTCGGCACCAGCCCCCGATGAAATAACCAACGGCAAGGCACCGGCAACTGCCGTAAGGCTGGTCATTAAAATGGGGCGCAGGCGCGCAGAAGCGGCTTCAAGTAGTGCCTCGGTAAATTCGACACCGCGATCCCGCAATTGGTTGGCAAATTCGACAATTAAAATTCCGTTCTTTGCCGCCAGGCCAATCAGCATAATTAACCCGATTTGTGAATATAAATTGAAGCTGTTTCCCGTCACAAACAAACCAAGCATTCCCCCCAGTATCGCGAGCGGCACAGTCAACATAATTACAAACGGATGCACATAGCTTTCAAATTGCGCGGCGAGAACCAGGAAGGTAATTAATATTCCTAACAGGAAAATAAACATTACCGAGCTTCCGGCAGTTTGATAATCGCGCGACATTCCTTTGTAATCCACAATCGCTGTGGGCGGCAAATGCTCGCGCACCAATCCATTCAAATGATCCAATGCATCACCTAATGAAAGATTATCCGCAAGATTCGCCTCAATAGTGATGGCGCGTATGCGGTTGTAACGATTCAATCGGCTTGCATCCGCTACTTCTTTCAGCGTCACCAGATTAGCAAGTGGAATTAATTCACCGGAGTTTGCCGAGCGCACATACATATTTTGCAAACTGGTTGTCGTGCGTTGCTCATGGCGCTCCCCCTGCAAAATAACATCGTATTCCTCACCATCATCAATATAAGTTGTCGCCCTGCGCGACCCGAGCATCGCCTCCAGTGTACGGCCAATGTTATTGACACTCACACCCAGGTCAGCTGCGCGATTGGTATCAATCACTACTTCAATTTGCGGCTTGGTTTCTTTGTAATCCCAATCAATTCCCGTTAAGCCCGGATTGTTTTTTGCGATTTCGGCCAACAAGGTATCGCGCCACGAAGCCAACTCTTCATAAGTGCCGCCGCCAATTACAAATTGCACGGGCTTTTGCGTGCGCGAACCAAACCCCTGGCGCATAACCGGGGATGCAGTAACACCGGGAAGATCTGCCAGATCGCGCCGTATTTCCTCCATTATTTCAAAACCATTGCGCCGCACACTCCAGTCACTCAACACCGCCATCACCTGACCGCTGTTAAAACTTTCTGCCGTACCGAAACCGGGCGCACGCAACATCAACCGGGAAATTTCACCGGAATCCACATACTTCATCATGCGGCGCTCAACTTCTGCCATATATTTTTCCATGTAGGCATAGCTGGCGCCTTCCGGGCCGTTAACCATTACTGAAAAATTACCGCGGTCTTCACGCGGTGCATATTCAGAAGGAATAAACATACTGAGAAATACCGCACAGCCCAATAACGCGGCGAATATCACCACGAGGATTTTTGAATGCAGCAAACATTTGCGGATAACTTTTTTGTAGTTATCGCGCAAACGCAACATCGTGTTATCGACTTTTTGGATGAAACGGTTTTTATGTTCGTGATGCTGCAAAATTTTGGAAGCCAACATCGGCGAGAGCGTCAATGCGACTATCGCCGAAAATCCAACAGCGGCAGCCATGGTGATGGCAAACTCGGAAAACAATCTGCCGATATCCCCCTTCAAAAATACGATAGGGATAAAAATGGCAATCAATACCAGGGTGGTTGCAACCACCGCGAACCCTACTTCGCGGGTTCCATCATATGCCGCTAGCAACGGACTTTTATTTTTTTCATGAATATGGCGCATGATATTTTCGAGCACAACAATCGCATCATCCACCACCAAACCAATCGCCAGCACCAGTGCCAGCAACGTCAGCAAGTTGACTGAAAATCCCAGCGTGGCCAACACGGTAAATGTAGCAATAATCGATACCGGCACAGCAACCGCAGGCACCAGCATGGCCCGCACACTTCCGAGGAATAAATAAATCACCAGCACCACCAATACCAGTGCAACACCAAGCGTGATGTAGACCTCATGGATTGCCCGCTCTACAAACACCGAACTATCAAAACTGTTTTCAATGCGCATACCTTTCGGCAAGGTTGCATTAACGCGATCACGCTCTGCTTTTACACCGCGCGCCACATCCATGGTGTTGGCGGTGGATTGTTTGATAATCCCGATGCCCACCTGGGTAACACCGTTGCCGCGAAATATATTGCGATCTTCCTCGGTGCCTTTTTGTACTTTGGCAATGTCCCCCAAACGAATTAAATAACCATCATCGCCGCGTTTTATTACGAGCTGGCCAAAATCCTCCGCCGAGCGATACGAGCGCGCCATGCGCACGGTAAATTGCCGTTCCAGCGATTCAATACTGCCCGCAGGCAATTCAATATTTTCAGCACGCAATGCGGTTTCTACATCATTCACAGTGAGATTGCGCGCAGCAAGTTCGCGGCGATCCAGCCAAATACGCATTGCATAGCGTTGCTCGCCACCGATGCGTATACGCGCTACCCCGTTAATAACTGAAAAACGATCCACTAAATACCGCTGCGCATAATCAGTCAGTTCCGGCATCGTCATGTCATCACCTTCCAGGTTGAACCAGATAATGACATCCTCATCAGAACTTATTTTTTGTACTTCAGGCATTTCAGCTTCTTCCGGCAAGCTGGTGGATGCGCGTGCGACGCGATCGCGAATATCATTTGCAGCTGAATCAATGCTGTAGCCGACATCAAATTGCACCACAATATTCGAGCGGCCGTTTTCACTGGTCGATTCAATATATTGAATACCTTCAACACCGGAGATGCGATCTTCAATAACTTTGGTAATGCGTGTTTCTACTGTTGTTGAGGCCGCGCCCGGATAAACCGTGGTCACCGAAACCACTGGCGGATCGATATTGGGGTATTCACGCAGGGTTAAACGATCAAACGCAACCAACCCGAACGCAACTAACAGAATGGACACTACCGATGCAAACACCGGTCGCTTGATGGAAATATCCGAGAGCATCATGGCAACTCACCCTCAGTTCTTTTTGCGCTGGAGTAATTCAGAAAAATTGGTTGCTTCACCAATGTGTTCCGCTGCCGGTTTTTCCTCCGAGATTACGCTGACCTTTTGCCCTGCACGGATTTTTTGCAACCCATGGGTAACAATTTTATCGCCTTCCGCCACACCATTGAGAACTTCGACCGCGCCCGCCAAACGCTCACCAATTTCAATTTCGCGCCGCTCAACAATAGTTCCACTGTCTGATTTTTTTAGCACGAATACAAAATTATTGCTCCCCAGAGGAACCAGGGCAGATTCAGAAATTACTTTTGCCTGACGCTCTGCAGCCAGCAAATCCACTTTCATCAACATACCTTGTTTTAATTCGTGGGATTTATTGTCCAGCAACGCACGCACTTTAATTGCGCGCGTTACTTCATCAATCTGGTTATCAATACTGACGATTTTTCCTTCAAACACTTTGTCGCCGAGGTCACGGCTTTTTGCCACCACAGTCAAGCCTGTAGCAATGCTGCGCAGATAAATCGCAGGTACAGTAAAATCCAGTTTCATTTTTGAGTCGTCGTTCAACGTAGTGATCTGGTCACCGGGGGAAACCAGCGCCCCGACGCTGACCTCACGCAAGCCCACTACACCGGAAAACGGCGCTACCAGAATTAAATCTTTCAAGCGCGACTCAGTTGCGTTGTAACGCGCACGCGCTGCTTCGTAGGTGCGCACTTGTTGATCCAGTAATGCCTGGGAGGCGGCTCCACGCTTGGTTAATTCACGCAAACGGTCCAATTGTTTTTTTGCTTCATCTGCATTAAAACGCGCCTCTTCCAATAATGCCGACTCCTCACGGCTGGTCATTTCTACCAGCACCTGCCCGCTTTCTACGCGCTCGCCATCTTCAAAATTAATACGCGTAATTTTTTTGGTGCCGTTGGAGGTCAGGGAAATAAATTCATTAGCCCGCAATGTTCCGAGGGCTTCGATATGGGTGGTTAGGTTTTTTACACTGACCGATTGGACAATCACATCGACCGGTTTATCGGCCGGAGCCTGGGCATAAGCTCCCACCGCCAATACTGCACTGAGCAGGCCGGCAATACCGCTTTGTAAAAAGCGCGGCGACTTTTTCATAAATCACTCCTGGAAACTGGGCATCGCCTTGGTTAATTAATTATCAGACGATGTAGCGCACGCGAACATTCACTTGAAAAAGCGAGTAGTCAGCATTCAACATGATTAAGGATAAGGTTTCATGGTGCACTGCCAGCAATTAACACTTGTTAACAAATGCAAACCGGCCCATGCAATTGTGCAAAGACTATGAAACCTTAAGATTCCCGGGGTGACCCCGGGAGACCATTACTTTTTATCCTGTTCGTCAGGTACAAAAAGAATGGAGGCGGAATTGATGCAATAGCGCAACCCGGTAGGTGCAGGGCCATCGGTAAACACATGTCCTAAATGGCAGTCACAATTGCGGCATACAACTTCAGTACGATGCATTCCATGGCTGGTATCCAGTAACTCCCGTATCGCCACTTTATTTACCGGAGCATAAAAGCTGGGCCAACCACAGCCGGCATCGAATTTGGTATCCGCATCAAACAGCAGTTCGCCGCAGCAACGGCAACGGTAATCACCCGCGTTGAATTCTTGCCAATATTCACCTGTAAAAGGCCGTTCTGTGCCTTTTTCCCGGCAAATCCGGTACTGCTCGGGAGTTAGCGTTTCGCGCCAGTGGTTATCATTAAATTTTTCGTTGGCAGCCATAAGGATTTCCTTGACAGATCAACTAGTTAAGGTCGATTATTCGTGTGTTTTTCAACCGCATTCACGCATTACCCGCAATCAAGGCATCTTACTGCAAATGAACCCAATTAAGAAATCCGACAAACTCAACGGAGTTTGTTATGACATTCGCGGCCCGGTACTGGAGCACGCTAATCGCCTCGAAGAAGAAGGCAACCGCATTCTGAAACTGAATATTGGCAACCCTGCCCCGTTTGGTTTCTCGGCGCCGGATGAAATCATCCAGGACGTCATCCATAACCTCGCCAACGCCGAAGGTTATACCGCCTCCAAAGGCCTGTTTGCCGCACGCAAAGCGATTATGCACGAATGCCAGCGCCTTGATATTCCCGGTGTTGAAATCGAAGATATTATTCTGGGTAATGGTGCCAGCGAGTTAATCGTTATGGCCATGCAAGCGCTACTGAACAATGGTGACGAAGTATTAGTCCCCGCTCCGGATTACCCGCTCTGGACTGCCGCTGTAAATCTGGCAGGAGGTAAAGCCCGCCATTATTTGTGCGACGAACAATCCGATTGGTTCCCGGATCTTGCTGATATCGAGAGCAAAATTACCGATAGAACCCGCGGCATTGTCGTGATCAACCCCAACAATCCGACCGGTGCGGTTTACAGCAAAGAATTATTGGAGGCGATTGTTGAGCTCGCGCGCCGCCACAACCTGATTATTTTTTCCGACGAAATTTACGGCAAAATCCTCTATGACGATGCGGAATTTATCCCGATGGGTCGCCTGGCACAGGATGTTCTCTGCGTAAGTTTTAATGGCCTTTCCAAAGCCTATCGACTGGCGGGTTTCCGTTCGGGCTGGATGGTTATCAGCGGAGCAAAACACCGCGCCCGCAGTTATATCGAAGGCCTGGAAATGCTTTCCTCTATGCGCTTGTGCGCTAACGTACCGGCAATGTATGCCGTACAAACGGCGCTTGGAGGCTATCAAAGTATTAATGAATTAATTATTCCCGGTGGCCGTTTACGCGACCAACGCGATACCGCATTGAGAGCCATCGCGGAAATTCCGGGACTTTCCTGTGTAAAACCAAAAGGTGCGTTGTACTTGTTCCCCAAACTGGATTTGAACATGTACAAAATTAAAGATGACCAGCAAATGATTCTGGATTTCCTGTTGCAAGAAAAAGTATTGCTTGTACAAGGCACTGCGTTTAACTGGCCAAACCGCGACCACTTCCGCATTGTGTTTTTACCGCGCGAAGATGACCTGACCAAAGCGATTCAACGCTTCGGTAATTTCCTGTCACGCTATTCGCAATAATTTTTTTGATGCACATCCAGGTCACATAAAAAAACCAGCTGAGAGCTGGTTTTTTTTCACCGATAAGGTGTAGTCCTGATTTTCGGTCACTATTCGAAATAAAGACCTCGCGCCCTATCAAGCATCCAACCGATACACGAGCAGCTTCAACTGCTGCCCGGGATGTACATCGGGAAAATCACTATGGGGTTGCAAGCGCTCAACAAATTTTGCTGCAGGGCAGTTATCTTCGAATGCTTCCATTAAGAAACCTTCGCTTAATTCCGGTGCATTCAAACAAGCAAGCACTAATCCACCGCCCGGCATTAATTCGAGCAAACGACGGATCACTTTTGCATAATCCTTTTCTGCAATAAAACTACCTTTTTGGTAAGACGGCGGATCGATAATCACCAGATCAAAAGGGCCACGCTTTTTAATTCGCCCCCAGGATTTAAGGATATTTTCGGCTAGAAATTCACTGCGGGTTTTCTCAAGGCCATTGCGTTGATGGTTGCTACGACCAAGGTTTAATGCAGCGCTACTCATATCTACATTAACTACAAGTTCTGCTTGTGCAGCGACTGCAACAACTGAAAACGCACAAGTGTAAGCAAATAAATTTAGAATACGTTTTCCAGGCGCATTTCTTTCTACCCATGACCGCCCTGGCTCCATATCAAGGAAAAAACCACTGTTTTGCTGCTGTGCGAGGTGAAGGGAAAACTCCAACTTACCGCGGCGCGCACTACAGTGCTCAGGCAAAGATCCCCACAAAATTTCACTTGGTGCACCGGCTATATACCGACGCTGCACAAGCAAAGCGGTCTTTTTTTCATCAAATAAAACACGCGATCCAATAAGTAACTCGGCCAGCCAACCGTGCGGTGGCTCGGAAAATAATGTGAGCAGAATTACTGGCTGGAAAAAATCGACAGTGACGAATTCCAGCCCTGGAAACACTTGTCCACGGCCATGGAAAACACGATAACTATCAATTATTTCACAAGTGCGAATCTTTTCTGCAAGAAGTTCCAGGCGATCAAAAACCACATTCATGATTGTTTTCCTGTAATGGTATAACCCACTGGATACATAATAGTTTCGTTATATCCGGTGATAACGCGAGTGTAACCACTAAAGGATTGATCCAACTGGAGATCATTGGTATCGACTAGTAATGGACGCCCATTAAGCGCAAGTATTTTCCCGCGCGCGGCAATAATAATGATATTTTCCTTACCAACACGCTTTAAAATATCCGGTGTGAATTGCTGGTTGCCTCGCCCGAAAATATGGCCCTGCCCACCAATGGCAGTAACAATTATTTTTACCGACCCCAAAAATTTCTCAAGGTGGGAAATAATTTGTGGCGCACTGACATCCACTGCAATCAACTCATTGTTAAGTAAAATATCTACACCGAGTAAACTGCCATCCAAACCCAATTCTGCAAGAAATAAATGGGTGGTGGAACCAGGGCCAACGAGATACAGGGTATCCTGCTGAAGCTGCTCAATCATTTCCTGCGCGACATCCAGTTGCGCCAATTCATCACGCTCTGTACCAGCATTTTTTACTTGCTGTAAAAACTGTGAATCCTCCGGCACTAGCAAGGTCCCATAAAAACGTGCACGCACCTGTCCATTGCGGAACGCATCTTCATCAATATCTTTTACATCACGCTCAGCAATATTAACCAATTGCCCCGTTAATAATTGCTTAACAATTTCACCCGCTGCTTCCGGGGAAATAGCATAAACACCGGAATGCATTTTCACACCGGATGGGACACCCAGTACAGGTTGGCGAGTGCCAATAACATCAGCTATTAAACGAGCAGTTCCATCACCCCCCGCAAATAAAATTAAATCCACCGATTCATTCATTAATGCAGTAGCAGCGGCGCAAGTGTCTGCCGCTTCGCTTGGTTGATGGTGCGCCACACCAATAATGCTGGTATGAAAACCCGCATCACGCGCACAATTTTCACCCATATCGCCCGCAAAACAAAAAACCTGGATTTGATCGCGAAACGGCAATAAAAACTGTAATGCCCGAGCCATTCGTTGAGGCGCACGTATTTCCGCTCCACGCGCTAACGCTTCTGTGCGAATAGCTTCACCATCAGAACCTTTTAAACCAACACTTCCGCCCAACCCTGCATAAGGATTAATAATTAGCCCTAACCTAAACACAACGAAAACCTAATATTTGTAACCAGCGTTTATCCGCTTCACTAACTGACTCCAAATGCACCTGGTAATTATGGAATTCGCGGCGCTTGGGATAATGCTTGCGCAAATTATCAAACCCTTCACCGAATTTTATTTCACCAGCCAATGCTTTTCGCGCGGTTTCGCGCAAACGTGCGTCGTCAGCAACAATGTCATAAACTTGTTTAATGAGCGATTGGGCAATTTCAAAAACCGTTCTGTTTTCATCATCAACACGCAACTGATTATTTTCCAGCGGAGGAACAAGTGCGGCAAGCGATGCCTTAGGTTGGGTATCGATATGCTTACACAAAGCTTGATAAACGATCTCAGTTCCGTTGAGTTTTCCGTCATAGCTATAACCGGCAATATGCGGACTCCCCAATAAAACCTTGTCGAGCAATTCCAGCGAAATATCCGGTTCGGGTTCCCAAACATCCAGCACTACGCGGAGGTCCGGGCGAGCATTCAGAATTTCAAGCAATGCCTGGTTATTAATGACCGCGCCGCGCCCTGCATTGATCAATACAGCATCGGGTTTTAATTGTGATAATTCTTTATGGCCTAATAAATGAAAGCTGGGGTATGGGCCGGTTACCACTAAAGGCGTGTGCATACTGATCACATCACATGCCAAAACCTCCTCCAGAGTGGTAAGGTCAGGATTTTGCACAGGCGATAAATTCGGGTCATAACAACGGACATCAACTCCCTGGGCCTTCAGGCGCTTATACAAAAGTCCTCCCACATTACCGCAACCAATGATCCCGAACTTAACCGGTAACCAATTAATATCCAGGTGACTTAGCGCTGCATACACGAACTCCACAACGGAATTGGCATTACACCCGGGGGCGCTTGACCAGCGAATACCCTGAGCAGAAAGATATGCCTGATCGAGATGATCTACCCCAATCGTACAAGTGCCAACAAATTTCACGTTGCTTCCGGCGAGCAGCGCCTCATTGACCCTGGTTACAGAACGAACAATTAATGCGTCAGCATCTCGCACATCAGCGGAGCTCAAGGTACGCCCCGGCAGGCAAGTAACTGTACCCAGGCGACTGAAAAACTCATTGACCAGCGGTATATTCTCGTCCGCAACTATCTTCATAAAAACTCGCTTACATCCAAAAAAATAATCTCTATAGATCAAAACTACAGAAAGAATAAACTGTCGATAAACTCAGGGAATAAAAAAAATGCCCATAGCAGTTGTGCTTTAGACATTTAGCATATACTTTATATAGTGATGGTGACGTTAAAACCATTGTCCGGCGTCCGGTTTGTTGATCCGGCTCAGCCTCACTTTAGGGGGTGGTATTATGAAGACCTCGCACACTGGCCACAACATGGATAATGTGGTTGATCTCTTCACCAGGAAAACCTATTCAGCCCTGCACGATGAGCGTTTTATCCGCCTTGCTCCTGAACTGGACGGGCTGGAAATGCTCTACTCCAACGATACCAGCTCCGAAAAACTTTACAGCCTCAAAATCCTCTGCTGGGGCCTTAGAGCCAATGGCGAAGTAGTGGGTTTGGTTCCCTGGCTAAATGATATTGTCCCCTGCCCTGATTTGTGCGATCCGCTCAATGGTCATTGGGAAGGTTATTATGATCCGGGCATTGATGAGTTATTTTTTGAAGCTCCGATGCACAAGATCATCGAACTTGAAACGGCAGCGGAATACTACGAAGTGCAATGCGATAGCGGTGATGATGTTATCCAGGAGCTACCAGACACTATAGGTACCCATGCAGTTTTAGCAGTTCCTGATAACAAGCGTTTGTCGCTCGTTGAGGTTGTCAGCTGGTGCCTGCATTATGATGGCAGCGTATACGCGATGATCAGCGACCCCAACAAGGTCATTAGCACTCCGGTTTTGCCGGGTGATGAATCCTTGTACGAAGCTCAAGCCAGTGAACAATTTCGCTATTTTTTCCAGCATCAAATTGCGAACAAAATTAAAGCTGAAGATCCTGAAGCGTTAGCCGCAATTTCATTGCTGGTTGATGGAATGCAAACCTGATTTATTGTAATTTCACAGTTTGAAAAAATAACGCCGTATTGGCGGCGTTATTTTTTTTAAGTAGCATTACGCTATTTATTTTTACGAATGTAATAAAAATATTGCGCCTCTGTTTTTTTCTGCCCGACCAATTCATGACCAAGAAATAAACAGAACTTGGGAATATCACGCTGTGTTGACGGATCCGTTGCAATCACTTCAATTAAATTTCCAATCGCCACCTCTTTGACTGCTCTGTGTAACATCATTACCGGCTCCGGGCAAAGCAAGCCAGAAGTATCCAAAGTTTTATCAATTTGTTCATTCATAGTTTTAAATCGTCTATAAAAATTCCTGCAAATAGCAAAGCGATTGCTATGATTAGATCAATGGAAAAAATAGAGTCAGGAGAAGATTTCACCACCGAGGAACATTATTTGATGTCCCGGAAACCGATAAACGATTATATGCCCTCTGATTTTTTTAGTCGCCAGGCGCTGGAGCTTACATTTCGCCTGCTTCACAACAACCACCCATTGTTAGCCCACGCAGTAAAGCAAACCATCGACTCTACTACAGCAGTCTCTTTTGAAGATCTCCAATCTGCATACACGGGCGAAATGTTACTCAATAAAGATGTGCTTAAATCCCTTAAAGCCCACACTATCGGTAAAATTGTTGCTGTACTCACCGCGATAGGTGAAGAAGCACTCAAACAACATAACCTTCCTCCCAGCCACATGACGCTGTTGCGTTCATTGATTGAGGATTGGGTAACGCTGACTGAGTGGGTTTTGCAACATACCGCTGCCGATACCGGTGACCGTACCGCTTATCATTAAATCCGATAATGGCTCGTCAGGAAATTAAAAAACCCGCAAGTGGCCAGTCACCTCTTCACGATCGTGATAAAGTTGTTTGAACTGGATATCCACGCGAAAACCGGCTTTTTCCAACTCATTGCGAATTCGTTCTTCACATTTTTTCACCTCGGCGTAGCGTTGTTTCATTGGCAACTTCAAATTAAACACAGCTTCGCGGCAATATTTTTTGGTGAACCATTTAATAATCATACTGGTTACACGCGCAGGTTTATCCACAATGTCACACACTAGCCAATCTACAGGTTTTTTGGGTTCGAATAAAAAACCATCGCTGAGTATGTGCTGAACCTGCCCGGTTTCCATCAGGTTTTTATCCATCGGACCATTATCAACAGCCTCTACAAACATACCGCGCTGTACTAATTGCCAGGTCCAGCCTCCGGGCGCAGCACCGAGGTCAACCGCGCGCATACTCGCAGCCAAACGAATATCCCAATCTTCCGCCGCAATAAAATGATGCCAGGCCTCTTCCAATTTCAGTGTTGCACGGCTGGGCGCTTCTTTTGGTAAACGTAAACGGGTAACACCCATAGGCCACGGCGATGAATTATTGATTGGACTAACACCTAAATATGCCTGGGTACCCGAGATAAAAACAAGGTGCAAACGCATTCCACTTTTTTGGGAAAAAAGTGATGCTGCACGCAGTGCTTTTTCAAATGGTGCAGTAAATTTTTTGCTCAAACCAGACAATTCCTTGCCTTCATTGGTATCCACAGTTTCAATAAGCAATTCGCGCACTTCTGCTAAATTTTTTGCAGCAGCCAGCAATGGTGTTACGCGATCACTAACCGGTAATCCATCAATCACTCCCGCACAGGCAAACCATTGGCGGGTAAAAATAAATTTACGGAAGCGCAAAATTTTCAACAGCTGCGCAGCACCATCAGGCTCATGGGTAATAAATAACACATAGGCACTGTTGTCCTTGGTTTTACTGTATCCATAAATACCCAGCTCTCCCGCCAGGTCAGTAATTTCCGCCGCACATTCTTTTTCAAAACCGGGTCGACAATGTAAAAATAAATGATTCACAATTTTCTCTTTGTTAATGCTTATCGCAGGTTTCAACCAGTTACTGCTATTCAAGCAACTCGGCATCGCGGCGCGATAAAATACTGACCGATTCACTGGCAGTATCAAAAACCACGACAATTTCCCGACGCCTGAGCTGTTGCTTTATTTGTTCAACTTTTACACCGAGCGAAAGCTCTTCCTCACCATAATCGGTGCCCTCACGGGTAATGAATTCTTCAATCAATCCTTGCAACGCGTCGCTCGATAATTGTTCATAAGGAATAATCATCTAACACTACCAATTTTGATTGCATTTCATTAGATTCGAACAAAGCCGGTATTTCCGACTTGTTCGGGTAATATAAGCGGAGTAATCTTTGATAACCCACTTCATAAACGTTACATCAGCAATTTAACAATAAGGAAGCAACGTGAACACGCAACTTGTATTGACTGTCCTCAGCGATGACCGCCCCGGTGTGGTGGAACAATTGGCACAAACCATCAGCCAACACCATGGCAATTGGCTGGAAAGCCGCATGGCGCAATTAGCCGGCAAGTTTGCCGGCATTTTACAAGTCGCTGTTGCACTGGAACATCAGGACCAACTAAAAGCAGCACTCAACGAACTAAATAGCAAAGGATTCAAAATCGTTGTCGATACTGCGGTCAGTACCGCCAAGCCTGAATGCCGTGAATTCAGCTTTAGTGTTGTTGGTAATGATCGCCCGGGTATTGTGCGCGAAATCGCCCAAGCCTTTGCTGGCCGACATATTAACATGGGAGCGCTGGAAACTGCCTGCTCCAGTATGCCATGGTCCGGTGAACCACTGTTTGAAGCCACTGGCGTAATTGAGGTACCCAAAGCAGTAGATATGAATGAACTGTACGACTACCTGGATAAAATTGCCGATGACCTGGCTGTGGATATCCGGCTGGAGTCGTCAACCGAAAAATCTTATGCATAGATTCCGGGAGCAAAACAGCTCCACACAATAAGGATAAAAATAAACAGCCTAGTGCTGTTTATTTTTACCTATCAATTTAGCATCAAATTTTTCCAGCTCGATATTAATTGCCTTTGTTGAAATATTAACTTCATATAAAGAAAATGTTAACGAAACAACCAAAAGCAATAAACTAACCGCAAATAAAAATTGCCCTGTTACAGACCATGTCAATAACAATGAAAACATCGACATGGTACATAAAACAAATGAAAGCACACCATAAGCCTGCATTTTACGAATTACTTGCACACGCAGACGCAAGTTATCTATTTGACGCACCACTACATCTTTTGAATGGGCGTCTTCAAGGTTGCTTAATTGCCGAATGACATTGGTTAATACAACAAAACGATTTGTGTAGGCCAGCATTAACAATGAAATCGCCGGGAATAATAAACTGGGAGTAGTAATCGTCATTTCCATAAATACATCGTCATGGTTAGTAACTATTAAAAAATTTCACGCCAATAGATTACACGGTCATGACCACGGTAGCTACCGAAACCAAAGCGTGCAGGCGGCAAACTAACATCTGAATAAATATTATCTTGATTCCAATCAAATCGCAGCCAGGGATACGCGGTTAAATCCACGGTAACATTAAATACGCCTTGCGCTGCATTTGTAGGTGCTGAAAAATATTGCCGTGCATCACCATTGATAAAGCTGACCTGTGTTGCATCCATGGAACCATAATTTCCCGTAGTGGTTCCACCTGTTAAAGCTACCGTTAGATTTGCGGGAGTGAGGATGTTACCTGCCCTGTAATTAATAGCACTGCGTAAAATTTTGGTGCAGCTATCGTCTGTATTTTTCACGAAACGATTTCCCAACCAATGTTCTGTATAAAAATTTACAGGTAGATAGGCCGTTTCGGGCCCGAATGCATCATCCAAACGCAAACGGCCATAACGCATGTTTATAGCACTGCCAATCATTTTGCCTGTGCAAGTTGATCCGGAACATATGCCGGTTGTAGTTGCATTCATATCAGGATTTTTTATCAAGCGCCCATCCAATATATCATCAACTCTTAAACCCAACTGTAATGAAGGATAAGGTCCATCTACATAGGGGCTAACAGTTAAACGCCTGAAACCCGCAGCAGGGCTTGTCATGGAAAAAACGCCGTTACTCCAGTTTTTTATAGCACCGTCATAAACTCGCCCACCAAGATCAACTCCACCATCCTGGTTTTCCGCAACATAATTGACCGTTGGCAGATTTGTGTTTGCGGGTAGGTACCCTGCTCCATAATTACTCAGCACAGTATTATCAAGTCCGCGTGCCTGAATAACATAATTCATTGCAAAAGGCTGATCCATATAGGTAAAGGCTGAACAGGATGGAGTCAGGCCAGCATTATTAAGAAAATAATGATCAGGATAAAAACGGCCGGCATTCACCAGTGGTTTTACACTGGCCGCGCCGCCCGTTAAATAATCTCCATCGGCTACACGGGCAGATAATTTGATCGTTCCAACATTATTCCAATTCACTGTCGTGTTGAGGAACTCCCCAGGTGTGCTAGTTAACGAAAACGCAGCATTATTATTAAGCACACCAAGGCTTCCCCCAGTCGGGGTTACAATACTGTCGATATCAATAGCAACATTTTCCGGCACCGACTCCTTACCATAATTAGGCGTGATACTGCCCAATGCGTTCAGAGCTTGCACCCTTACACTGAAGGGTTCGCTAGCAACAACAAAGGCGGTGTTATGGACGTTGTTATTTGCGGGCACTGCCAGAGGAATTATTCTCGTACCGGTTGCATTACGAATATCCGTTATTGCCAAGGAATAAGGTTTGACAATAAATGGATCGCTGGAACCTGCCAGCGTAATTGCGGGGTCAACACCAGAGGCCGCAATCGATAATTGCCCTAACAATCGTATTTGTCCAACATCGGTATAGTTAATTGTAAATGGCGCCTCGCCGGAAGCGTTAAATGTGAGTGTAACTGGTGAATAGACTATCGAAGACGCCGCATTATTATTCCCTTGGATAGATGTTCCCGAGACCCGGAAAAACTCTGTTGCAATATTGCAGGAATTGGGATTTATACAGGTATATGCCATATTTACCGTGCGTGTACCCGCACCGATTCGCGCTTCACACGCACCGGTTGTAGTACTGGTGCGAACAGCCCTTATAATCGCCGGACCATTAACCGCTGCAACTTGTGTTGGAATAGGATTCAATGCTGTATTTAACGCAATTTTCAATCCCGTATCGGCAAATGTAATTGATGAGGCCCCCGTTGCAGTAGTGCTATTGGCGGCAATTGCCAGCGCAGCCGGTGTAGTCTGCTGCAAGTATTTGGTAAAGGATGATTCTGTTCCGGTAAATGTATAGGTAGCACCACCCACCCATACCCCTGTGGCCGGATTTGTAGACATAGTAACTACTGTTCCTGCCGGAGGAGCATAAGCTGCATTCGCTGCATTGAGTGCTGTTACTGTTACTGCTTCAGCCGCGCAAGTAATTCCTGTTGAATTATTAGCAAGTAAATAAGATGCCGGTGTTGTAACACACTCATACAAGCCAGCAGTGGATACCGGTGTAGATCCTTTGGGAATAGCCGTATAAGCGCCGCCCGCCGGCGTTTGCCATAACAATTGCGCAACGGCGTAACCGCCATTTTCATAAAATTCCAATTTAATCGGATATGAATTTCCCGCCACTAAATTAACCGCATTACTTGTGTGGGTGGTCACTGAATGATCGTTCCATTGGTCAATGATTAAATCGCCATTAACCCTTAAACGAATACCGTCATCAGAATTTGTCTGGAAACGATAAACACCGGATTGGGTAATACGCAAATATCCATCCCAACTCACCGAAAAATTATCTGCATTAACACCCGTTGGCCCGGGCGCCCCTCCTCCCCAATCAAAATTAATCGGGCCATCAGAACGCGTAGCCACAACAGTGCCTGAGGCCAGCATATTATTAAAATATTTACCGGTTATACCTGCCGCTAAACTTGTCGAACAGGAGCTCACCGGTGGCTTTATAACAGCCATACATTCATACAAGCCAGATCCCAGGGTTGGTGTTGGCCCTGCCGGAATTGCCACATAAGAAGCAGCGCCCGGAGTCTGCCAACTCAACTGCATAGTTGCGCTGCCAGCATTCTCGTAATATTCCAATACTAATGAATAGGATTGGCCGGCCACTAATGAAATATCTGCACTTGTATCTGTGGTAGGCGAATGGTCATTCCAACGATTAATAATTAAATTACCGTTAAGGTAGAGACGAACACCATCATCGGACACAGTTCTAAAACGATACGTTCCTGACGTTGTCGCTCGCACATAACCGCTCCACCGCACAGAAAAAGTATCAGCAGTAACACCGGTTGGGCCCGGGGCACCGGAACCCCACGTGAAATCTATTGGCCCATCACTTCGGGTTGCAGTTGCAGGTTCAGTTAATGATGTATTGTTGTAATAATTTCCTGTAATCCCGCTGGCAATTCCCGAAGGGCAAATACTTGCCGATGAACCACTACAAGCATTTGCAGGTGTTGACCCGGGAGTGCAGGTTCCATATACCTGAGCACCGTTAGTAACATTGACAGTTGAATAATTAGGAGCAGTTAAATTCCCATAGACAGTAGAATTATTTACGGTAATTGCACCGCTATTACTGCTAATTGAAATAGCGCTTGAGCTTGAACCTAACACGCTGCCATTTTGAATAGTGACAATACTGGATCCCGAAATACTGCCACTCGTCATTGTTACACCGGAAAGCGTGATAGCGTTGTAAGCAGTCATTGTGAAATTACCGGCTATTGTGCCACCCGTAATTGTCATACCGGATTGTGCAGTGGCACCCGCCAATAAATTAGTGCCATTGGTAGTAATCGTATTGCTTGAACTGGTGACCAATCCGCTAACACTCCCGCCGGTTAAATTCACATTACCCGATGAAGTTAAAGCACCATTGACATTAGTATTGATTAGCGTAACAACGCCACTTCCTGCGTTAACAGTGCCATAAATACTACTGGTACCACTGGATGTAATTGTTCCGTAATTTGATATCAAATTAATATTGGCCGATGCTGAACCAATGGTGGTATTACTGCTTAATGAAAACCCATCGTTTGCAAAAATAGTGACATTGGTATTTGCGATAACGATGTCCCCGGATGCCAGACTAACCCGCCCATTGCCGCTACAGGTGTAGGTAGAGCCGGAAACAGCCCAGCTGGTATTGCAAGGAGGATATGAGCCACTGGTAAGGTTGTAGGTAGCAGCATGTACTGTATTTGCTATCAATATGACGGCCAAAATCCACAGCAATAAAATCGCTTTTGATTTTATAAAAAAAAGCTGGAGAGGATTTCGCATCGTTGCATTTTCCTATTCCAAAAAGGCGCCAACCTGAATGGTTCGCACAGACGAATATTCTCCAGTTCCACAAGTTGCAGTACTGGTTAATGTATATGTACTCGCAGTAACGCCAACTGCGGCAGTTGCTAAATAATTTGCGCCATTGCTGGCGTTGCAAGCGCTTCCGTTTCTATAAAGACATTGGCAAGCAACTTGTGCGACGCATGCTTGTAAGCCATTTACTCCTGCAAAATTATGGTTAATCGCAAGATTAGTGCAGGTATTATCTGTAGTTTGTCGATTTGCATTTGCCAGAAACAGCGCCTGCATACCCCGTTGCGCACCGCTTTCCGCAGCATAGAATGCTTGCACGTTAATAAGCTCCTGGATACTGGATGTTTGTGTTTGCATACTGGTACGTGAAATTGTTAACGCCAGCGCCCCCATTACCACAATAATAAAAATTGCCAAGGGTAATAAAAACCCGCGCTGCTCACGATAGGGATAGAATTTGCGCTCAAGGTACATTACGAATCAACACTCCCTGAGTGAAATTAATAGACTCGCCCCCACTTGAAAATTTTAAAGCAATATTGATACGGGTATTGCGATTCTCACTGCCCATTTCCAACGAAAATGGAGCCGTAACCGAGTCGACAACTGCAACATTACGGGCAATTATACTAGCGCCGGTACCGACACTTACCGAAGCACTGGTAATGGGTATGTCGCTATAAAAATGCAGGTCTGCGCCTACCAGGCAAAACGCTTGAGGATCTGCCAACAAATAAAAACGCTTATTAAACGAATTTCGTTGCCAAATTTTCGCAGCCCCTAACTGGACAAGAGTGTTTGTTGAAGCATTATTATAATTCGCACGAGATACATACGGACTGATATAAATTTCATCACGATTCAGCGCACCAATCGCAACATGCCTTGCAGCGCCATAGGTGGCAACACTGGTGTAAGGTGCCACAGCAATTTGAGTAGCGCCCGGAGCGCCATTGGAAGCATCAGGAACCGGATTAAGATAATTCCCCCCGGCAACAATCGGCATAAATTGAATGCACTGGCCGCTGTTGAGAATACGTACAGAGTAAGGCAATGCGATACGCAACTGGCGGGTCATGCGCTCCAACGCTTGGCGGGACGTATTCACTAATACCGCGCGAGCTTGGGTGCTTTGATAGGACTCCGTTGTTTTAACAACAAAAGTAACACCCATAGAAGCCAACACAGCAAGAATTACAATAACCGCAATCAATTCAATGAGGGTAAATCCTTTTGCAGCGATTCCATTATTGCGCATGCATCCCTTCAATCTTCGTACGAAACATTGCATTAAAAATTGGCTCGCTCAGCAGCTAACAACACTGCATCACCCGACGGCGTGGTAACCCTGACTTGAATTAACTTGATTTGCGTCGATGTGTTGGTGGTAACTGTTACCGTACGGTTATAACCCGGATAAGGAGTATCTACTTTCCCGTTGTAATCATCCACATCATTCATATTGGCATCGGTGGTGTTATTACACGCGGTGCACGCAGGAACACCACCGGTTGGTGTCATTTCATCGTACTTCAGGGATAAAATTTCATCGAGCCGGGATTGCGCTGCTTCCAATGCGCGGGTACGAATAAGCGGGTCAACATTTCGCTGGGAGGCCTGCCGATAAACACCAACCAGGGCTGCCATTGCAACACTAACTACAACAATAAACACAACCATCTCAATCAAGCTAACGCCTGATTCAGGTTTCTTTTTTGAAAGGAAAAAATTAGTTTGCAAAGGCATAGCCACTTGTCTCAACCCTTACGGTTGCACTTACACCACTACTATTACCAGATCCTGTTACAACAATATTCGCTGCAGTTGTTCTACCGAGCCTGTCATAACTCAATGTTACTACTGGTGAGGCTGTAACCCCGCGAGCAAACGTTGATACCCTTATGGGATTACCGTTGCGATTGACACTGACTGCAGTAGAAGCTACCACCAACGTAATACCTGGTCGCATCATGGCTTGTTGTTGGGCAAAAAATAAAGCCGCGATGAGATCATCGCGGCTTGATTGAACAGGTGCAGTTCCTGTGGAACCAATTCGGCTAAATAATGAGATAGAAATGACTCCGATCAAAATCATGACCGTGATTAACTCTAATAAGGTAAAACCATGTTCACTCTTTCTCATTAATTTTGAATTGCGTTAACAGCCATAGGGTAATCAGGGATTAACTACACCATAGGCTACAAAAGTTGCCGACTTTCCTTTATAGGTTACTGTACAAGTAGAAGCGCCCCCTTCATTAGCGACTCCACCGCCAACAGCTGCACCAGCCAGAGGAGTACCATTACCAGCGATAATCGCATAATCAGAAGACGGCAACGCTCCCCCTTCTAACAAGCCTGCGACAGCTTCACAGGTCGCTATTGGTGTTGGAGTCGGACCTGCAAGCCCCGCATCTTTTGCAATATTGTTCGCGTGATTTAATGCTGCAGCACTCGCCAGGGCTCCCGCCACACCTTTAACGGCCGCATCTTCCGCTGCATCCGATAAATCAATAAAGCGAGGCAAAGCGGTAGCCGCCAAAATGCCCAAAATAACAATGACAGCAATTAACTCAATTAACGTAAAACCAGATTGTTGTTTCATAATTAACGCTCCAACTTAAATCATGAGGTAAGTGATTGCAGGGAATTGCAAAAAAAGCAATCTATGCTTCCATGACATTTACAATTCACTCAGGTTGCAAAAAAACATTCAGTGTAGGGGAAATATAGCTAACACCCTCGAAATTACCAGTTTTTAAACTAATTAAAATTTAAACACCTACCTGTTAATAGCTGAAAATAACAATCGTCCGCTGAGCGGGAAATAATCAAAAAATGCTTCGCCGCTCACTAGTTCATAACGACAGTGATTCAAATAAGCAAAAGCTCTGTATTTATCTTTACTTATTGAAAATTGGCCAGTAGAGATAGGTGCCGGATTTTGGAGCAACACCTGCCATAACTGATAACAATCATCGTCCGAAGGTTGAAAATTATCAGAAACAGGGGTGACGACGGAAACTGGCCACCCCTGATCAGAAACAAAAATTAATTTTCCGTCAATTGACAGTGCTTTTTGCGTGGATAATGAAGGGGATGTAATCCTTGATGTCAAAAACTCAATGCGCATATTGACAGCAGCAATCATGAAATGATGCGATATAATTTCCAGGCGTAAAATACGCGCGTCTTTTGCTATTAACGTATAACGATCCAACGCGATAAGGGTAACCAGGGCAACGATAGTCGCCACAACAAAATATTCAAACTTTCCCCTGCTGTAACTTTGATTCAAAAAATTTCCTCACTTTTGAATACTGTACATATCCCACATTGGAAGGAAAATTCCCAACGCCAATATGGTGACAAAGCCAGCCATAATGACGATCATGATCGGCTCTATGCGATCACTTAATTGCTTTACGTCGTATTCCACTTCACTTTCATAAAACACTGCAACTTCTGCAAGCAGTGTATCTACTTGCCCGCTCTCTTCTCCCACCGAAATCATTTGCAATACAAGAGGGGTAAACATTCCGCTAACCAGATGGGTTTGATACAAACCTTCACCACGCTCAATACCGGAACGAATGGAACGAATTTTATCGCCAAGATATGGGTTATCAATTGCGCGCGCACTCAATTCCAGTGCAGCCGATATAGGTAAGCCGGCATTTAACATCAATCCAAATGAACGCGCATAACGCGCCAGTGAGGCGCGTTCGATAATATCGCCAATTACAATCAATCGAAGCTTTTTTTTGCCCCACACACGGCTACCTTCCGGCGTATTAACGTAGTGGTATGTCCACGCGATCAACGCCGAAACAATAACAAACAGGTATATCCAGTAATTAACAAAAAAATCTGAAACACCAATCAGGATTCGTGTTGGTAAAGGCAACTGGGCTTCAAATTTTTCAAATAATCCGGCAAATGCTGGTATTACCTTTATATTAATAATGGTAATTGCGATTGAAATGGCGATTAACACAAAGATTGGATAACGCAATGCAGTTTTGATACTTTTGATCGTACTCAAATCACGCTCCATGTAGTCACTGAGCTGCTTAAATACCAAATCAAGACGACCAGAGTTTTCGCCCACACTGACCAAACTAACAAACAAATTATTAAAAATTTTCGGATGTGCACGCATGGCAGCCGACAGTTCCACACCGGCCTCCAATCGCTCCACAATATCATTTAGCGCTCGCTGAAACGCATAATTACGCAAGGAAGCCGATAAGCCACGCAGCCCCTTCACTAACGGAATACCCGCACGCGAAATAGTATGCATCTGCCGGCAAAACATAATCAGCTCCACCGCCTCCACTTTGCCGCGATTGGTAGCGCGTGCGAAACGTTCAGAGAAACTGAGCCGCTCAATAAATGCGTTTATTTCTACCGGAGTAATACCGCGCCCCAATAGCTGGCTGGCAGCAGCATCCTGATTGGATGCATCAAGTTGCCCGGTAATTAAACGCCCTTCGGCATTTCTACCTTTAAACTCAAAAAGTGCCATTGTTATTTACACCACATTTTATTGCTCACTTAAAAATTATCAGCGTGCAATTGATTCAAATCTCATCGACCTGCGCAGAAATTGCCATAACCTCTTCCAGTGTTGTCCCGCCCTCGATTGCATAACCTAACGCAGCCTCACTCAAGGTTACAAAATTCGGCGTTGCGTAAGCTGCTTTGGTAAATCCATTAATGTCATTCATACGCAATGCTTCAGCCATCGGTTGGGTAAGTTCCAGCATTTCAAACACGCCAATACGGCCGCGGTAGCCCGTATTATGGCAATGGGGACAACCGGCACCCTGTTTAAAAGTGATATGGCTAAAATCACGCCCCTTCCCTATGGTGGCCAATAATTGCAATTCATTAGTATCAGGTGTGTAATTTTGCACACAGCTACTGCAAATGCGGCGAATCAAGCGTTGCGCCACAATGGCCTTCAACGCCGTTGCCACCAAATAACCATCCACCCCAATATCCATTAAACGCAATGCAGAGGTGACAGCGTCATTGGTATGCAATGTTGATAACACCATATGGCCGGTCATTGACGCCCGCAATGCGATTTCGGCAGATTCTGCATCGCGAATCTCGCCAACCAATAAAATGTCCGGGTCTTGCCGCAATGTTGCACGCAATACGCTCGCAAAATTCAAACCGATTTTTTCATGCAATTGCACCTGGCTAATACGCGGCAACCGATATTCCACCGGGTCTTCCACTGTAATTATTTTTTTCTCCGGCTTATTTAATTCAGACAGTGCGCCATATAACGTAGTTGTTTTACCGCTACCTGTCGGCCCTGTTACCAATACAAGTCCATGCGGGCGAGTAATGACTTTGCGAAAGCGTCCAATTAATTGTGGCGGCATACCTACGTTATCCAATGGGCGCACACCGTCAGTTTGATCCAGCAAACGCATTACTACCGACTCACCAAACTGAACCGGCATGGTAGAGATACGCACATCAATATTGTGGTGTTTGACTTTAAGATTAAAACGTCCATCTTGTGGCAGCCGCTTTTCAGAAATATCCAAACCGGACATTAATTTCAAACGCACCACCAATGCCGACGCAATGCGTTTTTCATTCATCACCTGTTCAAGTAAGACACCATCGATACGATTGCGAATGCGCAATACCTTTTCGTCGGGCTCAATATGGATATCAGAGGATTTGGTGTTAATTGCTTCTTCAAATATTTTTTGCAGCAGTTTTACAACCGGAGCTTCGCTATCAGTAGCATCCACCGCAAAATCAGCGAGATCTACTGCTGACTCCTGCAATTCTTCATCCAATTCCCCTGCCAGGGTCGCAATTTCACTGGCGCGCGTGTAGGCGATATCAAGGATGTCCAGCAATTCAGATTCGCGCACCACAGCAGGCTTTAAATTTTTTTGTAAGATGCGTTGCAACTCATCCAATCCGAAAATATCGGTTGGGTCAGCCATACCTAATAACAGCCCATCAAAATCTTCGCGTAGCAAGATAACGCGATAACGACGTGCGCTGGTTTCAGGAAGCTTTTGCACTAATTCACGATCAAACCGAAATTGCTTTAATTCGACAAAGGGAATGTTTAATTGAGCTGACAACAAACTGAGCAACGCATTTTCTTCTACATACCCTAATTCCACCAGGGTGGCGCCCAGCTTGCGGCCAGTCAGCTTTTGCTCCTGCAAGGCATGCTGCAACTGGGATTCTGAAATCATATTCTTTTCGACTAATAAATCGCCGATACGAATACGCTTCTGCGAAAAAGTGTTCATCATAAAATGGCTCTGTATAAACGCAAATTATTGCAAAGCAGCCAAGCGCTGCTGGATATAAGTGCGAACCTGAGGTTGCAAATCAGAATAATTAGCTAGACGCAAATACGCCTGTTTTGCCGTTTGTGGTTGATCGAGAGAATCTTGCGCAAGCGCAAAACCTAACCAATAGGCAGCTTTGTCACCTGCGCTGGTTAACAAACGGCGATACAAGGTTGCAGCTTCCTGGAACTTTCCTGCTCGCTGGTATAAGCCAGCGAGCAATGCGAGGTAATTTTCCTGTTCATTAGCTTCCGTTAAATGTGATTCCAACAATTGAATAGCATCCGTCTCTTGCTGTTTAGCTATTGAAATTTTTGCCGTATAAAAATATTGATCTGTTGGTGGAAGATAACTAGCAGTAGCCAACAATTTTTCCATTCCTGTAACATTTCCTTGCGCATTAAAAATATCCAGCAATAACTTTGTTGATTCACGCGGTGTTTTTGCACTGGCTATAAATGCTTGCAAACTAATAATTGCCTCAGGTTCCTGACCTTGCATTAACAATTGCCGCGCTTGCTCGGTTTGGCGCTGGTCTACTGCAACAGCATTGGGTGAAATTGATAAATGTGCATCTGCGGGAATTTCAGTTGTCGCGGGAGTAACTTCTGCTTGTACCCAAGGTTCTCCTGTATTAATGAACGGATCTTGAATACTTTCTGATTCATTCTCTGCCGCGTATTCTTTGTCATCAACAGGAGCATCCTGCACCCGGGACTCGAGAGAGGCAGGGGTTTCCGCTGCAACATACGAGATCGCCACATTGGCTTCTTCAATTGCCGTGGATTTTTCAACAGCTGTCGACAACCGGGTTAACGCAAATTCAAGTGCGGCCAGGCGTTCATCCAATGCATTTACCGAGTGCACAGGTGCAACGTTTGGCCCTACCGTGGTAGCGGACGGATTTGAAGATACAATCCCACCCACTTGAACAATATCCACTTGATTTTGTTCTAGTAATGAATAATCTGCAGGTGTTACCTGTACTGGATTATTTGTTACTGGAACAGCGCCTTCCATATCTCGTGATTCTGACGCACCTGATAACCAAAAATTTTGCTTCCATGCCAGTAACAAAATTATCACAACAAAAAATACGGCAATACTCGGTAGCATAGTCCCGCGAACCGGCCTTACTACGCTGGTTTGCTGCAACAACTCACGCTGTTCATGCGCACCAAAATCCAGATCATTGGCCCGGGCATTGTTTATCCCATCAGACGTTTTTTGCTCCAGGGATAGATCTCGCAACATATCATTCAATAAACTCATGATGCACCGCTCAATAAGCCAGGCGCCAATACAATAAGCACCGCTGCGCCGGCAGCAAGTGATGGCCATAACCAAAAATCGCGCCGCGCCAACCAACGCCCTAACGAGCGGCTTTCAGCTGTATCCATAATTGCGCGCATCATGTGCTGTCGATTGACACGTTCTGCGCCTTGCCCATAAGCGGCCAATAATGCTTTATGCGCAATGACATTAATCAACCGGGGAACACCGGCAGATGCTTTGTACAATAAACCAATTGCCGTCGGCGAAAATAATAATGCGCCGCGATAACCCGCTGAACTTAAACGATAAGACAGATAATCGCCCAAACTGGATTTGGGAATAGTCTGAAGATATTCAGCAAACACAATACGTTGTTTAAGCTGGCGTAAATCAGGTCGATCCAACAATTCGTCCAACTCGGGTTGCCCGAATAAAACAACTTGTAATAATTTACTTTTTTCAGTTTCCAAATTAGTTAACAGGCGCAGGGCTTCTATTGTCTCACGTGGCATTGCCTGGGCTTCATCCACAATCAAAACAACTTGCCGTTTTTGTTGTGCAAGTTCCACCAGGCGCAAATTGATTTCTTTAAGTAATTGATAGGAAGGTATTTCCGGTGAATACGCTATCCCGATTTCTTCCGCAAGAAACCATTTAAGCTCATCAGGTGTTAAATAAGGATTGGGAATGTAAGCAGTAATAAAATTTTCACCCAGGCTGGCAAGCAACTTGCGACTGAGAAGTGTTTTTCCGGTCCCCACCTCTCCCACAATTTTTATGAAGCCTTCACTGTGGCGTAATGCCAAAAGCAAAGTACTCAACACTTCGCGGTGGCTTTGGCTATTAAAATAAAATTGCGTGTCCGGTGTTAATGAAAAAGGGTGCTCGTTTAATCCAAAATGTTGTCGATACATGGGAAACCTCGCCTGCAAACATGTATTAATGTTCGCTATTTGTTTCTATAGGCCTCGCCCATTTGTTGCATAGTGTTTTGTACTTCATTGAGTTGCTCATTCCAGGTATTTTGCTCTACGACTATAGGGCGCAACAAAATAACCAATTCGGTTTTTGCTTTGGATTTTTGTTTGGTGCGGAATAACGCATTAACACCTGGAATATCACCCAATAATGGGCGCTTGCCATTAGTCGCATTCGAGGATTCTGTCATTAATCCTCCCAATACGATGACCTGCCCGCTTGATGCTTTAACGATGCTATCCGATTCACGCACACCACGTAGCGCCAAAGGTAAAGAAAACTCCTCATCTCCAACGGTAAATACTTTCTGCTGATCAGTGACTTCACTGACAACGGGATGGATGTGTAATATCACTTCACCACTTTCAGAAATTTGGGGCGTTACATCCAAGGATATTCCACTAAAAAATGATGACAATTCAATATTGGGTGTACTCGTGATAGCAGCCGCGTTGGCAGTTTGATTGCTGGAAATCCCGGTTACAAAATATTCATCAGAACCCACACGAATTACTGCTTTTTGATTGTTTACTGTGGATACACGTGGACTGGAAAGCACTTGCACGGTCCCTTGTGTTTCTAATAAAGAGAGAAGCTTGGTGATATCCGTCACCTGAATTAACCCGGCAATTGTGCCACCTATTTTTTCCCGTGCAGGAACTTGTGTGGTTACCAGATCACCATTGCTATTAAAATAAGTATAAGTTCTGGTAAGCGATCTAAACTCACCAACTTCAGACGAGCCATCGGTATTTAGCAAAAATCCATCTTCCAGATTTTTTGCGGCCGCTATCTGCCCACTAATTGCCCCCCAGTTAACACCGGCCTCAAAACCTTCGCTCAAACGCACTTCGAGAATTTTTGCCTCAAGAATAACCTGGCGCTTTACACTCAACTCTGATCGCTCCAGAAAACTACGGACTGCGCTCAATTCGTTAGGCATAGCTTTTACGACAATCATACCCGCCTGCGGCGTAACCATCACTGACCGATTTTGACTTTCACCACCAATGATGGAAACAATTGTTTTCTCCAGGGATGACCAGAAATCAGTGCGATTCAACGTTTGTACGCGGGAGCCGGGCGTGAGCGCTGAACCACTACCACTGTTACCATTGCCATCCTGATTTTGTTTCTGCACACTTTCGATCATGGATAGCAAATTGGCATTTTCATTTGCAGTAGCATTGTTACCACCGGAATTCGCATTGGTATTATTGCCTCCGGATGTTTGTGCACGCCCGATCATCACACTGGTGTCAGAAACGCCGACGCGTTGCACATCCAGGTAATTAATTTGAAAAACCTCGGTTCGCAAAGCATTTGCATAAACCGTGTAAATACCACGCTCCAGCTTGAATTCATAACCGTAAATATCACGCGTCACTCGCAACACTTCATCCACAGTGACATTTTTTAAATCCAGTGTAATGCTGCCATTTACTTCCGGGTGCACAACCAGATTGACCCCTGTGCCATTCACCAATCCCAGAAAAAAAGCCTGGGCAGGAACATTTCGCACAGAGACATCAAAGCGATCACGGCTATTTTTTATTGCACCTCCAGTCGCAATAGCCTGATTATCCAGCAGCGTTTTACTAACCTCCCCTGGCACAGCGGCTGGTGTTTTTCGCTGTTCCCGCTGCTGCTCTACAACCTGATCAACTGCATCTTCCGTAATCAACTTTTTATTAGTGTTATTGGATGAACAAGCTATCAACATTGACAGGCTTAATACAATTATCACATGCAGCAACCACCGCGCGGGCGCAGCAAATGATGGCTGATGAAATTCGGATCTGATGAGCATTATAACTGCCTCAATTAGGCTTACTGCCAATTAATGTTTTTTCATAACGCCAGGGGACATACTTAATACCCAGGTCTTTTCGCCTTGCTGCAACACCACCGTTTGCGGAAGGATGCGTTGCACTTTTATTCCATTACTGCCAGGTAAAACTTGTCCTTCTCGCAATGTTTCACCATTAATAATGGCAAGTTTGCGTTTGGTGCCAATCAAAACGGAATCAAGCACCAGGGTTGCTTCGCCTTGATTACCTGCAAATCCCGACATATGTCCAAGCGGAGTTGTTGGATCGCGTACGCCATCATTTCCACCAGGCTCAGCCCAAACAGCAGTGGAAACTACCACGAGTAATAGGGTCAGCCACTTAAACACCGAGCAGCCCCTCCTCTGAACTTAATGTAAAGACACGAATGTCGATTGTTGCGTCCGGATAGCGGGTTACCCGGTAGTCCAATGACTCCCAATAAAATTTCCATTGCAGCGATTCAATTTCCGCCATTAATTTCAGGAGTTGAGAGTAGCTACCGCTGACACGAATCAATACAGCATGCTTATAAACACCTGTACCACTTTCTTCTTGTGGTGCTGGTGATGTCGATGGAGAAGTTTCTACTTTTTTGGCGGCCAGGCGTAGTTCACTCGCGGGTAAAGTACGCACTTGCAGGACATTGATAGCAGCCGTTTTTTGTAACACGTCCTCCAGGGCTTTAGGTAATTGGCTTGCCCTAATCAAGCCTTGGGATAAACCGGACACATTAGTTTCAACATCTTTAATGCGCTGGTTTAGTTGAATAATTTCATTCTTTTTTACCACTGTCGGATCATTGACCAATGCTTGTGTTAATTCGGAGATATGAACCTCAAGCGCTGTTTGCTCGGCGCTGACACGTTGAGCTTCAAGTTCAAGGCGTTTGTGTTCATCATCAAAACGCCCTTGCAATAACAAATTCCACAATAAAAAAATTATTGCCAGTAATGTGATAAAAATTAATACCCGTTCACGCAGAATACGGCTATCTATTTTTTCCATTAATTGCTGGATCGCGTCTGGCATTAGTGTTGTCCTCGCGATTGCCGGTTAACTTCCTCATTTTCTTCCAATAACATTTGAACCGCTGTTTTTGGTTCATCCGGCACGCCTATAGTGCTTTCTTTTGTCAGTGAGAATTCGAAAACACCGGCATTTTTTTCTTGCGGCCTGGCATGTAATACGCCAAATGCTGCGCTGCTAAATACCGGCTCGTTCCGCAAACGCTGAATGTATAACGGGATTTGATCTACTGAACGGGTTTTACCCGCGAACTCCAGGTAATTTCCCCCATACATCAACGAGAAAGCCTCAAGGCTAACAGTGCTCAACGATTGCCGTCCCAAAGCCTGCAAATGCGCAGAGAAACCAATGTTGTTACCAATATTTTTGTTGGCAATTACCCGGAAGACCTGATCGCGCCGACTTAACTCTTGGGAAAGTTTTACAATCTGGGCATCGAGATCAACAATATTACTCGCGGGTTTTTGCTGCTCCAATTGTGTTGCCTGGCTTTTTAATTGATCCAGTTGCGCACGATTCCTATCAACTTGTTCTGCTAATGTACGATTGCTGCGCGCGCTGAAATAACTCACCAGTAATAACAACCCGATAAATATCACCACTCCCCAGAGCATATGCACGCTGCGTAATGGTTCGCGATTGGGTTGAAATTCCGGTAAATATAAATTGATCTGTTGCATGTTAGCTCACCCCACCTGGTCCTGGCGCAAGGCAGCACCTACTGCATGCAAACACAGGGATAAGCTGTGGTCGGGAATACCATCGGCAACTTGCAAACCATTTCCAAGGTTTAGCAGATTGATGCTAACGGCCACCGCATTACGAATTTCCGGAGTGAGTTTATCGGCAGTAACATTTTCACCACACAAATAAACATGACTGGGCGGAACCTGGCGCATTTGCCGCTCAAAATAATCCAGCGAACGTTGCAGTTCCAATACAAGGGAATCAGTCGGTAGGTCGTCCAGTAAGCCGGCGTTGTACGCCAGTGAAAATTGACGGGATAAATAAAGGTTTCCATCACGAATAATTTGTAAGCTACCACCACCTTGCTGCAACTTGACAATCGCCACACCACGTTTGGTATCGCAACAACTCTCCGCAAGGTTACGTAACACAAGTTCGGCAATATCAATATTTTTTAATTCAAGGCCACTTGCCCGTGCCAGGCTGACTTGCGCTTCTACTTGTTTGCGCTGGGCAACTACCGCATACGCCATGCGATTACCACCACGCGCGCTGTCTTCCGGCAAAAAAAACGCGTCAACAACCGCTTCTGCAATAGGGAATTGCACCAGGTCTTTTACACGCCAACGCAATGCATCAGCCAATTCCTCCTGTGGAACTTTAGGTGCTTCACCCAGAATTAATTGGTAATTACCGGCAGCCATTACTAAATTGCACGGCACATTATGCACTCCCAGTTTTGTTAAACGGGAACGCAATATATCGGCTTGGTCAACACCGTCTTCGATTGGCAAAAACTCACAATGGGATAATAGAGGTTGTTGTGTGGCAGGCCGTTGAACATGGGCGAAAGCAACACCCTCAGGGGTAAACTCAACCCCTAATGTTTGATTCTGGCTACGACTAGCACGCAAAATCCTGGTTATTTTTTCCGCAATCCCGTTCAAAGTTGATTCTCGTTTTCCCGTTAGCCGAGCTAAGGTGCGTGAATGAATGGCCGAAAAATTGTGCAAACGATTTAATAACTCTTGCTTATAATTGGCGCCGGAAACATAACGTTTAACAAAAAACATAGACCATAAAGGGTGAAAACGCCAAATGTTGAACATAGTTCTTTTTGAACCGGAAATTCCCCCTAACACCGGAAACATCATTCGACTTGCAGCCAACACCGGTTGTCAGTTGCATTTGATTGAACCCCTGGGATTTAAATTGGACGAAAAAAGCGTAACGCGAGCGGGAATGGACTACGCCGAAACACAGGACGTACATATTCACGCAAATTGGGATGCATTTTTAAATACGACGAACGCGACGCGAATTTTTGCATTGAGCACAAAAGGTGTGCGCTGCCACAGTGATGCACAATTCCAACCAGGCGATTATTTATTGTTCGGCCCTGAGTCCCGTGGCCTGCCCGCCTCGATTCGCGCGTCATTGCCAACCGATCGGGTATTGCGCATTCCTATGGTGGCAAATAGTAGAAGTATGAATTTGTCCAATGCCGTGGCCGTAATGGTTTATGAAGCCTGGCGTCAATTAGGGTATGCTGGCGCGCTTTAGCAGCAGCGCCTGAATTAAGGCGAATCCATGAGACTAATCCCATGAGCAAAGTGCAGATTTTTATCGGTAGCGTCTACGGTGGTGCAGAGCAGGTTGGCGAATTGGTAGCCGATGAACTCCGTAAATTGGGCCATGATGTATCACTGAATACCTACGCCAGGGCTGAAGACCTCGCGCGTGACCCTGATGAAATTATCCTGTTATGCCATTCAAATACCGGTTCCGGAGAATTGCCCGACAATATCCAACCCCTCTATTTACATCTCACCCGCGACTATCCACGTATTGCCGGGCGCCGCTACGGGGTGATTAATCTGGCAGACAGCAGCTATACAACCTTCAACGAAGGCGGCAAAGCGCTGGATGCAGCGTTCGAAGATTTAGGGGCACAGCGAATTGGCGATCCGCTGGTAATTGATGCATGCAGCGGCGATGATCCCGCTACCCTTGCACGCGATTGGGTACAACAATGGGCACAACTGATTTAAAAATGATTTAAGTGATTGCTATGAGCGATATCAAAACGATCGGTTTGTTTTACGGCAGCTCTACGTGTTATACCGAAATGGCCGGTGAAAAAATACGCAACGTTATTGGCGAAGATCGCGTCGACTTTTTCAACATTGCCGACGTACCCATTGCTCAAACCCAGGGCTACGATTATTTAATTTTTGGTATTCCGACCTGGGATTACGGTGAGCTGCAAGAAAATTGGGAAGACATTTGGGATGATCTGGACTCATTGGATCTAACCGGCAAAAAAATTGCGCTTTATGGTTTGGGCGACCAAGTCGGATACCCCGAATGGTTCCTGGACGCCATGGGTTATTTGCACAGCAAATTAGTGCATCGCGGAGCAATTCCCTGCGGTTACTGGCCGCGGGCAGGCTATGACTTTGAAGCATCCAAAGCACTGACACCCGATGGCAATTATTTTGTGGGCCTGGCGCTGGATGAGGAAAATGAATTTCAATTGAGTGATGCGCGAATTCAACAATGGTGCGTGCAAGTACTGGAAGAATTTGGTCTGTGAGCAGCAATCCATACCAGGACCAAATTCATTATGCCCAATTAAATTGGGATGAAGATGGGCAACCATTATCCAGTGTGTTTGGCGATGTTTATTTTTCCCGGGCCAATGGCCTTGCAGAAACCCGCCATGTTTTTTTGCAACACAATCACTTGGCGCAACGCTGGAAGGCCCTCCCCGATAAAGCACATTTCGTCATTGCTGAAACCGGTTTTGGTTCAGGCCTGAATTTTTTAGCCGCGTGGGAATTATGGTTAACCACTGCGCCCTCTTCCGCACAATTACATTTTGTGAGCGTAGAAAAATTCCCGCTGAACAAAAATGATTTAAAGCGCGCATTGGCACTTTGGCCTGAATTAGGACATCTGTCACGACAACTAATTGAAGCTTATCCCTGCATCGTTGGCGAGGGATTTTATCGCTTATCGTTTTTGGATGGGCGAATCAAACTCACGCTAATCATCAATGACGCTGCGCGTGGGTTTTCCAAATTATTGACAACTACAGACCCGCTCTATTCCCAATACTCTGCAAAAATTGATGCCTGGTTTCTGGATGGTTTCGCTCCCTCCAAAAACCCGCAAATGTGGAGTGAGGATTTGTTTTCTTGCATCCATCAATTAAGTGATGCGGGAACAACCGCAGCCACATTCAGTGCGGCGGCGATAGTTAAAAAAGGTTTGAAATTTGCCGGATTCACTATCGAAAAGGTAGCAGGATTCGGGCGTAAACGTGAAATGTTAAAAGCGGTTATGCGCAATGGCCGCCAGGATTATTTTTATCCGCAACCTGCACATAAAAGTGCTTCAGTTTTTCCTTCGCCATGGTCGATTAATACGAATTCATCTGCTTATAACGAGAAGCATGCGCTGATTATCGGGGCCGGGCTAGCCGGCTGTACCAGTGCGCGCGCGCTTGCAGAACGAGGCTGGAAGGTCACGCTAATTGAGCGCAATAACGCAATTGCATCCGAAGCATCAGGCAATCCCCAAGGGGTGTTGTATGCAAAACTATCGCATAAAGAAGAAGCCCAAGCCGAATTTAACTTAACCAGTTTGCAATTTGCACAATCCTTTTATTCAGGATATTGGAAAAATATTGGCGACAAAACCGGTGTATTGCAATTGGCACACAGTGATTCAGAACACTTACTGCAATCGCAATTACGAGAAAAATTTGCAGCAGCGGACGAACTGGTGCAATTCGTTTCTGCCGCCAGCGCCAGTGAAATTGCCGGTGTGCCGCTGCCTTTCAATGCAATTTATTTTCCGAACGCGGGCTGGATAAACCCGGCAAAACTCTGCGAGCAACTTGTTAATCACCCACTTATTCGCATTATCACGGATACAACTGCATTTGATATTCACCCTGAAGAGAATAGCTGGTGCATTAACAAGGATTGCGAATTACAAGCGCAGGTTTTGATTATCGCCAATGCACGTGATGCACAACGTTTTGAGCAAACCCAACATCTACCGATTAAATCTATCCGCGGGCAAATTACTTACCTGCCAGCTACAACACCCAGCCAGGCAATAAAAAGTGTGATTTGCAGTGAGGGCTATATTGCTCCCGAGAATGCCGGAGTACATTGCACTGGAGCAACATTTAATTTGCGAGAAGAGTCCAGGGAACTTCGCGTTGAGGACCACGAAACCAATCTGGAAAATTTGCGTGCGCCTTTGTGCAGCATCATGGCTGAATGGGAAAATTTGGATAAAAGCTCACTTGAGGGCCGTGTCGCCTTCCGCTGTACCCTGCCCGATTATTTACCCGCCGTTGGCCCTGTGGCTGATGAACCAGCAATGCTGGACAGTTTTGCCCCGCTACGCAAAAACTCACGCGCATTTATTCAGGCTACCGGGAAATATCTGCCCGGCTTGTATCTCAATATCGGCCATGGCTCACGCGGCCTCGCCTACACGCCGCTGTGCGCCGAAATACTCGCCGCCTACATCAACAACGAACCCCAACCCGTCGCCAGTGACCTGGTCAATGCCTTGAATCCGGCTCGTTTTTTAATTCGGGATTTGATTAAGAATAAACGTTAGTAGCGTCTATACTCCTTAACATCCCACAATAAAACAGCCAAAGAGAGGCAGTTCCGATGCTGACTAACCGTACCTATGTTCTGGAAGATGAAGTGGATTTCCTGCATAACTACTATGAGCGATTGGTAGTTCAGGAGGTTTATGACCAAAGTGAGCGGGTACAACAAGGGGACCGGGACTTTTTGGCCGATGTGGCTTGCGTGGCATTGAACCGCCTGCCACCGCGCTATATTCGCCACGATGTGGACATGACGTTCTTTATGTCGCCGCAGGATATGGTAGAGATAGAGCGCAAAGTTACCCAGGCAGTGACCGATGCACTGAATTATGTAGAGAGCCGCGAGCGCGGCGAAAGCCCGCGCCTGCCACCGGTTGAAGTATCCCTGATTTCCACGCGTGCCGATAAACCTGCCAAAACTACCAAACCGGACGTAAAAGAAAAGATAGAAGCAAAGGGTGGAAGCGACAGGCCAGATAAAAATGCCAAAGGGAAATCCAAAAAGAAAGAATGACCCTGTTGCATACATGATTCACAACAAAGGCCGGTTACCGGCCTTTTTCATTTACGAATCGACTTTCCTGTAGCGCTCAGGGATTTCAGAAATTACCTGCGAACCGGAACCACACGCAATCACCGTACGCATAGCCTCTTCAACGCTGACATGAGGCAACATGTCTACACAGTCCGCGGATAGGTGATAAACAAACCCGGAGGTGGGAATGGGAGCTGTAGGTGCATATACGGTATAGTCGCCATTCGCATGCTTGGCGGTGACGATTGCCGTTACCGACACACCAGCTGCACGTCCCATCAAATAAGCCCGGCAAACATCGCCCTTCAATAACGAGGTATTACCCTCGCCGCCCAATAATTGGGACACGACTTCACGGATGGTTTTATAGCCCGGAGCGAGGCGGGTTAACCAGGCATCTATCTGGTCATGCACCCATTCACCTACGCTGGTTTTGATAAACAAGCCAATCAGGAAACAGCCTGATAACAACAGCAATACCCCCAGAACATCTGCCATATAATTGGTGAACGCCGTTTGTTCGACCAACCAATGGCTCAGCGGCTGGATCAATGAACGGACCACACCGAGCAGCCATTCCACTAAAAATACAAAAATCGCGATTGGCAAAATAACCACCAATCCGCCCAATAAAGTAATACTGACAAACGACCGCAAACGCTTCATTATGTGCGCCTTCCAATAAAAATGTTTCGAACCTTATGATCCTTACAACGTTACTTTCCCGCTCACTATTGTGCATCAGCTTGCTGGTGATTACGAACATCTGGTCGTCATTTGCAAATGCGGCGGAGGAATTGGGCTATGAAGTTATCGCCGAGCGCACGCACAAGCCGGTCTTGTTCACCCAGGGCTTGCTAGTCGATGGCGATCATTTTTACGAAACCAGCGGGCTCTATAACCAATCGCTGCTGGTTAGCTACCCGATCGCAGAACCTGCCAGCACCTGGGCCAAAATCTCTGCACCCTTTACCAAAAAACAACCCATCCCCAATCAATATTTTGCCGAAGGCCTGGCGCTGCTGGATAACAAACTGTATGTGCTGACCTGGATGGAAAAAACCTTGCTGGTGTATGACAAATCCACACTCAAGCATGAAAAAAGCTTGAGTTATAGCGGCGAAGGCTGGGGCTTAACGACCGACGGAAAATCACTGATCCGCAGCGATGGCTCTGCGACTATCTATTTTCACCACCCCGAAGATTTCAATGTGATCAAAACGTTGACAGTGAAAGATGGCGACAGGGAAATCAACCAGCTCAATGAACTCGAATATGCCAACGGCGTTTTGTGGGCCAATATCTGGCATGATGACCGCATACTGAAAATTGATCCGCACACAGGCAAGGTACTGGCGCAACTCAACCTGGCGGCGCTGAAAAATAAAGTAAAACTGGATAATAGCGAACAAGTACTTAACGGTATCGCGTGGGACCCAAACCACAAGGCTTTTTGGGTTACCGGCAAACAGTGGCCTAAAATGTTTTTAGTGAGGATCACCAATTAGCCTCATAAAAATGAAATGCAATTAATCACCACGGCGGATAATGAATTGCATTTCATCAAAGTAAAATAAAATCGAATAACTATTTTATCCTTCAATAAATAATTTATTTACTGGCAGATATTACCGGTGACTATTGGTATTGAGGCGGCTGCCGAATTTTTGCTGCCTTGAAATCCAAATTCTATCGTTTGACCTGGCTGTATTGCAGAATTCCAATTTAAGTTTTTAGCACTGTAAGGATTTGCTCCACTCAAGTTTGCATTCCACAAATTGGTAATTTTTGAACCATCAGTGTATTGCCAATTCACATCCCAACCATTAATGACGGTATTGGAAATATTCTTGATGCGAATTGATGCAGTAAATCCATTACCCCACTGGCTCTGGATTTGATAACTGCATTGCGCCTTGGTTTGCGCAATCGACGAGCTTGAAGAAGTTCTTATCGAACTGCTACTGGAAGTGCGAATCGAACTGCTGGAATAAATTGAAGAACTTGATTTATCCGGTACAGAACTGCTTGAGAAGCTGCTTGAGGAATTGCTGGATGTATTGCCATAAATGCTGGCAGTTTTTGCAGTCGCTTTGATTCCATTTACATCATTGAATAGTAAATTACCCCAATCGGTCAAACTATTCGGATCCCAATTGGTTACCACATCCAATGCCGGATTTTTATTGCCACTCCAACTCCAGCCAAAATATCCGACACCATATTGTTCGGCATATTGCATAACAGCTTCGGCTGGAAGCTGTAGCGCAACATGCGGAATCGACACCTGGTTATGTGGATGATAGTAAGGTGTCCGCGCAAAACCGCCAATGACCAAAGGCGCTTTAATCTCTGCAAAGCTGGCAATGTAATCATGAACTTCTTGCGGTGTGGTGAACGCATCAAACATATCCACAGAATAAAGCAGATAGGGGCGATTAATTCCGTTGCTGGGATATTGCCGGGCAAATTCATACATGGCCTTATCTGCATCCTGCCCCCAATTACTACCATCAACCATAATGATAAATTTACTCAGGGTGCTGTAAGAAAAATCCCCCAGGTACGTCAGCATGCGAGCTATATATTCCTGCTGTGGCATCGGCCCTAAATATTGGTTACCAAAACCCAGAATAATGTAACTCTGCTGCCCATCAATCGCTTCGCGAATACCGGGCCATCCCCAAAAATTAGCGGCCGTCGCGGGAATACCGGCGCCCGCTGCGTCCGGATAACCGGCGACGTCATTAGGCTCCAGCACACACACTACTTTGCTCTCTTTACACGTTTTAATAATTGCACTTAATTGTTCACCAGTAATCATCGTTTCCTGACGATATAAATTTCCGTTAATTTCTACTTGCACAGCGTTAGCACCGAGCGTCGCGGCGTCTTTAATAGCCTGTAACGCTTGTGCAGGTGCGAGATTTTGCTCCACAGTGACACCACGAAATACAAAAGGCTTGCCATTAGGGTCCAATAGTTTTCCATCTTGCACTTTCCAAAATGGTGATGTTGGCGGTGGAGATAACGCAAATACAGGTAATGCGAGCGCACTCAAAGTCGCTATAACCAGTGATTTTTTTAACAATGAGTTCTTTTTTAGAATAGAAATTTTCATAACATTTCCTTTTGAAAAGCAGCAGATAATTGATGGAATCTGTGATTTATAAAAGGTCACGCATCATCCTGTCAGGGCGCTATTGCAAACAACGAATAACACGGTGCAATGATGATAGAGACCTGGCCCTCTCACCGTCGATGAAAAAACATTGTTGATACTGGAACGAAACGCTCGATAATTATTGTTATGGATAAAAATGGAAAAAATAAAATGCTGTCTTGCTTTTTTTATAGTTATCGAGCACAGCTTGCACGGAGAATAACGAAGACGCAATTGGTTTGAAATTTAATTAACCGGCAGATTTGCGAAATGGTTTGCAAATTCTGCCGGTAATTGTGGAGGAATTTTGCCTATGGAAATGCACACTTAAATCTATTTTTGTTTTGGCGTAGCTTTTAACATTTCAGCCAAGCCAGCACCAACCAGGGCTGCACCGCCTTGTGCCCAACCACCATCGACAGGAATCACGGCGCCGCTAATGTAACTCGCAAAATCCGATGCCAGGAATAAACAGGCATTAGCAATATCATCCGTTGACCCCATGCGCTGCAATGGAACTGATTTAGTCACTGCCGCGCGCAAACCTTCCGTGGGAGCCAAACGTTTCATCCCTTCGGTATTATCAATTGGGCCGGGAATAACTGAATTAACACGAATACCTTCTACGCCCCACTCCAGACACAATGTACGTGTAATCATATCGACACCAGCCTTGGCCGCACATACATGACTTTGCCCCGCCATGGGAATTTCGGCTTGTGGTGCAGAAATATTAATAATCGATGCGCCCGGTTTTTTTAAATGCGGATACACCGCTTGCATCACATGAAATGTTCCCAGCAAATCGATTTCAATAACAGAACGAAACCCATTAGGTGACATTCCCATCGCCAGTGCCGGAAAATTTCCTGCTGCCCCGGAAACTACGACATCCAATGCGCCCCAGTCAGCGGCAATTTTATCGATGCCAGCTTTTATTGCCTCCACTTCGCGCACATCAGCAGCGAAGCCGGTAGCATCAGCAACACCATGATTTTTTAATGATTGTACGGTGTCATCCACTTTTTCCTGTGAGCGACTCACCACGGCCACGCGCGCGCCAGATTTGGCAAAGGTTTCTGCAATACCACGATTGATTCCGCTCGTACCACCAACAACTAAAACATTTTTGTTACTGAAATCAAATGAAATCGCCATTACGAATCTCTCACTGAATAGATTACACAATTTACTGACAATTAAAGAGACACTTAAAAACGGGAAAAGTCCGGTGCACGTTTTTCAAAAAATGCAGTGACAGACTCTTTGCATTCATCTGAATTCAACCCCTCGGCAAAACCGGCATATTCTGCATGCAGAGCTGATTCTACCGCTTGCAGTGTAGCCGCACGCAACAAAGCCTTGGAGCGACGAACTGCCGCCGGCGGCTGTTGTGCAAGCCGCTGGATTTTCAGGTGGGCATAATTATTCAATTCATTTGCAGGTACAGCCTTGGTCGCCAGGCCAATATCCGCCGCCTCCGCGCCGGAAAATGGCTCTCCCAATAAAAATAATTCTGCTGCTTTTTGTTGGCCAACAACGCGCGGCACCAGGAAGCTGCTTGCGTATTCCGGACACAAACCCAAATTCACAAACGGTAACTGCAAACGCGCGTCATCCGCCACATACACCAAATCGCAATGCAGCAACATCGTCGTACCGATCCCCACTGCGTAACCACGCACTATAGCTACCACCGGCTTACCGCAATGGCGCAACGCGTTTATAAAACGTACTACAGGGTGTTGTTCATGAATCTGCGGCTCATTCATAAAATCCATCAAATCATTACCGCTGGTGAAAAATTCGTCAGTGCCGGTCAGTACAATCACGCGTATTTGTGGATTTGTATCCGCACTTGAAATCAGCGCTGCCAACGCTGAATACATAGCCAGTGAAAGCGCATTTTTGCGCTCGGGGCGATTGAGGCTAAGCGTGAGGACGCGGTCTTGTAACTGGCTCACCACGTGGGGAATCGGGCTTTCGATCATCGTCTTATCCTTATACAAGTTGAGGGGCTACTCATTTAATTAGGTAAGGGTAATAGCAAGGGAACAGTGGCTTGAGTATAGCCATAACCCATGGCATCCCCCACCCCGCGCAGGTACAATTCCCCCTTATTTTGCCATCACCTTATTTGACCGCCCCCATGGGCCATTTTCCCAGCTGACTGCGACCCCGAATTTATGAATATCCGCGAATTACTGAACCAGAGAGTCCTTACCGCCATGGCCGCTTGCGGCGTACCCGCCGATCTGCCAGCCCTTATTGCTCCCGGTAAAAAAGCCGGTTTTGGCGATTACCAAGCCAACTGCGCCATGGGTGCTGCCAAGGCGATGGGTACCAATCCGCGCGAGTTGGCGGCCAAAATCGTAGCGGCACTGGATCTGGAAGGCATTGCTGAAAAAGTAGAAATCGCCGGCCCGGGCTTCATCAATATTGACCTGAAGCCCGAATGGCTGGGCGAACAAATCGCCAGTGCACAAACGGATGCACGCTTGCAAGTCAGCGCTACCGAACAACCGCAAACCGTGGTAATCGACTATTCCGGCCCCAACCTCGCCAAAGAAATGCACGTAGGGCATTTGCGTTCCACCATTATCGGTGACTCACTGGCCCGCCTGCTGGAATTCCTGGGCCACAACGTAATTCGTCAAAACCACGTGGGCGATTGGGGTACCCAGTTTGGTATGTTGATTGCCGAATTAGAGGAACAACTTGGCGCTAACGGCAATGCCGAAATGCAATTAAAGGATCTGGAAGTCTTTTACCAACAAGCCAAAAAACATTTTGATGACGATGAAGCCTTCGCCAATAAAGCACGCGACTATGTTGTGCGCTTACAAAGCGGCGATGAAAAAATGTTGAAACTCTGGCAACAATTCAAAGAAGTTTCACTGCATCACTCTACCGAGATCTATGAAAAATTGAATGTCACGCTGCGCGATGAAAATGTGCGTGGCGAAAGTTTTTACAATGATGATCTCGCACCCATCGTTAAAGAGTTACAAGATAAACAGCTCGCGGTAGAAAGTGACGGTGCGCAAGTCGTATTCCTGGAAGAACTCGCCGATAAAGAAGGCAATCCATCACCCGTCATTATCCAGAAACAGGGGGGTGGATTTTTGTATGCCACTACTGACCTGGCAGCGTTGCGTTATCGTGTGAATACATTGAAAGCAAACCGCATTATGTATTTCATTGACGCGCGCCAATCACTGCATATGCAACAAGTGTTTACCATTTCACGCAAGGCCGGTTTTGTCGACAACAGTGTCAGCCTGGAGCACCTTGCGTTCGGCACCATGATGGGTAGCGATGGAAAGCCGTTCAAAACCCGGACCGGTGGCACGGTTAAACTCGCTGAATTATTAATTGAAGCCGTTGAACGCGCAGAAGCCGTCGTTAGTGAGAAAAACCCGGAATTGTCTGCAAACGATATTGCAGAAATCTCACGCAAAGTCGGCATAGGCGCAGTGAAATACGCCGACCTGTGTAAAACCCGCACCAACGATTACATCTTCAGTTGGGAATCCATGCTCAGCTTTGAAGGTAACACTGCGCCCTATTTGCAATATGCGTTCACTCGTGTACAGAGTATTTTCCGCAAAGCCGGTGTTGCTCCGGAGTCTTTGCAAAATACAATCGTCATTGGTACCGAGCAAGAAAAAACGCTCGCCATTAAATTGTTACAATTCAGTGAAGTTCTGGATCAAGTAGCGCGCGAAGCTTTACCACATTTGCTCTGCACCTACTTATATGAAATTGCCAGTTTATACATGACCTTCTACGAAGCATGCCCGATTTTGAAAGATGGCATTGAACCTGAAATTCGCGATAGCCGTTTACGCTTGTGCCACCTGGTAGCAAGAACCATCAAGCAAGGGCTGGACTTGTTGGGAATTGAGGTTATGGAAAGGATGTAATTTCATCCTGGAAGCCACGCTTATCGCGTGGCTTTTTTTCAACACTTATTTGCTGATGCCTGATCCATTAATTGCTTTTTTAATTAATTCCATAGTTCAGGATTAGCTTTAATATAATGTGTTAAAACCTCAGCTGCATTTTTGTGGTCTGCTTCTGAAGGATGCCATTGGCATGCTGAAAGCGCTACCGGTTTTATACTGACCACATCAACCTTGTCCTCACCTTTTATTTTCAATTTTTCAACCACACGTGTAATTTGGCCTTCCAATTCCTTATTGACCGGATCGTACGAGAGCAATATAAAATGCGTTTCAGGATGCTTTTTGCGTAAACCCAGAATAAAGTTTTTATAATTTTCTACATAATCATCCTGCAATGCTTCGCGTGTTTTCCATCGCTCACCAGGATTTAATGGTGTAGCAAAATCATTCCCACCCAAACCGATAACAATAATATCGGGTGACCAATTACTTTGATAAAGCGCCCCCTTGTCATTAAGGGCATAAGGGTAAAGCGATAGGAATGTTTGCCCTGGCACGCCACCATTATAGTTACGAACCACACCAAAACCGGATAACGCATTAATTTGATAGTCAGCACTAAACGCTTTTGCAGTCAGTGCAGCGTAAGTTATTTGCGTATCAGAGAAAGAAAAAATCTCTTCGTCGCTGCACTCACGCCCGGGTGATCGAATTCCATAACCAGTAACAGCCGAATCACCAATAAATTCCATACTGCGCTTCGGCTTTTCCAATGTAATTGCCTGACTATGGCGCGGAACAAAAAAGCCTTCAAATGTTCCGGTGCCATATTGTGTTTCAGTGCGTTTCTCAAGGCGAATATGGTGTTTACCTTCAGTTAAGTTGTTAATGGAGTAAGTTTTCTTACCTGGCCTTGCCAGCACGACAGGCGCTTGCCCATCAACAATAATATTTAAGATGTTATTGCTATCATTTAATTTTAAATCCACTACTGTACCAACAAAGGCTGCCTCAAAATAAACACCAGGCCACGAGTAAGTGTAAGTGGGTGTATTATCCAATTCACCGATAACCACCCTGCCACCATAATGAACGGGTAATGGCTTCTTATCTTCAATGTTTAGTGAAAATACAGGTACTGAAAAAATAGTTAGCGCACATACAACTGCACTAATTATGCATTTGAAAAAAGTATTATTCATGAAACGATCCCTCATCAGGTATTCTCATTATTTCGCGTCCAGGTAGATGTGTGGGCGGCATTTATAGTGCGGCTCTCATTCCGCTATCCGTCCCGGCCGTTGAATATATAGGTCTTTGTACCCGGCAGGTAGCAGTTTTTGAGAAGTGTAAAGGTGCCATCCATGCATGACCATCGGATGAGTTACGCGGTAGGATTGTGTGGTACAGGATCGGCTGCTAAATAAATACTTTATGAATATCTTCCAAACTTCTCTATTCGCCATTGCCATGGGCTACTGCCTGCTCAGTGCAGCAGGGTTGCGGAATTTATTGCCACAGTGGCGGTTGCGGTATTTCTCGGTATTTTTGTTATTGGAAGCATTGGGGTTCGGGTTTGAGTGGTTGATGTTACACCCGGATACCGGATTCAAATCCCTGTGGTTGGGGGGATTAATGCAGCTGTCATTGCTGATTGCGCCCTGCCTGTGGTTGTGTACGCTGGAAATTACACAGCAGCAAGCTCCTCGTCCAGTTACACTTCCCGGTTTACACAAATGGTTGTTACTGGTAGCGAGTTTGTGTTTACTTCCCCTGCTCCTTTCTGCGCATGCGGGCACCGGATTTGGTAATCCCCTGGAACCGGTGTCGGCTTATCAGGCAATGTTTATCCACGGCACTATGCTGATATGTATTGCGATATTTACCCTTCAGGTTCCCATGTTTATCGCCCGGATTCGGTTGTTATTACAGGCCTATGAGCAACGAATCGCAGATAACTTCTCCAACCTGCATGAGCATTCCCTGCATGCGCTGCACTGGTTACTGCTGATTTTGCTGGTCAAATGGTTGATGGCAATTCTACGCACGCTGCATTGCATGTATATCGGTCCGGTGGGAGGGCTGGGTATTAATCTTTTTATGACGATTGAAATTCTGTTTACCTTGCGTGCGCTCTTTGCCCTATCCCGATTAACGCCTGTACCACCCATTGCTGCGCAAGCATCCGTTATCCACGAAACCCTGGAAACAGCTACAGCGGAAAAATACGCAAACTCAGCGCTGGACGACGCAACCCGACGACGTATCCTTGGCAAATTACAAGACGTAATGGAAGCCCAAAAGCTCTATACGGATGCCAGCCTTAACCTGCGACAACTAAGCGAACAATTACGCGAAAGCTCGCATTATTTATCGCAAGTCATCAACCAGGAACTTGGCACCAGTTTTTACGAGTGGGTGAATCGTTACCGTGTTGAAGCGGCTAAACAGGCGCTACTCAATGAGCCCGATAAAACTATCCTTAACATTGCTGAAGAAGTTGGATTTAATTCAAAGTCCACCTTCAATACCGCGTTTCGCCAATATACGCAGATGACACCCAGTGAATATCGCCGGCAAAAAACGAACATAGTTGTCGATTAAATTGTTGATCGAGTTCGCCCCGATCGGGCCGGACGCCACCTTCACAACAATCCCCTAACCTCCTGCTATCAACAATAACGCTGGAGGTACCTATGAAATACATTGCTAATCTATCTGCATTTTTCCTGATGTATGTTTGCCTGGCACTAAACTCACACGCCGAAAACAGTCGTATTGAAGAGCTCATCATTACATCCACAGCGCTGGATGGAAATCTTATAGGCCTAAACCCGGAACGAAAAATCCGCGTTTACCTTCCTGCTTCATATGCCAGGGGCAAGCATAAATATCCGGTGATTTATTACTTTCATAGCCTTGGCTGGAGCAATCAAAAATTATTTGCAGACGGCAAAGTACAACGCACATTAGACGACGCCATCAAGAACGGGAAATTAATTGATTGCATACTCGTTGCTGGTGATTTTACGGGTCCCGGCCTGGGTAGTTTTTACGGCAATGCACCAAGCAGCGGGCGCTGGATGGATCACATTACCCGGGAACTTATTCCCACCATCGACCAGCGCTTTCGCACACATAAATCGGCAACAGCACGCGCTGCTATCGGGGACATGATAGGTGCCTATGCCGCTATTAAACTGGCGATGGACTATCCCGGTTTATTCGGCAGTGTTTATGCCATGCACCCGTTTGGGACGGCAACAGGAGAAACGTTGATGTTATCCCGCCCCGACTGGAAACAAATGAATGCGGCAAAAAATTGGGCAGACCTTGAATCCAATATTTATTCACGTGTATTTATGTTAATGGCGCAGGCCTATTTACCTAACCCGGACAAGCCGCCTTTTTATGCTGATTTAATGGTTGAACAACACGGCAACCAATTCATTGTTAACGCAAAAAACGTCGCACTATTACAGCAAAACTTCTTATTGGATGCACGATTACCAACGAGTGCCAACAACTTGCGGCAACTAAAAGGTTTCAAAATGGATTGGGGCAGATACGATGATAATCCGGATCACGTTTACGCCAATCAGAAATTCACACGCGCGCTTGATGATTTTGGGGTCATCCATCAAGCCGAAGAATATTCTGGCAATGCCTGGAATCAGTATTGGGAAGGCGAAGAACGTTTTAAAAATGAAATTATTCCCTTTTTAAATCGCCATCTCCGCTCAAAATAAACCAAACCGGGGCGATGATTACATCGCCCGTTAAAACCACCTGGCAATACTCTTACAGCGTTAACAAAAATGCCACCAGATCATCCTTCTCCTGTTTTTCCAACTTCAATTCCAACACCAGATTAAAAAATTCCACGGTGTCCGCCAGGGTTAGCAAACGATCATCGTGTAAATACGGTGGTGAATCTTTAATGCCACGTAATGGGAAGGTTTTTATTGGGCCATCAGCAGAGGCTTTACGGCCATTGATAGTCACTTCTTTAAAGAAACGCTCGACTTTCAAGTTATGCATCAGGTTATCAGTGTAATACGGTGGAATATGGCAGCTCGCGCATTGGCCTTTGCCAAAGAAAACATCCTGCCCGCGCAATTCACTCCCGGAAGCTTTGGTAGCATCAAGCTTGCCATAAATATTTAATTTAGGCGCTGGAGGAAAATCCAGGATGGATTGGAATTCAGACATAAAATGCACCTGGCTTCCACGCTCCAGAATATTAGTTCCCTTCAGGGTTGCATCTGCAGGTGCACCATCAAAGTACGCCGCGCGTTGTTCAAACTCAGTAAAATCCTCTACAGTTTTCAACGCGCGCTGGGAACCAAATAACCGCTGGATATTCAGGCCACGCAAGGTTGGCGTATCAATTCTATGACGATGTTCATTGGGGCGAATATCGCCCACTGTGTGCGTTGATGCATTGGTATGCCCATTTGCATGGCAATCGAAACAGGCAACACCCTGATGCGGTTTCAAACTGCGCCTGTCACCAGTAGCATTAAATTGTTGTTGCGGAAATGGTGTAACCAAGAGCCTCAATCCTTCCAGTTGTTTCGGATTGAGAATATCTTTGAACAGATCATAAAAGTTCGTCAGCGTCACCAATTGCCCCTGTGAAACATCACCAAGATCGGGACGCGTCGTTAAATAGATTGGCGCGGGAAACTCTGGCAATAAATGATTGGGCAAATCGAAATCCAGATCAAAACGGGTTAAATCCCGATCCGTTTGTTTTTTTGTTTCATCAATAAGAAACCTGGGGAAAATCATTCCACCCGCCTCATGGTGAGGGTGCGGCAGGGGTAAAAAACCGGCAGGCCATAAATTTTTATTTTTTATTTCCTCCGGTGAAAGTGAGGCAAGTTTTTCCCAGCTTGTACCGGCAGGTAATTTTACGCGCACACCGGCCTGGACGCCTTTACCGCGCGACATGGTAACGCCCTGCACTATCCGATCCGCCAGATCATAGCGTTCGTTAAGCAAATTTTGTTGTCGCTTGGCAAATTTTGGTTTATCCGCCTGCAAACGTTTGACTAGCGAATTAAAATCTTCTTCTGCAGCGATTGAAGTGTTGCTAAACAGCAAACTGGTGATAAATGAAATAACAATGTAAAACAATGGATGTCGAATTGAGTTCTTCATGGGTAACATTCCTTCTAGATTGACAATGTGGATGTCCGGGAATGTGAACTTTCAGGCAAGCGAAAGCCCGTCCGCTTGCTGAATGCTACACGGAACTTTTATTGCTGGGAGTAAAGATTAAATATTGCTATTTTATGTTGCGCATAATCAGTGCGCTAACGAAACCACTATAGAGCAGAGCTTTTTAGGTAAAAAATAAAATATCGCTATCACAGTTGTGTCGCATGGTTTTTCATAAACCAAAAAATCATTTATAAGCATTTTTTAAACACAAAAAATACTTTACATGATACAGCTCGTAAAGAGCGAAACATGGAAGGCTTTATACGAGCTGCACACCACCCCAATACCACTTCACATTAACGTGATAATTCGATTGAATTGCATTTTGTCGCTTGCCAGCACATAGAAAATGTAATTTAATCGCCAACGCGGGCCCACACATAAAAACATCGCTTATTCCTGCGGCAAATTCCGGTCAAATTTACCTAACAACCACAATAATGATTCCGTAGTTACAAAGGTAAAAATGAAAATTCTTTGTGTTTTACTCTCCATCACCTTAACTATTCTTGGTACACATCACATCGTGCTTTACCTGGATCATCAAGCCCTGCGCCAGCAATTTGCCCGGCAACAGGCTGATTTTGATACTCGCCAGCAACAGCAACGGGCTGATTATCAAAAGAAAATTGATAGCTTGCAGGAATTTATTGCTTTTGGACAAAATAACCAACAACCGGTAACCACCCGCCCAAACTCACCCGTCAACAGCCCGGACCGGATTAGTGAACTTTCAGCAATCCAGCAAGAAAACCTGCAGCGGACACTGGAAAAAAAGTACAGCCTTTTAATGTCTCGCCTGGGTTTGTCCGGACAGATCCAAAGCCGGTTGCAAAGCTTGCTAGCGCAGCGTGAACAAATCCTCAATGCGAGCAGCGTAGGTTATTACTCATCCCAAAAAGAAATTGAAGAGGCTGTAAATCACCAACAACAAGGTCTTGCTGAAATTGATCAACAGATAGCACAACTGCTCAACTCCCCCGAAGATCGAAAAACTTATGACTTGCTCAAAGATTCCGCCTATGAACAATATCAAATGAATAATTTCTTTGATCAGGCACAAGGAGAATCACCGATTCCTGCTGAAAAGCGCGAAGCGTTACTAATGAGCAAATTGGAACAAAAACAGGAATTTATGCGATACATGGAATCCGCCGGCACAGGAATACAGAATGCCACTTCCGAAGAAAAACCGTTTCTCATCGAAAAAGCCCACGAAGCATTACACGATTACAAAGATAATTTTCTGAATAGTGCACGCACTAATTTAACACCGGCGCAATACGACACCCTGCGCGAACGCGAACAAAAACAATTTGATGAAATGTGGGAAAGCTTAAAAGCCGGATGGGGGGCGCAATAAAGCACGAGTTGATCGGCGCTGGTGAACGGTTAATACAGGTTTCATTACTAACCCGAAATAATTAATGTGCGTTGCAGGATTATTATGAAAAAAAACATTATCAATTTTATATTATCATCGACTGTAATTTTATTTGGCCTTAGCGCCTGCAAATCACTAACCACCACAACCACCATTACCGGGCTAGCGTATGAACGCCAGCCACTACCTAATGCGCAAATCACACTGATAGATGCTTCCGGAAAGCAATTCAAGACCGAAACCAATGCATTGGGAATTTATAATATTTCAACCCGCGGAGTAACATTACCCATATTGGTTTCAGTTGTTTCACAAGGAAAAGCTGAAGATTGTGCAAATAATTCACGCCTGCGCCCGATTTGCCTGGCAGCGTTGGTTAACCAAATACCTGAAAATAAAAACCTGGTTGTAAATATTAATCCACTGACTGACCGCGTGGTCTCTGATATTGCGGTCAGCAAAGGTTTTATTGGCCCGCAACAATGGGTAGATTCAAATGCTGTTGGTGCAGTAGATACCCAACTGGTTAATCAGGCGCTTACATCTATGCGCAATGGTTTTTCGGTTGCACTAACCATGGCCGGTATAGAAAATACTGCCGGGTTTGATCCCGCTACATTTGCCATGACTGACACCAACCCGGTAACCGAAATTTTTTCACTGCTGCATCACAACAGGAATTATGACAACAATACTGGCAGCACTGGCCACACGTCATTGACCGATTTTAGCTTTCGCCCGATTGTCGGATTAATGCCAAATGGTGCTTACGAACCCTTTGACCTGCAACGCGCTCGCGATGAATACCAACGCGTTAAAAATGCGAAAACCCGAATTTTTATTGTAGGGGACTCAACGTCGGCAGTGTATGAACAATTACGTTATCCGCGCATGGGATGGGGCCAGGCATTGGCTGCACAATTCAAAACCGGCAGTGGAATTGAAGTAATCGTTGGTTCACGTGCAGGCCGCAGCTCCCGGGATTTTTATAATGGCCGCTGGTTTACACAAATGGATTATTTAATTCAGGTGGGCGATTATGTATTTATCAATCATGGCCACAATGATCAAAATTGCGATAGCCGCAAAGCGCTGCGCGGCCCAGCGGATGTTAAAAATTTATGCACCTACCCTAACGACCAAACAGCAAAACCGCAGTTCCCTGCAGGACACCCTGAATTATCATTCCAGCATTCCCTTGAACGCTATATCAAGATCGCACAAGAGCGCGGTGCACATCCGGTAATGTTCACCCCTACAGCAAGAATTAAAAATAAAAATGGAGAGCAAACCACACCGGTGGTACATACACATTTAACCCGCCAAAACGCCAGCAACGGTTATTTACTTACCGGTGATTACACCGAAACCATTAAAACCACGGCTAAACTGCATAAATTACCATTGATTGATCTGGAAGCAGCAAGCATTGATTTCGCCAACAAAACCGGTGAACCAGGCTGGAGAAATTATTGGTTAGTGGTAGATCCGGCCATCAATCCTTTTTATGCAAATAATGCAGCGGGCAGTATCCAAATGCCAGACGGCACACATTTCCAAAAGAATGGTGCGGAAGCAATTGCAAAATTGGTGGCGGAAGCGATCAAGAAAAATCAGGAATTGATTGGGCTGCATAGATATTTAAATTAACCCTGCTAATGTGGACTCAATGCCGGGCGCATCTATTGGGCGCAATTTATTCAACCCGAAAAAGTATTTAGCGAGAATGGGTCAATAGCTCATCGATCTTTTGCAGGTGCGCTATCAATAAAGAAGAATGCACATTTAATCCGGAAAAATATTGTTCTGCCATCGGCGCAATACCACAGTTGCCAGGCAAAGGCATTTGTTGATCCAGCATAAAATACAGGCGAGGCAGGAAAATAAACTGTAACCATTGCGGAAGGCTCATGGTATCTACCGCAAATGGCTGCTCGCTCATCAACGCTTCGTCCGGAAGTATTTCGGATTGCCACAGGCGCAGCTCGCGCAGTTCTTTTTCGATATCAATTAACGTTTCGGCGATGGTGATGTGAAGTTGGTTCATGGGTTCAGGTATGAGTGTGGGTGTGTGTTGATGATAATGTGTTGGGCATCGCTGCGCGTGCGCCAACCTACACGGTGCTTCGTAGGTTGGCGCGCAGCGATGCCCAACATGACATTCGACAAATACACAATAAACTTATTTATGCACAATCTGCGTAAATGGCGGCAATGAATTCAGAATCGCTTTACCGTAACGTTTGGTGATGATGCGGCGATCCAGCAAACTGATACGTCCGGTGTCCGTTTCCGTTCGTAGCAAACGCCCACACGCTTGAATTAATTTTAACGAGGCATCCGGCACCGTGATTTCCATAAACGGATTGCCGCCGCGAGCTTCTATCCAATCCGATAAAGCTGCTTCAATGGGATCATCCGGTACAGCAAAAGGCAATTTGGCGATAATCACATGGGTGCAATATTTGCCAGGTAAATCCACACCTTCCGCAAAACTTGCCAAACCAAAGAGCACACTACCCTCGCCTTCATCAATACGTTTTTTGTGTTGGACCAACATTTCCTGTTTGGAGTTATCACCTTGCAGCAAAATAATATCGCGCAGGCTTTGCGGCATTTCCTCGAAGACATCCAGCATTTGTTTGCGCGATGAAAAAAGCACGAGCGAGCCTTCCGCTGGATCGATCAAATTGGGCAAATCATCGATAATTGCCAACGTATGAGCATCAGCATTTGTAGCCTCTACGGTGCGCGCCGGAATTTCCAATGTTGCCTGTTGGAAATTAAATGGGCTGGGAACAACCTGGTAATTTGAATCCGGGGGTGTGCCTGCACGCATTTGGAAGCGATAAAAATTACCTAACGCCGTAAGTGTTGCCGAAGTAATAATTGCACCACAGGCTTTTTCCCACAAACTGAATTCCAATGTTTTGGCAGCGAGTATCGGGCTGGAGCAAACTTCAAGATCCATATTTCCGCTGGCATCCACCGGTGTTAACCAACGCGCTTTAGGTACACTGCTAATAGAATCCGGAGTTGCAAAGCTCGCCCATAAATCGCGATTCGCTTCCGCACGCGCTTGCCATGCACCGAGAATCGGATAATGATTTTCCAAATCAACTTTGGGCACCGGACAATGCATATCTTCCATTGCCTGGCTGACTTCATCGATCATTTTTTTCAGCAAATCGCACAAGCGATCAAAACCTTTGTAGAGCTCCACACACGGTATTAATAAATCCTGTGGCACCACACCACCGTCAAAACGATAATGCGATTGGCGATCATCAAATGCGATAGATTGTGCAAGCGACTCAAACACAGGATACAACTGATCCAGGCGTTGCTTGCAGTCGATTAACGCCGCAGGTAGTTGCTCACCGAAGCGATCCACATTGCCTGCCCCACTGATAACACCGAGCATCGCACCAAGCGCTTTATTACATTGATCCAGCCATTTACTGGTGGAAAGCATGCGGCTGTGATGCGCAAAATGATTCAATGCTTTTTGTGGGAGGTGATGACCTTCGTCGAACACGTAAATAGTGTCTTCCGGTGCAGGCAAGATTGCTCCACCACCCAATGCCAGATCCGCAAGCACAAGATCGTGATTAGTGACTATACAATCCACTGAATGCATAGAGTCTCGCGCTTTAAAAAAGCTGCAGGCAGTAACGTTAGAACAACGGCGCCCCGTACATTGGCGATGGTCTGTGGTTATTATTTGCCATTCATTTTGTTCCAGAGCTTGCGGCCAGGTATCGCGTTCGCCATTCCATTTATTGGATGCAAGTGCATCCATCATGGATTCGTAAAGCTTAAAACCTTGTGCTGACACACCGGGATATTCATCTTCGTAAAGCGCACGCGTTGGATTTAAACCGCTTTGGTATTCCGCGATGATATTATCCAGCTTGCTTAAACACAGGTATCGGCCACGGCCTTTGGCTAGCGTGAAGGTAAATGACAAGCCGCTATTGCGGTGCAACTCAGGCAAATCTTTATTAACGATTTGTTCTTGCAGTGCGACAGTCGCAGTCGACACCACCAATTTTTTACCCAGCGCTTTTGCCATAACGATGGCAGGTAACAAATAGGCAATTGTTTTTCCTGTACCTGTACCAGCCTCTACCACACAAATGTGGGTGCCGGCATTTTCTTCAGGGATGCGATGGTTGTCGTCATCCAGTGAAATTTTGCCGAGCGTTTTTGCAATCTCGGCAATCATCAATTTTTGGCCGTAGCGGGATTTCAGGCCTTTGTTTTCCAGAAATTGGCTGTAAGCGGTTTGAATTTGCTTTTTCAGCGCATCCGTTAACATTCGGCGAGTTTACTCACAACAGGATTGGCATAAATACCTAACGCAATATCGCGCTGTTCAGCAGGGATTGCATTGATACGCGCTACAAATTCAGCGCGCTCTGCGGCAAGCGGAATCGGATCATAGGCAATGTTTTTTGCGCTGTAATTTACGTTGGGTACAACGCCGTGCAGCATTTCATACGCAAAGCAGTTAGTTGCATGTAGCACATAATTACCGAGAATCTGATGATCCATGGCGGCAACTAACTCATCAGTATCCTGATAATCACCATCCAGGACATCGCCAAATGCCAGGTGGATATTGCCTTTATTACCTGCGATTCCCATTGCAATACTGCGCACATCTTCGTGCTCTTCTTTTTGGTAACTGCCTTCGGTGCGATGCAAGTAAAGCTCACGCGCTTTCGCTGCATCGCAAGGATCAAGCTCATAAGAAATAGAGACAGGGACGATACGCAATTTTTTTGCGTAATCGGCCAGCGTTTCACTTTTTGGCTTATTCAGCATAATCATACCCAGCACTGCTGAATTGGTTTTGTCCTTGCCGTCTTTGGCGCGCCCCTCGCGCTGGGCAATCCAGATATTGGCATTTTCATTGACAATTGAGTGGTAAATATATGCACTCAAATGCTTTGCAGCTTTTAATTTCTCGCGTGGTGCCTTGGCAGAGCGATTAACGATAAAACTTTTATTCAAGCGCATCAGATCTGATACAAAAGGTTTGGTGAGCAAATTGTCACCAATGGCGATACGCAACGTATTGTAATCATTGTGATAAAGAACCCAGTTAACAAAAGCCGGGTCCATAGTGATATCGCGATGGTTGCTGATAAATAAATACGCGCTGTGTTTATCCAGCTTTTCCAATCCCGAGACAGTCAGGTCTTTTACGCGAGTGGACATCATTCCTGACATGTATTTTTCCACTACCGACTGCAAGCCTTGCACATCATGGATGGACGCCAGTTGCTGCGTTAATTTGCTGCGCACCAGCGGCTTTAATAACCAACCCAACCAGCTATGTAATTTGGAAAATTTCAGGCGCGTCACCGCATCAATAAGTTCAGGATCAGCCAGCAGGCGATCCAGAATCGGGCGCACCTCATCATCGCGGTATGGGCGGATATCATCAAATTCTGTCATAGAGAAATCTTTACTTAAGGCCTTTCGTTTTTGCCCTGCGCCATAATTTCTTCTGGCGACAGGGGTGAGCTAATCAGACCGCGATTGAACGCATCCATTTGTTTTGCACGCAACGCTGTCTGCTGTTCTATGGGTAAACTGTGTAAATAATCAACCAACTCCCGCGCCGAGGTCGCATCCAGCTCACCAACAGCAATGGCCTCATCCATCAATGATGAAGCCTTGTGAAAGATATCCTTTTGTTGCTCGACGGGAATGCCTGGCGCTGCACGAAGCGAATCTTGTTTTGCTGCAATCTGCTCCAGCATTTTTAATTTGAAATCCTGGAGCTGCAAGGCAATTTCCTCCCTGACCGCACGCGTAAGCACCGCTTCATCGGCTGCTAAATTCCGGGATTGACCGGTGTCGTGCATAGGCATCGTCACAGGAGATGCCGAAGGTACAGGGTTTGGTAGCGGTGTATCATTAAACCGGGTACCGATAACGATACCCAGCCCCAGACATACTGCACTGCTTATCCAGGCAGATGCTGAAAATGCCATAGTTATAGATCCTTGGTCTGTATGGCCGAATTGTTCGTTACTATCAAGGTTGTGCATTGGCCTGCATTGATGGAGACATTAATAAAAGCATCAGAATTAGCTGCACGCAGTTGCGCCATCTTCACCGCATCAGAGGTAACGCAGCTGCCCGAAACACCAGTGGAACCCTGCAGTCCACGCACATAAATTGCGGAGCCCTGATCAGAGATTTCAATATAATCCGTGGTATAACCTGACGCACGGGTAGCTCCCAAAGAACCCCAGATCGCCGTAGCCGACACAGCAACCGGAGAACCATATTTGGCACCCGCCATTGCGCCCATGCTCAACGTGGCCGCACCACACAATGCCACTACGGATAAAGTCTTTAATAATCCAAACTGTTTCATTACACACTCCTGGTTAAGTAAGTTTTACTTTTGCTACATTCCTGTCCCTGCAATTTCCGCATGAACAAAAATTTGGATTAATCACCGAACCGAACAGCAGAATAGGCTGGCGCCCTATATCCAATCCGGTGAAAATTGGCTCCGCCAAAAACAGGCGCACAAAATACCGAAAAGGACCACAAAATGCCATCGAAAACACCAGCCTTTAACTCCCAATTACCCTGCCCTTGCGGGAGCCAGAATCCCCTTGCCAATTGCTGCCAACCTTATATCCAGGGCCAATCCTGGCCGGAAACGGCGGAACGGCTGATGCGCTCCCGCTACGCCGCCCATGCACTTCTGGCAATTGATTACTTATGGGATACCTGGAGCCCCGAGCAACGCCTGCGTTCCAGTAAGGCCGACATCCAACAGTGGGCGCAAAGCTGTGACTGGCTAGGCTTGCAAATTCTTGCCACGCATAAGGGCCAAGCCGATGACCAGGAAGGGATTGTAGAATTTATTGCCTTTTTTCGTCAGAACGGACAATTGCAACAACATCATGAACGATCCCTGTTCCGTAAAAGCCTGGGTAAATGGCTATATGTAGATCACCGCGATTAATTCTGCAATTTGACTGTGAACCAGACGGCGCAACGGATAAATATCCGTCAACATGCCCGTAATCCATTCGACGCCGACGCCAGAGCAACGTAAAATGACGTTTAATTGCGCGCCACCACTCAATGGTTTGCATTCAGAATAAAAGTAATCGTCCAAAAGAAAGTTGCTGTTCCAAACAAAGTAGCTGTTTCAAATAAAGTAGCTGTGCCAAATAAATTAACTACACTCAGGTGACCTTTTGAGCTTCCGTAATCCCTTGTCTATTTTTCGCACGGCCTTATGAAAATCCTTCTGGTTGAAGACAGCGCGACCCTTCGCTATGCCATGCGTAACTATATTATTGACGCGGGACACGAACCCTTATTGGCTCGCAGTGGCGAAGAAGCGTTGCAGCTGCTGGAAAATACGCCTGTCGACATGATCATCATGGACGTGGAAATGCCCGGCCTGAACGGCTTTGAAACCACGCGCCTGATTCGCGAATGGCTAGCCGGCCATTGGATTCCCATCATTTTTGTTACCGGTTTGAACGAAGACGAAAATTACCGCGAAGGAATTGACGCTGGCGGTGATGATTATCTAATCAAACCCGTCAGTTTTATGATCATCAAAGCCAAGATTCGCGCGATGGAACGGATTGCCGAAATGCGCGATCAATTGAGCCGCCTGAATTCTGAACTGGAAGCGCTCAGCCAGCTTGATAGCCTCACCCACATTTATAACCGTCGTACCTTTAATGAGTTAGCACAGCAGCAATGGGCATTGGCGAAACGCCATCAACAACCCATTAGTGCATTAATGATCGATGTGGATCATTTCAAATTATTCAACGATCACTACGGACATCCGGCAGGCGATACCTGCTTGAAAAAAGTCACCCAGGCAATTAAAAGCTGCCTGCATCGCACTACCGATATTTTAGGCCGCTACGGCGGTGAAGAGTTTATCGTACTGCTACCGGAAACCGATGCCAAAGGCGCCATGTGTGTAGCACAGTCTATTGGTGAAGCAATCAATGCATTGCAATTACGCCACGATGTTTCACCAACTGCCTCCTTCGTAACTGCCAGTCTCGGCGGTGCAACTTGCTTGCGAACCACCGGACATGATTTGGAAGAGTTAATTAAAAATGCTGACCGCGCATTGTATAAAGCCAAACGCGCCGGCCGTAACCGTAGCTGGGTAGATGAAGTAGCCACCCATAAAACCTTACTGCTAGCAGACAATAATCCGGAATTGATTCGACATTTCACTACTCATTTGCAAGCACATTTCAATTTATTAACGGCAGAAACCCAAACTGAATGCCTGGAACTCGCGGTAGATTTACATCCGGATTTAATTTTGCTGGGCACCAATATCGCCAATACCCAGGCAGGTGCTGATTTGTGCAAAATTCTTGCACGTACCCCCAAAACCGCAGGTATCAATCTGGCACTGGTAAGCGAGGCACAGGATGAAAAAACCAGCGAATTGGGCAATACACTGGGCATCAAACATCATTTTGATAAGTCCCTCAACGGCCCTGCACTATTAAATAAAATCGTCGGGTTTATTCATTAAACCTGCCTTTTCTTTTTTCCAATCCGCTTCATCCATCTTGTCTCACCCATTTCTTCTTTTAAGACCTATTTCATTCCAATAGAGCTTAGGGTTAACCAGGCATCAACATTTATAACCAAACAATGTTAAGCCGCCACAGGATCTGCTTGACTATACAGCACCTCAAAACGATATACTGTATTTAAATACAGTATCACTTCAATTTCCATTCATCATGAACCAGCAACTGCCTACCAACCTTGAACAATTATTGCAGCGTGGAGATATCTGGCGCGGCACCAAAGCATTTTTTCAGGATAACAATGGACAGGATACAGGCCATCCGGAACTGAATAATTGTTTGGTTCATCACGGTTGGCCACGGGCTTGCCTGATCGAAATAAACCAGCAGGAATTAGGGCAAGGAGAATGGTTATTACTGGCACCGGCATTGCGCAATAACACCGAAGGATTGCAAATATTAATCAACCCGCCTGCACTGCCATTTGCCCAGGGCTTCCTACAAGCCGGATTAAATTTGGACCAGATATTGATTGTGAATGCACCGGCTAAAAATGATTTCCTCGCTGCGTTTGTAGAAATTGCCCGCGCCAAGGCCTGCAGCCATCTGTTAGCCTGGCAACCACAACAAGCGCTGAATTACACTGAAATTCGAAAATGTGTATTAGCCAGTAATGAAGGTTCCGGTATTTATTGGTTGTTACGCCATTCACGCACTACACCACAATCCTCACCAGCCCATTTGCGTTTACGTACACAGATTTATGCAGAATATCTGGAGGTGCTCATCACCAAACAAAAAGGTGGTGAACAATCATTACTGAATAAACCACTTGAATTATCGCTACCGCGCGAATGGATGGGTTATCTACCCCATGCAGACCTTGATAACTATCCGGATAACATTCCTCACATCCATCCCCAAAAGCCTGTTCGTTCATCAGGAAAAATTACCAACAACATATCCAGACTGCGGAGCCGTTAATGAGCCGCGCCAGTACACTATCACCACCGCCAATGCGCTTGTGGTTAGCCATTCGTTTATCCGGAAATAATGACAACAATGGTCACCCAACAAAAAACAACATTGATAGTACAATTGAAAAAAAATTAATGGTGTTGTGTGATGCGCTATACCAATTTACACCGCACCTGCAAATGTATATTTCTCAATATACCCGTGAGCACGGGGTATTGCTGGAAATATCCCGTTCATTAACATTATTTGGTGGCATTACAACGCTGCTTGATCTCATCCATAAGCAATTGCATGCAAAAAATGTGACGGACCATTATTACCATGCACTGGCTCACACAGCACAAGCAGCCTGGTTGTGCAGTTTTTTAGAGCATGCTGATAATATCATTCAGCACATTGAGCAACCAATCAACCATCATAACGCTGAACAATTACGTTATTTTTTTCGCGACCGGTTACAACAATTACCCGTAACCTGCCTGGAAGAATTCCCACATGAAATTACTGTATTGGAACAAACCGGTTTTATCTCATTAGGCGATGTAATCCAGCAAATACAGGCCAGTGGTTTGCGCAGTTTTTCCAAACGTTTTGGCAATGAATTCAGCCAGTATTTGAGTGACATGCTGGATATTAGCCCGGATATGCAACAACCCGGTTTATTCTCTGCACCAGTTCCCCTGTTCCATCCTGAAATCCGTTTTATTGAACGGGTAGATCTGGAATTTCCTGTGACCCAACTGGATTTATTGCAACCGGGACTCAGGTTACTGTTGCAAAAATTAAGTTATCACCTGCAACAGCGCCAACATCAATGCCAGATGATTGAATGGCATCTCATCAGTATTTATCAGGAGCGTGAAATTATTCGCGTGCATTGCGATACCCCGCAGCAGCAAGGGCATTTATTGCTGGATTTGAGTTTGATCCAATTTGAACAATATGCATTTCGTTTTGCGGTAGACCAAATGGAACTGTACTGCCCTTTTACATCGCCAGTGCAAGCACAAACCTGCCCTCTGGATTTTTCCCAACAATCTCCAAACCCAAAAACCACTCAGGATTTCACCCTCACCACCGCCAAACTGAAAGCGCGCCTGGGTAATAGTGCAATTTATAAAATCAGCTACAAGGATGACCATTTACCGGAGTTAAGCAATGACATCATCAGTTACCAGAAAACGGCCTGGCAAGTATTACCCGCTTTGCAACAGCAAGCATTGCGCCCCAAATGGTTATTTGCGATCCCGCAAACGATTGGGCAAACACCGGCAGGATTAAACTGGCGCGGCCAATTACAATTATTAGCCGGCCCCGAACGCATCCATACGCATTGGTGGGATACGCCCGTTGCACGCGATTATTTTATGGCGCAACGACACGATGGTTTAAGGTTATGGATTTTTAAAGATTTGCAACAACAATGCTGGTTTGTGCAAGGCGTTTTTTGTTAGGGAATTGCCACATATTATGAATTACACACACCTTCATACCATTACCAATTTTACATTTTTAACCGGCGCATCCCATCCGCACGAAATGGTTGAACGCGCAAAGGAATTGGGCTACAGCGCAATTGCTATTACCGATGAATGTTCATTGGCAGGCGTCGTAAAAGCATTTGCTGCCGCCCAACGTTGCGAAATGGAAATAATTATCGGCAGCCGTTTTTTATTATCCAATGGGATAACCGTAATTGCGATCGCTCCGACTCGTATCGCTTATGCGGAATTATCCGGTTTTATTACCCTCGCCAGACGACGCGTCGATAAAGGCAGTTACGAAGCCCATCTGGAAGATTTGCGTTTTCGCTTGCAGCATTGTTTGCTTATCTGGTTGTGCGGCCCAATCACCACTAATAATGAAGCAAGCATCGAAGCCCATGCCGATTATTTAACGCGCGCGTTTAAAAATCGCCTATGGCTCGGTATTAATCATCAATTGCACAGTGGCGAACAACAACAGTTTGAACGCTGGCAACAATTAGGTAACGAATGGGAAATTCCACTGGTAGCTGCCGGCCAAGCCCTGATGCACAGTAGCAAGCGTAAAATGTTATTGGATTGCCTCAGCGCAATTCGTTTGAATAGCGAAGTACAACAATTAGGAACGAATACACAGGCAAATAGCGAAGCTTATTTAAAAACCCTTGGGCAATTGGAAAAATTGTATCCGGTAAAGTTATTACAGGAAACCGAACGCATCCTGGAGTTATGTGATTTCTCAATGGAGGAATTACAATATCAATATCCACAAGAATTAGTGCCAGCTAATCTTTCACCTGATGAATATTTGCGCCACCTGGTGCAACAGGGGGAGAAAAAACGTTATCCACAAGGTACGCCGACAGCAGTCACGCAACTGATTGAAAAAGAGTTGCACCTTATCATCGAAGAAAAATATGAGTTTTTCTTCCTGACGGTATACGACATCGTTGAATTTGCACGCTCACAAGATATTTTATGCCAGGGGCGTGGCTCTGCCGCTAATTCAGTCGTATGTTATTGCCTTGGCATTACCGAAATTGCCCCCGGACAAATCAATGTGTTATTTGAACGATTTATTTCCAGGGAACGCAATGAACCACCGGATATTGATGTCGATTTTGAACATGAGCGACGCGAAGAGGTTATTCAATATATTTACCAAAAATATGGCCGTGAACATGCAGCATTGGCCGCAACGGTTATTACCTACCGCCGTCGTAGTGCGGTTCGCGACCTGGGTAAAGCATTAGGTTTTGAGCCAATATTTATAACGCATTTGGCTTCATCGATTGCCTGGTGGGATGAGCGTGACGAATGGGAACAGCGCCTTGTTCGCTTGAATAAACAATTACAAGAATCCGATCAGGCGTTTACATTGCCTTCACAGAAAATGTTGTATTTATTTTTTCATCTTGTAAATGAGCTGCGGCGGTTTCCACGGCATTTATCCCAACATGTGGGCGGTTTTGTTATCGCACAGGATCGCATTAGCGATCTGGTTCCAATTGAAAATGCCAGCATGCCCGAGCGCACTATTATTCAATGGGATAAAGAAGACCTGGAAACCATGCGTTTGTTAAAAGTGGATGTCCTTGCATTGGGCATGTTAACGGCGCTGAAAAAAACACTAAAAATTATCCAAAAATATCGCCCTGAAATACAACGGATTTCAGATATTCCCGGTGAAGATGACGCCACCTATAAAATGTTGCGTATGGCCGATAGCATTGGTGTGTTTCAAGTAGAATCACGTGCACAAATGTCGATGTTGCCGCGCTTAAAACCCAACACATTCTATGACCTGGTTATTCAAATTGCCATTGTACGCCCAGGCCCCATTCAAGGTGGAATGGTTCATCCCTATTTGCAACGGCGCAATAAAAAAGAGAAAGTGACTTATGAGCACGATGATTTGGAACCTGTTTTAAGAAGCACATTAGGTGTTCCAATTTTTCAGGAACAAGCTATCAGGCTTGCCATGGTTGCAGCAGGTTTTAGCGGTGGCAGAGCAGATGAATTACGGCGCTCAATGGCAAGCTGGGGGAAAAACAGCGATCTGGAAAAATTTGAGGAAGAATTTATTGCCGGCATGTTAGCGCGAAAATACTCTCGCGATTTTGCAGTGCGATTATTCGATCAAATCAAAGGCTTTGGTGGTTATGGCTTTCCGGAATCCCACTCCGCCAGTTTTGCGTTACTGTGTTATGCCTCCTCCTGGTGTAAACGTCATTATCCCGCTGCCTTTTATTGTGCATTGCTAAATAGCCAACCAATGGGATTTTATTCGCCCTCACAATTAATTCAGGATGCAAAGCGCCACGGCGTTATGGTACTACCTGTCGAAATTAACCACAGTAGATACGATAATCAACTGGAAATTATTACCACCAATAATTTACATTCTGAATATTTTCCTAATCCACAGCCTTTACTCGCTATCCGCCTTGGCTTTAGCCAAATCAGTTCACTCGATACCACGGCTGCACAAGGTATTGAACGCTGGCGCGGCAATAAGTTGTTTACATCATTAGAAAATCTTTCACGTCGCACGCCACTTACAACAACGGATTTGGGCCACCTTGCGGCAGCTGATGCATTTGCACAACTCACAGGCAATCGCCACGAGGCACGTTGGCAAGCAGCAGCCATAAAACCTTATATAGCGTTATTGGAGCAAAGTGAAAACCAACACGATTTATTAACTATGCCTGCGCCATCGCTGGAAAAAGATATGCAGGATGACTATGCCAACCTTGGTTTAAGTTTGCGTGCACACCCTATGGCATTATTGCGCAATCAACCGCCCTTTAATCGCTGCAAAACCCGGCGAGAATTAGCCGGTGTGGGCCATAGGCGTTTTGTACGCGTTGCCGGCCTGGTCACTGGCAGGCAACGACCTGGTACGGCAAAAGGCAGTATGTTTGTGACATTGGAAGATGAAACAGGCAGCATCAACGTGATTGTCTGGCAACAAACCCAGGTTCATTTTCGTGAGCCATTGTTAAATTCACAATTATTATTGATCAAGGGGGTATTGGAAATTAATGCAACGGATAGTGAAACACCGGTAATCCATTTGGTTGCAGGCCATCTGCAGGACTATACCCATTGCTTGAAAAACCTGACGGTAAATTCGCGGGATTTTCATTAATCTATTTTTATGAAAAATATTAAATAACATTTTTTATTGTATTATTTTTTTGAGTTATCGAAAACCTTACAGGATTTACAAATTCGCCGGATTAATTTTTGCAGTGAGGATATGATCTTCCCAATGACCATTAATTTTCAAATATCGCCTGGCATAACCTTCCTGCCCAAAGCCTAAGGATTTTAGCAAATTCCCCGAACGCTCATTGTGTGGTAAATAATTGGACATCACGCGGTTTAATTGCAATTCCTCAAATGCATAATCCACAACATGCACGCATAATGCTTTCATAATCCCTTGCCCTTGATATGTTTTGGCAACGGCATACCCCATATATCCAGCCTGAAAAACACCACGCACTATATTGGTCAGGTTACATACAGCCCCTACATTATCGCGATCATCCACTGCCATAAAATATACCGCCCTCCCTTCCTGCATTTCTGCTGTGCGGTTTTGCATTTGTTCTTGCCAATAGTCGAGCGTATAAAAACGATCACTGCGTTCAGGTTCCCAGAGCGCAAGGTGAGTGCGGTTTTCCACATAGAAATCAAGCAATCGTTGTGCGTCAGCATGAGCTGTTTTCCTGAATTCCAATTTTTGACTCCATAGAAAAAAATCCGTACTACCAGGTAATACGGATTTTTCGCAGTAAATTTAAATTGCTTATTAATTGGAGCGAAGCGAATTATACCAATTCACTTCACGCGCATATTTATCTACCTGGTCTGCTACATCTAACACCAATGCAAATAGCGCCATACGCACCAACACACCATTATCAGTTTGACGGAAGATGGCGAGATTGGGATTTGCATTGAGGTCATTGTCGAGTTCATTCGCATCGGCACGCGAGTCACGCGGGAGTGGATGCATAATGACGGTGTTAGGTTCGCAGTACTCCGTGTAGATGGATTGATTCAAACGGAAACGACCGCGATATTGATCCGCCTCTTCCTTACTTGCAAAACGCTCTTCCTGAATACGGGTTGAGTATGCAATATCAATATGGGTAATGCTGGTAGGCAAATCATCGGTAATGTGGACGGTGTGACCTGCTTTGCGCAACTCTTCCACAATATATTCCGGCATTGCCAATTCCCCGGGTGATACGAGGGTTACGCTGATTTTGTCGAAAATGCACAATAGCTTGCACAATGAATGCACTGTACGTCCATGCTTTAAATCGCCAATCATGGCAATTCGCAAACCATCCAGGTCACGCCCTTTGGAACGAAGCTCCTTGCGGATCGTGTATAAATCCAGCAAGGCTTGAGTGGGATGCTCATTAGGGCCATCGCCACCATTAATCACCGGAACACGGCTGCCTTCAGCGAACTCGGCAACTGAACCCGCTTGCGGGTGACGCATACAAATTACATCGCTATAACCCGAAAGCACACGCGCCGTATCGAACAATGATTCGCCTTTAGTGAGCGACGAACTTTCAAAACCTGTTGTTTCACGTACATTGCCGCCGAGCAAATTAAACGCTGCGCCAAAACTGACACGCGTACGAGTACTGGGCTCAAAAAACATATTGCCGAGAATGGCGCCTTCTAATACGCGCGTAACTTTACGGCGCAAGGCGTAGGGTTCCATCGCATCGGCCACGTCAAAAATACGCTGGATGTCAGCACGTTCAAATTGGGTAATGGAGAGAATGTGGGCACCGGTGAAGTTCACAGGAGAATCCTTAGCGGAGACCGCTGGTTGGGGTGACAGGAAATCGGGCGCCATTCTAGCGGTAGATACCGTTCAGACCAACGGCAATGGCAAAAATATCCGCAAGATTAATAGCCCAAGGGAGCCATTTGCCGGTTTAATGGACGGGAATAAGTGAGACCAGGGCCGTGTCTGCGCGGCGCTCTTTAGTCGGCAATGATGGCATGAGTCGCTGCATTGCCTGCTCGGCAGTCGCGCGGTAGGTAGTCAACTTTCCACCCATTACGGATAAAACCCTTGGCCTGGCTTCATCATCCACCGCAAACATGACTTCCCGTGGGCGGGAAAATGCGCGTTTATCGCTTTTTGGTAATACACGTAGACCCGCAAATGTTTCGACCTGCTCTGCAGGAATCACCAGTTGCGGAAAGTAATAGCGCAATGTGTTCAGTAGATATTCCCTTTCCGCACTTGAACATACGGCTTTCTCTGGAGCATCTTCATGAATTTTTTCGGTAGTACCAACCAGCAAACGCCCTTCCCACGGCAAGACGAAAATTGCTCGTTTATCGGAGGGAGCCTCCAGATAAAAGTACTGATCCAATAAAGGCGGAAGCAGAAGGTGGCTACCCTGCACCAGCTCAACCCCGGGTACGGGCAAAGCCGGTGTAATCTGGCCCAAGACTTCCCGCACCCAGGGCCCCGCACAATTGACCAGCGCCCTGCAACTTACCGATTCATGCCCGCGAGCGGTTTCAATATCCACCTTACAACATTGTCCATTGCGCTCAGCGGCCACAAAACGCGCCGGCATCATTAAATCTGCACCAAGTAACACCGCCGATTGCAATACAGCACGAGTAAGCGCCGCATCATCGGTCTGGGCCTCATGGTAGCGGAATACAGCACTGAGCTTGTCCTGGCGCAGACCAGCCAAACGCGGCCACTCTTCTTTGGATATTTGCCTGAATAATGAATCCTTATCCAAACCAGCCAGCACAGCATAGAGGCTCAATCCCGCTCGAATGGTCAACGGTGACCGGGTTGAATCCTCATAAACAGGAATGTGCAATGGCTTCAACTTCACCAGTTCAGGGGCAAGCTTCAATAACAAAGCCCGCTCACGCAAGCTTTCACGCACCAAACCAAACTGGGCCGATTCCAGATAACGCAAACCGCCATGAATCAACTTTGAGGATTTGCTGGAAGTACCTGCTGCTGGTGCGGTTTTTTCCACCACCAATACAGAATAACCAGCCGCCGCCGCCGCTTGAGCAACACCAGCCCCCTGAATACCCGCTCCGATCACGACAATGTCGTATTTCATTGTTTTTATTCCGGCAATTAATAGCTGAGACGTTAAAGACCTGCTGAGTATAGTCCAGCGCTGTAAAGATGTTCGACAATATATTGTCGTCATTATTCACGTCCCTGGTCATTAACCGGTTATTTTTTATTGCTAACCGGAGCATGGATTCAGGAAACAGTAAAACCCTGGTTTTTGTCCGCTCCCCCGGATTAATCGTTACGCAACCCGACACAGCAGTAATACACGTTATTTTTCCAATAAAAACTAAAATTTATTTCCGAGCATTCAAAACCATACCAACGCACCAAACAATTACATACATTCCCCTTAAAAAACCATCCATGCACCAGGTAAGATCAAACCGGTTTACGAAACCAATTGGTATCAGTATTTTTCTTCAATTCTTTTCCATATTTTTTTGAATTTTTTTATACCAGGGCAGTCAATGCATTTAATTGGTGCAAACAGGAAAAAACGCACCTGCTTTCATTGTAGTTATCGGGAGAACCACCCTATTGAAAAAAGCATTCTTCTACCCATAGACTTGGCACACAGGAAACGTGTAAGCATAAAAATTCCTGAAAAAAAATTAACTACCACTGCAATTCCCTCCAGCATCACTAACAACTGTTAGTGCACTAAGAGCGCTCAACGAATACAAAAACCTTTCATGAAAAATATTCGTGGTGGTTTTTGTGAATTTTTAACAATCACAATGTCGCCCTTATTTGGCAGGTGAAATATAATGATCAATTCCCTTTTGGTTTATATTCATTTACTCGCTGCGTGTGTTGCGATAGGAATTTTATTAATACAGGACTATGCACTTTTTCAAACCCATGGCAGGCGCCTGACAACACTTGAAATAGCCGAATTGCATTTGAATGCGAAAAGAGTATCTATCGCATTACTGTTGTTATGGGTAACTGGAATCGCTATTGTGATTAAAGGATATATCGGCCACCCGGATTACATCATCAATCAAAAACTCTGGGCAAAATTAAGCGTAGTTGTAGTGCTAACAGTAAATGGATACTTATTGCATAACTTCTGCTTCCCACGCTTATGCAAACCACAAGGTCTGAATGAGTTATCCTCTTCAGAAAAAGTACTCCTTGCCCTTGCAGGTAGTTTGTCAACAACATCATGGCTTTATGCCAGCTATCTCGGTATAGCACGTCATTGGAGCTTTTCTGTGAACTACACAGATATGATGGCAATATATGCCGGGACATTCCTGATGCTGTTTATAATCGCGTGCCAATGCCTTTGGTATTTTTCAAAAGTTTCGCAAATAACGCAACAAACGGATCATTTGACCAGAGCCTGGAGTGAAAATAAAAAGAACATTGAACAGCCAACCGTACAAGCATTGCACGATACCCGGTAGAAGGGAAAAACACAGAAAAAGCAGAGTGTTGCGAATGAGGGAAGATAAGGATGTGCTGTTAAATATCACATCCTTGTGATTCGCATGGTCGATCAATATTCCATTTGTAATCCGGTTTTGATCGCTGGAGTTTTTTGCACTTGACGGTCCGTCAGCAAACATTTTGCATAATGCTCTGCAACCGCAATTGCAGCACAATTAATAATATCGAGGTTACCTGCATACTTCGGTAAATAATCTCCCAACCCCTCCACACTCAAATCGATACGAATACCACCATCAATCACCATTGGATTGGACTCCAATCGATAACCCGGCACATAACGTTGAATACGTAACAACATTTCGTTCAGTGGCCCCTGGAGTGCATCCAGATCTGCGGCATCACACCACGCCATAACAGTGGTGAACATGCGAGTTTCCAGATTCACATCATCCACATGAAGCTCAACATCAAATTCGCCCACTCCAGTATATTTGCGCAAACCCGCTTTTGTGTTGTGGTAATACTCATCAATATTAGCAAGCGTTCCCGGGCCAATTGAATTGGCAGAAACGATAGAGGAAACGGATATTTTTTTAACATCAGGAATACAATCAGCCAACACTTTAGCAATAGGTATGGATGATTGACCACCACAGGAAATCATACTGATATTGCGATTGCGCAACGCCTCTTCCATTCCCAAACCAGGGACACAGCATTCACCGATGTGTGATGGAGTCATATCAATAGCCAATATGCCCAGCTCCTCAAAAAGCTTGGCGTGTTCTTTATGATAAGCCGCCGAGGTAGCATCAAAAACGATGTCACAGGAATTATGCGGATCCAAAAATGCATTAATGCCTTTATCTGAAACCTTAACA
>NZ_KN266207.1:344061-538520 GCF_000766945.1 Cellvibrio mixtus subsp. mixtus J3-8 | reverse complement strand
CCCAATTTGGAGGCATAGGTCATTCCCGCCGAGTCGAGATTCCTTCCTGCAAACAGTACACATTCAAGGAATGGAGATCGTTGCACTTTTGCCAATAAATCGGCACCGATTTTTCCTGTTCCGATAATACCTACACGAACCTTGTCATTCTGCTGGTTATTTTTAAACACACCTGGCTTGAAAAATTCACCGCGTAATAGTGCTTTAATGAACTGCATAATTTAATCCTTGAAAATTATCTCATTAACCGATTTCTTTGTCGGCGGGAAAGAATGCAATTCAAAGATTTCATAATCATTTGGGCCTGGAAATACCGTAAATTAAATTTCGCGAACTACATCCCATAAAGCAAATTTTAAATTACAGGCGTTTTTTTTATTGCTAGAACTTAGGATTCCCTTAAATCAGAAGAACGCACCTTTTAAAATAATATTAATGATTTAGATGAAAATCCAAATTTAACACCACGGGGAAAACCAATTAATCCACTTTTAAAATGGAAAAATATTTTTTAACGTTAATGAAATTTTAGGCGACAATTTTCTAGTATCTATGAAAATAGCTCTATCAATAATGTGAAGGGGTCGCCATAATCGCGCGCCCTTAAATAATCTTCATAAATATATTGCTGTTTATATTGATTGTTATTCAATCATCTGATGTTAAAACACCAACTTCATGTTAACTATCATCTACGCCGCTCGTATGGCGTGGAATTAAACACTACTTTGATTTGAGGTTTTGTCGAAGTAAAAGGTAATTTTTTGACAACTGACACCCGAAGGAGTAGCAAGTGGTTAAACAACCCAAGCATTACTTTGAGGCCATACTGGGAATTAATGCGCCTTGGTCAGTACAGGATGTTTCGATCGACGAAAAAAGCAGAATTATTCACGTAGAACTTACCTATTTAGTTGAAAAATCGCGCTTTTCTTTTTTCTCCAAAAACCAGGATGCCAATAACAATAAAATCGCTGACGCTGGTTTTTCCAAACGCTGGCTACACACAGGCATTGGTAATTACAGCTGCCACATCGTCTCCAATTTTTATGATCAATCGATCAGCGGCTCGGGAATCAGCAAGGATTCATTATTGCAACCAGGCTTTGTGGGAGATGCGAATCGCAATTACACCCATGAATTACGCCAACGCGTTGCGCTGCTTCATATTCGCGGTTTAGCGCCAGATGCAATTGCCAATACGTTGCAAATCGAGCAGCAAGCAGCCGAAGAAATTATCGGGGATATTGAAAAAACACCTGAGTCCTACCGCCTCGCCACCTGCTTGCCAATGGAGTCAGATCCTATTTGGGAAAGCATGATTTACGACAAATTTCATCTGCGAACCCAATTATTTTCGTTAAAACTTTTGCTGTCCAAGCTTAAGCTAACCATGATTGATCCCAAGGTAGAAACGAAATTAGCGGACTCGGTGAATGAGCTGCGCAAATTCTTCATTTCGCACGCAAATTCACTCGATGCAGAACTGAGTCAGATTTGTGCACTATCGACTAAAAAACAATCCGTGGAAGAACGACGCAGCACTGTCACCAAACTGGTTCTTCCTTCACTCAAAAATAGTATTTGGTTGAAGTTGATCAGCGCAAAAATAGACCTTGGCTCAAACAATATGCCATTGAATTTATTCTTGGTGCGCTTACGCCACGCGTTTCAAAATACACAAGACAATAATGTGCGGGTGGATATCCTTAACCAGTTACGTGAATTTTTCCGTAAGAATGCACGCAACTTGAAGCAGGAACTGGTACTGATTAATAAAATTATGAATGCTCCGGAAGAGCATCAAATCAGCTTGCCAGATGAGCGTAACGATATCTGGAAGCGCATCCTCAAAGACGACACTTTCATACCGAGTTCACATATTGCTTATAAGCTACTCTTATCGAATTTGCGCTCGCAAATTTTAATGAACCCCGACCCGGTAGTGGAATTAAATGCTGTGCGACGGGTAAGGGATTTTATAAAACACAACCAGCGATTTATGCAGCAAGAACTTCGCCTTGTGTTAAGCAATGGTTACTCAAATTAAATAAACTGCCAGGAGAGCTTGTATGGCACAAGATACTGATATCCGCATTCGCAGCGCATTGGTAACACGCGATCAGGTTGTGGAAAAAATCAATCGCGGCGAGTATCTCGTTATAGCTGCAGACGAAACCATATTGGATGGATTACCTTCAGGTAACTGGATTGCAGGCACAATTCCGTATTTTATGACCAATGAAGGCGGTAAAGCGGATCGCGAACATATTTTTGTTAACACCATAGAAGGGGTTCAACCAAGCAACGCTCCCCGCATCACACTCTATGATGCAAATTCCATTTCACGCATTGCACAAGAAGCACCAGAGCATGGTTTTACCATAGTCATTTTACCTGCGATGTCTGAAGTGCATTTATCTTACGCGCAAAATGCGCCTGATTATCCCAACATGTATTTTTCACCTATCATCGGCTGGATCTCCGGTGTCCATCTGGATGATGTTGGCAACCGCAATGCCAAAGTAGGTTTTGGCCCAGCGCGTGGAATGTTATTTGACCAACAGGCCGTAGCAATGCACGTTCCCCTGCCAGGTAATCAATTAGCGAACATCAACATCGTGAATTTGTTTAACCAGGGCCAGGGTCCTGAAATTAAATTCAAAAGCACCGGCTTTTCGGTAAGTGATTGCACGATTAATGGTGAACCGGCAAACCTTGCCGATTACATTAAATATGCAAAAGTGGATACCCGTTTGCCATTGGTTGCCAACTACTCCGGAGTCATGATTAACGTTAGTATCCAGCAAGTGGATGAAGCCAATCAAAAAGTGGACCTGTATGCACCGGTGTTTAGCGATATCAGCTACCGTTTTGCACAACCAGTGGACAATTACATTGAGAGCTTTAACAAAGAATTATCCGCCTCGGACAGTGAAAATATTTCGTTTTCCTGTAATTGCATCCTGAATTATTTATATTCCGAACTGGAAGGGAAGAAGACTCGTGAGCTGACCGGCCCTATCACCTTTGGCGAAGTGGCTTATCAGCTACTTAATCAAACCCTGGTTTACCTCAGTTTAAGTGGCGGCTCTCGCTAGCATTGTGCCCGTTATCAAATTGCGTTGATAACGGGCTCTTCCTATACTCCATAAGACCAATTTCCTGCGAGCCACTTATGGATTTCCTGCGTGCCTTTTTCTCGCTGTTATTTTTTTTATGCGGCATATACCTGCTGATTGACGGATTTATACCGGAAATTAATTGGCCTGTACTGCTGGGAGCCTGCGCCTTTTTTCTGATAGCGTATATTTTCTGGCCCAGCAAAAGCCGTAACCAGCGCGAAGAGACTTATTTCTGGTTGGATTGGCTCGAATTTGTAATTGAACTACCTGTTCAAATATTTCTCTGGATATTCAGGCTATTCTCCCGGCTGTTTAAAGACGGTGATCCTGGAATAGACCTTTAGCAAGGCGTTAACGCCCGGCCCCGTAAGCCTGAATATAATGCTGCAGGTTTTTTTCATTCCGCCTCACAAATTCAATGTCACTACGCGGCACAGCCAATACCGCGGGATCGGCTTTCCCTTTTAATTGCTTTGCCTGCTCTTCAGTCATCTTTTCCGTATCGCCAAACAAAAAATACGCGGCAATTGCATTGCCCAACCTAGTGCTTAACCGCATATATTCGCCGACCGACTTCCAGCCATGTTGTCGGGTAATATTTTTTGCCATTTCCTGCAAGTTTTTGGATTTTAATAACTCATCAATTTTTTTATCTTGCTCAACTGCTGGCAATGCATCGAATGCTTTGATTTTGGCATCGGTGTTATTCATCGTATCGATTGCTTGCATAATCGGCGCGATGTCGCGATTGGTCTGCATCCAACGCTGCACCGATTGGGTATTCAACGTAGCGTTGGGTAATAACTGGGCGTTCGCTACCACACCGGTAAATACCAGGAAAAAGCTACCCAACCAGAAAAACATTTTTCTCATAAAAATTCCCGCGTGCTAAGAAACCCGAAGTGTCACAGCAGTGACAAAAGACCAGACCCAAAAGAAAAAGAATACGAGAAATGGGGTTAACATCCCGAGTTTAAGTCCCGCAACACCTTTTCCTTCATAAAACGGATAAAACACAAACAATTGGATCAAGGTGGGGATCAAGGCAATTACAAAACTGCGAGCAAACAGGCTGCTGGCAAAAATAGGCAATAAAAATAAAAAACCCCACAATCCGCCCCAGACAATGCGAGGGTACATCCAATGAGGCGATACTGAACCCGGCAGATTTACATTCAGGGATTGGGTAATGCCGTAGCGGCTAAATAACCACATAACGACACACATTACCAAGCCACCCAGGCAACCTGCACCAAACACCATTAACGCATTTTTCATAAATATTAGCTCGCGCAAATACTGATCAATAACTACTGCCAATTGCTGACACTAGCGCCTTCGATAATGGGCGACAGTGTAGCACCACAAATTAACACTTGGTTACACGAAGTCGGCGGTGTGAGCTGCTACAATACCGGTTCAGTTTTTAGCCAGTGATATTCATTATGTTTCGTTTTTTTGAAAGCCTGATAAAACCATTTCCTCCACAGGAACCTTCAGCCCCACCAAAAACCCTCTACGCTTTTTGCAGGCACTACAGCCGGGGAGCCGAAGCTTATCTTATCGGCATGGCGATATTTACCGGATTAATCGCGGTAATGGAAGTGTCGCTCTTTGGTTTTCTGGGCAATCTTGTTGATTCATTAAACCAGCATTCGCCAGCCACTTTCTGGACTGAATCCCGTCGCGAATTAATCTGGATGGTGTTTATCCTGCTGGTTGGTTTGCCCGTATCAGTGTTGCTCCATTCGCTATTAATGCATCAAACATTACTCGGCAATTTCCCGATGCGGATTCGCTGGCAGGCGCACCGTTATTTGTTGGGCCAGAGCTATCAGTTTTACCAGAATGAATTCGCGGGGCGTATCGCGACCAAGGTAATGCAAACCGCACTCGCCGTGCGTGAAACTATTATGAAATTGCTGGATGTGATGCTGTACGTCATGGTGTATTTCAGCAGCATACTGGTGCTTGCTGTTTCACTGGATTGGCGACTTGCGTTGCCACTAATCGCCTGGTTTATTTCTTACGGTGGATTGCTGTATTACTTCCTGCCGCGTTTATCCAAAATTTCTACGCAACAAGCCCATGCGCGTTCGGATATGACCGGGCGTTTAGTAGATACCTACACCAACATTTCTACTGTAAAACTTTTTTCACATTCCAATCGCGAAGCGGATTACGCCAAAAAAGGTATGGAGTATTTCCTGTCGACGGTTCACCCGCAAATGCGTCTGGCCACATTGCTCGGCACTGCAGTGTGGGTCATTGATGTATTACTGATTTTCGCAATCGCAGCGATGTCGCTTTGGCTGTGGTCAAGCGCAGCAATTACTACCGGTGCGATTGCTGCCGCTGTCGGTTTGGTATTGCGTTTAAACGGTATGGCGCAATGGATTATGTGGGAGGTGTCCGCACTATTTGAAAATATGGGAACGGCGCGCGACGGTTTAAACACCCTATCCATTCCGCGTGAGGTACAAGACAAACCCAATGCTCCGGAAATAAATATCACCCGCAGCACGATTGATTTTAAATCAGTCGATTTTAACTATGGAAAAGAATCCGGTTTATTGCAGGATTTTAATTTGCACATCAACGCCGGTGAAAAAATTGGTTTGGTGGGCCGTTCAGGTGCAGGGAAATCCACGCTCGTCAATTTGCTGATGCGCTTTTACGATGTCGATTCCGGCTCGATTTTGATTGATAACCAAAACATCGCCGACATCAAGCAAGAAAGTTTGCGCGCGCACATTGGTATGGTTACGCAAGACACCTCGTTGTTACACCGTTCCATTCGCGATAACTTGCTTTACGGCAAACCCAACGCCACCGAAGAAGAAATGATTCACGCCGCGCAGCAAGCCGAAGCGCATGAATTTATCCTGGGCCTGGTGGATAACGAAGGGCGCACCGGTTACGACGCTCATGTCGGTGAGCGCGGCGTAAAACTTTCCGGTGGCCAACGCCAACGTATTGCAATTGCACGTGTACTCATCAAAAACGCACCGATTTTAATTATGGATGAAGCAACCTCTGCATTGGACTCTGAAGTGGAAGCGGCAATCCAGACCAATTTAAATTGGTTGATGCAAGGCAAAACCGTTATCGCTATTGCGCATCGGTTATCTACCATCGCCGCATTGGATCGCTTGATTGTGCTGGATAACGGTCAAATTATTGAGCAAGGCACCCACAATGAGCTGCTGGCAAAAAATGGCGTTTATGCGCATTTGTGGGCGCGCCAATCGGGTGGATTCCTCGGAGAGTTTTAAGGGTAGTAATAAAAATGGCGAGCAAGATTTTTCTTCGCTCGCCACTTAACACTTTCACTCAATTAACCTTCGCTCAATCAATTAGCGTTTTATCCTATTAGCCAGTGTCGGCTGGCAAACTAAAACCATACTCTGATGGCAAAATAGCTAATCGATATTTGCCCAACAACAGCGCAATTACCACATCAAATCATCGGGAATTACATAATCCTTATAAGGATCATCTTCCTCCGTTTGTTGCTGGGTTTTGGTGTTGGCCACTATGACAAACTTTTCATCGCGCTGGGCAATTTTATCGGCCACTATACGCGGTACCACTTCGTAACCTTCGCCCAATTTCACCACCGCCAAAACGCCGCGCACAATTTGTTCCTGAACCAGTTTGGATACGCGGATTTTTTTTATTAATTTGCCATCAGTGAAGTTGTATTCCACATCGCCCTCGCCCGCTCCCTTGGACTGGCGATGATTTTCAATCAATTGTTTGATTTGCGCGGCGATAGCTTTTTGCTGGAGCTCCTGGTCGCGCAGGCGATTCAACTCGCGGTCGCGCTCCGCTTTTTCCTGGCGTGCCTGCTCGGCCGATTGTTTGATTTCATCGACCACTTCTTCATTGGAACGACGCGCTACATTCGTTTCTTTACGCTTTTCCTTATTTGCCTGCTTGGCTTTTTTTGCGTCGATTAAACCCGCTTTTAATAGTTGATCTTGTAAGGAAGCCATGGTGTTTCTCTATAGAAGCTCTATTCGTTATCGATAAGATGATAACGGGAAGTACCCGTTCATCCGTTGTACGCGATCATATCGCCGTAGTTTTTATCAGGTTGCCATCATACATTTGACCTATAGATGAAGGCTATTTTTCACCGTCTCTGTAATTGCTCGATCCCAATAGGCAGGCTCACCAAATGTTTCGCGCAGGTGTGCGATGAACAATTGTGCTTTTGTAGCATGGGAGCGCCCCGGCATGCGTACCGCATGAATACCGGGCTGGATTTTTGCCGGGATATCCGGCACACCGGCAAATAAACACATCAATTGCCCACGCACAATCGCATCGCTAACCAACCAGCTGGCGAGATGCACGATCCCCACACCATCCAGCGCCGCTTGCAATAAAAAGTTGATGTCGTTACTGCAAAAACTTCCTTTTACGGCAAGCGGCTGGTTGCGATTAACACCGGCAAATCCCCAAAGCCCGGGAACCGTCGCCCCCTTGCCCTTCACCGTCAGGCAATTATGGTTTACCAAATCCAGAGGCGAGTCAGGTATGCCATGCTTTTCAAGGTATTTCGGGCTGGCACAAACCAAGCGCTGGAAAGGCGCGAGTTGCGTCGCAACCAGGTCGCTGTCCGGCAATTTGCCAATGCGAATTGCTACATCCACGCGATGCACCGAGAGATCCAGAATTTCGTCGCTGACATTCAGGTCGATTTCCATCAGCGGATAACGCTGCATGAAACTCATCACTGCCGGTGCCAAATGGATACGACCAAACACGGAAGGTGCGGTAATTGTCAACAATCCTTGCGGATCAGCATTGCGTGCCGATATCGCCGTCTTCGCTTCATCCAGCTCCTGCAAAATAAGGCGCGCGCGTGGCAAAAACTCCGCGCCGGAGTCGGTTAATAAAATGACCCGCGAGGTGCGATGAAATAATTGAAAGCCCAATTCCGCTTCCAATGCATCGATTTTGCGTGAAATGGAAGACACCGCCATCGCCTGTGCCCTGGCAACTTTCGACAAATTACCCGTGTCGGCAACGGCGATAAATAAACGAATGGCATCTAACATTGTGCAATCCAAACCCGATATGATTTCGTTGCAAAAATCGCAAAGATGGTTTGCGATTTACATCATTGTGCGATTTTACGCAAACAAATACAATTTTTTCACCAAGCACACAGCATCACGTGTTCGGTCTACTTAATCTGTGCTGACGGGTTAACTCCCCAAGGAATTTATATGTCTGTGTTCTCTATGAAAAAACTCGCCCTGGCAGCCGCCCTGGCTTCAGCAACATTTATTACCGGGCTTGGCAGCCAACTCGCGCTGGCCGCTGCACCCATGGCCAAAACCCCTGCACCGGGATACTTCCGCTTGATGGTTGGTTCATTTGAAGTAACCGCAATTAATGACGGTACTGTAGAACTGCCAGTCGATAAGCTGCTCACCAATCCCGAACCAAAAACCAACGCTGCATTGGCCAATTCTTTTTTAAAAGCACCGCTGGAAACGTCGGTGAATGCTTATTTGATTAACACCGGCGAAAAACTGGTATTGATCGATGCCGGTGCTGGCGGGCTCTTCGGTCCAACGCTCGGTAAATTCGTCGCTAACTTGCGCGCTTCCGGTTATGAGCCTGCACAAATCGACGATATCTATATCACTCACTTACACTCGGATCACATTGGCGGCTTAGTGAGCAACAATGCCCTGGCATTTCCTAACGCAGTGGTTCATGTCGATCAAAAGGACTCTGATTTCTGGTTGAGCAAAGCCAATCTCGATAAGGCACCGGCAGACGCCAAAAGCTTTTACACCAACGCCGTCGCTATGTTAACGCCCTATAAAACTGCCAAAAAATTTGCACCGTTCAACCATAAAACCCAATTAACAACAGGAATTAAAGCCATTTCAACCTCCGGCCATACTGCCGGCCACAGTGTTTATGAGGTGGAAAGCCAGGGGCAGAAACTCTGGCTGATTGGCGATTTGATTCACGTTGCCGCCGTGCAGCTGGATCATCCCGAAGTCACCATTGCTTTTGATAGCGACCAGAAAAAAGCCGCTGCCGAGCGCGATAAAATTTTCACCCAGGCAGCGAAAGAAGGAATTCTCGTAGGCGCGGCGCACATCCAGTTCCCGGGTCTTGGCCATCTACGTAAAGAAGGCAATTCCTACGATTGGATTCCAGTGAACTTCACACAGTTGCATTGATCGTTGAGCCTATTAGAAAAGGGGGTCGATTTTATCGATCCCCTTTTTCATTTCTGGCAACAACCCGATAAAACTTTAGCCGCATCTATATGCATATTATGATGCGAACCTTGAATGCCCATTCGATCACCTATTCGTTTATCAATCTATTTTTATGCCTGCAACCGAAACAAAGTCCTGGGATATTTTTTGTCGCGTCATTGATAACTACGGCGATATCGGCGTTTGCTGGCGCCTTGCACGGCAGTTGGCCAATGAGCATCGCCAACACGTGCGACTGTGGGTTGATGACATGGATTCCCTGGCGAGAATTTGGCCGGAAGCGCAAATCCTTGAACACCAGTTTTGCAATAAGGTTGAAATTTGCCGTTGGATCGAACCATTTCCGGCAAATATTGAGGTAGCCCAGGTCGTCATCGAAGGCTTCGCCTGTGATATTCCCGATACCTACCTGCAGGCGATGGCTGCGCAAAAACATGCAGGGCATCCACCGGTGTGGATCAACCTTGAGTATTTGAGCGCAGAGCAATGGGTTGAAGAGTGCCACGGAATGACCTCTATCCACCCCGCCACTGGCTTGCGTAAAACCTTCTTTTTTCCAGGATTTACCCCGAAAACCGGTGGCTTGCTCCGCGAGCATGACTTATTAGCTCGTCGAGAAAGTTTTGATAAACCTATGTTTTTAGAAAAAATCGGAGTTCAGCAAAAAGATGCGTCTTTGCTGGTATCACTCTTTGCTTATGAAAATCCGGCTATCGCCCCTCTATTAAATACCTGGATCAATTCACCTACTCCCATCCATTGTCTGGTCCCCGGCGGAAAAATACTCACCAGCATCAATCAATCACTGGAAGCAAATCTCGATACAGGGAAACAATGGCAACAGGGAAATCTATTCCTTACTGTAATTCCCTTTCTCACCCAGGTTGAATATGACCTGTTACTGTGGGCGTGCGATATCAACTTTGTGCGTGGCGAGGATTCCTTTATACGGGCGCAATGGGCTGGAAAACCTTTTATCTGGCATATCTACCCGCAAGATGAGCAAGCCCATATCGTCAAACTGGATGCTTTCCTCGACAAGTTCCTGGCTGGGAAAAATGCAGAGTTTGCTAACCGCTTGCGCAGCCTTTGGCACAACTGGAATGAATTTGCTGATACCAGTAATGACTGGAGCAAAATGCTGGAATACCTATCGCAATGGCAATTTGCTGTTCAAGAATGGAGTCTGGATTTATCCCAACAGCCCGATTTGGCCCGCCAGTTAATGGCGTTGGCCGTTGGATATGCCCCCCAAAAAAGCACTACAGAAAAGCTGTAAACAACTGTATAGTAGCGCGCCGATTTCAAACCCTCGGGAAACCTGGCGGTGCGCGCCGCGTAGCTCAAGGTCTCCCGCATTACTTAACTACTGCAAACTGGGATTTACCATGAAAATTGCACAAGACTGCCGCGCTGGCAACGTTCTGATGATCGACGGCTCACCCTGGGTTGTTCAAAAAGCGGAATACAACAAATCCGGCCGTAACGCCGCTGTTGTAAAAATGAAACTGAAAAACCTTCTCAACGGTATCAATACCGAAACCGTATACCGCGCCGATGACAAATTCGAAGACATCCAGCTGGATCGTAAAGAAGTAACTTACTCTTACTACGCTGACCCGATGTACGTATTTATGGACCCTGAGTTCAACCAATACGAAGTAACCGGCGAAGAGCTGGGCGATTTGCTTCCATGGATTGAAGATGGCATGGAAGACGTGTGTGATGCAGTGTTCTACGAAGGTAAAGTAATTTCTGTAACGCCACCAAATGCTATCACCCGCGAAGTGGCTTACACCGAACCGGCAGTTCGTGGCGATACCTCTGGCAAAGTAATGAAAACTGCCAAGCTCAAGAACGGCACTGAATTGCAAGTTGCTGCTTTCGTTGAGATCGGCCAGAAGATCATCATTGACGCACGCACCGGCGAATATAAGTCTCGCGCATAAGCCCAAGGCTCCCCTGCCAGTGACTAACAGTCGCTGGCGGCTTCCGCAACAAAGCACCAACAGAGTGCAAAAAAATCAAAATTGCACCATATTGGTGTTGAGAGATAAGCTCTTTACTCTCATAATTCCCTCGGGTGATGGCGGGTAAGCCCCCCCTGATTCCATGCTTACACTCTAGTTGCACCGTATATAGCGCCCACCCGGAAACGTTATTGCCTTGGCAACTTCTCCTATTTTTTAATTTAATCATTGATCATCGGTTCTCATGCCCGGGAGTATCAGGCATTTCCGTTTGTAACCGATCGAGTTGGAGTTTTCTGTGAATGATGTAAATACACGCCTCGAGGCAATCTATAACCAGGTGGTACAAAGAAATCAGGGCGAGCTGGAGTTTCACCAGGCAGTAAAAGAAGTCATTGAAACCCTTGGCCCGGTTTTACAAAAACACCCGGAATACGCAGAACAAAAAATAATTGAAAGAATCTGCGAGCCCGAACGCCAGATTATCTTTCGAGTCCCCTGGACTGATGATAAAGGTGAAGTGCAAATCAATCGCGGCTTCCGCGTTCAGTTCAATAGCGCCCTGGGGCCCTATAAAGGCGGTATTCGCTTTCATCCATCCGTCACGCTTGGCACCATCAAATTCCTGGGGTTTGAACAAATTTTTAAAAATGCATTAACCGGCATGCCGATTGGTGGCGGTAAAGGGGGTTCTGATTTCGACCCCAAAGGCAAATCCGATGCGGAAGTTATGCGTTTTACCCAAAGCTTTATGACCGAACTCTGGCGGCATGTCGGCGAATACACTGATGTTCCGGCAGGCGACATTGGTGTAGGTGCACGCGAGATTGGCTATATGTTTGGCCAATTCAAACGCCTCACCAATCGTTACGAATCCGGCGTCCTGACTGGCAAAAGCCCGGCCTGGGGTGGAGCCTTGGTACGCAAGGAAGCGACTGGTTATGGTGCAGTATTCTTCCTGGAGGAAATGCTCAAAATACGTAATACAACCCTGGAAGGAAAAACGGCTGTAGTCTCCGGTTCAGGAAATGTTGCTATTTATGCAATTGAAAAATTACAACAATATGGTGCCAAAGTTGTTGCCTGTTCTGATTCAAATGGTGTGATCCATGACCCTAATGGCATCAACCTCACGTTGATCAAACAATTGAAAGAAGTTGAACGCAAACGGATTAGTGAATACATCAACCATCGCTCAGGGGCAACCTATTTAGCCAACGGAAATATCTGGGATATTCCCTGTGAGGTCGCGCTGCCTTGCGCCACCCAAAATGAATTGGATGGAAATTCAGCGCGCACACTTGTCAATAATGGGTTAATTGCTGTGAGTGAAGGGGCAAACATGCCATCCACGCCGGCAGCAATCCGGATATTCCAGGAGGCCAATATTGCTTATGGATTGGGTAAAGCAGCCAATGCCGGTGGTGTAGCAACTTCAGCACTGGAGATGCAACAAAATGCCAGCCGCGATTCCTGGAGCTTTGAATTTTCCGAGCAACGTTTGAAAACAATTATGCAAAATATCCATCAGGATTGTTTTAATACAGCTGAAGAATATGGACATAAAGGAAATTATGTTTTGGGTGCAAATATTGTAGGCCTGCGGCGCGTTGCAGAAGCAATGATTGCTTTCGGGGTTATCTGACACAAATAAAGATGGGAAAACACCGATTCAGGTGTTCTTCCATCCACACAATAAATAATCGCGTTTTATTTTGGCTTCTGGAAATACCAATAAACCCTGATTCCTAGAAGCCATAATAAAATACTGCCCAAAATAACTGCTTCAAAATAACTTGATCTTACCTGCATAAATACATGAAGCCATGCCAATATGGCGATCAAATAAATACTTTTATGTAGTCTGCTCCAGCTTTTCCCCAAACGCCGCATCATCGCTTTAGTCGATGTTATGCCTAACACAATCAGTAAAATCACCGCCGGAATAGTCACAAGAATGTAAGGTCGCTCAACCAGCTCTTTGCCAAAACGAGTGAAATCCAGCCCTAGAATAAATACCAGAAATGCAGTCACATGCAGAAGCGCATAAAACAAAGCAAATAATCCCAACATACGGCGATGCACTTGCAACCAGCGAAAATGAACTCTACCGACGTGAATCAACCGACGCAACGGTGTAACCGCAAGCGTAATAAACAAAAAATAAATTGCCCACTCGCCGGTAAAAAGAACAATAGTTTTAGCCGGATCTGCACCCAGCTGGTTGGTCAGGGTTTTATAAATTATAAAAACCAGGGGAATTGATGCGAGAAGGAAAATCAGTATTCTTCGCCAAAGAACAGGCATCGTATTTTATCCAGCAAATGAAATGGCAGCGGATATTATAAAAATATCCGCACTGCTTAATAATATTTTCGTAAGTCCATATCTTTATAAAGATGCGCAACCTGGTCAGCATAGCCATTGAACATTTGTGTAGGAACAATGTTGGGCCGCAATAACCCACTCGGCAAACGGCGCTCTTCTGCCTGGCTCCAGCGCGGGTGGCTAACCTTTGGATTTACATTGGCATAAAAACCATATTCATCCGGTGCAATCATGCTCCAGGTAGTCTTGGGTTGTTTTTCAGTGAATTCGATTTTCACAATCGATTTAATATATTTGAATCCATATTTCCATGGCACGACTAAACGCAGCGGCGCGCCGTTTTGGTTAGGCAATACTTTTCCATACAGTCCCACCGCTAAAATAGTTAACGGGTGCATGGCTTCGTCCATACGCAAACCTTCGCGGTACGGCCAATCAATGGTGCTAAACGAACTTTTTTGGCCGGGCATTTCCGCCGGGCGTTTTAATGTTGTGAAAGATACAAATTTTGCGTTGCCGGTTGGTTCAAAACGTTTAATTAAATCCGCTAACGGAAAGCCAACCCAGGGCACAACCATAGACCAGGCTTCCACACAACGCAGGCGATAAATACGCTCTTCCAGATTTACACCTTTTAATAAATCCTCCAGCGTATAAGTGCCGGGTTTGGCTACCTCACCCGCAATTTCCACTGACCATGGATGTGGTTTAAGCACATGGGATTTGGCGGCCGGGTCGGTTTTGTCATACCCGTACTCATAAAAATTGTTATAACCAGTCACATGTTCATACGGCGTAAGGTTTTCGCTGATTTTTTCCTGGTTGGTTTTGGCCGCAGCAATCTGTTGTTTCAACCAATCAGGCCCGGGCAAATCTTTATCAACAACCTGGCTGGGCGCCGCCAGCAAATCCGGAGCAGCAGCGATACCAACACCCAATGCGGCCGCGCTCATGGTGCCGCGCATAAATTCGCGGCGGGAATTATAAATACTTTCCGGGGTTATTTCGGAGGAAGGAATATCTGAGGGACTTTTAATCAACATGGCGACCTCACTGTAAGTTGGCAAGATGAGTTATAGACTCAACCCGATGAAATTTGTTACTGCCGCGTAAAAATAAAATTGCGTCCCTGCATTTCACAAACATAATAACTATCGCCCAAGGGGCTGCAATCATCTGCAATTAACCCCTGCGGTATTGCAGATGATTCGCTTACTCCCATACTGGCTTTATCTTTTTTCAGGAAGCTATACATAGTTTCAAAACGCTGCGCAAAGTCCAGGCCTTTACTGTTAATATCCTGATAAAGATAAGTAAATTTCCCATAAGTCATAGTGACTCCGCACAAACCTATCTCACACATTTTGCCAATATATTGCTGGTAAGCACGCGCTAAATACTGGTTTATCGCCCCCTCTTTATAGCCGGGTAAATTCATTTTATTTTCCGCCGTCAACGCTGATTTTGTGAGGCGCTGATTGGCTTTATTGCCTGACAAGGTGAACACACCATTGCTGCACTGCAACTGTTTGGAAATCAACTTGCAACCAAAAATATTTTCAATCAGTGGCGTAGTTTGTTGAATAGCCGCTATCGGTCCAGTTCTTGCCACTTGAACAGTTGACTTCTCCGTAATGGCAGGCTTGGCTTTTGTAATTACGCTGGTTTCTATAACCGCCAATTTGGTTTCTGTCGCTACAGGGAGCTTTTTTATCGGCAAGGGCAACTTGATCCCGTTACGCTCAGCCGGCCGTTTTAACAGCGATGCTTGTACTTGTTCATTATTTTTTTTGAATTGATTAAACGGTGGTAAATTTTTAGTTTGGGCTTTTGCCTGGAGCTGGCAATAAACTTGCTCGTAGTAAGTCTCCGCGAGCGCGAAGCAGAATTGATCGGCATTTGCAGCACTGGAAATCATAAGAATGGATGCGACATAACAAGATAATATTTTCATTTTTATCAGTCGCAACATTGTCAATGCCAGGTATTAAAATAATATTCCACATCCATGTCCTGATGTAACACCCCAATAACGTCAATTACTCCTGCACCGAGTCGATAAAACACCAAATGTTCACCGTGCGGAAACGAGTAATAACCTGCACAAATATCGTTTCTATTTTTTCCTGACAATGGATTTTCACCAATCCATTCAAACCGCTGCTCAAGCAATTTTAGATATTTATCACGTTGTAATTTACCCCATTGATGTTGGGTATAGCGCGCGATACTTTTTAAATCATCCCTGGCACGGGGAGTCACCCGATATTTCTTCATTAGATGTCCTTATCAATTATCCCTATCCAATTCGTCGATCAATGCATCCACGGAAAAGTTATCAACAAATTGGCCTTTGTCCGCTTGTTGCGCACCTTGGGCAAGGTGTGTTCTCAATGCCTCCAACTTCTGCTTCCGCTCTTCGAGAGTGCGTAAAGCATCACGCACTACTTCACTCGCAGAGCCATAGCGCCCGCTGGCAATCTCATTTTTGATAAAAACTTCCCAATGCTCACCCAAGCTCAGGCTGGTAGTTGCCATACGCACCTCCAATTATTCATATTTAACATTAATGAATATAGCTCCTTTCCAAGCGGACTGCAATTATTTAATGCGTAATCAACCAGCACTGATGAATCTTGGGATTGCGCTTGAAGTCCTCATCGATAGTGCGCCCGCTGATATCTTGTATCGTATAAGCATTTAGCGCGTCGCTATCCAATTTAAAACTGCGCAAGTTATTGGAAAAAATCAGGGTTCCGCCCTCCGCCAGTGAACGCATGGCGTTGTGAATCATACCTACATGGTCACGCTGTACATCCAACACATCTTCCATGCGCTTGGAGTTGGAGAAGCTCGGAGGATCAAGCAGTATCAAATCGTATTGCTGATCATTTTCTTCCAGCCACTTCAAACAATCTGCTTGCTCCAGACGATTGCGTGATTCACTTAAACCATTCAACGCAAAATTTTTGCGCGCCCAGTTCAGGTAGGTATTGGACATATCCACACTCACCGTATAACGCGCCCCCGCCATAGCGGCGTGCACGCTTGCCGTAGCGGTATAGCAGAACAGATTTAAAAAGCGTTTATCTTTTGCCATCTCCGCAACCAGCAAGCGCACCGGGCGATGATCGAGAAACAAACCAGTATCCAGGTATTGCCACATATTGATATGCAATTTAGCCTGGCCTTCCTGCACACTAAACAAATCGCCGGTTGGGCGCTCACTCAGTTTTTCGTATTGACTGCTACCTTTATTACGGCGGCGTTGTTTGTAGCTAATGTTTGCATCGGGAATATCCAATGCAAAAGGCACAGCTTGTTCAATTTCAGCAAAACGCGCCGCTGCACGCTCTTCGTCAACGGATTTGGGCGCAGCATATTCCTGCACGTGTGCGTATAACTGTGGCGCACGATTGGGCTGGGTTTGCCCACGGTAAATATCAATTGCTGCTGAATATTCAGGCATGTCCGCATCATACAAACGATAACAACTGATCTCGTTTTTCTTCGCCCACTTTTCCAATTGCTTAAGATTTTTTTGCAAACGGTTCACCAACATCTGTGCACCATTACTTAATGCGGCTTCCCGTTCTTTTTTATTGTCGATTTTTACTTTTTGTTCAGCAGCTTTGCGCTCTTCATCATTTTTGCTAAAACGTGCATCTTGTTCGACACGGCTTTGCACAAACGTTTCGCTACTGATGGTGAACATCAATAGTTCGCTGGCGATGGTGCCGTTAAAAAATTTATATTTTTTATCTGCACGTAAACCCATTTGTTTTCCGAGTTCGGGATTGCCGGTAAACACACCGGCGCGCCATCCCTGGAATTCATTGCGTAAACGTTCGCCCATATGGGCATACAATAATTTCAGCGATTCAATTTCACCCAGGCGTTCGCCGTAAGGCGGGTTGCTAATCACCAAACCAAAATCCATCGCTTTATGGGTCGGTTTTACAAAATCTTTTAATTCCTTGCGGCTGACGCGCAACCAATGATCCAGCTCGGCACTGACAATATTTTCTTCTGCGGCACGAATCACTTTTACATCAGCATCGTAGCCGCGGATTTCGGGTAGATTTTCTTTTTCCAGTCCCGCTTTTTTGCGCGCGAATGCTTCTTCACGCAATTCCAGCCAAATATCGTTGCGATGATTTAACCAGCGCTCGAAACCAAAACTGCCACGCAGTAAGCCCGGTGCAATATCGGCAGCGATTAATGCCGCTTCAACCAGAATCGTGCCCGATCCACACATCGGGTCGAGCAATGCACCGCCTTGCGCGGCAATTTCCGGCCAACCCGCACGAATCAAAATACCCGCCGCCAGGTTTTCCTTCATCGGCGCACTGCCTTGTTTTACACGATAACCCCGCCGGTGCAGGCTGTCGCCCGACAAATCGATACTGACAATCGCTTTGTTTTTGGCGAGCCGGACGTTCACGCGCAAATCAGGGTCACGCTTGGCGACTGACGGACGCTCGCCACTGAAGTCGCGCAAGCAATCTACAATCGCATCTTTTACTTTCAGGGCACCGAATTGGGTATTGCGGATGGTGTCATTGGTGCCGATAAAATCTACCAACAAGCTACCGTTTGGACTCAGATGCTCTTCCCAGCGGACCTCACGTACGCCATCGTAAAGCGCTTCTTGCGATTCAGCTTCGAAACTGGCCAGGGGCAGCAGGATTTTGTTAGCCAACCGCGACCATAGACAAGCGCGATAAGCCATTGTTATATCACCGGAAAAATAAACACCGGCCACGGTTTCACGAATATCATCGCCCCCCAATTGCTGGAGTTCAGTATTGAGCAGGCCTTCAAGCCCTTTTGGACATGTCGCAAAGTATTGATGAATCATTTTTATTCCAGAGTGAACTTTCCTGAATGGCACCTGACTAAACAAAGGTGACGTTCATAATATTGTCAAATAAAGCTGCTAGGCCGATATGCCATATAGAATGGCCCAGGTATAAGAATTTAATCGTTCACGGCGCCGGTTAAATCTGGTGTACTCCCAAAACCTGTCCTCGAAGACCCCACGACCAAGAGAAGGAGGTGAAATACCAAAAAACCCGCTAGACCGCTTCAACGATAATCCACAAACTAGAGGTGCAATAACTGATGAAACGTCAAAAACGTGACCAAACAGAACGCGCATTTGTTAAAGGGTATCAAGCAGGTATCGATGGGCGTTCTAAAAGCCTCTGCCCCCATGAGTCCGGGGAAGCCCGTCAGCAATGGCTGAATGGCTGGCGCGAATCGCGCATGGACCAGTGGGATGGCTATAGCCGTTTGGCTCAGGTTCAAAAAATCAGCAACATCAGCCCCATGACAATGAGTGGCTAATTTCCGTAAGACCAACAGAATTCCTTTTTTACATCATCATATTGAATGAAATAAGCCCGCTAATGCGGGCTTCGTCATTCCTGGAGCTTAACAATAATCGATGGTCAGATACCTTTTTGGTAACTGGCAACACCTTGAGCGGCGGCATGGATCAATGCCGGGCCTTCATAGATGAACCCGCTGTAGACCTGCACGAGACTGGCACCGGCGCGGATTTTATCGGCGGCGCTAGCCGCGTCGAAAATACCGCCGACACCAATAATCGGCAATTTCCCACCCAGGCAGGTATTAAGCGTACGAATCACCCAGGTACTTTTATCGCGTACCGGTAAACCGCTCAATCCACCGGTTTCATTACCATTTTCGTATTCTTCTACACACACACGGCTAACTGTCGTGTTGGTGGCGATAACACCATCCATTCCTTCCTGAATAAGCACGCCGGCAACCTGGGCGATTTCTCCCTCGTCCATATCCGGAGCGATTTTCACCAACAGAGGCACCTGCTTACCGGTCGCCTGTTGCAATATGCCCTGCTCTTTTTTCAGCGGCGCCAACAGTTGTGACAGGGAATCGCCAAATTGCAAATTACGCAAACCCGGGGTGTTGGGAGAAGAAATATTTACAGTGATGTAATCCGCATGCTCATAGACCTTACGCAAGCAGATCAAATAATCATCAACTGCATTTTCTACCGGTGTAGTCGCGTTTTTGCCAATATTAATACCCAGCACACCGTTAAAGCGGCGCTTCTTAACCTGCCCAATCAGATGATCCACACCTTTATTGTTGAACCCCATGCGATTAATAATGCCCTGGGCTTCCGGAATGCGGAACAAACGCGGTTGGGGATTACCCGGCTGCGGACGCGGTGTGATGGTTCCTATCTCGACAAAACCAAATCCCAAGGCGCCCAGCGCATTGAAGTAATCGCCATTTTTATCCAGGCCAGCGGCAAGGCCTACCGGATTATCAAACCTTAATCCCCAAAGGCTTACAGGATTGCTCGGAACAGGCTTGGTAAACAACCCCAGCAGATGCAAGCGCTCGGCTGCGCCCAGCATATCCAGGCTCAGTTCATGGGAGGTTTCGGCGTCCAGGCGGAATAATAAATCGCGAATATGGTGATACATGGAGGGCCTTTGCGGTCAGTCATAACGATCAAAAAATTTCAGGGCGCAAGTCTACTGGATTAGCGCCCTCAAATCACCCCAAACGTTTAATGGTTTTAAAACGATTCTCCTCATCAAATTCAATTTCAAAGGTGCCACGCACACCGCTATGCAATACAAACGGCCGCAAGATCCCGGCAGGAAAGCGAATGCTACGACCATCAATGCTATGCGCAAAAACCGTTTTCACATTGCCCTCATAGGAACGCTGGAACTCCTCCGCAGAAATAGCGATATTTACGATAATACTTTTCAAAAATTCACCCGGTATCTATTAAATAGCTTGCCAAATAGTTTTTATCAAACTCACAGCGGCTCAGGTTTTAAATTGCAAGGTATTTTCAAGCAATTGGCTGGCGCTACGCCGCATCGTTATACTGAAGCCCAGCGTTTGCTCGACTTGACCCAGAATATTTTCTGCGGAGTTACCCAATTCGCGTGTTGAACGGGACATTTCTTCCGCAACCGTTGCCTGCTCTTCAGCGGCTGTTGCAATCTGCGTGTTTAAATCGCGCAGCATTTCAACATTTTGCACAATCTGCTGTAAAGATTCACCGGCACTGGCAGCACTCTGCACGGACTGCTGGGAACCGTGAAAACTTTGCAAAATAATATCGACAGCGGTCGCTGCACGAGTCTGTAACTTTTCAATAACTGTTTTAATTTCCGCCGTGGAATCCTGCGTACGCTTTGCGAGTGATCGAACCTCATCAGCCACTACGGCAAATCCCCTTCCCTGCTCACCCGCGCGCGCCGCTTCAATCGCCGCATTTAAGGCAAGCAGGTTGGTCTGTTCAGCAATGCTACGGATAACTTCCAGCACCGCACTGATATCAGTGACATCACTTTGCAATTGCGAAATAATATTTTTAGCCTGGCTTACATCATCACCCAAACGATTAATCATCTGGATTGCATCGTTTACCTTTTTTTGACCTTCGCGGGCAATATCGCGCGCAACATCTGTTGCAGAACTGGTGTCCACACAGGTGCGCGCAACCTCACGAACAGTCGCAGCCATTTCTGTAGCGGCGGATGCGGATTGCTGGGTTTGGTTATTCTGTTGATCAAGCTCAACCTTCGTGCTATCGGTCACTGTTTGCAGTTCGATTGACAGTTTATTCACATCATTTGCAGAATTCTGGATAGCAAGAATTAAATTGGAAACCTGTTGCACCATCGCGGATAAATTGCTGGCGACCTCCCCGATAACATCGCGGCTATTGACACGGATATCGCGGGAAAAATCCCCTGCCTTCAGCTGCTGGGCCGCACTATTGACTTGCTGCACACTAATATTCAGCGCACGCAAAATACCAAATGCCATGTAACAACCCAACACAATACAAATTAAAGAAAAAATAATAATCAACCACATCCCGTGCAGCTCGTCAGAACGGGATTGTTCCACTTTTTTCAATAACAACTGGCTCGCTTGCTGATCAAAAATACCTAATGCATCGATAACTTCCGTTACGCTGTTGAAAAACAGGGTATTATCAGTCGTGGGCTGATCAACTGTAAGCAATTGTTGATTAAGCACTACATCCAGAGACTGCATGCTGTGCTCAAACGCGGAATAGGAAGTGGAAAAATAATTCTTCAGTAAAGGATCACTGTACAGCATATCCACTTGCTGTTTAACACTCCCCTCAATATTCAATATGCCATAACGCAACCCGGTTAATGTTGCCCGTTCTTCAGGGGTAATATTTTTATCAATTAGCGCACCAGCGCCCTTACCTCGCAATTGGCCCAACAGTTCCTGCAGTTCCGGGACCTGAAATAACACCAACTGCATTAAATAATACTGATCGCGGGTTTCCAGCAATTCAATATCATAATAGTCTGCAACCTGCACCAGAGCTTGATGGACCTCTTCAATTAATTCTGTGTGGGCACTGAAACTTTTTTCCGCATCCGGTGCAACAACAGTTAATTTCAACGGCTGCCAATTGCTATTGATGGTAGCAAATATCCTGGCAGTATCGCCGAGGGATTCTACTTCGGCAGACACCTGTTGCAATTGTTTATCCAGGGCAGTTTCTATCGCACGTAAACTATCCGCTTTATCAGTTGCACCATTTAAATATTGCGCCATCGCCCCCCGGTGCCTGGCTAGATCCAGCGCCAGGGGTTTGATAGCCAATGCCAGAGTCACTCCGTATTCAACACCTTCAGCAGTATCAATTGCTTGCTTGTGTTGGTGTAACTGTTTAATGAGCAGCCATAAAAAAGGCAATAAAAAAATCAATACCACACAAGTGAGTTTGGCCGAAAAAGACATACGGTTTGCCAGGCTAATCGCTGGCTGCAATAACATTGACATACATTAAATCCTTCAAAGAATGAAAAATATTAACCATGCTTATTCGATTGGACATGAGTCCAACCCTTCACAATGCTGGGTCGCTTGCGCGAGATCCAGCAAATCGCGCAAGGCAACGGCAATCATCGCAAAATCGGTTCCATTAACAGCTTGCAACTCGTTGACCATGGATTTCCAGCGCGCAATTAATAATTTATGTTGCTCGCTCCAACGCTGGATTAATTCGTCCAGATTCAGCGTTTCATCTTTAAAGCGTATCAGCGACACACTCAAACTGCGCAATTGCGATTCCAGATCACCAAGATAAGTTTCGCGTGCCATCGCTTGCCAGAAATTATCCACCGGCAAATTGGAAATCTGATTCGCAAACCACGGCAAACTCAAATAATTGCCCAGCGCAAAATAAATTTGCGCTAGCTGGTTGATATCCTGATTAGCAATGCGCGCTGCCTCCACTACGCTCAAACCGGAATATAGGTCGGCAGGATGCGCGACGCGTTTTACCAGCTCATCGGGCAAACCCAAATTGCGTAATTTTTGCGAGTTTGCTAGCCACTCCTCCAATGCATCTCCCACCAACAATTGCGGTAAATGTTCATTAATATGGCGCATACCCGGTGCAAACAATTCCACTTCACTCGCCGGGTTTAAATAACTGCGGCGATTACGCAAAAACCAGCGTGTCGCACGGCGAATTTTGCGCATCATGTCGTTGATTAATTGCAACTGCAATTCACCGGGAATGCGGGTAGCATCATCCAGCGCCCCCAAAAATGCAGGCATCGCATAAATATCGCGCGCGATGACATAAGCCTTGGCAACATCAGCCGCACTGGCACCGGTGGACTCCATCAACCGCTGTGCAAAAGTGATCCCCATGGTATTCACCATATCATTGGCGATTTGTGTCGCGACAATTTCGCGGCGTAAACGGTGGTTACGCAATGCCAGGGGGAAAAGCTGGGCAATTTTGTGGGGAAAGGCAGTTTCAATAAAACTCACCATATATTCATCATCAACCAAATCTGAATTGGTTAGGTCTTCTTTCAACACCGCTTTTGCGTAAGAAATTAAAATGGCTAATTCGGGGCGTGTCAGTCCTTTATTGTGAGTTTGCCGCTCCAGCAAAACATCATCATTGGGTAAAAATTCAAGCTTGCGATCTAACCTTCCCGACGATTGCAACGCATTCATAAACCGGCGATATTCAGCACTGCGTTTTAAGGCTTCCGTTTGCGCCACACTAATCGCCTGGGTTTGTCGCAAATTATTATGCAACACTAACTGCGCAACGTTATCAGTCATATCGAATAAAAGCTGGTTGCGTTGCTTTTGGGTAAGATCACCGTTGGCAACGATTTCATTCAATAAAATTTTGACATTGACTTCATGGTCCGAACAATCGACACCACCGGCGTTATCAATAAAGTCTGTGTTACAAGCACCGCCATTCAAACAATATTCGATGCGGCCGCGCTGGGTCATACCCAGGTTTCCCCCCTCCCCGAATACTTTGCAACGCAACTCATTGCCGTTAACCCGTAGACCGTCATTTGCTTTATCACCAACATCTGCATTGGTTTCCGTGCCAGCTTTTACATAGGTACCAATACCGCCATTCCAAATTAAATCAACCGGTGATTTTAATAATTCATTAATTAATTCGGTCGGTGTGAGGCTGGCTGCATCCAGCGCAAAACGCGTGCGCATTTGCGGGGTGAGAACGATTGATTTAGCGTTGCGATTAAACACACCACCACCTTCGCTGATTAACGATTTATCGTAATCATCCCACGTAGATTTAGGTAGTTTAAACAGTCGTTGACGCTCCGCGAAGCTGGCAACAGGATCAGGATTGGGATCAATAAAAATATGTTGGTGATTAAACGCGGCAACCACTTGAATAGAATTGGACAGCAACATGCCGTTGCCAAACACATCACCGGCCATATCGCCAATTCCCAATACCGAAATAGATTGGGTTTGCACATCAATATCTTTTTCACGGAAATGGCGCTGCACAGAAATCCAGCCGCCACGCGCAGTAATGCCCATGCCTTTATGGTCATAACCCTGGCTACCGCCAGAAGCAAACGCATCTCCCAACCAATGGTTATATTCCGCAGAAATGCTGTTGGCGATATCCGAAAAGCTCGCTGTGCCTTTATCGGCAGCTACAACAAGGTAAGGATCATCATCGTCATAACGCACCACTTTTTCCGGGGCGCGAATGCTGCCATCAATTAAATTGTCGGTTAGGTCCAGCAACCCGCGAATGAATAATTGATAGCAGGCAATACCTTCCGTTTGTTGCTGTTCCCGTGTTGCATTTGCCGGCATTTTTTTACAAACGAACCCACCTTTGGCGCCGCTCGGCACTATCACTGCATTTTTTACTTGCTGGGCTTTCACTAAACCCAGGACTTCAGTTCGATAATCCTGCAAGCGATCTGACCACCGCAAACCGCCGCGCGCCACCTTACTGGTACGCAGATGGACACCTTCCATTCGAGGGGAATAGACAAATATTTCAAATAGAGGCCTTGGTGCGGGTATTTCATTTAATTGACGTGGAGAAAACTTGAGGGACAAATAGGGTTTTGCTTGCCCTTGCACATCGTGCTGATAAAAGTTGGTGCGCAACGTATTGTCGATCAACGCTAAAAAGCGGCGAATAATACGGTCATCATTTAAATTCACTACGGCATCCAGGCGCTGCACAATATCGGCACGCAATTTTTCAATGCGTTCCGGTGTAGTGTCATCCACTAATTCAGGATCAAATTTAAGCCCGAACAATTCCACCAGTTTGTGGGTGAGCGCAGCCTGGTTAGTCAGTGCTACAGCCATGTAACCCGCGCTAAATGGAAACAGGGTTTGGTGCATGTAGCCAGCGTAAGCGCGCAACATAACCACTTCACGCCAATCCAGGCCGGCAGTAGTAATTAATGCATTAAATGCATCGCTATCCGCATACCCATTCCAGATCGCAGCAAAAGCGCTCATAAACTGGTTTTTAATCGCATGCAAATCGATAGTGCTGGAAAATTGGTGCACGAGTTTAAAATCGTGCAACCAGATAACAGCATCTTTTTTCGTGCGAATATCATAGGCACTTTCACTAACAACCCTAAAACCCAGATTTTCCAATACCGGAATCACATCAGACAATGCCAGGGTATGTGTGCGATGAAAAATTTTAAACTGGATAAATGATGCTTTCTCAGTGGTGAGTGAATGGTAAACACTTAATGCAATCGATTGTTGCCCGGATAATTCCGCAATAGAGTGGATGTCTTGCACAGCCGTACGGGCATCGTATTTTTCCTGGTAAGACGGTGAAAATGCGTCGCGGTAGTCACGCAATAATTGCGAACTGACTTCTTCCCCATGCGCTTCCAGCAGCGCCGTGTGTAAATAATCTTCCCATGAGCGGGTGATATTAACGATGCCCGCCTGCAGGGTTTCCACATCAACTTGCGATGGCATGGCACCATCGATTTTAAATACCAGATATACCCGAGCGAGGATGGATTCGGAAAAATACGTCGTGAACTCACACTCATGAGAACCGATCACATCTCCAATTAATTCCTGGATTTGCAAACGTACTTTGGTAGAAAAATAATCCCGCGGAACATAGATAATAAAATTGATGAATTTTCCAAATGGATCGCGCCGCATAAACAATCGCACCATGGAGCGCTCATTAATGCTTGCGGCACCCACCAAGGTTTCATAAAGCTCGGCACCATTACTTAAAAATAACTCGTTACGAGGAAATGTTTCCAGCAATTGACGGAAATTTTTGCCGTCATGGCTGCTTTCATCCAGACCGGTACGAGCAAAGACATTAGCCACTTTAGTTGAAATCAACGGGATATCGCTGGTGTTCATCAAATAGACAGCTGATGTATAGAGCCCGAGAAAACGCGCTTCACCTATCACTTCACCTGCCGGATTAAAGCGTTTGACAATAACATAATCAGAATACGCATAACGATGAACGCGTGCGCGATTGGAAGATTTGGAAAAGGTAATTACCTGCGGCACCAAATGAAAACGCGCCATCCCTTCATTAAAAAATTCTGCCGCTAGTTTTGGCGCCGAACTTGTGCGCAATGAAAATATTCCCAAACGTTGCCCAGGAATTTCAAACAAGGTTTTTTTACCGTCAACTTCACGAAACTCGTATTCCGAATAACCTAAAAAGGTAAAATTATCTTCCGTGAGCCAATGTAAAAACGTTTTGCTTTCCTGAATCGTTGCCGCTGCCGGGGCATGAGCCGCATAATTTAAATTTTGCTCGGCTGCCAATGCCGCAGCACGCATCGGCTGATAATCAGCAACCACGCGCTCTACTTCACGTAAGATTCCACGTAAGCTGGTACTGATAGCCGCTAATTCTTGTGGATTGCTATGTGCACCAATCTCCATCACGATTAACGCTTCTTTGCACGCAACCTGCGCAGAATCCAGTTCGATTCCTTTATCACCATTACCTAATTCAACTAATTGATGGTTAGTATCACGGGCTAAAGTCAGAACAGTGCTTTTGATGCTGTAGATAGCGATATTGCGACGATTTAATTCAATACGAATGGAGTCAACCAGAAACGGCATATCTTTTTGCAACACCACCAACACCGTATGCGGACATACCCACGAATCTTCCGCAAGCGAAGGATTGAACAGGCGCAATTTTGGTTCCTGCCCATCGTAATCCCGGATAAATTGCCACCATTGGTAAAGCGCCCCGAATACATCACTCAAGCGCCGCCCGATTAATTCCTCTAATGGATAATGGCTAAAAAACCGGCGAGCCAGTGTGTGTACCTGCCCAAGTTCCACGGCGGATAATTTTTGTGCCGCATAGCTGTGAAATTCGTCCAAAAATTCGGCAAGTTTGTGCTGGCTGACCAGGGGGCTATTCATCGCCGTGTCTCCTTAGGGAAGAGAAACTCTTTTTTATCGGAACTGATATAAAGATTAGTCGAAAATTTCCGCTAAACAGTTGAAACTACAAGGAACTGACACCAGATTGGGCAGTCTATCCAGCGCACTTTCGCTACCGTTGCAATAGCAAGGCAGCAACGAGTGAAGGTGGGTACCACCAATAATTCAATGACACCGGTGAATCCATTCAATTCATTGCCGGTTTATCAGCTAAAGGGGAATTGCGCGAATATGCAGGCTTACCAACAAATTCAATCGCTTAACACCTGGCTTAACGATCAAATTATCGGCCAGGAGCATTTGATCCAACGCCTGTTGATCGCCCTGCTCGCCGATGGCCACTTGCTGGTTGAGGGTGCTCCCGGCCTGGCCAAAACCAAAGCGATTAAAACCCTGTCGCAAGCCATTGAAGGGAATTTCCACCGCATCCAGTTCACGCCTGACTTGCTACCTTCCGATGTAACTGGCACTGATATCTATCGCCCCGAGCAAAACCGCTTTGAATTCCAGCCCGGTCCTATTTTCCACAATCTGGTCTTGGCCGACGAAATCAACCGCGCGCCTGCGAAAGTACAATCCGCACTGCTGGAAGCCATGGCCGAACGCCAGGTGAGTGTGGGCAGCAAAACTTATCCCCTGCCCGGTCTGTTTATGGTGATGGCGACCCAGAATCCGATTGAACAAGAAGGCACCTATCCATTACCTGAAGCGCAACTTGACCGTTTTTTGCTCCATGTGATTGTGGATTATCCCAGCCTTGATGCCGAACGCCGTATCCTGCAACTCGCCCGCAATGAAGCGGCGGCGATTGCAGTCAGTAAACCTGAAATCATTAGTCAGGCTACTATCGATGCAGCCCGCAAAGAAATTCTTGCTATTCACATGGCGGAATCCGTAGAGGATTACATCGTCCATTTAATTAATGCGACCCGCCGCCCCGGCCAATATTCTGAAGACCTCGACCAACTTATCGAATACGGCGCAAGCCCACGGGCAACTATTGCGCTGGACCGTTGCGCGCGCGCGCATGCATGGTTAAACGGCCGCGATTTTGTGAGCCCCGACGATGTGCAAGCAGTTGCGCACGATGTATTACGCCATCGCCTGATTTTAAGTTTTGAAGCAGAAGCAACCGGCACCACACCGAATCATGCAATTGATAAATTGCTAGCAGCAGTTCCCTTGAGCTGATTTCATTGATGCGGATATCCGATTCAATTGCAAATGAAGGGCGGGCCAATAGCCATGAGTGAATTGCAACAAGATTTAAATCCACGCGGTGCCTACACCGATTTGAGCGCGCTCTTGCGCTGTCGATTTGCCGCGCAGGATTTAAAACTCTTTGCCCATCAACCCGCGCGCAGTTTGTTATCCGGTGGTGACCGCACACGTTTTCGTGGACGCGGAATGGATTTTGAAGAAGTGCGGCTTTATCAACCGGGTGACGATATTCGCTCTATCGATTGGCGAGTGACTGCACGCACACAAGTTGCCCATACCAAAATTTTTCGGGAAGAGCGCGAGCGTCCGGTATTTATGCTGGTGGACCAGCGCTCATCATTATTCTTTGGCAGCCATCGCTGTTTTAAATCCGTGTTGGCAGCGCACATCGCCACGTTATTAAGTTGGGCCGCACTGGCGAATGGTGACCGTTTGGGCGCGCTGGTCTTTGGCGATTACGATCAACGCGATGTGCGTCCTCGCCGCAGCAAACATGCCGTATTGGAATTAATGCATCAGCTGCAGGACTATAACCACCGTTTGAAATCACCGATAGCACCGGACCCCGCAACAAATCAACGCAGTAATGAATTGCATAAAATCCTGGCTGATGCACGCCGCATTGCCAAACCCGGGTGCGCATTATTTATTATCAGCGATTTCCACGATATGAGCGCCGCTTGCGAACAACAACTGTTTGAGCTCGCACGCCACACCGATGTCACGCTCATCCATATTTATGATCCACTCGAGCGCCAATTAATCAGCAATGCACCACTGACCATCAGCAACGGTCGCGAACGTTTGCAATTAGCAGCCAACGAAAAAACTTTTCAACAAGCCTACAAACTGCAATTCGACCAACATCTGAATGAACTGACGCAGGTATGCAAACGCTTGCGCATTCCATTGCTCAGCTACGCAACTGACGATGATATTCAGGATGGGTTACGCAAAGCCTTTGGTCGAAAAAAATAACTCGAATTCCGGATGCAAGAATCATTTATGCAACCCACGCAATCACCATTAGATCAGCTCGCTGATATTCATTTACCAAATACTGTCAGCTGGTGGCCACTGGCACCGGGCTGGTGGGCATTACTGGCACTATTAGCTATCGCGCTCAGCGTATTTTTTTTATGGCGTTATCGCACAAAGAAAAATCATTACCGCAAATTGGCGCAACAGGAACTGGATAGTGCTTATTCCAATTATCAAAATACACAAAATGCCACAGCATTTTTGCATGATGTTAGTGTACTTTTGCGTCGTACCGCATTAACGGCCCATCCAAAAACTTTCAATGCCAGTATTAAAGGTCAGGCATGGCTGGATTGGCTGGATGGGGTTTGTCCACATAAACAAACAAGTACTGCATTGCGATTTAATAGCGAATGCGGACAGCAATTGTTAACCGCAAGCTATCAAAAAAACCCGACGATTGATGCCAATGCGCTTTACGCTGTGTGCAGTTACTGGTTTGCGCAACATCGTAATCACCGCCAGAAATTACCAACGCGTAAACCCATAAAAACCGTTGTGGAGGCCAATCATGTTTGAAATGCAATGGCCTTATTTATTATTGCTGGCCCCCTTACCGTTGGTGATGAAATTTATCGCCCCTAAAAAACGCGTTGAAGCCGCATTACGTGTGCCTTTCTATCAACACGCCAGCCAACTGGAACAACACAACCGTTTAAGCATTGGTAGACGCCCGGCAAAATTATTTGCATTGTGGGCCATTTGGTTAAGCTGTTTATTGGCCGCAACTAATCCACAATGGGTTGGCGAGCCCATGAGCATGCCGTCCAGTGGCCGCGATTTATTAATGGCAGTGGATATTTCCGGCAGTATGGAACAAATGGATATGGCCTTGAATGGCCATCGCATTAATCGCTTGATGGCAGTAAAAAAAGTTATTGGCGATTTTGTGGTTCGCCGCAATGCTGACCGTTTGGGTTTAATTTTATTTGGCGCCCAGGCTTATTTGCAGGCACCGCTCACTTATGATCGCCAAACGGTTAATGAATTATTGCAGGAGGCGCAAATTGGTTTTGCCGGGCGTGAAACAGCGATTGGTGATGCGATTGCACTTGCGGTAAAACGATTGCGCGACCGCCCCAATGCCAGCCGCGTTTTAATTGTACTTACCGATGGTGCTAATACTGCTGGTGCACTCACACCGGATAAAGCCACCGAGCTTGCACAAAAAGCCAATATTAAAATTTATACGATCGCCTTTGGTGCTGAATCCATGGAAGTGCCCGGCTTGTTTGGTTCGCGCACAGTCAACCCGTCGCGCGACCTGGATGAGCCTACGATGATTGCTATCGCCGAAAAAACCGGTGGTAAATATTTCCGCGCGCGCAACCTGGAAGAGCTGGACCAAATCCACCGCGAGCTGGACAAACTTGAACCTATCGAAATTGAAGCGGAAAAATTTCGTCCGGTACAAACCTTATTTTATTGGCCACTGGGATTGGCATTTTTGTTGAGTGTGGCAATTGCAGCCTTGCATTGGTGGCAAGGTCGTATAACCGGACAGCTAACAAATAATGCGGAGGTGAAGTAATGAACAGCCTCAACTTCATCAATAACCAGTTTCATTTTCTGCGCCCCGAGTGGCTATTTGCGTTAATTCCCGTAATCGCTCTCACATTATTGCTGTGGTATCAAAAACACACCGCCCGCCAATGGCAGCAAATGGTCGCCCCCGAATTATTAAAATATCTTTTGGACGGCCAAACTACGCGCATCAAACCCTGGCAATTAATTGCGTTATTGTTCAGCTGGATTATCGGTTGCGTTGCATTGGCTGGCCCCACCTGGGAAAAGTTGCCCGTCTCTGTTGAAAAAAATCAACAGGCATTAGTGATAATGCTGGACCTTTCACCATCCATGATGAGCGAAGATCTAAAACCTTCACGTCTCGTGCGCGCACGTTTAAAAATGATTGATTTGTTGCGCGAACGAAAAGATGGCCAAACTGCATTGCTAGTATATGCCGGTGATGTGCATGTAGTAACACCACTAACAGATGATGTGGAAACTATCATTAATATTATCCCTGCGTTGCACCCCAACGTGATGCCCGCAGAAGGAAGCAATACAGAAGCTGCTGTAGATCGCGGATTAAAATTATTAAAAGATGCTGGAATAACACAAGGCGATTTATTACTGATTACCGATGGCGTCATTGCGGCAGCACAATCCAGCATTATCGATACAATGAATAAAAACAGCCAATATCGCTTGTCGGTAATGGGTATTGGAAGCACAGAGCCTACACCGATTCCCAGTACCAAAGGCGGCTTTGTACGCGACGGCAATCGCAATATTGTTACTACCCAACTTAATGTCAGTGAACTGCAAGCATTTGCCAAACAAACTCGCGGCCGTTATCGCACATTAACGAACAACGCTGGCGATATTGATTACCTGATGGACTTGCCTGCGCCGGAAAAGCAGGAAACCCAAAAAGTAGACCGCGAGTTTGACAGCTGGTATGACCGCGGCCACTGGTTGGTGTTGCTGTTATTACCTATAGTGCTTTATTGCTTCCGTCGCGGTGTGCTATTGAGTTTATTATTGTTACCGCTGCTCGGTTTAACACCATCCAAAAGTTATGCGTTAGGTTGGGATGATTTATGGAAAAATAAAAACCAGCAAGCTTATGAGCAACTGCAACAACAAAACGCTACCGAAGCCGCACAGAATTTTGACGATCCGGAATGGAAAGCGAGTGCCCAATATCGCGCCGGTGATTATGAAGGCGCCGCTCAAAACTTTGCGCGATTCGATACTGCAGATGCCCATTACAATCGCGGCAATGCCTTGGCCAAGGCCAAAAAATTGCCCGAGGCACTCAAGGCTTACGATGAGGCCCTGAAAAAACAACCGGATATGGCCGACGCCAAAAAGAATCGCCAATTGGTTGATGATTTAATCAAGCAACAAAAAGAACAAAACCAGGACCAGCAAAACCAGGATCAAAACGCTGATCAAAATAAACAGGATCAGCAAAACAAAGACCAACAAAATAAAGACAAGCAAGATCAATCGCAACAAGATCAGGACAATCAACAGAATCAGGATGCGAACGATCAAAACCGGGACGATCAAAATAACCAGGATCAACAAAACCAGGCGCAGCAAGATCAGGAACAACAAAAGCAGGATATGAAAAACCAGGCGCAGAAGGATCAGCAAAACGAGCAGCAAGATCAGAGTCAACAATCTGATGAGCAGCAACAAGCTGAACAACAAAAGGACCCGGAAGAGAAAAGCGAGCAGGAAAAAGCAGCGCAAGCAGCCAAACAGGCCGAAGATGACCAACAACAGGAGCAGGCCGAGCACCAGCAAGTGCAGGAAGTAACACCAAAAGACGATAATTTAACCGATGAAGAACGCCAGGCAATGGAACAATGGTTAAGGCGAGTGCCAGATGATCCAGGTGGTTTATTGCGCAACAAATTCAATTACGAGCATTACAAACGTAATCAGGAAATCCTGAATGGCGAATGGTCCGCACCTGAAAATGGTGCAGAGAATCGGTGGTAATTACTCGATGGAAAGTATTCGGTGAAAATTATGAAGCTGACAGATTCAACACTTAAATTGTGGTTAAGCCGCTGCATTGGTTTCCTGCTGGTGGTGACAGGCCTTAATGCGTTCGCCGGCAACCTGACTGCCAGCGTTGATCGAGATACGCTGGGGCTTGAGGAAACCTTTACGCTGGTATTGCGGTATGACGAGCAAATCAACACCACACCCGACTACGAATTGCTGCAAAAAGATTTTGACATTCTGAACACCCAAAGCGGGACGCAGATGAGCATCATCAACGGCAGCATGGAAGCCTCTACCGAATGGAAAATTGCATTAGCGCCAAAACGTATCGGAAAATTATTAATTCCATCATTCAATATTGATGGGGCAGTAAGTGATGCCATTGAAATCACCGTCGAAGGCAAAAGCCGCAAACCAAAAGATAGCGACAATAATGTCAGTGTAGAAATAGAAACCAGCACTGATGCAGCCTACGTTCAACAGCAAATTATTGTTACTTTGCGGTTGTACACGACTGTGGGTTTATCCGGTATTGATTTACAACCGCTGCAAGTAAAAGATGCATTGGTAGTGCAACTTGATGAAAAACAGTACCAGACCAAAATCAATAATCGCCCCGGCGCTGTAGTGGAAACCCGCTATGCAATTTTTCCGCAACAGAGTGGTGAGCTGGTTATTCCCAGCATGCTCTATCAAGTGTCAGTAAGCAGCGGCTCACGAGACATTTGGGATAGGTTTTATGGCAATAATCAAAATAATCTTTTGCGTTTGCGCACGGATGAGCAACGCATCAATGTACTCCCTGCCCCTGCAACCGCCGCCGGTAGTAGCTGGATGCCCGCTAAAAGCCTGGAATTAAGTGAACACTGGAGCACCGATATTAATTCGCTGAAAGTCGGTGAACCTATTACTCGCACTATTACGCTAAAAGCGGATGGCCTAACTGCCGGGCAAATCAGCCCGCTGGAAGTGAGCAATGTCGATGGCATTACTTTCTATAAAGACCAACCGCAAACGGATGACCAGAAATCGCCAAATGGTGTTGTAGGCACGCGCACCGAAACGATTGCAATAGTTCCAACAAAAGAAGGGACATTTACCCTGCCCCAAACAGAGGTACGTTGGTGGAACACGCATAGCCAGATGATGGAAACAGCCTATTTAAATGCAGTTACGTTGAAAGTTGGTGGCGGTGCAGCCAGCACGCAAACACCTCACTCGGCAGCCGCTGCAAACATTGACGAAAATATCAGTGAAGAACCAACAGGCACTACCGTAAACATTGATCCGGCAAATAACCCCGCGCAAATCCAGGTAGTGGAAAAAATACCTGTATGGCTATATGTCACAAACGTTATTTCCCTATTAATTGCAGCATTTTTTGCTTTTAAATTCTTGCAGCAATCGCGCACAAAAGAATCAAGCGGCCTCTCACGCAATGACAAGATCCATTCACAACAAGAAACAGAAACCAATGCCTGGGCGAACGTAAAGCGCCAGCTTGCCGAAAAATCCCTCACAGGGTTACGCAAGGGGATAATTGAGTGGGCCAGAGTTTATTGGCACGCACCGGCAATAAATGGTTTACAGGCAGTGGCAGAGCGCGCAAAAAATATCGAACTCAGCGATGAATTGCAAAAATTGGACGAAGCCATTTTTGGCAACCAAAATGCCATTCCTGACCTTGATAAGCTCCTGCAAATCCTTGCCAACCTTCGCCGTGACAAGCAACAGCAAAGCAATGAAGATGAGTTACTAAAACCGCTCTATCCTTACTGATGTTATGAATAAAAATGCCGGCAAACGCCGGCATTTTTTGCGCTAAGTATTAATTCCGGTAGTACTGTAAACGATCAATTTGCCGATCAAATTGTTCAAGTACATGTTCGATACAACGAGTGGCCAATTTGAAATATTCGCTTGCATCAATGCTAGGCTTATCCACAATTAATTGCGACTCAATACAACGCAATAAATAATGAATTTCAACACGTGATTTTTCCGGCCAGGATGCATCCACACTGGAGGCGATTTTATTGCGCAGATGATTTAATTGAATACGCAACACACTGGAACATTCACCTTTTGCTGCAACGCCGGTCCCCAATGCCCGGGCTTGTCCAATATATTCGGCGATGGACAATAAATATCGCCAATCGGTATCCATTGCATCCCCGGTGAGTTTGGATAAATGATGAGCATCAGCAACATCATCAATTAGATACAATAAATTTGCGATGAGAATATTATGCTGCTTAAAATTTTTGTCCGCATCACCTTGTAAATACCCCATTCCCAGGCGGGCCCAATGATCGATAAGGCTCGACCATTTAACATTTTCTGCCATCCATTCGCCAGTAGTTTCTACGTCGGCAATAACATGTTTGATACGCGCTCCCAAGGCCTCAATATCCGGCTTGGCGGAAAAATTGCCGTTGATAAAGCCGGTAGTTAATCCCCGATGTTGCTGTACATATGTCAGGAGGCTGCGCAGCAATTTAATGTATTCAATTCCGCGCGCAAACAACCTTGTGGCCTGACGTTTTTTATGGCGCAACGAGAACATCAGGAATAATAAAAAACCTACCGGAAAAGCGAGCAAAATTATCATTAAAGACATTGGAGTTTCCATAGTGTTACTCCGTGCTGTAGGTCAATCTGTGCAGGTGTTCGGCAATTTCTGCCGCTTGCCCGGCGCGAAAGCTATTTTGGTTCGCCAGGTCTGCAACTGTTTCTATGTGTTTTGAAATTTCCCTTGCCGCAATACTTTGCTGCCCTGCGGCCACGGCAATTTCGTCGATCAATCCAAAAACATCATCCGTTGTAGTTAAAATTGCTGTTAATGATTCATCGGCAATAGCAACACCCTGCATGGATTTTTCCGTCTTTTCCACTACCTTTGTCATACTGAGCAACACTTGCTGCATGCTCTCCTGCACACGTGCAATATTCGTTGCAATTTCACTGGCGGAGCCCTGGCTGCGTGCAGAAAGGGCACGAACTTCATCGGCTACCACTGCAAAACCTCGCCCATGTTCGCCGGCGCGCGCAGCTTCAATAGCAGCATTCAATGCAAGCAAGTTGGTTTGCCCCGCGATGTCGCTAATGACTTGCGACATTGCAGTAACATTCCGCATTAAATTTTCCAATTGACTCACCCGCTCTTCAGTTTCGCGCGCAAGACTCGCCACCGTATTTACTTCCTTGCCAGCTTCATTTAATGCACTTCCACCTTGTTTGCTTAAATCGCAGGATCTTGTCGCAGCATCGCGTGCCGCTACGATACGACTACTAATATCATCAATGCTGTGACTTATTTCCGTGATCGCCGCCGCGCTGGATTGTGTTGCGTTGGATTGATAAGCTGCACTTTTGGAAACCTCTTTCGCATTGGCTGCCAATTCAAATGAAGAATGCCCCATTTCTTTAACAGCATCCCTATATTCAGCATTACGCCGTTGCCGCGCTTTGAATACATCGGTGAATGTATTATGCAAACAATGCAATGGCCCATACACCAAACGGTTCCAATCAACTACCGTGTCTTTATCGACTGCGGCTAAATAAAGTTTTATTCCCTCAATATCCCTGCTGATACCACCAATAATGCCTAATACTAAAATGACAACCAGCGCTAATGGCATCACCAGCCAATAACTAATGACTTGCAGTAAAATTGCAATAGTGACCAATAACAAACTGCAAAAAATCGCGGTTAGCAATACCCACAATTTCACCGAGGCAACTGCTTGCCCCAAAAAACGCACCATTGCTAAACCTCCATCCTGGTCAAAAAAAATTGACCAGCAAAATAGCGCACAAAATCAGTGCATCTAAAAAACCACAACAGGAATCAAGCAGTAAAAGAGTGCACAACCAAGAGTGATTATTCATTTTCATTCATCCTGTATTACAACTATCAACTTTCATGCCACAGAACAAACACATGAATGGCCAAACCCATGATTGCTTTATCAATAAAAATGGATAGGGCATGGCAAATAATTGCCAAAATAAAAAACCCGGCGATAGCGCCGGGTTTTAGTGGGGTTAAGGTAATTGTTTTAACGTTAGACCAAACTTTTACTTACCACTTCAAATACATCTTTGGATAAATCCGGTTCAGCCAGGATTCTCTCCAATTGTTTTTTCATTAGCGCCTGGCGCTGCGGACCGTATTTTTTCCATTTAGTTAACGGTGTTAGCAAGCGGGAAGCAATTTGCGGATTTTGAGTATTGAGGTGAATAATTTGATCCGCAAGGAATTGATAACCTGCACCGTCATCCGCATGGAAATTAATTGGATTGTTATTGCAAAAAGCGGCAATCAGCGCACGAATCTTATTAGGATTCTTGCCATCAAATGCCGCATGGGATTGCAACGCCTTTACTTTCTCCAGGGTGCGCGGTAATACACACATGGCTTGTACACTGAGCCATTGGTTAACAACCAATGATTCTCCCTGCCAGCGCTGATAAAAATCTTCAAGGGCAGATGCGGCATATTGTTGCGCAAGCGGCGCATCGCTATTCACTAATTGAGTTAAAGCGGCCATCACATCCGTCATGTTATTTGCAGTGCGATATTGCTGCTCACAACGTTTGATCAGGGTCTCATCATTTAATAGCGTTAAATAACCCAAAGCCACATTTTTCAAACTGCGTGCTGCAATTCCATCGGCTGTTGCAGCATACGCTTGTTGATGATTGTACGCGCGATAAAGAGTTTCAAATTCATTGCGCAATGCATTAGCCAATGCCCTACGCACAGCAACACGCCCATAGTGAATTGCTTCCACGTCAACAATATCAGCCAACTCACTTAAATATGCTTCTGATGGCAGGCTAAGCATATAAGCGACCATAGCTTTATCGAGGCTTTCGTTTTGCAACACACTGCGATAAGCCTCAACCAACTCAGCATCAACTTGCCAATTACTGAGCGAGTTGCCTTGCTGGTAAGCTTCCATCGCCTGCTCGATCGCTTGCAAACCTAATTGCTGGCTTGCTTCCCAGCGATTAAAACCATCGCTATCACGGCTCATCAACAGGATTAAATCGTCGCGCGTATAATCGTAATCCCATTTCACCGGCGCAGAAAAACCGCGCAATAAACTTGGCACCGGCTTTTCCTGTACGCGACCAAACACAAACGTTTGTTCGGTTTCAGTTAGTTCCAGGACTTTATAAGTGTTGTCGCTGGTTTCAAAATCCGGCTCCGCATTTTGCAACACTAGTGGCAAATCCCCTGCACTGCCGATTAACCCCACGGCTACAGGAATATGGAATGGCAACTTATTTTCACACTCCGGTGTCGGAGGGCAAGTTTGTTTAATGGTCAGGGAATATTCCTGCGCGTCTTCATCATAGGAATCGGTAATGTGTAAACGCGGTGTGCCGGCTTGCGAATACCAACGCTTGAATTGCGTAAGGTCGCGCCCCGATGCATCTTCCAATGCTTTTACAAAATCCTCGGTGGTCACTGCCTGCCCATCGTGGCGATCAAAATATAAATCAGTACCTTTACGGAAATTTTCCTTGCCAAGCAAGGTCGCAAGCATGCGAATAATTTCTGCACCTTTTTCATAAATAGTCATGGTGTAGAAATTGGAAATTTCGATATAGGATTCCGGGCGAATGGGATGCGCCATAGGACCTGCATCTTCCGCAAATTGCGCAGTGCGCAGCAGGGTAACATCCTCAACGCGTTTTACGGTGCGTGAGCCCATATCCGCTGAAAATTCAGAATCGCGGTATACCGTAAAACCTTCTTTTAAACTTAACTGGAACCAATCGCGGCAGGTAACACGGTTGCCACTCCAGTTGTGGAAATATTCGTGGGCAACAACACCCTCAACACGCTGGAACCCCGCGTCGGTGGTAGTTTCCGGTTTAGCGAGCACGCAGGAGGTGTTGAAAATATTCAGGCCCTTATTTTCCATAGCGCCCATGTTGAAATCATCCACAGCGACAATCATAAAAATATTCAAATCGTATTCGCGGCCGTAAACTTCTTCATCCCAACGCATGGAATTTTTCAGCGATTCCATCGCGTGGTCACATTTATCAAGATCTTTGGGCTCTACAAAAATTTTCAGGGCGACATCACGACCAGAGCGGGTGGTGAATTTATCTTCAATATGCGCAAGATCACCAGCAACCAACGCAAACAGGTATGCGGGTTTTTTAAACGGATCATGCCAGGTTGCGTAATGGCGATTACCATCTAATTCGCCCTGGTCAATAAGGTTTCCGTTCGATAACAAAACCGGGTATTTTTTATCAGCAACCACAGTGGTGGTAAATTCACTCATCACATCCGGGCGGTCCAGATAATAAGTGATTTTGCGAAAGCCTTCGGCTTCACACTGGGTGCAATACATAGTGCGCGAGCGATACAAACCTTCCAGGGACGTATTTTGTTCAGGTTTTATTTTAGTGATAGTAATCAGGGTAAATTCTTCCGGCGTATTAAAAATGGTGATGGACTCTTCACCAAATTGATAATCGCCTTCGCCCAGCACTTTTCCATTTAGCGCAATAGAAACCAATTCCAAATCAGCACCGTGCAAGGTTAATTGCGTGACTGCATCAGTTGCTGCAGGGTTGCGATAAAACTGCAACATTGCACTGACAATTGTTTCACCATCGCGCCCCTCGCTTTTTTCATCCTTTTCATTTCTATCATAAATGTCAAAACGCAAATCTGTCGTTTTGATTAAATAATCCGGTACGCGATAATCCTTGAGGTAAATTGTTTTTGGTGCGCTATCTTTGGCAGGCAAATTTTGTTCTACGGCTGTCATGGCGAAATCCTGATTCACTAAAAGGAAAAATAATTACTCGACCCACTTGATGGGTTTGTCGGTATGCGCATGATCGTGGTCGTGATCATCATCGCCGCAATAAGTGTGAGGCTCAGGCGGGATATAACCTGTGTGTTGGTCAGGCGGTAAATTCTTATGTTCGTAGGCGATAACAGCTTGCATACATAACTGGCGTTGCTCCGCCGATAAACGATTGCCATCCGGCCATTTACCCAGCTCTACAGCGCGTTTTAAATTCTGGTAAATTTCCGGCGTGAGGCTGGAAAGCAATTGTTGTAAATCCATAGTGCTACCTAAATCAATAAAACTTAATGGCGATAAAAATGTTTGGTGGCGAGCGCATAAACAGCACCGGCAATTAATCCCCCCAAATGCGCAGCATTCGCTACCGAGCCGTCAATAAAATAATCCACGGCACCGCTCATACAGAGCACCAGCCAAAACAACATAAAACCGATTAATGCACGCGGGACTTGCATTAACGGGTGATGATCAAATTGTTGACGCACGGCAATAAACCCGACCAGTGCGTAAATAAATCCTGACATGCCACCAAAATTGATAGTGCCACTCCACGCAAATTCAGCGAGGTTCGCTGCAACCGAGGTGATTACAAAAAAGATCAGGAAGTGTAATTTTCCCTGGAAATATTCCATGCGTCTTCCCAAGTCCCACAACCAAAGGCAATTGAATAACACATGGAAAATAGTGAAATGCAAAAATGCCGGCGTTAATAATCGCCAGATTTCCCCACTGCTCAGGGCAAATTTCAATGGTGTAAATTTGAATTCATTAAATAATGCCTGGCCGAAATAACCATCTACCAGAAAATACCCGAATACACTCAATGCAATCAGGCATAACACGATGGGAACTTGAATTGCCTGCTGGAGCAACGAGGGTGGCGAATAACTAACCACGCCTGCTGCAGGTGCAATCTCCAGATTAACAGCGCCTTGGGAATACTGCGCAAGGAATTCCTGTAATGCGGGAATTACCGCTTCATCCAATACCCAGAGACACTGTTGGCCCTGTTCTTCAGTAATACGGTGTTGCAAACCGCGCGCGCGCAAATAATTGCTCAACTCGCGCAAATCCTGATCCAGGGAAAAATATTTAACGGCTATCCAGTTCAAAATAACGTGACCATGATTAGTTAAGGATCTACATAGACCCATACAAATTTATCCGGTTGCAATTGTGCCTCACCGTCCATGCGATAAGCCACCAATCGCCCGAATTTAACCGCACTATAATCCAGGCAAGCCAGGTTGTGGGCCAAAGGGCTGGGAGTGCCTTTCAACCAATAATGGCCGATAAACAACGGCGGCTGGGAGCTGTCGTAATACACCATTTGCGCGCGATGTTCAGCGCTGATCGGCGACCTGGCGATGTGATCAGGAATGGGATCAGGCTGGAATAGCAGTTGACCGTAAGTTTCAGCGGTATGCCCCCAGAATTTGGTGCGAAATGCACGCCGCTGGTAGCCATCGGCCGAGACCATGATTTCGCCTTCCGGCAATGGCAAATCTACACCACCGGTCAAGCGCTGTTTGGTAATGGCTTCGAGACTGCCTTTTTGTGCCGAGTTGATGACGAAGGGCCAATCGATATGCCCATCGCCATAACGGCGGCGATGCTGGTCGATCAAGGCATGATCCCAACAGGCGTGGACCGCGCGAAAAACCTGGCGGGTGAGCGGATGTTCAATCTCAAGAAAAAGCGGCAATTCAACAAACCACCGCACGAATGCCAGCCACTCTTGCAAGTTGTTACTAAATTGTTCGAGGGTTTCAGCGATCTGGCGCGCGTTGCCAGGCGTATGGGGCCGCAGATATTCGCAGGAACCGGGGCCAGCGGGTGTTGTGTAGGTAATCGCATTGAATTCATGGTTGCCCAGAACCATCAGCGCGCTGCGCGCTTCCACCATATCGCGCGCCAAATGCAGGGCTTCGCGAATACGGGGGCCGCGATCTACCACATCCCCCAGGAAAATAACCTGACGCCGGGGGTGGCGATAGGTACCGCGCTGCTTTTTGTAGCCCATTTGCTGCAGCAAGCGCTCCAGGGTTTGGGCGCAACCGTGAACGTCACCAATTAAATCGTAGCCGTAAGCCTCGCCGGGTTGCGGCTGGAGGATCGATTTAAAGGGTGAAATTTCGGTCATATCATTCCTTTAACAGGTGACCACCCCACCCCAATTTGGAGCGGCAGCGCTCATAAAAGTTGTAATCCTGTGGATGCAACAATTGCAACAACTGCGGCTTTTTACGGATACGGATTTCGTCACCGGTTTGCACATCCACATGGGAATGACCATCGCAGGTAACCATAGGTTCAGCACGGTTATGCTCGCCGACGAGAATGGTGATTTCGCTATCTCCCGCAACCACAATCGGGCGACTGCTGAGGGTGTGCGGGTTCATAGGCACCACGACGATGGCATCCAGCGTCGGGTGTAACAACGGCCCGCCACCACTTAATGAGTAAGCGGTAGAACCTGTGGGTGTAGACACAATCACCCCGTCAGAGCGTTGGCTGGTAACGAATACGCCGTCGACACAAATTTCAAATTGCAGCATGTGGATGAATTGGCCAGGGTGAAGCACAACATCATTAAATGCATCGGCGGTAGCAATAATAGCGCCGTTACGTTTCACTTCCATATCCAGCAGGAAACGCAATTCCGCTTTGTAGTTTCCGGACAGTACCTCATCGACTTTGAGTTCAATATCTTCCGGGGTAATGTCGGTTAAAAAACCCAAGCGACCGCGGTTAACCCCCAACAATGGCACATGGTATTTCGCCAGTGCACGTGCCGCACGCAGCAAGCTGCCATCGCCACCGACGACAATCACCAGATCGCACACCTGCCCTATGCTGTCCATATCCATAATACGCCGGGCGGCTTTCACCATGCTCGCATCGCGAATGAGCGCGGCAGTTTCAGCCTCCAGTACAAAGTTCTTGCCGCGTTGCTGCAAGAAACGAATGAGGAGTTTAATGGAGTAAACCGCGCGCTCGTTATTGAGATGGCCAATCAGGCCAATCGTTGAAAAATGAGTCATAAATCATCCACTGCGTCTGCGGTTGCATTTTTTGGTTGCGGTCATTTGCCTGACCACCCTTTGTTTCAGGCTATTATAGCCAGCGAAGCTTGCAAGGATTTAACTTTATGCAACCAATCCCCCCTCATGATGACAAGATTGCCCTGCATCAACTGCAGCATCAAGCAGTTCGCGATTTGGCCTGGTGCTGTTTTAGCGCGCCAATGATGAATGAGCTACCTGGTACATCAATCACCATCCTGCCCTTTGACAACCATTCATGGTGGCCGTGGTTGCACGCACTGGATCAGGATCCGCAAAAATTACTGGATCATCTCAGCCAAATCAAAAGCACACGCCTTGGAATTTATTACGAAGCATTGTGGCATTTTTATTTTTCCCATCATCCTGATTGGGAGCTTTTGCACCATAACCTGCAAATAGATCGCAATGGCATTACATTGGGGGCATTTGATTTTTTGTGTCGTAAAGGCGATGAATATTGGCATATAGAAACAGCGGTGAAATTTTATTTATCCAATGCTGCCAACCCATTGGCCGCGCACGACTGGAAATTTTGGGTAGGGCCTGAAGGTAAGGATCGCCTGGATTTAAAACTGAATCATCTACGCCAGCATCAATTGCCGTTGCATCAAACCGACGAAGCAAAACTACAATTAAACCAGCACTATCCCCAGGTTAAGACCTGGCAGACAGGGCTGTGTATGCAGGGCTATTTGTTTTCACCTTCACACCTTCAGCATCAACCCGCCTTTAGCAATGCACAACATGGTCGCGGCACTTGGTGGCATTTGGGTGAGTTTTTGCAAGGCGCCTTAAACTCGGCTGATCAACGCTGGCTGGTTCTTGAACGCCAACACTGGCTGTCTCCTGCGCAGCGAACTGGTGAAGATGAATTACTGACAACAGAACAATTAGCAGAAAAATTATTGCGGGAAATTACAGAAACAAAAAGGCCGTTATTAATCGCGGCCATGAAGAAAAAATTGCTTCCGATAAATAGCAAAAATCGACGTGAAATCTGGATGGAATCCGCACGTACATTTATTGTTGCCGATGATTGGCTGGATCACCCGGTGCGCCCCGGCAATGCGGCACCGTCACGCAAAACATAATTTCGCCGATCCACCATCAATTCCTTACCCGCGTTACCGAACAGGCTGGCGCAATTTTCCAGCGCCAGGGTTTTATAACCATGTTCCGCCAATAAATAGGCGGCAGCCCGACTGCGACGACCGGTATCACAATAGAAAATATACAGGTTATCTTTATTTAATAAACGGGATTTGATCGCCAGAATATTCAATGGAATATTCACCGCTTTGGGAAGGTGGACCTCACTGTATTCGTCTTCGCTGCGCACATCGACCGTAACCACACCTTTCGCGATCTTTGCTTCCAGCTCATTAAAGTGCAATGTGGAAACGCTTGGCTCTTTCAGCAAACGATAAAAATCCTGCTTCTCCAGACGCATGAGCACACCATCGGTGCGCATCATTACCGTCGCATTGCGCACAGTTTCATTTACCAATGCATCCTCACCGAAACAGCGGCCTACGCCAATTGTTGCCAAATGTTGCCGTTTATTGTCAGAGTGACTGGTTACATCCGCCTCACCTTCTTTAATGAAATAACACTGCTCCCCCATCTCACCTTGACGAATAATGACATCGCCGGCATAAACGACTTGCGGTGTTAAGCGCGAAAAAATTTGCTCGACATTCAACGGCGGCACTTTGAAAAACAGGTTGGATTTCAATACCGTCATCATCCAATCGACGTCTTCATCCAGATCCCGTTCGCGGGAAATAATCAATTGTAAATAATCAGCTACCTGGCTCCAGGTGAGCATTTTATCCAGGCGCTCACTATCGATGCGCAACACACTGCAATCTGTTTCAGCGATAGCAGTCACCTGGCGCGGCTGTTGATGAGCAATGGGAAAGAGTGAGCTACGACCCTTAATACGGGTGCGATTACCCGCACCATCAACCAATGCAACATCACCATGCAGCAGATAGACATGCCGGGCATCATATGAGCCGGCATTGAATACGGTTTGTCCTGCGCAAACGACTTCAATCAAAGCATCGTCAAGCAGCGCTAATAAATGGCTTTCACTCATATCCTTCAAAGGAACGAGAGTGCGTGTCAAATTCAAATCAAATTCAACCGGTGCGATTTGAACACTTTTTTGAGCTTGCATAACCACTTCCTTCAAGGAGAGAGCCGATTCCGGGGTTTGGTAAAGGCGAGATAAGCAATACCAACACACCAACAACTTTTATTTTCCAGCTATTCATCCATGAGCCTGATCAAGGGCAAACAAAACCTCTTCGCCCCTGCAAACCACCGCTGTGAATAGCAACAATACGTGAACCGCGAGACCAATATCCTTGTTGTGCCAAACAGTGAATTCCCCAGATCATTTTCAAGGTATATACCGGGTCCAACGGAATTCCGGTCTCACGCTCAAATGATCGCCAGAAATCAAACAAGTAAGCCGGGTGCTTTTTGCCATAACCACCGGCATGGAACCCAGAAATCAGACGCCAATTAGCAGCAGATTTCACACTCTCAGCCTCGCCTAATCCCCTGCTGGCACATAAATCCGTATAAGTCTTTGCAATGCCCGTACCTAAATCACCATCACCTTTAAGCACCGAGAAACCAAGTGCCGGTTTATCGCTACGGCCGGCAGCAACCAAACCGGCAGCTAAACCTGCGAGGCTGGTTCCAGTACCGCAAGCGACGCATACCCCAGTATAGCCACCCTTAAGTTGAGCCTCTAAGGCTTGCGTGGCCAGGCTCATACCGCGCGCACCGAGCAAACCCGCACCACCCTCGGGAATTAGATAGAAATCGCCAAATTGGCGACGCCAATCGCCCAGCAAATGGGTCAGTGTTTTTTGGCGATACTCATCGCGACCAATAAATACCAGTTGCATCCCGGCCTGTTCTGCATCAATCAGGGTGGGACTCAACAGCGTCGGACGCGCCCCACGGACAATACCAACGGTAGAAAAACTGTAACGTGCACCCGCCATTGCCAGCGCGTACAAATGGTTGGAATAAGCACCACCGAAACTCAGCAATCGGGTATGCCCTGCCTCGCGGGCTGCACGCAGGTTATAAAACAATTTGTAGGCCTTGTTACCCGATAACCCGTCATCAATCAGATCATCGCGACGCACCAGCAACTCTATACCACGGTTCGCCAGCTCCGCAGTGGTCCCAATATGCAGTGGGACTGCACATGCAAGCCTATAAAAATCACTATCAGAATCAATTACCACTACTTACAAAGCCTGTCTCATTACTGCATATTTGCGGACAACTTTACATCAGATCACCAACCTGTCTTTAGCGGCGTTCAGCGACACGAGAATAAACCATAGACTGATGCTGGCTACAACGATCGCTTTCACCAGGGTGAAATTCAAAAGGGGTCTCAATCAACGATATACTGCGCCCGCAAGCATGTCCTTTAGGATCAACCGCATTGCAACATGGCGATTGATGATGTTCCAACCAGGCCAAATAAATGGCTTCACTGACACCAGCCTTATTCGCCGCATAGCCCTGGGGATCTTCCAGATAAACTCCAATATCATCCAGCGGAACTGCCGCCTCACCCAACCCTGGCATGAAGGTCACCAGATTAACGCCGGCTTTGGTCAGGCGCGCAAGCAATTGATCACCACTGTTTTTCAACATTTGCTGTTGTTCGCGCTTTAAATTAACAATTTCTTCTTTAAGGGCAGTTTCATTTTGGTGTCGATAAAATAATTCCACCTCACGCATATCCAGCATTTCGCGCAGCTCAGCAGTGGCCGCTCGAATTTTAGCATCCATTTCCAGCGCAAAATTCTCCTGCAGCATCTGGATTTGATTGGACTCGCCCGATTGCGCCGCTTTCAATTTATGTGCGAAATATTCGCGCATACCTTCTATCTTATTCGCTTGCGCATCCAACCCCTCCTTGAAAGTGCGGTTACGCTCTTCCAAATCGCGATTTATTTGCTCATATTCCTGGCATTTTTGCTGATAGGCCAATACCCGCTGCTGGTGTTCATGCTGCATCCCGTGGACTTTGGCCTGATGCTGGTTCATCAAAGTAGCAATACGCAAACGCTGCTCCTTGATTAACAGCGCCATCTTGTCACGCAACTCCTGGGTGTAATGGTCATGGAGCTTTTTCTCAAGCACCGCCTGTTCACGCGCGTGATCCACTACCGGTTTTGCTGGTTGCTTGCCAGCTTTGGCTTTTTCAACGTTTGCAGGCTGCTTTACTACCAATCCCAGGCGATTACTTTTGGCGGCTTTGCGCAGGGCAACAAAACTACTGCCACCACTCTCCATAATCGGATCCCACAGATTTTTCTGATGCCAGGCAATAGGACATTGACTGTAACAAGCCAGCTTAATCGCTCCGGCCCCCATATCAGGACCAGTCCCAGTAGCATCTATTAACTGGCGCAAAGGCACATTCCAGCGGCGATCCACCATACCGGCAGCATCAAAGGAAATCAGAAAAAACACAGCACCAGTGACGCGCAGCGACTGGTCAATCTGCACATATACCGCCCTGGCAGTGGCACTGGCGAAATCGGGAAAAGGGATGAAACCATCCAGAACGGCCTCAAATTCGGGGTAGAGTAACTCGCGGGAAATCTGTGCATCCTGAAACAGGAAAACCGCTTCATGTAGTTCTGCGGTAGGGTTGGGCATAAGTAATCATCTCAAGCCAAGCGGAAGAATACTGTCAGTATAAAAAAGCACTTAAGATGAAAACGTGAACAACTACCAGCAATGATGACTTTCGCGCAAATTTGCGGTCCATTCGACGAAAAGATAATCAAACCATACAGATATCAAAACCTATGGTTATCAATTTTTGAAAAAATTTACAGGGGAGTTATGAAAAATGAAGGTTAATCAGAGGGAAAGCACCACGAGCCTGCAGCAAATTGCTGCATAAGCCCGGGTTAGATATCAGAATAATCATCAACGGCGTCATCATCGCTATCGTCGTACAGATCATCCAGCAGGTCTTCAACATAGTCTTGCATAGCATTACTCCTTTAAGTTAATAGAGAGGAAATAAACCTCTTCTCGACAGACAATCTAATTGACCTGTCGTTCCGGAACTTTACTCCCTGATTCCTAAATTACCAATCGCAGATGACAATTTTATGTATATCGTTTTTTATTAGCTAATGCCCCAAAAGCCAACCAAAAAATATATGCAAATAAAAAAGCCCGCACAAGTGCGGGCTTTTGAATAGTGGCGGACCGGACGGGGCTCGAACCCGCGACCTCCGGCGTGACAGGCCGGCATTCTAACCGACTGAACTACCGGTCCGCGAATGACTCTCTACAACGAATAACCAAAAATAATTGGTGGGCGGTACAAGACTCGAACTTGTGACCCATGCCTTGTAAGGGCATTGCTCTACCAACTGAGCTAACCGCCCCTCGTTGAGAGGTGCGCATTCTAACGAATCTGGCTGATGTGTCAAACATTTTTTAGCGAGAAATTTAAACTTTTTCGAAATTGCCTAAACCTTCAGCAATATCGGACAAAAAGCCAACAAAAATGCGAGCAATCAACTAAAAATTTAGCGGTACCGTCAATCAATCGATATATTGCGTTATAGCGACTACATTATTAATCCAACAAAAAATCGTCTCACTGAATCTGGTATGGCCCCAAACACTGTCACCGAAACCCTGGCTACCACCCTGCCACCTAACGAGCCGGGCTCATGGATGGGAATGCTGGTAATTTTTTTGCTGATCCTGCAAACCGTATTAATTATCGGCTTGCAGCGCAGCCGTTTGAGCAACAAACGAGCACGCAAAGCCCTCAAGGAATCACAAAAAGCACTCGAAGAAAAAATTCAGGACCGCACCAAAAGTTTGCATCGCATCAATGATTTATTAATTGATGAAGTCGCCCGGCATGAACAAACCGGTCGTCAATTACGCGAAACCAAGCTCTATTTACAAAGCATGATTAACTCCATGCCCTCAATTATTATCGGTGTAACACTGGATGGAGAAGTTACTCACTGGAACGCCGCCGCCGAAAATACTTTCGAAATTTTTTCCAATGAAGCATTGGGCCGCAACATCACCGAGCTCCTTCCGTTATTTCCGGTGACGATTAATGTCATTCGCGGTTCAATTCGTGGGGGTGAGCCTTACTCCATTCAGCACACACAACATCAGGAAGATGAAAAAAAACGCTACTTTGAAATCACGATTTATCCGCTCATCTCCAGCAGCGAACAAGGAGCTGTAATTCGCGTTGATGATGTCACCATGAAAGTCACGATTGAAAATTTAATGATCCAGAATGAAAAAATGTATTCGCTGGGTGAAGTCGCCGCAGGCATCGCACATGAAATTAATAACCCTCTCAGTGTTATTTTGCAAAATGTACAGAATATAGTGCGCCGCACTGATAGCCATTTTGGAACCAATCGCGAACGTGCCAATGAATTGGGAATTGATGTTGAAAATATTGATCGTTATCTAAAAGCGCGCGAGATTCCAGCCATGCTCGATTCAATTCGCGAAGCGGGTGAGCGTTCAGCAACGATAGTGCGCAATATGCTGGAGTTCTCACACAATTCACAACGCAAAACCAGCCTGATAGATGTAAAACATTTAATAGAGCAAACCATCGCCCTTAGCCGCAGTATTCAACTTAAAAATTCAGAAAAAATGGGGCTGCAAGTCATCACGGAGTTCAGCGAGTCCTTGCCTGCTATCAGCGCGTCTGCACCTGAATTGCAACAGGTGTTACTCAATTTATTGCGCAATGCAAAACAGGCATTACAAGGCCATAATACTGAAAATCCCAGCATATGGGTTCGCACTTATGCGCAGGACAATCAACTTGTGATCGAAGTACAGGACAATGGGCCAGGTATGAACGATACTATTCGGCAGCACATCTTTGAACCTTTTTTTACTACTAAGGATGTGGGCTCGGGAACAGGCTTGGGACTCTCCGTTTCTTATTTCATTATTACTGAACGCCACCAAGGAACGATTGATGTAAAAACCGCCCCCGGTAAAGGTAGCAATTTTATTATCAAACTACCCATTTAGCCGGCACAGGCCATTAACAATTTTCAATCGGAAAAAAATAAATGAAAACCAAGGTAATTTTATTATTAGGCAGTGCCCTATTAATTCAGGGATGCGCAACACAAACACCAGTAGCCGATAAAAATAGCCTGGAAAAAGCAGCAACCCAGGTGTTAAGCGAAACCGTTTATTACTCGCATCTGTTTTCGAGTTGTGCTGCACTGGGTGGCGAGATAGAAGTTGACGCCATCAGCAAACAACAGGATTGGCTCAACACCAATAACCAACTTATATTGGCAGCAGATCAATACTACAGCCAGCAACAAGCGGCCAGTACTTTTGATTACCAGGGAAAAACACTTGCACCTGCCGCAATTAAACTTGCATTGGAATCAAGAAAACGCGCAATTGATGAGCTATCCCTTGCGCAACGTACGCCCGCGAACAAAGTCAAAACCTGTGAATTCCGGTTAAATAAAATAAATAACCAAACGATCAAGCTAACGCAAAATCCAGCCATAGCGGCCACGGAAGCGGAACTATTAAAACACCTTCCATTGAATCAATCGCCCGGCGATATACCAACCCTTGCCGGAGGTATTTCCGAAGTCACTCCTGGCGCCACCTATTTTCAATTGGTAAAAGCCCATGAATCAGCCTGCGCTGCCCCCTACACCCTCACCATTGCAAACCAATGGCCGCGGGAAGCCTATGCTTATTTTTGCGGGGATGCAGCCATGGAAGTATTGACCTGTGAATGGGGCAAATGCGAGTCGAAGAAGTTATAATGGGCGCAAACGGGCTATGCTGATGCGTAGCCCGACTTGCTATCTGATGAGCCCGCTATGACCGTTAATGATTTTTCCGCTGCAAGCTACCAACAACAACTCCACGACAAACTTTCCCGTATCCAGAAAGATTTTGCCGAATTTTCCCTGCCTGAAATCCAGGTATATCCCTCTGCGGAAAAGCACTATCGCATGCGTGCCGAATTTCGCGTATGGCATCAGCAAGACGTTACCAATTACGTCATGTTCGATGAAGCCAAGCGGCCCTACGCTATCCACGAATTCCCAGTTGGCTCTGCCTTGATGAATCAATTAATGCCTAATCTGCTTGCGGAGATTAACGCGAGCGAATTGCTTCGCCACAAACTTTATCAGGTGGATTTCCTGACCACTCAACGCGGTGAAGCATTAATCACATTGATTTATCACAAACCATTAACCGACGAATGGCTTGCAAAAGCAAAGTCAATCAAACAAAAACTTGATGTCGATATTATTGGCCGCAGTCGTAAACAACGCTTGCTGGTAGAACGCGATCACGTCATTGAACGCATGCACGTGTTGGGGCGCGATTATTTGTATCAGCAGGTAGAAGCGAGTTTTACCCAACCCAATGCCGGTGTGTGTGAGTCCATGTTGAGCTGGGCAGTTAACAACAGTAAAAATAATGGTGGGGATTTATTGGAACTTTATTGCGGCAATGGCAACTTCACGCTGCCGCTATCGCAAAATTTTTCCAAAGTGTTAGCGACCGAAGTGGCAAAAACGTCTGTGGAATCAGCCCAATTCAATATTGCAAAAAACAATATTGAAAACATCCAGATCGCACGTATGTCGAGCGAAGAATTTTCGCAAGCAATGGATGGTGTACGCGAATTTAATCGTTTACGCCATGTCAACCTGGCGGATTATCACTTTTCAACGATTTTTGTAGATCCCCCGCGCGCTGGCCTTGACCCTCATACAACCAGCATTACCCAACGCTTCGACAATATTATTTATATCTCCTGCAACCCGGCAACACTACGTGAAAATTTGCGAACAATAACCGAAACTCACACCATCAAGGCATTTGCGCTTTTTGATCAATTTCCCTATACACATCACGCCGAGTGCGGCGTGATATTGCAGAAAAAATAATTGTTATTTCACACAAAATCTTGTGTCATATAAAACGCCGGCCCGGCATAGGTAGCCAAATGCTGCTGTTGGGCTGGCGTCAACATCAGAAATTCCCTGAACCCCAATTTTTGCCAAAACCCTTTTGAATCCTGTACCGAGACCAGAGTTGCACCGCGTAACGCGCGCCGTTGTGCTTGCTCTAACGCATATTTCACCAACCTGGGACCGAGGCCAAAACCCGCAGCGGTTGTGCTGATTGCCAAATCATGCAGATACAAATGGTCAGCATTTAACTTATGCGAAAAAGTTTCACCCCACGGCGTTACATAACCATGATGAGATAAATAACCTACCAAATAACCGCACACGCCTTGTTTACCCTCTACAACCCAGGAGGTATCCGGCACTGCATTAAAACGTTCAATGATTACATCGTCAGTTTCCAGAATCTCATCAACATACGCCTCTGCTTGAATACGTATTACGCAAGCAAGATCACTGTATTGCATAGCGCGGCAAAAAAAATCGTTACTCATTACTGCATTGTCCGGGTTTGATAACATGAGGCGTTAAGGTTTTCACGGATTAGGATCTTCAGGGCTCTCATCCGGTAATAACTCTTCGGATTCAACACCTGCATCGTCCAACAAATGACTGGCAATGGATTTTTTTGTTTTTGCACCTAATCGGCGAATATCATCCACACGCTTCACCAAATTACCACGGCCGGAATGTAATCGTTCACGTGCCTTGGTATAAGCTTCCTGGGTTTTATTAAGGGAATTGCCAATCGCGTCCAATGAATCCAGCAGCAATACAAATTGATCATGCAAAGCCCCTGCTTCTTTGGCGATGCGCTCGGCATTTTTATTCTGCTTTTCATAACGCCAGATATTTTCCACGGTGCGCAACGTCGCCAACAAGGTGGTCGGGCTTACCAGTACGATATGGCGATCATAGGCTTCGCGATACAACGCAGGTTCATGCTGTAATGCCAGCATGAACGCAGCTTCAATAGGGATAAAAATAAATACAAAATCGAGCGCCTTGATACCTTCGATTCTTTCATAATCTTTAATGCTCAAACTTTTGATATGATTGCGCAGCGACTGAATATGTGCGGCCAGATATTGTTTGCGCTCGACCTCATCGTCGCTACTGCAATATTTTTCGTAATCCACCAGAGAACATTTGGCATCAATCACAATGTCTTTGTTTTCAGGCAAATGGATAATAACGTCCGGCATTAAGCGGCTGCCATCAAAACGGGTAAAGTTCACCTGGGTATCGTACTCACGGCCTTTTTGTAACCCGGATTCCTCCAGTAAGCGTTCCAGCACCACCTCACCCCAATTGCCCTGGGCTTTGGTGTTTCCTTTTAATGCCTGGGCAAGATTCACCGCATCTTCACCAATTTTTTGTGCTTGTTTTTGCAGCTCCTGTACTTGCCCTGCCAGGCGGTTACGTTCTGCATTTTCTTTTTCGTAAACGTCTTCCACTTTTTTTCTGAATTCATTGAGCTGGAGCTTTAATGGGTCCAATGTGCCATCCAGCAGGGTTTTACTATTCGCGCTAAATTGTTGTTGTTTATTTTCAAAAATCCTATTGGCGAGATTTTCAAATTCTTTCGCCAAATCCGCTTTGGCATTTTGCAACAGCGCAAGCTGCTCGGCAAAATTTTTACGCTCCTGCTCAAGGCGGGTCTGTAAACCGGTTGCATTTTTTTCCAACACAGTGAGTTGTTCATCTTTACGCAAGGATTGTTGTTGTAACAATTCGAAATGACGGGTTTTCTCGCGCAAGCTTGCAGCCTCCTGGCGAGCATCGCCCAATGCATGTTGCAACTCCTGCACTTGTTGCTGGCTGCTGTGAAATTGATTTTTAAGCTCAGCAATATTCAGCTTTAGCTGGCCATTCTCATGTTGCAATACGGATTCACGTAGCTCATTGGCATGCTGTAACTGTTGGTGCGAAGCCTCCAATTGGTAGGTCTTGGCCAAGATCGCTTGATCCTGGCGACGCCCAAGCAACCAATAGACGATAAGCGCCCCAACCACCAACCCTGCCAGACCGGCAACAAGCACGATAAAAGATGAATTCACAAGCACATTCTCCCGCTCAATCACAAAGCAGCTAGGCATTATCAGGCCGGGCCGTTAAAATCGCGGCCATTTTAGCAATAGTTGCTGACTTACAGGCTATTGGATTCCCCTTTTCCATGAGTAAACCCATGAGTAGTGCTACTCAAACGAACAAACCGCGCGTTTTGGTATTTGATTCAGGTGTGGGCGGCTTAAGTGTTGCCCGTGAAATCCAGCAACGATTGCCCGGGTTACCGCTTGTTTATGCCTCGGATAATGGCTTTTTTCCTTATGGCACCAAAGGGGAAGCCGAGTTGATTGCGCGGGTGGATCTGGTCATTCGCTCATTACTGCAACGATATCCAGTCGATATCCTTGTAATCGCCTGCAACACTGCTAGTACCCTTGCTTTGCCCTATTTGCGCAGCCACTTGGATTTACCCATTGTAGGCGTTGTGCCGGCGATAAAACCTGCAGCAAAATTGAGTCGATCCGGTGTGATTGGCTTGTTAGCAACACCGGCAACAGTAGCACGGCCTTATACCCATGAATTAATTCGCGAATATGCACCACAATGCGATGTAATTTCTTTAGGGAGCAGTGAGCTGGTACAAATTGCAGAACAAAAATTACGCGGCGAAATTATTGACCATAAACGTATTGCACACATAACACTGCAATTAATGGAACATGAAAAAGCAACACAGATGGATGTTCTGGTTCTGGCTTGCACTCATTTCCCACTGCTTAAAGAGGAATTATCAGTTTACTTGCCGGAGACGGTTCAATTGATCGATTCGGGGGAAGCCATTGCCCGCCGGGTAGAATCATTATTAGGGAATACTGTTCCTAACGATAATCACTTTATCGAAAATGACTTTCCTGAAAACAATTCCATTGAAAATACCTCCATTGAAAACATTGCCGTTTTCACAAAAAAGACAACTGAAGCTACACGCCTTGTGCCAGCGCTCATTCATTTCAATATTCATCAGATAGATTATCTGGACCTTCAATAAAACAAAGAGTCGCCATATCCTATGACGACTCTTTGCGGGTGAATTCCTTCTACGGATTAACTCCTTTGCATGACAACCTACAACGGTATTGTGTTAAATCAATATCACTTCACACGAATATCATTTTTTACTGATTTCACACCTCTGACATCGCGTGCAACTTGCTCCGCTTTGCCAATATGTGAACGATCGGCAACAAAACCACTCAGTTGCACCACACCTTTAAACGTTTCCACCTGGATTTCAGTCGCTTTAAGCTCATCATCTTCAACAAATGCTGCTTTCACTTTGGTAGTGATTACCGCATCGTCAAAAATTTCCCCAGTACTTTTTTCTTTGGAAGTTGACGCACAGCCCGTAACAGCCAATATAAAAGCCAGGAAAATAGCAGTGATAGAATAATTAATTGCTTTCATAATAAACTCCTTATTACCCATAGATGGTTTAACAATAAAATATAAAAATTAGTTTATGTCAGACATACCCCAGTAGGACCAGTATCAACAAGATGACCACCACCAAGCCTAAACCGCCACTTGGACCGTAACCCCAATTTCGGCTGTGCGGCCATGCCGGGATGGCACCAATCAGAATGAGGATTAAAACAATTAATAAAATTGTACCTAGTGTCATGACAATCTCCTTCGCTCAATTAAAGGTTAAAACCATTTTTCAAAAAATCCTTTTAGGATTACTACCTTGTTAAACATCAGGATTAATTTGCAATAACAATTTCAACCCTTCTATTCATCTGACGCCCGGAAGACGTGTCATTACTGGCAACAGGTAAACCTTCACCCTTACCAACGGCGGTGATTCTGGTGGGGGATACACCCGCGCTAATTAAAAACGCTTTCACTGAATCAGCGCGACGTTGTGACAATTCCTGGTTATAACTATCACTACCCACACTATCGGTGTGCCCCTCAATAACTAGCGCGCGTTCAGGCTGCTGATTAAGAAATGCGGCCAATTTTGAGAGGTTTGCACTGGCACTGCTTTTTAAATCGGATTTGCCCGTTTCAAACAGTACGTCCCCCAATGTCACAATCAAACCGCGTTCAGTTTGTTTTGCATTGAGCTCTGCAATCTGACGACGCAATGCTTCTGCTTCCTGCGTACGCGCATCCAATTGTGCAGCGGTAGCCTTTTCACCTAATCCTTTGCGTTGGTCTTCCAGGTAGCGCGCTTGTGCCAATGCTTTAGCAGTATCCACCTTGCGATCAGCCAGGTAAACAAAATGCTTACTCAGTTCTTTGTCATCGAGTGGTTCTTCCGCTAAGCGCACAGCGGCGTCTGCATCTTTAATAGCAACAGGGGCACGCGTGGCCAGCTGTGGATCCGACTGCAATTGCGTCAACTTGCTACGCACTTGGGCTGCACCATCGGGCACTTTTGGCCCGGCACATCCAACGATTAACATTGCCGAGAACAACAGTGAAATTGGCGCTGCAAACGAATTTAGCGGTTTCATAGTGTGCCTCCTGAAGTAGAGTTGCGTTGCAATTCCTGCTGAAGTGTGTTGATGTTTTTATTCAACTCATCATTCACTTCCTGTGCTTTTGCTGCCTGCGCCTTGGCGCTTGCCAACTCAGCATCTACACGTGCTTGCTCCGCTAACCGCGCTGCACGCACCATTTCTTTTTCCACTACTGCTACACGAGCTGCTGTTAGCTTTTCGCGTGCTTCACCTAATTCCGGTGAGGCATAATCGGCAACACGTGCTTGCTCCGCATTGGCAATTGCTGATTCAGCAGCTTGCAATGCTTCATTAGGTGCCTTGGGAGTGGAGGCACAACCAGCTAAAACACCGCAAAAAACAACTGCGGAAAGCAATGGTAGATATCCTCTGTTCCCATGAGTAGAAAATTTATTCATGGTGATATTCCTCTTGAAATTAACCTGCTCAGTAGAATGACAGTCGTGTTTTACGCGAGTTCCAGCGACTAATGGCTCGAAAGCAAGCTCCGGAGACATACGAAAATGCAAAATAAACAAAGCGACATGAAAATATTTATTTTTATTGAGTCAACGCACTGAATAACGCTATTTTTTGAAATGTAATTTTTACAAGGATAATAGGACGCACCAAAAAAAATACGCAAAAAAAATTTCGCGGACTTTGTGCTTTCAGGAAAATAATTTGAAGGAAATGGTAATCGCGAGCATTTGAGGTTATCCCAATAAACGCAATTCATTCTCGCAAAGCCGGGGAATAGTCCACTCCTCGTATGCGCCCGGCAGGGTTTTACCCATCATGGTTTTGGCAGTCATCTTGTTATTATTACTTAACGAAATATCACGCTCGTCATATAAGAAATGAAAATGCCTGTTAATTATTGAGCTGGTTAATAAAGCGAAAAACTGAATTGCACAAAATCCCGGTCACTGATGAAACTTTTTGCAGTAAAAATTTTTATCAAAACAGCGGGAAAGCAAACACATCCACATAAAAAAACCGCCACCATTTCACTGGCGGCGGTTTTTTGACAAGTAATCCGATACGGATTAAAGATCAGTAATCGGTTTGTATTTAGGTACCAATAAACGCATCACGAACCAGGCGATTAAATAGGCAGTTGCACAAATAGCAAACATAATCGTGTAACCCATTGCGACATTACCGGCTTTTTCAAAATGGTCGAATAATCCACCACCCAATTTATTGAGCAGTACACCACCCATACCCCCGGCAAAACCACCGATACCCACTACCGAGCCCACTGCCTTTTTGGGAAACATATCAGACACCGTGGTAAAAATATTCGCTGACCATGCCTGGTGGGCAGAAGCGCCCAACGCGATCAACAAAATTGGAATCCAGACAGAAATGTGCCCCAAAGGCTGTGCCAGCAACACCACTAATGGCACCAGTGCAATCACAAACATTGCTCTGCGACGCGCATTAAATACATCCATGCCTTTCTTGATGAAATAGCCCGGGAAAGCACCGCCGCCGATGCTGCCGAACATTGTCAAGGTATAGATAAGTGCAATCGGCAACGCAATTTCGGTTTTTTCCATACCGTGCTGGGCACTCAGGTAAATAGGCAACCAGAACAGGAAGAACCACCAGACGCCATCCGTCATAAACTTACCAAAGGCAAATGCCCAGGTTTGTTTGTAACTCAGCAAAGTGAACCAGGACGTTTTCACGCCATCATCAACCGCTTCAACCGCTTCCACATCGGAGTTGATATAAGCGCGCTCGGAATCGCTCAGGCGTTTTTGTTCGCTGGGCTTGTCGTACCAAATCCACCAGAAAGCAATCCACGCAAAACCGATAATCCCCACAATAATAAATGCCCATTGCCAGCCCCAAATCACGCCAATCACAGGCACGGTCAATGGAGCCAGGATCGCCCCCACATTTGCACCGGAGTTAAAAATGCCTGTTGCAAAGGAGCGCTCTTTCTTGGGGAAATATTCCGCCGTCGCTTTGATTGCAGCCGGGAAGTTGCCCGCCTCACCAAAAGCCAATACCGCACGGGCGATCATGAAACCGGCTACTGAATAAACAGTAATGGCCGCCGCACCATTCACTGTGCCGTTGGTTTGATCGATATCCGCCAAACCAACCCAGCTCAACAGGGTATAAAAGCCGGCCCCCATTTCGTAAGCAAATGCATGGATTGCCGCACCAAAAGACCAAATTGCAATGGCGATGATATAGCCATTCTTGGTGCCGAATTTATCGATAAAACGACCTGCAAAGATCATTGAGATCGCGTAAACGAAAGTGAAGAGCGCAGTGATATTGCCGTAATCGTTGTTGTTCCAGCTGTAAAGGTGCATCAGCTCAGGGGACAACAGGCTTAAAACCTGACGATCAAGATAGTTAACAGTAGTGGCAAAAAACAACAGACCACAAATGGTCCACCGGTAATTACCAACACCAACAGATTGCTGGGGAATCGTTTGCTGGTTCATAAGGTCACTTGCTTATAGTTATTGAATACAAAGGGAATCATAGCTGCACGACGCAATAATGCTAAAAGATGCGCTGATGAAACACTCACCTGTTTGTATTGACCCTGGGTGCCGCGGGTATCCGCGTCCTTACCGATGAAATTCTGGTGTCGCTTATTATGGAGCGGAAAATTAGCATGTTTCCTTTGCCCAAACAAGCCACAAGGGGTGTAAAGTCTTTATCAAACAATCACTTATACAGCGGCTTATAACCAAAAAAGTGTTGCATCGACAACAACTGTCCATCGCGTTCAGGGCGCATACAATAGGGCTTAACATCAGGGGAGGAGTGAAATACCGGAGAGGGATTTAAGGCATAATGCCCAACCAATTCCCTGCAATTAAAAATCATTATGGTTGATACTTATTTCGACATAACCCCCTACCTGCACGCTATCCGCAATGGCGAATTAATCATCACTGCCAACAACCGGCTGCGCAACCATATGTTGCGCGCCTATGGTAAACAGCACGAACAAAACGTGTGGGCAAGCCCGCGCATTTATTCACTGAGCCAATGGATCGAACTGAACTGGTCACAATTGCAACGCCGCGCTTATACACCGGCAGCACAGCAAATTATTAATAACCTGCAACGCCAATGTTTGTGGGAAAAAATTATCAGCCAATCATCCCTGGCTGCCGCACTGTTGCAGGCGGAACCATTAGCACAAGCTGCTGATAGTGCTTTGCGCAACCTGGAACTTTGGCAACTAACAGATGAAGATGTACGCGTTGCCGAGCCACAATTAAATGTAGCCAGTAACAGTTATTGCTGGCTCACCTGGTTAGGTGAGTTTCGTGCGACGCTCGCATCGTCAGGTTTCATTACCCGGGAAAATGCCATCGCCATTGTGGTGGAAGCGTTTAAAGAATTTTTAATTCCGCAGGAAGGCATTATCCATCTCACTGGTTTCGATGATATTCCCCCGCTACACCAGGATTTGATCAACAGCGCCTGCCAGCAATTAAATACCATTAAAACCGAAAATCATTCGGCAAAACTATTGCGCACTGAAACCAATACCAGTGAACAGGAGATTCGCACTGCAGCCCTGTGGAGCAAAAACCAGCTGGAGCAAAATCCCGAAGCGATGATCGGGATTATCGTGCCCAACCTCGGTCAATGTCGCGACCAGGTGGAACGTATTTTTGTGGAAGTATTTGAACCACTTGCCTTATTACCTGATCAGCCGCGCTACACCCTGCCCTTTAACTTTTCCGCCGGTACACCACTAGGTACCACACCCATTATTGTTGCAACCCTGGATTTACTGGAGTTGCAAAAATCCAGCTGGGACCTGGAATCCATTTGCCAGTTATTGTTATCGCCTTTTTTTGGCAAGGCCGATGATGAATTGGTATTGCGCACCCACTTAATTACCACCTTGCGCAAGCTGGGAAAATTTACAGTTAGCCTGAGTGATATTCGTTACCACTGTAAAAAAATTTCTGAACAATTAAATATCACTGAAAGTGATGACAGTTTAAGCAGCCGCTTGAATCAATTGGAAAATTACCGGCGCCAAACCTACGGCAATCACACTGCGCAATACTGGAGTGATTTTTTTCAACTGCATTTACATTTACTGGGCTGGCCGGGCACACGCCGGTTGGATAGCCAGGAGCACCAGCAGCTCAGCCAATGGAATAGTTTGCTGGAAAATTTTGTGCAGCTCGATAACACCGGCGTCCAATTTTCATACCTCGCCGCGGTTCAGCAACTGCGTACCATCGCCGGCAAAACGCCGTTCCAGGCACAAACTCCGCACTCTCCGATTCAAATCCTCGGTGCACTGGAAGGTGCCGGTTTGCAATTCAGCCATTGTTGGGTAATGGGTTTACACCATCGCCAATGGCCGCCGGTTCCTGCACCCAATCCATTATTACCAACCAATTTACAGCGCACACACAAAATGCCCCATGCCAGCGCGGAACGCGAATTGGAATTTGCGCGTGCGCTCACCGCACACTATCGCCAATGCGCGCCCCTGGTGATATTCAGTTCGGCACACAGCGATGACGATAGCGAACTCAGCCCCAGCGCATTAATTCGTGGCTGGCCATTAACACCGGTTACCCGATTAATTGCCAATGAACAGACCGCCAGCAGTCAAAACTATCAGCAAATAGCAGCCCGGCAATCGTTACAAATGGTTAGCACAGCCCAGGCACCGGAATTAAATATCGCACATGAACCCGTGCGCGGTGGTGCAAACTTATTTAAAGAACAAGCCGCTTGTCCATTTAACGCGTTTGCGCGTTTACGGTTGGGCGCAACACGCATTGATGACCCTGTTTCGGGCTTTTCACCCATTGAACGCGGAAATTTATTGCATGATGCCTTGGCAATTATTTGGCGCGAAATAAAAACCCAGGCGAATTTATTAGCAATGGATGAGGTTTCTCTAATCACCCTGGTGAATGCTATTACACAGGCGACTGTCGATAGCATTAAACAAAAACGCGGTACCAGCATTGGTGTTGTATATGCGCAACTCGAACAAGAGCGTTTGCACCACTTAATTCTGGAGTGGCTCGCGCTGGAAAAAATGCGCCCGGCTTTTAGCGTTGTTGCAATTGAACAGGACGTTGAAATTACCTTTGCCGGATTACCCTTGAAATTACGTATTGATCGCATTGATGAGCTTGAACACAGCGGCGAATTAATTTTGATCGATTACAAAACCGGTCAACCCGGCATTAAAAGCTGGCAAGGCAATCGCATGGACGAACCGCAATTGCCCCTCTATGCCGTTACCGCCAGCAATCCAGTAGCGGCTATCAGTTTTGCGCAAATTAATGCAAAGGCAATGAAATGGCTTGGTACCGGTGAGTTGCAAATCCAGCACCCCGGAATTGACACCGGGAAAATCAGTTGGCAGGAACAAATCGATATCTGGTATCAGGATTTACAACAACTGGCCCAGGCATTTATTCATGGCGATGCCCGTGTGGATATGAAAAATGCAACAACAGCCCAGTATGCAGAAGACTTATTACCGCTCAACCGCTTGCTGGAACAGGATGCCCTAGAAAATTTCCTGCGCGCTAACGGAGGAGCAAAATAATGTCGCAATCAAGTTTTGATTTTGATTCATCCGTGGGCAGCTCGCCGGCAATAGCAGAGAATCAACCCATAGACCAACAGGTTCGCTTCGATGCATTAAATCCACACAAATCATTTGCGGTATCAGCACCTGCCGGTTCCGGTAAAACCGGTTTGCTTACGCAACGGGTACTGACGCTACTTGCTTATTGCGAACAGCCGGAAGAAATCCTGGCGATTACGTTTACACGCAAAGCTGCAGGTGAAATGCAGGACCGGATCATCCACGCACTCTGGCAAGCTGCCGAGCAGCCACAACCGCAAGACCCTCATGCTGTGCGCACCTGGCAGCTCGCACAAAAAGTATTGGAACGCGACCGCGAACTGCAATGGAATTTATTACAAAGCCCACAGCGTTTACGTGTACAAACTATCGATAGCCTTTGCCGCTCCATCACCAAACAATTGCCACTTGCCAGTGGTATAGGTGCTCAACCGGATACGCTCGAGGATGCAGACCAGGCTTATCGCCTGGCCGTGCGCGAATTATTTAAATTACTCGAACAGGATTCGCCCTTTCGCGACGATTTAATTCGCTTGTTGCGCCATATGGATAATAACCTCGGTGCAGTAGAAAATTTATTAACCAGCCTGCTCGCCAAACGCGAGCAATGGCTAAGTGTGTTACTGCAAGCACGCCATGAAGATGCACGCCGCTACCTGGAAAATGTATTGCAATCAGTTATTCGCGAGCACCTGGAATTAGTTGAAGCAGCATTGTTATTACACAGCAGCGAAATCAGTAGCATTGCCGACAGTGCTGCCAATAATTTACAACAGGAAAGTGAACGTAAAAATCGCATTCATGAATTGCTTGGCCTGGACGGTTTACCTGCAACAGAACCTGAAGCAATTCCGGAGTGGCTGGCAATCGCAGATTTACTGCTAACCAATAGTGGCACCTATCGCGCACGCTTGACCAAAGCCGAAGGCTTTCCCGCTGGAAAAGAAAATGCAGAGCTAAAAAATCGCTTTAGCAATTTAATCGCTGCGATTATGGATACCTCGCCCAATGCCGAACAATTGCTGCAAGAAATTCGCTCCCTGCCCTTGCCCCGCTATGCGGAACACCAATGGCAGTTACTGGATAGCCTCACCAGCATCCTGCCCATTCTCGCCGCGCAACTTACATTGGTCTTTAAACAGCTCAGTGCAACTGATTACACCGCCATTAGCCAGGCAGCATTAATTGCATTGGGCGATGAAGATTCACCGAGCGATTTGGCGTTACAACTGGACTATCGCATTCGCCATATTTTAGTGGATGAGTTCCAGGATACTGCCAGTCCGCAACTGGAACTGTTGCGAAAATTAACCAACGGTTGGCAAGCAGACGATGGGCGTACACTTTTTATTGTGGGCGATGGCATGCAGAGCTGTTACGGTTTCCGCAATGCCAACGTGGGATTATTCCTGGATGCACGCCAGCAAGGCATAGGTTCTGTCGCATTAGAAGCGTTGGATCTGCGCGTAAACTTCCGCTCCCAAGCTGGTGTCGTAAATTGGGTAAATACTATTTTCCAACATGCATTTCCCGCACAGGATGATATCAGTCGCGGTGCCGTAAGTTATTCCCCTTCTGTCGCATTTAAACCTGAGCTTGATCGTGAGTTATACGGCGATGCGGTGCAATTTCATATCAGCAGCTATTCATCTGAAAAAAATGATGATGAAGAGGATGAAAATTTTTCCCGCTATGCAAACCCGCGGCAGGATGCCCAGTGGCAGGAAGCAGAAAAAGTCGTTGCGTTAGTGCAACAAGCACGCACGCAAAATCCGGATGGCAGCATCGCCATATTGGTGCGCACTCGCACCCATTTACAAAAAATCCTGCCAGCGTTAAGCGCAGCCGGATTAAGTTATCAAGCCACGGAAATTGATCGCCTTGCCAGCCGTATGGTAATTATGGATTTATTATCGCTGACACGCGCCTTGCTCAATCCGGCAGATCGCATTGCATGGCTCGCTGTATTGCGGGCCCCCTGGTGTGGATTGGATAACCATGATTTGCATCACCTCACCATTACACCACTAAATGAATTAAATCCGCGCGTACATGAAACTGCTTTTGGTGTTATCTGGCCACAAATACAGCATTACGCAAAAATCCCCGGCATTAGCAATACCGGCCAGCAAATACTCAAGCGTGTTGTTCCGTTATTGCAACAAACACTGGCGGAGCGTTATCGCAAACCGCTACGGCAATGGATCGAAGGAATATGGCTGGCGCTGGGAGGGCCTGCCACATTACTGGATGAAAATGATCGCGATAATATCCAGAGTTTTTTTGCGCTACTGGATAAACACCAACAAGGTGGAAGCATTGGCGATTGGCAAGTATTCCATCAAGCCATTGAACGTTTATTCGCGGCCCCCAGAGCTGATGCCGATGCACGTTTGCAAGTAATGACTATCCACAAATCCAAAGGCCTGGAATTTGATACGGTGATTATTCCCGGCCTGGACCGTAGCGCGCGCAAAGACGACAAACAATTATTGCTCTGGCAAGAACGGATTAACCATCAGGGCGAGAAACAATTGTTACTCGGTTCACTCGCACCTACGGGTAAAGAAGAGGATAGCCTTTATACCTTTATGCGTCGCGAGCACGAAAAACAACAAGCGTTTGAATCTACTCGCCTGCTCTACGTTGGCTGCACACGTGCGATTAAACAATTACATTTAATTGCGTGCATAAACACCAAAGAGGAAGAGCTGCAAGCGCCGGCAAAAAATTCCTTGCTGCATAGTATCTGGCCGCTGGTAAAACCACAGGCAATTATTTCTATCAGCGATACCATTGCATCCACAACAGCCGAGCGGCAAGATTCAATCAATACGACACAACCGGGCTTGCAGCATATTTTGCGTTTACCTCCGCAATGGCAATTACCTGAATTGCAAGAAATAACACTATTAAAAAACTATCGCGGTCATGAATATAATTTGGATACAGGTGAAGGTGGCAGCCCAGACCCACAAGAAAATCCACTCAACCTCCCTGACCTGGAAACCACTGCCGCACGCCTTGCACGCCATACGGGGACAGTGATTCACTCAGCCCTGCAAGCACTCGTGGAAAACAAATTAGTCACCACAACCGAACACATCCAGGCAACAACCTTTATCAACCAGCAAACGCCTTTCTGGAAGGTCCAATTGCAGCAGCTCGGCTGGAATGGTGAACATTTAAACCATGCCCTGCAAAAAATCGCAGCAGTAATCACCAACACACTCAATAGCGAAACGGGCCGCTGGCTTCTTAATAGTAACCACCAACAAAGTGCCTGCGAACTATCGCTAATGCAACGGGATCAACAAGATGTGAAAGAATCCATTATTGACCGGACTTTTATCGCCGATGGAATCCGCTGGATTGTGGACTACAAAAGCAGTGAACCGGAAGCAGGCCAAACGATAGAGGATTTTTTTGCACGGGAGCTGGAAACTTATAAAAGGCAGCTGCTACGGTATAAAAAATTAATCACAGCAACCGAAACATTACCGATTAAAACGGCGCTTTATCTGGTAAGTTTTGGAAAACTGCTTGAGATCGCATAAAAATACCCGGGCCATGCCTGGGTACTTCAATCTAATGGCAATACTTTTCTTGCCAGATCGTTATATCTTTTAATGTGGGCCTTTTTTAAGGTTCTGAAGTTAAGTATCGATTCAATTCCAAACCAACCTACCAAACCTGCATGGTCAACATCCCAGTTACCTAAATGATTCCACCCATCTTCTTTATTTTTGGTAGCCGAACTAACAGCAACAACACCATCATTCGGTTCATGTATTTTTTCTCCCAGCTCGTTAAAGAATAGCGAATAATTGTTTCTATCCTTTGCCTTATCAATAACGCCCGCAATTGAATAATATTCAACATCGCCTGCGTTTTTTGTTTTTTTATCAAAATCCTTGCAAAACTCGGGAGTCAAATCCTTAAGGGCACCAATAGAATCACCGAAAACAGCCAATGCTTTTTTGTATAGCGAACTGGTAATAAAATTCTCATCGTTCAATAGCTTGGCAACAGGAGAACCAAGATGAGGTGTACCAATCGTAACAAGGCATTTAACATATTTAACCAAATCCTGATCCCTTAAAAGGAGCGCTTGCCTTGCATCCAGGCCGCCCATGCTATGGGCAAAAATGGCTATTGATTTTTCGGGTACATTGTTTTCAATTATGAACGCATGTAATTTTTCATAAAAAGATAGGGCGCGGGTATCTATTGATCCAACAGGTGCCACAGCGGGAGCAACAACCTTATAATTGTTAGCACCTTCCAGGCTCGACTTCACACCGTTAAAATAATTCAACAGATTAAATTTACCAACTTTAAAAATAGCTAAATCAATTCCACCAACATCAACAGAACTAAACCCCAGAACCCCGTGCGCCAATACAATATATTTCGCCATAAAAGACTCCTTCAATATAATAAATTTTATTCTGTTGCTGATTTAGCCAGATGTTAACGATCTTCCAGGATCATTAATATTACACAACGTTATCAACTTTTCCCCACCCAAATGGGTGGTTATTTCAAATGTTAGTAACATGCTCTATTGGCGTTAGGTTGAAAAGGATTGGTTTATTATCAGAGAAATTACTGGTTTGCGAACTCATAGAGAACACCTCCAACGACTGAACCCATGGCTATCAGGGCTTTTTTATATAAGGTTCTATGTGCCTTTGCAATCCGGCAAAGAACCTGGTGAACTCCGCGTCATAAAGATCGTAATATTCTTCCAGTATGAACGTTGCGCTGCCCAGGTTGGCCGGCTTCCGCAAGCGCAAATCAATTCGTTGTAACGCTACATGAATACCGGAAATATCCTGGTAGGTTTCAAAAATATTGTGCTCAAAAATCCTTTTGAATTTGTAGAGGATATCTGCCGGTATTTCCCGCTCTATAAAATCCAGGTCACGATAAAAATGCCGTGAAAATTCATTCAAACTCAACGCGGAATACAGCTTCCAGTTTTTTGCAAGGAAATGATCATAAAACACATCAGTCAGTATTCCACCATACCGCTTATAGTGGGCTGGCATGCGTTTTATACTGTTTTTGACGATGGGGTGAGAGTCAGTAAAAACATCGATGGCCTTATGGCAAGCAATGCCTTCCTGATAGGGAGGGGAAAAGTTTTTTAACTCAGTGATTGAAACCAGATCAGGCAATATATTACCCACCCGAAACTCTATATTCGGTTTGGATAAATATGCGTGGGCCAGCCAATTCATAGGAGCTGTATCCGTAGTTAATTCATTGAATAGTTAATTCATTGAATAGTTAATTCATTTGGCAGTAAATTAACTACGGATATTAAAGCGCATTACCAGCAGATTAAAGATAATTTTGTAGCCCGCTCCAATCTACCTTGTAGCCCAGGCGCGATCACCCGGCTTATAGGGTAACTCGCCGTCAAATCGTCCGGGAATGGCGACATGACGCAATACTTGCGTGCCACCAACTTCCGAGGTGAAAAAACCAAACAGCGTTAATTGTTTGATCATGGTGAAGTAATGCATTTTACCGGCAGCGATTTCTGCTTTTGCATGCTTATCCAGGTGACTAACAAATTCTTCACGCTCAGCTGGCTGCAACGCCATAAAACCATGCCCGTAGGTCTTATGGCAGCGCTCTTCTAATAACAATAAACCTTTGTGAAATGTTGCCTGTTCTTCCCGGGTGTAGCAATCATTCACATACACAGTCATAAACTGGCCGACTTTTGCATCTTTTGCACCCGGTGTTTGGGTGCGAGGCAAAATGGTTTCTGCAATTTCGTCCAGCAATACAATATCGTCCGGCGAAAACGTGAGTGCAGTTTGTGTTGATGACGTGGCGCAACCCGTTAGCAATCCACTACCACCAATCATTGCTGTGCCGGTGGTGGCAGCAATCAGTTTTAATAATTCGCGGCGATTCATTTCAGGTTCCCCTTTCTCAATTCTTTTACCGCATGGTCTACAGCGCGCGCAGTTAACGCCATATAAGTAAGCGATGGATTTACACACGATGCCGAAGTCATGCACGCACCGTCGGTAACAAATACATTGGGTGCATCCCACACCTGATTAAATGCATTCAGTACCGAGGTTTTTGGATCGCGCCCCATTCGCGCCGTACCCATTTCATGAATACCCATGCCGGGTGAATATCCCCAATCGCCACCGCTCACATTTTTTACCCCCGCAGCTTCAAATATATCAATCGCATCCTGCAACATATCTTTGCGCATCGCCTTTTCGTTCTCGCGAATTTCAACATCCATTGCCAACACCGGCAAACCCCATTTGTCTTTGACCGTGTGATCGAGATAAATACGGTTGTCGTGATGGGGTAACATCTCACCAAACGCGGTCATACCGATAGTCCAGGCACCCGGTTCGGCAAGTGCATTTTTAAAATCTGCACCAATACCCATTTCAGCCACACTCCTGTTCCAATCTTCACGACTGGCGCCCCCTTGATAACCAAAGCCACGCACATAATTGCGTGGCGTGTCATCAAGATTACGGAAGCGCGGAATATAAAAACCGGCAGGACGACGGCCGTAGTAGTACTTATCTTCAAAGCCTTCCACTACACCACCAGCACCGACACGGAAGTGATGGTCCATCACGTTGTGACCCAACTCCCCACTACTGCTCCCTAAACCGCCAGGCCAAATATCGGTAGCGGAATTCATCAAAATCCAGGTGGAATTAAAACTGGATGCATTAAGGAAAATAATGTTTGCGGTGAATTCGTAAGTTTGATTGGTTTCTGCATCAATTACTTCTACACCGCGCGCGCGTTTATTATCTTTGTCATACAACACCTGGCTCACAATTGAAAATGGGCGCAAGGTTAAATTGCCGGTTTTCATCGCCGCCGGCAGCGTAGATGATTGGGTACTGAAGTAAGCACCGAACGGACAACCCAACCAACATTTATTGCGATACTGGCAGTTTACCCTGCCCTGTTCCGGTTTGGGTTGTGTGATGTTAGCGGTGCGGCTGTTAATCATTAAACGTTTTCCGCCGTAAGCTTTTTTAATGCGTGCCGCAACATCTTTTTCAACACAATTTAATTCGATAGGCGGTAAAAATTTTCCATCGGGCAAATGGTCCAGGCCTTCGACAGTACCGGAAATTCCAGCAAAGGTTTCTACATAGTCATACCAGGGCGCAATATCCTGGTAACGAATGGGCCAATCAATGGCAATACCTTCGCGCAAGTTAGCTTCAAAATCCCGCTGGCTTAATCGATAACTTTGGCGACCCCATAACAACGAGCGCCCCCCCACGTGATAGCCGCGATACCAATCAAAGCGCTTCTTTTCAACGTAGGGGCTTTCCTGTTCGTTGGCCCACATCCCATTGGTTTCTTCATTCAATACAAAGTCCCGTTGCAACACCGGGTGATTGCGTTTCATTTCCTGTGTAGGACGGCCGCGATGTGGATAATCCCATGGGTCTTTGGATGCATTCACATAATCTTTAATGTGTTCAATATTACGCCCGCGTTCAAGTAATAAAACTTTCAAACCTTTTTCTGTTAATTCTTTTGCGGCCCAACCGCCGCTAATACCGGAGCCAACAACAATGGCATCGAAGTGTTGTGTAGTAGACATAGCAGTACCTCTGGGTAAACGCACTTCTTGATAGGATATTAAACGTCGCAAATGCGGATGGCCGCTTGCAATGATTCAATTTTTTCTTTGTCCGTTGCGCGCCTGGGCATAAATTCTTGCGCAACATATCCTTTGAAACCGGTTGCCTGGATTGCGCGAACAATCGCGGGGTAATAAAGCTCCTGGGTATCATCAATTTCGTTGCGGCCGGGAACGCCCGCTGTGTGATAATGACCAAAATACTGATGATTATTTTGAATGGTGCGAATAATATCGCCTTCACTGATTTGCATGTGGTAGATGTCGTAGAGCAATTTAAAATTGGGTGAGTCGAGGCGCTTGCATAACTCAATACCCCATGCGGAGTTATCCGCAAAATAATCCGGGTGATCAACCTTGCTGTTGAATAATTCCATTTGCAAAATTACACCGCGTTTTTCTGCTTGCGCGAGAATTTTTTTCAATCCTTTGGTTGCGTTTTTTAAGCCCTCCTCTGGATCTTTCCCGCGTTTATTGCCGCTAAAACAAATCAGGTTTTTATAGCCGGCATCGCTCACCAGATCGATATGTTTTTGGTAGCGCTCAATTAACGGTTTATGGAATTTTGCATCCCCCCAACCATCTTCCAGATTCAATTCAGCACCGTTGCACATGGAGGAATTTACACCGTGCTGCTTGAGAATATGCCAATCATTAGGGCCGACCAGATCAATCGCCGAAAACCCGAGCCGCCGCACCAGCAAGCACAATTCGTCAATTGACAGGAAACCAAAAGTCCAACGGGCCACCGAGTGGTGAATATTGCCCTTCAACGCAGCGGATAAAGCAGTGGTTGATGTAGCAGTGGGGGAAGCGAGTCCTGCCCCAAGCGCGGAAAGGCTGGACAGCCCCAAAGCACTAGCGACAGCGCCGCGCATTAATGCACGGCGATTTACGGAATGGGTCATGGTTGCTCTCTATTTTTTTATTGCGGAAGTAGTGCATGGTTTTCCTCAAAACCATTATTGAAGGTTAGCTTGCGTCAAATGGGTTATCCATGCGGTCAACCGATCTTTACTTTTTATGACAATAACGTGCACAACTTTCTGGTTATTGACTCAACATAAAAATTGCAAAACAGGAATAAAGAACAATAAACACCAAATAAAAAAGCCCGGCAATTGCAGGGCTTTGTCGTTATGATACAAGTCGTTGGTTATGGAAGGCTAAAAGTAACTATGCTGCCACCAGGCCGGCCCTTTGGATTTTTTCCACCACCCGCACCAATAGAAATAAATTGCTTTCCATTGACTGAGTAGGTTGCCGGCGTTGCAATTCCTGCTGCGGGCAATCTGGTTTGCCATAACAATTTACCGTTACTTTTATCAAATGCCCGAAATTGATTGTCGTATATCGTTGCAGCGATAAATAATAATCCACCTTTGGTAACGACAGCACCGCCATAATTTTCGCTACCGGTATTGGTAATTCCCTGCGCGGCTAATTCAGGATATTCACCAAAAGGTTGTGTCCATACAATTTCACCTGAATTTATATTAATTGCGCTTAGCGTCCCCCAGGGCGGAGTTATGGCCGGATAACCTTCTCTATCCAGAAACCGGGTGTAGCCGCCAAACACATAAGGGTCACCATCAGTCGATGGATAATAAGGTGTGTCTTTTTTCAATGCCTGTGCGGGATCTTCATTTAAATAGCCAATGATTGCCTCGACATCAGCTGTAGATAGCAGCTTGCCAAAACCTGGCATCCTGCCGTTACCCTTTATAATTTGGCGAAGTAATTGCGTTTCTCCCAATCGTTCATTCACACCAATGAGTGGTGGGAATTCCGGTGGGCTACCTTTGCGTTCAACGCCATGGCAAATAGAGCAATGATTCATATACAACGCTTCTCCACTATTACCAGCAAGCACAGGTGGGCGCTCTTTCACTTTTAAAATCCAGGCCATTTCGTTGGCATTCACGTACAACATTCCGCTATCAGGATCATAAGCTGCGCCACCCCACTCCGCTCCACCATCCATACCGGGAAATAAAATTGTTCCCTGAATTGATGGTGGATCAAAAGGCCCGCGCGAACGCAAACCGGAGAATATTTTTTTTGCATTCGCATGTGCTTCAGGAGTACGTGTAGTCAGCAAATTTTCCGTCAAATATTGGCGAGCAAATGGTTTGGGTAATAATGGGAGTGTTTGCGATTCTGCCGAAAATTCGCCAGGAATATCTGAAGCCGGTGGGGTTAAGCGGGTTAATGGGAACAGCGATTCTCCCGTCGTGCGATCGAGAATATAAATCACGCCCGCTTTTGTTGTTTGCGCTACAGCAGGAATTTTTTTCCCGTTGCGATCTACTGTAATGAGCGTCGGTGGAGTTGGGGGATCCCTATCCCATAAATCGTGTTTTACTAATTGGAAGTGCCATACACGTTTGCCAGTGTTAGCATCAAGTGCGACAAGGGATGTTCCGAAAAGATTATCGCCTGTGCGATCGCCGCCATAAAAATCTTTATCGCCCATTCCTGCAGAAGCAAGAGGTACAAACACTAAACCACGCTCAGGATCAAGCGTAAGGCCAGACCAGGCATTTGCACCTTTCGCAGTTTTCCAGGCATCTTTAGGCCAGGTTTCATAACCAAATTCCCCAGGGTGGGGAATAGTATGGAAAATCCATTTTTGCTCACCAGTGCGAACATCGTACGCACGAATGTGACCGGGCGTATTACCCGTTGAGCCCATTACAATAAAATTTTTGTACACGACACCCGGTGAAACATTTCCAACATTGACACTATCAGGCTCACGCCCTAATCCCTCGCGCAAATCCACCGAACCATTGCGACCAAAAGTTTTTATTAATGCGCCAGTTTTTGCATCAACTGCCATCAATAAACCGCGAAACGTGAACAGGATGCGCTCATCATCACCATCGCGCCAATAGGAAACCCCGCGCAGTCGCTGTCTGGTATTTATCGCCTCGCCAAATGCCGGATCAAACACCCATTTCTTTTCACCAGTCGCGGCGTTCAAACAAAATAACCGCCCTTTGGGGGAAACAAAATAAAAAGACCCGCGGATAATGAGCGGGTTACTTTGCATATCGGATTGATTACCGCCTTCACCAAATGCATCGCCCGAATCAAAAGTCCAGGCGACTTTCAAATTGTTAACATTATCGTTGTTAATTTGGTCCAGGGTTGAATAGTGAGTCCCATGGGGATTGCCATGATACCAGGGCCAATCCGCACCGGATTGAAACGTGCGGGTGTTATGTACATATTGCCCGCAACCTGCAAGCACGCCAGCCATGATAGTAACGACAGTAAAATAGCGGATGAAAGTAAAACGCCACTGCATAATAACCCCGGATTTGATTTTTTATTTTGGTATGGCTAAAAAATCATTCTAGGTGTTAGAAACCATGACGTTTAATGTTTTAACGAATCCTTACATGAAAGCTCGATATTACTTTCCCTCGACATTTCACACCCGGTAGTCTTAAGATTACCTAAAAGCAGGTTCAGGAATTCTTCGGGAACACCCAATTGCAAGGACGATCAACAAAATGCACCGGGATTTCAAACGACAACCCGGATTTATTTTTTATTAACTGTTTTTATACCCGCACAATTCCACAGCCCAACTTATTCTATTGACCACGGATAAATCATGAAAATTTCGCATAAATTAATCGCCATATTAGTAGTATTGTGCCTGTTTTTATTATTGATGAGTTCCATGGGATGGATGACATTCAGAGCCCAGCACGCCAGCCTTGAAACTATTTATAAAGATAGGGTGATTCCGCTGCGCGATTTGAAGGTAATCGCAGATGCTTATGCCGTTTCAATCATCGATCTGGTTAATAAAACCAACGCCGGTTTAACAACTGCTGAAGATGCACTGACTGAAGTAGATACAGCAAGTCAACTTATCGAGAAAAAATGGCAGGCCTACATAGCCACTCACCTGATCCCCCCGGAAGAAAAACTGGCAAATGAAGCAAAACAACTTTTTCAAGCCGCCAATAAAAGTATCCAGGAGCTGCGCACCGTTTTGCAGGGCAAAAAAGGCTTAATTCCGGGCGAGCTGGATAACTTTGATGGCGAGCTCTATAAAACGATAGATCCCATCAGTAATAAAATTACGCAACTTATTAATTTGCAACTTGATATTGTTGATAGCGAACATAACAGCTCTTCCGCCCGCTATGAACATATTTCATTGCTAAGCACGGTTGGTATATTGACAGCGATCCTTGCCAGTATTGCCAGCTTTTTTGTTGGATCAACGATTATTTCGCAACTGTCAAAATTAGGAACCGAGCCATCAGATTTAGCAGTAGCGGTTAAAGCCATTGCCGATGGTGATTTATCATCACGGGTCAATGAAATATCCGCAAAAGAAGGTAGCGTAGCGCGAGAAACCAACAAGATGGCGGAAAAGCTGCACAGCGTTATCCTGAATGTTAACCACGTTAGCGATCACCTTAAATTAACAGCTGAGCAATTAAAAAAGGGAAGTGAAAAAACCCTTTCAGATCTGGACACTCAACATCAACAAATTGAACAGGTTGCGACGGCCATGAATGAAATGACTGCAACCATTGCTGAAGTCGCGCGCAATGCGCAAGGAGCAGCACAAAGTAGCCTCTCTGCTGACAAGCAAGTTAATGAGGGAACACAATTAGTGGAAAACTCCCTCACCTCAATTATTAATTTGACCAACGACGTTAGAGAAGCTGCTGCAGTTATTACGCGCTTAAAAACAGATAGCGCCGAAATTGGAAAAATTCTGGAGGTGATCCGGAGTATTGCGGAGCAAACCAATTTACTTGCACTTAACGCCGCCATTGAAGCTGCGCGCGCTGGAGAACAAGGCCGTGGGTTCGCGGTGGTTGCTGATGAAGTTCGTACCCTGGCGAGTAAAACCCACACATCCACCCAGGAAATCCAGGAGATGATTGGCCGTTTGCAAGCAGGCGTTACCAACGCCGTGCAGGTTATCGACAAAAGCCTGGGGAACTCGCAGAGCACCGTATCTTATGCGGAAAAAATTCGGCATGCACTGGGCGAAATCAGCACATCCGTGTCGGAAATTAATAACATGAATATCCAAATTGCTACAGCGACAGAAGAACAAACCATGGTAGCTGAAGAAGTGAATCGCAATATTATCAACATTAATCAATTCACCGCCCAAACCACCGTGACAGTCAATCAAGTGGAGGCATCCAGTAAACAACTCTCCACCTATGCAACTGAACTTCAGAAAAGGATTAGTTATTTCCAGGTGTAATTCATAAATTCTAAATAACGCAAAAAATAAAATATCCGTGGCCGTTTTTAACTAACGGCCACGCCAATATCACCGTATAGGACATTTCAATAATAAATTTACTTCGATCATCCAACGGAGATTTTGGAGGTGTACGCTCTCCCTTATTCAATGCACTTATTATGGCTCGATATAAGAAAGCTGCTTGATATATTTTCAAACAAGCAATACTACGCTTTAAACTCCCAAAACCAACCTCACCCACATCGCAAAGACAGCCAGGAAATTGATTGTAAACACTGCTCCGCGCAAGCGGATGTTGCTTGTAAGAATCTGAACTCCGCTGTGGATGACTCGCCCGATAACAAAAACCCAGGCCAATCCAAGTTGCACATCATCCCTTGCTGCTCCACTTATGATGATCAAAATGCAGCACGTATAAAACAGCAATGGCCATTCAAATTGATTGGATAAATTAGCACTGATACGAGGTTCCAAAATTCGCTGCTTGGCAATTTTGCCCGATTTGGTATCGAGCCCCCAAATCACTGGAGCGCGTACAATTGTCAAAAGAGAATAAAGAAATACTGCCCAACACACATGGAAAAACATCGCATATACCAAAGGAGATAACACCATAAATCTATGCTCCAAAACCAATTACTGTGAAGGTTTTATATCTGCTATTTTTGAAAATCAACATTCATATATTTCCACGGATATAAAGATAGGCCAGATTACCGACTATAGACGCCCACAACAATCAGGCTTTGTTAAAAGTAAATGTGAACGTTCGCCGTATCCCAGCCTCTAACATGGAAGCAACAAAACTGGAGTTAATTATGGCAGACCAATATCGATTTCTTATTAGTTTCATTGTTGATAACGAACCGAAAACAATTGAACACTATTCCAACAATGACACCCTATCAGACGAGGAAGCAGAAACACTGGTTCGTAAATCTGTTGAAAAATCCGATGCACGGATAACAGATATTCGGGTGACAGGAATTCACCATCCTAAAAATCCAAAGGTTCATCCGGGGCACTATCAACAACCCGAGGGATAATATGGTTCCACGCGCAGTAATTTTCCGATTATCGTTTTAGCATAAAAAATAAATGCGGCGAGCTTGCCGGGGTAGTCAGAAATAATGTCGGTGTTAACCCCCAGATACGCGTCCCTCGCCTCTTTCACCACTACTTGATGTTCTTCAGGCAATTGTTTCAAGATCCATTCGGCTGCAACATCTTTGGATGCAATTTTTCCGGTAGATGCACTGAACCAAATACGTGCAAGCGCAAGCACAATATTACGCTCGTCTCCGTCCCAATCTTCCGGTGAATTCCATAATGCGATGGTATCCGCGAGTGCAGCAATAAAATCTTGCTCCGGTATCGACGGGAATAATAACTCCGCCGATAGCCCACGCAACGCAATACTATTATGCGTTGTCTTGGTGAGGATTATCGCCAGATCATGATCTACAAGTGCCGGCTCAAAAATTCCTCGCAAAAGATCTTCACGCAACCACTCTCCAAATTGCAATTCACGCTTTGCCGGATAACGCCATGGAATTATTTCATTAATTGCAATCACAGTAACTTCCAGTGGCCGCCATAGCTTACTTCCCGGCGGAACAGAAACATTTAATAGATCAAGCATTAATGCGCGCCGTACCCCGTCCTCAAGGGGAACCGTGACTGTGACTAGCAAATCAATATCGCTATGTGGTTTTAATCCTCCATCAAGTGCAGAGCCAAATAAATGGATTGCTTGCAGCCTGTTGCCCAGATGCCGATCAAGCACAACAAGCGCATGGTCAACTTGCTCAACAATTTCAGCAGGAATATGTTTTAACATCATACAATTCTCATTAAAAAAAATGGGAAAATAAAAACAGAGATGAATGACTCACCTCTGTTTTTATTGCCATAATTTTAAAAACTATCAAGGCCTATTGCATTTTGCAAGTAATGCGACTGTTACACACAAGGGGAAGCAACAATTTTTTCCCATTTTCAGTTTTAATTGAACACGTGTATTCACACAAGCTCCGTAAAAATTACTGGTAATTTAACAACGCGCCCTGCGACCTTTTGTCACATCCTTGTGTATGGGTGTATGTAGTAGGCTTCTGCGCCATAAAATTCTACAATTCAATCTGAAGGATACTATCGTGCACTCATCCAAGCGCAAACATATTGTTGTGCCCCTTGTTTTATATTGTCCCCTTGCTACGTTTGCCAATACAAATCCAGTCGCCGCCGATGACCGGTTAGAAACCGTGCTGGTAATTGGTGAACAAATTAAAGCAGCGCTTCAAGCCGAACAGGCGCTTACTCCCGGCAACGTGACAGTCATTGACAGTGCAGATCTGTATCAACGAAATATCGCAAACCTAGGCGATATGTTGCGTTATGTCCCCGGTATCTGGACAGCGAGTGGATCAACGGGAGACTCCACATTTTTCTCGAGCCGCGGCTCAAATCTCGATGCTACAAATTATGATGGGAACGGCATTAAATTATTACAGGATGGACTACCTGTAACTGCTGCTGATGGCAATAACCATAATCGCATCATGGACCCGCTGGGCGCACGTTATGCAACTATCGCACAGGGTGCCAATGCATTGACTTACGGTGCCAGCACACTTGGCGGCGCTATTGATTTTACTACGCCTACTGCGCGCGACACTGAACCACAAATTTTCCTCAATGATGGTAGCCATGGTCAATTACAAGGCCGCGTTACCACTGGTTTGGTGGCTGGTGCGTTCGATGGATTAATCACCATTGAGAGTAAAGAATGGGATGGATTTCGTGATCACCATCAACAGGAACGCAAAGGTGTTTATGCAAATGCCGGTTGGCAATTTGATGACGTAGTGAAAACCCGCTTCTATTTCACTTATCTTGATAATGATCAGGAATTACCGGGTGCATTGACAGCAGAACAGTTCGATGAAAACCCTTATCAGGCTCAACCTGCTGCTGTTATTGGGCACTATCAATACAATGTAGAAACCTGGCGAGCTGCAAATAAAACAATTTTTGATATCAATGAAAATAGTAGCTTATCAGTAGGTTTTTCCTATGAAGACCAAACCCTCTATCATCCGATTGTTTACAGTCCATTTTTCAGTTTGCTAATCAACACCGAACAAAAAAATGCCGGCACGTCATTGCGCTACAACCTGCATGTAAATGATCACGATTTACTTGCAGGTATTAATTATGGTGAAACAACCGTTGATGGAGGCAATTACAGCCATGAAGCTGGCCGCCGTAAAAATATGACGACGCACGTAAAGAATAATGCAGATAGCCTGGAAATATTTTTGGTAGATCGCTGGCAAATCGCCCCGCGATGGAAATTAATCTACGGTGTACAAGCAGTTTCTGCAGGACGTGAAGTAAAAAATATTACCGTTGCAGATGGAACACTTTATAACCCCGGAGCGGACTATGACAGCATCAATCCCCGCGCCGGTGTCATCTATCAATTCAAATCAAACAACGAGGCATTTGCGAATGTCAGCCGCCTTTACGAAGCACCAACCAATTACGAACTAGAGGATGATTCAAGCCCTGACAACAAAGCGCTGGATGCAATGCATGGCAGCGTAATTGAAATAGGTGCAAGAGGGAAAAGACCACTGGGTACACACAATAAATTGCATTGGGAGTTTTCAATTTATTACGCGCAATTGCAGGATGAAATTCTTTCGATAGATAATCCGACTGCTCCGGGCACCAGTCTTTCCACTAATGTGGACGATACTATTCACGCAGGTATTGAATCGCTATTGGGAGCAAGTTTTTCATTAGATGCAAATAACAATCATCGTATAGAGCCTTTATTAAGCGTAACGATAAATGAATTTTCTTTTGACGATGATTCACATTACGGAAATAACGAATTGCCAGCAGCACCAGGTTATGCACTCAAAGGTGAAATTTTGTATCGCAACAGCAACGGTTTTTTCGCCGGCCCAACGTTTGACATTATTGACGAACGCTACGCTGATTTCAGTAATACCTACACCGTTGATTCCTACATACTGTTAGGGCTACGCACTGGTTTTACTCATGCAGATTGGGAAGTATTCGGAGAAGTTCGCAACCTCACTGATAAAGAATATGTCTCTCTATTTAGCGTACGTGATCGCGCTGCGCCAAACGCCGCCATTCTACAAGCGGGTGAACCGCGTTCGGTTTATGTGGGTATGAGATTACAATTTTAAAGGAATACCAAAAGGGAGCATTTAACCGCTATTCAAGGACTGCGCAAGGATGCGCCACTCCATCAGACATTATCGAAAACTTCTGCCTCATCCAACTCTTGAAGCTGCCTCAATTGCCCCAATTAAGTTAAGCGGCGCAGCGAGCCAATGCATTCCGGAGTAACCATCATGTTGAAATCCATCCCGTTTTCTTTATTGGAGCTAGCCTCTGTTCGCGAGCATTCCAGTATCAGCGATACACTGCAAAATTCACTGTGTTATGCACAAGCAGCGGAAAAATTGGGCTTCAAACGGTTTTGGCTGGCTGAACATCACAATATGGAAGGTATTGCCAGTTCAGCGACAGCAGTATTGATTGGTTATATCGCTAGCGGCACACAAACGCTGCGAGTTGGTTCAGGTGGAATTATGTTGCCGAATCACCCCCCGTTGGTTATTGCCGAACAATTCGGGACACTGGCGTGTTTATATCCGGATCGTATTGATTTGGGATTGGGACGAGCACCAGGCACTGATCAAATCACCAGTCGTGCACTGCGGCGAGACAATCTTGCCGCCGATGAATTTCCTACCGAAGTCAGCGTGTTACAACAATTACTTGCTCCCAGCGTGCAAGGTCAACGTTTGAAGGCGATTCCCGGCGCTGGAACGGAAGTACCTATCTGGTTATTGGGCTCCAGTTTATTCAGCGCACAACTCGCTGCAAAACGCGGCCTGCCCTATGCATTTGCCGGGCATTTTGCGCCGCGCTTGATGCGCGAAGCGTTACGCATATACCAAACACAATTCGTCCCCTCTGCAACCCTGAATACACCTTATGCAATGCTGGGCATGCCGGTTGTTGTTGCGGATTCCGAAGAAGAAGCGAAATATCTTTCCACCACAAGTCATCAGCGAATTCTCGCATTACTGCGAGGAAACCCATTGTGGTTAAAACCACCGGTTGATTCCATGGAGGGCTTATGGAATATCGAAGAAGAATTGCACGTGAAGGATTTTTTATCGCTCGCCGCTGTTGGCAATCCCGCACAAGTCAAAGCAAAATTAGAACAGCTTGCGACTGAGCTAGGCATCAATGAATTTATGTTTACCATTGATGTTTATGAGCCACAAAAGCGTTTGCGTGCGCTTGAATTCCTGGCAGAGATGAAAAGCGATTAAAGATACAATTCCACTCAACGATTTAAACTAGCGGAAAAAAATAAAATAAAACATATAAACTGTAATCAGGAAAAACAAAGACAGCCGTAAAAAATTAAAGCCTGACTCCATTGATTCAGGCTTTAAGCATTGCTTTAAATACTTTAAAAGACGCATTTACATCAATCGCTATTTAGTTCTTTTCCAAAGATAAAATCCCAACCACATAAAACCACCAGAAAACAACAATCCGATGAAATGGGTGTTTTTAAACCCTGTTACCAATACAGAATCACTGTAATCTTCGGGATTGACATAAACCTTAACTATTTTATCAGTCGCCTGAACCTCATCGATACGACTGATACCATAGCCAATACGCGTACCCTGGTATTTTTTTCCGTCGATTTCATAACTGTATTTCAACCAGGTAGTACGAAATAAAGTAGTAGATCTGGCTTTATCTCCACTTTCCAATACACCGGAATAAATTCGCCAAGTTTCTGCTGACAAGGTTTTTACGATATTTTTGCTGGTGATGAGAAAGAAAAGCCCCGCTGCCAATATGCACAAACCAAAAAAGAAAGAACGCAAACGTTGATATTTTTTTTCTATTTCCGGAGTCATTGATTCGTTACCTCATTACAATAATTAGCTACCACAAAAACAAAAAGATAGTGGTGTTCATCGTAAGGTTAAATATTATATGTGCAAGGATGGCCACGAAAATACTGCCACTCCTGGCCCTGAGCGATGCAAACATCCAGGACACCAAAAACATCAGGATAAACCAGAGCGCGCCCGAGAACGGTAAAAATGTTAATCCGGATGTTGTTTTGATAATACCATGATGAATCTGATGGATCAGTGCAAATAAGGTACACTCAATGATAGTACTGGAACTGAGACTGAGTTTTTGTTCCAGCGTTTTTGGATCAGATGTCGCCCCTTAACGAAAAACGGCGTTATGTTTTTCCACATAACGCCGTTATCAAGCAGACTTTAATAAATCCGGAATTAATTCGAATCCAAACAGATTCAACGTTTAAATAAACAAAGTCCCGAGGTAAAACAAACCACCTGACAAACCTATAGTCGCCGGTAAAGTAAATAACCAGGCCAACAAAATGGTTTTCACCGTACTGAATTGCAACCCGGATTTATTTGCAACCATAGTACCCGCCACAGCGGACGATAACACATGGGTAGTCGACACCGGCATACCTGTCACACTCGCCACACCAATCGCAGTGGCTGCAGTAATTTGTGCGGCCATACCTTGTGAATAGGTCATGCTGCTTTTACCGATTTTTTCACCGACGGTATACACAATACGTTTCCAGCCCATCATAGTGCCCAAGCCTAGTGCCAATGCAACGGCGACGATTACCCAGAAAGGCGCGTATTCAGTGGTAGCAGTCAGGTCTTTGCGGAGGCTATCAAGATCGGATTTATCTTTACCGGAAAAGCCATCCAGCTTGGATACTTTCTTGGCCGCATCATCAATACACAATAATAACCGACGAATATTACGGCGCTCATTTACATCGAGATCGCGATAGTGAGTCATGCCATCCATACCATTGATCAAGGTATTGATCTCCAGCATTGTATTTTTGGTATTGCATTTAAAATCTTCAGGCAAGACAGCATTGGCGGGAATATTCACATCAACCAGTGAACTTACTTTTGCTTCGTGTTCGCGGTAAAACGTCTGCAAGTGGGCAGCAGCATCGCGGGTACGCTCCACTTCGTATTTGCCACTATCGAGATCAAGAACAAATTGGGCCGGGGCCAAACCGATAAGCACCAACATAATCAAGCCAATACCTTTTTGGCCATCGTTAGAACCATGCACAAAGCTCACACCCATCGCTGATGCCACCAGCGTTACCCTCGTCCAGAATGGCGGATGTTTTTTGCCATCGATTTGCTCACGCTCTTGCGGAGTTTTATGGATTTTTGGACCGGTAAACATTTTTTTGAGCAACAACAAAACCAGTGCTGCCACACCAAAACCTACCAGGGGGGAAATTAACAGGGAAAGCATAATATCAATGGCTTTTTTGACATTCACGCCTTCACTGATCGGGATATCGGACAATAATGCGTTAGCCAGGCAAACACCCAACAAGGAACCAATGAGGGTATGGGAGCTGGATGCCGGGATACCGAAATACCATGTTCCCAGATTCCAGACAATCGCTGCACTCAACAGGGAAAATACCAACACCATGCCCTGGACCGAGGAAATATTGAGCAGCATATCCAATGGCAGCAAATGGACAATCGCATAGGCAACCCCAAGGCCGCCAAGCATCACTCCGAGAAAGTTGAAAATACCGGAAGCAATTACCGCAAGATGCGGATTCATTGCTTTGGTATAGATCACGGTTGCTACAGCATTCGCTGTATCGTGGAAGCCATTGATGAACTCATAGGCAAGAACAAAAGCAAGTGCCAGAAAGAGACTAGCTCCCATGAAAAAGCTAAGTCCGGTAAACATTTCTAACATAGGTTATCCACTTGACTGAGAAGACCGATCTAAATAACCACCCCCTCCTTGTGGCTGAATCACACTACCTTACATTGCAGCCAGCACTCTGACCCCAACGGGCGCGCATTATGATGTTTTTGTGACATTAAATCGACATTATTAACAAAATCGAATGCACCGGATCGATTGTTTTTTGCCCAACCCTACCCACTACAGACAATAAAAAAGCCGCCTCGAACCTATCGGGCGGCTTTTTTGATCGCAATCTAGCGAGCTAGATAGTACAGCGACGAGCGATTAACGCTTAAAGTCCAATTACGTTTTCAGCTTGTGGGCCTTTTTGGCCCGGCTTAACGTCGAACTCTACTTTTTGGCCTTCAGCCAGGGTTTTGAAACCTGAGCCAGTGATAGCGCTGTAGTGAACAAATACATCTTGACCAGCTTCGCTTGCAATGAAACCGAAACCTTTAGACTCGTTGAACCACTTAACGGTGCCAGTACTTCTAGCCATGATAAACCTCGATGCTCTATAAATTTATAAATTGAATACCCCAAGAGGAGCCTTGGCTGGCGAATTCAGGTTTTACTTATGAAGAACAATACGAGGTGCTAATAGATGTACTGCTAGAACAACGGATAGACTTACCATAAATAATGCTGCAGATGGGCCAGCTAAAACGCACTATATTCCGGCCCTTTCATGATGTAAAGGCTTTATTGCGAGCAAAAAAATCGTTTTTTGGGTATAAGGCCGAAACAGCCTGCGGCAATTTGTCACTCCCGTCTTCCACCATTAAACCGCTAAGATTCATCACATCGCCAACGCTTGAAATTCACATGGCGAACCCACTTTCACTTAACCGGAATCCCCGGTTAATCTCCCTGGGGCTGGAATTCCAGCCCATTTTTTCCTTAACTAACGACGCAATTCCTGCGTAGTCAATTTAATCCTTTACCATGGATATCATTTTAATTCTTTAACAATCGTACAATTACCCAACCCGAATTCGGCTTGCGCCAAACCATACATAAACAGCGGATCATATTCATGAATCCCACCCAGGCAATCCCTGTAGAGCAACACCGCTTCTATATATTCACCGTTGACCAACAACTCTTGCGCAAGACGCTGGACATGGAACTTAACCTTTACCGTGCCAGGTAAAGCTGCAACAATCCGATATCCGCAATCCATGCCCGCGAAACGCGTGAGGTTACCACTTCATGAATATTAATCAGCCGCTTGTAAAAGCCCAGGATTCCAATTGCCCGCACGACAAACGCGTAAGTTGTGGCAATTGCCGGTTGAATACCATTTGCCTGCCAATCAGTTTGCATATTGATGATATTGATAAACTCAACAACATTGTGCAGCGCGGCAAACCATTACAAAAAGGTGACTACTTATACCGCGCCGGTGAGCAGTTTGATTCTGTATACGCTATTCGCTCTGGCGCGGTTAAGGCCATGACGCTGAGTGACAACGGTGAAGAGCAAGTGACCGGATTCTATTTGCCCGGCGAAGTCGTTGGCATGGATGGTATTGCTGACAATCGTTACACCAATTCGGTAATCGCGCTGGAAACTTCGTCGGTATGTGAAATTCCATTTAATCGTATGGAAGAATTAAGTTTGCAGATCCCTAATTTGCAGCGGCATTTTTTCCAATTGATGAGCCGCGAAATTACACAAGACCAACAAATTATTACACTGCTGAGCAAAAGCAGCGCTGAAGAACGTATCGCTGCCCTGCTGCTTAGTATTTCCAGCCGTAATAGTCGCCGCCAATTATCGGCTATAGCATTTCGTTTACCGATGTCACGCACCGATATTGGCAATTATTTAGGCCTGACTATCGAAACGGTCAGTCGAATTTTTACTCGTTTGCAAAAGCAGGATGTAATTCATGTTGATAAAAAAGAAGTGCTGATCAACAACATGGAGCAATTACGCAATATCGCAAATGGCGATACCGGCTGTTAATTTAACGAGATCGCACTATGACCGATTTAATTCGCCTGGAAGCTACGCTGACCGCATTTGATGCAGCCAATCTGCAAGATCCGAATACTGAACTGGTTGATGGAAAACCCGTTGCCAAAGAGTGGATATATGCTCAAAGAATGAGTGCACACCTGCATCAATTTTGCGATTCACCATCAGAAGCGCTGCAACTCGCTGCACGCAGCCAGCACATTTGCCGCTGGAAAATTCCACGTAGCGATTACCCGATGGATCGCAGTGGTTATAAAAAGTGGCGCCTGGATTTGGCGCAAATGCATGGCGATATTGCCGGCGACATTATGGCAGCACATGGCTACGATGAAACAATCATTACGCGAGTGAAAGATTTATTACTGAAACGCAGCCTGAAACGCGATGAAGAAGTTCAAGCGCTGGAAGATGTTGTGTGCCTGGTATTTATCGAGTTTTACCTGGAAGATTTTGCCAGCAAGCACGATGAAGAAAAACTCATCGATATCATTCGTAAAACCTGGAATAAAATGTCTGCGAAAGGCCATGAGGCCGCACTGAAATTGCCGCTGTCGCAAGCCATGCTGACCCTGGTAACAAAAGCATTAAGCCCTGGTTAAAAAGCAAAAGAACAACCGTTTTTACATTCGCTATAATTAACAACCATTATTAAGGAACACACTGTGTATTTAGCCCTAAAACATTTGCATTTAACATTTGTTGCGCTGTCGTTAATTCTTTTTGTGTTGCGCGGCATTTGGTTATTTATGAACTCCGGAATGCTAGGCAAAAAATGGGTAAAAATTTTGCCACACATTATTAGCAGCTTATTATTGATCAGCGGTATTGTGCTTGCAGTAAATTTAAATATGTCACCCGGCAATCAGCCCTGGTTGCTAGCCAAAATTATTGCGCTGGTTGCCTACATTGGCTTAGGTGTTGCTGCCTTTAAAGCCGCTAACCCTATTACCAGCAAAGCTTTCTGGTTAATTGCATTGTTGGTATTTGCCTATATGGTGAGTGTTGCTGTTACCAAAAATCCGTTAGGGTTTTTCGGCTAGCAATGTGAAGCAATAGATATAGCAATAAAAAAAACGGCGCTGAAGGCGCCGTTTTTTTCGAGCAACTTTTTATTGCAAAACAAATCAGGAGTTTTTCTTCAATGAAAGCACAGAGCGTTGTGGCTTATCGGGGCGCTCCGCAAAGCGCCTGGCAAGCTCTTCACGCGCTTTAATCGCTTCGGTTTTTACATCCTGCGCAGGATTTGATTGCCATGACTTGGGGGCACTGTTTCCGGCTTTTGCCAGGAACTCCAAGCCTGAGCGCAACAGGCGCGCCTGATCCACAAAACTGATGCCCTCTGGAAATTTGCCGGGGTATACCTCGGACGGGTCTTTGGGGTTACCTTCTATACGAATCGTAAAACCATTGGCATGAGTTGCAGTGCCAATTGCCAGGTCCGCTGTCCAATCATCAAAATTCATAGGTACCACTTGAAGTCATCAATGAAGCCGCTATTAAATCATATTGTAATTATGTGACCAAATAGCTAAACACTATTTCCAACAGAAAGAGTTGTAATATTTCCTGCTGCCTGCGAATTCCGGCGCTGCTCTTCACGTAATTCACGTTTTTTGGCGGCTCGTAACTGGCGCTCAGGAGGTAAAGCACCAATATGGGTCTCGTTGCGCTCTTTGGCGAGTTCGATTTGCTTCTGACGCTCGGTAAAACGAATTTTTTGATCATCAGTGAGTTTATCAAAACACCGCGGGCAACAAACACCAAGCATATATTGCGGTGAGAGTTTATCTTCTTCTGTGATTGGAAAACGGCAACCGTGGCATTGATCGTAAATACCTTTTTCCAATTTATGATTTACCGCTACGCGATTATCGAATACAAAACATTCACCACGCCAAAGGCTCTCTTCTTCCGGAACCTCCTCCAGATATTTAAGAATACCGCCTTCCAAATGATAAACCTCATCAAAGCCCTGCTCTTTCAGATATGCAGTGGATTTCTCGCAACGAATGCCACCTGTGCAAAACATGGCAACTTTTTTATGTTTGGCAGGATCCAGATTTTCCGCTACATATGCGGGAAACTCACGAAAGGTTTCGGTTTGTGGATCAATAGCGCGCTCAAAAGTGCCTATTTCATACTCATATGAGTTGCGGGTATCAATCACCACAACCTCAGGGTCACTAATCAACGAGTTCCAGTCCTTTGGCTTAACGTAGGTTCCGACGATTTGTTGTGGATCTATGCCGGTAACCCCCATAGTTACAATTTCTTTTTTTAACTTGACCTTCATGCGATAAAAAGGCTGCTCGTCATAAAAGGATTCTTTGTAACTTAAATTATCGAAACGGCCATCGTTGCGCAAAAATGTGACTAATCCATCAATCCCCGCACGGGTTCCCGAGACAGTACCGTTGATTCCCTCTTCTGCAAGCAACAACGTGCCTTTAATACCCAAAGAATCACACAGCGCTTTCAAACGAGGAACGAGGGTTTCGTAATCAGGTAATTTGACAAATTTATAGAGGGCGGCAACAACAGTTTGAGTCATAAGAATCACTTAACGGGTTAAAACAGGATCGGGCAGATACCCTTTTCATCGGGCGCGCATTATAAGCGTTTGTTTTTTGTACAACCACTAGTTCTTTTGCTGGTCGTGTTTGCTACCACCCAAACACTGTGGCGACTTTGGAACCCGGTCATCGGCTTGCCATTCTTTTGGGCTAAAGGTATGTAGCGCAAGCGCATGGACACCAGCACCTAACTCTTCGGACAAACAAGCATAAATGGCCTGGTGGCGCTGTACTTGACGCTTTCCTTCAAAAAAGGCCGACACGAGAGTTACCTTAAAGTGGGTTTCCGACCCTGGAGGAACCGAGTGCATGTAACTTTCGTTGATCACCTCCAGATGGGCTGGCTGAAAAGCGCGACCAAGCTTGGTATGTATTTGATTTTCAACGGAGTTCATAGCAATAACCTCTAATACGACAATGCATAGGGATAGATGATGGCTATCTGTCCAGCGGGATCCATGCAAAAAAACTGGCGGCATTTTACCGTCAAAGATCTACACTGTGTTGACTTGGCGCAACTAGATCCAAGTTAATTTACAGCCAAATAACCATAACACTGCGCAATTGGGGATAGCTAATCAGATCATGAGTGAACATAAGTTTTTCATCGACCGTCGTAAAGGCGCTGATCGCCGCCTGGATCGAGACCCCTGCAGAAACCTGCCAATGGACCTGTATCATCGCAAACGCCGTAAATCAGCAGAGCGCCGCAATCAGGAACGCAGTTTGGCCGATGATTATATAGCGTTCCTTGGAACACCAGACTCAGGCAATAAGATGCCTCATTAAATACCGGCCATGATCCCACTCACAACCGGCAAAATGAGTACCGACAAGCGTTTTTTCTGTAATAGGCTTACCAAAAGCGATTAATCGCTACTATTGACCACACGATTACCAATAGGGTCAAACTTACAAATACCAATGCCGAACCAATATCTTTGGCTCGACCAGACAACTCATGGCGTTCTGATCCCGTGCGATCAACGACCGCCTCTACCGACGAATTGGCAAGCTCCGCCATCAATACCCAAAATACACTGCTAATTAACAAGATAAGTTCGATATGGCTTTGTGCGAGCCAAAAAGCGGTTGGAATTAAAATCATAGCCAACGCCACTTCCTGTCGAAATGCAGCTTCATATTTCCAGCTTGCAGCAAATCCTTTCATTGAATAACCAAAAGCGTCTATTACGCGCGCGATACCGGTTTTGCCTGGTTTGCCCATTCCCGTCTCCAACAGAGTTGTCATTTCAGATTCATTGAGTGTTCACAGAATAGTCACATAGGAGTGTTACAAAATATCGGGTGCTGTTGATTCTGCACCCTAGCCTGGATTCCTGTGCAACATTAACTAAAGGCGGTGAATCATGAACACATTTTTACAGCGAGTCCACCATTTGGACACACTTGCATTCTTATGGGTGCATGTGACAAAAGGTTTTCAATATCGTCGCTCTGTCAGATTTATTTCACATACGGGCGATGGACCGGTGTATTTCCTGGTTGCATTGGCATTGTTATTACTGGAACCAATTGTAGGCGCAACTTTTTTTTGGGCTGGTATTATTGCTTATGTATTTGATGTAAGCCTTTATCTGTTACTGAAAAACGTAATCAAACGCGATCGCCCTGCCGTAAAAATTACTACCTATCAAGCGTGGATTACGCCTTCGGATCAATTCAGTTTCCCTTCGGGCCATACTGCCGCCGCATTTTTATTTGCGTGCCTTATTTTGAATTTTTACCCCGCATTTGCCATACCTGCATTTATCTGGGCAACGGCAATCGGCATGAGCCGGGTTTTGTTAGGAGTTCACTACCCTACCGATTTGGTTGCTGGCGCCATCCTTGGAAGTGCCTGTGCATTTTGGGGAATCTATTTACATGCAATTATGAGTGCGCCGTATTAATACCATTAGCTTTCACTTGAGAAAACTGCATGAAAATATTGTACGGAGTTCAGGGCACAGGTAATGGTCACACTACCCGTGCTCGCATTATGGCCAAAGCGCTTGCTGATGCTGGCGCTCAAGTAGATTGGGTATTTTCAGGCCGCGAACGCGATAAATTTTTTGACATGGAACCGTTTGGTAATTTTCAATCCTATCGCGGCCTTACTTTTGCTACACAAAGTGGCAAAGTACTTTATTTAAAAACCGCACTTACCTCCAATCTTGCCCAACTTTATCAAGACACAAAAAAAGTGAATGTCGAGGGCTATGATTTCATTATCAATGACTTTGAACCTGTTTCCGCATGGGCGGCAAAACGTGCAGGCAAAAAAGTGATTGGTATCTCTCACCAAAACGCTTTTTTTTACGATATCCCTAAAGTTGATAGCAATATTTTCGTTAATTGGTTTATGCGCAACTTTGCACCGGTAACAATGCCAATTGGTTTGCACTGGCATCATTTCAACCAGCCAATTTTGCCACCACTGATTGAGCATTCGCATTATTCGAATATTTCCACCCCCAGGCACTATCTGGTTTATTTACCTTTTGCCGGATTGGATGACATCGTTCCCCAGTTGCGTGAATTTCCACAATACGATTTTTTTATATATCAACCAGTTCCCGCTGCTTACGATGAAGGAAACATTCATGTCCGCCCATTTTCACGCGAGGGATTCCAACTGGATTTGCATCGCTGTGAAGGCGTGATATGCAGTGCCGGTTTTGAATTACCCAGTGAAGCAATTCACTTGGGTAAAAAAATATTAGTGCAACCGGTAGCAGGACAAATGGAACAAAAGTCCAATGCCCTGGCATTGGAAAAATTGGGTTATGGCTATTCAACAAAAAATTTTGATGTAGAAACCTTGCGAAAATGGTTGCCATTAAACGCCCCCACCAACGCGCAAAATTACCCTGATGTTGCCAAAGCATTAGTAGGTTGGTTGATGAAGGGTGGTGGTGAGGATATCCGCGAATTGCAACAACAGCTATGGCAGGAAAAAATTGACCAGGTAACACCGGCTGTACAAGTTTTCGCAAAATAGTTAATAGCCATACAAATCAATTCGCGCAAAAACAGCGGCTATAAGTCACTATTACAGAAGAAAGTTAATCAAACGAAACTTTTTGGCGCGCGGCCTTAATCGCACCGCGCTGGCTTTTTGAATCCATACGTTTTTGTCTGGATGAAAATGTAGGTTTGGTGGCGCGGCGAGCTTTTTCTATTTTTATTGCATCCACAATAATTTCTTGCAGACGCAACAATGCGTCTTCACGATTTTGTTCCTGGGTGCGGTAGCGTTGGGCTTTGATAACCAATACACCATCATTGGTGATACGGTTATCCCCTAACGCCAGAAGGCGCGCTTTGCAAAAATTGGTTAATGATGAATTAGGGATATCAAAACGCAAATGTATCGCACTAGACACTTTGTTGACATTCTGCCCTCCAGCACCTTGGGCACGCATGGCCGTCAGTTCAATTTCACTCAGGGGAATGTTGAGGCTGGCATTAATTCGCAACATGCGGATGCTGCTCATCAGGTTGATAAAAATACAATGGCTGATTATCGTCAATCAATACCGGTTGCAACTCGCGGTTATGACGATTACGCCAGGAATACCAACGCACCAAACCCCCTCCAAACAATAAACCAGTCAAACCAGCAAGCATGGTCACTGCTTCATTCGCGAATTGCATATGCGCCAGAGATGTAGTCATTACTAATACTACGATGGGAATCACGTAAATAATTAGCGAGCTCTTTGCAATAACTTCCTCCGGAATACCAATCCGGACTTCATCGCCCAGTTGGTAGCTTTCCGCAGCGCGGCCTTCGAGTAATACACGAATATAAGATGTATGACCATCCATCTGGCTAATCAATCGCTGGCCACATCCCCGTTCTGCTTTACATGAACCACAGGCAGTTTTTTGGACAGTTTCTACCCATACACTTTCGGTTTCTATTGAGACGATACGGCCAGTTTCAACAATCATATTGCCACCCCCAAAGAAAAAGGGGGGATTAAATCCCCCCTATGCTCTGTGCAACTTTTTGAGCGGTCACAATTGGTATTTCTCCAATCACCGTAACCCGATAGGTTTTACCCTGATAATTTAGCGCATCCATGATGACCAGCGTCGCGCCGCGATGGGCGACCCCTTCCGGAATAACGCCTGCAGCAGGCTCAATAAATACCGAAAATGTAGTTAAACCATCGGAATACATCAACATATCAATTTTTTGTCGCACCTGACGTTGGCCTGTAAAAATAAACCCGGGCGGCACCCATGCCAATTGCCAGCGTTCAGGCTGTTTGAGCACGTCCGGGTTACAGTCGGTTTGCGAATTCGCGTCTTTATGAATTTTCGCCAGGGGTCGCTTCATGCTTTCCGGATCAGGACTCAAATCCAGGTCAATAAATTGATAGCGCTCCAGCGGCCGTGACGATTCATCAACCAACCAGGATTTGAGGACAAGGCCGGTTTCATTGTCGATGCTCAACAAAGAGCTATGGCGGAATTTATCCAGCGGCAGCGCAAGTAATCCTGTCGCCTCGCGCCCGGCAACACGCTCGGGACCAAGAATTTCAAATTTATACAATTGATCCAACCGGGCAAGGTTCGCACCAAACTGGCTAATTTTACCTTGCAATAGCTGATTACCAAGGCTATCGCACGCCAGGGATTTTCCTTCGCGCACAAACTCACGCTCAACCCCGTTCATATGCTGCAAACGCTCGTGCTCCACACCATCTTCGATCCAATGGAGAATCCGAAAGCTTTGCAATGCGGGGTTATCTTTATGCTGGTAGGTAAATGATCCCTGGTAATTCAGGGTTTTTGGAACCGTTGCCATTTTATGTAACAAGGCCGCTACATCAGCAGAATCGCGCTGCGAATTTTCCGGCGATGACCCGGTTTCCTGGGCCATTAACGGCGTTGCACAGCAAAGTGCGATAAAAGAAAAATACGATAAGCAGCGACGGGGTAAATTAGCAGAAATGAAAGTTGGCATTCTGGGCTCAATCAGGAAGTTAGTTGGGAGCAGCATAACTGCTCCCTAATAATTCCAACAAGTCTGCAATGAGGTAGGAAGTGTGAAAAATTACTCTTCTTCAGTCAGGATCACACGGGTATACGGCAACATCCCCTGACCACTATTCATGGAGGCATTATCTGTATGCTCCTGAATCAACTGGTTTACATAAATAGATATGTCTTCGTTATATACCGGTGCTGCTTCTTGACGCGGTACATACATCACCCGACGGCTTTCTTGCGGCCGGGATTCATAACCACTTTGCACTGCAACAGTACGCGCAGATAAAGCCGGTGCATTAAACCCAGACGGTAAATTTGCCGCTTTGTTTTCGGGTACATTAGCAGGCACTGCAGCGGGTGTAGTCGCTGCAATTTCAGCCGTTTGCGGTGCGACAGTTTGGTATTGCTGCACACCTACAACCAAGGCACCGGCTACTGATGCTGCAACAGCAGCGCGGCCAAGTTGTTGCCACCAGGATGTCGGTACAGCCACTACATTACTTTCCTTCACCACTTCAGGCTTGGCTGCAACAACAGGTTGTTGCGAGTAAGTTTCCTCAGCTTCAATAGCGGCACTGATCCTGGAAGCGAAATCACCGGAAGCCATCACGGGTAATTTTCCTTTCAAACCTGCGCTGGCGATTTGGTAACGGGACCATGTAGTTTTTACTTCAGGGTTCGCATCCAGCGCCTTGAGCAGACGCTGTAGTTCCAATTCGGAAGCTTCATTATCCATAAGTGCTGATAAGGATTCGGCAAGCACTGGTGGTTGGATTTGCTCTGTCATTCTCGCTGGTGCCTCTACAAAACTAAGTATTATAGAAAAGGGTTTGGGGTAACGATGACTCGCGTAAAACTAACTGTCTCTATGACTAACCCCTACATAATTGGTTCAGTAATTTCGCAAAAATTGTGAAAGTTTTACAAAATGACTTAAATATCTTCAACCAACGGCTTAATGCGCTTATCGATCGCCTCTCGTGCCCGAAAGATGCGTGAACGCACAGTCCCCACCGGGCATGCCATTACTTCTGCAATTTCTTCATAACTCAGCCCATCCATTTCCCGCAGGGTCACGGCAGTGCGCAAGTCGTCAGGTAAATCGCGGAAGGCCTGGGAGATGGTATCTTCAAGTTCCTCGCACAGCACATTGTGTTCAGGAGTATTCAATTCGTGCATACCATCATTGCCATCAAAAAACTCGGCATCCTCAATTTCCACATCACTGGTAGGCGGACGACGGTTTCGCGCGACTATATGATTCTTGGCAGTATTGATGGCGATACGATAAATCCAGGTGTAAAACGCACTGTCACCACGAAAATTAGGCAGCGCCCGGTAAGCTTTAATGAAGGCTTCCTGGGCGACATCCTGGGCTTCGGCATGATCGCGGATAAAGCGGCTAATCACCGCCAATACCTTGTGCTGGTATTTAATAACTAGCAAATCAAACGCGCGCTTATCGCCTTTTTGAACTCGCTCGACCAATTGTTGATCAACATCAGGCGCCACTTGCGCAGTCATTCTTTAACCCCCAAGTACCCTGCACTTATGTCAGGGTCAATCTAAAGTCAGTGTGATCCAGACCAAACTACATTTTGCTTAACGTGCCTGTTGGCGTACCGTTAACCCCTATTTCTTGGCCGGAAATTTAATTATCTACCGGCATAGAGCAAACTGTATGCCTATCTATCACTGTATACCCTATTAAAGCAAAGTGGCTCATAGACATAAACCATACCAAAAAGTTCTGGCGGGTAATTATACGGGCTTATTCGGGCCTTGGCTGTTTCCTTCGGCTAAAGCTGTGCAAGCTTGTTATAATGCGCGTCATTTTCCAGCGAATTATTTACCCTTGTCGTGAGTCGGGTTTTATTGAATGAAAAAACACTATCAATATGATGTTCTGGTAATTGGTTCCGGTGCCGCCGGCTTGACGTTGGCCCTAAGTCTAGCGCAACACGCTAAAGTTGCTGTGCTTAGTAAAAATGCGGTGAACCAGGGCTCAACCTGGTTTGCCCAGGGAGGAATTGCCGCCGTACTGGACGACCAGGACTCTATTGATGCCCATGTTGCAGATACATTAATTGCCGGCGCCGGTCTGTGCCATGAGGATGCAGTAAGGTTTACCGTAGAACGCAGTAAAGAAGCCATCCAATGGTTAATCAATCAGGGCGTGAACTTCACCAAGGAAAATGCCAATGGCGATTATCATTTAACAAAGGAAGGCGGACACAGCCATCGTCGCATCATCCACAGTGCTGATGCCACTGGCCAGGCGGTGCACTCAACATTGATTGATCAGGTTGAAAGGCAGCCGAATATTGATATCTACGAACACCATGTAGCGGTAAACCTGATATCGCAAGCTGACGCAGGTTCACGCAAGCTGCGGTGTACCGGTGCCTATGTATTGGATAGCGAAAAAGATACCATTCACGTATTCCAGGCCAAAGTGGTTGTTCTTGCCACCGGTGGAGCAAGCAAGGTCTATCTGTATAGCAGTAATCCGGATAGTGCCAGCGGTGATGGGATTGCGATGGCGTGGCGCGCCGGCTGTCGTATCGCCAATATGGAATTCAACCAATTCCATCCTACCTGCCTTTATCACCCGCGAGCCAAAAACTTCCTGATCACCGAAGCCTTACGCGGTGAAGGTGCCTATTTGCGCTTGCCTAATGGCGAGCGATTTATGCTGCGCCTCGATGAGCGCGCCGAGCTGGCACCGCGCGATATAGTGGCTCGGGCGATTGACCATGAAATCAAACGCCTCGGGTGTGATTGTGTATATCTGGATATCAGCCACAAGTCACCGGAATTTATTAGCGAACATTTCCCCACGGTAAAAGCGCGCTGCCTTGAATTTGGAATCGATATCACCAAAGAACCAATCCCTGTCGTTCCTGCGGCTCACTACACCTGTGGTGGTGTTGTGGTTGATAAGAATGGCCATACAGATCTGCAAAATTTATATGCTATCGGCGAGACCTCATTTACCGGCCTGCACGGCGCCAACCGTATGGCGAGCAATTCGTTGCTGGAGTGCATCGTTTACGCCCAATCCGCTGCCGAACACATTCTTGCCAACTTGCCACATATTTCGGCACCGGATACATCTCCACAATGGGATGCCTCGCGCGTACGCGATTCAGACGAAGATGTAGTGATTTCACACAACTGGGACGAGCTTCGCCGTTTTATGTGGGATTATGTGGGAATCGTGCGTACCGACAAACGCCTTGAACGGGCAACACATCGCATAAAACTGTTACAGAAAGAAATTGCCGAGTATTACAGCAACTACAAAATCAGCAGCGACCTGATTGAATTACGCAACCTGGCAACAGTAGCAGAGCTAATTATTCGCTCTGCCCATGAGCGCAAAGAAAGTCGCGGGCTGCATTACTCGCCGGACTATCCCGATAAATCACCTATCGCCCGCGATACCATTATGATTCCCCACAATTTTGCAGGGCAGGATGTAATTGTTAGCAAAGAAGTTTCACCACAAAAATAAAGTCCGTTAGCTTTTGGGCCTCAGGCATACCCGTATCCAGGTACGCAAGCGCGCCCTGTCTATGGGGGATAGTGCATCGTTAGCAATCAGCAAATATTTACGCTGGCCCGAATCTATCGACTGCATGGGCAAAATAATGAGTAACGACCAACAAAGCACCTCACCTGCAAGCTGGTATTTTTGTGGGGTACCCATGTCAACCTTTAATATCCATTCTCCCCGCTCAAACCACAACATTCCTGAAAATAGAGTTTGTGTTTGATATTGGTAACCTGTCCATAATCCACACCAACCACTGGCAAGAACAATCAACCAAAACGGGTTGCCAAGTACCCACGGGAAAAGAACCCAAAATACACATACTGCGAATAACAAATATGTTATTCGATAAAAATAGGTAAGGAGGGAAGATAAAGTAATTGTCACCGCCACTAAGGAAGGCAGCGGTTTTAACAGGGATAGAGACGCGATGTCAGTTGCTGGATTAACTGTTTTTCTGGAGCCCGGTATTTGCACGAATAATATCCACAATCCGTTGTAGTTCAGGGTCGGCCGGATTTTCCCGGCGCATGAACCAGGCAAATAAATCCTGATCCTGTTCTTCCAATAATAACCAATAACGTTCCTTATCGCTTTGTTCCAAAGTGGGGTACACGTTTTCCAGAAATGGCATCAACACCAGATCCAATTCCAGCATGCCGCGGCGGCTTCCCCAAAACAAACGATTTATATCCACGCTACTACCTGTTTAATCACTGAAAAAGGCTACCATTATAAACGAGCCACTCATGAATAGCGCTAGGCAAAATCATTAGCCCGGATAGGGCGACTTCGCCCCGGGCCTTGGCTTGATAAAGCGCTAATCCATTCCACGAATATGATGATAAGCATCGGTTATTTATAGACCAAAATGTATTAGCTTCAAATTGCGACTATGAAAAACAAGCAATTCTTCCGATAATCACCGCTAACCATTTTCAATATTGCTTTTATCTAAAGCTTCAAACTTTTGGTAGATATTTATGAATACCAACTTTACCACCGTAACGCGCCCCTTATCCTGGTTGCAACTTAACCACTCACAACTTCTCCTTGTTCAAGGTGCGGATGCCAGTAAATTTTTGCAAGGCCAGGTCACCTGTGACCTGCGTGAGCTAAATTCTCTTGTCACTCGCCTGGGAGCGCAGTGCAATCCCAAAGGGCGAATACTTCTGACCTTTCGAGCATTACAAATAAATGCAGAAACGATCGCATTGCGCATCCCTTCTTCGATGCTGGAAAATGCCAGGCAATCCCTTGGAAAATACATTGTATTTTCCAAAGCTAAATTAATTGATGGCCACGATGAATACTCTCTCTATGGTTTGTATGGAAATGAAGCATCCGATCTGGCAAAAAAAATTTTCCTAAACCTGCCAGGTGAAGATGGCGGATATGTAGAGCACAATGGAAATTTTCTCATACAACTAGATTCATCTGGTCGCTATGAATGTTGGATTCACCATTCAAATATTACTGGCTTCGTACAGCAAATAGGCACAGTTGCAAGCCAAGGTAGTGTTGATGATTGGAAACTACTCGATATTCAAGCGGGTATTGCCGATATTTACCCGGAAACATTTGAACAATTAACACCGCAAGAAATAAATTACCAATTGATAAATGGTATTAGTTTTCGCAAAGGTTGTTATACCGGCCAGGAAATCGTGGCGCGCTTGCATTATCGCGGCAAGTTAAAACGGCACATGTACCGCTTCAGAATTCATACCCCGGAAACACCTGCGTTGGCAACACAGGTAATAAACAGCATTACGCAGCAAGCTGTTGGGCAAGTTGTCATGGCTGCGCGCATTAATGCAGAAGACGTTGAAATACTTGCATCAGTATTGGATGAGCATTTGGGAGCGCTGACACTTGCAACAAATACGCAAAAATTAGAACAGCTGCCACTGCCCTATGCTATACCTACAGCAGACCAAAGTACTGAATAACGCCTGCAACAGGATTTCCAATGAATGCTATCGCTGAAAAAGTTCGCCAGGAGATTATTACTGCTATCGAGAAGGATCAACTCGTACTCCCAACCTTACCTGAAGTCGCGCTTAAAGTTCGTGAAGTCGCCGATGACCCCGATGCAGACATTGATAAATTAACCAACGTTATCGGCAACGACGCAGCCCTGAGTGCACGAATTATCCGTGTAGCCAATAGCCCATTACTAAGAGCAAGTCGCTCCATCGAAGACTTGCGCACTGCGCTCATGCGCCTTGGAATCCAATATACGTGCAACATTGCTACAGGGCTTGCAATGGAGCAGATGTTCCAGGCTACGTCAGATCTGGTTGATATGCGCATGCGTGAAGTATGGAGCCGCTCCAGTGAAATCGCGGGGATTAGTTATGTACTCTGCAAACACTACACACGCCTGCGCCCGGACCAGGCCACCCTCGCCGGACTCGTTCACAAAATTGGGGTTCTGCCCATATTAACTTATGCAGAAGAACATCCTGCGTTACTCAAAGACAGCTTTACCCTGGATACGGTGATCGAGCAACTACAAGGGCAACTGGGCGATTTGATTTTGAAGACCTGGAATTTCCCCGAAGAGCTGGCTCATATCCCCAGTCAACATTTGGATTTTGACAGAAATATTCCCAAAGCTGATTATGCAGATGTAGTAACAGTAGCCATGCTACAAAGTTACGCGGGCTCGAAGTCTGCAATGGCACAGGTGGATTTATCTAACGTGAAAGCGTTTGGCAGACTTGGCCTTGATCCTGATACTGAAGGCACCGAATCAGAAGATTTGAATGAGGAAATGGAAGCTGCGATGGCTCTATTGCTGTGACAGTAGAGCTGAAAAAACAAAAAGCGGCAAATGCCGCTTTTTTTGAGTAAAACTTAAATTCAAGCACTAAATAAAGCTGCGCTATCCAAGCCTTGTTTTTCCATAATATCGCGTAAACGCTTCAATGCTTCCACCTGGATTTGACGAACACGTTCGCGAGTTAAACCTATTTCATGCCCGACCTCTTCCAACGTACTGACTTCATAACCACGCAAGCCGAAACGACGAGCCAACACTTCACGTTGTTTCTCAGTTAATTCGTCCAACCAATGATCCAGGCTGGTCGTCAAATCACTGTCTTGCAACAAAGTTGCCGGGTCAGATACATGGGTATCAGCAATAGTATCCACAATTGCCCGATCCGATGAATTACCAATAGGAGCATCAATGGAAGTTACACGTTCGTTAAGGCTGAGCATATGCTCTACATCAGCTACCGGCTTCTCCAGCAGATTTGCAATTTCTTCCGGCGTAGGTTCGTGATCCAGCTTTTGCGATAACTCACGCGCAGCACGTAAATAAATATTCAATTCTTTAACGACATGAATGGGCAAACGAATAGTACGCGTCTGATTCATGATCGCACGCTCAATTGTTTGGCGGATCCACCAGGTAGCATAAGTGGAGAAACGGAAACCACGCTCGGGGTCAAATTTTTCTACAGCGCGGATTAAACCGAGATTACCTTCTTCAATTAAATCCAACAGGGCTAAACCACGATTTACATAACGGCGGGAAATTTTCACAACCAGGCGAAGGTTACTTTCAATCATACGCTTGCGCGCAGCTTCATCACCTTTAAGGGCTTTACGTGCAAAAAAAACTTCTTCTTCTGCACTCAGGAGGGGAGAGAAACCAATTTCATTCAGATAAATCTGCGTAGCATCCAGCGTTTTATTGTACTTGTCATCAATAAGTCGCTCACTTACTACTGCAGGTTTAGACAGCTCTTCCTCTTCTGCCAAAAGAAGCTCTGCATCATCCAATTCAGCGTCTGGAACCATGAATCCATCATCACGATCAAATGCAGTTGTATCCCTATTTTGTAAAGTCATTTTTTCAGCCCCTTAATCAATTTTTTTATTTAACCGGCTGGCTTTTTATATTAAGTCACCCAGCTTTGCCCAAGCTGTACATCTCCATTCATGATGCCAAATGCCTGGAGAACCTGCTCATGACCCGTTTATCTCATGAGTGTGACACTTTAACGTCGCGGAAGATATTTCAGAGGATCTACCGGAGTACCGTCACGACGAATTTCAAAGTGAAGTTTTACCCGATCAGTACCGCTTGAACCCATATCGGCAATTACTTGTCCTGCTTTAACCAAATCTCCTTCTTTCACCCTTAATCTTTCGTTGTGCGCATAAGCGCTTAGGAAAGTTTCATTGTGTTTGATAATCAGCAATTTGCCGTATCCACGCAGCCCACTTCCTGCATAAACCACCTGTCCTGTAGCCGCTGCAAGCACAGGCTCTCCCAATTTCCCGCCAAGATCAATACCTTTATTGAAGCCGTCATTGCCCTGAAATGATGACAAAATTATTCCTCGAGTTGGCCAGCGCCATTGTGGTGCATCAGATTTGGCAATAGTTTTATTAGTCAAATCGACCTTATATGTTTTATTTTCTTTACGCTGAACTGGCAAGTTATTTGTACTTACCCTATCTTTTTTATCCAGAATCAGGGGATTTTTCGATGTGGTAATAGAAGTTTTTCCTGGAGTTACACTTGCCGGGGTTTGTAAATCCAACCGAATTACCTGCGATGGGCGGATGATATACGGTGAAACTATTCCGTTATATCTAGCAAGATCCTCATACTTAAGCCCATAACGCCATGCAATAGAAAAAAGAGTATCGCCAGGGGCCACAGTGTGAGTTTTGGGTCTCCATTGGGAGAAACGGGATTTGTCTGTAACAGGAGCAGGTTGATGAGAGGAGCAAGAAAAAAGCCCCCCCAAAATGATCAAAATAATGAACACCCGAAATGTCTTTAAACTGTAATGAAATGCTACTTCGGGCATAAAATCATTCACCTGCCGCGATCATTTTTTAACCTCTTTTATGCCATTTTAGACTTAATATTTTAAATTTATTTTAAAATTATCTAATATATTTATAAAAAAACGCACAAAAAGAGATTTATAGGGCTTTAAAAGCGGTGTTTGACGAAAAATACGCACTTTTTTGAACCTGAAAAACAAACCAATCTGGCAAGTTTTTTGTCCGTAGACCCGATTCTAGACTTTAGATGAGAATTTAGCGCGAAGTTCCTGATAAAAAAGGAACAAATTTAACTGGCTCGATAATTTGGGTTATGAAATTTTCAGTTTCCCCATCCCGCAAAATGAGATGTAACTGTTGTTCGCGCCCCCCCACGGGAATGACCAAGACACCTCCGGGAGCTAACTGCTTTAATAGCTCATCTGGAACCGACTGTGGCGCGGCAGTGCTAAGAATTCCGTCATAGGGACCCGCCTCAGGCCAGCCAAAACCACCGTCAGCATGGCGTAACTGAATATTCCGTAAACCTATCTGACGAAAACGTTCGCGCGCTTTGTCTTGCAACGGCTTGATACGTTCAACGCTATAAACGTTAGGAACTAATTGAGCAAGAATACTGGTCTGGTAACCGGACCCGGTACCAACCTCAAGTACCTTGGTTAATTTATTACCTGCAGCCCCGAGAAGTAATTCTGTCATACGGGCAACAATATAAGGCTGGGAAATAGTTTGGCCATGCCCGATAGGTAATGCGGTATCTTCATAAGCACGGTGAGCCAGGGCCTCATCAAGAAAAATGTGGCGAGGGGTATTGAGCATAACATCCAATACTTTCATATTGGTTACGCCTTGATCACGCAACCGCTGAATTAGACGCTCACGGGTGCGCAGCGAAGTCATACCAACGCCTTGCATCAATAAGTTAGTCATCTTCAGTGCCCCTTTATCTGATAGCCGAAATCATAATCACGGCCGCAACTATAGCACAGGGTAAAGCTGCCCTGACCTACTCAGCTACCGTCAATGTTGTTTGCAAATTTGCCAGCTCGTGCAAAACAGCGGTTGCAAATTCACCAGCCTCCAAAGAAAAGCTCAATTGCAAGTGCTGCCCTTGCCATTCATAACTTGCATTGTGCGGAATTAGCTGTAGTGAACGACGTTCTTGCGATAAACCCGCATGCTCCAACCCATTACACCAGTCATGCCAATTACTTAAAATCTGTTGTTCAAATTCAGCTAACCTGCTCGTCACTAGTGGTCGCCCCCTGCCCCACAAAGGTCCAGTAGGAAAAGACTCAACTTCACCCTCAAGGCTCTGCGACCAGTTACCTGCAACTACCCTTGCAGCAAGAACTTGATTAAATAAAAAAGATCGTGCCGCCGACAACATAAGGCCACGCTTTTGTTTGTCGCGATAACGTTTACCTCCGACCAGAATTGCATGGGCTTCCTGTAAATTATTTCCGTTGCGCCCAAAACGCTGCTCACCAAAATAATTGGGAACACCAAAGGAAAAAATCTGCTCTATTTTTTGCTGCAGGACTTCACGATTATCAACTTTTACGTCGCGCAAACGAATAACAAAATGATTTTTTCGATGATCGCCACGGCGCAATTTTTGTTGGTGGCGGGAGGTAGAAATTAATTCAATCGTCTCTGAATTAATTTCATCCCACGCAGGCTCTGCACCTTTGGGCAAATAAACACTAAACCATTGGGTCGTTATAGCATGACGATCTTTCCGCCCGCAGTAACCGACATCATTGAGCGCAACACCTGTCAAGGTCGCAATTTTTTCAGCGACCCAGGCAGTGTTTTCACCACGCTTTCGAATATGCAAAAGAATATGTTCACCGGAACCTGAAGGTGAAAAACCAAGATCCTCATCTACCTGAAAATCTTCAGGCTGTTCACGGAAAATAGCCGTTGCTGTTAACTCACCGTAGGCGCGAGGAAAATCCAAATTAAATTCAATCAAAACATACCTGCTTTTTTTGTTAGGACATTTATGTTGTAGCGTTAATTTTTATGTTTCATCCAGTTTCTTTAAAAAACTCCAGAAATCGCTTATCAAGCCACCATTCATAGTCATGGCTCAAAAAACCAACATGGCCTCCGGACGCTGTTACTTCAAGTGTTAGCCATCTATGGTTTTCCGATACAACCCGGGGAATACAATCCTCATTGATAAAAGGATCATTCTGTGCGGAAACCATTAAACAAGGCACTGCAATTTTCTCCAGCACATGCACTGCACTCGCTTTAGCATGTAACTCGGTTGCATTGCCGTAACCATTCAACGGAGCAGAAAAAACATCATCATAAGAATAAAAACTATTCACCCTTGAATAACCGGATAGGCTAATTTTATCCGGGTGTTTTAACGCTTTACGTTTTAATCGCCATTTCATACTGGTAACAAAATAAATCCGGTAGATAAGGTTGGACCACTTATCCAGCGTACGCACACATGCTGCCAAATCGATAGGCACAGATGCAGCACATACCGATTTAATACCACGCGAATAAACAGCAGTCCCCTGGTCACCCAACCATTTGAGAACAATATTGCCACCTAAAGAGTAGGCTGCCAGATATATTTCCTTATATCCCTGCTCGCCTGCCCAGGTAATGACATCATCGAAATCCTGCGTCGCACCTGCATAATACAAACGCGCTGAAGGATTATCCGGATTTCCGCATCCACGCAAATTCCAGGTAAGTACATCCACCAATTTACCTGCAACACCTTGTTGTAATGCCGTTTGTGCCATCCCTAACACATAAGGTTGCTGGTTGCTCCCCTCTAATCCGTGGGAAATAATGAGTAAACTTTGTTGCGGCTCCGCTGCTGCGGAATACAAATTCCCACTCAATTGATCACAATCTTGTGTAGGAATGGAAATCGAACGGGATGTTAATTTAATACGACGCAATAACACCGGCAATTGTGTTTGCAAATGCCCATTGAACATCCACCAGGGTGAACGAAAATCAGAGATTTTTAACGGCATATGAAGTCCTTATCAACTAATCATTATATTTTTTCGAGCAATACCACAGCATAACAAGCAATACCTTCTTCACGACCGGTAAATCCCAATCGCTCGGTAGTGGTCGCTTTCACATTTATTTGACTGGTTGTAGATTGCAAATCAGCGGCAATAGTTTCTTGCATGCGCGGAATGTAATTAGCCATACGCGGTGCCTGGGCAACTATCGTCATATCGGCATTAACCAATTTCCAACCCTGTTGGGTTACTTTTGCATAAACCATACGCAACAACGAACGACTATCTGCATTTCGATATTGCATATCGGTATCAGGAAAATGTTTACCGATATCTCCCATGGCTACTGCACCTAACAAAGCATCACTTAACGCATGTAGAAGCACATCACCATCAGAGTGGGCAATCAATCCGTGATGATGAGGTATCACTACACCACCAATAACAATTTTATCGCCTTCACCAAACGCGTGAACATCGTAGCCATTACCTATGCGCATCGACATAAAAATTTCCGCAAATAAAAATAGGATTAATCAAGATTATTTTGCTGCTGCATGAGCATAGCAGCAATTGCCAAATCTTCCTGACGAGTGATTTTAATATTATCGCTACGACCTTGAACCATTAAGGGGCGATAATCATAAGCCTCTAATGCAGACGCCTCATCTGTAATTATTTTTCCTTCAGCCAATGCTTGCTGCAAACAATTACGCAACAATCCTATCCGAAATAATTGCGGCGTTTGCGCCTGCCAAAGCACGCTACGATCAATTGTTTTATCAATGACAGCAGAAGAAACCTGTTTCAAGGTATCACTTACTGGCACCCCTAAAATTCCACCCACCGGATGATCGCCAACAACATCAATCAACATCATAATTTCTTGTACGCGAATGCAAGGGCGCGCAGCATCATGAACCAAAACCCAATCATCATCTTTTGCCTGCGCAGACAACGCATGAAGGCCGCTCAATACCGAATCAGCGCGTTCTTTGCCACCCGCTACACGAATAATATTATCGTTATGCGCGAGCGCTAATTGCGGCCAAAATTCATCGTCCTCGGCTAACACCACATGGATTCTTTTAATAACCGGCAATGCCAATAAGCGCTCCAGCGTATGCTCCAGAACCGTTTTTTCCAATAAAGGGAGATATTGTTTGGGGCAAGCAGCCCCCATACGTGAACCAATGCCAGCGGCGGGCACTACAACCCAATAAGCGGGCACATCAGGAGAATCAGGAGCATTCATGGGGATATTCAGATATGTGCGATAAGTTCATTACCACAAGGATTTTACGTTTACTGCTTATCATCCAGCAACATAAAAAAAGTTTCGTCTTTTTTGATAAGGCCAATATCGTTACGGGCACGCTCTTCAATTGTATCCAAACCGGATTTTAATTCTTCGACCTCAACATCCAGGATACGGTTGCGCTCGCGCATGCGATCATTCTCAGCTTGCTGCAGATGAATCTCACCTTCCAGACGATGGGCATGCGCCAAACTGCCATCACCGATCCATAACCGGTATTGCAGGTAAGCCAATAATATAATCAGAATGCCCAGCAACCATTTCATAATGTTACATCAATGCCAGATCTTTTATTTTAACCGCATGAAAATTTATTTTTAACAGAAACAATACAACCAACGTAATAAAGGCCGAAAATTCGGCCTTTATTACTTTTTTATTTACGACTTGAATTCAGCGCGACCTTTATATGGAGCAGCTGCACCCAATTCAGCTTCAATGCGCAACAGGCGGTTGTACTTGGATACGCGATCTGAACGGCACAGGGAACCGGTTTTGATTTGACCTGCAGCAGTAGCAACCGCCAAATCAGCAATGGTAGTGTCTTCAGTTTCGCCAGAACGATGAGAAATTACTGCAGTGTAACCAGCGTCTTGCGCCATTTTGATTGCATCCAGAGTTTCAGACAAAGAACCGATCTGGTTGAACTTGATCAAAATAGAGTTAGCGATTTTCTTCTCAATACCTTCTTTCAAAATTTTGGTATTGGTTACGAACAGATCGTCACCAACCAATTGGATTTTGTGACCAATTTTCTGCGTCAGATCTGCCCAACCAGCCCAATCACTCTCATCCTTACCGTCTTCGATAGAGATGATTGGATATTTAGCAGCAAGCTCAGCCAGGTAATCAGAGAATTCATTCGTAGTAAATACACGGCCTTCACCAGCCAAATCGTATTTACCATCCTTATAGAATTCAGAAGAAGCGCAATCCAGGGCCAGGGTTACATTTTCACCCAGTTTATAACCGGCTTTTGCAACTGCTTCAGCGATAACTTTCAGCGCATCTTCATTAGATGGAAGGTTTGGAGCAAAGCCGCCTTCGTCGCCAACTGCGGTGTTCAATCCCTTATCGTGCAGGATTTTTTTCAGGCTGTGGAAAATTTCCGCACCAACACGCAGAGCTTCAGCAAAGGTTTTTGCCCCCACTGGTTGAACCATAAACTCTTGAATATCTACGTTGTTATCTGCGTGCTCTCCGCCGTTGATGATGTTCATCATTGGCACTGGCATGGAGTATTTGCCCGGAGTACCGTTCAGGTCAGCGATGTGTGCGTATAGGGGTACTTTTTTGGAAATCGCAGCTGCTTTGGCGTTAGCTAAAGAAACAGCAAGAATGGCGTTAGCGCCTAACACAGTTTTGAAATCAGTACCGTCAGCTTTGATCATTGCATTATCAAGTGCGCGTTGATCCAGAGCATCAAAACCTACCAGTAAATTTTTAATAGTAGTGTTGATATTGTTTACCGCTTTCAACACGCCTTTGCCCAGATAACGTGATTTGTCGCCATCGCGCAATTCCAGAGCTTCGCGTGAACCGGTAGAAGCACCGGACGGAGCAGCCGCAGAACCTACGGAACCATCTTCCAGAATAACTTCGGCTAATACAGTTGGATTGCCACGGCTATCCAGAATTTCAAAAGCTTTGATGTCAACAATCTTAGTCATTCGTTTTTCTCCAGAGTGTGTTTCTACAAAAATCAGTTAATACCTAAAGTGTTACTCGATATCCAAAAATTATTGAATATCCAAAGGCGGAAAATTTTTCACTACATCATCAATGGTTTTCATTTGATGTAAAAAGGGTTCAAGCCTATCGAGCGGCAAGGCACTGGGGCCATCACATTTGGCTTTATTCGGATCGGGGTGCGCCTCCAAAAATAATCCAGCCAGGCCAACTGCCATACCCGCACGAGCAAGCTCAGCAACCTGGTGACGACGGCCACTGGATGCAGCCCCCATTGGATCACGGCATTGCAACGAATGAGTTACATCGAAAATTATCGGAGCATTACCGCTCACATCGCGCATGGTACGAAAACCAAGCATGTCTACCACAAGGTTGTCATAACCAAAGTTAGTGCCCCGGTCACATAAAATAATTTTTTCGTTGCCGCACTCAGCAAATTTTTCCACAATGTTTTTCATCTGGCCGGGACTAAGAAATTGCGGCTTTTTAATATTGATAACCGCACCGGTTTTAGCCATAGCAACAACCAAATCCGTTTGACGCGCAAGAAATGCAGGCAACTGGATCACATCACAGACATCAGCCACTGGCTGGCATTGATAAATTTCATGCACATCGGTGATGACAGGAATACCAAAAGTTTGTTTGATTTCCTGGAAAATCTTTAATCCTTCTTCCATTCCAGGGCCGCGATAAGAATGGATAGAGGAACGATTTGCCTTATCAAAAGAAGCCTTGAAAACGTAGGGGATACCCAGTTTTTGGGTAACCTTCACGTAGGCTTCTGCAACTTGCAGGGCCATATCGCGCGACTCAAGAACATTCATACCGCCGAACAATACAAAAGGCAGTGAATTACCAACTTGAACCTTACCAATATTTACAACTTGTTGTGACACACGAGTTCCTTTTTTGATCAGATATTGATTTACAAAAAAGACCGGGGCGCAATAAATTGCGCCCCACAGAATTATTTTTTATTTGCCAGTGCCGCCTTTACAAACGCAGTAAAGAGCGGGTGGCCATCGCGAGGAGTGGAAGTAAATTCCGGATGGAATTGACAAGCCACAAACCAGGGATGATCCGGGATCTCTACCATTTCAACCAAGGTGTCATCTGCAGACCAACCACCGATTTTCAAACCGGCCTTTTGCAACTGATCGACATAATTGTTGTTCACCTCATAGCGATGACGATGGCGTTCAACAATAACATCAGCACCATAAATATTCCGCGCACTGGAACCTGCAACCAAACGGCATTCTTGCGCACCTAAACGCATGGTACCACCGAGATCAGAAGACTCATCGCGCTTCTCGACTTCACCATCAGAGGTGATCCATTCAGTAATCAAACCGATTACCGGATTTGGTGAGTTACGATCAAATTCCGTAGAGTTAGCACCTTTCAAACCGAGTACGTTACGCGCAAATTCGATTACTACTGATTGCATACCCAAACAAATTCCCAAATAAGGAACTTTGTTTTCGCGGGCGTATTGCACTGCCATCAATTTACCTTCAACACCGCGCTCACCAAATCCACCGGGGACCAGAATAGCATCGGCATCACTCAAAATGCCTACACCTTCTTTTTCCACGCGTTCAGCGTCGATGTAATTGATATTCACTTTAGTGCTGGTATGAATGCCAGCGTGAGTCAGGGCTTCAATCAGGGATTTATAAGCATCCAGCAATTCCATGTATTTGCCGACCATGGAAATGGTGACGGAATTTACCGGATTCAGTTTGCCATCAACGACTTTATCCCACTCGCCCAAGTCCGCTTCACGGCATTGCAAGCCCAACAACTCAACCACAATTTGATCGAGACCAAAGCTTTGCAATAAGCGCGGAATTGAATAAATAGTATCTGCATCAGGAAGCGGCACTACAGCCCGCTCAGCTACGTTGGTAAAAAGAGCTATCTTGCGGCGCGAATCTTCATCAACCATTTTTTCTGAACGGCACAGCAGGATATCTGGCTGCAAGCCAATAGAACGCAGCTCTTTTACCGAGTGCTGGGTCGGCTTGGTTTTGGTTTCACCGGCGGTAGCGATATAGGGGACGAGGGTCAGGTGCATCAACAGGGAACGCGATCCCAACTCTACTTTCAATTGACGTACCGCTTCCAGGAATGGCTGGGATTCGATGTCACCCACAGTACCGCCGATCTCAACCAATGCCACGTCGACATCGCGTCCCCCTTCGAGGATACGACGTTTGATTTCGTCAGTAATATGCGGAATCACTTGCACAGTACCGCCGAGGTAATCACCACGGCGCTCTTTGCGCAAAACGGTCTCATATACGCGACCAGTCGTGAAGTTATTGCGGCGCGTCATCTTGGTACGGATAAAACGCTCATAATGACCGAGATCCAAATCAGTCTCTGCACCATCTTCGGTAACAAATACCTCCCCGTGCTGGAAAGGGCTCATAGTACCCGGATCTACGTTGATGTAAGGGTCCAGCTTCATAATGGTCACTTTAAGACCGCGGGCTTCAAGGATTGCAGCCAATGAAGCCGAGGCGATGCCTTTGCCCAATGAAGAAACAACACCACCGGTTACGAATATATAGCGCGTCATGTAAAACCTGATTAACTGTGAAAATGCGGAGCGGATTGGAGATAAATGCCTGTTTCAGCGCCCGGCAGTGCGAGCCAAGGGATTTATCGTTCAGGACGGGGCGCCAGAGTAACAGAAACGGCCTTTCGGCTCAACGAAAAGCTGGCCATTGGCATCGACAGGATTAAATAAGTGATTGATCTAAAAAAGATTGGTACTGGCACGGCGCTGGTTAATCATGATCTCCGTTGCCAGTAAAAGCCGCCTGTATATGGCGACCGGCAAAACCTCGCGAATGCAGAAAACGCATTTGCCTCGCTTTTTCACGCCCATCTGCGGGTAAATCATGGAAACGTTTCTGGCGTATATTTTGGGCAAGTTCAAACCAGATGGAATCAGCATCATCAATCAACGCACCAATCAATTCGCTTGAAATCCCCTTGTCGCGCAACTCCATCCTGATTAGCGCACTTCCCTTTCCCTGGCGCTGGCGCATGGCAATAAAGGCAACAGCAAAACGCTCATCCGATTGGAGATTCTGTTCCGCCAACTTGTTTATTACTTGCTCAACAAGCCCAGAGCCGGGAAACTTTCGCTCCAGCTTTTCCGTCAACTCTTTTACCGAATGTTCACGCATAGCCAATAAATTCATGGCAGCCATACGCAAATCCGGGAGAGTAATTTGTTCTGGCATAAAAAATTTATCCTGATTGCCTGTTTTTTAACACAACAAAACCAATCACCAAGCCATGAAAAATGGCCGCAATTGCGGCCATTTTTCATACGCATCAATTAACTTTTATTTTGGTGCAGCCTGAACCGGCGGGAAGAAAGAAATCACTTCAGTTACCGCCTTGCTTAGTACTTCACGTTGTTGTTGCGGAGCCATACCACGACTCAAGCGCTTTTCTGAAACACCGCGCCAAATAGGTTTATCTGTTTTAGCATCAACGATGTCAATAATCAGACTTCCCTGGTTATACACTCTCAATCCTGCACCGGGGCCATGGAAAAATGGACTTGGATAACGATAGTAGCCACGACCATAAAATCCAAAACCGTATAAATCATCGTAACTGCGCGGATCTATTTTTTCTTCAACCACAACATGATAACTCACAATAAAATCCGGTTTTGCACCTGAAGCAGCACTTTGATAGCGCTTGCCCAATTCACTGTCCAATGCAGAATGAATATGACTGAGAGTAAAAGGGGAAATCAAAATATCTTCTTTAGTATCTTGTTTGGTTTCCACCACACTGAAAGTTTTTAATGCTGAAAAATCATAATTTGCCTGATGGTCGGTTTCTACGTTTGGCTGGGTTGTACAGCCCGCAAACAACAAGATGCTGCTTAATACGATCAACCATGTAAACTTTTTCATACCTGCCTCGATTTAAAAAATCATGTAGCTAAACGCTTTATCCTATTATCAATGTCGGAGTTTTTGCAGCAGCTTTTAACACCCGGCATTTAAAACCAGAATACTGAGCATAATAGACACTAGCAAGAAGAATTCTGTAATAAAAAGCCCCCGCTGTGTTAACAACGGGGGCTTTTTATTATCCTGATACAAAGTATTACATTTCAATATCTTCTGCTTCGCCACCGCTTGCACTTAATGAGAGTGCCGGTGTCGCCAGAAGTTCAGCACGAACCCTTTGCTCCAATTCTTGAGCAACAGCAGGGTTTTCTTGCAAAAACTTCATCACGTTATTTTTTCCCTGGCCGATTTTATTACCTTGATAGCTATACCATGCACCGGCCTTGTCAATCATTCCCAATTTAACACCGTAATCAACCACCTCACCCATACGGTTGATACCTGAACCATACAGAATCTGGAATTCAGCTTGTTTGAAGGGTGGAGCTACTTTGTTCTTAACAACTTTTACACGAGTTTCAGATCCAACTACTTCTTCCCCCTCTTTTACTGCACCAATACGACGAATATCCAAACGTACAGATGCATAGAATTTCAATGCATTACCGCCAGTAGTAGTTTCCGGATTACCAAACATCACACCAATTTTCATACGAATCTGGTTAATGAAAATCACAAGGCAATTGGCATTTTTGATATTGCCGGTGATTTTGCGCAACGCTTGCGACATTAAACGCGCTTGCAGGCCTACGTGATGGTCCCCCATCTCCCCTTCAATTTCTGCGCGGGGAGTCAGCGCTGCTACCGAGTCGACCACCAATACATCTACCGCACCAGAACGAACCAGCATGTCAGTTACTTCCAGGGCTTGTTCACCTGTATCTGGCTGGGAAACAATCAAATCATCAACATTCACACCCAGCTTGGTGGCGTAGATAGGATCGAGTGCATGTTCTGCATCGATAAATGCACAAGTACCGCCCTGGCGCTGGGCTTCTGCAATAACTTGCAAAGTAAGGGTGGTTTTACCAGAAGATTCAGGGCCATAAATTTCGATGATACGGCCTTTGGGTAAGCCGCCAATACCGAGGGCGACGTCCAACCCTAACGATCCGGTAGAAATTGCAGGAATCACCAAATCTTCGCGATCCCCCATACGCATGACAGTTCCTTTGCCAAACTGACGCTCGATCTGGCTCAGCGCCGCTTGTAACGCCTTTTCTTTGTTCGCATCCATTTCACACCTCAACTTATACAATGAAATCTATTTGAAAATGATTCTTATGAGATTGGTGCAAGCTTGCTGCAACCATGGGTGTACTATACACCAAAAACCTGTACGCGCAACCAGTACCTGTTAATTTATACAGGGCAATATTCACGGATACCCAACTCATTCATTGCAAACTATAAAGCCACTACAAAAGTGGCTTTATTAAGGTCAGATCATCTATCGCGATGGAAATCCCATCATCATTTAACCATCGGAGCCATCCAATTAACTATATCGCTACTGAGATCCTTCAGGCATTTACGGGTCGCGGAGCAAATAGTTGTGCCGGGGGTTCCCAAGTCCAATACATTTGAAGAAGGAGTGAATTCATTCAATACCATGATGGCACAGGTATGTTTTGTGGTAACAATATCCTGCTTCCCTTTCACCAGCGCCACGGTTACTTGCACTTTGGGCAAATTGGAACTTCGTTTTGTACCAAATTGACGTTTTTTATCCTCACCCAACACCAACTGTTCTATATCAATTGCCAGGACAGGTACCGAGCCGTTAAGGATTTTGTCAGCGGTGCCGACTGGCTCAAGATTGATGCCGTCAACATTCGCTTGTTCGACGAGATTACCAACTAGCACCTTATCAATATCACAGGGGAATTCTGCTTGTTTGTACTTATAACCCGGAACATTAAACCCAACATTCTGATTAATATAGACTAAAGGTGTATGTGTTCCCGTGGGTGCGGAATCAGGGGCAGCGAACGCCGCAATGGGACATGCGAATGCCAGGATCAGTAGTGATAATTTCATAGCCTTACCTTCTATGGTTGTGATCTGGGAAGACACTCATCAATACAGAGGATGTGTGTGAGCTCAATATATGGCAAACATCAAAAGAAACACTGACCATCCGGAAACTTCGCGCTTACCTTTTACTTACCAATTTTTTTTATTTATAAATCAATAACATAAGAATGCTAAAAAAATAACCATTGCTTGTCTTATCCAATCGGGTTCTTGCAAAATTACATCCATGGTCAACGCTTGGGTAGCCCCTGGTGACCACATCCAAATCAATAAGAAAAACTTACCGGAAAGGTACCACTATGCTGACAGTAACAGGTTCCGTACCTGTCATGGATGCACATCCAGACACCCGTTTTATGCTGGGTGAGATTAAAGTCTCTCCTTCGCATAATACGTTATGGGCTCGCGACCAAAGCATTAAAGTACAACCCAAAGTCATGGCGGTTTTGCACTACCTTGCACTAAACCAAAACCGCGTGATTAGCAATGAAGAATTGATTGAGCGCCTGTGGGCCGGCCGTGTAGTTACCCATGGCTCCGTGCAAAAAAGTATCAATGCCCTAAGAACCGCCCTGAATGGATTAATTAGCGATCAGGAGTTTATCGTTCATTATTCAAAACGTGGTTATCAACTCGCCATAGAGCCGCAATTTCTAACGGAAGAAACGCTTGAATCCCCAAATGTGACAACGGCTATCGAGCTTGGAAAAGCATTTGCCTCAGTGCAGCCCAAATGGCGCACAGCATTCTGGACGATCACCGTATTAATTGTTCTCTTCATTATTTATCACGGTGTTAATTGGGCCACGATTTATCTCCCCAACCATCACAACACCGTTTTCCAAACTACGGCAGGTTACACCAATGAAACGGGCCATGAACGCAATCCGACACCACACCCGGACAATCAACACATCGCCTATATTCGCGAAAAAGCGAACCCTGCAAAACCAAATGAAAGTGACAGTGAAATTGTCATTCGCAATGCCGCAGGAAAAGACTGGCGTGTTGCCACCAGCCATGGAACCTGGTTCAAACTAGCCTGGTCGCCAGCAGGGAAAAATCTGGTGGCTATTGAAATAAAACGCCGTGACAAGTTTCTCGCCGAAACCCAATTTTACCAGCCTCCCAATTTTCTCTATTCATTTCATATTTTCGCGCTGGATCTTGATAAAGAACAATTACTGGAAAAACAACAATTGAGCCAATGGCAAGGGCAGATCTTGAGCGTTACCTGGTGGGATGAAGATACATTGGAGATTGTCGCCAAACAGGGGCCGAATGCTGGTAATGGGCGCTACCGTTATTCAATCCGCGAACAACAATTGAAATTACTGGATGAAGTTGAAGGTGCAATTAACCCAATTGCCAGCACCATCCTCAATCAGAAAACAGCAATTGCGAGCTTGCATAAAAATAAAGTGCGCATTGATTTTCTTAATGCCGCACAAGGCTCCATTAATCGGGTGCAACTGGATGTAAGTGCCGCAGACATCAGCTGGATTCCTGACGGTAGCGGTGTACTTGTGTATGCGGAAGAAGAGCGCAAACTCTTTGTTGTCTATTTGAATGGCAAGCAAGTAGCAATTCCATTAGCGGAAACAAAAGATAAAATCTTTTCACGGCCACATTACAGTACCGATGGAACCGGCATTTACTATACCGAAGAAAAGCGCAGTGCCAACATTGTAATGGCATCGCTAAACGGATTAAAAACCAGCCTTACCGGAAACATCAATTTAAATTACGCAGCGAGTTTTTCCCCCAGCGGTGAACGGATAGTGTATGCCTCTGTGCGCAATAACCAGACTCATTTGTGGTTAGTTGAAAATGGACAAGAACATCAACTTACTACCCAACCTGTCACGGCCAAAATAGATTCAATCATCTGGTCTGACGACGGCGACCATATTGTTTTTAATTCAGGCAACCAACTTTATCATCACAATTTATTAACCAATACAAGTGAATTGCTTGTTGTTGATACTGACAACATCGAGCCTATTGCCTATTACCCGAATAACAATCGGTTATTTGCACTTAAACACAATGGCGATAGTAGAAATTTGTGGCGCATTGAAGGAAAACAGCAAAAGCAACTCACCTTTGGCGCAGTCGGTTCTGCGATTGAATACAGCGGCGATGTATTGTTTCAATATGTGAGCGAAAGTGGCTTGTGGGCACTACGCAGTAAAGACGATTCGCTCGAACGCATTCCGCCCAATGTGGATGCCTACAGCAAATTACTCAAGGCAGATTCCGCAGGTATTTATTTCATCACGGGTGGCACCTGCCATGAATCAAATGTTTTTTATTGGCGCTATACAGAAAACAATAAATCAATATTTCTACCGCAACCAAATAATGCCGTTTCCACAACATCCTTTAATCCGAATAAAGGCTTATTGCAAACCGGATGTGAGTTATCTGAAGCCAATATCGTTTTATTGAAGTGACCCCAGTGCGCAACGGTGCGTTACATCGTTAACGCACCTTCCAACGCAAAAACTACTGCCTGTTTTTGTATCTCTCCCCTATCCCCCTCAAAATTTTTTAATCCGGTTTTGATGACAGCATTTTTCGTAACCCAGGCAAACCACACGGTGCCAACCGGTTTCTCCGGTGATCCGCCACCCGGACCAGCAACCCCGCTGATTGCAACAGCGAGATCAGCCTCAGCAAGTGCCAACACACCACGTGCCATTTCAATGACTACCGCCTCACTTACCGCGCCCTCGCATTCCAGTGTTGCTGCGCTTACACCAAGTAGTTTTTGTTTGGCAGAATTGGCGTAACTGACAATGCCACATTCAAACCAGGCGGAACTACCGGGAATAGCCGTAATTGCAGCCGCCACACCACCGCCAGTGCAGGATTCTGCAGTGGCAATGTACCGGTTGCTGTGCAATAACCGTTCACCCAGTTGCTGCCCCAGTTGTACCAGATAGTTATCCATTGTCGTCCCCATCGCTTGTAAAACATTAGTGTGCCGTCAAACAGATGCTGATACCAGTATCATAATCTGTGATGGAAACTTTCCCGCCTCGCGCAATAACGCGATCTATACTCCAAGCCATAACACATGGCGAGACATTAAACGTGCAAACGATCCCTGGCTATCACATAAAAACCCAACTCGGCGAAGGTGGTATGGCCAAGGTTTACCTGGCGATACAAAAATCCCTTGACCGGCAAGTCGCGATTAAAGTGCTGGACGCCAGCCTGAACCAGGACGAGATAATCCAGCAACAATTTGAACAGGAATCGAAACTGGTTGCCCAGTTAAACCATCCGAATATTATCCAGGTCATTGATAAAGGCATTAGCGATGAAAAACTGCCTTATTTCGTGATGGCTTATATTAAAAGTGTATCGTTGGAAACCATTCTCACTCGTACAGATGTCAACTTAAGCCGCAAGCTGGATATCCTGATCCAATTATGCAGCGCTCTCGCCTACGCCCATCGCAACAGTATTGTGCATCGCGACATAAAACCTGCAAACGTGTTGGTGGATTACGATGGTCGCGCGTATCTAATGGATTTTGGAATCGCTGGCTATTTCACTTCCAACAAAAAAAACGAACACACTGAAAATAATCAACAAACACCAGACATGATCATGGGAACCGGCGCATACATGGCTCCCGAGCAACGTGAAGGAATTTCCCAAACCAGTTACCAGAGTGATATTTATTCGCTGGGTGTATTGATCCATGAATTTATTTATGGAGTGACGCCCGTTCAGGCAACGCTACAAACATACCGGTCATTCAATAATGATCCGGCAGTGAATAAATTTGCACTCGCTACAAAAATACAAGCATTGATTGAACAATGTACTCAACCCATACCGGCACAGCGTCCGGCCTCGGTAGAAAGTATTCGCCAACAATTATTATTAATTGCCCAAGGCAAGCATCTCCATACTAACCGCTGGGGAGTTGAATCCACTCGCGATAATATTCCACCCAATTACACACTGCTGGATGTATTTAAAGAGAATCCGTTTGGTGCAACCTATCTGGTCAATGACCCCAATCGCCAGCGCTTTCTGGTCATTAAAAAACAATCGCTGGATCATTTGGGTAACGCCCCGCAATTCGCAGCAAAGTTAATCCAAATCCAGCACCCGCATATCGCAAGGGTTTACGGTACAGGTAAAAATCCGCGGGTATTTATTATTGCCATGGAATATTTACCGGGAGGTAATCTACAGGAACGGTTGAGCCACACGTTAAATATTGGCGAATGTTTAATTCTGGCCCAGCAATTGGCAAATGCACTTGCTTGTGCACACTCCTATGGATTGGTTCACGGTAACTTGCGCCCGAGCAATATTTTATTTGCAGAAAAGAATCATCTGAAGCTCACCGATTTCGGTTTTCCACCACATAGTTATGGCGAAGACACGCATTGGTATCACCCGGCCAATGAACCGGTTTCTATTACAACGGATATTTATGCAATGGGAGTTATATTATTTCAACTTATCACCAACCAATTACCGTCTAATGATTGGTGGGGTATGAAAAATCGCTGGAGACTGCGCAAACTCCCCGCTAATTTACGCAAAGGTATTTTGCAGATGTTACAACCTAACCCCAAAAAGCGGTTGCAAAGTGCTGATCATGCCGCGTCTATTTTCTCTATGTTGCAAAACGATCAAAAAACCCGGGTAATGCAAAAAATGGCTGGTACTTGAATAGCAATTCCATTAATGAATCCTGCGGAGGAAAAATGCCAAACCAGTTAGAAGAATTGAGAAAATTTAGCAACCTTACAATTCAGGAAGTTGACGTCAGCAGGGCAAAATCACTTTCTGCCACACATACCGAAATCAGTTCCAAAACAATTCTGTCACTACTTAACGAACTGCAATTTACCACAGCATTACAAAAAGCAGTTAATGATAGCCGCGACCAACGCTGGAACGGAGATTACGCAAAAAGCATCCGCCGCAATTTAATATTAAATTTTGCAAAAGATTTTAACGCGCAGCTACCAGGTCAGATTTCAATCGAACTGGATGCAGATCTGGCGTTTGATATCGAGGGTATTATCAATCAGGCCAGCAACATTCATGAACAATATCGCTATAGCAGGGCGAGTGCCGCGCAACTATTAATAAAAATTCCTGCCACCTGGGAAGGTATAACGGCTGCCCGTGAATTAAAACGAAAATCAATCAATAGCCATCTCACAATGGTCTACAGCTTTATCCAGGCGCAAGCCGGTGCTGATGCGGAAGCAGAAGTGCTGTCTATCCCGGTCGGCCCCACGAGCAGCTGGTACCAGACTTATGAGCCCCAGGATTACTCAGCGAATGATCCGGGTGTTGCAACACTCAGTCATATTTATACCAACCTGAAATATTTGGGTTATAAGACCCCGATCAGGGGAACCGAATTTACCAGTATCAAGCAGATACAGCAGTTGGCGGGCTGTGATCAACTTGAATTAACAACATTACTCGCGCAACAACTCCAACAAGAACATTCACCGCTGGAGCGCAAGCTGGACAAACCCGCTGATGTCTATGAGCGCCCACCGGCAATATCTGAAAAAGATTTCCGCTGGCATCTGACTATCAATGCGATGGCCCATGAAAAGCTCGCACAGGATATTCGCGAGCTGGATATGAGCCAGTATCAATTAGATAATTTTATTAAAGAAAAAGTTGAGTCATTGTAAAAAAATCTGTAGCCCGTAAGGAGTGAAACCTATTGCGGTAAAATGGATCTGCGAATTACTACGTATTTCGTTAGGCTCCATACAGGCTACGGTTCGATAGCCGGGATACACAAAAACAGGCGCATTAAAAATTTCATTGGCAGTGAGCGGGTGATCTGGTTAGAATACGGTCTCTCGCAACGCCAAGTGCCTGCGCTTTAAAAATACCAGAAATAACAATAAAACTAGTCTCAGCCGTATCGATTCCAGTTATATAAGGGCTCAAGCGTGCCCATTCGCAATGATTTCCCGGTCAATAATCGGCTCTAATTGATAGCGCTATAACCCTGTTTATTATTCTAATAAAATTCGTGAGCTGCCTGAGTTCATTAGCCTTGGGCTAATGTAATGTTTTTCATTGCAGCAAACGCATTCTGTGGCAATGTTATTCAGTGAGTACCCTTCCATACACACTATAAAGGGGAAAACCATGAAACGACATTTTTTTAGCAGCATTATTTTTATTTTATCAATGCTGGCTGGTGTAACCAACTCTGCACAAGCAGCCTTAATCACTACAAATTTTTCGGCGCTGGCCGGCAACCAGGGCACGGTTGATATTCAACTAAACCTTGGCACAGGTGAAACAATTGAAGGTTTTTCCCTGTATTTTTCTGAAGAGTTATTCAGCGACCTTTCTATCGTGTTTAGCCCATTAGCCTGGGACAGCGTAGTTTTCCAGCCGGATAGTTTATTAGGTGCAGGCTTATTCGATAGTTTTAATCCGGCAGGTTTGATTACAGGCTCAGCACGTATTGCATTTACGTTTATTGGTAGCGGCGCCCTGCCCGCATTAAATTATGACTTATACAATGCCGATTTTCAGATCATTGAGTCTGGTGTTTCTACACCGGCCGGTACATCTGTTTCCGAATCTTCATCGTTGGCACTGATTCTGTCCGGGCTGTTTGCACTCGCGTTACATCGCTGTTTATGCATAGCGCGCAACCGTTTTCATTTGGCTGCAAGCCATTAATAACGGAGGTAGTTATGAATAATAAAATTAACAATAAAATTTCCTTTTTGCAGCGTTTAGTCAGCCGCGCAGCTATTTCATCACTTTGCCTGGCTAGTGCAACTCACGCAGTGGATCTCAATGTAGTAACGCTCACAAAACTGGGCGAAACCCGCGTTGATCGCACCAATTATGATTACGTATTTTCCGTCACCGTAAAAAATGGGGCGCAAGCCCTGACCAATGCAAGCCAAACACTCACTGCTGTAGGAACAGGCTCCAGCATTATTGATGGAAGTGTTGCCCTGGGTAATCTTGTTGCTCACGAACAAATTACACCGGCAGATACCATCACTATTCGTCACAATCGTTCCTTGCCGTTTAATCAATCAGCATTCACGTGGTCGGCAAGTGGTACCCTGGTAAGCGCTTCATCTTCCAGTGCAACAAATCGCACATTATTAAATGAGCCATTTAATATTGATAAAGCAACATTATTTGGTGCTGATTATCGATCCATTTCAACGGATACAACAGCACCCTTATTTTTTGTAACAGGTGGCAACAGTGGAATAACAATTGCCAACAACGAACTTACACTTGCAGCAGCACGTTTTACTATTGGCCATAAACCGCCGCGCAACAACACAACTACCGGTGATGCAACTGCCAATGGCGATCTGGATTTAAGCAAGCCTTATCGCATCTCTTTCCGCGTAGTTGCCAGTTCCGGTTCCGGTGCATTACAGGTATTGGTTGATAACAACACAACAAGCGCCGGTAATTCATTGCATGGCAGTGCTTCACGGATATTTAATGCATCTGCAAATAGTTTGGTTGCCGGGCAAACCATTGAGCTTCTACCAACTATTGGCACAGCAAATTCATTTATTGCGTTGCGTACGGAAAGCGGTGCGTCAGTCACCATTGATGATCTGATTATTGAGTATCTGGATGGATCTATTGTTAATTCCTCATCCTCTATATCGCTATCAAGTACAAGTAATAAATCCAGCTCAAGTATTGCGGCACCGGTAAGCACTTCATCTGCGTCAAATAGTTCAATCGCATCAAGCAGTGTTCCTGTGACCAGCAAATCATCCAGCAGTACCACGTCTTACAATGGTGCACTTCGCCCTGCGAAAATAGAAGGTTTTGCCGCGCACGCAGGTGTAACGGGTGGCCAGGGCGGCGCGGTGGTTACAGTATCGACGGGTACACAATTAAATGCCGCGCTGTGTAGCCGCGCAACCACAAGCACACCTATCACCATTTTGGTGAACGGCACTATCACCCATGCCAATACTACTGCGCAGGGTTGCAACACCCAGGCAGATGTTATTGAAATCAAACAAATGAGTAACATTTCAATTATTGGTGTAGGTACCAACGCATTGTTTGATGAAATTGGTATTCATGTGCGCGATGCGTCCAATATTATTTTGCAAAACCTGCACATTCGTAACGTGAAGAAAAGCGGATCACCTACCTCGAATGGCGGTGATGCAATTGGCATGGAAACCAATGTAAATCGCGTGTGGATTGACCACAATCACCTGGAGGCATCCGGCGGTGAAAAAGAGGGTTACGATTCATTACTGGATATGAAGGCTGGCGTTACCAATGTGACCGTTTCTTACAACTTCTATAACGATTCCAGCCGTGCCGGTTTAATCGGTTCCAGTGATAGCGATAATAAAAATACCAATATCACGTTCCATCACAACTGGTATAAAAATATTGAACAACGCACACCGTTAATTCGCCACGCGTTGGTGCATATGTATAACAATTACTGGTCTAATGACCGCATTGATTATATGTTCCATGCAATCAATTCACGCATGAGCGCAAAAGCACTGGTAGAAAGCAACTATTTCTACAATGTAAACAATCCATTGCTTGCTTCTGACGATTCAAGTCAACCGGGTTGCTGGCAAACTAATAATGAAAATACAGTATTACCTTCCATTTATTACAGCCGAACGGTAGGCAACGGCGCATTGGTAATTCCCGAAGTTGTCGATGGTCAATTGCAATCAACCTGTAGCGTCACAGTTCCTTACAGTGTTGAACTGGATCACTCGTCTACAGTACCTGCAATTGTTATGGCGAATGCGGGAACAGGAAAAATCTCTCCAATAACAGAAACCTCCAGTAGCAGTTCGATTGCAGTTTCATCCGCTGCAACGAGCAGTTATGCATCATCAATTGTTATTGTGAGTTCAGCAGCGTCATCATCATTAATAAGCTCAAGCGTTGCACTTTCCTCCGCAGCCAGCAGTGAAGCACAAACAACTGGATCAAGTTCTTCCCTTGCTTCCACAAGCCAGTTTATTAATGAGGCATTTAATATCGATAAAGCAACGTTGTTCAGTGCAAACTACAAATCGATATCTACCGATTCATCGTCTGCGCTTTACTTTATCACTGGTGGAAGCAGCGGCATTACCATTACTAATAATAAACTCACGTTAGCAGGAGCACGGTTAACAATCGGCAATCGTCCACCGCGTGCATCAACTACAGCGAGTGATACAAATGCCAACGGCGATTTTGATTTCACTCGCCCGTATCGAATCAGTTTTTCTGTGGTTGCTGCATCCGGCTCTGGAAAGTTGCAAGTGTATGTTGATAACAACACCACCAGCCAGGGCAATTCAATACACGGAGCTAATTCAAAAGTATTTGAAGCAACCGCAAGCAGTTTAACGGCTGGACAACGGATTGAAATATCGCCAACCGTGGGTACAAGCAATTCATTTATTGCATTGCGCACTGAAAGCTCGGTAACTGTCACAATTGATAACCTGGTAGTGGAATATTACGATGGTTCTGTTGTTTCTTCTTCCAGTGTTAATAGCGCCATTGCGAGCAGTAGCTCCATTATTAGCACTTCATCAATTTCATCCAGTGCTTCAACCAGTGTAATTAATTCCAGCGTCAGCAGCTCCTCATCAAGCATTCCCAATATTCCAGATGATGTAAACCTGAGTGCAGATTGTATTAACCTTGCAACCAATCCGGGCATTAACTGGCGCGATACGGCATTGCAAACTGACCAGGAAATTGTGGAATGCTTATATAAAACACTCGGCACTCCTGTTGGTTATGGTGAGAATGCCCGCGGTGGTTACGATCCGAATGGCAATAGTAAATTGACTGTTATCACCAAAAACTCCAGCAAATCTGTTGAACAACAAATTCTGGACGCTATTACCGGCGATGCCCACAACTGGATAGTGTTCGATAAAATGGAATTTGCACAACCCCATGAAATTGGTATGTATCGCCTGGGTTGTAGTAACGCTACCGTGCAATCCATTCTCGGTGCTACTGAAGCCGAGTGCATTAATTATCAACAATGGTGTGCAAAAAATAGTGTGAGTGAATCCGCGTGTGTTACAACGTTTTTTAACACGGCAATGAATAAATCCAACAACCCGATTCGTAATCCGGTCGTCGGTTCCAACAAAAGTATCGATGGACGTATGAGTGAGGCCTATTTCCTGTTCAGTGGTTTTGCAATTGGCAAAGATTCAACCGGTTCGCCAACCCAAACTGCCGAACATGTAATACTGACTCATTTGAATTTCAAAGGTACAGGCCATACCGAAGATCATTATGTTGATCCTGATATGATTCGCTCCACCGGAGCATCGCACGATATCTGGATTCATAAAAATACATTTGATACGACCGGTGACTCGGCATTTGATGTGAAAGTTGGTGCTTATAACATCACTATGTCATTCAACAAAGTACAAAATGTAAAACGCGCAACCCTGCATAGCTCCAGCGATAGCCATACTATTGATGCTCAAATCCGCACTACCATGCATCACAACGCGTTTGTGACTACGGATGATCAATACACTACGTTGGGTAATACGTTGCGCCGTGTGCCATTAATTCGCCGTGGAACCACACATATGTTTAATAATTTGTTTGTGAATTATCGCAAAGACTTATTGAGCATTCGTGTCGGTGCAAGCGTATTGTTTGAAGATAATATGTTTGTAGTAAACCGTAGCTTGCAAGAAAAAAGTTCACTGGAGGCATCACTCGCCGAATTGCAAAGCAATTTGATTCGCGATGTCAGCGGCGGAAATTATCGCGGCGAGGGAATTTATTTATGGTTTGCCGATGGTGCTTGTAACCTGGATGAGTCCACCAAAACACTATTAACAGCAGCTTCCGGTAATGTTGCTGATTTGAGCCAACACTATAATGCCAATTCCCGCTCGGTGATTAGCCATTGGCGTTTCAGCGCGGGGCAATCGTTGGAAGACTATGTGAGTGCGACCGCAGGTAAATATGGTGCAGTTCCATTTAACTCACCGCTAGCAGCGGATCGCTATTACACACTGCCCCACACTTCCTGCCAATAATTGGCAATTCCAGAAAATCAAGGGCGTTTCAGCGCCCTTTTTAAATTTATTCGCGTTTTATTAGTTTTTATCCGCGTTTTGAATATCCAAAGGAACCAACGCCAGTGTTAACCCACTGGGTACTACAGGCGGCGGGCCACGCCTCGCTTTGGGTGCAGCCGGGCTTGCAGGGTTTCCTGCAGCAATTCGTTTTGCCTGCTGCTGCATTTCCAATTCAATTTTTTTAGCTTCAGCACGCCGCACTAATTGCACAACCATTTGACGACATTTTTCGGCCTGCACTTGCGTATTGGGCAGATCATTCAAGCACTCAGCCAACAATGTATAAGCAGCGGGCAAATCAATATATTCCGGATACAATTTATGCATTCCATTGAGCATTTTAACTGCCAGCTTTAAATCACCCTGTTGGCGCAAAAATGTCGCGAGTTGTACACGCATTGCCGGCGAATCAGGGAGATAGTCCGGCACCAGTAAAGTAATTTGCTTAAAGATTGAAGTCAGTTTATCAAAGCGCTTTTTGCGCAATAAAAATTCCAGATAAGTTAGTCCGTAATCAGCCATTAGCGCCGGCTTCTTGCACACGTATAGCAACTCAAAAAAACGATCAAAAAAATTGACTTCGTTAGGGAATTGCTTAAATGCTTGATAATAAAGCCCTACCAGTTGCTCATAATCCCCCTCCTTCAACAACACATCCATTTTTGCAGCCATGCGCTCAAAATCGCTACGCTCAGGCTGTTCATCGTCCTCATCGGAGCGCGCGCTATAACCTAATTCGTGCTGGTATTGGAATAACATGTACCCCATTAAATGAAACATTACGACCATGTAGTAGCTGGAAATTATCGACTGGACCAAAAATGCACCAGCGGGAAGAATAGCGCTTGTCCATTCATGCAATACACCGATGGACGTCATCATGATCATCATAAAAACAATCAATAATCCGTAGGGCAAACCTATCGCGACCATCAAGGCAATTGCCGCCAGAGGATTGAGCGCCTCAAACATACTTTCGGTTTGCGCAAAACGAATTAATACCGCTGGAAAACTGACCACGGCAATAACGCCTAAAATTCCACCGAGTGTTACACCCACATAATAAGCAGCCAAACCGGCAAATACCGACATGACAATGGTGATTAAAATTAGCTGGAATAATAATTTAATCCCGCCTTGATAAGCATCCATCACATCCGGTGCTTTCATTTCTCCCAGTGCCGTGCGCTCAAGGCAGGTAAAACTGTATTTAAGCATGGCCCCCGCAGCAAACAGGTACATCACAATCGATATCACAAACAAAAATGGCATGAGTACCGCTATCACAGACATAACAGAAGTGATAACGATCAAACTCATTGCCGAGGAATTAAGCGGATATTTAAATGCTTCTTTCAGGCGACGCCAAAATGGTGTAACGGTATTGGCAGAACCCAGGCTTTCCACTGTTGAATCACATATAAAACAATGCAAGGTATGGCGTTTGTTTTTTTCGTCATTTACACAGCGATCACATTGGTGGATATTGCATTGGCGGCAAAAATACGTAGCACCATCAAGGGGATGATATTTACAGTAATCCACGTTCTGCTCCTTGTGCCAGTTGTGCAGCCAATGATTCGTAATGCGCTTTTTTCTGTCCATCGCGCAGGCGCTGGAACGCAGCAGCCAATTTCATTGCAAATACAGAGAGCGCAGGATTTCTGGATTTTGCCCGCAAGAGCTCATTAAATACTTGCTCGGCCGACGAGGGATTTTCCAGCGCGGCAAATTGCATTCCTAGCTTTAATGCAGTTTGTTCATTGAGCTGTGAATGTACTTCTGGATTCTCCTGCCACACCCGATCCAGTTTTTTTATGTGCTCCGGAGTTAACAACGGCTGTGTTAACAACGTCAACGCTGATTGCTGGAAGGCTTCGCCACGCCCGATCTTTAACAGGTTGTAGCGAATTGTTTCCAATTCAAAATCTTGCCCTTGCTGTGAAATTAATTCATTCACTAACGCCAGCGCTTTTTCAAAACGAAACCGCTCAATATTCTCGTAGATTTCTGCCAGTTGTTGTTGGCGCGGATTTGCAATTTGCTCGGACTCGATATATTCCGTGTTGAACACCGAGCGATTAAACAACCACGCCAAACCAATCAATACCGCACCCGCCACGAAACCACCGGCGTGCGCCATAAAAGCCACATTGGACTCAGAATCAAACTGGTAACTGTAAATTTCCTTGCCAATATAAAATGGCAAAATCAACAACGCCGGCGCCCGGAAATAACCGACAAAAAAGAAAAACCAGTAAAAGAATTCGATTTTTTTCCAGCGAAACACCGCGAGGTACATTGCCATTACCCCCGAGATAGCACCGGATGCCCCGACTAATGGGCCAGTGCTTTCCCAATCGGAAGCTGCATGGGCAAGGCCCCCCGCCACACCGGATAATAAATAGAAGGCTAAAAATCGCCAATGGCCGATAGCGGCTTCCACGGCAAAACCACAGACGATTAAAAAGAACATATTGCCCAGCAAATGCATAATATCGCCGTGCAAAAACTGGTGGGTAATTAATGAGGAAATGCGCAAATGTGCCGGCGTTAAACCATTGGCAATATAACTCACAGATTGAATACGTTTGTGCATAAGCTCGCGCTGGGGGGCCCACTCATCGTAAAAATCCGGATTAAAATGAGTGCGCGCGTTTTGTGTTAAATAATGATAGAAATCCACATGCATTAGCATATCGCCAATTACCGCAGTGGTATCTTCGTCAGCCACCGCTGCGCGATATTCGCCCAACAATTCATTTTCATTATTCTTTTTCAGGTACTCCTCAAATACCGGCCATTCACGCTCAAAGTAGCCTTGCACCTGATATTTGGTCATTACTTCAATAAGCTTGGGGGTATCGCTGCTTTGGTAAAGAAAGAACACCATGACATTGATAAACACTAACGCGCACAACACCAAAGGCGCATGCCGCCAATCCAATTGTTTTTCTGTGGGTACTATGATCATTTTTTTGTTATTGATTCCTTTACCGAGAAGAGAGATGAGCTTGCTTCTGAAGGCTTGTGAGCCGCGTTGGCGGCGGCAATCTGGCCGCCGTGAATTCTAGCCAAACTTCAGATAATTGGCAGCCAATTTATCTTTTTACGGGTTATCCGGCATCATCAAGATCTTCAGCACCAACAAAAAAGCCCCGCCATCGCTGGCGGGGCTTAATCCAATCAAGCTCAATTAGTTATTACAGGCACCCAGGTTTTCCCACACGTGATAAACGCCGCTGTTCAAATCCGGGCGCTCATTCAGGGTCCACCATTTAGCGCGATACTTTTTGCCACTGTATTGCACAACGGTATTACCCCCATAGGGCGATGCCGAACTCCACTGCGGTAATGTGCAAATATCAGGTGCACCCGTCAAAGAGAAAGGAACCAGATCGGCAGTCTCAAAGATGCTGCCGGTGAGACTGGACTGCGCTGGCACTTCGGTAGAAACACCTACACCAATCTTGTCACCATTCACCAATAGCAGGTTTTGCAATGCAGATTTGGGAATAGCAAGCTGGAAAGTCGTCCAGCCACCATTAGCAACCCTGCGCCCCTGGAAGCCTGTTACCGGCAACCAGGTACCCACTTCAGAATACACACCGGATGCATTCGGGAAGGTTTCCAGTTTCATATATTGGTTGCTGTCAAAACCCCCAGGAGTCAAAACCACATGCAGGTTGCTATAACCATAAAAGAAACCATCAGCACCAGGATCAAGTGTCACACGCAGATTCGGTTGATCGCCCTGCACTTTCGCCCCTACATATAAATAGTTTGCATCCGCACCTATATGTAAATCCGAAGTATTACCTGCTGGAATAAAGCTTTGGGTTCCCGCTTTTGGCCAGGTACTGATATCCGCATTAACGTTTAAGGTTCCAAACGGAATATTCTGGTTTATGGCGTATAGCGGCTCTGCATCCAATTTGTCATTAACACCATCGCTATCGGTATCCGCAGCATTTGGGTTGGTGCCGCTGTAAATACCCGCCATGGCCTCTTCCAAATCAGTCAAACCATCTTTATCGGCATCCTTATTATTGGGGCTGCTGCCCAACCTGGCTTCAGTGATTGGCAAATCAATTCCATTGGGAACACCATCGTTATCAGTATCTTCAAATATTTTGGATTCAGCACTCTGACTTGCACCAAGCAACAAGAAGTTATCACGCCCCCAATGGCGAATTATCTTCGCATTCAAGTCTGCATCAATGCCGGAATCAGGAACAAACTCTCCCTGGTTTAATGCGTCGGATGGATGTGCATGTGGGTATTTGGCAAAACCATTACTCGCAAAGAATGAATCCACAACGTGATTGAACTCATGGATAGTGACAAACAGATTGTCCTGGATATCATCAAAAAAACCGACGGAGAAATAAGGCGTATTCCCCAGGACCGGCTCCCAATAGGCAGCATTTGCACTACTTCTTGATACCACCATGACTGCGTCGTATTGGTTATCCAGATAACCAAGTGCACGCAAATCGCTTTCCACCACCTCGCGTTTCACCCATCCCTCATTATCCACTTGCACATTGGCAGGCTGGTTGATGTAAACCGGTTGGGTATCAAAGGTGACCAGATAACTCATACCGGAATTGCGCCAGTAAAATTCAGTCACCTTATTCAGTTTGGGACGGAATACACCTTCGATATTAACTGGCAATTTAGGTTTGCTATTGGCATCCATGTAATAAACAACCAGCACTTTCGATTCCACATAGCCTTTAGGGCCATCAAGGAATTTCACACCATCTATATTCGCGGTAAAACCGTATTCCCAGGTATCAGCCTTGATTTCGATTTGATCCACATCAGCCAGGTTAGGTGTGCCCGTGCTGGTACGAATCCAGGACTGGTTTCCCGCTAACGGAATTTCGTAATAAACCCATGAATTATTTTTTATAAGGATTTGAGTTGGGGTATAGGTATAGGAACCACCTGACGTAGTCAGGGTAACAATAGGTTGATTTCCCTGAAAGCCGGTTGCAGAGCCTGCAACGCCGGCATTAGGGTTTTCAGTGTAAAGCCAAAAACCAAGGTGGGTTTTGCCCGAGGCGTTGAAGTTCAGGTTGGCAGAAGCAGGATAACGAACTCCTGTTCCAAACCCGCTTGCCGTTTCCAGGCGAATAGAGGAACTCCCATCCTTTACACGGGCAGAATCAAGGTAAACGTTGGCTGCAGCATTGTCGTCCGCAAATGCTCCCCATGCCGCCACATTACCCTCTGAAAACTCTTGTGCAATGACGGGTAAACCACACATCAAACTTGTTGCCAATAGCCATTTTGATGTTTGTTTAAATCGGTTGATGATTGTTAATGATTTTTTCATTTTATCAATAGCTCCCTATCAATGTTGTCAGTTAAAAAATGCATAGAAGTCCGTATCAACAAAACATCAAAATTGCCAATAAACCACTAGAGACATCGTTGTCTTTACAGCTTCCGGCACGCATAGTACGCAATGATTTATTACAGAAACAATAAAAAATTAATTTTTTTATGAAACTTTCATTATTTTTTTGTTACAGCATCTAAAAATTGTACAAAATGTTTTTAAACCATCAACTGATTAATCACCAGACTTACCACATGTACAGGTTCAGTTTTGCCTCATAAAAATCTCGGCGATAAGCGGAATTTACCTACGCCCGCCAAAGGACCATTCAGTGTTTAATTAACCTTTAAGGCTGGCCCAAAGCAGCGCGAGAAAAATAAAAGGTAATTTAATACCTAAAAAATCAAAAAATATGAATTAAAGGTAAAAAAAGACCTAAAATTGAAATTTAAAATAAAAGCTATTAAAATACCTTTAAAATGCTTAACAGCAAGTTATGAGGTAAAAAAATACCTATGAAATTCACTAACATGAGCAATATGGCAATTGCAGCTGAGTTGGGTAATCGCCTTGAGCACCTGCGCCTGCAACAAAACCTGACCCAGCAAGCCCTGGCAGCAGAAATAGGCATTACACCTAAAAGTTATCGCCAATTAGTCGCTGGCGGAGGAAAGCTGGAAAACATGATTGCCGCATTACGCGCATTAAATGCGCTGGAGCAGTTGGATAATTTTCTTCCCGAACCACCACCTAGCCCTCTAGCGCAATTGAGGCTACAGGGAAAGCAACGCCAGCGGGCACGTTCACGCCAGTACCCAAAAGAATCCGGCACCAATAATGATCATCGAATTGAAGAACAAGGGTTGGATTGGTAATGCAAAACCTCGCGGAAGTCTGGTTGTGGGACAAAATGGTTGGCGCCCTTGCCTGGTCGCCGGAAAACAAATTAGCCAGTTTTGAATATACATCGGAATGGCAGGAAACCGGGGTGCAAATTTCCCCGTTGCATATGCCATCACGACTGAATGACCAATCGATTTTTCAATACCCAAACCTTAATCCGGCAACCTATAAAGGTTTGCCAGCCTGTTTTGCGGATACCCTTCCCGACGACTTTGGCAATGCCGTTATCAATGCCTGGCTAGCTCGTATTGGTCGCGATTCACAAAGCTTTAACCCATTGGAACGATTACTTTATAGCGGCAAACGCGGTATGGGCGCACTCGAATATGCGCCGGCATTGCGCCAGGCTAAAAACGCCAACGATAAACTGGAACTTGAATCACTGATCCAATTGGCACAACAAGTTCTTGACCAGCGCGCAGGTGTCAGCAGCAATCTATACCAACCCGGCAACGATGACCTGACAGCAATTTTACAAGTAGGGACTTCCGCAGGTGGCGCACGCGCAAAAGCATTGGTGGCGATTAATGGATCGCGGACGGAAATCCGTTCCGGCCAGGTCGATGCGCCGGAGGGTTTTGAACAATACTTGTTGAAATTTGATGGCGTAGTTGAACACGGTAACCAACGCGAAACCTTTGGCGACCCCCAGGGTTTTGGACGAATGGAATACGCCTATTACCTAATGGCAAAAGATGCAGGGATTAACATGACGCCTTGCGAGTTGCTGGTTGACGGATCGCGTGCGCACTTTTTAACGAAGCGCTTTGATCGCATCGGCAACCATAAATTACATTACCAATCACTTTGCGCAATGGATCATGCAGATTTCAAACAACCCGGCCATTACAGTTACGAACAGCTTTTTGGTGTTGCGCGACAATTGCGTTTAAAACGCGCTGATGCGGTGGAAATTTATCGCCGCATGGTATTTAACATCATTGCACGCAATCACGATGATCACAGTAAAAACATTGGGTTCCTGTTGCCCGGGCCGCGCACAGATTGGCAACTGGCTCCTGCATTTGATATTGCCTATAGCTACAAACCCGGCTCCCCCTGGGTTAACTTGCATCAACTCAGCATGAATGGCAAGCGCGATAACTTTATGATGGAAGATTTTCTCAGCACCGCAAAACTGATTAGCAATTTCACGAAAGAGGCTAAAGCGATTATCCAGCAAGTATTGGATGTAGTTAGCCAATGGGAAAATTATGCGCAACAGGTTGAAGTGAAACCGGAATTTGCCAGCGAGATAAAACAACATTTACGACTCAAGTGGTAACACCCATTTATCACCAGAAAAATTCAACAACGGAAACCTATTATGCACATTAGCACGATTGTTTTTTTTGCATTGTTAGCGTTCTTCACCTGGCGTGGCTATCAAAAAGGGTTTATTGAGGCAATCACCCGAATTCTCGCCTTTATCGTCGCCTATCCTGCCGCAATATTTTTTAGCCGGCCTTTTGCAAAATGGTTGATGGCAAACACCCCCCTGGATGGGATTCTGGTTTATTTCATCGCAGGTTGTACAATTTTTATAACGGTAAGCCTGCTCGTCACAGCATTGCTGAATTTGTTATCGAAATTAATTCCAGACAACAAAGCAACCGAGCTGGGTTCAAAAATTGGCGGCGCCGGTGTGGGCGTATTCATGGGGGCAATTATCGGTTTAGTCGTGGTATATGCACTGGGTTTGATAATTACACCCGAGCCAAGCACATCCACTATCGCCACTAAAACACCCACCGGGCAGGATATTCAACCTGCTACAAATACTGGCCTGGCACCCGGTGTTCCGGGAATAAAAGACCTGGAAAAACATCGGGATTCTTTTATTGAGGCAAGTGCAAAAAAATTAATCGGCAACGCCGCTGCAGCAGCAGTGGATTTAGCATTAGATGATAAAACCACAACCCAGGTTACCAAAGCATTTGTTCAAGACCCGCAATCCATGCTTACTCATGTCCAACAAGTTACTAATAATGGACAGTTACAAAAATTAATGGCGGATGAAAAAGTTCAATCAATTATGTCTAGCGGCGACACCCAAGCATTGATGCGCGATCCGGCATTTAAAGAATTAATCGATAATCCCAGTGTACAAGCCTTGATGGCGCAGTCCGATGTGGACAGCAATACCGGCTCGCAAGCCGCTGCCGAAAAAATGATAACAGCATGGAACCGAGTGCAAACACTGAAAGACGATCCGCGGGTTATCGCTATTATCAGCGACCCGGAATTTCAACAGCAGTTAAATTCACCCAATAAATTGCAACTGATGATGAATCCAAAATTAAATCAACTGACTGAAATTATCTTTAGCAGTGAAGCAGCGCCAGTAAACAGAACGACCAAATATCAAGTACAGGAAGTGAATCAAATCAAGCAGGCAGAAATGCCTGACGTGGCAACCCCAAATGAAACACCAAAAAAAGAAGAAAAGGCACCGGTAACTATTTATCGTTGGACCGATGAAAACGGGCGAGTACATTATTCTGACAAACCCGTTAACAAATAAATCAATAAATTTTGGGCTCGCCTTCAGGCCGCGTTTTAAAGCGCGGCTGGGCCCACAAATATTGCTCGGGCACTTTCAAAATTTCCTGTTCAAAATATTCATTAATGCGACGTGCATCCGCGAGCTCGTCACCTGTAGGGTAATTTTCAAAAGGAGGATGAATGACTACTTGATATCCTTTGTTATTCTCAAGGCGGTATTGAGAGAAGGGAATAATTTTTGCGCGCCCCATGCGCGCAAATTGCGCAGTAGCGGTGACAGTAGCAGCTGGCACGCCAAAGAAAGGAACAAACACCGAAATTTTTTCACCCATATCGCGGTCAGGTGCATACCAAATCATCCTTCCTTTGCGCAACTGGGTCACCATGGCACGAACATTGTCACGGGCAAATGCAATTCCACCGGGAGCATAGGCTTCGCGCCGTACTTTCTGTACATAATCAAAAACCGGATTTTTGTGCGGCGTATACATACCATCGTAATTAACATAAATACCCAGCATAGCACTACCAATATCAAGCGTGGTTAAATGCATACTTAACAGCATTGCCCCCTGCCCTTCTGCTTTTGCCTGCTCTACATATTCAACACCGGAGATAGTAAATAATTTACGCAACCGGGATTTGGCCCAGAAAAATCCGATACCGGTTTCAAATACTGCAATCGCCGTGGATTCAAGATTTTTTTGCAAGAGCGCTTCAATCTCTTGTTCTGACTTATCCGGAAAACATAATTGCAAATTGGTGCGCGCCATCACCACACGTTTTTTATTCAGGTTCAATAACGGTGTTAATGCACGGGCCATCCCCATCTGCCAGGAATAAGGCAGCTGTGCAATTAAAAACCAGAGACCAAAACCAATCCAGGTTGGCCAATGGCGAGGGGCGAGTAAAGCGCGGGAGAAATCAGGGGCTGCAGACATAGGCATCAATAATTCAATAGAAGTAAACGAATTATAACGGCTGGTGCGCAAAGCGCCTAATTAAGGCATTAACGCATCAATTTGCCCATGTTAAAGAAAACATGGGCAAATCATAGTAAGGGTTAAAAGTTATACACCAGATTCACAAACGTGGTGGTATCGGTTTTCTCTTTACCTGGCGCGACATCGGTATCGTTGGCAACCGCAAATCCCACTTTCATTTTCATTGCTTCGGTGATTGACGAGGACAATGAAGTTTCCGATTGGGTACGAGTGTTATCAGAACCGGATTCAACACTAATCGTTTGTTTAAATTCTGCAGTTGCAGTGATTTTCCATTCCAATGCGGTGGCTGCACGCAGCATTGCACCGGATTCGTCGGTCAGTGTATCCGGAATAGCCGGGTCATCGCTTTCAATGACTTTTTCGCCTTCAAAATAACCCGGGCCCGCTTCCACAAACCAATTGAGCGTTGGGCTGGAATATAGCCAATCACCATAACCAAGGGCAACGGTGCTGTAACTGCGATAAGCACCAAACTCATCGTGTGTATGTGAACCAAAACCAAACAAATAGGACTTTTCAACACCAATCAAATAAGCAAATTTGGCAGAGCCGAAATATTTTTCAGCCGTTTTTTCCTTGCTGGTGGTGCCATCATCTTTGGTCACTTCGTCTTCTTTAAACAAGGAACTGAGGATGTATTGGTTCTCCCATTTTTCCAGGTTTTGTTTTGCATCCAGCTTAACCTGAACGCTGGTGGTCTCGGTATTTCCCGAGGTGGCTATAGCCCCCAGATCTACTTCAACATCCCACGGGCGTTTTTTTTCATCTGCGGCAAAAGCCGCTGCCGAAATAACCGACAACACTAAAGCAAGTGATATTTTTTGCATAAATTTAATTCCTGTTACCGCTTTTGGAAGGCCGAACCTTAGCATAAAAAACCTAAAGCCCAAATAAAACGACCGGCACTTTGGCCGGTCGTTCCAATGCGGGAAGGGAAATTTCTTAGTCGCGCAACAAGCAATTAAGCTCATCCACAACTTCAGCCCAATCGGAATACTCCTGACGGGCTTCACGCAGGAATGCCGCTTGTTCGGCAGACCAGAAGGTTGCGCTAGCCAAAGGCTCGGCTTGCGGTAATGGGCGATGCTTTTCGATGAAAGCGTCTATCGCAGCGGGAGAGTTGGGCAGGCCTAGCTTGGCAAAAAGATCACTCAGTGTGTAAAACATGCGGCCCTCCTGTCGATATTTACGGAAACAAATCTAATACTGCAAGTTAAACTACAACCACATAGCTAAAAATTGCAAAATCGTTCCGTCGATAGAATAACGTTATTGGCAGTGAGTTTCCTAGTTTATTTTTATTGTCGTTGCGACAGTATTTCAATAGTTTCATCTTTCTGTTGCCACAACGTATTTACCCACTGCTGAAAGCGTGCACGAAATGCCGGATCGCCTTCATAATCACCCAATAAATCGGCAGGAATTGGCAATTGCCGCACTTGCACACGAATTGTTTTTACATTTCCACGCACATAATCCCAATAGCTTGGAATTCCACCTTCATAATGGATTGTCACATCCAGCAACTGATGCAATTGGCCATCCATTGCATTTAACGCAAACGCCAAACCACCCGCCTTCGGCATCAATAAATGCCGGTAGACAGCCCCTTGTTGCTGGTGTTTTTCCGACGTAAAACGTGTGCCTTCCAGAAAGTTAATAATTGTTACCGGGTGATGACGAAAACGCGCACACGCTTTGCGCGTACGCTCAAGATCCCTGCCTTTAAGTGATGGATCGCGTGCTATTGCTGCTTTGGAATGCCTGCTCATGGAGGGGAAATCCAGCCCCCAGAGTGCCAACCCTAACACCGGAACCCACAAAAGGCTGCGCTTGAAGAAGAATTTTACCCCGGGGATGCGGGTACCAAAGGTACGCACAACAATCAATATATCAGCCCAGGCCTGGTGATTAGCGACCAGCATATACCACTCCTTCGGGTCCAGATTCCCAACCCCCTCAATCTCCAGGCGCGTAGGCAGCAACCAGTTTTGTTGCGCATTATTTACCCATATCCAGAAATTTGCGCACGCATCCAAACAGGGATTAAGCATATGTTGCCAGGCAGGAATTGGTATCAGCCGCAACAGCGCAAAAAACACAATGGGGATAGTCACCATGATAATGGTGATCGAAAAAATCGCCGCAATTAAAATACCGCGTAAACTCGCAAGCATAAGCACTAAATCCTGTGAACCCGGATTAAAAAACAAAGTCAAATCTGACGCGTATTTTTGTCTATTCCAGCATTTGGATCAACTTGAAGGATAAACCATGAAGAAATTATGGGCCGAACATCGGGGGTTTATTGTTTTTTTTGCGCTGATGTTTTGTTTTCGCAGTGCTATTGCTGACTGGAGTGATGTTCCCAGCGGTTCAATGAAGCCAACACTCCTGGAGGGTGACCGGATAAGCATTAATAAAATGGCTTATGACCTGCGCATTCCTTTTTCGCATATTTCCCTCTACAAAATTGCCGACCCCGCACGCGGAGACATAGTCGTGTTCGATTCAAAAGCAGCGGATAAACGCTTGGTGAAACGCGTGATTGGCCTGCCCGGTGATACTGTTGCGATGGAGAACAATCGTTTGTTAATTAATGGGCAAAAAGTTGATTACCAACCACTATTGGCAGGCGACCAATTGGAATTACTGCCGGGAAAAAATCATTCGCTCAGGGTTAACTCACCCTCATCCCGCTATGCTAATTTTGATCCGGTGAAGGTACCCGCTGATCATTATTTAATGCTGGGCGATAATCGCGATAACAGTGCCGATTCACGCGTGATAGGTTTTGTACCACGCAATGAATTGGTGGGACGTTCCCGCGGAGTGGTATTGTCGCTCGACTACGATAATTATTTTTTACCACGCACGGAACGCTTTTTTAAGGAACTGAAATAATTTCCTGCGTTAACGCGATTATTAATGAAGTTATTGCTCACGAAAATAATCGCGTATCTCCAACCAGTCATTTACGCGCACGTCCGCCGCTTCCAATACATTATGCGACGCAGTATATAAAATTCCCTGCCCTACAAAACCTTCAAAATGGCGGGAGCTATCGTCGATTAAAAAGTCCGCTTGTAGAATATTTTTCTTACCGCAAAAAATAAAATTCATTGGCGATAAAAACGGTAGATATTTACGCAACCATTCATATTTTGCCGAAAATGATGTGGGATGTTCCATAGCAGCAGTGGCAATGACAATCTCATAGCGCTCATGCAATTCTGCAATAACGTCAATTGCGTGGGGATGTGGAGGGAGTTCTTCAAAAAACGCAGGATTATCCGGGTAAGCGCGTACCCGCGCAACATGGGCCTCCGGGACTTTTTGGTAAATTTTAAGCGCGTACAAATCCGCTTTGGTGAGGTTTTGTTGAAACTCGGTGTTGTACCAATCAAGATGACGAGCCAGTGTGTCGCAAATGGTCTCGTCCATATCAATCGCAATACGTTTACTCATTTCTATCCCTTAAATTAAAAATAAACAGCTTAATAAAAAATCCCCGCACATGGCGGGGATCTATTATTGCTCAAAAAACCAGATATTAATCTGTAACCGGAAGCCCGCCAGTTAAAAGTTGGTTTGCACCAAGGGTGTTGTTTCCGCATCGTAATCGACAGTTTTTATACCGAAACCAAACAAACGCAGGAACTCAGCTTTGTAGCCTTCAAAATCAGTCAATTCAAACAGATTTTCTTCTGTGACTTTGTCCCAGATTTCCTCTACTTTGCGCTGTACAGAAGGATCTAATTCCAATTCATCTACGCGGTAACGGTTACCATCATCCAGGCGCGGATTATTCGAATACAAACACTCGGTAAACAAACGCTGGATCTGCTCAATACAGCCTTCGTGGGTACCCTGCTCTTTCATCACTTTAAATAAAATTGCAAGGTATAACGGCATTACCGGAATCGCAGAGCTCGCCTGGGTCACAACGGCTTTCAAAACAGCAACACGTGCATTACCACCGTGTTTTGCGCTCAAGGTTTTTGCCGCGCGATCCAGGTCTTCTTTTGCTTTACCGATGGTTGCCTTGCCATAAATTGGCCAGGTTAATTTATCGCCGAGATAGGTATAGGCGACTGTCTGGAAATTATCGCTCAACAAATCAGCACCTTTGAGGGCATCAATCCACAACTCCCAATCTTCACCGCCCATCACTTTAACGGTGTTGGCAATTTCTTCATCAGACGCAGGCTCAATAGTGACATCAGAAATTTTCAAGGTGTCAGTATTCAGGTTTTTTGATGTGTAGGATTTACCGATTGGCTTTAATACTGAATTAAAAACCTCTCCGGTTTTTGGATCGGTACGACGGGGAGACGCAAGACTGTAGATCACCAAATCTACTTTGCCGATACCATTTTTCAGGGTTTCAATCACTTTCTCTTTGCAAGCATCGGAAAATGCATCGCCATTAATCGTTTCAGCGTACAAACCCTCGGCCTTTGCAGCATCGTGGAAAGCAGAGGTATTGTAATAACCTGCGGTCGCCGTTTTGGATTCGCTCGGCTCTTTCTCAAAACATACGCCCAGCGTATCTGCACCGCCACCAAACGCAGCGGTAATACGGGAAGCCAAACCAAAACCGGTGGAGCTGCCCAACACCAATACTTTTTTGGGGGCACCAGCAACGGGACCTTTGGCCTTAGTGAAAGCGATTTGCTCTTGAACATTGGCAGCACAACCTTGTGGATGCGCATTGGTACAAATAAAACCGCGAACTTTTGGCTTGATAATCATGGAGTTATCCTATGGTAATCGATTTGAAGTCAAATTCCGGAGCGCCCTGGCCCACGGGAAAAGGCCGCCATTATAGGCCTTCAACGCCAGAATGTCCCATCGGGCTAAACACTGGAAACTTTGGCTGCCATCTGGGCTATAGTGAATCTGAAGAATAACCCCCAACAGAAGGAACAGTTTCATGCTCTACGCAATGTTTGCCATGGTATTACTTACCTTTGGTGTCGCCTTTCGAATGATGTTTCTGCGAATCAAAGCCATCAAAACCGGTCAGGTTAGAATCAGCCAATTTCGATTAAACACTGGCGAAATGCCGACGGAAATTGCGCAAGCTGCACGTAACTACAGCAATCTATTTGAAATTCCGCTGCTATTTTACATCGCGGGAACCATTGCCATTGCAATGCATGTTGAATCTACGTCCATGGTGGTTTGTGCATGGCTATTTGTGCTCTGCCGCCTGGTGCATAGCTGGATCCACCTTACGTACAACAACGTAATCCACCGTATGTGGGCGTTCGTGGCCAGTAATGCCTGCATTCTGATTATTTGGGGATTATTGTTGTTAAAACATTCACTTGATTGGGTGTAATCCAGTGCTACTCATCTTTACACTCTCCGCGGATTTGCAATGAGTTGCTTTCAGTTAAAATGCGCCGCTTAAAAGAATGCGCCGCTCATGTGAACATTTGCATGAGTCAGGTTTGCAAGTCACCATCCAATGGCCAGGACAACCAATGATTACTCACGAACCCAATCCAGTTTATGTAGCAAATCCCGAACGTTACACAACCATGAAATACCAACGCTGTGGCAAAAGCGGATTGCGCTTGCCGCGTTTGTCGCTCGGGTTATGGCAAAACTTCGGTGCTGTTGACCCGCAATCCAACGCTCGTGCAATGCTGCGTCGGGCATTCGATTTAGGTATCACCCATTTCGATTTGGCCAACAATTACGGCCCTCATTTCGGTTCTGCAGAGCAAACTTTCGGCAATATTTTTGCACAAGATTTTGTGCGTTATCGCGATGAATTAATTATTTCCAGCAAAGCCGGTTATGACATGTGGCCAGGCCCTTACGGCATTGGTGGCTCGCGCAAATATCTGGTCAGCAGTTGCGATCAAAGCTTGAAGCGCACCGGCCTCGATTATTTCGATATTTTTTACCACCACTGCATGGACCCGGAAACACCCATCGAAGAAACCATGCAGGCATTGGATTTTATTGTGCGTTCCGGTCGCGCACTCTACGTTGGCATTTCCAATTATCAGCCCGCGCAAACCAAAGAAGCCGTGCGCATCCTGCGTGAGTTAGGTACACCGTTATTAATCCATCAGCCACGTTACAACATGTTTGATCGCTGGATTGAAAATGGTTTAACCGATGTTTTGAAAACAGAAGGCGTAGGCTCGATTGTATTCTCGCCATTGGCACAAGGCGTACTCACCAACAAATATTTGAATGGCATACCCGCAGACTCCCGTGCGGCTCGCCCGGAATTAATTTATCTAAACAACAAAGACATCACCCCAGAAAAAATCCGGAAAGTACAAGCACTCAATGCCATTGCTGAAACTCGTGGTCAATCGCTAGCACAAATGGCTATCGCATGGACATTAAATAACGATGCTGTTATCACCTGCCTGATCGGCGCCAGCCGTCCTGCGCAAATTGATGATTCAGTAGCTGCACTGAACAATCTGGAATTTAGTGCTGAAGAATTGGCGAAGATTGATGGTATTTTGAAGTAAGCTTTTTTGTTCAACACCTAAAAATTTCGGCCCATTAAGGGCCGAATTTTTTATCTTTACCGAGAAACAAAAAAGTTTCTAAAACTATGTTTTGGCTCGATCTACGGAGCGTAAATTAGCATCAATATTTTTCTCTTGCTAACCGTACAGATCAATAGAGTTGATTGACCGCCTACAATTTTTCTAAATTACTATTAATCTATTTAAATTCAAAAAACGATGTAACCGTAAGCCGGCCGGTCGCAGGGCTGGGGTCAAAATTATAATCCGCACCGATTTTCCCACAGTGAAGGCTCGTCCCCCTATACATAAGCAATCGATTAAATACTGCATCAAATGAGGCGATTTCCTCAAATTGATCGGTGGAGCCACTGATATAGCCTTCCGGGTATGTATCTTCTGTGGGAAATCGTTCTTGTATTTTTTCTATGTAACTGGAATAGCGCTGCTCATCAACATATTCAAAGTTTGTTGGCCTATGGCGATACAACGAGGTGCCCATATTCGGAACCGATTGTAGATAATGCACAAACGCCAAACCTTTGCGCGATGGAGAGTCGAAATGCGGGATTCGTTGCAATAAATCAAGATCATTTTGGCGCGTTGTTATTATCGAAAACCTGGAAACAGCTTTCTTGATTTGCCTCACCTCTAAATTAAAAAACTGCTCCATAAAGAAGCCAAAATTTTTAACAAGAGCCATGGTATATTCCTGCGGAACTTGCATACGAACACCGGGATAAAAAGAGTCTGCTCGCGCAAACTCATTTATCTGCACAGCACATTCTTTTAACGCCAGGGCCCCTTTAAGGTAATTATCAACCAATAGAACTTCCTGTTGCTCATTGCCAACCTTATAGCATTCAATATTGGCATCCTCGCAAAGCCCGTACTCAATCGGTCTCATACAATTCTCTATATTTTTAACTCTCAATACTTCATGTAAACCAAAAGACAAACAAGCCTTTTTTAAACCGGTGCCCTTGCCTTACAGAATTGATTGATAAATTCTTGATGAGAAGGCATTGCCGATACTTTTTTATGCACGTCGTCCCTCAAGAATGCAAGGAAGCCTTTCAACTCCTTTTCTTCCATCATATCGACAACCGGATGATAGGCGGTAGGCATAATACCTTGCCCCATCATTACCTGGACCCAGGAATCGTTTAAAAATAATTCTTTGTCTTCGAGCATAATTGCGCCAGTATCTTTGAATAATTGTATTCGACGCGCCAGGATTTCAGGTATCTCCATATTCTTACAATAACGCCAAAATTCAGTGTCTTCACGGTGGGTCGCGTGGTAATGCAATACAACAAAATTACGGGCACGATCCATTTCTGCACTTGATTGCCGATTAAACTCATCCACATTAGACATAGAAATTTCATTTTGTGGGAAATACCGCATCAAACGATAAATGGTAGACATGGCTAAATGGATTGAGGTTGATTCAAGAGGCTCAATAAACCCTGATGCCAGCCCTACGGCAATACAGTTTTTATTCCAGGACTTTATGCGACGCCCCGTTTTATATTTAATCACGCGCGGCTCGGTAACCGGGCGACCTTCCAAATTATTCAACAACGTGTTGATGGCTTCATCATCTGAAACATGCCGGCTGGAAAAAACCAAACCATTTCCCGATCTGTGTTGCAGCGGAATACGCCACTGCCATCCAAAATCGTGCGCAATTGCCTGGGTATAAGGTCTTGGCGATCGCACATTTTCCGTTTGTAGTGCAACCGCAGAATCACAGGGAAGATAATGACCATAGGGCACATAGGGTGTATTTAACGCACCATCAATAAGCATTGCTTTGAAACCGGTACAATCCAGGAATAAATCGCCCGCTATTTCTTGTCCATCTTTCAATAACAACGACTTAATATAACCATTTTCCGGAGAGAGGATGACCTTATCAATAAACCCTTCAACATGCTTCACTCCAAGTTTTATAGAAAAATTTTTCAAATAATCCGCATATAAATTTGCATCAAAGTGGTAGGCATAATTAACGCCATCATTTTCGCCACTACACTTTTCCAAACTGGCGGCTTTAGACTCAGGGCAGTAATCACCAAAGGGAATATTTATGCCGTATTTTTTTCCTGCAAACCAAAAATGCTGGAACTGGCATGCCCAACACTCTTTTCCGGTAAGCCCGAAAGAGTGAAAGTATTTATCACCCTTGTTAGCCCAGTTACTAAACTCAATACCTAACTTAAATGTTCCTTGAACACTAGCCATCAATTCCTGGTCATTAATACCCAACAGCTTATGAAATACTCGCAGTGTGGGGATAGTTGCTTCGCCCACGCCAATCCGCCCAATGTCTGGCGACTCAATCAGAGTGATATCCAGATTTTTTCCGAGCACCTTGGAGATAGCTGCAGCAGCTAACCAACCAGATGTTCCACCACCTGCGATAACAATTTTGCGAATAGAGTTCGTTGCTGTATGTTCGTTCATATCCAGGCTCATTTTTATTGATTGTTCGTAGGCTAACTTACTTCGTTTTTGCGTTTTTGATATCAATCAAACGTTGAATATTATTCACAGAGTCAGCAACATTATAGGCAAGTGACAAGAACCCGGATCTGTGCAATTCAACTACTGCATCATTTTCCAATGCAGTTAGCTTTTCAATGTGCACTGTATAACCGGCATCAAATTTAATCGTAGTCCCATGACCTAAATCAATTTCCAACCTAACCCGCTCAAGAAGATCGTATTTTAAAAAGGCTTCAATCATAGGCTCAAGTAGCTCTGAACCTTTATGGCGCGCCAGCAACACATCTCTTACGTCATTTAAGGTTGTGGAGCTAGTGCCATCATCCTTGAAAAGTGCAGGAGTTACGTTTGGCTGGATTCTTGAATCATTTAGATCCACATAAACAACGAGCCTTTGTTCTGTTTCTTGTTGCTGAAGCCCAATAATAAAAGGACCCTGCTTCACAGCGAGAGGAATGTAACGTGTACTCCAATTTGAGTTCTCATCAAGGAGGAGATTTTCATGCTCTTCAAATCCCAATAAGACTACTGGCAAAAAGCGGCCAGTCTCAGAATCTTTACGAAACAAAATTGGGTATTCTCGTTGAGCTTTGGCAAATTCATTAGGCAATATCATCACTGCGCCGACCTGGTGTCCGTATGAAGAGCCGTATTTTTCTGTATATCCAAGATTTTTATGTTGCTCAACGTTTAGCGGTTGAAAGTTTTTCATTTTATGTTCCGTTTTCTCACTTGACCTAAAAATGCGTGACCTAAAAAAATGCCGCTCAAAGGAGCGGCATTCTCTTTACTTACATCAATGACTATTAGAAATTGTAACGCGCAGAAAGCGCATAACGAGCCTCTAACACATCGACAGTTCTTACTTGCTGCTTGGTACGACCATAAACTTTCTTGTCATCACCTAGCACGTTAGTACCTTCCAAAGCTACCGTGAAATCATCAGTAATTTTGTAGCCTATATTAAAGTCAACCTGACCGTAGTCTTCTGTAAACTCAGGCTCACCGTTGAAGTTTGCATTACTCAGGAACTTGTCGCGCCAGTTGTACGCAATACGTGCTTGCCATTGATTTTTTTCGTAGATACCAACCACGTTAGCCGAATCACTCAAGCCAGTCAGCGCAAATTGAGTAGCAGCGCCTGGTGCTGAGTTGAGGTCGTAGCTAAAATCGCTATTAACGATTGTGTAGTTAGCTTGAATACCAAAACCACTATCGCCGAAGAAGTGTTGACCTGCGAATTCCCAACCGTTCAACACAGCATCTTGAGAGTTTACAGGTACGGTAGTGATATTGGTAACACCTGGATCACCTGCTACAGCAACAATATCTACACCGTTACTGTACTTCAAGTAACCCTCTTCAGTGCCCGAAGCAATGCCTCCCGCACCACACAATGTTTTATCTGTCCCGGTATTCACGCAACCCTTATCGGTGCCGTTCATCCTGGCCACCTGTTCAAACAAGTTTCTGTCAGTTACTGCAAGACCAGCAGCCCTCAATGCATTTGCAGCGGCGATTGCACGTGGACCAGCACTTGGATCCAATGTGCCTGCGTAAGTAACCGTAGTATCTTCTGAACCAATGAAGTTAGGTACACGCTTATCGAAGAAACCAATAGAAACATAATCAGAATCGTTGAAGTAATATTCAAGCGACAAGTCCAGGTTGTTGGACTCAATTGGCTTCAGCTTAACGTTACCGTCGCTACTAAGACCCGGTAAGCCGCCAGCCAATACTGGACCTCTTGCTGCATTGCCTGCTGCACCCATTTGTAACTGGTTGTAGCTTGCACGAGAGATCGTTTTACTGGTTGACGCACGAGCAATCAGTTCATCACTGATATGGAAGGTTAAGTCCAGATTGGGAAGCACATTGGCATAATGATAATCGCTAACGGTATACGGGAGAGAATCAGCCGCCCCAATAGCACGATTGTTGAAATCCCTATCGGCAGTCCACGTGATCTCTCTTGGAGATACACGTGAATAAGACTCTACATCGGTTCTTTCATAACGAACACCAGCAGAAACATTCACCTCCATATCACCCAAGGTGCCATCTAGGTTGGTTTCAACGTAGGCGGCCTGGATATCTTCAACAATCTTACGGTCAGTACCGTCGATTTTAGCAGCTGCATAGGGAACCTTATCCGGAGATTCAGCAAACATTTGCTTAGCCACCGCATTAAAGTTGGTAACGCGCACACCAGTAATATCTGATGTAGCTTTATCACCGTTGTAACCTACGCTTGAAAAGAAATCCTTGCTTGCAGCTGACAAGTTAGAGTTATAACCATCAAAATAATCGTTGAAATTAATCAACTCAAACCAATCAGGATTAATATCACCCGCTGCTGCAACACTCCAACCCCCCTTCATTGTTGCGTTACCAATGTCGGATTGCCTTTGAATTGATTCGGTTTGCTGTGCATCTATACCAAAGTTAATAGAGCCTGAGTCTGAAAACTGGTACTCACCAGAAACCTTACCCTGGGTAACTTCTTGCCAGGAACGAGCACTAACCAACTGGCTAATGGTAGAACCCACATCGCTCTTCTTGATGCTACCGTTATTGAGAACACTAGCAATAAGAGGCAAATCACCACTCATGTCCAAACCTTGGCCAATCAACGTGTTTACGCCTATGCCAAGCGTAATGTTTGTGCCCGGCGCATCCCAAGGAGTTGCACTTGCTTTGGAGCGGTGAACGTCAAGTGCAAGGCTCAACTCATCGGTAACATCAAACGCTACGTTAAGGCCTACGTCATCCAATTTGCTCTTAACTGAACGTAAGGAGTTTTTCAGCGCGATATCACGAGGGGAATATGTGCCTACGCCAGTCACTGGATTCACATTGTAGTTAGACTGCCACATGTAAACAGGAGACGTAGTGATTGTGCTGTCATCCCACTTCGCACCATTCGTTGCCCATGCACCGTCAGAGAACCATAAAGAGTAAATGCTGTGCAGCGATTGGGTTTTAGTTTCTACATTCAGGTAGTCAAGCGTGGCGGTGATCTTATCAGTGGGTCTGAATTGCAATGTCAACAAAGCGTTGTCACGCTCACGTGTCGTATCAGTATGGAAAAAATTCGCTTCCTGGAGACGTGTAGCCACTTCACCAGAATTGGGAACAAGTGGATCAAGTTTAGTTGGTTCGTTAATTATAACCGCGTCCGCAGAATAACCATTGTTGAATATGGCGCCGCCTGGATAGTATTGGCGTCTATCACCCCAACCACTATTGGCAAAACCAGAGCGAGCGCTGTCACGTTCTTGATGAGCTAATGACAATGATGCCCCAAACATCTCATCAGACCAACTAACGAAACCAGACACTTCTGGAGTAACATCATCACCAGTGTCGTTAGACTCATCCATTAACGCCTTACCACCAACCGATGCTTTAAAGCCTTCATAATCGAATGGCTTGGCAGTGGACAGGTTTATCGTTGCGCCAATACCACCGGTAGGAACACTTGCCTTGCCAGTTTTGTACACTTGCACACCTGAAACAGATTCAGAGGCAATATTGCTCATATCAAATGAGCGGGTGCTTTCAACGTCACCGCCTTCAATTACAGACGCTGATGACAATTGTCGGCCATTCAGAGTAACCAGGTTGTATTGTGGGCCGAAACCACGAGAAGTAATCTTGGCACCTTCGCCATTATTACGATCAATAGAAATACCGGTGATGCGCTGTAACGATTCAGCCAGGTTTGAATCTGGCATTTTGCCGAGGTCTTCCGAAGAGATGGCATCAACAACACCCGCTGCGTCACGCTTGACATCGACTGCACGAGTCAAAGAACCGCGAATACCAGTCACCATTACTTCTTCAACTGAATCGTCTTGAGCGTAAGTCAGACCACTGAAGCTGGCCGCTACAGCTGCAGATGCAACTGCGGTAGCCAGGAGTTTTTTCTTAAAGCTTATAGTTTTGTACATGGAGCTCTCCTTTATTATCGTCAGGAATTATTTTCCGGTACACACATGCCTGAAAACCCGGCAATCTGTGGCCTGGTGTTCAAACATTTTCGCTTTCGGAATGAAGGCGAATCCTCTCTGCTGGTCTAGTTATTTTGATTTTTACTCTAGAACACTTTTTAAAATACAAAAGAAAAACAGAATCTTTTTTACAGATAAATGTTATTTGGTGATTTGATGAGACACATCTCACATCCACTACATTTAGATTGCGCACAAAACTACTACTATGTGACAGCGCTGTCAATTATTTAAAAAAGGAATCCAGTGTAAAGATTGGCGGAAAATATCACCTTTAACTTATAGTCAAAAAAACAATAAATGTTTTATTTTCTAAGGACTTAAGGCAACTGCCAATTGATTGGTGCTTTATTGATCTGCTGTAAATACTGGTTGGCTTTTGAGAAGTGCCCACAACCAATAAATCCACGATGTGCTGATAACGGTGAAGGATGCGGGGCCTTAAGGATTAGATGTTTGCGGGGATCAATGAACGCCGCTTTCTTTTGGGCATAACTACCCCACAATAGGAACACAACCCCCTGGCATTGCTCATTAACAAGTTGAATTGCTTTATCGGTAAAAATTTCCCACCCTCTGCCCTGATGCGAACCAGCCCTTGCCTGCTCTACAGTCAAGGTCGCATTAAGCAATAGCACACCCTGGTTGGCCCATGCCTGAAGGCACCCGTGCGGCGGAATAGCCCCCCCCAAATCCCGATGCAACTCCTTGAACATATTCTGTAACGATGGCGGAGCAGGAATACCCGGTTGCACCGAAAAGCAGAGGCCATGTGCCTGGTTAGGACCGTGATATGGGTCTTGCCCCAGGATAACAACCTTTACCTGATCCAGCGGTGTGCTGTTAAATGCATTGAATATATTTTTAGAGGCAGGATATATCACCTTTCCCTGCTGCTTCTCTGCGAGTAGAAACGCTTTAAGCTGTTTCATGTAAGGTTGTTCAAATTCATTCGCAAGATGATTTAACCAACTTGGATGGAGATCTATTTTTTTTGTGGTTTCAGACATGGTGATTTCCCGCAAATAAGCTCGCCAATAAAAAGCCCGGCATTGACCGGGCTTTTTACAAGACCAGGCTCTAAAAGTAAAACCTAGAGTTTATCTGCGTGCTCAGCCAGATATTTAGCAACACCTTCTGGCGATGCATCCATACCTTTATCACCATCTTTCCAGCCAGCAGGACAAACTTCACCGTGTTGCTCGTGGAAAATCAATGCATCAACAGTACGGATAGTTTCATCGATATTGCGACCAATTGGCAGGTCGTTAACGATTTGCGAACGCACAACACCCGCTTCGTCAATGATGAAAGTACCGCGGAAAGCAACACCGTCAGCAGACTCTACATCGAATGCCTTGGCAATCTCGTGCTTAACGTCAGCAACCAATGTGTATTTAACCGGACCAATACCACCTTCATTTACTGGAGTATTACGCCATGCGTTGTGGGTGAATTGGGAATCAATAGAAACACCAATTACTTCTACATTGCGTTTTTTGAACTCTTCCACGCGGTGGTCAAATGCCAGCAGTTCAGATGGACATACAAAGGTGAAGTCCAAAGGATAGAAGAACACAACTGCTTTTTTGCCCTTGGTAGCAGCTGCGAAGTTGTAACCGTCTACGATCTCGCCGTTTGCCAATACTGCTGCTGCAGTAAAATCCGGTGCTTTTTTACCTACTAATACGCCCATAACAATGCTCCTGATGGTTGATAGGTTAATCGGTGAATAAATACCTGTTTCAGCGGCCATGAGTGTATTCAATTTGTATGAATAATTTATGGCCAGTTATTGATTGAATGGTATTTATTGATAGTGCGCCGCTATCATACACAGACCATAGTGAGTGTCATATTGATTTTGTATATAACGCTTACAAGAGTGCCGCTATTACAAAAACATTGGCGTAATTATCATCAAACATTGGTTGGGTTATATTAACGAATAAAAAATTATTTCAAACAGGAATTTATCTCAGCACCTATTGACACCAATTATCATTAACATTAAATTTAAGTGGTTGATGTTTGTTCATCTAAAACCACTTAATCAGAGCTTTCCGTTTATGTACGTTTGTGTATGCAAGGGTATTACTGACCGCCAAATCAAAGCAGCTATCAATGATGGGGCCAGCTCTCTTGGTCAATTGCGTAAGGCATTAGGTGTTGCCAGCCAATGTGGTAAATGTTCTGTAATGACGCGCGAACTCCTTGATGAAGCATTAAGCGTCACCCCGATGATCAATGGCCTGCCCCAATTTTATGCTGTGGCTTGATAAAGCCACACAAACACAAATCTAAATCGTTGCCATTTTCAGTATTTTTTCCTTCAACATCAATCACTTAGAAAACACTTCCGCTTGACATCACTCTCCCTTAAGGCCAGACTTTGTTTCTGTTTTAGCCCATAAGGAGAGCACCATGAAAGGTGATCCACAAGTTATCGCCGTATTAAACAAAGTGCTGGGTAATGAGCTTGTAGCTATTAACCAGTATTTCCTTCACTCCCGTATGTATAAAGATTGGGGCCTGAAAGAACTGGCCGACCACGAATACCATGAGTCCATCGATGAAATGAAACATGCCGATGCATTGATCGAACGCATCCTATTTCTCGAAGGTTTGCCGAATCTGCAAGACTTAGGCAAATTGCATATCGGTGAAGATACTGAAGAAATGCTCAAATGTGATTTAACACTGGAACTGAGAGCTATTCCGGATCTGCGTGATGGCATTCTCATCTGTGAAGGCGTACGTGACTTCATTAGCCGCGATTTATTGAAAAGCATTCTGGAATCTGAAGAAGAACACGTAGATTGGCTCGAAACCCAATTGTCGTTAATTGGTAAAGTGGGAATTCAAAATTACCTGCAAGCCAAAATGGAAGGTTAATTTCCATTGCATCTCTTACCAAAATAATAAAGGAGCCGATTGGCTCCTTTATTATTTTTATAGGCTGCAAATTTCATTACATGTTGATCCAGCCATTCAGCGCTCGTAATTTAAAAATCACATTCCCACGTTTAAGCACAACACCATCCTCAAATATTTCTTGTACAACTAATTGGCTCGATGCAGCAATATTTCCAACACCTAATGTTTGTCCGTTAATGACAACAGTGCTTACACCGCCTGCTAAAAAATTATGCCGCTGGTAACTAATGGTAGGAATTTGTTGTTTGGTATTCCAGGGCAACTCATTAAAATCCTGAACATTCACAATATTGGCAAACGTGCGTGACGGTAAAGTCTCGGCAGCGACCCGCCCGGTGTTAGTAATATGAGTTGGCTCTTCGACAACAGCCGGTAGATTAACAAATGGATCTTCAATGGATTCAGAAGCGGCTGGTTCTTCAGCAGTATAGAGCTCATTGATTTGCGGATCGGCAGAAGGGGCTGACTGGGCCTCAGGAGCAGCATAAAGCTGTTCAACTGCTGCCGTCGGCCTAGGAGATATTATTGACTCGACTGGCTTGGTTTCAGCAATCGTTTGTACCTCTTCTGCTTTTGTTGTGGTCCGACTGCTTTCCTCGACTGACGGTTGCGACGATGCATCAGCTTGTGGCTGCGGGGGCGAAACAGTGGCAGCACCTGGCTTGGCAACAAACCAATAAACAGAAGCGATCAGCGCAACGACTGCAAAAAAAATAGCAACATACAATCCATATTTATTACCGGTTTTTTCTTCGACAATGGTCACTGTCGATGAATGGACAGTATTTAAACCAGGTACGCTATCCTGGTTCTTACGCTCGTTATCAGCGCGATTCAAGGCATCCAAAATGAGTGACATAAACTACAGCCCTTGAGCCTTGATATGTTGTTGAAGTTTTTGTTCATTTAATTCTGCCAGGGGTTTATCCATTCCCAAGGCTTCATTCAAACGCCGTAAGGTTTGCTCATTAAAAATCCCATCGGGAATAATGCCATTGTTGGCCTGGAACAACTCAATCCGCTTTTGCAAACGGTCAGTAAAAAATTGCCGGGTTAAGGGTGCAGGTTGCTGATCCAGCTTTGCGAACTGCTCTGCAACCCAGGTTACCAGCTCACTCCGATCACCTACTTGCAAGCTTCCTTCAAAGCCCGCAGGACGCGACCAGACATATAAAAAATCGCCATTCCATTGGGCAACCAGTTCGCTCCAGGTGATAACTTTTTCCACGCCATCAACCAAAAACAACGCGTGATCTTCACTCAAACCAATAAGCAATGCATAAACCCATTTTTTATCGGACGTGGAAAGTGTCATTATTCCAGGTCGATTCAATTCTTTTAATTCATCCCATGAACCTAATCTGGCTTTGGCACATTCATATGTCGATTTATTCAATGATGTGCACGGAGATTTTTTATCAATTGCGTTCAATCCAGTAAATTTAAACAAAGCCAGTTGTGCCGCAATCTGGTCGCGTGTTGCAACAGCGGTTAAAACATTTTCTATGTGTGGTGTTTTTGAAGTAACTGATGATGCAACGTTGCTGGATGCAGCCCGCCGCGCATCCAATACATTTCCCGCCGCTAATACATTCGTATCAACTGAAGAGTGCTGGGCGTTCGTCATGCCGGCATTTGCAGATGGATGATCCGGAACTAAAAACCAAACTATTGTCATTGCCACTAATACAAGCCCGACAAAGACAGCATGCCAGGAGGTACGCGAAGCAGCCGCTTCCTTTTCTTCCTGGTGGGTAGCAGTTCCGGCAACTTCTTTCACCGCAGCGGCAAAAATTTGTTTATCTATTTGATGGCGATTTTGTGCGTAGGCACCTAATAACAAACGTTCGCAAATTACATTAATCAAACGGGGAATACCGCCACTGAATTCGTGAATTTTTTTAATAATAGAATCACTGAATGGAATTTGGTGATCGGCGATGCCGGCAACTTTCAAGCGGTGGTAGATATAAGCCTTGGTTTCAACGAGGCTCAACGCCTCCAAATGAAAACGCGCAGTGATGCGCTGTGATAATTGGCGCAAGGCCGGACGCGCCAGTAATTTTTTTAATTCCGGCTGCCCCACCAACATAATTTGTAATAATTTTTCTGTGGTGGTTTCCAGATTCGTAAGCAATCGGATCTGCTCCAGCACTGGCACTTTTAGTAGTTGCGCTTCATCTATCAATAAAACGGTTTTGCGGCCTCTACGATGGTTATCCAGCAAAAACTGATTGAGTGCGTCGGTGAGTACTTTTACTGTTAGCTCATCGGCAATATAACCCACACCCAATTCGTCGCAGATAGTAGAAAGCAACTCAGGCGCGCTGGCCATGGGGTTTAGAATAATGGCGATATCGGTATTGTCTGGTAATTGCTCAAGCAAACAGCGAATTATCGTCGTTTTACCGGTTCCCACTTCGCCAGTCAGCATCACAAAACCACCGTTTTGTATCCCGTAAAGCAGGTGTGCCAACGCCTCCCGATGCTGATCACTCATAAAGAGATAGCGCGGGTTTACGGCAATGGAAAACGCGGGTTCTTTCAGCCCAAAAAATTCATGGTACATAAATGCTTACAAGTCTTTTAAATACTTATTGTCATAATGAACAGACCGGAATCGGCTGTGCCGCCGAATCATATCAGGCCTGAGATTACACTGTTACTCTCTTGTTCCATGGCGATGGCTTAAAACAACAGTTTTACATCTATACAGGCCTGTTTGATTGCCCGAAAAGCCCCAAATTGGTACCATTGCGGCCTTTTTAAACAGGCACCCGTTTGCCTCTCCGCTTTCCCGCCGTTTTTGATTATTTTCCAATCTACAGAGAGCTTCTATGTCCGTTGATTTTCGCTCAGCTTCCCCTATTGATTTCCGTTCCGCTTCGCTAGGGGAATTGGCCAATCACGACGAGTTTGTCCAACGTCATATAGGCCCGGATGCCCAACAAACTGCCGCTATGCTGGCAGCACTGGGTGTTAGCTCAGTTAAGGAGTTGATCGATAAAACAGTGCCCGATGCTATTCGCCTGAAAGGGGAGCTGAACCTGGGCCCTGCCGTCACGGAAGCTGAGGCGCTGGCACAACTCAAAGCCATCGCCGGAAAAAATAAAATTTTCAAAAACTATATCGGCATGGGTTACCACGATACCCATGTACCTCACGTGGTACTGCGCAACGTGCTGGAAAACCCGGGCTGGTACACCGCTTACACCCCCTATCAACCGGAAATTGCACAAGGTCGCCTGGAAGCATTGCTCAATTACCAGCAAATGATTATTGACCTGACCGGCATGGAGATGGCCAACGCGTCTGTATTGGATGAAGGCACTGCCGCCGCTGAAGCCATGGCGATGTGTAAGCGCCAAAATAAGAAAAGCAAATCTGATGTGTTTTTTGTTGATGCGGATACTCACTCACAAACTATCGAAGTTGTCAGGACCCGTGCGGAACATTTCGGTTTTGAAATTGAAGTTGCAACCATTGGGCAATTGGCCCATGGCGATTACTTCGGTGCCCTGCTCTCCTATCCTGGATCGAGTGGCCAGATTCGCGATTTAACGACGATTATCGAAACTGCCCACAATAAAAATACACTGGTAACTGTGGCGACGGATTTAATGGCGCTATTGTTGCTCAAATCTCCCGGTGCAATGGGAGCCGATGTTGTAGTCGGCACCAGCCAGCGATTTGGTGTACCACTTGGTTTCGGTGGCCCGCACGCCGGGTTCTTCGCTTTCCGCGATGCTTACAAACGTTCGGCACCAGGCCGCATCATTGGTGTATCTATTGATACCCGCGGCAAACAAGCACTGCGTATGGCGATGCAAACCCGCGAGCAACATATTCGCCGCGAAAAAGCCAACTCCAATATTTGTACTTCGCAAGTATTGTTGGCAGTTATGAGCGTGTTTTATGCCATTTACCACGGCCCGGAAGGTTTGAAACGAATCGCCAATCGCATTCATCGCTTAACAACCATTGCTGCTGCTGCATTAAAAGCCAAGGGTTTTGCAATTAACAACGCAAACTTCTTTGACACTATCACCGTCAATGTTGGCGACAACCAAAAAGCAATCAATCAAGCCGCGCTCGCCGCAGAAATTAATTTGCGTTTAGTAGGTAATGATTCTCTTGGTATCAGCCTGAACGAAACAACGACCGTCCCTGATTTGGAAAATTTACTCGCCGTATTTGGCGTAACCGGTGTTGAGCTTTCCTCACTGGATGCACAAATTCGCGATGGTAAAAATATCACTGCCAATAACGCAATTCCCGCCGATTTGCGGCGCAGCGATGCAGTATTAACGCACCCGGTATTCAATACCTATCACAGCGAAACCGAAATGCTGCGCTACTTAAAGCGCTTGGAATCCAAAGATATCGCACTTAACAATGCGATGATTCCACTCGGCTCCTGCACCATGAAACTAAATGCAACCGCAGAGATGATTCCCGTCACCTGGCCAGAATTTGGCAAACTGCATCCATTTGCGCCAATTGATCAAGCCGAAGGTTACAAGCAGTTATTTGAAGAGCTGCAAGAGATGCTCAAAGCGTGTACCGGTTACGATGCAATCAGTTTGCAACCTAACGCCGGCTCACAAGGCGAATATGCCGGACTTGTTGCGATCAAAAAATATTTTGAAAGCAAAGGCGAAACGCAGCGCGATATTTGTTTGATTCCCGCCTCTGCGCACGGCACTAACCCCGCCTCCGCACAAATGGTGAGCTACAAAGTCGTTGTTGTTGCTTGCGATGCAAAAGGTAACGTCGACCTCAATGACCTGCGCGAAAAGATTGCCACTTACGGCAACCAAATCGCGTGCATCATGTGTACCTATCCTTCTACTCACGGTGTATTCGAAGAAGGTATCACCGATCTGTGCGATATGATCCATGCCATCGGCGGCCAGGTTTATATCGACGGTGCCAACATGAATGCGCTTGTTGGTGTGGCTGCGCCAGGTAAATTCGGTGGCGATGTATCGCATTTGAATTTGCACAAAACATTCTGCATCCCTCATGGTGGCGGTGGTCCCGGCATGGGCCCGATCGGCGTAGGCAAACATTTGGAGCCCTTCCTCGCTGCGCATCCGGTGCAACCCGTTCCCGGCACCAACGTAAATAACGGCACTATTTCTGCTGCCCCCTGGGGTTCCGCAAGCATCCTCCCCATCAGCTGGATGTACATTAAAATGATGGGAGCCTCCGGCATGCGCCATGCCACCGAATTCGCAATGCTGAATGCAAATTATGTGGCAAAGAAACTGGAAGCGGCATACCCGATTTTGTACAAGGGTACCAATGGCTTTGTTGCGCACGAATGTTTGCTGGATTTGCGCCCATTAAAAGAAGCAAGTGGTATCAGTGAAGAAGACATTGCCAAGCGCTTGATGGATTTCGGTTTCCATGCCCCAACCATGTCTTTCCCGGTTGCAGGCACGCTGATGATCGAACCAACCGAATCGGAATCTAAAATTGAATTGGATAAATTCATTGAGGCAATGCTGATCATTCGCAAGGAGATCGAACAAGTTATCAACGGTGAAATCAGTGCCGACGCCAGTGCCCTGCATAATGCCCCACACACCCAGGATGACGTATTGGAAGAAAACTGGACACGCGCTTATTCCCGCGAAGTCGCAGGCCGCCCCGCCAGCTGGTTGAAAAACCATAAAGTCTGGCCGAGTGTGAATCGTATCGACAACGTATACGGCGACCGCAACCTGGTTTGCTCATGTCCAGGCATTGAAAATTACGTCGATTAAAAACCGATTGTATTTTGGATTCACCGTAAGGGCGCGTTTATCGCGCCCTTTTATCCTCCCTATGACTATAACCTCACCCAATCCCGATACAACATGACCCATTGTTGGCAACACGACTCCTTTAAATATCAAAAACCGCCCTAAAACTGTAAAACAATATCTATAGACTTCTTTTTCTTAAGGTATTTTTGGATAACTTCCTGTATATTACGCCGCTATTTTCAAACCCAGCTTTTTTCTAACCCTGTTTAACATAACGAGAGTCCTATGGCTGACTTATCCCTTTACAGAAACATCGGTATCTTCGCCCACGTGGACGCCGGTAAAACTACCACTACTGAGCGTATTCTCAAGCTCACCGGTAAAATCCATAAACTCGGTGAAGTTCACGAAGGTGAATCAACGACTGACTTCATGGTGCAAGAAGCTGAACGCGGTATCACCATTCAGTCAGCAGCTGTGAGCTGTTTCTGGAAAGGTCACCGTTTCAACGTTATTGATACCCCCGGCCACGTTGACTTCACCGTGGAAGTGTATCGTTCATTGAAAGTATTGGACGGCGGCATCGGCGTATTCTGTGGTTCTGGCGGTGTAGAACCCCAATCAGAAACCAACTGGCGCTATGCGAACGACTCTAAAGTTTCCCGTTTGATTTTCGTAAACAAGCTGGACCGTATCGGTGCAGATTTCATCCGCGTAACCGAGCAGGTAAAAAATGTTCTGGGTGCTACTCCCCTGATAATGACCCTGCCAATCGGTCGCGAAGACACCTTCAAGGGTGTGGTTGACCTGCTGAACCGCAAAGCATTCGTGTGGGATGATTCAGGTATTCCTGAAAACTTCACTGTTACTGACATCCCTGCAGACATGGTTGACGATGTAGAACTCTATCGTAGCCAGTTGGTGGAAACCGCTGTAGAACAAGATGACGACTTGATGATGGCATATATGGAAGGCGAAGAGCCTTCTGTAGAAGACCTGAAGCGTTGCATCCGCAAAGGTACCCGCGACCTGGCATTCTTCCCAACCTTCTGTGGTTCTGCCTTTAAAAACAAAGGTATGCAACTGTTGCTGGACGGCGTAGTTGACTATTTGCCTGCCCCTACCGAAGTTAACCCACAACCGTTAACTGACGAAGAAGGTAACGAAACTGGCAAATTTGCTATTGTTTCTGCAGACGAGCCTTTCCGCGCCCTGGCATTCAAGATCATGGACGACCGTTTCGGCGCCCTGACCTTCGTTCGCATCTACTCTGGTGTACTTAACAAAGGCGACACCATCCTTAACTCATTCACCGGCAAAACCGAACGTGTTGGTCGCATGGTGGAAATGCACGCCAATGACCGCACAGACCTGACCACCGCTCAAGCGGGCGACATCATCGCGTTAATCGGTCTGAAGAACGTGCAAACTGGTCACACCTTGTGTGATCCAAAAGAACCTTGCACACTCGAACCAATGGTTTTCCCTGAGCCAGTAATTTCTATTGCTGTAACTCCGAAAGACAAGAGCATGATTGAGAAAATGGCTACCGCTATCGGTAAGCTGGTTTCTGAAGACCCGACTTTCCGCGTGGAAACCGACCAGGACTCTGGCGAAACCATCCTGAAAGGTATGGGTGAATTGCACCTGGATATTAAAGTGGACATCATGAAGCGCACCTACGGTGTAGAGCTGAATGTTGGTCAACCACAGGTAGCCTACCGCGAAACCATTACTCGCGAAATCGAAGACAGCTACACCCACAAGAAGCAATCGGGTGGTTCTGGTCAGTACGGTAAAATCGACTACCGTATCAAGCCGGGCGAGCCAAACACTGGCTTCGTATTCAAGACCTCGGTTGTTGGTGGTAGCGTTCCAAAAGAATTCTACCCGGCAATCGAAAAAGGTTTTGCGTCTATGATGGGTACCGGTCCATTGGCAGGCTTCCCGGTTCTGGACGTTGAAGTTGACCTGTTCGACGGTGGATTCCACGCCGTGGACTCGTCTGCAATCGCGTTCGAAATCGCTGCAAAAGGTGCTTTCCGTCAATCCATGCCAAAAGCCGGCCCACAACTGCTTGAGCCAATCATGAAAGTGGACGTGTTTACTCCGGAAGATCACGTAGGTGATGTGATCGGTGACCTGAACCGTCGTCGCGGCATGATCAATGGCCAGGAAGCTGGCGTGACTGGCGTACGCATCAAAGCTGAAGTTCCGCTGTCAGAAATGTTCGGCTACATCAGCACCCTGCGTACCATGACTTCTGGCCGCGGCCAGTTCTCTATGGAATTCGCTCACTACTCTCCATGCCCGAGCAACGTGGCTGAAGCAGTAATCGCGAAAGAGAAAGAAAAGAAAGCTGCCGCTGCCAAGAACTAAGTTTTAAGCAAGCAATAAAAAGCCCCGCCAGTGCAAACTCGCGGGGCTTTTTATTGAAGGACTGTTTTACTGCGCAGCATTTTTTTACGGTTTTTTTCATCCACGGGGATAATTGCAGCAACCGGGAGCTCAATATCATCACGATCAATCCGCATTAATTGGAATGACAAGGCAATGAGCAATACCAGTTCCGAAAAACCGGATCTAGCCTCCGACTATTACCTCACAAATTTCCAGTTTTTGGTGGATTGGGTCGTACAACGCTATGCAGATTTACTGAACGAGGATGAACGTGAATTTGTCTCCCGCTTTCAGCAGCTCGAGCGCGATAGCCAATGTTTGCTGGTGCGATTATCGAGCCGTAAAGGCCCATTATTTCGCCGCAGTAAATTGCGCTACGCAGAGATAGATTCGATTGATGAGGCCGCCTTGAAATTGATTCAGGCAGGCTTACTCAGCAATAACCAACCATTGTCGTTGAGCGAATTATGCGATTCCTTAACAAAAGGGGAATTGCTCCAATTATTTAAAGCACATATAAATAATGGAAAACACCTTCGCAAAGAAGAAATTGTTGCCGATTTGATACAGCAATTTCCAGCACCCAAGTTATGGCGAGAGTGGACAGAAAACCAACTGGGTGATGCGTATTATTTAGATAACCGCTCAATTATCAGCAATTTATTGCTGCTATTTTTTGGTAACACTTACCAGGACCTCACCGAGTTTGTACTGCAAGACCTGGGGCTATATCGCTATGAAAATTATGTTATCGATCAGCAGCATCGCATCTTTAAAAGTCGTTCCGAAATCGAGCAATATCAATTATTAATGACATTGCGTGAACAACTTGAGCGCGCAGCTACACTGGAGGACCTCATACACATCACAACCTTATTACCCACAACGGCAACCAGCAACAAGCTGGAGCGCCGCAGGGCTCGTTTGTGCAATCAACTGGCATATCAATTGGAGCGAGCCAATGAACAATCTTTAGCACTTAAACTCTACACCCAAAATGAAATACCACCAGCACGGGAACGACGAATTCGCTTGCTGGAAAAACAGGGAGAACTTTCTGCAGCATGGGTGCTGCTTCAGGAAATTCAGGCAAATCCATTTAATGAAGAAGAATTACAAATAGCTCGAAGGATGACACCTCGCCTCGCCAAAAAGTTGGGCGAGCCATCCATACAGAAAACACTGCCAACAATTATTGAGAAGTATTTGGAGTTAGGCGCCGCTTATGATGACGAAGGAAACCGGTTTTCCGTTGAAGAGGCCGCCCGACAATTTCTACATACTGATAACGCCCCCTGTTTTTATGTAGAAAATATTTTGCTAACCGGATTATTCGGTTTATGGCTATGGCCGGAAATGTTTCGTGGTATTGAAGGTGCATTTGCAAACCCATTCCAGATTGCTCCATTAGACATGTACCAGGAAGACTTTGCGCGTAATCGCCCAGGCTTGCAGCAGTTGTGGGATTTATTTGATCAGGATAATCACCATCAACACATATTCAGCGTATGGGATGATAAATACGGCATAGCCAATGCCCTTGTTAATTGGTCGATACTGGATAGGGAACTAATTGCAATGGCACTGGATTGCATCCCTAAAGCACATTTGAAACGTATTTTTGAGCGATTATTATTTGATTTAAAAAGTAATCGCAGCGGTTTACCAGATTTAATTCAGTTTTATCCAGCAGAAAAAACGTATTGCATGATTGAAATAAAAGGCCCCGGAGATCGCATTCAGGATAACCAGGAACGCTGGCTAAAGTATTTTTCACTACATGGAATTCCCGCCGAGGTCTGTTATGTCCGCTGGCGGTAAACCAAAGAGTGTTGCGATAAAAACACTGGTTGAATTTGCAGCCAAGACCGGCAGCCTGGATCGCAGATTTACTCCCGCCCCCAGTGGCCAGGAGGGCATTGAAGGACACAAGCGCGTTACCAATAATCGTGCTATCGGCTATCAAACAGAAGTTAGCATTAGCATTATTTATGGTGACATCACCTTTCGCGGACGCGCCGACGGTTTTAATCCCAACGATAACTGCATAGAAGAAATTAAAACTTTTTATGGTGACATAACCAACATTCCTGAAAACCACCAACAGTTGCATTGGGCGCAAGCAAAGTGTTATGGCTGGATGTATTGCGCACAACACAATTGTGAAGAAATTAATTTGGCATTAATTTATTTCAACCTGGGCGATGAACAAGAATATCGACAAGATGAAACATGGAGCGCAATAGCCTTACAAGAATTTTTTGAGCAGCTGGCAGAAAAATATTGCGCATGGCAAGCTCAAATTAATCAGCGCTTACTACAGCTGGATGACTGGATCGAACAGCTACAGTTCCCCTACGGTGAAATGCATAGTGGGCAACGCATTATGGCCGAGGCAGTATATAAAGCGGCAGCAACCGGACGCGTGGTGTTAGCTGAAGCACCGACAGGAACAGGCAAAACACTTGCAGCACTGTTTCCGGCACTCAAAGCGATCCCACGCACTGCAGTTGATAAAATTTTTTATCTCACCGCAAAAACTACCGGTAAACAATTGGCATTGGAAAATGTCGCACTGATTTCCGGCAGTGATACCAATACATGGATTCCGTTGCGAACCTTGGAATTAACTGCACAAGAAAAATCCTGCCTGGAACCCGAAAAAAAATGCAGCGGAGATTCCTGCCCTTACGCACTGGATTTTTACACCAAACTGGAAAAAGCACGCGCAACAGCCTACAAATTACCACTGTTAGACAAACAACAACTTGCCGAACTGGCTTATCAATTTAAAATTTGCCCATTCTATCTCAGCATGGAAATGAGTCGCTGGGTAGACATAGTAATTGCTGACGTAAATTATTACTTCGATGGTACGCCGTTATTATTAGGGCTTACCAACGAATTTAACTGGAATCCCTACTTACTTATCGATGAAAGCCATAACCTAATTGATCGCGGCCGCAGCATGTACACTGCTGAATTGCAGCGCGATGATCTTCTCAGCGCAAAAAAGATCGCTCCTGCTTCTATCAAAAAATCACTGGAAAAAGCCAATAAAGCCTGGCTGGCACTATTGAAAAATTTGATACAGGATACAAATGAATTACGGCTATTGCCTGCACTACCGGAAAAACTCGGACAAGCACTCGTCGAATTTACTAATAGCTATATTGAATTCCTGCAAAGTAATCCAGAGCATCCGATACAAGAAACAATTGTTCAGGATTTTTTCTTCGCTGCACTCAACTATCAACGATTGGCTGATTTTTTTGACGAAGATTTTTGCATTGATATACAAGATGCAGGCTCAAAAAAAGAAATACTAACCTTACGCAATTTGATACCAGCCACCCAGCTTGCTGCACGCGGAATTTTTGCCCATAGCGCATGCTATTTTTCAGCAACGCTTCATCCCGCCCATTATTACCAGGTATTGTTAGGTTTACCTGAAGATACCGTACACATCAATGTGCCCTCACCCTTTCGCCAGGAACAATTAAATGTTCATATTGCTCATCAGCTCTCAACGCGTTACAAGGACCGCAAGGATGCAATTGAGCCCATTTGCAATATCGTTAATGAGCAAATTAAACGCGAGCCTGGCAATGCCCTGATATTTTTTTCCAGTTACGAATTCATGCAACAGGTTGAAATGCATCTGCGTAGAACGCTCACAGATACTGGTGTTGAATTATTGATCCAATCGCGCCGCATGAGCGAAGAGGATCGGCAGGAATTTATCGCAAAGTTTAACCAACATAAAAATTTGTTGGGCCTTGCCGTATTGGGCGGTGCATTTAGCGAAGGCGTGGATTTATCAGGCGATGCATTGAAAGGTGTTTTCATCGCCACGCTGGGGTTACCACAAGTAAATCCAGTTAATGAACACCTCAAATCAGTCATGCAAAAAAAATTTGGCCAAGGTTACGATTTTACTTATACCTACCCCGGTATCCAAAAAGTTATTCAGGCGGCAGGACGGGTTATTCGCACTAAAACTGATACCGGATATGTATGGTTGCTGGACCAGCGTTTTCAACAAAATTCTATTGCCGCTCTCCTGCCCGATTGGTGGCCTATTAAATAAAGTTCCGAAGGGATTCAACGGCCAGTTGAAAAGCAAAATGGATTACTCATTCAAAACAAGTATCAAGAGTAGAAATAGATTAAAAAAAGGCTGATCGGTTTTGCATACCAAAACAGCCAAATCAATTTTTATTTATGCGAATGCAGCCAATACCTTGCGCCGCCCGGAACCCGGATTCCAATTGCTAGTAGAATGAGCCCATGAAAGATTGTTCATAAAAACCAAATCGCCTGCCATTAATTGCTGCGTTAGTTTTGACTTAAACAAGGATGGATAATGAGTACCAGACTTCCATACCCTGCGAGCATATGCGTTATCCAATGCAGTAAAGTCATTTACACCATCAGGAATCTTCAACAAATCGCAATTTCTTAATAAATCAAAATATCCTGTACCCGAATCAAAATCATAGCTGGCCACCGTATCCCAATAAGCATAACAATCGCGATCCAGGATAACCGAGTGAACTTTTCTTAATTGCTCCAGGACATTAAACAAACTCACACCATCCACAGGCGAAACATCGTTCGAAATTATTACATCAGCGTCTGTCAAAAGATCCGCAGGTAATTCTATGCCATGCATCATCTTTAACTTCATAGTTTCATATTGAGATAATTTTTTATTGCCTAACTTACATTTTTTCACCAGTTCACGCTGAATGCTCCACTCAGGGCTGGCATCATTTATATTTAATAAAATTGACGAACCCCCATCAGTAGTATTTTCCACCGCATAAAAAGATGCCAATTGCATTCGCATGCGAGAGCTACCTTCGCAATGCGCCGGGATAAAATGATAGTCATCGCGCTTATTGACAGTCATAAAATATTTCCCAACATTTTCCCTATGCCCCTTCACCGAAGCAAATCCCGCTTCCACTTCCAATTTGTGATCCAGCCCAAAATTTTGGGCGACATTGAACATCATGTCATCTGCATTTTTTTGTGTCACACCACGAACCAAAACAACCTGGTCATTTTTAAGGGCAAGAACAATCTGCGCCACTATTCCAGTAATATTTTCATCCAATACAGTTAGCCTGGCGGTATCTTCCGGGATGTTATGCACAACTTCAGGGCTTTCAAATAAGGTATTCATAGATTTTTCCTTTTCCAAGCAACATCTACTATGTTCAATGACAGGATTATTTAAACAGGAAAATATGAGCACTCATTATTTAAGTTATAAATACGATAGTAATGGAAAAATCAGTGTAGTTTTATTGGCAAAAAGATACGGTTAATGTTGATGATTTGCAACCCTGCAAAAGCAATGCAACATTCTCTTTGTATATCAAGCAAGCAACATAACCTTTTTAAGCAGATGGGAGATTTAAAAGAAAGCAAGCAGGCTCGGACGCATCAACAATAGATCGAGAATAAAATTATTATTTATTGGTCCACTTCGCAGGATAGGAAATTTTTTTTAAATAAAATTGCATAACGTTGTGCAGTAAGGACTTAACATTATCGCTTTATTAAAACTAAATTTTTTAATTAAAAAAATACAAATTAAGCAGAATTGAATTAATGGTAATTCTTTTTAAGTGCTGATTGAAATACGAGAAAATAGAGAAGATACGTAATTATGATAAGGGTATTAAATTTACATATATAGTCTTGATCATGTCGAATCACCTTGATCAAATTCGGAACCAAAAATAAAAAAGCCCGCATTTAATGCGGGCTTTTTTATTAAAAGTCTTGCTGAAAAAATGGTCGGAACGGCGGGATTTGAACCCACGACCCCTACACCCCCAGTATAGTGCGCTACCTGGCTGCGCTACGCTCCGATTTTTTCTACCGGATACTGAATCAGTTCAGCATCGCGAAGGCTCGGCATAATACCTTAATTTATTACTAATGCAATCAGAGAATTCAGATTTAATTCGCGGTGATCAAGTGGTAGTCGAGACGAATAATTTCACATCAATCGTCCGTTGCTTTACTTGATTTTAAGAAGATCCAACAAATGTTCAAGATCATCAATCATCCGCACCACCAACTGATTCAGCTGACCTGATTCGGACTGACCGGTTTCATTTGTCATCTGCAAACGCGCACCGCCAATAGTGAATCCTTGATCGTACAACAGACTGCGGATTTGGCGGATAGTCAAAACATCCTGGCGTTGGTAATAGCGACGGTTGCCACGGCGCTTCACCGGATTTAATTGGGGAAACTCCTGTTCCCAATAACGCAGCACGTGAGGCTTAACAGCGCATAACTCGCTGACCTCACCAATGGTGAAATAGCGTTTTCCGGGTATTACGGGAAGTTCGTCGTTATGACTCGGTTCCAACATAAGCTTCTACTCGTGCCTTAAGTTTTTGTCCTGGGCGAAAAGTAACCACGCGACGGGCGCTGATAGGAATCTCCTCGCCTGTCTTGGGATTTCGCCCGGGGCGCTGGCTTTTATCACGTAACTCAAAGTTACCAAAACCAGACAATTTGACCTGTTCGTTATTTTCCAAAGCATGGCGAATCTCTTCAAAGAAGAGCTCCACCAACTCTTTCGCTTCACGTTTATTGAGGCCAAGATCCTCATAAAGTTTCTCGGCCAAGTCTGCTTTGGTCAGAGCACCGTCCGACATAATTATTATTCCCTATCTGAGGGTGGCGGAAAAATGCACCCCCAGATACTGAACAATCGAGTCTATGGAGGCGTTGATCTCATCTTCATTAAGAGTGCGTGAAGGATGCTGAAAGGTCAACCCCATTGCAACACTTTTTCTATGTGGATCAATGCCTTTGCCCATATAAACGTCAAAGACCTTTAAGTCTGTGAGATGTTCCCCAGCTTGGCTTCTTATCGCCGTCAAGAGTTTGTCAGCAGCCAGATTGCGGTCTACGAGGAGTGCAAGATCACGGCGAACCTCGGGAAATCTGGATAATGAACTAAACGCCGGAATACGCGCATTCAATAACGCAGACAAGCGAACCTCAAACACATAGGCGGTTTGCGGTATATCCAACTGCTGTTGCAGGCTTGGATGCAAGGCGCCAATTACGCCCTGCCAATCGTTGTCGCGATAAATATCCGCTGTTTGGCCAGGATGAAGCGCAGGGTGAGTACCAACTTTAATCGTAAATGCAGACTCATCACCGGTTAATGCCAGCAGCGATTCCAGATCCCCTTTAAGATCAAAGAAATCCACAACCTCGGCAACATTCGCCCAGGATTCCGGCGCACGGCTACCATAGATCAAACCTGCCAGCATCGGCTCCTGCTTGAGGCCGTCGGCAGATGGAACAAAACGCAATCCCGACTCGAACAAACGCACACGGTTTTGTTGACGATTCAGGTTGTTGCGCAGAACACTAACCAAACCGGGGATCAAGCTGGTGCGCATTGCGGCCATATCGGCACTGATTGGATTACGCAGAATTACCGGATTAACTTCGGGATCAAACAAAGCGGACAATTTTGGTTCGATAAAACTGTAGGTAATCGCCTCCTGATAACCACGCGCGAGCAATTGCTTGCGCAGCGCCGGCAACCCCATTTTCGCTTCCGGGTGCGGTTCAATATCCAATGGAGCTGCAAGGCTACGCGTTGGCAAACGGTTGTAGCCATACACACGTGCAAGTTCTTCCAACAAATCAGCTTCAATGGAAATATCGAATCTGTAGCTCGGAACGGCGAAAGTCCAACCTGCGACCGATTGGGAGACCAGCTTCAGCCCAAGGCGCGACAGGATATCAACTACTTCGTCGTCAGCCATTTCCAAACTCAAACCATTCACAATACGCGCCTTGCGTAATGTGACTTCACGTTCTTTTGGCAAGTGCTCATTACTGACATGAACTAATGGACCGGCTTCACCACCAACAATATCCAATAATAATTGTGTTGCACGCTCAATCGCTTCAACTTGCAGACTGTAATCAACACCGCGCTCAAAACGATGGGAAGAATCTGTGTGAAGACCATAAGAACGTGCTCGCCCTGCAATCGCCAACGGATTGAAAAAGGCGCTTTCGAGGAAAATATCGCGGGTACTTTCAGAAACGGCGCTGGCTTTACCGCCCATCACACCGGCAATTGCCAAGGCTTCTTTTTCATCCGCGATGACTAACGTGTCGGCATTGAGTTTTACTTCCTGACCATCAAGCAATACCACCAACTCACCCTGGCGCGCCAGACGCACATGAATTGCATTACTCAATGTGGATAAATCAAATGCATGCATTGGTTGACCCAATTCGATCAACACATAATTAGTCACATCAACTACGGCATCAATGCTACGCAAACCGGAACGAACCAGCTTGTCTTGCAACCATGCCGGGCTTGGACGAGTGATATCGATATTGCGAATCACACGCCCTGCATAACGACTACAGGCAGAACCAGCGTCCAGATGCACCGGGAATGTATCGTTAATAGTTGCCAGCACAGATTGAATCACCGGGGCGGTTACCGGAGCGCGATTCAATACGCCGACTTCGCGCGCAATTCCCTTCACACTTAAACAGTCGCTGCGATTGGGTGTTAAATCCACTTCGATAAGCTTGTCATTCAAGTTGAGGTACTCGCGCAGATCAGCACCTACCGGAGCATCCGCTGGTAACTCCCACACACCTGAATCATCGTCGCCCGCTTTTAATTCTGTTTGTCCGCACAACATGCCAAACGATTCAACACCGCGCAGTTTTGCTTTCTTGATCTCAAACTCGGGTAATTTCGCACCGATAGTCGCAAACGGGATTTTAATACCGACGCGCGCGTTGGGTGCACCGCAAACCACTTGCGAGAGCTCCCCAAGGCCAGCAACCTGGCACACACGCAATTTGTCAGCATCGGGGTGCTGCTCGCAACCAACTATTTCACCAACGATTACACCGCTGAAGTCGCCCGCAACCGACTCAACAGCATCAACTTCCAAACCGGCCATCGTCAATTGTGCAACCAACTCATCGGTGCCAATTTCCGGATTTACCCATTCACGCAACCAGGCTTCACTGATTTTCATAATTCATTCGTTCCGTAGGTTGGGCAGTCATGCCCAACAATAAACGTTGTTTTTACCACACTCATAATCGGCAGAATGGTCATGTTGGGCATGACTGCCTATGCGGCCCAGCCCAACCTGCATAAGTTAAAACTGCTTTAAGAAGCGCAAATCGTTTTCAAAAAACAGGCGCAGATCGTTAACGCCATAACGCAACATCGCGAGGCGCTCTACGCCCATACCAAATGCAAAACCGGTATAGGTTTCCGGATCGACACCACTGGATTTAAACACTTCCGGGTGCACCATGCCGCAACCGCCCACTTCGAGCCAGCCAGTGCTTTTGCACATACGGCAGCCTTTACCGCGGCATTGGGTACATTGGATATCCATCTCTGCCGAAGGCTCGGTGAACGGGAAATAGGATGGGCGAAAACGCACAGGGACATCGGCCTCGAAGAATGCTTTCAGGAATTGATCCATAGTGCCTTTCAAATCGGCGAAGCTGATATTTTTATCGACGACCAAACCTTCAACCTGATGGAACATCGGCGAGTGAGTTACGTCAGAATCACAACGATAAACACGCCCCGGGCAAATCACGCGGATCGGTGGTTTTTTATTTTCCATCGTGCGCACTTGTACCGGCGATGTGTGCGTGCGCAACACGTGGGTATCATCAACATAAAAGGTATCGTGCATTGCACGCGCCGGGTGATGTGACGGAATATTGAGCGCTTCAAAATTGTGGTAGTCGTCCTCAATCTCCGGGCCGACTTCAACGCTGTATCCCACAGCAGCAAAAATTTCTTCGATGCGTTGCAAGGTGCGGGTAACAGGATGTAAACCACCTGTGTGTTGGCCACGACCAGGCAAGGTTACATCAATAACTTCGCTCGCCAGTTTTGCATCAATGGCCGCTTGCTCAAGTAATTGTTTGCGCAGGTTCAGTGCATCTTGCACTGCATCTTTCGCTTTATTAATTTCCGCACCGGCAGCGGGGCGTTCCTCGGGCGACAATTTACCCAGGGTTTTCATCAGCGCAGTAATACTGCCGTTTTTACCCAGGTAATCCACGCGCACAGAATCCAGAGTGGAGAGATCCTGGGCATCGTTTACCAATTTGAGCGCTTCTTGTGTAAGCGCAGCGAGATTTTCCATCTGCTTTTCCAGTTTAAAAGTATTAAAAAATTAGTTATCTGAAACAACGATATGACGGATTCTTTTTGCCGAGTTATTACACTCATCTGTGTAAGCGATTGAAATTTTTTTCCCGGCCGAATAAGCCATCATAACAATGGAAAGGATTTCCTTTGACCCTGCCTCAGATACAAACCACCAATATGCACCATTCGAACTTGAGCATACTGCAGAGGTATTGTCTTGTGTGTCAGTCACTATGCGATAAGACGCACCATCATATAATGCTATCGAAACAATCTTTGCTGGCGTTGTCCATTGACCGGCACTAATTGTCGCTGCATTGACGCTTATAGATGACAAAAAAAATATTGTTGCAAGCGCTTTCCAGATCTTCATAGCCATTCCATTTTTTCACATATATAAAAAAGGGGAGGAACCAAAGCTCCTCCCCTTTTCATCGCGTTCACAAAAACCCTTGCGGGTTTTCCGTTGTTGGACGATTAAGCAGCCAGAGCTGATTTAGCCTTCGCAACAACAGCAGCAAAAGCTGCTTTGTCATATACCGCCAAATCGGCCAGTACACGACGATCAAGAACGATGCTCGCCTTTTTCAAGCCGGCAATCAATTGGCTGTAGGTCAAACCTTCAGCGCGCGATTGGGCATTGATACGAGTGATCCACAGAGCGCGGAAATTACGCTTTTTAACGCGACGATCGCGGTAAGCATATTGACCGGCTTTGATAACCGCTTGCTTGGCAACACGGAATGTACGCGAACGTGCACCGTAGTAACCTTTAGCAGCTTTTAAAACTTTCTTGTGACGACGACGCGCCTCTACACCACGCTTAACACGGGCCATAATTCAATCCTCTACAAAATTCTCAAAAAGCGCTATTAGATAGCACGGAACAAACGTTTTACGCGTGGTACATCGGCTGCATCAACGATGCTGGTGCCGCGCAGTTGGCGCTTACGCTTGGTCGTCATTTTGGTCAGGATGTGGCTCTTGTTAGCGTGCTTGAACTTGAAGCCCGCGCCAGTCTTTTTGAAGCGCTTTGACGCGCCACTGTGTACTTTAGCTTTGGTTGCCATGTGATAAAACTCCACACATCTAGGTAAATAATATAAATAATCAAGGCAGCTAAAAGCCCGACTATTTTCTCTTTTTGGGAGCGAGCACCATGGTGAGCTGCTTACCTTCCATTTTGGCAGCCTGCTCTACGGCGCCCATCTCAGCCAGGTCTTTCTCGATGCGTTGCATCATTTCCATCCCCAACTCTTGATGGGCAAGCTCGCGGCCACGGAACTTTAACGTTACCTTGGCCTTGTCCCCATGCTCCAGGAAGCGGATCAAGGCTTTCAATTTCACCTGATAATCTGCTTCCTCCGTCCCTGGGCGAAATTTCATTTCTTTGATTTGCTGCTGCTTTTGCTTCTTCTTGGCAGCCGCTTTGGTCTTCTTGATCTCAAACAGATGCTTGCCGTAATCCATAATCTTGCAGACTATTGGATCGCTATCAGCAACGATCTCCACCAAATCCAGGGTCGCAGCCTGAGCCTGGGCAAGTGCTTCACTCAGGGGAACAATACCAACCTGTTCACCATCTGCATTAATTAAACGAACCTGTTTGGCTTCGATCTGATCGTTGATCCGCGCTTTTTTAGAATTGCCTTTGGCCGCGGGAGCGTTATCTCGTTTGATAGTTGTATCTCCAAATAATTAATAGGAACGAATCTTTCTCACTTTTTTGCACGTCCAGGTCCCAAAACCTGTTTTTAAGCAGAAATATTTCTGCCTCGACGCGCTATATCGGCGGTCAAGTGCTCGATGAAAGCTTCCAGAGTCATTACACCCAAATCTTGTCCGTCCCTTGTGCGAACCGCAAGTGATTGATTTTCAACCTCTTTATCGCCAACGACGAGCAGGTAGGGTACCCGCTGAATTGTGTGCTCGCGGATTTTAAAGCCGATCTTCTCGTTTCTCAAGTCCGGAATGACACGAATGCCCTTATCGCGCAGGGTTTTTTCCACCAATTTTACGTATTCCGCCTGGTTATCAGTGATATTCATCACCGCAACCTGGGCCGGCGCCAACCACACCGGGAACGAACCCTCATAGTGTTCAATCAGGATTCCGAGGAAACGCTCGAACGAACCAAGGATGGCACGGTGCAACATAACCGGACGCTTACGCGCATTATCTTCAGCGACATATTCCGCATCCAGGCGCTCAGGCAATACATAATCCAACTGGATAGTACCGCACTGCCAGGAGCGCCCCAGCGCATCCTTGATCTGGTATTCAATTTTCGGGCCATAGAAAGCGCCTTCGCCGGGAAGCTCTTCCCACTCCAGCCCCGCCGCGCGCAACGCTGCACGCAAGCCCTCTTCCGCTTTGTTCCAGGTTTCCAGGGTGCCGGCATATTTTTCAGGGCGCAGGGAAAGTTTTACAGCGATATCGGTAAAACCGAAATCGTCATACACCGATTTGAGCATTTGGTTAAAGGAAGATACCTCCTCCACCACCATGTCATCGGTACAGAAAATATGGGCATCATCCTGCACAAAACCGCGCACGCGCATAATGCCGTGCAACGCACCTGAGGCTTCGTTGCGATGGCAAGAACCAAACTCCGCCAAACGCAGCGGCAAATCTTTGTGTGAACGCAGGCCGTGATTGAAGATTTGGATGTGGCCCGGGCAGTTCATTGGTTTAACCGCAAAATCACGTTTTTCCGATTCGGTGGTAAACATGTTATCGCGATAGTTTTCCCAGTGACCGGATTTCTCCCACAGGGTGCGATCCATAATCAGCGGCGTTCTTACTTCCTGATAACCCCACTCGTTTTGCTTGGCACGCATGTACTGCTCGATTTGCTGCCATAAAGTCCAGCCTTTCGGATGCCAGAACACCATGCCCGGTGCTTCATCTTGCAGGTGGAACAGATCAAATTTCTTCGCCAGTTTGCGATGGTCGCGTTTGGCCGCTTCTTCGAGCAAATTCAAATAGGCTTTCAGTTGTTTGGCATCCGCAAACGCAGTGCCGTAGATGCGCTGCAACATTTTGTTGTTGGAATCACCGCGCCAGTAAGCGCCGGAAGTACGCATCAATTTAAAGTTCAGGCAAAAACGCATGTTGGGCACGTGGGGGCCACGGCACATATCAACGTATTCTTCGTGGTGATACAGACCCGGCGTTGCATCTTTAGGCACGTCGCGATCCAAAATCTCCAGCTTGTAAGTCTCGCCGCGCGCGGTGAAAACGTCATAGGCTTCTTGCCAGCTGACTTTCTTTTTCACCACGTCATATTCGGTTTTCGCCAACTCCAGCATGCGCGCTTCCAGACGGGCGATATCCTCGTCGGTCAGCTTATGCTCCAGGTCAATATCGTAATAAAAACCGTTGTCGATGGTTGGGCCGATAGCCATCTTCACATCAGGAAACAGTTGTTTGATCGCATGGCCGAGCAAGTGCGCGCACGAATGGCGGATAATTTCCAGACCGTCTTCGTCTTTCGGGGTAAAAATCACCAGGTCGGCATCTTCAGTGATCAAGTCATGTGCATCGACACGCTGACCATTTACACGGCCGCCAAGTGTGGCTTTAGCCAAACCAGCGCCGATAGAAGCGGCAACTTCATAAACAGATACGGGATTTTCGAACGGACGTTTGGAACCGTCGGGGAGAGTAATTACAGGCATGATAAATCCTTGGTCAGTGGTGACCCCTACGAAAGGTCACGTGATAAAAACAGGGTGTTAAAAATAAAAATCCCGCACTTACGAATGTGCGGGGGATTGTACGGGCTGGCGAGTATAGGGGAGCTTGGGGAAAAGAGGCAACTTTGGAGGAAATAGATCCCGCTAAATTTGCCAGGCTAATGTAATTGCACCAAAATTTTTCCGCGCGGTCCTGCTTTCACTTGGATCAGTATCGGATTGGAAAGAAAAACAGACGCTCGCACGCTCCCACGCGTAAGTGATTCCGCCCATTAACGAATACTGATAATTCTCCAAACCTTCAGAAGCGCTCGCACCAAACTCATTACCGTCAACGAGAATCTGGTTATGTACATAATTGGCGGTTCCACCAAGATAGATATACCAACCATCGGATACAGCAATGGGCGTACTGATACGGCTGGATAAAAACCCCATCGTAGAATAATTGCGCGCGAGACCACTTCCTGCCCGTAAAAATAAACCGGCGCCAGCGCGGGATTCCAGATTACCGCCCGCCAAATCTGCCAATATCACCGCATCAAACGGACTTGAATCAGTAGTAGAAAAGCGCCAGACCGCCGTGCGCTGAATTTGCCAGACAAATTTATCAGCCAGTTGATAATCCCAACCTTTGGGTTGATCAGAACCTACTACTTTATGCACAAATTTTTGGGTTTGCTCTGCACCGGATGAAGGGCCAACAATACCCACCAATGTTGCAACATGATCTGAAAAATCGTTTTTGACCACGACATAGGTTGAACGCAGATACAACAATCCTGCATATGGGGCATCAGCGGGATCAGGAATTTCTTTGGTAATATCCTCCGGCGTTACCATCGCCTGTCCGAGTGAATGCAATTTATAGGCATAGGTTGGATCGTCATCCACCATCCACGCCAGGGGTAACGTCAATAGCGGCGATTTGGTAATTTCCTCACCAGGATCATTGCGTTGCCCCAAAGAAAAATAGATTCCGTTGGTGTAACCTCCGCCATCCTTCCCCGCAACCAGATCATTTTCCCAACTTGCCGAAATCCAACTACGCTCGGCAAATACAGCCTGGCTACTCGCAAGCGCAGAACCTAATAACAGGTAGCGCGATACAGAAGAACACCGAACGAATAAAGCCATCACTTTAGTTTTCATAACATCTTCCCTATAACTGACGATAAGTTATGGACAAAGATTTGGTGGCACAAGTTCTATTGGGTAAAAAATGGATAATAAAAAGCCCTCGCGTGGAGGGCTTTTATCCATTGAAATTTTTACAACATTAATAGACGTCGCGACGATAACGATTAGTTTCAATCAATTGTTGCAAATCGTTTTCACCGAGTATTTCGATTAGAGCTTGATGTACACCTGCGCCCATCGCCATACCGCCGCACACATAAATTGCAGCACCGCGATCCAGCCATTCACACAATTGCTGTTGCTTTGATGCCACTATATTTTGCACATAACCTTCGCCATCGCGCGAATAAACTTCATCTAATTCGGTGAGGAATCCCGACTGTTGCCATGCATCCAACTCATTGGCAAACAGGCGATCATGGCAACGTTGACGCTCGCCAAAGATCAACCAATTTTCTTGCTGGTCTTTTAGATAACGCTCATGCAAATGTGCACGCAAACCAGCGATGCCCGTACCAGCCCCGATCAAAATCATCGGGCAATTCGCTTGCGGCGCATGGAACGAAGGATTAGCACGAATACGCGCCAGCACTTTATCGCCCTCTTCTGCGGTTGCGGTTAGCCATCCCGAGCCGAGCCCTAACTCACCCTTTTCATTAAACGCCTGGCGTACCACCAGATCCAATTGGCCATCCGTTGTTAAGGATGCAATCGAGTATTCGCGATGCGGTAAATCAGGATTATTTTGCGGCCTGATCTCCAAAATATCACCCGCTTGCCAGTGAGTATTTCCCGGGGCGGAAGGTTGTAATGTCACACGGTAAACCGGCGTACCCACACTGCCCGCATTCAATAATTCACGTTTCTGCAAACGCCAATCTTCATACTCCGCAGCGGCCCAGGCAGTCACATTTTCTACACCACTAATCATTGCAATCTGTTGTTGCCATTGATGAATCGCCAGTTCATTGCCGTTATCGACATCAATACGTGAAAAGAGCGGATTCGCTCCATTGCTTAACAACCATTGCTCAACCTGTATTGCGAATGAGCAATAATCCACATAACGTTTATCGCCAAGCGCCAATACACCAAACTGTAATTGTGTTAACGGCAATGATGATTTCAATAACTTCCGTACAAAGCCGCGCGCAGAATCAGGTGCTTCGCCTTCACCAAAAGTGGAGACTAAAAACAATATTTTCTTGGCCGATTCAAGCGTAGCTTTATCCAACGCAGAAATATTTTTTACGCTGGCTTTGACTCCACCGGATTGCAAAATAGTCGCCGTGTTCCAGGCAAGCTGTTCTGCAGTGCCGGTTTGGGTCGCATACACAATCCAGTAATCTGCATCGGTATGCGCGTTAGCAACACCGGTCGCTGCACTTTTGCTATTGCGTTTCTTTTTGCGGCGATCGAAATACAGCAGGAAGCCGGTGATAGTAAATAGTGGCATCAGAAATGAGGCCGTCATATTGATAATCAAACCGGGAGTTCCAAACCATTCGCCCGTATGCAATTCATAAATGCCTTGCATAATACGCTTACCTAATGGCTCCAGTGGTTTGTAGGGCTGATCACTTACTAATTCACCGGATACTGCATTAAAGCTAATCATGCTGCGCTGACGATCATTCGTTGCATCAGGAGTGACATAATTGATCATCACCGGATCTTTTTCCGAACGCGGAATAGTAACGCTCGCAAATTTAAAATTATTTTCTGCTTTGGTGACAAAACTTGCCCAGGCAATATCAACTGCAACGGTCGCCACAAATTCATGATGCCTTTCACTTTCACGTCCCATCAGACCCTCGCCACCGGCGCGACCTTCAGCACCACGACGACCTTCACCACCTTCACGACCAGCACCACCACCCTCGCGGCCAGGACCGCGAGCTTCGCGTCCTTCACGTGACCCCATACCACCAGCGCCCTGTCCACCACCAGGACTACCCGGTCCAAAACCACGGCGTTCCTCTACAGGCTCGCCAGTTAACAATACCGACGCACCGCTTTTAAACCAACTATAAGACCAGGTCAGGCCGGTTAATGCCATCAGCAAATACATCAGGATCACCCAGGTACCTATGACCGAGTGCAGCGCCCAATAAAAATTGCGGCCTTTTAAGCTGAAATCGATGCGGAACCAATTGCGCCAGTTCAAGGCGCGGCGCGGCCAGCGCAAATACAAACCGGACAATGCAAAAAACACTAACGCAAATGCACTAAAGCCCGTAATTTGGCGACCAATATTAATGCCGTCCGGCTCTGATGGAATTAACAACCAACGATGCAGTGAACGTACAGTGCGGAAAAATTGTTCGCCGGTAATTTTCCCTAACAATTCGCCAGTATAAGGATTGATATAAATAGCATCGCCGCGACGCTCACCAGGCGGTGGAGCAACACGTACTAATGCACTGCGATCAGCGTCAGGCCATAACGTAATTTGCTCAACGCGCGACTCCGGTTTTTGTGCGTGGAAACGCTCGGCAATCGCATCGGGAGTCAAACGCTCACCACTCACCTGAACTTGCACAATCTCCGGGCTGATCGCCTCCATGATCGTGCGCTCAAAACTCATCAAGCCGCCTGTAACACCCACGACAGCTAAAACGATGCCCGCCGTAATACCCAAAAACCAGTGAATCTGGAATAACACGTTTTTCACACTAACGCCCCCAAGCTCAAAAATAGAAATTTATTGTGATCTATTGTTTTACAAATTCGACCAATTAATTTGCTGCCAGCGTCCAACCACCGCCGAGCGATTTATACAAATCCACTGCGGCATTCAAGCGCGCCAAACGTTGTTGCACCAGCGAATCCTGGGCCTGGAACAAACTGCGCTGTGATTCCAGCAACGACAATAAATCGTCCGTTCCTGCGCGATAACGCGCTTCCGTTAATTGCAAGCTACGTTCGGCATTGGCGACAATTTCGCGCTGGCTAATTTCCTGGCGCTGACTAACATCCGCAGAAACAAGCGCGTTATCCACTTCTTGCAAGGCCGTTAAAATCGCTTTGTGATATTGCAAAATCAATTCACTACGGCGCGCTTCGCTTAAACGTTTTTGATTCACAACACGGCCACCATTAAACAATGTTTGTGCAAGGGATAACGTCCAACCTGTAGTTTGTGTAGCCGGGTTCAGACTGAATAATTCACTTGCAGATTTTCCTGCGCTGGCACCGATATCAATGCGTGGTAAAAGTGCTGTACGCGCCACGTGTACATCAGCATTGGCTCCGCGCAAATCAGCCTCACTTGCAGCCAAATCCGGACGACGGGTAACCAGATCAGCAGGTGTTCCCGCTGCAACTTCCGGTACCTTTATATCCAATAATTTTTCATTTGCTAGCGTAAACTCTTGGGGTGTTTTACCTAATAAAATCGCCAGTGCTGATTGCGTTTGGCGCGATTGCAACTCGAGCGGCAATAAGGATGCCTGCTGACTTAATAAATTGGTTTTCTGCTGGGCAACTTCCGCTGCTGTTGCAGCACCATTGCGGTAACGTGCATCCACAATTTTTTGTACACGCTCAGCAATCGCAATATTTTTGCGCGCTGTAGCAATACGTTCCTGCAAAGCAAGCCAATCAAACCAACCATTGGCAATAGCAGCTTTAATACTTAACGTTGCTGCATCCTGATCGTAACGGGTCGCGTCGTAACCCGCACGTGCAGATGCGCGATCCGCAGCGATGCCACCCCATAGATCAATCTCATAACTGACATTCACTCCTGCACCGCTCGACTCCCTCCTTGCATAGCTACTCGCTCCATCAGCCTTACTGCGCGACTCACCGCTGGATGCACTTGCCGAAAGCGATGGAAATAAAGTCGCATTGGCAATACGCATTTGCAGTTCCGCTTGTCTCACACGCTCTGCGGACATTAATAAATCCGGGCTTTGCTGCTGGGCCGCTTGCATCAAATCATTTAATGCCGGTGACTGGAACGATTGCCACCAGTTTGAATCTACCACTACCGCATTTTCATTATCAGCTTGCAACGGGGCTACGGAATAATTATCCGCATAATTGATATCCGGTTTTTTCACTTCATTAAATGAGCATGCACTCAACAATACTGACGCGATCACCAGCGGCAACGTTTTAACGACTAATTTTTTTCCAGGCGATTGCATAACCATTACTCCGTAGCCAAAGCAGCAACCGGATCAAGGTGAGCCGCTTTACGTGCTGGTAAATATCCAAATAACAAACCGGTTAAAAACGCACAGCTAAATGCCATGACGACCGGGAATAATGAATAGGCTACCGGAGTGCCAAAGTGGGCGATCAACGCAGCTGTGCCCAAACCCAACACCACACCTATCACGCCGCCGATGGCAGAAACAACCAGCGCCTCAATTAAAAATTGCTGCATAATGTGGCGAGTGCGCGCGCCCGTTGCCATGCGAATACCAATTTCGCGGGTGCGCTCCGTTACGCTCACCAACATAATATTCATCACCCCGATACCACCAACGAGTAGGGAAATTGCAGCAATAGATCCCAACAAAAAAGTCATGGTATTTTGCGTTTCAGAAACCATATCGATGAGCGATGACATGCTGCGAATCTGGAAATCCTCAGTGCCATGCCGCTCCATCATCAACGCATGAATACGGGTTTGCACTTCTTCCATATTTTTTTCTTCGTCCACTGAAACCGTAATATTGCGCAAAAATTTCTGGCCAATTACGCGCAAGCTACCGGTGTTAAACGGTACAAAAACTTTGTCGTCCTGATCTTGCCCGCCGGGGTCAGCGCCGCGCTCGCTCATCACACCAATGACCTGGAACAATACGTTGTTGATGATAATAAATTCACCAATCGGGTTTTGCTCCGCAAATAATTTTGTAGCAACTGTTTTTCCGAGTACAACTACGGTTGCGTAATTGGCTTCGTCTTCTTCTGAGAAAAAAGTTCCTTGAGCCACGTCCCATTTGCGCGCGAACGGGAATTTGGCAGCAGTTGCAGTGACTTCCGTACTGTGATCCACATTGCCGTAGCGTAAAGTGTAACTCCCATTAATTTCCGGCAGTGCTGCTGCAACGTGGGGCAAGGTTGCAATGGCATAAACGTCTTCCGGTACCAGTGTTACCGAATCCCAACGAAAACGTTGGGTGGGTCCACCGGGCCTTACGAGTAATAAATTGCTGCCCATAGCACTAATACTATCCACTACGGATTTTTTCGCACCGTCACCAATGGCGAGCATACTAATAACAGAGGCAACGCCAATCACTATGCCGAGCAATGTCAAAATGGTGCGAAAAATATTGCTATACAGCGAGCGGAACGCTGTTCTGGTGGCCTCCACAATTTCAGTTTTTAATGCAGATTCGCCGCGTAATACGTGCTCTTCTACCGGTAACTCTTTAGGAATAATTGGCCCCGGGTCAGAGACAATTTCACCGTCGCGAATTTCGATTAGTCGCTGTGCATGATGGGCAACTTCAGCGTCGTGGGTAATAAGAATAATAGTGTGCCCCTGCGCTGACAGCTCTTTCAGCAAGCGCATCACTTCTTTGCCGCTGTGACTATCCAGTGCACCGGTTGGCTCGTCCGCCAAAATAATTTGGCCACCATTCATTAACGCCCGTGCAATGGAAACACGCTGCTGTTGCCCACCCGACAATTGATTAGGGCGGTGATGCAAGCGCTCTTGTAAACCCAACGAACTTAATAGTTGGGTCGAGCGTTCACGGCGTGCCTGTGGTGACAAACCGGAATAAGTCGCCGGCATTTCCACATTTTCGCACGCGGTTGAACCAGCCAATAAATTGTAACTTTGGAACACAAAGCCAAATGCTTCGCGGCGCAATTGCGCAAGGCCATCGGTATCCAGCTCAGCAACATTTTTTCCATCAAAAAAATAATCGCCCGTTGTTGCGCGATCAAGGCAACCGAGCAGGTTCATCAAGGTTGATTTACCGGAGCCCGATTGCCCCATGATCGCGACAAATTCACCGGGATAGATTTCCAAATCAATGCCGTGTAAAACCTGGGTCGCAATTTCACCATTGCGAAATGTTTTGGTAACGCCGGCTAACTTGATCAGCGGTTGGATAGGATTAGCAGCGCCCATTAACGTCTACCCATTCCCGGACCACCGAAACCACCCGCGGGTGCTACTTTGACCTGGTTCGGCTTGCTGCTGCCGCTGACAACTTTTTCGCCTTCCTTCAAGCCTTCAAGAATTTGCGCTTGCACACGGTTGGTAACACCAACCAATACTTTGCGCTCTTCAACATCCCCTTTTTCATTCATGACTTTAACAATTGCCGGACGCGGTTGATTACCGGTTGCGCCCTGCCCTTGCATATTATTTTCGCGACGCTGCCGCCATTCGCTATTACCTTGTTGCGAATTTGCAACAGGCGGTTTTTCCCCTTGTGCATCCGGCAAATTTTTAGCGCTGGCTTGAGGGCCACCTTGAGGACGCATGCCGCGCAGTGGAGCAAAACTGACCGCAGACATAGGTACCAGTAATGTATCTTTTGCCTGGGATTCAACAAAAAATACTTGCGTGCTCATCTGCGTCATCAACAAACGATTTTCATTGGGCACATCGAATAATGCGTTATATAGCACCACATTATTGAGGATTTCCGGTGTGGGCTGGATGCGATCCAGCTTACTGTACCAACGGCGCCCCTGGCTTCCCAACGTTGTGAAATATACCGGCATATCTTTACGTAGCTTGCCGATATCCGCTTCGGAAACTTGCGTCTGTACCGTCATGGTAGACAAATCAGCCACACGCATGATTGTCGGTGCTTGCTGGTTGGTGTTGAGCGTTTGACCTTGACGGGAGGTGATGGATACCACAGTGCCATCAATAGGTGCGTAAATTTTGGCGTAGTTTAAATTGGCTGCTTCAACCCGCAAGGTCGATTCAATTTGTTCAATTTGAGCCTGTAAGGATTTAAGTTGCGCACGCGACGATTTCAAATTGGCATCGGCAGTTTCCAGGGCCTCGCTTGTAGTGGCATCTTCAGCAAATAAATTTTGTTCGCGCTTGTAGTTGATTTCGGCAAGCTTCAATTGCGCTTCGCGATCCAGTAATTGGGCTTTTTGGTTTTGCAATTGCGCGCGGGTTGCATCTACTTTAGCGGCATAAACAGTTGCATCAATTTCAGCAAGCAAATCACCTGCCTTCACTTCGCTGCCTACGTCTACATGCAACTTTTCCAACTGGCCCGAAACCTGTGCCCCCACATCAACGTAATCCTGCGGCTGTAATGTTCCGGTAGCAGTTACCAGGTTTTCAATATCGCCGCGCATTACGGCTTCAGTGGTCAACACTACTTCATTTTCATCTTTGCCAAAGGCCAGTTTCCACAGCCCCCAAATAACAAGCAAAATGACAACAACCAATAGTGCCAGGCCTTTTGGTTGACGCAGGAATGATGTGGAGATTCCAGAGGATTGCATAATATTTTTCTCGTCCAGTATTTTATGGCGCGAGTATACCTTATGCATAAAACGAAAAGGCCGCGCAGGCTTTAGATGAACACTTGTTTCACAATCTACAGCATTGTTTTTCAACAATAATTAATAGACATCGCGACAATAGCGGCGCTGCTCACCGGGTTTGGCATCGCGCGAAAAAACCCGATCAACCCGAGTTAATAAACCCATATTGTGCCAACGTTGAAGATCTGCATTAAAAAAATTATCGGTTGCTGCGGAGCGCTCACCAAACAATAACCAATTGCGGGTATCGGCGCGCGCGGGATTGGCCAAATGGGAGCGCAAGCCCGCAATGCCGGTACCATTGCCGATTAAAATCAGCGGGCAATTATTGTCCGGTGAGTGAAAATTTTTATTGGTGCGAATACGCAATCGAATTGGTTGTTGGACACCGGCATGAACGCTTAACCAACCAGAACCCAAATCCAAATCCAAATCCAAATCCAAATCCAAATCCAAATGATAGCGCCCGGGCGCAACATTCACCTGGCGCACCAATAAATCGAGTGTATTTTCATGAGGCACGGAGGCAATCGAGTACTCGCGATGGGGTAATTCTATAAGCGAATTCACCAATGCCGCGTCATGCATTTTTTTTAATTCAGTGAATCGATCTTCACTCACAAACAGATCCTTGTATAGTAATAACGCCGGATGAATAGTGTCACGTGCTAATTGCTGCAAAAATCGCTGTATGGTTTGCTCACTATTGCCGGGCCCTATTTCAGCAATATCACCGGCATTCCAACTCATTGCAGTAACCGTCGTGACCTTTGGTTCAGCATTAATTTGCGAGGCGTGATTGAGTGTGATGCCGGTGATAGCAAATAACAGCATGCCGATCAAACAAATTGCAGAACTGATCCAGTGCCACTCACGAAGTCCTCCCGGATAAATTTTCATTCGAATTTTGTTCACCTTTTAAAAAATACGCAGGGCCCCTCGCTAAAGGAGCCCTGCGTGAATATTTACATTTTCTAGAATCTGGCGTTTACTCCGATCCAGAAATTACGCGCTTTGTCTTTGTTGTTGTAATGGTCCAGGTAACTCGCCTGGTAGCCCGTTACATCATCACCGGAAAATACACAATTATTACCACTGTCGCATTCAACAAAACTCAAGTCGTAACCAGTGAAATCACGATCCAGTAAATTGTTAATGCGCGCATTAATAGTGACGGTTTCGCTGGCTTTATAAGAGGCACCCAGATGCAATACTTCATAACTTTTGAAGTACAACTCGCGTTGGGCAGTAGCATCCCAGGTGTTGTAACGGTCCGAATTGAATTCGGTGATGAGCGAAACATTTAACTTGTCTGTCGCAAACCACTCTAAAGTCGCATTTGCCATGTGTTTGGCGGAGTTGCCCAGCGGACGGCCTTTTTGGGCACCGCTTTTTTGCTCGCTGTCGGTATAGGTGTAATTGGCACGCAACGCCCAACCATTGAGGATTTGCCAGCGGCCAGCGACTTCAAGCCCTTGGATTACGACTTCATCAATGTTTACCGTTTTGGTGCTATTGGAGTACCCAAGGTCAGAGTAGTCACCCGTGCCAGCACAGGCAATTCCAGTCACACCGCCACAGGGTTGCGAGGCAATTTTATCGTCGAACTTATTGTGGAATGCGGTAACGTTGAAGTTATGGCCTTTGGAATGCTGCCAATAAGCAGCCAACTCTGTGCTGGTACTGGTCTCAGGTTCAAGATCAGGATTTCCAAATTGTGGAGACACGCCCTGGCCACCAAAACCTACTACACCATCGTATAGCTGGGTGGTCTTCGGGGTTTTAAAACCGGTACTGACACCGCCCTTCACAGTCCATTGCTCGCTCAGGGTGTAAGTGCCATAAAGACGTGGACTGAGGTTATCGCCAAATACTTCATGGTCGTCATAACGCAAACCGGCGGTAATCCCCAATGGACTTATTACATACCAGGTATCTTCGGCAAATAGCGAGTACATGTTGTGCTCTTGCTTACCGCCGGGCGTACCTGCTTCCATGCCGAATACACCATCTTCCAGCTCGCCCTGGATCACCTGGGCACCTACAACCGCAACGTGCTCACCCGCCAACTCAAAAGGCATGTCCAGCTTTGCATCAAACGTATATTGGTTGCTGGACATAGTGCGCTTCGGGCGGGGCAGGAAAGTGGCCTCTGCCAATGCCCTGCGTTGCTCGACAGTCAGTGATGAATATTGGCCTGCGCCATTCATCATCGCGAGCAACTGCTGACGCTCGGCAACAGTGAACGGCATGGTACGGCCGTGGTTATTGGTATCGACATAAGATAAGGAGATGAAACTGTTACCCAAATCCCATTTGCCCTCATGGGATAGCGACCAGGTATCGCGCGAGAACTCCTGGGTTGCACTGTAACCAGCCTGGGGATTGGCACGGGTGCAATTTCCCCTCGCAATACAGTTATTCGGGGTCGCACTCCAAATGGAACCAATATTATCGACCGTGCCCACGGGATACTCCTGCACCCCGGCGTCATTTGTACGCGGAGTGTTGTCGTATTCCTGGGTTGATGTATCGATATCAAACCAGATGCTTTGATTAGCAGTCGGTGTCCAGGAAAGCCGTGCCCCCAGGGACTCGTTTTCATTGTCGACTGTTTTACCCCCACTGCCGAAACCCAATGACCGGATACGGGTTTCGCCATTCGGATATACCACCGGAGCATAGCTGGGAGTGGATGCTTCACGATTATAAAAACTACCGCGCAGGGCAAGCCCGACCTTGCCCGGAATTACAGGGCCCATCACATTAAAATCGGTAGTGATGTCATCGCCATAGGCATCATCTGTTTGACTGGTACGGCTGTGGCTGATTGATCCTTGCCATTTATCTGTCACCTTTTTGGTGATGATATTGATAACACCGCCCATTGCATCTGCACCGTACAGCGTAGATGCAGGGCCGCGAATCACTTCGATCCGCTCAACAGCATCCATGGGTGGAATATGCCCGAACTGGTTACCGCCAAAGTTGTTGGGATAAATATCGCCATGGTTATTTTGGCGCTTACCATCGACCAGGATAAGCGTGTAATCGGCACCCATCCCACGCATTGAGATGGTGCCCTGCCCGGTTTTATCGCGGGTTTCACCAACATCCACCCCTTCCAGATCGCGCACTGCATCCAACAATGTCACGTAGGGGCGCCTGGTCAGTTCCTCGCCCGTAATCACTGAAATGCTGGCCGGTGCATCCGTCACTTTTTGCTCGTAACCAGCCGCTGTAATAACGACTGTTTGCAAACGTTGTGGCTCATTCGCGGCAACACTTGCACCTGTAAACAGGGTAACGGGGACAAAAAAAGTCATCGATGCACCACGAACAGCTTTCGACAGGATTGATTGTGACGGCAAATTAATGCGCGGACGGGTAGATATCATCATAGCCTCTTAACACAGTTTTAATAAGAATCTAAATGATAATACATATCATTAACAGGCGTATCAAACCCATTTTTATCAGGATTTGTTAGGGATTTGTCCTCTAAATGTCCATGCCCTGCCCAAAAAACCATCATCAAACCTGCGCCCATTGCCGCAACAGATTGTGATAATGGCCGGTCAAGCCCACAATTTCTTCGCTATCACCCACCTTTTGGCGCAATGACTGGATATTGCAATCCAGCTCGTATAACAAATTCCGTTGCCAATCATCACGTACCATACTCTGGGTCCAGAAAAAACTGCTCACGCGCTCACCGCGTGTAACAGGCTCAACCTGATGCAAACTGGTAGCGGGATATAAAATCAAATCCCCCGCAGGCAGTTTTACGTCGTGGCTGCCGTAAGTGTCTTGCACAATTAATTCGCCACCGTCGTATTCATCAGGCTCTGATAAAAACAGGGTGGATGACACATCGGTACGCAAACTTAAATTGCTGCCGGGAATTAAGCGTATGGCGCCATCAACATGAAAACCGTAATGCTCACCACCGTTATAGGCATTAAATAATGGTGGAACTATTCGCAATGGCAGAGCAGCAGACATAAAAACCGGATTCGCATAAAGTGCTTTTAAAATAATTTCGCCCAGCTCACGGGCAACAATCCCATCAACTGCCAGCTGGCGATTTTTTTTCACCTGCGAGCCTTGCACGCCAACGGTAGCTTTGCCATCAATCCAATCAGCCTGATTCAAGCGAGTGCGGAATTCTGCGACTTGTTGTTTGGTTAGCACTTCAGGAATGTGGATTAACATAACGCCCTCGTAGGGGCGCACTTCATTGCGCCCTGTTTTTACCTGTTGTTTTTTGCACTCCTGCAATGCACAGGGGCGCGATAAATCGCGCCCCTGCCAATTCGCATTAAACCGGTTGATTAGAATGCGAAGTTAACACCCAGTCGAGCAGACAATGGCGCACCGGGATAATAACGTGCGCCGCTGTTATTCAAGCTCGCAACATAATCCTCATCTGTCAGGTTGAGGACATTCAGTTGCACGCTGATATTTTTGTTAATCGGGTAAGAAGCCATTGCATCCAAAACCCAGTAATCACCAAACTCAAGTACGGAACGCGTGCTGAGCGCTGTTGAATTTACTATGCTGGAACTCACCATGGTATCTATGTAACGCGCACCGCCACCAATCACCAAACCACTGTCAAAGGTATAGCTATTCCACAGTGTAAAAGTCGTCTTTGGTGACCACTGGATCGCACCACCCTCGTTGTTGCCAGACGCTTCGTTTGTAGTGGTATCCGGGTTATCGACAGTGCGGTTACCGCGGGTGATCTCGTTATCCATAAATGCAAGGCCAGCACTGATTTGCCACTTGTCCGTCAAGGCACCCACAACGCCTAACTCCAAACCTTCAACCTGCTTTTCACCGACAGCAACAGATGAACCATCCGCATTAGTGGCAATTTCATTTTCGTTAGTGCTGCGGAACAACGCCGCAGTCAGGAACAATTTGTTATCCAATACATTCCACTTGGTGCCCAATTCAGTATTGGTACCTTTTTGGGGGTCCATGTTGGGGCTATTGATATTGTTAGTCGCATTCGTGGTATTTAACGAAAAGTTCGCGCCGCCCGGTGGTAACTGGGACGTTGCATAACTCACATAAATCGAACCATTGGCTGCCGGCTTATATACACCGCCTAATTTCCAACCCACCAACTCGTCGGTCAAATGCGCATCACTCGCTAACAAAGTACCGATTGGTACAGTTTGTACGGCAGGTGCAGTCACCGCGGCCTGGCGGGTAATAACGTCTGTCCTGGTGTGGAAACGATCAGCGCGAACACCGGCACTCAATTCCCATTGATCGTTCAGGGTAATAGTGTCTTGTGCATAAAAGGCGTAAGTAGAGGTTTCACCATCCGTTTTTCCACCGGTACGACGCACAGGCTGGAACACATCATCAGTACGCGGGCTATAGAGATTGGCATTAACCTGGGGCATTGTTGATGACGATGTTGGCGATAGGAATGGAATGCCCAAGGTGTAGTTCAGTTGGCTTTCGTAAATAAATTCAACGCCGGAACTCAGATCATGTTTGATGCTACCGGTTTCAAATGAGGCAGTCAGGTTGGTCTGGTTGGTAAGGATTTGATTGGTTTGGTCCTTACCCTGGCGCGAACGCGAAATTGTCCATGTATCCGAATTTGACGGGGTCACGAAGGTGACTGTATTAACACCGGTCAATACCTGATCCTGATTAGTGCGACCATAACGCGAGGTATTGCGCAGGGTCACTCCTTCAGCCAAATCCTGCTCAATACGAACAGTAACCATGTTGGCTTTTACATCGTTGAAATCGCTGGTTGAACCGTAGAAGTTTTCAGTGTCTGCACGCTTGGGGGTTTGGCCTTTTAATGCACCTGTTGCAAAAATCGCGTTGTAATAACCATCCAAGCCGATAGTTGGTATACCGCCATCCGGAATGCCGGATTGCTCCATCGATAAAATATTGATGTAAGTGCGGGTACCCGTTCCAAGCCCCAAAGCAAGGGATGCTGCAACGCCCTGGAAATTACTTTCCACTTCATCGCGACCATCAACACCGGCATCTTGCTTCATCAAGTTAACGCGCAATGCGGAACTTTCACCTAGGGTGCGGTTTACATCCACAGTTGCGCGTTTGTAATCCGAGGTTCCCACATTCACAGTGCCAGAGGTTGCATCTTCCTGGTTCGCTAATTTGGAGCTCAGGTTTACATAACCTGATGCCGCGCCACGGCCATTGTCTACACCCGCTGGACCCTTAGAAATTTCAACTTGCTCAGTATTAAAAGTATCGCGGCTGATGCTACCCAAATCGCGGATTCCATCGACGTAAATACTGCCCTGGGTGTCAAAACCGCGCATGAAGATGGAATCACCGGTAGAGGTGTTGCCATTCTCCCCCATCAACATGGTGATACCCGGAGTGTTGCGCAGTGCCTCACTCAATGTTGTTGCAGCTTGTTGTTGGAAAAGTTCTTTTTTCACAACCACAATAGTTTGTGGGGTATCTACCAGTGGTTGGGTAAGTTTTGGCGAGCTGGCTTTGTCAGCTTTGAAAGAAGCAATTGCATCAGCTTCTACTTTTACCGCATCCAGCTTTTTTGCGTCTTTAGTATCGTCAGCCGCCATTACACCGGCTGAAGCCAGCAACATAGCAGAGGACAACGCAGTTACAGTGAGTTGCGAGGAAGTAATGCGCTTTTTAGAAACTATATGCGCAGATAAAGATTTGGATTTGGTCATAACTATGCCTTTGGGTAATAAATATATGCATTTAATAAATTTAACCAAATTTTATCGATAGTCATTAACATTTACAATGATAATAATTCTTATTTGATATTTTATTTTTTTAACACTTAATTAAATGAGACGTCATTCTCCTTCTATATAGTTATTTAAATTATTGATCATATAACAAAATGCGCTTAATCTTGGAATTAGATGCTACAAATAAGCCCCGGCAGGAGTAATCAACCAATGGTTAAATATTGGACTTATGCATGGCTACTACTGAGCCTCGCAGCCCCGTCGCTGCATGCAGAAAGCGTATCTGAAAAAGTTGCCGGGGAAGATGTTGATACCTCTATCCGTATTCGCCTGGGTGCAGAGGATTCATGGCCGCCCTATTCTGATGAGCACGGCCAGGGGATATCTACTGAATTGATCAAAGCGGCTTTTGCCAAATCAGGTTTATACCCCACTTTTCAAGTGCTGCCCTACGCCCGGGTTTTACATGACCTCGCATCCGGTAAAATTGATGGTGGCTACAACGTAACACTCCAATCCACCACAAAAGATAAATACTTGTTTGGTAAAGTCCCGCTGCTCACCGTGGAGTCTTACTGGTTTTTTCTACCCGACGCTTTTCCAGATATAAAACGTATCGAAGACATTCCGGCTAAATTCCGGGTGGGGTTTATTCGCGACTATGAATATGGCGATATTTACGAACAACATCGCGATCGATTCACCGAAATACCGCTTACCCAGCAATCACAAATAATCCGCATGCTCAGACAAGGGCGTATTGATGCTGCCGTCATGTTTGATCGCGAAGCGGAATTTGCCTTGAAAAAAATGGGATTGGAAAACAACACACTCGACAAACGTTTTATCAACCATCGAGGCGATGTTTACGTTGCTTTTTCACACAAAAGCCCACGGGCGAGGTTATTGGCAGGACAATTGGACGAAGGACTAATCGCCCTGAAAAACAGCGGCGAATATGAAGCGTTAATCAATAAAAGCTCTCACTAAAAAAAATACCGCACAGCGGCGGTATTTTTATCTGTCGCACAATAACTACATGTATGCGTTTGATCGATCCGTATGGTCAGTCACATCGCGAATACCTTTCAACTCAGGTAACTTGTCCATCAATTGAACTTCAATACCCTGCTTTAGGGTAATCGCAACGGATCCACACCCCTGGCAACCACCGCCAAACTTCAATATCGCAATCATATCCGGCGTCACTTCTACCAGGCTCACATTCCCACCGTGGGAGGCAAGGCTTGGATTTACATCGTTGTAAAGCACATAGTTAATACGATCTTCCAGCGGGCTGTCATCCGTCACACGGGGCATTTTTGAGTTGGGTGCACGGATAGTAAGCTGCCCCCCCATACGATCTGCAGAGTAATCTACCTTCGCATCTTCCAAAAATGGCAGGCTGCGCTCTTCAAAGTAAGCACTAAAACCATTCAAAGGGACAATCACATCGCCCTCTTTTTGCTCACCCGGCCGACAATAGGCGATACAGGTCTCCGCGCTGGGTGTTCCCGGATTGGCAACAAACATACGTATACCAATACCGTCATTGTCTTTTTGCTTGTCCAACAGCTCTTTCAAATACTTTTGGGCAGATTCAGTGATATCGACGTTAACCATATAAACCTTTTAATAAATCCTGGGCAGGGAACAAACAATACCCGATCAAATTACTCGGGTATTCTACTGTATTGACCTGCGACTACGCACTAGGATTTTGCAATCATCGCCATAGCTGTTCTGTAAATACCTCGAATTTGTAACCCCGGATAGAGAGTCATTTGAGCAGTTTTATGCGCCATTATTTTATTTTCATGGATAGTAAGCACACTCAGCTATTAAAAAATATGAATTTGACCGCCTGTCGGAAATGAAAACCCATTGAGAAATTTAATTACGTAATAACCCCTTAAGGAAACTATGCTTTTATGGTGTGAAGTGTGCATACAAAATTTTGTGATGCATGTATCATTTCACGCCAAACAGGAGTACTGACATGAACAATGAATCAAGCACCTTTTTACTCACCCCGAAAAACCTGCGTATTACCCTTTACATTAGCCTCGTTGTAGCGCATTTGCTGTTTGGTGTGCTTTATCCCGAATCCATTGCTATCGCAGCTTTAGGCTTTGCGTTCTTTGCAGCGTTAGTGCTTTTCCAGCTTCGCCCTGCTCATCCGCAAGCCATTAAAGTTGAAAAAACTGTTCACCTGGACAAATAAATAGTGACGCCAGGGATACTGGAATCACTTAATGTGCTTTACCCCCCTCGATTTAAAATGGGGCAATCAACCCAAAAGCCTGCGCAGTTTATGCTCAACGGGCACGCTCCCCGTCTCTCTTAATCAGCCCTTTCATACACTTTTCTGCTAGAATTCATGCCACTTTGAATATCAATTTTTTTTGATATTGCACTCTGATTTTTATTCTTTTAAAAGATTTCCATTGATAGGTTTTCCATGACTGCACCTGCTGCCCTGCAAGCTCGTATTGATTCCCTCCATAATGCCATTAAAGAACGCATCCTGATTCTGGATGGCGGAATGGGCACGATGATCCAAAGCTACAAACTGAAGGAAGCAGACTATCGCGGCGAGCGTTTTGCCAACTATCACATGGATATCGCCGGCAACAACGATTTGCTCTGCATAACCAAGCCAGACGTTATCCGTGAAATCCAGCGCGCTTACCTTGAGGCTGGTGCCGATATTCTGGAAACCAATACGTTCAATGCCACACGTATTTCCATGGCCGACTACGACATGGAAGACCTTGTACCAGAGCTCAATTTTGCTGCCGCCAAACTTGCACGCGAATTATGCGATGAACTGACAGCCCAAAATCCTGCCAAACCGCGCTTTGTAGCCGGCGTGCTTGGTCCCACCAGCCGTACCTGTTCAATTTCGCCTGATGTAAATGATCCCGGGGCACGCAACGTCACTTTCGATCAATTGGTTGAAAACTATGTCGAAGCCACTGATGCGCTGGTTAAAGGCGGTGCCGACATTATTTTGATCGAAACCATTTTCGATACACTCAACGCCAAAGCCGCCGTTTTCGCCGTGCAAAAATATTTTGACGCTACCGGCTTTGAATTGCCGATTATGATTTCCGGCACAATCACCGATGCGTCAGGGCGCACCCTTTCAGGTCAAACAACAGAAGCGTTTTATAACTCGCTCGCCCACGCTCGCCCACTGAGCATGGGTTTGAACTGCGCACTGGGTGCAAAAGAATTACGCCAATATGTACAGGAAATGTCACGCGTCGCGAATTGCTTTGTGTCAGCGCATCCCAACGCCGGTTTACCCAATGAATTTGGCGAATATGATCAAACTGCGGAAGAAATGGTAGCGATTGTTGAAGAGTTTGCCGCAAGTGGATTCTTAAATATTATCGGCGGCTGCTGTGGTACCACACCAGCGCACATCAAGGCACTTGCCGGTGCGATGACAAAATATCCCCCACGTTCTATTCCCGCTATTGAACCTGCATGTCGCTTATCCGGCCTTGAACCATTCAACATTACCAAAGAATCATTATTCGTAAATGTGGGTGAACGCTGTAACGTTACCGGCTCTGCACGTTTTAAACGTTTGATTGTGGAAGAGGATTATTCCACCGCCCTGGAAGTTGCATTAGAACAAGTTGAAAACGGTGCGCAAATCATTGATATCAACATGGATGAAGGCATGCTCGATGCCGAAAAAGCCATGGTGCGCTTTTTAAATTTAATTGCAGGCGAACCGGATATTGCACGTGTACCCATCATGGTGGACTCATCCAAGTGGGATGTGATCGAAGCCGGTTTGAAATGTATTCAAGGCAAACCCATTGTTAACTCCATCAGCTTGAAAGAAGGCGAAGAGGAGTTTTTACAAAAAGCAAAATTGTGTATGCGTTACGGCGCCGCCGTGGTGGTAATGGCATTTGATGAAACCGGTCAAGCTGACACTATGGAGCGCAAAAAAGAAATTTGTGAGCGTTCTTATCGCACTCTGGTTGATAAATTAAATTTTCCACCGGAAGATATTATTTTCGATCCAAATATTTTTGCAGTTGCAACCGGCATTGAAGAACATAATAACTACGCTGTAGATTTTATTGAAGCTACCCGCTGGATTCGCACTAATTTACCTCATGCCGGCGTGAGCGGTGGTGTATCTAACGTATCATTTTCTTTCCGCGGTAATAATCCGGTACGCGAAGCGATTCATTCTGTCTTCTTATACCATGCAATTAAAGCCGGCATGAATATGGGGATTGTTAATGCCAGCCAACTGGCTGTATATGACGATTTGCCGCAGGAATTAAAAGATAAGGTCGAAGATGTAATTCTTAATCGCCACAGTGGAGGTACTGAAGCGCTGCTTGATATCGCCGAAAAATATCGCGGTGAGGGCGCCGCCGGTGAAGTAAAAGAAGATGCAGAATGGCGTTCACTGCCTATCGCAAAACGCATTGAGCACGCACTAGTAAAAGGTATTTCCACACATATTGAAGCCGATACCGAAGAAGCTCGCCAACACTATCCGCGTCCGCTTGATGTTATTGAAGGTCCATTGATGGACGGCATGAATGTGGTGGGGGATTTATTCGGCGAAGGTAAAATGTTTCTGCCCCAGGTGGTGAAATCAGCGCGCGTAATGAAACAATCAGTGGCTTATTTGCAACCATTTATCGAAAACGAAAAAACCGAAGCATCAAAACCGAATGGCAAAATTTTGATGGCCACAGTAAAAGGCGACGTACACGATATCGGCAAAAACATTGTTGGTGTAGTTTTACAATGCAACAACTTCGAAGTAGTTGACCTTGGCGTAATGGTGCCGTGCGATAAAATCATTGACACTGCCGTCGAACAAAACTGTGACATTATCGGCCTCTCCGGTTTGATTACTCCTTCGCTGGATGAAATGGTATTTGTAGGGCGTGAAATGGAACGTCGCGGCATCAACAAACCGCTGTTAATTGGTGGCGCGACAACATCCAAAGCGCACACTGCCGTAAAAATTGACCCGGTATTTAAACTTAACCAGGTTATCTATGTGGCGGATGCATCGCGCGCCGTCGGCGTTGCCAGCACCCTGCTCTCAAATGAACTTCGTCCGAAATTTGTAGAGGATATCAAGCAAGAATATATAGAAGTGCGAGAGCGTAATGCTAATCGTAAACCACGTGGCACAGTGAGAACCTATCCCGAAGCAATCGCCAAAGGATTGAAACTCGATTGGGAAAATTACACACCACCAACACCGGCGTTCATCGGTATCAAAGTATTTGAAGATTATGATTTAAATACATTGGTTGAATTCATTGATTGGACCCCATTCTTTATCAGCTGGGATCTCGCCGGAAAATACCCGCGTATTCTGGAAGATGAAATCGTCGGCGAAGCAGCGCGCAATTTATTTGCCGACGCACAAGAAATGCTGCGTAAATTGATCGATGAAAAATTAATTAAAGCCAATGGTGTTATCGGATTCTGGCCAGCAAATACTGTCAACGCAGATGACATTGACGTATATGATGATGCCGGAAATAAAATCGATACTCTGCACCACATTCGTCAACAACACCTCAAACAAGGTATGGAAACCAAGCCACATTATTCGTTAGCGGATTACATTGCACCGAAAGAAACTGGAAAGCAGGACTATATTGGCGGCTTTGCGGTTACTACCGGCATAGGTGCGGAAGAGCTTGCGAAGCAATATCAGGATAACGGCGATGATTACAACAGCATCATGGTTAAAGCCCTTGCCGACCGTTTGGCAGAAGCATTTGCTGAACATATGCACCTACGTGTGCGCAAGGAATTCTGGGGTTATGACCGCGACGAAAATCTGGATAATGAAGAGCTCATTAAAGAGCAATACAAAGGTATCCGCCCTGCTCCCGGTTATCCCGCTTGTCCGGATCACACCGAAAAAGCGACACTATTTAAATTATTAAACGCAGAAAAAAATACCGGAATTACGCTAACTGAACACTTTGCAATGCTGCCAACAGCTGCAGTATCCGGTTGGTATTTTTCGCACCCTGAATCAGAATACTTCAATACCGGAAAAATCGAAAAGGATCAAATTGAAAGCCTGGCTCAACGCAAAGGAGTAAATGTATTGGAAGTTGAGAGATGGTTAAGCCCGGTACTCGCTTATGAACCAGGGGCAGCCAACGAATAATTTTCAGAGACGGGGCTCACGCCCCGTCAGCACACCTTGCCCACGCAACCCGTGTAGACTGCTATTAAAAAGTAATTTTTATAGAAGCCGCGCTACGTTTCGCTTCGCCATGAAAAACTGCCTCAATATTATTTCCATCCGGATCAAGGACAAATGCTGCGTAATAACCGGGATGATAAGGCCTTTCACCTGGTTTTCCGTTATCGCGCCCACCATTCAATAATGCTGCGTTATAAAAGGCATCCACCTGTTTGCGGTCTTTTGCTTGAAATGCGAGATGATGTCGCCCGGTTAATGCGCCTTGGGCAGCTTTACTATCCGCACTAGAGACAAATAATTCATCCACCCAAAAGAAGTCCTCGCCAGTACCACCCATCGGTATTTCCAGGATTTCAAAGACCGCCGTATAAAATTTTTGCGAGGCAGGCAAATCACGCACAACCAATTGAATATGATCTATCAAACGCCCACGATGCAATTCTTGTGTTTCCATTTCAATCACCTATTCAAAAATGAACTTGTTGTAACAAAATAAACTTGTTGTAAATAGTGCCAACAATCTTGCTTTGGTTTTTTATTACCTTAAGATAGGATTACCTGTGCCCAAATATGTTCCCGCAACAGAAAATGCAATGCTCTACAAATTGTAAAAATTTGCTACCCACAGCAAATCATGTATAAAACGCCTCATGCAACCGATAAAATTAAATATTAATACTCCCATTAAAATGCGAAACTAGCCGCTGTTTATAGTACTTACATGGAGAAAGGATATGAAAAGATGTCTATTTATGGTGCCTTTACTGCTCTTGGGCTGCGGCGGAGATAATGATTCTTCAGGAAAAAACAAAGGTAATAGCAGTGCAAGCAGTAATGCACTT
>NZ_KN266207.1:157828-343997 GCF_000766945.1 Cellvibrio mixtus subsp. mixtus J3-8 | reverse complement strand
GCAGTAGCAGTAGCAGTAGCAGTAGCAGTAGCAGTAGCAGTAGCAGTAGCAGTGTAAATAATTTAAGTTATAGCCTGGAGAAAATTACTACGCTTAAAACAGGCACTATTTATTCTGTAGAACTAAATACACCCTCGCAAAATCAAAATCCCTCGATTGATTACGCACAGCTATCCATAAAAAATGGACCTGAGGCAGTAGTGAACGGGGTTCTGGTAACTCCCCAGGAAACCTATTTCAAACACACGGCAACTCGTTTTGGCACCAGCGCATTGACGCCAATTGAGCTGTGGACAGTAACCGCCGATATCGAAACTGCAACGGGAAATTTACTTTCTTTTAGTAAAAAAATTGACGAATCTGCTTCATTAAAAGGAATAACCATCATTAACTGCAGTTCAACTTCTCCCAGCCATTTACCTGCCAGGGTCAAAGCAGGCGATAGAGGTTCAACACCGGCATTTAGTTGTGATAATAATGTTATCCTTGGTGAAGGAAGCTGGAGTGCAGAAAATGCAGGGAATGACAATTTGAAATTCATAATTACAACCCAAACGATAGGCCTTTCAAAAACCGCTGTTGATGAAGTTAGAAAATACACGCTTGATCCGCAAGGCAATATCATCTCGTTTGAAATTAACGAAATGAAAGATTATGCTTTCGCCCCTCTATAAATTTGCTAAAACAATACCGCGCAGCTTCACCAACCGGGGTTGCGCAATCCAACAACCGTAGCAATCCAACAATCCCAATAGCTAAATGAGCTTTTCCGTTGACGACAAAACCCAACCCTACAGGCCTCGGCGCTGCCAACAGCAACATAAAATTCTATATTGCAAATCGCCCACCCATTGATAGTTACCCGTCAATGGACAGCTTGCGCGGATTAGCTGCTGGTGAAATCGATCATATTGTTAAAAATACCAGCAACCATTGGCGTAAAGCATTTAATGTCTATGCCAAGTTGTTATTTGATTGGCACCATGAAAAAAACAGAAAGGACCTATCTGCAAGCTGGCAAGAATACCGCGATGAAAAATTATTCCGCGCACAATCACAAGAAGCCTTATTATTCAGCAAACCGGAATTGGATAGTGAAACACAAAGCATTCATATCATCGCTGGAAAAACCTATGCAGCCACATTAAATTTACCTCCGTTAATATGGCTGGATTCACACTTCGCAATTAACAAAAAACACCGATTAATAGTGGCCCCCTACCCGGATTACCGCCAACTTTCCAATGCGCGAATTGCACAGCTGATTGTATTGATGAAAGAGCTCGAATAATAAACTGCGATCAGCATTACAACGCTGTAACGGTTAGTCGCAAAACAGTTAGTTCACAAATGGCTGCTGCTAACGACAACACATTCGGGGGCACTTCGGGTAAAATCTGACACACCTGAAACCTCGAATTCCGTTCTATGACACCTGCAATTAAAGCCCTGGAAAAATCCAAAGTCGGGTTTAGTATCCATGAATACCATCATGACCCCGCTTCTGAATCCTATGGACTTGAAGCGGCTGAAAAACTCGCTGTAGTCCCAGATCGAGTATTCAAAACCCTGGTAGTAATGCTGGACGGCAAAGAATTTGCTGTAGGAATTATTCCTGTTTCTGCGCTATTAAGCATGAAGCAAATTGCAAAAGCAGCTGGAGCGAAAAAAGCGGTTATGGCAGACAAGCAGGCCGTGGAGCGAATCACTGGATACGTCCTGGGTGGAGTTAGCCCGTTTGGACAAAAAAAATCACTAAAAACATTTATCGATTGCACCGCAGAAAATCATTCCAGTATTTACGTTAGCGCCGGTCGCCGTGGTTTGGAGATGGAAGTCGCTCCCGATGTATTTAAAACGGTACTGCGTGCTAACTTTTTCAATTTAATACAAGAATGATTTGATATGGATTGATCGCGTTTTTTGAAAGTAGTGGCTCTGGTCTTATAAAGATGGCACAACATAGGGAAAAACAGCCACGATAGATACATCGTTACAATCCAGACCAGGCTAGCAAAAATTTTTGGTTTATGCGCCACTCCCTTCACTATTTATTACTCAGCCTCTTTTTCCATTGACAACCCATCACCAAAATAATAACTTCGATGGACAACGTTGTCTGTTGTCTTCACAACTGAAGAGGTGAAGCTCTCCTTTATTAAGCAGTCAGAGAGGTGCGCTGGGACGCGCGGTAATTTTTGCAATTCCTGACGCTTGAATCTTTGTCATTGGCACTTTTCCTCATCAACCACAAGTGCCTGCCTGTTTGACTTGCTGTGATGCAAGCTGTTATCCGAGTTTCAAAACATAATTAATAATGAGGATACAAAAATGGTCAAAACAAAGTTATTTTTACTCTGCACTTTATTTTTTTTTACCAACGCTCTTTATGCCTACGATTGCAGCAGCCTTGCACAGTACGCACAAGGTAATTATGCAACAGGTAACATTGTAAAAAACCAGAACAACGCTTATCGCTGTACCGTTGGCGGTTGGTGTTCAGTCGGTGGCCCTTATGCTCCCGGCACAGGATGGGCATGGGCAAATGCGTGGGCTGACCTGGGGAGTTGCGATACCGCAACGTCCAGCAACGGAAGCTCAATCACGTCGTTATCAAGTACACCGCGCTCCAGCTCATCATTCTCCAGTAATTCAATTTCGAGCCGCACGTCATCAACAAGTTTACGATCAAGCAGCTTGAGCAGTTCGAGCCAATCCAGTGTGACCACGGGCAGCTGCCCTTTGTATGCGGCGGGAACCAGTTATACGGCAGGTGCCGTAGTGAGAAATGCTGGCGGATTTTATGCCTGTGCAATACCCGGCTGGTGTTCCAGTGGCAATCCTGCGTATGAACCCGGCGTAGGTTGGGCCCACCTTTCGGCATGGACAGCAACCACAGCTAGCGCATGTAATGGCTCAAATAATTCCAGCAGCACCACAAGCAGCCTGCCAAATACGGGTTACTGTGCAGAAGAATTTGTGAGTGGAAAAATTTATACCGCGGGCTCTCTCGTTGCATATCAGGGTGCGGTGTATCGCGCACTCGTCGACACGCATTCGATCCAACCGGGCAACACGGCATACCCAGGCCAATGGTCTGCACCTGTTGGTTATCCGGATGTGAATAAATGCCCGGTCCCTATTTCCAACACCATTAATTACGGTACGGCACAACCCGTTGCGGGAAATCCACATACAGCAGTCGTAAATCCAACCGGAACAATAGCAGCTGCGCGAATTTCCAATACAGCGTCGACGTTGAGTGGCCAACAAGGCGCAATTAATGTGGCTACCGATAATGGTGGAGAACATACAGGGCTCGACGGTGATAATGGCGCACGTGTTTCAAAATTGGTTCCGGGAAGCATCGCGCTACAACACAATACTTATCAAGTAACCAGCGGAACGGAAATTGTTACTTACATGGGCGACTGGGCAATTTATGGTCGCAAATTTGATTTCACTAAACTAGCAGCATCCAATGTGCATCGTATCGTTTATGGTTTTGCCGGTATTTGTTATCCCGGAGCCAGTAATGTACAAGATGGTGGCTTCCCCACTACAGCACCTGCTGCCGTATTACGTAATTGCGCGCAAAGCAAATTACCCGATGGTGCAATGGCGCTCGCTGATTTTGAAGCGGCGTTTGTACGCAACGTTGGGGTCGCGCCCAAAGGTGTAGTGGGAACAGAAAGCCAGTATTCGTTGGACCGTACAAAAGTCGGTGGCGTTTTTGGCGTACTTTATCAATTGCGCCAACAAAACCCGCAATTAAAACTGGATTTATCGGTTGGTGGCTGGACGCTTTCTGAAGGTTTTTATTGGATGGCAGGAAACACGGCGCGTCGTAAAGCGTTTGTCGATTCGATTGTGCATTTCCTCGAACGTTTTGACTTTGACGGTGTAGATATCGATTGGGAGTATCCGGCAACCGATGGTTCAGTCCCCGGCGCATCAGGTCCTAACGACGCGGCTAATTACGCTGCACTCGTTCAGGAATTACGTGCTGGCCTGGATTGGCTCACGGCAAAGACCGGCAAAAAATATCGCCTGTCATCAGCAATTCCGGCGGGGCTTGGTCGCCTGGAAAAAATCAATTGGGGTAATGTGCATCCGTATCTGGATCGCTTATACGTAATGACTTATGACCTTACCGGTGCGTGGGAGCGTGAAATTTCCCACCACACTCCACTTTATATAAATTCCAGCGCAACAGGCTCATCCGCAGGGACCTCAGCAGATTGGACACTCAATTATTTATTGGGGGTTGGTGTACCTGCAAATAAATTAATGATTGGTGCGGCGAATTACCATCGTGCAAAAGCGACAGTTCCTGGCGATATTCGCGAATACACAAATGGGCTCGCAGGTTCCACAACAGCAGGTAACAGCAATTGGGCCGGAGCACAATTAATTTTGGGAATTGCCGGTGTGGGCTCATGGGAAGCCGGTGTTATTGAAGGCTATGATCTCTACCAAAACTTTTTGGACCGGGAATTAAAGCCACGCAATGGCTATACGCTCTATACCGATAAAATTGCCAATGCCGATTATTTGGTTCATGAAGGCATTGGATCCTTTATTAGTATCGAAACACCACGCACTGTTGCATTGAAAACCAAATATGCAAAATCAAAAGGCCTTGCGGGAATATTCTTCTGGATGGCAGAACAAGACAATGGTTATAACCTGAATACGGTAAACCATATTCTTGGCAATCCATTAATTACCACCAAGGCTGATGCATCGCCGCAAAACCAAATTCCGGTATGCGGTAAGAACCTTACTGTGCAGGAATGTGAGCAGTTGATATTGCCGTTGCGGCAATAAACAAACTTTTTACATAAAAGTTTACAATAAAAATCCCCGCCTGTTTTTCAGCGGGGATTTTTTTAGAGATGGAACTCATCCTTTTAATAAGCAATAATATGGAATCACCGTTAGGGCAATACCGAGATGTCAATCAACAATTTTATACCATCACTTCACCCTGATTTTCGCTATCGTGTAGATATTGTTGGAAACGAAAAAACGCCAGTGTTGGTAATTGATAATTTTTTACAGGATGCAGAAACGCTCCTGGAATATGCAATGAAGTTTGGCGATTTTCGGGATGGAACTAATTTTTATCCAGGAATACAATCCAACGTACCGGATTTTTACAGTCAGGCATTGCAAGTTTATTTAGCTAATATAATTTGCAAGGCGTTTAACCTTAAACTGGAAAATATACATTATTCTGTCTCCACCTATTCCCTGGTCTTAACACCACCCGCTCGCCTGGCATTACCGCAATCCCGTCCTCACGTTGATACAATTCGCAAAGAACAGCTGGCGTGTGTGCATTATCTATGTACGCCAGACAAAGGTGGCACATCATTTTATCGACATAGCGCTACAGGCTTTGAACAACTGTCGCCAGAGCGAATGGATGTTTACGGGGAACATCTGGATAAAGAAGCACTGGATACAAGCTGGCACAAAAAATATATCAACGGCTCTAATCAATACTATGAAGAAACTGGTCGCTATGAAGCCAACTTCAATCGTTTAATTGTGTATCCGAGTGATGTATTGCACTCTGCATCAATACCTGAAAACCTGCAGTTCCGCCCCAACCCGATCGTGGGGCGATTGACGTTGAATAGTTTTATTTATCTAAAATAATAAGAGCAATCATATCCAATCGCTTCCATTACTATAAAAATCAAATGATGTTTATTATTTAATGTTCGTTTAGCAATTAGCCTACCTGTTCAACTGATTCAACAAACGCGCCCTAATTTTACGGGCGTTGTCATCGGTCAATTCGCCAATGGCACCCTGGGCTTGTTCTGGAATGTACGCGAAGTTTTCTTTTTGATAATCGAAAATATAATGATCAAAAATTATCTTCCAGGCAGCACGCTGCTCGGGCGGCAAATCGCGGATCGATAAGACTGCATCAAACAGTGCATTCACTGGTTTTCCAAAAAATAAAGGTGACCACTTAAACCAGTAGTTCACTAATATGTTAAGTGAACTCAAGCTTTCTACATGGTGCCACCACATGCTGGGAATAAATATTCCATCACCCGGTTCAAGATCAGCAATCCGGGCATGCTGCAGCGCTTCTTTAAATTTCGGATATTTTTTAAAGTCGGGATTGTAAAAATCAACAAGGCTAATTGCTTGACCTGCGGGAGTTTTATCTAACGGGCCTACGTAAAGGTTTTCCATTTGATCAAAAGGAAACAACGTAAAACGCCGGTGACCAACCACTGAACACGCAATATTCAAAGGGCTATCCCAATGCGCAGCGATGCGGCATTTGTTGGATATCCAAATACTGACCATGGGATTATGCTGCCCCAATGCCAAATCATTATCAGCACGAAAACCAGGCAAATAGTCATCCACCGAGGTGGAGCCAATATAGATGGAGGGTGGTTGTGGATTATTGGCATTCAATAGCAATTGTTTTAACGCAAAATCCAGTTTGGTACTGACTTTATCGTAATTAAAACCGGTCATGCTCTCATCGTAAAAAATACGACCATTATTTTCCGGCTTCCCCAGGAAAGCAGCGACCTCCTGCCCTTTATAATATTGCAGCAAATATTTTTCGACCTCCTCATGCGAGGAAAAGCCAGCTTTCACAATGGGCCAGGAAGACGCGAGCCCCTTTAAAATTAATGGCTCATTCGACAACAACACGTCATCAGGAATTTGATCCGGTGTGCAGCCATGGACAACTTTTACTTTTTTATCAATGTTAATCATAAAAACAACTTAATGATTTTTGTTGCCACGGCAATATTATGAGCAAAGGTTATTGGCTTAGCATTTTTGCTTCAATACGGGCAATTAATTTGACCATATTGGAATGAGAAGCTAATACCATGTAGATACACTCTAAAAATTCTTTGCTATGTAGTTCAACCGCCGCAGCTGCAGGCAATACCTTTAATTTATCTTCATTGATTGTGTAAAACCCGGTAAGGTTAATACGCTCATCATTTTTCAATGTAATTTCAAGCGAAACAGTCTCCAGTAATTCATGTGCTAATAATGCATCCGCAAACTGCTGGTTTAGTTCTGTACCATATTGGATATAGTCGAGCAAATCCACGATTGATTCCAGATAAGGTGTGTGGCCTCCATGCGGCAAAAATACGGCATCGCCCTGGCTTTCGCTAATGCGAGGGCTATCCATATCAACATATACCATCTTACTGGGCTGACCAGAGATATCATCTGGTTTTGGTGGCTGTATACCAATCAGGAAAGGCCGTCTTTTTACCGATGCGGGAATGTAGTGCGCGTCCCATCCTTTTTCTGATAAAAACAAATTTTCATTTGGACGCAATCCTGTTACCGCAACAGGGATGAATCGCCCTGTTTCAGGATTTTTCTTAAAAAAAATAGGGTATTCATTTTGGATTGCACGAAACTCCTGCGGAAAAGTCACCACGGACATTTCATCATCACCGTATTGCGATGAGTAATCACGAATTACACGCAGATTTTTATGGTCAACATTATTCAATAAAGCAAAATTAGGCATAGCATCTCCAGGAACGGAACTCTTCAGCATTGTTATTTTCATCGCTGGATTTTATATTTTTGTAATCCGTTGTTTATTTTTTCAATCAATTCACGATAGATTCACAGAAAAATTCGGTTGCAGACAGGTCCATCGTTTGCAAAGTTGCACACATGGTTAGCCAATGCCCTCACCTACGCCGATACAGTAATTTTTATCAGTAACCGATATGAACAGGATAAGGCTAGCGCAAACCATCGAAAAAGCCGCTGTTCCCAGCGGCTTTTTTTGGTTGCAGTACAACATTAATGCAACAATCGATAACAACACCTAAATAACATTAGAAGCTGTAACGAACACCGACGTTGTAACGAGCACCGGTTTCTGTATAGCTGGATGTCATACCGGTATCGCGCACATAAGTACGTGTGTCTTCATCAGTGAGGTTCAATGCTTCCATAGACACAGTCAGGTTGTCAGTGATGTCGTAGCTTACGCTGGCATCCAATTGACCGTAGGCTTCGGTATAGCCCGCGTAACTATTCAGGAAGTCATCACGCCAGTTATACGCCAGACGGGCTTGCAGGCCATTTTTATCGTAGAAACCGATAAAGTTTGCCGAGTCACTCAAGCCATAAACAGCAAACTGTGATCCAGTGGAAGCATTGTCAAACTCGGTATCAGAATCCACTACGGTAGCATTCGCCTGGAAGCCGAAACCTGACTCACCAAAAGTATGCTGCCACGCAATTTCAATACCATCGATGGATGCATCTTTGTTGTTAATCGGCTGTGTACTTTCGTAGTTTAGAATTGGATCTGTTGGCAATGCCCAAATATGGCCAGTAACCGGATCTACAGTCTCAGGATAGTTGGCACGAATATAAGCAGCGATGTCTGGATTCGTGGTATTACCAGCTGCAACAGCCGCCTTCCAACGCTCTCCCATGTATGGAGTGCGGAAAGGCTCTGATATACCACCCGGCAGATCCGCTGTTGAGCCTTCTTGCGGAGCAGAACCACCGATGAAATCAGCAACGTCTTTTTTGAAGTAACCCAGCGATACATAACTGGAATCGGCGTAGTACCACTCTGCTGATATATCAAAGTTGGTTGATTCCATTGGCAGCAGGCTTGGGTTACCCGATGAGGCAGTGATCTCGCTGCTGCGCGGTGCAGCATTCCACTTGTAACCCCCTCTCAAATCAGCAAAGTCCGCGCGCGCGATGGTCTTGCTGACAGACGCACGAGCTTTAATATCATCCGTCAAGGAAATATCAAAATCGAGGTTCGGTAAGGTTTTTGAATAGCTACCCTTAGAAGTGCCGTATTCATTACCATTGGCCGTCAACGCATATTCGTTGCCACCATTCCAACGCGCTAACGGCAGGTAAGCAGCTACATATTGGGATGATTCAACGTCAGTGGTTTCATAACGCACACCTACCGCCAGGTTAGCCGGCATACCCGCGATCTCCGGCTTGAAACCAAACTGCACGTAAGCAAAATCGGTGGTCTCAATTGTCAGATCGTCATCCAACCCGTCATTTGCTTTGGTGTTGTCTCGCGTAGTGCAATAGGCTTTCGGGCAAGGACCGGTATCGGAGCCATAGAGCCTTGCACTGACATCCAACAGTTCATCCCAGTTAGCGCGGACAATAGTGTTTTGGAAGTAAGGACTATTGAAGTCACTGTTATCAAAGTAGTTGGTTAGCCTGTCAACAATCCAATAGTACTGCGGAATATCACCAATACCATTTTTACCCTGCACACCACCCCAGGTACCCTGGTTTTGCTCTTGAAGCCCCAGGAAGTAATATTTGTTGGTGATTTCGTTAGTGCCCGCACCTGCTTTAATGTTGTCGATAAAGCTGTCGTCAAAGGTATAGGTACCTTTTAATTGGTACTCATCAACAGCAGAGTCCTGATCTTGTACGCGGAAGATATTGTTGGTCAGTTGCATACGGGAAACATCAGGTACTACATCATCACGGCCATCAGCATACTCAAAATGCATCAGCGGATATTTCTTGGTGAAATCAACATTGACTTTATAGTCATCGATAATGCCGAAGTGGAACTGGTTATTACCACCCCACTTACCATTCGGACCAGAGTAAGAGTCTGAGTTGTGCGCATCAAACTCCACCACCAGATTATCGGTAGCATCCCACTTAACATTCACACCAGCTGATTTAAGGTCTGATTTAGCCTGGTTATGGTTAATAACGTAGTTAAGTTCCTTAGCCCTTGCGACTTCGGTGTATGAAAGCGGATAAGCAGGATTGGTATCACTCCACTCAATTTCCATCGAGCCATCGTTAGGGCGGGTAAACCAAAGGCCGGTACCAAAGTTGTTTTCTTCACGCTCCTGGTTAACGTAAAGGTAATCAGCGGTTACGGTTAATCTGTCTACTGGTTGGTACTGGACGGTCAACTGGGCATTTGTACGCTTGCGATTTACTTCATTAACGCGGTACATAATCTCGGATGGAAGCGAACGGCTTCTATTTACCGGTACATCTTTATAACCGGATGGTAAATCGTCCCAGTCACCTATCGGCTTATCAGCCGCATGAGTAAACCAACCACTCACCTGGGATTGGCGGTTGCCGCTGTTACGGTCTTGATAACTACCTGTCAGGGAAACGCCAATCTTGTCATCGGCGAAGGTATTGCTGAACAAACCGGAAATTTCCGGGGTTATACCTTCTTCAACTACAGAGGATCGATCGCTAACTGCTTTTGCGGACACAACGGCTTTCAAGCCGGGACTATTAAGGGGGCGAGGAGTCTGAATGTTGATTAATGCCCCCATCCCCCCGGACTGCACATCGGCACGACCACTTTTGAAAACTTCAACCCCGGCGATACCTTCAGAAGCCAGGTTCGCAAAGTCGAATGAACGGCTGGTACCAAAAGAAGATGCGGGCATTTGACGGCTGTTCAACGTCACCAGGTTGTAACCACTGCCCAAGCCACGAACAGTCACTTTACTACCTTCACCGTTTACACGGTCAATCGATACACCCGGGATACGTTGCAGGGATTCTGCAAGGTTGGAGTCGGGCATCTTGCCAATGTCTTCCGCAGAAATTGCGTCAACCACACCGGTTGCATCGCGTTTGATATCCATCGCACGCTGCAAGCTGCCTTTAATACCGGTAACTATAACTTCATCAACTGCACTGTCATCCTGTGCAAAAGCGATACTGCTCAAACCAGCTGCCATAACCGATGCAACTGTTGTAGCAATTATTTTTTTCTTAAATGTCATTGGGTTTTGCATGAACTTAATCCTCGAACCGTTATTGTTATCGTAACTCGCTGTAGTGTGGGGGCCGCCGATGGAGACTCCCGAGCCAGTTACTTACCTCTCACTGGTCTTGCTTATCAGGGATTAAAACGAAGGTTTTGTTATTAATCCCTACGCAATATTCACGTGTTCGGCTAATGGAGGCGTCCGAATAGACATCAGTTGATCAAGGTGGGAAGTTCGAGAGAATGCACTTTAATAGGATGGATAAAAAACCTTATCAATCAACGATTTGAAAAATCACATTTAAAAAAGTGGGATACAAAACCGATTAATTTTTTTGTGCATGTCGCGAGTTCTGGGAAACTTCCCACATTTGTACGCGCAGATTTCGAGCAATAAAAAACCCGGCATTGCCGGGTTTTGTTGATTTTGCGTTCAATAATTTAAATACAATTATTCGAGCAAGCTGCGCAACATCCATGCTGTTTTTTCATGCAATTGAATACGCTGGGTTAACAAATCTGCAGTAGCTTCATCTTGCGCAGCCTCAACTGCCGGGAACAAGGAACGGGCTGTTCGTACAACAGCTTCCTGGCCTTCGACTAACAACTTGATCATTTCTTGCGCTTTAGGAATACCCTCTTCCTCTTTGATGCTGCTTAATGTTGCGTATTGTTTGTAAGTTCCCGGCGCTGGAAAGCCCAATGAACGGATACGCTCAGCCACCAGGTCTACCGCCAATGCCAGTTCGGTGTATTGGGTTTCAAACATCAGATGCAAAGTTTGAAACATGGGTCCAGTAACATTCCAATGGAAGTTATGGGTTTTCAGGTAAAGGGTGTAAGTATCGGCCAACAACCGGGATAAACCATGGGCGATTTCCTCGCGATGCGCTTGGGAAATTCCGATATCAATATTCATAAAAACTCCTTAGCTGAATGGGTAATTTAAACAAACTATAGTGAAGTAACCAGATGTGATGGTATAACTATAGAGTAGAGACAACCTTACTCGCTATTTGGTTTTGCCTATGCACCAAATTTAAAAAATATTTCAGTCCTGCTTATAACCCATCAACACCCAGTCACGTCCCCGCGACCGGTATTTCTGATAGTTGGCTAAAATATCAGCGGGACAATGCACCGGATTAATGTCAAAACCGAGGCGGCGATAAAACTCCGTGAGATGTGGTAATGCAAAACAATAACAACCCAAGGGTGCAAGATGAGGTTTACAGTCCATCATCAAACCACTCGCCAACCCCCGTCCCCGCCACTGTGGGCTTACCAGCAGATTTCGCAACCAATAATGTCCGGATGCCTGGGGCACCAAACGGGCGGCGGCAATAAAGTCACCGGTTGAATCAGCAAGCGCAAACACGCGCTCACTCGCTGCACACTTTACTTTATAGCCATGGCTGCGATAAAAACGATCCACCAGCGCCAGGCGCGCTGGATCTATTAATTGAAATAAAAATGGAGAATTATTCAGGGGCAGGTTTGCTTCACAAACAGACATCAGTTTTTATCTTTATCGCCGGGTTCTTCCATATTATCCAATGGAAAAAGATTATCGGCCATCAAATCATCCGGCATTTTCACTTCAGGTTCCCCATTGTTACCAACGGGGCTGTTATCGCTCATGGGAATAGTGCCCATATTCGCTTCATCAGAAACATCAATCACCGTTTTTTCTGTTGGTGCGTTATTTTTTTGCAAACTGCTTACATCAGTTTTGAGTGTTTTCTCAATCTCATCGTTATCGTCCTTATTTTTTCCGCCGATGATTAAACGATAAATAAAATACCCCAATACAAGGACTAACAGGTTACCAATGCCGATACCTATGTAGAGCCACACATTGGAACTTTCTTCCGGTTTAGTTTCTGCTTCAGGTGCATGTTCTTCCGCCGCAGGAGCAGCTTCACTGGATGCAGCGGATGACGAGGCTTCGCTTGCCGGATGTTCTGCCGCCAAGACGCTGGCCTCATCCGGGAAATCAAAACTGTCAGCCTGAATCGTTTCCGTTAATGGACTGCCATCGATTTGTTTACCCGTGACATTCAAACTGATGTCGTAATGTGCAGTTTGGACCGGAGTAAACGAAAACTCCCAGCGCTCATTGCCAATCGTATTCAGATCGCGTTCAAGGTTATTGGCTTTGGAATTTTTAATAATGGCTTTAACCGTCGTTGCACTAACATCAACCGCTTCCAGGTCAGCCGTTAATTTATAGCCGTATACTTTTTTACCAGATGATTCATCCACTGTTTTTTCCAGCTTGAATGCGGAATCAGAAATATTCAGGTGATGGATAAATTCCCGCTTGAAGGTTTTACCATCAATCAGAATTTTTACATCGAACGCGCCCTGCCCACTAAATCCCTCGAGTTGTTGATGGAAATTACCATCAGCAGGCGCTCCCATGGTTAATGGAGTGGATTTCACTTCCGCAGTACCGCCACCGGAAATTAATACCTCGCCAGTCAGGAGATTGAGGAAGTCTTTATTAAGGATGGTTTTGCCGTTTTCCTGGAAGGCATAGGTTAAATCCAACGATTGATTGGACTTAATATTGCTTTTCATTGGCTGTACCGTCAGTTGCAAATTGCTCACCACCGTCACACGGCTGCCGGGAGCCATATCGGTTTTAACTTTCCATTGTCCCGCCGGGGGATGCTGAACCGTAATCAAATCGTATTTGTCGGTACGATACCAATTCACATTATTTTTGGGGTCAGTATCACTAAACTCTTTGCCATCCGGTGCAACAATTATTGTGGCCGGCACTTCAGCACGGCGAAAAATCAGGGCGGTAAATTCCTGGATGCTGCTGTCTACCAGAAAACCATTTTCATCCAGCGGAACCCGCTCGGCGGGAACAGCCTGATCGAAAATTCGCAAAAAAGTGCTCATCAATTCGTCAGCTGTCTCAGCAACTTCTGAAATACCATCGGTGGCGATGGAGAGTTTTTTCATCAACTCCTGATCCGAATCACCGGAAAGCGCAATGGTATGAATACGGTAGTCCGAAGCTTTTAAACGCGGTAATAATTCGGTGAGCACGCGTTTGCGCTCATTGAGATTTACGACGGCTTCCTTACTGATATCCACCACACCATCCGTCAGCAAAATAATATTGCGCCGATAATCGTTGGACGGTGCTGCATAATCTTCAGCGGCTTTTTCCAATGCACCACCAATATTAGTGAACATGGCGACGGAATTAATCGTATGGGCTTTTTGCGAACCTTCAGCGCGCCACGCCTTGTCAACCACACGATGGGGAACCAGCATATTAACGGATTGGCCAAATGTCCAAATACCGGCTTTGCTGTTATCCGGCAGTAAACGCACGATTAAATCCACAGCAGGTTTACGCAGGTTTTGCGGATCGGTTTTTTTCATACTTCCCGAGATATCAATCAATACCCGCACATCAGCCGGTAATGGTTTTGCGATCTCATCAGCCCATAAAGGGCCATTCATGAACAGCGCAACAGAAAGTAAAAATAAACACAGCTGGCGCATGAGGTTTCCTGTCGGTAAATCGGCGCGTGCAAAAAGCAGGCAAAACCGGCTTATTGTGAATGTTATTGCCATTAGTTATAGCAGCAAGCAGCCAATTCGCCATTTTTGACAGGAATGGAATTTGTAAAAAACCGTAGTTGGAATTAGTTGGTTGATTACTATCCCGGCAGATAATCAAACACGGCGGCAAGTGAAGAGAAACAAAAAAGCCAGCAAAATACTGGCTTTGGCAAGGCTAGTTGGCAATGAATTGTAATTTGCTAGCGAATAGCGCGAATAGGTTCGCCGTGGAGGAGTTCATCGCGCGCAATACGTTCATCGCGCGATAAACCGCGGCCGGAATTACGATCATTCCGCGACGGATTGTAACCGTAATCGTCTTCATCATCATGATAGGTATTTTGCTGGAACGGACGGTATTCTTCCTGCGCCGGGCGGCGGTTACGCGTGAGTATCTGATAGATCAATGATAAAACCTGTGCGATCGCCCAAATCCCCAGCATTACTTTCAGCAGTGGTTTGATCGCAATAAATCCACCTTCAAAAAAACCAAACACCAGGGTATAAATCCCCGGGGCCATGGTCATTTTTTCCTGGTCAATCGCATATGGGGTAAAGAGCAGTACCATTACGGTGATTACCATAAAATGCGTGATAGCTCGTCCCAGCCGACAGAACAATAGCCAGGCAGCCAATGAACAACCCAGGGCACCAGCCAGGTAGAGCGCCCATGCATATTGGTATTCAGTGATATTTTCCATTAGCAGTACCTCCAGGCATTTATTTCAATAAACATCAATTCACCCAACGAATTACATAATCTTCAAGGTCATCGGGATTTACCGACGCTTCATGAAGCACCCGACCACGTACCGACACACCGGCACTGTGAATGGAGCCCGGATCACCAGACACCAGTGGATGCCAATCAAATAAGGGAATACCTTCAGCAACCAGGCGATAGGCACAGGTTTCCGGTAACCAGTAGGTATCGCCAACCGATTCCGGCGTAAGCACTGCACAAGCTTCTACTAACTGCTGGCGATTAGTGTATTCCTGGCAGCGGCAAGTGTCATGGTCCAGATAACGGCAAGCCACTTTGGTGTAATACACATCGCCGGTATCTTCATCTTCCAATTTGTGCAGGCAGCATTTACCGCAACCATCGCACAGGGATTCAAATTCCTCTGGCGACATCTGTTCCAGCGTTTTTGCTAACCAGAATACTTGTTGTGCCATATTGATTAATGACCGGATAACTTGGAGTTAAGCGCACGAATGCGCTCTGCATCAGCATCGCGTTCAGCGCGCGGTGGCATCTGCAAATAAAAACCTTTTTCTTCCAAACTCTCTGCCACTTTTTCTACACTGGCATTAGCGAGTTTTTTCCCAGGTGTTAATAACAACACCATCGCTTGTTGCGGTTTTCCAAAAAGCGCCAATAAATCTTCCGGAACCCGGCTCAGGCCTTCCTCCTTTTTTACGTAGAGGTACATTCCTTCTTCTTTTGGGCTGCGATAAATTTCACAAATAATTTTCATAAGTAGCTGGCTTTCGTAGATAACAGGCGATTAAACAGTCAGGTTCAGGTTAATACACAGATTAGGATACAAACTGGCTTTGTGCTGCGATGCGCAATAATCCTTCGCCGATCAAACCGAAACGCCAGCCTTGCAAACGCACTGGCAATTGGTATTCACCGCCGTTCATTCCCGAACGCACAATAAATTCGTAATCTTTTTTGCGAATCAATATTTCGGCGGGAATTTGTTGTTGCTCAGCGAACTCACGGACAAAATTTTTCAGATTTTTCATCAATGGCCCCTCACTCTGCGCCAGCGGAGGATCAAGCCGAGCAGGCCAGGAGGATTCATCGCGATCCAATGCCGTGCTCACAATCTGCAAAATCGTTTCGCCATCATTTTTAATCGTGCGCGACGGAACATCCGGCACTTTTTGTAAATGGGCAAGATCCTGTACTTTTTTGCGCGCAATTTCCCACAGCGATGGCTCTTTGATTAGGCGATTACGCGGGATGTCGCGCGCGCGCGCTTCACATTCGCGCCAGATGCATAAATCGCGCAGAATCGATAACTCTTGCGGGCGCAATTTCCACGCAAAACCTACTTTCTGGTAAGCGTCAGAAAATTCTTCCGGCTTGCGCGCATTCGAGACCAAATCAGCGCAATCGCTTTTTACCCACTCCAGGCGGTTATTGGCTTTCAACAATTGCAACAACTTTCCATACACAACAAGCATATGGGCCACATCCAGTGCTGCATATTTCAATTGAGCAAGGCTTAATGGCCGCTGCAACCAATCAGAGCGGGTTTCATCTTTGGGAATTTCGATAGTCAGCAGGTTTTTTACCAGCGATGAATATCCGAGGCTGAAACCCAAACCAGCAAATGCAGCAGCAATTTGCGTATCAAACAATGGCGCAGGTACAACGCCTAACCAGCGTTGGAACACTTCCAAATCTTCCGAACAGGAATGCAATACTTTGGTTACTGCCGGATCAAGCATTAATTCCCGTAGTGATTCGTTGTTGGTAATCGCCAGGGGATCAATTAGATAGCACCCTTTGCCATCGCCGATTTGCAGCAAGCCAGCAATCGGATAAAACGTTTCGCTGCGCATAAACTCCGTGTCCACAGCAATAGCCGCTTGTTGGCGCCAGGTAGCGCAAAGCGCAGCTAATTGATCATCCTGATCAATCCAGATTGGTTCAGTAGGAATTAACATTAGGCAATTATCTACACAACAGGTATTTATGGAATTTATAAACTGCGGCGCGATGAAAACGCGTGCGCGAGTGTACCGCCGTCAATAAATTCCAACTCACCACCAAGCGGAACACCGTGGGCAATACGCGATACAGTGACATTTAAATTTTTGGCGCGCTCACTGATGTAATACGCCGTAGCTTCACCTTCCACTGTAGGGTTAGTCGCAAGAATAACTTCACGAATTCGATCTTCGGGATGCCCGGGATCATGCTGCAATAATTTTATTAATTGATCGACACCAATATCTTCCGGGCCTATGCCATCAATAGGCGACAGATGGCCGAGCAACACAAAATATTTACCCTGGTAAGTACCCGCTTGCTCAATCGCCAGTACATCACCCGGCGTTTCCACTACACACAACAAACTGTTATCGCGACGATTGTTGGCGCAAATACCACAAAATTTTTGTTCGGTGAGCGTGCGGCAGCGTTCGCAACGGCCAACACCGGCGACAGCTTTTTGCAAACTCATAGCAAGGCGCTCCGCGCCTGCGCGGTCGCGTTCCAATAAATGCAACGCCATACGTTGGGCAGATTTAGGGCCAACGCCAGGCAGGCAGCGCAGTGATGCCATAAGTTCATCAATAAGCGGACTAAACATGAAGGCTACTTTCTAATGGTGATAAATTAATTTTTAGTGGTAATAAACTGGTTTTATCAAACCTTAAAATGGCATTTTGAAATCAGGCGGAATTCCCATGCCTGCAGTCATTTTTGCCATTTGGTCACGATTTTGCTGTTCGATCTTGCGTACCGCATCATTCACCGCAGCAGCGAGCAAATCTTCCAGCATTTCTTTATCTTCACTTAACAAACTGTCGTCGATGCTTACTCGTTTTACATCGTGGCGACCAGTCATCACCACGGAAACCAAACCAGCACCCGCCTCACCTTTCACTTCAGCTTTGGCCAGGTCTTCCTGCATCTTTTGCATATTGGCCTGCATTTGCTGGGCCTGTTTCATTAAATCGCCAAGACCTTTCATAGCGCCCTCTTTCCAAAAATAAAATTAAAATAAATTGATCAAAATTTTAATTGACCGGTTGAATGGTATCTTCACGTAAAGTCGCGCCGAATTGTGCGATCAACTGTTGCACAATTGGATCATTCTTGATTGCATCAATCGCTTGCAATTGCCGTTCTTCGCGCAAACGAATCGCCATCATTGCCGGCGTTTCTGCAGTAATTTTGCCCAACTGGATACTGACACGAATGGCTTCAGTGAAATAATCCGTGAGCAAATCAGCCAAACGTTTTTCATGGCTCACATCAAATAACGTGCTGTTGTTTTCATCCAATACAAATTGGAACGTATTGCCTTGCCGGCCAGTCAACTGGCAATTGGCAACAGTGCTTTGCAAAATGCCGGTAACTCCCAGGCCCAAATAAATTTCCGTCCAATCCTGCGGCCCTGCTTGCTCATAAGGAACCTTGCGCAAGGGTTTTGCGCGTACAGGTTCAGGCGTTATCGGTTTGGGTACGGGAACAACGGTTTCAACCGCAGCAGCAACAGCCGGGGAGTTAAATACAGAGTCTAATATGGCCGCGGCAGGCGGCTGCGCCGCCTCAGACTTTTTTGGCTCGTTTACTCCATGTCCAACCGATACAGAATCCTGACCTGCAACAGTTGGTGCTTCGTAATACGCGGGAGCTTGTGCATATTCCGCATATTCATCGTCAGGAACATTGTCATAAGGGCCATCAAACGGTGGTGGTTCAGGCATCGCTGCAGGCGCTACAGGTTGCGGTGCAGACAGAGGGGTGCTTGCCGGCGCAACAGGAGCACTCGCTTGATTAATTACCGGCGCCGGAGCCTGGGCAACAGGAGTCGGCTGTGCGGCTTGATGTTCTTGTACCTGTGGCGCCGATACCTGTGGTACAGGCGGGATTTGCGAGGCAACATGGGCAACAACCGGATTGGATACAACAGGGTTTGCAGGAATGTTAGCTGGCGCTGTCGGCGCGACCGGTTTTATCGGCGTATTGGATTGCGGCAATGCCTGGGTCGGCATCTCTATTACGCCCTGCGGTTTGAACGCCAGCATACGTAACAGCACCATCTCAAAGCCGGCGCGAGGATCCGGTGCCAGGGGCAAATCGCGACGGCCTAACAACGCAGTTTGATAAAAGAGTTGCACATCCTCCGCTGGCATTTGTTGCGATAACTGCAGGATACGCTCGCGATCACCATGGCTGTTATCAACCGCTTCCGGCAATGCCTGGGCGATAGCAATGCGATGCAACACTGCCAGCATTTCTGCCAGCGCGCTGGCGTAATCCGGTGCTTGCTCCGACATACGCTCCACCGCCGCAAGAACTGCGCGGCCATCGTAACTCGCCAACGCAGTCACTACATCGTAAACGGCGGTCTGGTCGATAGTCCCCAACATGGCACTGACTTCAGATTCGGTAATCTTGCCGGAACCATAGGCAATCGCCTGGTCAGTAAGGCTCATCGCATCGCGCATACTGCCATCGGCAGCGCGGCCCAAATGCCAAAGGGCAGATTCTTCGTAGGGTACCAATTCCTGCTCCAGCACAAACTTCAAATGCTGGACGATTCGCTCAGGGTTCATATTTTTCAGGTTGAACTGCAAGCAGCGCGACAGGATGGTCATCGGTAGTTTTTGCGGATCAGTGGTCGCCAGCAAAAATTTCACATGGGGTGGAGGTTCTTCCAGGGTTTTCAACAGTGCATTAAAGCTACTGTTGGAGAGCATATGGACCTCGTCGATGAGGTAAACCTTATAGCGGCCACGAGTTGGCGCGTACTGGACGTTTTCCAGTAACTCACGCGTATCTTCCACTTTGGTACGCGAAGCAGCGTCCACCTCGATCAAATCAACAAACCGACCTTCAGCAATTTCGCGACAACTTGAACATTGGCCACAAGGCTCGGAACTTACACCGGTTTCACAGTTGAGGCATTTCGCCAAAATACGCGCGATGGTGGTTTTACCCACGCCGCGCGTACCGGTAAACAAATAAGCATGGTGCAGGCGATTGTGGTCCAGGGCGTTAATCAGGGCCTGGAGCACATGCTCCTGCCCCACCATTTCGCGGAAAACCCGCGGACGCCACTTGCGTGCCAGAACTTGATAGCTCATGCCGGATGCTGCTCTCTTGCAAAAAAGACGAATGGAAAATCAGGCGGCGATTATAGCGGCGCAAGGCGCAAATAGACACCAAGCGCAAAGAATCCATTAATCAAATAACGTTAATTTCAGGGAAGAAAAACAGATTTAAAGTGAAGGGAGTCAGGAGACAACAGTTAGGAGGCAACCTAATCAGCCACACCCCGGCACATAACTTACTGCTACCGTTGCTCCCTTCCGGGCCTGGCGGGGTTTACAGATCATCATTGCGAGGGGACCGATCAGGTCACCATAGTGCTTGCATCGATAACCGGGCGGCTACCGCAAGAGGCGCGCATTATCAACACTTTGCCCTGCCATTGCAAGGCAGAATTTACCATTTACTTTTTTTGAACAATTGTTGATCCATAAAGGCAACAATTTATTTATTGCCCCCAATTTCTTGCTCCCTGTGTTGGGATTTCCTGTAAAAAGATTATCGCGAATTTCGGGGTGTAATAAATTGCGCCACAGCGATTGAAAACATTCGCACCGCAATTCGTCAAAACATGACCAATTCCCTGTTATTAAAAAGATTTTTTCCTCCATGGCGTCCATTGCAATTCCTTTTTTCGTCTCCATCATCTAGGCTTCACAAAGTTATTTTTACCGACAATCAACTCACAAGGTTCAGGAGTATTTTTATGGCAACAGTGACCCTCAAAGGAAATCCTTTCAATACCAACGGAAACCTGCCAGCAGTTGGCAGCAAAGCACCTGCTTTCAAACTGGTAAAAACCGACCTTTCCGAAGTGTCCTCTGGTGATTTGGTTGGCAAGCGCGTTGTGCTGAATATTTTCCCAAGTGTTGATACTCCTACTTGTGCACAATCGGTACGCACATTTAACGCCCAAGCCAGCGCGCTCGATAACACCGTTGTGATTTGCGCATCGCAAGACCTGCCTTTTGCCCTGGCCCGTTTCTGCGGTGCGGAAGGTTTGGACAAAGTAATACCGGCATCAGCGTTTCGCTCCGCTTTCGCGTCTGATTTCGGTGTAAAACTGGTTGATGGCCCCCTCACCGGTTTGAGTGCCCGCGCTGTAGTAGTACTGGATACCGAAGGCAAAGTGCTGCACACCGAGCTGGTGAGCGAAGTTGCCCATGAACCCAACTACGATGCAGCATTGAAAGTACTGGCTTGATTGCCGTGACTTAATTTTTGAAAGCTTCGAGTTGAAAACGCCAGCATGATGCTGGCGTTTTTTATTTATACGTCATTTGCCAGCCTTCCCTGCCTCGCCCGTATTCAACCCAACTAATTGCATCAGCCCGTCGTTTTCTTATTACCAAAAACTCTGAAAAACCCCTGTCTTTTTCGCTGGCAACGTCGCCTGGCAAATAGCCACTGCCTATACTCAAGCCAGTAACTGCGCGGTGTAAGGGGAATCTCCTTGCGAAACGCCACGCGCGGTTAAGTAAAGGCAACCAAGGGAGCCGTACGGATGCCACCTCAGGGTACTATCCCCAAACAACCAGGTTACATACGCGAGTTACTGGATGCAGTACCCGCCGGTATTATCGTGACCCATCAGGATGGCCGCATTAGCTATATCAATGCCGAAGCCGAACGCCTGTTTGGTTATTCCCGCGAAGAGCTGCTTGAAAAAAGCATCGATCTGCTGCTTCCCGAACGCTACAACCGAAATCATGCGCAATTGCGCCAGAGTTATATCGATCAACCCTCTACACGCTACATGGGTGCAGGGCGAGATTTGTATGGCAAGCGTAAAGACAATACCGAGTTCCCGCTTGAAATCGGCCTGCGCTCACTCCTTGCCGATGGTGAACAATTTATTGTTGCCACTATCGTTAATATTTCTCGCCGAAAACAACTGGAAGAGCGATTGAGCAAAGTGATTGAAGCCTCCCCTTACGGCCAGTTATTGGTCGATGAGGGCGGCATCATTCAAATGATAAACCCCAGCCTATTGAAATTATTTGGTTACACCAGAGAAGAGTTGCTGGGGCACTCCATGGATATTTTATTACCTGAACGCTATCGCGAAGGCCACGAAAAATTACGCGAGGGCTATATCCAGAAACCCAGCTTGCGCCCCATGGGATTAGGGCGCGATTTAACCGGGCGCCATAAAAGCGGGACGGAAATTCCCATTGAAATCGGTTTAAGCCAGGTTGCCAGTGACACCGGCAATTTAACGTTAGCCGTGGTTACTGATATTTCAGAACGCAAACGCCTGGAATTAAACCTGAAACAAGCAAATGCACACCTGGAAGAATTTACCTATGTCGCCTCACACGATTTGAAATCACCATTGCGCGGCATCAGCGATTTGGTGGAGTGGATTCACGAAGACCTCGGCGACGATGCTCCTGAAGCGGTCCAAAAAAATATCGAACGTATTCGCTTGCGTATCGAACGTATGGAACGGCTGATTGAAGATTTATTGCTTTATGCGCGCGCCGGTAAACGCGCCAAAGAATCTTCCGTGATTGACGTAGAAGCATTGATTAACGGAATTGTTGAAATGCACCCTATACCGGCAAATTTTTCCATTCAACAAGAGGTGCACCTTAAAGAAATTACCGCTGCTAAAATCCCGCTGGAAACCGTATTGCGCAATTTATTTAGCAATGCGCTAAAACACCACAACGGCATAAATCCCCGCATTACCATCAGCGTTGAAGCAAGTGGCAGCTATTCCCTGTTTAAAGTAACAGACAACGGCCCCGGCATTCCCAAAAATGCACAGGAACGCGTTTTTCGCTTATTCCAAACACTGGGGAGCGGTGAATCTAGCGGTAGTGGTATTGGCTTAGCACTGGCCAAGCGCCTTACCGAAAGTCACGGAGGGCAAATTGAATTAATTAGCAATACCGATAATCCCGGCTGCAGTTTCCATGTGTGGTGGCCGCGCTTTGCGAGGAAAGATATCGATGAATAAATCCAATAAAGTAAATATTTTAATTGTAGATGACGATGATGTTGCAGCGGAATCTGTAGTACGCAGTTTGCGTAAGCATGAAATGGATTTCCCAATTACACTCGCGCGCGATGGCTTGGAAGCGCTGGAAATTTTGCGCCACCAAAATGATCAACTCCGTGTTGAAAAACCTTATTTGATTCTATTGGATTTGAATATGCCACGCATGGATGGCTTTGAATTCCTGCAAGAGGTTCGCAGCGATAAAGAACTGCACGACAGCATTATTTTTATCTTGACCACCTCGGACGCCGATTCAGACCGCACGCGCGCCTATCACCAAAATATTGCAGGCTATATGGTGAAATCGTCAGTGGGTCCACAATTTTCCAAATTAGCCAATTTGCTGGAAAACTATCGTAGTACCGTAAGCCTGCCCATGTAATATTTCAATCGGCCCGCACAACAAAGGCCAGAGGTTCGTTAGGCATGAAGCTTGAGAATTACGCTGACAGCAAATCCCTGCAAATCCTTTTAATTGAGGATGACGATGTTGATTTGGAAAAAATTAACCGCCTGCTTCGCAAAACATTATTGAAATTGCGCATTATGGAATCAACCTCTGCACAGCATGCGCTGGGGTTGTTGCAGCAATACCAGTTTGATTGTGTGATCGTGGATTATCAACTTCAGGACGCATTAGGTTCCGAGTTAATACAGAAAATCCTGCATCATAGATCTACACCAACGCCCGTTATTATGATTAGCGGCAATACCGATGAACGGGTTATCGCAGAAGCTATGCGTGATGGTTTGTTCGATTACTTACCTAAACGTAATCTTGATGCAGACCTGTTGCGCCAAACGTTACAAGCCAGCCAACTCTGGGCGGAAGCAGAACATCAGTCGAAAGAAGACAGGCTTAGATTTAATGAACTGGCCGAAGGCTTACCACAACTTACCTGGACCTGTCTCCCCAGTGGGCGCTGTGATTTCCTCAATCGACGCTGGTGTGAATACACCGGTATTTCCGCCGAAGAACAATTAGGATTTGGCTGGCTGGATCAGATACACCCGGATGATCGCGACTATTTAATGAAAGCATGGATGGAAGCGGTTGAATCCAGCAAAGAAATGTTTGTGATATTTCGTATTCGTCGCCACGATGGTGTCTATCGTTGGTTTGACACGCGCGCAGTGCCACAAAAAAATGAACAAGGAGAAATTATTCGTTGGCTGGGTAGCAATACGGATATTACCGATGTAGAGCTGACCCGTCAGGCCCTGGCCAATAGCGAACAACTTTTTCAGGCAGTATTTGATTATGCTCCACTGGGGATGATGTTAATAAACCTGCGAGGGCAAATTATGCAAATTAATCCTGCCTTGTGTCAGATCCTCGGTTACGGCAACCATATTTTTGATAATGATCGCGAGCCCTTACCGACAACATTCAATGCAATTGTTGGTTCCCACGATCTGGATAATGCGTTATTCCAGCTTGAAAAATTACGCACAGATAGTATCCGCTTTGTACAATTTGAAGCGCAACTCACGACACGCAACGCACAGTTTGTCCCCACATTAATCAGTGCTGCGTTTATTAATAAATTTAATGATGAATCCTGTTACCTATTGCAGGTATATGATTTGTCTGAACGCAAACGCTATGAATCACAACTCATAAAACTCGCCCATTATGATACGCTCACAGGCCTCGGCAACCGCGCCAAACTCCAACAGGAAATCGAATTCCTGATCCAGAAATCCCATCGCAGTGCAGCACCTTTTGCTGTACTGTTTGGCGACCTTGATCATTTTAAACAAATTAATGACGGGCTTGGCCACGAAGCCGGCGATCAATTATTAAAAATAGTCGCGCGACGCTTGCAAAAATCCTTGCGCCATGAAGACAGTGTTTGTCGTTTGGGTGGAGACGAGTTTGTCATCTTGTTACAAGACGTCACCAAGTTTGAGGCCGTAGTTTCTGTGGCTGACAAGCTGATCAAAAAAATCAGGAAACCAGTGAAGCTGGGCAATAACCGTGTTCATGTAGGTATAAGTTTTGGAATAGCGCTCTATCCTACTGATGGCAATGATGCCAAAACATTATTACGCAATGCCGACAGCGCACTCTATGATGCAAAAGCCAAAGGGCGCAATTGCTACCAGCTGTACCGCAAGGAATTAACTGAATATGTTCATAACCGCTTACTACTTGACACAGATTTACGCAAAGCGATTAGCAATCGTGAATTTGAGCTTTATTACCAACCTGTTATTAATTTGGAAACCAAAGAAATTGTATCTGCCGAAGCACTGATTCGCTGGCACCACCCTACCCGGGGAATGGTTCCACCTGATGAATTTATTTCCTATGCCCAGGAAACAGGCCTCATTGTCGCCGTGGGTGAATGGATTGTTCTGCAGGCTTGCACCCAGGCAATGGAATGGGAAAAAGCGGGGTTCCCGCTGGCGGTATCGGTGAATATTTCTGCGCGCCAGTTTGTGCAACAAAATTTAATCAATATTATTGAACACGCACTGGAAACTTCACACCTGCCTGCCGAGCGATTGATTATTGAAATCACCGAACAAATGTTTTTGGAGAATACCGATAACAATCTAAAACAAATCAGCCAACTCAAAGCATTGGGGATAAAAATATCCCTGGATGATTTTGGCGTGGGTTACTCATCACTGAGCTATATTATTCGTTTTGCACCGCAAAACCTAAAAATAGATCGATCATTTGTAAACCGCATCGGCACCGCCAAAGAACACGATGAAATGATCAAAGCCATTATCGGTTTAAGCAAAATCATCCCCATGCAAATTGTTGGTGAAGGAATTGAAGACGTGAACCAGCAGCATTTTTTATACAGTAACGGCTGTAACTTCGGTCAGGGTTATTTATTCTCCCGCCCTCTACCACAACATCAATTGCTCGATTTTTTACGCAACCATACCGGGCAACAGCCTGCCAAAATTGCCTGATGTTTTAAAAAAAAACCAAAGCATCAGCTTAAACAGGCACCCCTGCCCATAGCTCACAGTCACAGTCACAGTTCAGGAATGGGCCTTCTTAAATAGTAACAAAAGCGGGCTTGCAAAAATAAAGAATACCAATTGCCAAAACGGAATAAAAATAAACGCCAATGCACCTTGGGCATCCAGGTGAATGAACAACGTATCAATCATCACACCAATACCCAGCAAACCGACAATTGCAGCCGTAATTGCGATGGCAATTAATTTTGATTTTTGCGCGATAAATGAAGTAATCATTGCGACATACAACCAGGGCACCAATCCCCACGCAGTAAAGCCTAACGAACTTGATGACCATGCATCATTCGCAGCATTGAGGGTTAACACTAATACAATTAGCGAAAATGCTAACAACAATAGAAAGATCAGGTGTTTCATAGATTTCATATGAAAATTCCCGTTGAATTTTATAAACCAGGATATAAAAACCAAACCACTCTAATTATTGGGCCATTATCAATCGATTTTTTTCAATTTAAAAATATTGAATTTTATAGAGATTTTATAATCATCAGGCCAAATAAAATGCCAGCGCAAGAATCCATAAAAAAACTTTTAATAGGGATAAGTACTACGAAGCCTACGCCATATTATAACGAATTAAAATAACGCCACATCCGTCCTCCACACTTTATTGACAGCTATCCCCTCCTTTATTAACCTGCATCACAAACCTTTGTGTCCTGCTGAAGCGTTGCCGCATGTAACAGGCCGCCATTGGGTAGGCCAGTGTTGGTTTTGGGACAAGATGAGAATCCTGTTCGCCCCTTCCCCATGAATTACCCTCTGTAAATGGCAGGTATTTTTATGAAATATATTGTTATCTATATACTGACTGTTATCACATCACTTGCCTTTGCAATTGACGATAAAGATTACAACGGAAAATATGACCCTGCGCGCGATTCTTTTGCAGACTTTGAAGCTGCAAAGAAGGATGCCCAAGCGAGTGGGAAGTTAATTTTGGTGGAGTTCGGGGGCGAATGGTGCGTGTGGTGCCATCGCATTGAAAAGTTTATTTTGGCTAACCCGGAAATCAATAGTGGCATCGATGACGTTTTTATTTTCCTTAAAGTGAATGTAAGTGACGACAATAAGAATGATAAATTTATTAGCCAGTTTCCGGAAATAAAGGGTTATCCATTTTTTGCGATCACAGATAGTAGCGGTGTTGTAATCGGTTCCCAAAACACAGGATTACTTGAAAAAGGCAAAGGATATTCAGCTGAAAGATTCAAAGAATTTATTGCAAAATGGAAAGCAGTTCAGGCCAAACAAAAATAAATGAAGGCGGCAATTGCCGTCTTTTTCATTTCAATTTAATCATAATTTACCACTCCCAATCCCATATTAAACTGGCTTCCCGCCCGCGATTGGGTACACCACCGACTAAACCTGTGCCTTGCGCAGGAGTAAAATACTCTTTATCGAAGGCATTTTTTAGCGCAAGTGCAATACTCGTTTGCGCGCTTATTTCGTAACGCAATTGACTATTGGCATACCATATAGAATCCAGTGTTGCACGCTGGGTGGTGGTGAGTTGGTATTGGCGCTCGCCTTGATAAACTGTCGATAAATTCCAATTCCAGCGGCCATTGTGATAATTCACATCCAGCGAACTTAACTTATCGGCTTCACGGAAATATGCATCGGGTAAATCGCGGAATGAACTTAAATGGCCGCGCAGCATCCACTGTTGACTCAACTGCCAATCCACGCGCAAACCGGCACCATAATTTTTTTGACTGGAACCGTTCATGTAGGTGCGCGTGGTTCCATTAAAACCCACGCTAATGGGATTTTCATAATAGTTGCGATAAAAATTTGCACCTACACTAAATTGATCCCAGGTTCCAACCCATAACAATTCACTGGATTTAACCGTTTCACTTTTCAAATTCGGGTTGCCGACCAACACCGGATTATTGAGCAAATCGGTTTCACCTTGCGTAGGTGCACGAAAGGCTTCGCTGTAAAGTAATTTGATGGTGTGCGTGGAATTAAGTTGGTGAACCAATCCAAAACGCGGGCTGGAGTGCGTGTCAATTGCTTGGTAGTCATCATGGCGAGCACCCGCAGTCAAGCGGGTCTTATCGCTCAGCTGATAAAGAAATTGTGCATATATACCGGAAACATTGCGCGACTCTTCTTTTCCGACCAGGGTTCCATGATCAAGATTGCCGTGATAGGTCACCGGAAATTGACGGTTGGCCCATTGGGCAAGATCATAATTGTTATAGGAACGCGCGCGAATTTCGTGTTGACGTTGCCATTCCACACCAAACTGCGCACTAAGCTGCTGGTTGATATCAAGGTCATTGGCGAGATTAAAACGATAAGCTTCACTCGCCAATACGCCTTTGGTAAGAAAAGGATCATTACTGGCAGGAATACTGTTTGCTGCCAAACCGCCTGCGGACAAAATCAACCCTTTTAATTCTTGCTCCGCTTTTTCATGGCTGATTGCGATGTTTACCTTCCACGCATCTGAAGGATTAAATTGTTGATCCAACCGCAAGTGCTGGAAGGCTTGCCAATAATTATTAAATTTATCGTTAATTTTTTCCAGCACGTAAAAATCACTGGCTGCTTGTTCGGAATAAAATGCTTGTATTTTGGTATTGCGATATTGGATGTTCCAATCAAACATTTTTTCTTCACGCGGATCATGTGTTACCTGGTTAGCAATGCGATATTGCTGCCCTTCATCTTCAGCAAGGTGTGCATATAAATTAGTTTGCCAATCGCCGTTGCTACCGGCGAGATTAATATCTACCGCGCGCCGCTGGCTTTCGCCTATTCCCACCGCAATTTTATTGATCTGCTTGCGGCTGACGATATTGATAACGCCAGTGAATGCACCTGAACCATAGATTGATGATGCAGGGCCGCGGATAATTTCAATTTGCTCAATGTTAGCCAGCGGATAAAGATGCATCGCGCCTTCAATGCCGCCGGAGCGCGGATCCGTAAATACCCGTCCGTCAACCAGCATTAATACTTCGCGCGATTGGCCGCTTTGGCGCCGCCCGCGAATACTAAACGCATAACTCATTGGGCTATCAGCGGCGCGGCTGGTTTGAAAACCGGGAACGAGATTAAGTAGCTCATGCAAATAATCCAGGCCCAATGCATCTAATTGTGCACGCGTAAATACGGTGGTTGATGATGGAACCGTTTTGATCGATTCTTCACGCAATGTTGCACCAACAATATTGACCTGCATTAACTGCTCGAGATCCATATCAAGCAGGCCCGTTTGCTTGGCATGCAGCGGCGGCGCTACACAAAGCATTGCAAGGCCGAAAAAAAAGAAACGGATAAAGCCTGGCATCATTGAGTTCATTGTTGTTAAAACTGCCAATCCATACCTATGCTGGCTTCCCGGCCGCGATTGGGAACTCCGCCCCGAATTCCAACACCCAATGCCGGGCTGGAATAGGATTCATCCAGCAAATTTTTCAGGCTCAACCTGAGTTTTGTTTGCGTATTAAAGTTATAACTGACTTGCCCGTTCGCGAGCCAATACCCCTCCAGATATCCCTGCTGGTTGAGCGTGATTAAATAATTGCGCGGCCCCTGGTAACTCGCCGACAAATTCCAGTTCCAACGCCCGTGCTGGTAATTTACAACCGCAGAAGCCAGGTGCTCTGCTTCCGCAAATGCGGAGTCCGGCAAATCGTATAGATGGGTGTAACTCGCGCGCAACAACCAGCGCGCATTCAATTGATAATTGACATCCAGCGATGCGCCCTGCGCTTCCTGGTCTTCACCATTGATGTACGCGCGTGCGCTGCCTTGAAATGCAGTGAGGATAGGATTTTCATAACGGCTGATAAAACCGGCTAATTCCATACTGGTGCGCTTGCCTGTTGCGATCCACGCCAGGTTCCAGGTTTTTACCAGCTCGTGATCAAGGTCGGGATTGCCTACCAGAAACGGATTGTTAAGCAATGCCACTTCTACAAAGTTAGGCGCACGAAACGCTTCGCCGTACAATAATTTAATGCTGTGAATAGTATTTAACTGATGCACTAAACCCAAACGTGGACTGATGTGATCACCAATACCTTCGTAATAATCGTAACGTCCACCCAGCGTCATGCGCGTCGCTTTACCTAAATCATAAATCCACTGCCCGTAAAGGCCGGCAGTCTCGCGTGAAATCGCTTTTTCCACGGCGGCGGAGTAATCGAAATTACCGTAGTAATCTACACGTTGCCTGGCAACCAACTGCTCCAGGTTGTAATTGGTGCGGCCACGTGTTTCGTCTTCTTCAGCGCGTTGCCAATCAAGGCCAAATTGCACATTGCCCTGCGCTGCCAAATCTATTTCATTAGCAAATGTCAGCTGTGTTGCACGGGCATTGAACGTTACTTTGGCCAACATGGGTTCGCTGCTGCCGGGGCGGCTCGCCGCAAGGAGTTCACCGGCCGCGGTTAACGGCGCGTGAAAATGTTGTTCGCCATCGCGATACGCCAACGTCAATTTCGTATGCCAGTTATCTGCCGGTTCAAATGTTTGCTCAAGACTCAAGTGGCGAAATTGCTGGCGATATTCATTGAAATCGTTGAGCACTTTTTCCAGCGTATAAAAATCATCGCCTTCAAGGCGATACCAGGCAGCTTGTAACCGACGGGAATCATCGTGCACATCAATATCAATATCCAACTCGCGACGCGGATCATCCGTCGTTCTTCCATCGGCAAGGTGATAGGTTTGCCCATCATCGCCGTAAGCATGGAAAAATATATTGCTTTGCCAGTCATCAACTTGCCCGGACCAATGCCAATCCAGTTGATGGCGATTATCGCTACCCAATGCAGCTTTAACACTGGTTTCGCCGTGCCGGCTGATAATGTTGATTACGCCGGTGTAAGCACCGGAACCATACAATGCAGAACCCGGCCCCTGTATCACCTCTACACGTTCGATTTGCGCTAATGGAAACAATGAAATACCGGTGTCTGCTCCGACCGCGCGGGGGTTGCCAAACAAACGGCCATCCACCACTAGCAAAATTTCCAGGGCGCGGTTCCCCAAGCGGCGGCCACCGGAACTATAGGTGTAGTTGAAGGGGTTGTCCGCATTACGGCTCACCTGGAAACCGGGCACTAACCTGAGCAATTCGTACAAATAATCCAGCCCCAACCGGTCAATTTGTTCACGCGTAAACACCGTAACGACTGAAGGAACAGTCTTGAGCGATTCTTCCGTCATGGTGGCGCCGGTCACCGGAACTTCCAGCAACTCCTCCAGATTCAATTCGAGGTAGGCAATATCATTGTCATCTGCATAGCTAACGCTGGCACAACACACAGCCAGAACCAGGATACCCGCATGAAAGAATTTCCTGTTACCCATCTATCCTCCGCACTTGAGTGTTTCGCGCCAAAAATTTGCTGCGCAACCAATCGCGCGTCTCCTGGCGATTAAACAGGTTGCATACAAGGCCGCTGGATAAACTTCGCCAAACAGACATCACCAACCTGTTCTCTTGCCGCCGTCCCATTGCTGCAACCATTCTTCAAACGGCTGGACGGGCAATGGTTTGGAAAAATAATACCCTTGCATAAGTTCGCATCCCTGGCTCGCCAATACCTGGCTTTCTTCTGCCGTCTCTACACCTTCGGCGATGGTTTCCATTCCCAATGAATCGGCAAGGCGAATAATGGAAGTAACAATCGCGAGGGACGCGCTGTCGGTTTGCATATCGCGCACAAACGATTGATCAATTTTGAGAATATTTACCGGCAAACGGCGCAAATAATTCAAACAAGAAAAACCCGTACCAAAGTCATCAATGGCAATGCGGTATCCAAGGTCGCGAAATGCTTGCAACACCTGGATTGACACTTCCATATCGCTCATCAACATACTTTCGGTGAGCTCTAATTCAAGCGCGTTGGGCGCGGTACCCGCTTGTTCCAATATTTTCTGTACTTCGTTCAGGAAACCGGCCTGATGAAATTGCAACGCGGAAATATTTACGCTCACGACCAGATTGCTAAACCCGGTCGCTCGCCATTGTTTTACTTGCCGCGCAGCTTCGGCAATCACCCAAGCTCCCAACGGAATAATCAAACCAATTTCTTCCGCAATAGGGATAAAGTGATTGGGCGGCACCAAACCGCGCTCGGGATGACGCCAGCGCACCAATGCCTCCGCACCGTAAACCTGTTTTGAGCGCACATCGATTTGCGGTTGGTAATGCAATTCAAATTGGCCCTGGTCCAACGCCGAGCGCAAGTCATATTCAAGTTTGAGCCGATCCAGTGTGCGCGCATTTAAAATAGGGGTATAGAATTGATAATTGTTGCGCCCTTTTTCTTTGGCGAGGTACATGGCTGCATCGGCATTTTTAATCAGCGTGCTCGTCGTATCGCCATCATCCGGATAAACCGCAATACCAATACTCGGGCTTAAATGCAGCGGCATGTCTTCAAGCGTGTAGGGCTTTAATAATTCCTCGCGCAATTTGATTGCCACTTCAGCCAGGCTGCGCTCGTCGCGCACACGTGGCAACAGCACCACAAATTCATCGCCTCCCAACCGTGCCACAGTATCGTCATTGCGCACAGCAGCTGTTAAACGCCCGGCGGTTTGCCGTAAAATTTGGTCGCCCGCGCTGTGGCCGAGCGAGTCGTTAATATTTTTAAAGCGATCGAGATCAATAAATAAAATGCCCACTTTTTCGTTGCGGCGTTTTGCAGTATTAATCGCCATTTCCAAACGGTCATTGAGTAACGCGCGATTGGGTAATTCAGTGAGGCTGTCGTGATGGGCGAGGAAATCAATGCGCTCGCGGGATTTTTTGCGTTCGGAAATATCGCTAAAAATGGCGATGTAATTTTCCGGTTGCCCTTCTGCATTCAACACCTGGCTGATGGAATACCAGGTAGGAAAGCGCTCGCCATTTTTACGCCGGTTTACCAATTCGCCTTGCCAATAGCCACGCTCTTTTAATACAGATACCAAATTGCGGAAAAAGCCGTGGGAGTGGAGTTGCGCACCAATTTTGGCGGTATCTACCCCCAACACTTCCTCTTCGGTAAAGCCCATGATTTTTTCGTAGGTTTTATTCACCAGCACAATGCGCAATTTTGCATCGGTAATTAAAATTGCTTCATTGCTGCCTTCAAATACTTTACCCCACAAGCGCAACTCTGCTTCCTGTTGCTTGCGCTGGGAAATATCGCGCACCACCATCACCATTTCATCGCGTTCACGCAAAATCAACCGCGCTTCCCAGGTGCGTAAATGATTTTTTTGCGTCCATTCAAATTCCACTAACTGCTCGCCCTGCCCGGCAAAGACGCGACGAACAGGTGTTGCGAGAGTGCGATAAACCGGCCCGGGCAAATGACCTTCACCGGTATCCGGATCGTAGACTACCCACTCTTCCATATCATTCACGTAGGCGCCCACTTGCATATCAATCACATGACCGTCGCGATCAATGCGCAAAATAATGTCGGGGATTCCCGCCAACAGTGCGCGGGTTTTTCCCTCGCTGATACTTGCATCGCGAAACGCCCTGCTTGCGCGCAAAATAAATTGAATACGATAAGGCAAGGTGCCCCAACTTACCGGTTTGGTAATGAAATCAGTTGCGCCGGACTCATAGGCGCGATGAATCGAATCAATATCGTCGAGCCCTGTCACCATCGCAATCGGTAAATCCTTTCCACCCGGTAACGCCAACAATTCACGGCATAAACTGAAACCATCACCATCGGGCAGCAACACATCCAATAACACGATGTCCGGGCGTTGCTCATTAAATTTTGCGCGTGCGCTGGCGCAGTCAGCAGCTTCGATAACGTTGTAACCAGCGCGCTCCAACGTGATACTGGTAGTTAAGCGCGCGGCTTCATCATCCTCGACAACCAATACCCACTCGCCTCCCGATGCATTCATGCCGAGATTTATTTGCCGTGGTTTGTTTGCTATTTCAGTGCCGGGCTTTTTCACTGGCCTTGTTCCTCCTGCTCCAGCAGTGCTAATGCCTGCAGTGACAGTTCATAAAACGATTGAATCGATTCCAGTTGGATATCAGCCTGCTCCATATGGCCCTGGCGCGCGCTGGCTTCACATTCGCGGCATGCCGCTGCGAGTTCGATCAAACCTAAATTGGCAGCGCTGTTTTTAAAATTGTGCGCCGTTTTATAAATAGCATCTGCACTGCGTTGCGCAACAGCGTCCGCGAGTTGCGCCAATAAACCGGGACTGGTGCTGCGAAACAGCTGGATAATCCGCAACAATAATCCTTCGCGCAATTCGCGCAGCTGGCGAATGATTTGTTGGTCAATTTCAATCGCCGGTGCTGTAGTCGCAGCGACGGGAACCGGGCGAACATTTGCCGCCGCATCGCTCCAGCCCTCCGCGAGTTGCTCATCGCGAGTGTGTAACCAGCGGGACAGCAATTCATGCAGTTGTTGCTGTGAAAAGGGTTTGCTTAAGTAATCGTCCATCCCTTGGGAAAGACAATATTCGCGGTCGCCACTAATAGCGTTGGCGGTCAGCGCGATAATCGGAATCGCAGGCAACCCGAGTTCCTGCTCGCGGGCGCGAATGCGAGAGGTTGCCTCAAAACCATCCATCACCGGCATTTGGCAATCCATCAGAATCAAATCGAAATGTTCGAGCCCGGCAAGCTCAAATGCTTCTTGCCCGTTGTTGGCAATTTTCATAGAGACACCCAAACGCTGCAGCATCACACTCGCCACTTCCTGGTTTACCAGGTTGTCTTCCGCCAATAAAATCCGGCCCGCCAGGCGTTGCAATTTGTGCTCGCCATTGGCAAGTTCGTTAACCGCGGGCAAGCGCTGGGTCAGGTCACCCGCGAGAACCTGGGCGATCAGATTATGCAGTTCTGATTGGCGCACCGGCTTCAGCAACAAGGGCGCGCGGTGGGCAATTTCGGGCCGCACGGCCATGCCAGCGGAACTCAGCACAATAATGGCAAGATCGTTAAAACGCGCGTCGGCTGCCAGGGCATCCAGCAATTGCCCGCCGTCCATTTCCGGCATGGCCCAATCGGTCAGCATGAGCTCAAACGGTTTGCCGGTTTGGTATTGTCGATGCAATAACGCAATCGCTTCGGGCGCAGATGATGCCAGCACCGGAATCATTCCCCAGGATCTGAGCCAGTAATCCAGGATCTCGCGATTCGTGGGGTTATCATCCACCACCAGCGTATGCAATTTGCCGAAACCCTCTACCAGCTGGTAATCACGTGGATCATCTACGCGTTGCACATCCAGCTCAAAATGAAACAGGCTGCCTTCCCCCGGTACGCTCTTGAGCTGGATTTCTCCTCCCATCATTTCCACCAGGCGCTGGGAAATGGTTAAGCCCAACCCCGTACCGCCATACTTGCGCGCCATGGAGGAGTCAGCCTGGGTAAAGGATTGAAATAATCGCGCCTTTTGTTCTTCGTTGATGCCAATGCCGGTATCGCGCAAACAGAATCCCAGGCGCACCTGGTCACCTTTTTCAGCAACCACGTTCACAGCAATCTCTACTTCGCCGTGCTCGGTAAATTTAATCGCGTTGCTCAATAAATTGGTGATGACCTGCCCCAGGCGCGCCGAATCGCCCACCACCGACAACGGTGGCAACGGTGTTTTGCACAGCAACTCCAAATGCTTGCCCTGCGCAATTGGCGCGTAGCGTTCAGCGATATCTTCCACTAATAAATTAAGCTGGAAGGGGCGATATTCGAGTTCCAGCTTGCCCGCTTCGATTTTGGAGAAATCCAGGATGTCATTGATGATCAATAGCAGGTCTTCGCTGGAGCGCCGCGCTACCCGCGCAAACCGTTTCTGCTTGGGGTCCAGTTCAGTGTCCAGCAGCAACCCGGTCATTCCCATAATGCCATTCAAGGGGGTACGGATTTCATGGCTCATCACCGCCAGGAATTCACTTTTGGCTTTGCTGGCCGCTTCCGCTTGCGTACGCGCGGTTTCCAGCTCCAGGGTGCGCGCGGCAACCCGCTGTTCCAGATGCTCATGATGCTGACGCAACTCTGCATCCTGGTTTTCGATGCGATCCAGCATATTGTTGAAGCGTAAAGTGAGGCGGCCCACCTCGTCCTGCGCCGCCGGTTGCGGGGCGCGCTCGCGATAATTACCTTCGTGACCGATGCGCTCGGCCAATTCACTCAATTTACCCAATGGTCGCAGCACTGCTGTGATCAACACCCGCGCCAGGATGCCGCACGCCAAAATGGTCGCCAGCACGATCAGCAGAATCCAGATCAGTTGCCCGTAAAACTCCTGGCGCAATGGCTCCAGGGTTACATCCAATTCCAATTGCCCGAGGTTTTCCCCTTCCCACCCAACATTAGCTTGTACCCGGGTATCCAATGACATCGCAGGGCCAGGGCTTTGGCTGTGGTATTGCGCCAGCAACTGGCCATTCGTTAAACGCAGGCGTGCTGCCAATACTTTGGATTCAACCCGCAACGCGTTCAGGGTTTGGTTGGCAGCTTCTGCATCGATAAACATACTCGGCGCCCCCAGATTGATCGCGGTAGCTTCCGCCAACACTTGCATCTGCTTATTAAATTGTTCGCACAGGTAGTTATATTGTTGCCAACTGCTGGCAAGGCTAGCGCCGAGTACGGCGATGCTGGCCAACAACATTGTTAACAGGCCAATGCTGCGAGCGAGCGAGGCGGATTTTCGGGAAATAATAACGGACATCAGCTGGCTCCCCCGGGTTGCTTTTTGGCCAGCTTGAGCAATTGGCTACTGACTTTAACTCCCGCCTGTTTGATGGCTGAATCGTTGATAGAAAACTCGATGCGGTTTTCCGCTGTGCGCGTAAGGGCGATCCCCATGCGCGCGTCTTCCTGCGCAGGATCATCAACGACCAGCAGCACACCGACGGGTATAGTTGCCGGTAGCTGATGATCGGCACCGGACACAGGGACATACACCAGGTTGCAACGGCTAAAGTGTTGCTCCAGCCCACTCGCCTCATCCAGGAATAACACCTTGATATTGACTTTCTGGGTGCTCTTGCCATCAATTTGAGCGAGCGATTGGCGAGTCGCATCCTGCGCGCCTACTGCACACAGGAACAACTCATTGCCTTGCAGCTCAGGCCATTCAATAAATTTGAGGAAGTTATAGACAAACGCCACCCGCAACCCCGCCTCGGATGCTTGCGCCGATACACTCAGGCTTTGCCCCATCAATATGAGCGCGGCGCCGGACACGAGGCATCGGCGCAAACTCCTTATTAATCCCAACCACGCAATCAAACAGACCTCCCCTGATCTCCCCTGGCTACGCCGGAGGCAAGAACACCAAACCTTAAACCCATATTATCCAGGAAGTAATAAAGCTCCTGATTCATCAATCACTTGAGAATAGACCAGAGATCTCCGTAGGGCGAAAATGAACGTGAGATAAATTACGCCAGACGGACACTGTTCACAGCCTGAACCCACCGAACAAACCCTGACAATGAAGTGGTATCATGTGCGCCCTTCTGAATTACCCGAATGGTTTTGCTATGTTGTTGTTTGTCGATAACCTCACTAACGTCGATTTCAGTTTCCTGGATCCGCTTCGCGGTTTGCTGGGCGAAACCTGGCTCGCGAATGTGCGTTTGCTGGGAGAACTGGATGAACAAGGCATGGTATGCGACTTCGGCACCGTGAAGAAAATCACCCGAAAATGGCTGGATGACGAGCTGGATCACCGTCTCGCGGTACCGGTGCGCTCACCCAATATTCGCATTGTCGAAGAGAACGATTACCTGACTATCGAATGGAAATTCGGTGCTAAAGGCGAATTTATTAGTACGCGTTCACCGCGCGATGCTATCGCCCTGGTTGATGCTGAAGAGTTAACACCGGAAACAATTGCAACCTGGTGTATCACCCAATTGAAACAACATTTTCCGGTGAGCGTGCGCCTGGAGCTGGACTTCAGCATCGAGAATATCGAGGGTGCCTATTATCATTACAGCCACGGACTGAAAAAGCATTTGGGCAATTGCCAACGTATCGCCCATGGCCACAGGTCGCGCATTGATATTTGGGCTAATGGTAAAAAATCGCCGCTGCTGGAACAGCATTGGGCGGATGCATGGGAAGATATTTATATTGGCACGCGCGAGGATATTGTCGGCAGACCGCAATTTGACGATATTGATTATTACCGTTTTGCTTACGATGCCCAGCAAGGGCCGTTTGAAATTACCCTGCCCCAACGCTGCTGTTATTTGATTGATACCGACAGCACAGTAGAGTTTATTGCCTGGCACATCGCACACAAAACCCGCCAGGCAAATCCGGAAACCTTTATCCGCGTTAAAGCCTATGAAGGCATCGGCAAGGGGGCCATCGCTGAAGCCTGAGCTTAAACAACCGGCGTTTTAATTAAATTTTCAGCAACATTAAAAACGGCACCAGGGTTAAGGCCGTAACAAAAATAATCGCACAGACCAATAATAAAAACCGAATCGGCTGCGCGCAAAAATGTTGCCATAGGCTGGGCACTTGCCCCGCCTCTACCAACTCTGCATAAGTTGCTTGTTGACGTGCAGCGCGCTCTTGCTGGTAGGTACGGATTAATTCACGTGCGTGCTTTTCCTGCGAGTTATCACCCAACCAGATTGCATCAAGCCCCACCCGAAAAAAACCTGCGTCGGTTTCGTAATAATGAATCTGGTGTTCATCCAGCAACGCACGAATTTCCTGCGCTTCATCCGCCGGCACCTGGGCGAGCTTGAATAATAATCTGGCCATAAATAATCAATCATTAACATTCAATGGATGTGAACATCATAAAAAATGTTCATTTGAAAGCGCGTAGATTCAAACGGGTCCTTTGCGCAACGGTGTATAGCATACCAAAATTGCTTATCACCCCCGGATTATTTACCTTTTCTTTATTATTTTATGGTTATAGATGTACGCTTCTGCAAGCCGCCGATGTGCAAAACCTTGTAGCCCTTCGAATTCGGGTTATCCATCTGATAGAAATCAAAGACTGGCCAATAAAAAGTGTAACGCCAGGGTGAACGGTTTCAATTTTCACGGTCATAGGACTATGATCAATTAGCTATGCTGACAAATAACCATTTTATTCACATCGTACAGGAAGACGCCTTGCTCTATAGAGTCGAACAAGACGCTGATCAAACCAGCGCCCGCTGCACACTATACCTGGCGGGTACCTGGCGTTTGGGAAATACGCCCGCAACCACTGAGTTGATAGCGGCACTGCCAGGGCAATGCAATACAATTATCGTAAATACCAAAGAGCTAGAGGCATGGGATTCCAGCCTGGCTATTACATTATTGCAGTTATCCCGCCAGTGCGAACAACAAAACACCCAACTGGATTTGCAGCAAACCCCCGATGGTTTACAACAATTATTAAATCTCGCCACCAGCATTCCCCCGTATCAATCGTCTAAAACCAACGACACTACCAGCCTGTGGAAAACGTTATTAAGAGTCGTACACAGCGTGCAGCACGGCGCAGAAACTACCTTTGCGTTTATCGGTGAAGTTACACTCGCACTTGGAGCCTGGTTTCGCGGTAATGCCAAAACACGACGACAGGATATTTTATTTTTTATCGAACAATCCGGGCCCCGCGCATTGGCAATTGTGACCCTGATTGCATTGCTGGTCGGGATGATCCTCGCGTACCTGGGTTCCGTGCAATTGCGCCAACTGGGCGCGCAGGTTTATGTGGCAGACCTGGTAGCGATCGGCATGGTGCGCGAAATGGGCGCATTGATGACCGCTGTAATTATGGCTGGCCGAACCGGCGCTGCATACGCGGCGCAATTAGGCACCATGCAAGTGAACGAAGAAATCGATGCATTAAAAACCATGGGCATTTCCACCATGGAATTTTTAGTGTTGCCACGTTTGATTGCATTGGTACTGGTAATGCCGCTGCTATGTATTTACGCTGATGTGATCGGCATCATCGGCGGCGCTATAGTCGCCACCAGTATGGATGTAAATTTCCTGCAATATATTTTGCAAACACAAGGCGCGGTAGATTGGGTTGATATCACCACCGGTTTAATAAAAAGTATTTTCTTCGGCATTTTAATTGCACTGGCCGGATGCCAGGCCGGTATTTATTGCGGCCGCAATTCCGACGCGGTGGGGATGGCGGCAACCAATGCTGTGGTGCGTGCAATTGTGTACCTGGTGGTCGCCGATGCAGCATTCAATATTCTCTATGACAAAATGGGAATTTAATCGTGGATACCGCGCCTTTTATCAGCGTACGCAATTTAAACATCGGTTATGGCAGCCGCGTGGTGCAGGAAAACTTGAATTTTGATATTCAAAAAAACGATATTTTTTTTATCATCGGCGGCAGTGGCTGTGGCAAAACCACATTGCTAAAACACATGATTGGCTTGATCGCTCCCAGTAAAGGCGAAGTGTTATACGAAGGCGTAAATTTTTATCAGTCGGATGAAGATACCCAATTAAAGCTGCTGCAACGCTGGGGTATTACTTATCAGTCCGGTGCACTTTTTTCCAGCATGACACTCGCTGAAAATGTTGCCCTGCCCATGCAGCTGTATACCGATTTATCCGAAGCACAAATCGCTGAAACTGTTGCTTATAAATTAGCGCTGGTGGGCTTGGCTGGATACGAGGCATTTTATCCATCCGAATTAAGTGGCGGCATGCACAAACGCGCCGGCCTTGCGCGCGCCATTGCGCTTGATCCGCAGTTATTATTTTTTGATGAGCCTTCTGCCGGATTGGACCCGATCAGCTCATTGCGGCTGGATCAGTTGATTGTGCAGATTTGCAAAGCGTTGAATTCCACAGTGATTATTGTGTCCCATGAATTACCGAGTATTTTATCTATTGGCACAAACTCTGTATTCCTGGACGCACAAGCGAAAACCATGCTGGATTCAGGCGACCCGAAACAGTTGCTGGAACACAGTGAACAGGAAAAAGTCCGACAATTTCTAAGCCGTGCAGGTACCGCGCGGTAAAAGGAGTTTTATGAGCAAACCCAAATCTGTTGCCATAGGTGCATTTATTGTCGGTGCGATTGCGCTGGTATTTGTTGCACTGTTATTTTTTTCCGGCGGCCAGCTCTTTTCCCATAAGGAGCGGGTCATCATGTATTTTGAAGGTTCAGTGCAAGGCTTGCAGGTCGGCGCGCCCATTAAATTAAAAGGCGTTGTGCTCGGCGAAATTTCTGCTATCCAGATTAATTTCCAAAGTGATGACAAAAATGTACTCACCGCAGTCACTGCTGATCTTGCATTGCAGCGCATTAATCGCAAAGGAGGCGATGTAGACCGCGATTTTTTTGAAGATGCAATCACGCGCGGTTTGCGTGCCCAATTAAATTACCAAAGCTTTCTCACCGGGTTGCTCTACGTAGAACTGGATTTTTTCCCTGACACCCCGTCGAAAATTTACGGCTTCCAACATGACCACCTGGAGTTACCCACAGTAGGCACCGAATTCGAGGAAATTGCCGAAACATTGCAAGACCTTAACATCAAAGGCGTTATCGACAACCTGGAAAAATTAAGCGGAAATATTGCCAAACTGGTTGAAAGCGGCGCAGTAGAAGAAACCCTGGGCAGTGTTAAAAAAGCAGCGGACTCTATCGATCAAACTGCTATCAATTTACGCACTGATGTTAACAATATCAGCCAGGGATTAAATAAAACCACCGGGGAATTAACAGTACTGTTGAAATCGCTTAATGCACAAGCACCTGCCATCACCAACAACCTGAATGAAACACTGGTGCTGCTGCAAAAAACCCTTGATCAATTTAATGCCACCGCACAAACACTGGATACAACCCTCGCTGAAGATTCGCCGCTGGTATACCAACTCAACCGCACTTTGAAAGATGTCAGCCGCTCAGCCAATGCATTGCGCAATTTAAGTGATACAGTGGATCAACAACCTGAATCGTTGTTACGCGGCAAAAAAATATTGGAGGAGAATTAATACATGGGACACAAAATTTTGTTGGTTGTCATTACCCTGGCTATTTGCGCGTGCCAGAACTCACCACGAAGGGAATACTTTGCATTGAGCGCAAGTGAGGCAGATTTCAACATAACAGCGCAAACACCGGTGAACCAGTTTGTGGGTATAGGCCCGGTGATAATTCCGGAATATTTACAGCAAAATAAAATTGGTTATTGGAAAACACCGCAACAATTAATTTTATTAGATAACCACTATTGGGCAGAACCGCTGGAACGTGGAATCACTCGCGTGCTTGCATTGGAATTACAAGCGGCACATACCGATTGGAGGGTATTACAATTTCCCTGGCCTAATAACCAACGCCCGAATTACTCAATCAAAATCGACATTCAACGGTTGGACGCCTTCACGGATCATCTGGTGTTTGAGGCCAATATAGACTGGATCAATGTACAAACCAGAGCAGTATTGGGTAGCCAGCGAATAAAACTGCGCCAGGACTCCCGTGCAAATTCTGCTGCCATCGCCCGCGCAATTAGCGAATTGTTGCAACAGGCTGCGCGCATAATTACCCCGCCACCATTGCACAATGGCAGCTAATTACCAAATTACAAACCCGCCATCAAATTCAGGGCTAGACTCTGTAACACAGCATTTATAGAGTCTGTTTATAAACATCCTTTGGTCTATAAACATCCTTTGATAGCAACAAGACATTCGTTTATAAAAATGGTGCATTATGAAAGTGGCTGTATTCAGTAGTAAAACCTATGACCGCGAATTTTTAACCGCCGCCAATAATAACCTGGAGACGCCACTGCAGTTAATTTTCCATGAAGCCCAACTCAACCAGCACTCCACATTACTAGCCCAGGGCTGCGCTGCCGTATGTTGTTTTGTGAACGATCAACTGGATGCAACCGTTCTGCAACAATTAGCAAAATCCGGTGTGAAACTTGTGGCATTGCGCTGTGCCGGGTTTAACCAGGTGGATTTGGCAGAAGCCAAAAAACTGGATATTAAAATCGCGCGCGTGGCTGAATATTCTCCTCACGCGGTAGCAGAACATGCACTGGCATTAATACTGATGCTGAATCGCCAATTGCATCGCGCTTATCGCCGTGTTCACGACAATGACTATTCCCTTAACGGTTTGCTCGGTTTTGATTTGGTCAATAAAACGGTGGGCGTAATTGGCACCGGAAAAATCGGCCATACGTTTGCACGCATTATGCAAGGCATAGGTTGCGAAGTAATTGCCTATGATCTGCAACCTGACCCCGCGCTCGCCGCCAGTGGAGTCACTTACGTTGCATTGGAAGATTTATGGCCCGCCGCCGATATTATTTCATTGCATTGCCCGCTAAATATACACACCCACCATTTGATCAATGCCACCACAATCGACCAAATGAAAGCGGGGGTGATGTTAATCAATACCAGTCGCGGCGGGTTAATTGACACACGAGCAGTTATTGCCGGTTTAAAAAATAAAAACGTTGGCTATTTGGGCCTGGATGTTTACGAAGAAGAAGCCAATTTATTTTTTGAGGACAATTCAAACAGTTTATTGCAAGACGATATTTTTGCGCGCCTGATGACATTTCCCAATGTAGTCGTTACCGGCCACCAGGCATTTTTTACGCGCGAAGCATTAACAACCATTGCACGCATCACCCTCGACAATATTCGCTATTTTGAACAAAACGATTTTTCAAACATGGTGCTAGTGGGTTAATCACCGCCCCTGTCAACGCCCGGCCGGGCGAAGGATGGATGCTATGCCGCAATTTGATCGTGCGCTGCCAGAAAACTTGCAAGAATTGCATTCCCTCGCACTGGATTTGAATTGGAGCTGGAATCACGCTAGCGATGAACTCTGGTGCAAAATCAACGCCGACATCTGGAATTATTCCCACAACCCGGTATTGGTCTTGCAACTCACCAGCGATGAGCATTTCACCGCACTCTCCACCGATAAAAATTTTCGGGCGCTGCTGGATAAATTAATTGCTGCGCGGCAAAAAAATTTACAGGAACCCGCCTGGTATCAACGCCAATACCCCAACTCCCCGTTGCGCTGCGTAGCTTATTTCAGCATGGAATTTGGTATTTGCGATGCATTGCCGTTGTATGCCGGCGGATTGGGAATGTTAGCGGGCGATTATTTAAAAACCGCAAGCGATTTAGGTTTGCCGCTGGTTGGTGTGGGGTTGTTATATCAGGAGGGTTATTTTCGCCAAAGCATTAATCGGCAAGGTTGGCAACAGGAAACCTATTTGTACAACGATCCCGGCAGCTTGCCGTTGCAACCACTGCGCGCAGTAGACGGTAGCTGGTTAATTATAAAAGCGCACTTCCTCTGTCGCGAAGTGTGTTTTCGGGTATGGCTGGCACAAGTTGGACGAGTGAAATTATATTTGCTGGATAGCAACGATCCACGCAATTTACCGAGCGATCGCGGCATTACCAGCAAACTGTACGGTGGCGGCAGCGAGTTGCGTATGGTGCAGGAAATTGTGCTGGGAATTTGCGGCTGGCGCCTGCTGGAAAAATTGGGCCTGGAAGTAGATATTTGCCACCTCAATGAAGGTCATGCAGCCTTCGCCACACTTGAACGCATTCGCCACTATTGCAAACGCAATAACTGCGATTTCTGGCAAGGATTATGGGCCACACGCATGGGCAATTTATTCACGACGCACACACCGGTGGAAGCCGGGTTTGATCGTTACCCCGCCGAATTATTGCGGCGCTACGCGGATAACAGCGGTGCTGAAATGGGCATCACGGTAGAAGATGTTATCGCCCTGGGCCGCGCCAACCCCAAAGATGAAAACGAGCCTTTTAATATGGCATGGCTGGCAATGCGCACCTGCGCCCATAGCAACGGTGTTAGCGCATTACACGGTGCAGTTAGTCGCCGCATTTTCCAGCCGCTCTACCCGCGCTGGCCTGAATGGGAAGTCCCCGTTGGCCACGTCACCAACGGTGTCCATATTCCCACGTGGGATTCACCGCTTGCTGATCAACTCTGGACGCAACTCTACGGCAAGGATCGCTGGCGCAAAGACCCGGCAGAACTGAATCCAACGCGGCTGGATGAAGTCAGCGACCAGCAACTCTGGCAAGTTGCCAATGAAGGGCGTAGCAGCCTCGTCGACTACACGCGCTTGCGTTTGTTGCACCAATGGCGCAAGGAATCAACGCATTCCGAACACTGCGATCTTGCGCAGGAAATGCCACTCGACCCAAGCATTTTAACGCTCGGTTTCGCGCGGCGCTTTGCCGAATACAAGCGCCCGGACTTATTGTTATTTGATCCGGACAGGCTTGAGCGAATCCTGTGTAACCCGCGCTATCCAGTGCAATTATTGGTCGCGGGCAAAGCGCATCCCGCCGATAACATCGGTAAAGAAAAATTGCAGCGCTGGCAAACATTTTTGCAACGCGAAACCGTGCGCAAACATTTGGTATTTCTGGAGGATTACGACATTGATCTCGCCCAACATTTAATTCAGGGGGTGGATGTCTGGATTAATAACCCGCGTCGCCCCTGGGAGGCGAGCGGCACCAGTGGCATGAAAGTATTGGTGAACGGTGGATTAAACTTATCGAGCCTGGATGGCTGGTGGGTAGAAGCCTACCAACCGGAATTGGGCTGGGCGATTGGCGATGGCCAGGAGCATCCCCCCGAAGCCGATGGCCGCGAAGCCGAAGCACTTTATAAACGCCTGGAAGAAGAAATCATTCCGCGCTTTTATCAACGCGACCATGAGGACCTGCCGCGTCAATGGCTGGCAATGATGCGCACCAGCATGGCCCAATTAACGCCACGTTTTAGCAGCAATCGTATGTTGCGCGAATACGTGGAAAATTATTACCACCCCGCCGCGAAAGGCTACAGCGAACGACAAAACAATGCTCTCCAGTTGGCCGGCGAATTGCGTCGTTGGCAATTACATTTGCAACAGCACTGGCACGAAGTCCATTTGGGAGAATTACAACAGGAAGAAAACCAGCTATCGCTACGAGTAAGCCTTGGCGGCCTGCAACCTGATGAAGTGCGTGTTCAATTGATCGCCAATCCAATTATCGATGCGCGCGGCCACCCTGTTCCCGGCTCCATTCTCGATATGCAATTGCAATATAGTTTGGGCAGCGATGCCCATGCATGGCGCTATACATTGGCGACGCCAGAAGATCGACCGCTAAGTGATTTTACGGCGCGGGTAATTCCCGCCCACATAGCGGCACTGGTTCCGGCAGAACTGCAATTAATTACCTGGCAAAATAAAAGCTGAGGAGAAGGAATCAAAAAAGTGCAATAAATCAAAAACGCAGGAAAAGAAACTTGCAGAAAGCGGGAATGCTGGCAATCTTTAGCCCACGTGAATTCAGCTGCTGGTGCTATTGCATCACCGATTAAGGACTCGATAAATTGCATTTTCTCCACTGTGTATCATTGCACTCACGTAGTGCGCTGTTGTTCATTTTTTTAGGCAGCCTGCAAACCGCAGCGGCGGATTATTCCATCACAACCATTACCGCCGCAAAAACTCCCGCAGAACCCCAACGCACCCTGACTATAGCAACCGGCGAATATCCGCCATGGACCGGTGCCGAGCTTCCACAACAAGGCTTGGCCAATCAAATTGTTACTGAAGCATTTGCCAGCCAGAATATCGCGGTGAAATTTGTTTACCTGCCGTGGAAACGCGCTTTTGAAGAGACGCGCCAGGGTCGTTTTGATGCAAGCTCTTACTGGTATGACAGTAGCGCACGCCGCGCGTATATGCTCTTCAGCGAACCGTTACTACTTAACCGCACTGTCTTTTTCCAGCGTAGCGATGCACCGCCCATCCAATGGCAAACATTTACTGACCTTGGCAGTTATCGTTTGAGTGCCACGGTAGGTTTTACTTACACCAGCGAGTTTTACCAGGCGATAGATGACAAAATCATAGATCCCTTGATGGTTCCGTCAGATACCCAAAATATCAAATTACTGATGGCCAAACGCACGGACCTTTTTGCAACAGAAGAAATGAGCGGTTTCTATATGGCAGCGCAACTTCGCATCGACCCACGCAAATTACGGGTGATAGAACCTGCCTTGAGCTCACCTTATGGCTATCTGCTAATCAGCAAAACGCATCCGGACGGTGAGCAGCTAATGGCGCAATTCAACCGTGGATTGAAGGCAATCAAGGCCAATGGACAGTACCAAAAAATCCTTACGAGGATTGATGACACCAGCTTTTACGATCCAGCCAATAGCACACCGTCTCCCCGTTAAACACTTGTATCATCGGCGAAAACTTTACAAATCAACACCTTCTCCGCTAATACAAACTGTTATAGTAAAAACCGCTTTAACCACCCGCAGTACTCGCAGCTCCTCCACATTGCCTGGCGGAGTTGCGCATCGTCATTGAGAGCATTTATGTCTGTTTCCAAATTATCCGCCACTGCAAGCGGCGCATTTCCCATACCCGGTTTTACCGAACAACTTTCCACCCGCCTGGCATTTTTAATTACTGGCCTCGCCATGTCAGCCTGGGCACCGCTGGTTCCTTTTGCACAAGAGCGATTGGGCGTGAATGAAGCCACGCTCGGTGCCTTATTACTCTGCCTCGGCGGAGGCTCACTGGTTGCAATGCCGTTAACCGGCCCACTGGTCAATCGTTTTGGTTGCCGCAAATTTATTACGCTGAGCCTGTTATTAATGTGTATCAGCCTGGTGTTTCTCGGTGTGGCATCGACCATACCTACCCTTGCCCTAACCCTGTTGATTTTTGGGATGGCACTCGGTGCAACCGATGTAGCTATGAACATGCAAGCCGTCATCGTGGAACAAGCCAGCGGACGCAGCATGATGTCCGGCTTCCACGGCTTTTACAGCCTGGGAGGGATTTTTGGTGCGGTGATTATCAGCGGATTGCTATGGCTTTCGCTTTCACCGTTTCAATCGCTGTTAGCGCTTACCGTCGCTCTCCTGGCGATGTTGATTTACACCGTCCCCAAATTATTACCCTACGGCAATAGTGCCGATGGTAAACGCGAGCCGTTCTTTGTTTTGCCGCGCGGCAAAGTATTACTGCTTGGCTCCCTGTGTTTTATTGTCTTTCTGGCAGAAGGATCGGTACTGGATTGGAGCGCAGTATTCCTCACCCAGGTGCGCAAAGTAGATCCGGTACAAGCCGGCCTTGGTTTTGCCTGCTTCTCCGTCGCCATGACCATCGCACGGTTGACGGGTGATCGCATCGTGCAACATTTGGGAGGTAAACGTATTTTATTGTGGGGCGGCAGCTGTGCAGCGCTCGGTTTCGCGATTGTGGTTTTTATACCGCATACTATTGCCGCCTACATTGGTTTTACATTAATTGGTTTGGGAGCATCCAATATTGTGCCAGTGCTGTTTACCGCCGCAGGCAACCAAAAATCCATGCCGATGGGCCTGGCTATTTCTGCCGTTGTCAGTATGGGTTATGCGGGATTATTAGCGGGGCCAGCACTGATTGGCTTTATTGCGGAACTCAGTAGCCTTTCCGTTTCATTTCTCATTGTTGCTGCTGGTATGTTGTTATTAGCTGCCTGTGCAACCAAGGTGACGAAATCGGCATAACGCCTGGCAAGCAATAAAAAAGCCCATGAATTTCATGGGCTTTTTTATGCACAACACTTTACCGGAAAATCACTACACCAGCGCTGTTGCCGTGTTTGCAGAGGCAATATGCGGCACATCTTTTTTGCGGATAATAAAATTATCAATCACCAGGAAATCAATCTTGGTGCGCAAGAAAGTCTTCAATGCATCTTCCGGGCTACACACAATCGGTTCGCGATCATTAAATGAAGTGTTCAATAACAATGGAACCCCCGTTAACGCTTTGAACGCGGAAATCAATTCGTGGTATCGCGCATTGGATTCAGCACTCACCAATTGAATACGGCTGGTCCCATCTACATGCACCACAGCAGGAATTAAATCGCGCTGCTCCGGTTTTACCGGATATGCCATCAACATATAGTGCGCCGCATCGGCATCCTTCCTGATATCAAACCATTGTTTCGCATCTTCTTTAAGTACACTCGGGCAAAACGGGCGGTGATCCTCGCGATGCTTCACCAGCAGGTTCATGCGCTTCACCATATCCGGATCGCGCGGGTCGGCCAACAAGCTGCGATTACCCAACGCGCGTGGACCAAACTCCATCCGCCCCTGGAACCATCCCACAACTTTGCCCGACGCAATTAATGCCGCGACTTCATTAGCAACATTTTCAGAGCGCTCATAAAGCAGATCAAACATTCCCAAACTGGCGAGCACATCCGCTTCCGAATAGCCTGGCCCAAGGTAAGTATCTTTTGCTTCAAACGCCGGATTTTTATGGCCGTAGAAAATATTATGGTAGGCGTAAAGTGCTGCGCCCAATGCAGTACCTGCATCGTTCGCCGCCGGTTGGATATAAATATTTTCAAATGGTCCCTGCTCAAAAATCGCCGTATTGGCAACACAATTTAACGCCACGCCGCCTGCGAGACATAAATTTCTGGAGGGATACAATTGCGCAGTATGCTTAACGATATTGAGTAAGATTTCGCTGGTTAACTCTTGCAAAGCTGCCGCCAAATCCATGTAATCACGCGTGATCGCTGCGCGGTCTTGTAATGCGGGCAAACCAAACACCTGCTCAAATGATGAAAAATTATTTGCGCGGAACTGGCATACATTGATATCCATTTCAAAGCCATCTTCATTGACTTTAACGAACTGATGGAATTGATTAATAAAACGTGCAGGGTCGCCAAAAGACGCCAGGCTCATTACCTTGCAGGCGTCATATTCACTCATTCCCATAAACATGGAAACCTTTTCCCACAGCAACCCCAACGAGTTGGGATAATTAATTTCCTTTAAGGAAAATAATTTACCATCGCGCGCGCCGCCAATAGTGACAGATTCGGATTCGCCAATACCATCCACCGATATCACCGCCGCGTCTTTAAATGGCGAAGGGTAATAAGCGGACGCAGAATGCGCAACGCAATGATCCACCCACATAAATTGGCCATTAAAACCGAGCGCGCGAATTTGATCGGGAATACCAATTAATTTTTTATAGAATTTTTTCTCACCATCTGCTGTACCCCATTCACCATCAATACATTGTTCATTCAAATTAAGGTTGTTATGCAAACGTTTTAATGGATTGAATGAAAAAGCAATAATGTCGATATCCGACAACAACAGGTTTCCCATCTCCAGGCAGGTATTAATCGCCTGCCAGGGAATTTCATTGGGGTTTCCAGTTAGCGCTGGTTTGGCATGCTTGACACGGTTCAAGCGTTCTTCTTCAATCGCTGCAATTAATTGGTTATTGCGAATTAATGCCACAGCGGATTCATGGTAGGCACAATTCAGGCCGAGAATATTGATAGTCATGGCTCCCTCTCATAAAAAAATGTGTGATACCCCAATGGGTAGACCTAACTGACGAACAGCCTTATTTGGTTCCCAGCGGGGTTTCCCAGGGTTCGTAAATTTTGGGAGTAAAGGAAATCTGCAAGTCAGGTGCAGTATTTTTTCGATAGCGCAGGATGCACATATGCAAATGTGTAATACCATTTGCAGCGGCTTCATTTTTCATTGCATCAATGACGGATTGATCCTGGCCAAAAATACCGACGAAGCGATCCACAAAAGCGGCGTAAGTGATAGGGGCCAAATCGCAAATAATTTCAGTAGCACCATGGGGCAAATATTTTTTAACAGCATCAACCAACCTCCCTGGCACCTCTTTGTCACCGGGAGCCATAGTGACAATTTGCAAAACGCCATTATCAGATAACCGGGCATTGGCATCTTTCAACAAATTTTCAACGAAGGTAAAACCGTAAATTCCTGCAGCAGAATTCAGGTAATAATCCATACCGGGAGGCGTTGGTTCAAAGGGAGGGTTGGAAATGATCAAATCAAATTGTTGATCCTGCACTGGCGCAAAAATGGATTGCACATTGCCATCGCGAATATGCAAGCGATCGCTTACACCATTTATCAATGCATTAAACCCGGCGTAAACCTTGGCCCTGGGATTAATCTCCAGGCCAGTAACCGTTGCAGCGCCTTGCTGCAGCGCAAAAATACTCAATACGCCCGAGCCCAAACCAACCTCAAGCGCTTTTGCACCTTGTAAATCAGCAGGCAAAAGATAATCCATCATGAAATATTGTTCAGGCTGCATGGGAATAACCTGATCAATACCCTGGTAATCAAATGGGTCAGTAACAACACTTAGCTGTGATCCGGATTGTTTTGCAGCAAGCACCTGCTGCAACCAATCAATGCCGACAAACTGCGCATTTTGTTCAGAAAACGAATAATTGTTGATTTCGCCTTTCAGGCTATAAATCTGTACATCTACAACTTGGCTCATCGCAGTTCCTCAATCAGTCTTTGCCTTTTTCAAGGCGATAAAAGACTTATTGTTAAGGCTTACTCCGAGCTGCTTGTGGTGGGTTTTAAATAATATTTATAGTTTGCTTTGCAACATTGCTGCTGTTTTCTTAAAAACCAGTTCTTAATTCAAAGCACTTTCGATACTCGAAATTTTTTAGTACCTGAAAATCCTGCCTGAATAATTCTACACATCTCAAATAAATTGATAATAAACCACGCTATTTTAAAAATTGTATTTTTTTGTATGCTTAATTTATTAACAGTAGCCAATCAAAAAAATCCAACATTCATCCTAATGTTTTAACATTATTGCAAAATTAATTTTTGCACGATATAGAAATTTTATTTAAAAAATATTACTGAAGGTTACGCTGTCACATAAAACAACATTGCATCAAAATTTAATCAGGTTATTAACTCATTGCTCATCCCATTAATATTTAATTAACCATTTTTTTCACATAGAAAATGGATGATAAATCACAGTTTCATAAAAACATTAAACTTTAATGTTATGGTCAGATAACAAATATGCATAATCCTCGCTGCCAAAATTATTTTACGAGTTATTACAAATTATTTATTGGCGCAAGATTTCTATCTTCAAATTTGCGGTATATGATTGCCACGAATTTTTATTAAAACTATCAAAAAAGTTATTCCACTACCCCTGCTTACAGATCAAAAGAGAACCACTTTATTTACATAAGGTGATGGTTTGATTTTACTAATTGATTTGTAGAACCGCGTATTGCGCACAAATCAGCCAATTAGCGTAAGCACGGAGTCTGGAATATGAACAGCTTTAATGCCTTGGCGCCCGGCGCCAGTTTTCACGAAGGTGAAATACCTGCCAGGTATACACAGGACAATAATGTTCTCGGAGTTGTGTCGTACATTCCCGATGACCAATACTCACCATCAACAGATCTCCCTCATTTGCAGGTCCAGATTCCATCGGAGCAGCGAATTACGCTGTCTGAAATCTGGCGCAGTGCAACCAATGTCACACGCGGGCATTGGGAATCCATTGATTTCAGCCACGATGGAGAATTACTGTTTGGTTCAATTAGCTACGATATTGATGATGGGCTTATTCATGCAAACCAAACCGAAAAAAATTTCCGCAATATTTTCCGCCTGATTAACGAGCATGGATATCCACATTTATTTCGCATGTGGAGCTACATTCCCGGCCTCAACCAGGACAATAGCGATAATGTAGAAATCTATAAAGATTTCTGCTTTGGCAGGTCAGTAGCCTTCTCTGCCGAATTTTCCCGTTCACTAGCACAAGTTTTACCTGCAGCAACTGGTATAGGCTCTTGTGCCAGAAAAGTAGCGGTATATTTTCTGGCGAAGAGAACCGCCGATTTAATCCATATCGAAAATCCCATCCAGATTCCTGCATATAAATATCCACCGCAATATGGCGTTAGAGCGCCCTCTTTTGCCCGCGCTACTTATGTTCCCTTTGGCAACGACGAATACCGCATGTATTTATCAGGTACGGCGAGTGTTGTTGGCCATAGCTCCCATCACCCGGACTCAATCGAAAAACAATGCGAAACAACTTTACTAAATATTCAACGGTTGATTGATGCAGACAATCTGAAGCATTACGGCATCCAGCACCCCGTTAAGCTGTCTGATCTCGACATGATCAAAGTCTATATCCGCCATCGCAGTGATTTTGCAGCAGTACAAAGTATTTGCTCTGCGTTTTTCAGGCCAGGAACCTCTGTTATTTACTTGCATGCCGATATCTGCCGCAAAGAATTGCTGATTGAACTGGAAGGTATTTTTAGTGGCAGTCGATCTGCGAACTGATCAGCCCGTTAATTGTCCGGATGTTCCAAAAAATATACGGACAATAAATATACCGGCTAATTAATCAGCGGGTTATCGGAGTAATTTTTATCAAAGCACTTTTTATTAAAGCACTTTCTACCAAAGCGTTTCCTATCAAAGCACTTCCTATAAGAGCATGGTCATGTTAATTACTGAAAAAATTTTAGCGAATTGCAAATTAGTTAATAACAAACCGTTATTTATTACGCTGGATGGCAACGGGCAGCGAAACAAAACCCTGGGTTACTCCGATTTTATAGGGCAAACCTTGGCCTTGGCCTCATGGCTCAATGCCGAAGGTTATAAAAAAGCAGTATTAGCCTATGGCCCGGGACTCGATTTTATCGTCAGTTTCTATGCTTGTTTATTTGCTGGTGTTATCGCTGTTCCCCTGCCCGAAATTACTGAAGGTAAACTCGAAGAAGATTTGCAAAAATTAAACGCCATTGGTGGTGATATTGGTGACTGTATAGTATTGGTTGATAACCAGGCCTATCAATTATTGCAACAACAATCCGGCCTGCATAAAAATATCCGCAACATTATTGATACCACTGGTCTATCCCTACTTGCACAACAACAAACATTACCTGTGCTTAAGCCGGATGATATTGCCTGTTTACTGTATACCTCAGGCTCAACTGGCACGCCCAAGGGCGTCATCATTCGCCACAAGGATTTCTATTACAACGCCGCCTCACTCGCTGAAGCCTGTGCATTTACATCCGCAAGTATTGGTGTTAGCTGGATGCCCCAGTATCATTCATTTGCATTGGTATTTAATGCACTACTGCCCGCTTATACTGCGGGCACCATGGTCCTGTTTGCACCTTACACATTTATTGCACAACCTCATCGCTGGCTACATGCGATCTCCGAATATCGCGCCACCCACAGTGCAGCACCAACATTTGGTTACCTGCAAGCCGCCAGGAATTGTACTGATGAGCAATTGGAAGGCATTGATTTATCCAGCTGGCAAGTGGGATTGATTGCCGCTGAGCCTATTAAATCCTTTGTTTTCGATACTTTCTTTAAACGTTTTGCAGCGAGTGGATTGGAATCGGAATTCCTGAAACCACTTTATGGTCTCTCTGAAACCGGTCCAATCAGCTGCGTGCGCTATCAACAGGCTCCGTTTTTTAAATCCGAAAATACCCGCGCGCAATCATTAAGTAATGCGTGCCTTGGAAGCGCCTTTACCGATACGAAAATTGTTTGTGTGAACCCGGATACGCGGCAAATTTGCGCAGATCTGGAAGTGGGTGAAATATGGGTGAGTGGTCCTTCCGTCAGCTCCGGGTATTGGCGTAACGACGATATCAACGAACAAGTATTTAACCAGGCCCTCGCGACAATTCCCGGTGATTTTTTTCGCACAGGAGACCTTGGCTATCTCTGGAATAATGAGCTTTACATTACCGGGCGGCTCAAGGAAATATTAATTATTAATGGCAAAAATCACGCCCCGCAAGAAATAGAATGGGCTGTGCAACAAATTTCCCCCTTATTGGCTAACAATGCCACCGCCGCATTTTCAGTGGCGACGCGCGAAGGTGAGAAAATTATCCTGGCCCAGGAAATTACCGAAGAAATTGCATCAACAGCAACCAATATTGACGCTATTTACCGAGCGATATTACAAGCGGCTTACCGCGTGCACAACATCCAATTGGCCAGTGTGGTTTTTACGCCAGTTGGAGCGATCCCACGTACAGCAGGTGGAAAAATTCGCAGGAGTTATTGCAAGGAATTATTCGAACAACAGCGATTACCTGTATTAGCAATTCGCACCAAAGATGATGCAATTACAGCAAATCTCACTGCAACCCGACAATTACCCTCTTCTGGCAATCCACTGGAAGATCAGCTCTATGCTCTCTTTCTGAAAAAATTATCGCTGGATCTATTACCCCGCGATCTCGAGCTGGATGCGATTAACCTGGATTCCCTACAAGTAGCTGAATTGGCAGCATCAATTGAAGCCACATTCAAAATTTCGTTTCCGTCTACCTTACTGTTCAAATACAAAAACTTTCACGCTATTTATAGCTACATCGAAGCGCGCATTTAATTGCGCGCCGTTCTTTTTACCAAGCTTGATCTTAATGTCAGCGCTTGATTCTGATAGTCATCGTCATAACCTGTATCAATAGCTATTGAACAGGTATTTGATTAGCAATACAAAAGGCAAATTACCATGCTGAACGAGTACCAATCCGCCAACAATGAATTATTTCCTCTCGCCCATCCCCAACAACGTATTTGGTTTGCAGAAATTATTAATCCGAATAGCGGTGTAGGAAACCTTGTTGGACACTCGGAATTTCAAGAACCGATTAATAGCAAAACGCTTGAAAAAGCTATTAATGAATTGGTTAAGTCAGCAGACACGTTACGTTTGCGCATCCAGAGCACCCAAAGTGATGTTGCGCAATACGTTGCTGATTACGAACCTATTACACTACAAGAACTGGAATTCCCTGCTGAAGAGCAATTCCAGCAACACATTGACAGATTGATTCGCTATCCCTTTGCTGCTAACAACACCGCATTATATTATTTTGAGTTAATTCGGGTAGCCGGAAAACCTGCACGCCTGGTGTATTGCTTCCATCATGTAATTATGGACGCAGCCAGTATGAAAATTACCCTTGATGCCATCCACGATAATTATCGCCAACTCGCACGTGGCCGTAATTGCTTGCCACTGGAAAACCAGGATTATCGTGAGTACCTAAAATATGAAGCCAGATACCTATCGTCCGAAAAATGTGTACACGATAAAAAATTCTGGGCAGAAAAACTCGACACCTATGAAGAACCGGCAAGAATTAAACAGGTTAACAAATCGGTGTCAGTGCAGGCTGACAGAATCGATTATAATTTTGACCAGGTGTTTAACCAGAAAATCCACGAATTTTGCAAACGCGAAAAAACCTCGGTTTATCGCTTATTAATGGCGGCATACTATGTCTACCTTAGCCGTTTATCTGGCCGTAGGGACGCAGTTATTGGAACCGTTTTTCATAACCGCTTTAACCTTGAGTTTTGCGACAAAATAGGTATGTTTGTCAGCACTACACCGGTGCACCTGGCAATCGCTGAGAATGCATTTATCAGCTTTCGCGAATTATTATCGCGCGTTGATGCCGAAGTTAAACTTGCCCAACACCATCAGGATTACCCCTTCGATTTATTGATACAAGACCGCAAGAAAAATGGTTGGGATGCGCCATTATTTGAAACCGCTATCAGCTACCAAAACTCTTCTTTTTTATTTTCAACTGAATTCCATTTCCAAAAAGCCCAGGAGTTCCCGCTTGTTATCCATCTATCCCATCGCGGGGATAACAATCAATTAAAACTCGAACTGGATTACCAAACCGATTATTTTTCACGCGCAGAAGTCTCTGCAATTTGCGCGCACCTGCTCACCATTATTGAAAGTGCTATTGCTAACCCGCAATCTGATATAGAAAACCTTGCAGTGCTGACGCAAGGCGAACAAGAAAAATTAATGCAACCGGGGAACAATAATCATTTTATACCCGTGCATACAATCACTGAATTGTTTGAACAACAAGTGGCCATCAATCCGGATGCATTGGCAGTAATACATGACGATAAGCCTATTACCTACAAAGACCTCGATGCACAGGCAAACCAGCTTGCGAGCAAATTACAAGCACTGGGGGTCGCACGCGAAACAATAGTCGCTATTTTACTGCCTCGCTTCAGCGAGCTGATTAGTGCCATGCTCGGCGTTATCAAAACGGGTGGTGCTTATTTACCGATAGATGCGGATTACCCGCAGGATCGGGTTGAATTTATGTTGCAAGACAGTGGTGCAACGCTATTGGTTACCACGGCTGAATTAGCAAATAACTATTCGTCGCACTGCAACCTGTTACTTATCGATAAATTACCGACTGCAGCACATGAATACCAACCTGTTAAGGGCAAGCCGGACGATTTGTTTTATGTAATTTACACCTCGGGCTCTACTGGCCGCCCTAAAGGTGTTGCCGTTGAACACGGCAACTTTGAAAATTTAATCTACACCCATCGCCGTATTTATTCTGAGGGCCCAGGAGTACGTATAAGTCAGGTTGCCAGCGTCAGTTTCGACGCGATGGCATTTGAAGTCTGGCCTTGCATCACCAGTGGAGCAACACTTTATATTGCCAGTGATGAAACACGCCTTGATCCAGTTGCGTTAAAAGAATGGTTGTTACGTAACAAAATTACCCTGAGCTTTCAATCCACCCTCATGGCTGAACGCTTGTTAGAAGAAAAATGGCCACCCGAAACAGCACTGCGATTCTTGCGTACTGCCGGTGATAAACTCAATCGTTTTCCTTCACACCCGTTACCATTTGCGGTACACAACCTTTATGGTCCTACCGAAGATACGGTGTGGACAACCTTGGCCGATGTGTCCCGCCCGGAAAATAATGATGAAGCGCCGGATATTGGATATGCGTTGGATAACAAGCACATTTTTATCCTTTCCCAACGCAACCAACTACTACCGCAAGGCTGTATTGGCGAATTGTGTATTGCCGGTGCGGGCCTCGCACGCGGCTACATCAATCAACCGGAATTAACGGCACAACGATTTATTTCATTGCAACTTCCCACAACCAATAATCAACCGTTAAGGGTTTATAAAACCGGTGACCTGGCGCGCATTAAGGAAAATGGTGCGCTTGAATTTATCGGCAGGAATGATAACCAGGTAAAAATTCGTGGCTTCCGTATCGAATTGGGTGAAATTGAGCAACAGTTAATTAATTTATCGAAAGTTCAGGAGGCCGTTGTAATACCACTTGCGGACAAGGACGGTAGCAACTATTTATGCGCCTACTTCACCGCAACTGAAACATTATCTGTTTCCCGGCTTAAAAAAATGCTCGCCCGGCATTTACCCGATTACATGTTGCCTGCTGTATTTTTGCAAATTGATGCAATGCCATTAACCCGCAACGGGAAAGTTGATCGCCGTGCCCTGCCCGCCCCGCAAAATAACACAACACCAACATATTCACAGGTTCCAATGAACGCGTTGGAATTACAGCTCTGTGAAATATGGCGATCATTGTTGCCGGTAACCAACATAGCCAGGGAAGATAATTTCTTTAACCTTGGTGGACACTCATTTAAAGCCGTAGCGATGGCTTCATTAATTCGCCAGCAATTGGGAAGGGAAATTTCGGTAAAAACAATTTTTTCCAACCCCACGCTGGGAGCCCTGGCCACTGAACTTGAAAACACTGGCAGTAAAACCTACGCAACAATTCCAGTCGCTACGCCCAAAAAATATTATCTGGCATCTTCAGCACAAAAACGTTTGTTTGCGTTGAGCCAACTGAATACCGGACAAATTACTTATAACATCCCCGCGGTGTATAACATTCTGGGGCCATTGAATTTTCTAAAGCTTCAGGACGCATTAAACCAGTTAATCCAGCGGCATGAATCATTGCGCACATCATTAACATTCATTGATGGCGAGGTAATGCAAACCATCAACGATAACATTACCGCAAACATTGAATTTTTTTCCGGCACCGCGGAGCAGATAGATCATTGCATTAATCATTTTATTCGACCTTTCGACTTAAACCAGGCGCCTTTAGTACGGCTGGGTGTTTTTTCGATAGATGAGTACCAACATGTATTAATGATCAACGTTCACCACGCTATTGCGGATGGAATATCGCTGAGTATTTATTTGCAGGAATTAGCCGCCCTTTATGAAGGAACACGCTTGCAACCTGTGCGTTTGCAACATAAAGATTACAGCGAATGGGAACTCAGTGAACACTATGCGGCGATAATCCATCAGCAGCGTGAATTCTGGTCGTCACTATTACCAGAAGATTTGCCGCTGCTCGATCTTCCTACGGATTTTCCTCGCCCCGCCAAATCGTCTCATCAGGGCAAGAGTTTACACCTTGAGCTTACGCCACCCCTGACAGAAAAATTACGCGCTGTAGCCCGACAACAAGGCTATACGCCTTATATGATCACCCTGGCAGCCTTTGGGATTTTGTTGCATAAGTATTCCCGCCAGCAAGATTTAATTATTGGCACCCCCGCGATGGGCCGGCAACACCCGGACCTGCAGGCTGTAACCGGAATGCTGGTGAATACCCTTGCATTACGTTTAACACCATCCCCGGACAACACGCTAAAAAATTATCTCGATCAGGTCAAGCAGATGGTTATCGGTGCTGTTGATAATCAAGGTTTTCTCTTTGAAGAGTTGCTCAACCAGTTAAATCCGGCAACAGATAATTCGCGCAGCCCTGTATTTGATGTATTTTTTTCATTGGTTACCGAAGAGCTTGGACAATTCTCATTGCCCGGCACGCAGACTACCTCGCGTGAATTCGAATTCCCTATTGCCAAATTTGATTTGTCACTTACCGTTTATGAACGAGCCAAGGGGTTCGCGATTACCCTTGAATATGCAACAGACTTATTCAAACCGGAAACTGCACAACAGTGGTTACACCATTACCAAATGGTTATCACCCAACTCAGTAATTGTTTATCAGATTTTGCTGAACAGGAAGCGGCTAAAACAATTGGCGAATTAACACTCGTTGATCACAATGAACAACAGTTTTTACTCCGCAATTTCAACAACACAGCAAAAGAATATCCGCTGGAACAAACGCTCAACAGCGTGTTTGAAATGCAAGCCGGCAAAACGCCCGATAACATCGCCGCAGTATTTGCAGATAAGCAATTGACCTACAAACAACTGAACGCCCGCGCTAACCAACTGTCGCGCCAATTGCTGGCACTGGGCGTAGGCCGCGATAAAATCGTTGCTGTATTGCTGGAACGCAGCCTGGAATTACCGGTAGTGCTTTTTGCTATTTTAAAAGCAGGAGGTGCTTACCTGCCTATCGGCCCCAGCCTGCCGCAAGACAGGATCGATTATATGCTTGGCGATAGCCAGGCCCAGTTAGTGATCAGCCATAGTAAATTTTCGCCACAACTGGAAAATGTCAATGGCCAACTATTATTGATTGACCAATGCTTAGCACACGATAATTTGGCGAATATTGATGATAGCAATCCCGCTGCGCAAAGTGGCCCGGATGATCTCGCCTATGTTATTTACACCTCTGGTTCCACGGGTCGCCCCAAGGGCGCGATGATCGAACACCGCGCGGTATTGAATCGAATTTTCTGGATGCAGGATCAATATCCACTGACAGAAAAAGATGTAATCCTGCAAAAAACGCCCTACACCTTTGATGTATCTGTGTGGGAATTATTTTGGTGGTCATTTACCGGCGCCTCGGTTTATTTCCTTGCACCGGATGCTGAAAAGGACCCGCAGGCTATTTTCGATTGCATCGAAACGCAAAAAATTTCCGTTATGCATTTTGTGCCCTCCATGCTCAATGCATCCCTGGAATATTTAGCAGCAGGTTCCCTGCCTCATAAACTGGAAAGCTTGCGCAATGTATTTGCCAGCGGCGAAGCGTTAAGCCCGGCACAAGTAGAAAACTTTAATCGGCTCGTCCATACCAACTCCGGGGCACAGTTGATTAATTTATACGGCCCCACCGAAGCGGCAATTGATGTTACCTGGTTTGATTGCCCGGTCTCCGGCCCTATTGCGCGCGTCCCTATTGGAAAACCTATCAGCAACATCCAGCTTTATATTCTGGATGAGCAGCAGCAGCTGGTTCCGCGTGGCATCGCTGGTGAACTTTATATTTCAGGAACCGGCGTCGGGCGCGGTTATATTAATAAACCCGAATTAAGTAACGAAAAATTTATCGCCAATCCTTTTACCAAACACTTGCGTATGTATCGCACCGGCGATTTATGTCGCTGGCTCGACGATGGCAACATTGAGTATCTGGGGCGCCTTGACCACCAGGTAAAAATTCGCGGTTATCGAATTGAGTTGGGTGAAATTGAAAGCCGCCTGCTCAGTCACCCACGCATTCGTGATGTCGTTGTGATGGCGCGACAAGATGTGCAAAATGATAATTATCTGTGCGCTTATGTAGTAGATCGCACACCGGAAAAAGAACCGCATAAATTAATCGATGAATTGCGCAATTACCTTGCGCAATGGCTGCCTGATTATATGGTGCCTGCGGTAATTCAAGTACTGGATGCAATGCCGTTAAACCCCAGTGGAAAAGTTGATCGCCACGCCCTGCCTGAACCGGATCAACAGTCTACCAATACCCGTGCGGATTATTGTGCCCCCGGAACAGCGCTTGAAAAACACATGGTACAACTATGGGAAACTGCATTAGCGCGCTCACCTATCGGGCTTAACGATGATTTCTTTGCGCTGGGAGGAAGCTCGTTATCATTAATACGCTTGCTATCGCTCATTACCAATACGTTCGGTGTTTCATTGCCGATTGCAACTTTTTTTGAAACTCCCATTTTGCGCGATATAGTGACTATCGTTGCCGCCGCCGGTGCTAATTTAACGCACACATCCATTGCCATTCCTGTTGCAGCGGAGAAAACCTGGTACAAAACCTCTGCCAGCCAACAGCGCATGTATATCCTTGACCAATTTGAAGAGTCATCGCGCAGCTACCTGATTACCGCACTATTCCGGATAAAGGGCACATTGGATATTGCAAAACTGGAAACCAGTTTCCGCCAACTGATTCATCTGCATGAAGCCCTGCGCACACGTTTTAGTGTGCAGGACGACAGCATTGTGCAGGCTATTGAACCCGATGTTACTTTTGCGTTGGAGCAAATAACCTTACAAGGCAAATCGCTTCAGGAACGGCCACTGGAGCAAATCATTAACGACTGTTTGCAACCCCTGAATCTTGCCTGTGCGCCTTTGATGCGCGCTTCACTTATCGAAGAGAGCCCTGATAATTATTGTTTGGTTATTTATTGGCATCACATTATTGTCGACGGTGTTTCGATAAACCTGCTGCTAAAAGACCTTGCGGATTTATACAATGGACAAACGCCGGACACTGCCAACATAACCTTTAAAGATTATGCGGAATGGGAACAGGGCGACGAATACGCAACGCTTATAGAAGATGATAAAAAGTATTGGCTTACCGAATTCCAGGGCGAAATCCCTGCCCTTGCATTAGCCACGGATTTTAAACGACTTGGCCAACGCAGTTTCGCTGGCGACCGTATCAAACGGGAAATTCCGGCTTCATTGATGAACGCTGCACAACAATTTTCCGAACAGCAAGGTTATACCTTGTTTATGACACTGCTTGCCGCACTCAATATAGTGCTGCACAAACATACGCAGCAGGATGAAATTATTATCGGCACACCGGTTGCTGGCAGAGGTTTGGGAAATTGCGATGACATTTGCGGAATGTTTGTTAATACCTTGCCGCTATTGTGCCCTGTCGATAGCCATCTAACATTTATTCATTATTGCGAACAAGTAAAACAAAAAGTCTTACAGGGACTGGAACACCAGCAATATCCCTTTGACCATCTGGTAGAACAACTGGATATTGCACGCGATACCAGCCGCAACCCTATGTTTGATGTCATGTTCGCACTGCAAAACCATGGAGAACAACAATTGCTCCTGGAGCAATTGGAAACCTCATCACTGATTTGTCCGTTACCAATAGCAAAATTTGATTTAACGGTAACATTATTCCAATTGACCCATAATATCCTGTGCGATTTTGAATTTTGTACAGACCTGTTTGATCCACGCACTATTGAAAAGCTGGCTGATCAATATCTGTATACATTGCAAACATTTGTAACAACACCGGAGTTAACGATTGAAGATTTTCATCTTGTTGCTACACCATCAGCACAACCTGTTTTACTTCCTGTTACAAGCAACATTAACAACTCACAACCAACCAGGTTAGCCCACCAATTATTTGAGGAACAAACTGCGTTAACACCGGATGCAACGGCACTGGTATATCAAGGGAAAGAAATTACTTATGCAGAACTTGATGAACAAGCAGAGCGTATTTGTACGAGGCTTGTTGCGTCAGGTGCAGGCCCTGAAAAATTTGTCGGTGTGATGCTGGGTCGCCGGCCTGAATTGATTGCAAGCCTTTTAGGAATTCTCAAAGCCGGCGCCGTTTATTTACCAATAGATCCTGAATATCCACTGGAGCGTAAGACCTATCAGTTGCAAGATAGCCGATGCGAATTATTAATAGGTCAACCCGACAGTGAAATACCCGCAAACTGGGATGGCACATTTTTACCAATTGATAGTATTTTTTCCGATACTGCATCAGTAAACGAAACCGCTACTACTTATAAAAAACCTCGCAATTCCTTGCTCCCGATTACGGGGGAAAATGCGGCCTACTGCATTTATACCTCAGGCTCAACCGGCACACCTAAAGGGGTAGTCATAGAACATCGCAACCTGGTCAACCTAATCCAGGCCCAACGCGAATTTTATGGCATCACAGCCGAAGAAAAAGTATTGTTTTTCGCAGCACCGGTATTTGATGCATCGCTAGAGCAGATATTCGTTGCACTTACCTCGGGTGCAAGCCTGTTGATTGTTGATGATGAAAATATTCGCGATCACCTGCTGATGCAAAATATTATTGCAGAACAAAAAATCACTCACCTGAATGCAGTACCTGCATTTTTAAATTTGCTGGAACCAAAAACGTTGCCTGCATTAAAACGCGTGGTGTGCGGGGCTGATATTTGTTCACCGGAACTTGCCCGCAAATGGTCAGCGCATTGCAAATTTATTAACGTATACGGACCTACCGAGGCGGCAATATCCAGTACTGTGCACAGTGTGGATGCTAACAGTTTTACCCTGCCATCAATTCCAATTGGCCACCCTATTGCACAGGCAACAACCTATGTTGTGGATAATAAACTCAGGCCGGTGCCCGATGGCATCCCCGGTGAATTATGTATTGGCGGTGCCGGTGTCGCGCGTGGTTATTTAAATAATCCGGAATTAACCCGTGAAAAATTTATCAAATCACCAGTGGATAGTGCGGATCGCTGGTATCGCACGGGTGATCTGGTGCGTCGCAACCTGCGGGGAGAGCTGGAATATTTGGGGCGGATTGATGCCCAGGTAAAAATTCGTGGCTTCCGTATTGAACCCGGTGAAATTGAAGCAGTATTAGCTACCTATCCCGGAATTATTCAGGCAGCGATAGCGGTTAAAAACGATGTGCACACAGGTCAGTTCCTGTGTACTTATTATGTTGCGAACCAGGAATTTTCTACACAACACCTGCAAGATTTCCTTGCCAGCCATTTACCCCATTACATGGTGCCCGGGTGGTATTTGCGCCTTGCTGAATTGCCAGTCACGGCGGGTGGAAAAATTAATCGCCAGCTATTGCCAGTACCCGACCGTAATTCAGCGGCCAACAATAATGCTCATTTGGCCTCGCTGAATGTAACAGAACAATTCACAGCACTTGAACAGCACTTGCTCGAATTATGGAAAAACCAGTTGGGAATCACAACCCTTGGCATTGATGACAACTTCTTCCTGGTTGGTGGCCATTCCATTACGGCTACGCTAATTTGTGCCAGTATCCAGAAAATTTACGCTGTTAAAATTCCGCTCAAGGAATTTTTCCGCCTGGCAACAGTGCGCAAGCTGGCAAATTATTTATCCAGCATTTTAGACGCGGTGGTTGGACAGCAAAAAAATAATTTATCATCCCGGGCAACGGATTTAATGCTTGCAACCACCCGAGACTATTATCCATTATCCAAGCAGCAACAAGGAATTTACGTTTTATCATTATTTAATCCGGGGGAAACCCATTACAACATTCCTTCGGCTTACCAAATTCGCGGCTCGCTGGACGCTTCCAGGTTGGAGCAAGCAATCAACAGCCTGTTACACAGGCACAATGCATTGCGTAGCAACTTCACACTCATTAATGGCGAACCGGTTTGCACTATCAGGCCATATGAAAATATTTCACTGCAACAAAAAATTGTAGCCCTTTCGGATCATCAAAAAATTCAAATTCACCTGAATGAATTTGTAAAACCATTTGATCTTGAAAACGATCTATTATTCCGCTGTTTATTGCTGCGTTGCGCTGATGATCTGCACATCCTTGCACTTGATGTACATCATATTGTTGCCGATGGTACAAGTTTCCAATTACTGTTAGCAGAATTACACGCTGCCTATACAGGCATTCCATTACCAAAGGTTGAATTCCAATATACCGATTATGCTGTATGGCAGACCAGCGACGGAGCGAAACAACAGTTGGAATTACAGGAAAATTACTGGCTGGAAAAACTAACTGATTTACCTTCACTGGATTTAAAAGCCGATTACCCACGCCCGCATGTACAAAGTTTTGAGGGCGACTATGTAGAGTTTGAATGGAATCAGGAAGAATCAACACAGATCATCACGTTTGCCCGCCAGCTTCAGGTAACACCATTTACGTTGTTTTGCGCGGCGTTTGCATTATTGCTGCAAAAATATACGGATCAAAAACACATATTGTTAGGCACGGTTACCGCGGGACGTGAAGAACACCCATTGCAAAATATCTGGGGAATGTTCGTAAATACCCTGGTACTTAAACTGGATATAAACAACAATCTTTCTTTTGCGGATTATTTGCAGGCGGTGCAAACGGAAGTATTGGAAAGTTTTGCACACCAGCAATATCCCTTTGATCAATTGGTACAAAAACTGGATGTTCCCCGCGATACCAGCAGAAATCCGATTTTCGATGTAATGTTTACTTATCTGGTTATGGATACACCAAAAAATCTATTGGGCCTTGAAGAATTTACTCCTTATAAAACCGGATATAGTTCGGCCAAAAACGATTTGACGCTCAACGGTTATGAGCTTGATGGAAAAATCCTGTTCAACCTTGAATATTGCACACGCATTTTCTCGCGTGTGCGTATTGAACGCATGGCCGGCCACTTTAAAAACCTGGTACGCCAGATTATTTCCCAACCAAACCATTCGCTGCAAAACTTATCAATACTGGGTCGGGATGAATTCGCCCAACTGGTGCACGGATTTAACCAAACAGTTGCTGATTACCCTCGCGACCAATCCATTGCACAGGTATTCCGCGAACAGGCATTAAAAACACCTGACGACCTCGCCTGTTATTACGAAGGTCATAGCCAAACATATGCAGAACTTGATAGCAGCAGTGAGCAATTAGCCCAACACCTGCACAACATTTTTAATATTAGCCCCGGCAGCATAGTGGCGTTATTGCTTAAACGTTCATTGCGGATTCCACAAACTATTTTTGCTGTGTTGAAAACCGGGGCTGCCTATTTACCGCTGGACCCGGATTATCCTGATGAGCGGATTCGCGAAATCCTGGACAATTCGGGAGCAAGTGTATTATTAACCGATGACCAATCATTGGCTGGACATAGCCTCAATTCATTAACCGTGTTAAATCTGGATCGACTCGATGCCGGCACCAACAGCGTTCGCTCACCAACGTCATTACCTGTTCCGGGTGCAAGTGATCCTGCTTATATTATTTACACGTCCGGTTCAACCGGAAAGCCCAAAGGCGTAGTCATTAACCAACGCGGGGTACTTAACCTTTCCGAATGGTTTAATCGAGCACACGATTTGCAAAATAACCGTCACGTATTGCAAATGACGAACTACTGCTTCGATGTGTCGGTTGAAGAAATTATTATCCCGTTATTACATGGCGCCGCCATTTTCATACCAGCAGATCAGATTCGCCTGGATAAATCGCAGCTGCTGGATTTTATTCGCCTGCATCACATCAATATTGCCGAGTTAGTTCCGGGGTTATTGCACGATTATTTAATTGAAAGCTCTTTTATCGACTGTTTAAAACGAGTTATCACCGGTGCCGAACGCCTGGATCCCGTATTAAAAGATGCCGTGATTGCCAAAGGTTATTCGTTATTTAACAGCTACGGCCCGACGGAAACCACAGTCACAGCATGCGGAACGCTATGCATTCCCGGACGGGATGTTATCGGCAAACCTGTTGCAAATACCCGTATTTATATCCTGGATTCCAATAATCACCCTACGCCGGTCGGCGTGCCCGGTGAGCTATGTATCGCCGGTGATTTATTGGCGAGTGGCTATTTAAATGATGCCGGGATGACCGCTGCAAAATTTGTGGAAAATCCTTTTGAAAAAAATGGCAAAATGTATAGAACCGGCGATCTGTGTTGCTTCCTTGACGACGGCAATATTGAATTTATTGGCCGTATGGACAACCAGGTAAAATTACGTGGTTTCCGTATCGAGTTAGGTGAAATTGAATCGCGATTAATCAGTAATGAACACGTTAGCAATGCCAGTGTATTAATTCGTAAGGATAGCAATGGCACGCGGCTCTGCGCGTACGTAACGGCATCGACGGATATTGCAGAGGAATTATTACGTAAGCAATTAAAGACCCAATTACGCAATCAGTTACCGGCCTATATGATTCCGGAATATTTCCTTGTGCTTGATAAAATGCCATTAAATCGCAATGGCAAAATAGACAAGCCCAAATTGCTGGCGATGCCGTTGCATAAAGAACCAGGGTTTTCAGCCAATCAAATCCTCAATACTACTGAGCAACAATTGGTTGAGCTTTGGAAAAAAGTACTGCCGCTTGACTATATCGGCGTAAACAGCATTGACGTAAACAGCAATTTTTTTGAACTTGGCGGCAACTCATTGCTAATCATTAAATTGCATTCATTAATCAAGGATACCTTTGCGCAGCACATTCCTGTTGCCAAACTGTTCCAGTACGCCAGCATTCGTGAATTTGCCGCTTATCTTAATCCGCATCAAATCGCTGCTACCGGAAATAACAATGATACGGCCATTTCCGCAACACAGGAGATAGCCATTATCGGTATGGCCGGCCGCTTTCCAGCCGCAAAAAACCTGGAACAATTCTGGGAAAACCTGAAAGCGGGTCGCGAGTGTGTCAGCTTTTTTTCTGCTGAAGAATTATTGCCCCTCGGGTTTGAGCAGGAGTTGCTGGATAATCCTGATTTTGTCGCAGCCAAAGCAATCATTGATGATGCCAATGCATTCGATCACGAGTTTTTTAATTATCACCGTCGCGATGCATTATTGATGGATCCGCAATTGCGAGTATTCCATGAAGTGGTTTATCACGGCCTGGAACATTCAGGAAACAACCCGTTTACCACTCAGGAGAAAATTGGTTTATTTGCCGGGGCATCAAACAATCCGGAATGGCAGCAGCGGGTAAAAATGCATTGCCAATCACCGGGCGAGCAATTTGCAGCGGACCTGGTAAGCGATAAGGATTTTCTTACCACTCGTATCGCCTACAGCCTCAATTTGCGCGGCCCTGCCTTGAATGTACAAACCGCATGTTCGACATCGTTAGTTGCAGTGGACCTGGCTTGCCAGGCGCTGCTAACCAATAAATGTTCTATTGCCGTTGCCGGAGGTGTCAGCCTCGGGTATCCACATAAAAGCGGTTACCTTTACCAGGAAGGAATGGTGATGTCCCCCGATGGGCATTGCCGCGCATTTGATGCCGACGCACACGGCACCACCGCGGGTGAAGGTGCAGGTGTTGTAGTATTAAAACGCCTTGAAGCTGCGCTAGCTGATGGCGATAAAATCTACGCCGTGATTAAAGGCAGCGCCACCAATAATGATGGCCAGCAAAAAATGGGCTTCACCGCACCGGGCATTAATGGGCAAGCAGATGTTATTCGCAGTGCACTTGCTGCTGCAAAAATCCCTGCCAATAGTATTCATTATATTGAAGCCCACGGTACCGGCACAGTTTTGGGCGACCCATTGGAAATTGCCGCATTAACTGATGCATTTACTGAATCATTGAATCGAACAACTGCCAATTGCCGTATTGGTTCAGTAAAAACCAACATTGGCCATCTGGATGCAGCGGCCGGAATTGCCGGCTTGTTAAAAACAGTGTTGGCGTTGCATCATCAACAATTGCCACCTTCCATTAATTACACAACACCAAATCCCAAAATTGAATTTGAGCAAACACCATTTAGTGTACAAACCCGACTTGAAGACTGGGCACCAAAAGAATATCCGCGTCGTGCCGGCGTTAGCTCATTTGGCATTGGCGGGACCAATGCGCATATTATTCTGGAAGAGTTTATTGAAGACACCGCTACAGAAATCAACCAATCAATTGCAGATAAGATTCATGCAACAGAAGAGAGTTGGTTAATTCCATTAGCTGCACATTCGGAAGATGCATTTCAGAGAAATTACGAAAACCTGAAACACTGGATAATCCAAACCAATCCTGCACTGGCGGACGTTGCTGCAACACTGGCATTGGTACGCAGTAATTTCAATTGGCGCGCTGCGTTGGTGGTCAATTCTATTGCAGAGCTGCTCGACGCATTGGATGAAACCATTAAGCCCATCAAGGTTGATAAAAGCACAAACACTGTCGCCATTACAGGCAATAGTGCCTTCACCGCCCTGGCGTTAAAAACCCATTGGTTGGCTGGGGATGATATAGATTGGGAGAGTTTTTTTTCCAATAAATACCAACACAAGCTAGCATTGCCTGCCTATGCATTCACCCGTGAAATATTTGAATTAGCACATTATAAAACGGCAACATTGGCTACTGCCATTGCGCCCCAGGAACTTAACCAAGCCGCAAACACCTTGCAAAAAAAACCGTTGGACCAATGGTTTTATACAACAGGCTGGCAAAGCTGGTACTCTGCCAATGGATCTGCAAACCCTGCAAACCAACTTATCCTCGCATTTGTGGATGACTCCCCGTTCACACAAGAGTTGCTCGACATTCTTAAGTATAAAGGCGCGGATATTATTCACATCCAACACGGAGATAATTATCGCCAGCTTGATAAAAACCATTACCAGGTTAATAAAAATAACGCTCAATCTTATCGCGAGTTATTTAAACAAGTATTGATTGAAAAACCACAACAACTTTTATATTTCTGTGGCATACAAAAGAATGTTGTTGATATAAATCAGCCCCTGGATTCAGTTATCAATAAAGTCAATACTGATATTGAAAAAGCACTTATTTTCGCGCAGGCACTTGCTGCTGCAGAAATCAATCATCCATTGCACCTGCATTTAATCGGCGCAGAATTATTTGAAGTAACCGGTGATGAAGTGATTAACCCTGTAGCGCTGTCGATTAGCGGATTCTTTTCTGTGCTTGCGGAAGAAATTCCATTATTAAATTGTAACGTTCTGGATACGGGCAACCGCACCGGAAGCAATAATTACCAACAAAAAACTATAGCAACAATAATCGCCGGGGATTTATTCAATCCCGAATTACCTGACGTAGTAGCCTACCGTGGCAAGCAGGCATTTTCACGCAACATTCAACCATTAGTGCTAGCGGAGACCATCAACACCCCTTCAAATCCCCGCATTAAACAACGAGGTACTTATTTGGTCACCGGTGGATTGGGTGGGATCGGATCAACCCTGGCTAATTACCTTGCCGGACAATGGCAAGCCAATTTGATATTGGTCAGCCGTACTGCCCTGCCCGAACGGAATTTGTGGAATAGTGTTGTTGCCAACAATCCAGCGGAACATAAAATCATCCGTGCCATTGAGCTTATTCAACAGCTAGAGCAAAAAGGTTCACGCGTACTTTATTTTGCAGCCGATATTGGCGATTACGCGGCTGTGCAAGACGTAATTATGAAATCTGAACACGCATTCGGTGAAATCCATGGCGTTATCCACGCTGCCGGTACAGCGGATGGAGCATTGGCAGCACATCGCACACAGGCACAAAACGATGCTGTGTTACAGGCAAAAATCCGCGGTACTTTAGTATTGGATGCAGCATTCAACCATAAACCACTGGACTTTATGGTCTATTGCTCCTCGCTTAATAGCTTGCTGCCACAAACGGGACAATTGGCTTATGTCGCGGCTAACCTTTTCCAAAATGCTGTTGCGCGCGCGCAGCAAGCACGGAGATTTACCCTGGCACTAAATTGGGATACATGGCTGGAAGTGGGAATGGCCGCAGAATACCAGCAGTTTATTGGGCGACGCGATGGCAAAGCTGCCAGTTCATTACCGGGAATAACACCTGAGGAAGGTATTCAAGTATTTGAACATGCATTGAAGGTCGGCTTACCGGAATTATTAATTTCTACCATTTCGTTAACCGATTATTTGCAGCAGCAGAAACATCATAAAGAAGCGAAGCAACATTCATTTATCGCCAGCCAAAACAGCGATGCAAAGCCAGCAGTAGCAAATACCGAATCGCTGGAAGAACAGATCGCAACCATCTGGAAAGAGCATTTCAATCAAAATGATATTGGTCTTCACACAGATTTTTTCAGCCTGGGCGATTCAATCGATGCCATCCAGATTCTGGAGCAGATTAACAAAACGCTGAATATCAAACTTGCCAGTGGCGCACTGATGGATTTCCCCAGCATCCAAAAATTAACGGTACATATTGAGGCGCTTCACGAAAAATCGGCACCTAAAAAAGGAACACCCCAATTAATAACCCAATTAAAAACGGCGAACGCAAAAGCACGGAAAATATTCCTCATTCATCCTGTGGGAGGTACCACCTATTTTTATCGCACCCTTGCTGATGCATTCACCCATGATATTGGAATTTATGCGATTCACGCCCAAGGCATTAATGATGATCTCGCGCCCCTGACCAGTATTGAAGCGATGGTGACGCGCTACCTGAACGACATCCGCCAAATCCAGCCCCATGGTCCTTATGCTATTGGCGGTGCGTCATTTGGTGGTGTTGTTGCATTTGCAATGGCCTGCCACTTGAAAAAAGCGGGTGAGAACGTTGAATTGCTGTTTATGATTGATGCACCAAACCCAAAGACAATTACTGATGTGACCGAAGAAGATTATGAAATCATGGCGGGTAGCCTGGTCGATAATTTTGATGATAAAAACCAACTCAATGAAGTGATCAGAAAATTACAAAATATGAGTGAAGACCAACGTTACGAATATTTTGGTGACCAGTTAAAAAGTCGCAGCAGCACGGGTGGCATTGATACCGATAGCCAATACCTGAAAACGCTGATGGCTATCCATCAAATCAACAATTCTGCAATGCTGCGTTACGTACCCGGTGTTTACGACGGCCAGATGGTGTACTTCCGTCCATCGCAAAAATCCCTGGATCACCTTGGTTTGCAGATGGATGTGGATTGGCAACCCCATGTGCAAAAACCGATTATTGCCCACACCATCCATGGCAATCACTTCACCATGAATGAAGGCCAGGGAGCGATTATGATTGCCCATTACCTTGAGAAACATTTATTCACTGCCAGTGAAAAAAATATTGCAGCGGAGGCATTGGAATAATTATGTCCGATATGCAGATACCTTCTTTACATCCTGATCCAAATGCACCTTACCCATGCGAGTTTGCGGGTAACTCAATTGGCTTCCTGAAAAACCTGGTGAACAATGCGATGATTTGTATTGGTGACTTCACCTATTACCACGGCGATGCTGTTGATCAGTTCCAGGAAAAAAATGTGTTGTATCACTACCCGCATTGTGGTGATAAATTGGTGATCGGGCGTTTTTGCCAAATCGCCAATGGAACCCAATTTATTATGAATGGTGCGATTCATCCACTGCATGGTGTTAGCACATTTCCCTTCGATTTATTTGGCGGCGAGTGGACGCGCCTGGGTATGGAAAATTTTCAGGTGCCCAACAAGGGCGATACCCATGTTGGCAATGATGTGTGGTTTGGTAAAAGCGCACTGATAATGCCGGGCATCAACATCGGCAATGGTGCGGTGATTGCCGCACATTCGGTAGTAACAAAAGATGTTCCCGCCTATGCAATTGTTGCAGGCAATCCTGCACGTATTGTGCGAATGCGTTATTCCGATGAAGATATCCGGCGCTTGCAGGAAATTGCGTGGTGGCATTGGCCAATTGAAAAAATAACACGATATATTCCCGACATTATGCAAGGTAATATCGACCAATTAGAACAAGCAAAACAACAGGAATACAAATAACAGAAGCCAAAAATAGCAGAAATTAACAACAAAAAAGGCAGCTGCAACAATGATTGTGTGCAGTTGCCTTTTTATTTAAGTTAATGGATTAACGCGAGAACACAACCGTTTTGGTTCCATTCAACAGCACGCGGTGCTCTGCATGCCAACGCACGGCGCGGTTCAATACCACGGCTTCTATATCGCGGCCGATTTCCGCCATTTCATCCGGAGAATTGACATGGGAAACGCGCTCAACGGATTGTTCGATAATTGGGCCTTCATCCAGGTCTGCCGTTACAAAATGCGCTGTTGCGCCAATCAGCTTTACACCGCGATCAAATGCCTGGTGATAAGGCTTTGCACCTTTAAACCCCGGCAAGAATGAATGATGGATATTAATCGCGCGGCCATTTAATTTACCGCATAAATCATCGGACAGGATTTGCATATAACGTGCAAGGACTAAAAAGTCGGCCTGCAAATCCTGCATCAGCTGCCATAACTGTGCTTCCTGCTGCGGTTTGGTATCAGCAGTGATAGGCAGATAATGGAAGGGCAATTGGTACCATTCGGTTAAATCGCGCATGACATTGTGATTGGAAACGATACCGACAATGTCAATCGGTAACGAACCGTTTTTCCAGCTGTTCAACAATGCATTCAAACAATGGCCCCACTGGGAAACAGCGATCAACACGCGCGGTTTACTGGCGCTGTCAAAAATATTCCAGTCCATCTGGTACTGTTCACCCAGCGGTTTAAACAACGAACGAATCTGCCCGATGTTATAGCCATTTGGGCATTCGAAAACAGTGCGCATAAAAAAGCGGTTACTGGTTACATCTTCAAATTGGGAAGATTCTTTAATGTTGAATCCCAGCGTTGCAAACAGTGTCGCAACGGCAGCTACCAAGCCTTTTGAATCCTGGCAACTGAAGGTTAAAACGATTTCTTTTACAGCAGACATTAGGTGAATTCCCGGTAAATGGCTCGAAAGTCGCGTTGAGGAACGCATCGAACCTGGCAGCCAAGTCGATAAAATAGTCGTCAAGACTACGGGATTGCACGGGGGAAATTCAAGTACTTGCTTATTATTCAACTTATTATTGAGCTAATTATTCAATAACGCGGGCGCGACTTAGCAATGCTTTGGCGATGGGGATGGCGAGATTGATGTCGCCGTCTTTCACCATGGTCAGCGTGATCCAGTAGCTGGTTCGCTGCTGGTTGAGGAGGAAATAAACCTGTCGATGTTTTTGGTTATCCGCCTCGAATTCATAAACACGAAACCAAACCACTTCATTGGTGAGGGTAGTGAAATTTCCGCGTTGGCGGATGAGAAACTCACCTGGCTTGCTCCGGTCGCTAATACCATTTTCCAGACGCTTCCACAGGATGCTGTTTTTCTCCCAATTTTTTACTTTGGAGGCGGCGATAAAGTAAGCAGGTTCACCATTTATTTTGCCAGCGATTATGGGGCTGCCAATCGTTGTACCTTTTCGTTTATTTGCCGGTTCTGGTTGATCTTCCGCCGTGATGACATCAAGCGAGAGTGCACTGGGCAAATCGATTTCCAAACCGGGGGCTAAATTAACAGAAGATGAGTACGCCGCTCCTGCATATAACAGCAGTACAGCCTGGCTTAACACAGCCAGAAAAAACCTCAGCGCGCGCAAGAGAGAGGTCACCATACGGTTACCTTCACCAGAAAATTATCCGGAAAAATGGAAACATCAGTTCACTTATGGTTAGAAAAAGCAATGTAATTTATTGTTGTGGCGTGTTTATTGTTACGGTTATGTTGGGCTATGTCACAGTGTAGTGGTATTTTTTGGACTTGCCCGAATTCCTGTAGTTTAAATAAAAAAAGGAGGTCATGCGACCTCCTCCGGCTAAATGCGCCTCAATAGTGTTTCATGGGAAATAACGCCATCATCAACGATAATGGTTTTGCAGCAATCCATTGCTTCCCTCGTTAAAGGGAATAACGGACTCCTACTAAAAATTGTCTACCTGTATGGTTGATCTCCCTGGTCATATCCATGGTGCCGTCGCCGGTGCCGTAGATACGTTCAACTTCATCAGTGAGGTTGATCGCCTCAAACGTGAACGTCAGGTTATCGTTAAAGTGATAAAACGAAGACAAATCAAAATGCGTTGGACCGTATTTCATTTCCGCTGCATGACCGTTATCGCTTGGCTTGCTCAGCAAATAATCATCGCGATTGTTCGCTGATACGCGCACGCCGTAATTGTCTACTTCATAGAACACGGTCATGTTGTATGAATTTTCAGATACACCCAACATATCGCCCGCATTCACGTGAGTATAGTTTGACACCACACCGAGATTGGACAGGAAACCTGGCAGGAAGCTAAAGGTTTGTTGGTAAATAAGCTCGTAACCTTTTACATCATAACCAGCGTTGTCATTCACCGGAATATAGTGTGTGTAAGGCACAGTGCGAGGATCAGCATTGTAAGCTTCGTCGTATTGCGGATCAGACAAAATTGCGTCGTAATATTCGGAATCAATCAGCTTCTCAACGATGTCGGTTTTTAACGAGGTAGTTACATTTTTGAAAAAGTAATTTACCGCAAGCAAACTTTCATCGGCAAAATACCACTCAGCACTCAAATCGATATCATTGGATTCAAACGGATTCAGCCCCGGGTTACCAAGGTTACTCACCGTGCGTGTGGTATATCCAAAACTCGGCGCGGCGATATTTAATGAACCCAGATCAGGACGGGTCATGGTTTTACCGTAAGAAAGACGGGTCACCACTTCATCGGTAACATCCAACGAAAAATTCATCGATGGCAAAAAGTTTTTGTAACTGCGATCCAATTCAACTGCACTGCCATTAATCCAGGCTTGTGAGCTTACATCGGTATTCACTGCACGCACACCGAAGTTGGTTTTAAGCAACATGGTGCCAACATCAAATTCGTTATTCAATTCAACGAATGCAGCAAGTGTTTCTTCACCTACGATCCAGGCCGCACTCTGGTTATCGGTGTAATCTTTGGAGATGCGGTTATCGCGATAAATCGCATCAAAGTCAGCAACAAGGAAGGGAATCAAATCACCATCCAAACCTTTGCCGAAATTGGATACCGGTAAATTTTTGGTGTAACCCACCGCCGGGAATGCAGATGGATAACTACCATTACCTTCACGGGATTCTACTTTGCGATCATTGTAAGCAATACCGGTTTCAATCGAGTAACGATCCTGGGTGAATGTCAAATCAACTTTTGAAGTCAGGTTATCCTTTTTAACAAAGTTGGAGCGATTGTTTGAGGTAGTGACTTGATAATTTTCCGGATCATAATAATCGTAGCCAGCCCCCCAGGATACTTTTGGAATATCCATGTTGTCGGAGAAATCGAACGAGTATTGGTGCGATTTGGAAATGTAATAGAAACGAACTTCTTCCCGGTCAGCTTCGTTTGTTGCCTTACCCACCATCGCATTCAAGGTAAGGTCATCAGTGAGATTAAATTCGCCCGACAAAACGTACTGGTCAAAAATGGATTCCGATGTTTGATCACGGCTTTCAATCCATGATTCCACATCGTCGTAAGTACCCGCCATGATGCGCTTGCCATCAGGATGCACCGTAATTTTCAACGGCGTAATTTCATTGTGGGTTAAGAACCACTCCATTGAATTGTAATTTACGCGATTGTTGTTGAGTTCGGAGTGCAAAATATCGAGCGTAACTTTTGTATTATCCGATGGACGATATTGGAACGAACCAGTAACACCCAGACGTTCCTGATCATTACCAAAATAATCAGCGCGCGGTAAACGTGGAGCCCACAGGCAGTTAATCGCAGCAACTTCACTGCCATTAAGTTGGCAATCATCTTCAGCAATATTGCCGTTAATCACTGGATTCGCGCTGGCCGGATAAATATTGTTGGTGGCAACCGGAGTAGTCCAACGCACAGTACCAAAACCTTCCTGACGCACAGTACGGTCTGAATAAGCAACAGAAACCAATGCACCGAGTGTGTCATCTGCAAACGTATTGCTCATCATGAATGCGAGGCGCGGATCATTTTTTTCGCTCAGGTCGTTGTAACCATTTTGCAGCGATGCAGCCACTTTAAAACCATCAAAATCAAATGGCTTGGCAGAATACAAATCTACTGTGCCGGCAATACCACCCTCTTCCATCGAAGCAGTGGTGGATTTCTGGATATCAACACGATTAAACAATTCAGAGGCAAATACGTGGAAATCAAACGCGCGGCTTGCATTGATAGTTACGCCACCCGAGTCCAAACCATCGCTGCCCGCAGGAACTTCCATACCGTTGAGCGTGGTGCGGGTAAATGACGGACTAAAACCACGCAGAGTGATATTGCGCCCTTCACCGCCTTCACGTGAAATCGTAACACCGGGAACACGCTGGATAGATTCTGCAATATTGAGGTCGGGAAATTTGCCAATGTCTTCCGCCATAATGGATTCTTTGGCGTTTACGGCGCTACGTTTTTGGTCAAGGCTTTTCAGCAATGAGCCACGAAATCCGGTTACGATAAGCTCTTCCACATCATTTGCTTGTGAATCCTGAGCTATAGATTGTGCTGCAGCGAGTGAAGATATGGCGAGTACAACAGCAGTTGATAATTTATTTTTGTGCAGCATGGAATGCTTCCCCTCTAAATCGTTATTAGTACGTATAGAAAGCTGGCCATTGTTGTTAACTGCAAGGTAGAGACCGGAACCCTCAAGCAGGGTTATTGCTCCGTCGACTACCGAATAAGTTCCCACCAATTCGCGTGTTCTCACCGAAACCACTTTATCGTACGGAACGATAATGGTGAGATTCGATTGCTGCGCAAATTCTGTGAGCGCAATGTCAGCTTTATTTTCAGAGATATTGAACGGAACTAATTGCGCAAGATTGGTGTTCTCAGCTTGCACTTGATAAGCGCTGGCAGTGAGCAAAACAACCATCACAATATTCTTTTTATTCAATTCAACGTTCTCCGGCGCGGTTATTCACCGCTGTACTAAAGACGATTTAGTTTTTCTTTTCCTCCATACCGCGAAAAACTTTTTTGATAATGGATTAAAATTTTTATAAACCGGCAACTAAAAATTTATTGCAGCAAGGAAAGTTCGATCACTCCTTCACTTGAACGCGAGCTGTCGATATTAAAATTTTCTTTCAAAGCAACTAATAAACCATCAACATCACCTGCCTTGTATAAACCGGCGATACGTACATGACTAATACGTTGATCGACGACTTTAAAACTTTCCGGCGTATAGCGACTCAGCTCGTTAAGCGCGTCCTGTAAGGTTTCACCGCGAAATACCAAATTGCCATCACGCCACGACAAACGATCATGGATAACCGCAGTGTTAATAGTTTCCACTGCAACAGGTTCGCTGGCACGCGCACTTAATTTTTCGCCCTGCCCCAATACCTGAATGACACCGGGCTCACTTGTAGCATTGGCAATGGTATTGGTTTTGTCCGCCATGGGTTTAACATGCACCTTGCCTTCAGTGACGATCACATCGAAATCCAGCTCATCTTTTAAATACACATTAAATACAGTACCGACAGCTTCTACGACACGATCACCCACTTGCACACGCAACGGACGTTGTTTGTCATGTGCAACTTCAACCAATAACTCACCTTTATTCAGCACCAGCAATCGCTCGTGATCGCTATAAGTTACCGACACTTGCGTATTGGTGTTGAGCAGCAGCTTGGTGCCATCAGGTAAATTGATGGTTGAGTGCGCACCGATTCCAGTTTCGTACAAGGTATTCGATGTGCTGGTGTTGGCTTGCAGCGGTTGCCTGGAAGTCAATTCCTGCATAAATGTGGCGGGTACGAGCAGATTAAACCCTAACACCAGCACCAACGCCGATGCGGCAACGGCCCACACTGCGCGCCCCAGATTACGCTTGCCATCAGGCGCAGTTGCACGCGGTTGCGCCGCTGGCGGATCAAATAATTCGGAGAGCACCGACAAGCTGTCCATGCGATCCCAGAGTGTTGCCATTTCCAGCAAACACGTTTTGTGTTTGGGGCTGAGCGACAACCACTGACGCAGCGCTTCTGTTTCTTCATCCGATAAACCGCGATCAAGGCGCGTGACCCACAGGCTGGCGTCCTCATAAATCTGGTTATCAGTCTGGAATTGATAAATATTCGTCATCACATTACATCCCGACTCTTGGTTGAGCCCGAATCCTCGTTGGCGGATGCCCGGTTCATAAACTGACGGCAGCGAAGCAAGCCCGTGGCGATATGCTTCTCGACAGTGTTTTCACTGATATTTAAATTTTCGGCTATCTCTTTTTGCGAGTAGCCATACACTTTCTTCAATACAAACGCCTTCCGGCATTGCAGCGGCAAGTGACGCACCGCCTCGCAAAAGTGCTCGAATTCCCGAGTGGCAGACACCTGGCTATAGACCTGGTCAAAGTCACCTTCGACCATATCCAACCCCAGGTCCTCACCCTCCATACTCACATTGGTCCGGGTCTCGGCTCGCTTGAGATGGTCAAGCGCGAGATTACGGGCCGTGCGGTACAAAAACGAACGCGGATGCAGGATCTGCTCGGTTTTATTAACCGCGCAGATACGCACATAGGTTTCCTGCACTATGTCTTCTATCTCTTTCGGCGGCACCAAACGCGACACAGCCCTCATCAACCCGTTTCGTATCGACAGGTAGACGCTCTCCAAGCTCTCTTTATTAGTCATGATTATTCTTCTGGATTCTGTAGTGTCAAACACCCCCCGGCGTCGAGGCAAGGAGGTTTTGTACCATGACGATTGGCCGCGAAAAATCCGCCAGTCGAGGAAGAAAGAATAGCACCAACACTGAAATTGACCGTGCTATCACCTGCGCGGAACAACCAAACCGATGCGCGCGGGAAAGGTTTTGCCAACCCTGACAATATCAGGGCTTAAAATGTTCGTTCAAAAACTCCACGACTACAGCAGCAGCGGGTTTGATATAAGGCTCATATAACCAGAAGGTGTGCGGCGTATTGGGCAAGGTCACCACTTTGGTGGGGATACCATAGATATCCATTTTTTTGACCATTTCATCGCGCCCGACATGGAAACGTTCTTGCGCACTGTTCAGGAAAAGGATCGGTGGACTGGCCTCACCCACATAATAAGTCGGCGATGCATCGTGCCAAAGATCGCGTTTTTCGGCATAACTGCCACCAAACCAGGCACCAGCGGATGAGCGCCCTACTCCCGGTACATCTTCATGTTTACGCGCTTCAGCTGAGGTGAAATCAGACAAACCATCAATATTCAGGATCAGTTGCACATCGCTGGACACCTTGCTCTCTTTGGCTTGCGGATCAAAACGCAGCAAACCATTGGTCATTCCCGTCAGGCTGGCAATTTGCCCGCCTGCTGATGAGCCACCCACCGCGATTTTTGCAGGATCAACGCCGAATTCGCCGGCATTGCTACGCAACCAGCGAATCGCGGCTTTCACATCGTAAACCGCTGCTGGATATTGGGCTTCCGGTGCTAACCGATAAGTAATTGTCGCAGCAACATATTCCGCTTTCGCCAGCTCAATCGCCATAGGCGTGAGATGAGTACGATAGCCCGAACGCCAACCGCCGCAGTGAACCAGAATCACACCCGGCGCCAGTTTGTTCGCCGCACCCTCCGTTAATTTTTTCGGCATATATAAATCCAATTGCAACTCGCGCGCGCCGTAACGAACATAGGTGATATTTTTTTTCTCAATTACATCCCCCGGAACAGATGTGCTCGCAATCCGGATTTCAGGAAAACTTTTCACATCGCCGGCGTAACGATTTTCTACGGTGTAGGTATTTTCATAAGCCGGTGGCCCCGATTGCAATGAAGAACAGCAAGCAAGGCAGCTAATAGAAAGCACAATTGTTATTAAGTTGGTCAGTTTCATATACAGCTCATTGATTCATTATTGCGTGGATACTACATCGGGCGCGCACTCAATTCCTAACGCGGGATACGCGCCGCTGCGGATTCCAATCCAGGAAAATTTTTTCCAGTGAATAGTCAACCGCTTGTTCGTCGGTGAGTTGTGGCCGTTGCGCATTAATTGCCGCGCCGGGCCCCGCACTTTGGTATTCAAAAAAACGCGACTCTTCCGGTGTAAAGATCCGGCTTTTGGTCCCGTCGCGCGCCGTCCCCGGCATACTCGACCAACCCTGCACATTGATGTGGCTATCCATAAAGGTGCGGATAAAAACGGCTTTGCCGATTGCATCCGGATCAGCGTAACGGCCATCAGGGAAATCAGTAGTCGGGTGCCATGGACGTCCCAACGTAATACTGCCATCGGGCACACCTTGCTCGCGTGTCAGCGTGCAATCCAAAAAAGTTAAACCATGGGCACGAGCAATATTCGTTGAAGGGGCAGTGATAAAACTGTGGATCTCGCCCTCGGCAAAATTACTGTTGCGCGGACGGCTGATAATGGTCGACTTTTCAAACACAACTGTGCCTTGCCCGAAAATAAAATCCACATTGCCACTAATCGTACTTTGATAAAAATAGGCGCGATTACCGTGCACAAACAAGGTGTCTTGATAACCGTTCAAAGTAACGCGGTTAACACTCACGCGATCACTACGCGCATCCAGCAACAGCGCTACGGCTTGGCTATCGGCTACTGCATCGGGGTCGTTGCGCGCTTGCTTGCCATCGTTGGTTAAAAAATCGTAGGTGTTTTCAATCGTCAGATCGGCGAGATACACATCCACTGAATTAATTGAAACCGTTGCAGAACCCGGTGTACCCCAGTTATCGGCACGATAACTGCGCGAATTGGCAGCATGGGCATCAAAATAAATAATTGTGCTCCCGGCACCCTCACCTGTTATCTCAATATTCGCGCGTTCGATATTCAGTTTCTCGTTGTAGCGGCCTGCTTTTATCAAAATGCGATAGCGAGTTGCATCATCGCTTGGGGCTGCATCAAGCGCGGCTTTGATAGTTTTGAACGCGGATGGGGAATCGCCATCAACTACTGCATCGAAATGGGTGATATCAGTTGGGGTCGGGGTACTATCATTAATCACAATATCATTAGTCACAATATCAGTCGCGGTATTAACCACAGTGTTGGCATCTGCACCGGAGTGAGAAGAGTGCCGGTCACAGGCGCTCAGCCCTATTATTGCCAGTAGTAAAAAAATGGGTTGTATCGTGCGCATCAACAGACGCTCCGTTCCTATTGGTAATAGTTGTGTGGAAAGTTTGCGCTATGACGATTGGCAGGCAAAAATCCGCTAGTCCTGTAGTGAATTTAATTCCAATGGGACTGCTTGGTAGAGTCTCTAAGAAGGGATAGATCTTAATTGGATAAATAGCACAAGCTAAATAATTGACGAAAGCCCGCCGCATGACCACAAGATATTTTTCAGCCAACACCAGATTGCAAAAAATAATGTACCTGAAGCCAGGGTATAAAAATTGTTTAAAAAAATTATTTGCTGCACCGGACCTGTGATTTATGCGCTGAGGTTTTGCGATTTATTTATCGAAAACCTCGCACATCAACAACACCAGGTGCTATTAATTAAATCAATTTTCGCGTTTTACCAATTCCTTAAAAGCAGTGGAAACGCGTTGATAAATTGGCCCCGGGCATTGAGGGATTACACGGCCATCGGCGCGACCTACCGGAATTAATTCGGCGCCGGTGCCGGTCAGGAAACATTCATCAGCAGTGAATAAATCGTAGGGTGCGAGCGGTGTTTCGCGGAATTTAATACCCAGGTTTTCCGCGAGTTCCAATACCACCTGGCGAGTAATTCCATCGAGCGCACCTTCAATTACTGGCGGCGTTAGCAACTCATCTTTTTTCACGATAAAAATATTATCCGCACTGCCCTCGGCAATTCGGCCGGCACTATTCAGCAGGATCGCTTCGTCAGCTCCGGCATGGGTGGCTTCCATGCGCGCAAGAATGTGATTGAGATAATTCAAGCTTTTTATGCGGGGATCAAGACCGTCAGCACCTAAACGGCGCGTAGCCGCAATAATCACTTTTGCCCCCTCGCTTCTCACCCGCTCACTGACCAGTTGCAAACGATCAGCGATGATAAAAACTTGCGGCGAATGGCAACGCGATGGATCTATGCCGAGTGGACCGGGACCGCGCGTAACAACCATACGCAAATAGCCGTTTTGCTCCGGTGCAGCAGCAATTGTTTCCAAAACCGCTTGCTTAAGCGCTTCCATGGCGTAGGGAATATCCAGGGCAATCGCGCGCGCGGATAGTAACAAACGCTCCAGGTGCGCCTGCAAACGAAAAGCGGTGCCGTTGTAAAAACGAATCCCTTCAAATACCCCATCCCCATATAAAAGCCCGTGATCAAACACGGAAACGCTGGCGTGCTCTGGTGCAACCAGTTTTCCGTTGAGCCAACAAACCGGGGCGGCCTGTGTTGATAATGACGGTGAATTTGCAATTGCCGGATTAGCCATGGAATTCTCCTGTGAGCATAGTGTGAGCTTTACCGGTGAGATACACGCGCTCACCCGCCCATTCGATGGTAAGTAAACCGGTGCGTGCCGATGCCTGGAATGCCTGCAAGCGCGCTTTGCCCAAACGCTGCGCCCAATAAACGGCGAGCAGGCAATGCGCTGAACCGGTGACGGAATCCTCGGAAATACCAACGCGCGGACCAAAGAAACGCGAAACGATATCCAGCCCAGGTTCATCGGCTGGTGCCGTGACAATCAAACCGCGCTCGGTGAAAGAACTGATCAATTCATCATCCGCACGGATATTGCGCACTTGGCCAGCAGTTTCCAATACCACCAAATGATCATCGCGACCACGGCCAAACCAGGCGGGCTGCCCACCCAATAGTTGCACCAGCGCTGCGGGAACTTTTCTGACAGTTGTAGGGGAGTCTGCCGGGAAATCCAGGCGGATATTACTCCCGTCACGCACGGCTTCCAGCAGACCGCTGCGGGTACGGAATTTCAATACCGGGATTTTCTCACCGGCTTCATGCCATAGCGCATGGGCAGCCGCGAGTGTTGCATGGCCGCAAAGGCTGACTTCAGTGGTTGGTGTAAACCAGCGCAATCCCCAGGTGTCTGGACCTTGTTTAAGGAGGAAGGCAGTTTCGGCCTGATTCATTTCGGCGGCGACTTTTTGCATCCAGGTGGCTGACTTTTCATCGCGTAAAAGGCACACCCCGGCAGGGTTGCCACTGAATAAGCCACTAACAAATGCATCTACCAGATAAAACGGTTGCCCCATGATTCTTTTCCCCAAAAACAATGTCCGGTTTGCGAATGTTGGCCAGTGTATTTTTTCATCTATATGCATTACAGTTTCAAAATTAATTAATTGATACGGTACAGTTTTAACTAAATAAACCTGTACCTATAAAAACCCACTGAAACTGTACCTATGGCTGAACACACAGTAGAACTTCTGTATCGAAAACTTGCCGATGAGTTAGCGGCGCTCATCAACAATGGCGGATTCCAGGCGGGTGATAGGTTGCCCGGGGTGCGCCACCAGGCACAATTGCGCAGCTTGAGTATTGCGACGGTGATTGCGGCCTATCGCCAACTGGAAGATTGGGGATTACTGGAGGTACGCAATCGCTCCGGTTTTTACGTTAAATCCAAACCCGCTACGGTGGTACAACCACCCCGCATTGTTGTAACTACGATGCGCCCTGCTCCGGTTACCGGGCAGGATATGGTGCTCCAGCTGATCAAAGCCGCGAATAACCCGGCGATTGTGCAATTGGGTGCGGCAGTGCCTGCCCCGGAGTTTCTGCCCACCCGTGCCATCGAACAAGCGTTGACCCGGGCCGCCCGCAACCAGCGCGTACGCACCAGCAATTATGAGTTTTCACCCGGCGCGGTAGAGTTGCGCCGGCAAATCAGCAGACGCCTTGCTGACGCTGGTTGCGCAGTACATCCGGATAATCTGGTCATCACCAATGGTTGCCAGGAGGCGCTGACCCTGGCACTACGCGCAGTTACAACACCCGGCGATGTGGTTGCTATCGAATCGCCCACATTTTATGGATTGCTACAGGTCATTGAATCGCTGGGCCTTGAAGCGCTGGAAATTCCTACCAACCCGCGCTCGGGTATGTCACTGGAAGCATTGGAATTGGCCCTGAGCCGCTGGCAGGTTAAGGCGTGTGTTGTCACCCCCAATTTCAGCAATCCGCTCGGCTGCTGCATGCCGGAAGAAAACAAAAGGAAATTGGTAGGTATGCTCAAGGAACGTCGGATTCCGTTAATTGAAGATGATATCTATGGGGATTTGAGTTTTAGCCATGCGCGCCCTTCGCTACTTAAAGGGTTGGATGAAAATGTCATCCTTTGCAGCTCGATTTCCAAAACCCTGTCGCCGGGTTTGCGCGTCGGCTGGATTGCCGCCGGCCCGTACCAGGATAAAGTCGAGTACATGAAATATGTACTCAATCTGGCCACAACAACAATTCCCCAATTAGCGGTTGCCGATTTATTGGAAAACGGCCAATACGAACGGCATCTTCGCCGGGCCCGCAGCGATTACGGCCAGGCAGTCACGCGTATGACCGATGCCATCATTCATTATTTTCCCGAAGGCACAAAGATTACCCGCCCCGAGGGTGGCTTTGTCATCTGGCTGGAATTACCGGGGGAAATCGACACGTTTGTGTTGGCCCATAAGGCCCTGGAACTGGGAATCAGCATTGCCCCCGGCCCCATTTTTTCGGCCAGCCAAAAGTACCGGCAATTTATCCGGCTTTCATGCGCATGCGTGTGGGGAAATCGGGTTGAGCGCGCCTTAATGACATTGGCGGGATTGATCCAACAAGGAAACAATCCCGCCAAGCCAGGCCCGCCAATCAGAGGCGATTAAAAGCGGAAACTACTGCCAAATGCGTAAAGGTCAACTTCCTGTTTTTCGAAGTATATGCGGCGTAAACCGACACTCAAACCTACATGGTCATTAAGTGGAAGCTCCAGTTTGACACCAGCGACGGGATCAGCACCGGAATCATCGGGCAGAACAAATGGCACCTCGTTGACTTTGGTTTCAGCTTCCCAAAAGAAAACACCGGCATCTGCAGCAATATTTACCCTGCCACCCAGGCTGAAGCGCAAACCTTGCACCAAATTCACGCCTTTGGCGGTCACTGGGTATTCGCGACCAAAATCGCGTGCAAAAGCGACCAGATCAGCATCGCCATCAACCAGTAGATCCACTTTCACATCGCCCAAATCCAGGTAGCCAATTTGGGTGTAGGTAAAACTGTTCCAGTCGTAACCGGCAGCAATTTGATAGCCCGTGCGGTCTTCATCGTAGCGTTCGACAGTGAATTTATGGCCTTCTGCTGCCAGCGCGCCAGTGAAATCACCCTCCGTCTGGCTGCCTTCTACCGAATAAACCTCAACGCCCAGGTAAAGCTTGCCAGTACCAGTCTCTGCCTGGCTATTGGCAGCAACCAGGGTTACCGCTAATGCCAGTAATTTTGTGCTGTGACGTTTGATCATCAATAAACCTCCCAATAGCAATATCCATAACTCTCCAACACTACCGCTACCCTTCGATTTCACTTCCACCGGAGGCTTTGGTTCCGGTGGCTCTGGTTGCTCAGGCTCAACCGGTTTGGCTCCACTGACCGCACCGGGGTCTACTACAGCCGAGTTTACCTGACCGTCATCATCGTTAGGGCCACCATCTTCAATGGTCAACTGGACACACAGGTGACCCGCTGTTAAGCCCGGTGTCCACTCAGCCGACCCCGGTGGCGGACAGTAGCCAGGATTACCCGCCGCCGAGTGGATGGAATTGTCAGCATCCGTCACAAAGCTCACCCAGCGCCCTTGTTGGAATTTGCGATAAACCGCGTTGGCTGGCACTGCAGCACGTTGTGGAATGACCACACGCACTGATTGGCCCGGCGTCGGTAAATCGCGGATAGCGAAGTCAAACACACCACCCACGGGCTCAAATGCAGGGTCAACGATCAAATCAGGCAGAGTGCTCACTTCATTATCGAGGATTTGCACACCACCGGAATTACCGCCACGGGCAAACAACCCCAAGCCACAACGCACTCCCGGGTCACATTCGATCAGGTAGGCATTAGTGGTGTTACCTTGCTGCGGCAGGATATTTGAGGATGGCATGTTATCCAGGTAATCCGGGATACCGTTGTCATCCGAGTCGCTGGTACCTTCCACCGCATCACTGATTCCATCCTGATCGGTATCGGTATTTGCATCCAGCACCGGCAATGCACTGACAATACGGAAGTAAGCGGATGCCTGAACTATCGCACCACCGGAATCAGTAACGATAACCTGGATTTGCTTGCTACCTGTCAGGCCGGAAGGATCCAGCGTTCTAACAGTGCTATTTGCGTCGCCAGTCAAACCGGTTCCGATCCACACAAAGGTGTGCGTATCATCTATATTCGGATCGACGACCGATGCCGTAAGAGTGACCGGGCCACCACTTGGGGTAATCAGGTTAGTGGTGATTCCGCCCTGGCTCACACTCAAGCTCACCACTGGTGGCACATTACCCTGACGGATATCTATAACGTGGCGATTCGCCGCCCCCGCATTAATACCACTTCCCAATTCCACAACCAGCTGGCTATCGCTAAATCCGGTCACTGCCGCCAGCGTTACGGGAATAGCCACTTCCACTTGCCCTGCACCGGTAAAGGTCGCTGTACCGCTCACCAGATTATGTTCCGCTGACGTTGCTGTAGTAGATGCATCGATCACATAAGGAATGCTTAATGGGTATGAGGGAGCAGGACCATTCAGCAACACACGGAATTCCACATTGCTACCACGCACCGCTATTTGTGATTTGCTCAGGGATACCAATGGATTGATATTGACGATTTGCGTGGCTTCACCGGTAACACCGACGGCATTAACAGCCTTCCATTTCAATTCATGGCGGCCCGGTGGCAAGAGCAATGAGTTAGTTGCAGTCAGCCCTTCAACACTGGTGGTACAGCAATCGTTACCCGTTACACCGTCTTTCGCCAACGCCTTCAATGAAGCATCGATTTCACTTTGGCTTGCACCTGAACCAATACCCAGTAACTGACGCAAGGTGATAGGTGTAAACAACGCGGTTGCATTGACATCCAGGGTTGCCGGGGCAGTTACTATCGGCAGGAGTGGATCAACAGTCGAAATCACTTCGATATCAAACGCTGGCAACGCAACACTCGCGGTGCCGTCGCTAACGCTGATCACGATACCAGTGGTTTTACCCGCATCAGTACCGGCCGGAGTGCCCGTCAAGGCACCAGTAGCGGTATTGAAGCTTGCCCATGTTGGTTTGTTGGTGATGCTGAACGTCAGCACATCACCAACATCCAGATCACTGGCAGTCGGAGTGAAGCTATAGGCGGTATCCTGATTCAGGCTGGCAGGTGCAGTGCCACTGATCACCGGCAAATCGTTCACTGGCCTGATAGTGACATTTACCGTAATGCTGGCACTGGCACTACCGTCACTCACCTGGACAATAAAGCTATCGCTACCGTTGTAATTGGCAACCGGTGTGTAGCTCACATTGCCATTCGCTACGCTGACATTTCCGTGTGCAGCAGTACTCACAGACCAGGCCAAGGTGTCACCATCGCTATCAGACGCACTCAAGGCCAGTGAGAATGGCGTAGGATCACCATCTTCACTCATGGTGACAGAAGTAGAAGAACCCTGGGCAATCACGGGCGCATTATTAGGCGGTACAGATGGAGTCACCGGGTTGGATGCTGCCGATGGCGAGCCAGCACCAACAGCGTTGGTAGCCCTTACGGTAAAGGTATAACTGGTGCCATTGGTTAAACCAGTGATGGTAATCGGTGAACCCGTACCACTGGCAGTTGCACCACCGGGGCTGGCGGTTACGGTATAGCTGGTAATAGCCGCACCACCGGTAGAAGCAGGCGCAGTAAAGGTAACCGTTGCCTGGCCATTACCGGCTGACGCGCTACCGATAGTCGGCGCACCTGGCACTATTGCATTTACGGTAAAGGTGCGGCTTACCTGGGTTGCCGGCAGATAGCTGCTATTTCCCGCCTGATCCACATTGATGGTACAAGCACCGGCAGTCACGAAAGTCACTGCCCCGCCACTGGTAATGGTACAAACACCGGTAGTGGATGAAGTAAAGGTTGGCGTCAAGCCGGAATCCGAAGTAGCGGTAAACGTTGGAGTAGTACCAAAGTTTTGCGGACCAGGATTGGCAAATGTGATTGTCTGTGTTGCCGCCGGTGTCACCGGGTTGGAGGCGCCGGACGCTGGACCAGTACCAACAGAGTTATCTGCCGTTACTGTGAAAGTGTAAGGCTGGCCATTGGTCAAACCGGACACCACAATGGGCGAGGACGCACCATTGACCGGCCCCACATCGGCCGGGCTGGTAATCACGGTATAACCGGTAATTGCTGTACCACCGGTATTAGCTGGTGGAGTGAAAGCAACGCTAGCCTGGGTATCGCCCGCAACCGCAGTGCCGATGGTGGGTGCCGCGGGAACAACAGCAGCTACCGTGAATGTCTGGCTAACCTGGGGCGCAGCAAGGAAGGATGAATCCCCGCTCTGGTTGGCATTGATGGTACAGGAACCTGCACTGATGAAGGTCAGTACACCCGCGCTCGTAACGGTACAAATACCGGTCGTCGATGAGGTAAAACTTACCGCCAAACCGGACGTAGATGACGCTCCTCCACCCAACACTGCCAAATTCGGTGTAGTGCCAAAATTTTGTGACCCGGGGTTGGCAAACGTAATGGTTTGCGATGCTTTCGGGATAACCGCATTTGATGCCGCTGAAGCCGCCCCCGTTAACGGTGCCGCGTTGGTCGCAGTCACAGTGAAGGTGTAAGAAACACCATTGGTTAAACCCGATACGGTGATAGGTGACCCTGCACCGGTTCCTGTGAGCCCGCCGGGATTCGCTGTTACGGTATAACCGGTAATACTGGTACCGCCATTACTGACAGGTGCAGTGAACGTCACAGTGGCACTGGTATTGCCAGCAGTGGCTGTACCTATCGTAGGCGCGCCGGGTGCTATCGCAGCAACAGTAAACGTTTGGGATGCGGTAGATGCCGCATTCCAGACACTATTTCCACCCTGATCAGCATCAATGGTACAAGAGCCTGCTGTTACAAAAGTCAAGGTACCACCGGATGTGATAGTACAAACACTGGTTGTCGCTGAACTGAAAGTGACCGTTAAACTTGAGCTGGCAGTGGCAGTCAAGGTTGGCGTAGTTCCAAAGTTCTGCGAACCGGGGTTGGTAAAGGTGATGGTCTGGTTGCCTTTGGGCGTAGCCGAGTTGGATGCACCGGAGGCTGTACTGGTGCCTATTGCGTTAGTAGCCGTTACGGTAAACGTGTATGAAGTGCCATTAGTAAGGCCAGTTACGCTTATTGGCGAAGTAGTAAAACCATTGCCACCTGCGGTGATACCACCAGGGTTGGAAGTCACTGTATAACCGGTGATTGCAGAACCGCCATTATTAACCGGTGCTGTAAAGGTGATACTTGCCTGACCATCACCGGCAGTTGCGGTACCGATTGTTGGAGCGCCCGGTGCCGTTGGAATGGCTACCGTGTGCGTAGTACCGCTGGTGTAAGCCGCAGGGCTGGAGTTGCCGGCAGCATCAGCAATATTGGTCGATGCATTCAGATTTAATTTGATAGTACCGTTGCCAGTAATACCACTGACGGTGACGGTCACACTTGAACCTGAGGATGCAGACACACTGGCAATTGTTCCCGCCGCCGTGCCGGTTGTTCCCAAAGCAAAATCATCGGTAGAAATATTGTTTACCGACTCGCTAAAGTTTACGGTGAAAGCAACACTTGTATCAGTGGATACAGCCCCACCTGACGGACTAGTACTGGACACAGATGGCACAACACCATCCACTACCAATGCCTTGTTGGCTCCCAGCGAGTTTGCAGCACCGGGTGAGGCCAATGTCAGCGTTGCGTTATTGCCAGCTGCATCGCGAATAGTTCCACCGTTCAATGCCAGGGAATTGGTCGCCACATAATCGAGGTCAGCGGAGTTATCACCCGCTTGTATGGTATAGCTGAATGTCAGCGAACTGGTGCCACTGCCACTTGCATAGTTGATCGTTCTGTCTGTTGCGCCGGTCTCCAGCGTTAATTGAGGAGTGCCGCCGCCGGTATTTACAGTAACCGTTTCACTGAAATTAACCTGGATGCTAATGACATCACCCAATTTGTAAGTGCCATTGGCGGTACTGGCCGTGACTGATGAAACAGTTGGTGCAGTGCTGTCCACAAGCACACCGGTTGTAGCACCAACAGAGTTCAACGTAAGCGTCATGTCATTGTTAGCGGCATCTTTTAAGGTTCCGCCGTTTAAACCTAATGCACCGACAGTAATACCGTCCGAATCAAGCAAACCACTTTCAACCGTGTAGCTGAACACGAGCGCCGAACTTCCAGAACCGGATGAATATGTTGCGTATTTGGTCGTGGCGCCAATGGTCAATGCGATACGAGGGGTGCCCCCTGTCGGATTCACAATCACGTTTTCGCTAGTATTGACGGTAAAACTCAGCGTATTGCCTGTGATGTAGGTTGAATTTGCAGGGACACTTACACTGGTGACGGTAGGTGGGGTGGTGTCAGGCGGAACACCGGACTCAAAATCCAGATCGTCAACGGCAACAATTGTATTGGTACCGGTGAAACGAATTTCATCAATATAATTCCAGCTGCTGTTAAAGGTGATAGTGCCACCAGCACCTCCAGGCACCCCATTTTTGGTATAGGTCACTGACCCGGACGAATCGGATATATTGGTGTCAATTGTGTCTGATACAACGGAAACACCATCACGGTATCCTGTCACAGTCAGGTTTGGGCTGGTACCCAAGCCAGCACCAGTATCAATTTCCATTGACACGATTTTGAATTCAGAACCATCGGCAGACGTAATTCTTGCATCAAGGGCACCACCGACTACCGTAGCACCATCGTAGTTAAACATGACGGCATTATCCGCACTGTTGGGTGTAATACTTATAGCGCCGGGCTCCGAAAAAAGCGCCATCGCTGCACCAGAACCAGAATTGGGCGCCACCAAAGTATAGGTAGCGCCAGCGAGGGTGTACCCTGAATTCGTTAAATACCCCGGGGTTTCCGAATTAAACCCCTGATCAGAAGGGGTAACAGCATGGGCACTTACAGATGCCAACATTGCCAAGCCACTTAATAACCCTTTACACCAATGTGGGCGCGTATTTCTGGCAAGCCTTTCATTTATTGCACGAGTTAATTGATAAGCAACCTGCAACATGACCAATCTCCACGATTAAGCAATCAAGATAAACAGCTGCGTGCGTCCCTGCGCGCACCCGAATTCATTATTCAAATGTTAGTTACGAGAAGGATAAATACCTTCAAGTGCAATAATAAAATTCATTCCCAGATAAGGCTGCACCACTGAAACCGGCGTGCCGAGCCCTGCAACCGTCGTATTGCCATTCACCGCAACGCTGGTTGTAGTATTTACTGGCAGCAGAGTTGTATCAGGTGCGGTTGTGCTGAACGCGTTTAAATTGGCCAACCCATTTGGTACTTTGGCTGGAACCGTAGTTGGCCCTGGTGTGGGCGTATTTCCGTTAGCCGATGAAGCACCCAACGCAACACTCACATTACCTGTTCCCGTCAGCGCAACACCGTGGTTGTGCGCAGGCATCTGATTGGTCGTCAAGGTTACATTCTCAACGCCGCCAATTTGCCCCAAAACAACATTACTTAACCCGGCCCCGGTCCCTGTACCCACCGGGGTGCGGCTTTGCAGGTTAGGTAACCCAAAGGTTGTGGTGCCATTGCCACCATAGACAGTACCCAAGATAGAGAAGAGCGCACTGTTGGTGGAAATTGCCAACAACTGTCCATTACAAAAAGCCCAGCCACGCGGAGCAAAAGTACCGGCAAACATGCGGATTTCGCCAATAAACGGATCAGACATCATTTTCTCCTTAATTAATTTTTAATGTAGTTAACTAACAAATGGTCCTTAAACGTTTCATCGTGCTTGAGCGTTAATCGCAAGCGTTTCAAAAACTACACAACTCCAATTGAAACATGTACCCCCAACAGGAAGGCCTTCGACAACTTTAGGTGATATTCAAAAAAACACCAGTTGATGATTTTTTATACCCGAATGAATTGCCGCAGTATTCCCATTACAGTTTATAAATATTGAATGTCACATCCAATTACGCCCCATAACAACTACCACAATATACGGATCACCATAATTATCCGGGTCACCATAATAAAGTGTCATGAGTTAATGACGACTCAACAACCCGGAAACCTAATGCCAGGTATAATTTTTTTGCACGGATATTTTGTTGATCAACGGCCAGCCGCAATACTCGCCCCTCTTGCTCCGCATATTTTTTCAACGCCCGCAATAATGCAGATCCCCAACCTTTACCGCGCGCGTTTTCACTTAACGCAATATCAACGATATGTATTGTGTCAGAGGCAACATCAACCATGACCTTGCCAACCGGGAGGGAATGATGATTGATAATAAAAATTTCCGCAGCGGGAAAAGAAGATCTATAAGACGATTGCTGCAAAAGGAACTGCTGCTTTATTAATAAATCCACCTGGGATTTTGGTAGCGGCATTGAATAAAGATAATTACGTGTGGAAAAAAATAAACTTTCCAAAAATAATTGATCTTCCGGTGTTGCTTTGCGGATAAAAAGCCCGGGAAGCAAGGCAATTTCAGTTAACACTTATAATTTTCCTTGCTGGTTTTCTGGCATTAGCCAGTAAATGATTATATGAAGGCATCAACTGCGCATTGATTTTATGTTGTTCTTCCAGGGTAAAGCACTCTTGTTTTCGAATGCTATCGTCAACGTAGATTTGCCCCGGGCTTTTTGAATGAAATTGCATTCGCTCTTGGATTTTTAAAAAACCAAGCTGATCAGACATGCCCATCAATTCCGCAATAGCGATCAGCGCACTGGCACTTAAAAAAACATAGTCCACAACAGAAATATTTTCCCCTGAACACACATTTCCCATCGCTTGCAATAAAGCATGCAAGACATCCGTACGTTTTTCCAATAACGGAATATCGGCAATTTGCTGCGCAAATACCGGATGAAAGCTGCTCAACCGTGGGTCATCCATCATATGCCGCCCCGCTGACCGCTGGTGCGATGCCAAAACTTCCACCGGGTTACGCACCAGGAAAATCACAGGCACTTGCGGGTACAATGCGCGAATCAATTCCCACTGAAAAATATCCCACGCGTTCCATTTAATAACCATTTTTGGGCGATGGGAAGAAAATACCGCAGACTGGAGATTAATAAAAACACGCAGAAAATTTTTCTGCTCGGCAGATGACAGGGTGCCGTCCAATAATAATTCAGTGAGCAAGGGTGATTCAGAAAATACACAGGCGGAATCAAACGCGGCAAGGCACCCGGAAACCAGGGTGGACCCACAGCGCGACAAATGGAAAATAAATCCCGCGGGCGTTACATCGGCAAGGCTATCGCCTTGCTGTGCAACAGACTCCAGCGATGTGCACGGCTGGATAATTTGATTTAATAATAATTGCTGGCGACACCGGGAAATATATTCATCCTGGAATGGCTCAGTGGCATGGCCAACAGGGATTAACCAATTTACTACCCGGCGTTTCGGCTGGTAGCGATAAGGCAACCAGTTACCAGCCAATATTGCATTAGCATCAACAGGCATTTGGTTTAAGCGGTTAATTTCACCAAGCAACTCGCCATCACCCAGTTGATTGCACTCCCAGAGCGTTTTAATGCACGCAAGCAGCTCACCCAATGATTGCGCGCGCTGGCAATACTCCAGCTGTTCTACAGAATTGAGTAATGCACAATATTGTGGAAAATAATTACCCATGCGCGACACTGCTTGAGATTTTTTGGCGCAACCAATCGTTAACCACACAATCAATGACTACATTAATCCGGTCTTCGCTACCACGGTTGTAAACTTCGTGTATTTGATCCGCGTTGAAATACCACAACTCACCGGCACGCATGGGAATCAGTTTGTGTTCGACAAGAAAACTCACCGCATCACTGGTATGGATTGGCACATGCAAACGTGCTTCACCAAATTCCATACTTAATTCGTGGTCGCGATGCGGCTTAATTGCTGCACCGGCTTTCAAACGCATCAAACGCGCCGCTTTAATCGGGCACTGCAATTGATTAAATAGATTTTGTAGTTCCGGGCATTGCGCCATAACGGGCAAATTTTCCCAGTCTTCACCATCGGCAATCGAAAAGCCCTGCAAGATCGGATGGGCATCGAGATACTGGCGCTGGCAACGCAATGGCAGAACATCCCAACCACCGGAATAATCCTGCTTATTGACATGATCAACCCATGGATTAACCAGTAATGATTCAACCTCCGCTTGTAAAAGCGCGAGCTGGACTACACAGGGAATTTGCGCAAACGAGACAGGGGAGATCGCAGACGGTGAAGCTTCATTTATCAAAGCCCCGTCAAATGACAGAGCCTCAACAGCAGGGTTAATAACATTAGAGGGCGCAACAGGATTTTCCATTCGCAAACTCACTTATGCGCTGACTGGAAATCCTTTACTACCAGCAGGTGATTACAAAATCGCCATCAATAAAAATGGCAAACCAATAAATGCAACCAGTGTAGACACTAATACCATAGCTGCAACTTCCTCTGGTTTATGGCCGTAGCGCAACGCCAGCAGGTAGTTAAATACTGCTATAGGCATGGCGGATTGCAATAACACCACATTACGTGTCACACCGGTCAGGCCCATTAATTCGCACACAATAAATCCGATTAGCAAGCCCCCGCCGATGCGCACCAGGCTGAAAAATAAACTGCGTTTCCAGAAGTTAATTTTCAGCGTGGCCAACGACACACCCAGCGCAATAATCATTAATGGCAGTGCAATTCCGCCCAGCAAATCCAGGGTGTTGCTAATCCAGCGCGGCAATTCGGTATCAGTGATTAATAAAATCACGGCCACTAGCATGGCGTACATAACCGGCTGTTTGGCAATGGATTCTATACGTTTCAATAAACCGCCCTCGCTAGTGGCGACGATTAATAATCCTACGGTAAACGTAGCGACCATCATCACCATAAATGAACCTAACGCGAACGCCAAACCGGTTTGGCCATAAGCAAACATACACAACGGCAGCCCCATATTGCCATTGTTAGGAAACACCAGCGGGGGAAGATAGGTTGCAACGTCCAGTTTCATCCAGCGTAATAACGCCCAACTTAATAATCCCATGGCCGTCATGATAATTGCTGTCGCCAGGGCCACCAGCCCCATCACTTCCGGTTGCACTTCCACTTTCGCCATCACGCTGATAATCAAACAGGGCGTACCTATGTTCATCACAATGCGCGAAATAAAATCCGACGGAAAAGGTGTACCGGTTTTTCCCCAGATATAACCGGCGCCGACCGTAATCATCATTGGTGCGAGAATAGCGAACAATTCGCTCAACATAGGAAAATCCGGGATTGGCTATAAATAAGGTGCGCATCTTACCGGCAAGCAATGCACAGGTGATAGCGCACAGAAAACAGTTTTAATAGACTGGTGGCTATTGATACTTATCGATAAGCTGCCCACCATAAAAATCCCACTACCACTGTAAAAGCAATCATCCACCACCAGGGCGCCCCACCAAGGAATAATCGTCCACACAATAGACAATGCCATTTATGCAAAACCCGTTATTCGGCGATCAGGAAACTCTGCCCGTTAAAAAATCCGGCCGTCACATAGAGCCGGCCACACCCGATCCCGAATGGATTGAATTAGCCAGCGCGTTGCCTGCGCATTTGCGGCTTGGGACTTCATCGTGGAATTACCGGGGCTGGAACGGCCTGGTATGGAATGGCGAATACCCCGAAACAAACCTTTCCCGTTACGGTTTAACTGCGTATGGCAAGCATCCGTTGTTTCGCACGGTTAGCATTGACCGCAGTTTTTACCGGCCATTAAACGTTGCACAATTTGCGGAATATGCGTCGCAAGTCGGGCCTGATTTTCGCTTTGTCGTTAAAGCGCCCAGCTTGATGACCGATGCGTTGGTGCGCGATGAATCCGGTCGCGGCATGCGGCCCAACACCCATTTCCTCAATGCGGAAGAAGCGATCCAAATGTTTGTCGAACCCGCGTTAGAGGGATTGGGCCATAAGCTCGGCGCCCTGGTATTCCAGATCAGCCCCCTGCCCGGCGCCTGGCTTGCACAAATGCCCAAATTAATTGGCCGGTTGCATCAGTTATTAAAAGCGATTCCCGATTTAAAAAGCACCGCCCCCGATGGGGTCGTCGCGGTGGAAGTGCGCGATCCACAGTGGCTCACCCCGCAATTTGTCAATGCACTGCGCGATACCGGCGCAACCTATTGCATGGGCCTGCATGCAAAAATGCCGCACATCACCGAACAACTTCCCATCTTGCGCGCACTTTGGCCAGGGCCGCTGGTATGCCGCTGGAATTTAAATCCGGTGCACGGCGCCTTTGGTTACGAAGATGCACGCGATGCTTATGAACCTTACGATAAAATTATCGATCCTGATCCTGAAACGCGAGCAGCATTGGTGCGCGTAATCGCCGGCACAGCAAACGCAGGTCAAAATGTTTTTGTTACGCTGAGCAATAAAGCGGAGGGTTCAGCACCGTTATCGGTAATTGAATTGGCACGCGCGATCCGCACCAATAATTAAGAATAAAGAAAATGAGTTGCACACCGGCAATATGCAAAGCGGCCGGGGTGCGCAGAAATAATATTTTTGGAAGATTTCAAGTACATAAAAAACGCTACGGCTGCGAGACAAAGAGTGTCGTTGGAAACAGGCAGTAGCAGAGTTTTTCATGCAGGGAAATGAAATCTAAAACAAACTTTTTGCTACGATGCGAATTTCCTGGATATTGCTCATGACAATATCCAACCCGCCAGCGATCACTTTATTGTTGGGTTCTTCCAGTTTTTGATAAGCCGTTAACTCCTGAATGGGCGGCAAATCAGTTTTGGTGTAGCTGAGTTTGAGGGCGTGATATAAACCGAGGTTAATAAGGTCCGTCAGATTTGCAGGGCCGGGATTTTCACCTTTCCAATTGCCAATTTCCTGTACGGCTTTTACGTATTGCTCACCCACCTGCCATTGCTTGAGGGTAATCACCCCCAATGATTTTGCGTATTCACGACAGAGCGCAACATACGCCGGAAGGTCCGGTGTTTCTTCGCTGTTTTTAAATGCAGAGAGCACCGCCAGGGTGCCGACTTCACTCAACAGCGCCGCCATCAATACATTATCCGGCAATACATTTTTCAAATGCATTTGCTTGGTGATGTAAGTACTCAGGCTCGCTTTTAACGCAAGGCGCCGCCAGGCTTCCATAAACAAACGCTTGTGTTTTACCGAATGCACAGAAAACAAACTTTTAATGGAGTGCACCATAGTGATGCGCTCCACCTGGTTCATCCCTAGCAAACGCACAACATCCAGCAAATTTTGTGGTGGAGTCTGGCTGCCAATCAAAGGGCTGGATGCATATTTCAGCAACACTGCCGATAATGCCGGATCTTTTGCGAGCAGTTTGCTCAAGTCAACCATGGAGAGATCTTGCTGCTCCATGGCTTTACGGATTTCAAAGGTGATAGTAGGCAAGCTGGGCAATTGTTCCTTGCCATTTAATAAATCGCTAATCACGTTGCGATACACTGAATAATCTGGTTGAACCGATTGCACACTGGAGTCCATATAACGGGAGATGGGTAAAATGAATTTTGTTGCCCCAAGCGTAGCAGATTTAACTGCCCGGGTAATAAATGCATTTACCAGGGTAAGCATTACTATCGCCACACCATCACCTGCACGTTGATAACGTTGTTATCAAATCTTCAAAAATCTGTAGTCGAACTGACATATAGCGTCGCTTTAATCGTTGCCAATCCTTTCCCTACTAAAACAACAGGAAGCAACCGATGACCGACCATACTGTTTATGAAATCGACAATTCCGGCATTGAGCCGATGTCTAATACGTCGAACAATCCAACCTTCAGTGAAATTCTGGCCCATCGTCGCCAGTTTTTAAAAGGTAGCCTTGGTACTGCAGTGGCAGCCTTTATGGGCACCAGCCTGGTCGCTTGCGGTGGCGATGACCACAAGAAGAAATCCAACTCCAGTTCGTCATCTTCCAGCAGCTCCAATGCACCCGCGTCATCCAGCAGTTCAAGCTCTTCATCCTTGGCGCCCCTGCTCGGCTTTACCGCGATTGCCACCAACCGCAACGATGCTATAACCGTACCCACCGGTTACACCGCCAAGTCTTTTGTGCCTTGGGGTACGCCTTTAACCGGTAGCTTGCCAGCTTATAAAGCTGATGCGACTAACACCGGTGCTGACCAGGAACAACAGGTTGGCGCCCACCATGACGGTGTTTTCTTTTTCCCGATTGATGCCAAGACTACGCATACCAATTCCAGCGAAGGCTTGCTGGTAATGAACCATGAATACATTGATGACAAGCTGCTCCACAAGAATGGCCCGACCCTGGGTGCAACCCGCCCTGCCGATGAGGTGCGCAAGGAAATCGCAGCCCACGGAGTCAGCGTGATCCACATCCGCAAAAACGGTAACAACTGGGAAGTGGTTACTGGCAGCCCGTTTAACCGTCGCATCACCAGCGGCACGCCAATGGATATCCGCGGCCCGGCTGCCAGCTCACCACTGCTGGCGACTAAATACAGCCCGAACGGCACTGCAACCCGTGGCACCATCAACAACTGCGGCATGGGTGCCACCCCCTGGAATACCTACCTGACTGCCGAAGAAAACTGGGCCGGTTATTTCGTTAACAAAGATGCCACCCAGCCGCGCGAACACAAGCGTTATGGTGTATCGAACAAAAATGGCCGCTACTACTGGGAGCTGGCGGATTCAGGTGCTGATGAATACATTCGTTTTGATGCCTCAACCAAAGGTGCAACGGCGCTCGACGATTACCGCAACGAGCCAAACACGTTCGGCTGGATGGTAGAAATTGATCCGTTCGATCCGGAAGGTCGCCCGCAAAAACGCACTGCGCTGGGCCGTTTTGGCCATGAAGGGGTGATCTTCGCCCCGGCGGTTGAAGGCAAACCAGTCGTGTGTTATTCCGGCGATGACTCGCAAAACGAGTACATCTATAAATTTGTGTCAGCTGAACCGTTCCACAAAGCCACTGCAGGCGGCTGGTTGTTGAATACCGGAACCTTGTATGTAGCCAGATTCAACTCCGATGGTACTGGCGAGTGGTTGGCACTGGATGTAACGAACAGCAACTTCACCGCTAAAGCGGCGGCGGCAGGTGTGAGCTTCACCAACCAGGCCGACCTGTTAATTAACACCCGTACCGCTGCCGACCTGGTAGGCGCCACCAAAATGGACCGCCCCGAGTGGGGTGCAGTACACCCGTCAACCGGGGAGGTTTATTTCACCCTCACCAACAACACTGCACGTACTGAAGCCCAGGTTGATGCCGCCAACCCGCGCGCTAACAACGCTACCGGCCATATCATCCGCTGGCGTGAAGATGCCGACAAAACCACCTTCAAGTGGGACATATTCCTGCTCGGCGGGGATGTAGGCACAGTAACCGGCACCGGTACCAGCGCAGTAACCCTCACTGCTGACAACCACTTCGCCAGCCCTGATGGCCTGTTGATTGATACCCGCGGTGTGGCCTGGATCCAAACCGACATGAGCGGAACCCAGCAAGGTAACGGCCCTTACGGCAACAACCAAATGCTGGCTGCCGACCCGGTGACCAAACAAATCAAGCGTTTCCTGGTAGGCCCGATAGACGCAGAAGTAACCGGCGTAACCCTGACCCCGGACCTGAAGACCATGTTTGTAAACATCCAGCACCCCGGTGATCGCTCCACCCCCACAAGCTTCACCAGTAGCTGGCCGGAAGGTGGCGGCACGCGTCCACGCTCTGCCACAGTGATCGTCACCAAAAATGATGGAGGTATCATTGGTTCGTAACTGTTGTTTGTAAAAACAGTGATTTGTAAATACAGCGGCTTGCAAATAGTGACTCGTAAATGCACAAGTCATCATCTGTTAACAGGATGTTAATCAGGCTGTAACCCTTTCACATCAACATAAAAATGCAGGGAACGTAATAGCCGCAAGGAGGCAGACAAGGACGTCCGGCAAGATATCGTCAAAAGGGGCTTCGGCCCCTTTTTTATTTGAACGTTAGCCCCCTTAATTTAACTGATAATTATTATCTTTCCGATAAAAATCCGTACCAGCTCTCGCCCTCAAACTGACGCCTACGATAGACTGCAATTCCGGAGCCCTCCGCCATCCGCACTCGCTCCGCCATTCGCTCCAAACACCACATAATCAATAAGCAAAAAACAGGTACAGCATGAAACGACTACTTTCCGGCCTGGTGCTCCTGATCGCTCCAACCCTTGCCATGGCACAAACAATCCCGGCCCCCTCTTCCGAAGCACTCTTGCAGATGGCCAATGGTTTCCAGCAGGAACTCACTGAAAATATTCTGCCGTTTTGGCAAAAGAACCTTCCCAATAAAAACAATAACGGCTTTTTTGGTGTAATCGACGCACAAGGGAAACCCGTTCCGGGGTCCACCCGTAGCGCGCTGCTCAGCAGTGAAATCCTTTGGGCGTTTTCTGCCGCCGATGCTGAAGCACCCAGTGATGAATACAAAAAATTGGCAGCCTACGCCTTCGCAGATTTGGAAAAAAACTTTCAGGATAAACAACATGGCGGTGTGTACTGGATGCTGGGTGTTGATGGAAAACCCATCCAACCCCATAAACAAGTTTATGCCCAGGCATTGGCCCTGCTCGCCTATTGTGAATATGCCCGCACCCACAAACCGGCGCTGGAACAAGCCAAGGTCTTGTATAAGTTATTGGAAAAATATGCGCGCGATACCAAACAGGGCGGCTACATCCAAACCCTTAACCAGGATTGGAGCCAGGGCAAAGCCACCGACAGCTTCAACACGGGTGCTGCAAAAACCCTTAAAACCCAACTCCAGGTTTTACAAGCCTATAGCCGCCTGCTAGCGCTCTGGCCAAATGCCGAGTTAAAGAAAAATCATAAAGAATTAATAGCCCTGTTACAGAGCAAAGCCTACAACAGCAAAACGGGCCATTTTGACCTGGACTTTAACAATGACTGGAAAGCACAGGGCGATGCCATTAGCAATGGCCTTGACCAGGAAGCAGCCTGGTCACTGGTAATTGCCGCCAAAGTGCAGGACGAAGAAGAACTGATCACTCATACCGAACAATTTGCGCTCAAGGTTGCCGCTACCGGCCTCAAGGGACTGGATGGTACCGGTGGTTTAGTGAACAGCCCTGAAGACACCAACAAAGACTGGTGGGTGCAAGGCGAAGCCCTGGTCTCATTCCTGACCGCCTACCAAATCAGCGGCGACACTCGATACCTCATGGGCGCGATGCGCAACTGGGGTTTTATCAAAGCCCACCTCGCCCACCCGCAAGGTGATTGGTATTGGGGTACGGATACCGCCGGCAGGCAGCGCAACGAACTGCGGGCAAATCCGTTTAAAGGTCCCCTGCATAATAGCCGCGCCATGCTGGAGGCGACTTACCGGTTGCAATTGTTAGCGGCGGTAGCCAGGTCACATTGATATTAATCAGCAAGGATGCCCGTCAAACCAGCGTGGCAGACATTGCCAATTTATGGCGTATTTCTTTGCATATCCGTTAATAAAAGTGGCTTCGCGGAATATATTTGCCGGGGTTATTTTTGCGCCAATGCGTTACCCAAAAAGCCAATCTGCCGCACAAACCACCAGACACAATATGTAGTCATATTTGGCAGTGTCTTCTATGAGAAAAAAATCTAATCTCTCCCAAAAAGTGTCATTAATGGTATGAGCCGCATTAAACACTGGTTTTCCGGTGGTTGGCGCGTCAATCAGGACGTTGCCCCCAGTTTTTCCCAACCCCGCCAACACCTTATCCACAGGTTTTCAACCTTGCATAAAACCCGTAACCGCATTATCTTGTAGCCCATTCACGATTTACCCCTAGATATAGGTGTTAAACCACTTTTGGCCCCTAGACCTGAAGCGATAAATCGTCAAGTATTTTTTTGATCCCATTGAGCATAATTTTGATGCCATTCACAACCTTTACGCTGGAATGGCCTGGAAGTTTATGGTCAACATGCGGAATGACAGCGTTGTATGGTGTTGGTGGATGAGCACAGCAGCAATTTGTCTGACCACAACATATAGTGGTCACCAAAAGTGCAAAATGAGTGTGTTCTACCCTGTTTTATCATGGCATTGGCGAACATTGGCGAACATAGCTACATGGAAAGCGTCAAAGCCATAGAACGCCGTAGAAAGACCAACGCTGGTAATTCAACGGGATCAAAGCGGTAACTGTTTTAATTATTCAAGCTCACCAATCGGGAAGACCTCACGCGGGAGACGTCTATGCATACTGACATTGAACAAACCACCGGCACCACCAACGTCCAACACGACATTCATGGCGGATCGGCCAACCTTACGGCGACAGCGCCGGGACAATTGCGCGTCATCAAGCGCAACGGAACCGTGGTTCCTTTCGATGCCAGCAAAATCGCCATCGCTATGACCAAGGCCTTCCTGGCCGTTGAAGGCGGTAAAGCCGCTGCTTCTACGCGTGTGCGCGAGATGGTCGATAACCTGACCCAGCAAATCACCGCCACCTTTAAACGTCGTATGCCGTCGGGTGGCACTATCCATATTGAAGAAATCCAGGACCAGGTTGAACTGATCCTGATGCGCTCCGGCGAGCAAAAAGTCGCCCGCGATTACGTGCTCTACCGCGAAGAGCACGCCCGCTTGCGCGCCCAGAAACAACCGGCTTCGCAAGAGCCGGACCCGGATTACCCGAGCCTGAACGTAATACTGGACAACGGCACCCGCGCGCCGCTGAACATTGCCCGCATGCGCACCATCGTGCATGAAGCCTGTGCCGGTTTGGCCGGTGTGGAAGAGAAAGCAATTCTCGATGAAGCCATGCGCAACCTGTATGACGGTGTTGCCGAGAAAGACGTAAACACCTCACTGGTGATCACTGCGCGTACCCTGGTAGAGAAAGAGCCAAACTATTCATTCGTTACCGCCCGCTTGCTGATGGACAAACTGCGCGCTGAAGCCCTCAGCTTCTTCGGCATTGCCGATTCAGCCACCCAGGCCGATATGGAAACCCTCTACGCCCAAACCCTGCCGGTCTATTTGAAGAAAAGTGTTGAGCTGGAACTGGTATCGCCAGAGCTGCTCAATTTCGACCTGGAAAAGCTGGGCAAGGCATTGATCGCCGAGCGCGACCTGCAATTCACCTACCTCGGCCTGCAAACCCTGTACGATCGCTATTTCATCCACAGCAACAACACCCGCATTGAATTGCCACAAATTTTCTTCATGCGCGTGGCGATGGGCCTGGCGATCCAGGAAGAGCAAAAAGAAGAGCGCGCGATCGAGTTCTATCGCCTGCTCTCTTCGTTCGATTACATGAGTTCCACCCCGACCCTGTTCAACTCCGGCACCTTGCGCCCGCAGTTGTCCTCTTGCTACCTGACTACCGTACCGGACGACCTGCACGGTATTTACGGCGCAATGCAAGACAACGCCATGCTCAGCAAATTCGCTGGCGGCTTGGGTAACGACTGGACGCCGGTGCGCGCACTCGGCGCCTACATCAAAGGCACCAACGGTAAATCGCAAGGTGTGGTTCCCTTCCTGAAAGTGGCCAACGACACCGCCGTCGCGGTAAACCAGGGCGGCAAGCGCAAAGGCGCGGTGTGTGCCTACCTGGAAACCTGGCATATGGATGTCGAGGAATTCCTTGAGCTGCGTAAAAACACCGGTGATGACCGTCGCCGCACCCACGACATGAATACCGCCAACTGGGTGCCCGATGCATTCATGAAACGCGTATTCGATGACAAAGAGTGGACCCTTTTCTCCCCGAACGATGTACCGGACCTGCACGACCTGTACGGTAAAGCCTTCGAAGAGCGCTACGAGCATTACGAGCGCGAAGCCGCGCAAGGCAAAATCAAAGTTTTCAAAACCGTGCGCGCACTGGATTTGTGGAGAAAGATGCTGGGTATGCTGTTTGAAACCGGCCACCCATGGATCACCTTCAAAGACCCGTGCAACCTGCGCAGCCCGCAGCAGCATGCCGGTGTAGTGCACTCGTCCAACCTGTGTACCGAAATTACCTTGAACACCAAAGCCAACGACGAAATCGCTGTATGTAACCTCGGTTCCGTGAACCTGGCGCAGCACATTGTTGATGGCAAACTCGATCAGGCAAAGCTTGAAAGGACAATTAAGACGGCGATCCGCATGCTGGATAACGTCATCGACATTAACTACTACGCCGTTGCGACCTCCAAAGCGTCCAACCTGCGTCACCGTCCAATCGGCCTCGGCATCATGGGCTTCCAGGATGCGCTGTACGAACAACGCATCGCTTACAGCTCGCAACAAGCCGTGGATTTTGCCGATACCTCCATGGAAGCCGTGAGCTACTACGCGATCAAAGCCTCCAGCGAACTGGCCGCCGAGCGCGGTAAGTATTCAACATTTGAAGGTTCCTTGTGGAGCAAAGGCGTATTGCCCATCGACTCGATTGAAATCCTCGCGCAAAACCGCGGCGAGAATTACATCAAAGTGGATCGCAGCAAAACCTTTGATTGGGACACTTTGCGCGCGCAAGTGAAAGCACAAGGTATGCGCAACTCCAACGTGATGGCGATTGCACCAACCGCAACCATTTCCAACATCACTGGCGTAACCCAATCGATTGAACCGACGTACCAAAACCTCTACGTGAAATCCAACCTGTCCGGCGAATTCACTGTAGTAAACCCGCACCTTGTTCACGATTTAAAAGCCCGTGGCCTGTGGGATGCAGTAATGGTTAACGATTTGAAGTACTACGAAGGTTCACTGCAAAAAATTGATCGCATTCCGGCAGACTTGAAAGCGATTTATGCCACCGCATTTGAAGTGGAGCCACGCTGGATTGTTGAAGCCGCCAGCCGTCGCCAGAAGTGGATCGACCAAGCGCAGAGCTTGAACTTGTACATTGCGGGCGCGAACGGCAAAAAACTGGACATCACCTATCGCATGGCCTGGTACAGCGGTTTGAAAACCACTTATTACTTGCGCGCGTTAGCGGCAACCACCACGGAAAAATCCACCATTAACACCGGTGCATTGAACGCCGTGTCAGCGGGCGGCGCGAGCGCATTAAGCGCAGCACCGGCAGTAGCAAAACCCGTGGTATCAGCAATTGAAGAAGCGAGCTTCGCCGAAGCGGCACCAGTGCCATTGGCTTGTTCGATAGACAATCCGGATTGTGAGGCTTGCCAGTAACTTGCCAATAATCGTGTTGCGGTTCGCTCCGCTCACCAGCAACCTACATGGCACTTCGTAGGTTGCTGGTGAGCTTGCGAACCGCAACAAAGATGCAAAATACGAGCAAAATACGCGATACACGCACACAGAATTAACGAGGATCACCATGTTAAGTTGGGATGATTTCGACAGCGAAGAAGCTGCAAAAGAAACCGCACGCCAAGAAGCGATTGCGGCCAATTTAAATAAACCTGCTGCACCTGCATCGCAAGCGCAGCCAGTACAAGCACAAGTCGCACAGGCGCAAGCCACTGCACCCAAAACCAATGTTGCAGCCAACAGCGCCTTTGCTGAAGCCGCAAAAGAAACTGGCATCAGCCCTGAACTCGCCAAAGCGCGCGCAAGCCTCGCGGCATTGGACCCTGCCCCCGGTCTGGAAGAATTGGAAATGGGCGCAGCCCGTATCCAGGTTGATGAAAAGCGCATGATCAACTGCCGCGCTGACCTGAACCAACTCGTTCCCTTCAAATATGACTGGGCATGGCAAAAATACCTGGATGGTTGTGCAAACCACTGGATGCCACAGGAAGTCAACATGACTGCCGACATCGCCTTGTGGAAAAGCAAAGACGGCCTCACCGATGACGAACGCCGCATCGTCATGCGCAGCCTCGGTTACTTCTCTACGGCTGACTCATTGGTAGCAAACAACCTTGTACTCGCAATTTACCGCTTGATCACCAACCCCGAATGTCGCCAATACATTTTGCGTCAATCATTCGAAGAAGCGATCCACACCCACGCATACCAATACTGCATTGAATCGCTGGGCATGGATGAAGGCGAAATCTTCAACATGTACCGCGAATTACCCAGCGTTGCGAACAAAGCCGCCTGGAGTTTGAAACACACCCAAACATTGGGCGATCCAACCTTCCAAACCGGCACACCGGAAACCGATCAGGAATTGCTGCGCAACCTCGTCGCATTCTATGTAGTGACTGAAGGTATTTTCTTCTACTGCGGATTCAGCCAAATCCTCAGCATGGGCCGCCGTAACAAAATGACCGGCGTTGCCGAACAATTCCAATACATCCTGCGCGATGAATCCATGCATTTGAATTTTGGTATTGATGTAATCAACCAAATCAAACTGGAAAACCCGCACTTGTGGACCGCCGAATTCCAACAAGAAGTTCTGCAAATGATTCTGGAAGGCACCGAGCTGGAAATCCAATACGCCCGCGACTCCATGCCCCGCGGCGTACTCGGCATGAACGCCGCCATGATGGAAGAATACCTCCACTTCATCGCCAACCGCCGCTGCGCGCAACTTGGTTTGAAAGAGCAATTCCCTGGTGCGCAGAATCCGTTTCCGTGGATGAGTGAGATTATGGATTTAAGGAAAGAGAAGAATTTCTTTGAGACGAGAGTGATTGAGTATCAGACTGGTGGGGCGCTTTCTTGGGATTGATTTGAAAAATTAATTATTATCAGCAAGGATGCTAAAAAACTAATTTGAAGATTTATTGCGGAATTTATATTTCGCTAAAAACAAGAAACCCCTGTAATCGCGCAAACGATTTCCAGGGGTCTTGACTGTAGCAAAACTGAATCAGACTACAGGTTGCAATCGAAAATTCATTGATCACAGTGCTTTTTGGTCGAAGCAAAAAGATTATGAAGATTCCTTTAGCAATGTGTCAACAAGAGAAGTGTAAAGACACTTTAACTGTTGAGCTGATTCGCACATTACATTTAGGATACATTTTTTATGCAATACAATCTTTTTATCTCTTATGATCTGAATAACCCAGGCCAAAATTACGAAAAAGTAATTGAACGAATTAAAAGCTTGGGAAATTGGGCAAAATTACAAAAATCACACTGGTATCTTGATACAAATTACTCTCAAAAACATGTTGCTGAGAAAATTTGGGAAGTAATGGATTCAAATGACAACCTCTTAGTTGTTAACTCGACAACTAATGATGCTTATTGGTTCAACTTGTCCCCTGAGGTAGTCAAGTTTCTCCAAGACAAATGGAATTCTCGATCAGTAGTTTGACGAAAATATGGGCCTGTGTAATCGCAGGCCCACTTTAAAAATAAAAAATAATGAGCTATTTTCTATACAAATACTTTCCCTTAAATAATGAAAAACATTTGGAAAGAGTGATTACCTGTCTTAAAGGGTATATTTTCTTTTCATCACCATTGAGTTTCAACGATCCATTTGAGCTCGCAGTCCCGATAGAAAAGCCCTCCCAAAAAGAAATAATTGAGTTTTTTGATAGCAAGACTCAAAAATACATTCAGAAAAACACATCAATTAAAAGAAAGCTTACAAATAACATTCAAAACATATGGCACAGAGAGCAAAATATTCTTGCAACTGACGACTGGCTAAAAACCATAGGCATTCTTTGTACAACGGAGGATCCCAAAAACTTATTAATGTGGGCTCATTATGGGTCTAACCATACGGGCGTCTGCCTCGGCTTTGACAAAAATGAGACATTACTTTTCGACGCCAAGCCAGTTCATTACAGTTTTGACAGGCCGACATTAGCATTTTCAACTCACAAAGAAATTTCTGATCAAGACATTAAAAATATATTTTTCAACAAATCAAAAGAATGGGAATATGAAAAAGAATGGAGATGTATAAGAAGACAAATCAAAGAAACAGAAAAAAAATTTTATATGGATCTATTAAAAAAATACCCTGAGAAATTAAACGAAATATCAGAAACATTGGCAAGCAACGGCGGCCCCGGGATTTATGATATAGAAAACGACTCAATCAAAAGAATTTACTTTGGCTGTAGAATTAAAAATGAATACAAAGAAAGAATAATAAACGAAATAAAATCATTAAATCTTCAACCAAAAATATTCTCCCTATCATTAGACAAAAGACATTTTGATTTAGAGCAAAGCAAAATTATTTTATAAACCTTGCGCATAGGTTGGGCTTGCTGTAGCACGTAGGTTGGAATGATATAGGTTGCTGGTGAGCTTGCGAACCGCAACATTCGTAATCACAAACAGCACATTGTTTTGTTAATGCGAAAAACCAATTAACGGCACATGCATTTTGGTGATTGTGGGTGTATGGTTATGTTGCGGTTCGTTCCTCACCACCAAACGCAGTTAAATTAAAACTCAATTCATTACAACATTTAGGGGGATAAATTTAAAATGGACGTAATTATTGAAAAGGGAATTACAGCGCGTAGGTTGGGCAGCGATGCCCAACACGTTATGTCGATAAAAATCAAAACTGGCACAATTCAATTTTAAAACACGGGCTTACTTTTTTACCTTTCGGATTAATCGGACACATGGACATGTTGGGCATGACTGCCCAACCTACGGGGTAAATTATGAATCAGGAATTTTTATCGCAACTACAAAATGACTTGCTTGCAACCATAATTACCCTAACGCTTGCGGCAATTATTTCAATGTTTGTTGGCTACCGTGTCACTGCCAAACGGCTTGCAGAACGAGGCATGAAAAAAGGTGATGCGAGAGCCATTGGGCAAGCAACGGCATCGCTTCTGTTTTTGTTGATTGCGGGAATCTATTTCAAATTATTCGTTTTGGGTTGAATACGTAGGTTGGGCAGCAATGCCCAACACTTAATTTCGATAAACATCAAAAAAAGACAAGATTTAATTTAAAAACCCAGATTTACTTTTTTAACTTTCGGATTAATCGGATGCATGGACATGTTGGGCATGACTGCCCAACCTACAAAGGGAATTGATTATGAAATATAGACGGGTGCGAATTGAGGGCGGGTGCTACTTTTTCACGGTGGCGCTGGCGGATCGCAAAAGCGATTTGTTGGTGACGAATATTGATGCGTTAAGAGCAGCGGTGAAAGCGGTAAAGGCGAACCACCCTTTTACGATTGATGCAATGGTGGTGCTACCTGATCACATTCATGCGTTATGGACATTGCCGCAAGGCGACGACAACTATTCAATGCGCTGGATGTTAATAAAACGTCATTTTTCCATGTCATTGCCAAAAACCGAAAACATCAAGATGACACGTATGTACAAACGTGAACGTGGTATCTGGCAACGCCGCTTCTGGGAGCACACCATTCGCGATGAACGGGATTTTTACAACCACATTGAATACATTCACCATAACCCGGTAAAACACGGCTACGTGAGCAACGCGAAAGACTGGCCGTATTCAAGCATTCACAAGTTCGCGTAGGTTGGGCAGTAATGCCCAACACCACAAACAACAAAATAGACACAACGCCAATTAAAAATATGGAATCACATTTTTAATTTTGGTTTTAATTGGAAGCATGCGCATGTTGGGCATTGCTGCCCAACCTACTTCACTCCACCAAACCGTCACACACCTTCCTCATTTGAAGCATCACCTCCGCCAATCCTGCGATAGCCATGGGTGGTAATTCTATTGATTCATCGATATTGCAAAACAAAGCAAACAACAAAGAAATTTGCTCGCGCAAACGGCAGAAATTTTCTTCGCTCATGCTTTTCTGTGAAGAATGACCAATAGATTCCAAACACTTTCCATCTGGATCAAGAATTTTAATGTAGGTTTTTTGGTAGAAAGAATATTGGGAAGGGTTTAACTGAATAATGCGGGAACGCTCAGGGTCAAACGCAAGGGGATCGATATTATCCATAATAAATTCCAAAGTCTTGATTGCAAAACCCGCCCCATGAGATTGCAATTCATGGGGGCGGACTGGACAAGGTTGCAACCACCGGCTCAAGACCAACACCGGCCCACCCGAAGGTGGCCTCGCCCAGCCGCCATAACAACAGGCAAAGCTGTACGAGGACACAAAAACTCACGTTTTTGCGCCGGTCTTGAATTGTCGGGGGTTGCAATCCCGGCAGCGGATTTACGCTGCGCAGGCAGAGTAAAAGATGGGTATGTGGCTGTCAATCAATGCTTTGCAAGCTTGAGCAATGGAGATTAAACTCTACAAATTGCCCAACTATTGGTTTTCTGTATGAAAAAAATCACTAGAGCAGAAATGCGCCTAAGAACAGTGAACAGCGTGCTGGGCTCCCTGCGCATAGAAAAACTCCAGCCAAGCCCAACTGTTGTCGCTGGTATGAAATCCTGTGTACTTGGTGAAGATACCCCACAACATTTACTGCAAGAAACCATAAAGCGCCATGCTCAAATATCTCGGCGGTAAGCGCTTCAAATATCCAGGCACTGAGGTCCTCATTAACAAAGCTGACCTTCGCACACAGAGTGAACTGGATGCTTTTGAAGCAGATGTTACTGCACTGCGCCTGCTTGAATTGTTAGATAACCCTATTAAAGGAAATTTTAACCTCTCTCACTTACAAGCCATTCACCGGCATATCTTTCAGGATGTGTACGATTGGGCAGGCGAACTCCGCCAAGTCGATATTCAAAAAGGCAGCAGTAAATTTGGTAACTGGTCTTTGGTTCCAAACTACCTTGATAAACAATTAAAAAAAATCAGCAGTCAGAACTTTCTGTTAAACCTCCCTCCCACAGAATTTATACCTGCTGTTGCACATTACATGTCCGAAATCAATTCGGCTCACCCTTTTTTTTGGAAGGAAACGGCAGAACCCAGCGAGCATTCTGTGTCCAACTTGCAGAACAGGCCAGTTATTTTATCGACTTTGAACTAATAGGCCGCGATGAAATGATTAGTGTGATGATCGCAAGTTTTAATGGTGACGAAATACCACTAACCAACCTACTCAATAAAATTACTTCTATCATTGAATAAAAAATAGATGCCTGGTTATGTTGACGAACTAAAAAGCGACACACCATACAGAGTGGGGATAAAGAGAAAAATAGAGTCCAACTAAATAAGGAGAAATTTTTGCCAGTAGCTAAACATCCACGCCCGTTGAAACAGGATGGTAAAGTCCTGGAGGTAAAGAAACATACTTTCAATGAATTTTTGGCGATAGAAAGTCTTGTTTACACTTCACAACTGCTAATTTTTTATCTCGTTGCCTTATTTTCATCTAATTTATTTAGGGATGAAAACCTGGTGATATCTTTTTTAAAATCGAAAGCCAGCACTTCATACTTGTTAGAAATGTTTCTAACTATCATATCCACATTTACTGTAATCGGAATTTTATACTCAGCCACCAAAATCATTACGCACCCTAAAGCCACAGCTATTTTAGATTCTGTTCTGTGTGAAGTTCCACGGATAATCTACACTATAGGCAGCAGCGTAACGGCAGCTATTTTATCTGGCACCACTTACTTACACATACATAGTAAAGAAGAGCCCTTTCCCCTGGTTAGCTCAATATTTATCGGGTTATTATTTTTCCTGGTTATGTTTATATATGGATTTTCTTTCAGTTATGCGTTTAATAGAGAAAAAGTACAAAAAAGTAGAATTAAAAAACCTCCAAAATCCATCAAAAAATAATCTGATGAGAAATACAACCCATATCCGATCTATGCTGTAAATATTCGTAATCAAAACCTTTTATCAAGGCGTTATGTCGCTTTTTCTGCTTCACGATTTATAGAATTGAACAACACCTGATCACGCCCATTCATTTTCGCTTGATAAAGCGCTTTATCAGCGCGTGCAATCAAACTTTCCATGGTGTCATTTCCATGCGGGATGTAGTGCAGCCTGAGGCCGTTAATTTACCGACTGGTGGAAATACATCGCCGTTGATCGCTGTGCGGTGCTTACGCGCTGCGTAAATTGTTTTAATATACTATCTATCGCCAATTACCCCAAAAGCATAATAGACCACGTGCAAAATACGTTCTGGAACAACAGGAATTATGCCTATGAAAAACAAATTCATCGAACACGCAATACATGCGATTCAAGCACACCTCAGCGCTCGCCCTGAGAGCGCAGATACGCTGGAAGGAATTCATCAATGGTGGATTCGTCACGACGGGCAAGAAGAGTCCATCGCGATTACTGAACAAGCTTTGCAGCAACTCGAAGATATTGGTTTTGTCGAATCATTCAGCATTGGAAACCGTAAAATTTGGCGTAGATCCCGCCAATAGTCGCACTGGAGGATTGAGAATTTTTTAAAAAATAGCCAACGGCGCTCTACGCAGGTTTACGAACCAATCGAAACATTCGCGTTCCAAATATTTATGTGTAAAAACCGTGAGGAAAAGGATATGACTGGTTTAAAAGCAAGCCCGATTTTACTGGTATCAATATTATTGTTAACCGCCTGCGAAGATAAACAGGCTCCGCCACCTTCCAACGCAGCACCAGTGAACGAAACCGTTGCAAGCTCGGCCGCTGCATCAAGTGTGAGTACAGCAATTCCGGCAACGACAACATCCGCCGCATCCGACGCATGGATTGGCAAGTGGAATGGACCCGAAGGAACTTATCTTGAGATTACCGGTGCGAATGGTAGCTACATTATTACTATTGCGGATCTGGATAGCGTCAAACAATACACGGGGAGCAGCAACGGCAGCCAAATAACATTTGTGCGTGATGGTGCGACCGAAATAATTCAGGCAAGCAACGGGGCGGATACCGGCATGAAATGGCTTGCGAAGAAATCGAATTGCCTGCGGACGCGGTTGGGTGAAGGTTGGTGCAGGGATTGAGATCCGATACAGTACCAACTATATACCTCCTATCCCGGATACACTGTTACCGCATTCTTTGTTTGATTTGAATTTCAATTAAATACATTAAGCGCATGGCCGGACAATCTTTCTTACACGCAGCAATTAATAGTTGAGAAATAAATGACTTACGAAAAACGCCAATCAGGGCAGCAGGTTGATGACAAATCACCAATCGCTACGCAACTAAAACCATTTACTGACCAGCGCGCCTCAACACTAACTCAATTGCATCAGCAAGCGTTGATGAGCGAGAAAAAATCTGTACCTCAGATTGCCAATTCAACGGTTATTCAAGGCGAATTTAAAATAAATAACCTTACAAAATCTGCGGATGAAACGGAAAGCTGGATTACAGACTGGGCAACACCGGAGATGGGCGCAGTTGTTCGTAAATGGGCGAATAATCCTGCTCATACAAAAAACTATAATACAGATATGGATGCTTATAATGCAGCCAAACAAGAAGCGGCAAGGGAAGTTGACAGGCAAAATGCTGAAGTGGGTGCGTTAATTTCTACCAGTAATCCCCCGGCTGCAGTCGCATGGGGAGATTATGCAGTTTGGGCAGCATGGTATTTTAGCGGTTTGGAATATCAAAATAATTCAACGGGTGGCTGGCATTCCAATCGCGCAGGTTTATTGCCAGGCGGCGCAACAACTGATGGCGATCCCACTCGTTATGTAGAGTTCCGTCGCCCTGGGGCTGTGGGTGAAAAAGATAAAGATAAAATGGAACGCTGTATTTTTGACTTATTAAGCGGACGCTGTTGGCCCAATGCACATTATGATCGCGGCTATGTAGAAGTAACAGGTATTCCTGGCAATATCCGTCAAAGCTTACTGGATAGCGCACTCGAGATTTCAGGGTTGATGGAACGTAAAAAAAGTATGACGCTGGCGGAGAAAGCTGTTGCGGGCGCCGGGTTTGTGCTGATTGGATGGTTAATCAACAAAGTGAAAGAAGAAAAAGCAAAGAAAGCAACCGCCGCGAAAGCAGCTGAAAATATGTAGCTGTTTATGGCTGGAGTGGAATATTCATTTTAATTACACATAAAGCATCATTCCGATAACAATAAATACTGGATTAACATAATTAATTCGGGATGTAACGCTAAATAAACCCTATCACCTCAAGTTTTTATCTGGATTGAATTTACCGGGAATTCAGTGTTCCAAGGAAATACCAATTTAATAAGGAGCTTAAAATGAAATTTCTATTATTGGGCATTGCGCTCCTCCTCACTGCCTGTGGCGGTAGCGGAAAACCGGACAATATAACGCCAGTCCAACCATTTGAAGCGCAACGTTATTTGGGTACCTGGTATGAAATAGCGCGGCTGGATCACCGTTTTGAACGCGGCTTAAGCCATGTGACTGCCGAGTACAGTTTACGTGATGACGGGGGTATCAAGGTTGTCAACAAAGGATATTCGCAAAAAGACTCCAAATGGAACACTGCCGAAGGTAAAGCCTATTTTGTGCATGACCAGAATACAGCGCATTTAAAGGTTTCTTTTTGGGGGCCATTTTACAGTTCCTACGTAGTGTTTGAACTGGATAAGGATTATCAATATGCATTGGTAAGCGGTGAAAATAAAGATTACTTCTGGATATTGTCCCGCCAGCCAACAATGGAGCAGGCAGTATTGGATAAATTAATTGAAAAGGCCGGTTCACTCGGTTTTGATATTAGTAAACTAATTAAAGTCGATCACACAATTATTGCTGACCAACAAATAAGCTCACATTAACGGGGTGATATTTTAACATTTGTTGTACCCTATGGGTTCACACAACATGTGTGTGAACCCTTTCATAATATCCGCTTCCAGAATCCGTAAAAAATACCCGGCAAGATCCCACCTGGCATCGTTAAGTAGCAAGGGGAATAACTTTCCAGAATGCCAGGCAGAAATGCCCAACTTTTGCCCTCTAGCTATTCCACTGCCCTATTAAAGGCCGCTTTTTTTTAGCGGGAAAAATCCTGTAATAAATAATATTGAAATACTCGCGAGATTACCTCGCGTAAAAGCATAAGCAATGGTCATTTCAATCCCAATCAACAAAAATTTATGAACCTTTACTTGCAGTGCCCTGCTAAATCATTGACATTTTCTCGATGAATTATTCGCATCAATTGCCACAATAACTGGCCTGTCATTTGCAAAATTTCTGCTATACCTACTGTAAAATAGCAGACACTAAAACCTCTATAAAAATCAGGCAAAACCCCGCATGACAACCCCTATTTTTAATTTAAACGATATCATCCTAATCCTTGCTATTGGTTTAAGCCTGGTACTGGCCTTGTATTTATTGGCATTGCCCGCTAAAAAAAGCCTTCCCAAAATCCTGCTGGCAATATTTTTTATCAGTATTTCATTCTCGGATGTGGGTGTAATGTTGATCTGGAATGAATACATCCCGCAAACCCTACTGAGCAATACCCTGGTGCCCTATCTCTATTGCAGCTCTTTATTGCTGAAAGCACCGCTGCTTTTGCTTTATGTACGCAGTATTACAGAGGAAAACTTTCATTTAAAACCAATACATCTATTGCACTTGATTCCCGCATTGCTTGCCATCGGTATTATTGCCAGTTTTGATATTGATATAAACCGTTTGAAACTGGACACCTTTGGAATGGATGCGGTCCTCTATACAGTAATTGATAGCCTGTGGTATTCACTAAAAATTATTCCCCTTGCTTATTTTTCCGCTGCATCGATTACCGTATGGCGTTATCACAAAATGCTCCGCCAACAACATTCCGATGTTAATGAAACTGCACTTTGGTGGCTTTATTACCTGACACTGGGATTCGTATTTGCCGGTGTATGGACCTTATCGCTCAGCCTGCTCGCGTATTTTTATCGCCTGCCCTTTGGTGTTACTGACAATTACCTGAATTTTATTTTACTGATTGCCTTGTTTTACTACAGTATTTCCCATGCACAGAACCTCACCACAACCAAAGAAGACGAAGACTTTGAACTGCCCGAAAAATTTGAAGCACAAAAGGAGCAAATTCCTGGCATAGATGCCAAGCCATTGGATTCAACCATCGATAAAATTATGGATGGTATAGTCAACCAGAAGCTCTACTTAAACCAGAGCCTGAACGTTGAACAATTTTCCGCTAAAATTGGTGTGCCTTATCGCGACGTTTCCTATGCGATCAATAAAACGTTTGGCACTAATTTTTTTGAATTCATTAATTCCTATCGAATTGAAGAATCCAAACGTTATCTCGCGGATGAAAAATACAAGGATATGACGATTATGGATATCCTGCTGGAGTCAGGCTTTAACAGCAAATCTGCATTCCAGCGTTTTTTCAAACGCCTGGCAGGAACCTCACCCACCGAATTTCGCCGCGAGGCATTGCGCACGGCGCATTTTGCAAAGGAGCAGAATCCAGAATCTGCCAAAAAATAAAGGAATGATTAGAATGTATACAGGGTGATTGTTCCTGGATAGGATTTTAATTATTCGCTCGCAAGCCTGCTTCACCGAGTATTTTTATCACTGGTTCCAAATGATTGGAATAGCGCTGCCACTGACCAATCCCGGAAGCCGTGATAGGCTGCCGGACCTGTACTGCACTGGCGGTAGCGACCGGCTTGTCATTTTTTTCGATGTGCAAGCATGCTTCTTCCCAAGGCAACTCACAAAAATCCAATAACTTGCCAATCTCTTCTTCAGGGTTTGAAACCAGTGCTTCGTAATTCGCCCGATAAAAATTGCCGGGATATAAAGTTAGTAATAAATCAGCCAGTTTCCTGAATTCAAGATAATAATGTGCCGCGTGCTCAAGATCCAATGAGTAAGCAAATGTGAAATCCTGGAAGCTAAACAGTTGGCGATAATTGCTAACAATCGTATCCAGAGGGTTGCGGTCCAGGCATATCACTTTTGCCGCCGGTAGCGCTTCCATTATCAACCCTGCATACAGAATATTCAGTGGCAATTTGTCCACAAGGAAAGGTTTATCGCCTGCAAGATAATCCGTGCTTTCGATATAGGCTTTCCCTAATACATTAAAATCCATACGGGCAAAACTATCGATAAAATCAGCCGCAATAAATTCACTGTTTACACTGCCAATTAACCGTTTGAGTGCAATGGAAAAATTATACAGTTCACCACCGGAAGCGACTTTACTGTGGCTGGAAATAATCCGTTCAACAAGCGTAGTGCCCGTACGTGGCATACCGGCAACAAAAATGGGACGATTATTAACAAATCCGTTCTGGGTCCGCTTCGTTTTGGCTAAATAGAATCCAGCCAGCTTGTTAAAAATAGATTGATCGCGAGAAAAATCGTAATTGAGTTGGGTGGATTTTTGTTGCTTGGCTCCTTTCAACACTGTAATAGCGTCATCCCACTGTTTTAATGCTTCCAACTCTTTGGATAACGCATGGGCAATACACAAACTATCATCGGAATTTCCGGTCTTTTCCAACAGCTCGCGCAAACGTGTAATGTGATTTTGCTGAGCGGTAATGCCACCCAGGCTGGTTAAAGCTGCATGGGCTTTAAAATAATCCGGTTTTAGTGTGATCGCACGTTCATAGGCGTTGCGGGCACCGGCAAAATCCCCACAAAATTTTAGTGTTGATGCCAGGTTAAAAAATACTGCTGCATTGGAGCCATTACATTGTATGGATTTTTCAAAGCATGCTGCTGCTTGTTGGTACATGCATAAACGATTGTAAGTAACGCCCATCAAATCATGCATTTCAGCAGTATGGCCATAAAGATATTCTGCGCGTGTTAATAATTCGTGGGCATAAGTGCTATTACCAATCAATACTTGCGCACGGGCGAGGTAAACAATAAATTCAAGATTATCAGGTTCCAAATGATGCGCACCGAGCAACATTTCAACCTCCTTGAGGTGATTTTTAAAATCATAGGCAATGCGGCTTAACAGGAAATAGGCCACCGCAAAGCGGGGAAAACGCGTCAGTGCATCAGTTAATAGTTGGTATGCCTGTTGGGGCTTGCCTTGAAGCAAGGCAAGCCGCGCGGCATCTTCTATTAATATTTTTTCATGATGTTCTGTTGCGCTCATGCCACATCTCTATCAATTCATATCGGGATCGTTTTTCGCGATGATTAATGGGTACAACCGTTTGCAGCACCAATACCCACATCCAAAAACTTATCATAAACAAACCAGGTGGAACCTATGACTTCAATATTTTCCTTCCAGGGTTTATCAATAGCATCGTACTGTGCCTTCCAGGATTTATACGCTTGCTGGTGCGGATTTTTTTCCAACCAACATCCCATAAACGGCGCATCATAAGTATTCTTTGGACCTTCGCTGGAAAATATGGGCGCTATTTTAACTTTACGACTTGCCGCCGCCATCCATTCAAGGCGCTCAATACCAAAGTTAACGATATCAATATCATTCGGGCGATAGTAATGGACCAAAATACGGTCAGTAACATTCGCCAAACTCACTGCTTCAGTCGCATCTACCCAGCCAATATAAATCTCTGTCGTCAGCTGGTTAGCCATAGCAACCGTTTTAAAACGCTCCAGCATGGAAATGGTAGTCGCAAATTCGGTTTTGCGATCAGGTTTGTTCCAGAATTCGTATTCAACATTTAATACATCAATACGTTCGGATGCTGGCCTGCCATTATTATAGGCAACAACGGAATCTGCCTCACCTGCATCACCTAATGCTGCACCCACTTCAGTAACGCCAGTGGTCAATTTAGCGCGACTCACCAGCGATGCAAATTGTTGTGCTTTTACCGATGTGGGGTTCATACCTTCCAATTCATAAAAAATAAGGTAGGTAAAACCCCCATCGAGAACAAATTTAAGGAATTGTTCTTCACGCTGGGCGTTGCCGAGTAATTGGTCACTTCTACCCATATGTAATGAAACATATAAGCCATATAAACTTGTTGTTGTTTCATTTGAACTCGCTGATGATGAAGCGATGGATGAAACAGCAGCAGAACTTATCGATGAAACACCTGCAGAACTGGAAACAGTACTGGATGTACTGGCAGAGATATAACTACCGCCATTATTTTTGATAGCACCGGAACCACCACCGCATGCAGCAAGAAAAATAACGCTACTGAAAATAACTAAATGACGTAACATACCTATAACCTTGTTGGTTAAATTGAAATTTAAAAACCATTTGTTAATTAAGGACAGTCGTAGCACTAACGATGGAATTTAAACGGCTGCGTAATAATATCGGGGCAGTGCCAATTTCAATTTCCTGTTGATAACTTGCCCAGTTTTTTCCCTGGTCACGACTGTATTCAATTGCGAGCCCCGGCAACGATGTGTTGGCGCTGAGTTTATTGTTGGTGCGCACAGCGCCCGGCGGTGGCAAATAAAATGCTGAACCGGATTGTTCAAGCTTTGGTAATTCTTTGCTCACCAATGTGCTGATAAATTCCCTCCAGGCTTGGTCGCGCGCTTGTGTATTGGGAACATCACCTTCCCACTCCGCTTTAAACCAGGCGCGCTCTGCCAATACAATAACCCGCGGAAAAATCATCGATTGCAGTTGCGTTTTTGTACGAATAGTTTCAGTCCATACCTGCCCCTGCATACCCAAAACATGTTCCGGTTTTGTAAGCGGCGGAAGAATGCGGCCAACCAAACCATTCAGGTTGGTAATTTCAGCTCCGATAAAAGTCCTATCGGCATTGGCGTAAAGGTTATCCGGCATAAATCCAAATACTTTGGCGAGGTCGGTGTAACGTGTTGCCCAGTGGTAGCCGCGCTCGCCGGCACTCGCTTCGTGGGGATGGTCGAAATACAAATGGGTCGCGCCGGAAATGACAACGTCGTAACCATTATTCGCCAGGCGATGGGCGCGGTCTGCCACACCTGCTTCCCAAATATTGTCCCAGGCATTGGCAATAACGCGCTTATTCAATATCTGAGCGCGATTAAACGTGTTGTTTGGGTCGTACATCAAACCATCTTCCCAGCCCATAATATCCAGGCCACGTTTACTGGTGATTTCTGAAATACGTTGCACAAAATAGGGTTTTAAATCGGCGATACCGGAAACCCCGCGATCATTGTTTGCAAATAATTGCTCGCAGGCCGGTGATGCGCTCCATGAGCCTTTACCCACTTCATCGCCGCCCATATGAAACACATTCAGCTTTTGGCCTGCGTTGCGATACATTTGCTGTAATTCATAAGTAACTTTTTCAATAAACGCATATGTGGATGGCAAACAGACATTCACCGAATTATCGGAATAACTTTGTACGGTCATGTATTGCGATTTATCCTGCGGATCGCTCAATAAATATTGTTCTGCTTCCCATTTCTTTCCGGCGGCCATCAATTTTTTGTAACGTGCTTCCATCGATTTGATTGCGGCGCGTGAGTGACCCGGCATATCTATTTCCGGAATCACTTCAATATGGCGTTGCGCCGCAAACTTAACAATGTCGGTAAAATCTGCCGCGGTTAAATATCCATTACCGGCAGCTGTTTTGCTGGGGCCATTACCCAACTGTGGCATCAGGCATTTAGTTTCCGTGAGATCAAAACAACGGAACGCACCCACTTCGGTTAATTCCGGCAAGCCGGGAATTTCAATGCGCCAACCTTCGTCTTCCGTCATATGCATATGCAGCTTGTTAAGCTTGTAACGACCCATTTGCTCAACCAATGCCAGCACAGCATCTTTGCCATGAAAGTTGCGCGCTATGTCGTAGTGCATACCACGCCATGGTGCGCGCGGCTCGTCAAATACACGCAATGCCGGAACAGATTGAACACTGGCTTTTTGCACAGGCAACAAGCTCAGGAAACTTTGCACCCCGTAGAATACGCCCGTTGCACCACCCGCTGAAATAACAACTCTTTCACCCGTAATATTCAGCTCGTAAGCTTCGGCATTGGTAAATTTTTTATCGATACTGAGTTCGATAACCTGTTTTTTGGGAATATTGGTAGTAACTGTTTTTTCCAGTAATAACCCCGAATCACGCAATCGCTGCTGCAAATAGTCAGATTCGAAGGAAAGCCCACCGACTTCTATAATTTTCCAACTGTTGTCAATCCGCGCACTGCCTTTGCTGTAAGTAACATTTTTTGGTGTAGGGATTATTTTTACGTCTTCGCTAGTTGTATCCAGCTGGTTAATGGCCAGGTTGGTTTGATAGCGGCTATTGGGTGTGACGACAGAATAAAGGTCTTTGGGAATGTCGAAACGTAAAAACTGCTCAGGCTTCACAAAAGGATCTATAAATTGTTCAAGGTTTTCAGTATCAGTATTTGCAAATACCGCGGAATCGCCTGCAGCATTGGCAATAAATGCACGCGGCATATAATCGCTGTAGCTGACAATATGGCCACGCGCTTTGTAAGGAAATTTCAATGAACTACCAGACAGCAATCCTGAAAATTTATCCGTTGGTGCAATTTCGTAAAGATCGCCTTGCAAATGTTTGAACGTGAATTCAGTGGAGCTTGTAGAAAGTATACGCTTCACTGAATGAATATAGATTTTCCAATTCGCTGTGCCTTTTGGGAGCGCAATTGCAGAATGGTTATTGAGCGTCACAATTGCATCAAACGTTCCTTCCTGTCCAAAATTACTGACCGTACCAAAACGCAATTCCGCTTTATCACCAAAATTTTTTAGGTCACCTGCCGATAGATTGGCAAATACCTGGCTCGCTGATAACGCTAACCATAAACACAAGGTCGTTTTTTTAAAAATGGCTTTCTTTAATAAGCATCGTTTCAACATTCTTTTTTACCTCTACTACAGCTCCCTGAAAAAAAACAGGGAGCCTATACATTCAGGAAACCAATCGGGTTATCGCCCGGATGGCAAATGAATGGAATATGGTTAATAGATTTCCAATTCATACAACGAGAAACCAAACGCAGGCAGCGCTTTGGTGGTGCCATTAATGCGCACGTAGCGACCCGATCCGTTTAATCCAGTATTGTTATTAACGAGATTGGTATTACCGGTGATGGAACGAAGTGTTGTCCAACTATTTCCATTGCCGGAAATCAGGATTTGGTAATCAATGGCGTAAGCCGGGTCCCAGGTTAATTTCACACGGCTTACCGCAGAGATTGAACCCAAATCGACTTGAATCCACTGTGTGCCTGAATATGCACTGGCCCAACGTGTAGTTGTTGTGTTGCCATCAACAACTTTTGCAGGTTCATAACCAGCGGCAACAAATGAAGAGGCAGTGACGGTTTTATTCAGCGCGAGATTGTTGCTTGAGCCTCCACAACTTGCAGTAGCCGTTAAAGTTGCAGCTGTTGATGTAAAGCTAGTTGGATTTGCTGAATCATAACTAATCACACGCGCCGCATAATTGGTAAAGTCTTGTGCATTGATAGTGGATATCGTTAAGGACGCAGTGCGTGCACCGGAAATATTTCCACCATCCACCAGGCATTTTCCATTTTTCAACCAGCAATAAGTTTTAGTTGTTGCAGAGCTGGCAACGGTAAATGTGCGCGACTGACCAGTGCACGCCGTTTGATTGGTTGGATTACTGATAATGTGATTGGGTTTCGCAGCATAGATTGCCGGAAAATGATTGTAGAGAAACCAATTGGAACCGATCACTTCGATATTATTTTTCCAATTACCGGTGAGTGCGTTGTAACCGACGATCCAGCTTTTAAACGCTTTATCATTAGGGTTGGTTGCTAACCAATTGCCCATAAAATAGGTTTCAGCATCATCGGTAGTGGATGGACCTTCATTGGAAAAAATAGGAATCACTTTCACTTTGCGGCTTGCACCGGCAAGGTACTGCAAACGTTCGATGCCATAATTCACAATGTCAGTATCATTTTGGCGATAGTAATGCACCAGCACACGATCCACTGCATCACCCAGACGCGCGCCTTCAGTAGCCGTAATCCAGCCGATATAAATTTCTGTGGTTAAATTATTAGCGGTGCCAACATTTTTAAAATAATTCAGTACATTAATCGTTGCATCAAACTCGGCTGCACGATTGGTGGTTGATCGCCAGAACTCGCGCTCTACATTTAATACATCAATACGTTCATTGGCGGCATGGCTATTATTGTAAGCAACGATATTATCAGCGAATTGTGATTCAGCCAGAGCTGCGCCTACCTGTTGTACACCGTACTGTGTCTTTGCACGGGAAATCAGTGACGCCAATTGTGTAGCGCGCGTGGAATTAGCAACCAGACCTTGCAAGTCATACATAATTAAATAGTTAATGCCATTGTCGCGCGCGAATTTAAGCATGGCGTTTTCTGCAGTGGCATCCCCTAATACCCCGGCGATACGTGTAGTTGAATCCAGCTTTACATACATGGCATTCAGTTCAGTACAGATATTACCTACAAAGGCATTGCAGGTTTGTTGGGCTTTTACCAGATTGGTTAACAACAATGCAGTAAAAAATAGACATGATATTTTCAACAACCGATGAGCGAATAAATTTTTCATATAACACCTTTATCGGATAAGCAAAAAATTATTGTGTGAGTTGACGTTATCTACAGCAAAGATGTGGTCCACTGCTTATTAAATCCTGATAGCTACTAAATCCTGGTAACGATTAAATCCTGTCGACTTTTACATTCTGAAAGCTATTAAATTTTTAACCTATTAACCTTTGAAACTATTAATCTTTGAAACTATGAATTTTTTAAACCCATAAATTTCAGGCAAAAGGGTAAAAAGGCCCGGCCGAAACCGGGCAAAGGAAAGTCACGACGGGAGTCACGACGAGAGTAAAAAACTAGAATTTGGCGCGCACACCGAAGGTGTAGAGTGCACCGGTATCTTCAAAACCAATGAACTGGTTTTTGTAACGGCCATATTTATTGACCGTTTCACCGGTGACGTTGCTGCCTTCTAAAAACACAGTGACATTGTCAGTCAGATCGTAACTGGCACTCACATCAAACGCGCCGTAAGCGTCGTAGTGAACGGGTTCACTACTTGGTCCGTTAGATACCCGACCGAGGAATTCAGTCCGATAGTTGTAGGCAACACGCAATTGCAGCCCATTTTTATCGTAGAAAACGGTAGCGTTTCCCGTGTCGCTGATACCTGGCAATGCAAATGTCTGGATTGCACCTGCAGCGCTGAGTGATGCATTGCTGTTTACAAACGTGTAGTTACCCGAGAAACCGAAACCATTTTCAAACACATGGGTCCAGTTAAGTTCAGCACCTTCAATCGTGGCTGATTCGCCATTTTGGGGGCGCGTAACCGTGAAGGTTTTCCAATCAGGATCTTCAACGTCAACAATGCTCTCAAACGTTTCCGGCAAACTCATCGTCACGATGTAATCATCAATTTCTTTTTTGTACAAAGCCACAGCAAACATATTGGCATCGCCGTAGTAGTACTCAAATGACAAGTCCAGGTTTTGCGATAAAAATGGTTTGAGGTTCGGGTTATTACCGCGCGCGGTGCGAACTGAGGTAGTCGTTGTACCGTATGACGTATAGGGAGCCAACGCGGTCAGTGTTGGACGAGTCAATGTCTCACTGAATGCAGCGCGAACATAAAAATCATTAGTGACTTCAAGGCGTGCATTGAGTGATGGCAGCCAATTGTCGTAATCATTTTTCATCGCCACCGCCGTGCCGGCTTCATCGGCAAAGTGCTGCACCAACCAGGGTGATGGTGGCCTGCCCGGCTCAGCGGCTTCACGCTCAAGGCCGATCAATACTTGTGTAGTGCCTGATGAGGTTAATGCGGTTTCGGTGTAACGCACACCACCCGACAAATGCAACGGCATTGAAAAAACTTCAGTGTCAGCTGCAGCATCTATATAGAAAGAAGTCACGTCTTCTTCGATAGTGGAAGAGTCGTTGGATTTAACGGCATCCCAACTATTACCATTCGCAATGAACGCTGCTTTTGATGCAATACCAGCCGGTGTATTGGCACGGGTACGGCCATCAATGTTTTCTGCCATCCAATTGCGGTAGGCAACCGGGTCAATCATATAAACATCGCCGTTGAGGCCACCGAATACGTTACCCGGTTTTAAAACACCTTTAATGATGGAATCGGTATCCATAACTTGTTGTGTTGCCAGGCTGTGGTACATACGACGAATCAAATCCGGTGTTGACCAGTATTCGGTAGTTTTTTCTGCAACCGTATTGTTCGCACCAAATTTTACTTTGGTAAGGAAGGAATCAGCCGGTGCCCATTCGAAATCCAGTTTGAATTCATGGTTATTGGCTTTGTTGTAAATACCATCGTTGGAATTAATACGTGCGCGCAAATCGCGCATGTTGGCGCTGCCCATTTCCGGTGTGATTGCCGCTGGATCTGCGTATTCCAAGGTAGGAATACCCCCATTGGACGTCATGATGTATCCGGGCCTATCCAAAAATTCCACGATGTACATGCGATCCAAACCGCGGTTATCGTTAATCGCATCGGACATGGAAATATCAGCAATCATTTTCCATTCGTCAGAAATATCCCAGGCCGCGTTTAACCCGCCCACGTTGGATTCAGTCGGACGCTCGGTAGTATTCAGTAAATGCGCATAGCCGGTGATGTTGTAACCAGCATCGTAACCGTGGTTGATCACATTGTAGAAACCGTGCTCATCAACATGGTTCAACGGCGATAACGTTGGCGCCCACATGTAAGAGCCGGTGGAATATTTTTTCGTGGAAGTATCGTACTTCGAATGGATAATATCGGCCGTCAATACCAGATCATCAGTAGCTTGTAATTGCAGCACCAAATTACCGCCAATACGCTCACGTGTTTCATTGGTAATACCCGCGTACAAACTCTGGATACGATAAGTGTCTTCTTCCAGGCCATCACCCGAGTAAGCGTAACCGCCCGCCCAACCTTGTGAAGGATTGGTGAAATTTAAAAATGGCTCTTCGGTAGTTTTGGAGATATGTTCGTTTTCAACGGTGTATTTAGCACTGGAACGTTCCTGGTAAGTCAAAGAAGCAAGGACACCGAATTTGGCATCGTTGAAAGTATTACTGATAACCAGGGAGCCTTGGGGGCTGGTATCCTCACTGTTCTCTTCATAAATACCTTTGATACTGCCGGCAGCGTGAAAGCCATCAAAATCAAAAGGACGCGCGGTTACGATATTAATAGTGCCGCCCAACCCACCCTCTTTCAGCGCAGCATTGGAGGTTTTGAATACATCAACGGTACGCACCAACTCAGAGGCGAGGGTATCGAAACTGAAGGCGCGGTCTTCGTTTTCAGTGGCGGGTGAACGGCCGTTAATTGATACCGCCGTAAAATCGGGGCCGAGACCACGGATGCTCACAAAACGACCTTCACCACCCGAGCGGTCAATCGCTACCCCGGGGATACGCTGTAACGAGTCAGCGACATTGTTGTCAGGAAATTTGCCCAGGTCCTCGGCGGTGATACTGTCACTCACCAGATCGGAATCGCGTTTTTTATCAATGCTGCGGCTTAAGCTGGCTGCGATACCGGTAATCACAATTTCTTCCAGGTTGTCACCGGCATCCGTTTCTGCGGCCTGTGCACTACCAAGTGCCAATGTCGATGTCATAGCGGCAATCACCGCCATCGACATTCTTGATTTCATGAACATAACACCGTCCTCCTCGGACCTTTTCTAGTTGGTTAGCTCTTGTAATTAATTGTCTTTTTTTGCTGGTAGTGGTCTTGTTATTGGAGCTGCTGAACCAACCCACAGGTCTCTAGCCAGTGTAGGCAGTACGAATGCACAACTCCGAAAATATTCCTTATCAATTTGTGTAGCCGGGCATCACCCATTCGCTAACTAGCGCCGGCCGGTATCTGTTTCCGATATCAGTGGAGCCATACTCGCCCGCTCCCAAAAAACCGTCGCTTCACTTTGGCGCCACACGCAAAATGCTCCGGCTCAGTTTCGGCAGAAAAGTGAATCACTTTGGTAAAGTTATGATTTTTATGGAGTTTTTTGTATTCATTAATATTGAAAAGCAAAAATGAAGCGCCGAAAAATTAGCCATGAATACGACGGGAAAGATAAAAACGTTAACTAATAGCAAGAGAAAGGGATCGTTATCCGCATCGAGGGTATAATCGCCGCACTTTTTCCGGACACCTTAACCCTATGCCCTCCACCGCTTTATATACCGACCTCTCCGCCTATTACGATTTAATGTGCGCGGATATTGATTACCGCGAACAATCACAACATGTGCGCAGGTTGCATCAACTATTGGGGAATGAAGGAAAGGAATATCTGGATATAGCTTGCGGGACAGGGCCGCATATCCGGCATTTTATTGATTTTGGGTATAACGCCAGCGGTGTGGATATTAACCAGCCGATGCTGGACATCGCCCAATTACGTTGTCCTGAAGCGAATTTTTTCCGGCAGGATATGAGTGCCTTGCAGGTGGAATCACCGCTGGATTTAATCAGCTGCTTTTTGTATTCCATCCATTACAACCAGGGCATTGCAAAACTCGCCGAGTGCATCCGGAGTGTCCATGCTGCATTAACACCCGGCGGAATGTTCTGTTTTAACTCGGTGGATAAAAACCTGATTGATAATCGCCCCGGTATCAAGCGCAACCTCAAGCAAGGTGAGAGCGATTTTTGTTTCCAGTCAAACTGGTATTATCCGGGTGAAGGTGAGCAACAACAATTGCAACTGTGTATTGAGAAAATAACCAATGGGCACACCGAGATCTGGCATGACCGGCATCCGATGGTCGCATTGGATTTTCAACAATTGCAGCAGTTGCTGGAACCATTTTTTGAAGTGCATATTTTTGAGCATGACTACCGCACTATCCTGCCCTGGAATCAAACCTCGGGAAATGCACTTTTTGTGGGGATAAAAAAATAATAAGCGGCTGGAATTCCATTACAACACTTACCACATCGACTACTGTTAATTAAGGGTTCACTCATTATGCCTGCGCTATTCACTAGAATAATTCACAGCATTTTTGCGCTTACGTTGATTGCATTTGCCTACTTGCAACTTAATGATCCCGATCCGTTAGTCTGGACCACATTCTATTTAATCTGCGCAGTTGTACCACTCCTCGAGCTGGTTAACAGGCGTAACCGCTACGTATTCTGGATTGCAGTATCGTTATGTATTATCGATTTAGGAATTTATACCCATGGCGCTTACACTTATTATTTGCATAGCAATGAAGAGGCACTGATGCAGTCCATGAACCCCGACAAGCCTTATATTGAAGAGGCCCGGGAATTTTTAGGAACGTTGATCGCATTAACTATGATTAGCATAAGCTACTGGCTTGGGCGCAAGGCAAAACACCGTTAACCACCGCCACAACAATCATAATTACACCCAACTCTACCCTGGAGCCTCGCCATGGATTTCTCGCTTGCCAATATCCTTATCGGATTAGTTGCTCTTTTGCATGTGTATATATTGGTACTGGAAATGTTTTTGTGGGAAAAACCAAGCGGTTTGCGTGCATTCCGCAACACCCCGGAGAAAGCGGCATTAACACGTGTATTAGCCGCAAACCAGGGGCTTTATAATGGTTTTTTGGCAGCCGGGTTAGTGTGGGGGTTAGTTGCCGATGAAAGTAGTTTCTCTATCAAATTATTCTTTCTCGGCTGTATTGCTATCGCTGGTGTTTTTGGTGCAGTTACAGCAGCCAGGAAAATTCTTTATATCCAAACATTTCCTGCGTGTGTTGCGATCATTTTATTATGGCTGCAAATATGAACCCGACCAACTGGCTAAAATCAGTTGTCATTTATTGGTAATACAGTGAGTTGGAAGAAAAATAAATAAGCAAATTCGTAATGTGTAGCAGGTTACTTATACCTGGTACTTACATCGGGTACCAACTGGAAGATTTGCGGCGTAAAAAACATCTGGCAATTAATTGCCTGTCTTTTTGATTGACCAGGGCGGCTGTTAACCAGAGATATTTTTAGAAAAACAAAAAAAAGATGTCGTGCATTACATACATCGACACCTTTTTTATTGTTGTTTATCTCTTAGCTGCTGCCGACTGGTCCTACCCAGGGAAAAAATGCACTATAAACGCAAACGGAATAAACAGTGCGGATAGAAGAATCAAAACTGTTAACACGCTTTCTCCCATGCCATCATTTTCAGAATTAGCATGAGCGAGTTCGTGAAGATCATGATGAGCTTCGGTTTTCATATCATCAATCCTACAGTCAAAGATGACGTGCATACTGGAAGAACTACCCAATATTTTCCAGACCAACTAAAGCCAGTCCTTCAGTAACAGATTAGCAAACTGGCTTTCGCACAGCACCGGCTTCGATAGATTGAATTTATATTAAAAGCCGCGCCAAAAGTACTAACACTGCCAAACAAATTTTTTACTAACCATTGTTCATTAGCGTTTTTAATTTCCGCTTTTATCGATCTAACTTTGTGAACCAGACTGCAAATTATTGATTCGATTTGAATAAATGTCGTGCAAATAATTTTGACTCTATTGTCGAATCGAATTCGCGATATAAGCTTCTGTACATGCTTTTTATAAGCAAAAGCCCTGCCGTTATGCCCAAAACAAAAATCGAACAACAACAAAATTAAAAATTGCAGTAGTAAAACAAGGGGAATGTACAATGATAAAAAACAGTTACATCCAACTGATCAGAAAAGAAGATTTAAACACCGATGTATGTGTGTCTATGATGATTAGTATGTACTTTGGTATTGAAATGCAATCGGCGCTTCAATGGTCCAACGAGCATCGCTATACGGAATTAATCAAAGCACAAGTGATGATTGATCAGGGAAAGTCTGAAATGTTGCTTGCCAAACTTTATTCCGGCACGCCAATTGGGATGATTATTTACACCGAAGCCGATGACAAACCTGTGCGCCGGATTGACGCACTGATTGTTAGCCGTCGTTTTCGCAATAATGGTATAGGGAAAATGCTCTTGCGTGCAGCCAAAGGTGATAAGGATTTACACACCTTCGCGCCATCCATTGCGGTGGACTGGTATGTTAAAAATGGTTTTCGGGTATTGGATAAACAATCTAATGGCACCATTGAGATGACAACAATTCCTTTCCATATCGATGTGGGCTTGAACTATTTGCAACTAAACTATCCACTACCGGTATTTGATCAGGTAGATTTACAGATCCTGCATAATTTCAAAACGCTTCAATAACGCTTCACTGACCATCTTCATCATTCCGACGACTCAGGGCCTGCAAAAGTATTGCAGGCTTTGACATCGCCGGTATCCATTCCGCGCTTAAACCATTCCATACGCTGCTTCGATGTGCCGTGGGTAAATGCTTCCGGACGGATACGACCTTGCGCTTGTTCCTGCAAATGATCATCGCCAATAGCTGAGGCCGCATTCAACGCTTCCTCCAGGTCGCCATCTTCAATCATGCGGAAATCTTTGTTGGCATAATGCCCCCAAATCCCGGCAAAACAATCTGCCTGCAACTCTTGCTTCACCGACAAGCGATTAACCGCAACCTTGTCTTTACCCTGTTGCAATTGATTTACTTTGGCCGCTATGCCCAATAAATTTTGTACGTGATGCCCTACTTCATGGGCAATGACATAAGCCTGGGCAAAATCACCGGGCGCACCCAATTTGTTTTTCATTTCCTGGAAAAACGACAAGTCGATATACAATTTATTATCGCCGGGGCAATAGAAAGGCCCCATTGCCGATTGCGCAAAACCACATGCCGATGAAACGCCATCGCGAAATAAAACCAGTTTGGGCTTTTGATATTGACGCCCCATTTGTTGGAATAAGGTTGTCCAGATATCTTCCGTATTAGCGAGCACAACGGAAACAAAATCCACCACTTCTTTTTCCCCTGCCGATATTTGTTGCATTGCCGCTTTATCCGTTGGTGGTGCAGCCAGATTCAGCACATCAATACCCAATGCCTTCAGCCCGAAATATCCCACAACACCAACCAACAATAAACTTCGCCCGAATTTGGTTTGCAATAAAAAAGGCAAAAAACGCAACAGTAATCCTAATCCCGCACCTGCGCCTGCTGACGAATAATCACGCCTGTCTTCGATATTGTCGCTACGGCGACCACCTTTCCAATCCATAATCATGGCCTCTTGTTGCAGAAAAAATAAAATCAGCGAATAAAGCGGTCAAATAAAATCACGTCCACACTTTCACCTGCAGCGACTGAACTGCGCCCGGCCTCCAACCGAATATAGCAATTCGCCTTGCCCATCCCACTAAGTACGCCAGAACTTTGCAAGCCTGCACTGCTCACCGAATTCACACCATCAATAATTGAAAAAATGCCGCGCTGGAAATCCATCCTGCCCGGTTGTTTTTTTAACGGCTTTGCTGCAACTGCTTTAATAACAATGGGTTCAACAGGATTTTCACCCGCCAGGTACCGCACCGCCGGTACCACCAACTGGTGATAGGTCACTGCGGTTGAAACGGGATTACCGGGTAGACCGCAAAACCAGCATTTTGTCGCACGCGTTTTTTCCGCGAGGCTATTTCCCAATAAACCAAAGGCAAAAGGTTTGCCCGGCTTCATCGCAATTTTCCAGAAATTAACTTCACCGAGTTCCGACAAAATTTCTTTGGTGTAATCTGCATCGCCGACCGAGACACCACCGGTTGAAATCACCAGGTCGGCATATTCACGCGCGGATAAAAAAACCTTGCGCAACGCTTCCGGATTATCCGGCACTATGCCAAAGTCTTTCACGTCAACCGGCAAGCGTTTCAATAGCGCGTGTAATAGCGGGCGATTGCTGTCATAGATTTTGCCAGGCTGATAAACATCGCCCGGCGCGAGCAATTCATCACCCGTAGTAAGTAATGCAATTTTAATACGCTGAAAAACCCGGAGCTGATGGATACCCAATGAGGCGAGCAAACCGATATCCACCGCAGTAAGCAGGTGGCCTTTGGATAACACGAGCGATTGCACCGCGATATCTTCCCCGGCGCGACGAATATTTTCGCCAACATCAGGCAATTTATTGATGCGAATGCTATCGCCCCGCCGCGTTACATTTTCCTGCATTACGACTGTGTCCGCACCGGCGGGAATTAAACCGCCGGTCATAATACGAATCGTTTGCCCTGCACGAATATCACCGCTAAAAGCATGACCGGCAAATGATTCGCCGATGAGCGTTAATTCATCGCCACCATCCTGCAGGCGTACGGCGTAGCCATCCATCGCCGAATTATCGGCGCCCGGCACATTGATTGGCGCGATAATATTTTCTGCAAGAACGCGATCAAGGCCATCGAACAGCGACACGGTTTCGGTTGCTGTGGTTGGCTCCAATGCGGCAATAATCCGGGCAATTGCATCATGCACTGGCAGTAAACCCGGTTGAACACATGCATCCATATTTACTGCCCTCATTAACATCTTGAAAAATTAAACTTGCGGACGCTCTTTGCGCTTTTTCTTGGGGGGATAAAGGCTGGGCTCACCTTCAGGCCGCGTTTTAAAACGGCGATGGACCCACAGGTATTGGTCAGGCGCCTGGCGCACCGCATCTTCGATAATTTTATTCACCCGGGTAGCATCAGCCAGATCATCACCGCTGGGGAAATTATCCAATGCGGGGTGAATTTCCAAACGATAGCGGCCCTTGGGCTCGCGGAAACAAAAAAATGGAATGACTGCGCAACCTGACATTTTAGCGATACGCGATGTGGCAACCACCGTTGCCGCCGGTACACCAAAAAACGGGGCAAAGATGCTATGGGCGGGGCCGTAATCCTGATCCGGTGCATACCAGACAATATGCTTTGCACGCAGGTTTTTAATTAACTGGCGCGTGTCACTGCGATGAATCGCCCCGTCATTCACGCGATTGCGCGCACTGGCAATCGCATAGGACATCAATGGGTTGGGATCGGGGCGATACAACACATCCGCCACTACGTGATATGCCATGATGCGCCCGCTGATATCGATCGTCGTTAAATGGCTACCGCAGAGCAAAATACCTTTGCCTTCCGCTTGTGCTTTTTCGATATGTTCCAACCCTGTAATGGTATAGCGGTTGCGCATTTTGTTTTCTTGTCCCCACAGCCCCATGGCGGTTTCAGCAATGCTCAAACCGCATGATGTAATCACCCCACGCACCATTTTCGCTTGCGCAGCGGCGTCCAGTTCGGGAAAACATAACGCGATATTGATCTCAGCATAACGTTTGCGCGAATGCGCCAGGTGATACAACAAAAAGCCCAAAAACCGACCAATCGCCTGGTTTAATGCTACCGGCAACTGGGCGATAAACCAGAAGAAACCCAGTGCCAACCAGGTAGGCCAAAAGCGTGGTTTTAAAAAACTGCGATGGAATTGGGGGGATTTCGATTTATCCAAGGGGGACTCTCTTTTATCAAGGGCGCTGCGATCAGTAAAGCTTCACAAACGCCAACCAGCTATGGGCTGCGATTATAGCCTTGCATGAGACATCTACCCAAGGAGTTGGTGCGACTTGATTTAGCAGAGTATTAGGGACTTGCACCACAGAAGTATCCTGCCGATAATCAGAACCGATAATAAACGCGCCGCACAAACGCAGCTGATCATGCGCTTGATAACTGCAAGACGGCGAATTCGTCTGGTATGTCCTCTTGTTAACAAGGTGATGCTATGCAAACTCAAAGTGCTCAATTACAACAAAAACTGGGTTATGGTTTTATTTTATTCGGCCTGTTGTTAATCATCGGCCTCTATTTTGCTGCCGATGGCGGGGCTTACGTATTCTCTGCCCTGATCGGTTTGCTGGCGATTGTATTTGGTGGCTTTCAGTTGTTGCTGGCTAAACAAGCGCCGGTACGCAGTGAAAAACATTCACATAAAAACAAAAAATCCCGCCGATAACACCATGCGGTAACCCAACAAAAAAACGCGCGCAAAGTTCGCGCGTTTTTTATTCATCCGCCGCAACCAATTGATTGCGCCCGCGATCCTTAGCCAGATACAAAGCATTATCTGCGCGTGTTATCCATTCACCGGCAGATTCGCCCGGCTGCAATTCTGCAACACCGAGACTAATGGATACCGGTGCTTTCAAACCAAAATCATGGCTGTAAATACCGAGCCGTAATTTTTCGGCAACGCTCGCAGCAGCATCGACATGGATTTGTGGCAGCAAGATTAAAAATTCTTCTCCCCCCCAGCGCCCCAATGAATCTGATTGACGCAAGCTACTCGCCAGGATATCGCTAACTTGTCGCAGCACCTTATCGCCCACCGGATGGCCGTAATTATCATTCACTGCTTTAAAGTGATCGATATCCAGAATAATTAACGACATAGGTTGGTGATAGCGCTGGGCGCGTTCAACTTCATCGTGCACCAGTGTTTCCATTTGGCGGCGATTAAATGCACGCGTCAGTGAATCGGTGATTGCCAACACATGTGCAGCGGCCAATGCATCTTGCAATGCTTGCGTACGCTCGTTAACACGCGCCTCCAAATGGGTCTGGTAATCGTGGCTGTCTTCTAAAATAATTCCCATTAATAACAAGGGCGTACCCAGCGCGAGAACAATTAACGCCCAGCGACTGAATGCCTCAACGCCTTGCCCCATTTGTAGCGGATCGTGCCCCACTGCCACCATAATAACGACGCAGAAACCCGCAATGAACATCGCGAGCGCAGCGCCGACAAAACGCAAGCGAATAATAATTACCGCAACGAGTGGAAATAAAAGCGCAGCCAGCGAATGCTCAATACGAGCCAGCAATAAAGGTATAGGGACGACCAGTGCACTCACTATTAATGGGTAACTCAACAAATCACGCTGGGCCCGGCGCATCGCCAGCCATAACGGCACCAATAAAAATAATCCCTGTAAATCCGCGAGCGCCATCATCGCGAAACGCGTTATAAAATCTGCCGGTTCAATTAATCCCAACAACAAATGCACATTAGCCATCAATAAAACACTGATGCCTACCGCTAATAAAATGGCAATTAAAAACCGTTGGAAACCCAGGCGACTCAAACGCGGCTCGCGATCCAATCGCCAAAAGCGCCACGCCAGGAAACTTTGGAATGCATCCAGTAAAGGACTGAAGAAAATCAGCAACCAGGTCGTCACCGCACCATTTTCAGGAAGTTGCCGTAACGCATGTGGCCCATTGACCATTAAGGATGCCAATAACACCAGCCAAAAAGCACGCTTGCCAAACCGGCAAAACATAATCAAACCAATACCGGAAGGCAGCCAGACTTGCGCAAAGAAAGTGCCAGGAAAAGTCGCACCATGAACACTGAGGTAACCCAGCAAAACGTAAAGCAATACCAATACAACTGCCTTTTGCCAAGCCAGGGCCGACCAACCGGTTCGCAAGAAAACACCTGACACATTTGTCTCCACGCATGGAAAATGAAGGCTTCGGAATACTTTTAGTATATAGGCGAATGGCGCCAAAAGCTGCGCTGCTCCCAATGAATATTAAATGTATTGCAGATATTTGCAGGCTACAGGATTAAAAGGTTATTAGGGTTTGGATTTTTTATGCACTAACACAAAAAGAGGTAGGGCTGTCGACAATTATTACAGGTCGATTGAAATCGTAATGTCATATGCCAAGGATAAAATTCCCGCATTATATTGATTATCCCGGCTACATCAGGCTCAGGTTATGGCTAGCACACTGCTTCAATTGGCAAAATACGGCCACCAACTGGACGGTGCTCTGAACCGCTATAAAGCGGCGTTTTATCCACAACGGTATATGGATTATCGCCGCTGGCTCAAGCAACAAAACACCATAATCCCGCATGATCAGCCGTTAGTGGTATTTGATTTCCGCGATTCACGCATTGATGGCCCCCAGGGACGACGTTTTTATTGCCTGTTTATTTTTTTTGTTCGGGCGGGGTTTTATCCCCTGCTGCGCGAAAATTATTTTTTCCTGGGCAATATTCAAGATAAATACAAAAAACTGTGCCTGCAGGAAAAATTGTCGATACTGCGCCACGCACAATCGTCACTACCTGCTGAATATGTTTTGGTGACTGACAAATGGTGCTCAAGTTTATCCCGTTCCGCATCGCAAGTTATTACCCTGAATTACCAATCGGATTATTCACCGGATTCCACTTGCTTTCCCATGCCATTCCCGATGTTTCCACCAGTATATGCGCATCAGCAGGATCTGCATCTCAAGCAATATCGGCAGCAAGCACGTCCCTGGAATATTTTTTTTGGTGGCGATGCGAATCCTGAAAAATACAATAAAAATTCCATTCGTGATATTTACGCAAAATTAAGTCGCGCACAAATTCTGGATGTAATGCGCAACAACCTGGATTGCCAGGGCTCTTATCGGGAATTACACAGCAATACAGAATTGGATAAAATACGTAATAAAACTATTAATGGATTAGTAGTAATGAACACACGCAAGTGTAAAGTAGAGCCGATCAATTGGTTAGCGACATTAGCTAACAGCAATTTTTTTCTCGCTTGCCCCGGTGTGCGCTATCCAATGTCACACAATTTAATTGAGGCATTGGCAGTAGGTAGCATTCCAATTACCCAGTACCCGGAAATGTTTTTTCCAGCCCTGGAAGATGGCAAAAATTGCCTGGTATTTAATAATGAACAGGAGTTGCTGGAAAAAATCCGGCAAGCCATCGCAATGCCCGCAGAGCAAATAATATCCATGCGCAACGCGGCACAGGTTTACTATGACACCTATTTGAAAGCCGACACCTGCATCAAACAATTACTTGCCCATCATCCCCATAACATCAGCTTGCGCCTGTTGCCTTTCCTGAAAGCCGGTGGTGGTTTTGCGTAATTAGCACTTCACAGCGCTAATTAACAAAAGCTTTCGATATTTTATTGTTTGAATCACCTAGACTGCGGCCTCCATTAATTACCAGGAGGTCACTATGCGTTTTGTTTTATTATCTGTCCTATTAATAACATCACTTACTGCCGTTGCGGCCGATGGCCCCGCGCTCAAACGCCATCACCTGGGCGAGTGGGAAAAAGACATAGGTTATAGCGGCGTGGTAGAAGTTAATAACCAATTATTCATTTCCGGTATTGCCTGTGCGGGTAAAAACATGGAAGAAGCCGTCAAGTATTGCTATACCACCGTTCATGAAATACTCAAAAAATATAATGTCACCAGTGATCAGATCATTAAGGAAACGGTCTATACCACTGACATTGAAGCACTAATCAAAGCCATTCCTACCCGTAAAAGCTTTTTTAATTCCGACAAGTACCCTGCGGCCACCTGGGTGCAGATTAGTCGGCTTTATTCACCGGGTGATTTACTGGAAGTGGAATTGATTGTTCAGCGTAAATAGCAGAAGCTAGTAGTTTCTGCGGTGATGAGTTATGGCCCAATCATCTTTTTCATGATGTAACTTGTTTGGTTGTTAACTATTAATTATTGACTATGGAGTAGTACGATGAATATTTTAGCGATTGGCGGCAGCCTGCGTAAAAAGTCCACTAACCTGGGGTTGTTGCGTTATGCACAAGCGCATGCACCGGCAGGAAGCAGCATTACAATTGCCGATTTATCGGCAGTGCCCTTTTATAATGCAGACATTACCGAAAAACCGGAAGCTGTTAAACAATTATTGCAACAAATTGAAGCGGCAGACGCGTTAATCTTTGGTTGCCCCGAATATAATTACTCGATTGCGCCGGCATTGAAAAATGCCCTCGATTGGGCCTCACGGGAACCGGACAATAAGCTCCTGAGCGGTAAAGCTGTTGCAATCATGGGTGCAGGTGGTGGCATGGGTACATCGCGTGCGCAATACCATTTGCGTCAAGTGTGTGTGTATTTAAATTTGCATCCGCTCAACAGACCAGAAGTGTTTGCTAATGCATTCACGAATTCCTTTGATAATGATGGCAATTTGGTAGATGAAAAAATTCAGGGCAACATCAACAATCAATTGACTGCTTTGGTTGAGTGGGCCAGACAACTTAAGAAGTAAGTTTGAAAAGTTATCAGATGGTGTAAGCCATCTGATAACGTTATTGTTATACCCAGGTAACCTTTCCTTCCAGAAATTTTTTTTCGTAACATCCACTCTGCTCACGCAATTACACCTCATTACAACGCCAGATCGCTGGTAAAAACACCTGCGTTTCATACGTTTTCTCAAACTGAAAATTCTTTGCGCTTTTTTGTGGCATTTCTTTTTAGCTGATCTATAGTCAGAAAACTTGTGTTGAATAACGCGTCCGGAAATTTACCTTGTCCGGCATTATCGTTTTTTATTAGTAAATTCAGGCATGAATAACTGATCCACCGATTAACCAGCAGCAGGGAGGTAAAAATAACATTATTTGATAGGAAAGCAGCATGCTTGATAGTGAACAACATCATTATTGTTTAAACCTGATTGAAGTTAATAAGAAACAACCCGTCACTGCTAACCAGCCCATCCTGAATCACCAGGGCGTACTCTTGCTAGCCCAAGGCTCACCACTGGATGAAAAACGCTCGCAAGTATTGTTGCAACACAAATTATTAAAGCCACTCGAACATTGCGTGGGTATTGCTGAAAGTATGGATGCCCAACGGCTGTTTGATTACCTGAATAAATTCGCACGCAACCTTCCCGGCCTTTATGCAGTCACTAACAATGAGGGCTATCAAAAAAGTTTACGCCTGGCATGTTTGTTTTATGAAAAATTTCCGCTATTGCGACAAAACCTCACCGTTCTTGCACTACGCGCACGGCACATTTATTTCCAGGGTATTTTCAGTGCGTTAGCCGGTGTTGCCATTGCGCGGAAGCTGAATTTAAGCCTGCCGGAAATTCAGGCCACTTTCATTGCCGGATTATTTCATGATGTGGGATTTTTGTACTTGCCCGCCGATTTGCGTGAGAAAAAACAGGATTTTTTATCCATCGAATGGAAAGCCTTGCAAGCGCACCCATTAATTGCCCAACGTTTTCTGGACATGGTCCCTGGCTTGCCAAAAGATATCGGCCAGGCAATTATCGATCACCATGAACGTATTGATGGCACGGGTTATCCACGGCATTTATTCGGCGATAAAATTTCCCTGGTAAGCCAGATTATTGCCGCAACTGACACCATCATCTATAACCACAGCCGTTATGAAGATTACGGTGTACATGCTCATGCCATGCTGTTATCAGCCTTAAAACTGAGTGATAACATTTATTTTGAATCGGTATATGACGCAGCCAGCCTGTTATTTAAAGAGGCCCCCTTACCTACCGAGGCTATCCAACAATTAGCATCCGCCAAAAAACTATTAGCCCGGCAAAAAAAATTGCGCAATCAATTTGGTTTGGCCAAACAACTCGCCCAACAATTGGTTGCACAATTGCATGGTTCATCTTTTAGTCGGTCTATCAGCGCCGCTATGGGCCGGCTGGCCATTTCAGTAGTGCGCAGCGGAATATTGCAACCGGAACAAGAGGAATGGCTGGAACATTTTGATGAGCACAATAATAGTGAAGCATTATCGCTGATTGAAATCAGCGTAATGCAAGACCAGATTTATGATCAATTAATCCATTTGAAGAATCTGATGGAGCGCCTGCTTGAATCGCTTGATGACGGGCATGAGCACTACAAAAATTTCTCCACCAGCTTGCAGACAATCGATTTACAAGACGCCGTGCCGGTGTAACACAAGTAGTAGCTGGGATATACTTGCAATTCATTTGCCCTGCGAGACATTCCCATGAATTTTGATGCCCAAACCAACAACTCCCCTGAAGATCGCGCTGCCTTTTTCCAATGGTTAACCAGCCAGACAGTCTCTGCCTTGCAAGCTGCACGCGATAACGAAACCGCACTCCATGATGCAATAAGAACCTATGTTAAACACGCCCTGGCTGCACATTTGAGTTTTGAGGAAATTGAGGATCTGTTAGGTATTAGCGAACCCAGTATCATGGATCTGGCAGAATTGTCTGAGGCCGATGAAGAATCGGTGGTAGATGCGTTTGAAGATCTATGTAACGAATAGCAATACGTTTCGTACTCACTTGTAAATCAGGATTAAGCACTCCAGGTGCTATCGCGACGTGTTGTAATACTTCCTTCTAATAATCGTGCAACCACTGGCGCGGTCAACCCAGCTCCCACTAAAGTTCATTAATCGTTGAAACTGGATTATAGTTGGGAGGCTCCACCCCGCCCGCAATAGCCGTATTGACCTTCACCCGCTGGAGAGCGCTTATGAATAATCCCTATCATCAGAGCCTGACCCTTATTGGAATGCCCGGTGCAGGAAAAAGCACCATCGGCTTGCTGCTCGCCAAACATCTGGCTAAAGATTTTGTAGATACTGATTTGCTGATCCAACTGGAGCACCGCAAAACCTTGCAAGATATCTTGCATGAACAAGGTTATCTCGCATTGCGTGAGCACGAAGAAAAAATACTGCTCAATATCCATCATTCCAATCACATTATTGCCACCGGTGGCAGCGCTGTTTATAGCGCAAAAGCCATGCAACATCTAAAAAAATTTGGCCCGGTTATTTTTCTGGATGTAACCATCCAGGAGTTGGAACAACGGCTTCATAATTTCAGTACTCGCGGCATTGCCAGTGCAGCCGGGCAAACATTTGCAGAGATTTATGCCGAGCGCCGTCCGTTGTATTTACGCTATGCAGACATAGTGATTGACTGCAGTGGCAAAAACCAGGAGCAATTGGTGGATGAAGTTATCTGCCAGGAAGCAGAAGATTTTGCAGCGGCGCAGGATGCTTGAGCCAATGGTAAATATCTGATTACTTGCTCAATAACGAGCAGCCACTAAAACAATTCGATCTTGCTGTCGAAGCTTTCTATTTCCTGCTCATGCTCTTGTGGTGGCTGCAGTAAATTGGAAGCTTCATCCAATTGCTGCAGTAAGCTACGAAAATGCACCTCAACCGCCATCGTTGTTTCCTGCAAGCCTTCCAATGAGTTTAATGCCCTTTCGGACAAGGTTAAAAGTTGCGATTCCTGCTCCATATTTAAATCAAAACCAGTCGCCATCACGCGCAGGGAGTCTGATAATTCCGTCATAATCGTTTTAACTGCCGTGCGATTATCAACGGCCGCCATTTCCAGCAACATCATCACCATACGTGCATTATCCTGCTGGATTTTTAGCAGTGTATTGACCTTAAGGGTTTTTGCACGCGCCTCGGCAATAGAAACCACATGCGCCAGAACATCGCGCAAACGCCCATAGCGTTCCTGGTCAAGGTGGGGGGCATTAGTCACTAATAATTGCACATGTTCAAAACTGAATAATAAAAACCGGCCATGGGAAATAATGCGAGTTTCTGATTCGTTTGCGCTTTGCAATAAACGCAAATAGGACACGGGTACATCCACTGGAAAAATTGTAATATCGTTTTCAAAAATAAATTGCACAATGCAATCCAGTCCCAAATCCCCCAAGCTAACCTGGATCAAATTGGCTAAACGGTGCAACTCCATGCAGGATTGTACTTTTTCAGCAAATACCGCGACGGTACCCATTTCCGAAGCGGATGACATAGCCGTAAACGCAATCGCTGAAAAATTTTTCAGCTCCTCCAGCAAATTATTGATAGATTGTTTTTCTTCATGGATTTTTTGTAATACCACTTCAAAATCCGGTTGGGTCATGGAAACCGAAATATAACCATCAACACCGATAACCGTGAGTTGCAAACGCGCTTCAGGCGTACTTGTCTCGTACAGGAACCCGACTTTCGGGAACTTTGCCGGAATCGACTCCAGCCATTGCTTGTTTAATAGCTCGCTGCCCGCAACCAGGATAACGACATCGACCTGGTCAAAGAGTGCAGCCAACGTATTTTCTGTAAACTCCACATCGGGTTTATTGATCAGGAACTGTTCCGCACCATCCAGCAAACTGCCGCGCTTATCCACAATAATTCTACGATCCGGAACACGATAGCAACGGTCTGGACCAGCCAATAACCATAGAGCATCCATAAAGTCTTCCTCGGCGCGATTACCCAAAAAATACTCAAACCACCTGTGTTTAAAATATAGGCAGATTTAACCTCCTCGTCATAAAAAAACAGAATAACGAATGGCCCGGGAGGTAAAAGATGAAATTTACCCCCTATCGGCGTACAGTGGCCCCACAAAAATTGGCAGAGACGAGATTTATGGATACCGAAAACATCCCAACTACCGATGCGCCCTCTGAAGAACAGGCCCTGCTCAATGCCATGGAGGCCCGGGTTCTGGGCTCGTTAATGGAAAAGCAACTGACGACGCCCGACCAATACCCCCTGACCCTGAACAGCCTGCAACTCGCCTGTAACCAGAAAACCAGCCGCGAACCGGTCAGTAACTACGATTCAGGGCCATTGCAACGTTGCGTAAGTGAATTGCAGGATCGCCAGTTGATTGCCGTCGATTACGGTTCCCGCGCGGCCCGTTACGACCAGCGCCTCACCCGGGTATTGAGCGTGGACAAAGCCACCCAGGCGATCCTGACAGTACTCTTATTGCGCGGCGCCCAAACCCTGGCGGAAATCCTGACTCGCACCCAGCGCATGGTTGAATTTGGATCTCCACAGGCATTAGAAGAAAAACTGCAAAGCCTTTGCGCCAAAACCAAACCCCTGGTTGTGCACATTCCCCGCCAGGCCGGCCAGCGGGAAGACCGTTATACCCACCTGCTTTGCGGCCAACCCGACCTGACCGCGATTGCAGCGTTGCAAAGCGCAAACGCCAGCACAAATAAAAGTGGTGGTGGTAATGACGAGCAAGTCGCGCAACTCGAACAAAAAATCCGGCAATTGGAAAGCCGTATTGAATTATTGGAAAAACAAGTCGCTGCACTGATGGATTTGAACGGTGTTAGCAACGCCGATTTAACCTGATTCAACCACCCGTAATCTTTAATGCAACACCCGTAATTTTTTAATGTAATAAGGTAAACCTCATGACCGCAATAAATAACGCAAACACCAAAAAAGCCCCCCAACGCAGTAAACGTTTGCGTAAAAAATTATTTCAGGACGAATTCGCCACTTTTGGTTTTGAACTGGAATGTGAATTTAAAGAAGACTTGACGGAAGAAGTCATTAGCCAATTTGTAGACAGTTTTTTTATTGATGCCATCAATGCTGAAGGCCTGGCCTTTGGCGGCGGTTTATCCAGTAAACGCCTGTCCGGTTTTATTGGCTCAAACCAACGTTATGGTTCTACCACTGAAGCCGATAAAGCAAAATTACTCGCATGGCTTAAAGCGCAACCACAGGTTGCCACTGTAGAACTGGGCGAAATTATTGATGCAAATTACTACCTCTAATTAATCGCACAAGCGGCTGAAAAAATCCCGCACAGTTTCTGTGCGGGATTTTTTTGCGACTTTTTTGAAAATACTGAAAAAAAAATGGTGCCGATAGCAACCAAATAATAAAACGAACTGCTCTAAAATCAACACATCAATTATCCTGAAAGCCAGGATTGGCAAGAACTTCAATCTGTTCCCCATAACCCACCCGCCAACAGCTGTTCAAATTACAACACTTTAAATTTTAAAAGTTATAACGATATAAAATTAAATTATTTTTCTAATCCAGATGGCCATTTATATACTCGCCGCAACTTGTCATAACAAGTAGTAATGAGTTGTCTTATTGCAGACTTTATAAATTAGCCGGACATTTGATGAATAAAAAAAACTCACCACTGGTTCCCTTCGCACCAGTTCCACTTTACAACCAATTGAAAGAATTATTGCGCGCGCAAATTCTGGATGGCACCTACCCCGCCGAAAGCCGCATGCCATCGGAAAGCGAATTGGGTGATCAATTCCAGGTAAGCCGTATTACTGTGCGCCAAGCGCTAGGGGATCTGCAAAAAGAAGGGCTCATTTTTAAAATCCACGGCAAAGGTACCTTTGTTGCAAAGCCAAAAGCATTTCAAAACGTCAGCACGTTAAAAGGTTTGGCTGAATCGTTATCACAATGGGGTCATGAAGTTATTAACCAACTACTCAGTGTGAAATTTATTGCCGCTGACGCGCGTATTGCAGAACGCTTGCAACTCAATGAAGGCGATAAGGTTGCAGAAATAAAACGCGTGCGCCTTATCAACCGCGAACCGGTCTCGCTGGAAATTTCTTATGTACTCGCCGACATCGGGGAGAAATTACAAAAGGCGGATCTGATTACACGCGATATTTTCCTGATCCTCGAAAACGATTTACAGCTTAACCTCGGCCATGCTGACCTCGCCATTGACGCAATTCTGGCCGATAGCGAACTAACCAAAGCGTTAAACGTAGAAAAAGGGGCGCCCATTATGCGAATTGAGCGGCTAACACACACTGCCGATGGCAACCCCATTGATTTTGAATTCCTTTATTACCGTGGCGATGCCTTCCAATACCGTTTCCGTATTGATCGCCAACGCGCTGACAGTCAAAAAAATTAAGCGGAGAGCAATTAATGGTCTGGGAAAACTTCAATAGTATCGATGATGTAAAACACATCGAGCAAGAGTACGACATTGTTGTTGTCGGCGGCGGCACCGCTGGCCCAATGGCAGCGATAAAAGCCAAAGAAAAAAATCCGGCGTTAAACATTTTATTGCTCGATAAAGCCAATGTAAAACGTTCGGGCGCAATTAGCATGGGCATGGACGGTTTAAACAATGCCGTCATTCCCGGCCACGCCACCCCCGAGCAATACACCAAAGAGATTACCATTGCAAATGACGGCATTGTGAACCAGGCAGCGGTGTATGCGTATGCAAAAAACAGTTTCGCAACCATCGAACAACTGGATCGCTGGGGCGTGAAATTTGAAAAAGATGAAACAGGTGATTACGCAGTAAAAAAAGTTCATCACATGGGTTCTTATGTATTGCCGATGCCCGAAGGACACGATATTAAAAAAGTGCTTTATCGCCAATTAAAGCGTGCAAAAATTTCCATCACTAATCGCATCGTTAGCACACGTTTATTAACCGACGACGAAGGCGCGGTGAATGGTGTTTTGGGATTTGATTGCCGCACCGCAGATTTCCACGTAATTCGCGCAAAAGCCGTAATTTTATGTTGTGGAGCGGCAGGACGTTTAGGTTTACCGGCTTCCGGTTATTTGATGGGCACCTATGAAAACCCCACCAATGCCGGTGACGGTTACGCAATGGCTTATCACGCCGGGGCTGAATTGGCGAACCTGGAATGTTTTCAAATCAATCCACTGATTAAGGATTACAACGGCCCTGCTTGTGCTTACGTTACAGGTCCCCTCGGTGGTTACACCGCCAATAATAAAGGGGAACGCTTTATTGAATGCGATTACTGGAGCGGGCAAATGATGTGGGAGTTTTACCAGGAATTGGAAGGCGGTAATGGTCCGGTCTTTTTAAAACTGGATCACCTGGCCGAAGAAACCATCCAGAATATTGAAACCATTTTGCACAGCAACGAGCGCCCGAGTCGTGGCCAGTTCCATGCCAATCGCGGTACTGATTACCGCGAGAAAATGGTGGAAATGCATATTTCTGAAATTGGTTTTTGCTCTGGCCATAGTGCATCCGGTGTTTGGGTAAATGAACACGCGGAAACATCAGTGAAAGGTTTATATTCCGCCGGTGATATGGCCGCCGTACCGCATAACTATATGCTTGGAGCATTTACATACGGCTGGTTTGCCGGCGTAAACGCGGCCGATTATGTAGCAGAACGTGTACACAGTGATTTAAATGCAGAGCAAGTTGCCAACGAAAAACAACGCGTTTATGCCCCGTTGCTGCGCGAACAGGGATTACCCCCCGCGCAAGTTGAATACAAGTTGCGTCGCTTTGTGAACGATTATTTGCAACCACCAAAAGTGACCAAAAAAATGGAAATTGGTTTGGAACGTTTTGCAATGATCGAACAGGATATCGAGCAAATCAAAGCCAATAATCCACATGAACTAATGCGCGCAATGGAAGTGAGCGTAATTCGCGACTGTGCCGAAATGGCCGCGCGCGCATCGCTGTTTCGCAAGGAAAGCCGTTGGGGCTTGTATCACTATCGCGTGGATTATCCCAAACGCAATGACAACGAATGGTTTTATCACTGCCATTTAAAGAAAGACGCACACGGCAATATGGTCAGTTTCAAACGCGCTGTTGAGCCTTACCTGATTCACTTAAATGCGCAAGAAGAAATCGCCTACCAGGGCTTACGTCTAAAAGTTGCCAATAGCTAGGAGATATTTCATGGCCCAGCAACAACAAAGTATTTTTTTTCGCAGTAATGCGCCGGTCACCGTCGACGAAGAAAAATGTACTGCACACAAAGGTTGCACCGTGTGCGTGGAAGTTTGCCCGATGGATTTATTAGCCATTCATCCGGAAACCAATAAAGCATTTATGCAATTTGATGAATGCTGGTATTGCATGCCCTGTGAAACGGATTGCCCGACCGGCGCAGTAAAAGTGGAAATTCCTTACTTATTGCGTTGATTTAACCTTGCTCCTTTTGATTTAAAAAATTGTGCTACCTGAACCTGCCTTCAGATGCCATTTAACTCAATAACCTCTCGTTGCCTACCTCTACCTGAGAAGAAAACGACTTTACAAAAACGGCTTACAGGCCTGGAACCGTGAAGAGGAAATAACAATGCGTTTTATAACCCGTTTAGCCCTGGCCTTATCGCTGGTATTAACCAGTGTAGCTGCGCATGCCGAAACCATTCGCATTGCCATAGGCACGCAGGACACCACTATCAATTGCGCGACTGGTGGCTTATTGATTCGCGAATTAAAACTGCTGGAAAAATATTTACCGAAAGATGGCAAATACAAAGATGCAAAATACGAAATTGAATGGAAAAACTTTACCAGTGGCGCACCGCTGACCAATGAAATGGTTGCGGGCAAACTGGATTTTGGTGCGATGGCCGATTTTCCCGGCTCATTCAACGGTGTAGCCCACGAAGCCGCCGGCAAGCGCAGTATTTTTATCAGTGTACTGTCCGGCAGCATTAAAGGTAGCGGCAACGGTATTGTTGTTCCCGCGGCTTCACCGGTGCAATCACTTGCTGAATTAAAAGGCAAAACTATTTCAGTGCCTTTTGCTTCCACATCCCACGGCATGCTGTTACGCGCGGTGAAAGCGCAAGGCTGGGACCTGGATAAAGATGTACGCATTATTGCACAAGCACCGGAAATTGCCGGCTCGGCATTAAAAAGCAATCGTATTGATGCCCATGCGGACTTTGTACCCTTTGCTGAATTATTTCCCAATCGCGGTTTTGCACGCAAAATTTACGATGGATCACAAGCAAACGCGCCCACCTATCATGGCACTTTGGTCGATGAGGCCTATGCAAAAAAATACCCGGAAATTGTGGTGGCCTATTTGCGTGCAGCGATTGAGGCTGATCGCTTGATCGCTGCCGAGCCGGAAAAATACAGCGAGCTGATTGAAAAACTAACCGGCATTGAAGCTGAAGTAAATTACTTGTTCCATGGTCCGCTCGGTTTGCAAACCCGCGATTTAACCTGGAAACCGGAATATCGCCAAGCCACATCAACCGCGATAGAAACTTTAAAGTTGTTAAAAAGAACCGACAAAGGTTTGGATGTAACGACGTTTATCAACGATAAATATTTGCGTGAAGCGTTTAAACAATCCGGCCGCGATTATGAAGCAGCACTAAAAGATTATTCACCACTTTCACTGGATGCCAAAGACGCTGTTAGCGGAAAAACCATTACCGATTTCAAACACCTTGCGCAACTCTGGGTGCGCGGCGAACCGTTGGTTCGTCATTACGCATCGTTTAAAGATGCGTTGGCTGAACTACAAAAACTGGAAGAAGCCGGTACTGATATCCGTGCGATTTACGCACAGGCATCTGACAGTGGTATTAAGTTACTTGCTAACCAGGCCTGGTTTGTTCAAAGCAGTAACGGCCAGTTAGATGCATTCCTGTTAAAAGATCAAGCAGAAAACTTTGCCAAACAACACGGTGGCAAAGCATTGGCTTTCAGCGCATTGCGTGAACAGACTGTTAGTGCACTGAATGAGCAATCGGCAACATTACGTTGAGAAATATTATGGCCAGTTTTAAAAAGACCAATGCACGGCCCTCTCGTTTTACCACAGCGGGCATGCAGTTAGGTTCTGTCGCCGCGTGTGTGTTGCTGTGGCATTTTGCATCCACATTGCGAATTGATTTGGGAGTCATCACTTTTTCCAATGTGCCTACGCCGCAAGCGGTTATCAGCGCAATTTGGCAATTGCTGCAATCCAACGCGCTGCTACCACATTTGGGTAGCAGCCTTGCACGGGTTTTTAGCGGTTATTTAATGGCAGCTGTGGCAGGTGTTACGTTGGGCTTGCTCATTGGCCGCTCGCGTAAAGCGGAAAACTGGTTAATGCCACCATTGGAATTGTTGCGCCCTATTCCAGCCGTTGCCTGGATTCCATTGGCGATATTGATGTTTCCTTCTTCAGAAGCATCAATGATTTTTATTACCTTTACCGGTGCATTATTTCCTATTTTATTAAACACGATTCACGGTGTTGAAGCGGTTGATCCGCGGTTAATTGCATCATCGCGCAGCCTGGGGGCATCACCGCGGGCAATTTTACGTGAAGTGGTTTTACCTGGCGCATTGCCCAGCATTTTTACCGGGCTTTCAATTGGTATGGGCACATCCTGGTTTTGCCTGGTAACAGCAGAAATGATTTCCGGCCAATGGGGAATCGGTTATTACACCTGGTCCTCCTACGTGATTCAAAATTACGCCGACATTGTGGTGGGTATGTTGTTAATCGGTTTACTTGGCATGGGCAGCAGCTGGTTAATAAAACGTATTGGCGATTGGTTAACACCCTGGTATCGACTGCAAGGAAAATCATGATGACTATTTTTGAAAAACAATCATCGAGTTATGAAAACCAGCTAACAGAAACCGATGGAAAAAAACCTGCGGTAGCATTGGGTGAAATTAATGCACAACAATTATCGATTCGCCTCGGCACTGGCGCGAGCGAATTTGAAGCCGTACAAGCGGTGGATTTCAATATCCAGCCCGGCGAATTTGTGTGCTTGCTCGGCCCTTCCGGTTGCGGAAAATCCACATTATTAGGTGCGCTTGCCGGCCATATTATTCCAGCCAGCGGTGTGCTTGAAGTCGATGGACAAGCGATTACCGGACCATCGCCGGAGCGCGGTATGGTCTTCCAGCACCACACCTTATTTCCCTGGCTGAATATTGTGGACAATGTTGCCTTCGGTTTGAAAATGCGCGGCGTTAACAAAGCCGAGCGCCACGCACAAGCGCTGGAAATGTTGCAGCAAGTTGGTTTGCACGATGTTGCAACACGCTGGCCAAGCCAACTTTCTGGCGGTATGCAGCAGCGAGTGGAAATTGCACGTGTATTAATTAATAAACCGCGACTGTTGTTAATGGATGAACCCTTTGGTGCCCTGGATGCACAAACACGCTTGAAGATGCAGCAATTGTTGCTTGATATCTGGAGCCGTATCCGCACCACATTGGTGTTTGTTACCCATGATATTGATGAAGCACTTTTTCTCGCGGATCGTATTCTGGTGATGAGCCCGCGCCCCGGCAGATTTATCAAAAACCTGCCGGTGAATTTTGCACGGCCACGCACAACCGGATTGGTAACAACACCGGAGTTTATGCAGTTAAAACGCCACTGCCTGGACTTATTAAATCATGAAGAAGGCAGGCAACTACCCCGACTTTCACCATTGGGTTTGCCACCGGAAACGCGTATTGCCGTTTAACATTATTGGCAAGTAATCACGTCCAAACAGCATTGAACAAGAAGAATTGAAGATATGACAACACAACTGACAACCGATAATCCCGATATTGTAATTTTGCAATCACGCCTGCAAGACAGCGATGCCAGCACGCGCCGCATTGCATTGATTGAACTGGCAGACCTTGAAGACCCTGATTCCCTGCCCTGGCTTACTCACGCATTAACTGCTGATACCAATGCAGAAGTACGCCGTGAAGCAGCGCGTTTATTAGAGGGTTGGGAAGAACCAGACGTTGTTGAAGCGCTAAGCACAGCCTTGACTGATAGCGATGAAACGGTCAGTGAAATTGCAGCGCAAAGTTTAAGCCAATTAAAAACCGCTGAACTTGGCCATATTATTTTACGCTGGGTAAAAAATGAAAATCCCGATGTGCGCAAACATGCGTGGCGGGCATTGCGTGAATTGCGTTTAGCGGCATCCGCACCGGATGCATTACATGCCTTATACGATGAAAATGCCAACGTGCGGCGCGAAGCCGTAGGTGTTTTAGGTTGGTTAAAATATACCGATGCTTTACCCGAGCTTGCGCGTTTAGCAAGCAATGATTCAGCAATTGAAGTACGCCGCGCTGCAACCGGTGCATTAGGCTTGGCCAATAACGACAGTGTCTTACCAGCATTGCGCAGTGCACTTGGCGATGCAGAATGGCAAGTGCGCGAGGAGGCTGCCAGCACACTCGGAAAATTACGTTTAGCAGCGAGCGGTGATTATTTAATTTCTGCGCTTGCCGATTCTTACTGGCAAGTGCGTTTGCAAGCAGTGCGCGCGTTGGGAAAAGTCAGGTATATACCTGCGACCAATGGCCTCCTGGAGCTACTCGGCCACAGTATTAGTAATTTACGTAAAGAAACGGCGCTGGCGCTAGGTGAATTAGGCAACCCTGCAGCATTACCTGCATTGCGTAATGCGGAGAACGATAGTGATCCTGAAGTGCGCAAAGCAGTGCGTATTGCATTGGCACAACTGGATAAGAATTGAGGTACTGCCATGCATAACATCGCGCCCTTATCGTTAAACAATTCGCAAACATTGCAACAAATAGTTGTGACATGGCCGGACAATGATATTCAAACGATCAGTCACCAACGCCTGCGCGGAGCCTGCCCTTGTGCCAAATGTCGCGCAGCACGCATCCAGGGAAAAATTGTATTGGTGGATACCGATGTAAAATTAATTGCGATGAATCCCATGGGATACGGGTTACAAATGGTGTTTAGCGATGGCCATGATCGCGGCATTTATCCGTGGAGTTATTTGCATAACTTATCTGCATAATTTATCTGTGTAAGCTATGTGTGTAAGCTATCTGCATAAAGCCCGACAGGCATCGCGCTCTGCAAACGATCACAGTAAAAGCAGCGCTCAAAAAGTGCTGCACCTTTTTGCTACATATAAAAATCCATTCAGGCTAGAACTGCGTTTTGATTTTTATTTTTCTTTTTATTGCACCATTCTGACGCTACAGCACCAAAATAACCCCGCCAACGCACCAATAATTACCATAAAAAATCATCAGCCCACCATCGGATAGCGATTGCACAGTGGAATGTGAACTGGCACGCATTCTGCCTCACCCCTTCTACAACAAATAAAAGTTTATCCCGCTACAACTACTAAAACACTCTAGACACAGGTGAAGAAGACCTATGCATTTACACAGTGACTCAATGCAATTGTCACCCGCGGAGCGAGGCTGGCTGAATTGGTCAGGAAAAACCGGAAAATTATCCATGGGGTGGGCGTGCTGGTTAAATCGCAATCGCTATGCCGTCATGGAGCAAACATTTGAAAGTATCGCTAACACGCGCATCAAACTTTTACAACAATGGGTCAAACGACAATGGGCCCAACTTGAATCCTGCCGCAGCCAACTGCAATTACTGGATGATTCAGCTGAAAACATTCTGCGCAAATCCTGGCAAGCCATGGGCGACTGTACTGAATTATTTCTAATTGATGAACAGGGTGTGGTTATCGCATCCACTTATGCCCAACGCACTGGAAAACAGGATTTGCATTCGCACGCAGTTAAAGCAGGTTTTGCAGCGCCTTTTTTGCATGGCCCATATAAAGATCCACAAACATTAGGGATAGGAAAACGCAGTTCTGCATTTCATGATCAGGTCACATTGATGTTTTATTTACCGGTTGAATTAGTGCCGGGTAATAAAGGTTGCCTTTGTGCGCGCATTCCGAATGATGTGCTGGGTGATTTAATCCAACGGGAAGCCGGACATATTTTTAGCGAATCCGGTGATAATTATTTGTTTATGGTGAAATCGGTTTTTGATCCGTATATTAAGAGTGGCACGGCCTTATCACGCTCACGCTTTGAAGACGCGACCTTTACCCACGGTGAAAATTTAAAATCCGGGGTAAATACCGATTGGGGTGTAGTTAAAATCCAGCAACATACTGAATTTGAGATTCGCTTTACCGATCCCGCCACCAATGATTTACACCCCGGCGTACGCGAAACAATTCGCAAAGGCAGCAATTTATTTGTCACTTATCCCGGCTATTCTGATTACCGGCACATCCCTGTAGTAGGCAAAGGTGTGACCTTCAGTTTACAAGGTTCGCCGGATACCTGGGGCATGATGTGCGAAGCGGACCTGGAAGAGGTCTACCGCCATCGCTCACTCAGTTTTAAATTTATGAACATCTACACTGCCTGCGTTGGTAGCGCGTTTTTATTAAATGCCAGCCTGCATGAATTTACCGATTGGTCGAATACATTCATTAATTTATTAACCCTGCTTGCATTAATTATTGGTGGCAAAATTTTCCAACAACGCGGACCACGGCGACTTGCCCGGCGGCTGGGAAAAATGACTGAAGTGATTCATACCATCGCCGAAGGTGGCGGAAATTTGCAACAGCGTCTGGATACGCACAAATTGGCCAATGATGAAACCGGTGATCTGGGAAAATGGACAAATAGTTTTATCGATAACCTCGATCATATAGTGGGTGAAGTGATTCGCGCCGCAGACGAGGTCATGAAAAATAGCGATACCTTACTTAAACGCAACAACGAAGCCAACCAATCATCGAACCACGTTTCCAATTCCATGGAAAAAATGCTGGAGTTAATGCACAACCAGTTACAGGAAATCAGCAATGCGTCCGGCACTGCGAGCGATATGAAAAAGGTGATGGAAAATGTAGTGGAGCAAGCGCGCAGCCAGTTTGAATCTGTACGTACCGGAACCCAAAGTATTCGCGATGTGGTAGAGACTTCAGCGCGCACGATTCATACACTAAATAATCGTACCGCTGAAATTGGTAATATGGTTTCGCTAATCAGCGACATCACCAGCCAAACCAATTTACTCGCGTTGAATGCAGCAATCGAAGCAGCGCGTGCCGGTGAACATGGCCGTGGTTTTTCAGTTGTGGCCGAAGAAGTGCGCAACCTTGCCAGCCGCACGGCAATTGTTGCGCAGGAAATTGGTGAAAAAATTGAAGCCATTCGCCAGGAATCGCAAACAGCAGCCACTTATATGGAAACCAGTGTGGCCGATGTGGATCGGGGTTTACGCCTGGCGGAAGAGGCGTCTACGGACAATTCGCAACTACACAACATTGTTGAGCGTATGTTCGATATTATTCATCACATCGATAACAACAGCCAGCAACATGGACACCATGTGCGTGAAGTGGCAAATGCAAGCCAAACGATGAATAAAGTGGTGCGCGCGCTGCACACCAGTTCAGATCGCTTGAAAAATACTGCCACCAAATTGCATCAACTGGCAGGCGTGTTTCAAGTCACTTCGCGGTAAATATTTTTCTGCAATACAAAAACGGCAGCCTGGGCTGCCGATTTTTATTGCGTATAAATTATTGATAAACACGCACGTAATCCACGTACATCCGTTGCGGAAATACACTGCTGGCATTGGGGCTACCCGGCCAGGTGCCGCCCACGGCTACGTTCAGCAACAGGAAGAACGGTTGGTCAAATACCCAGGTACCGTAGTTCTGCACTTGCGCGCGCGTTACGGAATAAAACTGGATATTATCGCGGAACCAGCGAATGCCATTCGTATCCCACTCCACCGCATACACATGGTAATTCACATCCACATATTCACCGAGGTTGTGGGTTCCCATGATCGGGGTGTTACCAGAATAACCCGGACCGTGCAAAGCACCGTGGGTAGTTGTCGGTTCAAAACCGACGTGCTCCATAATATCGATCTCACCTGATTGCGGCCAACCCACTTGCCCGAGGTTACTGCCCAACATCCAGAATGCCGGCCAGATGCCTTGTGTTTGCGGCAATTTCAAACGCGCTTCAATACGGCCGTATTTAAAAGTTTTTTTATCGCGCGTAATCATGCGCGTTGATGTGTAAGTACAGGTGCCGTACCAGCAACCGTAATTGGATGGATTGTTGCGGCGCGCTTCAATGACCAATACGTTTCCACCGGCTTGTGGGTCATTCTGGATAAATGCATTTTGGCCATTGGTGTAATACTGCAATTCATTATTGCCCCAACCACCACCGCCCGTTTCAAAGGTCCAGTTAGCGGTATTGATGTTATTGAATTCATCTGACCACACCAGCGTACGGCCCGGATTGGTAGTGTTCGGAACAATTTCAATCCAATTGAAATTCCAATCCGCCGATTGTGCGAATACGCCGAGATTATAAGTGCCCGCATTTAAATTTACCGTACGCGTTACCGTGGTCCAGTTTTGCCAGCCGCCCGTAGCGGGAATAGCAAAATTCCCCAGTGGGATCGAACCCGCATTTAAATCCACCGATGCTGTTGCGCCATTGGGCGATGCCACACGCAAACGCACGGTGTAGCTACCGGTCGTGGGAATAGTTAATCCGTTGAATGCGAGCCACTCGCCCTGCGCTATCCAACCTACGTTGTAACCGCCACCGCTATCAGTGGTGTATTCAATATCCACTGCATCGCCGCGAAAAACACCGCCACTGTTGCCGGGAGTTGTATCGTAAAACGCGTTGTAATTTTCTGCCTGGTAAACCACTGCATGGGCAACCGACGCAATACCGGCGCACGCCAATAACGCAGCCCTCAGTAATTGCATTGTTGCGGATTTTTTATTATTCATAACGGACTCCTTTAAATAAGGTATTGAAGTAAGTGTATGAGCAGCTCATACGCCATTTCGAGAATCACAAAAATATTCTGCGATTCTTTAGCACTGGCCATTTTTTTATAGTGTTTATTTTTAGTATTCCCCCTCGGTAAAAAACCTGTGCGATAAAAAATCGCACAGGTTGTTTTTATTGTTCCTTCAATAAAATTTTTTCGAACTGGTAATTCCAATTAACGTGGACAATAGAACGTCACTTCATAAACCAGGTTGGTCGCTGCCGGGCAACTAGAAAGGCCTACCCCATCGTCATACGCGTAGGCGTAAGTGTCGCAATGTGAATGCACCATATTGCGATATTTAGTGCGATCCGCAGGGCCCGCCATGCATTGCTCGGGAGAAACAGGCGGTGTCGGGCAGGTATACATTTGCGCTTGCGGATCAGCCGGGTTGTAAACCGGTGTGGACGACGGCCATTGGCGATACGTCAACTTCGCCGCCGGTGAATAGCAACCTGCTTGCGCCCCCGTGATTGGATTGGTTGCAATTAAATTCACGTTGGCGAGCGCGGGGTAGCGGCCATCGGTGCTGAGGTTTTCGTTGGTTGGGCAATCCGAAATACGGATAGTTGAGCAATCGATAATTCCACCGGGCGGACCACCGGGGCCAAATACAGGCGCAGGTTGCGGACCAACCGGGCAATTACCTTTCACGATGACTTTCATCGGCGTGGTGTAACCATCCACAAAACTATTGTTCCACCAATCGCCGCGCCCTAATGGTGTGCCCGGTGCAGAAGGGTTTTGTACACACTGCGCATCCGTCACACCAGGGATGCAACCGAATGACGCTTCAAATTTGGAATCGATCGGTGGTGCACATCCACCTGCTGGACAAGTGAAGCCCAAACTTGCAGGACCACCGCTCGCACCTACGCGGCAGTTGTGACCATTCGCATCGCACCCAAAACCGGGCCAGAAGCGCATGCTCGGCAAACCTTTATCGGGAATATCGTATTCAATAAAACTATTGAGGCTCGCGAGGCGATGGCGATTCGGGCCGCTGAAATTAATTCCCGGCGCGGTCAACCATTGCACCCACATCGGATCGCCGCAACCGTTAATAATTTTTAACCGTTTGTGTGTACCATTTGCAGTACCCGGTGTTCCCGGATTGGTGGTGTTGGTTGCACGCACAATAATCGAGCTGGCTGCATCGTTGAAATTGTCATTCACGAGACAATCATCATTGGCCGATTTGATAACGGATGTACCCCCAAAATTATCATTCTGGTAAAGCACAATTTCGTAACCGCTGTTTACTTGCACTGAGGAAATATCATCGTTGCGCACACCCAACGCTTGCAATTGCGACAAGGTGTAATTCCCCGCAGCCAAACCCACTGCCGTTCCCCCGTAACTGCAATGCTGGTAAACCCGCGCAACACCACCGGGCTGCGGATTGGTCGTACCCGTTAAGGTGAATTGCACCCAGCCCGTATCGTTGGCACCACCGGAATTGTTGCCGATAGTGTAGAAATAACGGATCACCGAATTGGTGGCGGCAGTAATGGTGTATTCGTGATTGGTACCACTCGCCGTCATTCGAATATTTTGCTGGTTCGCACCATTAATCGTGTAATGCACATCAGCCCAGGGGGCAGCAGTGACATAAAACTTGACGCTGGTAGCAGATAATACCGTGTGGCCCGAAGCCGCCGAGGTAGATTGAATTGAAAACAGCGAAAGCAATAAACAGCACCACATCAACAGCGTGGATTTAATTGCTTTACATTGTATTGCGTGGAGCCTTGTCGCCCTATTGTTAATGAACGGTTTGTTATGCATGGTTTTCTCCAGATAAAGGCTCTCCATGGCATGGATAAAAGCCATACCGATAGGAAAGATCAGATGATTAAACCGAAAATGTGCCCAGTGTTTTTGTTATTTTTGTGTACCATCGCTGTTGCACGAACACGAGTATAAAAAAATGCAACCAAAACTCAAAGAATCAAACGAAACAAAAAACCCTTATAAATCAGCCTATTCCAGCTAAAAATCGCAAACGGAAAAAACTCGAACCTGAAAAAATCCGGTTCCCACTTTTTCGAGCGTAATCTGAAACTGATTTATCACCTTTGTGCGAAATAGGGTTACAACATCTGTGAAGGCATTAACTTCAAATGCGGATTTGGGTAACAATTTGACACGGGTAAATGCGAATGGTTGAGAGAAACGTCAATTGGCGGGAAATGTGAAATGGTGAGCGTGCCATGTTGTGATTGGGAAATATCGGCACTGAATGCGGCCCACCTATCCAGACTAAGTTAACACATAGATGCTGAAAGGCCATCGCCAACATTGTGCAGGCCCCCTCTATACAGACTGTAATTTATTAATATTGGCTAACATCTATAAAGCAAATTTTACTTATGAATAACGAAATTACTTACACATCGCCAAAACTTGTCCAACCCAGCACCAACTGTTTTAATCCGCAACCTAATAATTACTACTGCGAAACCACACTATGCATGAAGCATTCAAAACCTTTGTTCTTTCAACCATCGTCATTAACTTATGGACAGTTTTTTTATTGCTGCAAGATAAACGCGGCAACAAATTGTTGAATCGATGGTTTGCGGTGTTCCTGATTGCGTTGAGCTTTCCGCAACTGGACCTCTATGCAAACCAGATAATTCCTGGAGGTATTTTCCAGCTAACCGTAACGGCATCCACTTTTTTATGGCTGAAAGGCCCTTTTATCCGGGTTTTTATTAAAGTCCTTACACGCGAGAAAATTGGTGTTAGTACTGGAATACATTTTTTACCATGGCTTTGTGTGCTGATTACATTGTTAAACTTTCCACAGTATTTTATGCCGTGCATGTTTATGGGCATGGCCCATATGTTTGGCTATTTGCTTTTTTCACTATGGCGATTGATCGGGGCGCGTCCATTCCTGGCCAGCCTGTGGTATGGATTTCCCAATTCAGCGTTCTATTGGTTGCTGTATGTAATTGGCGGTGTGATGGCCCTGGTGACGGTAGATTTTATAGTTATGTCGCTGGTTTTGTCCGGTGCGTTAAACACCTACAACGTATTGGATTATTTTGCATTTCCGTTTTTTTCTGTTTATGTATTGTCAGTAGGAATTCTGAGCGTTTATCGACCGGAATTACTGTTTCGCGAAACGCCTGGCGCTATCGGATTTAAAAGGGATGCAGTGAATGGCAGTGAGATGCATCACGAAGAAGATAAAAGCGTCGAAACGGTTGAAATACCCTACACAGAACCAGTCCCTCAAAAAGAAAGGCATCTTGAACTGGATGCTTCAGTTGCGCAGGAATTAATTCACCAACTAACACAACTGATGGTGGAGCAACGTGTTTATCTCCAGAATGAGTTGTCTTTGCCTGACCTGGCGGGCCATTTGGGCATCAGCGTAAATCAGGTATCTGAATTATTAAATGTGCATGCTGGCTTGAGTTTTTACGATTACGTGAATGACTATCGGCTGAAATATGCCTGCTGTCTGTTGTCAGACCCACAATGCCATTTGCGTATTTTGGATATTGCATTTGAGGCTGGCTATAACAATAAGAATTCTTTTTATCGAGCCTTCAAAGAAAATCTGGGAGTCACACCAAACCAGTACAGGGCAAAGATTCTGGCAGCAGTACAATCTGCTGGTGCAATGGAAACCTGAGATAAAATTTCATAGGCAGACAGTTTACCGCCAACATCGGCGGGTTTAATGAGTCCTTTTTTATAAAAAGAGACCTTTTTTAGTTTCAAGGTTTTTAGTCTGCAACCTCCGAATCTCAATCCAGCAAGGTTGCACTATGAGACATTTGTTTTTTTCGATATCACTTTCTGTATTTATCATTGGTTGTGGCGGTAACGGCGGTAGTGGCGGTGAAAAGTCGCCAATATTGTCTACCAGCAGCTCATCTTCTTTGATATCAGGTTCCTCTGGCGACAGTAGCTTCACGCAAAGTAGCTTGTCGATATCCAGTTTTTCGTCCAACAATAGCTCCACTATCAACAGCAGCTTTAGTTCAGCACTTTCATCATCCCAAAGCAGCTTATCCGATGCTATCCCGTTCACATTTACGTCCTCTGGTTTTGTATCCGGAGGAAAAATTCCGCTTCAGTATTCGTGTTTCGGTGGCGAGCTGAGCCCGCAATTGCAATGGGATATCAGTTCGTCTGAAATAAAAAGTTTTGTGCTCATCATGGAAGATTACGATGCAATTGCCCTGGTAGGTTATCCCTACGTTCACTGGAACATATACAACATTCCAGCGGATACCCGCACCATCGCTGAAGGAGCAACCCTGCGCGCGATGCCCGGTGGCAGCGTGGAAGGTGTAAATGATGACGGTGTACCTAAATATTCAGGGCCGTGCCCACCGGAAGGAACTGGCACTCATCGTTATTTCTTTGCACTTTACGCATTAAATAAAGAGAGTCTTCCGGTGAACACCAGTCGCCCCATGCGCCGCAATGACTTTGAAACCCAATATGCCAGCGCGATAATCCAGAAAGCTGAAATTACTGGCAGCTATTTATACAAATAAACATATCTGCTAATAAAACCCTTCGCTTAATATTTTCGCGGCTAACAGGACGGCCGCTTTTTTCTTATGATTGCTGGTACAGGTTTTCAACCACGAAGCGCTTTTTCAATTGAAGCGACATCAATTTTTTGCATGGTCATCATCGCATCAAACACGCGTTTGGCAACAACGGAATCAGGATGAGTAACGCCCCGGGATAATATAGTTGGTGTGATTTGCCAGGAAATGCCCCACTTGTCCTTGCACCAGCCGCATTCACTTTCCCGGCCACCATTATTAACGATAGCATTCCAGTAACGGTCTGTTTCAGCCTGGTCTTTGGTGGCGATTTGAAATGAAAACGCCTCACTGTGTTTGAACGTAGGGCCACCATTTAAACCGAGACAAGGGATTCCTAACACCGTGAACTCAACAGTTAGCACACTCCCTTGCTTACCTGATGGATAATCACCCGGTGCCAGGTTAATCGCGCTCACAAATGAATCAGGAAATGTTTCAGCGTAAAATCGCGCCGCTTCTTCTGCGTCACGATCGTACCAAAGGCAAATTGTATTTTTTGCTGGAGTAGTCATATCAAGTCTCCTTATAAAATTATACGGTGAAAATGCACGATATTAGTGGACATAATGAATCCCCTATTATGAAAAACGCAGATAACCATAACGATGGTATTCAGTAGTCGTTTCACTGGACCTGGATTCGACACCGCATTGAAAAATTAATTTAGAAAATTATTTCCGGCATTTATCTGCTTGCCAAAACAATAAATTGTAGTAAGTTATTCCACCATGCAAGCAAGTGGTTTACGTGCTGTAAGTATCCTTTTCAAACTCAATCAAACAAAAACCATGGCCGAAAGGATCTGAAAAGGTAATGCATTTTGAATGCAGCCATTCACTGCATTCTGATTCAATGATTGCACCTGCGCTTACGACGCGTTCAGTGGCTTGCCAAATATCATCAACTACTACATCAAAGTGAATGGGTGTCCAGTGCCGTTGGTAGTGGCGGGTTTCCGTGGAATATTTTGAGCATGCAGAACCTTCATCTTTTTTTAAAAGGTAAATGGTTGCCGATGCGCCTGCCAGTTCCGCAACATCATCGTCTAATTGCCGGTTAAGTTGCAGATTAAACGCTGAAGTATAGAAATCAATAGCGCGCTGCAGATCGGGCACATCGATATTAATAAGAAGATTCATTGGCACTCACCTCGGATAGAAATTAATAAATTCAACAAACACTGACGTTATCTGGAGCTGTTAGCGATATAAATTCCAGGCGTTTCTACACGGACAATAAATACCGGATATTAAATCCATTACTTTTATTGCAGATACAAAAAAGGCGGCAAAAGCCGCCTCTCCTTAAGAACCAACGCCAGGATCAATACACTTCAAAATCCCATAACGAATAACCGTAGCCCGTACCGCGCGCCGTAGCATTGATGCGTACGTAACGACCCGAACCACTTACGGTTAACTCATCAATTGCACCATCGCCATTGGTGACTGTGTGGATGGTTGTCCAGGTCACATTGTCTGCTGATGTTTGCACTTGATAGTTTTTTCCAAAAGCGCCTTCCCAATTAAGCTTTACCCGGCTAATACTTTGCACTGAACCGAGATCGACTTTAATCCATTGCGGATCACTCCATTGGCTTGCCCAACGGGTATTTATATCGCCATCGACAGCTTGCGCGGCATTCCATGCCGCACCTTCATCGCTCGAGGATGTTGCCGGTTTATTCAATGCTTTGTTGGTGTTAGCGGGGGGAGTAATTCCACCGCTGCCATACACTTCAAAATCAAACAGGGAATAGCCATAACCGGTTCCGCGTTGTGTGCCGTTCAAGCGCACATAGCGGCCAGTGCCTGATGCAGTAATATCATCCACACCGCCGTCACCGGTTGTAGTGGAATAGATAGTGGTCCAATTCACTTTGTCTTCCGACACCTGGATTTGATAGGACTTGCCATAAGCCGCTTCCCATTTTAATAACACGCGATTAATGGTTTTGCTGCTGCCGAGATCCACATAAATCCACTGTGCATCGGTCCATTGGCTGGCCCAGCGTGAATTAGTATTACCATCCACCGCTTGCGTTGCGGACATGCCGTCATTTTCCGATGATGAGGCAACGGCGGGTTTATTTAACGCGAGATTGGTGTTGTCTCCCGGTTGATTGGGCGTAGTTGGAGGCAGCACCGGTGGTTTACCGCCGCCCAATGAATACACACGCACCCAATCAATTAAGGTAGATGCTGGGAAAACCGCTTCAGGAACAATTCCACCGCCATAAGTGAACCCGGATTGACCACCGACACCCGAACTTAAAATCAAATACATTTGGTGTTCGAACGGATGCCATTCAGGAAAGTGGTTGGAATATTCTGAAATATATGTACGTTTGCCGTTGCGAATTTCCGTGCGCGCAGAATCGTTGCCATCGGCCGGTGGGAATGCGCCGCCATCATTTAAATAATGGATGTGGTACACATTGCCATCCACATAAAATTCGATGCGGTCGTTATGCCAATTCACACCGTAAGTGTGCCAGCCCCAGCTTCCTGCGTTTTGATCATTCGCTGCTGGCGGATAATTACCGTAGCCGGGGTTACGCAAATTACTGCTCCAGCGCGTGGAGGTTTGGCCATCCACGGCATTTGCTGCCGATAAATCCGGAGCTTGTAAAGAAGAAACAGTAACAGGACGATTCAATGCGAGATTAGTGCCCGCTGAATTTTTAATTTCAAATTCAAACAGCGAATAACTCCACTCTGTCGCGCGCTCGGTGCCATACATGCGTACGTAACGGCCATTGCCATTTGCGTTGATAACATCAATGCCGCCGTCACCCGTTGTAGTGGAATACACATCAGTCCAATTCACTTGATCATTGGAAATTTGAATTTTGTAAGTTTTTCCGTAAGCGCCTTCCCAATTTAACACCACTTGATTGAACGCTTGTGCGCTGCCTAAATCAACTTGAATCCACTCGGGCTCGTCGGGACCTTGTTTGTCTTTAAAGCTGTAATAACCGCCGAGATGACCATGATTCCAATCCTGGTACGCATTATTTTCCCAGAACCAGGCGTAATGCACTGTACCCAAATTGTGGAAGGGAATTGAACCGACATATTCCATAATGTCCACTTCGCCACCTTGTGGCCACATCAGGTGATCTTCCCCTGCTGGAATTTCATTGGGCATCATCCAGAACGCAAAGCCCTGCCCTTTATATTTCACATCTTTCGCCCATACCCGCGCTTCAATTTTATAACCGGGGCCGAACGCCACTTTGCCGGCGGTATTGATACGGCCGCTGGTGTAATCCTTATCGATATAAAATTCCTTGCGTGTCGTGATAGCCAAGGCACCACCGTCTGCGCCGGCGATGCCCTGTTTAATGCTGATATTTTCCGGGCGATCCGTTGCGCGATCCAATTGGCCTGTACCCCAGTCACCATTAATACCCGTACCGGTTTCGATATTCCAGGCGTTCAAGTCCAACCGGGTACCGTTAAATTCATCACTCCATATTAATGTTTGTGCGTGTGCAGTTGCGGCGCCAAACGTTGATAAGGCAATCGCCAGGGGCAATAAGCGGCGCATATACTTTTTTAAGCGGGTCTGTTTCATGTTATTCATCTTATGTTCCTGCTGTCATTTTTGGTCTTGTGGCAAAAAAGTTAAACACTTTTGGTGCCAGTGCATCAACAGCAACTCCTGTTATTGTTGAATCGCAAAAATTGTGCAAATAAAAAAACAGCAGCGCGTTCGAACAGCAACAACGAACGCAAAAAAAATGGTTCGTTTGCTTGCCGCCAAACAAACGCACATTATTTTGTAATTGTTCACACCACTAGTGGGCAACAATTCAAAAATCAAAAGAATAAGAGGAAAATAAAAACGCCGCGCAAAAAAATTGGAAAATAAAAAAGGGAGCCCGAAGGCTCCCGAGGGGATAGCTCAATCGATAAACGATTTGCTAAACAGCACGAGAAAAAACATCAAGGGTGTAACACTAACGAGTGGAGATTATACGCACCAGCGCTTGAGTAAATCCGTAACTTGTTGGCACCTTGTAACAATTTGACACTTGAAATCGTTACTGATTGATAATTTTGTGATGCAGGTACATTTATGTCGATATTTGAATTTTGATTATTCACACTCACATTAATTTTGCCGCCGTCTGTTGATGCTTTAACAACCGCACTTAACTCATAAAGTCCGGCTTCATCAACTTGTACTGTATATTCCAACCATTCAGCTGTTTCAAAATGATTAACAACATAAGATTTTTTTGTCACATCAAATTCAATATCCACACCCTCATTGCGATAAGTAGTGCCACGATTCCACAGCGTACGCTCTTTACCGGTCGCAACGTGGTAATTGGCGGCGTCCTGGTCCCAATACGCAACACCACTGCGACCCATATCAAAATCCACCGCCAGCACCGTGCCGCCGGATTTTTTTATGCGATGATTTTTATACGGTATGCTGGTGTGTGAATAAGGCTGGCGGAACATGGCATCAATCACTTCCGGGTGAAATTGATTATTTTCAAAACGAATATCTTCCGCTAATTGCAATAACGCTTTTTTTGCAAAAGCTGTAGATGGTTTTTCACCTTTACCATTCAAATAGTCGACAATTTTTACATAGTCTGCATTGGGTTTTACTTCCAGTGGATTATTAAAGCCAAGTTTTTTCAATGGCCACCAGGCCCAACCAATGCCTTGTGATTCCACTAATTCAATCGCATCAGTAAACCAGAGATTGGAATTTTCACCGGACTCGCCCAGCCAGACCGGCATGTTGTATTTTTCACGCAGCGCCAAATGACCATTAATATCCGCCACAGTGTTGTTGTTCCAATATTTGTGGAAACTCAATACCAGGTTTTTGTTTGTTTCCTGTTTATCCCACAAGGGCAAAACGCCAGCGTAATTATTGCCCCAGCAATTGCCTTCAATAATCACAATGTGTTTGTCATCCACTTCACGAATGGCTTTGGTTACATCCTGCAATAATTTTTTCAGCGGCGCATTTTTGGTTTCTTTACAACCGTTTTTATCGGCGACGTTTTCAAAACCCCAGTTGGGTTCATTAATAATGTCGTAAGCACCAACAGAGGGTTCATTGGCATAACGTTGCGCAAGTTTGCGCCAGAGCGCGATCATTTTTTGCTGGTTGGCTTCACTTTGCCAGAGTGATGGCGTGTTCGGGTTGCGGTCAGAAATGGCGAAATCATTGCCCTGCCCGCCGGGTGCAGCATGCAAATCCAGAATCACATACATATTATTGGCTTTGGCCCAGGCGATTAATTGATCAGTTATCGCAAAACCCTGCTCCAGCCAGGTGTTTTGTCCGGCGACCGGCTCCTGTTCAATCGGCAAGGTATAGAGGTTGAAATGCATGGGCAGGCGCACTGAATTAAATCCCCATTGCGCCATCGCATCAATATCGGCTTTGGTGGTGTGATTGGCGAGCCAGGCGTTATAAAACTCGTCCGTCGCTTCTTTACCAGCCAGCTCTTCAAATTTTGCACGTATCACATGCTGCTGCCCAAGATTACCCAGCTTGAGCATGTAACCCTCCTGCAGCATCCAACCGCCCAATCCCATACCGCGCAGCAACACTTTTTCGCCCTGCTCGTTCACGATGTAATGACCTTCTGCGCGCAAAAAACTTTGCGCATTGGCATAAACACTGACAATGAAACTGAAACCCAGGAGAACGATGGATTGAAGAACTGTGCACTTAATCGATTTCACAAAAATACCTCTTACTGCATTTATTGCCCCCTTACTAATAATTTTATGGCGTAAGGGATTTTTGTGATGCCAGTTTAGTTATCTACAGCTACATAAGCGTTCGAATAAAGCCCAGCCGAACGCATTTACCTCCCAGTTTTGACATACTGTCGTGGAGAAACTGGTACAAATAGAAAAAAGAAATGAATAAACAAGGATTTAGCGGATTCGCAGAAAAAACACTCTGCTGTAAAGAATTGTCATACGCGATGATGGATGGGCAATAATGACGAGATGATTTGTGCGGCAATTTTCTCTCCGTAGCGGGTGATTGCTCTATACTCAAACGCACCGCATGCGGCCAAACTATAACGATAACCAACCTGATCACCGGTCAACATGAACGAAACTATTTTTAATATTCACGACCTGGTCCTGATGATGACCGCCGTGCAATGTGCCTGCTTCGCAGTGCTGCTACTTGTCACCAATCCCCCACAAAATAAAAGCAATTATTTCCTGGCGGCGTTTTTGCTCGCCCATGCCTTTATCCCCATCCATGAACTGGTGCTGTGGGGTGCCGATTTCAAAATGATCGCGCTCGATAATTATCCGCGTTTGTTTTTGTGGATTGGCTTTGGCTATTACGTGGATGCGGTATTGCTGTACCTCTATATCAAATCCCTGGTGTACCAGGATTTCACCCTGCGCAAACGCGACGCCCTGCATTTGATTCCGCTCGGGTGCTTTGCCTTGTTCCTCGGCCTCACTTTTTATAATCACAGCCTGCAAGAACGCATCATGCTGATTGATGATGATATTTACATGTACAGCCCGGCTTATTTAATTGTGGATTTTTTATGCAAAGCCGCGCGTATCGGTTATTGCGTTGCGTGTTTGTGGCTGATTGCAAAATATCGCGATCAATTAAAAACCACCCACTCCAATATTGAGCGAGTGGATATTCGCTGGCTGGTATCGTTAGTCATCGGCTTCCTGATTATTGTGGTGACCGAAGCCTCACTTGCCTGTGCAAAAATCCTGCATCTGTTTATCGGTTTCCATCCGCACTGGTTCGAAATTATTGGCCTCACCGGTTACTACGTGGTGTTCGTGCTGGTGCTCGCACTGGTATTTACCAGCATGCGTTACTTTTCCGGCTTTATCGCCGTTAATCAAAAAGACCAGCATAAAAAACCGGCCGAAGAGAAATTACTCAACACCGGTTTTGCCGAACGCATCGACGCCGCCATGCGCGAACATAAACCCCATCTGCAACCGGATTTGACATTGGATATGCTGGCAGAAGCACTGGATATCCCTGCGCGCGATCTATCACTGGTCTTCAACCGCCATTTTGACAGCAACTTCTACGAATTTATTAACCGCTATCGCATCGAGGAAGCACAAAAAATGCTCGCCGATCCAAAGCATAAAACCAAAACCATCACCCACATTTACCTGGATGCGGGCTTTAACAGCAAATCGGTATTCAATACGTTTTTCAAGAAACACGTGGGGCAAACGCCTTCGGAATATCGTCAGGCACATTTGCCGCAGTAGTGGTGGGTGTTAAAAAAATCGCTTTTTTCTGGGGAGTCGTGAGGCCCACCCCTACCTGCAAAAATGCTCACACTGTAGGTTGCCGGTGAGGAACGAACCGCAACATTCGTGCTCACAGATGGCACCGTTTATGAATAAAAAATCAATTAACAGCACACGTATTTTGGTTTAGCGGTTGCGGAGGCATGATCATGTTGCGGTTCGTTCCTCACCAGCAACCTACGAAGCACCTTGCATCAAATTACGCGCGAAATTGTAGGTTGTGGTGGGCTGAGCTTGCGAACCGTAACATGACAAAATTTCCAGGAAAATAATATCCGAAACCAAATAAAAAACCGCACGAAATGAGTTTTCGCGCGGTTTTTTTGTTACAGCACTGACGTTATTGCAGATTAATAAACTTCAAAATCCCACAATGAAATTCCGTAACCGTTAGCGCGGGTTATACCGAGGATGCGCACATAACGGCCAGTACCGGAGACCGCATGGTCATCCACACCACCGTCGCTATTCGCTTCAGATTTTATTGTGGTCCAATTAGTCGCATCGTTAGACACCTGGATGTTATAGGCTTTGGCGTAGGCACCTTCCCATTTCAGAAATACGCGCGAAATGGTTTTGCTGCTGCCAAGATCCACGTAAATCCATTGGTTATCGATAAATTGGCTGGCCCAACGCGTACCCGTATTGCCATCGACAGCTTGTGGTGCCGAGTTACCACCCCACTCGTCTGATGAGGCAACAGCCGGGCGATTCAATGCGAGATTCACAGTGCCCGCCGCGCTGCTAACAACAGAACTACTAACGACGGAACTACTAACAACAGAACTACTCGCGACACTAATTGAGCTTTTTGATGAGCTTGAGGCAACAGCAATATTATTCACCTGGAAGTCATACAGCGAATAACCGTAACCGGTGCCGCGCTCAGTTCCATACACACGCACATAACGACCAGTGCCGGAAACATTCAACACTTCACGACCACCAACACCTGTGGTGGTTTGGTAAATAGTTGTCCAGCTCGCACCATTGGTTGATGTCTGGATTGAGTAGCTTTTGCCGTAAGCAGACTCCCATTGCAATACGATCTGGTTGAAGCTGTGGCTCGCGCCCAGATCTACCATAATCCATTGCGGATCAGCAGAAATACTTGCCCAACGTGTTGTTGTGCTCGCATCGGTTGCATTACCGGCGGCCCAGGTTTCGCCCTCAGTTGTTGATGCAACTGTCGGGCGATTTAATGCAAGGTTTCCAAACGGAGTTACCGTCACGCTGCTGGACGAACTGGCAACTGGCGATGATGATTTTGAAGAACTCACAACGGAACTTGATGAGCTTTTTACCGACGAGCTGCTCAAACTTTTACTGGATGAGCTGAGAGAAACACTGCTGGCGCTTCGTGATGAAGACGTTGCCACGCTGGAACTGCTTGCAGAAGCAACAGTAAATTTCACCCAGTTCACATTAATCGCCTGGTTAAATACCAAACGCAATTTGTGTGCGCCCGCCGTTAAGGCGAGTTGTGAATTTACGGTAGCCCAGGTTTGCAATCCGCCGGTTGATGCAACATTGATTACCGCTTTTTGCACACCATCTACCAACACATTTATGGTGCCGGATGCTTCACTCGCAACACGCAAATTCACATCGTAATTTGCAGCAGAACCCGTCACGTTATATTCCACCCACTCACCGGCAGCAACATCACTCAGGTTAAGGAAACCGGAAACGTCTTTGGTTTCTTCTACACGAATGCCGTTACGGGTTGCGTAATTTTCTGCTTGCACCAGTTTCGGTAATGTGTGAACGCTAGTATCGCCGTGAACGGGCATATTCACATAAATATTACCGAGCTCAGCTAACACACCGGATTGACGATAATCAAACAAACCGTTGAATGGATGGCCATTACGACGACCGGTGAACCAGGCGTAACGTTGCATATCTGCATTGTTTTCAAATGAATCCACCACTTGAATCAGCATGCGTTTTTGGTCGTCCAATGTTTTTACGGTTTCCCACGCGGAGAATTCAGTCATCCAGATTGGCTTGCCGTATTTTTTAAATTCATTCACGTACCACTCAACACCGTTAACATCTGGCATATAAGCGTGGATAGAAATTGCATCCACTTTACAGGTTGGGCAGAGCCGGAAGAAATCATCGAAGTAATCGAATGGACTGTAATAGGTAGTGCCATTTTCCGTTACGCAATTACCGCAATAGTTCATCGCTACGCTGACAATTTTCAAACCGAATTCATTGGCGATTGCTTCCAGGCGCGGCCATTGTGCAACCGCTTGCGATGGCGTCATGTTTGCTTGATCGATAAAGTTCGGTTCGTTGAACGCGAGGATATATTTCACATCCGGATGTGCGGCAATATATGCGCGCATCGCTTGATCATTGAAATTTCCGTTCCATGCCATCGGCACAAACTCAACACCGTATTGTTGGTACACATCTTTCACTGCCAGGTCCGGACTGTGGCTCCAGTTGTACCACCAGCTGATGCCTTTGGAAATTACTGCAAGATCTTCTACGGAGTGCGTGCCGTAACCCAAGCCGCGTTTTTTACTTTTGCCAGTTTTACCGAAATCTTTATCAACAAAGATTACGGTTTTTGCAGTTGAATTTAATTCGCCATCACTTACCGTCAGCATTACGTGATAAGAACCTTCACTGGTGTAGGTGTGGTTTGTGGTTGCACCAGTGCCGGTACTGCCATCACCAAAATCCCAACTATAGGTTAATGCATCCCCATTTACGTCAACCGATTTAGTGCCATCAAACGTAACAATTGCTGGCGCAATACCGCCCATAATGGAGGTTTTTACCGCTGCCGATGGAGCGCGATTTACCACAGTGCCGTTGGTGCCCGGATCTTTCGCCGCTTGACCGCCAGAGAGATAAACATCATCGATACTGATACCCGCCGTTTCACCACCACCAAGCACTTGCAACAACTGGCGCACATCAAATAAATCCAGGTCTTTCGCGAGTTCACTCACCGGGATTTGGATTTCATGCCATTGGCCATCGCGTGCAAAACCGTAAGGATCGTTGCCGGCTTTGAAATTAATCCATTTCTGGCCGATGCCATTCAATGGCCCACTTTTGAATCCGATCTGGAAATCGCCGGTATGGGTAGTTTTTAACGAGAAATGCAATTTCGCGTTGGGATTATCAAACGCCGTGAGGTTAAAACCATCGCGCGCGGTCAAGCCCATGCCGTACCAGCCTTTGCCGGTAGATTTCAAATGCAATGCCGAATTGCCTTCTTTATTGGCACCGGTTTCCAGTGTGAGGGTGTTGTCCCACAGGAATAAATCGCCGCTCACACCAAACGCAAATTCACCCGCGTTTTTGTGATCGGGTGTTTCAGTGTAAATACCGAAATTACCAAATTCAGGCGCTTGCAACGCGATGCTTTCGGTCAGATAAATATTGTCGAAGGCAATTTCCATGGCGGCGGCTGGTGCCGGGCCAAATACGCTGAAAAATGTTTTGATGGTTTCAAAATCCAGGTTGCAAAATTTGCTCAGCGGAATTGCAACGTGATGCCAGTTGCCATCGCGCACCAATCCGTATTGATCGCCACCTTCATTGAAATCCACTTTGCCATCACCACCGGAAGTACTCGCCATACCGATGCTGAAGCTGCTGGTGGAACTGGTTTTGATATCCAGGTGCAAATAGCCGTGTTTGTAGTTGCGCATGTTGTAGTCTTTGTGGACCAACCCCATGCCCCACCAGTTGCCCGGTGCAATCGAATACGCCAATGCACCGCTGCCTTCCGACGGTGTGATGGCGATATTGGTCATATTGTTCCAAACGTAAAGGCTGGTGCGATCCCCCCAGTTCAACTCGTTCAATACCGGAGTGGTTTCTGTGCTTACACCGAAGTTGCCGCTGGGCAAATCATCGCTCGCCACCGTTAATTCGGTATTGGCATTTGCATAGAGGCGAACGTAATCGATGTACATTTTTGCAGGAAATGGCGCGGTGATTTGCGCGGGGTCGGTGATCTCTACAAAATTAAACCCGCCCACAGCCAGGTTCAAAATAATGGAGGCCGGGTTATCGCGGAATTCCGCCATGTTCGGATCGGTGATATCCATGGTGAAATAGGGGTTGCCATCCACACTGATGGTCACCTTGCTCGGTGTCCAATCGAGTTTGTAGGTGTGGTAATCCTCATAAAGGTTGACGGGCAATGTGGTAGATGCGGCGCTATCCGCCTGTAGCCAGTCACTCCAGGTTCCCGATTCATGCCACCAGTGCAGCGCGGCAGAAACAGATTTGTTTACGGTGCCGTTGGTTTGTGCCGATTTATAACCGGCTTCGAGGATGTCCCACTCGCCGGATTTGGGCCAGCCATCCAGGCCGAAGTTGGTACCCAACATCCAGAATGCGGGCCAGAGGCCGTTATCAAGACGCGGGATTTTGATGCGCGCTTCCAGGGTTCCGTATTTAAACGCAACACGGCCATTGGTGTGCAAACGCGCAGAGGTAAATTGTTTGCCTTCATAGGCTTCGCGTTTGGCTTCGATAACCAGTTTGCCATCTTCTATATAGGCGTTTTCACTGCGCGCGGTGTAGTACTGGAGTTCGCCGTTACCGTTGCCATCGCCGCCGACTTTGTAAGACCAGGTTGAGTTATCGATTCGAGTCCCGTTGAATTCGTCTGCCCAGATGGGCGATTGTGCATAGCTATTGGCCGCTGCCAAACCAACACTCAGGGCGAGGATGCCCGGTGTTAATAACCGCAAGGGAGTTTTCATGGTAATACCTGTTTATGGTTATTGGATTGCTTTTATTAGTGGTTCTCTCTGCTCGATTAACCGTTGGTGCAGTTAAGTCGATGATGAGAGTTTCCACCCGATTTCCACCACAGGCGTTCTACTGAAAGGATCGTTGAAATTATTTTAGGTTTGGCTGGTTTGCGGCATCCGAACTCCGCAAACCAGCCCTATTTTGCTTGCAACTAAAGCGTCCCACTTTATGGTTTTGTTATCCCGATCACGTGATTTCTCTGACAACAATCATTATCGAGCCATTTATTATCGTGACAGCTGCCAGGCGCGATACATACTCCAACCCGCCATAAACACCAACCATATACCAACCCAGAACAAGCCGATTCCAATAACTTCATTGCCAATCCTCAGGGCTTCCACATGTTCTTGTGTAGTAGAGGTATCAACAACGATGGGTTTCAAGCGGCTAACGAGCAGCAAAGGTATCGCGATAGCACCATTGATTGCTGCTTCTATTATTAAGGTCGAAACCATCCAGTACCGGTAAACCAGTTTCCACAACCCAACGATCAAAGAGGCAATAATGATTGCCGACAAGATCGGAATCCATTGTTGTACCGGTTCAGTAAAGGCGATTGTCAGGTTGGCCAATTGGCCCGATGGAATCCATAAGGCGTAGTTCAGCAACAACAGGAAAAATAAATCAGTTGTGAAATCGACACTTTGTTCGCACGCGCTGATTCTCTGCCAACCGCGCGTTACCGGCGGCAACTTTTCTGGTGACCAGCACTGATAAGGGTCGAAATACGGTTTACCACCAACCGGGTTACTCAGCAGATAAAATACGCCCGTCACCGAAGCAAACATAATCAGTGCTTTGCCGATGATTTCATGAACAAAGTTCCATATCGCCAAATTCCCGCTATTGAGAAAATGCACGCCGAATTGAATCAAAGCGAGGATAAATACCAGGATCAAGCCGTAATGCAATGCTCTCTTATAAAGAGGGAAGAGTTCAGGGCTGACCAACTGTTGGCCAGTCAAAAAACTTCCCGCCACTTTTTGCGGATGGCCGAGTGCAACCAAAACAGCCGATATCTCAGCATCAGTGGGTGCACGCCCCTGCTCTTCAGAAATAGCTTCAAGCTTATCGAGGATGTTGGCGCGCAGTTCGCGGGTAATTTCATCGCGACGGCTTTCCGGTAATGCTTGCGCTACCGCATTCATATAACGATCAATCAGGTCCATTTCCGGCCTCCAATATTTTGCTCACGTGATTGTTCAACTGCTGCCACTCGGCAGTCAGGCTTTCCAGCAAACCCGCACCTTCAGGGGATAACTGGTAATAGCGACGCTCTCGCCCCTCCCCCTGTTGCCATTCACTGGTTAACAATCCCTGGTCAGCCAAACGGCGCACCAAGGGATAAAGTGTTCCTTCATCAATATCCAAACCAACATCTTGTAATTGCTTGCGCAAGGAATAGCCATAATGTGGTTTCCGTAAAGACCCCAATACTGCCAATACCAAAATCCCGCGCCGCAACTCCTGCCTGAGTTTTTCAAACTGTTCATCCGACATACTGTGCCTCATATACTATGCAATACACAGTAATTACTATGTTACACACAGTATTATTTTGCAAGGTTTTTCTGGAGTATTTTTTGAACAGCCAATAAGCAGTTGATATTGCAGGGAAATAGGTGAAAAACCCGGATTGGCTAGCCAATCCGGGTTCAAATGAAAGGAGTTTTAATTATGCAAAAGATTAATTGAAAAAGTATTTAAGCTCTAACCCGTACGTGCGAGGCGAATTGTAAACACCTCTCGGGACACCTAAAAAAGATACTGACTTCTGCCGCAAACTGATGTCATCAGCAAGGTTTTTCACCCACAGTGAGATATCCCATGAATCATCAACCTTGATTCCCAAACGAGCATTGGTGAGGCTGCGACCGGGAATTCTATTACCTGGCAGATTGTTGGGGTTGGAAAAGTAGTCGTCGGTATAACCGTAATCAATGTGGGAATACATTTTTGCCTCACTGAATACCGGTCTGCTGTAATCCAATGCTACAAAATAATTATTTTTAGGCGCGTAAGGCAAATAGTGATCGTCATAATTTTTCCCTATGCCGCCACCATTTTGGAATTCATCAAACCTGGCACTGGTATAGGCGGTGTTGACACTGAATTGCAAATGTTCGGTAAGTGCCGCACTAATATCCAGTTCAACGCCTTTACTGGTGACCTTGCCTGCATTGGTCAATGACAACACGGTTCCGTTAGTTGCCTGTGTTGGTAAAAATTGAAACACCTGGAAATCATCGAATTTAGTTACAAACGTAGACACATTCACCGTAAGGCGACGATCAAAGAATAATGATTTTGCTCCGGCTTCATAATTCACCGCATATTCGGGATCAAACTGGAAATTCTCCAGCGTGGTAATAAAATCAGCATTCCAACCACCGCTTTTATAGCCGCGCGCAACGCTGGTATAGAGCAACACATCGGGGGTTATTTGGAAATTAAGCCCCAGCTTTGGCAACCATTCGTTAAACGTTTTTTGATCGGTTAAATGGCTCGTATTTATAAACATTTTGGTTGAGTCAATGCTGGAGTAATCGATATCTTTTGTTTCATTCACGTAGCGGACACCCGCAGTCAAACTCCAGCGTGCATCAAAATAATAATTGCCGTGAAGAAACATAGAGGCAGATTCTACCTCCGCTGATGCAGGTGTTTGCACTCGCCCGTTGGGAGCCAACAGAAATACCGGACCGGTAATCGCCTGCCGCTCAGTAGAAATATCCTGATTGAGAAAATAAGCACCGACCACATAATCCCACGACTCATTTTTGGGTGAAGCCAATCTGATTTCCTGGCTGATTTGGTCACTTTGCTCATCAAAAATGCTAACCGCTACATTTAATGGCGAATAATCCTCTTCACTCAACTCACGAAATTCATTACTACGAAAACCGGTAATAGATGTCCATTTATAATTTTCCGGCGTTTCATAGACGGCTTCGATGGTTGCACCTTTCAATTCACGTTGTTCAAATTCATCGGCGTTGTGCGCTACGACAAAAGGCTCCGGCGCAAGCGTAAAACCATTAAACATTCCATTACCAAGGGCCTCGGCATTGGTCGACTTATCTTCATCCTTTAAATAATCAAAACCAATATCGACAATTAACTGATCAACACCAACATAACGAAACTTTAATTTTGCGGTATCGCGGTTGGCGCCCTGCAATTCGCGATCAAGCGTAATATTACGGATGTAACCATCCTGTTCACTCGTGCCTAACAACACGCTGACAAAAAGATCATCCGAGAGCGGCGCATTAACTTTCCCGGTAACAGCAGCCAAACCATAATTCCCGGTATTGGCCAGCAATTCGGCGCTAAACGTATCTTCCGGTTTTTGGGTAATTATATTAATAGAACCCGCCAGGGCATTGGTGCCAGACAAGGTTCCCTGGGGACCGCGCAATACTTCTATGTGGGCAACATCCAGCAGCCCCTGATCAAAGCTGGAAGAACGTCCGGTTAATACGCCATCGACATAAACAGCAACCCGCGCGTTGGTGCCAATATTCCGCGCGTAGTCACCAACTCCCCGGATGGTAATTTCACCACGGGTATTCCTGTCACCACTGCCAAAATTTAACGACGGTATAGCGCCTTCCATTTCCGTTAGCGAACTGGCACCAACCCGATCAATCAATTGCTTGTCATAAACGCCAATAGCCAGGGGAATATTTTGAACGGACTCCTCACGCATTTGCGCTGTAACCAGAACTTCATCCACAACTGGCGCAGCTTGAGACCACACCATCGTGCTGGAGGAGGAACCAACTAGTAGACCGGCCAGACAAAAACCTTTTGAAGACAGGATTCTTTTAATTGTTATACCCATGAACGAACGGTGCCCCCGGCTTTACAGTTTTGTCGCTTAAAGATGAACTGGAGATGTTACGCATTTAGTGATTGGGATCGCAATAACTTTTGTAAGCTCTTTAGGGTTAGCGGTTTTTCGAGGAAATCAGTAAACCCCATGGCTAACAATCCGGATCGATTGGCACCTATAGGCAAACTGGTCAAACCGATGATAATCGTTTCACTGCTGATACGGGGACGCAGCGCAATGGTAGCCTGCTCACCGTTCATTTTAGGCATGTGCAAATCCATCAAAATCAAGTCGTAATGCTTTTGCTCACACAAACTAATGGCTTCCAATCCATTTTTAGCAAAGTCCACGTCATAAAGCGGTGTCAGTAAACTCTCACCTATATCGCGATGGACAGCTTCATCATCCACTAACAAGACAGTTCTAATTGCAACAGTCCTTACTGGTATTCCAGATCCACCGTCAAACTCGGGAGGATTCGTAACAGAGGCAAAATTATTGGCCTGGTGCAACATCGAGGCAGATAACAGGTTTATTTTTTTTTGAACGAGCTGCAAATTTGATTGCATTATGTCAGGTGCCGTTAGGAGGGCATCGATCAACGTTTCATCATTTGGTAACAAATGACGCAGCTCCGGAGATTGCACCAACGTGGTGATAATTGCTGGCAAATGTTTGGCTAGAAGCTCGGCCTTCATTTTGGAAATTACTAATGGCGTAGCAATATCATGAAAGAGAGTTTCGACGCTTTGTTGTTCATATTGATCTTGTTTATCTGTCATCGTTACTAACCATGGGATGTGAATTAACGAATTCCTGAATATTTTCCCTGCCCCTTCAAAGATAACAGTCCCAAATAGCTACCTTTTTAAGAATTATTGGATCGCCCTCTCAAAAAAACTGTTACAGCATAGGCATCTTATTCACCCTGGTCGCTGTCTTAAACTGACGAAAGTCAGCATCTCGTAAATCATTTCACAACTTACATGCTCGTTACAAAAGGATTGTTTTAGAGCGAACATTTTTTAAGCATAATGGAGTTCGACGCCAAATCAAAAAAATCTGGCGTCACTTTTTTCTGGTATGTCGCTTAAAACATCCACAAAGACTTACAAATAAAGACTTTCAAACAACTCTACTGAAAAATTAAATAAGGGGTATCAAAATGTTAAATTCCGCAATCCAAAGACAAGAAGTTCACCAAAACGATTATTATAGCGTTGTTGCCAAAGGCCCTATGCTAGACAGGGTATATTCCATGCGTTACAAAAGTTATGGCGCAGAAGGGTACATTGAAGAAAATTCGTCGCTAAAATTCATTGACGAATATGATGGAAAGCCTAACAGTGTGTGCTTTCTGGCTTATCATAGAAATAATATCGTTGGTTCAATAAGAGCATGTGTATATGATCCAAGTAAAGGGGCTGGCATTCCCATCATGGAATGTTTCGAAAAGGAAATACGAAATACAATTGGGTATGACAATGTATTTTTAGAACCCAACAAATTTGTTATAGACCCTCAATTCCAAAGAAGGGGGGGAATTCAAGCTCGTTTCTTGCTTCTGGGTACTGCAGTTGAGGAAGCAGCACGGCAAAAAGCCAGTAATATTGTAGTCGCAGTTCGCACTGAGCATATTAAGTTTTATCAAATGTTCGGTGGAAGGCTTGCATCAGAAGAAAAGTCGTACCCTCACCTCAATTTCAAAACAGTATTGATGATCTGTGACGATGTTGAAAAATGTAGGGCCTTTATCAGAAGCAAAGTGGAAATCATAGAAAAGAATGATCCAGTACTTAATTACGGCACTGTTTGATCTTGGGTTAGCTGGGTTAGCTTTTTCCAAAAAAGATAACCCTGCCGCCAAGGCATTGGCATTCCTTTTACTCGCCTTGAGTATTTGGTTACTAGAGCTTTTCTTGCTAACGACAATAACCAATGTTTATCTACTGGATATTCTTTTTCACATCACCCGTGGAGGTATGTTTTTCATTCCTTTTGGCTTTGCTCTATTAACCTGGAGGTTAGTCGGTGGCAGGTCAAAAAAATTTAAAAATGTTTTTATAATTTTTGGAGCTTTTTTTAGTTGTGCATTGTGGTTTTTAAACATGTTCATATTTCCATCTGAACTGAAAGAAACTGATAGTGGGTACCTTCCTCAGCTAGATACAATTTATTATGTTTTTATTGGTTATTTGGTATGGTGTTTTGTAGGCTCAATTTGTTTGGTTGGACTCTCTTACAACACATCTTCAAACCGGGAAAAACAACGCCTCAAATGGCTACTTATAACGCTGCTGGTAAGTTTTAGTTGCGGCTTAATTGTCCTGTTTTCAATGCCAACCGGCTTGGAATTTTACTTATCCAAATTTGTTGGCATCATTACTAACATTCTTTTTGTTTCCTTATTATTTTATTCAACAATTCAACACAACCTGATGGACATTAGGCTTGCACTAAGCCTGGGGTTAACCAAGGCTATTTTATTAGCTTTTTTTGTGTGGATGTATTTCGTTGTTACCTCAGTGGTAGGTGATCACACGCAGTCTATTGGCGGGGTATTAACCCTGCTTGCATTTCTTGTATTAATGCTAGAAGCCTACCCCCGATTATTAAAATGGATTCTACCCAGCGCAAAAAAAATACTGGTAAAAAATAGTTACGATTTTGACCAAGTCAAAGCAGAAACTGAATACGATCTCAAAAATTCAATCAGCTTCTCCATGATGCAAGATGTTATGGATCACCTTCTGCTGCGAATCATAAAATTAAATGACTATAAAATTTTAATGGTTCAACAAGACGGCTTACTGTCAAGCGAAAGTAACTACCACCACAATGTTTTTTTGTTTGACACCGTCTCGGAAGATAGTCCTCTCCTGGCATACTGCGCCTTGCAAACACAATTGATCATGGCCGATGAGATGCCGGAAGCATTGCAAATTGAAATGAAAAAATATAACGCATCTTTATGTTTCCCGGTATTTTCAGATAACAAAGTATTAGCAATTGTACTCGTTGGTAATCCCACGAGCTTTTCCTATTATCGTTACGAAGATCTCAAAATTTTCGAGTGGCTCAAATCGGAGCTAGGACAAGTATTTAGCCGCTTAATTCGCCTGAACCACATGCAAGATCAGCTCGGTGAAGCCAAAAAGACCCTATCAATGCTCAGTTTAATGAACCATTACCATCACGATATTAAAGTACCTTTCGCTATTATCGATGGTGTACTTTCAAATGATATTTATGATCGCGACAAACAAAGAGACATAGTATTGGAACAAGTCGAACGTGGATCGCGGCTTATCGCTACGATGGCAAGTATTCTTGGTGGAAAACATAAACGACGCATCCAACCTTGCGCGCTTGAATCCGTGGTGCAAGATTGTCTTTATTTATTCGAAAAATCATTTGATAAAGTTGAATATGACTTTGGGGGCACCCCTAAAATCAGAGGTGATGCGGAAGACCTGAAAATCCTTTTTATTAACCTGATTAAAAATGCTGCCGAAGCGCGCCGCGATAACCACGATCTTGTACTTCATATAAAATCATGGATCGAAGATGGAAATATATTTCTTTCTGTAAAAGATAATGGCACGGGAATGTCAGAACAACAACTTGCCTCTTTATGGGAGCCTGGCCTTAGTGCTAAAAAATTTGGTAATGGCATTGGGATGCAGGCCATCAAGCGCATTGTTGATGAGCACAATGCACGCATAGAGGTCAAAAGCAGCCTTGAAAAAGGTTCAGAATTTAAATTATGTTTTTTTGCGACACAGATCGCACTGGAGGAGCCCCAAGGTGAAACAGCTAAAGATGAACTCGCTGAGCGGCGCGCAACTTATCTTGTTGAAAAAAGAAACAGTCAATAAACAAACTAAATTGCTGACATACCAGATGGCATATTAAAATAGAATGAGCATCTCGTTAACCAGGCAACCATAAAATCCTTATGCTGGCTCCACAGCTCACCATAATTGACATACAATATTCCCATAAGTGTAGCTATTTACCTTACTATATAAGCTTCTAAATCATCAATCACTGCGGGATAGCTGGCGTGAAATCTAAAATTCCTCTTTACTTTTATCCAACGCAAATTGTATTTGTCGATGATAATCGTGAGTTTCTGGATACGTTATCCGTGACATTCTCCAAGCACTTTAATGTCAAATCCTTTGATGATACAGATGCTGCCTTAAAATATATAAATGAGCACCAAAGAGAGGCGCAACTCATCGCCAACGATGAGAAACCCAAGCTGCAGGGCGACTCAGACGCTTGGGTAAAACAAGTACTCACCCATCAAAATATCAAACGATTTGATGAACTGCGAATAAAAGAGGTGTCAGTGCTCGTAGTTGATTATTCAATGCCATCAATGAATGGCATTGAGTTTTGCGAGAAAATAAAAAATTCAGCAATCAAGAAAATATTATTAACTGGTTATGCAACGCCAACAGAAGCGGTCAGGGCATTTAACAACAATACCATTCATTATTACCTTAAAAAGAATGATGAGAATATGCTGCATGAGCTAAAAGAAGCCATTAACCAACTGCAACATTCTTACTTTAACGATTTGTCAAGCAGCCTTAAGACTGAGGCGATAGATAGCAGCACTCCTTTTTTTGCCGACCCTAAGCTAGCTCGCTATTTTGAGGAGGCATGCGAAACACTCGGTGTCAGCGAATATTACTATCTTATCAATCCGTCCAGATTTGAGTTGCGCACACGAGATGAAAAAACGTTCTCTTGCGTTATTTACACCGAAGAAGATATTCAGGAGCATGTACAAATTTTACAAGAAGAAGGGGCGCCAGATGAACTCTATAAGGCAATTGCATCTCGCAATTTTGTGCCTTTATTTCATACAGCAGATGGGTTTTACGAACCAGGAATGGAAAATGCGATTTTGAATATACACCCGGCAACACGCATACAGGGAACGGTTAACTATTATTGCGCTGTCATTAGTGATGCACCAGCATCAGCCAGCCTACCGATTAAAGCTCCCACTGGAATACTACATTAACCAGTAAGGGAAGAGATCCATCTCTACCATCTTACAAATAAATCAAGCCTGATAATCTCTGAACAGTTTACGGAATGTACTGGGAGATAATCCTGTCCAACGCTTGAAGGCATTGGTAAAGCTGGTTCTGTCAGAAAAGTCCAGTGCCCTGGATACAAGATCAACGCTCATATTGTCATCAATAAGATATTTGATAGCATAATGAAACCGCAGATCGTCACGCAATTGAGCAAAATTGGTATTTTGACTTTGTAAACGGCGCTGCAATGTACGCTTGGTTAAATGCAGGTCCGATGCAATTTGTTCTATTGATAAATCAGTACGCCCAACACGTTGATGCAATGCATCAACAACCCGCGCAGAAACACCCTCACAGTGAGGAATTTGCGCCAGAGTCAAATACTCCTGATACGTATGAATAGGCGGTTGGGACAGCTCCCCATCAAGCAGAGCGTTACCGTAGTTGCGTTGTAGCTGAATCATTTAAGCCGCTCCTTACATCTTTAGGTAAATATGAAAACCAATCGAGACAATCCCTGCAGTTGCATCAAAAAACTGCATACTGCGCTTGGCCCGATCATAACATAATCATTTTGATGCAGTCTCTAGCTACTTAAGCGGCGCGGGATAATTGCCAAATGAGATATATCTTCGTTGCAACCTTAAAAGAAGCGACAAAAATCAAATTAGTCGTAATTATTTTTGCACTTTCCTTTTTGGTTTTGACCTGCATTTGACGCATAAAGAAGCATCAATATCCGATATATAAAGGGTGATCAAGCCAATACCGTGATCATTAGCAATCGCCCGAACCTATCAATGTTTAGCAAACACTTCTTTTAAAGAAACTTATTTTCTTTAATTCAATATTCGTTTTTGAAATATAAAAGAACAAAAATATTCACATATTTTTTATCGCGCATTTAAGACCAGCGAGGTGTTCACCCCCAATAGTTTTAAAAGCTTATTAAGCTTCTCTGTCTTTAGTAAAAGCATAAGACTGGGGGGTAATGAGACGTTTTACAACAATATGCCCATTTCCCTTAGGAGATGCTTTTTGACGCCCCCCCTCTACCCAATCCGCACACAACAGCAGATCAAAAAACACGCAAACAGCACTACACTGACTTATTACCGAGGCGACTTTGGCACTCTATCAAGGTAGAATGCGCACCTACTTTTGCCTTTATGAACTTTCTTTTTTGTTGGTTGTTTAAGTCCCATGATTCCACGTATAAACCAGACCTCCCCTACCCAAACCTTATACCTGGGCTTTATTAATGCCCTGCGCGACGCAGGTTTCAGTGGTGACCTCAACCCGGACTACGCCAACCGCACAGTACTTGCAACAGATAACTCGATTTATCAGGTACTACCGCAAGGGGTGCTTTACCCACGCAATACGGCAGATCTGGTAAAGATTGCCAAACTTAGCCAGCAACCGGAGTTTCATACCATAGTGCTCAGTCCGCGTGGTGGTGGCACAGGCACCAATGGGCAATCGCTTACGGACGGATTGGTAGTAGACACCTCCAAGTACATGAACAAGATCCTGGAAATCAATGCCGAGGAACGTTGGGTCAGAGTCCAATGCGGTGTGGTTAAGGATCAACTCAATGCCGCCATTAAGCCCCATGGATTATTTTTTGCGCCAGAGTTATCAACCAGCAATCGCGCCACTATCGGCGGTATGATCAACACCGACGCCTCCGGCCAAGGCTCTTGCCGTTATGGCAAAACCCGTGATCATGTGCTGGAACTAACTACTGTTTTTCTGGATGGCAGCCTCTGGACATCTAGCGCCGTTGAAGAACGTGAACTGGAAGACTTATGGAAACGAGATGACCGTGTAGGTGAAGCTCACCGTGTGGTGGATGCGATCCAGCGCGAACATAGCGGCCTTATTGAACAAAAATTTCCAAAGCTCAATCGCTGCCTGACAGGCTACGACCTTGCACACATTCGCGATGAACAAGGCCGCTTCAATTTAAACAATATTTTATGTGGTAGCGAAGGCACACTCGGTTTTATTGCCGAAGCAAAAATTAATTTATTACCTATCCCCAAATTCAGCGCTCTGATCAACGTTAATTATCGCGACTTTAATGTTGCACTGCGCGATGCTACTGAGCTGATGAAAGCGAATCCCACATCCATTGAAACTGTGGATTCAAAAGTATTAAACCTCGCAATGAATGATATCGTCTGGCACAGTGTGGCAGAGTTTTTCCCTGCACCAGTGAATGGAGAAAAAATCCAGGGTATAAATCTGGTCGAATACACTGCGGACTCTGAAGCTGAACTAAATACAGAAGTAAAAAAACTCACTGATTTGCTTGATCAATTTGCCCTGGATATTACCACCGGCCGTATCAGCTACTCCGTTGCCTGGGGTAGCGATGCTGTCAATAAAATCTGGGGGATGCGCAAGAAAGCCGTAGGCCTGCTCGGGAATGTCGAAGGTGAAATTCGCCCCGTCCCGTTTGTGGAAGATACTGCGGTTCCCCCGGAGAACCTTGCTGATTTTATTTTCGAATTCCGCGCAGTTCTGGATGAGCATAAATTAACGTATGGCATGTTTGGCCATGTGGATGCCGGTGTTTTGCACGTGCGCCCCGCTCTGGATATGAAAGATCCTGCGCAGGAAAAAATGGTGCGTATCATTACCGACAAAGTTGTCGCCCTCACTCAAAAATACAATGGCTTGCTCTGGGGCGAACACGGCAAAGGCGTTCGCTCCGAATATGCACCAGCATTTTTTGGCGAGCTATATCCCCAAATCCAGCGTATTAAAGCTGTTTTCGATCCGTACAATCAATTAAATCCTGGCAAAATTGCTACACCCGCAGCAAGTATTGAACTATCCAAAATTGATGGCGTACCTACTCGCGGCCAGCAAGACCGTAAAATTATGGTGCAAGTTTGGGATGGGTATAGTGAAGGTGTACATTGTAACGGCAATGGTCTTTGTTATAACTGGAACCCTAACGATGCCATGTGCCCAAGCTGGAAAGGCACGCGCGAACGCAAACACTCCCCTAAAGGCCGCGCATCATTAATGCGTGAATGGCTTAAACAAATGAGTGAGCGTGGAGTTAACGTTATAGAAGAAAGTAAAAAACTAAAACGTGCGAGCTTTATTTTCAATTTGCCAATACGCATTGCAAATACAATAGGAAAACGTAAAGGCGAATACGATTTTTCCCATGAAGTACATGAATCGATGGCTGGTTGTCTCGCTTGCAAATCTTGCGTAGGACAATGTCCTATTAAAGTCGACGTGCCAGAATTCCGTGCAAAATTCCTTGAGCTTTATTACAGCCGTTATTTACGCCCGCTTAAAGACTATTTTATTGGTGGACTGGAATTTATGGTTCCAACTCTCGCCAAATTCCCATGGGCGTATAACTTGTTGATGAAACCGCAATTTATGCAGAAAGTGATGGAGCGTTTTATCGGCATGGTCGACAGTCCTTTACTAACCGGTATCAATCTGCACAAAGCCGCTGAAAAACTGGGCGTTAGCTATGCAACACTGGAAAACATAGCACAATTAACACCTGCTGAAAAAAACAAAGCTGTCATTTTAGTACAGGACGCTTTTACCAGTTATTTTGAAACACCGCTGGTCATTGATACATTGAAGCTGCTTAAAAAATTGGGATTCATCCCATTATTAGCTCCGTTCAAACCCAATGGTAAGCCATTACAAGTTCACGGTTTCCTTAAGGCATTTGCCAAAGCTGCCGACGCAAATGCTACACAGTTAAATGGAATTGCTTCCTCAGGTATTCCTCTAATCGGCATTGAGCCAGCAATGACATTGGCTTATCGCGCCGAATATAAAAAAGTGTTGGGCGATAATGCCCCTAAAGTGTTTTTGATTCAGGAGTGGCTAGTTAAACACGCTGAACAGCTGGGTGAAAAATCACGGGATTTCAAAACCGATAACTTTTCCTTGCTTGCACACTGTACCGAAAAAACGAATGCAGTGAGTTCAATTAAAGATTGGCAAACAGTGTTCGGC
>NZ_KN266207.1:116477-157818 GCF_000766945.1 Cellvibrio mixtus subsp. mixtus J3-8 | reverse complement strand
AAACTTGGCCAACAATTAAAAGTTATCGAAACCGGTTGCTGTGGTATGGCAGGTACCTATGGACATGAAAGTGACAATGCACAAACCTCCAGAAAAATCTATGCACTTTCCTGGTCACAAGTAGTAAATAACCCTGCCAATGCTGGCAAGTTGACCGCAACAGGCTATTCCTGTCGCAGCCAAACCAAACGTATCGATAATGTGAAACTACCGCACCCGGTACAAATTCTATTACAACAAGTAGTGTAAGTTCCCTATGAAAACCTCTGCTCACACAGAGGTTTTTTAACATCAATGAACGACGAGCCACGATTATGAAATTATTACGCAAACTATTTGGTGCCAAACCCAAGGTTGAACCGGTGAAAGCAATCCCTCTGCCTGTTGCAGAAGTTAAACCACCAAAGCCGGTTATTACGCTGGATGTAGTTGAAAACACCAATGACGAACAGGAACTGTTAAAGCTTGCGATAGATGGTGCGACCAGCCAATTGCGCCAGGCGGCCGCAGAAAAGTTACATACTCGTGAAGTGCTTGAGCAAATAGCCAAGGCTGTTAAAACCAAAGATAAAAATGTTTTTAAGATTGTTAAAACAAAATTGGAGATCTTTAAGGCAGAAGATGCAAAGCAAGCAGAATTGGAAGTAACTGCACAGCGCATTTGTGAAAAGCTGGAGCGCCACTCGCACCTGGAGGCAGATGCACTCTTCAAAGCAAAATTAACCGTATTGCAAAACGAATGGGCTACCCTACCCTCATTATCTCACGTCAGCCAGGAGCGATTTAATAAGGCCCTGGCAGCCTGCGAAGCAAAAATCACAGCACGCGCACAAGCTATTGCCGATGAGGAAGAAAAACAAACGTTAGACCTGCAAGCACAACAGCTAGCGGAAGAAGCGCTAATAAGTTTGAAGGAATTGACAACCAATATATATCGTCATGCCCATATCGACGATTTGCTCAATGCGAATTACGAATTGAAAATCCAGGAATTGAACAACGCTGTGCGCCTTGCAGCCAACCGCCAATTACCATTGGATAAGCTGACAAGGGAATTTGAACACCGCAAACAACAAACCCTGAACCTGATCGACCAAATTAAAACATCAGGAACAATTACCCAGCTCAATCAGGCATTAGAACAAGCGAGTGATGCAGATCTGATAAAGCAGGCCCAATATAAATTGCAACAATTTACAAAATTAGCCAAAGACATGGGAGATGATATTCCCGAAGCATTAGAGCAAGCCAAAAATAAAATTAACGCATTCTTTGCCGAACGCAACCAAACTGAGCAAGCCGCTAAAAATGCATTGCGTGAATTCAACGAACTGGTGCGCAAAGGGCTGTGGGCTGCCGAGCAGGGTTTCGTGCGTAAAGCGCGTGCAATCCAAAAAGAATTGCAGGAAAAGCGCGAGCAATTAACAAACTTTACGCAGGAATTACCAAAAGCAATCCAGGCAAAAGTCGATGACTTTGAAGCCCAACTGATCAAGCTAGGTGATTGGCATGAGTTTGCAGTAACCCCAAAAAAAGAAGCGTTGATTGAACAAATGCGCGCCCTTGCAAACAATCAAATAAATCCGGAGGCATTGGCAACACGTATTCACGACTTACAGGACAGCTGGAAGGAAGTCAGTAAAGGTGCGCAACAACAGGATGATGACCTTTGGCAACAATTCCAACAAGCATCTGCGCTTGCCTATGCACCTTGCAAAGAGTTCTTCGAAGCCCAGGCAGCTGAACGTGAAGCCAATTTAATTAAACGACGTGAGCTTGTATCCCAATTGCATCAATACCTCAATGGTTACGATTTTGCTAACGCGGTATGGAAAGATGTGGAACAAACATTAAAAACGGCCCGCGCTGAATGGCAAAACTACTGGCCTGTACCGCGTAAGGCCGGCAATGATTTGCAAAAAGAGTTTGAAGGCCTGATGGAACAACTCTTTGGCAAAATCACTCATGAACATGAAAGCAATAAAATCGCCAAGCAGCAATTAATTGAACAAGCAGAAGCGCTAAGCAATAGCAACGACTCACGTACAGCCGCCGAACAAATCAAGCTTCTTCAAGGTCAATGGAAAACTATTGGTAAAAGCTGGCCTAGAGAAGATCATCAACTCTGGCAAGAGTTTCGCAAACATTGCGATGCTGTATTCGCCAAACGCAGCGAGGCTTTTGAAGCAGCCAAAGAGCAGCGGCAGGCTATTACCACCCGGGCTGAGGAAATTATTGCGCAGTTAAATCAATTAGCAGAGCAATCATTAGAGCAAATCAATAATGCCAAAGAAGAAATTGAAAACCTGAAAAATGAGTTTTCTACCCTGGATTTACCCAAAGAAGCCACAAAACCTGCGCAACAAAAATTCACCAACAGTTTGAACGCTATAGCAGCCAAACGTGACAGCGCACGCCATCAGGCAGAAGCGCAACGCTGGGTCGATTTATTCAATATTTTGGACGCAATTCGCGCTTATGAAGTAGAGGTTATCAATAGTGCTGCCCCAGAGAACCTGGCTGCGCAAAAAGCAGAGTTGGAAAATCGTATCGCAAATATTTCACGCTGGCCTGCAGGCACACTGAGTGCAGTTCAACAACGACTGGCCAAAGCAGATGCGATACAGGCTGATGACCAAGCCCATAACGCCAATTTACTTCGCATACTCACCATTCGCGCTGAAGTTTTTGCCGGAATTGAAACACCTGAAAGCGATAAATCTTTACGCATGAATTATCAAGTGCAGCAATTACAGCAAGGTTTGGGACAAAGGGATTCGCAATTTGAACCGTTACTGATCGAATGGATTGGACTGGGTGGAGTCCCTGGAGAAATATATTCTCCACTCTTCGCACGATTCAACCAGATTCGCCAACACAGCATGAACAAATAACCATAATCAGCACAGCAAAAAAAAGCGAGTCCGGTTAATTCCAGGCTCGCTTTTTTATACCTGCAAGTAAACAGCAGGCTGCTAATTTAATCCGGGTGTTTTAGTGCAATCACCCACATAAAAAAGCAGCCCAAAACGGGCTGCTAAAGGGAGAGGTCAAAAATGTACAGGGAGAACTACAAGCTCAAAAAACTGGCGGAAAAACTCCGCCAGAATAAGGTCAAACACAACCCCTGTTTACTGAACCATCGGCGACGTTTCAGCAAACATTGAATGAATCCTACCCCTTGCATACTAGTGGGTCAAGCTTTTTGTCATTATGACTTTAAGATTTTTTCATTTGTTTTGCAGATGATTCCATTTTTATTGATAACCATAAATTCCCTGGTATTGGCATATGATTTAACATAGGGTGTTTGCTTTCCCCTTCACTCAAAATCCTGATTATCGCTATGCTGCAAATACAACAAGGGAAGCCGCGTGAGCCAACGCCCCAAACCATACAATCCGGTTATTTTCCCTGACAAATAGCCTTTGCGCACATAACAAGGCACAATCTGTTTTAGGGTTTGATGGCACCAGACCGTATCAATAACATTCGCAGGCTTCATTACTGAAGGAGATTTAACGTGGCTAAACAGCCTCTAATTAATATGCGCCCGGATTCCAAGGGTTTGTCGTATGACCGACCGGCAGCCAGTCAGATTTTTGGTTTTGTGCGCGATGCCATCATCAGCATGGAATTGCTACCAGGCCAGATGATTTCCGAAACCGCCCTCGCCCAACAATTCGGTGTTAGTCGCACACCGGTGCGTGAGGCGCTAATCCAGCTTTCCAATATTGGTTTTGTAGAGGTGCTTCCCCAACGCGGCACCTATGTGACCAAATTCAGCATGGAAAAAATCCTGGAAGCACGTTTCATCCGCGAAGCACTGGAGGTAGCAGTTGTCACGCAATTGGCAGCTAATGCTAATGAAAGTATTCGCGAAGAAGCCGTAGAAGCTTGTGAAAAAATTATCGTCGATCAAAAAACAGCAGCGGCTGATGATGACGCGCTCGCCTTTCAGAACCTGGATGATCAGTTCCATCAAACCCTGGCAAGTTTTACCCAATATCCACGCGCAGCGACTCTAATAGAAGCTGAAAAGGCACACATGGATCGCGTACGTAATTTAAGCTTGCATGTTAGCGGACAATACAAACGCGTGCTCAGCCAACATGCGGCGATTACCAAGGCAATTAAAGCGGGTTCAGCAGAAAAGTCTGCAGCAGCAATGAGCGTGCATTTAAAGGATGTGTACAATATTCTGGAAGTCATTCCTCAAGAACATCCGGAATACTTTATTTAATAAAGAAGACATGAAGAACAGCAACAGGTGTTGCTGTTCTGTTATTTAACCCGTTTAAAAACAACTATAAAACCATATAGACCATATAGTCACACTGCTTCCTCGCCAGCCTCATCACTCCCCAGCTGTTCTATATCGGTGATAACCTTCTGCACAAGCTTTACCCGCCCGTTTTTTACCAACGCATCGCGCAGGACAAATTCAATTTGCGCATTAAGGCTACGCAAGTCATCGTCTGCCCAGCGTTGCATTGCAGCAATAACTTGTTCATTAATTCGCAGAGGAAATGATTTTTTAGTCATAACAATAACCTGTTACGAATAAATGGTGCCGGTATTAATAACAGGTTTTGCTTGTTGATCACCGCACAGCACCACCAGTAAATTACTCACCATGGCAGCCTTGCGCTCTGCATCCAGCTCTACCACATCCAAAGCCGTTAATTGCTCCAGGGCATCACTCACCATTCCTACAGCCCCCTGCACAATAATTTTGCGCGCTGCCAATACAGCACTGGCTTGCTGGCGTTGCAACATTGCCTGGGCAATTTCCGGTGCATAAGCCAAATGACTCAAGCGCGCCTCAAGCACATCCACACCTGCTTTTTGCAAGCGATCCTGCACTTCATTTTTTAATTTCTGGGCAATCACATTAGAATCACTTCGCAACGATAGGCGCTCATCTTCAGCGTCATGTTCATAGGGATAGGTGGTAGCAAGATTGCGCAACGCCGCTTCACTTTGGATGGTTACGTAGTTTTCATAGTCATCCACCTCAAATACTGCTTCGGCCGTATCGACTACCTTCCACACAATAACCGCCGCAATTTCAATGGGATTGCCATTCGCATCATTTACTTTCAAACGCCCTGACTCAAAGTTACGTACACGCAAACTCACAGATTGCTTGGAATACAGCGGGTTGGCCCAGCGTAAACCATTTGTACGATCAGTTCCGGCGTACTGACCAAACAGTTGCAGTACTTTTCCCTGATTGGGCTGTACCATATAAAACCCAAACCAGCAGATAAAAATAAGGATGGCAGCCAGAATCGCCGCGATTTTTATAAAACCTGGCAAAAAGAATATGGCGCTCCCGCTGGCCAATTGGAGAATAAGCAATACCACCAACAGAAAATATCCTGACCCACTGCGCGCTTCGGTTTCATTAACCACGATTTTCTCCTTTTTTGACTTACTGATTGATATCATTTAGATATCAAAATAATACAAAAAAAGTAATCTGTAAATTATTTATTTGTCTGACATTTGTCACGTCCGAATGATGACGGGCATAGATAGTTTTGATCCCCGGTTTGGGCCACACTAATTGCTACACATTAAGGCGTGGAATATTTAAGTCTGCAGGGCTATGAGTTCATAATAGATTTTTCACATCCCACGCTGATCAATTCAGGTATCCCTTTATGCACCACCGGCCAGAACAATGCCCCGGCTCACTACACTCCGCCAAATCCTGGGTATGGTTGATTTTCAGCCTTTGGTATTTTGTCCCGCTCTATTACATGCCTTGGCACGAATTCAAACTGGGACTGTTTATCGGGGCCTACCTCCTATTCGTTGCATTCTATATTTGGGCCATTCAATCAAAGCCGCAACATATATGGAAACCGGTAACCGCTATTGTTTTGCTGGCGATTATTATTACGCCCTACTCTCCCGGCTCCAGTACATTTTTTTCTTACGTCGGGTTTGTGATTGGTTTTTCCTACCGGACCAAAACATGGCTAGCGATTACCACTGTCTTGGTCGGCCTGATTTTATTCCTGCATTATCAATTTAATTATCCATTTCCATTTTTTGCATTTCCGGCGCTCTCGGGTTTAATTTCAATCGGAATTATTGGATATGTTGAACGTATGCGAATGGATGCGCGTTCAAATTTATTAAAAAGCCATCAGGAAATTGAACAGCTTGCCGTAATCGCAGAGCGTGAACGCATTGCGCGCGACCTGCACGATATTTTGGGGCACACACTGTCGAGCATCGCGTTAAAAGCCGAACTGGCAGAAAAATTATTGAAGCAAGAAAAACATGAATCCGTACAACAACACTTATCAGAACTGCATCAGATTGCACGAAACAGCTTAAGCCTGGTGCGCCAAACTGTTTCTGGCTACAAGCATCGTGGTCTTTCCGGTGAAGTGATGGAATTGTGTGAGCGGCTGAGACAAAAAGGCTTTGTCGTAGAGTTGAACGGCGATATTCCGCAATTATCACCCCGTGCGGAAACAGCGATAATTCTCGCACTGACTGAACTAACCACCAATATTTTGCGTCACAGTAAAGGTAACCATTGCCAAATAGAGTTCAGTAAAGCATGCGATAAAATCCAGGTAAAAATGCGTGACAATGGTGAAGTTACATCGTTAACACCCGGCAACGGGTTGCAAGGAATTCAAGAGCGGTTGCATGCGCTAGCAGGCGATTTGCAATCCTCTATTCACAAGGGTTGTGAATTTATTATTTCATTACCCACGCGCGAGCTACACCGTTAAGAGTCATATATAACAATGAAAATTTTATTAGCTGAAGATCAATCGATGGTGCGTGGTGCGTTGGCGGCACTATTAGGAATGGAAACCGGTTTTGAAATTACCCAGGCGGAAGACGGTGATCGCGCATGGTTGCTAATGAAACAAAATAGTTACGACATATTATTGACCGATATTGAAATGCCCGGCCGTTCCGGTTTGGAGTTGGCGCAATGGGTCCTGCAACAAAAGCTGCACACAAAAACCATTATCATCACCACCTTCGGGCGCTCCGGTTATATTCGCCGTGCGATTGATATGGGTGTCGCTGGCTTCTTATTAAAAGATGCACCATCCGAACAACTTATTGAAGCCATCTATAAAGTGGTGGAAGGTAAACGTGTTATTGATGGTGAGTTGGCAATGATGGCTTTAGGTGAAGCGGACCCATTAAATGACAAAGAGCGCCGTGCCTTGAGGTTGGCAGCAGAAGGCAAAACCACAGCGGAAATCGCCACTGTACTTTGTTTGTCTGAAGGTACCGTGCGTAATTATCTCTCTGAAGCTATTGCCAAGCTTCACGCAGTTAATCGTGTAGATGCCGCCCGCATCGCTCGTCAAAAGGGCTGGATTTAGAAAAACCGCGCTGCAAAACCCGGTATAAATCGGCGTTAATTCCCCCGCAGCACTATTCCTGTAGCAGCGTAATGGCTGCTAGAATTCCCTACCCGCCCAAACCTGCGGTACCAACAGCGATAACAAAAATAGATAGATCGCGGTAACACAAGGCCGCCTCACAACCCAATTATTACCTGCACTAAAACCCATAAAGAACAGGGAAACCTATGAACCATACTGAAATTATCCGGCAGTGGCCGGAGTACGCGGCCCTAACCCGCGCCCGTAAAAAAATTATGTGGCCGCTCTCCATCGTCATTATTTCAGCGTATTTTGCGTTGATTCTGGCAATCGGTTTTATTCCCGAATCGTTGGGCAGCCCCATTGGCACGGGAGTAACTTCACTGGGTATTGCACTTGGCCTGGGCATCATCCTGCTGTGTTTTATTATTACCGGTATTTATGTGTATTACGCCAACCGTGTACTTGAGCCTTTAAATCAGGCGATTATCAAAAAAGCGGAGGCATTGAAATGATAAATATTTTTTCACGCCTGCTTTTATTAATGATTGCAACGGTCAGCATGCCCGTACTCGCACAATCAAACAGCATGGCTCCTGATTCTGCCATTTTAATGTTTGTTCTATTCGTGGTGCTCACGCTGGGCATTACGGTTTGGGCATCCAAACGTACGAAAACCACCAAAGACTTTTATGCCGCGGGTGGTGGTATTACCGGTTTCCAGAACGGATTGGCAATTGCAGGCGATTATATGTCTGCAGCTTCATTCCTCGGGATTGCAGGCCTGGTGTATTTATCCGGGTTTGATGGATTAATTTACGCGATCGGATTTTTAGTCGGCTGGCCTCTGGTGTTATTGCTAATTGCCGAACCGTTACGAAATCTAGGCAAGTATACCTTTGCCGATGTTGCCTCTTTTCGTTTACAACAGAAACCCATTCGCATACTCGCTGCGAGTGGTTCGCTCGTTACTGTGATTTTTTATTTGATCGCACAAATGGTCGGCGCCGGAAAACTCATCGAATTATTATTTGGAATGCAATATGAAACTGCCGTCATTATCGTCGGCGTATTGATGACATTGTATGTAACGTTTGGCGGTATGCTCGCCACTACCTGGGTGCAATTGATTAAAGCCATTTTGTTGCTATCCGGCGCAACCCTTATGGCCATATTGGTGATGGTGCACTTTGGTTTCAGCTTTGAAAATATGTTTGCCGAAGCCGTCAAAGTCCATAGCAAAGGTGATGCGATCATGGCCCCAGGCACATTGGTCTCTGACCCTATTTCTGCTATTTCATTAGGAATGGCATTGATGTTTGGTACTGCTGGCTTGCCGCATATTCTGATGCGTTTCTTTACCGTTCGCGATGCGGTACAAGCTCGCCGCTCGGTATTTTATGCAACCGGATTTATTGGATATTTTTATATCCTTACTTTTATTATTGGTTTCGGTGCGATTGTATTGCTTACATCCCATCCTGAATATTTCACCAACGGTGCATTAAATGGTGGAACCAATATGGCAGCAATTCACTTATCACAAGCAGTGGGCGGAGATTTATTACTTGGTTTTATTTCTGCTGTCGCCTTCGCCACTATTCTCGCTGTGGTGTCCGGTTTGACACTCGCAGGCTCCAGTGCAATTTCCCACGATCTTTATTCCACACTGGTTCTGAAAGGTGAGCGTAATGAGCAAAAAGAAATGCGCGCTTCACGTATTGCAACCATTACCCTTGGTGTAATTGCAGTCTTGCTGGGTATCGTATTTGAAAACCAAAACGTTGCATTTATGGTCGGACTCGCCTTCTGTGTTGCTGCCAGCGCTAATTTTCCAATTTTATTGCTCAGTATGTACTGGCGCAAACTCACTACACGCGGGGCGGTGATCGGCGGCTCGTTAGGGTTATTAACTGCTGTGGTATTGGTATTTATTGGCCCGACAGTATGGGTAGATGCTTTCGGTAACAAGGAAGCTATTTTCCCTTACAAATACCCGGCGATTTTCTCGGTGAGCGTGGCGTTTATTGGTATCTGGATTTTCTCGTTGCTGGATAATTCCGCAACAGCAAAAACCGAACAAGACGCCTTTGATAAACAATTTGTTCGTTCGCAAACAGGAATTGGTGCGGCAGAAGCGTCAGAGCATTAATAAAGCACCAACAATAAGCGCTGCCTGCAACATCACGATGGCAGCGCTAGTACACAACAAAAAGCTGGGAAATTCTGCGTGGTCATGCATTTGATAACACTTATTTGCCTGCTAATCCTATCCACTCAGCTATTCGCAAATACCGAAACGAACACCAACATCACTACAAATAAATTTGACTATGCCAGATCTGTTGCCCTGATTATAAAAGTCGACGATGGCGGTCATATCCTTCAGCGGCCGGATCGCCATGACCCGCAAAACGCATTCGTACTTAGCTTTACTATTGTCAGCAAATATATTGCAGACATGCAATCTGCACATGCGGGTATGACACTTGATCTTAATTCATTGCAACCACACGATTCATTCTTGCTTGTTAATCACCAAACCGTACAGACTTTGCATCTTGGTGATCACTGGATTGGCGATGAAAACTCATTTGCAGTGATGGAAACCAATGATTATCAGCGACTGAAAAGTATTTTTGATTCCATCAAACGCTCCCGGGGAAAACCCTCTCCCACTGATGCGCTGGATTTTTATACACGGGATATTCATCAGCTTTGGGAAGAAGACAGTGAAGAGTTTTATCGGAAATATTATTTCCCCGAACGAGGCACGCTGACTCCTACCAGCACATCAGAAAATTCGATCAAGACCTCTTCGTATGCTCGCAGCTCGTTACCCTTAAGTAAAAATCTGCCTCTGGATATCAATGAGCCGGTATTAAATCAACACTCATCCAGTTTTGCGAAGAGTTCGCTAGCAGTTATCAGTATTAACGACTCGCGAGAAAACCGGCCGGTTTACGATTCAATATCACAAGACACCCATTTACCGTTGAAAACCCTTCTTTGGAAAATTATTTTAGGATGTGTTTTGATTGCTATGGCGGGGTATTGGTGGCATCGTCAACGCAAATAAAAAAGCCTGCCAGTGCGCAATGACTGACAGGCTTTTTGATAGCAATCAAAACCAGATTTTATAAACCGCAAGGCGAAGGCAATGCGGGGTTCTGCTCTTTAACATTGTCAATAAAAGCCACTTTATTTGTGCGATAACCATTCACCAGCGTTTCAACTTCTGCCGTTGATAAAGCTACGCCTTCACGGAAAAATACCCAGTCAATATCCTCCTGGTATTCACGCAACTCGGGTGAATCCACCGGGCCTTGCGAACCATCGGCACCTTTTGGCATAAACCATAGGTTGAAATTGATGGACATGAAATCTTCCGGATAAACCGCACTGGTGTGCTCGGAAAATAATTGCCCGTCCACATAATAAATCACTTTATTATCGGTAACGGTCAGCACCAAGGTACGCCACCCCGCATAACTACCAGCCTTGCGTGTGTATTCATTAACTTTGGTCCAGGGCTCTAACTGGAACGTATCCCAGCTGGTAGTCCACATTGCCGGAACTGTATTTTCGCCCCAGCCACCATTGGGTAAATATTCAAAATCGGTTTCGCTATAATTTTTATCCATCGGTGCCTTCAATGGACTGATTGCATAGAACGTCTGGATTACTTCATCGCCATCAGGCCCATAGCTGGGTTCATCGCGGAAAAAGACGCGTGCAGCATAAGTGCCTTCGCGATATTTACGCGCATGGCAGAACTGGGTATGGCGAGTATTTTCACCCTTGCCACCAGTCACCGAACTCATACGAATCGCGCCATTCTCTGCGCCGGCAATATCCTGATGAAAAGACAAACCTTCCGCTGACCAGGTAGCACCTGCAATACCCGGGTGACCAGTTTCAGTTCTCACTTTCCAGCCATTATTGTGAAAGGCGGCCAAATCGCCATAACTAAAATCATCAAAAAATATCGGCGCCGAGGCAACAGGCTCCGGTTGGGTATTGGCGGCTTGGGTATTATCAGGTTTGTTTTTACCGGAGTCGCAACCTGCAAACCCTATGCTTGCAGCCACTAAACCAGTCAGGATTATTTTTTTATTCATTGCTTCGCTCCAGTATCGCCCTTGCGATTGTGTTTAGAAAAGACATTTTCGCGCAAAGGACAACGTTGTCAAACCAATTAGGACTTATGGGTAACAACTTAACGGGAATTTACATTGGAAAATAAAAAATGAAATTGTCCTAAGTACTTTTAGCGCTAAAAATCTGGTTCACACGCAATAAATACTGATTCATTAGTCGCTGGATGGGCAAAACATAAATCTGTCGCGTGCAGCAAAAGTCGATCGGCAGCCGCTGCAAACTCCCCGCCGTAGAACTCGCAACCCAGGATGGGATGCCCCATGGCTTGTAAATGCAAACGCAATTGATGTGATCGACCGGTAATCGGATGCAGTAAAACGCGGGTTACTCCAGCTTCATTATCGCGGGTTAACACCCGGTATTCAGTAACCGAAGGCTTACCCGATTCGTGGCAAATTTTATACCGGGGTCCCTCAGCTGCCGCGATGGGCAAATTAATAGTGCCTTGGTCTTCTTTAATTAACCCCGCTACTATGGCGATATAGTGTTTGCTAACCGTACGTGCCTGAAACTGCTTGCTAATATGTGACAAGGCAGCCTTATTAAGCGGAATAACCATTACTCCCGACGTATCAAAATCCAGGCGATGAACAATGGTTGCCGTCTCGTAATCGACCTGTAAACGACTTATCACCGAGTCGCGATTTTGCGGGTGACGACCAGGAACACTTAACAAGCGAGCCGGCTTGTTAATCAGTAAGAAATCCCGTTCCTTGCGCAGAATCTGGATATCGCCATCGCAAGGAGGCAGGATGAATAGTTGGTCGGGATCGGCATGCATAAGTAAAATAGCTAAGATAAAGAAAAAAAATCAATAAGGGCATGATACCAGCCCAAGCCCAGTAACGGCGCGGATCATAACTTGCCGGAACAAGCTTAGACTCAACGGATTATTCCCATCCGGATTCCCTGCTGCTATTTTGCCGCCACAAACTCGCTGGTGAGCCGCTTTTCCTGTATCCTGCGCGCCTCCGATTATTAGCCTACAGTGCCATTCCGTGGTGGCCGTTATCCTTTGTCTTCGATGGAGCCAGGCATTAGCCCTCGATGACTTCTTAACATTAGATAGGTATCTAGTTACATGTACATCTACGACGAGTACGACAACAGCATTTTGCGTCAGCGTATCGCCCAATTCCGTGGTCAAACCGAACGCTTTCTGGCGGGCGAGCTTCCGCCGGAACAATTCTTGCCATTGCGCTTGCAAAATGGCCTGTATGTGCAACGTTTGGCCCCGATGCTGAGAATTAACGTGCCCTACGGCATGATCAATTCCACCCAAATCCGCAAGCTGGCCCATATTGCCCGCTTTTACGACAAAGGCTACTGCCATGTCAGTACTCGCCAAAACATCCAGTACAACTGGCCTGACCTGACCGAGGTTCCTGATATTTTGTCGGAGTTGGCCGATGTTGGCATGCATGGTACCCAATCCAGTGGTAACTGCATCCGCAACACTACATCAGACCAGTTTGCCGGGGTTGCGCCGGATGAAATTATCGATCCGCGTCCCTACTGCGAAATTATTCGCCAATGGTCCAGCTTCCATCCGGAATTCGCCTTCCTGCCACGCAAATTCAAAATTGCAGTAACAGGTTCAACCCGGGATCGTGCCGCAGTACAAGTGCATGATATCGGGTTGCAAGTGGTATTTAATGATAAAGGTGAAGTGGGCTTTAAAGTCTTTGTTGGTGGTGGTTTGGGCCGTACGCCGGTAATCGGTGTTGCGATTCGCAACTTCCTGCCGGAAGAAGATTTGCTGTCCTACCTTGAAGCCATTTTGCGCGTGTATAACCTGTATGGTCGCCGCGATAACAAATACAAAGCCCGTATCAAAATTTTGGTACGCGCATTAACGCCAGAAGTTTTTGCACAGAAAGTAGAAGACGAATGGCAACATTTGAAAGATGGCAGCAACAAACTGACTCGCACTGAAATTGAACGTGCAAAAGGTTTCTTTACTGCGCCAGCTTACGAAACGATAGATAACTCCGCTGCCCAGGCTGTAGTTGATGCGCAAGCCGCTGATAGTGTTGCGTTTAGCAAATGGCTGCAACGCAATGTCCGTGAACACAAAATCCCTGGCTATGCAGCAGTTACGCTCTCATTAAAACCAACTGGCGTTGCTCCCGGTGATATCACCGATTCGCAATTGGAGATCATCGCTAACCTCGCTGATGAATTCAGTTTTAGTGAAGCGCGTACAACGCATGAGCAAAATATCGTGCTCGCGGATGTGAAGAAAACCGAGCTGTTTAATCTGTGGCAAAAAGCCAAAGCCGCTGGTTTCGCAACGCCGAACATCGGCACAATTACCGATATTATTTGTTGCCCCGGTGGTGATTTCTGCTCGCTCGCCAACGCCAAATCCATCCCTATCGCTGAAGCAATCCAGCGTCAGTTTGACGATCTGGATTACGTTTACGATTTGGGTGATATCGACCTGAATATTTCCGGTTGTATGAATGCCTGCGGTCACCATCACGTTGGCCATATCGGAATTCTGGGTGTGGATAAAGCGGGCAAAGAGTTTTATCAAGTGCAATTGGGTGGTAGTGCAAGTAATGATGCATCGCTCGGCGATGTGCTTGGCCCATCCTTTAGCGCTGAAGATATGCCAACCGTGATCCAAAAACTGGTTGATGTATACCTGGTTAACCGCACCCAGGAAGAATTGTTTATTGATACCTATCGCCGTATAGGCGCAGCTCCCTTCAAGGAGAAAGTGTATGCCAAAGCTAATTAAAGACGGTTCGATTGTTGAAAACACCTGGATCTTTATCGCCAAGCCTGAAGGAGATATTGCTGCATTGGAAGTACCGGCTGGCCAGGTGATTATTCCTGTTGGCACATGGCTCGCGCAAAAAGAAACATTGCAAACGCGAGCTGATATTGGTGTGTGGCTGGATAGTGATGACAGTGCTGAATTAATCGGCGCAGAGGCCAATCGTTTTGCGGTGATCGGTGTGAATTTTCCATTATTTATGGATGGCCGCTCATTCTCTACTGCACGTTTGTTGCGTGAGCGCTATGGTTTTACTGGCGAGTTGCGCGCGGTAGGTAATTTTATTCGCGATCAACTTTGCTACCTGCGTCGGTGCGGTGTTAATGCCTTCGCGTTTGCCAATCCGGAAACCAACCTGGAAGATGCTGTTAAATCGTTACAGGATTTCCAGGAATACTACCAGGCATCTGTGGATCAACCATTACCCTTGTTCAGGCGTCGCGCTTGATGTGAAAACAAAACGCCGCTTGATAGCGGCGTTTTCAGTTGCGTTACATAATTTCCAATTTACTTGTTGGCAAAGAAAGTATGTATTTTCTCAGCCTCAACTAATGTATCTGCCCGCCCAAGCTCAATTAGCTCAGTAATAAATTCCTGGGAAAACAATAAATAACTCGCTGCTGTGGCACCACCACCTTTTGCGGTAGAACCCGTTGCCCGCATAAAAAAGCGCAGGCTTTTAGGTAAGTAGCGCACGTTACGCCCCGCAATGCTATCAATAGGTGATGATGGTGAAATCACCATATTTTCTACCGGGCGCAAATAAATTCCCTCTTTAATCCGTTGCTCTTCGGGAATTAATTTAAGCAAATGGTTCATACGTTCCAAATGTTCCAGATCGCTTTCCATTGCATCCACAAATGCGCTATTAAACAAATGGCCAACAATCTGCCCCATTGAAGGAGAATGTCGATGCGGAACGCGTCGATTGGCTTTCACTGCCGTGCGATTGCCACTCACACCAATTACAAATAAAGAATCCGCCCCAAGGTGTAACGCCGGGCTCATTGGCGCGAGCTGGCGTAAAGCCCCATCGCCAAAATATTCGCGATTAATGCGTACCGCCGGAAAAATAGTGGGAATTGCAGAGGATGCGAGTAAATGCTCCAAGCGTAAATGAGTTGGAACACCGGCACGACGGTAACGATTCCAACCTTGCAAATCAGGATGCCCTTGAAAAAAACTTACCGAATGGCCCGATGTATAACCCATGGCCGAAATACTAACGGCGAGCAGCTTGCCTGAATTAATCGCACCATTAAGGTTTTCAAAATTAATTTTGGAGCCCAGTAAATTCCAGAGCGGACCATTATCCAGTAAGGACAGCGGTCTGCGTCGCCCCATACCTTCATTCATCAGGGAGAAGCCAAGATAAGCGAGCCCTTTAAAAATATCGGTCCATCCATGCAAATACACCTGCCCTATTTCCAGGCTCTGCCACATAGCTGCAAGCCCGTTAACGGCAGCCTTGAAATTACCGGGGTGCGCAGCAATTGCCAAAGCATTAATTGCGCCGGCAGATGTACCGCAAATAATGGGAAAAGGATTTTCAATATCGTCTGGCAGGATTTCCGCCAACGCTTTTAATACCCCAACCTGATAAGCAGCGCGAGCGCCGCCGCCCGAAAGGATCAACGCGCGTTTCATAAATTACTTCTTGGCGTTTTTTGCAATTTCCTGATCGCGCAATTCACGTCGTAAAATCTTTCCGACGTTGGTTTTCGGCAATTCCTTACGAAACTCAATTAAATGGGGAACCTTATAGGCGGTTAGGGTTTCCTTGGCATATTTGCGCACTTGCTCAATGGTTAGAGATTCATTAGCAGTGACAATAAATGCTTTAACAATTTCACTGCCTTCACCATCTGGCACACCGACAATTGCAACCTCAACAATATCAGGATGATTGCTTAATGCATCTTCAACTTCATTGGGAAACACTTTAAAACCGCTAACGTTGATCATGTCTTTTTTGCGATCAACAATTTTTATAAATCCATCCGGTTGGATTACCGCAATATCACCCGTTTTGAACCAGCCCTCACTATCAATGACTTCAGCGGTAGCATCGGGACGCTGCCAGTAACCTTTCATCACTTGCGGGCCACGCACACACAACTCTCCCGCCTCACCACTTGGAAGACTATTGTTGTGTTCATCAATAACTTTGGTTTCTGTATCAATCAGCGGCAAACCAACAGTGCCATGCTGTACATTTTCCAGCGGATTATTAGATACTACAGGCGAGGTTTCGGTTAAACCATAACCTTCACTGATAGGTGCCTTGGTGACCTCCAACCAATGCCGTGCCGTTTCCGCCGTTAGGGCCATTCCGCCCGAACACGTTAAACGCAGGTTACTGAAATCCAGCCTGGCAAAATCAGGATTGCGCATCAGCGCATTGAATAACGTATTTAATCCTACAAAAAAAGTGAATGGGTTGCGCTGTAAGGTCTTTACGAAACCGGGAATATCACGGGGGTTAGGAATTAATAAACTATGGTTACCCAGTTCCACTGCTGATGTGCAGTGAATAGTAAAAGAATATATGTGGTACAACGGCAATGGTGCTACGTAAATTTCCTGTTTGGGGCGAAAAACATTTTTCATCCGCTCATTCAACTGCGCCATGTTCGCCACAAGGTTGCGGTGAGTAAGCATCGCACCTTTTGCTACACCAGTAGTTCCGCCAGTGTATTGTAATACCGCAATATCGTCTGGAGTTTGAGGTACTGGCTGCCATGGTTTTGAGGGCAAAGACAAGGCTTTATTTAAAGAAATTTGTTGCGGGAATGAAAAAGGTGGAACCAGTTTTTTCAAATATTTAACCGCGAAATTCAACAAGATGCGTTTCACTGGCGGATGCAAATCAGCTAGCTCCGTCACAATGACTTGCTCTACTTTTGTTTCACCAATAATCGCGGCAGCGTTCTTGGCAATATTTGCCAACACAATCAGTGCTTTCGCACCTGAATCATTCAATTGGTGTTTTATTTCATGCGGCGTATAAAGCGGATTGGTATTAACAACCACGAGGCCAGCACGCAACGCACCGAAAACTACAACGGGATATTGCAAAACATTAGGCAGCTGCACCGCAATTCTGTCACCCGGTTGTAATTGGGTGTGCTGTTGCAAATAAGCAGCAAAACGTCCGGAGAGATGATCCAATTCGGCATAGGTCAACGTGTGCCCCATACAAGTGAATGCTTTACAGTCCGCGAATTGTTTACAGGATTGCGCAAATACTTCCGCGAGAGTTCTGTCGTAATTCAGCGACATGTAGGTATCTCCACTATTGTTATGGTAAATCGTTTAGAAACTATCATCAGGTAAATTCATTAAATTATCGGCACCCGACTTAATTGCCTGAACTAATCCTGCCGTACGCGGTAAAATGCGCGCAAAATAAAAATCAGCCGAGGCCAGCTTGGCCTTATAAAAATTCGCATCTTCCGCAGCTAATACCAATTGCATACGCGCAACTTTTTCTGCCCGGAGCCATAAATAAGCGAGCACAAGATAGCCCGAATACATCAGATAATCCACCGCTGCTGCTCCGATTTCATCCGGGTTTTCCTGCGCCTTGGCCGCAATATCCAAACCTAATTGTTGCCACTCCTGATTGAGTGTAGCTAATTGCGTGACATGTTGCGCCAACTGTTCACTATTTGCACAATCGATGCAAAAATCTGCAATTTCAGTAGCTAGCATAACCAGTGTTTTACCGCCGGAACCAATGATTTTACGGCCGAGCAAATCCAGCGCCTGAATACCGGTAGTACCTTCATAAAGAGTAGCAATGCGGCAATCGCGCAGGTTTTGTTCCAGACCCCATTCTCGAATATAACCGTGCCCACCTAAACATTGCACGGCAAGATTGGCAGACTCGAAGCCAACCTCTGTACTGAATGCCTTTACGATGGGAGTTAATATACCCAGCAAATCTGTCGCATTATCGCGCCCCGGAAGCTCTACAGAATGTTGGCTTAAATCCATTTTCAAGGTCGCAAAGTAACAAAGCATGCGAATCCCTTCTACCAAAACCTTCTGTGTGAGTAACATACGGCGCACATCGGGATGAACAATAATCGGGTCAGCGGCTTTGTCCGGATGCTTGGGCCCATTGGCCGAGCGCGCTTGTAAACGCTCACGGGCGTAGCGACGTGCAATCTGATATCCCAGTTCCCCATGGGCAAGCCCTTGTAGTCCGGAACCTATCCGTGCGAGATTCATAAAGGTGAACATCTGGTTCAGGCCTTTATTAACATCACCCAGGAGCCAGCCAATAGCGCCGTCAAAATTCAATACGCAAGTCGCATTGCCGTGAATCCCCATTTTATGTTCGATGGCAGAACAATGAATTTTATTCCGCTCCAGTAATTCGCCTGAGTCGTTAACAAGAATTTTGGGGACTACAAATAACGAAATCCCCTTGGTTCCCTGGGGGGCATCCGGCAAGCGGGCAAGGACGATGTGCACGATATTTTCAGCGAGGTCATGATCGCCAGATGAGATAAAAATCTTGGTACCGGTAATTTTATAACTACCATCAGCACAAATTTCAGCTTTGGTTTTAAGCAATCCCAAATCGCTACCGGCTTGTGACTCGGTCAGGCACATGGTCCCGGTCCAACGCCCTGAAATAAGCGACGGCAAATATTGCTGCTTCTGGCGCTGGCTTCCGTGAGTTTCGATGGTATGCATCGCCCCTTGCGATAACCCCACATACATACCCCATGCCCAATTGGGCGTACCCAGGATTTCGCTTAGCACAATTCCCAGAGATTGCGGAAGACCTTGCCCGCCATATAGGCCAGAACGCGACAGCGTGGGCCAACCCGCGTCACAATACTGCTGATAGGCTTCTTTAAAACCGGGTGGCGTGATTACTTTTCCATCGATAAGCTGGCAACCGGCTCTATCGCCCAGTGGACCGAGGGGGGCAAGTACAGTTTCAGAAAAACGCGCTGCTTCTGTCAAAAATGCATTCGCCAGTTCGGAGTCCAATGCCGGTTGACCAATAAGGGAACAATGTCCCGCATAGTCCAATAGCTCGAAAAGTGTGAAGTTAATATCGCGTAGAGGTGTCTGGTAATTGCTCATCCTTAACCACCGGGACAAAGCCCATCGAGAAATAATATAGTGAAAATCCAGTCACTTACTGGTTGATAATTATTATCGCCCACACCAGGATAAGGGGCATTGGCATGTAACTTTGCCCAGTTGAATCTCTTATGTCAAATAATCCAGTCGATGCCGCAACAAAGAACCAAAAGTTATGAATTATTTATCAGTTTTGAATCATTAGCTTTAGCCACCAGGCGCAAAAAACGGGCAGTAACTGCTGCTGTGAATCCCCATATTTCATATCCCTGATAATGGTAGACGGGAATTGTATAACTGCGACCTTCTCGTTCGAAGACATCTTCACGGACCATAATTCCTTGCTCAAATAGCGACAGCGGCACCATAAAAATAGAATCAAGTTCCGATAGCGCAGCAACCAGCGGATAACTCGCATCGAAACTCGCGACAAAAGGTGTTACCCGGGTTCCGACACGCGTATATGCTTCAGGCAATCGACCAAGCACTTGCACCTCATGCGCAGGGAGGCCAATCTCTTCCTCCATCTCACGCAAAGCAGTCGCTAATAAATTAATATCCCCGGGTTCACGCATACCCCCCGGAAAACAAACTTCCCCCGGATGATTGCGCAAATGCAATGCACGTTTAGTAAAAAGCAATGCAGGGTTATCGCCGCGGCTTAATAACAGGATGACAGCTGCATGAGACTGGCCGATATCAGCGCGTAGAGAGTCGGACAATTCCGCGGAAAGCATCTTAAATAGAGACAAACTCATCTATGCGTCTCCACATCGGTAAGGTAGAAGACATCAAAAGCTGGCTCCTCATAGGGATGTGCAACCCGAAGAGCGGCTACTGCATCTTGAATAAACTCATCAGCACAAACCATCTCAACACGATATTCATGCAAGACCTCAAGCTTACCGACACTACCAATGTAAGGGTTCGCATTTGCCAGTGGATGAAACTGGCCAACACCTGGCACTTGCCAACAACACTGGTCGTAATTGCCAATGCGCCCGGCCCCGGCGGAAAAAACAGCAGTTTTTACAAGTTCAAGGTGGGATTCGGGAACAAAGAAGACCAGTTTATACATCTACCCTGCTCCCGAATTTTTTTGAATGTTACGATAAAAATTAAATCACACGCACCGCGATCACGTGCTCAACTTTAGCCAGCGCGCTGATGACGCTTGCAGCCGGGGCTTGCTCAACATCGATAATATTGTACGCAACATCGCCACGGCTTTTATTAACCATATCGATCACGTTGACTTTATTATCTGCCAGCACGGAAAGCACATGTCCAAGAACACCGGACACATTCTCATTGGAGAATGTAATACGCGCACCAATATTCTGGTTGCGGTCCATAGACACCGCCGGGAAATTCACGGAATTTTTGATATTACCGTTTTCCAGGTAATCCACCAATTGATCCGCAGCCATAATCGCGCAGTTTTCTTCTGCCTCTTCAGTGCTGGCGCCGATGTGCGGCATCGCCAGAACATCATTGCGGTTGAGCAGGATCGGCTCGGGGAAATCGCAAATGTATTTACCCAAATGACCGGCATCCAGGCTCTCAACTACCGCATGCGCATCCACAATCGCCTCACGCGCAAAATTCAGCAACACCGCGCCCTTTTTGCACACTTTTAAAGTGTCAGCATTGATCAAATGTTTGGTTGCAGGAATCGCAGGCACATGCAAGGTGATGTAGTCAGAGCGAGCTAATAATGATTGCAGGTTTTCCATGCGGCCAACCTGGTTTGGCAAACGCCATGCAGCTTCTACAGATAATGCGGGATCGAAACCCACCACATTCATACCCAACGCAAGTGCCGCGTCAGCAATCAATGAACCAATTGCCCCCAAGCCAACAATACCCAGGGTTTTTCCCTGAAGTTCCATTCCAGCAAAATTGGATTTTTCTTTTTCAAGCAGCTTGGACATTTCATCGGCATCAGTCATGTGAGTCAAACCATTCACATAATTCATGCCGGAAACGATGCCACGCGATCCCAATAACATACCAGCCAATACCAACTCTTTAACGGCATTAGCGTTTGCACCGGGTGAGTTAAACACCACAACACCTTTTTTAGTGTATTCATCAACCGGAACATTGTTAGTACCAGCACCGGCACGGGCAACTGCCTTTACTGATTCAGGGAGTGATTCGCCATGCAATTTATGGCTGCGAAGAATATAGGCATCGGGAGCTCCGATATCGCTGGCAACCTCATAGTTCTCGCGCGGAAAACGATTAAGGCCCTTTACAGAAATTGCGTTGTAAGTTTTTATTTTAAACATGAGCTTCTTCCTCAAATCTGCTAACAAAAAGGCCGTGTAAAAACACGGCCTGAGTCGTTACATCAATCAATATCAAGCGGCCGTGACTTCGTTATAAGCCCAGGTCAGCCAAGGTAAAACAGCTTCAAGATCTTCCGCACCAACCGTTGCACCGGCCCAGAAACGCAAGCCAGGCGGGGCATCGCGGTAAGCGCCAATATCATAAGCTACGCCTTCTTTATCCAGCAGTTTGATCAAGGCTTTTACCTGATCCGGCGTTGCTTTCAGGGTGAAACACACGCTGGTATTTGACAGGGTTTCCGGAGTCTGTGCCAAAAAATCGATCCAGTCATTGGCAGCAACAAATCGCTTCAACACGTCCAGGTTGGCATTGGAACGAGCGATAGTTTCTTTTACACCACCGATAGAGCGAACCCAATCCAGTGCATCCAGATAATCAGCAACAGCCAGCATGGATGGCGTGTTGATAGTGTCGCCTTTGAAAATACCTTCCTGCAATTTTCCGCCGCTGGTCATGCGGAACAATTTTGGCATCGGCCAGCTTGGCTTATAAGTTTCCAGACGCTCAACCGCACGCGGACTCAGGATCAACATACCGTGTGCCCCTTCGCCGCCGAGCACTTTTTGCCAGCTATAGGTAATTACGTCGAGCTTGTCCCATGGCAGGTCCATGGCGAACACCGCAGACGTTGCATCGCAAATAGTCAGGCCTTTACGGTCTGCGGGAATCCAGTCGCCGTTGGGCACTTTCACACCGGAAGTGGTGCCGTTCCAGGTGAAAATTACATCGTTATCAAAATTTACTTTGGACAAATCCGGCAGTAAACCGTAATCCGCTTCATGGGCATTGACGGTCAATTTCAATTCTTTGGTGGCATCGCTCAACCAGCCTTTACCGAACGATTCCCATTGCAGGATATCCACGCCGCGCGCGCCCAGCAAAGACCACATCGCCATCTCCACCGCACCGGTATCAGAACCGGGAACCACACCTACACGATAACCTTCCGGCAAACCGAGTAGCTCGGCAGTATCGTCACATGCACGTTGCAGTGCTGTTTTACCAATGGTTGAACGATGCGAACGGCCGAGGGTGGAAATATCAAGTTGATCAAGGCTATAGCCTGGACGCTTGCTACAAGGGCCAGATGAGAAATTGGGGTTACGGGGTTTTACGGCTGGCTTCATGGTAATCCTCTAGCTGACAGGAAAGCGCGCCTTAAGCCATAACGGCCTGGCTCGCCACGAGGGCCCACCCTTGAACACTGCCCAGGGCAAACCCGGAAAATTCGGGGCGTCGATTATGCCAGCTAAGCACTGAATAACCTAGTCAGGAGCGCAAGAATTATGATGGGAATGAAACATCTGTCCACGTGCAGTAAAACACGGCGTGATTACGCTAACAGCCAAATCAAAACGGGAAATTAAAAAAAGCCCTCTGAAACTCAGAGGGCAAGAGGGAGACGTCGATGCATCAACCAGACATCGACGGTGAGAGACCATTTAACGATTTAAAACTGGACTTAATGAAGTTTTTTAAGACCGATATTCAATCAACTGTGATTACTTTAAAACCTCATGACAGCGCTGTCAAACATATTTTGATGACAACTGGAAATTTCTCGGGTACCGACATCAATGTTAGCCCTAACAAATATTTCGATAACCCGATTTGCTACACCGAATGGCCATTACGAGGCAGGAATGAAAACAATGGACTCACTACGAGGAAAAACCGTCCTGAAATGCTTAACAAAGTCCTCGTTAAATTTGCGGCGATTTTTAGAGACCAGAAGATTGCCGGAGGTAAACGTTTTCTTGCAATTCTCATTACCTCTAATACAGAAGGCGGCGGTTTCAATAGGAACAGCAAAAAAGTAATCGGAGAAATTGCGCTCAAACTTTCCCATATCAGCCGGCGCAATACGTAATTCATCATCATCGTAGTAAACGCCAACCAGAAAATACGCTTGCTTATCATCACGCACCAATGGCTCACCGTTAACCCGGAGGCTGGCCATTTCTACACTCACCGCAAGTTTACGTTTGAACCCTGCAACCTTTACCTTTCCTTCAACCAAACGTTCGGGCTCTTGTACAGTAAACTGATACCAGCCGGATTTATCAGTTTTTTTCAACTCAAGCCGAATATTTTTATCTTCCGCCACCCAATTTCCTACAAACACATAACGTGATAAATCATCCTCCTGCCCTTCCAATGGCTTGTTCAACACGTCTTTACATCCCCCCAGCAACAATACAAAAACAATACCAACGAGCCATCTAAAATACATTCCAACAACCTCATTAATTAAAAAAACCAATAAATTTTTGCGGCGCCGCAGCTTATTCACTCAACGGGAAAATGAATGTAAACATTTGTAGGTGGTGCCTATAAAAACACCAGTGTTATCAGGCGATTCAGCAAATCCGGCCTAATCTGATAAAAATTGCCGCCATTTGACGTATTGCAATCATGAACATTCCCACCTACCCTCCAAAAAATATTCCGGCATGCGATGAAATTATGTCAACCAAAGATACCTCTACCACCGAAGCCATCACCATAGTCGGCGGTGGCCCCAAAAAAGTACTTTATACACTCAAGACAGTTGCCCGCATCGGCCTGTTGAATTCCGCTAAAGCATTAAATAGTAAAAATACGTGCAAGGCTTGCGGCTTGGGGATGGGCGGGCAACGCGGGGGAATGACTAACGAAAAAGATGAATTCCCTTCAGTTTGCAATAAAAGTATCCAGGCACAATCAACTGATATCCAACTGCCTATTCCGGAGGATTTATTCGCGCACACACTGGAAGATTTCAAACAACTGAGCGCATATGAGCTGGAGCATTTGGGTCGACTCAATACGCCGTTATTCAAAAGTGCCGACACCGATAAATACACCCCCGTCACCTGGGCATTTGCACTCGACAAAATGGCTGGAGCATTTTCCGGAACCAGCCCTGACCACAGTTTTTTTTATTCATCCGGCCGCTCATCCAATGAAGCAGGATTTGTACTGCAATTGCTCGCACGACTTTACGGTACCAACAATGTCAATAACTGCTCCTATTATTGCCACCAAGCAACCGGCGTTGGTTTATACAATGTGATAGGCACCGGTACTGCCACCGTATCGCTGGAGGACGTAGGCAATTGCGATTGCATTTTTGTGATCGGAGCAAACCCGGCATCCAATCATCCACGCTTTGTGCATCAATTAAAGAATTGTCGTGAACGAGGCGGGCAAGTCATCGTTATTAACCCAGCGAAAGAACCCGGGTTGGTACGTTTCGCCGTTCCAAAAAGCGCAAAATCCATGTTAAGTGGCGGCACCTGGATTGCATCGGAATATGTGCAACCCAAAATTGGTAGCGACCTGGCATTATTAAACGGTATCGCCAAAGCATTAATTGAAAACCAGCAAATCGATTCCGGCTTTATTGCGCAACACACCGACGATTTCTATGTATTTAAACAGGAATTGGAAAATACTGATTGGCAAACAATCGTCAATCATTGTGGCGTAGCGCAAGAAAAAATTATGCAACTCGCCAATGCATATGCGAAATCCGAACGGGCTATTTTTGCCTGGGGAATGGGGATTACCCATCACCTGAACGGCGTTGAAAATGTAGAAGCTATTGCGAACCTTGCATTACTGCGCGGGATGATTGGTAAACCAGCAGCCGGATTATTGCCCTTGCGCGGCCACAGCAACGTGCAAGGTATTGGCACTGTCGGCGTTAAACCGGTGTTGGCAGAAGATGTATTGGAAAAGCTGGAACAGCAGCTGAATATCCGGTTACCACGCACGCCTGGTATGGATACACTCGCCTGCTTGCACGCAGCTTTCAATGGAAAAATAAATGCTGCATTAATCATGGGCGGCAATTTGTTTTCCGCAACTCCCAATACTGATTGGGCACGTACAGCGCTGGATAAAATTCCATTCAAAGTTTACTTAACAACGACACTCAACGCCGGCCACATCAATGGTGTAGAAAATAGTGAAGCGTTGATTTTGCCAGTCACTGCGCGAGATGAAGAATGGCAACCAACAACGCAGGAATCGATGTTTAACTATGTACGCTTGAGTGATGGCGGCATAGATCGATTACACAATGTAAAACCGGAAGTGGAAATTTTATGTGAATTAGGTATCCGGTTATTACCTGCCGCGGCGTATCATTTCCAGCAATTTAAAAAACATAATTCAATTCGCGCTGCTATCGCAAAAACAATTCCGGGATTGGAAAATCTAAAAGATATTGAAGAAACCAAACAGGAATTTACCATTAAAAACCGTCTTCTTGATAAAGCGGTATTCCACACCAAAAATCAAAAAGCCCAATTTAAAACCCATTCACTTCGCACCATCATTGAAAACACCGAATTTCCATTTATGCTCGCCAGTATCCGTAGCGAGGGGCAATTTAATTCAATCATTTACGAAGAAAGTGATTCTTACAGAGGTACGGACTCACGCTGGTCTGTATTAATGAATAATGAGGATATGAAAGAGCTGGGAATTGAATCGGGAACACTCATAGACATTGCATCCATGCATGGGACTATGCCTGCGGTGAAAGCGGTTGGCTTTGATTTACCGCGAGGAAATTTGATGGCCTATTATCCGGAGGCGAATGTATTGATTGCGACTACACATGACCCACGCAGTAAAACACCCGCGTTCAAGTCTGTGCCCGTAAAAATACTTAAATCTAGATAGAAATATTAATGCTGGGTTTGGGCGATTTGCGGCGATCTTTACCGGCCCGGGTTTCCACTAAATGCTCTCCCGACTTACTGCGACGATCCTGTTTACGCCGCTCAACACCACCGGGAGGCCCAACACCGATCGCCGGAGCAGCATCGACATCAATGCCATGTTGATCGCTGGCATAGGCACGCACCGGGGTAATACTGGTCGGTCTTGCCGGGTTTTTTACCGGCTGCGGCCTGGGAGTAATTGGACCTAAATAAACCATAACTGCACCTGATATTCACAATTCATAGTCAATTTGTCGGCTTTATTCGCATTTTCTTGAAGCCTAATTCATGTAGTTATAGAAATTTGGCACATTGATCACATTTTGGACAATGGTTTTATCCTTACGTCACCTTGCCAGCCTGTAAATGTCATTCAAAAACCTTGACCCTTTAGCCTTAGCTTTTATACTAGGCGAACGAAGGGGAGTAGTTCCCGCCGCGCAGGTCGTCAATACGAGTTATTTAGCTCCGGTCGCGCGGGCAAGGCAATATCTAGATGACTCGAAGGCTTGATGGCTCGAGGTTTGATAGTAAGTACCTTGTGAACGAGACCTTTGTCGCAATGACAAAGGCTTCCTTATTTCCCTTTTTATTTCCTTTGCCCGTCATTGCGTTGAGTAATCTATTAACGACGGAGCTATTCATGATCAAATCTTTACTTGCACTCTTCGCTGGCTTAAGCCCGGCGCTTGCAGTGGCGGAAACTACACTGGCAACTGCTGCTCAATCCACTGACATAACCTCCATCGGAACCTGGGGGATGTGGTTAATATTCTTCTGCATTGTCCTGATCGTATTAGCAATTGACCTGGTATTTGTCGGGGGCGGCAAGGAACATCGCGTATCACTGAAAGAAGCGGCCAGTTGGTCCGTGGTATGGGTTACGTTGGCATTGAGTTTTGGTGCGGGCCTCTGGTGGTACCTGGATACGTATTTCACCCGCGAGTTAGCTAACACCAAAACCATGGAATACCTGACAGGTTATTTAATTGAAAAATCGCTCGCGGTAGATAACGTGTTTGTGTGGCTGATGCTATTCAATTTCTTTGCCATTCCATTTGAATTGCAAAAGCGCGTGCTGACCTACGGTGTGCTCGGTGCAATTATTTTACGCACCATTATGATTTTTGCCGGCGTGTGGTTAATTGCCCACTTCCACTGGTTGTTATATGTGTTCGGCCTGTTTCTATTGGTGACGGGAATTAAAATGTGGTGGATGGCTGACAAAGAAATTAACCTGGAAAATAACCCATTACTCAACTGGTTCAAAAAGCATTTTGCCATCAGCAATCAGTTACACGGCGAAAAATTCTTCGTGGTCGAAAACGGGGTGAAGTTAATGACTCCCCTATTTCTTGCGCTAATTATGGTGGAAATATCTGACGTGATTTTTGCGGTAGATTCAATCCCCGCTATTTTTGCGATCACATCTGATCCATTTATCGTCCTGACTTCAAATATATTCGCCATTCTTGGTTTGCGGGCAATGTATTTCTTGTTAGCTGATATGGCAGACCGATTTACTTATATTAAATATGGTCTGGCGCTTGTGTTGGTATTTATTGGCATCAAGATGTTGTTGATTGATATCTATAAAATTCCAGTGGGAATTTCATTATCGGTAGTTGCTTTGTTGATCGGTGGTTCGATTTTAATTTCCTGGTTCAAAACCAAACCGCAAGAAAATACCTAAGTGAAAGCGCATATGTGCCTGTTAACAGGCACATATGCATTAATTCGTTTTAAACCATTTCAAACTGTCATGCAGTTTTACAACGTCTCCGACAATAAACAATGTAGGTGCATGAACATCATTTACGGCCACCACGCCGGCAATAGTATTCAAATCCGCAATTAACACTCGCTGATCTTGCGTTGTACCTTTCTCAATTAATGCTACCGGTGTCGTTGCTGCACGACCATGTGCAATAAGTGACTCACAAATTTCTTTCAATCCAACCAGGCCCATATAAAACACTAATGTTTGTGTCGGATTGGCAAGCTCGGGCCAGGATAAATTAGTATCATCAGATTTAAGATGCCCCGTAACAAAACGAACTGATTGTGCATAATCACGATGCGTCAATGGAATACCCGCATAAGCTGCACAACCCGATGCAGCAGTAATTCCCGGTACAACCTGAAACGGAATATCATTTTGTGCAAGCAATTCAATTTCTTCACCACCGCGCCCGAAAATAAATGGATCTCCACCTTTCAAACGCAACACACGTTTTCCTTGCTTTGCGAGATCAACCAACAGCTGATTAATATTTTCCTGCTCCATCGCGTGTTCATTACGACGCTTTCCTACATAAATTCGCTCTGCATCGCGTCGCACCAATTCCATCACCGCATCAGAGACCAAACGATCATAAAGTACGACATCCGCTTGCTGCATTAATCGCAATGCACGCAGTGTTAATAATTCAGGATCGCCGGGGCCGCCGCCGACTAAATACACTTCACCTTTTGTCAGTTGCGATTGATCGTTGGCAAGCTCATCATCAATAAACTTGTTTGCAGCATCCTCCTGTCCATTCATCATTAATTCTGCGGCGGGACCTTGCAGAATTTTTTCCCAGAATTTTCTACGGCTATCACCATTGTCAAAGCGCGTTTTAATGCGCTCGCGCCATTGACTGGCGATCTGCGCAAGTTTTCCATAGCTTGCAGGAATCAGTGTTTCCAGTTTTGCGCGCACTAACCGCGCCAACACCGGCGCTTCGCCGCCACTGGAAACAGCAATCACCAACGGAGAACGATCAATAATTGCAGGAGTAATGTAAGTACAAAGTGCAGGGCTATCCACCACATTGACGGGTATATGTAATGTTTGTGCGTCGGCAGAGATTTTTTCATTCAGGGATTCAATATCGGTAGCGGCGATTGCCAATACACAATCTTGCAAATCACTTGCTTGATATTCCCGCTCAAAAATTTCACCCTTGGAGACAATAACAAGCCCACGTAACTCCGTAGAAATTTCCGGTGCGACTACGCGCAGGGAAGCGCCAGCTTTTGCCAGTAAGCGGCCTTTGCGTGTTGCGACATCGCCACCACCAACCAACAGGCAGCGACGTTTTTTTAAATCGAGAAAGACCGGAAAATAATCCATAGCCAGGTGCACCAGATTCAACGAAAGCAAAAGAACTATTCATTTTGCTTTTTAAGGTTGTAAAAAAGGTGGGTCGCTAATGCGATACCCACCTTTACAGAATAATCCAACAATAAAATAGAGCAATGCCCGGTTTATTTTTTTGCCGGTGCAAGTACTTCCTGCCCACCCATATAAGGGCGTAATGCTTCAGGAATGACAACACTGCCATCAGCCTGCTGATAATTTTCCAATACAGCCAGCAAGGTACGGCCAATCGCAAGGCCAGAACCATTCAGGGTATGTAACAATTCGGGCTTGCCAGTTTCTTTATTGCGGTAACGTGCCAACATACGGCGCGCCTGAAAATCGCGGAAACTGCTGCATGAAGAAATCTCGCGATATTTATTTTGCGATGGCACCCACACTTCAATATCGTATGTTTTTGCAGAAGAGAACCCAATATCACCGCCACACAGAATTACGGTGCGATGTGGCAGCCCCAATTTTTGCAGAATCGCTTCTGCGTGGCCGACCAAGGCTTCCAATGCTGCATCCGATTCTTCAGGGCGAACAAACTTAACTAACTCTACCTTTTCAAATTGATGCTGGCGAATCATGCCACGCGTATCGCGACCATAGCTTCCCGCTTCTGAACGGAAGCAGGGAGAATGACACACCAATTTAATGGGCAACTGTGCCTCATCAACGATTTCATCACGATAAATATTAGTGACAGGAACTTCTGCGGTCGGAATTAAATAAAATTCGCGGTCATCAGTAAGTTTGAATAAATCCTCTTCAAACTTGGGTAATTGGCCGGTGCCAAACAACGAATCACGATTAACAATAAATGGAACATTAACCTCTTCATAACCATGTTCAGCGATGTGGGTTTCAAGCATGAACTGTGCAAGTGCGCGATGCAATCTGGCTACACCACCACGCAACACTGCAAAACGGGTGCCGGTAATTTTGGTAGCGACCTCAAAATCCAGGCCGCCAAGATTCGCACCGAGATCCACATGATCAACAATTGGAAAATCAAAATTACGCGGTGTACCCCAAGTGCGCACTTCTACGTTGTCTTCATCACTTTTACCTTCAGGCACTTCATCTGCAGGAACATTGGGAATTGCTTTAACGAAGTCATCCCATTCAGTTTGAATGGTCGCCAATTCAGCTTCTGCACTTACCAGGTCCTGTTTGATGTTTTCCACTTTTTGCATTAAAGGCGCAACATCTTCGCCCGCTTGTTTAGCTTTGCCGATACCCTTGGAGATGGAATTTCGTTCTGCTTGCAGGTTTTCAGTTTTTATTTGAATTGCCTTGCGCTTTTCTTCCAAAGCTTGGATTTTTGCTACATCTAATTCGTAGCCGCGTTTGGCCAAACCTTTTGCTACTTCTTCGGTAGCAGTACGAAGTAATTTTGAATCTAGCATGATGTCTAATTTTCTAGTTGAAGTTAAAAGGTGTTAACGCAGCCCGTATAGGTGTAACGCAATACGGCTACGCTCTAAAATATTTTTTGGGTTAACGCCATTCCGATGAACGCCATTAATAGGCCTAAAATGACAGAACCACTGGCATAGGCAAACGCGTTGAGCGCATGCCCCTCTTGCCACAGCTGCAAAATCTCCAGCGAAAATGCCGAGAAAGTTGTGTAGCCCCCCAATATCCCTGTAATAAAAAACAATCTCCACTCTGCAGGCAGGGTTGTTTTTTCAACCAATAATACGTAAGCCACGCCAATTAAAAATGAACCGGTTAAATTTACGATAAACGTACCAAAGGGAAAACGATGATTAATCAGCGGGGTCAGATAACTGACGGCAGCGAATCTGAGCACAGACCCGAGCGCACCACCTATTGCAATTGCCAACCACTGCATTATCGTTTCCGCTTTACTTTCTATAACGTTGCTTTTTACTTAGCTTGTCCAGCTCACGCAAATGCGCGAGTTTTTCCTGGATTTTTAATTCGAGCCCGCGCTCTACCGGATCGTAATAGCGAGCCCCGGAAATATCTTCCGGCAGATAGTTTTCCCCTGCTGCATAAGCTCCCGGTTCGTCGTGGGCATAACGATATTCCGCACCGTAATCCATATTTTTCATGAGTTTGGTAGGAGCATTGCGCAAATGAATAGGAACATCATAAGCAGGCTGGCTACGTACATCAGCCATCACTTGATTGAATGCATTATACACAGCATTACTTTTAGGTGCGCATGCCAAATATACTACTGCCTGGGCGATAGCCAACTCTCCTTCCGGACGTCCAAGGCGCTCTTGCACATCCCATGCGGAGAGGCACAATGGTAATGCGCGCGGGTCTGCATTACCGATATCTTCACTCGCCATGCGCACTACACGGCGCGCGATATAAAGTGGATCGCAACCACCATCCAGCATGCGCGCCAGCCAATACAAAGCACCGTCGGGTGATGATCCGCGCACCGATTTGTGCAATGCCGATATTTGCTCGTAGAAAATGTCTCCGCCTTTATCGAAGCGGCGCACGTCGCTGGCGAGAACTTCGGCAACGACATGCTCGTTGATAACTTTTTGCTCGCCATCTTCATCGGCAAGGTCTGCAGCGATTTCCAATAAATTAAGTGATTTACGGGCATCGCCATCGGCAGCTTGCGCCAATGTCATCAAGGTATCATCGTCAATCGTAATAGATTGGCTACCTAATCCGCGCGTTTTATCATTGAGCGCCTGGAGTAATACATTTTTCAATTGCTCTGGTTGCAAACCGCGCAACACGTAAACGCGGCAACGCGATAACAACGCATTATTCAATTCAAATGATGGGTTTTCTGTAGTTGCGCCAATAAAAATAAACGTGCCATCTTCTACATAAGGTAAAAATGCATCTTGCTGGGATTTATTAAAGCGATGCACCTCGTCGACAAATAAAATAGTTTTGCGCCGCGTAGAAATTCGTTCTTGCTGTGCAGTAGCAACTGCGGCGCGAATTTCCTTTACGCCGGATAACACGGCCGACAAGGACTCAAAACGTGCATCCGCCTGTTCAGCGAATAATTTGGCGAGCGAAGTTTTACCAACACCCGGCGGCCCCCACAAAATCATTGAATGTAATTGGCCGCGAACAATTGCTTCGCGCAAGGGTTTTCCCGGTGCGAGCAAATGTTCCTGGCCGATATAATCATCCAGGTTACGCGGGCGCATACGCGCAGCAAGCGGTTGATACGCGGGTGTGGGTGAACCAAATAAATCCATGCCAAGCCTGTGATAAAAGCCGGATTAATCTTTCAACACTTCAACGCCTTCCGGAATCTGGAAAAAGAATTTTTCTTCTGCCAGCGGTTTATTACGTTGTGTATTGTTGAGTACGCAGCGAGTTAATTGCCCCAGGCTGTCTTTAATTGAAAACTCTGCCAGCTGGCCATCTTTAAATACCAGTGTCAAATGCTGGAACATACCTTCCGTTACTTTTGGAGTAAGCGTGTAGGCTTCAGCAGCTTTGTTTTTGTCATCGCGTGTAACAGAAAACTGTTTGCGCAATTGTTCAACATCTGCACTTAACAGTAATGCAGGCGTTTCGCGCAGGTCATCAGTAAATTCGCGTACGGTGACAGTTTCCAGATCGGCGTCGTACAACCAAATGGTCTTGTTATTGGACACCAGTAATTGCGGCATGGGTTCGCGGGTTTCCCAATAAAACTTACCGGGGCGCATCAACATAAAATTACCTTTGCTGACGTCTTGCTCAGCACCGGTTTTGTCATATGTAGTTTGCACAAAATTGCCTTGCAGGTTGTTCATGGCATCAAGTAGTTTACGCAACTGCACCGCGGCTTGGTCATCAGCAGCATTGGCGATTGTTGAAAACACCATCAAAACACCGATTAAGGTTCGCGATAAAAATTTCAGGAAAAATGTCATAAGTTATCCAGGTAAAATCGAATATGGACGCAGGATTGCACCTGGCAATCCTATCGTTTGAGACTGAACCCGAGCCAAATTAATTGCGCCCGACCAATACCTCGCGGTTGCCGTTATGGCCTGCCGAGGAAACGACACCCGCCGCCTCCATTGTTTCTATTAAACGCGCCGCGCGGTTGTAGCCGATGCGCAATTTACGCTGCACAGAAGAAATTGATGCCTTGCGCGACTCGATAACAAATTCCACCGCCTCGTCATAAAGTGCATCCTTCTCGCCATCCCCTTCCTCACCGCCTTCACTGGGCAGGCCGGGAACCGGAATGGAATTATTATCATCGTCAGTAATACCGTCGATATATTGTGGCGCGCCGCGTTTTTTCCAGTCGGCCACCACTTTATGGACTTCATGGTCATCCACAAATGCGCCGTGGACACGGATAGGCACACTGGTTCCCGAGGGCAAGTACAGCATGTCACCATGGCCCAATAACTGCTCTGCCCCGCCCTGATCCAGGATGGTACGCGAATCAATTTTGGACGAAACCTGGAACGCGATGCGGGTCGGTACGTTGGCTTTAATCAAACCGGTAATGATGTCTACCGACGGACGCTGGGTTGCAAGGATCAGATGGATACCGGCAGCACGTGCTTTTTGAGCGATACGGGCGATCAGTTGTTCCACTTTTTTCTTGTCGACGATCATCATCATGTCGGCGAACTCGTCGATCACCACGACAATAAATGGCAACTCTGTCAGGTCCGGCGCGGTGGCCACATCGGCGCCCGCTTCAAAATTGTCTTCAGGTTTAAATAATGGGTCTTTAACCGGCTCACCCGCCTGGGCCGCATCATCCACTTTGCGGTTGTAACCGGCAAGGTTGCGCACGCCCAGCGCAGACATCAGTTTGTAGCGACGCTCCATCTCACCGACGCACCAGCGCAGACCGTTGGAAGCGTCTTTCATATCGGTAATTACTGGCGTGAGCAAATGGGGAATCCCCTCGTAAACCGAGAGTTCCAACATTTTCGGGTCGACCAGAATCAAGCGCACTTCCTTGGGTGTGGATTTGTACAGCAGGCTCAACAGCATGACGTTAACGCCCACCGATTTACCCGAACCGGTAGTACCGGCTACCAATAAGTGCGGCATCTTGGCCAGATCAGACACTACCGGCTGGCCGGAAATATCATGGCCCAAAACCATCGTCAGCGGTGACTTGGCATTCTCGTAAGCCTCCGAGGAAATCACTTCTGACATCCGTACCATTTCGCGGTGAACGTTGGGAATCTCCACGCCCATTACCGATTTACCCGGAATTACCTCCACCACACGCACAGACACTACAGCCAACGAGCGCGCGAGGTCCTTGGCAAGGCCGGAAATCCGGCTGGCTTTAATACCGGGTGCAGGCTGGATTTCAAAACGGGTAACAACAGGTCCCGGCTGGACGGAAACCACCTCGATCTCGATACCGAAATCCTTAAGTTTCAGCTCCAGCAGTTTGGACATCGCCTCCAGTGACTCTTTGGAATAGCCTTTATCGCTACGTTTATCGGGGGGATCGAGCAAACTCAGCGGCGGCAAAGTACCTTCCGCTGGTTCGAGGGATTCAAACAGCGAAGGTTGTTTTTCTTTTTCGATACGCGGGCTGGGTGTTGGCTTCTTTTTGGGCGGCTCAGTGATAATCACCGGTGCAACACGCCTGGCTTCCTGTTTTACATGCTGCTCGACAACTTCACGTCGATGCTCCTGGGCCTTAACGGCAATTTGTTTCTCCGCTTTTTCACGGCGATACACCTGCCATTTTTCCATGCCTTTATTAATACCAATCAGGGTCCAACGGCCAAGATCTTCACTGAGTTTTAGCCACGAAAGATCGGTGAAAATGGTCATACCCACGAGGAAAAGCGCCAGCAACAACAAAGTGCCGCCGGTGTAATTAAACGCACCGAAGACCGCATCAGATACTGCGGCGCCAAGCAAGCCTCCATTGGAATAAGGCAATACCGATTGACCATCACTGTAATGCATGGCGGCAATACCAGTCCCGGCCACCATCACCAATATCAAGCCAACCGAGCGCAAGCCGAAAAACAACCAATCAATGCCGCCTTCGCGGTTGCGATCTTTCAGTACCAACCAGGCACGATAGGCAATCATCACCGGGAATAAATAAGCAAGGTAACCAAACAGCGAGAAAAACACATCGGCAATCCATGCACCAAAGGGACCGCCGGCATTTTGTACGACAGCATTATCGCCCGTGCGCGACCAACCCGGGTCATTGGGGTCGTAGCTGACCATGGCAATCAACAGATAAAGGCAAATCGCCCCCAGGCCAATCAGGGCGCCCTCTTTCAACAGGCGCACCAATAAGTTGGAGGTCTGCTCGGAGGCGGGTGCGCGGCGTTGCGGAGTAACTGATTTCAATGGTGATATCCCGAATAATGATGAACCCGGTCTCAGCCAGGTTTTGAGTAAACGAGGGCTATTGTAATTACTGGCGGCAGATTTACCACCGGCAAGATCACTCTACGGGGAAATCCGCTTAAAAAACCTGCCAGCCCCGCCGGATCGCTATTGGGACAAGCAAATTTGCGCAGAATTTCAGCAAGGATTTAATGGTGTTGGGTATCGACAATGATAGTTTTCATATCTGGCCGCCAGCAAGTAACCTGGTTGCGACCATGCTGTTTGGAGTAATACAGGGCCTCATCCGCCTGTTGGATTAATTCGTTGGACGTCAACGCGCCCATGCGAATAGATGTCACGCCGAAGCTGCCAGTCACCTTAATACCATTTGTCACTTTTTCTTCAATTTTCTGCCGGCAACGCTCGGCAATGAGTTGTGCCTGGTCCAGTGGTGCACCCGGCAGGATTACGCAAAACTCTTCACCGCCGAAACGCGCCACCATATCCAGATCACGTACCACTTCGCGCAAACTGTTGGCGGCCATTTTAATCACTTCGTCACCAGCAGCATGGCCGTAGGTATCGTTCACTTTTTTAAAGAAATCGATATCTGCCATGATGCAACTGAATTCAGCATCGCCAGTACGCGCGCCATCAAACTTGCTACCCAAATGTTCATACAATGCGCGACGATTAAAACAATTGGTTAATGGGTCGCGCGTAGCAAGGAATGTTAATTCTTTATTTTTGTTTTCAATCGCCACTTGGGTTGCGGCCAATTGCTGGATCATATCTTCCAGCAACCGGCTTTTGGTTTCCAATTCGGTGATGTCTTCAAACACAGCAATGGTTCCCTGGCTTGCACCTTTCGCATCCATGATGGGGACCGCGTTCACCAGAAAAATAGTTTCTTTCTCGTTAACATCCGGCAATAGCACACGCACACCGGTTTGCTTTACACCGCTACTGATTGCTTTAAGCCAGGGGTAATCTTGTGCTTCCTGTTTAGGGTCCAGAAACCAGCCCAAACTGCTTGCTTTCTTGCCCATCAATGATTGCTCTGTGCGCTGTAAATGTTCGATCAACGTGTTATTGGCCAATACAATTTGTTCGCGGCGATCAAGAATCAAAACACCTTCCGCGAGAATATTTAATGCGTTGCGCACTCGCGCTGGAACCACCGCACTGGGGTCCAAATGTTTGAGCGCGCGCTTGATGTAATACCAATAGCCAACAAAACCGCTGAGCGATACAAAAATAATAAGCAAGACGAACGTAGGCAGTTTAAAAATCGGATGGCTTTCACTCAGCAACGGTTCAAAACTTAATTCAAAATCGGCCGCTTTGGCGCCGTTAATCATGATAGGGAAACGGATATGTGTGGGTGTGGATTCATCAGGCTTTGCCTTGGCCCAATTTTTGGTATGGGCTTTGGTTTGCGCAACAACAACCCCGTCATTGCGACGCACAGCAACTGACAGGATTTCCGGATTACGTTCCACCGTCGATTCAAGTAAATACTGCAACAACAATTCATCGCCGCGCAAAATTGCCACGCCGACTTGCGACGCAAGTGTTTCCGCGAGGCGTTTTCGCACATCCAATTGTTGCCGCTCAGCACCCGGCGCAAGCCCGATGGCTTGAGCGAGAATCAGAATGGAGATCGTTAAAATCACCAACCCCAAACTTAATCGAACTGCAGGAGTAATACCTAACATTTATATCCCTTACGCGATAATTCGAACGGCAAGCGCCGGGTTATTGCCCTGATTGTTTTTGTTGCGCATGGTCAAATAAATACCCCACTTCTTTTGCACTTTTATCTTCACGCGCGCGATCTTTGCGCTGTTGTTCCAATTCTTTTTTGCGTTTATTCACTTCATCAAGAATTGGTAATGGGTCCAGCCCGCGCCACAACGGCAACATAGACATTAAGGTTAACAATAGACTGCTGGCCCGCAAAGACCAAACCAGGATACCGGTTGTTACCGAAAAGGTAATTCCCGCCACAATCGCGCGCCGGTCTTGATCTTCTTCCATTGCCACATCCATTTGCTCACGAATGCGACGGACTTCATTATCAAAATCAGCAGCTTCCCAAGGGGCAAAACCGGCATCGGTAGTAATTAAACTGACTAGCGATGAAGACGCAGTGAGTGTCGTTACCGGAACATTGCCCGCATTAATTTGCGCTTCAATCCGTTCGTAATCACGGCTGGATTTATCATGCGGCAGATTAAAGTTTTCTCTCGCATCATCTGGATTGAGTACGGGTGGAATATCCTGCCCGTTTGTTCCCGGTACACTGATATCAATACCTGGCTCCGGTAGCGCTACAGTACCGCCATTATTGCCAGTGCCCGGATTTCCGCCATTACCATCAACAGGGGGTGTTGTTGGCGGTGTTGTTGGCACTTCCGGAATGGGTGGCACAGTGGTAGGCGGTGTCACCGGTGGTACGGTTGGAACCTCCGGTACTACGACCGGGGCAGCAACGACGGTTACCTTAAACCGCGTATCCACCCAGGCACCGTCACTATCCTGTGCACGCAAAGTGATAAACGATTCACCACCCACCGTGGATGCAAACGCAATTGTGAGCATACCGGTGGTTTGATTCCACTGCACGTTAGTTGCGATAGCAGGATTGGAATTAGCCACCAGCGAATATTTCAGCGCGGCCCCGTCTTCGATATCCGTAAATATTTTGTGCAAATCAATTTGTTGCGGTGCTGCACCGGCATTCACACGGATATCGGCGATACCGGTCGATACCGGTACATCATTAACCGGCGCAATATTGATACGCACCGACGTATCAACGACGGCACCATCGGCATCTTGCGCGCGGATAATCAAATCGCTGGAACCAAATTGATTTGCACCATAACTGAAAATTAATTTCCCGCTATTTGCATCAATGGTAATACCAGTCACCAGCGACGGATTGGAATTACTGACCACCGAATACTGCAATTGGTTTGCCGGTGTTTCTTCATCGCTGAACGTGGCAAATAAATCCAGTTGATCACCAACAGCGTCTTCAAAACTGTTGATCGTAACAGGAGCACCAGCAATCGGGTTATCGTTAACTGCCTCAACCTGGATAGTGAATTGGAAACTGACACTCGCCTCACCATCGCTAGCAATTAATTGAATGGCGATATTACCCACATCACCATTTCCCGGTGTACCGCTGAATGTTAATGTGCTGGCATTGAACTGCAACCAATCAGGCAAGGGTTGACCATTTGCCAATTGCGCACTGAAACCGAGCGAATCGCCTACATCTACATCGTTGAATATCGCCAGTGGAAAACCCAATGTAAAGGGCGAATCTTCCTGCGCAACAGGGTTTACTGCAGGCGCATTAACCGTGGGAGCATCATTTGTATTAATGACAGTGATACTGAAATTATCACTTGCGCTGCCGCCATGCCCGTCACTCACAGTTACTTGTAGATTAATAACACCCACATCATCATTTGTCGGTGTCCCGCTAAAAGTGCGTGTTGTTGCATCAAAATTCAACCAGGATGGTAAAGCGCCGCCGCCAACCATTTGTACGGAATAACCAAGCACATCACCTTCAGCATCACTAAATGCATTCGCTGGAATAGTGAAAGAAAACCGGGAGTCTTCATCGATCGATTGATCACTAACACCATCGAGTACTACGGGTGGCAGGTTCGCGGGCAATGCGTTAATCACCAGATCAAAATTATCACTGATTATTCCACCGTTACCGTCACTGGCAATAACATCAATACTCAAAGTACCTATGTTTGCGGTGGCAGGGGTTCCACTAAATGTACGAGTGGCCGCATTAAATGTTAACCATGCCGGCAACGCACCACCACCGGCAAGTTGCGCGGTGTACGTCAGCGTATCGCCAGCATCCACATCAGCAAATACATTTGCCGGAAATTGAAAATTAAACGCTGAATTTTCTATTGCCGATTGGTTGGCAATCGGATTGGCAACCGTGGGGGCATCGTTCGTATTGGCGATAACAATCGCAAATGTATCGGTAACAGTTCCGCCATTGCCATCATTGGCAATCACATCAATTAAAATTGTTCCAACATTGTCATTCGTTGGTATTCCGCTGAATGTGCGTGTAGTCGCATTAAAACTTAACCACGCGGGCAATGTACCGCCACCGGTTAGTTGCGCTGTGTAAGTAAGGGTATTGCCAACATCTACATCAGCAAACGTATTTGCTGCAAACTGAAAATTAAATACAGCATCTTCAATCGCGTTTTGATCGGGAATAGCGTTAGCTACTGTAGGCGGGTCATTCACATCGTTAACTGTGATGGTAAAGGTGTCAGTGATCGTGCCACCGTTGCCATCACTGGCGATAACATCAATAGCTATCGCCCCCAAATCAGCACTGCCTGGAGTACCACTGAATGTACGCGTGACCGGATCAAAACCTAGCCAGGCTGGCAAGGCGCCGCCACCGGCAAGTTGCGCTGAATAGGTAAGCGTATCACCCGCATCGGGATCGGCAAATGTATTTGCGGCAAACTGGAAATTAAACGCAACATTTTCTGTTGCGGTGCGATCCGGAATTGCATTGGCAATTGTGGGTGCATCGTTCGTATTGGCGATAACAATATCAAACGTATCGGTAACCGTTCCGCCGTTGCCATCGTCGGCAATTACATCAATGGAGATGGTTCCAACATCACCGTTTGCAGGAGTACCACTAAATGTGCGCGTGACCGGGTCGAAGCTTAGCCATGCTGGCAAGGCCCCGCCGCCGGCGAGTTGTACTGAATAAGTAAGCGTGTCGCCCACATCGGGATCGGTAAATGTATTCGCCGCAAATTGGAAATTAAATGCAGAATCTTCCGTAGCGTTTTGATTGGGAATTATATTGGCTACTGTTGGAGCATCATTAGTATTTCCCACAACGATATTAAATGTGTCGGTAACGGTCCCGCCATTGCCATCATCAGCGATAACATCAATGGAAATAGTTCCAACATCACTATTCGCGGGTGTCCCACTGAATGTCCGAGTCACCGGATCGAAACTGAGCCAGGCTGGCAAGGCGCCGCCACCGGCAAGTTGCGCTGAATAGGTAAGCGTATCGCCCACATCAGGATCGGCAAATGTATTTGCGGCAAACTGGAAATTAAACGCAACATTTTCTGTTGCGGTGCGATCTGGAATTGCATTGGCAATTGTGGGCGCATCGTTCGTGTTGGCGATGACAATATCAAACGTATCAGTAACCGTTCCGCCATTGCCATCGTCGGCAATTACATCAATGGAAATGGTTCCCACATCACCGTTTGCTGGTGTGCCGCTGAATGTGCGCGTGACCGGATCAAAACTCAACCATGATGGTAATGAACCACCACCGCTTAACTGTGCCGAATACGTTAGCGTTGCACCTGCATCAACATCC
>NZ_KN266207.1:115968-116208 GCF_000766945.1 Cellvibrio mixtus subsp. mixtus J3-8 | reverse complement strand
ATTGGATTCGCGACTGTTGGCGCATCGTTCGTGTTGGCGATGACAATATCAAACGTATCAGTAACCGTTCCGCCATTGCCATCGTCGGCAATCACATCAATAGAAATAGTACCCACATCGCCATTCGCAGGTGTACCACTGAAAGTGCGTGTCGCCGCATTAAAACTTAACCACGATGGCAAGGAACCACCGCCATTTAATTGTGCCGAATACGTTAGCGTTGCACCTGCATCAACATCT
>NZ_KN266207.1:77950-115895 GCF_000766945.1 Cellvibrio mixtus subsp. mixtus J3-8 | reverse complement strand
ATTGGATTCGCGACTGTTGGCGCATCGTTCGTGTTGGCGATGACAATATCAAATGTATCGGTAACCGTTCCACCGTTGCCATCGTCGGCAATCACATCAATGGAAATAGTTCCAACATCACCGTTTGCCGGTGTACCACTAAAAGTGCGTGTCGCCGCATTAAAACTTAACCACGACGGCAACGCACCACCGCCATTTAATTGTGCAGAATACGTTAGCGTTGCACCAGCATCGACATCCGCAAAAGTATTCACTGCAAACTGGAAATTAAACGCAGAATCTTCTGTCGCATTTTGATTGGGAATTGCATTGGCTACTGTCGGTGCATCATTAGCAGCGCTTATCGTGATATTAACGGTGTCAGTATCAGTGAGTGTTCCACCACTACCAGTATTGCCCAGGTCGCTGGTGGTAAGCGATAAAACTGCAGCACCGTTGTAATTTGCTGTTGGGTTAAACGTTAACGTCGCCAGTGCGGTATTTATATCGGCGAGCGTGCCGGTGAATACCAATGTTGAATCCGCAGTGCCATCACCCGTAGTAAAACTTAATCCGTTGGTACCGGCGAGCGTGAGCGTACCATTCGTCACCGATAAAGTGACTTCCAGATTTCCACTTGCAGCATCGACATCATTTACCTGGATCTGGTTGCCATTGCCCGCACTAAATACCAAGGCATTATCTTCTGCTATTACTTGCGCACCCGGAACCGTATTTACCGGTGCATCATTAACAGCAGCAATATGGATAGATGTGGTGCCATTACCTGTCAATGCACCATCACTCGCGGTAATCGTTAACGTCGCCGTTGCGATGGGTGTGTCGCCGGCCAAACGATAGGTTAATGTGCCGCCATTATTTCCTGCGAGGAAATCATTAATTTGGGTGAGCGTCCCGGTGAGCACCAGCGTGGGTGAATTATTGCCGGAAAAAATGCTAACACCCGTTGTTCCTGGGTTCGCTGTTAATTGGCTGTGGCTGCCCGTGCCAGTGAGCGTCAACGTAATGTTAGTACTATCAACATCAGAAACCGTGATGCCTGTGCCATGCAAATTTACCGCGACCTGTTCGCTAGTGTAGTAATCCGCGAGCGCAATACTCACTGACGGTGCATCATTCACATTGGCAACGTTAATAGTGAAAGTATCTGTTACCAAACCACCGTTACCATCACTCGCAATAACGTCAACGGAAAAACTACCAACATCTCCATTGGCTGGTGTTCCGCTAAAAGTGCGCGTTGCTGCATTAAAACTTATCCAGGATGGCAACGCGCCGCCACCCGCTAATTGGGCAGAATACGTAAGCGAATCACCCACATCCTGGTCACTGAATGTGTTGGCTGCAAACTGAAAATTAAATAAAGAATCTTCAGTGGCATTTTGATTGGGAATGGCGTTGGCAACAATTGGATCATCATTGGTATTTGCAACAATGATATTAAACGTATCGGTAACTGTACCGCCATTACCATCATTCGCAATAACATCTATCGATACAGTACCAACAAAAGCATTGGTGGGTGTGCCACTAAATGTGCGCGTCGCGGCATCAAACGTTAACCAGGCAGGGAGTGCCCCACCGCCAGCAAGTTGCGCGCTGTAACTAAGTGTATTACCGATATCCTGGTCGGCAAATGTATTGGTTGCAAAGGTAAAATTAAATGCAGAATCTTCAGTGGCATTTTGATTGGGAATTGGATTCGCCACTGTCGGCGCATCGTTGGTATTTACAACCACCAAATCGAACGTATCGGTTGCCGGTGTGCCACCATTACCATCATCTGCTGTTACTTTAATGGAGATGGTTCCTACATCCGCATTGGCAGGAGTACCTGAAAAAGTTCGCGTTGCTGCATTAAAACTCAACCATGAAGGCAATGCACTGCCATCCGCCATAGTTGCTGTATAAGTTAGCGTATCGCCAACATCAGCGTCATTAAAGGTACTTGCTGCAAATTGAAAATTAAATACTGCATCTTCCGTTGCAGATTGATTGGGAATGGGATTGGTAATAACTGGATCTATATTCGCGCCACTGGAAATCTGGAAGGCGACATCACGCGTAATGTCGGGGGATCCGCCACTGGAATGGTAAGAGCCGTTGGGGTAAACATCCGAATTATGGATAGCGGCTTTGACCAATCCGTCCACGCTGCTTGATTCAATTTTTATAAAATATAATTGATTATCCGTGAGGACTTTATTAGTAAAGTCAAACGCCTTCCACGCCAGCGTGGTACTTATGGTTGCAGAAGAAATAGTTGCAGTACCAACGACAGTGCCGTTGTAAGCACCGGATAATAAAGTCACTGTGATTGTCTGCAGCGACGCGGAAGGATCTTTTATTAACTGCAATACAATGGAGTCGATCGTGTATGTAGCACCAACGCTATTGTGCGAAAAGCTTTGGAAAAACGGAACACCGGAACCGATGACCTGTGTATCCGTTGACGGCCCCGAGGTTTCATACACGACGTTGGATGAGCCAACATTTTGGACATTCAAATCAAAAAAATCGGAAACTGTTGCTGTTCCATCACTTGCCCTGACTTCAATGGTGATATTGCCCACATCGCCATTAGAGGGCGTACCGCTAAATGTACGTGTTGCACTATCAAACGATAACCACGCTGGTAGTGGAGTACCACCGGGAATTTGTGCGGTGTAGGTTAAAGTGCTACCCACATCCTGATCATGGAATGTATTAATCGCAAATGTGTAATTAAAGAGTACGTTTTCGGTAGCTGTTTGATTGGGAATTGGATTGGCTACGGTGGGTGCGTCGTTGGTGTTTGCAATAACAATATCGAAATTGTCAGTTGCTGTCCCACCAGCCCCGTCGTTTGCAGTTAATTTAATCGAGATAGTACCAACATCACCATTAAGTGGTGTGCCACTGAATGTGCGCGTTGCCGAATCAAAATTTAGCCAGGCTGGCAATGCACCGCCACCGGCTAATTCAGCGGTGTAAGTGAAAGTTGTTCCCACATCACCATCGCCAAACGTATTGGCAGGAAAGGTATAATTAAATACGGAATCTTCCGTTGCATTTTGATTGGGAACAGGGATATTTAAAAACGGATTATCATTAATGTTAATGATTGTTAAATCAAACGTGTCATCAATGCTGCCACCCTTACCATCATTGGCAGTGACTTTTATTGAAATAGTTCCAACATCACCATCATCAGGTACACCGCTAAATGTGCGCGTGCCAGCATTAAAACTTAACCACGGCGGTAGCGGATTGCCATTCGCTAACGTAGCACTGTAAGTGAGCGTATCACCATCCTGGTCATTAAACGTATTCGCCGCAAAGGTGTAACTAAACCATGCTTCTTCATTTGTCGTTTGATTTGGGATTGGATTGGCAAGAGTAGGCGCGCGGTTTTCTACATCCACCAGGGCAATCGCCATATCCTTGCTCGCATCGCCACTGTTATTAACAACAAATTCGCTGCTAATAACGTTGCTGTTGATATAACCAATCCCTACCAGATTGTCTGCGCCATTGTTGGTTTTAAATTCGATCCAATAAACCGTGTAAGCGTTAAATGTCTTGGCTACAAAATCAAAATTCACCCATCCCAGCGAACTTCCCAGTGAACTGGTATCCACCGTTGCAGTGGCAATTGCGGTGCCGTTGTAGCTATGTTCATGCACAATCATTTGTACTGAAGTAGAACTGGTGCCGTGATTTGCCAGCATTACCTGAATACGGTCTACAGTTTGACTGGAAGTTAACTGGACACCTTGCATCACATTGCCGGATGTTGGAATGGCCTGTTCATTAGTGGCCACACCCGAGTACAAATGTACAACATCCGCTAATACACCCTGCCATTCCATGGATTGGTTGCTGCTAAAAATAGATGCAGTTTCAATATGGCCCACGCGCGCTTCCAAATCCCAATCTGCATTGGCTGCGTTACCGGTTAAATCATTGCTCGCCGCGACATCGGCACCGGTAATATCACTCAATTGCCGCAACAAATTCATACCGCTTTGATTCGCCGCAACATCGCAACCGTATAACAATATATCGGCATCATCGCTGAGTGCATTTTTCCACGCGGTTAATGATTGCTGGTATTGCGCAATATTATTTTCATTGAGCACCTGGGTTCCCAATTGCACACTGCCAGCAACACCGTGGGAAATAATATGTACTGCAGAAATACCACTGGCGCCTGCGAGGTAATCACTGATCTGTACCAAACCATCTTTGGTGTTATCAAGGTAAACAATAGCTACCGAATCACCTTTTAGTGAAGTTTCTATATCCTTGACAAGGGTTTGGTAATTATCGACGGCGGTGTCAACAAAGATAACAGTATCAATGTGCGCAATATCGTTGCCCGCATCCTGCATCATGAGCGGATGTGTTTCATCGGGCATGTAAATGCTAACAAGATCTACCTCGTGCGCAGCCTGCGTGAGGTATTGTGCATCTGAATTACCGTCATCAAACACAGCGATATCCGCTGTTGCAGAAAACAGTAATCTCGGCTCCAGAGCTTCAATCAGAGGACGGCGATGACGCGGTGTTTTGGACATAGACTCGCTGTTGCATTGATGCGATTTTGATAAATCGCACTACGGGTTAAAGGACTGGTAAATAACCAACTGCATCCTTCTATGCTGACCCCGCTCACCAAACCATAGAGGAACTTGACTGTCAGCAAGCAAACCGAGTCTATAGAGGTGTCGGTTTGGATCCACCCGTAAAATCTTATTTATCGGTTATTAGTAGTTATCAAAAAATATCAATCTGTTAATTCTGGCACAAAAACTGGCAAAGGCAGGATTACATAAAAAAATAATCTAGATTTATGCTGCGTCCTTATATTTTGTTGTAATAAATTATTCTCACTCACACTACGCCATCTGTATCGAGGCAACGACTGGCAATCAAGGTAAAGTCCGTGGTTCTAATAAATTCAGTGTTACACCCTCAAAAGTAACGCGACACTTCAAACCACTCGGTAAACGATTGCCGGGGTTCGCAAAGGCTAAACGGATACCAAAGGTATTACTTGGGCCATCAATAACTTGATCCACCAGGGTGACTTCGGCTGAATAACTACGGCTGTCAGCACCTAATTCCGGAATAACATTGGCTTTCATTCCGGCTTTCACTTTTCCGTATAAACTTGCGGGGGCATAAACTTCCACACGTAGCGGATCCAGTTTGGCCAGCTTCAATACCGGTTCAAAATCGATATGCTCGCCCGGTTCTTTCAACCGCTCAACGACAACACCATCAATCGGGCTAACGAGGGTCCGACGCTGCAAATCAGCAAGCGCCCTTTTATATTCAAGCTCTGCCTGGCGTTTACGATCCAGCGCCTGGCGCAGTTGCTGTTGGGCAATAGCATGTTCTGTTTTGAGTTTATCCAGCTCAGAAAAGGAGGCAGCTTTTTTATCGTATAAATCTTTTACACGTGTGAGGGATCGTTCACTGAACTCCAGCGCTAATTGTTGTGACTGCACATCACTGGTCAACTCGGATTGCACTCGACGCAATTCGGCAGTAGCGGCCTCCAAACCGGCATCAAGGCGAGCAAGTACATCGCCTTTTTTAATAACAGCATTTTTGTCGACCAATACTTCACTAATAACGCCTTCAACAGCGCTACTCATCTCCACTGTGATCGAAGGTTCTATACGGCAATTAAGCTGTGCAGGCTCTTGCGTCTGGGCTAATAATTCATTGCTGAATAAAAGTACCAGCAATGACATTTTCGATGCGTTGTACATGGTTAACTCGATATAAAAACACTAAATGGTTATTACTATAGATTAAAAAAGGACGTTACGAAAAATGACGGATAAATACTTGTTGTAAATTTCGATACCAGCGCGCCGCCAATGGTTCAGGCGGATGATGGAATTTCACGTAAGCCCGCTCACCAAAATGCCCACTCTGCTCGTAATTACGCAGGGCCAAATCCAGTAAAAATACCTTTTCCTTTACCCTGGTACCGCCGGCCTGGGCTCCATCCACTGCGATACGTCCGCCACCCTGCGTGCCCAACACCGGATTAGGTAATTGTTCGCTCGCAATTGGTGCAGACTGAATTGCATCTGCCGATATCACATTCACCGGATCACTGGCAAAACGGATACTAACCCGATCAGTGGCCCGGCTAACCAACCCCACTTCGTCCTGCAGTAATGCCGCTCGCACACGCACCGCATCCGGCTTTTCAATGATCGCTAACTCATCACCCTGCTTTAGATAGCTACCCGGTAAATAATAAGCGCGGGTTATACGGAAAACGCCACTGGACGGGCTACGTACAATCAGATTGGTGGCACGCTCTTGTAACAACGCCACTTCTGCTTTGATAGCGGCAATATCCTGCTCAAACATTTGCGCCTGCGAACGGTCTTCTACCCACGCCCGTTGGTAACGCGCATCGTATTCACGCAACTTGGCCCGCTGCACTTCCAGATGGGCAATTAACGTCGGATTTTGCAAACGCACCAATGCATCGCCAGCAACAACCGAACTGCCATCTGCGACCAGCAACTCCACAACTTCCCCGCTGGATTCCGTTTTCACGCGCGCTTCATCCGGCAACCACAACACCGCTTCTACCGCGGTTGATTGCGGTAATGGCACAACAATCAAAAACAACAGGATTACAACACTTGTTATACCGGTAACCGCAAATGCCCTTTTGCGTTGACTGGCTAATTGTTTATCGCGCCATAAAAATTGCAACGCTTTTAACCCGGGCCATACCAGCTGGAAAAAAATCAGCCAGCAACCAATGACCAAACCCAATGCGGGAAAATAATTAGCGACGAGCAAAATAATAAAAAACAACATAAACACGCGATAAATAAACGCGGCAATACTGTAGCTCGCTAACAACCAGGCTTCGCGCACCGAACTGGCCGGAGAATATACACCGACAATTCCAAACGCATAGCGACGCAACAAATAACTCACTTGTTGATTGGCTCGTGTAGCGAGATTCGGCAAATCCCACGCATCGGTTAGCAGATGATAACCATCAAAGCGCATCAGGGGATTACCATTAAAAAACAACGTGGATACACCACCAATTAAAATAATGTTGTATAAAAAATCGCGCAGGAACCCGCCGGATAATTGCACCCACAACAACAGCGCCAGCGCAGCTAAAAATAATTCCACTGCCATACCTGCTGCACTGACCATCAGGCGTTGGCGTTTGGCATAGAAGCCGGTTGCAGCACTGGCATCCACGTACGGCAAAGGCGTACCGACAACAAAAACAATACCGCAATCATTCACTTGCCCGCCCCATACTTTGGTAAACAGGCCATGCCCCAATTCATGCAGGATTTTAAAAAAGGGATAGGTCAACCACAGCAAAAATAAATTTGACGGGGATAAAATGCGGTCCAGTTGGCCGTGGGTCAGCTGGGTCCAATGATTACCGGCTTGCAACAATGCATAACTCACTACCAGCAACCAGATCACGCCCATTGTCCGCGTGGACAGCAAACGCGCTACCGGCATTAACTTATCCAGTAATTTATCCGGATTACCCAGTGGAATATTCCAGGTAAGCGGATTCATTAACAGGCGCAACCAGCGCTGTTGTTTTTTTTGTTCGCGCCGCGCAAATAACTCCTGGGTATTGGGTGGCATATCGCAAACCAGCAAATCCGCCACATGCAAATATTGCAGCAAATGAATTAGATCATCGCGTGTCGGAATTTCTTCCACAGATTCATAAAATTGTGGATTTGCAGCCGCTGCAAGCACTTGTGTCAATGAATTGCGGCCATTCATTGCCGAAATCAAACGCCATGCAGATGGCGTCAGGCGATGAAACCGTCCATTGCTTTTATCTTGCAATAAATACCAGCGCTCCTGATTGTAATCGCGTCGCTGGATATGGATATGGCGCGGCAACGAAGGCCGCAAGGATTCAAGGCGTTGCCACGCAGGGTTGTTGCCAGTGGCAGAATCATTGTTAACAGTTAACCCGTTATTAACAGCAGGCGTATCGCTCATAGCAATTACCAGATACTCAAGCGCAGCCAATGCCACAGGTCATGGAACCAAATCCATCCCAATGCGCGCGAGCCGACATTCACTTTGCCAGTTCCAGTCATTCCCGGACGCAGTAATTCTGCACGCTGTAAATTTTCCACCAATTCCAGCTCAACACGGAAATAATTGCGCCCCTCACGCACTTCGCTGATTGGTGTAATTAATTTTACGCGAGTATTAAATGTTTCCGTTGGCAAGCTATTTAATTTTAACTCGCCTTCCAGCCCCGGTTTTACCAATGCAATATCGCGCTCATCCACAAATAATTGCACGAGATAATTCCGGCTCGCCGCAATTTCAAATAACACATCCCCCTGTTTTACCGGTGCACCGCGCGTTTGCGAAATATCATCGGAGACCACAATGCCATCACTGGGGGCTAACAATTGGGTGCGCGTTAATTGCTGGTCGAGCAATTGCAATTGAATACTGGCTTGATCCAATTGTGCATTCGCAATAGCCGCTTCCACACGATTGGAATTCGCAAGCGCCGAATCATAAGCCTGACGATATTGCTGCGCCTGACTGGCAACTTTGCGCCGCTCCAACCGCAGATCTTCATCGTTTAATTGCGCGAGCACCGTACCTTTTTTTACCTGATCGCCGGGGCGCGCCGAAATAGTACCGAGATAAGCGTCTTGCGGAGAGACCAACAGATATTTTTCCGTGGTCTGTAAACTTGCATCTGCCGATAGTTGGTAATTTACCGGAACAAATAATGCGACCAACAATACCATTGCACCGATTGCAATTAACTTCCCCCGCCAGGACTCTTCACCTAACCAGTGTTGCAACCGTGTAGCAATACGCTGCCTTAATCCTTGCCATAAACCCGCAACAGCTTGCTGGCGCAATTGAATGATTGCCGCTGCATAATGGGTTGCCTGTTGCACCAACCATTCCTGATCACTATCCAGCGTTGTACGCCTATCCAGTTCAATCGTTAGTACACCGATAATTTTCTCACCTTTGCGCAATAAAAAACTATTCACTGCATGCAATTGCTGTGTGTGCAATAACTGTTGATGTGCTTGTTTAATCAGCAGCGCTGATGCATCGGTCGATTCCACCTGATCCGGATTAGGCACAACACAATCAATACGAACACCCTGTTCGACTGCCTCTGCCATAGCTTCGGTAATGAGTTGCATGGCCTGGGTGCGTTTATCAAAATTCGCCGAAAAGGAAACGGCATCCAGTTGCAATCTTTTTCCGCTGGAATCCAGTAAACCTATACTGACACGCGTTGCTTGCAATAAACCTGCGAGCAAATTCACCAGCGTAATCGTGGTTTCTTGCAATGAATTTTCTTTAAGTAAACTGGCAGTTAATTGCAGGAGCGAACCATTAATGCTTTCTTTCAAAGACACTAACGGTAAATCCGGGGTTGCTGCCCTGACGGGTTGCACAGTTGAAACAACATCGGTAGCAGAAACCGCTGGCTCTCGCCCGGCGGCCAACTCACTACCCAATGATTGCACCATAAATTGCAACCAGAATTGACCCGGTTTCAGCAAGTGCAGTAAACCCGGCAACGCTTTTTTATCCAACAATGAAACGCGCAATACCAGCACGCCCCAAAATTGTTCGTCTATTATTAATGGCTGCCCCAGCAGATAGTCATTGGTACCCAGCACTTGCAAATGCAAACGCTTTTTTTCCATGACAGGATTAATCGCATCAAACAACAACACCGTATCAACATCGGTATTGGGCCACTTCGCCAGGATGAGCGGGTTATCCGCTGCGGATTTAACAAGTATGGCGGCACTGACATTGCCCAGAATTTGGCATTGCATGCTCAACCAGATTTTGAATGCCTTTAACGACTGCATAGAAAAAACTGTATGTATTGTTGTTTATTGTCTGGAGCTGCTGTGGGTATCGTCACGGTCGATACAGCGGTCCATTGCCAACCATCGCATGCAGTTATTATTTAGTTGTATTTTTATCGATAAAACTTGCAGTAAAACTATAGCCCTTAAAAAATGCATGTACCGCAAGTCTAGTTCTAATAATCCGGAAACGTATAACAAATTGCTTTTTATTTTTAGGGTGCGCAGGGTAAACGAATCGAAAGCGCGGCGCCAGTAATCACATGGAGATAACGTTATCACCGTCTCCATTTCTTCAGGTAATCAACCCGACGCTGCTCGGCATTCCGCACAATTTCCAGCTTTATCTGATTATTTACCGCTCCCCACCGCGTAATTTCCGCCAGGCTGCGGAAACAACCGAGACAAATATCCTCTTCATTCAAGCAACAATTTCGTACGCAAGGGGATTGGACGACAGATTCCACGATTCACCACCTTTTTTATGACTCAAAACTATAACCAATGCCCATAGCTAATTATTTTCAGCGCAAGCCCTTATTTTTTAAGAATTTTTATTAGACAGAAACTACACTCTTTTGTGGAATTGACTTGGATGCCGACCTGCAAGTTTAGCGTGTCAACGTTTATTTAGCAGGCAACGCAACACAGGGGAGAGTAAGCTCAAGGGTTATGGATTAAATGAGATATGCACAAAACAAAACGTTTTAATGATGATCATCCTTTACCACCAATATTGATCTCGGGCTTCCTGGTTGCCTTGGGTATCGGGGTGCTGGTTACATGGCACTCACCGCATGCGTTGTCCGGGATTTATCCCTATATCACACTCATGACCTACAACACCGCGATAGGCATTATCACCTGTGGCCTGGGTTTATATTCCATTCTCAAAGCAAATCGCGCAATGTTATTCGTTTGCAGCTTCATTTTGTTCGCACTGGGTGCGCTCACCATCCTGGATATTATTGTCGGTATCCCGCTAAATACCACTAACTGGTTTACTGTTTTGCTTAGTGAACCCCCTGTACACACGCAGCCGATGTCGCCGGTTAGCAGTGCAGCATTTTTGCTGGCATCCATTACGTTATTTTTTGCTATCCACACCAAAGGCACGCGCAGTATCGTGGCCACATTATTCAGTTTGCTGATTTTCTTTACAGCATTATCCACTATGATCAGCCAGGAATTTGGCCTGTATCCCAGTGCTGCCTGGGTGGGAATAAAAATGTCCCCGCAAACGGCAATAAGTCTGGTCGCATTTTCATCAGGTATTTTTATCCTTCGCTATCAAGCAGCAATTGCGGCTTTCAACCGTTTGAATTTTTTCAAACGGTTGGTGACCGGCTTTATTTTTATGAGTTTATTATTTGTAGGCGTTGGCTCAATCGGCTTATTGCAAATCAATAATGTTGCCAGCATTTCGCAAAAACTTTATCAGGGGCCACTACAAGCCAGCAATGCTTCACTGCGCATTAAAAACGATATATCCAACCTGAATCGCGCCATTAAAGATGTAGCAATCAGCCCCGACCTGATGAACGAAAAAAACATTCCGCTTGAGGTCGACAAAATGGAAGCGCGGATTGCCAACGAGTTGCGGATAATAGAACGTGAACATCTCGGTCAAACCGACATCACGCAATTCAAAGCCCTTTTCAGCGATTGGAAAATTGTGATTCGCACTATTCACCACCAATTGGCATCAGGCGATGTAGAGGGCTACAGGAAAATCGCGCTAAACCAGATCCAGAATACCACTATGACGTTGGAAAGTTTTTGCGACCGCATGATAGTTGAAGCGCAGGAACAAATGCGCCTGTTGAATGAGCAAGCCATTATTACCCGCGATCACTCGGCCAATTTAATGTTTGTGGTTATCTTTGGTTTTTTGCTGGCAGGCATAATAGTTGCCGGGTTAATCACACGTAGCTTAAGCTCGCAATTGCACGAAGTTCGCCAGGCAATGTTATCTATATCAACGGGTGATACGCACGCCGACATTCCGTTTTATGATCACCCGCATGAAATTGGCGATATGGCCAAAACCCTGAAAGTTTTTGCACATAATATTGACGAGCGAAACAGATTCAACGAATTATTGACACAGCACCAAAAGGAATTGGAAAAAACAAATCACCGCCTGGCACAGACCAATAAAGAACTGGAAACCTTTGCGTATGTTGCATCCCATGATTTGAAATCGCCTCTGCGTGGAATTGCGCAACTTTCTACCTGGATTGAAGAGGATCTTATTGAAAAAGAATACACGGAAGTCGACAAACATACAGGAATGTTGCGCAATCGTATCCAGCGTATGGAAAAATTATTGGACGACATGTTGATTTTTTATCGCGCAGGAAAAGCTGATGGAAAAACAATATTGGTTGATGTCGCGCACATGGCCAGTGAATTATTTGAAATCCAAAACACCAAGCCCGGGATACGCCTGGAACTGGGAGATAACTTGCCTGAGTTCGAAACACTCGGCACGCCGTTTGAACAAATACTGCGTAATCTGTTGTCCAATGCACTTAAACATCATGACCGCGACCAGGGTGTTATTCGCATTGATAGCGAGGATGTTAACAGTCAATTTTATCAGTTCAGTGTGAGCGATGACGGACCGGGTATCCCTGAAAAATTCCAGGAGCGGGTCTTTGGCATGTTCCAGACGTTGAAACCGCGCGACGAACTGGAAGGCAGCGGTATGGGCCTGGCATTGATAAAAAAACTGGTAGAAACCTATGGCGGCACGATCACCGTATTTTCCGAGGGGCGCGGTTGCCGGTTTTCATTTACCTGGCCAAAAGTCATTAAGGAGAGGGCAAATTTATGATTGATAGATTACATCCACCAGGCCAAAACGACCACTTCCGCACAGTTAGCCTGTTAATTGTCGATGACGACGATATTGATGCGACGGCGTTACGACGCGCTTTACATAAACTCAAATTATTAAATCCCCTTTATCGCGCAAAAGATGGTTTGGAAGCCCTCGAAATATTGCGTAATGGCGAAATACCCGGCCCATACATTATTTTGTTGGATATCAATATGCCGCGCATGAATGGCATTGAGTTTCTGGAGGTCTTGCGCGCAGACCCGGAACTAACCCATGCGATTGTATTCGTATTAACAACGTCGAAATCAGATGAAGACATTATCGCGGCCTACCGCGAACACGTTGCCGGTTACCTGCTTAAACAGCGCATGGACAGTGATTTTTTACAGGTCGTTGGATTGCTGGACCATTACTGGAAAGTCATTGAATTGCCGGTTAAAGAAACATAACACTTTTGTGGAGGAGTAAAACTGCATGAAGCTGTTGTTAATCGATGACAATGATCTGGATCGCCAGGCGATCATCCGTACCTTTCGTAAAGCGGAATGGGATATCACTATTTCCCAGGCATCCTCGGCTGCAGAAGGATTGGAACAGTTTGACAGCAACGACTTTGATGCGGTGTTACTGGATTATCGCTTACCTGATATTGATGGACTGGAAGTGCTCCAGCTACTGAATAAACATCCGCAACACCATGCCGCGGTGATTATCCTGACCGGCGCCAGCGCCGACGAAGAACTGGAGCGCGAATTTATTGAGGCTGGTGCGCAAGATGTTTTATTCAAATCGGAAATTGCCCACAAACATTTAACGCGTGCTATCACCCACGCGCGCTCACGCCATTTGTTGGAGCGGCAATTACAGGAAAGCCATCAACGCTTGCGTGCACTAGCCGAAAATGATTCGTTAACCGGGTTGGCTAATCGTTATTATTTTGATGAGAGTTTGCGCGCCGCTATTCCCCGCGCAAAACGCCAAAGCGATCAGCTCGCCCTGCTCTTCCTCGACCTTGATAATTTCAAAATTATCAACGACAGCCTCGGTCATATCATCGGCGACCAGGTATTAAAAGAGGTTGCGCAACGCTTGTTACGGGTGGTGCGGGCGGGCGATATTGTTTGCCGCCTGGGCGGCGATGAGTTTGCAGTGCTAGCCCATAACTTTGATACCCAAGAAGCCATTAGCCAACTGGCGCAACGCATCCTGGATGACCTGCGCAAGCCTATTATTATCGGTAAATTTGAAAATACTATTTCTACCAGCATCGGTATCGCCACGTATCCTGATGCCGGGCAATCAGCCAGTGACTTATTAAAAGCCGCTGATTTGGCGATGTATCGCGCAAAACACGATGGCCGCAATAATTACCAGTTCTTTTCACAAACCATGCAAGCGCAAATGCAGGAACGCATTCGCCTGGAAAAAGAATTGCGCAATTTAATTCCCACAGATCATTTCATTTTGTTTTATCAACCCATTGTGGATGCGCAAACCTTCGAAATTTGCGGCGCAGAAGGATTGATCCGCTGGGATCACCCCGAACGTGGAATTTTGCCTCCCGCCGCATTCATTGGCCTTGCCGAAGAGATTGGTTTGATTGGCGAAATCGATTCCAAAAGCCGCTTGAAAGCCTGCCAGCAAATTGCCCGTTGGCGACAGGATGGCCTCGTGAATGATAATTTCAATATGAAATTCAATGTGTGCGCGCAATTACTGACTGATGAAGACCTTTATCAAAATATTATTAAGGACCTTGATAGCACTGGTGTACCTGGCCGTTGCGTGAGCCTGGAAATTACTGAGTCAGTATTGATTGAAAACCTGCAACGCACAGCGCAACGACTGCGGCAAATGCTGGATTACGGCATTGAAATTGCCGTGGATGATTTTGGTACGGGCTATTCATCCATGGCATATTTAAAGGAGTTGCCAGCAAAAACCTTGAAGATTGATCGCACTTTTGTCATGGGAATTCCGGAAAATGCAGCGGATTGCCGCATTCTGCGGGCAATGATTATTTTTGCAAAAAGCCTGGATTTAACGGTAGTGGTTGAAGGTATAGAGACACGCGAGCAAGCGCGCATTTGCCGCGATTATGGCGCCGATTTATTACAAGGCTATCTTTTTTCCAAACCCTTATCCCCCGCCGCATTTGAGCAATTATTGCGCGAGCATAGCGCTGCGGACTGGAATAAACACATTTCAATTCTCGGTGCACTGGCAGGTTAATAACCGGCCACCCCAATAAAGCCCTGCCGATAGCACCATATAGGTAAAGCTAATACAACGCATTGAACGAGACAATTTTGCGCGACCGTTGTGATTGGCCTATCATGCCCCCACATTAGGCAGCACGCGTTCAGTACATTCCTTTACGCATCCGGTTTTCAAATATCCAACATTGGTATATCAAGGATTTACTATGAGTGAAGTACAACACCATCAATTAATTATTCTCGGCTCCGGCCCTGCGGGCTACACCGCTGCGATTTATGCCGCACGCGCCAACCTTAAACCTGTGGTTATTACCGGCATGCAACAAGGCGGTCAATTAACCACCACAACCGAAGTGGAAAACTGGCCAGGCGGCGTTCACGACTTGCAAGGCCCGGATTTGATGGTCCAGATGCAGCAACACGCCGAGCGTTTCGATACGCAGATTATTTTCGATCACATCCATGAGGCCGTATTAACCGAGCGCCCGTTCAAGCTGATCGGTTCCAATACCTACACCTGTGATGCGCTGATTATCTCTACCGGTGCTTCTGCCCAGTATTTGGGCCTGCCATCAGAAGAAGCATTTATGGGTAAAGGTGTGAGCGCTTGTGCGACCTGTGATGGATTCTTCTATCGCGGCCAAAAAGTAGCTGTTGTCGGCGGTGGAAATACCGCAGTAGAAGAAGCGCTTTATTTATCGAATATCGCTAGCGAAGTTACGCTGATTCATCGTCGTGACAAGTTGAAATCAGAGAAAATTTTGCAAGATAAACTGTTCGCCAAAGCGGCAACCGGAAATATCAAACTGCTGTGGAACCATCAACTGGAAGAAGTATTGGGCAACGATGCCGGGGTAAATGGTCTGCGCGTAAAAAGCACTGTCGATGGCACTACCCAGGATCTTGATATCGCCGGTGTATTTATCGCGATTGGCCACAAACCCAACACCGATATCTTTGAAGGCCAACTGGATATGCACAATGGCTACATCAAAGTTAAAAGCGGCCTGGAAGGCAATGCGACAGCAACAAATATTCCTGGTGTATTTGCTGCAGGCGATGTTGCCGACCATATTTATCGCCAGGCTATTACCTCTTCAGGCGCGGGCTGTATGGCGGCACTGGATGCAGAAAAATACCTGGATGATTTGAAATAAGCCGGAACGCGTGATTAAGAAGGGCTTGATAAAAAACGGGCGATCAGTGATCGCCCGTTTTTTATCTGCGTGTTATAAATTTTTACTTCGCTGATAAACGATCCAGCTCGCTACGTAATTTTTTCAACCAGGCATCAAATGCCAAACGCACCTGGATGTTATTGGTCACCCGGTTATTTTCTTCCCAAATTTTCCCAAGGTCACGCTGATCAGTAATAATCGCCAATACTTTCCCGGACGTTGAATCATACAGGGAAATTTCCAGCGTCATTGTTCCCATACCTTCACTGTAAACCTTCACACTGGTTGGACGGCCTTTAAAATCATCCTTACTGCCCAGGGGGGCGATTTCCAGTACTTTAGCGCGCACACTTAATACATCAGCACCCGCTTGCAACGCAGTGGAATAACGACCATCCACAATTAAATTATTCATCAAAGCTTCCGTGTAACGCTCTTGATAAAAGCGGCGATCATTATCGTTCAATTCCCACGGCGTATCATGAATCAGGCTAGGGTTGGATTGTTTGCGGATTTTTACATCGGTTAAATCCAACTGCTCAACAAATAATTTTTTGTACTGCGCAAACTCCGCATTTGGTGCGACGAAGGTGCCGTCAAACCTGGAATTTTTTACAGCGGACAAACCTTCCTTATCCGCTTTTATTTGCGCTTCTTTTTCATGGTTTTTGGTAATAGAGCAACCGGCAACAACACTGCCCAACAATCCGATTAACACCAGTTTCAAGGCTGTGTGCTTGAAGAACATGTTCATGATTTTACCTGCCTTTGTTTGCGGAGAATTCTGCGGTCGCAGCCGCACTCATTATAAGACGATATACCTATACCCAAGTTCATTGGCCGCACATAGCTTAAAAATACCAACCAATGATAAAACCTGCTTTCAGGAATGTAAGTTATTGAAGCACAAAAACAAAGCGGGAGGCTAATGCCTCCCGCTCGAGTTTGTAATGTTTTGTAGTAACCGTTGGCCCTGGCCTACAAGCCTTCTTACCCTACAAACACACGCGCATTGCGGAATATACGCAACCAGGCGCCATCATCTTTCCAGTCGTCCGGCTTCCATGAATTGCTGACTGCGCGGAATACGCGCTCAGGATGCGGCATCATGATAGTGGTGCGACCGTCTTTGCTGCTTACACTGGTGATCCCCAACGGCGAACCGTTCGGGTTAGCAGGATAGGCTTCGGTCGCACTGAGGTTGTTATCAATAAAACGCAGCGCAACTGTGCCGCTTTCGTTACATACCTTCAGTGCGTCTGCATTGGCAAATTCCGCATAGCCTTCACCATGGGCAACCGCTACCGGCATATGTGAACCCGCCATACCCTTGAACAATACCGATGAAGATTCCTGTATTTGTACCAGGCTGAAACGCGCTTCAAATTGTTCAGACAAGTTGCGCACAAAACGCGGCCAATGATCAGCGCCGGGAATCAGGTTTTTCAGGTTAGACATCATCTGGCAACCATTACACACACCCAGGCTGAAAGTATCATTGCGATGGAAGAAACGTTCGAATTCATCGCGCACGTTGTTGTTGAACAAAATGGTTTTTGACCAGCCTTCGCCTGCGCCCAACACGTCGCCATAAGAGAAGCCGCCGCAAGCTACCAAACCCTTGAATTGCTCCAGCGATATACGACCGGAAAGCAAATCGCTCATATGTACATCAACGGCTTTGAAACCAGCGCGATCAAATGCTGCTGCCATTTCCACATGGCCGTTAACACCTTGTTCACGCAATACAGCGACCGAAGGACGAACACCCGTGTTAATGAACGGAGCTGCAATATCATCATTTTGATCGTAGCTCAGCTTCACACTCAAACCGGGGTTTGGCTTGGTGATAGCCATGAACTCCTGCTCGGCACAGGCAGGGTTATCACGCAACAATTGAATGCGATAACTGGTTTCGCTCCACAGCGCTTGCAGTTGCGCGCGCGATTGATCGAACACCAGGTTGCCATTTGCACTGATACTCAATGAATCATTGGCATTCAAGCTGCCGATCACATTGATTTTTAAACCGGCATCTACGAACCGTTTTTGTACCGCAGCAGATTGTGCGCGCGTTACCTGCACTACCGCACCTGCTTCTTCGTTAAATAAAACTGCGAGCAAATCTTCGCCCAAACCATCAAGGTTGATGCTTACACCGGTGTGACCAGCGAAGGCCATTTCTGCAACGGTTGCGAACAAACCGCCGTCAGAACGATCGTGATATGCCAGCAATTCATTGGCAGCAAGGCTTGCTTGCACTGCATTGAAGAAGCCTTTGAGTTGATCGGCAGAGTCCAGATCCGCCGGTGTTTGACCGAGCTGGTTGTAAACCTGCGCGAGGATCGAACCACCCAAACGATTTTTACCGTTACCCAAATCAACCAGAATTAAATCGGTATCACCTTTGTCCGTGCGCAGTTGTGGAGTCAGCGTTTGACGAACATCCACCACCGGAGAGAACGCAGAAATTACCAGTGACAACGGCGCGGTAACCGCTTTGTCTTCACCGCCATCCTTCCACGCGGTGCGCATGGACATGGAATCTTTTCCAACCGGAATAGTGATGCCCAAAGCCGGGCACAATTCCATACCGACGGCCTCTACAGTGCGATAGAGTTTTTCCTCTTCACCTTTGTGGCCAGCGGCGCACATCCAGTTCGCAGAAAGTTTTATATCGGAAAGTTTTGCAATGCGTGTTGCTGCAATGTTGGTAATCGCCTCCGCAATTGCCATACGGCCAGACGCAGGGGCATCCAGCAATGCAATCGGCGTGCGCTCGCCCATACTCATTGCCTCACCAGCATATGAATCGTAACTAATAGTAGTTACTGCAACGTCGGCAACTGGAACTTGCCACGGGCCAACCATTTGATCGCGCGCAACCATACCGGTTACCGAGCGATCGCCGATAGTGATCAGGAAGCTTTTGCTTGCCACTGCCGGATGACTGAGCACGCGCCCGATGGCATCTTTTAATTCGATACCGGTAGTGGTGAACCCGGATGTTTTTGCATGATGTTTTTCAGCAACGCGATGCATTTTTGGTGGCTTGCCAAATAATACTGACATCGGTAAATCAACCGGTTTTGCATCGAAATGTTTATCGTTAACCAGCAAATGTTTTTCGTCAGTCGCTTCACCAACCACAGCGTAAGCAGCGCGCTCACGCTGGCAAATGGCTTCAAAGCGCGGTAAATCTGCCGGCGCAATCGCCAACACATAACGCTCTTGCGATTCATTACACCAAATCGCCAATGGACTCATGCTCGGCTCATCGTTGGGTACATTACGCAGTTCAAATTTACCGCCAGTACCGCCGTCTTTTACCAATTCCGGGAAGGCATTGGAAAGGCCACCTGCACCTACGTCATGAATAAAAGCGATAGGGTTTTTATCGCCCAATTGCCAGCAAGCATCGATCACCTCCTGGCAACGACGCTCCATTTCCGGGTTTTGGCGCTGTACAGAAGCGAAATCCAAATCTTCAGACGAAGACCCGGATGTCATGGAAGAGGCAGCACCACCACCGAGGCCGATTAACATCGCCGGGCCGCCAAGCACTACCAGTTTGGTACCAGCGCCAAATGGCGGCTTTTCGATATGTTCAGTTTTGATGTTGCCGTAACCGCCTGCCAACATAATTGGTTTGTGGTAACCACGACGCTCGCCGTCAAAGTTTTCCTCGAAGGTACGGAAATAACCGCAGATATTTGGACGGCCGAATTCGTTGTTAAACGCTGCACCACCGATCGGGCCTTCGATCATGATATCCAGCGCAGTTACGATACGGTTTGGTTTACCGTAATTCTGCTCCCACGGCTGTTCAAAACCGGGGATTTGCAAGTTGGATACGGTAAAACCATTCAACCCGACTTTAGGTTTGGAACCACGGCCGACTGCACCTTCGTCACGGATTTCACCACCAGCACCGGTACCCGCACCCGAGAACGGAGAAATTGCCGTTGGGTGGTTGTGGGTTTCAACCTTCATCAATATATGGATTGGCTGCTGGTTGTATTCGTATGCTTTGGTTTCCGGGTTTGGATAGAAGCGCCCCGCTTCATGGCCAACCACTACCGCAGCGTTGTCGGCATACGCTGAAAGCACATCTTCTCCACCAACTTCATTGGTGTTTTTGATCATTTTGAACAGGCTGCGCGGCTGTTCCTGGCCATCAATAGTCCATGATGCATTGAAGATTTTGTGGCGACAGTGTTCAGAGTTGGCTTGCGCAAACATCATCAACTCTACATCGATAGGGTTGCGGCCCAACGCAGTAAAACTATCTACCAGGTAATCAATTTCGTCTTCCGCCAATGCCAGACCGAGGGATTTATTGGCATCCACCAAGGCAGCGCGACCACCACCGAGGATATCCACTGACGTTTGCTGTGCTGGCTGCTGTTGGATAAACAGTTGTTCCGCCGCTTCCAGGCTATCAAATACGGTTTCCACCATGCGGTCATGTAGCAGCGTGGCGATGGCAGCGCGGTCTATAGCCGATGCGCCGGTAACGTAATACGCAATACCCCGCTCGATACGCTTAACGTTTTCCAAACCAGTGTTTTTAGCAATGTCAGTCGCCTTGGAAGCCCAAGGGGAAATCGTGCCGAGGCGCGGAACTACCAGAAACAGCTCGCCATCATGGCTGGCTTCTTTCTCTACTTTGGGACCGTAGGTCAGTAATTGCTTGAGCACGTGCTGTTGAGCATCACTCAATGGGGAGGAAATATGGGCAAAGTGGACAAATTCCGAACTCACACCAGTCACAGCGGGAATGCGTTGTTGCAGGCTGGACAGGAGCTTTTGGGAACGGAAACTGGAAAGAGCGGGAGCGCCACGCAGGATTAACATAGTGGGAAGAGCCTCGGCATGGGTAATGACAGAAATAATGATAAAAGAGAGGCGCGCATTGTACTGGATTTATACCCTGCCCGAGAGACTTTTTTCCCCGTTAACCCATCTTCCGGGGGCTTAAAAATTGAGCCTTCGACGGATACGGCTCAATGCTACCGGCGTAATTCCCAAATAACGCGCGATGTCCAGCTGTGACAGCCTGGGCACGAGCTCAGCTTCACGCTGGCAAAACAGCAAGTAACGCTCCGCTGCAGATAAACACAAGAATTCATATTCCCGCTGCTCTTTCTTCATTGCCAACGCTAATAAAAATTCATTCAACCACCCCCGGGTATGCGCTGTCGAATCAACACATTGCATCAATTGTGACCTGGAGATTTTCTTAACAATACAATTTTCCAAAGCAATAACAGAAAAACTATTCGATTGATCTGCTACAAGCGCTTGCAAACTTCCAATAACCTGCCCTTCTTTTATGAAGGATTTAATAAATTCCTTTCCATCAAATGTTTCGTAAAACGCCTTCACCAATCCCTGCTCGATAAAAAACAAACTGGCAGGTTCTTGATGCTGGCGAAAGAGATATGCTCCTTTGGGGATTTCTACAGACGAACCCAGGCCAGAAAAATAATCCGAAAATGACATAATTTATTAACCCGGGTTAATGCTGCCAAAACATTATTGCTGTGCAATAAGGAATTTAATTAAGGAGCAATCATGGAAATCGCCAACAAAACTATTTTGATTACCGGTGGAACATCAGGTATCGGGCTTGCAATGGTTAAACAGCTAAGCGCCCATAATGTTGTATTGGTAATAGCCCGGTCTTTAGAAAAAACAACAACCCTGTTCCGGAGCCATACAAATATCCACTGTTATAACTGCGACTTGCTTTCTAACGCTAATATCGCAGAGTGTGTCAAACAGATTGTCTTGGACCACCCGGATATCTCTATTCTTATTAACAACGCAGGGATTCAATATACACCCTGTTTTATAGATGCAGACTTTACGATCAACTCTATCGAGGAAGAAATTCAAGTCAACTTATATGCTCCGCTGATACTGGGTGCAATGTTAATAAATCATTGGCAACAAAAAAATAATAACGCAACGATTGTAAATATTTCTTCTGCACTGGCAATTTTTCCAAAAACAACTGCTGCTGTTTATTGTGCAACTAAAGCGGCACTTCATAGTTTTTCCAGTTCCCTCAGCTATCAACTCGAATCAACCAACATGCGTGTGTGCGAAGTAATTTTACCATTAGTTGATACACCCATGACCGCAGGACGACCAGGCAAAAAAATATCGGCTGATTTTGCGGCGAAAGAAATTATTTTGGGTATTGGTAAACAAAAAAAGAGAATTTATGGGGGGAAAACAAAATGGATTCCTTTACTAGCGCGGGTAAGCCCTGCATTAATTGCAAAAATTTTAAAAAAATATTGAATAGAAACGACGAAGCACGACGAAAAATTTTATTTATGAAAAATAACAAAATTAAAATGCACAAAATTGGCCTTATAACAAAATAATCTGAAATTTTTACGCATTTTTGCGCAGCTTTTTAACAAAAACTTACGATTTCCACCGTTTAAAGGCCCTTTTTTGGGCCAAAAATGGCGGCCAATGTCACATTTTTTAACATTTTTTCGACCGTTCGTCGGCCTTTTCATACCGTCTGAAATCCGCCGAATCCCGCGTCATTACTAGCTTGATCGGAAAAAAGGTCAAAATTTCACCTCGGCGCTAGCCTAATCCTGCTCAGAAAACAAGCTAGGCACAAAAAAAAAGTGGTTATACCATGGCAGCGTATTTGCACGGGTCATTAATGGATTGGATTCGGCATGAATGCGCACACACGAACAGAGAATACCCTTTCGGGCGATGCAGTTCAGACCACCGGAGAAACCCCTTATGGAAATTCGCAAACCATCAGCGTTAGTGATTTTAAAGTCCATAACAACAAGCCTGTTTGCTGGCTTGTTACTCACCGCCAGCAGCGCTTTGCTGGTGCGTAGCACTCCTCCTACCTTATTGGAGCAAGTGCTTGAGTCAGGCGAGTTGCATGTAGTTTCAAGCAATGGTCCTACTACTTATTATGAAGGCCCTACTGGCCTCACAGGGTTCGAATATAGCCTCGTCAAAGGCTTTGCGGATTCGCTCGGCCTGAAATTGGTGCTGGAGAACAGTTCCGATCCGGATGCCATGCTGAACGGCGTGGTTAACCAGCAATTCCATTTTGCTGCTGCCGGTTTAACCGCACAGGAAAGCCGTGGCAAAACGATCAGTTTTGCAGCGCCTTTTATGCAAGTAACCCAGCAACTCGTTTATAACAAACGTTTACCGCAACCGACCAGCATTAGCGATATCAAGGACAAAGAAGTCCTGGTTCTTGCTAGCGAATCTCATAGTGCCCGCGTAAAAGCCTTGCAGGCGGCTTTTCCCGATTTACAGTGGCGCAATGTGATCAATGCCGAACAGATTGATTTGCTGGAAATGGTGAACAGAGGTGAAGCTGATTACGCTGTAGTGGATTCAACCGTCTATTCACTCAACCGCTACTCCTATCCCAAAGCCGAGTTGGCATTTGATGTAAGTGATCCGCAACCTGTTGCCTGGGCGTTCCCGCAAGGATCAGATACCACTTTATTTGATGCAGCCCAGAAATACCTGACCAATATCAAAGCCGACGGTACCCTTGCCCGTTTCACCGAAGAGTTTTTTGAGCGCCATATAGAAGAAGTAACAACTGGTGAAGCCATGTCCTTCACCTATCAGCTGGAGCAACGCCTGCCACAATGGATAGATGGGATGAAAAACGCTGCGGCTGAATTTAATGTGGATTGGCAATTGCTAGCGGCTATTAGTTACCAGGAATCCAATTGGCTGCCCGATGCGGTTTCCCATACCGGTGTTGCCGGTTTGATGATGCTGACCAAAAACACGGCGCGAGCAATGGGCATCAGTGATCGTAAAGATCCCCAACAAAGCATTCGCGGCGGCGCAAAATACCTGAGTATCTTGTTTGAAAAGTTACCCAAGCGCATCCAGGGTGAAGATCGCCTGAACATGGCGCTCGCCGCGTATAACCAGGGGCTTGGACATGTTGAAGATGCTCGCGTGCTGACCCAACGTATGGGCGGCAATCCCAGCAAATGGGACGATGTGCGCAAATATATGCCGCTGCTTTCGAAATACCAGTATTACAGCACAGCCAAACACGGTTATATGCGCGGTTGGGAGCCGGTGAAATTTGTTGATAACGTGCGCAACTACTACAAGATTATTGCGTGGCACCAACAGCAAGAAGAATTTCGTTTAGCCACAGCAAGCAATATTAATCGGCTTTCCGCAAATACACGCACAGCAGAAAAAGAAACCGCGAGTGACGATTTAAACTTACAAGCAATGCCATCGATGTTGTAAATCTGTTTTTTACATTCGAAACAACATTTAAGAAATATTGGCAAAAGAAAATATCGACAAAAAAGGGGCGCTCATTTGAGCGCCCCTTTTTATTTTTTCATACGCTAATAATTAGCAGCGCAATTAATACGATGAAATTACCAGCATGACGAGCTAATTAATTTTGCCAGCCATGAGTTCGCCAAAGTAAACAATTAATGCAAAACCACAACTTCATTCTGCGATAAGTTAAAAGTGCCGCTTCCGCTAGTCACATTCACAACATCAGTTCCCACCACACTTGTGTAAGCAGAATTCGCCAAACATAAATTCGGTACAGTAATAGTGGCTGCTGCACCGCGATTTACCGCCACGACTGCACAATCACTTCCCTCTTGACGCTGGAATACCAGAATATCTGCAGTGGACCACCGCTCAGCATAGGTTCCGCGCTGGATAGCAACACTGTTTTTGCGCAAATTAGCCAGAGCACTGATCAAAGTATACGCCGGGGTAGATTGATTGAAAGAAGGTTGCGGTTCGCGATTGTAAGGATCGTGGCCAATCTGTCCATCGCCATTCGCTGTAAACCAGGTAGAGTTTTGTTCGGTGCCGTAATAAATCGTTGGGACGCCGGGCAATGTCATCACCAATGCCATACCTAAATTCTGGCGCGCATCGGCAAAACTTTTTGTCATTCCTTTCCCATTTCCACGATTGGTAGTACCTGTAGTTTGTAAATAAACACTGGTGCGGGTTGCATCGTGGTTATCGAGGAAAATAGCTTGCTGGTCTTCGAAATTATTCATCGCCCCGGGACGTGAAAGAATATGGCTACTTAAATTTACCATAGTGGTATTTCCTGCAATTGCATTTTCAATTGCATCGCGCAATTTGAAGTCCAGCAATTCAGAACCGCGACGCTCATTCAGGAAACTCATTGATAATGAATCGCCAGCACCCGCGTTATACCACTCACCAAAAATATACGTGTCAGCTTTTTTTGCACGCACAGCAGCGCTGAAACGATTAATAAATGAAGGCTCTATATGTTTAATTGCATCAATACGGAAAGCATCAACACCGTGATCCATCCACTTTAATGCGGCATCAATTAAATATTGATCGGCAATTGAGTTACTACTTGTACCGTGATTGAAATCAGTGAGATTGAATAAACTTTTATTACGGAACGACCAGGGATCATCCCATTCAGTGTTACAGGTGGTTGCCGGATTTGTATCTCCACAATCGGAAATAGCACCATTCGCGTGGTACCAGGTACCTTTACCACTCGCAAAATCCGTCAGGAAAGCACCATCTTTGTACAAAGCACCGAATTCGTATTGGTCATCCTGGTTGGAATGATTAAGTGCGATATCCAATACCAGTTTCATACCGCGCGCTTCCATTTGTGCATCGAGCTCATCAACTAATGCCCAATCACCGAGATGCTCATCAACCGCATAAAAATCGCGTGCCCAATAACCGTGATAGCCCCCCTCATTACCCACATTAATATTATCGACCAGTGGCGTTACCCAAATTGCCGACACACCTAATGATTGCAAATAATCGAGTTTGGAAATTAACCCGGCGATGTCACCACCCCAATACTTTTTCCACTCACTTTGCGCACCGGCAGATTTTACAGTAGAGGTTGCAGCGGAATTACTGCCGTTATCGTTAGCGGTATTGCCATTGGCGAAACGATCCACAAATACAAAATACATGGTGCGTGCACGGAAATCGTCTGCTGTTGCAATGCTGCTGCTCACACTGCTGGTAGATGTTGAAGCCGAAGAAGTTGAACTTGATGTAATTGCACCACAATTTGCGGCCAAATTAGCAGTGATACTTACTAAAGTGCGCGAGCTGGTATTGATAATAATTTTAGTCCATCCATTGGCTGCCTGGTCGGCAGCCGGGAATGCATCTCCCCAACCGCCATTCGGGTCAACTTTGAAACGCGGGCCGCCATTAGCATCACCTGCAGAAAAATTGCGACAAATTTCCAACTGGTTGGTACCACTGGGAGTCGCAAACAAATCACCCTCAGCCCAACCGTTGTGCGTACCGCGCAAATGGAATTGTGTTGATGCAACGCTGGAAGAATTTGTTGTTGATGAAGTAGCTGATGATGTAGATGTGTTAGCCACAGAGCTGGTGGAGGATGCGGAGCTTGATATTGCTGCACCACAATTTGCAGCAAGGTTTTGTTGGGTCGTAATAGCTTTGGTCGATGAATTAAAACTGATTTTTACCCAACCTGTAGCAACCGTATAATCCGCAGCAGGAACTGCATCGCCGCCCCAACCGCCGTTAGGATCTATTTTAAAACGTGGGCCACCGGTAGCATCACCGCCCACAAAATTCTGGCAACTTTCATAAACATCACTGGTGCCAACGCGAGTCAGTAACGTGCCTTCGGCCCAGGAATTAAAAGTACCGCGAAGATGGTAATTAACACTCGCAACGGAAGTGATACTCCAGTGGTTGGTGTCCGTGAAAAACTTAATATTCCAGGTGCCCTGACCTACTGAAATATTAGAACCATTGAGACCGCCAACACCGTAACTTTCGGTCCAATTGCCATAGCGATCAAATTTAATACTGCCCGCCGCAGCAAACACTACATTGGTTAATTCAACCGTATTCGTGCCTGCCGCATTCATGGGGGTCGCTCCCCAACTATTATGTGTGCCGCGCAAATACCAATCAGCTTGTGCTCCCGCTGAGGCCATTAGCAAGAATGGGAGGAGGATGTGTTTGTGTTTCATAATGGTCTTTCCTTTTATGCTTATGTTATTGGAAGGACTATTTGATGAAATAAACTCCAAACTCGCAAAGTGCTGCATACGTATTCAAATTTCATTTATTGGTGAATACGTATGCAACCCATGCCCATTCAAACATGAATAAAATTTCATACGCCAATCAAGATTCAATCGCGCACCAATAAACAGCAGCTATACTGCTATAACATTAACTGCTAAGCATATAACGCAATGAGCTGTTTGATTTATAACACTTTGCTGCGAGTGCAACACTATGTCGTTGTCACACTCTAAACGCTCCGGATTTTTTTCGTTTGCCCGTCCTACTGCCAGGCATTGTTGGATATGCGCGGCGATTATGGTGTTATTGCTTAGTACCCTCGTTGCCTGCGCCAATACCCAAAAAATGAAACGCTTGATGGAAGAGCGTTACGGTGGGGATGGCGTCGCCCTGCTGGAGCGTTGGGATCAGTTGGTCGCCACAGAAAACCAGCGCCCACCTACCGAACAAATTAAACTGGTCAACCAATTCTTTAACAAGAATCTTCGCTACACAGAAGACCTGGTGCTGTGGAAGAAAAGTGATTATTGGGCAACACCACTGGAAACATTAGGCGTACGCGCCGGTGACTGTGATGATTATGCCATCGCCAAATACCTTACCCTGTTGCGAATGGGAATGCCCACCGAAAATTTGCGGTTGATTTATGTCCGTGCCCAGGTAGGCGGAGCTCAAAGCAAAATTTTTCAGGCACATATGGTATTGGGATATTACCCGCAGCCCAATGCCGTGCCATTAATTATGGACAGTTTGGTAAGCTCCATCGAGCCTGCCACCGAACGCCCGGATTTACACCCGGTATTCAGCTTTAACAGCGAAGGACTATGGGTAGGCAACCAACAAACCGCCGCAGATCCTACCGCGCGATTATCACGTTGGCGCGATCTGTTGGCGCGCGTTCAGGAGGAAGGTTTTTAACCATGTTTTCCATAACCTCTTTCATGCATTTGAGTAAAAGGCACAAGCAATGTCACTAATAAAACAATTGTGGATTGGCATCATTACCATGCTGCTACTGGTGTTGGGCGGTAATTTTGCAATCAGTACGCTTACCGCAAAAACCTACCTGGAGGAGCAATTGCGATTAAAAAATATTGATAACGCCAACTCACTGGCGTTATCGATTTCGCAATTACCGGAAAAAGATGCTGTGACATTGGAGTTGTTAATTACAGCCCAGTTTGATTCCGGCCATTATGAATACATTATTTTTCAAGATGCCAACAAGAATCCGATTGTTGCGCGCAATTTTGAAAATGAAAAGATCGACACAGTTCCGGAATGGTTTGCCAAAAAAGTAAAGCTTAATGCAGCCCCCGGGATCGCACAGGTACAAGATGGCTGGCAACAAGCCGGTACATTGATTTTAAAAAGTCATTCGCGTTTCGCCCTGGAAGCCTTATGGAAAAACACACGCAATTTAATTGACTGGTTTGTATTTGTTACTTTGATCAGCGGTGTGATTGGCAGCTTGATCCTGAAATATATTTCGCGCCCACTGGATGTGGTTGTCGATCAAGCGGAGGCCATTAGTGAGCGTCGTTTTATTGTGTCGCAAGAACCTAAAACCAAAGAATTCCAGCGCTTGGTACGCGCGATGAATACACTTTCCACCAGCGTTAAACACATGCTGGAAAAAGAAGCGAGGCAATTGGAGTTACTGCGCCGCGATTCGCAAACAGACCGATTGACCGGCTTGACAAACCGCACCCACTTTTTAAATTTGCTGGAAGTACAACTGACGCGCGAAGATGCTGAAAAGCGCGGTATTCTGGCACTCGCCAGAGTCATGATGTTACAAGAGCTCAACCAGCAGTTAGGGCATAACCAGGTCGACCAATTACTGCGTGCAATTGCCGGTGTATTTGCTGACCTCGCCCAAAAATTTCCTGGCGCCCACGCCGGGCGCTTGAATGGCAGTGACTTCTGTTTACTGATTCCCACCGACACCCCCATTGATATTGTAAGTGCTGATATTTCACAAACATTAAATTTCCAATTGATTGCCGGGGGTTTTGACAAGATTGCCATACCGTTAGCGCTGTGCAGTTTTACCAGCGGCGAAAAATCCAGCCAGGTGATGCATAAACTGGACGGCGCCCTTGCGCAAGCAGAACTTAAAGGTAACCGCGCAGTAGTAGCCCATGACGAGCAACGCGATTATACCCAGCACAACCTCAGTGAATGGCGCAGTGGTATTGAGACGGCACTGGCTGCAGAAGAAATTCGCCTGGCCAGTTTTCCGGTAAAAAATACCGAAGGAAAATTATTGCACCAGGAAACAGCTGCTCGCTTGCGCCTGGATAATGAATACCGCCCTGCCGGTTATTTTATGCCGTGGGCTGTTCGTTTGGGCTTGATGGCAAATATAGATCTGGCAGTCTTAAAACTGGCCCTTAAACAAACGAAGTCCATCCAACAGGATCTCGCTGTCAATATTTCTGCGCTTTCGCTGTGTAATGCCCAGTTTCGCGAGCAAGCAATTTCATTGTTAAGCGAAAACCCACTTGAAGCAAAAAAATTGTGGCTGGAATTCCCGGAAATTTGTGTGTTGCGTCATCTGGAAGAATTACGTGCATTTATTGTTCGTTTACGCGCGTTAGGCTGTAGAGTCGGATTAGAGCATGTCGGATTGGAATTTACCCAATTCAGCAAATTACAGGATATGGGTTTACATTATTTGAAACTGGATGCAGCGATTACGCGCTCAATTGATTCAAACACCAGTAGCCAGAGTTTTGTACAGAGCTTGTGTACCCTTGCGCACTCGCTGGGAATTCAAATTATTGCCGAAGGGGTTAGCAATGATGACGAACAAGTGGTGTTATTGAAAGTTGGTATGGATGGTTTAACCGGAACCCATATTAGTTAATTGAAAAAAAAATCCCGCCAGAGCATATGGCGGGATTTTTTTGAGTAGAAAACACTCATCGAATTATTAATACAACTGTGATTTATAAATGCAGTTGGTCACCATCATCCAGCAAATAAACGCTTTGGCGCTTGCCCCGCAACTCACGGCGGGTAAGCAATTTATTTTGCGCAGCTTCCGGTAAATCCGTAAATCGGATCACGCCTTGCTCCACTAACAAATTCACCACATCTTCCAATACCCGCGCCATAGTCTGGTCAGTTTGTTCCAGCGCTAATTGCTCAGCAGTTTTTTCCCCCTGGATAAATTGCAGCAACTCCGGCGCATCGCCTGCAATTTGCTCGCTAAAATCCTGGCCGGCTTGCTTACTCACGGCAACAACTTCTCCGTTGTGGTTACGCTTTACGTACATACAGCCCCCGCTAAAAAAATCCCGCCGTAACGCGGGATTTTTCCATTCAATTATCACAAGCGATTAATTGCCACTTATTAATCAGTGATCAACTTATTGTTGTTGAGCAACTGGGTAATAATTTGCTGGTCAGTTGTTGCCCCAGAGTATGTGCTTTGGAGGTTTACGCCTTCCAATACAATTTGCTGCGTCTCTGCAGTGCTGGTGTAACTACCGCCAACGCTGTGCGAATCCGCACCAAATCCACCCGTATGGCTGATATGGATAATAGTGTTGCTGCCAGAAACTTCAAAATGGAGATAGTTGGCTAAATTGCCTGCGCCATTAGAAGCACCGACAGATTCACCTTGTAGCAAATCACGCAGGTCTAACACGTCCCCACCGACGCCATTCGTACTCGCTGCTGCGGTGGAAAAATTCTGGATAGTATCGACCGCCGGGGTTCCAGCCGCACCTTGATCGCCCAGTGACCACACGAATACATCCACAAAGTTCTCACCGGCATCGCCACCTTTCAGGAGGTCATTGCCAGAACCACCGGAAATATGATCTGAACCACTGCCAGCGTTGATAGTGTCATTACCGCTGCCACCATTAATAATATCCGAACCGCTGCCTGCACTCAGGTTGTCATCGCCGGCACCGCCGTTAATGATGTTATTGCCATTGCTACCGTTGATGGTGTTATTACCATTGCCGCCCTGGATATATTCATTGGCAGAACTGCCGGTGTAGCTGCCATGTTCAGTAGTGGTGATATCTACTGTGGTGTAGCCCGCCTTCAAGGTTACTACTGACGATACCGACGCCGTAGCGCCGCCATTGACCTCGGTGGATGTGACTTGCACCGTAAGATGGGTTGCGTTGGTGGTGTAAGAGCCCGGCAAATTCAACGTCAGGTTCGGTAAATCCGCCTCAGTGAATTGCCATACACCGCCCCCCAGGTTGACCCCGGCATTGAAGCTCACACCGGTCGGCACATTGCTAATTTTGATAGAAAGCGATTCGGAACCGTCGGTATCCACCAGTTTGGTAGTGATAGGGAATTTCACACTGGTACCACCCGTGCCATGGGCAATCGCCACCAGGGACTTACTGACAACAACTGACGGCGTGCTGGCAGAACCCACAGTGACATTAACTGTCGCCTTGGAGGTAAGCCCTTCCTGATCGGCAACGGTGTAGGTAAAGCGCGCTACACCTTCAAAGCCGGTGGTTGGCGTAAATATGACATGTGAACCCGACAAACTAACAGTACCGTTCACGGCTTCCTGTACACTGGCGATGGTCAATACATAACCTTCAGGGTCAGAATCATTTGCCAGCAATGTTGAAACAGGAATTGAAAGGGTCCCATTTTGCGCCATCAGCGCGGTGTCGTTAACCGCCACCGGTGCATCGTTCACGGGTGTAACTTGCAAATTGACCGTTGCTGTCGCCATGCCGCCCTTGCCATCGGTAATGGTATATGTGAAAGAAGCCGCACCGTTGTAGTTACTTGCCGGCGTAAATACGACATTCCCCCCAACCAGTGCAACGGTGCCGTTAACCGCTCCCTGCACGCTGAGGATACTCAGGGTATCGCCATCTGCATCGGTGTCATTGGCCAACAGGCTGCTGGCAGGAATGGAGAGCGGAATATCTTCCACCACATTCATTATTGCCGCATGATGGCTGGAATAATTTGAGAATGGCTTATAGGTTACACCCGCGTTATCGCTGAGCTCGGCCGAGAATACAGCGTTCCAACCTTGATCCCAATAAACAATCTCCAATGTATGCACGCCACCCGTTGCGATAGTGAATTGGGTGTGTGTAGTGGAGGTCGGAGTTTGGTTAGTGGTGACTTCAGCAACAACTACGCCGTCCACTTTGATTTGATAACCATCGTCCGAGTAAACCTTGAAGTTGTAAGTTCCCGGTGCCAGTTCCACAAAACCGCGCATGCGAATAATTGCATCGGAAGAGCTCGCCGGATCATTAGTCAGGCTCGCCGCATCACTGCCCAAAAAAGTCTGTAAGTTATTACCGAAACCCAAACCATTATTAAAGACATTGCCAACGTTGTAATCGAGACGGGTTGTGGTGAAGGTCGCCGTTGCAGCATGGCTGCTGATAAACGAAAGCACCTGGGCAAGATTATCCAGGTTCGGGCCATCGGTACCCTGGCGGTAGGAATAGTACTCGGAAAATAAGCCATGGTTAACCGCCGAACCGGCGCCGCTATCATCATTCGCAACCGGCGGGGAATTAAGTTTTTGCACAGTTACATTAGTGGTTGCGGTAGCGGTGCTGTGACCATCGCTAATGGTGTAAGTGAACGACGCAGGACCGTGATAACCCGGTGTCGGGGTGAATACTACATTGCCCCCGTCAATTTTGACTGTGCCGTTAACTGCCCCTTGTACGGAAACGAGAGAAAGGGAATCCCCGTCTGTATCGGTATCGTTAGCCAGCAGTTGCGCCGGTGTCAGGGTTAAGGTCGCATTCTGGTTCACACTGGCGGCATCAGCGGCCGCCACCGGGCCATCGTTAGTGCCATTTACAGTGATAACAACACTGGTCGTCGTACCATCGATACTGGCTACAGTGAAGGTTTCGGTTTTGGTTTCACCCTCTTTTAATGCTTGTACCGCCGGCCTGGTATTGTCGAGGGTATATACCCAGGAACCAGACGCGTTAACAGAAAAAGAACCATAAGTACCGGGAACGTTGGTTTGTGCCTGGAAAGCTTGTTCGCCAGCGTCCGGATCGATAATACTCAAGGTACCTGATGCGGTGGTTTGCGCCGGTGTATCCTCTTTCACACTGCCCGTACCAGCCCCCAAAACCGCGGGATCTGCTACCGGATTGACGGTAATGGTTGCTGTGGCTGGTGTTGGATCTTCAAGGCCCAGATTGTCGCGTGCGGCATAATCGAAAGTAGCGGTGCCATTCCAGTTGGCATTGGGCATAAAGTAAACAGGGCCTGTAACCAGATCGCCCGCACTGATGGGGGTAGTCATCAGGGAATCGCTGTACAACACACCATTGGCCGGCAGGGTTTTGATGACGTAACCGGCTACACTGCCATCAACATCAGAACCGGAAAGTGTAATGGTGACCAGGGAATCTTCATTACCTGTACCGACAGCAGCATTGGTTTGTGGAGCATCATTCACCGGCGTCACGTTGATAGTGACAGTGACGGTATTACCGTCCACAGTGCCGTCATTGACCTTGTAAGTAAAGCTGTCATTCGTAGTTTCACTGCCGTTATGGACATAGGTGAATTGACCGTTGGCATTAAGCACCAAAGTACCGTTAGTCGGACCCGTGACAAGAATCGCAGTTAACGTATTGCCGTCTGCATCGCTATCATTGGTCAACACATTCGCACTGGCACCGCTCAGGGTACCGCCTTCACTGACAGTAAAGGTATCCGGGACGGCAACCGGCGCATGGTTTACAGAAGTAACCGTGACCGTCACAGTCGCGGTATTTGATACAGCACCGGCAGGATCACGAACAGTGTAGGTAAAGCTGTCTGTGCCAGAGAAACCGGCATTGGGTGTATAAATGGGGTTGCCGGTAACCGCATCAATCACTACCGAACCGTTTGCCCCCTGGGTTACCGAATTTACAGTGAGAGGATCGCCTTCAGCGTCGGTATCATTGGAGCGAACTGCAACAGTAACAGAGCCATCTTCGAGTACCGTCACAGTGTCATTATTGGCAACCGGGGCATCATTTACCGGTGTTATCTCAATAATGACAGTCACAATATTGCCGTTAGTTGTGCCATCGTTAGCCCTGTAAGTGAAACTGTCACTGGTGGTTTCACTGCCATTGTGGGTATAACTGAAAGTGCCATTGGCATTCAACGTCAGAGTGCCATTGGTTGGACCAGTAACCAGCACCGCGGTCAATGTGTTTCCTTCCGCATCACTGTCATTTGCCAATACGCTGGTTGCACCGGTGATATCCAGTACCGTGGCCGTGCCACCCTCAACGACTTTGATCTTATCCGCAACCGATACCGGCGCGTCATTAACAGGCGCAACATTGATGTTGACGGTAACGGTGTTGCCGTCAACAGTGCCATCGTTAACTTTGTAGGTGAAACTGTCAGTGGTAGTTTCACTGCCGTTATGGACGTAAGTGAACTCACCGTTGGCATGGAAGGTTAAGGTGCCGTTGGCGGGACCGGAAACCAATACAGCAGTCAATGGATCGCCATCGACATCAGAGTCGTTCGCCAACACGCTGGTAGCTCCGCCTCTCAGCGAAGAGATAGTTCCGCCTTCAGCAACATCGATAATATCGGCGCTCGCCACCGGAGCATTATTAGTCGGCAGTACGGCATTAACAGTCACGGTCACCACGGCAGTATCAGTACCGCCATTGCCATCGTCGATGGTGTAAGTGAAATTATCGGTACCCACAAAACCGGCATCGGGTGTGTAAATCGGGTTGCCGGTGACCGCATCAATTATTACAGAGCCGTTGGCGCCCTGGGTCACACCAGTAACTTTCAGGCTATCGCCATCCGGGTCAGTATCATTAGCGCGCACAGCGATAGTCACCGCGGTACCCTCATCGGTACTGGCTGTGTCAGCTGCCGCTGTCGGTGCATGGTTAACAGCGGCCACACCAATGGAAACCAGGCTGGTGGTAGTACCACCCTTACCATCACTGATGGTAACCAAAAAGCTGTCGCTGCCACTGTAACCGGCGTTCGGCGTATAGACGAAAGTGCCGGTGGCTGCATTTAATACGACTGTGCCGTTGGCCGGAGCACCGGATACCAGGAACGATAAAGTATCCCCATCCGCATCACTGGCACTGATGGCACCATTAACAGCGGTATTTTCATTGGTATTGAGGTTCAGGTTGCTTGCCACCGGTGCATCATTCACCGGCGTTACACCAATAGTCACCAGGCTGGTGGTCGTACCACCTTTGCCATCACTGATGGTGACAACAAAAGAATCGCTACCGTTGTAATTCGCATTCGGGGTGTAGGTAAAGCTTCCGGTGCCTGCATTTAGCACTACGCTACCGTTAGCGGGTGAACCGGTTACGGTAAAGCTGAGGGTATCGCCGTCGATATCTGTGGCATTGACCTGGCCGGAAACGGGGATATCTTCTGGTGTAATCAAGCTGACATCGCTGGATACAGGCGCATCATTGACAGGCGTTACACCAATATTGATGCGGCTGGTAACAGTGCCACCATTGCCATCGCTAATGGTGACGACAAAGCTATCGCTGCCGTTGTAATTGGCATTTGGGGTGTACACAAAACCGCCTGTGACCGGGTTCAATGTAACCGTGCCATTCGCAGGTTGGCCAGAAACGATGTACGCCAGGGTATCGCCGTCAACGTCAGTTGCTACCACCTGGCCATTCAGAGGTGTGTCTTCTGCGGTTGTCAGGTTTTGGTCGTTGCTAACCGGGGCATCATTAACTGGCGTTACACCAATATTGATGGTGCTGGAGGTAATACCGCCATTGCCATCGCTAATCGTGACCACAAAACTATCGCTACCGTTGTAGTTCGCGTTAGGGGTATAAACAAATTCACCTGTCGCCGCATTGATGGTGACGGTGCCACTGGTCGGCTGGCCAGAAATGGTATAACCAAGGGTATCGCCATCGACATCAGCCGCGACTACCCGGCCATTAATTGGCGTGTCTTCAGCAGTCACCAGGTTCTGGTCGCTGCTGGTGGGCGCATCATTAACGGGGGTTACACCGATACGCACCGTGCTGGTGGTGGTACCACCCTTACCATCACTCACAGTTACCACAAAACTGTCGCTACCGTTGTAATTCGCATTAGGGGTATAAACGAAACCGCCCGTTGCCGGATTCAGGGTCACGGTACCGTTGGCAGGCTGGCCGGAAATTGTGTACGTCAACGTATCGCCTTCGATGTCGCTGGCGATAACCTGTCCGGCTACTGGCGTGTCTTCATCCGTAGTGAGGTTGACGTCACTAGTAGTGGGCGCATCATTCACGGCCCCAATGTTCAGGTTGATAGTTGTAGTACTTGAATTACCGCGGCTATCGGTCACAGTCACTACAAAACTATCGCTGCCGCTGTAGTTAGGCGCGGGGGTAAAGGTAAATTGACCGGTAACCGGGTCCAGAACTACAACGCCGTTGGTAGCAGGGGTTGTCAGTGTGTAAGTAATGCTATCGCCCTCAATATCCGAGGCGATTACCTGGCCACGAAGGGGTTCATCTTCCGTCGCCGCCAGGGTTTGGTCAGTTACTGATGGTGCGCGATTGATATAAGCCACCGGGTTACCGTCGGTTTGAACAGTCGTGTCGGTGTTGGTCGAGGCATTTTGATAATCAAACGATTGCGGGTCCGTTTGTTCGATGATGCGTGTCAATCGCACAAAATCGTGGGAACCATCGGAAGTGCCACCACCGGATTCACCGGCAGCCGTTTCTTCCAACGCCTCCAAAAGGTCTCCCCCTTGCTCCAAAACAGTCAGGGCTTCTTGCACACTGGCATCATTCAATGCCGCTTCATCAGTATCAGTTGCGGTGTTGTTACTAAAATCGCGGCTCATCGCCACTTCCAGCCCGCCACTCACCTGGATAGGTTCGCCATTACCGAAATCCAGCTGCACCTGGGCGCCCTGGGCAGTTACAAGAACCTCATCCGCATTCAGGGTGCTGCCCACGGTTAAGGGACGCAAGCTGCCATCCGGTGATTTAGCCCAGGCTTGGCCTTGAAGAAACGCAACTGTAGCAACGGCATTACTCATCGATAGACTCCACAGGATGAACGTGAACAAAATCACATTAAAGGTATGATGTGCAGTCTAGTTTGCGAAGATAAATGCGCCATTGGACCAAAGGACAATAAAGAGATTTTTTTTATTGCCTTAAAAGAATAATGAATAGGATGAAGTGAATTTCAATAAAAAAGTTTTAAGCGCCATCTAGCGGCGATCAATTATGTATTCCCCGCCATAACCAGTACCAAATGCAAGCGATCACGCACTTTCAACTTATCGAACGCAGAACCTAGATGGGCTTTTACTGTGCGCTCGGTAATATCCAGTTCACGCGCGACTTCTTTATTGGTTTTGCCAGCAGCAACCAATTCCGCGACAGCAAGCTCACGGCTGGTGAGTTGTGATAAATCCACCCTGGTTCCGTTAACCGGTTTTGCTGGTGTGACAGGTAAAATGCGCGCGGTAGCCAATACCAATTGCCGCATCAAATCTGCACCCAACCACATACCGCCAGCTGCCACCACTTGCGCCACTTGCTCCAATACCATCGGTACCGCCAGGTAATGCACGTAACCACTCGCACCCGCTTCCAACGCCTCGCGCGCCTGCTGCGGGCTTTCCATCAACGTCAGGGCGATAATTTTTTTTCCGCTTTCACCCAGTGTTTGCAATTGCGAAAA
>NZ_KN266207.1:19378-77940 GCF_000766945.1 Cellvibrio mixtus subsp. mixtus J3-8 | reverse complement strand
ATCGTTTTCGTCGCGCAACACTATCCACACAAAATCGGCTTGTGCGATAGGGGTTGCATCCTGAGCAATCAGGGCGGAGGGAAATGCTTGTTGCCAACGCGGCGATTGGATATCCGCTGGCGCAATAAACAGGTGTTGGGTCATCGTTCGGTCATTGCATTTTGTTGCGCACGCAGCACAGGTTTTAACAAATACGCCAATACGGTTTTCTTACCAGTGAGCACATCTACCTGCGTCATCATCCCCGGCATAATTGGCAAGGTTGGATCAAAACCGGCGCGCTCGGTGCGCACGCGGACAATATAAAACGTGCGATCTTTTTCATCGGTAATCGTATCCGGGCTGATATGTTCAACTTTACCGCGCAAACCGCCATACACCACAAAATCATAAGCGGTAAACTTTACGATCGCTTCCTGCCCCGGGTGCAAAAACGCAATATCTTTAGGTGATACTTTTGCTTCCACCAGCAAATCATCATCGAGCGGAACCATCTCGATCACTTCATGCCCGGGCTGCACAACACCGCCCACCGTATTCGTAAAAACGCGTTGCACAGTACCGCGCACCGGCGAACGAATCTCAGCGTATTTAATTTTATCGGCAAGCCCTGTGCTACTTTCACTCAATGCAGCGATCTTACTCAACACTTCCGATAATTCAGCGCGCCATTTATTGTTCGCCAGCAATTCCGTTTCACGCAATTTTCCTTGCGACTCTTCAATCGCCAATATTAACCGCGACTCCTGCGCGCCAGCTTGTTCGCGCGCACCTTTGGCATTTGCCACTTCACCTTCCAAACGCAAAATTTCAACTTCGGAAATTGCGCCGCTCGCCAGTAACGGTTTAGTAACATTTAATTCCTGGGTTGCCAATTCCAATGCGCGTTTGGACTGGGTCAATTTTGCCCGCACTTCATTTAATTCTTCTGTGCGCTGGTCCAATTGGCTGCGTGCGATACTTAATTGTTCATCCAATTCCTTGCGGCTGGATTCGTACATGCTGCTTTCATGCGCTGCAATATCGGGCGCTTCGCTGGATAAATCCTGCGGCAATTTAAATGCACTGTTGGAGGTCAACGCTTGCAAACGCGCCGCACGCGCTTGCAGCGACAAATACTCAGCGCGATTTTCACGAAAGGTAGAAATAAAACGCGTAGGGTCGATGCGCAACAATAAATCGCCTTTATTAACCACTTGCCCTTCGCGTACCAATACTTCTTGTACTACACCGCCATCAAACGACTGAATCACTTGCAATTGCGATGAAGGAATGACTTTGCCTTCGCCGCGCGCCACTTCATCGAGCGGCGCAAAAGCAGCCCAGAGCAATAAAATAAAAATAATCAGGGCCATAATGCGTAGTAACAAACGCGCTTTAATTGGCTCTTGTTGCAAACGTGCCCAATCCGAATCTGTCACCCAATCTTTGGGTTGTTCATGTAAAGGATCAAGCCAACGTGCGTAAGCTTTATCAATGATTTTACTGGCGGGAATACCCAATTTATTTAACCAGCGACCAATATTGTCGAACCAGATTTTGTCGCGCGTCGTTTTTTTTACATCAGTATTAACATTTGCCTGATCCATCAGGAAGCCCTCCCGATGCGGCCCTGACGCAAGGCTTCTATCACCTGCTCCTTCGGGCCATCCGCCATAATTTTTCCGCTATCAATGACAATAATGCGATTCACCAATTCCAGTAATGACGTGCGATGGGTAATCACCAGCAGGGTTTTGTGTTCGGCGAATTGCAATAAATTGCGTTTGAATTCTTCTTCACTGGTGTGATCCATAGAACCGGTTGGCTCATCCATTAACAGGATCGGCGGATCATTCAGTAGCGCACGGGCGATACTCACGGATTGCCGTTGGCCACCGGACAATAATTGTCCGTGCTCGCCCACCGGCATAGCCAGCCCCATCGGATGCTGGTTCACAAACTCGGTAAGGCCACTTAAACGTACCGCATTTAAAATCATGTCATCAGTCGCGTGACTTGCTCCCAAGGCGATGTTGTCGCGCAGCGAGCCAAAAAATAAATTCACATCTTGCGCAACGTAACCCATATTGCGGCGCAACTCAGCAGGGTCTAATTGGCGAATATCAATACCATCCAGCAACACAGTCCCTGAACTCGCTTCATATAATCCGGCAATTAATTTCTCCAATGTGGTTTTACCAGAACCATTGCGGCCAAGAACTGCAACCCGTTCACCAGGATTAATCTTGAATGAAACATCACGCAATACTTCGCGTTCATCGTGCGGATATTTAAAAGCAACTTTTTTAAATTCAATTCCACCCTGCAAACGCGGGCGGCTGATCCATTGTTTATCCAATGGACGCTCAATGGGCTTTTCCATAATTTGTTCAAGCGCGGCCAACGCTGTAGCAGCACTGTGGTATTGCATGAGTAAACCAGCCGTTTGTCCTACGGGTGCCATAATGCGCGATGAAAGCATGTAAGCAGCAATCAAACCACCCTGGCTCAAATTGCCTTCAATAATTTGATACACACCAACAATAATAATAACTACCGAAACCGCCTGCTGGATCCAGGCGGTACTATTGCCCACAGAGCCGGACAGCAAGCGCATTTTTACGCCCACGCGCGATACCAGCAACGTTGTTTTTTCCCAAATTGCTTGCATACGCCCTTCGGCCCCCAATACTTTCAGGGCTTCCAAACTGGCAAGGCTTTCGACCAGGGTCGCGTTGCGTTGTGCAGACGCTTGCATGGAGTTTTCAGACAGTACATGCATTTTGTGTTGCACCGCTGCGGTGTAAAGCATTACCAAAACAACACCGACCACTATCGGAAAAACCAATGGCCATGAAATCAGCAGCACCACCACCATAAACAATAATACGAACGGCAAATCGACTAACGCTAAAATAGTTGCTGATGAAATAAAACTGCGCACCGCTTCAAATGATTGCAAACCCGATGCAAAAGAACCGACCGATGCGGGCCGTTCGGATAATTTCATCCCCAGCACCCGCTCCATAATAGTGGCGGACAAGGTGACATCAATACGGCTTGCAGCGAGGTCTACAAACCATGCTCGCATCATGCGCAATGCAAAATCAGCGCTAATCGCAATCAGCATTCCTATCGATAAAATCCATAATGTATCGGTCGCATGGTTGGGTACTACACGGTCATACACATTCATCACGAACAACGGTGATACCAGCGCAAAAAAGTTAATTAATAACGCTGTTAACAATACGTCGCGATACAAATATTTATGTTGCGCGATAACACCCCAAAACCAATGCGCATCGCGATTTTTCAGGTTCGCAGTTTTACCGATATCTGATGCACGCGCATCAAAACGCTCGGTGGGGCGCGTATAAATAACACGACCGGCATATTGCGCAGTCAATTCTTCCAGTGAAATGGCAACACTGGCCTCGCCCAATTCCGGGAAGATTACGCGTGCACCGTTTGCCTCCAGCGCTAATAACACACACGCATTATTGTTATTCAGTAATAACACCACAGGAAACAGCGCGGGGTTCAATTGCCCTAACGAACGTTGTGCAATTTTGCTAGTGAGGCCTGCACGCACCGCAGCACGCGCAAATAACGAAGGGGTAAGGTCATGGGTCTCCAGCGGCAAACCCGCCAGCAAAACCTCACGGGTTGCAGCCAATTGGTGCGCACGGGCAATAATCAATAAACACTCAAGCAATGGGCCGCCCTTCTGTGTCGGGATGGAATCCAATGCGGGTTGAACATCAAGGGTCATGATTGCTCCGTGTCACTCATGAAAACGCTATAAACCAGAGCCAATTCGCAGGTTACGTGATAAGGCCCCTGTAATATAGATGGCGATGTATGCTCTAGCAATTTCGCTACAGATTTTTGGCTGGGGATTTTCCCCGACCACATTATGCCGGCATAAAAAAACGCATCAATCCCGGAGAGTTGATGCGTTTTCAGGAAGCTGCCAGATAATTTCGCAATTAACGGCTACGCGTTACCGTAACATCCACACGGCGATTCGCTGCTTTTCCAGCTTCAGTATTGTTGTCAGCTGCGGGGCGAGTAGCGCCGAAACCGTCCACCGTCATCGGAATAGTTTCCAATCCGTTCAATATAAAATAATCGCGCACTCGCTGGGCGCGGGCTTTGGAGAGCGGAATGTTCAACGCGTCGGTACCGGTGTTGTCGGTGTGGCCTTCGATTTTAATTTGCACTACGTTTTGGGTGGACTTAATGCTGGCAACAACATTATCCAATTTCTGTGCAGCACCAGGCTTTAATTCAGAACTGCCAACATCGAATAATGCATCGCCACTCAATGGAGTTAAATTACTGATGAGATCTGCGCGACTTAATGCGGCGGGTGCATCATCGGGACATGCCGATTCAGAAACATTCAGTGAGTCCTCTACTTTAATCTCATGCAAAATGCCCAAACCATCGCGCACAATACCTAATGCGGGCAACAAGCTACCCATCGCAGCCAATGAGCGCGCATGCGCCACTTCCAACTCACCATTCGCAGTAATCAATGCGCGGCTTGCCTGGAAATATTCATTCTCGGCATCGAGCAAATCCAGCAAGGTGCGCTGGCCAATATTAAATTGCTCTGCGTAAGCAGTGCGTACTTTATCGCTGGATAATTTATGTTGCTCCAGCGAAATTAATTGTTCGCGAATACGTTGTGAATCGTTGTAAGCAATTTGCGTTGTTTGACGCAAATCGACGCACGCCTGATCGCGCAAATCTTTGGCTTGATTTACTTGTTCCAATGAGCGGCGCACTGCGGCACGATTGGCGCCACCACTGTAGAGATTATAAGTAATAGCCACTTCAACCGCATTTTCATCACCCCAGGAATCCGGGTCATTGCGATTATCAAAACCATTCTGGTTGCGGTTAGTCACACCGCGCGCGCGCAATTCCGCTTTCGGGTAATAACCAGAGCGTTCAACTTTTACAGCCGCCTGCGCAGCACTGATATTTTTTATTGCCGCATGAAAACCCGGGTTACCCTGATAAGCCAACACCAATGCTTCACGCACGGATGCCGGCAATTTTTGCGCCGCGAGATCACTGGGATTTAATTCTTCCGCAGGCAACTGGCCAACAATACGTAAATAACGCGCGGTGACATCATGCAAATTGGAAGCTTCCGTCAATAAGTTGGACTCTGCCAATGCCAAACGCCCGGCCACTTGCTCAAGGTCTACACGGCGGCCAACACCGGTAGATACACGCTCTTCAATTTGCGCATACACTTCGCGGTGCTTGGCGTAATTATCGCGCGCCAGTGCCACCAGATCGCGGTTACGTTTTACGTCTTCATACGCTTGTACTGCATCAAGCGCAGTGGTTTCGACGGTGTTGAGTAATTCGTAGTAGCGCACCAGGCGAATACCATCCATACGCTTCACCTCACCCGAAGTGCGGAAACCATCAAACAACATCTGGGTGAGCGTCACTTGCCCTTGACCGGTTGAATAAGTCCCGCGACCATCATAATCACGTGCAGTTTCACCTGATGTTGCAGCGAGATCGACTGACGGCAAATAGCCGGCACGTGCTACACGCACATCCAGTGCCGAGGCTTTGAATTCATGCCAGCTGGCTTGCACGTCAGGGTTGGATTCTATGGCTTTCAAGGCCGCATCTTTCACGTTATTTGCCTGGGCAAAAACGCTGGAAGAAAGTGCATAGAGGGAAACAAAAAGAAGTGACTTTTTAAACGAAACACCGGGTTGAAAGAGTGAACGGATCATTAATGTGATTTCCGATTTTATCAATGTTAGAAATTAATCCTGGTTAGCGTCCCTAACATTATGGCATTCACCCCTCCCGACCAACTTGTGAACACCTGGCAATGGCGCAAAAAACATCCAAAAATAGATTTTCATCATAACTTAGTGAACGTTTATTCCACAATAGAATTTATCTTTGTGACAAATTTCACACAACTATAACTGAAATGCTAATTTTTGCTCTATTAATTATCGCGTTGATAACAGTAGATACCGAAATCCAACTGATCAACCAAACCTTCTGCTTCAAGCTGCATGCGTACGTTTTCCGCTAACTTCCAGGCAAACGGGGTCATTGTTAACAAAGCCTGACACAGGACCTTATCCTTTATTACCAGCTCGTCTGTGAGCCTTTCGCTCGCCATCAACCTGAATCCATTTGGAACAACTGGCGATTCATGGGGACGAACTTCTGCATATATACGTTGGCGCAAGCCCAGCAGGTGGTTTTCAGCCGGTGCAACTATAACCAAAAGCCCCTCCGGCTTTATTACACGCCATAACTCCTCATCTTTACTGGGAGCATAGATACGAGTCACTGCATCCATAGATTGATCAGCAAATGGCAAATCAAAACTGGAAGCCACAGCGAACAAATTGCGGTTTTTATCAATCGCAGATTTTGCTGCAAGGCGCACGCCGGCTTTAGCAATATCCACACCGTAAACCTGGGCTTGCGGTAAAGCCTCGGCAAATGCATGGGTGAAGTAGCCTTCACCGCAACCTATATCCAGCAATGTTTGTATATCCGGGGACAGCAAAGTTTGTAATCGTTTCTTTAGCAGGTCAAAAAAACCTGCCTGCAAAAATTGGCGGCGCGCCTGCAACTGCTCTTTTGCATCACCCGGCTCGCGCGAATGTTTATTTTGCACAGGTAACAAATTGAAATAACCTTCTTTGGAACGGTCAAACTGATGACGATTTTCGCAGGTAAGTCCCAGCGAATTTAATAGCAATGGCTGTCTGCATAGAGGGCAACGCAAATCTTTCATAGTAATAATCGATACGGAAAAATTAGCGCGCAGAATGGCGACTCACTTGCGAATAAGCAAGTCATGCAAGAGGAAAAATCAGAGGGCGTGCCTGTCAATATCGGCCCGGCGCCCTCTGGTTTCTGGTTTCTGGTTTCTGGTTAACTTTCTTCAGCGATTTCGTAGCGATCAATAATATCGCGCACTAACCCGCTGCGAACAATATCTTCACGCTCAAACTCATGCACATAAACATTAGGTAAACCTTGCAAACGTTCAACTGCGTCCGCCAGACCATTGGGGCCACGAATATCGCTTTGCTTGATATCACCGTTAATAACCACTTTACAGTCCTCACCAATGCGCGTTAAAAACATTTTCATTTGCGCAGGGCTAGTGTTTTGTGCTTCATCGAGAATCACAAAGGTTTTACTGTTAAAGGTCTTGCCGCGCATGAATGCAAGTGGTGCAGCCACTATGCGACCGTGGCGCAAACAATAATCTACGGTGCCAGCCCCTAATCGCTCATTCAAAATATCGCGGAAGGCATCGATGTAGACTGAGAATTTCTGGTCCAGATCCCCCGGTAAAAAACCCAGGTTTTCTCCAGACTCCACCGCCGGGCGGGTAAGGATAATTCGCTCAATACGCCCGGATTCCAGCGCCTCAGCGGCTAACGCACCCGCACAATAACTTTTGCCAGTACCGGCCGGGCCAATACCAAACGTGAGCATGTGGGTGTTAATAGCGTTGATATATTGTTGCTGGGATTTTGTCTTCGCACGAAGCGGTTGGGGAGAGCGAGGGGGAGAGTAAGCAGTTTCAAGTTGTTGCGAGCGGGATTTGAGGTCGACGATATTGTCATCAGTCCGTGGATTCTTTCGCGACTTGTGCCGTGACGTCGAATAGTTGTTATCGTCAAAGTGTTGATGATTTGCACTGCGTCTGGCATGCGATTTTTTTGCCATAAATCATAATCCCCTTCGGTCGGTAAATAACACGAGCATTTAAGCAATACCCGTTGATGTGAGTCACCCGATTTACGCAAGTTATTTAATGTCGATTACATGGTTGTCGATACACCTCCCCTTTAATGTTAAATAACGCTGTTCAATGTTTTAGATACTCAATTCAGGCATCAGTTCACACAACAAAACATATTAAGTAAAACAAAAGGCTGTGACAGAAAGATGACGCAAGGCCGAATAAAATCTACGCGCGAACATCGTCCGCAACTACTAAATTCGTTTGTGATTCTGAACCACATCGCCTTTGAAAAAAGCAACCGATAGTGGTTCAGATTGTAGCGGGCAACTACTGGTTGTGTTCGTCACCCTTGATTTGATACTAGGCTTATTTTTGATTTGGGTCAATCACTTCTTTGTATTAAAAATGACATAGCCGGGAAGCATTAAAAGCGCGCAGCAAACCGGTTTTATTCTTCACCGGCTTCATCCAATGTTTTACTGATTTTCTTTTTCGGCGGCGCAAAACCGTCAACGATCTCCGCATTTTTAAGCGCAGTGGGAACGCGGCGATTACCAATATTTTTCTTATCTCGCTCGCGCACCTTTACCTTCGGTTTTTTATCGTCAGTCTTGATATCTTTGGACGATTTCTTTTTTGTACCGACAGCTTTGCCGGAAGCCTTTACTTTATCCGGCCCCTGGTATTTTCCTTTCAATCCAGGCATACCCGTTATTTCAAACGTTACGTTCAGGTAACGCTCAATACTTTTGCAAAGGTTCCATTCCTTTGCATCTACCAGTGTTACCGCCCTGCCCTCAGCATCAGCGCGCCCTGTACGGCCAATACGATGCAAATATTCGTCACCAGAATGCGCCACATCAATGTTCACTACCAATTCAACACCAGGAATATCCAGGCCACGCGCCGCTACGTCTGTAGCCACTAATAATTGCGTACGCCCCTGGCGGAAATGCTCTAGAGCAATTTTGCGTTGATCCTGAGTAATATCACCATGCAAGCAACTTACACGGTATTTGTTGTAGCGCAGGAAATTATCCAATTGTGTTGCGCGCACTTTGGTGTTGGTAAAAATAATTGCCTTTTCAAAGGTAGCTTTTTCCAGAAGTGCGACCAATAGTTTTTCTTTGTGTTTGTAGTCATCCGCCAACATCATTTGCTGGATGATGGCGTTGGGTTTTTCGTCGAGATAAATTTCTTCTGCATCTCCCAAAATCACCTGCTTGATTAAGTGGCGTAAGCCTTTCTGCTCCATGGTGGCGGAAAATAACAACGTCTGGCGTTCAGCGCGGCAGCTGGCGGTAATTTTGAGCACATCTTCACTCAACCCCATATCGAGCATGCGATCTGCTTCGTCCAACACCAAAAACTCCAGTCCGGAAAATTCGGTGGATTTCAGCATTACATGTTCCGCCAGGCGACCAGGGGTACCCACAATAATTTCCGGGTTTTTACGCAACATGGCTTTCTGGTATTTCAGTTCTTCACCACCGCAAATGGTTCCCACTTTCATACCAGTAAACTTCAATAGCTGTTCAGCATTTTTTACGATCTGGCGGGCCAGCTCACGGGTAGGAGTTAATATCAACATACGCGTCGAACTGGGGTTCACCGATACATTTGCCAGCATGGATTGCAGTGCAGGCAATAGGAAAGCGACTGTTTTACCACTGCCTGTTTTCGAACTGACAATCAGGTTCTTACCCGCCAGCGCCGCCGGAATCGCTTTTGCCTGTACCGGCGTGGCCTGCTCATAACCCAACAACTCAATGGCCTTGCGCAACTGGTTATCGCTAATCAGGTCATGAAAGTTGGGTAAAGTCATGGCGAACCTCAATAATAAATAAATAGGAATAGCTAAAAAGGCCGCGCAATCTACGCAGGGTTGAACAATATTTCAACCAAAACCGCCCACATACCGCTAAAATGCCGCCCTTTTGTAAAACCGAGCAAGCGTCATGAGAATTATGTTGGCCCCGATGGAGGGTGTTGTTGAACATCACGTACGCGATATCCTGACCCGCATCGGAGGGTTAGATGGATGCGTCACCGAGTTTATCCGCGTTACCGACCAAAAACTCCCTTATAAAGTCTTTTATAAATTTGCCCCCGAATTGGAAAGCGGTTGCAATACGCCTAACGGAACACCTGTTCGTGTGCAATTGCTCGGTAGTAAACCCGAGCCAATGGCTATCAACGCGCTGGAGCTGGTTAACTATGGAGCCAAAGCCATTGATCTGAACTTTGGCTGCCCGGCCAAAACTGTAAATTCTCACGAAGGTGGTGCCTGTTTGCTGCGCACGCCGGATCGCGTTTATTCCATTATTAAAGCGGTGCGCGATGCAGTTCCGGTGGAAATCCCGGTTACCGCCAAAATCCGCCTGGGTTATGAGGATCGCAGCAGCTATATGGATAACGCCCGCGCTGTAGAGGCCGCCGGTGCCAATGAGCTCACCGTGCATGCCCGTTCCAAGGTTGATGGCTACAAGCCACCGGCTTATTGGCATTACATTGCCGATATCCGCGCAGAACTTAAAATCCCGGTAGTCGCTAACGGTGAAATCTGGACAGTAGAAGATTACCTGCGCTGTTGCGAGCAATCCGCAGGCGTCGATGTAATGCTTGGCCGTGGCCTGCTCTCCCGCCCCGACCTGGCCCGTCACATCAAAGCCCACCTGAATAATGAAGATTACACACCGCTGACATGGCCGGAAATCTGCACCATGCTGTACGATTATTATCGGCTCACAACCCCACTTTATTGCGAGCGCAACTGCGGCAATCGTGTAAAACAGTGGTTAATGTATTTAAGCCGCCAGTATCCGCAAGCTACCGTGTTTTTTGAGGCGATAAAACGCAAAACAACACCATCGGAACTGGAAACTTGCTTTCAGGATGCATTGGCAGCTTGCAGCGCAATTCGGCAATAAAGAACCATGCAAGAAAAAAAGGCCCGCATCTTTCTGCGAGCCTTCGACTCTCACCGTCGTTGTAGTTAACTTTTAAAAGTCCAGGCTAGTGGATCAGCTCGTCAAAACCACCCATCAAATCGTTGGTTTCATCAATTCGCTCAGCCAGCTTCACCATATTGATTCCCAACCTGGTGGCCAAATCATTCGGGAAGTTCGCCAATAAATCAGCGTCGTTACCCTTCTCATGCACATGGACAATGTAATCAGCAATATTGATTAAGGCAGCAAAACGCGAGAATTCCGGTGCCGCTAATGGATCCAGCTGATAGCGGATGCCCGCTACGATGGCATCTGGAAACTTCCAGCGATTCGCCAGCTCAGCACCCGCCTCCGGGAAATTAAAACCCAATACATTTTTTTCGATATCGGAATTACGCGCACCGCGATCCACTACTTTCTGGATCTCCTTACACTCTTCGGGCAATAAAATGTGGATCAACAACTCACCTATGTTATGGATCATGCCGCAGGTAAACGCTGTTTCAGCGTCATCTTTGGAGAATTTTGCAAGCCATTTACAGGTCGCCGCAACAGCAAAACTGTTATGCCAAAAAGCGGGTAGATCAAAACCCTCCGGCGCCTTGAACGCCCCGGTCATCCCCGACGCCAGCACCAGGGTTCTTACAGCGTTAAACCCGAGAATAAATACTGCATCACTAACCGAACCCACTTTACGATTGCCACCGTAATGCGCGGAGTTTGCTGCGCGTAGCACTTTTGCTGTCAGCACCTGGTCAGCACTGATTTTCTTTGCAATTGCATCATTATTAATATTTTCGTCACCAAAACTCTCAATCAATTCCTGCACCACTTTAGGAATATTCGGCAACTTCTGTGCGTTATCAATTAAATTTTTAAGCTCCACAATACCCTCGCTTGCATCTCATATAGTCGCGGCAAGGCCAACATCCACCCCATAAATCCCCCTCGCCTGAGATTGGGTATAGCAAATGTTTGGCTTATCGCAATTCCAGATGTCAAAAATGGAATGCTGATACCAAATATTTCATAGCGCAAAATTCAGGCAATAACCCATCAATAACTTTTTTATTGAGCTGAAGATGAAAATAAATTTATTGATCGGCCTACAAAAGTCCGGTTACCCGCGCTGTGAAGTTAAGAAACAGAAAAGGAAATTGTGCAGAAGGGAAATAAAAATCACTGCGGCAGAAAAGAAAAAGCCCGCTATTGCTAGCGGGCTTTTTAATATGGCGCACTCGGGAGGATTCGAACCTCCGACCGCTCGGTTCGTAGCCAAGCATTATACCTTTATAAATCAAAACCTTAAACAAATAAATTTTACCCCAAACGCTACATGGCACCATTTGATTTATAAGGATTTTTTTTATTGTTTTAACCCTTGATTTGATCATTTTATGCACCAAATTGAGATGTATCAGCGACGATCGGCGGGAGGTTAAAACCCACACGCTTGCCGAAACAAAAGCTCAGCACAAGCGAAACAATGGGCGTTCTTGGCGGTCAAAAATAAAGTAAACAAAAATGTTTATAGTGTAATCTTTTTTGTTTACACTGGCCTCGACAACAACAAGAATGGAGGTACGGTGAAGCAAAGCGAATTCAGGCGATGGCTGGAGTCGCAGGGAGTAGAAGTTCAAAATGGCTCAAAGCATCTTAAGCTCTACTACAACGGCAAACAGTCAACATTACCACGTCATCCCAGCCAAGAATTAGGAGAAGGCCTGCGAAAGGCGATCCTTAAACAACTGGGATTAAACTAAAATCTAGTGATAGCCCCGTAAGGGGCTACGTCTCTAGGCAGACTAGGAAAATATATGAAATATCCAGTAATCATCGAAAAAGACGGAAACGGCTTTTTTGCTCGATTTCCAGATATCCCCGAAGCTTTAACCGGGGCCGATACCAAAGAAGAAACTTTAGCTGAAGCCAAAAACGCACTATTAACCGCTTTTGAATTTTATTTTGAAGATCAAAGAACTGTACCCGCTGCAAGTGATGGAGATTACGCCGACTGGGTAGAGATTCCATTAAGTGTCGAAGCAAAAGTGCTGTTACTTAATAGCATGGTTGAACAAAGAATTACCCAATCTGATTTGGCAAAAAGAATGGATACAACAAGGCAGGAAGTGCAGAGAATTATAGATTTAAACCATTCAACTAAAATCGATACATTAGATAGAGCAATTCAAGCAGTAGGAAAAAGATTTACGCTTGCTGCAGTATAAGTATCTTCATTAACTTACTTGGATTTAAATGGAAAAGACTCTAATTTAAGAATCAAAAATAGCTTAGTGGAAACACTAAGCTATTTTTTTATCTATCGTTAAGTGAATGCAGATAAGGCCCACTTAATACTTCTAATCTGAATTGCGTTGATATTTGGATGCCGATTAAATGGCACAGGAACCTGTATTCTAATTTGAATGTAGGAACCCGATGCCCCGTAGTTTGCAACCCTACTTACAATCGCATTGCACGGCGTTTCATATCCATATGAAGGCGCACCCCCGCTATACCAATATTCAGAATCAACAACCACGGCCTGCGCAGTCAACATCCTTCCGTTTACAACCCCAACCTCTTCCGGATTAAAAGTGGAAGTCGGAACATTCACAGTAAATTCGTAATACCCCCCTCTCCCGAATCCAGCTCCAGCAGGGAAGGATTCGTACCAGTAACCATCAACATTTTGAGAATACTCTGGTGCATTGTATCGAGATGCAAAATAGGTAGTTTGAGCACCACTTGCACCAGACCTAAAATTACCGAAGTGAGCCGTTACTGCAGTTGCTGCAGGAAGGGACAAAGTGCCCTGAGCAACCACATTGGGACGACTAATAACCAGGTTATTAAATTGCGCCGAACCATCGGAAAATAATTTCCAGCCGAGGGAATTATTTACCCAGTTGTTAGACTGCAATTCAGTAACAAAACCATTGGTCGCCTGAATATTTCTTAAAACAAGTCGCTGGCTGTTCGCATCAAAATACATCCACGCATTTGATACGGCTTTGGTGCCGGAACCATACCAGAACGGCATCGAGCTTGACGGCTGAAACTCGAAACGCCTGCCAGTGGCAGGCTCGCGAATCACTAAAGTTTGCGACGTTTTGTCATAGAAAAATTGACCGTTCGTCGCATCTTTTATGCCTGCACCAGCCCACAGAGGAAAGCTACCATTACTATCAATTTCAAGGCGCGCATCCGTGCTCGATGAAGTTGTTTTTAATAGCCCCGCAATAATGGTTCCAAGCGACGCAGAAATTGCAGAAAGATCACTAACCGATAACTTATCCGCTGTAACTGAACTTGCGGCAATTTTTCCAGCCGTGACTGCAAGCGCCGCGATTTTATCTGCAGTAACTGCGTTGGCAACAATCTTGTCACCGCTAATAGAGTTAGCGGCAATTTTATCGGCGGTGATTGCATTGGCCGCAATTTTGTCAGCTGTAATTGCACCCGCTGCAATTTTTTCCGCAGTAATTGCCAAGGCCGCAATTTTTTCTGCAGTGATGGCCAGCGCAGCAAGCTTCGGGGTGATAATTGAATTCGCAACAATCTTATCGGCATCAATTGAATTGGCAGCAATTTTAGGGGCGGTAATCGCATCGTTAGTGATATCAACCGTCTTTATCGGGAATTTTCCCTCCAACTGATCGATATCACCTTTAGCCGCGTTTAATTCCGTCTTTGCCTGATTCAGATCATTCTTGGCCTGAGCCAATGCAGCAGCCACCAAATCCAAATCAGCATCGACCCCGGCCAACTCATCCTGCAGTTCAGCCAATGCATCATAGATGGGCCCAAGGTCAATCCCCTTGCCCGTTACTGTGTATTCACCGGAGTAATTCAACCCCTGAAAACCCCAGGCATCCACTGCTGCAATACGAATATACGCAGTTTCCGCCTCATCTAACGGCACACCAATAACGGGGTTCATGGTGCGATCAACAACTAAATTTGTTTGCGAGGGAACGAAGCCGCTCGCTGGCGACTTCCAAACGCTAATACCCACCAGATCAGCAACAGTTACCGGAAATGTGAACGTAACTGAAGCCATACCGAAAAATGATTCAACAGCCAGATTTGAGAGTATTGGCGGCGCGGGGTTATTTACCGCAAGCTGCGCACTTCCCACTGACAATTTCCCGTTAAGACCAATAGCAAAAATCCTGACAGTGAATGCACGCCCTATTCCAACTTCCTGCGCACGCTCGCCAGCAAAATCCCAACTAAGCCCCTCAACTATTTCGGTATATAACGTCGCTCCCAGTACAACAATTTCAATCCTGTGGCGATAGGAATCGCTTTTCCATTTAACCTTTAGCACCGGACCAATAAACGATTCACGCAACACCAAATCGTAAGGGCTGGGAGGCGGCACAAAGCTCACATCACGCGTGTCTACAGTCACCGTTACCCAAGGGCCGCGAAATAAATTTACTGCAGCGAGCCGATAAACAATTACGCCCGGCTCAGGTCTGTGTTCATAACGATTTTGGTAAACGTAACCCGTATCGATAGGATGAAAATTAGCGCCGCCATCGAGACTAAACTGCAGGTCTGTCTTATCCGCGTTTTTTAGCGACCAGGTAAGCACCACTATTGGCTGCTCAATAGACCCGATCAAATGGGCCTGCAGCTCAGATAAAACTGGGGCCGCTGATTGCGGCCCCGGAATAGTAATTGCGTCTGGCGGAATAACATCTTCACCGAAAATATAGGGTCGCGGATCGTCAACAAATCCCTCGATTTTTAAATTAGCCCCATCCCGCTCAATCTTGGTTACTTTTGCATAGGTCACATGGTCGGCACCATCACCCAAAACAAACATTGGCCGCTTGTAATTCGACTCAAAGCGAACATGTTCCCAGTATGTGTTACCGATAACCCGCAATGAATTTTCATCAATTAATTCGACTTCATACGCCGGTAGCGGCCTGCCATCCAGATCAATCATGATGATACGCGGATTGGTAAAATATCCGGGTTTAATACGCTCACTCAATCTAAGCACATCAACACCGTCAAAATCGACGATATCACCCGATACCTGCCGTACCCCTTCGGCACCAATTAACCAATGGCTAATCGCAATACGCGAGCCATAAAACGGAATCCTGCCCTCGATGCCGGTATCAAAAAATACTTGCTTGCGCCGGTACCGATTTGTTGCCGCGATAAACATGCCCAATTCTTTTGCGCGGGTAGGATTCGTCACACCAAACAATTCAATCGTTCGCGGGTTAAGTGAGGCACTATCGGGCAAGGCGCAAGGTATCTCTCTCACTCTAAAATCGTTATCTTCATCCTGAATTTTAACGATCACCGAGTCTGCAGTTTCTTCAAGTACAGTAGCGTGCTCAATGCGAAAACTTCCACGAATAATGTTGCGCATGGTGAATGCTTGCACTGCAACAGTCTGCAGCTCATCACGCACGAATGTATAGAACCCACCCTTATCAATCGGCGTAATGCGACCAGGTGTACCGGCTTTAACAATAGCGTCCCAAACCGTTACGCCCTCAGTGTCAAAATAAGCATTAAATTCATGGCCCAACGGGTCAAGCTGTTGCGCTAACTGATAAAGTCGCTGCAGGTCATAATTCAAATCCGAACGATTACCGGCGTAATTCGCGCGGCATAAATCTGCAATGGCCCACGCGATGGAATTAGTTAATGAAAGTTCTTGATCCCAGCCATCAACCGGATTCCATTTATGCAAGTGGCGCGAACAAACCACACTCATATCGGTTAATGCGCGGTTGCCAATCTGCTCACTCGCACGGATGGCGATCGCCAATCGAGTGTTAGGGCTAGAATCTTCGGGATCATGCAAATACCCCTTTAATCCTGCCCAAGTCACGTTATCTTGAACGTACTGGGAATCGTCTTTTCTGGTTAGCCGCTGCAGTCGTACCTGGTAGCGTCCGGGATCTACAGCATATTCAAATGTGCGGCGGATTGCATCGCGCGATGAACCCGATAACGATCCAATGCCCAAAGAAAACCAGCCACCATCGGGCGCATTGGTATCAGTAATTTTTTGGGCCTGCACATTGAACTCAACAACCTTTACCGACAGCTCCCCAGTGCTACGACTTTGGACAGCAAGACCCGGCGAAGTAACATCAACCGCAATTTTTGTAACCTTTGTGCCAACGTCATTTACAACGTAAGCGGAGGTAATTGCATCGAGCAGTTCAATATTGCTGATATCGTTCGACTCAATAACGCCAGACGGAAAAATCGTGGGAACCTCACCTGGCGGAATAACTTCAATCTGCACGCCTTGGAAGTTAGAGAGCGGTGTATCTTCAAACGTAATTGAAGGCACATTCACATCTGCAATGCCTTGCGTTATTCGAAAAATTAAATGCAAGGTTTGATCATTGTTTGCATCGTAAGTAGAAAATGCGGGCTGATCAAAATCAGGAACAATCCGGAGCGTGCCGTAAAGAATTGGCCCCTTGGTATCCGGGCGATAACGGTTACCGCGCGCACTGACAGAATAAGTCGGGGAGCCCTCTTTAATATCCGCAGTTTCAGGCAATCCCGGTTCAGGCATAGTGAGAATGTAGATTGCGCTGGCAATCATCAGCACCACATAAACCCAGTAAATAAATTTCACTACTGCAGCAGCTCGCGGAAATTGCTGAATTTCTACAACGTCACCCGCTTTAATTTCAGTCCCGTAATCGGCTTCCATTAACTCTACGCCATTCAGGATAACTACCATTGGGCATTCATGCATTTTTTCCCAATAGCCACTCTCCCGCAGCCAATCCATTACAGTCATACCCACACGAATTTGATACTCTTTTGCGTCGTCACCAAAAAGTGAACCACGATAATTAGCAATTGCATTCATAAAAACCCAGTATTTTGTAAGTCTCTTTAATTTCATTAAAGGTGCTAATGACAACACCGGTCAGCTGCTCGCAATGCGTAACCATTAACTCCCCATCAATTTCAACGCACACACCAACATGGTCCGCAGATTTAAATTGCTGCAGCTCCACCACACAAAATGGTTTTGGCTTTTCGATTGGTTTGAATAGTTTTCTAAGAGGGGAATGTTTTAACGCGATTGCAGCATGAAGGGGGGTTGAGCCTTGGTAATTAACTGGCGGAGCCTTTAAGCCTTTGTAATCACGCAAAACCAGTAACACGTAATCACCACAGCAAAAAGTTTCCGCATTCCATTCCAGAAACTGATACGGCGCAATGTCAAACATCAAGAGTTCGACCGCTCAAATTTGTAAAACCAAGAGTCATTTGCACAACCAGCATGCTTACTGAAACATTTTTAACTTGCATTTCAGACGGCCTACTTACACCGATAACGGCATCCAACCTAGGCACTTGATCACGCTTTCTCAACAATCGCGTATCCAACGCAACGTATCGAACAGTCGCAGAAATTGGCTCCAACGAATCGCTGGCCACCGCCAGATAAGGCAACGCCTGCGAGGAAATACCACCAACAGACACAGAAAAATTATTACCCGGTTCAGTGTTAATTGACTCTTGGGGAGCCTTAAAGGCTACCCCCATAAAATCAACCACTTCACCAGGGTTTGCAGGTGCATAATCCTCAAGCCGTACCCTCACATCACAGTCATAAGAAATCATGCGAATTGGTTGCGGAAAAGCAGAGTGACGCAATTCAAAACTAAACAAATCAACGACACTGCTTTTAGCGCGTGCATACGCCTCTTTCTGAGCAGGAGATAAATCATTCATAAAGAAAAAGCCCCGCTGAAATAATATGTTCCAACAGCCAAACTCTGAATACCAGAAGCAAGGAGGTCCACCCTGAGTTCAACGTTATCTCCATGGGCAAACAAAACTACCACTCCATCAAGAAGAGCGGCACTACCCAGCGCTGGATTCCTCACGAACTTGAATGCACCAACATCATATCTAGGCAACGGCACCTGATTAGCGCTTGCATTGACCGGCGAAAAAAGAATATGTCTAGACTGCGCCCCAAGCGCCGTAGTAACAACAAAATAACCAGACACGCAACAGTGGTTATACAGCTTTCGAAAATGCACACCGAACGAACCTATCGAATCACTTTTGCCAGCAACAAAAGAACTTGCATCCGTTATTTCAAGGGAGTATTCAATAGGCGCTGCATCTTGGGATTTCATAGCCCAATGCTTGGAAGAGTATTTTCCTGGCTCAACTTCAACCTCTTCATCATTTTCTGCCCATTGCTCAGCTTTATCTCTTGCCGATTCAACTGCAGTCACTACACCATCAACCGAGGAAGCACTTGCAGCTGCACTAGCAGCCGAATCCGCCGCCGCAGTTGCACTGGTTGAAGCCTCGCCCGCTTTAGTTGTTGCAGTTGTTGCAGCGCCGGTTGCTGTTGCTGCTGCAGCGGTAGCCTCACCGGCTTTTGTAGTTGCAGTCCCAGCAGATTCACCTGCAAGTTCCGCCGCCGCAATGGAATCGCCTGCTGCGCCCTGCGAAGCGTTTTTAGCGGCGATAGCGTCATCTCTGGCAGATTGAGCTGCAGTCACTACGCCACCAACAGAGGCAGCGCTTGCAGCGGCATTGGAAGCCGAACCAGCAGCTGCGGTTGCACTAGCCGAAGCTTGACCGGCCTTTGTTGTCGCAGTCGTTGCAGCACCAACAGCAGTGCCTGCTGCAGTGGTGGCTTCACCGGCTTTCGCGTTTGCAGTAGTAGCAGCACCCGTTGCAGTCGCCGCCGCAGTGGTTGCTTCACCGGCTTTCGTGGTTGCAGTAGTGGCAGCACCAGCTGCAGAAGTGGCCGATCCACTTGCAGAGGTTGCACTCGCCGAAGCTGCAGTTGCCGAAGTTCCTGCAGCCATAGCCGACAATTGGGCAGCATCACGCGCCGCAATAATCTGCTCATACATTTGCTGAATTTCATTCGCAATCGGATTTTGCGCGTCTTCAGAAAATTGCAGCAGGTCATTGATTGATATTGCAGCACCCGCACTTACTTGAATGTTGCCCAAGTTCCAACGGCGGGATGGATTTCCAGCCAAAGGATGACTAATCGATACCTGGTAAAAGCCTTCATGAACACTTTGCGAATAATGGCCGCCAGCGTTAGTGGTAAACGCACCATCCAAACCTTTTACAATTCCAGCTATCTCATTCCGCTTGGAAGTGAGATAAATTGTCGCATTTGCCAATGGCGAACCATCAGGAAGAAACAATGTACCTGTTAAAAGCCTTGCCATATCAACTCCAATTAATAAATTGTTCATCAGTTTCTAACGTGAAAGAGATCTTCCACTTAACACCATGCCTGGCAATAGTTGGGTAAGTTGTAAATCTGCATAAATGCATGCCGACAGCGTTGCCGGTTAACATCGGTGCTTGAATTAAATCAGCACCAGCATTTGCATCCCTTTCAAAAAAACTCCAAAAATCTGCCATCTGTTTTTCATCAACTACGATTGAATAAGTGTTGGTTTTTATTGTCGATGAAGAAACTCGCGTAACACGATCAAGACCCGATTCCATTTGTTGCCGGCGAACTGGCAGCTCACCGGAATTAGCGAAACCGTCTCTCATAAATTGCTGGGGAAGTGACTCGGGCCAAATTGGATAACTCATTTTAATAAGCCCCCTTAACAGCTAAGCCATAGCGGCTTTCCATTTGTCGAAAAACACCACGACCATTACCAAGGTCATCTCGAAGCTGGCGATCAACCGCTTTCAAAACAATTCGCAATGTGTCTTCATTGATCATCGATGCCTCAGCTTCCATTGCCTGATTGGTTGCGCTATTAATTACTTCAATTTTTATTGACCCGCCGCCACCGCCACCAGACTTTAGGAACGATGTGAGGTCGCGGTTTTGTAGCGGACTTAAAACTCGCTCACCCTTATCCAGCAGATAAGTAGCTTCTTTGGGAACATTGTCGAGACCACCATGCGCGATCCCCGCGACATTTACCGACTTGATATCAGTAAGCACCCCAGCCGTCGCAGCCGCTACTGTAGCCATTGCAGCTAAGTTGGTTGGCCACGGGTTTGCTGCTGCTTCCGCGATACCAGTTTTAATTGCAATGGTTGCCCTCGCTATAGATGCCGCCTTTTCAGCGATCAATAACGCTTTGCGCAACCGGGAGCTTTTACTTCCAAACTCTTCAGCAAGATCACCCAATGATGAAAACAATGTTTCCGCACCGGCCAACTGTACTTGCCGCATTTTTACTTCATCTGCAGCAGCCTGTTTTTTTATCTCCTTAAGCCGACTTTGGTGGGTGGCCTCTTGCTCTTCACGCGCAGTCTGAAATTCTGCCTCCAGCTCTGCAGTCAACAGACCCTTTTTCTTTAAATCGGCCAGCTCTTTTTCGAGTTCGTCCTGTTGTCGCTTGTAGCGATAACTTTCCAAATCGATAACTTTTTTATCTGCTTCCAAAGCCTCCTCATGAATGCGAGAAAATTTTTCACGCTGAATCTGCACTTCTTTATCAGCTTCCTCGCGCGCTCGATTCTCACGGTCCATTACTTCACGCATTTCCTTTTGCTGCTCAAGCTCCCATTCGGAATTCTTTTTGGAGGACGCGCTTTGAATATTGAACGTGGATTTTTTTTCCTTTTCAGGAGGAGGTGTTTTGGCAGCATTCGCTGCCGCAGTGCGAGACGCTACCGCTTCGCGCTGTTGCGCCTGGTAAGCCTCTTTTAACATTCCATCAATCGTTTTTAATTCATCCTGCAGCCGCGCTTCCAGCTTACCCTTATCACCAAAAATTGAATCAACAAAATCAGTATTACCGCCCTTGGTGAAACGGTCCCAAATATCGCCGTTTAAGCTTGTAAGTATTTGGTCCCGACGCTGCTCCAGACGCACAATATCGTCACTGTGAATTCCAGAATATGAGGCAATTTCCTCACCGACCCATCGAGAGAAATTTGCAGCTTCAACCATTGTGTCAACGATGGCTGCACCAATATTCAAAATACCAACAGCAATATTAGTTAGCCCTTGCTGGGTGTCCGGATCATTGAAGGTGTCGGTAAGCTCGACAAGAGTAGGCAGCGCTTCCTGCGCGATAAGCAAACCTAAACCATCGATAGAGTTATGCAGCTTGTCCAAGTTATCGTTGAATTGACCAGCTGCTGCAGCGGTGTCATTACGTACAATTTTACCCATGCGCTCAGCTTCTTCCCTAAACACCTCCATACCCTCCTTACCGTCGTTCAGCATTGGTAATAATTTGGGGCCAACCGATTTGCCGAAAATATCCATGGCGATGGATGTTTCAAGCGGTCCATCTTCAAAGTCTTGAAATTTATCGGCAAGCTCGCCGATCAATTGGGCATTACTTTTTATTTTTCCGTCTGCACCTTCCGCACTAATACCCAACTTCTCAAATGCATCCGCGCCCTTGCCAACGCCCAAATAGGCATCCGATGAAGTCTTATTCAACTTCACCCAGGCAGCGTTTAATTCCTCTTGCGCCACACCGGCATATTGGGCTTGATACGCATACGCACTTAAATCTTCAGCAGAAATATTTACCCGCTGTGACTGCTCATCAAATGCGTCTGCTGTCTCAATCGCCCCCCTTGTGATTGCGGCCAAACCTGCAGTAAATGCAGCAGTGCTTCCGATTCCGCCAATGACAATACCGCTGGTTATTTTAGTAACACGCTCACCCCATTTTTCAGCTTCCTTCAGGGATTTACCAAGACCAGCACTAAATTTTGCCCCTTCCGTTTTCAGTTCAGTAATAAACGTTTCAATGATTTTCTTAGTCACTTTTCAACGCCTGTGATAATTGCAGCAGTTACGAGCCGGTTGCTTTTTTTGCGGCGGCAACCTGCCGACGCGCATAAGCTAATTGCTCATCTTCGTCCAAGCTTTCGTATTGTTCAGTGGTGAGACTTAGTGATTCGTAGGGGTCGGTAAACATAAAATCGTGATATGTCACACCTGGTTGAACGCGGCCACTAGTGAGCGCGTGGTGGTATGCATTTTTACTGGATAACATATCGTTCGCCTCAAACCCCCAAGGCTCCCGATTGTAGAAAGCACGCCATATTGGCAATTCGCTGGCAGGCACCAATTCCCCCACCTGCCAGATAGGACAACCGAACATCGCAGCGAGACGGACCCTGAACAAAAGTTCAGGGTCCATTCTTAGTTTTTTTCCGCTTCTCGCAATGCATCCGGGCCGAACCCGTTAAGCTTTAACACCTTTGAATACAACTCGCGGATTTGCCATTGCGCAAAATTGTCTACCAATATTGCGCGATCTTCTTCAGTCGGCACGTAATCAAAACCGTTCAAAAAAATTAAAAGCCTGTTGAACAAAACTATTTCCGCATCGCTGCTTTCGCCTTCATGGTCAGCCATCACTACGGACATTTGCGCTGCAGAAAACTGATGCACAATAATCGGCTCTTTCACCCCGCTTACATCAACCGGTACCGGCGCTAACTTGAGCGAGCCCTTTTTTAATTCCGAAAATGAAAATGACATACCTTAAGCCGCCGTTGACCAAACTTCATCGCCTGACTGCTTTAGAAACACAGTCGCCTTTTGTTGCACTGAACGCTCAGGGCTTGCGACCTGAACGCCGTTAGGAATTGCTACGAGAGTACAGCGGTCACCCGTGGAGTAATCAATCTGAATCTCTATCTGATCAATAGTACGATCACGCGCCGTAGCAAGAAACGTTGCATAGGCTTCTTTGCCGGGCTGATGGTTAAACTCCATCTGAAGCTCAGGTGCTGTCAAAGGACCGCGAATTGATTCTTCAGTAATCTCCATAATTGGAGTGACATCCACAAATCCGCCTTGCGCCCCCACAGGCCCAATAACTAAAGCATTTGGCAGCAACGTAAAAGCTCCGCTGCCACCACCAACTCTGTATGAAAGCTTGGCGCCTGCACCAAGCTTCACATTTTCCGAAAGTGCCATAAGATTTCTCCAGGTTAATAAATCACTAAATAACGCAAACTGATTCCATCGTAACCACGCTCACGCTCATCCAAATATTCAAAGCCAGCCGGTATAATTCCCTGCATCACACCACCAAAATCATGTGATTCCATCGCTTCCGCAATCGGATCACTTTTTTCATCTAATTGGTCATCAGTCAGTTCGTCGTCTGTCCGATAACTAATCAATACACTTGCTTCCGTTCGCGACCCAAGCCCCTCAGTAAAAACTTCTCCATCCGTGATATACACATTTACAAATTCCGTTAACTCTCGCCCATCAATCGATCGCCCGGAAAACACAGGAAAATCCAAGACGCTTTCTAAAACCTCTGTAATCGCATCGCGTATCGCTTTACGTTCATTTGGCATATTTACTAATCCTGTAAGTAAGTTGACGAATCAACTCTCGTTGAAAATCTTCACGCATAAATCGCTGTGCGATCGGCAACTGATTATTCATCACCGTCTCATCAATTTTTATCGTGATTTGCTCCAGGGGATAACGCTCTTTACCGAGCCGCCGCAAGATATAAAACTTGGAATACTTACCTGTACCCCGACCGCTGGACATTCCCACATTGATGAACGCTCCATCAAACTGTTGTCCGGCGACGCGCACACCGCGCCGGTTAGTGCCTCGCGTCCTGTTTTTTACCAGCATATTGAAAGGCAGCAGGCGAGCTGCAGCGATTGGTCGCAGATATGACTTCACGTATGCGCGTAAACTTTTTGTTGTGGCACGCGAAGTGAAAACCTGTTTGTTTAAAATTTTGGTTGGAACTTTTACGTCTTTAGAGACAGTTCTAACCAAATGTGTTTTGACTTTCCCGGTAATTTTATTAAGCGCACTGGCACTCGCACGTGGCAATTCTTTTTCGGAATAGTCCTTTAGCTTTCGCTCCAGACTTTTAATCTGTTTAGCCAGGGGTTGAGCCACGAACAAATACCTTTACGACAAAACCGTCATCACTCATCAAGTCGGTAACTTTTAAGGTTTCAGCATCAACAGTAATTAAATTTCCAGACTTAACTTCACCAACCTCTTGCTTCAACAGCGTGGCAATATTGCGGCGCTCCAATGTAAGCCCATTGTCAGCGGGCATTTGTACGTTCCGTTCAACAAGTACCAAAATTGGATCGGTAACGATGCCACCTTTTTCGAAGGTGCCAGCAACACCGCCCAGCAGGCGAAGCTGGGTCCGGGCGGTGTTGTGGTGCAAACGATCAAAGTTCACGTTACGCTGCCTTTGGAATCAGGCGCACCGGGGATTGAACACCGGGGCCACCTGCTTCGGTGTACACACCAATAAGCGCGTTACCACTTGCCACGTTCGTAGTGACCTTGTTGGTGTTATCCCAGTAGGCAGCTGCGAATTGCGCGTTAGTAATCGCGGCTTTAGGAAGTGCGAACACATCTTCAATCACAGCTTCGCCAGTTCCACCGATAGCAACATCGTTGCTATTCACACCAAACAAGGTCGCATTTAACATAACGCCGGCACCCGAAGCCAAAGCTGCAGAAGCAGTGAAGGTAACCGTCCGGCCCTTTTGCACAAAATTTTTCATTTCAAATTCCTCAATAAAAAAAGCGGCATAAGCCGCTTTCTGTAGGTCAAAAAAGATTATCTATTAAGCTGCGCCAGTGCTTTGTGCAGTACCACGATAATCCACAAAACCGGCACCGAAATCGTGGCGGATTTTCAAGGTCATGCCGTCAACCTCGAAACCCCAATCCGCTTCAATCACCGGACCTTCTTCACCTTCGAGATACGCATATTCAATGGCAGGAACCAATGCAGGATCAGCGAAAGTCCAGAATGGGTTGTTAGCCACACCATCCAATTGAGTTTCAACAATCAGATCCATGGTGCGCGCAAAGATGTTCACGTCAGAGGTTTTGGAAGGATTAACAATTTCCAAGAACTTGGCAGCTTCTACTTCACGCTCAGAGTTAACAACAAGGAACTTCGGTGCGATATTCAAAGGCTCGCCATCCAACCCCACCATTTGACGGTGAGACTTTTTCAGCTTGGTTGCTGTTGCCTCATCAATGGCAGCACCAGTCACCAGGTTTTTGCGCTTGGTATTCGTTGAATAAACAGGGATACCGTCTCTCAAGTTGGGGTTTGATTTAACCAGGTTCCAAACGATTTTGTTTTCATTGCGGCCAGCAAGCAGGCCAACAGTGTTGAAGAAACGAACCAACGCACCCACATCGTCATTGATCATTAACTGGCGAGTAAACGGAAACAGCTTTCCGTAAGTATCCAGCTTGTAGCTGTCATCACTTTCACTCAAAGAACCGGCTTTAAATTCGCCGTTCTCACCCACTTTTTCCAGACCGCTACCACCACCGATTTGCAATGAGTGTTTTGCGCGGAAATCTTTTGAGGTCGTTTTAACTGCAATCTGTTGATAGGTATTGGGCGCAAGCGCATAAGCGTTACGAAGCACTTTATTGGCGGACTCCTGCAGAATGAGCGGGAAATCACTGGTAGTGTGCATGGCCATTGCAATCAAATCTGAAACAGTTTTTCCGCTAACACTTTCACCAGCATATGCCATCACTTGCTTGATCATATCCATGACGGTAAACGTACGGAATTCTGCACTGACCTGATCAAGCTTAAACGTGCCAGGCATTGCGCGATGAAGCAACGCACCAACTAATGCACCGCGTAATGCTTCAGCCGTAACGCCTGATCCCACCCGCACGTGAGTGAAAGACGGCGATCCATCCTTATCACGCTGCGCCATCGCCTCCAATGCTTTTACACGCGCCTCGGGAACCGTCATACCGCTGTCAATCCAGGCATTTATGATCGCTACGTCGACGCTTGCCTGTACTCCCAATTCACGCAACTCCTTAACACGTTGACGCTCTTGAGCAATCGCGGCTTCCGCATCCAGGGGCTGGCCATTTGTTTGAGCGGAAGGCGTAGCGTTTTGTACCGGGGGAATTTCCAGGGCGCTTGCGATTGCCCCCAAAGTTTGCTCATCGACCTCAGATTCACCATTCAAAGCTGCTTCGGTAACTTGAATGCCTTTTTTGGCCAATGCAGCGATAATTTCTGCAGGAGTTTTATAACTATTTTCCAAAGCTGCTGTAATGGCCGGAACAAAATGCCAGCCGCCACCTTTGGCTTTGATTTTAATCTTCATCGTATTTTCCTCTGTAGTTGATGCGGCGGCCGCCGCGGTAGGTTTAAAAAGTGTTGATGCATAGGCGGCAGGAACGCCCAATGCTGCAATGTGTTTTGCACTCGCCTGAATTGAATAATCACCTGCCAACTTATCTGCGAGACCGTAATCAATTGCGTCCTGTCCACGAAAATAGTGGTCTTTGCCATCCGCTAAAAGCGCTCTTATTTCATCCATCGTTTTGCCAGTACGATCAGAATAAATTTGCAGCAGAGACCCCTCATAAACATCAAGATCATCCGCGTAATCACGCAACTGGTTTGCGTTGCCTCCAACCATCGCACTCGGCTTGTGCAACATGAACAATGCATTACTCGGGATAATGATTTCGTCGCCAGCCATTGCAATCGCGCTTGCCATGCTCGCTGCAATTCCATCGATATAAACGATGACTTTCTTACTCGACTGCTTGAGGTTGTTAAACATCGCCAAGCCTTCAGCAACACTCCCACCTGGTGACTGAATACGCACTACAATTTCACTGCCTGGCATGGCGTTCAATTGAGTAACGATGGACAGCGCATCAAGGCCATCCCACCATTCCCCGATCACCCCATACAGCAGCAGCTCGCCACTTGCACTAATGCTATTTTTTGTATCTAAGGCGCCTGCGCTCACATCACAAAAAAAGTTATGCGGCTTTTTTAAATTCTTCATCATCTTCTCCGGGAATACCTTTGTCGTTCGTTGATAGATCCACTCCCTCTGCAGCATTACCGACTGACTGCATCTGGCCGCTGCTGGTTGTTCGACGCGGATCGATATCGAGGACCAATCCATACTGGTCGAACAAATCAATATCTTCTTTGATTTGTTTTAACAGCAATTCAGGGTCAATCCCACGTTCACGACACGCGCCTTGGAAGCTATTGAGACCAGCACGAATTTCTTTAATGATTGCGGGAATTTCTGCAGCAGGGTCGAGAATTTCTTTTTTAGGAGGTGTCCAATCGAATGTCACACCAGAGAGGTCATAACCTCTTACTTTCGCTGCTTCCAAAAACCAGCGCTCAATGTTTTTGCAAAACTGTGGGATCAACATATTGAATCGCCAGCGATGCACATTGCTAAACATCTGGATGCGGCCCATTTTTCCACTAGCGAAATTCACATCGCTGTAATCACCGGTAAGCGCTTCATAAGTAATTCCCCAAGCGGTAGCAATAATTCGCTGCTCAGGAACAACAAAACTCGCATGGTCTGAACTATTGGGCGGAGTGTTAAACGCGATCCGCTCATCACCATTCAAACGTGCAAGCATTCCCGGCTCCAACCGTGAAGGAAGCACATCACCTTTCGCCGAATCGTTGTCCTCATTAAAAATAAAGCCAGCAATACAGCTGGCCATTTTTTGAAGTTCAAGACGCGCATCTTGATAATCATCTAGCAGTTTTAATCGCGTGAACGCAGATACACCACGAGGAACACCGCGCATTTGGCCCGGGCGAACCATGTCATAAATGTGCGCAACTTGGTCGGCGCTGACCGGCTTTGATGTGAGACCATGCACACCTGATTCCCCAGGATGACAATCATGGAGAAAATAGAATTGGCGAACACCGTCACGAACCTGAATACCTTGGGTTACGGTATCGCCATTTGTTAACGGGGTATCCTTAGTGTGATCAAGGAAATCACCTTCCAATAGCTGCAGCTTTAATGGAATTCTCATCGTTGGATCATTCACGAATCTGCGAACAACCAACGCTTCACCACTTAATGATTCGGTTTGCATTGATAACGCTTGCAATCCGAACAGATTAAGACGGCCATCAAAATCGCACGCAACGCTGTTAGCCCACTCAGACATTAATTCATCGGCAAGCTTTTTCTTTTTTTTGCTTGTTGGGTGACTGGCAACGGGTTTAATGCCGCTGCCAACAGTACCCGATACGACGGCCTGCAATGCACTCGCAGCGTAAGGATTATTTCGCTGCAGTTCTCTTGCATTGTTGCGCATGAATACCAATGAGCGGCGGGACTCGGCGTTTTGAGTGGTGCCACGTCCACGCATTCCACGGCGCCCGCGACCTGCAGCATCGTAACCGGCACGAACATCCAGCAAATCAATTGCCTTTCGCGCTAGCGCACGCTTAAGCGCAGCACGGGGTGCGACAGCTTCGATTAGAGATTCCAGCATTTTCATGATTTATTGATATCCGCGATCATAACCAGATGAGGTGTAAGCAGTACGCCGGCGGCCAGCAACGGAAGCCTTTGCTGTGTTCAAAAGGCGTTCCATTTCATCCAGGTCGCGAAATTCGGTTTCACGGCCATCGATTTTTACTTTTTTAACACCCGATATCATTGCAACTTCAAGTGCATCAATATCAGCTTGCGTGTAGGCCATGGTTTACCACCGTGATTCTCTGCGCTGGGTAACGCGCGTTTGGTTTGCAATTGGTGCTTCGTCAACTGCAGCAAATAAATCCGCTTGCGTTAATTCCGCCTCTAACTTTTTCCAATCATCAGATTTGTACAAATGCACGCGGCGAGCTCTTGCCGCGTGAAGGGAATAAACTTCGCAGTCCCACCCCTCGGTGCGACGCCCGGCTCTGGGTTGCCACGTTTTTTTTCCAAACTTGTTTGGAATTTTTGCTTCGGCGCACATGTGATCGAAGTAATCCAATCGCACGCCCTTGTAATAATGGAACCGGCCAGCGCCTTTTCCGTTGAGCTTCATATGACTCGAAAGCCAGTCTTTGGCTTTGTTGGTACCCACGATGAAAACTTTCACACCATGCTTATCTGCTTTGGTAGTTTTCTTCGGATTTTTATGATCAATCCCTTTCACTTTTGGAGTGACGAATATTTCAGGATCGCCGCTGCTCGCCCCCTTGATCGCCATCACCAAACGATGAGGGTAAGTCTTGGAGCGCGTTCTCACCCAGTGATAAACCGCGTCGCTGGTGGTTCCGTCTGATGAGTCGATGCTTACCGCAGAAACATAAACATTCATGCCACGCTCATGCTGGATCGCACCAAATACAATTTGGTCCAGGGCGGCCCACACCGGATCGTTTTTATCAACGCAACCTACCGATGCATAAAGAGCCCCGTAATAAACTTGCCAGCTTTCTTCCCCTTCACCCCATGCCCGGATAACGAGCTCAACACGATCATGTTGAACATCAATGCCACAGGTCAGCAGCAATCCGCTGTATGGACAAATCAGCTCTTCATGCTGCGAAGACTCATCAGCTTCAGCGCGTTTTTGAAGCGCTTCCGCATCATCGCGATCATCATCAAATTCGTAAGGGCGGCCTTGCTTTGAATTAACAAAAACAATTTTGTCATTCTCATTACCCTGGGCGCTTTGGTATTCCGCCTGAAGATATGACTTCACGAGCTCCGCTAAACCTGCGCCTGGCAAACACACATAAACTTCATTCAGTTCCATGAACCCAGCAACGCCGGAAAACTCTGCAGTTGCTACCCATCCGCAGTTTTCATCACCAGCTTCCATCGCTGCATAAACAGTGTTGCGAATATTTTCCTTCCGTTGGTAATCGTCCCATGCACTACCGCAATGCGGGCAAGCGTACACGGCAGTATCTGGTAAAGCCTTACCGTACTCTTTGTGCCACTCTTGTTCCGCTTCATCCCAGGTGACGTTGATGAAGTCGAGCACGTGGGATTCACCGCAGTCGTGACAAACAATGGGTAATACACGCTGATCTGATCGCTGGATATATCGCTCAACGCGACTAAACCCTTTGACCTTGGGAGTACCACCTAAAATGCGTTTAGGGTTGCGCTGGCGCTTTGTCCGCTCCCAGAGCAGCAACACTGAGTCGCCCTGATCCTTTACGTTCTCAGCGGCGTCGTCCGGCTCTTCAACGAAAACAAATTTAGCCGGTGTCGATTTAACATCGCCAATCGCTTTAGAAGTGATTAACTTTAAAAACCCACCAGGGAAATTTTTATGTAACGCACGGTTACCTGATTTACGCGCGGAGGTTGTATCGATCTTTCCATGAATCCGCGAAGTTTCTTTCAGAATGGGAACAAGCTTTTCATCACTGAACGCGAGCGCAGCTTTTTCTGTGGCAAACATGCCAATCATTGCTGATGGCGATACATCAACTCGCTTCAGAATGTGTGCGATCAATGCTGTAGTCCACGCAACTTGCGCGGCCTTCATGCACACAATTTCTGGAATCTTTGGGTTATCGAAAGCGGCAAATATGCCGTGAAGATATGGGGCGTAATAAAGATCGAAATCGCCCGGCGTATCGCTATTTTCTTTCGGTAGTTTTAGATAACTCTCAGACCATTGCGCCGTCGGTATGTCCGGTACTGGCTTCATCGCTGCCATCGCCTGGCGAAGTACGCGCGATAAATTCACGCGACCCGCTGATAACAGATTCGATCGCGGCGCGAAGTGGTTTACTAACATCGTCATCGTCAATGGTTATTGAATACTTTGATTCAATTGCTTCGATGATCCGCTCCTGAGCGGCCATCACGTTAAATTGCACCGCACTGCAAAAGGAATTCATTAGCGGAGCCAAGTCATCCACCAAAATAATTTTTCCAAGTTGCTTTGCGTATTCGAGTTCTTTCAAGTTTGCGGACATTTCAGTTTCGCGAATGCGAACATCGGAAAGGCGCTGGTCTTGCTCACGGCCTGCTGCTTCGGATCTCAGGCGCTCCAGGTAGGCAATTAACCAATCGGCGTAGGTTCCATTTTCAGGCAATACACCCTTGCCCTTTAACTGACTAATCGCTTGCTGCGATACACCCACCATCAACGCGAACGTTGTCTGGCTCGCTTTCAAATCGGGTTCCGGCCAGCTCATAGAAAACACCAAAAAAAAATTCTTTAAAATCAAGCTACTACTACAACCCCCCTTAGCCTCAGACCTTTAGAGAAATCCTGCGGGGCTTATTCCCGTAGGCTTTCGATTCCGGGGAAGAACCTAAAGGGCGGGGGGACTAGACCCCCGCACATGACTGCAGCTGCTTGATGTAGATCATCAATGCTGCAGTGTCATCGCGATCAAGACTGATACCGCCTCGATCATTGCTTTGCATCGACTTCAGCACTGGCTTTACTGCCGTGCAGACCTTCGGGCTGTCCGGCTTCATTGTCTGGCACGCCGCCAAACTCATTACGGAAAGCATCGACAGGATCATTGCGAATAGTTTCAACTTGTTCACGTTGCTTCTCCTGTTGCTTTACTCGAATAACCCACGTAACCAATTCACCGATAAGAACTAAAATCTTTATTAGACTTTGCATTCTTCGCTCCTAAAAAATTCAGCGCCAAGAAATCAATTGCCTTACGCAACCACAGCAGCACCCCATCATCTTTCGGCGTGGGTGTGAGTGCGGCAAAGCTCGATGCAAGTGCAACAACCAAACTCAACAACTGCAGCACATCAGGTACATTCGCAAGCAACCAGGTAATGAAACTAACTTCAGCCACTGCATCTGCTGCAACAGCTGGAGCAGATGCCACCACAGGCACACTGGCAGCAACATCAGCAGCAAGCACTGGTGACGGCACAACAGCAAACGCAACCATCAACACACAACCAACAACACAAAGAACAGCACTCGCTAAACTCGCTGTATAACGGCCCATAACTAACCCCTAAAAAGTTTTTCAATTAACGGCCCTATGTATGTACTCAGGCCACCTAACACCATTACCGCGCCCGCAAATTTCGCACGCGATAATTCCAGTCTGGAGATTCTTTTCTCCATCACTTCTTGGCGCCGTCCGAGGCGCTGTGATAATTCGGATTGAGCGACCAAACGCTCTTCAATACGTGCCAACAAAATTACAGCCTTATTCAAGTCATCAAGCTTTGCATCAATGCGATCAAAGCGTTGTTCGTGGGAATTGCTGGACACAGTTATTTGCCTCCCCACTTCAACCCGATATCAACGTCATGCACCAACGTGTAATCAAACGAATTACCCAAGGTACGTGCATGCGTGTGAGCGAGCTCAATAACGCGATCGTATTGCGCGGGCGATGCAATCACCTGGCAACCCGCCGACCACTTATCAACTTGTTTCGACTCAACATGCTCATTAGCACGATGCAACGCAATGCCATGCATCCCAACATCGAGCACACCATTCAGATCGATCTTTGAATCACGATTGCGATCACGTAAAACACCAACAGGTGATGACTGCACCAGTGCAACATATTTGCCCTGATGCTTACCCAGGCACCACAAACGCTTATGGTGTCCACGCGGCAGCACTGCAGTGCCTTTCACATTGGCCAAATTCTTACGCCAGTAAATGCCCGGATCGGTAGTAGCCTCGCAAATTAAAACGCAAGGACCATAAGTGCGGCTCATGTACGCAATACAAACCAAATCGTTAAAACTATTTGCATCAAGCTCAACGGTATTACGCACGCCAACAATGTTCAGCGCCCCAAAGTCAACGAGCCAATTAGCACCCAATGAAACCGCAGCAGTTTGCAATTGTTCGTAGAAAGTCATGGAGCACCGAAAAAAATTCAAAAAAAAGCCCCAGTGCAAAATGCACAGGGGCAAGGGTCGTGGTCACAGAAAGCACATGCAAGGCAAACAAAAAGGCCGTTAGGTTTCCCCAACGGCCTTTATCGCGTAGCTCTGCCAAGCATGCGGCAATTTATAAATTGCTTTGATCAAAAATGCAAACGATTTTATGCCACTCGTTTAAATCTCATGAACTCGTTATACATCAACGCTTCTGCTGCACTCACTTCCTGACCTGCAGCGCGGTTACTTAAGTTGTAGCAATTTTCTACATCACACATCGATTTACGACGACCACTCAAATACACAAACTGAATCATTCCCGCCGCGTATTCATTGAGTTTTCGCAACTCTTCGAAAGCCTTGTTTACTAAAGCGCGTTCCGATTCACTGGAGTTAAACCCTTTACGCGCCCTACCTTTCCCCCAAAGAACTTGAGTGCCAGACCGCGCACTAAGATCCACAATTTTCCCTCTACCGTACTCGATTCCCCACTCCTCCAAAAGCGGAATAAACCAATCTGGTGAGCAGCTTTTTTCGCCTTGCATAAATACCCCGATAATCACCAACCAAACCAAGAAATTTTTCCTCCCGTAAATCCCGTAAAGCATCCCGTAAATTAAAAACTGATAAGTTATTGAAAATTAATAAAATCCCGTAAACCCGTAATCCCGTATTTATATTTCCTCGCGTGGAAATATTTTTAGTTATCTCGCATTGCTTCCGATAGGTCGCGCGCGTGCGCGCACATATGCACGCGCGCAAAAAAACAATTACGGGATTACGGGTTTACGGGATTTCCTTATTATTCAATAAGTTAAAAAATCATCAATTACGGGATGATTTACGGGATTACGGGTTAAGCAGCAGTTTTTGTATTGGAATCTACGAAATCACCTGCATTAAGTATTTCGTCATGCCCCTGCACACATGCTCCAAGCCACTGCTGCTGGGTTTTATCTTCCGGGCATTTTCCGATAATAAAAAATGTTGCCTTCCCCTTCACACTCATCCAATCGTAATCAAGGTCGCGCCGCTTTTTCACTTTGCTACCAATGAATGAGGAAAACCGGTGCGAGCCCATACCATGCTCTTTGTTTTGGCTGCACCAGGCTTCAAAATATTTAAACAGATCACTAACGCGCACAGTGCCATACGGAACAATTTTTTTATTGTGCATCAGCGCACCCCGTTCCCACTCCTGATAAAACACCTCCCAGATCGGGCGCCCGTGCTCAATCAATCGCTCCTTCGCTTCGGTCATTGGGGGCTTGGTGTGCTCATCAAATGGAAACTCTTCATCATCGTCCTGCATTTTTGTATTCAGCAGAAATTGATAGAAGGCAGCAGCCCCACCATTCTTTAGATCTTGATCAACACCACGCTGCAGATGTTCATACAATTTCGTCTCTGGCCAAATTACCAAGAAGCGCCGGTCACTCGGCTCAACAGGCAACGGCAAAACTTCATTGGATAAAAATACTGAATTCATGTGGTTGGATTCCTCCCAACCGCTCATAAACTTTTTTTCGATCCGAACGGTTTTACCGGTAATAGTTTGTTTAATCGTACCTGTGTGGCTATAGCGCTGGCTTCTACTTAAAACCTCTTCATACACACAATAGAGAACCTTACTCATCCAATCGTTGTATTGGCCTTCAAGCTGGGCCTGACCAACAGTGCGAGAATATTCGCCGTAGATACTGCGCATAACCACATCAAAAAAGTAACTCTTACCCGAGCCATGTACATCGGAATGACAAAGCACAGACGTTTCCATTTTTGCCCCAACATTTATCAGTGGATACGCCAACCAACGACGCAACCACTTATAAACAACCATATCGTTATTGCACAGCCCCATTAACATCTGCAGGATATTGCGACACTTATCAACCTTGTCGTCGGGCTGCAAAGCAAGGCCACGAAACTGATTAATGTGGGTCTGTGTATTACACCGCTGGGTTGGATCAAACACCAGGTTACGCAAAGGAATTTCTTCTCGATCCGGATGCGCAACCCACATACCAAAACAATCAGCAATAGCAATTTTTAAATGACTCACCGCCACTAGCTCACGAGTCTGTTTATCCCACACGCTATCACTCGGATTTAAATAAACATATCTATTAAGCGCCTCAGCTAGCCCCCCGCGCCCCCGCTTTTGTGCGGCAGCAGCTTCACCCTCAACATCATCCAGCAACACAGTGCGACGCTTTTCATGCTCCAGCCACTCTCTGAACATTTTTGGGCGCACGATATTTTTAAACGCACCGGATTTAATAATTTTTTTATTAAAAGAATCCCAAACCTTCCCATCTGGATCAATTAACGCATACCGCGTAAGCAAATTTTCAATAGTAAGTTGCTCAACGGAAAGAGAGGGATCGGGAGAGGCATTATCGCCGGGGTAATCCGAATCATCAGGCAATGGAATATCACCGTAATCAGGAGGCGCATCCAGGGAATAATTTTCTACACGCTGTTCAAGCTCGCTGGTATCAGGCCAGGTCAATGCAGCCTCAAGCTGCCCTCTAACGATTGCCAAACCCTCTACCGCGTGCAGATCATTGAAGTCACTCAATCCTTCAGCATTGCCGCCAAAACTCGGAATTGACCAGGCGCCGCCGCCAATGCGCGCGGCTTCTTTACACTTCACCAGTCCAATATTTTTCTTTTTTGGATCCAGTGCCGTTTCCCAATCGTTATCGCCGGCGAAAATTTTTCTTCGCGGATCTAAGCGGAACTTTTCAGCGACTACCGGCATATTGCCCGCATCAAAAGTTACAACGGTGTCCCACGCAGTTGCCATATGAATACTGGCACCAGTGGCAAAACCCTCGCAAAACGAAAGAGGGGAATCGGGGGAGGCCTTACCGGAACTAATAACAAACCAAAGCCCGGATTTTTGTCCGTTGGTTAAAAACCGCTTTGACTTACCATCGTTATAAATTATTTGAAAATTTCGCAGCTGATTAAACTCGTTGAACATGGGAACCATGATCGAGCCGCGTTTAAAATAAATTATTGCGTCCGCATCTTCTTTGCCATTTGCCTTGTTTTTTTTCACCCGTTCAAACACAGGCTTAATGGCATCACCGGTAAGAATATCGATGGTGAAATCGGCCTTAAAATCTAAAAGAATTGCGCACGGCGAAAACAAGCATCCGCAACTATGGATTTTTTTAATACCGAGATATTTTGAATTACCAACCGTTCTTAGCATTGGCAATAATTTTTGCGAGGCTTCAGCAACTACGTCATACCAGCGCTGAATATCGGCCTCTTCTTTTGCCCAACGTTCGGCCATTGCAGCTTGTCGCGCTTCCTGCTCGCGCATAAACTTTTCTTTTTCTTCCGGAGTGAACTCCGGGCGATCAAGGGACCAACCGCGCTGGGTGGCCAAGGTAATAATGTAAGCAATGCTCACACTACCCCGACTGCTACCACCTTTAAAACTTTTCCAACGAGTGCGACATTCTTTTTCTTTGTAATCACTGTAATTACTCGACCAGGAATCCCATACATCAAAACCATCCTCGCCGAATTCTTTTTTTATCGCCATCCCCGAGCGTAACCATTCATCCGTATCGTCGGGATACAACTCGCGCAAGGCGTCCTTGATATCACCCAACGTGTACTTAAAGTTACTCATTACCCAAACCCGATCTTATAAGTAAAAATGCGTCACTCAGCTCTATGCAGAAAGCTGGTCGATAGTGTAAAAACGGGGCTGGGTGCGCCAACACCCATCCCCAATCACAATTAATCACATGGAGATTAATCATGAAAAATGAAAAATATGAAATTTTGCATCGACTCCACAGCGCTCAAGGAGACCTTGCTTATAGCCTCGCCGTATTTGGAGACACACTGGCGAAACGCGAGAAATACAAGAACCTCGGAGGAATGGATGCAATTCACTTTTATCTGATTCAGAAATTCCACTGGCTACCACGCGATGTACAGTCTATGTCTTACGAGGACATCGAATTAGTTTTGCATCAAGAGAAAGAAGGCTGGAAACTGCCAAAAGACGCCGTTTAGCTGGCCCATCCTCCACGCTCTCCGCACGCAAAAGAGCTAACCTCGCTTTTAGCTCTTTTTGCTCTACCAACAAATCACAGCAAGTCCGAATTTTTTTCACTTATCCTCCTGTATAAAAAAACATAGCCAGCCGGTGACAGCGATCATTGATGCAAAAAAGCACAATGAACTCACCAACCAGAAAGCCAGGGAAATTAGCTGCACCCCACGGATGGGAAGCAGTTAGGCAGCTTTCTTCTGAGATTCGTCGCCGTAAAGCTTCTCGATTTTTTTACCTAACTCATAACTAGTGGCTTGGTTTTTTTCAACCAAACGGTGAATCGTTGATTGCGTAGTCCCCAGTTCTCTGGCTAAAGCAGACTGAGACCAACCATGCTCAATCAGATATGACAACATCGCTTGAATGCCAATCATGTTGAATCCTCTACATTTAAACGAGCACAACTATACACAAATGTATAGATATAACAATGCAAACATGCATAGATATTTTCTGTAGTATTCGCATATGAATAGCAAAAGATTTAAAACACGGACTCTAATAGAAACCCTAACGCTAATTTGCCTGGCGAAAGGTGGCGATTACTTGCGCGCAGGAAAACCGAATCAAAGTGAGATTGGAAGGCAGGCAGGCACATCACAAACCAATGTGTCTAGATGGTTTGCAGGATCGAGTAAACCAACAGATGAAAACATCAATAGGCTCGCTAAAGCATTCAGAATTAGTCCAGCTCAGATGAGAGGCGAATTGCCGATTGATTTGCTGGATGGTGTGAGCCCTCAATCGGCAGAAGATGAGGAGTTTATGAATGCTTATCTTCATCTACCTGAGGAACTGAAGGAACAGATACGTGCTCAAACCCTGCTCTACAAGAAGCTAAATGATTCGAAGAACAACCAGAATTAATCTCCGTTAAAATCTCCCTTTTTTGCTCATTAGTTAACCTACTAAACAGTACATACACTTCAAGAAAATCCATACCAATATCCAAATCTGATCTATGATTAAACGCTTTCTGCGCGTGACTAACCATAGTTGCAAAATAGTTTATTTCTAAAAATTACAATCCCTAACAACATCAATGGAGGATACATGTCGTTAATAAAATGCCGGGAATGCTCGGGCTTAATGAGTAATTCAGCAAAGGCATGCCCTACTTGCGGTAAACCAGTGAGCACTCACTATAGCCTTACAAAAATTGCTGCAGTAGCAATCGTTGGATTCATCTGCTACCACTTCGCAACCGGACAGAACTCACACACACCAAACTATCCGACACTTCAATCAACACCTAAAAATAGCCCATGTACGGTAAGTGATTTTTCGGTAGAAATTAACAATTTCACTTTTGCCAATAAGTGCAGCCAATCAGACTGTTACTACATGGAGGGCTCCGCGACGCTAACAAATGCCTGCGCGGTTCCATCAGGAGCTCAATTGAAAATAGTTGGCCTAAACGCAAACAATAAACCTATCGCAAGTCGCAACTTTTGGCCCGAAAGCATACGAAACATTCCCGTAGGGAAAACCGTTGTATCACTCGACCAAGCACTGGATCATAATTCAGAAATCACCCAAATTACGTTGGAAGTAATAGATACCAGAGTTTGGAAATCTAAATAGCATTCCCCTTCACCATGAGGGGCTTTACAGCCCCTTAAGCCTAACTTTCCGCGACCCCACCCAGATACTCTTAAACACTTTTGAGTAGTTATTCCTCATAACTATGCATTAATGCATTGACATAACTATGCATACTTGTATAGATTTAATCAATACCTACAAACATTGAGGCAATTCCAATGGGGACTATAGGCATTCACCCATCATTCACAGCCAAACAATGGGCATATCCATTGCGAGTCTTTTTGTGGTCACAGCATTTACAGGGTTACTCCGCTGTAACCGGAAGGTATCTGCACCTTATCCCACCAGGTAAGACAGCCAAAGTTAAACAAGCCCACGCTAGTTCCCCGAAACCATTTAACGGGGGAGGCGCTGCAGCATGAGCGTACTGTCGCGGGTACATGGCATTTTTTCCGTACTCAATCTCGAAGAATGCAATGGGAATTATGAACGGCTGGTTATTGAGCGAATTGAAAACCTCGCAAAGATAAAGTCGTGCGACTTGCTGGATTTATCCCTGGGCGAAGTGCTGTCTTGTGTGGAAGCCGCTTACCTCGATTTCAATGAATTATCGCCAATTTTATTCCCTGGGCATAAACCTCGCACCGAGGCAGAAGTGCGCGCGTGTTTTGCGGAGCGCCTGCAATGAACGGCCCCACGGAACGCACAGAAACCGGATACCAATGCGGCGACCTGCACACATCCGGTCTACCGCCGCGGCAATGCCAAGTGCTGTTACTACGCGCTCGCGGCAATTCCATAAGTGAGTGTGCGCAACTACTCTGCTGCAGCCCCGCAAATATAAAACAGGCCATAACTGCACTGTTTTTAAAGCTGCACGCCGACTCCACTCCCGAATTAATTACCAAAGCGATTCGCAATGGTTACTTGCAATTGCGCTCAATTTTTTTCGTGTCGTTCATGTGTTTTTTATCTGCACTGCAAGCGGATGACAACGGAATAAATGCGCGCGTTTCTCGCACCACTCGCACCCAAACTGCTCGCGCACAACGCGCCGGCAAAAATAAAAGTTTATTAATTGATATTGAGGAAATTTGTTAATGAATCGCTTATTAGTCGGCGTCACAGGCCAGCGCAATCCAACAACCAAAGCCGTCACTCATTTGATCAGCCAGGAACTGAACCTGATCAATATCAATATGCGCCAACCTTTCCATGACGTTCTGGCAGCAGTAACCGGCCTAACGTCACAAAACGCTGCGCTGCTACCTGCAACGCAAAAAATTAATGAATTGAAATGCACTGTAGCCGCATTTGAGCGTTCTTTTTTTGCAGCGATCTACGAGCTCAATACAAATTATTTTACTGATGTTGCCGCACTGAGACTTGAACGCAGCATTGCAGGCTTTACCGAAACTCTGCAGAACATTTTTGGTGGCCATGTGATTAGTGGCATATCCAGACCAGCGGAAGCCGATTTTATTCGGAATCGCGGCGGAATCATGGTGCACGTTAAACACGGTGAAGGCTGGCCAGACTTTCACCCACTCAGCACAAACGCCACAGACATTATCGTGGACAGCAACACCCTCAATTTAAATGACCGCAAAGCCATTGCCGACTTGATGAAAAAAATCGACACCGCGAACAAAGAGGCGGCGTGATGGCGGGCCTAAAAACCATTCAGCAAGGCGCATACCTGTTAGCACTAAGCATTAAGAGCTATCGGGCCAATCACAAGCATTACCCCCGCACATTGATCGACGAAATGCTTGCGAGCGACCTCGCTCTGTTCGTGGAAATGGCTGTCCGTGTGAGCTTATTTGAAGCGCACAACAACGGCAAAAGCGGCTGGTGGATTGAAGAGGAATGCACCATAGAAAATCTTGAAAAGCTGCTGGAAAAAGCCATCAACAATAAAGACTACATCAGCATTATCAATTACAGCGCAATGATTTACGCGCGCAATAACGTGGACGGAAAGCAACTATGAAAAAGAAATTTACCATCGCGCAATTATGGGAAACGTACAAAAAAGGTGTATTGCCTGCAGACGCACTCGAAACCCAAATTAATGAATGCAAGCTCGCATTTTACGGCGGCGCCCAAGTGATGCTCGTAACCTTCACAGAAGTAGCGGAAATCGTTTCCGAAGATGAAGGCTGTCAGTTGCTTAACGATTTGCACCAAGAAATGAATCAGTTTGTTGCTTGCCTTTCGATTCCAACCAGCGACCGAGTGCAATAGCAAATGAACATACCGAATAAGAATTATGACCTCAAAGATGCGGCTCACTTATTCGGTATTAGTGAAATAGAGTTTTACAAAATACTGCGCGGTGAAAGCAAAAAATATCCCATAAAAAGGCAGTGGATTAACGCATCGAGACAAGAGCGAAACCACCCCTACCATTGGACCATCGCAGCAGGATTTTTAACTACAGAACAGCGTAAGCGGCCTTCACAACGCAACAAAAAAGTGAAGGTGCATTACGTGGTCACAGTCATCACGCGATTAGGAATCCATGAATTGGAAAATAAATTAAATATAGCAAGCTCACTACCCCCTTTAGTGCTTCCGCTCAACGAACAAAACGCTAGGGAGCTGCAGCAAAAACCGCGTAGTGCGGAAGATCAAACCGAGCGCAAAAAGTGCCTGGAATTATTGGGGAGCATGGGGCTTTTGAATAAGGCCAGTTAATGCAAAGAGAAAAACGGCCCCGCCACTGGGCCAGCGAAATCGCGGCCTTACCCACGAAAGAGCAACGGCAGGAACACTTAAATAAAGTCCCTCCACAGTGGCAAGCGTTAGTTAAAAGTCACGTTGAAATTACTTTTTTTGTTAACTCCAAGAGGAAAGAGTCATGAGCACAAATGTAGGAACTTTTTTGGGTGATTTGGATGGAGGCGTATTTGAAGAAAAACTTTCACACATCCTTTCACAAGTGGCCGGCGCCGTTTGCGATCACGGCCGTAAAGGCAAGATCACGCTTGAATTTGAATTAAAGCAAATCGGTAACGGCCACCAGGTAACCGTTGACCACAAAGTGAAATACGTCCGTCCAACCAAGCGTGGATCGGTGCAGGAAGACGAACAAACCAGCACACCAATGCATGTTGGGAAAGGCGGCGCCATGAGCTTTTTCCCCGAGAACCAAATTCCAATGATTGGAAAAAAAGGTGAAATACCCGCACAGGTATAGCCCGAATCTTTAACCCTCCCATTAACTACCAAAGGTAGATAGAAAATGAGTTTAGATAGTTCAGCAATTCAGGAAATTCGCAAAGCAGATGCAGTCGCTACCGCTAACGAAGCGATCACCAAACGCCTTGCCTCGAATGCAAAACCTGTAGCTGTAGTACCGCAAGATTTTAGCCTGGTCGAGCTGGAAAAATTTCAGCCGAAGCGCTCTCGCTTCCGTGGCCAGATGAACACCACCGTAATCAATGACTTTGTTGCATTTGTGAAAGCGCATCAAGTTAAAGGGGAATCTACTGGTTTTATTGATCCGGACAAAATGACCGCCAAAGTGTTTTTCAACTTGGGTGATGCGAACAATCCGGGCCATGGTGATTTCACTAGTGTTTTGTCGCTTGATAAGAGCGCAGAACTCCGCGCCCTGCTTAACACCGCCAACATGAATTTTTCTCAAAAGCAATTCGCCGAATGGATTGAAGACTGGGTACCCAATTTGGAGTTCCTTGATAGCGAAGGCGACATATTGGAAACGCGCAAAGTTATTTCAGCAGTGCGCCGAGTAACCATTGAATCCTCTCGCAAAGAAGATCACGAAGCACAGGACTTTAAAGCCACCAAATCTGCGCTGGAATCGATCGAAGCCAAGAGCGAGTCAGCCCTACCTTCCCTGATGAAATTCACCTGCATCCCGTACAGCGGTCTGGATGAACAAACATTCGAGTGCCGCATCGCACTGATTACCGCACATGAAGCACCAATTTTCAAAATTGCCATTCGCCAATTGGAAACCATGCAGGAAACCATTAGCGAAAACTTCCTCGACATTCTCAACGATCGCTTTGTTGAGACTGACTTGGAACTCTATCGCGGCAAGTTAGAAATTTAACACGGGAACCCACTGGCCCCTCACCAGTGGGCAACCAGAAAGGCTCTTGCAATTGGAAATAACCGAGACCGCACCCTCACAACCAACGGATGTAGAAAAACAATTCCAGCGCTACCGAGCGCAAACAGTTGTGACAGTTTCTAGGGCGGCAATATTGCAAGAGTCTTTCTGGTTGCATCAAGCCAATTAGTGGCACAGCAAAAAGAGCAATCAGCACGTCCTGTACGGGTGGCACCTGCAGGAAAGCCCAGCAAGCCCCCCAATAGAACTTCCATGGTGTGCGTATGGAGGGGAAGAGACAAAGGTTCAGCAACTGCATGCCAAGCAGGCGTCGCAATTGAAAAGCGACGAAGCCGGATGCGGGCACCACACACAATTTTTGTAAATTTTTTGGAGCACTTAATGACTACTCAAATTTTTATCCGCGCAGAAATCCATAACCAAGAAAAAGTTGTTCACGTAAAAGTGAACAATGAATTGCGCAATGTGCTGTTACCAGGTGAAAGCTGCAGTCACCACGTTTATGACGGCCAATCGATCACCATCGATGAAGTAGATGCGAATTATGCAACTGACGCTGGCACCGCCACCGGTACAGACGACAACGCCAATGGCACCACAGAAGGCGATACCGGCACCGGCGCAGACACGGCTGTCGAGACTTCAAGCGATGGCATCAACGCTCCTGCAGGCGCTGCAGAGAGCAATGCAACGACAGACACTGCCAACGCATCAGCCGCCGAGTAATTGAAGCAAGGGAACCTGCTGGCCCCTCACCAGCAGGCAACCAAAAGCACTTTATTTATAGAGTTTTTTTGGTTGGTCGGTTTAGCCAACACACGAAAGCGGTGCCCGCTGGCAACGGCGGGTTTTAACAACGATCGGAGACCTGCAGTGATCATCATTGAACCCAGCGCAATCATCGTCGGCATGTTTGCCCTACTGGTAATTTTTTCTATTTTCAGCCCTGCAGACCAATCCGATATTAACGAATGGGTGAAGAAATTTTATGAGTAAGGCACTACCAAAACCGCAGATTTCGCAACTGACTTTAGAGCGCATCAACAAAGGAATTATCAAATTCAATTTGTCCGCAGACATTAAGCCGCTAACACAGCACGAGCTTTTAAAAATTCAGGGGTTTGCTACTGAAAATTTTCCTGTTGTGCATCACATCAACCAGGCAAAGAGACAGCACCAATGAAGAGAAAACTTATAAAAATTGCGCAAATTTGCGGGTTAGTTATCGGGACTCTATTTGGCGCATTTGTGATTTACGGCCTTTTAACAGACTGCGAGCCATCACCAGGAATTTATTTAAAGCACTGCCCTATCGGATAAAAAAACGCCAGCCCATTTCCTTATGGCGCCAGCGTTGGCTTGCGGATTAATTTTAAAAAAGCGCCGGGGCTCTCCCCGGCAAATTACAAGAAGTTTCCGAAGAAACAACGCCACTTTATCGGCAAAAAAGCAGTAGATATAGCCGCAATAAGCGGAGATTTTTGTAAGCGAAATCGCACAACCACAAGGCAAAAAATGTTAACCAGTTATCGCACATCACCGCAGCAAAATCTTTGGCTTGAGCCGCTGATAGTGGACAACTTCGCGGGAGGCGGCGGCGCCAGCACAGGCATCGAGCGTGCGCTGGGGCGCCCAGTTGATATCGCTATTAATCACGATCCAGATGCTATCGCAATGCATTCAATAAACCACCCTCACACTAAGCACTATTGCGAATCGGTGTGGGACATTGATCCGCGCAAGGTAACTAATGGCCAGCCAGTGGGATTGGCGTGGTTCTCGCCCGATTGCAAGCATTTTAGTAAGGCTAAGGGTTCAACGCCTGTAAACAAGAACATACGCGGATTAGCGTGGGTTGCTAATCGTTGGGCCGCCACAGTGAAGCCACAACGGATCATGCTTGAAAACGTGGAGGAATTTGTTAACTGGGGACCAGTAGTAGATGGCAAGCCCTGTCCTAAACGCAAAGGCAAAACTTTTAACAATTTTGTCGGGCAATTGCGCGAGTGCGGGTACAACGTTGAATGGCGCAATTTGCGTGCATCTGATTATGGCACGCCAACGATTCGTAAAAGATTGTTTCTGGTTGCTCGCTGTGACGGGGAAGAAATCGCGTGGCCATCACCAACGCACGGCGATCCACGCATTTTAAACTTTAGACAGTCCGGGTTAAAAAAATGGCGTCCCGCACATGAAATTATTGATTGGTCAATTCCGGTACCGAGCATATTCGGTCGAAAGCGACCCCTTTCAGATAACACCCTACAGCGCATCTATAAGGGCATCCAGCGCTTTGTAATCGACGACCCAAAGCCCTTTATCGTTCGCATTGGACAGCAGGGCTTTGGCGGCGACGGAATGCAATACGGGCTTGATCAGCCACTAACCACTATCACCACAAAGCAAGAACACTGCCTTGTGACCAGCCACCTTATAAAACTCAAAAACAACCAGGTTGGCCAATCGCTTTTTGATCCAATGCCAACGCTAACCAACGTTGCACACGTCGGTGAAGTGCGCGCATTTTTAATTAAGTATTACAGCAGCGCAGACAGCGGTATCAGTTTACGCGAACCATTGCACACCATCACCGCGCAAGATCGCTTCGGCTTAGTAACTGTACGCGGCGAGCAATATCAAATCGCAGATATTGGAATGCGCATGCTGGAGCCACATGAGCTTTTTGCCGCGCAGGGCTTTCCCGCAGATTACATTATTGATCGTGATTTATTTGGCAATCGCATTCCCAAATACAAACAAGTTGCGAGATGCGGCAATAGCGTCTGCCCGGATATGGCCGAAGCCCTAGTGCTTGCGAATTACGATACCCGTTATTTGAGGCTGGCAGCGTAATGAAACCTTTTTTAACTTTCCGCGCGCCAGACGAATCGCATCTGCTTTACACGCCCAAGGGCCGCAAAAAATTCAAGGTTCGTATGTGGGTAAAACTGCCCAACAGAACCGAGACGGAAGAAAACGAAATTATCGTCCATGACCCTATTTTTCTAGGCGATTTAAAACCAATCCTGGACGACCACGCCAATGAGCTCATAGACATTTTGAATGCTGAAACTTTTCGCATTTGGGCAGAGTTCATGCACTCGATCAACGACTCAACCACTAACGAAGAAATCGATAATTTTTGCTTGAATTTTCCAACAAGCGGTTACGGTTTTGAGTGTTATATCTGGAGATAGCCATGCGCGAAAACTTTTACACACGCATTAAGAGCCATTTAGAAAATAGCTACCGCCACAGCCACGCCCCAAGACAGGTAAGCGTATACACCAAAGACTTGGAGGAAATGGTTTATCACTTCGAAAGGCTAGACGCGATGGCGCGCGCGATGTTCGAACATCCTGATTCAATTAAACGCCTACGCGACCAACTAAATGCCACCTGCATCGAGCACAAAGATAATTTGAATTTGGTCTCACTGGCAATTAGCCAGGAAATGACCAATCACCTTGCGAAAAAAGTGAAATCTGATCACCGCACTAAATACAGCAAGCCACCTCAACTTACTGGCACGCCCTCGATACAAAATGTGGAATTCAACGGAGAGCAAACATGATGGATAAATTCAATTATTCGCAGTTACTCACGCGCGCCAAGCTTGAGCAACTGCGCACGATCGCTGTAAGCCTTATTGCCGATGACAGCTATGCAATGACGTTCCAAACAATGGGGCAATATCGCACGGCCCTTATGAAGCGTCTTGCCGAGCTCGATCTACAGCCGCACTCGCAGCTTAATCCGGACTTGGTTGTAATGCCCAAAACGCTCACAGCAGAGAACGGAGCAAAGAGTGCACTTATTAGTGAATTCCACGTTACATCAGAACAAACGTGCTCTTATTGCGAAGGCGAAGGGAAAGCATCTGATGGCACCGACTGCATCGACTGTGATGGCGGCGGTACCCAGATTTTATTTCACGATGTCCCCTGGGACACCATCAAAAATATTTACAAAAAAGCAGTCAGCGTTTGCGAGGTAAAACCATGAAAGAACGCCCAATACTTTTCTCCGCGCCAATGATTCAAGCAATTTTGTCGGGAAGAAAAACTCAAACGCGAAGACCAATTAACCCGCTACCAGTTTACAGAAGCCCATTCTGGGAATTCCCCTGGGGAGCGGCAAGCAGTATGGATTTTTTGCCAATAGCTCCAGGTCACGCCACCTCGCACGAACACCCACAAGGTCAACCAGGTGATCGCTTATGGGTTAGAGAGGCGCATTACATTGTGTATGCACAAGGAAACCCGAACGGACACGTTATTGAAATCGATTATAAAGCCGATCCGGATTACACCAAACGCATGTGCCCTCAAAAATGGCGACCATCAATACACATGCCGCGCTGGGCGAGCCGAATATTACTTGAAGTCAAAACTGTTGGAGCCGAACGCCTGCAACAGATGACTACAGCAGATGCAATTGCAGAAGGCATTGAGGTTGTCGACTGCGAATTTGGTAGGCGCTGGCGCTGCTACACCAATCCAGATAGCTGGTATCCAGAAGGAAAAGAGACCGCTCCGCTACACAGCTTTCAAAGCCTTTGGAATTCAATTTACGGCCACAACGCATGGGATTTAAACCCTTGGGTATGGAAAACCGAGTTCAGTGTTTTGGAAACCACCTGTCAATTTTGGAAGTAGAAATAAATGAGCGCTCTACTAACAGAAGAACAATTAATGGAATGGACTGGGTACAAACGTCGGTCAAAAGTTGAAGAGTTTTTACGCCGGGAAAAAATTCCCTTCACTCGCGGTAAAGGCAACAAAATTTTAGTAACGCAAGCAGCTGTTGATCGCGTACTTGCAGGTACACCAGCAGCCAATACATCTAACGTGGATTCATTTTTCTAATGGCAAGAGATAGAGACAGAGACAACGCGCGCCTACCACCTTATGTATACAAAAATACAGCGAGAAATTGCTATTTCCATTGGGAATACTTGGGTAAAGGCAAAATGGGTAAAAAAACCAGATTGTGCTCATTAGATGCTCCCATATCGGAAGTATGGCAAGCATTTGAATCGTTATCAAAGAGCGAAACTAATACCCTGCGCTGGCTGCTAGACACCTACAACAACAGCGAAGCAAATCGAAAGAATGCAACCTCAACGCAACGTCAGCATGAAATGTATCGCAACGCACTTACAGAAGCCGTTGGAAAAAAAGGCACCAAATTTGGTGACATTCTACTCACCGATCTAAGCCGCATCACCATACGTCGTTATCTAGATATCGCCGTGTATAAAGTAGCCGCCAATCGGCATATCCAATATCTTAAGGCAGCGTGGAATTGGGCTAGCCAGCGCTACGCACAAGTACCCGTCGAGAACCCGTGCGAGAAAGTAACGTTAAACGAAGAGAAACCACGTGATCGCTACGTTGAAGACTGGGAGTATTACTTGGTACAGGAAATCATTTACAAAACTACAAAGAGCCATTACATCGCCATCATGATGGAATTCGCATACCTATGCCGTTTGCGCAACCAAGAGGTTAGAAACCTAAAGCATTCAGATATTAAAGACGGACACATCCGTATCACGCGCACCAAAGGCTCGTTAGGTGAACTCACCAAAATTAGCCATCGGTTGCGAGAAGCTATCATCGCAGCCAAATGCATTTACCCAAACGCTCCAGCACCTCCTGACGGAGCCTATATACTGCACGACGCCAAAGGTCTAAAAGTGAGCAAGAATCGCTTTGATAGCGCGTGGCAGCGCATTATGGAGAAAGCAGTAAGCGAGGGCCTGAAGATTGACGATCATATCGTGAAATTGGAAAAGCCTTTCACATTCCACGACCTGAAGGCAAAGGGAATGACTGACCATACTGAACACTGGGGCGGCCACAAATCAGAAAAAACGAGATTGGTTTACATCAGGAAGTTAAGAGTGATCGACGCGACCAGGTAAATAGTCAAAAAGGGAGCAAAGCTCCCTTTTCAACATTATCGTCTAGGCCAACTACGATAATGGCAAATTACATCTTCCCAACGTCCAAAACGAAAACGGACGTACTTCCGGACAAATACCGGCTTGCGAGAATTTGAAAACATAACAATGCCCTCAAAACATGAGGGGGGATTGATTGTCCAACACCTTAACTGTTAAACTGATTTTGCAGTTATACAATTTAAAAGCTATGGTGGTTGGCTCTAATTAGACCCCCGACTGCTAATTAGTCTTTGATGTATCCGAAAAGCGCTTTGAAATTGCCGTTTCTTAGCGCTTTTTTATTGCCCGAAACCTTCTCTGTGCGGCCATTTCCGACACATTGAAACGCAGCATAATCTCTACGTGAGATCTAATACTCTTTACCTCGTCCATTGGCATTAAAAATTCCGCAGCATAAGTATCAGCCTGCCATTCAGAATCCTCATAAACCTTGTGCGGGGGAGAGTTTTCAGATCTCGCGTAAGCTGTTACACCTTGATGCAAAAAAAGATGCCCCAATTCATGTGCAAGAGTAAATCGATCTCTCGGGTTACCTGATCGCGCGCCTTCATAAACCGACTCCCTAACTTGCATTAAAGAACTTTCAGGGTAAGTCCGAGCATAATCATTGGGTAGCTCGCAATCCTCAAGGATTTGAAGCGTAAACCCGGGCATAAGTTGCGGAAGCTGAACATCCAGCAACTCCACGATATTCCTAGCACCAGTAACTTTGGCACCAAATACAGCTAATAAATCTGATGTCATTTCCGATATATTCCGGATGTCATTACACGACATTGGCGGAACTTTATGCCCACGATTTTGCATTGATTACCTCTCACATACCCTTAGCCCTTTAGCTTTAAAATATCCCTCACTGCCTGCAATTGCTCGGCATTGAGGGTGCCCGTTTCAATACTTCTTGCAAACATTGCGACCGTTTGCTTAGTCTTGTCCTGCAAACCATTCAAGCTTATCTTTTCTTCATCTTTCGATTCTGCTGCAGCGGTAAGCAAGAGCAATTCCTGGCTATCGCTCAAATTGAACTTGAGTACTATTTGATTCAATAAATCATTAGTAATCTTTTTCTTTCCTGTTTCAACAGCAGACAAATAAGAAGCGCTGACAGAAAGTTTTTCGGCCATATCGCCCAAATTCATCGCCATATCGATCCGTAGCTTACGGATGAACTGTCCGAATTTAGTTAACATTTGCCATACCTCACTAGTTCATATATGTAGGTGCATTCCATTGGTACAGTTTTCTTCTTGCATCGGTTTAAAAAATTAACCGATTGGTTTAAATCCTACACCATGAAAATTAATCTGCAAGCATTTTTTATGTTTACAGCGATTTTTTAGCAAAAGTAGTAGAAGATAGCCTGCTGATTCATTAGCACCAGACTCTAACAAACCATAAGTGATAGAACGCCTGCAATGCTGCCAGGTTCTGGATTAGCTTATATCGAGAATTAGTATGAGAGACACTCAAGTAGTGTAATTGCAAAAAAAGGGGCATTACGCCCCTTTCTCTTCGAAATTTATGCCTGCCGTGGTGTTTGATTCTTTAACACCTGAAACTGAGCCTCATAAATTCTTTTAATTTCAGTTTGCTTAACTTCTCTTACGCTTCGGCTTTCCTGGGATTTCTTCAACATTTCCTGCATCTGTTTCTCTATCATCGACGCCTCCTTCGTTTGGCTGGTTACTAACATTTTCTACCTCCACATTTTCTGTGTCGACAGCAACGGCATCACTTTCTTCGCGAGGAATCATATCTACAATCTCTTCCCACGTTGAAACAATAGTCCGGTGCTTTCCAGAAGCCACGTCCAAACCATAGTTTGGTAAGAACGTTTTAAATAATAAATCAAATACCTTGTTCTCTACATCATTCGGACACCTAACTTCGTTAAATAATTCAGCAATTTCTTTGCGGTCTATCACAAAGCCATGAGCCGGATATGAGATTAACAATCGCTCGATACGCGCCCTGTCCGTATTGTTAAATTTAGAATTAAGGCGCTCTCCGTAAGCAACCGCAATTTGCATTGCGCGCTGATGCTCCCCCAACTTGACCGGATCAATTTGTTGAGCAATTGGTGTCACTAAACCGACAGCCATATTAGACGCAATATCAGATGCTAATTTTGTGCCAAGGCGCCCACCAAACTTCAGATCATAAAGATAGTTTTTGAAGGCAGCATTCATAGTTTCCTGCAGTGCTGACAGAGCTTGCATGATATCCAAACCTGATGAATACCCGAAAAGCTCATCTTTACTGCTAAGCTGGATATCCAACGGACCCAACTCGCCCCGATCACCGATTACCAGCTCGCTACCACCTATGCACATCAAGGTGCCAGCACTCTTACAGACCGAAGGTATGCCTACAATCACACCACTTGGGTAATAATGTCCCAGAGCCCTCGCAATACGGTAGCCCGCATTAGGATCGCCTCCGGTAGTTACCGGTATAAAAAAAACTTTTTTTGCACTATTTGATCGGTTTGCCTCGATCTTGCTAGTTAACTCTAAGTAACCAGCAACACTCACACTTCCACAATAGACAACAATATCGATTTCAGCCATGACAACTCCATCTTCCCGATTATTAGTTAAATCGAAGAGGAGCCTAGCACACAAATCAACACCCAACGATTACGTCGAGTTACGCCAAATCAACAGACAAAGAGCCCCAGCAATGGAATGGCAAACAGAGGAACTTATCGAGACGCTATAAAAGTTTTACCACATGGTTTTACCGCACATATAACAAAGGCTTAGCTGTTTCCAGCTAAGCCTTTGAATTGTATGGCGCACTCGGGAGGATTCGAACCTCCGACCGCTCGGTTCGTAGCCGAGTACTCTATCCAGCTGAGCTACGAGTGCGTTGTTGAGGCGCGCATTTTATTGATCGAGGCTTTGTGAGTCAAGCATTTATTTGATTTTCTTTTACAAAATTTTCAAATTAATGCTTTATAAATCAATCAGCTACAAATTCGATCAAGTTGTACAAACAGCATTCGATGCTGTGATGCGCGACTTGTATTTGCGTTGAAAACTGGCGGTGAGAGAGGGAGTCGAACCCTCGATACCTTGCGGTATACACACTTTCCAGGCGTGCTCCTTCGGCCACTCGGACATCTCACCGTTTTTCTTTGTCAGGGCATTTTTGCCTAGCCCTGCAAAGGCGCGCTAATGTACACAAGCGAACAGGTAAACGCAATCTTATTCCGGTGACCAATAGCTAAAAAAATCTTCCGGCTTTTGTTCTCGCGGCAGATGCACAGGAATTGATGGCGTGCCTATATACACATAACCAACCAACTCCTCATTGGTAGCTAAACCCAAAGCTGTTTTAATTTGTGGATCGTAAGCCATATCACCAGTGCGCCACACCGCTCCCAGCCCCAGGGCAAAAGCAGCGGTAATTAAATTTTGCGTCGCTGCACCGGCGGCAATAATTTGTTCAATGAGTGGCACTTTCGGATTGTCTTGCGTTTTTGCAATGCACGCGATAATCATCGGCGCACGCAACGGCATGGATTTAAAACGCTCCAGCTCTGGTTCCGTAATTTCCGGTTTGTTAGCCTGCGCAACACGGGCAAACAAGGCTCCCAATTTCACCAACCCTCCCTTTTCAATCACCAGAAAACGCCAGGGACGCATATTACCGTGATCAGCAGCGCGCAATGCGGCTTTAAAGAGCTGGTCCAGTTGCGCCTTATCAGGCGCTGGCTCCATCAGCTTGGTGATAGAAACCCGTTGGTGTAATGCTACCAGTGCATCCATAGTGTAAAAGCCTCAAGATTATTTCATTGAATCAGCCACTTAACAGGCTAATTACTGTCGTCAAAGTCGAATATTAGACAAACCTGTACCATACTTCCGAACATAGGGTTGCGTTTTGAGCGCACCCACCCACTGATTGTCTCGGCTCATAATAATATGCAAGTACCTACCCTTGTGCTCGTGGTAGCCATTGAAATTTATCTGGCATTGCTCATAGCAACCTTTGCGTTGCTCTACTTTTCTATCAAGCAAAAGAAATTAATTAAACGCCAGCAAAGCAAACTGAAAGAACTTCTCGACACCGTAAAAAACATTCAGACCCCGGCACTTCCACCAGCCAAAACCTATAAGCAATTTATTTATGAACAGTTGGATATCACTCAGGATCGCTTCAGTTTTCTGGCACCGCGTAGTGATATATCAGGAATTCAACCATTGGATGGCCCGCTCAACCAGCGCATTGTAGCCTTACGCTATGCATTTTTGCGCGCAGAAGAACTAGGCACTACCGCAGTTCCCGGCAGTGAGGGTTATTGGGATATTTTCAAACAGACATTAGAACCATTGCTTCAACCTGCAACGGAAAATCCACCAGCCGAAACTGACACCAATGAGCTTGAAACCTATAAAAAGCGCGTTGAGAATCTGGAGAAATTCAAGAAACTCTTTTTTGATCTGGAAAAACGTTGGAACGAAGCGCAAGCCAATGCACAAGGCTACTACAACGAGCTCCACGCAATGGCTGATAGCGTTGCTGATCGCGAGCAATATGAAGTGCTACTAGGGCGCTATAACGACAGCTACAACGATATTAACCATTATATTTACTCTGCCAGCAGCGCTATCAATGGCGTACCGCAAGAAAATAAAACTATTAACATTATTCGTCAGGACCCGCGCGCCGCCGATGAAATTATGAAATTGCGCAATGTCGCCGCGGATCAATACAGGGTAATCAGTAATTTGCAACGCAAGCTGGAGGAAGCCGTAAGCCCAGAGGAAAAAGATCTGGTTATAAAAGAACTCGAACAACAATTACAACGGCAAGTTCGCTTTGTGCAGGAATCAGATACTTGTGTTCAGCTCCTTGAAGAAGAGCTCAATAAAGCTAATGAGAAAATTGCTGAACAAGAACAACAATTGGACAACGAACATCATCTCGAAGAAGAAAACCAAAGAATCAAACAAACCCTTGAAGATTTCACCCAGGAAAGCAAAGAGCTGCTAGAGAATATTGAAGAACTGGAGAAAGAGAACGACGAACTCAAACATACTCGCGACGAAACTGCACCCGCTACTGCTGGCACATCGGATAACATTGAACATATCAAGACAGAGTTTGCTGAATTGCGTCGCCAATATGCCGAATTGGAAGAAAAATACCTGGAACTGAAGTTTAAATAATAAGCAGGCATAAAACGCGACGAACTTTCAGTTAACAAGTAGACATTTATAACAAAAAGCCGTTTAATTCGCAGTATCGTATATGGAGCTGGCGTCAATGCACAATGATGGACTTACTGCAGATAACAATAAGGCTTGAAACCAATGAACAGTAAGACTGATTCGCAGCTTCAAACTGAATCCCCTATCCAACAGTATTATTTTCGCGCGCTCATCTGTTTTGCCGCATCAGGGACATTAGCGTCTTTTATCAATTGGGATAACCCAAGCCTTACCCATATGGGTGTCATTGTTTTTTTATTGGCATATGCATACGGCACCTACCATTTTACCCGTAAACAATTGCCGGAATTAATGTCGCGCATCAATCGTTGGTTATCCCATGTAGATGCTGCATTGATTGGTATAGTTTTAAGCCTGACGGACTTCAGTATTCTTCCCTGTGTTATGTTCCTCACAATGATTCAATTTAACGCATTGATCAGTGGTGGAGTTAGGAAATTACTGGAAGACAACAGTGCTTTTGCGATCGGAATAGTACTCAGCCTGTTTATCCACAGCCCACAATTAATGTTATCCGGAAGTATTGAAATCAGTGCTGCCAGCCTGATTGGTGTAGCAACTTACTTTTTAGTATATGCAATTTATATGCATCAACGCTTTCATAAATTAATGCTTAGCCAAAAACAACTGGAAAACGAACAGAAGTGGCACAAAATCCGTGCATATAAATTATCACGTTATTTACCGCCTACCGTATGGCAGGCCATTAATCGCGGCGACGATAAACACTTACAGGCAGAACGTAAACGCATCAGTATTTTCTTTTCTGATATTAAGGATTTCAGCCAGCTTTCCGAGGAAATTGAAGCCGAAGCCCTCACCGAATTACTGAATCACTATCTCACCGAAATGTCCAAAATCGTTGCCCATTATGGCGGCACCATCGATAAATTTATGGGCGACGGCATTATGGTGTTATTTGGTGATAGTGCCAGCAAAGGCGTAAAAGACGATGCGACCCGTTGTGTTGCAATGGCGATAGCAATGAAAAAACGCATTAAATCGATGCAACAAGAATGGTTTAATCAAGGCATTAAAAAGCCATTGCAAGTGCGCATGGGAATTAACACAGGTTATTGCACCGTTGGCACCTTTGGCACATCCAACCATTTGGATTACACAGTACTGGGAACGCAGGTGAACCTCGCCAGCCGCCTGGAATCAGCCGCTGAACCCGATGAAATTCTGATCTCGCATGAAACCTGGTCGTTAGTCAAAGACACCGTCATGTGCAGGGACAAAGGCGAAATCCAGGTGAAAGGTTTTTCAATGCCCGTCAAGGTTTATCAGGTTGCTGATTTGCGCAAGGAAATGGGTAAAAATCAAACATACTTTGAAGATCGCGCCGAAGGTTTTTCCATGTATCTGGATATGGATAAAGTGCGCAATTATGACAAGCAAAAAGTGATTGAATCATTGGAAAAAGCTGCCGCCCGCCTCAAAGACAAAGTGATTGTTTAATCAACAAACAATCACCTCTGAAACAAAATCACTGACGAATAAGACGGATACCTTCCGGTTTTTCCCAAGCATGCGTTGAGCGAAACGGGTTAATATCCAACCCACCCCGCCGCGTATAACGTGCATAGACACTTAAATATTCCGGCTTGCACACACGCAACAGGTCACAAAAAATACGCTCTACGCAATGCTCATGGAAATCCTGATGCTCACGGAATGAAATCAAATAGCGCAACAAATTATCATGCACAATTTGATTGCCTTTATAACGAACAAATACACTTGCCCAATCCGGTTGCCCAGTGACTGGACAATTGGTTTTTAACAAATGACTCACCAGAGTTTCTTCAACTAAATCAACACCCACTTTTAATAATTCCGGTGCTGGATGATAGGCATCTATCGCCACATCCAGATCATCCAGGTATATCGCATTTGGCAGTGCGATAATTCCCAGATAATTATCCCCGCCCACACCGCGCAATGGCAGTATTTGCACATTAACATCGGCTTTGGCAGCGCGGGATAAATCCCCAATAATTATTGCGCGAACTTCGTCAACATTATTGAACCGGGTTTGGTTAAACGAGTTGAGATACAACTTAAAGGATTTTGATTCAATAATGCATTCACTATCACAAGGAATAGTAAATTCTGCCACAGCAACCACTGGCTTGCCTGATTTATCCAACCAGGACAACTCATAACCAGTCCAGATATCGACACCAAAAAATGGCAAGCCGGCATTGATATCCAATTGTTTGCGCGACTCACTGCGCGCAATAGGGAATAATAAATGGGGAGCGTATTCAGAAATATATTCTGTTTGCTGACCTAATGGATTGTGGCTCATATCAACTCCTGCATCACGCGCGCAAACGCTTACCGGTTTTCAATAAATGCAATGCAATTGCAAACAAGACCGCTACCAATACCGTCAATCCCACAAGCGCCATACCAATATGCAAATCACTAATGCCCAACATGCCGTAACGAAATGCGTTAACCATATGCAAAATCGGATTAAGTACCGATACCTGCTGCCAAAATTCGGGCAGTAAATTAATCGAATAGAAAACACCACCAAAATACGTTAGTGGTGTCAGCACAAAGGTAGGAATAATGGAGACATCATCAAATGTATTCGCATAAATTGCGTTGATAAACCCGGCCAATGAAAACACCACAGATGTCATAAACACAATAAACAATGTTGTAAACCAGTGATGAATATGTAAGTTAGTAAAAAACAATGACATCACCGTCACAATCAAACCCACAGCAACACCACGCGCAACACCACCCATTACATAACCCAGCAAAATAATATAGTTGGGTGTAGGTGAGACCAGCAGTTCCTCAATACTGCGCTGAAACTTTGCACTAAAAAAAGATGATGAAACATTGGCGTAGGCATTAGTAATCACCGCCATCATAATCAAGCCAGGCGCAACAAATTCAATATAGCTAAAACCGCTCATCTCACCGATACGGCTACCAATCAACTTACCAAAAATCACAAAATACAAGATCATGGTAATTGCCGGAGGCAATAGCGTTTGGATCCAAATACGGGTAAAACGTTTTATTTCTTTACGTAAAATAGTCAGGAAGGCGATCCACTGTTCACTGGCTGTCATGACTGCACCTCGTTTTTATTGGCATTTACCATGGCAACAAATAACTCTTCCAGACGGTTAGCTTTATTACGCATACTTACAATTTCAATTTGCTGGGCTGTTAATTGCGCAAATACACCATTTAATGACTGCCCTTTTTCTACTTCAACCTCAAATGAATGCTCATCGATTTGCGCAACATGGTGCCCACTCAATACCGGCAAATGCTGCAAATTACCTTTAACGTCAAAAATAAAAACTTCTTTATTTAATTGTTGGAGCAGATTTTTAATGCTGGTATTTTGCACAATGGTGCCACGATCAATAATCGCTATATTGCGGCACAGGCTTTCCGCCTCTTCCAAATAATGAGTGGTCAAAATAATTGTGGTGCCCGCTGCATTAATTTCACGCAGGAAATCCCACATAGAGCGGCGCAATTCGATATCAACCCCCGCAGTAGGCTCATCCAGAATTAATAATTGCGGCTCATGTACGAGCGCGCGTGCAATCATCAAACGCCGCTTCATACCGCCCGACAACATTCGCGCTGGCGTCTGACGCTTGTCCCACAAACTCAATTGCTTTAAATATTTTTCTGTTTGTATCTCAGCTTGTTTGCGCGGTAGACCATAATAGCCCGCCTGCTGCAAAACTATATCTTCCACTTTTTCAAACATACTGAAATTAAATTCTTGCGGCACCACACCCAAATGTTTTTTTGCGGCAGAAAAGTCGGTATCGGTATTTTTACCAAACACTTCAACCGTGCCCGACGTTTTGCGAACCAGCGAACTGATAATGCCAATAGTGGTGGATTTACCTGCGCCATTCGGGCCAAGCATTGCAAAAAAATCACCCGGCATTACATCCAGGCTTATACCTTTTAATGCCTCCAATTTTTCGTTGTAGGTTTTGCGCAAATTTTTAATCGAAAGCGCCGGGATAGAATCTGCCGGAGTCATAACGCCTCGCCAAAATCAAATGAAGTTAAATGCGATTGAACAATCGCAAAAAATGCAGGAAGGATAAAGCAAAGCACAAACAAAACCCATAAGGATTTTTGTAACGCTTTGATCAGAAAATACGATGACAGTAAAACTTTAAGACTGGAGCGGGAAACGAGACTCGAACTCGCGACCCTAACCTTGGCAAGGTTATGCTCTACCAACTGAGCTATTCCCGCTAT
>NZ_KN266207.1:19111-19338 GCF_000766945.1 Cellvibrio mixtus subsp. mixtus J3-8 | reverse complement strand
CCCCTGTTACCGCCGTGAAAGGGCGGTGTCCTAGGCCACTAGACGAAGGGGACATTTTGAAGCTGCCTCAATGACAACGATAAAACGTACTTCACTAACAGATTAAAACTTATATCTTTTACTACTTTAACTTCCCCTGGTGAGAGAAGTTGGAGCGGGAAACGAGACTCGAACTCGCGACCCTAACCTTGGCAAGGTTATGCTCTACCAACTGAGCTATTCCCGCA
>NZ_KN266207.1:0-19071 GCF_000766945.1 Cellvibrio mixtus subsp. mixtus J3-8 | reverse complement strand
CCCCTGTTACCGCCGTGAAAGGGCGGTGTCCTAGGCCACTAGACGAAGGGGACCCCGGACCTTTTGACACATGGTTAACTTTTTCAAGTTGACGTCTGCGTCAGAAGTGGGGCGCATTCTAGGGATCGATCCCGTCAGTGTCAACACTTTTAATCCTTTTTTTATCGGAATGGAAACAAGCACTTAGCGCCCCCTACCCTTATCTTGCACACAAATTCTGGCGCCATTTTTATCAGTGCTATACTTCAAGCAACAATTTGTTCGTCGTTTAATCGAAAAGGCTTATAAAACACCATGTCCGCCTATCTTATACCCGCCATATTTCTAGTTCTCATTATTGTCGCGGGTTATTTATTTCTTTCGCATTCCATTGAGAAACGCAGAATCCAGCGCCAACGGCTTATCACCGCAATGCGTGCGCGCCGCAATTCATTTCGCGATCTTGCCACCGGCTTTCCTGCTGGCTTCTTGTCTAATGATCTTGTTGGCCTGCTTTATCGCGCATTAATCGACTCCTGCGAACAACTCACTCAACTGGAACCAAACGATCATACCCATGCCGAACAACTAACGCTCTACACCAATCTCCTCTCATCATTGAAGGAAAATACCCAGCAAGCACGAGTACGCCTGGATAATCCCCAACAAATCAAAGAAGCCCACGGCTTACTGCAAGAACTTTATAAGTTTGTAATGCAGCAATCTGCGCTCAAACAAATCAATCAAGTACAAACTGACGCTTACACAGACCAAATCAATCGTATGTTGCTGCAAATGACGGTGGATGGTCATGTGTTTAACGCGCGGCAAGCCCAACAAGTTGGCAAAGTAAAATTAGCGATTCACTTTTATCAACTGGGCCGCAAAGCACTGGCTGCGGAAAATGCCAGCCATACTTTTGATAAACAAATTGCCCAACTCGACTCAGTCGTCGCTAAACTACAGGAGAAGCTGGACGAGGCCAGCAACGCCAAAGCAACCACTCCCGACGAAGGGCAAGCCACCGCAGCTAACTCATCACCCGCCGATAACAAGGAATGGAAACAGTTTGATGAAGAAAATGCAAAATGGAAGAAAAAGCAGATTTACGATTGATGTTTCATTGTCTACCGCTCCCAGGCTTGCGTGTAGCTGAATTCCTGATAGGGTGAAGCACTTTATTTTGCAGTGCCTCCGGTTATGACCAATTCGAGTTTTAAATCCCCAGCTGTTGCCGGGATCCTCTGTGTGTTCATTGGTACATTTTGCTTTGCATGCAAAGGCATAATTATTAAACTTGCCTATACGCACGGCATAAGTGCTGTTCCACTGTTAATGTTACGCATGCTATTTGCATTACCTTTTTATGCAGCGGTTGCGATTTGGGTCCAAACACTAAATCCAGCATCATTACGAAAAGGAGATGGCTGGAAAATTATCGGGTTGGGCTTACTCAGTTATTATTTGTCCAGCCTGCTCGATTTTATGGGTTTGCAGTATATCTCTGCAGGCCTTGAACGATTAATACTCTATATCTATCCCACACTCGTGTTATTGATGCTCGCATTCTGGAAAAAAGAACAGATTAGCAAAAAAGCAAAAATTGCTTTAGCAATTGCCTACGCAGGAATGTTGCTGGTATTTATTCAGGATATGCGCTTAACCAGCGAGTGGAATTTTACGTTGTTGGGTGCAGGATTGGTTTTATTAAGCACAATATGCTTTGCATTATTTGTTGTGCTTGCTGGAGACATGATCAAAAAAGTAAGCTCCAGTCGTTTTACGGCCTATGCAATGCTCGCTGCTTGCGCCGGTGTTTTGTTACATGGGTTTTCCTTGGGCGAAATTACCGATTTGCAGCAATCCACCCCGGTTTATGTACTTGCGCTGTTACTCGCTTTTTTCTGCACAGTAATTCCAAGCTTTTTAATGAACAAAGGCATTAGCCTGATTGGCAGTGGAAAAGCTGCCATGCTTGGCAGCATCGGCCCAGTGATTACATTATTTTTGGGTGCATTGATATTGAATGAACATATCACCGTAATTCAACTTCTTGGCGCAGGTTTTGTGATTGCTGGTGTTAGCCTTGCCACACGCGATAAATAATATTATGCGCTTGCATCAATGACGCAATAACGCATCGAGTTTATCAACCGCAACACACCAATCAGAATCTTGATGCCAGCTCTCGCGCAAGAATTGCCGTTGCGAATCAGTCCAGAACGCTGCATCCGGGAGCTTAACGCCCTCTGGTAAAGGATGTGCTTTGACAAAACGAGCAATCGCCAGATCACTACATGGCAGACCCAGCTGGGTAAATAAATCAGGTAATTGGACCGTTGTAATTTGCATCGCTAAATCCTCACTTTTTTCACTTTCCATATAGAGCCCCTCAAACAAAAATAAGTTCTATAAAAACTTACCAAATAATTGTTTTATTCCGTATTTTTCTATACAGCTTATACAGCAAGAGCATTCGGCTTTATATAACGGCCTTTCCTGGCTTTGTGAAAGCAACGACACCTAATTTTCTACGCAGGGGTTAATGAAAGCGTATAAACAATAATGCAATTATCGCGTGATAATTTTTCTATGCACAGCACCTCCACACGCCATTATTTTTTATCATGTAGTTTGGCATAGTTACCACCCCAGTCTGCTAGCGGCGCTAAAGCAATATTTAATGAGTCGCCTAACGATGTAGTTGAATATTCAACCCGAGGGGGAATTTCATTAAACATTTTCCGGCTGATCAAACCATCTTCCTCTAGTTCACGCAGCTGTTGAATCAGCATTTTTTCGCTAATTCCCACAACTAAACGTTTCAATTCACCAAAGCGGCGCGTTTGATTATTTAATTCCCACAAAATGACTGCTTTCCATTTTCCACCAATCACTTCAAATGCAGGGCCAATACCGCAGTTATAGGGTTTTTCTGCCATCCAATTCTTACCTTTTGGTATGCACCTTACTAAAAAGTAGGTACTTGACGATGAGTAACGATGGTTTGTATTTTAATCGCACATCAACTGATTTGGAGAATTTTTTATGAGCGATGTAACAGTAATTGGATTAGGTACTATGGGAACAACCATTGCACAACTTTTTATTAACCAGGGTTTGCAAGTTACTTTATGGAACCGCAACCCCAAAAAAGCTGAAAGCTTAATAAAACAAGGCGCAACATTTGCAAAAAATATTAATGAAGCACTTAAAATAAGCCCGATTACAGTAATGTGTGTATTTGATTATGCAGCTGTAACCGAAATTTTTCAAAATATCGACGCATCATCAAATTTTGCACAACGCACGTTGATACAACTCACCACAGGCAATCCCGAAGACGCACGCAACGCCCTCCTGTGGGCTAACGCGCATGGCATTAATTATCTGGACGGTGCAATTCAGGCCGCACCAAGCCAAATGGGCCAGAGCGACACGCCGATTTTGCTATCCGGTGAAGAAAAAATATTTCGTGCAGCAGAAAATCTATTAAAAATCCTCGCGGGGAATATTATTTATCTGGGAGGGAAAATTGATGCAGCAGCAACTGTAGATGCCGCAACACTTTCCTACGTCTATGGTGCAATGGCAGGCTTTACCCATGGTGCACGCATGGTAGAAGTAGCAGGGCTTGATGTGGCGCAATTTGGAAAAATTGTAAAAGAAATTTCACCGAGCTTTGGTGAGTTTTTCCAACACGAAGGTAATGTTATTCAATCTGGTGACTTCACCATTAGCGAAAGCCCTATGCGCATCTCTGTAGTTGCTACAGAAAGAATTTTGCAATCGTCCGTTGACGCCAATATCAATACCGAGATTCCGGCCTTTATTGCTGATTTATTTAAACGTGCAGACAACGCAGGCCTGGGCGATAAAGAGGCTGCTGCATTAATTGAAGTGATTCGCAATTAATTAATCAACTGGAAAAGCCCCTGGCACTATCTACAACTGATTAGCCCCGGGGGCTCGGCAGTAACATTATCATTGGCGACGGCTGAAGCGTTCCGCCGCATTGATCATTGCAGTTAGGCCATTAAAATCCACTGGTTTCAACAGATGATCATCAAACCCGCATTCGAACGCTAACTTTTTATCTTTTTCTTGCCCATATCCGGATAAAGCAACCATAAATGTTTTATTGAGTGCAACATCTTCACGCACAGCGCGCGCAACCGCATAGCCATCGCGCCCACCCGGCAAACCGATATCACATAAAACCAGATCAGGTTTTTCGTGCTTGATTAATTGCAATCCGGATTCTCCGTCGTACGCACATTTAATTGCATGTCCATCCATTGAGAGTAGTGCTGCCAGGGTTTCTACCATATCGCGATTGTCATCGATCAAAACGACATTTAACGGTGTTGTTGCGGATACCGTGGGTGCTGGTTGCTGCCCGATAACAATACCTGTTGACAGTGGTATCTGAAAAATAAACTCGGAGCCATATCCTGGCCCGGCACTGCTAACCGACACCCTACCCCCATGAAGATTGGCAAAGCCTTTAATTAATGCGAGACCTAAGCCCAAGCCACCCTTGCTGCGCGCCAGATCCTGGTTACCCTGCACAAAAGGTTCAAATAATTCATCCAGTAATGTTGGATCAATACCGATGCCGGTATCTTTAACTTTCACACTGCCAAATGCTTTGCCATCTTGAAATTCTTCAGTTAAAGAAACAGAAACCTCACCCGGTGCTTCAGTAAATTTCAACGCGTTATGCAATAAATTGCCGATTGCTTGTGCGATACGTGTACGATCTGCAAATACCCAGATTGGATGCGCAGCTTTCACTACATGCAACGTTATTTTTTTGTCTTCATAATCGGAATTAAAGTCACTCGCGGTGTGCTGGATTAATTCCCCCAACTCAAATGTTTCCCGACGCAATTCTATTTTCCCGCGCGAAATTCGCGCGACGTCCAGCAAATCATCGATCAATCGTGTCATATGGACGACCTGGCGATCAATCACGTCAAGGCCACCAATAATGGTACTGTCTGTTGTAGTGAGGCGACGCAGCAACGCAGTGCTATTGCGAATTGGCGCGAGTGGATTACGCAGTTCATGGGCAAGCATCGCCAGATATTCGTCCTTGCGCCGCGCAGATTCATACAGTGCTGTTTCTGCGCGTTTTTGTTCATGAATATCTGTCAGCGTTCCCATCCAGCGGGTAATTTTTCCTTGCTCGTTTTTTACCGGAAGTGCACGCCCCAATGCCCAGCGATAAACCCCTGACGTATGATACAAGCGAAATTGCGCCTCAAAATTATCACCACTGGTGAGGCTATAATGCCAGGTACTGCTTACCTGGTTTTTATCATCCGCATGAACAAGATCAAGCCAGCTTTTGTTGGTATCTGTTGTACTGCCGGAACCGGTAAAGTGGAACCATTGCTGGTTAATATAATCCTGCCGGCCATCAGGCAATGCAGACCACACCATCTGCGGCATAGCATCGGTCATAATTCTGAATTTTGCTTCGCTGTCTTTTAACGCGCGCTCAGCCATTTTACGCTTGGTAATATCGCGCGTTATTTTAGCGAAACTGACAATTTCACCCGACTTGTCTTCCACTGGCCATATAATAATTTGCGCGTGATAAACCGAGCCATCCTTCCTTACCCGTATCCCTTCTTCTTCATAATGCCCCTTGGTGCGGGCCATGGTTAATTCATAAATCGTATGCTCCTCTGATAATTCATTTTTTGGATAGAGAATAGAAAAAGGATGGCCAAGCACTTCATTTTCAGAGTAACCGGTTAAACGTTCGGCGCCCCGGTTCCAACTGATAATGATGCCTTTGGTATCCACCATAAACATGGCGTAATCATCAATGCTTTCCACCATCAACCGAAAGCGGTTTTCGCTTTCAAACAATAACGCTTCGCGCTTTTGCGCTTCTTTCAACGCACTCACATCGCGAGTTATTTTGGCATAACCAACGGTATTTCCTTCGCTATTATCAATTCGCCATACAATAATCTGGGCATGGTAATGAGTACCATTTTTGCGGACGCGGACTCCTTCTTCTTCGTACCGGCCATGTTTTTCTGCCATCATTAATTCATGGATGGCATGCTCCCTATCAAGCTCCTCTTTAGGATAAAGCATTGAAAAATGACGCCCTATGGCTTCTACATCTGCATACCCGGTTAGGCGCTCTGCACCGCGGTTCCAACTGGTGATAAAACCATCAAGATCAACCATGAACATTGCATAATCTTCAATGCTTTCCACCATCAAACGAAAACGATTTTCGCTGTCGAGCAACCAATTATTAAATTGCTGGTCTGCCTTGAACACGCCTACCAATGCTGACGCAACATCATTCCGGGTTTTTATATCGTTTTCGGCAGCAGCAGATTTAATAATCGTGGAGATATAGCCTGGAAAATGCGCAGCATGGCTAGTGCTATTACCTTTAGCAAACGCTGGAGGCAAAGCAGTATCTGCTTTGCCTTCTACGATTAAAAAAATAACCTCACCCGAATCATTTTTGATCGGAGCCACACTAAAATGCATTGATGTTTGATCACCATTCGAAGGCTTGATTGTTTCGATAAATTTAACACGCGTACCCTGCCAGGCTATTTTGCAGGATTCGCTCCAGACCTTTTCAGCCGCTGGCATATTGGCCCATAAACCAAGCTCCCACACCGGATTGCCAATACAACCGGCGTTATTAATAAAAATAGTCGATGCACTATTGTTCACAGCAGCGAGCGTTGCATCCTGATTTAAAATAACGACAAAATAATCCAGGCTATCGATAACGGCTTTAAGCATTTTTTCATTATTGTTCATTGTTAGCTCCCTTCGTTATGGCGGCTAAGTATACAGCCCGAACTATATATGCCTTGGGCGTCATTTCCCAATCTTTCCTTTCCCCAATGCCATGGTCCTGTGAATAGTGTCTACCCGCCCCTCTTCTATCCCCTGAACCAGGTCCTGGTATGCAAACAATGAGGTATCTATGAACAACCTTCTGTATCGCGATCATGGTCGCAGTAGATGAGTCAGGGAAAACAGTGAAAGGCCCGCATGGATACTGCAAACCGGTAAAGATAGCAGCAACATGCAACATGTGATTAATGGAGATATGGAAAAAATCCGCACAGAAATGGCGATTTTTATTTGAAGGAACTGATTTGCAAAAACGGGTAAAAAAGAACGGGTTTGCTGCATTTCCTTTTTCTGGATGCCAGCAAACCCGTTGTGCTATTCATGACTGCGCGTAAATCACTGCCCGCGAATTACTGCGAATTCTAACTTTGCTCTTTCGGTACCTTAACGTTTACTGCTTCACCATTGCTAATACCATCGGGCGGATTATCAATGACCTTGTCCTGGGCGAGCAAACCACTGATCTCCAATGATTTACCCAAATCACGTGTGATGCTGATAGGTTTCAGGGTAACTTTACTGTCCGTTCCCACCGTGGCCACTTGCAAACCCGCCGCATTAAAAATTAATGCGCTCGCCGGGATACTCAATGTTTCCGCCGCACTTTGCACCGCAAAACTGACACGCGCATAACTACCCGGTAAAAGTTCGCCCGATGCATTATCCAGCGTTAACTGCAAACGTGCAGTGCTGGTTCCCGCATCAATCGCACCGGATGATGCCGCAACCGTCGCTTTATAGGTTTTACCTTGGTGTTCGGGCACGGTCACTTTAGCCTCTGCGCCGTTTTTGATAATGGATGAATAATTTTGCGGTACGTTCACATACAAGCGAAGCTTGCTTGCATCAGAAATGGTGAACAATGGCGGGCTGGCGCTACTGCCAATATTAATTAATGCACCAATATCGGTATTGCGTTCAGTCACTATCCCGCTAAAGGGCGCAGTAATACGCGCAAAATTTTTGTTGACTTGCAAGCGTTCAAAGTTGGCTTTGGTGGATTGGTATTGCGCTTGTTTCGTTTCAAAATCACTCGCGCGATTTTCATATTCCTGTTGCGAAATCACTTTACTCGACAGCAATGACTGGGTGCGTTTCAATGTGGATTCCGAAAGCGCCATATTGGCTTTTGCGCTTTCCATATCCGCGCGCGCCTCCAGTAATTGCTGATCGAGATCCGGCGTTTCAATTTCGCCAAGAACCTGCCCCGCTTTTACTTGCGAACCGATGTCCACTTGCCAGTTTTTTAAATAGCCGGGAACCCGTGCGTAAATCGGTGCGGTTGCAAAGGCTTCAAAACGCCCGGGCAATTCCAGCACACGGCTGCCATCACTTTTAACTGGCGACACAATAGCGACAGTTGTAATGGCTTGCTCTGCAGTCCATTCATTTAAATCCTTGCTGCTGTATGCGCGCATGGATAAACCAATCGCAACAAGTGATACCGAAACAACACCAACCAAAATTCCACTGGTGCGCAATGCACGGCTGGATTCCGGTTTGGTTGGCAATGGTGAATGAGTTGAATCAGGCATGAACTTCTCCACTTAACACAGGTTGCTCGTCGCGCTGACGAGCATGAATAATACTGAATACCACAGGCACAAAAACCAGGGTGGTTACCGTTGCAAATAATAAACCGCCAATAACAGCACGACCCAGCGGCGCATTTTGCTCGCCGCCTTCCCCCAGGCCAAATGCCATCGGCGCCATACCAATTATCATCGCCAACGCCGTCATTAATACCGGACGAAAACGCATATAACCGGCTTCAATCGCTGCCGCTGCTGCATCCTGCAATTCCGCAAATTTTGCGCGCGCAAAGGTGATGACCAATACACTGTTCGCTGTCGCAACACCCATACACATAATTGCACCCGTTAACGCCGGCACTGACAGTGGCGTAAAGGTGACGAACAAGATCCAGATGATTCCCGCAATCGCTGCCGGTAATGCACTGATTACAACAAATGGATCACTCCACGATTGGAAATTAATAACCAGCAACAAATAAATCAGTACGATTGCACCGAGCAACCCGAATAATAAACCGCTAAACGATTTTTCCATGGTGGATATTTGCCCGAGCAAATGCACACTTGATCCTTTTGGTACGCTCGCCTCTGTTTCTTTTAATACTTTGCGAATATCTGCTGCGACTGCACCCAGATCGCGATCTTGCGTAGTCATGTGCAGCTGTACCATCGTTTGAATATCGTATTGGCTGATAACACCGGGCGCGATGCCACGGCCAATAGTCGCAAGGCCACCCAATTGCATACTGCCATCACTGGTAGTGCTATTAATCGGCAGGTTTTCCAGCGCAGGCAACGAATCCAGCAAATATTGCGGTGTTTGCATTACGATGGGATAGGAAACATTGTTCGCCGGATTAAGCCAGAATGTCGGCGCCGCCTGGCTGCTACCACTCAGGTTCACCACCATATTATTGGTAACGTCGCGAATCGTGAGTCCCATTTCCTGTGCGCGGGTGCGATCAACATCCACCTTCAATACCGGCGCCTGACGTGTTTGCTGGATGCGCGCATCCGCTACACCGGGCACTTCGCGAATGCGTTTTAGCAACGCGGTTGCGTAATCAAAATTCCCATCCAGATTATTGCCGCGAACCTGGATATCAATTGGCGCAGGCGAACCGAAATTTAAAATCTGGCTGACAATATCCGATGGAGGAAAACTGAAGGTCGCACCGGGAAATTCTTTCGGTAATACTTCGCGTAAACGTTTGATGTGATGCGCTGTTGGCTGGTGCCCTTTTGATAATGCAATTTGAATATCACCATCTTGTGGACCGATAACACCAGTATTGCTAAACGTTAAACTGATCGAACTGTTTGGCATGCCGATGTTATCAACCATAGTCACAATTTCTTCTGCCGGAATAATGCGACGAATGGATTCCTGGATTTCAGCAAATTTTATGGCTGAATCTTCCAGCCGCGTTCCAACCGGCAAACGCACCTTCATCATGATTTGGCCACCGTCCACTGCCGGGAAAAAATTTCGCCCCAATGCAGGAATCAGCGCAAAGGATAAAACCACAAACACCATAAACACGGTGACAAAACCCTTGCGATGAACAATGGCAGCCTCCAGGATGTTGCGATAACTGTGCCTGAAATGCTCAAACCCTGATTCAAATTGCCGCTGGAATTGCACCAGTGAATTGGCTGAAGGCCGAGCGTTGCCTTGCTCGTCCAAATGCGATGCATGGGTTTTCAATAAATAATTCGCCATGGCCGGTACCAGTGTACGCGATAAAATAAACGAAGTGATCATTGCAAAAATCACCGCTTCCGCCATAGGAACAAACAGAAAGCGCGGCACGCCTTCAAGGAAAAACATCGGCACAAACACAATACAAATACACAACAATGACACAAATGCCGGCGTTACAATTTGCGCAGCACCATCAAGAATGGATTCCTCCACTCCTTTGCCTTGCTCAAGGTGCCAATTAATATTTTCGATTGTTACCGTTGCGTCATCCACAAGAATACCTACCGCCAATGCCAAGCCACCCAGCGTCATAATGTTAAGCGTTTCACCGAATGCATAGAGCGCCGCAATCGCTCCCAAAATAGATAATGGAATAGACGTTGCGATAATCGTGGTGGAGCGCCAGCTTCCCAGGAACAACAAGATCATCAAGCTGGTTAATACCGCGGCAATGACACCCTCAATTGCAACACCTTTTACTGCAGCACGCACAAAAACAGATTGGTCATTAATAGGAACCGTTTGTAAATTTGGGGGCAACGCGGGTTTAATTTCTTCAAGTTTGGCCCTTACCCCGGAAACAATATCCAATGTAGATGTGGTGCCTATTTTAAGCACCGACATCAACACCGATTTAGTACCATCCACATGCACAATGTTTGTTTGCGGTGGGTTGCCGTCGCGCACTGTAGCAACATCGCGGATATACACAGTCGCACCATCCACAACTTTTACCGGCAAGTTGGCGAGGTCATCAATCGTGACAGCGGCATTATTTAATTGCAGTGTGTATTCGCGATCACCAATTTTTTGTGTCCCCACCGGCGTAATTAAATTTTGTGCAGCTAATGCATTGGCCACATCAATCGATGACAAGCCACGCGCTTGTATTGCCTCGGGATTTAAATCGATTTGAATCTGGCGATTTTTTCCACCGTAGGGCCAGGGAACAGATGCGCCCGGGACTGTTACAAGGCGACCGCGCAAAGTGTTAAAACCCAGGTCACCCAATTCCTGTTCGGACAATCCCTGCCCTGACAATGCAATTTGCAAAATAGGCACAGTGGATGCGTCGTAATTCAAAATAAACGGCGGCACAGTGCCCACCGGCAACTGCCGCAACATGGTTTGTGCAACTGCTGTAACCTGCGCATTCGCCATGGCAACATCCACACCGGGCTGGAAGAAAATTTTGATAATTCCATAACCTGCATAGGACGTCGCTTCGATATGTTCAATATCATTGACAGTAGTAGTAAGGATGCGCTGGAAAGTAGTAGTGATACGCCCCGACATTTGATCTGCTGGCATACCAGTGTACTGCCACGCGACAGACACCACGGGAATACGGATATTAGGAAAAATATCCGTCGGCATGCGCAGCGCTGAAAGCGTTCCTACAATTAATAAAAATATTGCCAATACTGCGCAAGTATATGGCCGCTTAAGGGCGAGCTTGACTAACTGAAGCATGAAAACACCAACTGAAAAAGATTGGAAAATCCAATCGACTGAATAAAAGCTAATTAAATAATTATTACCAAATTCTGACCAGCAATCCTTAGAACTTTTTATTCAGATTTTTTTCAATCTGGAATAAGAAAATAGTTAACTCCTTTAAGATTAATCATGCAATGCTGAATAATCAGCAACCTATTGTGCCAGTGTTTTACACATTTGATTGCAGGCTTAAGCCGTCAATTCACTACAAAAACAACTTTATGTTGCATGTAATACCAATTACATAACCGCTGTTAGATACGCATCCAAAAAATATTTACCAAAAACCCGTATAAAATTCGTTGAGCGTTAAAAAATGAATGCTATAAACACCAGGCCTATTGTTAAAATTCTTTTAATAAATTCCTTTAAATTTTTCACAAAACCAGATTGTTTACCACGCACCATTACCAGGCTGAATTAGCCAAAACATTCGCGTTTACACTTCATAATTTATTAATAAAAAAACATCCGTTTTATAAACACAAACAGGGTTACACAGGAGCAACAAGGAAATATAGGAGGAAACAGGTTCCTTTGATAGAATGCCTGCAAAGTCAACCAGGACCATGATTATGACGCAGCCGACAACAGCACCGTCACTTGCCAAGAACAAGCAGAAAAAAGACGCTCGGGATATTCGCGCCGAAGCCGCAAAAATCGCCAACAGCATAAAAACAGAAGGCCAAACTCCCACTGAAACCAAAGCCATCGCTAACGGAATCCAGCGCGGCATGGAAATGTTTTTGCGTCAACAAAGTGAAAAAACGCGGGATTTGGACAAACGCACCAAAAAAGTCAAGCAGCTAGCCAGTCAATTAACGCAGCAAAAAATAGCGGAGGAAAGCGAGGAAATTAAAGTTTTCCACAAACAATCACCGCTGCCCTGGGTACTGCTTGTCGTTTCCTGGATGCTTTTTGTGATGGTCGGTGTGCTGTCTTTTTAAGCCAGGCTAAACGTTTGCAAATCTGCGAAATTTCATTCCGTACTCCATCATCACCAGCCAAAACTTAAAACTGAATTTTATAAAATGCTTCAACAAAATAAAAAATTGATATAAATTTTTTATTTGCATCTCCTTGAAAATCATGACCCTGCCACTAATTTAGATCACGTGACAGGTGTCTACCCCAAGAGCCGTCACTTCATTAATTGTTATTAATTTTTATCGCTTCTTTTAGGAGGATATTTTATGAACACAATTGATTTGTCACCCCTCTATCGCAGCACCATCGGTTTTGACCGTTTGGGTGCGCTACTGGATACTGCACTCCGTGCCGACCAGGCTTCTGCTGGCTATCCACCTTACAACATCGAAGCAACGGGAGAAAATCGCTATGGCATTACCTTGGCAGTCGCCGGCTTTGAGGAAAATGAGTTGGATATCCAGACAGAGCGTGGAGTATTAACTGTTCGTGGTAAAAAAACGGACGAGGGCAAGGAGCGTAGATATCTGCATCAGGGCATCGCTACACGTGCATTTGAGCGCAAATTCAGTTTGGCCGATCACGTGGAAGTCACTGGTGCCCAGCTCAATAATGGCTTACTCACTATCAGTTTGGTGAAGGAAATCCCCGAAGCAATGAAGCCGAAGAGTATCGCAATTAATAGCAACGGGAATTTGATCCAACATCAATCCGATCAAAGCAAAGCCGCATAAGTTGTAACTGCGAGGGCGTTAACGCCCTCGCTTCAATTCTTCATGTAACCGACTGGATAATGTTCTATTGGGGAGCCATCAACACCCCATAATAAATAGCCGCCGGGTAACCAATAATAACGGCCCAGGTTATGACGAGGTCTATTTTATAAGCGACTTGTTGCGCCCCCTTTTTCGTCAGGAGCACAACCATCACACTACTTAGCAAACCAATGCCGACGATGATAAATGAGGCTACCTGCACCAGGTCGGACAAGGTAAATACATCAGTAGAAGGCAATAATAAATCCACTGTATATTTGTTGCCCACGCAAGCAAATAGTGCAGACATTATTAATCCCACCCGACTTTCAAACATGGTTTCGTTAAAGAAATATAACAATGAAATAATCACATAAGCCACAAAGAAACCCAAAAAGTAAGTCCAGAAAATCCGGTTACCATGGCGCTCAATAGGAAGCACAATAGACATCCTGGGATACACGCCTTTTGCACCACTTTGTATTCCAAAATTGGTCGGGTATTTGTAATCGAAACTGCGGATGTTAAGTGGCAATATACTCCAGCCGGATAATGTCAGGTCATCGCTGACCAGGCTGTTTTCCATATCGGGGATAAATTTTATTTTCGCTGAATCCAGCTCAACACTCTCGATATTGATCGTTACATCCTGTTTATCAAATGGAAAGTGTTTGATGTCCCAATCCTGATTAATTTCAGCCACAAATTTGGTCATGGTATGGATGGTGCCATCATCATTTTCGAGCGTGAAATTCTCCGTATCAATAATGGACCAACTACGCGCATTGGTAATTTCAATTTTGTTATAAAACTTATAATCTTCCGGCAACAATGCGGGATCATAAGTCGACCAGATCCACGCAGACACTGTAAATTTTTTATCCGGAATATCTAGCGCATACAAAGAGGTAATGTAAACCCCGACCGGAATTTCAATACGGTTTTTCCCTTCGTATTTAACTTCCTCCGCCTTCGCCCCCAAGGCCAGAATAAACATAAGCGCACCAAAAATTACTTTCACGATGAATGGGTAATGAGTCCGCATATTTACACCAATATCATTTTTTTGTTGATTTCAAGCGCCATGGCATCTTGCTGAAGTTCCGTTTTTAATACTTTGATATATTCAATCACTTCATTAGCGAATTTATTGAGGTCATCTTCCGTTGTATACGAAACCACTAAATGGACCACTTCATTAACGATGCCAGAACTATCGCTATTCCACACTCCCTTTGCTTGCGAGGAAGTAGCCCCACCAAATTTTTCACCGAGGAACACCATCGTCCTATTTACATACAAAGTAGAATCAAAAGGCTGATCAATATTAATAGTGGTGGGAATAAATATACACACTTGATGCACACGCTCTATGCGTTCAACAATTTCGTTGATTACTTTTGACGCAGGCTCGGGAATAGTAAATTCTGCGTTACCGATCGCTGGCAAATCTGCAATATAGGGAATATCAAAATCCACTTTTGCATTCATGCTGGTATTGTCACTTACCCGTTTTAACAGCTTGTACAAAGTAGTTTGGTCCTGACGTACATGACGCTGGATACTTTTGACTACCGTCGCCGTTTTCTCTCCGGTTGTGTCGCTATTGGGCACCATCACCACAATGGCTTTTGTGTAACGGAATAACGGCTCAAGGTGAACATCAATAAAACGATCAACATCACCTTTAATCGATGTGTGCATGACAATATTGGCGTACTGGTTGAGTATCTGGGTCATCAACAATGAGGACTCCACTTCTTCCGGTACGTCACCAAGATCAAAATCATTCCAGATATCAAAACCATTTGCATGCTTATACACAGTATCCTGTTCGTCATAGCCAAAACGGCCACTTGTTTGTTTATTAGCAGGATACTCCATATAAACCGTTTTTTTATCGTTGCGACCTTTCGCAAGGCTACCGGCAAAATAACTACCAATAGTAGTAGCGCCTGAACCAGACTCCAGGCTCACTACTAAAATAAATTTCGGCATGTAACGCTCAAGCGCGATATTGAGATCAGTTAATTCGGTGTTTTTTTGTTTAATTTCATTAATAAGGTTTCGGTTCTGCTGGAATGTGTCACTGATTTTATAAAACCAGGGCTTCCAGGCTACCGGAATCAAACGATTGGGCGCATTTTTATCTGTGCCTTGCTTTGATATATGGCGCACCAGCGATGCCGCCGGATAAATAAATTCGCGAAAGGTGATCTTCTTGATCACGTATAACAAGATACCCAACGACGCTAGCAGAACGATAAAAACAATTCCGATTGAAGAAAAAATACGCGCAATAAAAGGTTGCTTTTTCTCAATGTAAATAACCTGCCAGGGCGCATTTTTTAACTGGTAACAAATGTATTGATAGCCCTGGTTCAGTTGCAACAGGTTCAAATTCTGACATGAGGTATTAATATCGCCAGCATTAATGCCTTCTGGTAGCGCATTTTTAAACGTAGAAGTGTCCGTCAGTTTGATATTGGTGTGTGCCAACAATTGGCCTGCGGAATTTACAATCGACATCTCCCCTATCCCGGGCCTGAATTCCTTGACGTAATTGCCGAGCTCTTCCAAGGTAAAATCAATTGCAACAGTTCCCAGGAATTCATTGTGGCGATAAACCGGTTTTGCAGCAGTTACCATGGTGCCTTTACCTGCCTCATCCAGATAAACCGAAGTCCAGAAAATATTTCTATCCGGATTGGCCTCAGGAACACCCAGGGTATAAAATTCTTTTTTATACAACTTATCGCTAAATTTAAATTCAGAGGAAGGTACCCAGGGATAAATATTAATAAATTTATTTTTCGATGTGTAATAAACCCAGGCTGCATTGGGCACGCTATCGCTCGTTGATTTAAAAGAACTGTTCAGGGCAAACGCCATTTCGATTTCGTTTTTCAAATCATTATCGAATGCGATTGCACCATCGTTTTTCAAATCCTTGTTAAACGTTGCTATACCCCCTTCACCCGTTAAATTACCTGTATCTTCTGCCAAATAAGGTGAGGGAATATTATCCAATCCATATTCACCGGTGCCGGTCACGGAGAGGCTTTTCAGATAGCTACTGGAAGAAATGCGTGGATCCTTAAAAAAATCCTGGGCATTGGTTTGCATCATATCCAACAGCACAGTAACGCGAACCAGCAAATTATCGATTGCTACCGATTCTGTTTTGAACTGTTCAATCAATTGGCTTTTTTCGTGCTTTTCTTCACTGATTGTTTGAATGGCAATAAGCAATCCCGAAACCAGCAGGACGGCAAAAAACGTATAGAACATTATTTTATTGTAACGGGCGGTAAACTGCCGCGCCTCGAACTTTTCCATAATCGTTTATCCTATTTCTGGATCTGTAGGTGTAAATTGATTTTGTGCAGAACCCGCCACCGGATCCCATCGCCGCATTGGATAAAACCTGTAAAGCGAGGTTAACGAAAAAAATCAGGCGAGCAATTACGGCATATAACCAGAACCTTGTTACCACTGAAACATCTTATTTTGCCAATGCTTTTGACAAGGCAAACGCAGCGAGCAAGGTTAATATTCCGGCAACCGCAATATAATAACCAACAAACGACAAACCATAATGGGTAGCCAACCAACTCGCAATCGCAGGCGTTAAGGACGCACCAATAATTCCCGCCAAATTAAAACTGAGCGATGCGCCGGTATAACGTACTTCGGTAGGATAAATTTCCGCGAGTGCAGTGCCGAGGGGGCCATAGGTTAACCCCATAACGCCAAAGCCTATCGATAGTGCAATTACCACTCCGAGATCTGAACCGGAATTTAATAACGATGAAAAACCCAAACCAAACAAAAAGACTGCAACACCTGAAATTATCATCATCGCACGCCGACCAATCCTATCGGCAACCAGTGCGGATACGCAGATCATCAACATCAGCGCAAATACTGCATACAATTGCAGTATTAAAAAATCCTCGCGCGTATAACCCAATTTGCTGGTTCCCCAACCCAATGAAAACACTGTGGTGAGATAAAACACAACGAACGCTGCTATCGCCAGAAATGCGCCCAGAAACATAACGCGCGTGTGTTGCGTGAACACGGTCAACATCGGAACAGCTACACGCTTTTCTGTTTTAATTGCCTCTTTGAATGCAGGGGTTTCCTCCAGACTCAAGCGCACATACAAACCAACAATCACCAGCAACGCACTCGCCACAAACGGAATTCGCCAGCCCCAACTGAAAAAATCCGCCTCACTTAAATTGTGCGTTAACAATAAAAACACACCAGTCGAAAAGAAAAACCCGATAGGTGCCCCCAATTGCGGAAACATGCCGTACCACGCCCGTTTTTTCTCCGGCGCATTCTCAATCGCCAACAACACCGCCCCGCCCCATTCGCCCCCCAACCCTATACCTTGGCCAAAACGACACAAGCACAATAGAATTGTCGCCACAATGCCAATGGATTCATAGGTAGGCAATAAACCGATACACACCGTCGATACGCCCATCGTCATCAAGGCCGCCACCAGGGTCGCTTTACGCCCGATCCGATCGCCATAATGCCCAAACAACGCAGAACCAATTGGCCGCGCAAAAAATGCCAATGCAAATGTAGCTAACGACTGCAACGTCGCTGTCGTTGCATCGCCCGACGGGAAAAATAATGTGGGGAATACCAGCACGGCGGCGGTGGCATAAATGTAAAAATCGAAAAATTCGATAGTGGTGCCGATCAGGCTGGCAAAAAGTACGCGGAACGGGGTGTTGGATTTTTGCATGGGGCTCACTGGTTATTTTTGTTGTTGGGTTTGGGGATATGGAGGGTGGCATTATATCGTCAGAGCACACAGCAGCGTGCCTACCCTGTGAGATTTTATTATTGGTTCACGATAGTTGTCTCAACAGTGTTGAGACAACTATATTCCATCGTTACCTATGTCCTTTGTTTCAGGACAAAGGACAGTTTTCGCTTTTTGACAGTAAAAAACTCTTCCACTAACCTGCCCCCGCAGCGGCAAAATCCGCAAATAACCTCCGCTTATTCTTCAAGTACCATCCGCACCATTGCTTAATCAAGGATTGATTTATGTATACTATGGGATACACTCAGCATGTATAGCATTCTCACCACAGAACAATTCGATTCCTGGTTTAACAACCTTCGAGATCGCAAAGCTAAAAGCCTGGTTCAGGTCAGAATCGACCGAATGGAAGATGGCAATTTTGGTGATTGCCAACCTGTGGGTAGCGGAGTTTCTGAACTGCGCATCCATTACGGCGCGGGTTACAGGGTTTATTTCAAACGCTCTGGAATAGAGATTGTTGTGCTACTGGTTGGTGGCGACAAATCCACACAACCCAAAGATATTAAAACTGCTATCGCCTTGGCAAATGAATTGGGGTTGTAATATGGCCACATCAAAACTACGCAAATGGGATTCCGCCGAGCATTTAAAATCTGAAGAGGATATTGCTCTCTATCTAGATGCTTGTTTTGAAGAAGCTGGCGATGATGCAGCGTTTATCACCAAAGCATTAGGCAATGTTGCTAAAGCCAGAGGCATGACCCAGTTAGCCAAAGATTGTGACCTCGGCCGCGAGAGCCTTTATAAAGCGTTATCCGGCGAAGGAAACCCCAGCTTTGCGACAATTCTTAAAGTGCTAAAAGCATTAAATATGCAATTGCATGTTAGTAAAGCGGGTTCGTAACTTTAGCTCATCTGGACTTCCCAGACTTTACTAGACACCCGAAAGCCTCATAATCTAACTTC